>NZ_CP013738.1:0-4800000 GCF_000261345.2 Streptomyces globisporus C-1027 | reverse complement strand
GGTAGTCACGGCAGTCGACTGCCGTACACAGCGGGGGCACACCGCCGGGGCCGACCTCGACGGCGTGCCTCTCCGTGTTTCCGGCCCGTGCGGGACGGACGCAGCGCGCGGACGCGATGTCCGAATACCGCCGGTGACGGTGGGGCGGACGAGCGCAGACTGGCCGTACGGACCGGGGAAGTGAGAAGGCATGACGACGACGGTGTACGCGCGGGTGGAGAGCCCGCTGGGCGAGTTGCTGCTGGTGGGTGAGGTGCCGGCGGCGGACGGACCGGATACGGCCGGGGGTGTCCGGCTGCGTTCGCTGTCCGTGCCCGGCCAGAAGGGCGGCGTGGCCGTCCAGGACGGCTGGCGGCACGCCCCCGAGGCGTTCACGGACGTCGCCCGGCAGTTGGAGGCGTACTTCACGGGCCGTTCGACACGGTTCGACGTGCCGCTGGCCGAGGGCCTGGGCACGGAGTTCCAGCGGCGGGTCTGGGCGGTGCTGGAGTCGATCCCGTACGGGAGCACGGTGTCGTACGGGCAGGTCGCGGCGGAGGTCGGCGCCTCGGGCGCGGGGGTGCGGGCCGTGGGCACGGCGATCGGGCGTAATCCGCTGCTGGTCGTGCGGCCGTGCCACCGGGTGATCGGGGCGGACGGGGCGCTGCGGGGGTACGCGGGCGGGCTGGAGCGGAAGAAGCTGCTGCTGGGGATCGAGGGTGGGGCGGGGCGGTCCGAACCGTGACGCCCCTGCCTCCTTCACCCTCCGACGGTTCCTCATCCGACGGTCTGTTCCGGCGGCCTCGTACGGTCGTGGCGCCGGGGGCCGTCCACGTGCCGGAGTGGCTTTCGGTGGAGCAGCGGGCGGAGTTGGTGGTGGCGTGCCGTCAGTGGGCGCGGGGGCCGGTCCCGTTCCGGCACACCCTGCTGCCGGGCGGCGGGGTGATGTCGGTGCGGACGGTGTGCCTGGGGTGGCACTGGCAGCCGTACCGGTACGCGCGTACGGCCGACGATGTGAACGGCGCCCGGGTGGCCGCTTTCCCGGACTGGCTGGGCGACCTGGGGCGGGCGGCGGTGGCCGAGGCGTACGGGGACGAGGACGCGGCACAGGCGTTCGCGCCGGACACCGCGCTGATCAACTTCTATGACGACGCCGCGCGGATGGGGATGCACCAGGACAAGGAGGAGCGGTCGAGCGCTCCTGTGGTGTCGTTGAGCATCGGGGCGAGGTGTGTGTTCCGCTTCGGGAACACGGAGGGACGCGGGCAGCCGTACACGGATGTGGAGCTGGCGTCCGGGGATCTGTTCGTCTTCGGCGGACCGTCGCGGTTCGCGTTCCACGGCGTCCCGAAGGTGTACACGGGAACGGCCGACCCGGCAGCGGGGCTGCGGGCCGGCCGGTTGAATCTGACGTTGCGGGAGACCGGGATGGCGTCGGGGGCCGCGTAGGCGACCGTGGCCCGCCCCGGCCTCGGCGACGGCGTCAGCGGCGGTCGCGGGAGTGGCCGAACAGCAGCCGGTAGGCGATCAGCAGGACCAGGGAGCCGGCGATGGCGGCGATCCAGGTCGCGGTGTCGTAGAAGTCGTTGCTGATGGGGCGGTCGAGGAACTGGCTGGAGAGCCAGCCGCCGACGAAGGCCCCGGCGATACCGATGAGGGTGGTGCCGATGATGCCGCCCGGGTCGCGTCCCGGGAGGAGGATCTTGGCTATGAGTCCGGCGAGCAGGCCCAGAATGATCCAACTGATGATGCCCATGTCGCTGCCCCTACCCCTTGCTTCGTCTTGAAATCACAGACGCGACGGGCAGGTGTTCGGTTGCTCGGGGGTCGCCGGACTCGACCGGTCAGCGGGTGGCGAAGGGCTGGTCGGTGGGGACGATCTCCTTGCCGAAGGGCATCAGGGAGACGGGGATCAGCTTGAAGTTGGCGATGCCCAGGGGAATCCCGATGATCGTGATGCACAGCGCGATGCCGGTGGTGATGTGGCCGAGGGCGAGCCACCAGCCGGCGAGGACCAGCCAGAGGACGTTGCCCACGCAGGAGGGTGAACCCGCGTCCCGGCGGTCTATGACGGTGTAGCCGAACGGCCAGAGGGCATAGACGCCGATCCGGAAGGCGGCCATGCCGAAGGGGATGCCGATGATGGTGATGCAGAGCAGGACGCCCGCGAGCAGGTAGCCGAGGAACATCCAGAATCCGCAGAGGATCAGCCAGATAACGTTCAGGATGGTTTTCACGGGCGATGACCTGCCATCTGTTCGAGTCGGGCGATGCGCTCCGCCATCGGCGGGTGCGTCGAGAACATTTTCGCCATCCCCTGACCGGGGCGGAAGGGGTTCGCGATCATCATGTGGCTCGCGGTCTCGATCCTGGGCTCGGGCGGCAGCGGAAGCTGTTTCGTCCCGGCGTCGAGCTTGCGCAGGGCACTGGCGAGCGCCAGCGGATCACCGGTGAGCTGGGCCCCGGAGGCGTCGGCCTCGTACTCCCGGGAGCGGCTGACGGCGAGCTGGATGACGGAGGCGGCGAGCGGTCCCAGGATCATGATCAGGAGCATGCCCAGGAGGCCGGGCCCCTCGTCGTCGTTGGAGCGGCCCACCGGGATGAGCCAGGCGAAGTTGACCAGGAACATCACGACGGAGGCGAGGGCTCCGGCGACGGACGAGATGAGGATGTCCCGGTTGTAGACGTGGCTGAGCTCATGGCCGAGGACACCGCGCAGCTCGCGTTCGTCGAGGATCTGAAGGATGCCCTCGGTGCAGCAGACGGCGGCGTTGCGCGGGTTGCGCCCGGTGGCGAAGGCGTTGGGCGCCTGGGTCGGGGAGATGTAGAGGCGCGGCATGGGCTGACGGGCCGCCGTGGAGAGCTCGCGCACGATGCGGTAGAGCTGCGGTGCCTCGAACTCGCTGACGGGGCGGGCGCGCATGGCCCGCAGGGCCAGTTTGTCGCTGTTCCAGTACGCGTACGCGTTGGTGCCGACGGCGACCAGGAGCGCGACGATCAGTCCCGTACGTCCGAAGAAGCTGCCGATGACGATGATGAGTGCGGACAGTCCCCCGAGGAGTACGGCGGTCTTGAGCCCGTTGTGCCGGCGGTGCACGGTACGCCCTCCAAGTGGTGCAGCAGGGGAACCCTTTGCATGGTGGTGCTCCACTCCCCAGTGGAGCCTCCTGTACTGGTCAACGCCAGGCGAGAGGAGCTAGTTCCCTTGTGCGTGCGGCCGGAGGGCGGGGGCTGTGCCGCGTGTTCGCGCCGGTCGGGCCACCGGCCCCGTACGGAGTGACGCTGGGCCGTACGGGTGGCGGGCGGGCCGTCCTGGTGGTGCGGGGTGACTCGGTGGGGCGCTACTGCCCCGTGCGGGGTCAGTGCTGCCGTGCGGTGGGTGGCCGCTGAGCGGTCAGTGCTGCTGTGCGGGGAGCTTGGCGAGGGAGAGGGCCTCGGAGTCGGGCTCGACCTCGCTGGTGCAGTGGCCGCAGCGGGAGGCGACGGCGGGGATCTCGCTGAAGCAGCGCGGGCAGTCGCGGAGGGCGGCCTTGATGTCGACGGCCTCTTCCTTCGCGAAGCGGTTCTGGACCTTGGCCATGGGCACCACGACGCAGAAGTAGAGGACCGCGGCGGTGATGATGAAGGCGATGGCGGCGCTGACGAAGAGGCCGTAGGGGAAGTCGACTCCGTCGACCGTGTAGTGGGCCTTGCTGAAGTCTCCGGTGCCGCGGGTGGCGAGACCGATGAGGGGGGTGATGAAGGCGTTGCTGAAGCCGGTGACGACCGCGGTGAAGGCGGCACCGACGGCGAGACCGATCGCCATCGAGATGACGTTCCCGCGCAGGATGAAGTCCTTGAACCCGTTCAGCACTGCTCTCTCTCCTCGTTTTCCCCGACGTGTCCACGCCGAATACGTGACGTATACAGCCAAAACCATGCCCTGCGGCGGAGGCCTCGGGCAAACCGGTCTTGCGGGGTCGGGAACCCTCAGAAGAGGCTGACGGCGGCGAAGCGCAGGACGGCCTGCGGGACCCCGGAGAGCAGGATTCCGGCGGCGGATGTGAGGACGATCGCCGTGGTGAGCGGGGTGGGCGGGCGGAATCGGCGGGGCGGGGCGGAGGCCGGGGATCCGGTGTCCGGCCCGGCCGATTCCGGGGCCCCGTCCGGCGCGCGGAAGAGGATCGCGGTCCACTGAAGGTAGTAGTAGAGAGCGATCACCACGTTGACGGCCATGACGACGGCGAGCCAGCCGAGGCCCGCGTCGACCGCCGCCGAGAAGACGGTGACCTTCGCGAAGAGCCCGATGATGCCGGGCGGCAGTCCGGCCAGGCAGAGCAGGAAGAACCCGAGGGCCAGGGCGGCGAGGGGCCGGGTGGCGTACAGGCCCCGGTAGTCGGAGAGCCGGTTGCCGGGGTGCGTACGGGCGACGAGGGCGGCGACCGCGAACGCGCCCAGGTTCACCACCGCGTACATGAGGGCGTACGCCACGGTGGAGCCGACCTGTTCGTCGCTGGAGTACGCGGCGGCGGCGATCGGGACCAGGAGGTAGCCGGCCTGGGCGACGGAGGACCAGGCGAGGAGGCGGACGGCGCTGCGGGCGCGGGTGGCGTTCTGGCGGAGCGCGGCGACGTTGCCGACGGTCATGGTGAGCGCGGCCAGAACGGCGAGGGCGGGCCCCCAGACGTCCGCATAGGAGGGGAACGCGATGACGGTCACCAGAATGAGGCCGGAAAACCCTACGGCTTTCCCCACCACGGAGAGATACGCGGCGATCGGGAGGGGCGCGCCGACATAGGTGTCGGGGACCCAGAAGTGGAAGGGCGCGGCGGCCGTCTTGAAGGCGAAGCCGACGAGCGTCAGGGCCACCCCGGTCTTGGCGAGGGTGTCGAGGACCGGGGGGACGTCGTCGAGACGGTCGGCGATCTCGGTGAGGTGCAGGGTGCCGGTGGCCGCGTAGACGAAGCTGACGCCGAGCAGCATGACGGCGGTGGCGACGACGGAGGAGAGGAAGAACTTCAGCGCGGCCTCGGAGGAGCGCCGGTCACCGCGCTTGATGCCGACGAGGGCGAACGCGGGCAGGGAGGCGACTTCGAGGGCGACGACGAGCGTGGCGAGGTCACGGGAGGCGGGCAGCAGGGCCGCTCCCGAGGCGGAGGCCAGGAGCAGGAACCAGTACTCCCCCGCCGGCAGCTTGCGGGTGTCGTCGAGCGAGAGCAGGACGGTGAGGAACGCGCCGCCGAGGACGAGTGCCTGGATGACGACGGTGAAGTGGTCGGCGGTGTAGCTGCACGCCTGGGCGCCGGTGGTGACGCAGAAGGTGGACCGGTCACCGGAGCGCAGGGGGATCAGGAAGGCCAGGGCGGCGGCGAGCGCGGTGAGGGTGGCGTACCCGAGGAGCCGCTTGCGGTGGGCGGGCAGGAACAGGTCGGCGACGAGGACGGCCAGGGCGGCCAGCGCGGTGAGGGTGGGGGGCGCGATGGCGAGCCAGTCGATGGACTGGACGACGCTGGGGACGTCGGCCGCGACGAGGCTTCCGGCGGCGTCGCCGGTGCCGGGTGCCGTCGTGGCCGGAGCGTGCGCGAGGAGGGTTGTGGCGGTGGTGCTCTGTTCCGCGGTCACGACTTGCCTCCTGCGAGAAGCTGCTGCACGGCGGGGTCGGTGAGGCCGAGGAGGACGGCGGGCCAGAGGCCGGCGACGACGGTGAGCGCGGCGAGCGGGGTCCAGGCGGCGGCTTCGTACGGGTGGATGTCGGCGAGCTGCGGGGGGGTGGCCGTACGGGGGCCGGCGCTCCCGGACGGCTGGGAACCGGCGGCTCCGGACGGCTCCGGGCCGTCGGGGGTCTGCGGGGACCGGTCGTCGGGCGACAGCCGGGAGTGGGGCGCGTGCTCGCCCGTGCAGACGCGGCGGACGACGATGAGCATGTACGCGGCGGTGAGCAGGGTGCCGAACGCCCCGATGGCCATGAAGGTGCGGAACGCGGGGCGGCTGAGGCCTTCGGCCGGGCTGTAGGCGCCGAACAGGGTGAGCATCTCGCCCCAGAATCCGGCGAGTCCGGGCAGGCCGAGCGAGGCGACGGCGGCGAAGGCGAGCAGCGCGCCGAGGCGGGGGGCCCGACCGTAGAGGGCGGCTCCGGCCGCTCCGGCGAGGGTGTCCAGGTCGGCGGTGCCGTAGCGGTCCTTGATCGCGCCGACCAGGAAGAACAGCAGGCCGGTGATGAGGCCGTGGGCGATGTTGGCGAAGAGCGCGCCGTTGACTCCGGTGGGGGTCATGGTGGCGATGCCGAGCAGGACGAAGCCCATGTGGCCGACGGACGAGTACGCGATGAGCCGCTTGAGGTCGCCCTTGGCGCCGGTACGGGCCAGGGCCAGGCAGGCGAGGGACCCGTAGACGATGCCGACGACGGCGAACGCGGCGAGGTAGGGCGCGAAGGTGCGCATGCCGTCCGGCGCGACAGGGAGCAGGATCCGGACGAATCCGTACGTCCCCATCTTCAGCAGGACGCCCGCGAGGAGGACGGATCCGACGGTCGGGGCGGCGGTGTGGGCGTCGGGCAGCCAGCTGTGCAGGGGCCACATCGGGGTCTTCACCGCGAGCCCGAGACCGATCGCGAGTACGGCGATGACCTGCACGGATGTGGTGAGGCCACGGCCGTTGTCAGTGGCGAGTGCCACCATGTCGAAAGTGCCGCTCTTCAGCCCGATGAGGAGGAGGCCGAGCAGCATGACGACCGAGCCGAGCAGCGTGTAGAGGATGAACTTCCAGGCGGCGGCCCGCCGTTGGTCGCCGCCCCAGCGAGCGATGAGGAAGTACATCGGGATGAGGACCATCTCGAAGGCGAGGAAGAAGAGCAGCAGGTCGAGGACGGCGAAGGTGGCGAGGGTGCCGGACTCCAGGACGAGCACGAGGGCGACGAACGCCTTCGGTGAGGGGCCCGCGGGCAGCTTGAAGTAGCTGTACAGCGCGCAGAGGAAGGTCAGCAGCGCGGTCAGGACCAGGAGGGGGAGCGAGATGCCGTCGATGCCGAGGTGGATGCGGACGTCGAGCGCCGGGATCCAGCTGATGTCGGTGGTCGCCTGCATCGTGGCGGGGTGGTCGTGGTCGAAACCCGCGGCCAGGACGATCGCGGCGACGAGGACGGCGCCGGTGACGGTCACGCCGTGGCGGAGCACGGCCTGGTCGGGGTTCTTCCCCTTGAGCCCGGGCGGGGCGGGGAGCAGGGCCGCGAGGGCGCCGAGGAGCGGGGCGACGACGATGAACGCCAGAAGGAACTGCATCACGGACGGGCTGATATCGATCACGGTCACGACCCCGCGTTGACGTTGGCGAAGACGACGGCGGCGATCGCCAGGGCGAGGGACCCGGCGAGCAGGGCGCTGACGTAGGTCTGCACGTTGCCGGTCTGGGCCCTGCGGACGGCGGTGCCGAGGAGGCGGGTGACGGCGCCCGTTGTGTTGACGTAGGTGTCGACGACCTCGCGGTCCAGGAAGCGGACGAGGCGGGCAGCTGCCCGGACGGGCCGGACGAACAGCGCCGTGTACAGGGCGTCGAGGTGGAAGCCGGTGACCGCGTGGCGGTGCAGCGGGCCCAGGAGGAGCCTGCCGGGGTCGGCCGGGTCGGGGGCGTCCGCGATGGTGCCGTAGGCGGCGGTGTGGGACGTCATGGCCTCGGCTTCGACGAGAGCGGGTTCGGCGCCCGGGTGGGCGGCCACGGCTCCGATGGGGGTGCGGGCGGCGAGGGCCGTCGTGTGCCGCCAGGCGCCGTAGGTGACGAGGCCGCCGACGAGCGTGACGCCGGTGGAGAGGACGGCGGTGGTGAGGGACGGCGTGAGGGCGTGCCCGTCGAACCAGTCGCCCAGCAGGCCGGCGGTGAGGCCGAAGCCGATGGTGGGGACGGCCAGCATCCACAGGACGGAGGTCATGGCGAGGGGCTGCTTGCCGTGGTCGGGGACTTCGGCCCCGCGGCCGCGGAAGGCGAGGAGCCAGAGGCGTACGGCGTAGGAGGCGGTCAGGACGGCGGCGAGGAGCCCGGCGATCAGGATCGTCCAGCCTGCGGCGGCCGGGGCGACGGTCCGGTCCCCCAGCGCGGTGTGCTCGGCGGCGACGAGTACGGCTTCCTTGGAGAAGAAGCCGGCGAACGGCGGGATGGCGGCCAGCGCGAGGAGCGCGACGGTCATCGTCCAGTAGGCGTCCGGGATGCGGCGGGCGAGGCCGCTCATCCGGGACATGGCGGCGAGCGAGTTGGTGCCCGCGGCGTGGATGACGACGCCCGCGGCGAGGAAGAGGACGGCTTTGAACGCACCGTGCGAGATGAGGTGGAAGACGGCCGCGCCCCGGTCGCCGACGGCGAGGGCGCCCGACATGTAGCCGAGCTGACCGATCGTCGAGTAGGCGAGGACGCGTTTGATGTCGTCCTGGGCGAGGGCGGCGAGCCCGGACCCGACCATCGTGACGGCGGCCATCACGGCGAGGACGACGAGCGCCGCGCCGGAGGCCGCGAAGACGGGCAGCAGGCGGGCCACGAAGTAGATGCCGGCGGCGACCATCGTCGCGGCGTGGATGAGCGCGGAGACGGGGGTGGGGCCGGCCATCGCGTCGGGCAGCCAGGTGTGCAGGGGGAACTGCGCCGACTTGCCCGCGACGCCCGCGAGGAGCAGCAGGGCGATGAGCGTGGGGTGTTCAAGACCGCCGTTGGCGACGGCGGTGAGGATCTTCGTGATCCGGAAGCTGCCGGTGTCGGCGGCGAGCGCGAACAGGCCGATCAGGAAGGGGACATCGCCGAGCTTGGTGACCAGGAAGGCCTTGAGGGAGGCGGCCCGGGCCTCGGGCGTCTCCCAGTAGTGGCCGACGAGGAAGTACGAGCAGATGCCCATGATCTCCCAGCCGACCAGGAGCACCATCAGGTCGCCGGAGTAGACGACCAGGAGCATCGCGGAGGTGAAGAGGGAGACGAGGGCCGCGTAGGAGGGATAGCGGGCGTCGTCGCGGAGGTAGGCCGTGGAGTAGAGCTGGACACAGGTGGCGACGACGGTGACGAGGACGGCGACCAGCACGGCGAAGCCGTCGAGGTGCAGCGCCAGGTCGATCGGGACCGAGCCGGTGGGCGTCAGCTGGGTCGCGGAGTCGATCGCCCGGCCGCCGCCCTGACGGACGGCGACCAGCACGGCGAGGACGGCCGCGGTGAGGGTCGGGAGGATCGCCAGCGGGCGGACGAAGCCGGGGGCGGCGCGGCCGACGGCGAGCCCGCCGAGGGCGCCGAGGAACGGGAGGAGGGGGACGAGGGCGGCGAGGGTCGTGGTGGTCACGTGGTGGCCTCCGCCTTCTTGGTCTTCCCCGGGGACTCGTTCACTTCGGCCTCGTCCGTCTCGGCGGTGTCGCGGAGCCGGTCGATGTCGGAGGTGCCCCGGTTGCGGTGGACGGCCAGGACGATCGCGAGGCCGATGCCGATCTCGGCGGCGGCGATGGCGATGGTGAAGAGCGTGAGGGCCTGGCCGGAGTGGAGGGTGTCGCGGAGCCAGACGTCGAAGGCGACGAGGTTGAGGTTGACGGCGTTGAGCATCAGCTCGACGGACATCAGGACCAGGATCGCGTTGCGGCGGGCGAGGACGCCGTAGAGGCCGACGCAGAAGAGGAGGGCGGCGAGGACGGCGGGATAGGCGAGGTGCATCACCGCTGCTCCTCCTTGCCGGGTGTGCCGGGTGTGCCGGTCGGGCCGGGTCGGCCCGTGGTGTCCGTGTCCGTGCTCGTGCCCGTGCTCGTGCCCGTGCTCGTGTCTGTGTCGCGTTTGCGGGACAGGACGATCGCGCCGACGAGAGCGGCGAGGAGGAGGACGGAGAGCGCCTCGAAGGGCAGGACCCAGTTCCGGAAGAGGAAGGCTCCGGTGACGGCGGTGGAGCCCTGGGCCGGCCCGTCGAGGTCGATCCAGGTCGTACGGAAAGCGTCCACGACGACCCAGACGAGCGCGGCGGCCGAGGCGAGGGCCACACCGAGGGCCACCCACCGGTTGCCCGAGTCGGCGTCCGGGGAGCGGCCGATGGGGGCCCGGGTGAGCATCAGGCCGAAGAGGAGGAGGACGACGATGGAACCGACGTAGATCAGCACCTGCACCCAGGCGATGAACTCCGCGGTGAGCAGGAGGTACTCGACGGCGAGTCCGCCGAGCGCGACGACGAGCCAGAGCGCGGCGTGCACCAGTTGCCTGGTGGTGACGGTGATGACGGCGGCGCCGAGGGTGACGAGGCCGACGAGGAGGAACGCGATCTCGACGCCGGACGGGGAGAGGAAGCCGGGGTGGTCGCCTGCGGCAGCGGTGAGCAGCGGGGGTGAGGTGGGCAGCATCACGGGGTTCCTCCCTTCTCGTCCTGCTGTCGCCGGGGCTCTTGCTGCTCCTGCTGTTCCTGTGCGCGTTGGGCGGCGAGCTTGTCGGCGGCCTTGCGGGCGGCGGCGATCTCCTTCGGCTCCTCGGCGCCGGGGTCGAGGGCGGGCGGCTCCGGCACGGTCCACATCCACTCACGGAGCTTGTCCCGCTCGTGGGTGAGTTCGTGGATGTCCGTCTCCGCGTACTCGAACTCGGGTGACCAGAACAGCGCGTCGAAGGGGCAGACCTCGATGCAGATACCGCAGTACATGCAGAGGGAGAAGTCGATGGCGAAGCGGTCGAGGACGTTCCGGCTGCGCTCACGGCCGCCGGGGGCGGCGGGCGGCGACGTCTCCTTGTGGGAGTCGATGTAGATGCACCAGTCCGGGCACTCACGGGCGCAGAGCATGCAGACCGTGCAGTTCTCCTCGAACAGCCCGATGACCCCCCGGGAGCGGGGCGGGAGTTCGGGCTGGGTGTCCGGGTACTGCGCGGTGACGGTCTTCTTCGTCATCGTGCGCAGGGTGACGGCAAGGCCTTTGGCCAGGCCGGATCCGGGGATCGGGGGCATCAGTTGATCGCCACCTTCACGATGCCGGTGAGCGCGATCTGCGCGAGGGCGAGCGGGACGAGGGTGGTCCAGGCGAGCTTCTGCAACTGGTCCTCACGCAGGCGCGGGTAGCTGACGCGCAGCCAGATGACGACGAACGCGAGGAGGGCGGTCTTGAGGAGGGTCCAGAGCCAGCCGAGTCCGTCGGCGCCGAACGGACCGTGCCAGCCGCCGAGGAAGAGGACGGTGGTCAGGGCGCACAGGATGACGATGCCCGCGTACTCCGCGAGGAGGAACAGGGCGAAGCGCAGACCGGTGTACTCGGTGTACGCGCCGAAGATGATCTCGGAGTCGGCCACCGGCATGTCGAACGGCGGGCGCTGGAGTTCGGCGAGTCCGGCCACGAAGAAGACCAGGGCCCCGACGATCTGCCAGGGCAGCCACCACCACTCGAAGGCGTCGAGGATGCCGGTGAGCGAGACCGTCCCGGCCGCCATGGCCACGGAGGCGGCGGTCAGGAGCATCGGCAGCTCGTAGGAGAGGAGTTGCGCGGCGGTACGGAGGCCGCCGAGCAGGGAGAACTTGTTGGCGGACGCCCAGCCCGCCATGAGCGAGCCGAGGACGCCGATGCCCATGACGGCGAGCACGAAGAAGATGCCCGCGTCGACGACCTGGCCGACCGCGCAGTCGCCGGGGCCGAGGGGGATGACGGCGAGGACGAGGAGGTACGGGAGGAGGGCGACGGCGGGGGCGAGCTGGAAGACGCGGCGGTCGGCGGCGGCCGGGACCACGTCCTCCTTCTGCGCGAACTTCACGCCGTCCGCGACGAGCTGGGCCCAGCCGTGGAAGCCGCCTGCGTACATGGGGCCCAGGCGGCCCTGCATGTGGGCCATCACCTTGTGTTCCGTCTGGCCCACGAGGAGGGGGGCGACCAGGAACACGACGAAGACGACGGCCAGACGGAGGGCGACGTCGAGAACGTCGTTCACTCGGGATCGCCTCCGGCGGGGTGGTCTGTGGCTGGGCTGTCTGGGACGGGGGGTTGTTGCTGGTCGGTGGTGGGCTTGTCGCCGGGGTCCGGGGCGTCGCTGGGGTCCAAGGCGCCGCTCGGGTCCGGGGTGTCGCTGGGTTCCGGGGTGTCGCTGGGTGTGGGGGTGGGGCCGCTGCGCGGGGCTTCTCCCCTACCCGCCCCTTCCCGAACCGGGGGCTCCGCCCCCGTGCCCCCGCTCCTCAAGCGCCGGAGGGGCTGTGAAGGGGCGTCCGGAGACTCGCCCTCCGGGCCCTCCGGTTCGTCGAAGGCCGGCTGCGCGTCGTGCCACGGGGCATCGGTGCTGCGCACCCGGGGCGGGCGCGACGGCGGGCCCTCGGGCGCGTCCGACGACGAACGCTGGCTGGCCGAGCCGCCGGACGCGGAGCGGGAACGACGTGGGCCGGCCGTCGGCGGCGCGGGCGACTCGCCCGCCTCGGGACGCTGACTGGCCGAGCCGTCGGACGCCGACCGGGAACGGCGGGCGGGCCGGGCAGGGGTGGCCCCCGGCTCGCCCGGCTCCGGGCGCTGGCTCGCCGAGCCGTCGGACGCCGACCGGGAACGGCGGGCCGGGGCGGGTGGGGTCTCCGCAGGACCATCGGCGGGCGGCTGCTGGCTCGCAGAGCCCTCCGAAGCCGAGCGGGAACGGCGCGGGCGGGTCGCCGCGGGCGTCTCGGGTGCGGCAGCAGTCTCCGGTGCCGCGGCGGTCTCCCGTGTCGCGGGGGTGGCAACAGCCTGCTCACCGGCCGCCGTGGGGGACTCCGGGCCGGTCGCCTCCGGGGCAGCCGTGCCGGGGGTCGTGACGGCGTCCGGGCCGGGCGGCGTCGTAGCCTCCGGACCACGCGGTGTGGCGCGTTGTGCCGCCGAGCCCTCGCCCGCCGTGCGGGTGCGGCGGGGCGGGCGGTCGGCGGCGGGGCGGGCCGCGCGGGCCGGACGCGCCGCGGCTGGGGGGAGTTGGCCCTTCAGGGGGCCCCATTCGTTCGGGTCGGGGACCCCGGGCGGGAGCATCGCGCGTCGCTTGGGGCCGGTGTGGCCCTCCGCCGGCTCCCCCGGCTCCTTCGCCCCGGGCCAGGCCTTGGCGACACGCGCGGCCAGGACGAAGTCCTTGCGCAGCGGATGGCCTTCGAAGCCTTCCGGCAGGAGGAGCGGTACGAGATGGGGGTGGCCGTCGAACGCGACGCCGAACATCTCGTGCGTCTCGCGCTCGTGCCAGGCCGCGCCCGCGTACACGTCGATGGCGCTGGGCAGCACCGCCGCGTCGTGCGGCACGGTCGTGCGGACCATCAGCCGCCGCACCGTTCCCGTGCCGAGGGCCGCGACATGGGCACAGACGCGGAAGCCGACGCCCGGTTCGTCCACGGCGCTGAGCCAGTCGAAGTAGGTGCACCCGAGTTCGTCGCGGGCGGTCCGCAGCGCGGTGAGCCAGTCGGCGGCGGGGACGTCGACGGTCAGCAGGTCGTACGCCGACTCCGCCGTGGCTCCTTCGCCGAACACGTCGGTGACCGCGTCCGGCAGCCGGTCGTAGGCCCCGGCCCCGGCAGCGGACTCCGCCTGCTGGTCGCGACCGCTCATCGCCGACCCTCCTCGTCCGGTTCCGAAGCCACCGACGGAGCCGCCGACGGAGCCGCTGACGGCGGGGTGACGAGGCCGCTGCGCAGAGCCTCGGTGGAGGGGCCGCCGCCCGCGCCCACGGACGCGTACCGCTCGGCGAGGGATTCGCGCGCGATCTTCTCCTGGAGCTTGAGGATGCCCTGGAGCAGCGCCTCGGGCCTGGGCGGGCAGCCGGGTACGTACACATCGACGGGGATGATCTGGTCGACGCCCTTGGTCACGGAGTACGAGTCCCAGTAGGGGCCGCCGCAGTTGGAGCAGGCGCCGAAGGAGATGACGTACTTCGGTTCGGGCATCTGCTCGTACAGCCGCTTCACGGCCGGGGCCATCTTGTCCGTCACCGTGCCGGACACGATCATGAGGTCGGCCTGACGGGGGCCGGGGGCGAACGGGATCACGCCGAGCCGGATGAAGTCGTGGCGGGCCATGGACGCGGCGATGAACTCGATGGCGCAGCAGGCGAGTCCGAAGTTGAAGACCCAGAGGCTGTAGCGGCGGCCCCAGTTGAGGACGACCTTCATCGGCTCCGGGGCGAGCCGGGAGAGCACACCGAGGCGCTTGGGCTCGGGAAGGAGGACCGGGTCGGCGGGGGCCGGTGGCGGGGAAGCGGGCTGCTGCGACGCGGGGTTCGGCCGGCTCGTCAGGCCCATGCGAGGACGCCCTTCTTCCATGCGTAGAGCAGTCCCACGGCCAGGAAGCCGAGGAAGATGAGCATTTCGACCAGGGTCGTCGCGCCGTATCCCGGCGCCGCGAACACCGTGGCCCATGGGAACAGGAAGATGGAGTCGACCGCGAAGATCACGTACAGGAACGCGTAGACGTAGTAGCGCACCTGGGTGTGCGCCCAGCCCTCGCCGACCGGGTCGACGCCGCATTCATAGGTGAGCAGCTTCTCCGGGGTGGGCACGATCGGGCGCAGCAGTCGCCCGGCCCCGAAAGCGACGGCGACGAACAGGACGCCGACCAGGGCGAGCAGACCGATGACCGAATAGCTCTGGAAGTACTCGGAGGCGAGTGCGGTGGCTCCGTCCACCGGAACGCCGGACACCCCGGTCATGCCCGCCGCGTCCGCCACGCCGGTCACGTCCGTAACGTCGGCCACGTCCGCCCCTCGCTCCCTCGTCGTCCGCTTCTGTCCCGCGTGCCCGTTGTGTACCCACGGGTTCTGTACGCACGGGAGTCTAGGGCCTGCTAAACGGAGCGTAAGCAGCCGCGTCGGACATCGGGTGGGGTTATCCCTACTTCACCCCCACCCACGAGCCCCATGGTGTGCGCGGGTGCGGCCCGGCAGGCTGGGGGTATGACCATGAGCCCCTCCCTGCCGGACCCCGACCGGCTGCCGCCCGCCCGCTTCGCCCTCGACCGGTGGACCTGGCGGGAGATCGCTTATCTGCTCGCCAATCTGCCGGTGGCCGTCGTCGGGTTCGTCTACACGGTTGTGGTGATCGGTGTGGGCGCCGGGCTGTCCGTCACCGTGATCGGTCTGCCGCTGTTGGTCGGCGGGCTCCAGGGCGCTCGGCTGCTGGGCGGGCTGGAGCGGCGGCGGGCGCGCTGGATGCTCGGTGTGCGGGTGGACGAGCCGAGTCCGCTGGGGCGCGGCCACCGGGACGAGGGGTTCTTCGCCCGGCTCTGGGCGGGGCTGAAGGACCCGGTGGGCTGGCGGGCGTTGTTGTACGGGTTCATCCGACTGCCGTGGGGCGTGCTGACGTTCGCGGTGACGCTGGTGAGCCTGTTCGTCCTGTGGCCGGTGCTGCCGTTCATCGCGCGGGGGCTGACGACGGTGGACCGGGCGATGGTGCGCGGGCTGCTGTCTCCGTCGGACGAGTTGGAGCGGCGCATCGCCGAATTGGAGTCGGACCGGGGCGTGGTCGTGGACACCGCCGCCGCCGACCTCCGCCGGATCGAACGCGACCTGCACGACGGCGCCCAGGCCCGCCTGGTCGCCCTCGCCATGGGACTCGGCCTGGCGAAGGAGAAGCTCACCGACGACCCCGAGGCCGCGGCCCGCATGGTCGACGAGGCCCACGGCGAGATCAAGGTGGCCCTGCAGGAGCTGCGCGACCTGGCCCGCGGCATCCACCCCGCCGTCCTCACCGACCGGGGCCTGGACGCCGCACTCTCCGCCATCGCCTCCCGCTGCACGGTCCCGGTCAAGGTGTCGGTGGGGCTTCGGGGGCGTCCGGCCGAGGCGATCGAGGGGATCGCGTATTTCACCGTCTCGGAGCTCCTTCAGAACGTCAGCAAGCACAGCGGTGCGCGGTCGGCCTCGGTCGACGTGTGGCGTTCGGGGGACCGGCTGCTGCTCCAGGTCACGGACGACGGCGGGGGCGGGGCCCGGCTGGACGGCGGCTCGGGGCTGGCTGGGCTCGCCGAGCGGCTCGGCGCGGTCGACGGGGTGTTCGTCGTGGACTCGCCGGAGGGCGGGCCGACGACCGTCACCGCCGAGCTGCCCTGGCGCGACCGGACGGTTGCGGCCGCACGCACGGCATAACCGCATGGTCGGCATGGCCTCCCACACGGCCGGGGGTAGGGAAAACCCCCGGTCGGATACGGAGAGGGGCCTCATGGTGCGGAAGGCCGCCGGCCAGCACCCTTGAGGGAGAACGGCGGAAGAGCGGCCCGTGGTCACGGGCCGCCTCCGGCGCCACGGCGGCGCACACCCCACGGACAGCCCACTGAGAGACTGAGACAGAGACGGAACGGACGGGACTCATGGCCACGGCATACGGACCGGACACGCGGGACCGGGAGCACGAGGGTTCCGCCCCCGACTTCGGGGTGAAGACCCGGACGAGGCATTTCCTTCCCGCGCCGTTGCGTGCGCCGCTGGAGGCCCGTGCCTGGCGCGAGCTCCTCTACGCGCTGCTGAGCTTCCCGCTCAGCACGGCGATGTTCGTCTTCGCGGTCACCATGACGTCGTTGAGCGCGGGCCTGATGGTCACCTTCATCGGGATACCGGTCCTCGCCGTCGGCCTCGCCGTGTGCCGGGGCTTCGGGACGCTGGAGCGGCACCGGGCGCGGGCGCTGCTGCGGGTGGAGGTGGCGGATCCGGAGCGGGTGCGGGGGAAGACCGGCGGCCCGATGTCCTGGATGGGGGCGGTGCTCAAAAGCGGGGCGTCCTGGCGGCACCTGCTGTACACGCTGCTGCACTTCCCGTGGGCCGTGTTCACGTTCGTCGTCGCGATCACGTTCTGGACGTACGGTCTGATGGCGCTGACGTACCCGCTGTGGTTCTGGCTCTTCCCGATGTTCGCCGGGCAGGACGGCATCCAGGTGTACGGGGACCGCACCCACGAGGAGTATCTGAACTCACCCCTGGAGCTGGCGGCGACCGGGGCGGTGGGCCTGGTGCTGGTGATGGCGGCGCCCTGGGTCGTGCGGGGTCTGCTGACGGTGGACCGGCTGATGGTCACCGGTCTGCTGGGGCCGTCCCGGCTGGCCACCCGGGTCTCGGAGCTGGAGTCGGACCGGGGCGTGGTCGTGGACACCGCCGCCGCCGACCTCCGCCGGATCGAACGCGACCTGCACGACGGCGCCCAGGCCCGCCTGGTCGCCCTCGCCATGGATCTGGGCCTGGCGAAGGAGAAGCTCACCGACGACCCCGAGGCCGCGGCCCGCATGGTCGACGAGGCGCATGGCGAGGTGAAGGTGGCTCTGCAGGAGCTGCGCGACCTGGCCCGCGGCATCCACCCAGCCGTCCTCACCGACCGGGGCCTGGACGCCGCACTCTCCGCGATAGCCTCCCGCTGCACCGTGCCCGTGACCGTCGAGGTGGACCTGGATGCGCGTCCGGCGCAGGCGATCGAGGGGATCGCGTATTTCACCGTCTCGGAGCTGCTCCAGAACATCAGCAAGCATGCCCGCGCGACCCGCGCGACGGTCGATGTGTGGCGGGCGGGCGACCGGCTGATGCTCCAGGTCACGGACAACGGCCGGGGCGGGGCGTCGCCGGCCTCGGGCGGCGGCCTGGCCGGACTGGCGGAGCGGCTGGACGCCGTGGACGGGGTCCTGGTGGTCGACTCCCCGACCGGCGGCCCGACGACGATCACAGCCGAGCTCCCCTGGCGCGGCTGACCCGGACGAGCCGGCCGGGCGGGCGCGCGCTGGACAGAGCCGTCGCCCTGGCAGGGCAGGGTGACCCGGCGGAGCCGCCCAGGCCGGGGTGGCCCCGGACGGGCCGCCTGGCAGGGGGGACCCGGCGAAGCCACCTCCGACGCGGCCGACCCGACGAACCGGCCGGGCGGGCGCGCCCCTGGCAGCCCCGTCGCCCTGGTGGGCTGGGGTGACCCGGCGGAGCCGCCCTGGCAGGGGCGACCCGGCGGAGCCGCCCCGGCTCGGCTGATCCGGCCCGGTCGACCAGGTGGGGCTCCCCCGGACGAACCTCGGCCTCCCCCGTTCCTTGCCGGGGCCGTCTCCTCTCCCCACCGGGGCCAGCCCCTCTCCCGCTGCTCCCCTGCCCTCCCCGTCTTCCCCCTGCCCTCCCCGTCTTCCCCCCTGCCCTGCCCTGCTCTGCCCCTTCCCTCCCCTCACCGGTCCGCGTGGGTTATCCACAGGTCCCCCATCCGAGTCCGGGGCCTGGGATGCTGGGACGGTCGGGGCGCGGCGCGCGGTGGGTCGGGCGTGGGGCGTGCGAGGTCGCGGGGAACGCGGCATATTCGAAAAGTGGGGGACTCGCAGTCGTGGAGAACGTGGAGAACAGGGTGCGCGTGGTCATCGCCGAGGATTCGGTCCTGCTCCGGGAGGGGCTCACCCGGCTGCTCACCGATCTCGGGCACGACGTGGTCGCGGGGGTCGGGGACGCGGAGGCGCTGCTCAAGACCGTGGCGGAGCTCGACGCCGAGCAGGCGCTTCCCGATGTGGTGGTCGCCGACGTGCGGATGCCGCCGACGCACACGGACGAGGGAGTGCGCGCGGCGGTGCGGCTGCGGAAGGACTACCCGGGCATCGGGGTGCTGGTCCTCTCCCAGTACGTGGAGGAGCAGTACGCCACGGAGCTGCTGGCGGGCAGCAGCCGCGGGGTGGGGTATCTGCTGAAGGACCGGGTGGCCGAGGTCCGCGAGTTCGTGGACGCGGTCGTCCGGGTGGCGCAGGGCGGGACGGCGCTGGACCCGGAAGTGGTGGCGCAGCTGCTCGGCCGCAGCCGCAAGCAGGACGTGCTGGCCGGGCTGACGCCGCGCGAGCGGGAGGTCCTCGGTCTGATGGCCGAGGGCCGGACGAACTCCGCCATCGCCCGGCAGCTCGTGGTGAGCGACGGGGCGGTCGAGAAGCACGTCAGCAACATCTTCCTGAAGCTGGGGCTCTCCCCCAGCGACGGCGACCACCGGCGCGTCCTCGCCGTGCTGACCTACCTGAATTCCTAGATACCTGACACTCTGTCAGATATCGAGCACTCGAGAAGCACCCGAAGGCGCCCCGAGAGGGGACGGAGAAGGTGAGGGACCTAGGGCGAAAGGCTCAGGGGCAGCGCATCTCCATCCCACGATCGGGGGTCGGCATAACGTGACAATCCTTACTCAAAGGGTGTCTCAAAACAGCGTCCACCATATGATCGGTCCCTGGAGGGCAACCTACGCAGACGTAGGGTGGCCTCCGGGATCCGCCGGCCGCCGGACGGTTCCGAACCGCCGCCCCAAGGGAGGTCCAGTTCAGTGACGAGCCAGGTCAGTAGCGCGGCAGAGAAGGCCGATGAGGCCAACGACGCCGTCCTCGGGGGCCAGCGAGCCCCCCTGTCAGGTACGACGGGAACCACGGGCGGCGACGGGAAGGAAGTCCGCCGCCTGGACCGGGTGATCATCCGTTTCGCGGGCGACTCGGGTGACGGCATGCAGCTCACGGGTGACCGGTTCACCTCGGAGACCGCTTCCTTCGGCAACGACCTCTCCACCCTGCCGAACTTCCCGGCGGAGATCCGCGCCCCCGCAGGCACGCTGCCGGGGGTCTCTTCCTTTCAGCTCCACTTTGCCGATCACGACATTCTGACTCCGGGCGACGCCCCCAACGTCCTGGTCGCGATGAATCCCGCCGCGTTGAAGGCGAACATCGACGACGTACCGCGCGGCGCGGAAATCATTGTGAACACCGACGAGTTCACGAAGCGGCCGATGGCGAAGGTGGGATACGCGACCAGTCCGCTGGAGGACGGTTCGCTGGAGGCCTACAACGTCCACCCGGTGCCGCTGACGACGCTGACGCTGGAGGCGCTGAAGGAGTTCGGGCTCCCCCGCAAGGAGGCCGAGCGGTCCAAGAACATGTTCGCGCTCGGTCTGCTGTCGTGGATGTACCACCGGCCGACCGAGGGGACGGAGGCGTTCCTGCGGGCCAAATTCGCGAAGAAACCGGAGATCGCCGAAGCGAATGTGGCGGCCTTCCGGGCCGGGTGGAATTTCGGCGAGACGACCGAGGACTTCGCGGTCTCCTACGAGGTCGCCCCGGCGTCACAGGCCTTCCCCACCGGCACCTACCGCAACATCTCGGGGAACCTCGCCCTGTCCTACGGCCTGATCGCCGCCGGACAGCTGGCGGACCTGCCGCTCTACCTGGGCTCGTATCCGATCACCCCGGCCTCGGACATCCTGCACGAGCTGTCCCGGCACAAGAACTTCGGTGTGCGGACCTTCCAGGCCGAGGACGAGATCGCCGGGATCGGGGCGGCGCTGGGTGCCGCGTTCGGCGGGGCGCTGGGTGTGACCACGACGTCCGGCCCCGGTGTGGCGCTGAAGTCGGAGACGATCGGGCTCGCGGTCTCCCTGGAGCTGCCGCTGCTGATCATCGACATCCAGCGCGGCGGTCCGTCGACCGGGCTGCCGACCAAGACCGAGCAGGCCGACCTGCTCCAGGCGATGTACGGCAGGAACGGTGAGGCCCCGGTTCCGATCGTGGCCCCGCAGACCCCGGCGGACTGCTTCGACGCCGCGATCGACGCGGCCCGGATCGCCCTGACCTACCGGACGCCGGTCTTCCTGCTCTCCGACGGCTACTTGGCCAACGGTTCCGAGCCCTGGCGCATCCCGGAGACGGACTCGCTGCCCGACCTCAAGACGCCGTTCGCCACCGGGCCGAACCACGCCCTGGCCGACGGCACCGAGGTCTTCTGGCCCTACAAGCGCGACCCGCAGACCCTGGCCCGCCCCTGGGCGGTCCCCGGGACGGCCGGCCTGGAGCACCGCATCGGCGGGATCGAGAAGCAGGACGGCACCGGCAACATCTCCTACGACCCGGCCAACCACGACTTCATGGTCCGCACACGCCAGGCCAAGGTCGACGGCATCGAGGTTCCCGACCTGGAGGTCGACGACCCGGCCGGGGCGGCGACGCTGGTGCTCGGCTGGGGGTCGACGTACGGGCCGATCACCGCCGCCGTTCGCCGTCTGCGCGCCGCGGGGGCTCCCATCGCCCAGGCCCACCTGCGCCATCTCAACCCCTTCCCGAAGAATCTCGGCGAGGTACTGAAGCGCTACGACAAGGTCGTCGTGCCGGAGATGAACCTCGGCCAGCTCGCGATGCTGCTGCGGGCGAAGTATCTGGTGGACGCCCACAGCTACAACCAGGTCAACGGAATGCCGTTCAAGGCCGAGCAGCTCGCCACGGCTCTCAAGGAGGCCATCGATGCCTGACACCGACGAACTGCGGCACAACGAACTGCTGCAGCTGGTGCCGAAGGCCGAGGCGAAGCAGTCCATGAAGGACTTCAAGTCGGACCAGGAGGTGCGCTGGTGCCCCGGCTGCGGCGACTACGCGGTCCTCGCCGCCGTCCAGGGCTTCATGCCGGAGCTGGGGCTGGCGAAGGAGAACATCACCTTCGTCTCAGGCATCGGCTGCTCCTCCCGCTTCCCGTACTACATGAACACGTACGGGATGCACTCCATCCACGGCCGGGCCCCGTCCATCGCGACCGGGCTCGCCACCTCCCGCCGGGATCTGTCGGTGTGGGTGGTCACCGGTGACGGCGACGCGCTCTCCATCGGCGGCAACCACCTCATCCACGCCCTGCGCCGCAACGTCAACCTCAAGATCCTGCTGTTCAACAACCGGATCTACGGGCTGACGAAGGGCCAGTACAGCCCCACATCCGAGCTGGGCAAGATCACCAAGTCGACGCCGATGGGGTCGCTCGACGCCCCCTTCAACCCGGTGTCGCTGGCCATCGGCGCGGAGGCCACGTTCGTGGCGCGGACGGTCGACTCCGACCGAAAGCACCTCACGAGCGTGCTGCGCGCGGCCGCCGAGCACTCGGGCACGGCACTGGTGGAGATCTACCAGAACTGCAACATCTTCAACGACGGCGCTTTCGAGGTCCTGAAGGACAAGGAGCAGGCCGCCGAGGCCGTCATCCGCCTCGAACACGGGCAGCCGATCCTCTTCGGTGCCCAGGAGCCGAAGGGTGTCGTCCGCGATCCGGCCACCGGCGATCTCCAGGTCGTGGCCGTCACGGAGGAGAACCGCTCGCAGGTCCTCGTCCACGACGCCCACGCGGAATCGCCCACGACGGCGTTCGCGCTGTCCCGGCTGGCCGACGCGGACACCCTCCACCACACCCCGATCGGGGTGCTGCGCAGTGTGGAGCGGCCCGTCTACGACACCCTGATGTCGGACCAGCTGGACGCCGCCGTCGAGCGCGACGGCAAGGGCGACCTCGCCTCGCTCCTCGCGGGCAAGGACACCTGGACGGTCATCGGCTGAGCCGACGCGCGTTCCGTACGCCCACCAGCACACCGGCACACCACCCGAGGCCCGGGCCCGATCCCCGCAGGATCAGGCCCGGGCCTCGTCGTACACCTCGCGTGCCGCCTGCACCGCGTCTACCTGGCGTTCGATCCAGCGGCCGAGCGCCGACACCTGCTCGGCGGCCCCGATACCGAGGGGGGTGAGCGAGTAGTCCACCCGCGGCGGGATCACCGGCTTCGCGTCCCGGTGGACGAATCCGTCGCGCTCCAGCGTCTGAAGGGTCTGGGCCAGCATCTTCTCGCTGACACCGCCCACCTCGCGGCGCAGTTCGCTGAAGCGGTACGAGCGCTCCAGCAGCGCCACCAGAACGAGCACGCCCCAGCGGCTCGTCACGTGTTCCAGGATCAGCCGGGACGGGCACATGGGCTGCTTGATGTCCCCGATCCCGCGCGCCGCACGCCCCTCACTCACTGCCATACCAGTACCTTACTTCAAAGTGGGTACTTTCTCAGGGTTAGCGCTTCCCCTAGGGTGGTGACCGAAACGCGGAAACGCACCAGCTGATCGAAATCGGAGCCCCCCATGAGCATCGTTGTCACCGGAGCCACTGGCGCGCTCGGCCGCCTCGTCGTCGACGCCCTGCTGGCCGAGGTCCCGGCCGGCGAGGTCGTCGCGGTCGTGCGCGACAAGGAGAAGGCCGCCGCCCTGGCCGCCCGGGGCGTGGAGCTGCGCATCGCGGACTACAGCGCCCCCGAGACCCTGGCCGGAGCCTTCCGTTCCGGCGACCGGGTGCTGCTGATCTCCGGCAGCGAGGTGGGCCGGCGCGTGGCGCAGCACGCCGCGGTCATCGACGCGGCCAAGGCGGCGGGCGTCGCCCAGCTCGCGTACACCGGCATCCTCGGCGGACCGGACGCGGACTTCGCGCTGGCCGACGAGCACAAGGCCACCGAGCAGCTGATCCTCGACTCCGGGCTGCCGTACACCTTCCTGCGCAACGGCTGGTACACGGAGAACTACACCGCCAACCTGGCCCCGGTCCTGGAGCACCGCGCGGTCGTCGCCAACGCGGGCGAGGGCCGTATCGCCTCCGCCTCGCGGGCCGACTTCGCCGCCGCCGCGGCCGCCGTGCTCACCGGCGACGGCCACCTGAACACCGCCTACGAGCTGAGCGGCGACACCGCCTGGTCGCTCGCCGAGTACGCCGCGGTGGTCTCCGAGCTGACCGGCGAGACGATCGCGTACAGCAACGTCCCGGCCGCCGCGCACCAGGAGATCCTGGTCGGCGCGGGGCTGCCCGAGGGCTTCGCGGCGATCCTCGTCGATGTGGACGAGGCGATCGGGCGCGGCCGGCTCGCGGGGACGAGTGGCGACCTCGCCCGGCTCATCGGCCGCCCGACGACGCCCCTCGCCGAGACCGTACGCGCCGCCCTGTCCGCCGCCTGAGCCGCGACGCGCCCCACGCAATCCCCGCCTGGGCCGCGACGCGCCCCCTCACGAACCCACCCACACAGCACTGTCATGAGTGTTTCCGTGAGACGGCTATGACACGAAGCTCTTCCGGCGCTACCGTCGTGCCGTCGGCCGGATACGGCCGTCGCGCGCGGGCAGGCCGGGAGGGCACACGTGGAGGGCAAGAACGAGCAGCGGGCGGGCCTGCTGTACGGAATCGGCGCGTACGGGATGTGGGGCCTGGTCCCGCTGTTCTGGCCGCTGCTCGAACCGTCCGGGGCGATCGAGATCCTCGCCCACCGGATGGTCTGGTCGCTGGGCGTCGTCGCCGTCGCCCTCCTGGTCGTCCGCCGCTGGGCCTGGATCGGCGAGCTGGTCCGCGACCGGCGCAAGCTGGGGCTGATATCGGTGGCGGCGGCGACGATCTCCGTCAACTGGGGCCTCTACATCTGGGCCGTGAACAACGGGCACGTCGTCGAGGCCTCGCTCGGCTACTTCATCAATCCGCTGGTCACCATCGCCCTGGGCGTCCTGCTGCTGGGCGAACGGCTGCGCCCCGCCCAGTGGGCCGCGGTGGCCATCAGCGCGGCCGCCGTCCTCGTCCTGGCGATCGGGTACGGCCAGCCGCCCTGGGTCTCGCTGGTGCTGGCGTTCTCGTTCGCCACGTACGGCCTGATCAAGAAGAAGGTGAACATGGGCGGCCTGGAGTCCCTGGCCGCCGAGACCGCCGTGCTCTTCGTGCCCGCACTCGGCTTCCTGCTCTGGCTGGCCGCCACCGGCGAGTCGACGTTCACGGCCGGGGGCACGGGGCACGGGTTCCTGCTCGCCGCGACGGGCATCGTCACCGCGCTTCCGCTGATCTGCTTCGGCGCGGCGGCGATCCGGGTGCCGCTGTCCACGCTGGGGCTCCTCCAGTATCTGGCCCCGGTCTTCCAGTTCGGCCTGGGCGTCCTCTACTTCCACGAGGCGATGCCGCCCGAGCGGTGGGCCGGGTTCGCCCTCGTGTGGCTCGCCCTGTCGCTGCTGACCTGGGACGCGCTGCGCACCGCGCGGCGCAACCGGGTGCTCGCGGCGGAACTGCTGGCGGTGGCGGCCGCAGCCCCGGCGCCCACGACCCCGGCCGTCACGCCGACCCCGGACCTCACGCAGGCCCCGGACCTCCCGCAGGCCCCCGACCTCCCGCAGGCCCCCGACCTCCCGCAGCCCCTGGGCTCCGCGCCGACACCCCCGAAACCCGCCCAACAAAAGATTACCTAGTTGCTTTTCTAACTCGGTTACGTTTCTCTGGTCCCGGACCACCGGAAGCGTGACCGAGGGAGAGGCATGGGCATGACCGACGTACTCATCGTGGGAGCGGGACCCACCGGGCTGGTGCTGGCCTGTGATCTGGCCCGGCAGGGGGCCGCCGTACGGATCGTGGACCGGTCCCCCGTACCGCCGCGCACCTCGCGCGCCAAGGGCCCCAACGCCCGGTCCCTGGAGATCCTGGACGACCTCGGGGTGGCCGAGGAGGTGCTCGCCGCCGGTTCGGCCCCGCTGCCGATGCTGAAGTACCGCGACCGCCTCCCGGTCGCGGAGACCGACCCGTGGGCGGACTCCGCGCCGACGCCGGACGCCCCCTACGACCGGGGCCGGCTGATCGCCCAGTGGCGGCTGGAGGAGATCCTCCGCGACCGGCTGGCCGGGTACGGCGTCCGCGTCGAGCTGGGACGCGAGGTCACAGGGCTGGCGGAAGGTCCCGGTGCGCGGCACGTGGATGTGACGTTCGCGGAGGGCCGTACGGAACGCGCGCGGTACGTCGTCGGGTGCGACGGCGCGCACAGCTCCGTACGGAAGCTGCTCGGGATCGGGTTCGAGGGGGCCACCGCCGAGGACCAGGTGATGGTCTGCGGCGACGTCGACCTGGCCGACGGCGCCCTGGCCCGTACCCGCTGGCACCAGTGGTTCGACGAGGACGGCGCGGTCATGCTCTGCCCGATCCCCGGTACGCGCACGGGCTGGTGGTTCCAGGCGGGGCCGGAGCGGGACGGGCGGGGCCGGCCGCTCGCGCCCACCGCCGACGGGTTCCGGCGGCTGCTCGCCCGCCACACCGCACTGCCCGGCCGGGCCCTGACGGGGGCGGAGCTGCTGTCGACGTACCGGGTCAACGTGCGGATGGCGGACCGTTTCCGCGCCGGGCGGGTCTTCCTCGCGGGCGACGCGGCGCACGTCCACGCCGTCGCGGGCGGCCTCGGCATGAACACGGGCATCCAGGACGCGTTCAACCTGGGCTGGAAGCTGGGTCTGGTGCTCGCCGGTCACGCGGGCGCGGAGCTGCTGGACACGTACGAGGAGGAGCGGCTTCCGGTGGCCGCCCGGACCCTGGACCTCACCTCGGAGCGGCTGCGGGCCACGCTGGAGGCGATCCGCCGGCCCGGTGGCGGCCTGGACGCGGCGATCACCTCGGACACGACCGGCCTGGGCGTCGGCTACCGCTGGAGCTCCCTGGCCCGGGGCCACGCCGAGGTCCCGCAGGCCGGGGACGGCTCGCCGGACGCCCCGGACGCCGAGGTCCCGCAGGCCGGGGACGGCTGGCCGGACGCCCCGGACGCCGAGGTCCGGACGGCGCGGGACGGCGAACGGCCCGCCCCGCAGCCCGGGGACCGGGCCCCCGACGCCCCGTGCGCGGACGCCGTCACCGGGGCCCGCACGCGCCTCCACCGCGTCTTCGCGGGTCCCGGCACCACCGTTCTGGGCTTCGGTCCGGGCAGTGCGGCGGCTCTGCGCGAGGTGGCGGCCGCGTACGGCGACGCCGGGGTGCGGACCTGCCGCGTGTACGCGGCGCACGAGGACCTGGGGGAGTCCGGCCCGGGAGCGGCGGTCGTCGACGACGAGGGCCACGCGGCCGCCGCGTACGGAACGAAAGCTTCCGACGGTACGCGCACAGGGACGGGTACGGGCACCGTCGTGGTCGTCCGCCCCGACCATCACCTGGGTCTGTCGGCCCCGGCGGACGACACCCGATCCGTACGCGCGTATCTGCAGCAACTCCATGGAGGGACCCGGTCCGCGGAAGGGGTCGCGGAACGGTTCTCCGGCATTGGTGGACGCCACCGGTAAAGGCTGATTGAGTGCCCGGATGGGGACTGTCCTGGGGGCCATGAGGAACGTGCGGTGGCACGAGCTGCAGCATGCGTACGGCTCCGCGTCCCAGGTTCCCGGGGTGCTGTCGCGGATCGCCTGGGGCGACGCGCCGTCCTCGGACGAGGCGCTGAACGATCTGGAGCGGTGGATCGGCACCCCGCCCGTGTTCGACTCGACGGCGGCGACGGTGCCGTTCCTCTGGGAGCTGGCGGCGACGGACACGGTCCGGGACCGGGCGGGCGTGCTGGACCTGCTCGCCACGATCCTGGCCGCCGGGAACCCCGAGCACCCGGCGTGGACCCGCGCCGCGCACGAGGCGGTGGCGGAGGGGCGCGGCACGGCCGTCCGGCTGGCCGGGGCGGTGCCGGACGCGCGCGGGGCACGCCGTACCTCCGGCACGCCCGACACACCCGACTCCGGGGGTCCCTCCCCCGCGCAGGCCATGCGCACGGCGGCGACGCGTCTGCTGGCCGCGATCGACGGGCACACCTGCCCTGCCTGCCCCGCCCCTCCCCCGGACCCGGCCTAGCCGGAAGGGCCCTCAGGTCAGCTCGGCCTCGATCCGGTCCATCACGTTCTTCCAGTGCGTACGGCGCTCCTCGCGCTCCTCGGCGCTCGCCAGGCGCTCCTGGTGGAAGCGCAGCACGGTCCGGTCCTCGGAGCTGCCGGGCGTCACAGCCACCTGGACGGTGGAGGTCCCGTGAGTGAGGCGGACCCGGTCGCCGGGGCGGTAGCTGCGGATCTCGCCCTCGATGCCGTCCGCCGTACGGTACGGAGCGCCTTTCGCGGTGGGCAGCGGGCCGTCGAGGCCGAGCCAGAGCGCGGCGCCCTCCGGGCCGGCGACGAAGTCCCATACGGCGGTCAGCGGTCGGTGGATGGTCCGGGAGACACCGATCTCCCAGCCTGCGTCCTGTGTGAGTCCGGTCGGCATGGCACAAACCCCTTCGTCTGCCGGTGCGAGTCAGTCGGTGCTGGTCAGTCGGTGGCTTCCCCGTCGGGGGCGGTGAGCCGGGCGCGGTGGGCGCGGACCTTGTGCCGGTTGCCGCAGCGCTCCATCGAGCACCAGCGGCGCTTGCCGGGGCGGGAGGTGTCCACGAACAGCAGAGCGCAGTCGTGCGCGCCGCAGGTGCGGATGCGGTGGGCGTACGCCCCGGCGAACAGGTCGATCGCGTCGCGGGCGACGGTGGACAGCAGCGCGGTCCCGGTGCCGCCCGGCGTCCATGACCGCTCACCGCCCGCGGTCAGCCGGGACGTCAGCGACGGCCGGGCCGCCGCGTCGTTGAGGGTGGCGAGGTCGTCCGGGCCCGGAGGCTCTTCCCGCACCCGGCTCTGCGCAATCCGCCACAGCGCATCGCGCAGCGCCCGCGCGTCCGCCACCTCCGCCGCGCTCACGGCGAGCCCGTCGCCCGAGCGCGAACCGGTCCCGGGGCCGAGCCCGTCCGGCAGCCGGCTCTCCTCCGCCCAGCGCACCAGGTCGGCGGGCTCGTGCAGCACCTCGAAGTACGACAGCGGGCCGGGTCCACCGGTCGGCAGCAGCTCCAGGCACAGTGCGCCCGGATCGAACCGGAACGAACTGCCGTCCGGGTGCCGCAACAACAGCCCCGGCGTGGTGGTTGCCTTTCCGCTCATGTAACCACTATAAACGGTTTCCATGACGGAGACACCGACACAGCCACTGTCCTGGAAGCTCGTGATCGACAGCGCCGACCCGCACGCGCAGGCCGGGTTCTGGGCGGAGGCCCTGGGCTACGTCGTCGAGGACAACAGCCCGCTGGTCGAGCAGCTGCTCACGGCCGGAGCCGTGCCCGAGGCCATCACGACCCATGCACACGGTCGCCGCGCCTGGCTCGACCTGGCGGCGGCGCGGCATCCGGACGACCCGTACAACGAGGTCAGCGGTACGGGGCAGGGGCGGCGGCTGCTGTTCCAGCGGGTACCGGAGCCGAAGACGGTGAAGAACCGCATCCACATCGACGTGCACTCCACCCCGGGCCGGCGCGACGCGGAGGAGGAACGACTGACGGCGCTGGGCGCGCGGGCGCTGCGCACGTACGACGAACAGGGCGGAAGCTGGGTCGTCATGACGGACCCCGAGGGCAACGAGTTCTGCCTGAACTGAGCGCCGAACCCAGCAGGGGGTGCCCGGACCAGGTCGAGCACCGAGGCCGCATCGAGCCCTCAGCCCGGGTCGGGCACCCGGGCCTGGCCGCTCACTCGGGGGTGACGGCCCGCCGTACGCACGCGCGCAGCAGGGCGCGGCGCTGGTCGTGGGCGTCGGCGGGCTCGTCGGCCGACGCCGCGTAGACGTTGCTCACCGGCGACCAGGCCATGGACATGGCGATCACCATGGCCATCACGTCGAACGGATCACCCGGCCGCACCCGCCCGGCCTCCTGCGCCTCGGCGATCAGCCGCAGCTTCCGGTCGTCGAGGCGGCGGCCGTCCTCCACGAGATGACCGGTGGGCCTGCGCTCCAGGCGCGCCCAGGTGGCCAGTCGGATGAGGTCGGGACGGCGGAGGTATTCGTCGTAGAGGCGGACGGCCCAGTCCGCGAGGTCGTCCGCGTCGATCGGGACGGCCTCCATGATGCGCTCCATCGAGGCGAAGAAGATCGCGTCGAAGAGCTTTTCCTTGTTGCCGAAGTACGCGTACAGCTGGGCCTTGTTGGTCTGCGCGGCGGTCACGATCCGCTCGATCCGCGCGCCCGCGATTCCGTACTCGGCGAATTCCTGGGTCGCCACGTCGAGAATCCGCTGATACGTCGCGGCTCCGCGCGTGGTCGTGGGCTGGTCCGCCATACCCCGACGCTATCAAACAGAACAGTTGGTTTGCCGATGCGGCCGATCGCCCCTACGCTCGGAGATGCCAGATAGACCGAACAGTCTGTTTAAGGAGATGCGTGATGCGTACGACGACCGGCTGGCTGGCGAACGCCTCCGACACCCCTGACGGCCGCGACGGCTCCGGGGCCTCCGCGAGCCCGGAAAGCCCCGCCGGCTCCGCGCCCGCTCTGCGGCGCAGCTCACTGGAACGCCGGGACCTGCGACCCGACGATCTCGCGGTCCGGGTCGACTTCTGCGGTGTCTGCCACTCGGACCTGCACGCGCTGCACGCCCTGCGCGAGGGCGCCGCTCTCGTGCCGGGTCACGAGTTCACCGGTGTGGTGACCGCGACCGGTGCCGCCGTGACCCGCTTCGCGGCGGGCGACCCGGTGGCGGTGGGCAACATCGTCGACTCGTGCGGCACGTGCCCCATGTGCCGGGCGGGCCAGGAGAACTTCTGCCACACCTTCCCCACGCTCACCTACGGCGGGTCCGACCGGCAGGACGGCTCGGCCACGCTCGGCGGCTACTCCCGCGAGTACGTCGTCAGCGACGCGTTCACCTACGCGCTTCCGGCCGGCCTCGACCCGGCGGGCGCCGCCCCCTTGCTCTGCGCGGGCGTCACCGTCTGGGAGCCCCTGCGCGCACTGGGCGTGGGACCCGGCAGCCGGGTGGCCGTGGCGGGCCTCGGCGGCCTCGGGCACCTCGCGGTGAAGATGGCGGTCGCCCTGGGCGCGGCAACAACGGTCATCAGCCGCACACCCGACAAGGCCGAAGACGCCCGCCGCCTCGGAGCCCACGGGCTCCTGGTCTCCACGGACGAGGCGCAGATGGGCCGGGCCCGGGACAGCTTCGACGTCGTCATCGACACCATCTCCGCGCCGCACGACCTCGGCCCGTACCTACGGCTGGTCGCGCTGGACGGCACACTCAGCCTCCTCGGCCACCTGGGCCGGGTCGACGTGAACGCGATGGATCTGCTGATCGGCCGCAAGAAGCTCAGCTCGGCGGGCAGCGGCGGACGCCCCGCGACCGCCGCCATGCTGGAGTTCTGCGCCGAGCACGGCATCACCGCCGATGTGGAGGTGCTCCCCTCGGCCCGGGTGAACGAGGCACTGGAGCGCCTCGGCCGCAACGACGTCCGCTACCGGTTCGTCCTGGACCTGTCCGACCTGGACGCCCCCGCACCCGGATCGGACACGTAGGCGGCACCGACGCCCGGCGACCGGTCGCAGCCGAACTGACCACCCGCCCTACCTCAGGACGACCGCGTCCCCCGCAGACCGCGCAGCAGCAGGTCCACCAGCCGCCGCGGGTCGTAGCGCGGGTCGTCGTCCCGCCCCACGCACAGATTCCCGACCCCGCGCATCAGCTCATAGGGCTCGGTGCCGGGCCGGACCTCCCCCGTGCCGACCGCCGCGTCGAGCATCTGCCCGCAGACGGGCACCAGGCGGTCGAGGAAGTAGGCGTGCAGCGCCTCGAAGCCGCCGCTGTCCGAGCGCAGCGCGTCGGCGAGCCCGTGCTTCGTGACCAGGAAGTCGACGAAGAGGTCGACCCACCGCTCCAGCGCGGTGAACGGGGACTCCTCCTCGGCCAGCAGGGTCGGCCCCGCCTCGGCACAGGCCTCGACCTGGTGGCGGTAGACGGCCACCACCAGGTCCGCCCGGGTCGGGAAGTGCCGGTAGATCGTGCCCATCCCGACCCCGGCCCGCTGGGCGATCTCGCGGATCGGCGCGTCGACCCCCGAGGTCACGAACACCTCGGCGGCAGCGGCGAGCAGCGTCTGCTGATTGCGTACCGCGTCGGCCCGCTTCGGTCGGGCGGACGCCCCTCCGGCTTCATCGGCGGCAGCCACCGCGCACCCCTCTCCTCACCTGCTCCGCCGCCGCGAGACTCCGCCCAGGGGACGGGAATCCATCGCGGGAATCCGTCGCCGGGCATCGCCGTTGACAAAGCGGAACAGCGCTCCGTATCGTAAATGGAACAACGCTCCGCTTCACTTTAGCCGAAGCCGGACGCTTCCACTCCCCTGCCCTGCCCCACTTTCGGACCCGCGGCAGGGGCCTCCCGGAAGGGCTTCCCCATGCGTACCCCCTCCCCTGTCCTGTCCGTCGCCCCGCTGGTGCTCCCCACCCCCGACCGTGCCGTGGACCTGGAGCTCCGCGTCTCCCTGCCGCTGCCCCCGACCGGCACCGGGGCGCCCGGGGACGGTGACCGGCTGCCGGTCATCCTGCTCTCGCACGGCCAGGGCCACTCGAACAACCTCTCCTCCCTCAACGGCTACGCCCCCCTCGTCGCCTTCTGGGCGGCGCACGGGTTCGCCGTGATCCAGCCGACCCACCTCAGCTCGACGACGCTGAGCCTGCCGCCCGAGACCCCCGGCGCACCCATGCACTGGCGCTCCCGCGCCGAGGACATGTCGCGCCTGATCGACCGGTTCGACGAGGTCGAGGCGGGCGTCCCCGGACTCGCCGGCCGTTTTGACCGGGACCGGATCGCCGTCGCAGGGCACTCGATGGGCGCCCACACGGCGGGCCTCCTGCTGGGCGCGAGCCTCACCGATCCGGACGACGGTACGGAGGTGGAGCTGGCCGATCCGCGGATCAGGGCGGGCGTGGTGCTGGCCGGACCCGGCCGGGGCGGCGACGCGATCACCCCGCCCATGGCGGAGGCGCTGCCGTTCCTCACCACCACGGACTTCTCCCGGATGACGACGCCCACGCTCGTGGTCAGGGGCGAGAAGGACGAGTCCGCCCATCTGACGGTCATGGGCCCGGACTGGCACGCCGACCCGTACGTCCTCGCCCCCGGCCCCAAGACCCTGCTCACCCTCTTCGCGGCGGAGCACGGCCTCGGCGGGATCTCCGGATACGACGTCGCCGAGACGACCGACGAGAACCCCGCGCGCGTCGCCGCGCTCGCCCACCTCACCTCCGCCTACCTGCGCGGCGTGCTGGACGGCGACGACGCCGCGTGGCAGACGGCCGTCGAGGCACACGCGACGGGCCCGGACGCGTTCGGACGGGTCGAGTCCAAGTAAAGCGGGCGGGTCGTGCCGGTCGGCGCACGGCGGCGACAGGGTGGCCCCCGCCGGATTCTCCGGCGGGGGCCACCCTGTCGGTCCTGTTCGCCCGTCCCGGCGGAACGCGCTAGGCGAAGTAACGCACGGTGCCGCGCAGGGCGCCCTCCGCGTCGTCGCAGCGCTGGGTGAAGGTCGCCGCGAACGCCTTCACCTCGCCCGTCGCGTCATCGGTGACCAGCCGGGTCAACGTGAACTCGCCGGTGGAGAGGTTGCATCCGCGATGGAACGCCGTCACGTCCAGCCCCGCGATCCCGGCACCACTGAACCGCTCCGCCCGGTAGAGCCGGCCGGTGACGAGCTTCTCGCCCTCCGGCGGCGTCAGCCGCACGGACCAGTCGGCGCGCTTGCCCGACGCCTCGTACGTGAGGTCCTCATCCGTCCCCTGCACCTCGAACGTGCTGGTGGAACCGGTGTAGGTGTTCTTCGTCCCCTGGCCGATCCAGTTACCCGGGTCACTGTCGTACGCGAAGGAGAGCGGCAGCGCCCGGTACTTGACGGTGCCCTTCAGCGGCGGGGCGTCGGCGCTCCCGCAGTGCTGGGTGAACGTGGCGTCCAGCAGCGTCACCGTGCCCTCGGCGTCGTGGGCGACCTGGTTGACGGTGAACTGTCCGTGGACCTCGTTGCAGCCCCGGCCGTCACCGCCGACGGACAGCCCGGGAGAGCGTCCGGTGCGGAAGGCCGTGCGCTCGGCGTTGCGGTACACACCCGGCTTGAGCAGTTCGCCGCGCGCTCCGGCGAACTCGATCGTCCAGGTGACGTCCTCGTCGGAGACCCACACCCGAACCAGCCCCGGATCGAACGCGGCAGGGTTCTCGGCCACCACGTTGGCCCGGGGAGCCTTGTACGAGCCGGTGCCGCCCTGACCGATGTAGTCGCCCGGCGCGCTGTTGAAGGTGTACGAGCTGACCGGCTCGGTCCCCACCCCCGCGGCGGCCGCCGGGGTCGCGGCGAGCCCGACCGCTCCGGCCAGCACCAGCAGAGCGGTCGCCCCGCTCGCCACGCCTCTTCGCCACCGCGTGAACGTCTCTCGCATGTGCCCCACCCCTCCGTCGGGCCCCATCTGAGCCCCCGCCCCCCCCTACCCCGGAACACGCCGCCTTCACAGCAGCACCACATTTGGCCGGTTCTCGGTCGCGAGGCCGGAACTCGGCAGGAGGCCAGCCGAGTTGGGCCCGGCTCCGCTTCAGCCGCGCCCACCGGAACAGCCGCCATCACCCTCGCGGTCCCGCCGCACCTCCTCCCGGATCTGCTCCGTCATCAGATCGGCGAGCGGATCCGTCACATCCCAGGAGTGCGCGGCCGGGTGCCGGTCGTACAGGACGCAGACGTCCCCCTCCTTGACGGACAGCCGGTGGATGACGGCCGGGCACGGCAGCAGTTCGACGAAGCGGAACTTCCGGCGTCCGTCGCCCTCGGTCCAGAACATCCACAGATCACGCCCGGCGGCGGGCGACGCCGACCAGAGCTGAGCCGCGTGCTCGGCCCCCTCCTCGTGCTCGCCGAGTTCGCACAGCAGGAACTCGTCCAGTTCGGGCACGTCCGTCGCCAGGTCGATTCCGTCCTCCAGACCCATGAACGCGACCCGCGCGGCCATCTCGGGGAGTTCGGTGAAGGCGGTGCACTGCAGCATGGCTCTCATCCTTGCCGGTGGGGGGTGGGGGATGACGGTCGTTCACAGAACCTCGCCCCGGCTGCGGGCGTTGAGCCGGGCGGTCCTGGCCCGGAGTTGCTCTAGGAGGAGCGCGGGCCGGACCCGGTCCGGCTCGGCCTCCCACTCGGCCCCGCCGCCGACGGGCCGCAGCGACCAGTAGGGGCCGGCCACCCCGCGGAACTCGCCCACGCGGTCACCGTGACCGGTGTCCACCATGAGCGCGCCGAGCGCCGGGAGGCCGGGAGGGTCCTGCGCATTCGGGCAAACGTTCTCGCCGTCCACCTATCGCTCCTCTCTGTAGCCATACGACTACCGGGGCGATTCAGCGTGACCTACCGTGAGGAGTCCCTCAACTTGCCTATGGCAAGGAAGATCGGGGCGGGGTCCGTGAATCTCAAGGAGTCGAACCCGGAGAGCTCCGCGCAAGCGGCCTATGGTGCACGTCTGCGCGACTTACGGGAGAAGCGGGGCTGGACACAGGAGGGGCTGGGAGACCGCAACGGCTACTCCAGCACGCACATCTCCTCCGTGGAAACCGGCCGCAAACTCGCGACCTTGCGCTTTTCGCGTAGTACGGACCGGGCGCTGGGGCTCACCGGGACCGAGGCGTCGTTCGAGCGCGAGCTGGGCGAGATCAAGCACGGCAGCCTGCTGGAGGGTTTCCCGGAGTTCCTCGGTTACGAGCGCCGGGCGGCGGAGATCCGGCTGTACGAGGTCGGCGTCATCCCGGGGCTGCTCCAGACCCCGGAGTACGCGAGGGTCCTGGCCGACAGCGTCGTCCGGCGACAGGTGATCACCGCTGACCAGGCGCAGGAGCGCGTCGCCCTGGCCGCGGAACGCCAGGCGGCCCTGGTCCGCGAGAGGCCGCCGCTGGTCTTCGCGCTGCTGGACGAGAGCTGCCTGCTCCGGCCGGTCGGCGGACCGGAGGTCATGCGGGCGCAGCTGGACCGGCTCATCGACTTCGCCGAGCAGCCCAACACGGTGATCCAGGTGGTGCCGTTCAGCATGGGAGAGCACCGCCCGTTCAGCCTGCCGCTCTACATCCTGACCATGCCCGACCGCTCGCTCATGTCGTACGCGGAGTCCGCTCAGCAGGGGTATCTCGAGCGTGAAAGTGGCTCGGTGGTGCAGCATCTGACGGCCTACCATCAGATGCAGGCGCTCGCTCCCTCCCAGGCCGCGTCCGTTGACATGTTCAGGCAGTTGCGAAAGGGCTTCCAGTGACAACCGAGACCCCCCGTTGGTTCACGTCCTCCTACAGCGAAAACGGCGGTGCGTGCGTCGAGGTCGCCACCAACCTCGCCGCCCCGCAGGGCATCGTCCCTGTCCGCGACTCCAAGAACGTGACCGGCCCGGCCCTCACCGTCCCCGCCGCCGCGTTCAGCGCCTTCGTCGCGGGCGTCCGGGCCGGAGACTTCGGCACCGTCTGAGCGGCGCGCGCCGACCGAGCAACAGCCCCACCAGGCAGGCACGGTGGGGCTTTGCCGTGGCCGCCCGACCCCGCCCCCGGGGCCCCGCTCCCCTTGTCCTCAACCGCGCTTGAGGTCCTACGGTCGCCGTGAGGCCCGTACGAACGGCCCGGCCATCACGCCATCGAGGGAGCATCCGCCATGCCCGACCAGCAGCCCAGCGACGTCGAACTCGCCGCACAGCCCGCCGCCTACTGGACCGGGGTCGCCTACGAGGCGCTGATCGCGTACACCCGGGAGCGGCAGGCCGAAAAGGGGTACACCCAGCCCCAGTTCTGGCTGCTGCGCAACCTCTCGGCCGCCGACATCTCACCGGACGGCGCGGGGATGACCCTGCCCGAGCTTCAGCAGGCCATGGCCTCCTACATCCGGCCCGAGGACGACCTCGCGGTCGAGGCCGAGGCGCTCGCGCAAAAGGGCTGGCTGCGGCGGGACGCGGACGACCGGCTGTGGATCACGGAGGAGGGGGAACAGGCGCGCCTCGACCTCAAGCGCAACGCTCCCGCTATTCACGCCGCGCTCCACGCCGGGATCCCCGACGCGGACTACGTCACCACCGTGAAGGTGCTGCGGCAGCTGGTGCGCAACGCGGGAGGGGCAGCCGCCTGAAAGCTCCCCATATCCGGTCCACCCCGCACGGGCAACCGGCCGTCCGGGGCCTTCTAGGCTGGGGATCATGCTCACGACCTCCGCCTATGCCCTCGTCGCCACGGACCTGGACGGCACCCTGCTCCGCCCCGACGACACCGTCAGCGCCCGGTCCCGTGCCGCGCTCGGTCTCGCCGCCGACTCGGGCGCCCGGCATCTGATCGTGACCGGGCGGCCCGTCCCCGGCATACGGGCGCTGCTCGCGGACCTCGCGTACACCGGGCTCGTCGTCTGCGGGCAGGGCACCCAGCTCTACGACGCGGACGCCGGGCGGCTGCTGCGCTCCGTCGCCCTGGACCGGGAGGCCGCCGACACCGCGCTCGGCAAGATCGAGGCGGAGGTGGGGGCCGTGTTCGCCGCCGTGGACCAGGACGGCGTGGACGGGGTGACCCTCATCGAGGCCGGCTACCGGATGCCGAATCCGACCCTGCCCGCCCAACGCGTCGGCTCCCGCGAGGCGTTGTGGGAGCGGCCCGTCATCAAGGTGCTGGTGCGCCACCCGGAGCTGGGCGACGACGCGTTGGCCGCCGTCGCGCGCGGGGCCGTGGGCGATCTGGCGACGGTGACCATGGCGGGGCCGGGCACGGTGGAGCTGGCTCCGCGCGGGGTGGACAAGGGCACGGGTCTCGCGGCGGCCGCCGAGCTGCTGGGCATCGGGGCCGAGCGGACCGTCGCGTTCGGCGACATGCCCAACGACCTGCCGATGTTCGCCGGTTCGGGCCTCCGGGTGGCCATGGGCAACGCCCACCCGGAGCTGCGCGCGGCGGCCGACGAGGTGACCCTGTCGAACGCGGAGGACGGCGTCGCGGTGGTCCTGGAGCGACTGTTCGGCACCGGGGGCCGTGGCGGGCAGGATTCCCGCCTCTAGTTTGGTCTAGACCAAGGCGGGTAGGCTGCGGTCGCCCGCGTGGCGACCCCACCGCCACGCGCGGCGCTTGACATGCCCCTGCCCTCACCTGCTCCGTAACGGCAGGAGGGCGGGCCCCCACGGACCCACCGAGGAGTTGTCGTGAAGCGCAAGAGGATGTCGGCCGTCGTGACCCTGCTCGCCACCGGCCTCGCCGTGTCCCCGGCCGTCGCGGCCCCCACCGCCGCCGAGGGCAAGGCCCGGGTCGGCGCCGACTGGGCGAAGCAGTCGGTCACCTTCACCGCCGCCCCGGGCCAGGTCAACGACCTGCACGTGGTCCCGATGGACCAGGGCGACGGGGTCCGGCGGATCGGCTTCCGGGACTCGGTTCCGCTCCAGCCCGGCGACCACTGCACGTACCTGGAACCGGGCGTCGAGACGTACGTCGTCTGCGAACTGCCCACCGACAGCGCCCGCCCGGACCGGATCGACGTCTTCCTCGGCGACGGCGACGACGAGATCGCCACCAGCGACCCGGGCGTCGCCACCGTCAGCGGCGGCCCCGGTGACGACATGCTGCACGCCCACACCGCGCACACCGTGCGGGGCGACGCGGGCGACGACATGGTCATGGGCCGTGTCGTCCTCGACGGCGGCGACGGCATGGACCACCTGATGGCCGTCGACGGCGACCAGTTCCTCTGGGGCGGCCGGGGCGACGACATGATCGAGGCGTACGACGGCAAGGACGTCGTGCACGCGGGCCCGGGCGACGACCACGTCATGGGCGGGGAGGGCGACGACATCCTCTTCGGCGGCTCCGGCGACGACATGCTGCACGGCGAGGCGGGCGACGATGTGCTCGTCGGCGGCTCCGGGAAGGACACGGTCGAGGGCGGCCCGGGCCGGAACATCACACTCCCCTGAACCCCCTTACGCCTGGGGCGGGTTGAGCCTGCGGAAGTAGGTCCAGCTCGTCTCGTTCGGCTCGCTCCACCGCTCCGGGGCGTGCGCGAACTCCGGGTGGTGGTCGGCGATGTAGGCCCGGGTGCGCTCGGGGACCTCGGTGTACGCGCCGAGTTTGCGGCCCCGGCAGTGGAAGGTGAGACCGCCGGGCCGCTGCCCCCGGGCCATCCAGGGCAGCCACGGGGACATCCGGCTCCACGACATGGTGGCCGGAACGCTCGGGGCCTGGCCCGCCAGGCCGGCGCGGTCCGCGAAGAACTGGAAGAGTTCCAGGGCCTTGTAGGTGTCCCCCGCCGAGTGCACCGGGTACTGGGCGACCGGCAGCGGCGACGGGTAGGCGAGCGGGATCTCCAGGCTGAAGCAGACCTGGTCCCCGAGATGGGTCGTCGGGATCGGGAAGGGACGCCACTTCTGGTTGGCCGGGTCGTTCCAGACGTGCACCACCGGCAGGTCCTGCCAGGTCTCCAGGATCTCGCGGCTGACGGGATCCAGGTAGAACGCGGCCTCACGGGTGAGCAGTTGGTACGCGTCGGGCCCGGCTTCGGCGTCCTCGACCAGGCGGGCGACGTTGAGGCCCTCGAAGCCGAAGACCCGCTGGTAGGGCTCGTCGGGGGCCCAGGAGTAGACGTCTCCGGACCACCAGTACGTGACCTCCTCGCCGTCGAGGGAGGCGCGGGTGCGGGCGAAGGAGCGGAGCAGTTCCGCGGGGGTCGTCATGGGGACCACTCTGCGCGATACGGGCCGCTCCGCGCGATCGGCGGGCGGCAGCGACCACGGTGGGCGCGATTCAGCCCACCGTGTCGGGCGGACCGTGCGGCAGCTCCTGCTCGGTCCACAGCACCTTGCCGTCCGGCCCGTGGCGGGCTCCCCAGTGCGAGGCGAGACGGGAGACGATGAACAGGCCCCGGCCGCCCTCGTCGACGGTCCGGGCGTGCCGCAGGTGCGGGGCGGCCGTGGAGCCGTCGTGGACCTCGCAGGTGAGCGTGGAATCCAGCAGGAGCCGCAGCCGCAGCGGCGGGGTGCCGTAGCGGACGGCGTTGGTGACGAGCTCGCTGACGATCAGCTCGGTCGCGTCCACGGTGTCCTCGTCCAGGCCCCAGCCCTGGAGCCGGTCGCGGACGAGCACCCGGGCGGTGGCGGGCGTCGTGGCCTCGTCGGCGAGGTCCCAGGTGGCGACCAGGTGGTCGGAGACCGTACCCGTACGGGCCAGGAGCAGGGCGGCGCCGGCGGCGCGGGTGTCGTCCGGCAGCGCGTACACGATGTCGTCGCCGAGCTGCTGGAGGCTTCGGCCCGGCCGGGCGAGGGCGCGGGTGATGCGCTCGGCGGCGCGGTCGCCGGAGAGCAGTTCGGCCGTGCAGAACGCGAGGAGACTGCCCACCTCCAGGGTGACGGTGGCGGGGGCGAAGAGGGCGCTGTCGGTGGAGAACAGCCCGGGCCCCTCCGGTACGTCGAGGGGCACCGCCCGTCCGTCGGGGCCGACGATCAGCGGCGCGGGGTGCCCGGCACGGGCGACGGTGCAGGTGCGGGTGAACGGGTCGTACACGCCGTAGACGCAGCCCGCGCTCAGGGGTTCGCCGTGGAGGCCGTCGGCGGGCGGCAGGGAGGCGCGTTCGTCGGCGAGGCGGTCGGCGGTGTCCTTGAGCCGGGCGAGGACTTCCTCCGGCTCCAGGTCGAGGCCCGCCAGCGCCTGGATGACCGTACGCAACTGGCCCATGGCGATGGCCGACTGGAGGCCCTCGCCCGCGACGCCGCCGACGACGAGCGCGGTACGGGCGCCGGACAGGGCGATGGTGTCGAACCAGCAGCCGCTGTCCCGGCCGGGCAGCAGGACGTGCGCGGTGTCGACGGCGGCCTGCTGCCGTTCGGCCTGCGGGAGCAGCCGCCGCTGGACCGTCGAGGCGATGACGTGCTCACGCTCGTAGCGGCGGGCGTTGTCGATGGCGAGGGACGCGCGGGTGGCCGCCGTGACGGCCAGGGAGACGTCGTCCTCGTCGAAGGGTTCGGAGTCCCCGCAACGGTAGAGGCTGACCAGTCCGAGGACCGCGCCCCGCAGCGTGAGGGGCACGACGATCAGACAGTGCGCGCCGGTCTCCGCGACGGCGCGCGCCCCGTCCTCGTCGGTGCCGAGCCACGGGGTCTCGGGCCCGAGCGGGACGAGCCGGGCCCGCAGGTCGGCGGCGGCGAGCGCGTACGGCGTACGGGCGGGAAGGTGGCGGGTCGTGCCCGGCGCCCGCCCCCGGGCCCCGCTCCGGCTCGCCACCGCGTCCCGCACGGAGTCGCACCGGCCGCTCGCGGCACGGCGCAGCGGAGTTCCGGGCGGCATCGGGCCCACCGGTGGCTCGGCGCCGCGCAGGACGTCGTCCACCACCTCCACGACCGCGAGATCGGCGAAACCGGGCGCCAGGGCGTCGGCGAAGGCACGGCAGGTGGTGGCGACGTCGAGGGAGCCGCCGACCGCGTCCCGCACGGCGGTGAGCGCGGCCTCCCTGGCCCGGCCCCGTTCCCGCTCGGTGACGTCGACGACCGCGACCACGAGGCCGAGGGCGGGAGCGTCGGGGCCGCCGGAGCCGTGCAGGCGGTACAGGGAGGTCAGGAACTGCCGGTCGCCGGGGATCCGGCTCAGCCGGCCCCGCACGAGGTGGTCGCGCACCGGGCCCTCACCGGCGAGCACCCGCTTCATGAGCTGCTCGGAGCCGTCCGGGTCGTCGAGCCGGAAGACTTCGGTGAACGGGCGGCCCGTGTGGTCCCCGCTCCCCACGCCCTCGACGAGGGAGTTGGCGCGTACGAGCCTGAGCCGCGGGTCGAGCACGACCAGGCCGACGGCGGACTGGGTGAACAGCGCCGCGAGAAGCGCCTCGTCGAAGCCGCCGTCCGTCCTCGCGGCCCGTCCGGGCCCGGCCGGGGTCTCGCTGTCCGCCACGGATCCACCCGCCCTCCGGCTCCGGCACGCCGGAGTACCGGTTCCGGCCCGCGCCGGACCAGCATCACCCGCCGCACCGGGCCCGGCCACCGGTGGGTGGCAGGGGTGTCACGGTGGGGTGTCCCCCTGTGCACAGAGCCACGCTGTACGGGGCCGGCACGGCGGCGTCGAGCAGAGCCGGGGCGGCCTCAGTATCCCGGCGCGCGCAGCGACCGCAGGACGTGGTCGACCAGTGTGGCGATCGTCTCCTCGTCCTGGACGGGCTTGCGCAGCACATGGCGGTAGTAGACGGGGCCGTACAGCATCTCCACCGCCAGCGGAAGGTCCGCGCCGGGCGGGATCTGGCCCTGGTCCTGGGCGCTGCGGAGCCGGCCGATCGCCTCCTCGACGCGCGGGTCGACCAGCTGTTCCCGCAGTTGCCGGGCCAGGCGGTCGTCGTGGTGCAGCTCGGAGAGGATGCCCGCGTAGGCGGGGCCGAAGGGCGGGACCGAGAGCAGTTTCACCGCGCCGGCGACGTGGGTGCGCAGGTCGGCGCCGATGTCGCCGGTGTCCACGAACGGAGTGGCGTCGATCAGGGCGTCGGTGAACGCCTCCAGCAGAACCGCGCCTTTTGACGGCCACCAGCGGTAGATCGTCTTCTTGCTGACCCCGGCGTCGGCCGCGATGGCCTCTATCGTCACGTGCCCGTACCCCCGCTCCGTACAGAGGTCCAGGGCGGACCGCAGGATCGCGCGGCGTGATCGTTCGCTGCGTCGCACACTGCTCGGCGGTGTGATCATTCGGTGAGCATAGGGGGGTTCCAGCCAATCTCTTGTTGACATCTCGTCGCCAAAGACCGAACAATACCCAGGCGGAAACGGAACGTACCGTGTCGTGTCGTTCCGGTTGCCCGCACCGTTCGTGCCGTTCGTGCCGCGACGAGCCGATCGGGGGACGGCTCGCCCGGCCGACGGTGCGTGCGGACCCCGCCGATCCGATCAGGCCAGACCCCCTTGCGCTCACGCGGAACGCCCCTCACGCCGTGATGTCCTTGGCCGTGAAGCGGGCCCAGGCCGCCGAGCCGAACACCGCGACGTACAGCCCCTGGAGCTGGAAGTTCCTGCCCAGGTCGTCCCAGTAGACCGGTTCGCGCAGGACGTCGGCGAACGACATCCAGTAGTGCGCGAACAGATAGGGGTGCACGCCGCTCAGCTGCGGAATGCTGTCCAGGATCTGCACCGTGACCAGCAGTCCGACCGTGGCCGCCATCGCCCCGATCCCACTGCCGGTCAGTGTCGAGACGAACAGCCCGATCGCGGCGAACCCGGTCAGCGACACCGCGACGACCAGCGCGGTCAGCGCCGCCCGCACCAGCCCCTCACCGAAGCCGATCCGGGTCCCCGAGATCGTGGTGACATCCCCCACCGGGAACAGCAGCGCGCCCACCGCCAGCGCCGACACCGCCACGACCAGGGTCGCGATGAGGCAGAAGACGAGGACGGAGGCGTACTTCACGAGCAGCAGCCGGGTCCGGCCCGCCGGGGCGACCAGCAGATAGCGCAGGGTGCCGCTGTTCGCCTCGCCCGCGATCGCGTCGCCCGCGACGACGCCGACGGCCATCGGCAGGAAGACCGGCAGCGTCGCGGCGAGGGCGGCGAAGACCAGGAAGAAGCCGTTGTTGGTGACCTGGGCCAGGAAGGCCGGGCCCGCCCCACCGTCCGGACCGCCCTCCCCGCCACCACCGCCGCCGCCCGTCTCGATCCGGACCGCGATCCCGATCAGGACGGGGACGGCGGCGAGGACGGCGAGCAGGGCGTAGGTGCGGTGGCGGCGCAGCAGCGTGGTGATCTCGGAGCGGAGGAGACCCAGGGTCCACAGCGGATGGCGGGAGCCCTGCGGGTCACTGGGACGCGCCCGTCGAGCCTGCGACTTCTCCGCCCGCGACTTCTCAGCCTGCGACATCGAATCCCTCTCCCGTGAGTGCGACGAAGGCGTCCTCCAGCGAACCCCGCTCGACGCCGAAGAACCGCACCCGCACCCCGGCGCCCACCAGCGCCGCGTTGAGGTCGGCGAGGTCCACGGCGGCGGGCGGGGCGTCGGCGGTCAGCCGGTCGCCGTCGGTGCTCAGGCCGGTGATCCCGTGCTCCTTGAGGATGCGGGCGGCGTCCCCGGGGTCGGGGGTGGTGACGGCGAGCCGGCCCCGGGCGCGCGCGGCGAGGTCGGCGACCGGGCCCTGGACGATCAGCCGGCCCCGGGCCATCACCGCCGCGTGCGTGCAGACCTGCTCGATCTCGTCCAGGAGGTGCGAGGAGAGGAACACCGTGGTGCCCTCGGCCGCCAGCTCCCGGACCAGGAGCCGGATCTCGCGCATGCCCTGCGGGTCGAGGCCGTTGGTCGGCTCGTCCAGGACCAGCAGCCGGCGCGGCCGGAGCAGGGCGGCGGCCAGGCCCAGGCGCTGCTTCATGCCGAGCGAGTACGCCTTGGCCTTCTTCCCGGATGCGGCGGCGAGCCCGACCCGTTCCAGGGCCGTCGCGACGCGGGCCCGGCGGGTGCGCGGGTCGGCGGTGGGGTCGGCCCGGTCGTACCGCAGGAGGTTGTCCCGGCCGTTCAGGAAGCCGTACAGCGCGGGTCCCTCGATCAGCGCGCCGACCTGCGGCAGCACCGTACGGGCGGCCTCCGGCATCGGGCGGCCGAGCACCTCGGCGGTGCCGGACGTCGGGTCGATGAGGCCCATCAGCATCCGGATCGTGGTGGTCTTCCCGGAGCCGTTGGGGCCGAGGAAGCCGAAGACGCTGCCGGCGGGCACGGTCAGGTCGAGGCCGTCCACGGCGAGCTGACCGCCCCGGTAGCGCTTGGTCAGGCCACGGATGCGGATGACGGGGGCGCCGGTGGCCGCGTCCGGCGCGGAGTCCCCGGCTTCAGCCGCTGTGTCCGTCATGGCGGTCGCACCTCTCAGTGAGCGCGGAGCCGCCGTGGCCTCCACACGGGTGTGCGGAGGCCACGGCGGCCGGGTGTCCAGGTGCCCCCGGACAAGGTTCTACTTCGCGGCGGCGTCGGCCGCACGCACCAGCGCGTCCTTCGTCACCGCTCCGACGTACACCGAGCCGTCGTCCGTCAGCAGGGCGTTGACCAGGCGCGTCTTGAAGACCGTGCCCGAGCCGAACTTCCCGGTGACCTTGTCGCCGAGCGCGTCGAGGAAGCCCTGCGCCTCGGCCGGCATGTCGTCCGAGCCCGCCTCGGGGAGGCCCTTGCCGCCGGGCGACTTGATCTCGGCGATCGAGGTCCAGCCTTCCCCGATGACGTTGAAGCCGCCCTCGCCCGCGAGTCCGTCCAGCTCGGCCAGCTGTCCGGGCAGCGCCTTCTGCGCCGCGCCGCGCTCGTCCTTGCCGGTCTCCAGCTCGTCGGCCTCGGTCACCTTGGCGCCCTTGGGCGGGGTGAAGGCGAACGTGGACGCTGCGGGCTTGGCGAAGTCGACCTTGGTGAACCCGGCGTCGACGACGGCCTTGCCGCCGCTCGCCGCGGACAGGGTGAACTTCAGCGGTACGCCGTTCTCGGCGTCCACGGCGATCCGGACCGAGCCGATCGTCGAGCCGGACTGCTTCGGCTTGATCAGCAGCTGGTACGCGTCCCGCCCGGCGACCTGCGCCGTGCCGTCCACGGTCACCGAGGTGGTGTCCCCGGCCGCCGCGAGCGCCTTCTCGGCGAAGTCCTTCGGGGTGGCCGCAGCGCCCTCGGTCCCCTTCGGGGCCTTCTCCGCGTGCTCGCCGCCGTCCCGGCCCTCGGGCGCCTCGGCGTGGTAGACCTCGTCGGACTTGCTGTCGTACGCCCAGACCTCGCCCTGGTTGTGGATGACGCTGTACTCGGACGCGTCGCCCAGGACGGAGAGCTTCTGCCGCTCCGGACCGTCGGCGGCCACGCGCAGCGTGTGCGTGCCGGACGTCAGCTCCATGAGCTTGTCCTGCGGGGCCGCAGCCCCGCCGTCCTTGCCCTCGCCGCCCGGTACCAGTGAGCCCGCCAGGCCGTCCAGGGGCAGGCCCAGGTCGGTGCTGATCTTGAACGTGCCGGAGAGCTGCTCCTCGTCGGAAGCGGCGATCTTCTCGATGAGTTCCTGTGCGCTGATCTTCGGCAGGTCCGGGTCGCCCGAGCTCGCGAGCGCCGGGACGAGACCGATGGTCGCGGCCGCCACCCCCGCGACCGCGACGGGGACGATGTAGCGCGCCGTCTTCCGACGGCCCACGACAGTGCTCGTGGCCTCGCCGGGGGTCTCTGCGCTGTCGTTCGGTGCCATGGTGTGCCCTACCTCCGTGGTCGGCGGCTTCCGTTGATAACCATCTGACCAAATCGGGCGGTTCGAAGCGTCAGCCCGGGGAATCAACTCCGCCTACTGCTCCGGTATGACAACCGAAGGGGGCATGTACGCCGTCCCGTAGGGGTGGGCCGCACCGTGACACCGCGCGGTGGGCCGCCCGGTGACACCGCGTCAACCGGCGGCGGACACCCCCTGGGCCTCAGCCCGCGCGGTGCACCACCGCGTCGCACAGCTCCTCCAGCGCGGCCTTCGCGTACCCCTCGGGCAGCGGGGCGAGCGTGGCGCGTGCCTCCTGGGCGTAGCGCACGGTGTCCTGGCGGGCCTGCTCCAGCGCCGGGTGGGCGCGCAGCCGGCGCAGCACCTCGGCCAGGGCGTCGTCGCTGCCGAGGTCGCCGTCGAGCAGTTCGACGAGCTCCAGGTCGTCGGGCTTGCCGTCGGCCGCCGCCTGGGCGCGCAGCCGCAGGACCGGGAGCGTGGGGATGCCCTCGCGCAGGTCGGTGCCGGGGGTCTTGCCGGACTCGTGGGAGTCGGAGGCGATGTCGAGGACGTCGTCGGCGAGCTGGAAGGCGATGCCGAGCCGTTCCCCGTACTGGGTGAGGACGTCCACGGTCCGCTCGTCGGCGCCGGCCATCATCGCCCCGAACCGGCCGGAGACGGCGACCAGCGAGCCGGTCTTGCCGCTGAGCACGTCCAGGTAGTGGTCGACCGGGTCGCGGCCGTCGCGCGGGCCCGCGGTCTCCAGGATCTGGCCGGTGACGAGGCGCTCGAAGGCCTCCGCCTGGATGCGGACGGCCTCGGGGCCGAGGTCGGCCAGGATGTGGGAGGCGCGGGCGAAGAGGAAGTCGCCGGTCAGGACGGCGACGGAGTTGCCCCAGCGGGTGTTGGCGCTGGGCACCCCGCGCCGCACGTCGGCCTCGTCCATCACGTCGTCGTGGTACAGCGTGGCCAGGTGGGTCAGCTCGACGACGACGGCGGAGGGGACGACTCCCGGCGCGTCGGGGTCCCCGAACTGTGACGCGAGCATGACCAGCAAGGGACGGAACCTCTTGCCTCCCGCGCGCACCAGGTGCTGCGCGGCGTCCGTGATGAAGGGGACGTCACTCTTGGTGGCTTCGAGCAGCCCTGCCTCGACAGCGGCCAGGCCCGACTGGACATCGGCCTCAAGAGCCTGGTCCCGCACGTGCAGTCCGAACGGCCCGACGACGGTCACGGGGACATCTCCTGTCTGCTGACGATCACACGCAATGTCGATGTGTCGCTGTCTCTCGAATCAACTTCAGCGTATCCGGTCCTCTATGGATCACCGTGGGCGGCTTCCCATGACCGCCGGTATGTTCGGGATCAGCTCATACGATCAGGAGTCCCCGCTTTGTCCCACAGCACCGCGGCCACCGAGCCGGCCCAGCCACCACCCGAGGACGACCGCGCCTTCTTCGGCCAGCCACGGGGTCTGATGACCCTGTCCGGCCTGGAGGTCTGGGAACGGTTCTCGTTCCTGGGCATGCAGGCCATCCTGGTGCTGTTCTTCGCCGACACCGTGGCGAACGGCGGCATGGGCATGGACCCCGGCACCGCCGCGTCCGTCTCCGCCGCCTACGGGACGCTGGTCTATCTGGTCTCCGTGGCGGGCGGCTGGATGGCCGACCGGATCCTCGGCTCGTACCGGGCCGTGCTCTACGGCGGCATCCTCATCGCCTGCGGCCACTACTCCATGGCCGTCCCCACCGACGCGATGACCTGGGTGGGCCTCGGCCTGATCAGCGCCGGAACGGGCCTGCTCAAGCCCAATGTGGCCTCCATGGTCGGCAAGCTCTACCGCACCGACGACGAACGGCGCGACGCCGGCTTCGCCCTCTACTACATGGGCATCAACATCGGCGCGTTCGCCGGACCGCTGATCACCGGCTGGCTCGGCGAGCACTGGAGCTGGCACTGGGGCTTCTCGGCCGCCGCGATCGGCATGACCTTCGGCCTGATCCAGTACGTGGCGGGCCGCCGTCACCTGGTCGGCCGCAAGGAGGGCGCGGAATTCGCGCTGGCGCCCGACGCGATGCGGCGGGCGGTGCGCCTGATCATCGGCGGGGCCGTCGCGGTGGCCGTCGTCGCGACCGTGCTGGCGCTGGTGGGATGGCTGACCATCGACCGGTTCGTGGACGTGCTGACGGTGATCTCGATCATCGCCCCGATCGCCTACTTCGTGGTGATGTTCAAAAGCCCCCGGGTCACCGCGGAGGAGCGCGGCAGGCTGCGGCCTTACGTCGTGCTCTTCCTGGGTTCGGTCTTCTTCAACTTCATCCTCTTCCAGGCCTACTCGACGATGATCCTGCTGGCGTCGACCAACGCCCGGACCGAGATCTTCGGCTTCACCTTCCCGGCCAGCTGGTACGCCTCCGCGCTCGGCGCCTTCGAGGTGGCGCTCGCTCCGGTGGTGGCCGCCACCTGGGTGCGGATGGGGCGCCGCCAGCCGCACGCCTCCAACAAGATCGCCTTCGGTGTGATCCTCGGCGGTCTGTCGTTCCTGCTGATGGTCCTGCCGACCTCCGGGCACGCGGACGACACCTACAAGATGGCCGTCTGGTGGATCGTCGGCTCCTACCTGCTGCTCGGCCTCGGCGACGTCCTGCTGGAGACCTCCGGCCTCTCGGCCAGCAGCAAGCTCGCCCCCAAGGCCTTCGCCAGCCAGACCATGGCCCTGTGGTTCCTCTCCCTGGCCGTCGCCAACGGCATCCAGGCCCAGACCGTGAAGCTGTACGGCGAGGTATCCAACCCCGCCTACTTCGGCGTCAACGGCGCGATCGCCGTGGCGGCCGGTGTGGCGATGATCCTGGCCGCGCCCTGGCTGAAGCGCACGATGCACCCCGTCCACTGACCCGTACGCCTCACGCACCCCGTCCCCCACCGAGGTGAGCCATGAACATCACGACCGAGTTCCCGTACGAGACCACCCACGAGGACGTCCGGATCCCGCTGTCCGACGGCACCCGGCTCTACGCCCGGATCTGGCGGCCGCTGACCGACGAACCGGTCCCCGCCCTCCTGGAGTACCTGCCCTACCGGCTCGGCGACTGGACCGCGCCGCGCGACTGGCAGCGCCACCCCTGGTACGCGGGCCACGGCTACGCCTCCGTACGGGTCGACGTCCGGGGCCACGGCAACAGCGAGGGGCTGCCGGGCGACGAGTACGACGCGCAGGAGCTGGCCGACGGGGTCGCCGTCATCCACTGGCTGGCCCAGCAGGAGTGGTGCTCGGGCCGGGTCGGGATGTTCGGGATCTCCTGGGGCGGCTTCAACTCGCTCCAGATCGCCGCGCTCGCCCCCGAGCCGCTGAAGGCGATCGTCACCGTCTGCTCGGCCGACGACCGCTACGACAACGACGTGCACTACATGGGCGGCTCGGTCCTCGCCGTGGACATGCACGCCTGGGCGGCCACCATGCTCGCCTTCGTCTGCCGCCCGCCGGACCCGGCGCAGGTCGGCGACGACTGGCGGGAGATGTGGCTGAAGCGGCTGGAGGCCGTCGAGCCCTTCAGTCACACCTGGCTCGCCCACCAGAGCCGCGACGCCTACTGGAAGCACGGCAGCGTCTGCGAGGACTACGGCGCGATCAAGGCGAGCGTCCTCGCGGTCGGCGGCTGGCACGACCCGTACCGGGACACCGTCCTGCGGCTCGTCGAGCACCTCGACCCCCGGCAGGTGCGCGGGATCATCGGGCCGTGGTCGCACCAGTACCCCGACCGGGGGCTGCCGCCGGGGCCCGCGATCGGCTTCCTCCAGGAGACGCTGCGCTGGTGGGACCAGCACCTCAAGGGCAAGGAGACCGGCGTGATGCGGGAGCCGCTGCTGCGGTCCTGGATCAGCGGCTCGCACCCGCCCGCCACGGTGTACGAAACGCTGCCAGGACGCTGGGTGGGGGACGCGTCCTGGCCCTCGGAGAACGTGAACCCGGTGGCGTACGCGCTCCAGGGCGGCGAGCGGATCGTCGCCTCGCCGCAGCAGACCGGGCTGGACGCGGGCCGCTTCTTCCCGTTCGGCAACGAGGCGGACCTCCCGCCGGACCAGCGGGACGAGGACGCCAAGTCGGTGTCCTTCGAATTCCCCGTGACCGACGCGCCGATCGAGATCCTCGGCCGCCCCCGGGTGAAGCTCCGCATCCGGATGGACGTGCCACGCGGCCAGGCCATCGCCCGGCTCTGCGACGTCGCCCCCGACGGCGCCTCGACGCTCGTCACCCGGGGCGTCCTCAACCTGGCCGCCCGCAACGGCCGCGACCGCACCGACGACTGGACGCCCGGCGAGAGTGAGGACGTGGTCTTCGACCTCAACGGCATCGGGCACACCTTCCCGCCCGGCCACCGCATCCGGATCGCGATCTCCTCCGCGTACTGGCCCTGGATCTGGCCCCAGGCCGGCTCGGCGGGCTTCACCCTGGACGCCGACGGGAGCTTCGTCGAGCTGCCGGTGCGACGCCACACCGAGGACCCGGCGATCACCTTCGGCGAACCGGAACAGTCCGAACCGCTCGGCGTGGTCTACCCGGTCACCCTGGAGGAGCCGCGCCCCGAACGCCTCGTCGTCCGCGATGTCGCCCAGGGCGAATGGCGCCTGGAGGTCGACCCCCGCTACGGCGGTACGCGCGTCTACCCCGACGGCCTCGAATTCACCGAGGACGCCCTGGAGACGTACACGATCCAGCAGGACGACCCGCTCTCCGCACGGACCCGCAGTGACTGGACGATCCGGCTGCACCGGCCGGAGGCGGCGTGGGACGTGGGGATCGAGACCCGCTCCGAGATCACCGCCGACGAGCACGACTTCATCACCTCCGACGAGGTGATCTGCAAGGACGGCGAGGAGATCGTCTTCCACCGCACCTGGGAGAAGCGCATCCCGCGCACGGCGGGCTGAGCGGCTGCCTTGTTTCCGGCTCGGTTCCCCCCGGTTTCCAGGGGGGAACCGACGGTAACCGGTGAACTTTCCGGGCAATACGCACAGTTGGGGATGGTCAGGGCACTGCCGCTGGGTAGGAGCCCCGACGTAACGTGTCCCCAACGCGACCTGGAAAGCGAGGCAGCACCACATGCCCGAGCAGAGCAGCCCGCTCGATCTGGCCGAGGGCGACCCCTTCGGCCCGCACAACCTTCCGTACGGTGTGTTCTCCACCCCCGACCACCCCGACGACCGCCGGGTCGGCGTCCGCATCGGCAACCACGTCCTGGACGCCGGGGCCGCCGCCCACGCGCTGGGGTCCCCGTACGCGGGGCTGCTGGCACAGCCGAGCCTGACACCGCTGCTCGCGGCGGGCCGCACCGCCTGGAGCGATGTGCGCCGCGCGCTCACCGCCTGGCTGACCGTCCCCGCCCACCGCGCGGACATCGAGCCGCTGCTGCACCCGGTGGACGCGGTGATCCTGCACCTGCCGTACGAGGTGGCGGACTACGTCGACTTCTACGCCAGCGAGCACCACGCCACCAACGTCGGCCAGATCTTCCGGCCGGACGGCGACGCGCTCACCCCCAACTGGAAGCACCTGCCGATCGGTTACCACGGCCGCTCCGGCACCGTCGTGGTCTCCGGCACCGACGTCGTACGCCCCAGCGGCCAGCGCAAGGCCCCCACCGACCCGGCCCCCGTCTTCGGGCCCTCGGTGAAGCTCGACATCGAGGCCGAGGTCGGCTTCGTCGTCGGCGTCCCCTCCGCGCACGGCACCCCGGTCCCGCTGGCCGACTTCCGCGAGCACGTCTTCGGGCTCTCCCTCCTCAACGACTGGTCCGCACGCGACCTCCAGGCCTGGGAGTACGTGCCGCTCGGCCCGTTCCTCGGCAAGTCCTTCGCCACCTCCGTATCGGCGTGGGTCACCCCGCTGGAGGCCCTGGACGCCGCCCGCACCGCACCCCCGGCCCGGGACGTCCCGCTCCTCCCCTACCTCGACGACGCCGAGGACGAGGAGCCGGGCGGCTTCGACATCCGGATCACCGTCGAGATCAACGGCCAGGCCGTCGCCGAGCCCCCGTTCGCCTCGATGTACTGGACGGCGGCCCAGCAGCTCGCGCACATGACGGTCAACGGCGCGTCGCTGCGCACCGGCGACCTGTACGGCTCCGGTACGGTCAGCGGCCCCGAGACGGACCAGCGCGGCTCGCTCCTGGAGCTGACCTGGAACGGCCGCGACGCGCTCGAACTGACCGAGGGCAAGCGGACGTTCCTGGAGGACGGCGACACGGTCACACTGACCGCCTGGGCGCCAGGACCACACGGCACCCGCGTGGGCCTCGGCGACGTCACCGGAAGGATCGTCACCGCGCCATGACGCAGGACGCCTCCGCCCTGACCCTGCCCGAGGAACTGCTCCTGCTGACGCTGGACCCGGAACGCGGCAAACCGCTCTGCAGCCGCGCGTATCTGCGGTACGGCGCGGCGGGAGCGGTCCTCGCCGAGCTGGAGCTCCAGGGCCGGATACGCGAGGAGCGCGGCCGGGTCCAGGTGGTCAACCCCCTGGACCCGGCCCACCCGCTGCTCGCGTCGCTGCTGGGCACGCTCGACCCGCCGTCCGCCAAGAAGAAGCGATTCCGCCCGGGGACCAGCGCCAAGAGCTGGATCCGGCTGTACGGCCGCAACGCCGAGGAACGCCACCTGGACCACCTGGTGGAGCGCGGCCTCCTGCGCCGCGAGACCCGCCGCTTCCTCGGTGTGCTCCCCTACCAGCGCCACTTCCCCGGCGACCCCGACCTGACCGGCGCGACCCGCTTGCGCTTCGGCCAGGCGGAGGCCCGGGGCTTCCCGGACCAGCGCGGCCGCGCCCTGGCCGGGCTCGTCTCGGCGGTGGGCCTGGCCGGCACCCTCACCACCGCCGGCCGCGAGGGCCGCCTGGCGATGAAGACCGTACGCCGCGCCCTGTGGTTCGCCTCGGCGGTCCACCACAACGTCCGCCAGAGCCAGTCCAGCGGCGGGAGCGGCGGCGACAGCGGCGGTGGCTGGACCGACGGCGGCGGGGGCGGCTGCGGAGGGGGCGGCTGCGGAGGGGGCGGCGGGGACTGAGGACGAGCCCGCGCATGTCGGCGGAGACGCTCCTCGCGGTGGGGACGGGTGCGAACGCGGTTGGCGGGTACCCGGGCGACAGCAGCACACATCCGGACGCGGAGGTTCCGTCACGGCCTTCCGCTTTCACGTGCCGATGCCGACAGGGAAGGGCCCGGTGACCTCATGAGCACAGCAGGACGGCAGACCCCCACCACCACCGGCGATGAACCGGTGGGCGTTCTCGTCTCACGTGCCTCGCAGCAGATCTCGGAACTGGTCCGCGAGGAAATGCAGCTGGCACGTTCGGAGATGGCGGAGAAGGGCAGGCGCTTCGGTAAGGGCGGCGGCCTGTTCGGCGCTGCGGGCTTCGTCGGCATCCTGGCGGCTCAGGCCCTGGTGGCGACCTGCATCGCCGCGCTCGCGCTGGCCCTGCCCCTGTGGGCGGCGGCCCTCATCGTCACGGCGGTACTGGCCGCGGTGGCGGGAGCAGCCGCCCTCGCGGGGAAGAAGCAGATCGCCCGCGCCGGGGCCCCCGCCCCGGAGCAGACCATCGACAGCGTCAAGGCCGATCTGGCCGAGGTCAAGGAGAGGGCTCACCGATGAACGACGAGTCAGAGAACACGATGGGTTCGCCCACCCCCGAGGAACTGCGCCAGCAGGTCGAGCGCACGCGCGACGAACTCGGTCAGACCGTCGAGGCATTGGCGGGCAAGGCCGACGTCAAGGCGCAGGCCAAGGAGAATACCGCGGCGGCGAAGAAGCAGGCCGCCGAGAAGACGGCCGAGCTGAAGGAGCAGGCGGCGGAGAAGACGGCGGCTGCGAAGGGGCAGGCCGCGGAGAAGGCGACCGCGGTGAAGGAACAGGCCGCGGAGAAGTCCGCCGAGCTGAAGGAGCAGGCTGCCGAGAAGACCGCGGCGGTCAAGGAACAGGCCGCAGCCGCCACCGCCCAGATCCGCGAGAAGACCGCGCAGGCCGCACAGGCGGTGAAGGACAAGACGCCGGAACCCGTGCAGGAGAAGACCGCACAGGCCGCCACTCAGGTGCGGGAAAGCGCGGCCCGGGCCGGGCAGTTCGCGGTGGACCGGACCCCCGACCCGCTGCTGGAGAAGGCGGACCGGATCGCGAAGGCCGCCCGCGCCAACCGGACCCAGCTCCTCGCGGGCGGTGCGGTGCTGGTCGCCTTCCTGTTGATCCGCCGCGGCCGGGGGCGTAACAAGTGAAGGCGTCCAAGCTCGCCTACAAGCCGATGGGGTTCGCCCTCGGCGCGCTCAGCGGCGTGATCGCGACCGCCGCGTTCAAGCAGACGTGGAAGGTCATCGAAGGCGAGGGCGACGCCCCCGACGCCCTCGACGAGGACCGTCCGTGGCGGCAGATCCTTCTCGCCGCCGCCGTACAGGGCGCGATCTTCGCCGTGGTCAAGGCCACCGTCGAACGCTCGGGCGCGAAGGCGACCCGACGCGTCACGGGCGTCTGGCCGGCCTGACCCGCAGCGGTTCCGGCCGGGCCCGGCAGGCGACCGGTACCGCCTGCCGGGCCCGGGTCAGTGCCCGGGCCCGGGGTCCTCGGCGTCCCGGACGAGCAGGGCGATCCGCACGCGGTTGTCCACCTCCAGCTTGCTGAACAGGCTGCTGGTGTGGGCCTTGACGGTGGCGACGGTGATGCCGAGACGTTCGGCGATCTCCCGGTTGCCCAGCCCGTCCGCGATGGCCCGCGCGGTCTCGAGTTCACGCCGGGTCAGGGCGGACAGCCGCTTTCGGGCGGCATCGCGGACGGCCCCGCGAACCACCGGACCGCCGGCCGCGGTGGCCGCCGCGATGAGCCGCGCCGTGGCCCGCGGGGACAGGGCGGGTTCGCCGTTCGCGACCGTGCGTACCGCGTCGATGATCCGGTCGGGCGGGGTGTGCTTCAGGACGAAGCCGAGGGCTCCCGCGCGCAGCGCGTCGAGGACCAGCGCGTCGGAGTCGAAGGCGGTCAGGACGATGACCCGCGGCGGCCGGTCCAGCGCCAGGAGTTCCCGGGTCCAGCTCACGCCGTCCCGCCCCGGCATCCGTACGTCCATGAGCACGACGTCCGGCGTCTTCTCCCGTACGAGGGCGAGGGCCTCCTCCCCGTCGGCAGCCTCGCCCACCACGGTGAGGTCGCTCTCGCCGTCGACGACCAGACGCACCGCCATCCGGATCAGCTGTTCGTCGTCGACCACGACCACCCGCACCGGCGGCTCACCGGACTCCACGCTCAGGACCTCCGCTCGGGCTCGTCGCCGGGCCGGGAGCGTCGGGCGGGCTCGCCCGGCCCGGCCGTGCGCCCGGGCTCGTCGGCCGGCCAGGGCAGCCGGGCGGTGAGGGCGAACCCGTCGTCGGGCGCCGGGTGGTGGTCAAGGGTCCCGCCGACGGCTCGGACCCGCTCGGCGATACCCGGCAGGCCGTACCCGGAGGCCGGCGGCCTGGTCGCCGTCCGGGCGGCCGGGCCGTTGCGGACGACGACGCCGAGCACGCCGCCGGGCGCACCGTCCAAGGTGACCCGGACCGGGGCGCCGGGGGCGTGCTTGGCGGCGTTGGTCAGCGCTTCCCGGACGACGCGGTAGCAGACGTCGCCCACCGCGTCCGGGGGTTCGCCGGTCGTGCCGACGGTGAGCGTCAGGTCCATGCCGGAGGCGCGTGCGTCGTCCACCAGGGCCGGGACGCGGTCGTAGGAGGGGCGGGGCGGCTCCGGGCGGTCCGGCTGTTCGGCCCGGAGCACGCCGAGCACATCGCGCAGATCCTCCAGGGCCCGGTACGAACCGTCCGCGATGCCCCGGACCAGCACGGCGCGCTCCTCGTCCGGCAGATCGGGGCGGTGGTCCAGCGCCCCGGCCTGCAGGGCGACCAGGGAGATCCGGTGGGCGAGGCTGTCGTGCATCTCGCGGGCGATCCGGTTGCGCTCCAGCACCCGGGCCCGGTCCGCCAGGGCGGCCTGTTCGCGTTCCGCGCCGCGGGCCCGCTCCCGGAGCGAGAGGACTTCGGCGCGGCGGGCTCCCACGGCCCATCCCGTGGCGACGGCGAACCCCGCCGTCAGCAGCTGCAGGCTGAGTTGGATCCAGGGGGAACCGGGCGGCCGCTCCACCGGGTACAGCCCCGTGGTGAACAGCGGCGCGACGACGAACGCGGCCACCACCGGCGCGATCTCGGCCGGACGCCGACGGGCCGCCAGGGAGCCGATCGCCAGCAGTGCCGCGCCGGACGCCAGGGCGGAAGCGGCGGACGCGACGGCGACGGCGAGCGCCACGGGGACGGGGAACCGCCGCAGCCAGGCCACCGCCGTCAGGCAGCCGAGAGCGACGAGCGGGTCGCCGGTGACGTACCAGGAGCACGAATCCGCCGCACACCCGCGCGGCAGCATCGCGCCGGTGAGCAGCCAGAGCAGCGCCCCCACCACAGCGGCCGCGCCGATCCGCACCGTCTCCTGCCAGGGCCCCCGGCGAGGCAGGGGCCTTCGACGTGGCACGGCGTCCGTCTCCATCGGTTCATTATCGCGACGCCGCCCGGCCGGCACGTCCGACCTGGGGAGGGGGCCGCCTTCGACTCCGGTCGAAGGCCGACGTCCGTCCCCCCGTCTCCGGTGCGGGGCACGACGGCCCGAGCGGGCGACGCGCGAACGGCGGCGCGGTCGGAAGACTGATGGCTTCTCACGGACGACGAGGAGGCTTTCCATGCGCCGGAAACCCCTGGCCCTGGCTCTCGCGGCCACCGCCGTCGTCGCGACCTGGGTCGCCCCGGCCTCGGGCGCGACATCGGACGCGGCGGCCACCGCACCGGCACCGCTGACGTGGGGGCCCTGCCCGGGGACGAACCCTCCCAAGCAGCTCCAGTGCGGCACGCTGAAGGTTCCGCTGGACTACCGCGATCCCGAGGGCGGCCAGATCGAGATCGCGGTCTCCCGGCTGCCGAGCCGGAACCCCGCGCAGCGCCGAGGTGCGCTGCTCACCAACCCGGGCGGCCCCGGCGGCTCCGGCCTGGGTTACCCGCTGGGTCTCGGAGCGGGACTGCCCCAGCAGGTGCTGGACACCTACGACCTCATCGGCATGGACCCGCGCGGGGTGGGCCGCAGCACCCCGGTGACCTGCGACCTGACGCCGGCGCAACTGAAGCGCGGCGCGTACCCCGCGTACGCTCACGGCCCGGCCGACGTGGCGCGCGAAGCGCGGTACGCGCGCGGCATCGCCGAGCAGTGCGCCGCGTCGGACAGCGCGTGGATGCTGCCGCACACCACGACGGCGAACACCGCGCGGGACATGGACCGCATCCGGGCCGCCATCGGCGAGCCCAAGATCTCCTACCTCGGCGCCTCGTACGGCACCCAGCTCGGCGCCACCTACGCGCAGCTGTTCCCCGAGCGCGGCGACCGGATCGTGCTCGACAGCGTCCTCGGCCCGCGCGGTTACGACGTCACCGCGTTCCGGCTGCTGGCACGCGGCATGGAGGACCGCTTCCCGGACTTCGCGGCGTACGCGTCCGCCCACCCCGAGTACGGCCTCGGCACCACCCCCGCCGAGGTGGAGTCCACGTACGCCGCTCTCGCCCGCCGCCTGGACGCCGAGCCGCAAGGCAACATCACCGGAACCCTGTTCCGCGGGCTGACCCTGGAACTGCTCTACTCGGACACACAGCTTCCGGAGCTGGCGAAGATGTGGCAGACCCTGAAGGCGGGGAAGCCCTACCCCTTCGAGCCGACTCCGGACCAGGAGAACTCCGCCGCCTCCCGCCTCCACGTCCTGTGCGCGGACTCCCGGTGGCCCCTCCACCAGCTCGCCTACCAACGGAACGTCGCGGTCGACCGTGCCCGGTATCCCCAGCTCGGCGCCTCGACGGCGAACATCACCCCCTGCGCGTTCTGGCCGTCCGAGCACCGCGAGCCGCCGGTGCGCATCGGTGACCGGGGCCCGTCGAACATCCTGCTGGTCCAGAACGAACGCGACCCGGGAACCCCGCTGGCGGGAGCTCTGAAGCTCCGGCAGGCACTGGGCCAGCGGGCCAGGATGGTCACCGCCGACCAGGGCGGCCACGGCGTCTACCCCTTCGGCACCAACACCTGCGCCAACGAGGCGACGACCACGTTCCTCACCACGGGCAAGCGCCCGGCGGCCGACCTGCGCTGCGCCGCGGGGTAGCGGGACGTACCCGGGGGCGGCGGGAACGCCTGGGGCGGTGCGGCATCGGTCAGCTCCGCGACAGGCGTTCCCACGTTCGGGTCATCCGGATCCGCTTCCCGGCGGATACGCTGGTCGGGCCCGCGAGACTCCTCCCCATGGGAGCAATGATGAGCATCGAGCCCGAGGCCTCCGAGCCGCGGTGGGCGGTCCCTCCCGAGGGCGGCTGGACCGCCGATGACCTGGACACACTCCCGAATCTGCCTCCGCACACGGAGCTGATCGACGGGAGCCTCGTTTTCGTGAGTCCGCAGACCCTTTTCCATTCGCGAGCGGTCAGCTTCTTCGAGTGGCAGCTGCAGTCCTTGGTGCCGTCCGAACTGGAGGTCGTGCGCGAGTTCACCATCGACATCGACCGCTACAACCGGCCCGAGCCTGATGTGATCGTCATCGACGGCGATGTCGTCGATGACCCGAATCAGACCCGGTTCCCCGCCGAGGCCGTCCGACTGGCCATCGAGGTCGTCTCGCCGGAGTCCCGGTCCCGCGACCGGGAGACCAAGCCCGTGAAGTACGCCCGCGCGACCATCCCCCACTACTGGCGGGTGGAGAACCACGACGGGCGTGCCGTGGTGTACGTCTTCGAGCGGGAGCCGGCCACCGGCGCGTACACCTCGACCGGGATCTTCCACGACCGGATGAAGGTGTCGGTGCCGTTCACCGTGGACCTGGATCTGACGGCGATCACGGCCCGCCGCAGCGGGGCGGCGAACCCGGAGTAGGCCCCACCGCCCGCTCGCCCCCCGCCGCCCGGCCCGCGTCTCACTCGTACTCGGGCGGTTCCTCGTCCCAGCCGAACTCGGGGTCGCTGTGCTGCGGGGCCGGAGCAGGGGCTTGCGTACGAGCCGGAGCCGCCGCGCGGGGTGCGGGGGCCGGGGGTGTCTCCGGGGCCGCTCCCGGGGACGTCTCGGCCAGGACCTCCAGCACGCCCTCCCCGTACGTCGCGAGCTTCTTCTCGCCCAGGCCGCTGATGCCTCCCAGCTCCCCGATCGTCGTCGGGTGGACGGTCGCGATCTCCCGCAGCGTCGCGTCGTGGAAGATCACGTACGCCGGGACGCCCTGCTCCTTCGCCGTCGCCCCGCGCCAGGCGCGCAGCGCCTCGAAGACCGGGACGGCGGACTCGGGGAGGTCCACAGCGGCCTTGCCCTTGGCGCCCTTGGCGCCGCCCGCCGAGGACGACGAGCGGGACGTCGGCTTCTTCGGCTCCTTGCGGAGCAGCACATCGCGCTCCCGGCCGAGCACCGTCGCGCTCTCGTCCGTGAGGACCAGCGTGCCGTACTCCCCCTCGACCGCCAGCAGGCCCTGGGCCAGCAACTGGCGGACCACTCCGCGCCACTCCGCCTCGGCCAGCTCCTCGCCGATGCCGAAGACGGAGAGCTGGTCATGGTCGAACTGGATGACCTTCGCGGTCTTGCGGCCGAGCAGGATGTCGACGATCTGGCCCGCGCCGAACTTCTGGTTCCGCTCGCGCTTCAGCCGCACCACCGTGGAGAGCAGCTTCTGCGAGACGACCGTGCCGTCCCAGGTCTCCGGCGGGGTGAGGCAGGTGTCGCAGTTGCCGCAGGCGGCGGCCGTGGGCTCCTGGCCGAAGTAGGTCAGCAGCTGGGCCCGGCGGCACTGGACCGTCTCGCACAGGGCCAGCATCGAGTCCAGGTGGGCGGCGGCCCGGCGGCGGTGGTCCTCGTCGCCGTCACCGCCCTGGATGAGCTTGCGCTGCTGGACGACGTCCTGGAGTCCGTACGCCATCCAGGCCGTGGACGGCTCCCCGTCCCGGCCCGCGCGGCCGGTCTCCTGGTAATACCCCTCGACGGACTTGGGGAGGTCGATGTGGGCGACGAAGCGGACGTCCGGCTTGTCGATGCCCATGCCGAACGCGATCGTCGCGACGACGACGAGCCCCTCCTCGCGGAGGAACCGCGCCTGGTGGGCGGCGCGCGTGGCGGCGTCCAGGCCCGCGTGGTACGGCACGGCGTCGATGCCGTTGCGGGCCAGATACTCGGCGGTCTTCTCGGTGGAGTTGCGCGAGAGGCAGTAGACGATGCCCGCGTCCCCCGCGTGCTCCTCCTTGAGGAAGGAGAGAAGCTGCTTCTTGGGGTCGGCCTTCGGCACGATCCGGTACTGGATGTTCGGCCGGTCGAAGCTCGCGACGAAGTGCTTCGCATCCGGCATGCCGAGCCGGCGGGTGATCTCCTCGTGCGTGGCGTTCGTCGCGGTCGCCGTGAGGGCGATGCGCGGCACGTCCGGCCAGCGCTCGCCGAGCACGGACAGCGCCAGATAGTCCGGGCGGAAGTCGTGGCCCCACTGGGCGACGCAGTGCGCCTCGTCGATCGCGAAGACGGAGATCTCGCCCCGGGCCAGCAGGGAGAGCGTGGAGTCCAGGCGCAGCCGCTCGGGCGCCAGATAGAGGATGTCCAGCTCGCCCGCGAGGAACTGCGCCTCCATCGAGCGGCGCTCGTCGAAGTCCTGCGTGGAGTTCATGAAGCCGGCCCGGACGCCGAGCGCCCGCAGGGCGTCGACCTGGTCCTGCATGAGGGCGATCAGCGGGGAGACGACCACGCCGGTGCCCCGTCGGACCAGGGACGGGATCTGGTAGCAGAGGGACTTTCCGCCACCGGTGGGCATGAGCACGACCGCGTCGCCGCCCGCCACCACATGCTCGATGATCGCGCCCTGCTCGCCGCGGAACGACTCGTACCCGAAGACGCGGTGCAGTGTGCGCCGCGCCTCGCTCTCGCCGCCCGTGCCGGTGTCGGTGCCGGTCACCGTCCCGGTGGTCTCATCCATGGTCACGCCCAATGCTCTGTCCCCCGAGGGTCCGCCGAGGGTCCGCTCGCCCGGCCCTGTCCCGTCCTGCTCTCGTCCCCGTCCACGATAGGCGGAGCCAACGACAACGCCGGACGGTCTGTGGATAACCGACCGTCCGGCGCTGCTGTCGCTCATACTGCGGGGCTTCCCGCGCGGGCTGCCGCTACCGCACGAAGACCCCCGCCTGGCTCGCCAGGTCCAGGAAGTACTGCGGGGCCAGGCCCAGCACCAGGGTGACGGCGACGCCGACCGCGATCGTCGTCATGGTCAGCGGGGACGGGACGGCGACCGTGGGGCCGTCCGCCTTCGGCTCGCTGAAGAACATCAGGACGATCACGCGGATGTAGAAGAACGCCGCGACGGCCGACGAGAGCACACCGACGACGACCAGCGCCCCGGCCCCGCCCTCGGCCGCCGCCTTGAACACCGCGAACTTGCCCGAGAACCCGGAGGTCAGCGGGATACCCGCGAAGGCCAGCAGGAACACCGCGAAGACCGCCGCGACCAGCGGCGAGCGGCGGCCGAGCCCGGCCCACTTCGACAGGTGGGTGGCCTCGCCGCCCGCGTCGCGCACCAGGGTGACCACGGCGAACGCGCCGACCGTCACGAAGGAGTAGGCGAGCAGGTAGAAGAGGACCGAGGAGATGCCCTCCGGGTTGGCCGCGATGACGCCCGCGAGGATGAAGCCCGCGTGCGCGATCGAGGAGTAGGCGAGGAGCCGCTTGATGTCGGTCTGGGTGATCGCGACGATCGCGCCGCCGAGCATCGTGACGATGGCCACCGCCCACATGACCGGCCGCAGGTCCCAGGTGAGGCCCGGCAGCGCCACGTACAGCAGGCGCAGCAGCGCACCGAACGCGGCGACCTTCGTGGCCGCGGCCATGAAGCCGGTGACCGGGGTCGGGGCGCCCTGGTAGACGTCCGGGGTCCACATGTGGAACGGCACCGCGCCGACCTTGAAGAGCAGGCCGGTCAGGATCATCGCGCCGCCGATGAGCAGCAGCGCGTCGTTGCCCATGGTGTCGGCGAGGGCGGGGTCGATCTCCAGGACCGAGCCGTCGACGACGTTGGCGATCTGGGCGTACGAGAGGGAGCCCGCGTAGCCGTAGATGAGGGCGATCCCGAAGAGCAGGAACGCCGAGGAGAACGCGCCGAGCAGGAAGTACTTCACGGCCGCCTCCTGCGACATCAGCCGCTTGCGGCGGGCGACGGCGCACAGGAGGTAGAGCGGGAGCGAGAAGACTTCCAGCGCGATGAAGAGGGTCAGCAGGTCGTTGGCGGCCGGGAAGACCAGCAGCCCCGCCACCGAGAAGAGCAGCAGCGGGAAGACCTCGGTGGTGGTGAACCCGGCCCGCACCGCGGCCTTCTCGCCCTCGCCGCCCGGGACGGCCCCGGGCTGGGCGGCGAACGAGTCGACGCGGTTGCCGTCGCTGCTGGGGTCGAGCCGGCGTTCGGCGAAGGTGAACACGGCCACCATGGCGACCAGGAGGATGGTGCCTTGCAGGAACAGGGTGGGGCCGTCGATCGCGATGGCCCCCATGGCCGCGATCTGGGCCTTCGTGGTGCCGTATCCCCCGGCGGCGAGGCCGACGATCGCGGCGAACGAGGCGGCGACCGCCACCACGCTCAGGAAGAGCTGGGTGTGGTAGCGGGCCCGGCGCGGCACGAAGGCCTCGACCAGGATGCCCAGGACGGCGGCGACCACGATGATCAGGACCGGCATCAGCTGGGTGTACTCGATCTTCGGCGCCGTGAACGAGTCGCCCGGCGCCGCCGCTGTCACCCCGCTCGCCGTCGTCCACAGACTGTGGACAGCTGTTGCGCTCACTTGGCGGCCTCCACCTCGGGCTGGGGGTCCTTCTTCTGTACGTCGGACATGGTGTGCTCCACCGCCGGGTTGACCACGTCGGTGAGCGGCTTCGGGAAGACGCCCAGGAAGATCAGCACGGCGATCAGCGGAACCGCGACCGCCAGCTCACGGGCCCGGAGGTCCGGCATGGAGCGGACCGATTCCTGCACCGGGCCGGTCATCGTGCGCTGGTAGAGGACCAGGACGTAGAGCGCGGCGAGCACGATGCCGGAGGTGGCGATGATGCCGGCCACCGGATACGCGCTGAACGTGCCGACCAGGACCAGGAACTCACTGACGAACGGGGCGAGTCCGGGCAGCGACAGGGTCGCGAGCCCGCCGATGAGGAACGTCCCGGCCAGCACGGGGGCGACCTTCTGCACCCCGCCGTAGTCCGCGATGAGCCGCGAGCCGCGCCGGGTGATCAGGAAGCCCGCGACCAGCAGCAGCGCGGCCGTGGAGATGCCGTGGTTGACCATGTAGAGCGTGGCGCCCGACTGGCCCTGGCTGGTCATCGCGAAGATGCCGAGGATGATGAAGCCGAAGTGCGAGATCGAGGCGTAGGCGATGAGCCGCTTGATGTCGCGCTGGCCGACCGCGAGGAGCGCCCCGTACACGATGGAGATCAGCGCCAGGGTGATGACCACCGGCGTCGCCCACTTGCTGGCCTCCGGGAAGAGCCCGAGGCAGAAGCGGAGCATCGCGAAGGTGCCGACCTTGTCGACGATCGCGGTGATCAGCACGGCGACCGGGGCGGTCGCCTCGCCCATCGCGTTGGGCAGCCAGGTGTGCAGCGGCCACAGCGGGGCCTTCACCGCGAAGGCGAAGAAGAACCCGAGGAACAGCCACCGCTCGGTGCTGGTCGCCATCTCCAGGGAGCCGTTGGCGCGGGCCTCGGCGATCTCGGAGAGCGAGAAGCTGCCCGCGACCACGTAGAGGCCGATGACCGCGGCCAGCATGATCAGACCGCCGGCCAGGTTGTAGAGGAGGAACTTGACCGCCGCGTACGAGCGCTGGGTCGCGGCGCTCTCGTCGGTGCCCGCGTGGGCCCGGTCACCGAAGCCGCCGATGAGGAAGTACATCGGGATGAGCATGGCTTCGAACAGGATGTAGAAGAGGAAGACGTCCGTCGCGACGAACGACAGGATCACCATGGCCTCGACCATGAGGATCAGAGCGAAGAAGCCCTGCGTCGGACGCCAGCGCGTGGACTTGGTCTCCAGGGGGTCCGCGTCGTGCCAGGCGGCGACGATGACGAACGGGATCAGCAGCGCGGTGAGGCCGAGGAGCGCCACCCCGATGCCGTCGACGCCCAGTTCGTACCGGACACCGAAGTCGGCGATCCAGGCCCGTGACTCGGTGAGCTGGTAGCGGTCGCCGCCCGGCTCGAAGCGGAGGAAGACGACCGCCGCCAGGACGAGCGTGCCGAGCGAGAAGAGCAGCGCGAGCCATTTGGCCGCGGTGCGCCGTGCGGCGGGGACGGCGGCGGTGGCGATCGCACCGATCGCCGGGAGCGCCGCCGTCGCGGTCAGGAGGGGAAAGGACATGTGATCAGACCGCCCTCATCAGCAGGGTCGCGGCGATGACGACCGCCGTACCGCCGAACATCGAGACCGCGTAGGTGCGGGCGTAGCCGTTCTGGAGCTTGCGCATCCGGCCGGAGAGCCCGCCGACCGACGCGGCCGTGCCGTTGACGACGCCGTCGACCAGGGAGTGGTCCACGTAGACCAGCGAGCGGGTGAGGTGCTCGCCGCCGCGGACCAGGACCACGTGGTTGAAGTCGTCCTGGAGGAGATCGCGGCGGGCGGCCCGGGTGAGGACCGAGCCGCGCGGGGCGACGACCGGCACCGGCTTGCGGCCGTACATCCCCCAGGCGACGCCGACGCCGATGACCAGGGCCACCACGGTGGCTCCGGTGACCGTGGCCGCGCTCAGCGGGGAGTGCCCGTGGTCGTAACCGGCGACCGGCTCCAGCCAGTTGACGAACCGGTCGCCGATCGCGAAGAACCCGCCCGCGAAGACCGAGCCGAAGGCCAGCACGATCATCGGGATGGTCATCGACTTCGGGGACTCGTGCGGGTGCGGCTCGTGGCCGTCCGCGTCCGGCTGCCAGCGCTTCTCGCCGAAGAACGTCATCAGCATCACGCGCGTCATGTAGAACGCGGTGATCGCGGCGCCCAGCAGGGCGACCGAGCCGAGGATCCAGCCCTCGGTGCCGCCCTTGGCGAAGGCCGCCTCGATGATCTTGTCCTTGGAGAAGAAGCCGGACAGGCCGGGGAAGCCGATGATGGCCAGATAGCCGAGCCCGAAGGTGATGAAGGTGACCGGCATGTACTTCCGCAGGCCGCCGTACCTGCGCATGTCGACCTCGTCGTTCATGCCGTGCATGACGGAGCCCGCGCCGAGGAAGAGCCCGGCCTTGAAGAAGCCGTGCGTCACCAGGTGCATGATCGCGAAGATGTAGCCGATCGGACCGAGGCCCGCCGCGAGGATCATGTAGCCGATCTGCGACATCGTGGAGCCGGCGAGCGCCTTCTTGATGTCGTCCTTCGCGCAACCGACGATCGCACCGAAGATCAGCGTGACCGCACCGACGATGACGACGACCAGCTGGGCGTCCGGGGCGGCGTTGAAGATCGCGCCGGAGCGGACGATCAGATAGACACCGGCGGTGACCATGGTCGCGGCGTGGATGAGGGCGGAGACCGGGGTCGGGCCCTCCATCGCGTCACCGAGCCAGGACTGCAGCGGCACCTGGGCCGACTTGCCGCACGCGGCCAGCAGCAGCATCAGGCCGATGGCCGTCAGCTTGCCCTGGCTCGTCTCGTCCGCCGACTCCAGCACCGGCCCGAAGGCGAAGGTGCCGAAGGTGGTGAACATCAGCATGATGGCGATCGACAGGCCCATGTCGCCGACCCGGTTGACCAGGAAGGCCTTCTTCGCGGCGGTGGCCGCGGTGGGCTTGTGCTGCCAGAAGCCGATGAGCAGGAACGACGCCAGACCGACGCCCTCCCACCCGACGTACAGCAGCAGGTAGTTGTCGGCGATGACCAGGATGAGCATCGCCGCGAGGAACAGGTTGAGATAGCCGAAGAAGCGGCGCCTGCGCTCGTCGTGCTCCATGTAGCCGATGGAGTAGATGTGGATCAGCGTGCCCACACCGGTGATGAGCAGGACGAACGTCATCGACAACTGGTCGAGCTGGAAGGCGATGTCGGCCTGGAAGCCTTCCACCGGGATCCAGCTGAACAGGTGCTGGTGCAGGGCCCGGTCCTCGGCGCCCTTCCCCAGCATGTCGGTGAAGAGGATCAGTCCGACGACGAACGAGGCGGCGGCGAGCGCGGTGCCGAGCCAGTGGCCGGTCTTGTCGAGCCGGCGGCCGCCGCAGAGCAGGACCGCCGCTCCGAGCAGGGGCGCCGCGACGAGCAGCGCAATCAGGTTCTCCACGTTTCCGACCCCTTACAGCTTCATCAGGCTGGCGTCGTCGACCGAGGCCGAGTGGCGGGAGCGGAACAACGACACGATGATCGCGAGCCCGACGACGACTTCCGCGGCGGCGACGACCATCGTGAAGAACGCGACGATCTGCCCGTCGAGGTTGCCGTGCATCCGGGAGAACGTGACGAGCGCCAGATTGCAGGCGTTGAGCATCAGCTCGACGCACATGAACACCACGATCGCGTTCCGCCGGATCAGCACCCCGGAGGCGCCGATCGCGAACAGCAGGGCCGCGAGGTAGAGGTAGTTGACCGGGTTCACTTGGCGGCCTCCGAATTCTCCGCCGCGGACGCGGGGCCTGCCCCGCGTGTCGCGGAGTCCGCGTCCTCACGCCCGAGCCGCTCCCCGGAGCGCTGCTCCAGCGCCTTGAGGTCGGCGAGGGACTTCTGCGAGACGTCCCGGATCTGACCGCGCTCCCGCAGCGTCTGCATGACGGTGAGGTCGGACGGTGTGCCGTCGGGGAGCAGACCGGGGATGTCCACCGCGTTGTGCCGGGCGTAGACGCCGGGGGCGGGGAGCGGCGGGAGGTGCTTGCCCTCGCGGACGCGCTGCTCGGCCAGCTCCCGCTGGGTCTTGGCCCGTTCGGTGCGCTCGCGGTGCGTGAGCACCATCGCGCCGACCGTCGCCGTGATCAGCAGGGCGCCGGTGATCTCGAAGGCGAAGACGTACTTGGTGAAGATGAGGTTGGCGAGTCCCTCGACGTTGCCGCCGTGCCGGGCGTTGGCCGCGCCGAGCCCGTTGAACGTGGAGAGCGAGGCGTTGCCGATGCCCGCGATCAGCAGGATGCCGAAACCGAGGGCGCATCCGGCGGCCAGCCAGCGCTGCCCCTTGAGGGTCTCCTTGAGGGAGTCCGCCGCGGTGACACCGACGAGCATGACGACGAAGAGGAACAGCATCATGATCGCGCCGGTGTAGACGACGATCTGGACGACGCCGAGGAAGTAGGCCCCGTTGGCGAGGTAGAACACCGCGAGGACGATCATCGTGCCGGCGAGGGAGAGCGCGCTGTGCACGGCCCGCTTCAGCAGGACCGTGGAGAGCGCGCCGATCACGGCGACGGTGCCCAGGATCCAGAACTGGACGGCCTCGCCGGTGGAGGTGGTGGTGGCTGCGGCCAGGGCGTTCACGCGTCCACCCCCTTGTCGTGCCGGGTGGCGTCGGCAGCCCGGGTGGACTCGATGGGGTCCTCGTCGGGCTTGTCGCCCTCGCCCTTGGACACGGCCGTCTGCCGGACTGTACCGGGGGCGGCCTCGGTGACCACGCCCCGGTAGTAGTCCTGTTCGTCCATGCCGGGGAAGATCGCGTGCGGGCTGTCGACCATGCCCTCCTGCAGCCCCGCGAGCAGCTCCTCCTTGGTGTAGATGAGGCTCTCGCGGGTGGTGTTGGCCAGCTCGAACTCGTTCGTCATCGTCAGCGCCCGGGTGGGGCAGGCCTCGATGCACAGTCCGCACAGGATGCAGCGCGCGTAGTTGATCTGGTAGACGCGGCCGTAGCGCTCGCCCGGGGAGTAGCGCTCCTCCTCGGTGTTGTCCGCGCCCTCCACGTAGATCGCGTCGGCGGGACACGCCCAGGCGCACAGCTCGCAGCCGACGCACTTCTCCAGGCCGTCCGGGTGGCGGTTGAGCTGGTGGCGGCCGTGGAAGCGGGGCGCCGTCGTCTTCGGCGTCTCCGGATACTGCTCGGTGAGCCGCTTCTTGAACATGGCCTTGAAGGTCACGCCGAAGCCGGCCACCGGGTTCTGGAACTTCTCCCCCGGCTCGTCCGCCCGGCCCGAGGACCCAGCGGATCCCGATGAGCCCGTGCGCTCTGGTTTCTCAGACACCGCCGGCCTCCTTTCCGTCACTCGCGTTTCCGTCACTCTGAGTATCCGGTCCACCACTGACAACGAGCTCCCGCTCACGTCGCGGAGTGCGCCTGGGCACCGGCGGCAGGCTCTGTCCGGGCAGCGGCGGCACCGGGAACCCGCCCGCCATCGGGTCGAAGGCGGGCTCGGGTCCGGCCGCTTCCACCTCGGTCCGCCTCTTCCGGTCGCGGAACATGTCGACGACGAAGGAGATCAGCAGGATCGCGATCACCGCCGCGCCGACGTACAGCACGATCCGGGAGAAGTCGTAGCCCTCGTTGCGCAGGGCGCGGACCGTGGCGACGAGCATCAGCCAGACCACGGAGACCGGGATGAGGACCTTCCAGCCGAGCTTCATCAGCTGGTCGTAGCGGACCCGGGGCAGGGTGCCGCGCAGCCAGATGAAGAAGAACAGCAGCAGCTGGACCTTGAGGACGAACCAGAGCATCGGCCACCAGCCCTGGTTCGCGCCCTCCCAGAAGGTGCTGACCGGGTACGGAGCCCGCCAGCCGCCGAGGAAGAGGGTCACGGACACCGCGGAGACGGTGACCATGTTGACGTACTCGGCGAGCATGAACATCGCGAACTTGATCGAGGAGTACTCGGTGTTGAACCCGCCGACGAGGTCGCCCTCGGACTCCGGCATGTCGAACGGTGCCCGGTTCGTCTCCCCGACCATCGTGATGATGTAGATGATGAAGGAGACCGGCAGCAGGATGACGAACCACCGGTCCGCCTGCGCCTCCACGATCGCCGAGGTCGACATCGACCCGGAGTAGAGGAACACCGAGGCGAACGCGGCGCCCATCGCGATCTCGTAGCTGATCATCTGGGCGCAGGAGCGCAGACCGCCGAGGAGCGGGTACGTCGATCCGGAGGACCAGCCCGCGAGGACGAGGCCGTAGATGCCGACCGAGGCGACCGCGAGGATGTAGAGCATCGCGATCGGCAGGTCGGTGAGCTGCATCGTCGTCCGGTGGCCGAAGATCGACACCTGGTTGTCGGCGGGGCCGAACGGGATGACCGCGATCGCCATGAAGGCCGGGATCGCCGCGACGATCGGCGCCAGGATGTAGACGACCTTGTCGGCCCGCTTGACGATGACGTCTTCCTTCAGCATCAGCTTGATGCCGTCGGCGAGCGACTGGAGCATGCCCCAGGGGCCGTTGCGGTTGGGGCCGACGCGCAGCTGCATCCAGGCGACGACCTTGCGCTCCCACACGATGGAGAACAGGACGGTCACCATCAGGAACGCGAAGCAGAAGACCGCCTTGATGACGACGAGCCACCAGGGGTCGGTGCCGAACATCGAGAGATCCTCGGCGGCGAGGACGACGCCCTCGGGCGCCGTCGTGAGTGCGGCGAGGCCAGTCACGCTCGTACCTCCGATGGTTCGACGGGAGCGCCCGGTGCGGCGGCGGGGCCGATCCGCACCAGGCCGCCCGGGTTCACGCCGGTGTCGGCGGGGATGCCGCGTCCCACCGAGTTCAGCGGCACCCAGACCACCCGGTCCGGCATGTCGGTGACCTGGAGGGGCAGTTCGACGGTGCCGGCGGGTCCGGTGACGGCGAGCGGATCGCCGTCCTTGACGCCGGTCTCGGCGGCGGTGACCGCCGAGAGCCGGGCGACGGCCGCGTGCCGGGTCCCGGCGAGCGCGGTGTCGCCCTCCTGGAGCCGGCCGAGGTCGAGCAGCATGCGGTGGCCCGCGAGGACCGCCTCGCCGTCACCCGGCCGGGGCAGCGGCTGCGCGCCCTCGCGCGGGTCGTCCGCGTGGCCGCCCTCCCAGCCGCCGAGCCGGTCCAGCTCACGGCGGGCGGCGGTCAGGTCCGGAAGCGCGAAGTGCACGTCCATGGCGTCGGCCAGCATGTGCAGCACCCGGGAGTCGGTCGGCGCGAGCGTCCGGGACATCTGCTCGGGCTTCAGCGCCGCCTGGAACATCCGGACCCGGCCCTCCCAGTTGAGGAAGGTGCCGGCCTTCTCGGCGACGGCGGCGACCGGGAAGACCACGTCCGCCCGGGCGGTGACCGCGCTCGGCCGCAGTTCCAGGGAGACCAGGAAGCCGACCTCGTTCAGCGCCTGGATGGCGCGGTTGGGGTCGGGCAGGTCCTCGACGCCGACCCCGGCGACGAGCAGCGCGCCCAGTTCGCCGGTGGCCGCGGCCTCGACGATCTGGCCGGTGTCGCGGCCGTGCCGGGAGGGCAGTTCGGCCAGCCGCCACAGCTCCGCGACCTCGTCGCGGGCGCGCGGGTCGGTGGCCGGGCGTCCGCCGGGCAGCAGCGAGGGGAGCGCGCCGGCCTCGATCGCGCCCCGGTCACCCGCCCGGCGCGGAATCCACACCAGGCGTGCGCCGGTGGCGGTGGCGGTGCGGATCGCGGCGGACAGTGCGCCGGGCACGCCCGCGAGCCGCTCGCCGACGATGATCAGCGCGTGCTCACCGCGCAACGCCTCGGCCGCGGCTGCGCCTTCGGCCTCCAGCCCGACGCCGCCCGCGAGCGCGTCCAGCCACTCGGTCTCGGTGCCGGGGGCGGCGGGCAGCAGGGTGCCGCCCGCCTTCTCCAGGCCCCGGGTGGCGTGCGAGGCGAGCGCGAAGGTCCTCTGGCCGCTCTTGCGGTGGGCCTTGCGCAGCCTGAGGAAGACGCCGGGGGCCTCCTCCTCGGACTCGAACCCGACGAGGAGGACCGCGGGAGCCTTCTCCAGCGCGGTGTACGTGACGCCCTCGCCGTCGAGGTCCCGGCCGCGTCCGGCGACCCGGGCGGCCAGGAAGTCGGCCTCCTCGGCGCTGTGGACGCGGGAGCGGAAGTCGATGTCGTTGGTGTCGAGGGCGACCCGGGCGAACTTGCTGTACGCGTAGGAGTCCTCGACGGTCAGCCGGCCGCCGGTCAGGACGCCGGTGCGGCCGCGGGCGGCGAGGAGTCCGGCCGCCGCGGCTTCCAGCGCCTCGGGCCAGCTCGCCGGTTCCAGCTCACCGTCGGCGTTGCGGACCAGCGGGGTGGTGAGGCGGTCGCGCTGCTGGGCGTAGCGGAAGCCGAACCTCCCCTTGTCGCAGATCCACTCCTCGTTGACCTCGGGCTCGTTGGCCGCGAGACGGCGCATGACCTTGCCGCGCCGGTGGTCGGTCCGGGTGGAGCAGCCGCCCGAGCACTGCTCGCACACCGAGGGCGTGGAGACCAGGTCGAAGGGGCGGGAGCGGAACCGGTACGCCGCCGAGGTGAGCGCGCCGACCGGGCAGATCTGGATGGTGTTGCCGGAGAAGTACGACTCGAAGGGGTCGCCCTCGCCGGTGCCGACCTGCTGGAGCGCGCCGCGCTCGATCAGCTCGATCATCGGGTCGCCCGCCACCTGGTTGGAGAACCGGGTGCAGCGCGCGCAGAGCACGCACCGCTCACGGTCCAGCAGCACCTGGGTGGAGATCGGGACGGGCTTCTCGAAGGTCCGCTTCTTCCCCTCGAACCGCGAGTCGGCGCCGCCGTGCGACATCGCCTGGTTCTGGAGCGGGCACTCGCCGCCCTTGTCGCAGACGGGGCAGTCCAGCGGGTGGTTGATCAGCAGCAGCTCCATCACGCCCTTCTGCGCCTTCTCGGCGACAGGAGAGGTGATCTGCGACTTGACGACCATGCCGTCGGTGCAGGTGATGGTGCAGGAGGCCATCGGCTTGCGCTGGCCCTCGACCTCGACGATGCACTGGCGGCAGGCGCCGGCCGGGTCGAGGAGCGGGTGGTCGCAGAAGCGCGGGATCTCGATGCCGAGGAGTTCGGCGGCCCGGATGACCAGGGTCCCCTTGGGGACGCTGATCTCGATGCCGTCGATGGTCAGCGTGACCAGGTCCTCGGGCGGAACCGCCGCCTCGCCGCCCCCGGAGGGCGCACTCGTGGTGACTGTCATGCGTTCACCCCCCGGTGAGCGTTCTTGCCGTCGGTGTTCTTGTCGTCGGCCCAGGCCGTGGACCGGGCGGGGTCGAAGGGGCAGCCCTTGCCGGTGATGTGCTGCTCGTACTCCTCGCGGAAGTACTTCAGCGAGGAGAAGATCGGCGAGGCCGCGCCGTCGCCGAGCGCGCAGAACGACTTGCCGTTGATGTTGTCGGCGATGTCGTTGAGCTTGTCGAGGTCGGCCATCTCGCCCTTGCCGGCCTCGATGTCGCGGAGCAACTGGACCAGCCAGTACGTCCCTTCGCGGCAGGGCGTGCACTTGCCGCAGGACTCGTGGGCGTAGAACTCGGTCCAGCGGGTGACGGCCCGCACCACGCAGGTCGTCTCGTCGAAGCACTGGAGCGCCTTGGTGCCGAGCATGGATCCGGCGGCGCCGACGCCCTCGTAGTCGAGGGGGACGTCGAGGTGCTCCTCGGTGAACATCGGGGTGGAGGAGCCGCCCGGCGTCCAGAACTTCAGCCGGTGGCCGGCCCGCATCCCGCCGCTCATGTCGAGGAGCTGGCGGAGCGTGATGCCGAGCGGGGCCTCGTACTGGCCGGGGCTGGTGACATGGCCGCTGAGCGAGTAGAGCGTGAAGCCCGGGGACTTCTCGCTGCCCATCGACCTGAACCAGTCCTTGCCCTTGTTCAGGATCGCGGGAACCGACGCGATGGACTCGACGTTGTTCACCACAGTGGGACAGGCGTACAGACCGGCGACCGCAGGGAAGGGGGGCCGCAGCCGGGGCTGGCCACGCCGTCCTTCGAGAGAGTCGAGCAGCGCGGTTTCCTCACCACAGATGTACGCACCCGCACCCGCGTGCACCGTGAGTTCCAGATCGAGTCCTGAACCCAGGATGTTCGTCCCCAGATAACCCGCCTCGTACGCCTCTCGTACCGCCTCGTGCAGTCGTCGCAGCACGGGGACGACCTCACCGCGCAGGTAGATGAACGCATGCGAGGAGCGGATCGCGTAACAGGCGATCACGATGCCCTCGATGAGGCTGTGCGGGTTCGCGAAGAGGAGCGGGATGTCCTTGCAGGTCCCCGGCTCCGACTCGTCGGCGTTGACAACGAGATAGTGCGGTTTGCCATCGCCCTGCGGGATGAACTGCCACTTCATCCCGGTGGGGAAGCCCGCGCCCCCGCGGCCGCGCAGACCGGAGTCCTTGACGTACGCGATGAGGTCGTCGGGCGCCATGGCCAGCGCTTTGCGCAGCCCTTCGTAGCCCTCGTGGCGGCGGTAGGTGTCCAGCGTCCAGGACTCGGGCTGGTCCCAGAAGGAGGAGAGGACGGGGGCGAGCAGCTTCTCGGGGCTCGTCCCGTTGTGGTCGATCTCGGCGGCCAAGGTCATCACTCCCCCTCCTCGGCTGCGGGCCCGGCCGGGTGCTCCGGGTCGGAGGCCGAGGTCTGCTGCGGTGCGTCGTGCGAGCTGAGCCGCTCGGTCGGCGACGGGTCGTGGACCTGCGCGTCGTGCGCCTGCCCGTCCTGGGGCTCTCCGTCCTGGGGCTGTCCGTCCTGGGGCTGTCCGGCGCGCGGGGAGACCACGCGCGCCTTCGGGAGCGCCTCGCCCTTGGCGAGCTTCAGCCCGATCAGGGAGGCGGGGCCCGCGCCGCCGGTCGCCTCGACGGCGCCGGGGCGCTCGTCGGGGAAGCCGGCGAGGATGCGGGCGGTGTCCTTGTACGAGCAGAGGGGGGCGCCGCGGGTGGGCTCGACGGTCCGGCCGGCGATCAGGTCGTCGACGAGCTGCGTGGCGCTCTCCGGCGTCTGGTTGTCGAAGAACTCCCAGTTGACCATCACGACGGGCGCGAAGTCGCAGGCGGCGTTGCACTCGATGTGTTCGAGGGTGACCTTGCCGTCCTCGGTGGTCTCGTTGTTGCCGACCCCGAGGTGCTCCTTGAGCGTGTCGAAGATGGCGTCGCCGCCCATGACCGCGCACAGGGTGTTGGTGCAGACGCCGACCTGGTAGTCGCCGCTCGGCCTGCGCCGGTACATGGAGTAGAAGGTGGAGACGGCGGTGACCTCGGCGGTGGTGAGGTCGAGCGTCTCGGCGCAGAAGGCGATGCCCGTGCGGGAGACGTATCCCTCCTCGGACTGCACGAGGTGCAGCAGCGGCAGCAGGGCGGAACGGCTGCCGGGGTAGCGGGCGAGCACCTCCTTCGCGTCCGCGTCGAGCCGGGCGCGTACCTCGGCCGGGTAGGGGGTGGCGGGGAGCTGCGGCATCCCCAGACTGACGTCTTGGCGTGAGGTGGTCACCGGTCGACGCCTCCCATCACGGGGTCGATGGACGCGACGGCGACGATGACGTCGGCGACCTGGCCGCCTTCGCACATCGCCGCCATGGCCTGCAGGTTGGTGAAGGACGGGTCGCGGAAGTGGACCCGGTAGGGGCGGGTGCCTCCGTCGGAGACGACGTGCACGCCGAGTTCGCCCTTGGGGGACTCGACGGCGGTGTACGTCTGTCCGGCGGGGACCCGGAATCCCTCGGTCACCAGCTTGAAGTGGTGGATCAGGGCTTCCATGGAGGTGCCCATGATGTTCCGGATGTGGTCGAGCGAGTTGCCGAGACCGTCGGCGCCGAGCGCGAGCTGGGCGGGCCAGGCGATCTTCTTGTCGGCGACCATGACCGGCCCGGGCTCCAGGCGCTCGATGCACTGCTCGATGATCCGCAGCGACTGGCGCATCTCCTCCAGCCGGATGAGGAAGCGTCCGTAGGAGTCGCAGGTGTCGGCGGTGGGGACCTCGAAGTCGTAGTTCTCGTAGCCGCAGTACGGGTCGGTCTTGCGCAGGTCGTGCGGGAGGCCGGCGGAGCGCAGCACCGGGCCGGTGGCGCCGAGCGCCATGCAGCCGGTGAGGTCGAGGTAGCCGACGTCCTGCATACGGGCCTTGAAGATGGGGTTGCCGGTGGCGAGCTTGTCGTACTCCGGCAGGTTCTTCTTCATGGTCTTGATGAACTCGCGCAGCTGGTCGACCGCGCCCGGGGGCAGGTCCTGGGCGAGGCCGCCGGGGCGGACGAACGCGTGGTTCATGCGCAGCCCGGTGAACAGCTCGAAGAGGTCGAGAACCAGTTCACGATCGCGGAAGCCGTAGATCATGATCGTGGTCGCGCCGAGCTCCATGCCGCCGGTGGCGATGCAGACCAGGTGCGAGGAGAGCCGGTTCAGCTCCATCAGCAGCACGCGCAGGACGGTGGCCCGGTCGGGGATCTGGTCCTCGATGCCGAGGAGCTTCTCGACACCCAGGCAGTACGCCGTCTCGTTGAAGAACGGCGTCAGGTAGTCCATGCGCGTGACGAAGGTGGTGCCCTGTGTCCAGTTGCGGAATTCGAGGTTCTTCTCGATGCCGGTGTGGAGATAGCCGATGCCGCAGCGGGCCTCGGTGACGGTCTCGCCGTCGATCTCCAGGATGAGGCGGAGCACGCCGTGCGTGGACGGGTGCTGGGGGCCCATGTTGACGATGATGCGTTCGTCGTCGGACTTCACCGCGGATTCGACGACTTCGTCCCAGTCGCCGCCGGTGACCGTATATACGGTCCCCTCGGTCGTGGCGCGAGGTGTTGCATGGGGAGTGGTCATCAGGAGTACGACCTCCGCTGGTCCGGAGCCGGGATCTGGGCGCCCTTGTACTCGACGGCGATGCCGCCGAGCGGGTAGTCCTTGCGCTGCGGGAAGCCCTGCCAGTCGTCCGGCATCATGATCCGGGTGAGGGCGGGGTGCCCGTCGAAGATGAGCCCGAAGAAGTCGTACGCCTCGCGCTCGTGCCAGTCGTTGGTCGGGTAGACCGCGACGAGCGACGGGATGTGCGGGTCGCTGTCCGGGGCGGACACCTCCAGCCGGATGATCCGGCCGTGGGTGAGCGAGCGCAGGTGGTAGACGGCGTGCAGCTCGCGGCCCTTGTCGCCCAGGAAGTGGACACCGCTGACGCCCGTGCAGAGCTCGAAGCGCAGGGCAGGGTCGTCGCGCAGGGTGCGGGCGACCTGGACCAGGTGTTCGCGGGCGATGTGGAAGGTCAGCTCGTCGCGGTCGACGACGGTCTTCTCGATGGCGTTGGCGGGGAGCAGGTCCTGTTCCTCCAGGGCCCCTTCGAGCTCATCGGCCACCTCGTCGAACCAGCCGCCGTAGGGCCGGGAGGCGGCTCCCGGCAGGGTGACGGTGCGGATGAGGCCGCCGTAGCCGGAGGTGTCGCCGCCGTTGTTCGCGCCGAACATGCCCTTGCGGACGCGGATGACCTCGCCGCCGGTGTCGCGCGGCGCGGGTACGGCGTTGCCGTTGTGCTCGTCGCCGTTGGCGTTGGGGTTCTCGGTCACCGCAGCAGCCCCTTCATCTCGATCAGGGGCAGTGCCTTGAGGGCCGCTTCCTCCGCCTCGCGGGCGGCCTCCTCCGCGTTGACCCCGAGCTTGGAGCCCTGGATCTTCTGGTGGAGCTTGAGGATGGCGTCCAGCAGCATCTCGGGGCGGGGCGGACAACCCGGCAAATAGATATCCACCGGGACAATGTGATCAACACCCTGCACAATGGCGTAATTGTTGAACATACCGCCAGATGACGCGCAAACTCCCATGGAGATGACCCACTTGGGATTCGGCATCTGGTCGTAGACCTGCCGCAGGACGGGCGCCATCTTCTGGCTCACCCGGCCCGCGACGATCATCAGGTCCGCCTGGCGCGGCGACCCGCGGAAGACCTCCATTCCGAACCGGGCCAGGTCGTAGCGGCCCGCGCCGGTCGTCATCATCTCGATGGCGCAGCAGGCCAGTCCGAACGTGGCCGGGAAGACGGAGGCCTTCCGCACCCAGCCCGCGGCCTGCTCGACCGTGGTCAGAACGAAGCCGCTCGGCAGTTTCTCTTCGAGTCCCATGGTGTGCCCCTCAGCCCCTCAGTCCCATTCCAGGCCGCCGCGACGCCACACATACGCGTAGGCGACGAAGACGGTGAGCACGAAGAGCAGCATCTCCACGAGCCCGAAGATCCCCAGGGCGTCGAAGGAGACCGCCCAGGGATAGAGGAAGACGATCTCGATGTCGAAGACGATGAAAAGCATCGCCGTCAGGTAGTACTTGATGGGAAAGCGGCCGCCTCCGGCCGGAGTCGGGGTGGGTTCGATACCGCACTCGTACGCTTCGAGCTTTGCCCGGTTGTAGCGCTTGGGGCCGATAAGCGTGGCCATGACCACGGAGAAGATCGCAAACCCTGCCCCGAGGGCGCCGAGCACGAGGATGGGCGCGTAGGCATTCACGCTCCTCGCTCCTTCCAGTCGTCCTTGACCTTTGGACCGCATCGGGCGACCGGCTCGCCACCTCACCAAGATCGTGCACATGTGAGGCAGTTCACAAGCCCGACTGCCCCGCATCCTATGCCCGGTCCCCTGTGATCTGCGACACGGGGTACGACAACGACTTTGTGATCTCCACCACCTGACGAAGGATCATGAAGTCTTATGAGCGGTGATCTTCGTACGCGAAGCGGCCGAGTGATCACGAGACGTGACATTCGATGGTGTTACCGCTGGTCAAAGGCGTGCGGCGCTATCAATGGAAGGGCTGTACAAGCAAATTGGCGGTGGACGGCACGAGGGTGATAAGGGATCGGGTCGACTTCGGCGCTCACCCGGACGAGGGGTGACCGGGACCGAAGGGGACATGTGCGCGCATTCACGAACTTCTGGAAGGGATGCCTCCCGGGGGTGGAGCGGGCCCGGAGGTCACCCACTCCCGGCGCCCCGCCCACGCGCATCGCGGGCGCGAGGGTTGCCTGCCTCGACGCCCCCACGCTGTGACCTGCGCCACTCGCCCCCTCACGCCGGAAAACCGGGCTTGGCCATCGGTGTGAACGGATGGTAAGCGACGGGCAATTCGGGCGTATTACCGAAAGGCAGTGATCACGGGCCTGATCACGACTGCCCGTTTTGCCCGTTACGGCGTCAATAAAGGCACCCAGAAAGCGGATTCACAGATTCCGAACGTAACTGTGTCGCAACACACGTTTCTTGATGGGACCCCTACAGCCCTGATAGCGCTAGTACCCATGTCCCACACCGCTCACATACCCAGCCACCGGAAGCCCCGTCAGCGCGCCTCGAAGTCGGCGCTGCGGGCCGGAGTTGCCGGTGGCTTCCTCAGCACCATCGCGGTCGCGGGTGCCGCCGGTCCGGCCCAGGCCGAGCCGGTGACCCAGACGATCGAGATGCCCACGATCACGGACGGCCTCTCCACCGCTGTCGCCGCCTCCGCTCAGGCCACGCAGCAGGTCGCCCTCGACCTGGAGACGCAGGCCAGCGAGGACGCAGCCGCCGAGAAGGCCGCGAAGACGGCCAAGAAGGCCCACGCCGAGGCCGTGCGCAAGGCCGAGGCCGAGAAGAAGGCCGAAGCCGCCGCCAAGGCCGAGGCGGAGGCCGAGGAGCGCGCCGAGCGCGCCTCCCGGACCTCCGAGCGCACGACGCTCAGCGCCTCCTCCGGCTCCTCGGACTCCGGCAGCTCCGCCTCCGCCCCGTCCTCCTCCTCGAACGTGAGCGGTTCCGCCGCCTCCATCGTGGCGTTCGCCAAGGCCCAGGTCGGCGACGCGTACGTCTCCGGCGGCACCGGCCCGAACGCGTGGGACTGCTCGGGCCTCGTCCAGGCCGCCTACCGCACGGCGGGCATCGACCTGCCGCGCGTCTCCCAGTCCCAGTCGACCGCCGGCACCCAGGTCTCCCTGGACAACCTCCAGCCCGGCGACATCCTGTACTGGGGCGGCGCGGGCAGCGCGTACCACGTGGCGATCTACGTCGGTGGCGGCGAGTTCGTCGGTGCGCAGAACTCCAGCACCGGCACGGTGCAGCGCTCCATGGACTACGACCGGCCGACCGGCGCGGTCCGCGTTCTCTGATTCACCAGCGGGTTCCTGAGAGCCGCCGCTCCCCCGCTCGGGGGCGGCGGCTCTTCGCCGTGGTGGCGGCGACGAGCAGCGCCGCCACCATCAGCAGGGCGCTCACCCCGACCGGCGCCCGGTAACCGAACCCCGCGCCCAGGGCCAGCCCGCCCGCCCACGGGCCCACCGTCGCCCCCAGGTTGAACGCGGCCGTCGAGGAGGCGCCGGCCAACGTCGGGGCCCCGGGGGCGAGGCCCAGGACCCGGGTGATCAGGGCGGTGCCCGTACCGAAGGCGAGCAGGCCGAGCAGCGGGACCAGGGCCAGGGCGAGCACCGGGCTGCCCGCGGTCAGCGCCAGCGCCGACCAGCCGACGGTGAGTGCGGCCATGCCTGTGGCGACGACGGCGACCGGGTGGGCGTCCGCGTACCGGCCGGCCACCGTGACCCCCGCGAACGCCCCCGCCCCGAAGAGCGCCAGGGCCACCGGCACCCACCCCGCGCCCAGGCCCGACTCCCGGGTGAGGAGCGGCTCCAGGTAGGAGAAGGTGCAGAAGGTCGCCCCCTGCACCAGGGCCATCGTGAGCAGGACCGGCCGCAGCCGGGGACCGGTCAGGACCCGCAGTTCGTCCCGTACGGATACGGGATCGGCACCCGCGTCCGTACCGCCCCGGCCGCCCGGGATGCTGCGCAGGACCGCGAGGAAGGCGGGCAGCGAGACGATCGCGACCGCCCAGAAGGCCGACCGCCACCCCCACCGCTCCCCCAGCACCGCGCCGGCCGGCACGCCCACCACGCAGGCGACCGTCACGCCGCCGACCACCACGGCGGTGGCCCGGCCCTTCAGCCGGTCGGGAACCATCGCGACGGCGGTGCTCAGCGCGACCGCCCAGAACCCGGCGTTGGCGAGGGCCCCGACGAAACGCGTCGTGAGGAGCACCCCGTAACTGGGGGTGAGAGCGCCGACGGCGTGGACGGCGACGAACACCGCGAGGAAGAGGAGCAGCGCGCGGCGGCGCGGCCAGGTGCGGCCGGCCAGCGCCATGACGGGTGCGCCGACGACCATGCCGACGGCGAACGCGGAGGTGAGGAGGCCGGCGGCGGAGAGGGAGACGCCGAGGTCGGCGGCGATGCCCGAGAGAAGCCCGGACAGCATGAACTCGGAGGTGCCCTGGGCGAAGACCGCGAGCCCGAGGACGTATACGGCGAATGGCATGGGTGAGGAGCCCCTTGGACGGAACCGTCGGGTGGACAGACAGACCGGGTGCGGGGATACGGGCCGCGCGGACGGCCGCGCCGGAGGTCCGGCGGGGCGGCGCGAAGACGTGCCCGGCGGTGATCGGCCGGTGGCACGCATCCCGCGTACGGCGGTGCTTCAGCGCGTACGCGAGAGGGAACGGCCCGTACCCGCGGTGATCCGGCGGGCGTGGAACCGTGACGGAGGGACCGGTGACCCGGGAGGGGTCAGTCGGTGGAGCTCAGCACGGACACGGCCACCGGCGCACCGGTGGCCGGAGTCTGTCGGACTCGGGGCTGGCCATGGAGGAGAGCTTACCGGCGGCGGGGGCGGCGGTTGGGCCGCTCCTGCTCCCGGGCCGAGGTGGTGGGCGCGGGGAGGGCTTCGTACGCGGCGTCGAAGTCCTCGTCCTCGTCCGGCGTGGTCAGGTCCACGGTGAACCGGGGCTCCAGGAAGAGGTCCTGGTGCTGGGGCAGGGAAGCGGTGGTCATGGCTGTGTGTCCTTGGGGTCGAGCAGCGCTGTAGCGGCTTTTTCTGTACCCCGCCGGCCTGCGTTCAATGTGAGAGTGCGTCAAAGAAGGTGAAACGCGCCGCGCGTCGCCACCGTGGGCGGGCGGGCGCCGGCCGGTCCGGGTCATGGGCCCGTCAGGCGCGCAAATCATCGCACACGATCACCCGCCGGGCTGCGGATTAACCCGGGCGTGAAGCGGAGTGCCGGATTCGGGGACGGGGTGCGGCGCGGTCAGAGGACGACACGGAAGTGGGTGGTCAGCCGCCGGTCCTCGCCCAGGATGTGAAACGCCAGGCCGGGCGGCTGGTCCCGGTCGGCCGGCCGGTCGCCCTCCCAGGGCAGGCGCAGGGTCCAGGTGACGGCGGGGCCGACGATCAGGGGGCGGCCCGCGAAGGTCGAGGCGGCGGCCGTGTGGGCGTGCCCGGTGAGGACGGCGACGACCCGCGGGTGGGCGTCGAGCAGGGCGGCGAGCCGCTCGGGCTCCTGGAGCATCCCGGCGTCCGGCAGCGGGTGGTGGAGTTCGACGGGCGGCTGGTGGAAGGCGATCAGCGCGGGGACGCCGTCCGGGAGCGCGCCGAGCGTGGTGTCGATCCAGGCGAGCGTCTCCGCGTCGAGGCGCCCCTCGTCCCGTCCGGGAATGGTCGCGTCACACATCAGGACGGCGGTTCCGGCGATGTGGTGGACCCGGTTGACGGGGGCGGTGTCCGGAGCCTCGCCGAGGAACGCCTTGCGGTAGGCGGGGCGGGCGTCGTGGTTGCCGGGGCACGTGAGTACGGGGAACGGCGCGTCCAGCAGGCGTACGGCCTCCTCGTACTCGGCCTCCGCCGCGTGGTCGGCGATGTCCCCGGTGACCAGCAGCGCGTCGACCGGGCGGGGCAGGGCCCGCAGGTACTCCATGACGCGGTTCGCCCGGTCCCTGGCGCGGTCGCTGCCGTCCAGATGCAGATCGCTGATCTGAGCAAGCAACATGAGCAGCACTCCCCCGACTAACGCTTATTCGCCTTCTTTCATTAGGACCCTAAGCTGGAGAGCGCAGACGTTCAAGAGACCCGGAAGGAGAGGGCGATGACCGAGCGTCCTGTGATGGAACTGGCGAGCACCATCCGCCACGATGGGGACGGCGGGGTCCTCGACGACCTGGACACGGTCCGGGGAGCGCGTCGCTGGCTTCAGCAGCGGCCCGGCATCCTGGCCGCCGCCCCCGGAGACCTGGTCGTGGACGAGGAGTTGAGAGAGGCGGTCGTCGACGTACGGCGGGCTGTCCGGGCCCTGTTCGCGCGGGTGGTCAGCCCGGCCCCGCCGAGCCCGGCCGACGCCCACCGCCTGCTGCCCGTCGACGAGGCCATGCGGCTGCTCAACGCGGCGGCGGCCCGGGAGCCGGTGGCTCCCCAACTGCACTGGCCCGCCGAAGGGCCGCCCACGGCAGGCCTGTTGTCGGCCGAGGGCGACCCGGGCGTACGGCTGGTCGCGGCACTGGCACGCGACGCCGTGGACTTCCTGAGCGGGCCGCAGCGCGAGCACCTGCGCGCCTGCCGCGCGCCGCGCTGCGTCCGGTACTTCGTCAAGAGCCACGGCCGGCAGGAGTGGTGCAAGCCGTCCTGCGGCAACCGGGCGCGGGTGGCCCGCCACTACGAGCGGGCGCGCGCGACGGGCTCCCTCCGCGTCAGGCCTTCGGGGCCACCTTCGACAGGCCGTTGATGATGCGGTCCATCGCGTCGCCGCCCTGCGGGTCGGTCAGGTTGGCGAGCATCTTGAGCGTGAACTTCATCAGCAGCGGGTGGGTCAGGCCGCGCTGGGTGGCGACCTTCATGACCTTCGGGTTGCCGATCAGCTTCACGAAGGCGCGGCCCATCGTGTAGTAGCCGCCGTAGGTCTCCTTGAGCACCTTCGGGTAGTTGTTCAGGGCCAGTTCGCGCTGGGCGGGGGTGGCGCGGGCGTGGGCCTGGACGATGACGTCGGCCGCGATCTGGCCGGACTCCATGGCGTACGCGATGCCCTCGCCGTTGAACGGGTTGACCATGCCGCCCGCGTCGCCGACCAGAAGGAGGCCCTTGGTGTAGTGCGGCTGGCGGTTGAAGGCCATCGGGAGGGCGGCGCCCCGGATGGGCATCGTCATGTTCTCGGGGGTGTAGCCCCAGTCCTCCGGCATCGAGGCGCACCAGGCCTTGAGGACCTCGCGCCAGTCCAGCTCCTTGAAGGCGGAGGAGGAGTTGAGGATGCCGAGGCCGACGTTGGAGGTGCCGTCGCCCATGCCGAAGATCCAGCCGTAGCCGGGCAGCAGCCGGTCCTCGGCGCCGCGCCGGTCCCACAGCTCCAGCCAGGACTCCAGGTAGTCGTCGTCGTGGCGGGGCGAGGTGAAGTACGTGCGGACGGCGACGCCCATCGGGCGGTCGTCGCGGCGGTGCAGGCCCATCGCGAGGGAGAGGCGGGTGGAGTTGCCGTCGGCGGCGACGACGAGCGGGGCGTGGAAGGTGACCGGGGTCTTCTCCTCGCCGATCTTCGCCTCGACGCCGGTGATGCGGCCGGTGCGCTCGTCCCTGATGGGCGCGCCCACGTTGCAGCGCTCGTAGAGGCGGGCGCCGGCCTTCTGCGCCTGGCGGGCCAGCTGCTCGTCGAAGTCGTCGCGTTTGCGGACCAGCCCGTAGTCCGGGTAGGAGGCCAGCTCCGGCCAGTCGAGCTGGAGGCGGACGCCGCCGCCGATGATGCGCAGGCCCTTGTTGCGCAGCCAGCCCGCCTCCTCGGAGATGTCGATCCCCATGGAGACGAGCTGTTTCGTGGCGCGGGGCGTGAGCCCGTCGCCGCAGACCTTCTCCCGGGGGAAGGCCGTCTTTTCCAGCAGCAGGACGTCGAGTCCGGCCTTGGCGAGGTAGTACGCGGTCGTGGAGCCGGCAGGGCCCGCTCCGACGACGATGACATCCGCGCTGTGCTCGGAGAGGGGCTCGGTCACGGTCGGATCTCCCGAAGACTCGAATTCGCGTGCCGCGCGGCACATGTCCCGTGCAGTCTATGGGGGCCTGCGAACCAACCCTCCGAAGGGCTCCCTCATGTCGATCGCGCCTGCCACGCCCCACGCTTCGGCCCCCGCCGTACGCCTCCGTGTTCCGACCGACGAAGACGCCCTGACCTGGTACCGGGTCTTCGACGACCCCGAGGTGATGGAGTTCTTCGGCGGCCGCCGGGCCGACCTGTCCGTGTACGAGGAGCTCACCGCCCGCCAGCGCCGCCATGACGCCGAGCTCGGCTACTGCCTGTGGACGCTCACGGACGAGGAGGACACCGTCCTCGGCTTCACCGGGGCGCAGCCGTGGCCGCACACGCATTACGGTCCGGTCGGCGCGATCGAGATCGGCTGGCGGCTGGGGCGTGCGGCATGGGGGCGCGGATACGCCACCGCCGCCGCCCGCGCCACGCTGGAGCGGGTGCGGGCGGCCGGGGTGGGCGAGGTGGTCGCGATGATCCACTCCCGTAACGCGCGGTCCATGGCGGTCGCGGAGCGGCTAGGGATGCGGCGGGCCGAGTCGTACGACACCCCGCGCGGCCAGGAGGCCGTCTGCTTCCGGCTGGAGTGGTGAGACCCCGCAGGTGACTCAGGCGCGGGTGGCCCGGTGCAGGGCCACCACGCCGCCGGTCAGGTTGCGCCATGCGACCTTCGACCAGCCCGCCTTCTGGAGCAGTGCGGCGAGGGCGGGCTGGTCGGGCCAGTCGCGGATGGACTCGGCGAGGTAGACGTAGGCGTCCGGGTTGGACGACACCGCGCGGGCGGCCGGCGGGATCGCCCGCATCAGGTACTCCGTGTAGACCGTGCGGAACGGGGTCCAGGTCGGCTGGGAGAACTCGCAGATCACGACCCGGCCGCCGGGCTTCGTCACCCGGTACAGCTCGCGCAGCGCGACCTCGGTGTCCTGGATGTTGCGCAGCCCGAAGGAGATCGTGACGGTGTCGAACGTCTCGTCCCTGAACGGCAGCTTCATCCCGTCGCCTGCCGTGAACGGCATCCACGGGTGGCGCTCCTTGCCGACCTTGAGCATGCCGAGCGAGAAGTCGCACGGCACGACGTAGGCGCCCGCCCTCACGAAGGGCTGCGAGGAGGTCGCGGTGCCCGCCGCCAGGTCGAGGATCTTCTGCGCGGGGCGGGCGTCGACCGCCGCCGCGACCGCCTTGCGCCACAGCCGGGCCTGGCCGAGCGAGATCACGTCGTTGGTCAGGTCGTAGTTGGCCGCCACACCGTCGAACATCGAGGCGACTTCGTGCGGCTGCTTTTCCAGGGAGGCTCGGGTCACCCTTCCATTCAAGCAGCCGCACCCCCGGGATCAGTGAGGGCGGTCGCCCGCGATGGCCACGCGCTCCGCGACCCGGCGGTGCGGGGCGTAGTCGTTGACCGCGTAGTGCTGGGTTGCCCGGTTGTCCCAGAACGCGACGTCGCCCGCCCGCCAGGAGAACCGCACCTGGAACTCCGGGGCGTGCGCCTGCTGGAACAGCAGGCGCAGCAGCCGGTCGCTCTCCTCCTGGGCGAAGCCCCTGATCCGCGTGGTGAACGACGCGTTGACGAAGATCGTGCGGCGGCCGGTGACCGGATGGAGGCGCACCACCGGGTGCTCGACCGGCGGGAACTCCTCCTGGTGGGCCGCCAGCCGCTCCGGCGGGTAGAAGCGGGCGAAGCCGGGGATGAAGTCGTGCACCGCCCGCGCTCCCTCGATGCGCTCCTTCACCTCATCGGGCAGGTTGTCGTACGCGGCCGCCATGTCCGCCCACAGCGTGTCGCCGCCCACCGGAGGCACCTCGCGCAGCTGGAGGACCGCGCCGAGGGCGGGGCGCTCGCGGAAGGTGACGTCGGTGTGCCAGACGTTCTCGAAGGTGGGGACGGTGGTGCGGTCGAGCCGGGCGACCTCCGGGTCGTCGCCGGTGGCGAGGAGCGGGTTGGTCTCCAGCTCGCCCCAGAGCCCGGCGAACGCCCGCTGCTGCTGGGAGGTGAGGTGCTGGTCGCGGAAGAACAGCACCTTCCATTCCAGCAGCGCCCGGTCCAGCTCGGCGCGCACGGCCGCGTCCAGCGGGCGGGACAGGTCGACGCCGTGGATCTCCGCCCCGATGACCCGGCCGAGCGGGACCAGGCGGAAGCGCTCGTACGGGCGGTCGGCCCAGCCCTCCGGGACCCGGCGCAGCTCGCGCGGGCCCTCGTACAGGCCGTCGGCGGGGATGCGGTGGTCGCGCAGGACGGGGGTCGTCGCGGTGGTCATGATCCTTCTCCTCTCGTCGTACGGAAGTGCCGGCTCGTACGGGGGTGTCAGCTGGCCGTTTCGCGTACCGCTGTGCCGATCTCGGCGCGCAGCGCGGCGTACGCGGGCAGCCCGCGCAGTTCGTCGGGGTCGGGGCCGGTCCGGGGCAGGCCGACGGGGATGTCCAGGGCGACGGTCCCCGGACGGTTGGTGAGGACGATCGCGCGGGTGCCGAGGAAGACCGCCTCGTCGACGCTGTGGGTGACGAAGACCGACGTGGTCCCGGTCTCGGCGCTCACCGAGCAGGACGGCGAGCGCAAGGACGCGCAGCCCGATCCGGCGCAGCAGGGCGGCGCGTTCGGGACGGCGTCGGCGGCCGTCGCCCTTGTTCGGCGGGCCCGAAGGTACGGGATCGGCGGCTTCGGCGGTCCGTTCCCGCAGGGACGGGGAGGTCGGCATGGAGGGGTCTCCGGGGTCATGGAGCGTCGCCGGACCTGCGGGAGGCAGGCCGGAAGGACACGCGAGGGGCGGCGCTGGGAACGCGACGATGCGAGGGGCGGGCCCCGGAGGGGATCAGGCGCGGAAGGCGTGGAAAGCGCTCGAGGTGCTGATACCGGGGACGCGCGCAGGCATCACGTGGGCATCGCGAAGGATGCCGCGGCCGGCATCAACAGGATGCGCTGGAGACGCGGCAGAGATCGATGTGGAGGCACTCCACCAGAAAACGATCGACTGTCACGGGCGCTGTTCTAGCACAGCGCTTCGCGCCCGCACCAGGATCCGCCAGGGAGTGAGACACCTCGGGACCGGTACGTGGACGGGCCCGGTGACCTGTGGCCGGGCCCGCGGACCCGTCGGCGGACGGGCACACACCGTCTCGAACTGATCTTCACTCCTCTTCAACCTTTTCGGCACACGGGTGCTCTGTAACGGGTGGGAGTCGAGGAGAGCGAGAGAGGAGGGCGGATGCCGGCAGGGGCTCAGCCCGCCATGGCGGACGGCGAGCGCGCCGCGTTCGAGGCGTACGCCAGGACCGGGCAGCGCCGCCTCTACCGGACGGCCTACCTGCTGTGCGGAGACACCGAGGGTGCGCAGGACCTGACGCAGACGACGCTCGCCAAGCTGTTCCAGCACTGGCGCAGGGCGAGCCGGGCGGACAACCTCGACGCCTACGCCAAGACCGTGCTGGTGCGCACCTTCGTGGCCGAACGCCGCCGCTCCGTACGGGATCTACTCGCCCACCACCGCAACGCGCCCCGCCCGCAGCCCAATCCGGCGCCGGGCGCCGACCTCCGGGTCACCCTGCTCGCCCTCCTCGCCGAACTCCCGCCCCGGGCGCGGGCGATGGTCGTCCTGCGCTACTGGGACGACCTGAGCGTGGAGACCGTGGCGTCGCTGCTGCGGTGCAGCGAGTCCACGGTGAAGAGCCAGTGCTCGCGTTCGCTCGTCCGCCTGCGCGCCCGGATGGGCGACGTCCAGCTCTACTCCACCGGAAGCTGAGGGCCGGCCATGACCCCTGAACCGCACGAGCACCTGCCGCCCCGTACGCGTGACGAAGAGCCTTCCCGGGACGAGGAGTTGTTCCGGGAGGCCCTGCACCGGACGGTCGGCGCCCTGTCCCTCCAGCCCGATCTGGTGTCCGACGCCGTCCGGGAGGGCCACCGGCGGCGGGCCAGGAGCCGGGGGTACACGGTCGCGGGCGCCTTCGTCGCGGTGACCGCGCTGACCCTGGGCCTCTCCGTGCTCGGCCCCCGGCTGTTGTCGGGCCCGGAACCCGTTTCGCCCGCCGGACCGTCCCTCTCCCTGCCCGCCTCCCCGCCCACCCCGTCCCCCCGACGTACGGAGCAACCCCCCGACATGCCGAGCCCCACCGCCACCCCCGTGCCGACGGAGTCCGCGGCCGTGCCGCCCGCTCCCCCCGGGCCGCCCGCACCCTCCCTGTCGGTCCCGCCCGGGCTCGGCCCCGAGGAGGCCGAGCACCTGGAGAAATTCCGGCAGCAGGCGGCCCGGGCCCTGGACGCGCTGCTGCCCGCGTCGGTCGGGGACGTCCGGCCGGCCGACGACGACCCGGGGAGCTATGCGGGGCGGCGCGGCGGCGTCGTGCACACCGTCCGGCTCTCGGTGCTCCCGGATCCGGGGAGCCCCGAGCCCGCCTGCCGCGACATCCCGGAGAAGGGGCTGACCTGCGCGGCCCTCACCCTGGACGACGGCACCCCCGCCCGGGCCTACCGGCAGGCCGTCGCCGACCGGGCGGTCACCGAGGTCTCCCTCCAGTACCGGTCCGGCCGCAGCACGGTGACGCTGTCGGTGTCGCCCGCGCGGTCCGGGGCGGGCGGCACGCCCGTCACCGCCGGGGACCTCGTCCGGGTCGCCGAGAGCCCGCGGTTCCGGGAGCTGATCGCGTACGCCGACGAGAACCCGGTGGCGTGGGGCGGGGGCGCCTCGTGACGCGCCGCCGCACGACCGGCACGCTGCCGCCCGCGTACGGGGACCCGGTCCGCGACGAGGACACGTTCCGGCTGCGCGTGCCGGCGCCCCGGGCTCCGGGCGCCACCGGCAACGGCTCGCCGCCCGCTGCCCGTTCGGGCCCCGGCGCCCGCTCCGGGTCCGCTTCCGGCCCCCGGTCCCGGTCGGCCTCCGCTCCCCGGTCCCGGTCGGCGGCGCGGTCGCGGGTGCGGCGGCGGCAGCGGAACCGGCGGCGGGTTCTCTCGCTGGCCGTGCTGGTGCTCGCGGTGGTGGCGGGCGCGGCGCTCCTCGTCGGCCGGCCCTGGCAGCACGGCGGCGGCCCGGCCGACGCGGCCCCGTCCCGTACGAACCCGGCGGGCGGACCGGACAACGCCTCCGAGCCGCTGGAGGACGCCCCCGAGCCCACTCCCCCGCCGACCCCCACCCCGACTCCGTCCGGCTCCGCCGGCACGGACGCGTCCCGGGAAGGTGACGCCCTCGGCCCCGAGGACATCCCCGCCTCGGGGCCCGGCACGTTCACCGTGGCCCGTGCGGGCGTCACGTCGAAGGGCAGGGGCAGCGCGTACCGGATCGAGGTGGAGAACGGCATCGGCGTCGACCCCGACCGGGCCGCCGCCGACATCGCCGCCGTCCTCGCCGACCCGCGCGGCTGGAGCCACGGCGGCGAGCGCTCGTTCCGCCAGGTCGCCGACGGGTCGGCCGGGCTCGTGATCCGGATCGCCACCCCGGCGACCACCGACCGGGAGTGCGGCGCGTACGGCCTGAACACGCGCGGCGAGGTCAACTGCCGGGGCGGCGAGAAGGTGATGGTCAACCTGAAGCGCTGGCAGCTCGGTTCACCGCAGTTCGACGGGCCCGTCTCCGCGTACCGGGCGCTGATCGTCAACCACGAGGTCGGCCACTGGCTGGGGCGCGGCCATGAGACCTGCCCGGGCAAGGGGCGTCCCGCGCCCGCGATGATGCAGCAGATCGACGGTCTGAAGGGCTGCGTCGCCAACGCCTGGCCGTACGACGCGAAGGGACGCTACCTGGGCGGCCCGAAGGTGCCGTGACGCCCGCCGGTGCACCGGCCTCAGCGGGCGCGGTGCACCAGCCGCCCCGCGAGCACGGTCGCCACGCAGGGCCGGGGCCCGCCCCCGTACAGCGCCGCCTCGTCGGGCACGTCGAAGACCGCGAGGTCGGCCCGGCCGCCGACGGTCAGCGGGCCGTGCGCGGTACGGGCCAGATCGCCGCCCGCCGCGAAGGGGTCCAGGTCCGGCACCCCTTCCCGTACCGGAACGGGCGACGGCGCGACCTGGACGACCAGGCCCGACCGGGCGACGGCTGTGCGCAGCGCCGGGTCGTCCGCGCCGAACGGGCCCGCCAGGTGCGTGGTGCCGTGGCGCAGCATCCGCTGGAGCCCGCGCCGTACGCTGCCCGCCCGCCGGGTCGCGTCCATCGTCGCCGTCAGCCGCGCGAACTCCTTTCCCCACAGCGGGAGTTCACCCAGCTCGTCGGCCTCGCGCGGGTCCGGGTGGTAGCAGCGGGTGAGCAGTTCCCGGGCCCGGTCCTGGCGCAGTCCGGGGGTGAGGAGGCCGGGCCAGCGGCGGACCCGGGCGGCCGGGTGCGCGGCGGCGACCTCCTCGTACGGGCCGAGGGCGGCGATCCGGTCGCCGTCCACCGCGACCGCCCCGTCCGCGACGGCCGCCGCGCCCACCGGGAGGACCAGGGGCGCGGCGTGAATCGTCAGCACGGCAGGATCAGTTGGCGTTGAGGAGCTTCAGCTCCGGGTGGGCCGTGCCGCCCTCGATCGCGGTGGACGAGATGTGCGAGACGACGCGCTCGTCGACCGGGTCGTTCGCCGGGTCGTCGTGCACGACGAGGTGCTCGTACGTCGTGGCGCGCTGGGCGGGGACCCGGTCCGCCTTGCGGATCAGGTCGATGATCTCCAGCCGGTTGGAGCGGTGCTTGGCGCCGGCCGAGGAGACGACGTTCTCCTCCAGCATGATCGAGCCGAGGTCGTCGGCGCCGTAGTGCAGCGACAGCTGGCCGACCTCCTTGCCGGTGGTGAGCCAGGAGCCCTGGATGTGGGCGACGTTGTCGAGGAAGAGCCGGGCGATGGCGATCATCCGCAGGTACTCGAAGAGCGTGGCCTGCGTGCGGCCCTTCAGCTTGTTGTTCTCCGGCTGGTAGGTGTACGGGATGAAGGCGCGGAAGCCGCCCGTACGGTCCTGGACGTCCCGGATCATCCTCAGGTGCTCGATGCGCTCGGCGTTGGTCTCGCCGGTGCCCATCAGCATGGTGGAGGTCGACTCGACGCCGAGGCCGTGCGCGATCTCCATGATCTCCAGCCAGCGCTCACCGGACTCCTTGAGCGGGGCGATGGCGGTGCGCGGCCGGGCGGGCAGCAGTTCGGCGCCCGCGCCGGCGAAGGAGTCGAGCCCCGCGGCGTGGATGCGGCTGATGGCCTCCTCGGCGGAGACCTTCGAGATCCGGGCCATGTGCTCGATCTCGGAGGCGCCGAGCGAGTGGATGACCAGCTGCGGGTACGCCTTCTTGATCGCGGAGAAGTGCTCCTCGTAGTACTCCACGCCGAAGTCCGGGTGGTGGCCGCCCTGGAACATGATCTGGGTGCCGCCCAGCTCCACGGTCTCCGCGCAGCGGCGCAGGATGTCGTCGAGGTCGCGGGTCCAGCCCTTGTCGGTGGCCTTGGGCGGGGCGTAGAAGGCGCAGAACTTGCAGGCCGTCACGCACACGTTGGTGTAGTTGATGTTGCGCTCGATGATGTACGTCGCGATGTGCTCCGTACCGGCGTAGCGGCGGCGGCGTACGGCGTCGGCGGCGGCGCCCAGCGCGTGCAGCGGCGCGGACCGGTAGAGGTCGAGCGCCTCCTCCGGGGTGATCCGACCGCCTTCGGCGGCTCGGTCGAGGACGGGCTGAAGGTCGGCCTTCTCGGTCACCGGGCTGTCACCTTTCGGCGGTTTTTTGAGGATCCACGGACCGATCCAGCGTACGCCAGCCCCTTGCGCGATCAGTCGCCGGACCGGGTGAGCTTCCCGTACGGGAGCCCCGCGGCGCGTTCCTTCGAGCGGTAGTCCAGGGTGCCGTCGTCGGCGAGGCGGAAGACGAGGTCGGCCTCGGTGGCGGTGCACAGGCCGGGGGTGCTGGGGCGGTCCGGGTCGGTGGCCTCGCGGATGTTCAGCTCCTTCGCGGTGCCGGAGGTGAGGGTGCCGACGCTGTTGCAGGTGACGGTGATGCCGAGCTGGGAGATGGTCGTGCTCATCCGGACGACCCGCTCCCCGCGCTCGCCCTCGGTGAAGACGGCGGTGAGCGTGCCGTGGGGCTGGCCGGTCGTCCTCTCGGTGACCGGGCCCTTCCAGGTGCCGACGTACGCCTTCGGCAGGGCGGCGGCCGGGGCCTCGCTCGCGTCGGCGCCGGATTCGGTGGGTGTCGGCTTCTCCCCGGCGGGCGGGGAGGCGGACCTCGACGGGGTCGCGGCGGCGTCGCTGCCCCGGTCCCGGTCGGCGTCGCTGCCCGGGAAGAGGCCGTCGAGCAGACCGGTGCCGATCGTGACGGCCGCGAGCGCGCCCGCGACGGCCAGGGCGACGGTGCAGCTGACCCGGCGGCCGCGGCGCTCGCCGGGGGTCTGCCGGTTCTCGGCGCTGACGGTGAGGGAGAGGCGGGGGTCGCCGCCGCGCTGCCCCGGCAGGCCGCTCGCGCCGTGCGTGCCGTCGCCGCCCTGCCGGTAGGTCCCGGCGTGCGCCGGGGGCGGGGGTGCGGTGGGGGCGGACGTGGCACGCGGAGTCATCGGGGGCGGCGGTGGCGGCGGCGTCCCGTAGTCGTCCTGCGGATGCGGCGTCCCGTACGCGTCGTCCTGCGGATGCGGCGTCCGGAACGGCACGTCGTCCTGAGCCGCGTCACCCGGCGCCCGACGCGGCGCTTCCGCTGCCGCTTCACCCGGCGCTGGACGCGACGCCTCCGCTTCGCCCGGCGCTTCCTGCGGACGCGGCGTCCCGTATGACGCTTCCCGCGGGTCCGGGGCGGGCGGGCCGGATGCGTCGGCCCGGCCCGGTGCGGCCTCCCCGGGCCAGGGGCGATGCCCGGCCCCGGCCCCCGCCCCCAGCGACGCGCTGCTGAACGGCACCGGCCCCGACTGCACCGGGGCGTCCTGCGGTTCCAGGTCCAGCAGCGCCACCGCGGACCGGCTCACCTCACGCACCAGCCGGCCCGGCAGCCAGCCGCCCGCCACCATCGCCGCCGCCCCGCCGGGAGCGAGCGCCCGGGCGAGGTCGGCCGGGGCGGGGCGCTGCGCCGGGTCCTTGGCGAGGCACCCCGCGACCACCTCGCGCAGCTCGCCCTCCAGATCGCCCAGTTCGGGTTCCTCGTGGACCACCTTGTAGAGGAGGACGGCGGAGGAGTCGCCGGGGAAGGGGGCGGCGCCGGTCGCCGCGTACGCGATGACCGCGCCCAGCGAGAAGACGTCGGCCGCGCCGGAGACGTCCCGGCCCCGGATCTGCTCGGGCGCCATGTAGCCGGGCGAGCCGACGGAGACCCCGGAGGAGGTGAGCGAGACGGCCGCGCCGAGGGCCCGCGCGATACCGAAGTCGATGAGGCGGGGGCCGTCCAGGGCGAGCAGCACGTTGGAGGGCTTCACATCGCGGTGGACGATGCCCTGCCCGTGGACGACGGCGAGCGCCTCGGCCAGGCCCGCGCCCAGGGTGCGTACCGCGTGTTCGGGCAGCGGGCCGTGCTCGGTGATCGCCTGGGAGAGCGGGGGGCCCGCGACGTAACCGGTGGCGACCCACGGCACCGGGGCGTCCGGGTCGGCGTCCAGGACCGGGGCCGTCCACTGGGCGCCGATCCGCCGCGCGGACTCCACCTCGCGCCGGAACCGGGCGCGGAACTGCTCGTCGAGGGCGAAGTGGGGGTGGACCACCTTGACCGCGACCGTACGTCCGCCCGCGCTGCGGCCGAGATAGACCCGGCCCATGCCGCCCGCGCCGAGCCTGCCGAGCAGCCGGTAGGCACCGATGGTGTGCGGTTCGCCCGCTTCCAGCGGCTGCATATGGACTCCCCCTGTGAACCCTGTGATCCCTGCGGACGGTGAAACCGTGGACGGTAATCCCTGTGGTCGGTCCGGACCCGGACCGAAGCCTAGGGGGCTCCTTCGGCGCGGTCACCGGGAAACGGCCGGACCATTCCCCCTTCTCCGGTCAGGAGGGGATCTTTTCGCCCCGGGGAAAGGCGCGAATGTGTTGTTCCGCAACCCACCATTCACTGCCCGGTACGCCTATCCGGCAGACCTGTTCCGGGAAGGGGATAAGGGAATTCCCCCCTTTCCCGGGCGGGGCCGCCGGCTTCAGCCGCCGAGCAGCTCCACCCGGACGTCCGCCGGGTAGCCGGTGTCCGCGCCCGTACGGCGGGCGAACTCGTGGACGCCGGCCAGCTGGTCCGGGCCGAAGCGGAAGTCGAGCGTCGTGAAGTACTGCTCCAGCACCTGCGCGTCGAAGGCCTCCCAGCGGGCCGCCTGCTCCGCGACCTTGGTGACCTCCTCCAGGGAGAGGTCCCGGGAGGCCAGGAACGCCTCGTGGACCTGGGCCGCCCGCTCGGGGTGCGCGGCGAGGAAGTCCTTGCGGGCCGCCCAGACGGCGAAGACGAACGGCAGCCCCGTCCACTCCTTCCACATCTGGCCCAGGTCGTGGACCTGGAGCCCGAGCCGGGGGGCGTCGTGCAGATTGGCGCGCAGCGCGGCGTCGCCGATCAGCACGGCGGCGTCCGCCTCCTGCATCATCAGGCCCAGGTCCGGCGGGCAGGTGTAGTAGTCGGGCCGGACGCCGTAGCGCTCGGCCAGCAGCAGCTGGGCCAGCCGCACCGAGGTGCGGGAGGTCGAACCGAGCGCCACCCGGGCCCGGTCGAGCTGCTCCAGCGGGAGCTGGGAGACGATCACGCAGGACATGACGGGCCCGTCGCAGCCGACCGCGATGTCGGGGAAGGCCACCAGGTCGTCGGCGTTGCGCAGGTACTCCACGAGGGTGACCGGGCCGATGTCCAGGTCTCCCCGGATCAGCTGCTCGCTGAGCCGCTCCGGGGTGTCCTTGGAGAGCTCCAGGTCGAGCAGGGTTCCCGTCCGCGCCAGGCCCCAGTAGAGGGGGAGGCAGTTCAGGAACTGGATGTGGCCGACGCGGGGCCGGCTGCGACGGTCGTCGCCTTCGCGGGGGGAGACGGTTGAATTGTCCACATCGCGAGGCTAGACCCGCATCCGGCCACGAGCACCACCGGGGCCCGCGCAGCCCCTTTTCACGGGCCTCTCGCGGGACGCCCGGCGGGTCGATCAAACCTTCGGGTGAAGTGATCTTTCCCTCTACCGCTCTCCGGAGACTGCGTGCTAGGCTCGCCCGCAAGTTGCAGTTTGGTTTCCCTTGCAGTACAGAGCCTGCGGAGCATGTAACCCGCAGGCTTTTGTAGTTTTCAGACTTGTTTGCAGGTTCTGGAGCAGGGCAACCCTTTGGCCCAAGGAGGGCTTATGGCTACCGGAACCGTCAAGTGGTTCAACGCTGAAAAGGGCTTCGGCTTCATCGCCCAGGACGGCGGCGGCCCGGATGTCTTCGTTCACTACTCCGCGATCAACGCGTCCGGGTTCCGCTCCCTCGAGGAGAACCAGGTCGTGAACTTCGACGTCACTCAGGGACCCAAGGGTCCGCAGGCTGAGAACGTCACCCCGGCCTAGTTGCCCGGGTCGGCCGATCGCGGCCGCACCTAGCAGTACCCAAGGAGCCCCGCTCCCCCGCTTCGGCGGAGGAACGGGGCTCCTGCCTGTATACGGTCCGGTCGTCCGGTCCGGTCCCGCGCCGCGCTTGACCTTGACCCTGTGTGAAGGGGTGCAGTGGAGCCATCATGTTCACCATCGGAGACTTCGCCAGGTACGGACGGGTGTCGCCCCGGATGCTGCGTCACTACGACGCCATCGGGCTGCTGCGCCCGGACCGCACCGACCCCGCCACCGGCTACCGCCTCTACGGCGCCGCCCAGCTCGCCCGGCTCAACCGGATCATCGCGCTCAAGGACCTCGGCTTCACGCTCCAGCAGGTGGGGGCGGTCCTGGACGAGCAGGTGGGCCCGGAGGAGCTGCGCGGCATGCTGCGGCTGCGCCGGGCGGAGCTGGCCGAGGCCGCGGCAGCGGCTACGGCGCGGCTGGCCCGGGTCGAGGCGAGGCTCCGGTCGATCGAGAGCGAGGGGCACATGCCTGCCGACGACGTCGTGATCAAGACCGTTCCGGCGGTCCGGGTGGCCGAGCTGACCGGGACGGCCGCCAGCTACCAGCCCGAGGACATCGGGCCGGTGATCGGCCCGCTGTACGAGCGGCTCTTCCCGCTCCTGGAGGGCGCGGGCGTCCGGCCCACCGGCCCCGGCATCGCCCGGTACGAGGACGAGCCCGGGGGCGGCGGAATCGTCGTGCACGCCGGGGTGACGGTATCCGGCCCGGTGGGCGCGGTCGGGGACACGGGGGTGCGGGTGGTGGAGCTGCCGGCGTTCGAGGCGGCGGCGATCGTGCACCGGGGCGCGATGGACGACGTGCTGCCGGCGGCCCACACCCTGGCCCGCTGGCTGGAGGCCAACGGCTACCGCTCCACGGGGTACGCCCGCGAGGTCAACCTGGAGTGCCCGCCGGACCGGGAGCAGTGGGTGACGGAACTTCAGGAGCCGGTGGCGAGGGTCTGACGCGGCCGCCCGTACGGGGAGGGGGTCACGGTCCCCTCCCCGTACGGGCGGAGGGGCACGGCCTCCTCCCCGTACCCACCGCAGGCTCAAGGGCCCGCCCAGAGCCCGTCCTCCGTGAGCCCCAGCAGGTCGATGGCGTTGCCGCGCACGATCCGGTCGACGACGTCCGGGGCGAGGTGGCCCATCTGCTCCTCGCCGACCTCGCGGGAGCGGGGCCAGGTGGAGTCGGAGTGCGGGTAGTCCGTCTCGTACAGGACGTTGCCGACGCCGATCGCGTCGAGGTTCTTCAGCCCGAAGGCGTCGTCGAAGAAGCAGCCGTGGACGTGCTCGGCGAAGAGCTCGGACGGCGGGCGGTGGACCTTGTCGGCGACGCCGCCCCAGGCGCGGTTCTCCTCCCAGACCACGTCGGCGCGTTCCAGGATGTAGGGGATCCAGCCGATCTGCCCCTCCGCGTACATGATCTTCAGGTTGGGGAAGCGTTCGAACTTGCCGCTCATCAGCCAGTCGACCATCGAGAAGCAGCAGTTGGCGAAGGTGATGGTGGAGCCGACGGCGGGCGGCGCGTCGGCGGACGTGGACGGCATGCGTGACGAGGAGCCGATGTGCATGGCGATGACGGTGCCCGTCTCGTCGCAGGCCGCGAGGAGCGGATCCCAGTCGTCCGCATGTATGGACGGAAGCCCGAGATGGGGAGGTATCTCGGAGAACGCGACGGCGCGCACGCCCCGCGCGGCATTGCGCCGCACCTCGGCGGCGGCGAGTTCCGCGTCCCACAGCGGGATGAGGGTGAGGGGGATGAGGCGGCCGTGCGCCTCGGGGCCGCACCACTCCTCCACCATCCAGTCGTTGTAGGCGCGCACCCCCAGGAGCCCCAGCTCGCGGTCCTTCGCCTCGGTGAACGTCTGCCCGCAGAAGCGCGGGAAGGTCGGGAAGCAGAGCGCGGACTGGACGTGGTTGACGTCCATGTCGGCGAGCCGGTCCGGGACCGAGAAGGAGCCGGGACGCATCTGCTCGTAGGTGATGATCTCCAGCTTGATCTCGTCCCTGTCGTAGCCGACGGCGGTGTCCAGGCGGGTGAGCGGGCGGTGCAGGTCCTCGTACACCCACCAGTCGCCCACCGGCCCGTCGTCGCCCTTGGCGCCCATCACGGGTGCGAACTTTCCGCCCAGAAAGGTCATTTCCTTCAGCGGTGCGCGGACGATGCGCGGCCCGGAGTCCGCGTACCTGGACGGGAGCCGGTCCCGCCAGACATGAGCGGGCTCCACCGTGTGGTCATCCACCGAGATGATCTTCGGGAAGGTCTCCATGCGTTCCACGGTAGCGCCGATCTGACGACCCGTCAGCAATTGTGCGCGCATTCGCGACGGGCAGGGCACCGGGCGTGGTTCCCGAATCGTTGTCGAGGGCTTGTGCAGAGCGTCACCCACTGCTGACGAGCCCGCCCGGGACAAGGCAGACTGTTGAGCGCGATACCAGCGGTACCGCGCCATCCGGATGCACACCGCACTTCGGCGCAGGGCGGACATCCGGGCGCGGGCACCACCGGCAGGATCCGCAGACGAGCGGGACCGGCAGGCGAGCAGGACAGGGGGCATCAATGGACCGTGACAGCGGGCCACGCGTGCGCGTGCCGGAGCAGCGTGCTCCGGAGAATCCGGTTACGGCGGACGCCCTCAGGTTCACCGTGCTCGGCCCCGTACGGGCCTGGCGTGGTTCGGATCTGCTCTCCTCCGGCTCGCCCCAGCAGCGCGCCCTGCTGACCGCGCTGCTGCTGCGCGAGGGCCGGACGGCCACCGCGGGCGAGCTGATCGACGCGTTCTGGGGCGAGGACCCGCCCTCGCAGGCGCTGGCCACGATCCGGACGTACGCCTCCCGGCTGCGCAAGATCCTGGGCCAGGACACGCTGGTGAGCGAGTCGGGCGGGTACGCGATCCGGATCGACCGGGGCGCGCTGGATCTCACCCTGGCCCAGGACCTGGCGGCCGAGGCGGAGAAGGCGCGGGCGACCGGGGACCGGTGCCAGGCGCGCACCCTGATCAACAAGGTGCTGGGCCTGTGGGACGGCGAGGCACTGGCCTCCGTGCCCGGCCCGTACGCGGACAACCAGCGGACCCGGCTGGAGGAGTGGCGGCTCCAGCTCACCGAGACGCGGCTCGACCTGGACCTGGAGGTCGGCTGCCACGCGGAGGCGGTGTCCGAGCTGACCGCGCTCACCGCGGCGCACCCGCTGCGGGAGCGGCTGCGCGAGCTGCTGATGGTGGCGCTGTACCGCAGCGGCCGGCAGGCCGAGGCGCTCGCGGTGTACGCGGACACGCGGCGGCTCCTCGCGGAGGAGCTGGGGGTGGACCCGCGCCCCGAACTGGCCCAGCTCCAGCGGCGGATCCTGCGCGCCGACGAGGAACTGGCCCGCCCGGCGGACGAACCGGCGCCGGCGCCCGCGCCGTTGAGGCCGGCGCAGCTCCCGGCCACCGTGCCCGACTTCACCGGCCGGTCCGCGTTCGTGACGGAGCTGAGCAGTCGACTGGCCACGGCGGAAGGTTCGGTCATGGCGGTCTCGGCGGTGGCCGGGATCGGGGGCGTGGGCAAGACGACACTGGCGGTACACGTCGCCCACCAGGCCCGCCGGCACTTCCCGGACGGGCAGTTGTACGTCGACCTCCAGGGCGCGGGGGCGCGGGCGGCGGAGCCGGAGACGGTCCTCGGCTCGTTCCTGCGCGCTCTCGGCACGGCGGACTCGGCGATCCCGGACACGCTGGACGAGCGGGCGGCGCTGTACCGCTCGACGCTGGACGGCCGCCGCATCCTGATCCTCCTGGACAACGCCCATGACGCGGCCCAGATCCGCCCGTTGCTGCCCGGTACGCCGGGGTGCGCGGCGCTGGTGACGAGCCGGGTGCGGATGGTGGACCTGGCCGGGGCGCATCTGGTGGACCTGGACGTGATGTCGCCGGAGGAGGCACTCCAGCTCTTCACCCGGATCGTGGGCGCGGAGCGGGTGGGTTCGGAGCGGGAGGCGGCTCTGGACGTGGTGGCCGCGTGCGGCTTCCTGCCCCTGGCCATCCGCATCGCCGCCTCCCGCCTGGCGGCGCGCCGCACCTGGACGGTGTCGGTCCTCGCCGCGAAGCTCGCCGACGAGCGCCGCCGCCTGGACGAGCTCCAGGCGGGGGACCTCGCGGTGAAGGCCACGTTCGAACTCGGCTACGGCCAGCTGGAACCGGCCCAGGCCCGGGCCTTCCGCCTCCTGGGCCTCGCGGACGGCCCGGACATCTCCCTCGCCGCGGCCGCCGCCCTGCTGAACCTGGACCCGCACGCGGCGGAGGACCTCCTGGAGGCCCTGGTCGACACGAGCCTGGTGGAGTCCGCCGCCCCGGGCCGCTACCGCTACCACGACCTGGTGCGCCTCTACGCGCGTGCGTGCGCGGAGCGGGACGAGCGGGCGGCGGAGCGGGAGTCGGCGTTGTCGCGGCTGCTGGACTTCTATCTGGCGACGGCTGCGGGGGTGTATGCGCTGGAGCGGCCGGGGGACCGGCTGGTGGACCACCTGGCGCGCGTCGACCGGCCCGGGCTGGTGTTCCAGCAGCGGGGCCCGGCGCTGGACTGGATCCACACGGAGGCGGAGTGCGTCCTGGCCTGCGCCCACCAGTGCACCGACTCGGCTTCACTGCGGCGGGCGGCCGACCTGCTGCTGGCCGCGAAGGACCTGCCTGAATCCGGGGCCAACTCCCGGCGGTACGAGGTGGCCGCTCAGGCCGTGCTCGCCGCCGCGGTCCGTACGGGCGATGTCCATGCCGAGGGCAGGGCTCGCACGGCCCTGACGAACGTCTTCCACTTCGCGGGCCGGTTCGACGAGGCCGAGGAAGAGGCCGAGAAGGCCATGGCCCTCTCCGAGGCCAACGAGGATCCGATTCCAGGCGGGTACGCTGCCAACACCCGCGGCTTCATCGCGGTCTACCAAGGCCGCTACGCGGAGGCGGAGAAGTACCTGCGGGTGGCTATCGCAAGTTTCAGGAGCGACGGCAATGGGCCGAGCGAAGCGAGCGCCCTCTGCAACCTGTCGCGGGCACAGCTGGCCATGGGCCGGACGGGCGGCGCGGTGACCCTGGCCCGGCAAGGGGTCGACATATACGACCGTCAGGGACTGAGTCTGCGTCTGGCGAACGGGCGCTACGCCCTGGGCATCGCCCTCACCCAGGCGGGAGAGCTGGATGAGGCGCTCACCCAGCTCTCCGAAGCCCTCGACATCTTCCATGAGAGCCGTCAGCCGCTCTGGGAAGGAATGACGCACTTCCGACTGGCTGAACTGCACCTTCTCGCCGGCCGTTCGGCTCAGGCTGCCGCGCATGCCGAGCAGGCCATCGCGCTCCGGGGTATCGGCGGGGAGTGGCGGCGCGCAACGGTGCTGACCGTCCTGGGCAAGGCTCTGAAACTCCTGGGTCAAGTGGACCGGGGGCATGCGTGCTGGGTCGAAGCTCTGACGATCTTCGAGAACCACGGCTCGCAGGAAGCAGTGGAGGTGCGCACCCTCCTGTCGCCCCAGCGCATGGACCAAAGGTGCCCCTGACAGGGCGTTCATCGTTCGTTTATCCCCCCACGGCACTCTCATCACCAGGAATCCGTCGCGTCGGGGGGCAGACGGATTCTCCCGGCGGCCGCGGCGTTAGATTGGCGGCCCCAGTCCGTCCGGCGACCTCCGGGGGAGTCGCCGGACGGGCTTTCCGGCCTTGTCCGCTGATCCATGTTGGAGCGAACCATGAGCGACATCAACAAGCCCACGATCAAGCCGAAGCCTCTGGACGACCACATGTCCGGCGGAGACAAGGGCGTCGTCAGGCCTCAGGACGACCACATGTCCGGTGCCGACAAGAACGTCGCGAAGCCCCAGGACGACCACATGTCCGGAGAGCAGCCCTAGCCGGACGGGGTGACGAAGAACTGCCGCGGCGACGCCGAGGGGGAGCCGCCGCGGTCGCGGTACGGGGGAATGTGTGAGGGGCCCGAGACGGGGGAAACGCTCGGGCCCCTCACCCGTGTCCGGGAGTGGTGCCTACAGGCCGCGCACCTGAACCCTCTTCGCGCACAGCTTCCCCATGTCGTCCACGTCGGACGTGAACAGCGCCGTCCGGCCCTGCTGACGATTCGCGAGCGCCGCGAGCACCGCGTCGATGGCGTACTTGTGGCCGCGGAGGCCGGCCTCGCGGAGGAGACGGATCGCCTCGTCGGCGAGGCCCTTGGTGACGGGTTCGACGACGATGCCGGACATCGCCCAGTCCCACACCGGCCGCCGGATCTTGCTGTGGTACGCCTCGACCAGAGTCATCGCGCTGGTCACCACGCGGATGCCCGCCCGGTGGGCGTCCTTGAGGCGGCTCTTCATCTCCGGGTCACCGAGGGTCGCCCGCGAGACGGCCTCACAGTCCAGTACGTAACTGATGTCCGGCATCAGTCAGCCGCCGCATCCTGGCGCGCGGGGACATCCGCCTCCTGGTCGGCGAACCACTGCTCGATCTCACGACGCTCGGCTTCGGCCGCCGTCAGGTCGGCGTCGGTGACAGGCCCGTATTCACCCTCCAGGCGCTCCACCAGCTCCCCCAGCCGATCATGCTCACGCTGACGCTCTACAGCCCGCGTGACATAGGCACTGAAGGCCCCGGGACCCACCTCCGCGCGGATCTCCTCCGCCAGCTCCTCCGGCAGGGTCACCGTGTACTTCTTGGTTGCCATACTCTCGACCATACCGCCGATACCACCCCGGCCCCAGCCGCACTCACCCCATCCAGCGAAGCCGAACAAACATTCCCCTACCCCCGCCCCCGCAACTCCCCCTTCACCACCTTGCCGCTCGCGTTGCGCGGGAGTTCCGGGACGAACTCCACCGTTCTCGGGACCTTGAAGTTCGCCATCTCGCGGCGGGACCAGGCGATCAGGTCGTCCGCGGTGAGCGCCGCGCCCCGGCGGCGGACCGCGTACGCCTTGCCGACCTCGCCGAGGCGGGGGTCCGGGACGCCGATGACCGCGACGTCGGCCACGTCCGGGTGGAGGCCGAGGAGCTGTTCTATCTCGGCCGGGTACGCGTTGAAGCCGCCCACGATGAACATGTCCTTGATCCGGTCCGTGATCCTGAGGTTGCCCGCCCCGTCCAGGACGCCCACGTCGCCGGTGCGGAGCCAGCCGTCCTCGGTCATCGTGGCGGCCGTGGTGTCCGGGTCCTCGAAGTAGCCGCTCATCACGGTGAAGCCGCGGACCTGGACCTCGCCCGGAGCGCCCGGGGCCGCCAGGACGCGGATCTCGGTGCCGGGGATCGCGCGGCCCGAGGTCGTCGCCACGATCTCCGGTGCGTCGCCCCGGCGGCACATCGTGACGATGCCGCTCGCCTCGGAGAGGCCGTACGCCGTGAGGACCGTGGCAATGTGCAGTTCGTTGCGCAGGCGTTCCACCAGCTGGAGGGGGACCACCGCCGCGCCCATCACCACCAGGCGCAGGGCGGAGAGGTCGTGCGCCCCGCGTGCCGGGTGGTCCAGCAGGGACTGGTGGAGGGTCGGCGGACCGGGGAGGACGGAGATGCGTTCCGCCGCGATGTTCGCCAGCACCGTGTCCACGTTGAACACCGGCTGCGGCACCATCGTCGCCCCCCGCATCAGGCAGGCGATGATCCCCGCCTTGTAGCCGAAGGTGTGGAAGAACGGGTTGACGATGAGGTAGCGGTCGCCCTCGCGCAGGCCCGCCAGCTCGCTCCAGATCTCGTACGCGCGCAGCGTCTGGGCGTGCGTGATCACCGCGCCTTTGGGCGCGCCCGTCGTGCCCGAGGTGTAGATGATGTCGGAGGGGGACGACGGGGCGATCGCCGCCGCTCGTTCCCGTACGGCGGAGGACTCCACCCCCTCCCCCGCCGCCAGGAAGTCCGGCCAGCTCGTGTAGTCCTCGGGAGCCGTGTCCGCCAGCACCACCACCCGCTCCAGGTCCGGCAGTTTCACCTCCGCCCGGCGCAGCGACGCCACGTACGACGTGCCCAGGAACGTCCCCGTGACGAACAGCAGCCTCGCCCGGCTGCGCCGCAGGATGTACGCCGCCTCCGTGCCCTTGAAGCGGGTGTTGAGAGGGACCAGCACCGCGCCCGCACCCACCGCCCCGAGCGCCGAGACGATCCACTCCGTCGTGTTCGGGGCCCAGATCGCCACCCGGTCGCCCGGCTCCACCCCGGCGGCCATGCACGCGGCCGCCGCGCGCTCCACCCGGTCCCCCAGTTCGGCGTACGAGAGCCGGGTGCGGCCGTCGGCCACCGCCTCGGCCGGGCCGTGCCGCCTCGCCGCCGCCCGTACCAGCCCCGGGATGCTGCCCCACTCCTCGTCGCCGCGCATCACGCGCCCGCCTTCCGCCGCCGCACTAGCTGACTATCCGTCAGATTAGCGGTAGCGTCTGCCGCTGTCAGCAGGCGCGACAGTGCGGGAGGTCAGCGGATGGCGACGCTCAAGGACGCGACGGCGATAGCCGGGATAGGGCAGACGGCGTTCGCGAAACGCCTCCCGGAGTCCGAGAAGACCCTCGCCTGCCGGGCGGTCCTCGCCGCCCTCGACGACGCGGGCATCGCCCCGTCGGAGGTCGACGGCTTCGCCTCGTACACCATGGAGGAGACCGACGAGGTCGAGGTCGCCAAGGCGATCGGGGCCGGGGACGTCACCTTCTTCAGCAAGGTCGGGTACGGAGGCGGGGGTTCCTGCGCCACCCTCGGCCACCTCGCCGCAGCGATCGCCACGGGGCAGGCGAGCGTCGGGGTCGCCTGGCGGTCACGGAAGCGCGGGTCGGGCCCACGGCCGTGGAAGAACACCGCAGTTCAGCTCCCGACCCCCGCCCAGTGGACCCGGCCCTACGGGCTGCTGCGGCCCGCCGACGAGATCGGCATGCTCGCCCGGCGCTACATGCACGAGTACGGCGCCACCCGCGACCACCTCTTCAACGTCGCCCTCGCCTGCCGCAACCGGGCCAACCAGAACCCGGACGCGATCATGTACGACCGGCCGCTGACCCGCGAGATGTACATGACCTCACGCTGGATCAGCGAACCCCTCTGCCTCTTCGACAACTGCCTGGAGACGGACGGGGCGTTGGCCTGCGTCATCGTCTCCGCCGAGCGCGCCCGCGACTGCCGGCAGAAGCCCGTCTATCTCCACTCCGTCGCCCAGGGGCTGCCCGCCCAGCACCACGGGATGGTCAACTACTGGAACGACGACCCGCTCACCGGACCCGCCTGGACAGCAGCCCGACAGCTTTGGAAACAGGCCGACTTCGGACCGGACGACGTTCATGTGGCCCAGATCTACGACGCGTTCACCCCACTCGTCCCGCTCTCCCTGGAGGGCTACGGATTCTGCGCGCGCGGCGAGGGCGGCGCGTTCACCGAGGGCGGGGCGCTGGAGAGCGGCGGACGGCTGCCGGTCAACACCGGCGGGGGCGGGCTGAGCGAGGCGTACGTCCACGGCTTCAACCTCATCACCGAGGGCGTCAAGCAACTGCGCGGCACCTCCACCGCCCAGGTGCCGGACGCCGCCACGTGCCTGGTCACCGCTGGTGAGGGCGTGCCGACATCTGCCGTTCTGCTGAGGAGTTGAGGCAATCCCCATGAGCATGCCCGATGCCGATTCCCTGCTGCTGCCCGTCGTCGACGAGGACGGCGCGCCCTTCTGGGAGTACGCCGCCCGGGGCGAACTCCGCGTCCAGGCCTGCGCGTCCCCCGCCTGCGGCGAACTCCGCTTCCCGCCCCGCCCCTGCTGCCCCCGCTGCGGGTCCTTCCCGAGTGAGTGGCGGCTGATGAGCGGGCGCGGGCGGCTCTGGTCGTACGTCATCCCGCACCCGCCACTCCTTCCCGCGTACGCCGAACAGGCCCCGTACAACGCGGTGTTGGTGGAGCTGGCCGACGCCCCGCAGATCCGCCTCGCCGGAAACGTCGTCGCCTCCCCCGACGCGCCGCTCAACTCCGTCGACCCGGCGCGACTGCGGATCGGGGCCCCGGTTCGGGCCGCGTTCTGCCCGGCGGGGCCGAGCGGCTCGGTCACGCTGGTCCGCTGGCTCCTGGAGCGGTGAGCGGTGGCGCTGCGCATCGAACGGGAGGCGGCGGCCGGGGTCGTGCTCGTCACCCTCGACCGGCCGGCGAAGCTCAACGCGATCGACCTGGAGACCGCCGGGGAACTCGCATCGCTGTGGCAGGAGTTGCGGTACGACGAGAGCGTCCGGGCCGCCGTCCTCACCGGGGCCGGAACGCGGGCCTTCTGTACGGGAATCGACCGGGGGGTCGAGGTCCCGCAGCCTCCCTCCCCGTACGCCGTCGACGACCCGCTCCTGCGCATCGGGCCCAAGGCGAACGACCTGTGGAAGCCGGTGATCGCGGCGGTGGAGGGGATGGCGTGCGGCGGGGCGTTCTACCTGCTGGGCGAGGCGGAGTTCGTCGTCGTGTCCCGGGAGGCCACGTTCTTCGACCCGCACACCACGTACGGGATGGTCTCGGCGTACGAGGCGATCGCGATGGCCCAGCGGATGCCGTACGGGGAGGTCGCCCGGATGTCCCTGATGGGCACGGCGGAACGGGTGAGCGCCGAGCGGGCGTACGCGGTCGGGCTGGTCAGCGAGGTGACGGAGCCGGGCGGCGCGGTGGCGGCGGCGCTGCGGTCGGCGGCCGTGATCGCCGGATACCCGACGGACGCGGTGCAGGGCACGGTCCGGGCGGTGTGGTCCGCGAAGGAGGCGGCCAGGACCCAGGCGATGGCCCGGGCCCCGGCGCTGATCGCCCTGGGCAACCTGCCCCCGGACCGGCAGGCGGAGCTGTTCGGGGCGCGGGGTGCGAGCGGGGCGCCTCGGGTGCGGTGAGCGGGTGTGCCGTGCGGTCAGACCGCCTTGGCGGTCACTTCGCAGCGCTTGACCTTGGACACCTTGCCGGGGCTGTCCATCCGTACGGTGAGGGTGTCCTCCTCGCCGCTGCCGAGGGTCGTGGTGGCCTCGGCCGTGTCCACGGTGTTGCCGCGGGCGTCGACGAACCGCACGTCGATCTCGTACGCCTGCGTGTACCGGTCGTTCGAATGAACCTCGATCAGTGACGAGGTGACCGCCTTGCGCTTGCCCTTGCGCGGTGCGGCACAGCGGATGACCCGGACGTCGAGGGCGTCGGACGCGGTGGGCGTCGGGGTCGAGGAGGAGCCGGACGAGCCGGAGGACGAGGAGTCGTCGTAGTCGTCGTCGTAGTCCGTGTCGCGGTAGCCGTTGTTGCTCTTCTTGGAGCTGGAGCAGCCACCGCCGCCCGAGCTGCTGCTCTTGCCGCTCTTGCCCTTGCCGCCGCTGCTGGCGGTCGAGAATCCGGTGAGCGCGAGGACCACCACGACCAGGACCGCCGCGAGCTTCATCTGTCGCCGCATCATGGATGCAGCCCCCTTGGGTTTCGTTGCCGTATCGAGCCGGTGGCGTGCGTTGTGACCCTCAGCATGCCGTGCGGGACTCCCTGTTCAGGTCATGACCCTGTCACGGCCTGGTCATGGTCTGCGTGGCGGGGGTGATCGTCCCGGCGTAGCGTCGGTGGCGGGGGCCGCTCACGTACGCCCTGGAGGCCTGACGATGATCCGCAACGTCCTCGGCTCCGTCGTCGCCCTGGCCGGGGCCGCCTCCGCCGTGCTGAGCCCGTTCCGCGACTGGTACGGCGGGCGGGTCGGGCACGACTACCGGGTGCGGGACCTCTTCGAGGGGATCACCCCCGTGGAGTCGGGGGTGCTGGTCTCGGTCCTGCTGCCGTTCCTGGCGGCGGCGCTGCTGGTGGTTCTGGGTGTGGTGCTCCGGTCCCGGCTCGTGGTCGCCCTCGCGGGCCTGGTGGTGCTCGGCTTCACGATCCTGTGGATGGTCCGCCAGGGGCAGGCCGCGGGGTCGCTGGTGGTGGGCGGGGACGGGGCGGGGCTGCAGGTGGGGGTGGCCAACGCACTGGCGGGCGGGGTGCTGATGCTGATCGGGGCGCTGCTGATGAGTGGCCGGCGGAGCCGGCGGGAGCGGAGGGCGGCCCGGGAGCGGGAGCCGGTGGAGCCGTTCGCCGTGCCGGCGGCGGATCAGGTGGACACGTGGCCGCCGACGCAGGAGCCGGGGATGTCCGTGCAGACGTCGCCGTAGCCGGAGCCGGAGGTGGACCCGTACACGGGGCCCGATCCCCGTGACCCCCGTACGCGGTCCTATCCGCAGGCCGCCCCGCACCCGGAGGACGACCCCCGGGACCCGGTACACCCGCCCCACCGGCCGCCGCCCCCTCCGCAGGGTTGACGCCCCGCCCCCGTCAAGGGTTCCGTCCTCAATCGCCGGACGGGCTGGGTGTGCGCCCGACCGGCTGGGTGTTCGCCGGACGGGCGGGAAAATCAAGCCCGTCCGGCGATTGAGGACAAAGAAGGTGGCTCAGGTCCGCGCCCGGTTCCCCGTGCCCGTGCCCTTCAGCGCGTCCAGCGCGTACACGCAGCGGTCCTTGCTGCAGGCGTACACCACGCCCCCCTGCGCCACGGGCGAGCCCGTGATCTCGCCGCCCGTCGCCAGCTTCCAGCGGAGCTGGCCGCCCGCCGCGTCCAGGGTGTACAGCACGTGGTCCGCCGAGCCGAAGTGGACCCGGCCGTCCGCCACCACCGGCGCGCCCACCACGTCGCCGCCCGCCGCGAAGCGCCACTTCGGGGTGCCGGTGACCGCGTCCAGGGTGTACAGCGCGCTGCCGCTGCCGACGTGCACGTTGCCCACCGCGACCAGCACCGGTTCGATCGAGGACCGGGCCTCCGTGGCGATCCGCCAGCGGTCCTTGCCGGTCGTCGCGTCCAGCGCGTACACCGTGCCGAGGTAGTCCGCGAGGTACACCCCGCCGCCGGTCACCGCCGGGCCCGGCGCGAACGCGGGCGGGGAGAGGAAGACCGCCGGGGCCTCGAAGTGCCAGCGCACCCGGCCGGAGCCGGTCTCCACCGCCAGCACCCGGGTGCCCGCCGCGACGTAGACGTAGCCGTCGGTGGCCGGGGTGACCCGGACCGGGACGCCGCCGCAGGAGGCCGCGTCGCCGATCGGGTACGACCAGCGCTCCAGGCCCGTACGGGCGTCCAGCGCGCGCAGCCGGGCGTCCTGCCAGACGTACACCGTGCCGTCGTGGATGACCGGCCCGGCCTCCGCCGTCTCGAAGTCGCTCTGCGCGCCGGTGACTTCCCACAGCTTCTCGCCGCTGGACGCCTCCCAGCCCTGGACACCGCCGCCCCGGGTCGCGGTCAGCACCGTGCCCCGGTCGGCCTTGAGCGCGTACACCCAGGCGTCGGTCGACAGACGCCACTGCTCGGCGCCGGTCGTGGCGTCGAGCGCGTACAGCGAGGGGCCGTCCGAGGCGTGGATCCTGCCGCCCTCGACGGCCATCGCCCAGGCCACGTCGCGGGTCTTGAACTGGCGTCGGCCGTTGCCCACGTCCAGCGCGTGGACCTCGAAGGACGTCACGTACAGCAGATCGCCGGAGACGACGGGCGTGCCCCACACGTCGTTGGACATGCGGAAGCGCCAGGGCCGCCAGCGGTCGGGGGCGGGGGCCGCCGCGTCCGGGGCGGGGCCCGGGGGCGGGACGGCGGCCGTGGGGGCCGCGGCCGGTGAACCGTTCACCCCGGCGGGCGGGCGGACCCAGCCGGTCGCGGGGGCCGGGTGCGCGGCGGCAGCGCCGCGCCCGTCCCCGGCACGCGGTCCGGGGCCGATCGGCACCTTCGCGCCGGGCAGCCGGACGGGCCCGCTGTCGGGAGCCGCGGACGGTCCCGCCGAAGGGGCAGGCCCGCCGGACATCGGCGAGGGCGAGGCCAGCGGGGAGGGCGAGCGCAGGTCGGCCCCGCTGCGCCAGGCGGTGTCCCGCTCCGGGGCCCTGGGGGGCTGCCGAGGGGGCGGCGGGGGCGACACCGGAGCCGCGGGCGGCGCGGTCCGCCCGCCGCCCCTGCGGGCCTCGATCATCGCGGTGGCACGGGAGGGCAGCCAGGCCGACGCCGTACCGCTGTCGTCGCCGCCGGAGGCGAAGAGGTGCGGGGCGAGCTGGGCCTGGAGGTCGGCGGGGCTGGGCCGCTGGGTGGCGTCCATCTGCATGCAGGACTCGATCAGCGGCCGCAGGTCGTCCGGCAGCCCTTCCAGGTCGGGGCCCTCGCGCAGCAGCATGAACACCGTCTCGACCGGGTTGGCCCCGTGGAAGGGGGCGTGCCCGGTGGCGGCGAAGACGAGGGTGGAGCCGAGCGAGAAGATGTCGCTGGCCCCGGTGACGCTGCGGGAGTCCCGGGCCTGTTCGGGCGACATGTACGCGGGCGTGCCGACGGCGACGTTCGTCATGGTCAGGCGGGTGTTGGAGACGCCGGACGCGATACCGAAGTCGATCACCCGCGGGCCGTCCTCGACGACGAGGACGTTGGACGGCTTCATGTCGCGGTGGACGAGACCCGCGCCGTGGATGGACTGGAGGGCCTCGGCGATACCGGCGGCCAGCCAGCGCACGGCCTGCGTCGGCATGGGGCCGCACTCGTTCACTATCTCTTCGAGCGAGGGCGCGGGCACATAGGCGGTGGCGAGCCAGGGCACCGCGGCGCGCGGGTCGGCGTCGACCACGGCGGCGGTGTAGAACCCGCTGACGGCACGGGCGGCCTCGACCTCGCGCGTGAAGCGGACGCGGAAGAGCTGGTCCTCGGCGAGCTCGGTCCGCACCGTCTTGATCGCCACCCGCCGGCCGGACGCCGAGCGGGCGAGATAGACCAGCCCCATGCCGCCGGCCCCGAGCCGTCCCAGCACCTCGAACGGGCCGATCCGTCTCGGGTCGTGCTGCGTCAGCTGCTCCACCACGTGCCTGCCACCTCCCCGTACGGACCTCGGCGACGAAGTCCGCGAATTACCGCCCGGTCGAATCCCGCCCTGCGCGCACCGCCGATTCTTCCTGGCTCGGGCCCCGGTTGCGAACCCGGGGGCGGATCGGGGTGTCCCATGTCACTTCATCCCGTATCCGTCCACACCCGGTTCACCCCGACTCCGTCCACACCGGTTCGCCCCGACCGGTCAGGGAAGCAGTTCGCCGGGCTGCAGTACGGCGAAGGCGGCCCCCTGGTCGTCGTGGAGCACGGCCATCCTGCCGTAGGGGATGTCGAAGGGCGGCTGGGCGACCCGGCCGCCGAGCTGTACGGCGAGCTCGGCGGCGGCGTCGCAGTCGGCGACGGCGAAGTAGATGAGGAAGTAGCTCGGCATCTCGGCCGGGAAGGCGTCCGTGATGACGCTGCGGCCGCCGACGGCGGTGTCCGGGCCCGGTTCGACGCCCTCGGGGGACCACATGCGGAAGTCGACCAGCGCTTCGGCGTCGTCGGAGACGTCGTGGCCCGCCTCGTCCAGGTCGGTGCCGTGGAAGCCGAAGACCTTCTCGTAGAAGGGATCCACCCGGTCCGGCTGCCGGGTGTAGACCTCGGTCCAGCAGAAGGAACCGGGGTCGTTCTGCTTCTCGAAGCCCGCGCGCTCCTCCGGCTGCCAGAGCCCGAAGACCGCGCCCCCGGGGTCGGCCGCCTCCGCCACGATCCCGGCGGCCCCCGCCCGTACGGGGTCGGTGATGATCTGGCCGCCGTGCTCGCGGATCGAGGCGACCGTGGCCCGGATGTCGTCGGTGGAGAAGTAGACGCCCCAGGCCGTGGGCATCCGGCCGTCCTTCTTGGCGGCGAGCGCGGCGACCAGGCGGCCGTCGCTGAACGCGTCGGCGAACGGCATGCCGTCGCCCGCCCGGAAGGTCCAGCCGAAGAGCCCGCCGTAGAAGCGCTTGCCCGCTTCGAGGTCGGAGAGCTGCACGTCCGCCCAGCACGGCGCGGAATGCGCGAATGCGGCCATGGGACCGGGTCCTTCCGTAGCAGTGACGCCACCAGCGGCGCCGGCATCGTGACGCCCGTCACAGTCAACGTAACGTCGCCCCCGGCCCCGCGCGCCCCGACGCACGGCGAACGCCTGGCGGATGCACCTATAGAGAACATTTGCCCGGTTGGTGAAGGGGTCGCTCAGCATGTGGACGAAAGTTGTCCACCGAAGTTATCCACAGGCTGTTGATAACATTTACCGTACGTAACATCCCCAGCTCCGCAGCCCTCGCGGGCGGCGGCCGAAAACCGCCGCTCCCCGCCCCCGCGCACCCCGCCGATCCTGCGCCGTTCCCCATTTGCAGTCGGCCGAATCGCGCTCCCATCACCCCTCGGTAAGCTGACGGCATGACAGGACAAGTACGCACCGTCGACGGCCGCGTGGCCGGTCGACGCGGTCAGGCGACGCGGCAGAAGCTGCTCGACTGCCTCAGCGAGATGCTCAGCTCCTCGCCGTACCGGGACGTCAAAGTCATCGACGTCGCCCGGAAGGCCGGGACTTCACCCGCGACTTTCTACCAGTACTTCCCCGATGTGGAGGGCGCCGTCCTCGAAATCGCCGAAGAAGTCGCCAAGGAGGGCGCCGGACTGACCGAACTGGTCGCCGGACGCTCCTGGGTCGGCAAGGCCGGCTGGACCACCTCGGAGCAACTCGTCGAGGGATTCCTCGACTTCTGGCGGCACAACGACGCGATCCTGCGCGTGATCGACCTCGGCGCGGCCGAGGGGGACAAACGGTTCTACAAGATCCGTATGAAGATCCTGAACTCGGTCACCAACTCCCTCACGGATTCGGTGAAGGAGCTCCAGAGCAAGGGCAAGGTCGACAAGGACGTCAGCCCGGCGGCGATGGCGGGCTCCCTGGTGGCGATGCTGGCCGCGGTCGCCTCGCACCAGAAGGGCTTCACCACCTGGGGCGTGAGGCAGGCCGAACTGCGCCCGAACCTGGCGCTGTTGGTGCACCTCGGCATCACCGGCAAGAAGCCGACGAAGTAGGCCGACCCCCGCCACGTCCTGTCTCACCGACGGCGGACCACCCCCACGCACCCCTGCGGGTGGTCCGCCGTCGGCGTCCCCGGACGATGTCCACGGTCGCCGCTGTCCGGCTACCGCCGCTCCAGCCGGAACAGCCGGATCTGCCGCTCCACCCGCCGCTGGTACGCCGCGTACGGCGGCCAGAACGCGAGCGCGGCCTCCCACACCCGGGCCCGCTCCTCGCCCTCCAGCAGGGTCGCGCGGACGGGGATGTCCCGGCCGCGCCAGTTGACGACGGCCTCGCCCCCGCGGGCCAGCAGGTTCGCGGTCCAGGCCGGGTGACCCGGACGGCCGAAGTTGCTGCCGACCAGGATCCAGGCGCCCTCCACCTCCCCCTCGGGCATACAGGCCAGCGGCGTGGTCCTCGGCCGGCCCGTGCGCGCCCCCGGCACCGTGAGGACGAGCCCCGGCAGCATCCGGGCGCTCAGCAGCACCCTGCCCCGAGTGAGCCGGTGCACGGCCCGGTCCAGCACGGGAACCACACGTGGGGCGATCAGGGCGAAGGCTCGGGTCGAGGAGACCCGCTGGACCAGCCGCACGCCCCGGGCGCCGGTCACCGGACGCCCGCCCCGTACAGGACCCCGGAAGCGGTGGCGGCGGGGCCGAAGAGCCCGGCCCGCCGCGCCGCGTGGTCGCGCAGCCGGTGGACCGGGCCGAAGAGCAGCTCGTCGCCCGCCGCCCGTTTGAGGTAGCGGTGCGCCTCGTGCTCCCAGGTGAAGCCGATGCCGCCGTGCAGCTGGACGGCCTCACCGGTGGTGATCCTGGCCGCCTCCAGGGCCTGGGCGAGCGCGAGCGGCCCGGCCTCCGGGTCCCGGGCGGCGTGGTACGCGGCGGAGCGGGCCGCCTCGACCCGTACGTACAGGTCGGCGAGGCGGTGCTTGACGGCCTGGAAGGAGCCGACGGCCCTGCCGAACTGTTCGCGCGTCTTCACGTACTCCACGGTGCGCTCCAGAGCGCTCGCCGCCGTCCCGACCGCCTCGGCGGCGAGGATCGCGGCGGCCGTGCGCCCGGCGTCGGCGAGGGCGGCGGCCGCGTCGGCGGTGTCGTCCGCGCCGAGCGGCTCGGCGGGGGTGTCGCGCAGTTCGACGCGGGCCAGGGGGCGGGTCTCGTCGAGGGCGGTGAGCCGGGTGCGGACGAGGCCGGGCGCATCGCCGGGGACCAGGAACAGCTGCGTACGGCTGCGCGGGTAGCCCCCGGCGTGGGCGGCGACCAGGAGCAGCCCGGCGCTGTGCCCGTCCAGGACCCGGTCGGCCTCCCCGTAGAGCCGCCGCCCGCCCGCCTCCCCGAGGGCCTGGATGCCGCCGGCCCGGCCGCCGCCCGCCCAGGTTCCGTCGAGGTTGTCGCCGGTGAGGCCGAGGGCGGCGGCGAGCGAGCCGCCGGGGAGGGCGAGGGCGGCGGTCAGGGTCCCGTCGGCGATCCGGGGCAGGAGGGCGGCCCGCTGGTCCGGGGTGCCGAGGGCGGCGATCAGGGGTGCGGCGAGGGCGGCGGTGGCGAGGAGCGGTGAGGGCAGCAGCGCCCGCCCGGTCTCCTCGCAGGCGAGGGCCAGCTCGGTGGCCGTGCAGCCGGCCCCGCCGTACTCCTCCGCGAGCGCGAGGCCCGGCAGCCCGAGATCCCCGGCGAGCCGGCGCCACAGGGCCGGGTCGTAGCCCTGGGCGGTGCGCACGGCGGCGGGGATCGCGCCGGGTCCGGTGTGCCGGGCGAGCAGGTCGCGCAGGGTGCGGCGGATCTCGTGCTGTTCCGCGGTGAAGGCGGCGTCCATCTGCGGGCTCCTTCCGCCCAGGGGTCGGCGACCCCTGATCTGACGAGCCGTCATGTTAGGTGTGGGGGACGTTAATTCCCAGAGTCGCGCAGACGCGTGGGGCGAGGAAGGTGTCGCGCACGACTGGTTGCGGCGCCTCCCATCTGATGTACCGTCAGATCCATGTCTGCCTCCCGCCCTCGCAAGGCCGCCGTCGTCGGCGTGGCGCTCGCGGACTGCGGCCGCGTCGACGACGCCACGCCGTACGCCCTGCACGCCCAGGCCGCCCGCCGTGCCCTCGCCGACTCCGGCCTCGACCGCTCGGTCGTCGACGGCTTCGCCTCGGCGGGGCTCGGGGCCCTGGCCCCGGTGGAGGTCGCCGAGTATCTGGGGCTGCGGCCGACCTGGGTCGACTCGACGGCGGTGGGCGGCGCCACCTGGGAGGTGATGGCCGCCCACGCGGCGGACGCCATCGCCGCGGGCCGGGCCCGGGCCGTGCTCCTCGTCTACGGGTCGACGGCCCGGGCCGACATCAGGGCGGGCCGCCGCACGTCGAACCTGTCGTTCGGGGCGCGGGGACCGGCGCAGTTCGAGGCGCCGTACGGGCACAGCCTGATCGCCAAGTACGCGATGGCCGCCCGCCGTCACATGCACGAGTACGGCACGACCCTGGAGCAGCTCGCCGAGGTGGCGGTGACGGCGCGGGCGAACGCGGCGGCGAACCCGGAGGCGATGTTCCGGGAGCCGATCACGGTCGAGGACGTCCTCTCCGGCCCCATGATCGCGGACCCGTTCACCAAGCTGCACTGCTGCATCCGCAGCGACGGGGGCTGCGCGGTGCTGCTGGCCGCCGAGGAGTACGTACCGGACACGGCGAGAACCCCCGTCTGGATCCTCGGCGCCGGGGAGCACACCTCGCACGCCACGATGTCCGAGTGGGAGGACTTCACGGTCTCCCCCGCCGCCGTCTCCGGCCGGCTCGCCTTCGAACGGGCCGGGGTGCGCCCGGCCGACATCGACCTGGCCGAGATCTACGACGCGTTCACGTACATGACGCTGGTGACGCTGGAGGACCTGGGTTTCTGCGCGAAGGGCGAGGGCGGCGCCTTCGTCGAGAAGGGCCGCACCGGTCTGCGCGGCGAGCTCCCGGTGAACACGGACGGCGGCGGCCTGTCCGCCTGCCACCCCGGGATGCGCGGGCTGTTCCTGCTGGTGGAGGCGGTACGGCAGCTGCGCGGCGAGGCGGGACTCCGGCAGGTACTGAGGGCCGGGGGCGGACTGCCGGAGCTGGCGGTGGCGTCGGGGACGGGCGGCTGGTTCTGCTCGTCGGGGACGGTGGTGCTGGGGCGGGGGTGAGGTGCCCCGGCCTCAGAGCCCCACGACGGTGACGACGCTCTCCAGGCCCTTGAAGTCGTCGGCGTTGCGGGTGAAGAGCGGCAGGCCCCGGACCGACGCGATGGACGCGATCATCAGGTCCATGCGGCGCGGCCGGGGATCGCGCCGGGCCGCGAGGACGAGGGCGACAAGGGTCCCGTACCGCGCGGCGGCGTCCCCGTCGAACGGCAGCGGCTCGAAGTCCGCGACGGCCGCGCCCAGCTTCTCCGTCCGGGCCGCCCGGACCAGCGGGTCCTTCGCCATGGCCACGCCTTGCTGGAGTTCGGCCAGGGAGATCGCCGTGAGGGCGGGCACCATGGGCAGCCGCTCCGGCTCCAGCAGGTCGAGGTCGATGTACGTACAGGTGTCGAGCACTCCCGTGCGGTGCCGCTCAGCCACCGTTGCGCCCCCACACGTCGTCGTCGCCGACCCGGTCCTCCGTGCCGAAGAACTCGTCCGCCTCGCGGCGCAGCAGGTCGCTGTCGACCCGGGGCAGCCGCCGGTGCCGGGCCACGAGCTCCTCGGCGCCGAGCTGCCTCTTGCGACTCAGCGGACGCAGTTCGGCGACCGCTATGCCGTTGCGGGTGATGTGGAAGGTCTCCCCGCCCTCCACCGCGTCCATGACCTCGGCGGAGTTGTTCCGGAACTCCCGCTGCGTGATGGTCTTCATGAGCCCACGGTAGCGCGCCGTGTCCCGTGGTGCTACATCGGAGAACCGCCCCATGCGGTCCAATGACCCCATGACCGACGACACCTCCCAGCACTCCTTCCGCGACCTCCTGCACGCCCAGCGGGTCTGGGACACGGAGCTGCCCGCCTTCGATCCGGAGACGGCCCCGCCCGCGCCTCTCGCCCTCTTCCACACCTGGTTCGCCGAGGCCGTGGCAGCGGGGCAGCCCGAGCCGCACGCGATGGCGCTGGCCACGGCCGACACCGAGGGGCTCCCCGACGTCCGCACGCTGCTCCTGCACGACGCCGACGAGCGGGGCTGGCACTTCGCCTCCCACGCCACCAGCGCCAAGGGCCACCAGCTCGCCGCCCGTCCGCACGCCGCGCTCGGCTTCTACTGGCCCGCGCAGGGCCGTCAGGTACGGGTCCGGGGCCCCGTCGTCCGCTGCACCCCGGCCGAGAGCCACGCCGACCTGCACGCCCGGTCCACCGGAGCGCTCGCCGCCGCGCTGACCGGGGCGCAGAGCGCGGTCGTCGGCTCGGTGGCTGAGCTGCACCGGACGGCGGACGTGGCCTGGGACCGGGCGGTGGCGGAGCCGGAGGCGGAGGCCCCGACCTGGACCCGGTACGTGGTCGAGCCGGCCGAGGTCGAGTTCTTCCAGGGCGATGCCCGGCGCCGCCACGTCCGGCTGCGCTACCGCCGTACGGAGAGGGGCACCGGCGGCTGCTGGACGCGGGAGCTGCTCTGGCCCTGACCGGTGCACACAGCACGTTTATCCGGTTCTCACCGTTAAGGGGCACTATGGGAGACAGCTGAGCTGTTGGGAGGCATCGATGCCACGGGCCCGTTCGCGCTACGCCCCCGACCGGGGTCTGACCGGCCGCATGGTCACCACCATGTTCCTGATCGGTCTGCTCTACGTCGTCTTCGTGGGCGTGCTCCTCGCGGCCCTGCGGGGCTCCTGGCCGATCATCCTGATCATCACGGGCGGCCTGTTCATCGCCCAGTTCTGGTTCAGCGACCGCATCGCCGCGTACGGCATGGGCGCCCGCGAGGTCACCCCCGAACAGGCCCCCGAGCTGCACGGCACCATCGACCGCATCTGCGCGCTGGCGGACATGCCGAAGCCGAAGGTGGCGATCGCCGAGAGCGACGTACCCAATGCGTTCGCCACCGGCCGCAGCGAGAAGACGGCCCTGGTCTGCGCGACGACGGGCCTGCTGCGCCGCCTGGAGCCGGAGGAGCTGGAAGGGGTCCTCGCCCACGAGATGTCGCATGTCGCGCACCGGGACGTGGCCGTCATGACCATCGCCTCGTTCCTCGGCGTCCTGGCGGGCGTCATCACCCGGATCGCCCTGTGGGGCGGCTTCGCGCGCAGCCGCCCCGGCAACGACCCGGCGGGCATCCTGCTGCTGCTCATCCCGCTGATCAGCGCCGTCGTGTACGCGATCAGCTTCCTGCTGACCCGGCTGCTCTCCCGCTACCGCGAACTCTCCGCCGACCGGGCCGCCGCCCTGCTCACCGGACGCCCTTCCGCGCTCGCCTCCGCCCTGACGAAGGTCAGCGGGCAGATGGCCCGCATCCCGACGGAGGACCTGCGGAAGGCGGAGCCGTACAACGCGTTCTACTTCATGCCCGCGTTCTCCGCGAAGGAGAGCATGGGCCGGCTGTTCTCCTCGCACCCGACCCTGGAACAGCGCCTGGACCAGCTGTCCCGGATCTCCACCGACCTGTCCCGCTGAACCATCGAGCGTTGAAGGAGTTACGCCCGTGGGCCTGCTCGACGCGATCCTCGGCCGGAGCAAACCGGTCCGCCCCGACCTCGACCAGCTCTTCGCCGTCCCCTCCGCCGCCCTCACCCTCCAGGCCGCCACCGGCTTCACCCCGACCGGCCGGGGCTCGGTCTGCTTCGCCGGGGTGGAGGGCGGCGGCTTCGCCCGGCTCCAGGAGGACGTACGGGAGTTGCTGGACGCGGACACGGAACGCGGCGGCATCCCGGTGGAGTTCAGCCGGGACGCGTACGGCTACACCTGGCTGCTGGCCTCCCACCCGGCCGACGACACGGCGGGCCTGGTCAACGACCTGCACGCGGTCAACGCGATGCTCCAGGACGGCGGTTTCGGCCCGCACCTGCTCTGCTCGCTGATCGGCTTCCGGGACGCGGAGGGCGCCGACGGCCGGCCGCTGGCGCTGGTCTACCTCTACAAGCGCGGCACGTTCTACCCGTTCGCCCCGCTCCCCGGGGACGCCGAGAAGCGGGACAACCAGTTGGAACTCCAGGTCCGGGGCGCCCTCGGCGACGACCTCCGGGTGGAGAAGGATCTGTCCCGGTGGTTCCCGGTGTGGGGCGCGCCGGGGCTGTGATCAGCCGTTGGCGACCGCGTGGCTCAGGAACGTGGTCCAGGCGGCCGGGGAGCGACCCCCGGGGGCCTCAGCCTGCGGGCCGGAACACCGCCACGGCCTCCCCGCCGCGCTCCCCCGCCTCCCGGAACGTGACGGTCAGCCGCATCCCGACGAGCAGGGCCTCGTGCGCGCACTCCACGATCTCCGTCATCATCCGGGGCCCCTCGGCGAGGTCGACGACGGCCGCGACGTACGGGACGCGGGAGCCGAAGGGCGGCAGGTCGTTGCGGTGGACGACGGACCAGGTGTAGAGCGTCGCCTCCCCGCTCGCCGGCTCCCAGCCCACGTCCTCGCTCCAGCAGTACGGGCAGAACTCGCGCGGGTAGTGGTGCGCCCGGCCGCATCCGGCGCAGCGGCGTATCAGCAACTTCCCCTCCGCGGCCGCGTCCCAGTACGGGCCAGTGAAGGCGTCCGGCTCCGGGAGGTCGAAGCGCGGGGCCGCGGCCGCACGTTCGGCGCTCACAGGAACAGCCCCAGCGCCGCGTCCAGCGACCAGGTCTGCCAGGCCATCGCGAACAGGGCCACGAACGAGATCAGCGCCATCATCGCGTTCTGCCCCTGCTCGGCCCAGTCGTGGATCATCAGGGTCAGGTAGAGGAGGTTGAGCAGGAGGCCCGCCGCCAGCGCGACCGGGGCGAGGAAGCCGGTCACCAGCCCCAGCCCCAGGGCCAGTTCGGCGTAGACGACGACGTATGCGATCAGCTTCGGGCGGGGTTCGACGACCCGCCGGAAACCCGTGCGGACCGCCCCCCAGCGGTGCTTGCCCGCAATGTCCGCCGCCCAGGCGATCCCCGTACCGCGCTCGAACCAGCCTTTCCTGTCCTTGTGGCGCCAGCTCTCCAGCCACCACAGGCCGAGGCCTATGCGCAGGACGGCCAGCCATTCCGCTCCGCCGAGCCAGATCGTCTGCACCGGCCCTCCATTCGCAGTTTTCTGACGGTACGTCAGTTCACCGGACGGAGGCCGTCCCCGCAAGAGGTCTGCACCGCCTTCAGCGCCGCCGTCCGCGCCCCAGCAGCCATGCCAGATAGACGCCGCCGAGCGCGCCGGTGACCACGCCCACCGGCAGCGGTCCGGCCGTCGGCAGCGAGATCGCGACCAGATCGGAGGCGGAGAGCAGCAGCGCCCCCATCGCGGCGGCGGGCAGCAGCCCCGTTCCCGCACCCCGGCTGAGACGGCGGGCCAGCTGGGGTGCGCAGAGGGCGACGAACACGATCGGTCCGGCCACCGAGACCGCCACCGCGCTCAGCCCGACCGCGACCAGGAGGACGAGCACCCGGGTCCGTCCCGCGTCCACGCCGAGGCCGTCCGCCGCCAGTCAAGACAAGGTTAGCCTTACCTTATCCACGCAAAGGGGCACCCGGGCACGCGCGGTCACCGCACCGCACCGCTCGTGATCAATTCGCAATCGATTTCCCTCTTGACCGAGACCCATCAACAGAGCGGACGATTACGCTCCGAACCATGCCCAACAGCCCGTCCCCCGCAGCCCGTCACGACGCCGTCGCCCTCACCGACCGTACGGAGGTCCGGCCCGTGTACGTCATCGGCGGCGGCCCCGGCGGCCTCGCCGCCGCGGCCGCTCTGCGCGCCCGGGGCGTACGGGCGGTGGTCCTGGAGAAGTCGGACCGGGTCGGGGCGTCCTGGCGCGGCCACTACGACCGGCTGCACCTGCACACCACCCGCCGCTGGTCGGCGCTGCCGGGGCTGAAGATGCCGCGGAAGTTCGGGCGTTGGGTGGGCCGGGACGACGTGGTGCGGTACCTGGAGAAGTACACCGAGCACCATGAGCTGGAGGTGGTGACGGGCGTCGAGGTGACCCGGGTCGACCCGGCCCCCGACGACTCCGGCGACTGGCAGCTCACCGCGACGGGCGGGCGGGTCCTGCGGGGCCGCGCGGTCGTCGTCGCGACCGGCTTCAACCACACCCCGCGCATACCGGACTGGCCGGGCCGCGACACGTTCACGGGCGAGCTGCTGCACGCGGCGGCGTACCGGAACCCGGCGCCGTACGCCGACAAGGACGTCCTGGTCGTCGGCATCGGCAACACGGGCGCGGAGATCGCGGCGGACCTGGCCGAGGGCGGGGCGTCCGCCGTGCGCATCGCGGTCCGTACGGCCCCGCACATCGTCCGCCGCTCCACCGCCGGCTGGCCGGCCCAGGCCACGGGCATCCTCGTCCGCCGCCTGCCGGTACGGCTCGTCGACCGCGCCGGAGGCGTGATGGCGAAGATCGCCGTGCCCGACCTGACCGACCGGGGCCTCCCGCGCCCCGCCACCGGCCTCTACTCCCGGGTCCGCGAGGGAGCGATCCCGGTCCAGGACGTCGGCCTCATCGACGCGGTGAAGACCGGCCGGGTGACCCCCGTGGCGACGGTCGCCTCCTTCGACCAGGACACGGTGGTCCTGGCCGACGGCACCCGGATCACCCCGGACACCGTCATCGCCGCCACCGGCTACCACCGCGCCCTGGAGCCGCTGCTCGGCCACCTGGACGTGTTGGACGGGCGGGGCCGCCCGGTGACCCACGGCGGCCGCTCCCCGAAGGGCGCCCCCGGGCTCTACTTCACCGGCTTCACCAACCCGATCAGCGGGATGCTGCGCGAAATGGCCCTGGACGCCGAGAAGATCGCGAAGAGGGTGGCGCGGTCGCCGCGTTGAGGAGGGGGCTGGGGCGGGCCGGACCGTCCGTGCCGGTGATGTGCTGTCAGTGCCGGTGATTAAGGTCGGCCCCATGAGCGATCCAGCCCTTCTTCCGAGGAGTCGATGATGACCGTTCGCCGTGTCGTACCCAACCTCCGGACGGAGGCGGTCGAGGAGAACCGGGACTTCTACGGCCTGCTCGGTTTCGAGGAGGTCATGAACCTCGGCTGGATCACGACCGTCGCCTCGCCGTCCGGCCCGCAGGAGCAGGTCAGCTTCATGACCCACGACCTGACCGGCCCGGTCGTCCCCGACCTGAGCGTCGAGGTGGACGACGTGGACGCGGTGTACGCGGCCGTACGGGCCCGGGGCGCGGAGATCGTCCACCCGCTCCAGGACGAGGAGTGGGGCGTACGGAGGTTCTTCGTCCGGGACCCCGACGGCCGGGTGGTCAATGTGCTGAGCCACCGCTGAGCCCCGGGCCCGGCCGGCGCCGGCCCCGCTGACGGTCACCCCTCCGGAACGGGGCCGCCTCTGCCTAGGCTGGGCGTCATGGACGTGTTCGACGAGCTGTTGCGGGGCGTGCGGGGCCGGGGCGCGGTGTTCGGCCGTTCGGTGTTGTGCGCACCCTGGTCCCTGCGGTTCACCGACGGGGCGTATCTGACCCTGTGCATGCCGCTGCGGGGTGCGGGGTGGATCGTGCCGGAGGACGGCGAGCCGCTGCGGGTGGAGGCCGGCGAGGCCGCGGTCGTGCGGGGCCCGGCCCCGTTCGTCTTCACCGACGACCCGGCGGACGGTACGGGGCCGGGGCGGGCCCGCGGCGTACGGGAGGTGCGCTGGGACCAGACCCGGGACACCGGCTCCGCGTCGGGCGGTGCCCCCGAGTTCGACTGCGCCACCGTGCTGCTGGCCGCCGCCTACGACGTACAGGAGCAGCTTCCCCAGCGGCTCCTGCGGGCGCTGCCCCCGGCCGTCGTGGTGCCGGACGAGGAGGACTGCTCCCCGCTGCGCGACTATCTGGAGGCCCAGCTCGGCCGGGGCCGGCCGGGCGACCAGATCGTGCTCGACCGGCTGCTGGACTGGATGCTGGTGTGCACGCTGCGGGACTGGTTCGACCGGCCCGAGGCGAATCCGCCGGGGTGGTACGGGGCGCTCGGCGACGAGGTGGCGGGCCCGGCCCTGCGGGCGATGCACGAGGACCCGGCGCACCCCTGGACCACGGCGGAGCTGGCGGGCCGGGCGGGGGTGTCGCGGACGACCCTGGCGAAGCGGTTCACCGAGCTCGTCGGGGACGGGCCCGTGGCGTATCTGACCGAGTGGCGGATGACGCTGGCCGCCGACCTGCTGACCCACCCCGAGCTGACCGTGGCGGCCGTGGCCCGCCGGGTCGGCTACGCGGACGCGTTCGGGTTCAGCGCGGCGTTCAAGCGGGTGCGCGGCGAGAGCCCGAGCGCGTTCCGGCGGGAGGCCCTGGCGTCCGGGCCGGTGGAGGCGGCGGCACCGGCGCCGGCGGGGTGACATCCGTCGCGCGGCACCGGGCCCGGGGGGATGGGCCACGGCTGAGGGCGGGGCGGGCCGGGGCCCTTTCCGAGGGGACCCGGCCCGGAGGCCGGGTCCCTCTGGAGAGAGCCCGGCCCCGGCGCCCGGGGAGGAGGGGCCCCCTTCCGGACGGAGCCCACCCCGCCCCGGCCCCGGGCGTCAGCCCCAGACTCCCCGCGCCGCCGCCTCCCGGACGAAGTCGGCGAAGTCGCGCGGCTCCCGGCCGAGTGCCCGGCGTACGCCGTCCAGGACGGGTGCCTCCCGGCTCGTGGTGATCGGGTCCAGCGCGTCGGTCCAGAGGTCGGCCTCCCCCTCCGGGAAGCCCTGGGCGATGAGCCCGGCCCGGAAGACGGAGGCGTCGACGGGGACGTACGCGGCGCGCTTCCCGGTCTCCTTCGCGATCTCGTCCAGGACGTCGGCGATACCGAGCGCGCGCGGGCCCGAGAGTCCGTACTCCTCGCCCGCGTGGCCGTCCTCGGTGAGCGCGGCGACCGCCACGTCCGCGATGTCGTCGGCGTCGATGAACGCGGCCCTCCCGTCCCCGGTGGGCAGGGCCAGTTCCCCGTCGCGTACGCCGTCGAGGAAGACGCCCTCGCTGAAGTTCTGGGAGAACCAGCCGGGCCGCAGGATCGTCCAGGTCACCCCGGAGGCGCGGACGGCCCGCTCCCCCTCGCCGTGCGGTCCGCCGTCCACGTAGGCGGGGCCGAAGTAGCCGGGCACATCCGTACCCCGGGCCGAGAGCAGAACCAGCCGCCGCACCCCGCTCGCGACGGCCTGTTCGACGAAGGCGGGGGTCGGGGAGGGCGAGGCGTCGAGCGGGGTGATGTAGACGGCGGTGACGCCATCCAGGGCGGCCTGCCAGGTGGTGGGGTCCGCCCAGTCGAACGGGGTCTCCCCGGACCGCGAGGCCGCCCGGGTCTCCACCCCCAGCTCACGGAGGCGGGCCACCACCCGGCGGCCGGTCTTGCCGGTGCCGCCGGTCACGAGTACGGGTCCCTGCACGGAGGCCGCTGCTGCGGTCGCGTCTGTCTGAGTCATGGCACCAGCCTCACGCGCCGGGGCGGTCCCCGCCCATGGCCCATCGTCCGGGAGGGATGTCCGAGCGTCCGGCACCAAGACCCGGCGCCGGGCGCCGACGCTGCCGCCACCACCGCGGCAGCGGCCACCGCCACGACCCTGCACCACGGGTTCGCCCTGCGTGACCGTGCGAGCCTTTGCCTGCACACCCATTCCTGACGCAGCGTCAGTTCAGTAACCTGACAGAGCGTCAGTTAATCGGCCGGCTCCGCCCGTTCCCCGGCGGGGCCATCGAGCAGGAGTGGGCGGAACGATGCTTGGATCGACTCACGGCACCCTCACCACCGACTTCCGTGCCCGGGTGGTGGCCTGCGGCGAGGAGCCGCACGCCGCCGTCGTCAGCCTGCCCACCGCCACACGGCAGGGCGGCCTCGACGTCAGCGGGCGTCCGCTGCACCTGGCCGTGCCCGACCTGGACCGCTTCTTCCGGCCCCGCTCGGTGGCCGTCGTCGGGGCCTCGGACGCCGAGGGCCGACCCAACACCGGCATCACCCGGCAGCTGATCGCCTGGGCCGAACGGGTCGGGGCCCGGCTGCACCCCGTGCACCCGGCCCGGACCGCCGTGTTCGGCCGGGCGTGCGTCCCCTCGGTCGCCGAGCTGCCCGAGCCGGTCGACCTGGCGGTGCTGCTGGTCGCGGACCCGCTGCCGGTGATCGAGGAGCTGGGCGAGGCCAAGGTGCCCTTCGCCGTGGCCTTCGCCTCCGGGTTCGCCGAGACCGGGGAGGCGGGCGCGGCCGCCCAGGCCCGGCTGGCGGCGGCCGTGGAGCGGTCCGGGCTGCGGCTGCTCGGGCCGAACACCAACCTCAACGCCTTCGAGCGGTTCCGGGACGACCTGGAGGGCCCCGCCATCGCCCTGATCACCCAGTCCGGCCACCAGGGCCGCCCGGTCCACGCCCTCCAGGAGCTGGGCATCCGCCTCTCGCACTGGGCCCCCACGGGCAACGAGGCCGATCTGGAGACCGCCGACTTCCTGGCGTACTTCGCCCAGCTCCCCGAGGTCGGGGCGATCGCCTGTTACGTCGAGGGGCTCAAGGACGGCCGCTCCTTCCTGCTCGCCGCCGATCGGGCCGCCCGCGCGAAGGTCCCGGTCGTCGCCGTGAAGGTGGGCCGCACCGAGGCCGGGACCGAGGCCGCCGCCTCGCACACCGGGAAGCTGACCGGGGCGGACCAGGTGGTCGACGCGGCGATGCGGCAGTTCGGGGTGGTCCGGGTGGACGGCCTCGACGAACTCCAGGACACCGCGGCCCTGTTGGCCAGGGCCCGCCCGCCGAAGGCCGAGGGCGTGGCCGTGTACTCCATCTCCGGCGGCACCGGCGCGCACTTCGCGGACCTGGCGACGGCGGCGGGGCTCACCCTGCCCGCCCTGTCGGCGGAGAAGCAGGCCGAACTGCACACCTGGATACCGGAGTACCTCAACGTCGCCAACCCGATCGACAACGGCGGCCACCCGGTCGGCGACTGGCGCGGCCGGAAGATCATCGACGCGATCCTCGCCGACCCGTCGGTCGGCGTGCTGATCTGTCCGATCACCGGCCCGTTCCCGCCGATGAGCGACCGGCTCGCCCAGGACCTGGCGGACGCGGCGGAGGCCACCGACAAGCTGGTCTGCGTCGTCTGGGGCTCCCCCGTCGGCACCGAGGACGCCTACCGCACGACCCTGCTGGGCTCCTCGCGCCTCGCCACCTTCCGTACGGCTCGCAACTGCGTCACCGCCGTGAAGGCCTACCTGGACCATCACCGCTTCGCCGACCGCTACCGCTCCCCCTTCGAGGACGCCCCGCGCACCCCGTCGCCGTCCTTCCGCAAGGCGCAGGGCCTGCTGCGGCCGGGCCAGCAGCTCAGCGAGCACGCGGCGAAGCAGCTCCTGCGGGCGTACGGGATCCGGGTGCCGCGCGAGCAGCTGGTGACCAGCGCGGCCGGTGCCGTACGGGCCGCCGGGCCGGTCGGCTATCCGGTGGTGATGAAGGCGTCCGGGCCCCGGCTCGCCCACAAGACGGAGCTGGGCCTGGTGAAGGTCGGCCTCACCTCGGCCAGCCAGGTCCGGGACGCCTACCGCGAGCTGACCGACATCGCCCGGTACGAATCGGTGGACCTGGACGGCATCCTGGTCTGCCAGATGATCGACCGGGGCGTCGAGATGATGGTCGGGGTCACCCACGACGCCCTGTTCGGCCCGACGGTCACGGTGGGGCTCGGCGGGGTGCTGGTGGAGGTGCTGCACGACGCGGCGGTCCGGGTCCCGCCGTTCGGTGAGCGGGACGCCCGGGACATGCTCGGCGAACTGCGCGGCCGGGCGCTGCTGGAGGGGGTGCGCGGCGGGGCCCCGGTCGATGTGGACGCCCTGGTGGAAGTGGTGCTGCGGGTCCAGCGCATGGCGCTGGAGCTGGGCGACGACCTGACCGAGCTGGACATCAACCCGCTGGTGGTGCTGGGCCGCGGCCAGGGCGCGGTGGCCCTGGACGCGCTGGCGGTGTGCCGGTGAGCGGGGAGGCGGGTGCCGGGCCGGACGCTCACGCGCGTACGGGCGCACCGGGCGCCGGACCGCAGGCGGGGGTCTCCACCCCCGCAGTGGCCACCGTCCTGCACACTCTCGACGGCGGCGTCTCGTGGATCACCCTCAACCGGCCCGAGGCGATGAACGCCGTGACCTGGGACCAGCGGGAGCGGGTCAGCGCCCTGCTGGCCGAGGCCTCCGCCGACCCCGCCGTACGGGCCGTGGTGCTCACCGCCACCGGCCGGGGCTTCTGCGCGGGCGCCGATCTGCGGGGCACCCCGGCCCCGGACCGCGAACGGGCCCCCGGGGACGTCGCACGGACGATCCGGATGGGTGCGCAGCGGTTGATCTCGGCCGTCCTGGACTGTGAGAAGCCGGTGATCGCCGCAGTGAACGGCACGGCGGCCGGAATCGGCGCGCATCTGGCGTTCGCCTGCGATCTGGTCCTGGCGGCCGACACGGCGAAGTTCATCGAGGTCTTCGTACGCCGAGGACTCGTCCCGGACGGCGGCGGCGCGTATCTGCTGCCCCGGCTGGTGGGCCCGCAGCGCGCCAAGGAGCTGATGTTCTTCGGGGACGCCCTCACCGCGGCGGACGCGGAGCGGCTGGGCCTGGTCAACCGTACGGTCCCGGCGGGCGAGTTGGAGGCCCTGGCCAAGGAGTGGGCGGGCCGGCTGGCGACGGGCCCCACCCGGGCCCTCGCCCTCACCAAGCAACTGGTGAACGCCTCGCTGGACACCGACCGGGCCACGGCGTTCGCGGCCGAGGCGGCGGCCCAGGAGATCAACATGACCACGCGGGACGCCAACGAGGGCGTGGCGTCCTTCGTCGAGCGCAGGCCGCCGACGTACGAGGGCCGCTGAGGCCCCCTGCACCTTCACATCTGACGTTGCGTCAGTTCTTATGGAGGGCATGATGGGACACGCAGGCATGGCCGCCACCGCCGTCCGGTACCTCAGGTCCGTCGGCGCCGCCACGACAGCCGCACCGGAGGCACCCCCCGAGGCGCTGCCCCGCCCGGACCTGAGAGCGGTCCGGGACGACGAGCGACTGCCGATCGCCCCGGCCGGGTTCCGCCGCGTGCTGGGCCACTTCGCCAGCGGCGTCACCGTGATCACCGCCCGCGACGCGGACGGGCCGACGGGCTTCGCCTGCCAGTCCTTCGCCTCGCTCTCGCTGGACCCGCCGCTGGTGACCTTCATGGTCGCCCGTACGTCGACGACCTGGCCGCGTATCGCCCGCGCCGGGGTGTTCTGCGTGAACATCCTGGGGGCGGACCAGGGCGCGCTGTGCCGGGGGTTCGCGGTGAGCGGGGCCGACAAGTTCGCGGGCGTGGCGTACGGGGAAGCCCCCGCGACCGGGTCACCGCTGCTGGACGCCGTGCCCGCCTGGATCGACTGCCGCATCCACGCCGTCCACACCGGCGGCGACCACCTCATCGTGGTGGGCCGGGTGGCGGCGCTGGGCGCGGAGGAGGACGGCGAGCCGCTGCTGTTCCACCGGGGGGCGTTCGGCCGGCTCAGCCGCTGAGCCGGGGCTCGGCGGTTCAGCGGCCGACGGCGGGCTCCTTCGGCGCCGGGACGCGACGGATCACCAGCGACATCAGCGCCGCCATCGCGCACAGCGCCCCGGCCGCGTACCAGACCACGGCGTAGCTGCCGAACACGTCCCGCGCGACTCCGCCGAGGAACGCGACCACCGCCGCGCCCACCTGGTGCGAGGCCAGCACCCAGCCGAAGACGATCGCGCTGTCGTCGCCGTACTGCTCGCGGCAGAGCGCCAGCGTCGGCGGGACGGTGGCGACCCAGTCGAGGCCGTAGAACACGATGAAGAAGACCATCGGGGGCCGGACGTCGGGGGCCATGAGCATCGGCAGGAACAGCAGCGAGATCCCGCGCAGCGCGTAGTAGACGGCGAGCAGCCTGCGGGCGTCGAAGCGGTCGGTGAGCCAGCCGGAGAAGATCGTGCCGATGACGTCGAAGACCCCGATCACGGCGAGCAGCGAGGCCGCCACGGTGATGGGCATGTGGTGGTCGTGGGCGGAGGGCACGAAGTGGGTGCGGATCAGGCCGTTGGTGGAGGCCCCGCAGATCGCGAAGGCACCCGCGAGCAGCCAGAACGGGCCGGTGCGGGCCGCGTCGACCAGCACACGCACCGTCCGGCGCGCGGCGCCCCGGGCGGGGGCCGGCTTCGCCACGTACGTACCGCCGTACGGGGCGAGCCCCACATCGGCCGGGTGGTCGCGCATCAGGAGCCAGACGAACGGGACGACGACGAGGGCCGCCAGGCCGACGGTGACCGAGGCGGGCTCCCAGCCGTGTTCGTCGACGATCCAGGCGCAGAGCGGGAGGAAGACCAGCTGCCCGGAGGCCCCGGCCGCGGTGAGGATCCCGGTGACCAGGCCCCTTCGGGCGACGAACCAGCGGTTGGTGACGGTCGAGGCGAACGCCATCGCCATGGACCCGGTACCGAGGCCGACCAACAGGCTCCAGTAGAGCATCAGTTGCCAGGACGCGGTCATCCAGACGCTGGCGATCGCCCCGGCCGCCACCATCGTGAGCGCAGACGCCACGACCCGCCGGATACCGAAGCGGTCCATGAGCGCGGCGGCGAACGGCGCGGTCAGCCCGTACAGCGCCATGTCGATGGAGACGGCGAGCCCGATCTCCCCGCGCGACCAGCCGAATGCGGTGTGGAGCGGGTCGATGAGCAGGCCGGGCAGGGAGTTGAAGGCCGCGCCGCCGATGATCGTCACGAAGGTGACGGCGGCGACGAGCCACGCGCGGTGGATACGGGGGCGGGGACGGCTGCGCTCCTCGCCGGGCGGACGACGGTCGCCCCGGGCCGCGCTGTCGATGGTCTCGGTCACGTGGACCAGCTTCTTGGCCTGGAGCTTTCCCTACGAGTGGCCTGAAGGACATGGTTCGCAGGAATCGGGCCATGCGATCGGGCCCTGCCTAGGCGCGCCGCCGGGCCCCCGCGTGGACGGCCCAGGCCGCCGCCGCGCCCACCGCGTACCAGAACAGGTCCGGCGCGTTGAAGGTCGAGCCGAGGACCAGCCGGGCCGCCGCGCTGTGCGCCGACAGCTGTGCCGGTACGCCGGTGAGCTGCGCGAACTCCACCGCCCAGCCCAGGCCCAGCGCCGTGGCGGCCACCACGAGGGGCCGCGCGCGGGGCGCGCAGAAGGCGACGAGCGCGCAGAGCAGCACCGTGTAGAGCGCGCTCCCGGCGTACTTGGCGAAGGCCCCGTCCGCCCCGGCACGCACGGCGAGACCCGCGCCGACGGTGCCGACGGCCGCCACCGCCGCGACAGCGCGAGCCGTGAATCTGCGGGGGTCACCGTCCGCATCGGGAATGGACGCGGGCTCTGTCGGCTTCTCCATCACATCGCTAACCTGTATCAGCTCGTGGTCTATACCAGCCACCCGCTCCAACGATGATCTTCGAGGAGGCCGTCATGCCGCACCGCGTCGTCGTCCTGGCTCTCGACGGAGCGCTCCCCTTCGAACTGGGCATCCCCCAGCGGATCTTCGGCCGCTCCCTCGGCACGGAGTCGGGCGGCCCGGGCAGGAAGCTGTACGACGTGGTGACCTGCTCGATCCGGCCGCCGGGACCGGTACGGACCGACGCGGACTTCGCCGTCCTCGTGGAGCACGGCCCGGAGGCGCTCGCCACCGCCGACACGGTGGTCGTCCCCGCCTCCTACGAGCTGGGCCCGGTCTTCGAGGAGGGCAGGCTCACCGAGGAGCTGGCCGCCGCGCTCGCCCTGGTCCGGCCCGGCACCCGGATGGTCTCCATCTGCACCGGCAGCTACGTCCTGGCGGCGGCCGGATACCTCGACGGCCGCCCCGCCACCACGCACTGGTCGTCCGCCGACCACTTCCAGCGGATCTTCCCGCAGGTCCGCGTCGACCCGGACGTCCTGTTCATCGACGACGGCGACGTCCTCACCTCCGCCGGGGTGGCCGCGGGGATCGACCTCTGCCTGCACCTGGTGCGGCGCGATCACGGGGCGGCCGTCGCGAACGAGATCGCCCGCCGCACGGTCGTCCCCCCGCACCGGGACGGCGGGCAGGCCCAGTACATCCACCGCCCGCTCCCCGACCCGCAGTTCGCGACCACCACGGCCGCCCGGACCTGGGCGCTGGCCCGGCTGGAGCGGCCGATCCTGCTGCGGGACATGGCGGAGCAGGAGGCCATGAGCGTACGGACGTTCACGCGCCGCTTCCGCGAGGAGGTCGGCATCAGCCCCGGCCAGTGGCTCACCCAGCAGCGGGTGGAGCGGGCCCGCCATCTGCTGGAGTCCACGGACCTCGCCATCGACCAGGTGGCCCGGGACGCGGGCTTCGGCACGGCGACCTCGCTGCGCCAGCGCCTCCAGGCGGCTCTGGGCGTGCCGCCCACGGTCTACCGGCGTACGTTCCGCTCCTCGGCGGACGCCCCGACCTGATCCGAACGAAACGCCCTAGCGCCCCACCAGGCCGTCCAGCTCGGCCTGGAACAGCAGAGCCGGGTCGAAGCCCATGCCGGTGAAGTGGCCGGCCAGCTCCAGGGACAGCACCCCGTGCAGCCGGGTCCAGAACGCGAGGGCCCGCCGCAGCACCCCGGGCGGGGCCGGGTGGTCCCCGGCCCAGTCGCGGTGGTCCGCCAGGTGGGCGGCGAACGGCGAGGCGGGCACGTCCGGTTCGAAGGCCGTCCAGGCGGTCAGCAGGTCGGTCATGATCTCCTGCGAGATGCCGGTGATCTCGTCGGGCGCGTGGTAGCCGGGGACGGGGGTGCCGTAGATGAGGAAGTACCGGTGCGGGTCCGCCAGGGCCCAGTCGCGCAGGACGTGCGCGAGGGCGGCCGGGTCGGCGCCGGTGACGGCCGCCGCGTGGACGGCGTCGGCGAGGCTGCGGTACGCGTCCCGGATGAGCTCGGTGATCAGCTCGTCCCGGCCGGCGAAGTAGCGGTAGAGCGCGGGGCCGCTGACGCCCATCCGCTTGGCGATCGCGTTGAGGGAGAGCGCGGAGGCCCCGGCCGTGGCGATCTGCTCCCAGGCGTGCTGCTTGATCTCCGCGCGGACCTGGGCGCGATAGCGCTCCCGGGGGGTCGCGGCGTCGGACTTCGCCATGGGGTGCCGCCTTCCGTCACCACGTCAGCTACTCGCTCAAATTTCCGTTAGAAGATATCACGCAACCCCTTGATCCCTCGATGCGCCGAGAGTTACAACTTCTCACGAAAGCATCAGCCACTAGCAGAGGACCAGATCCTGATGTTCCGGCCCCGCACCGCCACCGCCGCCCTGCTCACCCTCCCGCTCGCCGCCGCCACGCTCCTCGCCACCGCCGCCGCACCCGCCGGGGCCGCCACCGCGCGCCCGGCCCCGTCCCTCACCTGCCAGGGCAAGGGCGTCGACGCCAAGGCCCTGGTCCGGGCCCGCACCGAGACCGTGATCGACGCGCCGCTGAGCACCGTCTGGAAGCTCCAGACCGACGTGGAGCGCTGGCCGAGCTGGCAGACCCACGTGACGAGCATGGACCGCCTCGACCACGGCCCCTTCCGCCCCGGTGCGGCGTTCCGCTGGACCACCCCGGTCCCGCCCAACCCGGCGACCCCCGCCACCAGCCTGGACATCACGTCCACCGTCCGGCAGGTCGAGCGCGGCTCCTGCATCCGGTGGACCGGGCCCGCCGTCGGCGAGGGGCTGCACATCGACGGCGTCCACGTGTGGAGCTTCCAGAAGGTCCGGGGCGGCGTCCTCGTCCGTACCGAGGAGACCCACACCGGCGAGCAGGTCGAGGCGAACGTCCCCTACGCCACCGAGATCCTGGAGCAGGGCCTCGAAGCGTGGCTCGGCGAGCTGAAGGCTGCGGCCGAGGCCCGCTCCTGCCCGCGCGGCTGACCGGGAGGGGTCAGAAGACCAGCACCCCCCGGGCCACCCGCCCGTGGTGCGCGTCGTCGGCCGCCTTGGCGAAGTCCTCCACCGGGTACGTCTCCGTCACCAGTTCGTCGAGAAGCAGCCGGCCCTCCCGGTACAGGTCCGCGTACAGGGCGATGTCGCGCTGCGGCCGCGAGGAACCGTAGCGGCAGCCCAGGATCGACTTGTCCAGGTACATCGACGAGACCAGGAACGACGCCTCGGCGCTCGCCGCCGGGACGCCCAGCAGGATCGCCTGGCCGTGGCGGTCCAGGAGGTCGATCGCCTGGCGGATCAGCTCGGTGCGGCCGACGCACTCGAAGGCGTGGTCGGCCCCGTCGGGCAGGATGCCGCGTACGCCGTCGGCCGAGGTCAGGAAGTGCGTGGCGCCGAACTGCCGGGCCACCGCCTCCTTCGCCGGGTTGCTGTCGACGGCGACGACGGTCCGGGCACCGGCCAGCCGGGCCCCCTGGAGCACATTGAGGCCGATGCCTCCGGCGCCGATGACCACGACGCTGTCGCCGAGGCCGACCTTCGCCCGGTTCAGCACGGCCCCGACGCCGGTCAGCACCCCGCAGCCGATCAGGGCGGCGGAGGTGAGGGGCAGGTCCGCCGGGATCTTCACGGCCTGGACGGCGCGGACCACCGTACGTTCCGCGAAGGCGGAGTTGGAGGCGAACTGGAACACCGGCTCCCCGCCCCGCGAGAACGGCCGCCCGGGCCGCCCGATCGCCTTGCGGCACATGGTGGGCCTGCCCCGGTCGCACTGGGCGCAGGCGCCGCAGTTGGCGAGGGTGGACAGGGCGACATGGTCACCGGGCCGTACGTGGACGACGCCGGGCCCGACCGCTTCCACCACGCCCGCGCCCTCGTGGCCGAGCACGACGGGGGCCGGGAAGGGGATCGTGCCGTCGATCACCGACAGGTCGCTGTGGCAGAGCCCGGCGGCGGCGATCGCCACCAGCACCTCGCCGGGGCCCGGGTCGCGTATCTCCAGGTCGTCGACGACCTCGGTCCGTGTGCCGTCGAAGACGACGCCTCTCATCTCGGCTCCCTCGGTAGGCCGAGCACCCGCTCGGCGATGATGTTCCGCTGGATCTCGTCGGAGCCGCCGTAGATGGTGTCGGCCCGGCTGAAGAGGAACAGGTGCTGTGCGTCGTCGAGTTCGTACGGGCGGTCCGCCGTCCACGGCTCGGGGCCGACGGCCCCCGCCTCCCCCGCGACCTCCACCGCCAGCTCCCCCAGCCGCTGGTGCCAGCCGCCCCACAGCAGCTTCGCCACGCTGGGCGCGCCCGGGTCGCCGGTGGCGCCGAGGGTGCGCAGGGCGTGGCGGCGCATGGTGTCCAGTTCGGCCCACTGGCGGATGAGCCGGGCCCTGATGACCGGGTCCTCGGCGGCCCCGCTCGCCACGGCGGCGGCGACGACCCGGCCCAGCTCCTCGGCGAACCCGATCTGCTGGGCGAGGGTGGACACCCCGCGCTCCAGGGCGAGCAGGCCCATGGCGACCTGCCAGCCGTTGCCCTCCCCGCCGACGGTCTCGGTGGCGCGGGCCCCGTCGAAGAACACCTCGTTGAACTCGCTGGTCCCGGTCAGCTGCCGGATCGGCCGCACCTCGATCCGGCCCGGCTGGTCCATCTCCAGGAGCAGGAACGACAGCCCGTGGTGGCGGGTGGAGCCGGGGTCGGTCCGGGCGAGGACGAAGCAGAAGTCGGCGTCCCGGGCGAGCGAGGTCCAGATCTTCTGCCCGGTCACGGCGTAGCCGCCGGTGCCGTCCGGGGTGGCCGTGGTCCGTATCCCGGCGAGGTCGGACCCCGCGCCCGGTTCGCTGTACCCCTGGCACCAGAGGATCTCGCCGCGGGCGACGGGGGGCAGGTGGCGGCGCTTCTGCTCCTCGGTGCCGTAGGTGATGAGGGTCGGGGCGAGGAGGTTCTCCCCGATGTGGCCCATCCGGGCGGGGGCGGTGGAGCGGGCGTACTCCTCGGCCCAGACGACCTGCTCGGGGAGGGTGGCGCGGCGGTTGCCGTACGTCTCTCCGTCGCCGGGCCAGCCGATGCCGATCCAGCCGGCCTTGCCCAGTTCGCGTTCCCAGGCGCGGGGGTAGGGGGCGGGGGTGTCGGTGAGGCGGTCCGCCAGCCAGGCGCGCACCTCGGTACGGAAGTCCATGGTTCCTCCTGCCGCTTGGGGCCGCGCCCCGTATTGAGCCCCTCCGGCGATTGAGGAGCGGGGTCCGGGGCTCCGCGCCCCCGGACCCCGCTCCTCAATCGCCGGAGGGGCTGGAATTGCCCCGGTCGTCCCGCGCGGGTCCGCCGGAGGGGCTGGAAATGTTCGGGCGGTCGCCCGACTTGGCCGCCGCCGCCATCTCCGCCACCCGCGCCAGCATCGGCATCGGATCCACCCCCACCGTCCCCGGCAGGAACTCCGCGATCCGTTCCGGCGTCCAGGGCGCCCCCTCCGCGTACCCCGCACGCAACTCCCTCGGCTGGGCCCAGACCGCGATCTTCGGGCCCGCGATCGTGTACACCTGCCCGGTGATCCCCTCCGCCCGCGCCCGCTCGCTCAGCAGGTAGACGACGAGCGCCGCCACATCCTCCGGCTCCCCGATCTCCTTCAGCTCCATCGGGACCCCGGCCGACATCCGGGTCCGCGCGACGGGCGCGACCGCGTTCGCCGTGACCCCGTACCGGTGCAGGCCCAGCGCCGCGCTGCGGACCAGCGAGATGATCCCGCCCTTCGCCGCGCTGTAGTTGGCCTGCGAGACGCTGCCCTGGTGGTTGCCGCTGGTGAAGCCGATCAGCGTGCCCCCGCCCTCCTGCTTCCGCATCACCGCCGACGCGGCCCGGAAGACGGTGAAGGTGCCTTTCAAGTGCGTCGCGAGGACCGGGTCCCACTCCTCCTCGGACATGTTGAACAGCATCCGCTCGCGCAGGATCCCGGCCACGCAGACCACCCCGTCGAGCCGGCCGTACTCCGCCAGCGCCGTGTCCACGATCCGCTGTCCGCCCGCCATCGTGGAGATGTCGTCCCCGACCGCCACCGCCGTGCCGCCCGCCGCCTCGATCTCCTTGACGACGGCCCTGGCGACCTCGCTGGTCGGTTCGGAGCCCTCGACGGAGACGCCGTAGTCGTTGACGACGACCCGCGCCCCCTCCGCCGCCGCGGCGAGCGCGACCGCCCGGCCGATGCCCCGGCCGGCCCCCGTCACGGCGACCACCCTGCCTGCCAAGAAGTTCCCCATGCCCGGCCCCTTCCCGCGGTTTCTGACGGACCGTTAGATTTTACGGGCAGTCGGATACCCCGGCACAAGACCCAGGAGGTCCCCATGTCCCTGCCGGCCGAGTTCCACGAGATCGCCAAGCGCGTCAACAACTGGGGCCGGTGGGGAGAGGCCGACGAACGCGGGACGCTCAACCTGATCACCGACGCCGTCGTGCGGGAGGCGGTGGCGACCGTCCGCACCGGCCGCCGGATACCGCTCGCGCTGCCGCTCCGGCAGGACGGGGTGCAGAGCGGGCTCATCCCGGGCCGGATCAATCCGCTGCACACGATGGTCCAGATCAACCAGGAGATCTTCGGCCCCGGCACGGTCGCCACCAGCGACGACGCCGTCACGATGGGCCTCCAGGCGGCCACCCACTGGGACGCCCTGCCCCATGTCTCGCACAGCGGGAAGATCTACAACGGCCGTCCGGCGGACACCGTCACGGCGCACGCCGGAGCGCGGTTCTCCTCGATCGCCGCCGTGGGGCACCTCGTCTCGCGCGGCGTGCTGCTGGACGTGGCCCGCGCCCGGGGCGTGGACCGGCTGCCGGGCGATCACGCCGTCACGCCGGAGGACCTGGCGGCGGCGGAGGAGTTCGGGGGCGTACGCGTACGGGCCGGGGACATCGTGCTCGTACGGACCGGGCAGATGCGCCTCGCGCTGGCCGGGGACCGGGACGCGTACGGCTATCCGTCACCGGGGCTCTCCGTGCGCACGCCCGAGTGGTTCCACGCCCGGGACGTCGCGGCCGTCGCCAACGACACCCTGACCTTCGAGATCTTCCCGCCGGAGATCGCGGACCTGTGGCTGCCCGTGCACGCCCTGCACCTGGTCGAGATGGGGCTGCTCCAGGGCCAGAACTGGAACCTGGAGGCGCTGTCCACCGCCTGTGCGGAGGAGGGCCGGTACGCCTTCCTGCTCACCGCCGCGCCGGAGCCGTTCGCCGGGGCCACCGGGTCGCCGGTCGCCCCGGTGGCCATCCTGTAGAGCGGTTCGGGTCAGGCGGGTTTCAGGCCAGGTTGTCGGTGAAGACGCACGAGGGCGGTTCGCACACCTCGCCACCGCCCTGGACGACCACCGTGGGCGGCTCCGCGGCCCGCACCGGACCGCTCCGGTCGACCTCGCACCAGATCTGCTTCCCCGCGCCCTCCGGCAGCCAGCCCCAGCGGTCGGCGAGCCCGTCCACCAGCTCCAGGCCCCGGCCGCCCGTGTCCTCACCCGCGGCGTGCCGCTGGAGCGGCGGGCAGTCGCTGGCGTCCGCGACCTCGACCCGGACCGTCCCGGAGGCCCCGCCCCCGCCGAAGAGCATCCGCAGCACGGCGGGACACCCGGTGTGGACGACGGCGTTGGTGACCAGCTCCGAGATCAGCAGGATGAGCGTCTCGGCGAGCGGCTCGTCATCCCCTATCCCGGATCCGACCAGGCGCGACCGCGCCCACCTACGGGCCCGCCCCACCTCTGCGGGATCCGGACCGACCTCCAGCTGAACCTGAAGCACCTGCACCGCTCACACCATCCGAACCGGCGGACACATCGCCTCGCGCCTCCTCAGGGTCACGGAACGTGATTCCCTTACGCGACAGCATGGTTGACGTACAGTCACCGCAACAAGCGCTTCGGGCATATTCCAGCGCGAAGGAGTACGCGTGGTGCATACTGTGCGACGCACGCTGCGGGGAGTCGAACAGGAGCGCGCAGAGACTGCGAGAAACGCTCTTCGGGCAGGCCCGGCACATCTCCGGCGAGAGCCCTCGCTCCGGACCGGAGCCGCCGCACAGGCCGCCCCCGGATCGCCCGGTTCCAGAACCACTCGCATCCCACGGAGCGTACCCGAGCCGGGCCCCGACTCCACCCGGTGACGAATCACGCAAAGGACACAACCCGGTATCGCCACCCGGCGGATGCGCTGTGTCACCCTCCGCCCCCTGCTTCCGGGGCCGGCCGTCCGTACGCCGCCGAGCTGCGCGGAAGCCGTCCCGCCGTCCCCAGACCGGCGGCGAGCAGCTCCTCGGCCCCGGCCCCGGTGAGCCAGGAGGCGGCCCGGAGCCAGGCCCGTTTCAGGTGGAGGTGAACATCTGCCTCCCAGGTGAAGCCCATCCCGCCGTGGATCTGGAGGCAGTCACGGGCGTTGCGTACGGCCGCCTCGTCGGCGAGCAGTTTGGCGGCCGCGATCTCCACCGGGTCGCCGGTCACGGCGGCCGCGTACACGGCGGCGCGGGCCGGTTCGGTGCGGGCGAGCATGTCGGCGCAGAGATGTTTGACCGCCTGGAACGATCCGATGGGCGATCCGAACTGCTCGCGCTCCCCGGCGTGTTCGACGGCCGTCTCGATGGTGCGGGTGGCACTGCCGAGCTGTTCGGCGGCGGTGAGCAGCGCGGCCTCGAAGCGGAGCCGCCCGGCGTGCGCCGGGGTGCGCTCCGTCGCGGCCGGGGCACGTTCCGCATGCGCCGGCCGACTGTGCAGTGGGGTGAGCGGGTCCATCGAGCGTACGGGCCGGGCGGCGGCCACGAAGGCACGCAGCGCCTCCCCGACAAGCGCCTCCCCGGCAAGGGCGTCGGTACCCACCAGCACCGCGTCCGCCTCCGCCAGGTGTGCCACCGGAAGCTCCCCGGCCACGGCCGTCACCACCGCCTCGCCCTCCGCGGCCCCCTTCACCAGGCCCGCCGCCAGGTGCGTGGCGACCAGCGGGCCCGGCAGCAGCGCCCGGCCCGCCTCCTCGAAGAGCAGCACCGCCTCGGGCAGCCCGAGGCCCACCCCGCCCGCCTCCTCCGGCAGCCGCAGCGCGAAGAAACCGGCCGCGCCCAGCTCACGCCACAGCGACCGGTCCAGGGCCCCGTCCCGCTCCACCGCGGCCCGCAGCCGGTCCCGGTCGAAGACCGCGCCGAGCAGGTCGCGCATACCGGACCGCAGGGCCCGCTGGTCGTCCGAGAGCTGGAAGTCCACGGTGGCCTCAGCGCCCCTTCGGCAGGCCGAGGATGCGCTCGGCGACGATGTTGCGCTGGATCTGCGAGGTGCCCGCGGCGATGGTGTACGAGAGGGAGGACAGCCGGTCCAGGACCCATTCCCGGTCGACGTCGAAGGCGTCCGCGCCCAGCACCTCGGCCGCCGCCTCGTACAGCTCCTGGCGGACCCCGGAGTAGCGCAGCTTGAAGACCGAGCCGCCGACGCCGGGGACGCCGCCCGTGCGCTCCGACTCGCTCACGTTCGCCTGTGTGAGCCGCCACAGGGCCCGGAACTCCGCGTTCAGCCGCCCGAGCCGCCGCCTCAGCACCGGGTCGTCCCAGCGCCCGGTGCGCCGGGACTCGTCGGCGAGCGCGTCCAGGGTGCGGCGGCAGGCGACGACCTCGCCGACGAAGGCGGTGCCGCGTTCGAAGGAGAGGGTGACCATGGTGACCCGCCAGCCGTCGTTCTCCGCCCCGACGCGACAGGAGGCCGGAACGCGGACCTCGTCGAGGAAGACCTCGGCGAACTCCGTCGACCCGGCGAGCGTCCGCAGCGGCCGGACCGTGATCCCGGGGGCGTCCATCGGCATCGCCAGCCAGCTGATCCCCCGGTGCTTCGGCGCGGCCGGGTCCGTCCGCACCAGCAGCTCGCACCAGTCGGCCACCTCCGCGTGCGAGGTCCAGATCTTCTGCCCGGTGACCACGTAGTCGTCGCCGTCGCGCACCGCCCGCGTCCGCAGCGCGGCCAGGTCGGAGCCCGCGTCCGGCTCGCTGAACCCCTGGCACCAGATCTCGTCGCCGCGCAGCACCGGGGGCAGCCAGCGGGCCCGCTGTCCGGCCGTGCCCTCGGCGGCGATCGTCGGCCCGGCGTGCAGCAGTCCGACGAAGTTCGCCCCGACGTAGGGGGCCCCGGCCTTCTCCGTCTCCTCCAGGAAGATCAGGTGCTGCGTCGGGGTGGCCCCCTGCCCGCCCGCGTCGACCGGCCAGTGCAGACCCGCGTACCCGGCGTCGTACAGCATCCGCTGCCAGGCCGTGTCGTACGCCCGGCGTGCGGGCCAGTCGTCGGGCGAGGGCTTGGCGGGCAGGCCGGGGAGGACGGCGGCCAGCCACTCCCGCAGCCGGCCCCGGAACTCCTCCTCGGCCTCCGTGTACGCGAGATCCACCGCCGCCCCCGCCTACTTGTCCAGATCCAGGCCGAGCATCCGGATCGCGTTTCCGCGCATCAGTTTGTAGACGGTCTCCTCGTCCAGTCCCTTGACGTGGTCGAGGGCGACCTCCTTGGTGTGCGGGAAGGTCGAGTCCACGTGCGGGTAGTCGGTCTCGAAGGTGGCGTTGTCGCGGCCGACGACGTCGAGCGCGGAGATGCCGTGCTTGTCGCGGAAGAAGCAGCAGAACATCTGCCGGTAGTAGTACGTGGAGGGCGGTTCGGGGATCAGATCGCGCACCCCGCCCCAGGCCCGGTGCTCCTCCCACACGTCGTCGGCGCGCTCCAGGGCGTACGGGATCCACCCCATCTGCCCCTCGCTGTACGCCAGTTTGAGCGTCGGGAACTTCACCAGCACCCCGCTGAAGAGGAAGTCCATCATCGAGGCCATCGCGTTGTTGAAGGAGAGCGAGGCCTGTACGGCGGGCGGGGCGTCGGGGGACGCGGCGGGCATCTGGGAGCTGGACCCGATGTGCATGTTGACGACGGTGCCGGTGTCCTGGCAGACGGCGAAGAACGGGTCCCAGTAGCCGGTGTGGATGGAGGGGAGCCCGAGGTAGGTGGGGATCTCGGAGAAGGTGACCGCGCGGACGCCCCGCGCCGCGTTCCGCTTGATCTCGGCGATCGCGAGGTCGATGTCCCAGAGCGGGATGATGCAGAGCGGGATCAGCCGGCCGCCGCTGTCGCCGCACCACTCCTCGACCATCCAGTCGTTGTAGGCGCGCACACAGGCGAGAGCGACCTCCTTGTCGTGCGCCTCGGCGAAGGTCTGGCCGCAGAAGCGCGGGAAGGTCGGGAAGCAGAGGGAGGCCTCGACGTGGTTGAGGTCCATGTCCTTGAGACGCTCGGCCGGGTCCCAGCAGCCGGGCCGCATCTCGGCCCGGGTGATGCCCTCCAGGGTCATGTCGTCGCGGTCGAAGCCGACGGCGGCGATGTTCCGCTTGTACGGGAACTTCAGGTCCTCGTAGATCCACCAGTCGGTGGGCGGCCCGTCCGGGTCCATCGTGATGACGTACTTCCCGCCCGTGTACGCCAGCTCACCGATGCCCGCGGTGAGCGGCTGGGGGCCGCGCTCGCGGTACTTCGCGGGGAGCCAGGTGGAGAAGAGGTGCGCGGGCTCGATCACATGGTCGTCGACGCTGACGATCCGAGGCAGTTCCGTGTCCGTCATGGTGTGTGCCGTCCCCTCCGCGCACCCGGGAGCACCTCGCCGACTCCTGGCCCCGGGCACTTTCTGATGGTCCGTCAGATGTGATTGCGGAACTCAGGCTAGCCCCGCACCCCTGGACCGACAAGGCGCGGAGCCCTACGCTCTGCGCAATATCTGACTGACCGTCAGTTCGGAGGGATCCCTGTGACCGCCGTGAACGACGTGACCGCGCTCGCCCGCACCCTGGGCGCCTCCCGCACCTTCTGGGAGCTGGTCGAGGCCCGCGCCGCCCTCACCCCCGACCGCCCGGTGCTGCTCCAGGAGGACCGGGTCTTGACCTTCGGCGAACTGCGGGACCGTGCGGAGCGGGTCGCGGCCGGGCTGTACGGGATGGGCGTCCGGGCGGGGACGGTCGTCGCCTGGCAGCTGCCGACCCGGCTGGAGACGGCCCTGCTCTCCTTCGCGCTGACCCGGCTCGGGGCCGTGCAGAGTCCGGTCATCCCGTTCTACCGGGACCGTGAGGTGCGGTTCGCGCTGCGGGAGTCGCGGGCGGCGTTCTTCGCCGTGCCGGGTGTGTGGCGGGGCTTCGACCACACCGCGATGGCCGAGCGGATCGCCGCCGAACTCCCGGACCCGCCGCACGTCTTCGAGGCGTACGACGTCCTCCCCGACGGCGACCCGGCGCTTCTGCCGCCCCCGCCGGAACCGGCCTCCGGCGAGGAGGTCCGCTGGATCTACTGGACCTCGGGCACCACGTCCGACCCCAAGGGCGTCCTGCACACCGACCGCTCCCTGATCGCGGGCGGCTCCTGCCTCGCGCACGCGTTGAGGTTGTCGGCGGACGACGTGGGCTCGATGGCGTTCCCGTACGCCCATGTCGCCGGGCCCGACTACACGGTGATGCTGCTGCTCTACGGCTTCCCGGCGGTGATGTTCGAGCAGTTCGCGCTGCCGGACGCGCTGGCGGAGTACCGGCTCCACGGGGTGACCGTGGCGGGCGGCTCGACGGCGTTCTACGCGATGTTCCTGGCCGAGCAGCGCAAGGCCCCGGACCGCCCGCTCATCCCGTCCCTCCGCCTCCTCGCGGGCGGCGGGGCGCCCAAGCCGCCGGAGGTCTACCACGCGGTGGTGCGGGAGATGGGGGTCCAGCTCACCCACGGGTACGGCATGACCGAGGTCCCGATGATCACCATGGGCGCGCCGGACGACACCCCGGAGCACTTGGCTCTGACCGAGGGGCGGCCGCCGGAGGGCATGGAGATCCGGATCACCGACGAGCAGGGCAAGCCGCTCCCGTACGGGGAGGAGGGCGAGGTACGGCTGCGCGGGGAGGCGGTCTGCCGGGGCTATCTGGACACCGGGGCGACGGCGGCGGCGTTCGACGCCGAGGGATTCCTGATCACCGGGGACGTGGGCCTCCTCCGGGAGAGCGGACACCTCACTCTCACCGGCCGGCTGAAGGACATCATCATCCGCAAGGGCGAGAACATCTCCGCCAAGGAGATCGAGGACCTGCTCCACACCCACCCGGGGGTGGCCGACGCGGCGGTGATCGGCCTGCCCGACCCGGAGCGCGGCGAACGGGTCTGCGCGGTGATCGAACAACCCGCCGGCTCCCCGCCGTTGGCACCGGACGGGCTCGCGGCCCACCTGCGGGAGGCGGGCCTGTCCGTCCACAAGGTGCCGGAGCAGTGGGAAGTGCTGGACGCCCTGCCCCGCAACGAGACCCTGCGCAAGGTGCTCAAGTACCAGCTGCGGGAGCGGTTCGGCGGGTGAGGGCGGGCTGACGGGGAGGCGTTACGGGGGCGGGTGCGCCGTCCCCGTAACGCCGGGAACGCCTACGCGTCGGGCTCGATCACCGTGAAGTACACGGCGAGCGCCGACACCACATCGCTCTCCGCGACCTTCCCGTCCCGGTCGGTGTCCAGGCTCTGGGCGGCGACGCCCGCGATCTCGGCGCTGGCCCCGAGGACCCGGAGCGCCCGCTCCACGTCCGCGACCGACGCTCTGCCGTCGTTCCCGCCGTCCGCGACCGCGATGACCGCCCGCAGGAACGGCCGGGCGATCTCGGCGAACCGCTCGGGATTGTCCCGGAGCCGCTTCACCGCCCCGCCCGCGAACTCCTCACGGGTGACCCGCTGATCCCCGTCCACATCGGCGATCCCCGCCATGCCCTGCCAGAAGGCCTCGGCCCCGGTGTAGAGGGCCTGCCCCTTGTCGCAGCGGGCCGTCGTACCGAACTCGGTGAGCAGACGGGCGGCTGCGGCGTTGAAATCGGCGCGATCGATGTAGCCGTTGCCGTCCTGGTCGAAGGCGGCGAAGCGGTGCGCGATCTTTCGCTCGTACTCTGCGCTGTCCATGCGGGGAGCGTACGTCGCCGGAGGCGCTCACGTGTCACCGAGAAGCTGTTCCTCTGTGACAACCTCGCATCGGCGGGCGCCTCTTCAGGCGCTCAGCGGCCTGCACTCCTCGTCGGTGGCCGACAGCGCGTCGGGGTAGACGTCGAAGAGCCGGCGCACACCGAGTGCGCCGAGCACCTTGTTGACGTGGGAGCCGTCCTCCGCGCCCCGGGCCGGGAGGATCAGCCGCAGGCGGCCGCCGCAGGACTTCATCAGGCGGCGGGAGGCGATGAGCACGCCGACGCCGCTGGAGTCGCAGAAGAAGACGTCGGACAGGTCGAGCACCACATCGTGCTGCCCCTCCGCGACCGCGTCGTGGACGGACTGGCGCACGACGGGCGAGGTCACCAGATCGAGTTCACCGCTTATGCGCAGCACGGCCCAGGAGTTCTGCTCCGCCTCGTCCACTTTGAGCGTCACGACTGGACCTCTCGTTCCGGGGCTCCCGGCAATCCGGAAGTTTCCGTTCCTCCTCGCGGCTGCCCAACCGCACCCCCATGAAACACCGAAGTACCCGACAAGGCCCAGGAGGTTTCCGGCGTAAAGGCGCGGTTCGGCCCGTTTCCGCTGTTCAGAGCGGCCGGGGAGGCATCCGGGCCGAAAATCGACTACCGTCGTCGGCCACGCGCCACGGGAAGAGAGTTGCCTCAAAGGCGCGTGCACCGCACACCCGGCGGACTACATTCGGTCCTCACGGGCACAGGGGCATCACGGAGCTGAGTACGACGGAGCCGGGGGCTGGGGGGTTCATGGCGAAGGACACGGCGCCCCGCTGGGACCGCAGGATGCAGCAGAGGCTGGCCCGCGGGGAGGCGGCGGCGCTCGGCGAGCTCTACGACCGGTTCGCGGCCCTCGTCCACAGCCAGGCACACCGGATGCTCGACGACGAGGACGCCGCCGACCTGGTGACCCGCGAGGTCTTCGCCCGGGTCTGGGAGAACCCCGAGGCGTACGACCCGAAGCAGGGCTCGATGCGCTCCTGGGTGGCCCGCCTCACCCACCGCCGGTCCGTCCAGCGGCTGCGCAGCGCGGCGGCCTCCTCGTACGCGGCGGAGCACGGCGAGGACGCGGTGCCCGACCCGAAGGAGCTGGAGCGGAGGGTGCGCAGCGCCACGGCCGCCGCCCGCGCCGACTACATCGTCTCCTCGATGCCCGTATCGCTGCGGGAGGCCCTGGAGCTGGCCTACATCCACCGGCGGGACTACCGGCAGACCGCAGCCGATCTCGGGGTCACCGAGGACGAGGCGCGCCGCCGGCTCCGGCTGGGGCTCCAGCTGCTCTCCACGGCGAACGCCCGCCCGCTCGAAGGGTCCGCGCCACCCGGTTACGGACGGGTCCGGTGACCGGCGGCGGACGCGAGAGCGAGGGCGGCGAGGAGGAGGTGCGCGGCGCCCGGCGGATACCCGGCCCGCGCGGGGCGGCGGACGACCTCGACCTGGCGTCCGTCCCGCTGCCGCCCCTGCCGCCGCCCGGCGGTACGGCCCCGGACGAGGCCGTACCGGAACAGGCGCAGCCCGCGTCCGCGTCGGGCGACGTGCCGGAGAGCGGTGCCGGGGAGCCCGAGCCGGGTCTTGGTCCCGGCCCGGCGGCGGAAGCCTGGCCCGAGCCGGGTCCCGGGCCCGAGCCCGAACCGGCCGACGGCCACCCGCACCCGGCTGCCCCGGAACCGGAACCGGCCGCCCCGGCGGCGGAAGCCTGGTCCGCCCCTCATCCCGGGCCCGAAACAGCCGACGGCACCCCGGAGCCGCCCGCCCCGGACCCCCACGTGAGCTCCGCCCCCGTCGTCCTCCCCCACCAGGTCCTCAAGGCCCTCCTCGGCGCCTGGGCGCTGTCCGCCTGCTCGGCGGAGGAGACCGCCGCCGTGGAGGACCACCTCACCGCGTGCGCCCCGTGCGCGGACGAGGCGCTGCGGCTGCGGGACGCGGTGGGGCTGCTGCACACCGACGGCTCCCTGGACCTCGACCCGACGCTCCGCACCCGGGTGCTGGACGGCTGCTTCGGCCGCCGCCCGGCCCGGATCCCGGTGCCGGAGTGGGCCGCCCCGTACGACGCCGAGACCGCCCGGCTCGACGCGCTGCTCCGCGACATCGGGGACTCCGAGTGGCACGCCCCGGTGCGGCTCCAGTGGTTCGAGGAGGAGCACCGGGTCAGCCGCCGGACCACGGTCGCCGGGGTGATCGGGCATCTGATGGCCGTCGACGGGCTGCTGTCCGCCGCGCTCGGGCTCGACGACCCGCTCGACGGCGGCAAAGCGCCGCTGGACCCCACCGAGCGCACCGAGACGTACTGGTCGGCGACGCGCCGGCCGCCCACCCGGGCCGTCCGTGAACCCTGGCGGGCCCAGAGCCACGAGCTGATCCGTACGGCCTCCTTCGCCGGGCGGAACGTCGCCGAGACGTCCGTCTCCTACGGCGCCTTCGCCCTGCCGCTCCAGGACGCCGCCCTGGACCGGGCGTTCGAGTGCTGGGTCCACGGCGGGGACATCGCCGACGCCGTCGACTACCCGTACCCGGCCCCGTCCGCCGCCCATCTGCACCGGATGATCGACCTGGCGGCCCGGATGCTCCCGGCCGCCCTCGCGGGCCGCCGCAGCGCCGGACTGGCCGGTCCGGCGAAGGACCTCGTCGCAGCGGGCGCGCCGGGCCGCTCGCTCCATCTGGAGATCGAGGGGCACGGCGGAGGCGACTGGTACATCGCGCTGGACTCCCCGGCCGCCGTCGGCGCGCCCGAGCGCGCGGTGGCGCAGGTCGCGCTGGACGGGGTCGAGTTCTGCCGGCTCGTCGCGGGCCACATCTCGCCGGTCGAAGCGGCGGCGGGCCAGGAGGGCGACCGCGAGGCCATCCGCGACGTCCTGTTCGCGGCGGCCTCGCTCAGTCGGCTCTGAGCCCAGCCGGACCCGACGCCTCAGCCGGCTCCGACGCCGGCTCCTCCGGCCCCTCAGCCGGCTCCGAACCAGCCCGGCCGAGCCGCTAAGCGAAGATCACCGTACGGCGGCCGTTGAGCAGGATGCGCCGCTCCGCGTGCCACTTCACCGCCCGCGCCAGCGCCTGGCACTCCACGTCCCGGCCGATGGCGACCAGCTGGTCGGGGGTGACGTCGTGGCCGACGCGCTCGACCTCCTGCTCGATGATCGGGCCCTCGTCGAGGTCGGCGGTGACGTAGTGCGCGGTCGCGCCGATCAGCTTCACGCCCCGGGCGTGCGCCTGGTGGTAGGGCTTGGCGCCCTTGAAGCTCGGCAGGAACGAGTGGTGGATGTTGATGATCCGGCCGCTGAGCTGCTTGCACAGGTCGTCGGAGAGGACCTGCATGTAGCGGGCGAGGACCACCAGCTCGACGTTCTCCTCGCGGACCAGCTCCAGCAGCGCCGCCTCGGCCTCCGGCTTGTTGTCCTTCGTCACCGGAAGGTGCCGGAAGGGGATGCCGTACGAGGCGGTGAGCTCGGCGAAGTCCGTGTGGTTGGAGACGACGGCCGCGATCTCGACCGGCAGCGCGCCGGTACGGGAACGGAACAGCAGGTCGTTGAGGCAGTGGCCGAACTTGCTGACCATCAGCACGATCCGCATCTTCTCCGCCGACCGGTGGATCTGCCACTCCATCCGGAAGGCCTCGCCGATCGCCGCGAAGCTGGCGCGCAGCTTGTCCACGGTCACGGTGGCGTCCGCCGAGAAGTGGACGCGCATGAAGAACAGACCCGTGTCGTGGTCCCCGAACTGCTGACTGTCCTCGATGTTGCAGCCGGTCATGAAGAGATAGCTCGACACGGCGTGCACGATGCCCTGTTTGTCGGGGCAGGAGAGCGTGAGGACGTACTGCTCGGTCGCGGCGGCGTCCGGGATGGCGGCGGAGGCGGGCTGTGGCGCGGTCATCCTCGTAGCGTGCCACACCCGCCGCCCGCTAGGCGGCCCTGGTCATGATGCGGATGACATCCAGCGAGCGGGGCGGTATGTCCGGATCCTCCGCGTCGTTGGTGGCGAGCATCACATGGGCCTCGCGGGCCGCCTGGACGGCCTCGGGCCAGCCGTGGTGCTCCAGATAGGCGGAGACGGGGGCGTCCGCGCCGACCTGGTGCATGATCCGCAGCACCCGGAGGGCGGCGGCGTCCACGGCGGCCGCCTCGGCGGAGTCCCTGAATATGGTGCCGACGTACTTCTCGGCGGACCAGTTGTCGAGCCAGGTGTCCTCGACCAGGCGGTACACGGCGTCGGTGACGTCCCCGTACCCCTCCCGGCCGGCGAGCCAGCACTCGTGGTGGAAGACGGGGTCGGAGAGCATGTGCAGCGCCGAGCGCACGTTGGTGCGCCAGCGCCACCACGGCATGTCAGTGAGCGGCATGCCGCCCATGGTGGAGGAGCGACGGCCGCGACGGGAAGAGTTCTCCGAACCTTGCTGCACGGTGCTCGATCGTACGTTCCTTCACCGCGCCTCCGTACGGGCCCCCGCAATTCACCTGGACGTTACCGAGCGTTGAGCACGGCACACCGCGCCGTTACCCCGGGCCCGGAAGGGTCCCTTTCCATGACCGGACGGCGACGCCCCACCCTTCCCCGCCCCTTCCCGGGCGTCATCAGCGCGGCGGCGGCGGGGGCGCTCCTGCTGTCCGGCTGCGGCGGGCTTCCTGGGGCCACGGGGGGATCCAGGGAGCCCGTCACCGTGATGACCTGGGCCCCCGACCGGTCCGAGGACATCAACGCGGTGAAGATGGCCGGGGTGCCCGCGATGGCGCAGACGTACGCCCGCTGGGTCAACGACACCGGGGGCATCGACGGGCGCGAGCTGCGGGTGATCGTCTGCGACGAGGGCGACACCGCGCTCGGCGCCGAGCGGTGCGCGCGGGAGGCCGTCACCAAGAAGGTCGCCGCCGTCGTCGGTTCGTACAGCAGCCACGGGCAGAGCTTCATGCCCGCGCTGGAGGCGGGCGGCGTCCCGTACATCGGCGGCTACGGCGCCTCCACCGAGGAGTTCAGCAGCTACCTCTCCTACCCGGTCAACGGCGGCCAGTCGGCCCTGCTGGCAGGCCACGGAAGGCAGTTGGGCGACAGCTGCACCCGGGTCTCGCTGGTGCGGCCCGACTCGATCGGCGGCGACGGCATGCCGCCGCTCCTCAACAACGGGCTGATGGCCGCGGACCGGCCCGCCTCCACCGACATCCTGGCCCCGCTGGACGCCACGTCCTACGACGAACAGGCCGCGCAGGCGCTGGAGCGGTCCGGCGGCGGCTGTGTCACGGCGGTGCTCGGCGCCCGTACGGAGACGTTCTTCGACTCCTTCCGCCGGCTGGAGCCGGACGGGCGGCAGGTCAGGATCTCCTCCGTGCTGGGCAGCGTCAGCCAGCCGCTCATCAACCGCACGGGCGGCCGGAACAGCCCCTTCGAGGGCGCCTACGTCACGGGCTGGTACCCGGACGCGAAGAACGCGCGCTGGCAGCAGATGCGCGACGTGATCGGGAAGTACGCCTTCGGGGACAACCGCATCGACCCGGACGACACCGCCGTGCAGACGACGTGGATCGCGTACACCGCGCTGCGGGCGGCCGTCCGGGCGATCGACGACGACAACGTCACCCCGGGCCGGGTCGTGGCCGCGCTCAACGGGGGTGTCGAGGTCGACACCGGCGGCCTGACCCCGACGCTCCGCTGGCGCTTCAAGGACCTCGTCGGCACGTTGAGCTACCCGCGCATCGTCAACACGAAGGTGACGTTCCAGGTGGTCCGCGAGGGCCGCCTCACCGCCCAGAAGAAGGGCTTCGTGGACGTCGTGGACGCCCTGACGGACGGCCCCCGCAGCTGACGGACGAGCCCCGCGCGGCCGGGGGTGTCCGGCGGCGGCCAGGGGGTGTCCGGCGGTCTCAGAGCTCGGTGGGCGTGTGCTTGGTCAGGCCGTACTTACCAGCGATCGCGTTCCAGAGGGTGGACGCCTCGCGCTTGGCCTCGGTGGCGACCCCGCTCTGGTTGTTCGCCTTGGCCGTCTCGTTCGTCGACCGGGCCTGGCCGCCCTTGCAGACGGACTTGTTCTTCTTGGCCTGCCGCGCCCAGGCGGCGTAGTGGTCGTCGGCCGCCGCCGAGGCCTTCCACGCCCGGTTCAGCGCGGCCGTGAGCTTCGCGTTCTGCGGGAGCTTGTCGACGGTCAGTCCTTCGAGCCGGGTCACCAGGTCGCGGCGCTGCTGGGCGGCTCCCCTGAGGTCGGCGTCCGCCCGGTCCAGGTCCTTGCAGGACTTGATCTTCTCGACCGCGCTGATCACCGCCGCCCGGCTGTTGTTGCTGTCGGCCAGCAGCTTGTCCAGAGCCTCGGCCTGGGGCTCCGCCGGGTCGGCCGCCGCCTTGGTGGTGGGCTCCGCCTCGGACGGTGAACTCTGCGCGGCCACCGGCTGCTTGTCGTCCTTGGCGGAGTCGTCGCCGCCGCTCATCAGCGCGCCCGCGCCGAGTCCGATGACCGCGCAGCCGACGACGACCGCGGCGATCAGCGGAATGTGCGCGGACCGCCGGCGCGGGGCCTCGCCGCTCTGCTGCGGGACCGGCCCGTCCTCCTCAGCACGGCCCTGGAAGCCCTGGAGGCCCGACTGGTAGCCGCCGGGCGCCTGGGGCGGCAACGCGCCGCCCTGGGGCGTGTGCTGAGGCTGGTAGCCCTGCTGCTGGTACGGGGACGGGCGCTGCTGCCCCGCGTCGAACTGCGGCATCTGCTGCGTGGCGCCGGCCGGTTCCTCGCTGCGGAACAGGTTGTCGAACTCCGCGGGCGGCTGCCGGTCCCCCGGCGCGCCCGGCCTGATCCCGTACGGGGCTCCGCCCGGCACCGGGGGTATGTACTGGGTCGCGTCCGCGTCACCGCCGCCCGGCTGCGGCCCCACGGGCCCGGGGCCGCCCGGGACGGGCGCGATGTACTGCGTGGCGTCCGCGTCCCCGCCCGGAGCCCCCTGGCCGCCCTGCGCACCCGCCCCGGCCTCCGGGGGCAGCGGCTGCGCGTACGGAAGCGGCTGGGACGAGGACGGGGGCTGCTGCGCCTGGTGCTGCTGCTCGTGCTGAGGCTGGTGCGGCTGCTGGTACTGCGGCTGGTACGCCCCGGGCTGCTGCGGCTGCTGATACGAGCCGGGCTGCTGGTACGCCCCGGGGTGCTGGTACGACTCCGGGCCCGGCGTCTGCTGCGCGGGCGGCAGGGGCTGGGCAGGCGGATATCCGTAGGACGGCTGCCCCTGCGCCTGGGCCTGCGGGTAGCCGTAGCCCCCCTGCGCCTGCTGGTCCGGCTGCGGCGCCCCGGCGGTCTGCGAACCCCAGGCCTGGCCCCACGGCTCGCCGCCCGCGGGAGCGCCCTGCCCGCCCTGATCGCCCGCGCGTTCCCCCGGGGTCCAGGGGGCGCTGCCGTCGGCGGGCAGCACGACACCCTCGTGCGCGGGTCGTGCGGCGGGGAGCTGATGCTCGCCGCCGTGTCCGCCCTGCCCGCCCTGTCCGCTCTGCGTCACCGGGACTCCTACGTGTGAACCTACGGAATCGTCGGCTCACGCTATCGGGTGGCCGCCCGCCTCCGCCAAGCGCGTGGTGCCCCTCACCACCCCTTCACAGGGTGGGTAACATCCCACGGCCCGACGACGCTGTTATAGGGCCGGACCGCCGCGCCGGGCTCCCGGGCCGCCCCGTACACGGCCCGGACCGCCCCGGACGACCACCTCTTCCTCACGCCGCCTGGAGCTCCAGCCGCTCGCCGAACTCCCGTACCGCGGGCTCCTCCCCGAAGGGTGTGAGCCGCTGCTGGAGGTCGTCGAGATACTCGGCACCCCGGCTGGAGCGCACCGTCGACAGCAGCTCCATCGCCCGGGTCCCCGTGTGGCAGGCCCGCTCCACCTCCCGCTGCTGCACCTGCGCCGAGGCCAGCAGCACCAGCGCGATGCCCCGGCGCCGGGCCCGGGTCTCCGGCAGCGCGGCCAGCGCCTCCTTCGCCCGCCGGGCCGCCTCGTGCGGCTGCCCCAGATCCCGGTGGCAGTGGGCCAGTTCGTCCGCGAGATAGCCGGTGTCGAAGTGCCGGATCCAGACCGGGTCGTCGCCGGTGTCCGGATCGGCCTGCTCCAGCGCGGCGACGGCCCGCCCCGCCACCGCGTGGCAGGTCCGGGCGTCCCCGAGGAGCGCGTGCCCCCGGGCCTCCGCCGCCCAGAACATCGCCTGGGCGCGGGGGGTGACCTGGCCCCGGGCCCCTTCCTGGGCGGCGCGGGCGAGTTGGGCGATCTCGCGGGGGTTGCCGAGCTGGGCGGCGAGATGGCTCATCGAGGCCGCCAGCACATAGCCGCCGTACGCCCGGTCGCCAGCCGCCTGCGCGAGCCGCAGCGCCTGGATGTAGTAGCGCTGGGCGAGGCCGGGCTGGCCGGTGTCGACCGCCATGTAGCCGCCGAGCTCGGTGAGCCGGGCCACCGCCGCGAACAGCTCGCGCCCCACCTGTTCGCGGTACGCCCCCGAAAGCAGCCCGGAGACCACGCTGTTGAGGTAGTGCACGAGCACCGGGCGGACATGGCCGCTGCCGAACCGGTGGTCGAGGTCGGTGAGCGCGGTGGTCATCGCCCGCACCGCCTCCACGTCGGACATCCCGACCCGGGCCCCCGCCGTCCGCTCGACCTGGGCGTCGGGGCCCGAGATCAGCCAGTCCCTGCTGGGCTCGACGAGCGCGGACGCGGCGACCGACGACCCGGTGAGCAGATCCCGGCGGCCCACGTCGCCGCGCCACAGCTCACAGACCTGCTCGACGGCCCCGGCGACGGTCGGCGCGTACTGGAGGCCGACGCCCGAGGAGAGGTTCTTGCCGTTGGCCATGCCGATCTCGTCGATCGTGACCGTACGGCCCAGCTTGCGGCCCAGCGCCTCGGCAATGATCCCCGGAGCCCGGCCCCGGGGCTGCTGTCCGCGCAGCCAACGGGCCACGGAGGTCTTGTCGTAGCGCAGGTCGAGCCCGCGCTCGGCGCCGACCATGTTCACCCGGCGCGCGAGGCCCGCGTTGGAACAGGCGGCCTCCTGGATGAGCGTCTGGAGCCGTTCGTTGGGCTGGCGGGCTACGAGAGGCCTTGCAGCCATATGTCCCCCTGAAACATCGGTTATGTGCAGTGATCGGTGAAAGGGATCACTGCCCGGCACATACACAAGAAATGCGCATATTCCATCGGCATTCGATACGGGCATGGCGCGTCGCACCGTCGCGGAGGGCCGGGTGCGGTCCTGGGCGGCGGTCCTGGAGGTGGTTACCCGCCCTTCGGTGCGACGCCTCACGCGCGCCCCCGCCCGTGCACCGATGCGCCCCGCGTGCAGGATCGATGCGCCGGGCCCCGGTTCAGGGGAGGCCGTAACCCCAGGTGACGGCGGGAGTTGTGCTGGGCGTGGAAAAGCCCATCGGAGTCACGGAAGCCGCACAGGTCCCCCAGCAGCGGAGCGAGCTGCTGCTGGACGCCGCGGTGCGGTATGCGGAAGAGCGTCACTGGGACGTGTTCCCCGGCACCTGGCTGGAGGCGGTGGGCGGCGGGGAGCGGTGCTCCTGCGGCGACGCCGGCTGCGCCCTGCCCGGGGCCCACGCGGACCGGCCGGACTGGGCGGGCCAGGCGACCGGCAGCGGGGCCGCGGCCCGGCGCATGTGGACCCGGCAGCCCCGCGCCTCGGTGCTGCTGCCGACCGGCCGCGCCTTCGACGCGCTGGAGGTCCCCGAGGCGGCGGGATTCCTGGCGCTGGCCCGGATGGAGCGGATGGACCTCACGCTGGGCCCGGTCACCTGCACGCCCGACCGCCGGATGCTGTTCTTCGTGCTGCCGGGCGGCGCCGCCAAGGCCGCCGAGCTGGTGCGCGCGCTCGGCTGGAACGCCGAGGCGATCGATCTGACCGGCCGCGGCGAGGGCCACTACATCGCCGCCCCGCCCACCCGGGTCGGCGGCCGGGGCGCCGTCCAGTGGGCCTGCGGGCCCACCAACGCCAACCGCTGGCTGCCCGATGTGGACGAGCTGATCAGCCCGCTGGCGTACGCCTGCGCCCGGGAGGCGGCCGCAGCCCGGGCCCGGACCTCGTAACGGACCGGGGGCCTTTCGTAGGGTGTCCCCACCACGTGGGGATATCGAGAGGCTGTGCCATGCCGGACCGGGCAGATGCGCGTACGGAGACAGAAGCGGCGACGGACGCGTTGACAGGCGGGGCGCACGAGGTGCGGCCCGCCGTCCGTGTGCAGGGGCTGTGGAAGCGGTTCGGGGAACAGGTCGCTGTCGCGGGGATCGATCTGGAGCTGCCCGCGGGCAAGTTCATCGGCCTGGTGGGACCCAACGGGGCGGGCAAGACGACGACGCTCTCGATGGTCACCGGGCTGCTGCGGCCCGACATGGGGAAGATCGAGGTCGCGGGCCACGACGTGTGGACGGACCCGGTCGAGGTGAAGTCCCGGATCGGGGTGCTGCCGGAGGGGCTGCGGCTGTTCGAACGGCTGTCGGGCCGTGAACTGCTCGCGTACAACGGCAGGTTGCGCGGGCTGCCGGGCGACGAGGTGGACAAGCGGGCCACGCAGTTGCTGGACGTCCTCGATCTCGCGGGCTCGCAGCACAAGCTGGTCGTCGACTACTCCACCGGGATGCGGAAGAAGATCGGGCTCGCCGCCGCCCTGCTCCACAATCCCGAAGTGCTGTTCCTGGACGAGCCGTTCGAGGGCGTCGACCCGGTGTCGGCGCAGACCATCCGGGGGGTGCTGGAGCGCTACACCCGGTCCGGGGCGACCGTGGTCTTCTCCAGCCATGTGATGGAGCTGGTCGAGTCGCTCTGCGACTGGGTCGCCGTGATGGCGGCGGGCCGGATCAAGGCGCACGGCACGCTGGCCGAGGTGCGCGGCGACGCGCCGTCGCTGCAGAACGCCTTCCTCGAACTGGTCGGCGCGGGCGGCCGTGACAGCGGCGACTCCCTCGACTGGCTGGGCGGTTCCCGATGAGCGTGCTGGACGCCCCGGTCTCCGCGGCCGCCCCCGTCGCGCCGACGACGGGCCTGACCCCGGTCTTCGTCCGCCTCAAGCTGGCCCTGCTGCGCAACGGGCTGCGCCAGTCGACCGGGCGGAAGGCGGCGTTCATCGCCTCCCTCGTCGTCAGCCTGCTGCTCGCCGCGGGCCAGGTGCTCGGCCTGGTCCTGCTGCGCGGCAACGACCACGGGGGCACCGTCGTGGTGCTGCTCACCGGGGTGGTGGCGCTGGGCTGGGCGGTGCTGCCGCTGTTCTTCCCGAGCGGTGACGACACGCTCGACCCGACCCGGCTGGTGATGCTGCCGCTGCGGCCCGAGCCGCTGATCCGGGCCCTGTTGGTGTCCTCGATGATCGGCATCGGCCCGCTGTTCACGCTCTGCCTGGTGGTCGGCTCGGCGATCGCGCTGGCGCACGGGGCGGCGGGCGTGGTGTTCGGGGTGCTCGCGGTCCCGCTGACGATGCTGCTGTGCGTGGCGCTGTCGAGGACGGTGGCCACGGCGAACGTACGGCTGCTGAACTCCCGCAAGGGCCGCGACCTCGCGGTGCTCAGCGGGCTGGTCATCGCGGTGGGCATCCAGTTCGTCAACTTCGGCGCACAGCGGCTCGGCCAGGCGGGCGGGCTCTCCACGCTGGACCCGGCGGCGAACGTGGTGCGCTGGCTGCCCGGCGCCTCCGCCGTGGCGTCGGTGGACGCGGCGTCGGACGGGGCGTACGGGGTCGCCGTCGCCCAACTGCTGATCACGGTCGGCGCCCTGGTGGCACTGATGTGGATGTGGCAGCGGAGTCTGGTGAAGCTGATGACCGCGCCGGACGGTTCGACGCTGGCGGCGGCGGAGCCGGCCCGGGAGAAGGCGTCCGGCCGGGGCGGCCTCTCGGCACTGCTGCCGGAGGGCCGTACGGCGACGGTGATGCAGCGCAGCCTGCGGTACGTGGCCCGGGACCCGAAGACCAAGGCGGCCTGGGTGACGGCGCTGGCGGTCGGGGCGATCGTGCCGCTGCTCAACGCCCTCCAGGGCACCGGCTCGGTCTACTTCGCGTGCTTCGCCGCGGGGATGCTCGGCATGCAGATGTACAACCAGTTCGGCCAGGACACCTCGGCGTTCTGGATGGTGGCGCTGACGATCTCCTCGCCCCGGGACGCGTATGTCGAACTGCGGGCGCGGGCGCTGGTCCTGCTGCTGCTCACCCTGCCGTTCACGCTGCTGGTGTGCGGGGTGACGGCGGCGATGATCGGTGACTGGCAGTCACTGCCGGGGGCGCTCGGCCTGTCCTTCGCGCTGCTGGGCTCGATGCTGGCGACGGGGGCGGTGGCCTCGGCGCTGTTCCCGTACTCGATTCCGCAGGAGGGCGCGTTCAAGAACGTGGTGCCCGGGCAGGGCGGTCTGGCCTGGATCTCGATCTTCGGCGGCATGCTGGCCGCCGGGCTGCTGTCCGCGCCGGTGATCGCGCCGGTGATCTGGATGCATGTCACGGACCATCACGACGCGCTGTGGCTGGTGGTGCCGGGCGGGCTCGTGTACGCGGCGTTGATCGGGTGGGCGGGGCTGCGGATCGCGGCCGGGCGCACGGCGAACCGGCTGCCGGAGATCCTGGCGGCGGTCAGCAAGGGCTGAGCCGCCGCCCCCGGGGACAGACCCTACGGCGCGACCGGTTCGCGGTCGTCGCGGTTGTCCTCGGCCAGCTGCTCCAGGAAGGGTTCGACGGCGGCCCGCCAGCCGTCCGGCTGGTCGTAGTGGACGAGGTGGCCGGCGTCCGCCACCTCCGCGTACTGGCCGCGGGGCAGGACCCGGACCATCTCCTGGGCCTCGGCTCTGCCCAGCTCCCCGTCGAGGCCGCGCAGCACCAGGGCGGGGCACCGGACCTGGGCCAGCTCCTCCCAGTGGGCGTCGAAGACCCAGGTGGCGCGGGAGCGGAGCATCTGGCGGCGGGAGAAGACGGGGCGCCAGCCGTCCTCGCCCTCGGCCATCACCTCGGCGTAGAACTCGCCTCGGGCGGGGCTCGGCCGCTCCACCCAGGGGTCGTCCTCGCCGAACCACTTCCGTACGTCGGCGAGGGTGGCGAAGGGCAGCGGCCAGGAGTCGAACCAGTCGCTCCACTCGCGCTGGGAGGCGGCCCCGAGGGCGGAGGCCCGCATGTCGCAGATGATGACGGCGCGGACGAGGTCGGGACGCTTGGCGGCGAGCTGCCAGCCGGTGAGCGCTCCCATGGCGTGGCCGACGACGGTGACCGGGCCGAGTTCGAGCTGTTCGATCGCGGCCTCGGCGTCGGAGACGTAGGCGTCGCGGGTGTACGGGCCGTCGGCGGGCTTGTCGCTGCGGCCGTGGCCGCGCTGGTCGAGGCCGACCGCGCGGTGCCGCTCGGCGAGCCATCGGGCGGTCGGGGCCCAGTGCGAGGCCCGGCCCATCAGCCCGTGCAGCAGTAAGACCCCGGGAGCGCCGGCCGCTTCCGCGCGCTCCTTGGGCGGGTCGGCGAACTCCCATGCCGCGAGGCGTACGCCGTCGGTTCCGGTTACGTCGATGCGTCGCACCATAGTCCTGGCACCCCCTTCTGGTCCTCGATCACCGTGTGGTCGCGCCGCCAGGCTATCGAACTCATATTCGAAAATGGGGTTCCGCCGCCCAACACCCCACGTTCGAGTGACACCGGTCAAGGATTGATGCCGACCGGCCTGGGGAGATCTTCAGCGGGAGGCGGGCCGCTCGGGGACAGGGGCCCGCGGGAACTGACCTTGAGAGCTCGGGGCTCCGGGTCAGCACAGGGGAGGAACGGCCCCGGCGTCTTCGGACGCCGGGGCCGCCCCCTGTCCGGGGGCGGCCGTCGGCGGGCTCGACAACGATGGCAACCGCGCGGTGCGCGTGACGCTGCGACGGGCGCATTCCCTGCTCCCTCCCCGACCGTGCCGATCAGAGCCGGCCGACACCCCCAGGTCTCTGCCTGGCATCAGCCTGGCATGTGACGGGTCCGGGCGCTGCCGTTCCGGACGGGAAATCGGCGAGCGCACATCACGGTTGTGTTGCCGCGCGGCAGCAGTGCCGCCACCGGGCGGCGGCGCCGTCAGCGCTTGGCGACGAACACGTGCGAGGCGACCTCGGTGTCCAGCTCGGCCGCCTCCCCGCTGGAGCCGACCAGCACCCCGCCGGGCGACTCGGTGACGCTCACGACGGACCCGGGCTGCACCCCGGCCCTGCGCAGCGTGTACATCAGCTGGGCGTCGGTCTGGATCGGCTCCCCGATCCGCCGCACCACCACGGTCTTGCCCTCGGCGCCCGGGTCCAGCTCGGCCAGACTCACCATGGAGGCGTCCAGGAACGACTCGGCCTCGGCCTTCTCGCCCAGCTCCTCCAGGCCCGGGATGGGGTTCCCGTACGGCGACTCCGTCGGGTGACGCAGCAGCTCCAGCACCCGCCGCTCCACCGCCTCGCTCATCACGTGCTCCCAGCGACAGGCCTCGGCGTGGACCTGCTCCCACTCCAGGCCGATCACGTCCACGAGCAGACACTCGGCGAGCCGGTGCTTGCGCATGACGCGGGTGGCGAGGCGGCGGCCCTCCTCGGTCAGCTCCAGATGGCGGTCCCCCGCGACCTGGACCAGTCCGTCGCGCTCCATGCGGGCCACCGTCTGGCTGACGGTCGGACCGCTCTGGTCCAACCGTTCAGCGATACGGGCGCGCATGGGGACCACGCCTTCCTCTTCCAGTTCGAGGATGGTGCGGAGATACATCTCCGTGGTGTCGATCAGTCCGGACATACGTGCCCCTCGATGCTGTGACTAGAAAACGTCGTGCGATGGCCCTGCACCAATTCTGACGCATGGCGCCGACAACCGTGCCGCCCCTGTGGAAGACCGGTGGAAGAGGGTGCGGGCGCGGACGCCGGGCGGTATTGACAGTCCACTGGTCCAGACCGCAACGTGATCGGCGGCACAGGCATTCCCGGGCCGCCGAACGCCCGCACCGCACCCCGTCGAAAGGGCTCTCCCCCATGAGCGACAGCAAGCTGGCCGGTCAGTTCTTCGATGCGGCGATCGGCCTGCTGACGCGGGTACGGGACGAGGAGGCGGAGAGCATCGCCGCCGCGGGCGCGGCCGTCGCGGACACCGTCGAGTCGGGCGGCCGGCTCTTCGCCTTCGGCGCGGGCCACTCCTCGCTGGCCGCCCAGGACGTCGTCTACCGCGCGGGCGGCCTCGCCCTGATGAACCTGCTCACCGTGCCCGGAGTGGTCGGCGTGGACGTCATGCCCGCCCCGCTCGGCTCGGCGCTGGAGCGGGTCGACGGGCTCGCCTCGGCCGTCCTGGACTCCAGCCCCGCCACCGCCGGAGACCTCCTGGTGATCGTCTCGCTGTCCGGGCGCAACGCCCTGCCGGTCGAGATGGCGCAGAACGCCCGCGCCCTCGGGCTGAAGGTCATCGGGGTCACCTCGGTCGCGTACGCGGAGAACACCCGCTCCCGGCACGCCTCGGGCGGCTTCCTGCGGGACCACTGCGACATCGTCCTGGACAGCAAGATCGCGATCGGCGACGCGGAGCTGACGGTCCCGGGCGTCGAGGCCCCCTTCGCCCCCGCCTCGACGGTGGTGACCAGCGCGATCATGCAGTCGATGCTGGCGGCCGCCGTGGAGCAGCTGGTGGCCCGGGGCGTCGAGCCGCCGATGCTGCGCTCGGGGAACGTCGACGGCGGCCACGAGTGGAACGGCCGGGTCATGACGGAGAACCGGGACCGGATCTTCTACCGCCACTGAGCGAGCGCTCCGACGGACCCGGCTGCCCTCACTGAACCCGCGCCGCCGGGAGGCGCGTGGGCAGGGTGACCCGGGCCGTCAGCCCGCCGCCCGGGTTGGCCCGGGCGCCGACGTCCCCGCCGTGCGCCCGCGCCACCGACGCCACGATGGACAGCCCGAGGCCCGCGCCCTCGCCGGGTGCGTGGCGGCGGGCCTGGGCCCGGCGGAACGGTTCGAACAGCAGCCGCACGGTCGCCGGGTCCACCCGGGGCCCGGTGTTGGCGACCTCCAGGCCGTCCGGACCGACCCGGACGGCCACGGTCCCGCCGGGGTGGTTGTGGCGCAGCGCGTTGGCGACCAGGTTGTGCACGAGGTGGTCGAGGAGGACCGCGTCGCCCTCGACCGTCACCGGCCGGGCCGCCACCTCGACGCTGATGTCCCGCTCCGCCGCCTCGGCGGCCAGCGCATCGGTGACCGTGGTGACGGTCTCGTCCAGGGCGACCCGCTCCCGCCGCCGCAGCCCCTCGTCGGAGACCGCGAGGAGCAGCAGCCCTTCGATGAGCCGCTCGCTGTTGTCCGCGGTGTCGATGAGCTTGTCCCGGATCCAGGCGACCTTCTCGGGCGGCGGGTCGTCGGCGAGCCCGATCTCGGCGGCGGCCCGCTGCACCGCGAGCGGGGTGCGCAGTTCGTGGGCGGCGTTGGCGGCGAACCGCTGCCGGGCCGCGACCAGCTGCTGGATCCGGTCGAGCATCCCGTCGAAGGTGTCGGCCAGCTCCTTCAGCTCACCGGGCGGGGCCTTCAGCGCGATCCGTTCGTGCAGGTTGGAGCCGGAGAGCCGGCGGGCGCGGGCGGTGATGACGCCGACCGGCCGCAGCACCCGGCCCGCCATCCACCAGGCGAGGGCCACGGAGAGCGCGGAGTAGACGGCGAGGGAGACCCCGGAGACGGTCAGCAGCTGGCTGAGGGCCGCGTCGCCGGCCGCGGTGCTGACCTTCTGCGCGACCGCGTACTGCCCGGGTTCGATGACGGCGGTCTGCGCCCACTCCGAGGAGGGAAGAGCGGGCGCCGGGACGGAGCCGGCGTCCAGCCGGGCCGTGGGGACGGCCGGGGCGACGGCCGTGACGATCCCGGCGTACACGCCCTCGCTGACCAGCAGATAGACGATGGCCAGGAGCAGGACGCCGGCCATGACCAGCAGTCCGCCGTACAGCGCGGCGAGACGGGTGCGTTCACTGTTCACGGGGTGCCGCTCCCGGTCGCGGGGCCGTCTTCGGGGGCCGGCCCGCCGTCCCCGATGCGGTATCCGGCTCCGGGCACGGTCTCGATCACGGGCGGCGCCCCCAGTTTCGTACGGAGTTTGGAGAGGGTGACGCGGACCGCGTTGGTGCGGTAGCTGGTGTCCGCCTCCCACACCTCCTCGATCAGGTCCTCGCCGCTGACGACCGCGCCCTCGGCCCGCAGCAGGGTCTCCAGCACGGCGAACTCCTTGCGGGACAGGGAGAGGAAGCGGCCGTCGCGGCAGACCTGGCGGCGGGCGGTGTCGAGCGTCAGCCCGGCCCGCTCCAGGACGGGCGGCAGGGCCGGGCGGGCGCGGCGGCCGAGCGCGAGGACCCGGGCGAGGAGTTCGTCGTACGCGAACGGCTTGGTCAGGTAGTCGTCGGCGCCGAGTCCGAGGCCGGCCACCCGGTCCCGTACGGTCCCCGCTGCGGTGAGCATCAGGATCCGGGTCAGCAGGCGCAGGGCGACCACGCGGCGGCACACCTCGTCGCCGTGCAGCCCCGGCAGATCGCGGTCGAGGATCATCACGTCGTACGCGCCGAACCGCAGCCGCTCCAGCGCCGCCCGGCCGTCGGGCGCGATGTCCACGGCGACGGCGTCACGGCGCAGCCCCTCGGCGATCATCTCCGCCAGGAATTCCTCGTCCTCCACCACCAGCACGCGCATGGGCCCTGTGTACCCGAAAGCGATGTTTCGCCGGTGTAAGCATCGGCGCTGAGAGAAACGAAACAGCGTCCTCGCGCACGCTCGGGCCGTCCCTGTACGGACCTGTCGGCAAGCGACGAGGAGCCCCCATGAACCAGACCCTTTCCCGCCGGACCGCCTCACGCGCACGGGGGCGGTCCGTCGCCGCGGCCTGTGCCCTGGCCGCCGCCCTCGCCCTGACGGCCACCGCGTGCTCGGGCGACGGCGGTGGGACGAAGGACGGCGGATCGGCGTCCGACAGCAAGAAGACGAAGGAGGACCAGGCGCTGGAGCACCGCAAGTGTCTCCGGGAACAGGGCCTGGACATCCCCGAGCCGAAGCCGGGCGAGAACGGCATGGGCGTGACCATCGACGGCGGCTCGATGGGCAAGGAGAAGATGGAGAAGGCGTTCAAGGCCTGCGAGGACAAGGCGGTCGGCGGCGGGCCCAAGGAAATGACGCAGGCGGAGAAGGACAAGGCGGTCGCCTACGCCCGGTGCATGCGCCAGAACGGCTTCGACATGCCCGACCCGAAGTTCGACGGCGGGGCGATGCAGGCGGCGCCCGCGCTGAAGTCGAAGGACATGAAGAAGTTCGAGAAGGCCAACAAGGCGTGCGAAAGCGCCGGCCGATGAGGCGCGGACGGGCCGTGACGGCGGCGGCGGCGGTGGCCGTGCTCGCGGTCACGGCCGGCTCGGTCGCCCTCACGCAGCTCGGCGGCGAGGAGGAGACCGGCGCGGCGAAGAACACCGGGCTGCCCCCGGCCACCGCCGCCGTCGAGCGCGGGGACCTCCGCGACAGCGCCCAGGCCGACGGAACCCTCGGCTACGACAAGGAGCGCAAGGTCAACGCGGGTGCGGCGGGCACGATCACGTGGACACCGCGCACCGGCTCGACCGTGGAGCGCAACGAGCGGCTGTACGAGATCGACGGGCGGCCGGTCCGGCTGATGTACGGCTCCGGACCCATGTACCGGACGCTGAAGCCGGGCGACAAGGGCCGGGACGTGGAGCAGCTGGAGCGCAATCTCGCGGAGCTGGGCTACACCGGCTTCACCCCGGACCAGGAGTACACCGAGCTGACGGCGGCGGCCGTCAAGCGCTGGCAGAAGTCCCACGACGCGAAGCAGACCGGGAAGGTCGGGCCGGGGGACGTCGCGTTCGCCCCGGGGAAGGTCCGGATCAAGAGCGTCGGGGCGGGTGTGGGCGAGCAGGCCCAGCCGGGCGCCCCGGTCCTGGTCACGACCGGCTCGGAGCGCATCGTCACCTTCCAGCTGGACGTGGCGGAGAGCCAGTTGGCGAAGGCGGGCACGAAGGTGAGCGTGGAGCTGCCGGACGGCACGACCGCGCCCGGGAAGGTCTCGTCGGTGGGCCGGACCGCGAAGCCCGGCGACGACCCGGCGGACGACAGCCCCAAGGTCACGCTGACCGTCTCCTTCGACGACCCGGACGAGGTCGGCGGCTTCGACCAGTCGCCGGTCACGGTGAACCTGACGGGCGAGACCCGCGAGGGCGTCCTGACCGTGCCGGTGAACGCGCTGCTCGCGCTGCCCGGCGGCGGCTTCGGCCTCCAGGTGGTCCAGGGCGGTACGACCCGTGAGGTGAAGGTCGAGCTCGGCATGTTCGCGGAAGGCCGGGTCGAGGTGTCCGGCGGCGGTCTGCGCGAGGGCACGAAGGTAGGGGTGCCGAAGATATGAGCACCGGCACCATCACGGGCCCGGCGCCCCACCCCCGTACGGTCGTCGCCCTCACCGGCGTCACCAAGGAGTACCCGGGCCCGGTCGCCGCGCTGCGCGGGGTGGACCTCACCGTCGAGGAGGGCGAACTCCTCGGCATCGTGGGCCCGTCGGGATCCGGCAAGTCCACGCTGCTGCACATCATCGGCACCCTGGACCGCCCCACCGCGGGCTCCGTCCACATCGCGGGCCACGACGTGGCGGCGCTCTCCGACCGCAGGCTCTCCGCGCTGCGCGCCCAGCACGTGGGCTTCGTCTTCCAGGCGTTCCACCTGGTGCCGGGCGTCAGCGCCCGCGACAACGTGGCGGAGGGCCTGCTCTACTCGGGCCTCTCCCGCTCGGTGCGCCGCCGCCGGGCGGCCGACGCACTGGCCCGGGTCGGCCTCGCGGACCGCCTCGACCACAAGCCGCACCAGCTGTCCGGCGGCCAGAAGCAGCGGGTCGCGATCGCCCGGGCGGTGGTCGGCGAGCCCGCGCTGCTGCTGGCGGACGAGCCGACCGGGGCGCTCGATTCGGCGTCGGGGGCGGCGGTGATGGAGCTGCTGCGCGACCTGAACCGGGAGGGGGCCACGATCGCCGTGATCACGCACGACACGGAGATCGCGGCGCAGTTGCCGCGCGAGGTGCGGATCCGGGACGGCCAGATGGTCGCGGACGTGACCCACGGGACGGCCGCGACGACGGGAGCGGCGCTGTGAACGGGGAGCGCGGCCGGGGCCGGGGAAAGCTGAAGGCGGCCCGGCTGAGCCCCCGGGACGTGGCCCACGTCGGCTCGTCCGGACTGCGCAGCCGCCCGATGCGGGTGGTGCTCTCGGCCCTGGGCATCGCCATCGGTATCGCCACGATGATCTCGGTGGTCGGCATCTCCGCCTCCAGCCAGGCCCAACTGCTGCGCGAGCTGGACAAGTTGGGGACCAATCTCCTCGTCGCCTCGCCCGGTGAGTCGATGTTCGCCGGGGAGGAGGTGAAGCTGCCCGAGGAATCGGTCGGGATGGTGGGCCGGATCGAGGGCGTCCAGGACGTGGGCGCGACGGCCGATCTGAACGCGACCGTACGCCGCACCGAGAAGGTCGACGAGGACGACACCGGCGGGATCGCGGTGAAGGCGACGACCGCCGACCTGCTGCGGGTCCTGCGGGGCGAGGTCGGCAGCGGCGGCTGGCTGAACGCGGCGACCGGACGCTACCCCTCGGTCGTGCTCGGCCATGTGGCGGCGGAGCGTCTGGGCATCACGGAACCGGGCCGCCAGGTGTGGCTGGGCGACCGCTACTTCACGGTCGTCGGCATCCTCGACCCGCTCCCCCTCGCCCCCGAGATCGAACGTTCCGCCCTGGTCGGCTGGGAGGGCGCGAAGCGCCTGCTGGACTTCGACGGCCACCCGACATCGGTGTACGAGCGCTCGGCGGACGCGGCGGTCGAGGACGTACGCAAGGTGATGGCGGCGACGGTCGACCCGCAGAACCCGCAGAACGTGAAGGTCACCGACCCCTCGTCGGCGCTCCGCGCGAAGGCGGCGACCGAGGGGGCGTTCAGCAGTCTGCTGCTGGGCCTGGGCGGTATCGCGCTGCTCGTCGGGGGCGTCGGGGTCGCCAACACCATGATCATCTCGGTCCTTGAGCGGCGGTACGAGATCGGCCTGCGCCGCTCGCTGGGCGCGACGCGGGGCCAGATCCGGATCCAGTTCGTCACGGAGTCGCTGATGCTGTCGGGCCTGGGCGGCCTGGCGGGCGTGGCGCTGGGCGCGGCGGCGACGGGAGTGTACGCACAGTCCGGCGGGCTGCCGTGGGTGGTCCCGCTGTGGGCGGTCGGCGGCGGCTTCGGCGCGACGCTGGTGATCGGCACGGTGGCGGGCCTGTACCCGGCGGTCCGGGCGTCCCGCCTCTCCCCGACGCTGGCGCTGCACGCGGCGTGAGGGGCGGGGCCCCGGGGGGGCTCCGGCCGATTGCCGGAAGCAGGCAGGCAGCGGCGCGGGCCGCTGCCTGTTCCTGTCCTTGTCCTGCCGTCCCCCCGCAGCACAGACTGAGCGCGCGGGGGGGGGCGTAGGAAGGCCACGCCCACAACATGGAGCGGGGGTGGCCGGGTGAGACGTGTACCCGTGTTCCGGTGGGTGCTCCCCTTGGGGCTGGCCCTGATCACCTGGTCGGCGGCCCTGTACGTGACCGCGCCGGACATGCCGGAACTGGAGCAGGTCGAGCTGACCGTCCTGGAGGAGGAACCCGACGGGACGTGCAGGGTCGCCTGGGCCGACCCCTTCGCGTTCGACGACGAGCGCGAGGCACCGTACCGCTGCGATGCCGGCCGCAGTTCGTCCCTCAAGGCGCCGGAGTACGACCCGGACACCGGCCTCGGCTGGGACAGCGGGTTCGTGGTCGCCGAAGGTCCGGACAAGGGCGAGCTGTACTCCCTGGACGAGGACGGCAAAGCCCGCGACGAGCAGATCGAGCGCTCCGACGGGTTCGTCACGGCCGGGCTGGTCCTGACGATCACCGGCCTCGCCGGCGGCAACATCCGCTCGGCGCGCCGGATACGCGGAGTACGGCCCGGGGTGCTCCGCCGGGCGACGGAGCTCAAGGAGGCCGCCGACGCGGTGGCGCGGGACCACCGCAGGGCCCTGGAGGCGGTCCGGGCGGCGTGGGCTCCGCTGCACCGGGAACTGGTGGACGGCGAGCTGGGCCGGATCCCGGTGAGCCGGATGCGGGGTCTGGCCGAGGAGCGGCTACGGGCCAGGGAGTTGGAGGAGGGCGGCGTCCGCACGGTACGGGACGTGCTCGACGCCGGAACGTGGGCTCTCGCGCAGTTCCTCGGCATGGAACGGGACATGGCCGATGAGACGGTGGCCGAGGCGCGGCGGACGGCCGACGCGGTGGGCCGGGAGGTGGCCGTACGCTTCGACGCGCGCGGCCCCGAGCCGCGCACCACCGCGCTGCTCGCCGCACTGCGGGTCCTGGTGGACGCCGGACCGGACGCACGGGAGGCCGGGCGCACGGGCGAGGAGCTGGCCGCGCGTCTTGAGCCGCTGCTCACCACCGCCGAACCGGCGGCCGGAGTACGGGAGATGCTGCGGACGGGGACGTACGAGCGCGACGACGTCCTGGCCGCGGTGACCAAGCTGCGCCTCGTGCTGGCCGAGGCCGGGCGGGAAGGCCTGGCGGAACGCTTCGCCCAGGCCTCGGTGGACCTGCTGCGCGGCCCCGACGCCGGCGCGGACGAGCTGGCCACCTGGGCGGACTTCGAGTCCCGGCCGCAGGCGTACTACGCGGCGCTGGCGGAGGCCGTCGAGGACACGGACCACGCGGAGGGCCGTGCGTCGGCCCGGACCCCGGACGGAGCCGGCCTGACGGGCAGCCGCCGACGCCGCGGGTGAGCCGCCGCCGGACCCGGCAGCCGGGCGATCCGGCGGCCCGGACAGCCCGACACCGCATGAGCCGGCGGCAGGCGGGAAGGTGACGACAGGCCTCAGAGCCTGTCTGGGCCCCCCGCCGCCCCGCTCGTCACCTGGGCCAGGTCCACCGCTCCCGCGACCCGGGCCGCGACCGTCTCCGCGTACGCCGCGTCGGTACGTTCGAAGGCGGCCCGGTTCGCCGCGCGGAGGAACGTCAGCACGCCCAGCGTCCGGCCCCGGCTCCGGAGCACCGCGCACAGCGCGTGCGCCGCGTCCCGGGGCCAGCGGCGCTCCACGGCCCAGGCCGTCGACGCGGCGGCCGCGGCCCCCGCGCTCGTCCGCACGGTGCCGGTGCGCTCGACGGACTGGAGGGCCGGGTGGCCGGGGGCGTACCGGGCGGGGATGGAGCCCCCGGCGACCGGCAGGCACGGGCCGGGCGCGTCGAACGGCGTGGCGGCCGTCCGGACCAGCCGCTCGCCCGCCACCAGATCGACCAGGACGTGATCGGCGAATCCGGCGAGGGCGAAGTCCAGCAGGGAGGTGGCCGCCTCCATCGGGTCCTCGCACTCGGAGGCCGTACGGGCGGCCCGGTGCAGCTGGCTCGTCCGGAACCGCAGCCGGTCGGCCTCCTGCTCCGCGAGCTTGGCGGCGGTGATGTCCTGGAACAGCCACCCCACCCCGAGCGGAACCGGTTCCTCCGTCAGCGGCGAGGCGAGCCGCAGGAATCCGCTGCGCCAGCACCGCCGCCGCTCGCCCTCGGCCGTCCGCAGCGTCACCCACAGCTCGGCCGGGGCGCTCGGGGCCCCTTCGGCGAGCACATGGTGCAGGGCGGCCTCCAGCTCCTCGACGCCCTGGACCACCAGCTCGCCGAGCGGGCGGCCGAGGAGGGAGGTGCGGCTTCCGCCGAGCGCTCGGGAGGCGTGCGCGTTGACGACCGTGGGCCGCAGGTCGACGTCGACGAGGACCACGCCCCAGGACGCGTCCTCCAGCAGCGCCTCGCTCAGCGCGATGGCCCGCTCCAGGTCGATCTGGGCGTGCACCTCGCTGAACGCGCAGTAGACCCCGGCCGGCTTCCCGTCGGCGCCGCGCACCCCGGCGGACTGGGTCCGCACCAGCACCCGGCCGCCGTCCTTGCGCAGCAGCGCGAACTCGTGCACCTGGCGCCCCGGCGCGTCCATGGCCGCCATCAGCCGGGCCCGCACCTCGTCCGCGTCGGCCCGCCGCACCGCCCAGCCCGCGAAGCCGCTGCGGCCGACGGCCTCGTCCGCCGACCAGCCGAGGACGCGTTCGGCCTCGCGGTTCCAGTGGGTGACCGTGCCGGCCGCGTCGAACGCGCAGAGCGCGGCGTCCATGCCGTCGAGCAGCGCCGCCAGCAGCCGGGACCCGTCGGGCGCACCGGGGATCGCGCCGGCCCGGCCCCCGGGATCCGTGGAGCACCCCGCCGGCCCGCCGCCGGAATCCTCGTCCGGTCCGAGCTCGTCGGTGGCCCCCCTGCTCCTGGGAACACCCACTCCGCACCCCCCGCAGAACGTGTCGGCCGTTCTCCCACGCGTCACCGCGTGTATCGCTGCACGTCAGACCATTCAACTCGAACGTGACCCAGCGCACATCCACTTCGCCCAAATCTTCTGGCCCGGTCCGGCGAACAAATCGCTTGAACCGCGATCCGGGGCGCTCATAGGCTGTGGAGCACACAGGAAAGGAGGTGTTCCGGAAGTGATTTCTCTTCGGACTCGTGAGGTGGCTGCGGGCTGACGCCCGTCGTCGCACTCTTTTGCAGTGCTAGGCCGGTCGCCGGCCAATCCCAAGCAGTCACCGACCCGCAGGCTCGCCGGTAAGTCCGGCCGGCTCCTCTGTGCACGGAGGAACCAGAGCCTGCGGGTTTCTGCGTTGTACGGGTCCGCTGGGCGACGGCCTCACGGGCAGAGCCGCTCCACCCGCCACCGGCCGCCCGGCTCACCGCCCTCCCTGACGTACCGCAGCCGGTCGTGCAGCCGGTTCTCGTGCCCCTGCCAGAACTCGATCGTCTCGGGCACCACCCGGAAACCGCCCCAGTGCGGCGGGGCCGGGACCTTCTCGCCCACGGGGTAGCGGGCGGCCAGCTCCTCGTACCGGGCGATCAGCTCCTCGCGGGAGCCGACGACGGTGGACTGGGCGCTGGCCCACGCGCCGAGCTGGGAGCCGTGCGGGCGGGTGCGGAAGTAGCCGACGGTCTCCTCGCGGGAGGTGCGGGAGGCGGTGCCGGTCACGATGACCTGGCGAGCCATCGGGTGCCAGGGGAAGAGCAGCGAGACACACGGGTTCGCGGTCAGCTCGCGGCCCTTGCGGGAGTCGTAGTTGGTGAAGAAGACGAAGCCCCGGTCGTCGTACTGCTTGAGCAGCACCGTGCGCGAGGACGGGCGGCCGTCCCCGTCGGCGGTGGAGACGATCATCGCGTTGGGCTCGTGCAGCACGCCGCCGACGGCGACCTGCCGGAACCAGCGGGCGAACTGCTCCATCGGGTCGGCGGCGAGGTCGCGCTCGACGAAGTCCTCCGAGCGGTACTGCTCGCGCATGGCTGCGGGATCGGTGCTGGAATCGTCCGGGAGGGGCCCCGGGGAACCTTCTGGTGTGGGCACGGGCCCATCCTGCCGCAGCGGCCGAGTGTGCCCGGCGCCGAGGGGCCGTAACCACGCCCCGGCGAAAGGGGGCCCTGTGCCGGATGTCACGCTTCCCCGCATCGGAGGAACCCGCCAATATCTTGGGGCAGGCCGCTGTGGCTTCCGCACAGCCCAGCACGCCGCGCACCGCCCGTCGCCCGCCGAACTGAGGGAGCCGCCTGATGTCCGACTTCGTACCCGGTCTTGAGGGAGTCGTCGCGTTCGAAACGGAGATCGCCGAACCGGACAAGGAAGGCGGTTCGCTCCGTTATCGCGGGGTCGACATCGAGGATCTGGTCGGTCACGTCTCCTTCGGCAACGTGTGGGGCCTGCTGGTGGACGGGGCGTTCAACCCCGGCCTGCCGCCCGCCGAGCCGTTCCCGATCCCCGTGCACTCGGGTGACATCCGGGTCGACGTCCAGTCCGCGCTGGCGATGCTCGCCCCGGTCTGGGGCCTGAAGCCGCTGCTGGACATCGACGAGGCGACCGCCCGGGACGACCTGGCGCGGGCCGCGGTGATGGCCCTGTCGTACGTCGCCCAGTCGGCGCGCGGCCAGGGGCTGCCGATGGTGCCCCAGAGCGAGATCGACAAAGCCCACTCGGTCGTCGAGCGCTTCATGATCCGCTGGCGCGGCGAGCCGGACCCGAAGCACGTGAAGGCAGTCGACGCGTACTGGACGTCGGCGGCGGAGCACGGCATGAACGCCTCGACGTTCACGGCCCGGGTCATCGCCTCGACGGGCGCGGACGTCGCGGCCGCCCTGTCCGGAGCGGTGGGCGCGATGTCGGGCCCGCTGCACGGCGGCGCCCCGTCCCGGGTCCTCGGCATGATCGAGGAGATCGAGCGGACGGGCGACGCGACCGCGTACGTGAAGCAGGCCCTGGACCGGGGCGAGCGCCTGATGGGCTTCGGCCACCGCGTCTACCGCGCCGAGGACCCGCGCGCCCGCGTCCTGCGCCGCACGGCCCGCGAACTGGCCGCCCCGCGCTTCGAGGTGGCGGAGGCGCTGGAGAAGGCGGCCCTGGAGGAGCTGCACAACCGCCGCCCGGACCGGGTCCTGGCGACGAACGTGGAGTTCTGGGCGGCGATCGTGCTGGACTTCGCGGAGGTCCCCGCGCACATGTTCACGTCGATGTTCACGTGTGCCCGTACGGCGGGCTGGTCGGCGCACATCCTGGAGCAGAAGCGCACGGGCCGCCTGGTCCGCCCGTCGGCGACGTACGTGGGCCCGGGCACGCGGAACCCGCGCGAGATCAGCGGGTACGAGGACATCGTCGCGGGCTGAGCCGGGGGGCGGGGGCGTTCCCGGGGCGGTGAACGTGCCGGTGCGGGGTAGGCGTACCGGCACGTTTCCGGCGCATTCCCGGCACGAGGAGGCAGACCATGAGCACGCCCCGCCCGTCCCTGACCCTGTCCAGCACGGTTCTCGACGCCCCGGACGCGGCGGAGTTGGCGGACTTCTACCGCCGCCTCCTGGGGTGGGAGACCGTGCAGGAGGAGCCCGGCTGGGTGAAGCTGCTGCCACCCGGCGGCGGCTCGGGCCTGGGCTTCCAGACGGACAGGGCGTACGTGCCCCCGGCCTGGCCCGCCTCCCCCGGCGACCAGCTGATGATGCTGCACCTGGACTTCGAGGTGACGGACCTGGAGACGGCCGTGGCCCACGCGGTCGCGGAGGGCGCGACACCGGCACAGTTCCAGCCGCAGCACGACGTACGGGTGCTGTTCGACCCGGTGGGCCACCCGTTCTGCCTGTTCGTGAACGAAGGGGCCCCGGGCGAACCCCCGGCGATCAGCCCCGAGTGGGTGGCGGAGCAGACGCGGGAGATCGCCGAGCAGGACCGGCTGACGATCCAGGACGCGGTGGCCCCGGACCCGTCCGCCCCGACGGCCCCGCCACGGCAGGCGGAGCCGGACACGCTGACGTGACGCGGCTTTGACGTGCGCGCTCCGGCGGGCCCGGCTCCCGACGTGCCTCAGCCCTGGTGGACGCGGCGGACGGCGATGACGTTGTCGGTCACGGTCGCCGTCTCGCCGCCGGGCCCGGTGGCGGTCCGCTCCGGCGCGTGGCAGCGCTCGGTGCGCCATCCGTCGCCGAGCCGCAGGGACGCGAGCACGTCGTCGGGGCTGGGGAACGTCACGTCCTCGTGGCCGTCCCGCCAGGACCAGGGGGCGAGCGAGGCGTGCTCGACCAGGACCAGGAGGCCGCCGGGGACGACGGCTTCGGCGGCGCGCCGGAGGACCTGGTCCCGCGGGATCTCCACAGGGGTGTGGAAGTAGCTCGCGGTGACGAGCTCGTAGGCCCCGTCGGGGAAGGACCGGGCGAGGTCGTGCCGGCTCGGGTGGACGCGGTCGGTCAGTCCGGCCGCGTCAGCCCCTGCGGTGACGCGCTCCAGGGCGGTCGCCGAGACGTCGACGGCGGTGACGTCCCAGCCGAGCGCGGCGAGCCAGAGGGCGTCGCCGCCGTGCCCGCAGCCGAGGTCGAGCGCACGACCGCCGCCGACGCCCGGCGCGGGGGCCAGGGCGGTGACGACCTCGGCGAGGACGGCGTTGGGCCGGGTGCCCCACTGCGGGTCGATGCCGGCGTAGTGGTTCTCCCAGAACGCGGCGGAGTCGGTGGTCTCGGTGGCACGGGTGGTGTCGCTGCTCACGGCGAATCCCTTTCGTTCCCTGTTTCCCTGTTCCCCTGCTTCTTGGAAGGAAGGTGCGCCGCGGCCTGCCGCCCTTGCAAGCTTCCATGCCGTTTCGGCAACCTGGGGCCATGGGAGACACGGGAAGCAAGGACGACGTCCTGGCGGCGGTGGGCCCCCGCCTGCGCGAGCTGCGACGCCGGAACGGCATGACGCTGGCCGAGCTGGCGGAGCGGACCGGGATCAACGAGAGCACCCTGTCCCGCCTGGAGGGCGGTACGCGCAAGCCGACGCTGGAGATGCTGCTGCCGCTGGCGGAGGTCCACGCGGTCCCGCTGGACGAACTGGTGGGCGCACCCCGAACGGGCGATCCGCGCATCCACCTCCGCCCGGTGACGCGGGACGGCCTCACGTACGCACCGCTGAGCCGCCCGGGCGGGGTCCAGGCCCACAAGCTGCTGATCCGCCCGAGCCCGGCGGGCGCTGAACCGACCCTGCGGACCCATGAGGGCTTCGAGTGGCTGTACGTCCTGGCCGGCCGGCTCCGCCTGATCCTGGGCGAGCGAACGCTCGTCCTGAAGCCCGGCGAGGCGGCCGAGTTCGACACGCATGTCCCGCACTGGCTCGGCCCCGACGACGACCGCACCGTGGAACTGCTCGTCCTCTTCGGCCACCAGGGCGAACGGGCCCACCTGAGGGCCCGCCAGGAGCCTTTGCGAGGATCGGCGGATGGAACCCCGTGAGCCCGCAGCCGTCAGCCACTCGCCCTCGACCTGGCAACAGCCGCACCCCGCACCGGCGTCGGCGGAACGCAGCGCGCTGACGGAGGCCATCGCGGAACGCATCCGGGACCGAGGGCGGGGCCGGCTCCTGGTCGGCATCGACGGCTTCACGGCGGCGGGGAAGACGAGCTTCGGCCACGAACTGGCCGCGCAGGTAGCCGAGTCGGGCCGCCCGGTGCTCCGGGCCACACTGGACGACTTCAAGAACCCGTGGAAGGACCGGCACCTGTACGACCGGGAGTCGGGCGAGGGCTACTACCGCAACGCGTACGACTACGCCTCGGCCAAGCGCCTCCTGCTGGACCCCGCCCGATCGCCGGAGGCGGAGTCGTGCGCCCTGTGCTCGATCGACCCGCTGACGCAGGAGAGCCACGCGGCCGAAACGACCCCGCTCGCCCCGGACGCGGTCCTGATCGTGGACGGCGTCTTTGCCTTCCGGCCGGAGATCGACGCGTACTGGGACTTCCGGATCTGGATGGACGTGGACGCCGGACTCTCCGTACGCCGCGGCGCGGAACGCGACCAGGACTGGGCGGGCTCGGACGCGGAGGCGATCCACCGAAACCGGTACCTGGTGGCGGAGCGTCTCTACCTCGACGAGGTGGACCCGCTGCCGAGGATGGACGTGATCGTCGACAACACGGACTTCGCGAGGCCGAGGCTGATCAGGGGCTGACCCGCTGTTCCGGCGGCGGGAAATGCGGATGCCTCCATGGGCCGACCCGCGCTATCGTCACCCGTATGAACGTCACCGGCCGAAGCACCACCACCGCGACCGCGCGAGCGACCAGCTCGCCGGTTGCCGCCGCCTGACGTCCTCTTCCCCCCGGCGACCGGAAACGGTCCGTCGGTAGTGCCGCGGAGCCTCTGGCCCCGGCCGGGTGACTGAACGGTCCCGTTCTCCGGTGCCTCCCCCGCTGCCCCGCGAAGGAGCCACCCCCATGCGTACGGACCAGCTCATCAGGACGTTCGTCGAGTACTACGAAGAACGCGGCCACCGCCGGATCACCGGCTCGACCCTGCTGCCACCCCCCGGCGACCCGGTCCTCTTCACGACCTCCGGCATGCACCCGCTCACCCCGTACCTGGAAGGCCGACCGCACCCTCTCGGGAAGCGCCTGGTCAACGTGCAGCGCTGTCTGCGCACCACGGACCTGGACGAGGTCGGGGACGCCACGCACCTGACGGTCTTCGAGATGCTGGGCACCTGGTCGCTGGGCGACTACGGGGGTCCGCTCAGCCTCGACTGGGGGTACGGGCTGCTCACCGAGGGCCTGGGCATCGACCCCGGCCTGCTGCACGCCACGGTCTACGCCGGCGACGACCGGACAGGAACAGGGCCGGACACCGATTCCCTCGAACTGTGGCAGGGCCTCGGCGTCCCCGTGGAGCTCACGGTGGAGGACAACTGGTGGCCGAAGAGCGTCGACGACAACGGGGGTGACGGCCCCGTCGGCCCCTGCGGCCCCGATTCGGAGATCTTCCTCTGGAGCGGTGAGGGCCCGCCGCAGTCGACGCCCACCCGCGACGACCGCTGGGTGGAGGTGTGGAACCACGTGACGATGACCTACCGCCGACACGGAGACGGCTCCCTGGTGCCGCTCCCCCAGCGCAACGTCGACACCGGCCTCGGCCTGGAGCGCCTGGCCGCCCTGCTCCAGGGCAAGCGGTCCGTCTTCGCCTGCGACGTCTTCGACCCGTGGCGCCGCCTCGTACCGCCCCTGTGGCCCCTGGAGGAGCCCGGACTCCGCCTGGTCAGCGACCATCTGCGCTCGGCCGTCGTGGTGCTCGGCGACGGCGTGCGCCCGTCCAGTACCGGCCGGGGTTACGTGCTGCGCCGCCTGGTCCGCCGGGTGCTCACCGTGCTGTGGCGGCAGGACGCCTCACGCAGCCTCGGGGACCTGCCGGAGGACCTGGTCCGGCACACCCTGGACCACTTCCGCCAGGACGTCCGCCCGGCCGACGTGCTCCGGACCCTCCTCGACGAGGAGCAGCGCTTCGGCCACCTGCTGGAACGCGGCCGCACCGTACTCACCCGCCCCCGCTTCCAAGGCCCCCTGTCCGAGGAGGACTTCCACTACCTGTACGACACGCACGGGCTGCCCCGCGACCTGGTGACGAGCCTGCGTGAGGAGTAAGGGCGAGCAGAGCTGATGTCGGGAATCCCGAGACGGCCCGCCAACTGGGCCGGCGGGTCGCTTCGGACAGTGGCACCCAAGACCTGTCCCGTAATGATCGAACGGCTGAGTCGGGCATCTGCGCCAAGGACGACTTGGTGGTTACGGCGTCGTCCCGAACGGATGGCGTCAGAGGAGAGGGTCGTGACCGACGACCTGGCCGCGGTGGGCCGCTTTCTGTACGAGGCAGGCACGCTCAAGCAGACGCGTCCCGGCCGCCGAGCGAGTGACCAGAAGGCCCCCGCGAACCCTCACCCCAGCCCCTCCTCCACCAGCGCCGCCCACTGCGCCACCACCCGCTCCCGGCGGGCCGTGTCGTCGGTGAGGAGGTTGGCGAGGCCCAGGCCGCGGGCCATGTCCAGGAGGCCCTGGACCGTTTCGCGGGTGCCGGGGCGGGACTCGTCCGCGCCGAGGAGTTCCACCGCGATGCGGTGGGTCTCGCGGCCCACCCGCGCCTCCAGTTCCGTGACGCGCGGGCGGAGTTGGGCCTCGTTGGAGGCGGCCACCCAGAGCTGGAGTGCCGCCCGGAACAGCGGGCCCGTGTAGAGGTCGACCAGGGCCGCGACCACCTCGGCGCGGCCCTGGACGGGGAGCGCGCGCAGGGCGGCGGAGCGTTCCTCGGCGACGTACTCCACCGCGCCGGTGAACAGGTCCTCGCGGGTCGGGAAGTGGTGCTGGGCCGCGCCGCGCGAGACGCCGGCCCGTTCGGCGACGACGGAGACGGTGGAGCCCGCCCAGCCGTGTTCGGCCAGGCAGGCCACCGCCGCCTCCAGGAGCCGCTGCCGCGTCGCCCGGCTGCGGTCCTGCTTGGGCGCGTGAGCGGCCCGGGGAGCAGAGGAGGAAGAGGTCACCGCACCCATGCCGGGTCCCGTCGTTCGAGGAAGGCCGTCATCCCCTCCCTCGCCTCGTCGGAGGCGAACAACGCGGCGGATCGGGCGATGAGGTCTTCGGCGTACTGGTCGAAGCTCCTCAGCACCGTAGCCGTGACCAGCTCCTTCGATGCGGCCAGCCCCTGGGGCGAGGCCCGGCGCAGGCCGTCCAGGACGGGTGAGAGGGCTTTGTCCACGTCCTCGGCGGCCACCGTGACCAGTCCGGTCCTCGCCGCCTCCGCCGCGTCGAACCGCTCCCCGGTGAGGTAGTAGCGGTTCGCCGCCGTACGGTCCACGCGCGGGAGCAGGGTGAGGGAGATCACCGCCGGGGCCAGGCCCAGGCGGGACTCGGTGAGGGCGAAGGACGACCCCTCGCCCGCCACCGCGATGTCGCACGCCGCCAGCAGGCCCAGGCCGCCCGCCCGGACATGGCCGGTCACCCGGGCCACCACGGGCTTCGGCAGCGCCACGACCTCCCGCATCAGGCCCACGAACGCCTCCGGGTCCGGCGGGGCCTTCAGATCCGCCCCGGCGCAGAACGTCGAACCCGTGTGGGTCAGCACCACCGCCCGTACGGTCTCGTCGGCCGCACAGTCCGCCAGGGCGGCGCGCAACTCCCCGACCAGCGCGGCCGACAGCGCGTTGCGGTTGGCCGGGGAGTCCAGCGTCAGGGTCGCGATGCCCCGCTCCCCCGTCCGTACGATCACGGTCACGTCCCGTCCGTCCTCTCCGTCTTCTCGCGGTCGCGCAGCTCGCGCCGGAGGATCTTGCCCGAGGCCGCCCGCGGCACCGCCTCGATGAACTCGGCCCGCCGCACCTTCTTGTAGGGGGAGACGCGCTCGGCGACGTACGCCATCACCTCGTCCTCCGTCAGGGCCTCCGCCCCCGGTCCCCGGACCAGGAACGCCTTCGGGACCTCGTTGCCCTCCGCGTCGTACACCCCGATCACCGCCGCGTCCGCGACCTCCTCATGGGTGAGGAGCAGGGCCTCCAGCTCGGCGGGGGCGACCTGGTAGCCCTTGTACTTGATCAGCTCCTTCACCCGGTCGACGACGTACAGCCAGCCGTCCTCGTCCACCCGGCCGACGTCGCCCGTGTGCACCCAGCCGTCCTCGTCGATCATCGCGGCCGTGGCGTCCGCGCGGCCCAGGTAGCCCTTCATCACCTGCGGGCCCCGGATCAGGATCTCGCCGTCCGTCCCCGGCTCCGCGTCCTTCGCCGGGTCCTCCAGCGACACGATCCGCATCTCGGTGCCCGGCAGCAGCTTGCCGACCGTGCCCGGCGGCGGCTGCTCGACGGAGAGCGGCACCACGTGCGTACCGGGCGACAGCTCCGTCATCCCGTACGCCTGCCGCACCGGCGGCACCCCCAGCCGGGCCGAACACGCCTCCGCCAGTTCGGCGTCCAGCGGGGCGGCGGCGCTGACGATGTACTGGAGCGAGGAGAGGTCGTACTCCCCCACCAGCGGGTGCTTCGCCAGTGCCAGGACGATCGGCGGAGCCACGTACAGACCGGAGATGCGGTGCGTCTGGATGGCCTCCAGGAACTGGGCCAGGTCGAAGCGGGGCAGCACGACGACCGTCGAGCCGCAGCGCAGCGGGACGTTCATCAGGGCCGTCAGGCCGTAGATGTGGAAGAACGGCAACACCGCCAGGATGCGGTCGCCCTCGCCCATCGGGATGAACGGTCTCAGCTGCTCCAGATTGGTCGCGATCGACCGGTGCGTCAGCATCACGCCCTTGGGCGTGCCCGTCGTGCCGGAGCTGTACGGGAGGGCCGCCACGTCCTCGCCGGCGTCGATCGCGATCTCCGGCTCGGGGGCCGTGGAGGACAGCATGTCCAGGATGGAGGTGTGGCCCTCCGCCTGGTCGCAGACGTAGATCTCCCGTACTCGGCCCGTCAGTTCGGCCGCGCGGCGGGCCGTGGCCAGGAGCGGGGAGACCGTGACGATCCACTTCGCCCCGCTGTCCGCGAGCTGCTTGGCGAACTCCTCGGGTGTGGCCAGTGGGTGGACCGTGGTGACCGAGGCTCCGGCGCGGGTGGCCCCGTAGAAGACGGCGGGGTAGGCGATGGTGTTCGGGCTGTGCAGGGCGAGGACGTCGCCCTTCCTGAGCCCCGCCTCGGCGAGCGCGGCGGCGATCCGCCGGTGGAATCCGTCGAGTTGGGCGTACGTGAGGGACATGCCGTTCGTCCCGTCGATCAGGGCGACGGTGTCACCGAACCCGGCGGCCCCGCCGAGAACCGCGTCGTGGATGGGCGTGTCGAGGGCCGTTACGTCTGCGTACTCGCTGCGGAACACCATGGCGGTCCCCTGTCGTCGCGGTCGCCCGCGCCGCCCGGGTGGCGGCGCGGGACGCCGTGCGGGTGTGGAGGGTCAGAATCACCCCTGTGGGGGAGGGATGGGGAGGGGGCGGACGCGTTTCTCTCCCGACAGGGAGAACGGGGCTAGTACGACTTCGGCAGGCCCAGCGACTGGTGCGAGACGTAGTTCAGGATCATCTCCCGGCTGACCGGGGCGATCCGGGCCACCCGCGACGCGGTGATCAGGGACGCGAGGCCGTACTCCCGGGTCAGGCCGTTGCCGCCGAGGGTGTGCACCGCCTGGTCGACGGCCTTCACACACGCCTCCCCGGCCGCGTACTTCGCCATGTTGGCCGCCTCGCCCGCCCCGATGTCGTCGCCCTCGTCGTACAGCCGGGCCGCCTTCTGCATCATCAGGCGCGACAGCTCCAGGTCGATGTGCGCGGTGGCGAGCGGGTGCGCGATGGCCTGGTGGGCGCCGATGGGGTCCTTCCAGACCTGGCGGGTACGGGCGTACTCGACGGCCCTGGAGAGCGCGAAGCGGCCCATCCCGATGCCGAACGCGGCCGTCATGATCCGCTCGGGGTTCAGCCCGGCGAAGAGCTGGAGCAGACCCGCGTCCTCGTCGCCGACCAAGGCGTCCGCCGGCAGCCGTACGTCGTCGAGGACCAGCTCGAACTGCTTCTCGGGGGCGTGGAGTTCCATGTCGATCTGGTTCCGGCCGAACCCGGGGGACTCGCGGGGGACGATGAACAGGCAGGGCTTCAGCTTCCCGGAGCGGGCGTCCTCGGTCCGGCCCACGATCAGCGTGGCGTCGGCTATGTCGACACCGGAGACGAAGACCTTGCGTCCGGTGAGGACCCAGTCGTCGCCGTCGCGGCGGGCGGTGGTGGTGATGCGGTGGGAGTTCGATCCGGCGTCGGGCTCGGTGATGCCGAAGGCCATGGTGAGGGAGCCGTCGGCCAGGCCCGGCAGCCACGTCCGCTTCTGCCCCTCCGTACCGAAGCGGGCGATCACCGTGCCGCAGATCGCGGGCGACACGATCATCATCAGCAGCGGCGATCCGGCCGCACCCAACTCCTCCAGCACGATGGAGAGTTCGGCCATGCCGCCGCCCCCGCCGCCGTACTCCTCGGGGAGGTTCACCCCGAGGTACCCGAGCTTCGCGGCCTCCGCCCACAGTTCGTCGGTGTGCGTGCCCTCGCGGATGACGGTGGTCATGTAGTCGCGCCCGTACCGCTTCCCGAGGGCGGCGACGGCTGCGCGCAGGGCCTGGTGCTCTTCGGTTTCGAGGGCGGTGCGTGCGGTGCTCATGCGGTCTCCTCCGGTACGGGAACGGGTACGGGGGTGGCGGCCGGGTCCTCCTGGACCACGGCGAGCAGCGCGCCGACCTCGACCTGGTGGCCGGGCGCGGCGTGCAGGGCGGTGAGGGTGCCGGAGGCGGGCGCGAGGATGCGGTGCTCCATCTTCATCGCCTCCAGCCAGATCAGCGGCTGCCCGGCCTCGACGGTGACCCCGGCGGCCAGGCCCTCCGCGAGGCGGACGACGGTGCCGGGCATCGGGGCGAGCAGGGAGCCGGGGGCGGTGTGCGTGGCGGGGTCGGTGAAGCGGGGCAGGGCGGTGAAGGTGTACGAGGCGTCGGTGGCGTCCACGTGGACCCGGTCGGCGTGGGTGGTGATGGCGAAGTGCCGTGTCACGCCCTCGATTTCGAGCGTGACGCGGTCGGGGGTGGCGGTCAGGACCCGGGTGCCGGGGGTCTCGTGCGGTTCCGGGGTCCCGGTGCGCAGGGTGCGGTAGGCGACCTCGTGCTCCGTGCCGTCGGGTTCGCTGCGGTAGCGCTTGCGCTGGGGCTGCGATGGCACGTTGCGCCAGGCTCCGAAGCGGGCCGGGGCGGGGCCTCCGGGGCGCGTGGGACGTACGGCTTGCGCTCCGCGTACGGCTTCCGGACCCCGCACGGCTTCCGCCAGGGTCGCGGCGAGGGCGGCGGTGGCGGGGTCACCGGCTCCCGGGGCGGTGAGGTCGGCCAGGTGCCGGTCGTAGAACCCGGTGTCCAGGCGGGCCGCCGCGAAGTCCGGGTGGCGCAGCGAGCGTACGAGCAGGTCGCGGTTGGTGACCGGGCCGTGGATGCGGGCCCGCTCCAGCGCGCGGGCCAGCAGGCGGACGGCCTCGGTACGGGTCGGGGCGTGGGCGATCACCTTGGCGATCATCGGGTCGTAGTGCACGCCGATGGTGTCGCCGCCGGTGTACCCGGTGTCCAGGCGCAGACCGGGCCCCTCCGGCACCTCCAGGGTGAGCAGCGCGCCGGTCTGCGGCTGCCAGTCGCGGGCCGGGTCCTCGGCGTAGAGCCGGGCCTCCACCGCGTGGCCGGACGTCGGCGGGGGCTCGGGGGCCGGCAGCGGCTCGCCCTCCGCCACGCGTAGTTGCAGGGCGACGAGGTCGAGCCCGAACACGGCCTCTGTGACGGGGTGTTCGACCTGGAGGCGGGTGTTCATCTCCAGGAAGTACGGGCGGCCCTCGGCGGAGACCAGGAACTCCACGGTGCCCGCGCCCCGGTAGTCCACGGCACGGGCTGCCGCCACCGCCGCTTCGTTGAGCCGGGTGCGCAGGGCGTCGTCCAGGCCGGGCGCCGGGGCCTCCTCGATGACCTTCTGGTGGCGGCGCTGGAGCGAGCAGTCCCGGGTGCCGAGCGCCCACACGGTGTCGTGCGCGTCCGCCATCACCTGGACCTCGACGTGCCGGCCGCGCTCCACGTACGGCTCGGCGAACACCTCACCGTCCCCGAAGGCGGAGGCGGCCTCGGCGGCGGCCGCCAGCAACTCGCCGGGCAGTGTGTCGAGTTCGCGGACGATCCGCATGCCGCGTCCACCGCCGCCCGCCGCCGCCTTCAGCAGGAGCGGCAGGTCGCCGGGGCCCGCCGTCGCCGGGTCGACCGGGGCCAGCAACGGCACCCCGGCCCCCGCCATCAGCTCCTTGGCCCGGGTCTTGGAGGCCATCAGCTCGATGGCCTTCACCGGCGGGCCCACCCACACGAGCCCCGCGTCCTGCACGGCGGCGGCGAACGCGGCGTTCTCGGAGAGGAAGCCGTAGCCGGGGTGCACGGCGTCCGCCCCGGCGGCCCGCGCTGCGGCCACGACGAGGTCGCCGCGCAGATACGTGTCGGCGGGGGCCGCGCCCGGCAGCCGTACGGCGAGGTCCGCCTCCCGTACGTGCAGGGCGTCGGCGTCCGCGTCGGAGTACACGGCGACCGTGGTGATGCCCAGGTCGCGGCAGGTGCGGAAGATCCGGCAGGCGATCTCGCCCCGGTTGGCGACGAGCAACGTGGTGATGGTCATGTGGGCCTCACATCCGGAAGACGCCGAAGCCGCCACGGGCGCCCTCGACCGGTGCGGTGTGGATCGCGGACAGGCACATCCCGAGGACGGTCCGGGTGTCGCGCGGGTCGATGACCCCGTCGTCGTACAGCCGCCCGGACAGGAACATCGGCAGCGACTCCGCCTCGATCTGCTGCTCCACCATGGCGCGCAGCCCGGCGTCCGCCTCGTCGTCGTACGGCTGCCCCTTCGCGGCGGCCGAGGCGCGGGCGACGATGGAGAGGACACCCGCGAGCTGCTGCGGGCCCATGACGGCGGACTTGCTGCTGGGCCAGGCGAAGAGGAAGCGAGGGTCATAGGCGCGGCCGCACATGCCGTAGTGGCCGGCCCCGTAGGACGCGCCCATCAGGACCGACAGATGCGGGACCTTCGAATTGGCCACCGCGTTGATCATCATCGCGCCGTGCTTGATGATGCCGCCCTGTTCGTACTCCTTGCCGACCATGTAGCCGGTGGTGTTGTGGAGGAAGAGGAGCGGGATGTCGCGCTGGTTGGCGAGCTGGATGAACTGCGCGGCCTTCTGCGACTCCTCGCTGAACAGCACCCCCTGGGCGTTGGCGAGGATGCCGACCGGGTAGCCGTGGAGCCGCGCCCAGCCGGTGACCAGGCTCGGCCCGTACAGCGGCTTGAAGGTGTCGAAGTCCGAGCCGTCGACCAGCCGGGCGATCACCTCGCGTGGGTCGAACGGGGCCTTCAGGTCGCCCGGCACGATGCCGAGCAGCTCGTCCTCGTCGTACTTCGGCGGTTCTGCGGGGCCTGGATCTGATTGCGCCTTGCGCCAGTTGAGGCGGGCGACGATGCGCCGCGCCTGCCGGATCGCGTCGTGCTCGTCCACGGCGAAGTGGTCGGCGAGCCCCGACGTACGGGCGTGCATCTCGGCCCCGCCGAGGGACTCGTCGTCGCTTTCCTCGCCGGTGGCCATCTTCACCAGGGGCGGGCCGCCGAGGAAGACCTTGGACTGCTCCTTGATCATCACGGTGTGGTCGGACATGCCGGGGACGTACGCGCCTCCGGCGGTCGAGTTGCCGAACACGACGGCCACGGTGGGGATTCCGGCGGCGGAGAGCCGGGTGAGGTCCCGGAAGAGCGCCCCGCCGGGGATGAAGATCTCCTTCTGCGATGGCAGGTCGGCCCCGCCCGACTCCACCAGGCTGATCACCGGGAGCCGGTTGGCGAAGGCGATCTCGTTGGCGCGCAGGGCCTTCTTCAGCGTCCAGGGGTTCGACGCCCCGCCGCGTACGGTCGGGTCGTTGGCGGTGATCAGGCATTCGACGCCCTCGACCACCCCGATCCCGGTGACGAGCGAGGCGCCGACGGCGTAGTCGCTGCCCCAGGCGGCCAGCGGCGACAGCTCCAGGAACGGGGTGTCGGGGTCGACGAGCAGCTCGATCCGCTCCCGGGCCGGGAGCTTGCCGCGCCCCCGGTGCCGGGTCACGTACTTCTCGCCGCCGCCTGCGAGCGCCTTGGTGTGCTCGGTCTCCAGCTCGGCGAGCTTCTCCACCATGGTGGCCCGATGCGCTGCGTACTCGGGGCTGTTGGTGTCGAGCGCGGTGGGCAGGACGGTCATGCGGTCACCTCCGGGGCGTCGATGCCTTCGAGCAGGGGCACGGGGACCGGCAGCCACCGGGACCGCAGCCACTCCCCCAGCGCCTTGGCCTGCGGGTCGAACCGGGCCTGGGCGGCGACGCCTTCGCCCAGCAGACCGTGCACGGTGAAGTTCAGGGCACGGAGGTTGGGCAGGACATGGCGGACGACGGTCAAGTCTGCTGTCTCCGGGAGGAGTTCCTTGAACCGCTCGACGCTCAGCTCGTGCGCCAGCCACCGCCAGGCGTCGTCGTCGCGCACCCAGACGCCCACGTTGGCGTCGCCGCCCTTGTCGCCGCTGCGCGCGCCCGCGATCAGACCGAGGGGGGCGCGGCGGATGGGGCCGGAGGGGTACGGGTCGGGGAGCGGCGACCCCTCGACATCGACCAACTCCTGGGTTTGGACAGCCGGTTCGATCACCTCCCGGGCCCCGTCCGGCAGTACGGCGAGGTGCTCGACCTCCGCCGCCGGTACGGGCCGGGCCTCGAACACCCCGTAGGGCGCGCCCTTTCCGGGCGGGGCGGTGACGTGGAAGCCCGGGTAGCTGCCGAGGGCCAGCTCGATGGCGGCCCCGGAGACGGTGCGGCCGACCGTATCGGCGTCCTGGTCGCGGACGACGAGCCGGAGCAGGGCGCTGGCCCGTTCCTCGGTGTCGGCGTCGGCGTGGTCGGTACGGGCCAGCTCCCAGCGCACCTCGGCGGGCGGGCGGGCGCTGCCGCGCTCCAGGGCGTCGGCGAACTGGGCCTTCACCAGGTCGGCCTTGGCCTCGATGCCGAGTCCGGTGAGGACGAAGACGACCTCGTTGCGCCAGCCGCCGAGCCGGGTCAGCCCGGCCTTGAGGGTGGGCGGCGGGGCCTCGCCGCGCACCCCGTCGATCCGGACCCGGTCCGGGCCGTCGGGCGTGAGGCGCACGGTGTCGAGGCGGGCGGTGACGTCGGGGCCCGCGTACCGGGCTCCGCCGGTCTCGTACAGGAGTTGGGCGGTGACGGTGGAGAGGTCGACGACCCCGCCCGTACCGTCGTGCTTGGTGATGACGGACGAGCCGTCGGCGTGGATCTCGGCGAGCGGGAAGCCGGGGCGGCGGAGGCGGGCGGGGTCGTGGTCGCCGAAGAAGGCGTGGTTCCCGCCGGTCGCCTGCGTACCGCACTCCAGGACGTGCCCGGCGACCACGGCCCCCGCGAGCGCGTCCAGGTCGTCCGGGCCCCAGCCGAAGTGGGCGGCGGCGGGCCCGGTGACCAGGGCCGCGTCGGTGACCCGGCCGGTGACGACGACATCGGCCCCGGCCCGCAGACAGGCGGCGATCCCGGAGCCGCCCAGGTAGGCGTTGGCGGTGAGGAACCCGTCCGGGACGGGCAGGCTGTCGCCCTCGACATGCGCGACGGTGACGGGCACACCGAACTTCTCCGCCAACTGCCGCACCGCGTCGGCGAGTCCGGCCGGGTTGAGGCCGCCCGCGTTGGCGACGATCCTCACCCCGCGCTCATGGGCGAGGCCGAGCCCCTCCTCCAACTGGCGCAGGAAGGTGGTGGCGTAGCCCTTCTGCGGGTCCTTGAGGCGGCTGCGGCCGAGGATGAGCATGGTCAGCTCGGCGAGGTAGTCGCCGGTGAGGACGTCGAGGGGGCCGCCGGTGAGCATCTCGCGCAGGGCGTCGAAGCGGTCGCCGTAGAAGCCGGAGGCGTTGCCTATACGGAGGACGGGGGCGGGGGTGCCGCTCATCGGGTCTCCCGCTCAGCGCGCGGCAGCCGGCCCGGTCCCGGCGGTCCGGCGAAGGCCTGGGCGATGGAGAGCCACTGGTCGGCGTCCCGGCCCTCGGCGGTGACCGCGAGGTCGGAGCGGTGGGCGCGCTGGGTGACCAGGAGGCAGAAGTCGAGGAGCGGGCCGGTGATCCGCTGGGCGGCGCCCTCAGGCCCGTAGGCGGTCATCTCGCCGTCCGGGGAGTGGAGTTCGACGCGGAACTCCTCCTCGGGTGCGGTGATCCCGCGTACCGCGTAGGCGTAGTTCCGGGCCCGTACGCCGATCCGGGCCACATGGCGGAGCCGGGCGGTCGGGGGCCGGGTCACGCCCAGGGCGTCGGCGATGTCCTGGCCGTGGGCCCAGGTCTCCATGAGCCGGGCGGTCGCCATGGACGCGACACTCATCGGCGGCCCGTACCAGGGGATCCGGGTGCCGGCCGGGGCGTCGCGAAGGACCTTGTCGAGCCGCTCCCGGCCCTCGCGCCAGCGGGCGAGCAGGGCGTCCGGGGCGTGGGCGGCGACGAGGGCGTCGGCCGCCTCGTCGACGAAGGCCTCGGGGGCGGCCAGGGCCTTGGCGACCTCGTCGCCGAACCGGTCGGGCTCGGTGGCGGCCAGGAGGGCGACCTCGTCGGTCCAGCTGAGATGGGCGATCTGGTGGGCCACGGTCCACCGGTCGGCGGGCGTCGGGCCGCGCCAGCCCGGGTCGTCCAACTCCCCCACGAGTTGATCGAGTTCGTCGCTCTCCTCGCGCAGATCGTCGATCACGGCTACGACAGCGGACACGTGCGCCCCCCTCGGGACCGGGTGTGGTGCCCAGGAGCATGGCAGCGCGTCGGGAAACAATCAAGCACGCTTGCATGATTTTCTGCCCGGGGTGTGCGGGCGCGTACGGGTCGACGCTCACCGCCCCGCCCCGCCGATCACCCGCCGCCGGTCACTCGCCTGCGGTCACCCGCCTCCGGTCACTCGCCTCCCATGGCCGCCTTCGCCATCCGTTCCGTCGTGCTGGCCCCGTCGAGGGCCTCGCGCACGATGTCCGCGTGGCCGCTGTGGTGGGCGATCTCGCGGAACGCGTGCAGCAGGACGTGCCGGACGGTCCAGACGAGGGGCTCCGGGGGCGACCAGGGGTACCGGGGCAGCGTGATCGCCCGGTCGAGGTCGGGTTCCTCGCGGACGGCCCGGTCGAAGGCCTCCGCCCCGGCCCTGAACGCGTCGAGGTGGCCGGCGAGGGTCTCCTCGTCGGTCATGCGGTTGCCGTCCGGATCGACGTCGGCCCAGCCGACCTCGGGGGCGGCGGTGCCGTCGATCACGGACAGCCAGGCGCGCTGCACCTCCGCGAGGTGCTTGACGAGGCCGCCGAGGGTCAGCTCGCTGACCGTCGAACGGGTGCGGGCCTGCTCGTCGGTGAGCCCGGTGACGGTGTAGAGGAAGTTGGTGCGCTGGTCGGCGACCATGGCCAGCAGGTCGTCGCGTTCACGGGACTTCGGGGCGGTGCCGGTCGGTTCGGTGGGTTCCACGGCTGACCTCCGGGGGCGCGGGGCGGGGGGCGATGGCTCGATCCGGCGACTCTAGAGCCGGGCACCGTACGGACGGAGGCATTCCGGGGGCGGTCCGGCCGGGGTGCGCGTTAGCCTCCGTCGATGACTGCCGAAATCCGCCCGGTGACCGTCCTGTTCGAGGCCGACAAGGTGATCCTGGAGCTCCACCACGACGCCGAGGGCGCGTACCACGTCTTTCCCGGCGGCGTCCCGGGCGCAGGCTCTGGGGGCTCCCTCGGCGTACCGCGGGTCGCCCTGTCCCTGGCGGAGGCCCTGCACGCCCGCATCCGGCCGGCCGGGACGGCGGAGACGGTGCTGCGCGCCTGGGCGCAGGGCGCGGCGCCGCAGGGTCCGGTGGCCCTGGTCGACCCGGCGGCAGCGGAGCCGGTACGGGTGCGGGCCGGGGCGGTCGTCATCCGCGACGGGGCCGTGCTGCTGATCCGCTTCACCAAGGGGGGCGGCGGGTCGCACTACGAGATTCCGGGCGGCGGGGTCGAGGCGGGCGAGACGCTGGAAGAGGCCGTCCTGCGCGAACTGGGCGAGGAGACCGGCCTGGCCGGGACGGTCGGGCCCCAGCTCGCCCGGGTCTGGAAGGACGGCCGGCACGAGCACTACTTCCTCGTGTCCGCGACCGGCGAGGTCGGCCCGCCCGAGACGCTGGACACCTACGGCGGCACCCCGGCCTGGGTGCCGGTGGAGCAACTGCCCGTCACCCCGCTGTGGCCGCGACGGCTGTCCTGGCGCATCGAGCACTGGCACCGGACGGGGTGGCCCGGGCGCCCTGCGGAACTGGCCGACTCGATCACCGACCTCGACCCGCCGTGCAGGTGGTGAGAGACGCACGCCCGGCCTCACCGTTTACCACCCTGCCCTACGTAGGGCAGGGTGGTAAATTGGACAGCATGATAAAGACGACCGTCTATCTTCCGGACGAATTGGAAGTGCGACTGGACGCCGAGTCGTCCGCGACCGGCGTCAGCAAGGCCGAGCTCATCCGGCGTGGCATCGCCATGCTGCTGGACAGCGCGGAGCGACCGAAGCGGAGCCGTGAGCTGCCCGTCTTCGACAGCGGACGCCCCCGCACACCCGACGAGATGGACGACGCCGTCTACGAGCACATCAAGGAACGGGCCGCACGCCGTTGATCATCGTCGCCGACACCTCGGCCCTCTACGCCGCTTTCGACGCCGCCCAGACCGAGCACGTCGCAGCGGCGAAAATCCTGGAGCACGAGCGACTGGCGGTCTCCCCGCTCGTCGTCACCGAGCTGGATCACCTGGTCCACCGGGACCTGGGGTTCCCGGCTGCCCTGCAAGTGATGGAGGCGCTGAATTCCCGCATGGACGACGGGCAGTACCGCCTCGCCGAGCTCAAGCTCGCGGACCTGCACACCGCCCATGAGGTCCGCCAGAAGTACGAAGGGCTGCGGCTCGACCTGGCCGACGCGGTCGGAGTGGTCCTGGCCGACCGCTACCGGACCGATCGCATCTTCACCCTGGACCAGCGCGACTTCCGCGCGATGTCACCGCTGACCCCGGGGCTGGACTCCTTCCGGATCCTGCCCGCCGACTGCTGAGGCCCCTCCGGGGCCCGGGGCGAGCCCCGGCTCACGCCTCGCGTCGCGGAGCCGGCCCCGACCGGCTGCGCACCGCGCCGATGCTCGCCCCGATGACCAGGGCGATGGCGAGGGCGTCCGTCGTGGAGAGGGCCTGGTCCAGGATCAGGAAGCCCGCACCGGCGGCGATGGCCGGTTCCAGGCTCATCATCACGGCGAACGTGGGCGCGGGCAGCCGGCGCAGGGCCATCAGCTCCAGGGTGTACGGGAGCACCGAGCTGAGGACCGCCACCGCCGCGCCGAGCGCCACCGTGGACGGGACCGTGAGCTTCGCCCCGGACTCGATGATGCCGAGCGGCAGCGAGAGGACCGCGGCGACCACCATGGCCAGCGCCAGCCCGTCCGCCTGCGGGAAGCGGCGGCCGGTGCGGGCACTGAACACGATGTACGCCGCCCACATCGCCCCGGCCCCCAGGGCGAAGGCCGCGCCGACCGGGTCGAGGCGGTCGAAGCCGCCGCCGCCGAGCAGGACGACGCCGACGAGGGCGAGCCCGGCCCACAGGACGTTGATCAGGCGGCGGGAGGCGAACACCGAGAGGGCGAGCGGGCCGAGCACCTCCAGGGTGACGGCGATACCGAGCGGGATCCGGTCCAGCGCCAGGTAGAAGAGCGTGTTCATGCCGCCCATCGCGACACCGAAGGCCAGCACCGTGCCCCAGTCGGCGCGCGAGTGGCCGCGCAGCTTCGGGCGGCAGATCACCAGCAGGATCAGCGCGGCGGCCGCCAGCCTCAGGGTGACGACGCCCAGGGCGCCCGCCTTCGGCATCAGCAGCGCGGCGACCGCCGAGCCGAACTGGACGGACAGGCCACCGGCGACCACCAGCGCGATCGGCGCCAGCGCCGCCCGGCGGTCGGCCCAGGACGATCCGGCGCCTTCGAGTGCCGTCACCGCTTCGGGTACGGCGACGGCTGCGGCGGCCGGTTCGGCGGCGCTGCGCTGGTCGTTCACGGGGAGCCTTCCGGGGGCGAGCGGGTAAGTGCACTACAATGCACTGGACGGTACAGGATGGAGAACCGGGTCCGCCATGGGTTTCCCTTCACCGTAAGGACGCCCGCGCGTTCCGTGAAATGCCGATCACGCTCTCGTTATGCTTCCGGCGCATGAGCGAGGAACCGACCACAGGACGCCCCGTGGAACTCCGGCATCTGCGGGCCTTCCTCGCGGTCGCCGACGAGCTCAACATCACGCGCGCCGCCGCCCGCCTCCGGCTGACCCAGCCCGCCGTGTCCCGCACCCTCGCCGCACTGGAGCGGCACCTCGGGGTCCGGCTCGTCGACCGTTCCACCCACCACCTCGCCCTCACCCCCGACGGCGTCGCCTTCCGCGACAAGGCCGCCGCCGCGGTCGCCGCCTTCGACGAGGCGCTCGACCCCGGCCGGCTGCACACCTGGCCGCTGCGGCTCGGGCACGCCTGGTCCGCGTTCGGGCCGTACACCACACCGCTGCTGCGGACCTGGCAGGAACGCTTCCCGGGCACCCCGCTGGAGCTGCTCCGGATCGACGACCGCACCGCCGGGCTGACCCGGGGCGAGGTCGACGCGGCGCTGCTGCGCGGGCCGGTGGACGCACCGGGGCTGGTCACCGAGGTGCTGTTCACCGAGGTCCGGCTGGCGGCGGTGACCGCGGACGGGCCGCTCGCGGCGCGCACCTCGCTCCGGCTCGCCGATCTCGCGGGCGGCCCGGTCGTCCTGAACACCGTCTCCGGCACGACCACCGTGGACCTGTGGCCGCCGCACGCCCGCCCGGCCGCCACCCTCACCGTCGGCAACACCGACGACTGGCTCACCGCCATCGCCGCCGGGCGCGGCAGCGGGGTGTCCACCGCGTCGACCGCGGACCTGCACCCGTACGCGGGGGTCGCCTACGTCCCGCTCGACGACGCCCCGGCCGTCCCGGTCCTCCTCGCCCGCCGCGACGCCCCCGGTCACCCGGCACTTCCCCGACTCGCCTCGCTGGCGCGGGAGATCATCGCCCGGGACCCGGCGCGCCGGCCCCCGGAACGGGCTCCGGGAGAGCCTCCGCGATGACCTCCGCGAGGTGCCGGGCCCGGCGGTCGGCCAGCTGGTCCAGTTGCGTACGGCAGGAGAAGCCGTCCGCGAGGAGTTCCGTCCCGGGTTCCGCCTCCCGTACGGCGGGGAGCAGCCGCTCCTCCGCGCAGGCGACCGACACCTCGTAATGGCCCTTCTCGAATCCGAAGTTGCCCGCGAGCCCGCAGCAGCCACCGCTGAGTTCGCCGGTCAGGCCCAGCCGTTCACGCAGCCGCCGTTCCGCCGCGTCGCCGAGGACCGCGTGCTGGTGGCAGTGCGTCTGGCCGGCGGCCGGGCGGTCCAGGCGGGGCGGTGCCCAGTCGGGGGCGCACTCCTCCAGATACTGGGCGAACGTCCTCACGGAGGAGGCCAGTTCGGCGGCGCGCGGGTCGTCGGGAAGGAGCTCGGGAAGATCCGTGCGGAGGGTCGCGGCGCAGCTCGGCTCCAGGACGACGAGGGGGTGACCGGGGAAGAGGTCCAGCCGGTCCAGGGTGCGGCGCATCACCCGGCGCGCCGCGTCGAGCTGCCCGGTCGATACGTACGTGAGCCCGCAGCACACCCCGGCCGGCGGCGGCAGCACCGTACGCCCCGTCGCCTCCTCCAGCACCCGCACCGCCGCCCGGCCCACCTGCGGGGACAGGTGCTCGGTGAAGGTGTCCGGCCAGAGGTGCACCACCCGGCTGGACGACAGGATCCGGGTCCCGCTCCCCTGCCTCCGGCGCAGCCACCGGCTGTACGTCTCGGTCGCCAGCACCGGGATCGTCCGCTCGGGCGCGATCCCCGCCAGCCGCTTCGCGAGCGCGGCGAGCGGGCGCAGCCGGGCGAGGGCGTTGAGCGGGCGGGCGAAGGGACGCGCCAGGCGCAGCCACTGCGGCAGGCGGCCCATCGCGTAGTGGGCGGCGGGCCTGAGCCTGGACTTGTAGTGGTGGTGCAGGAACTCCGCCTTGTACGTGGCCATGTCGACGCCCACCGGGCAGTCGCTGCGGCAGCCCTTGCAGGAGAGGCAGAGGTCGAGCGCGTCCCGGACCTCCGTGCTGCGCCAGCCGTCCGTGATGACCTCGCCCGCCAGCATCTCGTGGAGGAGCCGGGCCCGGCCGCGGGTCGAGTGGGCCTCCTCACCGGTCGCGCGGAAGGACGGGCACATGACGCCCGCGCCGCTCGTCTCCTCCGTACGGCACTTGGCGACGCCGACGCAGCGGCGGACCGCGCCCGTGAAGTCCCCGCCGTCCTGCGGATAGCCGAACTCCACGTCCACCGGGCGCTTCGGGAGGACGGCGAAGCGGAGGTTCGTGTCGAGGCGGTCCGGGCGGGCGAGCATCCCCGGGTTCAGGCCGCCGTCCGGGTCCCACAGGTCCTTGAACCGGCCGAAGGGGGCGACGAGTTCGTCCCCGTACATCCGGGGCAGCAGCTCGGCGCGCGCCTGCCCGTCGCCGTGCTCGCCGCTGAGGGAGCCGCCGTGCGCGACGACGAGGTCGGCGGTCTCCTCGGAGAACCGGCGGAAGCGGGCCACCCCGGCCTCGGTGATCAGGTCGAAGTCGATGCGGACGTGGATGCAGCCGTCGCCGAAGTGGCCGTACGGGGTGCCGCGCAGGCCGTGTTCGGCGAGGAGGGCCCGGAAGTCGCGGAGGTACGCGCCGAGCCGGGCGGGCGGGACCGCGCAGTCCTCCCAGCCCGGCCAGGCCTCACTGCCGTCGGGCATCCGGGTCGCGGTCCCGGCGGCGTCCTCGCGGATCCGCCACAGGGCCCGCTGCCCGGCCGGGTCGGTGACGACGGTCCCGTCCACCGCGTCGGCCGCCCGCAGGACGCGTTCCGCGTGGGCGCGGGCCTCGGCCGGGGTCGCGCCGCCGGTCTCGACGAAGAGCCAGGCGGCCCCGCGCGGCAGCAGCCCGGCCGGTTCGCGTACGAGGTCGGCGGCCATGCCCTCGAGGGTGAGCGGGCCGTACGGGAGGAGGCCCGGGGCGGCCTCGGCGGCGGCGGACTCGTCGGCGTACCCGAGGACGGCCAGGGCGCGGGCGGGCGGCGCTTCGACCAGGCGCACGGTGGCCTCGGTGACGACGGCGAGGGTGCCTTCGCTGCCGCAGAACGCCCGGACCGGGTCGGGGCCGCCGGGGTGTTCGGGGAGCAGGGCGTCGAGCGCGTACCCGGAGATGCGGCGCGGGAGGTCGGGGTAGCCGGTGCGCAGGAGGGCGAGATGGGAGGCGACGAGTTCGCTCACGCCTCGGGGGCCGTGGGACTCCCCCGCCCCGCGGGCGTCGACGCCCGCCCGGCCCGTACCGCTCCCCTGCTCCAGCCGCAGCGCCTCGCCCCCGTACCGGACGACCGAGAGCCCCCGCACGTTGTCCGCCGTCGTGCCCCAGGCGACCGAGTGCGCGCCGCAGGAGTTGTTGCCGATCATCCCGCCGAGGGTGCAGCGGCTGTGGGTGGACGGGTCGGGGCCGAAGGTCAGTCCGTGGGGTGCGGCGGCGGCCCGCAGGTCGTCCAGGATCACACCGGGCTGGACGACGGCGGTGCGGGCGGCGGGGTCCAGGTCGAGGATCGCCCGCAGATGGCGGGTGAGGTCGAGGACGAGGCCGGTGCCGGTGGCCTGTCCGGCGATGGACGTTCCGCCGCCGCGCGGGACGACCGGCACCCCGTGCTCCCGGCAGACCCTCAGCGCGGCCGCGATGTCGTCGGCGTCGCGCGGGGCGAGCACGCCGAGGGGGACGCGGCGGTAGTTGGACGCGTCCATCGTCGTCAACGCCCGGGCGGTGGGCCCGAAGTCGCTCGTGCCGCGCACGGCGGAGCGGAGCGCGGCGACGAAAGCCGCGGAAGGTGCGGAAGCCGGGACGGGCGGTCCGGTATGCGGTCGATGTTGTTCGGCCATTCCTTCAGCATGCCGCCGGTACAGATGAACTCTTGGGATGCGCACGGATGAAAGTGCATAAGCCGCACAAAAAAGCCCACAAGATCTTCCCAAACAGACCGTCAAGTCTCCTATAGTGACCAAGACTTGCGCAGGAACTATCAGCTCCAGTTGTGCAGAATCGCCCGCACCCGTGACGAAGTGTCCAGAATTCGCCGCACCAGCTCCGCCCGAACGCCCTACCGTCCCACCGCCCCGCACCGTCCGCCACCGAGGACTCCGATTGCGCCCCTCACACCGGCCCACCGCACTCGCCCTGCTGATATCGGCAGCCGCAACCGGCACGCTGACCCTGTGGGCCGTCGCCGCGGCCCCCGACACGGTACGGACCCCGCTGGCCTGGGGCGCGGGCGCAGCCGCCGTGCTGCTGAGCGTCTGTGCGGCCGTCACCGTCCACACCCTGGGGACCGCGCGGACGCTGCGCGCCCTGCGGGCCGCCGACGCCCAGCGGTTCACCTCCGAGACCTCGCGCCTGGTCTCCGCCTCCGCCGTCGAGGCCCAGCGCTTCACGGCGGAGACCGCCCGGATCAAGGGCGCCGCCTCCGCCGAGACCGCCCGGCTCGTCGCCGAGGCCCGCGCCGAGAACGAGCGGATCGTCGCGGCGGCCGCCGCCGAACAGTCCCGCCTCCAGGTCAGCGTCGACCGGCTGGCGGCCCGTGCCACGCGCGCCGAGACCGAGCGCTCCGCGGCCGTCGCCGCCTGCGCCAACGCGGCGGGCCGGATGCAGGCCCTGTCCACCAGCATGCTGGCCGACCTCCGCGAGATGGAGCACCGGCACACCGACGAGTCCGTGCTCGGGGACCTGCTCCACCTGGACCACCGCACCGCCCAGGCGGGCCGCCTCGCCGACTCCATCGCCGTGCTGACCGGGGCCCGTTCCGGCCGGCGCTGGGCGAAGCCGATCGTCATGGAGTCGATCCTGCGCGGCGCGATGGGCCGGATCGGCAGCTACCAGCGGGTCCGCCTCCACTCCACCAGCGATGTCGCCATCGCCGGACACGCGGCCGAGGGCGTCATGCACGCGCTCGCCGAACTCCTCGACAACGCGGCCAACTTCTCGCCGCCCACCGCCGAGGTCCATGTGTACGTCGAGGAGGTCCCGGCGGGCATCGTCATCACCGTCGAGGACAGCGGGCTCGTCATGAGCGAGGTGCAGCTGCGCCGCGCGGAGCGGGCGGTCTCCGCCGACCACCAGGACCTCACGAACCTCTCCGGCACCCGCCTCGGGCTCGCGGTCGTCGGCCGGCTGGCCCGTAAGCACGGCCTGACCGTCTCCTTCCGGCCGTCCGCCCGGGGCGGCACCGGCGCGCTGATGATGCTCCCTCAGGAGCTGATCTCCCGCGCGGTCGCACCGGCCCCGGCGGCACCGGCGACGGCCGCACCGGCGGCACCTGTGGCAGCGTCCGCACCGACGCCCCCGGCAGCCGCACCGGCCCCCGCGGACAGCGCCGCCGCCGTCGAGCTCCCCGCCGAGCCCGAGCCCGCGCACGCCTCGGCCGCCGGAACGGACGCCGACGACGCGGGCCGGCTCCCACGGCCCCGCACCGAGGACGACGCCTCCACGCCCCTGACCCCGGCGGCGGAAGCGGACTCCCCGGGCTCACCGGTACCCTCCGCGGACTCGGTCTCCGAGTCCACCGGCAGCGTGCCCGAGTTCGGCGAGAGCGGCCTGCCCAAGCGCCGCCGCGGCCGGACGCTGGCCGCCGCCGAAGCCCGTACCGGCAACGCCGCCCCCGGCGAAGCCGACACCCCCCGGGCCCGTACCACCGACCCGAAGGTCCAGGCAGCGCGCTTCAGCACCTTCAGCAAGGCGGTACGAGCCAACTCCCCGCACCCGGAAGGCAACACCCGATGACCGCGACCACCGACGAGAAGCTCAACTGGCTGCTGGAGGGGCTGCTCGACCGCACCCCCGGTACCCGCCACGCCCTCGTCCTGTCCCGCGACGGCCTCAAGCTGTGCCGCACCCCCGAGCTCTCCGTCGACCAGGCCGACCAGCTGGCCGCGATCTCCGCCGGGATCCAGAGCCTGTCGCACGGCGCGTCCATCGAGTTCGGCGACGGCACCGGCGGCGTACGGTCCGCGATGGCCGAGTTCTACGGCGGCGTGCTGTTCATCGTCGAGGCGGGGGCCGGGGCCCACCTGGCCGTCGTCGCCGACGAGGACTCCGACGTGGGCCTCGTCGGCCACAACATGAGCGAGCTCGTCGAGCAGCTCGGCGAGCACCTCGTCGCGCCGCCGCGCGAACCCGCCGAGGCCCCGTCCGTATGACGACGGCGCCCCGCCCCCGACCGGGCCGCGACGACGATCCGGACCGGCTGTACACCCTCACCGGGGGACGCAGCCGGTCCGACTCCGCCGCCTTCGACCTGGTGACGCTCGTCGTCGCCGAGTGCGACCCGTCCCCGGGGATGCAGTCCGAGCACGTCGCGATCCTGCGGATGTGCCAAGGCCCCACCGCCGTCGTCGAGATCGCCGCGAGCCTGAAACTGCCGGTCAGCATCGTCCGCATCCTGCTCTGCGACCTGCTCGACACCGGCCGGATCAGCGCCCGCCACCCCCGTACAGCCCGTGTCGCGGACCGGCTCCCCGACCCCGACATCCTGGAACAGGTGCTCGTTGGACTCCGCAACCTCTGACCGCGCCACTCTGAGCTCCACCGCCGACAACGGACTCAAGATCGTTGTCGTGGGCGGCTTCGGCGTCGGCAAGACCACCATGGTCCGATCCGTGAGCGAGATCCGTCCGCTCAACACGGAGGAGACGATGACCCGCGCGGGCGAGGCCGTCGACGACCTCGCCGGCGTCCACGCCAAGACGTCCACCACGGTGGCGTTCGACTTCGGCCGGATCACGCTCGACGAGCGCTCCGTGCTCTACCTCTTCGGCGCGCCCGGACAGGAGCGCTTCTGGTTCCTGTGGGACCGGCTGTTCGCCGGCACGCTCGGCGCGGTCGTCCTCGTCGACACCCGCCGGCTCGCCGACTCCTGGTACGCCATCGACCGCCTGGAGCACCACGGCACGCCGTTCATCGTGGCGTGCAACGACTTCGGCGGCCCGCTCCACAGCGAGCAGCAGATCCGGGAGGCCCTGGACCTCTCGGAGGACGTACCGCTGGTGGAGTGCGACGCCCGCGACCGGTCCTCCAGCAAGTACGTGCTGATCACGCTCGTCGAGCACCTCGCCGCGCTCTCCGCCGCCCGCCTCCAGGCCACGGGACCTGCCGCCCCGGCGGCAGCCGCGCCCGAAGCGGCCCTGGCGGCGGCCGGCCCGACCCCGGAGTCCGCCCCGTGACCACTGTCTCCGGCTGCCCCGTCACCCACACGTCCGTCCCGCTGTCCGGGCCCCGCTTCCAGAGCGACCCCGTCCAGCTCTACCGGGACCTGCGGCGCGACCACGGGGCGATCGCCCCGGTCGTCCTCGACGGCGACGTCCCCGCCTGGCTCGTCCTCGGCTACCGCGAACTGCACCAGGTCACCGGCGACCCGGTCCTCTTCAGCCGGGACTCCGAGCTGTGGAACCAGTGGGACCGCATCCCCGACGACTGGCCGCTGCTGCCGATGATCGGGCGCAGGCAGCCCTCGATCCTCTACACGGTCGGCGAGCGCCACAGCGTCCGCGCGATGATGATCAGCAACGCGCTGGAGGGCGTCGACCCGTTCTCGCTGAAGCGGTACGCGGAGGAGTTCGCCGACGAGCTGATCGACCGGTTCTGCACCAAGGGCTCGGTCGACATCATCGCGGAGTACGCCAAGCTGCTCCCCGCGCTGGTCCTGGCCAGGATCTACGGCTTCTCCGACGAGGAGGCGCACCCGCTGGTCGGCGCGATCAACGACATGATCGACGGCCGGGAGCGGGCGCTGGCCGGACAGCAGCACCTGGGCGCGTCCATGTTCCAGCTGCTGGCGGACAAGCACGCCGAGCCCGGCGACGACGTGGCCACCCGGATGCTCGCCGACCCCGGCGGCTTCACCGACGAGGAGGTCGCCCAGGACCTCATGGTGATGATGGCGGCCGGTCACCAGCCGACCGCCGACTGGATGGGCAACTCGCTGCGCCTGATGCTCACCGACGACCGGTTCGCCGCCTCGCTCTCCGGCGGCCGGCACAGCGTCGCCGAGGCCATGAACGAGGTCCTCTGGGAGGACACCCCGACGCAGAACGTGGCCGGCCGCTGGGCCGCCCGCGACACCCACATCGGCGGGCGCCACATCCGAGCCGGCGACCTGCTGCTCCTGGGCCTCGCCGCCGCCAACGGCGACCCCCAGGTACGCACCGACGGCTCGGCGCTGACCGGCGGCAACAACGCCTTCCTCTCCTTCGGCCACGGCGAGCACCGCTGCCCGTTCCCGGCCCAGGAGACCGCCGAGGTCATCGCCCGTACCGGTATCGAGGTCCTGCTCGACCGGCTGCCGGACGTGGACCTCGCCGTCCCCGCCGAGCAGCTCACCCGCCGCCCGTCGCCGTGGCTGCGCGGACTGACGGACCTGCCGGTGCTCTTCACTCCCACGCCCGCCCTCGGCAGACCCGGAAGCCACGGAGGCCCCGCATGACCCGTATCGCGCTCGACCCCTTCGTCAGAGACCTCGACGGCGAGAGCGCCGCGCTGCGGGCCGCCGGTCCGCTGGCCGAGGTGGAGCTGCCGGGCGGTGTACACGTGTACGCGGTCACCCGCCACGCGGAGGCCCGCGCGCTGCTCACCGACAGCCGGGTGGTCAAGGACATCAACGTCTGGGGCGCCTGGCAGCGCGGCGAGATACCGATGGACTGGCCGCTGATCGGTTTGGCCAACCCGGGCCGCTCGATGCTGACGGTCGACGGGGCCGAGCACCGCCGGCTCCGTACGCTGGTGGCGCAGGCGCTCACGGTGAAACGGGTGGAGCGGCTGCGGGCGGGCATCGAAGCCCTCACGAACGCGAGCCTGGAGAAGCTGGCCGCGCTGCCGGCCGGGGAGCCGGTGGACCTGAAGGCGGAGTTCGCCTACCCGCTCCCCATGAACGTCATCAGCGAGCTGATGGGCGTGGACGCGGCGGACCACCCGCGGCTGAAGGAGCTGTTCGAGAAGTTCTTCTCGACGCAGACCCCGCCGGAGGAGGTCCCGCAGATGATGGCGGACCTCGGGACCCTCTTCACGAAGATCGTCGACGGCAAGCGGGCGAACCCGGGCGACGACCTCACCAGCGCGCTGATCGCGGCCTCCGAGAACGGTGACCACCTCACCGACGAGGAGATCGTCAACACGCTGCAACTGATCATCGCCGCCGGACACGAGACCACGATCAGCCTGATCGTCAACGTGGTGGAGGCGCTCCAGACCCACCCGGAGCAGCGCAAGAAGGTGCTGAACGGCGAGATCGGCTGGGACGGCGTGATCGAGGAGACGCTGCGCTGGAACACCCCGACCTCGCACGTCCTGATCCGTTTCGCGACGGAGGACATCGAGGTCGGCGACAAGGTCCTCCCGAAGGGCGAGGGCCTGATCATCTCGTTCGGCGCGCTGGGCCGGGACGAGGAGAGTTACGGCCCGACGGCGGGCGAGTTCGACGCCACGCGCACCCCGAACCGCCACATCGCCTTCGGCCACGGCCCGCACGTCTGCCCCGGCGCGGCGCTGTCCCGCCTGGAGGCGGGCATCGCGCTGCCGGCGCTCTACGAGCGCTTCCCGGAACTGGACCTGGCGGTCCCGGCGTCCGACCTGCGCAACAAGCCGATCGTGACGCAGAACGACCTGCACGAGCTGCCGGTGGAGCTGGGCTGCCCGTTCGGCGGCGACGCCTGACCGCTCGGGTGGACGCACGTCCACGGGCCGGAGCGCACGTCTCATCGGACGGACACGGTTACGGAGCCGTGCCACCGAGGGACTACGCTCCGTCCCGTGGCCGACATCCAGATTCCCGCTGACATCAAGCCCGCCGACGGACGCTTCGGCGCCGGTCCTTCCAAGGTGCGGACGGAGGCGCTCGACGCGCTGGCCGCCACCGGCACCTCCCTCCTCGGTACGTCCCACCGCCAGGCCCCGGTCAAGAACCTGGTCGGCGAGGTACGGGACGGTGTGCGCGCGCTCTTCTCCCTGCCCGAGGGTTACGAGGTCATCCTCGGCAACGGCGGCTCCACCGCCTTCTGGGACGTGGCGACGCACGGTCTGATCGACGCGAAGTCCCAGCACCTGAACTTCGGCGAGTTCTCGTCGAAGTTCGCCAAGGCCGCGAAGCTCGCGCCCTGGCTGTCCGACCCCACCGTCATCGCCTCCGACCCGGGCACCCACCCGGACCCGCGGGCGGAGGCGGGCGTGGACGTCTACGCCTTCACCCACAACGAGACCTCGACGGGTGTCGCGGCGCCGGTCAAGCGCGTCGCGGGCGCCGACGAGGGCGCGCTCGTCCTGGTGGACGCCACCTCGGGCGCGGGCGGCCTGCCGGTCGACATCACCGAGTCCGACGTCTACTACTTCGCCCCGCAGAAGTCCTTCGCCTCCGACGGCGGCCTGTGGATCGGCGTGTTCTCCCCGGCGGCGCTGGAGCGCGCGGCCCGGATCCACGCCTCGGGCCGACACGTCCCGGAGTTCTTCTCGCTCCCGACGGCGATCGACAACTCGCTCAAGAACCAGACGTACAACACCCCGGCGCTGTCCACCCTCTTCCTGCTGAACGAGCAGCTGAAGTGGATGAACACCCAGGGCGGCCTGGACTTCACGACGGGCCGCACGGCCGCGTCGTCGGGCCACCTCTACGGCTGGGCCGACGAGTCGAAGTACGCCACCCCGTTCGTCACGGACCCGGCGAAGCGCTCGCAGGTCATCGGCACGATCGACTTCGCGGACGAGATCGACGCGGCGGCCGTCGCCAAGGTGCTGCGCGCCAACGGCATCGTGGACACCGAGCCGTACCGCAAGCTGGGCCGCAACCAGCTGCGCGTGGCGATGTTCCCGGCGATCGACCCGGCGGACGTGCAGGCGCTGACGGCGTGCATCGACTACGTGATCGAGAAGCTGTAGCCCTTCGGTTCTCCGCTGTACGGGGACGGCCCGGCACCCACGTGGGTGCCGGGCCGTCCCCGCTTCACTCGACCGGATGGCATATGCCAGAAGCGCGATCTCGGGCAGCCCCGTCCTACGATGATGCTCTCGACACCAGCCCGTTCCAGGAGGCCCGCAATGTCTGCAGCAGCAGTCGAGCACCCCTGTGACGATGAGCCGGAAACGCTTCTGGAAACGGCCAACCGTCTCACAGAGCAGCTTCCGGGGCATCGCGTCGAGATCATCGGAGGCGTCATCACCGTGGCCCCACCCGCGGACGGCCCGCACGCACGTGCGCTCACCAAGCTCATGCGCCCGTTCATCTCCGCAGGTCTCGACGATGGCGAGAGCGAAGTCCTCCAGGGCGTCGGCCTCTGGCTCCCCGGCGGCCCCCAGGACTTCGCGATCCCCGATCTGGCGATCGTCGACGCCGACTTCGACGAGCACCTGCGGGAGAACAACAGCTACGACCCCGCTTGCTTCCGCCTCGTCCTGGAAGTCACCTCCGGGAACTACCAGAACGATCTCCGCAACAAGGTCACCGCCTACGCCCAGGCCAAGATCCCGGTGTACGTCATCGTCGACCGCAGGCACAGCAGGGTCCACGTCCTGACCGAACCGCTCCCCGCCGGCTACGACCGCCACGAGGTCTACGCCCCCGGCCAGCAGGCCCCGCTCCCCGCCTCCATCGGCGCCGAACTCTCCCTGGACGTCGACGAGATCGTGCGGGCGGGCAGCCCGAAACGCTGAGGCGCGGGCGGGGTCACGCCGCCGCCGGCACCGCCCGCAGCGCGGCTATCCCCGCCAGCCACTCCTGGTCCGCCCCGGCGTCCGCCCACAGGTCCAGCGGCTCCGCGTTCTTCGCGGTGAGGCGGTCCAGGGCGCGGACGCCCAGCGACGCGTCCGGCAGGTCGAGGGCGAGCATGGAGCCCTCCTCGAACCGCAGCCCGGGATGCTCCCGCCGCGCCACCGCGACCATCTGCGGGTCACCCGGCCCGTTCCGCAGCCGACGTCGGCCACCGGGAGGCCTCCGCCGCCCGCCGCCACCAGTTCGGCGAACGTACTCAGCAGAGCGCCCTCCAACGGCTTGGCAGCCAGCTCGCCCCGGGTGAAATCGACACAGCCGGGGGCCATGGCGTCGTACGAGGTCCGGGTGGCGTGCAGGAAGCCGGGCGACAGGTCAGGGGTGGTCATGACGCATCACCCTGGGGCCAGTTCGACGACAGGCCCCAGGGGCTCGTCAGGCCTCCTGTTCCGGCGCCAGGCGGCGCCCCCGGTCACGGCCGGGACAGGAGCTGCGTCTCCCAGGCGAAGGCCACGCCCGAGGCGCCGCCGTGCTGGGCCTGCACCCCGATGGCTCCCGTGATCGTCTCCTCGCGGGCCCAGTCGCGCTGCCACTCGGCCATCACGGCCAGCCACGTGATCGGCACGACGCCCGCCTGGACCATGCGCCGCACCGCCATGTCGTGGGCCTCGGCCGACACGCCTCCGGACGCGTCGGTGACGGCGTAGACCTCGAACCCCTCACCCACCGCCTGGATGGCCGGCATCGCGAGGCATATCTCCGTCCAGAGCCCGGCGAGGATCAGCTTCTTGCGGCCGGTCGCCTTGACGGCGTCGACGACGCGCTCGTCCTGCCAGGTGTTGATGAGCGTCCGGTCGATCGGCTTCTGCTCCGGGAACACGTCCTGGACGCCCTGGATCAGCAGGCCGCCGCGCTCCTCCAGCACCGTCGTCAGGATGGTCGGGACGCCGTACGCCTTGGCGGCCTTGGCGAGCCCGACGACGTTGTTCACGACCATCGTCGGCTCGTGGCTGTTCAGGTTGGCGAACTGGAACGGCTGATGGTCGATCAGCACCACGACGCTCTCCTCGGGCGTCAGCAGCGCGTCGAGTCCGGCCTTGTTCTGGGCGCTCATGGGGTTCCCCTCCACCAGTTGGTTGATGTGTCATCCACCCTAGGCACGGGTGGTTGATGCGTCAACCAGAGCCATGCGCGGGAGACTTGCCGCGAACGCCGGGCCTCCGGTGGAGACGCCCGGGACGGCCTCGCTACGCTCCTCGCATGAACGCGACGCCTCGCTGGCTGAACCCGGAGCAGCAGGCCGCCTGGGACGGCTTCATCCGCATGCAGGAGAAGCTCATCGGACGGCTCTCACGCCGGGTCCAGGCAGACTCCCGCATGTCCCCCGCCGACTACATCGTGCTGGCCAAACTCACCGAGGCCGGCGGGCGCATGCGCTTCATGGACCTCACCAAGCTGGTGGAGTGGGAGAAGAGCCGCATGTCCCACCAGGTGGCGCGGATGGCCAAGCGCGGTCTCGTCTCCAAGGAGGAGTGCCCCGACGACGGGCGCGGCGCGTTCATCGTCGCCACCCCGGCCGGCCGCGAGGCGATCGAGGAGGCCGCGCCCGTGCACGTCGAGCATGTCCGGCGGCTGTTCATCGACGCGCTCACCCAGGAGGAGCTGGACAGCCTCGCCCGGATCTCGAGCCGCGTCCTCGCCCACCTGGAGAAGCAGCCCGACTGAACGGAATCCGGCTCACGGCACCAGCGGCGGCGTCACGTTCGCCGCCCACCGCCGCTCGCCGTCCTCCCACTCCCCGGTCGGACCGAGACCCGCCGCCACCGCCACCGCTGCGGACGCGGCGTGGTCGGGGTGGATGTGGGCGACGAGCTCGCGGACGGCCCCGGCCGAGACCAGATGGGCCGCCAGGCCCTGCGCGGCCTCGCTCGCGTAACCCCGGCCCTGCCACGGCGTTCCGACGACCCAGGCGATCTCCGCGCGAGGCCCTCGCACCGTCGCCTGGACATATCCGGCGAGGCTCCCGCCCTCGCGCACCCGGAGCACCCAGTTCCACCACCGCTCCCCCGGGTCCGGCGACCCGGCGCACTGGCGCTCGTACCGGGCCCGCAGCGCGTCCGGGGCCGGCGGCTCGCCCCCCGTGAACCCGTACAGCGCCGGGTCCGCGAGGACGACCGCCATCTCCTCGGCGTACGCCGGTTCGAGGGGGAGCGCATCGAGGCGGGCGGTGGTGAAGCGCGGCGGGGTGCTGGGCAGCGGGGCGGTGGTCGTCGGCACGCTGTGTGACCCTACGCGGCCCACGCCCGCCCCGACCGCCCTTTTCCGCACCTCACCGACGCCACCACCCCGCCCCCTCCCCTTCACCCCGTCACCGGCTCAGGCCCTGGAAGCGGCGGACCGCCAGCGGCAGGAACACCAGCGTGATCACCAGCGGCCACACCACCGCCATCAGCAACGCGTGCTCCTCGACCCAGGTCCCGCCGCCCGCCACCGGATTGCCGAACAGTTCGCGCGTCGCCGCCGCGGTCGAGGAGATCGGGTTCCAGGCCGCGACGAAGCCGAGCCAGTCGGGCATCAGGGACGGTGAGACGAAGGTGCTGGAGATCATGGTGAGGGGGAAGGCGACCGCGTACAGCCCGCCCGCCGCCTCCGGGGTGGGGACCAGCAGGCCGAGCCAGACGCCGACCCAGATCAGACTGAACCGCAGCAGCAGGAGCAGTCCGAACGCCCCGAGCGCGCCGAGCACGCCGCCGTCCGCGCGCCAGCCGATCAGCAGGGCGGTGACGGCCAGGATGGTGAGTTCGGCGGCGGCCACCACCAGGTCGGCCGCCCCGCGTCCCGAGGCGACCGCGGACGGCGCCATCGGCATGGACCGGAAACGGTCGACGACCCCCTTCGACGCGTCGGTGACGACGGCCACGGCGGTGTTCATGAAGCCCATGGCCATGGTCATGGCGAACATGCCGGGCATCAGGAACTCCCGGTAGTCCCCGCCCCCGGGCACCATCATCGCGCTGCCGAAGACATAGCCGTACAGCAGGAGCGAGAGGATCGGGAAGCCGAGCTGCCAGACGATCGCGACGGGCTGGCGCTGGTAGTGGGTGAGGGTGCGGCGGGTGATGTTCCAGCAGTCGGAGACGGCCCAGTAGGCCAGGCCGTGACCGCGGTCGGTGCCGGAGCCGGGCCCGGAGCCGACCCCGGGGCCGCGTACGTCCGTCGTCGCGGGATTCCGTTCGAGTGTGCTCATGCCGCCACCTCCGGGGCGTCGTGGTTCTCGGTGCCGTGGCCCGTCAGCCGCAGGAACACGTCGTCCAGGCTCGGGCGGCGCAGCCCGATGTCCTCCACCGCGATGCCGTCGTCCTGAAGGCTCCGGGCCACCTCGGTGAGCGCGGCCACCCGGTCGGCGACCTGGGCATGGACCCGGCGGGCGGGGGTGTCGGTGACGACGAGCCCGCCCCCGGCCACCCGGTCGACGGCCTTCACCACCGCGTCCAGGTCCCCCGCGTCGGCGGCGACGACCTCGATCCGGTCGCCGCCGACCCGGTTCTTCAGCGCGTCCGGGGTGTCGTCGGCGATGGCCCGGCCCCGGTCGATGACGGTGATCTGCGAGGCGAGCCGGTCCGCCTCTTCGAGGTACTGCGTGGTCAGCAGCACCGTCGTACCGCCCGCCACCAGCGCCCGGACCGCCTCCCAGACCTCGCCCCGGCCGCGCGGGTCGAGCCCGGTCGTCGGCTCGTCCAGGAAGAGCACGTCGGGCTGGAGGATCATCGAGGAGGCGAGGTCGAGCCGGCGCCGCATGCCGCCGCTGTACTCCGTGGCGGCCTTGTCGGCCGCCTCGGCCAGGTCGAACCGGTCCAGCAGTTCCCCGGCGCGCTGCCGGGCCCGGCGGTTGCCCAGGTGGAAGAGGCGCCCGAACATCTCCAGGTTCTGCCGCCCGGTGAGACCGTCGTCGACGGCCGCGTACTGGCCGGTGAGCCCGATCCGGCTCCGTACGCGGCGGGGTTCGCGCGCCACGTCGAGCCCGGCGACCTCGGCCCGGCCCGCGTCGTACCGCAGGAGGGTGGCGAGGACCCGCACGGCGGTGGTCTTGCCGGCCCCGTTCGGGCCGAGCAGGCCGTGGACGGTGCCGGGGCGGACGGCGAGGTCGAACCCGTCGAGCGCCCGCTTGCCGCCGCCCTTCTCCTTTCTGCCTCTGTAGCGCTTCACGACGCCCTCGGCGAGCACCGCGTATGCGGCTGCGGATGCGGACATGGCACAACCCCCTGATTCCGCCGGATTCCGGACCGTTCGGCCATATGAACTGGGTACACCGTACCCGATGACGAGTACGGTGTACCCAGTTTTCTTTCCGGCCCATTACGCTGAGGCCATGACGAACGACGGAACGACAGCCGGGGCAGCGTCGAAGGCGGACGGGTCGGCCACCGGGAGCGGCGACATCGCGCGCAGCCTGGAGCTGCTGTGGGGCACCGGCGAGCGCCCCAGCCGCGGCCCGAAACCGGGGCTGACCCTGGACCGGATCGTCACCGCCGCGGTCGCCGTCGCGGACGCGGAGGGGCTGGCCGCCGTCTCGATGCGCCGCCTCTCCACCGAGCTGGGCACGGGCACGATGTCGCTCTACCGGTACCTCCCCGGCAAATCCGAGCTGCTGGACCTGATGTTCGACCGCGTGCTGGGCGAACCGTTCGCCGACCACCCCGGCGAGCCCCCCGCGGACTGGCGCGAGGCGGTCGACCGGATGGCCCGGGGCCACCTGGACACCCTGCGCCGCCACCCCTGGCTACTGAAGATCAACCAGGCCCGGACGGTGCTCGGCCCCAGCGCCCTGCGCGGACTGGAGCTCGCGCTCACGGGCCTGCGCGGGATGGGCCTGCGGGACCCGGAGCTGATCGGCGTGATCATCGCGGTGAACAGCTTCGTGGAGGGCCTCGCCCGCACCCGGGCCGACGAGGCGGAGGCGGTGGCGCAGACCGGGCTGAGCGACGAGGCGTTCTGGGACAACCAGCGGCCCTACCTGGAGCGGGCCATGCTCAGCGGCGCGTACCCGATGATGGCGACCATGGCGGAGGACACCTTCAGCTCCGAGTTCGACCACTTCGAGTTCGGGCTGCGACGGCTGATCGCCGGTTTCGACGCGCTGGTCCGGGAGCGGGCGGCGGAACGGGCCGCGTCCCCCACATGACAGGGCGGCAGGACCGTGCCCCAATGGAGGTATGGACGCCAGCCGGGAGCTCGCTCCTTTCGTCAAGCAGTACGCCGTCCTGCTGAGCAGCCGCCGGCAGGACGGGACCTCCGTCGGCACACCGGTCAACATCGCCGTCGAGGGCGATCACGCGTTCATCCGCACGTTCTCCTCCGCCTGGAAGGTCGAGCGGATGCGCAACCACCCCCGGGTGGAGCTCGCCCCCTGCACGGTGCGGGGTGTCCCGACCGGACCGCAGATCAGGGCGCACGCGCGGCTGCTGCGGCCGGGCACGAAGGAGAACACGCACGCGGCGCGGATGCTGTCGCGCAAGTACCCGGTGGTGCAGGGCGTGCTGGTCCCGCTCGCGCACCGGCTGAAGCGGGACCGGACGCTGCACTACGAGGTGTGGCCGGTGACGGACGAGGACTGAGGGGCGTGCGGGAGTTGCCGTGTTCTGCACGTCGCGCTGTCGACGGCGAACGAGGCGGAGGCGGCACAGGAGACCGGGGTGACGCTCGCCCGGTGGCTGCAGGCACAGCGGACACGGACCGAGGAGCTGTTCGCGAGCGGCCGGTTCCCGCTGCTCGCGCAAGTGCACGAGGAATCAGCCCCTGACCTCGACGAACTGTTCGAGTACAGTCTCGCCCGGCATCTCGACGGTTTCGCGATCCTGGTGGGCGAGCGATGAATACCACGGCTCCCGCCGAGACACACGGTCCGGTGGTCGAGGACGACGAACTGCCGGACCGGGCACCGGCCGGGGCTCAGCCCTGTCCCTCCCCCCGCTTCCGCCGGAGCGCGAACCACAGGACGCCCACCCCGACGAGGATCGCCGCACCGAGCCCCGCACCGCCCTTGCCGTCGCCCTCCTCGCCGCCGCCCTGGTCACCGGCTTCGCCCCCGGCGCCACCGCTTCCCGAGGGTTTCCCCTGCTCCTGACCGCCCCCGGGACCGCCGCCCGCCACCTCCACCCGGACGACGTCACTCTGCGCCCCCTCCGAGCCGAACATCAGGGCCGAGCCGTCCGCCGTGTACGTCACGGACTCGGCCTGGCGCTGGAACGGGGCGCCGACGGACCGGTCCTCGCCCAGGCGGCCGTTCTCGAAGGCGTACTCGCGGGCGCTGAAGTACGAACGCAGCACCAGGCGCTTCCCGTCGGGCGAGAAGGCCCCGTCCGTGACCCACGGCACCTCGTCCACCCGCCGGAAGGTGTTCACGGCCCCGGCGGTCAGCTTCGCGGGCCCTTCGTAGAGCCCGCCGCCGTCCTCGTTCTTGGAGGCGATGTAGACGCGGCCGGTCTTCGGGTGGACCATCAGCGCCTCGGCGTTGCGGGCCCCGTCGGCGTACTTCACGTCGTACTGGACGGCGTCGACGGTGGCGTCGCGCAGCTGCTTCGGCTCGGGGAAGCGGTAGATCCAGACATGGCTCCAGGTGCCGTCGAGGTTGTCCCCGATGTCGCCGACGTAGATGTCTCCGTCGGGCCCGATGGAGATGCCCTCGACGTCCCTCGGCTCCCCCACACCCCGCATGGTGATGGTCGCGAGGGTCTTCCCGGTGCGGGAGTCGACGGCGAAGACGTAGGGGCCGTCGTCGCTGTCGTTGTGCGTCCAGTAGACGCCGGGGTGGGCGCGGCTGGCGGCGAGGCCGCTGGACTCGGTGATCCGGGGGTCCTCGATCGTGAAGTCGCGGTCGGGCCGCCCGTCGTCGGCCACGGCCGGCCCGGCCCCGGCGAACAGCAGAACAGCGGCGGCGAGGGCGGCAGCACGGGTGCCCGCCGGCCCGGTCGGATACAGGCGCATGGCCCAAGTGTCCATCGTCACGTCGCAGGCCGGAGCCGTGATCGGCCATGATGACGCCATGCGTTTCCTCTTCGTCGGCGATTCCATGACCATCGGGCACGCCGGCGACTTCACCTGGCGTTACCGGATGTGGCAGCACCTGGAGGCGTTCCCCGGCCTCCCGTACGAGATCGTCGGCCCGCGCTCGACGCTGTACGACGCCGAGGCGGGCGCCCCGGTCTCCCACGCGTACGCCGACCCGTCCTTCCCGCCCGCCGCCCGTCGCCATCTGTCCGGCTGGGGCGAGGGCTGGCTGCACATGGCGCCGGTGATCGCGGACGCGGTGCGCGAGACGGAGTCGGACGTCCTGCTGGTCTCGCTGGGCCTGATAGACCTCGGCTTCTACACGGACGCCGAGCAGACGGCGGCGAACGCCCGCGCGTTCATCACGGCGGCCCGCACGGCGAACCCGCGTCTGCGCATGGTCCTGCTCCCGGTGATACCGAACATCCGGGCCGAGACGGACGCCCCCTTCGCCGCCTCCTGTGCCCACTTCAACGAACTCCTGGCCAAGGCGGTGGCGGACCTGGACACCGCGTCCTCCCCGCTCCTGCCGGCCTCGCGCCCGCCGGGCTACGACATCCACGCGGACACGTACGACGGCACGCATCCCGGCCCGAGCGGCGAACACCTCCTGGCGGCGGCGTTCGCCGACGCGATGCACCAGGCGTGGGGGCTGGGCGGCCCGTACGCGGGCGGGCCCACGGCACGGGTACCGGCGCAGGCGCAGGTGTCGGCCTCGGTCTGACCCCCGGCCGTCACGGCTCCCACACCGAGGATTGGTGCGCGAAGAACACCCGCGGCGGGTCGCGAAGCGTCCCGCCTCCGCCCCCACGGCCGGAGCCTCATCCGCTCCGCTGCGACCCCAGCATCGTCAGGGCCAGCTGGGTCAGTTCGCCCGAGACCTCGCCGGGGCGGGCCCGGCGGCAGCGGCGGGCGTGGTGGGCCATCAGTTCGTGGACCGTGCCGACCATCACCATCACGTCGACCCGGTGGTCCCGGTCCTCCGCCTCGCCCCGGTCCACCGCCCGCTCGGCCTCGCCGGTGAGGAACTCCGTCCACAGCGCCCGCCAGAGCTTGCAGTGCTCGTCCACCACGGCGCTCACGCCCAGCACTTCGACGAACGTCACGCGGGCCTCGCGCGGATCGCTGGTGACGGCCTCCACGTACGCGTCGAAGAGCAGCCGGACCCGTTCCTCGATCGAGCACGCGTCGATGCCCTCGGTCAGCAGGGCACGCTCCGCCGCCCGCAGCCCGGTCGTCGTGACCCGGTTGTGGAGGGCGATGAGCAGCCCCTCGCGAGACCCGTACTCCTGGCGCAGCACCTCGATGGGCACACCGGCCGCCTCGCACACGTCGTGCTCGGCCGTCGCCCGGTATCCGTTGACGCCGTACAGCTCCCTGGCCGCTTCCAGGAGTTGTTCCCGCGCCTGCGCGCGCGCGGCGTCCCCGGGCCCGGTCCGCTGAACCGTCCAGCTGTCCGCCACCGGTCCTCCTTGAGCGCAAGGTGCGGGAGAGGGGCCTGCGCGCCTCTGCACGAACCGCCGCCCCATTGTGCTCGCCCCACCGCCGTCCGGACGGCCGCGCCACACCCGTACGGGGTAATACCCGCACGGGGAAACGCTTCTTCTTTGCGCGCCCGAGCGGGCGCCGGGCGCACTCCGGTGAACACCCACCCTGCGTTGAACGCGTTCAAACTGCTCTGACACGATGGCCGTGGCTGCCGCCCCGGGCGGGCGTGCCGCACCGACATCGGCGTGCGCAAGGGGGACTGACAATGGAGAAGTCAGGAAGACCGGAGAAGAAGCGGCTCTTCGGGTTGTCGCTGCTGCTCTCGATACTGGTTCTGCTCCTGGAAGCGACGGTCGCGCTCGTCGTTTCCATCGTCTACGACGTCACGCAGGAGTCACCGAGCGCGGGCGGCGGTTCGGCGATGTTCATCTTCTTTCTGCCCGTGCTCGCCGTGTTCGCCACCGCGATCGCCGGCGCCCTGTCCGTCGGCCTCGTCTTCCCGACCGCCTGGCTCAGCGGCGTCCTGGGGCGCAGGTTCGGCGGGCGTGAGGTGTGGTGGTGGGTTCCCGTGGTGGCGGGGGCCGTCTCGCTCGTGATCGTCGCCGCCGTCGTCGCCCTGGCCGGCGGCGCGGGGGCCGGCGCCGTCGCCCTGGGCTGGTTCCTGACCACGGCCGCGCTCACCGTCCCGGCGCTGCTCTGGCGCTCGCGCCGGGAGCGGATCTTCAAGCCGGTGATCCTGTGGGGCGTGGCCGCCGTCGTGCTCACCGCCGTCCTCGGCGGCGTCGGTCTGGCGACGGGGGTGCTCAAGGAGTACCGGCCCCCGGGGCTCACCTCGGCGGACCTCGTCGGACGCTGGTCCGACGGGCAGGGCGGCACGGTCACCTTCACGGCGGACGGGCGCGTCACCGCCGACGCCATCGACGACGACCTCGGCGGCTGGGGACACGGGGACGGGGAGGACGACGGTGCCATCTGTACGGGGCAGGGCACCTGGACGTACGAACCCGGCGGGGGCCGATGGTCACAGGTGGTGGACGTCAGGGTCGACTCGTGCACGTACGGCACCTGGAACGTCGGCGGCACGGAGGGCCGGCCCACCCTCTACCAGTACATCGGCGATCCGGACTCCTGGGACCTGTACGAGCTGAGGCGGACGGGCGGCGGCTCGTGACGGCCCCGGACCTCACCGATGGGACCGCTCCCGCGACCGCGCGCGGGGCGGTCCCATCGGCGGGCGCCGCCGCCCACCGTCCCGGGCTCACCCCTTGACCGTGAACTCCCCCCGCAGCAGCACCTCGTCGCGGGACGACGGGCCCACCAGCAGCTCGAAGCGGCCCGGCTCCACCCTGCGGACGCCCTCCGCGTCCACGAGCGTGCAGTCGGCCACCGGGAGTTCGAAGAGAAGCTTGCGCGACTCGCCCGGGACCAACTCCACCTGCCGGTAGGCCTTCAGCTCCTTCTCCGCCCAGGTCACCGATGTCACCGTGTCGCTCAGGTACACCTGGACCGTCTCCAGCGCGGGCCGCGCACCCGTGTTGGTCACGGTGACCCGGGCCCGTACGGTCTCCGACTCGTCGACCACCGCCGTCAGCACCTCCAGGTCCGTGTAGGCGACCGTCGAATAGCTCAGCCCCTCGCCGAACGCGAACGCCGGGCGCTGGGTGAGGTCCGCGTAGCGGGTGCCGTGCTGGCCGCGCACCTGGTTGTAGTACGTCGGCTGCTGGCCCGCGTGCCGGGCGAAGGACAGCGGCAGCCGCCCGGTCGGCTCGATCAGCCCGAGAAGCAGTTCGGCGATCGCCCGGCCGCCGAGCATGCCCGGGTTGGCCGCGTACACGATCGCCGCAGCACCGAGCGCGGAGGGCGGCAGCACCAGCGGCTTGGAGCTGATGACGACGACGACCAGCGGCTTCCCCGTCGCCGCCAGTGCGTCCAGCAACGCGACCTGGTCACCGACGAGTTCGAGGGTGGCCGTCGACTTGCCCTCGCCGATCAGCTCGATCCGGTCGCCGACGACGGCCACCACATGGTCGGCGGCCTCGGCGGCGGCGACGGCCCCGGCGATCAGCTCCGCGTCGGGGGCGGCCGGGTGGACGACCTCGGGGCGGGGCTGCCCGTCGGGGAAGAACTCCCCCTCCGGGTCGGGGCCGACGTCCAGGATGCGGGCGCCGGGCGCGTACGAGACGGTCCAGTCGGCGGGCACCTGGTCGCGGAAGCCGTCGAGAACCGTACGGATCATGGCGCGCGGCTGGCCGTCCGGCAGCCAGTCGGCCTGTCCGGAGGAGCCCGCCCAGTCGCCCAACTGGGTCTGCGCGTCATCCGCGTTGGGGCCGATGACCGCGACCGTACGGGGGCCGGGGCCCGTGGCCCGCCCCTCCCCTCCGGCCGCCAGGCCGCCCGCGAACGGCAGCGTGCCGTCGTTGGCCAGCAGCACCAGCGAGCGGCGGGCCGCCTCCAGGTTCAGCACCGCGTGCGCCCCGCTGCCGATGACCTCGGCCTGCCGGCCGGCGTCGGGGTGGCGCGGGTTCTCGAAGAGGCCGAGCTCGAACTTGAGCGTCAGGATGCGGCGTACGGCGGCGTCGATCTCCGTCTCCGTCAACGCGCCCTGGGCCACGGCCTCCTGGGCGCCCTCGAAGAAGTTCGACGTGGTCATCACCATGTCGTTGCCCGCGCGGACCGCCGCCGCCGACGCCTGCGCGTAGTCGGCGTAGACCTTCTGCTCCCACACCATGCGGCCGACGTTGTCCCAGTCGGTGACCAGGGTCCCGGTGTAGCCCCACTCACCGCGCAACACCTCGTTGAGCAGCCAGTCGTTGACGGTGATCGGGACGCCGTCCATCGACTGGTAGCCGAGCATGAAGGTCCGGCAGCCCTCCTTCGCGACCCGCTCGAACGGCGGCAGGAACCAGGAGCGCAGCTTGCGGCGCGAGATGTCCGCCTCGCTGGCGTCCCGGCCGCCCTGGGTCTCGGAGTACCCGGCGAAGTGCTTGGCGCAGGCCAGGATCGCGGTCGGGTCCGCCAGCCCGTCGCCCTGGTAGCCGCGCACCATCGCGGAGGCCAGTTCGCCGATCAGGAACGGGTCCTCGCCGAACGTCTCGCTCACCCGGCCCCACCGCAGGTCCCGGGTGATGCAGAGCACCGGCGAGAACGTCCAGTGCACCCCGGTCGCCGCGACCTCCACCGCCGTCGCCCGCGCGATCCGCTCCACCAGCTCCGGGTCCCAGGTGGCGGCCATCCCGAGCTGGGTCGGGTAGATCGTGGCCCCCTCCCAGAACGAGTGCCCGTGGATGCAGTCCTCCGCGACGAGCAGCGGGATACGCAGCCGGGTCCGCGCGGTGAGCGCCGCGGCCTCGCGCACCCGCTCCGGCGATGCGTGCAGGATCGAGCCCGCGTGCAGGTCCTCGACGAGGTGCCGCACGCCCTCCTTGGCGTTGAGCTGGAGCATCTGGCCCACCTTCTCGGGCAGCGTCATGCGCCCCAGGAGGTCGGCGACCCGCTCCGCGACGGGCAGCGCGGGGTCGAGATACGGCGGCTTGGGACCCACAGGACTTCCTTTCAGGACGCACGACGGCCACACCGGCCACGCCGGCGAGAGCGGCACTCGCAGTACCGTACGCTCAATCCCGACCGCTTGGTAAGTATTCACCCCTGTGAGAATCTGGGGCGGAACGAGAGAGGCGTGGCGATGACAGCGGGTGGATACGCGTGACCCCGGGAACCGGACGCGGCTACGCCAAGGGCCGGGCCAAGCGGACCGAGATCCTCGACCAGGCGATGACTCTGTTCGGCGAGGCCGGCTACCGGGGCGCTTCCCTGCGCGTCATCGCCACCCGCTGCGGCATCTCCCACCCGGGGCTCCTGCACCACTTCCCGACGAAGGAGGCGCTGCTCCTCGCCGTCCTCCAGCGCCGCGACGACGTGGACGACGAGTGGCTGGCGCTCGGCGTCACCCGGGGCGTGGACCATCTGCGCCGCCTGGCGGACCTCGCCGAGCTGAACGCCAAACGGCGCGGGATCGTCGAGCTGTTCTCGGTGGTCGCGGCGGAGGCCACGGCCCCCGACCACCCGGCCCACGCGTACTTCGAGGCCCGCTACCGTACGTCCGTCGCCAACACCGAACGCGCCTACCTCCAGGCCCGGGAGGCGGGTGAACTCCGGGACGACGTCGACCCGTCGGCCGCCGCGCAGCAGCTCATCGCGCTGATGGACGGCCTCCAGATCCAGTGGCTGATCAGCGACTGTACGACGGACATGGCGGGGGTGCTGCGGGCGCACGTCCGCGCGCAGCTGACCGTGGAGTTCTGAAGTGGATTTCTGAACCGGCCCGGGCGTGCCCCTCAGCCGAAGGCGGCCCCCAGCAGATACGGCGTGAGGGTCAGCGTCAGCGCGAGCGACCAGTACGGGCCTGAGGGCGCCCCGGCCAGCAGCCTGCGCCGCATCCACAGGTTGAGCAGGGTCCACAGGCCGCCGAAGCAGGCCACCACCGGGACGACGATGACCAGCCACAGCCACATCCCGTCGTTCTCGGTCGGTTCCCGCTGGGCCCACCCCAGCTCCGCCAGGGGCCCGTTGGACAGCACGTACCAGATGAGGAAGGCCGGCACGATGGCCGGAATTCCGAGCAGCAGGTTCGCCGCCACCGGGACGCAGGACTTCCACAGCCGCGCGCCCTTCACGGAGTCTCCGTCAGGATTCAAGGGCTGACCCGCTCGATCCCGCGGCGGGCGGCGATCCGGGCCACGGTGAGGCAGTACAGCGGGGCGAAGACGAGTTCGGCCACCATGGCCTGCCAGGGGGCGTCGGCGGCGGTCTCGGTGCTGGCCAGTTCGCCGAAGCCGGCCGCCAAGCCGAAGGCGAGCAGGTTGTTGGCGACGTGCATGACGATCACGGCTTCGAGCCCGCCGGTCCGGATCACCAGCCAGCCCCACCACAGCGCCGAGTACAGCAGCAGGAGGAACCCGGAAAGCTCACCGAACCCGTGGGCCAGGGCGAACAGCAGGGACGCGACGGCGACCGCGGGCCAGGGTGTGCGCACGACCCGGCCGATCACCTGGACCAGCCAGCCCCGGAAGACGTACTCCTCGGCGGCGGCCTGGAACGGGACGAGCGCCAGGATCACGGCCAGGCTCAGCAGGAAGACGGGCCACCCCGGGAAGCCGGTCCCCGACTCCCCGACCGGCTCGTCGTTCCAGGTCCACGCGATCAGTACGCCGATCTGCACGGCCATCAGCGGGAAGCCCACGGCGGCGCACCGCCCGAGCCAGCCCCAGCGCAGCCGCCCGACGACGGACGACACGGTCCCGGCGGGCCGCCGGCCGATCACGCGGGCGCCCCACAGGACGATGGGTATGGCGATCGCGATGCCCAGGAGCTGGACGACCAGGTCGGCGACGGGGTCCTCGAAGAAGAGGTCGCTGTCCGCGTCGGCGGGCCCGGCGTCCAGCAGCTCCGCGAGGACGAACCCGGCGATGCTGACCACCAGGACGCCCGCCACGACCAGCCCCACGACGGCGGACAGCTCGCCGATCCAGCCGAACCGTCCGCCCTGCCCGTTGCGCCCCTGCTCGTCGTAGCGGGACCCGGAGGGCGCCCGCACCGGCCCGGTCGGCGGGCGGCTCCACTCCGGGGGCCGGTCCCAGCCCTGACCGCTCTGCCCGCCCGGCCAGGCCGGTGCGGGCGGGTGCGGCGGCTGGGCCGACGACGGCGGGGCCCAGGGCGACGGAGGGGGCGTTGAGGAGGAGGGCGGCGGCCCGTCCGAGGGCGAGGACGAGGGCGGAGGCGGCGGATCAGAAGGGTGGCTCACATCAGCGATCTTCGGATGCCGCGCGTGTACGGGTCAACGCCAGCCGTCCTCGCGGACCCGGGTCGCCAGGTCGATCTTGGTGTAGGTCGGCCGGCCCGCCTCCTGGTACTTGGCCTTCACCCGGTCCAGGTAGTACTTCGCCGTGTTCACCGTGATCCCGGCCCTGCGGGCGGTGGCCTTCAGTGTGAGCCCGGAGGCGTACCCCACCAGCACCTCGCGCTCCTGGGGGGACAGCCGGGGGCGCGCGGAACCCCGGTCGTAGGCCAGAGCGAAGGCCAGCTCCGGGGAGTGGGCGGTGCGCCCGGCCGCGATCTCGCCGATGGCTTCGACGAGTACGGACAGCTCCTGGTCCTTCGTGAGAAAGCCGTCGGCGCCGTCGGTGACGGCCGCGACGATCCGGTCGCGGTCCGCCACCACGCTGATCATCAGCACCCGGCTGCCGGCCGCCCGCAGGCGGCGGATGTTGTCGGCGGGCGGCCGGTCGTCGCGGAGCATGAGGTCGAGCAGCACGACGTCCGGCGGCTCCCCGGGGCCGGCGAGCAACTCGTCGACGGTGGCGGCACAGGCGACGAGGTCCACCTCCTCGACTCCCGCGAACCACGACCGGATGCCGTCCCGCAGCATCCGGTCGTCGTCCACCACGGCGACGGTGATCACCCCGGCCATCTCAGCTCCACGCGCACGCCCTCGCCGGGGGCGCTGTCCACGAAGGCCCGCCCGCCCACGCCGCGCATCCGGGCGTGCACGGAACGGTCGAGCCCGATCCCGCCGGCGCCCGGCCGGGCGGGACCGGGCGGCCTCGCCGATCCGCCCGACGCCTCCGTCCCGGCCGAGGCGCCCGCTCCGTCCCCTCCGGCGGCTCCGACAGCGAAACCCCGGCCCCGGTCGACCACGGTGACGATCAGCCGGCCGGAGTCACCGGCGGCGGTCAGGAAGGCGTGCCCCGTACCGGCGTGGCACCGCACGTTGTTGAGCGCCTCGGTCGCGGCCCGTGCCATGGCCAGCGCTATCTCACCGGGCACGGCGGGCGGTTCGTGGTAGCGGGCGGTCACCCGCAGCCCGAGCGCTTCGGCGGCGCGTACGGACTCCTCCAGCGCGGCCCGCACCTCGGAGGCCTGCTCACGGTCGTCCGCCTGCTCGACCAGCCGCCTGAGGTACGCGGCCTCCCGCGCGCAACGCTCGCGCATCATCGAGGTGTTGGCGTCGACTCCACCGCGGGCGATGGCCGTCAGGGTGGCGAGGACGGTGTCGTGCAACGCGTTGTGGTGGGCCACGCGCTCCGCGAACCTGGCCCGCTGCGCCTCCGCGGCCAGCGCACGCCGGTTGGCCGAGTCGACCTGCTCGCCCTGCCGACAGAGATACCAGGTGAGCACCCAGGAGACGACGGCGGAGAAGACCAGGGCGTTCAGATGAGCGCCGGTCACGGAGGCGTCCGCCTCCACCAGGAGGTACCCGGCGAGATGCGTGACCACCAGGAGCACAACGGCGACGGCGAGGAGGCGCGCCCGGAAGGCGACGGCGGCCATGGCCGAAGACGATCCGCCCAGGAGCATGACCCAGGCGATCGACTCCTGGGCGTGGGCACCGCCCCAGGCATACGCGCCGAAGGGCAGCAGGCAGCCGATCGCCAGGACGTCGAGGCCCACGGCCCAGGAAACGAGCCGCCGGTGCCGCGCCGCCATGAACCAGATGAGAGCGGTGGCCGCGACCGCGGCCCCCAGCGCCAGCCACGGGAACAGGCGGTCGCGCTGATGCTGCGCCACCACGGCCCCTCCCGCGACCAGATGACTGCCGCGGTACAGCGCTGTGGCGATGACCATCGTCTTCCGGGCCCGGTGCAGCCCGGTTTCGGCTCTGTCGATGCGACGGCCCCCCTTGATCACAACCCCCCAGAACGGGTGGTGCACCGGCCCCTCGGCACACCGCTAACGTCACCCGTGGCGATCAGGGGATCGCTCGCGGCCACGATAGGCGGACCGCGGCCGAGGCCGGTCTGCGATTCCCGGACAACTCGGCAGATCTTTCGATCCGCCGTGGCTGAAAAGCATGTGACGCGCCATCACCTTCTGTGACGCCACCCATGTCCCGTACGCAGCGCCACCCCGCCGACCCGTACCGCCCTGCATCGCACCGCATCGCACCGCACCGCACCGCACCGCACCGGCCAGGAAGGATCGCCCGTGAGTACGCACCGCGACGAACACGACAGCGGAAGCTTCTTCGCGCTGGACACCGGCCTGCTGCCCGGCATCGTCGAAGGGGTGCTGCACCGTCGCGGGGCGACTCAATGGTCGGTCGAGCAGGGGGAGTTCTGGTGCTCGGTCCGGCCGAACGGCCATCGGAGCGGCGAGCAGGGATGGAAGCTGCACCTCTCGGCCACTCCGCTGTCCGCGGCCCTGGTCCTGGCGGTGGCGGCCGACGTCCTGGTCGAAGAACGGGCCTCGTTCAAGTTCGCGGGAGCCCTGGACCGGGTCGCCCTGCTGACGGGCGGGCGCGCCGACCGCGGGGGCGGCGGAAAGTTCATCACGGTCTACCCCGACGAGCCGGAGCTGTTCCGCCGGCTGGCCCGGCGGCTGCACGAGGCGACGCTGGGGCTGCGCGGACCACGCATCCTGTCGGACCGGCCGTACGCGCCGGGCAGCCTCGTCCATTACCGCTACGGCGTGTTCAGCGGGGTGCGGACGACGACCAACGACGGGGACACGGACGTACGGCTGCGCCGTCCCGACGGCGGACTGGAGAAGGACCGGCGTCAGGCCTGGGTCACCACCCCCGCGTGGGCACCGCCACCTTTCCCGGAGCCGACGCCCTCCCCGGAGGCGGTGGCCCGCTCCGGGGCCGTGCCGAGCCGGCCGCGGCAGGCGGCCGGGCCACGGAAGCCGGAGAGTGGAACCACGAGGAAGTCCGTCCGCCTCAACGGCCGTTACGTGGTCGCCAAGGCGATCCGGCACGCCTTCAAGGGCGGGGTGTACCTCGCGACCGACGAGACCACCGGCCGGCAGGTCGTGGTGAAGGAGGCACGGGCTCACGTCGGCGTCCGTATGGACGGCACCGGTCTCCAGGACACCCTGCGCCACGAGGCCGAGATGCTGGAGGCGCTGGCCCCGCTGGGCCTCACCCCTGCCGCGATCGAGCTGTTCGCCCAGGGCGGGAACCTGTTCCTGGCCCAGGAGTTCGTGCCGGGGCGGACGCTGCGCGACCGGCTGGTGGAGCAACCGGTACGGGATCTTGCGGAGTTCCTGGACCTGGGCCGGCAGATCGTGGAGATCGTGGCGGCGGTCCACGGCACCGGTCGGGTGTTGCGCGACCTCTCACCGAACAACCTCATGGTCACGCCCGAAGGCCGGGTCCGGCTCATCGACGTCGAGTACCTGGCGCCCGAGGGCGTTCCGGTCCGCCGCGGGTACACCCCCGGCTATGTCGGCCCCGAGGTGTCCTCGCTGCGGGACTACGACTTCACGCCTCCCACGTACGCGAGTGATCTCTACGGGCTCGGCGCGGTGCTGCTGCACCTGGCGACAGGCGTCGACATGCTCCTGGTCCCCGACGACCGCCCGGTGGGCGACCGTACCGAGGCGCTGATCAGGTCGGCGATCGCCGATCACTCCTGGACGGCACCGCTCCTGCCCCTGCTCCTCGCCCTCAGTTCCCCGCTCCCCGGGGGACGTTGGGAACTGCCCCGGGTACGGAAGGCCCTGGCAGAGCTGCCCGGCGCAGCCCAACGCGCCGCCGACGCAGACGGAGAGAGCGGAGGCGGTGGAGACAGCGGAGACAGCGGACGGACCGGCGGGGTCATGACTCCGGTCGCGGGCTCCACCGGTGAGGGCGGCCTCCCGGCCCTGAGCGACGAGGAGCGCGAGCGGCTGCTCGCCGATGGCCTCGCCTACCTGTTGCGCACCCGTCCCGGCAGCGGCGGGCACCTGTGGGACGTCAGCGCGTTCGGCGCGACCACCGACCCGCTGAACGTCCAGTACGGCTCGGCCGGCGTACTCGCCGTGCTCACCCGGGCCGCGGCGGCGGGCGCGGGAGCCGACGTCCGCGACGCGGTGGCGGAGCTGACCGAGTGGACCCGGCGGGGTCTCACCGGCCTCCCCACCGGCCGGACCGCCGACGGAACGCTTCTGCCCGGGCTGCACTTCGGCCGCTCCGGCACGGCCTGGGCGCTGCTCGACGCGGCCATGCTGCTGGGCGACGGCTCCGTCGCCGCCGAGGCGTCCGCACTGGCGCGCGCGGTCCCCGTCGACTGGCCCAACCGGGACATCTGCCACGGGGCGGCCGGAGCCGGAATGACCCAACTGCACTTCTGGCGCACGACCGGCGACCCGGTCTTCCGCGACCGGGCGGTGGCGTGCGCCGAGGCGATCGTGGCGGCGGCGGAGGATCACCCCGCCGGGGTGATCTGGCCCGTCCCGGCCACCTTCGACTCGAATCTGGCCGGAGCCCGTCACTACGGATTCGCCCACGGCATCGCCGGGATCGGCGCGTTCCTGCTGGCCGCAGGCGTGGCGGCGGAGCGCGCGGACCTCGTCCGGGCGGCCCGGACGGCGGGCGACACCCTGGTGAGGCTGGCCCGGACCGGGAACGGCCGGGCGGTCTGGCCGGCCGGGGACCGGGACGCCGACGGGCCGGTGGGGCAGACGCACTGGTGCAGCGGCTCCTCGGGCATCGGGACGTTCCTGGTCCGGCTCTGGGCCGAGACCGGCGACGAACGCCACCGGGAGGCGGCCGTACGGGCGGCGGCCGGAGTACGGGAGGCCATGTGGCTCTCCTCCCCCGCCGCATGTCACGGGCTCGCGGGGAACGCCGAGTTCCTGCTCGACCTGTACGCCGCGCTGGGTGATCCCCGCTACCACGACCAAGCGGGGCAGTTGGCCGCGTGCATCCGCACCCGTGCCGTTCGGCGCGACGGGCTGCTGGTGGTGCCCGACGAATCGCTGGAGGCGGTCACCGGCGGCTACCAGACCGGTGTCGCCGGCACGGTCGGCATGCTGCTGCGCCTGCGGGACGGGGGTCCGCGGCTCTGGATGCCGGACACCCCGGACCTCTTCGCACCCGTCGGCCGGAACCCGCGTACCACGGTGGGAGCGCGATGAACCGGCGGCCGGAGCGCATCAGCTTCCGCTTCTCGGCACGGTCCCGGTTCGCCGCCTGCCTGGTGACCACGCCCGACGGCGCACTGGCCCCGGGCTGGTGGGACCTCGACGGCACACGTCCCCCGTACGCCGATGACACGCACCGCTTCCGGGAGGGCGCCCCGACGGAGACCACCGCCACCCAGGTGCTGCCGACCGAATGCGGCGGGCTGCTGCGGCTGCGCGGTGCGGCGGGCTCCGGCCGTCACCTGCTCCTGCTGTCCCACCCCGCGTCCGCGGGAACGGGGACCGCAGGAACGGGGACCGCGGGAACGATGACCGCGGGACCGGTGACCGCGCAGACCACGACCGCCGGTACTCCGCTCGCCGGGCCCCGGGGCCCGTCCTCGGCCGGGACCGGTCCCGAGACCCCGGCCGAGGACGCGGCCGAGCGGCTGTCCGTGGAGGCACGGGGCCTGCGCCTGGTGCCCGGCGGCCCGCGCGGCACGCTCGCGCTGGCGGTGGAGACCGCTCACGACGGCAGCACCCGCGTCTGGCGTATCCGGTCCGCGCCGCTGCGGCTGAGCGATCCCGTGACCCTGCCGGGCCGGGTCACCGCCCTCCTGCCACTCGACGGAACAGGCTGCCACTACGCCACGGACCTCGAAGGGCCGGACGGGTACCGCCCCGCCTCCCTGGACCTGCGCGACGGGAGCCGGCGCGCTCTCCCCTCGTCGCCGGACGGCCGCATCCACCGGCTGCTGCTCTCGGCACCGGCCTCGGGACTGCTGCTGACGGCGAGCGACCCCGGCGACGGGCGGCTGCGGATCGCCCGCGCCACGCTCGGCCACCGGCCTCGGCTCGACTTCCCGGACCGGCTCAACTCCCTGGACGGAGCGGTTCTTCCGCTGGCCGCCGACCCGGCGGGTGAGCGGGTCGCGCTGCGGGTCTCCCGAGGCGCGCAGGCCCGTCTCTTCCTGTACGACGTGGCGGCGGACCGGCCCCGGCCCGCCGAGCTGCCGCCGGGCGCGTTCCACCCCGTGGCGGGCTGGAGCGAGGGCGGGCTGCGCGTCGTGTACGCGGCCCCGGACCGCCCCGCGGACCTGGTCGGCGTCCCGGACACCGCCGCGCACGGCGCACCGGCCACCCCCTCCGGGGCCGCGTCCCCATCCCTCGACGCCTCCGCGACTCCCCACGCCCCCACCGAGTGGTTCGCCACCCCGTCCGGCCGGTTCGAGGCCGTCCGGCTGGGCGACTGGCGCACCGCGCCCACGGTCGTGGTGGCACTGCACGGCGGCCCGGAGGACCACTGGACGCTCGGCCACGACCCGGTGCTCGCGCGCCTGTCGGAAGCCGGGGCGGCGGTGGTGGCCCCCAACCAGCGCGGCAGCACCGGCTACGGCCGGGCCCACGCCGAGGCGATCCACGGCGCCTGGGGCGTACCCGACCTCGCGGACATCCGTGTCCTGGTCCGTACGCTCACGGAGCAGCGCCCGCCGGACGCCGAACCACCCGTGCTGCTGGGCACGAGCTACGGGGGCTTCCTCGCCCTGCTGGCCGTGTGCGCCGACCCGTACGCCTGGGCACGCTGCGCGGTGATCGCCCCGTTCCTGTCCGCGCGCGGACTGCGCGAGCGGTCGTCGCCCGCCGTGCGTGCGCTGATCGACCGGCACGGCCTGGGCGAGCCGCCCGACGACGACCTCGGCCCCAGGGACGTCGAACGCCTCGCCCACCGCATCCGCGTACCGCTGCTCGCCCTGCACGGCTGTGACGACCCCGTCGTGCCGGTGGACGAGACGCGCCGGCTGCGCCGGGCACTGACGCGGGCGGACGGCCCGGAACACGTACCCCACGACTGTCTCGACGTCGCGGGAGCGGGACACCATCCACTCCAGGAGCGGGGCGGCGCCGAACTCACCGACCGGCTGGTGGGCTTCCTGACGGCCGGGTTCCCGGACCGCCGCCGCTCCCCCGCTCCCCCTGGACTCACGGTCGCCGACGCGGCCGTGCGGCACCGCCCATCCTCGGCGGTGTTCGGGCACATCACGCACGACGAAAGGACACCATCATGATCGACAACACCATGACCGTCGACGTCGACGAGCTGCAGACCCTGGAGGGCGAGGAGTCCGTCGCACTGGCCGGCTGCACCCGTACGTGTACCTGGACCTGCTCCATCACCAGCATCGAGCAGCAGTAGCAGCCGTGCGCCGGACGGGCCCCTCGCGGACCTGTCCGGCGCACGCCGTGTCTCCCGTACGCACGGCTCACCGCGATCCGTGCCCGTGTCCCGTGCCCGTCCGCCCCAGCGGGAGCCACGGACGGCCGGAAGGATTTCGATGACGTCTCCCCGGCGACTGGTGTGGGACGCGACCGCCCGGACCCGTGGCTGGTTCGTCCTCGCCTCCGCCACCGCCGTCCTGGGCGCGGCCGGCACGCTGGCCTTCCCCTGGGCGATGGCGCGGGCCCTGGACGCGGTCGTCGCCCGGCGGCCCGCCACCGGTCCCGTCCTCGTGTGCGCCGCGCTCCTCGCCCTCGTCGTCACCACCGGCGCCCTCCAGACTCTCGCCAACGGGGGGTACGGCTCCGGCACAGTGGCGGCGCTGCGCCGGTCCATGTCCCGGCGCGCCCTCGACGCGGGGGTGCCGGGGACGGCCGACTTCCCCGCCGGGGACCTCGCGGGGCGCCTCTCCGCCGGATGCGCGCAGGCCGGATCGGCCGGGGTCACGCTGGTCACGGCCTCGGCCGCGGTGCTGACCTCGCTCGGCGGGGTGGTCGCGCTGTGGCTGCTCGACTGGCGGATCGGGCTCTGCTTCTCGCTGGGCGTCCCCCCGCTGGTGCTGATCGCCCGGGTGTTCATGAACCGCGGATCGGGGCTCTTCCTCCGGTACCAGGAGACCCAGGGCAGGATCTCCGCCCTGCTGCTGGAAGCGCTCGGCGGGGCCCGGACCATCGGCGCGAGCGGCACCGCCGCGGCCGAGACGCGCCGGGTCCTGGAACCCCTGCCGGAGCTGTCCCGCACCGGACACCGGGTCTGGGCGCTCCAGCGGGACACCGGGTGGCAGGTGGGCCTGCTGATCCCGGCCGTCGAGGTGCTGGTCCTCTGCGCCGGAGGTCTCGCCCTCCTCCACGGTGACATCAGCGCGGGCGAACTCGCCGCGGTCGTCGGGTACACGGCGCTCGCGATGGCCGCGCTGGACCAGCTCGACGCCCTCTTCGCGCTCGGCATGTCCGCCGCCGGTGCGCGCCGGGTCGCCGAGGTCGTCGACCAGCCGGTCCCGGCCCCCGGCACCCGGGCCCGTCCGGCGAGCGGCCCCGGCACGGTGACCCTGTCGGGGGTGACGGTGCGTTCCGGTACCCGGCTCGTCCTGGACTCCGTGGACCTGGTCGTCCCGGCGGGCACGGCGCTCGCGGTGGTCGGACGGTCCGGGGCGGGCAAGAGCACCCTGGCCGCGCTGATCGGGCGGTTGCGGGAGCCGGACGCGGGCCTGGTCGCCATCGACGGCGTGCCCCTGCCGGAGCTGACCCCCCGGACCCTGCGCGCCGCCGTCGGCTACGCCTTCGAGCGTCCCGCGCTGCTGGGGACGACGGTGGCCGGGACGATCGCCTTCGCCCGCCCGGACGCCGCACGGGAGGAGGTGGCGGCGGCCGCCGGGGCCGCGCGGGCGGACGACTTCATCGCCCGCCTGCCGCACGGTTACGACACCCTCCTCAAGGACGCGCCCCTCTCCGGCGGAGAGGTCCAACGCCTGGGAATCGCCCGTGCGTTGGTTCACAATCCGACGGTGGTCGTCCTGGACGACGCGCTGTCGAGCCTGGACACCGCGACGGAAGCGCGGGTCGGCTCCGCGCTGGCCTCGGCCTGGTCGGGCCGCACCCGGGTGCTGATCGCCCACCGGGTGTCGACCGCGGCCCGGGCCGACCTGGTGGCCTGGCTGGAGGACGGCAGGGTCCGCGCTCTGGGCCCGCACCAGGAGCTGTGGCGACTCGACGGCTACCGGGCCCTCTTCGCGGCGGGCACCACACCGGAATCGGAACCCGCACCGGAAGCCGTTCCGGAGCACGACCCGCATCCGCACACCCAGGAGCCGGTATGAGCGAGGCAGCCCCGCGCCCCATCGACCGGCACCTGTTCGCCGGGTTCCTGCGGCAGCACCGGGGAGCGGCGGTCGCGGTGGCGGGATGGTCGCTGCTGGAGGCCGTTCCCGCACTCGCCTCCGGGCTCCTCGTGGCCGCCGCTCTGGACCGGGGCTTCCTCGCGGGCCGCCCGGCCGAGGGCCTCTTCTGGATCGGTCTGCTCGGGGCCGCGATGGTCTTCCGCGCCCTGATGACCCGGACCCTGACACCGTGGCTGGGACGGCTCGTGGAGCCGCTGCGGGACGAACTGGTGACGGCCGTGGCCGCGGGGGCCGTACACCGCGCGGCGGCGGGAGCGCGGGACGCGGCGGGCGAGGGCGTGGCCCGGCTGACGGTCCAGGTCGAGACCGTACGGGCGCTGGTGTCCGCCCTGCTGCGTTCGGCGCGGCAGCTCGGCGTCTCCCTGCTGATGGCGTTCGCGGGCCTGGCCGCCCTGTCCGCGCCGGTGGCGGCACTCACCCTGCCCCCGGTCCTGCTCACCCTGCTCCTCTGCGCCCCCCGGCTCCGCGTCCTCGCCCGCCGCCAGCGCCGCCAACTGCGCGCCGAGGAGGGGCTCACGGCGGCGGCGGGAGAGACCTTCGACGGCATCCGGGACGTCGTCGCGTGCGGCGCCCAGGACCGGGTGGCCGACGACCTGTCCGCCCGGATCACGGACCACCGGGACGCGGTCCGGGCGGTCGCGAGGGCCGCGTCGGCCAACACCCTGCTGGTGTCACTGGGCAGCCATCTCCCCCTGCTGGTGCTGCTCCTGGCGGCCCCGCGGCTCCTGGACCGGGGGGCGCTGTCGGTGGGCGAACTGCTGGGCGCGACCAGCTATCTGATCAGCGGAGTCGCTCCAGCGCTGCGCTCACTCGTCGCCGTCCTCGGCTCGTGGGGCGTGCAGCTGGCCACCGTACTTGGCCAGTTGAGCCGGTCGACGCCGCAAGGGTCGCGCGGTCCGGCGGAGGGCCAGGGCCGGGCCACCTCCCCGCGATCCCCACGCTCCCCGGACCTGTCCCTGGTGAACGTCGGCTACGCCTACGGCCCCGGCGCGGCACCTGTCATCGACAGGCTCTCCCTCGACATCCCCGCCGGCTCCCATCTGACGGTCGTCGGGCCGAGCGGTGCGGGGAAGTCGACTCTGACGACCCTGCTGGCCGGGCTTGCCGCACCGGACGACGGCCGACTGACCCTGGGCGGCGTGCCGGTGACGGAGCTCGACCGGACCTGGCTCCACCGGGCGGTGACGTTGATCCCTCAGGAGGCGTACGTGTTCACCGGCACCGTGCGCGACAACCTGAGCTACCTGCGCCCCGGAGCCCGGGACGCCGACCTGCTCGCGTCCGCGACGGCCGTGGGTGCGCGAGCCCTCGTGGACCGGCTCGGCGGCCTGGACGCGCCCGTCGGTCTTGACGGCCCCCCGCTCTCCTCCGGGGAACGGCAGCTCGTGGCGCTGGCCCGCGCCCATGTGTCCCCCGCGTCGGTCGTGCTGCTGGACGAGGCCTGCTGCCACCTGGACCCGGCGGCGGAGGAGCGGGCCGAGCGGGCCTTCGCGGCACGGGGCACCACGCTCGTCGTGGTGGCCCACCGCATAAGCTCCGCGCTGCGCGCGCCGCGCATCCTGGTGCTCGACGGTGAGCGCACCGCCATCGGCACACATGCCCAACTCCTGGACGGGAGCCCGCTCTACGCGGACCTGGTGGGCCACTGGGTGGCCGCCGGAACTCCGTAGGCGTTGTGGCAGACTGCGTCGACTGACTGGTCCACACCACGTGTATCTGGAGTTCGGTATGACGGCACAGGCTCCTCACCCCCCGATCGACACCAGCAAGCCGCACTCGGCCCGGGTCTACGACGCCCTGCTGGGCGGCAAGGACAACTACCCGGTGGACCAGCAGGTGGCCGAGCTCCTGCCCGTCGAGGCGAAGATCGGGGCCCACCAGCAGCGGGCCTTCATGCACCGCGCGACGGCGTGGCTGGCGGGCCAGGGCGTGACGCAGTTCCTCGACATCGGGACGGGCATCCCCACCGAGCCGAACCTGCACCAGGTAGCCCAGGAGATCCGCCCCTCCGCCCGGATCGTCTACTGCGACAACGACCCCATCGTCCTGCGCCACGCGGAAGCGCTGCTGGTCAGCCGCCCGGACGGCGTGACGGACTACGTCCACGCGGATGTCCGCGAGCCCGCGATCATCCTCGACGCGGCCCGCGAGACCCTGGACTTCGACCGCCCGATCGCCCTGTCCGTGCTCGGCCTCCTCCACTTCCTCCCCGACGCCGAGAAGCCGATCGACATCCTCCGTACGTTCACCGACGCGATGGCGCCCGGCAGTTACGTCGTGCTGTCCCACGGCGCGGCCGACGTGAACGAGGAGAAGGGGGAGCAAGCCGGGGACGAGTACAAGAAGGGCGGCATCCAACTGGCCCTGCGGACCAGGGAGGAGTTCGCGCGGTTCTTCGAGGGCCTGGAGATCGTCACGCCCGGCCTGGTGAAGGCCCCGGAGTGGTTCAACGGAACGTCGGCGCCCGAGCAGGAGCACAGCGGCATGTACGTCGCGGTGGCCCGGGTCCCGTAACCGGAAGCCTCACGCACTCCGAGGGTGAGCCGGCGTGAGTGCCGGCTGCACCTTCGGAACCATGCCGTTCCTGGATCACTTCCGCCCTGGATCACTTCCGCCAGCCGAGGTTGTCGTCGATGATGTGCGTGTGGCCCATCGCATCAGCGCTCTGATCTCCGTCTTCGGCGTCTTCGCCGGCGTGCTGCTGCTCGCCCTCGCCGTTCGTGAGTACCGCTCCGGGGCCACGGTTCTGTGGCTCCTGTTCGGAGCCGCGGCCTTCCTCGGCGCTGTGTACGCGCTCGTGGTGGACGTACGGCGGCTCCGCACCGGGCCGGGCGCCTGAAAGAAGGGCGAGGAGAGGAGCCCCGTCGGTGCTCCCGGCACTGACGTGTCGGGCACGGAAGGCGAGCTGATGCCTCGCTCACTCCTTTACGGCGCACCCCGCCCGCAGCCAGGCCATCTCGTGCAGCAACGCGGCATCCACGAAGGGGTCCTGGGCCGTGGGCCGCGACCGCCAGTCCAGGGGCCAGGTCCCGCCGCCCAGCGCGGGAACCCCGACGAAGGCGTCCCCTCGCGCGCTCCGGCTCATCGCCTCCACCCCGGGAGGCCACCGGTGGCCGGCGACGGTCCCGGGTGCGAGCAGGAAGTACATGCTGCGCTCGCCGATGCCGGAGCGGACGATGGGGCCGGCCTGGAAGTCGGTGAACTGCATGACCTCGTACGCGATTTCCTCGCCGAGCAGGCCGATGGCCCGTACGGCGTCGAAGTGGATGCCGACGTGGCGGAGGGCGTGGCCGGAGGCGGGAATCCAGGAGGGGTGGAAGGGGACCGGATCCGGTGAATTCTTCAGTTCCATGCGCTCAGCGTTGCGGCAGACACGTACGGTGACCAGGGTCACAAGCACGTTGTGAACAGTGGTGTACATGTGAGGTGAGCCCGTGCACTCCAGTGATCAGCCGGAAAGCACTGCCGAGATGTTCGGCCTGCTGCTGCGGCACTTCCGCGTGCTGGCCGGGCTGTCACAGGATCAACTGGGTAAGCGGATCGGCTACTCCAAGTCCCAGGTCGCGATGGTGGAACGGGGCGCCCGGCCGCCGACGGACGTCTTCGTGCAACGGGCGGACGAGGTGTTGCTCGCACAGGGTGCGTTGATCGTCGCCGCGCCGAAGCCGCCGAAGCAGACGGAGCGGCGTAACCCGCTGCCGGGGTGGTTCACGCCGTTCGCGGACGAGGAGGAGAAGGCCTGGGCGAGGTACTCGTACGAGAACCAGGTCATGCCCGGTCTGCTCCAGACGGAGGCTTACGCACGGGCCGTCTTCACGAGCCGGTACCCGACCTATGACGACGACGAGATCGAGGCGAAGGTCGCCGCTCGCCTCGAACGGCAGAAGCTGCTGTCCCGCAGGCCGCTCGCCGACATCAGCTTCGTCCTGGAGATGATCGTGCTGACCCGGCCGATCGGCGGCCGTCGCGTGATGAAGGCCCAGCTCCATCACCTCGCCGAGGTGGCGCGGCTGCGGCACGTGCGCATCCAGCTGATGGACCCGGACCGCGAGGACCACGCGGCGCTGGACGGCCCGTTCGTCCTTCTGGAGACGGACAAGCGCCAGCAGCTCGCCTATATCGAGGGGCAGGGCGGCAGCTTCTTCGTCACCGAACAACCGGAGCTGGGGGACCTGTTCGGTCAGTATGGCGTCACCCGAGCCCAGGCATACACTCCGGAGAGGACGCTGGAGAAGATCGAGAAGATGGCAGAGGAACTATGAGCACCGACCTCCACTGGTTCAAGTCCAGCTACAGCGGCAGCGAAGGCGGCAACTGTGTAGAGGTGGCGCTCACCTGGTCCAAGTCCACCTACAGCGGCAGCCAGGGCGGCGACTGCGTCGAGGTGGCCACCTGCCCCCACACCGTCCACATCCGCGACTCCAAGGACCTCACCGTCCCCTCGCTCGCCGTCGCCCCCGACACCTGGACGTCCTTCGTGGAGTTCGCCGCAGACGTCCTGCGGGCGAGGGTCTAGCCGATCCTGCCGGACGGAATCAGTCGTCGAACCACACCACAAGGCGTACGTTCTCGTCACCGTGCTGCTCCGCGAGTCCCTTCATGGCTTCCCAGACAGGTCGCCACTCGCCGGTCTCGGTGACGGCATCACTGCGGCGGAGGGTGACCGACCTGTAGAGCGTGTCCCCGATCAGCCACTCAGCGCCCTCGGGCCACTCCCGGACATCGCCCCGCTCCAGTCCGACCCCCTCGGCGAACTCCGCGCTCCAGGAGGACTTGCCCGTCATCCTCAGTCCGCCCGGCGTCTGCCGGTACTCGTGAAGGCGGCTGTCGGGCTTCTCCGCAGGCTCGTCCCAGTCGACGGCCTTCACCTCGGCCCAGGTGATCCATGTGGCGCTGTGAAAGCCGTCCTCGCCGTACCACTCGGCCAGCTGCGCGAACCGCGCGCTCAGCTCGCCCGAGGCGTCGGAGGGAATCCCCCTGTCTGCCGCCAAGGGGCGGAAGTTCGCGTAGTTGCGCACCCCGAAGAGGCACCCGAACGCGTCGTAGTTGCGAACGTCGTCGTTGAGGGGGCTGAGGTCGTGTGCGCCGAACCAGATCGGCTCCCGGTCGTTCCCCGGCGCCCGGTACTCGATGAAGCCGCTGATATCCGTACCCATGCCAGGAATTCTCCCGACACCGTCAACCGAATTCGCCGGCCCGCCAGGAGGAGGCGTAGGCCTGCCGCCCGACGCGGCAGGAGCCCGGCACGCCATACCCTCGCCGCATGCTCGGGGCGCAGCCGTCAGGCCGCCTGCCCGATGGCCGCACGGGCCGCCAGGCGGAACTCCTTGACCGCCTCGTAGAGGGCCCGCTCCCGTTCGGTGGCCAGGGTCGCGTGCTCCGCCTTGCGGGCGGTGTCGCCCGCGCGGGCGTCCTCGGCCATGGTCCGCATAACGTACGAGAGGTCGGCGGATGCGTTGGTGACGCGTTCCGCGACGGCCGCGACCGATGCCGGGCCTTCGAGGATGACCACCTCGCAGGTCCGGTGGACCTCACGGGCCAACGTGACGAAACGGGCCGTCAGTTCCTCGACCGCGGTCAGGTCGGGCCGGTCCGGGCGCAGCGCGTCGAGCACGGCGTCCATGGCGAGGTCGCGGTCGTGGAGGGCGCTCAGGTACCGGGCGTACGCGTCACGGCGGTGCTGGCGGCTCTGCTGCGCGTGCTGGGACCGCGCCTGAGCACGGCCGTTGACGATCGCGGCCCCGAGCGTCGCGGCGGAACCGACGGCGGCACCCAGCAGTGCGGCGAGTCCTGAATCCATCCCCCCAGTCTGCCGCGCGTCCCGCACGCGCCCGACGTGAGCGACCGACAGGATCAGTCCTCCGGCGTCGCCGACCGCACCAACGAGACCGGCTCCGTCTGCTGGTTTGAGGCGGAGACACGGGTCGTGTGGCGGGTGAGGCGCAGGCCCATCGCCGTGAGGACGTCCGTGTCGTAGAGCGCGCACAGCAGCGCGGCCGCGTCCGGGAGCGGCAGCGGTTCCGTGGTGCTGTACCCCAACTGCTCGGCCGTTTCCGGGTCGTCGAGGGCGGCCTGCCGGGCGTGGGCGAGGACCTGGTGGGGGTCGTCGACGACGAGTTCGTCGATCTGGATCCGCTGGGCGCGGACGCGCAGGTCGAGCGGGCGGGACTGGGCGGGCCTCGGAGCCGTGACGACGGACCGCAGTCTCGGGTGGACCAAGGGGGTCACATCGGCCAGGCGGTTCTGCGGAGTCGGGCCGGTCAGGCCGGTCGGGTGGTTCATGCGGTGGGCTCCAGAGAACGGGCCGCCGGAACGACGGTGCACGGAACGGCAGAACGGGAGTACGGCCACGGAGTACGGAATGCGAAGTACGGAGTACCCGTGGCGGGTGGACGGAGGGGCATGGGGCAAGATCGGCCCGGTCTGACCGAGTTGGTGTGCGATGGAGTCGGACATGCTTACCTTGGGAGCGCCGTGCGACCGTCGCAAGGTGCGCTGTGTGCACTGTGCGCAGGCTGCGCGGAATGTCGGTCATATCGAGCCGGAGCGGGAAGGGGGGAACCGTGGCGCGCGAACGGTCCGGCCGTACGGCACGGCACCTGGTCCTGGTGGCCCGCCTGCGGCACCTGCGGGAGGGCGCCGGCCTGTCCGTACCGCAGGCGGCGACGCAGTTGGGCTGGCACCCCTCGACGCTCCGGCGGCTGGAGCAGGCGCAGACCTCCCTCGACGTGGGGCAGGTGTCCGCCCTGCTCGCCCTCTACGGGGCCGGCGCGGCGGAGACCGACGACATCATGGGGCGGCTCAACGCCGCGAACATGCCCGGCTGGTGGCATCCCTGGCGGGATGCCATGGCCCCCTGGCTGATGGATCTGATGAGCGTGGAGTCCGCCGCGAGCGTCGTCCGCACCTGGCATCCGGCGCTGGTCCCGCTGCTGCTGCGCACCCCGGCGTACGCGATGGCCGTGGACGAGGTCATGTTCCCCGAGCGGGACGCGGCCGAGCGGCAAAGGCGCGCGGACTTCCTGGTGGAGCGTCAGAAGCGGCTCCAGGAACAGCAGACCCGCCTCTGGGCCGTCCTGCCCGTCACGGCGCTGCGCTGCCGGGTGGGCGACGACGAGGTGATGCGCGAACAGGTCCGCGTGCTTCAACAGACGGCGGAACGCGGGGATGTGACGATGCAGCTGCACCCCGAGTACGCACCGCCGCACCCGCTCACCGGTGTCCCGGCGCTCTCCCTGTACCGGGTGGAGATCCGGGAGATCGCCGACCATGTGGTGCGGGAGGGCGGGTTGCCCGGCACGGCGGAGGTGTGGGACAGCCCCCACCCCGTGCAGACGTATCAGGGAATGCTGGACGTGTCGTGCGTGATGGCGATACGGCCGGCCCGAACCAGAGAGGTGTTACAGGATGAGTACGACCGGAAATGGGCCTGAACTGCCCGCGCAGATCGACACGAGCGTCGCGCACTCCGCACGTGTCTGGAACTACTGGCTCGGCGGCAAGGACAACTTCCCGGCGGACCGGGCCGCGGGCGACGCCTACCGGGGCAAGTACCCGCTGATCGAGACGTTCGCGAAGGAGTCGCGGGACTTCCTGCGCCGGACCGTCACCTATCTCGCCCGGGACGCCGGGATCCGGCAGTTCCTCGACGTCGGGGCGGGGCTGCCGACCGCGAACAACACGCACGAGGTCGCCCAGCGGATAGCCCCGGAGTCCCGGATCGTCTACGTCGACCACGACCCCCTGGTGCTCCTGCACGTCCACGCGCTGCTGACCAGCGCCCCCGAGGGTGCGACCGCGTACGTCGAGGCGGACATGCGCGACACCGAGACCGTCCTCACCGGGGCCGCCAAGACCCTGGACCTGACACAGCCCGTCGCCCTCGTCATCAGTGACGTCCTGGGGCACATCGTGGACTGGGACGACGCGCTGTCCCTGGTACGGCGGCTGGTGGAGCGCCTGCCCTCGGGCAGCTACCTCTCGCTCAGCCACTCCACCGCGTCCGACGAGGCCCACCGGGCCGTCCAGGACGAGTACAACGCGAGCGGGGCGATCCCGTACATCTTCCGGGAGCCGGAGACCACGGTCGCGTTCTTCGACGGGCTGGAGATGGTCGAGCCGGGGATGGTGTCCTGGCCGAACTGGCGGCCCGACGCGAACACCGGCACCACCACGGCCCGGGCCGGATGGGGCGCGGTCGCCCGCATTCCCTGATCCGCGTCTCGATCCCACCTCCCCGACTGCCGTGCCGCGTACGGGTTTCCGCCGTACGCGGTACGCACGGCCCGCAGAGGCTCTCGCCCATGAGCACCACAGGTAAGACCGGCCACGAGGGCGCCTGCCCGGGCGGCGCCCGGCAGGCACGGGAGACGACGGACCGGCTGCTGCGGGCCGCGACCCGGTCCGGTGCGCATCTGATCGCCGAGGCCGCGCTGCTGGTCCAGGGGTGGGCGGTGCTGGCCGACCCGATCGCCGGAGCCGTCTACAGCACCCCCGCCGCCGCGGCCGCCGACGGCGTGCACGCGGCCGCCGACCCGCACGAACACCCCTACTGCCTCCAGCGTCCGGCCGCCGGAGCCGTCCTCGTCCTGGCCCCCGGACCCACCGTCCCCCCGGAGCGGGCCGCCCGCGTCGCCACGACCACTGCGGCCCTCCTGGACGTGCGCGGGCAACGGGCGGCGGAACTGCGGGGCGAGCAGATGCGGCTGCACACCACCCTCGTCCGGCTGCTGCTGGCCGGTCACACCACGGCCGTCGCCGACACCCTGGGCGGGAACCGGCTCACCCATGCCACGGTCTACCGGCTCACCGGCGCCGACGTCCCCACCGCCCACCAGGTCCTGTGGCGGGCCGTACGCCCATCCCTCGCCCCGCACGCCGACGCCTGCACCCTGCTGGGCCGGCTGGACGGCGAACTCGTCGTCGCGGAGCTGCACCGCGGCGGCGACGACGGCCGGGTCCTGCGCCTGGTCTCCCGGGTGAGCGAGCGCCACCACCTACTGGCGGGCATGGCCGGGCCGCTGCCCCTGGCCGAGATGCCCACCGCCCACAGCGACGCGGCCGCCGCCCGGCACAGCGCCACCGCCGACCGCCGCATCGTCCCCGCCGACGCCGTCGGCACCTCCCGGCTCACGCCCCTGCTGCCCGCCACCCCGTACGCCCGCTGGGCGGAAGCCGTGCTGCGCCCGCTGACGGCGGCCCACCAGCACCTGCTCCTCGTGTGGCTCCGCACCGGCTCCAAGCCCCGCGCCGCCGCCGCGCTCGGCCTGTCCGCCGGTACGGTACGGGCCCGGATACGCGAGCTGTCCCGGCTGCTCCGCGCGGATCTGGAGGACGCCACCGTGCAGGCGCATCTGCTGCTCGCCCTCCGCGCGCCCGCCCCTGCCGACGACAGCGGGAGCGAGGGCGGGAACGGCCCCGCGCGGCTGGAGACGTTGCCGGGCGGCCTCCTGGACACCGACGCGGCCCGGTCCTGGGCGCGCGGCCTGGTCGGCGGTCTGGAGCCGCACCTGCGGATCGCGCTGACCTGCTGGCTGGACCACCACGCCCGGACCGCCCCCGCCGCGGCCGAACTGCATCTCCACCGCACCACCCTGGCCAACTGGCTCACCCAGTGCGCCGAACACCTCGCCCAGAACCTCGGCGACGCCACCGTGCGCGCCGAGATCCACCTCGCGCTACGGGCCACCCGGACCGGCCCCGACGACCCGGCGGCCCTCCCCCGGCGCGGCGGCCGCACCTACCGCCGCCTGTGACCGGCGGCGAAGAGCCCGGCTAGGACGGCGCCTGGCCCGTCTCGAAGCGGCTGACGCGGTCGCCGGTGACCGTGAAGACCCAGCGGGTCCGCATGGTGCCCCAGGTGTCGTTCGTGTAGTCGACGACGAGGACGCGGCCGTCGTCCGAGGCGTCCACGACCTTCATCCGGCCGTTGGCCTTCGGGGAGAAGATCTCCTTCTCCGTCCAGGCCGCCAGGTCCCGTTCGCTGCCGTCGTCGGACATGGTGGCGTCCTCGGTGAGGACGTCGGCGAAGAAGGCGTCCTTGTCGCCCGCGTTCACCGCGGCGATGAACTTCTCCACCACCGGATCGCTGATCGATGTGGTCATCGTGTTCCTCCTCCTTCTCGTCATGCGTCCGGGGGCGGACGCACCGGAGATCCCCACCGAGTCTCTGTCGGCCCGCCCGCCGCCGCACGTCGGACGCGTCCCCCGCCACGCTCACCCGGCGGCGGCCAGCCCCTCCATCAGCCGGGCCAGCTCCGCTGGGGCCTGGAGGTGCGCCATGTGCCCCTGGCCGGGCAGCTCGTGCACCTCGGCGGCGGGGACGCGCCGCGCGACGTCGTCGAACGACGTTCCGTAGGGAGCCGTGCCCCGGTTGGCCCCGCCGACGATCAGGTCGACGCGGTCCGCCCGCCGGGCGAGGGAGTCCGGCGCGGGCTCCCCGTACAGCGCGGCCATCTCGGCGTAGACCGGCGCGGCCAGCCCGCGCAGGGCCTCCCAGGCCTCGGAGTCGGCGCGCAGCGCGTCGACGACCTCCCCGTCGAGACCGGCGATCCGCCGGTGCACGATCTCCACGGCCGCGTCCCGGTCCGCCGCCTCGTCCGCCGCCTTGAGGTCCGGGAGCACGTCGAGGCCGAACGGACGTATCACCGGCTCGTACGCGATCACCTGGCCCAGCGGCCGTTCGTCCGCGGTCAGCAGGGCGATGAGGCCGCCGTAACTCCAGCCGAAGAGGGTCCGCACGCCCCCGAGCCCGTCGAGGACCGCGCCCAGGTCCGCCACCTCGGTGCGCAGGGAGTAGGCGGCGGTCAGCGGCCCCGAGGGCGCACGGCCCCGGCGGTTGACGACCGCCACCGACGGCCACGCGTCCACGGCGGTCGCGACGGCACGCCACCCGAGGGCGTCACTCATCGCGCCCGGGACCACGACGAGGCCCGGGGCGTCCGGCTACCCGTACACGTCGACCGTGACCCAGCTGCCGTCGCCGACCGGAAACTCTTTCTGAATCGTTCGCTCCATAAACTCATTATGGTGCGATCGCTCTACAATGCAAACGTGCCCCAGCCGAAACGTGGACGCCCCCGAGCCTTCGACCGCGACCGAGCCCTCCTCGACGCCGCCCGCCTCTTCTGGCGACGCGGCTACTCGGGCACCTCGACCCGCGATCTGACCGCGCGGCTCGGCCTCTCCACCTCCAGCCTCTACGGAGCCTTCGGCAGCAAGGCCGAGCTGTTCGAGGAGGCGGTACGGACCTACGCCGAGCGCTACCGCGAGATCTACGAACAGGCCGTCGCCGCACCGGACTTCCGGACCGTCGTCGAACGCGTCCTGATCGACTCCGTCCACGAGTTCACCCGGCCCGACGACGAACACCCCGGCTGCCTGCTCGGCAGCGCCGCCATGGCCGACAGCACCAGCACCCTCGACACCAGCGCCTACTTCGCCGAACTCCAGGGCCACAACGAGCGAATCCTCCGCGCCCGCGCCGAACGCGCTGTGGAGGAAGGTGAGTTGTCCACGGACACGGATCCTTCGGCCCTGACCGGGCTCATCCAGTCGATCTGGCACGGGCTGTCGGCGCGGGCCAATCTCGGCGCGGACCGCGAGGACCTGCTGGCGACGGCCCGGCTCGGCCACGCGTTGATCTGCGGGCCGGCCGGGCCTGCCCGGTGACCGTCGCCACCGGGGACCGCCCCGGCCCAGGGGCGGTGCGTCCTCCGCGGGTGCAGTCGCAGAGGAAGCACCGCCCGCGCCGGGCCCGGACGGGGTAGGGGCCGGGCGGCAGGTCCGCCCGGGCGGAGCCGGGCCGAAACCCGGGCCTTCACACGCCGGAGCTGCGCCTGCGGGCCCGGCGTCCGGCGACGGCGAGCGCGGTGCCGAGGAGGACCAGCGTCCCGCCCGCGCCGAGCGCCCAGCTCGTCACGGCATCACTTCCGGTGTGGGCGAGTCCGCCGCCGGAAGCGGCGGCACCACCAGTGGCCGGCGCGGTCCAGCCGCCCTGACCGGCTCCGCCGGAAGAGGCACCTTCCCCGCCGGGGAAGCCACCGGTTCCGCCCGAGGCAGGACCGGTTCCGCCGCCACCTGCGCTGCCTCCCGTGGCCGCGCCACCGCCGACCGCGGGGCCCGGGGCCGGCTCTTCGGAGGGACCGGTGTCGGGGGAGGAGCTGGGATCCGCGGACGGCTCGGGCTCGGGGCCCGTCGAGGGCTCAGGATCGGGATCCGTCGAAGGCTCGGGCCCGGGGTCCTCCGACGGCTCGGGCTCGGGGCCCGTGGACGGCTCGGGCCCGGGGTCCTCCGACGGCTCGGGCTCGGGGCCCGTGGACGGCTCAGGCCCAGGGTCCTCCGACGGCTCGGGCTCGGGGTCCGTGGACGGCTCAGGCCCGGGGTCCTCCGACGGCTCCGGCTCGGGGTCCGTGGACGGCTCAGGCCCGGGGTCCTCCGACGGCTCCGGCTCGGGGCCCGTGGACGGCTCAGGCCCGGGATCAGCGGGCCGGATGATCCACGCGCTCTCCCAGTAGTCCTCATTGCTCTCCTCCGCGTGTTCCTCGTCGGCCTGGGGCCCGATGTGGAACCGCACGGACGGAGCATCACCGGCGAACTTCATCCGGAGCGGAATGACCGTCTCACCCGGAGCCAGCTTCATGCCGTCGACCGGGAGGATCACATCCACGTCCTGACCTCCCATGTCCCACAACTCCAAGTCCTCCCACGGGTCGTCGAACTTCGCCTGGACGGACACGTGCGACGGCTGAAGGGACTCACCGGGGTGGAAGGTGATCAGCTGGATGTCCATCGAGAAGTCGGACAGTTCCTCCTCCGTGATGTTCTTCAGGACGAGGTCGAACTCCTGCCAGTCGCCGCCCGCCTCGAACTCGGCGGGCACCCCCCTGAACCGCGTCACCAGACCGCCGCCCTCCTCGTTCCGGCCGTCGTCGCTCGTCACCGCCCCCGCCACACGGAGGGGTTGGGGCCGCGCGCCGACCGTATCGGCGACGGCCGACGCGCCTCCCAGGAGCACCGGGGTGGCCACCGAGGCCGTCGCCAACAAAGCAATGCGTCTACGTTTCACGGAACTACCGATTTCCTCGTGGGGACGGGAGATCACCAGCTTCCCGACCACCTGGAGATCCAGATAGTCCCTTTCCTCCTCTCAACCCATAAAGCGAACTTATGGCACCAAGACGCCCGAAATCCCGTCCCCGTCACTCACTCCGCGAGGGAGCCGCTCCCCCTCTCCCCCTCCGTCCGTTCGAGGAACAGGTCCCGTCCCGGGCACGTCGTGTGCGCGGGCCACAGCGCGTGGACCGGGACATGGACGGGCGGGTCCAGATCGACGACCTGGGCCGCGCCGCCCGCCGCCGGGCCCGGGGCCACCGTGACGAAGGCGATGCGGCCGGTCGCGGTGACGGCGGTGACGGGCGGGGTGCCCTGGACGGGGTTGCGCCGGACGTCCGGTTCGACGCCCGCCTGACGGCACAGGCCGATCAGGAGATCCGTGTACGCGGACGAGCCCGCCTCGCCCCACACCGTGAGCGGCTGGCCGCGCAGGTCGGCCAGGGCCACCGTGGGCCGGCCGGCGAGCGGGTGCCCGGCGGGAACGGCGACCCGCAGGCGGTGTTCGGCGATCCGGGCCCGGGTCAGCCCCGTGCCGGCGGGCATGGCACGGGTCAGGCCCAGATCGCAGGCGCCGGTGAGGAGTTGCTCGCGCAGTTCGTCGGGGAAGAGCTGGCGGACGTGGGCCTGTATGCCCTGCTCCTCCGTGCCCGCCCGGGTCAGCAGCTCCACGACCTCCTCCGCCGTGACCGCCGGGGTGTGGCCGATCCGCAGATGCCCGGCCTGGCCGCGCCCGATGCGGCGGGCCCGGTCCAGGGCGGCGAGCGCCTGGGCGCTGAGCGCCCGGGCGTCGTCGATGAGGGCCTGCCCGGCCGGGGTCGGGGTGACGTGCTGGTGGCCCCGGTCCAGGAGCCGGACGCCGACGTGCCGCTCCAGGGTGCGGATGGAGGCGCTCAGCGCCTGCTGGCTCAGGTGCAGCCGTTCGGCCGCCCGGGTGAACCCGCCTTCCTCGGCGACGGCGACGAGATGCTCCAGCTTGCGCAGGTCCAGACTCACGCGGTCCTCCCGGACGCCATCGGCCGACAGAGATCAGCGGACCGTGTAGCCGCCGTTGGCGAAGATCGTCTGGCCGGTGATCCAGCCGCCCTCGGTGACGAGGAACGTGACCAGCGGCGCGATGTCCTCGATCTCCGTCAGCCGGCCGCCCATCGCCTGGGACTTGTGGAACTCCACGCGCTCCGGCGTCTCCTGCGGATAGAAGAACGGCGTGTCCATCGGCCCCGGGGCCACATTGTTCACCGCGATCCCGCGCGGCGCGAACTCCTTGGCCGCCGCCCGGGTGAAGTGCTCCAGCGGGGCCTTGGCGCCGGCGTAGGTGGAGTACCCATCGGTGAACGCGGCGAGCAGGGAGGTCACCAGGCTGACGATGCGGCCGCCGTCGTTGAGGCGGGCTCCCGCCTCCTGGAGGAAGAAGTACGCCGCCTTGGAGTTGATCGCGAACATGCGGTCGTACTCCTCCTCGGTCGTCTCCGCGATCGGCTTCCGCAGCACCATTCCCGTGGTGTTCACGGCGACGTCCACCCCGCCGAAGGCGTCCAGCGCCTGGTCGAAGAGGCTCCGCACCCCCTCGACACGGGTCAGGTCCTCGCGCACGACGACGGCCTGGGCGCCCCTGCCCCGTACGGCCTCCGCCGTCTTCTCGGCATCGGCAGCGGTGTTCTCGCCGTGGTAGTGGACGACGACGTTCGCTCCGGCCTCGCCGAGCGAGCGGCTGATCAGGCCCCCGAGGTTCTTCGCACCCCCGGCGACGACGGCGGTCTTCCCCTTCAGCGACTGCTGCTGCGCACTCATGTGGATCCCTCTCTCCGATATGTACCGTTCGTTGCGGTTTCCGTGGTCCACGCTAGGGGGTGTCCGCAATGTCCGCGGGGAGCCAGAGTCGTAGGCAGGCGATGGTGACGAGAGCTTGGTAGTGGCGGGCGCGTTTGTCGTAGCGGGTGGCGAGGGCTTTGTTCTGCTTGAGCTTGTTGAAGCAGCGTTCGACGACGTTGCGGCGTCGGTAGGCGGTGCGGTCGAGGCGGCAGGGGGTCTCGCCGCGTCGTCGGCGGCCGCTGATCTGGTCGGTGCGTTCGGGGATGGTGCAGGCGATGCCGCGTCTGCGCAGGTAGGCCCGGATCTTTCGGGAGGAGTAGCCCTTGTCGCCGGCTACCCGGTCGGGCCGGGTGCGGGGCCGGCCGGGCCCGTCCCGCTTGATGGCGATGCGGGCCATGACCGGCTCGAACTGCGTGCAGTCGTTGACGTTTCCGCCTGTGATCGTGAAGGCGAGCGGTCGGCCCTGCCCGTCGCAGGCGAGGTGGATCTTCGTGCTCAGCCCGCCGCGGGACCGGCCCAGTGCCTCGCCGGTGCAGGGCCCCCTTTTCGGGCCCCGGCCGCGTGCTGGTGGGCCCGCACGATCGTCGAGTCGACGCAGACGATCGACCAGTCGACCTTCCCGACCGCATCCGAGTGCTGCTGGACATGAGCCAGGAGCCGGTCCCACGTCCCGTCCGCCGACCAGCGACGGAACCGTTCGTAGACTGTCTTCCACGGCCCGTACCGATCCGGCAGATCCCGCCAGGCCGCCCCCGTGGACAGCTTCCACAGGATCCCGTTGAGGACCTGCCGCCGGTCCCGCACCGGACGACCCATCCGAGGCGGAGCCAGCAACGGCCCGACCACTTCCCACGCTTGATCAGTCACTTCATGACGACGCACCACGAACGGCCCAACGACCAAACGACATTGCGGACACGCCCTAGGAGCGTGCGCCGCCGAGGGGAAACAGAAAGATCGTGTCGGCCCACCAGGAAGATGGGTCACCGCAGGTCAGCACGGGTCCGCGCAGGGTGCCGCGGTGACCGGAAACGTCATTGACGTACGCCTACGGGTCACGAAGGATCACCGCGTGACGACCACCGCGCAGCCCTCGCCCGCTCCCGCCCCGTCCCGCCCCACCGCCCTGATCACCGGCGTCGGCCGCAGCATCGGCATCGGCGCGGGCATCGCGCGGCGGCTGGCGGCCTCCGGCTGGGACGTCGCCTTCACCTACTGGACGCCGTACGACCGCCGTATGGAGTGGGGCGCCGAACCCGGGGCCGCCGCGTCCATCGCGAACGAGCTGGCGGAGGCCGGAGCCCGTACGGCGGCGATCGAGGCGGACCTCACCGCCCCCGACGCGCCGGCCCGCGTCTTCGACGAGGCCGAGCAGCGCCTCGGCGGACCGGTGACCGCGCTCGTCCTCTCGCACGCGGAGTCGGTGGACTCGGGGCTGCTGGACACCACCGTGGAGGCGTTCGACCGGCACTTCGCGGTGAACTCCCGGGCCAGTTGGCTGCTGATCCGGGAGTACGGGCTCCGCTTCCGCGGCGAGCCGGGCACCGCCACCGGCCGGATCGTCGCGCTCACCAGCGACCACACCGTGGGCAACCTCCCCTACGGTGCCAGCAAGGGAGCGCTGGACCGCATCACGCTCGCCGCCGCGCACGAGCTGGCTCACCTCGGGGTGACGGCGAACGTCGTCAACCCCGGCCCGGTGGACACCGGATGGATGTCCGACGACCTGCGCGAGGCCCTGGTCCGCGGGACCCCGCTCGGCCGGCTCGGCACCCCGCGCGACACCGCCCATCTGGTGGACTTCCTGTGCTCCTCCGAAGGACAGTGGATCAACGGCCAGTTGCTGAAGAGCAACGGCGGCGCGGCCGCCTAGAAGGTGTCTAATCTGGCCTGGTCCATGTAGTGCACAGGGGGTCGTATGCACAACGAAGACAGGGTCGGCAGAGCGGGCGACGGCCAGGACGGGCGCCTCGCCGGCCGCCGGGCGGACGGCGAGGCCCCCCGGACCGTGATCGACGGGCGCTACGAGCTGCTGGAGCGGATCGGCAGCGGCGGGATGGGCGAGGTCTGGAAGGCCCACGACCGGCGGCTGAACCGTTACGTCGCGGTCAAGGGCCTGCTCGACCGGAACGCCATGACGCCGGGCACGCAGGCGACGGCGATGCAGCGCGCCCGCCGCGAGGCGGAGGCCATCGCCAAGATCGAGCACCTGAACGTGGTGACGGTCCACGACCAGGTCGAGACCGACCACCAGGTCTGGATCGTGATGAAGCTGCTCGAAGCACGGTCCCTCGCGGACCTGTTGAGCCGCGACGGGATCCTCGCCGTACCGCGCGCCGCGGCCATCGGCCTCCAGGTCCTCCAGGGCCTGCGGGCGGTCCATGCGGCATCGGTCGTCCACCGTGACGTGAAGCCCGGCAACGTCCTCGTCCGGGACGACGGCCTCGCGATCCTGGTCGACTTCGGCATCGCCACCTTCGAGGGCGCGGACCGGGTGACCCGGACCGGCAGCGTCATCGGCACCCCCTCCTATCTGGCCCCCGAACTCTTCGCCCCCGCCTCCCCCGGCCCCACGCCCGCCTCCGACCTGTGGGCGCTCGGCGTCACGCTGTACGAAGCGGTCGAGGGCCGCGTGCCCTTCGCCGGGCACGAGGTGTGGGAGGTCCAGGAGAACGTCCGGCAGTCCCCCGACCCCGTACTCCGCTACGCCGGTCCCCTCGCCCCGGTCATCCAGGGGCTGTTGATCACCGACCCCCGGGAGCGCCTGGACGCGGCCACGGCGGAGGCGATGCTCCGCGAGGTGCTCGACGACCCCGCCTTGCCGGGCGCGGGCGCGGCGGCAGCGGCGACGCATCCGCCCACGGAGGTCTCGACGCCGGACCCCTCGGCACCCCCGACACCCGTACTGCGCACGGCCGTTCGGCCACCGGAGCCCGTCTCTCCCTCTCCTGCGGCGAACGGGCGGCGCTCCCGGTACCGGAGTTGGCAGGTCGCGGCGGCCGTCGTGTGCGTGGCGCTGCTGGCCGGGGCGGGCTGGCTGGTCGCGCAGGGCGACGGCGAGGACGGCAAGCAGGGCGAGAGGTCCGGTGCGGCGGAGGGGCAGGGGCAGGCGGGCAGCGGCAGCCAGGAGCGGTGGAAGGACACGCACCCCACCCTGGAGATCGGCGTGAAGGACGACCAGCCCGGGCTGAGCAAGTTCGACCGGAAGACGCGCACGTACCGGGGTTACGACATCGACCTGGCCTACGCGATCGCCGAGTCCATGGGGTACGGCAAGGGCGAGGTCGCCTTCACCACCGTCGCCACGGACTACCGGTCCACCGCGCTGAAGACCAAACAGGTGGACCTGGTCATCGCCTCGTACAGCATCACCGACGACCGCAAGACGGCCGGCCCCGACGGCTACAGCGTCGACTTCGCGGGCCCGTACTACGAGGCGAGCCGCGGCTTCCTGGTCCGCGAGAAGTCGGCGAAGTACACGATCAACGACTCCAGCGATCTGAGGGACCTGGGCGTCGAGGTGTGCACCGCGCGGGAGTCGACGTACGAGAAGGCGCTGCCGAAGCAGGGCTTCACCATGGCCAAGTCCCAGCCCAACACCTACCAGGACTGCCTGGACAAGCTGCTGGACCCGGAGTCCGACGTGTACGCGGTGGCCTCGGACGACATCATTCTCGCCGGATACGTCGAGGCCAACCCGGGCAAGGTGCGGCGGCTGGAGAACATCCAGGGCGCGGAGGGCTACGGAGTGGCGATGCGGCCGGGCAGCCCGACGCTGAAGCGCGAGGTGTGCTCGGCGCTCCGGACGATCCTGGCCGGCCGGGTCTGGGAGGACATGTACAAGGAGAACCTGTCGGGCCTGGTGGGCGACAAGAACCCGCCGGGACGACCGGAGTTGACGGAGTGCGAGGGGTTCTGAGGGGCGCGGCGGCGATGGGGCTTCGCCTCCTGGCCCCTCGTGGCCGCCCCTGGCCCCTCCCGGCCCCGCCCGGCTCACCGCAGCAGCACGCTCGCGTCCCGCCCCCGCCCCCGCCTCACCGCTCCGGGAACCGCTCCCCGCACCGGCTGCAGAACACCGGCGCGGGGTCCTGCGACAGCCGCCCGCACTCCGGGCAGACCCGGTCCAGCATGCAGGGCTCCTCGCCGCCTTCGTACGCCCCGCTCGGCGGCTTGATCGCGAGGCCGGGGCGGCGGCGGTGGGCGGTGAGGTAGGTGAGCCCGTCCGGTCCGGCGGCGAGCGCCCGCCGGGACGTGCGGGGCAGCCAGAGAACGGCGCCGGCCGCGAGGTCCAGGACCTGGCCGTCGCCCGCCCTGACGCTGCCCGCCCCCGCCAGCACGACGAGGAGCACATCGAGCACGTCCTCCTGGTGCTCACCGACCTCGGCGCCGGGCGGCAGCCGCACCAGATTGGCGTCCAACTCCCGCCCCGGCTCGGCCAGATGCCACAGCGCGCCGCGCTCGTCGGGAGCGGCGGCGGCCAGCAGACCGGCGATGCGGGCGAGGATGTGGGGAGCGGCGTTCACGGCGTCCAGGCTACGCCGCTGCCGTAGGCTGTCCGGCCGACTCACGAGGGAGGGCCCGGGGATGGAACGGACACGGGACGACACGCTGTATCCGCCGATCGAACCGTACGGGAGCGGCATGCTGGACGTCGGGGACGGCAACCTCGTGTACTGGGAGGTCTGCGGCAACCCGGACGGCAAGCCGGCCCTCGTCGTCCACGGCGGCCCCGGGTCAGGCAGCACACCCCGCTCCCGCCGGTACTTCGACCCGGACCGCTACCGGGTGGTCCTCTTCGACCAGCGGGGCTGCGGCCGCTCGACGCCGCACGCGAGCGATCCGGCGACGGACATGCGGCACAACACGACGGCCCACCTGATCGCCGACATGGAACGCCTGCGGGACCACCTGAACATCGACAGGTGGCTGCTGTACGGGGGCTCGTGGGGCTCGACGCTGATCCTGGCGTACGCCGAGGAGCACCCGGAGCGGGTCACGGAGGCGGTGATCCCGGCGGTGACGACGACCCGCCGCAGCGAGATCGACTGGCTCTACCGGGGCGCGGGCCAGCTCTTCCCCGAGGCCTGGGCCGCCTTCCGCGCGGGCGTCCCCGAGACGAGCGACCCGGCCGGCCTGGTCGCGGCGTACGCCCGCCGGATGGAGAGCGAGGACGCGGCCGTACGGGAGAAGGCGACGGCGGACTGGTGCGCCTGGGAGGACGCGGTCCTGTCGATGGAGGCGATCGCGGGCCCGCCCCCGTACGGCAGCCGCCCGGGCCGCGACCAGCTGGCGCTCGTCCGGATCTGCTCCCACTACTTCGCCCACGGAGCCTGGCTGGAGGAGGGCCGGCTCCTGGCCCACGCCCACCGCCTGACCGGCATCCCGGCCGCCCTGATCCACGGCCGCTTCGACCTCGCGGGCCCCCTGATCACCGCCTGGGAACTGGACCGGGCCTGGCCCGACGCCACGCTGACGGTCATCGACAACGCGGGCCACATGGGCGGCACGGAGACCCGGCGGGCGGTGCTGGCGGCGCTGGACGGGTTCGCGGGCAACCGCTGACGAGGTACGGCGGCACTCCCGGCACCCCCGTCCCTGTCCCCGTCCCCGGACACAGCACGGCCCCGCCGGAGACGAACTCCGCGGGGCCCGGTGCCGCAGGGTGCCGACCTCAGTCGGTCAGGGTGTCCTTGATCTTCTCCTTGGCCTGGCGGGCGTCGCCCTTGGCCTGCTCGCCCCGGCCCTCGGCGACGAGACGCTCGTTGCCGACGGTCCGGCCGGCCATTTCCTTCATCTTGCCCTTGGCCTGCTCGGTCTTGGCCTGGGTCTTCTCGTCAGCAGCCATGTCGCTCACCTCGTGGTGTGGTCGGCGTTGCGGTCACCACCCGCCTGACCCCCGTCGTCCACTTCAAACCCCGGACCACGCCGTCAGACCATTCGCCCGAAAGTGGTGGTGAAAAGAGACATGGCGGCGGGACCCCCGGGGCACTAGGTGGGCCACATTGCCTCTGCGACGGCTGGTGAGGACAGAATGCTGACCCCGAGCCCGGATGCCATGCGCACCCTGCTGGCCCGCTACAACGACCTGCAACTGCGCCATTCCCAGGACTCCGACTACGAACTGCAGCGGAGCCTGGAGGATGTGACGTACACGCTGTGTGTGAGCACCGGCACCCGGACCGTCCATGACGCCCTGCTGGCGGCCGACGCGATCCTGCGCAGGGCGGCGGCCGAGGAGGAGGCTGCGTCGGGCATCCCGATCCAGCGCTTGGTGCCCCCCGGCGTCTCCGTGCCGAAGCCCCGGACGGCCTGACCGGCACGAGCGGACCTGTCCCGGGACCCCGGACGCCCACCGGGGCGGGCTGGCCGTGCCGCTCTCCGGGCCCTGGCCCGCGAAGGGCGGAGGCGGAGTTCACCGGCCGGAAGTCTGACCCGCTCACGACAGGGCATACGGCGTATCGCCGAGGGAGAAGTGGTCTCCCCCGAACCCGGGGGGGGACCCGATGGGCACAAGCGTTCCGGCGAGAGACACGAGCGGGACCGGGGAGGCCGGCAGCAGCGGCCGACCCGCGGAAGCCGACGGAAGCGGCGGGGCTGCGGGCGCCGGCGGGAACGACCGGTCCGTGGCAGCCGACAGCAGCACCACCATCACCACGGTGACCGGCAGCAGTGACCGGTCCCCGGACGCCATCGGGAACGACGGGACCGGCCGGAGCGGCCCGAGCGGTCGGAGCGGCCGGAGCGGCCGGAGCGGTCGTCGGGGAGCACCCGTTCCCCCGCGCCCCGGCCACTCCCCCGCTCTCTCCACCGGCGTCCCCCGGGCCGCAGCCAGGATCGGCGCCTTCGCGGTCTGCCAGGCGGCCGTCATCGCCGGATTCGGTCTGCTGATCACCGGGCCCGCCCGGGAGTTCTGGCCGATGACCGCGGAGAACACGGCCGTCGAGGCGCTCGAGGACGCCCGTACCACCACCCTCGACACCGCCTCCACGATCGCCTCCGCCCTGGGGGACACCGCGACGGTGGTGGGCCTCACCCTGCTGGCCTGCCTCGCGCTGGTCCTGGTTCCCCGGCTGCCCCGGTGGCGCGAGGCGCTCTTCCTCGCCGTCGGGGTGTCGCTCCAGTCGATGGTCTTCGTCCTGATCACCGCCTCCGTCGACCGGACCCGCCCGGACGTGGAGCGCATGGACGACTCCCCGCCCACATCGAGCTACACCTCAGGGCACACCGGGGCGGCCACCGCGCTGTACGCCGGGCTCGCCGTCCTGGTCCTGTCCCGGGTCAGGGCCCCGTGGCGCAAGCCGCTCGCCGCGCTCCTGCTGCTCCTCCCGCTGCTCGTGGGTCTCGCGCGCCTCTACCGGGGCATGCACCACCCCACCGACGTGGCCGGCGGGCTGGCGAACGGCGCGCTGTCCCTGCTCGTCGTGGGCCGGGCCCTGCTCCCCGGGCACTCCTGGGTGGGCCGCCCCCCGGCCGACGCCATGGACATCGCCGTGGCCGCCGCCGAGGAGCAGCCCGCCCCGGCACAGAAGCAGGTCACGGTCATCGTCAACCCGACGGTGACCGACGAGGCCACCCAGGAGCAGCTGCGTCTGGTCCTCGCCCAGCACGGCTACCGCGACACCCCGTTCGTGGCCACCACCGCCGAGGACACCGGCGGCGGCAAGACAGCCGATGCCCTGCGCGCCGGGACCGAACTGATCGTGGTCTGCGGCGGCGACGGCACGGTCCGGGCGGTCGCGGACGCCCTGGCCGGCACGGGCGTCCCGCTGGTTCTCGTACCCTCCGGCACCGGCAATCTGCTGGCCCGCCACCTGCACCTGCCGCTCCGCCCCGCCGAGGCCCTCGCGGCGGGCCTGACCGGCGAACCCCGTGCCCTGGACCTCGGCCGGATCGAGGGCGACGGGTTCCCCGCCGTCCACTTCACCGCGATGGCCGGGGCGGGGCTGGACGCGACGATGCTGGAGGAGACCTCCGACCGCGCCAAGTCGGTCCTGGGCTGGCCCGCGTACGTCCTCGCCGGGGCCAAGGGGCTGCGCACGCCCCGGATGCGGCTGACCGTCCGTCTCGACGGCGGCCCGGAACTGCGCCGCACCGCCCGGATGGTCCTCCTCGCCAACATAGGAACGGTCCAGGCGGGCGCGGCCCCGGTCCCCGCCGCGAAGCCCGACGACGGCCTGCTGGACCTCGCGGTGTTCGACCCCCGGGGCGCGGGCGGCTGGCTCCGCGCGGCGGGGGTGCTGCTGCGCGCGAAGCGCCGGGGCGCGGGCGGCGCCGACGTGACCGGCACGGGCGCGGGCGACGGCGGCCCCGTCGAGTTCCACACCTTCCGCCGCGCCGAGCTGGCCTTCGCCCGGCCGCAGTCGCGCGAGATCGACGGGGACCCGGTGGGCCCCGGCCTGCGCCTCACGGCTGAGGTGCGGTCCGGCGCCCTGACCGTCATGCTCCCGGCACGGGAACACTGATGGGGACGGCGACCCGGGTCCCGGTGACCCGTGACATGAGCGGGGACGAGCTGTCCGGCGACGAGGCGCTCGCGGCCCTGCGCCGGTACGGCCGGTGGCCGCTGATGCGGGACGCCTTCGTGCGCTTCCGCTACGCCGACGGCTTCAGCCACGCCCGCGCGCTGGCCCTGCAGACGATCCTGGCGATCATCCCGCTGGTGATCGCCTTCGTCGGTCTCTCGGCCGAGCTGCACACGGAGGACGTGGGACGGCTCGCCGAACTCACGATCCGCGGCATCAGCGAGGGCCCCAGCGCCGAGGTGGTGGACGATGCCCTGAACCGCAACCAGCAGAGCGACGGCGACGGTCCCGAGGTCGCCCTCTGGCTGGGGCTTGCCTTCTCCGTGGCCAATGTCACCACCGCGATGTGCCAGATAGAGCGCGGCGCCAACCGGATCTACGGGGTGGAGCGGGACCGCGTCTTCCACCTCAAGTACCTGCGCGGGCTGGTGATGGCCCTGAGCGCGGGCATCCCGCTCGGCATCGGCTCCGTGATGATGGTGGCCGGCGGGGAACTCGTCTCGGCGGCGGCCTCCGTGTACGGTCTCGGCGACACCGCCCGGAACACCTGGGACCTGCTGCGCTGGCCGCTGGGCTTCCTGCTCGCCCTCGTCTCGGCGAGCGCGATCTTCCGCCGGTCCCCGCGCCGCAAGCAGCCCGGTTACACCTGGCTGGCCTTCGGAGCGGCCCTCTACCTCGTCGTGTGGACGGCGCTGACCTGGCTCCTGAGCCTCTACCTCCGGATCAGCGGCTCCTTCGACACCGTCTACGGCCCGCTGAGCGCGTTCATGTCGCTGCTCCTGTGGGCCTACCTCACCTCCATCGCCCTCTTCCTCGGGCTGGCCTTCGCCGCCCAGCTGGAGGCGGCCCGCGCCCGCAGGCCCGGACCGATCACCGCCGACCCCGGAGCATGACGTGCCACGATCCCCCGCCGAACCCCCCGCCCCGCAACCGGACCCCGCAACCCGGAATGCCGTTCAGGACCGGGCCCGCCGTGCCGACCGCCGCCTGGGCGTCCGGCTGCTGCTGGCCGTCGGGGCCGGCGCGGCCGCGGCGGTGCCGTTCGGTCTGCTCCTGCTCCTCGTCGAGGGGGCGTGGCCGCCCCTGCTGCGCCTGGACGCGGGGGCCGCCCGCCGACTGCACGAGGTGGCCCTGGAGCACCCTGGGTGGGCGGCGACGCTGCGCTTCCTGTCGGACTGGCTGTGGGACCCGGCGACGCTGCGGATCGCGGTCGCCCTGCTCACCGGCTGGCTGCTGTACCGGCGGGCGTGGCGGCTGGCCGCCTGGGCGGCGACCACCGCGATCGGGGGCGCGCTGATCGGGGTGCTGGTGAAGGTCGTGGTGGAGCGGGCCAGGCCCTCGCTCCAGGACCCGGTGGCCCGGGCGCCGGGCTACTCGTTCCCCTCGGGCCACGCGATGACGGCCACCACGTCGTGCGCGGTCCTGCTCCTGGTCCTGCTGCCGCTGGTGCCACGCCGGTGGCGCGGGCTGTGCTGGGCGGCGGCGGGGATCTCCGTCCTGGGCGTCGGGTTCACCCGGATCGCGCTCGGCGTCCACTGGTTCAGTGACGTCATCGGCGGATGGCTGCTGGGCGGGGCGGTCGTCGTGCTGACCGGCTGGGCCTTCGAGGCCTGGCGCAGCGATGCGGGCCGCCCGCGTGCGGACGTGTCGGAGGGGCTGGAGCCCGAGCTGACGGACGAGGAGCCGGAGCCTCGGGCGTACGGCACGGAAAGCGGCTCGCGGGACCGGTGACCGGGCGGCCGGGAGCGGCGGCCCGGCCGCCCGGGAGCGGGAAGGGTGGGGACCCGACCGGGCGGAACCCGGACCGGTGGCACCCGGCCACGGCCGGGCACGGGACAGCGGACCCCGCTCAGTACCCCTGCCCGACCAGGAAGGAATCGAAGTCCAGCGCCAGGGACCGGGCCTCGGAGACCTTCGCCTCGCTGTCCCCGTCCACCAGCACGAACGTGCAGACGCCCTGCGCCGCCCGGACGACCCACATCGCGCGGTCGCCGTCCCGCAGCAGAGCGAGCTCCAACTCGCTCCCGGTGACGACGTCGGAGATCACCTCGCGGCTCTCCCGCTGCCAGAACGTGCCCGCGATCCGCAGACCCCGAGGGTGGACGGCTTCCTCGCACACGGTGCACAGAGCCTCGACGTCGTCCGCGTCCGCACCTTCCGCGGCGGGCGTCATCGAGCGGAAGTACGGCCACCCGTCCTCGTCACCCCGCCCCGCGACGGCGAAGAACCCCGCATCGGCGGAGAACGCGGCGGCGGCCCGCACGGGCGATCCTTCCTCGCCGAGGGCCAGATGCGTGCGCAGGACCTCGCCCCACTTCTCGCTCACCGGAGACATCGTTGCGTCCCTCCCCTTCTTCGTTCCTCGTCGTTCGCCGGGCGGTCACCCCCCGGGCCCGGCGAAGCATCTCCTGCCCGGGTATCTCCCGGTCAGACAGGATCCGTCCGCCGCGCGCGGACGACAGCACCACCCGGAGGGTTTAGCTGCCGACGATCGGGCACGCGTGGCAGACACCACCCGCTCACCACAGCACCAGGACAAGGACTCACCATGATGGTCGTCGGAATAGTCGCCGTCTGCGCCGTTCTCCTCGTACTCGCCTTCCTCGTCCCGCGCCTCTCGCGCCACCCGGAGCGCGGCACCCAGCGCACGCTGGGCCTGGGCTCGCGCGCCGGCGGCAAGGCCCCCGGCGTCCTGGGACGCATCTTCAGCAAGCCGTTCCGCAGCAGCTCCAAGGCGGTCGGCAAGAGCGGCTCGGCCGGTCGGCGTGCCCGCGGCCACATGCCGTTCTGACCGTGGCGCCCCGGCCCGCGAACCGGTCGAAGGGGCCTCCCGTCACAGCGACGGGAGGCCCCTTCTTCGTGTCCTTTCAGCCCTACCAGGCGAACGCCTCCGGCGACGGACCCGGGCCCGGGAAGATCTCGTCCAGACCCGTGAGCACCGCCTCCGGGAGGTCCAGCTCCAGTGCCCGCAGCGCGCTGTCCAGCTGCTCGGCGGTGCGCGGGCCGACGATCGGGCCCGTGATGCCGGGGCGGGTCAGCAGCCAGGCCAGGGCCGCTTCGCCGGGCTCCAGGCCGTGCTTGTCGAGCAGGTCCTCGTACGCCTGGAGCTGGGCGCGGGTGGCGGGGTCGGCCAGGGCGTCGGCCGCGCGGCCCGAGGCGCGGCGGCCGCCCTCCGTCGTCTTCTTGATCACGCCGCCCAGCAGGCCGCCGTGCAGCGGGGACCAGGGGATGACCCCGAGGCCGTACTCCTGCGCGGCCGGGATGACCTCCATCTCGGCGCGGCGCTCGACGAGGTTGTAGATGCACTGCTCGCTGACCAGGCCGAGCGAACCGCGCCGGGTGGCCTGCTCGTTGGCCTGGGCGATCTTGTAGCCGGAGAAGTTGGACGAACCGGCGTAGAGGATCTTGCCCTGCTGGACCAGGACGTCGATCGCCTGCCAGATCTCGTCGAAGGGCGTGTCCCGGTCGACGTGGTGGAACTGGTACAGATCGATGTGGTCGGTCTGGAGACGCTTGAGCGAGGCGTCGACCGCGCGCCGGATGTTCACGGCGGAGAGCTTGTCGTGGTTGGGCCAGGCCTCGCCGTCGGCGCCCATGTTCCCGTACATCTTGGTGGCCAGGACCACCTTGTCGCGCCGGCCGCCGCCCTGGGCGAACCAGGTGCCGAGGATCTCCTCGGTGCGCCCCTTGTTCTCGCCCCAGCCGTAGACGTTGGCCGTGTCGAAGAAGTTCAGGCCCGCGCCGAGCGCGGAGTCCATGATCGCGTGACTGTCCGACTCGTTGGTCTGCGGGCCGAAGTTCATCGTCCCGAGGACGAGCCGGCTGACCTTGAGTCCCGTACGTCCGAGCTGTGTGTACTTCATGGCGCCCAAGCCAACTCCTTCGAGTCCACTCCAGGCAAGCACGCACCCCGGACGCGCCGGGCTTCCGGGAGGCGCGATGCCACCCGGCGGCCCGCCGGTCTCAGCCGCCGAGGGCGGCCCCCACGGCTACGACGACGAATATCAGCACGAGCACGGCCGCCATGATGCGGTTTCTGGTCTTCGGGTCCACCCTTCGAGCGTAACGGCACCGCTCACCGGCCCCGGCCGCCGGGCCGCCCCGGACGTCATGGCGACCCTTCACCCGCCCAGTGGCCAGGCCCGCACCGCCGTGTAGCGCGGCCGCTCCCCGGGCACCCCGGACACCGGCAGGTGACTGCGTACGAGCGTGAGCTCGGCGGCCTCCCAGCGCTGCCCCTCGAACCCGGCCAGCGCCGCGGCGAAGGGCCGCAGGTCCGCCGCGCCCCGGCTGCGGGCCAGTGTGAGGTGCGGGGAGTAGCGGCGGTGTTCCTCCATCGGCAGCCCGGCCCGCCGGGCGGCGGCCTCCGTGCGCTCGGCGAGCAGCCGCAGCGTGTCGAGCCCGCCCGCCGCCCCGGCCCACAGCGCCCGCCCGCCGAAGTGCCCGGCCCCGTGCACGCGGAGCGCGAAGGGCCCGGTGCGGCGCGCGGCCCGCTCCAGACGTGCCTCCAGCTCCGGCCGCATGTCCTCGGGCACGTCCCCGTAGAACGCCAGCGTGAAGTGCCAGCCCTCGGGGCCCGTCCAGCGCAGGTCCCGCGCCCCGGGCAGGGCGTGCAGCGGCGCGAGAGCCGCACGGAGCTCCGCCACGGCCGCCTCGGGCGGCAGGACGGCGGCGAAGAGGCGCTCGGTGGCCGGACGATCGGGATCGCTGCTGCTCATGCGCGCGAGTCTGGCAGGTCCGGGCGCGTCCGGGACGCCGGGCCTATCGTTGTCCTACGCGGCTGCCCGCACGCCCGTGCGGCAGCGGGGAGGAGCGGCACGATGACCGTCGTGGACACCGACAGGATCGACATGGCCGACACCAGCGACGAGCGCACTTTGGACGAGATGTTCGAGTGGCTTGAGCCCACCCCCGAGGGATTCAAGGTCGAGATCGTCGAGGGGACCGTTCACGTGTCGCCGCAGCGGGACACGCACTGGGAGATCATCCGTCGGATCGTGCGTGCTCTGGAGGACCGGTTCGGGATGGACGTGAAGGCCCTTTCGGACGTACGCATCGACTTCGGCGAGGGCAACGGTTTCGCCCCGGACGTGATGAAGATCTTCGACAAGTCGGCCAAGGACAGCCGTGGCCGCTGGCTCCCAGAGCACGTCGAGTTCGTGGCCGAGGTCATCTCCAAGGGCACGGCGGCGGCCGACTACGGGCCCAAGAAGGACGCCTACGCGGCCGCCGGGATCCCTGTCTTCCTCATCGTCGACCCGTACACGGGTCGCTGCCTCCTCCACTCGGAGCCGAAGGACGCCGGCTACCACAAGAAGCTCGTCGTCGACTTCGGCATCGACGTCGATCTCACCGACACCTCGGTGGACCTGGTCCTGAAGACCGACGCCTTCCCCCGCGACTGACCCCGCGCCCCGGCATACGAAAGGCGCCCTCCCCCCGCTCCGGGGAAGGGCGCCTTTCGCAGGGCTCACGCCGCCGTCGCCAGCTGCTCGCGCGGGACGAAGCGGACGTGCGGGCGGCCCGGGCGGAGGTCCACCTTCAGGCGGAGGCCGCCGACGCGGGCGAGGGCGAAGCCGACGGCCAGGGCGGCGATCACCGAGATCGCGCCGCCGGCCGCGAAGCCGGTGCGCGCGCCGTACGTGTCGCTGATCCAGCCGACGATCGGGGCCCCCACCGGCGTACCTCCGGCGAAGACCATCATGTACAGGCTCATCACCCGGCCCCGCATCTCCGGGTCGGCGGCCATCTGGACGCTCGTGTTCGCGGTGATGTTCGTCGTCAGGCCCAGCATGCCGATCGGGACCAGCAGGATCGAGAACAGCCACACGGTCGGGGAGAGCGAAGCCGCGATCTCCAGCAGGCCGAACGCCGTCCCCGCCGCCACCAGCATCCGCAGCCGCGAGGAGCGACGGCGGGCCGAGAGCAGTGCGCCGGCCAGCGAACCGGCCGCCATCAGGATGTTGAAGAAGGAGTACATGCCCGCGCCGCCGTCGAAGATCTCGTCGGCGAAGGCGGTCAGCCAGATCGGGAAGTTGAAGCCGAACGTGCCGACGAAGCCGACCAGGACGATCGGCCAGATCAGCTCGGGGCGGCCCCGGACGTAAGCGAGGCCCTCGCGGAGCTGGCCCTTGGCGCGGGGCACGGTCACCGAGGCGTGCAGTTCGTTGGTGCGCATCATCAGCAGGCCGATGAGCGGGGCCAGGAAGGACAGGCCGTTGAGCAGGAACGCCCAGCCGCTGCCGACCGTGGTGATCAGGACACCCGCGACGGCGGGGCCGATGAGCCGGGCGGACTGGAAGTTCGCCGAGTTCAGGCTGACCGCGTTGCGCAGCTGCGCGGGGCCGACCATCTCGGAGACGAACGACTGACGCGCCGGGTTGTCGACGACGGTCACCATGCCGAGCAGGAACGCCACCAGGTAGACGTGCCAGACCTCGACGACCCCCGACAGGGTCAGGGCGGCCAGCGCGATACCGCCCAGGCCGAGCATGGCCTGGCTGACGAGCAGGATCTGCCGCTTCGGGAGGCGGTCGGCGATGACGCCGCCGTACAGGCCGAAGAGCAGCATCGGAAGGAACTGCAGAGCGGTGGTGATGCCTACGGCGGTGGCGGAACCCGTCAGGCTCAGCACGAGCCAGTCCTGCGTGATGCGGGACATCCAGGTACCGGTGTTGGAGATCACGGCGCCCGTGGCGAACAGGCGGTAGTTACGGATCTTCAGCGACGAGAAGGTCCCGCCGGTCGTGCTCTCGTGGGTGGAAGTCGGTGCGGGGGCGGAGTCTGCTCCGGGTCCCGTACTCAAAAGGGTTCATCTCCTCGTACGTCTGCGGCGTGCGGTCCGACGAGGACGTGACGACGGGCGCTCCGGCGGTGATCCGGTCCGGTCCGGCCGTATACAGCGATACGGCCCGGCGGGTGGATCACCGTCGGTGCGCCCGTGGGGTCACAGGTGGGCGAGCTTCTCCAACACGGGCGCGGCGGCCCGAAGCGTCTCCCACTCGTCCTCGTCCAGGCCCTCGGCGAGGTGGGCCAGCCAGGCGTTCCGCTTGGTGCGGCTCTCCGCGAGCATGGCTTCGGCCTGCTCGGTCTGGCTGACCCTCTTCTGCCGACGGTCATCGGGGTGCGGTTCCAGCCTGACCAGCCCCTTCGCCTCCAGCAGCGCGACGATGCGGGTCATCGACGGCGGCTGTACGTGCTCCTTGCGGGCCAGCTCACCGGGGGTGGCCGAGCCGCAGCGGGCCAGGGTGCCGAGCACCGACATCTCGGTGGGGCTCAGCGACTCGTCGACACGCTGGTGCTTCAGGCGACGGCCCAGCAGCATCACGGCGGAGCGGAGGGAGCTCACGGCGGCGGCACTGTCGCCGTCGTGGATCAGGTCAGGCATGTTTGTTAGCGTAACTCATTACCCAACCTAAATACCACCCGGTTACACCTTCCGTAAATTCCGATCACCCGAACGAGTGAGTTGGAAGCGGAAAGTGACGCCAAGAGCGCTCCGGGGCGTGGACCCTGCTGGGCATGGGATCGACAGTGCTCAGCCTGCGGATAGACGGTGAGCTGCTCGACCGGCTCCGGCAGCACGCCGCCAAACGCGGAATGAGCGTCCAGGACTACGTGGTCCGGACGCTCATCCGCGACGACTTCGACGAACGCTTCAAGGTGGCCGTCGAGGAGACGGAGAAGTTCTACGGAGAGACCGAGAAGCTCTGCGGGCCGACGGGCCCCGCGGTGACCAGGGACCCGATCACGTGAGGCCGAGCGCCGGCATCGCGTAGTAGAAGACGAAGACCGCCGACACCACGTACATCGCGACCGGCACCTCACGGCCCCGGCCCGCCGCCAGGCGCAGCACGGAGAAGGCGACGAAGCCGATCCCGATGCCGTTGGTGATCGAGTACGTGAACGGCATCATCACCATCGCGAGGAACGCCGGGATCGCGAGCGTGTAGTCGCTCCAGTCGATGTCCCGGACCGAGCCCGCGATGATCAGGAAGCCGACCGCCAGCAGGGCGGGAGTGGCCGCCTGCGACGGGACCATGGTCGCCAGCGGTGTGAGGAACAGCGCCACCGAGAAGAGCAGACCGGTCACCACGCTCGCCAGTCCGGTGCGGGCGCCCTCGCCGACGCCCGCGGTGGACTCCACGAAGCACGTGGTGGCGGAGGCGGAGGTCGCCCCGCCCGAGGCGACCGCGATGCCGTCCACCAGCAGCACCTTGTTGATGCCGGGGAAGTTGCCGTTCTCGTCCATCAGCTTCGCCTCGTCGCCGACGCCGAGGATGGTGCCCATCGCGTCGAAGAAGCAGGACAGCAGCACGGTGAAGACGAACAGCACGCCCGTCAGATAGCCGACCTTCTCGAAGCCGCCGAACAGGCTGACCTCGCCGAGCAGCCCGAAGTCCGGCGCGGAGACCGGATTGCCCGGCCACGCGGGCGTCGTCAGACCCCACGCCCCGTCGGGCAGGCCCGCCACCGCGTCGATGACCACGGCGACGACCGTCATGGCGACGATCGAGATCAGGATCGCGCCGGGCACCTTGCGCACGATCAGCGCGAGCGTGAGCAGTGCGCCGAGGACGAAGACGAGAACCGGCCAGCCGTTGAGGTGGCCGTCGCCGCCGAGCTGGAGCGGCACGGTGGTCATGGCGGCGTCCGGGATGCGCGAGACGAAGCCGGAGTCGACGAGGCCGATCAGCAGGATGAACAGGCCGATACCGATGGCGATGCCCTTGCGGAGCGACCTCGGCACGGCGTTCATCACGCGTTCCCGCAGCCCGGTGGCGACCAGCAGCATCACCACGATGCCCGCGAGGACGACCATGCCCATCGCGTCCGGCCAGCTCATCCGGGGGGCGAGCTGGAGCGCGACGACGGTGTTGACGCCGAGGCCGGCCGCGAGCGCGATCGGCACGTTGCCGATGACGCCCATGAGCAGCGTGGAGAAGGCGGCGGAGAGCACCGTGGCGGTGACCAGCTGACCGTTGTCGAGCTGGTGGCCGTACATGTCCTTCGCGCTGCCCAGGATGATCGGGTTGAGCACGATGATGTACGCCATCGCGAAGAACGTGGCGAACCCGCCGCGGAACTCGCGGGCGACGGTCGACCCCCGCTCGGAGATCTTGAAGAACCGGTCCACGCTGCCCTGGGGCTGCGGAGCCGCGGGCGGCGGGGAGTCGACCGGAGCGGTGGCCGAGGGGGGCATGGGTGACCTCAGTCGTACGTAGGGGAGGCGGAGCAAAGGACGAGAGGTGATCGAATTTGGATGTTCCGACGAACAATTCGAGCCAGCCCAAAGCAGATTCAGTATGAATACATCAAGCGAAGATCGCTATCTCCGCGCGTAGACCCTTGAGCCGACCGCCCCGTCACCCGCCGACCGGGTGGTCCGGACGCGTCCCCATACACTGAACGCATGGAGAAGTGGACACCGAAGCACGAGGCGCCCGAACCCCTGGAGGGCCCCGTCGTCGCCACCGTCGTCGGCGGCACGATCCTCTGGTTCGTCCTCTTCCTCGCCCAGCTCCCCTTCTACGGCTGGTTCGCCGACCGCGGCCACACCTGGTGGGTGTGGACCCCGCTGGCCGGTGCCGGACTCGGCCTGATCGGGATCTGGTACGTGCGCGGCCGCGACGCCGCCCTCAAGCGCCACGCGGCCCGGGCCGAGGTGAAGGACGCGGCAGGGGCCGAGGCGGCGGACAGGGCGCTGAGCGGCGACCGCCCGGACCGCGCCGACCGGACCGCCTGACGGCCTGGCCCGGCCTGGCCGACCCGACTGCCTGACGACCTGACCCGCCTGACCACCTGACCCGCTCGCGTCTCCGTACGACCACGGGACCGACTTCGTCCTCCCCTGGTCGGATCTTCGACCCCCCGGCGGGAGATTCACCGCGCGCGCCCGTAACGTCGGACGCATGACGCAGCGGGCACTCGATTCCTCCGGGGAGCAGACCCCCGGACCCTCCCGGCCGGCCATGATCGACGCGGGGGCGGAACTCGACCCCGTGCACCCCATGGAGCCACCGCCGCCACCCCACCGGCCGGACGGTCTGACCACCACCGAGGTCGCCGAACGGGTCGCGCGCGGCGAGGTCAACGACGTACCCGTACGGTCCTCGCGCTCGCTCACCGAGATCGTCCGGGCCAACGTCCTCACCCGGTTCAACCTGATCATCGGCGTGCTCTGGGTGATCATGCTGTTCGTCGCGCCGATCCAGGACAGCCTCTTCGGCTTCGTGATCGTCGCCAACACCGGCATCGGCATCATCCAGGAGTGGCGGGCCAAGAAGACCCTGGACAGCCTCGCGGTGATCGGCGAGGCGAAGCCGACCGTGCGGCGCGACGGGGTCGCCGCCGAGATCTCCACCCACGAGATCGTCCTCGGGGACGTGATCGAGCTGGGCTCCGGCGACAAGGTCGTCGTGGACGGCGTGGTCGCGGAGGCCGACAGCCTGGAGGTCGACGAGTCGCTGCTGACCGGTGAGGCCGACCCGGTGCTGAAGCGGCCCGGCGACCCGGTGATGTCGGGCAGCTTCGTCGTCGCGGGCGGCGGGGCGTTCACCGCGACCAAGGTCGGGCGCGAGGCGTACGCCGCTCAGCTCGCCGAGGAGGCGTCGCGCTTCACGCTCGTCCACTCGGAGCTGCGCAGCGGCATCAGCACGATCCTGAAGTACGTCACGTGGATGATGGTGCCGACGGCGATCGGGCTGATCATCAGCCAGCTGGTCGTGAAGGACAACAACTTCAAGGACTCCGTCGCGCGGACCGTCGGCGGCATCGTCCCGATGATCCCCGAGGGCCTGGTGCTCCTCACCTCCGTCGCCTTCGCCATCGGTGTCGTACGGCTGGGCCGCAAGCAGTGCCTGGTGCAGGAGCTGCCCGCCATCGAGGGCCTGGCCCGGGTCGACGTGGTCTGCCTGGACAAGACGGGCACGCTGACCGAGGGCGGCATGGACGTCACGGAGGTCCGGCCGCTGAACGGGAGCGACGAGGCGTACGTCACGGAGGTGCTGCGGACGTTCGGCGCCTCCGACCCCCGGCCCAACGCCAGCCTCCAGGCCATCATCGACGCGTACCCGCAGAGGGAAGAGGCCGCCTGGACGGTCACCGACGCGATGCCGTTCTCCTCGGCGCGCAAGTACAGCGGCGCGGCGTTCGCCGAGGCCGACGGGACGGCCTCGGCCTGGCTGCTCGGCGCGCCCGACGTCCTGCTGTCCGAGGGCGACACGACCCTGGCCGAGATCGAGCAGCTCAACCAGCAGGGGCTGCGGGTGCTGCTGCTGGCCCGGGTGCGGGGCGACGACCTGGACGCGCCCGGCGCGGCCGCCGGAGCCGCCCCCACCGCCCTGGTCGTGCTGGAGCAGCGGCTGCGGCCGGACGCGGGCGACACACTCGCCTACTTCGCCGACCAGAACGTGGCCACCAAGGTCATCTCCGGCGACAACGCGGTCTCGGTCGGCGCGGTCGCCGGAAAGCTGGGCCTCGCGGGCGCGGAGAACACGCTGGACGCCCGCCGGCTGCCGACCGACCCGGACGAGATGGCCACGGCCATGGAGCGACACGCGGTGTTCGGCCGGGTCACCCCGCAGCAGAAGCGGGACATGGTGGCCGCCCTCCAGTCGCGCGGCCACACGGTCGCGATGACCGGCGACGGGGTCAACGACGTCCTCGCCCTCAAGGACGCGGACATCGGCGTCTCCATGGGCTCGGGCTCGGAGGCGACGCGGGCGGTGGCGCAGATCGTGCTGCTGAACAACAGCTTCGCGACGCTGCCGTCGGTGGTGGCCGAGGGCCGCCGGGTGATCGGCAACATCACCCGGGTCGCGACGCTCTTCCTGACCAAGACGGTCTACTCGGTGCTGCTGGCGATCCTGGTGGTCTGCACCCAGGTGGAGTACCCGTTCCTGCCGCGGCACCTGACCCTGCTGTCCACCCTGACCATCGGCGTCCCCGCGTTCTTCCTGGCGCTCGCGCCCAACAAGGAACGGGCCCAGCCCCACTTCGTACGCCGGGTCATGCGGTACGCGATCCCCTCAGGCGTCATCGCGGCGACGGCGACCTTCGTCACGTACCTGGTGGCACGGCACCACTACAGCGGCCCGGGCGCGCTGGACGCCGAGACGAGCGCGGCGACGCTGACGCTGTTCCTGGTCTCGATGTGGGTCCTGGCGATCATCGCCCGTCCGTACACCTGGTGGCGGATCGGCCTGGTGGCGGCGATGGGGCTCGGCTTCCTGATCGTGCTCGTCGTGCCGTGGCTCCAGGACTTCTTCGCGCTGAAGCTGGTCGGCACGACGATGCCGTGGACGGCGGTCGCCATCGCGGTGGCGGCGGCCGCCCTGCTGGAGTTCGTCTGGCGCTGGGTGGGGCGGCGCTTCGGGGCGTAGGCCGCGGACAGGGGAAGCCCCCGGGAGGACGGTGGTCCTCCCGGGGGCTTCCGTATGTCCTGCCGTGCGGCTGCGGCTACTTCACGTCGACGAAGTCACCGGCGGCCGAGACGGCCGGGGTGGTGGACGTACCGGCGAAGCTGTAGCGCCAGTAGCCGTCGGCCGAGGCCTTGACGGTCGTCTTCAGGGTGCCGGTGGAGCTGGTCTTGATGGTCTTCACCGTCGTGTAGCTCTTGGCCCCCTTCTTCTTAAACTGGAGCTTCACGGGCTGGTTGGTGTAGCCCTTGTACGTGTTGGTGTCCCAGTTGGCCCGCGTGAGCTTGCCGGTGACGGTGAGGGTCTTGCCCTTCTTCACCGGCTCGGGGGACGCGTTCACGGTCAGCTTGGAGAACCGCTGGACACGGGACTTGGCATGGTGGTCGTTCCAGACGAAGTCGTTCCCGCCGCGGCTACCCGCGAGCGCTCCGGCGGCGACGTTCCAGGTGCCGGCGAGGCCGCTTGTGTAGAGGTCGTCGGACCGCGGGTCGACCGTGATCGAGACGGTGCACGTGGATGTGGTCGGGTCGGCCGAAACCTTGCAGTTGCCGACATCCTGGGCGGGAGCGAGGAGACCGTCGACCTCGTCCAACTGGCCGTGCCACAGGAAGGCGAACGCGTCGTCGATGCCGGACGGCGACGAGGCCGTGATGGCGATGGTGAACTTCTTCTTGGACTGCGTGCCCACCACGATGTCCTTGCCGCCGTTGACGACGACCTTCTTGATGACAGGCACTTCCGCGGCGCGGGCGGCGCGGGCCTTGGCGGTGGACGCGCCGGACTCGGCGGCGAAGACCTCGGCACCGGAGGGCAGGCTCAGGCCGGCGTCCGGCTTCTCGTCGGCCTGGACGGCCGGAACGGCAAGAGCGGAAAGGGCCAGGGCGCCGGTAACGGCGGCCACAGTGGCACGAATACGCATGTGTCCCCAAGTGGAGAAGGGGTCCCGGGGCGCGCGTGTCGTCAGCCCGGCGGGACCCATCTGGTCCATGAGCCTCTTGGCTCACAGGAACAGACAGGCGAACCAGGTGAACGGTTGTGCAGATCTGTGACTTTTCTGTGAAGCCGCAGCTCGCGCCTTACGGCGGATCAGTCGAACCAGCGGTCCCGCGCCAGCTCCTCCGTACGCGACGGGTCCTCCAGCAGGGCCGCGACCTCGAAGCGGCGGGGCCACTGGCCCGCCGCCCAGGCGAGACCCGCCGCCACACCCTCCAGGGTGGCGGCGTGGACGACGCCGTCCGGGGTGCGGCGCCAGTCCAGTTCGACGCCGCCCGCGCGGAGTTCGGGGTGTTCGACGTACGTCTCGGGGGTGGCGGGGCCGAGCAGGACGCGGACCGGCTCCGGTACGCGGTGCTCCTCGCCGTCGCTGGTGACGTCCGCCTCGACCGTCTCACCGAGGCGGCGTACCTGGAGCAGGTCGGCCAGCTCGGCGGCCCGGGACGGGGTGACCGGGAGCAGGGGCAGGCCCGCCGTCAGGGGCAGCACGTCCGGGGCGTCCGCGATCACGGCGTCCGCCGCGTCGACCACCGTGACCTCCCCGTCCACCACCGCGCGCAGCTCGTCCGGCAACGTCACCTGGTCCGGGTCCAGTTCGGCGAGGGCCGTGTAGAGCGCGTGCAGCTGTACGGGGGTGACGGGGCGGTCCTCGTCGGCGAGGCGGCCCAGCAGTTCGGCCGCGCCGCCCGGCTCGTCCAGGAGGGCGGCGACCGAGGTGCGTACCCCGAGGGCCCGCAGCACCTGGGCGTCGTCGAAGCCGGTCGCGTCCACCGCGTCGTACAGCCCGGCCAGCAGCGGGTCACCGCCCGCCGAGCGCAGTCCGGCCGGGCGGCGGCCGTCCAGCACGGGGTGGTCGCGCAGCCACCACGCGGTGTACGCGCGCACGGACTGCGTCGTGCCGTCCGGGAGCAGCACCCGCACCGGCTGCGTCAGCGCGTCGCGCAACGGCGGCTGGGCCAGCATCGCGAGCGCCTGCGGCCAGGCGTCGTCGTCGACCAGGTCCAGATCCCGTACGGCGACGATCTCGGTGGCGACCGGCGGTACGGGCGTCTCGGGCAGCTGGTCGAGCAGGTCCTCGCACCAGACGTCGACGGCGTCCAGCAGCCCGGCGTCGTCGGGTTCGGCGAAGTCGCTGTCGCGGGGCTCCAGTTCGTCCGGGTCGAGGACGACATCGGTGGCCCGGACGAGGGCGAAGGTCGCCAGGACCCCGCAGGCGGTCAGCGGGCCCTCGCCCCAGCGGTCGGCCAGCTCCTGGTCGACGAGCGCGAGTTCCCCCTCCCGCATGATCTGCGCGAACGGGCTTCCGGGGACGACCAGTTCACCGGCGGGGGCCGGCTCACCCTCCTCGTCGGGGAGCGCGAGCGCACCGAGCCACGGCTCGTCGCCGGGGGCGAGTTCGGCGTCGCGTACGAGCGTGAGCACGGTCTCGGCCAGCTCGTCGGCGTCGAGCGCGTCCTCGTCCCAGATCTCTCCCGCGTCCAGCGATCCGGCGACGGCCGCGCGGACTTGCGGGGTCGTCAGGACAGCGCGGGGGGTGGCGGGCAGCGCGCCCAGCTTCTCCAGCAGCGGGTGGGCGGCGTCCGGGTGGGCGACCTTCAGGCCGAGCCGGGAGAGGCGGCCGAGGACCGGGCCGGTCAGCGCGTCCGGGAGGGGCAGCAGGATCTGGCGCGGGCCGATCGTGGTGCGCGGCGGGCGGCCGGCCCGCTCGTCCTCCGGGTCACCCGCGAGCGGGACGGGGAGGCCGGTGAGCCGGTCGGGGTCGGTGCCCGCGAGGCTGTCGTAGAGCCGGTGCCACCAGGCGGGGTCGCGCTCCAGACCGGCGAGGCGGTCGATCGCCTCGGTCAGGGGTACGCGGGCGACGCCGAGGGTGCGCAGTTCGGTGCGGCGCTCAAGCCCTGCGGGCAGCAGACAGGGCAGCACCTCGGCGAGGACCCGTACGGTCTCGGCCCCGACGCCCTCGACGACCTCGGCCTCGACGGGCCGCAGGGCGGAGGTGCCGGAGGCGGTGTCCTCCGTACGGTCCAGGTCCCTCTCCCGGTCCCAGTCGTCCGCCCAGCCGTTCTCCGCCTCCGGCTCCCGGGGCGCGGCGGGCTCCAGGAACGCGACCCTCGGCAGCCGGGCCAGGATCGCCCCGCGCAGGGCCCCGTCCAGCGCGCCCTTGCCGAGCTGGCCCGGCACCAGGTCGATCGTCCCGGTCGACACGGGCCGCCAGGCGCCCAGCAGCTCCGCGTACGCGTCGGCCGCCCGCTCCACCAGGAAGTCCGTCAGCGGCCCCGGTGCGGGGTGCCTGCGGGCGGTGTCCAGCGGCAGCGAGGCGATGAGCAGGGCGGGGATGCCGAGGGGTTCGTCGGTGGGGGTCGGGGCATGCACGACCGGTGCCGTACGGGGGTGGAGCGGGGCGCCCGACTCGTCGACCGGGACCGCCCAGGTCACCGACCAGTGCGGACGCAGCCGCTCCTCGACCGGGCGGTCGGCGAGCAGGGCGGGCTCGATGGGCCCGTGGTGGAGGACGGTGCGCCAGCGGTTCAGGCCGCGCGCGGAGTCGTCGATGTGGGTGTACGGGCCGTGCTGGGACCGGCTCAGGGTGCGTGTGCCGTCCGGGGTCTCGATGACGATCTCGTCCAGGCCGGGCAGCGTGAGCAGCAGCGCGTCGTCCACGGCGGCCAGCAGCCGGGCCACCAGGTCCTCGGCGGTGCCGTCGCGCAGCGGCAGCACGACGACGGTGTCGTACCCCTCGGGCGCGGAGCCCTCGGCGGGCAGCGGGAGGCGCAGCAGCGGTACGTGTCCGTCGCGGCGGCGCAGCTCGTCCCCGAGGCCGGGGGAGCCGACGGCCGCCTGGCGGGCCAGCTCGCGTGCCTCGGCCAGCGACCAGCGGACACCGCCGTGGCGGCCGAGCACCGCCGGTTCGTCGCTGACCGCGAGGACGGCGGCGAACCCGACGCCGAAGCGGCCCACCGAGGACTCGTGGCCCTCGCGCTTGGCGGAGGCCCGCAGGGTGCTCAGGGACTCGACGCCGGTCGCGTCGAGCGGTGCGCCGGTGTTGGCGGCGGCCAGCACGCAGCGGGCGTCCGGGTCGCCGGGGGCGGCGGGGTGCAGGGTGAGGCGGAGCCGGCCGGGGACCTTGGCGCGGGCGGCGGCGTCGGCGGCGTTCTGGGCCAGCTCGACGACGAGGCGGTCGCGGTAGCCGCCGAGCGCGAGGTCCTCCTCGGCGTTGGCGTCCTCCCGGAACCGGGCGGGCCCGGCGCCCCACGCGTCGAGCACGCCGCGCCGCAGCCGTGCCGTCCCGAACGGATCGGCCCCCTCGGTCGCCCTCATGCTCACGCTCTCGACTCCGTCCGCGTTGTGGGTGGCCCGCGTATGCCTGTGCGGCCCAGTGTGCGCCCGAAGGTACCGCGCCCGCCGCCCCTGCCGTACCGGCGTTCCGGGCCATTGCCAGCCCGTCCGGCGTCCCGGGGCTTTCAAGCCCGTCCGGCTGGCCTTCAAGCCCGTCCGGCGTGCCACCACACTCCAGCCCGTCCGGCGATTGAGGACGGAACCCTGCTGCGGTCCGGGGTGCCGCATTCCAGCCCGTCCGGCGATTGAGGACGGAACCCTTGGCCTGGGTCGCGGCCACCGAACAGGTACCTGGTGCGCAGGGCCCGGCGGTGGCACCCGGCACCACGTCGGCGGTTCCGTCCTCAAACGCCGGACGGGCTGGGGGTAGCCGGGCAGGCTGGGGTGCGGCTTCTCAGGAGTGACCCAGGTCCTCCGACGCGCCGTCCGGCTCGGCGGGGACCGAGCCCTCGCCCCGCTCCGGCCGCAGCGCGTACGCGTCGACCCGCATCGTGTCCAGCGCATGGTCCGCCGGCCGCACCGGCTTCGGCATCACGGCGGCCTCCGAGTGCCCGCCGCACCCGTACGCCAGCGACACCACATGCCCGTCCGCAGGACCGAACTCGTTCGCGCACACCCCGAAGGCCTGCTTCAGCGAGCCCGCCATCGGGATGAGGAACGCACAGCTGACACACGTCGCCGGGGCCGCCTGGGCCATCGGCGTCTTCGGGCCGAACGCCTCGTCCCAGCGGTCGGCCGCCTCGTACAGCCCGTACCGCGACAGCACCCTCGCCCGGCGCGTGCCCAGCTCCTCGGCCACCGCGGCGATGGACCCCCGGCTGGTCGCGGCCACCGGCCGGTCCGTCAGCTCGGCGTCCTCCGAGTCGGCCAGCTCCGCCAGCTCCTCGGAGACCACGGAGTTCGGCGGCGGCTCGTCCTCGCCGGTCCAGCCGGGCTCCAGGCGCAGATCCTCCGCCTCGGTGGGCAGCAGGTCCCCGGGGCCCATGTCACCGGGGCGCAGCCGCTCGCTCCACGGCACCCACTCCGGTGCCAGGAGCGCGTCCGCCCCGGGCAGCAGCACCGTTTCGTCCAGAGTGACGTTCTTCGCGCGGGAGGCCCGCGCCACCGTCACCGCCCAGCGCCAGCCCCGGTAGCCGGGCTCCTTGGCCTCGAAGTAGTGCGTGACGACCCGGTCCCCCTCGGAGACCACACCGACGTGCTCGCCGACCACACCGGGCGCGGCGGCCTCCTCGGCGGCCGAGCGAGCGAGGTCGACCGCTTCGGCGCACAGGCGGTCGGGAACAGGGGTACGGGTCGCACGGGTCGTACGGCTTCGCGTGGTCGTCGCAGCACTCACAGGTCTTCGCTTCTCTCCATACGCCAGTCTCACGAGCGCGCCAGCTGCTGCACGATTGCCGTTTTCGGCCAGACAAGTGCGGGCGGAGCGGACCTGGGGGCCGCGTCGACGTCCACACCCGTTGTGCCTGCCTCGGGCGCGCCTTCTGCCACCCATTCTGCGGGATCGCCGAGAGGCGCGCGGCCAAGAACAACCGCCGGTGGCGCGTTACGCACGCTACCCTCTCCGCCGCGCTGCGCCCACCTGCCCGTCCCAAACGTGCCGTATCCGTTCCACCGGCACCCGGCGACCGGCACCCGTCCGCGCAGGGCGCCGCCGCCGCTCGCCCGACAGGGCGTCACCCCCCGCATCACGCGCGAGTCCGTGGCCGATCACCGTTCATACGGGCCGTGGTGGGGCACTATGACGAGGTGACAGCCGCCAGGTCGCACGACGGCCCCGGCCCGCTCCGCAGGGCGGGACGGGCGACGGGCCGTGCCCTGCGCGCCCCGTTCACCGGCACGGCACGCTCCATCCGCAAGGCGACGCACGCCCACGGCGCGGGGGAATCCGGCCTCGGGAAACTGATCGAGCTGCACGCCGTGAACGGCGCGGGTGACGTCATGATCACCGTCGCCCTCGCCTCCACCGTCTTCTTCTCCGTGCCGACCGACGAGGCGCGCGGGCGCGTCGCCCTCTACCTCGCCATCACCATGGCCCCCTTCACCCTGCTCGCCCCGGTGATCGGCCCGCTGCTGGACCGCCTGCCGCACGGCCGCCGCGCCGCGATGGCGAGCGCGATGCTGGCCCGTGCGCTGCTGGCGATCACCATGTCGGGCGCGGTCGCCACCGGGGGTCTTGAGCTGTATCCGGCCGCACTGGGCGTCCTGGTCTCCTCGAAGGCGTACGGCGTGGTGCGCAGCGCGGTCGTGCCACGCCTCCTGCCACCGAATTTCTCCCTGGTGAAGGCCAATTCCCGGGTCACCCTGGCCGGGCTGCTGGCCACCGGGATCGCGGCCCCGATCGGGGCCGGCCTCCAGATGATCGGCTCCGCCTGGCCGCTCTACGGCGCGTGCGCGATCTTCGTCGCGGGGACCTTCCTCGCCTTCACCCTGCCGCACAAGGTCGACTCCGCGAAGGGCGAGCGCCGGGCGCGGCTGATCGTCCCGCACGAGGACGGCACTCCCTCCCGGCCCGCCCCGGACAAGGCGCCGGGGCGGACCGGCAGCACCCGGGCCGGGCTGCGCCGGGGCGGCGGCAAGGCGGGCAGCGCGGAGAAACCGGCCAAGGAGCGGCCACCGGGCCTGCGGTCCGTCGGCGGGTCCGTGCTGCACGGGCTCCAGGCCAACGCCGCGCACCGGGCCCTCTCCGGCTTCCTCATCTTCTTCCTGGCGTTCCTGCTGCGCGAGCACCCGCTGGCGGGGCAGAGCGCGGCGGTCTCGCTCGGCATCGTCGGCGTGGCGGCCGGGGTCGGCAACGCCTGCGGTACGGCGGTGGGCTCCTGGCTCCGGGCACGCGGACCCGAGGTGATCGTCGCGACGGTGCTGGGGCTCGCGCTGAGCGTGGCGATCCTCGCCGCGGTGTTCTTCTCGACCGCGCTGGTGGCGGCCCTCGGCGCGGTCGCGGGCTTCACCCAGGCCCTGTCCAAGCTGTCGCTCGACGCGATGATCCAGCGGGACGTGCCCGAGGAGGTCCGCACCTCCGCGTTCGCCCGGTCCGAGACGTTGCTCCAGATGGCCTGGGTGGTCGGCGGCGGTATCGGCATCGCCCTGCCGCTCAACGCGGTGCTCGGCATGTCGGTCGCCGCGGGCATCCTGGCGCTCGGAGCGGCCGCCTCCGTACGGGGCCTCCTGGGGGCCGCGCGGCGCGGCACGCCGCACCCCCGCGTGGCGTGAGCGGAGGCGACCGATAGCCTTCGGCCCATGACCGTTGCGTTCTTCTCCGGTAAGGGCCGTCGAATCGGCGTCGCTCTTGGTGCCGTGTCCGCGGGACTCCTTGTCCTGTCCGCCTGCGACAAGCCGACGCCGCTCGCGACCGTGACGGTCGGCAGCGACTCGGTGAACACCGAGGCCGCCTGCTACGACGACGGCAAGGCGATCAAGGAGTCGCTGATCCAGGGCTGTCTGAACAAGAAGGCCGACAAGACCGTCAAGATCTCCATGGACGACAAGGTCCGCTTCGGCGTCGACCCGGAGATCGCCGAGAACGGCTGGACGCTCTTCATCAACGGCCAGCAGGCCGAGCAGGAGCCGTACAAGAACACGTACCGGACGATCCCCGGCAACGCGTTCCTGGCCAGCCAGACGGGCGAGACCTCCAAGGAGACGACCGTCTCCATCGTGGAGACCAAGGGCAAGAAGCTCACGGGCGTCTGGCAGTTCAAGTTCGAGAAGAAGGACTGACCCTGCCGGACCGGGGCCGCCCCTTCGCCCGGTTCCGCCCTGCTGCTCCCCCCGCTGCTCCCCGTCCTCGGCTTTGAGGGTGACATTCGTGCGTGTGCTCGTCGTGACCGCTGTCCCGGTGGAACGGGACGCGGTCACGCGTGCGTTCGGGGGCGCTGAGGAGCACGTGGCGCTGCCGGGGGGCGAGCTGCACCGCCGCGGTGCGTTCGACGTGCTGGCGGGCGGTGCGGGCCCGGCCGCAGCCGCGGCGGCCACCGCGTTCGCCCTGGCGTCCGGAGCATCGGCGTCCGGAGCACCGGCGTCCGCTCCGTACGGCCTCGTCGTCTCGGCCGGGATCGGCGGGGCGTTCACCCCCGTGACCCCGCTCGGCTCGCTGGTCGTGGCGGACGGCATCGTCGCCGCCGACCTGGGCGCGGAGACCGCCGACGGCTTCCTGCCGGTCACCGCGCTCGGCTTCGGCCGGGACCGCTTCACCCCGCCGCCCGCGCTGGTACGGGAGGTCGCGGCCGCCACCGGCGCGGCCGCCGGCCCCGTGCTCACCGTCTCCACCGTGACCGGCAGCGCCGAACGCGCCGGCGCCCTGCTCGCCGCGCACCCGGGGGCGCTGGCCGAGGCGATGGAGGGCTTCGGGGTCGCGGAGGCCGCCGCCCGGGCCGACGTGCCCGTACTGGAGGTGCGGGCCGTCTCGAACGCCGTCGGCCCCCGTGACCGGGACGCCTGGCGCATCGGCGACGCGCTGGCCGCGCTCACGGACGCGTTCGGGAAGGCGGCACCCGTACTACAGGGCTGGAACAGCCACGAGGACCTGGAAGGTTGAAACCGGCATGACGACCGACACCGACACCGCAGCCAGCGGCAGCCCGGCCGGGGACGCGATCCGGATCGCCTACTCGCCCTGTCCCAACGACACCTTCGTCTTCGACGCCTGGGCGCACGGCCGGGTCCCCGGCGCGCCCGCGCTGGACGTGACCTTCGCCGACATCGACATCACCAACGGCATGGCCGAACGCGGTGAGCTGGACGTCCTGAAGGTGTCGTACGCGGTCCTGCCCTGGGTGCTGGACGAGTACGCGCTGCTGCCGTGCGGCGGGGCGCTGGGCCGGGGTTGCGGTCCGCTGGTCCTCAGCAAGGAGCTGGGCCTCGACCTGACCGGCCGGACCGTCGCCGTGCCGAGCGAGCGCTCGACGGCGTACCTGCTGTTCCGGCTCTGGGCGGCCGAGATGGTCCCGGGCGGTGTCGGCGAGGTCGTCGTGATGCCGTTCGACGAGATCATGCCCGCCGTACGGGACGGCAAGGTGGACGCGGGGCTGGTCATCCACGAGGCCCGCTTCACGTACCGGAACTTCGGGCTCCACAACCTGGCCGACATGGGGCGCCACTGGGAGGACACCACCGGCCTCCCGATCCCGCTCGGCGCGATCATCGCCAAGCGCTCCCTGGGCGAGGAGACCCTGCGCCGTCTGGCCGACGCCGCCCGCAGCTCGGTCCGCCTCGCCTGGGACCACCCGGAGGTCTCCCGGCCGTACGTCCTGGAGCACGCCCAGGAGATGGACCCGGCCGTCGCGGACCAGCACATCGGGCTGTACGTGAACGAGTTCACCGCCGACCTCGGCGAGGACGGCTACGCGGCGGTCCGCGGCCTGCTCACCCGCGCGGCGGCGGAGGGGCTGGTCCCGCCGCTGGGGCCGGACGCGCTGGCGTTTCCCTGAGCGACCGGGCGGCGAGCGGCGAGCGGCGAGCGGCGGACAACCGGAGGGCTTTCCCTGTGCACACGGCGATCGGCCCGTTCACCCTGGAGTTCTGGAAGGAAGGCCGCACCCGCGAGCGGCGCTCCGGCCTCCGGGGCACGGTGCCGGAGTTCGGCGAGGTCGTCCTGACCGCCCCGCTGCCCCTCAAGCACACCCCGGGCAGCGTGGTCTCCGAGGTGCGCGGCCCCTCGATACCCACAGCGGTGTTCGAGACCCGCGGCATCCACACCGATGCCACCGATCTGCCGACGCTCAACGGTTCGACGCTCCGCGTCGGCGACGCCCTGGTCCACCTGCGGCGCAACCGCTTCGGCCTGACGCTCCGGGCCCGTGCGCTGCACTTCCGCTACGGCGGCGACCACTACCGGCTGCGGGCGGTGAGCCGGAAGCGGTTCGTCCTGACCCGCCGGGCCGACGACGAGGACCCCGGGGTCGCGCTCACGGCGAAGCAGTCGGGGCTCGGCGGCGGCAGGAAGCTGGTGGTGCGGACGACGGGCCGGGCCGTGGCCGCCGACATCGCGCTCGTCGCGCTCTTCGCCGGGGTCGACCGCGCGCCGCTGACCCGGGGCGGCGCGGTGCGCGCGGCCCTGGGCCGGTCGGCCCGGCTCCTCGCGGAGAGCCAGGCCTGACCCGTGACCGTGCTTCGCGTGCCTACACGTCGAGCTGGTCGGCGACCGCCCTCAGCAGGCCCGCGATCTTCGCGCCGGCGGCCTTGTCGGGGTAGCGGCCCCGCTCCAGCTGCGGCGTGATGTTCTCCAGGACCGTCGTCAGGTCCTGCACGATCGACGCCAGCTCGTCCGGCTTGCGGCGCTGTGCGGCCGCGACGGACGGAGTGGGGTCGAGGACCACCACGGAAAGGGCCTGGTCGCCGCGCTGGCCCGCGACCACGCCGAATTCCACGCGCTGGCCGGGCTTGAGTGCGTCGACTCCGGCAGGGAGTACCGACGAGTGGACGAAGACGTCGCCGCCGTCGTCGCGGGAGAGAAAGCCGAAGCCCTTCTCGCTGTTGAACCACTTGACCTTGCCGGTGGGCACGTCTGTCCTCGTCCTCGTACTCGTCGGTGTGCGGGAGAGCCGGAAACACGGCTCCGAAAAGCACCGGATAGCAATACAGCGGGTCACCGTGACCCGCCCGGTCCCAGGCTAATGGCCCTACGGCCGGTGACAAGACGTCGCCGGAGAGTTCCTCCGGGCTGGGAACTACCCTGGTCGCGTGAGTACTACTCCTTCAGGCGCAGGCGACCGGCTCGTTCAGGTCGGCGCGATCGTCTTTTTCGTCGGCGCACTGGCCACACTGGTCACCGTCGCCCCCCTGTTCCTCGGTACGGACCCGTTCCCGCCGATCGCGTACGGCGTCTGCATGCTGATGGGCGTCGGGTTCCTGATCGCCGGGGTGGGCGTGGTCCGCTCGGCGTGGGTGAACTCGCCGAAACGGGCCGCCAACTCGTAGGTTCCCGGGCCTCCTCCCAGGCCGCCCGGTCCGGCTCCTAGGCCGCCCGGTCCGCCTCGAAGGCCGCCAGCCAGGCCGGGAACTCCGTCAGGTCCGCCAGCACCACGTCCGCGCCCGCCGCCCGCAGCTCCCGCTCGTCGCACGGGCCCGTCGTCACCCCGAGCGACAGCGCTCCGGCCACCCGCGCCCCGCGCACGTCGCCGGTGTGGTCGCCGACGTACACCTGCGCGCCCTGCTCGCGCAGGGCCTCGCCCTTCGCCTCCGCCCACAGCGAGCCGATCACCGTGTCCGGCTCGATCCCGAGGTACGACAGGTGCAGCTTCGCGTGCTGCTCGTTCTTCGCCGTGACGACGATCGCCCGGCCGCCGAGCGCGCGCACCGCGGCCACCGACTCCCGCGCCCCGGCGAGCGCCGCGCTCGGGGCTATCGCGTGGTCGGGGTAGGCCGCCCGGTAGAGGCCGGCGGCGGCGGGTACCTCGGCCGCCGGGAACCAGTGGGCCAGCTCCGCCTCCAGCGGCGGCCCGAGGCGGCTCACCACCAGGTCGATGTCGATGAGCACCCCCGTCTCCGCGACCAGGACCCGGTAGGCGGCGGCGATGCCGGGGCGGGAGTCGATGAGCGTCATGTCGAGGTCGAAACCGACCGTCAGAGGCTTGGGGACGGGGTGGTGGACGGGGTGCTGAACCGTGGAAGCCATGCCCGCCATTCTGCCGACCGGCCCCCTTCGGCGGCGAAATCGGGCCGCCTAGACTGAAGCGCGCGCTTAGCCAAGCCTTACCGGCCCGGCCCGGCCCGGCACGGCCCGTACCGCTCGCCCGCCTTCCGCGTCCGTCCCGATCTGCCGATGGGTTCCCATGTCAGCGTCAGCGCCCGTGCGGGGCCGCCCCGCGATCACCGACCAGGCCAAGGACGGCTTCTCCTACGACGTCAGCCCCGAGAAGATCGACCTCGCGGACGCGGACGTGGTCTTCCACTCGACGTACGGCGACCCGAAGAAGTCCAAGGAGACGGAGACCACGGGCAGCGGCCTGTGGAAGAACATGGACGCGGTGAAGAACGACAAGGTCTTCGCGGTCGACGACCAGCTGTGGATCCAGGGCATCGGCTACACGGCGGCCGACAAGATCCTCGGCGAACTCCACAAGAGCCTGGCGAAGTAGGCGTCCTCCCCGGCCCTGAGGCCGGTGGAGCCCGGCCCCGCCCCGGGATCCGGCCGGTGGGGCCCGGCCCTCACCCCTTACGCCTCCGCGCCCGCCACACCAGGTAGAGCGCGGAGGCGACGGCGGCGACCCGGACGACCACCGGCCAGGTCTCCAGCAGGACGTCCCGCATCGCGCCCTCGCGGATCGGCTCGCCCCAGCGCCCCTCCATCCGCCCCCACACCCACACCAGGGCCCCGGCCGCCACCACGCCCGGGAGGCCGAGCGCCGCCCACTTCGCCTCCGTACGGGAGAGGGTGCGCGAGCTGTACGCGAGCAGCCAGCCGCCCGCCAGCGGCAGCCAGGAACCGGTGACCACGCCGGCGACGAGCAGGACGGCGGCCAGGAGCAGCAGCGGGTGGGCGAAGCCGCCGCGGGGACCGGGGGCGACGACCGCAGGCTCGACGACGACCGGGGCGGGCTTGCGGCGGCGGCGCTTCACGAGGCGCAGGGCGCGGCGGCGGGCGGCGGTGCCGTCGGTGGCCGCCGCCTTGGCGTCGCCCGCACCCTCCGGGCCGTCCTTCCCCTCCTCCTCGCCCTTCGCGCCCTTCTTCTCCATGTCAACAGGCCTCGGCCGCCTGCCGAGGAGCTCCGGGGCCTCGATGCCGCCGAAGAAGCCGGGGACGGCGGTTCCCTCGTCGAAGGGCCCCGGCTCCAGGCGCCACCAGTCGGTCGCGTCGTCCGCGCCGCCCTGCTGGTCCTGGCCGAGCATGTGCGGGGCGGAGGGGTCGGGCCAGGAGGGGACGGGGGCATCGTCGGGGGCGGGAGCGTCGTCGGGGGCGGGCCCGGGACGCGGCACGGCGGCGGCACCGGTTCGCTCCTCCGGCGCGTCCCCGGCATCACGGTCACGGCGCGACGCGCCCCACCCGAATCCGGCTTTCGGCTTCCGGGGAACCGGGGCCTCCCGCCCCTCGTCCGCGCCGGGACCGGCCTCCCCGGGCTCCTTGCGCAGCAGCCCGCTCCGGGGCCGGGGCAGCCCCCGCCGCTGCGGCTCGCCGCTGCCCGCACCGGTCCCGGCGGACGGCAGCGGGACCGTGCCGTCGGCGGACCGCGCCGCGGCGGCGACCAGTTCGTCCGGGCTGCCGAGCCTGCCGATGATGCGCCGGACGGCCGCCGGGGAGTCCGCGCCCTCCGTGGTGCGGCGGCGGTCGATCTCGCCCCGCAGCGTCGAGACGAGCCGCATCCGGGCGCCCGACGAGAGCTGTTGCTGCTGAGCCAGGTCGCCGACCCGGCTCAGGTAGTCGTACACGAGCTGGTCGCTCTCGATCCCCACGCGGCGCATCCCCTCTATCCGGCCCTGCCCCGACGGTAGCGTTCCAACGGCTACCGTGGGACGGATGGGGACGACCACACCACCGCGCACGCTCGCCGAAGCCCTGCGCGCCCGGGGCGACGAATCGCTGGCCGGGCTGCTGCGTGCCCGCCCCGACCTCCTCAATCCGGTGCCGAACGACATCACGCAGCTCGCCACGCGGGCCGGTACCCGGGCGTCGGTCGTCCGCGCGCTGGAACACCTGGACCGGTTCGCGCTGCAGACCGCCGAGGCACTGGCGGTGGCGCCGGACCCGGCCCCGTACGACACGCTGCTCTCCCTGCTCACCGGCGACGGTCTCGACGACGGCGAGCAGCGCGACGACGTGGGCGCGGCGATCACCGCCGCGCTGCCGGGCGCGCTGGCGACGCTGCGTGAACAGGCCCTGGTCTGGGGCGAGGACGACCGGCTGCGGCTGGTGCGCACCGCCCGCGAACTGCTCGCCCCGTCCCCGCAGCACCCCTCTCCCACGGGCCTGGGCCCCACGGTCGCGGAGGCGACGGCGGGCATGTCGCCGGGCCGCCTCCAGGAGATCCTGGTGGCGACGGGCCTGCCCGCCACGCACGACCCGGTCTCGGCGGTGGCCGCGCTGTCCGCCCTGTTCACGGACCGGACGCGGATGGCGGGGCTGCTGGACACGGCGCCGGTGGAGGCGCTGTCGGTGCTGGACCGGCTGGTGTGGGGCCCGCCGTACGGGGAGGTCACGCCCAACCCCACTCCGCCGGTGAAGTGGCTGCGCGACCGGGGCCTGTTGCTGCCGGTGTCGACGCGGACGGTGGTCCTGCCGCGTGAGGCGGCGCTCCACCTGCGGGCCGGGCGCGCGCACCGCGTGCCGGAACCGGTCCCCCCGGCCGTCGCGGCGGCGGCCGAACGCGATCCACAGGCTGTGGACAGGGCGGCGGCCGGCCAGGCGTTCACGGCACTGTCCACGGTCGAGGAGCTGCTGAAGCTCTGGGACGGGGGCGGCCCGACGATCCTGCGCGCGGGCGGCCTGAGCGTACGGGAGCTGAAGCGCGCCGCGACGGCGCTGGACGTGTCCGAGCCGATCGCCGCGTTCTGGATCGAACTGGCCTACGGGGCGGGGCTGCTGGCCTCCGACGGGGAGACCGACGAGCGGTACGCCCCGACGCCCGCGTCCGACGAGTGGCTCGACCTGGCCGCCGAGGACCGCTGGACGCACCTGGCCACCGCCTGGCTCGCCGCCACCCGGACCCCGGGCCTGGTCGGCGGCCAGGACGCCAAGGGGCGGGCCCTGTCCGCGCTCGGCCCGGAGCTGGACCGGTCGGCCGCCCCCGACGTACGCCGCCGGGTGCTGGCCCTGTTCGCCGAACTCCCGCCGGGCACCGCGCCGGAGGCCGAGACGCTGCTGCGACGGCTGCGCTGGGAACGCCCGTTGCGCGGTTCGGCACCGACGGCGGAGGGCTCGGACCTCCGCTCCCGGCTGGCCCTGTGGACCCTCAACGAGGCGGAGCTGCTGGGCATCACGGGCCGGGGCGCGCTGTCCGCACAGGCCCGGGCCCTCCTGGACGAGGGCGAGGAGACGGCGGCGGCCCTTCTGTCACCCCTCCTCCCCGAACCGCTGGACCACGTCCTGCTCCAGGCGGACCTGACGGCGGTGGCGCCGGGCCCGCTGGAACGCCCGCTGGCGGACATGCTCTCCGTCCTGGCCGATGTGGAGTCGAAGGGCGGCGCGACGGTCTACCGCTTCACGCCCGGTTCGGTGCGCCGCGCCTTGGACGCCGGGCAGGCGGCATCGGACCTGCACGCGTTCCTGGCCGCGCACAGCCGTACACCGGTACCGCAGCCGCTGAGCTACCTCATCGACGATGTGGCCCGCCGCCACGGGCACCTGCGGATCGGGGCGGCGTCCGCGTACGTACGCTGCGACGACGAGGCGGTCCTCAACGAGATCCTGGCCGACCGCCGCTCCACGGGCCTGCGTCTGCGCCGCCTGGCCCCCACGGTCCTGGCCTCCCAGACCGACCCCGGCTCCCTCCTCGAAGCCCTGCGCGACATGGGCTACGCACCGGCCGCCGAATCCGCCGAGGGCGACGTCCTGATCACCCGCGCCGGCGCCCGCCGCACCCCGCCCCGCACCCCTCCGGTCCCGGTCCCCGAGGGCCCGCCGGTCCCGGACGACACCCTGCTCGGCGCGGCGGTCCGGGCCATCCGCGCGGGCGACACGGCCGCCACGGTAGCCCGCAAGGAGCCGACGGAAGGCCCGGCGTCGACCACCCCCTCCGGCGCCCTGCCCCGCACCACCCCCGCCGAGACCCTGGCCACGGTCCAGGCGGCCGCGATGACGGGCTCCACGGTCTGGATCGGCTACGTCAACGCGGACGGCGCGGCCAGCCAGCGCGTGATCGCCCCGGTCCGCGTGGAGGGCGGCTTCGTCACGGCCTACGACCACACGGCCGACGAGGTCCGCACGTACCCGCTGCACCGGATCACGGGGGTGGCGGAGCTGGCGGAGGAGGGGGAGGGGTAGGGGCGGCCGCATCTCGTCGGCGGGCGTGCCCGTCTGCGATGCTGCGGGCATGTCCCTCCCTGACCGGACCCCCGAGCCCGTGTCGCCCTATCCGCCCGCCGCGCCGATGCCTCCGCTGCTCACGCAGTCCTGGCTGGATCTGGCGTTCCTGCACTGGGCGGCCGACCCGGCGGACGTGGCGCCGCTGCTGCCGCCGGGGACGGTGCCCGACACCTTCGACGGGGCGACGACGTACGTGGGGCTCGTGGCGTTCCGGATGTACCGGGTGGGGGTGCTCGGGCTGCCGGGGATTCCGTATCTGGGGACCTTTCCCGAGACCAACGTCCGGCTGTACTCCGTTGACGAGCACGGTCGGCGCGCGGTCGTCTTCCGGTCCCTGGACGCCTCCCGGCTCATCCCGGTCCTCGTGGCGCGGGCCGCGGTCCGGTTGCCGTACGTGTGGTCCCGGATGGGGGTCGAGCGGTCCGGCGACACCGTCACGTACACGAGCAGGCGCCGGTGGCCCGGTCCTCGTGGGGCGAGGAGCAGGATCGTGCTCCGGCCCGGTGACACGATCGCCGAACCCACCCCGCTGGAGCACTTCCTGACCGCCCGTTGGGCCCTGCACACCTCGCTCTTCGGGCGGACCGCCTATCTGCCCAACGTCCACCCCCGGTGGCCGCTCCACCGGGCGGAGCTGCTGGAGTGCGACGAGGACCTGGTGGCGGCGGGCGGGCTGCCCGCGCCGGCCGGGGAGCCGGTGAGCGTGCTGTACTCCCCGGGGGTGCCGGTGCGGTTCGGGCCGCAGCGGCGAATCCGTCCCGGCGGGAGCCGGGCGTGATCCCCCGCGCATGATGCACACTGGACGTTTGGCCGCAGCCGTGGCCGTACCCCGCAGAAAGGGCCGAAGCGCGTGACCGGACCCCTCATCGTCCAGAGCGACAAGACGCTGCTCCTCGAAGTCGACCACGAGCTGGCCGAGGCCTGCCGTCGTGCCATCGCGCCGTTCGCGGAGCTGGAGCGTGCGCCCGAGCACATCCACACCTACCGGGTCACCCCGCTCGGGCTGTGGAACGCCCGCGCCGCCGGGCACGACGCCGAGCAGGTCGTCGACGCGCTCGTCGAGTACTCCCGGTATCCCGTGCCGCACGCGCTCCTGGTCGACATCGCCGAGACGATGGCGCGGTACGGGCGGCTCACCCTGTCCAAGCACCCCGTGCACGGGCTCGTGCTCACCACCACCGACCGGCCCGTGCTGGAGGAGATCCTCCGGTCGAAGAAGGTCCAGCCGCTGGTCGGGGCCCGGATCGACCCGGACACCGTGGCCGTGCATCCCTCCGAGCGCGGACAGGTCAAGCAGACGCTGCTCAAGCTCGGCTGGCCCGCCGAGGACCTCGCCGGTTACGTCGACGGCGAGGCCCACCCGATCGAGCTGGCCGAGGACGGCTGGGCGCTGCGGCCGTACCAGAAGCAGGCCGTGGAGGGGTTCTGGCACGGTGGGTCGGGGGTCGTGGTGCTGCCCTGCGGTGCCGGGAAGACCCTCGTCGGGGCCGGGGCCATGGCCGAGGCCAAGGCCACCACGCTGATCCTCGTCACCAACACCGTCTCCGCCCGGCAGTGGAAGCACGAGCTGGTGAAGCGGACCTCGCTCACCGAGGACGAGATCGGGGAGTACAGCGGGACCCGCAAGGAGATCCGGCCGGTCACCATCGCCACCTATCAGGTGCTGACCACCCGGCGGAAGGGCGTCTACCCGCACCTGGAGCTCTTCGACTCCCGTGACTGGGGGCTCGTCGTCTACGACGAGGTGCACCTGCTGCCCGCCCCCGTCTTCAAGTTCACCGCCGACCTCCAGGCCCGGCGGCGGCTCGGGCTCACCGCGACCCTCGTGCGGGAGGACGGGCGGGAGTCCGATGTCTTCTCGCTCATCGGGCCCAAGCGGTTCGACGCCCCGTGGAAGGAGATCGAGGCGCAGGGCTACATCGCGCCCGCCGACTGTGTCGAGGTCCGCGTCAACCTCACCGACTCCGAGCGGCTCGCCTACGCGACCGCCGAGACGGAGGAGAAGTACCGGTTCTGCGCCACCACCGCCACCAAGCGGAAGGTGACCGAGGCGCTGGTACGCAAGCACCGCGGCGAGCAGACCCTGGTCATCGGGCAGTACATCGACCAGCTCGATGAGCTGGGCGAACACCTGGACGCGCCCGTCATCAAGGGCGAGACCAGCAACGCCCAGCGCGAGAAGCTCTTCGACGCGTTCCGGCAGGGCGAGATCAGCGTGCTCGTCGTGTCCAAGGTCGCCAACTTCTCCATCGACCTGCCCGAGGCCACCGTCGCCATCCAGGTCTCCGGCACCTTCGGGTCGCGCCAGGAGGAGGCCCAGCGTCTCGGCCGCGTCCTGCGGCCGAAGGCCGACGGGCACGAGGCCCGGTTCTACTCGGTCGTCGCCCGCGACACCATCGACCAGGACTTCGCGGCGCACCGCCAGCGCTTCCTGGCCGAGCAGGGGTACGCGTACCGCATCGTCGACGCGGACGAGCTGCTCGCGGAGAGCTGAGGAACGGGACGGGTACGGCGGGCCCTCAGCGGGCCCGCCGTACGACCGCCTCTTCCGCGTACTCCCCCAGGAGGACGACGCCGAACGCCGTCGTCACGAACACCTTCACGGCGCGCAGCGCGTCGCCGACGCGGTGGGGTCGGTGGTCACCGGTCGCCGCGGTCGCGCCGTGCGCGGGGCCGGTCGTGCGGGGGTTCAGGGTGGCTGTGCTCATGTATCCATGGTGCTCCCGTCACCCGTTCGGGCGCGTCGGCCCGCAGACGGAAGCGGGTGAGCGGGCGCGTAGGCCTGCGGTGCCATGCCGGGGCCCCGCATCCCCTACGGGTATCCCCTGGACCTGCTCCCTGCGGTGGAGCCCGCGCGCGTGCCGACGGACGCCCTGCGCCGGCGGAGCCCCGTAATTCGTTTCGACCGTACGCCGCCCTGTGGCTACAATCGCCGGTCTGCCCGCCTCCCGCACCGTGGTACCGGCCTTCGCTGCCGGCAGCCGGGGGAGCGCCGCCGGCCGGACGGAAACCGGACGGCACCCACGCGAACCAACCTTCCGAGCGGACCGCCCTGCTCCGGCCCCTGCCGGTCGCAGCGCGCGGCCCGCCGTCCTGCGTTGAAGAGCCGGAGGCAACACCGTGCCCGCGCACGTAGCAGAGAGCGATTCCACCCCCGACCCCACCGGCACCACGGGCACCACCGATCCCCTGGCGCACGAACGTGCCCACCTCGCCGCGTCCCGCGCCGCCCTGCGCGGGATGCGCGAGGACGTCCAGGCCCTCGACATCCGCGATGTCACCGCGAACTGGGTCAACGCCGCCGTGCTCCAGTCCCAGATCGACGACCGCATCAAGGCGCTCGCCGATCTCTCGCACACCCCGCTGTTCTTCGGCCGCCTCGACTATCTGCACGCCGTCGGCGGCGAGCTGGCCGAGGGCGCGGACGGCGAGCGGTTCTACATCGGCCGCCGCCACGTCCACGACGCCGCCGGGGACCCGATGGTCATCGACTGGCGTGCGCCGGTCTCCCAGCCGTACTACCAGGCGTCCCGCACGAACCCCCAGGACGTGGGGCTGCGCCGCCGCTTCGGCTACACCGGCGGCGAGCTGACCGCGTACGAGGACGAGCACCTCACCGACCCGGCGGAGGCCGAACACACCAGCCGGCTCCTCCAGGCGGAGATCGAGCGGCCCCGCGTCGGCCCGATGCGCGACATCGTCGCCACCATCCAGCCCGAGCAGGACGAGATCGTCCGCAGCGGCCTCGGCGGCACCGTCTGCGTGCAGGGCGGGCCCGGTACCGGGAAGACCGCCGTCGGCCTGCACCGGGTGGCGTACCTGCTGTACGCGCACCGCGAGCGGCTCGCCCGTACCGGCACCCTCGTCATCGGGCCCAACCGCTCCTTCCTCCACTACATCGAGCAGGTCCTGCCCGCGCTCGGTGAGCTGGAGGTGAAGCAGGCCACCGTCGACGACCTGGTGCGCACCGGCGTCGAGGTCCGGGGCGAGGACGAGGCGGCCACCGCCGTCGTCAAGGGCGACGCCCGCATGGCCGAGGTGCTGCGGCGGGCCGTCCGCTCGCATGTGACCGCACCCGTCGAGCCCGTCGTCGTGGTGCGCGGCTCCCGGCGCTGGCGGGTGCCCGCGTACGAGATCCAGGAGATGGTCGACGAGCTGCTGGCCCGCGACATGCGGTACGGGGCCGCGCACGAGGCGCTGCCGCAGCGGATCGCCCACGCCGTCCTCGTACGGATGGAGGAGGCCGGGGAGGCCCCCGACGACCGGGTGCAGAACGCCGTGGCCCGGAACCCCGCCGTGAAGGCGGCGGTCAAGGCTGTCTGGCCCGCCGTGGACCCGGCGAAGGTCGTGCTGCGGCTGCTGTCCGACGCGGAGTTCCTGGCCGCACACGCGGGAGGGGTGCTGAGCGAGGAGGAGCAGAAGCGGCTGCTGTGGGCGAAGCCCGCCCGCAGTGTGAAGTCCGCGAAGTGGTCGGCGGCCGACGCCGTGCTGATCGACGAGGCCGGTGACCTCGTCGCCCGTACGCACTCCCTCGGCCATGTCGTGCTCGACGAGGCGCAGGACCTGTCGCCGATGCAGTACCGGGCGGTGGGGCGGCGCTGCTCGACCGGTTCGGCCACCGTCCTCGGCGACCTCGCGCAGGGGACGACCCCGTGGTCCACGGAGAGCTGGGGCGAGGCGCTGTTCCACCTGGGCAAGGCGGACGCGGTGGTGGAGGAGCTGACGGCCGGTTTCCGCGTGCCGCGCGAGGTCATCGCCTACGCCTCCCGGCTGCTGCCCGCGATCTCACCGGGGCTGGCCGCGGTGGAGTCGGTGCGGGAGTCGCCGGGGTCCTTGGCCGTACGGGAGGTGCCTGGCGGGGCGGCGGAGCTGGACGCGGCCGTGGTCGCCGCCTGCGAGGAGTCGCTGCGTCACGAGGGGTCGATCGGGCTGATCGCCGCCGACGCCCGCATCCCGGTGCTGGGTGCGGCCCTGGAGGCGGCGGGGCACGCGTACCTGTCTCCCGGTGAGGAGACCACCGCCGAATCCCGGCTGACGCTGGTGCCCGCGTCGCTGGCGAAAGGCCTGGAGTACGACTACGTGGTGCTGGACGAGCCGGGGGCCGTGGTGGACGGCGAGCCGGACGAGCGGACCGGGCTGCGGCGGCTGTACGTGGCGCTGACCCGTGCGGTGTCGGGGCTGATCGTGCTGCACACGGCGCCGTTGCCGGAGGTGTTGGTTCAGGCGTAGGGCCCTCGGGTGCGGGACTCTCCGGTCCCTGGGTCCCGCACCCGTCATGCCTCAGGCGTCCAGCGCCTTGCGCCACTCCCGTACCGCCGCCGCGTCCACCGGGGCCGACCAGCCCGCCGGCCGCGCCGCACCGCCGATGTGGAACGCGTCGATCCCCGCCGCCAGCAGCTGGGGCAGGTGGTGCAGGTGGAGGCCGCCGCCGACCAGGACCTGCGCCTGGTATCCCGGCTCGCCGCTCCGGGCCGCCTCGGCCAGGAGGGTCGGGATACCGGCGTCCACCCCGTCCGGGGAGCCCGCCGTGAGGAACGTGTCGAGGCCCGGCAGGTCCGCGAGCTGCTTGCGCAGGGCGTCGCGGTCGGCGCACCGGTCGATCGCCCGGTGGTACGTCCACCGGCAGCCCTCCAGCTCGGCGACGAGCCGCTCGACGGCGATCAGGTCGGCATGGCCCTCCGCGTCGAGGAAGCCGAACACGAACGCGTCGGCCCCCGCCTCCCGCAGCTCGCGGGCCCGGGCGACCAGCACATCGATGTCACCGGCGGCGAAGCCGTCCGCCGTCCTGAGCATCACGCGCAGCGGGATGTCCACGGCGGATCTGATCGCCGCGAAGGTCTCCCGGGACGGGGTGAGACCGTCGGCGGCCATGTCGGTGACCAGTTCGAGGCGGTCTGCACCACCGGCCTGGGCAGCGACCGCGTCCTCCGCGTCGAGAGCGATCACCTCCAGGACTGCACGGTTGCTCATGGGTCCCCATTCCTCCGATACACAGCGACAGGTCCGATACACGGCTGCTGACCTACACGGCTATAGGTCTAGTCCAATGGCCAGCCTACGGGTGGCCGACGGGCCGCGCAGCCCTCTATCTGAACGCACGGGCACGACGGGACGCGACCCGGCCCCGCAGACGAGTGACGGACCCCTCCCGTCACACCTTGCACTTCATAGGGGAGGGGGGTATATATGAAGAGAGACAGATATACCCCCTAGGGGTATCCGGGACGGCTTCAGGGAGGACCCCCGTGTCCGCGCACTCCGCCACCACCGCAACCACCGCCGCCGGCTCCGGCGCCGGTACCACCGCGGTCGAGCTCGCGATCGGCGGGATGACCTGCGCCTCGTGCGCGGCCCGTATCGAGAAGAAGCTCAACCGGATGGACGGCGTCGAAGCCACCGTCAACTACGCCACCGAGAAGGCCAAGGTCACCTACGCGGGCGCCGACGTGTCCGTCGAGGATCTGATCGCCACCGTCGAGGCCACCGGCTACACCGCCCGGCCGCCCGCACCGCCCGCCGCCGAAACCGCCGCCCCGCCACCGGGGAGCGACGATGCGGAACAGCGCGCGGCCGAGGACGACGGGCTCACCACCCTGCGCCAGCGGCTGATCACCGCCGTCCTCCTCGCCGTACCGGTGATCGCGATGGCGATGATCCCGGCGCTCCAGTTCGACTACTGGCAGTGGCTCTCCCTGACGCTGGCCGCACCGGTCGTGACCTACGCGGCCTGGCCGTTCCACCAGGCCGCCTGGACGAACGCGAAGCACGGCGCGGCGACGATGGACACGCTGATCTCCGTCGGTACGTCGGCCGCGTTCCTGTGGTCGGTGTGGGCGCTGTTCTTCGGGACGGCGGGCATGGTCGGCATGACGCACCCGTTCGCGTTCACCATCGCGCGCAGCGACGGCGCCGGGAACATCTATCTGGAGGCCGCGGCCGGGGTGACGGCGTTCATCCTCGCCGGGCGCTACTTCGAGGCGCGCTCGAAGCGGAAGGCCGGGGCGGCGCTGAAGGCGCTGATGGAGCTGGGGGCGAAGGAGGTCACGGTCCTGCGCGACGGCGTGGAGACGACGATCCCGACCTCGGCGTTGCAGGTCGGGGACCGTTTCCTGGTCCGTCCCGGGGAGAAGATCGCGACGGACGGGACGGTGGTCGAGGGCTCCTCCGCCGTGGACGCCTCGATGCTCACCGGCGAGTCCGTGCCCGTCGAGGTCACCGTCGGCGACACCGTCACCGGCGCCACCCTCAACGCCGGCGGACGCCTCGTCGTCGAAGCCACCCGCGTCGGCAACGACACCCAACTCGCCCGCATGGCCAAACTCGTCGAGGACGCCCAGAACGGCAAAGCCTCCGCACAACGCCTCGCCGACCGCATCTCCGCCGTCTTCGTCCCCATCGTCATCGCCCTCGCCCTCGCCACCCTCGGCTACTGGCTCGGCAACGGCGCCGGACTCACCGCCGCCTTCACCGCAGCCGTCGCCGTCCTCATCATCGCCTGCCCCTGCGCCCTCGGCCTCGCCACCCCCACCGCCCTCATGGTCGGCACCGGACGCGGCGCCCAACTCGGCATCCTCATCAAAGGCCCCGAAGTCCTGGAGACCACCCGCCGCGTCGACACCATCGTCCTCGACAAGACCGGCACCGTCACCACCGGCCGCATGACCCTCCAGACCACCCACACCGCCAACGGCACCAACGAGACCGAAGTCCTCCGGCTGGCCGGCGCCCTGGAGAACGCCTCCGAGCACCCCATCGCCCAGGCGGTCGCGTCCGCCGCGACCGACACCACCGGGCCGCTGCCCACCCCTGAGGACTTCGCCAACGTCCCCGGCCTCGGCGTCCAGGGCATCGTCGAGGGCCACGCCGTCCTCGTCGGGCGCGAGCAGCTCCTGGCCGAGTGGGAGATCCGTCTTCCCGCTCACCTCGCCGAGGCGAAGCGGGCCGCGGAGGCCGCCGGGCGCACGGCGATCGCCGTCGCCTGGGACGGCGAGGCGCGGGCGGTGCTGGAGGTCGCCGACGCGGTGAAGGACACGAGCGCCGAGGCCGTCCGCCGGCTCCGCGCCCTCGGTCTGACCCCGATCCTCCTCACCGGTGACAACCGGGCCGTGGCGGAGTCGGTCGCGGCCGAGGTCGGCATCGACGAGGTGTACGCGGAGGTCATGCCGCAGGACAAGGTCGACGTGGTCAAGCGCCTTCAGGACGAGGGCCGTTCGGTCGCGATGGTCGGGGACGGGGTCAACGACGCCGCCGCCCTGGCCCAGGCCGACCTGGGCCTCGCGATGGGCACCGGCACCGACGCCGCCATCGAGGCCGGGGACCTGACCCTGGTCCGGGGTGACCTCAACGCCGCCGCCGACGCGATCCGCCTCTCCCGCCGCACGCTGTCCACCATCCGCACCAACCTGTTCTGGGCCTTCGCCTACAACGTCGCCGCCCTCCCGCTGGCCGCCGCCGGGCTGCTCAACCCGATGATCGCCGGGGCCGCGATGGCCTTCTCGTCGGTCTTCGTGGTCGGCAACTCCCTGCGGCTGCGCACCTTCAAGGGGGCGTGAGACACGGGGGCGTGAGACACGGAGCCTGAGCGCGGCGGGACCCTCCCGGTCCCGCCGCGCTGCTGTGCGGGTACGGGTGCGGTACGGGTACGCGCCCGGCTCAGGCGCGGACGAAACGCAGCCGGGTCCCCGGCACCGCCTGCGCCGCCGCGGCGAGGGCCCGTTCGGGGACGACGCCGACGACCGGGTAACCGCCGGTCGTCGGATGGTCGTTGAGGAAGACGACGGGCAGGCCGTCCGGCGGGACCTGGATCGCGCCCAGCACCATGCCCTCGCTGGGGAGTTCCTCCGTACGGGACCGCTCCAGCGGCGGGCCCTCCGTACGCAGGCCGATGCGGTTGCTGCGCGGCGAGACCCGGTAGGCGGCGGTGAGGAGCGTACGGAGCGCCGCCCCGGTGAACCAGTCGTGGCGGGGCCCGGGATGGACCGGGAGCACCAGTTCGGCGGGGGCTCCCGGCCAGGGGACGGGGCCGGTGTGCGGCGGCGGGCCGCCCGACGCCGGTTCGCCCAGCGGGAGTTCGTCGTCCGCGCTCAGCGGGGCGGGCCCGAGCCCCGAGAGCAGGTCGGCCGAACGGCTGCCCAGCACCGGGTCCGGAACCAGCCCGCCCGCGAACGCCAGGTAGCTGCGGAGTCCGGTCCCGGCGGGGCCCGCGTCCAGCACCGCGCCCGCGGGCACCCGGACCGGCGCGCCCCACGCCACCGGCCGCCCGTCGACCGTCACCCGGCAGCCCGCCCCGCCGACGACGGCCACGACGGGCCGGTCCGGGCGGACCGCGCACCCGGTGAGGGTGGTCTCCAGGACGGCGGCGTCCGGAGGGTTGCCCACCAGCCGGTTGGCCAGCCGGGCGGCGCGCGCGTCCAGCGCCCCGGCCCGCCCGACCCCGAGGTGCGCATGGCCGGGGCGGCCCGCGTCCTGCACGGTGGTGAGGGCTCCGGGGCGTACGACGTACAGGAGGGGGCGTCCCGCGACCGGAGTCATGCGTCCGCCCGGCTGTCGGCCTGGCAGTCGCCCGCACGGGCAGCAGGCAGCGCGGCCGCCTTCCCCGCATCCACCGCTACGAATCTCACCGGTGTCCCCGGCACCAGCAGCGCCGCCGGTTCCCGGCCCGGATCCCACAGGGCCCCCGGGTCCGGCATCCGCCCGACGATCTGCCAGCCGCCGGGCGAGGGGCGCGGGTACACCCCCGTGTAGGGCCCGGCGAGGGCCACCGCCCCGGCCGGGACCCGGGTGCGCGGGGTCGTGCGCCGGGGCACGTGCAGCCGCTCGGGCAGCCCGGTGAGATAGCCGAACCCGGGGGCGAACCCGCAGAACGCCACCCGGAACGCGGTACGGGAGTGCAGGGCGGCCACCTCGTCGGCCCCGACGCCCCAGAGCGCGGCGACCTCGCCGAGATCGGGGCCGTCGTAGATCACCGGGACCTCCACCGGCTCCCGGTCCTCCCGGCGCAGCGGCTCCACCCGCCACAAGGCGAGTTCGCGGGCCAGCCGGTCCCGGGCCCCGGGCACGCGCTCCGCGATCCCGTCGAGCAGGACGGTACGGGCGGCCGGGACGATGTCGCGTACGGCGGGGAGTTCGCCACGCTCGCGACGCCTGAGCAGTTCGGCGTGGAAGGCCTCGGCGTGCTCGCCGTCGGCCAGCTCGACGAGCAGTGCGTACGGCCCGGCGGGCAGGACGCGCGGTGTGCCGGGGGCACCGGGGCTGCTGAGACCGCTCGGGTCGCCCGTACCGCATGCACTGCCCGCACCGCTGGGGCCACCGCCCGGACCGCCGGGGCTGCCCGAGTCGTTGGGGCTGCCCGAGTCGTTGGGGCCGCCGCCCGTACCGCATGCACTGCCCGCACCGCTGGGGCCACCGCCCGCATCGCCGGGGCTGCCCGAGTAGTTCGCCCCGCTCGCCCCGCTCACGCGAACGCCCGTACCGTGACGCCCGCTTCCTCCAGCGCCGTCCGCACCCGGCGGGCGAGGGCCGCCGCGCCCGGGGTGTCTCCGTGGACGCAGAGCGAGCGCGCCGGGACCGGTATCCGGCTGCCGTCCGCCCCGGTCACCGCCCGCTCGACGGCCATCCCGACGCTCCGGCGTACGACGTCGTCCGGGTCGTGCACCACCGCGCCCGGCTCGCCGCGCGGTACAAGGGTGCCCTGCGGGGTGTACGCGCGGTCGGCGAAGGCCTCCTCCACGGCGGGCAGTCCGGCCTCGGCCGCGTGGGCGAGCAGCCGGGACCCGGGCAGCCCGAGCACGGCCAGGCCGCCGCCCGCGAGCCGGACGCCCGCGACGACGGCGGCGGCCTGGTCGTCGTCCCAGACGGCCCGGTTGTAGAGGGCGCCGTGCGGTTTGACGTAACTGACGGTGGATCCGGCGGCCTCGGCGAAGACCCGCAACGCGCCTATCTGGTAGGCGATCTCGGCGGTCAGCTCGGCCGGCGGCACGTCCATCGACCGCCGCCCGAACCCGGCCAGGTCCCGGTAGGAGACCTGCGCCCCGATCCGTACGCCGCCGGCCGCCGCGGCGTCGCAGACCCGCCGCATCACGGAGGCGTCGCCCGCGTGGAAGCCGCAGGCCACGTTGGCGCTCGTGACACAGGCGAGGAGCGCGTCGTCGTCGGTCAGGGTCCAGGTGCCGAAGCCCTCGCCGAGGTCGGCGTTGAGATCCATCATCACGGGCGCACCGTAGGGCGGGTCCCGGCCGGGCGACAAGGGCCGGTCCGGTGGGCGGAACCCCTCGTGCCCCCTCACGCCCCTCCGCCCGGGCCCGTACGTCCTAGAGTCGCCCCCATGACGGACCACCACAGCCCCCACCCGCCCCACGGCTCCGACAGCTCCGACGCCGAGGCCGGTCTCCGGGACCGCTGGCACGACACGCTGGTGGCCGCGCGCGCCGGGGCGGAAGGACCCGATCCGCTGCCGTACGCCGAGAACCTCCTCGCCCGCTGGGCCGAACCGCAGCGCCGGTACCACACGACCGCCCACCTGAGCACGGTCCTGGACCGGGTCGACACGCTGGCCGACCACGCCGACGACGTCCACGCGGTGCGGCTCGCCGCCTGGTTCCACGACGCGGTGTACCGGCCCGACCGGAGCGAGAACGAGGAGCGCAGCGCCGCCCTCGCCGAGCGCGCGCTGTCCGAGGCGGGGGTGCCGGACGCGGTGACGGAGGAGGTCGCCCGGCTGGTCCGGCTCACCGTCACGCACGACCCGGCCGACGGCGACCGCAACGGCGAGGTGCTGTGCGACGCCGACCTGGCGGTCCTGGCGGGCGGCCCGCAGGAGTACGGGACGTACGCGGCCCGGGTCCGGGAGGAGTACGGCTTCGTGCCGGACGAGGCGTTCCGGGCAGGCCGGGCGGCGGTCCTGCGGCAACTCCTCGATCTGCCGCGGCTGTTCCGTACGCCGTACGGCGCGGCGGAGTGGGAGGCGCGGGCCCGGCACAACCTGGCGACGGAGCTGGAGCTGCTGACCTCGTCCGGTACCGGTACCGGTACCGGCTGACGACGCGTCCCGCCCCGTAAATGTTCCGGTTCGTTCACGGTGTCGTCCCGGTCACGCCCTCGCCCGACCGGTGAGGCGCGCCGACCGCTAACGTCTCGCATCGCAGATGCACACACTCTGCAAAGTCAGCCCGTTCAACTTTCCGCTCAGACAACTCCACGGGGGTACGGCGAAATGTCCAAGGGACTCGGCACGACGGTCGGCAGAACTTCCCGGCGGCGAATGCTGCGACTGGCCGGGGGCGGTCTCACGATGGCGGTCCTCGGAGCCGGCCTGACCGGCTGCGAGGACGAGCTCGCGACCGGCGGCGAGGGCAGCACCCCGCCGCCGCGCGGCAAGTCCCCCGGAGACGGCAAGGGCGACCAGGGAGGCAAGGACGGCGGGGCCCCCGCGCCGCTGTGGACGAAGTCGGTCCCGGCGCAGACGTACGGGGACAACGACGAGCTGGTGACCGTGGACGGTGTGGTCATCGCGAGCGGCGATCCGCTGGCCGCGCTCGACGGCGCGAGTGGCAAGGAGCGGTGGTCGCTGCCCGGCGGCGCGGTGCCCGGTGCGCCGCTGCTGCTCGGCAACGGCACGCTGTACCTGGCCAGCGGTCAGTACGACGGCAACGTCATCGGTTACGTACCGGGGTCCGGCAAGGAGACCTGGCGCAGCCACCTCGGCAAGGAGTACCGGCAGCCCAGGCCGATCGCGGTGGACGGCGATCAGGTGTACGTCATCGCCGAGACCCTGGAGGCCGACGGCTCGTCCCGCACCAACGTGATCGCCGCGCTGAACAGCACCACGGGCAAGGTCGCCTGGAAGGAGCAGCGCGACCTCGGCACCCAGCAGAACGGCATCCACGCCGCCGTGCAGGGCCGCCATCTCGTCTACACCGACTTCAAGAACAACCTCACGGTCCGCGACACCGCCACCGGCCGGCAGGTGTGGACGCAGAAGACGACGAAGACGAGTTACGGGCCGTTCGTCGTCCACCAGGATCTGGTGATCGTCCCGCAGGGGCAGCGGCTCCAGGCCTTCGCGTTGTCCGACGGGGCCGAGAAGTGGTCCGTGGAGGCCGAGGAGTTCGCCCTGTTCCGGGAGCCGAGCCTCGTGGAGGGCGTGCTGTACATCGCGGACAGCGGTCGCACGCTGTGGGCTCTCCAGCCGGGGACGGGGAAGAAGGTCTGGCAGTCCACCGCCCTGAAGGACGCGAGCGCGCAGGTGCCCCGGCAGTTCGTCACGGCGGGCGGCACCCTCTACGCGGCCACCGACCTGGACCCGCAGGGCGGCGTCCACGCCTTCGACGCGAAGACAGGCGCCCTGCGCTGGACGTTCAACGACAGGTCCGGCGACCACCACGCCTGGCTGGTCGCCACCGACGGGACGCGCGTCTACGCCCTGCACGGCAAGAAGCTCCACGCTCTGCCTGTGTAGGAGCACGCGACGGGGCGCGCCCGGCCCGTGCAGCACGTGACGGAGGGCGCGCCCGGCCCGCGCGGCAGGCGCCCTGCATGACAGGGGTGTGAACAGGCGGTCCCTCCTCCCGGCGCCGGGGAATGCGGATGCGTTCTCCGGCGTTGGGACGAGTCATGCCCGACTCTCCCTCCCGCCGCGCGCCCATGCCCCTGGCCGTATACATTCTCGGCCTCTCGGTCTTCGCACTCGGCACCAGCGAGTTCATGCTGTCGGGCCTGCTCCCGCCGATCGCCGACGACATGAACGTGTCGATCCCGCAGGCCGGTCTCCTCATATCCGCGTTCGCCATCGGCATGGTGGTCGGCGCCCCGCTGCTGGCCGTCGCCACGCTGCGGCTGCCGCGCCGCACCACGCTCATCGCGCTGATCTCGGTGTTCGGCCTGGGCCAGATCGCCGGTGCGCTGGCTCCGACGTACGAGGTCCTCTTCGCCTCCCGTGTCGTGAGCGCGCTGGCCTGTGCGGGTTTCTGGGCGGTCGGCGCGGCCGTGGCCATCGCGATGGTCCCGGTGAACCAGCGGGCGCGGGCGATGGCCGTGATGATCGGCGGCCTGTCCGTCGCCAACGTGCTGGGTGTGCCGCTGGGGGCCTTCCTCGGTGAGCACCTCGGCTGGCGCTCGGCGTTCTGGGCGGTGGGCGCGGCCTCGGCGGTGGCCCTGGTCGGCGTGGTCACCCGCATCCCGGACATCCCGCTGCCGGAGAAGAAGCCCGAGCTGAAGCGGGAGCTGACGATCTACCGGGACCGGCAGGTCTGGCTGGCCATCGTGATCACCGCGCTCGCGGCGGGCGGGGTGTTCTGCGCGTTCAGCTATCTGGCGCCGCTGCTGACGGACGTGGCGGGCCTGGACTCGGGCTGGGTGCCGTGGGTCCTCGGCCTGTTCGGGGCGGGCGCGCTGATCGGCACGATGATCGGCGGCCGGGTCGCGGACGCGCACCTCTTCGGCGTGCTGCTGAGCGGGATCACGGCGTCCACGGTGTTCCTGGTGGCGCTGGCCCTGTTCGCCTCCAGCCAGGCGGCGGTGATCGCGCTGGCGTTCCTGCTGGGCCTGTCCGCCTTCTTCACCGCCCCCGCGCTGAACGCCCGGATGTTCAACGTGGCCGGGGCCGCCCCGACGCTGGCCGGGGCCACCACGACGGCGGCTTTCAACCTGGGCAACACGAGCGGCCCGTGGCTCGGCGGCACGGTGATCGACCTGGACTTCGGTTTCGCCTCCACGGCCTGGGCGGGCGCGGCGATGACGGCCCTGGCCCTGGCGGCGGTGGGCGTGGCGCTGCGCCTCCAGCGCGGTGGCGGCGCGGGCGGGACCGGCCGGTCGCGTTCGCGGCTCATCGCGAAGAGCGCGGCGGCTCGCGCCGGGCGCCCGGCGCGAGCCGATTCCTTCCCGTCGACGGGCGCGTGACTCCGTAACCCCGGGCCCATCCGACCGCTTTCGGCCGCCGCCCGGCCGATAGCCGTCGGGTCGCCGAACAGCAGCCGAAAAAGTCACTACCGACCAGTAGTGAGACGGTCACCTGCCCTTCATTATTGAGCGCGAGCATGACAAACCGTCGTCCGATCGACGCACGGGCCATCGCAGGTTTCCCACCCAGGAGTCCTCATGCATGCAGGCGCCACCGTCCAGCGCACCGCCGCGACGCTGACCGCGACGCTCGCCCTCGTCGCGATCCCCGTCACCTCGGCCGGAGCGACGGAGATGACGGCCCCGGCCCGCCCCGCACCCGTGACCCCCTCCGCGGTCCCCGCCGCCGCCCTCGCCGCGGACGTCGACTACGCCGCCTGGCGGCGGGACGTCGCGGCGGTCGTCGCCGAGGCGCGCCCCTGGATCGAGGCCCGGACGGAGAGCGCCGGGAGCGAGAAGCAGGCGATCGTCCTGGACATCGACAACACCGCGCTGGAGACGCACTTCCACCCGTTCTGGAAGCTGCCCACCCCCGCCGTGGGCGACGTCCGCGAACTGGCCCGCTACGCGGATGCGCGCGGTGCGGCCGTCTTCTTCGTCACCGCCCGGCCGGGCATCATCCACTCCCTCACGGACTGGAACCTGAAGCAGGCCGGCTACCCGGTCGACGGCCTCCGCGTGCGCAGCCTGCCCGACCTCTTCGAGGAGGTCAGCGCCTACAAGACCGAGCAGCGGGCGGAGATCGAGGCGAAGGGCTACAAGATCATCGCCAATATCGGGAACAACACCACCGACCTCGTCGGCGGCCACGCCGAACGCGGCTTCAAGCTCCCGGACTACGACGGCGCGCTCTCCTAGGGCCTCTCGTCAGGGACCGGAGGGGCGCCCCGCGGGCGCGGGCCGCCCCTTCGGCCTCCGCAGTCCGGCGGCCGTGAGCCGCCGGACCAGCTCCTTCGAGCCGACCTCCCGGGCCCCGGCCCGCACCGCGTCCGCGTAGTGCGCCTCCGGTACGTCGTAGTGGTCGCGCTCGAAGGCGCGCGGCGGGCAGCCGATCGCGGCGGCGAAAGCGTGCAGCTCCTCGAACGAGACATCGCTCACCAGGTGCGACCAGAGGCGGCCGTGTCCGGGCCAGGTGGGCGGGTCGATGTAGAGCGTCACCGCCGCAGCACCTCGCCGAGCGCCCCGACGGGCGCCACCGCCACGGCCGCCTTGGTGCAGACCCAGTGCGGGTCGGGCCCGAGCTCCGGCTCGACGTCCAGGGCGTGCGGCTCCTCCTCCGGCGAGCACGCGGGGCACAGCGGCCACCGCCCGTACCGCTCCAGCAGCGCGTCCTGGACGTCCTGGGCGACCAGCCCCGCGACGAACTCCGCGCCCTCGGGCCACTGCTCCACCCACCACCGGCGGTGCGTCACCGCGTCCTCGACCAGCGAGACGATGTCCGCCTCGGCGACGTCGGCCGCCGCCAGGTCGGCCATGACGAGGGCGCGGGCGGTGTGCAGGGACTGCTCCAGGGCGTTCAACTCCATGCCCCCATTGTGCGCCCGCGCGCAGAAGGCTCATCCGAAGATCGCGCCGCAACCCCCGCGGAAGATCCCGCCAGAGGTAGGGACCAAAGGGGGTTGACGGACCCGGAGGTTGAAAATATCTTTCAGATGTGACCAGTGAAGTGAAGGAAATTTTCAGCAGCGACTCGCCGCCGGCTCCGGCGGCCCTCGCCGCCAAGGTCCGGACCCTCGCCCCCTCCATGACCCGCTCGATGCAACTGGTCGCCGAAGCCGTGGCGGGCGACCCGGCCGGCTGCGCCGCCCTCACCGTCACCGGTCTCGCCGAGCGCACCGGCACCAGTGAAGCCACCGTCGTCCGCACCGCCCGCCTCCTCGGCTACCCCGGCTACCGGGACCTGCGCCTCGCGCTGGCCGGTCTCGCCGCACACCAGGAGTCGGGCCGGGCCCCGGCCGTCACCGCCGACATCGCGGTGGACGACCCGATCGCCGACGTGGTCGCCAAGCTCGCCTACGACGAGCAGCAGACCCTCGCCGACACCGCCGCCGGGCTCGACACCGTACAGCTGGGGGCGGCCGTCGCCGCCGCCTCGACCGCCCGCCGCATCGACATCTACGGTGTCGGGGCGTCCTCCCTGGTCGGCCAGGACCTTGCGCAGAAGCTGCTCCGGATCGGGCTGATCGCCCACGCCCACATGGACCCGCACCTCGCGGTGACCAACGCCGTGCAGCTGCGCTCCGGCGACGTGGCCATCGCGATCACGCACTCCGGCTCCACCGGCGACGTGATCGAGCCGCTGCGGGTCGCCTTCGACCGCGGGGCGACGACGATCGCGATCACCGGGCGGCCCGACGGTCCCGTGTCGCAGTACGCGGACCATGTGCTGACCACGTCCACCGCGCGCGAGAGCGAGCTGCGCCCCGCCGCCATGTCGAGCCGGACGAGCCAGCTGCTCGTCGTGGACTGCCTGTTCATAGGCGTCGCGCAGCGGACGTACGAGACCGCCGCGCCCGCCCTGGCCGCCTCCTACGAGGCGCTGGCCCACCGCCACACCCCGCGCACCCGCTGACCGTCCGCCGCCAGACCCGTACGCGTACGAGACCGAGCACCCCCGAGAAAGCTGAGCCGCACCTCATGACCTCCACCACCGACGCGAACACCGACACCGCCGGCGCCACCGGCGCCCCCGGGACGTACGGCGAGCTCCGTGCCCAGCTGGCCACCCTCACCACCGAGGCGTTCCGCCCCGAGCTGGCCGAGATCGACCGGCTGTCCACCGAGGAGATCGCGCGGATCATGAACGGCGAGGACGCCACGGTCCCGGCCGCCGTCGCCGCGCGACTGCCGCAGATCGCCGCCGCCATCGACGCCACCGCCGAGCGCATGGCGCGCGGCGGCCGGCTGATCTACGCGGGCGCGGGCACGGCGGGCCGGCTCGGGGTGCTGGACGCCAGCGAGTGCCCGCCCACCTTCAACACCGACCCGGCCGAGGTCGTCGGCCTGATCGCGGGCGGGCCCTCCGCCATGGTCACGGCCGTCGAGGGCGCGGAGGACAGCAAGGAGCTGGCCGCCGCCGACCTGGACGCGCTGAAGCTGACCGCCGACGACACCGTGGTCGGCATCTCCGCCTCCGGCCGCACCCCGTACGCGATCGGCGCGGTCGAGCACGCCCGCGCGCAGGGGGCCCTGACGATCGGCCTCTCCTGCAACGCGGACTCGGCACTCGCCGCGGCGGCCGAACACGGCCTGGAGGTCGTCACGGGACCCGAGCTGCTCACCGGCTCGACCCGGCTGAAGGCGGGCACGGCGCAGAAGCTGGTCCTCAACATGATCTCGACGGTCACGATGATCCGGCTCGGCAAGACGTACGGGAATCTCATGGTCGACGTCCGCGCTTCCAACGAGAAGCTGCGGGCCCGCTCCCGGCACATCGTCTCCCTGGCCACCGGCGCGCCCGACACCGCGATCGAGGCCGCCCTCGCCGCCACCGACGGCGAGGTCAAGAACGCGATCCTGGTCATCCTCGGCCAGGTCGACGGCCCCACCGCCGCCCGGCTCCTCACCGAGTCCGACGGCCACCTGCGCGCCGCGCTCGCGGCCGTACGCACCACCTGACCCACCCGGGTACCCCACCCCCCGCACAGCAAGGCACCGAGCACCATGGCCACAGAAGACAAGAACCGCGCCACCGCCGCCGCGATCCTGCCGCTCGTCGGCGGTGCCGCGAACGTCGCCTCCATCGCCCACTGCATGACCCGGCTCCGCCTCGGGCTGCACGACCGGTCCCTCGTCGACGACGAGGCGCTGAAGGCCCTGCCCGCCGTGATGGGCGTCGTCGAGGACGACACGTACCAGATCGTGCTGGGTCCGGGCACGGTCGCCCGGGTCACCCCGGAGTTCGAGCAGCTGGTCGAGGAGGGCCGCGAGGCAGCGCCGGCCCCCGGACCCGCTGGTCCGGCCGCCGTCTCGTCCGACGATCTGGCGGCACAGGGCGCGGCGATCAAGGCACAGCAGAAGGCGAAGAACGCCACCCCCTTCAAGCTGTTCCTGCGGAAGATCGCCAACATCTTCGTGCCGCTGATCCCGGCGCTGATCGGCTGCGGAATCATCGCGGGCCTCAACGGCCTGCTGGTGAACCTTCAGTGGCTGCCCGCCGTGACGCCCGCGCTGGCGGCGATGGCGTCGGGCTTCATGGCGCTGATCGCGGTGTTCGTGGGCTACAACACGGCGAAGGAGTTCGGCGGTACGCCGATTCTGGGCGGTGCGGTGGCGGCGATCATCGTCTTCCCGGGCGTCGCGAACATCGACGCCTTCGGCCAGACGCTCTCGCCCGGCCAGGGCGGTGTGCTGGGCGCGCTGGGCGCGGCGGTCCTCGCCGTGTACGTGGAGAAGTGGTGCCGCCGCTGGGTGCCTGAGGCGCTGGACGTCCTGGTCACCCCGACCCTGACGGTGCTGATCTCCGGCCTGGTGACGATCTTCGGCCTGATGTTCGTGGCCGGGGAGATCTCCTCCGCGATCGGTACGTTCGCCGACTGGCTGCTCTCCAACGGCGGCGCGGGCGCGGGCTTCGTCCTCGGCGGCCTGTTCCTCCCCCTCGTGATGCTGGGCCTGCACCAGGCGCTGATCCCAATCCACACGACCCTCATCGAGCAGCAGGGCTACACGGTCCTGCTGCCGATCCTGGCGATGGCCGGGGCGGGCCAGGTCGGCGCGGCGATGGCGGTCTACTTCCGCCTCCCCCGCAACGAGTCGATCCGCCGCACGATCAAGTCGGCGCTCCCGGCGGGTCTGCTGGGCGTCGGCGAGCCCCTGATCTACGGCGTCTCGCTCCCGCTGGGTCGCCCGTTCGTCACGGCGTGCGTGGGCGGGGCGTTCGGCGGCGGCTTCGTGGGCCTGTTCAACCAGCTCGGCGACACGGTCGGCTCGACGGCGATCGGCCCGTCCGGCTGGGCCCTGTTCCCGCTCCTGGACGGCAACCACGGCCTGGGCTCGACGATCGCGATCTACGCGGGCGGCCTGCTGGTGGGCTACGTCGCCGGCTTCCTGGCCACGTACTTCTTCGGCTTCAGCAAGGACCTGCTGACCGAGTTCAACGTCACCCAGGAACCGGCCGCGTCCACGATCGCCGCGACGGGCGGCGCGGCCCCTTCCACGACGCCCCCTGCGGCGGGCGGCCGGGACACCCCGGACCCCGGCCCCGACCCGGCGAAGGCCCCGGCGGGGGTCTGACCTCAGGCCCTGGCGCGGTTCGCGCCCCGGCCCGCCGCGGTCCGGGGCGCCCGCCCACAGGCGGGGCCCGGGAACTCCTGTGTCGGCAGCTGTACGTCGAACGGGGACGGCACGGTCAGCGGCTTGCCGAACGGCACCGCGTCCGTGTGCTTGCAGGTGCCCTTGCCGAGCAGGCCAGGTCGGGGTTTCACGGCCGCCCGCCGTTCCCTCACGGCGTCCCGCAATCGAGTGGTCGGGCACAGGCAGCACGCCCCTACCGCCCGGTACCGCCACCCCCGCCCCAGGAATGAATTCCGGCCCTCCGGTCATACTGGCCCAGGACAGACGACAGGCATCGGGCAACTCACGAACGGCACCGGAGGGCGGGAGCATGGTCGACGACGACACGTGGTCCGGCGCGTTGCACCGGCTCTGGCAGGCCGCTTCGCGGGCGGAGGAGGTCGCCGCGCTGGCGGACGACGTCTACGCGCCGCTCCTCGCCACCCCGGGCGTCCACCTCGTCGTGGGTACCCGGTGGGACGAGGACGCGACCCTGCGGTACATGCGGGCCCTCGGGGCGGACGGCGGCGCCCCGGTGATCGTCGCGACGGCCCGGTCCATGCCGGGGGCCGTCGTGCGTGAGCCGGACGGTGAACCGGTCCTGACCCGGTCCCCGGTCGGCGAGCTCGACGACGCGACGTGGCCGGAGGCGGAGTTCCTGCGGCAGTCGCCGGGGGCGTCCGTCGTGGCCTGCACCTTCCGGCTCGACCGGCGCGGCTGGGCGGGGCTCAGCGTCGCCGTGGACGCCTCGGCCGACACGGAGGTCGTCGCCCGCCGTGTGGCGCAGGCCGTCGACGTCATCGTCGCCTGCCACACCGGCATACTCCAGCGCGGCCGCGAGGCCCGCCGGGGCGCCGACGACGCCCTGCTCGCCGAGGCGTCGCTCCAGATGGACTCGTCGCTCGACGTCGAGGACACCCTCAGACGGGTGGCCCGGATCGCCGTCCCGGCCGTCGCGGACGGCTGCCTCGTCCATCTGCTGCGCAAGGACGGGCCCGAGTTCGTCGCCGCCACCCACGTCGCCGTCCAGCAGCAGCGCGCGCTGGAGGAGGCGGGCCGCGACGACCCGTGGCTGGCCGCGCTGCTCGCCCAGCGGGACGACGGCGACCAGGCGCTGTTCCTGAGCGGCGCCGCCCTCGACGGGTCCCCGTTCGTCGGTCCCGGTCCCGCCGGGGGCGGCCGGCACCCCACGGTGGTCAGCGTCAGCACCCTGCACGCCCGCGGCCGCGTCGTCGGCAGCATCACCTTCGTCTACCAGCGCCCCGAGGACCGGCTGCCCGACAGCGCCTTCCTCGACAGCCTCGCCACCCGCGCCGCCCTCGCCATCGACAACGCCCTGCTGTACGAGCTGCGCCGGCACGCCGTCCTCTCCCTCCAGGAACACCTGCTCCCCTCGCGGCTCCCGGCCGTCAAGGGCTGGGAACTGTCGGCGAGTTACGAGGTCGGCGACCCGATGCTCGACGTCGGCGGCGACTTCTACGACGCCGTGCCCCGCCCCGACGGCTCCATCGCCCTGCTGATCGGCGACGTCTGCGGACGCGGCGCGGAGGCCGCCGCCCTCACCGGCCTGGCCCGGCACACCCTGCGCACCCTCCTGGAGGAGGGCACCGACCCGGGCACCGCGCTGAGCCGCCTCAACCGGGCCCTGCGCCAGGAGGGGGCGACCCGCTTCCTCACCGCGGTCGTCGTGACGATGGCCCCCCGGGCCGACGGCACGGTCCTGCTCACCACGTGCAGCGCGGGCCACCCGCGGCCCCTGGTGCTCCGCGCGGACGGCTCCATCGGCGAGGTCGTCTCCGGCGGGCTGCTCCTCGGCATCCTGGACGACGTCTCGTACGAGAGCCACGAGGACTCCCTCGCCCCGGGCGACACCCTCGTCCTGTTCACCGACGGGCTCACCGAGTCCCGGGAGGCGGACGGCACGTACTTCGAGAGCGTCCTGCCCGGGCGTCTCTCCGCCCTGCGCGGCAGCGGCGCCGCCCACGTCGCGGAGAGCCTGGCCCGGCAGGCCAGGACCTTCCGCGCCTCCGGGCAGGACGACATCGCCCTGCTCGTGGCCCGCTGGAACGGCATCACGCCCTCCGACGGCCTGCTCCCCCTGGAAACCCTGCTCGGACAGGCGGCGTTGCGATGACCGGTGGCGGACTGATCCTCGTGGTCGAGGACTCGGAGGAGGACACCGAGGCCATCCAGCGCGCCCTGTCCCGCTCGCACCCCTTCCTGGACCTGGAGTTCGCCCCGCGCAGCGAGGACGTCCTCCCCCGGCTCCTGGACCCGGCCGCGCGCACCCCGGACCTGCTGCTCCTCGACCTCAACATGCCGGGCATGGACGGCCTGACGCTGCTGTCGAGCCTGCGCGCCCACACCACGTGCGCGTCGCTGACCGTGGTGGTCTTCACCTCCTCCACGGCCTCCGCGGAGGAGGACGCCTGTTACGCGGCGGGCGCGGACAGCTACATCTACAAGCCCGTCAACTTCGAGCTGTTCCAGACCGTGCTGCAGGGCGCGGTCGACTTCTGGCTGCCGCGCGCGGCCGACGGCGCGGTCACGGCAGCGCCTCCGGCGGCTCCTCCAGCGTGAACCAGACGGCCGTGCCGGGACCGCCGCCGCAGTCGGCGTCCGGTGCGGCGGCCGGGCTCTCCAGCCACAGCCGCCCCCCGTGCCGTTCCACGATCCGCTTGACCACGGCGAGGCCGACGCCCGAACCGCCGCCCCGCTCGTCGCGGCGGTGCAGCCGGCGGAACAGCTGAAGGACGTCCGCCTGCTGCCCGGCCGGGATCCCGATGCCGTTGTCCCGGACGACGAGAGCCGTCACCGTGCCCCCGTCCGCCCCGCCCTCGGCGCGAGCCTCGCCCGGCGCGGCGACCCGTACCGCTTCCACCCACACCCGCCGCTCCCCCGCACCCTCGTCCGCCGCGTACTTGGCCGCGTTCACGAGCAGGTTCTCCAGCACCTCCCGCAGCCGCTCCCGGTCCGCCCGCAGCCGGGGCAGGGCCGCCGGGCGCACCAGCGTCACCCCCTGCTCGGCCAGCCGGCCCCCGGCCACCACCAGCGCGTCGTCCAGCACCTCGTCCACCGACAACGCCTCCCGCTCCAGGCCCACCTGCCCCAGGCGCGAGAAGTGCAGCAGCGAGTCCAGCAGCCCGTCCATGCGCTCCGCGAGCCGCCGTACGGTGGTCAGCCGGCGCAGGGACGTCGTGTCCAGGACGGTCCCGGCGTCCTCGACGATGAACGCGGCGGCGTTCGAGATCCCCCGCAACGGCTCCTTGAGGTCGTGCGCCGCCGCGTGCGCGAACGAGTCCAGGTCCTCGTTCGTCCGGGCCAGCTCCGTGTTCCGCGCCTCCAGCGCCACGACCTGGCGGGTCAGCAGCCCCGACACCTCCCGCCACAGCTCACCGGCGACCACCCGCTGGGCCGGACTCCACGGCGCGCTCCGCCCCCGTACGGTCGCCCGGTAGACCGCCGCCGAACCGCGCGGGGTCAGCCGCTCACCCCCGGGGCCCGTACGCACCGGCCGGGACGGATCGGCCGCCCACTCCCGGGGCGCGGGCTGCTCACGACGCCACCAGGCCAGCAGGTCGCCGTCCCGGTTGAACGGGAGGAGCAGCAGACCTGCGGGGATCCCTTCGGCCTCGGCCTCCTCCGGCTCCAGGCCCAGCACTTCGGGCAGCCGGTCGCTGCTCCAGACCTCGCCGACGGAGCCGTCCTGCGCGAGCCGGGCCAGCAGACCGGACAGCGCGTCCGGCAGCGGCGCCCCCGCCGTCAGCGTCTCCGTACCCCGCAGCAGCACCGCCCCGTCCGCGTCGAGCAGTTCGACCAGGCCGGAGCCGGGCCTCACCAAGTCGTCCGGTGCCCCGGAGGTCAGCCGGGCCAGCACGGCGGCGAGCGACCGCCGGTTCCGGGCCAGCTCGTCCGCCTCCTCGCGCCCGGCGACGGCCGCCAGTTGCAGGGACAGCGCGATCCCGAAGAACTCGCACGCCGCCCGCACCTCGGGCGACAGCCGCCTCGGCTCGTCGCCGTGGCAGGCGATCAGCCCCCACAACTCCCCGTCGTGCAGCAGCGATACGGACATCGACGAGGCCACCCCGATATTGCGCAGGTACTCCAGGTGGTAGCCGGAGACCGTCCGCAGCACGGACGCGGAGAGGTCCAGCGGCTCACCCGTGTCCGCCCGCAGCTCGGGCACGAGCCCCGCCGTGCGGTCGTCCACATCGCCGATGACCCGGATCCAGTTACGGGCGTAGAGGCGGCGGGCCTGCGGCGGGATGTCGCTGGCCGGGAACCACAGGTCCAGCCAGGGTTCGCGCCCCTCGCTGCGGTCCTCCGCGATCACCTGGCCTGGCCCGTCCCGGCCGTCGAAGCGGTACGCCACCACCCGGTCGTAGCCGGTGAGCGTCCGGATCTCCCGGACGGCGGCCGCACAGCACTCGGTGACATCGGTCGCGCCCTGGAGCTTCTGCAGGGCGCGCCGCACCCGGGGGTAGAAGTTCTGGAACACGAACGGTCCGCCCTCGGCCCGGGGCTCGAACTCCAGGACCAGCAGATCCCCGTTCCGGTGCACGGTCACGTCGAACAGCCGGGGCCCGCGCTCACCCTCGCCGTCCTCGCCGTCCAGGGTCAGCGGCAGGACTCCGGAGGACGCCGGCCCCTCCTGCGGTGCGGCCGCGCCGGAGTCCGTCACGGCCTCCGCGCTCTCCCGGGCCAGCGCCCACTGCTCGTCACCGATCAGCTCCGTGACCGGCCGGCCCAGCAACTCCCCGGCCGCCCGGCCCAGCACCTCGGCCGCGTTCCGGCTGACGGTGTCCACGACGGCGTCGTCCCACCGTGCCGCGATCAGGGCCCCGTACGACTGGACACCGCCGAGCAGATGGATCGGCTCGCGCACACACTGCGACAGGTCGAATTCCTGGCTGACCCCGGCCTCGGCCGCGACCGCCCTGGGGGTGAGCCACCCTTGTACGTCGTCCGGCACCGTCTCTGCTCCGTCCCTCGGCTGCGCCCCCTCCTTCCTACCCCCTGGTGGTCGCACCAGGTGTAGGCCCCCTCTCCCCGGGCACTCGAAAGCCAGCGGAAACACCGAGGAAGCACCGCAAGAATAGGCGAGGCGACCTTCGCGAAAGGAGCCACAATGAGCGACTCCCTGTGGGGCTACCAGCCGTCGAGCGGTCACACCGCGGGCGCCGACCTGACCGGCTATGCGGTCGAGGCGACCGACGGCAGTATCGGAAAGGTCGACAAGTACTCCGACGAGGTGGGCTCGGCCTATCTGCTCGTCGACATCGGAGTCTGGATCTTCGGCAAGGACGTCCTGCTGCCGGCGGGCACGGTGAAGCGCATCGACACGGAGGACCGGAAGGTCTACGTCGACCTCACCAAGGAACAGGTCAAGGACTCCCCGGAGTTCGACCGCCACCAGCACACCGAGGACTCGGCCTACCACGAGCAGCTGTCCGCGTACTACACCGCGTATCGCATCCTCTGACGGAGACGCGCGTACGGCCCTGAACGGCGGCGGGCCCGACCCCGAGGAGGGGCCGGCCCCGCCGTCTCACGTGTGGTGTCCTTTAACTACGCGACTTTGATAACGGGATCTTGCGGCCCTCAGCCCGCCAGCTCCGACCAGAACGGCACCCGGGCTCCGGCGGCGGGCTCCGGCCGCCTCTCCCCCAGGTCCGGGTCCCCGAACTCCCGCTCCACCCACTCCGCCAGGTCCCGCCCGTAGTGGATGGTGTCCGCACCGACGACGGAGAGCACCGGCCGCCCATGAGCCGCCCCCGCCTCCGTACCGGAGCCCGCCCCCGCAGCCAGGCCCGTCCCCGCCGCCAGATACCGGTGCGAGTAGAGCGGGATCAGTGCCGGTACGGAGGAGAGCGCGGCCCGTGCCGCCGCCACGGCCTCCGCCGGGTCCGCCGGGCGCGGCCCCCATCGGCCGCCGGGCAGCCACCAGCCGTGCTCCACCGAGAACAGCAGCTCGTCCACCGGCCGCCCCAGCCGCTCCCGGATCCGCTCCGGGTCGCCGTCCCGCCAGTTCGGCCACGGGTTACGCGGGGACTCGCCCTGCTCCCGGGGCGCCGCCCGGTCCACCGGCAGCCCGGCCGCCAGGAAACCCCGGTGGTCAGCGGCGAACACGATGCCGTACTCCGCCTCGATCCGGTCGAACTCCGCATCGCTCAGACCGGGTTCCAGCGTGCACACGCCCAGCTGCGCCAGACGGCGTGCCGCCCGTGCCCCCGCCCGCACTCCCTCACGTACCGCCTCGTCACCGGTCATCGCAGCAGCCTAACGACCACCGCTTCTGGGAGCGCTCTCAGCGATGTCGGCGCCCGGCGCTAGGCTGTAGACGATCCGGCGACGACACCGAGCACGCACCACGCACCCGTACGCGCAGACGCGCACGCACGCACCGGCCCGCGTATCGCCGCCCCGTCGACAAGGAGCGACCGCCTTGCCCGAGCAGTCCCCCGGGTCCCGGCCCACCCTGGAAGCCGTCGCGGCACGCGCGGGGGTGTCGCGGGCCACCGCCTCACGGGTCGTCAACGGGGGCGACGGCGTCCGCAAGCCGCTCGTGGACAAGGTGCTCAAGGCCGTCGAGGAGCTGGGCTACATCCCGAACCACGCGGCGCGGACCCTCGTCACGCGGCGCACCGGAGCGGTGGCCGTGGTCATCGCTGAGCCGGAGACCCGGTTCTTCTCCGACCCCTTCTTCTCCCAGCAGATCCGGGGCATAAGCAAGGAGCTCACCGCCCACGACACCCAGCTCGTCCTGCTGCTGGTGGAGGGGCCCGGGGACTTCGACCGGATCGCCCGGTATCTGGCCGGCGGGCATGTCGACGGGGCGCTCGCCTTCTCGCTGCACACCGACGACCCGGTGCCCGCGATCACGCGGCGGGCGGGCATTCCCGCGGTGTACGGCGGGCGGCCCAGCTGGACCGCCGACCCCGGTGACCAGGCCGTCCCGTACGTCGACGCGGACAACCGGGGCGGGGCCAGGCTGGCCGTGCAGTATCTGCGGGACCTGGGGCGGGAGCGCATCGCGCACATCGCCGGGCCCGCCGACCAGACCTCCGCGATGGACCGGCTGGACGGCTACCGGGACGTGCTGCTGGACGTGGACCCGACGCTCGTCGCCGACGGGGCGTTCACCGTGGAGAGCGGGGCCCGGGCGATGGCGGAGCTGCTGGAGAGGCGGCCCGACCTGGACGCGGTGTTCGTCGCCAACGACCTGATGGCCTCGGGCGCGCTGCGGGTCCTGCGCGAGCGGGGCATCCCGGTGCCGGAGCAGGTGGCGCTGGTGGGGTTCGACGACATGGACTCGGTGGCCTCGGAGACCGATCCGCCGCTGACGACCGTCGGCCAGGAGATCGAGGGGCAGGGGCGGCTGATGGCCCGGCTGCTGCTGCGCACCCTGGACCGGGAGCGTACGGGCAGCGGCGACGTCCCGGAGTCGGTGATCACCCCGGTCACGCTGGTACGGCGGGCCTCCGCCTGAAGCAGGTCCGGCCCCGTACGAGCGTACGGTGGGCCTCCGCCTGAAGCCGCCCCGGCCCCGCGCACGCGTACGGCAGGCCTCCGCCCGAAGCCGCCCCGGCCCCGCGCGAACGTACGGCGGGCCTCCGCCTGAGGAACCGGAGACCCGCCGCGCTCTACGTCACCCTTGCCGGTCGTCGACCGGCAGCGGTCACTGGTACGGAATCCGCAGCACCGCCGCGTCCGTGCCGGTCTGCACCTGGGACGTGCCGTTGCCGAGCGCGTTCCAGATCTCCAGCCGGACCGTGCCGTTCTTCAGCTCGCCGAGGCTGCCGGTGGTCGCCTGCGCGCCGACCGCCTGCGTGTATTCCTCCCACCCGTTGACCGGGTCGGTCGCGAAGTAGCGGAAGGTCTCGGTGCGGTCGAACGTGCCGTCGCCGGTCAGGTCGTAGCTGACCCGGACCTGCGGGGCGAGCCCGACCTTCGTGCCCGCGTCCACCCGGAGGCGGAAGCCGGTGGCGGCCCCGGCGGCGACCTTGCCGTTGACCTTCTTCACCTCGTAGACGGTCGGGCGGTACGGGGTGCCGTCCCGGTTGACGCCGTCGGCCGAGGCGATGGTGTCCGCACCCGCCGGGTCGGTGGTGGCGGTGGTGAGGACGCCGCCGGTCTTGAGGCGGAAGGTGTTCCCGGTGGACGGGTTGCCCGGGTCCGGGTCGGGATCCGGGTCGCTGCCGCCGGGGCCCGTGCTCGTGGCCGTCGAACGGGCGGGCACGGACAGGGTCTTGCCGTCGGAGAAGGTCACCGTACGGGCGGTGGAGCCGTGGTTGTGGGCGGTGTAGGTGCGCGTCCCGTTCTTGGAGAAGACGGCGGAGGTCGGGATGTCGCCGCTGACCGTCATGTCGGGGGCGCCCACCGACGCGAGGGTGTTGATCCAGTGGTAGGTGTGCGCCTTGGACTCACCCTGCTCGGGGGTGTAGTTGCCGTTCACCCCGTCCCACTTGGCCTTGGCGGACGCCGGGTCGGAGAGCGACTCGAACTCCCAGAGCAGGTCGCGCCACTCCTGGGCGGGCCCGCCGTTCTCGCGCTCCATCTCGGCGATGTTCCGCTTGATGGCGGCCTTCTCGCGGGCGAGGTGGAGCGAACCGCCGGTCACCGGGAGGACGTTGATGCCGTGGATCTCCTCCGGGTTGGCGGTCCACCAGGTGGAGTACGCGCCGCCGCTGCCCCAGACCATGCCGACCGTGTCGTGGCCGAAGGAGGCGGGGAAGACCTGCTGCGAGGCGTCGAACCAGTACTGGGTGATGGCCTCGGACTCGGTGGTCAGCAGGTAGCTGCCGAGGTCGCGCAGCGCGTTGTCGCCGGTGGCCGAGCCGAAGAGCACCAGGGCGGCGCTCAGGTTGATCGACTCCGAGGAGGACTCCTGGTTGTTGCCCGCCGCGAAGCCCTGGTGGCCGGAGGCCCAGCTGTGGCCCGCGTACACGTCGAAGCCGCGCAGGAAGGGGTAGGCGGAGTCGGTGCGGCTGGCGTTGGCGGTGTCCCGGATCAGGTGCTTGATCATCGTGCCCCAGGCCGAGTCGGCGACCCAGGCCTGGTCGTACTGGGCGATGATCGCCGCCGCGTAGACGTAGTAGCTGTAGTGGAAGTGGTGGTCGTTGAGCTCGGTGTCGCTGCCGTACGAGGCCGGGTAGCCGGTGAGGGTCTTCCAGTCCTTGTCGTAGCTGAACTCACTGGCCCCGCCCGCCGTGAACCACTCCTGGAGCCGGCCCTTCATCAGGCCGAGGAGCTTGTCGCGGGTGGCGGTCTGGCCGATCTGGTCGGCGACGGGCACCAGCTGGGCGAGGCGGCCGAGTGCCTTGCCGGTCCAGTAGGTGTCGGTGGCCCCGGAGAACGGGTCGGAGGCGTTCGCGACCTCGTTGAGGTAGCCGGTCAGCCGTGCCTTGTCGACGCCGCTGGAGGCGGGCAGCGCGGGCACGACGCCGTTGTTCTTCTGGCTGGTGGTGAAGGTGGCGGACTCGCGCACCTTCATCGTTCCGCGCGGCGATACGTACGTGTACGGGGTCAGCGCGTCGGAGGTGTGCAGCCACTGGTGGCGGTAGAGGGCCTGGAGCGTGCCGCGCTCGGTGCCCTCCTTGGCCTCGGTGGTCAGGCTGTAGGTCGCCCGGACGTTGCCGCCGGTGGTCTGCCAGGCCACCTGGGAGCCGGTGACGAAGCTGAAGGCGTACTTCCGGTAGGTGGCGAGCGCGTCCGTGGACGGCAGCACGGCGAGCGAGAAGTAGTCCTTGGAGCCGAGGCCCGCGGTGATCGTGGAACCGGAGATGTTCCAGTCGCTGCCGGTCGGCGCGAAGAGCGCGTAGTGGTGCCCGGCGACGGTGATGCCGAGGACGTTGCCCTGGTCGGAGAAGACGGTGGGCGCGGAGGCCGTCGTGATGCGGGCGTCGCCGCCGGAGCCCTTGGCGTACACGAAGGGCATGCCGTGGCCGATGGTGGCCCGGAAGGTACGGGACCCGTCGGCCCAGTAGGGCGTGACCGTCCAGTCGGACCAGGCGTCGGCCTTGGTGTCGGGCGAGTTCAGCCCGGAGAGCCCGACGGTGAGGTCGGCCTTGTGGGCGTACTCGTACTGGCGGCCGTCGCCGACGATGGCGGGCGTGGTCGGATAGCCGACCTCCAGGCCGGACGCCTTGGCCTGGTACGTGAGCGGGTGACCGTACATGGGGGTGCTGTACGGGTTGTCGCCGTAGCGCTGGAAGGCCAGCGAGGACCACCAGTCGTTGGTCGGGACCGGCTTGGACCGGGCGGCGGTGGTGAGCTTCGGGGTGACGGGCGCCCCGGTGTTGGTGGTCGGCCCCTGGGTGCCGGCCGGGCGCGCGTCGGTGTAGCTGCCGGCGCCGGCGGGGATGGTGGCGGCGGCAGCGGGGGAAGCGGCGGGGCCCAGGCCCACAGCGGCCACGGCGATCGCGAGGAGCGTCGCGGCCGCGGGTCTGGGGGTGACTCGGGAAACGAGTCCGGAGAGGGAGGTCAGCACGAGCAGCACCTCGATCATGGGGGGCGAAGAGCGCGTTCGAGAGCGCTCTCAAGTGCCAAGGAACGTAAAACTCCTGAAACGTGAGTGTCAAGAGAATGCACACGGGCGGCAGTTGGAAGGCGGTCCGGTGTAACCCCAAGCTGTTATGCGTTCGAGTCTTGACGGGGCGGGGACGGTGGGAGACGCTCCAGACGCAGGTTTTGAGAGCGCTCTCAAGGCGCTCGGTTCATCCCGAAGCCAAGGGAGGCTTCCCATGCCCATCGCCCGAGCCGCCAAGAGAGCCACCGCCCGCCTCGGCGCGGTCGTCCTCGCCGGGGCCCTCCTCGCCGCCTGTGGATCCAGCGACTCGTCGGACTCCTCCGACAGCGCGGGCGGGAAGGTCACGCTCAACGTGGACCTCTTCGGGTCCTTCGGCTTCAAGGAGGCCGGGCTCTACGAGGAGTACCAGAAGCTCAACCCGAACATCACGATCAAGCAGAGCGACACCCAGGACGAGGCGGACTACTGGAAGTCGCTCCAGACCCGGCTCGCGGGCGGCGGCGGCCTGGCGGACGTGCAGGGCGTGGAGGTGGGCCGGATCGCTTCGGTCACCCAGCAGCAGTCCGACAAGTTCCAGGACCTGAAGGAGTTCGGGGCCGACAAGCTCAAGGGCGAGTTCGCCGAGGCCAAGTGGTCGGCGGCGACCACCAAGGACGGCAAGATCCTCGGCCTCGGCACGGACGTCGGCCCCGAGGCGATGTGCTACCGCACGGACCTCTTCAAGGAGGCCGGGCTGCCCACGGACCGCGAGGAGCTCGCGAAGAAGTGGGCCACGTGGGACGGCTACCTGGAGCTGGGCAAGGAGTACAAGAAGAAGGCCCCCGCCAAGAGCGCCTGGCTGGACAGCGTCGGCTCGCTCTACGGGATCATGATCGGCCAGGAGAAGGAGCGTTACTACGACGCCTCCGGCGAGCTGATCTACGACAAGAACCCGGCGGTCAAGGAAGCCTGGGACACCTCCGTGGAGGCGGCCGAGGCGGGCCTGAGCGCCAAGCTCGACCAGTGGTCCCCGCAGTGGAACCAGGCGTTCGCGGCCGGTTCCTTCGCCACCATCCCCTGCCCGGCCTGGATGCTCGGCTACATCAAGGGCCAGGCCGGTGACGGCGGCCAGGGCAAGTGGGACATCGCCAAGCTGCCCGGCGGCGCGGGCAACTGGGGCGGCTCGTACCTCTCCATCCCGCGTGCGGCCAAGCACAAGGAGGAGGCGTACAAGCTGATCGAGTGGCTGACCGCCCCCGAGCAGCAGGCGAAGGTCTTCCAGAAGCAGGGCAACTTCCCGTCCTCGACGGGCGCCATCGAGACGATCGCGGGCGCGAAGGACGAGTACTTCTCGGGAGCCCCGATCGGCCAGATCTTCGGTGACGCGGCGAAGGAGTCCCCGGTCCAGGTGCTGGGTGTGCACGACCAGAACGTGATGCAGCAGATCACGAACGCGCTGAGCGAGGTCGAGCGCAAGGGGACGTCGTCGGACAAGGCGTGGGGGACGGCGAAGAAGGGCGTGGACAACGTGATCGGCTGACCCGCCGGTCCGCACGATCCGGCGTGGACCACGTAACCGGCTGACCCGCCGGTCCGCACGGTCCCGCTCCTCCCCCCCTTCCTGCCTGGGGCCGGTCCACCGGTACGCACCACGGTGGCCCGGCCCCGCCCCCGTACCCCTCCCCGTACCTCGTATCTCCGCCCCCGATCCCGAAGGGCCGCACCGTGTCCCTCACCGCCACCGCGAAGGCCGGGCCCCGCAGCCCCGCCGGAACCGGGCCCGGCCCCGACGACGGCCGGGCCGCCGCGCTCCGGCGCACCTGGCGCAAGGCCTCCCCGTACGCCTACATCGCCCCGTTCTTCACGCTCTTCCTGGCCTTCGGCCTCTTCCCGCTCCTCTACACCGCGTTCGTCTCGCTCTACCGGGTCGAGCTCCAGACGAGCGGCGAGATGGAGTGGCGGGGCATCGCCAACTACACGGCGCTGTTCACCGACGAGTACTTCTGGACGTCGCTGCGCAACACGTTCACCATCGGCGTGCTGTCCACGGTCCCGCAGCTCGCTATGGCGCTGGGCCTCGCGCACCTGCTCAACTACAAGCTGCGCGGACGGACCTTCATCCGGACGGCGATCCTGCTCCCGTACGCGACGTCCGTGGCCGCGGCGACGCTCGTCTTCGCGCAGCTCTTCGGCAAGGACTTCGGGCTGATCAACTACGTGATCGGTCTGGTCGGCTTCGACCCGGTGGACTGGCAGACCGGCACGGTGGCGTCCCAGATCGCGGTGTCGTCGATCGTCGTCTGGCGGTGGACCGGCTACAACGCCCTGATCTATCTGGCGGGCATGCAGTCGATCCCGCACGAGCTGTACGAGGCGGCGGAGATGGACGGGGCGTCGCGCTGGCGGCAGTTCATCCACGTCACGCTCCCCGGTCTGCGCCCCACGATCGTCTTCACCGTCATCATCTCGACCATCGGTGCGACCCAACTCTTCGGTGAGCCGCTGCTGTTCGAGGGGTCGATCTCGGGCGGTATCTCGCACCAGTACCAGACGCTCGGCCTGTACATGTACGAGCAGGGCTGGGGCTTCTTCCACCTGGGCCGGGCCGCGGCCATCGCCTGGGTGATGTTCGTCCTCATCGTGGTGCTCGTCGGGGTCAACGCCCTGATCGCGCGCCGCCGCGCACGCAAGGAGGCCGGCCGATGACCGCGCTCGCCGCACCGCCGACCGCGCCCGAGAAGGGCGACCCGCCGCAGACCCCGCCATCGGGCAGGCGCATCGGCAAGGGAGGCGCGGGCCGCACGATGAAGGGCGGCTGGCTCTCCTACCTGATCCTCGGCTTCGCCCTCCTCATCTCGGCGTTCCCGTTCTACTGGACGATCGTCGCGGCCAGCCGGTCCAACGCGGACATGGCGAAGGTGCCGCCGAGCCTGCTGCCGGGCCCGAACCTGATCAAGAACTTCGAGCAGGTCCTCGAAGAGGCGGACATCGGCAAGGCGCTGCTGAACTCGCTGATCGTGTCGGGTTCGATCACGATCGGCACGGTCCTGTGCTGCACGCTGGCCGGGTTCGCCTTCGCCAAGCTGAAGTTCAAGGGCCGGGGCGCCCTGCTGACGCTGACGATCGGCACGATGATGATCCCGCCGCAGCTCGGTGTGATCCCGCTCTTCATGCTGATCGCCGAGCTCCAGTGGGTGAACCAGCTCCAGGCGGTCATCCTGCCGGGCCTGGTCTCGGCCTTCGGTGTCTTCTTCATGCGCCAGTACCTGGTGCAGTCGCTGCCGGACGAGCTGATCGAGGCGGCCCGGGTCGACGGCGCGTCCACCGCGCGCATCTTCTGGTCGATCGTGATCCCGATCGCGCGGCCGGGGATGGCGGTGCTCGGGATGCTCACGTTCATGACGGCGTGGAACGACTTCTTCTGGCCGATCATCGCGCTGTCCTCGCAGGAGCCGACCGTGCAGGTCGCGCTGCGCCAGCTCGGCGGCGGTTACGTCAACGACCAGTCGGTGATCATGGCCGGCACGCTGCTCGGCACGCTGCCGGTGCTGCTGGTGTTCGGCCTGCTGGGCCGGCAGATCGTCGGCGGCATCATGCAGGGCGCGGTGAAGGGCTGACCGGACCGCCCGCCCCTCTTCTCTTTCTTGTCCCCCCTCACCCTGGAGTGTCCGTCTCATGACCGCTGTCGATGAAGCCCGCCCGGCGACCGCCCCGGCCGCCCGACCCGAGACCGGTACGGTGCTCCGCTTCCCGACCGGTTTCCGGTGGGGCACGGCGACCGCCGCGTACCAGATCGAGGGCGGGGCCGCCGAGGACGGCCGTACGCCGTCCATCTGGGACACCTTCAGCCGGACGCCCGGCAAGGTGCGCAACGGCGACACCGGTGACATCGCCGCCGACCATCTGCACCGGATGCCGGACGACGTACGCCTGATGAAGGACCTGGGCGTCACGGACTACCGGTTCTCGGTCTCCTGGCCCAGGGTCCAGCCGACGGGCCGGGGCCCGGCGGTGGAGCGCGGCCTGGACTTCTACCGCCGCCTGGTGGACGAGCTGCTGGGGGCCGGGATCAGACCGGTGGCGACGCTCTACCACTGGGACCTGCCGCAGGAGCTGGAGGACGCGGGCGGCTGGCCGGAGCGGGACACGGCGCACCGGTTCGCGGAGTACGCGGGCCTGGTGGCGGGGGCGCTGGGCGACCGGGTGTCGACGTGGACGACGCTCAACGAGCCTTGGTGCGCGGCGTTTCTCGGGTACGGGAGCGGGGTCCACGCCCCGGGCCGTACCAGCGACCTGGCGGCCCTGCGGGCGGCGCACCACCTGAACCTGGCGCACGGCGCGGGCGCGAGGGTTCTGCGTGACCGCCTGCCGGAGACGGCGGAGATCTCCCTCACCCTGAACCTCCACGCCCTGCGCCCCCTGAGCGATACCGAGGCCGACCGGGACGCGGTGCGCCGGATCGACGCGGTGGCGAACCGGATCTTCCTGGACCCGGTGTTCCACGGGAGGCTGCCGGAGGACCTGGTGGCGGACACGGCGGCGGTGACGGACTGGTCGTTCGTGAAGGACGGCGACCTGGAGGTCACCTCGGCACCGATCGACTCGCTGGGCATCAACTACTACTCCCCGAGCGTGGTTTCGGCGGGCACCTCGGAGTCCCCGTCCCCCTGGGCGGGCGCGGAGCAGCATGTGGCCTTCACCCCGGCGGCGGGCCCGCGCACGGCGATGGACTGGCCGGTGGACGCGGACGGCCTGTACGAACTGCTGACCCGCCTGCGCGACGAACTACCGTCCGTGCCGGTGCTGGTGACGGAGAACGGGGCGGCGTACGACGACTACGCGGACCCGGAGGGCGAGGTCCACGACCCGGAGCGGGTGGCGTACCTGGACGGGCACTTGGAGGCCGTCCACCGGGCGATCGAGGACGGGGTCGACGTACGCGGCTACTTCCTCTGGTCGCTGCTGGACAACTTCGAGTGGGCGTACGGGTACAGCAAGCGGTTCGGCATCGTGCACGTGGACTTCGCGTCGCAGCGGCGGACGGTGAAGGACAGCGCGCGGTGGTACGCGGAGGTGATCGGGCGGGGAGGCCTGGAGCGGGCCTGAGCCCCAACTCACGGAAGGGCCCCGGGGCGTGCGCGCTCGCTCCGGGGCCCTTCGGCGTTCCCGGCGGCTGATTCACGAGGACTCAGCCGGGCGCCCGACGCCTGATTCCTCCAGGATTCGGGCGGGTGGCTTTCGGCCGGATGGAAGATCGGGGGTGCGCGGGGGTGGGACGAGGGGCTGCCGCGGTGAGCGGTGGGGCGCCGGGGCGGCCGAGAAGCCCATCGGCCCCGGTGAGCCGAGGGTGGACCACGCCGGACCTGGCGGAGGTCGCACCCCGCCCCCGCACGGCGACCGTGCGAGCAACCGCTTGCATCCAAGGATGCAACATGGCGCGAATGCACCCGTTGCGGCGGGGGCTGCGGGACGCGCCCCTTGACGACCTCCCGACCCTCGTCCGTATGGTCTAGACCAAGCAGCGAAGGCAATCCGGCCACGTCGATCACGTACGGCCCCGCTCTCGCTCCCCGCCCCCACCTCCAGGCGCGCACCGCCCCGCACCATCCACGAATCCCCCTTCGCCCCAGGTGCCCGACGAGCCGCGCGGGTCCACCCATGCACGTTTTCCCACCCCCACAGACATCACGGGAGATCGCACATGAGCAGCCACACCGTAGAGCCGAGCCTGCCCCCGACCAGCGGAAACCCTGAATCCCTCGTGGGGAAACGAGAGCTGGACCGGACCCACCGCCCTCCCGGCTTCCGATTCCTTCGACGCCTCGCCGAGCTGGTGGACGTCCACGCCCTCACCCTGCTGAGGGCGACGGTCGGCATCGTCTTCGTCGGTTTCGGCGTCCTGAAGCTGTTCCCGTCGGCCAGCCCGGCCGAGCAGCTGGCCGTGGACGCGGCCACGAAGATGACGCTGGGCCTCGTCCCGGAGACCGTCCTTCTGCTCTCCCTCGCGGCGCTCGAAACAGCCATCGGCATCGGCCTGATCGCCGGCCGCCGCCTGCTGCGCCCCGCCCTCGTCGCGTTCTTCCTCCACATGGGCGGCGTGTTCTCGACGCTCTTCCTCCTCCCGGACGCGATGTGGCAGCCCCACTCGCCCGCGCCGACCATGGAGGGGCAGTACGTCGTCAAGAACGTGGTCCTGGTGGCGGTGTGCCTGGTGGTGGCGGCGCACGAGTGGAGTCGCGGGAGCGGCCACCGATCACGAGGACGGTGACCGGGACAGCCGGCGGAACGGATGCCCTAGTGCTTCGATGCCGCCCGGATCAGGCGCAGTTGCCCGATCTCGGCGGCGTTCTTCATCAGCTCGGCGTTCAGCCAGGCGACCGTGTGCCCGACGGTGTTGTCCGGCGGGGTCTGCCACGGCAGCGTGGAGACGGCGTCAAGATCGGCGTCGGTGAGTTCGTCGAGGACAGCCAGCCACTGGGTCCGTAGCTCCTGAAGCCAGGTGACAGCCGCCGGCCCGCTGCCCGGCCACGTGACGTCGGTACGCTCCCGGGCGTCCGCCCTCGTACGTGGTCGATGGCAGTACCCCACCACCAGCCGATGTGCCAGCTCACCCAGCCGATGGTGGGAACGGGAACGGGGTCGGGCTCGGTGTCGCCCCAGTCCGGCAGCCAGTTCCCGGCGGAGTCCGGACGCACGGTCCACGACGGATCAGCGGGCTCCCACAGGAAGTCATCGGGCGCGAGCCGCTCCAGGTGGTAGTCGAACAGAGACCAGGTCATGTCGAACTGCCAGCGCAGCAGCTCGCAGCGAGGATTGCTCATCATGCGATCCTCGCACCCGGCCCAGAAGCGAAGCCATCCCGTTTCCTGGTGCGGGGTTCCGCGGTTCAGCTCGTCCGCCGCAGGTGGCGCACCGAAGGCCTCAACTCCCCTTCAACTGCTCCACATCCAAGAGAAGGAGGAACAGAGACGCGCAGGTCGCAGCGGGATCCGGTCACGCATCCCACGGAGAATCCGCCGCAATTCAACACCTCTTTCATGGAACGGATTCGCTGAAACAGAACCTGGACATACGCAGGATCATTTCAGGATGGAGCCGCCCCCAACGTCGTCGATGTCAGCACAGAGCAACGCAGTCGACCGCCGTTGGAGTTCATGATGCGCTCGCGTCTCGCCACCCGTTCCGCTCGTCTCGTCCTGGCCGCCGCCGTCGTGACAGCCATCGCCGCCACCACGGCCTGCGGCCCCGAGGACCCGTCGGAGACGGGGGCTGCGGCCCCTTCGGCCTCGACCTCCTCGTCCGCCTCCGCCTCCACCGAGGGAACGGAGAGCAGGGAGAGCAGCGACGGCAAGGGCAAAACCGAGGCCCCGGCCGGCGACAAGGGCGACTCCGCGAGCGGCGACAAGAGCGGGTACGGCCAGTCCTGCGGCGCCAACGACCTGGACTTCACGGTCACGTGGGAGGCCCAGCCGATCAGCCATTACCTCGTCACCGCCAAGGCGAAGTCCGGCATCACCTGCTACCTGGACGTCAACACCCCCAGCGTCTCCTTCGGTTCGGGCTCCGACGGCGTGGCCTCGCCCGTCGGGCAGGGCGGCGAGGACCCGATCAAGCTCTCGGGTTCCTCGGTCGCGTACGCCGGGATCAACGTCAAGACCACCGAGGGCGACGGCGGTAAGCAGTTCGAGAACGTCATCATCGCCACCTCCGAGGATGACCCGAACCCCGCCGAGGTCGAGCTGCCCGACGCCCCCACGGTGGACAAGCCGATCGTCACGAACTGGTCGACGAAGCGCGACGAGGTCATCCCGCGGATCGTCTGAGGCCCCGGCGCCTGAGCCATCACCTGCCGAGCCAGGCATATCGCCCTGATTCTGCCCGATGCCGCCCGATGCGCCACCGGCGAAGGAGGCGGGGGTCTGCCTATACCTGACCGGCGACGACTTCCTGTATGTCAGCCCACTCGGTTGCGGTGCTTGAATGGACCGTCATTCCTGATCCGGCGAGGAGATGCGCTGTGCCCTTGGTGTCCGTCGTGATGCCTGTCTACAACTCGGTCGTCACCCTCGGCACGGCCGTCCGATCGGTGCTCACGCAGACGCACGGCGACGTGGAGTTATTGGTCACCGACGATCAGTCCACCGACGGCTCGATGGACCTGCTCCGCGAGTTCGCCGCCCAGGATGAGCGCGTCCTGCCGGAGTCGGCGCCTGAGCGTGGTGGTGCCGGCCGGGCCCGCAATCTCGCGATCGCGCGAGCACGCGGTGACTACGTGGCGTTTCTCGACTCCGATGACATGTGGCTGCCGGAGAAGATGGAGAAACAGCTCGCCTTCGCCGCCGAGGGCGATGCGCCACTGACGTTCACCAGCTACTTCAAGATGGACGCCAACCACGACGGCGAAAGCACCGACTGGGTCCCCAACGGGCGGGTCATCCGTGCGCGAGAGCACCTGGACTACCGCGCGATGCTGCGCCGGGACTACATCGGCGCCTTGACGGCCATGTACGACCGAAACGTGCTGGGCACCAGGCTCATGCCGGAAATGCGCAAGCGTCAGGACTACGCGCTGTGGCTCTCGATCATGCGGGACGGTAAGGACGCCCGCGGCCTGGCTGAGCCGCTCGCGGTGTACCGGAGCGGTCAGGCGGGATCGTTGTCCTCCAACAAAATGTCCCTGGTCAAGTACAACTGGTCCCTGTACCGCGATCACGAGGACCTGTCGATCCCGCAGGCGACCCGGGCGCTCACCGGCGCGGTGTGGCAGTCGCTGCGCAACTCGCGCATCTAGCGCGAAAGCTCGCCGGCCTGATCCGTCGCCGCCTCATCGACAAACTGCCCCCACGCCTGCCGGCCGCCGCAAGCACCCCAGCCAACACCCCAGCCCCCCACCCGACGCCTCCTCGTCGAATGCACCGACTGCGGCCGCCCCGGCCCACCCGAAGCCCTCCCCGACGGCCTCTGCCGCCCCTGCCACACCGCCCACTCCGCAGACGGCCCGCCCTCACCCGACCCCACCCAGATCACCGCCGTCAAAGCCCACATGGCCAACCTCCGCGACCTCCTCAAACCCGTCTGAGGGGCGGTCCGACGAGTGACGGGCCGAGAAATGTGATTGCGGTGAATCAGGCGGACGCGGTGATACTTCCGTATGAGTAGAGACGCCGAGGTCATCGTGCTCGCCCGCTGGGCGGACGACGTGATGAAACCGCTGACCGAGGACGACCCGGAACGCACCTGGCGAGGCCGCTTCGTCCCGATCGCGGGGCACTGGGGCTGGGAGTTCGGGTGGGCCCTGGAGCTCGACAAAGTGCATGCTCGTACGGGGCTGCTCAAGCACCTGGAGTCGCTGCCGTGGCCGCATCCGCACACGGTGCAGGTTCTGCTGCGCGACCAGGACGACGACTGCTTCGGGCTCTGGATGTTCCAGGAGGGCCGGCTGGTGGAATTCGCCATTCCGCACACCGAGCGCTTCCACCAGCCGGCCCCGCCCAATGAGGACTTCCTCCCCGACCCGGGCATGCTCCTGCGCACCGACCAAGGGGATGCTCTGCCGGAGCAGACCCCGGAGAAACTCCGCGACTCCCGCTCACCCTGGTAGGGACATCGCCACCCACGCGGAGGTCTCCAGGACTTTGGCCATAGGTAGGGTCCGAGGATGTCGAATCAGTCAGTTGCGGCGGGAGTCGGTCTCGCCGGTGTGATGGCGCACTGCGGCGGAAACCCGGTGGGCGCCGTGGAGCTTCTGGTGGGGGCGATAGCCTCCGCACCGGCGGCTCCGGAGCCCTATGCGGCCCTCGCGGAGCTGTGGCAGGACCGACGTTCGGACGGTCTGAAGGAGAGCCTCGCAGAGGACGGCTCCTTGAGTGCTGTGCTGGCGCAGGCGTACTTCCTGTTCCTCGAAGGGGACATGGACGACGCGGTGATGGCCCTCGGTTCGGTCACGGGTGTGCGGCCCGACGTCGCGTGGGGTGCCGCACCCTGGTTCGGCGATGCGCGGTTTCTCGGCGCGGTGAGTGCTGCGGCGCTGGCCGAGGCGTGTCTGCGGACGTTGGACTACGGCCACGACCGGGACACCGACGCGATGCGGGAGCGGTTCGCGCCCTGGTTCCACGCCCTCGACGTGGTGTCCGAACGGGACCCGGTGCCGGAATCGCTGGCCGCCATGGCCCGGCTGCCCCGGGCCTGCGGCCGGTACGAACTGGCCTTCGCTCTGTGCGACCGCGCCGACGCCGTCGACCGGGTCATGTGGACGGCCCTCGCGCGAGCGGCCACCTGGCGCGTGATGGGCGACCTGGACCAGGCTGCCGCGGCCTTCGAAGGCGCCCTGCTGCTGGAGCCTGCCAACTGGTCCCTCTATCTGGACCTGGCGGATGTGCGTGCCGAGCAGGGCGACTTCGCCGCAGCCGCGAGCCTCGTCCGGCAGGGCCTGGACCACGCACCTCACGAAGTGACCCTGCGCGCGGCGAGCGCCGCCTACCGGACCCGCCTGGCCGGCTCGGCCGACGACCTGAAGGACCTGACCACCCTGGCACCCGAGCTCGCCGACACCGCCTACCGGAATCTGCTGATCGACTACGCGTGCGCGGGGCCGCGGCTTCCTCCGGGACTGGTCGCCGAGGCCCACCGGATCCGCCGAAGCTGAACGGAACTCTCTCGCGCCGGTCGTCGTCAGGACGGCCGGCTCCGTCGGCCGGGGCTGCCGGCTCGTCCATCGCACCCTCACGGCGGTCACACCAACCGGATCACATGCTTGCCCCGCACCCCGCCGCCCTCCAACGCGCGGTGGGCGGCCGCGATACCCGCCAGCGGATGGACCGTGTCGACGACGGGCCGCAGGTCACCGCGGGCCACGTAGGCGGTCAGTTCGGCGAACAGGTCGTGCTTCGGGTTGCCGCTGAAGAACCGGACCCGCTGACGACCATGCACGGCCGAACCCAGCAGATAGCCGATGCTCCGGACCGGATGGTCGATGTCGAAGGCGATGGAGACCAGCCGTCCGCCGGGGGCCAACCGCGTTCGCAGCACGCGGTGTCCGGTCCCGACGGTGTCCATGATGACGTCGTAGCGGTCCAGTTCGGCCAGGGGCGTGGTCCGGTGATCCAGCACCTCGTCCGCGCCCAACTCACGGACGAAGTCGGAGTTCTTCGCGCTCGCGAGGCCGGTGACGTGGGCCCCGAGAGCCTTGCCGAGCTGGACGGCGACGCTGCCGACGCCGCCGGACGCCCCGCGGACGAGCAGGCGCTCGCCCGCCCGGAGTCCGGCCTTGTCCCGCAGGGCGGTGAGGGAAGTGGTGCCCCCGGCGGGCAGCGAGGCGGCCTCGGTCAGGGTGACGTTCTCGGGAGCGTACGCGATCTGGCGGGGCCGGACCGAGACGTACTCCGCCGCGCTGCCGAAGGAGCGCCCCAGGATGCCCCACACCCGGTCGCCGGCCCGCAGCCCGGTGACCGAGGGGTCCACCTCGGCGACCTCACCGGCGAAGTCGAGCCCGGTCCGCTGCGGGAAGCGCCGGCCGGTGACCAGGCGGACCTTCCCGGCGCGGCCGTACAGCTCCCCGCCGTTGACGCTCGCCGCATGAACCCGGACGAGCACCTCGCCCGGCTTGCGGACCGGCACCGGGACGCGGCCCTCGTAGAGGACCTCGGGCGGCCCGTAGCTGTCGTAGAGCGCGGCGCGCATGTCGTTCACGGTGTTCACGGTGGCGAGTCCTGTCTGCCTGTCGATACGGGGTGAGTGCTGCTCCCGGATCCACGGTAGGCGGGTAAACGGACGACCCCCTCCATTTAGCCTAAAGTGAGAGACATGCCTGCTCAGACCTCTCACAACCCGCCCCCGGTCACCCCGGACCCCGGCCCCGAGGCGCTGCGGGCGGACGCCCGGGAGAACCGGGAGCGAATCCTGCGGGCCGCCCGCGAGGCGTACGCGCTGCACGGCATCGACGTACCCATCAGCACCATCGCGCGGCGGGCCGGCGTCGGCGTCGCCACCCTCTACCGCCGCTTCCCCACCCGTACCTCACTGATCACCGAGGCGTTCACCGAGCAGCTCACCGAATGCGCGGGTGCGCTGGACGAGGCTCTCAAGGACCCGGACCCGTGGCGCGGCTTCTGCACGGTGTTGCGGAAGGTGTGCGCGATGCAGGCCGCCGACCGGGGATTCACGCACGCGTTCCTGGCCCGGTTCCCGGGCGACACGGCGTACGCCGGGGAGCGCGACCGGGCGGAGGAGGGACTGGCCCTGCTGGTCCGGCGGGCGAAGGAGGCGGGCGCGCTGCGCCCGGACTTCGACGTCTCGGACGTGGTGCTGGCCCTCCTGGCCAACAACGGCGTGGCGAACGGAGCGGGCCCGGAAGCCGCCGCGGCGTCCCGGCGACTGGTGGACTACCTGCTGGAGTCGTTCCGGGCCGGCCCCGCCACCGGCCCGCTCCCGCCGCCTGCGGGGCTGGAGTTGGACCGGCTGGGCGGCACGGGGCGAGGGGAGGCAGAGGAGTGGGAGTGTGCGGGCCCGCACAGGCGAGGGGCATCCCGCCCGCGGACCTCCCCACTCACCCCCTGAGTCAGGCGAGAGCCGTCACCAGCGAGGCGAAGGCGGCGATGAGGACGGCCACACGGGCGTAGTGGTAGCGGTCCCAGCGGTTCATCTGCTCCTTCCAGTCCTCGGGCCGGTTCTCCGGGGTCCACGTCTTGCCCCGGTTGTTGATCGGGACGAGCAGCAGGAGCGACATGACCACACTGAGGAGCAGCAGCCCACCCGCGGCGACGACCAGACCGACACCCCCCTCCCCCCATCCGGCCACGGCCCAGATCGCGCTCAGGACGAGCGAGCCGATGTACCAGAACGGCATCAGCGCCCCCAGCATCCGGCCCCCGTGGCTACGGCCGAGCTGTGCGCTGTCGTCGGGGAGCCCGTCGAGGATCCGGTTGATGACGAAGGCGACGGAGAACTCCACCCCCACCAGCAGTCCGACGATCACGGTCGTGACGATCTCCAGTGCGTCGAGCATGATGACCCCTTCTGAAATCTAGCGGCGCTAGATGATGGGGCAACGCTAGTACTACTGCCGCTCGATTGTCTAGCGGTGCTAGGATCGATACATGTCGGTACAGGAACGCAAGGAACGGGAACGGGCGAGCCGCGAGCGCCTCATCGTGGCGACGGCTCGCGAACTCGCCGAGCAGCAGGGCTGGGACGCGGTCACCACGCGCCGGCTCGCGGAGCGCATCGAATACAGCCAGCCCGTCCTCTACAGCCACTTCCGCGGCAAGCGCGAGATCATCGGCGCCGTCGCCCTGGAAGGCGCCGCCGAGATGGCCGCGGCGCTGCGGGCCGCCGCCTCCGACGCGGACGGCCGACGCGCCCGGGTCGCCGCCCTCGCCCACGCCTACCTGGAGTTCGCCGAGCGGAATCCGGCGGTCTACGACGCCCTGTTCCAGCTCGACGGCGGCCTGGCCTTCGCGCAGGAGGACACCCCGGAGCCGCTGAAGGACGCGTTCGCCGCGCTGCTGGAGACGCTCGGCGAGGTCGCCGGGGAAGGCGTCCACCCGGCCCTGTTCACCGAGCTCTTCTGGTCCGCCCTGCACGGGCTGGCCACCCTCACCCGGGCGGGGCGGCTCCTGCCGGAGGGCGCCGAGCAGCGACTGGATCTCCTGGTGGAACGGCTCGCCGTGCTCTGACCCGTAGTCCGGCAGCAGCCACCGGCGCGGCCGGCCCGCCTCCTCACCCCGCCCATCTCCCCGTCAGAAACGTCAGCGCGACGAGCGTCGTCACCGGGGCCGCCACGCACAGGTACACCGTCCGGAACCACGGCCGACGCAGGCTCAGCGCCGCCAGGCCGATCCACAGCGGCCACCACAGCAGCGTCGCGCGCGGGACGGACGTGTACCAGTACGAGGTTCCCAACGCCCACAGGCTCAGGGCCACGTACACCGCTTCCGGCCAGCGGCGTCGGCGTACCAGCAGCGCCACCAGGGCGAGACCCACCAGCATCGCCGCCAACTCCGCCTGGAACATGAACGCGTAGCCGGTCGACTGCGTGCCGCCGAACGCCCCGGTCCAGGTGTTCGCCCACGCCTCCCACGGGGTGTGGAACGTGCGGTACCAACCGCGTTCCTGCGCGTGCTTCCAGGCCATCCAGTCGCCGGTGTGCGCGTGCAGATACCAGCTGTACGCGGCCGGGGGCAGCGCGGGCAGCAGCGTCCAGCCCGCCGACCGCCAGGTCCGTGAGCCCCCGCCCGCGCGGACGGACAGCAGGAACAGCAGCCCGATCGCCGCCGCGAGGAACAGGCCGCTGACGCGCACCGCCGTGCCCAGCGTCGTCAGGACAGCGGCGAGCGCCCACCGGTGCTTCATCGCCGCGAGCCAGGCGGGCAGGGCCAACGCGAGGAACAGCGCCTCCGTGTAACCCGCCGCCAGGAACACCGCGCAGGGCGAGAGCAGGAAGAGGACGACCGTACGGTGACCCGCCCCCTCCTCCGGCAGATACGCCCGGGCGATACGGGCGAGGGCCAGTACGGCAACGGCCCCCGCGACCAACGAGATGAGCAGCCCGGCCGCCGTCCAGTCCGGTACGACCGTGTGCACGGCACGGAGCAGGAAGGGGTAGCCGGGGAAGAACGCCTCACGGTTGTCCCAGCCGCTCGTCCACGGCCCCGCGCCCGCCGGGAAGTAGCCGTCGCGCGCTATGTGGAGGTAGTGGTTCGCGTCCCAGTGCTGGAAGGGCGCCAGGACCGGGGCCGCCTCCCGTACGCCGGACCGGGCGGGAAACAGCCAGCGGGCCAAGTGGGCCGTGATCCCCAGGGATATGCGGGTCAGGAGGTAGAGCCACAGGACATCGCGATCGGCGGGGCTCAGGCGGAACCGCGCCGCCCGGGGCTCGGGCGCGGCGGCGGTCGTCGCAGGACGGACAGGCGGAGGCCGCAGTCCGGGGGAGAGCGTGGACAACGCAGGCACCTTTCGGGCACGCCTCGCGGGTACGTCGGGGCGCGCCGGATCGCCCGGGAAGCCGCCGGGTCACGGAAGGGGAGGGGGAAGGGGAGGAGGAGATGGGTGGCGGCCGCGTCAGGGCGCCGGCGCGCCCCCGTCAGTCGTCACCGATGCCGTCGGTGGCGTCGTGCTCGTACTCGTCCGGGTGGGTGCGGGCGGTCCGCCCGGCTCGGTGGTCCGGCCCGACGGCCCCTCCGACCCCGCGCTCCCCGGCACCGTGGTGCTCGGCGACGGCGGCGGGGAGGGCGGCTCCGTGGGCAGGCCCTCCGACGGTGCGGGCGACGGGTAGCTGGGCGACGGGCTCGTGGCCGGGGCCACTGGCTCCGGCCGCACCGGCAGCAGACCCACCGCGACCGCGCCGCCCCCGCCGACGACCAGGCACACCCCCACCGCGACCACGGCCATCCGGCGCCGCTGCGCGCGCATGCCGCGCCGGGTGATGCCCGAAGCGGTGTCCGGGGCGGTCAGAGCCTGCCCGAACTCCCCGGCCTCCCGGAACAGTGACCGCAACGGATCCTGCGGCTCCCTCGGGTCCTGCGGTTCAGACATCAGGAGCCTCCTCGATGCGGGGGTCCCGCAGACGGTGGGCGAGCGCCGCCCGTCCACGGACCAGATGCGTCTTGATCGTGCTGGTGGAAAGCCCGGTCTCCCCGGCGATCTGCTCGACCGTGAGATCGCACAGGTAGTGCAGGGTCAGCGTCCGCCGCTGCTGCGCGGGCAGTTCCCGCAGCGCGTCGACCAGCACCACATGGTCCGGATCAGGCGGCGCGACGTGCTCCGCCCCACCGCTCCCCCGGTCCCACGCGTCCGCCGAACGCCGCCGGAAGCGCCAGCGGCTCACCGCGAGCCGCCAGGCGACCGTACGGATCCACGACTCGGGCTGCCCGTCCCGCTCCAGCCGCCCCCGCCGGACCCACGCCTTGACGAACGCTTCCTGCACGACGTCCTGCGCCTCCTGGAGGTCGCCGGTCATCACGTACAACTGGCCGGTGAGACGTGCGACCGCCTGGGCGTAGAACTCTTCGAACTCCTCGACGGTCAAAAGCTGCTCCCGGATCTTTCGCTTCACCGGGTATACGCCCGCCGCGGACCATCCGGTCGACACCACCCACGAAGATTCGAGGGTGACGGTCGTCACAGACCCTCGGCACTCAGTCGACCACAGCTCCCAGGCCCCGGCGCTGGGCCTGCCGGGGCCCGCATCAGGTTCGGACCGCCGCCCCGGCCGTACGCCTACGCCCCTTCGCCGTCCGCAGCCAGCTGCGTCGTCGCCAGCTCGCGGTACAGCTCGTCCCCGTCGATCAGCTCCTCGTGCGTGCCCGCCGTGCGGACCCGGCCCTCCTCCAGGACCACGATGCGGTCCGCGTGCCGGACGGTGGACAGGCGGTGCGCGATCACCAGCACCGTGGTCCGCTCGGCCAGTTCGAGGATCACATCGCGCAGCGCCTGCTCGTTGACCGCGTCCAGTTGCGAGGTCACCTCGTCGAGGAGGAGCAGCCGGGGGTGGCGCAGCAGGGCACGGGCGATGGCAATGCGCTGGCGTTCGCCGCCGGAGAGGGTGACGCCCCGGTGCCCGACCGCCGTGTCCAGGCCCTCGGGCAGCCGCTCGACCAGGGCGTCCAGCCGGGTACGGGTCACCGCCGCCGCCAGCTCCTCCTCGTCCGCGTCCGGGGCCGCGAAGAGGAGGTTCTCCCGCAGCGTCCCGGCGAGCACCGGCGCGTCCTGTTCGACGTACGCCAGCGAGCCCCGCAGCTCGGCCAGCGGCCAGTCCCGGATGTCCCGGCCGCCCACGGTGATCGTGCCGGCCTCGTGGTCGTAGAAGCGTTCCAGCAGGCTGAACACCGTCGACTTGCCCGCTCCCGACGGGCCCACCAGCGCCACCATCCCGCCCGTCGGCACGTCGAACGTCACGCCCTGGTGGGCGGGGGCGCGCTCGTCCCCGTACCCGAAGGTCACGTCCTGGAAGGTCACCCCGAGCGGGCCGCCGTCCCCCTTCGTCAACCCGCCGGATTCCTCCGCCGGTTCGCCCGGCATCGACTCCACCTCGTCGATCCGGCGCACCGCCGCCAGCCCGCTCTGCAGGCCCGTCCAGCCTTCGACCAGACCGGCGATCGGTCCCATCAGGTAGAAGAGGTAGAGCAGGAACGCGATCAGGGAGGAGATCTCCAGCGAGCCGGAGGCGGCCCGCGCGCCGCCGACGCCCAGCACCGCCAGGAACGCCAGCTGGATCGACATCGTCATCGTGACCTCGGTGACCGAGGACCACATCGCCACCGTCACGCCCCGGTCGTGCGCATGCCGCGCCGCCGCCGCGACCGCCGCCGTCTCCCGCTCCTCCGCCCCGCTCGCCTTGACCGTGCGGAACGCCTGGAGCACCCGGTCCAGCGCCGCGCCCATCGCGCCCACGGACTCCTGCGCCTTGAGCTGCGCCCGCTGGATGCGCGGCATCAGCAGCGAGGTCACGGCCCCGATACCGACGACCACCACCAGCGTCACACCGAGCAGCGTCAGGTCCATGTACGCCATGAGGGCGATCGTGCCCAGCAGCATCAGCACGCTGTTGAACGACTCGACGAGCCCGCTCGACAGCACCGTACGGAGCAGGGTCGTGTCGCTCGTGACCCGTGACTGGAGGTCGCCGGGCGTCAGCCGGTCCACCGCCGGGACCTTCAACCGCATGATGCGGCCCACCAGTTGGTCGCGGGCGCGCAGGACCACTCCCTCTCCCGTCCGGGACATGAGAAAGCTCCCGTACGCGGAGAGGCAGGCTCCCGCCAGCACCAGCGCGGTCAGTGCGACGAGCGGGGCCACGGGCGAACGGCCGTCGGCGAACGTGTCCACCGCGTGCTTCGCCATCAGCGGCATCGCCAGCCCCGCCCCGGACCCGGCGAGCGAGAGCAGGCCCGCCCGGATCAGGACGCCCCGGTGCGGACGGACCCGGGCGAGGAGCAGGCGGAGAGGGGACGGAGAGGTGGAGAGGGGCGGGTCCAAAGGTGTCGCCGGGCCGGGCGGTTCCGTGTTCTCAGGCGGTCTGCCCGGGCCCTGACCCGTCTGACCCGGCTCCGCCGCCGTCCCCGCCACCGCGCTCACCCTGAACCCCCTCGCGTACCGTCACCACCATCAAAGGACGCAGATCGGCGGCCTCTGCCTGCTCCCCGACCGTACGTCCCTCCGCCAGCACCCAGGCGTGCGGGGAGAACGGCGGGGTCGCCCACACCCCCGCGCACCAGTCGGGCCAGACACCGGACATCCGGCAGGCCAGGGCGACGGCCACGGAGCGGGGCAGGCAGCCGTAACGGCTCGCGCAGCGGCGGCTGGTGGCGACGACCGCCTCCCGCACCTCCAGCGTCTCGGCGTACGAGGCCGGGCGCGCGCCCCGGGAGCACCGGGCCAGCACCCGGCGCAGCCGGCCGGGCTTGAGCCGGGCCAGGACGAACGCGGCGGCGATGGCGGCCCGCAGGCGCACCCCGCCCGCTCCCGCGCCTCGGCGCGGCATCGTCATCTCCGTGGTCATGGGCGCAGGATCTTCGCCTCGACGAGCCGGCGGGTCAGCTCCGCGACGTCCGACTCGGCCTCGGCCCGCTCGACGTCGAACTCGGCGACGATCCGGTCGACGGCGGCCTCGGGGGCGCGGCCGGCCGCGAGGGTCTCGACGACGATGACGCTGGTGTCGTTCAACTGCCAGTAGCTGCCGCTCTTCTCGTCGAGGAGGACGCCGCCGTACTCGGTGGTCGTGACGGCGATGCCTTTTCTGAGCTTCACAGGGATGCCTCGCTGGGGGTGGTCGTGGGGGGCAACTCGGATGTGGGCCAGGCGTTCTCGGCCGTGCGGAGCCAGGTCTCCCCGGCCACGGTGGAGCTGATGGAGTGTTCGACCAGGACCGGCGAGAAGGGTTCGGCCGCCAGTCGGAGCAGGTGGCGCGAATCCACCAGGCCGTGTTCGGCGAGGCGGGAGCCGGTCCACAACTCGGCGATCTGCGGGGCGTGTTCGCGCAGGCCCTGGTGTTCGTCGGAGGACATGTGGTCCTTCGTCGTCCGGGCCAGCAGCGCGTCGGGCACCACCCCGCGCATCGCCTCGGCGAGCAGCGGCTTGTAGCGCCAGGGGCTGATGCGCTCCGGGAGGCGTACGGCGAGGGTCGCCTCCAGGACCCGGTCGTCGTAGAGGGGCGCGGCGACCGGCAGCCCGAGCGTCATGCCGATGTCCTCCATCGCCTGGAAGTGCCGGGCTCCCATCCGTACGCCGTCGATGTCGACGTGCCGTCCGCGCCACGGGTCGATCGGTTCGGCGTGCTCGGCGGCGGCCCGGAACTCCTCGGCGATCAGGGTCTTGGCGTGCTCGGTGAGCCAGGGGTGCGGGGACTGCCGTACGCCCCAGGAGAACAGCGGGGTCCGGGCGACGGGCTGGGGTGCGGCGGTGACCGCCCCGGCGAGCCAGCGGGGGAACGCCGAACGGTCGAGCAGGGCCTTCAGCGTCGGCAGGAGCGGCCAGCCGAGCTGGTGGCGCAGTCCGCCGAGGCGGCTCCAGGCAGTGAACGGGTTGCCGTGGAAGAGGTCCTGGTAGGCGTGGGGCAGGCCGAGGAAGATCTCGTCGCCGCCGTAGCCGGTGAGGTGGTAGCGGGAGCCGGTGGCCCGGGCGCGGCCGAGGAGCAGTTCCGCACGGGCCCGGCCGGGGGAGACGGGGAGCGGCTCGTCGTTCAACTCGGCGGCGGTGGAGGCGAGATCGGCGTAGAAGTAGGGGGCGTCGTCGGCGGGGATGACGTGGTGGTCCAGGGCGGGGGCGTTGCTCGCGGCCGTGTTCCGTGCCGCCTCGACCGCTCTGCGCGCCCAGCTCTCGTCCTCGCTGTAGCGGTCCCGGGCGGCCACCGTCAGCAGGGACAGCGACGCGGGGCCGGTCTCCCGGGCGGCGAAGGCGAGGACGGTGGAGTCCAGGCCGCCGGAGAGTTCGCAGCTGATCCGGTCCAGGCCGCCGACATGGGCCCGTACGGAGGCCTCGATGGCCTCTTTGACCCTGCGGGCCCCCTCCGCCAGGGGCAGTTCCCCGGGCGGCGGCTCCCACCAGCGGTGCTCCGTGGGACCGGGGACGGCGGTCGTGCCCGGCGCTGCGACGGGCAGGGCCAGGCCGTACCCGGCACCGGTCTCGTGGACGCCCCGCCACACGGCGCGGCGGCTCAGGGGGTGCGGCAGGAAGTCCAGCAGCCGGAGCGCCAGCGCGCTCTCGTCCAGGGGCGCGTCGATCAGGCGGGCCAGGACGGCGGGGCGGTCGGAGGCGATGGTTCCGGCCGCCGGGTGCCGGGCGTGGTAGATGCGGCGGAGCCCGGTGGCGGTGCCCCGGATCCAGCTCTTCCCCGACAGCCGGGCGACCACGTGGTAGAGACCGGGCAGCCGGGCGAGGCGGCGCTCCAGGCCGGTCCGGTCGCGGGCGCCTTGCAGGATGTCGGCGAGTACGGCGTCGGGGACGCGGTCCGGGCCGATGAGGACGAGGGCATCCTCGCCGCGCGCGAGGTGGCTGACCTTGCGGACCAGTGGGCGGGCGACGACCCAGGGCCGGCCCGAGGGGTGGGCGACGGTCAGGGTGTCGCCGACCTCCCGGGCGGGCCCGGTGGCGTCCGGGGCGGAGGGCCGCCCGGCAGCCGCTTCCGGTACGGGAAGCTGCCCGGCCGCCGCCGCTCCCGCCGCGCTGTCCGGCAGGACGACGAAGTAGTCACGCAACTGGCCGGGCATCTTCACCTTTCGGAAGTTCTCACGCGGTGCACAGGAATCGGATCGGCGGATCAGATGATGCGCCGGGTCCAGTACTCCTTGTACGAGCCGACGAAGTAGCCGGCGGTCTTCTTCGAGAAGTCGCCCTGCTGGAACATCGACGGCTTCACGTAAGCCTTCTTCTGCTGCTTCTGCTGCTTCATGACACCTTCCCTTCTGTGCGGTTGACGACCGTTATGCGCAACTGGCGTCTGCATAACTGGAGTTATTCGTGCGACTGGTGTTCGTCATGCGAACACCAGAGCCATCATGTCCGGCCGTTGAACCGGTACGCATGATTCCGACTTACCGTGCGAAGTTGGCTGGATAGCGCGAGAGTCGAGGTCCGGGCGGGCCCATGACCGGGCACCTCCACCTCGGGTCGGGACGGCCTTCCCCCCACCCTGTGCAGTCGCACACGACCCAGACAGGGACAGTCGGTGGACTGGACCAATGACGGGATGCGGCCACCGGACCGGGCAGTGAGCTGGCACGACGCTGAGCGACCGTCGGCGGATCCGGCGAACCAGCCGGAGCGGGCTCCGGACCGGCCTCTGCGGCCGCTCTACCCCAGGGATCGCGGGCGCGCCACCGCCCCCGGCACAGTCGCGCCGAAACGTGCTGCCCTACGGGAGTGGCCACGGCAAGTAGTCATTCGGCCACGCGGACAGCCACGCGGACCCGCACAACCTCCCGGCCACCGGCGCTCACCCGGCCCGTAGCCGCACCGCCCCGCCTCGTGCGCAGCCCGCAGCCGCCCCACCCCTACCTCGTGCGCAGCCGGTAGCCGCCCCAGGCCGCCGTCCCCGCGCCCAGCAGCAGCGGGATCATGCCGTAGCCGACGAGCATCGAGGAGTGGGCGTACCAGCGTCCGCCGTCGAACACCTGGGTCGCGGTGACCGTTGCGGGGTCGGTTTGGCCGTCGTGGTCGACGAAGAGGATCCTGCTGCGGCTGATCTCCTCGGACCGGGGCACGCCGTCCACATGGGCGCGCAGCATCTCGCGGGCCACCAGGTCGCGCTCGGCCTCGTTGGCGCGCTGCTGGGCCGCGCTCTCGCCGAAGCAGTGCCAGACGGTCTGCCCCTTCTCGGTGCGGGTGTCGTGGCAGTCGATCCTGCCGAAGGTCTCCACCCGCATGCCGAGGGCGCCGGAGAGGCCCGTCCCGGTCACCACGACGCCCAGCCCCAGCGCGAACAGCAGGGCGCCGCCCACGACGAGCGAGACCCCCTTGAGCCGCCCTCGCCCGCCCGTTCTCCCCGTAGCGCTCACGCTCATGCCCGTACCGCCCCCCGTGTACGTACGACCGTCCCCTCACGCCAGTGTCCCAAGGAACCCGGACACGCCACAGGGGCGGCACCTCCGTGAAGGAGATACCGCCCCTGTGGGACGTACGCCGAACTTCGATCAGGTGGGGAGGCCGGGGCCTCCGTGGCTGATCAGAAGTCCATGTCACCGCCCGGCATGCCGCCCGGAGCGGCCGCGCCGGCCTTCTCGGGCTTGTCGGCGATGACGGCCTCGGTGGTGAGGAACAGCGCGGCGATGGACGCGGCGTTCTGCAGGGCGGAGCGCGTGACCTTCGCCGGGTCGAGGATGCCCTCGGCGATCATGTCGACGTACTCGCCGGTCGCGGCGTTGAGGCCGTGACCGATCGGCAGGTTGCGGACCTTCTCCACGACGACGCCACCCTCGAGACCACCGTTGACGGCGATCTGCTTGAGCGGGGCCTCCAGCGCGAGCTTCACGGCGTTGGCGCCGGTCGCCTCGTCGCCCGTGAGGTCGAGCTTCTCGAAGACGGCCGAGGCCTGGAGCAGAGCCACGCCACCACCGGCGACGATGCCCTCCTCGACGGCGGCCTTGGCGTTGCGCACCGCGTCCTCGATGCGGTGCTTGCGCTCCTTGAGCTCCACCTCGGTGGCGGCGCCGGCCTTGATGACGGCCACGCCGCCGGCCAGCTTCGCGAGGCGCTCCTGGAGCTTCTCGCGGTCGTAGTCCGAGTCGGAGTTCTCGATCTCGGCACGGATCTGGTTGACGCGGCCCTGAACCTGGTCGCTGTCACCGGCGCCGTCGACGATCGTCGTCTCGTCCTTGGTGATGACGACCTTGCGGGCGCGGCCGAGCAGGTCCAGGCCGGCGTTCTCCAGCTTGAGACCGACCTCCTCGGAGATCACGGTGCCACCGGTGAGGATGGCGATGTCCGCGAGCATGGCCTTGCGGCGGTCGCCGAAGCCCGGGGCCTTGACGGCGACGGACTTGAACGTGCCCTTGATCTTGTTGACGACCAGGGTGGAGAGCGCCTCGCCCTCGACGTCCTCGGCGATGATCAGCAGGGGCTTGCCCGACTGCATGACCTTCTCCAGCAGCGGGATCAGGTCCTTGACGCTGCCGATCTTCGAGTTGACGATCAGGATGTACGGGTCGTCGAGCGACGCCTCCATACGCTCCATGTCGGTGGCGAAGTACGCCGAGATGTAGCCCTTGTCGAAGCGCATACCCTCGGTGAGCTCCAGCTCCAGACCGAAGGTCTGGGACTCCTCGACGGTGATGACGCCTTCCTTGCCGACCTTGTCCATCGCCTCGGCGATCTTGGCGCCGATCTCGGTGTCGGCGGCGGAGATGGAGGCGGTCGAAGCGATCTGCTCCTTGGTCTCCACGTCCTTGGCCTGCTCCAGCAGAGCGGCGGAGACGGCCTCGACGGCCTTCTCGATACCGCGCTTGAGCGCCATCGGGTTGGCACCGGCGGCAACGTTGCGCAGACCCTCGCGGACGAGAGCCTGGGCGAGAACGGTGGCGGTGGTCGTACCGTCGCCGGCGACGTCGTCCGTCTTCTTGGCGACCTCCTTGACCAGCTCCGCACCGATCTTCTCGTACGGGTCCTCGAGCTCGATCTCCTTGGCGATGGAAACACCATCGTTGGTGATCGTGGGCGCGCCCCACTTCTTCTCGAGGACGACGTTACGGCCCTTGGGGCCGAGGGTGACCTTGACGGCGTCGGCGAGCTGGTTCATCCCGCGCTCGAGACCGCGCCGTGCCTCCTCGTCGAACGCGATGATCTTGGCCATGTGAAGTGGTCCTCCCGGACAGGGGTGGATTTCTCCGGACCGGGAGGCGCCCGCGACGGACGGCCTGCGCGTGTGCTGGTTCCTTGCCCCAGCACACCTGCGGGCCTCACCGGCCCGGTCCAAGTTCTGTCACTCTCACCTGGAGAGTGCTAACGCCAATGATTAGCACTCGACCCCCGAGAGTGCAAGCGCCTTCGGCGAGTGCCCGCCATGCGGCCGAGGCGCGCGAAGCCCCCGCCGGCACCGGGCCGTGACCGCCGCCCGCCCCCTGCACGCGCGTAGGGCCCGATCCCCTGATCCGGGGTCGGGCCCTACGTGCGTGAGTGGTGTCGTCGGACGACCGCTCCGAGCTCAGCCGACGGCGAGCTTGACCATGTCGGCCTGGGGCCCCTTCTGGCCCTGCGAGATCTCGAATTCAACTCGCTGACCCTCTTCGAGGGTGCGGTACCCGTCCATCTGGATCGCGCTGTAGTGGACGAAAACATCCGCACCACCGTCGACCGCGATGAAGCCGTACCCCTTCTCCGCGTTGAACCACTTGACGGTGCCCTGAGCCATGCCCAACTCCCCTATTACTGGCCCTTGCGCAGGACCGCACTTCGCGGCCCCGGGTCGTGACTCACCCTCCGACAGGAGAGGGTGCGCGGCGCCGCAGCGCGTCGACCGCGGCCGAATGTATCCGCCCAACTGCCCTCTGCAACAGGTCAATCGGACGAGAATTCTGGGCGCAGAGGAACAGGCGAAAATGCGGGTTTGCTGAGATTTACGGGCAAGTCGGGCCAGGCAAAGGGCACTTATGCCGCAAGAGGTTCACGCACTTTGGCTGCTTCTTATCGGGGCCGGGCGCATTCTCATATGCGGGCGGCACGAGCAGCGGATGGGGCTTCCCCAACTGTACCGCGCTCAACCATGCAGAATTGCCCCCTCCGCTTCTCTCGCGGAGGGGGCAACCGTGGTCACACAGAGGTGCGGTGGGGCCGCCGGCGAGCGGCCCTGGGCGGTTCAGCAGCCGCCGGCCACCGCGGGGATGATCGAGACGCCGGCGCCGTCCGGGGTGGCCGCGTCCAGGCCGCCCTCGAAGCGCACGTCGTCGTCGTTGACGTACACGTTCACGAAGCGGCGCAGCTTGCCCTGGTCGTCCAGGACGCGGGCGGCGATGCCCGGGTGGTCCTTCTCCAGGGACTCGATGACCTCGGAGAGCTTCGTGCCCTCCGCCGGTACCTCGGCCTGGCCGCCCGTGTACGTACGGAGGATGGTGGGGATGCGGACCTTGACGCTCATGGTGGTGCCCTTCTTCCTTCGGTACGGGGTGGTCGTCAGGCGGTGCCGAGGCCCGCGGCGCGGAACGCGTCCAGGCTCGGCTTGATGGTGGCCGTGGCCTGCGAGGTGGCGGAGACCGCGTCGAGCGTCTTGAGGCCGTCGCCGGTGTTGACGACGACGGTGGTGAGCGTCGGGTCGATGACACCGGCCTCGATGAGCTTCTTCGTCACGCCGAGCGTCACCCCGCCCGCCGTCTCGCCGAAGATCCCCTCGGTGCGGGCCAGCAGCTTGATCGCGTCGACGACCTGCTCGTCGGTGACGTCCTCCACCGCGCCGCCGGTGCGCCGGGCGATGTCGAGGACGTAGGGGCCGTCGGCCGGGTTGCCGATGGCCAGCGACTTGGCGATGGTGTTCGGCTTCTGCGGCCGGACGACGTCCTGACCGGCCTTGAAGGCGGCGGAGACCGGGGAGCAGCCCTCGGCCTGGGCGCCGAAGATCTTGTACGGCTTGTCCTCGACCAGGCCGAGCTTGATCAGCTCCTGGAGCCCCTTGTCGATCTTCGTGAGCTGGGAGCCGGACGCGATCGGGATGACGATCTGGTCGGGCAGCCGCCAGCCGAGCTGCTCGCAGATCTCGTACGCCAGCGTCTTGGAGCCCTCGCCGTAGTACGGCCGGAGGTTGACGTTGACGAAGCCCCAGCCCTCGCCGAGCGGGTCGCCGATGAGCTCGGAGCAGAAGCGGTTGACGTCGTCGTAATTGCCCTCGATGCCGACCAGTTCACCGCCGTACACCGCGGCCATGACGACCTTGCCCTGCTCCAGGTCGTGCGGGATGAACACGCAGGAGCGCAGTCCGGCGCGGGCGGCGGCGGCGCCGACGGCTCCGGCCAGGTTGCCCGTGGAGGAGCAGGAGAGGGTGGTGAAACCGAAGGCGCGGGCGGCCTCGACGGCGATTGCGACGACGCGGTCCTTGAAGGAGTGCGTCGGGTTGCCGGAGTCATCCTTCACGTACAGGCCGCCGGTGACGCCCAGCTCACGGGCGAGGTTGTCGGCCTTGACCAGCTTGGTGAAGCCGGGGTTCAGGTTGGGCTTGTCCGCGACGTCGGCGGGGACGGGCAGCAGCGGGGCGTAGCGCCAGATGTTGTCCGGACCGGCCTCGATGCGCTTGCGCAGCTCCTCGGGCGAGCCGGTGGGCAGGTCGTAGGCCACTTCGAGCGGCCCGAAACAGGACGCACAGGCGAAAAGGGGGCCGAGCTCGAAACGCTCGCCGCACTCGCGGCAGGAAAGCGCCGCGGCGGGACCCAGGTCCGGGGAAGCGGTGGTGGCATTACCTGCGACGGTCTGAACAGCCATGATGGCGGAGGCCCTTTCTCCTCATCTTCCTCGCGACGCATTTCGCCGCAAGACGGAATTGGCACCTTCCCCACCGTGACCTCGCGGTCGGCAGGAGGGTTGCCGGGACTTCAACGGGCCGTTCCCTCAGTCCCTCTGGATGAGCTCTATGGCGCTGGATCTTCGATCCAGGCGTTTATGTGCGGTCCGACCCCGACATGCGACGGTCATCCGCGTTGTTCAAGACTGTAACCGAAGCACCGGACCGTTGAGATAGTCGTCCGAACCGCGAGATGGATCACACACAGGGAGTGCCGACCGTGCTCGAAGAGGTGGAACGCTGGCTGACCAGGCGTTCCTGGTCGTCCGGCGACCGCCCGCTGCACCAGCTCACCGACGCCCGGGCCGCCGACCCGCGCCGTACGTCCGTGAGCGTGGTGCTGCCCGCGCTGAACGAGGAGGCCACGGTCGGCGCGATCGTGGCGGTGATCCGCCGCGAGCTGATGGAGAAGGTCCGGCTCGTCGACGAACTCGTGGTGATCGACTCCGGCTCCACCGACGCCACCGCGGCCGTGGCCCGGGCGGCGGGCGCGCGCGTGGTCCACCGGGACGCGATCCTGCCCAGGATCCCGGCCCTGCCCGGCAAGGGCGAGGTGCTGTGGCGCTCACTCCTGGTGACCAGCGGCGAGATCGTGTGCTTCGTGGACGCCGACCTGAAGGACTTCTCGGCGGACTTCGTCTCGGGGACGGTCGGTCCGCTGCTCACCGATCCCGCCGTCCAGTTCGTCAAGGCGATGTACGACCGCCCGCTCGGCGACAGCGCAGGTCAGGGGGGCCGGGTCACTGAACTGGTGGCACGCCCGCTGCTCAATCTGCACTGGCCGCAGCTGGCCGGTTTCGTACAGCCGCTGGGCGGTGAGTACGCGGTGCGCCGGTCCCTGCTGGAGCGGCTGCCGTTCCCGGTCGGTTACGGAGTGGAGCTGGGGCTGCTCGTGGACGCCCTGCACACCGTGGGCCTGGACGCGCTGGGCCAGGTCGACGTCGGCGTCCGCCGACACCGCCACCAGGACGGCCAGGCGCTGGGCCGGATGGCGGCGGCGATCTACCGCACGGCACAGCTGCGGCTCTCCCGGGGCCATCTGGTGCGGCCGGCGCTGACCCAGTTCGAGCGTGGCGAGGACGGCTTCGTGCCGCGCACCCATGCGGTGGACACGGAGGAGCGGCCGCCGATGCGGGAGATCGCGGAGTACGCGGAGCGCCACGCGGCGTGAGGGGTCTCCGGACGCGCGTTTGGAGGCTTCCTCCACGGGCTAGGTTCCGCTACATGGTCACCGAGCATGCCGAAGCCACCGGCCCGTCCACCGCCCAGGTCCTCGTCGCGTCCAACCGCGGCCCGGTCACGTACACGCTCGGCGAGGACGGGACGCTCGACGCCAAGCGCGGCGGCGGCGGTCTCGTCTCCGGGCTGAGCGCCGTCGACGACAAGCTGTGGGTCTGCGCGGCCCTCGGCGACGGCGACCGGGAGGCGGTGCGGCGCGGAGTCGGTGAGCCGGGCGTCCGGATGCTCGACATCGACGCCGAGGTGCACGCCGACGCGTACAACGGCATCGCGAACTCCGTGCTGTGGTTCGTCCACCACCTGCTCTACCAGACCCCCGTCGAGCCGGTCTTCGACACGGAGTTCCGGCGGCAGTGGGCCGCGTACGAGACGTACAACCGGGCCTTCGCCGAGGCGCTGGCCCAGGAGGCGGGGCCGGAGGCGGCGGTCCTCGTCCAGGACTACCACCTGGCCCTGGTCCCCGGCATGCTCCGCGAACTGCGCCCGGACCTGAGGATCGGCCACTTCTCGCACACCCCGTGGGCGCCCGTGGACTACTTCCGGCTGCTGCCCGACGACATCGCCGAGCAGTTGCTGCGCGGCATCCTCGGCGCGGACCGGGCCGCGTTCCTGACCCGGCGCTGGGCGGACGCGTTCATCGGCTGCTGTACGGAGATCCTCGGCGGCACGGGCCGGACCAGGATCGGGGTGCACGGCCTGGGGGCCGACGCGGACTTCCTGCGCCGCCGATCGCACGAGGCGGACGTGGACGAGCGGATGGCGACGCTGCGCGAGCAGGTGGGCGAGAACCGGAAGACGATCGTGCGGGTGGACCGCACCGAGTTGTCCAAGAACATCGTGCGCGGACTGCACGCGTACCGGACACTGCTGGAGACCCGCCCCGAGTGGCGCGAGCGCGTCGTCCACATCGCCTTCGCCTACCCCTCCCGCCAGGACCTCGCCGTCTACCGGGACTACACGGCGGCGGTCCAGTCGCTGGCCACGGAGATCAACGGGGAGTACGGAACGGAGAGTTGGACCCCGGTCGTCCTCCACGTCAAGGACGACTTCGCCCGCTCGCTGGCCGCCTACCGGCTGGCGGACGTGGCCCTGGTCAACCCGATCCGCGACGGCATGAACCTGGTCGCCAAGGAGGTGCCCGTCGTCTCGGACCACGGCTGCGCGCTGGTGCTGTCACGGGAGGCGGGGGCGTACGAGGAGCTGGGCGAGGACGCGATCGTGGTGAACCCGTACGACGTGACGGGCACGGCGGAGGCCCTGCACGAGGCACTGACGATGAGTGGGGACGAGCGCTCGGGGCGCACGAAGCGACTGGCGGAGGCGGCGACCGCCCTGCCGCCGCAGCAGTGGTTCCTGGACCAGCTGGAGGCGCTGCGGCAGGGGTGAGCAGCCGTTGGAGGCGGTCCGCCGGGGCCGCCGCTCCGGTGGTGACCTAGAGGCGGACCGCCAGGGCCGCCAGGAAGTCCACCACCGCGGCCGGGCCCGGCACCGACAGGTCGGCGCGCTCGGCCAGTTCGGGCACCTCGGCGCTGCCGCTGCACACCAGCAGACCGGGGATGCCGTCCGGGCCCTCGCTGCGCAGCTTCTCCACCGCGGCGAACGCGGCGAGGTCCCCGAGGTCGTCGCCCGCGTAGATCACGGACTCCGCGTCCAGCTCCGCGACGAACCCGGCGAGCGCGACGCCCTTGTCCATGCCGGGCGGGCGCAACTCCAGCACCAGGCGCCCCGGTTCGACGATCAGCCCGTGCTTCGCCGCCAGCTCGCCGAGGGGTCCGCGCAGCGACTCGAAGGCCGCCTGCGGGTCCTGGGCACGCCGGGTGTGGACGGCGACGGCCTGCCCCTTCTCCTCGATCCAGGTGCCGTTCCGGGCCCCGAACTCGTGCAGCACGCCGGGGAGTTCGGCGCGTACCGCCGTGACGCCCGGATGCGGGGCGGGGGCGTGGACGGTGCTGGTCACGGCGTCCCAGCGCTCGGCCCCGTAATGTCCGAGCACGACGAGGTGCTCCAGACCGGGGACGCCCGCGAAGCCGCCGTAGCGCACGGCGACGCCCGCCGGGCGACCGGTGATCACGGCGATCGCGGCGACCTTCGGCGCGAGCGCGGCGAGCGCCTCGACGGTGCCGGGGTGCGCGCGGGCCTGTTCGGGGTCCGGGACGATGTCGGCGAGCGTGCCGTCGAAGTCGAGGGCGACGACCGCGCGGTCGGGCCGGGCGAGCACGGCGTCGAGCCCCTCGCGGCCGGCCGGAGTGGTCGGGTTCGGAAGACGTTCCGGGTGACTGCCCATGGGGCGAGCCTAAGCCCTGGGCGGGGCGAGCACGAGCGTGCTCGCCCCGGCGCCGGACCTCCCCCGGGGCGGCTACTCACGGGATCCGGCGAGTTCGACCGGCCGGGTCCGCAGGGCGGACAGGGCCGGCAGGACGGCGGAGCCCGCTGCCAGGAGGGCGGCCGCCGCGACGACGAGGCCGAGCATCGCCCACGGCACCACGACGGCGGACGTGACGCCCAGCAGCGCCAGCGCGCCCCGCACCACCAGCAGGTTCACCGCGGCGACCACACCTCCGAGCACCGCGCCCACCCCGACGGCCGCCACCGCCTCGGCGACGACGAGCCGCAGGACCTGCGGGACGGTGGCCCCGGAGAGACGGAGCACGGCGAGATCGCGGCCCCGGCCGGAGGTGGCCATGACCAGGGTGTTGGCCAGGGCGGTCGCGGTTGAGAGCAGGGCGATGCCGAGGATCATGCGCAGCCCGGTGCGGGTGTGGTCGTCGGGGCCGGGGGCGGTCGGGGCGAGCCACGCCGCGCGGGTCGCCACCCGCGTACCGGTGTCGGCAGCGGCGGTGTCCAGCGCGGCGGCGACGGCGTGCCGGTCGCCGCCCGGGGCGACCTCGACGTCGATCCGGTCGACGTCCGCGCCCCCGGCGTTGCGCGGGGTGACGTAGACGCCGTTGTCGCCGGTGCCGGTGGCCAGGACGGCGGCGATCCGCAACGACCGCTCGCTGCCGTCGCCGAGCCAGACGGTGACCCGGTCGCCGACCCGGGTGGTCAGCCACTCCTCGTTGACGACGATCGCGTCGTCGTCGAGATCGGCGAGCCGCCCGGCAGTCACGGGCAGCTTCGCCACCGCTGCCAGCCGGGCGGGGTCGACCGCGCGGGCCTCGGAGGAGACGAGGGCCGTCTCCTCTTCGAGGACCGTGACGGCCGTGGACCGCGAGGCGCTGACCACGGCCCCGTCGATGTCCCGCACCCGCTCCAGGAAGGCGGGGGCGAGCGGCCTGCCCTCCTGTCCCGACGTCACCACGAAGTCGGCGGTCGTGGCGGTGCGCGCCTCGGTGGCCCTGGCCTCCTCCAGCGTGCCGACCGTGCCCGTCAGGGACGCGGCGAGGGCGACGGTGATGAGGACGGGCGCGGCGACGGCGGCGGTCCTGCGCACCCCGGCGGCGGTGTTCTCCCGGACGAGTACGCCGGTGGCGCCGGGCAGCCGCGCGGGCAGCCAGGTCAGCAGCCGGCCGACCGGGCGCACCAGGACCGGCGCGAGGAGGGCGCAGCCGACGATGAGGATCATGGGCCGGGTGACGTAGGACTTGCGGCCCAGCAGATCACCGGGGTCGGTCGCCAACGCCAGGGCGGGCAGGCCCAGTCCGAGGAGCAGGACGAGGACGGCGGCCGCCCAGCGGCTCACCGGCATCACGCGGCTGTCGACGGCCGCCTCGCGCAGCGCCTCGGTCGGGGCGGTCCGCCCGGCCCGGTGGCAGGAGACGAAGGCCGCCGCCGTGGCGACAAACACCCCGGTCCAGAAGGCGGTGTGCAGCGGCCAGGACGGATCCCCGAGGGCGAACCAGGACGGGGCGAGGCCCGCCTCCGTCATCCGGCGGACCAGCAGGGGCGCTCCCCCGGCGCCGAGCAGGGTGCCCGCCGCCGAGGCCGCCACCCCGACGAGGACCGATTCGGCGAGCACCGTACGGCGGATCTGACCGGGCGTCGCACCGGCGGTGCGCAACAGCCCGAACTCCCGCCGCCGCCCGGCCACGGCGTACGAGAACGTCGAGGCCACGACGGCCGCGGAGACGAACAGGGTGATGCCCGCGGCGGTGCCGAGCAGCGCGTTGACGGAGACCAGGGCCCGGGCGTCGCGGTCGGGGTCGGGATCGGCGCGGCGGCGGTCGTGGCCGGTGAGGACGTCCATGCCGCTGTCCGGTCCGAGCGCGTCGCGTACGGCGGTGGCGTCGGCGTGCACGACCAGGGCGTCGATGTCCGGGGAGATCCGGGCGGCCTCGTCATCGGTGAGGAAGACGGCGTCCTCGAAGCCCCGGCCGGCCACGGTGCCGACGACGGTCCGGGCCTCGCTCCCGGCCGGGGTACGGACCCGGACGCGGTCCCCGGTACGGAGCCGGGGGCCGCCGGACCCGGTGGTGACGACGACGTCGCCGGGGGCGGCGGGGGCGCGGCCGGTGGCCAGGCGGTACGGGGCGGCAGCGGCGACGGACCACGGGTGCCCGACCCGGGCGTCGGCGTCCTGACCTGGGTGCGGATCCATGATGTCCGCCGGGAACGAGCGGTCCTCCACCGTCCGTCCGAGGTGGGCCAGTTGAGCGGCGAGGCCGGGCGGTACCGGGCCGGGCCGGTCGAGGGGCGCGGTCCGGGTCCCGGTCGGGGTGCCGACCCGCAGGACCCCGTCGGCCCGGACGACGACGGGAGCGGCGGCGAACCGTTCCGGCCCCCGCTCCGGCGCGTCGAACGTCGCGGCGAGGGCGAGCCCGGTGGCGGCGATGAGCCCCACGCCCAGGACCAGGGCCAGGAACGACCCGACGAAGGTGACCCAGCGCAGCCGGATCCCGCGCAGCGCGAGCATCAGCACGGGACCACCGCCTGGAGCTCCGGAGCGGAGAGCGTCGCCATCCGCGCGGCGACCCGCTCCGCCGAGGGCGCGTCCAGCTCGTCCCTGACCCGGCCGTCGGCGAGAAAGAGGACACGGTCGGCGAAGGAGGCGGCGACCGGGTCGTGGGTCACCATGATCACGGTCCGCCCGTCGTCGGTCATCGCCCGCAGGAGGCCGAGCACCGCACGCCCGGCGATGGAGTCCAGGGCGCCGGTCGGCTCGTCACCGAAGAGCACGTCGGGCCGGGTGACCAGGGCGCGGGCGACGGCCACCCGCTGCTGCTGGCCGCCGGAGAGCTCGCCGGGCCGGTGGCGGGCCCGGTCGCGCAGCCCGACCCGGTCCAGCGCGTCGAGCACCTCCGCCCTGCGCGGCCGGCGCCCGGCGAGCCTCAGCGGCAGGGCCACGTTCTGCGCGGCGGTCAGGGAGGGCAGCAGGTTGAACGCCTGGAAGACGAAGCCGATCCGCTCCCGGCGCAGCCGGGTCAGCCGGGCCTCGCTCAGCCCGGTCAGATCGGTGTCGCCGAGCAGCACCCGGCCGGCGGTCGGCCGGTCCAGGCCCGCGGCACAGTGCAGGAACGTCGACTTGCCGGAGCCGGAGGGGCCCATGACGGCGGTGAACGTACCGCGGCGGATGGTCAGGCTGACATCGTCGAGCGCCTTCACGACGCTGCCGTCCCGGCCGCCGCCATCGTAGGAACGGGTCACGGACCGGAGCCGGACGGCCGCGTCGGGGCCGGTAGTCGCTGCTGGATTCATGCCCTCAACTCAACCGGCGGCGCCGGCGCGGCACATCGCAGCGGGACGGAGTCCTCATGGTGGAGCCAGCTCCACCATGAGGGGGCAGGAAGCAGGGTGGCCGACCGGGAAACCCGTCTCGTAACGTGCCGGGCATGCTCACCCCCAGCCCGCCCCCGTCATCAGCAACGGGATCCACGCCCACCCCCCTCCGGGCCGCGCTCTACCTGCTGACCAGCGTGCCCCTCGGGGCCGTGACGCTGGTCGCGCTGCTCCTGCTGGCCGGTGCGGGCAGCGCGCTGGCCGTGCTCGTCATCGGGGTGCCGCTGCTGCTGACGCTCGTCCTGTCCGGCATCCCGCTGGCCGCGCTGGAGCGGCGCAGGCTCCGGCTGATCGACCCGGTGCCGCTCGCCGATCCGCACCGCGAACCGCCCGCGCCGGGTCTGGCGTCCTGGCTGCGGACCCGGCTCCAGGAGCGGTGCACCTGGCGGGAGTTGGCGTACGCGCTGCTCTTCTCGTTCGTGCTGTGGCCCTTGGAGGCGCTGGCGGTCGGCACGGTCCTCCTGGTGTGCGGCGGGCTGATCGGGACGCCGGTGATGATGGCGGTGGGCGGTGACGGGGAGGCGCGGGTCCTGAAGCTCTGGCTCGCCGACTCCTGGCCGGAGGCGTCCGCGGTGCTGGTGGCGGGGGTGGTGCTGCTGCCGCTGCTGACCTGGCCGCTGAGGTTCGTCGCCCGGGGCCGCGGCGTGCTGACGCGGGCCCTGCTCTCCCCGCCGGAGGCCGCGCTCGACTCCCGGATCGCGGAGCTGGACCGGTCGCGGATGCGGCTGGTGGACGCGTTCGAGGCGGAACGCCGCCGTATCGAGCGCGATCTGCACGACGGCGCGCAGCAGCGGCTGGTGGCGCTCTCCATGACGCTGGGCCTCGCCCGGCTGGAGAAGCCGGCCGAGCCCCTGGGCGGCCTGCTGGAGCGGGCCCACGACGAAGCCTCGGCCGCGCTGGTGGAGATCCGGGAGCTGATCCACGGCATCCATCCCCACGTCCTCACCGACCGGGGTCTGGTGGCGGCGGTCGAGGACCTGGCGGACCGCTCCCCGATACCGGTCGAGGTGCGTCTGTCCGTGCCGGACCGGCTGCTCGAAGCCGTCGAGACCGCCGTCTACTTCGCGGTGAGCGAGGCGCTGACGAACGTGGCGAAGCACAGCGGGGCGACCCGGGTGGCGGTGACGGGCGAGGCCGCGCACGGGCGGCTGGCGGTGGCGGTCGAGGATGACGGGCGCGGCGGGGCGGTCACGGCCCCCGGCACGGATACGGACGTCGGCGGCGGGACCGGGCTCCAGGGCGTGGCCGATCGCCTCTCGGTGCTGGGCGGGGCCCTGCTCATGTCCAGTCCGCCCGGAGGGCCGACGGTGTTCCGGCTGGAGGTCCCCTGCCCGCCCGCGGATTCGAGGACCTGATGCTGCGCGTCGTACTGGCCGAGGACAGTGTGCTCCTGCGCGAGGGCCTGGTCGGCCTGCTGGAGCGCTTCGGGCACCAGGTCCTGGCCGCAGTGGGCACGGCCGAGGAGCTCGACGCCGCCACGCTGGAGCACCGCCCGGACATCGTGGTGACCGATGTCCGGATGCCGCCCGGTTTCACGGACGAGGGCCTGCGGGCCGCTGTCGCGCTGCGCGGGAAGCTGCCGGGGCTGCCGGTCCTGGTGCTGAGCCAGTACGTCCAGCGCGCCTACGCCGAGGACCTGCTGGCCACCTCGGACGGTACGGGGGTGGGCTATCTGCTGAAGGAGCGCATCGGCCACGTCGAGGAGTTCGCCGACGCGCTGCGCCGGGTGGCCGAGGGCGGCACGGTGGTGGACCCCGAGGTCGTACGGCAGTTGATCCGGCACCGCCGCGATCCGCTGGCCCGGCTCACCGCCCGTGAGCTGGAGGTGCTCGCCCTGATGGCGGAGGGCCGGTCCAACGCGTCCGTCGCCGAGGCCCTGCACGTCGGCGAGGGCACGGTCAGCAAGCACTTCGGCTCGATCCTCACCAAGCTCGACCTGGACATCTCGGACGCCACCAACCGACGGGTGCTGGCGGTCCTGGCCTTCCTGCGCGGCTGACCCCCGCGCTCCCCCGCCCGCCCGCGCCCACGTGCCCCGGGCTTGACAGTCATTCCCTCACGACTCCATTATTCCATTAATTGATTCATGGAATCACGATGACAGATCCACGGATCACGGATCACGGAACCGAGGTGAGGCGCGTGGCAGACACGAGCATCCCGAACGCGACGTCCGGCAACTGGGCCCTGGAGGCCCGCGGCCTGGGCAAGCGCTACCGGCGCGGCTGGGCGCTGCGCGACTGCTCCTTCCGGATCCCGGCCGGCCGCATCTGCGGTCTGGTCGGCCCGAACGGAGCAGGCAAGAGCACCCTGCTCGGGCTGGCGACCCGGCAGGTGCAGCCGACCACCGGCGACCTGCGCGTCTTCGGCGTACCGGTCGACGACCCCGCCGTACTGCCCCAGGTCGCGTTCCTCGGCCAGGACAAGCCGCTGTTCAAGCGGTTCACCGTGGCGGAGACGCTGCGGATGGGCGCCGAGCTGAACCCCGGCTGGGACGCGGCCGCCGCGGAGCGGATCGTCCGCGCGGGCAACGTCCCGGCGGACGCGAAGGTCGGCACGCTCTCCGGCGGCCAGCGCACCCGGGTGGCCTTCGCGCTCGCCTTCGGCAAGCGGCCCGACCTGCTGCTCCTGGACGAGCCGATGTCGGACCTCGACCCGCTGGCCCGGGACGAGATGAGCACCCTGCTGATGGCGGAGGCCGTCGAGCGCGGCACCACGGTGGTGATGTCCTCGCACATGCTGACCGAGCTGGAGGACATGTGCGACTACCTGCTGGTCGTCTCCGAGGGCCGGATCCGCATGGCCGGTGACGCCGACGCGCTCGTACCGGCCCACACCCTGGTCACCGGGGTGTCCCGGGACGGCTCGCTGCCGCCCGAGCTGGCCGCTCACACGATCGTCGAATCCCGCCTCCAGGGACGGCAGTTCCAGGCGATGATCCGCCCCGGAGGCCCGCTCCCGGCCGACTGGGAGCGGGCCGAACCCTCCCTGGAAGAAGTCCTCCTCGCCCATCTCCGCTCCCCGGACGCACCCCCGCTCTACACCCAGGGCGCCCGCGTCGACGCCGAAGGGACCCAGGCAGCATGAGCAGCACCACCCTCACCGAGAAGCCCGGAAGGTCCGGGAGGCCCTCCGAACTCACCCCCGGCCGCCGCCTGCTGCGCGGCCTGCCCTGGCTCGTCGTCCGCCAGCACCGGATCGCGCTCGCCTGCGTCCTCGGCCTCACGGCGCTCACCGCGCTCTGGATCCTGTACGAGCGCCACGAGCTGGTGCAGCTGCTCGACGCGAAGGGCTGGCCGGAGAAGGACCCCGGCCGCCCGATGGACAACAACCGCGGCTACGACTACATCACCAGCATCATCAACGGCCTGCCGCTGATCCTCGCCGTCTTCATCGGCGCCCCGCTGATCGCGGGCGACCAGGAGAACGGCACCGCACAGCTCGTCACCACCCAGTCGGTGACCCGCCGCCAGTGGCTGATCGCCAAGCTGGGCCTGGCCTACACCCTCGCGCTGGTCTCCGGCCTGGTGGTCTCGGCCCTGTTCACCTGGTGGTGGAAGCCGCACCGCTCGCTCTTCCTCAGCGTGTGGACCGACGGCGTCATCTTCGACAACACCGGCCCCGTCCTCCCCGCCTTCCTGCTCTTCCTCACCGCCGCCGGCATCACGATCGGCGCCCTGGTCCGCCGGGTGCTCCCGGCCATGGTGGGCGCGTTCCTCTTCACCGCGGTCACCACCCTGTTCGTCTGGGACGAGGTCCGCGTACGGCTCGGCTCCCCGAAGATGTTCACGTACCCGATGGACACCGAACTTCCCGCGCGCTTCAACGACGCGTACGAGGTGGACCGCTGGGTCGGCAGCGCCGACGGCACCCTGTACGGCTGGGGCACCTGCGCCGAGGCGACCGAGAAGGCGACGAACGCGTGCATCAAGGAGCACGGCATCGTCAACGACGTGATCCAGTACATCGGCTACAACCAGATGGCGGGGATGCAGTGGCTCGCGGCAGGCATCCTGCTCGCCGGAACGGTCCTGCTCACGGCGTTCACCCTCTGGTGGACCTCGCGCCGCCCACTGTGACCCACCGTCCCTCCCCTACGTAAAGTGTCGGCAATCGAGCGGAAGGTGAAGTCCGTGGTCGTGTTCCGCATCGACCGGCGCAGTGGAGTGGCGACCTATCTCCAGATCGTCCGGCAGGTCGAGCAGGCGCTGCGCATGGGCGCGCTGGAGGAGGGCGACCGGCTGCCCACCGCGGCCCAGGTCGCCGCGACCACGAAGGTCAACCCCAACACGACCCTCAAGGCCTACCGCGAACTGGAGCGCATGGGCCTCGCCGAAGTACGCCAGGGGGCGGGCACGTTCATCACCCGCACCCTCGCCCAGCCCCAGTCCGGCCCCGACTCCCCGCTCCGCACCGCCCTCACCGACTGGCTGACCCAGGCCCGCGCCGAGGGCCTCACGGGCCAGGACGTCACGGCGCTGTTCCACGCGGCGTTCGAGAACGCGTACCCGGGCGAGGCGGCTGACTGACGGGCATCGGACGCCGACCGGTTCCGGACCGGCCGGTTCCGGAGTGACGGGCCCGCTCAGGCGCGGTGGTAGCGACAGCCGCTGCCGTGGGCGGGCCCGACGTCGTGGATGCCTTGACCCCAGTGATAGTGATGCAAAAGCTGCGGTCGGCACCGAGCAACAGAAAACCCCAGCTCACGCATGACGTGACCTGGGGTTCTTCTGAGCCGCCTTCGGGATTCGAACCCGAGACCTACGCATTACGAGACCGAGGGCGATCATGTCGGGTGGTGCCTCGTTGTGCTGCCCTATGACGTTTTTCCTGATCAGAGCATGTGCAGCAGCTTGGCCTCTGCCACCCCGTGCTGCACCGTCCAAAGGCGTCCGTGCACCGCCCGTCCACCGGCGAGGCCGCCCGGCCGCGCATCCCCGTCAGGCCGCGTGGCTCTCCACGATGGCGGGGCACGTTGGGGGTGGCACGAGGACGACTGTCACTCTTCTCCAACGCGCGACCGCCCAAACCGCCGCAAGGCCCGCTCCGCGACACGCATTCGAGCTCCGGCGCCATGGGCAGCGGGGCCCGAACTCACTGCCACACCACCCACCGGGCCTGCTACTGCTCCGGAAAGGCGTGCTGCCCATACCGCGAACTGCTGGTGACCTCTCACAGTGCCACTTCGCAGTCAGCCCCGCCGCCCGTCCTGCGTCTGCGCACACTGAGCTCCACCCGCCAGGTCACGAAGCGGCGTTCCGAGAGCGGTCACCGTGGGGTATCCACATCGGACAGGAGGAGCCCGTCGAGCCGCTTCATGACATCCACCTGGGCCGGATTGTAAAGATCGCTGATGGCCTTGCCGATGGTGCGGGCGGTGTGCTGTCGGCCGCGCGGGGCGTCCGAAGCAAGGTCGCTGAGCCCGGGATGGCGGGCCCGTAGACCTTGGACGTAGGGCACGAGACGCTCGGCGAGACTCTGGCGGATCAGTTCGTCTGCATCGGCGGGAAGTTCGTTGAGCTCTAGTGCCACCGGCTGCGGATCCTGATCGAGCAAGTCGGCATACGCCTCCATTCCACCGGGGCCGAGGACCGTACCGAGGACGGTGACGAATGAGCGGTCCGGGTCAGGAAGCTCGGCTGTCTTGTCCACGGAGGCGAAGCGGAGGGGAAGATCGCTCGCGGCTCGTCCGCGCAGCAGGGCGCCCACCTCCGCACGGGCGTGTTGCAGGCGTTCGATGGTGGCGGCCAGCTCAGCGTCAAGAGCCCGCAGGTCACGCGGATCGGGACCCGAATCCGGGTCGTCGTCCATGTCCGCGATCTGGGAGAGGGAGAAGCCCAGGGCCGTGAGGCGCTTGATCCTGAGGAGCCGGACAAGGTGGCCGACGCCGTACTGTTTATAGCCGTTGGAACGGCGCTCCGGCTCCTCCATCAGGCCGATGTCGTGGTAGTGCCGTACGGCCCTGAGGCTGACGCCGGCCAGCTCCGCCATCTCCCGGGTGCTCCACGCCATGATCGAAAACTCCCCATCGTCCGGTGCTGCCGACGCGGTCACGTCGTGGGCCCCATTGAAAACCATGACGCCACGGCAGGCTGGGACAGGCCAGAGCGTACGAGGGTGCCGTCCACCCCCTCTTGGTGATGTCCTTGAGACCATCGCGGTTCAGAGTGGCCGCGAATGCCGCAGGGGTATACGACAACCACCGGGGCCTGCCGCGGACCAACGGCCGGCTGCACGAACCGTACGGCGGACGGAGAGTTCTTCGCCCTCCGCCGACAGGGAGTTCATGGTCCGCCGGCGCAACATCATCGCCGAGGCCCTCGGACATACCCATGGCTGCGCCGCTCGTCTTTGCCCCAGTCGAGGACTCGGCGGCTGTCGACGTGCTCGTCTCGTGCTCTGACCGCGAAGGTTCGCCGGGCCGGCGGTTCCAGCGGTTGGATGTCCAGACACGTCCGACCCAACCGGTTGGGGGGTGTGGTGGCTGAGCCTGCCCGTGTGCGCGCAGCCGGCCCTTCACCCGCTGGTCGATCCGTAAACCACCGCCTACCTGCGGAAGGAGCACGGCCGTGTGATCCGGATCGGCCGCGAGGCATTACGGTGCCTGCTCGCCCGCCGCGGCATCATCTTCCAGCGCACCAAAACCTGGAAGGTGTCGCCCGACCCCGAGCCTGACGGCAAGCTGGACCGCGTCGAGGAGGTGCGGGAACGCTTCGCGGACCGCGTGTTCGCGTTCGACGAGTTCGGGCCGCTCGGCATCCGCCCCACCGCCAAGGCCGACTGGGCTCCCGCCGGTCGCCCCGGGCGCCATCCCGCGACCTACCACCGCACCTACGGGGTGCGGTACTTCCACGGCTGCTATTCCGTCGGCGACGACCGGCTGTGGGGCGTCAACCGCCGCAAGAAGGGCGCAGTGAACACCCTGGCCGCACTGATGTCGATCCGGACCGCGCGCCCGGACGGCGCGTGCAAACCCGGGCCCTGCACGCTTACCTGCGCTGGCGGAACAACAACACCCGCCACCCCGACATCATCGCGGCGCAGCGTCGCGAACGTGCCCGCGTCCGGAGCGAGAAGGGCATCCGCTGGGGCGGACGTCCCTTGCCGTCGCGACCTGAACGATCTGACGAACCCATACGGTCGCGGCGAACGTGCAGCAGAGCACCGGACAGACGAATCACTCGCGCATACGGCCTGAGGCGGGCGAGGCGAGCATCGCTTTGAGGATGCGTTGCAGCTCAACGCGGTCCTGGGGGGTGACCCTCGCCAACCTGCGGTCGTACTCCGCCGCGAGAGCTGCACGTGCTCGGTCGCGTGCTTGCGTGCCCTCAGCCGTCAGTACGAGCCGATGACGCCGCAAGTCCGCCTCGTCGATCTCGCGGCGGACAAAGCCCTTGGCGACGAGGTTGCGAACGTAGACCGTCACGCTCGCCTTGGGCAGCAGCAGCGCAGTCGCAATCTCGGCCGGGTACAGCGACGCCTCGACCTCGGCCAGGACGAAAAACTCCTTCGTCTCCAACCCGAGCTCGGCCAGCTCCCCCGTGCAGGCATCCATCACAACACCCAGCAGCCGCTGGTTCAGCGTCCACAGCTGCGCCCCGTCGACTGACATCGACCCTCCACCCAGATGATACGGTTTCGTATTAGTTTCAGTTCGTACACGATAGTTTTTGTACTGGACTCCTATGGAACAACAATCTCACGAAGGAAGCCAGGCGTGATCCAGCACCTCACGATCCCGCGCGGTCCCATCAACCTCGCCGCGGACCTCCACCTGCCCGACAACGCCGACAGCAGTGCGCAGCTGCCCGCTGTGGTGCTCTCCACCCCCGGCAGCAGCGTCAAGGAGCAGATCGGTGCCAACTACGCCTCCCGTCTCGCCGCCCACGGCATCGCCGCCCTCGCCCTCGACCCCGCCCACCAGGGCCAGAGCGAGGGCGAGCCCCGCGACCTCGAAGACCCCTACCGCCGAGGCGAGGACATCTCGTACGCCATCGACGTGCTCACCACGATCCCCAGCACCGACCCGCAGCGCATCGGCGTCCTCGGCATCTGCGCCGGTGGCGGCTACGCCGTTCACACCGCCCGCACGGACCACCGCATCAAGGCGGTCGGTACGGTCGTCCCCGTCAACATCGGCAATGCGTTCCGCAGCTTCTCCCCCGACGGTCCGGCCGCAGCACTCGACGCCCTCGCGGACGCACGGACCGAAGAGGCCCGCTCCAGCGAGATGACCCGCGTGAACTGGCTGCCCGACACCCTCGAGGACGCCGAGGCAGCGGGCCTGACCGACATCGACACCACTCAGGCCATCACCTACTACCGCACCGAGCGCGGCGGCAACGCATACTCCACGAACCGGCGCCTCCTGCGCGGCGACTCCCACCTGCTGGGCTACGACGCCTTCCACCTGGCCGATCAGCTCATGACTCAGCCCTTGCAGGTCATCCTCGCCGGACGCATCGGAAACACCGGCTCCTACGACACCGGCATGCAGCTATGGAAGCTGGCCCCCAGCCCCGCCGACCTCATGGTGATCGACGGCGCCGGCCACTACGAGATGTACGACGAACCCGAATACGTCGACGCTGCAGTCGAACGACTCGTCAGCTTCTATGCGAACAACCTGTAAGGCATACGAACCGGCGAACCCATGCGGTCACAGCACCAGCAGGTTGCCCCCGACCGGCCCGGTCCGCACAAGGGACAAAGGGCATACATCAATCTGCTCTCGCGCCCCTGCTCTTCGGGAGCAACCGGTGCAGAGGAGTGCCTGGTTCGGTTCACGGCCGAGTCGGCCTGAGCGGTGATGCGGGGCCGGTGGAGAGGACGTGGTCGACAGCTGCGTTGAGTGTCTCGGTCTCGGCAAGCAGGACGGATACGCGGACGGGCAGGGCGCGTTCGAACGAGAGTCCGTTGAGCATGGTGAGAAGGAACCTGACGTTGCGGGTGTGGTCTCCCGGGGGCAGTGCGCCTTCCTCGGCGAGCACGGTCAGCCAGTGTTCGACCCGGCGCTCCGCCTCCCGCTCGAGGCGGAGGTATGCGGCGCGTACCGGTTCGGTCGGCTCGGGCTCGATGAAGTTCCGGTACGTGGCGCCCCATGCGGTTCGCGCGTCTTCGTTGGTGCCGGTCAGGGCGAGAACCTGCCGCAGGCAGTTCAGCAGCCGTTCGCGGGGCGCCAGGGTCTGGTCCCGGATCGGGTCGCCGGGCAGCAGGTGTTCGTAGATCCGCTCGAGCAAGCTGTCCTGCAGCGCGCGCTGGGTGGGGAAGTGGAACCTCAGCGAGCCGACACTCACCCCCGCACGCGCGGCGACCGCTCGCACGCTCAGCTTCGCCGCTACATCCTCGGCGATCATCTCCGCAGCGGCCTTGAGGATCTTCTCGCGTGTTTCCATGTCCCGCTCTCCTTCACTTCTCCCAGCACCCTTCACTGTACTAACACGCCGTACTAGTACAGCGTGTTAGTGTCCTTCTAGCACGCCGTACTAGTGGCGGTGCGGCCGCTGCACACAGCAAGGGCGGAGCATGGCGTTGAAGCAGTGGGCGGCATCAAGGCGCCTCAAGCCGGGCGACGGCAGGGAACGGCAGCGGTTCCGCTGGTGGCAGCTCCCCGTGCGCTACCTGTTCTGGTTGCGGCTTCCCGGTGACGGCGGGGAGGAACGCCTGCAGGCCGTCGACGTACGGCACTGGGCGCGGTTGGACGACAGCAGGATTCGCGCACACCTGTTCCTGGAAAGCAGGCAGGCGGCCGAGTCGAAACTGCCCGCACTCTCCTCCTGTCGACGGGGGCGTCATCGAGGTGGCGAAGCTACGGCATCAAGCGCTGCCACTATCGCCCCTCGGACGGACAGCCGTTCAGCTCACGCCCGACCCTGCCTCCGCGGAGGGACGGAGGGCGCGCTTCGGTGCTCGTCACCCGGGACTGAGCGTGGCGATCACCGTCGGATCGGTGCTGCTGCTGGTCATCGGTGTGGGCCTGAACCTGTTGCGGCTCACTGAACCCGTCTCTGAGATTCCGCCCGTCGCGCAGCGGGGCGGAGCGTTCGATTCCCCGATACACCTGCCGATCTGGCTGAACCTCGCACTGGGGGGCGGGGCGGTTCTGGCGAGCATGGAGCGCGCACTCCGCCTGCGGTACTCCTCCCTGCTCGACGCGGCCGGTCACTGATTCATCGAAGCGAGAAGGCGCGGCCACGTCAGCCCTCTTCGGCCGGCCGCTCGCGCGACTGGCACGGCCGGGCCACAGGGAACGGCTCACGCAGGACGAGACGAAAGGAAGACAATCATGATCCAGTTGAGGCCACGGGCCACCGCCAAGTACGGGGCTGCGTTCGCCACAGCCCTCCTGGCCCTGACGGGGTGCTCGTCCGGCGTCTCGGGGCTGCGCAGCACGTCCGCAACGGGCGCGTCGGCCCCGGCCCCCTCCCCTGCCCCGCTCACTTGGAGCACGTGCGGGAAGAATTTGGAATGCGCCACGATCAAGGTGCCGCAGGAATACACCGACCCCGGGGCCGCACAGATATCCCTCGCGGTCATGCGGCATCGGGCCACTGATCCCGACCAGCGCATCGGCAGTCTCATCTTCAACCCGGGCGGACCCGGGGTCGCCGCCACCGAGACACTGCGTAATCTGCCCAAGACAGCCGGCACTCCGGGCGCTTTCTCTCCCGCTGTGCTCGCCAGATTCGACGTCATCGCGATGGACCCGCGCGGCGTCGGCCAATCGCAGGCCGTTCGCTGCCTGACCGACCAGCAGCGAGCCGACGCCGCCGGCACCTCCTTCGACCCGGCGATCCCCGGAGGCAAGCCTCTGCCGCGACTGCTGGCCGATGCTGCCGCGTTCACCGACGGCTGCGCCAAGCACCAGAGCAAGAAGTTCCTGGCCAGCCTTTCCACCGACAACGTGGCTCGCGACATCGACCGAGTCCGCGCCGCGCTCGGCGAGAAAAAGATCTCGTACTACGGCTTGTCCTACGGCACCGTGGTCGGTCCGATGTACGCCACCCTCTTCCCTCACCGAGTCCGCCAGATGGTGCTCGACGCGCCCGTCGACACCAACCAGTGGTTCGGCAACTCCCTCCCCTTCCAAAACGACGTCGCCGTGGCAAGCGAACGAACCCTCAACGCCTGGTTCAAGACCTGTCGCGCCGAAGGGGCCGCAGTATGCCCGTTCGGGGCAGGTGACCCGGAGGAGGCGTTCGACACACTCATCGACACGTTGGAAGCGAAGCCGCTGAAGATCGCACCCGCCCAGGGGGGCGCCACCCCGGGCGGCGAGCTCGACGGCGCCATGGCCCTGGAGACCACCCGAGCCCTGGCCGGCGACCAGAACACCTGGCCCCTGCTGACCTCGGCGCTGCTGGCCGCGCAGAAGGGCAACGGCGCACCCCTCTACACCCTGTGGAACAGCGTCACGGTATCCCCCTTCCCCGTCCCCACCGCGATGTTCGAAACCCACACCGCGGTACGCTGCGCCGACTGGAAGACCCCGTCCGGCATCGCCGCGCACAAGGCCGCTGCCGCAAAGGCCACTACTGAGGCGAAGCGGATCGGGACCCGGGCCGCCTACTCCGCCCTCAACTGCGCACGGTGGCCCGCGCCGAACAAGGACCGCATCACCGAGCCGCTCACAGGCGCCGGAGCGCCACCGGCACTGGTGGTCGCAGGCCGGCTGGACCCCGTCACCCCCCATCACTGGGCCGAGAACATGACCCGGACTCTGGACGCCGCGGTCCTGCTCACACGCGAAGGAGTCGGACACGGCTCCTACGGCATCAACTCCTGTGTCAACAAGGCAGTTGACGCAGCACTCCTCCACGGCACCCACCCTGCCGACGGCACCGGGTGCAAGACGGACACGCCCGCGACCACCCGCCCCCTTGTGCCTGCGAAGCGTTGAGTCACAGACGGCCGTCGCCCGACCACGCATACGCACGGCACGACCTCAGAACAGCGGAAGGACTTACACGGGGCTGACTGATGTTCAAGGCCACAAAATAAGAGCCGGCCCGCATTTCCCGCCGGGTTCCCGGCGACAACTACGGCACCTCGCCACATGGTCGGAGCGTCCCCATACATCCAGTATGCGGACGCTCCTTCACCTTGCGATGCATCATGTCTGGGCGCCACTCGCCTGGTCCACCGAGAATTGCGGGACAGCCCTCACGCAACCCACTTCAGGGCTCTGCCCGCGCTTGGTTCTGCGCCGGCTTGATGAACTGACGCGCCGAAAAAGCGGACAGAGAACAGGTCCTGCGCTCTCAACCGAGGCAGTCTCGGCGATGTTATCTCGGTCGCTGACGGCGCAGGTCAAACAAGGCAAAGGGAAAACCCGCGCCTTGCCCTCGTCGCCACCCCGCTCACAGCACACCACCTGGCCAGCTCAGAGGGGAGGCCACCCCGTCATCGGCGACTCCACGCCTCTGTCACGACGATGGACTCGGCGCGCACCATGCAATAGATCCCGAAATGTCCATTCTTCAGACCGTGCAGAACTATGCCGTAACGTCACCAGTTTCACGGCTCGAACCGGAGGTAGGAGAACCGCTGAAAAGCAAATCAGGGGCGAGGTCTTTGCGGTTACCACCTGAGAGATGCACGAACACCGCATTCGCTCCGTCCAATCCTTGGCAGGATTCAAGGAAGGGAGGGTGCGACCGATGAGCCTTCTCCCTGAGTGCATGTCAATCTCTTGTCGACGATAGAAACTCTTGCTCACTTCGGCCAGCACAAAGGGGAGTTCTGATGCCCACGACTCTCGCTCAGAAGCTGTACCTGCTCTGCTACACCGTCAAGAAGGAAAAGTTCCAGCTCGACAACATCCAGGGGCGCGGCCAGATGCTGCGGGCCGGGGCGATGACCGAGCTGGCCCGTAACGGTCTACTGGACGCGACCGGGGGGAAGGTTCGGCGGCTCCCCGGCAATCCGCCTGAGGATCCGTTCACGGCATCGGTCTGGTTCGACCTGCCCGAGGACAAGCCCAAGGGCTGGCTGAAGTTCCTGCACAACAAGGCACACACAGCCGAAACACCGGTCCGCGACCAGCTGCTCACGTCCGGGGACGTCGCCTTCGAACGGCAGAAGAAGCTGGGGGTCGTATCCACCAAGAGGGTCACCGTGGTGCACCCGGACCTGGTGCACGCCCTGCAGGACCGGGTGCGCGCGATAGTGCTCGACGATCCTCCCGCCGATGGCCTGACGGACGAGCTGGCCATGGCCGTCCTGGCGGTCGAGCTGGAGCTCACCTCGGTGTGGAGCAAAGAGGACCGCCGCACCCACAAGTCCGCCCTGAAGGCGCAAGCGGCGCGGTTCGACGCGTTCATCCCCGGACTGCGCAAGGCACTGCGCGACTCCTATCTAGCGAGCCGGGCCGTGGGGGGCGGCTGGAGCGCCTGAACCGCACCGCGACCGCAACGGGAAACCCCCGAGAAACGCTGCGAACGCAGCACGCGACCAGGAGTGATCGATGACCCAACGCGAAAGCGAGCAGTCCCCCTCCCCAACTCACGACAACACAAGCGCTCGGCCCCCCGCCCCGGGTTCGCCCATGCTCGAGTCCATGGGCGGCACCGCGGGCTTCGTCTACTCGACCGTCCCGGTCGTGGTGTTCGTGATCGCACTCGCCTTGCTGTCGACGAAGGCAGCCGTGATCGCGGCGGTAGCGACCGGTGCGGTACTCACCGTGGCCCGGCTGCTGCGCGGGGAACGTCTTCTCGCCGCCTCGGGCAGCCTGACCGGCGTTCTGGTCGCGGCAGGCATCGTCGCGCTCACCGGCTCCGCCAAGGACTTCTTCCTGCTGGGCATCTGGGTGGCCTTCGCGGGATTCCTCGCCACATTCGGTTCGGTCCTCCTCCGTCGCCCCCTGACCGGCGTGGCATGGAACCTCCTGCACGGGGGCACGCACGCGTGGCGCGCAGACCGTCAGGTTCTGCGGGCACACGACATAGCCACGCTCGCAGCGGCAAGCGTCCTCGGCGCCCGGTTCGTCGTGAAGCAGTGGCTCTACGTGCATGACGCCACGGGCTGGCTCGCCTTCGCGAAGATCGCCATGGGCACCCCCCTCACCGTGGTTGCCGCGCTGGTCGTCGCCTGGGCCTTTCGGGCAACGTCCAAACGCCTGGTGGACAGCCGACCGGCCCCGTCCATCGCTCAGCAAGAGGTCGAGCTGCCCCCTCGTCAAGGTGCGTCCAGGTAACGAGCAGTCACATCACCTCAGCGAGGAAGGAACCTCATGTCGATCAGCCACACGCAAATAGAGACGGTGCGGGAACTCGGAGCCTTCGAGCGGACCATCGATCTCTACATGCACCGAAACCCCGTCCAGTTCTCCCTGGTCGCCGAGATCGACCGCAAGGTCTGTGAGCAGACGCTGGCACGGGCGCTCAAGCAGGTGCAGGGACAGCACCCGCTGCTCCGTGTCTCGGTCGACCGCCGGTCCGCTCAGGCCCAGTACCGCTGGGCAGAGGGCCCGATCAGCATCGAAACAGCCACCGAGGGAACGCCCTGGCAGGCGGTCGTCGCTGGTGAGCAGACGCGCCCCATCGCGCCGGAGCCCGGCCCGCTCATGCGGACCATCCTTATTCCCGCGGAGACCGGCAGCGTCATCGTGCTGACCTTCGCTCACCAGATCACCGACGGCACCGGCGGCATGCGGGTGGTGTCGGACCTCGTCGCCGCCCTCGACGGCGACGAGGAGAGCGACAGGCGGACTCCGGGGCAGGATGCGCCGCCCTCCCAGGAGGCCCTCCTGCAAGCTGTCGACGCGGCGATGCCTCCCGCAGGGCCGCCTCAGGACGAGCTGATGAACCCGCCTGGCGAGCTGACCCTGTTCTCGGGACGGACACCGCACGTCTCCGCCTTGGCCCTGCAACACGGTCTGACCACACGCCTCGTGGCCCGCTGCCGCGCGGAGGGCATGTCCGTGCACGCCGCGCTGTGTGCTGCCGCCAGCACGGTCTTCCATCGTGCGGGCCGCGCCCGGGTGAGGGTGCTGAGCCCGGTCGACCTGCGCCGTGCCGCGGGTCTGCCCGACGCCGTCGCCAATCGGTTCGCGGGAGCGCGGACACTCAGCGAGGCATCCCAGGCCGAAGACTTCTGGAAGCTGGCCCAGCACCATCACCAAGCTCTGGAAGATCAGCGGACACCTGGGGTGCTCAAGGCCGGTTCGCTGGCGCTGTCCCAGCAGCCGCCGACCACGCCCGAGGAGGCCGAAGCGATGATGACCGCGGTCACCGCCGCCGACATCCAGATCACCAACCTCGGAGTGGTTGAGGCGCCTGCACACGGCCGCGCACGCCTCACCGCTCTGTGGGGGCCGGCGCAGACCACCCAACTGGCCGGCGAACACGTCCTGGGTGTCGCCACCTGCGGGGGGCGCCTACGCATGACGGAGCTGACCCACGACCCCATGCCCGCTCTGCTGCCCGACATGGCCACCGTCCTCGCCCAGCAGTGCACCGAACCCGGCGCGCCCTCCTCCTGACGTGTTCAGGACACCGAGCAACGCCCCCGGCACACCGCCGGTTCAAAACACCCGGAACACCCTTGCCGAACCGGCAGAGCGCTACCGAACCCGACCCGGTCACCGCATCCACACCGCTCCCTCGACAGCCGCACCCGATGAGTGACACACAGGAGTGACCATGCAGTCCCCTACCGACGCCGAGGCCCACGAAACAGTCAGCTCCGCCTTCCTGGCCGAGCTGAAGTCCCACATCCCTGCAGACCGTGTGCTCACCGGCGGACCGGAGTACACGCGAGCCGTTGCGTTGTTCAACGCAGCGGTCGATGTCCGCCCTTCGGTCGTCGTGCGGTGCGCGAGCACCGCTGACGTGCAGGCGGGAGTACGCGCTTCTCGCACCCACGGAGTGCCGCTCTCCGTGCGTGGCGGGGGCCACGACTTCTGGGGCCGGGCGTTCCGTCCTGGTGGGCTGGTTCTCGATCTGACCGACATGAGGGACGTGCAGATCGACGTCAACCAACGTTGCGCGACGGTGGGCGGCGGGGCGCTCTCGTCCGACGTCGTCTCGGCCGCCGAGCGGGCGGGCCTGACCGCAGTCACCGGAACGGCGGGCTCCGTCGGCATGGTCGGTCTCACGCTCGGCGGCGGATACGGCCCCCTCCTGGGGCAATTCGGGCTCGCAGCCGACAACCTGCTCAGCGCCGAGGTCGTCCTGGCCGACAGCTCACGAGTGAACACCGACGCCGAACACCACCCGGACCTCTTCTGGGCGTTGCGCGGCGGCGGCGGCAACTTCGGCGTCGTGACCTCGGCACGGATCCGCCTGCACCCCGTACCGACCGTCATCTCGGGAACCATCCTGTACCCGATCGACCAGAGCGCCGGCATTCTGGCCGACCTCGGCGGGCTCCTTCAGGACAGTCCAGACGAGCTGACGGTAGACGTGGGGTTCCTCCCCGGCCCGGACGGCAAGCCGACGGTGTACGTCGCGCCGACCTGGTCGGGGGATCCGGAGGTGGGGAACGCCCAGAACGGGCCGGTACGCACCCTGGCCAGACTCGGTGCAACCGTGCTCGCCGAGATCGGGCCGGTCGCCCGTTCCGCAACGCTGGCAGCGACGGACGCCATGTTCCCACCGGGTCGCATGGGCGCGATCCGCACACGGACCGTCCAGAGCGTCACGGGCTCCATCGCAACCGTCCTGGACCGAGCCGCCCGGGAGTTCACCTCGCCGTTCTCCGCGATCGTGTGGCACCAGTTCCACGGTGCAGCCACCCGCCCACCTCTCGGTTCCACGGCTTTCGGCCGACGCGAACCACACCTCATGGTCGAGCTGATCTCCATGTGGGAGAACGGCGAGAACAAGGATCACACAGGCGGTGGCGCAGGCAGGTCCTCGCACCTGCGCTGGCTGGAAGAGACTCACGCAGCTCTGGAACCGTTTTCGCTGCCGGGTGGCTACGTGAACTTCCTGGGGCTGGAGACCCCCGACCAGGTAGCGAACTCCTACGGGCCGAACACCGAACGCCTGCTAGCCGTGAAGTCCGCGGTCGACCCGGACTCGGTCTTCTCCGCCACACCGCTCCCTGCATCCACCGCCGAAGCCTGATCCCCGCGCGTGTGAGGCGAAGGGGACATCGCCAACCTGGTCAACGGCAGCGACCCCTCATCCCTGCCTCCTGCTGATCAACGCTGGGGCCTGCCGGCTCCCCGCCCTGGGCCCCGGCACGCGCACAGCGGCCGCACACCCTTCCAGGGATGTGCGCGACGCACGGCCGGAGCACGACAGCCACCGCGAGCAGAACAGTTGCGTCGGAAGGGGCGCGTCGCTCGACAAGCGGATAAGCCGTGCCCTGCGCTGGGACAGCGTGCCTGTCGTGCCCACCCGGAAAGTCGTGTCGCCAGGCACGTACACGCGGGCACCTCGGCGAGGGCGGACCTCTCTCTCATAGTGGTCCGCCCTCGTTCTTTCTACTGGTCCGCAGCTGCTTGCGCGTTCCTCAGGGCATTGCGGTCCGAGGCGCACGCTTCAACGTGACGCCCGAAGGCGCCCTCGGAAAGCGTTTCCCGGACGCAGCGTCAAGCATGCTTGACCACCGGCGGTCCACCGGAGCAAGTGACTACGCGGCGACCGAAGGGCTGAACTGCACCAGAACAGCAGGTCAGAACCTTGCCGAAGCTCACAGGCGCCAGCGAAAACAAACCGGAGACCTGCGCATTACCTGCACAGACGAGCGTTGCCCGATTTGACAGGATTTCAAGGTAATTTAAAACAAGAAACCCCAGGTCAGGAGCCTGACCTGGGGTTCACTGTTGAGCCGCCTTCGGGATTCGAACCCGAGACCTACGCATTACGAGACCGCGAGCGATAATGTCGGGTGGTGCCTTGTTGTGCTGTCTCATGACGTTCGTACTGGTCAGAGCATGCGCAGCCACTTGGCCTGTGCCACCCCGTACTGCACCGTCCAAAGGCGTCTGCCCACCGCCCGTCCACCGGTGAGGCCGCCCGGCCGCGCATCCCCCTCGGGCCACGTGACTTCCCACGGGAGCAAGCCCTTCGGGCGGGGACACGTGGACGGCTGTCACTCCTCTACAACGCGCGGCCGCCCAGAGCCACCGCAGGCCCACTCCGCACAACGCATGCGGACCCCGGCGCCGTTGGCAGCGGGGCCCGAATGCAGTGCTGCACCACCCACCGGCCCTGATACTGCGCCGGTAGGGCGTACTGCTGATACTGCGAACCGCTAGTGACCTCTCACAGCGCCACTTCGGCAGTCAGCCCCGTCGCCCGTCCTGCGTTTGACCTGGCTTAGAACCCCACTGCCGAACCTCCCGGTACGCGCGCCGCAGCCTGACGCCGTTTACCGAGACATGCGAGTGCCGCTGGGGCTAGTGCCCTGTCCGTAGCCAAGAGATCGAGCAGCACCGGCAGGCATGAACTGCCGTGAAGCGGTGACGCAACTTGGCACTCTGATGGATGATCCGAAGGGCAACGGGAAGCGATACTCACCTCATGACGTCTTCCGCCCCTCGGCACACTGGTTCCGGGCCGCTGCCGGTGATCGCCCCTCGCGGAGAATTCGACTTCGAGTCCCTGCCGTCTCTGCAAGCGCAGATCGAGTCCGCCGTCGCGGCCAGCGGGGGAGTGATTCTGGACGCCAGCGGCATCACGTTCGCCGATTCGATGTTCCTCGTACTGATCCTCACCACCCATCGGCAGACCGACCTGCGCATTGTCAGCCCTTCTCCCAGGCTCACACGCCTGCTCAGCATCCGGGGCATCGACGCAGTCCTGGACATCTACCCGAGCCTCGATGCGGCTCAGATCATCTGATCCCACCGCGCCGCACAGCCGACGGAGTACGGCAGCAGTATCCGGAGAGGTGGAGGAATCGTTCCGGCATGTGTGACGAATGACCATGGGGCCGAATCGAACCGAAGCGCACCGGCCGACACCGGCAAGCGCAGAGCGGGCCCTCGTCTTCCGGAGCAAGCGCGCGGCAGACATTCCTGCAGTCCGGCTCACGCCCGAGAGCAGGCTTCTAACGAAGCGATGAACGGGAGTACACCTCTGTACAGCCGACTCGCCGAAGAATGGTCATCCGAAGGAGCCGCCGTCCCTTGCCGTCCTGACCCGTTGTGGCAGCGTCTGATGTCCTTCGAACACTTCAGGCGTGAGACGGAAGGCACATTGCGCCGACTCCACCTGGAAGCAGAAGCCCCTTAGGAGGCCCAGCGGGATCGGTTCGAATGAGGGCTCCCGAGGTGGTCCGCGCCGTACCGGTGCCTCAGGACTGGCCAGGCACCTCACCACCTCCGCTTCCGGTCCCGTGAGCTCCACTCCCGCCGGGCCGGAAAGTCGGTCACGACCGGGCTCCGCCCTCTCCATTGGATCAAGGCCGATACCCGCTGGTGCCCCCGCCCAAGGTGTCGGCAGACGCACCGCAGCGGCTGCGCATCCTTGAGGTCGGCTCGCGACGGATCCCCGCAACACGACATCCGCGGCGAGAGCAGATCCGCTGTGCCGGGGGCGCGTCGCACGACCGAGAAGGTATGCCGTGCCCCTGCGGCGGGGTAGCTTGCCTGTCGTGCTCGGCCGGAAAGTCGTGTCGCCAGGCACGTACACGCGGGCACGCCGGCGGGAGGTCGCTTCCATGCGGGACATTGAGAAGGACGGCCTGGGTGAGGCGCTGGCCGCGGCGGAGGCTGCGCCGCCGGTGGAGTCTGTCGACGTCATAGCCGCTTCTTTGAGAAGACAGCTCGGAGCCCGGTCGGTGTCGTTCCTGATCACCGACTTCACGGGTGCCTCCGTCGTCCGCCTGGGCACCGCGGACGGCATCGACCTGGATCGTTCCGCAGATCCGATCGCCGTCTCCGGCACCGTCTACGACAAGGTGATCCGGACCCAGAGGCCGCATGTGGAAGCCGTGGAGGGCGGTAAGTGGACGCGGGTGATCGCACCGGTCACCAATCGCGGGGACGCGATCGGGCTGCTTGAGCTCCATCTGCCCCAGTACCCAGGGGCGGACGCACTCCTGAGAATCAGGCGGAGCGCCCACGCACTGGCCTACATCATCATCGCGAACCGGCCCTTCACCGACCTGTATCAGTGGGGCCGGCGTACTTCCCCGCTGGGCCTGGCCGCAGAGATCCAGCACCGGCTGCTGCCCACGTCACTGGCCTGCGAGGCGGCCCAGTTCGCGGTCGCCGGGGCCTTGGAGCCGGCCGAGCATGTCGGCGGCGACACCTTCGACTACGTCATAGACCGCGACTACGTCCAGCTGTCCGTCACCGATGCCATGGGGGCACGACGTGGACGCCGCCCTCCTGGCCACCCTCCTCGTCGGCGCGCTGCGCCGTGCCCGCAGGCAGTGAGCCGACCTCGCCGAGCAGGCGCGGGCCGCCGACCAGGCCGTGGCCGAGCACAGCGGCGGCCGCTACGTCACCGGACAACTGCTGCGGATCGGCCTGCGTGACGGTCGAACCGAGTTCATCAACGCCGGCCACCCCTGGCCCCTGCGTCTGCGCGGCGGAAAGGTCGAGGAGATCACACCGGCCGTCGACATGCCCTTCGGCTTCACAGCACCCCACACCTACACGGTCCAGGAGCTGGACTTGCAGGTCGGCGACCGGATGGTCATGCTCACCGACGGAATGCTGGAGCGCAGCGCTGCGGCTCTCGATCTGCCGGCCCTCATCGAGAGCACCCAGGACCTGCACCCGCGGGAGGCCGCCCGATTCCTGATCGAGCACGTCGTCCAAGCCCATCACGGGCGCCTGGACGACGACGCCACCGTGATGTGTCTGGACTGGTACGGCACCGAGCCCACCCGCCGCGACGCGGACCAGGGCGCCGACGTCTCCGAGGCTTCCCCGGCGGCAGGACAGCACACCTCTCCCTCGACGGCCGCAGGACGTCGAAGCTGAAGGTGCCCGGTCTGCATGCCCGCATCGGACCGTGCGCCGAGCGCGAGGATCGACTCGATACAGAGGTGAGCCGACTCGTCTCCTTCTCGGAGCAGGCGTCCGCGGGGCAGGAGGAGCGTTGGCTCCGGTGCCACTGACAGGCGGTTCGGCGCCTTGGGCAACAGGGCCTCAGTGCTGTCCTGCTCGCAGCGGCAGCGCGGGAGAGCCTGCCGATGTTCGACGAATATAATCGGGCCTATGTCGAAGCCTGACGCGCTGCTTGTTGACGTTGCCGCCCTGGTGGAATCCGGGCGCAGCAATCAGATGGCACTGACCGTGGTCGCCGGTGGAGCTGTCATCACGGGCCGGCTGGCACCCGAGGCCGTCTGGAGGCAGCGGGTGTCGGAGGTCCTAGCGGACTCGGCCCGCCTGAGCGACTTCTCCGCCATGTTCGCCACCGCTGCACCCGAGGAAGGGCCGCCCACGCATCTGCACTTCCACGTGGCGCGGATTCTGCAGGGCACGGTGGGGATCCCGGAGACGGGCGGGATGTACCGGGTCGCGATCGAGGACGTCAGCGCCTGGACGATGGGCGACTTCAGCTACTCCGACCACTGAGACACTGCCGGGCCGGACTGCTCCAGCACACGGTGAGGGGCCGCCCGGATGCTCCGGACGGCCCCTCACCACTGCTTGCCGGCGGCTCACGCCTGCCCGTCGCTCAAGCGGCCGCAGGGGCGCCGAGCATTGCGGATGCCTGCTGCACAGGATTGAGAACGCGAGTGGGTGCGGGGGCCGGGGCCAGGTCGCGGCAGGTGAAGCCGAGCTGGGTCATGGCCCGCAGCACTTCTCCTGCGCTGAAGTCGCGGCGGTCCTGGCGTGTGATGACCTGTCCGACCTGTTTGACGGGGTAGGTCCGTCGGCCGATGATCACGGACTCACCGGGAGCGTGCTCTGGCTTGATGCCCTTCATCGATTCCAGGACGCCGCTCCTGGTGAGGTCGAACGGGAAGCGGGCGATGACACAGCGCATGATGCCTCACAGAGAGAGGAACGAAGAGGGAGTGGTTCTGCCGCGGAGGGGACGGCTCAGCGGGCGAGGGCGAAGACGCCCAGGGCGCTGCCGTGTTCGTCGACCACGGGCAGGGCATCGACTTGGCTGTAGCGCATCATGTGGCCGGCTTCGGCCACGGTGGTCACCGGTGAGGTGAACGGTCCGCGGTCGCCGAGGATGTCCCGCAGCCGGACCCTGTCCGAGTACGCGGCGCCATCACGAACTGCTGCGAGCTGGGCGTGGGTGACCAGTCCGGTGCACCGGCCGCTGCCGTCGCAGACAAGCAGATGCCCGGTGCGGGCGCTGGCCATGACGGACAGGGCGACCTCGACGGTCATGTCATCGCAGACCTGCGGCCCGGCGCTGTCCATGGTGTCGGCCACCGTCCTGCCTCCGGCAGTGGCATGCGTCCCGCTGGGCTGCATCTGGACGAGCGTCAAAAGGTGCCTCCTGCAGTGGTGGGTGAGTTTCCGGATCACGGAGTTCTCAGGCTGCGGCGTCGAAGGAGGACTGATGTGCGCTCACGCGCCGGGCTGCGGAGGCGGGGCTGCGCCGGCCGCGAGAGGACGCGCTGCGGCTGCGCTCACGCCGCGCGACTACCGGCGCGGTGATCGTCACGGGAATGCCGGAGGGGGTCTGGGCGCCGGTGATGCGGCCGAGTGCCTCTTCGCCGGAGCGGACCTGGGTGGTCTGGGGCACGATGCCGGCGGCGGTCATGAGGCGGGTCATGTCGCGGCGCTGGTTGGGAGTGACCAGGGTGACGACGCTGCCGGACTCCCCCGCCCGGGCGGTTCGGCCGCCGCGGTGGAGGTAGTCCTTGTGGTCGGTCGGCGGGTCGACGTTGACGACGAGGTCGAGGTTGTCGACGTGGATGCCGCGCGCGGCGACGTTCGTGGCCACGAGTACGGTGACGTGCCCGGTCTTGAACTGGGTCAGGGTCCGGGTGCGCTGGGACTGGGCCTTCCCGCCGTGCAGCGCCGCGGCCCTCACACCGCTGGCCAGCAGGTGGTCGGTGAGCTTGTCCACGGCCCGCTTGGTGTCCAGGAACATGATGACCCGCCCGTCGCGCGCCGCGATCTCGGTGGTCGTACGGTTCTTGTCCGTGCCGTGCACGTGGAGCACGTGGTGCTCCATCGTGGTGACCGCACCGGCGGAGGGATCGACGGAGTGGACGACCGGGTCGCTGAGGTAGCGGCGGACCAAGCGGTCGACGTTACGGTCCAGGGTGGCGGAGAACAGCATGCGCTGGCCCTCGGGGCGGACCTGGTCCAAGAGTTCGGTGACCTGGGGCATGAAGCCCATGTCGGCCATCTGGTCGGCCTCGTCCAGCACGGTGATTGCTACCTGGTCAAGTCGGCAGTCACCGCGGTCGATGAGGTCCTTGAGCCGGCCCGGCGTCGCCACGACGACCTCGGCACCACCGCGCAGCGCGCTGGCCTGCCTCCCGATCGACATCCCGCCGACGACCGTGGCCAGCCGCAGCCTCACCGAGCGGGCGTAGGGAGCCAGGGCGTCGGTCACCTGCTGGGCCAGCTCACGCGTCGGCACGAGGACCAGGGCCAGAGGCTGACGGGGCTCGGCACGCTGACCGGCGGTGCGGGCCAGCATGGCCAGTCCGAAGGCGAGGGTCTTCCCGGAGCCGGTGCGCCCCCGCCCCAGGGCGTCGCGGCCCGCGAGGGTGTTGGGCAGGGTCGCCCCCTGGATCGGGAACGGAACGCTCACCCCCTGCGCGGTCAGCGCCGCCAGCAGCTGTGCCGGCATGTCGAGGTCGGCGAACGCATCGACGGCCGCAAGCGCGGGAGTGACCGTGACCGGCAGGGCGAACTCGCCCTGGACCGCGGCGGGCCTCCGCCCCTGCCCATCCGAGCGGCCCGGACCGCCGGAACGGGCCGGGGCAGCGGAACGGGTCGGGGCGGTCGAGTTGAAGCGGCTACCGCCCCGGCCGGAGTCGGTGGTACGGCTGCGGGCACGTGAAGAGCGGTTGTTCGTACGTGTGGGGTTCATTCAGAACCTTCCTTGATACGGCACGTATCAAGGAATTCCCGCAGCGGAAGAACAGCGCGGGGAATCACGAGAACGGGCCGAGAAGAATGGGGAATCAAATGGGGCCTGCGGTTGATCCCGAATGGGGAGGCAGGTCGTGGAACGGGCGACGCCGCGAGGGCGAAGAATCCAGTTCCACCGGTAGGCGGGACTCGCAAGGAGTGAGCAGCGGAAAAACTCTGCGGGTGAGCATTTCACCGCATGTGGCACCGCTCAGGGAGAATGCCCGGAGCTGGGGCCTGCACCCCGAAGGATGCGGGCCACAGCTACGAAGTGCGCGTCAGCGTCAGGCGGGAGCGATGTTCTCGGCCGTCGGGCCCTTCTGGCCCGGTGCGATGTCGAAGGTGACCTTCTGGCCTTCGAGCAACTCGCGGAAGCCCGGGGCGGCGATGTTCGAGAAGTGGGCGAACACGTCAGCGCCGCCACCGTCCTGCTCGATGAAGCCGAAACCCTTGGCTGCGTTGAACCACTTCACAGTGCCTGACGCCATGTCATGTCTCCTTCGGGGCAGGTCGTCGGGATCCGTGATGCACGGATACCGCGTCGCCGCGATGATGCCCCGCCCGGAAAGAACCGGAAATACAATGAAGCTTCCAGCGGTCGAAAATACCCACGCAGAAGCTTGAAGTTTTGGGAACCACAACTGCAACCGAGATCGACAGTAGCATGCCGTAGCGGTCCGCGTACGGTGAAAAATTCCAGCGTCTTTGCTGCGGTAAAAACACTCCCAGTGCGGCGTATTGAACTCTCATGCCATGGCCATAGATATCGGCCCGCCCTGAGCACAGCGTTGCCGGAAGGTTCCTCACCCTTCACAGTGCGGAGATGCCGGCCGCTCGCCGGGCGACAGACCGGAGGGCGCGGTAGCCCGAAGGGCACGAACAGGGCGGTACGCCTCGGGGGAGCTGCCTCTGACGCCGCGACCCGCCCTTCACTGGGTTGAAGCCGCCTACAGACGCCGACCCGACCAGCCGATGGACGTATTGCGCGAAGAAACAGCGGCGCGACAGAGCACCCACGCCGAAGACGAGAGCACCCTTTTGAGCATGGCAACCGCAAGGGAAACGCCCCTTGAGCGCACTTCCGGCAGGTGAGTCCGACACCTGCCGGCCTTCCACCGGATGCGCGGCGCTTCAGGCCGAGGTCGGCATGCCGGGCGGCTCGGTGTCTCGTTGGTGTTCGGCGTTGATGCGCCGGGCTTCCTCGAGTTGGTCCTCGAGGATGACGATGCGGCAGGCGGCCTCGATCGGGGTACCGCCGTCGACGAGCTCGCGGGCGCGGGCGGCGATGCGGAGCTGGTAACGGGAGTAGCGGCGATGGCCGCCCGCGGAGCGCAGTGGGGTGATGAGGCGGGCTTCGCCGATGGCGCGGAGGAACCCTTGTGTGGTGTTGAGCATCTCGGCTGCCCGGCCCATGGTGTAGGCGGGGTAGTCGTCGTCGTCAAGGCGGCCGAACGAGTCGTCTGCTGTCATCTGTACCTTCCTGTGGAACACGCGTCGGAGGGGCCCGGGTGCCATGTGGCACCCGGGCCCCGAAGGAACTGCTACACCATCAGCCGGCCTTGATCGGCTACGCCGGCTCTGTGTTTCCGCATACCTGCCGGGAAGAGATCCGGGGGTTGCGGGGATCGCGGTTGCTTGACCGGAGACCACCTCACTCACGATGTCCTGCGGTACCCGGGCCCAACACTGCCGCCCGGGCGATCCTGATGGCGCTCAACTCCTCCGTTCTTTCCCTCTGGACAAACCACTTCCGTACTCCTGGTGGCCTCTCACAGCGCCACTCCGGCAGCCAGCCCCGTCGCCCGTCCTGCGTCTGCTCTGGCTTAGAACCCCACTGCCGGACTTCCCGGTACGCGCGCCGCAGCCTGACGCCATTTACCGAGGGACTACTGGTACTGCTGACTGCACTTGCTCTTCCTGCTCACGGCAGCCCCTGAAAACGGCGGGCCACCCGGTCCGGTCGTCAGCCCCGTCGCCATCCTGCAAGAACACCGGCTTCGGAACTCCACCACCGCACCGACCTGCACACTGCAACTACTGAGCACTGCTGCCCGGTAGTTCATCTCTACCAGGCCCTGCCGTCCTTCTCGCTTACGAGAGAAACCATAACCACCCCGCACCCCAATGTCTACCTCGGCCAGCACAGATTTTCACGTGCCAGCGAGAAAGGCTCTCTGCCTGAGCCACCGGCGGAGCGCAGATAGGTCAGCCCAGCCAAGACCCTTGCACCCGACCAGGGCCGTTACCCGCAGCTGGGCACGTCCGGTCGGGGCGCGGCCGGACAGGACACAGGCCCCGTTCACACAAGGCTCCAGCACGTCCGCCGGAAACCAGGGTGGCCTGGTGCACGATGAGCGGTGACTGGTCAGCAAGCGGCCAAGAAGATGGCGATGTAGTGCACGGTGAACGCTGCCACGGTGAGCGCGTGGAACACCTGATGGAACCCGAAACCACCGAGGTGACGGGTCGGGGCGCTGCAGTGCGTAGACGATAGCGCCCGCGCTGCAGAGGAGACCGCCGACCACGATCAGGGTGAGTATGGCCGCTCCTCCGGCGTGACCGCGTAAACGGTGCAGTCCCAGGCCGCCTGCGGCGTGCGAGCCAGCCAGATGAGCGCGATGCCCGCGATCAACGAGGCGGTGACCATCCCCGCATGCAGCCAGCCACGTAGCCTCGGCTTGACCGGCTCCACCAGGTCGACAGCCTGCTCCACCAGCGCGGCGACAGGATGGCCACCCTTCGCTCTATCGTCACCCTGGGCTTCGCGGGGCCGAGCGGCTTTGCCTCGCGCTCTCCACGCCCCGCGCCGACGTGGATACCTCCAGCTCCAGCTGCATCGCGGGTCACGGCTTCCCGACCTTCACCGGACTCATGAGCGTCACTGGCAATCATGCGCTCATGCGAGAGGAGCCACCGCGAAAGCCTCAAGAGCCCCGGGAGATAGAAATCGCCGCCGACGCGGAACCGACGCCGCCAGACGAACCCCCGCGCCCCCGAGATCGGTTCGGCCTGCCGGGGCCGAGTAGACCGTCCGGCCGTGGGGAACGATCAGGCTTCCGGACCGGCACACCAGCGACTTGAACCGCCTCACACCCGAGCTAGCGATTCCGCCGAACCGTCGCGGCCTTCGTCGATGACCTGCGCATCGGCTGGCCCGTTCCGCCCGGGCTTACCGGAAGCGCGCCGGGTGCACAGAATCCCGGAGTGCTGAAGAGGCGAGCGGCATGGTGGAAGGGCTCAGTTGGTCTGAGTCTGTTCAGCTGCAGAGAGCGCGGGCCACGGTCTTGCCGTGGAACTGCTTGGCGGCCCAGCCGCTGCCGCTGTCGTTGGGTGCGTTCACGATGATGTCGTCGAGGGATTCGCCGTAGCCGTTCTTGTACCAGGTTTCCCTGACGTAGCCGCCGGCGATGGCCTTGGTGTCTCCCGGGCAGCGCGCTACGGACACGTCCGCTTCCTGGCTGACGGGGCCGACCACAGCCTGCGGAGCCTGGGCCTCGGGGACGCACACCGCGCGGGCAATGACCCTGCCGGTCATCAGCATCGCGCTCCAGCCCTTCCCGTCCTTGAACGGTGCATTGACGGTGACGCCGTCATAGGGATCTCCGCCGCCTGATCGGCTGAAGGAGGTGGCCTGGAAGCCTCCGTTGATTGCTCCCATGCCCTCCGGACAGCGGGCCGAAGACGGTTGTCCCGGCTCGCTCTCCGGGCCGACGACGACCTGCACCGAGGACACCGGAGCCTTGGCCGGCGGGTTCGCCTGGGCAAGGGTCACCCCGCTGGCCGTGGCGGCACCGACAACCGCCGCAACTGCGACACCGGCTACCAGACGTGATTCTCCCCTGAGTTCCACAGTCCTCTTCCCATCAATTTGAGCTGCAGTGGTCTAGCTGATGAAGATCATCACTGACCGGAGGGGGCATCATGCGCAAACAACGGTCATTGACTACTAAAACCACCCGTTGGGGGAAACAGGACCATCAGGAAGCCGTCGTCCTGTCGATCTGCAGGGCGGTGTGATCGAGAGCGTCCGCCGTGGCGGTGAATCTGTTCGTGTCCGTGCATGACGGTGGCCGGGGCGGACGCGTCCGAAGGGCTACTGCCACCGCCAGATGCTCGATGCTGTCTTCTACGTCCTCGAAACGGGATCAAGTGGCGGGCGAAGCCGGTGGACTTCCCCGCCTGAGACCGGGTCTCCGCGTACTTCCGGCCGACGCCGCGAGCCCGGACTGATCGCAGAGCTCCACGCCCGGCTGCGTGGGAAGGTACGCAAGCGGGCCGGGCGGGAGGTAGTCGACGGTCGCGGTCATCGACTCGCAGTCCGTGAAGCCCGACGCGGTCGCCGACGCGGCAGCCGGGGCTACGGCGGAGGCAGGAAAATCAATGGCAGACACCGTCATCTGATCTGCGACACGGCCGGCCCGCTGCTGATGATCAACGTGACCGCGGGCGACAGCGCAGCCGAGTTGGGCTCGGCAACGGCGCGTCCGCGGCGGACGACAGCCGCTCGCTCGGGCTCGCTCAGCCGGGTCGTAAGTGACGTACCGCAATCCTGCGGCACACCACAGAGCCCCCCCCTGTGCCGATCCCACTCTCCTGCGCGAGGTGATCCTGCTCGAAATGGTCTCGGGCAGGGGGGAGAGATCCCGGAATCTCCGGGACAAGGCTCTCCGAGCCCGCGTCAAGGACCGGGTAGATGCGAGTCACCCCGCCCCATGCCTGACACAACGAGCCAACAGGCAGACAGGCAGACGGGCAGACAGGCAGACACATGATCAGCGGAGAATTCCTAGCAGCCCCCTGTCGCCACACTGAACGGCGGGTGCTCCGCTCTCCCATGGCGTAGCTCCCCAGCACGACACACGCGCCCCCGGCAGTCCGGGCCCGTACAGTCTCCGCTTTGGACTGCCGTTCGCGTCTCCCCCACTCTCCCCGTGACAGCTCGCTTACGGTGGATGTCCTCAGCACTGCCCCCTGTCGGCACTGCGGATCCGCTGTTCGCATCAAGGTGGTCCTGCCCTCGCCACGTCACGGATTACAGGGAACGACAGGCGGCGTGTCAGAGAACAACATCGGCGACGCGCAGGATCTCGTCGACGTCGTCGCTGGTCGGATTGAGGATCAGCTCGTCCGCTCCGATCGCCTCGAACTCGCTGACGGTCTTTTCGATCTCTTCGGTTCCTCCGCTCACCGCTGAGGCGATGAAGCCGGCGGTGTCTGCTCCCGCTGTGGAGTAGTAGTCGTAGACGTTCGCCCGGCCACCCTCGGTGTCCGCGACGGCGAAGTAGGCGATGGCGACCAGGTACGGAGAGCCCTCGCGTCCAGCTTCCTTCCAGGCGGTGCGTACGCCGTCGAAGGCTCCGGCGATCATGTGTGCCGGTACCGATGCACCGATGTAACCGCGGCCGGAGCGCGCCACGCGGTTGAACGACGCCTGAACCATGCCACCGAAGAGCAAGGGCACCTCACGGCTACCCTTGGGCACCAGCGGATTGTCGCAGCCCGCCGGCGTCTCGCCGAGCCACACGCTCTTGTACGTCTCGATGTCACGGTCGAGCCGCTTACCCGTGCCACGCGGGCCAAGGCCCTCCACCACGAAATCATCGCCCCCCGAAGGCATCAGGCTTCGGGGGCACAGCAGGCAACGGCGAACGACCGGGGCCAGGAGAGTGAGGAGTGCGAGCCCGTGGGACCCGTGGTCGTTCCGCCCTGCCGCCGGCTACCGCCGTGTGGAACGACTACCAGGTGGGGCAGTGGGCGAAGAACGTGCGCGACGCGGCCAACCTCGCCGACCAGGACGCCGCAGGGCGCGAGGCCGGATAACCGGTCGGCTCGGTGACGGGGGCGTGCACCGAGGAGCGGCGCGGGCGCCTCGGTGATGTTGATCCTGGCAACACGGCCCTCCTTCACCTCTCCCGCAGCGACGCCCGCGGGGCCGGGTCTGCATGACACAGCAGGCCCGGCCCGCCACCACCTCTCACCCGGTCTACTTGCCGGGCCGCGAGCGCGATGGCTCTGGACGACGCGCCATAGATCAGCACCCGCGGCCCGGTCCGAACCCGAGTACGCGCGCCAAGCCGAGCGTGCCATCAACCGCCTGAAAGGCTTCCGCGCCGTCGCCACTTGCTACCAGGAAACGGGCCTACTACCTCGGCACCGTCACGCTCGCAGCACTCATCATCTGACTCCACACATGATCCGAGAAACAGTGCCAAGTCGAGTGGCGGACGGAGGAGTGCGCCCAAGCAGTCATTCCATGCCCTTCTTGCCCGGTGTCCAGAAGGGCTTGGTCAGGACCTCACGCCGGTCCCAGCCCGCTTCCCGGAGCACCTGCCGCACTGCTTGCACGTCCCGTGCTTCTCCGGCCACATAGGCGATCCCGCCGGGTGCGGGGGCGAGTCGTCGTACCGCGTCCGGCAGTGACGTCTCACCCCGGAGTATCCAGTCCAGTCGGTCGCCGCATGGCAGGGGCAGCCGGTCCGTGGCTGTTGCTGTCTCGATGCACCCGGAGACCGCGGCGTCCCCGGGCAGTGCCGCGAGCATGGCACCGAACGCGACCGAGGCCGTCTCGTCGCCTACGAAGAGGTGGTGGGCGGCGTCGGGGCGCAGCGTGAAGGTGCCCTCGGGGCGCCGCAGCCGCACCTGTTCGCCCGGTGCGGCGGCGTGGCCCCACCGGGCGCCCGGACCACCCGCGGCGTGGTCCAGTACGCACAGCTCGACGACGCCGGACGGGTCGTAGTGCCAGATCGAGTACGTACGGAGAGTGAGTCTGCCGACCAGGACACGTACCTGCTGGCCCGGCTGGACCTCCAGGTCGGCCAGTTGTCCGCTCTCGATGCGCAGCCGACGTATCCGGGCGGTGAGCTGCTCGGCCTCGGTGACGGTGCCACGTACGGTCAGAAGATCGAGGACGGGGTTCAGGACAGCGGGCATCAAGGCTCCTCAACGGGGCGGGGTGTCGTACTCAGCGGAAGGAACACGCGGTATTACGCGTTTGCCAGGGTTCGCGACAGGACGCGTTGATGTGGCATCCCAGTAACCGGCGAACACGGCCGGCGGCGTAGGGCGGAAGTCAGGCCTGCGCGGGTGGACAGGATGATGGTGGCGGACCGCAGCACGCACTGCGGAGCGAGCATCCAAGGCCGCGATACCCAGACCGGAGTCCAGGCTTGCCTGGAGCGGCGAGAGTAAGGCCGCCGCATCGTGGGCGAGTGCCGGCCCGACCGGACAGGTGCCGACCGAGGCGGCCGGGAGTCGGCAGGCGCACTTCCAGTACGTGGTTCGCCCAAGGCCGAACCGCGGTTCGCCGGACGGCCGCCTACCGTGCAGCTCCAACGGGCGGGCACTCAGGCGTTGACGGTCGCCAGAATGCCGGGGTCGTAGTTCTTGGCATACCCGTTCTCGACACCCACGAGAATTTCCACGATCTCGAAGTAGTGGTCCCAGAACGGCGTTTCGCGCAACGCCTCGACGACCAACTGGAAGGACTGGTGATCGCGCGCCTCCCAGACCCAGATGTCGGTGACGCGGGCTGTGTAGAACTCTGTGTCGAAGTAGCGCCAACGTACGCCCTTGGCCTTGTCCTTGACGGCGGGCAGGACGCTCTCCTGGAAGGCGGCGACGCGCTCCGGCACGGACAGCTCCAGCCAGGCTCGATTGGTCTTGAGGAGGATGAACGCTGTTACGGCGGGCTCGAAGTCGGACATGGGGAATCTCCTCGCAGGATGCTGGATGGTGGTCACGATGAGCCTCGACCGGGCCGGGAGGGTCGGATTCCAGCCGGGAAGCTTGCGGGTGTTGTGACCTCTGTGACGAGGGCGGCGGTGATCCTCGCCACCGGTTTCGGTTCACCGTGTACCGAAACCCTAGAGGTATCGGTACACGGTGTCCAGTTATTCGGTGAGACGCTGATCGCGTCGGGCGGTCTCGGTACCATGGCCGGATGATCGAGACGAAACGCCGCGGTGGCCGACCCCGCAGCGAGCAGGCGCGCGAGGCCGTCCTGCACGCCGTCGACGATCTGCTGTTGGAGGTCGGGTATGCGGCGATGACCATGAAGGGCATCGCTGTACGGGCGGGCGTAGGGCGGCAGACGGTCTACCGCTGGTGGTCGACGAAGGCGGAGATCCTCTTCGAGGCATGTGTGGACGACGCCGAGGAGGAACTCCTCGTCGAGCCGGCGGGCACCCGGCTCGCCGAGGTCACGTCCTACCTCGACGCACTGATGCGCTTCCTCGCCTACTCACCGGCTGGAGCCAGCTACCGCGCCCTGCTGGCGGCCGCGCAGCACGATCCGGCGGTGAAGCGATTGATCGCGACCAAAGACGTTCTCAAGGAAAGCGCGAGGGCTGTCCTGCATCGCATCGAACCGCACCGGCCGGCCGATGATTACGCAATCGACCTGCTGATCGGACCCACCTTCTTCTGGATCATGAGCGGGCGCGACCCGGCGCAGCTCGACATCGACAAGCTGGCGCGAAGCTTCTTCCACGGTTTCGGATCTGAGGAACCTTGAAGGCGAGCCCTGCATGTCACTCCCGACCACATGCCGACGGCCGTCATCAGTCTTTCGTAGTAAACCGTCTCCACAGGCCGAACCCTTCAGGCAGGTCACGCCAGTGAACGCCGGTCCACACCCGGTGAAGAATCCCGTCGATCACCTGCCAGTGGGTCTGTTCCAACCTGCCGCACTGGCTTACTCGTTGGGCTGACCGCGCCAAGAAGCCCCTGGTAGAAGGGCTTTCAACTAGGAGAACCCCGACCGCCCTACTACTCCGGGAAACAGCCGCCGTAACGGGTTACGAATCCGAGAAGGCCTTCCGCGCGGGGCAGCCCCACAGGGCACGGAGCAGGGCCCGCGGAGGACCTGACCCTACTCAGGTGATTTCTGGGGGCTGTCCGCCAGCTTCGCGGGGAACAACGCGTAGGCCGCTTGGTTGCATGGGCGGAGGGCACGAGAGTCACCCGGCAGGATCCGTCCGACCGCTCCTTGCTGATTCACAGCGCGTACGAGTTGCTGACCGGCAGCGGTATCGCCTCACAGGGGCCGGTATTCCGGGCGGGTCCCCGTACTGCGGCCGCGGCACTGCGCAACTGGTCGACCGAGCAGACGAGGACGGGCAGGACCGGCTATGCATCGCCGGTACGCATCCTGACGACCCACGCGCACGCGCACGCCCGTGATCTGATCTGACCTCCTCGCCATCGATTCATGTCAGAGCCAAACAGTCCCGGCGCCGCCCGCGGCCCTCTCGGAGACCGGTGAATTTCACCCGTTGGCCAAGGAGTGACGAAAGCCACTGACGGGGTTTCACGCACAGCTGTCCACCGGCTGTCCACCGGGACCCGCTACGCCAGCCTGACCTCTCCCCTATGAGCAGGCAAAAGGCCAGTTCAGAGCCTTGGTTCGTCGGTCTCGTCACAGAAACGAACCTTCGACCTACGCATTACGATGCACAGACAGACAGGGCCCGATTTACCCACCCGATTTACCCAGCTTCCAAGACCAATAATGCCAAGAAACCCCAGGTCAAAGGCTTGACCTGGGGTTCACCATGGAGCCGCCTTCGGGATTCGAACCCGAGACCTACGCATTACGAGTGCGTTGCTCTGGCCAACTGAGCTAAGGCGGCGCGCCCTGTCGCACTATGGTGCGATCAGCAGCGGAGCCAAGTCTACACAGTTTCCGGGGGTGCTCCGTACACGGCACCCCCAAAGGCGTTTTCGCTGGTCAGAGTGGGTCAGCTGCACTTCTTGCCGTCGGTGGGCGCGGTGCCCTCCAGGAGGTACGTGTTGATCGCCGTGTCGATGCAGTCGCTGCCCCGGCCGTACGCGGTGTGGCCGTCGCCGTCGTACGTGAGCAGGGTGCCGGAGGCGAGCTGCTCCGCGAGGGCCTCGGACCACTTGTACGGGGTGGCCGGGTCGCGGGTGGTGCCGACGACGACGATCGGGGCGGCGCCCTTCGCCTCGGTGCGGTGCGGGGTGCCGGTGGCCTTCGTCGGCCAGTACGCGCAGTTCAGGGAGGCCCAGGCGAAGCCGCGGCCGAAGACCGGGGAGGCCTTCTCGAAGTCCGGGACGGCCTTCTCGACCGCGTCGGGTCCGTCGAAGGCGGGCGGCAGGTCCAGGCAGTTCACGGCGGCGTTGGCGAACATCAGGTTCGCGTACTTCCCGTTCGGCTCGCGCTCGTAATAGCTGTCGGCCAGCGAGAGGAGGCCGGAGCCGTCGCTGCGCTGCGCGCCCTCCAGCGCTTCGCGGAGCTGCGGCCAGGCCGCCTCGTCGTACATCGCGGCGATCACCCCGGTGGTCGCCAGGGACTCCGTCAGCTCACGGTCGTCGCCGGTCGGGATCGGGTTCGCGTCCAGGTCCTTGAAGAGCTGCTTGAGGGCGGTTGCCGCGTCGGCGGTGCTCGTGGTGCCGAGCGGGCAGTCCGGTTGCTTCACGCAGTCGGCGGCGAAGGACTGGAAGGCCCCCTCGAAGCCCGCCGTCTGGTCCCGGTTCATGTCGATCGCCTTCAGGGACGGGTCCATCGCACCGTCCAGGACGAGGCGCCCGGCCCGCTGCGGGAAGAGGTCCGCGTACGTGGCGCCCAGGAAGGTGCCGTACGACGCCCCGACGTAGTGCAGCTTCTCGTCGCCGAGCAGCGCGCGCAGGACGTCCATGTCGCGGGCCGTGTCGACGGTGGAGACGTACGGGAGGATCTCGCCGGACCGCTTCTCGCAGCCTGCCGCGAACTTCTCGAAGGCGGCGGTGAGCTTCCGGACCTCCGCGTCGTCGTCCGGTGTCTGGTCGACCTGGGTGTAGGTGTCCATCTCCTTGCCCGTGAGGCACTCGACGGGCTCGCTGCGGGCCACGCCGCGCGGATCGATGGCCACCATGTCGTAGCGGGCCCGCACCGGGGCGGGGTAGCCGAGTGCCGCGTACCCCTGGAGATAGCCGATCGCCGAGCCGCCGGGGCCGCCCGGGTTGACCAGGAGGGAACCGATCCGCTTGCCGGGGCCGGTGGCCTTCTTACGGGAGACGGCGAGCTCGATGTCCCCGTCGTCCGGCTTGTCGTAGTCCTTCGGCGCCTTCATCGTCGCGCACTCGAACCCCTCCACACCGCAGTCGCGCCAGCTCAGCTTCTGCGTGTAGTACGACGACAGCCCCTCGGGGGCCGCGGTGCCGGTGGCCGAGGCAGTCGGCGACGAGCCGCTGGCGCTGCAGCCGGAGATGAGCAGGCCGGCAGTGCCGATCCCGATGGCGAAGGTGCGGAGCAGGCGCCTGGTATCCATTCAGCGAGCGTATCCGCCGGGTGACGAGTCGTACGATTCCCTGCTCATTCGGGTGAACAGGGACCCGGAACCGTAGCTGAACCGGACCCCGCAGCCGAACAGGTGCCGGGAGACCTCAGCCCGCCCGCAGCGCCATCGTCATCGCCTCCAGCGCGAGCAGCGGCGCCACATTCCGGTCCATCGCCTCCCGGCAGGCGATCACCGACTCGATCCTGCGCAAGGTCTGCGCGGGCGTCGAGGACTCCGCGATCCGGTCGAGGGAGTCCTGCACGTCGACATTGGCGATGGCCAGCTTCGAACCCAGCTGGAGCGCCAGCACATCGCGGTAGTACCCGGTGAGCTCAGTCAGCGCCAGGTCCAGGCTGTCGCGCTGCGTACGCGTCTTGCGGCGCTTCTGCTTGTCCTCCAGCTCCTTCATCGCCCCCGCCGTGCCGCGCGGCATCCGGCCGCCGGCCACCCCGCCGAGCGCCGCCTTGAGATCCTCGGTCTCCTTCGCGTCGACCTCCTCCGCCTGCTGCTTGGCGTCGTCCGTCGCCGTGTCGATCAGCTCCTGGGCCGCCTTGAGGCAACCGCCCACGTCGGCGACCCGCAGCGGAACCTTCAGCACCGCCGCCCGCCGCGCCCGCGCCCGCTCGTCCGTGGCGAGACGGCGGGCCCGCCCGATGTGCCCCTGGGTGGCGCGCGCCGCGTTGTGCGCCCGCTCGGGGTCGATACCGTCGCGGCGGATCAGGACATCGGCCACGGCCTCCACCGGCGGGGTGCTCAGGGTGAGGTGCCGGCAGCGGGAACGGATCGTGGGCAGCACGTCTTCGAGCGAGGGGGCGCACAGCATCCAGACCGTGCGCGGCGCGGGCTCCTCGACGGCCTTCAGCAGGACGTTGCCCGCGCCCTCGGTGAGGCGGTCGGCGTCCTCCATGACGATGACCTGCCACCGCCCGACCGCCGGGGAGAGCTGGGCGCGCCTGACCAGGTCCCGGGTCTCCTTCACACCGATGGAGAGCAGGTCCGTGCGGATGACCTCGACGTCGGCGTGCGTACCGACCAGGCTCGTGTGGCAGCCGTCGCAGAAACCGCAGCCGGGGGCTCCGCCCAGCGCCCGGTCCGGGCTCGTGCACTGGAGGGCGGCGGCGAACGCCCGCGCCGCGGTCGACCGGCCGGAACCGGGCGGTCCGGTGAACAGCCAGGCGTGCGTCATCTTCGAGCCCTGGTCCAGCGGCTTGCCGTCGGACACGGCGGTGACCAGCGCATCGGCGTCCCGGGCGGCAGCGGCGAGCTGTTCCTGCACTCGGTCCTGTCCGACCAGGTCGTCCCATACGGTCATCGGTCACCGCCCTTTTGGTGGTGTCGTGCACGGCCCGCACACCGCGGGGCGTCGTCGCTCTCCATTGGTCGCTCTCCATTGTGGGGGACGCCACTGACAGTCCGGCCCGCCCGCCCCCGGAGGGGCGGACGGGCCGGTACGTCACTGCAGCGCCGCGGGCGCGTCAGCCGCGCGGGCGGCGTCCCCGGCCGCCGCGGCCCTCATCGTCCTGGCCGCCGAGCAGCTCGTCCGCCAGGGTCGGCAGATCGTCCAGCGGGGTCTCCTCGGCCCAGTCCGGGCGGGGGCGCTTGCGGGCCCGCTGCTGCCGGTCCGGGGCCGGGTCGTTCGGGTCCTCGACCTGCGGCAGTTCCCGGGTGCGCTCGTTCTCGCTCTCGGCGGGCGAGAGCGCAGGGCTCTCGTCCCGGAAGAAGCCCTGGGGCACCCGGTCGGACGGCTGATCGTCCCGTACCGGCGGCAGCACAGCGGTCTCGTCGGCGTCCCGGGCCTGCCGAGGACCCGAGGGCCCCGCCGTCCCCGCCGACCGCTGGTCCGAGTAGCGCGGCAGCATCGTCGTCTCGTCGTCCCCGGAAGCCGAACCGGAACCCGACGGACCGGCCCCTGAGCGACCGGAACCGGAACCCGCGGAACCAGAATCCGAAGGACCGTCATCCTCCGGTCGCGCCGTCGGAACCGGCTGCGTGATCTCGTTCGGGTTCACGATCGGCGTGGGGACCGTGATCTCGTTCTCCGGCACCGTCGGCCCCGACGCGCCCTCGGAGCGCGAGGACGTCTCCGTACGGGAATCCGTGCGGGAATCCGTACGGGAATCCGTGCGGGAATCCGTGCGGGAACGGGACGCCCGCTCCGCCTCCGCGCGCTCGGCCTCGGCCCGCGCCGCTTCCGCACGGGCGGCCGCCTCGGCCTCCGCCCGGCGGCGGGCCTCCTCGGCGCGCAGCAGGGCCTCTTCGGCCTTGCGCTGCTTCTCCAGCCGCTGCGCCTCGGCCTCCTGGCGCTGCCGGGCCTCCTCCTCGGCCTTCAGCCGCAGCCGCTCCTGCTCGGCCTCGCGGACCCGCTCCTCGGCCTCCAGCCGGAGCCGGTCCTCCTCGGCGCGGCGGCGGGCCTCCTCGGCGCGCTGCCGGGCCTCCTCCGCCTGACGTTCGGCCTCGCGGCGGCGGGCCTCCTCCAGCTCGCGCTGCTTGCGCTCCTCCTCCTCGGCGCGCAGCCGGGCGAGCTGCTCCTGGCGCTCCTTCTCCAGGCGCTCCTCCTCGGCCTTGCGGGCGGCCTCTTCCTCCGCCTTGCGCCGCGCCTCCTCCTCGGCCTTGCGCCGGGCCTCCTCGATGGCCTCGATCTCGGCCTCGGAGAGCGGGAGGAGCTGGTCGAGCCGGTGGCGTACGACCGTGGTGATCGACTCCGGCTCCTGGCCGGCGTCCACCACCAGATAGCGGGCCGGGTCGGCCGCGGCGAGGGTCAGGAACCCGGACCGTACCCGCTCGTGGAACTCCGCCGGTTCCGACTCCAGCCGGTCCGGCGCCTCCGTGAACCGCTCCCGGGCGGTCGCCGGGTCGACGTCCAGCAGCACCGTCAGATGCGGTACGAGGCCGCTCGTCGCCCACCGCGAGATCCGGGCGATCTCGGTCGGGGCCAGGTCCCGGCCCGCGCCCTGGTAAGCGACGGACGAGTCGATGTAGCGGTCGGAGATGACGATCGCGCCGCGCTCCAGCGCCGGGCGGACGACGGAGTCGACGTGCTCGGCGCGGTCGGCGGCGTACAGCAGGGCCTCGGCGCGGTTGGAGAGACCGGCGGAGGACACGTCGAGCAGGATCGAGCGCAGCCGCTTGCCGATGGGGGTGGCCCCGGGCTCGCGGGTGACGACGACCTCGTGGCCCTTGGACCGGATCCAGTCGGCGAGCGCCTCGACCTGGGTGGACTTGCCCGCTCCGTCGCCGCCCTCCAGAGCGAGGAAGAAGCCGGTGGCCGCGGGCGCGACGGTCGGTTCGTCGCCGCGCAGCGCCTCGCGCAGGTCCCGGCGCAGCGGCACGCCCGCCCGGTCGTCCGTCTTGGCGAGGACGAAGGCGGCGACGGGCAGCAGCAGCGCGCCGAGCAGCATCAGGGTGAAGGCGGCCCCGCCGTGGGCGAAGACGAAGTCACCGGCGACCAGCCGGTGCCGGTCGATCGCGGCGGCGAGCAACGGGCCTGCGACCGCGCCGAGCGCGACGAGCACCCGGACAACGGCCTGGAGGTGCTCGGTGGTCCGGGCCTGCCGGAACGCCTCGGTCTCCTGGTCGATCAGGGTGTGCCCGGTGTTCGCGGCGACCCCGGCGGCGTAACCGGCGAGCAGGGCGATGGCGATCCCGGTCGCGGTGTCCGGCACCAGGCCGAGCGCGAGGAGCGCGAGGCCGGTGACCATGACGGCCAGCGCCAGCAGACGGCGGCGCGACAGGGTCGGCAGTACGTGGCGTGCGGTGCGGATACCGAGGGCGGTGCCGCCGGTCAGTCCGAGGATCAGCAGCGCGAAGGTGGCAGGACCGCCGCCGAGGTCGTAGGCGTGCAGGACGGTGACGGCCGCCGCGGCGGCGACGGCTCCGGCGACGGAGGCGCAGACCGCGACCAGCAGGGGGACGGCGCCGGTGCGGCCCTTGTCGGGGCCGGTGCCGGTGGCGGGGCGGCGCAGGCCCTCCAGCGGGGAGCGCGGCCGGGGCGTCCGGTCGGCGGGGAACTGAAGGAAGTACAGGGTGGAGATGGAGGCGGAGAAGAGCCCCGCCGCGACATAGGACCCCAGGGCCGCCTGGTGGAAGGAGAACCACTCCAGGCCCGAGCCGAGGAGGTTGCCGACCAGCGTGGCGGCCAGCAGGACCACCGCGGCGGCGGGCACAGCGAGGAAGTTCGTCCGCAGCGACAGCCGGCGCAGGGCGTCGAGGTGGTCGGGCAGGGGGCGTACGGCCGCGCCTTCGAGGGGCGGGCCGGGCAGCAGCGCCGGGGCGGCGCTGTCCTTGGCCACGGCCCACAGGCGCTCACCGGCACCGGCCACGAAGACGGTGATCAGGATCATCATGAGCGCCTTGTCGGGCATCCAGTCGATCCACAGCGGGGCGACGACCAGCAGCGCCAGGCGCAGCCCGTCCACCCCGATCATCAGCCATCGCCGGTCCAGCTTTCCGCCGGGCCCCGTGAGGGACGTCAGGGGTCCCAGGAGTACGGCTCCGAAGAACAGGGTGGAAAGGATCCGGGCACCGAAGACGGCGGCGACGGCGAAGGCCGCCCCGCGGTATCCGGTGCCGAATGAGCCCTCAAGGACCGCCGCTTGCAGCGACAGCAGCACCAGCACGAGAAGGGCGAGTGCATCGCCGATTCCGCCGACGAGCTGGGCGCTCCACAACCGCTTCAGCGGAGGAATACGCAACAGGGCCCGTACGGCGCGCTCGCGTGAGTCTGCGGCAAGTGTGTCGGAGGTGGGGCTCACGACCGTTGGCTGCTCGGCTCGCGTCATCCGCCCAGCCTATCGGCAGCGGTGCGGTGACTGTCGGCCCGTCCGAACATATGGACGCAGACAGTTTCCGGCCAGGCTCTCACTGGCCCCTGACGCACCGCCGCCCGGCGCCGGGATCACGGAGATCCAGGGCGCCGGGCGGCGGTGGCGAAACCTACGGCGGACCAGCCCGTACGAAGATACGAAGAGGTGTCAGTCGTCCGACGGGGCGGAGGACGTGGCCGTCTTCTTGGCCGCCGTCTTCGTGGCGGCGGTCTTCGTGGACGTCGCCTTCTTGGCCGTCGTCGTCTTCTTCGCCGCGGTCTTCTTGGCAGCCGTGGTCTTGGTGGCCGTCGTCTTCTTCGCGGCCGTCTTCTTGGCCGTCGCCTTCTTCGCGGGGGCCTTCTTGGCCGTCTTCTTCTTGGCGGGCCCCTTGGCGCGCTTCTCGGCGAGCAGTTCGTAGCCGCGCTCCGGCGTGATCTCCTCGACGCTGTCGCCGGTCCGCAGGGTGGCGTTGGTCTCGCCGTCGGTGACGTACGCGCCGAAGCGGCCGTCCTTGACCACCACGGGCCGCTCGCTGACCGGGTCGGTGCCCAGCTCCTTCAGCGGGGGCTTGGCGGCGGCCCGGCCGCGCTGCTTGGGCTGGGCGTAGATCGCCAGGGCCTCTTCGAGGGTGATGTCGAAGAGCTGGTCCTCGGAGGTCAGCGACCGGGAGTCGGTGCCCTTCTTCAGATACGGGCCGTACCGGCCGTTCTGCGCGGTGATCTCGACGCCCTCGGCGTCCTCGCCGACGACGCGCGGCAGCGACATCAGCTTGAGGGCGTCGGCGAGGGTGACCGTGTCCAGGGACATGGTCTTGAAGAGCGAGGCGGTCCGCGGCTTCACCGCGTTCTTGCCGGTCTTCGGCGTCCCCTCAGGCAGCACCTCGGTGACGTACGGGCCGTAGCGCCCGTCCTTGGCGATGATCTGGTTGCCGGTCACCGGGTCGGCGCCCAGCTCGAAGTCGCCGCTGGGCTTGGCCAGCAGCTCCTCGGCCAGCTCGACGGTCAGCTCGTCGGGGGCCAGGTCGTCGGGCACGTCGGCGCGCTGGTGGCCCTCGGCGTCCTTCTCGCCCCGCTCGATGTACGGGCCGTAGCGGCCGACACGGAGCTTGATGTCGTTGCCGACGGGGAAGGAGGAGATCTCCCGGGCGTCGATCGCGCCGAGGTCGGTGACCAGCTCCTTCAGACCGCCGAGGTGGTCGCCGTCGCCGTTGCCCGCGTCGGAGGCGGAACCCGCGGCGGCCGGGTCGTCACCGGAACCGGTCGTTCCGAAGTAGAAGCGCTTCAGCCACGGCACGGACTTGGCCTCGCCCCGCGCGATGCGGTCGAGGTCGTCCTCCATCCGGGCGGTGAAGTCGTAGTCGACGAGCCGGCCGAAGTGCTTCTCCAGCAGGTTGACCACGGCGAAGGACAGGAAGGACGGGACGAGCGCGGTGCCCTTCTTGAAGACGTAACCGCGATCCAGGATCGTCCCGATGATCGAGGCGTACGTGGAGGGGCGGCCGATCTCGCGCTCTTCCAGCTCCTTGACCAGCGAGGCCTCGGTGTAGCGGGCCGGGGGCTTGGTGGCGTGCCCGTCGACCGTGATCTCGTCGGCGGTCAGCGCGTCGCCCTCGGCGACCTGCGGCAGTCGGCGCTCGCGGTCGTCCAGCTCGGCGTTCGGGTCGTCGGCGCCCTCGACGTACGCCTTCATGAAGCCGTGGAAGGTGATCGTCTTGCCGGACGCGGAGAACTCGGCGTCCCGGCCGTCGCTCGCCCGGCCGCCGATCTTGACGGTGACCGAGTTACCGGTCGCGTCCTTCATCTGGGAGGCGACGGTCCGCTTCCAGATCAGCTCGTAGAGCCGGAACTGGTCGCCGGTGAGCCCGGTCTCGGCGGGGGTGCGGAAGCGGTCGCCGGAGGGGCGGATCGCCTCGTGCGCCTCCTGCGCGTTCTTGACCTTGCCCGCGTACGTACGCGGCTTCTCGGGGAGGTAGTTCGCCCCGTACAACTGCGTGACCTGGGCCCGGGCCGCGGACACCGCAGTGTCCGAGAGGGTCGTGGAGTCCGTACGCATATAGGTGATGAAGCCGTTCTCGTACAGCTTCTGCGCCACCTGCATGGTCGCCTTCGCACCGAAGCCCAGCTTGCGGCTCGCCTCCTGCTGGAGGGTTGTGGTCCGGAAGGGGGCGTACGGGGAACGGCGGTACGGCTTCGACTCGACGGACCGGACCGTGAAGGAGGAGTCGGCGAGCGCGGCGGCGAGCGCGCGGGCGTTCGTCTCGTCCAGATGCAGGGTCTGGGCGGAGCCGGCCTTGAGCTGCCCGTCGGGGCCGAAGTCGCGGCCCTGGGCGATGCGGCGGCCGTCGACCGCGCTGAGGCGGGCGGTGAGGTTCGAGGGGTCGGAGGCGTCACCGGTGCGGCCGGTGGCGAACTTTCCGGTGAGGTCCCAGTACTCGGCGGAGCGGAAGGCGATGCGCTCGCGCTCCCGCTCGACGACGAGGCGGGTGGCGACGGACTGGACGCGGCCCGCCGAGAGCTTCGGCATGACCTTCTTCCACAGGACCGGCGAGACCTCGTAGCCGTAGAGGCGGTCGAGGATGCGGCGGGTCTCCTGGGCGTCGACCATGCGCTGGTTGAGCTCGCGCGGGTTGGCGACGGCGGCTTGGATCGCGTCCTTGGTGATCTCGTGGAAGACCATCCGGTGGACCGGGACCTTGGGCCGCAGGACTTCCTGGAGGTGCCACGCGATGGCTTCGCCCTCGCGGTCCTCATCGGTGGCGAGGAAGAGTTCGTCGGACTCGGCCAGCAGCTGCTTGAGCTTCCTGACCTGGGCCTTCTTGTCCGCGTTGACGACGTAGATGGGCTGGAAGTCGTGCTCGACGTCCACGCCGAGGCGGCGCACCTCGCCGGTGTACTCGTCCGGGACCTCGGCCGCGCCGTTCGGGAGGTCGCGGATGTGCCCGACGCTCGCCTCGACGACGTATCCGGGGCCGAGATAGCCCTTGATCGTCTTCGCCTTGGCAGGCGACTCGACGATGACGAGTCGGCGGCCGCCCTGTGCGGTCTCGCTGGTCGGGGACAACTTCGCTCTTCTCTCCGGTCGACACTCGGTGGGCATCCGGGAGGCGTCATGACGCCTCCCGCGGTGCTGTCGCTGCGGAGTGTGACGGTACAACCCGCCCCCGTGTCAAACGGCAAAAGCCCGCAACGGCCACTCGAACGGTAACCCGACTTCCGCCATTCCTGCCGCCCGGACCGCCGGGTCCGCGTCACGCGGGGCCTCGGCCTGCGGCTTTTCGGAGACGGCCGCGGTGTCCCGGCGGGGGACCTGTCGACCCGGGCGCCGCCCGGGTCGGAGCGGGGATCAGACGTGCGTGAAGACCCACACACCGAGGCCGAGGAAGACTACGCCGAAGAGCGTCGTGAGTGCGGTGGAGGCGACAGGGCTCACACCGTGCGCCACCGGCGCGCGGTGCAGGGCTCGCGCCCCTGTCCAGACCAGGAGGGCGGCGCCGAACAGTGCCAGGGCCGTACCGGCGAAGACTGCGGTGGCGCTCTCCATGTCGTACCCCTAGACCGTCGTGTGACCCGTCGCACGACTCGTCGGGGAGCCGCCCGGGGCGGGCCGGCCCGGCCCGTCGGAGCCGGACCTCGGCGGCCCGGCACGGGGAGGCTGTCACCCCGGGGCATCGCCCACACGAACCCCGGGTGAACAGCACTCCCCCGCCGACGGGCGGAACTCCTTCGGCGGTACGCGCCGGGGGCCGGGGCATCCGTGACCGGAATGTGCGGGCCGGGCGCGCCGCGGGAGGACGTGGACGCGAACGCGCTGGTTAATAAGGACAGCGCGCCCCGAACGACGATGACCACCGGCCGGTACCGGAAGGCGCCCGGGACCGGGAGACACCGGGACCGGAAAGCCGCGGATACCGGAAGGCGCTCGCGGCAGCCGGGGGGCGGCAGACACCTCGGGGCCGGGCACCCGACCTTGAGGTGCCCGGGCAGCGAGCACCCGGCATCCCGGTGCCCGGGGCGAAGGGCCCCAGGCGACCCGGGCGACCCGGGCGACCGGGAGAACGGGGACGACCGGCACCCGGGTGTTCAGAGCAGCGAGCACCTGGGTGTCCGGGGCGCCCCACTCCCGCCCCTCCGCCGCGGCCGGCCTACTCCCCCCGCGCCACGCCCCCGGACACCGGCTCCAGGAAGCCCTCCTCGACCAGCAGCCGGATCGCCTGCGGTGTCCGGTCGCGCAGGAGCACCGGGTCCTCCGCCATCAACTGCGCGATCGCGTCCAGGATCCGCCCGGCGGGCAGCGACCCGTCGCACACACCGGCGAACCCGGCGGCCACCGCATCGACCTTGGTCGCCCGCATCATGCCCCGGTGCTGACGCAGCACCACATGCTCGGGATCCTCCGCGCCCGGCAGGCCGACCTGCTCCTGCACGACCTCGGCCGCGAGGGAGAAGTGCCCGGCGAGCAGCGCCGCGTCGTCCTGGTCGCGGAGGTAGTCCTGGCGGGCGAAGTGCTCCTCCACCGCCCGGCCCAGCGGCTGCTGCACCGCGTGCGGCCACTCCTCGACGACGATCGACGCGTTCCCGGCCGCCGCGGCGGAGGACTTGCGCAGGGTGATCCAGCCGAACCCGACGGACGTGGTGCCCCGGGCCTCGAACTCGTCGAGCCACGCCTCGTACCGCTCGTCGTACTCGGCGGGGTCGCTGCGGTGGTCACCGCTGTCCCGCAGCCACAGCTCGGCGTACTGCGTGATGTCCTGGACCTCGCGCTGGACGATCCAGGCGTCACAGCCGTACGGCACCCAGGAGCGCAGCCGGTCCTGCCACTCCTCGCCCTCCACGTGCTGCCAGTTGGCGAGGAACTGGGCGTAACCCCCTTCGTTCAGATGGTCGCCCGCCTGCTGCACCAGCGTGCGGCACAGGTCGTCGCCGCCCATGCCGCCGTCCCGGTAGGTGAGGCGGGCGCCGGGCGAGATGACGAAGGGCGGGTTGGAGACGATCAGGTCGAACGTGTCGGAGCCCACCGGCTCGAAGAGGGACCCCTCGCGCAGGTCGGCGGGGGCGGCGCCGGACAGGGCGAGGGTGAGCCGGGTGAACTCCAGGGCACGGGGGTTGAGGTCGGTGGCGGTGACCCGGGTCGCGTGCTGGGCGGCGTGCAGCGCCTGGATGCCGGAGCCCGTACCGAGGTCGAGCGCCGAGGCGACCGGCGTCCGCACGGTGATCCCGGCGAGGGTGGTGGAAGCTCCGCCGACGCCGAGGACGACGCCCTCCTCGCGCGAGCCGATCCCGCCCGCGCCGCCGACCGCGCATCCGAGGTCGGACACGATGAACCAGTCCTCGCCGTCCGGCCCCCCGTACGGCCGTACGTCGACGCACGCGCGGACCTCCCCGTCCGCACCGCCCTCGCGGGTCACCCAGCCGTCCGCGACGCACTCGTCCAGCGGCAGGGCGGCACGGGCCCGCTCCTCGGCGACGGGGCGCTGCAGAAGGAACAGCCGCACCAGCGTGTCGAGCGGAGTGTCGCCCCGGGTGGCCCGCAGGGCGGGGACGGTCTCGCTGCGCGCGAGGGCGGCGTAGGCAGGCGCGCCGAGGCGTTCGAGGAGCCCGTCCGCGGTGAAGTCCGCGGCGAGCAGGGCCTCACGGAGGGCGGCGGCGTGGTCGGGTGCGGGAAGGCTGCTCTTACTCACCCTCCCATTGTGTCCGGTCGCACCGACAACGGCAGCGGCCCGGACACCCACCGGGTGTCCGGGCCGCTACGAGGAGAACAGCGCTCAGGACTTCTTCTCCGAGGACTCCTTCTCGGCGGAGCCCTTGTCCTCCGACTCCTTCTTGTCGGGGGCCGAGCTCTCCGAGGACGCGTCGGCGTCGGCCGCCCCGGAACCGGAGGGACCGGTCGAAGCGGTCTGCTTCTGGCAGCCCTCCTGCTTCGACATCGCGACACCGACCTCGCCGGACTGGAGCTTCTTCAGCGCCTGGTCACCACCGGTGCTGATCTTGTTCAGCTCGTCGGCGATGGTCTTCAGCCCGTCGGCGAACTTGCTCTGCTCCTTGGTGTCGAGTGCGTCGACCTGGGTCTTGAGGTCGGCGTACGCCTTGGAGGAGGCGTTGAGCTCCTTCACCGCAGCCTTCTGCGTGGCCTCGCCGCCGTCGACGGGCGGCGGGCCGGCCGAGTCCACAGCCGTGCCCAGCGCCTTGTACGCCTCGGACATCTCCTGGAAGGCGACCGAGTCGGCCTTCTGGACGTCGGCGGGCTTGTTGTTGTCGCCGGTCTTCTCGAGGATCGAGGCGTTGGCGTTGTTGATCTTCTGGAGTTGCGGCTGAACCTGGTCGCAGACCTTCTTGGCCCAGTCGTTGACCTTGTTGTCGCTGTCGTCGCTGCAGCCCGACAGCGTCAGTACGAGTACCGCACCGCCGGACAGTGCGGCTGCAAGCTTCTTGTTCACCGGATCGGTCCCTTCCAAGGCTCTCGGCCCGGAACTTACACGGCGAGGGGACGACAGCCGGGTGCCGCTCATCCTTTATGCACCCTTTTGAAGCCATTTGCACCAAGGGAAATGAGGGAGATGCCACTCATAGAGAGAACCGTACGCATGAGCGGTAACTCATCCGAATGACGGATTCCGCCTGGGCGGCGTCCACGGCGTGCCGGAATCCCCACGCCGAAAGGGGACGGACGGGAGCAGCCCCGGAGGAACACAGGGCGGCAGGAAGAAAGAGGCGGACGGACGGCCCGTCAGCACGGGCCACCCACCCACCTCTTGATCACACGTCACCTCACCTCACCACGAGGCCGGCCCCGGGCCCTCCCCGACCCCTCGCATAAGGGTCACGGAGCCGCTGCCGGATCCGGCGCGGGAACCGAGGGACCGCCGTCCCCCGAGGCGTCGTCGTCGCCCACGGCGATGCCCCGCCGCTTGGAGACGTACACCGCGGCGACGATGATCCCGATGGCGACGACGGCCACCAGCACCCGCACCCAGGGGTTCGCGTCCGCGCCGTAACTGAACTGCACGATCGCCGGGGCGATGAGCAGGGCGACCAGGTTCATCACCTTGAGGAGCGGGTTGATCGCCGGGCCCGCCGTGTCCTTGAACGGGTCGCCGACCGTGTCGCCGATCACGGTCGCGGCATGGGCCTCGCTGCCCTTGCCGCCGTGGTGACCGTCCTCGACGAGCTTCTTGGCGTTGTCCCAGGCCCCGCCGGAGTTGGCGAGGAACACCGCCATCAGCGTTCCGGTGCCGATCGCGCCGGCGAGGTAGGAGCCGAGCGCCCCGACGCCGAGGGTGAAGCCGACCGCGATCGGCGCCAGCACCGCGAGGAGCCCGGGCGTGGCCAGTTCCCGCAGGGCGTCGCGGGTGCAGATGTCGACGACGCGCCCGTACTCCGGCTTCTCCGTGTAGTCCATGATCCCGGGGCGCTCGCGGAACTGCCGCCTGACCTCGTAGACCACGGAACCGGCGGACCGGGACACCGCGTTGATGGCGAGCCCGGAGAAGAGGAAGACGACCGCCGCGCCCAGGATCAGGCCGACGAGGTTGTTGGGCTGCGAGATGTCCAGGCTCAGCCCGAGCTCGCCCACCCCGGCCCCGACGTCGTCGACCGCCGTGGCGATGGCGTCGCGGTAGGAGCCGAAGAGCGCGGCCGCCGCCAGGACGGCGGTGGCGATGGCGATGCCCTTGGTGATGGCCTTGGTCGTGTTGCCGACCGCGTCCAGGTCGGTGAGCACCTGGGCGCCGGCCCCCGTGACGTCCCCGGACATCTCGGCGATGCCCTGGGCGTTGTCGGACACCGGACCGAAGGTGTCCATGGCGACGATGACGCCGACGGTGGTGAGGAGCCCCGTCCCGGCGAGCGCGACCGCGAAGAGCGCCAGCATGATCGATGTACCGCCCAGCAGGAACGCCCCGTAGACGCCGAGGCCGATCAGCAGCGCGGTGTAGACGGCCGACTCCAGACCGATGGAGATGCCCGCGAGCACCACGGTGGCCGGGCCGGTGAGCGAGGACTTCCCGATGTCCCGGACGGGGCGGCGGTTGGTCTCGGTGAAGTAGCCGGTGAGCTGCTGGATGAGCGCGGCCAGGACGATGCCGATGGCGACCGCGACCAGGGCGAAGATCCGCGGGTCGCCGCCGTGCGTGGCGATCGCCTCGTCGCCGACCCCGTCCAGTTCGGCGTACGAGGACGGCAGGTAGGTGAAGGCCGCCACGGCCACGAGGCCGAGCGAGATCACCGCGGAGATGAAGAAGCCGCGGTTGATCGCGGTCATCCCGCTGCGGTCGGCCCGGCGCGGGGCGACCGCGAAGATCCCGATCATCGCGGTGACGACACCGATCGCCGGGACCATCAGGGGGAAGGCGAGACCGGAGTCGCCGAACGCTGCCGTGCCGAGGATGAGCGCGGCGACGAGCGTCACGGCGTAGGACTCGAAGAGGTCGGCGGCCATGCCCGCGCAGTCACCGACGTTGTCGCCCACGTTGTCGGCGATGGTCGCGGCGTTACGCGGATCGTCCTCCGGGATGCCTTGCTCCACCTTGCCCACCAGGTCGGCCCCCACGTCCGCGGCCTTGGTGAAGATCCCGCCCCCGACCCTCATGAACATGGCGATGAGCGCCGCACCGAGGCCGAACCCCTCCAGCACCTTGGGCGCGTCGGCGGCATAGACGAGCACCACACAGGAGGCCCCGAGCAGACCGAGCCCCACCGTGATCATTCCGACCACACCACCGGTACGGAAAGCGATCTTCATCGCTTTGTGCGAGACGGAGGTGAGATCCTTTTCCGGTTCGCCTTCCGCCGGAGTCGCCTCCCTCGCTGCTGCCGCCACCCGCACATTGCTCCGTACGGCGAGCCGCATGCCGATGTATCCGGTCGCCGCCGAGAAAAGCGCACCCACCAGGAAGAAGAGGGAACGCCCCGCGCGCTGCGACCAGTTGTCGGCCGGCAACAGGAACAACAGGAAGAACACGACGACGGAGAAGACACCGACCGTGCGCAGTTGTCGGGCCAGATAGGCGTTCGCACCCTCCTGGACCGCTGCGGCGATCTCCTTCATCCGTTCGGTGCCCTCGCCGGCCGCCAGAACCTGGCGTACGAGCAGCTGGGCGACGATCAGCGCGGCGACGGCGACGACCGCCACGACGATGACGATCAGCCGGTTGCCGTCGGTGAGTGCCGCCGCCGCGAGGGAAGCGGGCCGGTCGGAAAGTGCGGATTCTTGCGTCAGTACTGCCATTGGGGTGGTGAAGAACTCCGCCATACGTCCTCCTTGACGCTCAGCGCTCAAGTCGTGGACGGATTGTAGGGAGCGGAACCTGATCAAAACAGTGGGCGGGAAGAGAATTGATCGCTCTCCCCCCAACGCCGAAAGATCAGCGGAGCGATTCTGCTCGAATGCAGTAATGAGGCAGACGCATTACCCGGAAACCGTCGACGAACCCGCGATAGGCCCACGCCAAGCCCTCGCTCAGCCCTCAATGAAAAAGGCCCTGCTCAGCAGGGCCTGGAAAAACGAAACATCACGTCACCCGTACGCCTGGAGACCCACTGGCCTCAGCCGCAGCCGTCTCGCGCGCGAGCACGGGGGTACGGGCACGGACGCGGCCGCAGGTACGAGCGCGGGCTCAGGACCGCGCGGAGACTCCGAGGCCGGGGCTGCGGCCGCACAGCTGAACCGAGACCTCTGGGCTGCGCGGCAGCCTCAGAGCCCGCACAGCGGCTCCGAGCCCACACCGCAGCTCTGCCGGCCCGGTCGCAGCTTCAGGATCGAACCGCGGCGTCGGCCGTCGGCCAGCTCATGCGGATCACTCCGCCACCCGCACCGGAACGGACCTCCACGTCGTCGACGAGTCCGCTGATGACCGCGAGGCCCATCTCGTCCTCGCCCTCACCGTCGGCCTCGGAGCCGGGCCGCGCCGGGCCGGATCCGGAGGCGTCAGGCGCCCCGGACTCGGCCGGATCGGCGCCGGGATCGGGAACGCTGTCCCCGACCTCGATGGAGAACGCCTTCTCCTCCTCGGTCAGCGCGACGCTGACCGGCGCGGTGATGCCGTGACTGCGGTGCAGCCCGACCGCGCGGCTGCACGCCTCGCCGACGGCGAGCCTGACCTCGTCGAGCACCGCCTCGTCCACGCCGGCCCGGCGCGCCACGGCGGCCGCCACCAGGCGGGCCGTCCTGACATGTTCAGGCTGGGCGCTGAAGCGGAGTTCAACGGTGGCCATGCCATCCCCCTCGAACGTTCGGGCGTACGCCTCAGGGGCCCCGGGCGTGTCGCCCGGCACCCCTGCTCTCCTCCTCCGGAAGCCGACAAAGCCGACAGCCGACCCGAAGGTCGACCGCCTGCCCGTCGCGGCCCATGCGCTGCCGCTGCCGGCCTGTTCACTGCCTGCCGACCGGCCCGGAGGCCGGTCCGCTCCGACCTCAGTCGGTGGCGGCGACAGCCTCGTCGACCGTGGTGTGAATCGGGAACACCTTGGTCAGACCCGTGATCCGGAAGATCTTGAGAATGCGTTCCTGGTTGCAGACCAGGCGCAGCGAGCCCTCATGGGCCCGGACACGCTTCAAGCCGCCCACGAGCACGCCGAGACCGGTGGAGTCGAGGAAGTCGACGCCTTCCATGTCGACAACCAGGTGGTAGCTGCCGTCATTCACCAACTCGACCAACTGCTCGCGCAGCTTGGGCGCGGTATACACATCAATCTCGCCACCGACCTCGACGACCGTACGGTCGCCACCAGGGCCGGACACATTGCGAGTCGACAGGGACAGGTCCACGGATCCTCCAGCACCTTGCTATCGAGCGGTCGCCCCTCGGTCTCCCCGACGGAGGCCAGGGGACGGATCGCCAGCCGCGATGGCATTCAATCACTTACCAGCAGCCATGCACGACGCCTTGGGACCATTGTCCGTCACGCCAGTGACACACTCGGTGCCGATGGCCAAGAATCACCGTCCCGGACGACCAGCCGAGAGCAGGGGCTCGCGCCCCTCTCCCGCCATGATCCTCGACCGGCTCGCCACAGGGGCGGGCCGGGCCGCGCGCATCACTCATACGGAGCACCTGCCCCCGAGATCGGGAACCCATGCCATCTGGCCGGATCGCGTGCGGCCAGAAGTGATCTCGGCGATCGAAAAAGCCGGGATCGACCATCCGTGGGCGCATCAGGCGGCCGCGGCCGAGCACGCTCTGGACGGCGAGTCGGTCGTGATCGCCACCGGCACGGCCTCCGGAAAGTCCCTCGCGTACCTGGCGCCGGTCCTCAGCACCCTCCTGGACGGCTCGGAGGCCCCGAACGGCCGCGGGGCCACCGCCCTGTACCTCGCCCCCACCAAGGCCCTGGCAGCCGACCAGCGGCGCTCGGTGAAAGCGCTGGCGGCCCCGCTCGGCAACGCCGTCAGGCCCGCGGTCTACGACGGCGACACCCCGGTCGAGGAACGCGAATGGGTACGGCAGTACGCCAACTACGTCCTGACCAACCCCGACATGCTGCACCGCGGCATCCTGCCCTCCCATCCCCGCTGGTCCTCGTTCCTGCGCGCCCTGCGGTTCGTCGTGATCGACGAGTGCCACACCTACCGGGGCGTCTTCGGCTCCCACGTCGCCCAGGTCCTGCGCCGTCTGCGCCGCCTGTGTGCCCGTTACGGGGCCGACCCGGTCTTCCTGCTCGCCTCGGCCACGGCGGCGGACCCCGCGGTCGCAGCCGGGCGTCTGACGGGCCGGCCGGTCGTCGAGGTGTCCGACGACGCCTCCCCGCGCGGCGAGCTGGTCTTCGCCCTGTGGGAGCCCCCGCTGACCGACCTGCACGGCGAGAAGGGCGCCCCCGTACGCCGTACCGCGACAGCCGAGACCGCCGACCTGCTCACCGACCTGACCCTCCAGGGCGTCCGCTCGGTCGCCTTCGTACGCTCCCGGCGCGGCGCGGAGCTGATCTCGGTGATCGCCAAAGAGCGCCTCGCGGAGGTCGACCGCTCGCTGCCGAAGCGGGTCGCCGCCTATCGCGGGGGTTACCTCCCCGAGGAGCGTCGGGCCCTGGAGCGGGCGTTGCACTCCGGCGAGCTGCTCGGACTGGCGGCCACCACCGCCCTGGAACTCGGCATCGACGTCTCCGGCCTCGACTCGGTGGTCATCTGCGGCTACCCGGGCACGCGGGCCTCCCTCTGGCAGCAGGCGGGGCGCGCCGGCCGCTCGGGGCAGGGCGCCCTGGCCGTCCTCGTGGCCCGGGACGACCCGCTGGACACCTATCTGGTGCACCACCCGGAGGCGCTGTTCCGGCAGCCCGTCGAGTCGACGGTGCTGGACCCGGACAACCCCTACGTCCTGGCCCCCCACCTCTGCGCCGCAGCCGCCGAACTCCCCCTCACCGAAACCGACATCACGCTCTTCGGCCCCGCCGTGCCCGAACTGCTGCCACAACTGGAGGCGGCGAAACTGCTGCGCAGACGGGCGTCGGGCTGGCACTGGACCCGCCGCGAACGGGCCGCCGACCTAGCCGACATCCGGGGCGGGGGCGGCCGCCCCGTCCAGATCGTCGAGGAGGGCACCGGCCGACTGCTGGGCACCGTCGACGCGGCCGCCGCCCACACGGCCGTCCACGAGGGGGCCGTCCACCTCCATCAGGGCCGCACCCACCTGGTCCGGAAACTGGACCTGGAGGACTCGGTGGCCCTCGTCGAGCAGGCCGAACCCCCGTATTCGACGGTCGCCCGCGACACCACGGCCATCACCGTCCTGGAGACCGACACCGAGATCCCCTGGGGTCAGGGCCGGCTCTGCTACGGCTCCGTCGAGGTCACCAATCAGGTCGTCTCCTTCCTCCGCCGCAAACTGATCACCGGGGAGGTCCTGGGCGAGACCAAGCTCGACCTGCCTCCCCGCACCCTGCGCACCCGTGCCGTCTGGTGGACGGTCACCGAGGACCAACTCGACGCCGCCCGCATCAACCCGGAGATCCTCGGCGGCGCGCTCCACGCCGCCGAACACGCCTCGATCGGACTCCTCCCCCTCTTCGCCACCTGCGACCGCTGGGACATCGGCGGCGTCTCCGTACCCCTGCACCCGGACACCCTCCTGCCGACGGTCTTCGTGTACGACGGTCATCCCGGAGGAGCCGGATTCGCCGAGCGGGCCTTCCACACCGCCCGTGCCTGGCTGACGGCGACCCGGGAGGCCATCGCGTCCTGCGAGTGCGAGGCGGGCTGCCCCTCCTGCATCCAGTCCCCCAAGTGCGGCAACGGCAACGAGCCCCTGCACAAACGCGGAGCCGTACGCCTCCTCACCGAACTCCTCAGGGCCGCCCCCGTGGAACCGGACGGACCGACCACCACGGAGGACTGACCCGACGAGGAGGAACCGACGGACAACCCGACCGCCGCACCGACGGGACGTCAGGACCCGACAGATTCCCCGGCCGGGGGACCTGCCGGAGGCCGGACCCGGGGCCCTTCCGGAGTCCCGCCAGAGGAATCTGCCGGAGCCCGGACGGGAGGATCGGCCGGAGCCCCGGCCGAGGGAATCCCCGGAGGCCCGGCCCGGGACCTGACGGTGGGTAGGTAGGGCCCGAATCCCGCGCGAGCGGTCACATCGGCGACCTCCCCCTGCACCGCGCAGCGAACGATCACGGCGTCCTGCGCCAGAGCCACTCTCCGGGCCGCCTCACACGCGGCCTCCGCCCCCTCCAACGCCCGGTCCGCCGCCGCGAGGGCCGCCAGATCCGCGGCCCCGCCCGCCCGGTGACGGGCAGCCACGGCCTGTCCCAGCGCGAGCACCACGGCGAACACGGTGCACAGACCGGCCGCGGTCACAGCCACCCACACGGTCGCCACACCCCGGTCCGCACCCTGGCCCATGCCCGTACCCCGTCCCCGGTCCGGGCCCTGGCCCCAGCTCCAGCTCAGGCCCCGGCTCGGGCTCGGGCTCGGGCTCGGACCCCGGCCTGGGCCCTGGCCCTGGCTCTGGCTCTGGCTCCGGCCCCAACCCCGGTCCCACCGCCGCAACGCTCCCCGCCCCATGCCCAGGCCAAGGGCACCCAGCCCCGGGTCTCCAAGCCCCCTCTCCCTCATGGCGCGGCACCCCCCACCGTGTCCTCAGCCAGGGCAGCTGCCTCGGCGCTCAAGTTCAGGGCCAGCACACCCGGCCCCCGGGTCGGCGCCTCCACGCGGACGCGCCACAGGTCTCCCGCCCGCCCCATCTCGACCCGGGCCCCTTGGGGCGCCGCGTCACGCGCGGCGTCCAGCACCTCCGTCTCCGGCTCCGAACGGGCCGCGGCCCGAGCCCCCGCCCGCGCCGCATCCACGCACCGGATCTGGTCCGCGGCGGCCATCAACGCCCAGAGCAGGGCCAGGGCGAACGCCACCAGCACCGGGATCACCACCGCCGCCTCCGCGGTCACCGCGCCCCGGTCGCCGGCCCGGCCACCGCCCCCGTCGCCGCTCGGGGCCCGGCCCCGGTCACGCCCCCGAGTGGCACCCCGCGAGAGCTCCCGGCCGAGACAGCGGAAGTGACGCCGGAAGTGGCTCCGGGAGAGGCACCTGCACGATTCCCTGAACCGGGCCCCCAGGCCCGGACCCGACCGAATCTCAGAACTTCGCATCGAGTGCGTCCTCGACCAGCGACTGCAACGCCGACATCACCGGCCCGCTGTTCACCACCTTGTAGAGCACCGCCGCGAAGGCACACGCCGCGATCGTTCCCACCGCGTACTCGGAGGTGGTCATCCCCCGATCGGACCGGCCGAGCCGACCCGCCCACCGCGCTGACCACTTCGCCCGGCGGTCCGGCCACCCCGTGAACAGTCGTCCCCCGCGCAGAGCCCCGACGGCCCGGTCCCAGAACTTCGTTTCCATTTCATCCCCCGACGAGCATCGATGACGAGCGGGCGCCCGAACGGAACACCCGTGAGTGACAGCGAAAATGAATGACCGCCAGATCGAGCAACAGGCAACCGCCCGCCGCGAACCGTGCGCGGTCTACCGGCCGGGACCGCCGGTCGCCAGCAGGTCGCCGGCCAGGCCGATGATCACCGGCGCCACCCCGACCGCCAGGAAGGCGGGAAGGAAGCAGAGGCCGACCGGCGCGGTGATCAGCACACCGGCCCGTTGCGCCCGCGCCACTGCCGCGGCGGCCCGCTCGGCGCGTATCGACGAGGCCAGCCTGGCAATGGGCTCCGCCGCCGGGGCCCCCGTCGCGCCTGCCCGGTGCAGACAGCGGGCCAGTGGGCCGGCGCCCGGTATCTCCCCGAACCGGCCCCACGCCTCGGCCGGTTCGCCGCCGAGCCGGATCTCGACGGCGGTTCGGGCGAGCCGGTCTCCGACCGGGCCGCCGATGGATCGGCCCACCTCCTCGGCCGCCTCCCGGGGGCCGGCCCCGACCGCGACACAGGCGGCCAGCAGATCCGCGGCCAGGGGGAGCTGGCCGGCGATCACGGCGCGCTCCGGAGGGCTGTGACCGGGGCCGCCGCGGGGGCGAGTTCTCTGCCACCGCCACGTCCCGTACGCCGCGGCCGCCCCCACCGCGCAGCCCAGCACACCACCGACCAGAATCCATCCGGTCAGCCAGGCCCCGCCCGGAGCCGCCCACCGCCGAGCGCCCTCGGAAAGGCGCGGACCACCGCTCGACCTGAGCCGCGCGACCCATCGGCTCCGCCCGCCGGGCTTGGGGGTCGCGTTCACCCCCAACAACTGCGCACCCCGCCCACGCATCGCTCGCTCCCGACATCTGGCAGCGATCATGGCTGCCGCCTGCGCCACCGTCCCCAGCACCACCGCCGACATCCCCAGGCTGTGGAGAACTTCTCCGCCCACCGTGTTCACGCCGCCTCCCCTCCGCGCACGATTCGGCGGGCCCAATACAGCCCGGCCGCCTCCAGGAACGAGCCCACCGCCAGACAGGCCAGCCCACCCGGGGTGTGCAGCAGTACGCGCAGGGGCTCGGCGCCGAGGGCCGCACCCAGCCCCAGACCGGCGACGGGAAGCAACGCCAGGACCACGACCGTCGACCACGCCCCCGCCAGCTGGGCGCGCAACTCCTCCCGTCTGCGCCGGTCCTCCCGCAGCGCGGCCTCCAGGCGCTCCAGCCCGGTCGCCAGGCCCGCCCCGCCGTCCACGGCCACCCGCCAGCACGCGGCCATCCCGGACAGGCCGCCCATCCCCGGGCTCTCCGCCGCCTTCCGGAGCGCGGCCGGCACATCGCCGCCGAACCGTGCCGCCGCCAGCACCGCCGCCTCCGCCTCCCCCAGCCTGCTGCCGGAAGCGGTCGTCGCCCCAGGTCCGTCGTCCGCGAGGCCTTCTCGCAGGGCGACGAGCAACGCCTGCCCCGGCTCGCGCCCGGCCCGAAGCTCCCCGACCACGGCTCCGCACAACGTCGCGACCGCGATCGTGCCTCTCTCCGCCTCCCGTGTTCCGGCCCGCCTCTGCAGCCATCGGCGTACCAACGGGAGCACCATGGCTCCCGCGACCAGCGGCAGCACCGAACTCCCCAGCACCGCGAGCACGACCGCCCCCGGAACGCACCACCACTCCCGACGCTTTCGGGCCGTTTCCGTCAGACGCCCCCAGGCCTCGATCAGACGTGACGACCGGCCCCACGTCCGCCGGGGCGCGGGCGGAGCGTCCACGAACAACCCCCGCGCCCGCCGCACGCCCGGGTCCCGCATCATCGCGAGCCACACCGCGGATCCCGCACAGAGAGCCACCGCGTGGGCCCCGTACGCCGATGTCACCGCTGCCGCCGTCGTGGTCATCGTCATCGCCGTCACAGCGCACCACCGATCAGCGACCGCAGCCGTTCCCATCCCGGCTCCGGAACGAAGCCCCCGACGCCCCAGCTCAGGGCCGGGACCGTGAAGACGAGACCCGCGGCATCCCGCTCCAGGACGTGCACCTCGGCGACCCGTCGTTGCCCCGCGCGATCCCGTACGAGATGGACGACCACCGAGAGCGCGGCCGACAACTGGCTGTGCAGGGCGACCCGGTCGAGGCCGGCCGCGGTGCCCAGCGCCTCCAGTCGGGCGGGGACGTGCTCGGCGGCGTTCGCGTGAACGGTGCCGCACCCTCCCTCGTGCCCGGTGTTCAAAGCGGCCAACAGTTCGGTGACCTCGGCGCCGCGCACCTCGCCGACCACCATCCGGTCGGGTCTCATGCGCAGCGCCTGCCGAACCAGATCGCGCAACGTCACCCGGCCCGCGCCCTCCTGATTGGCCGGACGGGACTCCAGGCGGACCACGTGCGGATGGTCCGGTCGCAGTTCGGCGGAGTCTTCGGCGAGCACGATCCGCTCGTTCACGCCGACCGCGCCCAGCAGGCTGGAGAGGAGCGTCGTCTTGCCTGCCCCGGTGCCCCCGCTGATCACATAGGAGATCCGGGCTTCCACGAGGGCCCGCAGGATCCTGTCGCCGCCCGGCGGCACCGTGCCCGCGTCCACCAACTCCGCGAGCGAGAAGGCCCGCGGCCGCACCACGCGCAGGGAGAGACAGGTCGAGCCGACAGCCACCGGGGGCAGTACCGCGTGCATCCGTGTGCCGTCGGGCAGTCGTGCGTCCACCCAGGGCCGGGCGTCGTCCAGCCTCCTGCCGGCCACCGCCGCGAGGCGCTGAGCCAGTCTCCGGACCGCCGCCGCGTCCGAGAAGGTGACGCCCGTCAGTTGGAGCCCGCCGCCCCGGTCCACCCACACCCGGTCCGGTGCGGACACCAGCACATCGGTCACCTCGGGATCCGCGAGCAACGGCTCCAGCACACCCGTGCCGACGAGTTCGCCGCGCAGCTCCTCTGCTGCTCCGAGCACCTCGGCATCCCCCAGCAACCGTCCCTGGGCCCGCAGGGCGGCGGCCACTCCGGCCGGTGTGGGAGCGGCACCGCTGCGTGCCAGCCGCTGACGTACGGCGTCGAGCAGTTCGTCCGTCATGCTGTCCCTCCCCCGGGTGGGCCGGTCACTGGGCTCGTGTCGCCGGCCACCGCCGCCTGGTCCCAGAAGGCGGCGCAGAACCGGGCCAGCGAGCCCCGGGCGTTCCCACCGGGCGGAATGCCGTCGTCCTGGGAGTCCAGAAGGCCGGATTCCCAGGGGAGTTCGCCGACGAGCGGAAGACCGGTGGCCCGGGCGACCCACCGTCCGTCCAGCCCCGAGGCATACGGGCCCCGGGGCACCACCCGCAGGTCGTCCAGCACCATTCCGGCCGTGGACGCGACACGCTTGGCCGCTGCCACCGCGCGCAGTTCGCCCGGCACCACGAGCAGCCCGAGATCGAGTTGGACCAGGGCTTCGGCGACTCCCTCGTCGACCCGGCGCGGGAGGTCGACGACCACCACTCCGCCGAGTCGGCGCGCGGCGGCGAGGACCGCCCGCATCGCCTGCGGCGGGATCACCACCTCGTCGTCGCGTCCCCAGCTCAGCACCCGCAGCCCGTGGAGCGCGGGCAGCGAGTCCTCAAGGGCTCCGCCCCCGAGCCGCCCCTTCGACTGCGCGAAATCCGGCCACCGCATGCCCTCGGTCCGTTCGCCGCCGAGCAGGACGTCGATGCCGCCTCCCAGCGGATCGGCGTCGATCAGCATCGTCCGCCGACCGGACCTCGCCGCACTCACGGCAAGGGCGCAGGCCAGCGTCGAGGCGCCGGAGCCGCCCCGGCCGCCCATCACGCCGACGGTGAGCGCGGGCCGTCCCACGCCCTCGGCAGCGTTGGCGATCTGATCGACGAGCCAGCCCTCGGAATCGGGCAGCCGCAGCACATACTCGGCCCCGATCTCCACCGCCCGCCGCCATACGTCCGGGTCGTCCTGGTCCCGGCCGACCAGCATCACCCCCTTCCTCCGGCCGGCACCCCGGCATCGCGCGGCGGCATCATCGCCCACCAGCACCATCGGAGCCCGCTCCCAGCTGCCACGACGCCCGGGCGGCCCGTGATGGACCTCCGGCTCGGCACCGGCCGCCGCGCACAGCCGCAGCAGGTCGTCGAGCAGCTCCACGTCCTCGGTCACGATCAGCGGGCCGCCGCGCCGCCCGCCGACGGCCGTCGCCTCTTCTCCTGCGAGGGATCCAGCCACGATCTCCGCCCCCTTCTCACTGCCCCTTCAGTGCGGTTCGCGGTGTTCTCGGAGCGTTTCCGAGATGCGCGATTCCGGCCCCCGCGGACTTCGCGGGTGGAATCAACGTGCAGCACGACGGAAAAACATGTGGATCTTGATGAAAAACTGTGGACAACCCCGAGGTTGTGAATAACTTCGTCACCCATACCAGCGACTTCCGGAGTGCAGCCCCTTGGCTACACAATGTGACGAGACGAGTCGCACGAAGGCCGGCTCACACGATCAGGCCGATGACGGCCAGATGGGAGACATAAGGTGGTTTCCGCCCCTAAAACGCGTCCGGACATGCGACGACCCCCGCCGGGGGGGAGAGCGGGGGTCGTCCCCACGGCCGACTCGGGGGGGGGAGGAGTCGGACCGGGTTAGCACGGTCGCGAACGATCCGTGACTTCCATGGTGTACCCGAGGCCCTTCTCAGGCAAACCCACGCGCCGGAGTTTACGCCGAATGGTGGGCCCCTATGCTCAGCGTTGTGGAAAACTGCTTCTCGCCGCGCACAGCAGCCTTCTTTGACCTGGACAAGACGGTCATTGCGAAGTCTTCGACGCTGACCTTCAGCAAGTCCTTCTACCAAGGCGGACTGATCAACCGCCGCGCTGTACTGCGCACCGCGTACACACAGTTCGTGTTCCTCGCCGGGGGCGCCGATCACGACCAGATGGAGCGGATGCGTGAATACCTCTCCGCCCTCTGCAAGGGGTGGAACGTCCAGCAGGTCAAGGAGATCGTCGCCGAGACCCTGCACGACCTGATCGACCCGATCATCTACGACGAAGCCGCCACCCTCATCGAGGAACACCACACGGCAGGGCGCGACGTGGTCATCGTCTCGACCTCGGGCGCCGAAGTCGTCGAACCCATCGGCGAACTGCTCGGCGCCGACCGGGTCGTCGCCACGCGCATGGTGGTCGGCGACGACGGCTGCTTTACGGGAGAGATCGAGTACTACGCCTACGGACCCACCAAGGCCGAGGCCGTGAGGGCGCTAGCCGTCTCGGAGGGGTACGACCTTTCGCGCTGCTACGCCTACAGCGACTCGGTGACCGACGTGCCGATGCTGGAGTCGGTCGGCCATCCGCACGCGGTCAACCCCGACCGCGCGCTGCGCCGCGAAGCGACCCTTCGCGAGTGGCCGATTCTCGTCTTCAACCGCCCGGTCCGGCTCAAGCAGCGCCTGCCCGCCTTCTCGATGCCGCCACGCCCCGCCCTCGTGGCGGCGGCCGCAGTCGGCGCGGCGGCCGTCACCGCCGGGCTTGTCTGGTACGCCAGTCGTCGCCGTACCGCCGGGGCGGCCATGCCCGGGTGAAGCGGAAGCAAGGCAGCGTGCCTCGCCCGATTCGCCGCCCCATTCGCCCGTGATTGAACCTAAAAGTAAAGAAGCGGGGCCAGGGGTTTCCGTTCCCCTGGTCCTGGAGTACAAAGGACATAACGGCCCGCGAGACCAAGGACATCCGCGAGGATGACCTGTTGTACGCAGAACGGCCCCACGGACCGCGCACGAGAGCCGAGCACCCACGCGACGTCGACCCGTCGAATACGGGCCAGCCGCACCAGGTGACGGGCAATGCACCCGACCTGATGGGCAATTTACGAGGACGCTTGGTAACTGGGCCGACGTGCCAGCGGCGGTACCGCACTCCGGTACCGCCGCAACCCTTGCACCGGGCCATCGCCCACGCGTCCCACCTGCGCCGTCATCTTCGGGCCCGGGCCGCTACTCCCTCGCACCCGAGCCATTCCCCTCGGGCCTGACCGCCCACCTTGCAACCGGCCACCACCCCAGGCCGCCCCTCGCACCGGGCCACCGCCCCAGGCCGAGCCATCGCCCCGGACCGAGCCGTGGTCGTGGGCCGAGCCATCACCCCAGGGCGCGGGCCATCGCCGGACCCTCAGGCGGCGCCTCGCTGGAGCGCCTCGCACACCGCGGTCGACTCGCGTACACCCAGTTCGATCGAGCGCCCGCAATGGGCGATCCAGGCGGCCATACCCTCGGGGGTTCCGGCCGTGTAACCCTCGAACGCCGCGACATAGGCCGCCCGGCCCTGTTCCGCGTGCCCCACCTCGGCCGGGCAGATCGACTTCGGGTCCAGCCCGCTGCCGATCAGCACGATGCGCTCGGCCGTCCGGGCCACCAGACCGTTGTGCGAGCCGAAGGGGCGCAGCGCCAGCAGCTCACCGTGCACCACGGCGGCCGTGATCAGGGCGGGGGCGCTGCCGCCCGCGATGATCAGGCGCGAGAGCCCCTCGAGCCGTCCGGCGACTTCCCCGGCGCTGGGAAGCGGCGCCTCGATCAGCGGCTCGTCCACGGCCTCGCCCGCCAACCGAGGGCGCCCCACCGCGTCGTCGGGGGTCGCCCCGCCGGCCGCCACCAGATGCAGCCGGGCCAGCACCCGCAGCGGCGACTGCCGCCAGACGGAAAGGAGTTGCCCCGCCTCCGCGGTGAGTCGCAGCGCCGCACCGACGGTGCGAGCCTCGTCCTCCCCGCTGAAGTCGGTACGCCGACGGACCTCCTCGAGGTTCCAGTCGGCACCGGCCAGTGCGGCCGAACCACGAGAACCCCGCAGTGCGGCTTCGGCCGTGACCTCATTGCTGCGGCGCCGCATGACGCGGTGGCCGTAGACCCGGTCGACGGCCTTGCGCACGGAGTCCACGGCATCGGGCACGCCGGGCAGGGAACCGAGCGCGGCAAGCGGGTCTGAGGCAGTCGTACTCATAAGGAGCGAGGCTACGCGCCCGCCCCACCCGGACCACCCTCGAGTGGCCATCTTCACGAACGGTGACTGCACAAAGCAATCGACCCGCTACCCTAGGTGAACATGAAGATCGCTTTCGTCGGGAAGGGCGGCAGCGGAAAGACCACGCTGTCCTCGCTCTTCATCCGCCACCTCGCCGCCAACGAAGCCCACGTCGTCGCCGTGGACGCCGATATCAACCAGCACCTGGGGGCAGCCCTCGGGCTGGACGACGCGGAAGCCGCCGCGCTGCCCGCCATGGGCGCCCATCTCCCCCTCATCAAGGACTACCTGCGGGGCACCAACCCCCGTATCGCTTCCGCCGAGACGATGATCAAGACCACTCCGCCCGGCGAGGGCTCCCGGCTGCTGAGGGTCCGCGAGGACAACCCGATCTTCGATGCCTGTGCGCGTACGGTGCGGCTCGACGACGGAGACATCCGGCTGATGGCGACGGGCCCCTTCACGGAGTCCGACCTCGGAGTCGCCTGCTACCACTCCAAGGTCGGGGCCGTGGAGCTCTGCCTCAACCACCTGGTCGACGGCCCCGACGAGTACGTCGTGGTCGACATGACGGCGGGCTCGGACTCGTTCGCCTCGGGCATGTTCACCCGCTTCGACATGACGTTCCTGGTCGCGGAACCGACCCGGAAGGGGGTGTCGGTGTACCGCCAGTACAAGGAGTACGCACGCGACTTCGGCGTCGCCCTGAAGGTCGTCGGGAACAAGGTCCAGGGCCCGGACGATCTGGAGTTCCTGCGCGCGGAGGTCGGCGACGACCTGCTGATCGGGATCGGCCACTCCGACTGGGTGCGGTCGATGGAGAAGGGGCGGCCGTCCAGGTTCGAGCTGCTGGAGGCCGACAACCGGATGGCCCTGCAGAGGCTGCAGGACACCGCCGAGGACTCGTACGAGCTGCGCGACTGGGAGCGCTACACACGCCAGATGGTCCACTTCCACCTGAAGAACGCCGAGAGCTGGGGCAACGAGAAGACCGGCGCCGACCTGGCGGCCCAGGTCGACCCGGCCTTCGTACTCGACGAACAGCACGCCGGGGCGGGCGTCGCGGCACCCGCCTGAAGCAGTACGCCAGGGCGGGCGTCGCAGCACCCGCCTGAAGCAGTACGCCCGGGAGCCGTCGCGGAGCGCCGGCCCCCGAGCACCGACCCACGAACGCCGGCCCCCGAGCACCGGCCCCCGAACGTCGTTCGCCGGCCACCCCAGGGTGACCGGCGAACGACACGGTGATGCAGCGACGGCGGCGAAGTAGTGGTGCAGTGACCGCGGTGGAGCGGTGAAGCGGTGGTGCTGCGACGCGGTGGTGCGGCGACCGCGGTGCGGTCAGTCGGGATTCAGCCGGTAGCCCCGGCGGGAGGCGCACCCGCGTCGGCCTCCGCGGGCTTCTCGGCGGGCTTCCCCGCCGTCTTCTCCCCGGGCCGCGCGGCGCCCGGCTGGTTGCCGAGGTAGGACGACCAGCCCGTCTTGGGGGCCTCGCCGACGCCGAGCGTCGTGAGCTTGGCCAGCGTCTTCGGGTCCTGCGCGTCCAGCCAGTCGACGAGCTGCCGGAAGGACACGCAGCGCACACCTTCCTTGGTGCACACGTTCGCGATGGTCTCCTCGACGGCGCGCATGTAGGTGCCACCGTTCCAGGACTCGAAGTGGTTGCCGATGATCAGAGGCGCCCGGTTGCCCTTGTACGAGCGGTCGAAGGCCTGGAGCAGCCCGTCCCGCATCTGGTTCCCCCAGAACTCGTGCTGGGAGGGGTCGCCCTGGGTGGTCGTCCCGGACTGGTTGACCATGAAGTTGTAGTCCATCGAGAGGGTCTCGAAGGCGCGGCCGGGCATCGGGACGAGCTGGAGCGGGATGTCCCAGACCCCGCCCTTCTTCTTGGGCCAGACCTGGTTGCCGACGCCGCTGGAGTCGTAGCGGAAGCCCATGGTCCGGGCGGCGGCGACCATGTTGTCCTTGCCTTCGAGGCAGGGGGTGCGGGCGCCGATCAGTTCCTTCTCGTAGTCGAAGGGGAGCGGCGCCTCGCCCTTCAGCTCCGGGGTGTTGGTCTTCCAGCCCTTGACGAAAGCTTTCGCCTGGCTGATTTCGCTCTCCCACTCATCGACCGACCAGGTCCCGACGCCGCCGTCCGCGCCGCAGAAGTGACCGTTGAAGTGGGTGCCGATCTCGTTGCCGTCCTTCCAGGCGGCTCGGACCTCGGCGAGGGTGTCGCGGATGCCCTCGGTGTCGTTGAAGCCGATGTCGGAGCGGCCCGGCGCGTGCTGGGGCGGGTTGTAGAGGTCCTTCTTCTCCTCCGGCAGCAGGTACACGCCGCTCAGGAAGTACGTCATCTTGGCGTTGTACTTCTTGGCCACACCGCGGAAGTGCGAGAAGAGCTTCTGGCTGTCCTCCCCGGCGCCGTCCCAGGAGAACACCACGAACTGGGGCGGTTTCTCGCCAGGGGCGAGGCGTTCGACGGCCGGCATGTTCGGCTGGACGCCGGTGAAGGCGGTGGACCCGTCCCCGATGAGCTTGACCGCGTTCTTCGGGGCGTTGGCCGGCGGGTTCTCCTTGGCGCCGTGGGCGCCCTTCTCCGCGTCGGTCTCCGCGCCTCCGGACGCCGATCCTCCGGCTCCGTTGCCGGACACAGAGCCGGAACAGCCCGCGAGAACGGCGACCAGGGCCGTGGACATGACGCCCATGGCGATCCTCTTCGTGGCGGCCATCATCCGCCCACCCTCTTCCTTGCAGGTCGATTGCGCCGGAGTGCATAGAAGTGCGCCGAAGTGCGGCGAAGTACCGACGGCGGCGCGGCCAAATTCGCACGCAGTCCCGCACAGGCAAGGGCGACATACCGAATGAAAAGCTTTTTATTCACCAATAGGAGTTATCAAATAGCCCGAACGCCTCCGGTCTGAACCGGACGGGCCCGAAGCCCGTGCCATCAGATGACCCCAGATGACCCCGTTCGGATGGCCGGAAATGTCGCACGCCACACGTCGTTCGGCGGCCCTCGAACGCGGAGCGGGATCATGGCCCCATACACGAGAACACAGGTCTAAACCAATTCCCGGCAGGCTCTTGTCACCCGGCCTCGCGCCTGATGAGCTATGCCCCGGGACACAACGGACACCCTGGGACTGGGAGAAGTCGTGAGCAACGAGAGCCTGGCCAACCTGCTTCGGGAAGAGCGGGAGTTCGCTCCGCCTGCCGAGCTGGCCGCCAACGCCAACGTCACCGCAGAGGCGTACGAGCAGGCCGAGGCGGACCGGCTGGGCTTCTGGGCCGAGCAGGCCCGCCGCCTGACGTGGGCCACCGAGCCGACCGAGACCCTCGACTGGAGCAACCCGCCCTTCGCCAAGTGGTTCGCGGACGGCAAGCTGAACGTCGCGTACAACTGCGTGGACCGCCACGTCGAAGCCGGCAACGGCGACCGGGTCGCCATCCACTTCGAGGGCGAACCGGGCGACAGCCGGGCCATCACCTACGCGGAGCTGAAGGACGAGGTCTCCCGGGCCGCCAACGCCCTCACCGAGCTGGGTGTCGGCAAGGGCGACCGCGTCGCCGTCTATCTGCCGATGATCCCCGAGGCCGCCGTCGCGATGCTGGCCTGCGCCCGCATCGGCGCCGCGCACTCCGTGGTCTTCGGCGGCTTCTCTGCCGACGCCATCGCCGCCCGCATCAAGGACGCGGACGCCAAGGTCGTCATCACGGCCGACGGCGGCTACCGCCGCGGCAAGCCCTCCGCGCTGAAGCCCGCCGTCGACGACGCCGTATCGCGGTTCGACACCGTCGAGCACGTCCTCGTCGTCCGCCGCACCGGCCAGGACACCGTCTGGACCGAGGGCCGCGACGTCTGGTGGCACGAGATCACCGCCAGGCAGTCCGCCGAGCACACCCCCGAGGCGTTCGACGCGGAGCAGCCGCTCTTCATCCTCTACACCTCGGGCACCACGGGTAAGCCGAAGGGCATCCTGCACACCTCCGGCGGCTACCTCACACAGGCCTCGTACACGCACAGCGCGGTCTTCGACCTCAAGCCGGAGTCCGACGTCTACTGGTGCACCGCCGACATCGGGTGGGTGACCGGCCACTCGTACATCGTCTACGGGCCGCTGGCCAACGGTGCGACCCAGGTCATGTACGAGGGCACCCCGGACACCCCGCACCAGGGCCGGTTCTGGGAGATCGTGCAGAAGTACGGCGTCACGATCCTCTACACCGCCCCGACGGCGATCCGTACGTTCATGAAGTGGGGCGACGACATCCCCGCCAAGTTCGACCTGTCCTCGCTCCGCGTCCTCGGTTCGGTCGGTGAGCCGATCAACCCCGAGGCGTGGATGTGGTACCGGAAGAACATCGGCGCCGACAAGTGCCCCATCGTGGACACCTGGTGGCAGACCGAGACCGGCGCGATGATGATCTCGCCGCTGCCCGGTGTGACGGAGACGAAGCCGGGAAGCGCCCAGCGCGCGCTGCCGGGCATCTCCGCCACCGTCGTGGACGACGAGGCCAACGAGGTGCCGAACGGCGGGGGCGGCTACCTCGTCCTCACCGAGCCGTGGCCCTCCATGCTCCGCACCATCTGGGGCGACGACCAGCGCTTCGTCGACACCTACTGGTCGCGTTTCGCGGGTAAGTACTTCGCGGGCGACGGTGCGAAGAAGGACGAGGACGGCGACGTCTGGCTGCTCGGCCGGGTCGACGACGTCATGCTCGTCTCGGGGCACAACATCTCGACCACCGAGGTCGAGTCGGCCCTCGTCTCCCACCCGTCGGTCGCCGAGGCCGCCGTGGTCGGCGCGGCCGACGAGACGACCGGTCAGGCCATCGTGGCGTTCGTGATCCTGCGCGGTACGGCGACCGCGTCCGACGAGCTGGTCGCGGACCTGCGCAACCACGTCGGCGCGACGCTCGGCCCGATCGCCAAGCCCAAGCGGGTACTGCCCGTCGCCGAGCTGCCGAAGACCCGGTCCGGCAAGATCATGCGCCGCCTGCTGCGCGATGTCGCCGAGAACCGCGAGCTGGGCGACGTCACGACGCTGACCGACTCCTCGGTGATGGACCTGATCACCACCCAGCTCCCGGCCTCCTCGTCCGACGAGGACTGACGACACGAGACCGCTGCACGCGTACGGCTCCGATGGGCACCCGGCGACACGCCGGGTGCCCATCGGGCTTTCGGGCCGATGATCACCTCGTACGATCACGTCCCCGCACGCCCCAGGTAGGGTGGGCGCTCCACCGACACATTCGGACAACTTCAGAGAACATCTCCACAGGGGCGCCGGGAAGTCTGGTCGGCATGTCGACCCACCATGCCCGTACGCCGTCCCCGCCTGGAGGTTTCTCCCGTGGCACCGCCCACCCAGGACACCCCGCCCACGCCCGCGCCGCCGCGCCGCCCGCTGCTCGGCAGGCTCTCGCTCCCCGAGCGGAACTACGTGGCGGAGGCCCTCCGTACCGAGACGGTCGGTGGCGTGCTGCTGCTGGTGGCGGCGGTCGCCGCACTCGTCTGGGCCAACACGTTCGGCGGCTCATACGAGCAGGTCAGCGACTTCCACTTCGGCCTCGGCGCCCTCGGCCTGGACCTCTCCGTGGCGCACTGGGCGGCGGACGGGCTGCTCGCCGTCTTCTTCTTCGTCGCCGGTGTGGAGCTGAAGCGCGAACTGGTCGCGGGCGAACTCCGCGATCCGAAGGCCGCGGCCCTCCCCGTGGTGGCGGCCCTGTGCGGCATGGCCGTGCCCGCCCTCGTCTACTTCCTCACCACCGTCATCGGCGGCGGCTCGACGGACGGCTGGGCGGTCCCGACGGCGACCGACATCGCCTTCGCCCTCGCCGTCCTCGCGGTCATCGGCACCTCGCTGCCGTCCGCACTGCGCGCCTTCCTGCTCACCCTGGCCGTCGTCGACGACCTCTTCGCGATTCTGATCATCGCGGTGTTCTTCACCTCGGACCTGAACTTCCTGGCCCTGGGCGGAGCCGTCCTCGGCCTGGTCGTCTTCTACCTCCTCCTCCGTTTCGACGTGCGCGGCTGGTACGTCTACGTCCCGCTCGCCCTGGTCATCTGGGGCCTGATGTACAACAGCGGCGTCCACGCCACCATCGCCGGTGTCGCCATGGGCCTGATGCTGCGCTGCACCCGGCGCGAGGGCGAGCAGCACTCCCCCGGTGAGCACATCGAGCACCTCGTCCGCCCGCTGTCGGCCGGGATCGCCGTCCCGCTGTTCGCCCTGTTCTCGGCCGGGGTCTCGGTGAACGGCGAGGCGCTGGCCGGCGTCTTCACCCGGCCCGAGACGCTCGGCGTCGTCCTCGGTCTCGTCGTCGGCAAGACCATCGGCATCTTCGGCGGCACCTACCTCGCCGCCCGCTTCACCAAGGCGGAGCTGAACAAGGACCTGGCCTGGGCCGACGTCCTCGCGCTCGCCTCGCTCGCCGGCATCGGCTTCACCGTCTCGCTGCTCATCGGCGAACTCGCCTTCGAGGGCGACCCGGAAATGGTCAACGAGATCAAGGCCGCCGTCCTGCTCGGCTCGCTGATCGCAGCCGTGCTCGCCTGTGTCCTGCTCAAGCTCCGCGTCCGCAAGTACAAGGAGCTGTACGAGGCCGAGGAGCTGGACGAGGACGAATCCGGGGTACCGGATGTCTACGAGCAGGATGATCCGGAATATCACCTGCGGATGGCCGCCATCCACGAGCGCAAGGCGGCCGAACACCGCCGTCTCGCCGAAGAGCGGGCGGGGGCAGCGAGCGACAAGCCGAACAGTCCGGCATGATCTGACATCGGATGTGTCGAAGACGGAGAGGGAGTCAGGGATGAGCGACCCCGGCAACTACGCGGGCAGCACGGACCGCAGCATCGGGCAGCTGGTCGCCTCGGCGACGGCCGAGATGTCCGCGCTGGTGCACGACGAGATCGCCCTGGCCAAGGCGGAGGTGCGGCAGGACGTCAAGCGCGGGGCGATCGGCAGCGCCGCGTTCATCGCCGCGGGTGTGCTGCTGCTGTTCACGATGCCGATGCTGAGCTTCGCGGCCGCGTACGGGATCCACAACCTGGGCCTGGGCCTGGCGTGGTCCTTCCTGATCGTGGCCGGCGCCTTCATCCTGCTGGCCGCGCTGATCGCCTTCATCGGTCTGCGGAAGTTCAAGAAGATCAAGCCGCCGGAGAAGTCCATCGCCTCCGCCAAGCAGACCGCCGCCGTCCTGCAGAAGGCCAAGCCGCATCCGCGCCCCTCGATCGAGGCCGCCGCGATCATCGAGCGCTCCGCCGTCTCCGGCAGTTCGCTGGCGAAGAAGAGCGTCGAGGGCGGCTCCGGTCAGGACAAGGCCGGGTCTGTGGCACGCTCGTCCACATGACCGTTCCCGATTCCAGCGCATTCGGCCCGACGGGTCCCGCGGGCCCGGAGGGTCCGGCCGCCCCGTCCGACCCGGCGACCGGCCCCTCGGGCCGGGGTGCGGCCGGAGGGCCGGTGCGGCTCGACGGCCCCTGGACCCACCGCGACGTGGCGGCCAACGGTGCGCGCTTCCACATCGCCGAGCTGGGCGAGGGGCCGCTCGTGCTCCTGCTGCACGGCTTCCCGCAGTTCTGGTGGACCTGGCGCCACCAGATGACCGCGCTCGCCGACGCCGGATTCCGGGCGGTCGCGATGGACCTGCGCGGGGTGGGCGGCAGTGACCGTACGCCGCGCGGTTACGACCCCGCCAACCTGGCCCTCGACGTCACCGGCGTGATCCGCTCCCTCGGTGAGCCCGACGCGGCCCTGGTCGGGCACGACCTCGGCGGGTACCTCGCCTGGACGGCCGCCGTGATGCGGCCCAAGCTGGTCCGCCGGCTCGTCGTCTCCTCGATGCCGCACCCGCGCCGCTGGCGCTCCTCGATGCTGTCGGACTTCTCCCAGTCGCGGGCCGGTTCGTACGTCTGGGGCTTCCAGCGTCCGTGGCTGCCGGAGCGTCAACTCCTCGCGGACGACGCCGCCCTGGTGGGGAACCTCATCCAGGACTGGGCGGGCCCCCGCACCCCGGAGTTCCCCGACGAGGAGACCCTGGACGTCTACCGGCGGGCCATGAGCATCCCCTCGACCGCCCACTGCTCGATCGAGCCGTACCGCTGGATGGTGCGGTCGATGGCGCGCCCCGACGGGATCCAGTTCAACCGGCGGATGAAGCGCCCGGTCCGGGTGCCCACGCTGCACCTGCACGGGTCGCTCGATCCGGCGGTCCGCACCCGCAGTTCGGCCGGGTCCGGCCAGTACGTCGAGGCGCCCTACCGGTGGCGACTTTTCGACGGTGTCGGGCACTTCCCGCACGAGGAGGACCCGATCGGCTTCTCCACCGAACTCATCAACTGGCTCAAGGACCCCGAGCCGGACCGGTAGCCGTCGGACCCGCTTGGGCACAGGTGTCCGACGAACAGCCAATTGCCTGCCGCATAGGCCAATTGGCTGACTCGCGCACGATTACCGACCTTGGGTCACGGGCAGACGTCGGGGTATGGGCTGGACGCACGACTTCACTGACGAAGCACGCAACCGCCGCTCCACCGTCTCAGCCGGTGTGAGCACTCATGAGGGGGGCGGCCCTCGCGGCCGGGTGCACCAAGTGCGAGACCTTCACCGTTCCCGTCTCGGGATTTCCCGCATCCTCCGCCGTCGGGCCCGCTGGGTCTCGGCACGCCTCCGCCACCCCCGTAACTGACCCTCGCCAAAGGCCCCCGGGCGCTCGTGAAGCTCCCTGGGGCCCCTCAGGCGTGTCCGGGGCCCCTCAGGCGTGTCCGGGGCCCCTCAGGCGTTCAGAGGGCGCAGCCCTGGCTGTCGACCTGCTGGTTGGCGGCGCGGCCGATCTCGATGTCCTCGCGGATCTCGTCCGCCGTCAGCGCGTAGCCGGTGTCCGGGTCGTCGAGCGACTTGGCGAACACCACTCCGTACACCTTTCCGTCCGGAGTGAGCAGCGGGCCGCCCGAGTTGCCCTGGCGTACGGTCGCGAAGAGCGAGTACACATCGCGGCGCACCGTGCCCCGGTGGTAGATGTCCGGGCCGTCGGCGTTGATCCGGGCGCGGACGCGGGCCGAACGCACGTCGTACGCGCCGTTCTCGGGGAAGCCCGCGACGATCGCGCTGTCGCCGGTCTCCGCGTCGTCCTCGGGGCCGGTGAACTGCAGCGGCCTGGCCTGGAGGTCGGGGACGTCCAGGACGGCGATGTCGCGCTGCCAGTCGTAGAGGACGACCTTAGCGTCGTACAGCCGGCCCTCGCCGCCGATCTGGACAGTGGGCTCGTCCACACCGCCGACCACGTGGGCGTTGGTCATCACCCGGCGCTCGGAGAAGACGAAGCCGGTCCCTTCGAGGACCTTGCCGCAGCTCGGGGCCGTACCCACGACCTTGACGATCGACTTCTTGGCGCGGGCGGCCACCGGGCTGCCCACGAGGGCCGGGTCCGGGGCCTTCACCTCGGTGATCGGCTCGTTGGCGAACGGGCTGAAGACCTGCGGGAAGCCGTTCTGCGCGAGGACGGAGGAGAAGTCCTGGAACCAGCTGGGCGCCTGGTTCGGCATCACCCGGTCGACGCCGAGCAGCACCGAGGAGGTGCGGACCTCCTTGCCGAGGGTCGGCAGCGAGGTGCCCGCGAGCAGCAGGCCGATCATCCACGCCACCAGCAGCATGGCCACCACATTGACCAGAGCGCCGCCGGTGGCGTCCAGGGCGCGCGCGGGCGACCAGGTGATGTACCGGCGGAGTTTGTTGCCCAGGTGGGTGGTGAAGGCCTGGCCGATCGAGGCGCAGATGATCACGACGACGACCGCGCCGATGGCGACCGCCGTGGAGACCTCGGCGTCCTCGGTGACCCGGCCCCAGATGACCGGCAGCAGATAGACGGCGACGAGACCGCCCCCGAGGAAGCCGATCACCGACAGGATGCCGACGACGAAACCCTGGCGATAGCCGATGACCGCGAACCACACGGCAGCCAGCAGCAGCAGGATGTCCAGCACGTTCACCGTCGGTAGCCTCGCAGTTTCGTCACCTGGCCCGTCGGTCGTGACGGGGTCCGGGCCGGGCCCGGAACAGCGCAGCAGAACAGCCAGCGTGTCATGCGCGCCAGTCGAGCGGCACCTGTCTGGTCCTGTCCCAGGGGCGTTCCCATCCCGCGTAGTGCACGATCCGGTCGATCACTCCTGCCGTGAAACCCCAGACCAGGGCCGATTCGACCAGGAATGCCGGGCCGCTGTGCCCGCTCGGGTGGACGGCCGTCGCCCGGTTCTCGGGATCCGTGAGATCCGCCACGGGGACGGTGAAGACCCGGGCCGTCTCGGCCGGATCGACCACCCCGACCGGACTGGGCGCCCGCCACCAGCCGAGCACGGGCGTCACGACGAAGCTGCTGACCGGGATGTAGAGCCGGGGGAGCACACCGAAGAGCTGTACGCCGCGGGGGTCGAGCCCGGTCTCCTCCTCGGCCTCGCGCAGCGCGGCGCGCAAGGGCCCGGTGGTGGCCTGGTCGCCGTCCTCGGGATCCAGCGCGCCCCCGGGAAAGGACGGCTGCCCGGCGTGGGAGCGCAGGGTCCCGGCCCGCTCCATGAGCAGCAGCTCGGGTCCGCGCTCCCCCTCGCCGAACAGGATCAGGACGGCGGACTGCCGGCCCGCCCCGCTCTCGGGCGGCAGGAAGCGGCTGAGCTGCTGCGGCCGGACGCTGCGCGCGGCGCCGGCGACGGGGTCGAGCCAGGCGGGCAGGCCGTCGGTGGTGACGTCGACGGCCATGCCGGGGACACGGCTGACGGGGCCGTGGCCCGGCGGGCTTCCGGCGGGGCCGTTCCCGGCCTGCGCCGTGCTGTGTGTATGCGTGTGCGTCATAGGCACCCCCGTCGATTCACAACGCCTGTCGTCGGCCATTTCGTTCCGAGCCACTCCGTCCTGGGGAAGGAATCCGCCCTGAGGGTGAACCTGGGCGATCAAACAGCCCGGGGGTTCATTCAGCCCCCAGCGCGGGCGCGGGCTTGCCCGGGTAGTCGGCGGGCGGGCTGAGCCGCTGACCCGGATAGCCGCCCATCTCGTACTTGAGGAGCTTCCTGGCCTTCTCCGGATCGGTCTCGCCCTCCCCGTACGACGGGCAGAGCGGGGCGATGGGGCAGGCCCCGCAGGCGGGTTTACGGGCGTGGCAGATCCGGCGGCCGTGGAACACGACGCGGTGCGAGAGCATCGTCCACTCGCTCTTGGGGAAGATCCCGGCGACGACCGCCTCGACCTTCACCGGGTCCTCCTCGTCCGTCCACTTCCAGCGCCGCACCAGGCGCCCGAAGTGTGTGTCGACCGTGATTCCCGGGACGCCGAAAGCATTGCCCAGAACGACATTGGCGGTCTTGCGGCCGACGCCGGGCAGCTTGACGAGGTCCTCCAGACGCCCCGGGACCTCGCCGCCGAATTCGTCCCGGAGGGCCGCCGAGAGGCCCATCAGCGACTTCGTCTTCGCCCGGAAGAACCCGGTCGGCCGGATGATCTCCTCCATCTCCTCCGGCACCGCCGCCGCCATGTCCTCGGGCGTGGGGTACGCGGCGAAGAGCGCGGGCGTCGTCTGGTTGACCCTCAGGTCGGTGGTCTGGGCGGAGAGGACCGTGGCCACGAGGAGCTCGAAGGGATTACGGAAGTCCAGCTCGGGATGGGCGTACGGATAGAGCTCGGCGAGCTCGCGGTTGATCCGGCGCGCCCGGCGGACCATCGCGAGATGGGACTCGGCCTTCGGCGCCTTGCGCGAGGCCGCCGACTTGGCTCCGGTGGCCGCCTTGTTCGGGGCCGCCGACTTGGCCCTGGTGGCCGCCTTGCGCGGGGCCGCCTTGGCCTCGGCGGCGGCCTTCGCGTTCTTTCCGGCCGCGCCGGGCGTTGACGATGACACTGCGGACCTCCTGGCCGACTTCCGACTCCGACTTCGACTTCGACTTCGACTTCCCGAACGTCTTCCCCGGTCCTCCGGGGGAACCGTGCGCGTCTCCGAGGGAGCCATTCGCGGCATTCTTCGGGCGCGGCCGGGGTTGTTCGCCCACAGCGGAATCGTCGCCCTTCGCCACCCCGTCGGCCCCCTTGGCCTGCGCTCTCCCCGGCGATCCGGACACCCGGCCAGCCTAGGGCCAGGCACTGACAACCACCCTTGCCACGGCGTATCCGCCCCCGATCGGCCCCCTGCCGTAGGGTCCGGCACGCCCGTGCGTCAAACTGGTTTGTGATTGATCGCACTGTTTTACCGTCCGGCATGATGGGGACCACGGTTCCCTGGACAGGCCGACAAGGAGAGAACTCGTGGACGACGTTCTGCGGCGCGCCCCGCTTTTCGCGGCGCTCGATGACGAGCAGGCCGCGGAGCTCCGCGCCTCGATGAGTGAGGTGACCCTCGCGCGCGGAGACGCGCTGTTCCACGAGGGCGACCAGGGTGACCGCCTGTACGTGGTCACCGAGGGCAAGGTGAAGCTCCACCGCACCTCGCCCGACGGGCGCGAGAACATGCTGGCCGTGCTCGGCCCCGGCGAGCTGATCGGGGAGCTGTCGCTCTTCGACCCGGGCCCGCGTACGGCGACCGCCTCCGCGCTGACCGAGGTCAAGCTCCTCGGCCTCGGCCACGGCGACCTGCAGCCCTGGCTGAACGCCCGGCCCGAGGTGGCCACCGCGCTGCTGCGCGCGGTCGCCCGACGGCTGCGCAAGACCAACGACCAGATGTCCGACCTGGTCTTCTCCGATGTGCCGGGCCGGGTCGCCCGCGCCCTCCTGGACCTGTCGCGCCGCTTCGGCGTCCAGTCCGAGGAAGGCATCCACGTGGTGCACGACCTCACCCAGGAGGAGCTGGCCCAGCTGGTCGGCGCCTCCCGCGAGACGGTCAACAAGGCCCTCGCGGACTTCGCGGGCCGCGGCTGGCTGCGCCTGGAGGCCCGCGCGGTCATCCTGCTGGACGTCGAGCGGCTGGCGAAGCGCTCGCGCTAGACGAGCCCACGCGGCGCCCCGCCCGGCTCCCCGGCGCTGATCCAGGGCTCCTCAGCCCTGGACCAGCCCGTGCTCGGTCAGGTATTCCCACTGCGCGCGTACCGACAGCTCGGCGGCCGGCCACAGGGAGCGGTCCACGTCGGCGTAGACCGCCGCCACCACGTCCGACGGCGTACGGTGCCCGGCCTCCACCGCCGTCTCCACCTGGGCGAGCCGGTGAGCGCGATGGGCCAGGTAGAACTCCACCGCCCCCTGCGCGTCCTCCAGCACCGGACCGTGGCCCGGCAGCACCGTGCGGACGCCGTCATCGACCGTCAGCGACCGCAGCCGCCGCAGCGAGTCCAGGTAGTCGCCGAGCCGCCCGTCCGGGTGCGCGACCACCGTCGTACCGCGGCCCAGGATCGTGTCGCCCGTCAGCACCGCCCGGTCGGCGGGCAGATGGAACGAGAGCGAGTCCGCGGTGTGCCCCGGCGTCGGCACCACCCGCAGCTCCAGGCCGCCGGTGGTGATCACGTCGCCCGCCCCGAGCCCCTCGTCGCCCAGCCGCAGCGCCGCGTCCAGGGCCCGCACCTTCGTCCCCGTCAGCTCGGCGAACCGGCCCGCGCCCTCCGCGTGGTCCGGGTGCCCATGGGTGAGCAGCGTGAGGCCCACGCGCCGCCCGGACCGCTCCACCGCCTCGATCACGGCCCGCAGGTGTACGTCGTCGAGCGGCCCGGGGTCGATGACGACGGCGAGGTCCGATTCCGGCTCGGCCACGATCCAGGTGTTCGTCCCGTCGAGCGTCATCGCGGACGGGTTGGGCGCGAGGACGTTGACCGTACGGGCGGTCGCGGGCCCGGAGACGACAGCTCCGCGCGGCTGTCCGGGAAGGGCGGCTGCGTCGGTCATGCCCGACCCCCTCCCCCGCCCGCCGCGGGCACGTGCTTGGTGAACTCGTCGTGTCCCGGCCAGGTCAGCACCAGCTCGTCGCCCTCCAGCCGGGCCTGCGCGAGGACCGGGGTCATGTCCTGCACGTCGGCGGCCTCCAGGGCCTCGGCGGCCGTCCTGTACGGCGCGAGGGCCCGCAGTGTGGTCACGGTGGGCGGCATCATCAGCAGCTCGCCCGCGTCGTAGCGGCGGGCGGCCTCCGCCGGGGCGATCCACACCGTACGGTCGGCCTCGGTGGAAACGTCCCGGGTGCGCTGCCCCTCGGGGAGCGCGGCGACGAAGAACCAGGTGTCGTAGCGGCGCGGTTCGAACTCCGGGGTGATCCAGCGCGCCCAGGCGCCCAGCAGGTCCGAGCGCAGCACCAGGCCGCGCCGGTCCAGGAACTCCGCGAAGGACAGATCCCGGGCGACCAGCGCCTCCCGGTCGGCCTCCCAGTCGTCCCCGGTCGTGTCGCCGACCACGGTCGTCGCGGTCGGCCCGGCGAGCAGGACGCCCGCCTCCTCGAACGTCTCGCGCACCGCCGCGCAGACGACGGCCTGCGCCTCGGTGACCGTCGCCACGCCGAGCCGGTCGGCCCACTGCTCCAACGGGGGCCCTGCCCACCCGACCAGCCGGTCGTCGTCACGCGGATCGACTCCGCCACCCGGATAGGCGTACGCGCCTCCGGCGAACGCCATCGACGTACGGCGGCGCAGCATGTGCACGACGGGTCCGGGCGTCGGCGCCTGGGGCCCACGGTCGCGGAGCAGCATCACCGTGGCCGCCCGCCGGGGCGTCACGGCCGTCAGCTCACCGGCGGCGAGGGCCCGGATCCGGTCGGGCCATTCCGGGGGGTACCACTGACCTTGGGACATGGCCGGAGGCTATCCGGAACCGCGCCGATGTTCGAGAGGCTCCCTGATCATCACGGCGACCCGACATGTCCCGTACACGCCCGCCATGCCCCGTACACACGGGATCCGCCCGTCGCGGCGCCCGTACACACGCGATCCGCTCGTCGCGGCACCCGTACACACGCGATCCCGCCCGGTCGCGGGGACCGGGCGGGATCGGAGACGTACAAGAAGGGCGAGCAACGTACGGGAAGGAGGCCTCAGGCCTCGACGAGCTCCACCTGGACCTCGACCTCGACCGGTGCGTCCAGCGGCAGCACGGCGACGCCCACGGCGCTGCGCGCGTGCACGCCCTTGTCGCCGAGGACCGCGCCCAGCAGCTCGCTGGCGCCGTTGATCACGGCGGGCTGGCCGGTGAAGTCGGAGGCCGAGGCGACGAACCCCACGACCTTCACGACGCGCTTGATCCGGTCCAGGTCACCGGCGACCGACTTCACGGCGGCGAGCGCGTTGAGCGCGCAGGTCTTCGCGAGCTCCTTCGCCTCGTCCGGCGTGACCTCGGCGCCGACCTTGCCGGTGACGGCGAGTTTGCCGTCCACCATCGGCAGCTGGCCCGAGGTGTACACGTACACCCCGGACTGCACGGCCGGCTGGTACGAGGCCAGCGGCGGCACGACGGCGGGCAGGGTCAGGCCCAGCTCGGCGAGGCGCGATTCGACGGCGCCCGCCACTACGCCTTCTCCCGCTTCAGGTAGGCCACGAGCTGCTCGGGGTTGTTCGGGCCGGGAACGACCTGGACCAGCTCCCAGCCGTCCTCGCCCCAGGTGTCCAGAATCTGCTTGGTCGCGTGCACGAGAAGGGGCACGGTCGCGTATTCCCACTTGGTCATGGGCCCGACTGTAACGCCTGGCACGTACGGTCCCGTGCGTAGGCCGGGGCAGGACTGGTTAGGCTCGAATACGTGAGCAGGTTCCAGGTCGTCAGCGGCAAGGGCGGTACCGGTAAGACCACGGTGGCCGCCGCCCTCGCGCTCGCCCTCGCGACGGAGGGCAGGCGCACCCTCCTCGTCGAGGTCGAGGGCAGGCAGGGCATCGCCCAGCTCTTCGGTTCCGACGCGCTCCCCTACGAGGAGCGCAAGATCGCCGTCGCGCCGGGCGGCGGCGAGGTGTACGCGCTGGCGATCGACGCCGAACGCGCCCTCCTCGACTACCTCCAGATGTTCTACAAGCTCGGCAGCGCCGGCCGCGCTCTGAAGAAGCTCGGCGCGATCGACTTCGCCACCACCATCGCGCCCGGCGTCCGGGACGTCCTGCTGACCGGGAAGGCGTGCGAAGCCGTACGCCGCAAGGACAAGCAGGGCCGGTTCGTCTACGACCACGTGATCATGGACGCCCCGCCGACCGGCCGGGTCACCCGCTTCCTGAACGTCAACGACGAGGTGGCCGGGCTGGCGAAGATCGGCCCGATACACAACCAGGCCCAGGCCGTGATGCGGGTCCTGAAGTCCCCGCAGACCGCGGTCCACCTGGTGACCCTCCTGGAGGAGATGCCGGTCCAGGAGACCGCGGACGGCATCTCCGAACTGCGCGCCGCCGAACTGCCCGTGGGCAGCGTCTTCGTGAACATGGTCCGCCCGCATCTGCTGGACGAGGACGCCCTGCGCACCGCCGCGGGCGGCCGCCGCAAGGAGATCGCCAAGACGCTGACCCGGGCCGGGGTGACCGGTTCCGCCGCCCTCGTACGTCCGCTGGTGGCGCAGGCGGCCGAGCACGCGGAGCGGGTCGGCCTGGAGCGGGAGCAGCGCGCGGTGCTGGCCGGTCTCGGCCTGCCGACGGCGGAGCTGCCGCTGATCGGCGACGGGGTGGACCTCGCCGCGCTGCACGACCTGGCCACGGAGCTCCGTAAGCAGGGCGCGGGGGAAGAGGGGGACGTATGAGCGCGGACACAGCTGGTACGGCTTCGGCCACGGTGGCCGAAGCGGGGCTGGACACGGACGCGCTGCTGGACGACCCGGGCATCCGGATCGTCGTCTGCTGCGGCTCCGGCGGTGTCGGCAAGACCACGACCTCCGCGGCCCTCGGCGTACGGGCCGCCGAGCGCGGCCGGAAGGTCGTCGTCCTGACCATCGACCCGGCCCGCCGGCTCGCCCAGTCCATGGGCATCGACCAGCTGGACAACGTGCCCCGCCGGGTCGACGGCATCGACGGCGACGGCGAACTGCACGCCATGATGCTCGACATGAAGCGGACCTTCGACGAGACCGTCGAGGCGCACGCGGACGCCGAGCGGGCCAGGGCGATCCTGGAGAACCCCTTCTACCAGTCCCTGTCGGCCGGGTTCGCCGGTACGCAGGAGTACATGGCGATGGAGAAGCTCGGGCAGCTGCGGGCGCGCGACGAGTGGGATCTGATCATCGTCGACACCCCGCCCTCGCGCTCCGCGCTGGACTTCCTGGACGCGCCGAAGCGGCTCGGGTCGTTCCTCGACGGGAAGTTCATCCGCCTGCTGATGGCGCCCGCGAAGGTCGGGGGCCGGGCCGGGATGAAGTTCCTCAACGTCGGCATGTCGATGATGAGCGGCACGCTGGGCAAGCTGCTCGGAGGCCAGTTCCTGCGGGACGTCCAGACGTTCGTCGCCGCGATGGACACCATGTTCGGCGGCTTCCGCAGCCGCGCGGACGCCACGTACAAGCTGCTCCAGGCGCCCGGCACGGCCTTCCTCGTGGTCGCGACGCCGGAGCAGGACGCACTGCGCGAGGCCGCCTACTTCGTGGAGCGGCTGGCCGCCGAGGACATGCCGCTGGCCGGTCTGGTCCTCAACCGCGTGCACGGCAGCGAGGCTTCGCGGCTCTCCGCGGAGCAGGCGCTGACTGCCGCAGAAAATCTTGACGACGCCCGCATTGTGGATCAGAGGGCCGGGAAAGCTGGCCTTGGTGACCGGGTAGCCCCCGACCCGGCGGTCACCGCTTCCGGAACGACCGAGCCGCCCCTCTCCCCCGAGGCCGGGCAGGCGTCCGGTCCGCAGACCTCAGCCGAGCACCAGGACACGACGGAGAACGAGCCGCCCCACGAGAACATCGCGCACGCCGCGACCGCCCCCGAGGGCGAGACCGCCGACGCCACCCCTGCGGTGGACACGGCCGACGAGACCGGAGCGTCGGACACCGACGCGACCGACGTCATCAGCATCGAGGAACTGACGGCGGGTCTGCTGCGCCTGCACGCCGAGCGCATGCAGGTCGTCGCCCGCGAGAACCGCACCCGCGACCGCTTCACCACGCTCCACCCGGAGGTCCCGGTGACGGCCGTGGAGGCGCTGCCCGGCGACGTACACGACCTGGACGGCCTCCGGGCCATCGGCGACCGGCTGGCGGACGGCTCCGCCCCGGCCCCTGCCGGAGCGGCGTAGAGCCGACGCGCCGAGCGGCGTGGTCGGCGCGCTACCCGACGGCGGCGTACGTCTCGTGCAGTTCCTCGTCCTCCAGCCCGATGACTCCGGGCATGATGCCGGTGGACCGCTCGTACTCGCTGCGTGCGGTCTCCAGCAGTCGGCGCCAGGACGTGACGGTCGGCCGGCGGCGCAGCAGTGCGCGGCGCTCCCGCTCCGTCATTCCTCCCCACACGCCGAATTCGACGCGATTGTCCAGCGCATCGGCCAGGCACTCGGTCCGCACCGGGCATCCGGTGCACACCGCCTTGGCTCTGTTCTGCGCTGCCCCTTGTACGAACAGTTCATCCGGATCGGTAGTGCGGCAGGCTGCCTGCGCACTCCAGTCGGTTACCCAGCCCATGTCGGCGCCGTCCTCTCCCGAATCGAGGCTCCCCCACGGCGGTAGCGGCATATTCACCGCTGCCAGTTGAGGACGTTACGGAAGGTGGGGACAGCACAACACCCCCTTCGGGCCCAATCTTGAATGGTCCGAACGGACTATGCGTATGCGGCAGATCACCCAGGGGAGTGAGCCGAGGACATACGCGACTATCGCCGCGAAAAAGGGACAGTGCACTCAAGTTGCAAGGGACTTCTCGCGACAGACGGGGCGAATTCGGGAGCGCCTCGCTGGGTGCGTGAAGGGCGATGCGGTGGCACATCGACCGGCCGAAGAATGACCAGAAGATGCGCATGGGGCGGCAGGGGGCTTGATACGGAACCGGACTGCTGTGACAGTTGAGAGCAGCTTAGGCCAACGCCTGCCCGTCTGTCCGGCGAATGGGAACGTAGGCCGTCCGCGTCCGCGTGCCCGCACCGTGACGGCGTGCCGTGTCTCCGCCCGGCCCGATTCTCCGCCCGGATGTCACGGTCTGGTACGGGAACGCTCCGAGAGCCCGCTGCTCCTGCGACACGTTCATCACTACGGATTAGGCTGCCCCCTATGCCAAAGAAGCGCTCGGGCGGCGGTCTCACCACGACTCAGCAGGCCGCCAAGTTCGTCGGTGTCGCCGCCCTCTCCGGAGCTGTCCTGGCAGGCATCGCGCTGCCCGCGGCCGGAGCGCTGGGGCTCGCCGCCAAGGGGACGGTCGAAGGATTCGACGAGATCCCCTCCAACCTCAAGACACCGCCGCTCAGTCAGCGGACCACGATCCAGGACCGCGACGGCGGCACCATCGCCACGGTGTACTCCCGCGACCGCACGGTCGTCCCGCTCAAGGACATCTCGCCGCACATGCAGGCCGCGATCATCGCGATCGAGGACTCCCGCTTCTACGAGCACGGCGCGGTCGACCTCAAGGGCATCCTGCGCGCGATGAACCGCAACGTACAGGCGGGCGGGGCGGCGCAGGGCGCGTCGACCCTCACCCAGCAGTACGTGAAGAACGTCTTCGTCGAGGAGGCGGGCGACGACCCGGAGAAGGTCGCCGAGGCCACGCAGCAGACGCTCGGCCGCAAGGTCCGCGAGCTGAAGTACGCGATCCAGGTCGAGGAGGAGCTCGGCAAGAAGAAGATCCTGGAGAACTACCTCAACATCACGTTCTTCGGGCAGCAGGCGTACGGCATCGAGGCCGCGTCCCAGCGCTACTTCTCCAAGCACGCCAAGGACCTCAAGGTGGAGGAGGCCGCGCTGCTCGCCGGCATCGTCCAGTCGCCGAGCCGGTACGACCCGGTCAACGACACGGAGGAAGCGACCAAGCGCCGCAACACCGTGCTGGCGCGGATGGCCGCGGTCAAGAGCATCACGCAGGCCGAGGCCGACAAGGCCATGGAGACGCCCATCAAGCTGAAGGTGTCCCGGCCGAAGAACGGCTGCATCACCGCCGTCAGCGGCTCCGGCTTCTTCTGCGACTACGTACGCAAGACGATCCTCACCGACCCCGCCTTCGGCAAGACCGACGAGGAGCGGGCCAAGCTCTGGAACCTCGGCGGTCTGACCATCCGGACCACGCTCGACCCGCGCGCGCAGAAGGCCGCCAACGAGGCCGCCACCGCGAAGGTCAACAAGGACGACAAGTTCGCGGCGTCGGTGGTGCAGGTCCAGCCGGGCAGCGGCAAGATCCTCTCGATGGGCCAGTCCCGCCCGTACGGCCTGGACCAGAAGCAGAACGAGACCGTCCTGAACCTCTCCGTCAGCAACAAGATGGGCGGGAGCACCTACGGCTTCCAGGTCGGCTCCACGTTCAAGCCGTTCACCGCGGCGGCGGCGCTGGAGAAGGGCATCAGCCCGGCGACGTCGTTCTCCTCGGACTGGAAGTTGACGCTCCAGGAGCGGGACTTCCGCAACTGCTCCGGCTCCCCCGCCGGGTACGCGCCCTGGCAGCTCCAGAACGAGCTGGAGTCCGAGAAGGGCTCCTGGGACATGACGAGCGCGCTCGGCAAGTCCATCAACACCTACTTCGCGATGCTGGAGCAGAAGGCCGGCCTCTGCGAGACCGTCGAGATGGCCAAGAAGGTCGGCTACGAGCGCGGTGACGGCAAGAAGATCGTCGAGAACCCGTCGATCACCCTCGGCAGTGAGGTGAGCACGCCGCTCTCCATGGCCGGCGCCTACGCCGCCTTCGCCAACCGCGGCACGTACTGCACGCCGGTCGCCATCGAGTCCATCAAGGACCCGCAGGGCAAGAAGCTCGACGTGCCGAAGACGTCCTGCTCGCGCGCGATGAGCGAGCGGACCGCGGACACGATCAACCAGATGCTCAAGGGCGTCGTCGAGGACGGCACCGGTACGCAGGCCGGACTCAGCGACCGGGACAACGCGGGCAAGACCGGTACGACCAACGACCGCAAGGACGCCTGGTTCGTCGGGTACACGCCGAACCTCTCCACCGCGGTGTGGGTCGGTGACGACGTCGGCGAGAAGAGCTCGATGTTCAACGTCACCATCGGCGGCCAGTACTACGACAAGGTCTGCGGTGGCTGTCTGCCCGGCCCGATCTGGCGCATCGCGATGACCGGAGCGCTGGACGCGTCCGAGACCCCCGGGTTCAACACCGTCCCCGTGCCTCGCGGCAAGGAGAAGGGCGACAAGGACGAGGAGAAGGGCGACCGCGAGCGGGGCCGTGACCGTGACCGCGGTGACGACGACAAGCCCGGCGACGACGGCAACCGGTTCCCCGGGATCGAGCTCCCGGAAGGCGTGATCGGCGGACCGGGCGGCGGCGGCCGGGGCGGCGGCAACGAGGGCCCCTGACGGTGGGACTCCGCACGGAATAGGGGTGGGCGCCCGGTCGAGGACCGGGCGCCCACCCCTATTGTCTTGTCCTGCTTCCCCGCTCGGCTTCTCCGCTCGGCGATGCCTCAGCCGGCGAGGAGCTTCTTCACCGCGGCGGCGACCCGGCCGCCCTCGGCGAGCCCGGCGACCTTCGGGTTGACGATCTTCATGACGGCGCCCATCGCGCGCGGCCCCTCGGCCCCGGCGGCCTTCGCCTCCTCGACGGCGGACGCCACGATGACGTTCAGCTCGTCGTCGGAGAGCTGCTTGGGCAGGTAGCCGTCGAGCAGCTCGCCCTCCGCCTTCTCGCGCTCGGCCTGCTCGGTCCGGCCGCCCTGGGCGAAGGCCTCGGCCGCCTCACGGCGCTTCTTCGCCTCCTTGGCGATCACCTTCTGCACCTCGTCGTCGGAGAGCTCGCGCGCCGACGTGCCGCTGACCTCTTCCTTGGTGATCGCGGTGAGGGTGAGCCGAAGGGTGGACGAGGTCAGCTCGTCACGCGCCTTCATGGCCGTGTGGAGGTCTTCCTTGAGCTTGGACTTGAGCGTGGTCATGCCGTGATTGTGACAGGTGGGGGGCCGGAACCGCCCACCGATTTCCCTCTCCCTCCCCTCACCTTTCCTCTCGCCCACCTCTCGCCTACGTCTCGCCTTTTCTCCGGGCGTTCCGCTTCTGCGACGATGGGCACATGCGCGCACGCTACGGAGTACCCCTGAAAGTCACGGCAGTCGGCGCGGCGGTCGGCGCCGCCGGACTGGCCTACGCCGCCGGGTTCGAGGCCCGCTCGTTCCGCCTGCGACGGGTCACCATTCCCGTACTCCCGCACGGGGCACGTCCGTTGCGCGTGCTCCAGGTCTCCGACATCCACATGGTGTGCGGTCAGCGCAAGAAGCGCGCGTGGCTCCAGTCGCTGGCGGGCCTGCGCCCCGACTTCGTGGTGAACACCGGCGACAACCTCTCCGACCCGGACGCGGTGCCCGAGCTGCTGGACGCGCTGGGCCCGCTGATGGAGTTCCCGGGCGTGTACGTCTTCGGCTCCAACGACTACTACGGCCCCAAGCTCCGCAACCCGGCCCGCTACCTCCTGGAGAAGGTCCAGGGCAAGCACGGCCTCAACGGCAACGCCCCCGCGGTCGGCGTCGTCCACAACCCGTGGGAGCCGATGCGCGACGCCTTCGACGAGGCCGGCTGGCTGGACCTGTCGAACACCCGGGGCCGGCTCAAGCTGGAGGGCATGGAGCTGGCGTTCACCGGCCTGGACGACCCGCACATCAAGCGGGACCGTTACGCCGAGGTCCAGGGCGGCCCGGAAACCGGCGCCGACCTCTCCATCGGCGTGGTCCACGCCCCGTACCTGCGCTCCCTGGACGCCTTCACGGCCGACGGCTACCCCCTGATCCTGGCGGGCCACACGCACGGCGGCCAGCTGTGCATCCCGTTCTACGGGGCACTGGTCACCAACTGCGACCTGGACACGGACCGGGTCAAGGGCCTGTCGAGCCACACGGTCGGAGACCAGCGCGCCTACCTCCACGTCTCCGCGGGCTGCGGCACCAACCGCTACACCCCGGTCCGCTTCGCCTGCCCGCCTGAGGCGACGCTGCTGACGCTGGTGGCGAAGGGCTGAGGGGGCGGCGGGCGGGGCTGCCTGCCTGGACGGCGCGCGTAGGCGGACGCCGGAGGCGTGTGGCTCGACGTACGCGGCAGCTGCGGGCGCCGGGGGACGGGCTGGCAGGCGCGACTGGCCGACAGGCATCCGAGGCTACGTCGTAGGCGACGAGCGGGGGCGCGGCGGCCCGGACCGGATGACGGCGAACGGCCGACGCGGGTGACGAATCGCGGGGGTCTTCCCACCCCCTTACGGTACGAATCATGACCGCGCCCCGGACCGCCCTGCTCCCCCGCCCCCGGGCTGCAGAGGTGCTCCGGGACCCCACCGGCCCCCGCCGCCCCTGGGCCACGGTTCTGCGCACCCTGGCATGCGGGGCGGCGGTGGCGGGCCCGGCGATCACCATGGCAACCGGCTACACCCCACCACCCCTGATCCACTTCACCGTCCTGGCGAACCTGCTGGTCGCGGTGGCCTTCGGCTGGTCGGCGGTACGTTCCTGGCGGGGCGCTCCGCCGCTCCCGCCGTACCTGACGGGCGGGGTGCTCCTGCTCGCGGCGATCACCGCCCTGGTGCACCACCTGGTGCTGGTGAACTACCCGGAGACCCCGGCCCCCGGAACGGGCTGGTCCCTCGCAGCGACGCTCCTGCTCCACACGGTGACCCCCTTGGCGGTCGCCGCGGACTGGCTCCTGCTGACCGCGCCGCGGACCCTGCGCCTGGCCCACATCCCGCTGTGGCTGACGGCCCCGGCGGCCTACCTGGGCTTGGTTCTGACCCGCGGAGCCCTGCTCTCCCACGGCTCCCCGACCCGCTACCCGTACCCGTTCCTCGACGTCGACACGTACGGCTACACCGGCACCCTCACCCAGGCCCTCGCCCTCGGCCTCCTCTTCACCGCCCTGGCCAGCCTGATCACCGCCGTGGACCACATCCGGCCGAACGTGGCGGGGTGGATCCAGCACCGAGGAAACCGGATTTCGCCTCCGGCCGCCGGTGGGCTAAAGTAATCGATGTCGCCGGGAGTCCGGTGGACATCGGGGTGTAGCGCAGCTTGGCAGCGCGCTTCGTTCGGGACGAAGAGGTCGTGGGTTCAAATCCCGCCACCCCGACAGCTGAAACACCAGGTCAGAGGCCCGGTCCTAGATTTAGGATCGGGCCTCTGTGGTGTCCGGGGGCCAAACGGGGGGCCAGAGGCTTTCGATCAAGCCTTGCTGTCGCCGCGCCCGGCCTCGAAGGCGAAGATCTCGTCCATCGCCTCCGCCCCCTGAGTGATCACGGGACGAAGCTGCTTGCGGTAGACGGCCTCTGTGGTTGCCTGACTGCTGTGTCCGACGAGCACAGCGATCCGTTCCAACGGGATGCCGTGGTCCGAGAGCAGCGACACGAAGCTGTGCCGAAGCTCCCGCGGGGTCCACTCGGGCTCCAGGCCCGCCTTCTTCACGATGGCCCGAAAGTCGCGGCGGACATTGGCAGCGTCGAGCGGCTCGCCACTCCTGGTGGTGAAGACGCGGCCCGAGGCGCTCCACTGGGCTCCGTGCGACGCTCGCTCCTGCTTCTGCCAGCGCAGGTGCTCTTCGAGTACCTCAACAACCTGCCGCGGCAGAGCAATCGTGCGCCGGCTCTTACGGGTCTTGGTCTCCCCATGCCGGCGCACCGACCGCCATACCGCGACATGCGGCGGAACGTCGTTGTCAGGCGACAGGTAAACATGATCCCAGGTGAGAGGACGCGCCTCCTCCGTACGCACGCCACTCAACAAGGACAGGACGAGGTACGCGTACAGGCGCGAGCCCCGGGCAGCGGCCAAAACCGCTTTGGCCTGCTCCAGGTTCAAAGCCTTGCTCGGACGCCCCGGCTGGCCTTCCGGCACAGTGACCAGCGCGGCCACGTTGCGCACCGCCTTGTCCCGCCGCTGCGCATGCTCAATAGACCGACGCAGGACCGCAAGAACATCTCGAAGCGTCCTCGTGGCCAGCTCTTCGGCTCGCCCCGTCAGCCAGTCATCCACGTCATCGGCACTGAGATCCTTCAGCTTCGCCCGGCCGATATACGGGACCAGGTGCTTGGTCGCCAGAGTGCGGTTCTTGCCTACGGTCTGCTCGTCGCGCCCCTTCAACCCACGTTCAAGCCAGTCGTTGACGGCATTGGAGACCGTGTAATTCGCGGGCGTGCGCGCCCCGGCCTCGACCTCCTTTTTCAGCTCCCGGATCTTCCCGCGCACCTCGGTCTTGGTCTTGCCATAGACCTTGGGCCGCAAGCGCCTGCCGTCCGGCGCGTACCCCAACGAGACGGCACCCACGAATCGCTTTTTAGCTCCATCCCAATAGATGGTGTCTTCACCGTGCCCGGCCCTGCGTGTGGGCTTCGGATTCGTCGTCACTCCGGCGGTTCCTTCCATGGGTGAGGCCGCGCCGGAAGGGCGCGGCCTCGGGGACATCGGAGACTCAGGCTGCGGATTCGCTCTTGAGGAGGTCGATGTACTCCGCGACGTAGTCCGTCGGGATGCGTCGGCAGCGACCGATTTGGACGGTGCGAAGCCGTCCGAGACGGATCTCCTCGAAGACGGTGGAGCGGCCGAGCCGGAGGGCTTCGGCGGCTTCCTCGGGGGTGTAGAGAAGGGGCTCGATGACTCGCGGGACTGCGCTCAACAGAACATCTCTCCTCATGGCGATGCGGGGGCTTTCCCCCTTCCTGGTGGTCCGCTACATCCGCTACGCCGCTACACCGCAGGTCAGCGGGTGTGGAGGCGTAGCGGATGGTTGTGATGTAGCGGCTACATCCGGCTTCGACCCGTTCAGCGGCGGGCCGTGCAGCTCCTCGTGCGGGGCGTGAGGCGTCGCGGTGGGTGTGGGATGTAGCCGCTACATCGGTGGTTGCCGCTACGCGAGCACGGGTTGTGAGCTGGGCTGTAGCGGCGTAGCGGATGTAGCGCTGTTCTGTGGCGGGGCCGCGCAGTAGCGGTTCCAGGCGTCGTGGAGGTCTTCGGCGTAGTAGCCCTTGAGGATGCCGCCGGCGGTGCGGATGTTGCGGGAGACGATCGGTTCGTCGTTGGCGGTCCGGTATTCCTTGAGCATCTTGGACAGTCGTCGGGAGTCGAGCGGTTTGCCGTCGGTGTCGGCCCAGGGGGCGTCTTCCAGTGCGTTGAGCCTGTCCAGGACGGCGATGGTGGGGAGCTTGTCGACGCCGATCAGGACGTGGTCGCGGAGGTCGGTGAGCAGGCGGATGCCGAGGGATGCCTTGTCGTCGGACTGGGAGGCTTTGACCAGTTCGACGCATGCGGCGCGGGCCCGTGCGGGCCAGTTGCCGCCTGCGGCGTCCGCGACGGCGAGGAGGGGTTCCCATACGTCGGCGGGGCGGTCGGTGATGCCGTCCGGCATCTGGGGCCAGGCTCCCTTGACCTGGTCGCGGACCTGGTCGGCCCAGGCGGCGAGGCGGTCGCGGATGGCGTTCCCCTGTGCTTCGTGGGTGCCCAGGCGGTAGGGCTCGACCTTCTCGTTGGGGGCGCGGCGGCGCATGCGGATGATGACGGAGCGGGTCAGGATCGTGTCGGGCAGGGAGCCGAGTCCGGCCATGGCGACGGCGCAGTAGGACGGGAAGCCCTGGACGGTCTGGTTGGCGCCGTCGCCCACGCACCGGTACATCAACCGGCCGCGGCGGTGTCCGGCGTTGAGGAATCCACGGAGCTGTTCGTTCTCTCCGGCCTTGGGGCCGAAGACGGTGTCGATCTCGTCGTAGACGATCGTGGGCCGTTCTCCCTCGATGCCGGCCACGGACCGGAAGAGCGCCGAAGGGGAGGCATCCACAGCGGCCATCTTGTTCGGCACCAGCGTCTCCAGCACTTCCAGCGCCCGGGACTTGCCCGATCCCGGCTCCGGGGACAGGAACGCGATGCGCGGCGTCGAGTCGAAAGCGTCCAGCAAGTGCGCGTGCGCGTCCCACAGGGCGACGGCGACGTAGGCCCCTTCACGCGGAAAGATGTTGAACCGGCGGTGGAAGGCTTCCACCTCGTCGAGGAGGGCGGCACCGTCGATGGGCGGTGCGGTCGGTGTGGCGTTCATGCGGCAGCGCCTTCCTGGTCGGCACGGAGCGGGCAGCGGGTCTTGTGGTCGGTGTGGTCGGCGATCAGGGCCAGGGCTTTGTGGTGGCCTGCGGCGAAGAGGTTGCGCCCGCACTGGCAGATGCTGGTGGCGGTGGGGGTCGCGCCGCGGGGCGCGGTGATGGTGAGCCAGGCGATGGGGTAGCGGCCGTCTCCGGTCTGCTGGTCAGGGCGAACAGCAGCGGGGACGCCTTCGGCGACGACCTTCGGCGCACCACGGTCGGAGGCGGCGGGGGCCGGTTCGGCGAGCCTGAGCCGGGACGTGGGCGGATGGCCTTCCAAGGGGGAGCGGAGCGGGGAGCTCATGCCGTCTCCCTGGGCCGGGCGGTGTGGATGGAGGCGTCCAGGGCGCTGCGGATCGTGGCGCGGCACTCGGCAACGGTGAGCCCTCGAGCCTCTCCCGCCCCTTGGAAGGCCTCCTCAACCTCGTGCCGGGCCAGGTCGCCCCACGCGACGAAGCGCCCCACCTTGAACGCGCTGCGGTTGAGCGTGTCGTTGCCCTCTCGCTCGGGCGCCACGACAACCCGCCGGCACTCCCGCTCCAGAGCGGCCCGCCCGGCGCGGCTGCCGCTGACTACCGGCATGGCAAGCGGTCCGACCGGCCCGCGAGGCGCGGGCCGGAGAAGGGTGAGAAGCCAGCCAGGCAGGGGCACGACGGGGTTCGGGTGGGTGACCTCGTAGCGCCCGCTGGTGGTGGTGCTGCCGGGGGCGACGACGTATCCGCCCCATGCCCGGGTGTCCACCAGGGGTGCCAGGGTGCCCGCGGTGTTGCCCAGCCGGATGCCGGGCGGGGTGGTGAAGTACAGGTGGTGTCCGCCGGACGCGGTCCGGGTGCGGTAGGTGCTGGGGACGGGTTGCCCGGCGCGCTCGCAGAGCGCCCCAAAGGTGTTCACGCCGGAAGGCGTGTCCGTGCTGCTGTTCCGCTTGGGCATGTCCAGGTCCACGACCAGCAGCCCGCTAGGGCCGGTGGCGATGCCGATGTTGAAGGGGCGGTCGGCCCAGGCGCGGCGGATGCGGTCGGGGTCGGTGGTGGCCCGGTCCTCCCACTTGCGGTGACCGCCTGCGCAGTCCCCGGTCAGCGGGCAGACGGCCTCGCCGTGGAGGGCGGGGCGCTTGTCGGCGGGGCGGAGCGGGAAGACGTGCCAGTCGCGTTCGGCGGCGGCCAGGGCGGCGGTGAGGAGTGGGGTGTTCATGCTGCGGCCGTCCTTTCGTGGGTGAGGAACTGGTGGCCGATGAACTGGGTGTAGGCGGGGGGTACGGCTTTGCGGGCTTCCTTGTTGGTCATCCAGGTGCAGCCCATGGCGTCCGCGTAGGCCCGTTCGCCCTTGTGCTCGAAGGCCAGGAGCTTCTTGTGGTGCCAGCACGGTGCGACCAGGTCACCGCCGCCGCCCCATGACGTTTCGAAGGCGCGGTGGCGGCGGACGTTGAGGCCGAACTGCGTCCCGCACAGCAGGTAGTCCGGGCGCAGCAGGCCCGCCCACGCGGTTTCGGGGACGTTCTCGATGACCCAGGGCAGCCCGGATGCCTGGAGCCGTTTGCGTCCGGGGGTGAGGAGGTCGGGGTGGTTGTCGCGGCTGCCGCGCCAGGCGGTGACGCGGGCGAAGTGCTCGCACGGCCAGGAGGCGTGGATGAGGTCGTAGCCGTCAAGGGGGAAGGTGAGGGCGTCGGCCTGGTGGAAGGTGAAGGGGTAGTTCGGCTGCGGGTTGATGTCGACGCCGGTGACGTCGTATCCGGCGAGGTAGTAGCCCATGGACAGGCCCCCGGCCCCGCAGCAAAGGTCCAGCACCCGCAGCCCGTTCGGCTTGCGCAGCGGCAGCACAGGCGTGGTCACGCGGCCACCCCCAGACCGGTCGCGGTCAGCAGGGCAAGCGCGGCGGTGCCGATGTGGTGGGTGTAGGCCGGGGGGATGCATTCGCGGATGCCGTCGCGGTTCATCCACGGCACCCCCATCACCCGGCGGGCCAGGTCGACGCCGGAGAAGTTCCCGACGAACTGCCCGTAGTGGCCGGGCGGGATGGGGCGGCCCATCTTGGCCTGCGGCACCAGGTGCGGGGGGTGGTGGGGCTGGTTGAGGGTGAGGCCGCCGCCGGTCTCGAAGTACCGGTGCCGGTAGGTGGCCACCCGGAACATCGGCCCGCACAGCATCACCGGCCCAACCAGCTTCGGCACCGCCCCGCGCACGTTCTCCATCACCCACGGCCGGCCGGTCGCCTGGAGGGCAGTGCGGGTGGGGGCGATGAGGTCAGGGTGGGTGTTGCCCTGGAGGCGCTGGCAGTCGCTGTCGTGCTGGCACGGCGGCGACGCATGGATCACGTCGAACTCCGCCCCGTGCTCCAGCACGAAGGCAACCGCTTCGGCCTGGACAAACGAGTACGGGTAGCGGGGCTGGGGGTGGATGTCGACGCCGGTCACGTCGAACCCGGCATCGGCATAGCCCTTGGCCGCGCCGCCCTGGCAGCAGAACAGGTCGAGTAACCGCGGCCGGGGGTCGACATCTCGCCGGATGTGGGTGGCATGGGTCATGCTTGAGGTCTCCAGTTCTGATGAGTGCTGGCAGATGAGAGCGGCCCCGGGATCATTGGCGTGAGATGGGGGCCGCTCTCGGCGTTCAGCGGTGGTTGATGGTGCCGTTGGCCTTGCCGAACATCCCGGTCGCGGTGATGTTCTGTGTGATGCGCGTCGAGCCCCTCCCTGCCCCCGCGGTGCGGCCGATGCGCAGGAGCATGGGGACGCCGATGGCTGCGGCGGCGAGAAGGGCGACGGCGGCCCAGAGGGCTTCACTCATGGCGATCAGTCCCGGGGCTGCGTAGGAGAGGCCGACCCCGGCGGCGGCGATGCCCCCGCCGATCGTCGGCGTGAGAAGCGCGGTCGTCTTGGCCCACGTCGGGATCGGCTGAGGGGCCGGAACGGGCGGTGCGGGCGGGGCCTGGGTCGGTGTGTAGGCCAGGGTCCGGATGCCTCCGGGGAGGGTGACCATCTGCACGCCCGGGGGGATCTCGGTCGGCAGCATGCCGAGGGTCGGGGTGGGCTGTTGGGGGGTGAGGGTGGTGATCTCGTACGCGGTTTCATGCACGACGGGGCTCCTTCAGCAGCACGGCCCGCACCTCCCGCTGAGGGGCGGTGCGGGCCGTGCTGGCTTGTCGTGTCGCTTGTCGTCCGGCTTGTCGTGTGCCTTGTCGCTTGTCTTGTCTTGTCGCTTGTCGCCTTGCAGGTCACAAGCCGTTTCCGGCCCTCACAGACCCGCCCAGGCACCTTCCCGGGCCGGGGCCGACAAGCGACAACCGCCTACTCCTCGGCGGGGTTGTCGGGGGTGTGGTCACGGTGGACGTAGCGGGCTTTGGTGCCGGTCCCGACGCGGACCGCGGTGCCGTCCTCCGACCACGTCTTGAGCCACCCGACGACCGTCTGCCGCGTCGTCCCGAACTCCTCCTCCGCCAGGCCCCGGGCGATCGCGGACGCTCCCGTCCCGTCCGGCCCGGCGGCGTGTAGCAGGGCGAGGGCTGCTTGCCGGGCGGCGTTGTCCTCGGGCTGGAGGGCGGACAGGTTCAGTCCGGTCGGCGCGGGCCGCCCGGCGTCCGGCTCACCCGATGCTGTGGTCGGGTTGAAGGTGGCGAACTGGTCGTCGATCTGCTGCCGGAACTTCCGGGCCAACGCCTCCTCCGCCGACTCCCCCCGCAACGCGGAGAGATTCAACCCGCCACCGCTTGCCGCGGGCCGCTCGCCCGCGGGGGCGTCGGTGGCCGGGGTCTCCGGGTTGGTGTCGCGCATCCACGCGGTGCGGTCCGCATCCCACCGGGTCGCGTAGGCAGGCCCGGCCGCCTTGCTGCTGATCTCGTCCAGGGTCGGGTGGATGTTGGTGGTGGCGTGGACGATGTCGCGGATCTGGTTGGGGAGGATCCGCCACACCTTGAACAGCGCCGCCGCGGACTCCGGAGTCCCCATGAACCCCGCTCCCTTGTAGGGGGCCTGGTCGGGGCGCAGGCCGCGGGCGCCGGGGAAGACCTTGGACAGGTCCATGCCCTCGGTCTCCCCGCCGGTCAGGCAGACCCGTGCCTTGGCCTCCCGGCGGATCATCAGGTTCCCCAGCACGCTGCCGGTGGCTCCGAGTGCGGTGAGGACGGTTCGGACGCCCATGGCGCGGAGCATGCGGATCACTTCGAGGATCTTCTTGGCGAGGTCTTTCATGCGCCGGTCGGTGCTGGTCAGGATCTCCGCACCCTCATCAACGACCAGCATGATCTGCGGAATCTGCGCACTGATCGGCAACAGGTCCGTATTCGCTCGCGCCATCAGATCCTGATACGCGACCTTCCTCCGCAGCCCCACAGCCAGGGCCGCGTCCAGCATCAGCACGGCTTCCTCGTAGGTGGAGGCGAGCCAGTCAATGCCCGGCCGCACCCCGCCAATCGGGGCTCCGTTGACGTCGAGCGCGGGGCGGACCCATGGAAGACCAGCGGATCCGGCGTTCAGGTCGATCACCCACGTGAGGACGTCGGTGGTGCGGGCGAATCCGGCGAGGATGACGTGAACCATGTTCGTCTTGCCCGACCCGGTGGGGCCGACGACCAGCGCGCACTGCTCCCGCAGGAACACACAGATCTCTTCCGCATTCGTCCGGTACCCCCACGGGATGCCCGTGTAGAGCGACAGCGGCGTGTAGTCGGACGGGTAGGTGCGCTCTTCCGCGAGGACGTTGACCGTGGTCACGTCGATCAGGACGCGCCCCTGGTGGATGCCCTGGGAGGCGACCGCCGTGCAGCCGTGGGGCAGGCGGGCGTCGGCGGAGAGTGCGGCGGAGTGCTGCGCGATCCGGTCGTAGGTCGTTCCCCCCGCGGGGAGTTCGGCGTCGATCGTGAACCCCGTCCCCGTGGGCCACATCTCCACCGCAACGACGCGCAGGGTGAGGTGGCAGACCCGCTGCACCCGGTCCACCCACTCCGCAGCGATCGCCCGGCGTTCGGCGGACAGTTCGCGAGCGACATGGCGTTCATCGGCCGCGATGGTCTCCAGTTCCCGAGCTTCCTCGTGAAGGAGGGTGGAGCGGGCGGCGGCTCCGATGCCGACGCCGATCGTGGCCAGGGAACCCAGGGCGGCCCAGGTGAGAGGGCCGCTAGTCATGGCCCATGTCGTCCACCCCGCCCCGACCAGCCAGGACGCGGAGCGCATCGCGATGGTGCGGGCGGAGAGCCGCTCGCGGAGGCTGCTGATGGTGTGGCCGATCGCCCCGGCCGCGCCAACGGCGAGGGCCCAGGCGGGGGGCATACCGGTGGCGGCCCCGGTGGTGGCGACGGCAAGGGCGCCGGAGGTGGCGGACAGGGCGCCGGTCACAGGTCCGTGACCGGCCGCCCAGTCCCACATCGGCCCGGAGCTGGCCTGTGTGGTGGTGGTCATCTCAGACGTTCCAGCCCTTCTCGGCCTCGGCCCCGTTGCGGGGGTCCTCGTGGCGGGCAATGTCTTGCTCGTGGGCCTGGCGGAACAGAGGCCCCATGTCCTCCGCGACCGCGACGGCCGCCATGAGCGCGCCGAAGATGTCGTTGAAGCCGTCCGCAACCGGCTTCTCCAACGGGAACTCCGAATCGGCCCGCTCAGCCAAGACCTGCATCACGTTCGCCACGCTCGTCAAAGCTGCGGGCAGCCCCTCGACCATGGCCAGGATCTCCATGGCGTTCTCGGGGTCGTACTGCTGAGCTGCCGTTTCCATCTCGGCGGCGTGCTCCTCGAACCGGAAACCAGACACGTTCTCTCCCTCATCCGGGGTGGTGGTGGGTGCTGCCGGCGTCGGCCCAACCGGGCGCTCGGCGGTGTCGCTGATCTGGTCGTTCTGCTGGGCCGCTTCGGCATCCGAAGCCGCTTCGGCCTCACCCAGCGCGGCGACGATCGCTTCGTCGCGCTGGTCGCGCTGTTCCTCGGCGGTCCGGGTCAGCCGGGCGTACAAGCGACGCCCGGGATACATCAGCCACGCCCACCCGAGCTTCCGGCCCAGCGGGGTGGTCACCATCCCGACCAGCCCCAACACCCCCGCCAGCAGGGCCGCCAGGAGGCGACGCCCCTGGAACCGGGCCGTGGAGCGGCGCAGGGCCTTGCGGGCGGCTTTACGGAGCGGGGCTTTGCGGACCGCGTCCCGCGCTGCGGTGACGGTGTCGGCGGTGCGCTGGTCACGGGCCTTACGGCTCCGCTGGACAGCGGCGCTCTTGGCGGCGCTGATCCGGCCCGCGGCCTTACCCACCGACCGGCCCAACCCGCCCTTCCCACCAGCGGAAGCCGTACGGGCCGCGGTCTTGGCGTCGCGTCGGGCGTCGGCCAGGCCCCGGCGGGCACCGGTCGTCTCCGACCGGCGGGCCGCCCGCGACGGCGACGACGTCCGGGCCGAATCTCGCAGCGCCTTGACCTGCCCGGCACGGCTGCCGGACCTGCCCGCGGCCGTGCCGGGCGACGCGTGCTTGGCCGGGGCCGACTTGTGGCGCAGGCCCGCGCTGTTCTTCGGGCTGCCCGCCTTCCCCGTACCGAGACCCGAACCGGAGGCGGTGCGCTTGGGCTTGGCGATCCCCCGACCAGCGCCCTTCCCGGTGCTGTGGGTGACTCCGCCGCGGCTCTGGCCGGGCACTCGGCCCGATCCACCACGGCGGTTGGGGCGGGCGCTCTGGCCGACTGACCCGAGACCGGCCGCGGAGTGCGGTGCGCGGGCCCTGGCCTTTCGGGAGCTCTTGGTCTTGTGGTTGGCGCGGTGCTTGCGGGTGGCTGCTACTACTCCGAGGGCAGCCGCGCCGGTCGCGGCGACCGCGAGCCCGGCCGGGCCAGCGACCAGCGCAGCGGTGGCGAGGAGGGACGCGGTGGTGTTGGTGCCGGTCACCGCGAGCGGGACCACCGGCCACCCACCCGGCGTGTGCTTCACCGCCGGAGCGGTGGGCGCGGGCTTGGGGTCGGGTGCAGGGGGCGGGGTGTCCGGTGTGGCCTGGGGTGCCACTTCCGGGGTGATGGTGGTGTCAGTCATGCTTGGCGCACTCCTTTGTCGGAGTAGGGGCCCGGCCGGATCTGTGGAGGAGAGGGCCGGGCCCTGCGAACTTGCAGGCGACGCACTGTTCTTCCGGGGTCAGGCAGTCGGGGCGCAGTCGGTGCACGTCGGGCTGGTGCACCGCTCGATCCGGCCGAGCCCGAGCAGGCTGGTCAGAACGTTCGCGGCGCGCCCGCCGGGCTCTCCGGCCATGCGGAGCCCTACGGCGTGCAGGGCGCGGGTGAGACGTTCACGGAAGGACACGGCGGTTCCCTTCGGAGGGAGCGGGGGTGTCGTGGCAGGGGACGCACATGCCGAGCGACCGCGGGATGCAATACCCGGCATCGGTCCGGCAGGCGGGGCAGGTGCGGCGCGCGGTCATCGCCGCAGCCAGTGCCACCGCGCGGCCCGGCGTCATGGGACGGACGGGCTTGGCCCGATCGATGCGATAGAGGTACGCGACCAGCGGGGGCCGCCGGCGTCGGGGCCGGTGGAGTTCCGCGACCACGTCCTGACCACCCGGGCGCAGCCCCAGGGCGCGGAGCTGACGGCGGGTCGCCAGACCATCGGGGGCGAGGTGCCACCGGTAGGTGGGCAGGGTGCTCATGGGGTCGGGGCGCCGAAGGGAAGGGGCTGAACCCTCCAGGTGACCTCGCAGGCCGGGGGCAGCGCGGCCCCCGGGGTGTGTGTGGTCCAGCCGGAGCGCGGTGCGCCTTCGGCCTCGGCGGCGATCTCGGCGGCTTCCACCGTGGGGTGGACACTGTGCAGGCGGCCCTGGTGGAAGAGCGCGTAGACCCGCTCAGCCCGCTGGTTCTGCTTGCGGGTGACACGCAGCAGCGTGCGCAGGGCCTGGCGGTCCTCGGTATCCAGCAGCGACTGGGCCCGCAGAGCCTCCAGCTCACCTTCGAGCCGGGCCGCATCCAGCCGGGACTGGGCCAGCTCGGACCGCAGTTCCCCAACCACGTCGTCCGCATGGGTCAGGTAGTCGACCAGGTCACCGTTCTGCTCCAGGCACTTCTCCGCCTCGGCGCGGGCATTCTCGGCTTCCGTCTCGGCCGCGGCGAGGCCGGTCCGCAGGGTCTTCAGGGTGCGGGTGCGGATCAGGGTGATCATGCGGTGGCTCCCTCAAGGTCCAGGGCGGGGGTGGTGTCGCGGTGCTCCTGGTAGCGGGCGGTCACCCACCCGGTGGACCAGCCACACAGCTCGGCGGCCTGCCGGATGGACAGCCCGGCATCGCACGCGGCCCGGACCGTAGCCCGCGCCTGCTCCTCGCCCTGCTTCTCCACGGCGGGCCCAGCGGACAGCAGAGCCTGGCGTTCACGCTCGGCACGCTGCTGTTCACGCTCGCGCTCCCGGCGCTCCCGGGCCTCTCGCTCTCGGGCCTCCAGCTCGCGGCGCTGAGCGGCCTCGCGTTCAAGGCGTTCACGCTCGGCCTGCTGCTGTTCACGCATCTGCTCACGGCGTTCACGGGCCTCCCGCTCCGCCCTCTCCCGCGCCTCCGTTCGCTCGCGCTCCTCACGCCGCGCAGCCTCTTCCCGAGCCGACTGCTCACGCGCCAGCAGCGCTTCGTGGTCACGCTGTTCACGCGCCAACAGGGCCGCGTGCTCGCGCTCCTCACGCCTCCGACGCTCAGCAGCTTCCCGGCGCTCCTCGGCCGCCTGCTCCCGCTCCCTGCGCTCCGCAAGCTGCTGTGCTTCCCGGGCGGTGCGGGCGGCGGTGATGGCCCGCCGGTACGCGAGACCGGTCTCAGCAGTGACGATCAGCAACAGCGGTGCGACCGAGTGGACGGCCACGCCGACCAGGTCCTTCTTCAGCGCGCTGTCGGCGATGTTCAGGGCCAGGGTCATGCCGCCGGTCATCCACCGCAGAGCGATGGGCCACCGGCCCCCGTCCCCGCCCAGGGCGGCCAGGACCGAGTCCAGACGGACCACGATCACGACTGCGGCGTCCACGACGAGCGGGAGGATCGGGGCTGTCCATTCCCAGCCCTTGGGGCTGTGGCGCTCCATCAGCGGGGTGACCGTGAGGATGGAGAACAGCATCGCCCCGCCCACGATCAGCCACGTTCCGACCGACAGGGCGCGTTCCGCTGAACGGATCTGAACACTGTTCACGACAAGCCCCCGTCCCGTGAACACACCCGGATCGAGGCCAGCAGCCGGACCGGCGACGTGTCGTCGTCCGGCCTCTCCGGGTAGTCCTCCCACGCCCACTCGGCCCCGTCCATGAACACGAACCCGAGATCGGTGAGCGCCCGTGAACGCTCAGCCGGGGTCGGCACCACCTCGGTGCCGAAGTTGTGCTCCGGCCACTGCGAGACCGGAACACCCATGAGGGCGACGTACAGGGTCCACCGGCCGGTGCGGATGGACAGTTGCGCGGTGTGCTCGCTCATGCGGCCACCGCCGTACGCTCGTGCACCGGTCGCCGGACAGGAGCGCGGCGGTTACGCCGGCAGGAGGTGCGGGGCTGCTTCAGCATGAGGCCCCGCAGGAGGCTCTCCGCGTAGGCCGCGGTCTCCGGGTCGCTCTCCCGGAGCTCCGCGAGGACCTCGCGGGCGACGTCCAGACGGGCCGCCCGGTCCATGACGGACTCGGTGGGCGAACCGGTGAACAGCTCCAGGTCGATTCCCAGAGCCAGCTCAACGAACTCGGTCGCGGTAACAGGCTCGCGACCAGCAACGATGGACTTCATGAGTTGTTCCTCTCCGACAGGAACGGCTCACCACGAACCCCCGGAGGGCCAACTCCGGGGGTTCTCGCCGTTGGAACCAATCCGGCTCCCCTCAACCCCGCCCGTACAGCCCCAGAGGGCCGGACGGGCGGAGGAGGCAACCGGCAGGCTTCGCCGGTCAGCCGCTGTCACGGCTGACCGGTCCCGAGCCTGCGAATCGGTGCGTCATCGTCACTGCTCTGACGCCAGCAGAGCGGCACGTACCAGGTGGCAGCCAGGGCGTTGACCTCCAGGAATGGAGGGATGATCGCCAGGGCTGTTCTCCAGAGCCAGCACGCCTCAAAGGGGCCGCCGACGGCATCACCCGGCCGTCCGCGGGGACAGGGACTTCCACCCCGTCGAATCACTCACACACTGTTCAGTTCAGAAAGACCAGCAGCTCCCTGATGAGCGCGGTAACCCCAGACACGGGGCTCCCGCCGAAGCGGGACTCACCAAGCACTGATGCGTTCCTCCGGCTCACGAGCCGAGGAATAGCGCACAGGTGGGCACACTTGAAGGTGTTGCACCTCTTGCTCAACTTGTTGGTACAAGCTGATGCAGTGATGTTGCACCCACAGATGGTGAGGAGTCAAGTGATTGAGGAGCAGATGTACCAACAAGTTGCGCGAGTGCGTCATCATGCAGGCATGACGAAGCAACCGAAGTACCGGCAGCTAGCCGATGCCCTGCGCCGCGAGATCGACAACGGCACCTATCCGCCGGGCGCGAGGCTCCCTTCGGAGAGCGAGTTGGCTGCCCGCTTCGATGCTTCGCGCAACACTGTTCGATCGGGCTTGAGCGAGCTGGTTACCCAGGGACTCGTCGCGTCGAGCCAGGGGCTTGGGTACGAGGTGATCAAGCACGAGGTGTTCCAGCTCAATGCCTCACGCTTCGAGAACCTGAGCTTTCCCCAAATCGGGGATGCGTACAGCACCGACGTCACGAACGCCGGCCGACAGCCGTCGCAGACCTTCCGCGTTGAGATGCAGCCCGCGCCGGAGTACGTGGCCGAACGGCTAAAGGTGCCGGCTGGGGCCACCACCGTCCTTCGGTTCTGCCACCGGTTCGTTGACGACGTCCCGTGGTCCACGCAGGCGACCCACTATCCCGAGTGGTTGCTCGAGAAGGGAACGCGCCTCACGGAGCCGGGAGACATCGCAGAGGGCACGACGCGGTATCTGGCTGGCCTCGGTGTCGAACAGGTGGGCTATTTCGACGAAATCGCGACGCGGATGCCGACCCCTGATGAAGCACGCTTGTTGGAGATGGGGGCCGGGGTTCCGGTCATGCTCTGGACTCGCACTGGGTACTCAGCAACTGCGCCGATTCGGTGCACCGTGACCACGTTCCGGGGCGATCTGAACCGGATGAACTACGAGATCGGTGACGTGTCCGCCCGCAGTGAGGATGCAGTTCAGTGATCATCAAGAACGCAGAGCCGAGCGATGTCGAGAAGCTGTTGGCCTTTCGGCAGGAGGCGGCAGCTTGGCTAAGTGAGCAAGGCTCCGACCAGTGGCAGCGCCCATATCCGGCTGACCGGCTGCTCAAGACCATCGACGCAGGAACGGTGTTCATGGTGGTGGATGAGGACGCGACCGCCGCAACTATCACCCTCACTTCCGACGCCGAAGACGGTCTCTGGACACCCCGAGAGCTCGAAGAGCCGTCGATGTTCGTCAACAAGCTCACCGTGGCCCGCACGCACGCCGGACATGACCTCGGGGGCCGACTGCTCGATTGGGCCGGAGAGCGGGCGGGTAGAGCGGGCGCCGCTTGGCTCCGCCTAGATGCCTGGACGACAAACGAAGCCCTTCAGCGTTACTACCTGCGCCACGGATTTGACCACGTCCGCACCGTTCTCGAGGGAGCGGCAGTGAACGGGGGGCCGCGTGTTTCGGGCTGGCTCGCGCAGCGCCGTACGCGCCCAGCGATTCACGGATTCACAGACTTGACGGAAGGTCCGCATCCTCTGGTGAGCAGTTAAAACTGCACTCCGGGGACGCCATCATCCGTTCTCGGAGGTGGTGCCGCTGATTGCGACGCCGCAGAACAGGAGCGCGGAACTGTCTTGGTATGAGCATTACCTAACCAGCGAAGGGAAAATGAGGAAATTGATTCCCTTGCACCCTGATATTCTGCTCTCGCCGAGTGGTCCAATGATCAGGATCCGATCCGCGCCAGTTGACCACTCCCGTTCGCGCTCTGGATAACGCCCGTGAAGTGTGGCATGCAGACCCGAGTCGGCCTTTCAGGTGACCACCATCACCGCGCCGCCCCTCTTAGCCGCACGGGGTTAGAACCGGTTGGCCAACTCGCACCGCGGAAACCCCGGACCCGAGCCCGTGCAACTGCCACCCAACCACTTGCCATAGGCGCTTAACGGCGTTCTGAGAAAATCGACACGACCCCAGACGGGAGCTCCTGCACTTTTTCCTCCCGGCTGTCAATAGAAGGAAGGGGAGATCTGGAGCAGATCTGCTTAAATAGATTTATGGGGACTCGGGATTCCTCGGCTAGCGCCTGACATGAAATCCCCGAATTACTCAAAAGGGAAACCGAACCAGGGAGCAAAGATGGCTGCTCAAGAATTGGCATTACCCCTGGCTCCTGCCTGCGCCAACCCTTCGAACTAAGGAACATCATTGCATTTCGGTACGTGACATCGCTCATCTCGCCAAGCGCCCGCGACCGGTACAGGAGGGCCTGCAGGCTGACTCCCCAAGACTCTTTTAGTTGCTGCAACCTTCCCCAATTTGCCTTACCCGGCAATGAATCCGAGATCTGGTCGGCGGGCATGAGGAATTCTGCGGCGAAGCGATCGGCTTGTGCTTCAATTTTGGCCGAACCTGGCTCTGCGTCACTATGCATGACAAGATGCCCCAATTCGTGAGCCAGGTCGAACCTCTGGCGATAGTAGTCTCGCTTCGCCGGGTTCAGTACGACTACCGGTCGAGACATCCCCTCGAACGAGTATGCATCCACGCTGGCGCTTGCTGGCGCGCTGAACACGACGAGAACGCCTTCATTCTCGGCTGTGCGCACCAGGTGAGGAATCGGACCGGCCGGAATTTCCCAGGATGCTCGAAGAGTATTAGCAGCCTCCTCCGGCGAATCGCTATCGTCGCTCACTTCCAGGTTCGGAATGTGTGCGACGGGGAATTCGACGTGCCTTTCGAGGGTCGCTGCCACCTCCACCGTGGCCAGCCCGTAAGCAATCGCCTGGTCCCGAGCCAACTGTGTTGTGGACCGCAGGGATCGGAAGTGCGCTACTACATCCGAAAAGTCCAACTCCACTGGCCCTGGAAGGAAAAAGGATGGGTCGACGCCTAGGGCCAAACTTAGCTGAGCCACGGTTGCCGGGGCTGGCCGTTTCGTGTTCTTTTCGTACGAGGCGATCGCTGTGGGTGTTTTGTCGACTCTGTCGGCGAGTGCATTCTTTCGGAGGCCCGCCAACTGGCGGGCCAACCTCAAGCGTTTCCCGTCGAAGAGTTGTGACACATCACCGACCTGGACCGAGGACCGGTGACGAGAACTCATGCTCAACCACTCGTTTCGCTACTGTTTCGCTCCTTCGGCGTCTTGCGGAGGCGCACGGGAGCATCGGAGACAACTTCGTTCGGATTCGGAGTGTACGGCTGAGGCCCGAGGCCGATGGGGATGCCCCCACCTGGAGCCGGCGGGTTCGCGATGAGGTCGTACCTCCAGTGCCATGACTGGCGCAGGACGAGGTTGGGGCGCCCGAAGAACAGTTCGCGTTCCCTCAGGTCCTCATGGATGCTGTGCGCCAGCACAAAGGTATCTACGCCATCATCTTCCTCGTCGGGGAGCAACACCAAGCCTCGCGCGGGCTCTTCCAACGCCGAGAACAGGTCCATCTGGGCAGGCTCAGGGTCCGGATGAGACGCAACGCTCCGCTTAGTCGCGCTCTTTCTCGCCCAGGGGATTCTTCGGATCGAGCCGAACTCGAAGGACTGCAGGAGCCAGCGCATCGATCCGAACTGCCAACCGGGCGAGTTGTTCAGCGGGGAAGACGAAACCAACTGGGGATCGAGGCGCGGCATGGTGGCAGCGTCGTCGGGGTGCAAGCCTTCCCGAATCGCGTCCAACCCGGCTTCTGCCGGCAGGCCAGGAGGCAGCCGGTAGTCCCCGCACGAGAAGACTCGGTCCATGCGGTCGCGTATAAGCCCGTGGGCTATGTAGCCGATGGTTCCCGGCTGGTAGCCCCGACGAGGATCGTAGCCGCGCATCGTGTCTGCGTAGGCGGAAGCGACTGCCCAACAGATCCCAGCGAACACGTCAGATTTAGACAGGTCTGCGACGACCTGCTCCTGCTCTGTCATGAGGAGCACTGTAGCTGAAGTCAGTAACTCGCGCATCAAAGTGAACCGTTGGGTGCACAGCGTGGTCTCAAGTGAACCCGCGATGGGTGTTGAAAGGGTAGTAGTCGCACCCTCTGACAGTCGATGTGGTGCCTATGGCAAGGCTGAGCTCGCCTGGCACTGCGAGGGCCACGGCCTGCACGGCAAACGGATTGAGGGCCCGTATGGATCGCCCTCGGGTGCGGTAGTGCCGTCCACCCGGCGCCACGGTCGCCGTCCGACGCCCACTGGCCTACCGCCCAAGGCTCGCGGCTACTCGTCTTCGTCTAGTTCCCTCGCGGGGGCTCGCTCGCAGATTGCGCCGAACTGGTTGATGCTTCCTGTAGGCCCGGGCAGGATCCTGCCCATGAGCGCTGAGTTGACGGTCGCGTTGGTGGGGGTCGGGGGAGCGTTCGGTGGGGCCATCATCGGTGGTGTTGCTGCGATGGCCTCAGCGAGCATCACGGGGAAGCGCACCATGGAGGCAGCCACCAAGACCTATCAGGGCGCCCTGGACGTTGCACGACGGACTGCTCAACAGCAGGCGTACACGCTGCTGCTGAACGCTGCCAACAGATACGAGGAGGCAACGGAAGGTCAGATCGATGCGGCGGCAGAGCTGATTGAGGCTCTCTGCGATCGGTCGCAGGGCATCCCGTCAGAGCTCTCAGAAGCCCGGTTGCAAGCGCACCGGAACGTGGTCAGCGAAGTGCGCAGCCTCGGAGAAGTGTTGGCCGCTGTCCGAGTGGTCGGCCTTGAAGGACCCTCCATTGTCCACGAGGCAGCAAAGAGCGTTCGGGACTCGGCTAGCAACCTCGCGAGGCTTCTTGAGAGCGTGGAGGAAGTCAACCAGTTCGACAACGGGGAGTTCAACCCGATCCACCGCCCCCAATGGGCCAGGCGTCGTCACGATGCGTTGCGGTCGAGCATCGAGGATTTCGGCGTGATCGCCAGACTGAATGGCGGTTACGCAGGGAGCGGTGATGTGGAGTGACGTCTAACGGTAGTCACGAACGCACTGGCGTGGTGATGAAACCGGCCACGTGTGGAGTGCCCGACGTGCAGCCGGTCCACCGCTGTTGCTCCGTTGGCCGCTTCGCTGACGCAGGGCCACCTGTGGCGTCACGACGACCCCGGTGCACGCCGTGACTCCCGACGGCTCTCTCGTGTCGTACACCGACCCCCCTTCTCGGTCGTCGTGGCGCGAGAGTGGCGGAGTGCGCTGGCGCTCGGCTGGAACTCTAGAGCGGGTGTCGGCCCACCTGACTCTGGCCGGGCCCGGGGGCCAAACGGGGGGCCAAAGACTGCAGCCTTCCTCATACGCCCATGGACGACCGCGGACAAGGCCTTGCGTGCCAGCACATCCAAACGACAGGTACACGAGTTTATTTGAGCCACCATCGCGTTCGGGACGAAGAGGTCGTGGGTTCAAATCCCGCCACCCCGACAGCTAAGCACCAGGTCAGAGGGCCCTTACCGAATCGGTAAGGGCCCTCTGGCGTTGCTGTGTGTCTATCTGCGTGACTATCGCTTTCTGCGTGCCTACGGCTTCCGTGGGTCCGCGCCGAAGATGCCGTCCATGACGACGGCGCCCGTCTGGATCACCGGCCTGATCTGCTTCCGGTAGACCTCCTCGGTCACGGCCGTCCCCGAGTGACCGACGAGCCGCGAGATCTCCTCCAGCGGAACACCACGATCGGAGAGCAGTGACACGAAGCTGTGCCGGAGCTCCCGGGGCGTCCACTCGGCCGCGTCGACCCCGTCGACGTCCTTGAGCGCCTGGCGGAAGGCACGGCGGACGTTGGCAGCGTCGAGCGGCTTGCCGACGGCCGAGGAGAAGACGAGCCCGTGTTCCTCCCACTCGTCGTCGGCGGCGAGCCGGTCCCAGCCCTGATCCTCGTACTGCCGCCAGAGCGCATCGATACAGCGTGCTGGCAGGGCGAGCGTGCGCCGGGACTTGCGGGTCTTGGTGTCGCCACTCCGCCGGACCGACCGCCACACGGCGATGTGCGGAGGCTGCGGCGGGACCAGGTCGGGCCGTCCCTTGAGGAAGACGTGGTCCCAGGTGAGGGCCCGCAGTTCCTCGGTGCGAGCGCCGGTCAGGAGGGCGACGACGATGTAGGCGTACATCGAGGTTCCCTCAGCTCCTCGGAGAACGGCCTCGGCCTGGGCGAAGGTGAGGGCTTTCGATGGTCGCCCGGACTGCCCCTGGGGTACCGAGCACAGCTCCACGACGTTCCGCTTGACCTTGTCCCGGGCCATGGCCCGCTTGACCGCCCGGTTCAGGCAGGAGTGAAGGCCCTGGAGAGTGCGGGTGCTGAGCGTCCTGGACTTCTTGGCCAGCCAGCGGTCAACGTCCTCCGCACTGAGATCGCGGAGCTTGCGGGCGCCGAGCGACGGAATGACGTGCTTCTCGCTGAGAAGCGTGGTCGTCGCGACGGTGCTCGGGTCAAGGCCGGCCAGACCGTAGGCGAGCCAGTCCGTGACGGCGTCCTTCACGGTGTAGTTGGTCGGCGCGATGGCCAGACCATCTTCGTGATCGCGCAACACCTCCTTGAGCTTGTTCTTCGCCTCGGTCTTGGTCCTGCCACTCCCCCGCTTCACGATCCGCTTGCCGCTCGGGTCGAAGCCGAGGTTCGCCGTGGCGATCCACCGTTGCCGCTTCTCGTCCCAGTGCAGGCCGCCGTCACCGCGACTACGTCGTTTCGTCATCAGGCCGCCCGCCCCATCTCGTCCGCGATGAACTGGCGCAGGGCGACGGCAGGAATCCGGCGGCAGCGCCCGATGGTGACCGAAGGCAGGCGCCGCGTGCGGATCAGGTCGTAGACGGTGGACCGGCCGAGCCGGAGACGCTTCGTCACCTCGGCCACGGTGAGCAGTTCGTCATCACGCATGGTGGGGCTCTCCTGTCTTGTCGGGTGACTGCGGTCGTAAGGCGCTGAACAGGGCCTCGGCATCGGTCAGCCCCATTCCGGCGAAGCGCCAGTGGGAGAGGACGAGGACCGTGTCCGGCTCCGGAAGCGGGTGGCCGGCAGCGATGGCGCGTTCGCGGGTGAGGGCTTCGTTGTGGTCGGCGCGTTCCTGGCGGAGGGCGCCCAACGTGACGGAGTAGGCGCGGGATTTGGTGGAGAAGTGGCCGCGGAAGCCGAGCGCGCAAGCGGAGGTCTTCCAGTTCCGGCAGGCCACCGAGGCGCCAGCAGGTGAGGATCATGCGCCGCGCGTGGTCACTGACGTCGGCGCCGATGAGATCGGTGACGGGGTTGCGAAGGGGCCGGTCCAGGGTGCCGGTCGCGGCCTCTGCGCCCTTGGTGGCGTACTTGGCGATGTAGGCCGCGACGGCACTGCTGGTGAGGTTCGTGGTACCGGTGAAGTCGGCCGACCGGATCGGACGGATGTCGAGCTGCTCACCGAACCGGAAGGTATGGGCGCGCCCCTCCAGCACCGGCCCCGGAGCCTCGGCCAGGCGGACGGCGGACCGGATGGCGTCGGTGAGCAGCGCGGTCGTGGCCCATCCGGGCGGGGCGTCCTCGGCGCCCTCCGGGCCGTCGAGGCGGATCACGGCATGGAAGTGGACGGCTCCGCGCCGCTGGTACTCCGCGACCTTGGCGTACGAGACCTTGAGGCACTGGCCCAGGGCGGTACGCGTGATCCCCGCGCGGGCTGCGAGCTGTTGGCGCAGGTAGGTGGTGAAGCGAGCCCAGAGGGCACCTGCGTGGGCGTTCCAGAGCACGGCGGTGCGGTAGTCGTAGCGGTCAGGGTTGAGCGGCGTACCGAGGACGGGGTCCCCTTCCCTGTGCAGCCGCCCGCAGCGGCAGCGGCCGGTTCCGGGGCGGTTGTGGACAGGCCCGAAGGAGGGAGCAGTGAAAGTGGCGAAGACGAGAGGGTGATGGGCGACAGCCGGGGCGATGCCCTTTCCTCCGGTGAGACCGGCCGTGATGAGGTGGAAGGTGTCCTTGCGGTACGTCTCGGCGCAGGCCGCGCACCGGGTGGTACGGCGGTTGTTGCAACGGACGAGGAGCTGACCGGCGGGAAGTGTGGCGCTGGTGATCTCCCGTACGACTTCACCGGTCATGGCGTGGACGTCGAGGCGATGGCCTTCCAGTCGGACGGGCCGCTCGCAGCCGCCGAGGCGCTGGATCTGCCGGGCGTGAGCGCCGAGGTCGCCGTACCGGGCGAGGGTGGCCAGTTGGCGGAGCGCCCCGGCATCGGGAGCCTGGGGGTTCACGTGAGGTTCCTCCTTGATGGGGGCTGAGGCCCGCCCAAGCCGTCCAGGGGGCTAGACAGCAAGGGCGGGCCAAGGCGTCGAGAGAGCGGGGATCAGCGGCGGTCGCTCTGGAGGATCGAGCGGACGACGACGGCGCAGACGGCGACGGATGCGGCGGTGACCGCGACCGCCAGCAGCAGGGAGACCAGGACCGTGCCGACGACCAGGACCAGGGCGCCGCCGCCGGCGACCAGGGTGAGGACGCTTCCGGGAGTGAGCCGCACGGCCGGTCGAGCCGGGGCCGCCTGGAGCGGGGTCGGGACGTACGGAGCCGGGACGTGGGCGGGCGGGGTGTCCGGGGTCGGGTACTTCGGCGAGAACATACGTGGTCCCTTCTTCGGGTCAGCCGAGGAGACCGGCGACGGCGGGGGCGAGGAAGCTGTTGGCGACGAGGTAGCCGCCGAGCAGGAGCAGCACGACCAGCCACCACGGCGGGCGGGCGAGCTGGATGCCGAGGACGGCGACGACGAGCACGACGAACCAGAGCGGTACGTGCATGGGGGCGACCTCCTGTCAGGCCTTGCAGCGGTGGGTACGGGCGGCCAGTTCGGCGGCGGGGCGACTGTCGTACTCGGCGGAGAAGTCGCAGCGGGGCGCGGTACAGGCGGCGAGGTGCTGGTTGCGGCCACGGGCGAGGAACGTGGCGACCTGGACGGGGCCGATGCGACGGACGTTGCGGAAGCGCGGGGTCATGGAACGGGGTTCCTTCTCAGAGGTGGGCGGCGACGGACGGCGTCATGGATGCGGGGAGGCCGAGCCGGGTCCGTACGGTGTCGGCATCGGCCGCCCTGCCGGTGGAGGCGCGGTACTCCGCCGCCAGCGACTGGACGCGCTCCACGAGGGCGGGCGGCAGAGGCGATACGGGGACGGGAGCGGGCGTCGACTTCTCGGAGGCCTCAGCGGCGGAGAGTTGAGGAGCCGAACTGACCGGCCCCGACTCGTCGTCCACCGCCACGGCAGCGGGCGGATCCGGGGTAGGCGGCTCCGGGATCGGGTTCGTACGGACCGCCGCTGGACGGGGAGCGTGAGCGAGGAGCGTGCCGCCGAAGAAGGCGACGGCGGGCCAGCCGGCCACCACCACGCGGAGCGGGGCGGAGACGTGCTCCAGGTCGAGGAGTCCTGCCGTCGCGACGTTGGCTCCGAGGGAAGCAGCCAGGGCGATGAGGAACCAGAGACGCGGTCCTCCGGCAGGTTGTCCGGCGCGCTGCTGTTCGCGCATCCGGCGCCAGGCCGCGACAAGCAGCAGGTCGACGCTGACCGGGTAGGCCCACGCCTTCCATCCGCCCTGCCCTGCGGCTTCGGCAAGGTCGTGCAGGTGGGAGAAGGAGAGGGCTCCCGCGATGACGGCTTGCACGAGCACGGGATCGAAGCGGGCGAGGTGGGCGCGCATCGGTGCTGTTCCCTTCCGGTGCGAGGCATGGGTGGGGTAGGGACACGGCGTGAGGCGGTCACGCCGACCGTGGGGAGCGAATGAGCTAGTCGGTCACCGGTCGGGCGACGGGCCTCGTGGAGGGGACGGCCTCCACAGCGACGGTCGAGGCCGCCGGGCGGAACGCGTCGAGGCGCGGCAGTTCCGGTACCAGGCCGGAGGTGGCACGGCATACGGCCGCCGCGTCGTCCAACGTGAGGTGCGGGGAGCGGGCGCGCGACCAACCGCCGGAGGCATCACCGACGATCGCGACGCCAGGAAGGTCAGCGGGGATGGCGGTTGCGGCCAGAGCCGCTTCGGCTGAGATGTCGGCCAGTGCCATGTTCGCGGAGGACTCGTCGTTGACCCGGTGGCAGACCCGGCCGGTGAGCTGCGCCCGGAGCATGGTGGCGCCCTTGCCCAGCTCCGAGCCGAAGCGCTGACCGCACACCTCCAGATACATGCCGGCGGCACGGCCGAGCTGCGCTATGCGAATGAGCTTGGTGACCATGGCGTCCCGGCGCTTCTCGTCATCACGGTTCGCCGCGAGGAAGAGTTCGGCCACCTCGTCCACCACGACCACGACCGGCACCGGACGATCGCTGTACGGCAGCCCCCACACATCCGAGGTGAGTACGGCGTCCGCGCCGAGGACGGAGGTCATTCCGATCAGCCGGAACCGTGCCTCCATCTCGTCCAACAGGGCATCCAGCAGAGCGTTCGCCCGGTCCGGCGTATCGGCCAGCGCCGACAACCGGGGCGCGAACGGAGCCAGCTCTACACCCCACTTGCAGTCGATCCCGACGAGAACGACCGGCTGCCGGGCGAGGCCACAGAGCAGGTTGCGAAGGTAGACGGACTTCCCGGACTGCGTGGCGCCGAGGATGAGTTCATGAGGCACGGTGCGGAAGTCCCGTACGTGCCAACGACCGTCGTCCCGCAGCGCCAGCGGCAGGGACAGCAGGCCGCCGCCATCCGGCTTACGCCGAGGACGCCTCACGTCCGCGAGCACGTCCCAGCCGATCAGGCGCAGTTCGAGCCAGCCCGGACGGGTCGGGCGGATGTGGACGGCGTGCGCGGCCCAGGCGTGCCGCAGGCGGTCGGCAGAGGCGAAGAAGTCCTCCGGCGCCTGTCCGGTCGCCATGCGGAGCTTCATCACGAGGCCGGCCCCGGTCGGCCGTGGCAATGAGCGGTGCGGGGGCACGGGCGCGGCTTCCCGCCCAACGAGGCGGGCTGTGGCCCTGCGGACGGCGGAGGCCGGAACCGTCAGCCCGCAGGCGTCCATGGTGGCCCGGTAGGTCGCCAGGACGCGCAGAGCGACGATGGGAAAGCCGACGAGCCACCAGAAGGCGACCGGCGTACGACGACGCAGCACCAGCAGCGCGGCGACGGCCGCCAGGCAGAGCGTTAATGCCCATACGACGTCGGACATGGCACTCAACCCCGCGCCGAAGCAGCGGCGTTGACCATGACAGCGTCGGCCCGGTAGGCGATGCCGTGGCGCATCCGACCGCCGAACTCGCTCTCCCACGGCCGCGCGACGAGCCCGGACAGGATGACGGGCGCGCCCATCACCAGGCCCTCACCGATGCCCGGCTCCGGGACGGTCACCTTGATCATGTCCGAACCACCCTGCGCGATGAACACCAGCTCCAGCACCATGAGTCGCTGGTTCGTCGTCGGGTCGACGGCGACTTCGCCGGTCTGGCGGTCCTTCACCTTCACCTCGGGCAACTTGGTGACGAGGAGGGTGGCGGCGGAGACGTCTACGGGGATGACACGCATCTTCTGAACCTCACTGGTTGATGGAGCCGCAAGCGACTCGACGGCTGCATACCCCCCTAGACAGCGAGGGGCGACCCACCCGAACTGTCTAGGGGGGTTGACGCTCACAGTAAACCGACGCGCCATCAACTGTCTAGGGGGGTATTCAGGGTGGCGTGGCGCCGGTGCTCCGAGCTAGGCCAGCACCCAGTGCAGAACGGTGGCGTCATCATGCGCTTTACCGCGAGGCCAGCGCCGCCCGTCAGGGTCATCTGCCTCAGCCGCCCGGACGCTTCGAATCAGCTCCTCGGGCCCGGGTGAGTTGATGACGTCCAACGCCTCACGCCAGGAGGCAAGTTCGAAGCGATCCACGAGCCGTGTCGCGCCGTCGCTGAGCAGCGTCACCGAAGCCAGGGCACTCCGCGGAAGAGTGCCGGCGAAGGCGTGCTCGGCAGCCGAGGAGTCGGGCCCAGCGATCCAGAAGCCATCGGGCCGATTGCGACGGCCGGTGAGAGCGTCACGGTACTCAGCCAGTGCGCGAGCGTGTTCAGGCGTACCCGTCGGCAAGGAGTCGAGCGGCCCGCGCAGCTGCCGGCCGACCTCATCCAGACGCCGGTCACTGACTGCCGTCACGGCTCCGTCCTTGTCCGCCAGGAGGAGGGACGAGTCCCCGAGAACCAGGTACTCGACAGCTTCCGCACCGACGCGGACGGCGACGACCGTGCTGGTCGGACTGGCCCGGTGCACCAGGTCGCAAGTGTCCTCATGCAGGCGCCTGACGCGGTCGATCGCATCGGCAAGGCAGTCCGTCAGCGGCCGGGTAGGGCGCGAGGTGACACTGCTCAACAGCAGGCCGCCGAGACTCGCGGAGAACCAGGCGACGCCGTGCGAACAACCTGTCTCGGCTCCCGCGACCCCGGCGCCGTCGAGCAAGACTGCGACGCCGGGTGCAGCGGCGGCGAAGTCTTCGTTCTCGTGGTCGGCATCGGCCGCCAGCGTGGCGAGGGCCGCTCTCACACCGACGTCACCTCGTCGTGCCGGTACAGCGGGCAGAGCAGTTCGGCGGACAAAGGCTCACTGGTGTCCGGGTCGTACTCGACACCCACGAGCGTCGAGAACCGCTGATCGCCCACCTGCCCCCACAAGGTGTTCAGGTCATTGGTGAGCAGTTGCACGACGCCCAGAGAGCCTTGCGTGTGGATACCCGCGATGGCGAGGAGCGTCCCTTGTCCGTCCGGCCGTGGCAGCCTCCCGAGGTATCCGACGTCGTACGGCCGGGCCGGCGCACTGTCCTGCCCCGAGCGGTGCACGAGGCCGGTCTTCCGGTCGACCACGGTCCACGGCCCGTCTTCCGCTCGCTCCCATGCGAGGACGGGGTCCTGCGCGTACGTGTCCCACATCTCCTGGGACATGCGAGGGCCACAGACGACGACCAGGCCGTCGCGGTCGAGGTCGATCGCTCCCGTAACCGGGACGTGCTCCGAGGTCACGTCAAGCCCGTACGACCGGGCCAGCTCTTCCAGCCGCTTGCCGGAGCTGACATCGTCCACCGCGACGACCGTACGACCGCGCTCGTCGTCCCGCCGCAGCGGCGTCGCGACGGTGACACTGCCCCGGCCGAGGAACGCGCCTTCGGGGGCGGGGCCCGTATGCCGGATCTGGTGGATACGCCCGCGGCTGAGTCCCGCCTTCGCGGCGATCTGCGCGTAGGACAGCCCCTGAGCGTGTAGGTCCTGCACCACGCGACGGCGGAGACGGGCCAGCTCGGTCACCTCCTGCTGCGCGTCGGCCAACCGCGTCGTGACCTCACGCAGGAGCAGATACGGATCATCAATGGCCACGATGCGCCGCAACTCGTCCGACATGACCTCACCTCCTAGCCCGTGCCAGGAGTCTAGCCCTCTAGACAAAACGGGCGGGAGGCGCCGTCCCGTACGAACGCTGACCACGTAGAACCCGCTACGCCTCCGAGGCACACCCCGAGGGCTCACCGCCGACCGCTCAGCGCGCCGAGGGGGAAGTACGCAATCACGCGCTCCCCCGCGCCAGGTCCGCCCACACGGAGCGCCGGTCAGCCGAGTTCACGACTCCCCAGTCCTTGGCGCACCCCGCGACCAGCGAGAGACCGCGACCGCCTTCCTCCTGATCAGTCGCCTCACACAGACGCGGTTCGCACTCAGCGCCCTGGTCGATCACCTCGATCCGCACGAGATCGTCCCCGAAACCGACGACCACCAGGAACCATCCGCCGTCCGCTCCGCTCAGGGAGTGCCGGACCGCGTTCGTCGCCAGTTCGCTCACGACCAGAACGGCGTCATCGACAGGGGCATGGCCTTCCACCAGGGAAGCCACGAAGTGACGGGCCTCGGCCACCTCCCCGGCCAGACCAGGGAAAGCACGGCACCACTCGGTACGCATGAACACTCCTCGCCATCGTCTAGGGGACTAGACATCCCGAAGGCAGAGTATTCCCATGCGCAAGCTCAAGCCAGGCATTTTGAGGAATTATTCCTCTATGAGTGGGCGGCCGGACCCAAACCCTGGAACTCCTTCATCACACGCAACAGGAGTTCCCTCGCTTCACCACCGAAGACCGCCGCGCCCTTGAAGCGCTCGAACTCCTCCTCGTACGTGACTAGTTCGCCCGAATCGACGGTCACCCGCTCGCGGTCGAAGGTCTCAATCACCACGGCTTCTTGGTCGCACAGGGTGAACCCATGCCGAGGCATCAGCGGCATTGGCCGACGCCAGGGGACGATGCCGAGGCGGACCGTGGTGAGGCTCTCAACGGCCAACAGCCGATCGAACTGGGCGAGCATCAGGTCCGGCGTTCCCGGCCAGGTCCGCAGTACGGCTTCGGTGATCACGAAGACCGACTCCCGCTGCGGCTCGTACAGCACGCTCTGCCGCTCCACCCGAGCAGCGACCGCACTTCCCACGGCTTCCGGAGTGGCGTTCGGCGCGCTGCTGAACACGTGCCGGGCGTACTCGGCGCTCTGCAACATGGCCGGCAGAACCACGCACTGGAACGAACGCACCAGCTGAGCCGAGCGCACGGCGTCATCAACGGTCAGGCCGAGAGGCGGGGTGGCCACTGCCGCCCGGTCCGAGGCGCTCTCAACGGCGGTCAAGAGATCCCGCACCTCACGCGAGGTGGCCTCATCGAGAAGGAGGGCGCGGGCCAGGCGCTCCAGCACATCGGAGCTGGGGACCATGCGCCCGTTCTCCACCTTGGACACGGTGGGCTGCCCGACCCCGGCCTCCTGGGCCAACGCTGCACCAGACAGGCCGGCCTCAGCACGCAATGCCCGAAGACGCGCACCTAGCACCTTCATCCGCTCCTGCCGCTCACTCCCCATACCCAGGGTTCTACACCACAGGGCGGAAACGACGCCCAGGCCGGCGAGAGCAGCGGCCTCAAAGGCCCGCCATGATTCAAACTTTCTCTACTGGTTCAAGGCGGATCGCTCCGCTCCCCGCGCGCGGCCCGGCCCCCGGCCGGGCCTGCGCTCCTGTCTCCGCCCCGCTCCAGCCCGGCCGGCGCCCGTGCCGCGCTCACAGCATGCAGCCACCTGATACCAGAGAAGGGGTACGCCGTGGCTGGGGCCGTCGGCTCCACGGCTTTACGGAGCCACTTTGGCGCGAGCCTCGAAGATCATGGCCCCAACGTCGTGCTTTAGCGGGCAGGTCCACAGACTGCCCGACGCGCCGGAAGCTTACGGGGCCATGATCACTCGCGCCAAAGCAGCGCCACCCCAAAGCCGCTCCGCCGCCCTCGCTTGTGAATTTAGCGCCAAGGGCTGCCTGCGTAGGTGGCGCTACTCGAATGGATCGCTCCAGCTCTGGTGGACTAGTGAAAGAGCTCACTAAAACTTCGTCGTGCACTACGCGCTGACCGCGCAGGAGCAGCCGAGGAGCTCATCGGGCTCGCAACGAGAGCTGCAAGCCAACCACGGCAAGGGATCTGATGAACCACCAGCCGGCGATTCGCCAATCGCGAATGCCCTCGGGTGGAGTCAACCCGTTGCAGGCTCAGCAGGCGAGGTCGACTGCGGCAGCGGCAGCGGCAGCGAAGTCGTCCTCAAGCTGCAGGGAAGCGTCATCTTTCACCAGCAGTACCTCAGCGTCGAAGAGCTTGGAGGTCAGCGCCTCAGTGAGGGGCGGAGGTACAGCGTTGCCGATGATTACCTGAACCTCGGTGCGAGTCAGCTCGTAGCGAGGCTTCATCCTTTCATCGACGAACTTGAAATAGTCCGGAAAACCCTGGATACGCGCGGCCTCGTGGGCGGTCAGACACCGCGGAACTTCAGGGTGGACAAAGCGTCCGCGACCCATCGTAGCGAAACCGCTGGTAATAGTCTGAGCCGGACGGTCCCACCACAAGCGACCATACATCGAGGTGTAATTGTGCTCGCCCTGATGACACTCAGGGCGTTCTTCGTTCGGCAGGTTGTGCTCGTCGTTCTCGAAGAGATACTTCATACGCCGCTGGTTATCCGCGTTGGGGACGGCAGCCTCATCAAAGAATGACTTCGGTCGGACGTCGAGCAGGTCACCGATCGCCCAACGCAAGTCATGGGCTGCGGCTTTGTGATCTTCGACCTGCAGCAGGTCGGCAGCCGAGAAGCCAAAAGGTAGCGCGTCTTCGCGGATAGCCAGCAGTATGTGGCGTTTGCGTGTCTGAGCAACCCCGAGCTTCAGCAGGTCAATACGACTGGTGGCAACGTCATATCCAAGCTTTCTAAGGTGAACGATGGCGCGGGAAACCACCTGCTGCTTGTCATTGACAACGGCCAGCACGTTCTCAATGACTACCGCCCGAGGGCGCAGAACCTCTGCGGCACGAGCCATACGCAGGTACAGCCGGTTCTTGGGATCATCTCGGCGAGTGTGATTATTGAGGTTACTGTGCCCCTGACACGGCGGTCCGCCGATCAAGAGTCCGACCTCACCCACCGTTGACCGCGTCGCAATCTCCTGAGTAGTCAACGATGCGCCGAGGTCGCCGTCGAAGTAGGACTCAACGCTTCCCTCTTGGACGTTGGCCTTAGGAAAGTTGGCCTTGAAGACCTTGGTGGGAGCCGCCTCGAAGTCAACCGCGAGACGAACGTCAAGCGAGACGTCGCGCTTGTGAGCTGCCTGGGCAACACCCAGGGTTAGGCCACCGCAGCCCGCGAAGAGGTCCACGACTCGCAGGGAGCCGACGCCCTCCTCAAACTTCGGCCGCCGCTTAGCCTGCAGGGGGTACTGCTTACCCACGCGTGCCCCCCATCTGCCCTTGCTTGTAGAACCGGCGGAACGAGCGGTCATGGTACTCGATCAAGGATGAAGGCGTGCGGTAGACCGGTAGGTCGGTGGCGCCCGACGTGCCGATCACGACGCGTCTAGGCCCTGTATGCCAGCATCACGAGCGCCCTGAACCATCTCGGCATCGGCCCTCACCTGCGGCACTATTGCTGGCTCGGCGTCAGTAGGTCCCGCAACCCCGGCCGGTCTTGCACGAATCGCGGTCAGCGTCGAGTGCCTCAGCGCCGGCCTCAGCAATCCGGGACCCTCAAGGGCCCCACCCACTCCCCCGCTGGCGAGTCAGACGTACTTCAGCCTCCGGCACCGCATTTGATCGACCGTCAGCAACGTTGCCAGCTAAAATTCTTCAGCGCTCACTGCCCGGTCGACGAAGGACAGCAGCATGCCGCTCGAGGTCAACAAGCACGTCCAACGGATACGTCGCTACCAGCCGTTCGATGTCGACGCCTCGGAGATGATCTACGAGCAGGCGGACCAGGCGGACCGGACACAGTCGCCGTACCCCGTGGTGACGCTGGAGTACTTGGTGAGCGCCATCGAGCAACCAACCGTGAAGACCATCGTCCTCACCGGGGACGCCGGGCACGGCAAGACGAGCCTGTGCGCCAACCTACTGGCCGAGCTGAGGATGGGTGGCGAAACGGTCCCATCAGATGTCCGAAGGACAGTCTTCAGCGAGTTGCTCAAGGACGGTGACGCCGGTCGCCCTGTTGCCCTGACCCGTAGCGGGCGCCCGCTTTACATACTCAGGGATCTCAGCGAGCTAAGCCTTCAGGCGGGCGCCCAGAAGCTCGTGGAGCTGCTTGACCCCCCGGGCAATGGGGTTGCGATCATCTGCGCAAACGAGGGCCAGCTGCGTAAGTGCGTTGCCGAAGACGACCTCAACCGCAGCGGCACGGGGCGCGCCAAGATCTTGGTGAAGACCCTTACAGATGGCATTGCTCGTGGGCAGGTCAGCGACCCCGAAGGCGCAGTCACTGTCATCAACCTCAACTACCAGTCCGTAGCGGCTGACGGTCGCACTGGTGGTTTTGTCCCCTGGGTTCTGAGGCAGTGGACGACCCCACAATGGTCGCGGTGGAAGGCCTGTGAGACGTGTGATGCACGTGAGGTCTGCCCGATTCTAGCCAATCGTAACGAGTTGAACGATGCCACTCACGGGCCTCAGCGCCGGGCCGCGGTCCGGGAACTGTTCGCTGCCGCCGAGCGCGCCGGAGCTGTTGTTACGACTCGTCAGGCGCTCTCGGTTACCAGTTACATGATCACTGGTGGGCTGTCCTGTGAGAACGTCCACGCCAAGTACCAGCGGTCGCACTCCAACAGGTTGTGGCAAGCACCTCACCTGTACCACCAGGCGCTCTTCGGCGATCAGTTGACCCCGCAACAGCGTCATCGTGTTCCTGCATTCCTCACGCTACGCAAGCTGGACCCGGGCAAGGTCTCTCGTCGCCAGGTTGACGACCGTCTCGATCCGGATACAGCCGGCCGTTTTCCTCCGGGGGACCCCAAAAGTTACCTGCAGAAGGCCCGTACGACCCGGGACTCGCAGAAGCAGGCCGAACAGCTGAGGGGCTTGTACACGTTCCTGCGCCGTGCCGACTTCTTCAACAGCATCGACAGCAAGGACCGGTTTGCCCGCATGGGCTTGCAGGCCGGCGACGACTTCGTCACTGTCCAGAACGACAGAGGGTACCTGGCTGACACCTCGGTGCGCGACCGTTTCCTCAAGGGCTTGGAAGCCGTCCAGGGTATCCACCGCCCCGGAAGCAACCCTGACTTCCTCGTGCTCGACCCGGCCTTCTTTGCTCAACGCGCCCGCGCGGCCGTCATCTCCCGACGGGTGTCCAGCAAGAACGTCGAGGTGGTCGACCAGGTCACCCAGTGGCAGAAGGAAGGCCAAACGGGCGACATTCCGGGCATGCGGAATGCAGTCGAGTGGCTCAACCGCTCCATCTTCATCCGGATCCCGGCCGTCACTCCTGGCCAGGGGGCAGTTTCGGTCGAAGTAGATCTTCTGCGCTTCGAGTTGCTGACACGGTGGGCCGCAGGGCTGCGTAGCGAGACGCAACACGAGGCCGAGATCCGCGGGCTGACCGGGTCTCTCGCAGATCTGGCTGACTCCTTGAACAAGGACGACGAGATCCAGGTCCTCGTGGGCAACGTCATGAGAAAGCTCATGATCGACGTCGGTGACAAGATCAGGTCGGTGCGGGCGTAATGGCTGACCGTTCTAAGTCAGAGGTCGTCCGCCGCCTCTTCGGGGTGAATCTTGAGCAGCAGGGCCGAGGCTTCTACGTCCCGCTGGAGATGCTCGCGATCGCCCGCGGCGTCTACCTGGCACATGAGGAAGACCCCGAGAAGCACGCGGGGCTCCTGGATGCCGGAGACCGGATCGCCTACAAAAGGACCTCGCACGACCTGGCTCGGCGGATCGCTACCAGGGCCCCCATTGTTGAGGGAGACGAAGAACTCAGCAAGGCGGTCGAGCTGGACTCGCCCGAGACGTTGGAGACGCTCCACGCCCTGTTCTCTTCTCTGTTGGTCGAAATTCCGGGACGCCGCAGTCAGCCCAACTGGTTCGGGGCGCACATCTATCCGTTCGTGGGTGAACTCATCCACTACGACGCAGTCGAGCGACCAATCGTCCAACGCGGCGCCACCCCTAAGAAGAAGGAGCAGGCCAGGAAGCTACCGGCCAAGGTCAAGGCGAAGGCTCCGAGCATTGAGCGTTATCTTTTCCGCGGCCCTGGGGGCTGGGCCTACAAGGTCCTGCGTACTGACCCTGATCCTGACCGCAAGGAAGCGACCCGGCAGGGCCTTGATGACCTCGTTCGGGACAGCGGCACCCCTCTTGGCAGCCTCGCAAAGGCACTCAGCGCCCATGACTTCGACTACGACGAAGAGCCCTACGAAGACGATTCAGAGAGAGACATTGACCTGTACGAGGACCTCAGCCCGTGGCCTGGCCTGCTGAGGATTGGGGCTCGTAACATCGTCGCCCGGACTACGACACCCCGGGCCAAGCGCACCGAGAGCCTCATGCACTGGGTCCCCTATTGCTTGGCTCGCCACCAGCTACGCCTCGCACGCGCGAAGTTGGGCCTCACCGATGGCGAGTCGATCCTCTTGGACTTCGGCAACGAGGCAACCCCGCTGCGCAGCGTGTCGCAGAAGAACCTCACCAGCTTCCGCAACGACATCGCCAACGCGATCAACGTCCAGGCCCGGGAAATGATCAACGAAGCCGAAGGCGACGAGGCTAAGAAGGGCCGCTACGAGCGATTCACCAAGGAGACCGGCAACGCCTTCGCATCGCCTCGAGCGTTCTTCAGTGAAACCCTCGCCGCTGTGGGAGCCCTGAACGCGACGGCCGGGCGCCGGCACTTCACCATGAAGCCACCGATGCTTGAGGCCCTGGTGTCTGCCACCATCCCGCAGGGCACAGAGATGGAGTTCGACCAGTTCTGTGCGCTGATGTACACGAACTACGGTCTGGTGACGGAGAAAACGGTCGCAGCTGTGAGCCCGTTGGTCCATGAGGTCGACCCATCGGTCTTTGAACACAACGGCAAGGCCTTCCGCGACAAGCTGGCCGCTATCGGTCTGCTCACTCAGTATTCAGACGCAACCAGCATGGTACGAGGAGAGCCCCGTTGACCGACAGCAGCACCCGAGCGCTTGGCCGGTTCATCGCCGATGAAGCACTACGCAAGGTCATTGAGACCAGCGGCGCCCGTGTCGGTCTGCGTATCAGCGGGTTCGATCCGCCGACCGTAACCGAGGCCCTCCGTCACACTGCCCAGAGGCTGTCCGAGTCGCCGGAACTTCAGGTTGTAGTCAAGGTAGGCACGTCGGAACAGATCGATGGCGTACCGGATGATTTCCTGCTGGATCGGGGGGACCAGCTGACCAAGTGGCGAAATTCCGGGCAGGGCAGCGCGGTGCTGCTGTTCGAGTGGGGGCAGTCTCCGGACGCAGAGGGCCTGGCAGCCATGAGCGCTCTTGACGACGCCCCAATCCTCGGCGACCACCACGACACCTCCAGCGAGCGTGGATTCGACAGGTTTATGGCGGATGTATGGCGGGAGGCAGGTGGCAGCGGAACCGTTCCGGCCGTGATGGCCGGCTCCCTACCCGAGATCTGGCGTGCCGTCACCGATGAAGATCCCCTGTCGTTGCACCGCTGGGCTGCTTTCCTCGTCGAGACGGCGCAGAAGGTCGTCGCAACTCAAGTCCACACACCGGACGTCGTCTGTACCGAGATTTCTGCAGCCTTGCCCGCTCTCGGCCTCTTCCCGGACCGGAGCCTTTTTGCCAAGCCTGCCGCACTGCCCGCCCGGATCAAGAAAAACGTATGCGTCAGTGCTTTCAAGCAGCCCACCGGCAAGGAAATCACCGCGGACGACCTGATAGACCGCATTGACTCGGCTGAGTTCAGCGAGGAATCTCTGGAACACATCGGTGCGGATTCAGAGGCTGTCAAAACGCGCATGCGCGACCTCGTACTCAATCACCGTGGGCCTGCCCTCCAGGATCGTCGTCAACTGCGCAGTGGGCTGGACCTGACCCTTTGGCTTGAGGTCTTCGAGCAGAAGTCCAAGAAGATTGGCCTTGGCCAGCAGGTTAAGCAGGAGATCTTGAGGGCTGCCGCGGACCGGGTCGACGACTTCGACGCGATGATGATCGAAGAAGCGCTTGACCGCGGAGACCAGGAGTCCGCCCAGCGCTTTCTTGACGAGACACCCGCCGGTGGCGCTGAACCGCTAGCCGACCTGCTGTCCAAGCGTTCACGCCGCAAAGTTGAGAAACTCGCTTTCCCAGACTCTCAGTTCGTCCAGGACCCACTGCGTGCCCTGCTGCGCGAACTGACCTACTTCTCCGACGAAGAAGAAGGCTCCGTCGTCGTCCGACTTGAAGGAAACCAGGAAGCCGGGAGGTGGAGCCGCTGGTTGTTCGCCTTCCTGTACGCACGCACCCTGCAGGACATCCAGGACTCGACCAGCCTCCGTCTCACTCTAGAGGTCCAAGACTGCCTGCTGGATGTGACCAAGCCGTCCCTACCGGATAATCAAGAAACCCAAGAGCCATTCGAGCTAAATATCGAGTGGGCGCCGTTGCGCTTCCTGGTCGAAATGGACGAAGCCGCCCAGCGACGCTTTCGCTGGGACCCCATGGGCATCCCCGGTCAGATAGCGCTGGCAGCTCTCATCAGCAACTGTCAAAACCCCCCTGCCCACGCCAGCAATCTGACCTTCGACACCTTCCTTGAGAATTTCAACGACCCCAGACAGTGGCAGACCGACGAACCGGCTCCTGCCCCTGATACCCATTTCGCCGGTCGGCTGGACCGCCTCAAGCGCAAGCACTTCGAGCGATTCTCCCAAGGGCTCGACGCCACGAACATCGGCGAATACGTGCGCGAGTGGGAAGACATCCTCCGCGAAGCCCGCACCACCCTGGTTCCCGACAACGCTCCGGATGCAGACCTCGAGGCAGTCGTGCTTGCCGACGTCGTTGAGCTGGCCGATCACCGCATGATGATGTTGGCCACCCACCCATTGAAACTGCGATGGCTGGCAAGGAACTACGCAGAGACCTCCAACAGCATTGAGATTGCCCTCAACAAAGAGGGTGGCTTGAGTCTCAACCAAGAGAACGAGGATCTCTTCTTCGACGCTATTGACCGCATCTCTCCACACGGAACACCGGCGGTCCTCGTCGGGCCGCGCGGCACGATCGCCATCCCGATGCGGGAATCGGCCGGCCATGAGGAATACGCACCGGTCCGTCGCGGCGGCAACGAGTCCAAGGAATGGCTCTCCAGTGTCGACGAGGCCGCGATCGACGAGATGGTCCGCGTCATCACCGACTACCTGACGACTTACCCCCACAAGCTTGACGGCCTACGCGTACTGCTTTTGGACCGCAACGGCGACCCTGTACTGCCCGTGCGCGTAGCCAAGCAGGTACGGACCAAGAATCCCCGTCTGAAAGTTGATCTGGTGGTCCTGGCTCCCCAGGCCACCCATCACGAGATCATCCAGGGATTCGACCTGCAGTTCTCTGGCGCGGAGATGTCCGAGGACAGCTTCCTGCCCGACGTTCAACTCATCCTGCAGGCATGGGAGCCCGACCAGACAACGGACCTGTCCGGGCTGCGAGGCACCATTGACCTCGCCCTGGCTCCGGCGCTGTTCGGCACCCAGACCAGCATCAAGGAAAGCACTAAGAAGGAATCCTTGTCGGGCTCCTTCAACCCCTGGAAGCACCCGGCATCACACAACCTGGCGCAGACCAGCGAGAACGTTGTGAAAGCGCTGTTGCCCGAAACCGCCGACGAGACTCTTGAGTCCTGGTCCACCTTGTGCGTGCGCTACGACCGCAGTTCCCCGGTCTCCCGGGAGAGTGTCGACGGCATCGACTACTTCGAGATGCAGGTGCAATTCCACCAGCATCAGGATTTGTTCGCCGAACTGCACAGCGTGGCCCACTGGGTCGTCACCCTTGACAGTTTCATTGGCCGTGAGCAGATCGATGCCCTGCGTAACCGCCCAGACGTCATCCTCGTCAAGCCGAGTGTCGGCAAGAACGAGTCGTACACCCTCATCGTCAGCTCACAGACTGGCAAGCAGTTCGTCGTCCAACGACTACGACGCCGCCTGGAGCAAATCGGCGTCGTCACTCCGCAGGACTCTGAAAGCACCGCTCGGCGAATCTACGAGGTTGGCCGCAACGTGGCTCCTGGCGCCGTGCTGCGCTCCCTCGGCATCGGCACCACGGTCAACGAAGTTGTCGGCCTAGTGGCCACGCGGTTTGTCATAGACCAGCAGTTTCCCATCCCTCAGCAGGGCACGAGCCTGATCACCTGGATCAGCTTCGACGAGCACCACCGGTGGTTCGGTCGCGGACACAAAACCCGTGCCGATCTGGGGCGATTCATACTGACGGTCCAGGACGACGGCGTCGTTCGCCTGGATGTCCTGGTCGCCGAGTCCAAGTTCCGCCAGACCTTCGACGTCGGCTCAGCGGAAGAACAGCTCAACCGCACCACCGACCTGTGCAAGGATGCCTTCCGCTCGGGCGGCGAAGCTCGCCACGACCGCCCCTTCTGGCTGGACGAGCTGGCCGCCGCAATCGCTCAGACCAGCGGAAACGCCCTACGGGCCGCAGACCTTCCAGCGCGCACCACGATCGGCAAGGACGACCATCGCCAGGTCGAAGCGAAGGTCCTAGACGCCCTGCGCTCTGCGGATGTTCAACTCGGTCAAGTCTCCGGCGTTGCCGTGGCCATCTCAGCCGAGGACGACCAGCCGGCTCCGGCGGTCAACGCCTTCGGCAGGCACACCCTGGTGAGACTGAACAAACGCGAGCTGTTGAATCTCATCGGCGCTCTGCGCGCCAATCAGGACCCGACAGATGCCGACCACCTCGTTGCCTCCTGGAACCTAAGTGAACCCGCGAAGATCCCCCACGTGGTCGCCAACCCCACCTCAGGCACTTCCTCCGAACTCTTCGCCCAGGAAGAGCAGGCAGCACCTGCCGAGGCTGCCGTAGCGACTGCCCGAACGCCCATACCAAGCAGAACAGTTGCCGGTGGCATCGGAGCAGCGGACGATCTTGACAACCTGAATAGTCACCGCGGTGGGCTCGGCGAGGAGGAGTTGAGACTTCGATACAACAAAGTTCTCGACGTCTTCCATCGCCACAAGGTTGGAGTCACCGCTCCAGAGAACGGCAAGTGGCAGGAGGGTCCCGGCTTTTACATCTTTCGGTTCATCCCCGATCCTGGGGTCACCGTAGACAAGCTAACCAACCGACGCGACGAGATATTTCTGGCCCTGGCACTCCCCTCCGGGTTCAGCATTCGTACCCGCAGCGACCGCGGCTCCGTGCTCTTCGAGATCCCCAAGATCGACGACGAGAAATACGGGGTCGATGCAACCGCGCTGTGGCAGCAGTGCCCGGCCACTCCCGAGAGCCTCATCACCCCCCTGGGCGCAGATATCGAAGGCAATCCGGTCACCATCGATCTGTCCTCCGCGGACTCGCCGCACTTGTTGGTGGCGGGCACTACCGGATCAGGAAAGTCTGTCGCGCTGGACACAATCCTCAAGGGCTTGGTCCGGTATGACGAGAGCACCTTGCGACTCCGCCTCGTCGACCCCAAGGGCACCGAGCTTGTGGACTTCGAGGACGACCCTCACCTTGATGGCGAGATCGGTATGGATGCCGCCGACGCCATCGAGATTCTTGAGGAGACTGTCGAAGAGATGACCGTGCGCTATAGGGACATGAAGGCGATCCGCACCCGCAAACTCGTCGAGTACAACGCCAAGGTCGACAAAGCGGACCGAAAGCCTTGGATCGTCATTGTCCTGGACGAATACGCCGACCTCACCAGCGATCCCGAAGAGAAGAAGAAAATCGAAGCACTACTCAAGCGCCTGACGCAGAAGGCACGCGCCGCCGGCATCCATGTCATCGCTGCCACGCAGCGTCCGAGCGCGGATGTTATCTCGACGACCATCCGGTCCAACTTCCCCGCACAACTCGCGCTGAGGGTCAAGACCGCGACTGACAGCCGCATCATCCTGGATGAGACCGGCGCCGAAGCTCTGGCCGGGCAGGGCGACGCCTTCCTGCACACGGCTAAGGGCACCGTGCGGCTGCAGGTGGCCTATGACGGGAGCTGACCAGGCGGCTCGTCACGGCTGACCTCGGCCGCCATCGACGCGGCGGTCACGACGCCCTTCTCGGACGATTCGAGGCCTCCGCCCGCCGGGCGGCCACTGTCTCAATGACAGTAGTGGCACACGCTTGCGGTTCGAGGTGCTCCCAGAAGCGGAGCACCAGCCAGCCTGCCTCCGCAAGGCGGTTGTCCGTGTCTCTGTCCCTCTGGATGTTCCGGCTGATCTTGTCTTTCCAGTACGGCCGGTTCGTCCTGGGCATCACGAAGTGGTCCGGGCAGCCGTGCCAAAAGCAGCCATCGATGAAGACGGCCACCTTCACCGGGCGGAAGACCATGTCAGCCGTGCGACGCATCTTCGGGAGAGGCTTTGCGGCCACCCGGTAGCGCAGTCCAGCGGCATGGACAAACGAGCGGAGGAGCCGCTCGGGTGCGGTATCGCGATGCCGGTTGCCGAGCATGCTCCGCCTGTTCGCGGCCGATGACGCCCACGACCCCTCCGGCGGTGTCCACTCCGCGGCCGGTGTTTCTGGTTGTCGTTGTTCGCTCATATCTCCAGCAACTTAGAAGACGCAGCTACAGCGCGAAATCCGAGAAATAGCCCAGGGTAGGTTGATCGAACGTACCGATCACCAAGCCACGGTCGAGGAAACGGTTGAACTCCTCGCAGCTCGTCTCAGGCAGCAGTGCGCAGCCATGGCAGGCGGCCAAATTGCATGAGTCTGGGCCTTGACCCTTCTCCCCCGCGTCCATACAGACCGGATCCGTCGAGCACCAGGACGCATCACTCAAGGCGGACGCGAAGACGGACCGCAGGTGCTCCTTCCGGGCCATCCGGACAAGACCTCCCATGGTGCCCTCAGAATCACCAGCTGCGGTATAGATCAGCAGACCAGCCATGTCACGCCCACTCTGTTGCGATACGTAGAGACGCTCCCGCAACGATGCTGAGCTATAGCCACTGGTGAATACAAGCTCGTTGATCAGCAGGTGTCCGAGCGTGTGCAGCATTACGAACCCTGGGCTAAGATCTCGAAGTCGTCCGCCCCGATCGGTGATCACTTGCGAATGGCGCTGCGCAATCATGGCTGCACGCGCCTGGACTTCGCCCCGAGCCTCCCACCGCGCGAGCCGCTCGGGGTCAAGCTCGAGGTAGATGCCCTCGCCCTTCACCACATACGCGGGGAGCCAGTCCCTGTCCGGCGGCAATGCGCGGCGCCGGAGCATGGCTTTGCCTACCGGCAGCTTTAGCTCACTGTCGCGTCCCCGCGTGAAGCCTCGCAGGGCACGCGTCTCCTGGAGGACCCTCACGCTTCTCACTCGGCCGATGTGAGAACTCAGATCAGCGTGGATGCCCGGGTCGGTCGCGCGCAGGGCGTCGTCATCGGGGGTCTCGCGGAGCCTCTTGAACTCGGGGTAGCGCCAGATGTCGTCGCTCGTCAGGTCGTCCGCGCCGTCTTCCCCTCCCTCGCCATCGGCGCCAATGCCGTGTCGGTCGTGGTACATGGCGAGAAGTTGCTCGTCGCTGTACGAGTCAAAGAGCTCGGGCGCCAACTGCTTCCGAAGCATCGCAGGGGTTGCGTCAGCACCCGCGAACGAGTGGACGATCTCCATGACCACGCCGACGTCAGCCCTCTTCAGAAGCTCTCGCATGGCATCGGTTACGACTCCCTCCTGTTGTGGCAGGAAGATCGATGATTCGACCCGCGGGAAGTAGACGTTGCCGGCAGCTCGAAGGGCGCCACGGATGGGCTTGTCGCACGGACCGTCCGCCTCGTGGAGCCACGGACGAGCCCCCGAGCAGCGGTAGGGATCGCTGCGTCCGGCCAGGTCCTCGGTGAGGACGGTGCTTTCCAGGCCGTCGTCACCGCGACGGCCGCCCATCGTGATGCCCTGCAAAGTGCGGGACGCTCCACACCCGCGACGCTCGTCGCGCTTGCCCTTGTCGTCGTAACCACAGCGGACGACCTGGCCTTCAAGCCCTCCGCCACCGGTCGAGAACAGCCGCAGCACGCCCGCGCAATTCGGGTCCTTGGACCGATGCACCCACTTATCGAATGGGAAGTCGTCAACGTGTCCGCTCTCGCAGATGGCCACGAATGGCACTTGTGCCATGCGCGGACCGCTGCCACGACGCCCCTCGTGCGCACGGTCCTCGCAGCGGACGACATCCTGGAAGCTCAGCGTCGTCAGCTTGAGCCGCTTGCAGTACATGCAAAAGCACCAGCGAGGGAACCGCAGGACGGGAACCGTCAGCTTGACGTTGCGCTGATCCTTGCCGCTCCCAGCGGACCGGAAGTCCGGAGGTAGTCGGAACCCGGCCACCTTGAGACGAGCTTCAAGGCGCCAGTCGTGTACGACAAACTCCTCCAACGCGAGGTTAGGATCATCCTTCGGGTACCAGTGGTCTAGACCGGCCGTAATCACCGAAGTACCGTCGACGAGCACGCTCATCGCACCCACGCCGAACGGCGCCACAAGCTGCGCCCGCCGAATGCTTCCGCTACTCATGCCTCGCTGTCCTCCGCTGCCAGGTCATCCATGACGTACGCCCGCGTGATCTCCAGTCGGCACTCAGCGTCGACGCTGCGCATGCTCATGGGCGTGTCCCAGGTGATCGTCTTATTGTCGGGATCTGCGAGTTCACCGGCCGGGCGCATCAGGCCCTGCTTTGGGTCGCCGTCGAAGTATGTGCTCGCGGCCCACACTGTCCGCTCACCCAGGCCCCACTGACGGGCCCGCTCTGCAGCCCAGTGTTCAAACATGGGGACCTCCTCGGGGTCGGCAAGCTCGGCACGCTGGCGCAAGAGCGCAACCGCCGCGTCGTATGCAGCCTTCGGGAAGGGATACGGCTCGAGGTCGGGATCCAGCTGCCGCATGCGAGAGATCGCCGCAGCGTGGAGTGCACGCTTCAGCACAGGCTCGGCAAACGGCGTAACGGAGGTCGGTTCGACTTGGGCGTACAACTGCTGGTGGTACGTCCGAAAACGCTCGTAGTGGCTGCGGTCGCGCGGCTTCGCGGCGCCGTAGATCGTGATGACGAGGCCGGGGGCTCTCGGATCACGGCCGACACGGCCACTGACTTGGATGTACTGGGCAGTCGTCTTCGGCTGACCCACGATCGTCATGAGGCCGAGGCGGGACACATCGATACCGACCTCGATGATGTTGGACGCGAGGCAGATGTCGATGCAGTCCGGCGAGGGGAGCTTCTCCTGCAACTGCTCGATCGCCTTAGGGATCTCGTCGCTACGCCGACGCGACGTTAGTTCCATCGCGTTGCGGGGCCAGCGCGGCGCGATGCCGTCGCGGCGCTGCAATCCGACGAGGTAGTCAGGCACGTCGGACTGCAGTAGCGAGACCGTGTTGCCCAGCTCTCGCAGGCTGTTCAGGAAGTTGAGGTTCGTCCAATAGCTGTCGCGGTCGGCCTCGTCCGGGATCTGCGGTCCCGCCTGAAGTGTCGCGGCGGCGACGCGGACCTGCACGGTCTGCGTCGAGCCGAGCGAGGAGCTCATGACTCCCAAGTACTTCCGGCCGGGGGCGGGCGTTCCATCCTCCAGCGTTGCCGGCTCGGCGAAGAACGAATGCCCCTCGGTCAACCCGTGCGGCGGGAACAGCGCCACTTCAGTGCGCCCGAACAGTCCCTTGATCTGGTCCTCGTAACGCCGGACGGTCGCGGTCGACGCGATGATCTTCGCAGGAATCCGCTGTCCTCCACGGCGATCGGTAGTCAGATCGTCGATCACCGGCTCGTAAAGGCCGACCATCGACCCAAGCGGGCCGGAGATTAGGTGCAGCTCGTCCTGGATGATGAGACCCGGTGGCGAGTACAGACGCTTGCCATGCTCATCGAGCCCGAACAAGTAGCGCGCCTTGGGGCGCCACGCCATGGTCGCGAACTTGTCGACGGTGCCGATCACGATCGACGGCCTGGACTCGTAGATGTCGTCGTCGACGACATGCACCGGCAGCGTTTTGCGCCCGCTGAAGCGGCAGAGATCGTCGATGCACTTGAGCACGAAGCGATTGCCTGACCATACGTACCCCGGCGTGTCCTGCCCCTTTTTGGCACGTCGTACTGGTCCCATCTTTGTGCCACACCAAGGGCACTTGAGGAGCAGGAACCGGTTCGGCGCAGTGGAATCCGAACGCAGCTTTTTGAGGCTGGAATCGGCGCTCTTCCACGTGTTCGGGGTTGAGTCGCCACCGAGCCAGACGCCGATACCGAACGGAGACTTGCCGAGCTCTTCCTCGTTCTTGGAGCGCATGTCCTCAAGCACGCAGATCAGGGATGATGCCCGAAGGAACTGCTGGGCGGTCAGGAGCCGCAGGGTGTAGCGCATCAGGGTGTCGGTGCCGGCGTCGTCCCGGTTGCGCAGACGGCGGGCGATGAGCGAGATGGCCGAAGCACCCAAGTAGGCCTCAGTCTTTCCGCCACCGGTCGGGAAGAAGATCAGGTCGACGACGGACCGCTTCGCGTGCGTCGGGTCGACGAGCTCTGGCAGGCTCGCTAGGACGAACGCGACCTGGAAAGCACGCCACCGACCGTCACGGGGTCCAGGCACGGCGTCAGGATGCGCGCCGACAGGACGGTAGACGTCCTGCGCGTCTTTGACGACCTCGCGAGTGTCGAGTCGAGAGCGGACCTGCTGATAGAGCATCGCGAAGTTGGCGAGCTGGAAGGCGCGCGCCGCCAGAGGGTAATGCAGCACGAGCTGCCAACCCTCCTCCATCCGCTTGAGCGCTTCGCGGCAAAGCCGCATGTGCCGCAATGCAGCCGGGTGGAAGCGCTCGTCGAGATCGTGGATCGAGGCCTCGCGCTGTTCGATCCACTCGCGGTACAGCCTTAGCACCTTCTCGACCTGGGCATCGCCCTCAGGGGTCTGCTCCGCAAGCTCGGCCATGCTGACGCTGACTGAGGTCCGGCTTCCGTCCTGATGTACCTCGTAGACGTCAGGCGTCAAACTCGCGACTTCGTACGCAGGCATGGTGTCCGCCTCGACCCAGGTCACGGGCTCGGATTCCTCCCAAACTGCGGCGCAGCCGTGACCGATCGCGTAAGTGAGACGCTCGCGGTAGAGCAGCGCGATCGACTCCTCTTCCTCGTCACTATCTGGCTGTTGGACGGCCGGGTAGGGCTCGATCCGGAGACCTCCCTGTACGGTTGCCTTGAACCCCATCTGGAAGAAGGCGCTGCTCGGTCCCGTACCGGGCACCTCGTTGGTCACGGCAAGGGTGACGAGTCGAAGGTCCGCATTTGGCTCGCCCGGCACCATCCGGCTAAAGACACTGAGCGTCGGCACCTTGGCAGGAGCAATCTTCGGCTCACTCACCGACGGCGCCGTCGGCACGACCTTGATCCTTTGCACCTCGTTTAGGAGCGTGGCGCCGGACACCGTCGCGTGGAGCTCGAACGGTCGGCGCACCCACCAGTCGAGATCCGAGACACCGGGAATTGTTACGACGACCCGGTCGTAGTACGCGCCGGTCACGCGCACGCCGAGCGAACCGTCCGACGGCACCCTGACCTTGAACGAGATCGCCATCGCCGAGGGTTTCCGCCGGTTGGCGTCGGAGAGGTCGAAGTCGTCCGTGTCAACCTCATCCCGGGCGACGTGCCCCTTCACTTCGACCGGCGGCTGATCGGGGTTTTCCTCACTCTGGGGAGCGCCGTCGATCACGACTGGGTGCTGGTCGACGGCCGTGCCCCCGGCGCTTCCGCCGCTGGAGAGGACACCCACGCCGTACCGTCGCAGCGGGTCGGAACGCGTCAGCACCTCCTCAAGGGTGTCACGATCATGGAACTGCCCGTTGCCCTCCTCCTTGGTCGTGAACCTGAACTTTGGCCCCGAGCAGTCAATCGGGGCGCCGAGGGGCTTCTCACCCGGTTCCGGTCCGAACAACTCGCGGCGCACCGCGGCCTCGACGATGCAGCGGGCTTCCTCACCGGTCACCGCTCCCCCTCCATACCTGCGCGTAGTGTGTCAGCCTCGATAACGCCGTACAGCCGGTCGGTGGCCCTGGTGAGCCCGACATACATGACCGAATCGAAGTTGGGCACGAGCTTCCGATCGAGATCTGTGACCACAACCGCCGGCGCCTCAAGGCCCTTGAACGCCTGAATCGTGGCGTACTGCAGTTCGCCCTTTCTCCGCGCCTGGCCAGTCGTCGGCTGCAGGATCTGCCGGAGCCACTGATCGGTCGTGGACGCCGCGACTGACCCCTCCGCCAGTGGGCTGAGCACGACGATTTCGTCCAGCTTGTAGTGGTCGTCCCGGAGCCTCCGGATCGCCTCCAGCAGCAGTGGCGTCTGGTCGCTCCCGGCCTCGTATTTCAGCCATCCAGGGTTTACTCCGTCGTCGCCGCGGCGGAACTTCCTGTAGCCAGGCTCAAGGCCACTGAAGATGTTGACGCTGTGACCGATGCGCGGCAGGTTGCGGCAGTTCATGGTCAGCCGACAGCTGGGCAAACGCGGCATCCTCGTGCGAAGCAGTTCCCGGCCCGCGCCGTCGTCGTAGATCACCTGCCGCTCAAAATCACCGAACAGCAGCACACGCCCTGACCCGAGTCCCCCTTTGACCATCAGGTCAAGGACATCAAGATACGGCTCGCTGAGGATGTCCTGCACCTCGTCGATCACAAGGAAGTCCACCGCCGCGCCGTCGCCCATAGCAACGATGCTCTCCATAGCTCGTTCCGGCAGCTCCTCGGTCCAGAACTCGGCTGGTGGATCAGCGGGCGGCTTCACCCCGGCAACCGCCAGCAGCTGGCGATGCAGGGTACCGACCTTCAGGTTTCGATCCTCGGGCATGTCTGCCATTAGGCGCCTACCGAGCAGACGGTTAAAGCAGAGCAAGCGGCCCTGATGCCCCTGGGCAAGCTCACGCCGCGCCGCTTCCATGGCCAGGAGAGTCTTGCCAGACCCGGCCGGCCCAGTGAAGAGCACCGCATGGTTGTCGGCCATAGAGTCGAGTGCATCGTATTGCTCTTCGACGAAGTGGATGAGCTGGTCCTGACGGGCGTGTCTGAGATCGGCGGCGACCACCCCCACCTCGAACTGGGGTCGCAACAAGGACGCAATCCGTTGGGCCATCGTTCTATCGGGGCCGACCCCGCCATACGCGACATACGTGGTCTTATCGAGGTGCACAGTGCCCCTCTTGATCGTGCGCATGACCGCAGCCGCGACGCCGTTCTTGAGGTCTTCAGAATCAAACACCTGCCAGTCGTGCCACTCGGGCGACTCGGGAAGCATCGTCCGCGCGCGCACGGCGGTGAACCACGCGGCGCTAAGCACCGGGATCGAGTTGAGGTTGACCTTCTTCTTCAACAGGTACTTACGCAGGCTGTGCATGGCGTCACTCGCCTGCTTGAACGGACCTCGCGCAGTTGGAGCGTCATTGCCAAGTTTCCACACCCCATTCCGGTAATCGAACGTCAGATGCGACTTCACTTCGATGACCAGAATCCCGTGTTCTGGCACAATGACGATGAAGTCGGCCTCCCCCTCGGGCTTCTTCACATGGTCGGCAATCGCAAGCGAGTGCAGCACGATCCAGTCGTTGGTGCCGTCGCTCTCGGCAAGTGCCTTATACAGCTCCTGCTCCCCCGGCGGCGCACTTGTCGGGAAATACGAAGGAATCATTCGAGCCATTCGCCGCTCCGATCGAAGAAGGGAACCCTCGTGCGCAGCCGCGGCACGATCTCTGTGTACGGGGAACGCGCCAGCACCTTTGCGGCCACGATGCTTCGGAAGCCCTCGCGCTGGATATCCAGACTCATGTGGCTGTCACGCTCAAGGGCCGCCAGGTCAGCCCGGCTCACCGCATTCTCCAGTTCTTCGCGCAGATCAGCGCTCACCTGATATACCGCGCGGCGCAGCGCCATCGCATTTTGATGCGAAGGCTCCGCAGCCAGGCCCAACCACCCGAGCAAGAGAACCAGATCATGCTCATGCTTCGGGCTGATGAGCGTTGTCTCAGTCCACGCCCGAACGCGCGCCGCCGACCTGACACCCCGTGCTCGCAGCTCCGCGATGCTTGCTCTCACGCCCCTGCTTGCGAGCCGTTCCTCCAATGCCGTCTTCCATCCGCGCTGCGTCGCCTCGATTGCCCCGGCGCGCGGCCCCATGAGATGCAGCGCGGCCTCATACATAGCGCCACGTTCCGTCTCCCCGTCGCGCAGCACCAGGTATGTTCCCGGCACGACGTCCTTGACCGCGGCGTATGTCACCCGTTCGCCCTCAGGCTGACTCGGGTCAAGCGCCCGGATCCGGTCGCCATCATCCAGCCATATAGCGAGATTGCCTGCGAGCAGGACCTTCCACGCCTCGGCTTCGTCCGGTCCCGGCTCGCTATCACCAGAAATACGCCCGCGCCATATCGGCTGGGGATAGTAGGCGTCCCCCATCGGCTCATCGTCGGAGATAGGCGACTCTGGCTCGCTGAGATCGCCGAAAGTCCACTCCCTAATACTGACTTTTATCGCACCGTCAGCCTGGTCAGCAAACCGCGAGACCGGAATCGCTCGCTGGCGAAACCACGCCGGCATGAGGAAGGTCACCTCGTTCGTCGCCGGCGCCGTCACCAGCGACGGCGGGAAGAAAGACGGCGGCCCAACGACATACAGCTGCTCAACGCGCTCGCTTACGTCGCTGAGCTCGCCGGGTAGCAGCACGGGAACGGAAAGCGAGGTAAGCCAATCTTGCAATCCTGCCCGGGCCCTATTACTGCCGGCCACCACGGCACAGATCGACGGGTTTGCCTCTTCGATTGAGCGCCAGAGCTCGCCGCCAACCGGCGAATCGGTCTGACACACACCCTGGGCGGCCTCGGCGATCTCGTCTAGGAGCACCTCGTCCGCCACTGCGCCGCGAAGCGTACGTGCCTCGCGGACGACCGCGCTGGCGGCCTCGGTAACGGCCAGATGAAACCCGTCGGGCTGCGGCTGCATCATACGGCGCCAGCGCAGGGCGTTCGCCGCACGTAACAGGTCGCCCCTAACGTCACTGCTGTTCTCGCTGACGGTGTAACCGAGGCTGCGAACCGCTGCATTGAGCCGGGCACCCGCCGGATCACCGACAACGAAGACCTCAACGCCATGACGTACGACTTCGACGGACGCCTTATATCGCCTGATGACGTCGTGCACCCGGTTCATAGGGCCACCGTGAACGCAAGCGCCTCTACACCCCCGGGCGGCTGCCATTGCAGCTCACCTTTCAGGCCAACTGGGCGGCTGTTGGAACTCCGGGCTTCCATGATCGTCTCCGCAGCGGACTCATCCGCAACCGACCGGTCAATCACACAGACCACGATCGGCGCAAGGATGTCGTTGAGGTACTTGATCGCACCGTAACCATCGAGAATGGCGGCTTGGCACCGCTCGACAAGGTGCGGATCATCCGCCACTTTGGGCGCCGACACCACCTGAGTTGACCACGTCGCCGCTCCCTTCACCTCGGGCAGCACGTAGTTCGAGAGCGGGCACGGCACATCCTCCGGATCCTCTGCGTTACCGATGCACGCTGCCAGGTCCTGCAGGAGCCATTTGGCGGTGCCGACAAGGACAAGATCCGATGGCGGATCAGCCATCCGCGCCGCCCACGACTCAGACGCGCCAACGAACTGCGCCAGGAAACCCGGTGCGGGCAGCACGGAGTGCGACGATTCCACCGCTGTATCGAGCTCGGCTACCGCCTCGTATCGCGCGACAGGCAGCAACTTGTCGGCGACGATCACCCGCAGCTCCTCGGGACCGACTCGAAGCCCCGCGAACGCGCCGGTGTAAATGCGGTTACTCGTCACCGCCCGGAGGTACGTCGTCCGAGTTGCCGCCTGGAAGACCTCAATCGGGTCCGCTAGCTCGGGCGCCGGGCTGGACAGCATCCAGCCACTGGCGATGAGGGCGGCCGCATAGTCGCGCTGCGGAACCGAGACGGCAAGCACCAGCTGCCGCCCATCGAGCTTCGGTATGAAGCGGCGGAGTCTTGAGCCAAGCACGATGAACGATCCGATCCACGGAGCCCATTCGACCGCTCGTTCGGGGGCGTCCGCCAGACCAAGTCTGACTGACGAGCTTCCCTCCGTCACTGTGGCTGGCTCCCTCCGGCTGGGCATATGACCACTACTTGGCTTAGACCGGATGTTAGAGCCGAGTACTGACACATGGCTCAGAGATCGAAAATCTTATACCGTCGGCGGCGCATGGACGCGGTGGCGTCTCTGGCCGACACGATCGCCGACGCCGGTGGGCGCTGCATGGTCGTGGACTATCTGTGGACTCGCCTCTCCTCATGTGCCACGTGCAGATCGCTGACCTGCTGTGCTGCCTGGGCAGCAAGCGGCCTCCGGAGCCGTGTGCGCAGGTTCGAATCCTGCCGGGGGCACTCCAGCTCGGACAGCGTGACCAAGCCGCTGACCTGCTGAAGTGCCGAAGACGAAGGGTCGGACTCAGCCTCTCCGAGTCCGACCCTTCGTCGCTGTCTGTCACTGGTCGCGTGTGAGTGGTGCGTGAAGCGCGATCACGTCCGAAAGCCCCTCCTCGGGCGCAAGACCACCGATAGCCTTGCCGAAGATCGAGCTACCGGCTGACCAGTGACTTGGGGGAACGGTGTCGGGAAGGGTCACCCAGAGCAGAAGGATCGAACGGGCGGGGGTAAATGCTCTACGCGCGCTCCTCGAAGACCACGATCAGATCGTCCAAGAGATCGACGGCGGCAACGACTACGGGGAAGACCTGTTCGTCATGCTCACCAAGGACGGCGAGCGAACCGGTGTCGCGATCACCATCCAGGTGAAGAGCGGCAATAGGTACAAGCGTGCGCATAATTATGCTATCCCTGTCGAGGGTCATGCGAACGACTGGAAGAACGGCCTGTTGACCGTCCTGGGCGTCGTGTTCGACGTAGCAACAAAGCAGCTGTTCTGGGCGAACCTCACAGAGCGTCTGGAGTCCTCTGAGGAAGCGCCCAGCTGGATCGCTGTGCCGCGGGAACAGGAACTGAACGAGGACACCACCCAGTCGTTCCTGGCCTTGACCCATAAGTTCGTTGAAGCTCGGTCACAACGACGCATCGACGAGGCGTCACTGCAGGTCACTCGACTGTCAGGAACCTCCGGTGCCTCGCCCCGCTTCGTAGGCCGGAAGCGGGAGCAACAGGCGATCAGGGACATGCTGATCACCATGGGACGGCGAGTCCTGGTCTCAGGGATGGCCGGCGTCGGCAAGACGTCCTTGGTGGACCAAGTGATCAGGCACCACGATGTGTCTGCAGTGTTCTCTGGCGGCGTGATCGTCGCAGACATGCACGGGTTCTCGGCGCACCGCACGCGCATGGCTAGTCCCGGGATCGCGTACGGACCTCTCCTGTCAGTTCTCGGCGTACCGGGTGACGAGATCCCACGTACCGCAGAAGGCCAGGCTGCGCTCTACCATCGAACGCTCGACACCCTCGACGCCTCTGACGACCCGGTGTTGATGGTATTCGACAACGTAGCCGAACTCTCTCAGGTCGCCGAGTTGCTCCCCAGGGCACAAACCCATGGCGTGGTATTGACCTCTCGCAGCAGGTTGGGAGTGCTCGAAGGGATCGAGACGATCAACCTCGACTGTCTCAGCCCGGAGGAGTCAAACGTCCTGCTCACTCAGATCTTGGGATCTGAGGACCAGCGCCTCCACGCCCCCGACCCGATCCATGATCTGTGCACACTGTGTGGCCATCTTCCGTTGGCGCTCAGCATCTCTGCAGCAATTCTAAGAGACGACGTCGATCTCACGATCGACGAGCTACTGGTAGAACTGAGGGAAGAGAAGGGCCGACTTGATGTCCTGCACTTTGGGGACACCGCTGTACGGGCAGCCCTTCAGGTCTCACTCGCTCGCCTCGACTGCGCCATGAGGGACCCCTTCTGCCGACTCTCTATCCACCCGGGCAGCGAGATGTCGGAACAGGCTGCCTCGGCAGTCCTCGGAGTATCTGTCCCGCAGGCTCGCTCGCTCCTGCGCCGACTCAGTCAGGCCAGCCTCATCTCCCGCAGCTCCGTTGTCTCACGATGGCGGATGCACGACCTTGTGTATCTATTCGCTGCCGAGCAATGCGAAGCAACGGTGCCTGCCAGCGATCGCCAACAGGCCTTCAGCCGCCTAGCCGAGATGTACTGCCAGGCTTCACTAAATGCAGACCTCACACTGCGCGGCACCCCCGAGGGGAACCCGCCCCAGTTCCAGTCAATTATCGAAGCCCTGAGTTGGCTGGACCTAGAGTGCGCAAATCTGCAGGCTTCAGCACGGTTCGCTCGCGATGCCGATCTAACCGAACACGCGTATTCCATTTCGATGCACCTTATCGTCTATCTCGACCTAAGGGGGCGTATCACCGAAGGTCTTCAATCGGCGCAGATCGCCTACGAGTCGGCACGGAAAGAGCGTGACGCCGAACGGCAGGTTAGGGCTCTCAATAATGTTGGAATCAACCTCACCTCCCAAGGCAAGCTGGAAGATGCCATTCGAACTCTCAGAAAAGCAGCCGCAATTGCGGAACGGATCCGCTTCTTGCATGGGCAATGCGACGCAACAGTCAGCCTGGGTGCGGCAGTTCGCCAACATATCAGCCCCAGAGCAGCTATTCCGATCTTGATTGACGCCGTTAAACTCTCGAGAGAGAATCGAGACCCAAACGACATCGGAGCATCGCTAACCAACCTTGGCTCCGCATACCGCGAATCCGGCCTCTTGCGCCAAGCAGCGGCAGCCCTCAGCGCATCCATTCCATACCATCGCGCCTCGGGGAACCGGAGACAGGAAGCATCTGCACATGCCGGGCTGGGGGTAGCACTTAGCCAGCTAGGCCAGCAAGAGAAGTCCGAAGAGTGTTTCCAGAAGGCATTTACTGCTTACAGAGAAGTGCAGGACGAAGCGGGAATTCATCTCAACTACATGAACTTGGGGCATACGCAACTGAAATCTGGAAAAATCGAGGATGCGCGAGACTCCCTAAATCGAGCACGCCGCTTCTTTCGCCGCACCTCACATCATCATTTCGAGGCTAATTCACTCGGCTTGCTAGGGGCTGCAGAGTGGATGTCAGGAGACACCGACCAAGCACAGATCTACTACGAGGAATCCATTCGAATATTTCGTGGAATCGGACTGAAAGAAAGCGAACGAGAGATGAGGGCAGCACTACGTGAAATGTTGAGTGGCCGATCCAGCTAGCTTTAAGGCCCGCTGGGATCGCCACCCAGCCTCCTCTCTGCATAGCGCGCTATCTCACGCTGTCTCTGGGCTATCCCTAAGCCGTCCGAGGCCACTCAATGACGACCGGTGACTACTGCTAGCGACAGTCGTAGCGGGCGACGGCCGCAGGTCACCCGATTGGAGTTCCGACACTGGACGCACTATGCCCAAGCCCCGTAGAACTCAGCTGACCTGCCCGAGCCTGCACCCTGGAAGCCGCACAGTGCGTGTCTAACTGCGTGACAACGCCAGCGAACAACCGCGGACGAGCGCGGACGTCAGCGGACGATCGGCGCAGGTGAGCAGCACACCAGCCTAGGGCCGGACGACCAACCAAGTTGCTTCGGGACGAAGAGGTCGTGGGTTCAAATCCCGCCACCCCGACAGCTGACTCGCCAGGTGAGGCACCTACGGATTTCCGTAGGTGCCTCACCTGTTTCACGTACTCCAGAGATCGCCTCGACTCCCGTCTCTGCAGGTCAGCGGACGGCGAAGCGAAGAAGCGTTGATTCCCCAGCGCATAGACGTCCCGGCCTTGACCCAACTGCTCCACACCGATCGGCTGGGCACATGCCCATCGATCCGAGCGAGTACGACAAGTCCATGCCGGCCGTTGCGGCGTACCTCGCCAAGATCGAGCGGGCGGTTGATCGCACGCGTCTCGCACAGCGGGCGACCATATGCCGAAGTGCATCAGGCTCTCATTGAAGCCCTGCAGGCTGAGGATGCGCCCGTCCTCCTCGCCACTCGCATGGACGGCCGGCCGCTGGAGCCGGACGGCAGCCAGCTGGTGATGCCCCGGGACCGCTGCGGGGCCCGCTACGTCAGCTCCATCACCCGGGTCTGGGTCGGGGCCGCCCAGCTCCCCCCGTACACCGGAGGCTGAACCTCAGCACCCCCGTACGCGCCCGGCGTTGAGCCGTCCGGATGAACGCGCCGGGCTCGCGGGGGTTTGCCGGGGCGCACAGAATTCCCCCGAACTTGCTTATTCCGTCACCAAGTTGAGGTTTATCTACGCGCGGAGCATGACCCACCGAACGATCCTTCGGGCATATCAGACGACTTCTCGCACGGCTATTACCGGCGGGTACCGAGAGCTGCTAGAAACGGCATTCCCCACATCCCCCCACGCTTCGAAGGGCTGGCAGCCATGTCAGTACGAAGAATTTGGGCCTCTCTCTCCACTCTCGCGATCGCCGCCGTGGCGGCCATCGGTGTCGCCGGGCCGGCTTCCGCCGCCGACTCGGCCGCCGCGGGCGGCTATGCCGCGCTCGGCGACTCCTACTCCTCGGGCGTCGGCGCCGGAAGCTACCTCTCCGACAGCGGCGACTGCCGGCGCAGCACCGCCGCCTACCCCTACCTGTGGCAGGCGGCGAACTCCCCCGCCTCGTTCGACTTCGTCGCCTGCTCGGGGGCGACGACCTCGTCCGTGGCGAGCAGCCAGCTCGGCGTGCTCAACGCGTCCACCTCGCTGGTCAGCGTCACCGCCGGAGGCAATGACGTCGGGTTCGCCGACGTCATGCAGGACTGCGTGCTCGGCAGCGAGGCCACCTGCCTCGCCAGTGTGGACGCGGCCGTCGGGCAGATGAACAGCACCCTGCCCGGCAGCCTGGACGCGCTGTACGACGGCATCCGGGCCGGCGCCCCGCAGGCCCAGGTCGTGGTCCTCGGCTACCCCCGCTTCTACCAGCTGTCCGGCAGTTGCATCGCCGGGCTCAGCGAAGCCGAACGGGCCGCGATCAACAACGCGTCGGACGTGCTGAACGACGTCATCGCCAAGCGGTCCGCCGACGCCGGGTTCACCTTCTCCAGCGTGGTGGACGAGTTCACCGGACATGAGCTGTGCTCGGGCGACGCCTGGATCCACAGCGTCACCGTCCCGATCGAGAACTCCTACCACCCCAAGGCCGCGGGGCAGTCGGGCGGCTATCTGCCCGCCTTCCGCTCGGCGGTGTAGGACCGCGGAGCGGCACGGCGGTTCACCGGGCGACGACCGGTGGGCCGCCGTCCCGCGTCGTTCTCAGTAGCGCTCGACCAGGTGCTCCCGGCCGGCCGGAGGCTCGTACGACTCGGGCCAGAAGTCCGTCACCCCGGTGATCAGACCCTGCTCGTCGAACGTGAAGAAGTGGATGGCGTCCAACTCCTGCTCCGGCTCGCCCTCCTGTTCCCCCGTCACCGTGAACCCGGTCCGGGCCGCGGCCTGCCGTCCCTCCGCGTCGGCGACGATCCGCTCGACCCGGACGTGCCAGTCGCCCGGATACTCCTGGTTGAACCGGAGATACCGCTCCTTGCCGAGGATCCGCTCACGCGTCTGCGGCAGGTCGTACACCACGTCGTCGGCGAGGGTCGCCCCGAACGCACTCCAGTCGCGCGCCTCGGCCGCCGACCAGTACGTCTCCACCGCCCCGCGCAGCGCAGCCGTCGTCGTCCCCGAAGCGCTTCCTGTCATCTCGGTCATGAAGAAGAGTGTGGGCCCCACCACTGACAATCGGCCGGAGTTGCCCCGCGGGGCAGCTCCGACCTGGGGTTGTCCCTACCGCGTCGCCGGGCGCGACGCCTTGATCGAGTACATCAGCGGGATCCTCGGGCGGCCCGCCGCGAAGCGGTAGTGGCCGTCCGCGTGGCGCTCCAGCGTGTCGAACCGCGGGACGAGCGAGACGTCGTGCTCGTGGAGGAACTCGATCCGCAGCCCCGCCGAGGCGAGTGCCGTCACCACCCGGCCCACCGGGTGCTGCCACTCGACGCTGCGGTTGTGCACGGTCGGCGCGTCGAGGTCGGCGTACGTGCCCGGCGTCTCGTCCACCCAGGCGTCGCGGCTGAAGTAGTCGTCGGTGACCACCGAACCGGTCTCGTCCATCGAGTCGGTCAGCGGGTGGAACTCCGCCAGGTAGAGGAACCCGCCGGGTGCGACGAGCGACGCGGCGGTCTCGGCCCAGCGGTCGATGTCGGGCAGCCAGCCCAGCGCGCCGATGCCCGTGTAGACGATGTCGTACGCGGAATCGGGGACGGCGGCCGGGGCGTCGTACACGTCGGCCGCGACGAACGCCGCCCGGTCCGGGCCGAGACCCAGCGACAGGGCCAGGCCCCGGGCGGTCTCGACGGCGGGCTCGGAGAAGTCGAGGCCCACGACCTGTGCGGCGCCGTGCCGCGCCCAGGACAGGGTGTCCATGCCGAAATGGCACTGGAGGTGCAGCAAGGTCTTGCCGGTGACGTCCCCGACCTCGGCCAGCTCGAAGGCGCGCAGCGCGTCCTTGCCCGCCCGGAACGCGTCCAGCTCGTAGAAGTCGCTCGCCACATGGATCGGCACGCGTTCGTCCCAGCGCGCGCGGTTGGTCTCGTGCCAGTCGTCCGGAGTCGGGGAGTACATGTCCGCGAAGCTACCGACGGGCCGGGCGGGGGCGCGAGGGGTTATTCGCGGGCTACTCGGCGCTCTCAAGACCCATGAGGACGGAGTAGGCGGACTCGGCCTGCCGGCCCGGGGCGGCGTCGGGCCGTGCGTGGTCCAGGAAGGTCCCGGTCGCTCCGTGGTGGAGTATGCGGCCGCCGTTCATGAGGGAGACGGTGCTGGCCTCGTCCGCCAGGTCGGCGATGTCGTGGGTGGACATCAGCACCGGGACCCGTTCGGTGACCTTCCGCAGGACATCGCGGAACACGGTCCGCTGGTGCGGGTCGAGGCCGGCGGTGGGCTCGTCGAGGAGGATGACCTGCGCGTCGTGCGCCAGGGCGCAGGCGATGCCGACCCGGCGGAGCTGGCCGCCGGAGAGCTTGGCGGTCTTCCGGCCGCTCTCTTCGGCGAGGCCCACCTGTCCGAGAGCCGTGCCCGCGCGTTCCCACGCCTCGGTACGGTCCTCGCCCTTCAGCCAGGCGACGTACGCCACGTACTCACGGGCGGTCAGCTGCCGTGACGTCGGTACCTTCTGCGGCAGCCACGCCACGTTGCGGCGGTACTCACGTGAGGCGGAGGTGAGGCCGGAGCCCTTGAGCCGTACCTTGCCTCCCCCGGGTGCCACCGTGCCGGCAAGGAGGGACATCGTGGTCGACTTGCCCGCCCCGTTGGGGCCGAGCAGGATCGTCAGGCCCTCGTCGGGGACTTCGTAACTGAAGCCGGAGAGCACCGGGCGTTCCCAGCGGCGGTAGCGGAAGGTGACGCGGTCCAGTTGCAGGCTCATCGGTCGGTCCTTGGTGCGAGGCAGATGAAGACGAGAATCCCGGCCAGGAAGACGGCGAAGGCACCCACGGCGGCGTGGGCGACGTCGGCCGCCTCGGTGACGATCACCCAGGGGTAGGGGTCGTCACGGCTCCGGCCGCCGAGGAACATGGACTGGATCAGCCAGAAGACGGGGATCAGCGGGGCGCGGTGCCCCAGCAGGGGCCAGGCGGCCAGGGCCAGTCCGCAGAAGAGAAGGTTGTTGCGCGCGGCCACCAGCAGGGCATCCGACCCCACGAAGGACGTCACCGCGGCCACCACGGACACCAGGAGCGCGAAGCCGGATACCAGAACGATGTCCCGTGCGTCGACGCGCCGGACGGCCGAGCGTTCCAGCGGGGGCATCCGCCGCTCCAGGCAGGCGATCAGCGCGATGCCGGGGATGACGGCGACGAAGGTGCTGAGCTCCGTCATCATCGCGAAGTTCCCCAGGAACGAGGGGAAGACGATCGACACCCCGCTCGTCGAGCCGATGCCCAGGACGAAGGCGAGCAGCGCACCGGGCAGCAGTCCGAAAGCGCCCCGCTGGCGGAGCCACCAGGTCATGACCGGCCACCGGCCGGGCAGGCGGATGTGAGCTTCCGGTCGTACCACTTCTTCTGTTCCGGCAGGGGCAGCTCGGCCACCGAGGCCGTCTCGGACAGGAGCTGTTCCCTGGTCTGGCCCTGGCTGAACTTCTGGGTCTCCCGTGAGAGCCACGTCATGTAGTGGCTGTCCACCCCTATCGTCCGGGCCGCCCAGAGGGTGTTGAAGTGCAGGACGTTCCAGTCCGGTTCCGCGCAGGGCATGCCGACCACGGAGATGGCGATGTTCTCCCGGAGGACCTGGTCCTTCGTGCCCGGGGCCAGGGCGAGGGTCCAGCCCGCTCCGTCGGTGTCGATCCGCCGGACGTCCGCCACGGAGATGTCGGTGATCCGCTCGGGCTTCCGCGCGACGATGCCCTGGGCCTCCAGCCGGTCGGTCATCCGCCGGAGCTCGACCTGGACCTCACCGATGTGGTCGGCTCCGGCCTCCGGCAGGCAGACCTCGGGTGCGGTCCCTTCGCAGACGACCGGGGCCAGCCCCTTGGCGGTCGGCGGCATCGAGCGCCAGTCCGCGGTGATGCCGTAGGCGCCGAGCAGACCGCCGACGGCAAGGACGAGGGACAGCGCGATGTAGCGGACCGGGTCGCGGCGCAGGGCCGCCAGCGCGACACAGGCGAGTGCCAGACCGACCGTGGGCAGGATCGCCGCCACGGTCATGGCGGGCGAGTACGCCTCACCGAATCCCACCCAGTCGATCGCCCCGGTGACGTGGTGCGCCCAGTAGTTGGCCGTGCCGAGCGGGAAAGTGATGCCGACGAAGACCACCACCGCCACCAGCGGCGCGGAGTACAGCGCGTGGAGGTGGCGGCCGACGACGAAACCGATGACCGCGTGGGCGGTGATCAGCACCACCACGATGGCCAGGAGCTGGAGTGCGTACAGGTCGGGAAGGACACCGACCACCCACAGCCCGCCCGCCATGACTCCGGCCGTCAGCGTCGAGAGGCAGGCCACGGTGGTGAGGACGGGCTGCAGCGCGATGCGCCAGGTGGGCCGGACCGAGCCGAGCTGCCAGGCGCCCAGCGCCTTGAGCCGGGTGGCCTCCACAGCGGTGAGTCCGGCCGCGGCGGCCGCCGCCATCGGGACGGGGGCGTGCGCCGCGTAGGACGCGGCCTGTGCGGCCCAGGGCAGGTCGATGAGCTGCTCGATGCGCCGGGTGCTGGTCAGGAAGACGTAAAAGAAGAAGGCCCCGATGAAGGGCGTGGCCAGCACGGCCGGGTGGGTGCGGAGGGAGGTGAAGAGTCGCATGGGGCCTCATCGTGGAGCGCAAAGCCGGGCTTCCGCGCGGGATGCGCGGAAGCCCGGCGGGAATCAGTCGGCCTTGGTGGTGTCCACGTTGACCTTGTTGACAACGATGGCGCAGGAAACGCAGCCGGAACCGATGTTCCCGAGTTCGAAGTAGTAGCTGTCCCTGGGCAGCCCTTCCTTGGTCAGCGTGGTTCAGAGGCGCCAGGGGGCAACGCATGCCCGGTTCGTCCGGCCTTGCTCAGATCCATCACGCCGTCAGCAGAACAAGAAGAACCGGACCCTCGCATTCCGCCGACTTTCCGTACGACTTCCTGTGCGACTTACATCATGCCGCTGAAGGTTGACCACCACGATGACCGCACGTACAGGGCAGATCAGAGCTCCGGAATTCGCCCTCCGGAATTGCGGCCCGGGAATTCCGTCCCACCCCCGCACGCGCGCCCCGGCGAGCCTGTTCCGCATCCCGTTCCGGGCAGGCCGGGCGATCGGGTTGGATGGGAACATGACGACGACTGATGCTGCAGCCGCACCCGACTGGGAGAAGCGGTTCCGTGCACCCCGCGTCTCCCTGCCCGACTGGGCCGAGGACGCCCCCGACCGTTCCCTGTTCGTTTCCAACGCCACCGGCACCTACGAGCTGTACGCGTGGGACCGGGCGAGCGGGCGGCAGCGCCAGGTGACCGACCGGCCCAACGGGACCACCGACGGCGTGCTCACGCCGGACGGGGAAGCCGTCTGGTGGTTCAGCGACACCGACGGCGACGAGTTCGGGGTGTGGATGCGCCAGCCGTTCGGCGGCGGCGATGACGAGCCGGCCGCGCCGGGCCTCGCGCCCTCCTACCCGGCGGGTCTGGCCATCGGGCGGGACGGTTCGGCGGTGATCGGCCGGTCGACCGACGAGGACGGCACGACGGTCCACCTGGTGCGGGCGCCGGGCGCCGAGCCCGTGGAGATCTACCGGCACCGGGAGTCCGCGGGCGTCGGGGACCTCTCCCACGACGGGACGCTGATCGCGCTGGAGCACACCGAGCACGGCGACGCGATGCACTCCGCGCTGCGCGTGGTCCGCCCGGACGGCTCGACCGTGGCCGAGCTGGACGACACCGAGGGCGGCACGAAGGAGCTGGGGCTCAGCGTGCTGGGTTTCGCGCCCGTCGCCGGGGACACCCGGCTCCTCGTCGGGCATCAGCGGCGGGGCCGCTGGGAGCCGATGATCTGGGACCCGGTCGCGGGCACCGAGACCCCGCTGCCGATCGACCTGCCGGGCGATGTGGGGGCCGAGTGGTATCCGGACGGCTCCGCGCTGCTCGTCGAGCACGAATTCGAGGCCCGCAGCGAGCTGTGGCGGTACGAGCCGGGGGCGGACGCGCCCGTGCGCGTGGAGACCCCCGCCGGCACGGTCTCGGGCGCCACGGCCCGCCCGGACGGGACGGTGGAGTACCTCTGGTCCTCGGCCGCGCAGCCGCCCGTGGTGCGGTCGACGAGCGGTGCCGTGGTCCTGGATCCTCCCGGGGCGAAGGCCCCGCCGTCGGTGGCCGTCGAGGACGCGTGGGTCGAGGGGCCCGGCGGCCGGATCCACGCCCTCGTGCAGAAGCCCGCCACCGGTGAGGGCCCCTTCCCCACCGTCTTCGAGATCCACGGCGGGCCCACCTGGCACGACAGCGACGCCTTCGCCTCCGGCCCCGCCGCCTGGGTCGACCACGGCTTCGCGGTCGTCCGGGTCAACTACCGGGGCTCCACCGGATACGGCCGTGCGTGGACGGACGCGCTGAAGCACCGGGTCGGCCTGATCGAGCTGGAGGACATCGCGGCCGTACGGGAGTGGTCCGTGAAGTCCGGGCTCGCGGACCCGGAGCGCCTGGTCCTGGCCGGCGGTTCCTGGGGCGGCTATCTGACTCTGCTCGGCCTCGGCACGCAGCCCGACGCCTGGGCGCTCGGCCTGGCCGCCGTGCCCGTCGCGGACTACGTCACGGCGTACCACGACGAGATGGAGGCCCTGAAGGCGATGGACCGCACGCTGCTGGGCGGCACGCCGGAGGAGGTGCCCGAGCGCTTCGAGGCCTCGTCCCCGCTGACGTACGTCGACGCGGTGCGCGCCCCCGTCTACATCTCGGCGGGCGTCAACGATCCGCGCTGCCCCATCCGTCAGGTGGAGAACTACGTGGACCGGCTGGCTGCGCGCGGCGCGGTCCACGAGGTCTACCGCTACGACGCCGGGCATGGCTCGCTCGTGGTGGAGGAGCGGATCAAGCAGGTGCGGCTGGAGCTGGAGTTCGCCCTGAAGCACCTGGGCGGCGGTGCCGTCCAGGGGGCGTAAGGGCCGGATAAATTGCGGACCCCGCCCCGGGTGCCCGGGGCGGGGAACCGTACCTTTGAGGGGTGTACCGGTTCCTGCTGACCCCACGGTGGTGGGGGATCAACCTCTTCGTCGTGCTGGCCATCCCGTTCTGCGTGTTCATGGGCACCTGGCAGCTCGGCCGCTTCGAGGACCGCGTCCAGTCGCACGAACAGGCGGAGAAGGCCCCCGATCCGAGCACCCGGGCCGCCAAACCCCTGGACGCGCTGCTGCCCGTCGACAAGGTGACGTCCGGCCGCCCCGCCACCGCCACCGGGACGTACGCCGACCAGTTCCTGGTGCCCGGCCGGAAGCTGGACGACCGTCAGGGCTTCTACGTCCTGAACATGCTCCGGACCGACAGCGGCAAGGCCCTGCCGGTGGTACGGGGCTGGCTGCCCGGGTCCGCGACCGACGCCCGGGTCCCCGCCGCGCCGAAGGGCGAGGTCACGGTGACCGGCGACCTCCAGGCCTCCGAGAACACCCACAGCGACGGCGTGAACGTCCGCGGCGGCCTCCCCTCGGGCCAGGTCGGCATGATCAGCGCGGCGACCCTGGTGAACCTCGTCCCCTACGACGTGTACGACGCCTGGGTGACGCTTCCCGAGGCCGAGGCGGGCGGTACGGGCGGCGCGATGAAGCCGGTACCGGCCGCGGCCCCGGAGGGCAGCGGCCTCGATCTGAAGGCCTTCCAGAACCTCGGCTACACGGGCGAGTGGTTCGTCTTCGCCGCGTTCGTGCTCTTCATGTGGTTCCGGCTGGTGCGGCGCGAGGCCGAGGCCGAGCGGGACATCGCGCTCGGTCTCGTACCGGAGGAACCCGCTGCTCCGGCGGCTGCTGACGCCTCGGAGGGCGCCGGTCCGGCCGCGGAGACCGCCGAGGCCCCGGAAACCGCGGAGGGCGCCCCGAAGGACGCCCCCGAGGATCCGTCGTCGCCGGACTACGACGTGGCGAGCACGCCCGTCCGGTAGATCGTGCCCGAGCAGGCGTTGGGGATCTCCGTCTGCGCGGTGGGCGCTCCCGACTCCGGGGTGTGCGTCACGGCGACGCTGCCCTCGGCCGTGGTCCCGCCGTCCTCGTACAGCGACTGGGGGTCCACGCCTGACTGGTTCTCGGAGCCTCCGCCGACCGGTCCTCCGGCGCCGTCCGCCGACGGGATCGGGGTCGGCGAGGGGCCCGTGGTCGGACAGGTGTCGGTCGGCACCCAGGCGAACCGCACCTCGTACGCCATGGCCGGCTTCAGCAGCACCGTGCCCGGCTCCTGGGACGGGTCGGGCAGGCCGGGGGCCGCGTCGCCCGCCGCGTGCTGGACCACGACGATCTTCTGCGAGTCGGCGGCGCCGAGGGCGGTGAAGCCCACGGTGCCGTTGCTGCTGACCGTGCAGTCGGTGCCGGACACGTTGGCGATCCTGAAGCTGCCGTAGACCGTGCCGTCGGCCCCCGGCGCGTCGGTGCTCGCGGACGCGACGCCGAGCTGGCCGGGGTCGCAGACGGGCAGGGACGCGTAGTCCACGCTCGGGGTGTCGGGCTTCTCCCCCGCCACCGCCCCGTCCGGGTCGCTTCCCTCGCCCCGGGAGGGGCTGGGGTCCGGGGCCGCCTCGCCCTCGCCGCCCTCGCTCTCGCGCTCGGCCGGCACCTCGGACCGCCGGCCCGGCTCCTCGGGTCCGGGCTCCTCGCCGTTGCCGCCCTGGGCCTGCTCACCGTGTCCGGCGATGGCGGGGTTGGCGGTGGACGAGCCGTCCGAGGTCGCGACGTGGACGAAGGCGGGGACGGCGGTGCCGATGAGCAGGGCCGCCGCGGCCGCCCCGACGACGGCCTGCCGCCGCCGGGCCCGGCGGGCGGGGACGGCGCGGTGGAGGTGGTCGAGGGTCCCCTCGGAGGGGGTGATGTCGCGGACCGCGCCGTGCAGCATGCGGCGCAGGGCCACCTCGTCCAGCTCGCCGGGCCGGTCGGCGGCGGGGCCGCGTCGGCCTTCGGCGAAGAGATCGGTCAGGGTGGCGAGGAAGTCGTCGTCGGACGCTGCGGGGATGTCGGCGGGGCCGTCACCGGGGGCGGTGGCGGCGGCGGTCTCCGTACGGGTGTCGTCGCCGGAATCCGTGACCGCGTCCTCGGCGGTGTCCGTACGGGTGTCCTCGCCGGAATCCGTGACCGCATCCTCGGCGGCCTCCGCACGGGCGTCCGTGCCGCTCTCCGTACCCGCGTCGTCAGCGGCCTCCGCACGGGCGTCGGCGCCGGTCCCGGTACGGGCGTCCGCGTCCCCGTCCGCCGGGGCCTCCGCGGCCGGGCCCACCGGGGTCTCGGCGCCCGGGTCCCGCTCGTCGGGGTCCTCGACGGATTCGCCGTCCACGCTCGCGGGCGGCGCCGGTTCCGGGGGTCCGCTCTCTCCGGGGCCCGCGCTCTCGCTCCGCGGTCGGTCCGGATCGGTGTGCGGAGTCTTCTCCGGCCCGTGGTTCACAATTCCGTTTCCCGTCGGGTCGTTCTCGTGCCTGTGCTCAGGGATCTCGGGGTGCTGGTCGGACCCGCTCATGCCTGGGCCTCCATCACCACACGCAGCGCCGCGATGCCCCGCGAACCGTACGCCTTCACCGAGCCCAGCGAGACGCCCAGCGTCTCGGCGACCTGGGCCTCCGTCATGTCCGCGAAGTAGCGCAGGACCAGCACCTCGCGCTGGCGTCGCTGGAGCCCCTTCATGGCCTTGATCAGCGCGTCCCGCTCCAGCTGGTCGTACGCGCCCTCCTCCGCGCTCGCCATGTCCGGCATCGGCTTGGAGAGCAGCTTCAGCCCGAGAATGCGGCGGCGCAGCGCGGAGCGCGAGAGGTTGACGACCGTCTGCCGGAGGTAGGCGAGGGTCTTCTCGGGCTCACGGACGCGGTTGCGCGCGGAGTGCACCCGGATGAACGCCTCCTGCACCACGTCCTCGCAGGACGCGGTGTCGTCCAGCAGCAGGGCCGCGAGGCCGAGCAGGGAGCGGTAGTGGGCGCGATAGGTCTCGGTGAGATGGTCGACCGTGGTTCCTGCTGCCACCGTCTCTTCAGCACCCCCGCGCTGCGAGGGCAGCGAGGCCGGGCGCGCAGCGGGCATGGGCGCGATCACCGGCATGCCGCCGGGCGCGCGGGGCCGCCGGAGCGGGCGCACCGAAGCGCCTCGCAACGGGCCCACCACTGTGATGTCGAGAACCTCTGCCACGCCTGTTGGACACGCTGCCCCCCGTCAGGGTTGTACGCGGACCGCGCCACGTTCGACGCTGTGCGACATACCCTCATACGTACCTGCTCTTCCCCAAATGCCCCGTTACGGCGTCCGGCCACGCACAAAGTGACGGCATAGACGCAACCCGACCGAGGCGCGGTTGCAGATGGCCGGGAGATCATCGTCGGACATGACAACGTCCCAGCTCAAGAGGTTCAGACCAGCGAATTCCTCATAGGGCGTTCACAGATCCTACAAAACAGATTCGATCATCATCGAGGGAATTCGGCGGCGACCGATTCGGCGATCTGCGCCACGTTCAAAGCCGCACCTTTTCGGAGATTATCCCCGCAAAGGAACATTTCCAGGGCATGCGGATCGTCCATCGACCGCCGGACGCGGCCCACCCAGGTGGGGTCCGTGCCGACCACGTCGGACGGGGTGGGGAAGTCCCCGGCGGCCGGGTTGTCGAACAGGACCACGCCGGGGGCGGTCGCCAGGATCTCGTGCGCCTTGCCGACCGCGACCTCGTTCTCGAAGCGGGCGTGGACGGACATCGAGTGGGTGGCGACGACGGGGACGTACACGCAGGTCGCGGTGGTCTTCAGGTCCGGCATGCCGAGCACCTTGCGGCACTCCTCGCGCAGGAGGATCTCCTCGGAGGACCAGCCGTCCCCGGCGTCCGTACCGGCCCAGGGCACGACGTTCAGGGCGATGGGCGCGGCGAACGGGCCGGCCGCCGTGGATGCCTCGTCGCCCAGGGCCCGGCGTACGTCTCCGGGCTGGGTGCCCAGCTCCGTACCGGCGACCAGGGCGAGCTGTTCGCGGAGGGCGGCGACGCCGTCGCGGCCCGCATCGCTGACGGCCTGGTAGGAGGAGACGATCAGCTCGCGCAGCCCGAATTCGGCGTGCAGGGCGCCGACCGCGACGATCAGCGACAGCGTGGTGCAGTTCGGGGACGCGACGATGCCGCGCGGCCGGAGCCGTGCGGCATGGGAGTTGATCTCGGGGACGACGAGCGGAACGTCGTCGTCGAGCCGGAAGGCGGAGGACTCGTCGATGACGACGACGCCCTTGGCCGCGGCGATGGGGGCCCAGTGGGCGGACACCTCGTCCGGCACCAGGAAGAGGGCCACGTCGATGCCGTCGAACACGTCCTCGGCGAGCGCGAGGACCTCGGTCTCCTCACCGCGCACGACCAGCTTGCGGCCGGCCGAGCGCGGTGAGGCGACGAGTCTGACCTCGCCCCAGACGTCCGCGTGCTGCGAGAGGATCCGGAGCATGACACCGCCGATCGCCCCGGTCGCACCGACGACCGCGAGCGAAGGGCGGTGTTCCGTCATCGGCCGGTGCCTCCGTAGACCACGGCCTCGTCGGAGTCGCTGTCGAGCCCGAAGGCGGTGTGCACGGCGCGCACGGCCTCGTTGACGTCGTCGGCGCGGGTGACCACCGAGATACGGATCTCGGATGTCGAGATCAGCTCGATGTTGACGCCCGCGTCGGACAGCGCCTCGAAGAATCCGGCGGTGACACCCGGGTTGGTCTTCATACCCGCGCCGACCAGGGAGATCTTGGCGATCTGGTCGTCGTAGCGCAGCGAGTCGAAACCGATGGCGCTCCGGGTCCGCTCCAGGGCGTCGATGGCCTTGCGGCCCTCGGCCTTGGGCAGGGTGAAGGAGATGTCCGTCAGGCCGGTCGTCGCGGCGGAGACGTTCTGCACCACCATGTCGATGTTGACCTCGGCGTCCGCGATGGCACGGAAGATCGCGGCCGCCTCGCCCGGCTTGTCCGGAACGCCGACGACGGTGACCTTGGCCTCCGAGACGTCGTGGGCGACTCCGGAGATGATCGCGTGCTCCACCTTCTGGTCCCCTTGCGGCTCGTTGCTGACCCAGGTGCCGCGCAGTCCGGAGAAGGACGAGCGGACGTGGATCGGGATGTTGTAACGGCGTGCGTACTCGACGCAGCGGTGCAGCAGCACCTTGGAGCCGGACGCGGCCAGCTCCAGCATGTCCTCGAAGGAGATCCAGTCGATCTTCTTCGCCTTCTTCACGACCCGGGGGTCCGCGGTGAAGACGCCGTCGACGTCGGTGTAGATCTCACAGACCTCGGCGTCCAGCGCGGCGGCCAGCGCGACGGCGGTCGTGTCCGACCCGCCGCGGCCGAGGGTGGTGATGTTCTTGCCCTCCTGGCTCACACCCTGGAACCCGGCGACGATGGCGATGTTGCCCTCGTCGATCGAGGTCCGGATGCGGCCCGGGGTGACGTCGATGATGCGCGCTTTGTTGTGGACCGAGTCGGTGATGACACCGGCCTGGCTGCCCGTGAACGACTGGGCCTCGTGGCCCAGGTTCTTGATCGCCATGGCCAGCAGGGCCATGGAGATCCGCTCACCCGCGGTCAGCAGCATGTCGAACTCCCGGCCGGTAGGCATCGGAGACACCTGCTCGGCGAGATCTATCAACTCGTCCGTCGTGTCGCCCATCGCGGACACCACGACAACCACCTGGTTGCCGTTCCTCTTGGCGTCGACGACTCGCTTGGCGACCCGCTTGATGCCCTCGGCATCGGCTACGGAGGAGCCTCCGTACTTCTGCACGACAAGGCCCACGTGCGCTCCTCGCTCAGTCATTACTGCGGTCGGCTCAGTTTAACGAGCAGTCCGGAATCGACCCGTCCATTACCAGATGGTGAGATGTCCCGCTCAGCACCCGGTACGGCGTGTCGCTCCGAACTGCTCGTACGAGGCTGCTGCCCAGCCCGGCCGTCGAGCACTCCCGTTTGTGTCCCAGCCCACACGATCGGACACGGACCGGCCAGCCGGGAGGGTCAGTCGGCGTACCCCGCCGGCCGTCGGACCGCTCGCCCGCGCGGACCCGTGTTCAGCCCGCCGTCAGCGTCGCCGCGTCGAGGACCTGGGTGTTCTGCGCGGCCGCGACGCGCCAGACCCCGTCGTCCTTGGCGAGCACGTAGGTCGGCGTGCCCGGGACCGCCTCGGGGTGGGCGGCCATGAGCGCGGCGGGGTCCTCCTGGCCGAGGAAGATCTCGTCCAGGTACGCACCTCCGGCGCGGCTCACCGGGCGCTGGCACACCGGCGACGAACGCGACGATGGCGTCGACGTCCTCCTGCGGGGCCGGGACGCCGATGACGGTGGGCGCGGGTACGGCGGGGGTCGCGGCGCTCATGGGAGTCTCCTTGCGGGATGCGGCCGTCGGGTTCGGCCGTTCATCCCGGAGCCTCTTCCCTCAACCGCGGTTGAGGTCAAGGAGCCTTCCGCGGGTCCTACTTCACCGGCCGCAGCCCCAGCGGCCCCGCGATCTCCTGGAGCATCACGCGGCCCGCCTCCTCGGCGAGGTTCTCCTCGCCCGGGTCCTGGTCGGTGTCCAGGCCGTCCAGCTCCGCCAGGGGCTGGCCGAGGCGGATGTGGGCGACCAGGGACTGGAGGGCGCGGAGGGTGGCGGAGGCGGTGGAGCCCCAGTTGGAGAAGTACGAGAACTGCCACCACCACAGCGCCTCGGCGGTGCGGCCCGCCTCGTAGTGCGCGAGACCGTGGCCGAGGTCGGTCACCAGGTCGGCCAGGTCGTCGGAGATGCGGTGCGGGACCGGGGCCTTGCGGGGCTCGTAGGGGTCGAAGACCTCGGAGTAGACGTCGATCGGCTCCAGCAGCGCCGCGAACCGCTCGCGCAGACCGTCCGCGTCCGGCTCCGCGCCGAGGTCCGGCTCGTACCGCTCGTCGGGCAGGACGTCCTCGTACGCGCCGAGGCGGCCGCCCGCCAGCAGGAGCTGCGAGACCTGGAGGAGCAGGACCGGGACCGCCTCCTCCGGCTCCTCGACCTTGGAGACCTCGGCGACCGCGACGATGAACGTCTTGATCTGGTCCGCGATCTGGACGGCGAAGTCGCCCGGGTCCTGCGTGACGGAGTTCAGCGTGGCGTCAGACATCGAGGGGACCTCCCGTGGGCGCGGTCACAGACGGCGGAGCGGACGGCGGTACGTGCAGGAGCGCGGGCCCGGACCGGGGGCGTACGGCGGGGGTGTCGGAGCCGGTGTCAGACATCCAGCAACCGCCTTCCCTCGAAGGCACGGCCCAGGGTGACCTCGTCGGCGTACTCCAGGTCGCCGCCGACCGGCAGACCGCTGGCCAGCCGGGTCACCTTCAGGCCCATCGGCTTGACCATCCGCGCCAGGTACGTCGCGGTGGCCTCGCCCTCCAGGTTGGGGTCGGTCGCGAGGATCAGCTCCGTGATGGAGCCGTCCGCGAGCCGCGCGAGCAGCTCGCGGATCCGCAGGTCGTCCGGGCCGACGCCCTCGATGGGGCTGATCGCCCCGCCCAGCACGTGGTACCGGCCCCGGAACTCACGCGTCCGCTCGATCGCCACGACGTCCTTGGGCTCCTCGACCACGCAGATGACGCTCGGATCGCGGCGCGCGTCCCGGCAGATCCCGCACTGCTCCTGCTGCGCGACATTGCCGCACACCTCGCAGAACCGGACCTTGTCCTTGACCTCCAGGAGGGCGTGGGCGAGCCGGCGTACGTCGGTGGGCTCGGCCTGCAGGATGTGGAAGGCGATCCGCTGCGCGCTCTTGGGACCGACGCCGGGCAGCCTGCCCAGTTCGTCGATGAGGTCCTGAACAACGCCTTCGTACAACGGAACGCCTCTCTTCGCTTCCTGCTCCGTACCGTAGTGGGTACGGGTCGGTACCAGTAGGCCCCGCGGGCCTGCGGTGCCTCAAGGCCCTGCGGACTTCACGGCCCTGCGGAACCTCAAGGCCCTGTGGCCCGCCGGGTCAGAACGGCAGACCCGGGATGCCGCCCCCGCCGCCCAGGCCCTGCGCCAGCGGGCCGAGCTTCTCCTGCTGGAGCGTCTGCGCGTTCTCGTTGGCCGCCTGGACGGCCGCGACGACGAGATCCGCCAGCGTCTCGGTGTCCTCCGGGTCCACCGCCTTCGGGTCGATCACCAGGGCGCGCAGCTCGCCGGAACCGGTCACGGTGGCCCTCACGAGACCGCCGCCCGCCTGTCCCTCGACCTCGGTCCTGGCCAGTTCCTCCTGGGCCGCGGCGAGATCCTGCTGCATCTTCTGGGCCTGCTGGAGCAACTGCTGCATGTTGGGCTGGCCACCACCGGGAATCACGGTCACTCCTGGCATTTCGACGACAGATGTTTCGGTAAGCCGAGCCTACGTGCTCCCCGGTCACCGCGCTCCACCCACCGGGGACTAACTCTTTCGAGTGAGATCTCGGAATCGGCGTGAGTGCTCCTATACCTGACCAGGGGCCCTGCCCAGGCGGGAATCCCGCGATTTCGACCCCGCGGCCCACCATTCGGCGGTAGGAAGGGCACGCGCATCGGCACACGAGCGTGCATGTGCGGTGACGAAGAGTTACCTCCTAGCTTTCCCCACGCGTCCGTCCCGTCCGTCAGAGTGCAGAGGAGTGCCCCGGTGAGTCAGCCGGAGATGCAGCCCGAGGGGCCGCCCCGCAAGGAGTCCGATGCGGGATCCGGTGAGAACGGAGCTGAGCATTCCGCTACGGGAGTCCCGGTCGAGGGGCGTGCCGGTGGGCGCTCCGGCGGCCGTGCCGGGTGGCCGACCGGCGGGCGCGATCTGACCGGGCGCCCGTTCCCCCTCGGCGACTGGGGCGAGCCGGCCGAGCGGCTCGACGAGCTCTACCGCTGGGTCGAGACCGGCGCCCTGGACACCGCGGACTGGTATCTGCACGACCGGGTCTGGAAGCGCCGGGCGGCCCGGGCCCTGCGGATGGGCACGGCCGCCGGGGTGGTCGCCGGGGCGGCCCTCCCGCTGCTCGATCTGACCGGTGCGCTGAGCGGATCGGCGGGCTGGGGCTATCTGTCGCTGCTGCTGGGGGCCGCGTGCATGGCCTGCGACCGGTATTTCGGCCTCACCTCCGGGTGGATAAGGAACCTGGCCACGGCCCAGGCCGTGCAGCGGCGGCTCCAGGTGCTCCAGTTCGACTGGGCCTCGGAGTGCGTACGGGAGATGCTCGGGCCGACCGAGGGCACGGCCAGCGAGGCGACCGAGCGGTGCCTGGGGGTGCTGCGGAGGTTCTCCGAGGACGTCACGGAGCTGGTGCGGTCGGAGACGGCGGACTGGATGGTGGAGTTCCGGGCGGGGCCCGCGCCGATGGGGATGCAGGCGCTGGCGGCGGGGAGTGCGGGGCGGGGGGAGCCGGGGGTGGCGCCGGGGCGGTTCTCGATGCCGTCGGTCGCGGCGCGGCCGAACATGCCGCGGCAGCGGCCGCCGGAGTCGCCGCCGCGGTGAGATTTTTCGGGCCGCCCAGGGTGACGCTTCGGGGGCGCTGCCCCGGACCCCCGGTCCTCAATCGCCGGACGGGCTGGTTCTGGCGCCCCGGTCCGTGAGGCGCGGGAGCGGGGTGGGTGCGGCGCCCCGGTCCGTGGAAGTGCGGGGGCTAGCTGAAGATGATCATTGAGCCCTGGGCCAGGCTCCGGGTCGCCGCCGCGTGCAGGCCCAGCCAGACGTGGCGTTCGCGGGCGAAGGGGCTGTCGTCGTAGGGGATCGGGTGCGCCGGCTCCTCCAGGGCGGTGGGGCCCGCGGGGGGTTGTGGGGCGGCCGGCGGGTTGGCCGGGTCGATGCCGATGGACGGGGCCACGAACTCCAGCTCCCGCAGCAGCCCGTGCGCGGAGCCGAGGGGGCCGCCGCCCGCCAGGAGGTCGTCGTCGGAGAGCGGGGCCGGGAAGTCCACCGGGACGTACGCCCCGGCGTGGTCGTAGTGCCAGACCAGGTGCGACTGCTGCGCGCCCTGCTCGAACATCTCCAGGAGCTGCTCGTAGTCGCCGTCGAGACCGGCGACCGGGGTGACAGCCAGCCCGCTCAGCTGGAGCAGATAGGCGCGGCGCAGGAAGTGCAGGGCGTCGTAGTCGAAGCCGGCCACGGGGGCGACGTCCCCGGTGAGGCCCGGCATGTAGGCGTAGACCGGCACGGGCGGCAGCCCGGCGTCGTTCAGCGCCTTGTCGTAGACGGCGATCTCTTCGGCGAAGGGGTTGTCGGCGCTGTGGCACAGCACGTCGACGAGGGGGACCAGCCACAGGTCACAGGCCACGAAGTCTCGCTTTCCAACGGGTTCGGGCGATCGTCGGGACAGCGTAATGCGGGGCGAACCTCACGCACAGTGTCCCGGCGACTCCGGGGACTGCGGAGGCATCGCGGAACCGGGTCCCGACGACGGCCCGTCGGCGCGCACCTCCCCGTCCCCCTCCCCGTTCCCTTCCGCGTTCCCTTCCGTCTCCCGCGCCTCCAGGCGGTCCGCCCAGGCGAGCGCGTGTCCGTAGTAGGAGCGCATCTCGGCATGGACCTGCTCGTGGTCGCCGCGGGCGATGGCCTCGACCAGCTCCTCGTGGCCGAACCACAGCACGTTCTCGTCCATGCCGTCGCGGCGCAGCCGGTGCACGGCGAACACCCAGGCCTGGACGCGGAGCCGGGTGAGGAAATCGGCGATGTACGGGTTGAGGACGAACTGCCCCAGCTCCCGCCAGAACCGCAGGTCGTACCCGATCAGGACGTCGAGGTCGCCGCCCTTCGCCGCGCGGACCGCCTCCGCGGCCCGCCGCCGGATCGAGGCGAGCCCCTCGGGCCGGACAGCGACCTCGGCGGGGTTGCGGAAGAGGCCCTCGACGACGAGGGCCCGGGCCTCGGCCATCGCCCGGTAGTCGGCGACGGTGAACTCCCGCACCTGGAAGCCCCGGTGCTGGTCGGAGGCGAGGAGCCCCTGCGCGGAGAGGTCGAAGAGCGCCTCTCGGACGGGCGTCGCGGAGACCCCGTACTGCTCGGCGATCTGCTTGACGGTGAACTCCCGGCCCGGCGGCAGACGTCCCGCGAGCACCTCGTCACGCAGCGCGTCGGCGATCTGCTGGCGCAGGGTATTGCGCGTCACACCTGCGCTCGGACTCATGCCGGCCCCTTCCGTCCGTCCCCGTGCGTACCCGGCGCACCCGTCGTGGTTCGGGTCACCTTAAGCCAGGGCCGCCGCCGTGCCCGATTCCGGGCACGGCGGGGAGACGTACGGGGTCGATTACGTACGGAATCGGCTCGTCCGGTTACTCCGTGTACGGGACGGGAGCGGACACGGGCCGCACCACGCACCCCGGACCGGAAGCGGACGCGGGTCGGCTACCCGCCCTGCACGGTGTACGTGTCGGCCACGGAGAGCGCCACGTCCAGGGCCGCGAGCCCTTCCTTGGCCTCGGCCTCGGAGACGTTGCAGGCGGGGACGGCGTGGGTCCGGTTCATGTTGATGAACGGCCACAGCCCCTGCTTCTTGGCCGCAGCCCCGAAGGCCGCCATCGGCGCGGCGGCCTCACCCGACGCGTTGTACGGGACGAGCGGCTCGCGGGTCTCCCGGTCGCGTACGAGCTCCAGCGCCCAGAACGCGCCGAGGCCGCGCACCTCGCCCACCGAGGGGTGGCGTTCGGCGAGTTCGCGCAGGCCGGGGCCGAGGACGGTCTCGCCGATCCGGGCCGCGTGCTCGACGACCTTCTCGTCCTCCATCACGCCGATGGTGGCGACGGCGGCGGCGCAGGCCAGCGGGTGCCCGGAGTAGGTGAGGCCGCCGGGGTAGGGACGGGTCTCGAAGGTTGCGGCGATCTCGGCGCTGATGGCGACGCCGCCGAGCGGTACGTAACCGGAGTTGACGCCCTTGGCGAAGGTCAGCAGGTCCGGCACGACGTCGAAGTGATCGGCGGCGAACCAGGCGCCGGTACGGCCGAATCCGGCCATGACCTCGTCGAGCACGAAGACGATCCCGTACCGGTCGCAGATCTCGCGGACGCCCGCCAGATAGCCCGGCGGCGGGGTCATGATGCCCGCCGTGCCCGGGACGGTCTCCAGGATGATCGCGGCGATGCTCGACGGCCCCTCGAAGGCGATCGTGTCTTCCAGGTGCTGGAGCGCGCGGGCGCACTCCTCGGCCTCGGTCTTGGCGTAGAACGGCGAACGGTAGAGGAACGGCGCCCAGAACCGGACGACACCCGCGGAGCCGTTGTCGGAGGGCCAGCGGCGCGGGTCCCCGGTGAGGTTGATCGCGGTGGAGGTGGCGCCGTGGTACGAGCGGTAGGCGGAGAGCACCTTCGGACGGCCGGTGTGCAGCCGGGCCATGCGGATGGCGTTCTCGACGGCCTCGGCACCGCCGTTGGTGAAGAAGATCTTGTCCAGGTCGCCCGGAGTGCGCTCGGCGATGAGGCGTGCGGCCTCGGAGCGCGACTCGATCGCGAACGCGGGCGCGAAGGTGGCGAGCTTGCCCGCCTGCTCCTGGATCGCGGCGATCACGGTGGGGTGCTGGTAGCCGATGTTGGTGTAGACGAGCCCGCTGGTGAAGTCGAGGTAGCGGTGGCCGTCGTAGTCCCAGAAGTAGGACCCCTCGGCGCCGGCGACGGCGAGCGGGTCGATGAGGCCCTGGGCGGACCAGGAGTGGAACACGTGCGCGCGGTCCGCGGCCTTCACGGCCGCACCGGCCGCGGGGTCGGCGTACGGGGCATGAGGGGCATGAGGGGTCATGCGGCCGAGCGTAAGCGCTGGTGGGGGGTGGCCTCCATGGCCACCTTGTACGGCCTGGGGCGGATGGTGTCGGCAAGGTGTCGCCTCTCCGCCTGCCCTTCCCCCACCTCCTCATTGACAGCATGCTGTCGACATGACAGCCTTCTGTCATCGAGCCGAGGAGGTCATCATGACCAGCAGCAGCGCCGGAACCGTGCATCTCGCCGTTTACGACACCTTCGCCGACTGGGAGACGGGGTACGCGACCGCGCATCTCACCCAGAACGGCTACACCGTGCGGACCGTGGGGCTCTCCCGGGAGCCGGTGACGACCATGGGCGGCCTGCGCGTCCAGCCCGACCTGGCACTGGACGAACTGCGGCCGCAGGACAGCGCGTTGCTGATCCTGACCGGCGCGGCCGGCTGGGAGACGGGCGAGACGCTGACCCCGTTCGCGCGGGCGGCCCGGACCTTCCTGGACGCGGGGGCGCCGGTCGCGGCGATCTGCGGGGCGACGGCCGGGCTGGCCCGAGAAGGGCTGCTGGACGACCGGGCGCACACGAGCGCGGTCTCCTTCTACCTCGCGGCGACGGGGTACGCGGGCGGCGAGCGGTACGTGGAGGTGGACGCGGTCACGGACCCCGGGGCGGACGGGACCGGGCGCCTGATCACGGCCGGGCCGACGGAGCCGGTGGCGTTCGCGCGGGAGGTGTTCGCGCTGCTCGGGGTGTACGACGCGAAGAAGCTGGACGCGTGGTACCGGCTGTTCCACGACTCGGACGCGAGCGCGTACGAGGTGTTGCAGGGTGAGTAGCGAGGGTGCGGGGCGCGTCCCGTCCGAGCAGGAGTTCCTGAGCCGGGCCGCGCTGACGGTGTTCCGGCTGAACGGGCAGTTCCTGTCGGTGGCCGACGAGTTGGCGCGGCCGGGCGGGCTCACGGCGGCGCGGTGGCAGGTGCTGGGGGCGGTGCTGGTGGAGCCGCTGCCGGTGGCGGGGATCGCCCGGACGATGGGGATCACCCGGCAGAGCGTGCAGCGGATCGCGGACCTGCTGGTCGAGCGGGGGCTCGCGGAGTACACGGAGAACCCGGCCCACCGCCGAGCGAAGCTGTTGCGGACGACGGAGGCGGGGCGCGAAGCGGTGGCCCGGATCGGCCCGCCCCACGCGGAGTTCGCGGCACGGCTGGCGGGTGAGCTGGGGGTGGAGAACCTGGCGGAGACGCTGGCCGCGCTGGCCCGCCTGTCGGAGGCGCTGGACACCTTGTCCGCTGCGGACCGGGGTACTTCCGGCCCGTCCGGCGCTTAGGCCGCGGGCCGGGGTACTTCAAGCCCGTCGGCGCTGAGGCCGCGGACCGGGGCACTTCAAGCCCGTCCGGCGCTCAGGCCACGGGCCGGGGCACTTCAAGCCCGTCCGGCGCTCAGGCCACGGGCCGGGGCACTTCAAGCCCGTCCGGCGCTCAGGCCACGGGCCGGGGCACTTCAAGCCCGTCCGGCGCTCAGGCCACGGACCGGGGCACTTCAAGCCCGTCCGGCGCTCAGGCCACGGGCCGGGGCACTTCAAGCCCGTCCGGCGCTCAGGCCACGGGCCGGGGCACTTCAAGCCCGTCCGGCGCTCAGGCCACGGGCCGGGGCACTTCAAGCCCGTCCGGCGCTCAGGCCACGGGCCGGGGCACTTCAAGCCCGTCCGGCGCTCAGGCCACGGACCGGGGCACTTCAAGCCCGTCCGGCGATTGAGGACGGAACCCTTGATCACACGAGGGCGGTGCGCATGCCGGGGCGGCGCCCCGGAGTACCCGGGACGTTCAGGCCGAGGCCCGACACCCCGACGGTTCCGTCCTCAAACGCCGGACGGGCTGGAAAGGCGGGCGCCGTGCCCGGCGGGAAGGCAAACGCCGGACGGGCCGGGGGTGAACGCCGTCCGCGGCAGGAAGGCAAACGCCGCACGGGCTGGAAAGGCGGGCGCCCTGCCCGGCGGGAAGGCAAACGCCGGACGGGCCGGGGGTGAACGCCGTCCGCGGCAGGAAGGCAAACGCCGCACGGGCTGGCAAGGCAGGCGGGCTGGGGAGGGTGCGGGCCTCGGCGTTATTCTCGTGCGGGCCGCACGGGGAGGAAGCGCACCATGGACAAGCTCGGGCCCGACGACCCGCACCGCATCGGCGCGTACCGGCTCCTCGGCCGCCTCGGCGAAGGCGGCATGGGCCAGGTCTTCCTCGCCCGCTCCGACCGCGGCCGCACCGTCGCCCTCAAGCTCGTCCGCCGCGAGCTCGCCGAACGCCCCGAGTTCCGCGCCCGCTTCCGCCAGGAGGTGCACGCCGCGCACCGGGTCGGCGGCGCGTGGACCGCCCCGGTGCTGGACTCCGACACCGAGGCCCCCGTGCCCTGGGTCGCCACCGGTTACGTCGCCGGGCCCTCCCTCCAGCGCATCGTCTCGGGCCGCCCCGGCGCCCCCGTCACGGCCTCGGGGGCGTACGGCCCCCTGCCGGCCCGCTCCGTACGGTTCCTGGGGTCCGGGCTCGCCCACGCCCTCCGGCACATCCACGGGGCCGGGCTCATCCACCGGGACCTGAAGCCCTCCAACGTCCTGATGACCATCGACGGGCCCCGGGTCATCGACTTCGGCATCGCCCGCGCCCTGGAGTCCGTGGCCGACGGCGATCTGACCCGCACCGGGGTCCTCGTCGGCTCGCCCGGGTTCATGGCCCCGGAGCAGGTGCGGGGCGAGCGCGTGACCACCGCGTGCGACGTGTTCTGCCTCGGGTCCGTCCTCGCGTACGCCGCTTCCGGGCGCCTGCCGTTCGGTACGGCGGAGAGCGGCGGGGTCCATGCCCTGATGTTCCGGATCGCCCAGGAGGACCCGGACCTGACCGGCGTCCCGGAGGAGCTGGCCGGCGTCGTCCGGGCCTGCCTGGCGAAGGACCCGGCGGCCCGACCCGGTACCGGCGAGATCCTGGCCCGCCTGGGCGAGGCCGACGCGGACGAGCCCTGGCTCCCCGCCACCCTCCTCGCCCAACTCGGCCGCCAGGCGGTGGGGTTGCTCGACGCGGAGGACCCGGAGGAGCCGGAGACGCCGGGCAGGTCCGGGGGCCCACGGGGGCCGGAGAGCCCACGGGGGCCGGAGAACCCACGGGGGCCGGAAAGCCCGCAGGCGCCGGAGACGCCCCGCACGCCGGTGCGCCCCCAAGGGCCGGCCGGACCAGCCGCGCCGCTCTCGGGCCCGCGCACCCTCGCAAGCCCCCCATGGCCCCCAACGCCCGCACAACCCACCCACCCCACCCAGCCCGCCTACCCCTCCGCCCCCATACCCCCGGCCCACTTCGCGCCCACGCCTCCCCCGCCCACCCGGGAGCGCCGCTCCGCCGGTGCCACCGTCGCCCTCATAGCCGTCGCCGTCGTCGTGGCGATAGGGGCGGGCGGATCGGTGTACGCCTTCATGAAGGGCGACGGGCCGGGCACGACCGCCTCCCCCGGGCCATCGGGCTCCGCCGACACGGGCAGCGGCGGCAAGGGGCAGCAGGGCGGCGGCCAAGGGGCCGTACCCGAAGGGTTCCTCGGCACCTGGTCCGGCTCCATACCCGGCGAACAGGGTTCCTCCACCCGGACGTTGACCATCCGGCAGGGCGACGTCGGCGACCAGGTCCTCGCCCTCACCGCCGAAGGGCCCCTCGCCTCCGGGTCCACGTACCACTGCGAGTTCAACGCCCCGCTCGCCGACAGCCCCGCCGGGGACGGCCCGGTCCGCATCGGCCCCTCCACGGTGTCCTCCGGGAGCCCGGCCGCTTCCTGCTCCCCCGGCAAGCCCACCGAGCTGACCCTGCTCCCGGACGGCACCCTGCGCCGCACCACGACCGGCACGGGCGAGAGCCTGATCTACACCAAGTCGGGCTGAGAGGAGGGCGCTTCGCCCACCGGAGCACCCGGGATCCGCCGCAGCGCCCCCGTGATCAGCGCCGCCCCGCCCAGCAGCACGAGCACCACCACCATCGCGTTCCGCAGCCCCACATGGTCGGCCAGAAAGCCCAGTGACGGCGGTCCGACCAGGAACGCCGCATAGCCCGCCGTCGACACCGCCGCGACCCGGGCCGAGGCGTCCCCCGGCCTAGCGTCCTCCCCCGCCGCCGAGATCGTGACGGGAAAGCCGAGCGAGGCTCCGAGCCCCCACAGCACCACCGCCGCTCCGGCGAGCAGCGCACTGTCGGAGAAGACCACCAGCGCCACGCCGACCGCCGCCACCACCGCGCTGGCCCGGACCACGGCCGCCGGGCCGTACCGCACCAGCAGCGGCCCGCCCGTGAACCGGCCCGTCGTCATCGCCACCGCGAACAGCATGAACGTCAGCGAACCGGCCGTCGCCCCCGTCCCGTGGCCGTCCACCATCAGCAGCGGCAGCCAGTCGTTGGCGGAGCCCTCCGCGAAAGCCATGGCCAGGACGATCAGGCCGATCAGCACCAGCCGCCGGTCCCGCCAGACGTCCAGGTGCCCCCGCACTCCCCCGGCGCCCGAGCCCCTGGCACCCCCGCCCCGGCCGTACGCATCCTCGCGCCCCGTCCCCGCCGGCACCGCCCGTACGGTCCACACCCCGGCCGCCGCGACGGCGAGCGCGACCAGCGCCAGGTGCCAGCCCACCGGGAAGCGGACCGCCGTCAGCCCCATCCCGACCAGCGCGCCGACCACGGTCCCCAGGCTGAAGCAGCCGTGCAGCACCGGCAGGACCGGGCGGCCCACGGTCCGTTCGACGGCCGCGCCCTCGATGTTGAACGCCACCTCCGCCAGGCCCATCCCGGCCCCGAACAGCGCGAGTCCGCCGAACACCCCGCCGGACACCTCCAGCGCCGCTCCCCCGGCGATCACCAGCAGCCCGGCCACCAGCAGCACCGCCCCGAGGACGATCACCAGCCGCCCGCCGTGCCTGCGCACCAACCCGCCGGAGGCCAGCACCCCCGCCATCGAGCCGATCGAGAGCCCGAACAGCACCAGACCCATCGCGCCCGTGGACACCTCCAGCGCGTCCCGGACGGCCGGGGTCCTGGCCACCCAGGACGCCATGCTCACCCCGGTGGCGAGCATGAAGAGGAAGAGCGCGGCGCGCCAGCGGCGGGTGCGGGCGTCCAGGACCGGCGTGACCTTCATGAGAGCGGTGCCTCGGCAGACGGGGAGGGAGCGAGGGGGCGGAGCGTACGATCGTACACACCTCACCCGACCTCAACCCGCCGCCTGGCGGCTCCCCCGCGTTCGAGCCGCCGCAGCGGGCCGAGGCCGACGTTCACGTTCACGCTCCCGTGGTGGAGCCCGGGCGGATGATCATCAGGACGGTAACCGTGGCCCAGAGCAGGTTGAACACACCCGTGAGCATGGCCAGCCGCCCGGCGACCCGGTGCACGGAGGGCTCGCCCCCAACTCCTGCTCCCTGGGGGCTCACGGTGGCCAGCGCGCGGCCCTGGGCCGGAAGGATCAGCAGGACCAGTACGGCGGCGGCCGCGGCGGTCAGGAGGATCGAGACGATCAGCCAGGCGCTGCCGAGCACACCGAGGCTGCTCGCCGTGGCGAACCCGAAGACCGGTACGGCGATGCCGACGCCCGCGTAGACCCGGCAGATCCGGTGCAGCAGACGCAGGGCGGCGTACGCTTCCCGGTCCCCCGGTGCCGCGTGGGCGCGGCGCAGAGCCTTGGGGAACATGCTGGCGACGACGGTGACCGGGCCGATGGCCAGGACGGCGGCGATGACGTGCAGGGAGAGGAAGAGCTTCGTCACGACCGGGTCCCCGGAACCGTCTCCGCCGCCCGGTCGGTACGCCGTAGACCGCTGACCCGGGAGGCCGGGAGCCGTCCGGCCCGGGAGGTACCCGCGAGGCTGTCGCCGGTGACCGTGACGTCGAAGGCCAGGTTGAGGCGCATCGGCCGGGTGATCGCCTGCTTCCAGGTGAGCCGGTCGCCGGTGAGGGCGAGGCCGTCGAGGTCCACTTCCTCGCCCGCGCCCCGGGCCGTACCGGTCAACGTGCAGTCGTCGTAGCGGAGTTCGATGACGGCGGTGATCTTGCCGATGGGGGTGGCGATGGAGAGGTCCCAGATTCCTGCGACGGTTGCTGCGGTGGTCATGCGGGTTCTTCTTCCTTCGTTACGGGGGTGGGGCGGGGAGTTTCGGAGCACGGCGAATCAGAGCGCGGCCGGTGCCGGTCCCCGGTCGCGCCAGACCGTGCCGCGCCGCTCGTGGGCGAACAGCTCCTCGACGGCGTGGGCGATCCGCGGACCGGCCTCGCGCTCCAGGAGGTGGAGGGCCAGGTCGAGTCCGGAGGTGACCCCCGCCCCGCTGACGAGGTCGCCGTCGTCGACGACCCGGGCGCGGACCGCGTGGGCCCCGGTGGCGTCGAGCAGGTCGAGCCCCAGGTGGTGGGTGGTGGCGTGGCGGCCCTCCAGCAGCCCGGCCAGGGCCAGGACCAGTGAGCCGCCGCACACCGTCGCGACCGTCACGGAGGGGTCGGCCATCGCGGCCCGGAGGAGGGCGGGCAGCCGGGTGGTCAGGGTGCGGCCGATGAGAACGGGGATGGGCTGGTCGGCCACCTCCGCGGGCGCCGCACCACCCTGTGCGGGCTGCGTGCCGGGTATGCCGACGGGCACCTCTCCGAAGATCTCCTCGGGCCCGCCCTCCGGCTCGCTCACCCGCCCCGAGGCGCCCGGCACCAGCACGAGGTCCGCCCGCTCCGGGTCGAGGGCCGCCGTGGCCCGCAGCGTCAGGCCGCCGGTCCCACTGACCACCTCACGGGCCCCCTCGGCGGAGACCAGCTCCACGGTCACCGAGCCGCCGGAGGCGGTGCCTCCGGCGTGCAGCACCTCGAAGGGGGCGACGACATCGAGGGGGTCGAAGCCGTCGAACAGGACGATCTGGGCATGCATGGCGGGGTCCTCCGAGAGCGGTGGTCCCGGTCGCGGCCGGGCACGGCCCCGACGCTAATCGGCTGCCGGGCCGCCTCCCAGTGGCAGGAATGCCACCTTTCAACGGGATATCGCCAGTGGCTTATCCCGCCTCATCATGGCTGTTCAGCGGCATATCTTCGAGCTCCGGAAGGCATCCGCACCCATCACCGATACCTGTCGAAGAGGTATCTTCTCGCCATGCACACCGTCGCCGTCCTAGCGCTGGACCGGGTGATCCCCTTCGACCTGTCCACGCCGATCGAGGTCTTCACCCGCACCCGTCTCCCGGACGGCCGGCCCGGCTACCAGATCCGCGTCTGCGCCGAGCGGCCGGAGGTCGACGCGGGGGCCTTCACCCTGCGGGCGCCCTGGGGACTCGACGGGCTCACCGGCGCCGACACGGTCATCGTGCCCGGCACCGCCACTCCCACCGCCCCGCTCTCCCCCGCCGCCCGGGACGCGCTGCTGGCCGCCGCCCGGGACGGCACGCGCGTCGCCTCCATCTGCACGGGCACCTTCCCGCTGGCCGCCACCGGCCTCCTGGACGGGCTCCGCGCCACCACCCACTGGCTGGCAGCCGACCTGCTGGCAGCAAGCCACCCGGCCGTCGAGGTGGACCCCGACGTCCTGTACGTCGACAACGGCCGGATCCTCACCTCCGCGGGGGCAGCCGCCGGACTGGACCTGTGCCTGCACATGATCCGCCGCGACTACGGCTCGGCCGTCGCCGCCGACGCGGCCCGGCTGTCGGTGATGCCGCTGGAACGCGAGGGCGGCCAGGCACAGTTCATCGTCCACGACTACGCACCCGCCCCGCAGGGCCACGCCCTGGAACCGCTCCTGGCCTGGCTCCAGGAGAACCTGGCCGCCGAGCTCACCCTGGCCGACATCGCGTCCCGCGCCGGGATGAGCACGCGGACCCTGATGCGCCGCTTCCGCGAACAGACGGGCACCACCCCGCTCCAGTGGCTCCACCGCGCCCGCATCCGCCAGGCCCAGCACCTGCTGGAGACCACGGACCACTCCGTCGAACGGATCGGCGCCCAGGTCGGATTCGGCTCCCCCACCGCCTTCCGCGACCGCTTCCGCAGAACGACCGGCGTCAGCCCCCGCACCTACCGCCGTACCTTCGCCTGACCCGGCACCGACGTCACGCCCGGCGACCTCGGCCCTGGACGGCGCACCACACCCCGCGCTCTATGCTGCGAGGAGGGACCAGGCCGAACGAGGAGGCACGCGTGGCGACCGGGCGCACCGACCCCGAGCGGCGGGACCGCATCATCGACGCGGCGCTCGACCTCATCGTCGACGAGGGCGTCGCGGGCGTCTCGCACCGCAAGGTCGCCGCCCGCGCGGGCGTGCCGCTGGGCTCGATGACGTACCACTTCTCCGGCATGGACGAACTGCTGCACGAGGCGTTCACCCGGTTCTCCGGGACGATCGTCGCCGTCTTCGAGGAGCGCCTCGGCGCGGCGACCACCCCCGACGAGGCCCGCGAGGCCGTCGCCGATCTCGTCCACCACCTCTCCGGCGGCAACCAGCGCGAGCTGATCCTCACCCACGAGCTCTACACCCTCGCCGCCCGCCGGCCCGCCTACCGCGAGCTCACCCGCACCTGGATGGGGCGCAGCCGCCGGGCCCTGGAATGGCACTTCGACCCGGCCACCGCCCGCCAGCTCGACGCGCTCATCGAGGGCCTGTCGATCCACCGCGCCCTGGAGACCGAGCCCCACGAACGCGCCCTCACGGCCGAGGCGATCGCCCGCATCACCGCGCCGCGCCCGTAGAGGCTGTTCTCTCGCAGTCCGGCCGCCCGCCCGTCACGTCACGCCCGTCACAGTCACGATGATCCGAAACTCGTCGCCGGGGTACCGGGTGGTGAGGTGGTGGTCCACCGCCTCACGGACGGCGCGGGTGGTGTCGAGGGTCCGTCTGTCGGAGCGGCAGATCAGGCGGATCTCCACGGTGGTAACGGAGGTACGGCCTTCCCCGCCGGGTGCGGAGACGGTGATGCCGGGGGTGTCGTCGCCCGGGCGGGCCAGGGGCGAGGTGGCACGCAGGGCGCGCAGGCGGCTGCGAAGGCCGGGCGCGAGGAACGCCACTCCAGGGACCTCCCGGACCACGTGGGCCACTTCGCTGTGCATGGTGTCGGCGGAGGCACTCATCAGGGGGCGCTCCCTTCCTGCGCTGATCGAGGTGCGGCTTCGTCTTCGGAGACCAGGTCGGTGATACGGACGTCGATCTCGCCTAGGTGAAGTCCCAGGCGTTCGTGGGCGGTTACGCCGACCCGATCGCGGATCTCCTGTGCCAGGGCCTGTACGTCGGGTGTCGTGAGCGGCACGTGCACGGACAGGTCGACGTTCACCGGCGTGCCACCGGGAGCATCCGCGAGGGTGAGGCGGCAGGACCCCGCCCGGACCCCGGGGACCTCTTCGGCGGCCTGACGCAGGGTGCGGGCGGCCACGTTCTCCATGATCCGCAGGTCCTCGTCCGCCTCGCCCAGCGGCAGGGGCCGGCCGGGGCGCAGTTCGAGGCGGACCACGTCCATCACCCGGTCGATGAAGGAGGCCGCGTCGACGGGCTGCTGTGCGGGGTCGGAGTCCAGGGCGCGCACCTGGGACTCCAGGCGTTCCAGGTCGGCGACCGCGAGCCGGCAGTGGGCGCACTGCGCGGTGTGGTCGTCGTGAACGCCCTCCTCCCAGTCGGCCCAGACCTGGGAGAGGAGGCGGCCGCAGGGAAGCGTCTCGTCGTCGGGGTCGGTGCTGGTCTCGGGTGGCAGGTTGTTCATTGCCAGGCCCCCAGGGAGTGAGTCAGTTGGCGGCGAGCTCTGAAAACACGGGCGCGTACGGCTTGTTCACTGATCCCGACGGTCTTCGCGATGAAGGCGTAGGACCGGCCGTCGAGCGTGCGCAGCGTCCAGCAGATGCGTTGTTCGGGTGAGAGCGTGGACAGCGCCTCCTGTACGTCGTGGAGCGCCGCGCGCCCCTCGGTGATGCGGTCCGGCGCGGTGGCGTGCGCCGGGGCGGGCAGGTCGGGCAGTTCGTTGAGCGGTGCCTGCGGGCGCCGGGCGCGCAGGATGTTGAGGCACCGGTTGGTGACGATGCGGTACATCCAGGTGCCGAAGGACGACCTGCCCTGGAATTCCGGCAGGCTGCGCCAGGCGCCGACGAAGGCCTCCTGGACGGCGTCCTCGGCCTCGGCCCGGTCGCCGAGCAGACGGGTGGCCAGACGCAGCAAGGCGGGGGCGTGCCGACGCACCAGTACGGCGAAGGCGTCCTCGTCGCCCTCGGCCGCGCGCTCCGTCATCAGGGTGTCGTCGGACCGTCCGCCCTCGACGTCGGGCGGCTCGCCCGGCGGGGGATTCCCCGTCACAGTCTCGCTCCTCCTCATGCGGTACGCGCCCGCTGGTCGTCCGGTCGTGGTGGTCTCACCCGTTCTGACACGGGAGCCGGTGCGCTGTGACGCTTACCCGCGAGATGGACCGGGAGCGCCCGACTTTCGGGGGTAAGGCCACGATTTTCGGGGGTAGGTGCAGGCGGCTCGCCGGGTTCCGAAAAATTCGTGCGTCTTCGTGCGTCACAGAACCCCGAGAGCGGAGTCGAACGTGATGAAGGACCACACAGAACGCAGCACACAGCGACGCACGCCCAGCGCTGACGACATCGAAGGAGCACATGGTGGCTACCGACACGAAGACGACCCCCTCCACCGACAGCGTGACGAACAGCGGCAAGGCGGCCCGCTTCGAGCAGCCCGGCGGAACGGTCCGGTCGGCCGGGACGAGCCTGTCCGCCGGGGCGACCGGGGCGGAGGCTCCGGCCGGCGACCGCGGCCGCACCTCCATCGCGGACGTCGTGGTCGTCAAGATCGCCGGCATGGCGGCGCGGGAGATCCCCGGCGTCCACGACATGGGCGGCGGCCTCTCGCGCACCCTCGGCGCCGTCCGCGACCGGGTGCCCGGCGGCCGTCCCAACGTGGGTCGGGGAGTAAAGGTCGAGGTCGGTGAGCGGCAGACCGCTATCGACCTGGAGCTCGTCGTGGAGTACGGGGTGTCCATCAAGGAACTGGCCTCCGAGGTCCGGGAGAACGTGATCCTGGCCGTGGAACGGATCACCGGCCTGGAGGTCGTCGAGGTCAACATCGCCATCGACGACGTCCGCCTCCCCGACGACGAGGACTCCTCCGCGTCCGGCGGCGAACAGACCAGGGTCGCGTAACCCCTGACCGCCGTCCCCGGCCCGTGGCACGGTTCCGGGCCGGGGACGGCTCGACCACCCGGTCGAACGCTGGAGAGCGGGCGCACGTACGCCCCGAGACGTAGAGGAGGGGGCCTGTGAACGGCCGGTCCATGGGTCTGTTGGTAGGAGTCGCGCTCGGCTTCGCCGCCTACTTCGGCGGGTTCGCCGCGTTCCTGCTCGTCGGCTCACTGGGAGCGGTGGGCTGGGGAGTGGGGGCCTGGCTGGACCGGGAAGGGGCCGCGCACCTGCGTGACCTGTTCGACCGGGAACGGCGGTGATCCCCGCCGCCGCGCGGGGCACCACCACCGTTTCCGCGCGGGCCGTCGCCAGGATCGCCCAGCAGGCCGCGACCGAGACCCCGAACGCGGTCGGCACGGTACGCGGCACGGCGACCGTACGGGGGCAACGTGCCGAGGTCTCCGTACGCCTCGGCCTGCCCTGGCCGGCCGACCTGGGCCGCCGGGCGGGAGAAGTGCAGCGGCACGTGGCTTCCCGTACCGGCGAGCTGACCGGGCTGTCCGTGCGGGTGGCCCGGCTCCGGGTCGTCCGGCTGCAACGCCCCGCAGGGGGCACGGTCGTGTTCGAAAAGACCACCGCTCGGGCCGCCGAAGGGCGTCGTGTTCCCCGGCGCTGGTGGTCCGCACGTCCCACGCCCGTCGTGGCGGCGGCCCTCCTGGGCGCGGCGGCCGCGGGGCTCCTGACCGCCGACATGGCCTCGGTCCACCTCTTCGGCAACGCTCCGGCCGCGTGGCGGACCGGCCTCGTCGACCGGCTCGCCGGGACGAGCCCGGCCGCCGGGTCGGTGACGGTCGCGGCGGCCGCCATGACCGTGGCCGGTCTCTGGCTGCTCCTGCTGGCCTGCACACCGGGTCTGCGCAAGCGCTACGTGGTCGCGGGCTTCGGCGCCGGGCGGTCCATCGCGCTCGACCGGGCGGCGGTCGCCTCCGTGGTCCGCGACCGTGTCCTCGACACGGACGGCGTCGACTCCGTACGCGTCAGGGTCGGCCGACGGCGGGTCCGCGTCCGGGCCGACCTCGCCTTCGGCGACCGGGCCGCCGCCCGCGAGCAGGCGGGTGCCGCCGCGCGGGCAGCCCTCGCCGACTGCCGGCTGAACCGGCCCCTGCGGGTGGGGCTGCGACTGCGTACCACCAGCACCTGGGACCCGTCACCGCCCGCCCCCGATGCCGCGTCCACCGACGCATCCGACTCCGACTCCCCACTTGTGGCTGCCGGAGGTCCAGAGCGTAAGGAGAGCCCGTGAAGTCCCGGAGCGGAGTAGGCGGAGTGAACAGGACGCTCACCGCCCTGGCCGGAATCGCGCTCCTGGGCGCAGGGCTCTGGCTCCTCGGCGCGACCCGTGAAGTCGCGGACCACCTGCCCGCCTGGTGGCCCGCTCCCCCGGCCGACGGCGTTCTCCTCGACCGGGAAGGGCTGGCCTCGCTGCGCGAGACGGGCTGGTGGGCCCCTGCCGTGATGGCCGCCGGGACGGTCCTCACCCTCCTGTGCCTGGCCTGGGCGGTGACCCGGACACCCGTACGCGGCCTTCGCCCGACCGGGCCGCTGTCCACCACCCGTGCCGACCTCAGGATCACTGCCTTGGAGGACACGGTGTGCGCCGACGCGCGCCGTATCGAGGGCGTCGCACGGGCCCGCTGCCGTATCGCTCTGCGCCGCACATCCGCCCGCCTGACCCTGCGGGTCTGGACCCGGCCCGGGTACACCGCGAACGACGTCCTCGACGGCCTCGGCGCCGTGTCGACGACCGTCGAGCACGCCCTGCACCCACGCGGCCTGGACACGCGCACCCGCGTCAGCGCCCAGCGCCACGCGGCCCCGCACGTCCGCTGAGACAGCTGAGACAGCTGAGGCCGCGCAGCCCAGATGCTTGCATGGACATGTATCTTGTCGAGTATCGTCGTCGACAAGGGGAGCCCTCCATGACGGTCAAGCAGCAGCCGCGCGCCGCCTCCGCCGATCAGGCCATGTGGGACTCCGTCCTCGGTCTGCACACCTTCGTGGAGCGGCAGTTGGCGCACGCCCTGCAGCGCCGCTTCGGCGTCGGCCTGTCCGAGTACCGGGCCCTGGAGGTCCTCACCCGGGCGGAGAAGGGTGAGCACCGAATGCAGGAGCTGGCGGACCGCATCGGGCTGGGCCAGAGCTCGGTGACGCGGCTCGTGGGGCGGCTGGAGAGCGCCGGGTACGCCTACAAGGACACCTGCGACGACGACAGGCGCGGCGTCTACGCCGTCATCACCGACGAGGGCCGCAAGCACTACCAGGACGCCCGGTCCACCTACGCCGACGTCCTCGGCGCGGCCCTCGACACCGCGAGCACCGACGACCAGCTCGCCCGTGCGGTGCGGGCGCTGCGCGGCGCCGCCTGACGCGGTCGCCCCGCCCCCGACGCCCGAAGCCCGGCACCCGGGACGCGAGCGGCGGAGCTCCGCGTTCACTCGTGCGGGGGTACGCGCGTGGGTCCCTGGCCCGAAGCTCGGGTGCCGGGATGCGGGCGTCGGGATACGAGCCCCGGGACACGAGCGCCTTCTTTAACCGGCGGGGAAAAGAGGGGGGTTGGGAAAACCTCCCCCACCTCCCTACCCCGTCACGGCCAGCCAGTATGACTAATCGTGACAGCTTGCGGCGCAGCGTGACGGCCGCTTACGGTGCGAGCACCAGAGAACTAAGCGACCCCGACGCGGTGTTACAGCACCAGGCCGGGGTCTCACCACAAGATCGATACCCAGAAAGCCGATCCCATGGTTACCCAGCACCATAGCTCTGCCCTATCCGCCCCCGCAGTCCCCGCCGCGTACCCGATGGCCAAGCCCGGCTACGGCAAACGTTCCACGCCCGGCCAACAAGCCCGTACGCGCGACGACTTCGCCTTGCTGCCCACTCGCGAGCGGTACGTCGCCGGATTCGTCGACCACCTCCCCGACGGTGCCGCGATGAGCGTGAAGCAACTGGCCAAGCAGCTCCCGCTGTACGGGCAGCAGGCCATCTCCACCGCTCTGAAGGCCTTGTCCGTCGCCGGGCACCTCCGGCGCGTCCGGTGCGCTGTCGGCGCGGGCGACGAAACCCGCTGGGTCTTCCGCACCTTCTGGTCCCGCACCGCCCGCGACAACGAGTGGTGGACCACCTACCTCGCCACCGAGACCGCCTCCCGAAGCGCCGGTTCGCCCCCGCCCGCCCCGGCCCCCGTCGCCGTACCGCAGCAGCGCACCGCGCCCGAGCCCACCCCGGAACCGGCACCCGTACCCGCACCGGAAGAACCGGCTCCGGCGACGACTCCGACGGCCCCGGCAGCCCGGCCAGCAGCCTTCTCCTCCGCCTACCTCGCCCTGGCCGAACTCGGCCGCAAGGACATCCGGCTGGCGCTGTCCGCCGACGACTGCGCCGCCCTCGAACCACAAGCCGCGGAATGGCTCGCCCGGGGCGTGACCACCGACTACCTGACCGCCGCCCTCACCGCAGGACTCCCCGGCCAGGTCGACTGCCCGCCCCGCTTCGTCCGCCGCCGCCTCACCGACAAGATCCCGCCGCAACTGCCCACCGCCCCGAGCCCCTCCCCCAGCGGCGGCACCCCAGCCCCTCGCCTCCTGATGGAGTGCACCGACTGCCGCCGCCCCGGTCGACCCGAAGCCCTCCCCGACGGCCTCTGCCGCCCCTGCCACACCGCCCACTCCGCAGGGGGCCCACCCTCACCCGACCCCGCCGAAATCGCCGCCGTGAAAGCCCACATGGCCAACATCCGCGACCTCCTCAAAGCGCCCTGAGGAGGCGGGCAGGGCGCAGTCAGGGCGTGACGATCGCGAAGCCGGGGTCCGAGTCGTCGAGGACGGACATGAGGACGGTCAGGACGCCCGGGTCGCCGGTGTGCTCGATGTCGTCGACTCCCAGGCCGTCCAGCAGGTCCATGAGTCGGGGCTTGGTGAGGGTGAGCGTGAGATCCGCGTCGGCGGCATCCCCGGCGACCGGGTGGTGCACCAGGACGCCGTTGCGCAGGCTCGTCCGGTACGTCTCGTCGAGGTCGGTGAACCGCCACAGGACCGCCAGGAAGTGGTCCCAGGCCCGGGGGCCGTTGACCCGGATGGCGAGGGAGTCGAAGACCTGCTCCACGGAGAGCGCGGCGGACATGCTGTCGGCGGCGATCGGCACGGGCTGCACGCCGTTGCGCAACTCCATGGCACCCATGAGGTAGTTGTTGCGCCAGGTGCCGCATTCGGCTCCGTGGCCGAGGCGTTCGAAGGTCTCGGCGAGCAGGTCCTTGGCCCGGGAGTCGCCGGGAGCCGCGAAGGTGGCGTGCTTGAGGAGCTGGGCGGCGAACCGCAGATCACCGGCGTCCAGATAGGCACGGGCCTTGGTCAGGACGGCGCCGAGGCCGCCCATGCACTCGACGTAGCGGTGGGCGGATTCCGCGGGCGGGTGCTCCCAGAGGGAGGCCGGGTGGCCGTCGTACCAGCCCATGTAACGGTGGTAGATCGCTTTGACGTTGTGGCTGACCGAGCCGTAGTAGCCACGGGCGTGCCAGGCCCGTTCGAGGCGCGGCGGGAGTTCGATCATCTCCGCGATCTCGATGCCGGTGTACCCCTGGTTGAGCAGCCGCAGCGTCTGGTCGTGCAGATAGCCGTAGAGGTCGCGCTGCTCGGCCAGAAAGGCGGTGAGGCGCTCGGTCCCCCAGGTCGGCCAGTGGTGGGAGGCGAAGAGGACGTCGGAGCCGGCGGCGTACAAGGTGATGGACTCGGTGAGGTAGCGGGACCAGATCCGGGCGTCGCGGACCAGGGCGCCGCGCAGGGTCTGGATGTTGTGCAGGTTGTGGGAGGCGTTCTCCGCCATGCACAGGGCGCGGCGTTCGGGCAGATGGAAGTTGAGCTCGGAGGGGGCCTCGGTGCCCGGCGTGAGCTGGAAGCGGAACAGGACGCCGTCGAGGCGTTCCTCCTGTCCCGTACGCGTGACCTCCAGGGTCGGCGGCAGCAGGCTGGGCAGCCCGGTGGAGGCGGCGAAGCCGAGGCCGACGCCGATCAGGCCGCGCGGGTCCGGGTCGAGTTCCCAGCCGGTGTGGTACGCGCCCCGGCGGAGCATCGCGGTCCCGGCGTACACGTTCTCGGCGACCGAGTTCTCCATGAAACCGGCGGGGGCGACGATCGGTACGTCGTCGTCGGGGCCGATCACGCCGAGCGCGCCGCCGAAGTGGTCGATGTGGGAGTGGGTGAACACCACCGCGGTGACCGGCCGGTCGCCCCGGTGGGCCCGGTAGAGAGCGAGCCCTTCGGCCGCGCACTCCTGGGAGACGAGCGGGTCGACGACCACGACACCGCGCTCGCCCTCGATCAGGGTCATGTTCGAGAGATCAAAGCCCCGGATCTGGTACACGCCCTCGGTGACCTCGTACAGACCGGCGCGGGCGCAGAGCTGCGACTGCCGCCACAGGCTCGGGTGCGCGGTGTCGGGGCAGTCGCCCCGCAGGAACGCCGTGGCGTCGAAGTCCCACACCACCCGCCCGTCCGCCGCCATGATCTTCGCGTTCGCGGGACCGGCCACCAGACCCCGGTCGGCGTCCTCGAAGTCGGCCCGGTCGGCGAAGTCGAGCGCGGCGTCGGGAGAGGGGTCGGGAGACGTGTCGGCATCGGTCGTGGTCACGGCGGGGCCTCCTGGTCGGGACGCGGGCACGCCGACGGGCGATCGCGTGGCCGGTAACGCCATCGTCGGCCGCCCCCGGGCCGCTCGCCTGCCGGGGATGAGCCGATCAGGTGAGCGCCCCGGGGGCGGCCGTGCGGAGGAGGAGCGGTCGTGGCGCGTCAGGCCCGGACCGCGTCCGCCGGGCCCGCCAGGCGCTCGGCCGCCTGCGCCGGAGCCGCCGCCCCGGCCGGCTTCGTGCGGTCGGCGAGCTTCAGCCAGATGACCCCGACGATGATGACCGCCAGCCAGACGCCCTTGGCCACGGTGAGGGTCTCGTCGAAGAAGAGCGGGCCGAGAACGGCGGCGCCGACCGCACCGATCCCCGCCCAGACGGCATAGCCGATGCTCACGTCGATCGTGCGGAGGGCCAGGCTCAGCGCGTACAGCGTCAGCAGGAAGAAGACCACGGCGACCAGGGACCAGGTCAGGACGGTGAAGCCCTCGCTGCCGCCGACGGCGAGGGCGTACCCGATCTCGAAGACTCCGGCGAGCAGGAGCGAGAGCCAGGCGTTGGTGGAGGAGTTCTTGGTGGCGGCGGCGGTGGCGGTGTTCTGGGCAGCGTTGGACATGGGAGGTGAGCCTCTCTCGGAGAAGTCGTCAGGTGCTGTGCGGGAGGGGTACGTGTGCGGATCAGGCGGAACCGCTCAGCTGCAGGCCCACCACCCCGCCGATGACGAGGACGATGCCGATCGCCTTGTGCAGGTTCAGGCGCTGGCCGAAGAACAGCGCGCCGAGCACGGTGATGCCGACACCCGCGACCGACGTCCACAGCGCGTAGCCGACGCCGACGTCGAAGGTCAGCAGCGCCTTGCTGAGGAAGAAGGTCGCGGCCGCCCCGCTGGCCAGGGTGATGGACGTCCACTTGCGGTTCTTGAAGCCCTCGGCCTTTCCGGCGGCGATGGCGACCAGGATTTCGAAGGCGACGGCTACGGCGAGGTAGAGCCAGTGCATGGGAGGTCCTTCCATGGAGTGCGCGTGACAGTGCTTGCTCGTACATGCAATTGAGTGCCGCCACCGATCCGCACCAGTGCGCCGCCCTCACGTCGCAGACTCTTGCATGTGCAAGTAAGGACTGTCAACGCTCCCTACGCCCGCGCGAGGTTCAACTCAGTAACGCGTACGCCGCGTTGAACAGGATCAGCGTGTGCACGAACCGCCCGGCACGCGTGGGCGGGTACCGCCACATCAGCGGCCACGTGTCACCCCCGAGCGCCGGTACGGGTACGTAGCTGATCCGGCCGGTCGCCGAGTTGAACGTCGTCACCTCGCGCGGCCACGGCCGACCCGCCGTCGACCCCGGCGGTACGAGGAAGTACACCCCGCGCCGGCCGTTCGACTCGCTGACGACGGGCCCCGGTTCGCCGCCGACCAACTCCTCCATCAGGTCGGCCAGTCGCCGCCCCGCGTCACCGTCCACACGGATCGCGTCGAATTGCACGCCCGCCTTGCGGAGATGGAATCCGTACTCCGGAATCCAGTCCGCCGTCACACCGCCATTAGTTGCGTTCACGGGACGATTGTGACCCTGATCACCTAGCGTTATCCACGTCTGCCGAGGTGCGTCGCAAAGCCGTTGACCTGCACGAACTTCGCTGGAGCCGCGTTGAGTTCGACGGCATCGAGTAATGACCGGTTGAGTTCGGTTGAGTCGAAAAGAGATCGCGTAATGGCGAGTGCTGAGAACAAGGAAACGGCGAGCCCGATGGCCCGGATGGTGGCCGAGATGGCCCGGACGCTCCGCGTCCAGCGCGGGTGGACGCAGGAGCAGCAAGGCAAGGAGATCGGCTACTCGGCGGCGGCGATCAGCGCGATGGAGACCTGCGCCCAGCCTGCCAGCGACGCGATGCTGGTCGAGCTGCAGCGGGTGCACGGCAAGGGCACGCGCATCTTCGAGACGGCACGGCAGTACATGCGGATGGAGCGGCTGCCCGAGCAGTTCAAGGATTACGCGCTGTTGGAGGAGGCCGCGCTCAGCCTCCAGTTGTTCGCCGCGAACGTCGTTCACGGGCTGTTCCAGACGGAGGCGTACGCGCGGGCGCTGATCGGGGGCGGACACCCGCCGCTCTCCGAGGCGCGCGTGGAAGAGCTGGTCCAGCTCCGGATGGCGCGCACAGCCCTCTTCGACCGCGATCCGCTGCCGATGATCGAGATCATCATCGACGAGTCCGTTCTGCGGCGCGTCATCGGCAGTGAGGAGATCATGCGGGAGCAGTTGCTGCATCTCGTGGAGTGCGCCCGGCGGCGTAATGTCACGCTGCTGGTGCTACCCCTGGACGCCGGGAAGTACGGAGAGTACGACGGTGGTCGCGGCTCGATGAACCTACTGGAGACCCCGGAGCACGAACACCTCGTCTATCTGGAGCCGCAGGACGAGAGCCTGCTGATCAGTGACCCGGCAAAGGTGAGCGTCTACGCTCAGCGCTATGCGAAGATCCGATCTCAGGCCCTGGGTCCTCGTGAATCGCTGGACCTCATCAAGCGGTTGGCAGGAGTGACGGAATGAGCAGCACCCTCCGATGGTTCAAGTCGAGCTACAGCAGCGAGAGCGGCGGCGACTGCATCGAGGTCGCCTTCGACTGGCGTACGTCCTCCTACAGCAGTTCCAGCGGCGGCGAGTGCGTCGAGGTCGCCGCCTGCCCCCACTCCGTCCACGTCCGTGACTCCAAGGTCTCCGGCGGGCCCGTCTTCGCCGTCGCGCCCGACGCCTGGTCGGCGTTCGTCACCTGGGCGGAGTGAGCCGAGCGCGGCTCCGTCCTGACGTATCCGCAGGTGGCGGGCGTGTTAGCGTCGGCTTCATGGCAGTACAGCGTGCTGGTGACGCGGAACCGGAACCCGAACCCGCATCGGCGCACCCGACACCGCCCGAGGGGCTCAAGAGCCGGGACCGGATCCTGTGGGCCGCCTCGACCATGCTCGGTGAGGGTGCGGGCGCGGCGCTGAGCGTGCGCGCGGTGGCCGAGCGGGCGGGGGTGAGCACGGGGTCCCTGCGGCACCACTTCCCCACGCAACGCGCGCTCATGGACGCCATGTTGAAGGTCGTCTTCGACCTGGTCCTGCCGGAGGCCGCCTTCCGGGACACGTCCATTTCTCCGCGCGACCGCCTGCTCGGCTGCGTACAGGGCCTCCTCGTACCGCCGGACAGCGCCCGGGGCGCGCGCGAGGCGTGGCTGACGGTGCACGAGCGGTACATCGCCCAGGAGCCCACCCAGGCGATGCGGGCGGAGTACCAGGCGATGCAGCGCGAGGTGACCCGCCGCGTCGAGGAGTGCCTGAACGTGCTGGTCGAGGAGGGGGCGCTGGCCGCCGGGGACACGACGCGGCGTGCGCGGTTCCTGTTGACCCTGGCCAACGGCGTATCGATCGAGCAGGTGCTGCCGAGCGAGGACGCACGGCTCGCCACCGAGCTGGACGTCCTCCGCACCGGCGTCGACCTCGTGCTGGACAACCGCGTCTGAGCCGACCCTCTGCGTGCGTCAGGAACCCGGTCCGAGTCGGCCCTCAGACTGCGTCAGGTACCGGCTCCGCCGTCCAGGAGCCAGTGGTAGCGCATCCGCATGGCCCGTTCGGTCGCGCCGAGCGCCGCGCCGACGCCGAGCGCGACGTTCAGCCATATCGGCAGCCGCAACGGCGACTCGAATGTGCCCAGCGACTCGGCGATGGCCGGGATTTCGGAGATCGGCTGCGCGGCCTGGAGCAGGTTGAGGCCGACCCCGATGACCAGGAACACCACGGACACGACCCCGATGAGAGCGCTGGCGCCCGGATGCTCGCGGGCGAAGTTCATGCGTCGCCCCTCCGCCGAGCGGGGGTCGGGGACGAGGCGGGTCTCGCTCCCGTCGTCCGCGACGAAGTGGCAGCGTCGCATGCCCACTTCGCTCCTGCGGACCTCGATGGTCCCGCCGGGGACGGGGAAGCGCGCCGGGAGCTTCGACTCGGCCTCGCAGGCCCCGTCCCGGTACAGCCGCGCCCGGACCACGCCCGTCTCGGCGTCGCCGCCGTGCTTGACCTCCACCGTGTACGTCGCGGAGAGCCCGCCGCCCACCGGCAGCGCGATGGAGAGGAGCGAGCGCCGGGTCATCTGCCACCAGCGGAAGGGCTTGAGCGGCTTCCCGTCGCCCGGCTTCACCCGGCGCTCCAGTCGTCGGTCGTTCCAGCTCAGCCCCATGGTGACGCCCTCCCTGATCGCGACCAATACGGTGTGCTACTTCAACCTCCCGATCCAAACTAACACACCGTACTAGTAACGCACGGTGATCAGGGTGCCCCGCGTGACGGCGGCGCGAGGGCGCGTGGCTCAATACCTCCATACGTCAGCAACTCAGGGGTGGGGGCACCACGCACATGACCGGACACACCGCTCGGACCAGACGTTTCGCGGCACTGGCCGCGACCGCCGCGATGACCGTCGCCGCGACCACGCTGTCCGGGGTGACAGCGGGGGCCACGGCGCTGCCGGTCCCGCACGACATCAACGGGGACGGGTACGGGGACATCGTCCTCCCGGCGCCCGGAGCCACCGTCGCGGGCCAGGCGTACGCCGGGGCCGTCGTCGTGCTCTACGGGTCGGCCAAGGGCGTCTCCGCCGCCCAGCGGGCCGTGATCACGCAGAACTCGGCGGGCGTTCCGGGGACGGCCGAGGAGGGCGACGCCTTCGGTGCGTCGATCGCCCTCGCGGACCTCGACAAGGACGGATTCGCGGACATCGTCGTCGGATCGCCGCAGGAGAAGATCGGCTCCAAGCAGTCGGCCGGCGCGGTCACCGTCCTGTGGGGCGGGAAGAAGGGCCCGGTGTCCGGCGTCGCGCTGCCGGTACTTGAGGAGAAGCAAGGGATGGCAGGACAGGACGTCGCCGCCTGGTCCGGCCCTGACGGGGCTCAGGTCCTCGTCGTGAACCGCAACAACTCCACGCGCCTGACCGGGCCGTTCAAGCGGTCCGGCAAGGTCGTCGCCTCGTCCTACCTGCACAACGAGACCGGCTTCATGAACGCCGCCGCCTTCGGGGACCTGAACGGCGACAAGGCCGCCGACCGTGTCCTCGTCAACGGGCGCATGGGCGGCCGGAGCGGCGGAGCCGTCTACGTCAACTCGACCTGGGAGAAGATCAACCAGCTGCACGGCGGCGACGGGCTCGTCGCGGCCGTGGGGGACGTCAACGGGGACGGTTACGGGGACGTCGTGCTCGGTGACCCCGACGACCCGCACCCGGTGGAGGGGCCCATCGGCCACCTCGGCGGGGCGGTGCACGTGTGGTTCGGGTCGAAGTCCGGTGTGGCGTACGACAAGCCGCCGATGACCATCCACCAGGACACGGCGGGAGTGCCCGGCGGCGGGGAGCGCGACGACGCGTTCGGGGCGTCGGTCGCGGTCGCGGACCTGAACAAGGACGGTGCGGCCGAGATCATCGTCGGGGTGCCCGGCGAGGCGGTCGGCAAGAAGGCGGACGCCGGGGGCGTCGTGGTCGTACCCGGTCGGCGTACGGGGCAACTCGGCTCCGGCTCGTACGCGTTCACGCAGGACACCGCCGGGGTGCCGGGCGGGGTGGAGGCCGGGGACCGGTTCGGCGCGACGGTGAGCGCCGGGGACCTGAACAAGAACGGGCGGCCCGACCTCGTGGTGGGCGCGGCGCAGGAGAACGGCCAGGGCGCGGTGTGGGTTCTGCCCGGCGGCGCGTCCGGGCCGCTCTACACGTCGTCGGTCTCCTTCGGCCCGGGCTCTCTCGGGCTGTCCAAGAACGACTGGCTGCTGCTGGGCGGCGACCACCGGCAGTGACCGGCACGCCCCCCGCGCACGACGCCTTCAGGCCGCTGCCGTCAGGTCCCGGGACCTCAGCGCCAGCCACAGGTCGTAACGGGCGCTCGGGGGCCTCAGCAGCGAGCGCTGGAGCAGCGTTTCGAGGCGGGTGAGGCGCTTGCGCGCGCCGGGCACGGAGATGCCCAGCTCGGCTGCGGCCGGGCCGATGCGGCCCTCGCACCGTACCCAGGTGCGCAGGGTCTCCTCGGCGCCGAGGACGGGGGCCAGTTGCTGGTCCGCCCAGTCGCGTACGGCGGGGCGGACCAGGATCGCGTCGAGACCGCCCGCCGGCTCCGACGTACCGGAGGCCGACGTACCCGAAGCCGGCGATCCGGACTGCGCGGGCTCGGGGGTGCACGCCGGGGCGGGCGTAGAGCGGACACGCAGGGCCAGATCGAGGGCGGCCTGGTCGGCCAGCCGGTGCAGGTCGAGGCCGAGCAGCTCGCCGATGAGCCGCAGCCGGGCGGCGAGGGTGTTGCGGTGGACCTTGAGATGCACCGTCGCGTGGGACGAGAACGCCAGCCAGGACGCGGCCGTGGCCAGCAGCTCCTGGCTCCCGGGGTCCTGCGCGCGGCGCGGAACATGGGTCAGGAGCGGCCTCAGCAGCTCGTCCGCCCACCGGTGGCCGGCCGGTCCGACGACGAGCGCGGAATCCGGCGAGACCCCGAACCGGGCGTGCCGGTTGGGCAGTTCGCGGGCGACGGCCAGGGCGTGGAAGGCCTGGCGGTAGCCGGTCGCGGTGTCGGCCAGCGGCACGGGCTCGCTGACGCCCACCACGCAGTCGCCCACCCGGGCGGCGACGGTCTCGTCGGGCGGGACGGACCCCGGCTCCAGCGCCTCCGCCTCCGCGGGCATGACCAGGATGAGGTGGCGGGCGTAGACGGGGCACCGCACGATCCAGGAACGGCCGCCGTCCACGTCCGCGCAGACCCGGGCCACCTCGTCGCGCCCGCCGCCGGAACACTCCACGACACACACCCGTACCGGATCGGGAAGCCGGGGGCGCAGCGCACCGGCGACCTGCTGGGCGATGGAGAGCTGACCCGTCATCAGCAGGTGCAGCACCGCCTCACGGCCCCGGGACTCGGCGAGGTCCACCCGGCGGCGCTTGCGCTCCAGTGTCTCGGCCTGGAGGCACAGGGACAGCGGCAGGACCACGTCGGCCAGCCGCGTGGCGAGCCCGGCGGCCACCGGCCGGGGCGTGACAACGGCGAGCACGGGAGCGGAGGGGTCCCCGGCCCCCGGAGGGGAGACGCCGAGCGGGAAGAGGAGAGCGGTGTACGCACCGGTGTCCACGGAGTACGCCTGGACACCCCGCTCGGTGAGGGCGCTCGCGCCCTCGGCGACCAGCCCCGCGACATCGGGCACCATCGCCCCCGCCGTACGGGCCGCGGCGTGCAGCACCGTCCCGTCCGGCCCGACGAGCCCGGCCCAGCCCTCGGTCCGCCCGGCCAGCCAGCGCAGCAGCTCGGCCGTCCCGCCGGTGCGGGCCAGCCGGTGCATCCGCAGAAGATCGTCCGCGCGCTCCCCTGATCGCATCAGTCCCCCGTTCCGCCCAGGACACAGCCGTGTCGCCGGTGACCGGGCCCTTCTGACTGTGCGGATCGATACCTCGGCGGCCGTCCCATTGGGCGTATTGAATCTCCCGGTGCCCCTACCCTCCGATCTATCGTCCGAACGTGTTCCGGCACGCCGGGGGACGAAGGGGGAGGCCGGAACACGGGACCGCGGCAATGCGGCGGCAGCGGCTCACGGGGGTGGTCGCTGTCGCCGGTTGCCGCGCTCCCGCGCGCACGGGCTGCGCTGTGGGCGCGCCTGATTGTCAGTGGTGCCTCGTACCGTCGTACGCAGGAGTCGGCCGACGACTTCGACGTCCGAGGAAGGCGCCCCATGGAGTTCCGCATCGAACGCAGTGCCCTGGCCGAGGCCGTGTCCTGGGCGGCCCGCGTCCTGCCCGTGCGCTCCCCCGTCCCCGTGCTGGGCGGACTGCTGCTGGACACGGAAGCCGCGGCCGGATCCGAGGCCAGGGACGGACGGCTGCGGATCTCCGGGCTGGACTACGAGGCGTCCGCGCGCATCGACGTGGAGGCCGAGGTCCTGTGGCCCGGGAAGGTGCTCGTCATGGGGCGGCGGCTGCTGGACATCTGCAAGGTGCTGCCCGACGGCCCCGTGGAGTGCGCGGTGGAAGGGTCACGATTCACGGTGTCGGGCGACGGGGCCCGGTTCGGCCTCTCCGTACTGCCGTTGGACGACTACCCGGCCCTTCCCCCGCTTCCGCAGGTGCGGGGCGCGGTGGACGCGGAGCTGTTCGCGGCGGCGGTGGCCGATGTGGCGGTGGCGGCGGGGCGCGACGACACGCTGCCCGTGCTCACCGGGATCCGGCTGGGGCTCGACGGCGACACGATGACGCTCGCCGCGACCGACCGCTACCGCTTCGCCGTGCGGACCCTCCCGTGGAAGGCGGCCGCGCCCGGCGAGAGCGCCGACGTCATCGTCTCCGCCCGCCGGCTCACCGAGATCGCCCGCTCGCTGGGCCGCTCCGGTCTGGTGAGCCTCGCCCTGGACCCCGGTTCGGCGGGCTTCGAGCATGCGGGCATGCGGACCACCGTCCGGCTCCTGGAAGGCCGACTGCCGCGCCACGACAAGCTGTTCGCGCTGGAGGACCCGGCCGTGGCGGTGGTGGACCGAGCCCGGCTGACGGAGGCGGCCAAGCGGGTCTCCGTCGTCGCCGACGGGGACAGCCCGGTGCAGATGACATTCTCCCGCGCCGACGCCTCCGTGACGCTCCGGGCGGGCTACGAGGACGACGTGGCCTCCCAGCGGCTGCCGGCCACGCTGGAGGGGGCCGAGGAGCTGACGGTGGCCTTCAACCCGGCGTATCTGGCGGACGCCCTGGCCTCCTTCACGGGTCCTGCCCTGCGGCTCCAGCTGCTGGGAGCGGGACAGCGCGCGCTGATCACGGACGGGGCGGGCACGGGCACGCACCGGCATCTGCTGATGTCGGTGCGGCCGCAGTTGGTGTGACGGGGGCCGGACGCCGAAACGGGGGGTGCGTTCCGGTTTTCGCCGGACGCACCCCCCGCTCGGGTGGGGTTCTCAGGCCCTCACGAGGGCCTTCGGGTCAGCAGGTCAGCAGCTCAGGTTCGAGCCGGTGGTGGTGCCGAGAACCTGGGTGAACTGCGTGAACTTGTCGATCCGGCTCTGGACCTGGGCAGGGTTGCCGCCGTTGCACTCGATCGCGCCGTTGATGGAGCGGATCGTCTCGCCGAAGCCGGCGTTGTTCACGATGGCGTTGTGGCCGGTCATGGTGCCGGGGCCGGACTGGGTGTTCCAGTACCAGAGGCCGGTCTTCCAGGCGACGGCGGCGTTCTGCTCGACCAGGTAGGGGTTGTTCAGCAGGTCGATGCCGAGGGCGTCACCGGCGGCCTTGTAGTTGAAGTTCCAGCTCAGCTGGATCGGGCCCTTGCCGTAGTACGCGGACTGGCCGGCCGGGCAGCCGTAGGGCTGGCTCGCGTCGCAGTAGTGCGGGTAGTTCGCCTCGTTGACTTCCTTGATGTACACCAGCCCGCCGGTCTCGTGGCTGACGTTGGCGAGGAAGGCGGCCGCCTCGCGCTTCTTGATCTCGTCGCTGCCGGTGTTGGCGAAGGCCGGGTAGGCGCTGAGGGCGTCGGTCAGGCCCTGGTAGGTGTAGAAGGGGTTCCGGTTCGGGAACATCTGGTTGAACTGGGCCTCGCTGACGACGAATCCGTTGCTCTGGCCCGGGTCCTCACCGCCCCCGCCGGTACCGCAGGCGCCCTTGTCGGCCCACACGTCCGACGAACCCGGACGCTCGTTCTGGGTCCACCACTTGGCCGTGTAGTTACGGCCGTTGTACGAGACCGAGCCACCGTTCGTGTAGACGGCGGAGGAGCTCCAGGCCGTGGCACAGGTGGCGGCCTGCGCGGTGGCGGCGGGAAGCACGACGAGGCCCGCGACGACCGCGCCGAGCGCGACCAGCAGGCTCATGACACGTCGGATCACGTGATCACACTCCTTGGACGCGGCGCGACGTCCGGCCGTGCGCCGCTGTGGGGGTGCCCGACACTCAAGCGAGGATGGTCTGGACCTGTCAAGGTCTAGACCATCCTCGAAATGAGCATAGGCCGCGCCGGTGACGGACCTCGGCCACCTGCGGCCAGGGCGCCAAGAGCACTCTCAACAGCCGCTATTCCGGAAGGAGTCCATCCGGATCCCCCGCGAACGGGGGCGGAAGCGAAAGTAAAATCTTCCGCCCCGCCCAGCATGCGGACAGCCCCGCTCCCCCTCCGGACAGCCTCGGGCCCGGCTCAGCAGGTGAGCCCGGCCCCCGGGGCCACCCCGACGATGCCGGTGATGCGCTCGTACCGCTCCACCCGCGCGGCCACCGACGCCGGGTTGCCGCCGTCGCACTCCAGGGCCCCGTTGAGCGAGCGGATCGTCTCACCGAAGCCCGCGCCGCCGACCATCGCGTCGTGCGAGGTCATGGTGCCGGGGCCGTTCTGGGTGTTCCAGTACCAGAGGGCGGTGGCCCAGGCGACGGACGGATCGCGCTCGACCAGCCAGGGATCGTTCAGCAGATCGAGCCCGAGGGCGTCCCCGGCGGCCTTGTAGTTGAAGTTCCAGCTGAACATGATCGGGCCGCGCCCGTAGTAGGCCTCACGCCCGGCCGGGCAGCCGAAGGGCTGGGTGTCGTCGCACTTGCGCCAGTAGTTGGCCTCGTTGATCTCCTTGACGTACTTCAGCCCCACCGACTCGAAGTCAGCGTGCGTCAGGAACGCCGCCGCCTCCCGGGCCCGCGTCTGCGGCGTACCCACGTTGGCGAAGCGCGGGTAGGCGTGCAGCGCGTCGATCAGGCCCTGGTACGTGTAGAAGGGGTCGCGGTCCGGGAAGATCGCGTCGAACTCCTCCTCGCCGATGACGAAGTCGGAGACCCCTCCCGTACAGGCGCCCCGGTCGGCCCAGGCGGACCCGGCGCCCGGATTCTCCCCGCGCGTCCACCACTTGGCGCTCCAGTTGCGGCCGTGGTGGGAGACGGTGTCCCCGGCGCGGTAGTCGGCCGTCGGGCTGTGGAGCGGCGCGCAGGGCTGGGTGGCGGGCGCGGCGGCCGAGGCGGCGGGGGCGGTCGGCACGAGGACGGCGGCCAGAGCGGCCGGCACGGTCAGGAGCTTCGTGAAGCGGTCGATGCGGGACAGGGCTGCTCACTCCTTCGGCGGGGCACGCCGAGCGCCGGAGCGCCCCGGCGGGCCGACACGGGGGGAGCCACAGCCAAACCGCATTGGTCTGGACCTGTCAAGGCAGCGACCGGCCAGGAAACCGTGGGGCCCGGGATGCGGATCCTCACGATCCGATCCCGGGCCCCACGGCCGCAGCACCGCCTACAGGAACGAGTTGATCTCGATCGTCTCGGTCCGGCCGGGGCCGACGCCGATCGCGGAGATCGGGGCGCCCGACATCTCCTCCAGGGCCTTCACGTAACCCTGCGCGTTCTTCGGCAGGTCGGAGAAGGTCTTGGCCTTGGTGATGTCCTCGGACCAGCCCGGCAGGGTCTCGTAGATCGGCTTCGCGTGGTGGAAGTCGGTCTGGTTGTACGGGAGCTCCTCGACGCGCTTGCCGTCGATCTCGTACGCCACGCAGACCGGGATCCGCTCCCAGCCGGTGAGGACGTCCAGCTTGGTGAGGAAGAAGTCGGTCAGGCCGTTCACCCGGGTCGCGTACCGCGCGATCGGGGCGTCGAACCAGCCGCAGCGGCGGTCACGGCCGGTGGTGACACCGCGCTCGCCGCCGATGCGCCGCAGCGCCTCGCCGTCCTCGTCGAACAGCTCGGTCGGGAACGGACCGGCGCCGACCCGCGTCGTATAGGCCTTGAGGATGCCGATGACGCGGCTGATCTTCGTCGGGCCGACACCGGCGCCGGTGCAGGCGCCGCCCGCCGTCGGGTTCGACGAGGTGACGAAGGGGTACGTGCCGTGGTCGACGTCGAGCAGGGTGCCCTGGCCGCCCTCGAAGAGCACGACCTTGCCGTCGTCGATGGCTTCGTTCAGGATCAGGGTCGTGTCGGCGACGAACGGCTTGATCTGCTCCGCGTACTGGAGCATGTCCTCGACGACCTTGCCGGCCTCGATCGCCCGGCGGTTGAAGACCTTGGCCAGGAGCTGGTTCTTCTGCTCCAGGGCCGCCTCCACCTTCTGCTCCAGGATCGACTCGTCGTAGAGGTCCTGGACGCGGATCCCCACCCGGTTGATCTTGTCGGCGTACGTCGGGCCGATGCCCCGGCCCGTCGTGCCGATCTTGCGCTTCCCGAGGAAGCGCTCGGTCACCTTGTCGAGCGTGACGTTGTACGGAGTGATCAAATGAGCGTTGCCGCTGATCAGAAGCTTGGACGTGTCGACGCCTCGCTCGTTCAGACCGCTCAGCTCGGAGAGCAGGACCGCCGGGTCGACCACGACACCGTTCCCGATGACCGGGGTACAACCCGGCGACAGGATTCCGGAGGGGAGGAGATGAAGTGCGTACTTCTGGTCGCCCACGACGACCGTGTGACCGGCGTTGTTACCGCCCTGGTATCGCACGACATAGTCCACGGATCCACCGAGGAGATCGGTGGCCTTCCCCTTGCCCTCGTCACCCCACTGAGCACCGAGCAGCACAAGTGCGGGCACAGGCGTACACCCCTTCCGGGCGGGGCATGTCCAAGGTCAGGGGGCGTACGTCAAGGTCGTACCTGCCGTACGACGATGTACTGCACAGCCTGAGCCGTCGAACCGGGTGCCCCGGAATAGACGAAGCCCCTGGCGCAATAGCGCAAGGGGCTCTTGCACCAAGATGCTACCCGAGGAAGGACCGAGGTGTCGGCTGCAGAGCCCCCTGGCGACGGCGACGACCAGCTCCTGGTGGTCATCGACCCGGTCGCCCGCCGGAGTGACGGCGAGTCCGTCCGTATCGCCAAGGACGTGCTGAGCGCCGGTGCGCACGCCAAGATCTGCCTTCCGGACACCCCCGAGGAGTTCGCCCGGGCCCTGTCCCGGCGGGGTGCGCGCCGGCCCGTCGTCGTCGGTGACGACCATGCGCTGCTGCGCGCCGTCGCCCAGCTGCACCGCGAACGGGAGCTGGCCGCCGGCGTCCTCTCCCTGATCCCCGTCGGCGCCGCCCACGCGCTGGAGGTGGCCCACGCCCTCGGCGTCCCCCGGGGCGCGGTGGCAGCCGCCCGGACCGCGCTGGACGGTGCGGTGCGCCGCCTGGACCTGCTGGTCGACGACAGCGACGGCGTGGTCCTGGGCCGCCTGCGCATCCCGGCCCCTCCTCCCCCGCCGCCCGGCTCCGGGACCCCGCACGCGGGCGTCACGGCCGTCTGGGACACCTGCCGCTCGCTGGTGACCTCCCTCGTCCGCCCGGCCCCGGTCGCCGCCACGACGAACCCGGGCACGCACCGCCTGCGCATCGAGGCGGACGGGGTGCTGCTGAGCGACCTGGACACGCCCGTCCGGGACCTCTCGGTCACCTCCCAGGGCGGCGGGGGCCTCGCCGACGTCGTCGTCCGCACCGGTTCCGGCGAGGACGTCACGGCGGAGGCCAAGGCCGTCACGGTCTCCGGCGCGGACTTCCGCTACCGGGCCGACATACAGACCGGGGGGCCGGTGCGGACCCGGACGTGGACGGTCCGGGCGGGCGCCTGGGGGCTGATGCTGCCGGGCCCGGCGAGCGCGGACGCGGCGGCGGGCGCACGCTGGTAGGAGACGGCCCCGGAGCCGTCCTCCCTGCCCGCCCCCGGTCCCGGAGGTGACCGTCATGACCAGGATCGCTGTCGGATGGCACATCGACCTCGAATTCGAGGAGGACACGCACCGCACGCGCGCGGCGGCGCTCGTCCGCCTCTCCGACGGAACAGAGGTACGCGCCCACGGCTACGCCAGCCGCCATCCCTCGGACGCCGACCAGCAGCGGGTCGGCGAGGAGATCGCGGGGGCGAGGGCGCTCAACGAACTGGCGATGAAACTGCTGACCAAGGCGCACGACGAGATCGACGAGGCGTCGGGGCGGCACTCGTACCCGCTGACGTAGTTCCGGGGCGCTGTTTCGGGGGCGCTGCCCCCGTACCCCCGCTCCTCAATCGCCGGAGGGGCCCAGAAGGAACCCCCGGAGGGGCTTGACTGCGCCCCGGAACCGGGCCCGCGCCCCCTCGCGTCCCCCGCAGCATGCGAACCGAGAACCCGCGACGCGACGCCCTCACCGGAACCATCGGCTGCCTGACCGCCGTCCTCGGCGCCCTCGCGGGCATCGCGGTCTGGTTCCCGTACGGCCGCAGGGGCCTCTTCGGCGGCTTCGAGGGAGAGACCAACCCCGCCGTCCTCTGGCTGGGTCTGCCCGTCATGGCCGTGGGCGGGGCCGTCGCCGCCCTCGCCGTCTTCGCGCTCGTCCGCGGCCGGTGGCGCCCCGCGCTCGGGCTGGTGGCAGCCGTCGCCGGGATCACCGCCTTCGGGTACGGCTTCGACGTCCTGGCCGGGACGCGGACGCTGGAGGACTGCGGCTCACCCTGCTGACCCGGGCCGGAGGCTTGCCTACACCTCCGCCCGCAGCTCCTTCAGCCCCCGGATCACATACCCCGGCTGCCACTCCGGCTCCGTCGTCATCCGCAGCGCGGGCGCCTTCCGCAGCAGCTCCCCGAAGGATGCCGCCAGCTCCAGGCGCGCCAGCGGGGCGCCCAGGCAGAAGTGGATGCCCGCGCCGAAGGTGATGTGCGGGTTGTCCGTACGGGACAGATCCAGGACGTCCGGGCGCGCGAACCGCTCCGGATCCCGGTTGGCCGAGCCGAACAGCAGCGCCACCTCCGCGCCCCGCCCGATCACCTGGCCGTCGATCTCGATGTCGTCCAGCACCCAGCGCTCGAACATCTGCAACGGGGTGTCGTAGCGCAGCAGCTCCTCGATCGCGGTGGGCAGCAGCGCGGGGTCGGCGCGCAGGGCGGCCAGCTGCTCCGGGTGGTGGAAGAGGGTCCGCCAGCCGTTGACGGTGGTGTTCACCGTCGCCTCGTGGCCCGCGTTCAGCAGCAGCACACAGGTGGAGATCATCTCCTGCTCGGTCAGCCGCTCGCCCTCGTCGTGGGCGGCGATGAGCGCCGAGATCAGGTCGTCGCCGGGGTCCGCCCGCCGCTCGGTGATCAGGCCGCGCAGATACGTGGAGAAGTCCACGGAGGCGGCGACGGCGGCGGCCGCCGTCTCCGCCGACGGGTTCAGCTCGAACATCCCGCAGATCGCCGCCGACCAGGGCCGCAGCAGCCCCCGGTCCGCCTCCGGGACGCCCAGCATCTCCGCGATGACGGCGACCGGCAGCGGCTCCGCGACCTCCGCCAGCAGGTCCCCGCCGCCCTTGGCGACGAACGCGTCGACCAGCTCGGCCGCCAGCCGCCGTACGGTCGGGGCCAGGTTCTCGACCGTACGCGGGGTGAACGCCTTGGAGATCAGCCGCCGGATCCGGGGGTGGTCGGGGGCCTCCAGATCGAGGATGCCCTGCCCGTTGAGCGTGGTGAACGGCTCGTGCTCGGGCGGCGGCGGGGTGCGCCCGAACTCCTCGTGGCTGAAGCGGTGCAGATACGTACGCCCGAGGCGCCGGTCGCGCAGCAGGGCCGATACGTCGGAGTGGTGCGGGATCAGCCACTGCCCCGTCGGCTCGAACCAGTGCGCGCGGCCGGCGGCGCGCAGCGCGGTGTAGGCGGGGTAGGGATCGGCGACGAACGCGGGCGACCAGGGGTCGAAGGACACGTGCATGGCCCGACGCTACCCGCGCCCGCGCCCGCGCCCGCCGCAAGGGGTCCGGCCCAGGTCGGGCACCGGTCCGGCTACCCCGGAGTGACCAGCCGCGCCTCGTACGCGAACACCGCCGCCTGGGTCCGGTCGCGCAGCCCCAGCTTCACCAGGATGCGGCTCACATGCGTCTTGATCGTGGACTCGGCGACGATCAGGTGCGAGGCGATCTCCGCGTTGGAGAGCCCCTGCGCGATGAGGACGAGCACCTCCGTCTCGCGCTCGGTGAGATCCCCGATCCGGGCCAGCGCGGGCGGCCGCGGGGTCTCCGCGAGCTTGGAGAACTCGGTGATGAGGCGCCGGGTGACCGTCGGGGCGAGCAGCGCCTCGCCCGAGGCCACCACCCGTACCCCGTCCGCGAGCTGCCGGGCCGAGGCGTCCTTGAGGAGGAAGCCCGAGGCCCCGGCCCGCAGCGCCTGGTAGACGTACTCGTCGAGGTCGAAGGTCGTCAGCACCAGGACCTTGGCGTCGGCGTCCCGGGCGACGATCTCGCGGGTCGCCTCGATGCCGTTCATCTCCGGCATGCGGATGTCCATCAGGACGACGTCCGGGCGCAGGGCGGCGACCTGGTCGAGCGCCTGCCGGCCGTCCAGCGCCTCGCCCACGACGGTGATCCCGGGCATCGCGTTGAGCAGCACCGAGAAGCCCTCGCGGACCATCATCTGGTCGTCGACGATCAGGACCCGGATGTCGGTGTCGCTCATGCCCGGCCGTCCCGGTCGATGACGACGGTGTCGGCGTTGCCCGCCCGGTCCGTCTTCGTCGCCGCCTCGCGGGGCTCCGACTGCTCCGGCTGCTCGGACAGCGGTACGGGGAGGAACACCGCGACCTCGTACCCGCCGTCGGCCGTCGCCCCGGCCGTCATCTCGCCGTTCAGCATCGCGACCCGCTCCCGCATCCCGGTGATCCCGTGCCCGGCGCCGGGCGAGGGCTTGACCAGGCCCCGCGCGGGCCCGTTGACCACGCGCAGCCCGAGCCCGCCGAGGACATAGCCGAGCTCGACCCGGGCCGAGGAGCCCGGTGCGTGCCGCAGGCTGTTGCTCAGGGCCTCCTGGACGATCCGGTACGCAGACAGCTCGACGCCCTGCGGCAGTTCGCGGACGGCCCCGGTGATCACCTTCTCCGTCTCCAGGCCCGTCTCGCGGACGTTGTCCAGGAGCCCGTCGAGCGCGGCGAGCGTGGGCTGCGGGGCGTCCGGGGCCTCGTAGTCCTCCGCCCGGACGACCCCGAGGACGCGGCGCAGCTCGGTCAGGGCGGCCACGGCGTTCTCCCGGATGGTGACGAAGGCCTGCTCCAGCTCCGGGGGCGGGTTCTCCACCCGGTAGGGGGCGGCCTCGGCCTGGATCGCGACGACCGACATGTGGTGGGCCACCACGTCGTGCAGCTCCCGGGCGATGGTGGTGCGCTCCTCCAGCAGCGTGCGCCGGTCGCGCTCGACGGCGGTGACGGTGCGCTGCACGGTGACCTCGCGTTCGGCGTCGCGCCGGATCTGGACCACGGCGACGACGAGCAGCGCGAAGGCGGAGAGCGTCGCCAGGGGCGCGGTGATCGACGGGTCACCGCCCTCCAGCAGCACCCCGAACAGGAGGGTCAGCAGCCACATCCAGGCAGCCGTGCGGGGCCGGGTCCGGGCCGCCACGACCACCATCACCACCAGCTGCGCCCCGAAGGCGCTCGGCCCCCACAGCCCCTCGCTGCCGAGGACGGCGCAGAGAACGGCGGCCACCATCGACGCCCAGAAGGCGGCGACCGGCCTGATGAGGGTCATCGCCACCGCGATCGCGGGGACCAGCCCCATCAGGAGGCGGAACTCCCACTCGGCGAACCCGGCCATCATCACGAGGAACGCGGCGAACAGCACGATGGCGTGCGGAGTCCAGACGACGAACCGGCGCAGCCCCTCGGGCAGCCGCCGCAGGATCCGTCCGTCGGGGTTGAGCGGCGGCAGCGGCCGGTAGGCGAACACGTTGCGCAGGAGGTCGTCCCGCAGGCCGTCTATCGCCCCTGCGGCTGCCCGGAACTCCGGGCTACTGGTCTTCGTCTGGGTCTCGGTCACGCTTCCACGGTAGGCGGCGGCGGACGGCGGGTCGTCACCATCGCTACGGATCCCGGAGCGTCCCTCTCAAGGACTACCCGCCTCCGCCGTGCCGCCCCGGAGGTCCGGTGAGGCCTCCGGTGAGGCCTCCGGTGAGGCCTCCGCGCGGAAGGCGTACGCGTGCTCCTCGGCCCACTGGGCGAAGGTCCGCGCCGGCCGCCCGGTGACCTTCTCCACCGTGTCGAGCACGGTCCGGCCCTCCGGCGGCGTGTCCCGGTAGACGTCGATCAGGAACGCGATCACGTCCTCCGGCATGCCCTGGCCCCGCCAGGTCTCCAGCGCCTGCTCCTCCGTGAGCTCGACCAGCTCCACGTCCGCGCCCCGCGCCGCGGCGATGTCCGTCGTCCTGTCGCGGACGGTCAGCGCCTGCGGTCCGGTGACCAGGTACTCCTGGCCGCCGTGACCGTCCTCGGTGAGGGCGACGGCCGCCACCGCGCCGATGTCCGACTCGTGGACCATCGCGCTCAGCCGGTCCACGAACGGCTCGCGCACCACGCCCTCGCTCCGGATGCCGGGCGCCCACTCCAGGGCGTTCGCCATGAACTCCACCGGCATCACGACCGTCCACGCGAAGTCGCTCGCGCGCACCGCCGTCTCCATCGGGGTCTCCCCGCCGCCGTGCAGCACGGTCACCCGGCGCACGCCCGCCTCCTCGGCCAGGGCGAGGATCTCGTCGGCGGTCTCCAGCGGGGCGAAGAGGGCCCCGCCGAAGGTGATGAGATGCAGCCCGGTCGCCCCGCGCAGCGCGGGAACCAGCGACGCCGGGTCCTCCAGGTCGCCGCCGACCACCTCGACCCCGGCCGGGAACTCCGCCCGCTCCGGGTCGCGGGTCAGGGCCCGGACGTGCTCACCGCGTTCCAGCAGCTGCTCGACCACGCGGCGGCCGACCGTTCCCGTGGCTCCGGTCACCAGGATCGTCATCAGGTCTCCTTCGTCGGTTCCGACTCCGTCTGAGCGGCAACACGACCAAGGTAGGGACCGCCGAGGACAGCTTCGGTCCTCTATTCCAGGTCTCTTCCCGGTCCTCCCTTCGGGAGGGGTTCACCAGGCGAGCTGGGTGATCTCCTCGGCGACGACGGCGCAGGCGTCGGCGGCCGGGTCGATCAGCGGGAAGTGCCCGACGCCGCCGAGCAGCGTCAGCCCGACCGTCTCGCCGGCCTGGGCCGCCGCGTCGACGTACGCCTCGGAGACGGCCTGCGGGACGACGATGTCGTCGGCCCCCTGGACGATCGCGGTGGCGATCCCGGTGGGCAGCAGCACCCCGGGGTCAGCGTGCGCCGCCCGGTCCGCGAAGTCGGCCTCCCCGCCCAGGAGCTGGGTGACCGCGCCGCCGCACACCCCCAGCCGGACCGCCGCCGCGAAGTCCGCGATCGGGGCCAGGGCGACGACCCCACGCAGTGGCGGCGGGGCGGGCAGCCGCCACGGCGACCCCTCGGGCAGGACGTGCCGCGCCGCCGCCCACAGGGCGAGGTGCCCGCCCGCCGAGTGCCCGGTGACCACGATCCGGCGCACATCGGCGCCCGGCAGCTCGCGGGCGGCCAGCACGGGCATCGCGTCCAGGGCCGCGGCCACGTCGTCGAAGGTCTCCGGCCAGCGCCCCGCGACCGGGTCGGCACCCGGAGCGTGCTGCCCCTCGCCGCCGCGCTGCTGCGGGATGTCGTCGCCGCCGCGCCGGTACTCCACGTTGGCCACGGCGAAGCCCCGGCGGGCCAGGAAGTCCGCGAGCGGGGAGACATGGGCCCGGTCGTACGGGGCCCGCCAGGCGCCGCCGTGCAGGAGGACGACGAGCGGGGCGGCGGTGCTGCCGTCGCGCGGGGCGTAGAAGTCGACGACCTGGTCGGGGTGGTCCCCGTAGGCGGCGGTGGCGTCGGGGGCGACGGGAGGATGGGCGAACGCCGACGCGCTCTCCGCCTCGTCCCGATCACGCGCCGCAGAGTCCGGGGAACCCGGGGAATCCGACATGCTGCTCAACCGTCCTCTGCCCGTGGCCTGTGCGTGTGTGCTGCCCAACTGGGTTGACCTGCGGGGACGGTACCAGCACTCGGTACCGCCCCCGCCCGGTCGCACACATGTTGACGGCTCGTCAGGCCGCCGGGCCGGACGGCGGGATCTCCGCCAGCACCTCGGCCAGTACCCGCGCCGCCCGTTCCGCGTCGGCGAATCCGACGTACAGCGGGGTGAAGCCGAACCGCAGCACGCCCGGCCGGCGCAGGTCGCCGACGACGCCCCGCTCAATGAGGCGGCGCATCACGGGCTCGGCGTCCTCGCAGCGCAGAGCGACCTGACTGCCGCGTTCGGCGTGCGCGGACGGAGTGACGGAGGTGACCCGGCCCGCCGGAACGTACGCCTCGACGCACTCCAGGAAGAAGTCCGTCAGCGCCAGGGACTTGGCCCGTACGGTGTCCACCGACACCCCGTCCCACACGTCGAGCGCCGCATCCAGCGTCAGCATGGAGACGATGTCGGGGGTGCCGACCCGGCCCCGTACGGAACCGTCCGCCGGGACGTAGCCGGGGGTCATGCCGAACGGGTCGGCGTGCGAGTTCCAGCCCGGCAGCGGCGAGTCGAAGGCGGCCTGGTGGCGCTCGGCGACGTACAGGTACGCGGGCGAACCGGGGCCGCCGTTGAGGTACTTGTACGTACAGCCGACCGCCAGGTCCACCCCGTGCTCGTCGAGCCCGACGGGCAGCGCGCCCGCGGTGTGGCAGAGGTCCCACACCGCGACCGCGCCCGCCGCGTGGACGGCGGCGGTCAGCCCGGGCAGGTCGTGCAGCCGGCCGAAGCGGTAGTCGACGTGGTTGAGCAGGGCCACGGCGGTACGGGGACCGAGCGCGGCCGGTACGTCGGCCGGGTCCACGGGCACCAGCCGGTGGCCGGTGAGCCGGGCGGCGGACGCCGCGATGTACCCGTCCGTGGGAAAGGTCGTCGCGTCAACCAGGATCTCGTCGCGTCCCTCGCCCGCGATCCGGGCCGCGGCGACGACGGCCTTGAAGACGTTCACGCTGGTCGAGTCCCCGACGACGATCTGCCCGGCGGCGGCCCCGACGAGCGGCGCGATCCGGTCGCCGATCCGCTCGGGCGCGGTCCACCAGCCGCTCTCGTCCCAGGACCGGATGCGCAGCTCGCCCCACTGGCGGGTGAGGACGTCCTGCACCCGGGCGGGGACGTGGACGGGCAGCGCGCCCAGCGAGTTGCCGTCGAGGTAGACGCCGTCGTCGAGCGCGAAGAGCTCGCGGCGGCCGGCGAGCGGATCGGCGGCGTCGAGCTTCAGCGCCCGCGCGCGGAGGTCCTCCGCCGTGGTCGTGGCGGTGGTCGTGGTCTCAGACATGGCTACGCGCCGTCCACAGCTCGGGGAACACGTTCTTCGTGGCGCGCTTCTCCAGCCACGCGACCCCGGCGGAACCGCCGGTGCCGGTCTTGGAGCCCATCGCGCGGCGGGTGGCGACGAGGTGGTCGTTCCGCCAGCGCCACACCAGCTCCCCGACGTCGGTGAGCAGCTCACCGAGGCGGACCAGCTCGTCGTTCTGGTCGTCGGAGGCGTAGATCTCCGCCCACACGGCCTCGACCTCGGGCGACGGCTCGTACCGCTGGGTCAGGTCCCGGGTGGTGACGGCCTCGGGAATCGCGTACCCGCGCCGGGCCAGCAGGGCGAGGGTCTCGTCGTACAGGCTGGGCTCCCCGAGCGCCTTCTCCAGCTCGGCGTAGACCCGGGGCGCGCCCCGGTGCGGCACCAGCATGGAGGCGGACTTGTCGCCGAGCAGGAACTCCATCCGCCGGTACATCGCGGACTGGAATCCGGACCCCTCGCCGAGGGAGCCCCGGTAGGAGTTGAACTGGGCGGGGGTGAGCCCGGCGAGCGGCCGCCAGGACTCGTTGAGCGCCTCCAGCTCGCGCAGCGAACGCTTGAGGGCGTCGCGCGCGACGGGTATGCGGTCCTCGCGCAGGGCGCGGGTGGCGGTCTCCCACTCATGGACGATGACCGTGAACCACAGCTCCATGACCTGGGTGGTGACCAGGAAGACCATCTCGCCGGGATCGTCCGAGCGCAGGTGCTGGAGGTGGGTCAGGACATCCGCCTGGACGTAGTCCTCGTACGGAGTCGTTCCCGCGAAGTCCAGGTACGGGGTGTCCGCACCGGTGGCTTCGGGGTCGGGGTGGTTGGTCGACATTTCTGTCTCCTCGACACGAGCTTCCGGGTAGCGGTCCGCCCCTTCCGTGAGGTGGTGGAGCTCCGGTCCCCTGCTCGCATACTAAGCGGCTCCCCGCCCGATGTGCTCGGGCGGGGAGCCGCTCAGTGGTACGCGCCCGGGTCAGCCCAGGATGTCGGCGGCGGTCGGCGAGGAGTCCCGCAGGAACGTCGAGCAGCGCTCGTGCTCCTCGGTCTCGCCGATCGCGCCCGCGGCCCTGGCCAGGGCGTGCAGGGCGCGCAGGAAGCCGCGGTTCGGCTCGTGCTCGAACGGGACGGGCCCGTGGCCCTTCCAGCCGGCCCGGCGCAGGGAGTCGAGGCCGCGGTGGTAGCCGGTACGGGCGTACGCGTACGACTCGACGACCCGGCCGCCCTCGTACGCCTCGTCGGCGAGCTGCGCCCAGGCGAGGGAGGAGGTGGGGTACTTCGCGGCGACCTCGGCGGGCGGGGTGCCGGCGGCGAGCAGCTCGCGCGGCTCGGGGTCGTCGGGGAGGTGGGTCGGGGCGGGGCCCCCGAGCAGGTTCTCGTGGATGGACATGGTTCAAGTGTGCCTGCCGTCACGTCCCGGCGGGACCACGGCCCGGGCGGACCGTGAGGGCCGTCGCCGCCCCGGCGGCACCGCGGCCCGGGCGGACCGTGAGGGCCGACGCCGTCCCAGCGGCACCACGGCCCGGGCGGACCGTGAGGGCCGCCGCCGTCCCAGTGGCACCGCGGCCCGAGCGGACCGCACGCCCCGGCGGCACCGCGACCCGGGCGGACCGTGGGCCCGTTGCCCGCCCCGGTGGCACCACGGCCCCGGCGGGTCTCACCCCTCCCGCCGCTGCGGCTCCAGCGGCGGGGCGGTGACCCCGCAGTGCACCGCGCACTCGGGCCGCTCGCTCCGGACGGCGGCGGTCGCGGCCGGGGTGCGCACCGTCCACCAGGCGAGGACGGCACCGGCGACCAGCAGCCCCGCACACATCGGCATCGCCCGCCGGAACGTCGTGGCGAACTCACCCGCGTCCCGGTACGCCTCGGGCCCCATCCCGGCGAGCAGCGGCAGGGCCGCCACCGCGATGAGCCCGGCGGCCCGGGCGGCGGCGTTGTTGATGCCGCTGGCCAGCCCGGCCCGCCCGGCGTCCACGGCGGCCAGGACGGTCGCGGTGAGCGGTGCGACGACCACGACGAGTCCGGCGCCGAGCACCAGGACGGCGGGCAGCACCTCGGTGACGTACCCGCCGAAGGAGGCGCTGCCCGATCCCACCCGCAGCATCAGGAGCATCCCGGCGGCGGCCAGCAGCGGCCCCACGGTGAGCGGGATCCGGGGCCCGATGCGCCGCCCCAGCTCACCGGCCCGGGCGGAGAAGAGCAGCATCAGCACGGTGGTGGGCAGCAGCGCGGTGCCCGCCCCCAGCGCCGAGTACCCGGCGACGACCTGGAGCTGGATCGCGGAGAGGAAGAAGAAGCCGCCGAGGGCCGCGTAGACGCAGAAGGTCACCAGGTTGACCGAGGTGAACAGCCGGGAGCGGAAGATCGACGGCGGCAGCATGGGATCGGCCCGCCGCCGCTCGACCGCCACGAACGCGGCCCCCAGCAGCAGCCCGCCGACGGCCGCCCCGATCACGAGCGGCGAGGCGCCCTGCTCCGGGGCCTCGATCAGCGCGTACGTCACCCCGGCGAGCGCCAGGGCCCCGAGGCCGGCCCCCAGCACGTCGAACCGCCCGTGCGCTGCCGGATCCCGCGACTCCGGTACGTGCCGGAGCGCGACGGGTACGCAGATCGCGGCGAGCGGCAGATTCAGCAGGAACACCCACCGCCATCCGGGCCCGTCGACGAGCCACCCGCCCACGAACGGCCCCACGGCCGCCCCGACCCCGCCGAACCCGGACCAGAGCCCCACGGCCCGCGCCCGGTCGTCCGGATGGAAACTGGCCTGAATGAGCGCGAGCGACCCCGGCGTGAGGAGCGCCCCGCCGACGCCCTGGAGCGCCCGGGCGGCGATGAGCACGCCCGCGTTCGGCGCGATCCCGCAGAGCAGGGAGGCCACCGCGAACCACACCACCCCGACGACGAACACCCGCCGCCGCCCGTAACGGTCCCCGAGCGCCCCGCCGAGAAGGATCAGCCCGGCGAGCGTGAGCATGTAGGCGTTGACGGTCCACTGGAGGGCGGCCATGTCGGTGCCGAGGTCCTCGCCGATACGGGGCAGGGCGACGTTGATGACGGTGGAGTCGAGCATCGCCATGCCGGACCCGAGCACGGTGGTCAGCACGACCCAGCGCCCGACGGGCGAGGCGACCCGGATCTCCCCGGGGGCGGAGCCAGCAGCAGCCATGGAGCCAGCGTGCCCCGACAGAGCAAGTGCCCGCACTTCCAGCCCTCCGGCGCTTGAGGAGAACCGCGCCGATGGCTGGGCCCGCACTTCAAGCCTCTCCGGCGATTGAGGAGCCCCCGGAGTGCCCGCACGGGGCAGGAGCCCGCACTTCCAGCCCCTCCGGCGCTTGAGGAGCGGGGGCCGGGGGCAGCGCCCCCGAAACCAGCGGCTACCGCACGGCTCCACCGCCCGCACCCCTGAGCACCGTCACGGGGGGCGCTGCCCCCGCACCCCCGCTCCTCAAGCGCCGGAGGGGCTTGAACGAAGGCTCTCCACCGCCCGCACCAACGCCTCCACCCCCCGCACCGCCTTCTCCCGAGGGCACCCCACGTTCAGCCGCACGCACCCCGGCGCCCCGTAGACGGAACCCCCCATCACCGCCACGCGCTCCCGCTCCACCAGCACCCGCTGCAACGCGGACTCCTCCACCCCCAGCGGCCGCAGGTCGATCCACGCCAGGTATCCGGCCTGCGGCGGCTCCCACCCCAGCTCGGGGAAGGCCGCCCCCAGCCGCTCCGCGACGTACCCCAGGTTCCCCGCCACATACGCCCGCACCGCGTCCAGCCACGCCGCCCCCTCCCGGTACGCCGCGATGTGCGCGGTCAGCGACAGGACGGCCGGTGACGCCAGCCCCTCCGCCGTCTCCATCCGGCGCAGGAACTCCGCCCGGTCACCGGGGTCCCCGATGAACCCGTACGAACCGGTCAGCGCCGGGAAGTTGAACGCCTTCGACCCGGAGGTGATCAGCGCCCACCGGCCGTCCCCCGCCACCCGCGTCCACGGCACATGGACGCGCCCCGCACCGTCGTCGTGCACGAAGTCCGCGTGGATCTCGTCGCTGATCACCGCGACCCCGTGCCGCTCGGCGAGCGCCGCCGTCCGGGCCAGCTCGTCGGCCGTCCACACCCGGCCGGTCGGGTTGTGCGGCGAGCACAGCACCAGCACCTTCGCGTCGCGCCGCGAAAGCTCCCGCTCCAGCGCCTCCTCGCCCCCCACCGGCACCCCGCGCAGCTCCCGCCCGAGCCCCGTGATGGCCTTGCGGAAACCGTCGTACACAGGGGTGTGGACGACGACGCCGTCCCCCTCCGCCGTCCACATCTGGAGCAACTGGGAGAGCTGGCTGAGCACGGACGGCCCGTAGACGAGCTGTCCGGTGTCGATCTCGGTTCCGTACCGCGTGGCGTACCAGTGGGCGATCGCCGAGCGGAAGTCGTCCTGCCACCAGGTGGTGTAGCCGAACACCCCGTGGTCCAGACGGGCCCGGAGCGCGGCCAGGACCTCGGGGGCGGTGGCGAAGTCCATGTCGGAGATGGTGAACGGCAGCAGGCCGTCGACGCCGAACCGGTCGGCGACCCCGTCCCACTGGACGCACCAGGTGCCCCGGCGGTCGATGGCGGTATCGAAGTCGTAGGGCGCGCCCACAGCAGATCCTCTTCTCTCTCCCGGCACAGCGACGGGCCCGGCCCCCCGAGGGAGGACCGGGCCCGGCACCGTACGTCCACACGTCCGTGCGGACGGGTGACTACTTCAGCTTCGTGCCCGTGGAGCGCAGGTTCGCGCAGGCCTCGGTGACGCGCGCGGCCATGCCGCCCTCGGCGAGCTTGCCCCAGGTGCGGGGGTCGTAGGTCTTCTTGTTGCCGACCTCGCCGTCGACCTTCAGGACACCGTCGTAGTTGCGGAACATGTGGTCCGCGACCGGGCGGGTGAAGGCGTACTGGGTGTCGGTGTCGAGGTTCATCTTCACGACGCCGTTCTCCAGCGCGGTGACGATCTCCTCGGCGGTGGAGCCCGAACCGCCGTGGAAGACGAAGTCGAACGGCTGGCTGCCGGCCGGCTTGCCGTACTTCTCGGAGACGCCCGCCTGGAGGTCCTTCAGCAGCTCGGGGCGGAGCACGACGTTGCCCGGCTTGTAGACACCGTGGACGTTGCCGAAGGAGGCGGCCAGCAGGTAGCGGCCCTTCTCGCCCAGGCCGAGCGCCTCGGCGGTACGCAGCGCGTCGTCGACGGTCGTGTACAGCTCGTCGTTGATCTCGTGCGTGACGCCGTCCTCCTCACCGCCGGTCGGGGTGATCTCGACCTCAAGGATGATCTTGGCGGCGGCGGCCTTGGCCAGCAGCTCCTGGCCGATGGCCAGGTTGTCGGCGAGGGTCTCGGCCGAACCGTCCCACATGTGGGACTGGAACAGCGGGTTGAGGCCCTTGGCGACGCGCTCGGCGGAGACGTCGAGCAGCGGACGTACGTAGCCGTCCAGCTTGTCCTTGGGGCAGTGGTCGGTGTGCAGCGCGATGGTGACGTCGTACTTCGCCGCGACGATGTGCGCGAACTCGGCCAGGGCGACCGCGCCCGTGACCATGTCCTTGTTGTACTGGCCGCCCAGGAACTCCGCACCACCGGTGGAGATCTGGACGATGCCGTCGCTCTCGGCCTCCGCGAAGCCGCGCAGCGCGGCGTGCAGGGTCTGGGACGAGGTCACGTTGATGGCCGGGTAGGCGAACTTGCCCGCCTTTGCCCGGTCGAGCATCTCGGCGTAAGCCTCGGGGGTTGCGATGGGCATCTGACCGCTCCTTGGGATGTGCGGGTGTGCAGGCTGTGAGTCCCTGACCTGGGGGCGACGTCATCGTCGCCCCCATCTTCCCAGACTTGCCATCCGGCTCCACCCGGCGGACCCGGTTTCACGTGAAACCGAGTCCGGGGAGGGTTCAGCCCAGGTCGAGATCGGCCACCGAGTACACGTGGACGTACGGCAGACCGGCCTCGGCGATGGCCGGAGCGGCACCGCGCTCGACGATCACGGCGACGGCGACGACCTCGCCACCGGCCTCACGGACCGCCTCGACGGCGGTCAGCGGCGAGCCGCCCGTGGTGGAGGTGTCCTCGACGACCAGGCAGCGGCGGCCCTTGACGTCCGTGCCCTCGATCCGGCGCTGCATCCCGTGCGCCTTCTGCGCCTTGCGGACGACGAACGCGTCCAGGCTCTTACCCCGGGCGGCGGAGGCGTGCAGCATCGAGGTGGCGACCGGGTCGGCGCCGAGCGTCAGACCGCCGACGCAGTCGTAGTCCAGCTCGGCAGTGGCGTCGAGCATGACCTGCCCGACCAGCGGCGCGGCCTTGCCGTCCAGCGTGATCCGGCGCAGGTCGATGTACCAGTCGGCTTCCAGACCCGAGGAGAGGGTCACCTTGCCGTGCACCACGGCCTTGTCCTTGATCTGCTGGAGCAGGTCAGCGCGTACGTCAGTCATGTCCACGAGGGTAAGCGGTGCCGCACGGGCCCACGTCCAGGCCTACGCCCGGGCACGCGCCGGGCACCGGCTCAGAGCCGCGTCCAGCTCCAGGTCGTGGTCATCTCCAGCGGGTCGATCGGGGTCACCAGGCGGGGTGCGGTGTTCAGCCCGTTCGGCGGACCGGACTGCGGTTCCACGCAGACGGCCTCGTCCTGCTCGTCGTAGACCACCACCCACTCGCTGCGGCTCTTCACCGTCAGCTCCAGCCGCTCCGGCCAGGTGATCTTCACGTCCACGCCGTCGGGCATGCCGAAGCAGTCGTCCCACGGGCCGGGCTGCGGGTCGGTGCGCCGCCCGGTCGGCAGATGGTCCCCGCCCCGCTCCTCCTGCCAGGCGGCGTCGAAGGACAGCTCGGCGTCCCGGCCGTCGAGGGTGCGGTGGAACCAGGGGTGCCAGCCGGCCTGGGCCGGGAAGGAGTCGCCGTACGTCTCGACGGCCAGGCCCAGCGTGAGCGTGTCCTCGGTCAGCTCGAAGGTCTGCGTCACCCGGCCCTCGTACGGCCAGGGCTTCGCCAGGTCGTAGTAGAAGGCCGCCCGCCCCTCGGCCAGATCGGCGGCCGTGTGCGCGGGGTGCCAGGAGGTGTCCCGGCCGGTGCCGTGGATGGCGTGCGGCGGGGAGTTCAGCGGCAGCTCGTGGAGCTCGTCGCCGTTGCGGAACTGCCCGTACCCCGTACGCCCGCACCAGGGGACCATCGGGAAGCAGCCGTACCGATCGCCCTGGCGGAGCAGTTCGGTGATCCCGATCCGCAGGCTGCTGATCCGGCAGCCGTGCACGGGGTCGACGGTCAACTCGGCCGCGCCGACGGTCAGCCTGACGTTCTCTTCGCTGCTGCTCACCCGACGACCCTACTGGCGGCTCAGGGCCTGCGGCGCCGCAACGCCCGGCCCAGCACCACGGCGGAGGCGAGCGCGAGGGCGGCGGGGGCGACCCACCGCAGGGTGGTGCTCGCACCGCCCGCCTCCGGGGAGGGCACGGGGGCGTACCGGCCGCGCGGCGGCGCGTGGTCGACCTCCTCGGCGCTGCGCCCGATCATGGTGCGGCGAGCGTGCGCGGCCTCGGCGGGCGGCTCGTCCGGAACGGTGAACTCCACCCCGGCGACGGGGTCGAGCGAGGGCGGCGGCACGGGTGAGTCGTAGACGGACCCGTGGTCGTCACCGCCCGAGCCGTCCGCGTCGTCCACGTCGCCCGCGCGGATCTCGTCGTCCACGCGGATCTCGTCGCCCGAGCCGCCCGCGCCCTCCTCGTCGCCCGCAAGTCCCTCCGCGGCCACGGCGTCGTCCGCATCGGCGTCGGCTTCCGCGTCTCCGTCGGCGTCCCCGTCCTCCCGCCCCGCCAGCGACTCCGTCACCAGCTGCTGGGTGAAGCGGTCCAGGAGCCGGTGGGCGGCCGCGAGTGCCGCGCCCTCCTCCAGCTCGACCAGCCGCCCGTCCCCGTCGGCCGTACCGCTGTAGGCGATCGTCGTCCCACCGTCCGTCGCCGTGAGGCCGATGGTCAGGGCCAGCTCGACCGCACCGGTGCCCCGGGCCTCCACGCCCTTGCCGGTCACGGAGAAGCGGTCTCCCTCCGGGCCGGTGAGCAGCAGCTCGCCCCGGTAGGTGATGGTGTGGCCGCCGGCCCGCAGCTTCAGCCGGCCCGCCAGGGGCGACGCCGCGTCGGCGTCCTGCTGGAGACCTGGGACGCAGCGGGCGACCCGGGTGGGATCGCCCAGGGTGCGCAGCAGGGCCGGGACGGGAACCGGAACGAACACCTCATGCTCCATGGGAGCCGAGCCTAATCGGCCACGGGCCGGAACGTGAGCGCTTCGTCCCGCCGAAGGGCCGTCGAAGGACCCCCAAGGGACCGCCGAAAGACCGCCGAGGGAACCCCAAGGGACCGCCGAAGGGCCGCCGAAGGGCCGCCGACAGGCCGAGGGGCGCACACCACGTGCTCACGCGTCCTCCCAGTACCTCGGGTGGACCAGCGTCGACGGGAGCAGCCCCGGCAGCCGGGCCTCGGCCGCGGCCCGCGCCCCCTCGCGCAGCTCCCGGCCCCGCAGCGAGCGCGGTTCGGGCCCTCCGGCGGCCAGCGCGGCCTGCGGCGCCTCGCCCGCCGCGGCGAGGAGGAACCCCCAGTCCTCCCGCTCCCCGTCCTCCCCGCCGCCCCGGTCCGGGCCGGCGGCGAAGCCCGCGTACCGGCCGGTGACGCGGTAGGGGCGGGTCGCGAGGCCGCCCGCGCGCACCGAGGCCTCCACCGTCCAGAAGGTCTGCGGCCGGGCCCCCAGCGGTCCGGCGTGCACCACGAGCCGCCCGTCCGGGGCCAGTGCCTCCGCGACCAGCCCGTAGAACTCGGCCGAATACAGCTTCGTACTGGCGGTGATGCCCGGGTCCGGGAGGTCGGAGATCACCACGTCGTAGCGGCCGTGGTCGGCCCGGAGCCAGGGGAACGCGTCCGCCCCGACCACGGTGAGGCGGGGGTCGCGGAAGGCGTGGCCGTTCAGCTCGGAGAGGGCGGGGTCGGTACGGGCCAGTCGGGTGACGGCGGGGTCCAGCTCGACGACGGTGACCGCGCGGACGTCCCCGTAGCGCAGCACCTCACGGGCGGCGAGCCCGTCGCCGCCGCCCAGGATGAGCACGCGGGCGCGGGGCCCGTTCATCGCGGGGTGCACCAGCGCCTCGTGGTAGCGGTACTCGTCGCGGGCGCTGACCCGCAGCCGGCCGTCCAGATAGAGGCCCAGGGAGTCCCGGTCGGTGCCGGTCACCACGACCTCCTGCACCCCGGTCTGCACGGCGACCCGCACCTGGTCCCCGTACACCGCCCGCCGCGCCGCCCGCTCGAAGTCGTCGACCAGCACCGTGGCGGTGGCCAGCACCGCGATCACCGAGACGTTGGCCAGGACGAGGAGCCAGCGGGAGCGTGCGCTCAGGTCGCGCCGGAAGACCCACAGGACGAGCGCCCCGCCCGCCGCCGCGTTGACCGTGCCGGTGAACAGCGCACCGGTCAACTGCCCCAGCATCGGCAGCAGCAGAAAGGGGAACGCGAGCCCGCCGACCAGCGCGCCCACGTAATCGGCGGCGAAGAGATCGGCGACGGCCCCGCCCGCGTCCTGCCGGTCGACGCGCTGGATCAGCGTCATCAGCAGCGGGATCTCCGCACCGATCAGCACCCCGATGGCCAGCGAGAACCCGACCAGGGCGTACTGCGAATCACCGAGCCAGGCGAACGAGGCGTAGAGGACCAGCGCGGATGAGCCGCCGATCAGGGCGAGGGCCGCCTCGATCATCCCGAAACCGACGGCGGCACGGCAGCGCAAACGTTTCGCGAGAAGGGACCCGATGCCCATCGCGAACACCATCACGGAGAGCACGACGGACGCCTGGGTGACTGAATCGCCGATGAGATACGAGGCGAGCGCGAGCAGTTCGAGCTCGTAGACGAGACCGCACGCGGCGCAGACGAAGACCGCGGCCAGCACGAGGAACCGGCCGGTCCTCGGCCGTACGGGGAGCCGCGCCGCGCCCCCTCGCAGCGACATCTGCTGGTCGATCATGACGCGAACGCTACGTCACGACACGGTCGCACCTTGTCACCCACACGGGTGTAAGTGCCCCCACCAACTAGGCCGCGGGTGCGGGAATCCGCACGCCCACCCGGGTCCGGGTGACCACCAACTGCCCCTCCTGCGGGTACGCGTGCCAGGTGCGCCACCGCACCTGCCCCTCGGTGCGCTGGGCGAGCATCGCGGTGAAGGCGTACGGGCTGCCGGGGAAGGTGCCCACCAGACCGTGCGGGTGGTCGCTCACCAGGGCGAGCAGCTCCTGCGCGCGCCCGGCGAACTGCCCCTGGGTCAGGGTCTCCACCCGCGCCGCGAATTCGTAATCCCGGTCCCCCAGGCGCTTGGAGACGCCGAGGGGCAGAGGGGTGCTGCTGCCGGGCATACAGGCCACGGTCTCGGAACAGCCCCCGTGCTCCTCCTGGAGGAGCACCTGGTGGGAGGCGCCGAGCAGCCTCAACTGGAGTTCGGCGCCGTCGAACCGGAGGTCGAGGACCGCCAGGGCGGGCAGCGGCTCCCGCCCCAGGCTCCAGGCCAGGTCGGCGGCGCGGGTATCGGAATAGGCCGTCTGGAGGGTGGTGAGCATGGGTGGGCTCCGCAAACACACATGGACACCGGGACAGCGGAACGCCCCCTGCGTGACTGCGCGTGGGAGGTGAGGGCGCCCGATCTGGCCCAACTGGGGTCCGAGGGCTGAATGTTCTCTTCGACGAGGGAATCACGAAGTACGCCGCACTCACAGCGCTTTCGCCCAACTTGCCGTGGTTTCCATCCCCTCGGGGGCCCCACGGTTCAACTGTTCAACCGAAAACGTCCGCGTCGCTCAACAAAAAGGCGCCCGGAGGGAGTTCACCCTCCGGACGCCCGGCGCCAGGTCACTGTCGGTGACCGCGCGAGGAGGCCCCGTCAGCTGCTGCCCCCACCGCAGCCGCCCCCGCCACCCCCGCACGACGAGCCGCCGCCGCAGGAGTGGCCCCCGGAGTGCCCGCCGGACCCGGAGTCGCCGCCGGCCCCGGAGTCGCCCCACGACGACCACCAGCCGCCGCCGGAGTCGCCGCCGCCGAAGCTGTCGCCGCCCCCCGACGCCACGCTCGACGAGCGCCGGCTCCCCTTGCGCTTGTTCGACGGACGGCTGCCGCCGGTGGCCCGCAGAACGGCCAGCAGTCCCCCGACGACGACCGCGGCGATCACTATCGCGATGAAGACGCCCATGGCCCCCACCCGCCTTTCTCTCCCCCGAAGCGAGGTCCCCCGTCGCTTCCCCGTTGTTGTGTGACAGGGGGATTCCCCAGGCCCCCGCGCGCCAAAGCGGACTTGAGCAACTCCAGAGCTTCGGCCCAGGATGGCGCCCATGACACAGGGACGACCGCTGCTCAACCGCCGCCTCGCCGCGTTCGGCACGACGATCTTCGCCGAGATGTCCGCGCTGGCCGTGCGGACCGGCTCCATCAACCTCGGCCAGGGCTTCCCCGACACCGACGGACCCGAGGAGATCCGGGAGGCGGCGGTCCGGGCGCTGCGCGCCGGCCACGGCAACCAGTACCCGCCCGGCCCCGGCGTCCCGGACCTCCGCAACGCCGTCGCCGCCCACCAGGAGCGCTTCTACGGCCTGACCTGGTCCCCGGAGACGGAGGTCCTGGTCACGACCGGGGCCACCGAGGCGATCGCCGCCTCCTTGCTCGCCCTCCTCGAACCGGACGACGAGGTCATCGCGTTCGAGCCGTACTACGACTCGTACGCCGCCTGCATCGCCATGGCGGGCGCCCAGCGCGTACCGCTCACCCTGCGCGCCCCGGACTTCCGCCCCGACCTCGACGAACTGCGCACCCTGATCACCCCCCGCACCCGCCTCCTGCTGCTGAACACCCCGCACAACCCGACCGGCACGGTCCTCACCCCCGACGAACTGTCCGGGATCGCCGCCCTCGCGGTGGAGCACGACCTCCTGGTGGTGACCGACGAGGTCTACGAGCACCTCGTCTTCACCGGGGCGCACCACCCGATCGCCGCGCTCCCCGGGATGCGCGAGCGCACGGTGTCCATCTCGTCGTCGGGCAAGACGTTCTCGTACACCGGGTGGAAGATCGGCTGGGTGACCGGCGACGCGCCGCTGGTGGCGGCGGTGCGCGCGGCGAAGCAGTATCTGACCTTCGTCAGCGGGGGCCCGTTCCAGTACGCGATCGCCGAGGCGCTCGCCCTGCCGGACACGTTCTTCAGCGGCTTCCGCGCGGACATGCACCGCAAGCGGGACCTGCTGGCGAAGGGTCTGCGCGCCGCGGGCTTCCAGGTGTACGAGCCGGAGGGGACGTACTTCATCACCACCGACATCTCCCCGTTCGGCGACGAGGACGCGTACGCGTTCTGCCGCGCGCTGCCGGAGCGCTGCGGGGTGGCGGCGGTGCCGGTCTCGGTCTTCTACGACGACCCGGAGGCGGGCCGCAGCCAGGTCCGGTTCACGTTCTGCAAGAGGGACGACGTGCTGGAGGAGGCGGTGGAGCGGCTGGCCCGGCTGGGCTGAGCCCCGGGATACGGGCCCCGGGATACGGGAACGGCCCGGGCGGCGGTCGCGATGACCGCTGCCCGGGCCGTGACCCGGTACTTCGGGGACTAGGCGCCCGCGGGCTCCTCGCCGTCCGTCTTGCCCTCGGTGGGCTGGATGCCGAGGCGCTCGATAAGCCACTTGTCGAACTCGATCGAGGCGCGCACCCAGCTCACCGTCGAGGAGACGAAGTGCTCCAGGCTGACGCCGGTGCCGATGAGCATCTGCGCCTCACCGATCAGCCGGACGGAACCCGTCTCGCCCTCCTCGCCCTCGTGGGCGTGGGTGTAGACCTTGGGCCACAGGGTGCGGCGGTTCCAGTCGTCGATGGCGTCCAGCAGGACGGGACGCTGGTCCACGTCGTGCGGGCGGTCGTAGAACGTACGGACCGAGAAGACCTGCTGCTCCGCCTCGCCGCGGAACATGAAGTACGTCCGGAACTCCTCCCACGGCGCCGCGAGGTCGCCCTCGTCGTCGACGACGTACTTCAGCTCCATCTGGTCGAGGAGCTGCTTGACGAGGTCCTGGTCAGGGACGACGGGGCCCTCCGGTCCTGCCGCCTGCGGTTCGGGCTGGCCCCCGAAATTAGGAATCGAGGACGGATCGATGCTCACCGTTATTTCCCTTCGTGCGGTTGGCGGCCATCCTCTCCCATGGCGGGCGGGGCATGGCAAGCCCCGGCGGCCCCGATCAGCCACAAGCTGACAGACAGCGGGTGGAGACGGGGCTCGCCGGGCGTTCGCTCACAGCGTGCGACGCGCCGTGACCGGCGGTTACGAGGCGGGGCCGACGACCAGTCCGTCCTCGGCCCGGTCCACCCGTACGGTGTCACCGTCGCGGACCTCGCCGGACAGGATCTCCTTGGCGAGCCGGTCGCCGATCGCCGTCTGGATGAGCCGGCGCAGCGGCCGCGCCCCGTAGGCCGGGTCGTTGCCCTCCTGGGCGAGCCAGGCCAGCGCCTCGGGGGTGACGTCGAGGGTGAGCCGCCGGTCCGCGAGGCGCTTCGCCAGCCGGTCGATCTGGAGGCCCGCGATGTGGGCCAGCTCGTCGCCGGACAGGGCGGAGAAGACCACGAGGTCGTCGAGCCGGTTGATGAACTCCGGCTTGAAGGAGGCCCGCACCACCTCCAGGACCTGCTCCTTCTTGACCTCGGGCTTGACCAGCGGGTCCATCAGGAACTGGGAGCCGAGGTTGGAGGTGAGGATCAGGATGGTGTTGCGGAAGTCGACCGTGCGGCCCTGGCCGTCGGTGAGCCGGCCGTCGTCGAGGACCTGGAGCAGGATGTCGAAGACCTCGGGGTGGGCCTTCTCGACCTCGTCCAGCAGCACGACGCTGTACGGGCGGCGGCGGACGGCCTCGGTGAGCTGGCCGCCCTCCTCGTACCCGACGTAACCGGGCGGGGCGCCGACCAGGCGGGCGACGCTGTGCTTCTCGCCGTACTCGCTCATGTCGATGCGGATCATGGCCCGCTCGTCGTCGAAGAGGAAGTCCGCCAGCGCCTTGGCCAGCTCGGTCTTGCCGACGCCGGTGGGTCCGAGGAAGAGGAACGACCCGGTGGGCCGGTCGGGGTCGGCGATCCCGGCCCTGGTGCGGCGTACGGCGTCGGAGACGGCCTGCACGGCCTCGGTCTGCCCGATCAGCCGCTTGCCGAGTTCGCTCTCCATCCGCAGCAGCTTCTGCGTCTCACCTTCCAGCAGCCGCCCGGCCGGGATGCCGGTCCAGGCGCCGACGACGTCCGCGATGTCGTCCGGCCCGACCTCCTCCTTGACCATGGTGTCCTTGTCCTTGGACGCCTCCTGCTCCGCTTCCGCGGCCTCCTCCAACTCCCGCTCCAGCCCCGGGATCTCCCCGTACAGCAGCTTGGAGGCGGCGTCGAAGTCACCGTCACGCTGGGCGCGTTCGGCCTGGCCGCGCAGCTCGTCGAGGCGCTCCTTGAGCTCACCGACCCGGTTGAGGCCCTGCTTCTCCTTCTCCCAGCGGGCGTTGAGGCCGCGCAGCTCCTCCTCCTTGTCGGCGAGGTCGCGGCGCAGCTTCTCCAGGCGCTGCTTGGATGCGGGGTCGGACTCGTTCTTGAGGGCCAGCTCCTCCATGCGCAACCGGTCGACGGAGCGCTGGAGTTCGTCGATCTCCAGCGGCGAGGAGTCGATCTCCATCCGCAGCCGGGAAGCGGCCTCGTCGACCAGGTCGATGGCCTTGTCGGGGAGGAAGCGGGAGGTGATGTAGCGGTCGGAGAGGGTCGCGGCGGCCACCAGCGCCGAGTCCGCGATCTGCACCTTGTGGTGGGCCTCGTAACGGCCCTTGAGACCGCGCAGGATCGCGATGGTGTCCTCGACGGAGGGCTCGGCGACCAGCACCTGCTGGAAGCGTCGCTCCAGGGCGGGGTCCTTCTCGATGCGCTCGCGGTACTCGTCGAGCGTGGTCGCGCCGACCATGCGGAGCTCGCCGCGGGCCAGCATCGGCTTGAGCATGTTGCCCGCGTCCATGGCGGAGTCGCCGCCGGCGCCCGCGCCGACGACGGTGTGCAGCTCGTCGATGAACGTGATGATCCGGCCGTCGCTCTCCTTGATCTCGGAGAGGACGGTCTTCAGCCGCTCCTCGAACTCGCCGCGGTACTTGGCACCCGCGACCATCGCGCCGAGGTCCAGCGAGACGAGCCGCTTGTCCTTGAGGCTCTCCGGGACGTCGCCCTTGACGATGCGCTGGGCGAGTCCTTCGACGACGGCGGTCTTGCCGACGCCGGGCTCACCGATGAGGACGGGGTTGTTCTTCGTCCGGCGGGACAGCACCTGCACGACGCGGCGGATCTCCTGGTCGCGGCCGATGACCGGGTCCAGCTTGCCCTCGCGCGCGGCGGCCGTGAAGTCGGTGCCGAACTTCTCCAGGGCCTTGTACTGGCCCTCCGGGTCGGGTGTGGTCACCCGGCGCCCTCCCCTGCTCGTCTCGAACGCGGCCAGCAGCTTCTTGGCGCCGGCCCCCTGTCCGTCGAGGATCTCACCGGCCCGCCCGCCCTTCGCGGCGACGCCGATGAGCAGGTGCTCGGTGGAGATGTAGTCGTCGCCCAGCTCCTTGGCCCGCTGGGCCGCATCCTGGATGACGGCGAGCATCTCGCGGTTGGGCTGCGGCGGGGCGACGGTGGACCCGGTGACGCTGGGCAGGGTCCCGAGCAGCCGCTCGGTCTCGCCGCGCACGAGCGCCTGGTCGGCCTCGACGGCGGCGAGGAGGTCGATGATGTTCTCGTTGTCCTGGCCCCCCAGCAGCGCGAGCAGCAGGTGCCCCGGGGTCAGGTCGGGGTGCCCGTCCTTCACGGCCCGGTCGGTGGCCGCGTTGATGGCGTCACGGCTCTTGTTGGTCAGCTCGGCGTCCACGTGTGGTTACTCCTCCTCGCAGCTGGGGGCGTGCGTGCCTACGTCTCACATTGACTTAATCAACGTGCACAAAGTTGAGTCTATTCCACTCAAGGCAGTGATCGCACGCGTCCCGGGCCGCGGAGACGGGTTCGTTCGCGGGCTCTCGTACGCTGCCCCCATGGCAGACGTACGCAATCCCTCCCCCGAATACGTCGCGTTCTGGCGCGAGAGCCACCTGTCCACGCTGACGACCCCCCGCCCGGACGGCACGCCGCACGTGGTGCCGGTCTGTGTGACGTACGACCCGGAGGCCGGGGTGGCGCGTGTGATCACCGACGGAGGCAGCCGCAAGGTCGCCCACATCCGGGCGGCCGGCCCCGACGGGGCACGGGTGGCCGTCTGCCAGATCGACCGGGCCCGCTGGGCGACCCTGGAGGGCCGCGCGGTCATCCGCACCGAGCCGGAGACCGTCAAGGACGCGGAGGCCCGCCACGAGGAGCGCTACGGCCGTCCGCCGCGGATCAACCCGACCCGGGTCGTCATCGAGATCACCCTCGACCGGGCGCTCGGCAAGGCCTGACCCCGCGCAGAGCCGCGGAGACAGCACAACGGCGCCACCGTGTTCAGGTCACGGTGGCGCCGCTGTGTGGGGGAAGCGCCTGGAGCGACAGGTGACGACGGGGGAATCGCTCAGGCACTGCGGGGGGTGGCGGAAAGGGGTTCTGCGTCGAACAGCTCGTGGTCGCGCTGATCGAGGTTGACGAAGATCATGCCGTACCTGACGGCACAGCGAACCGGCTGCGGGGCGCCGCGGGGCCGACGGAGGCAGCGATAGGCGCGGACGTCCTCGTCCTCTTCCATCACCACGACGATCGGCTCTCCGAACAGGGTGACCATCAACGAGTCGCCACGGCGGGGGAGGGCCGTGAGCAGATCGATGAAATGCCACCCTGAGCGATAGGCGGTTGCCATCTCGCGCCGGAAGGTGCGGTCGTCCGGCGGGGTGCTCATGCGACCGTACGGGCCGGAGCAGCGCCCCAGGTGATGTCGCCGGGCACGGCCGCTTGCGCCGCCGGTGCCGATGCGGCCTCCTGGCTGTCCCACGTAATGTCCCCGGCACCCTGTGCGGACAGGGCCCCGAGGGCCAGAGCTCCTACGAACGCAGTGGCAAGCACCGAGCGAAGCATTCGCTTATACATTTCGGCTTCGTCCTCACTTGATGGATTCATCTCCCCCGCACCAAGACGATGTCCCACCTGACCACTCGAACACCACCGGGTCGATGCATCATGTTCCTGTAGGTACAGGAACATGGGGGGTGGACATATGGCCACAAGCGAGTCAAAAGCGGAACATCCTCACGGCATCACCGATCTGTGTGATGCGGGACAGCGCCTCTACGCCAACGCGCTGCGATCCGGCCGCATACCTCGCGCCGACGCCGAGCCGGCCCCGTGCCTGATGGACTTCGCCCTGCTCCACCCGGATCCCGACGACGTCAACTGGCTCCGCCCGGTGCCGCCCTCCGCCGCCCTGGCGCAGCGGCTGCACCCCATAGAACGTGAGATCCAGGAGCGCCGACGGCATTCCCTGAAACTGACCGAGTCTTTCGAACCTTTCATGGACATCAGCGCTCAGGATCCCCCCACGACCCACGCGATCACCGTGCTGGAAGGCAGCACACGCATCAATGCGGCCATCGACGTCGCCACCGCCGAAGCCCGCCACGAGGTACTCACCGTCCAACCCGGGGGCGGTCGCAGCGAGGACATCCTCAGCAAGGGACTGGAGCGCGGCAAGGCCGTGGTCGACCGGGGTGTCCAGATCCGCACCCTGTACCAGCACACCGTGCGACACCACCAGGGCACGTTCGTCTACGCGGAACGTCTCGCGGAAGGCGTCGAAATCCGCACCCTGGAGGAATTGGTCGAGCGCATGCTCATCTTCGACCGCACCGTCGCGTTCATACCCGCACAGGACGACCGGTCGGTTGCTCTGGAACTTCGGCATCCGGGGCTCGTCTCCTACCTCATCAGGGTTTTCGAGCAGCTCTGGCAACGTGCCACTCCGCTTCTCGAAGAGGTCTTGTACAACCCCACCCCGGCAGGAATCAGCGGCGTCCAGCGTTCGATAGCCCAACTCCTCGTCGAAGGTCACGTCGACGACTCCATCGCTCGCCGGCTCGGCATGAACGTCCGGACCTGCCGTGCCCACATCGCCAAGATGAACGCCACGCTCGGCAGCACCAGCCGGGCCCAACTCGGCTACCTCATCGCGCGATCAGGAATCCTGGATTCAGACCACGACCATGCGATGTCCCCCGGCACCGGGGCGTGACCGCAACACGGGGAAGAGCGCAGCCACGGCCAGGTGGACGGGAAAGATCCCCGCTCCCCCGACGCCTCCACGATCCCCCCACAGCCGGGCCGGCAACACCGTCCACTTGTTGCACTGCACGAAGCGGGGGGATCCCAAATGGTTACCGAAGACGACAGATCAGCACACGCTCCCCACGGGAAAGCCGAGTTGTGCGATCCGGCGATCCGCCTGTACGAGGAGGCCTTGAAGACAGGGCAGCTGGCACGTGCCGACGTATCGGCCGCTCCCTGTCTCATCGACCTGTCCCTCCTCTACCCCGACCCGTGGAACGACGCATGGTTGCGTCCGACACCACCGTCCGCCGCGCTGGCCCACCTGCTGCAACCCGTCTCCCGTGAGATCGAGGAGCGGCTGCAACTCTCCGCGACGCTGAGCCGGTCACTGCTTCCTCTGACCGCTGTCGCGCACGGCGACCCCAACATGGCCATCACGGTGCTCGAAGGAATCGCCACCATCCAGGCGTCCATCGACGAGGCCACCGCCACGGCCACCGAGGAGATCGCAAGCCGTCCCGCTGGCCGAAACCCATCACACGGCGACACCGGACGTCCCGGTCACCGCCGTACAGCTCAGCATCGCCCGCCTCCTCACCGAGGGCCACGTCGACGACGTCGTCGCCCGCAAGATGGGCATCAGCGTCCGCACCTGCCGCGCCCACATCGCCAAACTCATGCAGACCCTCGGCGCCACCAGTCGCACCCACCTCGGGGCGCTCCTCGTCCGGTCCGGCATCGTGGAATCCGACCGGCGCGAGCACTGACACGCAGGAACCGGTGACCCCACGGCGCCGGGGCGTGACCGCACACAGGGCAGTGCGCGGCCACGCCCCGGCGGGAGTCGTTCTCAGACGTCGCGGTGGGTGAAGAGGCGGGTGCCCGCCAGGGACATCGCTGCCGTCCAGGCCACGAGCAGCAGCAGACCGTACGGTGCCGCCAGCGCGTCCGGGAAGCCGGAGGCGTCGCCGAGCAGGGCGAACTGGGCGCCCTCGGGGAGGAAGCGGCCCAGCTCGGGGAGCTGGCCCAGCACCAGTACCTGGCCCAGCGTGCCCCAGACGACCAGGCCGAGGACCGCGGCGAGCCGATTGCGGACGACGAAGCCGATCGCCGCGCCCCACGGGCCGGCCAGGGTGCAGATCGTCAGGACGGCGGCGGCGGTCGTCCAGGTGGAGCCGTCGACGGTCAGCCCGGAATCCTTCGCCGCGAGCGCCGCGTGACCGACGGCGAGGGAGCAGACCACCGCCGCGCCGCCGAAGACCAGGCCCGACACCGTCGTGGCCAGCAGCTTGGCGCCCACGACCGCCGAGCGGCCGGGGGCGTACAGCACGGTGCGGCCGATCGAGCCGGAGCTGAACTCGCCTGTCACCTGCAGCGCCCCGAGCAGCGTCGCGAAGAGCGCGGCGGACGCGCCGAGCCCGACGATGTTCTCCGTCAGCTCCGCACCGGCGGACGCGGGGTCCGACTCCGCGTACACCAGGCCCAGTTGGCCCAGCGCGCAGAAGGCGAGGGCCACCAGGAGCAGCGCCGGGAGAGCCAGCCCCGTACGGAGTTTGAGGAGTTCGGCGGAGAGCTGGTTGCGCAGGACCTCAGGCACGGGTGACCTCCGGGCGCGGCGCGGCGGCCGCGCCCTCGACGAGTGCGAAGTAGGCGTCTTCCAAGCGGCCGCCGCCGCGCCGCACCAGCTCCTGGAGCGAGCCCGTGAACAGCACCGAGCGGCGCAGGACGACCACGTCGTCCACGCTCTGCTCGACCTCGGAGAGCATGTGGCTGGCGATCAGCACCGTCCGCCCCTCGTCGGCGGAGCGCTCGACCAGGCGACGCATCCAGCGGATCCCGTCCGGGTCGAGACCGTTCAACGGCTCGTCCAGGATCAGGAGTTCGGGGTCCGGGAGCAGGGCGACGGCCAGCGCCAGGCGCTGCCGCATGCCCGTCGAGCACGCCTTGACCCGCTTGCGTTCCGCACCGTCCAGGCCGACCTGCCCGATCACCTCGGCGATACGCGAGGACGGCAGACCCAGCGAACGGGCGGATATCTCCAGCTGACGGCGGACCGTCACCCGCGGGTGGAAGCCGATCGCGTCCATGACCACGCCGACCCGCTGCGCCCGCTCCGGGGCGGACAGCGGCTCCCCGCCCAGGACCTCGGCGCTCCCCGCGTCGGGGCGGGCCAGCCCGAGCAGAATTCTCAGCAGGGTGCTCTTGCCCGCCCCGTTGGGCCCGAGCAGGCCGGTGACCTTGCCCGGCCGCAGCGCGAAGCTCACGTCGTCGAGGGCCTGATGGTCGCCGAACCTCTTGCTCACGCCGTCGAAGACGACGCTTCCCCCTGCCCGGGGCGGATGCTCTGATCGCACGTGTTCTTCCTGTCCTGCCGTTCGGTCAATGCGGTCCGCACCGACGCCGGTCACGCGTCGGCGGGTGTTCCTCAGCCAACCAGCCGGCCAGGCCGCTCCCCCGGCTCCACGGACGCAGCTTCCTGCCGATCGCCGGGCAGGAAGCTGCGGCAGGCGGCGAGGATCTCCTCCAGGTCCTCCACGGCCGCGTGCACCCCCTCACCGAGCAGCACCCCCGTGGGATTGAGCAGCACCTCGTCCACCCCGCTGCGGCGGTACGCGTCCAGCGCGCCCGCGATCTCCTGCGCGCTGCCCGCCACGACCACCCGGTGCCGCAGCAGGGCGTCCGCGCTGCCCGCCGGATCGTGCGGGTCGAGACCGAGACCGGCCGCCCGCAGCATCGCCGCGTAGTGCGGCGCCTCGCGGTGCCCGGCGGTCGCCGCGAGCGCCAGGGCGCGTACGTCACGTCCCGGCCGGTCGAGGACGACGTGGACGGCGGTGGCGATCCGGGGCGCCCGCGACCGGCCGGCCGCTGCCGCCCCCTCCTCCAGCGCGGGCCGCAGCGTTCCCGCCACGTACCCCGGCGGCGTCATCCAGGTGATCGCGACGTCCGCGGCCTCCCCCGCCGTCCGCGCCATCCCGGGCCGCAGCACGCCCGCCCCCACCTCGACGCGCGGCGCGTGCGGAAGCACCGGCAGCGCGCCGTCCAGGTGGTGGTACGGGCCGCCGGCCTCGACCCGCTCCCCGCCCAGCAGGGCGCGTACGGAACGCAGGTAGTCGCGGACCGCCGTACGCGGACTGTCGTACGGGCGCCCGGTCAGGCCCGCCACGAAGTCCGGGTTGCCGATGCCGAAGCCCGCGACGACCGGTTCGTCGGTGAGCAGCGCCAGCGAACGGGCCTGGAGCGCCGCCTCGTACGGGTGCCGCAGCGGAAGCAGGGTCACACTCGTCCCGACCGGCACCGTGTGCCCCGCGCCCGCCAGATACGCCAGCACCTGGTGCGTCTCGGCCTGGAAGGACTGGCACATCCACAGCCGGCGGGCCCCGGTGCGCCGGACCAGCGCCGCGAAGGGGGCGACGAGTTCGGGGTGGTCGGGCTGGAGGGGGTAGAGGACGGCCGGGTTCACGGGTGAGCACCCTTCTGGTCGCGGGGAACGGCGGGGGTGGGAGCACGCTTTGCGGCGGGGGCGGGGGTGTGGGCGGGCAGGCGAGGGCTCGTGTGCGCCGGGGCCGCCGTGGGAGCGGAGGCGTACGGGCCCCTGGGCACCACAGCCGCCGTGGACCCCGGCTCGTACGTCGCCACCACGGCCCGGTCCGGGGCCAGATGGCGGGCGGCCGCCTCCGCCACCTGCTCGGGCGTGACGGCGGCGAGCCGGTCCCGGTAGCCGTCCAGCCAGTCCGGCTCCAGGCCCGCCGCGGCGAACCCGGCCAGCGCGCTCGCCTCCTCCGCGCGGGTCGCGAGGGCGAAGCGGGTGAAGCCGGCCGCGTAGGCGCGGGCGCGGTCCACCTCCGCCCGGGACGGACCGTCCTCGGCGAGGTCCCGGAGACACCGGGTGATCTCGGCGGCGATCCGGCCCGCGCCGCCCGGCGCTCCCGCGCACGCGATCTCCAGCCAGCTGCCCGCCCCGTTCTCACGGAGGCCGGCGGAGACGTCGTAGGCGAGCCCGTGCCGGTCGCGCACCTGCCGGGCGAGCCGCGCGGAGGCGTACCCGCCCAGCAGCAACTGGGCCAGGTGGAAGGGGGCGTGCAGCGGATCGGCGGTGGGGACGCCGGGCCCGACCGTCAGGACGAGGGACTGCCCCCCGACGGCGTCGCCCCACCCGGCCTCCGACATACCCGGCTCCGTGAGCTCCACCGCGCCCGGACGCGGGACGGCGCGGGCGAACGACGGGAGTGTGAGCCCCGAGGGGCCCCCCGACCAGGGCGCGAGCCGTTCGGCGGCCAGGCGCAGCACGGCGTCGGGCTCCTCGCCCGCGAGGACGACCAGCGACGAACCGCCGGGGACGACAGCGCGGGCGTGGAGGGCCAGGAGGTCGCCGGGAACCAGGGAGACCACGTCCAGGAGCGGTGCCGCTCCCCCGGACTCCGAGGTCAACGGGTGCGGGCCGAACCCGTGCGTGAGCGCCGCGCGGCGCAGCCGTACCCGGGGCGCCGGCGCGCGCGGGGCGGCGGCCGCCCGGCGCTGGGCGAGAGCCACCTCGCCCTCCTCGTAACGCGGGCGCAGCAGCAGTTCGGCCAGCAGGTCCAGCGCACCGGGCAGGCCCGGGGCCAGCACGCTGACGGAGAGGATCAGGGACTCGGCGGTGACGACGCTGCTGAGCTCCGCCCCGAGGTCGGCGGCCCGGTCGGCGATGCCCTGCCGGGTACGGTCCCGGCTGCCCGTTCCGAGACAGGCGGCGAGCAGTTCCTGGGCGGCGGCGAGGCCCGGTTCGGTGCGCGCGTAGGGGATGACGAGGCGCAGTTCGGCGAGGGGGGCGGCGGGGGCGTGCGCGGCGAGCACGCGCAGCCCGGTGGGGAGAACGGCGGACAGGGTGGTGCGGGGCGCGGTGGAGGGCGGGGCGGGCGGGGGCAGGGTGGGGGGAACTCCGGTCGGGAGTACGGCGGTACGGGCCCGGGTCATCCCACGGTGCCTTTCTGCGGGGCGAGTTCGATGTCGGCCTGCGGGGCGAGTTCGGTCACGGTGACCGGCCCTTCGAGCAGCGCGCGGGCCGCCGCCGCCACCTCGGCGGGTGTGGTGCGGCGCAGCTCTGCGGGGAGGGCGTCGGGGCCCGCCGAGCCCGGCACGAGCAGGGCGTCGCGGCCGAGAGCGACGGCCCGGGTGGGGAGCGAGTCGGCCTGCCGGTGCCAGGCGACGAGCAGGGAGTTCACCGCACGCCGGTGCTCGGCCTCGGGCAGCGGTCCGTCGGCCACGGCCCGCAGGACCGACCGCCAGATGTCGACAGCCGCCCGGACGTCGGTGCCGGGCGCCCGGCCGAGCACCGCGAGGGTCAGGTCGGGCGCGGCGGAGGCGAGCCACTGGCCGTGGTAGCCGCAGGTGACGGTGGCGGAGGTGAGGCGGTGCCCGTCCCGCGCGGACCGGGCCAGCTCGGGTAGCCGGGACCGGCCCAGCACCTGGGCGAGCACGGCCTGGGCAAGGTAGGCGGGGCGGTCGGCGACCGGGCCGGGCAACGGATGCCCGACGGCGACGCCGGGGCGGGCGGCGGGGAGGGGCGCGGTGCGGGTCTCCGTCGCGGTGCGGGGCGCCTCGGCGGCGCGGGTCTCCCTCACCGCGCGGGTCTCCTCGGCGGCGCGGATCTCCGTCGCGGCACCGGTGTCCGTCGCGGTACGGGCCTCCCCCGCAGCGCGGGGCTCCCTCGCAGCGCGGGGCTCCTCGGCGGCGCGGATCTCCCTCGCGGCGCGGGTCTCCCTCGCGGTACGGGCCTCCCCCGCAGCGCGGGTCTCCCTCACCGCGCGGGCCGCCTTGGCCGTCCGGGCCTCCCCCGCAGCGCCGGGCATCCCCACCCCCCGGAACACCTCCCCCACGACCCCCATGACCCCCGCCGGGTCCACGTCCCCCACGACCGACAGCACCATCCGCGGTGCCGTGTAGTGCGCCCGGAAGAACGCCTCCACCTCACCGGCCGTGATGCCCGCCAGCTCCGCCGCCGTACCGAAGCTGTCCCTGCTGCCCGGGTACAGCGCACCCAGCGCCGATTCCCAGTACCGGCCGGCGTCCCCCGCTCCGCGGATCTCCTCGCCGATGACGTCGGTCTCCGTACGGATCACGTCCTCCGTGGGCGCGAAGCCGAGCAGGCGGCGGGCCTCCCAGGCCAGGGCGTCGGGCAGCGACTCGGCGGGGACCGTGGTGTGGAAGACCGTGTGGTCCCGGTGGGTCTCGGCGTTGCAGACCCCGCCCGCGCCCGCGACCAGCGCCGCGTACCCCTCTCCGGCGGGGTCGGCGGAACCCCCGCCGGAGCGCGGGAACATCAGGTGCTCGACGAGATGCGCCGTACCGTGGCGTCCGGCCGGGTCGTCGTCGCCGCCCGCCGCGACCGTGAGCGCGACGGCGACGAGGCCCCGCCCGTAGTGCGGGACCGACTCGACGCACACCCGCAGCCCGCCGGGGAGCACGGACACGCTCGGGCTCACCTCAACCGGCCTGGTTCAGCGGGCGGAACACGGAGACGCACATCTTGCGGCTGTCGCCCCCGTCGAAGGGCTGCTCGCGCCAGCCCGCGTACCGGCCGACGAGCTCCAGGCCGGCGATCGCGCCGAGCAGGTCCAGCTCGCCCGGCCACACGTAACGCATCACGGTCGTCGCGGACTTCGGGGCGTCGCCGTCCAGGAACAGGGTGCTCTGCAGCATCATGTTCTGCGAGGCGGGCAGCACCCCCACCGACTCGATGAGCGCCCCGCGCGCCCCGATCGGATAGGTGTTGACCTCGTTCTTCTTCTGTACGTGGTAGTCGCTCGGGTCGAACGTCTCGATGACCACGTGCCCCTCCGCCGTGACGTGCCGGGCCATGGCGTGCATCAGCGCGATCTGCTCGTCGACCGCCATCGCGCAGCACAGCACGTTGAACGGGGCGAGGACGACGTCGAAGGAGCGGCCGAGGTCGAGCCCGGCGAAGTCGCCGTGCACCGGGGTGATCCGGCCCTCGGGGTCCTTCTCCGCGAGGCGGGCCAGCATGCCTGCGGAGGACTCGACACCGGTGACGTCGAAGCCGCGTTCGGCGAGCGGAAGCGCCACCCGGCCGGTGCCGACGCCGAGTTCGAGGACGCTCGCACCCGGTGCGGCCAGGGTGAGCAGGTATGTCGCGATGTCGTCCAGGTCCGGGGTGCTCGGGTAGATGTCGTCGTAGACACCGGCCAGCGCGTCGCTGTAGGCGACGGTGATCGCCGCGCCGAACCCCCCTGCGGCCGAAACCTGTTCGCCATCGACCGCAGCCTCGGTCCCGGTCTCGGTCTCGGTCTCGGTCTCGGTCTCGGTCTCGGTCCCGGGAAGCACCACCGTCTCCATGGTCTCGGGGTTCTCCGTCGTCTTGGTCGTCGTGGTCATCGGGCTCACACTCCAGCGGTCGCGGGCGAGGGGGTTCCGGCGGTTCCGGCGGTTCCGGCGGTTCCGGCGGTTCCGGCGGTTCCGGCGGTTCCGGCGGTTCCGGCGGTTCCGGCGGTTCCGGCGGTTCCGGCGGTTCCGGCGGTTCCGGCGGTTCCGGCGGTTCCGGCGGTTCCGGCAAGGTTGTTCTCGGGGTGCTCCGGGTCGATCCCCGCCGCGCGGAAGGCCCGTACGACGTGATCGGCGAGGTCCCCGGCGCCGGCCCCCTGGGCGTGGTCGACCAGCGCGGTGGCCAGCGCGAAGCTGCGGTGCTGCCCGAAGCTCATGCCGTCGCGACCGGGGCGCGGGTCGCGCGGATCCCAGGCGGCGGCGACGCCGGGGGCGAGGCGCGCGGTGAACAGCGAGGTGTCGCCGCCGAGCCCCGGCAGGTCCCGTACGGCGGCGGCCACCGCCCGTTCGGCCGGTGCGTGGTCGCCGTGCAGATAGACGACGACGCTGTCGCGGCGCGGGTAGTCGTCCTCGTCGGACAGGACCTTGGCGTGGTACCGCGCCCCGGCGTCCTCCAGGGCGGCCAGCGCGGCGGCCCACAGCCCGACGGCCGCGTCCGCGTCGCGGGCGTGCAGGAACAGGCGGCGGACCGGGCCGGAGGGGACCGGCAGGGGCCGCGAGCCCATCACGTAGAAGAAGCCGGGCGACAGGGCGGGCCGCGCCGCCTCCAGGGCGACCTGGACCAGCTCGCCCGGTACGGGCGCGGCGGGGCCGATGAGCCGGTCGGCGGTGAGCCGTGCCGTGATCTCCGGCAGCCGTACGACCAGTTCGCCGCCCTCCCCGACCTCCAGCAGCCGTCCGGTGACCGGGGTCGTGGGGTGCGGCACGGCCGCGGCGAGGCGGCGTTCCAGCGCGGAGTCGCGCAACGTGCGGCGGGGAGCGGCGTCCACGTCCCGGCGGTGCGCCCCGTTCCCGGCGTGGAACTCCTCGTACAGCGCGTTGGTGAGGCGGCCGCGCAGATCGCGCGGGCTGTCCGCGGTCAACGTCCGCCCGGCGAACCGCGCTTCGAGACCGTCGGCGCGTACGTCCACGAGGTCGAACGCGGCGACGAGCCGCGGGGCGAGCCCGGCCGGCCGGACCGGGGCGGAGGTGAGGGTCATCGGGTGCTCCCTGAAGGGGCGTCGGCGGGGCGCGGCACAGCGGGGCGCCGTACAGCGGCAGGCGGCACAGCGGCAGGCGGCACGGCAGGGCGCGGCACAGCGGCAGGCGGCACAGCGGGGTGCGGCACAGCGGGGTCGGCCAGGCGCAGCGTGGCCACCGCGCCCGCCGGGTTCAGCAGCAGCGTCCGTCCGATCCCGGCGGCGGCGCGCGCCACCGGGTTGAGGACGGCATGCGCCTGCGCCGTGGCGATGAGCCGGTCGTACAGATGCCAGCCCGCGAACCCGACCGCCCGTTCGGCGAGTTCGGGGTCCGGGGTGCGGCACTCGGTGTAGCCCTGCCAGAAGGCCGCGATACGGGGGATGTGGTGGCGCAGTCCGGCCGCGCCCCGCTCCACGATCTCCTCGTGGGACAGGTCGAAGCCGGGCGCGACGGCGTCCTTCGCCGTGGTGGGCTCCCCGGTCGGCGCGAAGACGGAGTACGTGGCCTGGAAGAGCCATTCGCCGACGAACGCGCCGACGTCGCGGGCCGGGTCGGCGAGCCGGAACTCCTCCCAGTCGCACAGGTAGAGCCGCCCGTCGTGGACGAGGAACTGGTCGAAGCGCAGATCGCAGTGGGCGGGGGTGTGCGGTGCCGTACGCTCCCGCTCCCGCAGCCGGTGCAGCGCGGCAACGACCTCCGTGTCGTCCTGGACGAGCTTCCAGGCGGCGATCTGCGCCATGCTGCGGTCCTGGACCTCGCTCCACGGGAACGCCCGGAGCCAGCGCATCGGCGGCAGCGGGGCCTCGGCGGTGTCGATGGCGGGGCCCGAAGCCGCGTCCGGGTCCTCGCCGTCCGCCGTCCCCAGGGTGTGCAGCGTGGCGACGGCCCGCCCGGCCTCCCGGCACAGCGCCTCGTCGAAGTCGCCGTCCAACGCGACCTCCGAGCCCGAACGGGACCCGGGCAGCAGCCGGAAGGCGCTGACGGCCGATTCCCGGTCGGTGCCCAGGTGTTCGGGGGTGCGGAGCGGCGAACCGGCCGGCAGCCGGGCGGCCGACGCCTCGAAGGCGAGGGCGCGGTCGATCTCCGGCCGGCTGCCGTCGGGGGCCCGGGCGACGGTCTTGACGAAGACCTGGCGGCCGAGGGTGGTCGTACCGGCCCAGTTGTCGTTGCGGCCGCCGAAGGCGGTCAGCCCGTCCGGCGCGAAGGGCCCGAGGCCCAGCCGCTCCAGCAGCGCGTTCACCTCCGGCACCGTGTCGAGTCCGGTCGGCCGGAACCTGATCAGCGCGGGCGCGTCCGCCGTGCTCGCCGTGGCCACCGCCTCCGTCGGGGCGGCCGTCGTACTCGTCGTGGTCGTCATGACACTCCTCGGGGGACCGCCCGGCGGCCGTCCTCATCGATCAACTCGGCAGTGAAGGCGAGGTAGTCGAGCAATTCATCGCTCCACTCGCAGTAGGTGGCGAAGTCCCGCATGTGCGTGACGACGCGGAGCACGGCGCAGCGCCCGACGGCCACCGGGTCGTACACCGGCCCCGCCGGCCCGTGGTCGCCACGCTCGCGACCGCCACCACCGTGACCGCCGCCCTCGCGCCCGTCCGTGTCGCTCCCGTCGGCTTCGTACGCACCGAGGAACACCCGCTGGAGATCCGTGACGGACGGCAGCCCCGCGCTCTCCGCCGCCCGGTGGAGCGGCGAGGACCAGGCCAGCTCGACGAGGTCGCCCAGCATCCAGCCCAGGTCCAGCTCCCGGCGGCCCGCGCCCAGGTCCTCACCGGTGAGGAGCGCGACCCGGCCCCGGCTCCGGGGCGGCACGAGCGAACCGGTCGACGCCCAGCCGTGCAGCGGCACGACCGGAGCTCCGGGTCCCGAGGGGCGTACGGCGTCGTCCGCCCAGCCCAGCAGCCGCTCCGTGCGGTCGCCGCCCCACACCTCCCGCGCCCGCCGGCGCAGCCGCGCGGCCGCCGGGGCGAGCGGTGCGGTCCCGGCCGCCCACTCCCGCAGCCGCCGCACCCCCGGGGGCGGGAGAGGCCGCGGGCCCGGGGGCGGGGACACCCCGTGCAGGGCCCGGAGCGCACGCGCGGCGGCGGCGAGGGAGTGGGCGACGAGCCGCCCGGCCTGCGGGCGGGGGTCCCGCAGCCAGGCGGCGGCCGACGCGGACCCGGAGGCCCGGTGGAGCAGGCCGTCCCCGTAGGGCGTGCCGGTGGCCAGCAGTGCGGCCGTCGCGACGGGTCCGAGATCCGGTACGAGGGCGGCAGCCCGGGCGGGCACGCGGAGGGAGCCGACGCGCCGGGGCCCCGGACCGTGCCACCAGAGGAAGTCACCGGTACCGCCGAGGCCGGCGTCGGGCGCCCGGTGAACCCGGGTGACCTGAAGGCCGGTTCCGTACTCGGCGATCGGAACACCCAGATCCAGGGCCGGAGTTGCGACGTTCACGAGGATCCCCCGGTCACGCCCGCGCCGACACGGTCTCCGGCCACGTCCGTGCCGACGCCGCCCCCACCGATGCCGCCCTTCCGGTACGCGACGCACAGGTCGTACAGCTCGTTCAGCGGTGCCGAGCCGCCGTCCTCCACCTCACCCGTACGCGCGCTCCGCGCGGGGATCGTGGGCGCGAGCACCACTCCGGGCCGCTCGCGCAGCGCCGCCAGGTGTCCCTGGACGACCGGGCTCCCGAGCGCTCCGGGCGGCAGCGACGGGGCGACGCCGACCAGGGCGCGGGTGGTCTGCAGGGCGACCATCAGCGGGGTGTCGGCGACCCCGAGGGCGAAGCGGCCGACGAAATTCAGGGTGGCGGGATGGACCAGAATCAGATCCGCCCATTCCGCGATGTCCACATGGGGCACATCGACACCGGAGAACGTGTTCCAGTCGTCGATGAAGACTTCTTTTCCGGAGAGCACGGCCACCGCGTCCGGCGACACGAACCGGCATGCGGAACGGGTCAGCGCGAACCGCTTCTCGATATCGGGAAAGGAATTCCCGAGCCAGTTGATCCAGAACGGCAGGAAGGCGACGCCGAGGGCTCCCGTCCCCACGACGAGGATGCGCTCGAAGTCCCGTTGCTGTTCCTCCACGACGCCTCCTGTTGCGCGTTGGGGCCGGGGGCCGGCCGGAGCATGCGCACCGCATCTCCGGCCGACCCCCGCGGCTCACAGCGAAGAGTCGCTGGTCAGCACTTGTTCTCGACGGTCTTCGCGGCGAGCGAGCCGAGAGCGGCGGCGCACTGCTGCGAGGAACGCGCGGTGATGATCGTGGCGCGGATGGCCCACGGGATGGTGGGGCTGAACGCCGGCGCGGCCTCCTGGCCGTCGTGCAGGCCGAGCTCCTCGGCGGAGGTGTAGGCGGTGTAGCCGTCGAACAGGTCCTTCTCGGTGACGTTCTGCATGAGATTTCCTTCGCGTGATGAAAGGGAATTGACGACCGGCCACTTCGCACATCTCGTCGATGCCTGGTTTACCGGCGTCCGTTGCGGACAGAAAGAATGGTGACCCACGCCGCCAGGTCCGCACCATTGGCTCTTACGGCATTGCCGCAAACGACAGTTCCCCGCGCGGAGGGAAGAGGATAGAACTACGGGTGTGAACACACCTGACGCAGAACAGACTCCGGCGGAGCGGCCCGCGCTGCGGGCGCTGCTCTCGTACGCGCGTCCGCACCGCGGCATCCTCCTCACGGTGCTGGCCCTGACCCTGGCGGGCAGCGCCGCAGGCCTCGCGCAGCCGCTGGTCATCCAGTCGGTGCTGGCCAAGCTCATGACGGGTGAAGGGCTGCGGGAGGACATCCTGCTGCTGACCGGCCTGCTGCTCGCCTCCATCGGGCTGACCTGGCTGCAGTCCTGGCTCAGCGAGCGGACCGCCGAACGTGTCGTGCTCCAGGTCCGGCGCGGCCTGATCGCCCGTCTCATCCGGCTTCGTACGGCCGAGTTGGACCGCACCGAGCCGGGCGGGCTGACCACGCGCGTCACCTCCGACAGCACGCTGGTGCAGCACGCGGCGACGGGCGGTCTCATCCAGCTCGTCGACGGGTCGATCCACCTGCTGGCCACGATCGTGCTGATGGGCATCGTCAGCCTGCCGCTGCTCGGCATCACCTCCGCCGTGCTGGTGGTCGTCGGCATCGCGATGGGCGTCGTCATGCCCCGGATCAAGCGGGTCACCACGGAGGCGCAGACCTCCGTCGGCGAGATCGGCGCGGCGCTCGACCGCTCGCTCGGCGCGGCCCGCACCGTCAAGGCCAACGGCGGTGAGGCGAAGGAGACCGAGCGGGCGACCGAGGCCGCGACACGCGCCTACCGGGCGGGCCTCAAGGGCGCCCGGTACCACGCGCTGATCGCCGTGCTGGCCGGGCTGATCGTCCAGGCCTCGTTCCTCGCCGTCATCGGCTTCGGCGGTGCACTGGTCGCCATGGGCACCCTCGAACTGGCCGCGCTGATCGGCTTCCTGCTGTACCTGTTCAACCTGGGCGGCCCGGTCCTCTCCCTCGTCGGCGGCACCACCGCCCTGCAGCAGGGGCTCGGCGCCCTGGCCCGGATCGAGGAGGTGCGGTCCATGGCGGCCGAGGACGACGTGGACGGTACGCCGCCGGCGCCCTCCGGTCCGCCGCCCGCCGTCACGGTCGACGGGCTGACCTTCGGCTACGAGGGGCGCACGCCCGTCCTGGACGGCACGAGCTTCGTCGCTCCGGCCGGGAAGGTCACCGCGATCGTCGGCCCGTCGGGCTCCGGCAAGACCACGGTGTTCTCGCTGATCCAGCGGTTCTACGACACCGAGGACGGCCGCATCCTGCTGGATGGCACCGACATCCGCTCCCTGGGCCGGGCCGAACTGCGCCGCCGGATCGCCTACGTCGAGCAGGACTCCCCGATGCTCGCGGGCACACTCCGCGAAAACCTCCTCTACTCCGCGCCGGACGCGAGCGACGAGGCCGTCGCCGACGTGCTCCGCCGCACCCTCCTCGACGGCTTCGTGGCCTCCCTCCCGGACGGCCTCGACACGGCTGTCGGCGCCCGCGGTCTGGCCCTCTCCGGCGGCGAACGCCAACGCCTCGCCATCGCCCGGGCCTTGCTGCGCCGCCCGCAGGTCCTGCTCCTGGACGAGGTCACCGCGCACCTCGACGGGCTCAGCGAGACCGCGCTGCGCCGGACGGTGGAGGAGGCCGCGCGGGACTGCACGGTGCTCCTCATCGCACACCGGCTGTCGACGGTCACCACGGCGGACCGGCTGGTGCTGTTCGAGAACGGCCGGGTCAGCGATCACGGACGGCACGAGGAGCTGCTGGAACGCAGCACCCTCTACCAGGACCTCACCGCAACGCAGTTGACCGCCGCCCCGGCGGTCGCGACCGCCGGGGCCCCCTGACCGGCACGCACCGGAGCACGGCACGCTCCTGGGAGAATTCCGTACGCCGGTGAGCCGCGCGCGCCCTCAATTCCTCGCCCGTGACTCCGCACGGCAGTGAAGCTCCGCGAACACCCCCCAGCACGACCGAAGGGTTCAAGGATCCAGATGACCGACACCACCTCGCTCCCGCTGCCCGCCTCCACCGAGGACGACCACTACGGGGAGATCTCCGTCGAACTCCTCGGTGAGCACCGGGAGAAGCTCGTCGTCAGCGGCGAGCGGATCCCGACCGTCACCATCGTCCGCGCCCTGGAAGCGGAGGTCGACGACCACATCGTCATCGGCACCCGCGACCCCCGGCATCTGACGATCACGGTGGACGGCGAGGACGCGACGATCAAGCCGGGCAAGGGCAAGCTCCGGCGGCAGACCTACCGGGTCGACGTCCACCACGGGGGCACGCACTACCGGCTCGTCCCGAACTCGATCCCGTTCAGCAAGCTGACCCGCGACGGCAAGCACCTCGGGGACTTCTCCTCGGACGGCGACCGCCGGGTGATAGCGGAGTGGCAGGAGGAGGCCGGCACCCCCGAACCCCTCGACGCGGCCATCGGCTACGCGCTGTCGGCGGCGTTCGGAACGGGCGGTCAGCCGATGTGGATGATGCTGATGGACGCGGTCAGCGCCGCCCTGCCGTAGGCGGTAGGGCGGCGAGGCGGAACGCCCGAGGTCCCCTGCCGGAAGCAAGACTTCCGGCAGGGGACCTCGGGCGTAACGGTCTCCAGCGCGCGATCCGGCGTCAGATCGCGGACGCGGCCCCCTGATGTCCTCTGATGTCCTCCGCGTGCAGATACGACACGATCGCCGCCTCGAACCGGGACTTCAGGTTCAGCTTGCGCACGATGCTCGACGTGTGCGCCCGGACGGTCCGTTCCGTGATGCCCAGTCTCCGGGCCAGCCAGCGGTTCTGCTCCCCGCTCGCCAGCAGCACGAGCACTTCCAGCTCACGTTCGGTGAGCGTGGCGAAGTCCATCTCCGGCCGGCCGCCGACGGCGTCCCCCGCCCGTCCGCCGGTCCTCATCCGTTCGTCGGCCATCATCGTCACAGCAGTCTCCTCCATTGATCGTCACCGTCCCCCGTCCCGCGCCCGTCACCCGGACGACCGGGACTACCTGCTGCTTTACCTATGGATTACCCTCTCCCTCATCGGTTCGACGGTTGCACGGCATTTGACCGATGCCGCGGTGCGCCGTCGGTAGTCGTGCGGCACGCGGGGGGCGGCAGCGGTGAACGGCGGAAGCCTGTCCATACTCGGCCTGGACATCACGGAGGAGCGTGCCTACCGGCACTTCCTCCGCAATCCGGGCACCGGCACCGAGGACATCGGGGTGCTGCTCCACAGCCCTCGCGAGGAGGTGGAGAAGGCCCTCGCCCGCCTCGACGAGCTGGGCCTGCTGCGGACCGACGAGCACGGCGGCGTCGCGGCGGCCGCCCCGGAGACCGCGGTCGAGCGGCTCACGGAGATCCGGCTGCGCGAGCTGCACGAAGAGCTCCACCAGGTCACCAGGTCCCGGCACCTGATCGCCGAGCTGACAGCCGAACAGCAGACCCGCCCCCTCGCCACCCAGGGCGTCGAGCGGCTCGAAGTCCTCCGGCAGATCCGCGACCGGATCGACGACCTGGCCTTCTTCGCCCGCCAGGAGATCCTCTCCGTCGAGCCGTACACCGCCCTCACCGCCGAGAACATCGCGCACGCACGACCCCTGGACACCCGGTGTCTGCGCCGGGGCGTGCAGATCCGCAGCGTGGTGCTGCGGGAAGCGCTCGACCACCCGCCGACCGTCGCCTACCTCCGCGAACTCACCGCGCAGGGGGCGTCGATCCGGGCCGCGGACAAGCTGTCCGAGCGGATCCTCGTGTACGACCGCCGTACGGCCCTGGTGCCCGTCGACCCCTCGGACACCTCGCGCGGCGCGCTGGTCACCCAGCAGGCCGGTCTGGTCTCCAACATCCTGGCCCTGTTCGAGAAGATCTGGGCCGAGTCCACGGACCTCTCGACCCTGATCGACACCCACGCCTCGCCCTCCGACGTGCTGTCCGAGATGGAGCAGCGCGTCATGGAGGAGATGTGCCGGGTCGCCAAGGACGAGACGGGCGCGCGGAACCTGGACATCTCGGTGCGGACGTACCGCCGCCATGTCGCCGACGTGCTCCGCATCCTGGGCGCGACCAGCCGCCCGCACGCGGCCCTGCTGGCCCGCGAGCGTGGCTGGATCTGAGCCCCGGGAGGGGATGGGTCCGTACGGATCCCTCCCCGGAGGCGACGGGATCCGGCCGCCCTAGCCGGCCCCTTCCAGCACCCACCCGTGCAGCGTCCGGTCCCGCAGCGCCTCCGCGCACCGTTCCCGTACGGCGGTCACGTCCCCCGCGTCCCGCCCCGAGCCGCGCACCAGGACGGTGATCCGGTCCTCGTCGATGCGCTGGCCGCACTCCCACTGCGCGGGCAGCATCCCGATGAGCCGGAGCACCGCGATGCCGGCGGGCGTGGCGTCGGCGGAGACACGCGCCACCGCGATCTCCACCGGGTCTTCTACTGCCAGCCGTTGACGCACTTCACCTTGCCCATGAACGGCGCCAGCGGCTTCGGCAGCGGTGCCCCGCAGATGAGCCGGTTGACCGCCTCCTTCACCTCCGACGCGATCTCCTCGCCCCGGCCCCCGATCCCGGCCCCCGTCCCGGCCGTCCGCGGTGCGGCCTCCTCGGCCACCGTGCCGACCCCCGGAGCGGCGGTCGCGTGGGCCGGTGCGGCGGCCGCTCCGAGAACCAGTCCCAGGAGCAGTCCCCCCGTGGCGACCGTCTTTCCGGTGAACGCGTAGACGCCCATGTCTTCCTCCCCGTACGTCACGTGTCTCGTCGGCTCGTTCCCGCCGACATGCACCACCTTGTCAGCGGAGCGATCCGCTCCGGGAGGCGATCACTGTCAACTTGCTGCACGATTCCGGCCACTTGGTGCCAGCCACCGGCCACCACGGGGACACACGAAGACGGCCGGGGCGGAAGAACACCCTGTGTTCTTCCGCCCCGGCCGTCGTCCGTACGAAAAGGCCCGCCCCGAAGCTACTGCTAAGGCTTCGGCTTCGGCTTGGGCCGCCACACCACCAGCGCGCCCGTCTGCTGCACGTCCTGGTACGGCACCAGGTCGCGGCGGTACGAGGCGTGGACCTGGGCCTCGCGCTGCTGCATGGCGACCGCCGCGCCGTCCACCGCCGCCGAGAGCTCGGCGACGCGCTGCTGGAGCGCGGTCACCTGGTTCTCCAGCTCGATGATCCGCTTGATGCCCGCGAGGTTGATGCCCTCGTCCTGCGACAGCTGCTGCACGGTGCGCAGCAGCTCGATGTCACGGGCCGAGTAGCGCCGGCCGCGCCCGGCCGTACGGTCCGGGGAGACCAGGCCGAGACGGTCGTACTGGCGCAGCGTCTGCGGGTGGAGCCCCGAGAGCTGGGCCGCGATCGAGATCACGTACACCGGTGTCTCATCGGTCAGCTGGTACGGATTGCGTCGACGGCCGTCCATCTCAAGCTCCCTTCGCGGCCTGGAACAGTTCCGCCCGCGGGTCCTCGTCCGCGGTCGCCTTCCGGTAGGCCTCCAGGGCGTCCCTGGCCTCCTGGCCCAGGTCCCTGGGGACCGCGACCTCCACGGTGACCAGCAGGTCGCCGCGGGTGCCGTCCTTGCGCACCGCGCCCTTGCCCCGGGCGCGCATCGTACGCCCGTTGGGGGTGCCGGCGGGAAGCTTCAGCGTGACCGGGGGTCCGCCGAGCGTGGGGACCTTGATCTCGCCGCCGAGCGTCGCCTCCGGGTAGGTGACGGGCACGGTGACCGTGAGGTTGTCGCCCTTGCGGCCGAAGACCGGGTGGGCGTCGACGTGGACGACGACATACAGATCGCCGGCCGGACCGCCGCGCTCGCCCGCACCGCCCTTGCCGCGCAGCCGGATCCGCTGGCCGTCGGAGACGCCCGCCGGGATCCGCACCTGCATGGTGCGCGCCGACTTCGCCCGGCCGCTGCCCTTGCAGACGTCGCAGGGGTCCTGGGCGATGAGGCCCCGGCCCTTGCAGTCCACACAGGGGTCGGTGAGCGAGAAGCCGCCGCCGCTGCCGCGCGAGACCTGGCCGGTGCCGACGCAGGTCGGGCAGACCCGGGGGGTGCCGTTCTTGTCGCCGGTACCGGAACACGCCTTGCAGGGCGCCTGGCTGGACATCCGCAGCGGGACCGTGGCCCCGTCGACCGCCTCGGTGAAGCTGAGCGTCACCTCGGACTCGATGTCCTGGCCGCGCCTGGGCTGGACCCGGGTGCCGGTGCCGCCGCGGTTGAACAGCCCGCCGAAGACGTCGCCGAGACCGCCTCCGCCGCCGAAGCCGCCGCCCGCGCCGCCCTGTCCGCCGCCCGGGGCGCCCCCGCCGAAGAGGTCGCCCAGGTCGAAGTTGAAGTTGCCGCCCGCACCACCGGGGCCGGGCCGGAAGCCGCCGTTGCCGAAGAGGGCGCGCGCCTCGTCGTACTCCTTGCGCTTCTTGGGGTCACCGAGGACGTCGTTCGCCTCGGAGATCTCCTTGAAGCGCTCCTCCGCCTTGGCGTCGTTCTTGTTGGCGTCCGGGTGGAACTCGCGGGCGAGCTTCCGGTACGCCTTCTTGACCTCGGCGTCGGTGGCGTCCTTGGGGACGCCGAGGACCTTGTAGTAGTCCTTCTCGACGAAGTCCTTCGTGCTCATCGACGTCCCTCCTTCCGGACGATCGGCCGAGCGGCCGGCCCGTGGGCCGGCCGCCTGGCCGGTCGGTGTGCACCGAGGTGATCGGACGTGTTGCCGTCAGACCTCCTCGGTGCCACCGCTCTCCTCGTCGTCTGCCTTCTTCTCTTCCTTCGCCGCGGTGGGCGTGGCGCCCGGCTGCGGCTCGGCGACGGCCACCCGCGCGGGGCGGATGGTGCGCTCGCCGATGCGATACCCCGGCTGAAGGATCGCCACGCAGGTCGTCTCGGTGACGTCCGGCGCGTAGCTGTGCATCAGGGCCTCGTGGATCGTCGGGTCGAAGGGCTCGCCCTCCTTGCCGAACTGCTGGAGGCCCAGCTTCGCGACGACGGTCTCCATCGATTCGGCCACCGACTTGAAGCCGCCGACCAGCTCGCCGTGTTCCCGCGCGCGGCCGACGTCGTCGAGGACGGGCAGGAGCTCGGACAGGAGGTTCGCGACGGCGATCTCCTTGACCGTGACCCGGTCCCGCTCGACGCGGCGGCGGTAGTTCTGGTACTCGGCCTGGAGCCGCTGGAGGTCTGCCGTGCGCTCGTTGAGCGCCGTACGGACCTGGTCCAGCTGCGCCGTCAGACCGACGGTCGCATCGGTGTCCCCGGCCGGGGCCGCCGCCTCCTCCTCGGAGGAGTCGGCAGCCTTCGGCTCGGCGTCATCAGGGGTGGCGCCGGAGGGGACGTCGGGCTTCTCCTCGAAGCCCGGAGTCTCCTCGGTCACGCCGCACCGCCCTTGGTGTCCTTCTCGTCGTCCACGATCTCGGCGTCGACGACATCGTCATCGGCCTTGGCCTGGCCGTCGCCCGGGGCCTCGGCGCCCGGGGCCGCACCCTCGGCCTGGGCGTTGGCGTACATCGCCTGGCCCAGCTTCTGGGAGACGGCGGCGACCTTCTCGGTGGCCGTACGGATCTCGGCGGTGTCCTCGCCCTTGAGCTTCTCCTTCAGCTCCTCGACCGCGGTCTCCACCTCCGTCTTGACGTCGCCGGGGACCTTGTCCTCGTTGTCCTTGAGGAACTTCTCCGTCTGGTAGACGAGCTGCTCGCCCTGGTTGCGCGACTCGGCGGCCTCGCGGCGGGCGTGGTCCTCCTCCGCGTACTTCTCGGCCTCTTCGCGCATCCGGTTGACCTCGTCCTTCGGCAGCGAGGAGCCGCCGGTGACGGTCATCTTCTGCTCCTTGCCGGTGCCGAGGTCCTTGGCGGCGACGTGCATGATGCCGTTGGCGTCGATGTCGAAGGCGACCTCGATCTGCGGGACACCGCGCGGGGCCGGCGGCAGACCGGTCAGCTCGAACATCCCGAGCTTCTTGTTGTACGCCGCGATCTCGCGCTCGCCCTGGTAGACCTGGATCTGCACGGACGGCTGGTTGTCCTCGGCCGTCGTGAAGATCTCGGAGCGCTTGGTCGGGATCGTGGTGTTGCGCTCGATGAGCTTGGTCATGATCCCTCCCTTGGTCTCGATACCGAGGGACAGCGGGGTGACGTCGAGGAGCAGGACGTCCTTGACCTCACCCTTCAGGACACCGGCCTGGAGCGAGGCGCCGATGGCGACGACCTCGTCCGGGTTCACACCCTTGTTGGCCTCCTGGCCGCCGGTCAGCTCCTTGACGAGCTCGGCGACGGCGGGCATACGGGTGGAGCCACCGACGAGAACGACGTGGTCGATCTCGGAGAGCTGGATGCCCGCGTCCTTGATGACGTTGTGGAACGGGGTCTTGCAGCGGTCCAGGAGGTCCGAGGTCAGCTGCTGGAACTGCGAGCGCGTGAGCTTCTCGTCCAGGTGCAGCGGGCCCTCGGCGGACGCCGTGATGTAGGGCAGGTTGATCGTGGTCTCGGTCGAGGACGAGAGCTCGATCTTCGCCTTCTCCGCGGCCTCGCGGAGACGCTGGAGAGCCATCTTGTCCTTGGACAGGTCCACGCCGTGCCCGTTGGCGAACTGCTTCACCAGGTAGTCGACGACACGCTGGTCCCAGTCGTCACCACCGAGGTGGTTGTCACCGTTGGTGGCCTTCACCTCGACGACGCCGTCGCCGATCTCCAGGAGGGACACGTCGAAGGTGCCGCCACCGAGGTCGAAGACGAGGATCGTCTGGTCGTCCTTGTCGAGGCCGTACGCCAGGGCGGCGGCGGTCGGCTCGTTGACGATGCGCAGGACGTTCAGGCCCGCGATCTCGCCGGCCTCCTTCGTCGCCTGACGCTCGGAGTCGTTGAAGTACGCCGGGACGGTGATGACCGCGTCGGCCACCTTCTCGCCCAGGTAGGACTCGGCGTCGCGCTTCAGCTTCTGCAGGATGAAGGCGCTCATCTGCTGCGGGTTGAAGCCCTTGCCGTCGATCTCGATCTTCCAGTCCGTGCCCATGTGGCGCTTGACGGAGCGGATGGTCCTGTCGACGTTGGTGACCGCCTGGCGCTTGGCGACCTCGCCGACGAGCACCTCGCCGTTCTTGGCGAAGGCGACGACGGACGGCGTGGTCCTGGCGCCTTCGGCGTTGGTGATGACGGTGGGCTCGCCGCCTTCGAGAACGCTGACGACGGAGTTAGTCGTGCCCAGGTCGATGCCGACCGCACGTGCCATTTCAATTCCTCCAACGGATTACTTGAGTGGATCTGACTCAAGAATGCATGACACCCGCCCATGAGTCAACAGACCTGAGTCGAGCACGCTCAACTTAGGTGCTACTGCACGCTTACGTGGACCTTATCTGCGCCGATCCGCCCGCCACACCACCGCACCGGCGCACGCCACGCCCCTCGCGCACCACCCGACCCACCGTCCCATCGTGGGATCGTTCTGTCACAAATTGCCGCGAGACGGCCACAACCGTTACCGACCGGCAGGTTTCAGCGTGGATCGTCACCCATGGTGTCCCATCGAACCTCGAACCCCGGGCGGGCGCGATGCAGAACGCGAGGAAGCGGCACGTACGGCAGATGAGACGGGAGGACCGGCGGGCAGGAAGCACAAAGCGGCCGCCCTCACCCGCGCACCCGACCGTGTCCGGCACCGCGCGGGGCGACTTCCCCTCCCGCCCCGCCGTACACCTGGCAGGCCTCACCGACCGGGTGCGACGGCTCGCCGACCGCACCCTCCCCCGTACGTCGGCCGAACGCGCCCTGGACCTGGTGCTCGGCACCGCACTGCTCGCCCTGACCTACCCCGCCGTCGCCGCGGCCGCGCTCGTCCTGACCGCGCGGCGCACCCCGGGCGGCGCCTGGGACCGCCGGCCCCGGACGTGCCTGGGCGGCCGGGTCTTCGAGCTGCGCACCCTGCGGACCCGAAGGCTCCGCCTGGACCTGTTCTCGCGGCTGCCGCACGTCGTCCGCGGCGACCTCGCCCTGGTCGGCCCCGCCCCTCTGGCCCCCGGCGACCCCCGGGCCACCGGGCCAGGCGCCCGGCAGTGGCGGCAGGAACTGCGGCCGGGCCTGACCGGTCTGGCCCAGGTGCGCGCCCGCTCGGGCATGCCGTGGGACGACCCCGCTCTGCTGGACCAGCACTACGCAGAGCACCATGGAGTGGTGCTCGACCTGGCGATCCTCGCCGAAGCCGCCCGCAATCCCCTGCGGGAACAGCTCCGGAAGGCCCGCCGAACCAAGGCACACCTGAGCGACGCAGATCACCGCCCGTCCGCCTGCAGGAGGGTGGACCAAGCGGATAGTGTCAGCACAGACTAATTAAGTTACTGCTTAGTAGTAGCGGGCAGTATCACGTAACCAACTGGATCCCGCTCTCGCAGGCCCGAGGAGCCCCACTCATGCAACTCGCCGCGATCATCGTGTCGCTGGTGCTGACGGTCGTCGGCGTTGCGCTCGTCGCCCGAGCCGTCGCGCAGATCTACCGCTTCGTCCGCCTCGGACAGGCGGTACCGGCTGGCAGCCGCACCGACGACCCCAAGCAGCGGACGATCACCTTGATCAAGGAGTTCGTCGGCCATACCCGCATGAACCGCTGGGGAATCGTGGGCGTCGCCCACTGGTTCGTCGCGGTCGGCTTCCTGACCCTGGGCCTGACGATCGTCACGGCGTACGGCCAGCTGTTCAAGGCCGACTGGGTGCTGCCGTACATCGGCACCTTCCTGCCGTACGAGGTGTACATCGAGTTCATCGCGCTCGGCACGACCCTCGGCATCCTCGTCCTGATCGCGATCCGCCAGCTGAACCTGCCCTCGCGGGCGGGCCGCAAGTCGCGGTTCACCGGCTCCAAGATGGGCCAGGCGTACTTCGTCGAGGCGATCATCCTGATCATCGGCGCCGCGATCATGGTGCTCCGCGGTCTGGAGGGCGCGCTCCACCACGTGGACGGCTACGGCCCCGCGTACTTCGCCTCGTACCCCCTGGTCCTGGCCTTCGAGGGACTGAGCACCGAGACGCTGCAGAACCTGGTCTACCTGTTCGCGATGATCAAGCTCGGTACGACGATGATCTGGGCGATCACCGTCGGGCTGAACACGAACATGGGTGTGGCCTGGCACCGTTTCCTCGGCTTCCCGAACATCTGGTTCAAGCGGAACGCCGACGGCGAGGTCGCGCTCGGCGCGCTCCAGCCCATGACGACGGCCGGCAAGGAGATCGACTGGGAGGACCCGGCCGAGGACGCGGTCTTCGGTGTCTCCCAGGTCGAGCAGTTCTCCTGGAAGGGCATCCTCGACTTCTCCACCTGCACCGAGTGCGGCCGCTGCCAGTCGCAGTGCCCCGCCTGGAACACCGGCAAGCCCCTCTCCCCGAAGCTCCTGATCATGTCGCTGCGCGACCACGCGCACGCCAAGGCCCCCTACCTCCTGGCCGGCGGCGGCAAGACCATGGAGGGCGAGGAGAAGGCCACCGAGGAGCAGCTCAAGGACGTCCCCGCCGCCGCCCTCGCCGAGGCCGAGCGCCCGCTGATCGGCACCGCCGAGGAGAACGGCGTCATCGACCCCGACGTCCTGTGGTCCTGCACCACCTGCGGCGCCTGCGTCGAGCAGTGCCCGGTCGACATCGAGCACATCGACCACATCGTCGACATGCGCCGCTACCAGGTCATGATCGAGTCCGCGTTCCCGTCCGAGGCGGGCACGATGCTCAAGAACCTGGAGAAGAAGGGCAACCCCTGGGGCCTCGCCAAGAAGGCCCGTGTGGAGTGGACCAAGGAGGTCGACTTCGAGGTCCCGATCGTCGGCAAGGACGTCGAGGACCTCACCGAGGTCGACTACCTCTACTGGGTCGGCTGCGCCGGCGCCCTGGAGGACCGGGCCAAGAAGACCACCAAGGCCTTCGCCGAACTGCTGCACATGGCGGGCGTCAAGTTCGCGATCATGGGCGGCGACGAGAAGTGCACCGGTGACTCCGCCCGCCGCCTGGGCAACGAGCCGCTGTTCCAGCAGCTCGGCCAGGAAAACGTGGCCATGCTGAACATGGCGTACGGCGAGGACGACGAAGACGAGACGACGAAGAAGCCCAAGTCGTCGAAGAAGATCGTCGCGACCTGCCCGCACTGCTTCAACACCATCGCGAACGAGTACCCGCAGCTCGGCGGCGAGTACGAGGTCATCCACCACACCCAGCTGCTCCAGCACCTCATCGACGAGGGCAAGCTGATCCCGGTGACCCCGGTCGAGGGCCTGATCACCTACCACGACCCGTGCTACCTGGGCCGGCACAACAAGATCTACACCCCGCCCCGCGAGATCATCGCGAAGGTCCCGGGCCTGCGGAACGAGGAGATGCACCGCCACAAGGAGCGCGGCTTCTGCTGCGGCGCCGGCGGCGCCCGGATGTGGATGGAGGAGCGGATCGGCAAGCGCATCAACACCGAGCGCGTCGACGAGGCCCTCGCCCTCAACCCGGACATCGTCTCCACCGCCTGCCCGTTCTGCCTCGTCATGCTGACCGACTCGGTCAACGGCAAGAAGAACGACGGCCAGGCCAAGGAGTCGATCCAGGTCGTGGACGTCTCGCAGCTCCTCCTGGAGTCCGTGAAGACGCCCGCCGACCCGACCGGCGAGCCGGAGCAGGTGGACGCACCGGAGCCGGAACCGGCAAAGTGACGTAACGCATCAGCGCGAAGAAGCGGCCGGACCTGCCTCGGGGGCAGGACCGGCCGCTTCTTCGCGTCCGGGGCCTCAGTGACTGGGGGCAACGTGACGACCGCCGCAGAGGAACTGTGAACTCGGACATGTACGCGACGACGTAACTGGAGCATCATGTGCCCCGGAGAAGCCCACCAAGGCTCCCGGAACACATCCCGGGCCCCGGCGGCCGACGGGACCACCGGATCACGAACGACAAACAACGAGGCACCCGTGCGTCCACGCACCAGCACCCGCACCGAGCACCCGCAGGCGGCGGTCACCAGCAGGGTGACGGCCTCCCTCGCCGTGGGCTGTACGGCCCTCCTGCTGGCGCTCACGGCCTGTACGGGCCCGTCCTCCGCGTCCGACGGCAAGAACGGCGACACCCCGCCCCCGGCGCAGGCACGGACGCAGGCGGAGACCGCGAGCGCCCCCGTCCCCCGCGGCACCGGCAGCCGCGTCCCGTACGACTTCAACGGCGACGGCCACCGTGACCTGGTCGTCAACGACCTGGTGAAGGCCCCCGAGGACAGCCACGGCGACGACGCGGGCATCGGCATCGTGTACGGCACCGAGGACCGCGACCGCCCCCTGGACCCGGCCACCCGGCAGCTGCTGAGCGCCCGCGCGAACGCGGCGAAGTCCGGCGACACCCTGCCCGCCGCGTTCGACGCCGAGTCGGCCTGCGACCTGGACCGGGACGGCTTCACCGACCTGATCGTCTCCACCGACCCCCCGTACAACGGCATCGGCGCCCCGCCCGTACCGCTCCAGATCCTCTTCGGCTCCCCGCAGGGCCTGACGGGCAAGGCCGTCACCGTACGCATCCCGCAGCAGGCCCGGTTCGGCAACGAGTGGCCCGAGCAGCCGGTCTGCGGCGACTTCGACGGCGACGGGAAGGCCGACCTCGCGGTCACCGCCAGCGCCGGCCAGGTCACCTTCCTGCACGGCCCCTTCACCCGCACCGGGGCCCCGCGCAGCGCGGAACTGCTCCCCGACGGCGGCCCGTACCTCTACGCCCCCGAGCCCCGGACCGACACCGACGGCGACGGTTACGACGACCTCGTCGCCGCCGCCCGCCCGCACGCCCCCGGCCAGGCGGGCAAGGGCACCCTGCTCCTCGGCTCGGCGAAGGGCCCGGCGGGTCCCGGCAGCGCGTACGCGTTCGCCGCGGAGGACGTCCCCACCGCACCGCTGAAGGCGACGGGCACCACCCGCACCACTCTCCTGAACCACGGCGACTACGACGGCGACAAGAAGCCGGACACGGTGGTGCGGACGTACCGGGGCGAGCGGCAGGACCTGATCGCGCTCTACCCGGCGGGCAGCACGGACGAGCCCCTCGTCACCTTCTCCACCGCGCTGTTCCTCCCCTGAACTCCCCTTCCGGGGCCCCGGGGTGCGGCCCCTAGGGGATGTCACAGCTCGGCAGCAATGGCGCCCCGGTTCCCCCGGCCCCCGCTCCCCGCCCCCGGGGACCAGGTACGTTCGACGGGTGGCTGGATTCAGGATCGGACGCGGCCGGGACAACCGCACCCCGCAACAACCGCAGCAGCAGCGGCAGCAGCCGTACGGAGGGCAGGCACCACAGCCGCCGTACGGAGCTCAGCCGTGGCCGACGGCAGGAGGCCCGGGCAACGGCGCGGCGCCACCGCCGTACGGAGCCCAGTACGGCGCGGGCGGCTACCAAGGCCAGGGACAACAGGGCGGACACGGCGGCCACGGGCAAGGCGGCCATCAAGGCCACCACGGCCACGGCGGCGGCCACGGGGGCCACGGCGAACCGGAGTACTTCGGCGACCCGTACACGGACCCCGCACCCCACGACCCGTACGCCAACAATCCGGGCCACACGCAGGCGTTCCGCGTCGACGAGGACCCGTACGGCGACGGCAACACCTACCGCGCCGGTTCCGCCCCCGCCCAGCCGGCGGGCCCGCGGCTGCGCTGGAAGGAGCTGCTGAGCGGCATCGTGATGCGCCCCGGCCCGACGTTCTGGCAGATGCGGGACTACCCGGTCTGGGGCCCGGCGCTGGTCGTCACGTTCCTCTACGGCCTGCTCGCGCTCTTCGGCTTCGACCAGGCGCGCGAAGAAGCGATCAACGCGACGATCTCGACGGCCATCCCGTACGTCCTGTTCACCGGCGTCGGCTTCGTCATCGGCGGCCTGGTCCTCGGCGCGGTGACCCACACCCTGGCCCGCCAGCTCGGCGGCACGGGCTCGTGGCAGCCGACGGTGGGCCTGTCGATGCTGATCATGTCGATGACGGACGCCCCGCGCCTGCTCTTCGCCCTCTTCCTGGGCGGCGAGAACTCCCTGGTCCAGATCGTGGGCTGGCTGACCTGGCTGGCGGCGGGCGCGCTGTTCACGTCGATGGTGAGCAAGTCGCACGACCTGCCGTGGCCGAAGGCGCTGGGAGCGTCGGCGATCCAGCTGATCGCGCTGCTGTCGATCATCAAGCTGGGCACGATCTGAGCGAGTGACGCGGAAGGCCCCGGAACGCGTGCGCGTCCCGGGGCCTTCCGCATAGGTCTTCGTCATCCCTACGCGTCGAGAACCTGCCCGTCCCGCCGAACGACGGGCTTCTCGACCGACCAGGGGAAGTTGATCCACTGGTCGGTCTTCTTCCACACGTACTCGCACTTCACGAGGGAGTGGGACTTCTCGTAGATGACGGCGCTGCGCACTTCGGCGACGTGGTCGACGCAGAAGTCGTGGACGAGCTTGAGGGTCTTACCGGTATCGGCGACGTCGTCGGCGATCAGGACCTTCTTGTCGGAGAAGTCGATCGCGTTGGGGACGGGCGCCAGCATGACGGGCATTTCCAGGGTGGTCCCGACCCCGGTGTAGAACTCCACGTTGACGAGGTGGATGTTCTTGCAGTCGAGGGCGTAGGCGAGCCCGCCGGCGACGAACACGCCCCCGCGAGCGATGCTCAGCACCACATCCGGCTCATAGCCGTCATCGGCAACGGCCTGCGCGAGCTCGCGCACGGCGCGCCCGAAACCTTCGTAGGTGAGGTTTTCCCGCACGTCACTGGTCATGGTCGATCACACCTGGGTCCGATGGAAGTTCTGGAAGGACCGCGAGGCCGTAGGCCCGCGCTGCCCCTGGTACCGCGACCCGTACCGCTCGGACCCGTAAGGAAACTCGGCGGACGAGGTCAACCGGAACAGACACAGCTGCCCGATCTTCATCCCCGGCCACAGCTTTATCGGCAGCGTGGCGAGGTTCGACAGCTCCAGGGTCACGTGCCCGGAGAACCCGGGGTCGATGAACCCGGCCGTCGAGTGCGTCACCAGACCGAGCCGCCCGAGCGAGCTCTTTCCCTCCAGCCGCGAGGCCAGATCGTCGGGGAGCGAGATCACCTCGTACGTGGAGGCCAGCACGAACTCGCCGGGGTGGAGGATGAACGCCTCATCCCCCTCGGGCTCGACGGTCCGCGTCAGATCGGGCTGTTCCACCGCCGGATCGATGTGCGGGTACCGGTGGTTCTCGAACACCCGGAAGAAGCGGTCCAGCCGCACGTCGATGCTCGACGGCTGCACCATCGAAGGGTCGTACGGATCGATACGGACTCGCCCGGCGTCGATCTCGGCCCGGATGTCCTTGTCTGAGAGAAGCACGCCCCGAGGATACGCAGAACGCGCGAGCCCGCCCCAACCGGACCACCCGCGCGCCCCTGCTCCACGTATCCGCGACTACTGCTTCGCTACCACTCCGCTACCGCCGGCCACCGCTCAACCACGACGGCCGCTGCCGTTACCGCTCCCGCTACCGCTTCTCGAACGCCACGGGAACGGCCTGCCGCAACCGGGCGCACCGGGGACACCGGATCAACCGCCCCGGCCCGATCCTGTCGGCCCCGAGCTGCTGCATCGGGAACGACGAGGTAGTGAAAACGTGCCCTTCGGCACAGCGGACGACGGTGCGCTCCATCGACTCCATCAAGTCCCTTCCCCAACCGCATCTGGACGAGAACGCCACATTAGGGGATGAACAGGACGCCACTCCACGCGGCACTCCGACCACCCACGCTACGCCCCCAACTCCCGCCCATCACACCCCCGTCCACCTTTCCTCCCGCCCCCGGCGCACGACACGAAGGCCCCGCGGCGCATCCGCCGGGGGCCTGGCATGGGGTACAGTATGGAACGATGCAGAGCCGGTGATCGGCATGCTTCGCGGGTGTAGTTTAATGGTAGAACATGAGCTTCCCAAGCTCAGAGCGCGAGTTCGATTCTCGTCACCCGCTCTTCCACGAACCCCCAGGTCAACGGCCTGGGGGTTCGTCGTTGTCTAAACCTTCCTAAGCGCCTTGCACCACCTCCGCACCACCTGATCCCTTTTCGCGGCACTCGCGGTCGCTCTTTGTCCGTCCGCGCGATCGCCGCACATGCCCGCAGCTCTATCGTCATGCGCGTCGGATGGGAGCGCCTGGCCACATGGCGAGGGGGCACGTCATCGGGAACGGAGGGAACGACATGGATGACAAGGCAAAGGCGATGGTGCTGGAACTTGAGCTGTACCGGCGCGAGTTGGTTCGCCACTGCTATCGCATGCTGGGGTCGTACGCAGAAGCCGAGGACGCCGCTCAGCAGACCCTCGTCCGAGCTTGGCAGAACGCCGGGCAGTTCGAGGGCAGGTCGTCCCTGCGCTCATGGGTGTACCGCATCGCCACCAACGTGTGCCTAGACGCCCTGGCTGCCGGGAGGCGGCGGGCGCTGCCGATGGACCTGTCCGGGCCGTCGGACGGCGCCGCGCCTCCAGGCGCGCCGGCGGACAGCGCGCTGTGGATCGACCCTCTGCCCGGTGGCGATCCGGCGGCTTCCGCGGTGACCGGCGAGTCGGTGCGGTTGGCTTTCGTCGCCGCGCTCCAGCACCTGCCGCCCAAGCAGCGAGCCACACTGCTCCTGCGGGATGTCCTCGGCTTCTCGGCCCGCGAGGTCGCCGACCTGCACGGCTGCACCCTCGCCTCCGCCAACAGCGCTTTGCAGCGGGCCCGTGCCACTCTGGCCGATCGCCGGGACAGGACCGGCGAGCTCGGTCTCCCGGCGCCCGGTGGCACCCAGCAGGTTCTGGCCGAGCGGTACGCGACGGCGTTCTCCCGGTACGACATGGAGGAGCTGGGATTGCTGCTCCACGTCGATGCCACTCTGTCCCTGCCGCCGTACGCGAAGTGGATGCGTGGGATGGCCGATATCACGTCGTGGCTGACCGGGCCGGCCGTCGGCTGCCGCGGTTCACGGCTCGTCCCGACCGTGGCGAACGGCTCCCCTGCATTCGGCCAGTACCGGCCCCGTACGGACGGGACCGGATACGAGCCCTGGGCGCTCCAAGTCCTCGAGTTCTCCGGCGACCGCATCGCGAGCATCACGGCATTCCGTGACACCGCGCTCCTCTTCCCTCTGTTCGGCCTGCCGGGACACCTGAGCGGTGAAGCATGTCCCGGCGTCCCGGCCTGATCACTTGGCGCTGTCCTCGGCGAGTGTGTGGGCGACGAGGGCATTCGCATGGCCGTGGCCGAGTCCGTGCTCGGACTTGAGCCAGCCGACCAGTTCCATGTGCTTGGTGAGCGGCGAGGAACGAACGAGCCCCTTCCACTCGGCGATCGGGCGGCCGTACTTCTTCTCGATGGACGGGAAGTAGCTGGCAGGGCCCTTCACGGCGTTGTCGGTCATGGATGCTCCGTTTCGGATCGTGATCGTCTTGGTGGAATCGGTGAGAACGGCGTTTGGCTAGTGGTCGCCCGGAGCGTCGGCCAGCCGTGCCATCACCGCGCTCAGCCACAACAGCCCGAGGCCGGCACCGGCGGTGAACGCAAGAACCGACGCGGCAGAACCCATGAACCCGGCGAGGACAGCCGCGGGTACGACCCGCGACGCCACGGCCCAGCCGCGAAGACCCCGGGCGGCAAGCGGGCGGGCCAGAAGGACGAGTGCCGCACACAGAGCGAGGTAGCCGATCATTCCGGCAGCCATGTGGACCGCACCGTGCCCGCTCATCACCGTCGCGTCCGGGGAGCCTGCGGGGAAGCCCGCACCGGCGTCGGCCGGAAAGGCGGCTGCTGCCCAGAAGGAGAGACCGAACACGCCGACCAAGGCCGGTGCCCATCTCTCGGCGCGGTCTCTGTGCAGAGTCCGCCGCAGCCCGGCCGCGCCGGCGACCAGCAGCGCTCCGGTGAACACGAAACTCAGCGTCTGAACCCAGCCGGCCCCACCCAGAGCGAGTTGGCTGATCGCGTTTCGAGTGAAGTCGAAGCCGTCGCGCGTGAGGCCCTGGGCGAGTCCGGCCGCCAGGAACAGTGGACCTGCCAGCACACCACCGACCGTGAGCCTTCGCGCCGTGGATCGCCGACTGGTGGTTACCGAGTGGATGGGGCCAGGTGTGGTGAACGTGCCGGTCATGGCGTGCCTTCCTCGTTGCGACGGTGTCACCCGTATGACCGACGACGAGCGGCAAGATGATCGCCCTCCAGTGCGTGACCTAGCTCACACAGTGGAGGGTTGAGCTCCCTCGGGGGCAAGTCAGCCACCCCGCGCATGCTCCAGCATGCTGGACTCATGTCCTCCACGACTCGTATCACCGTCACCCTCCCCAGCGATCAGGTGGCGGAGCTCCGCAAGCTCACGGACAACGTCTCCGGCTACGTGGCAGAAGCCGTAGCCCGCCAGATCCGGCACCAGCTCCTGGGGGACGACCTCCGTCGGCATGAGGAAGAGCACGGCTTCCTCAGCGGCGAGGAGATCGCCGAGGCGCGCGCGAAGATCTTCGGCTCCACCGGCGCGGACGCCGCGTGAGCGAGTCGCGTCGAAACCGTCGGCCTGGACTCGGAAGGGCTCTCGGCCTGGATCGTCGCGCCGCCCGCCCTCGTGCCCCATCCGTACCCAGCCGAGCGGACAACAACGGTCAGGAACAGCCTCCAGAGACCATGGCGACCCCGGCTTCCTCGCAGGAAAGCGCAGTTCAGAGCCTTCCATACGACCCAAGCACCGCTGATTCCCAAGCTCAGAGCGCGAGTTCGATTCTCGTCGCCCGCTCCATGTAAAGCCCCAAGCCAACGGCCCGGGGCTTCTTCGTTTGGGTCACCTTGGATGCGTCCGGTCAGCTTCGGTGGCCTCTCCCTGGATAATCGACGTATGGCAACACAGCGCAGTCATTCTGATCTCCGCCGTGCCAAGTTCGCTCGGCGAACGCCTGCAGCACTCTCCGAACTTGTCGGCCCCGAGCACGGCACAGTGCGTCTGCCGCTCCACCTGGCATGGTCGGGGCTGACCACGTTCGACCTCGATCAGCCCCGGCTGCGGATGAGCTATTACCGCATCGTGCTGGCCGAGGGCCAGCACGACGACCTGGTCCGGTACCTCGACCGCGACCTCCTCATCAGCTTGTGGCCCACGCTGCGCACACTGATCAGCCGTGATGTCCGTGAAGTCTGGGAACACTCCTTCGACGAGCTCGCTCACAGCGCCCAGGCTGCTGCGTGAACCTCACCGACCTGCACCGTCGCCTGCTGGCTGATGTGCTCGCCGTGGGCGGTGCCTACCCTCTGGCGCTGGCCGGCGGGTACGCAGTTCAGGCACACGGCCTGGTCGACCGGCTCAGCCAGGACCTCGACGTAGCGACCGAGAACCCCGATCGCATGGAGGACATTGCTGCTGCCGTGCGCGCCGGCCTGGAACAGCACGGGTGGCAGGTCAGCGCTCTGGAAACGGACCCGCTCTCCGCACGCCTGATCCTCACCGATCCCGTCGGCGCCTGACCGATGACCGTGCGGCCCGTAAGGCTGATGGCCCGGGCGGGCGCGGCACCAGAAGGCAAACGGTCGCGCCACCGCTCCCGGGCCCGCGGTGTCGCCTCAGCGGTGGGGCTATCCCCTGTTCGCCAGGGCGCCGAAACCTGCCCTCAGGTCACCCTTCAGGTCGTCCAGGCTCTCGAAGCCGACGTGTACCCGGACCAGCGGCCCGCGTCCGGCCCAGGTCCCGGGCAAGCGGTGGGTCTCGGGGTCGGTCGGCACGATCAGGCTCTCGTAGCCGCCGTAGCTGTGACCGATGCCGAAGATCCGAAGCCGGTTCAGCATCGCGTCGATGGCCGGCTTGCCGAAACCCGGCTCCAGTTCGACACCGAACAGCCCCGCCGCTCCGGTGAAGTCGCGGCGCCACAGCTGGTGGCCGGGATCCTCGGGGAGCCCTGGGTGCAGGACGGCCGCCACGCCTTGCTGACCGGCGGTCCAGCGTGCCAGCTCCAGCCCCTGCTGCTGATGCCGGCTCATCCGTACGCTCAAGGTACGCAGCCCGCGCAACCCCAGGTAGGCGTCGTCAGCGCCGGCGCACTGGCCGAGCCGGATGGCCGCGCCGCGGATCACCGGGTAGCTCTCCTGCGTGCAGACGACCGTTCCGAGGATGCTGTCCGCGTGTCCTGTCAGGTATTTGGTTGCGGAGTGGACCACCGCGTCCACGCCCAGCGTCAGCGGTCGGCAGAAGGCAGGCGTGGCCCAGGTGTTGTCCGCGATAGTGGCTACGCCCCGGGCCCGGCAGACGGCGGTGATCGCCGGGATGTCCTGCACGTCGAAGGTGGTGGAGCCCGGGGACTCCAGGTAGACCAACCGCGTCCGGGGGCGCATCAGTTCCTCGATCGCGGCGCCGTCCGAGAGCGGAGCGTAGTACTCGGTCTCCACTCCCAGGGCCGCGAGCGAGTCGCAGAACCTCCGGGTCGGCAGATAGACGGAGTCGCTGACGAGGAGGTGGTCGCCGGCCCGGACGTACGCGAGGATCGCCGTGGTGATCGCCGAGAGACCGGAGCAGGTCGCCACCGCCGCGTGCCCGCCCTCCAGTTCGGTCAGCGCCTCCTCGAAAGCGCGGCTGGTGGGGGTACCGAAACGCCCGTAGACCGGGCCTTCGCGTTTGAGCGGATCCGCCTGCGAGACGTCCATCTCGGCCATGTCCCGGTAAAGGACGGTGGAGGCGCGGTGTACGGGCGGATTGACGTAGCCGCCCTGCTGCCGGTGGCCGGAGCCCGCGTGCACGAAACGCGTCTCCTGCGAGAAGGCTGACTCGTTCACCGGGCCACCCCCGTTTCGACCGCGATCGTTTCGGGAACGGCCGGGCGTGTGCGACCACCCAGCAGCAGGGCGAGCAGAGCCGCGCCCGCGCACTGGGCCGCCACCACCAGCCAGAACGTACCCAGGTGCCCGGCGGCCTCGAAGTGGGCGAAGACGAACCCGCCGACGACACCGGCGAGGAGACCGCCGATTCCGGCGGCCAGCCGCTGGACACCGAAGGCGAACGCAGGGTTGCCGGGCACACGGTCGACGAGTTCCAGATCGCAGCGGAGGAAGAGGAAGATCTCGCCGAGGGTGAAGAATGCGGTGCCGGCCAACAGGGCAGGAAGGCCGCCGAGCGCCATGCTCGCCATGCCGAGTGCCATCAGGCCGAACGAACCGGCCATCAGCAGGCGGTAGTCGGCGGAGGCGATGCGGTCGGCAAGCGGAGGCTGGAGCAACACCACCATGGCGCAGTTGAGTAGCATCACCCATCCGAGAAGCTGGATGTCGGACACTCCGGCCGCATACAGGCCGATGAAGCTCTGGAAGAAGAAGTAGAGGTAGAAGGCGAGCGCGGTGAAGAGGACCGGGCGCAGTGCGCCGCGCAGCGCCGCCCGCTTCCCACGGACCTTCTCGCTCCCGCGCGTCGCCGGAGGCGCGTCCGGCCGACGCTCGACCGGTTTCAGGGCAGTTTGGTGGGCCGCGGTGATCAGCGCGAAGAGCCCGGCGAGACCGACGAGCAGCAGCAGCGGATCGGCGTCGATCAGCAGCGCGGCGAGCAGCGGCCCGATCCCCATGCCCGCGTTGAGTGCGGCACTGCTCACTCCGAGGAAGAGCGGACGCAGTTCGTCGGAGACGCTGGTGACGATGTACGCCTTGTTCGCCGGCAGGTACAACGCCGGACCGGCTGCCACGAGGACGACGGCCGGGTAGGCGACCCAGGGCACCGTGACGGCCACTCCGAGCAGAGCCAGGCCGGCCGTGCGCACGGTGAGCGCGAGCACCATGGTCCGCTTGAGACCGATCCGGTCCACGACCGCACCCCCGAGGATGCTGCCGCCGAACTGGATGAAGGTGGCCACGGCCACCAGGGTTCCGGCCACCCGGATGTCCAGGCCGATCGCCTTGACCATGAGCACCCCGATGAACGGCGTGACCATGTAGCTGCCGAGAGCGACGACGAAGGACAGACCGATCAGGGCCTTGAGACCGGCCGGCAGGCTGGTGAAGGTCCGCCATTTCCCGGTGAGCCGGCCACCGCGAGTTCCTTCGGTCACCGCGGGCTGCTCCCGTCGAGGCCGTCGCCCGTCACCACCGGCCGGTCGGAGGGCAGGCCCCACTCGCTCCATGAACCGTCGTACACGGCGAGGTCGTCGTAGCCGGCCAAGGTGGCCCCCAGGGCGAGGACGCAGGCGGTGACCCCGGAGCCGCAGCTGAAGTACAGCTGCTCACGCCCCCCGGCCGCCCTCTCGAACACCGTGCGCAGCTCGTGCGTCGGACGCATCACGCCGCCGTCCCGTTGGATCTCCCCGAAGGGGAGGCTGACGGCACCCGGCATGTGGCCCCCGCGCAGGCCCGGGCGCGGCTCCGGCGCGGTACCGGCGTAGCGTTTCGCGGTGCGTGCGTCGAGCACGACGGCTGCCGGGTCGGCGAGGGCCGAGGCGACGGCATCGGCGTCCACGATCAACCCCGGCCGGGGCCGGGCGGTGAAGGTGCCGCGCGGGCCGTCGTAGGCGGCGGGCGACTGCTCTACCGGATGGCCGGCCGCGACCCAGGCGGGCAGTCCGCCGTCGAGGACAACGACCCTGTCAGCACCCATGGCACGCAGCATCCACCAGGCGCGGGCGCTGGAGTAGATGCCTTGGGCGTCGTAGACGACCACCATGTCGGAGTCGTGCACGCCGAGCGCGCGCAGGGCTTCGGTGAACTGCCGGGCACCGGGCATGGTGTGCGGCACGGTGGAGGTGTGATCGGACAGGTCCCCGTCGAGGTCGAAGGGGCGGGCCCCGGGGATGCGCACAGCCGCGCCCCGGTGGGCGCCGACCGAGGCGTCGAAGAGGATCACGCCCTCCTCGCGCAGGGCAGCCAGCCGGTCGGCCCCGACGAGCGGGCCGGGGAGGTCGGTGGCAGGGCTGCCGGGGCGTGTCATCGCACTCATGCGGTACCTCCGAGGGAATCGGCGGGCCGCCACCGGGTGTTGTCGGAGAACCAGCCCGCCACATGTTCGAGATTGGCTGCCACATCCTCCTCCGTGGTCCCGTCGACCACGTAACCGGCCAGGAACAGACCGGACTTGACTCCGCCGTTGAACTGCTGGCCGGCCGCCCCGGTGAGGGTCGTTTCGCGGACGCACTCGGGCGGGCCGGCCCCGGGGCCGGTCGCCGGCAGGTATTCGAGTACTCCCTTCCGGGGCGGGATGCACAGCGCTCCGGCAGGCCGGTAGGTAAGGGCGCCCGGCGTCGGGGGCAGGCCGCACTCCGCGTACAGCCACTCCTTGTCCAGGTCGATCCCGAACGCGTGTCGGACCATCCCGCTGATCATGCCGCCACCGGTGCGGCTGGCGATCTCGCAGAAGACCAGTCGGTCATCGGGCGTGATCCAGAACTCGGCGTGGAAGGCTGTCTGCGAGGGGGTCGGCAACTCGGCGAGGACCGCCCGTGCCGCCTTGACCAGCCGGTCGTACGACGGGTCCTGCCGGGTGAGCGGAAGGTTGGCCACCCAGTCGTCGTCCCGGAAGGACAGGCAGTCGTTGAGGTACCGGAAGGGATGCACGAAAACCACTTCTCCCCCGGCGACCAGCCCGTCCACGTGGTACATCTGCCCCGGTACGAACTCCTCGATCTCGCTCTCTCCCCGCCACGGGTCGGCGAGGTACGCGTCCAGCTCCGCCTCCTCGCGTACGATCACCGCTCCCAGCGAGCCCGATTCGGACACGGGCTTGATCACGACGGGGTATCCGTACTCGGCGACGAATTCGAGGGCTGTGTAAGCCGAGTCGAGCCGTCGGTAGGCGGGCACGTCGACGGGACCGCCCGCGAGGTGGTCCTTCATGACCACCTTGTCGCGGAAGGCGAGCGCGCTGGATACGTCCTGACCCGGCAGCCCGAGCAGCTCCCGCAGGTGGGCGGCCCGCACGATGTCGGCCTCGGCGCGGGCGAAGACCGCCTCGACCGCGAACTCGCGGGCCAGGTGCAGCGCGGTCTTCTCGACCAGCTGGTTGGTGTCGTACGCGTCGAAGGCATGGACGTGCGGGAGGTGGGAGTAGCCCGCGGCGTACTCGGAAGCGGTCACGATGACGGGGACGATTCCCGAACCCGTCAGCCACTGGTCGTACGGGGTCCTGGCGTAGGGCGTCTTGGCGAAGACGAGGATGTGGGGCATCGTGCTGGGAACCTCTCGGGTCAGGGCCGGGAATCGGTGAGGAGCGGCAGTCGGCGCCGCGCCGGGACCCGGGAGATCAGGCCGAGCTCCTCGGACAGTTCGGTGGCGAAACAGCCGTCCTTGTACGTGCCGGAGAGCCGCTTGGCGGTGAACGTCTCGATCTCCTCGTGATCGAACTCCACGTCGTACGTGGTCTCCTCACCCGCATCACCCTGGGTGACCGTGCGGACCAGGTGCCCCAGGTGCGGCTCGAAGGTGTTGACGCAGCCGACGATGTCGCCGATCTTCTCGCGACGGCCCTCGGGCCCGTCCGAGAGCGTCTCCTCCTGCGCGGGGATGGCGGCGAACAGCTGGCGGCCTGCCCGGCACCAGCCGACGTGACCGGGGAAGCCCATGACCTTGATGCCGAAAGTGCCGAAATCCTCGCTGACGCCGAGTTGGAAGCCGAGCGGAACAGTCTCGTGAATCCACTTGAAATCCCGGTACGCCTGTTCCGTCTCCTCACGGGAGAGACGGAGTTCGGGGTGCCGGCCGCCGTGGTCGGTGAAGTTGTTGAACCGGACGGTGGCGACACCCAGCCTGTTGAAGTAGCGGGCGTAGCGCTCCAGGGAGGTGCGGCCGTGGTTGTGGCGGCCGACGGTGACGCCGATGTTGACGCGGAAGGCGTCCTCGGGGTCGATGCCCTTGTTGTACTCGGCGATGCGGCGCAGCACCTCCTCGGTGTCCGCGCCGGAGAAGACGCCCTTGATGGGATACGTCTTGTGGTCGACGATCTCGAGATTCTCGTCGATCACGCCGTGATAGGTGATGGAGATGGTGCCGTAGCCGTTCTCCACGGCCAGGTCGAGGAGCTCGGTCCAGTTGTCGGCGAGCAGGGGGCGGCCGCTGGTCCAGGCGTCTCCCTTCTCCATGGTCTCGGTGGGCTTGTGGTCGGATTCCTGCCGGAACTCGCGGTTGTTCGCCGGCCCGTAGATCCGCATGAAGGCACCGTCGTAGGCGAAGCTGTCCACGTAACGCGGGTAGACGTGGTAGCCGTGCGACTGGAGACCCTGAAGAATGAGGGGTCCTTCCTCCAGCGCGAAGGACTTGTCGTAGACCTTCTCGTAGTTGACGAACCAACAGTGGCTGCACTTCTGACCGCAGGTGTTCTTCCCGATCTTCGTATCGAGGTCGAGGTAGATGTGGATGTCCTGGGGCTTGATGTCCTTGAAAGGCATCGAGAACGGAGCGTCCCCGTGGAAGTCATAGGAAATAGGGTCATTCTTGACAGACATGTGTCCCCCCGTGTGTTGGTGTGCCCGATGAAGCAGTGAGTGAAGGAATGAGACCGCGCGGGCCAGGCAGTACGGCCCGTGTTCCGGTCAGACCGGAGGACCGGGGATGGTGGTGACCACCCGATGGGAGATCAGCTCCGCCACGGCCGCCGCGCAGGCGTCGGTGTCGGTCGCGGTCAGGACGGCCATGCCGAGTCGGTCCGAGGATGAGCGCAACGGACGGACCTCGTCCCCGGGGAGAACGGAGACATCCCAAACGTGGACGTGTCCGTACGTGAGGTCGGGCGGCGGCGCGACAGCCGCCACACGTCCGGGCGACGCGGTGAGAAAGACGGTGGCAGCAGCGGACGCCGATGCGGGCCCCCGGGGCGCCTCCGCGCCGATGGCCCAGCCGAGCGCAGCACGACGCCAAATGACCCCGGTGGTGAGGCGGACGAGGTCCGCCAGGCCGTCGCCGCCGAGCCGGGTGTGGGTCTCGATCACGACGACCTTGTCACCGTCGACCATCACCTCGGTGTGGCTCGGTCCGTCGGTCAGGCCGATGGCGTCGAGCAGTTCGCCGATCGCCCGGACGACCAGCTCTTGGCGGCGCGGGTCCAGCGAGGGCGGCGGCATCATATGGCTGACTTCGACGAACCCGTCCGTGGTGCCCTTCTCCGCGATGCCGACGACCGTGTGGTCGCCTCGCACCGAGAGAGCCTCGATGCTGAACTCGGCTCCTTCGACGAACTGTTCGAGCAGGTGGGCTGCCGTACGGCGCTCGGCGGGAAATCCATCGACGCCCTCCACCAGGGCGATGGAGGTGCTGCCGACCCCGTCGACCGGTTTGACCACCCCCCGCCGGTGCACGGAAAGCAGGCGCGCCACGCCTTCCGGGTCGTTCCCCGCCGCGAAGGCCGGATTCAGGTGCGGGGCCCGGCGCTCAAGGATCCGCCGCATCTCCAGCTTGTCGCGGGTGGCCCGCACCACAGCAGGCGCGACGCCGGTAACACCGAGCCGTCTAGCAGCCTGCGCGGCCGGCTCCAGGCCGAATTCGGTCAGGGAGACCACGGCGGTGGGCGCCAGCGGCCGCAGGACCTCGTCGGTGAAGTCGAGAAAGGCCGGCAGGTCCCGGTAGTCGGTGGTGAGAACCCGATCGTCAGGGCCGAGGGCCGGCGCACCGGGCAACTGCACGTGAATCACTTCACCGGGCAGCGTCGCCGCCTCCCGGGCCACCGTCGGATTGGCACCGACGATCACGAGGACCGGCACATCGCCCACACCCCGCGGACTGCCCCCCTGCGATGTTTCCACCGCCACCACTGCGCACACTTACTCTCCCCGTCCCCCATGCCGACTGCTCGTTCGAACGGCGCGGCAGGCAAAACATCGCAAGGGGCGGCGACCTCTGTCAACGGGTTGACAAAAGACCAGGAACCGTTCTTCCCGACAGTTCCTGATCGCACCCGGCCCGTTGGGCCACATCCCGCTCAGATGGATATGCGGCGAGAAGGCCATGCACGCCCGGATGCCACCCAGGCATGCCAGAAGCATGATTCCAGCCAATTTTTCGACAGCCACGAGCCGAGCCCGTGCACAACACGAGACAGCCCGCGCACAAACCGTAGAACTTGCCACTTCTCGGTGGCAAGATGTGGCCAAAAGAGACCTCTCAAGAGGGCTCGCCAGAGTTTCCGTGGAATTCAGCCACTCCCTCACCGACCTGCCTCGCTCGAACCGGGCTTTCTCCCGAGTCACGGGGGAACCGGTCACCGAGCAGGAGGCGAAGGCGACGGCTGAGCTTTTCTAAGGCGCCGGGCTGCACGGGTGCCCGTGCGCCATCGGCACCACGGTCACCAGGTGACGCTCCGCGGGTCCACGCCGGACGCACTCCCTGGCAGGGTCCGCTGCACTGCCAACCCTCGTGCCCCGTCAGTGCCCCCAGCAGAGCGGACAACAGCGGTCAGGTACAGCCTCCAGGGACCATGGCGACCCCAGCTTCCACGCAGGAAAGCCCAGTTCAGCCCTCCTCCGGCAGCCCAAGCACCGCTGACCCCCCAGCTCGGTGCCGTAGAACCCGGGCAGCAGGGACCTCCGCCGGCCGACCAGGCCGTCGTGTCGCAGCGGTGACGTCGCCATGGGCTGAGGTGCGGCGGGACGTCAGGCGGCGATGAGGTTCTGCTCGCGGCCCGGCGTTCCGGTCTTGGGCCGCTTGTTCGGCAGTGAGAGCCGGAAGACCTTGTGCCACGCGGAGAACACCTGCTTGGGCAGCGGGCCGGTGACGTACTCCAGCTCGTACTTCTCGAACAGCGCGCGCACCTTCACCGCGACCTCGGCGTACCGGTTGCTCGGCAGGTCCGGGAACAGGTGGTGCTCGATCTGGTGCGACAGGTTGCCGGTCATGAAGTGCATGGCCTTGCTGCCGCTGATGTTCGCCGAGCCCATCATCTGGCGCAGGTACCACTGGCCGCGTGTCTCGCCCTTGATCGACCGGCGTTCGAAGACCTGTACGCCCTCGGGGAAGTGCCCGCACATGATCACCGAGTGGGTCCAGAGGTTGCGGACCAGGTTCGCGGTGAACGTGGCGGCGAGTGTGGTGAGGAACGAGGGGCCCGACAGCAGCGGGTGGATCACGTAGTCCTTGAGCACCTGCTTGCGGATCTTGCGGCCCACGGCCTTGGCCCGTGCGCGGAACTCCGGGTTCCTGCGGCGGCGCTTGTGGAGGTTCTTGCCGAGCTCCAGGTCGTACGCGGCGATGCCGTACTCGAAGAAGCAGGCGTTGAGGAAGTTCCACAGCGGCTGGCCGAGGTGGAAGGGGTGCCACCTCTGGTCCTCGTCGACGCGCATGATGCCGTAGCCGAGGTCGTTGTCCTTGCCGATCACGTTGGTGTACGTGTGGTGCAGCTCGTTGTGCGAGTGCTTCCACTGGTCGGCCGGCGAGACGTGGTCCCACTCCCAGGCGGTGGAGTGGATCTTCGGGTCGCGCATCCAGTCCCACTGGCCGTGCAGGATGTTGTGGCCGATCTCCATGTTGTCCATGATCTTCGCGACGGACAGCCCGGCGGTGCCGATCAGCCACGCGGGCGGGAAGATCGAGAACAGCAGTACGCCCCTGCTGACCAGCTCCAGCTTGCGCTGCGCCGAGATGACCTTACGGATGTAGGCGGCGTCCTTCTCGCCTCGGTCGGCGATCACCTCGTCGCGGATCGCGTCCAGCTCGCGGCCCAGTTCCTCGATCTGCTCCGCGGACAGGTGGGCGGTGGGGTCGATGGCGGTCAAGGTGCTCCTACCGTTCGATGTCGCAGGGGCCCGCCGCGGCGGACACACAGGTCTGGATGAGGACGCCCGGCTCGGCCTCGGTGATCTCGCCGGTGCGCAGGTCGCGGACGGCGCCCGCCTTGAGCGGTGTGACGCAGCCGAAGCAGATGCCCATGCGGCACCCGGAGGGCATGAGCACGCCGGCTTCCTCGCCGATGTCCAGCAGCGGCGTGGCGCCGTCCGCGTCGACGGTCTTGCCGGTGGTGCTGAACGTGACCTCGCCGCCCTCGCCGGCGACGACGATGCCGGGGCGGAAGCGTTCGGTGTGCAGGCGTGCCTGGACGCCGTGCGCGGTCCAGTGTTCTTCGGCGGCGTCGAGCAGACCCGCGGGCCCGCACGCCCAGGTCTCGCGCTCGGCCCAGTCGGGAACGAGTTCGCCGAGACGGGCGATGTCGAGCATGCCGTCCGTGTCGGTGTGCACCTCGGTGAGCCGCAGCTTCTTGTCCGCGACCAGGCCGTGCAGTTCGTTGCGGAAGATCACGTCCTGCGGCTGTGGCGCGCAGTGGACCATGACGACGTCGTCGAACGCGGTGTCGCGCAGCATGCCCATCACCGGCGTGATGCCGCTGCCGGCCGTCAGGTAGAGCACCTTGGCGGGCTTGGCCTGCGGCAGGACGAAGTCTCCGGTCGGCTGGTCGAGCTGGATCAGCGTGCCCGGTTTCGCCCTGCGGACCAGGTGGTTGCTGACCTTGCCGTCCGGGATCGCCTTGACGGTGATCGTGACACGGCCGTCCCGGCGGTTTGTCGGCGAGGTGACGGAGTAGGCACGCCACAGGCGCACTCCGTCGACGTCGACCCCGATCCGCACGTACTGGCCGGCTCTGTGGCCGCGCCAGCCCCGCCCCGGCCTGATCACGACCGTCGCGGCGTCATCCGTCTCGGGGTGTACGGCCTCGATGCGCCCACGCAGGTCGGCACCCGCACGCAGCGGGCTGACCAGGTCGAGGTAGTCCGACGGCAGCAGCGGCGTCGTGACCATCTCCAGAAGTTTCCACGCCCTGCTGCGGAGGGCTGTACTCGTCATGGCTCCAGCTTGCTGTGCCGCCAGGTGTAAAGTCCTGACCGTAAGACGTGAATCTGGTCGGCGGAATTGTTCGCAAGGAACAAAAAGTGAGTCATGCAGTCCGGAGGGTCAGCGAGCTGGCTCTGGATGAGACGACGGTCACCGCGTTGCGGGCCGCGTTGAAGACCACCGCCGACGAGGTCGTCCAGGCGATCATCGACGAGGTCCCGTCCTACGCCAACGCCCTTTCGGGCCGCATGGGCGGCACCATCCGCCGGGCCGTCCGCACCGCCCTGGGGCACTACCTGGACCTTGCGAGCGGGAACGCCACGGGCGGCGACGGCGATGACGCAGCCTATGAGCTGGGCCGCGGCGAGGTGCGCGACGGGCGTTCGATGGACGCCCTGCTCAGCGCCTACCGCGTCGGCGCCCGCGTGGCCTGGCGATGCCTGGCAGCGGGTGCCGTACCCGCTGGGCTGCCCGCCGCCGAAGTCGCCAAGTTCGCCGAGCTGACCTTCGCCTACATCGACGAGCTCTCCGCCGCGAGCGCCGCGGGCCACGCCGACGAACTGGCCGCCCGGGGCAGGGCCCACGAGCGCCACCTGGAACACCTGGCCCGCGAGATCCTCGCCGGCGCCGGCCCGGACGTGCTGCTGGCCTCCGGCCAACGGGCCGGGTGGCAGCCTCCGGTTTCGCTGACCGCGGTGCTGCTGCCCGCCGCCCAGGCCCGGCCTGTCTACCGGACACTCGACCCGAGCACCCTCGTCCTCGACGATCTGCCGGATGCCACCGGTGTGCTCCTCGTTCCCGATGCCGACCGGTCACGTCTCCTGCGGCAGCTGACCGACCGCGCCGCCGTGGTCGGCCCGCCCCGGCCGTGGACCCAAGCGTCCGCCTCGTACGCACGAGCCGTACGCGCACGCGCCCTCTCCTCCGATATTCGCGACACCGAGGACCACCTGCCCGACCTGGTGCTCAGCGCCGACGCGGACGCCTTCGCAGACCTGCGCGCCCGAGCCCTCGCACCGTTGCAGACCCTGCCTGCCGCAACCGCACGACGGCTGGAGGAGACCTTGCGGGCGTGGCTGCTGCACCAGGGCAGACGGGACAAGGTCGCGGCCGAGTTGTTCGTCCATCCCCAGACGGTCCGCTACCGGATGTCGCAACTCCGGGAGCTGTTTCCCGATCTCGCATCACCGCACCAGGTCCTCGAACTGACGCTGGCGGTCGGCCTCCGGGCCGACTGACGCGTCACCCGTCCGTCGTGGCGAGGGGCCGGGCCGCTCGCCCCGGGGGACACCGCCGTCCTGCGGCGGCCCGTACCTCCCTCCCGGCAGCCGGTCGGACGACCGGCCAGGGCCCACCTGGCACACCGCGCGAGGAATGATGGGGTGGAGTACGAAGCGTGAGGTCAGGAGGAGTTCCCATGCCGAAACTGGTTCACCGGCCTCGTGAGGACGCGGAGTTCGATTTCATCCTCGGGAGAAGCCAGGTTCCGGTTCTCGCCTACTTCGCCGGGGCATGGCCCAAGGCCATCGAGCCCTGCCGGGTGATGGATGTCGTCGTGGGCGACATCGCCGCCGCCTACACGGGCCGCCTGACGGTCGTCCGCACCGACATCACGCGCTGCCCGGCGGCAACCGAGCGATACGGGATCACCGGAGCCCCGTCCTGCCTCCTGTTGAAGGAGGGAGCGGCGGTGGCGCACGGCACCGGGCCCATGACCAGCGATGAGGTGCGGCGGTTCCTGGACGCTCACCTCTGAGCGTCCGCTGCGGCACCCGGGCCTTCGCCGTACCCGTACCCGTGCCCGTGCCCGGGCCCGGGCCCGTGCCCGTCGGCATCACCGGTCGCTGGTGAGGCACTTCGTCGAAGCGTGAGGGTTCACACGGATTTCCCACGCTCCCCTGACCTGGTCGGGACAGTGGCCCGGCAAGCTCAGCGGCATGGGACGCACACTCGATACCAGGGCGCGGGTCACGCGCCTGCTTCAGCGCGCGGGGTTCGATGCCGGTGCGGATGCGGTGGACGCCGCCGCGCGGGCCGGGTTCGACGCGACCCTCGACCGGGTGCTGGGAGAGGCGGTCGACGGCGGTGTCGACGCCACACCCGCCCCCCGGCTGGGGCCGCTGCCCCCTCGCAACGCGGAGGCGCGGGAGAAGCAGAAGGGACGCGGGGAGGACCGGCCCGCCGGCCGTGCTTCCGATCCCGCCCCGCCGGTGCCAGGGGCCGGTGGAACGGCCGACGCCGCCGGGGAGGCCGAAGGCGCGGCCGATCCCGTACGGAAGGCGTACCGCCAGGCTCTGCGCGAGCAGCGGGAGGAGCTGACCGTGTGGTGGCTGGACCGGATGGTGGCCGTCGAGCATCCGTGGGAGGAGAAGCGCACCCTGCTCTGGCACAACCACTGGGCCACCTCGATCCAGAAGGTGAAGTCCGGCGCGGCGATGCTCCAGCAGAACGAGACACTGCGGCGTCTCGGGGGCGGTGACTTCCGGGGACTGGCCCGTGCCATGGTCGTGGACCCCGCGCTGATGGTCTGGCTCGACGCCGGTGGCAGTACGGCGAAGGCGCCCAACGAGAACCTCGCCCGGGAGCTGATGGAGTTGTTCGTCCTCGGCGTCGGCAACTACACCGAGACCGACGTGCGGCAGGCGGCGGCAGTTCTCACCGGATGGACCGTGGATCGGAGTGAGAATCCCTGGGAGGCTCGGACGGTGTCACCGACGCGTTCGGCCGTCGAGGAGGGATCGTGGCCGAAGTGGGCGCAGCCGGAGCCGCCGAGCACGTCCAGCCAGTCCCGCCAGGTCTCCAGGCCGTTGCAACAGCCCGGCTCGACGAAGACGGTGCCGGTGGTGGTGTCGGTCACCCGGAACCCACCGGCGGCGAACAGGTCAGGCATGGTGAGCAACCCGTGCAGGAAGATGCCGAGTGGGTCGGTGGGGCACGGGCCGTGCTCCTCCTCCGGCTCGAAGTCGTTGCAGGCGGCGATCCGCATGACGGCTGTGCGGACCTCCGCCGGAGTCAGCTTCCCGTTCAGCGCGAGGTAGCCGAATGACTCGTGCTCGCCGACCGGCCAGAGCGCGAAGTCATCGGCAGCGAAAATCTCCAGAACGGGGTGCATCACCATCACATGCGGATGATGCCGGACCCACTGATACACCGCCACGGGCTTTCCGTTCCTGCCCGGAGTTCGGAGCGGGCCCGCTGCCTGCGCGGTTTCGCGGTGTGGACCCGCCAACAGGCGCGGCCGGCTCAGTCGCAACCGCCGTGCGGCCGACGGACGCAAGTTCTAGCCTCTCCTGTCATGGAGTGGATATCGCTGGTCAGTACGGCACTTGGCGCGATCATTGGGGTCGGTTCCACCTTGCTCGCCGATCGGGTCAGGTGGCGTCGGGACCGCGCCGGCCAGGACCTCGACGTGCGACGGCAGATGTATGCCGACTACACCGCTGCGCTCTCCCGGATCCGCACAGCGCTCCATGAGTGCGTGCAGGAGGACATCCAGGCCTCCGAGCGACCGCGGAGGATCCGTGAGGTCTTCCTGGTGCCTGGTGCGTACGAGATCCGCCACCAGTTGGCCATCGTCGCACCACCGGAGGTCGTGGAAGCCGCACGATCAGCATTCGTGGTCCTGAGGGATACCCGAGACCTGCTCGTGGCAGGTGCCTCGGTCGACGATGCGGCCGATGCGGAGGCGGAGGAAGAACTTGATGCTGCCGTGGCCGAACTCCGCACCGTCATGCGCCTTGATCTCGGGGCACCCAAGTCGATCACGACACCATCCCCGGGGAGCGGAAGGTGATCAGGTCGCCCTCCACCAAGACCGGCAGGAGGGCCGGTTGGTTGGACGAGCCACAGCCAGGTCGATCTGTCCATTCATTCGCAGGGGAGGCTCATTTGGCAATCTCCCTGCATCAGGGTCCCGTGATCCCCGTGAGCCGATACTCCTCCTGCAGGATCCTGGTCACGAACATCACCGTCGAGGAAACGCGGCGTCTGCTCGGCAGCCTTTTCGACGGGGCCTTCGAGCGGAATACGCTTACGGTCGGCGGGATGGAGATCGAGGTGCGTCGAAATCCCGGCGCCTCATCCGGCGGAGTCGAGGCCGACGACTCTGTCCGGTGGCCTGTCCAGATCGCGACGGAGACCGTGACGCCACACGGCGAAACGGCTGCGGTGGAGACCGTTTCACGTATTCTCGAATCCCTGTGGGGCGCCCGGGCGCAGGCCGTCGCAGCCTGTGACTTCGAGGATGAACTTCCATGGAGGGGAGGCATCCAGCGGCTACGGGATTCCGATGACGGCTGAGGTCCCGTGTTATCGCCCGGGGCCGGAGGCATGCCATAGCCCCTGGCACGGGGGCGCCTGGTCCAGGAAGGGTGACCCACCTCGGATGATGCACACCCGCGACCGCCTGGCTGCGGAGCTCCAGCGTGTCAGGGAGCACCGGCCTGTCCGGGAGCGCCCGGATGTGGATGCCGCGCCTCCTGCTCTCTCCCTCTTCGTCATCGATGTCTCCGGGGACGCCGCGGCGTACGTGGAACGTCTGCGCTCGGTGCTCGTGCCCGCCGTACGGCTGGGCTGCACGGCGGACTTCGAGCAGGAGAGCCTGCCGGTCGACGAGGTCCCGGGCTGGTTCGCCGCGGTGGGTTCCGGGGCCGGGTCCCGGGGCGAGGAGCGGGTGCCTCATTTTGCCCGGGCGGGCCGCGAGGCGTACGCGGGGCACACCGGGGGCGGCCGGCCGTGGGATCTCCAGGACTGGCTGTACCGCTTCGACCCGGACGAGGACTCCCGGGGCTGGGAGTGGTGGGACGCCACCGTGGCCGGACCGTCCCGCGTCCATGTCGGGGTGGACAGTTGGGGGGAGTCCTTCTTCGGATGCCAGGATCTGCTCTGGGCCGTTTTCACGGCGGGCGCGGTCCGCGTCGACGGACCGACGGTTCAGATCACCTCATTCCGGGAGAAAACATGACCGACAGCAAGAACATCAATAATCCCGTGGGCATGGGCGGAGGCCAGCGCAAGCGGCAGTCCCGCGCCGAACGGCAGAACAACGGGCCGCACCGCAACCTCGACCGCAAGAACGCGGCCGAGCAGAAGGCGGAGCTGGTGCGCAAGATGCGGGAGAAGGCGGGCCGGGCGGAGGGCGCCGGGCAGACGGACACGGCCGGCGGCTGAAGGACACGTGATCCACGCGTTCGCGTTCCGCTTTCGAGGTCCGGCGGGCGGGCTCGCGGTGAATCTGCGGGCCGAAGCCGCCTCGCTCGAAGGCGGGGTCCCGCCGCACAGCATGCAGATCCACCGGAAGATCTGGCTCGGTCTCCCGGCAGCCGGCCTGCACTGGAAGGACGCCGCCTGGCTGGCGTTCGGGGTGTCCCTCAACGCCCGTGCCCTGAGTGAGCTCGCTCCCGACGGTGTCCTGATCCGCACGGCCTCGCTCGACTGTCCGCTGAGCGACTATCGGCCCGAGGCGGCGGCGTTGGCCATGGACGGATGGCTCCATGAGCGGTTCTCCCTGGAGAGCTCGGGTGCCGCCGTCACGTACGACGCTTCACGGGGTGGGTTCGTCTTCTCCTGGGGTGGAGTGGCCGAACCCTTCGTGCAGAAGGCGACGTAAGTGCGAAGCAACGCTCGCATGCGGGAACTGCTCCGGGCGACGGGCGTCTTCGGTCTGAGCCATCAGGACATCCCGCCCCTGTTCCGCGAGGTCGCGGAACGCGGGTGGTCCGTCACCGCCTCCGGTGGGCGTGTGCTGACCGATCTCCGGCCGGAGACACCCGGCCGCTACGTCGACCGGCTCGCGGAGGAGACCACGGTCAACGGGAGAGGCATGACCGACTACGACCTCCCCGCCGCGCCGCACGAACGCACGCCGCTCCTCGTCCGCCGGTGTCTGGCATACGTGTGCGCCTGCCTCCGGGAGGCGCAGGAGGAGTTCGGCGACTCCCGGGTGAGGGCGTACGTCTCGTTGTCATGCGCCGATACGCACGAGGGCCTCCTCACCTCGAACGTCACCTTCTGCACCCCGCTTGCCGACGTTCGCCCCTGCATCCCGGGCCTGGAGCAGGTGAGGGATGCGGCTGTCGCCGAGATCTCCGCGGAGGACTGCCGGGCGTGGTGGTGACAGCAGCGCGCAGCCGTTCCGCCGGCCCGGGCCCGGACCGTCCCCCTCAGCCGTGCAGCGTCGCGTTGCTGTAGACGTACAGGCCGATCACCCCGACGACGCAGATGACGATCACCCACGAGCCGAAGCCGGTGTGCCGTCCCCTGCCCTTGCGGCGCGCGGCCCTTCCCGGTCGGCGGGCCCGGCCGGACCCGGGCGCCGCCCCGCCCTGGGTGACCCGCTCCGCATCGGACGCCGCCTCGGCCAGCAGGCGGCGGCAGGCGGCGGCGAGTACGTCCGTACCGGCGGAGAGGGGCACCACGGCCTCCGAGCGCGCCGGGGCGGTGGTGCCGCCGTCCAGGATGCGGCCGGCGCGTACGAGGATCTCGTCCCGGCCGCCCGCCGGGGCGAGGCTGATCCAGCGCCGTACGTGTTCGCCCCGGATGACCATCCCCCCGGACCGCTCCCGGTACACGGTGTGCTCGCGCCACAGCACGCCCGCCAATTCCGCAGCGGTGTCGCGCAGTTGTGCCCCCACGATTCCTCCCCCTCCGCCCCCGGCGAATCGAACAAGCACCGCACTCTACTGGCGTGTGCAGATTCTGTGTTCGGCCGGGGGCAGCTGAAGCGCGGAGACTCGCTCAGCGCACGGGGAAGCCGAAGGTGTAGCCCTGTTCCCGCAGCCAGGGCAGGACCTCGCGCAGAGCCGTCACGGTCTCGGAGCGTTCGCCGCCCGCGTCGTGGAAGAGGACGGTCGGGCCGCCCGAGATCTCGCGCTTGACGGTGGCGACCATCGTGTCCGCACCGGGGTGTTCGAAGTCCTTGGTGTCGACGTTCCAGCCGAGCGGCCGCATCCCGTGGGACGCGGCGAGCTGCCGGCTGTACGGGGTGAAGGCACCGCCCGGGGCCCGGTAGTACTGCGAGCGGACGCCCCCGGACGCCTTGATGATCATGCGTTCGGCGTCCAGGATCTGCTGGGACTGGTAGGCCTCGGGCTGGGTGTCCATGGTGGTGTCGTGCGAGACGGTGTGGTTGCACAGGCGGTGGCCGTCCGCCACGACCTTCTTGACCAGGTCCGGGTAGGCCTTGGCCTGGGTGCCCACCATGCAGAAGGTGGCCTTCACGCCTTCGTCCTTCAGCAGGCGCAGCACCTGCGGCGTCCAGACCGGGTCCGGTCCGTCGTCGATGGTGATGTTGACGCCCCGCGGGCCGGCCTCCGAGGCGTGCGCGATGTCCGCCGCCACCTTCTTGGCCGGCCGTGCGTCGGCGGCAGCCGGGGAGCCGGCGCCCTTCGACTGCCCGGTGGTGCCGGCCTGGGCGGTCCACACCGAGGCGGCGGCGGCCAGCGCCGTCACGCCGAGCGCCGCCGCGAGGAGCCTGCTGTTCCGGGCCCGTCCCTTGTGCTTCGCCATGTCCGCCCGCCCCTTTGCCGTGTCCACCCGATGCCGTGCACCCATCCAGACCTGCGCACGCCCGGGTGGGGTCCCTCGGTTACCGAGCGCGGACATATCTGCGGGCAAGCGGCGACAAACGGCGGTGTTCCGCGACGTGGGGGGCAGTTGGCGGGGGCTCAGGGGTCAGCGGGCGCTGTCCTCCGCCAGCGTGTGCGCCACCAGGGCGTTGGCGTGCCCGTGGCCCAGGCCGTGTTCGGACTCGAGCCAGCCGACCAGCTCCATGTGCTTCGTCAGCGGGGAGCTGCGGATGAGGCCCTTCCACTCGGCGACCGGGCGGCCGTACTTCTTCTCGATCGAGGGGAAGTAGCTCGCAGGGCCCTTCACGGCGTTGTCGGTCATGGCGTGTCCCGTCTGTTGGGTGGGAGCGGGCAGACGGGCGCCGCCCCCCGTCCGGTCGGTGTCGCAGGTATGACCGGCGGGGGGGGCGGCGAAATCATCGGTGGATCAGGGGGCGTTTTTCGTCCCGCCCTTCGGGGCGGGGAGCGTGAACGTCGGCTTCCCCGAGGGGAGTCGGGTCGTGTACGCGCTGATGTACGTGTCCAGGTACGGTGCGCGCTCACCGGCCGTGGGCGTGTCGTCCAACGGGTCGTCCAGCGCCAGGCCGAGCCGTGCGTTCGTGATCCGTACGGTCTGCTGCGACGGGGTGTCGAGCCAGTCGCCGGTACCGATCGTGCCGATCTCCACGGCCAGCGTGTGGCCCGCGTCCAGGGTCCAGTCGGCCGACTTGAGATCGAGAGCCAACCGGTCCGCGTCCAGGCGGGAGACCTGCTCGTCGAACATCACGGCCTTGCCGTCCTCGGCCACGTCGTACAGCTTGACCATCACGTTCCCCTCACCCTCGGCCGTCATCGAGATCCGCGGGGTGCCGGTGATCCGGGTGGGCCGGTCCAGCGGCCGGGAGCGGACGACGTAACTCGCTCCGGGCGTCTTTCCGCGCTTCCTCGCGGACGACTCGCCAGAGGCCTCTCCGGACTTCCCGCTCGCCGAAGGAGCCTTGCCGGTGTCCGCGTAGACGCCGTCGCCCAGCGGCACGGTCACCGAACGGTCCGCCTCCGGCCAGGTCTTCTGGGCACGCCAGGCGCCGGTGGAGTCCTGGATCGCGTACGGCGGGTGCGCGGCCGCCGGCTTCTCGCCCTTGAGGTGCTGGTCGTAGAACGACATCGTCTCCTCGAACCAGCCCGCACGGCCCATCTCCAGGCGACCCTTCTCGTCCTTCTCGTTGCCCCGCACGTGGTCCCACGGGCCGAGCCAACCGCGCTTCGGGCCCTGGTGGTTGGCCAGGAACTCCCGCATGCCCTCCGGCTTCGTGTTGGACTCGGTGAAGCCCTGGGTGAAGAACAGCGGGGTGTCGGTGCCCTCGGCCTTCTCCGCCTGGTCGCGTTCGGTCCAGTACGGGTCGGCCGGATCGGCGATGCGGTAGCCGTCGGAGTTCTCCACGAAGCACTCCGGGTGCTTCTTCTCGTAGTCGGCGTTGACCCGGTAGCGGGCGTCGTCGTCCTTCATCCCGGGCATCGCCGCGATGGCGTTGTACGTGGTGGCGGTGGCGACGGTGTTCGGGCGCGGCACGCCGTTGGAGTGGATGAGGCGGTAGGCGTCCCACACGGGCTCCTGGGCCACGACCGCCTTGAGGGCGTCCCGGTCCGCGTTGTTGCCGATGAGGCCCGTGAGCGCGTCGAAGGACTTGCCGTACATCCCCACCGCGCCCGTGGACCACGGGCGGTCCGCGCTCCAGTCGATCGCGGCCTCGACGTCGGCCCGGTCGCCGGGCCCGCCGAAGTCCAGGCAGCCGGTGGAGCCGCCGAAGCCGCGCGTGTCCACCATGACGAACGCGTAGCCCTTCTCGAACAGGTCGGTGCCCTTCATGAAGTCCTGGAAGCGCGCCGAGGGGCCGGAGCGTTCGTGGCCCTCGGGGACGATCTCCCCGGCGTGCCCGAAGTACGCGCCCGCCGAGAGGATCACCGGCACCTTCTCGCCCTCGGCCAGGCCCTCCGGCAGCAGCACGTCGGCGTGCAGCTCGGTGTCCGAACCGTCGGACGAGGGGAAGTAGTGCTGGGTCCAGACCGCACCCTCGGGGACACGGTCGTTCTCCTCGTGCGTGACGCCGTCCGTCGCGGTCGCGATGGCCGCCCCGCTCCCGGGCTCCTGGGGAGCCGCGGCGGCGGGGGCCGCCGGGGCGACGAGGGTGACGGTCAGCGCGAGGGCGGTGACGAGTCCGGCGGCGAGCTGGGCCGCCCGGTTCGTGGGTCGGGACGTCGTTCGGCGAGGCTTCACGTGTTCCTCCCGGATCGGGGTGGGGGCGATATCGGAGTGGGGTGGGGTGAGCGGGCCGGAGCCGTGGCGGGACCCCTCTTCAGCGGGCCGCCGGTCCTTCCGCCTTCTTGAGCCGCTTCGCCGAACTCCGGCCCGCCCACAGGACGACGAGCAGGCCCACGGCCAGCAGCGGATAGCCCATGGCGAGCTTCGCGAAGGCAAGCCAGCCGGTCCGGTCCTCGTCGTACAGCCACTGCTGGACGACGAACCGGGCGGCGAAGACGGCGGTCAGGGTGAGCGTGGCGATGTCGTAGGCGCGCCGCGAGGGCTTGTCGCGCAGCCAGGCCGTACCGGTCCCGTTGAGCGCGCCCCAGACGATTCCGGCCAGTGGCCTGCGTACCGCCACCGAGAGCAGGAAGACCGCGGCCAGCGCGAGGTTGGACCAGATGCCCAGCAGGAAGTAGCCCTTGGCCGACCCCGTCTTCCAGGCGACGAACGCGGCGACCGCGACGCCGAACAGGCCGGACAGGGCCGGCTGGAGGGGCTCCTTGCGGACCAGGCGCAGCACGGTGATCGCGAGGCCGGCGCCGAGGGCGGTGACGATGGCGCCCGTCAGGCCGAACGCCGCGTTGGCGACGACGAAGGCGGTGACCGGCACCATGGTGTACACCAGGCCGGCCGGTCCGCCCAGCTGCTCCAGCGTGGTCTGCCGCTTCCCGTGCCTTCCCTGCGTGCTGCCCGGCTCCTGCGCGTCGGGCCCGGTACGGGAGGGGTGTACTGCCGTCATGGTGCGAGATCAACTCCCCTGTCGTCGCCGGGCGATGCGGTGGTCCCCATCGCTCCGGCGGTCTCCGTGATCGTGTGCGTAACGTCGTCACTCCAACCTGCCCGGGTACGGACGCCCGGCGGGATGCCGACTGTCATGGATCCACATGACGGATGTCATGGGCACCGCCAGGCCCGCACCCGGCACCCGGGGCCCTGAGCGTGCAGCCCGGCGCCCGGGTATGCGCGTGCCCGTTCGCATCGGCTGCGGCATGCTGTCCCGGTGTACGAGAGCCATATGACCGTGCTGTGCGCGGGCGACGAACTGCGCAGGCTGGAGCGCTGGGCCGCCCTCCGGCCCGATGTGAAGTTCACGCACATCGCGCTGGCGCGGGGCCGCACGGCCTCCCAGCCGATGCTGACGCTGCGCGGGAGCCGGCCGTCCTACGAGGACGAGCTCGCCGCCGTCCGCGCGACCGGGGCGGCGCTGGCCGGGGACGGGTTCGCCGTGGCGCGCGTGAAGGTCGAGTGCGCGCCGCGGGCGGCGGAGGTCCCGCGCGACGACGCCGATGTCGTGGGGAGTGAACATCCGCACGGCCGACGGCACTTCGAGCACCACGTGAAGCTTCTGCTCGACAAGGCGGACGGAGCGGACGGAGACGCGGCGGACGGTCGCCGGGCCGCCCTCGTCGCGGTGGCCGTACGGCACGGGGCGCACGTCTCGTGGAACGCGCGCCGCGTACGCGCGGACGGGCGGGAGGAGCGCTTCGTCACCCAGCGCTGCCACCGGACGGGCGACCGGCGCGCGGCACTGGCGCTGGACGTACTGCTCGCGGAGCTGGCCGCGCACGGATACGAAGTGGTCGACGTGGAGCGGGAGTACGTGCTCCTGGACAGCGGTCCGGAGCTGGACGAAGGATGGCTGGAGGCGACATGAGCAGCGAGCAGCGCCCGCCCTTTCCCACGGTGGTGCCGGCGGCCGAACCCGTCCGCCCCTCCGCGGGTCTCGACGCACGGCGCCGCTTCCTGGACGCCGTGCCGGGGACGATGGTGCGGGTGATGGACGACGACGCCGTGCAGCGCATCGTCTTCGACCCCGCGCTCAAGCAGTTCCCGAACGCCTTCCGCACCGCCGACCCCGTCTTCCCCTCCCCCGCGGCCACCCGGGCCTGGCAGCGGGCCCGGGCCGCGGTGCTCGCCGCCGTACGGGACGGCGTGGCCGGCTCCCCGTGGGCCGAGGCGCTGGTGGTGCGCGGGAGCGTGCTCATGGCTCTGTGGTTCGGCGAGGAGGCCCGCGAGCCGGGTGACCTGGACTTCGTGGTCGCCCCCGCGTCGTGGCGGATGGAGGAGGGGCGGACCGCGGACCTGCTGGCCGGGGTCGCGGCCGCCGCCGAGGCACAGGCCGCGCGAGGCGCCCACGGGGTGCTGCTCCACGCCGCCGAGGCCGTGTGCGAGGACATCTGGACGTACGAGCGGGTGCCGGGCCGCCGCATGATGCTGCCCTGGGAGGCCCCCGGCACCCCGGGCGGCTGGGTGCAGCTGGACTTCGTCTTCGGCGAGCAGCTGCCCGAGCCGCCCGAGAGGATCGTCCTGCCGTCCGGCGCGGTCCTGTACGGGGCCACGCCCGCGCTCTCCCTGGCCTGGAAGGTGATGTGGCTGATCAACGACAGGTACGCCCAGGGCAAGGACCTCTACGACGCGACCCTGCTCGCGGAGCGGCACCCGCTCCCCTTCGACCTGCTCCAGGAGGTGTTCCGGCTGAGCGGGGAGTGGCCGGAGACCGGGCGGACGCGGGTGGGACGGAAGGACCTGGACGAGGCGCTGGGCTACGTCGAGTGGCATCACTTCGCCGGGGAGTACCCGGCCTTCGAGGGCCGGGGGGAGGAGTTCGCCGGGCGGCTGCGGGCGGCACTGGCCCCGACCTTCGCCGGCGAACCCGGGTGACCCGATCCGGCCAGGTCACCGGAGGGTGACTCCGTTCTTTGCCCACTCTTTACCGTCATCGCGGCCGAAGCCGGGATGTCCACGCGGCCCGGACGTGTTGGCCCCGGGTGGACACCCCCGGCTACGGACAGGACACCGACGTGACAGACACGACGACAGCAGACGCGACGACGGCGAACACGACGGGCGCGGCGGACGTCGTGAGCGCCGCCGACCGTGCCGCGAACGCCCTCTCCCGGCCGTTCTCGGTGCGCGGGCTCACCGCCCGGAACCGGATCGCGATGGCGCCCATGACCCGGCAGTTCTCCCCGGACGGCATTCCGGGACAGGACGTGGCGGACTACTACACCCGCCGCGCCGCCGCCGACGTCGGGCTGATCATCACCGAGGGCACCTACGTCGACCACGAGTCCGCCGGCACCAGCGACCGGGTCCCGCGCTTCCACGGCGAGGCCGCGCTCGCGGGCTGGGCCGACGTCGCGGACTCGGTGCACCGGGCGGGCGGCGCGATCATCCCGCAGCTGTGGCACGTCGGCGTCACCCGCACCGAGGGCGCCGGGCCCGTCCCGGACGCCGAGCCGGTCGGGCCCTCGGGGATCTCCCTCAGCGGCGAGCCCAAGGGCCGCGCCATGACGCAGAAGGACCTCGACGACGTCATCGGCGCCTTCGCCGACGCGGCGGCCGCCGCCGAGCGCCTCGGCTTCGACGGCGCCGAACTGCACGGCGCCCACGGCTACTTGATCGACCAGTTCCTGTGGTCCGGCAGCAACCGGCGTACCGACGGTTACGGCGGGGACCTGGTCGCCCGCACCCGGTTCGCGGCGGAGATCGTGGCCGCCTGCCGCGCCGCCGTGTCCGACGCCTTCCCGCTCTTCTTCCGGATGTCCCAGTGGAAGTCGGACAACTACGAGGCGAAGCTCGCCGAGACCCCGCAGGAGCTGGACGCCCTGCTGACGCCGCTGGCCGAGGCCGGTGTCGACGTCTTCCACGCGTCCACCCGCCGCTACTGGCTCCCGGAGTTCGAGGACTCCGACCTGAACCTGGCCGGGTGGGTGAAGAAGATCAGCGGCCGGCCGACCCTCACCGTCGGCTCGGTCGGCCTGGACGGCGACTTCTTCAGCGCCTTCCAGGGCAACGACTCCAGCGTCACCGGCATCGAGCAGCTGCTGGACCGGATGGAGCGCGACGAGTTCGACATGGTCGCCGTCGGGCGGGCGCTGATCGCCGATCCCGAGTGGGCGTCGAAGACCCTGCGCGGGCGCACCGCCGACATCACGCCGTTCGGTGCGGAGATGCTGAAGACGCTGCACTGACCTTCAGCTGGGCTGCTTCTGCGCCCTGTTCGCCTCCGCCGGAAGCTCCGCCCGGATCACGGCGATCAGGGCGCGGCTCGCCTCGTGGACGGCGGGGCCGGTAGGCCCAGCAGCGCCCGGGCCTCGCGCACCGTGTCATCCACCACCGGCTGCGCGCTCTCACCGTCACGGGCGCCCCGCTGGTCGCGCTCGCCGCGGCGATCCTGGCCGTACTCTCCGACACCACAGCGCTCGTCCACGCGGCCGCCGTGCTGTGGAGCCTGGGCTGGGGCGGCATCCCCACCCTGCTCCAGACCGCCGTGGGCGACGCGGGCGGAGAATCCGCCGACGCCGCCCAGGCGATGCTGGTCACGCTCTGGAACGCCGCCATGGCCGCCGGTGGACTCTTCGGCGGCCTCCTCCTCGACACCCTCGGCAGCACGTCGCTCCCGTGGACCGTCCTGCTGCTCCTGCTGCCGGTGATCGCGGTGGTGCTGTACGCCCGCGACGCGGGTTTTCCGGCCCGGCGGGTCAGCGGGTCCCGGTGAGCGGGCCGTACGCGTCGGGGCGGCGGGTGGTCGGGAACGGGAACAGCTCCAGCCAGTCGCGGCGGACGTGCAGGTCGAGGTCCGCGACGAGGACGGCGGGCTCGTCGCGGGGGGCCTGGGCCAGGACGCGGCCGTACGGGTCCACGATGAACGAGCCGCCGTAGAAGGTGAGGCCGTTCTCGGCGCGGATGCGGTTCGGATGTGGGTCTTCCGGGTGCGCTGGGCGAGGGTGCCGTCGGGGGCGACCAGGATCGCGGTGTTGCAGCCGAGGCCGTCGTCCTCGCCGCCGGGTGCCGGGGCCTTCCCGTACAGGGAGGCGTGGACGTCCACCGGTTCGCCGGGCTGACCCACCGCACACCGGGGCCGGATCGGATATCGCGCTCCCGTGTGCCCAACTCGCCACCGCATGAAGGGAGTCCGGCCGGAACCCCCTCCTCCACATCTCCGCAACGTGAACATTCTGCGTCAAGTGGCGACGGGCGTGGCGGCCTTGACTTCTCGTCGCGCAGCCGGTGATAAGATCATCTTACTTCCAGTGGGCTGATGGCGTATGGGGGCATTCCGGGAGGAATGGATTCCTCGGCCCCACCTTCGGAGGGGCACCTCCCGAAGCGGCGCACGGTCGCGGCGAACGAGCCCTGGTCGCGTGCCGCCTGACGGGGTGTCAAGCCGTTTCCGCCATGGCACTTGAAGTGAGTCTCATGACATTTGCACAGGGCCCTCTCGTCTGGGCGCTGGTGGTCGTAGCCCTGGTCGCCGTGGGTGCCGTTCTGCGCGCTCGCGCGACCAACGTCAAGCTCCGCAGGAACCACGCCGAGCTGCGCCAGGAGCGCGACGCCCTCCTCCACCAGCGGGACGAACTCCACGTCGTCCACAACACTCTGCTCCAGCGTCAGTCCGCCGAACTCGCGGAGGTCCGCAAGGACGCCGAGGAGGAGACCAAGGCCGTCCTCAAGGCGGCCGTCCGCACCCTCCAGGGCCTCGCCGACGAGCAGCAGGTCGTGATCGAGAAGGCCCAGCGCAAGTACGGCGACGACCCCGGGATCCTCGCCGACCTGATGGCCATGGACCACGCCAACAGCCAGTTCGGCCGGCGTGCCCAGGGCATCGCCGTGCTCTGCGGCGGCTGGCTCGGCCGGCGCGAGACCGTGGCCTCCGTCTTCGACGTGGCCCGCAGCGCCCAGGGCCGCATCCGGCACTTCGACCGGGTCCGGGTCAACGGCCAGGTGAACTTCTCCGTCGTCAGCCGCGCGGTCGAACCGGTCGCCGTGGTCCTCGCCGAGCTGCTCGCCAACGCCACGAACTACTCCGCCCCCGGCACCCCGGTCGAGATCAACATCCAGGCCGTGCCGACGGGTGTCTGCCTCATCGTCGACGACGCCGGTCTCGGCATGGGCCAGGAGGAGAAGGACCGCGCGGCGGCCCTCCTCTCCCCCCAGGCCGCGATCAGCGTCTCCAGCCTCGGTATTCCGCCGCAGTTCGGGTTCGCCGTCTCCGGGATGCTCGCCGCCCGCTACGGCTTCCGGGTCTCGGTGGACTCCGTTTCCCCCTATGGAGGCGTACGCGCGGTGGTCCTCATCCCCGACGAACTGCTCACCACCGAGGCGCCGCCCGCGGCAGCGCCGGCCGAGGCCCCCGAAGCGGCGCTCTCCCCGGCGCCGCAGGTCCGGCAGCCGGACCAGTGGCAGGCCCGGGCACACTCCCAGGCCCAGCCCCACCCCCAGCACCAGGCGCAGGCCCCGAGCCCGGCCCCCGCGCCGACCCCGCTCTTCCCGCCCGTTCCCCAGCCGGACACCGCCACCCAGCCGCTCGCCCAGATCACCACCACCGCCGGCGGTCTGCCGAAGCGTCGTCGCAAGAGCCCGGTCTCCGCGGTGCCCTCGGCCGAAGCGGGACCCGCGCGCAGCAACGAGGAGACCGCGTCGCGGCTCGGCGCGTTCCAGCGCGGCACCCGGTCCGGACGCGACACGACGACGACGGAAGGACCCGAGTTCCAGTGAACCCCGATCTGTCCTGGGTACTCAACGACCTGCTCCAGGTACCCGGCGCCCGGCACGCGATCCTGGTGTCCGCGGACGGCCTGCTGCTCGCCAACTCCAGCGAGATCGGCCGGGACGACGCGGAGACCGTCGCCGCGGCCATGAGCTCCATGCAGTCCCTCAGCCGGGCCGTCGCCCCCTTCATCGGCACCCGTGACCCGGGCAGATGGCGGCAGACGCTCCTGGAGTACGAGGACGGCTGGATCTTCCTGATCGCCGCCGGCACCGGCGCCTACCTCGCCGCCACCGCCGCCGCCGATGTGGACATGGAGGCGATGTCCTTCCGCATGCAGCAGCAGGTCACCGCACTGGGCAAGGCGATGACCACGCCGCCCCGCCGCACCGCGGACAGCGAGATATGACGGCGCCGGGCGAGGAGCAGCAGGTCAGCAGCGGGTTCGTCCGGTCCTATGTCATCACCGGCGGGCGGGGGCTGCCCGACGCGGAGGATCTCTCCCTCGTCACGCTGGTCACCCTCGCCCCCGAGAGCCAGCCGCCGCCGAACCCGGGCCCCGAGGTCAGGGCGATCTGGGAGCTGTGCTCCGGCGGCTACCTCTCGGTGGCCGAGGTCGCCGGCCACCTCGGCCTGCCGGTCGGGGTGGCCCGTCTCCTGCTCCAGGATTTACACCAGCAGGGACACCTGCTGCGCCGGAAGGCGCCGCCGCCGGCCCAGCTCGTTGACAGGAAGATCCTCGAAGAGGTGTTGCATGGACTCCAAGTCCGGTTCGGCTGAGAGCATCTATGTGCCGGACGCGGTCCAGCGCGCGGCGAAGATCCTCGTCGTCGGGCACTTCGCGGTGGGCAAGACGACGCTGATCGGCACCCTGTCCGAGATCACGCCGCTGCGCACCGAGGAGCGGATGACCCAGGCCGCCGCCCAGGTCGACGATCTGCGCGGGGCGCCCGACAAGACGACGACGACGGTCGCCCTGGACTTCGGCCGGCTCACCCTCAGCGACGAGCTGGTGCTCTACCTGTTCGGTACGCCGGGGCAGCAGCGGTTCGTGGAGCTGTGGGAGGACATGGCGCGCGGTTCGCTGGGCGCGCTGCTCCTGGTCGACCCGGCGCGGCTCGCCGACACGTTCCCCGTCATCGACCTCGTCGAGACGTACGGGCTGGAGTACGCGGTCGCCGTCAACAGCTTCGACCCGTACTCGCAGCACGCCGAGAACGAACTGCGCGAGGCGCTCGACCTGCTGCCCGACACCCCGGTCGTCTTCTGCGACGCCCGGGACCAGAAGTCCTCCGCGCACGCCCTGATCACCCTGGTCCGCCACCTCCTGACGCACGCGACCTGACGCGTACGCGGCCCGACGCGCACACCACGACGTAGACGTATACGAAGCCGGGGCCACGACGGCCCCGCGATCACACCGAGGAAGCCGCCATGGATCCGCAGCCGGGAGCCACCCCGTACAGCGCCCCCGCCGGGTGCCCCATGCACCAGCAGCAGACGTCGCTGTACGGACCGGAGTTCGCCGCCGATCCGCACCGCTTCTACGACGCGGCCCGCACCCACGGCCCCGCCGCGCCCATCGAGCTGGCCCCCGGGGTGGACGCCACGCTGATCGTGCAGCACGAGGCGGCGCTGCGGGTCCTCCAGAACCCGGCGCTGTTCGCCCGGGACTCGCGGCGCTGGGCCGCGCTGCGCGAGGGCGCCGTTCCCATGGACAGCCCGGTGCTGCCGATGATGATCTACCGGCCCAACTGCCTGTTCACCGACGGCGCGGAGCACCTGCGGCTGCGCAAGGCGGTCACCGAGTCGCTGGCCCGGCTCAACAGCAGCCGGCTGAGCCGGGACGTCGAGCGGATCGCCGACTACCTGATCGACCAGTTCATCGAGCGCGGCACCGCCGACCTGCTCAACGAGTACGCCAAGCTCCTGCCGCTGCTCCTGTTCAACCAGCTCTTCGGCTGCCCCGGTGACATCGGCGACCGGCTGACCCGCTCGATGTCCGCGATCTTCGACGGCGAGGACGTGCTGCGCGCCAACGCCGAGCTCACCGAGTGCCTGATGGAGCTGGTCTCGATCAAGCGCCGCCAGCCCGGCGACGACATCACCTCCTGGCTCATCCAGCACCCGGCGGGGCTGCGGGACGAGGAGCTGAAGGACCAGCTGGTGATGCTGATGGGCGCGGGCGTGGAGCCGGAGCGCAATCTGATCGGCAACGCGCTGCTGCTGATGCTCGCCGGCGAGCAGCCTGGCGCGCCCGAGCGGCGCGGCTCGGGGATGCTCGTCGAGGACGCGCTGGACGACGTCCTGTGGAACAACCCGCCGATCGCCAACTACGCCACGCACTACCCGGTGCGGGACATCGAGCTGGACGGGGTGGTGCTGAAGGCGGAGACGCCCGTGCTGATCAGCTTCGCCGCCGCGAACAGCGACCCGGGGCTCACCGACGCCCGCCAGACCCTCAGCAAGGGCGCCCATCTGGCCTGGGGCGCGGGCCCGCACGTGTGCCCGGCCAAGTCGCCCGCGACGCTGATCGCGCTGACCGCGATCGAGAAGATCCTCAACACCGTCCCGGACCTCGCGCTGGCCGTGCCCGCCTCGGGGGTGGCCTGGCGTCCGGGCCCGTTCCACCGGGCCCTGGTCGCGCTGCCCGTACGGTTCACCCCGACCGCCGCGCGGCGTACGGCGGCCGGGGTGCAGCCGCCGGCGCAGACCTCGGCCCAGCTTTCCGACCCGTACCGGAGCGCCACCTCCGCGGCGCCGGTGACACCCCGTCACGCAGCAGGGCCGGCCAAGAAGCAGAAGGGCTGGTGGAGTTCGTTCCTGGACGTGTTCCGCGTATGACTCACAGCCCGACAATTCGCGTGCGAGAACGGGCATTTGCGACGATTGCATGTGACGGGGGCAACAGAGATCGATGCTTGGCGCAGATATCCGGAAGGGTAGGTTCAGGTCGGTAACCCCGGGCCTAGGTCAAGGAACTCTGCGTGAGCATCACTGGTGGTACAGGCAGGAACCCGGACGGCCGGCGCGCGGTCATCGGTCTGCTCCGCAGACTCAATTCACCCGAAGGCCAGGCCGAACCGTACGGAATACTCGCGGAGCTGCGGACGATGGGTGACGTCGTCCGGGCTCCGTGGAACGGCTATTTCGTCACCGGGTTCGACACCTGCAGCCAGGTGCTCCGGGGCCGTGACTGGCTCGCCCCGGATCTCGCCTGGCAGGAGAGGCAGGACGACTCCAAGCAGTGGGACGCGATCGCGACCCGGGAGATGACCACCACCCTCGCCCGGCTCAACGCCCCCGAGCACACCTGCCAGCGCCGCTCACTCGGCAACCTCTTCGACCGTTCCACCATCGAACGCCTCGCCCCCGACGTCGAGCGCGACGCCGACCGGCTGCTGGACGAGCTGGCGGAGAAGCTCCGCTGGGGCGAGGCCGACTTCGTCTCCACGGTCAGCGAGCAGCTGCCGATCAGCACCGTCGGCTCCTGGCTGGGGATACCGCCCGAGGACCACCCGCACATCCTGGAGATCACCCACAACCAGGTGTTCGCCCAGGAGCTGCTGCCCACCAAGTCTCAGCTCGCCGTCTCCGCCGAGGCGACCCTGGCGCTGCGCGCCTACTTCACCGAGCTGGTCGCACGCCGCCGGGCCGAGCCCCGCCACGACGTGCTGACCGGCTGGATCCACACCTGGGACGCGATGGAGCCGGACCGGGAGAAGGCGGACGAGATCCTCTACCGGCTCACCATGTTCGTCACCATCGCCTCGCTGGAGACCACCGCGACGCTGCTCACCTCGATGACCCACCTGCTGACCGAGCCCACCCGGTGGGCGTGGCTGCGGCAGTACCCGGAACACATCGACGCGGCCGTGGACGAGGTGCTGCGCTACGACCCGCCCATCCACATCAACACCCGGATCGCCGCCGAGGACACCGTCCTGGCCGGGGTCCCCGTCAAGAAGGACAGCATGATCCACGTCCTGTACGGAGCGGCCAACCACGATCCGCGGCGGAACCCGGATCCGGACGGCTTCGACATCCTGCGCGGCGGCAGCCACCTCACCTTCGGCGGCGGGGTGCACTACTGCCTGGGCGCGGCGCTGGCCAAGCTGGAGGCGCGGACCCTGCTCGCACGGATGCTGGACCGTTTCCCCACCCTGCGGACGGCCGGGCCGCCGGAGTACGCCACCCGGATGGTCTTCCGCCGGATCACCTCGCTGGGCGTGGCGCTGTGAAGCTCTCGCTGCCCGACTTCCTGACCTCGAACGACCGCTCGACGACGGTACGCACCCGGCGCGAGGGCGCCGTCCTGCACGTGGAGCTGAACGCGCCCGCGAGCGGGAACGCGGTGACCGAGGCGATGCTCGACGAGCTGCTGGACATCGTCGCCGTCCCGGACCCGGAGGTGCGGGTGCTGGTGCTCGGCGCGGCGGGGGACGACTTCTGCCTGGGCGGGGACCGTACCGAGTTCGGCCAGTGGCTGGAGGAGGACCCGGCGGGCCGGGGCATCCGGGTCGCCGGGGAGAAGGCCCGCCGGGTCTGCGAGGCGCTCTCCGGCGGCCGGGCGGTGACCATCGCCCGGGTGCAGGGCAAGGCGGTCGGCGCGGGGTTCGCGCTGGCCCTCGCCTGCGATCTGCGGGTCGGCGCGGAGAACGCCTCCTTCCGGCTGCCGGAGCTGGCGCTCGGGCTGCCGACCGCCTGGGGCGGGCTGCTGCCCCGGCTGATCCACGAGGTGGGCGCGGCCCGGGTCCGCGAGCTGATCCTGACCGGCCGGGCCTTCGGCGCCGCCGAGGCCCGCGAGCTGTCCGTGCTCCAGCGGGTGGTGCCCGAGGCGGAGCTGGACGACGCGGTCGCCGCCTGGGCGAAGCCGGTGGTCCGCCGCCCGGAGGCCGCGCTGCGGGTCACCAAGGCGCTGCTGAACTCCTACGCCGCCGCCACCCGACTGGCCGACCCCTCGTTCCTCGACGCGGAGCTGATGGCCTCGGTCGCGGCCGTCACCCGGCGCTCCCCGGCGGGCGGCAACGGGACGGGCGGGTCACACTCGTAAAAACCCGAGTGGGAGGTCTCCGGCGTGGACGTACCGGTGTGGCTGTGGATCGTGTTCGCCGTGACCGTCGTCGTCTCGCTGACGGTCGACCTCCTGGCGCACCGCAAGGCGCATGTCATCGGCTTCAAGGAGGCCGGACTGTGGAGCGCCCTGTGGGTGGGTCTCGCGCTGGTCTTCGGCGGGGTCGTCTTCCTGACGCTCGGGACGACCGCCGGAACGGAGTACACGACCGCGTGGCTGCTGGAGAAGAGCCTCTCGGTCGACAACCTCTTCGTCTTCGCGCTGATCTTCGCGTATTTCAAGGTGCCCCGGGAGTACCAGCACCGGGTGCTTTTCTACGGTGTCATCGGCGCCCTGGTGTTCCGGGCGCTCTTCCTGACCGCCGGTGTCGCGGTGGTGAACCGCTTCACGTTCGTCCTGTTCCTCTTCGCCGCGATCCTTTTCTACAGCAGCTACAAAATCCTCAGCGGCCAGGAGGAGAATTTCGACCCCGGCAAGAGCTTCGCGGTGCGGGCGCTGCGGAAGGTCATGCCGGTCCAGGACGAGTATTCCGGCACGCATTTCGTCGTCCACAAGGAGGGGCGGCGCATCGCCACGCCGCTGCTCGCGGTGGTCGCCGCGATCGAGGCGGCCGACCTCATCTTCGCGGTCGACAGCGTGCCCGCGGTGCTCGCGGTCAGCGACGACCTGTTCATCGTCTACACCAGCAACGCGTTCGCGATCCTGGGGCTGCGGGCCCTGTACTTCCTGCTGGCGGGGCTGCTGGACCGGTTCCACTACCTCAGCCACGGCCTGGCGATCATCCTCGCCTTCATCGCGGTCAAGCTCATCCTCCAGGCGTCCCACAAGATGATCAGCACCTCGATCCCGGAGATCCCGTCGCCGGTGAGTCTCGCGGTGATCGTCGTGATTCTGGCGGTGTCGGTGACCCTGAGCATGCGCCGTCCGCCGCAGAACCAGGACGGTGCGGACGCCTCCGGCACCGATACGGACAAGTAAGTCAGAGGCAAAGCAAAGGGAAAGACTTCCCCAAATCCTCCGCCGCGCCTATCGTGAGTAAATGGACAGCAAAAAGCGTGACCTCCACCAGCGGGCCGCTTTCATGTGCCCCACCTGCAAACAGTCCGTCCCCTCCGAGATCCACCGCCACAAGTCCCTCGGGATCTTCGTCCCGGTATGGCGCGCGGGCCCCTGCGAGAACCCCGACTGCGCGGAATACGCCGCCGCCCCGGAGCAGAACTCCCGGCACCGCTCACGCCACTGAGACTCCCCGGCCGGGGGCCGGTCCGCCCGACGCGCGGACCGGCCCCCGGCTGACTGGCGTGGGCGATGACGGTGGGGCCGAAGGCAGGACTCGGGGACGTGAGGGAAGGACCGGCACGCCATGGCTGTACAACCCGAGGGCACCCCGTGCTGGGCGGACGCCATGTTCGCCGACGTCGAGGGCGCGAAGAGCTTCTACACGGACGTGCTCGGCTGGACGTTCGGCGAGATCCAGGCGGAGTTCGGCTACCACACACAGGCGTACGCGAACGGCAAGGCGGCCGCCGCCGTGTCCCCGAGGTGCCCTCCTACGTCAACGTGTACTTCGCCGTCCCCGACTGCGACGCGGCGGTGGCGAGGACGACCGAACGCGGCGGGGCGCTGCACTTCGGACCGGCGGACAGCCCGTTCGGCCGGTTCGCGGTGCTCGGCGACCCGCAGGGCGCGGCGTTCGCCGTGATCGACGTGACCACCACCCAGGGCGGGATGCCGGACATGAGCCCGATGGCCTGACCCGGGCCGTCAGCCGCCGACGGGCCGCGACCGGGAGACCGGCGCGGCCCGTCTCCCTGCCCGCCGCGCACCCCTCCGAGGGCTCCACGGCGTCCGTAGATTCCTCCGACGCCCCTCGCATCTGCGATGGAACATCGTCCAGAGAATGGCAGATGCCACCCCTATTGGCCTAGCGTGTCGCACATGCAGTCCTACACAATCGGCCAGGCAGCACGACTTCTCGGGGTCAGCCCCGACACCGCCCGCCGCTGGGCGGACGCCGGCCGGGTCGCGACCCATCGCGACGAGGCCGGCCGCCGTCTCATCGACGGCCGCGCGCTGGCCGCCTTCTCGATCGAGGTCGGCCAGAGTGCGGGCGGCGAGGACGAGGACCCCTACACCTCGGCCCGCAACGCGTTCCCGGGCATCGTCACCGCGGTCAAACTCGGCGACGTCGCGGCCCAGGTCGAGATCCAGGCCGGGCCGCACCGGCTCGTCTCGCTCCTGACCCGGGAGGCGGTGGAGGAGCTGGGCCTGGAGGTCGGCATGCAGGCGACCGCCCGCGTGAAGTCGACCAGCGTGCACATCGACCGCACCTGAGCCCGCCCCGTACTGCCGTACCGCACCCGCGCGTACGCCCACGTCCCGCGCCTCACGCCCACGCATCCAAGGAGCCTCACCCTCATGTCTCTCCTGCTCACCCGCCGCCGCGCGGCCGCCGCCGTCCTGACCGCCGCGCTCCTCGTCCCGCTCGCCGCCTGCGGCAACGACGACAAGAAGGACGCGGACAGCGGCTCCGAGGCCACTTCGTCCGCGTCCGGCGCCCCGAAGGCCGATCTGACCGTGCTGGCCGCGTCCTCCCTGACGGACGTCTTCAAGGAGGCGGGGGCCGCGTACGAGAAGGCGAACCCCGGCACGAAGGTGACGTTCTCCTTCGCGGGCTCCCAGGAGCTGGCCGCCCAGGTCAAGCAGGGCGCCCCCGCCGACGCCCTCGTCACCGCCGACACGAAGACGATGGACGGCCTCTCCGGCGACACCGGCAAGCCCACCGTCATCGCCAAGAACCGCCTGGTCATCGCCACCGGCGAGGGCAACCCGGAGAAGGTCGAGAACCTGAAGGACCTCGCCGACCCGAAGCTGAAGGTCGTCCTGGCCGCCCCCGAGGTGCCGGTGGGCCGCTACAGCCAGCAGATCCTCGACGCGCAGAAGATCGAGGTGAAGCCGGTCTCCCAGGAGCCCAACGTCCGCGCGGTCCTCAGCAAGGTCGAGCTGGGCGAGGCGGACGCCGGGCTCGTCTACAAGACCGACGCCGCGACCGCCACCGACAAGGTCGACGCGATCGAGATCCCGGACGCGGAGAACGCCATCGCCTCCTACCCGGCCGCCACGCTGAAGGCGTCGAAGCACAGCGAGGCGGCCGCCGCGTTCGTCGCCTGGCTCTCCACGCCCGAGGCGCAGAAGATCCTCCAGGGCGCGGGCTTCCAGCAGCCGTAACCGCACCCCGGCCGACCGCCCCGTACACGCCGACCACCCCGCCCCGGCCGGCACCCCCGTACGCGCGACCGCCCCGTCAGCGCCGACCGCCCCGCGCTCGGCCGACACCCCGTACGCGGTCCGACACCCCGCGCTCGGCCGACACCCCGTACGCGGTCCGACACCCCGTACGCGGCCGACACCCCCGTACGTCCCGGCGGGCCCGTACCGTCCTACGAGCCCGCCGGGCACCGCCCGTCCCCCGCCGCCCGACGAGGTCACCATGAAACGACCGGCACTCCGCCGTACGCCCGGGGCCCGCGCGCCCCTGCTGCTGACGGTGCCCGCCCTGCTGGCCGTGGCGTTCCTGATGCTGCCGCTCGTCGGGATCCTGGTCCGCACCTCCTGGGACGAGCTGGGCGACCACCTCACCGCCGAGGCCACCACCGAGGCGCTGCGGCTCTCGCTGCTGGTCTCCATGTGGGCCCTCGGGCTCTCCCTGCTGCTCGGGGTGCCGCTGGCCTGGCTGCTGGCCCGGGTGCCGTTCCCCGGCAAGGCGTTCGTCCGTTCGCTGGTGCTGCTGCCGATGGTGCTGCCGCCCACGGTGGGCGGTGTCGCGCTGCTGCTGGCGTTCGGGCGGCGCGGGCTGCTCGGCCCCTGGCTGGAGGACACGTTCGGCGTCACGCTCCCCTTCCACACCTCGGGGGCCGTGCTCGCGGCGACGTTCGTCGCGATGCCGTTCCTGGTCATCTCGCTGGAGGGCGCGCTCGGCGGGCTCCGCCCCCGGTACGAGGAGACCGCCGCCTCGCTCGGGGCCTCCCCGATCCGGGTGTTCCTCACCGTGACACTGCCGATGGTCGCCCCCGGGCTCATCGCCGGGGCCGCCCTGACCTGGGCGCGGGCGCTCGGCGAGTTCGGCGCGACCATCACCTTCGCCGGGAACCTCCCCGGCACCACGCAGACCCTGCCGCTCCAGGTCTATCTGCTGCTCCAGGACTCGCCGGAGGCCGCCACCTCCGTGTCGCTGCTGCTCCTGGCCATCGCGATGATCGTGCTCATCGCGCTGCGGGGCCGCTGGACCGGCACCCCGGGCGACCACCGGGACCCCGCGAGCCGTGCGGCGGCGGCCCGCCCCGAGGACCCGGCCGCCCCGGCCCCGCTCCCCGAACCGGCCCCGGGCCTCCCGCGGAAGTCCGCGCCCGAGCCCTGGCCGCTGCACGCCGACGTCACCGGCTTCACCCGCCTCACCCTGGACGCCGGGCCCGGCACCACCATCGCGGTGGTCGGCCCCAACGGCGCGGGCAAGACGACGCTCCTGCGGGCCCTCCTCGGCCTCACCCCCCGCGCCCACGCCGCACTCCGCCTCGGCGACGACGACGTCACCGGCCTCCCCCCGCACCGCCGGGGCGTGGCCTGGGTCCCCCAGGACGGCGCCCTCTTCCCGCACCTGAGCGCCCTGACCAACACGGCGTACGGGCTCCGCGCCCACGGCGTGCCGCGCGCCGAGGCCCGCCGCGAGGCCCAGGGCTGGCTGGACCGGCTCGGGGTGGGCCACCTCGCCCACCGGAAGCCCGCCCAGCTCTCCGGCGGCCAGGCCCAGCGGGTCGCCCTGGCCCGCGCCCTGGCGGCCCGCCCGCGCCTCCTGCTGCTGGACGAACCGCTCGCCGCCCTCGACCAGACCACCCGGGCCCGGGTCCGGCACACCCTGCGCGGGCACCTCGCGGAGTTCGGCGGGGTCTGTCTGATCGTCACCCACGACCCGGTCGAGGCGGTCTCGCTGGCCGACCGGGTCCTGGTGCTGGAGGACGGCCGGGCCCTCCAGGACGAGCCGCCCGCCGAGGTCACCCGGCACCCGCGCTCGCCCTGGGTGGCCCGGATGCTGGGCCGCAACGCCTGGCCCGGCACCGCCACCGCCGACGGCCTGGCCCTGGAGGGCGGCGGCCATCTCGTGGTCGCCGAGCCGCTCCCGGCGGGCACGGACGCGCTGGCGGTCATCGCGCCGGAAGCCGTCTCCGTACACCGGGAGCGGCCCACCGGATCCCCGCGCAACGTCTGGCCGGGCACGGTCCGCGAGATCACCTCCGGGGGCAGCCGACTGCGGCTGCTCATCACCTCGGACGAGGCCCCGGACCTGGTCGCGGAGATCACCCCGGGGGCCGCGGCCGAGCTGGGCATCGCCGACGGGAGCGCCGTCTGGACCAGCGTAAAGGCGACGGAGGCGACGGTCGTACCGCTGTAGCGGAGAGGACTGCGGGAGGTGTCGGCAGGCCGGCCCCGGGAACCAGAGACACCACCGCGGACGTACTTCTTAGGACTCTTGACGCACCTTCGGAGAAACGGGGACCCATGGCACTGTTCGGCAACGCCCACACGATCAACCCGGCCACCGCCCAGCAGGACTACGCGAAGCTGCTCGGGCAGGGCGAGCAGGTGCACGCCGCGTTCCTGCTGATCCGCGACACCATCCTGTTCACGGACCGGCGGCTCATCCTCGTCGACAAGCAAGGCATCACCGGCAAGAAGACCGAGTACCACTCCGTTCCGTACCGCAGCATCACGCACTTCGCCGTCGAGACGGCCGGGACGTTCGACCTCGACGCCGAGCTGAAGATCTGGATCTCGGGCACCCCGACGCCGCTCCAGAAGACGTTCACCAAGGGCGTCGACATCTACGAGGTGCAGGCGATACTCACGCAGTTCGTCGCCCGCTAGCCACTTCCGGGGACGCGGCTCAGAGGGACGGGCGCAGCCGGGCCGCCGCCGAGTGACCGGGGACGGTGGCCCGCAGCTTCGCGGCGCGCTCCCGCAGTGCGGGCAGCAGCGCGTAGAGCGCGTCGCCGGGGCAGCGGGTCTCGAAGCTGTCGCGGTGGCCGGAGATGACGTGCAGCCGGGCCACCTGCCCCTCGTCGAAGCGGCTCTCGTCGTTCGTCGAGACCAGCTCGACGCTGCCCAGCGGGTCCGCCCCGGGCCGCAGCTTCCAGGCGGCGAGCCGCACCAGCGCGTCCATCATCGGCTTCGGCACCTCGGCCCCCGGGCCGAAGTTCCCGATCGCCGCGATGCCGACCGTGTCGGCGTTGAACCCCTTGGTGTGCGCGCCGAGCACCGAGCGGCCGACACCGCCGGCCCGGCCCTCGTAGATGGTGCCGCAGCGGTCGACGAGGAAGTTGTAGCCGATGTCGTCCCAGCCGTCCTGCCGGATGTGGTCGCGCTGGACGGCCCGGATCAGCTCGGGGGCGTCCGCGCAGTCGTAGTCGTTGGGGTTGCCGGTGTGGTGGACGAAGACCGCCCGCGCCGCGCCCGTGTAGTGCGGACCCTCCCGGACCAGCTTCTCGTCCGCGTGCCAGTCCCGGCGGCTGACCATGGCCGGCTGCGGGAGACCGCGCGGCGGGCGGGGTCCGGTGGCCAGCTCCGCCCCCGGCGCGCGCAACGCCGGACCGTCCCCGAACACCAGGAGGGCCAGGGGCAGGACCAGAACGCCCAGGACGAGTCGGCGGGACCACATGGACTCCACCCTGCGCCCTGACCTCCGGGTTCGCAGAGGAGCGGGCCGTTCGGGTGACAGGGCGCCGGGCCTCCGCGAGCCCTCCCCGCAGCCCGGGCACGCCGTCCGGAATGCGCGTTTCGCCGGGTCTTCTTACGATGAGATCCGGATCATCGCCCGCTCCCGGCGGGGGTGCCCGGCGGAGCGAGGAACCATGGCCCACGACCGTGTGCGGGACGAACCGGATGTCGGCCTCAAGCCGAACGCGATCGGGTTCGTCGACGCCCTTGTCATCGGTCTGAACGCGACCTCTCCTGCGTACTCGCTGGCCGCCGTCATCGGCCCGATCGTCGCCCTGGTGGGGATCTACGCCCCGGGCGTCATGTTCGCCTCGTTCGTGCCGATGCTGCTGATCGCCTCCGCGTTCTACTACCTGAACAAGGTCGACCAGGACTGCGGTACGACGTTCTCCTGGGTGACCCGGGCGATGGGCCCGTGGGCGGGCTGGCTGGGCGGCTGGGCGATCACCATGACCGGTGTCCTGGTGGTGGGTTCGCTGGCCGATGTGGCGGTGAGCTTCACGCTGCTGGCGGTGGGTCTGGACGGCTGGGTCGAGAACGACTTCGCGCGCCAGTTCCTCACCGTGCTGCTGATCATCGTGATGACCGGGCTCTGCGTCATCGGCACCGAGCTGTCCGCCAAGGTGCAGAACGTCCTGATCCTCCTCCAGATCGCGTTCCTGCTGGTCTTCGTCGGGGTGGCGCTCTACCGGGTGTACGCGGGCACGACCGGCTTCGACTCGATCGAGCCCTCCGGCGGCTGGCTCAACCCCTTCGGCGCGGGCGGTGCCGCGCTGACCGGCGGGCTGCTGCTCGGGGTGTTCATCTACTGGGGCTGGGAGTCCGCGGTCAACCTCACCGAGGAGACCGAGGACTCGGCCAGCGCGCCCGGCAGGGCGGGCCTGTGGTCCACCGTCGTGCTCCTGGTGACCTACCTGTCGGTCGCCATCGCGGTCGTCGCCTTCGCGGGGACGGCGTTCCTGGCGGAGAACGCGGGCGAGGAGGAGTTCATCTTCGCCCAGCTCGCCGGGGACGTCCTGGGCGGCTGGGACTGGATCCTGCTGCTGGCGGTGGCCACCTCCGCGATCGCCTCCACCCAGACGACGATCATCCCGGCGTCCCGGACCGCCCTGTCCATGGCCCGCCGGCAGGCGCTGCCGCAGCACTTCGGGCACATCAGCCCCCGGTTCCGTACCCCGGACGTGAGTACGTGGTGGGTCGCCGGGATCGCGATCGCCTGGTATCTGATCGTCAACCAGATCTCCGCCAACGCCCTCTTCGACTCGCTGACCGCGCTGTCCCTGCTGATCGCCTTCTACTACGCGCTCACCGGGGTGGCCTGCGCCGTCTACTACCGGCGCCATCTCACCGAAAGCGTGCGGAACTTCCTGCTCATCGGGCTCGGCCCGGTGGTCGGCGCCGGACTGCTGACCTGGCTGCTGGTGCGCTCGGTCATCGACATGTCCGACCCGGCCAACTCCTACAGCGGCACCTCCTGGTTCGGGCTCGGCCCGCCGCTCGTCATCGGCATCGTGATCGCCCTGGTCGGCGTGGTCCTCATGGTGGTGTGGCGGCTGCGCGACGCGGTGTTCTGGCAGGAGCGGCCGGGGGTCGCGGACCCGGACCTGGTGCACGCCCCGACCCGGAAGGGGCCGTGAGATGTCGGTCGTCCTCGGTTACGACGAGTCCCCCGGCGCCGCCCGCGCCCTGCGCATCGCCATCGAGGTGGCGGCCGCGTACGGGGAGGAACTGGTGATGGTCTACGGGGCCGCCGCCCCCGGGCTGCGCGACGGCGCGGAGTACCGCAGCCACTACGACGCGATCCGGCAGGCCGGGCGCACCGGCCTGGAGCACGCACTCACCTCCGCCGAGGAGGCGGGCGTACCCGCCTCGGTCGAGGTGCTGGACGAGAAGCCCGCACAGGCCCTGCTGGACGCCGCCGAACGGCACGGGGCCCGGGTCATCGTGGTCGGCACCTGGGGCGAGAGCCCGATGCGCGGGGCCCTGCTGGGCTCGACCCCGCACAAGCTGCTGCACATGTCGACGGTCCCGGTGCTGTGCGTACCGACGGAGGAGGGCCCGGAGCAGCCGCAGGCGTAGACGGCCGTACGGGCCCGGTCCGCCACGCTTCACCGAGCGGTACGGGCCGGAGCAGCCGCAGCCGCAGGCACAGGCACAGGCGAGCAGGTCACCACGCCTCCCCGCTCTCCGCCGCCCGCCCCGGAACGGCCCTGCCCCCGCCGTCCTCCTCCCGGCGCAGCAGCCGGAACGCCAGCAGCGGGAACACCAGCACCGACACCATCGCGGCGGCGACCAGGGCCGCGGCCTCCCCCGCCCCGATCACCTTGTCGTCCAGGCCGATCGCGGTGATCGCGACCACCAGCGGCAGACACGTGGACGAGAAGAGCCCGAGCGCGGCCCGCGGGGCCCGCCCGGTCAGGTCGCGCGGGGCCAGCAGATACGCCGGAACCCCGCGCACCAGCAGGAACAGCAGCAGGAAGACCGGTAGGAGCACCAGCGGGCGGCCGCCGTCCAGGAGTGCCGCGAGGTCGAAGTCGATGCCCGTGACGATGTAGAAGAACGGCACGAGGAAGCCGAAGCCGATGGCCTCGACCCGCTCCAGGATCGCGTCGCTGCGCTCGGGCACGGACCCCTGGAGGACGAGCCGGGTCAGCATCCCCGCCGCGAACGCGCCGAGCAGCGTGTCCAGCCCGAAGACATGGGCGAGCCCCAGCATCCCGGCCAGCAGCAGCATCACGAAGCGGACGGCGAACTGGCCGCTGGAGTGCAGGGTCGTGGCGACGATGTGGGCGAACCACGGCGGCCTCGGCCGCATCGCCCAGAACACCGCGCCCGCCGTGACGACCGCGAACACGGCCAGCACCGCGCTCGCCGCCCCCGGGCTGCGCCCGCTGAACAGCAGGGCCATCGCGATGATCGGCCCGAACTCCCCCACCGACCCGAACGCCATCACCACCGACCCGAACCGCCCCTCAAGACGCCCCGAGTCCCGCAGGATCGGCAGCACGGCGCCCAGCGCCGTGCTGGTCAGCGCGGTGCCGATGACCAGGCTCTTCGCCAGGTCCGCCCCGCTCAGCAGCAGGGCGACGCCGAGCCCGGCGGCGAACGACAGCACCCAGGCCCCGCCGGCCCGGCGCAGCGTGTCGCCGCGGACCTCGGCGAACCGGATCTCGTACCCCGCCAGGAAGATCAGCATCGAGAGCCCGAGGTCGGACAGGGTGTCGATGACCTGGTCGTGACGGGCCCAGCCGAGCACATCGGGCCCGACCAGGATCCCGAGCACGATCTCGAAGATGACGACGGGGACCGGCAGCCACCGCCCGGTGGCGTAACCGAGCAGCGGGGCGAGAACCGCCAGGGCCATGATCAGAACGAGGGTGCCCGGGTACTCCATCGCTCGTGTATAGCAAGGAGCGTCCCGGAATCAGCCGTTATGACACCCCCGGGGAGGCCGCTCGGTTCGGGCAGTGGGTGTCCCGTCCGGGGCGCTTCCCGGTGACGAGGAAGTCGCTGACGGCCCGGTCGCCGCAGGCGTTGCCGCTGCCCAGATACATCCCGTGCCCGCCCTGCCCGACGGTCACCATCCTGGCCCGCTCGCCGAGCGCCGCCCGCATCTTCAGGGCCCCGGCGAGCGGGGTGGCGGGGTCGCGCAGGCTCTGGATCATCAGGACGTTCGAGGGGCCCTCGTCGGTGATCCGGGCGGGCCGCGGCTCCTCGTCGTGCTTCCAGAAGGCGCACGGGGTGATGTTCGAGGGAAGCCCGGCCGTCAGCGGATACCGCGCCCGGTCGGCCGCGACCCGGCGGGCGTACCGGGAGTCCGGTCCGGGCCAGCGCACGTCGTTGCAGATCACCGCCATGGTCAGCGACGCGTCCTCGTCCGGCAGCGCGCCCGCAAGCTCCGGCGGCAGCACCGGGCGGCCCTGCGGATCCCCCGCCGACCGGATCAGCCGGGCCAGCGGAGCGAACCCCGTATCGCTGTTGAGGCTGCCGTGGAGCGCCTGCCGCAGCCGGTTCCCGGTCAGCGGCACACCGGGAACACCCGACTCCTTCGGCTCGCGGTCCAGCTCCCGGGCCAGCGCGAGGAACAGCGGCTGGACGTCCTCGGCGCGCCGGGCCAGCCGCAGCCCCTCGGCCTCCCGGGCGGGGTCCGCCGCCCAGGCAGCGAAGTCGGGGAAGCGGAGGGCGACGGCCGGGCCCACGTTCGCCATCCAGCCGTACCCCACGCGCGCCGGGTCCGGGTCGCCCGTGCTGTCCAGGACCAGCCGGTCGACGCGGTCCGGGTGCTCCTGCGCGTACCCGGCCGCGACGTAACTGCCGTACGAGTGGCCCCAGACCGACAGCTTCCGCTCGCCCAGCGCGGCGCGCAGCCGGTCGATGTCACGGACCTGGTTCCGGGAGCTGAAGGACCGCACCACCGGGCCGCCGTCGCGCGCGCACGCCAGGGCGGTGCGGCGGGAACGTTCGGTGTTCTCCGTGATCGAGCCGTCCGCGGCGGGCCCGGACCGCAGGGTCACCATGTGCCGGTCCGCCTCGGGGATCCCGCAGCCGGCCCGGGTGGAGCCGCCGGCCCCGCGCGGGTCGAGGCTGACCAGGTCGTACGCCCCCTCGGTCGCCGCCCGTAGCGCCTCGCCCTTCTGCGCGAGGCGCTGCACCCCCGAGCCGCCGGGGCCGCCGGCGAGCGCCAGCAGGGTGCCCCGCCGGGCCTCGGGCCGGTCGGTGCGCAGCCGGGTCACCGCCACCTCGACGGTGCGCCCGCCGGGGGCGCGGTAGTCCAGGGGGAACGCGGAGGGTCGCGCACTGCTGCCCGGCCGGGACGGGCGTCCCCGGGATCGGGGCGCAGGGCCCCCAGGCGAGCGGAGACGCGGCGGGTCCCGCCGGGCGGCTGTGCGCGACGGGTACGCCGACGGCGGTCAGGGTCCCTGCCGCGGTGGCGGCGGAGACGGCGAGAAGTAAGGCTTTGCGGGTCCGGTTCGTCATGGACCCAGCCTGGCCGGGCGAGGACCGGCTGCCCATCCGGGAGCCTGGTGCGCGGAGGGTGGGGACACCCCGCCGCGAAGGTGGGGGGGCACCCCCGTCACCCGTTCTCCCGCACCGGCGTGCCGGGCGGCGGCGGGGGCCGTTGAATGCGAAGTCAGCGAACCGCCGAAGGCCGTCCCTGCCGGAACCGCCGGGAGCACCGTCGCGAACGGGGCGGGAGGCAGGAGAGACCGCATGCCGTCGTCACAGACCCGCACGGGCCCGGAAGCCGCCCCGCGCCGCCGGGGTGCGCTGCGCCGCACCGGCGAGTGGTGCGCCCGGCACTTCGCGACCGTCCTCGTCCTGTGGGTGGCCGCGCTCGCCGGTCTCCAGGTCCTCCAGCACGTCTACGGCGGCGACTACTCCGACGACTTCTCGCTCCCCGGCACCCAGTCCCAGGACGGCCTCGACGTCCTGAAGGCGCACGCCCCGCAGGCGGGCGGCTACAGCGCCCAAGTCGTCCTGCACGACCCGGACAAGCCGCTCACCTCCGTCTCCGACCAGGTCGCGACCGCCGTCGGCGACCTCCAGAAGCTCCCGGACGTGCTCTCCGCGCAGAGCCCGCTGCCGTCGTCCGGCTCCACCCCGCCCCCGCCGCCCGACCCGAACACCGGGCCGCTCTCCACGGACCGGAAGACCGCCTACATCACCGTCCGGTTCAGCGTGCAGCCCTCCACGCTCGACGCGTCCTATCTGGACGGGGTCGACGACGCGGTGCAGCCGCTGCGGTCGGCCGGGGTGACGGTGGAGTACGGCGGATCGCTCGGCGAACTGGCCCGGCCCGAGCCGAGCGACCGCACCAGCGAGGCGATCGGCTTCGCAGCGGCGATCGTGGTCCTGCTGATCGGCTTCGGCAGTCTGCTGGCCGCCGTGCTGCCGCTGGTCACCGCGCTGATCTGCGCCCTGTGCGGGCTGGCACTGCTCGGCCTCTTCGCCGCCGCCGCGACCTTCGCGACCGTCTCCCCGACGCTCGCCACGATGATCGGCATCGGCGTCGGCATCGACTACGCCCTCTTCCTGGTCACCCGGCACCGCCAGAACCTCGTCGACGGCCAGGACCCGGTGACCGCCGCCGGGAACGCCGCCGCCACCAGCGGGCACGCCGTGCTGCTCTCCGGCTGCACGGTGATCATCGCGCTGTCCGGCCTGTGGGTCTCCGGGATCGGGTTCATCGGCAAGCTCGGCCTGGCCGCCGCGGTCACCGTGGTCACCGCGGTGGCGGGCGCCCTCACCCTCGTACCGGCGGTGCTCGGTCTGATCGGCCGCCGCATCGACCGCGTACGGGTACGGAAACCGGTGGCCGAGACCGTACCGGCCGCCGAGGGCGCGGAGCCCGGCGGCTGGCACCGGTACGCGCAGCGGGTGGAGCGGCGGCCCTGGTGGTTCCTGGCCGGCGGGGTGGTGCTGCTGGCCGTCCTGTCCTTCCCGGTCTTCTTCATCCAGCTCGGGCACATCGGCGACGGCGCCGACCCGAAGTCGTTCACGGACCGGCGCGCCTACGACCTGATGTCGAGCGCCTTCGGCCCCGGCTCCAACGGCCCGCTGACCGTGGTCATCGACCAGAGCAAGGTGTCCTCCGGCGACCGGTCCGCCCTCGCCGACCAGGCGCAGAAGGCGCTGACCGGGGTGCCCGACGCCGAGGTGATCACCCAGCTGACCGCCACGTCCGACGGCGACGTGCTGACCGCCACCGCGTACTCGGTGGCCGCCCCGCAGGACGAGCGGACGACCTCCCTGACGAACCGGCTCACCGACGACGTCCTGCCCCAGGCCGTCTCCGGTTACGACGCGAGCACGTACGTCACCGGCACGACCGCCGCCCAGGTCGACTTCCTGGACATCGTCTCCAGCAGGCTGCCGCTGATCATCGCGGTCGTCGTGGGCCTGGCGTTCCTGGTGATCCTGGCCGTCTTCCGCGGCCTGCTCGTCGCGGTGAAGGCCGCCGTGCTCAACGTGCTGTCGATCGCCGCCTCGTACGGGGTCGTGGTGGCGGTCTTCCAGTGGGGCTGGGGCGGCCCGGCGCTGGGGGTGTCGGGAGACGTCCCGATCGAGAGCTATGTCCCGATGATGATGTTCGCGATCGTCTTCGGGCTGAGCATGGACTACGAGATCTTCCTGCTCTCCCGCATCCACGAGGCGTGGGTCCGCACCGGGGACCCGCGCGCGAGCGTGGCACACGCGCTGGAGATCACCGCCCGGGTCATCACGTGCGCGGCCCTGATCATGGTGAGCGTCTTCGCCGCGTTCGTCATCAGCGACAACATCGTGGTGAAGATGCTGGGCCTGGGGCTCGCCGCCAGTGTGCTCATCGACGCCACCGTCGTACGGCTGCTGCTGGTCCCGGCGGTGATGACCCTGCTGGGCCGGGCCGCCTGGTGGATCCCCGGCCCGCTGGACCGGATCCTGCCGCACCTGGACGCCGAGGGAAGCGCGGAGCCGCCCGCACGGACCGCCCGGAAGTGATGCCAGAAGTGATGAAGGACACAGCGGTCGGAGGGAGCGCCTCCGCGTTCTAGGGTGTCAGGATGCCTTCCCCCCTCACCTCCGAGCAGCCGCGCCCCACCGCCGCTGCCGGCGCCCCGGAGACCGGAAAGCCGCCGGCCGACGGCCGGGACCCCTTCTTCGACAACGTGAAATATCTGGCGATCGTGCTGGTGGCCGTCGGGCACGCCTGGGAACCCCTGCCGCCCGGGCGCCTCGTGGAGGCCGCCTACACCTTCATCTACACGTTCCACATGCCGGTGTTCATCCTGATCGCCGGCTACTTCTCGCGGAACTTCGAACTGCGGCCGGACCGGGTGTGGAAGCTGGTCACCAGCCTGCTGGTGCCGTACATCCTGTTCGAGATGATCTACACGCTCTTCGAGCGGGCCGTCGACAAGCCGGACTTCCCCCTGTCGATGCTGGAGCCCTACTGGCTGCTGTGGTTCCTGCCCGCCCTGTTCTTCTGGCGGCTGTCCACTCCGGTCTGGCAGGCCGTGCGCTTCCCCGTGCTGGTCTCCCTCGCCGTGGCCGCCCTCGCGACGGTGTCACCGGCCGCCGACGGAAGCCTCCAGATCCAGCGCATGCTCCAGTTCCTGCCGTTCTACGTGCTCGGCCTGCGGATGCGCCCGGAGCACTTCGCGTTCGTCCGGTCCACCTGGGTGCGGGTCGTCTCGGTGCCGGTGTTCGTGGCCGGGATGCTGCTGGCGTACTGGATGGTCCCCCGGACCTCGACCTCCCTGTTCTTCCGCAAGAACAGCGCCCAGGAGATGAGCATCGCCGAGTGGACGGGTCCCGTGACCACGCTCCTGCTCTTCCTGGCCGCGCTCGTGCTGGGCGCCTGCTTCCTCGCCTGGGTGCCCAAGGGCAGGAGCTGGATGACCGTGCTCGGCACCGGCACGCTGTACGGGTATCTGCTCCACGGCTTCGTGGTCCGGAGCCTGAAGTACGGCGGCTTCTACGAGGACCCGTTCTTCGACACCACACTGGGCACGGTCGCCGTCACCCTGGGCGCGATCGCCGTCATCACCCTGCTCTGCACGCCCCCGGTCCGGCGGCTGCTGCGCCCGCTGCTGGAGCCGCGCATGGCGTGGGCCCGGCAGAAGCCACCGGCCGCCCGGGCGTCCTGAGACGCCACCGAACGGCCGGGCCGGGGTCGGGCATTCAGTGATCCGCGACGACGGTCCGGCCGAGCACCGCGACATGCTCCAGGACGTCCTCCAGCGGATCGTCGATCTGGCCCGTCGCGATCAGGGCCACCTGCGGGCCGTTGTGGGAGTCGGTGTGCGTCTCGTCGGCGTGGGCGGCGGCGGTGGCGGGCAGCACGGACGCCACCACCGTCACGCCTAACGCGGTCAGCTTCCTCTTCATGGCGCCGATCCTGGGGCCGGCCGGGCCCCGGGGCGGGGAGCGACGCCCGGCCCCGGCGCCTTGTTACAGACAGTCACCTGACCGCGGGCGCCGGGACCGTACGAGTCACGCCGCGCGGTTCTTCCGGCGCTGCGCGGCGGCCGCCCGCTCCTCGGGCGTCGGCACTCCGGGACGGCCGCGCCGGGCCGGGGCCCCGCCACCGCGCTTGGTGCCGCGGCCCATGAACGCGCCGCCGCCACCGCGGCCGGAGCGCTCCTTGGGCGGGGCGGTGACGACGACCGGGACACCGGAGGGCGCCTGCGCACCGGTGATCCGGCTCAGCTCGGCCTCGCCGGAACGGACCTGGGCGATCTGCGGGGTGATCCCGGCGTCCGCCATCAGCCGCGTCATCTCGCGGCGCTGGTTCGGCAGCACCAGCGTGACGACGCTGCCGGACTCCCCGGCGCGGGCGGTACGGCCACCGCGGTGCAGGTAGTCCTTGTGGTCGGTCGGCGGATCCACGTTGACGACCAGGTCGAGGTTGTCGACGTGGATGCCGCGCGCCGCGACGTTGGTGGCGACCAGCACCGTGACGTGCCCGGTCTTGAACCGCTCCAGGGTGCGGGTGCGCTGCGGCTGGGACTTGCCGCCGTGCAGCGCCGCCGCCCGGACCCCGCTCTGCAGCAGGTGGTCGGTGAGCCTGTCCACGGCGTGCTTGGTGTCCAGGAACATGATCACGCGGCCGTCGCGGGCGGCGATCTCCGTCGTGGTGGCGTACTTGTCGGCGCCCTGGACGTACAGCACGTGGTGCTCCATCGTCGTGACCGCGCCGGCGGCCGGGTCGACGGAGTGCACGACCGGGTCCTTCAGGTACGTCCGCACCAGCAGGTCGACGTTGCGGTCCAGGGTGGCCGAGAAGAGCATCCGCTGCCCGTCCGGGTTCACCTGGTCGAGCAGCTCGGTGACCTGCGGCATGAAGCCCATGTCGGCCATCTGGTCGGCCTCGTCGAGGACGGTGATGGTGACCCGGTCCAGCTTGCAGTCGCCGCGCTCGATCAGGTCCTTGAGGCGGCCGGGCGTGGCGACGACGACCTCGGCGCCGCCGCGCAGCGCGCTCGCCTGGCGGCCGATGGACATGCCGCCGACCACGGTGGCGAGGCGCAGCTTCAGCGGCCGGGCGTACGGGGTGAGCGCGTCGGTGACCTGCTGGGCCAGCTCCCGGGTGGGCACGAGGACCAGGGCGAGCGGGCGCTTGGCGTCGGCGCGGCGGCCGGCCGTGCGGGCCAGCAGCGCGAGGCCGAAGGCGAGGGTCTTGCCGGAGCCGGTGCGGCCGCGGCCCAGGACGTCCCGGCCCGCCAGCGAGTTCGGCAGGGTGGCCGCCTGGATCGGGAAGGGCACGGTCATGCCCTCGGCGGTCAGCGCCGCCTTCAGCGGTGCGGGCATCTCCAGCTCACCGAAGGTCTCGGCGGCCGGGAGGGCCGGGGTGAGCGTCACCGGCAGGGCGAACTCGCCCTTGGCGCCGGAGGGGGAACGGCGGCTGTGACCACCGGGCCGGCCCGAGCCGCCGGAGCGCTTGGGGCCGCCGCCGAAGCCCGCGGCCCGGCGCTCGCCGCCACCGCCGGAGTAGCGGGGGGCGCCGCCGGAACGGGTCCGGGAGAACCGGTCGTTCGAGCGGGGCGTGCGTTCGCGATTCATGCAGAACCTCTCCTCGATGGGCGCGTATCGAGGGATTCTTTTCGGGAAACGACCGTGAACGGCACCCGGAATCGCAAGAACGAGCCGATGAAATGACAAAAGAAAACGAAGCCCGGCCGCCGGGAATCAGGTCACCGGACGCGGCTCCGTCGGGGGCCGCGCGCAGCGGGCCCCGGAAACGACAACGAGCCGGGGCCCGCACCCCAAGGTGCGGGCCCCAGCTGCGCCGTGCTGCCTGAATGATCAGGCGGGGACGATGTTCTCGGCCTGCGGGCCCTTCTGGCCCTGCGTGACGTCGAAGGTCACCTTCTGGCCCTCCTGCAGCTCACGGAAGCCGGAGGCAGCGATGTTGCTGTAGTGGGCGAAGACGTCGGCGCCGCCGCCGTCCTGCTCGATGAAGCCGAAGCCCTTTTCCGAGTTGAACCACTTCACGGTGCCAGTAGCCATGTCATATCTCCTTAAGGGCGCAGAGCCCGTGGGCCCGCACTGTGCGGACCCCACGTCGCCGCGATGATTACCCCGTCCGGAAGAACACATGAACACCGGAAAGACAAAAATGCACCTACCGACATCCGGTCGGCAGAGGCACTTGAAGTTTTTGGGAACCACAACTGCAACTGAGATCAACACTAGCACGGTGACCCGGGACAGGCAGTGCCCGATATCACCGGCCGGATCGCGCCGGAAAAGCCTCATCGCGCATTGCGCGAAATTCTGTGCTGCCGAAAACAGATATTCAGCCGGAGCGGCCGCGCAGCTCCTCGTTGAGGCGCAGCGCCTCCTCCAGCTGGTCCTCCAGGATGACGATGCGGCAGGCGGCCTCGATGGGCGTGCCGGCGTCGACCAGCTCGCGGGCGCGGGCGGCGATGCGCAACTGGTAGCGGGAGTAGCGGCGGTGGCCGCCCTCGGACCGCAGCGGGGTGATCAGGCGGGCCTCGCCGATCGCCCGGAGGAACCCCGGCGTCGCACCGATCATCTCCGCGGCTCGCCCCATCGTGTAGGCGGGGTAGTCGTCGTCGTCGAGACGGTCGGCGGCGTGCGAGGGGGTCTCCGGGGGCATCTGCACCTCTTCCGTCACGCGCGGACCGGAGGAGCCGGGCGCCGTACGCCTGCGGGGTGCACCTCTGCTGCGTACCACTGTTTTCCGTGACTGCATACAAAACCCTAATCGCCCGGCACGGGCATGTCTATCGCGACCGGAACAGATTCGGGTGGCCGCGAAGGGCAGCACGGGTCCGCCCGCGCAGCCCTTCCCCGGATCACTGACCGACCGGTCAGTTGTCGTCGGGAGTACCGCGGGGCCATAATGCACGCGTAGCCCTTCACGCATCCCCCGTCGTGAAGGGCTACACCCCTGTCCGGAGCCGGTTCGCAGCCGGGCCCGACGGGCGGTCCGGAGCCTGCACCAGGCCTGCACGGGGCCTGTTCCGCGCAGGGCGGGGCACAGGATCATTCACGGGCAAGGGACTCCCCTCGTGGTCCCCTGCCCGTGTTTTTTCGAGTTAACAGTGACGTAGAGTGTTTGCGCAAGCTCAGTTCCGACTCCGAGGTGATCGTGGAGGCCCGGATGGCCATGGACGACGGCGACGAACGCGGTCCGGAACCCGTCGACGCCCCCGGTCCCGACGAGCTGCCCCGCCTCGACTCGCTGCGGGAAAAAGTCGAGTACATGGTCGAGAAGACCTTCCCCGGCCAGAGGATCTCGGGCCGGGTCTTCGCCGAACTGGTCCGCGACCGCGGCGGCTCGCTGTCGCACAGCTACTTCTCCAACATCCTGGCCGGCAAGGTCACCCAGCCCTCCGAGGACATCCTCAAGGCCCTCGGGCTGGGGTTCGGCGTGGACTGGCGCTTCTTCAAGGAGGAGTCCGAGGTCGTCGACGACGTCGTCGCCGGACTCCAGTTCCTGGCCAAGCGGCGCACCGGGGAGATCAGCGGCGTGGCCGGCCGGGGCCTGGACGACGACGGCCTCCCGCCGGAACTGCTGCGGTTCGCCCTGGCCCTGCTGGAGGACGCCGCCCGGGAGCGGGAGGGCCCCGCCGGGGAGAGCGGTGGCAAAGATTCCGCCGCGAACCACCGCCCCGGGGGCCCGGCAGCGTAGCGTCTTCGTCATGTCCCTGCGGAAACTGCGGAAAGAGTGCGAGGCCGGGCTCGCCGACCTGCCCCTCCCGGTTCCCTTCACGCTGGACGGGCTCGTCGCGAATATGGAGGAGGCCGGCGGGCGCACGATCCGGCTGCACGAGATGCCGGACCGCCTCGCCCGCGTCAACGCCGCCTGCGGGCTGCGCCTCAAGGCGGGCGGTACCAGCCTGGTCCTCTACCGCCGCAGGCCGACCGCGTACCAGACCCAGCACGTGATCCTGCACGAGCTGTGCCACGAGTGGTTCGACCACGGCACGACCCTCGACGCGGAGCAGCTGCGCACGCTCCTGCCGGTCTTCGACACCTCGCTGATCGCCCGGATGATCTCCCCTGCCGCCGCCGATTCCTTCGCCTCCGGCGGGGGCATCGTCCAGGCCCGTGCCCAGTACGACACCCACGACGAACGCATGGCCGAATTCGGTGCCTCCCTGATCCCCCGGATGGCGCGGGACCTCACCACCGATGACATGGTGGGGCGGCTGGACAACTCCCTGTCCCGCCCGGTGGCCCACCGGAGGCGCGGCCTCTTCCCCGGAAGACGGTCCGGCGACACCTGACACGTGCCACCGGTCTCCGCCCGCGGACCCCACCCCCGCACCCCGACCCCGAGGACGAACACCGCCGTGACCCCCCTCGATCTCGCCGGCTACCTCATAGCGGGCCTGATGACGGCCGTTGCCCTGTGGCGTATGCCCGCCGCCCTCTGGGGCGACGAGGAGGACCGCAGACGCCGGGCGCTGTGGGGCTGCTACGCCGGTTTCGCCATCGCCCTGTGGACGAAGACCGAGGCGGTCCGCATCGGCCTCAACAACAGCGCCGTCACCGACCTCGCCGTCCTCATCAAGCACTACACCGCCACGGTGGCAATTCTGGCCATCCTCAGCTACATCGTGGCCATCTACGGCAGCTACCCCGAAGAGGGCGCGGTCCCCCGCCACGTACGGTTCGCACGGCTCGTGCAGAAGCTGGCGGCCAAGGCCTCCGTCGCCACGCTGATCCTGCTGACCGTCCTGTTCTTCACCGTCGTCGACCGCTCCGAGCCCTCGGACCGCTTCGTCTCCGACCACGCCGGGGAGTGGGGTGCCACGCTCTACATGAGCGTCTTCTACCTCTACCTCGGGGCCGCGTCCGCCGTCTGCGCCTTCCAGTGGGCGCTGGCCACCCTCGACGCCCGCCGCCGTCATCTGCGCATCGGGCTCGGGATGATGACGTTCGCGATGTTCATCGGCGTCGGCTACACCGTCAGCCGCACGCTCTTCCTGTGGATCAGCGTGGTCGACGAGCCGACCGAGGCGTTCGCCCTGCGCTTCGACCAGATCACCGAGGCCGCGCAGCTGGTGCTGTTCGCCTTCTTCGCCCTCGGCGCGTCCATCCCCGCGTTCGCGGCCGGGGCGCGCCGGGCCAGGCTGTGGCGGGCCCAGGTCCGACTGCACGCCCTCTGGTACGAGTTGATGACCGCTTTCCCGGAGCAGCCGTTCGACCCGCCCGCGTCCCTCCCCCGCGAGCTGACCCGGTTCAACGTCCCGGCCGACCTGCGGGTGGACCGCTGGGCCGCCGACATCGCGGACGCCGCCGAGAAGCTGCGCCACTACGTGCCCGACGGGCTGCTCGACGCCGCCGGACGGGCCGCCGCCCGCGACACGGACGATCCGCGCCGCGCCGCGTCCCTCACCGACGCCTACTGGATCCGGGCCGCCCTGCTCGCCAAGGAGTCCGGCGCGCCCGCCGGAGGGGCCGCGACGGTCGCCTCCCAGCACGCCGCGGACCAGGACGGCGAGGTGGCCCGGCTGGTCCGGGTCGCCGCCGCGTACCGCACGGTCGACGAGGAGCGCGCCCGCGCCGTCCTCGCCACGGCCACGGCCGACACGGCCCGCACGACGGAGACGAGCGCATGACCGGCACCACGGCCACCACGACCGACGGCGACCCGGGCCGGGGGACGACCGGCGAGGGGATCCCCACCACCTCCGCCCGCACGGCCTCCGTGGCCCGCACCGTCACCGACGTCCTCCAGCCGCGCAACGTGCTGCTGGCGGGCATGCTCGGCATCGGCCTCGCGGCGGCGGGCGGCGACTGGACCGGGCTGCTCTGGGGCTTCCTCGGGGCGCTCTGCGCCGGGCTGATCCCGGCCGGGTACATCGAGTGGGAGCGCGGCCGCGGCACCTGGGGCGACCGCCACGTCGTGGACCGTACGAAACGGGCGCCGATCTTCTTCGTGATCCTGGGCTCGATCGGCACCGGTTCGGTGGTGATGGTGCTGGGGAACGCGCCGACCGGGATCCTCGTCGCGATGCTCGCGCTGTGGGTGATGACGATCGGTCTGCTGGCCGTCAACACGGTGTGGAAGATCTCGGTCGACTCGGCGGTGGCCTCGGCGGCCGTCTCGCTCCTCGCCGTCGTGCACTCCCCCTGGTGGATCGCCGCGTACGCGCTGACCGCTGCGGTCTGCTGGTCCCGGGTCGCCCTCGGCTACCACACCGTCGCCCAGACCCTGGCGGGCGCGGGCCTGGGGGCGGCGACGACGGTGGCGTACGTGTTCGTCTGAGGGCGCGCCGCACCGGGACGACCCGCGGCCGCCGGGGCAGCGCGCCGCGGCCGGTCCCGCGTTTGCGGAGGTGGCGGACACCCGGTTACGTGGACGGGGAGGGCGCGCCCGCGAACGGACGGCCCCACCGGCTGGAGGTGTCCCCGATGGCGAAGAAACGGTCCGCGTCGCCCGCCAAGGGCCTGCGCGGCAGCAAGGCCGGGCTCGTGCTGAGCCTGGGCAGCAGCGCGCTCGCGGTCATCAGGGCGTCCAAGCAGGTCCGCCGGGCCAAGGGCACGCACGACAAGCTGAACACCGCCGACGCGGTGGCGGGGATGCTGCCGCTGATCACCTCGGCCGCCCTCGTCCTGCGGCAGCTGCGCGGCCGGAAGCGGGAGAACCCGGAAACGGCCTGAGCGGGCCGCTCCCCGCCCCCGCCCGAAAGGCCGGAAATCGCCCCGCTTCCGGCCACTGAGCGGTGCCCGCCCGGGGTACGACTGTGCCGTGCCGAACCCTTTCGAGATCACCGCGGCCCGCGCCGAGGACATCGTGACGTTGGCCTCGTGGGCCCACGAGGAGAGCTGGAACCCGGGCCTGCACGACGGCGGGGTGTTCTTCGCGACCGACCCCGGAGGCTTCCTCTTCGGCCGGCTGGACAGTGAACCGGTCACCTCCGTCTCCGTCGTCCGCTACGGCGACGCGTACGGCTTCCTGGGCTTCTATCTGACCCGCCCCCATCTGCGCGGACAGGGTTACGGGCTGCGGACCTGGCAGGCCGGGACGGCCCGCCTCGCCGGGCGCACCGTCGGCCTCGACGGGGTGCCCGCGCAACAGGACAACTACCGCCGCTCCGGCTTCCGCACCTGCTGGAGCAACGCGCGGTACGAGGGGACGCCCCCGCCGGACATCGCACCGCCGCCGGGAACCACCCTGATCGACGCCCGCAGCGTGCCGTTCGACCTGCTCGCCGCCTACGACCGGCGGTATTTCCCGGCCGCCCGCGACACCTTTCTGGCCGCCTGGATCACCGCCCCCGGCCGCACGGCCCTCGCAGCGGTCGGGGACGACGGGCTCCAGGGCCTCGCGGTGCTGCGGGCCTGCCGCGCGGCGTCCCGGATCGGCCCCTTGTACGCCGACTCGCCCGCCGTGGCTGCGGCCCTGGTCAGCGCGGTCGCGGCCACCGCACCGGACACCCCGGTCGCCGTCGACGTACCCGACATCAATCCGGCGGCCGTGCGGCTGGCCGGGGAGCTGGGCCTGACCCCGTCGTTCGACACGGCGCGCATGTACAGCGGCCCGGAACCGGTGATCGACCGGCCGGGCCTGTACGGCATCACGAGCCTGGAACTGGGCTGACCGGGGGTCAGGCAAACAGCGGCCGTCACTCCGCCGGGGCGGGCCGCACCACCGGCGGGCCCTCACGGATCCGGGAGGCGAGGACGGCGATGTCGTCCTCGGCGTCCTCGCCGAACCGGTCCAGCACCCGGTCCAGCAGGTCCTCCAGGCGCCCGCCCGCCGGCATGGTCAGCGAGGCCAGCCGCTGCACGGACACGTCGATGTCCTCGCCCCGGCGCTCCACCAGACCGTCGGTGTACATGAACAGCACGGTCCCCGGACCGCAGGGCTCGGACGCGGTCCGGTACCCGCCGAACCCGGTGCCGAGCGGCGGCCCCACCGGTACCGGCACGACCCGGGCCCCGGCGGCGCCCGGGTCGATGAAGACCGGGGGCAGATGGCCCGCGCTGGCCACCTCGCACACTCCGGCGAACCGGTCGACGACGGCGAGCAGACAGGTCGCCGCCCGGTCCAGACCCGACCGCTCCACCATGGTGTCGAGCTGCTCCAGGATCCGGTGCGGCGGCAGGTCCTCCTGCGCCAGCAGCCGCAGCAGCGAGCGGTACTGGCTCATCGCGACGGCCGCCTCCACCCCGTGCCCCATCACGTCGCCCATCGCCTTGAGGTGCCGGCCGTCCTGGAGCGGGACGACGTCGAACCAGTCCCCGCCGACCAGGACGCCCTCGTCGGCGGGGAGATAGCGGGTGGCGACCTCGACGTGGGAGTGGGGGCCCCACGGCTCGGAGAGCAGGGAGCGCTGGAGTTCGCGGGCGATGCTGTGCTCGTGGTCGTACCGGCGGGCGTGGTCGAGGGCCACGCCCGCGCGCACGGCGAGCTCGCGGGCGACGGCCACGTCCTGGTCGTCGAAGAGGGGTGAGCCCTCGGCCCGGATGAGAGTGAGCGTGCCGAGCGGCCGGCTGCGGGCGGTCAGCGGAACGACCAGCGCCTGGCGCAGCCCGAGCGCCAGGGAGGCGGTGATCCGGTCGGAGGTGATGGTGCTGCGCCCGCGCTGGTGGTTCTCCCAGTCGTCGACGACCGGCTCGTTCTCCAGCAGACAGCGGGTCACCGCGGAGTCCGCGGTGAAGTCGACGTACTCCCCGGGGTGGCCGAACCGCTGCACCTGCGCGTCGAGTTCGCCGTCGCCCCGCAGCGCGGCCCGCCGCAGCCGTACGACACCGGGCGCCGGGCGGCGTACGGAGTGCCCCACCTCGGCCGGGAACACGTCGACCGCCGCGACGTCGGCGAAGTCGGGCACCACGAAGTCGGCCAGCTCCCGGCAGGTGGTGTCCATGTCGAGCGTGGTGCCGATCTGGACGGCGGCGGTGGAGAGCAGGGCGACATGGCCGCGGGCCTGCTCCAGCTCCTCGCGCTGCCGGGCGATGTCGGTGATCTCGACGACGATCGCCATCAGCCCGCAGCCCTCCCCCTCCGCGTCGAGCCGGTGGTACGTGGCCCGCCAGAGCTGCTGCTCCTCCTCGGTCGGCGCCCAGGTCCGCCCGCTGATCGTCACTTCCCGGGGCTTGCCGTCGGCCAGCACGTCGCGCAGGGCTGCGGCCTGCCCGTGCAGCCCGGGCAGCACCTGGGAGAAGGTCCGTCCGATGTGGGCGCGGGCGGGGAGGCCGTTGAGCCGTTCGAGGGCGGGGTTGACGTAGGTGTAGCGAAGCTCGTGGTCGAGCACCGCGACGGCGGCGGGATTGCCGTCGAACAGGGCCGCGACGATCTTCGGGTCGAAGAACGACGGCATGCCGTCGTCGCACGTGTCGGCCTGCAAGAGCATGCCTCCCGCCGCTCGTCGGCTCCCGAGCCTCCATCGTCGGCCGCGGCCTCCCGTACCGCATCCGCAGGACAGCAGGCGGGTCCCGGGCCGGGCGAGGGGCTCCTGGGCCGGGCGTCGCGAGGCAGGCGGCAGTTCGGAAGGCCCCCTAGGCGCGCGTCCGGGCCCGGAACCGCCCGGGATCCGGGCCCGGATCGAGGCCGAGGTCGAGATCCAGATCGAGGGTGCCCTCGGTGGCCTCGGCGGTGGGCGGCAGGGCGAGGGCCTCGCCGACCGGACCCGGCAGGCTGCCGGAACCCAGCAGTCCGGTGACCAGCCCGGTGGTGAGCCGGTGCCAGGCGGAGGCCCGCCGGATCATGGCGTGGTCGCCGCCCCGGACGGTGACCATGCACGTACGGGCGCCGGCGCGACGGGCCCGGGCGGTGAGGGACTGGGTGGCCTGGGGGCTGGTCATCCGGTCCCGGTTGCTGTGGACGAGGACGATGTCACGGCCGGCGAGCTGAGTGACCGGATCCCCCGGCGGACACCAGGGGGCGAGCCCGACGACGCCCCGCACGAGGGGGTGCCCGGCGGCGCGGAGGGCGGCACGCGCGCCCATGGAGTGGCCCAGGAGCACCACCGGCAGCTCGTCGCCCGCCTCCTCCCGCAGCGCGTCGAGGGCGGCCACGGTGTCGTGGAAGGGGTTCGCGCGGTCGCCGTTCCAGCCCCGGTGGCCGTACCGCACCTGCGTCACGAGCACGTTCCCACCGGTGGCGCGGGCGGCCCGGTCGACGGCCCGGACGAAGGGGCGCATGCGGGTGCCGGGCAGATTGAGGAGACCCGGCGGCGGGGGCTCCGTACCGGTCTCGCGCCCTCCGTGCAGGACGAGAACCGCTGCCGACGGCGGTCGTTGGGCCACGCGTACCTCCAGGTCCGGGTGCGGGGCGCGGCGCCCCCTCTCCCCTTATTCGGCGCCGAGGCCGCCCCGGATGGGCGAAACGGCTGGACGGATCCCGACGGCTCTCCAGGGGCCCCGACGTGACCGACGGGATCCCCCGGATCAACGACTCGCCGGACCCGGAAAGTGCCGCCCCCGGTACGGTCACGACCACGGAGCATCCGTGTACCAGACACAGCCAGACACAGAAGGAGCCTTCCCATGGCATCAGGCCCCCAACTCAACACCGAGGCACCCGACTTCACCCTCCCGGGCGGAGTCCTGTCGGGCGAGACCTTCGAGCGCTCCGACTACCACCTCTCCGCGGCCCGTGGCCGATCCGTGGTCCTGGCGTTCTACCCGGGGGACAACACCTCGGTCTGCACGAAGCAGCTGTGCTCGTACTCCTCGGGCATGGAGGCCTTCGAGGGCCTCGACGCCGACGTCTGGGGAATCAGTCCACAGGGTGTGGACAGCCATGAGTCGTTCGCCCGCGCCTTCGGCCTGCGCATGCCGCTGCTGGCCGACGAGGGCCGGGAGATCGCCAAGGCGTACGGAGTCTCCGCGCCGGGCATCGGGGTGCGGCGGGCGGTCTTCCTCATCGGTCCGGACGGGGTCCTGCGCTGGAAGCACGTGGCGTTGCTCGGGGCGACCTTCCAGTCACTCGACACCCTCACGAACCATCTGTCCGGCATTAAAGACGCGTAAAGATTGCCGGATCCCGGCAGTGACCGGAGCTGGTCGTGTATGGGATCATCCAGCCAGATCGACGAAAAACACTCGGGGGAAGTCGACAGGCAGGGGAGTGATCGCGTGACCTTCTTTCTCGGTCTCGGCATTGCGGGAATCGTCCTGCTGGCCCTCTCCCTGATCTTCGACGGGGTCCTCGAAGGGCTCTTCGACGGCGTGGTGGACGGCATCTTCGACGGGCTGCTCTCGCTTCCGGTGATCGCCGGATTCCTCTCGATGCTGGGCTTCGGCGGCGCGATCGTGCTCGGCGCGACCGGCGCGGGGACGCTCGTGGCCACGGTCGTCGGCGTCGCCGCCGGCCTGGTCGCGGGCTGGCTGACCTGGAAGCTCAGCAGGGCCCTGATGCGCGACCAGACGCACGCCACGCCGCGCGACTCCGACCTGGTCGGCACCTCGGGTTCCGTGGTGACGGCCATCCCGGCCGAGGGCTACGGCGAGGTGCTGCTGCGCCTGGGCGGCCAGCCGGTGAAGTACGCGGCCACATCGGCCACGCCCGTCGCGCGCGGGACCGAGATCTGGGTGGAAGAGGCACTGTCGACCACGTCGGTCGCGGTACGCCCGGTGGAGCGCTGACCACGCACCACCGGCTCCACCACCTGACCGCCTCACCCCGACCAACTCCATCTCCACAGCAAGGCCCGCTCCACAACGATCTGCCGTCCCCCCAGGGAGGCAGGGGGGACAAACCTCATGAGTCCAGTAGTCATCGCCGTCATCGGCATCGTCGTACTCCTCGTCCTGCTCGGCCTCGTCGTCATCACGCGCTACAAGGTGGCCGGGCCCAGCGAGGCGTTCATCATCACCGGCCGCCGCGGCAAGAAGTCGACGGACCCGGTCACCGGACGCACCAGCATCGACAACAGCGGCCAGAAGGTCGTCGTGGGCGGCGGCGTCTTCGTCGTGCCGTTCGTCCAGCAGAAGTTCACCCTGGACCTCTCCAGCCGGCACATCCCGATCTCCGTGCGCGGCGCGGTGACGCTGCGCGGCGTCAAGTCGAACCTCGAAGGCGTCGCGATCGTCAAGGTCGGCGGCAGCGAGGACGCGATCCGCGCCGCGGCCCAGCGCTTCCTGCAGCAGCAGGACGGCATCGTCGGCTTCACCCAGGAAGTGCTCTCCGGCGCGCTGCGCGCGATCGTCGGCCGCATGTCGGTCGAGGACATCATCCGGGACCGGGCCGCGTTCGCCGGCCAGGTCGCGGAGGAGGCCGAGGCCAGCCTCTCCGGCCAGGGCCTGATCCTGGACGCCTTCCAGATCCAGGACATCACCACCGAGGGCTCCTACCTGGAGGACCTCGGCCGCCCGGAGGCCGCCCGCGCCAAGCAGGAGGCGGACATCGCCGAGGCCATCGCGAAGCGGGCCTCGGAGCAGGCCCGGCTGAAGGCGGCCGAGGAGATCGCCATCGCCGAGCGGACGTACTACCTGAAGCAGGCCGAGATCAAGGCCGAGACGGAAGCCGCGGCCGCCAAGGCCAACGCCGCGGGCCCGCTCGCCGAGGCGGCCCGCCAGCAGGAGGTCCTCACCGAGCAGGAGAAGGTCGCCGAGCGCCAGGCGGCCCTGACCGACCGCGAGCTGGACACGAAGGTCCGTAAGCCCGCCGACGCCGCCCGCTACCAGGCCGAGCAGGAGGCGGAGGCCCGCCGCATCGCCCTGGTCAAGGAGGCCGAGGCCGACGCGCAGCGCTCGCGCCTGACCGGTGAGGGCGAGAAGCTGCACCGTTCGGCGCTGGCCGACGCGGTCCGCATCGAGGGCGAGGCGGAGGCCGCGTCCATCGCCGCCAAGGGTGCGGCCGAGGCCGAGGCCATGCGGAAGAAGGCCGACGCGTTCGCCCAGTACGGCGACGCGGCCGTCCTCCAGATGCTCGTCGAGGTCCTCCCGAGCGTCGTGGCGAAGGCTTCGGAGCCGCTGAGCGCCATCGACAAGATGACGGTCATCTCCACGGACGGCGCGAGCCAGCTGGCCCGCACGGTCACCGACAACGTCTCGCAGGGCATGGAACTGCTCAGCTCGACGACGGGCGTGGACCTCGCGTCCCTCCTGGAGAACCTGAAGAACCGCACGACGACGGTCCCGGCCCCGAGCACGACCCCGGACGCGTCCGGTTCCGCTTCCGCGGCGAACGGGGAGATCGAGATCAAGGGCTGACGCGCAGCACGACGAGCGCACCCGTGCCCGGGAGCCACACGGTGGCCCCCGGGCACACCCATGTCCGCCACCCCCGCCGAACCGCCCGCGCTACGCCTCGGCGGCACCCCGAGCCTCCTGCAGCGCAAGAAGCTCCCCCAGGCCGTTGGCCGTTGGCGACCAGCAAGCGCCGCACCAACGACAGCGCCTCGTCGCGGCTCATCCTGCCGTTCGAGCCCGCGCTCGCGTCGCCTCGCAAGCCGCCCTCCCCTGAACTCCTCAGCACACGTGCCGGTCCCGCCCCGGGGAGTACAGGTGGCTGTCCCGGAACTGCTCCGCGCCCAGCGTGCGGCCCACCATGATGACCGCCGTCCGGATCACCCCCGCCGCCTTCACCTGTTCCGCGATCGAGTCCAGGGTGCCGCGCAGGATGATCTCGTCCGGGCGGGACGCCATCGCCACCACCGCCGTGGGGCAGTCCGCCCCGTAGTGCGGGAGCAGTTCGTCGACCACGCGGTCCACGTACCTCGCCGCCAGGTGCAGCACGATCAGCGCGCCGCTGCGGCCCAGCGTGGCCAGGTCCTCGCCCTCCGGCATCGCCGTGGCGCGCTGGGCGATGCGGGTGAGGATCACCGTCTGGCCGACCGTCGGGACCGTCAGCTCGCGCTTCAGGGCGGCGGCGGCAGCAGCGAAGGCAGGGACGCCGGGGACGACTTCGTACGGCACGCCCGCCTCGTCCAGGCGCTTCATCTGCTCGTTCACCGCGCTGAACACCGACGGGTCCCCCGAATGCAGCCGCGCCACGTCGTGGCCCTCCGCGTGGGCACGGACCAGCTCCTCCGTGATCTGGTCGATGTCCAGGTTCGCCGTGTCGATCAGGCGGGCGCCCTCCCGGCACTCGGCCAGCAGTTCCACGGGGACCAGGCTGCCCGCGTACAGGCAGACCGGGCTGGCGGCGAGGATCCGGGCGCCGCGCACCGTGATCAGGTCGGCGGCGCCGGGGCCCGCACCGATGAAGTACACGGTCATCGTCTGTCTCCCATGTGCGAACTTACGTCTGAGGATGAGGGTTTGGTCACCGACCACTGCGTCACCGGCATCGCCTGCCGCCACCCCGTGAACCCGCCGACCGGGACGGCGTGCGCGACCGACAGCCGCACCAGCTCGCCGCCGTACGCCTTGTGCCGTTCGGCCAGCAGCGCCTCCGACTCCAGCGTCACCGTGTTCGCGACCAGCCGGCCCCCCGGCCGCAGCGCCTCCCAGCACGCGTCCAGCAGGCCCGGCGCGGTCAGCCCGCCGCCGATGAACACCGCGTCCGGAGCGTCGAGTTCGGCCAGGGCCGAGGGCGCCGGGCCCGTGACGACCCGCAGGCCGGGGACGCCCAGGCGTTCCGCGTTACGGGTGATCCGCTCGGCCCGCACCGGGTCCCGCTCCACGCTCACCGCCCGGCAGGACCGGTGGGCCCGCAGCCACTCGATCGCGATCGAGCCCGATCCGCCGCCCACGTCCCAGAGCAGCTCCCCCGGCGCGGGCGCCAGCGTGCCCAGCGTGGCGGCCCGGATGTGCCGCTTGGTGAGCTGGCCGTCGTGCTCGTACGCCTCGTCCGGCAGACCGGGCACCGTACCGAGCCGCAGCGCATCCGCCGCCCCCCGGCACTCGATCGCGACGACGTTCAGCCGGTCCCCGGGCTCGTGCGTCCAGGCCTCCGCGATGCCCTCGACATGCCCCTCGTCCTCGCCGCCCAGCTGCTCCAGCACCCGCACCCTGCTCGGACCGAACCCCCGGTCCGTCAGCAGCGCCGCGACCGTCGCCGGAGTGCTCGCGTCCGCGCTCAGGACGAGCAGCCGCCGCCCCTCGTACAAAGAGGCGGCCAGGCGCGCCGCCGGGCGGCCCACCAGCGTCACGACCTCCGTGTCCTCCAGCGGCCAGCCGAGGCGCGCGCAGGCGTACGAAACGGAGGACGGGTGGGGGAACACACGCAGCCCTTCCGGCCCCAGCTCCTCCGCGAGCGCCCGCCCGATCCCGTAGAACATCGGGTCCCCGCTCGCCAGCACCGCGATCCGCCGCTCCCCGTGCTCGGCGAGCAGCCTCGGAACGGCAGGCCGCAGCGGGGACGGCCAGGCCACCCGCACCCCGGCGCACTCCGGCGGCAGCAGATCCAGCTGGCGCGCCCCGCCGATCAGCACCTCCGCCCCGCGCAGCGCCTCCCGTGCCGTGCCGGACAGCCCGGACCAGCCGTCCGCGCCGATCCCCACGACGGCGACGGGGTACGGACGCGGGGCGGGGGATGCGGGCACGGGCCGGGACCTCGTCGTTCGGGTTTCAGGAAGGCGGAAAGCGGGCGCGACAAGCGGAAACGAAGCGCAGCCGAACTTTACTGAACGCCCCGTTCCGCCCGCCCCGCCGGGGGAACGCCACCCCACCGGGGAACGCCACCCCGCCGGGTGAATCCGAAAAACTTCGCGCGTGGTGTCGAGAAGCCCCCATCGGCCCCGACGTCCCCTGTGCAAGAGGAAGAAACCGCGCCACGAACGAAGCCACCATGGAGGCGACAGTCATGAAGTATCTGGTGATGGTCCAGGGCAGCCAGGCGGACTACGACGCGCAGAGCGGCAAGGGAAGCGCCGGCAGCCCGGTCTGGGACGAGAAGGCCGTGCAGGCGATGTACGCCCACATGGGCAGCATCAACGACGACCTCTCCGAGTCCGGTGAGCTGGTCACCGGCTACGGGCTGCGCGAGCCCGCGTCGGGCCGGGCCGTCGGCGTCGACGCCGAGGGCCGCCCGGTCGTCTCGGACGGGCCGTACAGCGAGACCAAGGAACTGCTCGCCGGGTTCTGGATCCTCGACTGCGAGAGCCTGGAAAGGGTGACCGAGATCGCCGCCCGCGTGGCACGCTGTCCGCAGCCGGCCGGGGCGCCCGAGTACCCGGTGCTCATCCGGCCCGTCGACGGCGGGCTCGACGACTGACCGAGCCGAAAGGTCCAGGTGGGCCGAGCGACCGACGACATCGAGGACCTGCTGCGCCGCCACGCGCCGCAGGTCCTCGGCGCACTCGTACGCCGGTACGGTCACTTCGACCCGGCCGAGGACTCCGTCCAGGAGGCCCTGATCGCGGCCGCCGAGCAGTGGCCCGGGGACGGGATCCCCGACAACCCGCGCGGCTGGCTCATCCGGGTCGCGTCCCGCCGCCTCACCGACCGGCTGCGCAGCGACGAGGCCCGCCGCCGGCGCGAGGAGACGGCGGCGGCCCTCACCCCGGCGGACGCGTTCGTCGCCCCGCCGCCCGGGGAAGGGCCCGCCGGGACAGGGCCCTCCGGGCTGGGCCGGGCCCCCTCCGAGGACGACACGCTCACCCTGCTCTTCCTCTGCTGCCACCCCGCGCTCTCCCCCGCCGCCCAGATCGCGCTGACCCTCCGCGCGGTCGGCGGCCTCACCACGGCGGAGATCGCCCGCGCCCATCTGGTGCCGGAGGCGACGATGGCGCAGCGGATCAGCCGGGCCAAGCGGGCGGTGCGCGGGACGCAGTTCCGCCAGCCGGACGCCCGGGACCGCGACCAGCGGCTCGCCGCCGTGCTCCAGGTCCTCTACCTGATCTTCAACGAGGGCTACTCCGCCACCGCGGGCCCCGACCTCCACCGCACGGACCTGGCCCGCGAGGCGATCCGGCTGACCCGCGCCGTCCGCCGGCTCCTCCCCCAGGAGGGGCGGGTCACCGGGCTGCTGGCGCTGATGGTCCTCACCGAGGCGCGCACCCCGGCGCGCACCGGCCCGGGCGGTGAGCTGATCCCCCTCGACGAACAGGACCGGGCCCTCTGGGACCGTACGGCCGTCGCCGAAGGCACCGCCCTGGCCGAGGAGGCGCTGGCCCAGGGACCGGCCGGCGACTACCAGCTCCAGGCCGCGATCTCCGCCCTGCACGACGAGGCGGAGCGCGCCGAGGACACCGACTGGCCGCAGATCCTCGCCCTGTACGACCTCCTCGTGCGGCGCTCCCCCGACCCCGCCGCCGCGCTGGGCCGGGCGGTCGCCGTGGCCATGGTGCACGGGCCGCGGGCGGGGCTGGCGGAGGTCGACGCGCTGGCGGAGACGGCGGGGACGGCCGGTACGTCGGGTACGGCCGGGCAGCGGAACCACCGCCTCGACGCCGTACGCGCCCATCTCCTGGAACGGGCCGGGGACATGGCCGCCGCCCGTACCGCATACCGCGCTGCCGCCGACGCCACCCTCAGCGAGCCCGAGGCCCGCTACCTGCGCAGGCGCGCGGACCGGCTGGACCGGCCGGACGCATAGGGGGTTACTCCCTTCGGCCGACAGGGAAGAGGCCATCGGCGCAGTCCCGGTCGCCGCCGCCCGCCGCGCTCGCGATGATCGGCGGCATGACCACGAGCGACAGCGGCAAGGACGTCACCCTGCACATCGCCCAGAACCCGGAGGCGGACGAGCTCCTGGGCCGCAGCCCGCTGGCCGCCCTGGTCGGCATGCTGCTGGACCAACAGGTGCCGATGGAGTGGGCGTTCACGGGCCCCTACACCCTCGCGGAACGGATGGGCTCCGACGACCTGGACGCGGGGCGGATCGCCGCCTACGACCCGGACGCCTTCACCGAGCTGTTCACCGCCAAACCGGCCCTGCACCGCTACCCCGGCTCGATGGCGAAGCGGGTGCAGCAGCTGTGCCAGTACCTGGTCGCGGAGTACGGCGGCGACGCGAGCGCGGTGTGGCGGGACGCCGCGACCGGCGCCGACCTGCTGGAACGCCTCAAGGCCCTGCCCGGCTTCGGCGCGCAGAAGGCCCAGATCTTCCTGGCGCTGCTCGGCAAGCAGTTGGGCGTACGTCCACCGGGGTGGCGGGAGGCGGCGGGACCGTACGGCGAGGCCGGATCGCACCGGTCGGTCGCCGACATCACGGGCCCGGAGTCGCTGGTCGAGGTGCGGGCGTACAAACAGGAGGCCAAGGCGGCAGCCAAAGAGGCGAAGGCGGCCAAGACGGCGAAGAAGCCCGGGACGTCGCGGAAGAAGTAGGGCGTCACAGAGAAGAAGCGGACACGGAAGCAGACGCCCCCGGGGCGCGAAAGTGACATGGCCATGCACGGGAACCGGCCGACACCCCCACCCCACCGATCAGAATCAGCCACACCGGTTCCCAGGCGTCACCTCACTCGCTAGCTTTCGCAGCACATTCGTTCAGCCGTTCAGCCGTTTCCGTCACCGAGCCGTTCGAGGCACCAGCGGCTCGGGGCACCAGCCGTTCAGACCGGAAGGACTCCTGTGCACGCAACACGTCGCAGAGCCATGGCTGTCGTGGCCGCCACCGCCCTGGCCACACCGCTCCTCCTGGCCGCGTCCCCGCATCCCGGACGCCCCGCCTCGCACGACCCCGGTAAGGAAGCGGCCAAGCTGTCGCGGGAGTTGGTGAGGAACGCGTCCGCACGCGACGCCTACAAGCACCTCCAGCAGTTCCAGGCGATAGCCGACTCCACCGAGGGCCACCGCGCCGCCGGCTCGCTGGGTCACGACGCCTCGGCCGCGTACGTCTACCGGCAGTTGCAGCGCGCCGGGTACAAGGTCTCGTACGAGAGCTTCCGCTTCACCTACACGGAGACGCTGGCCGAAAAGCTCGCCGTGGTGTCGCCGACGCCCCGCGACGTGACGATCAAGGCCATGACGTACACGCCGTCGACGAAGGAAGGCGGCCTGACGGCACAGCTCGTCGCCGTACCCGTCGACGACACGACCGGCTGCGAGGCCACCGACTACGCCGCCGCGGACTTCACCGGCACGATCGCGCTGATCAAGCGCGGCGGCTGCTCCTTCGCCGAGAAGCAGGCGGCCGCGGCCACGGCGGGTGCGGCCGGAGCGGCCATCTACAACAACGTGGAGGGCGCGCTGTCCGGCACGCTCGGCGAGGTCGCCGCCGGGAAGATCCCGACCGGCGGGCTCACCCAGGAGGAGGGCGAGAAGCTCGTCGCCGACCTCGCGGCCGGCGAGGTCACGGTCTCCTTCGAGATCCGCGAGCTCCAGGAGGACCGCCCCACCCGCAACGTCATCGCCGAGACGCCCAGCGGCAGCGCGGCGAAGACCGTGATGCTCGGCGCCCACCTCGACTCGGTCACCGAGGGCCCCGGCATCAACGACAACGGCTCCGGCTCCGCCGGTCTGCTCGACGTCGCCCTGAAGCTGGCCAAGTCGAAGAGCAAGCCGGCCAACAAGGTGCGGTTCGCCTGGTGGTCGGCCGAGGAGAACGGCCTGATCGGGTCGGAGAAGTACGTCGCGGCGCTCACCGAGAAGCAGCGCGAGCAGATCAAGCTCTACCTGAACTTCGACATGATCGCCTCGCCGAACGGCGTCCAGTTCGTCTTCGACGGCGACAACTCCGACGAGGTCGGCGAGGGCCCGGGCCCGGAGGGCTCGGCCCAACTGGAGCGGGACATCAACGAGTTCCTCGACGGCAAGGGCAAGCCGCACGCGGGCACGGACTTCACCGGACGCTCGGACTACGGCCCGTTCATCGAGGTCGGCATCCCCTCCGGTGGTACGGACACCGGGGCGGAGGGCATCAAGACGGCGGCCCAGGCCGAGGTGTTCGGCGGCGAGGCGGGGATCGCGTACGACCCCTGCTACCACGCGGCCTGCGACGACCTGGACAACATCGACATGGGTCACTTCGACACCAACATCGACGTGATCGCCAACGCCGTCGGGACGTACGCGCACGACCTGCGCTCGCTGACCCGTCCGGTCGACCCCGACACCGGCACCGGAACGCCCGGCAGCGGCGGCAGCGGCGGCGGCCTGCGCGAGGGCCACGGCCGCGTGACGGAGTAACGACGGCCTTACGGGCTCCGGCACCCTGCACCCGGTATCCGGTATCCGGCATCCGGACCGGAGCCCGTAAGCACCGCAGGAAGGTCCCCTGCCCCGGTATCCCGCCCTATCCAGCGCTATACGCCCTTTGCACCGGCACAGCGTCGAGCTTCCGTGGCTGCGCCCGGTGGCTCTTGACCGGTAGGCTTTCCGTGTGATCTTCAAGCGCATCGGAAATGGGAAGCCGTACCCCGACCACGGCCGGGAATCCACCCGCCAGTGGGCGGATGTCGCGCCGCGTCCGGTCCGCCTGGACCAGCTCGTGACCACCAAGGGCCAGCTGGACCTGGAGACCCTCCTCGCCGAGGACTCCACGTTCTACGGGGACCTGTTCGCGCACGTCGTGAAGTGGCAGGGCGACCTCTACCTGGAGGACGGCCTGCACCGGGCGGTCCGCGCCGCGCTGCAGCAGCGCCAGGTCCTGCACGCGCGCGTCCTCGACCTGGGCTGACACCGCCCCAGCACCGGCGGCCCTCCGCTGCGGCACCCCACACACCCCACTGGGGTTTACGCATCTCGAGGCGTCCCCCCGAGTCCCTGATTCGGGCTTTCGGGTGCTTTCCCGCTCATCCGGGTGCCATACGTTGATCATTTAGTACGCATCATCACCGGGTCGCACTACGCTGCCTCCATGAGCATGCTCACTCCCCCCGGCATGGGCGGAAAGTACCGCATCACGGGCGACACCTACCCCCGTATGCGCCGCCCCCGGCACCGCCGCAGGCTGGTCCTCGCGGGCATCGGAGCCGTCGTCGTCCTCGGTCTCGTCGGCTGGGGCAGTCTGCAGCTCATCGACGTGTTCACCGGCGGCGACAAGACCGCGAACGCGGCCGACCACAAGCGGGACTGCCCCACCGCGAAGCCCTCGGTGGCCCCCGCCAGGGCGCTGCCGAAGCCGGCCGCGATCAAGGTGAACGTCTACAACGCGACGACGCGCACCGGGCTGGCCAAGGCCGCCGCCGAGGAGCTCAAGAAGCGCGGCTTCGCCATCGGCGACGTGGGCAATGCGCCGAAGGAGTACGACAAGAAGGTGCCGGGTACGGGCGTGCTGCTCGGGGCCCCGGCCGCGAAGAACGGCAGCTTCACGGTGCTCGGCACCCAGCTGGCGGGCACCGTGCAGAAGACGGACACCCGGAAGACGGGCGAGGTCGATCTGATCCTCGGGGCGAAGTTCAAGGCGTTCAGCACGCCGAAGGAGGCCACGGCGGCGATGACGGCCCTGACGAAGCCGGCCCCGGCCCCGTCCCCCTCCTGCTGAAGCCTGCTGCCGGGGCGCACCCCGGCGCACGCAGAAACGCCCCGTCACGGAAGCGCCCCGCTCCGGCACGTACGCACGAGCACGAGACCGTGCGTGACGTACGCACCGGAACGGGGCGCGAAGTCGTGAGGGAAGGGTCCGGGACCGGGCCCTACTCGGCCGTCCCGTACATCCGGTCGCCGGCGTCGCCGAGGCCCGGCACGATGTAGCCGTGCTCGTTGAGCCGCTCGTCTACGGAGGCGGTGACGACGGTGACCGGGGTCCCGGCCAACTCGCGCTCCATGACCTCGACGCCCTCGGGCGCCGCGAGGAGGACGACGGCGGTGACATCGTCGGCGCCGCGCTTGATCAGCTCCTGGATGGCCGCGACGAGGGTGCCGCCGGTGGCCAGCATCGGGTCGAGGACGTAGACCTGGCGGCCGGAGAGGTCCTCGGGCATCCGGGTCGCGTACGTCTCCGCCTGGAGCGTCTCCTCGTTGCGGATCATGCCGAGGAAGCCCACTTCGGCGGTCGGCAGCAGCCGGACCATGCCGTCCAGCATGCCGAGACCGGCGCGCAGGATGGGCACGACGAGGGGCCGGGGGTGCGAGAGCTTGACGCCCGTCGTGGGCGTCACCGGGGTCTCGATGTCGACCTGCTCGGTACGCACATCCCTGGTGGCCTCGTAGGCGAGGAGGGTGACCAGCTCGTCGGCGAGCCGCCGGAAGGTCGGGGAGTCGGTGCGCTTGTCGCGCAGCGTGGTGAGTTTGTGCGCCACCAGCGGGTGGTCGACGACGTGGATCCGCATGCGTCAACAGTAACCGCGCCGCCCGGCACTCTGCGCTGGCATCAACCACCTGTTCGGGGGGAAGCTGGGGGCATACGGACCCAGCACTGGGGTGGTGTATCGATGGCTGACGGGGATCTGCGGGACAACCCGGCCGCGCGCGGACCGCGCGAGAGGCGCGACGCCGAGGGCGCGGCGGTCGTGACGAGCGCGACGGGCGATGCCGAGGACGCGCAGGAGAGTGAAGCGGCCCGCCGCCGCCGACGCGCCCAGTTCCTCCGTGAGCTCCATGAGGCCAAGCAGTTGCGGGACCGGGTGCAGCCGCGCCGGGCCCGCGCCGCCCGAATGCGGCAACAGATGCGGATGCGCACGTTCCGCTGGTGAACCGGCGAATGGCTGCGGGCCGATCACCTGACGAATCCCCTGGTGAACCCCCCGGCGAGCCCTCCCCGTACCACCGGCGCACTCCCCCACCGATCGGCGCGTCAGGGTGAGGGCCGACCAGGCACTCCTGGAACTGATGGCCGACGCAACGGTCGAAGAGGTCTCGCACAGCGCTTGTTTCTGCCACGATGCCGATTGGGCGGGGCTCAGGACGGACGGATCACCGTTCGCCCTCCCGTCGGACCGATTCGCCTATGACCAGTGGGAGAGTCACGGTGTACTTCGCCGCACTGCTCGCGCGCACCGAAGACGGGTGGGAAGCGAGCGATACAGAGCTCGACGATGTGGAGACCCTGTCCGATCTGACGGACCTGGCCCGGGAGGCCTCGGTGGACGAGGACACGGTCCTGGTCTACATCGAGCAGGAGGACGCCTGGTTCGGCGTCGTCCGGGTGGACGGTGAGGAGGACCCCCGAATCTACGTCTCGGACGCGTCCGCCGCCGCCCGCTCCTCCTACGGGGAGATCCTGCTCACCGACGAAATGCTCGGCCGCGAACCAGGGGCCGAGGACGAGATCGCCGCCCTGGAGGAGCTCGTCGACCTCGACGGCACGGAGGACGGCGAACCGGAACGGACCGCCCCCGCGGCCGACACGGACGACGACGCCCCCGACCCGGACGCCGTTCCGGCGGGCCCGATCGGCGAACTCGGGGTCCTGGCGGACCTCGGGATGTCCGAGAAGGAGCTGCTGACCCTGCAGACCGACGCGCTCGCGGAGATCGCGGAGGCCGTGGGAGCGGCGGAGGTCCTGGAGTCGGTCCGCTGAGGGGGGTGCACGGGCCGCTGCCGGGCCCCGCACCCCCGCCCACCTCTCCCACCCCGTCCGCTAGGGTCCGCGAGTGACCGCACGACCGCCGGACCCCTCACCCGAGCCCGCCCCGGATCCCGTACGCGTACCGGAGCCCGATCCCGTACGCGATCCCTGGCAGGCCCCGATGCGCCGCGCGCTGGCCGAGGCCGCGCGGGCGGCGTCGGCCGGTGATGTGCCGGTCGGCGCCGTCGTGCTCGGCCCCGACGGCACCGAGCTGGCGACCGGCCACAACGAACGCGAGGCCACCGGCGACCCGACGGCGCACGCCGAGATCCTGGCCCTGCGCCGGGCGGCCGAGGCGGTGGGCGAATGGCGCCTGACCGACTGCACTCTGGTGGTCACCCTGGAGCCCTGCACGATGTGCGCGGGCGCCCTGGTCCAGTCGCGCGTCGCCCGCGTCGTCTACGGCGCCCGCGACGAGAAGGCCGGCGCGGCGGGCTCCCTCTGGGACGTCATCCGCGACCGCCGCCTGAACCACCGCCCGGAGGTCATCGCGGGCGTCCTGGAGCCGGAGTGCGCGGAGCAGCTGACGGCGTTCTTCCGCACCCTCTGACCAGGTGAGACCCGGCCGCCTGGCGACGTCGGGCTCCTGCCCCGAGAACCGATTTCTGTCCACGGCCCGAGATGGTCTAAGCTCTCTCTCGGTAGCGTGTCCGAGCGGCCGAAGGAGCTCGCCTCGAAAGCGAGTGTGGCGTAACCCGTCACCGTGGGTTCAAATCCCACCGCTACCGCTTGAGAACGAAGGGCCCGGCTCGATGAGCCGGGTCCTTCGTCGTTGCTGTAGGAGCTGGGCGGCTGGACCCGGCCGAAGTCACCGGGGTCGGATCGGTACGCGGGTGGGGGGTCTCGTGGGTGTTGGTGGGCGCAGACCGGGGAGGGTGCGCATCGGGCGCGACAGCCTGTTCGTCGCTGCGGGGTTCGTGCTGGTGTGGGCCGTCGCCGACGTGACCGGCTTCCTGCAGTGGCTGGGCGTGGGGTGAGCCCGAGCCCCGGTGCTCAGGCGGCGTGAGCGCTGAGTCGGCCGGCGAGCCGGTCTTCCCTTCGGTACGCCTCGATGTCCGACGACATCTGCAGAGCTGGGGGTAGGTGCCTCACATGACGGAACCTCAGCAGAGCGGCAGAAAACCAGCTTCGCCGTGGCGTCGGCGTGGATGGCGGCGTTGGCTCGCCCTACTGGTCTTCTCAAGCGTCGTCATCGGGCTGTGCACCGTGTTCTGGCATGTGGTGCTGGAGCGGTCCTGGGAGGATTCGTTCACCGCGGCACTCATCGTGGTCGTCACCGCGATCGCAGGGCAGTGGATATCGGCGTTGATCGTACGTCGAACTGGTCCGACCGACGGTTGAAGCCAGCCGTGGACGTTGCGGCCGACCATTGGGTTACGTCCTGCCAGGCCGGATGATCTCCCTCGGGTCCCGGAGCCATACCTGCTGGCCACGGTCGGTGACGGTCAGCCCGAACTGGTCGGCTTCGGGTCGGCCCTCCGTTTCGTACTCCCACCAGGTCTGCTCGATCTCCTCCCAGAGGAACCCGGGACCGTACTGCCACACCTCCTCGCCGGTGGCGGCCGTCGCGGCGCTCCCGTTCTCTCGGGTGACCCAGACCTGGACGCCTGCGTCGGTGCCCTTATGGATGAGCCGTACGCCGGGGAGCCGGGCCCCGGCGTACAGGGCGAACCCGAGGTCGAGGAGGAGGGCGGGGTCCAGGCCGGCCGCCCGGGCCCGCCCCTTCCCCCGGACCTCGTGGAGGTCGGGGACGCGGTGGGATCGCATCGGCATGTACGTGGCCCCGCACCAGAACGGCCCCACCGCAGTGCCGTCGGCCTGAACTCGAAGCTGAACCAAGGCCCCGGACCAGAACTCCCGGGCCAGCGGGGCCACAACCACCCCGCCGGGACGGACCTGTCGCAGCAACGCGTAGGGGACGTAGCGCAACGCGCAGGTGCCGATCAGCCGGTCCACCGGCCCCAGTCCGGTCCACGGCTGTTCGCCGTCCCCGACCCGCAGATGCGGCCGATACCCGGCCTGGGCAAGGGCCTCGGCGGCCTGCCGGGCCACAACCGGGTCCAGCTCCGCACTGTGGACCAGATCGTCACCGAGCCGTTCACAGAGCAGCGCGGCAACGTATCCAGTGCCGGTGCCGATCTCCAGCACCCGCTGCCCGTCCTCGACAGCGAGCAGCCCCAGCATCCGGGCCACCATCGACGGCATCGAGTTCGACGACGTGGCGATACCCGGTCCGCCCTCGGCCCCGTCATCGAGCTGCGTCACCACCGGCTCGTCACTGTTCACCAGCGCCAGCCAGTCGTCCGTCCCCACGACCGGCTCGCACCGGTCGGGGAGCTGCCGCCAGACAGCGGCCGGGACGAACCGGCTGCGCGGCACAGCCTCGAACACCTGCCGCCAACGACCGGTCAGCAACCCGCGATCAGCGAGATCCCGCACCAGATCCGGGTACGTCGGTGCCTGCGATACGCCGCTCACGACTGCTGCACGACCTGGGGGCGGCTGCCGTCCGGAGAAGGCTTCGGCTCCTGCGGCGGAGTCCACGGCTTGTCCGACGGCTGCCCGCCATGCTTGCCGGCCTCAACCGGAACCTGGATGCTGGTCATCGTCCATCTCCTCTGTTCGATGCATTCGATACAACTGACTGGCTCACGGTGCGGTTAAGCCGGTAAATCCCGTACGGCGGGAACAGATCGACCCTGCGCGGACAACCACCCTCAGCACACGCCCGACACAGCAGGTCCCGGCCAAGGACCGTGTGCCGCACGGAGGTCACCGGGGATCGCCAACATGCCTCGCAGACACGGACATCCGTGACCGACAAGGCGAGCGTCACCCGACGTTCCGGAGAGCGGTGGCCACCGCGTGGCACGGGCAAGCACACCCCGGCAGGCGGCACAGAGCATGCACGTCGGCCAAGTCGGTCACCAGCGCACTACGGCACACAACGCTGCACGGACCATCCGCCCCCCGCCGACAGGGCATCCAGGGCAACGACCGGCCGTCCGACCCCCTCGGCGACGGTGATCGGATCACCACGCCACAGCAACGTCACTCCACGCTCGGCGCAGTAAGCCACCTGCTCATCCTCGACCGGGACGACATGCGAGTCCCCGTTCACGTAAGACCTCATCCGCGCCGAACCTCCCGCCAAGCACGCCCCAAACGCACAGCCGTCGGACAGCAGACCCCTGCACGACAGGCGGCGCAGAACTGGGTGTGACCGAGCCAGGTCTTGTAGACGGTGTCGCCCAGGGCAGTGGTCTTCACAACGCGCCTTCGGCGCAATTGGGGCATTCACAGGCGGGGAACTCGTGTGAAAATTCCGGCCTTTCGAACGGGATCACCTCGACCTCATCCCGCAGGACACGGACAGTGCCTGTGCGGTTCACCTCGTACACCTTCAGCGTCATCGGCACGACGTTCTCCCTGACCAATCATCGGGCTCTCGGCCATTCCGCCGCATGGCCCGCTGTCACACCCTGATGATGGGCGAGTACGTCGAGTGAGAAATAGGTCGTGCGATGGCCACGCGCGGCCATCCGGCGGCCACGGCCAGGAGTCCGGACGATGACACCCCACACTGAACGCATGGGCCGCAACGACGCACTAAGAGCCGCCCGCCTGCGCCGAGGGTGGCGGAGCATCGAGGCCGCTGCTGGGGCACTCACCAAGCACGGGCAACAGTTGCTGGACGACCGCCAGTTCACGGTCTCGGCGCGGACGTGGCGCCGCTGGGAAGGAGAGCGCCCGGGCTGGCCGGCCGAGGAAACCGCAATCGTTCTCCACGACGCCCTCGGCCGCTGGCCCGAGGACCTGGGCTTCACGACCCCGCCGGGCTGGATCCGACCGGAGCACCACGAGGAGGAGCAGGTGAACCGCCGAGCCTTCACCTCCATTACTGCGGCTGCGCTCGTCACGGGGCCGACGGCTCAGCAGCACGTGGATCCTGCTCTGGTCGACTACTTCCAGCAGCAGTTGGAGGGTCACTACCGGGCCGACATGTTCCTGGGCCCCCATGATCTGATCGGGACGGTGTCCGCGCAGTACCAGCTCATCGACAAGCTTGTGCGCTCCGCGAAGGGTGAGACGCGGCGTGGACTTCTCCGCGCCGGCGCGGCCTACTCGGCTCTCGTCGGCTGGCTGTACCAGGATGCCGGTGACATCGACGGAGCCTCGTTCTGGCGAGGAGTGACGCAGGAAATCGCGGCCCGGTCCCGCGACCCGCATCTGATCGGCTACTCACTGGTGAACCAAGCCCAGGTGCGTACCGACCTGGGCGACGGGCACGCGGTCGTCGAGATGTGCGAGGCCGTTCTCGACGATGCCGACCGGCTCGTACCGAAAGTGCGGATCATGGCCATGCAGCAGCAGGCCCACGGTGCCAGCCTCACCGGCGAACGGCGCGCCGTCGATCACCTCCTGGACCAGGCTGTCCGTCTTCTGCCGAGCGTGGACGACGACTTGCCTTGGGGCAACGCATGCCGCCGGACTCCGGGTTACCTGGAGGTGCAGCGAGCCACTTGTTACGGGCGGCTAGGCCTGAGCGCCGAAGCAGGTTCCCTCTGGACGCAGGTGTTGGCGGTGGTACCGGAGACGGCCCGCCGAGACCGCGGGGTGTACATGGCCCGGCAGGCCCCCGCCGCCGCAGTGGCGCGGGAGCCGGACCAGGCGGTGGAGATCGCCCGCACTGTAGCCACCATCGCTGTTGAGACCCGTTCAGCCCGTATGTGCCGCGAACTGGCCACGCTGGAGCGGGCGATGCGCCCGTGGCACGATGCCCCGGTCGGCCGGGACCTCGCAGAGATCCTGGCACCGGTGACCGAGGGGAGCTGACGATGGGCAAAGATCCGCTGCCGGACGAGGAGATTGCCGCGTGCCTGGCTGAGTTGCCGGGGTGGGACCGGGAAGGGGACACGATCACTCGCGCGTTCGGCGTCCGGTACCACGGGGGCGTCGCGCTGATCGTCAATGTCGCGGACGTCGAGCGGCTCGTCGGCCACCACGCGGACATCGACCTGCGGTGGGACCACGTACGGTTCCGGATCACGACGCACGACGCCGGGCACCGGCTCACAGCGGCCGACTTCGAGCTGGCCGCGCGGATCGACCGGATCGCGGCGGCGCATCAGGCGCAGGCTCACAACGCCTGAGGCATTCGGTATGCGATCCGCCTCAGCGAGGCGTGAGAGGAGAGGGTCGTGACCGACGACCTGGCTGCGGTGGGCCGCTTTCTGTACGAGGCGGGCACGCTCAAGCAGACCCGGCGCGCCGGCTGGTGGATGGCCGGAGTACGCGATCCGGAGAGTGTGGCCGAGCATTCGTGGCGTACGGCGTTGATCGCCACGATCATCGCGAAGCTGGAGGGCGCCGACCCCGCCCGAGCCGCGTACCTCGCCGTCTGGCACGACACGCAGGAGAGCCGGACCGGGGACGTGAACCACCTCGGGAAGAAGTACGCGCCCGCCGGCGACCCCCAGGAGGTCACCGCCGACCAGTCGGCCGGAATGCCGGAGGTTTTGGCCTCGGCGGTCCGTGAACTGGTCGCGGAGTAGGAGGCGAAGGAGTCGCCGGAGGCGGTCTGCGTCCGGGACGCGGACAAGCTGGAGTGCTTGCTGCAAGGTATCGAGTACAAGGCCCAGGGCTACGAGAACGCTCAACGGTGGATCGACAACAGCCGAGGCCGGCTCGTCACCCAGACCGCCAACCGCCTCGCCGACGAACTCCTGGCGCAAGGAAGCCTCGACTGGCTGCGGGCGGCCCTGGGCGAGGGCAAGGCGTAGAACCCCGAAGCTTGGGTCCCGAGCCGCAAGCCTCGGGCTTCGGGGGCGGTCGGGTCACTCTTCCGGGGGTACGTGGACGGGGCTTCGGCCCGAAGCTCGGGTTCCGGGATGCGGGCATCGGGATGCGGGACCCGGGGTTCGAGCGCCTTCTTTAACCGGCGAGGAAACGAGGGGGGTTGGGAAAACCTCCCCTCCCTCCCCACCCCGTCACGGCCAGCCAGTATGACTAATCGTGACAGCTTGCGGCGCAGCGTGACGGCCGCTTACGGTGCGAGCACCAGAGAACTAAGCGACCCCGACGTGGTGTTGGAAGCACCAGGCCGGGGTCTCACCACAAGATCGATACCCAGAAAGCCGATCCCATGGTTACCCAGCACCATAGCTCTGCCCTATCCGCCCCCGCAGTCCCCGCCGCGTACCCGATGGCCAAGCCCGGCTACGGCAAACGTTCCACGCCCGGCCAACAAGCCCGTACGCGCGACGACTTCGCCTTGCTGCCCACTCGCGAGCGGTACGTCGCCGGATTCGTCGACCACCTCCCCGACGGTGCCGCGATGAGCGTGAAGCAACTGGCCAAGCAGCTCCCGCTGTACGGGCAGCAGGCCATCTCCACCGCTCTGAAGGCCTTGTCCGTCGCCGGGCACCTCCGGCGCGTCCGGTGCGCTGTCGGCGCGGGCGACGAAACCCGCTGGGTCTTCCGCACCTTCTGGTCCCGCACCGCCCGCGACAACGAGTGGTGGACCACCTACCTCGCCACCGAGACCGCCTCCCGAAGCGCCGGTTCGCCCCCGCCCGCCCCGGCCCCCGTCGCCGTACCGCAGCAGCGCACCGCGCCCGAGCCCACCCCGGAACCGGCACCCGTACCCGCACCGGAAGAACCGGCTCCGGCGACGACTCCGACGGCCCCGGCAGCCCGGCCAGCAGCCTTCTCCTCCGCCTACCTCGCCCTGGCCGAACTCGGCCGCAAGGACATCCGGCTGGCGCTGTCCGCCGACGACTGCGCCGCCCTCGAACCACAAGCCGCGGAATGGCTCGCCCGGGGCGTGACCACCGACTACCTGACCGCCGCCCTCACCGCAGGACTCCCCGGCCAGGTCGACTGCCCGCCCCGCTTCGTCCGCCGCCGCCTCACCGACAAGATCCCGCCGCAACTGCCCACCGCCCCGAGCCCCTCCCCCAGCGGCGGCACCCCAGCCCCTCGCCTCCTGATGGAGTGCACCGACTGCCGCCGCCCCGGTCGACCCGAAGCCCTCCCCGACGGCCTCTGCCGCCCCTGCCACACCGCCCACTCCGCAGACGGCCCGCCCTCACCCGACCCCACCCAGATCACCGCCGTCAAAGCCCACATGGCCAACCTCCGCGACCTCCTCAAACCCGTCTGAGCCCTCGCCACAGCTGCCCAGCCCACCACTGTTCGGCTGACGGAACTGCCGAGCGAAACTCACCCGGCAAGACCAACACTCCTGCCCGAGGGTGACGGAGACAGCCGTCCCCTTACGAGGAAGCCGCGCCGTACAGCCGCCAGGGGGCAGAATCACCATCGAGGCGGGGAGCATGACGAGTACTGCCGCTCTGTCTCACAAACGCCGGGAACACCCCCGCAGGCGCGGGGACCACCGGGGGCGCTCGGGTTATCTGGTCAGATTGACCAGGAACGCCCCCGCGGGTGCGGGGCCCACAGAGGGAAGCAGGGTGTAATGACCAGCGCACCGGACTACAGCCAAGGCATCAACGCCGAGCGCGCCCTGAAGTTCGCCGTGCAGCGGATCCGTGGGGATCGCGTCCAGATCATCGAGGGGATCATCGAACCGGTGTCACCTACGTGGGACCACGAGCGCGCCGCGAAGCTCGTGCGCCGTCAGATCGAGAACCGGGTGGACGAGCTCGGCTGCGTCGAAGGGTCCGGGAATCTGGATCTGCCCGGCTCGTCGAACTGGTACATCCCCGATATCGCTGTCGTGCCGGAGGAACTGGCGAAGGGAGGCAGCGCGCTTCTCCCCGACCAGACATTGCTGATCGTGGAAGTGACGCCCGAGTCGAACGCGGAGACGGACCGGATCGTCAAGCGGCGCAGGTACGCCGAGTACGGGGCGCCGCTGTACTTGCTCGTCGACCGCATCGACCACTGCGTGACGCTGTTCTCGGAGCCGGGAAAACTGGGATACACCCGTGTGGACGGCCCCTACCCGTTCGGGACAGCCGTGCGTCTTCCGGTGCCGTTCGAACTCGACATCGACACGAGCGGGCTCGCCTGACCGGCGCGTGCCTGCGGGGAAGGTCAGGTCGGGGGAAGCGGCATCGGGGGGACAAGCCGCTTCCCCCGGTGGGAACAGGGCCTGCTGGTCGTCCGCCGCGGTCAGGGGGAAATCGCGCGGCGGGCGGCCCCACAGAGAGGCCCCGTTCCGGCCTTCCGGGTCCTGCCTGGTCCCGTCGGGCTCGCTTTCCATCGTGCCGGGCGGCGAGGCTCGTGAGGTCCGGCGAAAGGCCTTGATAGCTGGGTCGTAGGTCCTTAAAAGGCGCATCAGTGATCAAAAACGGCCACCGGATACGGCCATTCGTGCGGATACAATCGCCCGATCGCACGTGAGGTCGACGGGGAGGCACGGTTGTGGCCAAGGCAAAGACGATCATCATCTACATGCTGGTGGTCTTCGTGCTGTACACGATCATCATGTCTCCCCAGCGGGCCGCCGAACTGGTCCAGGTAGGGTTCGAAGGCATTTCCACCGCCGCGCAGAGCGTCGGTGACTTCATGTCAGAGCTGGTGAAGTAGGAGTAGTGCGATGATCCGCCACCTGGTCCTTTTCAAGCTGAACGAGGGCGTCGAGCGGGACGACCCGCGGGTCGTCGCCGGGGACCGGGCCTTCCGGGAGCTGGAGGGGCAGATTCCGGAGCTGGAGTTCTGGGAGTGCGCCTGGAACATCACCGACCGGCCGATCGCGTACGACTACGCCATCAACTCCGCCGTCGCCGACGAGGACGCGCTCAAGCGGTACATCGAGCCCCCCGCCCACCAGGCCGCCGCCGGGCAGTGGCGTGAATTCGCCACTTGGGTGATCGCGGACTATCCCTTCTGATCGTGCCGATGGGGGCCGGTACGCCCGGTTCCTTCGACCCCTCGCCGTCCTGGCGGGGGGTTTCTTTATTCCTTTTTAAACCCTTATGCCGTCAACACGGCACTATGAGGTGCTTGCACACAGTGGACATGTCTTGTGATGCTATGACCGCTTTTGACGGATGAGTTGACCGTAGTTGACTAGTTGACCGCAAAGGGGTGGCGTCACCGTGCCGGCCAGTACAGCGCCTCAAGTGCCTCCCCAGTCCGTCCAAGCCTCCCCGGCCGTCCCGACCGTTCCGGCCGAGGACATCCAGACCGAGACCCCGGACCCCTCGGCCCGGCCCGCCCGGGCTCGCGGCGCCGACACCAGGGCGCTCACGCAGGTCCTCTTCGGTCAGCTCAAGAATCTGGAGCCGGGCACTCCGGAGCACCGCCGGGTCCGGGCCGCTCTCATCGAGGCGAACCTCCCCCTCGTCCGGTACGCCGCCGCGCGCTTCCGCAGCCGTAACGAGCCGATGGAGGACGTCGTCCAGGTCGGCACGATCGGTCTGATCAACGCCATCGACCGGTTCGACCCGGAGCGCGGCGTCCAGTTCCCCACGTTCGCGATGCCCACCGTCGTCGGCGAGATCAAACGCTACTTTCGCGACAACGTGCGCACCGTCCACGTCCCCCGCCGGCTGCACGAACTCTGGGTCCAGGTCACCGGCGCCACCGAGGATCTGACGACCGCTCACGGGCGGTCCCCGACCACCGGCGAGATCGCCGAGCGGCTGAAGATCTCCGAGGATGAGGTCCTGGCCTGCATCGAAGCGGGGCGCTCGTACCACGCGACCTCACTGGAGGCCGCCCAGGAGGGCGATGGGCTGCCCGGGCTGCTGGACCGGCTCGGCTATGAAGACCCGGCGCTCGCCGGTGTCGAGCACCGCGACCTCGTCCGGCACCTCCTCGTCCAGCTTCCCGAGCGCGAACAGCGCATCCTTCTGCTGCGCTACTACAGCAACTTGACCCAGTCTCAGATCAGCGCCGAGCTGGGCGTCTCCCAGATGCATGTGTCAAGGCTCCTCGCCCGAAGTTTCGCCCGGCTGAGATCCGCAAACAGGATCGAGGCGTAACCGGAACGGGTAGACCGTCCACAGAGCAGTTCTGACGGCATAAAAGGGCTACACCCCCTGTTTCCAGGGCGTATTCGGCGCTGACTTGTCGACATGTCACTACAGCGTGTTGCCGACATGTGACATTCTGCTCGAAGCGCGTTTGCCGCAGCCCCACCTCCGGTATTCAGGTGGAGGCTGCGTTCCTCCGATGGTCGCGGCCACCGCGACCGTCCGCGACCTCAAGGGGGTGGCATGTCCGAAGAACAGGGCAGCTCGAAGGTGCTCACGCTCACGAAGAGCGTGCCGGCACCCGCCGTGCTCACCAGCTCGCCGGAAGCCATCGACACCCGCACGCTGTCCCGCTCCCTGTTCCTGCGGCTCGCCGCGCTCGGCCCCGCATCGGGCCCCGAGGGAACGGACAGTCCGGAGCGGACCTATGTGCGGGACACACTGATCGAACTGAACCTCCCGCTGGTGCGGTACGCCGCGGCGCGGTTCCGCAGCCGCAACGAGCCGATGGAGGACATCGTCCAGGTCGGCACGATCGGCCTGATCAAGGCGATCGACCGGTTCGACTGCGAACGCGGCGTCGAGTTCCCGACGTTCGCCATGCCCACCGTCGTCGGCGAGATCAAACGCTTCTTCCGCGACACCTCCTGGTCCGTGCGGGTCCCCCGCCGCCTCCAGGAGCTGCGGCTCGCCCTGACCAAGACCAGCGACGAGCTCGCGCAGAAGCTCGACCGCTCGCCGACCGTCCCGGAGCTGGCCCGCGCGCTCGGGGTCTCCGAGGAGGACGTGGTCGACGGCCTCGCCGTCGGCAACGCCTACACCGCCTCCTCGCTCGACTCACCCTCCCCCGAGGACGACGGCGGCGAGGGCTCGCTCGCCGACCGCCTCGGGTACGAGGACACGGCACTGGAGGGCGTCGAATACCGCGAGTCCCTCAAGCCCCTGCTGGCCAAACTCGCCCCGCGCGAGCGCCAGATCATCATGCTCCGCTTCTTCGCGAACATGACCCAGTCGCAGATCGGCGAGGAGGTCGGCATCTCCCAGATGCACGTCTCCCGGCTGCTGACCCGCACGCTCGCGCAGCTCAGGGAAGGGCTCATCGCCGACTGAGGCGAAGAGCCACCGGCCGTCGGAAAAAGTGGTTCACGAGGGTTCTTATGTGACGGGACGTCAGACACACTGACGCGATGCGACGTCAGACATACGGCTCCTCCGGCCGCCGAGGTGCCGCCATCGCCGCCTCGGCGGCCGCGCTGTGCCTGGGCACCGGCCTGCTGACCGGCTGCGGCAGCGGGCCGGGCGACGGTTACGCGGCCGTGGGCGCGGCCGCCGGAAGCTCGAAGCCCCCCTCGGACGGGGCGCCCTCGGGCGACGTGACGCTCACCCCCCTCGACGCGAACGGGAGCGGGAGCGGGGGCGCTGAGGACAGGGGGCGTGGTGGCGGTGGTACGTCACCGAGCGGCGGTACGTCGCCGGGTACCGGTACGTCACCGGGCGCCGGCTCCCCGGGTGACGGCCGGTCCGGCGGCGCCCAGGACGGGTCCGGTGGGGCGCGTACGGGAGCGCCGGACGGGCGTCAGGCGGCCGGTTCGTCCGGCGGGTCGGGGAGCACCCCCGCGCAGCCCGCAGCCCCCTCCGCGCCCCCGAAACCCGGCGGCGGGGACGCGGGCAACCCGTCGCCTCCGGGACCCGGCAGTCCCGGTACACCCAGCAGCCCGAAGCCTCCCGCTCCGCCCGCGACCCCGGCCGCGCTGACGCTGAGCGCCCCGCAGCGGGCGGCGGCGGACAAGCGGTGGTGCGAGAAGGTGACCGTGGAGTTCCGCAACACCGGAGGCTCCCCGGCGCGCTCGGGGGCCGTCACCTTCGCCACGCACATCATCGGGGCCCTCGGCGTCGACTGGGCGACGATCACCTCGTCCCAGCCCCTGCCCGCCCCGATCGACGCGCGCTCCACGCGCTCGAAGACGTACACCGTCTGTGTGGAGTCCTGGCGGGTTCCGCTGGGGATGCGCGTCGAGACCCAGGATGTCTCCGCCGTGTGGGAGTGACCCCCACACGGCGGGTGTCGTATCAGCATGCTGCCCTACGGCAGCACGCCCGTACGGCCGCTCGTCAGCTCAGTGCGAGCCAGGCCACCGCACCGAGGACGACGACGACCGCGATCACGGCCGCGATCACCCCGGCCTTCGGCCCGGACGAGGTCGCCGCGGGCTGCTGCCGGCGCTGCGGCTCGCCCTCGTCGACGAAGGCGCGGAACATCTGCGTGCTGCCCGCCGGATCCTGGTTGCCCTCGGGGCCCGGCTGAGGGGCGTGGGGGTTGTGTGCCATGGGGCAGGACCCTAGCGAACTCGGGCCCCCGGCCCAACCCCCGGGGCCACCGGGCACCCCGCCCTACCTGCGGCGGCACATCTGAAGATCGTCCGAAAATCGTACGGACGAGGAAGCCGGAGACCGTCGGCGCAGGCGCTTGACCTCGACCCTACGGAGGCTTTTGCGTTCCTTTACTTATGCAAGGCCATTTTCGTTTGCCTGCAGCAACCAACGGCTTCTATCGTTGCCCTAAGCAACAACATAGTCGTGAGTGTGCTGGGGGTTCCCGTGGCCGCACGGAGTAGTTACGAGGAACTGGCCCGACAGCTCAGCGCCGTAGGGGCCGTCAAAAGGGGGCTCGCCCGAGCGCTGCCCCCCGAGTGCCCCGCGGGATCCGCCGCCGTACTGACCCTCCTGGACCGGCACGGCGAGATGCGGATCAGCCGGCTCGCCGAGCTGCTGTCCGTGGACATGTCGGTGACCAGTCGCCACGTGGCCCATGTGGCCGATCGCGGCTGGATCGAACGGTCCCCGGACCCGGCGGACAAGCGGTCCCGCATCCTGCGGCTGACCCCCGGCGGACACACGCAGCTCGACGAACTGACCCGGCGGACCACCGAGGTGTTCGCCCACAACCTCCAGGACTGGTCCGACGACGACGTCGGCCTGCTCATCGCGCTGCTGTCCCGGCTGCGTGACAGCTTCGCCTGTCGCGGATCCGGCGGCTGCGCCCCCGGACGTCACACCGGCGAGTGCAGGACCGGCCTCGGCGACGAGGCTCACGCCCGTACACCTGTGTAACAGAAGCAAATACGCACGGATAAGGAACTCAATGGCTACGACCACACCCACCGGTGTGCGGGGCGGCCACGCCAAGCACGGAGGGCACGGCGGCGGCAACGCCTCCGGCGCCCCCGACGGCACGCCGATGACACACCGGCAGATCATGGAGGCACTGACCGGGCTGCTGCTCGGCATGTTCGTCGCGATCCTGTCGTCGACGGTCGTCTCCAACGCCCTGCCCGAGATCATCTCCGACCTCGGCGGCGGCCAGAGCGCCTACACCTGGGTCGTGACGGCCTCGCTGCTGGCCATGACCGCCACCACCCCGCTCTGGGGCAAGCTCGCCGACCTCTTCAGCAAGAAGCTGCTGGTCCAGATAGCCCTGGTCATCTACGTCCTGGGCTCGGTCGTCGCCGGTCTGTCGACCAGCAGCGGCATGCTCATCGCCTGCCGCGTGATCCAGGGCATCGGCGTGGGCGGTCTCTCCGCCCTCGCGCAGATCGTCATGGCCGCGATGATCGCCCCGCGCGAGCGCGGCCGCTACAGCGGCTACCTGGGCGCGGTCTTCGCCGTCGCCACCGTCGGCGGTCCGCTGCTCGGCGGTGTCATCACCGACACCAGCTGGATGGGCTGGCGCTGGTGCTTCTACGTCGGCGTACCCTTCGCGGTCATCGCGCTGATCGTGCTCCAGAAGACCCTGAAGCTCCCCGTCGTCAAGCGCGAGGGCGTCAAGGTCGACTGGTCCGGCGCGTTCTTCATCAGCGCCGCCGTCTCCCTGCTGCTGGTCTGGGTGACCTTCGCGGGCGACAAGTACGACTGGCTGTCGTGGCAGACGTACGTGATGGTCGCGGGCTCGGTCCTGCTCGGCCTGATCTTCGTGCTCATCGAGTCGCGGGCCAAGGAACCCATCATCCCGCTGCGCCTCTTCCGTAACCGCACCATCACGCTGGCCTCGATCGCCTCGCTGTTCGTCGGCATCGCGATGTTCGCGGGCACCGTGTTCTTCAGCCAGTACTTCCAGCTGGCGCGCGGCAAGTCGCCGACGATGTCCGGCGTCATGACCATCCCGATGATCGCGGGGCTCTTCCTCTCCTCGACGATCTCCGGTCAGGTCATCACCAAGACCGGGCGCTGGAAGGCGTGGCTGGTCACCGGCGGCTTCCTGGTCACGGCCGGGCTCGGGCTGCTGGGCACGATCCGGTACGACACCCCGTACTGGCACGTCGCCATCTTCATGTTCGTCATGGGTCTCGGCATCGGCATGATGATGCAGAACCTGGTCCTCGCCACGCAGAACCAGGTCGCTCCCGAGGACCTCGGTTCCGCCAGCTCCGTCGTCACCTTCTTCCGCTCCCTCGGCGGTGCGATCGGCGTCTCGGCGCTCGGCGCGGTCCTCGGCAACCGGGTCACCCAGTACGTCAAGGACGGCCTCGCCGCGCTCGGCCCCGAGGGCGCCAAGCTCGGCCACGGCGGCACCGGCGGCGGGGGCATCCCCGACCTGGACAAGCTGCCCGAGCCGTTCCGCCTGGTCATGGAGTCCGCGTACGGGCACGGCGTCGGCGACGTCTTCCTGTACGCCGCTCCGTGCGCGCTCATCGCCTTCATCGTGACGATCTTCATCAAGGAGGTCGCCCTGAAGACCAGCGCGGCGAACGACGCCCCCACCGAGGCGTCGGACCAGGCTCCGGCTCCGGCCGCCGTCGAGACCGCCGAGATCCCCGTGCCCGCCGCCGTCGGCGCGGCCGGTCTGGTCTCCGAGGGCGCGGCCGGGGTCACCTCGGTCGACACGGCGGAAGCCCCTCACGACACCGTCCAGGGCACCCCCGTCCACGGTGTGGTGCGCGGTGCCGAGGGCGCTCCGGTCGCCCGCGCGGCGGTCACCCTGATCTCGCTGGGCGGCCGGCAGCTCGGGCGCTCCGTGGCCCGGACCGACGGCGGCTACACCCTGGACGCCCCCGGCTCCGGCAGCTACGTCCTGATCGCCTCCGCCGACGGCTTCCAGCCGCAGGCATCCACGGTGGTCGTCGGCGACGAAGCGCTGGCCTTCGACATCCTGCTGTCCGGTACGAGCGGACTGGCCGGGACCGTCCGGGCCGCCGAGTCCGGCGCCCCCGTGGACGGCGCGATGGTCATCGTGACCGACGTCCGGGGCGACGTGCTGGCCACCGGCGCGTCCGGCCCGACCGGTGAGTTCGCCTTCGGCGAGCTGATCCCGGGCTCCGTGACCGTCGCGGTCAACGCGGCCGGCTTCCGTCCGCTGGCGCTGCCGGTGGAGATCGGCGGCCAGGGCGTCACCCGTGTCGAGGCCGCGCTGCGGTCCGGTGCGCTGGTCCGGGGCGTCGTGCGGGCCGGGTCCGCCCGGGGTCCGCTGGCCGACGCCCGGGTCACGCTCATCGACGCGGCGGGCAACGTGGTCGCCACCGCGACGACCGGCGAGGACGGGGCGTACGCCTTCACCGACCTGGACGCGGGCGAGTACTCGGTCATCGCGACCGGCTACCCGCCGGTGGCGGGCTCCCTCACCGTCAGCGGTACGGGAGTCGACGGGCACGACATCGAGCTCGCCCACCCGGGCGAGTGACGGTCCCTCACGTGAGCACGTGCTCCTGAGCACGTGAAGAGCACGGGCTCACGTGAAGGGATCGCGAAGACCCCTGGTCGGGCGGCACTTCGAGCGGAGAGGCTGTCGCGACCGGGTGGAAAGGGGCCCCGGTGGCGGGTACGGCAGGCAGGGGACGGCCGGCCGTGACCGCCCCGGGGCCCGACTCATGTGACCCCCACGTTCCGTCAGGTTCCGTCGCCTTCCGACGGGGCACCGGGTCGTCGGGGCGTCGCACGCGGGTCATCGAGTCATCGAGCTAGGGCTTCTGGGAGAGATACGGATGGGACTTCGCGCACAGGTACGGACGCGGGACGGCTGGGCGGTCCAGCACGCCGTCGTGACGGTCACCGACATGACCGGCGCCCAGGTGCTGCGGGCCGCGGCCGACGAGGACGGGGCCGTCCGCACGGACGGCTCCCTGACGGCCGGCGCGTACACGGTGATCGTCACGGCGGTCGGGTACGCCCCCGCCGCCTCCACCGCCCTCGTCACCGCGAGCGGCCGGATCGAGGCCGGGCAGATCGTGCTGGCCCGGCAGGGCGGGGTGGAGCTGCCACCGCCGGGCGCCTGGTCGCTGGACCCCGCGCACTCCTCGGTCGGCGCGGTCGCCCAGCACCTGGGGATCTCCAGCGTGCACGGCCGGTTCACCGACTTCGGCGGCCGGATCGAGATCGCCGAGGAGATCAACAGCTCCCGGGTCGACGCGGTGATCCGGGCGGCCAGCATCGACACCGGCAACGGCATGCGGGACAAGCACCTGCGCTCGCCGGACTTCCTGGACGTCGACCGGTACCCGGAGATCGCCTACAGCTCCACCGGGCTGGCCCCGGCGGGCCCCGACCGCTGGACCGTCCACGGCGAGCTGACCATGCACGGCGTCTCTCGCCCCGTCGACCTGGACCTGACCTACCTCGGCACCGGGCCCGACCCGTGGGGCGGGGTGCGCGCGGCCTTCCACGCCACCGCCGAACTGCGCCGCGACGACTTCGCGATGAACTACAACCAGGTCGTGCAGGCGGGCATCTCCGCGATCGGCACGACCCTGCGCGTGGAGCTGGACATCCAGGCGGTACAGGGCGAGGCGCTGCCCATGGCGTGACCCGGGCCCGCCTCGCGCCGGTCGTGGGCGAGGCGCTTCCCGGGCGGCCGCACGGGCCGGTCGTAGGGTGGTGGGCATGGCACCGAACATCGCGACCAACACCGCCGTGGAGCTCGACGAGTTGCTGGCGTTCGTACGCCCCCGGCACCGGGCGGTCCTGCTCACCACCCGGGCCGACGGGCGCCCCCAGGGGTCCCCGCTGACCTGCGGCGTGGACGACGCGGGGCGGATCGTCATGTCGACGTACCCCGAGCGCGCCAAGACCCGCAACGCCCGGCGCGACGAGCGGGTCAGCGTGATCGTCCTGTCCGACGAGTGGGACGGGCCGTGGGTGCAGGTCGACGGCGCGGCGGAGGTCATCGACGCCCCGGACTCGGTCGAGCCGCTGGTGGAGTACTTCCGGAACATCTCGGGGGAGCACCCGGACTGGGACGAGTACCGGGCGGCGATGCTGAAGCAGGGCAAGTCGATCATCCGGGTCACCCCGGAGCGCTGGGGCCCCGTCGCCACCGGCGGCTTCCCGGCTCACCTGGCCCCGGGGAGCTGATCGCGCGATGAGCGAGAGCAGCGGGCCGCCCCATTCGGTCCTCGCGTGCGGGCTGCCCGTTCCGCCCCCGCCGTTGCCCGCGCCCGGCGCCCTCGCGCGGGCCCGGCTGCTGGTCGCGGCCTCGCTGGGCCCCGGCCTCGTAAGGGAGTTGGAGCGGATCACCGGGCGCGGCGCCGAGCCTCTGACCGACGTTCCGCCGCCGTCCGACGCGCCCCTCCTCTGCGTGGCCGACGCACTGCCCGACGCCCTGCGGACGGACCGGCTGCTCTGGTTCCACAGCATCACCGCGGGGTCGGACAGGCTGCTCTCCAATGGCCCTTGGCCCGGCCCGGCGCTGCTGACCCGGACCGTGGGCCGGATGGGCGAGCGGATGGCCCAGTACGTCCTGGGCTGGATGCTCGCCGAGGCCCAGTCCGTACCGGAGTTCACTGAGCAGCACGCCCGCGCGCACTGGGAGCGCCTCCCCTCGGAGCTGGTCGCCGGGCAGACCGCCCTGATCTACGGCACCGGCCGCATCGGCGCGGCGGTGGGGCGGCTGCTGGCGGCCTGCGGGGTACGCACCGTGGGCGTCGGCCGCACTTCGCGGTACGGGCCGGAGCCCGGCACCGATCGCACGGTGGCGCCGGGATTCGACCGGGTGATCGGGGCCGCCGAGGACACCGAGGCGCTGGGTGAGGCCCGCTGGGTGATCTCCACCCTGCCGTTGACGGCGGCCACGGAGGGCTTCTTCGGCGCCGAGCGGTTCGCGGCGGTGCGCGGGGCGACGTTCCTCAACGTGGGGCGGGGCGCGACCGTGGACATGGGGGCGCTGGAGACCGCGCTGCGGGACGGCCGGGTGCGGCGGGCGGTGCTGGACGTGCTGCCGACGGAACCGGCCGCGCCGGAAGACCCCGTGTGGCAGCTGCCCCGTACGGTCATCACCTCGCACTCCTCGGGGATCACCACCGACGAGGACATCGCCGTGGACTTCGCCGCCTGCTGGGAGGACGTGGCGGCGGGCCGCCGCCCCGGGCTGACGGTGGACACGGCACGCGGCTACTGAGCCGGGGACCCCGTCCGGTCGCGCACCGCCTCGATGCCCGCGATCACCAGGTCCAGCGCGAACACGAAGTCCCGCTCGCGCATCTCCTCGACCGTCTCGCCGCCCCGGGCGGACATGATCTCGTCGGAGTAGTCGGAGATCTCCCGCAGGTGCGGCTCCGCCCGGATCGTGCCCATCGCGTTCTGGTGGTACTCGTCCTGGGTGAGCCCGGTCGCGTCGCACCGCGCCTTGAAGTTGCCCTCGACGGTGCCGAATCCGTACACGAACTGGAAGACCGCCGAGAGCGCACCCGTCTGCCGTTCCAGGGGCAGCCCGGTGTCCCGGATCACGTCCTGGACGGCGTACGAGAACAGCATGGAGTTCGGGCCGATGTTGAGGAACGTCCCGGCGAGCGGCGAGATCCAGATGTGGCGGACGAGGAGTTCGCGGTAGCTGCGGGCCAGTTCCCGCAGCCGGTCCCGCCAGTCGCCGTCCTCGCGGGGCCGGTCGATCTCCGCGTACACCGAGTCGAGCGCCAGCTCCAGGAGGTCGTCCTTGGTGTCGACGTACCAGTAGAGGGACATCGCGGTGACGTCCAGCTCGGCGGCGAGCCGGCGCATCGAGAACTTGGCGAGTCCGTCAGCGTCCAGCAGCCGCACCGACGCCTCGGTGATCCGGTTGCGGTCCAGGCCCGCCGGCGAATCGGTCCGGCGTGAGCGCGAAGGGGCCGTGCGGCCCAGCCACACGCTCGTCCGCACGGCGGCGTCCTTCGAACCGCCGGACGACGCGGAACCGGCAGCAGGAGCTGATGCGGGCGCGGGCACAGCCTCTGACGTCGGATCAGACGCGGAATCGGGTTCGGAACCGGGCCCGGACACCATGGCGCACTCTCCTCGTCGTGCTCGGATCGGCCACCGAGCGGTCCAGCCGAACGCCGGGCCGTGCGGGCCCGCCGGAAAACGGCGTACCGGACGCTGACGGTCCGGTACGCGCGTCATGTCCGATGCTATGCCGCCGGTCCCGTCGCGTCTGCCCGGTCCCCGGCCTGCGAAGCGTCGGTCTTCGGCAGCTGAGCCGCCGCCTCCACCCGCTCGGCCCGGCGCAGCAGCAGGGCGGCGAGCAGCCCGCCCGCCAGCACCGCCACCGCGCCGACGAGCTGGCTGGTCTCCAGGCCCGCGGCGAACGCGTCCTTGATCTGCTCCCGGGCGGCGGGCCCGTCTGCGGCGGCCAGAGCCGCGGGCAGTGAGGCGGCGCCGACGGCGGCCGGGACGAGCGCGGCGAACCGGGCGTTGAGAACCGCGCCGAGCACCGCGACCCCGAGGCCGTTGCCGAACTCCGCGAGCGTGCCGTTGACCCCCGCGCCGACCCCGGCCTTCTCCGGCGGGATGGCGCTCATGATGGCGTTGGCCATCGCGGGCATGGCCAGGGCGACGCCCACCCCCATCACGATCAGGCCGAACAGCATGCCGCCGTACCCGCCGTCGCCCCCGCCGAGCACCGCGATGGCGACGAGACCGGCCGCCAGACAGCTCATCCCCACGGCGATCACGAGGGGCGTGCCGAACTTCTGGACCATCCGTGCGCCGACGCCCGTGAGGTTGAGGGCGACCACGGTGAGCGCCATCGGGGCCGTCCGCAGGCCCGCCTCCAACGGCCCGTACCCGAGGACGAACTGCAGATGCTGGGTGAGCAGGAAGAGCGAGCCGGTCATCCCGAAGGCGACCAGGATCGCGCCCGCCACCGCGCCGATGAACTTCTGGTTCCGGAAGAAGTGCATATCGAGCATCGGGTTCGGGATGTGCAGCTCCCACAGCACGAACACGACCAGCACGGCGACGCCGAAGAACACCGTCAGCAGCACCCGGCCGGACCCCCAGCCGTGCTCGGGCCCGGAGATGATCGCGAAGACGACGGCGGTCATACCGATCGTGGAGAGCAGCGCGCCCAGCAGGTCGGGGCGGTCGCCCTGCGCGACCTTGGACTCCGGTACGAGCCGGGCGACGGCGACCAGACCGATCACGGCGACCGGGATGTTGATGAGGAAGATCGCGCCCCACCAGAAGTGGTCGAGGACGAACCCGCCGAACAGCGGGCCCGCCGCGAAACCGAGGGAGGCGACCGTGGACCAGATGCCGATCGCCTTGACCCGCTCGGTCTCGTCGAAGATCTGGACCACGACGGCGAGCGTCGTGGTGAGCAGCAGCGCACCGCCGACGCCCATCCCGGCACGGGCCGCGATGAGCTGGCCGGAGGACTCGGCGAGCCCGGCCACCAGCGAGCCGACGCCGAACAGGGCGAGGCCCACCATCAGCATCTTCTTCCGCCCGTAGCGGTCCGCCGAGCTGCCCGCGGTGAGCAGCAGACCCGCCTGGACGAGCGAGTAGGCGTTGATCATCCACTGCACGTCGGCGGTGGAGGCGTGCAGTTCCGCGGTGAGGGAGGGGATCGCGACGTTGAGGACGGTGTTGTCGAGCAGCACCACGAGCTGGGCCAGGCAGATGACGCCGAGGATCAGCCAGCGTTGCGGATGTCCCTGATGGGAGAGGTCGGGTCGCTCTGCGACGGGCGCCGTCATGCGGGCTCCTTGGGCTCCATGGGCGGATGGCCCGTGGTGGTGCGGCCGATGGTTGTACGGCGTACGGGACGCTGTCTTGTACACCGTATGCAGTCCTGTACGACGTACAAGTCGATTTCTTTCGAGCCGCACCGGTCGCGCCGCCGGGACCCGAGGGGTGGCCCGGCGGTACGGTTCTCGACGCCTACCTGACAAGTTTTCTGACAAAGTGCGCGATTTCCGGCCCTTGGGAGAGCCATGTCGCTGCGTCGCCGCCCGTCCCGTGTCCCTCAACTCCTCCTCGCCGCCTCCCTTCTGGGAGCGCTCCTCGCGCCGCCCGCCGCAGCCGCATCGGCCCACCGCTCCCCTTCCGGTGAACCGGGCGGGACCGGCGGGACCGACGCCCGGGGCCTGCCGCTGCGGGTCGCCACGTACAACATCCATGCCGGTGCGGGCATGGACGGTGTCTTCGACCTGAACCGCCAGACGGCCGAACTCCGTTCGCTAGAAGCCGATGTCATTGGGCTTCAGGAGGTCGACCGGCACTGGGGCTCCCGCAGCGAGTGGCGGGATCTCGCGGATGAACTGGCCCGGCGGCTGCGGATGCACGTCTCCTTCGCGCCGATCTACAGCCTCGACCCGGCCGAACCGGGCGGACCCCGGGCCGAGTACGGGGTGGCCGTGCTGTCACGGCACCGGATCGTCAGCGCCGAGAACCACGAGATCACCCGCCTCTCGACCCAGGACCCGAACCCGGTGCCCGCACCCGCCCCGGGATTCGGCGAGGTCGTCGTCCGGGTGCGGGGGCTGCCGGTGCACGTGTACGTGACCCACCTCGACTACCGCCCGGACCCCGCCGTCCGCGTCGCCCAGGTCGCCGACACCCGGCGGATCATGGCCGAGGACCGGGGTCCGAAGATCCTGCTCGGCGACTTCAACGCCGAGCCCAACGCCCCCGAACTTGCCCCGTTGTGGGGGGAACTGGCCGACGCAGACCCCGGCGCGCCCACGTTCCCGGGGCAGGACCCGGTCAAGCGGATCGACTTCGTGACGGTGTCGAAGAACAGGATCGGCGTGCGGAGGGCATGGGTGCCGGAGAGCCTCGCCTCCGACCACCGGGCCGTGGTGGCGGACCTGCTGTTACGGGGGTGACGGCGGGGCGGAGGCAGGCGCGGGGGCTGCCGAGTCGGGGCTGATGAGCCTGGGCGAGCCGGCGCGATGAGCCGGGACGGGCCGGGGGCGATGTGCCCGGGGCGATGAGTCCTGGGCGCTCCCGCAGTCTCCATTTTCGGCTCGAATGCTTCCTTTTGCGGTGGGAACGCGTCCTCCTTACCGAGGGCGGCCGCGAAAGACCACGCGGTACCGGACGGACGAAGGACGGCCATGACCACCACCCTGCACGAACTGCTGGACACCCACATCGCCAGGGGGTCGATGCCGGGCGCGGTGGCGCTGGTCGCCCGGGGCGAGCGGGTCGAGGTCGTGTCGGCCGGTACGGCCGGCCTCGCCGGGTCCGCGCCGATGCGGCGGGACTCGCTGTTCCGCATCGCCTCGATCACCAAACCGATCGTCGCGGCGGCCGCCATGACGCTCGTCGAGGACGGCCTGATCGCCCCCGCCGACCCGGTCGCGGCGTGGCTGCCCGAGCTGGCCTCTCCCCTGGTCGTCCGGACCCCGCAGAGCCCGGTCGACGACGTGGTGTCGGCCGTCCGCCCGATCACCCTCCTGGACCTGCTGACCTTCCGGGCCGGCTACGGCTTCCCGTCCGACTTCTCGCTCCCGGCCGTCGCCCCGCTGTTCGAGAAGCTGAAGCAGGGCCCGCCGCAGCCGCGGAACGGTCTCGCACCGGACGCCTGGATGGCCGAGCTGTCCCGTATCCCGCTGCTCCACCAGCCGGGCGACGGCTGGCTCTACAACACGTGCTCCGACATCCTCGGCGTGCTCATCGCCCGGGTCGCCGACCGCCCGCTGCCCGTGTATCTGGCGGAGCGGATCTTCGAGCCCCTCGGCATGACGGACACCGGGTTCTGGGTGGAGCCCGCCGCGCTGGACCGGTTCACCAGCTCCTACCGGGCCGGGGCGGGCGAGGACGGGGGCGGTGGAGAGCCCGAGCTGATCGACGCCCCGGACGGGCAGTGGAGCAGCCCGCCCCCGTTCCCGTCCGGCGCCGGAGGCCTCGTCTCGACCGCCGACGACTGGTACGCCTTCGGCCGGACGCTGCTCACCGAGGGCCTGAACGACGCCGGTGACCGGGTGCTGGCCGGCGAGTCCGTCCGCCAGATGATCACCGACCACCTGACCCCGGAGCAGCGCGCCGCGAGCGGGCTGTTCACGGAGGGCCAGGGATGGGGGTTCGGCGGGGCCGTGGACGTCGAGATCGCCGCCCCCTGGAACGTACTCGGCCGCTACGGCTGGGTCGGCGGCACCGGCACCACGGCCCACGTCATCCCGGCCACGGGCACGGTCGCCGTCCTGCTCACCCAGATGGAGATGGGCGGACCGGCCGCGCCCGAGGTGATGCGGGACTTCTGGACGTACGCGGCCGGGTTCTGACCCCTTGCGCCGAACCCGGCCGCGTACGCCGTGAGCCATCAACTCGTGCGCTGCGTCAGGTCGTAGAACGTGGCGCTGCCGACGGTGACCTCGGTGAAGTTCTCCGTCACCCAGGAGGAGATCTGCGAGGAGGTGCCGGAGGAGCCCATGCCGCCGGGGCCGCCGCCCGTACCGCCTCCGCCTCCGCCTTCGCCGGCCGCGCCTCCGCGCATGCCGCCGCCCATTCCGCCGCCCGAGACGAAGTAGTGGATCTTCCCTTCCGCCACGTACTTCTTGAACTGGGCGAGCGTCGGCGACGGGTCGCTCCCGTTGAAGCCGCCGATCGCCATCACCGGTTCGCCGGTCGCGAGTTGGTAGCTGGCAGCGTTCTGCGCGCCGACCGCTGCGGCGACCCAGGTGTAGTCGTCCGCGTCCTTCGTCAGGAGCCCCTTCGCCTCGGTATCGACGGTCGCGCCGTTCAGCAGGCCGCCCATGCCGCCGCCTCCGCCGCCACCCCCGCCCCTCATGCCTTCGCCGAAGCCGGGGATGGTGCCGGTGCCGGTGCCGGTGCCCCTACCGCCGGGTGCGGTCCCGCCGCCGGGCAGGGTGGGCATACCGCCCGGAGCGTTGCCCTGCTGATTGCCCTGGCCCTGCCCCTGGCCGGGAGGCTGCTGCATGCCGCCGCGCTGCCCGCCGTCACCGCCGCCGGGTCCACCGGGTCGGCCACCACCGCCGCCAGGCCCGCCCCCCATGCCGAACCCGCCCACCGAAGGACCGGCGGTCACGATCGAGCCCTGGTGGCCGCTGTTCAGGGTGCTCACGGTGTACGCCGTCGGCCCCGCCAGCGACGCCGCGCAGCTCAGCCCCACCACGGCGAGGGCCAGGCCCCGCCCGCCGAACCGCCCCGCGACCAGCAGCCCGAGCGCGCCGACGATCCCGCCCGCGAGCACCGCCCACCGCAGCCACGGCAGGTAGTCCGGGGTGCGGCCCAGCAGGACGTACGCCCAGAGCGCCGTCGCGAGCACCGTGCCCGCGAGCACCGCGCGCGGCCACCAGGCCGACCGCTCCTCCCAGAGCACCGTGACTCCCATGGCGACGAGCGCCGCGACGTACGGGGCGAGGGCCACCGTGTAGTACTGGTGGAAGATCCCGGCCATGAAGCTGAACACCGCAGCGGTCATGACCAGCGCACCGCCCCAGGCGATGAACGCCGTGCGGGCGGAGTCCGTCCGTGCCGCCTTCCGGGTCAGCCAGAGACCGGCCACCAGCAGGATCAGCGCGGCCGGGAGCAGCCAGGCGATCTGGCCGCCGACCTCGGAGTTGAACATCCGCCCGATGCCGGTCTCGCCCCAGCCACCGCCGCCCCCACGGCCCCCGCCTCCGCCGACGCTTCCGGTCTCCTCGCCGTTGATGCGGCCGAGGCCGTTGTAGCCGAAGGTCAGCTCCAGGAACGAGTTGTTCCGCGAGCCACCGACGTACGGCCGCGAGGAGGCCGGCATCAGCTCCACGATCGCGACCCACCAGCCACCGGCGACCACCATCGTCAGCGCGGAGAGCGCGAGTTGGCCGATCCGCTTCCGTACGGGAACGGGGGCGCACACCGCGTACAGCACGGCCAGCGGCGGCAGGATCAGGAACGCCTGGAGGGTCTTCGTCAGGAACGCGAGGCCCACTGCCGCCCCCGCCCACAGCAGCCACGCCGTCCGGCCCCGCTCCAGCGCCCGCAGCACGCACCACACGGTGACGGTCATCAGCAACGCCAGCAGCGCGTCCGGGTTGTTGAAGCGGAACATCAGCGCCGCGACCGGCGTCAGCGCGAAGACCCCGACCGCGATCAGCCCGGCGACCGGCCCGAAGCGACGGCGTACGGCGGAGTTGAGCACGGCCGCCGTGGCGAGGGCCATCAGGACCTGAGGGGCCAGGATCGCCCAGGAGTTGAGCCCGAAGAGCCGAACGGAGAGGGCCATCGGCCAGAGGGCGGCCGGGGGCTTGTCGACGGTGATCGCGTTCGCGGAGTCCAGCGAGCCGAAGAAGAGGGCCTTCCAGCTCTGGCTGCCCGCCTGAACGGCCGCGGAGTAGAAGGAGTTGGCGTAACCGGAAGCGCTGAGGTTGTACACATAGGCGAGGCCGACGGCGAGCAGCAGCCCGTACAGCGCGGGGCGCGCCCAGCGGGGGCCGTGGTCCGGCACGGACGGCCCGGGCGGCGCGTCGGCCGGGGTCGCGGGGGCGGTGAACGTGGTCATCACAGATCCTCGGAAACAGGGGTCTCGGGAGCAGGAGGCTCGGGAGCGGTGGTCTCGGGAGCGGTGGTCGTCGTCATCGGACGTCCTCGGAGTCGGGGGCGCGGTGGGTGCCGGCCGGGAAGACCCAGGCGCGCAGGAGCAGGAAGCGCAGCACGGTGGCGGCGAGGTTCGCGGTGATCAGGACGGCCAGCTCCGTGCCGTGCGAGGGCGAGCCGGAGGCCGCGCCGAGCGCCGCGAGGGAGCCGCTGGTCAGCGCGAGGCCGATCGCGAAGACGACCAGGCCCTGGGCCTGATGGCGGACGGCTCCGCTCCGGCCGCGTACGCCGAAGGTGAGCCGGCGGTTCGCTGCGGTGTTGGCGACGGCGGAGACGAGCAGCGCGCCGCCGTTGGCGACCTGCGGGCCGACGCCGAGCCGGAAGAGGGAGTAGAGGGCGAGGTAGAAGAGGGTGGAGAGGACCCCCACGGCACAGAATCCGATGAGCTGGCGGGCCAGTCCGCGCTCCACCCCGGTCAGCGCCCGGTCGCGCGGATCGTCCCCGAAGGGCCGGGCCAGACGGTCCAGCGGCAGCGCGCCGACGGCCAGCGCCCGCCCCACCCGCCACACACCTTTCAGGTCCTCGGTGGCCGTCCGCACGATGTGGACGGTCGAGTCGGGGTCGTCGATCCAGTCGACGGGCACCTCGTGGATGCGCAGCCCGGCCCGCTCGGCGAGGACGAGCAGCTCGGTGTCGAAGAACCAGCCGCTGTCCTCCACCATCGGCAGCAGCCGCTCGGCGACCTCGCACCGGATCGCCTTGAACCCGCACTGGGCGTCGCTGAACCCGGCGGCGAGGGACGAGCGCAGGATCAGGTTGTAGGCGCGCGAGATGAACTCCCTCTTCGTTCCCCGCACCACCCGCGAACTCCGGGCCAGCCGCGAGCCGATGGCCAGGTCGGAGTGGCCGGAGATCAGCGGGGCGACCAGCGGGAGGAGCGCGTTGAGGTCGGTGGAGAGGTCGACGTCCATGTAGGCGAGGACCGGGGCGTCGGAGGCCGACCACACCGTCCGCAGCGCCCGCCCCCGTCCCTTCTCCTCCAGCCGGACGTACCGCACCCCGGGCAGCTCGGCGGCGAGCGCGGCGGCCGCGGCCGGGGTGGCGTCGGTGCTGGCGTTGTCGGCGACGGTGATCCGGAACGGGTACGGGAAGGTCCGCGCGAGATGGGCATGGAGGCGGACCACGCAGGGGTGGAGGTCCTTCTCCTCGTTGTACACGGGGACGACGACGTCGAGCACGGGGGCGGCGGGGGCCGTGGCGGCCGGCTGCCGGGCCGGAAGGTGCTCCCGGCCCGGCAGCCGGCCGTGGGCCTCTCCGTCCCCGCCGTCCCTGCTGCTACTGCGGCGGCCGGTCGTTCCGGGGCCGCTCCGGAGGCTGCTGTCGGTGGTCATGCTCCGACGTTCGCCAACCGCGCTGTCACGCCGGTGTGGTGAGCCTGTCCCCGACCTGTGAGTCCGCGCGGATCATTCCGCGGCCCGCCGGTACGCCGTCCGCCGGTACGCCGTTCGTCCGTACGCCGTCCGCCGGTACGCCGTCCGCCGGTACGCCGCTCGCGGGCACGCCGTTCATCGATCCGTCGCTCGTCGGCAGCTCGACCGCGAAGACCGTGCGGCCCGGCGCGGACTCCACCCGTACGCGGCCGCCGTGCGCGGAGACGACTGCCTGCACGATGGCGAGGCCGAGCCCGGTGGAACCGGTCGCTCCGCCGCCGTCGGCGTCCCGCGCCCGGGAGGCGTCCCCCCGCGCGAACCGTTCGAAGACGTGCGGCAGCAGCTCCGCCGGGATGCCGGGCCCGTCGTCCCGCACCTCCACCGTGACCGGCCCCCCACCGCGTACGGGCGGCTGGACGGAGACCGTGACGGTGGTCCCCGACGGGGTGTGCGTGCGGGCGTTGGCGAGCAGGTTGACCAGCACCTGCTGGAGCCGGTCGGGATCGGCGCGTACGGTCACGGGCTCGGCGGCCTCGGGCAGTTCGAGCCGCCAGTGGTGGCGGGCGTCGCCGGGGCCGGTGTCCGGCCCCTCCGCTCCTGTTCCGTCCGCCGCCCGGGCGTCACTCACCGCGTCCACCACCAGCGGCAGCAGATCCGTGGTGCCGTACGAGAGCGGACGTCCGGCGTCCAGCCGGGCCAGCAGCAGCAGATCCTCCACCAGACCCGTCATCCGGTCCGCCTCCGACTCGATCCGCCCCAGCGCGTGCCGGGTGACCGGATCGGGCTCCGGACCCGCCGCTCCCCCGCCGGTGCGGCGGGTCAGCTCGGCGTAGCCCCGGATCGAGGCCAGCGGCGTACGCAGTTCATGGCTGGCGTCGGCGACGAACTGCCGGACCCGCGTCTCGCTCTCCTGGCGGGCGGCGAGCGCCGAACCGACGTGCCCCAGCATCCGGTTGAGCGCCGCGCCCACCTGCCCGACCTCGGTACGGGGATCGGCCTCGGCGTCCGGAACGCGTTCGAGGAGCGCCACCTCGCCGCTGTGCAGCGGGAGTTCGGAGACCCGGGTGGCCGTGGCGGCGACCCGGCGCAACGGCCGCAGGGCCACCCCGACGAGCACGGTGCCCGCGATCGAGGCGGCGATGAGCCCGGCGGCGGTGACGCAGACCTCGACGACGATCAGGGTGGTCAGCGCCCCGCTCACCTCGGCGCTGGGGATGCCGACGAGGACGGTGTCGCCCTCGGCGGTGGTCGTGGCCTCGACCCGGTAGCCGCCGAGCCCGGGCAGATCGACGCTGCGGGTGCCCTCACCGGCCCCCGGGGCTGCGTTCTCCAGCGCGGTCCGCTGCTCCCCGGTCAGCGGCTTCGCGCTCTCCTGGGCGCGGAGTCCGCTGTCCTCGACGACCTTCGACGCGGTGACGTCCCCGTCGGCGTCGACGAGCGCCCCGAACGTGCCGAGCGGCTGCCCGCCCCCGCCGACGAATCCGAGCGGACCCGCCTCGCGCAGCGAATCGGGCAACGGAAGCGGACCGGGCGGGCGTTGGGCGCGCTCGACGACGGAGTGCAGCTGGTCGTCGAGCTTGCCGTACATGTAGCTGTGGAAGGCGATCGCGGTGACGGACCCGATGACGGCCGCGACGACGGCGATCAGCGACACGGCGGAGACGACGAGCCGGGTCCGCAGCGTCCAGGGCCTGTGCGGCAACGTCATGCGGGGGCCCCTACTCACCGGGCTTGATCAGATACCCCGCGCCGCGCCGGGTGTGGATCATCGGCGTGCGCCCGGCGTCGATCTTCTTGCGGAGGTAGGAGATGTAGAGCTCGACGACGTTGGCCTGGCCGCCGAAGTCGTAGTTCCAGACCCGGTCGAGGATCTGGGCCTTGCTGAGCACCCGGCGCGGGTTGCGCATCAGGAAGCGCAGCAGCTCGAACTCGGTCGCGGTGACGTGGATCGCCTCCCCGCCCCGCCACACCTCGTGGCTGTCCTCGTCGAGCACCAGGTCCCCGACGGTCAGCGTGGACTCGCCGCGTTCGGCGGCGACGGCCGAGCCCGAGCGGCGGATGAGTCCGCGCAGCCGGGCCACGACCTCCTCCAGGCTGAACGGCTTGGTGACGTAGTCGTCGCCGCCCGCGGTGAGCCCGGCGATCCGGTCCTCGACGGCGTCCCGGGCGGTCAGGAAGAGGACGGGCACATCGGCGTACTCGCGGCGCAGCCGGCCCAGCACGGCCAGCCCGTCCATGTCCGGCAGCATCACGTCCAGGACCACCGCGTCCGGCCGGAAGCCGCGGGCCGCCCGGACCGCGGCGGCCCCGTCCCCGGCGCTGCGCACCTCCCACCCCTCGTAGCGCAGGGCCATCGAGAGCAGCTCGGTGAGCGGAGCCTCGTCGTCCACGACCAGGACCCGGACGGGGGTACGGTCCGGCCTGAGCAGTTCGGTACGCCCCTGGGGCGCGGTCGTCGTCGTCATGGGCCCACTCTGTGAGGCGCCCGTGAGAGAAGCCTGACCCGTTCCTGTGAATTGCCTGAGAAAGCGGTACGGGGTCCAGCGGGCCTTAAGCCTCCAGCAGGCCCTGAGCCTCCGGCGGCTCGAACAACGCGGCGGCGTTCCCGTGGCAGACCGCCCGCAACCACGCATCGCCCAGCCCGAGCCGCTCCAGCGCCTCCAGCTGGTGGACGTACGGGTACGGGATGTTCGGGAAGTCCGTCCCCAGCAGGATGCGGTCCCCGAGGTCGGCGAGCCGTCCGCGTTCGGCCGCCGGGAAGGGGCTGAGCCGCTCGCTGAAGTCGGTGAACGCCATGGTCGTGTCGAGCCGGACCTCCGGATACGCCTCCGCCAGCGCCAGGAACTCCGCGTACTCCGGCATCCCCATGTGCGCGACGATCAGCCGCAGCCGGGGGTGCCGGGCCAGCAGCCGCCCGATCGGCTCCGGCCCGGTGAACCTGCCCGGCGCGGGCCCCGACCCGCAGTGCATGACCACCGGAATCCCGGCCTCCGCGAGCAGCCCCCACACCGGGTCCAGCAACGCATCATTGGCGTCGTACGCGCCCACCTGAAGGTGCGACTTGAACACGCGCGCCCCCGCCTCGACGGCCTCCTTCACGTACACCTCGACGCCCTCCTCCGGGAAGAGGGTCGCGGTGTGCAGGCAGTCGGGGGTCCGGCCGGCGAAGTCGGCGGCCCAGCCGTTCAGCCAGCGGGCCATACCGGGCTTGTGCGGGTAGAGCATGGCGGTGAACCGGACCACCCCGAACGCCCGCAGCACATCGAGCCGCCGCTGCTCCTCGTACCGGTAGGTGATCGGCCACTCCAGCCCGGTGAGCGGCCCGGCCGCGTCGAAGTAGGCCCACACCTTGCGCAGGACCTGCTCGGGCATGAAGTGGGTGTGCACGTCGATGATCCCGGGCAGCCCGAGCCGCTCCCGGAACCGCAGCACGTCATCGCTTCCCGTCTCCATGCGCAGGCCTTTCGCCGGTCGTCCGGAACGACCCACCCGGTCGTTCAGAACAACCCACCCTGCACACCGCCGCCGCCGATGTCGATGAGGGGGACACGTACATCGCTCCCGGTCATCTCCCTCACCTCCCTCGCCTCGGTGGCCTCGGTCGCCCGGGTCACCGCCGTCAGGTCCCAGCCGGTGATCAGCCGCGTATCCAGCACGACCACGCCCCCGTCCGCCACCGCGAGGTGCAGATCGGGCCCGGCCGCCGCGACGAGCCGCCCCGCGACGACGCCGCCGTCGACCAGCTCCCGCACCGACCGGACGGGCACGGGCGCACTTTCCCGTACCGACCGGCCGGGCGCGGTCCCACCCTCCCGTACCGACCGGCCGGGCGCGGGATCGGGATCGGGCGCACGGTCGAGCCCGAAAATGCCGACCTGGTCCACCACTTCGAGAGGCAGCCGCTCCAACGACTCGGGCCAGCCCCGCCCTTCGAGCTCCGCCGCCCGCGCGTACAGCTCCGCCACCGCCCCGGCCCGCTCCTCGGCCCCCGGCAACTGCCCGCGCGCAGCACGCTTTTTCGCGTAAGGGATCCGGTCGGGCACCCCGAGGGCCGCCCGCAGCACCTCCTCGGTCCGCCGCGCCGCCATGAGGGGCCCGCGACCGAGCCAGCTGAAAGCCACGGCCCCCTGCTCCCGCAGCCGGGCGGCCCCGCGCTCCTCCCCGGTGATCCCGACCTTGACCATGCCGGGCCCGAACCAAGCGAGGTACACGCGGTACGTCCGGGGGTCGTCCGCCATCGTGTCGGCGGCCACCGAATGCGCCCGGTCCAGCCGCGCGCACTCGGCGCACCGCCCCCCGGTCGAGCGCCCCGGCACGACGGCCCCCAGCGGACACACGTTCCCCCGGGCCCCCACGCAGTGCCGCTCCCCGACGGCCCGGAACCCGAGGCCGGCCCCGTACGCGAGCACGCTCACCCGCCGGTCACCGCCCCGGCTCCACCCCAGCTCGGGCACCTCCCGGGGCCACCGCACCCCGGCACACCGCCACCCACCACCGGATTCCCGGACCGCACACGTCATCCGGAGATGCTAAGCGCGCCCTCCGGCACCCTCGATCCCCCCGACGCCCCCGACGCCACCGACGCCACCGACGCCACGAACGCCTTCGATCCGCTGCCGCATCGCGACCATGCGCCGCACGAAGCGCCGGTTGAACCAGATCATCCAGCTCATGAACGCCACGCCGAAGCCGAGCGTCCACAGCCCCGCCGGCACATCGCCGGAGGTGAACCAGAGCAACGGCATCCCCAGGAAGATCACCCCGAGCATGGGGAAGGCCCACCGGCGACTGCGCCGCAGCTTCTCCTCCCGCCGCCGGATCAGCCGGACCATGGCCGCCTGCTCGGCCGGGTCGTCGGGCAGCTCGCCGTTCTTCGCGATGCGCCGCTCCAGCTCCGGCACCCTGTCGGGCTCGGTGCCTACGGCCTTCGCATCCCGCCGCCTGCGCCGCATCAGGATCCACGTCAGGAAACCGGCGTAGAAAACACCCCCGACCAGCGCCTCCGGCCAGGCGGACCACCCGCGGAACGCCAGCCGGACGGCGACTCCGCTCACCAGTACCAGCAGCCCGACGGCCCACCACTGATCACGCCAACGCCCTCTGTCCGCCTGCCCCTTCGCTCCCACCGTGCCCACCTCCGAACGGAGGGGCGCCCAGCACGCCCCGCAGTACGTCGGCTACCCCGCCCCCGCCACGACGAACGGCCGCTCCCGCCCCCGCGCCCCTCCCCGTTAGGATCCGGACCATGGCGCTGACCGGGAACCAGATGGACCAGTTCGAGGCTGCCATGCCCCGCCTCAAGGCCATCGCCTACCGCCTCCTCGGCTCGGCGAGCGATGCCGAGGACGCCGTACAGGACACGTTCCTGCGCTGGCAGGCCGCCGACATCGACCGCATCGAGGTCCCCGAGGCCTGGCTGACGAAGGTCCTCACCAACCTGTGCCTCAACGAGCTCACCTCGGCGCGCGCCCGCCGCGAGACGTACGTGGGCCAGTGGCTGCCGGAGCCGCTGCTCGCCGGGGACCCGATGCTCGGCCCGGCCGACACCGCCGAGCAGCGCGAGTCGGTCTCGTTCGCGGTCCTCGCCCTGATGGAGCGGCTGTCCCCCAACGAGCGGGTGGTGTACGTGCTGCGGGAGGCGTTCGGCTACCCGCACCGGAGGATCGCGGAGATCCTGGACATCACGGAGGCGTCCGCCCAGCAGATCCTCCACCGCGCCAAGAAGCACATCGCGGCGGGCCGGACCCGTACCGAGATCGACGAGGCGGCCGCCCGGCGCATCGTCGAGGAGTTCCTCACGGCGGCCACCAGCGGCCGGACCGAACCGCTGGTCCAGCTGCTCACCGCGGACGCCGTCGCGATCGGCGACGGCGGCGGAAAGGTACCGGCCCGCGCGAAGGCGTTCGAGGGGGCCGTGGCCGTCGCGAAGTTCATGCGGAGCCTGTTCAGCCCCAACCAGGCCGCCCGCCGCCTCATCGGCGGCACGGCGGAGATCCACGTCTCGTCCGCCAACGGGCTGCCCGCCCTGGTGGTCCTAGTCGACGGCCGGGTCATCGGCGTGATCTGCCTGGAGTTCACGCCGGACGGCATCGCCGCGTTCCGCAGCCAGGTCAACCCCGACAAGCTCGAACGGGCGACGCGGCAGTGGGCGGCGACGGACCACGGAACCCCACTCCTCACCATCCCTCAGTACAGGTGACCCACGTCACACGCACCACCTGTCAGGAATCGACGGTCTGCCCGGTTCAAGAGGCGAAACCGCGCGAGACAGGAGTGCAGGGACATGCAGAACATGCGGCAGACCATCCAGCAGCACCGCGTCGTCGTCATCGGAGCCGGATACACCGGGGCGACCGCCGCCGGACGCCTCGCCAGGCGGCTGCGCGGCGAGGACGTCTCCATCACCCTCGTCAACGCCGAACCGGACTTCGTCGAGCGCGTCCGGATGCACCAGCTGGCGGTGGGCCAGCCCCTCCGCCCGCGCCCCTTCGACGAGATGTTCGCCGGTACGGGCGTCGAGCTGCGCCTCGGACGCGTGACGGGCGTCGACATCGACCGCAGGACGGTGACCGTCACCGGCGCGGACGGGCCTTCGGACCTGGAGTACGACACCCTCGTCTACGCACTCGGCAGCGCCTGGAACACGCAGGGCGTCCCCGGCACCACGGAGCACGCCCACGAGATCGCCGGCCGCGACGGAGCCCTGCGCCTGCGCGACCGCCTGGCCGCGCTCGCCCCCGGCAGCCCCGTGACCGTCGTCGGCGGCGGCCTCACCGGCGTGGAGGCCGCGACGGAACTGGCCGAGACCCGCCCGGACCTCGACGTCTCCCTGATCGCCCGGGGCGGACTGGGCGACTGGCTCTCCCCCAAGGGCGCGCGTCACCTGCAAAAGGTCTTCGGGAACCTCCGGATCACGACCCACGAACACACCACCGTCCTCGCCGTGCACGCCGACCGCGTCACCACCACCGAGGGCGACATCCCGGCAGCGGTCACCATCTGGACGACGGGCTTCGCGGTCCACCCGATCGCCCGGGCCACGACCCTGGAGACCGGCGACACGGGCCAGATCGTGGTCGACGCCACCATGCGCTCGGTCTCCCACCCGGACGTGTACGCCATCGGCGACGCGGCCCTGGTGACCGGCCCCGGCGACAAGCCGCTGCGCATGTCGTGCGCCTCGGGCGTCCCCACCGCCTGGCAGGCGGCCGACGCCATCGCGGCCCGCCTGACCGACAGCAAGCTCCCGACGATCTCGGCCCGCTACTTCAACCAGTGCATCTCACTGGGCCGCAAGGAGGGCCTGATCCAGTACGTCACCGCCTACGACCGAGCCGTCAACGCAGCCCTGACCGGCCGCCTGGCCGCCCTCTACAAGGAGTTGGTCTGCAAGGGCGCGGCCTGGGGCGTGGCGAACCCGACGATGGGCCTGCCGACCCGCCGCCGCCGGGTGACGGCGGAGGGGGCGCGGGTGGACGTGCCGGCGGTTTGAGGCCTGGCAGTCCCGGCGGGGGCCGGTCCGACGCACGAGGCCCTGGAGTTCGCCTTCTCCGGGGCTCCATACCTCCGCCGCTGTACGGCACGCGCCGATCCGGTCGGTCACTCCATCCTGACCGGCCAGGTCAGACCGTGGCCTAGAGAACGGCCGGAACATCTCGTCCGACTCTTCACCGAGTGGCAGCGACCGGCCCATCTGGACGTAGACAGGCCCGTACGGCGTGCCGGTCTGCAAGGCTTCCCACTGATCGAGATTGTGAGCGCGGTAACGACGCAGCAGATCGAGAAGCTGCGCAACTTCGGCATCTGACAGCGGTCCGCTGCCGGTAAAGGAGTCACCCACGGGCGCACGGTAGCTGAGGCGACCGGACACCCCTCAGCCCATGCCCACTCCTGAAACGCCAGAGGCCCCGGATTTCTCCGGGGCCTCTGACCTGCTGTGCACTCGGCAGGATTCGAACCTGCAACCTTCTGATCCGTAGTCAGATGCTCTATCCGTTAAGCTACGAGTGCTTGGCGTTCCGGGCTTTTTCTTCCCGGTCGGCGTTGCGAGAACAACATTACATGACCTGCGCCGTGACGCGAAATCCATTAGCCGCACCACCACTGAGCTGCGCAAACGACCTCTGACGCCCTACCCCAGGCACCCCTCCGCGCACCCCCTCGCCCCGGAACGACCGAAGCCCCGTGCCAGGGGCACGGGGCTTCGGGATGGAGCGGAGGCGGAGGGATTTGAACCCTCGATGGGCTTTAAGACCCAAACCGCATTAGCAGTGCGGCGCCATAGACCGGACTAGGCGACGCCTCCTCCACACTCCTCGCGCGGACGCGAGTGGTGCGTGCAGATGATGACACAGTCGAGCGTCGTGCCACCAATCGCCGCCAACGTTACTAGGCCTCCGGGGGGCAGGGCAAAGCAGTTCGGCGTGGTGGCGCAACGTCCGGGCGCGGTGCGCGTTAGAGAGGGGTGGGGGCCTCGGGTCTCCGTCAGTCGTCCAGTCGTCGTCGCCCGTCAGCGTGGCACCGGGGCAGGTCCGTGATCCGTCCGTGGCCGCCGCCCGCGGCCGACCCCGCTGCAGAGATCCTGGAGCTTTCGCATGCTGCGCCGTCTCGCCCTCTCCGCCGTCGTCCCGCTCGCCGTCCTCGCCGCCGCCGTGCCGGCGTCCACCGCCACCGCCTCCGGGTCCGCGTCCTCCGGGCCGGTGCCCTCGGTCGCGCCGACCTCCGGACCGTTCGCCGCCGCCCGGCCCGCCCTCGGCCCGCTGCCCATGCCCCTCCCGCTGCCCGGGTTCCTCGACGACGGGGAGGGGACGGGGGCCGGTGAGGCCGACGAGGCGCGGACGCGGCTCACCGTGAGCGTGGAGAACACCGGGGTCCCGGGGGCCGACGGCACGTTCGAGCTGGAGTGCGGGCCCACCGGGGGCACCCACCCGGAGGGGCAGGCCGCCTGTGACCGGCTGGCGGAGGCCGGGGCCACCCGGGCCGGGCGGCAGGAGCTGTTCCGGGAGACCCCCGAGGGCACGATGTGCACGATGATCCACGGCGGCGACGCCTTCGCACGCATCGTCGGCACCTGGGAGGGCCGGGCCGTGGACACCACCGCCAGCCGCCGCGACGGATGCGAGATCGCGCGCTGGAACAGCCTCGTGCCGGTGCTCCCGGACGTCCGGTAGCCCGTCGGCGGCCGGACCCTCCGCGGGCGGCTTCTCGGCGGCCGACCGGTCGGCGTCGGCGTAAAGGCGTTCGCAACGGCGAAGAGGCGCGGGCCTTCCCGGGGCCCGGAAGGAACCGCCGCGCCCCGCGTCCGCGCACGTCACAGGGTGTGCGGACGCTCACGGCATGGGCCCCTGACGTACACCGCGCGCACAGAACCTTGGTGAGAGCTCCCCCTCATCCGCCGCCCCAGGGGCCTCCCCTGGCCTTAGACTCCTCCAGTGACAGTCTGCGGCCCGAGGGGCAAGATGGGGCCCGCTGTCGGCAAGGTGCGGTAATCAGGGAGGAAGCGTCGTCGTGAGCAGCAGGCCGTCCCGAGGCACTGCTCGCCTCGCAGCCATACTCGATGCCCTTCCTGACGGGCTTCTGCTCGTCAATTGCAATGGCACGGTCGTCAACGCCAACGCCATCGCCCTCGAAATGTTCGAGACTCCGGGCACCGCGCTCGTCGGTCGCGGACTGCTCGATCTGCTGCCGGAGTTCGACTCCAAGCTGATCCCGGGGTCGATGCGACGGCCCGAGGCTGCGGACGAGCAGGGCAGGACCAAGCCCACGCGGATGACCGCGCGGCGCACCGACGGCCACGAGTATCCGGTCGAGGTCACCAGCGCGAGCCTCGACAGCGGACAGGCCGCGTACAGCGACATCCACTCCAGCTACACCGGCGATGAGCTCCTCATGATCGTCGTCCGGGATCTCTCCGGCACCGTCGACACCGAGGCCGAGCTGGCCCGTTCGCAGCGGCAGACCGAGATGATCCTGCGGGCCGCGTCCGAAGGCGTCGTCGGTACGGACACCGACGGGCGCGTGGTCCTCGTCAACCCCGCCGCCGCGCAGATCCTCGGCTTCCGGGCCAGCGACCTCGGCGGTCAGGAGCTGCACCCGCTGATCCTGCACTCGCGGGCGGAGGGCGATCCGTTCCCGTACGAGGACTCCCCGCTCGCCGACACCCTCAAGTCCGGGCGCAAGCACCGGGTGCGCGGGCAGGTGCTGTGGTCCAAGAGCGGCGACCAGGTGCCGGTGGACCTGACGACCGCGCCGGTACGCGACGGGGACCAGCTCGTCGGCGCGGTGATGACGTTCACCGACCGCCGGCCGTACGAGGAGCTGTCCGCCCAGCACAAGAACGTCGTCGCCGAGCTGACCACGAGCCACTCCGCCGAGGTCACCGCGCTCAAGGAGGCGCACGCCAAGGAGCTGGAGTCGCTGAAGGAGGCGCACGCCGCCGAGCTCGCCGACCGCAGCGAGCGGTACGCCGCCGAGATCGAGGGTCAGGCCGAGCTGCTCGCCTCCCTGAGCGCCCAGCACGCCCAGCTCACCGCCGTCCTCGGCGGTTCGCTGCGCGGGCCCCTGGAGGAGCTGCGCGGCGAGCTGTCCACGCTCGCCTCCGACCCGGCCGGTCAGCTGTGGCCCGAGGCCAACCAGATCCTGCACCACCTCGCCGCCGGGTACGCCCGGATGACCACGCTCGTCGACAACGTCCTGGGCTACCAGCGCCTCGACGCGGGCGTGGAGGGGCTGCACAAGGCACCCGCCCTGATCGAGGGGATCGTGAAGGGCGGCATCGACGGGGCGGTCGAGCTGATCGGCCCCGGGCGCGCCCAGTTCGCCGTGCACGCCCCGCCGATCGAGGCCGAGGTCGACGCGCGCCGGCTCGCGACCGCCATCGCCCATCTCGTCGCGGACGTCTGCGGTGTCGACTCGACCGGCAAGACCCGGGCCGTCCCCGGGGGCGGCTACGTCGACTCCACCGTGGTCGTGGCCGCCGCCCAGCGCGGTGACGTCGTCCGCATCGAGGTGCGCGGCCCGTTCGCCGGGGGCGACCCGGTGCACGAGCCGATCGTCCGCGGCATCGTCCAGGCCCACGGCGGGGTCCTCCAGACCCACGAGATGCCCGGCATGAGCGGCAGCGCGTACGTCCTCGACGTGCCCATCGGCGCGGCGGCAGGCACGATCGCGCCCCCGGAGCCGGACGGGAACGGCCTGTCGCCGGAGCCCGCCGCCCCGATGTCCTCGTCGTCGCCGGAGGGCGTCGGCGCGCCGGGCGTCACCAGCGGCGGCCGGCGGCGGGCGCGCAGGTCCTCCACCGACGCGTTCCTGGACAGCCCGGCCGGTACGCCGGAGAGCGCGGGTGACGGCACGGCCGAGGCCCTTCCTGATGCCGCTGCTCCCGTTGCCGACGACCGGCCCGTCGCCGAGCCGACCGGGCGTCGGCGCGCGCGCCGTGGACCGGCCGCGCCCGAGGAGCAGCACGCACCCGAGCTGATCCCGGCCCAGCAGGGCGAGGGCTCCGGGCGGCGGCGCGGCCGTCCCAGCCCCGCCGAGGCGGCCCTGGACACCGCTCCCGGGACGGGCGCCGGTACCACCGGGAACGCCGTGCGGGAGCAGCAGCCGCAGCGCCAGGCGCTGGCCCTGACCTCCGCCCCGTCCGCGGCCCCCGGCGCGCCCTCGGAGGGGGCGGTCGTCACCGCGGCCGAGAACGCCCAGGGCGGCGGCCGTCCGCAGCTCGGGCAGACCGTGCCGCCCCAGGGCGTCCCGGTGGATCCGCAGCAGCCCGTTCCGCCCACCGGACGGCGAGCCCGTCGGGAGGGCGAGCCCGCCGCCCTTCCCGCTCTCCCGTCCGGCAACGGCAACGGCGGACACCCGGACCCGGCCCAGCAGCCGGGTGGCCGACGGGCCCGGCGCGCGCTGGCCGCCGCCCAGGAGCGCACCGCCGCGGACGCCGGTCCGCGTACCGCCTTCGCCCTGCCGCCCGCCGACGCGGACCGGGCGCCGGTGGTCCCCGACGCCCCGGCGGGCCCCGACGACGACGCGAGCGCCCGCCACGCGCGTACCGCACCGGAGGCCGGCCACACCCCTCCGCAGGCGCACCCGGTCGGCCCGGCGCACCACCTCCCGCAGACGGACGCGACCTCCGGGCAGGGCGTCCCCGGGCGGGGTGTCTCCGGGACGGACACCTCCGGGAACGGCCTCCCGCAGGGTCCGGCACCGGCAGCGGGACAGGGCCCGGAGACCGGCTCCTGGGGCGACAGCGGGCACAACGAGCAGACCGGGCACACCGCGCACACCACCGGCGTCGCCGCCGTCACCGGGCCCGGGGCGCACCCGGCCGACGGTGACCCGGGCGTTCCGGCCGCGGACGCGCGGCGGCAGCCGCTGCCCGCCGAGGAGCCGATGCCGGAGGGCACCAACCCCGACTCGACGCAGGGGAGGGCCTTCAGCGTGCGCACGCTGGGCCAGGGCGTGCCGTTCGCCCAGCACCTCGCGCATCAGCAGAACCAGCCGCACCAGAGTCTCGGCGGGGCCGGCCGGCGTCGCAAGCTCGCCGCCCCGCCGGAGGGTGACCGCACCCCGGGCCAGCAGGCCGCGGCGCAGCAGGACCGCCGGGGCGCACAGCCGACGGCGGGAGCGACACCTACGCCCGCTCCCGCGACGACGAACGCGGCCACACCCCCGCCCGGAGCGCAGCAGAGCCAGCCCCCGGCCCCGCCTCACGGTCCGGCGCCCGAGCACGCCCAGCCGGGCCAGCTCGGACAGCCCGGGCACGCGGTCGGCGGGCCCGGTGCCGCCTACGGCGAGGGGCAGCTGCTCGCGCCGCCGGTCTCGGAGGGGCGTGCGTACGCCATAGGGGCGCCCGACGAGGGCGCCGAGGGTCCCGAGCCGCTGGACGGGCCCGGGGGCGCGGTCGAGGTCGCCAACCGGCCGCACCCACACCCGGTCGACGACGAGCTGCCACCCGAGCCGCTGGACAACCCGCGCCGGCTGCTGGTCTGGCCCGCCCCCGACGTACCGACCCAGCAGGCGCTGAGCGACCGGGGCTACCGTCCCGTGATCGTGAACTCCCGTGAGGAGGTCGACGCCCAGATCGCCGCGTTCCCCGCCGCTCTCTTCGTCGACCCGCTGACCGGTCCCATCACCCGTACCGCGTTGCAGTCGCTGCGCCAGGCGGCCGTCGCGGCCGAGGTCCCGGTGCTGGTCACCGCCGGTCTCGGGCAGGCGACCCGGGAAGCGGCGTACGGGGCGGACCCGGCCGTCCTCCTCAAGGCGCTGGCCCCGCGCGACAGCGAACAGCATCCTTCGCGAGTGCTCCTGATCGAGGAGCACGAGGAGATCGCGGTGGCGCTCACGCAGACCCTGGAGCGGCGCGGAATGCAGGTGGCGCGCGCCGCGACGGACAGCGAGGCCGTCGACCTGGCGGGCCGGATGCGGCCGAACCTCGTGGTGATGGACCTGATGCAGGTACGCCGCCGGCGCGCCGGGATCGTGGACTGGCTGCGGGCCAACGGACAGCTGAACCGCACCCCGCTGGTCGTCTACACCTCGGCCGGGATGGACCAGGCGGAGCTGCCGCGGCTCGGATCGGGTGAAACCGTTCTCTTCCTGGCGGAACGGTCGACCAGCGACGAGGTCCAGTCGCGGATCGTCGACCTGCTGGCGAAGATCGGCACCAACTGAGCACCCGCGTACAGCAGAACAGGGCGGGGGCGGTACGGAATCCCGTACCGCCCCCGCCCTGTTTCACGTGAAACCAGAGGCTCAGAGCTGGGTGACGTCCAGCTCGCCCTCCGCGTACTGCTTGCGGATCACCTTCTTGTCGAACTTGCCCACGCTCGTCTTCGGCACGGCGGGGATCACCGACCAGCGCTCCGGCAGCTGCCACTTGGCGATGCCCGACTCGGCGAGGAACGCCTTCAGCGCCTCGTAGTCGACGTCGGCGGCGCCCTCCTTGAGGACAACGGTCGCGAGCGGCCGCTCGCCCCACTTCTCGTCCGGTACGGCGACGACGGCCGCCTCCGCGACGTCAGGGTGGGCCATCAGCGCGTTCTCCAGCTCGACGCTGGAGATCCATTCGCCGCCCGACTTGATGACGTCCTTGGCCCGGTCGGTGAGGGTGAGGAAGCCGTCGGTGCTGATCACGCCGACGTCGCCGGTCTTCAGCCAGCCGTCCTCGCTGAACTTGTCCTCGGGGCGCAGGTGCTCGCCGTCGGACCCGCCGTAGTAGGCGGCGGCGATCCAGGGGCCCCGGACCTCCAGCTCACCGGCCGACTCGCCGTCCCACGGGAGGTGTTCGCCGCCGGGGCCCACCAGCCGTGCCTCGACTCCGGCGGGGAAGCGGCCCTGGGTGACCCGGTAGGGCCACTGCTCCTCGTCGCTCAGGCCGGCGGGCGGGTGGGCCATGGTGCCCAGCGGCGAGGTCTCCGTCATGCCCCAGGCGTGGCAGAGCCGGACGCCGAGCTTGTCGTACGCCTCCATCAGCGAGGGCGGGCAGGCCGCGCCGCCGATGGTCACGTTGGCCATGGAGGTGAGGTCGCGGGGGTTGGCGGTGACCTCGGCGAGCAGGCCCTGCCAGATGGTGGGAACCGCGGCCGCGTGCGTGGGGCGCTCGCGCTCGATCATGTCGGCGAGCGGCGCGGGCTGGAGGAAGCGGTCCGGCATGAGCATGTTGACGCCGCTCATGAACGTGGCGTGCGGCAGGCCCCAGGCGTTCACATGGAACTGGGGCACGACGACGAGGGTGGTGTCCTTGTCGGTCAGCCCCATCGACTCGGTCATGTTGACCTGCATCGAGTGCAGGTAGATCGACCGGTGCGAGTAGACGACGCCCTTGGGGTCGCCCGTGGTGCCGGAGGTGTAACACATGGCGGCGGCCTGGCGTTCGTCCAGCTCGGGCCAGTCGTACGTGGTGGAGCGGCCCGCGATCAGCTCCTCGTACTCGTGCACACGGGGCGTGATCCCGGCGAGGGCGGACCGGTCGCCGGGTCCGGCCACGACGACGTGCTCGATGCTCGGCAGGTGGGGCAGCAGCGGCACGAGGAGCGGCAGCAGCGAACCGTTGACGATCACCGCCCTGTCGTCCGCGTGGTTGACGATCCAGGCGAGCTGCTCGGGCGGCAGCCGGAGGTTGAGGGTGTGGAGCACGGCGCCCATGGAGGGGATGGCGAGGTAGGCCTCGACATGCTCCGCGTTGTTCCACATGAGCGTGGCGACCCGCTGGTCGCCGTCGATACCCAGCTCGTCGCGGAGCGCGTTGGCCAGCTGGGTGGCGCGGGCGCCGATCTCGGCGAAGGTACGGCGGTGCGGCTCGGGTTCGCCGGTCCAGGTCGTGACCTGCGACTTCCCGTGAATCGTCATCCCGTGGTGCAGGATGCGGGTGACAGTCAGCGGTACGTCCTGCATGGTGCTCAGCACGGCGTCCTCCCGGTGGGCGCTACGCGGCAGTAGGGTTCCGCTGATTCTGCGCACATACCACGCGGTATGTCACTACTCGCGGGAGAAAATTCCTGACCGGGGCGTTGCGGGAGACTTTTCCGTGATCGTGAAACCGGCGGACCGGCGTCGCCGGGTCGGTGGTGGAGACGGCGTCAGCGGACCGGTGCCAGCTCCGGGTCCTCGCGGAGCTTGCCGAGGGCGCGGGAGACGGCGCTCTTGACCGTACCGATCGACACTCCGAGGACCTCCGCCGTCTGGGCCTCGCTCAGGTCCTCGTAATAGCGCAGGACGACCATCGCGCGCTGGCGGTCCGGGAGCTTGAGCACCGCGCGCCACATCGCGTCGTGCAGCGACTGCTGCTCGGCGGGGTCGGGCGCCGGGACGGCCTCCCGTTCGGGAAGCTCCTCGCAGGCGAACTCGTCGACCTTGCGCTTGCGCCACTGCGAGGTGCGGGTGTTCAGCAGGGCCCGGCGGACGTAGCCGTCCAGCGCCCGGTGGTCCTCGATCCGCTCCCACGCCACGTACGTCTTGGCGAGCGCGGTCTGCAGCAGATCCTCCGCATCGCACGGGTTCGCGGTGAGCGAGCGCGCGGTACGCAGCAGGACCGGTCCCCGGGCCCGTACGTACGAGGAGAACGACGCGTAGGGCGTGTGGGGGTGGTGTCCGGCGGTGGCGGAGGCCGCCCTGGAGGCGCCCGTGCAGACTGGCGTGGTCATGTACCCAACGCTAGGAGCGGGCACCGCCGAAGGGATCGGCCCCAGGTCCCGAAGCGCTGTCCGCCTCAGGTTGTAGGGGGTGTCCGCCCTGAACCTCCTGAAGGTGGACGGGCCTTCCCACCTCCGTCAGGGTCCACCCCCGAAAGCCCCCGGCACCGCCCGGGCCCTGGCGGTGCCGTTCAGCCGTCCGCGCCGAGAACCAGGCCCGACGTCGGAACACCCGTACCGGCCGTGACCAGGGACCTCGCCGCGCCCGCCACCTGGTTCACCGAGGTGCCCCGGATCTGCCGGACGGCCTCCGCGATGCCGTTCATCCCATGGAGGTACGCCTCCCCCAGCTGACCCCCATGGGTGTTCAGGGGCAGGGCGTCCGCCGCGACGAAACCGCCCGCCTCCCCCGGCCCGCAGAAGCCGAACTCCTCCAACTGCATCAGGACGAACGGGGTGAAATGGTCATAGAGGATGCCCACATCGATGTCGGCCGGGGACAGTCCGGAGCTGCGCCAGAGCTGCCGGGCCACGACGGCGGTCTCCGGCAGGCCGGTGAGCCCGTCCCGGTAGAAGCTCGTCATCTGCTCCTGCGACCGGCCCGCCCCCTGCGCCGCCGCGACGACGACGGCGGGCGGCCGGGGCAGATCACGGGCCCGCTCCACGCTGGTGACGACGAGGGCCTGGCCGCCGTCCGTCTCCTGGCAGCAGTCCAGCAGCCGCAGCGGCTCCACGATCCAGCGGGACGCGGCGTGGTCGGCGAGCGTGATGGGCTTCCCGTGGAAGTACGCCGCCGGGTTCCGCGCCGCGTGCCGCCGGTCGACCACCGCCACGTGCCCGAAGACCTCCGGATCCAGCCCGTACGTGTGCAGGTAGCGCTGGGCCGCCATCGCCACCCAGGAGGCGGGGGTGAGCAGCCCGAACGGCAGGTTCCAGCCGAGCGCCGTGCCCTCGGCGGTGGGCTCGCGCCGCTGGACGCCGGAGCCGAAGCGGCGGCCGGAGCGTTCGTTGAAGGCCCGGTAGCAGACGACGACGTCCGCGATGCCGCTCGCCACCGCCAGGGCGGCCTGCTGCACGGTGGCGCAGGCCGCGCCGCCGCCGTAGTGGATCCGGGAGAAGAACGACAGCTCGCCGATCCCGGCCGCCTGGGCGACGGTGATCTCGGGGCTGGTGTCCATGGTGAAGGTGACGAGCCCGTCCACGTCGGCGGGGGTGAGGCCGGCGTCGTCGAGAGCGGCGCGGACGGCCTCGACGGCCAGCTTCAGTTCGCTGCGGCCGGAGTCCTTGGAGAACTCGGTGGCCCCGATGCCGACGATCGCGGCCTTCCCGCCGAGCGAGTCGGCTCTGCGGATGCTCATGTTCCGGACCTCTTCGGGCTCGGGCCGGGGAGGGCGATGGTGACCGTGCCGGTGACGTGACGGCCGATGCCGTTGTCACCGGTGACCTGGACGACGGCTTCGGCCGGCTCACCTGCGACCACTTCGGTGATCCGGCCGGTCAACCGCATCACGTCGCCCGGGTAGTTGGGTGCACCGAGCCGGATCGCGACCTTGCGGAGGACGGCGGTGGGGCCGAAGTGGTCGGTGAGGTAGCGGCCGACGAGCCCGTTGGTGGTGAGGATGTTCATGAAGATGTCGGGGGAGCCCTTCTCCCGGGCCAGCTCCGCGTCGTGGTGGACGTCCTGGTAGTCACGCGAGGCGATGGCCCCGGCGACGATCAGGGTCCGGGTCACCGGGATCTCCAGGGGCGGCAGCTCGTCGCCGACGCGGTACGTCCGCTTCATGACGCATCCCCCTGAGTGCTGTCCGCCAGCAACAGGCCGAGCTCCTCCAGGACTTCGCCGCCGCAGCCGAGGTACGCGTCGAGCTGGCGACCCCAGAGGAAGTGCCGGTGGACCGGATGGTCGAGGTCGGCCCCGGTGCCGCCGTGCAGATGCTGGCCCGCGTGGACGACCCGCTTGCCCGCCTCCGAGGCCCACCAGGCGGCCGTCAACGCCTGTGCTGCGCAGGCTCGTCGCTCGTCGTGGCGCCAGGCCGCCTCGTACGCGGTGACGCGGATCGCCTCGGTGTCCATGTGGGCGTCGGCGGCGCGGAGCAGGACGCCCTGGTTGGTGGAGAGCGGCCGCCCGAACTGCTCGCGGGTGACGGTGTGGTGGACCGCGCGGGCGAGCGAGCCCGCGCACACCCCGGCCTGAAGCCCGGCGAAGGCCGTACGGGCGGTGGCGAGGACGGCCGCGTACGCCTCCGGCCCGTTCCCCAGTCGCTCCCCGCATACGCCGTCGAGAACCAGCCGTCCCGCGGACCAGGGCGCGGTCGTCTCGACGGGTTCGACGGTCACGCCCGGCGCGCGCGCCTCAGCGCCGGGCGCGCTCGCCTCCACGATCCACAGGGCCAGGTCCGTGTCCGCCACCAGCACGTGGGTGGCGTCGCGCAGCCACGGAACCCAGGGCACCGCCCCGTACAGCGCACCGTCCTCCGCGAGGTGTACGCGGCCCCGCGCCGGGAACGCGCCCGTCGCCACCGCCGTACCGTCGCGCAGACCCGGCAGCAGGCGCTCGCACTGCTCCGGCGTACCGTGCCCGGCGACCGCGAGCAGCCCGTACACGCAGGTGGCCGCGAACGGGACCTGGGCGGTGGTCCGACCCTGCTCCTCCAGGAGGAGGACGAGGCCGAGGAGTCCGATGTCCTCGACGGCGGCGGGCAGCCCCGCCGCGCACAGCTCCTTCCACAGCTCCGCGTCCGTGCCCGTACCGGCCGCCGTCAGCCGCTCGTGCGTGGACAGGTCGCCGAAGATCCGCGCGGCCAGTCCCCGCGCGGCCAACTGCTCCTCGCTCGGGGTGAAGTCCATCTCAACCGCCTTCGCTCGCCCGGAAGACGGGCAGTTCGAGGTCAGGGTCCGTCACGAGGAACTCCAGCTGTACGGGCATGCCGACGCGGACCTTGTCGTACGGCACCCCGATGACGTTGCTGACGATGCGGACGCCCTCGGCCAGTTCGACCAGCGCGACGGCGTACGGTCCGCCATCGCCGTCCGGGGCGAAGGCCGGGAACGACGGGTGATGCATGACGACATGGCTGAAGACCGTGCCCTCCCCGCCCGCCTCGACCGTGTCCCACTCCGCGCCGCCGCAGGCGTTGCAGCCGGGCAGCCAGGGCAGACGGAGGGTCGCGCAGTCGGTGCAGCGCTGGATGAGGAGGCGGTGTTCGGCGACCCCGGCCCAGAACCCGGCGTTGTCGCGATTGATCACGGGCCGGGGACGCCGGGCCGGCTCGGCGTCCTTGTTCCGCTGAGCGGGGCGGTACTTGAGGATGCGGAAGCGGTGTGTCCCGGCGAGTCCGCCGTCGGCGTGCACGTCCGTGCGGGTGGTGACGAAGTAGCCGGTGCCGAGCTTGGTCGTCTTGCGCGGGGAGACGGACTCGATGACCGTGTCGAAGGTGATCCGGTCGCCGGGCCGGAGCGGTCGCGGGTACTCCTGCTCGCAGTCGGTCGCCACGACGGAGGTGTACCCGGCGCCGTCGAGCAGCGCGAACATCTCGTCGTACGCGGCGGAGCGCCCCGTGCCGTCCGTGTGCCCGGAGAGCCCGCCCATCGTCCAGGCCTGGAGCATGGTCGGCGGGGCGACGGCGTCCGGGCCCCGGTAGGCGGGCGAGGTGTCGCCCATCGCCTCGCACCAGTGCCGGATCATCGGCTCGTTGACAAGGTCCTTGCCCCGCCCGGCGGTGGCGGCGGCACGGCCTTCGTAGGCGCGGAGCCGGGCGTACAGCTCATCGCGCTCGGCGTTGTCGGCGTCCGGCCGCGGGGGTGCGGACTCCGGCCGTGAGGCTTCGGGCCCCGGCTGCGGGACTTCAGCTCCCGGCCGGAAGGCTCCGGCATGCGGCCCGGACCCCGCCGCGCCCGACCGAGGGGCTCCAGCCTCCGCCCGGGGGCCCGCGACGCCCGGCCGTGAGGCTTCAGCACCCGCCCGGCGGCCTTCGGCTCCTGCCCGGCGGCCTTCGGCACCCGCCCCGCTCATCGCCTGCCCCGGATCATCCCGAGCCCGGCCGTCGCGACGATCTCGCGCTGCACCTCGCCGACACCGCCCCCGAAGGTGTTGATCTGGGCCGCCCGGTTCATCCGCTCCAGCTCTCCGTCCGGCCCGAAACAGCCGGGCGACCCGCCCCGGAGCAGGGCGGTCTCGCCGACGGCCTCCTGGCACATCCGGTAGACCTCGACCGCGCTCTCCGTGCCCGCGAACTTCACCCCGCTCGCCTCGCCGGGGGCGGGTGCGCCGGCGCCGACGGCGTCGACCAGACGCCAGTTCAGCAGACGCGTCGCCGCGAGCCGGGCGTACGCCTCCGCGAGCCGGGCGCGCACCCACGGTTCGTCGATCCGGCGGCGCCCGGTCGCGGGGTCGGGGGCGCGGGCGTGGGCGAGGGCCTCCTCGTAGAAGTCCTCGGCCTGCATGCCGATCGCGGCCAGGGCGACGCGTTCGTGGTTGAGCTGGCTGGTGATGAGCTTCCAGCCGCCGTGCTCATCGCCGACGAGGTTCGTGGCCGGGACGCGTACGCCGTCGTAGTAGGTGGCGGTGGTGGTGACCCCGCCCACGGTGGGGATCGGCGTCCAGGAGAAGCCGGGGGAGTCCGTGGGCACCAGGATGATCGAGATGCCGCGGTGCTTGGGGGCCTCGGGGTCCGTACGGCAGGCGAGCCAGATCCAGTCCGCCTGCTGGGCGTTGCTGGTGAAGATCTTCTGGCCGTCGATGACCCAGTCATCGCCGTCCCGCACCGCACGGGTCCGCAGGGCCGCCAGGTCCGTACCGGCCTCGGGCTCGCTGTAGCCGATCGCGAAGACGAGGTCGCCGCCGAGGATGCGGGGCAGGAAGTACGCCTTCTGTTCCTCGGTGCCGTACGCCATCAGGGTCGGGCCGACGGTGTTGAGCGTGACCATGGAGACGGGGGCGCCGGCCCGGTACGCCTCGTCGAAGAAGACGAACTGCTCGTCGGGGCCGCGGCCCTGCCCGCCGTACGCCTCGGGCCAGCCGAGCCCGAGCAGCCCGTCGGCACCGATCCGCCGGAGCAGCCGACGCTGCTGCGACTCGTTCCCCGGCGCGGCCTCGTCGCCCATCAACGTACGGAAATACGAACGGAGTTCGATACGAAGTCGCTGCTGGCGTTCCGTAGGAGCGAGATGCACGGAGGGGCCTTTCAGAGCTGCGGACAGGTCAACGGCCGGAACGCAGCAGTCCGACATCACGGCGACGCTCCGACGACCGGCGGCCCACGCTCCACACATCTGACTGTCCGTCAGATATTGAACGCCTGTCAAGACACGAGCAGCCCGCACGAGGGCACCGAAGTGCCGCCGTACGGGCTGCCGTTCAGTACGCCGGGACCCACCCCCCGGGAGGTCCCGACGACCGGTTCACCGGGGAACGATCACCAGAAGAAGGGCGTGAAGTTCACCGCGACGCTGTGGTCCGACTGGTCGATCGGCACGAAGGCCGAGTTGCTCACCTGGGCGGACGTGTTCTGGTTCGACGCACCGGCGCCGACGGCCTGCTGCTGGGTCGTGGACGAGTTGCCGGAGTTGTTGCCGCCGACACCGCTGCCGCCGATCGTCGCCACGGCCGCGTTCGATCCGTCGTTCGCGAAGGAGCCGTTGTCCGCCACGGCGACCCCGCCGCAGAGCGCGACAGTCAGGGGCAGAGCGGCGACGGCGGCGAGGACGCGAGCGGTACGGATACTTGCCATGTCATTTCCTCCAGAAAACGGAATTGCGGCTTCATCTTCGGCTGTTTCCGGGGGAGTTGGCCGACCACCCCGGTGCTGTGCACAACGTCGCGAGACCAGAGTTGCCCAGCACATCCCCGGCGAATCCCTCACCACCCCCCGATTCCCCCTCACGTATGACGAAGACCGGATAAACCTCCTAAGCCGCAGAAAAGTCCAGGCCAGCGAGGCGACCGCGCCGACCCGCTGGCGCGCCGGAGAAGAAGCGTTCCGCCACGCACCCGCACCGCCCGCTCCCGACTCGCCCAGCACCCGCCTCCCCGCGACCCCCCTTCCCTTCTTCGAACACATGTACGAAACTTGTTCCATGGCCACCATCGACCGGCAGACCCCCACCCTGGCCCTCGCCCACGCCCTCGCCGCCGCCGGGCGGGGCCTCCCCGTCTTCCCCCTCTCCGCCACCAAGCTCCCCGCCCTGCGCTCCCCCCACCACGGCGAGCAGCCGCCGACGCACTGCCGGGGCGAGTGCGGGCTGCCGGGACACGGCGTGCACGACGCCACGACCGACCCCGCGGCCGTCCGCGCCCTCTTCGCCGCCGCGCCCCGGGCCACCGGCTACGGCATCGCCTGCGGACGCGCGCCGCACCGCCTCATCGGCATCGACCTGGACGTCGACCCGGCGTACGGCAGCGACGCGGCGGGCGCACTGCGGCAGCTGGCCCTCCAGCACCTGTTCACGATCCCGCCGACGGTCACGGTGCTCACCCCGAGCGGCGGCCGCCACCTCTGGCTGACCGGCCCCGCCGACGCGACGGTCCCCAACTCCGCCGGCCGCCTCGCCCCGGGCATCGACATCCGCGGCAGCGGCGGCTACCTGGTCGGCCCCGGCTCGGTCACCGCCCACGGCCGCTACCGCCTGGCCCCCGGCACCGCCCACCTCACCCCGGCCCCGTGCCCCCGCGCCCTGCTCCGCCTCCTCACCCGGCCCCGCCGGCCGCCCACGACCACCAGGGGCGCGGCCCCCACCCCGGACCGCCGGGGCGAGGGCCTGATCCAGTTCGTCCTGGCCGCGCACGAGGGCCAGCGCAACACCCGCCTGTTCTGGGCGGCCTGCCGCGCGTACGAACACGGCTTCGGCGACGCCCTGGCCGACGCGCTCGCCGCGGCCGCCGTCCGCACGGGCCTGCCGGAACACGAGGCGCGCGCCGCGATCGCCTCGGCGGCCCGGCTGACGTCGAGGCGCGGCGAGGAGACGAACGGCGCGGCGTGAAGGGCAAAAATCTGACAGCGCTTTCTATCTCCATCCGACGACGCCGCATCTCGCACTTCTGCAGGTCAAAGCAAGGGAGGGAAACAAGCGCCGACGATCTCATCCCCGTCGGCTGTACAACGATAAAATAGAAAGCGCTTGCCGACCTGTTGCCTTTCCCGCGAGGGCTGCCCTTCACTGTTGTGCGGCAGCCCGTCAGCCACCGACCGCCGGCTGCCTCGGCCCCCAAGGAGGCAGGCCCATGCGGCGCTTGGCCGTACTCGTCTCAGCCGTGTTCCTCTCCACCCTCGTCCAGGGTCAGGCCGCCGCCCAGCCTCCCGACATACCGCCGCAGCAACCGGGCGTGACCATGCGGGTCTTCGACGTACAGATGGCCCTGGAGGACTTCTGCACGCTCAAGCCCGGACAGACGCCCAACGTCGACGAGTTGAAGCAGACGATCGACTGGACCACCGCCGACGACTTCGGGCTGAGCGGCAAGTTCGTCACCGAGGTCACCGCGTACCTGAACGTCGAGTCGGCCGGGACGTACGACTTCCGCATCACCAGCGACGACGGCTCCCGGCTGATCATCGACGGCACGCAGATCATCGACAACGGAGGCAAGCACGGCGCCCAGCCCAAGGAGGGCTCGGCCGAGCTGACCGAGGGGCATCACGCGCTGCGCATCGACCACTGGGACGGCGAGTACGACCAGCGCCTCCTGCTGGAGTGGCGGCCGCCCGGGTCGGACGCGTACACCGTCGTCCCCACCTCGGTGCTGAGCACCGACGCCGACGTCACCCGGGTCACCTCCCCGGGCCGCAAGGTGTGCGAGGGCATCGACGAGTCACCGGGCGACGGCCTGCCGCTCGCCGGGGTGCACCCCGACTACACGCTGACCGATCTGCGCCCCGACGGTTTCGAACCGCAGGTCACCGGCATGGACTGGCTGCCGGACGGCCGGCTGGCCGTCAGCACCTGGGGCGGCAGCAGGGAGAGCGAGCTCGGGCAGGTCTACCTGCTCGACAACGTCACCGGGAACACCGACCCGTCGAAGGTGACCAAGAAGCTGGTCGCCGAGGACCTGCTGGAGCCGATGGGCCTCAAGTACGTCGACGGCACGATCTACGTCTCCGAGAAGGACGGCCTGACCGCCCTGGTGGACAAGGACGGTGACGAGGTCACCGACGAGTACCGCCAGATCGCGACCTGGCCGTTCGGCGGCAACTACCACGAGTTCGCGTTCGGGCTGCTGTACGAGAAGGGGCACTTCTACGTCAGCACGGGCATCGCCATGGTCCCCGGGGGCGCGACCCAGGACCCGCAGAACGTGCCGAACCGCGGCTCCACCCTCAAGATCAACAAGAAGACCGGCAAGGTGTCGTACGTGGCCGGGGGGCTGCGCACGCCGAACGGCCTCGGCTGGGGCCCGAAGGGCGAGATCTTCGCCACCGACAACCAGGGCGCGTACGTGCCGACGTCGAAGCTGGTCCGGATCAAGCAGGGCGCCTTCTACAACCACCACACGAACCCGGACGGCGTGTACGACGACCAGCCGGTGACCGAACCCGTGCTCTGGCTGCCGCACGGCGAGATCTCCAACTCGCCGAGCAACCCCCTCCTCCTGCCCAAGGGCCCCTTCGCCGGGCAGATGGTCTTCGGCGACGTGACCTACGGCGGCCTCCAGCGGGCCTACCTGGAGAAGGTCGGCGGCGAGTACCAGGGCGCGGTGTTCCGGATGACACAGGGCCTGGAGGCCGGGGTCAACCGGATCAGCCTCGGCCCGGACGGGGCGATCTACGCCGGCGGCATCGGCGACGCGGGCAACTGGGGCCAGGAGGGCAAGCTCAAGTTCGGCCTGCAGAAGCTCACGCTCACCGGCGACGAGGCCTTCGACATGCGCGCCATGCGGGCGGTCGACGGCGGCTTCCGGATCGAGTACACGCAGCCGCTCTCCACCGAGACCGCCGAGGACCTGGCGTCCAAGTACGAAGCCCAGCAGTGGCGTTACGTGGCCACTCCACGCTACGGCGGTCCGAAGGTCGACGAGGAGACCCTCGACGTCACCTCGGCGACGCTCTCCAAGGACCGTAAGACCGTGACGCTGAAGATGGACGGTCTGCGCCCCGGCCACGTGGTGCACGTCCAGTCCCCGCGCCCCTTCGCCGCGGAGTCCGGGGCGGAGCTGTGGAGCACCGAGGCCTGGTACAGCCTCAACACGCTGCCCGACGGCTCGAAGGCGCCGCCGGTGTACGAGGCGGAGTCCGCGTCCCTGTCCGGCGGCACCAAGTTCAACGACAACCACTCCGGCTACTCCGGCACCGGCTTCATCGACAACAACTGGGAGCCGGGCTCCCGCACCACGTTCGCCGTACACGCCGACAAGAAAGGGAAGCACGACCTGGCCCTGCGGTACGCGAACGGCCAGAACGCCGACCCGCAGCCCACCCCCCGGTCGATGACCCTGTACGTCAACGGCGAGCGGTGGAAGCAGATCTGGCTGGACTCCACCGTCGCCTGGAACACATGGGCGACCCACACCGAATCGGTGCCCCTGCGGAAGGGCGCGAACACGATCACGTACGCCTACGAGCCCGAGGACGACGGCCATGTGAACCTCGACAACCTCACCGTCACCCCGACGAAGCGCACCACGCTCTTCGACGGCACGGACCTGGACTCCTGGGAGGCGAACGACGGCGGTCCGGCGACGTGGCCGGTGGCGGAGGACGGCTCCATGGAATCCCTCGGCGGTGACATCCGTACGAAGGAGAAGTACGGCGACTTCCGGATGCACGCCGAGTGGTACCAGCCCCACTACCCGCCGGACGTCACCGGACAGGCCCGGGGCAACAGCGGGGTCTACATCCAGGAGCGGTACGAGCTCCAGATCCTGGAGTCCTTCGGGGTGGACGTACCCGCCACGAACGACGCCGGCTCGATCTACCTGCGCAAGGCCCCCGACGTCAACGCGGCGAAGCCGTCCGGCACCTGGCAGAGCTACGACATCGAGTTCCGCGCGGCACGCTTCGACAGCGACGGCAAGAAGGTGGAGGACGCGCGGGTGACGCTCCGGTGGAACGGGAAGCTGGTCCACAGGGACGTCGCCATCGCGGGACCGACGGGGGCGGGTCGGCCGGAGGGCCCGGCACCGGGTCACATCAAACTGCAGGACCACGGGGACCCCGGTGAGAACCCGAGGTTCCGCAACATCTGGATCGAACGACTCTGATACGCGGGTTCACGACGGGACCGCGAAGCGGTGCGGCCCCCTCCTCCGATGCCGGAGGAGGGGGCCGCACCGCTGAGTTCTCCTTGCCGGCTCAGCCCCGCAGGGAGACGTAGTACCCCCCGACCTCGGCCAGATACGCGTGATCGGTCGTCTCACTGTCGGTGGTGAACCGGGGAGCCGACTTGATCTCCTCGCGGGAAGCCGCGACCTTCACCTTCCGCTCCCCACCGTCCACGACGGACACCGCCCCGGCCGGAATCAGCACGCTCCTGCCGAACTTCCACACCCCGGTGTCGACCACCAGGTGCTGCTTGCCGGGCTCGTCCTCCAGGCGCTCCACATGCCCGATGACCCCGTCGGTGGACTCCACGTCGAAGCCCACGAGCTCCTGCCCCACGACGAAGCCACTGTCCCGCCCGAACGCCCACACATCGCCCACAGCCACCGTCTCCTCACTCCCACCCGGCGACGCACACCGGGCACCTCACGACGCCTTACCGATCGCGTCACCGGGCTGATGCCCCGGTACGGGGCCGCCAAGCACGTCGACGCTCTTCGGTGCCCGCACCTTGTGGCCGGGTTTCCGGATTGACGCCCTGGGCCACCGAACAGCCCGGATCATGGGTGGGGTATCCGCGGCGGGCGCGGGGCTTGAGTACGCAGTAGCAGTAGGGGGCGGGCGATGCCGGGGGCCGCGGAGTCGGTGTTCGTCAGTTATGTCGGAGCGGACCGCGCGTGGGCGGAGTGGGTGGCCTGGCACCTGCGCGAGGCAGGTCACCGCGTCGAGCTGGACGTGTGGGACTGGCGTACCGGCGACAACTTCGTCGAGCGGATGGACCGTGCCCTGGGGCGCGCCACCGCGGTGGTGGCGCTGTTCTCGAGCAGCTACTTCGACCGTGCGCGCTGGACGCGTGAGGAGTGGACCTCCGCCGTGGCGCGGCGGCGCCGGCTCGTGCCGTTGACGATCGAGCCCCTGGACGGCGGCGAGGTCCCCGACATCCTGGCCGCGGTGATCCGCAAGGATCTGCACGGACTGGACGAACAGGCCGCGATCACCGCGCTGCGGGAGGCCGTCGCGGGCCCCACCGGCCCGCTCACGGCCCCGCTCTTCCCCGGCACGACAGGAGCGGCGGCGCCGAGCGTGGATGCCGGCGGCGTCCGTCCCCCGGCTGCCCGGCGGTGCCGGCCTGCCGGAGGTGTGGAACGTACCGCGCCGCAATCCTCACCTCATCGGCCGCGAGGTGACGATGACACAGGTTCGGGAGGCGCTGCTGGCCGGCCGGCAGGCGGTGGTTCAGGCCCTGCACGGCCTGGGCGGGATCGGCAAGACGCAGCTCGCCCTGGAGTACGCCCATCGCTTCGCCAGCCAGTACGACACCGTGTGGTGGATCGACGCCGAACAGGCCGACCAGATACCCGTCCACTACACCGAGCTGGCCGCACGCCTGGGCATCGCCGCCCCCGGGGCCGGGACGGGCCACACCACGCGCACCCTGATCGAGCACCTGCGCACCCGTGAGCGCTGGCTGATCGTCCTGGACAACGCCGATGAACCGGGCGCCTTCGAGACCCTGCTGCCCACCGGACCCGGCCACGTCCTGATCACCTCCCGCAACCCCGGCTGGAAGGACCTCGTCCCCAGCCACGGCCTCGACGTGTTTCCCCGCGGCGACCCCGTGGCCTACCTGACCACCCGGATCCCCGACATCGCCACGCAGCAGGCCGACTCACTCGACGACGGCCTCGGCGATCTTCCCCTCGCCCTTGCCCAGGCCGCCGGCGTCATCACCACCGGCATGACCCCGGACCGCTACCGCCAGCTGCTGAACGACAAGACCACGCGGCTCATGGCCAACGGCGCCCCGCCCGGCTACCCCGCCCACCTCGCGGCGACCGTGGACATCGCCACCGCACGGCTGAGCAACGCCCACCCCCAGGCCACCGAACTGCTGCGCCTGGCCGCCTTCCTGGGTCCCGACCCGATCCCCACCGCCTGGCTGGAGACCACCGTCGGCCGACCGGCCACCCTCACCGTCGACCCCAACGACTTCATGTGGCCCAGAGCGCGCTCCAGCACCTGCCCCGCTCCGGCCTGGCCCGCGTCGACCACGAGACCTTCCAGGTCCACCGGCTCACCCAGGCCATCGTCCGCGACCACGCCGGCGAAGCCGACGCCACCGCGGCGGAGGACGACGTCACCACCCTCCTGGCCGCCATCGCGCCGAGCGACGCGGTGGACCCGGTCGGCTGGCCGACCTGGGCAGCCCTGACCTCGCACCTCACCGCCGGCCTGCACACCGCCGCCCAGCACCCCCCATTGCACGCGATACTCATCCGCGCCGCCCGCTACCTCTGTGTGAGCGGGCAGTCACGTGCAACCCGCGACCTGACCGCCGCACTTCACCGCCTCTGGATCACCGCCCTGGGCGAAGACCACCCCGACACCCTCGGCATCGCCCAGTACCTCGGCCACGCCACCACCGATCTCGGTACAGACGCAGCGGCGCGCCACATCATCGAGGACACCCTCGAACGCCGCCGCCGCGTCCTGGGCCCGGACCACCCCGACACCCTCACCTCCGCCAACAACCTCGCCACCACCCTGGACAGCCTCGGGGAGTACGAACAGGCGCGCCGCCTCCACGAGGACACCATCAAGCACCGCCGCCGCATCCTGGGCCCGGACCACCCCGAAACCCTCACCTCCGCCAACAACCTCGCCACCACCCTGGCCAACCTGCGAGAGTTCAGAGCAGCAGAACAGATCCTCGGGGACGCTCGTGCCCGTAGCCGCCGCGTCCTGGGCGAGAACCACCCCGACACTCAGCGCCTCACCGAGAATCTCGCTCAGGTTCTCACCGCCCTGGGAAGGCCGTTCGAAGCCCACCGGTTGCGCGTAACCGGTGGCAAGAAGGGGCAGCGCCGAAAGCGCCGCTGATGCGCTGGTCGATGCCGGGAGACAGGCGGAACGCGGTAAGACAGCGTGAACGCGGAGGGCGGGCCCCGTTCGGGAGACCCGCCCCCTGACCCGCTGCTTCTCTCACCTGTGGTGGGGGGTTTGCGGCGTCAACCGCAGTGCATGGCAAGGCGAAGGAGCCCCCGCACACTAGGTGTGTGCGGGGGCTCCGAGACTGGGACGATGCCTTGTCGCCAAATGCCCACCATGGTCTACAGGAGGCAGCGCAAAGGCCTACGGGTAGGTTCGAGCGACTCGCATGCGTCCGTGCAGCGCTCGGTGCACAGGTGGAGTCAGAACCCCACCTACGACGAAACCGACTATGACGCCCGTACTCCCCGACGCGACCATCCCGACAACGGCACACAGGGCAAGGCCGATAAGGATCAGGCCCAGGACCTTGATCTTGGGATCCTTTCGGTCCAGCCATTTAGCCGTCGAGAAGGCGATGAGATACACCGTGGAGCCGAAAGCAGCTGCCGCCAGAACGGTAAGAATATCCATTCTGCAACCTTTCAAATTCGGGAAGCCGAGTTTCCTCTTCGGCCACCAGAGTCAGCCGCGTTCCCATTTCGGGCCCGCCAGCTGCCGGTTCTTACTTGCAGTATCCGTCGCCGGCCTTGCCGCTGCAAAGGCCACTTCCATTGATGGCCGCCGCAGGCGAAAGGAATGCCAGTGAGGGGTTGACCTTGAACTTGATGCACTTGCCAACCGCTGCTGCACCACCCGCGATGGTCGCGAGGCTCCGGCCGCCCACCTTCGTGGCGGGATTCGGCAGCCACGACACCACGGTGCCCCCGACAGCTAGGAGTTTGGTCTCCTTCTTGTTGAAGTACACCGTGCCGGTGATGATGCCCCACGTGTAGTGAGGGTCGGCCACCACGGGATAGGCGGTGTCGGGGCCGGTCTCGACCATCTCAACGAGGGTGTTGCCGTCGAGGCTGTAGCTCGTGGGGACGGCGTCGCCGTTCGCGTCCTTCGCCCAGGGGGCGTCGATGTGGCCACGAGGGACGAGACCCGCACCGCCGGCCGAGGTCACGATGTCGTAGTGGAAACGGTCACGGAACCGCGCTCGGTTTCCATCACCGCGCCCTGAGTGCTGCCACCGGCGATGTCGGTGATACCGGTGACTTTCTGGACAGCGGCCACAGCCTGGTCGGCGGCCGAACCGTCGCTGGTGCCTCCGGCGGCAAACGCCGGGATGGCCGTACCGGCTATGAGCGCAGTGGCCAGCAGCGCTGCATGAACCGCATTCTTGGTGTTCACTTGGGTAATCCCCGTTCAACAGATTTCCGCGTTCGCGGAACAAAGAGAACACTAACGATCTTCACGAAAAGGTCAAAAAGATGAGCACATGCCGAGGCTCACACGGCCCGCAGGGTGGCATGTACACGGGTTATGTCATCTATCGAGATTCTTCAGCGCTGTCCTCCGATCTGAAGGAAGGACTTGGCGAGTAACGTCATGCGGTTGGGGGCTGCGCCGGGACCTGCGGAACCAGACGTCAGCAGGTACACGTGTGTCTACGTGGCCAGTGGGCCGGATCGCCGACCGATGCGCACGGGTCGAACCCCGCCTGCGGGCCCGCCGGTTGGTGCTCGGGCTGCTGTCGAACACGACAGGGACCGGGCATGGCAGAGGCCCCCGACCATACGTACTGGTCAGGGGCCTTTCGCCTGCGGTGGGTGTGGGATTTGAACCCACGGTGACATCGCTGCCACGACGGTTTTCAAGACCTCTGCCGGGCTGATGACCTGCCAACTTTCATCGCAGGTCAGACCAGCGAAGCCGAGTCGCCGCCGTCAGAGCAGTGCAGGCCGTGCCCCCCACGTGCCCCAAGAGCGTGAGCACGTCTGCTACTGAGGTTGAACTTGTGGTGTCGTAGGGGCTGACGGCTCCTCGCCGGTGCGGTATCACCGGGGCATGCGGTATCCACAAGGGGGCGGGCTGACCGCCGAGCGGCAGCAGTTCCGCGAGGAGTTACGACTGAAGGCTGCCGAGAGGTTCGCCCAGGGCGAGGCGAGCTCGGTGATCGCCAGGGACCTGCGGGTCAGCGTCCGCTCGGTGCAGCGGTGGCGGCGGATGTGGGACGAGGGCGGGCCGCGGGCTCTGCGGTCACAGGGCCCGGCATCGCTGCCGAGGCTGAGCGAGAAGCAGTTCGCCCAGTTGGAGGCGGAGCTGGCCAAGGGACCGGCCGCGCATGGCTGGGAAGACCAGCGCTGGACCCTGAGCCGTGTGAAGACGGTGATCGGCCGACGCTTCCACCTGACCTACACGATCCAGGGCGTGCGCAAGCTCCTGGTGCGCAACGGCTGGTCCTGTCAGGTCCCGGCCCGACGCGCCATCGAGCGGGACGACGAGGCGGTGGCCGGGTGGGTCAAGGAGGTGTGGCCGTGCGCGGAAGACTCGCGGCGGCCCGTGGAGCCTGGCTCGTCTTCGAGGACGAAGCCGGTTTCTCCATGACGCCGCCGCAGGCCAGGACCTGGGCCCAGCGCGGCCGGACCCCGGTGGTGCGTGTCCGCGGCCGTTCCCGCAGACGCATCTCCATCGCCGCGCTGACCTGCTACAAGCCCGGCCACCGGTCCCGGCTGATCTACCGGCCACGCCGGGACGACGACCGACGCGACAGTCGCAAGAGCTTCTCCTGGCGCGACTACCGGGACCTGCTGATCGCCGCCCACCAGCAGCTCGGCGGGCCGATCGTGCTCATCTGGGACAACCTGAACGTCCACAAAGCCGCCGGGCTGCGGGAGTTCGCCGCCTCCCGGGACTGGCTGACGATCTACTACCTGCCGCCCTACGCACCCGACCTCAACCCCGTCGAAGGGATCTGGTCCCTCTTACGACGCGGCTGGCTCTCCAACGTCGCCTTCTCCACCCCCGAACACCTCGTCCAGCGCATCCGACACGGCCTACGCCACATCCAATACCGCAGCCACCTCATAGACGGCTGCCTCGCCGAGACCGGCCTGACCATCAGACCCACCTGAGCAACCCAGCGACATCACGAGTTCAACCTCAGTAACCAACTGTCACAGCCGGACGATCCGTGCAGCGACCGTCGACCGCGTACAGCAAGGCGCAGTTCCGGTACCCATGATCGTCTGTCATCTGTGCTGACGTTTCGATCCTCTTTCACCCTCTGTGGGAGGGTGAAAGAGGATCACTCACGTTCGACGCGGCTTACGGCGTCAACTGCGGTGCATGGCATGGCGAAGGAGCCCCCACACACTCGATGGTGTGCGGGGGCTCCGCAAATCGGACTAGGCGCTGTCGCCAAATGCCCACCTTGGTCTACAGGAGGCAGCGTAAGGGCCTACGGGTCAGCTTCGAGCGACCCGCATGCGTCCGTGCAGCGCTCGGTGCACAGGTGGAGTCAGAACCCCACCTACTACGAACCCGACTATGAAGCCCGTGCTCCCAGCCGCGACAATCCCGACAACGGCACACAGCGCAAGGCCGATGAGGATCAGGCCCAAGACCTTGATCTTGGAATCCTTTCGGTCGAGCCATTTGACCGCCGAGAAGGCGATGAGATACACCGTGGAGCCGAAAGCTGCCGCCGCCAGAACGGTAAGGATATCCATCCTGCAACCTTTCAAATTCGGAAGGCCGAGTTCCCTCTTCGGCCACCAGAGTCAGCAGCGTTACCCATTTCGGGCCCGCTGGCTGCCGGTTCTTACTTGCAGTATCCGTCGCCAGCCTTGCCGCTGTACAGGCCACTTCCATTGATGGCTGCCGCAGGCGAAAGGAGTGCCAGTGAGGGGTTGACCTTGAACTTGATGCACTTGCCGACCGCTGCTGCACCACCCGCGATGGTCGCAAGGCTTCGGCCACCCACCTTCGCGGCGGGGTTCGGCAGCCACGACACCACGGTTCCCCCGACAGCGAGGAGCTTGGTTTCCTTCTTGTTGAAGTACACCGTGCCGGTGATGATGCCCCACGTGTAGTGGGGGTCAGCCACTACGGGATAGGCGGTGTCAGGGCCGGTCTCGACCGTCTGAACGAGCGTGTTGCCGTCGAGCCTGTAGCTCGTGGGCACGGCGTCGCCGTTTGCATCCTTCGCCCAGGGGGCGTCGATGTGGCCACGGGGGGCGAGACCCGCCCCGCCGGCCGACGTCACGATGTCGTAGCCGCCGTCTCCATCGGCCACGAGGCTGGCGCCATCGGGAAGCCCGAGGTCGAAGCGCTGCGTAGTGGGGGCGGCAGCGTTCTTGAGGGTGACCAGCGCACGGGCGCCACCGTCAACCGTGGCCTGGACGGCGAGGTCGATGTGTGCTGCCGCATCCGGGTAAACGGTGGTGCCGGCAGCCGACGTGACACCTGCGGCGTCGACCTCTGCGGGCAGGGCCATCGTGACAGCGGAGCCGTCGGAAGCCGCAACACTGACCGGCTTCTCGGCGCTGGTCGGGGTGGAAACGGTCACGGAACCGCGCTCGGTTGTCATCACCGGGCTTTGAGTACCAGCACCCGCTATGTCGGTGGTACCGGTGGCTTTCTGGACAGCGGCCACGGCTTGGTCGGCAGCCGTACCGTCGCTGGCACCTCCGGCGGCAAACGCCGGGATGGCCGTGCCGGCTATGAGCGCAGTGGTCAGCAGCGCTGCATGAACCGCATTCTTCGTCTTCACTTGGAAAATCCCCGTTCAACAGAGTTCCGCGTTCGCGGAACAGAGAGAACACTAACGATCTTCACGAGAAGGTCAAATAATTGAGCCAGTGCTGAGGTTCACACTGTTCGCTGGATGGCGTGCACACGGGCCATGCCACCTATCGTGCCAGTCCAGCGCATCCCTTCAATGGGATGGAAGGTCTTGGTGATTGACATCACGCAGTTGGGGGATGCGCCGGGACCTGCAGAAGATGAACCAGAACTTCCACCTCGCCGAACCAACCCTGCTCGAAAGGACGTTGGCAGTGGCTGCCTGTGTCTGATTGGTGATCACCGAGCAGATGAGCGCAACAACCGGAGATCGGTTGCCGCACTGCAAGACGCCCCTACCCACGTTTGGGGCCAGGGACGTCTGCAAGTTCGCGGTTGCCTAATTGGCTAGTGCGCCCCGGAAGCGCCGCCTTCCTCTCTGAACCATGTATCAGAAGCTTCCGCCACCTGGTCATCCCGACCAGCGACCGGCCGGGCGTAGTGCCGAGTGGTCACGCTCGCGTTCGAGTGCCCGAGCCGGTGCGCGGCGGTCATCACGCCGTACCTGTCGGCGACCCACGTCCCGTGCGAGGCGCGGAGATCATGCGGCGTGACATCGGTGAGCCCGGCAGCCGCCACGGCGGGATCGAAGTACGCCTTGCGCCACTGGTTGTAGCGCAGGGGCTTGCCGCCGGGCGTGACGAAGAGGAGAGCGTCCTCCCCGCCGGGCAGCGTCTCCAGGTGCCAGCCGATCCGCGCCGCGAGTGACGGCCCGATCCGCAAGACCCGCTTCTGATGGGACTTGGGAGTGTCGAAGACGAGGGTGCCGTTCGCTTCGGCCAGGTTCTCATCGACGAGGACCAGGCCGCCCGACACATCGATGTCCGCTCGCCGCAGCGCGAACGCCTCCCCGACCCGCAGACCCGCGTAGGCGAGCAAGGAGATCAGCAAGTCATGCGGTTTCGTCGCGCTCCGCACGATCCGTGAGGCTTCCAGCGGGGTGAGGATGTGCGGCTCGGTCTGCGGCATGCGAGGCAGCTTCACGCCCCTGCACGGGGTCTGCCCGATCATTTCGTTGTCGACGGCCGCCCGCATGATCTGCGAGAGAACCCGGTAGGCCTGCCTGATCCGCGATGCGCTGAGACCACGGGTCTTCATCGCGCCGACCCACTCCACGATGGTGATCGGCCGAAGGCTGGACAGCTCACGATCACCGAGCGCCGGAACTATCAGTGAGTTGATCAGGGACCGGTACGACGCCTGTGTCTTGTGCTTGAGCTGCGGGGAGACCGCGGTGAGCCATCGTGCCGACCAATCGCGGACGGTGGTCCGTCCCTCGGCGGGGTCGAGCCAGCGGCCCTCCTCCATCTCGATGCGCTTCCGTGCCAGCCAGCGATCGGCGTCCGTCGTTGTCGCGAACGTCTGATCAGCGGCACGCAGCACGCCGTCAGGCCCCGGATACCGAGCCTGGAATCGGCCGGACGGCAGCTTCCGGATCCGACCGAAGGCACGTCGGGACTTGCGCTTGGCGGGCATCAGGCAGCCCTCCGGTACGAGTACGCCGAGGCGGGCCGCAGGACGATCGGCGCCACCGTGTGGGCACTGACGTACTCCTCCACGGCGCTCTCGGGGATGCGGACGTGCCGACCGACCTTGACGAACGTGATGCGGCGTTCCTCGATGAGCCGGCGGGGGAAGCGGAGACCGGTGCCGAGGCGTTCGGCGACCTGATTCACGGTGAGCAGTCGGTCCGCCACGGTCACCACTCCCCCTCGTCGGCAGTGCGCTCCTTCAGTGCGTCGCGGGCGGTCTCGCGGTTGGTCTGGAGGTCACGGGCGATGGTGGCGGCGAGGGCGCCTTCGCCGGGGGTGTGCCCGTGGCCGACGTACTGCCAGTCGGTCAGGACGAGGACGGTGTCCGGTTCGCGGTCGGCGAGGCCGAGAGCAGGCGCTTCCTGGGCTGCGCGGTAGTCGGCGCGTTCCTGACGGAGGGCGCCGAGGGTGGTGGAGTAGGTGCGGGACTTGGACGAGAAGTGGCCGCGAAAGCCGAGCATGTGGGCCCAGGCCCAGAGGCGCCGGTCCGGATAGAGGCTGTCGAGCTCACGGCATGCGGTGATGAGCCGACGGGTGTGATCGGGAACACGGTGGCGGTCGAGTTCGGCGAGTTCCCCGATGCGGCGGTCCAGGGTGCCGGTGTTCTCGGCTGCCTTGGTCGCGTACTTGGCTACGTACGAGGCAACTGCCTGCTCTGTGACATCCGAGCCGTCGCCGAAGGCCTTGACCGGACGGACGTCGAGCTGTCGGCCCCATCGAAAGGTCCGAGACGACTGTTCACCGGCAGCCGGGACGGAGACCGACGTGTACGAGTGCGCAGCTGCGGCGCGGATCGCGTCGGTGAGGAGATCGACCGTGGCCCAAGAGGGCGGCGGAGTACAAGGTCCCTCCGGGCCGTCGAGACGTACAACGGCATGGAAGTGGAGGGCTCCGCGCTTCTGGAATTCGGCGACCTTGCCGAAGGAGACGCGGAGGTGGTCGCCCAGCTCACGGCGTGGGATGCCCGCTTGAATGGCGAGTTCGCGGCGGAGCCGGGTGGTGAAGCGCTGCCAGAGCTCCCCGGCGTGGTTGTTGAAGAGCACAGCGCCCGCGTAGTCGTAGGTCTCCGGGTCAAGGGCGGAGCCCAGGTCCCCGAAGTCCGAGGCGTGCGCCGTGCCGCACCGGCAGTTGCCCCGGTCGGGGCGGTTGTGGACAGGGCCGAACGAGGGTGCGGTGAGGGTGGCGAATACGCGCGGATGGTCGCGGACGGCGGCGGTGATGTCGCGGCGGTCGTCTCCGGCGAGGCCGGCGCGGATCAGGTGGTAGGTGTCCCCCGCGTAGGTCCACGCGCAGGAAGGGCAGCGGGAGGCGCGGCGGTTGCCGCAGGCGATGCGGAGGCGTCCGCCAGGCTCGTACGCGGTCGAGTAGCGGTGCAGGGTCTCGCCGGTGGTCTTGTCCTTGTGAGTTACCCAACCGCTCAGATGGACGGGATCGGCACAGCCGCCGGTGCGGCGGATCTGGTCCTCCCAGCGGGTGTAGTCGGAGGCCGAAGCCACCCGGAGAACGTCCCCGAGGACAGTCGGGTCGAGCTGTGGGGCGGGCATGGACCGCTTCTGCTTCGAGGGTGAGGGCCGGTGGGCCATGCTGAGGGTTCCTTCCGGTTGCGAGATCGATCGGTGGGCACGGCTCCCGGGCGGCGGATGCTTGGCGGTATCGAGGCCGCCCGGGGGCCGATCAGCGGCGTTTGGCGTCGGACGCGATCAGGGAGCGCAGGACGACCGCGCAGACGGCGACCGAGGCGCTGGTGACGGCGACCGCCAGGAGCAGCGAGACCAGGACGGTGCCGACGACCAGGACGACGGCGGTACCGGCACCGACGAGCGCGACCGCGGTGCCGGGGGTGAGCTGTACGACCGGACGGGACGGCTCAGGCGCGGCGGCGGGTGCCGGGGCAGGCGTGCCCGGCGTGATGGTGGTCGGCTGGACGACGGCGGGCGGGGTGACCAGGCCCGAGGGCTGCGGCATGGTCGGGATCTTGGGCTGGAACATGGGTGGTTCTCCTTTCCCGGGCGCGGGTTACTTGACGGCGGTGTCGATGACGGACGCGAAGAGGCTGTCGGCGAGGAGGTAGCCGCCGAGGAGGAGCACGCAGATCAGCCACACCGGCGGGCGGAAGAGCTTGATGCCGAGGTAGCCGACGACCAGCAGGGCGATCCAGAGGGGGACGTCCATGGACGCTGTCTCCTAACGGACGGTGCAGCGGTGGGTACGGGCGGCGAGTTGGGCGGCGGTCCGGCTGGAGTAGTCGGCGGACCAGCCGCAGCGGTCGGCCGTGCAGACGGCGGCGTGGGCGGTGCGTCCGGCGCGGTCGCGGTGGGTGCCGATCTGCACGGGGCCGATTCGCATCACGGAGTGGAAGCTGTCGCGGGCGGGCATACCGGTCAGCCCCTGTCGGTCGTCGGGTCGGTGTACTGGGCGCGGATGCGGGCGGTGGCCGGGTCGTCGATGCGCCCTGCGGCTTCCTCGGCGAGCAGGTGGGCGAGGAAGGGTCGTCCGGCTGCGGCCATCTCCTGCGCTCCGTCGAGGTAGTCGTCCACGGTCAGGTCGGCGGGATCGTGGGTCATCTCAGTTCTCCTTTGCGGTCAGCTGAGGCGGGCGGCGATGGCGTCGGCGAGGTGGGGCGGAACGCCGAGGCGGGAGCGGAGGGTGTCGGTGTCGATCGGGGATCCGGTGCGGGTGCGGTACTCGTCGGCGACCTTGCGGGCGTGGTCGATCAGCACGGCGGGAACGGGCGGATCTGGAGACGGAGCCGGGGGCGAGGACAGGGAGGTTGTCGCAGGGAGTTCATCGGCCGGGGATGCGATCGGGGCGGTGTCAGGCACACGCGTCGGCCCGACGTCTTTCGTCTCCGTGACGGCGGCTGGCGGAGCTGGCTCCGGCTTCCCCGACGAGTGGGCGAGGAGAGTGCCGCCGAGGAAGGCGAGTGCAGGCCATCCGGCGATGCCGAGCCGAAGCGGGGCCGGCGGGTCGGCCAGGTCGAGGAACCCGGCGGTGGCGACGTTGGCGCCGAGCGACGCGAACAGGGCGATCAGGAACCAGCACCAGGCCAACCGGGACGGACCCTCGCTGCGCAGCCGACGCCAGGCGGCGACAAGGAGCAGGTCGACGCTGACCGGGTAGGCCCATGCCTTCCAGCCGTCCTGTCCGGCCGCGGCGGCGAGGTCGTGCAGGTGGGCGAAGGACAGAGCTCCGGCGATGACCGCCTGGATCAACACCGCGTCGATCCGGAGACCGTGCCGGGCGCCCATCAGAAGTCCTCAGCGGGGTCGTAGTCATCCGGGAACGTGCCCGGCGGCGGCTCCGGCAGCGACACGGCGAGGGACGGACTGACGACGTCCACGAAGTCGAGGTCGGCGCCGGCCATGTCGGCGTACAGGGCAAGTTGGCCGAGCAGAAGCACGGTCCGGGCGAAGTCCTCGCAGTCGGGGCACATGGCGGTTCTCCCTTCTCTGGGCATGGCAGTGGTAGGGACTCGGCGCGAAGGCGGTCACGCCTACCGGGTAGGGGGGAGAGATCAGGCGGTGGCCGGAGAGGCCTTCGCCGATGGCACAAGCTCGGTGGCGGTGCCGGTGGTGGGCCGGAAAGGGGCCAGCTCAGGCAGGTCCGGGGTCCTACCGGCGTACCGGTTGCAGAGGTTCACGGCCTGGCGGAGCGAGGTGTGCGGAGCGCGGATGCGGTGCCAACCGCCGGACGCGTCTCCCGCGATGGCGAGGCCTCGCAGTTCGGCGGGAATCTGGATGGCGGCGAGGACCGCGTCCGGGGCGATGTCGCCGAAGGCCATGTTGGCGGAGGTCTCGTCGTTGAGACGGTGGGCGGTGCGGCCGGTGAGTTGGGCGCGGAGCATGGTGATGCCCTTGCCGAGTTCGGAGCCGAAGCGCTGTCCGCAGATTTCGAGGTAGATACCGGCGGCGCGGCCGAGCTGCGCGAGACGGACCAGGGCGGTGATGATGCGGTCCCGCCGCTTCTCCTCCTCCTTCGTTGCGTACAGAGCGAGTTCGGCCACCTCGTCGACCAGGATGACGACCGGGGTCGGGCGGAGCTCATCAGGCAGGTCCCAGATGTCGGCGGCGATCTCCGCGTCCGGCACATCGACGGTGATGCGCTGCTGGGTACGGATGAGGCGGTAGACGTCCGCCATCCGCGCCACGAGTGCATCGAGGAGTTCGGCAGCGGTGTCCGGGCTGTCTGCCAGCGCTGAGAAACGGCGCGCCAGCGGGAAGAGTTCGACCCCTTGCTTGCAGTCGATGCCGACGAGGGCAACGTCCAGAGGAGCAAGGCCGGCGACCAGGTTGCGTTGGTAGACCGACTTGCCGGACTCCGTGGCGCCGAGGGTGAGGGCGTGAGGTATCGCGCGGTAGTCGCGGTAGTGCACCGACCCGTCCTCCCGAAGGGCGACCGGTACCCGCATCGCCCGGGTCTCCGTCTCAGCAGGCATCTGCACCCGCTTAAGCACGTCGTATCCGGTCATCCGCACCTCGACGACCCCGGACCGCACTTCACGCGAGGTCACGCCGAACATCGAGAACGAGTGCCGGAGCCGGTCCGAGGCCGCGGCGATGTCGAAGACGTCCTGTCCGGGACGGAGCTTGAGTCGGAGGACCAGGCCGGTGCGAGTCGGCCGCAGTCGTCGGATACGCGGCGGGCGGGGCTCAGGTATCGGCCGGTTGGTGGCCCGAGCCAGAGATAACCGCCACCGCGCCGGCGGAACGGTCAACCCGCACGCGTCCATGACCGAGCGATACCGGACCAAGACCCGCAGCGCGGCCAGAGTGACCCCGAAGGCCAGCCAGTACCAGGCGGGCCGCCGCCACCGCAGGAGACCCGCAGCGGCGACGACCAGCACCAGAGCGACCGTGAAGGCGGTCATGATCAGGCCGCCTTCGACCCTGTGGTGGCGACATCGGCGAGCGAGGTGACCGCAACCGCGCGGAACGCGATGCCGTGCCGCCGCTGGCCGTTGAAGTCGTTCTCCCACGGACGGGCGACCAGGCCGGTGAGCGCGACCGGCGTACCCATGGCCAGCTCACCGGTGATCCCGGGCTCCGGAACGGTGACGGACAGGATCTCCACCTCCTCGTTCGCCGCGAACATCACGTCCACGGTCATGAGCTGAGCACCGGTCTCCATGTCGGTGGCGATCTCCCCGGTGCGGCGGTCACGGACCTTGACCTGCGGAATCTTGGCGACCATCACGACAGCGCTGGAGGTGTCGACGGGAATCTGACGCACAGCAGATCGCTCCTCTATAGATGCTGGACTCCATCACTCATGTACATGAGTGATGTGAAGAAGAGTGCCTGACTCCTATACATGAGTCAACCCGCCGCGAAGAAGAACTCACGACGGGTTGCGGGAAGTTGAGCGGACGTCAGTCGTCGGCAGGGATCCGATACTCGAAAACGAACTGGTCAGCGGCCATGAGCGTGTCGCACACCTCGACCACCCGACCCGCAGTCGTGCGGGCCTCTCGGATCAGGTGAACCACGGGCGCTCCAGGGCTGAGCGCCAGTTCCGACGCCTCTGACTTCGAGGCCGGGCGCGCTTGCAGCGTCTCGACGAACTCCGCGAACTCATGCCCGTGGTCTTCGAGTCGGGCGTAGATGCCTCCGCCCCCGGGGTTCTCGGCGAACAGCTCGGGGATCTCCTTCACCACGTCCCAGGGCAGGTACGACGAGGCGGTCTCCACCGGGGTGCCGTTACGGAAGTAGAGGCGCCGGCGGGCCAACACCTGCGTACCGGCGGGCACGCCCAGGCGCTCGGCCGCATCCTCGGGCGCGTCCATGGGGCCGATGTAGAGGACGCTGACTTTCGCGGTGGCGCCGGACTGCGTGGACTCCGCGAGGTAGGCGGCCTGGCCACCTTGCCGGAGCGAGCGCCGGAAGCGATCGGAGGAGCGGTGCCGTACGGGGGGCCGGTTCTTCACGATCGAGCCCTTGCCGTGCCTGGTCTCGACGAGGCCACTCGCCCGTACCTCGACCATGGCCTTACGGATCGTCCCGCCGGAGACTCTGTAGCGGTCCACCAGCTCGGATTCGCTCGGCACCATGTCGCCGGCCTTGAGAACCCCCGCCCGGATCTGCTGCACGAGGTCATCAGCGATCTGCACATACCGAGGACCGGAACCGGCCCCTCCCGCCGCAGTTCCCATAGTCCTTCCCTGCCTCCTATGCTCCTCTACATGAGTCAACCACAGGAAGCGGCAGCCACTCCCCTGCACTCCGTGTCCGTCGCCGGAGTAGTGGTGCGCGAGGACGGCCGCCTCCTGGCGATCCGCCGAGCCGACAACGGCACCTGGGAGCTCCCCGGCGGCATCCTGGAACTCAACGAGACACCCGAGGCCGGCGTTGCCCGGGAGGTCTGGGAGGAGACAGGCATCCACGTCGAGGTGGACCAGCTCACCGGCGTCTACAAGAACACGACCCGAGGCATCGTCGCCCTGGTCTTCCGCTGCAAGCCCTCCGGCGGCACCGAGCGCACATCAAGCGAGTCGACAGCCGTCTCCTGGCTCACGCCCGACGAGGTCAGCGAGCGCATGGCCGAGGTCTACGCGGTCCGTCTCCTGGACGCCCTAGACGGCAACGGCCCTCACGTGCGGAGCCACGACGGCAAGCAGCTCATCACAGCGGGATAAGACTTTCTCTACTTCATCAAGGCACCCGGCTGCGCTCCGCTCCGCCGGGCGCGCTTCCCGGCTCTGGCTGCGCCCGCGCTCCTGCCTTCGGCCCGCTCGGCGCTGCCGCCGCCGACGCGCGCCCGCTGTGTAGGCCCGAGGGGCATGAGACGAGAACCAAGCCCGCGGCTTCCAGACGATGCCTCCGGCGGGGGCGCTCAGACTCCGGGATGGGACGGGGCACCGTTCGCGACTGCCGGCCGGAGCGGGGCGAGCCCCGTGGGGCTCCCATCCCGACCACCTTCGACCCAGGCAGAGCCGAGCAGTCGCGGCCCAGGGCGTCAAGGTCGTTCGTACAGTGGCGCGCTCCACCTTGACGCCCTGAACCACGACCGCTCCACGACGTGTGGGTCGAAGGCGGACGGGACGGGAGCCGGGGTGATTGGTGGGTTGATGGGTCGTGCAACGCCTGACTTTAGCGCATAAGCCGCCTATCGCTTCCCCAGTAGAAAAAGAGCGTCTTTTTGCGGGAGTTCTTGAGTTGCGTCAGAAGGGTCGCGTATTCCGCATCTACCGTTTGCCATAGATCATCTTGCCACTCAGGGATGAAATAGGGTTCGAGGGCGGCCAAAGCGCTCCGCATTTCCTGCACGGCCTGGCGATAGTATTCGAACCCCTTCACGGGCAGTTCGCGAAGATAGGCGCGAGCCTCCTCAGTATCGCCGATTTCTGACAAGTTCACGGTCCTGGGATATCTGGCGGCGAGCTGGGCGACACGCACAGCGGAAATGGCGCGATCGAAAGCCTCACGCCGCGATGTTTGCCACCCGAAGCGCGTAGCGGCTAGCGGCGCGAAGAGAGCGCCCACTAGTACGCCAGAAAGAGCCAGCACGGGCGCTATCCATGATGAAGTCTGCACGCTCTGTTCCCTACCTCGGTCCTAGGCCTGCCGAAGAGCCCTCTTGCTAAAAGGTCTTCTGGAAGCGCATCCAGCCCAGGCTCGGCGACCAGTGGAAGATATCACCTGTATTCAGTGAACTCATAGCCCATAGGTGAGTCACTTCTCTTGGTAGCTGTGGGTCAAGCGTCGGTAGAGGGCCATCAGGCCTCATCAGCGGGTCAAGGGCTTCAAACGGTGCCGTAGTAAAACCCGGGAGCAGTAGAAACAAGTGCCGCTCAGTTGCTCCCGAACGAAGCAGCTTGCCAAGGTTGTCAGACTGGCTAGGCTCGCCGATCCAGTCACTCACCCAATGGCAGAAGGTGTCACCGGTGTCAGGAACCCAGCCGCCAGATCGTTCGAGGGGCAGGCTTATCGTGAAATAGACACTGCCGGGGAAATCAGTCGCATACTGATACGCGGAAACGATTCCCAGGCGATCGGCCCTCTCGACTAGATCCTCGGTGGGGCCATAATCCTCACTTATTTTAGAAACGCCCATCGCCTCAAGGCTGGCGAGCAGCCGAGGGAGTTCGGAGCGTATCCGCTTCGCCCGTGCAGTCGGTGCGAGGGACACCATCCATCCGCCGGCAAGCTCTTCTCGGATCCACCTGGGACCGCTGTTGACGAGCTTCCACAGCTCTAGCGACGCTGCATCCGCAGCTGCCGTTACTTCCAGGGCCGCGAACCTGTGACCTTCGCGCACAAGATCGAAGTCGTGCATGCCCGGACGGCTACCATCGTCGTGATGCCGTACCTCAACATCCGGCAGTGCCTGCTGCAAGCACGCGCGCACCCACTGCTCTTCCCTACGAGGTTGTTGCATACGAGGACTATGTCGCTGACGTGCCGCCACCGCGAGCGGTTTCATGTACAAGCTGGAACCGAGGTCCCCGTGGGGCCGTCGAAGCACACTCAGGCGTCACGTGCAGCTGGACCTGACATCAATGGCTGACATCAACGCCGACGGAGGGCAGCAGACAGTAGCGGTCTCATACGACTATCGCCACAGGTCAATGAGCTCCCCCATCTGGATCTTCGCCACCATTACGGGAAAGGGATGATATCCAGTTGACGAGCACTCACATCAGACGGAATTAAATCACTAACCCAATTCCCTCAAAGTCGTGCAATTTAGCAGCCCCATCCAGACTGATCAGCTGCGGTAATTTTTGGCCTTGTGCACCTTTCCGCGCAAGTGGCGCTTACGAAGAAAGTCTTCCCATTCATTTGACTGATCCATCGAAAGTCTGATTTGGGCGGCCTGCAAGTTCGCCCAGTGTCTATCAAAGTCGCGCTCGAAAGCCTTCTGCGTCACCATGAGGTCAAAAATCAGCCGCTCAAGGTGGCTCAGCATGTTTTTCTGCAGGCGCAGATTCCAGAGCGTCAACGAATTTAGCGATTTAGTTCTATCTGCGTTAACGTCGGTACGCTTCTCATTAAAGGCGACAACCCATTGGCCGTGCGCGAGTGAGTTCCTGATCGACACAAGCGGGGCTATTTGCTTGTCGATCACGGACTGCATGCCGCTAAAGTGGGCCGAACTTGTATAGGGTAGACCAGCAGGAACCTTGGAAAGAGGGATGCTGTAGCGCGCAGAAAACGCCTCAGTGAGCAACCTGCCCCACCTGGCGAGCATGGTGCTTTCGTTCATCACTCGCTGCTCGGCGTCGACTGGGAAATCATCGGAGCTAATAATCCACATCAAACGATCTTCGAGAGTCGCACCAAGAATTAGTGCGCAGGCCCTAGTGAGGGACGTCACCTCGTGTCGATTTTGGCGCCGAATGGCCGCTTTACACGACCTGCTGGTCACCTCGAAGGACGTTTCGAGGGCTTCCAGGTTTCGCCAGTGGGCGCGATGACGTTTTTGGCGCTCCAAGTCCCCTCCTGCATCCAATTGCCGAAGTCGGCAGAATCTACCAATACGATAAACTCTGCCGACCTCGGAATCGAACCGAGGATCTCTCGCAGATGCGAGCGTGTTATCGCGCAGATTCGAGAACGAAAAACTGCACACCATTACACCAATCGACGCTGACCAAGAAATTCCGTTGCCGGAATCTTTTGGTTCGTCAGGAGAATATCTCAGATCTCGTCGGCTGTAAACGCTCACTGCTGCGTCACCTGCTATCGGCCCGGCTTCCAGTCCGCATCACGGATCGCGGCGTGCACGGCAGCGATGATCATCGTGATGGCGAGGACGCCTCCCACCCGGTTCCCTGAGTTGCCGAGAACGGATCCGAGGACAGCAGAACCGTCGATAGCCACCGCGTATACCGCTAGCACTGCCATGCTGACGACACGCTTCTTGGCTGCGATGAAGAACAGGGGCGGGGCGAGAAGGCCGGCCGACGCCACGACCACAACAACCCAGACGACCTTGTGTAAGGCGTTCGAGTACATGCGCGCCTGGATGGCGTGTTGATGTGCGCGCTGCTCATGATTCCCCCCTCGGTGTCACCAGGAGCCCAGTGTGACGCACGACACCTGCGACGTGAGGGTTTCCGCAGGATCCGGGCAACAAACGTCATCGCTCGCCCGTCGCGGTCCGCTCACTCTCCGTTTGATGAAGCGCCCAGAAGCACAGGATGAGTGTCTAGTTGCGTGACAACGACCACGGCCGGCAGCGGACAAGCATGGACGCCAGCGAACCGTCGGCGCAGGTGAACAGCAGAGCGGCCCCAGAAGAGAGCCCACCTCAAGTTGCTTCGGGACGAAGCAGTCCTCAAGTTGTCCAAGGTCAACGGAAGTCACTTGGCACAGCCAGAAGCCCATGGCATCTAATCTGGTCAGAGCCATGGGCTTCCTTGCCGTGTTGGTCGGCGGGACCGTAGGTCAGTAGGTGGACTCACTCGGATAACTCGTTGCCCGGAGGCGACCGCGACTCGTCGCGACCCGGCAGACGTCCCTCAGAGCCCCAGTCAGCTCTGTGACCAGGCACCGCATCTCGTCGAGGGACGTGTCCTGGTTGTCGACAGTTTCAGAGGCCTCGTCCAACAGTGCTTTTGCCGTGCCGAGTTGGACCGCTTCGATGTTGTCGGCGAGCCGGGACATGTAGCCGTCCGGGTCGTCGGTGCTCAGGTAGCAGGGCTTGTCCCCCGGGCCCGACCACGGGAGGAGCCGAAGTTCGTTCGGTGTTGTCATCCTTGGGTTGGCCTCTCGTTGAGCACGTGGTGGGCGGTGAAGACGGCGTCGACTCGGTCTCCCGGGAAAGCCAGGAGCGCGGCTTCTACGACGCGGCCGTTGGCGTCGGTGGCGATGCGGGTGATCGCGAGAACGGCCATGTTGTTTCCGATGCGGAGGGCCGACGCTTCGTCTGGGGTGGGAGAGCGGGCGGAGACCGTCTCTCGGATGGTGGCCGGCGACGGGCCGAGGACGGCGAATCTCGTGGCTGCCTCCCGGCACACGGAGTCGTCGTCCAGGACTCCGGCCGGAGCCAGGTCGCGCGGGATATAGATGCGGGCCAAGCCGTGCGGTGACCCGTGTTCGAGGCTGAGGCAGGTGTACTCCGCGAGGGGGCTGCCCGTTGGCACCTTCAGCAGCGTCGTGAGGTGCACGGAGGCCGGAACCGTGGTGCTGCGAACCGTGATGCGCAGCGTTGGCTCAGCCGCGGTCCAGGGGTCCAGCGTGCCCCAGCCGCCGACGTACATGATCTTGCGGCGCGGGTGACGGACGTAGTTCCCCTTGCCGTGGATCTTCTCGACGAGTCCTTCGCCCTGGAGCACGGCGAGAGCGCGCCGAAGGGTCACCGTACTGACCCTGTACCGGGCGGCCAGGCCGGCTTCGGACGGGAGGCGTTCGCCAGGCTTGATGCTGCCCGTTGTGATCTGGTGGCGTAGGTCGTCGGCGATGTCGTGATGGCGTCGGTGCACGGAGCGGGTCACCGCCTTCTCAGCAGTCGCAGGGCGGTGAGCCGGGTGCGGGCGTGTATGGCCAGCAGTTCGCCCGACTCGAAGACCAGTTGCTTGGCCCCCTGGGGGAGCTGGAAGAGGTCGCTCACTCGGCAGGCCTGACCGCCGAGTTGGATGATGTCGCCCCGTTGCACGGTGGCCGCAGTGACTTCGACGGGGTAAACCAGTGCACCGCCGGGGGCTTGGGCCCTCATGCCGTCACCTTCACGGGCACGGACGGGTCGGGTGTCGAGTGGCACGGGCAGATGCACTCCTCGTAGATCACCGGTACGTCGTTCGTCGTCGCAGGCGCGGAAGGCTCGATGCAGGAGTGGTGCGTCCCGATCCAGCAGGCGATAGAGCGGTAGGGGACGGAAGCCGTGCCCGTCGGGTGCGGTTCTCGGCGATGAGGCATCAGCGTGCCCCCGCGAGGGCCGACCAGGCATCGGCCGGCAGGTGCGGGGCGACGAACACTGAGCGCGTCCGTGCACGCTGCTCTTCCCAGGCCAGCAGGTACGGACGGACAAGCGCGACGTCCTCTCCCCTCAGCGGGTATCGGTGGAGCGGGCCGACGGGAGTCCGCCTCAGGGCGACGGTCGATGCGTCAGCGGGCGGGGGGCAGGTGAGAGGGGCCAGCGGCCGGGAGGGCGTTAAGGGGCGGCGGTGCCGACCGTTAGGGAAGCACCGCGCTCTGGTGCGCGAGATGGCTCGGCGGATACGGTTGAGCATGCTGTTCAGCTCCTATCGCTGATAGCTCGGTCCCCCGACGTCGCCTGTCGTGGGGACCGTTTTACGTACGACCGCCCATAAGGTGCGGCCGTTCAAGCTGGTGGCCACGAACCCGAATCGATCGGCATCGGCCACCGCGTCCAGGACCTCCTGCCATGAATCGGGAGAGAGCGTGTCCGGCACCTCTGCCTCGACCGTCGTGAACCGGGTGTCCTCCTCCACGCGCGGGCGGAGGCCGGCGGCAGACAAGCGGGCGGCGATAGCCGCCGCGGTCACTTCCGAAGCGGACACAGCGCACCCTCCGTTGCCGGCGATCACTTTCAGTGAAGCTAGTTAACTAGATTAGAGCTAGTGGACTAGATTTTCCATATGTCTGAGCAACCGCCGTACCTCCGCATCGCCGACGAACTCCGGCATCGCATCGCGGAGCACGTCTGGGAACCGGGCGACCGCCTCCCATCTCGCGCCCAGATCGGTCAGGAGTGCGGCGTGGGTGAGAACGTGGTGCGCAGGGCACAGGAGTTGCTGATCTCCCAAGGCGTGTTGGAAGGCCGGGCCGGATCGGGCACCTACGTCGCCGAGCCCCGGGAGCGCGTGAGAGTCGTCCGGTCGTCGGCACGCGAGCAGCCCAGTGGATCTCCCTTCCGCCAGGACATGAAGGCCCTTCGCCTACAGAGCGACTGGGAGAGCCGGACCGACGCGAAGGTGCCGGCCCCGGCGGAGATCGCGACGCGGCTCGGGATCGCTGAAGGCGAGCCGTGCGTGCGGACGACGTACGAGTTCCTTGCCGACGGGAAGCCGGTTCAGCTGTCGACGAGTTGGGAGCCGTACGCCGTCACTGGCGGAACCCTCGTCGTTCTCCCCGAGGGAGGGCCCCACGCGGGGGCCGGGGTCGTGAACCGCATGGCCGAGATCGGAGTCACCATCAGCCACGCAGTGGAGCAACCCGAACCCAGGCACGCGACCGCCGAAGAAGCATCGCTACTCGGCATCCAGAAAGCCGCACTCGTGACGCACATCCGGCGGACGTACTACAGCGACGACGGCCGCCCGTGGAGACAGCGGACATCGTGGTGCCCGCAGCGCACTGCGAGATCGTCTACGAGATCCCGATCAACCGCTGACGATCCGACCCCGGCAGCTCCAAAGCCATGCCCCAGCCGTGCCCCCCGCGTGCCCCTTCCGTGCCCGACAGAGCGGGAAACCAGGGGGAACAGCGGTGCCCGGCAGGGAGCGGGCATGGCAGAGGCCCCCGACCATATGTACTGGTCAGGGGCCTCTCGCCTGCGGTGGGTGTGGGATTTGAACCCACGGTGGCATCGCTGCCACGACGGTTTTCAAGACCGTTCCCTTAGGCCGCTCGGGCAACCCACCCCGCGTCGGCCGCCCGGTCGCTGTGCAAGCCGATGGGCCGTCAGGCCCGCGAGGGGCCGGTTCGACGCGTGGGACAGCCTAGCCGGTCAGCTGTCGCCCTCGCGCTGGCCCAGGGTGACTTCGGCCGTGGCCTCCTTGCCGTCGCGCTCGTACGTCAGGGTCACCTTCTCGCCCGGCTTGCGGGTCCAGATCTCGCCGATCAGGGTCGGGCCGCTGTCGATCACGGTGTCGTTGAACTTCGTGATCACGTCGCCCGCCTTCAGGCCGGCCTTGGCCGCCGGGCCGTTCGGGGTCACGGCGGGGGTGCCGCCCGCGCCCTCGGCGGAGATCGCCGCGCCGCCCGTCTTCTCCTCCATGGTCACCGTCGCGCCGATCACCGGGTAGACCGGCTTGCCGGTCTTGATCAGCTGCTCGGCGACGTTCTTGGCCTGGTTGATCGGGATCGCGAAGCCGAGGCCGATCGAGCCCGCCTGGGACTGGCCGAGGCCGCCGCCGGTCGACTGGATCGCCGAGTTGATGCCGATGACCGCGCCCGTCGCGTCCAGCAGCGGGCCGCCGGAGTTGCCCGGGTTGATCGATGCGTCGGTCTGCAGGGCGCTCATGTACGAGTTCTTGTTGCTCTGGCCGTCCCCGGACGCCACCGGGCGGTTCTTCGCGCTGATGATGCCCGTGGTGACCGTGTTCGACAGGCCGAAGGGCGCGCCGATCGCGATCGTCGAGTCGCCCACCGCGACGCCCTCCGAGTTGCCGAGGGGGAGGGGCGTCAGACCCGCAGGCGGGTTCTTCAGCTTCAGCACGGCCACGTCGTAGCCCTGCGCCCGGCCGACCACCTCGGCGGCGTACTTCTTGCCGTCGGAGAAGGTCGCCGACAGTTCGCCGGACTCCGCGGCGGAGGCCACCACGTGGTTGTTGGTGAGGAGGTGGCCCTCCTTGTCGTACACGAAGCCGGTGCCCGTGCCGCCCTCGCCCTCGCCGCCCTGCGCGTCGATCGTGACCACGCTGGGGAGCGCCTTCGCCGCGACCCCGGCCACCGTGCCCGCCGGGCGCTTCAGGTCCTTCGGGGTGTCCGACGCCGACACCGTGGTCGAGCTGCCGGACGAGCCGTTGTCGTTGCGGTCGGCCGCCCAGAAACCGAGGGCTCCGCCGATGCCGCCCGCGACGAGCGCCGCGACGGCCACGGCGGCCACCAGACCGCCCGCCTTGCTCTTGCCGCTCCTGCCGCCGCCCGCGGGATCCGTGCCGGGCGGGACCGGAGCGCCCCAGACCGGGCCGTTGCCGCCGCCGTTGCCGATACCGCCGGATGCGTGACCGGCGGCGTGGCCGGACGCGTGACCGGCGTCTCCGCCGGAGTACGACGGGACGGCGGGCGGGGGCGGCGGCCAGGAAGCGGCGCCCGCAGGGAGGTCGGGCTCCGCTCCGTATGCGGGGTTCGTTCCGTACGGGGAGTGCTGCGGCGGCTGAGGCGGGTGGTTCGGGGTCGGGTGGGCGGTGCCCTGGTCGTACGCGGGCGCGCCCGGGGAACCCTGAGGCGCCGGAGCGCCCTGGTGCGTCGGGTTGTGGCGCGGCGCCTCCGCGTGCGCCGGAGCGCCGGCCGGGGCCCCCGCGCCGGACGCGCCGGACGCGCCGGGTACGCCGTCAGCGCCCGGAGCGGCCGAGCCGCCCGGAGCCGCACCCGTGTCATGCACCGGCAGACGCGCCGTGTCCTGTGCGGAGTCGTGCGCAGGCACGCCCTGCGCGGAGTCGTGCGCGGGCGCGTCCTGGGCCGCGGGCGTCCGCGGCAGGGACGTGGTTTCGTCGGCGGCCGGTTCAGGAGTGTCGGCCGGCACGGGAGGTGCGGACGGAACGGCCGGCACGGCCGGTACCGCGCGGTCCTCGTTGCCCTCGTTCTCGGTGCTCACAGCTCTTTACTCCTCGGTTCCACTCGGCATCCAGTCGGCATTCGGCAAGAAATCCGCTGTGCACGTGTCTGCGGTCAGCTTTTCCCACAACACGTCGGGCCACTGTAAGCAGGACCTGTGCATCCGCACACCAATCTTTACATCCGACAAAACAGACCTCCAGGGTGACATGTGCTCAGCCACCCCCGCGGCGGTGACACCATGGCCCGGGTGACCCACGCACGGCAGCGCAGCGCGCACACCTCCATCCAGGTCATCGCCCACCGCGGGGCCTCCGACGACGCCCCCGAGCACACCCTCGCCGCCTACCGCAAGGCGATCGAGGACGGTGCCGACGCCCTGGAATGCGATGTCCGGCTCACCGCCGACGGCCACCTCGTCTGTGTCCACGACCGGCGGGTGAACCGTACGTCCAACGGGCGCGGCGCCGTGTCCGCCCTGGAGCTCGCCGACCTCGCCGCCCTCGACTTCGGCTCCTGGAAGGATCACGAGGAGTCGCCCGACTGGGATCCGGTGCCGGGCGAGCTCACCTCCGTACTCACCCTGGAACGGCTCCTGGAGCTCTTCACCGAGGTGCGGGCCACCGGGCGGGATCTGCAGCTGGCCATCGAGACGAAGCACCCCACCCGCTGGGCCGGGCAGGTCGAGGAACGGCTCCTTCAGCTGCTGAAGCGCTTCGGGCTGGCCGATCCGCCCGCCGAGGGGCCCTCGCCCATCCGCGTCATGAGCTTCTCCGCCCGCTCCCTCCACCGTGTCCAGGCGGCCGCCCCCACCCTGCCCACGGTCTACCTGATGCAGTTCGTCTCCCCTCGCATGCGCGACGGGAGGCTGCCCGCCGGGGCCCGGATCGCGGGGCCCGGCATGCGTATCGTGCGCAGCCACCCCGGGTACATCGAGCGACTGCACCGCGCGGGGCACCGGGTGCACGTGTGGACCGTGAACGAACCGGCCGACGTCGAGCTGTGCGCCGAACTCGGTGTCGAGGCGATCATCACCAACCGCCCGAAGCAGGTTCTGTCCCAACTGGGTCGCGTTTAGCACCATCTACGGTGCATTGAGTCGGGAATCGGTACGGAAAGGGGCGCGCCGCACCCCCCGACCTCGACCGTTACAGGGTGTGCTCCGGCGCATTCGCTGCGCGTTCGATCGTCACGAGTGCGTCACCCGCAGCCCATTGGCCGGTTTCCGGTCCAGCCCGGTGGGGCATCCAACCCGTGGCGTGGGGGCAAAGGAGGTCTCGGGGGTGGCGTTGGTGGTGGCACAAGAGGTGCCCGCGTCGTCGAGCATGGCCATTCCTCATGGCCCTGCCGGCGTGGGGCAGGCACGACACCGTATGCGTGAGCAGTTGCGCGGCAACGGGGTGTCGGACGCGGTCGTCGACGACGCTGTTCTGATCCTTTCCGAACTTCTCAGCAACGCCTGCCGGCACGGCAGGCCGCTCGGACGGCACACCGACGTCGGCGACGGGGACATCCGTGCCGCCTGGCGGGTGGACACCGGCGGCGGACTCACCGTGGAGGTCACGGACGGCGGCGGCCCGACCCGCCCGGTTCCGGCCACCCCTTCGGTGACGGCACGCGGCGGCCGGGGCCTCAACATCATCAGCGCCCTGGCCCAGGAGTGGGGCGTACGGGACGACGCACCCGGCGAGGTCACCGTCTGGGCCCTGGTCTCGTCCAAGAAGCCGCCCGGCATCGGAGGCAGCGGCTCCGACGCGAGCGGCTCCGCGACGAACGGCTCCAGCAGGAACGGCCGCGGTACGAACCGTGTCGCCGCGAACGGCGTCGGCGGGCTCACCGGGTTCGAGGGTCTGGACTTCTCCGACGTTCTCGACGACGTGGGCTGAGAGCCGGAGCGAAGGGGCTTGGCGCGGACGGGCCCGCGAGCCTCTGTCGGCGGGGCGGACGGCGAGGCCCGATCGCGTACGTGGGCGGGGCGCGGCCCCCGGGGCGGCTAGGCTCGCGCCGAGTCCGCACTGTCGCAATCGGGAGAATGCCCACCATGGCCAAGAAGCGCCCTCAGTCCAAGGCCGGGAAGCAGCAGCTCAAGGACGGTGAGATCCCGGTCGTCGGGGCCCGTGAGCCCTGCCCGTGCGGATCGGGCCGCCGTTACAAGGCGTGTCACGGTCGCGCCGCCGCCCAGGCCGTGACCGAGCTCGTGCATCGCCCCTTCGAGGGACTGGCGGGCGAGTGCGACTGGGTCGCGCTGCGCGAACTGGTGCCCGCCGCCACGGTCGAGCTGACCCTCAAGGACGGTCTGCCCGAAGGGGTTCCGTCAGTGAAGCTCGCGACCGTCCTGCCGATGGCCTGGCCGGCGCTGCGCCGCGACGACGGTTCCGTCCTGCTCGCCCTGCAGAACGACACCTCCTCCGGCGACCTCAGCCGCGACCTCGCGGACACCCTCCAGCGCGCCCTGGAGGCCGAGCCCGGTACCCCGGTCGCCGCCCGCCGCGTACCGGCCGACGGCCCGCGCCTCCAGGACCTCCTCGCCCCGGACGCCGCCTTCGAGCCGGAGGTGCACTCCGGGTTCGAGTTCTGGGTGCCGGACGCGGAGAACGCCTCCGCCGAGGTGTCCGCGTCGCTGGAGCGTGCGAACGCCGCCGCGATCCCGACGACGCTGCTGTCCGGCGTCGACGCCGCGTACTGGTGCGAGACCCCGGAGAAGAACCACCTGCGCTGGGTGATGCCGCACCCCGAGGAGCAGCTCCTCGACGCGCTCGCCCGGCTGCACGCCGCGGGCACCTCCTCGCTCGGCGACGACACCCGGCTGGTCGGGTCGTTCCGGGCGCACGGTCTCGTGGTCCCCGTCTGGGACCTGCCGAGCTCGATGGGGGCCGAGGCGTGCGAGAAGCCCGCCGTCGAGTTCGCCGAGCGACTGGCCACGGCGCTCGCGTCCGACGCCCCGCTCACCGCCGAGGAACGGCGCGCCCGGGGTGGTCTCACCAACCGTCAGGTGACCCTCAGCTGACAGTGACACCGGGACGCCGCAGACGGTGACCCACGTCACAACTCGCCGTACTCGTAAGTAAATACGCGTCCCTACAGGCGAGATCGAATTTGCGAACAGCAGATCTCTTGTTACGGTTCTAGAAGCCCGGTCGCTGGTGCATCCCCCGTCGCCAGCGACCGGGCGTCCTCGTTTCCGGCTGCGGCCCGCCCTGTGACACCCCCGGGTGCGGCCCTCAGCCCCGGGCGGCCCTGCCCGTTCCTCAGCCCCTGGCGTCCGGCGCCCGTTCCGATCCGGCGCGCAGCAGCAGCGGCGCCTCCGCCACCGGCCCCGCGCCCACGAACTCCGCGACCGCCGTGGCGGATCCGGGCAGGCCCGAGGAGGGGACGCGCGGCGTCTCGCAGGTGTCCGGCTCGTCGTGCGCGGCCGGTGCGCAGTGCAGCTCCACGGTCCGCCCGCCCGGCCCCATCAGGGTGAGTAGGGAACGGAGTTCCTCACCGGTCGCATTCCGGTAGTAGACGCGCGCCCACACCGTGTCTTCCCGGGTCATGACACAGGTCTGCGCCTCGACGCCCTCCGGTGCGACCACCTCGGGCCCGCACCGGGCCGCCGCACCCGACCGTTCCCACGCCGCCGCACCCGAGCGATCAAACTCGGACAGGGAACCGGCTTCCGTGCTCATTCCCGATGGCGATTTCGGCAATGCCGAAGAAGGGGCGGCGGGATCATCTCCGGATAGCTGATCAGAAACCTTTGGCCTACGACTTTCTGTCGATCCGCCAGACGATTTCCCGGCGACCGGATCAACCGATACGGCATCCGGAGCAACGACGGGATCCGCGGAAGCAACCAGCGGAACGAGACTTCCGCACACCATGGCTGCCGTGAGACCGATCATGCGGAGATTCATGGTGGCCCCACCTGGCGACTGCGCGGAATTCCTGACGACGGGCCGACGATATCGACGGAATAGGTGCCGCCGGGGCGCCCGGCACCCGAATACCTCGGATCCTGACCGGCTCACACCCGTTCGAGTGAGCCGGTCGCCGGGCTGCCCCCCTGACGAAGAGCCACCGCCGGGCGATCCCGAAGCCTCAGGACGTCAGTAGGCGAGCCGGCTGCCCCCGCCCGGCGCGCCGGTGCTCGCCTCGACCAAGGCGTCGAGGACCGCTTCGACATCCGGCAGCCAGGGAGACGCGGCCACCGGAGTGCCGCCCTCCGCCCGCCCGCGCGACACCAAGGAACCGGACGTTCCGGTTGACGCCGGGGACTGCTCCCAGCGGACCTGGCCCGCGCCCGTGCGGGACGGCGGCAGGACGAGATAGCCGCCCTCGCCGTGGAACCGGAGCGAGCTGGGCACCCAGTCCTTCGCGTACAGCAGTTCGCCGAGCCGCTCCAGGGTGTACGGGGCGACCAGCAGCGACCACCTGGTCGGCGTCGCCACGACGGGGCCGAGCCGCATGCCCAGCGCGTCGAGGGCGCTCAGCGCCCGGGCGCCGGCCACGGCGGGCAGGCTCACCGCGCAGGGAGCGCGGCCGCCGGTCGCCAGCAGCACGGGGGCGGCGGGGCGGTTGGTCCACCACCAGCGCACCATGCGCTCGTCCGTGGTGGCCGCCAGCAGGCCGGGGTCGAAGGGGTGTGCGCCCGGTACGGCGCAGTCCGGTTCGGGGCAGGCGCAGCCGAGGCCGGCGCTCTCGCCGTACGGGTCGGCGGGCTGCGCCGTCCCCACTCCGGGGAGCACGGGCCACTGCCATACGGTGGCGCAGGTCAGGGCCGCGTCGAGCCGGGCGGTCGCCTCCTTGCGCCGGAGCCGGAGCCTGCGTCGCCTTCCGAGGATCTCGCGCATGAGCGCTCGTTCCTTTCCGTTGAACGCCGAGTCCACGTGACACCACGCGTTTGCGTGACACCACGTGCGTATCTCTTCGCTGTGCGTACGTGCTCGTCAGTTCCGCGGTACGGGGCGTGCTGTCGATACCGAGCGTGAGCCGAGCCGAGTGGAATCGATCCGAAAAAGAACCGATCCGAGGTGGAACAGAGCCGAGCCGAACTGAGCAGAGTCGAGCGGAGTCGAACCGGACAAGGTCTCACCCACCGAGCGGAGTCGTGCTGCTCCGGCGGAGTCGTGCGGGTCGAACCGAGCGGGTCGAGCCGGGCCGGCGGTCGCGGGCGGCCTGCTCCTCGCCTGCCGTCCCTGGTGCGAACCCCGCCGTCCGGGGCGGGGGCGTCACGTTCACGGGTTAGGACGCCCGAACCCGCTGCCGGGTTCCTGGGCGATCACAACTGCGCCCGCGCATCACCGTTTACGTACCCAGCATGCCCGGGATGACGCTCCTCCGGCGACCTGACGCCGGAGGTACCCCTGTCGAACGGCCCCAGTCGATCGTAAATAGCGTCCATAGGGTGCATTTTTTGGCCAAGTTAACCGACACTGGGAGAGCGCGAATCGCCCGGTCCCCGAAGGGACAATGCTGGACATCGGGTTACTTGTGCGTGTACATGTGGATGCACTGATAGTGGCGCAGAATCACATGGGGGTTTGCGATGCTATTCGACGAATCGCACCGGTCGGAAAGCTGGCTGCCATGAGCGCCCCACACCTGCCGAAAGTGGCTGGAATCGATCCAGAGGTTCCGGTTTCAACGCGCACTCCCGCACCCCTGACAGAGGTCCCGGGACCGCCCGGAGCCTTCATCCAGGACCGGCTGGCGGGCTGGGTGTCGGACCTCACCACCCTGCACGAACTCACCGAGCGGCTGGCCGGGACGAGCACCCTCGACACCGCCCTCGACGAGCTGTTGCAGGCCGGAGCCGCCCTGGTCGGAGCCCGCCGCGGACTTCTCGTTCTGGAACCGGCGAACGGCGAAGGTCCCCGTGCCACCCGCGGTCTCGGGCTCAGCCACGCCGAGCTCGGGCACATCGAGACCGTGCCGCGCGCGGCCACGGACCTCGGCCGCGTCCTCGACGGACTGCCGGACACGGCCGACGGCATCGCGGCCCCCGACCTGCTCGGCATGCAGGACCTCGACCCCCGGCACCGCGAGGTCGCCACCCGGCTCGCCTACGCCGCGAGCTACGCCCTCCCCCTGGCCTCCGAGGCGGCCGGCCGCCTCGGCGCGGCGCTCTGGCTCTACGACGAACCGGCCGAGCCCGCCCAGAAGCAGCGCCATCTCGCCGGCCTCTACGCGCGCTACGCCACCGAGCACCTGGCCCGCCTGATCGAGCTGGAGCGCGCCCGGGCGGACGTCGCCGCCGTCGCCGAGGAACTGCTGCCAAGACGGCTCCCCCGGATCCCCGGCGTCCAGCTCGCCGCCCGGCAGCGCACGGGCCCCCGCGGCGGCGGCGACTGGTACGACGCGCTGCCGCTGCCCGACCGCACCCTCGGCCTGGCCGTCGGCTCCGTCGGCGGGTCCGGGCCGAGCGCGATGGCCGCGATGGGCCGGCTCCGTGCCAGCCTGCGGGCGTACGCGGTGATGGAGGGCGAGGACCCCGTCGCCGTACTCTCCGACCTGGAACTGCTGCTGCGGCTCACCGAACCCGCGCGGACCGCGACCGCCCTGTTCGCCTACTGCGAGCCCGCCGCCCGCAAGGTCGTGCTGGCCGGGGCCGGGCACACCCCTCCCCTGATCCTCGGCGACCGGCGCTGCGAGTACGTCGAGACGTCGCTCTCCGCCCCGCTCGGGATGCTCGCCTGCTGGGAGGCGCCGAGCGTGGAGTTCAGCCCCGCCCCCGGCGAAACGGTGCTGCTCTACACGGACGGGCTGCTGCGCCGCACCGGGGACGCGATGGACCGCGCCTTCGCCAGGCTGCACTCCGCCGCCGCTTCCGTACCGAAGGCGGACCGGCACGATCCGGCGGCCGTGGCCGACCGCGTCCTGCGCACGATGCTCCCGGACGGCCTCGACCGGAGCGACTCCACCGAGGACGTCGTGATCCTCGCCGCCCACTTCGACTGACGCCCGGGGCGCCCCCGCGAAGGTCTCCCCGACGCTCTCTCCGGTAACAGGTCCTTCGGCCCTGGGCCCCCTTCCGTACGCCCGTACGATGGGTGATGGTCCAGTGTCGTATCAAGGAGAGACAAATCGTGTCTGAGGAGCTCATCCCGGAGACCCCGGAGCAGGAGACCGAAGAGAACGAAGCAGCGGAGGCGATCAAGCAGCGGAAGAACGGCCTCTACCCGGCCGTCTCCGACGAGCTCGCCGAGAACATGAAGTCGGGCTGGGCCGACACCGAGCTCCACGACCTCCAGCCGATCCCGCAGGCCGAGCACACCGCGAACCGCCGCGCCGCGCTCTCGGCCCGCTTCCCCGGCGAGCGCCTGGTCATCCCCGCGGGCAATCTGAAGACCCGCTCCAACGACACCGAGTACGCCTTCCGCGCCTCCACCGAGTACGCGTACCTCACCGGTGACCAGACCCAGGACGGCGTCCTCGTCCTGGAGCCGACGGGCGACACCGGCCACGAGGCCACCCTCTACCTGCTGCCGCGCTCCAACCGCGAGAACGGCGAGTTCTGGCTCGACGGCCAGGGCGAGCTGTGGGTCGGCCGCCGCAACTCCCTCACCGAGGCCGAGCAGCTGCTGGGCATCCCCGCGAAGGACGTCCGCGAGCTGCCCGCCGCGCTGGCCGAGGCCACCGGCCCCGTCCGCAACGTCCGCGGCCACGACGCCGCCATCGAGGCCGCCCTCACCGACAAGGTCACCGCGGAGCGCGACGAGGAGCTGCGCGTCCACCTCTCCGAGGCCCGCCTGGTGAAGGACGCCTTCGAGATCGCCGAGCTGCAGAAGGCGTGCGACGCCACCGCGCGCGGCTTCGAGGACGTCGTGAAGAGCCTCGACAAGGCCGAGGCGACCAGCGAGCGCTTCATCGAGGGCACGTTCTTCCTCCGCGCCCGCATCGAGGGCAACGACATCGGCTACGGCTCGATCTGCGCCGCCGGACCGCACGCCACCACCCTGCACTGGGTCCGCAACGACGGCGCGGTCCGCGCGGGCGAGCTGCTGCTCCTGGACGCCGGCGTCGAGACCAACGACCTCTACACCGCCGACGTGACGCGCACCCTGCCGATCAACGGCACGTTCTCGCCGCTCCAGCGCAAGATCTACGACGCGGTGTACGAGGCCCAGGAGGCGGGCATCGCCGCCGTGAAGCCCGGCGCCGACTACCGCGACTTCCACGACGCCGCGCAGCGCGTGCTCGCCGAGAAGCTCGTCGAGTGGGGTCTGCTCGGCGACCTGTCCGTGGACAAGGTCCTGGAGCTGGGCCTCCAGCGCCGCTGGACCCTGCACGGCACCGGCCACATGCTCGGCATGGACGTCCACGACTGCGCCGCCGCGCGCACCGAGACGTACGTCAACGGCACGCTGGAGCCGGGCGTCTGCCTGACGGTCGAGCCCGGTCTGTACTTCCAGGCCGACGACCTGACCGTACCCGAGGAGTACCGGGGCATCGGCGTCCGGATCGAGGACGACATCCTCGTCACCGAGGACGGCAACCGGAACCTCTCCGACTCGCTGCCGCGCCGGGCGGACGAGGTCGAGGCCTGGATGGCGCAGCTGAAGGGCTGACCCCTCCTGTAAGAAACGCGCCGGGGCGCGCCGCTCACTACACCGTGAGCAGCGCGCCCTCGCGCCATTTCAGGACCTTGTCGAAGCTCACCACCGCGCCGCGGCCCGGCCGGTTGCCGAACTGGACGTGGTCGGAGAGCTGCTGGATCAGATCGAGGCCCCGGCCGCTCTCGGCACCGGTATCGGCCTGAGGGGGATGCGCGGCTGGGCGAAGCGCGCGGCGGGCCGGAAATCCCGGCCCCGAGTCACTGACCTCGATACGGCATTTCTCGCCGTCCAGATAGGCCGTGACCCGGTACTGCCCGGAGTCCGCGGAAGGGCGACCGGTCCCGGAATCCCCGGGCTCCCCGAGCACCGTCCGGTCGCCGCCGTGCTCGACGGCGTTAGCACAGGCTTCGCTGAGCGCGACCGACAGGTCGAAGGAGATGTCCGGATCCACTCCTGCGGTTTCCATGGTGCCGAGCAGAAAACGACGGGCGAGCGGAACGCTCGCAGCTTCGCGCCGCAAATGGAGAGACCACCAGATGCTCATCTTCCAGCCTCCTGGCTGCGGCTCGACGTATCGATACGTATTGCCGCCCTCGGCACTTCGTAAGCACGGATCGGGTGGGAGAGCCCTCGTTCGGCGGATGTGGATATTCGGCCGCCCGGTGTATGGGCCGGCCCGTTCGCAGGTCACCGGGGGCGCATTCGCGGTACCCGAAGTGCGCCCACCGGTTCGTACATCCCCCGCGAACAGGCGCAACAAGCACGGTTGGGGACGGAGGCTGATCTTCCGGACCTGCCGTACGGGGCACGGGGGTGCAGTGCGATGATGTCCCGGCCATGTCCACGCCTCTCGCACGCGCCGGAGCCGGTCTGCGGCTCATGAGGGCCGCGGTGTTCACCGCGGTCTGCGTCGTGCTGTCCGCGGCCGGACACATGCTCGCCGCCGGTACGGCGGTCCCCGCGTGGACCCTGCTCGCCGGATTCCTCGGCGTCCTCGCCGTCGCCGCCCTCCTCGCCGGACGGGAACGTTCCCTTCCGGGCATCGTGGGTGCGCTGGCCGGCGGGCAGATCCTGCTGCACGTGCTCTTCGCGTACGGCAGCCATGGCAGCTCCCCGAGCGTCGCCTCCGGGACCGCGGGCGGCGACAACCCGCTCATCCGGTTCGCCTCCGGGCTCGTGTGCGGCGAGGGACCGGCCCGGCTGAACGCGGCCGAGGCCCACCGCATCGTCTCCTCCGCGGGCATCGACCCGTCGACGCTCCCGGGGGGCCACGGCCATCCCGGGGCCGGCGGGGCGTCCGGAGCGGCCCAGGCCGCCGCGTCGGCGGGAGGGGACGGGGCCTCGGGCATCGCGCAGGTCTGCGCCGCGGTCACCGCGATGCTGCCGAGCCTGCCGATGTTCCTGGCGCACGTCCTCGTCGCGCTCGCCACCGGCTGGCTGCTGCGCCGCGGCGAGATCGCCCTCTTCGCGCTGGCCCGGCTCTCCGCCCACAGCGCCCAGGCGCTGGCGGCCGGGGCCCGGCTCCGTTCCCTGCGCGCCGCGCTCGCCCTCGTCCGCGCGCTGCGGGCCGGCGAGCGGGAGCAGCTCGTGGCCGGACCGCGCGCTCCGCGCCATGGCGACGACGTCCCCCTGCCGACCGCCGGGGATCCTCTGCAGCACCTGGTGATCAGGCGCGGGCCGCCGGCCCCGTACGCCCTCGCAGCCTGACGCGACGCCTCCACCGGGCCCCGCGGGCCGCTCGCGCACGTCCCTGTGCGCACGACCGTCCGCATGGAACCGCACCCCGAGGTGTCGTGATGCCGCCGCGCATCCGCGCGCCGGACCACCGTGTTCCGTTTCCCTGTGGAGATTCCTGCCATGAAGCTTTCCCGTATCGTCCTCGCCGGCGGCGTCGCCGCGTCCACCGTCCTGCTGATCGCCGGCCCGGCCGCCGCGCATGTCAGCGTCCAGCCGGTGGGCGAGGCCGCCAAGGGCGGATACGCCACGCTCAACTTCAAGGTCCCCAACGAGCGCGACCAGGCCTCGACGGTGAAGCTCGAAGTGAACTTCCCGGCCGACCACCCGCTCTCCTCCGTCACCCCGCAGGCCGTCCCGGGCTGGGACATCAAGATCGACAAGAGCAAGCTCGACAAGCCCCTCGAAGTGCACGGCAAGAAGATCACCGAGGCCGTCTCCAAGGTGACCTGGACCGCGGACGACAGCGAGATCGCCCCCGGCTACTTCCAGCAGTTCCCGGTCTCCGTAGGCGCGCTCCCCGAGGACGCCGACCAGCTCGTCTTCAAGGCGATCCAGACGTACGACAACAAGGAAGTCGTCCGCTGGATCGAGGAGCCCACCGAGGGCGGCGAGGAGCCCGACAGCCCCGCCCCGGTCCTGAAGCTGTCCGCCGCCGCCGACGACCACCACGGTGGCGGCGCGGCCGACGACGCCAAGGAGGGCGACGACCACAAGGCCGCCGACACCGCCGCGTCGGCCAAGGAGAACCACGCCGCCGCGTCCTCCTCCTCCAGCGACACCACCGCCCGCACCCTGGGCATCATCGGCATCGTCATCGGTGTCGCCGGTGTCGCGTTCGGCGTGCTCGCCGGACGCCGCCGCTCGGCCTGACCGGCCGGTTCCCTCACCCGCACCACGTTCAGGACATCTCTTTCATGCGCAACAAAAAAGCAGTGACGGCCGTGGCGTTCGCCGCCGCGGCCGCACTGGCCCTCTCCGCCTGCGGCTCCGGTGACGACAAGACGGGCTCCTCGGCGATCGCCGACGTCAGCGCCGCGCCGAAGGACAAGGCCGCGACCGTCCTCGACCAGCCGTTCACCAAGCCGAACCTCGTCCTCACCGACACGAACGGCAAGGAGTACGACCTCCGCGAGGCGACCAAGGGCAAGCCGACACTCATCTACTTCGGCTACACCAACTGCCCCGACGTCTGCCCGCTGACCATGAGCAACATCTCCCTCGCCAAGCGGGAGCTGCCCAAGGCCGACCAGGACAAGCTCCAGGTCGTCTTCGTCACGACCGACCCCGAGCGCGACACCCCCGCCTCGCTCGGCAAGTGGCTCTCCGCCCAGGACCCCACCTTCACCGGCCTCACCGGCGACTTCCCGACCATCCAGGCCGGGGCGCGGCAGATCGGCATCGGCATCGACGCGCCGAAGAAGGAGAAGGACGGGACCGTCGTGTCGATGCACGGCGCCCAGGTCATCGCCTTCTCCCCGAAGACGGACGAGGGGTATGTGCTCTACGGCGAGGACACCTCCGCCGAGGAGTACACCAAGGACCTCCCCAAGCTGATCAAGGGGGAGACGCCGTGAACCGCCGCCGCACGGCTCTCGTCGGCGTCCTCGCCCTCACCACCGGGCTGACGCTGGCCGGGTGCTCGTCGGACAGCGGGTCGGGCGGCGAGCCGGAGCTCAAGGTCGTCGGCGCCTTCATGCCGCAGCCCGTCAGCGACATGGCCGCCGGTTTCCTCGTCGTACAGAACAGCGGCGGCACCGCGGACCGGCTCACCTCGGTGACCAGCCCGCTCTCCGACGACGTCACGATCCATGAGACGAAGAACCAGAAGATGCGCGAGGTCTCCTCGTTCGAGGTGCCCGCGAACGGCGAGCTCGATCTCGAACGCGGTGGCAACCACATCATGTTCATGAAGCTCAAGCAGAAGCCCAAGCAGGGCGAGAAGGTCTCCGTCGAGCTGCACTTCGAGAAGGCCGACCCCATCACGGTCGACCTGCCGGTGAAGGAAACCACCCACAACCCGAAGAAGCAGTGAGGGACTGAATCCGATGTCTGCCACCGCCCCGTACGCGGGACCGTCCCCGATACGCCGGCCCCTCGCCGCCGCCGTGCTCCTCGCCGCCCTCGTCAGCCTGGTGTTCGGGCTGCTGCTGGCCGGCGCGGGCCCGGCGTCGGCGCACGCCGCCCTCACCGGGAGCGACCCGGCGGACGGGGCGGTGGTGGACACCGCGCCCAAGGAGGTCACCCTCAGCTTCTCCGAGGCGATCGCCGTGGGCGATGACTCCATCCGGGTCCTCGACCCGAGCGGCAAGCGCGCCGACACCGAGGCCGAGCCGAAGGACCTGTCCGAGGGCTCCACCGTCCGCTACGGCGTAGCGCTCCACTCCGGGCTGCCGGACGGCACCTACACGGTGGCCTGGCAGGCAATCTCAGCCGACAGCCACCCGATCTCCGGCGCGTTCACGTTCTCCATCGGCGCCCCCTCCGACACCACCGTCGCCCTGCCCTCCCAGGAGGCGGGCGGCGGCCCGGTCGGCGTCGTCTACGACATCGCGCGCTACGCGGCGTACGGCGGATTCGTCCTGCTCGTCGGCGGCAGCGCGTTCGTCCTCGTCTGCTGGCGGGGCGGCGCGACCGCCCTGCCGATGCAGCGGCTCGTGGTCCGCGGCTGGCTCACCCTGACCGCGGCGACCCTGGTCATGCTGCTGCTGCGCAACCCGTACACCGGCAGCGGGAAGTTCGCCGACGCCTTCGACCTCGCCGGACTCCAGTCCGTCCTGGACACCAAGCCCGGCGCCGCCCTCGTCTCCCGGCTGCTGCTGCTCGGGGCCGCCGCCCTGTTCATCGCCGTGCTGTTCGGTACGTACGCGCGGCGCGAGGACGAACGCGAGAAGAAGGACCTCACCTTCGGGCTCGCCGTCGGGGGCGGGGTCGTCGCGACGGGCATCGCCGCCACCTGGGCGATGTCCGAGCACGCCTCGACCGGCATCCAGGCGAACATCGCCATGCCGGTGGACGTCCTCCACCTGCTGGCCGTCGCCGCCTGGCTCGGCGGACTCGCCTCGCTGCTGGTGGCGCTGTACCGGACGCCGGACATCGGGAGCGCGGCGGTACGGCGGTTCTCCGCGGTCGCGTTCGGCAGTGTCGTGGTCCTGGCGGCGACCGGGATCTACCAGTCCTGGCGGCAGGTCGGCTCCTGGTCGGCGCTGACCGGTACGCGCTATGGGCAACTGCTCATCCTCAAGGTGGCGCTGATCGCCGTCCTGCTGGCGGTCGCCTGGTTCTCCCGGCGCTGGACGGGCCGGCTGACGGACTCGGCGGTGGCTTCGGAGGACGTGGCCGAGGAGGAGCCCGAATCCGAGTCCGAAAGCGTCTCGGCCGACCCCGAGCGCGCCGCGCAACTGGCCCGTCAGCGGGCCGCCCTGACCGCGACGAAGAAGAAGCGGATACGGGACGCCGACCCGCAGCGCTCCGGACTGCGCCGCTCGGTCCTGGCCGAGGCCGCCGTCGCCGTCGTCCTGCTGGCCGTGACCACCATGCTGACGTCGACCGAGCCCGGTCGTACGGAGGAGGAGGCCGCGGGCGGCACCCCGTCCGCGAGCGCTCCCGCCGCGGGCGGCCCGGTCAACCTGAAGATGCCGTTCGACACCGGTGGCCAGAACGGCAAGGGCACCGTCCGCATCGACATCGAGCCCGGCCGCACCGGCTCCAACGATCTGCACGTGTGGATCGACGGCAGCGACGGCAAGCCCATGGACGTCCCCGAACTGAAGCTGGCCCTCACCCTGGAGTCGAAGGACATCGGCCCGTTGCCGGTCGTCCCGGACCGGCTGGCCGAGGGGCACTGGTCGGCGAGTGCGGTACAGATTCCGATGGCCGGGGACTGGAAGATCGACGTGACGGTACGGACGTCGGACATCGACCAGGTCACCATCGACAAGAACGCGAAGATCGGCTGAGCACGTGAGCAAGACCAGGAAGCAGGCCCCATCGGCCCATGCCGCCACGGCCGTCGCCCCGGGCGACGGCGACGGGGCCGCCGGTGACGGGGCCGCCCCGACCGGCGTCTCGCGGCGGCGGCTGCTGGGTACGGCGGGCGCCGCGGGCGCCACGGGGCTGGTGCTGGGCGCCGGGGGCGGGGCCGCCGGTTACGCCGCCACCCGCCCCGAGGAGCCGACCGCGCTGACGACGGTCGGCGCGACCGAGGCGATGTTTCACGGGAAACATCAACCGGGGATCACCACTCCGCTTCAGGCCCGGGGCCATCTCACCGCCTTCGACCTGGCGGCGGGCGCGGGGCGCAAGGAGGCGGCGACGCTGCTGCGGCGCTGGTCCGCGGTGGCGAAGGAGCTGATGGCGGGCCGCCCGGCGGCGGGCGCAACGGACGGCCCCGGGCATGACACTGGGATCGCCCTGGACGCGGGGCCGTCGTCCCTGACCGTCACATTCGGCTTCGGCCGGACATTCTTCGCGCGCACGGGTCTGACCGACCGCCTGCCCGCCGCGCTCGACCCGCTGCCCGCGTTCTCCGCCGACGCCCTCGACGCCAAGCGGTCGAACGGCGACCTGTGGGTGCAGATCGGCGCGGACGACGCGCTGGTCGCCTTCCACGCTCTGCGGGCGCTCCAGAAGGAGGCCGCGGGAACGGCACGGGTGCGGTGGCAGATGAACGGCTTCAACCGCACCCCCGGCGCGACGGCCCGGCCGATGACCGCCCGCAACCTGATGGGCCAGATCGACGGGACCGGCAACCCGAAACCGTCCGAGGAGGACTTCGGCCAACGCGTCTTCGTCCCCGCGTCCCCCGGCAAGCCGCAGGAGTGGATGGAGGGCGGTTCGTACGCCGTCGTCCGCCGGATCCGGATGCTCCTGGACGACTGGGAGAAGCTTCCGGTGGAGCGCCAGGAGCGGGTCATCGGGCGGCGCAAGGCGGACGGGGCGCCCCTGAGCGGGGGGACCGAGACCACGGAGATGGACCTCGGCAAGGCGGGCCCGGACGGCAGGCTCGTGATCCCCGACAACGCCCACGCCCGGATCTCCTCGCCCGAGGAGAACGGCGGGGCCGCCATGCTGCGCCGCCCGTTCTCGTACCACGACGGCATCACGGAGGACGGCACTCCGGACGCCGGGCTGCTGTTCATCTGCTGGCAGGCGGACCCGTTCCGGGGCTTCGTGCCGGTGCAGCGCAAGCTCGACCGGGGCGATGCGCTGTCGCCGTTCCTGAGGCACGAGGCGAGCGGGGTGTTCGCGGTGCCGGGCGGGGCGGCGGAGGGCGAGTACGTGGGACAGCGGCTCCTGGAGTCGTAGGCACGCGTACGGCCCGGGAGGGCGTTCGACCGCATCCTGAGACAGCGCGGCGGCCCTGGCAGGGCGCATTAGGGTGACCGTATGTCAGCCACGCGCTACGCCTATCTCGGCCCTGAAGGCACCTTCACCGAGGTCGCCCTCCGTACGCTCCCGGAGGCCGCCACCCGGGAACTCGTCCCGATGCTGTCCGTACCGGCCGCCCTGGACGCCGTACGCAACGGGGAGGCGGCGGCAGCGCTCGTACCGATCGAGAACTCCGTCGAGGGCGGTATCACCGCGACGCTGGACGAGCTGGCCGGCGGGGACCCGCTGATGATCTACCGCGAGGTGCTGCTCTCCATCACCTTCGCCCTGCTGGTACGGCCCGGGACCAAGCTGTCGGACATCAAGACGGTCACCGCGCACCCGGCCGCCCAGCCGCAGGTGCGCAAGTGGATGGCGGAGCACCTCCCGGGAGCCCTGTGGGAGTCGGCGGCGTCCAACGCGGACGGGGCCCGGCTGGTCCAGGAGGGGCGGTACGACGCCGCGTTCGCCGGGGAGTTCGCGGCCGCCACCTACGGCCTGGAGCCGCTGGTGACGGAGATCCACGACGCGGCGAACGCCCAGACCCGCTTCGTCCTGGTGGGCCGGCCCGCCCGGCCCTCCGCACCGACCGGCGCGGACAAGACCTCCGTGGTGATCTGGCTGGCCGACGACCATCCCGGCGCCCTGCTGGAGCTGCTCCAGGAGTTCGCGGTGCGTGGTGTCAACCTGATGCTGATCCAGTCCCGCCCGACCGGCGAGGGCATCGGCAACTACTGCTTCGCCGTGGACGCGGAGGGGCACATCGCTGACCGGCGGGTCGGGGAGGCCCTGATGGGGCTGAAGCGGATCAGCCCGAAGGTGCGGTTCCTCGGCTCGTATCCGCGGGCGGGTGTCTCGCCGGACGAGGTGCGGCCGCTGCGGGCGGGCACGTCGGACGCTGCGTTCACGGAAGCCTCCGACTGGCTGGCGCGCAGCCAGGACGGCCGGATCTGACGGAAGAGCGGGGAGGAGCCCGGCGCAAGGCTGCCGGGAGCCTCCTCACGCGCTCCGCAGCGGTGCGATCTACAGATAGTCACGCACTCCGGAGAGTTATCCACAGGAGGGGCTCTCGACCTGGGGACAAGTCGACACCACAATGCGACATCGTCGACAAATCAACCCAGTCACACCAGAGCCGTCCACAGACGCGTGAGGCGCCATGGGGTGCGCGTGTCACCTCAATTCCCTTGATCAACTCTTTGGGGCGATGGAATCCCATCCGAAAGAGCACGCGGGACGGGTTTGAGCGAAGATTCCGCGGGGCTTCGTCCGACTTCCGGAAGAATGCCCTCCGGCATCCACAGAACTTCCACACACCCTGTGGATAACTATTTCGACACCGACCCTCCTGTGGACAACAGGGACGGACACCCTCCCAACTCCCGCCTCCCTCAAGGCCGGTACGTCAAGGCGAGCCGCACCTTCTGCCCTGTTCAGGGGAGTTAAGCGCCACTATTGACGCCCCCCTTCCGCTCCGGGACCACCACCGAGCGGGATTCCTCCCCAGAAATATCAATTCCGGCAATTCGGTCATAGAGACACGCTCGGCAATATCGGTTCGAGTGCCAGAACCGCGCACCGGTAGCCTGGAGGGGTGATTGACCTTCGCCTGCTCCGTGAGGACCCCGACCGTGTTCGCGCCTCCCAGCGCGCCCGTGGAGAGGACGTCGACCTCGTCGACGCCCTGCTCTCCGCCGACGAGCTGCGCAGGTCGTCCGGCGTCCGCTTCGACGAACTCCGCAACGAACAGAAGTCGCTCGGCAAGCTGATCCCCAAGGCCACTCCCGAGGAGCGCACCGAGCTCCTCAAGAAGGCCGAGCAGCTCAAGGCCGACGTCAAGGCGGCCGACGCCGCCCAGGACGAGGCCGACGCCGACGCCAAGCGGCTGCTGCTCCAGCTCGGCAACATCGTCCACGAGGACGTGCCGGTCGGCGGCGAGGAGGACTTCGTCGTCCTGGAGACGCACGGCACCATCCGCGACTTCGGCGCCGAAGGCTTCGAGCCCAAGGACCACCTGGAGCTCGGCGAGGCGCTCGGCGCCATCGACATGGAGCGCGGGGCGAAGGTCTCCGGCTCGCGGTTCTACTACCTCACGGGCGTCGGCGCGCTCCTGGAGCTCGCCCTCGTCAACGCGGCGATCGCCCAGGCCACCGAGGCCGGCTTCACCCCGATGCTGACCCCGGCGCTGGTCCGCCCCCGCGCCATGGAGGGCACCGGCTTCCTCGGCCAGGCCGCGGAGAACGTGTACCACCTGGAGAAGGACGACTACTACCTGGTCGGCACCTCCGAGGTCCCGCTCGCCGCGTACCACATGGACGAGATCATCGACGCCGACAAGCTGCCCCTGCGGTACGCCGGGTTCTCCCCGTGCTTCCGCCGCGAGGCCGGCACGTACGGCAAGGACACCCGCGGCATCTTCCGCGTCCACCAGTTCGACAAGGTCGAGATGTTCTCGTATGTCGACCCGGCGGACGCCGAGGCCGAGCACCGCAGGCTCCTGGAGTGGGAGAAGCAGTGGCTCACCGGTCTCGAACTGCCCTTCCAGGTGATCGACGTCGCCACCGGTGACCTCGGCGCCTCGGCCTCGCGGAAGTTCGACTGCGAGGCGTGGATCCCGACCCAGGGCAAGTACCGCGAGCTGACCTCCGCGTCGAACTGCGACGGCTTCCAGGCCCGCCGCCTGTCCGTCCGGATGCGCGACGGCAAGAAGGTCCAGCCGCTGGCCACGCTGAACGGCACGCTCTGCGCCGTACCGCGCACCATCGTGGCGCTCCTGGAGAACCACCAGCTCCCCGACGGCTCGGTCCGCGTTCCCGAGGTGCTCCGTCCGTACCTGGGCGGGCGCGAGGTCCTGGAACCGGTCGCCAAGTGACCTTCCCGTACAAGCTCGTCGCGACCGACCTCGACGGCACGCTGCTGCGCGGCGACGACACGGTCTCCGAGCGCACCCGCGAGGCCCTGGCCGCCGCCACGGCGGCCGGTGCCGCGCACATCATCGTCACCGGACGCGCGGTCCCCTGGACCCGGCACATCCTGGACGACCTCGGTTACGAGGGGCTCGCGGTCTGCGGTCAGGGCGCGCAGGTCTATCACGCGGGCGAGCACAAGCTGCTGACCTCGCTGACCCTGGACCGCCAGCTCGCCGGTCTCGCGCTGTCCAAGATCGAGGCGGAGGTCGGCCCGCTGCACCTGGCGGCCAGCCGCGACGGTCTTGAGGGCGAAGTCCTGGTCGGCCCCGGCTACCGGGTGCAGGAGGGGCCGCTTCCGTATCTCTTCGTGGACGACGCCACCGAGATGTGGACGGCCCCGCTCAACAAGGTCTACATACAGCACCCGGAGCTGGACGACGACGCGCTGGCCTTCGCCGCGCGGGCGGCCGTCGGCAGCCTGGTCGACGTGGTCATGGCGGGGGCCGGTGTGGTCGAGATCCTGCCGCTGGGCCTGAGCAAGGCGACCGGCCTCTCGCTGGCCGCCCGTCGGCTCGGGGTGAAGGCGGCCGACACGATCGCCTTCGGGGACATGCCGAACGACATCCCGATGTTCGGCTGGGCCCAGCACGGGGTGGCCATGGCCAACGCCCACGACGACCTGAAGGCCGTCGCCCACGAGATCACGGCGTCCAACGAGGACGACGGCATCGCGGTGGTGCTGGAGGAACTGCTCCGCTCGGCGCCCGTACAGCCCGCGCGGTAGGACGGCACGACCCGCACCCCGGACAGCACGACAGCGGCCCGGCACCGTTTCCCACGGTGCCGGGCCGCTTCACTCAGCGCTGCCCGCGTTGCCCGTTACGGCGGCGCAGATCCTTCAGCTTCCCGGCGAAGGCGTCCATCCGCCCGTCGAGCCGTACGACGTCCTGCTGCACATCCGTCAGCCTCAGACTCATCGCGCCGACCACCTGATGCGTCATCTCCACCTTCCGGTCCAGACTGTCGAGCCGCTCCGACATCCGCACCAGCACCGGCCCGAGCTCCTGCAGCGCACTGCCGACTCCGGTGAGGCAGCTCTCGATGCGCGTGACGCGGTGGTCGAGGGAGGCATACTGCGTGCGGAGCGACTCCTCGGCGTCGAGGAGGTACGTGCGCACGCAGCGGGCGATGTCGCTGTCGCGAAGAAGCAGGGCGATGTTGAGGACGGTGCGGCGGGTGTAGAGCCGCAGCTGAGTGGCCGCCTGTGGATAACTTTCCACCCCGTCGCCTACCCATAGCGACATCATGTCGCTTTGGAAAGACCGCAGGTCAGCGCCGCGCAGCACGCGCATGCCGTTCTCGGTGAACTCCTCCTGGTGCCGGTCGGTCAGCCTCCTGACCGCCCCTGTGGATACTTCGAAGTAACGAGCCACGTCCTCTGTGCGAACGTGAATTCCGTCCGGGAGCATGACAAGGCTCTTCACCTTGTCGAGGACATCGACGCGCCCCATCTGCTCCCCGCGCAGCGCGCGCGATTCGAGCAGGGCGACTTCCGTGGGCATGGGTATGCCTTTCGTACGAGGGAATGACGACGACGGCCCACACCCTGGGCTTCAGGGGTGGAGGACGCTCACGGTTGCCACTCACTCGATGACCGGTCCGGTGGGCTGAGCCGCACCCGGTGCCGGCATTCCCCGATTTCACGATCGCTACGACGCCACGGATTCCAGTTGCCTCCACGCACCCTGCCCAACGACCCGATAAACACAACGTCACGCGCACGTCTGTCCGGTCATACGACGATCCCCGCCCTTGCCGGGGCAAGGGCGGGGATCGTCGGGACGCGGCAGGGGGCTCAGGCCGCAGGCCTCACTCCTCGCCCGCCAGCTTCAGGGCCCGCAGTTTCTGGCCCGCGTACCAGGTGGCGGCGACCGTGACCGCGACCAGCAGGACCGTGGCGAGCGGCAGGCCGACCTCCGAGGTCACCACGCCGTCGCCCGACACCTTCTGGGCGACCGCCAGGGACCACTGCTGGACGCTGAGCGTCCGCGCACCGGCCACCAGGCTGCCGAAGAGGGCCTCCCAGACCAGCGCGTAGACCAGACCGAGGACGACCGCGTGCCGGCTGACCGTGCCGAGCAGCAGGAACAGGGCGCTGTACGCGATCGAGGCGACTAGCGCCGCGATCGTGTAGGCGACGGCGATCTGCTGGCCGTTGCCGTTGAGGATCAGGCCCGCGAGCAGCGTCGGCAGCGCCGAGAACACCATCGTCACCGCGATGGCCACGATCAGCTTGGTGAAGATGATCGTGGGACGTTTCACCGGCTTGGCGAGCAGGTAGACGATCGATCCGTCGTCGATCTCGGGGCCGATCGCCCCGGTGCCCGCGATCACGCCGATCAGCGGCACCATCGTGGCGATGGCGAAACCGCCGAGGACGTTCGAGGCGATCTGGTCGTCGGCCCCGGCGAACATCCGCACGGCCGCTGCGATGAGCAGCAGCAGGGCGGGCAGGACGAACAGGATGGCGGCCCGGCGCCGGCCGAGCAGGGCCCGGTAGGTGAGCCGGGCGACTGTGGGGTCGTACATGACGGTGCACAGCTCCTTTCAGGCCACTACTCAGGCCGCTACAAGATAGGAAAAGACCGATTCGAGGGACTCGTCGGACGGCGAGACGGTGAGCAGCCGGATGCCCTGCTCCCGGGCGACCCTCGGCAGCAGCTCGGTGAACCGCCCGAAGTCGACGGCCTGGATGCGCAGCGCCTTCTCGGTGAGGTCGACCTCGATGCCCGCCGTGGAGGGGTCGGCGATGAGCGCGGCCGCGAGGGCCCGGTCGTCACTGGAGCGGACCAGATAGCGGTGCGGCCGGTCCTTCATCAGCCGGCGGATCTTCCGGAAGTCTCCGGAGGCCGCGTGCCGGCCCGCCACGATCACCTCGATGTGCGAGGCCAGTTGCTCGACCTCTTCGAGGATGTGCGAGGAGAACAGGACCGTACGGCCCTCGGCGCCCATCCGCCGCAGCAGCTCCATGAGCTGCATCCGCTGGCGCGGGTCCATTCCGTTGAACGGTTCGTCCAGGAGCAGCACCGAGGGCTCGTGGACCAGCGCGGAGGCCATCTTCACGCGCTGGCGCATGCCCTTGCTGTACGTGGCGATCTTGCGGTCCTGCGCGTACTCCATCTGGACCGTGGCGAGCGCCCTCTGCGCCTCGGCCCCTCCCAAACCCTGGAGTTCGGCGTTGGCGACGACGAATTCCTTGCCGGTGAGGAAGTCGTACATCCCTTCCCGCTCCGGGACGATGCCGATCTCCTTGTAGACGGCCTCGTTGCGCCAGATCGTCCGGCCGTCGAGCGTGACCTTTCCCGTCGAGGGGGCGAGGAATCCGCCCATCATGTTGATGAGGGTGGACTTTCCGGCGCCGTTCGGGCCGAGGAGTCCGGTGACGCCGGGGCCCACGGTCATGGAGACGTCGTTGACGGCGACCACGTTGCCGAACCAGCGCGAGGTGTGGTCGATCTCGATGGTGGTCACAGCCCGACCCTCCGGTAGCGGCGCATCAGGACGGCGTACGAGCCGGCGACGAGCGCGAGAACAACGATCAGGTAGACCACGCCGGTTCCGGCGCCGGGGCCTTCCCCTCCGGGGAAGGCTGAGGTCGCGCCCAGGAACGCGGTCTGGACGCCGTCGATCAGGGTGATCGGCGAGAAGAGGCCGAGCCACTGCACGGCGGATTCCGAACCGGTCTCCCAGGCGATGGCCTGGACCGTGGAGACGGCGCCGTAGGTGATGGTCAGGAGGGCGATCACCGCGGCGACGCCGAAGCCGCGCCGCGGGGTCAGGGCGGCCATCACCAGGCCGAGCCCGGCGAACAGCACGGACAGCAGCGCCACCGACACCAGCCCCTGGCCGAACCACTTGGTCTGATCGGCGAAGTCGAACTTCGCGAGCAGAGAGCCCACATAAAGGATGAGCAGCGGCGCACCGGTGAGGATGAAGAGCGCGGAGGCGGTGGCGGCGAACTTCGCGATCACGTAGTCGGCGTGTTCGATCGGCCGCGAGAAGTACAGGGGGACGGTCTTGAAGCGGAGGTCCCTGGAGACCGCCTGCGGGGCCTGGGCGGCGATGAAGAGGCCGATGACGGCCTGGAGGTAGATCGCGTACGAGGTGTACTTGACCACCAGCTTGCTGGCGTCCGGCGCGGCCATGGAGACCGCCACCAGGATCGCCGCGACCAGTGCCATCACGCCGAACAGCAGCATGGGCAGCACCTTGGACTTGGCGGAACGGCCCAGTCCGAAGGAGCCCCGCAGGGTCTGCGAGAACAGGGAGCGGCGGGCGTAGGCCCGGCCGAGCCGCGGTCCGTCGTAGGAGCGGTAGCCGATGTTGTGGATCCGGGAGGCGTCGCGCCCGGCCGCGGCCTTGGTCTCAGTGCTCATCGCGACCGCTTCCCTTCTGCTGGACGGCCCCGGCGGTGGCGGCCGCGGCCGGGACGGAGGCTGTCTGCGCCGCGCCCTGTTCGGTACGGAAGACCTCGGCGATCTGGTGGCGGCGCTGTTCCATGCGGACCAGGCCGAGCCCGAGCCCGGCGACGCTGTCGCGGACCACGTCGTACGTCTCCTCGCCCGTCGCCTCGATCAGCAGGATGTGGCCCGCGCCCGGCAGCCCCTCCGTGTCGATCCCGTCGTGGCCGATGAGCGTGACCCCGGCGTCAGTGAGGACCTTGCGCAGCGCACCGGTGCCGTCGGGGTGGGTGTCGCTGTCGGTCACCTCGACCGCGAGGGTCGCGGTGGTCTGGGTGAAGTCGCTGGTGGAGCTGGAGCGCAGGAGCGTTCCGCCGTCGATGACGACGACGTGGTCGCAGGTGCGTTCCAGCTCGCCGAGGAGGTGCGAGGTCACCAGCACGGAGATGCCGAAGTCGGTGTGGATCCGCCGGATCAGACCGAGCATCTCGTCCCGGCCGACCGGGTCGAGGCCGTTGGTCGGCTCGTCGAGCAGGACCAGCTGGGGGTCGTGGACGAGGGCCTGGGCCAGCTTCACCCGCTGCTTCATGCCGGTCGAGTAGCCGCCGATGGGGCGGTAGCGCTCCTCGTAGAGGCCGACGTGGCGCAGGGTGTCGGCCGTACGCTCGCGGGCCGCCGTGGGCGGCAGCCCCGACATGCGCGCCATGTGCACGACGAACTCGGTCGCCGAGACGTCGGGCGGCAGGCAGTCGTGCTCGGGCATGTACCCCACCCGTTCCCGGATGGCGGCGCCGCTGGTCGCGACGTCGAGCCCGAGCACCGCGGCCCGGCCTTCGGTGGCGGGGGAAAGACCCAGCAGGATCTTGATCAGTGTGGACTTGCCGGCTCCGTTGGAACCCACCAGACCGGTCACACCCGGTCCGATGTCCAACGTGAGCCGGTCAAGCGCGGTCACCCGGGGGAACCGCATGCTCAGGGCTTCGGTAGCGATTACGGCTGTCACGGAAATGACGTTAGTGGCGCGGACCACAGGGGTCGTCAGCCCTGACGGTTGGATCCGCGTCAGACTCCAGGCGTACACGCCCGTAGGGGGATACGCCGTGGATCCACCGCGGAGCCGGGGTTTTCCACAGGCCGTGCACACCCCTTGACGCAGCCGCCAGACATTGTCACATTCATCAGTGTCACGTTACGGGCACGTACCGCACACGGCAGGGAACGGACGGTGGCATGACCGGCTTGGCCAAGGCAGTGCAGGACACCAACACCCCGGAGCTGCGCGGGTTCAGAGAGGTTCAGCGCCTCGCCTATGCCTGCGCTGAGGCGGTCGCCGGTCAGCTGCGCTCCGGTATGACCGAGCGCGAGGCGGCCCGGATGCAGCGTGTGTGGCTGCGCGAGCGCGGTGTGCGGGACTGGTTCCACCTCCCGTTCGCCTGGTTCGGGGACCGTACGGCGTTCGCCGGGTTCAAGGTGCCGCTGCAGTTCTTCCCGACCGACCGGAAGCTGGAGCCGGGCATGCCGTTCATCCTCGACATGGCCCCGGTGTACAAGGGGTTCACCGCCGATGTCGGGTATGCGGGCTGCCTCGGCCTCAATCCGCTGCACGACAGGCTGCTGGCCGATCTGGAGGCCCACCGCGAGCTGATCCTGCGCGAGGTGCGCGAGCGCCGTTCGCTGCGCGAGATCTACGAGGACGTCGAACGCCTCATGACGGCACAGGGATACGCGAACCGGCACCGGGCCTACCCCTTCGGTGTGATCGCCCACAAGGTCGACCGCGTCGCCGAACGCCGTTGGTCCCCCCAGGTCTTCGGCTTCGGCACCCAGGCCCTCAAGGGGCTCGTGAGCGACGCGCTGCACGGCCACCGGGAGGGCTGGTCGCCGCTGTGGAGCCCCTACCGCTTCTCCGACCACCCGCCGCAGCCGGGCCTGTGGGCGGTCGAACCCCACCTCGGATTCCGGGGTACGGGCGCGAAGTTCGAGGAGATCCTGGTGGTCACCGACTCCAAGGACCCCGAGCAGAGCGCCTTCTGGCTGGACGACGATCTGCCGCATGTGCGGCGCTGGGCTGAGGAGAAGGTGGCGGCGTGAATCTGTCTCAGGCGCGTGAGCGGACCGTGCGTACGGGAGGTGTCGAGCTGTGCGTCGCCGAGCTGGGCGACGCGGGCCGGCCGACCGTGGTGCTGGTCCATGGCTACCCGGACAGCAAGGAGGTCTGGTCGGACGTCGCCGTCCGGCTGGCCGAGCACTGGCACGTGGTGCTGTACGACGTGCGGGGGCACGGAAAGTCCACCGCGCCCAAGCCGCTGCGCGGCGGCTTCACCCTGGAGAAGCTGACCGACGACTTCCTCACCGTGATCGACACGGTCAGCCCGGACCGGCCGGTGCACGTGGTCGGTCACGACTGGGGGTCCGTCCAGTCCTGGGAATTCGTCACGGTCGGCCGGACCGAGGGCCGGATCGCCTCCTTCACCTCGATGTCCGGGCCGTCCCTCGACCACTTCGGGCACTGGATCAAGCGCCGCATGGCCCGCCCCACCCCGCGCAAGGTGGGCCAACTACTCGGCCAGGGCGCGAAGTCCTGGTACGTGTACATGCTCCACACGCCCGTCCTGCCCGAGCTCGCCTGGCGCGGGCCGCTCGGCAAACGCTGGCCGGGGATCCTGGAACGGCTGGAGAAGGTCCCGGCGGGCGACTACCCCACCGCCTCCCTCCCGAACGACGCGGCGCACGGCGCCTGGCTCTACCGCGACAACGTGCGTGCCCGGCTGAGCAGGCCCCGCCCGGACGCCTACGCCCACGCGCCGGTCCAGCTGATCACCCCGACCGGGGACTCCTTCCTCTCCGAGCGGCTCTACGACGGCCTGGAGGACTGGGTCCCCACGCTGGTACGCCGCTCGCTGCCGGCCAAGCACTGGGTGCCCCGCACCCGGCCGGACCAGCTCGCCTCCTGGATCGACGAGTTCGTCACCGCGAACGAGTCCGCCGCGCGGGACGGCGGGCCCGTGCAGCAGACGGTGGCTCAGGGCCCCTACGCGGAGCGGTTCGGCGGTCAGCTGGTCCTGGTGACGGGCGCGGCCTCCGGGATCGGACGGGCCACGGCGTTCGCGTTCGCCGAGGCGGGCGCCCGGATCGTGGCCGTGGACCGTGACGCGGAGGGTGCCGCCCGCACCGCGGAGATGGCGCGGCTGATCGGGGCGCCCGCGGCCTGGGGCGAGGCCGTGGACGTCAGCGACGAGGACGAGATGGAGAAGCTCGCCGCCCGGGTCGCCGCCGAATACGGAATCGTCGACGTCCTGGTCAACAACGCCGGGATCGGACTCTCCGGCTCCTTCCTGGAGACCACGAGCGAGGAGTGGAAGAAGGTCCTCGACGTCAATCTGTGGGGCGTCATCCACGGCTGCCGGTTCTTCGGCAAGCAGATGGCGGACCGCGGCCAGGGCGGCCACATCGTCAACACCGCGTCGGCCGCGGCCTTCCAGCCCTCCCGGGTGCTGCCCGCGTACAGCACGTCGAAGGCGGCCGTGCTGATGCTCAGCGAGTGCCTGCGGGCCGAACTGGCGGAGAAGTCGATCGGCGTGAGCGCGATATGCCCCGGCATCGTCAACACCAACATCACCGCCACCACACGGTTCGCCGGGGCCGGCGCGGCGGAGGAGGAGCGGCTGCAGAAGCGGACCAGCCGGCTCTACGGCCAGCGCAACTACCCGCCGGAGAAGGTCGCCGACGCGATTCTGCGGGCGGTCGTGCGCAACCAGGCCGTGGTCCCGGTGACCCCGGAGGCGCGCGGCGCCCGGCTGCTGTCCCGGGTGAGCCCCGGGACGCTGCGCTCCGTCGCCCGGCTGAAGCCGCCGCTGTGACCGGGGCCGGGACGGAAGCGGGGTCCGCCGAGTACCGGATCGAGGACCTGGCGCACGCCAGCGGGGCCACGGTGCGCACGATCCGCGCCTATCAGGACCGGGGGCTGCTCCCGACGCCCGAGCGGCGCGGACGGGCCAATGTGTACCGGGAGGCCCATCTGGCCAGGCTGCGGCAGATCGCGGACCTGCTCGACCGGGGCTACACGCTGGCCAGCATCAAGGAGTTGCTGGAGGCGTGGGACGCGGGGCGGGGGCTCGGCGGGGTGCTCGGGCTCGTCGCGGAGGTGCAGGGGCCGTGGACGGACGAGGAGGCGGACCGGATCACCCGAACGGAGCTGGACGCGAAGTTCGGCGGCGCGCAGGACGACGAGGCGATCGCGGAAGCCGTGGCGCTCGGCGTGCTGGAGCGCGTGCCCGGCCGGGACGACGAGTTCCTCGTACCGAGTCCGCAAGAGCTGGCGGTCGCAGTCGAGTTGCACGCGGCCGGGGTGCCGCTGATGGCAATCTCCGGCCATCTGCGGGAGCTTCGCGGCCAGGTCGAGCACATAGCCTCCCGTTTCCTGGAGTTCACCACCGAGCACGTCTTCGCCCGCTACCTGGGCCACCGGCCGCCCACCGACTCCGACGCGGCCGAGGCGGCGTCCATGGTGCGCCGTCTGCGGCCGCTCGCGCAGCAGACGGTGGACGCCGAACTGGCCCGCGCCATGCAGTTGTTCGCCACCCGACATCTGCATCACCACCTAGGCGCCCAGGAAAGCACCATCGAGGGGAGTGAGACCCGTCCAGTGCTTCTTCCGCGCCGGACAACGCAGGCTGTGCAGGAACTCGTTGGCGCCGAGCAGGTGGCAGCGTTCGTCGCGGCAGCCGCCGAACGCGAGGTGCAGGCACGCACCTTGGACGCGCTCACCTCATCTCACACAAGAGACAATAAAATTGACCAAAAGGGTTAAATTGTCAACCCAGTTGTCCACAGAGTCGCCAAATAGGCTGTGGATAAGTTGAGTTGGCTGTGGATCAAACATCGACGCGGAGAAAGACGAAAAGAAGTCTGTAAGAAATCCGGATGCACCGACGAACCGCGCACGGGCACTCTGGCGGGATGGACGAACGTCGCACCGTCAAGGTGTCCAAGTACCTCTCGAAACATCTGCGGCACCAGCCGGAACGCATCGGCATCACGCTCGACGAGAACGGCTGGGTCGGCGTCGAGACGCTGCTGAGCGCGGCGGCCCTCCACGGCTTCACCATCAGCCGCGCCGAACTCGACCACGTGGTCACCGTCAACGACAAGCGCCGCTTCACGGTGGACGGCGACCGCATCCGCGCCAACCAGGGCCACACGGTCGCCGTGGACCTGGACCTGCCGCCGGCCGAACCGCCCGCGTACCTCTACCACGGCACGGTCGCCCGGGTGATGGAAGCGATCCGGGCCGAGGGCCTGCGCCCCATGACCCGCCACCATGTGCACCTGTCGCCCGACCGGGAGACGGCCACCCGCGTCGGCGCCCGGCGCGGCCGCCCCCTCGTCCTCACCGTCGACGCGGGCGCGATGCACCGTGCCGGGCATGTCTTCCGGGTCAGCGCCAACGGTGTCTGGCTCGCCGACGCGGTGCCGCCGGAGTTCCTGCGCCTGCGCGACTGAGGGGCCCCGGGAGCGGGAACCGCCGGATCTGCGCCGGCTGTCGCGCCTACGCCAGCTGCGCGGGCGCCTCGGTGGCGATGCGCTCGAAGACCTTCGGGTCGACGTCGAAGACCGAGTCCGGGATCGGGGCGTGGACGACGATGTCGGTGAAGCCCAGCTCCGCATGGCGGCCCGCGAAGTCGACGAACGCGTCCACGGACTCCAGCGGGGCGGTGCGGTCCGGGGTGAAGCCCGTCAGCAGGATCCGGTCCGGCTCCGAGGCGTCCCGGCCGATCTCCGCGCAGGCCGCCGTGAACTTCTCGCTCTGCGCCCGCAGCGCCGCCCGCGACTCCTCCGGGGTGCCGTTCTCGTACAGCTTCGGGTCTCCGGTGGTGACCCACGCCTGCCCGTGGCGGGCGGCGAGCTTCAGCCCGCGCGGCCCGGTCGCGGCGACCGCGAAGGGCAGCCGGGGCCGCTGGACACAGCCGGGAATGTTCCGGGCCTCGTCCGCGGTGTAGTGGGTCCCGCGCTCGGTCACCGCGTCCTCGGTGAGCAGGCGGTCCAGGAGCGGTACGAACTCGGCGAAGCGGTCGGCACGTTCGCGCGGGGTCCAGGCCTCCTGGCCCAGGGCGGTGGCGTCGAAGCCGTTGCCTCCGGCGCCGATGCCGAGCGTGATCCGGCCGCCCGAGATGTCGTCCAGGGAGATCAGCTCCTTGGCCAGCGTGACCGGGTGGCGGAAGTTCGGCGACGTCACGAGGGTGCCCAGACGCAGGCGTTCGGTAGCCGTCGCCGCGGCGGTGAGCGTGGGCAGGGCCCCGAACCACGGGCCGTCCCGGAAGGTCCGCCAGGACAGGTGGTCGTAGGTGTAAGCCGTGTGGAAGCCCAGCTCCTCCGCGCGCCGCCAGCGGTCACGACCGCCCTCGTGCCAGCGGTGGACGGGAAGGATCACGGTGCTCAGACGGGGGCTCATGCCTCTGAGCCTACGACCGTGCCCCTGCTCCGCGACCACCCGATGGCTTTGGCATATGCCAGAGGACTTTTCCGCAGATCAGCACCCCCACCCACTCACATGTGCGCCCCTTCGCACGCCCGTGCACCCTCGTGGGCGAGAATGGCCCGGTGACCTCAGTGACCGATACGCCTCTTCCCGCCGTGACCCGGCTGATCGCCACCGACCTCGACGGCACCCTGCTCCGCGACGACAAGACGCTGTCCGCGCGCACCGTCGCGGCCCTCACGGCGGCCGAGGAGGCCGGGATCGAGGTCTTCTTCGTCACCGGCAGGCCGGCCCGCTGGATGGACGTCGTACGGAACCACGTCCAGAGCCACTCCACGGCGATCTGCGCCAACGGCGCCGTGGTCACCGATCTGCGGACGGACGGCGATCTCCTCGCCGTACGGGCGCTGGAGCGCGACGCCGCCCTCCACGTAGTGCGCACCCTGCGCGAGGCGGCCCCCGGCACCTCGTTCGCCGTCGAGATGACCACCGGCATCAACTACGAACCGGCCTACCCGCCGTTCCACCTGGACCCGGGGGCCTCGGTCGCCGTCGCCGAGAAGCTGCTGCACGAGGACACCCCGGGCGCCGGCGCGCCGGTGCTCAAGCTGCTGGCCCACCACAGCGAGCTGGCGCCCGACGCGTTCCTCGACCTGGCCCGCGCGACGGCCGGCGACCGGGCGTCCATCACCCGCTCCAGCCCGTCCGCGCTGCTGGAGGTCAGCGGGCTCGGCGTCTCCAAGGCCACGACCCTGGCCGCCTGTTGTGCCGAGCGCGGCATCGCGCCCGCCGAGGTGGTCGCCTTCGGGGACATGCCCAACGACATCGAGATGCTCAGCTGGGCCGGCGCCTCCTTCGCCATGGGCAACGCCCACCCGGACGTGGTGAACGCCGCCAAGGGCCGGACCGCGACCAACGAGGAGGACGGGGTCGCCCTCGTCATCGAGCGGATCCTCGCCACCCGCGCGGACGGCCGCACCGAGGCCCGCTGAAACCTTTCGGCACAACAAGGAGGCGCCCCCTCACAACGGCGCCTCCCACACCACCGTCGTACCGCCGCCGTCCTCCCCGATGCCCGGCTCGATCCGGCTCGACCCGCCCAGGGACTCGGCCCGGCGTGCCAGGTTGCGCAGCCCACTGCGGCGCCCGCCCTCCGGGATGCCCACCCCGTCGTCGGCGACCGAGAGCCGTACCGCGGCCCGCCCGTCCGACAGCGTCACCGTCGCGTCCACGACCACATCGATCAGCGACGCCTCCGCGTGCCGGAACGCGTTGGAGAGGGCCTCGCGCAACGCGGCGACCAGGTTCTTGCCGGTCAGCTCGCCGACGAGCGAGTCCACCGGGCCCAGGAAGCGGTGCGACGGCTTGAAGCCGAGCGGGACGGCCGCCATGTTGATCTCCCGCAGGACGCGGGTGCGCAGCCCCGAGGGGGCCTCGGCCGGCTCCTGCTGGAGGGCGAAGATCGCCGTACGGATCTCCTGGATCGTCACGTCCAGCTCGTCCACCGCCCGGCCGACACCGGTCCGCACCTCGGGCACCACCGATCTGCGCTGGGCGCTCTCCAGCATCATCCCGGTGGCGAACAGCCGCTGGATGACCAGATCGTGGAGGTCGCGGGCGATCCGGTCGCGGTCCTCGTACACCGCGAGCCGCTCCCGGTCCCGCTGCGCCTCGGCCATCATCAGCGCCAGCGCCGCCTGCGAGGCGAACTGAGCGGCGAGCGTCCGCTCGGCCTCCGTGAACGGGCGCGCCCCCCGGGACCGGGGAGTGGCCAGGGCGCCGAGCACCCGGCCGCCGCTCTGGAGCGGCAGCAGCATGCTGGGGCCGAACCGGTCGGCCAGCCGGGTCACCATCCGGCCGTCGGAGGCCGAGTCGTCGATGAACACCGCCTCGCCCGCGAGGAGTTTCGCCGCCACCGCGCTCCGGCCCGGGATGATCACCCCGAGCGAGGACGAGGGATCGTCGGACGACACGGCGACGATCTCCAGACCGCCCCCCTCGGCGGGCAGCAGCACGATCCCGGCGGCGGCGTCCGCGAGCCGGCGGGCCTGTTCGGCGACCACGGACAGGGCCTCGTCGGCGTCCCCGCCCGACAGGAGCGCCGTCGTGACCGCCACCGACCCGTCGATCCAGTGCTCCCGCTGCCGCGCCGCCTCGTACAGCCGGGCGTTGCCGATGGCGATCCCGGCCTCCGTGGCGAGCACCCGGACCATGTGGAGGTCGTAGTCGCTGAACTCCGCGCCGCCGTGCTTCTCGGTGAGGTAGAGGTTGCCGAAGATCTCCCCCTGCACCCGGATGGGCACCCCGAGGAAGGACCGCATCCGGGGGTGCCCCGGCGGGAACCCCGCGGACCGCGGGTCGGCGGACAGATCGGCCAGCCGGACCGGTCCGGGGTCGTGGATCAGCGCGCCGAGCAGACCCCGGTGGCCGTCGGGGCGTCGCCCGATCTCCTCGGCCACGTCCTGCGTAACGCCGTAGGTGACGAAGTCCGCAAGACCCTCACCCAGCTCGTCGACGACGCCGATGGCCGCGTACCGGGCGTGGGCCAGCTCGGCGGCCGTCTCGCAGATCCGGTCCAGGGTGGAGTGCAGTTCCAGGCCCGCGCCGACGGACCGCATCGCCTCCAGGAGCTGCGGCACCCGCGCGGTCAGCTCGGTGGACAGCCCCTGGAGGCTGCGGGTGGCCCGGGTGGCGGCGTCGAGGGAGTCCTGCGGATCGGGCTCTGCCATGGCCCGAGCCTATTAAGTGCTGATACAGGGCGAAAGTCGGGAATGCACCTGCTGAGCGCAAGGGCAGCGGCCACCTCCGTCCCCGCCGCCCTACACCCCCGCCCCCACCGTCTCCCGTTCGCGCTCCAGCATGCGACGCAGCGGCCCGTCCTCGGCGGCGAGTTCGGCGTACGGTCCGCGCTGCACGACCCGGCCCGCGTCCAGCACCAGCACCTCGTCGACCGCCTCCAGGCCGGTCAGCCGGTGGGTGATCAGGACCGTCGCGCGCCCCCGGGTCGCGGCCAGCAGGTCGGCGGTGAGAGCGTCGGCGGTCGGCAGGTCGAGGTGTTCGGCGGGCTCGTCCAGGACGAGTACGGGGAAGTCGGCGAGCAGCGCGCGGGCCAGGGCGAGGCGCTGGCGCTGACCGCCGGAGAGCCGGGCGCCGTGCTCGCCGACGGCCGTGTCGAGGCCTTCCGGCAGGGCCCGCACCCAGTCCAGGAGCCGGGCCCGGGAGAGCGCGTCGCGCAGATCGGCGTCGGTCGCCCCGGGCCGGGCCAGACGCAGGTTCTCGCGGATCGAGCTGTCGAAGACGTGGGCGTCCTGGGCGCACAGCCCGACCGCGCGCCGGACCGTGTCCGAGTCCAGGGCGGACGACTCGACGCCGCCGAGCCGGTACGTCCCCGACGAGGCGTCCAGGAAGCGCAGGAGGACCTGGGCGAGCGTCGTCTTGCCCGAGCCGGAAGGCCCCACGACCGCGATGCGCCGTCCGGGCGTCAGCGTCAGGTCGAGCGAGGCCAGCGCGTCGTGCCCGGCCCCCGGGTAGCGGGCGCTCAGCCCCCGTACCTCCAGCGGGAAGGGCGAGCCGGGCTCCTCGGCCGGGGTCCTGGGCTCCTGTACGGGTACGGGGGCGTCCAGCACCTCGAACACCCGCTCCGCGCTCCGGGCGACCCGCTGGCGGTACTGCACGGCGAGCGGCAGTCCGGCGACGGCCTCGAAGGCGGCGAGCGGGGTCAGCACCACCACGGCGAGCGCGACCCCGGAGAGCCGTCCGTCGTTGACGGCGGGGACGCCGGCGGCCGCGGCGGCCACCACGGTGAGCCCGCAGACCAGGGCGGAAAGACCGCCGCCCAGCGCCGTCGCGGCGGCCGCCCGGGAGGCGATCCGGGTCAGCAGGGTGTCGGCCGCGCGCAACTGCTCCTGCCGGGCGGGCAGGGCGCCCGCGACGGTCAGTTCGGCGGTACCACCGAGCAGGTCGGTGACCCGGGTGGCCAGGATGGCGCGGGCGGGCGCGAGCTGACGCTCCGTACGGCGGGCGCAGGCGCCACTGACGAGCGGGACGCCGACCCCCGCGAGCAGCAGGCCGATCGCGAGGATCACGCCCGCCTCCGGGAGCAGCCAGCCGGTGAACCCGGCGGCGGCGGTCCCCACCACGACGGCGGTCCCGGCAGGAAGCAGCCAGCGCAGCCAGTAGTCCTGGAGCGCGTCCACATCGGCGACAAGGCGGGACAGCAGGTCCCCGCGCCGGGTGGTGCGCAGACCGGCGGGGGCGATGCGTTCGAGGCCCCGGTAGACGGCGACGCGCAGGCTTGCGAGGAGCTTCAGCAAGGCGTCGTGCGAGACGAGCCGCTCGGCGTAGCGGAAGACGGCCCGCCCGATACCGAAGGCGCGGGTCGCGGTGACCGCCATCATCAAGTACATGACCGGCGGCTCTTCGGAGGCACGGGAGATCAGCCAGCCGGAGACCGCCATGAGCCCCACGGCCGACCCGACCGCCAGACTGCCCAGCAGCAGGGCCAGGGCCAACTGTCCCCGCTGAGCCCCGGCCGACGCGCGGACCCGGGCGAGCACCCGTCCCGGGCGGGTCCCGGCCGGCGCGGGGGAGCCGAGGGACTCCACGGGGCGGGCGGTCGGCAGTTCGCCGCCCGCGAGAGGCTCCGGTACGGCGGGGCCCGGCGCCGCGAGGCCCGTGACGCGCTCCTCGTACGCCTCCGTACGGACGTCGGTGCGCGGCTCCAGCGCCACCACACGGTCGGCGACCGCCAGCAGCGCCGGGCGGTGGACGACCAGCAGCACGGTCCGCCCGGCGGCCAGCCTCCGTACGGCGTCGACGATGCCCGCCTCGCTCTCGCCGTCCAGGCTCGCGGTCGGCTCGTCCAGCAGCAGGAGCGGCCGGTCGGCGAGGAACGCCCGGGCGAGGGCGATGCGCTGGCGCTGGCCCGCGGAGAGCCCGGCGCCGTCCTCGCCGAGCGCGGTCACCATCCCGTCCGGCAGAGCGGCGACGAAGTCGTACGCGCCCGCGTCCCGCAGCGCCGCGACGACCGCCTCGTCGTCGGCGTCGGGCCGGGCGAGGCGGACGTTCTCGGCGATCGTGCCCGCGAAGAGGTGGGGGCGCTGGGGGACCCAGGCGATACGGCTCCGCCAGCGTTCGGGGTCCAGGTCCGCGAGGTCCCGCTCCCCGACCCGTACGTGCCCCTCGGCGGGCCGGGCGAAGCCAAGGATCACGTTCAGCAGGGTGGACTTGCCGACGCCGCTCGGGCCGACCAGGGCGACGGTCTCCCCCGGTTCCACGGTGAGCGACGCGGCGTCCAACGACGGTTCGGCGCGCCCCTCGTGGCGTACGGTCACGTCCGCCAGCTCAAGCCGCAGCGTGTCCGGGGCGTCCTCGGTGCCCGAGGTCCGGGGTTCGGTCTCCAGGACCGCGAAGATCTCCTCGGCGGCCGAGAGCCCCTCGGCGGCCGCGTGGTACTGCGCCCCGACCTGGCGGATCGGCAGATACGCCTCGGGGGCCAGGATCAGGACCACCAGGCCGGTGTAGAGGTCGAGCTCGCCGTGGACGAGCCGCATGCCGATGGTGACGGCGACGAGGGCCACCGACAGGGTCGCCAGCAGCTCCAGCGCGAAGGAGGAGAGGAAGGCGATCCGCAGGGTGCGCAGGGTGGCCCGGCGGTAGTCGGAGGTGATCGTGCGGATCGACTCGGCCTGGGCCTTGGCCCGCCCGAAGACCTTCAGGGTCGGCAGCCCGGCGACCACATCCAGGAAGTGGCCGGAGAGCCGGGACAGCAGCTGCCACTGACGGTCCATCCGGGACTGGGTGGCCCAGCCGATCAGGATCATGAAGAGCGGGATGAGCGGCAGGGTGACGACGATGATCGACGCCGACACCCAGTCCTCCGTGACGATCCGGGCCAGCACCGCCACCGGTACGACGACCGCGAGACCGAGCTGCGGGAGGTAGCGGGCGAAGTAGTCGTCGAGCGCGTCGATCCCCCGGGTCGCCAGGGCGACCAGCGAACCGGTGCGCTGTCCGCTCAGCCAGCCGGGGCCCAGCCGCGTGGCCCGCTCCAGGAGCCGGCCGCGCAGTTCGGACTTGACGGCCGCGCTGGCGCGATGGGCGGCCAGTTCGGCGAGCCAGGCGACCAGCGCCCGGCCGAGCGCGACCGCCGCGAGGAGAAGGAGAGGGGTGCGCAGTTCGGTGACCGTGAGCCCGTCCTCGAAACCGCCCACCACGAGCTCGGCGATGAGCATCGCCTGGGCGATCACCAGCAGGGCGCCGACCAGGCCGAGAGCCACCACGGCCGCCAGGAAGAGGCGGGTGGCCCGTGCGTGGTGGAGCAGACGCGGATCGATCGGTTTCACGTGAAACATCCCCCCGGCGGGGTCGGTGAGCTCTGCGGGATCGGGAGCTGCCGCAGGCCTCGCGGGGCCTGCGGCAGCTCGCCGGAGTCAGTGCGCGTCGGCGATGTGCTGGGTGCCGATGCGCTTGCGGAAGACCCAGTAGGTCCAGCCCTGGTAGAGCAGCACGACGGGCGTCGCGATGCCCGCGCACCAGGTCATGATTTTGAGCGTGTACGGGCTGGACGAGGCGTTGGTGACCGTGAGGTTCCAGGCGTCGTTCAGCGAGGACGGCATCACGTTCGGGAACAGCGTCAGGAAGAGCATCGCGACCGCTGCCGCGATCGTCACGCCCGAGAACGCGAACGACCAGCCCTCACGTCCCTTGGCGATGGCTCCGATCGCGGCCAGCAGCGCCACCACCGCCACGATCAGGGCGCCCAGGCTCCAGCCGTCCCCGTTGTCGGCCTGGGTCCAGAGCAGGAAGCCCAGCGCGAGGACCGCGGTGACGGGCCCCAGCTTCAGCGCCAGGGAGCGGGCCCTCACCCGGATGTCGCCCGCTGTCTTGAGGCCGGCGAACACCGCTCCGTGGAAGGTGAAGAGGGTGAGCGTGACGAGCCCGCCGAGGATCGCGTACGGGTTGAGGAGGTCCCAGAAGTTGCCGACGTACTCCATGTCGGCGTCGATCTTCACGCCCCGGACGATGTTCCCGAACGCCACCCCCCACAGCACGGCGGGGATCAGAGAGGTCCAGAAGATCGCGGCCTCCCAGTTGGTCTGCCACCGCTCCTCGGGCCGCTTGGCGCGGTACTCGAAGGCGACACCGCGCACGATCAGACAGAACAGGATGATCAGCAGCGGCAGGTAGAAGCCGGAGAAGAGGGTGGCGTACCACTCGGGGAAGGCGGCGAAGGTCGCGCCGCCCGCGCTGAGCAGCCAGACCTCGTTGCCGTCCCAGACGGGTCCGATCGTGTTGATCAGGACCCGCTTCTCCTTGCGGTCGCGGGCCAGCAGTTTGGTGAGGACCCCGATACCGAAGTCGAACCCCTCCAGGAAGAAGTAGCCGGTCCAGAGGACGGCGATGAGCACGAACCAGACGTCGTGGAGTTCCATCTCTCAGCTCCTGTGCTCAGTACGAGAAGGCCATCGGCCGGTCGGCGTCGTCTTCGTCGTGGCCGCCGATCTTCGTGGGCGGGTTGAGGTCGTCCTCGGTGAGTTCCGGCGGCCCGGCCTTGATGTACTTCACGAGCAGCTTCACCTCGATCACGGCGAGCACCGCGTAGAGCAGGGTGAAGACGATCATCGAGGTGATGACCTCGCCCTGCGAGACACCGGGGGAGACCCCGGCACGCGTCTCCAGCACTCCGTAGACCACCCACGGCTGGCGGCCCATCTCGGTGAAGATCCAGCCCCAGGAGTTGGCGATCAGCGGGAAGAGCAGCGTCCAGAGCGCGACGAGCCAGTAGAGCTTGGTGAGCCTCGGGCTCAGCGCCTTGTTCCGGAACAGGACCAGATGCGGCACCTCGTCCTCACCGGTCCGCAGCGCCGGCGGCAGCAGGAACTTCTTCCGGGTCAGCCAGAGCCCCAGGAGACCGAGGCCGAAGGAGGCCATCCCGAAGCCGATCATCCACCGGAAGCTCCAGAACGCGACCGGGATGTTGGGCCGGTAGTCGCCGGGCCCGTACTTCTCCTGCGACTCCTTGTTGATGTCGTTGATGCCCGGGACATAGGAGTTCGGGTCGTTGTTGGCGAGGAAGGACAGCACCCCGGGCAGCGAGATCTCCACGGAGTTGTGGCCCTCGCTGACGTCCCCGTACGCGAATATCGAGAAGGGCGCCCGCTCCTGGCCGTCCCACAGGGCCTCGGCGGCGGCCATCTTCATCGGCTGCTGCCGGAACATGACCTTGGCGAGGCTGTCGCCGCTGACGGCGGTGAGCAGCCCGGCGACCACCACGGTGATCAGCCCCAGCCGCAGCGAGGTCCGCATCACCGGGATGTGCTTCTTGCGCGCCAGGTGGAACGCGGCGATACCGACCATGAAGGCCCCGCCGACCAGGAACGCCGCCGTGATGGTGTGGAAGAACTGGGTGACCGCGGTGTCCTGGGTGAGCACCCGCCAGAAGTCGGTGAGCTCGGCGCGGCCGCGCTCCTCGTTGATCCGGTAGCCGACCGGGTGCTGCATCCAGGAATTGGCGGCCAGGATGAAGTAGGCGGAGAGGATCGTGCCGATCGAGACCATCCACATGCAGGCCAGGTGGATCTTCTTCGGGAGCTTGTCCCAGCCGAAGATCCACAGACCGATGAAGGTGGACTCGAAGAAGAAGGCGATCAGCGCCTCGAAGGCGAGGGGCGCGCCGAAGATGTCGCCGACGAAGCGCGAGTAGTCGGACCAGTTCATCCCGAACTGGAACTCCTGGACGATGCCCGTGACGACGCCCATGGCGATGTTGATCAGGAACAGCTTGCCCCAGAACTTGGTCGCCCTGAGGTACTTCTCCTTCTCCGTCCGCACCCACGCGGTCTGCAGGCCGGCGGTGAGCGCGGCGAGCGAGATCGTCAGAGGGACGAAGAGGAAGTGGTAGACGGTGGTGATGCCGAACTGCCATCGCGCCAGGGTCTCCGGCGCCAGAGCTAGGTCCACGTCGTCAGTCTCCTTACATCGCCGTGGTCACACCGGCACTATGCCCCTTTGATTCCCCCGATTACGGGAGGAAGTGGGCACGCTTGTGAACGCGTTCACATTCACAAGCAATTATGGCGCACACACTTTCGGAGCCTTCGCCGGGGGTACCCCTTTTCGGCCAACGCCCCGCGCCACCGGGCTCTCGGCCCCCTGCAGCCGGGCTCCCGCCGCACGCAAAGGGCCCCGGACCTCGTCGATCGAGGTCCGGGGCCACCGGTAGTAGAGAGCGCGGGCAGCGCGCCGCGAGCGGCTCTACAGCTCCGCGCGGAACGCCTCCGCCGCCTTGAGGAACAGGTCGTTGCCCTCGGTCTCGCCGATCGTGACCCGTACGCCCTCGCCCGCGAACGGGCGGACGACCACACCGGCCCGCTCACAGGCCCCCGCGAAGTCGAGGGTCCGCTCACCGAGCCGCAGCCAGACGAAGTTCGCGTGCGACTCCGGCACGGTCCAGCCCTGCCGCACCAGCTCCGCGCTCACCCGGGCGCGCTCGGCGACCAGCGAACCGACCCGGCCCAGCAGCTCGTCCTCCGCGCGGAGCGAGGCCACCGCCGCGTCCTGGGCGAGCTGGCTCACGCCGAAGGGGACGGCGGTCTTGCGCAGCGCCGCGGCCACCGGCTCGTGCGCCACGGCGAACCCGACCCGCAGCCCGGCCAGGCCGTACGCCTTGGAGAAGGTCCGCAGCACGGCCACATTGGGCCGGTCGCGGTAGATCTCGATGCCGTCGGGCACATCGGCGTCGCGGATGAACTCCTTGTACGCCTCGTCCAGCACCACCAGCACATCGCTCGGCACCCGGTCGAGGAACCGTTCCAGCTCCGCCCGGCGCACCACCGTGCCGGTGGGGTTGTTGGGGTTGCAGACGAAGATCAGCCGGGTCCGGTCGGTGATCGCCTCCGCCATCGCGTCGAGGTCGTGCACATCCCCCTCGGTCAACGGGACCTTGACCGAGGTCGCGCCGCTGACCTGGGTGATGATCGGGTACGCCTCGAAGGACCGCCAGGCGTAGATGACCTCGTCACCGGGGCCCGAGGTGGCCTGGAGCAGCTGCTGGGCCACCCCCACCGACCCCGTTCCGGTGGCGAGGTGCGAGAGGGGCACACCGAAACGCTCGGCCAGCTCGTTCATCAGGCCGGTGCACGCCATGTCCGGGTAGCGGTTGAAGTTCCCCGCGGCGGCGAGCGCCGACTCCAGGACACCCGGCAGCGGCGGATAGGGATTCTCGTTGGAGGACAGCTTGTACGCGACCGGTCCGCCGGCCGCCGCAGGCTTGCCCGGCACATAGGCGGGAACGCCGTCCAGCTCGGCGCGCAGCTTGGGGCTCGTCTCGCTCACCGCAGGTCCTCCTCGACCGTCCGTTCACAGCAATACTGCACACCCTATGAGGATTGGCCCCCGCTGCGAATGGCCCGAGCGGGAAATCGACCGCAGTGCCCGGGAATGGGACCTCCCCCGGGGCCGCCCCGAGGGCTCTGCCCGGGGGAGCGCTTCCCGTTCCGGCGCGCGCCGGTGGCTCGCGCCGTGGCGCGCGTCCCCCGAAGTGGTGAGTTGAGACCTCTTCGAGACATCGCACATTCAGCAGGCTGCCACCCTTCCTTACCTGACACACGCATGCAGTAACCTTCAACTGCCTTGCATTGAAAGGAATTTGATGGGGCGTGACCTTGCAGAAACGTGCCTGTCAACGTGCGCATATGCGACCGGACCGACCACCCCTCGGAGCCCTACTATCGGCTCGCCATGACAGCAGCAGGGAAGCACCAGGTGAGCCGGACGGAGACACCCCGGCGCAGCGGCCGGCCAGGACGGGCGGGGATCCGTGACGTGGCCGCCGCGGCCGGAGTCTCGATCACGACCGTCTCCGACGCGCTCAACGGCAAGGGCAGGCTCCCGGACGCCACCCGCCGCCATGTCCGCGAGGTCGCCGAGCGCCTGGGCTACCGCCCGTCCGCCGCGGCCCGAACCCTCCGTACGGGCAAGTCGGGGCTGATCGGCCTGACCGTGACCACGTACGGGAATGAACCTTTCACCTTCACCGAATTCGCGTACTTCGCGGAGATGGCGAGAGCCGCGACCTCCGCGGCCCTGGCCAGGGGCTACGCCCTCGTCATCCTCCCCGCCACCTCCCGGCACGACGTCTGGTCGAACGTCGCGCTCGACGGAACCGTCGTCATCGACCCCTCCGACCAGGACCCGGTCGTCACCGAACTCGTCCGCCAGGGACTGCCCGTCGTCTCCGACGGCCGCCCGGCCGGGACGCTCCCCGTCACCGCCTGGGTCGACAACGACCACCGGGCCGCCGTGCTCGACCTCCTCGACCACCTCGCCGCCGCCGGGGCCCGCCGCATCGGCCTGCTGACCGGCAACACCACCGACACCTACACCCGGCTCTCCACCACCGCCTACCTCCACTGGTGCGAGCGGGTGGGCCAGGATCCCGTCTACGAGTCCTACCCGGCCCACGACCCCTGCGCGGGGGCGGTCGCCGCCGACCGGCTGCTCGCCCGCCCGGACCGCCCCGACGCCGTCTACGGGCTCTTCGACCCCAACGGCACCGACCTCCTCGCGGCGGCCCGGCGCTACGGGCTGCGCGTCCCCGAGGACCTGCTGCTGGTCTGCTGCAGCGAGTCCACCGTGTACGCGGCCACCGAGCCGCCCATCACGACGCTCTCGCTGAAGCCCCGCCGGATCGGCACGGCCGTCGTCCAGCTCCTCATCGACGCCATCGAAGGGGTCGAGCACGACGGTCCTGTGGAGCAGGTCATACCGACGGAGCTCATCGTCCGGACCTCCTCGCAACGCCGCCCACCGCGCACGACGGTCAGCGCGCCGCGCTCCCCCAGCGGGGATTGATCGCCTCTTTTCGGACCAATCGGCCGGTGAACCGCGCGTGCGCCCGGATTCACCACCCCTGGTGCGTCACACAGATCGATCCGCATTCCTATGATGGGCGCACGACACCGCGGACCACCTCTACCAGGCAGGGCCCGTCAGGTGTACGGCGGCGCGACGGTGGTGGAGGGGTCGATGACTCAGGGGGCCGGTCAGGAACCCGTGGTGCGGACGGCGACGTTGCGTGACTTCCGGGTTCCGCCGTACGCGCAGACACCCGTGCCACCGCAGGCTCAGGGGGCGCCCCCTTCCTCGGTACCGCCGCATGCGCAGGATCCGCATCCCCCGGCACCGGGCGCGCCCGTGCCGCCCGCCGCGTCCGTCCCGCCGCACACCCCCGCGCCGCCCCGCCCGCCGCACCCCGGGAACGCCGTCGTGGGCGACGAGCAGCCTGAGGGCTACACCCCGACCGAGCGGGACCTCCCGGTCATCCGCCGCGGCGACACGGTCCAGGTGCAGACGGTCGCCGAGCCGCGCCCCGTGTCCGACGACGGCCGCGGCCCGCTCTTCGTCGTCGGGGACGTCCACGGCTACCTGGACGAACTGCTGGCCGCCCTCGGCGAACAGGGCCTCATCGACGCCGACGGCAAATGGGCCGCGGGCAACGCCCGGCTGTGGTTCCTCGGCGACTTCACCGACCGCGGCCCCGACGGCATCGGGGTCATCGACCTCGTCATGCGGCTCTCCGCCGAGGCGGCGGCGGCCGGCGGCTACTGCAAGGCCCTGATGGGCAACCACGAACTGCTGCTGATCGGCGCCAAGCGGTTCGCCGACACCCCCGTCAACTCCGGGGCGGGCACCGCCACCTTCCAGGCGGCCTGGCTGCTCAACGGCGGCCAGAAGACCGACATGGAGCGCCTCCAGGACGTCCACCTCCAGTGGATGTCCCGGCTCGACGCGGTCGTCGAGGAGGACGGGCATCTGCTGATGCACTCCGACACGACGGCCTACCTCGACTACGGGTCCACCATCGAGGACGTCAACGACACGATCACGGCCATTCTCACGCGTAACGACGCCGACGAGTGCTGGGACCTCTTCCGCAAGCTCACCAAGCGGTTCGCCTTCCGCGACGAGGGCGGCTCCCAGGCGGTGCGCGAGCTGCTGACGACGTACGGCGGACAGCGCGTCGTCCATGGCCACAGCCCCATTCCGTACCTCCTGGGCGAGGTCGGAACGGAGGAGGGCGAGGACAGCTCGGGCCCCGTGATCAACGGTCCGCACGTCTACGCGGACGGCCTCGCCATCGCCATGGACGGCGGAGTGACCATGGCCGGAAAGCTGCTGGTGGTCCAACTCCCGCTGCATGACTGACCGTCGGCGGGGAAGGCGCTTCAGGTTCAGCCGGCGCCGACCTCGCCGATCGCTGGGCCCGTCACCGGGTCCAATTCTGGAAACACCCTGTCACCCCTTGCCGTGAGCGCTCTATCCTCGGCCTAACAGTGGCAGGCTCTCCTCCGTTTCCGCCCGATCGCCCGGTCCAACGCGGGCAGCCGGGCACCGACGGAGCATCGGGGGATGCAGATGACAAGCGCTCCGCACCTGCTGGCCGAGGACGGACCCGAGTACGAGCGGATCCTGGGCGACGCACTGCGCCACGCCCACGAACGCCCGGACCTGGAGGGCGTCGGGGACCGGCTCAACACCGAACAGCTGCGCACCATGGCGCTCGGCGCCACGGCGCTGATCACCGCGGCCGCGGCCACCGAGTACGAGCACTACATCAAGGCCCGCGGCGAACTGCGCCGCGCGCCGAACGCCGAGGGGGCCGACGGGCTCCCGGGCCTGGACGGGCCGCAGAGCACCTCGGCCGGATCGGGCGCCGGGATAGGCGCGGTCATCACGGTCCTGACCCCGCTGCTGGCCGGCACCGCGGCGCTCATCTTCCTGCTCGTCGGCTATCTGCTGAGGGCGGTCAGCCCGTCGCTGACGTTCGGCCGCACCATGGTCACGGCCGGGTGGTTCTTCGCCTGCGTCGCCGCCGCGGCGATCCTCGTCGCCGCCGTCGGACTGCTCGTCACCGCCCTCCGCAACGGCGCGACGTCCCTGGCCGCCGAGGAGGAGGAACAGGAGCTTCCGGAGGAGGTCGCGCGGGCCAGGGAGGCATGGCGCCACGCACTGCTGGAGCGGGGCATCCTCCCATTCTTCCGGGACGCCCTGGCCGACCCCACCGCGGGGCCCGCCGCGCGGACCCCGCACCGTTCGCCCAACCGCATCCCGAAGGTCGGGTACAGCAGGCCGGACTTCTCGGGCCCGGACGACGGCCCGGCGGCCGGCCCCCGGCCGACCTTCACCAGCCCCGACTTCACGAGCCCGGACTTCGGCGGCCCGGAGCACCAGCCGGACTGAGCCCGACGCGCGGTCCCGGACACACCGCGGGCCGGGGCGGCAAATGCCGCGCCCGGCCCGGGGGATGCTCCGGACTGACCGGAGCGGTGGATCAGACGGCCTGCGGAGACAGCTTCGGGTTGACGCCGTGCTCGTTCGTCTCCGGCTTGCCCTCGGAGGCGAGGAAGACGATCAGGACGATGGCGCCGACCAGGGGGACGAGCGCGATCAGCAGCCACCAGCCGGAGCGGCCCGTGTCGTGCAGACGGCGTACGGCGACCGCGAGCGTCGGGATCAGAACACCGATGCTGTAGATGTAGGAGATGAACTCCACGCCGATCGCGCTGCCGATGATCGTGAGCACCAGGCTGATGACGAAGCTGATGAGCGTGAACATCCAGTACTCCTTGCGGCGCGCGCGTCCGCTGAAGCCTGCGTAGTTCTTGAGTACGGCCAGGTACCAGTTCATGGTGATTCCCCTCCCCGGGCCCTTGTTTCAGGGCCGCCAACTTTCAGCCAAGCAAGCCGGAAAGTAAGCCACAGATAAGGAGCAGGTCAAGTCAGGTTGACTCGTTCCCGGAACGTACACAGAGCTGCCGCACGACTGTGTCCATACTGTCGCTTAACAAGGTGATCAACCGCGCCAAATAACCGCGAACCAGATCTAGTTGCTCGTACGGTGCGGATCACCCAGCGCATCCCGGTACCGGTCAGGGTGTAGCACCCGTACGTCCCGGAGAGGGCGTTGAACATCTTCGACGCCGAAGTCGGCGACCGGAACGGCTGCGGAGCGCCCAGCGATCCCGAATCCGCGGAGAGTTCGGGCTCACCGAACAGGATTTCTACGACAGGCTCAGTGTGAGCTGGACGAAGCTGGGCATCATCCGGCACCCGGTGACCTTCGAACCCGTCCCCGCCCTCGACCGCAGCTTCGGCCTGCACTCCCTGCTCACGTTCGTCACGCTCGGGATCTACGACTTCGTCTGGGACTACCAGCTCCACACGGATCCGGAGGAGCTCCACCCCGAAGTACACGCCGCCGAGGACACCGTCCTCAACGCTGTCCGCAACGTCGGGCCGAACCTCCCGCAGTAGAAAGCAGACGACCGGCGACTCCCTCAAGTCGTCGCCGGTCGTTCCCGCTCTTGCAGGTCAGTCCGCGATCGGCAGGTAGACCCGGTTCCCCGCGGCCGCGAACTCCTTCGACTTCTCGGCCATACCCTCCTCGATCTCCTCCTGCGAACCACCGTGCTGACGGCGGATGTCCTGGGAGATCTTCATCGAGCAGAACTTCGGCCCGCACATCGAGCAGAAGTGCGCCGTCTTCGCCGGTTCGGCGGGCAGCGTCTCGTCGTGGAACTCCCGGGCCGTGTCCGGGTCGAGGGCCAGGTTGAACTGGTCCTCCCAGCGGAACTCGAACCGCGCGTCCGAGAGCGCGTCGTCCCACTCCTGGGCACCCGGGTGTCCCTTGGCCAGATCGGCCGCGTGGGCGGCGATCTTGTAGGTGATCACACCCGTCTTCACGTCGTCCCGGTTCGGCAGCCCCAGGTGCTCCTTGGGCGTGACGTAACAGAGCATCGCCGTGCCCCACCAGGCGATCATCGCGGCACCGATGCCCGAGGTGATGTGGTCGTAGGCGGGCGCGACATCCGTGGTCAGCGGGCCGAGCGTGTAGAACGGCGCCTCCTCGCAGATCTCCTGCTGGAGGTCGATGTTCTCCTTGATCTTGTGCATCGGGACATGCCCGGGGCCCTCGATCATGGTCTGTACGCCGAACCGCTTGGCGATCGTGTTCAGCTCGCCCAGCGTGCGCAGCTCGGCGAACTGCGCCTCGTCGTTGGCGTCCGCGATCGAACCGGGACGCAGCCCGTCCCCGAGCGAGTACGTGACGTCGTACGTCGCGAGGATCTCGCAGAGCTCCTCGAAGTGCTCGTAGAGGAACGACTCCTTGTGATGTGCCAGGCACCAGGCCGCCATGATCGAGCCGCCGCGCGAGACGATCCCGGTCTTGCGGCGGGCCGTCAGCGGGACGTACGGCAGGCGCACTCCGGCGTGCACCGTCATGTAGTCCACGCCCTGTTCGGCCTGTTCGATGACGGTGTCCTTGTAGATCTCCCAGGTCAGCTCCTCGGCCCGGCCGTCGACCTTCTCCAGGGCCTGGTAGAGCGGGACGGTGCCGATCGGCACCGGGGAGTTGCGCAGCACCCACTCGCGGGTGGTGTGAATGTTGCGGCCGGTGGACAGGTCCATGACCGTGTCCGCGCCCCACTTCGTCGCCCAGGTCATCTTGTCCACCTCCTCCTCGATGGAGGAGGTGACGGCCGAGTTGCCGATGTTGGCGTTGACCTTCACCAGGAACCGCTTGCCGATGATCATCGGCTCGATCTCGGGGTGGTTGACGTTGGCCGGCAGCACCGCCCGGCCCGCCGCGATCTCCTCCCGTACGACCTCGGCCTCGACGTTCTCCCGGATCGCCACGTACTCCATCTCCGGGGTGATCTCCCCCCGTCGGGCGTTCGCGAGCTGAGTGACGGGGCGTCCGTCACGGCTGCGGCGCGGCTGGCGCGGGCGGCCGGGGAAGACCGCGTCGAGGTTGCGCAGTCCGCCGCGCGGCGAGGTGTGCTTGACCCCGTCGTCCTCGGGGCGGACCGGGCGGCCCGCGTACTCCTCGGTGTCGCCGCGGGCGATGATCCAGTTCTCCCGCAGGGGCGCGAGGCCCCGGCGGACATCGGTGTCGATGGCGGGATCCGTGTACGGCCCCGACGTGTCGTACAGCGTCACGTCCTTGCCGTTGGTGAGGTGCACCTGTCGGACCGGCACCCGGAGGTCCGGGCGCGAGCCCTGGACATACCCCTTGTGCCAGCCGATGGACTTTCCGGCCTCGTCGCCCTCGTTCTCGGCGTTCTGTTTGGAGGCAGGCGTGCGTGCGTCCGATGTGGTCATGAGACCTACTCCCTACGCCGGCATTACCCGGTAACAGGTTCGGCGGTCGGCGCAGCGTGTCCCGTACGGATGTACGGCGATCCCAGCGCCCTCTCAGCCCGGTGCTCCGAGCTCCCGCGTGTGCAAAGGTGCCTCCACGCTAGCGTCCTTTCCGGCGAGCTGACCAGAGGGCCCTCCCGTTCTTGCGATGATCGCCCCGTGACCTCCCCTCAAAACGACCCCGCACCCCAGCCGCCCCAGGGCCACACCCACGCCCACACGCACAGCCACGGGCCGGCCGCCCCGGTCTCCCGGCATCTGCGCAAGGTCATCGCCGCCGTGCTGATCCCGTTCGCGACGGCGGTCGTCGTCGGCCTGATCGCGTTCTGGCCCGGCGGCGTACCCGACCACGAGCGCACCGGTGTCGGATTCGACCGGCAGACCCAGGACGGCAAGGTCGTCCAGGTCGTGAAGGTCGACTGCGCGGACGTCAACGCCGCGCAGGTGCCCCCGACCGGTGACACCTCCACGCCCTCGGGACGGGAAGCCGTCAACGAGCAGGAAGGAGAATGTGCGAAGGCCACCATCGAGGTGACCAGCGGCGACGACAAGGGCCGCAGGTTCGTCGAGGTGGTCCAGCCGGATGCGCCGCGCCAGCTGAAGGAGGGTCAGGGCGTGGTCGTCGCGTACGCCCCCGACGCGCCGCGCGACCTCCAGTACTCGGTGACCGATGTGAACCGCAAGGTCCCGATGGCACTGCTGGCCGGGATCTTCGCCCTGGCGGTGGTCCTGGTCGGCCGGATGCGCGGGGTGATGGCACTGGTGGCGCTGGCCGTGTCGTTCGCCGTGCTGACGCTGTTCATCCTGCCGGCGATCCTGCAGGGCTCGAATCCGCTGGTCGTGGCGGTGATCGGGGCCAGCGCGATCATGCTGGCGGCCCTCTACATGTGCCACGGTGTGACGGCCCGTACGTCGGTCGCGGTCATCGGCACGCTGATCTCGCTGCTGCTGATCGGGCTGCTGGGCTCCCTGTTCATCGGCTGGGCCAGCCTCAGCGGCAACACCGACGACAACACCGGCCTCATCAAGGGTCTCTACCCGGACATCGACATGAGCGGTCTGCTGCTGGCGGGCGTCATCATCGGTTCGCTCGGCGTGCTCGACGATGTGACGGTCACCCAGACCTCCGCGGTCTGGGAACTGCACCAGGCCGACCCGGAGATGGGTTGGAAGGGGCTGTACCGGGCAGGTATCAGGATCGGGAGGGACCACATCGCCTCGGTGGTCAACACCCTGGTGCTGGCGTACGCGGGCGCGGCGCTGCCGTTGCTGCTGCTCTTCTCCATCGCCCAGAGCAGTGTGGGGACGGTGGCCAACAGCGAGCTGGTGGCCGAGGAGATCGTCCGCACGCTGGTCGGGTCGATCGGACTGGTCGCCTCGGTGCCGGTGACCACGGTGCTCGCCGCGCTGGTCGTCTCCGCGGACCGCGCGGGGCCGGGCGGCGCACCGGCGGCTACGGCCGCACCCGCGCGGACCGGCCGGGGCCGTCGTCGTAAGACGGGGTGACGGGCCGCCGGGACGCGGGGGCGAGCCGCGGGGAAGGCTCTGGGGGCAGGGTGCGCCCGGTCAGCCGGCGTTCTGCTCCTCGGCGAGGATGCGGCCGAGCGCGTCCTCCAGGTTCCCGTCGAAGTCACCCAGCGTGTGCTCCTGGCCGAGCGGCACGAGCTTGTCCGTCCGGTCGAGAAACGCCACCAGCGGTGCCGTCCCCGCCCGGAACAGCGCGCGATCCGCGCCGACCTGAAGCCTGATGTGCACATCTCCGAGCCCCTCGGGCTCGGTCGGGCCGATGTGCACATCTCCGTCGCCGCTCGGGCTGTTGAGCCCGTCCAGCAGCAGTTCGCGTCCGAACGCCCAGGTCACAGGGGCATCGCCGGGCAGGTGGAACGTCATACGGACGGCGTACGGATCGCCGACCTCGTACCGGAGCTCCACCGGAATACGGAACGAGAGCTCCTCGGAGACGAGGAAGCTCATCATGACCTCTGCTTGAACCGACTCGCGCATCGTTCAACCCCGCAGTAGATGAAACTGGCCAGGAATGATCCCCCATGGCCCTATTGACGCCATCGTGGTGCACGCGATAGCAGATCACAAGGAGTGATTTTTCAGATACTGATAGAGAACACGAACGAACGCAAGAGGCTGGCGACTTCGCCACGTAGTTGTTCGACTGCGGGCAGCAACCGATCTTCCCGGTCCAGGGGTACCGAAATGGCCATCGCCGCAATGGTGGCACCGGCCGTGACCGGAATCGCGGCACAGACGGTCCCCAGTGCGTACTCCTGGCGTTCGATGACCGGTTCACCTCGTCGGAGGGTGCGCAGCCGTTCCAGAAGCGTGGCGCGATCTCGCACTGAGTAACGGGTGAGGGGCCGAACGGGGTGCCGGTCGAGGTGGTCCTCGCGGGCCCTCTCGTCGAGTTGGGCGAGCAGACACTGACCGATGGCGTGCGCGTGGCCGGTCTCCCGGAACGAGGCCCACTCCTCCACCGCCGGGGTGTCGGGGGCGTCCGCGACCGCGATGAGGTCGATCTCGCCGTCGCAGTAGACGGCGCAGTACACCGGTGCTCCGAGGACGTCCCGCCAGTGACCGAGGGAGTCGGCGACGGAGATGGGGCGCGGGCGGGCCCTGACTCCGGGCGCCGCGGTCAGGTTCTCGGCGGCCGCGCCGAAGAGGAAAACACCGTTCTCACGGCGGAGATAGCCCTCATGGGTGAGCGTGCGCAGCAAGTGGTACGCGGTCGGAAGCGGAAGCCCCGCCTCCCGCGCCAGTTGCTTGGCCGGCGCCCCGTCCCGATGGGCGCCCACAGCCTCCAGCAGCCTCAACGCCCGCTGAACCGAACCGATCAACGTCGGGACAGCGGTGCTCGATGCCGTGGTCAAAGGTCACCCCCAGGCATGGTGACGGGCCGTCGGCCCTCCCGTGGGGGCCGCCCCCACGGGCCTGCCGCGATCCCGAGGGCCGGAAGGGACCGGAGATCCGGTGACCGTGACCGGCGAGGACCGATCCGGGCGCCGGCGATCGGAGGCCAACGACCGGACTGTCGTACCCAGGAGCGATCAGGCGATCGACAAGGTGACGGAAGGTCACATTCCGGATGGCGGCAGCGGTTTGCCACTGTATCGCCCGCCTGCGGCAGACGGGTGGTTTCCTCCGGGACTTAGCTCTGCTGGGCTAATCCCACCCGGATCGGACGGGACAGGCCGGCCCCCGCGCCGACCCGCGGTCCGTGGGCTACCAGTCACCGCGCGAGGACGACGACGACATGAACTTCCGGACGACGAAGATCAGTCCACCGACCAGCACGACGAAGATCAGCGCCTTGAAGAGCAGGCCGATCACAAAGCCGACCACGCTGGCGATCAGACCGCCGAACACGAAGATCGCAATGACGGGCACCGCGATCCACTTCACCCACCAGGGCATTCCCGCGAATATCTCCCGCACGGCCATCGCCTCTACCTCGTCTCTCTGAGTCCTTGCCTCGATGCTAAAGGCGCGACGGCTCCCGGAGGGCGCTGGCAGCCCTTGAAGACCCCTGATCGAGCCCCTAGGGATCCCTGACGCGAACGCGTGCTCCCGGCAAGGTCCGGGGCGGGCGGCTCAGCCCTCCGGCGGCGAGAAGACGACCATCACCCTGAGGTCCTCGGTGATGTGGTGGAACTTGTGGGCCACCCCCGCGGGCACATAGACGACGCTTCCCCTGCCGACCTGGGTCGTCTCCATCCCCACCGTGATCGACGCACGTCCACTGACGACGAAGTAGACCTCGTCCTGCTGATGGGGCTGCTGCGGATCGAGCTCTCCCGCGTCCAGGGCGTACAGACCGACCGACATGTTGCGCTCCCGCACGAACTGCAGATAGGCCCCGTCGTTGGCGGCCCGCTCCGCCTCCAGCTCGTCCAGTCTGAATGCCTTCATGGCCCGTCCCGCCCCTTGTGCCGTGCTGTCGGCTGTACCTGTGCTGTCGGTGCCCACCACCGATCATGTCTGCCACGATCAGACACATGAAGAATTTCGTAGTCAAGACGATCGCCAACGCGGGTGCGCTGGCCGTTGCCATCTGGCTGATCGGCAACATCACGCTGGAGGGCGGCAGCACGGGCCGGAAGGCCCTCACCCTGATCCTGGTGGCGCTGATCTTCGGGCTGGTGAACTCGCTGGTGAAGCCGGTGGTCCAGCTCCTGACCTTCCCGTTGTTCATCCTGACCCTGGGGCTGATCACCCTGGTGGTCAACGCCCTGATGCTGTTGCTGACCTCCTGGCTGGCCGGCGTGGTCGATCTCAGCTTCCACGTCGAGGGGTTCTGGACGGCGGTGCTCGGCGGACTGATCATCTCGGTCGTGTCCTGGGCGCTCAATGTCCTCCTGCCCGACGAGAACTGACCCGGGGATCCCGGGTTCCGGCACCCCCGGATCCCAGCAGTCGGGATTCCGGTACGCGGCCGGAGGCTGCTCCCGACCTCTCTGGAAGAGTGCAGGGGACACCGGTCTCCACCAGGGAGAACAGCGAAGGAGCAAGGCATGAGCACCATGGGCGACGGAACACGTGCGGTACGCGCCGGGCTTCCGGAACCGGAGCAGTTCGAACCCACGCTGCCCGGCCCCGTCTTCGCCGCGCACTTCCACCTCTCCGGTGAACCGGTGGGCCCGTACACCTACGGCCGGGAGACCAACCCGACCTGGACCCATCTGGAGCGGGCCATCGGTGAGCTGGAGGCTCCCGGCGAGGACGTGGGCACGACGGTGTTCGCCTCGGGCATGGCGGCGATCACCGCGGTGCTGCTCTCCCAGGTGCGCTCGGGCGACGCCGTGGTCCTGCCCGACGACGGCTACCAGGCGCTCCACCTCGTACGGGAGCAGCTGGCGGCGTACGGGGTCGAGGTCCGGACCGCACCGACCGGCGGCGACGCCCAGCTGGCCCTGCTGACCGGGGCGAAGCTCCTGTGGATCGAGAGCCCGTCCAACCCGGGCCTCGACGTCTGCGACATCCGGCGGCTGGTGGAGGCCGCGCACGCGGCGGGCGCCCTGGTCGCCGTCGACAACACCCTGGCAACCCCGATCGGCCAGCGCCCGCTGGAACTGGGCGCCGACTTCTCGGTCGCCAGTGACACCAAGGGCATGACCGGCCACGGCGACATCCTGCTCGGCCATGTGACCTGCCGCGAGCCCCGGCTGGCGGCGGACGTGCGGCGCTGGCGCAAGGTCGTCGGGGCGATCCCCGGACCGATGGAGGCCTGGCTCGCCCACCGCTCGCTGTCCACCCTCCAGCTGCGCATCGACCGGCAGTGCACCACCGCCCTCGCCCTCGCCGAGGCCCTGGCCAAGCGGACGGAGGTGACGGGCCTGCGGTACCCGGGGCTGCCCACCGACCCGTCGTACGCCGTCGCCACCCGTCAGATGCGGCGCTTCGGGTCCGTCGTCTCCTTCGAGCTGGCCGACCGGGACACCGCGGAACGCTTCCTTACCACGCTGCGCCTGGTCGACGACGCGACGAGCTTCGGCGGCGTCCGATCCACGGCGGAGCGCCGGGGCCGCTGGGGCGGCGACGCCGTCGCGGAGGGCTTCGTCCGTTTCTCGGTGGGCGCGGAAGACCCCGAGGACCTGCTCGCCGACGTCGAACAGGCGCTGGACGCGGCGGTCCGGTAGGCCGGGGGAGTTTCAGACGGCTCTCGGCGGGCCACTCTCTTGCCATGACCGAACGTCCTGTGGTCAAGCGCACCGCACGCGCCGTCCTGCTCGACGGCGACGATCTCATCCTGATCAAGCGCACGAAGCCGGGAGTCGATCCGTACTGGCTCACGCCCGGCGGCGGGGTAGAGCCGGAGGACGCCACCGTCGTCGACGCGCTGCACCGCGAGGTCGACGAGGAGCTCGGCGCCAAGATCGTCGATGTGGTCCCGTGCTTCGTCGACACCGTGGAGCACATCGCGGACGGCGGCGTGACGGGGGTGAAGGTCCAGCACTTCTTCGTCTGCCGGCTGGCGTCGATGGACGTCTCCCTGCGGCACGGTCCGGAGATCGACGAGCCCACCGGGGAGTACGAGATCGTCCGGGTGCCGTTCAGCCGGGTCGGGATCGCGGCCGTGCACCTCGTCCCGCTGTCCCTGAGGCACTACCTGGACGGCAACATCGAGGGCGTACGCGCGATGCACGCCCCCGACCTGGGCTGAAGTCCACGCGGCGGGGCCACGCCCCGGTACCGGCCGGGGCGTCTACTCCCGGGCCGGTACCCCTGGATACTCCCGCTGCGGGACGCCCCGGGACGGCCGGGCTCGACATCGTGTTTCACGTGAAACCACTCAAGCGCCCCGTACGCCGAGGGCTCCTCGTCGCCCATGTCGCCGTCTCCGTCAGCTGGCTCGGCCTGACCGTCGGCCTGCTGGCACTCGGCATCACCGCGTTCACCACCGGCGATCCCGCCACGGTGGGAGCCGCCACCCGGGCCATGAAGATCTTCGGGGACTGGCTGGTGGTTCCGGTGGCGCTGCTCGCCCTGGTCAGCGGCCTGGTGCTGGCGCTGGGCACCCCGTGGGGCCTGGCCCGGCATCGCTGGGTGTGGACCAAGTTCTGGCTGACCCTGATCACGACGGGTCTGTCGGTCTTCTCCCTGCGCCCCGGGATCGACGCGGCGCCCGCCGACAAAGCCGTCGACATCAACCTCGTGATCGCGCCGTCGGTGGCCACCGCCACCTATCTCCTCATCACCGCGATCTCGATCCTCAAGCCCTGGGGGCTCACCCGGCGCGGCAGGCGGTTGCGGTTCTCGGCCAGTTCCGTGAAATCGGTGGACGCGCGATCACCCCGTCAGACAGCCTGACCCCATGCACAGCCCTTCACCCCGCTCCCTCGTCGACCTGCCGATCCGACGCCTGAACCGGGGAGATCTGGTCCCCTGCGCCGATCTCTGCGAGGACCGCGGCTGGCCGCGCGACGAACACCGGTGGGGGCTGCTCCTCTCGGCCGGCACCGGGTACGGGATCGATGCCCCGGACGGCAAGGGGCTGGCGGCGACCTGCCTGACCATGCCCTACGGATCCGACTTCATCGCCGTCGGCATGATGCTCGTCGCCGGACGCTACGCACGACAGGGGATCGCCCGCCGGCTCATGCGGCATGTGATGGAGAGGGCGGGGGACACCCCGCTCACCCTGTACGCCACGGAGCAGGGACAGCCCCTCTACGAAGACCTCGGCTTCTCCCCCGTCGGCCGGGCCGAACGCGTCGGCGGCCGTTTCGAAGCGATCGGCTCCGGCGGCTCCCCCGCAGTCTCCACCTCTGCCTCCCCCTCCTCGTCGGCTGTCCCGGCGTCGGGGCTTCCGTCATCGGCCTCGTCCGTGACCACCCGGCCGGCCGCGGCGGACGATCTGCAGACGATGGTCCGGCTCGACCTCCCCGTGTTCGGCACCGACCGGACGCATCTCCTCGCCCGGCTGCCCGCCTTCTCCGACCGGCTCCAGGTCGCCGAGGAGCACGGCGAGCTGGTCGGCTACGCGGCGCTCTGGCCGAGCGGGCAGGCCGAGGTGGTGGGGCCGCTCATCGCCCGGGACACAGCCACCGCGCAGGCCCTGGTCGCGGCCCTGGCCGCCACGACGGACCGGCCGCTGCGGGCCGATGTCGACGCCCGGCACAAGGAACTGCTCGGCTGGCTGACGGAGCACGGCCTGGAGCCCCTCTCCCGGACCACCGTGATGACGTACGGCATCCCGGATCTGCCCGGTGACGCCGCCCGCAGGTACGCCCCGCTGACCGTCGCGACGGGCTGACACGCGAACAGCCGCACCGCCACGAGGACGGTGCGGCTGAATCCCTGCCGGGAGAAGCGCGGGGCGGCCGGTCCCCGGTGCGCGCCGCGGGGCGGCCGATCCGCAGTCCGGCCGGTGCGCGGGCGCGGAGGCGCCGGAGCTCAGTGCCGGGCAGCCACCACGGGGGCCGACTCGGGACTGCTCCCGGTGACGATCCGGCCCTTCCCGGTCTCCCGGCGCTCCAGGATGCTGGAGAGCACCGCCAGGACCAGCGCCGAGGCGGCGAGCGCCGCGCCGACCCAGTTGGGGGCCGTATAGCCGAGGCCGGCCGCGATGACGAGCCCGCCGAGCCAGGCGGACAGGGCGTTGCCGAGGTTGAAGGCCCCGATGTTGACCGCGGAGGCCAGCGTCGGCGCACCCGCCGCGTGATCGAGGACCCGCTTCTGCAGAGGCGGCACGGTCGCGAAGCCCAGAGCGCCGATCAGGACGATGGTGACGGCCGCGGCGACCTTGTGGTGAGCGGTCACGGTGAACAGACCGAGGACCACGGCGAGCGCGCCGAGCGACACGTACAGCAGGGGCATCAGACGGCGGTCGGCGAACTTCCCGCCGACCAGGTTGCCGCCCACCATGCCGAGGCCGAAGAGGACCAGCAGCCAGGTGACGGACGAGGCCGAGTAACCCGCGATCTCGGTCATCATCGGGGTGATGTAGGTGATCGCGGCGAAGACTCCGCCGAAGCCCAGGACGGTCATGGCCATCGCCAGCAGGACCTGGACGTTGCGGAACGCGGCCAGCTCGTGGCGGATGCGTACGCCTTCCGCCTTGGGCTGCTCCGGCACGAGCTTCGCGACGCCGAGCAGTCCCACGACGCCCAGGGCGGCGACGACGAGGAACGTGGTCCGCCAGCCCGCGGTCTGTCCGATGAACGTGCCGAGGGGAACGCCGACGACGTTGGCGACGGTGAGTCCGGTGAACATCATGGCGATGGCCCCGGCCTTCTTCTGCGGGGCGACCAGATCGGCCGCGACCACCGAGCCGATGCCGAAGAAGGCACCGTGTGCGAGGGAGGCGATCACGCGTCCGGCGAGCATGACGCCGAAGACCGGAGCGAGCGCGGAGACCACGTTGCCCGCGACGAACAGCCCCATGAGCAGCATCAGCATGCGCTTACGGGTGACACGGGTGCCCAGCAGCGTCATCAGTGGGGCTCCGAGGACCACACCGAGCGCGTAGCCGGTCACCAGGAAGCCCGCGGTCGGGATCGAGACCTGGAAATCACCGGCGACCTCGGGGAGCAACCCCATGATCACGAACTCGGTCGTTCCGATCCCGAATGCCCCGATGGCGAGAGCGAGGAGCGCTAGCGGCATGCGTTTGACCTTCCCTGGAGATTGCGTCTGCACCTTACAAGCGTCCACAATAATTGCAGGCGCAGGTTAATTGCAAGCGCGGGCTATTGCGGATGTCCTCTATCCTGGAGTCACACCGCTCCCGTACGGAGGAGAGAGACATGACAGCGACCGACCCGGCCCTGACCGCCATCGCCCAGAGCTGGTGCACGCTCTCGCTGCTCCACGGGAAGATCGAGGCCCGTATCGAGCGGGCCCTCCAGGCCGGTCACGGGCTCAGCGCACGCGAGTACTCCCTGCTCGACGTATTGAGCCGGCAGCACAGCGGGGTCGGCGGGCATCTCCAGATGAAGCAGGTCGCCGACGCCGTCGTCCTCAGCCAGAGCGCCACCACCCGGCTCGTCACCCGGCTCGAGGACCGTGGGCTGCTGACCCGGTATCTGTGCGACACCGACCGTCGGGGCATCTACACCGACGTCACCGAAGCCGGGCTCGCACTGCTGGAGGCCGCCCGGCCGACGAACGACAGCGCACTGCGGGCGGCCCTGGACGAGGCGGCGGAGAACCCGGAGCTCGCCCCTCTGGTCAGGGCGGTCGAAGAGCTGAAGGCACCGGTCTGACCGACCCTGGAGTCCCCGGCGCCCGCCCTAAGATGCCGATCATGAGCGATCTCGACATACGCCCCGCAACCCCGGACGACCTGCCCGAGGTCGTCGCGATGCTCGCCGACGACCCTCTGGGCGCGCAGCGCGAGTCACCGGACGACCTCACCCCGTACCAGGAAGCGCTCCAGCGGCTGGCCGAGGACCCGAACCAGCACGTGGTCGTCGCCGTACGCCAGGCCCGCGTCGTCGGCACCCTGCAGCTGACCATCATCCCGGGGTTGTCCCGCCGGGGCTCGACGCGCTCGATCATCGAGGGCGTCCGCATCCACGGCGACGAGCGGGGCAGTGGCCTCGGCACCCAGCTCATCCAGTGGGCGGTGGACGAATCCCGCCGCCAGAAGTGCCAGTTGGTGCAGCTGACCTCGGATGTCACCCGCGAGGACGCGCACCGCTTCTACGAGCGGCTCGGCTTCACGGCGAGCCATGTGGGCTTCAAGCTGGCGCTCTGACAGAAGGAGAGCGGGTGGGTGTTTCACGTGAAACACCCACCCGCTCTCTGCGCCCTGAGGCCCGGAGCTCAGCCACCGAGCCCGCGCCAGCCCTCCGCGCCCACGCCACCGGGCACGGCCGTCCCCGCCTCGTACGGCTCCCGTGTGAAGACGAACGAGCCGAGGTCGAGGTGGTCCACCGAGCCGTCGTCCTTGCGTACGACGCGCAGAGTCTCCCCCGCGTAGTAGTCGTTCTGGCCCGTCCAGGTGCCGTCCGGCCGGTACGTGAAGGCCGCGCCGCGCCCCTTGCCGCCGAGCGGCGTGAGCTGGATGCCCCGGTCCCCGGTGAGGCTCAGCGTGAACGTGCTGGTGCCCCAGTGCCAGACGCCGGTCAACGCGAGCAGTTCGTCGTCCACCTCGGGCAGCGGACGCCAGGGCTCCGGGATCCGCGGCTCGGCCTCGACGACGATGTTCAGGAGTTCGGCGGCCACTGTCGCGGCGGGCAGCCCGGAGGTGGCATTGGCGAGGGCGACCGCGGCCACGTCCTCCTCCTCGCACACCCAGAGGCCGGCGACGAATCCGGGTAGCGACCCCGAGTGCCCGAAGAGCACGCGTCCTTCGCCCCCGACGATCTGGAGCCCGAGACCGTAACCACTGGCGCCGATCTCGACCGGGGCGGCGGGCGTCCGCATCTCCCGTACGGAGGAGGCCGAGAGGACCCGGTCGTCGCCCCCGGCCAGGAAGGCGGCGAACCGCAGCAGATCCTCCACGGTCGACCAGAGCTGACCGGCGGGCGCCATGATCCCGAGATCCTCGGCGGGCTCGCTCAGCATCACGTCGGCCCAGGGGTGGACCGCCCAGCCGCCCGCGTGCGGTGTCACGGGGGCGCTCGTCGTCCGGTGCATGCCCAGCGGCTCCAGGATCTCCCGGCGCAGCGCCTCCTCCCAGGAGACACCGCGAACCGCTTCCACCAGCGAACCGAGCAGGGTGTAACCGGGGTTGGAGTAGTGATGACGATGCCCGGCCGGATGCATCTGCGGCCGGTCGCCCAGGACATCGGCGATCTCCGGCCGCAGGCTGCCGGGCGTCCGCTCCCACCAGGGGGCCGGCGTCTCGGCCCCCAGCCCCGCGCTGTGGCACAGCAGCTGGAAGACGGTCGCCCCGCCCACGCCCGTACCGGGAAGGTGCTTCTCCAGCGGGTCGTCCAGGTCGATCAGGCCCTCGTCCCGCAGCCGCAGCACCAGAACGGCCGTGAACGTCTTGGTGATCGAGCCGATCCGGTACTGCGTATCGGCGTCGGGAGCATGCCCGTCGACACACGTACGCGCCCCGCTCCATGCCGTACGCCCCTGCCTCCCCACCGCAGCCACGAGGGACGGAGCACGCCCGTCGCGCTGCGCGACGGCGATACGGTGCAGCAGGGCGCGCCGGGTACTGGGGAGCAGGTCTTCACCGAGAGAAGTCATGGCCCCACCCTTATCCGACCGGCCGCTCCTTGACGAACCCTTTTACCCGGAGTCGGGAAAGCGCGGGTCAAGAGCGCCGGGCGCCACGCTCCGGCTCGGGTGGTGTCATCGGGGTCACGCACGTCAGTATGAGGGCTGCACGAGGTCGTACCCGGTCAACTAGTGCAGCAAGCAGACGTGTTGACCACCCCGGACTTCGTCGCTCCGGCGAACGCCGAGGCACCGCGAACTCCCGAGAAGGAAGATCCGCCATTCCCACCAAGACCGTGCAGATCCCCACCACCGACGGCCTGGCCGACGCCTTCGCCGCCTACCCCGACCACGGCGAACGCCATCCCGGAGTGCTGATGTACCCGGACGCCTTCGGCATCCGGCCCGTCATCCGGGACCTGGCCGGCGAACTGGCCGGGCACGGGTACTACGTGCTCGTCCCCAACTTCTTCTACCGGGAAGGGCCGACACCGATCATCGACCTTCCCGCACACATCGGAGAAGCGGACCGGCCCGCGCTCATCGCCCGGCTGATGCCCCTGATCAAAGACATGACCCCCGAACGCACCCTGAGCGACGCCAACGCCTACCTCGGCTTTCTCACCGCCCAGCCCGAGGCAGGCGCGGGACCGGTCGCGGTGACCGGCTACTGCATCGGCGGTCTCCTGGCGACCCGCACCGCCGTGGCCCACCCCGGCCAGGTGGCCGCTCTCGCCGCGTTCCACGCCCCCGTCGCCGCCGACGGGCCCGAGAGCCTGCTCCGGCTCACCGCCGACGTCCACTTCGGCCATGCCGGGACGGACATCACCCCCGAGGCACTCGGCGAGCTGAACCAGTCGCTGCACGACGCGGGGATCGCCTACACCTCGGAGATCTACCCCGGCACCGTCCACGGCTTCACCATGTCCGACACCGACGCCTTCGACCCGGCCGGCCTGCGGCTCCACTGGGACCGCCTGCTCCCGCTCCTCACCCGCGCCCTGGCGAAGGGCTGAGCCCCGTCAGGTCTGCGCCATGTCCACGAAGCGGGAGTAGTGGCCCTGGAAGGCCACGGTGATGGTGGCCGTCGGGCCGTTACGGTGCTTGCCGACGATGATGTCGGCCTCGCCCGCGCGCGGTGACTCCTTCTCGTACGCGTCCTCGCGGTGGAGCAGGATGACCATGTCGGCGTCCTGCTCGATGGAGCCGGATTCACGCAGGTCGGACACCATCGGCTTCTTGTCCGTACGCTGCTCGGGGCCACGGTTCAGCTGCGAGAGCGCGATCACCGGGACCTCCAGCTCCTTGGCCAGCAGCTTCAGGTTTCGCGACATGTCCGAAACCTCCTGCTGACGGCTCTCGGACCGCTTCGATCCGCCGGCCTGCATCAGCTGCAGATAGTCGATGATCACGAGCTTGATGTCGTTGCGCTGCTTGAGCCGACGGCACTTCGCCCGGATCTCCATCATCGACAGGTTGGGGGAGTCGTCGATGTAGAGCGGGGCGGCCGAGACCTCGGGCATCCGGCGCGCGAGCCGCGTCCAGTCCTCGTCCGTCATCGTGCCGGACCGCATGTGGTGCAGGGCCACCCGCGCCTCGGCCGACAGCAGACGCATCGCGATCTCGTTGCGCCCCATTTCGAGGGAGAAGATGACGCTGGGCAGGTTGTTCTTGATCGACGCGGCGCGTGCGAAGTCCAGCGCGAGCGTGGACTTGCCCATCGCGGGGCGGGCCGCGATGACGATCATCTGGCCGGGGTGCATACCGTTCGTCAGGGCGTCGAGGTCCGTGAAGCCCGTCGGCACACCGGTCATCTCGCCGCTGCGCGAGCCGATGGCCTCGATCTCGTCGAGCGCGCCCTCCATGATGTCGCCGAGGGGGAGGTAGTCCTCGCTGGTGCGCTGCTCGGTGACCGCGTAGATCTCGGCCTGCGCGGAGTTGACGATCTCGTCGACGTCCCCGTCCGCCGCGTATCCCATCTGCGTGATCCTCGTGCCCGCCTCGACCAGCCGCCGCAGCACCGCCCGCTCGTGGACGATCTCTGCGTAGTACGAGGCGTTGGCCGCGGTGGGCACGGACTGCACCAGGGTGTGCAGATACGGCGCTCCGCCGACCTTGGTGATCTCTCCGCGCTTCACCAGCTCGGCGGCGACCGTGATGGGGTCGGCCGGCTCGCCCTTGGCGTAGAGGTCGAGGATCGCCGTGAAGACGGTCTCGTGGGCGGGGCGGTAGAAGTCGTGGCCCTTGATGACCTCGACGACCTCGGCGATCGCGTCCTTGGACAGCAGCATGCCGCCGAGGACCGACTGCTCGGCGTCGACATCCTGGGGCGGCACCCGTTCGAAACTGGGGGCGCCACTGTCCCAGGCCTCGTCCGAGCCGCGGTCATGGCGGTCCTCGCGCCCCTTGCGGTCCCCGCGACGCTGACGGGAGACAGGCAGACGGTCCCCGGGACCGGTCTCGGTCCAGGGGTCGTCCAAAGGCTCGGGAATGCTCACCGGGCCGCCTCCTCCCGTCCGCATCGCGGACCTAGCCGTGCCACTCTTTCTTACGGCACGGCACCGACAAACAGGTCGCCCGACTCCACTTCCGGCGCGTCTGGTTCGGTGGATTCCGGTGCCGGAACGGAGTGCGGGCGCCGCACCACGGTAGGCCCCTGGGCACCGTCAGCCAATCTGGTTATCCACAGGGCATGTGGACGACGGACCAGATGCTGTGGAGAACCCTGCCGAACCTGTGCACGGATCGGGGGACAGCGCTGTGGACAAACTCATAGCACTCCTACCGTGACCATCCTGACCTGCATGTTCTCCGTCCACTGACTGTGGGGGAGAAAAACTTCCGCCCTCATTTCAAGATCAGCGCAAACGGCACGGGACGGTTGGCCCCAGCGGGGTGCAGGTAAGGACCACTAGTCAATTGCATCTCTTACCTGTGGAAGATTAGATTGACCCCATGACCCAGGCCTCCGCGACCTCGAAGAACGGCCGCCGACGGCACGACCGCGAGATCATCGCCCTTGCCGTCCCGGCGTTCGGCGCACTCGTCGCCGAGCCCCTGTTCGTGATGGTCGACAGCGCCGTCGTCGGCCACCTCGGCACCCCCCAACTGGCCGGCCTCGGCATCGCCGCAGCCCTCCTGATGACGGCCGTGAGCATCTTTGTCTTCCTCGCCTACGCGACCACGGCGGCCGTCGCCCGCCGCGTGGGGGCGGGCGACCTGCCCGCCGCCATCCGCCAAGGCATGGACGGCATCTGGCTCGCCCTTCTGCTCGGAGCCGCCGTCGTCGCCCTCGCGATCCCGACGGCTCCCTGGCTCGTCGACGTCTTCGGCGCGTCCGACACCGCGGCCCCGTACGCCATCACGTATCTGAGGATCTCCATCCTCGGGATCCCGGCCATGCTCGTCGTGCTCGCCGCCACCGGCGTACTGCGCGGCCTCCAGGACACCCGCACCCCGCTCTACGTCGCCATCGGCGGTTTCACGGCGAACGCCGTCCTCAACGCGACCCTCGTCTACGGGGCCGGGCTCGGCATCGCAGGATCCGCGTGGGGAACGGTGATCGCGCAGGCGGGTATGGCCGCCGTCTATCTCGTCGTGGTGATCCGCGGAGCACGGAAGCACGGTGCGTCCCTGCGCCCCGACGCGGCCGGGATCAGGGCCAGCGCGCGCGCCGGCGTACCCCTGCTGATCCGGACCCTGTCCCTGCGCGCCGTCCTGATGATCGCCACCGCCGTCGCCGCCCGGCTCGGGGACGTCGACATCGCCGCGCACCAGATCATCCTCTCCCTCTGGAGCCTGACCGCCTTCGCGCTCGACGCCATCGCCATCGCGGGGCAGGCGATCATCGGCCGCTATCTCGGGGCGGACGATGAGAAGGGCGCACGCGAGGCCTGCCGCCGCATGGTCGAGTGGGGTATCGGCTGCGGCATCGTGCTCGGCGTCCTCATCGTGCTCGCCCGGCCGCTGTTCATCCCGCTCTTCACGAGCGACCCCTCGGTGAAGGACACCCTGCTCCCCGCGCTCCTGGTCGTGGCGGTCTCTCAGCCGATCGCCGGCGTGGTCTTCGTGCTGGACGGCGTCCTGATGGGAGCCGGTGACGGACGCTATCTCGCCTGGGCGATGCTGGTGACGCTCGCCGTCTTCGCTCCTGTCGCGCTCCTGGTGCCCACTCTCGGCGGCGGACTCACCGCGCTCTGGTGGGCGATGACCCTCATGATGACGGTCCGCCTGATCACGCTCTGGCTGCGGACCCGGTCGGGCCGGTGGATCGTGACCGGGGCCACCCGCTGATCAGCTGAATCCGCTGCCTGTTCCGAGGGTGCTGTTTCACGTGAAACAGCACCCTCGTTTCACGTGAAACACCGCGCCTGCGAACGCAGCGCATCCGGACACAGCGAAGGGCCGCACCCAGAGGGTGCGGCCCTTCAGTGGCTCTGCTGAGCTCTGCCCTTAGGCAGCAACGACCTCGACGCCGAGCTTCGCTGCGACCTCGGGGTGCAGACGGACGGACACCTGGTGTCCGCCGAGCGTCTTGATCGGCGAGCCGAGCTCGACGCGACGCTTGTCGACGTCGGGACCACCGGCAGCCTTGATCGCCGCAGCGACGTCGGCCGGGGTCACGGAGCCGAAGAGACGGCCGGCGTCGCCGGAGCGAACAGCCAGACGGACCTTCACGCCCTCGAGCTTGGCCTTGATCTCGTTGGCCTGCTCGATCGTCGCGATCTCGTGGATCTTGCGGGCGCGGCGGATCTGCGCCACGTCCTTCTCGCCGCCCTTGGTCCAGCGAATGGCGAAGCCACGCGGAACCAGGTAGTTGCGGGCGTACCCGTCCTTGACGTCGACGACGTCGCCGGCGGTACCGAGGCCGGAGACCTCGTGGGTGAGGATGATCTTCATGCTGTTGTCACCCTTCCCTTATCGCGCGGTGGACGTGTAGGGCAGCAGCGCCATCTCACGGCTGTTCTTGACAGCCGTGGCGACGTCACGCTGGTGCTGCGTGCAGTTGCCGGTGACGCGGCGGGCACGGATCTTGCCGCGGTCGGAAATGAACTTCCGCAGCATGTTCGTGTCCTTGTAGTCCACGTACTGGGTCTTGTCCTTGCAGAACGCGCAGACCTTCTTCTTAGGCTTGCGCACAGGCGGCTTCGCCATGGTGTTTCTCCTGTGTGATCAAGAAGTGGGGGTACGAGCAGCCCTAGAAGGGAGGCTCGTCCGAGTAGCCGCCGCCAGAGGAGCCGCCGGAACCGCCGGAGCTTCCGCCCCAGCCGCCTCCACCGCCCTGCTGTCCCCCGCCCTGGCCGCCGGCCGGCGAGCCGGTCGCCCACGGGTCGTCGGCGGGTGCACCGCCGCCGCCCTGCTGGCCACCGCCACCGGGACCGCCGCCCCAGTTGCCGCCGCCCTGCTGGCCGCCGCCGTATCCACCCTGGCCGCCCTGACCACCGCGACCGGTGGTCTTGGTGACCTTGGCCGTGGCGTTCTTGAGGCTGGGGCCGACTTCCTCGACGTCCAGCTCGTAGACCGTGCGCTTGACGCCCTCACGGTCCTCGTAGGACCGCTGCTTCAGCCGGCCCTGCACGACGACGCGCATGCCTCGCTGGAGCGATTCCGCGACGTTCTCCGCCGCCTGACGCCAGACCGAGCAGGTGAGGAACAGGCCTTCGCCGTCCTTCCACTCATTGGTCTGCCGGTCGAAGATGCGGGGAGTGGACGCGACACGGAACTTCGCGACCGCCGCACCGGACGGGGTGAAGCGCAGCTCGGGGTCGTCGACGAGATTGCCGACGACCGTGATGACGGTCTCGCCTGCCATGGGTGAACCTCTCGGCGGGGATTGCTTCTGGCTGCTTGCTGCTACTCGGACCCGAAAACCGCTGAGCTAGATGCTCAGTGGACTTCGGGACGGAGGACCTTGGTCCGGAGGACCGACTCGTTCAGGTTCATCTGGCGGTCGAGCTCCTTGACGACCGCAGGCTCGGCCTGCAGGTCGATGACCGAGTAGATGCCCTCGGGCTTCTTCTTGATCTCGTAGGCGAGCCGACGACGGCCCCAGGTGTCGACCTTCTCCACCTTTCCGTTGCCCTCACGGACAACGGAGAGGAAGTTCTCGATCAGCGGGGAGACTGCTCGCTCCTCGAGATCGGGGTCGAGGATGACCATCACCTCGTAGTGACGCATGTGGAACCCACCTCCTTTGGACTCAGCGGCCACGGTCGTTCCGTGGCAGGAGGGTCGTGATGCGTGATGCAACGGCGTCCCCGAGGAGAACACCCGACACTGACAATCCGCTCCCGAACGATCCCGTGGAGGAGGTTCGGGGAGAGGCTCGCCGTGCTGGCCTGGGCAGACACCGGTGCAGACCGTACAGACTACCCGTAGACCGGCTTCCGGTTGAAATCAGGAGCTCAGAGGGCACAATCGAGACAGATGCGGTGTGAGAGGCGCTACACCCGCAGCAACGGGAGAGGCGCGGATCCACCGCCCACCTGTCGGCCAGGAGGTACTCCATGGCACAGACCATCCGCCCCGCCGGCCCCCGGTCACCGACCGGCCGCCCCGCCACCGGTTCGCTCTTCGCGACGGACGGTAAGCCGCACCCCGTCCAAGACGTCCTGATGGTGGTGACCGGGGTGCTCGGCATCCTCGCGTTCGTCACGGCGATGTTCCACCATCTGCACCTGATCAGCTCCTGGGCAGGCCTCATCGGGATTCTGACCGGCGCCTACGGCCAGTACATCTCGAAGACCACGTGGGAGAGGTTCGGCCTGATCATGGGGCTCGGGGCCTCCGCGGTCGGCTTCTACCTCGGCATGGCCCACGGCGGCCTCTTCGGCGGCGTGATCACCTGACCGGAGCACCGGCCGGAACGCGGACCGGTGCGGGGTGCCCGGGCACCCCGCACCGGTCCGCGTCGCATTCCGTCCCCCCGGGGCCAGGCCGGGCGCCCCTCGGTCACAGTAGGCTTCGGCGCGAGAGCCGGAGCCCCTGACCGATGGGGACACACCTGCCGAGGAGCGCCCCGCATGAGTCTGACCCTGAGGACCATCAGCCGAGAGCAGCATCTGGCGTACATCCAGAGCCTGCCTTCGGCCAGTCACTGCCAGGTCCCGGCGTGGGCTGATGTGAAGTCCGAATGGCGCTCGGAGAACCTGGGCTGGTTCGACCGGGACGGCCAGATCGTCGGCGCGGGACTCGTCCTGTACCGCCAGCTGCCCAAGATCAAGCGCTACCTGGCGTACCTCCCCGAGGGCCCGGTCATCAACTGGTACGCACCGAACCTGGCCGACTGGCTCCAGCCGATGCTCGCCCACCTCAAGCAGCAGGGCGCCTTCTCCGTGAAGATGGGCCCGCCGGTGGTCATCCGCCGCTGGGACTCCGCGGCCATCAAGTCCGGCATCCAGGACCCGGACGTGAAGCGCCTGCGCGACGTCGAGGCCACCCACATCGAGCCGCGCGCCTTCGAGGTCGCGGACCGCCTGCGGAAGATGGGCTGGCAGCAGGGCGAGGACGGCGGCGCCGGATTCGGCGACGTACAGCCCCGTTACGTCTTCCAGGTGCCGCTGGCCAACCGCTCCCTGGAAGACGTCCTCAAGGGCTTCAACCAGCTGTGGCGCCGCAACATCAAGAAGGCCGACAAGGCCGGCGTCGAGGTCGTCCAGGGCGGCTACGAGGACCTGGCCGAGTGGCAGCGGCTGTACGAGATCACCGCCGTGCGCGACCACTTCCGGCCGCGCCCGCTGTCGTACTTCCAGCGCATGTGGACCGTCCTCAACTCCGAGGACCCCAACCGGATGCGGCTCTACTTCGCCCGGCACAACGGCGTGAACCTCTCCGCGGCCACGATGCTCGTCGTCGGCGGACACGTCTGGTACTCCTACGGCGCCTCCGACAACATCGGGCGCGAGGTCCGGCCGTCGAACGCGATGCAGTGGCGCATGCTGCGCGACAGCTACGCGATGGGCGCGACCGTCTACGACCTGCGCGGCATCAGCGACTCGCTGGACGAGACCGACCACCTCTTCGGTCTGATCCAGTTCAAGGTCGGCACCGGCGGCGAGGCCGTCGAGTACGTCGGCGAGTGGGACTTCCCGCTCAACAAGCTGCTCCACAAGGCGCTCGACATCTACATGTCGCGCCGCTGACCGGCTTCAATCCCCTTCGCGGCACCACCCGTTCGTTCCCTGATTCACCGCAGCCACCAGAAAGGTTCCGGGCCGGCCATGGCGCTCTCCCTCTACGTCGACACCGCGCGCTGGCGGGCGCACCAGAAGTCCGTGATCGACCAGTTCCCCGGGCTCGTCCCCGTCTGCAAGGGCAACGGCTACGGCTTCGGCCATGAGCGCCTCGCCGACGAGACGATCCGCTTCGGGTCCGACACCCTCGCCGTGGGGACGACCTACGAGGCGGCCCGGATCAAGGACTGGTTCAGCGGGGACCTGCTCGTCCTGACCCCGTTCCGGCGGGGCGAGGAGCCCGTACCGCTGCCGGACCGCGTCATCCGGTCCGTCTCCTCCGTCGACGGGGTGCACGCCCTGGTGGGCGCCCGGGTCGTCATCGAGTGCATGAGCTCGATGAAGCGCCACGGCGTCAAGGAGGAGGAGCTGGGACAGCTGCACGCGGCGATCGAGGACGTACGGCTCGAAGGCTTCGCGCTGCACCTGCCGCTGGACCGCACCGACGGCTCCGACGCCGTCGAGGAGGTCATCGGCTGGATGGACCGGCTGCGCGCGGCCCGGCTGCCGCTGCACACGATGTTCGTCAGCCATCTGCGCGCCGAGGAGCTGGCCCGGCTCCAGCAGCAGTTCCCGCAGACCCGCTTCCGCGCCCGGATCGGCACCCGGCTCTGGCTCGGCGACCACGAGGCAACGGAGTACCGGGGGGCCGTCCTGGACGTCACCCCCGTCGTCAAGGGCGACCGGTTCGGCTACCGCCAGCAGAAGGCCGCCTCCGACGGCTGGCTGGTCGTGGTGGCCGGCGGTACGTCCCACGGGGTCGGCCTGGAGGCGCCCAAGGCGCTGCACGGCGTGATGCCGAGGGCCAAGGGCGTCGCCCGCGCGGGCCTGGCCACGGTCAACCGGAACCTGTCGCCGTTCGTCTGGGCGGGCAAGCAGCGGTGGTTCGCCGAGCCGCCGCACATGCAGGTGTCGATCCTGTTCGTCCCCTCGGACGCCCAGGAGCCGCGGGTCGGCGACGAACTGGTCGCCCATCTGCGCCACACGACCACCCAGTACGACCGGCTCGTCGACCGCTGAGACGCCTGCTCCGCAAAGCCCTCCGGTTCAGCCGTTCCGGGTGGGCGTAGCGTCCCACTCCACCTGAGGCCCGTCCGTCCGAGCCGCGTGCCCGGACTGGCGGGCCTCAGGCGCGAGCACGAACGCGTCCGGGGCTCCGTCGAGCACGCCGCCAGAAGGGTCGTCCGACCCGTCCGCGCGCACCGGGTCCTTGGCCGGCTGCAGGATGTCCCGGACGATCAGCGCGCACAGGTACAGCGTGCCCAGCAGGTGCAGGGCGATCGCGACCTGGTAGCCCTCCTGCGGCAGCCCCTGGTGCTTGTCCCCGCCGCTGGTGTAGGCGAGGTAGGACCAGATCCCGAGGAAGTACATGACCTCGCAGGCCTGCCAGATGAGGAAGTCGCGCCAGCGCGGCCGGGCCAGGACGGCCAGCGGGATCAGCCAGAGCACGTACTGCGGTGAGTAGACCTTGTTCGTCAGGATGAACGCGGCCACCACCAGGAACGCCAGCTGGGCGAAGCGCGGCCTGCGGGCCGCGGAGAGCGCCAGACCGGCGATGCCCGCGCAGAAGACGACCATGAGGACGACCGAGGCGGTGTTGACCGTCTCCACGTCGATGGGCCTGCCGGTGCGCTGCGTGATGATCAGCCAGAACGAACCGAAGTCGATCGGCCTCTCCTGACTGAAGGTGTAGAACTTCCGCCATCCCTCCGGGGCGAAGATCATCACCGGCAGGTTCACCACCAGCCAGGCCGCGCCCGCGCCCAGCAAGGCTGTTCCGAACTCACGCCACCGGCCCGCCCGCCAGCAGAGCACCAGGAGCGGGCCGAGCAGGAGGACGGGGTAGAGCTTGGCAGCCGTGGCCAGGCCGATGAGGATCCCGAAGGCGAGCACCCGGCCCCGGGACCACATGAGCATCGCCGCGGCCGTCAGGGCCACGGCCAGCAGGTCCCAGTTGATGGTCGCGGTGAGGACGAATGCGGGTGCCAGCGCGACCATCAGACCGTCCCAGGGGCGGCGCCGCTGGGTTCGGACGGTGCACACGGCGATGACCACCGCGCAGATCATCAGCATGCCCGCGTTGACCATCCAGTACATCTGCTCGCGCTGCTGGATGGGGTCGCTGTCGGGCGTCAGCGTCAGCCAGGCCGCGACCTGCATGAACACCCCGGTCAGCACGGGGTACTCCAGGTACTGCATATCGCCGCTCAGCCGGTCGAAGTACGGCACGAGGCCGTCGGCGAACCCGCGCCCCAGAAAGAGGTGCGGAATGTCGGAGTAGCAGGCGTGCGTGTACTGCGAGGTGGCACCGCGGAACCAGGCCCACTCGTAGCAGGGGATCTTCTGCACCATGCCGAGGGCGAACATCCCGATCATGACCAGCGCGACGACGCGTACGGGTGTGAGCGGACCGTCGCCCAGCCGTGCCCAGCGCCCCACCCGGCCACCGAACAGCTCGCTGCCGGCCGCCGCGACCTCGTCCTGATCGGTGGGCCGCACGACGGGCGGTTCCTGGTGCACGCTCGTGTCTTCTGCGCTGGGGCTTGGCATGCCGCACATCCTGCCGTACGGGGCTGTGTCCGGGGCAAGGACCGCCCGGGGGACACGGGAGGAGTGCGCGGGACGCCGGAACGCGGCGAGGGCCGCCGTACCGGGTGGGTACGGCGGCCCTCGCCGCTCTGCTGAGCCGGACCCTGAGGGGCGCGGCCGGCGGTCCGGCTATCCGGAATTGCCCCAGATGGAGCCGGTTCCGCCCGGGTTGCCGTTGGCTCCCTGGGCTCCGCCGTTGTCCGTACCGTCGGTCGTACCGGTGTTGTCGCCACCACCACCGTCGGCTCCGCCGTTGTCAGCGCCGCCGTCAGCCCCTCCGTTCTGGCCTCCGCCGTCCGCCCCCGCGTTCGCCCCGCCGTTGGCCTCCTGGCAGTTCGGGTCGAAGATGCCGCAGGTCTTGGTCGGCGTCGGGGTCGGGCTCGGGGTGGTCTGGGTGGGGGTCGGCGTCGGGCTCGGCTCCTCGGAGGGCTCCTCCGAGGGCGTGGGGCTGGGGGTCGGGCTGGGGCTGACCGCGCCGCCGCCCCACACGACCTCGCCCGGGTCCTGCGGCTCGGGGAAGGGGATGGCCTTCTTGCCCTTCATCGCCCCGGTCATGTAGTCGTGCCAGATGGAGGCCGGGAACGAGTTTCCGTGGATTTTCTCCTCGCCACCCGTGCCGAACATCTTCTCGAACTCGCGCGTCTTGTTCGTCTCGTCGTCGTCGAGCCGGAACATGCTGATGGCGGTCGAGATCTGCGGGGTGTACCCGACGAACCAGGCGGACCGGTTGCCGTCGGTCGTACCGGTCTTGCCTGCGGCCTCACGGCCCTCCAGACGTGCGGGCTTGCCCGTCCCGTTCTCCACGACGTTCTTCAGGACGTCCGTGACGTTGTCGGCGATCATCGGGCTGAAGGCGCGCTTGGACTGCTTCTTGTGCTGGAAGACGACCTCACCCTCTCGCTTCACCTCAGTGACCGAATAGGTGTCGTTCTGCTTACCGCTCGTGGCGAAGGTGGAGTAAGCGCCCGCCATACGGATGGCGCTGGGCGACGAGGTGCCGATGGAGAACGAGGGAACGGACGCGTCCGCCATGAAGGTGTCGTCCTTCAGACCGGCGGCGACGGCGACGTCCTTGACCTTGTCCGTCCCGACATCCATGCCGAGCTGCACGAACGGGGAGTTGGCGGACTGCTCCATGGCCTTCCGCAGGTCGATCTCACCGTAGTCGTAGTTGCCGTCGTTGGTCTGACGCCATTCCTCATCGTCCTCGTTCAGCCAGATCTTGCCCGTGTAGTCCCTGATCCGCAGGCCGTCGTCACCGTTGTAGATGCTCTTCGGCGAGATCTGGGTGCGCTGGGACTCGCTCTGCTCCGGAGGTCCGGCCGGATCGCGGACGCCGTACTGCATGGCCGCCGCCAACACGAAGGGCTTCCAGGTCGAACCGACCTGGGCGCCGGTGGCGTCGGCGTTGTTCGTGAAGTGCGTGGTGGCGTTCTGACCGCCGTACGTGGCGATGATGGCGCCGGTCCTCGCGTCCACGGACGCCCCGCCGAACTCGACGTGCGTGTCCGTCTTGGGGCGCTCCTTGGGCCGGATCTTGGCGTCGTAGACCTTCTTCACCGCCGCTTGGAGCTGCTCCACCCGCTTCCTCTGGAAGGTGGTGTGGATCTCGAAGCCGCCCAGTTCGAGTTGCTTGGCGGTGATGCCCTTGTCGTTGTTGGCGAGGAAGTACTTCTTGGCGAGGTCCACCAGGTAGCCGGTCTGGCCGCTCAGCTTGGTGTCCTGCGCCTTCTCCTTCGGCATCGGGAACTTCGTGTACTTGGCACGCTCTGCCGCCGTCATCCGACCGTCCTTGACCTGCTCGTCAAGAATCCACTTCCAACGGTCCTTGGCGCGCTCGGTGTTTTTCTCGGGGGTCGCGTTGTCCTGGTCGATGTCGGTCGCACCAGCGGGGTCGTAGTAGCTCGCGCCCTTGAGCAGGGTGGCCAGGAAGGCGCACTCACTCGGGTCCAGCTCGGCGGCGTCCTTGTCGTAATAGGTGCGGGCGGCTGCCTGGAGACCGGAAGCTCCACGTCCGTAGTACGAGACGTTGAGGTATCCGGCCATCACCTCTTCCTTGGGCTCCTCACCGGCCACCTTGAGCGTGATGAAGAGTTCCTTGAACTTCCGGGTGAACGTCTGGTCCTGCGAAAGCCTGGAGTTCTTGACGTACTGCTGGGTGATGGTCGACCCACCCTGGGTCTCACCACCCGTGGCCATGTTGAACAATGCGCGCCCGATGCCCATCGGGTCGATGCCGCGGTCCGACTCGAAGCTCTTGTTCTCGGCGGAGATCACGGCGTTGCGCATCGCCTCCGGGATCTGCTCGTACTTGAGAATCTGGCGGTTCACCGCACCACCGGTTGCGACCATCGGCGTTTCGTCGGCCCAGTAGTAGACGTTGTTCTGGGCCTTGGCCGCATCATTGATGTTCGGCTTGGACACCAGGGCGTACGAGATACCCGCCACGCCCATCAGCAGTGCGAGGAACCCCAGACAGAGCCCCGAGACCAGCTTCCAGGAGGGCACCCAGCGGCGGAACCCGTACTTGCCGCAGCGCGGGTAGTCGATCATCCGCTTCTTGCCGGGGCCGCCGTCGTCGCGCCCACGACCTCCCGGGCCGTCGGGACCGCCGCCGCCACCGCGCCGTCGGCCGCCACCGCCGCCCGCGCCATGGCCCCCGGCGTCGGCGCCCCGGCGTCGGCCGCGCTGCGCCGCGCGGCGGGCCTCGGCGCGACTGCCGTACTGGCGCTCTTCACCGTACGACTCGGACGGCGATTCGGAAGGTGACGCGGAAGTGGCTCTGCGTGACGGCGCGGCTCGGCGTCCGGTCGACTGCTGGGCGGCTCGTCTGGCCGCGGCACGCCCGCCACCCTGTGGCTGCGGCGATTTGCGACGGTGCTCGCTCATGGAACGACTACTCCTCGGGCAGGCGAGAGCGCCTGGAAGCGGCAGTTGAGATCCGGTCCCCCCGAATTACGGACAAGCCGCTGCGGAAGGCTCATCCGCAGTACATCCGGCAGTCCGCGATGACTGACGCGCGTCAGCGTCTCGCGGTTCCCGGTGGTCTGCATGCCGCACAGACTACGCACGGTCAAAACCCGCCTAGGGCCGAACTTCACCCCAAACAACGCAAGTCGAACCCTGGGAATTACCGATGTGACGCCGCTCACGAAGGTGACCCTTGTCGAACAGGACCGGCCGATCTATCGTGCTGATGTATCGAGTCGATACATCAGCACGGCATAAGTACGCCGGTGATTCCGGTGGACCGTGCCGACCGAAGCAGCGGGAGAAGGAGGAGGCACCGGTGAGCCGACGCTCCGGCATCCTCGAGTTCGCCGTTCTCGGCCTGCTCCGCGAATCGCCGATGCACGGCTATGAGCTGCGCAAACGCCTCAACACCTCGCTGGGGATCTTCCGTGCGTTCAGTTACGGGACCCTCTACCCCTGCCTCAAGACGCTGGTTGCCAGCGGCTGGTTGATCGAGGAGCCCGTCGGTGACCCGGCGGACACCGCGCCGGTCACCGGACGCTCGACCGCTTCCTCCTCCTCGCTGACCGGACGCCGGGCGAAGATCGTCTACCGGCTGACGGCAGAAGGTAAGGAGCACTTCGAGGAGCTGCTGTCGCACACCGGTCCCGACGCCTGGGAGGACGAGCACTTCGCAGCGCGCTTCGCCTTCTTCGGCCAGACCGAACGCGATGTGCGGATGCGGGTGCTCGAAGGCCGGCGCAGCCGGCTGGAGGAGCGCCTGGAGAAGATGCGCGCCTCTCTCGCCCGCACCCGTGAACGACTCGACGACTACACACTTGAGCTGCAGCGGCACGGCATGGAGTCCGTGGAGCGCGAAGTGCGCTGGCTGAACGAGCTCATCGAGAGCGAGCGGTCGGGGCGGGATCGGCGACGATCCTCGCCCGAGGGCTCTGCTCAGCAGGACACACCTGGAGAGACGGGCGGCCTGCCCCGGCACCGGGACAACACCCCGCCGGATCCGTCCGACGACACCGCCAAGTGAAGTCATCGCACTCCGCGGCGACTTCATCGGAAACACCGATTACACAGGGAGCAACCGGAATGGGTTCGGTTCGCGTAGCCATCGTAGGCGTGGGCAACTGCGCCGCCTCGCTGGTGCAGGGCGTCGAGTACTACAAGGACGCCGATCCGGCCGGCAAGGTGCCCGGTCTGATGCACGTCCAGTTCGGCGATTACCACGTCAGCGACGTCGAGTTCGTCGCCGCCTTCGACGTCGACGCGAAGAAGGTCGGCCTCGACCTCGCGGACGCCATCGGCGCCAGCGAGAACAACACCATCAAGATCGCGGACGTGCCGAACACGGGCGTGACCGTCCAGCGCGGCCACACCCACGACGGTCTCGGCAAGTACTACCGCGAGACGATCGAGGAGTCCACGGACGCCCCGGTCGACGTCGTCCAGGTCCTCAAGGACAAGCAGGTCGACGTTCTCGTCTGCTACCTGCCCGTCGGTTCCGAGGTCGCCGCGAAGTTCTACGCGCAGTGCGCCATCGACGCCAAGGTCGCCTTCGTCAACGCCCTCCCGGTCTTCATCGCCGGCACCAAGGAGTGGGCGGACAAGTTCACCGAGGCCGGTGTCCCGATCGTCGGCGACGACATCAAGTCCCAGGTGGGCGCCACCATCACGCACCGCGTGATGGCGAAGCTCTTCGAGGACCGCGGTGTCATCCTGGACCGCACCATGCAGCTGAACGTCGGCGGCAACATGGACTTCAAGAACATGCTCGAGCGTGAGCGCCTGGAGTCCAAGAAGATCTCGAAGACGCAGGCCGTCACCTCGCAGATCCGTGACCGCGAGCTCGGCGAGGGCAACGTCCACATCGGCCCCTCGGACTACGTGGCCTGGCTGGACGACCGCAAGTGGGCGTACGTGCGCCTCGAGGGCCGCGCGTTCGGCGACGTTCCGCTGAACCTGGAGTACAAGCTCGAGGTGTGGGACTCCCCGAACTCGGCCGGTGTCATCATCGACGCCGTCCGTGCGGCGAAGATCGCCAAGGACCGCGGCATCGGTGGCCCCATCCTCTCCGCGAGCAGCTACTTCATGAAGAGCCCGCCCGTGCAGTACTTCGACGACGAGGCCCGCGAGAACGTCGAGAAGTTCATCAAGGGCGAGACGGAGCGCTGAACCGGCCCTCTCAGCTGACAGCTCCACCGAAGCGCTGACCGCTTCACCCGGAGTACGGAGCTGACCGCTCCACCGGGAGTACCGAGCGAAGACGCTCATCTCTTCCTGCCGCACGTCGGGGGTCCCCGGGCAATCCGCCCGCGGACCCCCGACGTGTGTGACGCTTGCTCCCATGTCTGTCGCGCGTGATCTGCGCACCCTGCTGCGCCTGCGGAACTTCCGCCGCCTGCTCACCGTGCGGCTCCTGTCCCAGTCCGCCGACGGCGTCTACCAGGTCGCCCTCGCCGCGTACGTCGTCTTCTCCCCGGAGAAGCAGACGTCAGCCGCTGCCATCGCCTCCGCCATGGCCGTGCTCCTCCTGCCCTACTCCCTGATCGGGCCCTTCGCAGGAGTGCTGCTGGACCGCTGGCCCCGACGGCAGGTCTTTCTCTACGGGAACCTCCTGCGGGCCGCCCTGGCCTGCTCCACGGCCCTGCTGATTCTCGCCTCGGTGCCCGACTGGCTCTTCTATGCCTCGGCCCTCTGCGTCACCGCCGTCAACCGCTTCGTGCTGGCCGGTCTGTCCGCCGCCCTGCCCCGGGTCGTCGACACCGACCGCCTCGTCGTCGCCAACTCCCTCTCGCCGACCGCCGGCACCCTGGCGGCCACCGCGGGAGGTGGCCTCGCCTTCGTCGTACGGCTGCTCGCCGACGAGTCCGACGCGGCGGTCGTCCTGCTGGGGGCGGTGCTCTACCTGCTCTCCGCGCTAGCCTCTCTGAGCCTCCCCCGCACACTGCTGGGCCCGGACATCGACGAGAGCCCGATGCGAGTGCGGGCAGCTCTCGCCGTCACTGCCCGCGGGCTCGTCGCCGGGCTGCGCCATCTGGCGCAGCGGAGCCACGCGGCGAAGGCGCTGGCCGCGATGACCGTGATCCGCTTCTGTTACGGCGCCCTCACCGTGATGGTGCTCATGCTGTGCCGCCACGCCTGGTCCGACACCGAGTCCGACGGGCTGGCCCTGCTCGGCCTGGCGGTCGCGGTGTCCGGCGCGGGATTCTTCATCGCCGCCGTTCTCACCCCGTGGGCGGTGGGGCGGCTCGGCCGGTACGGGTGGATCGTGGGCTGCGCCGGGGCGGCGGCGGTCCTGGTGCCCGCCCTGGGCCTCTCCTTCGCCCCCGTCCCGATGCTGATCGCCGCGTTCGTGCTCGGCGTCGTGACGCAGGGGTCGAAGATCGCGACCGACACGGTCGTCCAGACCTCGGTCGACGATTCCTTCCGCGGCCGGGTCTTCTCGCTCTACGACGTGCTCTTCAACGTCGCGTTCGTGAGCGCCGCAGGGGTGGCGGCCCTGATGCTCCCCCCGGACGGCAGATCAGTGACCGTCCTGGCGGTCGTTTCGGTGCTGTACGCGGTGGTCGCGGTGACGATGTTCCGCTGGCGCCGCACCGACGCCCGCCAGTAGCCGGTCATAGATACGCCGAGGGGCGTTGTTTCACGTGAAACAACGCCCCTCGGCACATCCCGTCGGTGATGTTTCACGTGAAACATCACCTTGTCCGGCTCAGTCCTGCTGCGCCCACCACTCCTTGAGCGCCGCCACCGCGGCGTCCCGCTCCATGGGCCCGTGCTCCAGACGCTGCTCCAGCAGGAAGCCGTACGCCTTACCGATCACCGGCCCCGGCCCGACCCCGAGGATCTGCATGATCTCGTTGCCGTCCAGATCGGGGCGGATCGAATCCAGCTCCTCCTGCTCCTGCAGCAGAGCGATGCGCTCCTCCAGGCCGTCGTAAGTACGGGAGAGTGCGTTGGCCTTCCGCTTGTTCCGGGTCGTGCAGTCCGAACGCGTCAGCTTGTGGAGCCGCTCCAGCAGCGGCCCCGCGTCGCGCACATACCGGCGCACCGCGGAGTCGGTCCACTCGCCGTCTCCGTACCCGTGGAAGCGCAGGTGCAGCTCCACCAGTTTCGACACGTCCTTGACCAGCTCGTTGGAGTACTTGAGCTCGGTCATCCGCTTCTTCGTCATCTTCGCGCCCACCACCTCGTGGTGGTGGAAGGAGACCCGGCCGTCCTTCTCGAAGCGGCGGGTGCGCGGCTTGCCGATGTCATGGAGGAGCGCGGCCAGCCGCAGGACGAGGTCGGGACCGTCCTCCTCCAGGTCGATGGCCTGCTCCAGGACGGTCAGCGAGTGCTCGTAGACGTCCTTGTGGCGGTGATGCTCGTCACTCTCCAGACGCAGCGCGGGAAGCTCGGGCAGCACATGGGCGGCCAGCCCTGTGTCGACCAGGAGCCCCAGGCCCTTGCGCGGATGCTGGGAGAGCAGAAGCTTGTTGAGCTCGTCGCGGACCCGCTCGGCGGAGACGATGTCGATCCGCGCGGCCATGTCGGTCATGGCGGTGACGACCTCGGGGGCGACCTCGAAGTCGAGCTGCGCGGCGAAGCGGGCCGCGCGCAGCATGCGCAGCGGGTCGTCGGAGAAGGACGCCTCGGGCGTGCCGGGAGTGCGCAGCACCCGGTCGGCGAGGTCCTTCAGTCCTCCGTACGGATCGACGAACTCCTTCTCCGGCAGCGCCACGGCCATCGCGTTGACCGTGAAGTCGCGGCGCACGAGGTCGTCCTCGATGGAGTCGCCGTAGGAGACCTCGGGCTTGCGCGAGGTCCGGTCATAGGCCTCCGACCGGTAGGTCGTGACCTCGATCTGGTAGCCGTCCTTCTGGGAGCCGACGGTGCCGAAGGCGATCCCGACCTCCCACACCGAGTCGGCCCAGGGGCGGACGATCTTGAGCACGTCCTCGGGGCGGGCATCGGTGGTGAAGTCCAGGTCGTTCCCGAGCCGGCCCAGCAGCGCATCGCGGACCGATCCGCCGACCAGCGCGAGACCGAATCCGGCCTCCTGGAATCGGCGGGCGAGGTCGTCGGCGACCGGGGACACCCGCAGCAGCTCACTCACCGCGCGGTGCTGCACCTGGCTCAGTGCACTGGCGTTCTCTTCGTTGGCGTTCGGCACAACAGAAAAGGGTACGTGCACGGGCCGGGCGCGACGTCATCGTTTACGGCGGCCCTGCGCGCTACCCGCGATCATGTGCGATGGACCCCAGCACTTCGGCCCGCCGCATCTCGTTACCATGCGGGGACGCAGGACCGAACGACCGACAGCAGCTGACGACGATGAGGGACGGGTAGGCGCGTGGCCGAGGCGGCAGACTTCCAGGGGACTCGTCCCTCTCCTGCCCGCCGGTGGCTCCGGCGCACGGCCTCGGCGGTGCTCGGAGCGCCGCTGCTGGCCGGTCTCCTGGCCGTTCCGGCCGCCGGCGCCGCCCCGGCCGGCGAGCCTGCCAAGGCCCCCACAGGCTCCCGCACGGTCGATGTGTCGCTGGACACGCTCGCCCCGAGCGTCCCGTCGGAGGACGACACCCTGACCGTCTCCGGAACGCTCACCAACAGGGGCAAGGAGACGATCAGCAGCGCCGAGGTCGATCTCCGGGTCGGACCGCAGCTCACCGGGCGCGGAGAGGTCGACGACGCCGCGAAGCGCTCCACGTACGTTCCCGGCGCCGACCCGGTCACCGTCGGGGACAAGTACACGGTGAAGTTCCCCAAGCTCGTCAGGGGCATCAGCCAGGACTTCACGCTCACCGTCCCCGTCGACAAGCTGGGCCTGAACGACCCAGGCGTCTACCAGCTCGGCGTCTCGGTCTCCGGCCGGACGACCACCGCCCCTTACGAGCAGGTGCTGGGCATCGAGCGCTCGTTCCTGCCCTGGCAGCCCGAGGCGAGCGACAAGAGGACGAAGCTCACCTTCCTCTGGCCGCTGATCGCGTCTCCCCATGTGACGGCGGAGACCCGCTCGGACGAGCAGCAGACGCCCGTGTTCACCGACGACGACCTGGCCAAGGAGCTGGCGCCCGGCGGCCGGCTGGAGCAGATGGTGGCCCTGGGCAGCCGGCTGCCCGTGACCTGGGTCATCGACCCGGACCTCCTGGCGAGCGTCGCGGCGATGGCCGGGAAGTACGAGGTCAAGTCGGGTGACACGACCGTCCCCGGCAAGAACCAGGCGCTCGCCAAGCAGTGGCTCACCGCTCTGGAGAAGGTGGTCGAGGACGGCAAGGTGATCGCGCTGCCGTTCGCCGACCCGGATCTGGCCTCCATCGCCCACCGCGGCAAGGCCGTCTCCGGGACGCTCAGTCATCTGCAGAACGCCTCCGCGGTGGCCGCGACCACCGTGGAGACCATCCTTCATGTGAAACCGTCCACCGACTTCGCCTGGCCCGTGAACGGCGCCGTGGACTCCTCCATCGTCGATGTGGCGACGTCGGCGGGCGCCCACAACGTGATCGCCCGCAGCGACAGCTTCCGGGAGACCGCGGCGCTTCCGTACACGCCGAGCGCGGCGCGGCCGATCGGCGGGGGAACCACCGCGGTCGTCGCGGACGCCCGGCTGTCGACCCTGTTCGACGGCGACATGTCGAGGGCGGGCGCCTCCACCCTCGCGGTGCAGAAGTTCCTCGCCCAGACCCTCGCGCTGACCGCGCAGGCGCCGGACAACGAGCGCAGCATCGTCGTGGCCCCGCCGCGGATGCCCACCGCCGCTCAGGCCCAGACGATGGCCCGCGCCCTGGAGGGGCTGTCCGGCAACCGGTGGACACAGCCCCTCGACCTGGTGGCCGCAGCCGAGGTGAAGCCCGACCCGAGGGCCACCACCAAGGTCCCCCGCGCGTCCGCCTACCCGAAGAAGCTCCGCTCCCAGGAACTGCCCACACAGGCGTTCCAGGACATCCGTACGACCCAGGGGTCCCTCGACAGCTTCGAGACGATCCTGACGCTGCCCGAGCGCGTGGTGACGCCCTTCGGTAACGCCGTCAACCGCTCGATGTCGACGTCCTGGCGCGGGCGGTCCCTGGAGGCGCAGCAGTACCGGGACGCGGTCCGCGACTACCTGCAGAGCCTCACCTCCGAGGTGCAGCTCATCGAGAAGTCCGACGTCACCCTCTCCGGGCGCAGCGCGACCATCCCGGTCACCGTGCAGAACAAGCTGGTACAGGGCGTGGACCGGCTGCATCTCCAGCTGACCTCGGACAACATCCGGCTCAAGTTCAACGACGACGGGACCACGGCCAGACTGCCGATCAGCATCGCGGGCGGGCACAGCCAGTCCGTGAAGTTCGACACGGCGACCAGCGCCAACGGCCGGGCCCAGGTGACCGCCCGGCTGTTCACGGAGGACGGCACGCCGTACGGGAAGGAAATGACCTTCACCGTGAAGGTCTCCGAGGTGACGCCCACCGTGCTGCTCGTCATCGCCGGCGGACTGCTGCTCCTGGTGCTGGCCGGCATCAGGATGTACAGCCACCGCAAGCGCGCCGTGGCAAGCGACACGGCGGCCGGCAACGGCGACGGACCCGAGCAGCCGAGTGACCCGGCTCCGGACACCGGACCGGAAAGCGGGGCCCCGTCGGGAACGGGTGAGAAAGTGGACCGTTGAGCGATGTCTGTCGTGGCCGGTCGGCCGGGGACGATGAGGTAGGGGTTTCGATGAACGCGCCGTACGACGGTGACCGCGGGCAGGGCGCGGGCGGAGCAGCGTCTCCGGGCGGGCCTCCGGTTCCTCCGGACGCGGGACAGGACGGCTCCGTGCCGCCGGACCCGTACCTCCAGCACGCCTACGACGACGATCCCTACCGGGCGCAGGACCTGACCGCCCAGGACCCGGTGGACGAGGCGCTCTACGACCGCGCCGCCCACCCCCCGCCGCCCCCCGGCACCTACCAGGAGCCGGCGCCGCTCTACCAGCAGCCGCCCCCCGCCCCGTACGCCCCGGACCCGCGCATCTGGGCCCAGACCCCGCCCCCCGAGCCGGCGGGGCCCTCCCGGCACCTGCCGTACGGGGACCGCCCGGCGACCACGCAGTTCGTCGGGGTCGACGACCTGGTGACCCGGGCCTCGGACGACCGGCAGGAGCCGGACGCCTTCGCGCACCTCTTCCGGGACCAGGAAGGTTCGGGGAAGCCTCCGGTGCCGCCCCAGCCCGAACCGGCGCCCGCACCCGTGCCCGCCAAGGGCGGTGGCGGCAAGGTCTCCGGGCTCCTCAAGTCCAGCGCGGTCATGGCCGCCGGCACCCTCGTCTCCCGGCTCACCGGATTCGTCCGGTCCCTGGTGATCACCGCCGCACTCGGCGCCGCGATGCTCGGCGACAGCTTCACCATCGCGTACACCCTGCCGACGATGATCTACATCCTCACCGTCGGCGGCGGTCTGAACTCGGTCTTCGTCCCCCAGCTCGTCCGCGCCATGAAGGACGACGAGGACGGCGGCGAGGCCTTCGCCAATCGGCTGCTGACCCTGGTGATGGTCGCGCTCGGCCTCATCGTCGCCGCCGCGGTCCTCGTCGCGCCGGTGCTGATCCAGCTGATGTCCAGCACGATCGCCGACGACGTGGCCGCCAACAGCGTCGCCGTCACCTTCGCCCGGTACTGCCTGCCCACCATCTTCTTCATGGGTGTGCACGTGGTGATGGGTCAGATCCTGAACGCCCGCGGCAAGTTCGGCGCGATGATGTGGACCCCGGTCCTCAACAACATCGTCATGATCATCACTTTCGGGCTGTTCATCTGGGTCTACGGCACCTCCGCCGAATCGCAGATGGGTGTCGACACCATCCCGCCGGAGGGCGTCCGTCTGCTCGGCATCGGCACCCTGCTCGGCCTCGTCGTCCAGTCGCTGGCGATGATCCCCTACCTGCGCGAGACGGGCTTCCGCTTCCGCCCCCGCTTCGACTGGAAGGGCCACGGCCTCGGCAAGACCGTCAAGCTGGCCAAGTGGACCGTGCTGTTCGTCCTGGCCAACCAGGCGGGCGTCCTGGTCGTCACCCAGCTCGCCACGGCGGCGGGCAAGCTCTCGGGCAGGGACGGCACCGGTTTCCTGGCCTACTCCAACGCCCAGCTGATCTGGGGCATGCCGCAGGCCATCATCACCGTCTCCGTCATGGCCGCGCTGCTGCCCCGCATCTCCCGTGCCGCCCACGACAACGACCCCGGAGCGGTCCGCGACGACATCTCGCAGGGGCTGCGCAACTCGGCTGTCGCGATCGTGCCGGTGGCCTTCACCTTCCTCGCGCTCGGCCTGCCGATGTGCACCCTGCTGTACGCCTCCAGCGGCACCGAGGCCGCCCGCTCCATGGGCTTCATCCTCATGGCCTTCGCGCTCGGCCTGATCCCGTACTCCGTGCAGTACGTCGTGCTGCGCGGGTTCTACGCCTACGAGGACACCCGCACCCCCTTCTACAACACGGTCATCGTGGCCGCCGTGAACGCCGCGGCCTCCGCTCTCTGTTACGTCGTCCTGCCCGCCCGCTGGGCGGTCGTCGGCATGGCCTTCTCCTACGGTCTGGCCTACGCCGTCGGCGTCGGTGTCGCCTGGCGCCGGCTGCGCAACCGGCTGGGCGGCGACCTGGACGGCGCGCACATCGTGCGGACCTACGCCCGCCTCTGCATGGCCGCGGTACCCGCCGCGCTGGTCGGCGGCGCCGTCGGATTCGGGATCCTGGAACTGGTCGGCACCGGCGCCCTGGGCTCCCTGGCCGCACTGATCTGCGGCGGTGTCCTCCTCCTGGGCATCTTCTTCGTCGCGGCGAAGAAGATGCGTATCGAAGAGGTCAACGGCCTGGTCGGCATGGTCCGTGGACGACTCGGACGCTGAATGAGCACCCGCCCGCACAACCATCGCCGCACTCCGCGTGTCGTGCATAGCGCCGGAGTGTGGGCACAATTGGCGTGACTGTGCAGAGCTGGCTGGCATCGCGCAACGGATGGGGAGGCAGGAACGACGGTGGCGGAACGTAGCACGGCTGCCGTCGACGTGGCCGACAACAGCGGCGGCAAGCCGCTCACCGCCAAGGCGGACGAGGCCACGACCGACGGGACGGCGGAAGCTGAGGACACCCAGGGCGCGAGCCCGGAGGACACCGAGAACACGGACGGTGGGCAGAAGCGTTCCGGGGCCGTTCCGGCGTCACCCGATCTGCACAGCGGTCACAAACTCGCCGGGCGCTACCGCCTGGAGGAGTGCGTCACCCGTCTGGACGGCTTCAGCAGCTGGCGCGCGGTCGACGAGAAGCTCCGCAGGGCGGTGGGCGTCCATCTGCTTCCCGCCGACCACCCGCGGGCCCGCTCGGTGCTGGCCGCCGCCCGCTCCTCGGCCCTGCTCGGGGACCCTCGCTTCGTCCAGGTCCTGGACGCCGTCGAGGAGAACGACCTCGTCTACGTGGTCCACGAATGGCTGCCGGACGCCACCGAGCTCACCGCTCTGCTGGCCGCCGGGCCGATGGAGGCCCACGACGCCTACCAGCTCGTCAGCCAGCTCTCCCAGGCGATGGCCGCCGCCCACCGCGAGGGCCTCTCCCATCTGCGCCTCACCCCCGGCGCGGTCCTGCGCAGCTCCACCGGGCAGTACCGCATCCGCGGCCTCGCCGTGAACGCCGCCCTGCGGGGCATCACCGCCGAGCGCCCCCTCCGGACGGACACCGAGGCCATCGGCGCCCTTCTGTACGCCGCCCTGACCCACCGCTGGCCGTACGGGGACGACGCCCACGGACTCGCCGGGCTGCCCAAGGGCCTGGGGCTCATCGCCCCCGACCAGGTACGGGCCGGCGTCCACCGCGGGCTCTCCGAGCTCGCCATGCGGGCGCTCGCCAACGACGGTGCCACCGCCTCCCGCCAGGAGCCGCCCTGCACCACCCCGGACGAGCTGGCCAAGGCCGTGGCGGCGATGCCGCGCATCCTTCCGCCGGAGCCCACGTTCACCGCGCCGCCGGCCTACCAGCGCACGACCTATCAGCAGGGCACGTACGGGCGCCCGTCCTCCCACCCGTCCGCCGTCACGCAGCCCGTGATGCCGGCCCCTCCGGCACCCCTGCAGAGCCGTACCGGCCGCGTGCTCAAGTGGACCGTGTCCGCTCTCCTCATCGCCGCCCTGGGCCTCGGCAGCTGGCAGCTCGCGGAGGCGCTGCTCGACCGGACCAAGGGCTCCGACGACACCGGCGTCACCGAGCCGAACGAGGACGACAAGAACAAGGACGACAAGCCCGCACCGTCCGCCGAACCCCTGGACATCGCGGGGGCCACGGAGTTCACGCCCGACGGCTCCGGAATCAAGCAGGGTGAGGTGGCGAACACCGTGGACGGCAACCAGGGAACGCACTGGGTCACCCCGCGGTACGAGGGCTTCGCCAACTTCGGCAACCTCCCCCAGCGCAAGCAGGGCAGCGGCATCATCGTCGACCTCGGCAAGGTGCGGGACGTCTCCGGAGTCGATGTGTCCATGTACCGCAGCGGGCAGACGGCGACCGTCTCCGCCGCGTCCCCGGACGCCACGTCCCCCTCCACGACAGCCGACTTCGACCAGCAGATCGTCAAGCGGACGGTCGCCGGGTCGACGCTCAAGGAAACGCTCGATGAGCCCGTCCGCACGCGCTACGTCCTCATCCACATCACGGAACTCCCGTCGGACGGCACGGGCGGATACCGCGGCGGCATCACCGACATCTCCGTCCTCGGCTGATCACGGGCCGGTACGCGTGATCCCGCGTACCGGCCCGTGATCACCGCCCCCACCCGACCGCTACTGTGGGGCGGACCGTCCCGCCCCGCCGAGCACCCGCGGCGACAAGGGTTGCGGCCGTCACACCCGTGACGGCAGGCTGCTCCCGTCGCACCGCTTCACCGGGCGCGGCCCATATGTGACATCGGATCCGGTTCGGAGGGGGAGCACGGTGGATTCCGTTCCACCAGAGGCACCGAGCGACTCGGATCTGCTCGCCCAGCATGTGGCGGGTGACCCCGACGCCTTCGGTGAACTCGTACGCCGACACCGCGACCGGCTCTGGGCCGTGGCGCTGCGGACCCTGGGGGACAGGGAGGAAGCGGCCGACGCCGTCCAGGACGCCCTCGTCAAAGCCTTCCGCGCCGCCCACACCTTCCGCGGTCAGTCCGCCGTCACCACCTGGCTCCACCGCATCACCGTCAACGCCTGTCTCGACCGGGTACGCAAGGCCGCCTCCCGCAGGACGTCCCCCGTGGACGACGCAGAACGTCTCGATCAGCTCCTGGAGCCCCACGAATCCGCCGAGGCGCCCGCCGTGCGGCAGGACCTCCACCGCCAGCTCCAGAAAGCCCTGGACACGCTCCCCGCCGAACAGCGGGCGGCCCTGGTCCTCGTCGACATGCAGGGCTACCCCGTGGCGGAGGCCGCCAGCATCCTGGAGGTGCCGGCCGGCACCGTGAAGAGCCGGTGCGCCCGGGGCCGGGCGAGACTGGCCCCCCTGGTCCGCCATCTGCGCGCGGAAACCGGGGGACAGACCCCCGGCGAGGAGAACGGCGCGGGCGGAAGGAACCAGACGCACGAAGCATCCGTCCCACCTGCGTCAGGCCCCAGAGACGCAGGAGCAAGCGATCCTGCCGCTACGAAGGGAGGAGGTGGGCGCCCGTGACACCCACGGCCGACACGGCTCAGCACCCGGAGGTCTCCGAGATCTCCGATCTCACCGAGGGACTGCTCACCCCTTCCCGGACCACGGAAGTCCAGCAGCACCTCGCGGAGTGCGACCTCTGCGCCGAGGTCCGGGACTCCCTGGAGGAGATCCGCGGACTGCTCGGGACGATGCCCGACCCCGAGCCGATGCCTGAGGACATCGCCGCCCGCATCGACGCGGCTCTCGCGGCGGAAGCCCACCCCACCCCGTCCACCGAGAACGAACCAGTCGTTGTTTCACGTGAAACAACGACTGGTGAAGGTGGGCCGAGCAGCAGGACGGCGACCGGTTCCGCTTCCGTGACCGGCAGCGCCACTGCCCCGGACCGCCCTGCGGGCCGTTCGTCCGCCGCGACCGGACCGGGCCGCCGTCCCGGCCGCCGCCGTCGGCGCACCGTGGTCCTCGGCACCGCCTTCGGCGCCGCGGTCATCGGGATGAGCGTCTTCTTCCTCCAGTCCCTCAGCCCGTCCGGCGACGCGTCCAAGTCGGACACCGACGGCGGAGTCAGTGCCGCGGACAGCAGCGCGCCCGCTTACGCCGACGGCACTCTCGAAGCCCAGGTACGGGACCTCCTCGGCGACAAGGCGAGTCAGCAGAGCCCGGGCGTCAAGAAGGTGCCGCCGGAGGCCGACACCAAGTCGTCGAGCGAAGCTCTCACTCCTGAAGCCGAGCCGTCCAGGAACCCTATGAAGGCTCCCGTCGTTGCCGTGCCGCCCTGCGTCCAGAAAGCCACCGGCCGCACCACGCCGGCCCTCGCCCTCGACGAGGGGACGTACCGGGGAACGGACGCCTATCTCGTCGTCCTTCCGCACACGAGTGACTCCTCACGCGTCCAGGCCTACGTCGTGGCCTCCTCCTGCGTGGACACCGCCCTGGAGTCCCCCGGTCAGCTGCTGCTCACACGCTCCTACAACCGCCCCTGAAAGCCGTCCGCGACCGCCGCGGCGTGTTCGGGAATGCATCAGCCGTAGGATCCGTTGGGTGGGGTGTGAGTCGTTGACCGACCCCGTAGGCAGTTAGGCAGTCTGCAGAAACGAGGAAGAAACCCGTGAGCGACGTCCGTAATGTGATCATCATCGGCTCCGGACCGGCCGGGTACACCGCCGCGCTGTACACCGCCCGTGCCTCGCTGAACCCGTTGGTCTTCGAGGGCGCCGTCACGGCAGGTGGTGCGCTGATGAACACCACTGACGTGGAGAACTTCCCCGGTTTCCAGGACGGCATCATGGGCCCCGAGCTCATGGACAACATGCGAGCCCAGGCCGAGCGCTTCGGCGCCGAGCTGATCCCCGACGACGTCGTCGCGGTCGACCTCACCGGTGACATCAAGACCGTCACCGACACCGCGGGCACCGTCCACCGTGCCAAGTCGGTCATCGTCACCACCGGTTCCCAGCACCGCAAGCTCGGACTGCCCAACGAGGACGCCCTCTCCGGACGCGGCGTCTCCTGGTGCGCCACCTGCGACGGCTTCTTCTTCAAGGACCACGACATCGCCGTGATCGGCGGCGGCGACACCGCGATGGAGGAGGCGACCTTCCTCTCCCGCTTCGCCAAGTCCGTCACGATCGTCCACCGCCGTGACACCCTGCGCGCCTCCAAGGCCATGCAGGACCGTGCCTTCGCCGACCCGAAGATCAAGTTCGCCTGGGACAGCGAGGTCGCCGAGATCAAGGGCGACCAGAAGCTCTCCGGTCTGACCCTGCGCAACACCAAGACCGGCGAGACCTCCGACCTCCCCGTGACCGGGCTCTTCATCGCCGTCGGCCACGACCCGCGTACCGAGCTCTTCAAGGGCCAGCTGGAGCTCGACGACGAGGGTTACCTGAAGGTCGAGGCGCCCTCCACCCGTACCAACCTCACCGGCGTCTTCGGCGCCGGCGACGTGGTCGACCACACCTACCGTCAGGCCATCACGGCAGCGGGCACCGGCTGCTCCGCCGCCCTGGACGCCGAGCGCTTCCTCGCGGCCCTGGCCGACGCCGAGCCCGCCGAGCCGGAGAAGACCCCGGCCGTCTGAACGTCCGCACCACACCCCACCACCCCGAGACTAAGGAGGCCGCCGTGGCCGACCTGAAGCACGTTACGGATGACACCTTCGACGAGGTCGTCCTCAAGAGCGACAAGCCCGTTCTGGTCGACTTCTGGGCTGCCTGGTGCGGCCCGTGCCGCCAGATCGCGCCCTCCCTGGAGGCGATCGCGGCAGAGCACGGCGAACAGATCGAGATCGTCAAGCTCAACATCGACGAGAACCCGGCCACCGCCGCGAAGTACGGCGTAATGTCCATCCCGACCCTGAACGTCTACCAGGGCGGCGAGGTCGCCAAGACCATCGTCGGCGCCAAGCCGAAGGCCGCGATCCTCCGCGACCTCGAAGGCTTCATCAGCGCCTGACCGCGCAGCGGCGCCCCGGCGCAATGTTTCACGTGAAACGGGCCCACCCTCGCGAGGGTGGGCCCGTTTCGTATCGCAGTCCGCACGCGGACCGGCCTCACAACGGCCTCAACACCGGTTCCTTCTGGACCGCTCCCAGCAGCCGGTCGAGCGCCATCTCCACATCTTCCTTCCAGGAGAGCGTCGTCCGCAGCTCCAGCCTCAGCCGCGGGTGCACGGGATGCGGCCGCACGGTCTTGAAGCCGACGGCCAGCAGATGGTCCGCGGGAAGGACGCAGGTGGTCTGTTCGGACCGCGCGTCTCCGAACGCCTCGATCGCCTTGAAGCCCCGGCGCAGAACATCCTTGGCCACCGTCTGCACCATGACACGGCCGAGCCCCTGGCCCTGGTACTCGGGAACGATCAGACCGGTGATGAGCTGAACGGCATCGGGGGAGACCGGGCTGGTCGGGAACGCTGTCGAGCGGGGGACGTACGCGGGCGGGGCATAGAGCACGAAGCCAACCGGCACGTCGTCCACATAGACCACCCGGCCGCAGGAGCCCCACTCCAGCAGGACCGCGGAGATCCAGGCTTCCTTCTCCAGCTCCGGCTTGCCCGCCTTTACCGCGGCTTCCCCACTGACCGGGTCAAGCTCCCAGAAGACGCACGAGCGGCAACGCTCGGGGAGATCCGGAAGGTTGTCCAGGGTGAGTGGTACGAGCCGACGCCCCATGACGGCGATTCCTCACTTCCTTCGCCCGCCGCACCACGTGCGGCCGCCAGCGCGCTCCGTTCACGGAACAGGCCGCCGACGAATCCCCCGACGGCGCCCAGGCCGAGAGCGACCGTGACGAGCCGACTGCGGCTCACTCTTCGCAAGGTCTCCGCCCTCCTCCGAGGTCGTTCACCGTGGATGCGCCGTCCCAGAACGCATCGTATCCACCCAGAGGTGATGCCGATACCGAGAGAGGGCAAAGGGCGGGCCGTGTTCCGGTATGCCCCGGCGCACGGCCCGCCCTTCGATGAAGCTTTGAGGCTCAGCCCTCGTCGTCGTCCTCGGGCGTCTCGGCGAGCCGGCGCTCCAGCACCCGGCCCTCGCCCGGGGCGAGGCTGCCGAGGATGCGGTCCAGGTCCTCCATCGAGGCGAACTCGACGACGATCTTGCCCTTCTTCTGCCCCAGGTCGACCTTCACCCGGGTCTCGAAGCGGTCGGACAGGCGCGTCGCCAGGTCGGTCAGGGCGGGGGACAGACGCCCGCCGGCCCTCGGCCCCTTCGACTTCGGAGAGTTCGTGGGACGCGAGCCCATCAGCGTCACGATCTCCTCGACGGCCCGCACCGACAGCCCCTCGGCCACGATGCGGTGGGCCAGCCGGTCCTGCTCCTCGGAGTCGTCCACGGACAGCAGGGCCCGGGCATGACCGGCGGAGAGAACGCCCGCGGCGACCCGGCGCTGCACCGGAGGGGACAGCCGCAGAAGCCTCAGCGTGTTCGACACCTGCGGGCGGGAGCGGCCGATCCGGTCGGCCAGCTGGTCATGGGTGCACTTGAAGTCCTTGAGCAGCTGGTCATACGCAGCGGCCTCTTCCAGCGGGTTCAGCTGAGCCCGGTGGAGATTCTCCAGCAGCGCGTCCAGCAGCAGCTTCTCGTCGTCCGTGGCGCGGACGATCGTGGGAATCCGCTCCAGGCCCGCTTCGCGGCACGCCCTCCAGCGGCGCTCACCCATGATGAGCTCGTAGCTGTCCGGGCTCACCTTGCGGACGACGACCGGCTGGAGAAGGCCGACCTCCTTGATGGAGACGACCAGCTCTGCCAGCGCGTCCTCGTCGAAGACCTCACGGGGCTGACGCGGGTTCGGGGTGATCGCCCCGATCGGGAGCTCGGCGAAGTACGCACCCGACGTACCGACGCCCTGCTCGGACCGGTCCTCCGGGGCGGACGCCGGCTCCGGCACCACCGGGGAGGACGGCAGCGCGGTCACCTTCGCCGCGGCCACCCCGCGTTCCGCGGTCAGCACCGGACCCGTGCCGGACGCCGCACCACTGCCGGGCGTCTGCACCTGCTTCTCCTGAGGAGCGGCGGGGATCAGCGCACCGAGCCCACGCCCCAGTCCTCTACGACGCTCACTCACTGAAGGCCCTCCGCGTTCTGCTGGCTGTTCTGAATGCTCGTGTGGGCGTGCTGAGCCTCGTAGTGCACACCGACGCCCCGCAGGGCGATCTCCCGGGCGGCTTCGAGATACGAGAGCGAGCCGCTGGATCCCGGGTCGTAGGTCAGTACGGTCTGCCCGTAGCTCGGCGCCTCCGAGATGCGCACCGACCGCGGGATGCTCGTCCGCAGCACTTCCTTGCCGAAGTGGGTGCGGACCTCCTCGGCGACCTGGGAGGCGAGCCGCGTCCGGCCGTCGTACATCGTCAGCAGGATCGTCGAGACATGCAGATCCGGGTTCAGATGGCCCCGCACCAGGTCGACGTTTCGCAGGAGCTGTCCCAGGCCTTCCAGCGCGTAGTACTCGCACTGGATGGGGATCAGCACCTCGGCACCTGCCACCAACGCGTTGACCGTCAGCAGTCCCAGCGAGGGCGGGCAGTCGATGAGGATGTAGTCCAGCGGCTGCTCGTAGGCCTGGATCGCCCGCTGAAGCCGGCTCTCCCGCGCCACCAGCGAGACCAGCTCGATCTCCGCACCGGCGAGATCGATGGTCGCGGGGGCACAGAAGAGACCCTCGACGTCCGGTACGGGCTGGACCACCTCGGAGAGGGGGCGGCTGTCCACCAGGACGTCGTAGATCGAGGGGACATCGGCATGGTGATCGATGCCCAGAGCCGTGGAGGCGTTGCCCTGCGGGTCGAGGTCGACCACCAGAACGCGCGCACCGTGCAGGGCCAGCGAAGCGGCAAGGTTGACCGTCGTGGTCGTCTTACCGACCCCGCCCTTCTGGTTGGCCACCACCATGACGCGGGTGCGGTCAGGACGGGGCAGCCCTTCGCCGGCGCGGCCGAGGGCCTCGACCGCCAGCTGAGCGGCACGGCCGATGGGTGTGTCGTCCATCGGCGGCGGTGTTTCACGTGAAACACCCTCACCCACGGACTCGGTTCGGGGACCGGGGACCGGGTCGGTCATCGGTCCCGCGATGTTGGCGTCGGACCGCAAGGATTCACTCTCCTCGACTTCAGGCTCGCAATGAACAGAGCCTGCCATGCTTTCGGGGTCGTGAACCAGCGAGGCCCGCTGTTCTGTGGATGAATCCGGGCGTGTGGACAACTCGGCCACCCGTCCGGGCTTGCGGTCGCGCGGCGTGGCAGCCGCACGACCGCGGCTGATGATTCCCTGCAGCAGAGAGCGACGTTTCACGTGAAACACGATGCCCCTGCGGAGCAACTACCAGGCCACGACACTCCGCAGCGGTGAGGTATCGCTACTTTCCGGCCGAAACGCTGCTAAGCAACCCGAGAGGCAGCAGAGTTCGCATAACGCACACTCCCAGGTCCTCCCGGCCGGAGAATATCGCCGCCTCAGAGAAGCCTCAGCGACGCCTGCGCGTGCGCCCCGTGCGAGCGGCCTTGGCCCTCTTTGCGGCGAACCTCACACCGCCCGGGCTCTCTCCCACCACGACACGGACCACCGTGGAGAGCGGGTCGACGACGCCCTCGCCGACGTGGAGCACCTCGGTCTCCACCACGCCGAGCTTGCTGAGCGCGGCCCGGGCGCCGGCGATCTCCTCCTCCGCGGTGTCGCCCTTGAGCGCGAGCATCTCCCCGTACGGCTTCAGCAGGGGAACGCCCCAGCCCGCAAGCCGGTCCAGCGGCGCCACCGCCCGGGCGGTCACCACCTGAACGGGCTGCAGTGTCCCCAGAACCTCCTCGGCCCGGCCGCGTACGACCGTGACATGGTCCAGGCCGAGCAGCTCGACGACCTCCTGGAGGAAGTTCGTCCGCCGGAGCAGCGGTTCCAGCAGGGTGATCTTGAGGTCGGGGCGCACCAGAGCCAGCGGGATGCCGGGCAGACCCGCGCCCGAGCCCACATCGCAGACGGTGACACCCTCGGGCACGACCTCGGAGAGCACCGCACAGTTCAGCAGGTGCCGCTCCCACAGCCGGGGGACCTCACGCGGGCCGATCAGGCCGCGCTTGACACCGGCATCCGCCAGAAGCTCCGCGTACCGGACAGCCTCCGGGAAGAGCTCTCCGAACACCGTCCGCGCCTCCGCAGGTGCCTGGGGGAGCTCTGCTGCCTCCGTCACGGGGACCGTCCTTCCGTACCGCACTCGCGCACTGTGGGTGGCTGACTATCAGGCTGACAAAGATCGGCCCCGCCTGCGTACAGACGGGGCCGACAGTACAAGGATCCGGTCAGGCCGGGAGAACGACGACGAAGCGCTGCGGCTCCTCGCCCTCCGACTCGCTCCGGAGACCGGCCGCGGCGATCGCGTCGTGCACGACCTTGCGCTCGAACGGCGTCATCGGGTCCAGCTTCACCGGCTCGCCCGTGCTCTTGACCTCGTTCGCGGCCTTGGCACCCAGCTCTGCGAGGACCGCGCGCTTCTTGGCCCGGAAGCCGCCGATGTCCAGCATCAGACGGCTGCGGTCGCCGGTCTCCCGGTGGACGGCCAGCCGCGTCAGCTCCTGGAGCGCCTCCAGGACCTCACCGTCGCGGCCCACGAGCTTCTGGAGGTCACGTGCCGATTCGCTGATGATCGACACCGCGGCCCGGTCCGCCTCGACGTCCATGTCGATGTCGCCGTCGAGATCGGCGATGTCGAGCAGTCCCTCGAGGTAGTCGGCCGCGATCTCGCCCTCCTGCTCCAGGCGGGTCAGGGTGTCGCTGCCCGCCTCAGCGGCGGCCGTGGAGGTGGTGCCTTCCGTCACGGATGGACTCCTTCTTACTTCTTGGACGGGTGCTTGGGCCGCTGCGGACCCTTGCGCTGCCCGGACTTGGCTTGGCGTGAGGAGCCGGTGGCGGGCTTGCCCGCCGACTTCGGCTTGCTGTCCTGCGGTGCGTCCTGCTTCTCGAGCGAGGTCCTGGAACCGGCGTCCGCGGACTCCGTGTCCTTGGCTCCCGCCGTCGGGTGACCGGTCGTCTGGCGCTTCGCCTTGGTCTGGCGCTTGGGCTGCTGGCGCTTGTGCGCCTGGCCGCCCTCAGCGTCGGCCGCGGCGGTCTCGCTCTTCGCCACCGTGCCGTCCTCCTGGGCCGCGAGACCCAGCTTGCCGAGACCGGTGATGAACTTGCGCTCGATGTCGTTGCGGTCGGAGCCCTTGGCGACGATCGCCTTGACCATCTTGCGCCGGGTACGGCCTCGCACCTCGCCGTGGGAGGTCACGCTCTTGAGCACCCGCTGGAGGTAGGCGTCCTGCGCCTTGCTGCCCGGCGTCGGGTTCTGGTTGATCACGTACATCTGCTGACCCATGGTCCAGACGTTGGTGGTCAGCCAGTAGACGAGGACACCGACGGGGAAGTTGATGCCCATCACGGCGAAGATGACCGGGAAGATGTACATCAGCATCTTCTGCTGCTGCATGTACGGGGTCTTCACCGTCAGGTCGACGTTCTTCGTCATCAGCTGGCGCTGGGTGAAGAACTGCGACGCCGACATGAGCACGATCATGATCGCGGTGACGATCCGGACGTCCGTCAGGGAAGCGTCGAGCGAGGTGACCTTCTCGACGCTGTCCGTGAACTTGGCCGCGAGCGGGGCGCCGAAGATGTGGGCCTGGCGGGCGCTGTCCAACAGGTCCTGGTTGATCGCGCCGATCTTCTTGCCCGAGGCGATGGACGACAGCACGTGGTACAGGGCGAAGAAGAACGGGGACTGCGCCAGGATGGGAAGGCACGAGGAGAGCGGGTTGGTGCCCGTCTCCTTGTACAGCTTCATCATCTCTTCGGACTGACGCTGCTTGTCGTTCTTGTAGCGCTCCTGGATCGCCTTCATCTTCGGCTGGAGCACCTGCATGTTGCGGGTCGACTTGATCTGCTTCACGAAGAGCGGGATCAGGCAGATCCGGATCAGCACCACCAGGGAGACGATCGACAGACCCCAGGCCCATCCGGAGTCATCGCCGAAGAGCGCTCCGTAGACCTTGTGGAACTGGACGATGACCCATGAGACAGGTGTGGTGATAAAGCTGAACAGGCTGGCAATCGTGTCCACTAATCAGGCTCCTTGAGCATTGGGCGAGGTCTCTGCGGCCGGGCTCGGAGGTTCGGAGACCGACCCCCCGGACGGCACATCAGCGGCGGACTCCCCGCCCTTTTCGCCGCGCAGGGCATTGCGCAGCAGCTCGTGCCACCGCGGACGCTTACGAGGCGGGACATGGTCCACACCGCCGGGTGACCACGGATTGCACCGCAGGATGCGCCAAGCGGTCAGCGCTGTTCCCTTGATCGCACCGTGCCTGTCGATCGACGTATATCCATAGTGGGAACACGACGGGTAATAACGGCAGACAGGCCCGAGGAGTGGACTGATCGTCCACTGGTACAGCTTGATGAGAGCAAGCAGCGGGTACTTCATCGCGCGCCCCCTCCCAGCAGCCGCTGAAGAGCGGCATCCAGGTCTCGGGCCAGCTGTGCATGGTCGGCGTCGCCCGCACCGGGCAGCGCCCGTACGACAACAAGGCTACCGGGGGGCAGCTGAGCCAGCCGGTCGCGGACCAGGTGGCGAAGCTTCCGCTTCACCGCGGTCCGGACGACGGCGCCTCCCACGGCCTTGCTGACAACGAAACCCGCACGCGGCGGGGGAACAGTCTCCCCTGTCACGTGCGGGTCCGTTTCACCGCTGCGTAGATGGACGACGAGCAGCGGACGTCCGGCTCGACGTCCTCGTCGTACCGCGGTCGCGAAGTCCTCGCGCCGCCTCAGCCGATTCTCGGTAGGCAGCACGGCATGGACCTGTGAGCGATCAGGCGGACAGGCTGCTGCGGCCCTTGCCGCGGCGGTTCGCGAGGATCGCACGGCCGGCACGGGTACGCATGCGCAGACGGAAGCCGTGGGTCTTGGCGCGACGGCGGTTGTTCGGCTGGAAGGTGCGCTTGCTCACTCGGGGGCTCCAGAAATGATTCGTGTCTTGGCGGGACATCGCCTGGCTGTCACCGTGCGCCCACGAGGAACTCGCGTAAACGCCTTAGTGCACCGCTTCACAATCACAGATCGTGATCTTTGCCCATCGGAGGCAGGCGGCAGCAGCCATCGACAACTCGACCTGGTCACGGTACGCGCGGCTACGCCATCCGGTCAAACCGGCTCCGTGCGACCCCCCATTGTGCACAGCCTGTGGACAACAACTTGAACCGTGCGGGTCGGCCTGACTACCGTGACGGAACTCCGGTTCTTTTCCTTCCCGACTGCCGGGCTCACCCGACCCGACCCATCCCGTCCCGAGAACCACACATTCGTGGGACATGCGAGAGAGCGTGCCTTGTGGCTGACGTACCTGCCGATCTTGCCGCAGTGTGGCCGCGAGTGCTGGAACAACTCCTCGGGGAGGGCCAGCAGGGCATCGAGCCGAAGGACAAGCAGTGGATCGAGCGCTGCCAGCCGCTGGCACTCGTCGCCGACACCGCACTGCTGGCCGTCCCCAATGAATGGGGCAAGCGCGTCCTGGAGGGCCGGCTCGCGCCGCTCATCAGCGAGACGCTGACCCGGGAGTGCGGCCGCCCCATCCGGATCGCGATCACCGTCGACGACTCCGCGGGCGAGCCCCCCGCCCCGCCGGCGCCCCCGATGCACCCGTCGCACCAGCAGCACGGGAGCCAGCAGGACCACCGCTACCCGGGGCAGCCGCGCGACGACGCTCCTCGGGGCGACGCGTACGACGGATACGGCCACCGGCCCTCCGACGACGGTATGCCGACGGCCCGGCCGGCCTACCCCGACTACCAGCAGCAGCGTCCGGAGCCCGGCGCCTGGCCGCGTACCCAGGAGGACCTCTCCTGGCAGCAGCCGCGGCACAGCGGGTACCAGGACCGCGAGCAGCCCGCCGGCGAGCCGTACCGGGAGAGCGAGGCGTACCGCGAGAACGACACGTACCGGGAGAACGAGCAGTACCGCGACCAGTCCTCCGAGCCGTACCGCGACCAGCCCGCCGAGCAGTGGCGCGAGCCGTACGGCACCGGGCGGCCGCAGCAGCCGGGCCACGACTACCGGTCGCAGCCGCCCGAGCGCCAGGGGTACGAGCAGCAGCGCCCCGACCGGCAGGACCAGCAGCAGCCGCAGCACCGTCAGGGCGGTCCGGGCCACGGACCCGGGCGGACCGGCGGTTCGGTCCCCGGTCCGATGGGCGCCCAGCCGGCCCCCGCGCCGGGTCCCGGCGAACCGCACGCCCGGCTGAACCCGAAGTACCTCTTCGACACCTTCGTCATCGGGGCGTCCAACCGGTTCGCGCACGCCGCGGCCGTCGCCGTCGCCGAGGCGCCCGCGAAGGCGTACAACCCCCTGTTCATCTACGGGGAGTCGGGGCTCGGCAAGACCCACCTGCTGCACGCCATCGGGCACTACGCGCGGAGCCTCTACCCGGGGACCCGGGTGCGGTACGTGAGCTCGGAGGAGTTCACCAACGAGTTCATCAACTCGATCCGCGACGGGAAAGGCGACACCTTCCGCAAGCGCTACCGCGACGTGGACATCCTGCTGGTCGACGACATCCAGTTCCTGGCGAGCAAGGAGTCGACGCAGGAGGAGTTCTTCCACACCTTCAATACGCTGCACAACGCGAACAAGCAGATCGTGCTCTCCTCGGACCGGCCGCCCAAGCAGCTGGTGACGCTGGAGGACCGGCTGCGCAACCGCTTCGAGTGGGGTCTGACGACCGACGTCCAGCCGCCCGAGCTGGAGACCCGGATCGCGATCCTCCGTAAAAAGGCGGTGCAGGAGCAGCTCAACGCCCCGCCGGAGGTGCTGGAGTTCATCGCCTCGCGGATCTCGCGCAACATCCGTGAGCTGGAGGGCGCCCTGATCCGGGTGACCGCCTTCGCCTCGCTGAACCGGCAGCCGGTGGACCTCGGGCTGACCGAGATCGTCCTCAAGGATCTGATCCCGGGCGGCGAGGAGTCGGCCCCGGAGATCACGGCGCCGGCCATCATGGCGGCCACCGCGGACTACTTCGGGCTCACCGTGGACGACCTCTGCGGATCCTCGCGCAGCCGGGTCCTGGTGACGGCACGCCAGATCGCCATGTATCTGTGCCGCGAGCTCACCGACCTCTCGTTGCCGAAGATCGGCGCGCAGTTCGGCGGCCGCGACCATACGACGGTGATGCACGCGGACCGGAAGATCCGGGCGCTGATGGCGGAGCGCCGCTCCATCTACAACCAGGTCACCGAGCTGACCAACCGCATCAAGAACGGCTGACGAAGCCCGCCCAAGCCCTCCCAAGGCCTCGAAAGGCGCCTCGCACCGACCTCCCAGGGTCCGCGCGAGGCGCCTTCTGCCGTTCCTGAGGAGTCCCGGGAGCCGTCGCAGCGGTCTGCGCAGGACCCCTGCTGTTCGAATACGAGCAGCTCAGAGGCCCTTCTCCACAGATGTGCGAGAAATCTTCCGTCCACAGCCTGGGGACTGGGAAGTTGTCCATATTGCGTCCACAGGGCGCGCTGCCGATACTCCATCAGGCCAGGTCATGTGGTTGGGGATTTGTGGCCAACGATGATCCACAGCCTGTGGACAGAATCTCCGTCCACAGGAGGTCGTCGACGTTGTCCACCGGCCGCCCACAGGCAGGAGGGTGTTGTCCCCAGCCAAGCCCTGCTTCTCCACACCCCTGTCCACTGTTCGGCAACGCAACACACGCTCTCACCGCCCGGAGTGAAAGGCGTCACACCAAGGGGCTGGGTTGGGCTGTGGGGAACAGGGGTAAAGCTGGGGACAGGTCTGGGGAGAAGTGGCCCCCTCCTGTGCATCGGGTGTGCAGAACTTCCGTCCGTCCACAGAAGGCCCGGGTTGTCCACGGGCGCCACCCACAGGACCGGTGGACAAAAAACAGTCGCTGACCTGCGCAAACGACGTTATCCACGGTATCCACAAGGCCTACTACTACTACCAACCAGAGTTAGCCAGGAATCCGCTTCGAAGTGGGGCCTGTGTACAACTCGACCGTCGACCGCCGCGAACCTCTTGGCCCGACTTGACCCCGAGCAGCAACGGCTGTCGGTGCCGTACGTCAGACTGGACCCCGGAGCCTCCGCCGTCTCGGCAGCGGACTCCGGTCCAGACGACGAAGGCCAGCAGGGCGAGCGAGCAACAGCAGGAGGCGGTTCCGGTGAAGATCCGGGTGGAGCGCGATGTACTCGCGGAGGCGGTGGCCTGGGTGGCCCGCAGCCTCCCGGCCCGTCCGCCGGCGCCCGTTCTCGCGGGCCTTCTGCTGAAGGCCGAGGACGGAGCTCTCAGCTTCTCCAGCTTCGACTACGAGGTCTCCGCGCGGGTCTCCGTCGACGCGGAGATCGACGAGGACGGCACGGTGCTCGTCTCCGGCCGGCTGCTCGCCGACATCTGCCGCGCCCTTCCCAACCGCCCGGTGGAGATCTCCACCGACGGTGTGCGGGCCACGGTCGTCTGCGGCTCCTCCCGCTTCACCCTCCACACACTGCCTGTGGAGGAGTACCCCGCGCTGCCGCAGATGCCGACCGCCACGGGAACCGTCCCCGGTGAGGTCTTCGCCTCGGCCGCCGCCCAGGTCGCCATCGCCGCCGGGCGCGACGACACGCTGCCCGTGCTCACCGGTGTGCGGATCGAGATCGAGGGCGACACGGTCACCCTCGCCTCCACCGACCGCTACCGCTTCGCGGTCCGTGAGTTCCTGTGGAAGCCGGAGAACGCCGACGCCTCCGCGGTCGCCCTGGTGCCCGCCAAGACGCTCCTGGACACCGCCAAGGCGCTCACCAGCGGTGACACGGTCACCCTGGCGCTCTCCGGCTCCGGCGCGGGCGAGGGCCTGATCGGTTTCGAGGGCGCCGGTCGCCGCACGACCACGCGGCTGCTCGAAGGCGACCTGCCGAAGTACCGCACGCTGTTCCCGACCGAGTTCAACTCCGTCGCGGTGATCGAGACGGCCCCCTTCGTCGAGGCCGTCAAGCGCGTGGCCCTGGTCGCCGAGCGCAACACCCCCGTACGGCTCAGCTTCGAGCAGGGCGTCCTCATCCTGGAGGCCGGTTCCAGCGACGACGCACAGGCTGTGGAGAGGGTCGACGCGGTGCTGGAGGGCGACGACATCTCGATCGCCTTCAACCCGACGTTCCTGCTGGACGGGCTGAGCGCGATCGACTCCCCGGTCGCCCAGCTCTCGTTCACCACGTCCACCAAGCCCGCCCTGCTCAGCGGCCGCCCGGCCGTCGACGCCGAGGCGGACGACGCGTACAAGTACCTGATCATGCCGGTGCGCCTCTCCGGCTGATCCCGCCTCCCCCGCCCGATCGGGGGACGTTTTCCGCGGCAGTTTCCGGCGGGCCCGCTCGGCGCGGAGCGGGCCCGCCGCGCTGTCCCCGGCCGGGCGTAGGCTCGGTCGTGGGTGCAAACGCCCCGACGCTTATCGCCACGACGCTTAAGGAATCTCTGATGGAGCTCGGTCTCGTCGGCCTCGGCAAGATGGGCGGCAACATGCGCGAGCGCATCCGCCGCGCAGGCCACACCGTCATCGGTTACGACCGCAACCCGGATGTCGCCGATGTCCACAGTCTCGAAGAGCTTGTGGGCAAGCTGAAGGGCCCGCGGGTCGTCTGGGTGATGGTCCCGGCCGGTGCCGCGACCCAGTCCACGATCGACGAGCTGGCCGAGCTGCTCTCGCCCGGCGACGTCGTCGTCGACGGCGGCAACTCGCGCTGGACCGACGACGAGAAGCACGCCGTCGAGCTGGGCATCAAGGGCATCGGCTTCGTCGACTGCGGCGTCTCCGGCGGTGTCTGGGGCCTGGAGAACGGCTACGCCCTGATGTACGGCGGCGACGCCGAGAACGTGGCGAAGGTCCAGCCGGTCTTCGACGCGCTGAAGCCCGAGGGCGACTTCGGCTCGGTCCACGCGGGCAAGGTCGGCGCCGGCCACTTCGCGAAGATGGTCCACAACGGCATCGAGTACGCCATGATGCAGGCCTACGCCGAGGGCTGGGAGCTGCTGGAGAAGGTCGACTCCGTCACCGATGTGCGCGAGGTCTTCCGCTCCTGGCAGGAGGGCACGGTCATCCGTTCCTGGCTGCTCGACCTCGCGGTCAACGCGCTGGACGACGACGAGCACCTGGACAAGCTCCGGGGCTTCGCCGCCGACTCGGGTGAGGGCCGCTGGACGGTGGAGGCCGCCATCGACAACGCGGTGCCGCTGCCCGCGATCACGGCGTCGCTGTTCGCGCGGTTCGCCTCGCGGCAGGACGACTCGCCGCAGATGAAGATGATCGCCGCGCTGCGCAACCAGTTCGGCGGCCACGCGGTCGAGTCCAAGACCGAGAACTGACCGGCCCGCCGCCGGAGATCCGGCGGCGCGGCACAACGTGACGAACCGCGAAGCGGAAGCACCGACAACAACGGGAGAGGGTGGCCACCATGCACGTCACGCATCTCTCGCTGGCCGACTTCCGTTCGTACGCCCGGGTCGAGGTGCCTCTCGACCCGGGCGTCACCGCGTTCGTGGGGCCCAACGGGCAGGGCAAGACGAATCTCGTCGAGGCCGTCGGCTATCTCGCCACCCTCGGCAGCCACCGGGTCTCCTCGGACGCCCCGCTGGTGCGCATGGGCGCGGAGCGGGCGGTGATCCGGGCGGCGGTGACCCAGGGCGAGCGCTCGCAGCTGGTCGAGCTGGAGCTGAACCCGGGCCGGGCGAACCGGGCCCGTATCAACAGGTCCTCGCAGGTCAGGCCGCGTGACGTGCTCGGCATCGTGCGGACCGTGCTGTTCGCACCGGAGGACCTGGCGCTGGTCAAGGGCGACCCCGGCGAGCGGCGGCGGTTCCTGGACGAGCTGGTCACCGCGCGCTCGCCCCGGATGGCCGGGGTCCGCTCCGACTACGAACGCGTGCTCAAGCAGCGCAACACCCTGCTGAAGTCCGCGGCGATGGCCCGGCGGCACGGCGGCCGTTCGATGGATCTGTCGACCCTGGACGTGTGGGACCAGCATCTGGGCCGGGTGGGCGCCGAGCTGCTCGCGCAGCGCCTCGATCTGATCGCCACACTCCAGCCGCTGGCCGACAAGGCGTACGGGGACGTCGCGCCGGGCGGTGGTCCGGTCGCGCTGGAGTACCGCAGCTCGGTCGGTGAGGACGTGGGTCCCGAGCGCACCCGCGACGAGCTGTACGAGCAACTGATCGCGGCGCTCGCCGGGGTCCGGAAGCAGGAGATCGAGCGGGGCGTGACGCTGGTCGGCCCGCACCGGGACGATCTGCTGCTGGGGCTGCGCGGGATGCCGGCCAAGGGGTACGCGAGTCACGGCGAGTCCTGGAGTTATGCGCTGGCGCTGCGTCTCGCCAGTTACGAACTGCTGCGCTCCGAGGGCAACGAGCCGGTGCTGGTCCTGGACGATGTCTTCGCCGAGCTGGACGCCCGCCGCCGGGAGCGGCTGGCGGAGCTGGTGGCCCCCGGTGAGCAGGTGCTGGTGACGGCCGCGGTCGCGGAGGACGTGCCGGGCGTGCTGGCGGGGACGCGGTACGCGGTGACCGCGGGCGAGGTGGAGCGCGTATGACCGGCCGGGAGGAGCAGCCGGGCGAGGCGGGCACGGTCGGCGGTGCGCCGGAGGCCGGGAGCCCGAAGCCGCCCGAGGTGTCCGGGGTCGATCTGGCCCGGGTCGCGTTGCGGGCCGCGAAGGAGCAGGCCAGGGCGCGAGGTGCGGCGGCGCAGCAGAAGAAACAGGCGCGGCGGGGTGGCGGACTGCGCTCGGGTGCCCGGTCGGACGGCCGGGACCCGCAGGCGCTGGGCTCCGCGATCAGCCGGCTGATCACCGAGCGGGGCTGGGAGACGCCCGCGGCGGTCGGCGGGGTGATGGGCCGGTGGCCGCAGATCGTCGGCGACGACCTGGCGAAGCACTGTGTCCCTCTGCGGTACGACGACGATCCGGCCGCCCGGGTGCTGACCGTGAGCTGTGACTCGACGGCGTGGGCGACGCAGCTGCGGCTGCTGGCCCCGCAGCTGGTGGCACGGCTGAACGCGGATCTGGGGCAGGGCACCGTACGGATGATCAAGGTGGTCGGGCCGGGGGGACCGGAGCGCCGGTACGGACCGCTGCGGACACCCGGCAGCAAGGGTCCGGGCGACACCTACGGATGAGCCTCGGGGCGCCGGCCGGAGGTGGTCGCGCCGCCAGGCCGCCGGGCCGAGGCCGCAGGTGGTCGCACTGTTGGCCGATGGCAACCCTGAGCTGCACTTTCGGCGTAAAATTGTCGTGTACCGGGCGAGCTTGCGGGTGGGTTCGTCAGGGTTCGCACGACAGGAAACCGGACGGTACGGCCGGAGCGTCCCTCACCGTAGCGGTGGGTTGACAGGCCGAAGCGCTCAAAGCCCTTCAGAGCCTCTTGGAGCCCCTTCCCGAATATGGGGAGTCGTCAGCCGCTCATTCAGGGCGGCACATGCGTACTCAGGTACCGGCAAACCCCCATTCATGTCAGCGCTACCGGTAGACTGGTGAGTAATCCCGCCGCTGAGGCGGGAGTCGTCGATACAAGCCGAACGACGCAGCCGCTCCCGCCTGTCCGGAGAACGGCCTGTGCTGTGCCAGAAAGGGCGCTTCGTGGCCGATTCCGGCAACCCCAACGAGAACATTCCGTCCACGGCCGGTGAGCCGGGCGAGGTCTCCGAGACCTCGTACGACGCCAGCGCGATCACCGTGCTGGAAGGGCTGGACGCGGTCCGCAAGCGGCCTGGCATGTACATCGGCTCGACCGGTGAGCGTGGCCTCCACCACCTCGTGCAAGAGGTCGTCGACAACTCCGTCGACGAGGCGATGGCGGGCCACGCGGACACCATCGACGTCACGATCCTCCCCGACGGCGGGGTGCGGGTCATCGACAACGGCCGTGGCATCCCGGTCGGCATCGTGCCGTCCGAAGGGAAGCCGGCCGTCGAGGTCGTGCTGACCGTGCTGCACGCGGGCGGCAAGTTCGGCGGTGGCGGCTACGCCGTCTCCGGCGGTCTGCACGGCGTCGGCGTCTCCGTCGTCAACGCCCTGTCCACCCGGGTATCCGTCGAGGTCAAGACCGACGGATACCGCTGGACCCAGGACTACAAGCTCGGTGTCCCGACCGCCCCGCTGGCGAAGCACGAGGCCACCGAGGAGACCGGCACCACGGTCACCTTCTGGGCCGACGGGGACATCTTCGAGACCACCGAGTACAGCTTCGAGACCCTCTCGCGCCGCTTCCAGGAGATGGCGTTCCTCAACAAGGGCCTCACGCTCAAGCTGACCGACGAGCGCGAGTCGGCGAAGGCGACGGCGGGCGCGGACAGCGTGGACGCGGCCGAGCCCTCCGAGGAGGAGACCGCCCGCTCGGTCACGTACCACTACGAAAACGGCATCGTCGATTTCGTGAAGTACCTCAACTCCCGCAAGGGCGACGTCATTCACCAGTCGGTGATCGACATCGAGGCCGAGGACAAGGACCGGCTCCTGTCGGTCGAGATCGCCATGCAGTGGAACACGCAGTACACCGAGGGCGTCTACTCCTTCGCCAACGCGATCCACACGCACGAGGGCGGTACGCACGAGGAGGGCTTCCGTGCGGCGCTGACCTCGCTGGTCAACCGGTACGCGCGCGACAAGAAGCTGCTGCGCGACAAGGACGACAACCTCACGGGTGAGGACGTCCGCGAGGGTCTGACCGCGATCATCTCGGTGAAGCTGGGTGAGCCGCAGTTCGAGGGCCAGACGAAGACCAAGCTGGGCAACACGGAGGCGAAGACCTTCGTGCAGAAGGTCGTCCACGAGCAGCTGACGGACTGGTTCGACCGGAATCCCAACGAGGCCGCCGACATCATCCGTAAGGGCATCGCCGCCTCGACCGCCCGTGTGGCGGCCCGCAAGGCGCGTGACCTGACGCGGCGCAAGGGGCTCCTGGAGAGCGCCTCGCTGCCGGGCAAGCTCAGCGACTGCCAGTCGAACGACCCCACCAAGTGCGAGATCTTCATCGTCGAGGGTGACTCCGCCGGTGGTTCGGCGAAGTCCGGCCGCAACCCGATGTACCAGGCGATCCTGCCCATCCGAGGCAAGATCCTGAACGTCGAGAAGGCCCGGGTCGACAAGATCCTCCAGAACACCGAGGTCCAGGCGCTGATCTCGGCGTTCGGCACCGGGGTCCACGAAGACTTCGACATCGAGAAGCTCCGCTATCACAAGATCATCCTGATGGCGGACGCCGACGTCGACGGCCAGCACATCAACACCCTGCTGCTGACCTTCCTCTTCCGCTTCATGAAGCCGCTGGTCGAGGCCGGGCACGTCTACCTTTCGCGCCCGCCGCTCTACAAGATCAAGTGGGGCCGGGACGACTTCGAGTACGCGTACTCGGACCGGGAGCGCGACGCCCTGGTGGCGCTCGGCAAGCAGAACGGCAAGCGGATCAAGGAAGACTCGATCCAGCGCTTCAAGGGCCTCGGCGAGATGAACGCCGAGGAGCTGCGCGTCACGACCATGGACGTCGACCACCGGGTCCTCGGCCAGGTCACGCTGGACGACGCGGCGCAGGCCGACGACCTGTTCTCGGTGCTCATGGGTGAGGACGTCGAGGCACGGCGCTCGTTCATCCAGCGCAACGCCAAGGACGTCCGCTTCCTCGACATCTGAGTCGGCCGCACCAGCCACGCCGCAGCTCGAAAGGACTTTGACCAGCAATGGCCGACGAGAACACCCCTGTGACACCCGAATCCGCGACGCCCGACGAGGAGGGCACCATCCCCGGCGTGGGGATGCGTGTCGAGCCCGTCCAGCTCGAGACGGAGATGCAGCGCTCCTATCTCGACTACGCGATGTCCGTCATCGTCTCGCGTGCGCTGCCCGACGTACGGGACGGCCTCAAGCCCGTCCACCGCCGGGTGCTGTACGCGATGTACGACGGCGGGTACCGCCCCGAGAAGGGCTTCTACAAGTGCGCCCGCGTCGTCGGCGACGTCATGGGCACGTACCACCCGCACGGCGACTCCTCCATCTACGACGCCCTGGTGCGCCTGGCGCAGCACTGGTCGATGCGGATGCCGCTGGTGGACTCCAACGGCAACTTCGGTTCCCCGGGCAACGACCCGGCCGCCGCCATGCGGTACACCGAGTGCAAGATGATGCCGCTGTCCATGGAGATGGTCCGGGACATCGACGAGGAGACCGTCGACTTCCAGGACAACTACGACGGCCGCAACCAGGAGCCGACGGTCCTGCCGGCCCGTTTCCCGAACCTGCTGGTCAACGGCTCCGCCGGGATCGCGGTCGGTATGGCGACCAACATCCCACCGCACAACCTCCGCGAGGTCGCCGCCGGTGCCCAGTGGTACCTGGATCACCCCGAGGCCTCGCACGAGGAGCTGCAGGACGCGCTGATCGAGCGCATCAAGGGCCCCGACTTCCCCACCGGCGCGCTGGTCGTGGGCCGCAAGGGCATCGAGGAGGCGTACCGCACCGGCCGTGGCTCGATCACGATGCGCGCGGTCGTCGCGGTCGAGGAGATCCAGGGCCGCCAGTGCCTGGTCGTCACGGAGCTTCCGTACCAGACCAACCCCGACAACCTCGCGCAGAAGATCGCCGACCTGGTCAAGGACGGCAGGGTCGGCGGTATCGCGGACGTCCGCGACGAGACCTCCTCGCGTACGGGGCAGCGCCTGGTCGTCGTCCTCAAGCGGGACGCGGTCGCCAAGGTCGTCCTGAACAACCTGTACAAGCACACCGACCTCCAGACGAACTTCGGCGCCAACATGCTGGCGCTCGTCGACGGGGTGCCGCGCACGCTGTCGATCGACGCGTTCATCCGCCACTGGGTGACGCACCAGATCGAGGTCATCGTCCGGCGGACGAAGTTCCGGCTGCGCAAGGCCGAGGAGCGGGCGCACATCCTGCGCGGCCTCCTCAAGGCTCTGGACGCCATCGACGAGGTCATCGCCCTCATCCGCCGCTCGAACACGGTGGAGATCGCGCGCGAGGGCCTGATGGGCCTGCTGGAGATCGACGAGCTCCAGGCGAACGCGATCCTGGAGATGCAGCTGCGCCGGCTGGCCGCCCTGGAGCACCAGAAGATCACCGCCGAGCACGACGAGCTCCAGGCGAAGATCAACGAGTACAACGAGATCCTGGCCTCGCCTGCCAAGCAGCGCCAGATCGTCAGCGAGGAGCTGGCGGCGATCGTCGAGAAGTTCGGCGACGACCGGCGCTCCCAGCTGGTGCCCTTCGACGGTGACATGTCCATCGAGGACCTGATCGCCGAGGAGGACATCGTCGTCACGATCTCCCGCAGCGGCTATGTGAAGCGCACGAAGACGGACGACTACCGCTCGCAGAAGCGCGGCGGCAAGGGCGTGCGCGGGACGAAGCTCAAGGAAGACGACATCGTCGACCACTTCTTCGTCTCGACGACGCACCACTGGCTGCTGTTCTTCACGAACAAGGGCCGGGTCTACCGGGCCAAGGCGTACGAGCTCCCGGACGCCGGCCGGGACGCGCGCGGCCAGCACGTCGCCAACCTGCTGGCCTTCCAGCCGGACGAGAAGATCGCCCAGATCCTCGCGATCCGCGACTACGAGGCCGTGCCCTACCTGATCCTGGCGACGAAGGGCGGTCTCGTGAAGAAGACCGCGCTCAAGGACTACGACTCCCCGCGCTCGGGCGGTGTCATCGCGATCAACCTGCGCGAGATGCCGGAGGGCGGCGACGACGAGCTGATCGGCGCCGAGCTGGTCTCGGCCGAGGACGATCTGCTGCTCATCAGCAAGAAGGCCCAGTCGATCCGGTTCACCGCGACGGACGACGCGCTGCGCCCGATGGGCCGTGCCACCTCGGGTGTGAAGGGGATGAGTTTCCGCGAGGGCGACGAACTCCTCTCGATGAATGTCGTCCGGCCCGGTACGTTCGTCTTCACCGCTACCGACGGCGGGTACGCGAAGCGGACCCCCGTCGACGAGTACCGCGTCCAGGGTCGCGGCGGCCTCGGTATCAAGGCCGCCAAGATCGTGGAGGACCGCGGATCGCTCGTCGGTGCGCTGGTGGTCGAGGAGACCGACGAGATTCTCGCCATCACGCTCGGCGGTGGTGTGATTCGTACGCGAGTCAATGAAGTCAGGGAGACGGGCCGTGACACCATGGGCGTCCAACTGATCAATCTGGGCAAGCGCGACGCCGTCGTCGGCATCGCGCGCAACGCCGAGGCCGGCCGTGAGGCGGAAGAGGTCGATGGGACCGATGATGCCGAGGGCGATACGGCCGCGGCCCACGCCGTAGGCACGGCAGAGGGCACTGTCGAGGGCACGGAGCCTTCGACCGGGGAGCACGAGGAGTAAGAGCGTGAGTGGAGCCACGGGCGCCGGTTCGGCCGCTTCCGGAGCTGGAGCGAACGGTGCCCGTGGCCCTGCCACGGACTCCCAAGGGGGCACTGTGACGGACACACGAGGGCCTCAGCCCCAGTACGAGGGTTACGCGACCGGGCCCCTGCCCGGCGAGCGTGAGCCCGCACCGGGGCCGTCGGGGCCGTACCACCCGCCCCAGGCGTACCAGGCGCCCGGCGGCACCCAGGGCGGCCAGCAGCGCCCCGGACAGGGTGGGGGCACGCTGGGCGGTGCGCAGGGCGCGGGCGGCGCCCAGGCGACGCGCAAGCCGCGCACGGGGGCGCGGACCACGCCCCGTACCCGCAAGGCCCGTCTGCGGGTGGCCAAGGCCGACCCGTGGTCGGTGATGAAGGTCAGCTTCCTGCTGTCGATCGCGCTGGGCATCTGCACGGTGGTGGCGTCGGCGGTGCTGTGGATGGTCATGGACGCGATGGGCGTCTTCGAGACCGTCGGCGGCACGATCAGCGAGGCGACCGGCTCGAACGAGAGCAACGGCTTCGACCTGCAGTCGTTCCTGTCGCTGCCGCGCGTGCTCATCTTCACCTCGGTCATCGCCGTGATCGACGTGGTCCTGGCCACCGCGCTGGCGACGCTGGGCGCCTTCATCTACAACCTGTCGGCGGGCTTCGTGGGCGGCGTGGAGCTCACGCTGGCCGAGGACGAGTAGCGCGCCGGGTATCGATTTTGGGACTGGCCCCGACGTGCGCTAATCTTCAGAAGTCAGCGCGGAGCAGCACAGCGCGGCGGGGCTATAGCTCAGTTGGTTAGAGCGCATCCCTGATAAGGATGAGGCCACAGGTTCAAATCCTGTTAGCCCCACCAGACACGAAGGCCCCTCACCGGAGACGGTGGGGGGCCTTTCGCGTTGCGGTGGGGCGGTCAGCTTGCGGGGTCCAGCTGGACGAGGTAGCCGGGTTCGGGGCCGTCGAAGCTCTCCAGCCAGTCGCTGGAGGCGAACCAGAGAGTCGTCGGCTCGTCTGCTTCCGGGATCTGGAAGACGGCGTGCTCGGGGCCCTTGCTCCCGGGGTTGAGGCCGTACGACGGTCCCAGCTCGCCCTTGTCGCTCCAGTAGTCGCCGTAGGCTCTCGCGTAGTCGACGTCGGTCCGGCTCTGGCTGTACGCGGTGTCGTCGACGTTGAGGGTGACCGTGTCGTCGACGGACCAGATGGCCTCGCTCTTGCCGACGTTCAGCACCTCCATGGCGACCACACAGAACTGCTTCCCGCCCTCGGGCGACGGGTTCTGTGTCGGTTCGCCCACGGAATCGGCCGCGTGCGCCAGGACCTTCGGGTCCAGCGGTTCGCCGCAGGTGATGTCCTCGACGGTGATCTCGAACTCGTCGGGCCGTGCCTCGTCGGAGGAACCGATGGTCAGCTTGAACGGCTCCCCGACGGCGGGCCGGCCCCGGACCTCCGCGCCGGGCGGTGCGCCGATGTCGGGGTCGGTGGTCGTCGCCGCAGCCGGTACGGCGTTGCCGGGGCCCGACGCCGTACCGGAGGAGGCGGTAGTCCCGCAGGCGGTGAGTGCGAGGAGCGCGGAGGCGGCGCCGAGGGCCGCGAAGGTGGTGCCACGAGAGCTCATCGGACGGTCCTTTCGGCGGTACGCAGGACCTTTCCATGGTCGTCCGGTCCGCCGGGCAGCGCTCGTCGGACGGTTTCGGGCACACGAAAAGGCCCCCGGCCGGTGTGAACCGGACCAGGGGCCCCGGAGTGCGGTGGGCCGCCGGGATCAGGGGGGCGGGGCCGGGGAGTCGCCTTCCGGGGCTGTGGGGTGGGAGCCGCTCTGACCGGTCGTCCGGGCGGTCTGCGCGGGGTCGAGCGACAGGTGGCGGGTGGCCGGGGAGGAGCCGTGGGCCTCGGCCCGGATGCGCTGCTTCATCGTGGGAGGAAGGGCCCGGTCACGCGGAAGGGTCCATCGGACCGAGGGAGCGATCGGGGTTGCCGCGGTGGCACCCGTGTGCTCGTGGGTCGTGGTGCTCGGCTGCGCGGTGGCGTTCGTGGCGTTCGCCGTGCTCGCGGCGGCGGTGGCGAGGCCCAGCGACGCCAGGAGGGCGAAGAAGGCGGTGATGAAGGCGGTCCAGAGGTTCTTGGGCTGGAAGGTGCTCATGGCCCCTCGCTTTCGGACGGTCCGGTTGCTGACTTCTCCGATCATGTGGATCCGGGCCGCGATTCCGGGGAGCGACGCCCGCTCTGCGCCGATCTTCGGATTAACACCACTCGTATGGTGCAACCGGGCTGGACAGGCCCTCGCGGGCGGTGAGGAGGGGGTGTCGGGAGGTCGTTCCGGACGCCGTGGAGGGGGTGTCACAGGGGTCCGGGCAGGTCACCGATCGGTATCGGCCGGTGTGTATAGTCGGCGACATAAGGCCCTTACGCCAAGGAAAGACGAGGTCGCGCGGTGAAGAAGCTTCTCCTGGTCGCACTGGCCGCCATCGGTGGGCTCCTCGTGTACCGCCAGATCCAGGCGGATCGCGCCGAGCAGGATCTGTGGACGGAGGCGACCGACTCCGTGCCCGCAGGTTCGGGTGTGTGAGACGACGCAGTCTGTTACGGGCCCCGGTCGCTGAGCGGCCGGGGCTTCGTGCTGTCCGGGGCCGGCGCCGATGCGTCGGCCCCTTTTCGCTGGTAAGGCCCCGTGGCGCAGCGACCGTGAGTTCACTCAAGCGAATCTCTGGATTGCTTGAGCGAAGAGCCTGGTGGGGTCCGGGAAGAAGGCGGACAAGAGGGGTAATCCGGCTGCGGCCGGAGACAGCGGCGGTGCGGGCGGGGCAGGATGGACCGGCATCGCGGCCGCTTCCGGGGCGGGCGTCCTGGTCGTCGGGGCGGGAGGGTTCCTCCTCGCCCGCCGCCGTAGCGGCACCAGCCGCAGCAGCCGTGGCCGCCGCGGCTGAGCGGCCGAGGGGTACTGGTGGGTGAGGACGACGAGGGGAAGCGCGTGAACAGGCAGCGCAACAGGGGCCGGGTGACGGCCGCGGCACTCGCGGCGATGTGCGCGGCGGCGGTCCTGCCGGGGCAGGCGCACGCGGCGGGCCCCGGGGTGTACGCGTTCGACCCCGACGCGAAGAACGTGCAGGGCGCGGCGACCAACGTCGAGGCGTCCACGCTGGACGAGGGCGTCCCGTACCGCAGCATGATCAAGCCGGGCGAGAAGCTCTACTACCGGGTCACCCTGGACGACGCCTCCGCCGCCTATGTCTCGGCGGTCGCGGTGCCCGGCGACGCCGGCGCCGTCGCCTACGGCGACGGCATCACCGTCAGCCTCCGGGAGACCGACAACACCCGATGCGACTCGGGGCAGGCGAACTTCGGCTCCGGCGCGTACGCCCGTCCCATCACCGCGTACGCCTCCCGGACCGTCAGGGAGGACGGCAGCACCTGCCAGGAGGGCGGCCCGTACGACGTCCTCGTCGAGCGCGAGAGCAAGGCCGGCTCCAGCCAGGAGCCCTGGGGCCTGGAGCTGCGTTTCCTCCAGGAGCCGAAGCTCAAAAGCGGTACGTCGATGCCGACCGAGGCCCCCGAGAGCTGGCCCTCCGCTTCGGCGAAGCCGCTGACCGGGAAGCAGCAGAAGCGGTCCGGCGGGTCCGGGTTCTCGGAGGCCACGAGCCTGGAGAACGGCCGTTGGCAGGACACCGTCGCCCCCGGACAGACCCGCTTCTACCGGGTTCCGGTCGACTGGGGACAGCAGCTCTACGCCTCCGCCGGGCTCTCCAACACCACAAGTGACGGCGAGGAGTTCGTCGGCAGCGCGCTCACGCTGTCGCTGGCCAACCCCGCCCAGGGGCAGGTCTCCGACGCCACGCTCTCGTACTCCGGAGGGCCCGCGTCCGCGTCCCTGCGGCCGCTGCCGCCGGTGGCCTACCGCAACCGGTTCGACTCCTCGTCCCAGGTCAACGCCATGCGCTTCGCGGGCTGGTACTACCTGTCGGTCTCCCTCAGCCCGAAGCTGAAGGAGTCCTACGGCGCCGAGCCGATCCCGTTCGAGCTGTCGGTCCAGGTGAAGAACCAGGCCGAGGAGTCCCCGTACGAGGGTGACGCCGGGGTCTTCGGCGTCACCGACCAGGACCGGGAAGTGGCCCGTAAGGGGCAGAACGCCGAACAGGCCGCGAAGAGCGGCCCGATGACCGTGGTCGCCGCGGCCGGGATCGGTACGGGGTCGGTGCTGGTGCTCGGTCTGGGCGTCTGGACGCTGCTGGCCCGCCGCCGCGCGTCGGCCGCCGGTCACCCGGCCGGCGGGGGCCACCAGCCGCCGGCGCAGGGCTGGTAGCCGTACGCCGGCGGGGCTTTCGCAGGCGGTGCGGGTCAGTCAGACCTGGGTGAGGGCCCAGATCCCGACCGCGAAGCAGATCAGCGCCACCACCAGCACCGGGACAGCCACCTTCGGGGGCGGTCCCGGGCGCGTTCGCCGTACGGGCGGGTGGGGCGCGGCGTGCTGCACCGGCGGGGCGGGCACCGGCGGGAACTGCTGGTGCTGTTGGGCGGTGTAGGGGCGGGTGGCGGAGGGGTCGTGCGCTACGCCGGAGGTCGGCGCCTGGGAGGGGTCCGGTGCGCCGACGGCGTACGCGGGCGGGGCGGCCGCGGCGTACGGTGCGGACGGCGGCTGCTGGAACCCAGGCTGCGACAATCCCGGCTGCGGGTAGGGCTGTTGCTGCGGCGATGCGGCACCGGGTGAGGCCGCAGAGGGCTGCGAGGCCGCGGAGGGCTGCGAGGCCGCGGAGGGCTGCGAGGCCGCTGGGGGCTGCGTGGCCGCAGGAGGCGGCGCGAGGTGGAAGCTGCCCGTCTCCGACATCGAGACGGGGGGCGGGGCGGGGGCCTGCCGGTCGGACGGCTGCTGCGGGGCTTTCGGCGGGCCGGTGACGGGCCCGTCGGGACCGAACCCCTCGGGCAGCGGCCCGATCTGGTCGAACACCTCCACTGGCTCGTCGTCCGGGCCGGCTTCGGGCAGCATCTCGACCGCCGCGGTCAGGGCCTTGCGCGCGCCCGTGGCCGTACGGAACCGGGCGTGCGGGTCGGGCTGGAGCAGACCGGCGAGAACCTGCCACAGCGGCTCGGGAATGCCCTCGGGGGCCCCCGGGGTGCCGTGCGCGGCGAAGTGCTCCACCAGCGCCTGGGCGTCCGGCTTCTGGCCCTGGAGGAGGTAGAGCGCGACCAGGCCGACCGCGAAGAGGTCCGCGGGGAAATCGGGCTCGGCGCCCATCATCTGCTCGGGGGCGAAGTAACCGGGCGTACCGACCACGTAGTTGGTCTCGGTCAGCCGGGGTTCGCCCTTGCGCATCGAGATTCCGAAGTCGGACAGGCGCAGATGCGGCCGCCCCGAACCGGTCGCCTCCATCAGGATGTTGGCGGGCTTGATGTCGCGGTGCACCACCCCTTCGGCGTGCACCGTGGAGAGGCCGGAGAGCAGCTGGTCCAGCAGCAGGCAGACGAAGCGCGGCGGCAACGGGCCGTAGTCGCCGATGACATGGGCGAGCGAGCCACCGCTCACCAGGTCCATGGTGAACAGGACCTTGTCGTCGTCGGCGGCCCAGCTGGCCGGGGCCAGCACGTGCGGGTGCTCGATGCGCAGCGCCTGCTCGCGGACGAAGCGCAGCAGCGTGTGCGCGTCGCTCTGCTGGAGCACCTTGGCCGCGACGTACCGGCGGCGGCGGTGGTCCCAGGCCCGCCAGACGGCGCCGACCCCACCGCGTCCGATCGGATCGATCAGCTCGTACCGACCGGCGAAGACCTCACCCATTGCGCTGCGCCCGCTCCCCGTTCGTAGGGTGCCGCGGCGTCCGCCGCGGCCCGTGTCCGGTCCCGGTGTCCGGCCCCGTGTCCTGCTGGCACCAGGGCGCTGCGCGGTGCGCGTGCCCTGGGTCCGTCGTGCTTCCGTCGGGTCGTACTAGCTCTGGTGCCCCTCGTAGTGGGCGACCGCGTCCGAGGTGCGTCCCGCGCCGTACACCTTGAGGAACTCTGCCAGCTCCGGGTGGGTCGGGGCGAGGGCGTCCGCGGCATCGATGATGTCGCCGGCCGCCGCGACCGACCGCAGCAGGGACTGGATCTCGCGCACCACGCGGCGGACGGTGGGAGCGCCGCCGGTGGAGGTGGTCTGGCCGGTCGCGGTGAGGACGGAGCCGCCCTGCGACTTCTTGATCTCCTCCATGCGGTCGGTGGCCTCGCCCGCGCTGACACTGCCGTCGGCCACCTGGCCCGCCAGCTCCTGAAGGGCCTGGACGCGCTGGACCACGGCGGGGTTCCCGATCTTGGCTCGCTGGCCGCTCATCAACTGCGAGAGCATCGGGGCGGAGAGCCCGAGAACGGCGGCCAGCCGGGCCTGGTTCAGGCCGAGATCATCGATCAGTCGACGGAAGAGCGCCCCCAACGGCTCTCCGTACCAACTGCGTTGAAGCTCTCTGGCTCTTGCCGTCGCCTCTTGTTGCGCTGCGTCCATGGCGTCTCCCCATCGCTGCGGCTTCGCTGCTGCGAACCTTGCGAGCATCTTACGGAGCGTGGTCGTTCCCGGGGAGTCCCTATCCTTTTGGAAGAACCCGGGGGGTACCCGGTACTCTGTTCCCGACGGTGACCCGGGGCCTTAGCTCAGTTGGTAGAGCGCTGCCTTTGCAAGGCAGATGTCAGGAGTTCGAATCTCCTAGGCTCCACTTGATTGAACCCCTCCAACCTGCGGAAACGTGGTTGGAGGGGTTCTTTTGCGTTCCGCCGCCGCTGCACCAGGCACACTTCATACATAAACAGTCGAGCCACAAAGGACTCAGGCATGATCACGTTGACGAAGGAAGACGGCCCGGCGGACCTGGGCGGAGTGACGCACCTGACCATCGGAGCGTCCTGGGACCCGACCGTCGGGAGCAGCGGCGGCCTGATGGGGAAGATCCGGCAGAAGGCCGGTACGGACCTCGACCTGATCGCCATCGCGCTGCAGGGCGGCGACCCGGTGCGGCTGGCCGGGCTGGACTCCCTGGACCCGCTGGGCAACGGCTCGCTGGTGCACAGCGGGGACAACCAGACGGGGCACGGTGACGGCGACGACGAGACGGTGACCGTCGAGTTCGCCAGGATCCCTTCGAACATCACGTCGATCGTCTTCATCGCGGCCGCCTACAAGAAGCGCAGCTCGTTCAGCAACGCGCGCAACATCAGCTTCAAGGTGTACGACGCGACGGGCGGCAGCTCGCAGCAGGTCGCCGACATCTGGCCGAGCATGCTCACCCAGGACAACGGCGTCGCCGTCGCCAAGGCGATCCGTGAGGGCGCGGGCTGGAAGCTCCAGGTGATCAACGAGACCGGGAAGATCAAGCAGGGCGACGAGCACGCCCTGATGCGGTTCGCCGTCAGCCGGTAGCCGCCCCCTCCGTATGCGTCGGTGGGCACACGCGAACGTGGCCGGGGAAACCGCCTGAGCGGTTTCCCCGGCCACGTTCGTCATGCCGTGCCGTCAGCCTGCCGGGCTGTCAGGGACGGTCGTCGAGGCCCGGGGTGTCCCCCTCGGCCTCCGCCTGCTTGGCCTCGACCTCCGGGTCGAGATCGGCCCGCGGGCTGCCGTCGACCGAGCTGAGCGGCGAGCGCTCGTCGCCCACCTCGGTGGCGACGGGCGGCTCGACCAGCCAGTCCGGGTTGGCCTGCTTGTCCCACCAGCGCCAGGCGGCATAGGCACCGCCCGCCAGGACGCCCAGCACCAGGAACCCCTTCGCGGCCCGGCCGGCCTTGGCCCGCCGCTGGTGCTTCCGGGCCAGCTTCTGGATTTCCTTGGCCGTCACCTGGGTCCGCAGCGCGGCCAGGGCGGCCGCGCTGCGGGCGGACGCCTGCTCGGCGACGGGCAGGGCCACCGCGCGGGCGTGCTCGACGCGGGGTGCGGTGTAGTCGGCGGCGCTGCGCGCGGCCTTCCGGGTCGAGACCGCGGCGCGGTGCGCGGCCTCGTCGACCCGGGGCGGCACGTGCGTACGGGCCTGCTCCAGGCGCGGCGCGAGGTGGGACGCGTACTGGACACGGGCCTGCTGGGCCGCCTTCGTCACCTTGGGCGCGAGTCGTACGCGCGCCTCATGCGCGAGGTGGGCCGCCTGGTCCTTGGCTGTTTCGGCGTAGGGCGCCACCACTTCCGCGGCGTGCTGCGCGCTGTCCTTCGCCGAGTCGGTTGCGGCGCGCACGCTGTCGATGCGGGTCACGAGATCCTCCTCCTTGGTGGCGGGTAGGTACTCCGCCTGTCCGCCCAGTCCAAAATCATGCCTGTTGAGTCCGTGCCCGGCATGCGGGGCGGGCATCCGGGTCATGATCGTCATGTGCGGGCAAAACGGTTCAAGTGAAGTGTGCCGACGACAATGCCATGGTTCGGTGGTGAACGCGCCGGTTCGCCCGGCATCCGGCCGTACGTTTCCCGGTCCGTGGGAGGATCGCCGGACGTCAGCGAAGGATTTGACGGCAGGCGAGGGAAGAGGAAGACAGATCGTGGCCGAGCAGCTTTACGCCACCTTGAAGACCAACCGGGGCGACATCGAGATCCGGCTGCTGCCGTTCCACGCCCCCAAGACGGTGAAGAACTTCGTGGAACTGGCCACCGGGCAGCGCGAGTGGGTCAACCCGGAGACCGGTGAGACTTCCACGGATCCGCTGTACGACGGCACGGTCTTCCACCGTGTCATCAGCGGTTTCATGATTCAGGGCGGCGATCCGCTGGGCAACGGCACCGGCGGGCCCGGCTACAAGTTCGCCGACGAGTTCCACCCGGAGCTGGCGTTCACCCAGCCGTATCTGCTGGCCATGGCCAACGCGGGGCCGGGGACCAACGGTTCGCAGTTCTTCCTGACCGTCTCGCCGACCGCCTGGCTGACCGGCAAGCACACCATCTTCGGCGAGGTGGCCGACGACGCGGGCCGCAAGGTCGTCGACGCCATCGCGGCCACCCCGACCAACCCGCGCACGGACCGCCCGCTCCAGGACGTGGTCATCGAGTCCGTGGTCGTCGAGACCCGCTGACGGCCCGCACGCACCCGGCCCTGCGGGTGTCCCCGCGTACCTGTGGGATCCCTGTGGGAACCAACCGCCCCGCCCGTCCGTAGTGATACATAGCGGACGAGCGGGGCGGTCCTGTCCGTGCCGCCGCCCGAGCGATGAGGGACGAGGACCGAGGACCGAGAGGCAGGCCAGGACCGATGGACCAGCAGCCACCGGGAGACCGTGCCGCCGCGGGAAGCGGTGGGCCGACGCCGACCTGCTACCGCCATCCCGACCGCGAGACCGGCATCAGCTGTACGCGCTGCGAGCGTCCGGTCTGCCCCGAGTGCATGGTCAGCGCCTCGGTCGGCTTCCAGTGCCCCGACTGCGTACGCCAGGGTTCGGGCACCGGGCACCGTCCGGCGGCCAGCCGGCCGCGCACGCTGGCGGGCGGCTCGGTGGCCGCCGATCCGCGCCTGGTCACCAAGATCCTCCTCGGCATCAATCTGGCCGTCTTCCTCCTCGTCACCGTCCGCCCCGGGCTGGTGGGCGATCTGACACTGCTCGGCCGGGCGTGGGACCCGAGCCCGCCGCCGGGGTCCGTCGAAGGCGTCGCCGAGGGGCAGTGGTACCGCCTGGTGACCTCGATGTTCCTGCACCAGGAAGTGGTGCACCTCGGGTTCAACATGCTGGGGCTCTGGTGGCTCGGCGGACAGCTGGAGGCGGCGCTCGGCCGGTCCCGCTATCTCGCCCTCTACCTGCTGTCCGGCCTCGCCGGCAGCGCGCTGACCTATCTGCTCGCCGCGCAGAACCAGCCCTCGCTGGGTGCCTCCGGCGCGGTCTACGGCCTCTTCGGCGCGACCGCCGTCCTGATGCGCCGCATGAACTACGACATGCGCCCGGTGCTCATTCTCCTGGCGGTGAACCTGGCCTTCACCTTTTTCAACCGGGACGGTATCGCCTGGCAGGCGCACGTCGGTGGTCTGATCGCGGGCGTCGCCATCGCCATCGGCATGGTGCACGCCCCGCGCGAGCGGCGTACGGCGGTGCAGACCGGCACCTGTGCGCTCGTCCTGCTGGCGTCCCTCGGGATCATCGTCGCCCGGACGCTGGCGCTCACCTGAGCGGAAGAGGCGGCGAGAAGGCGCTCTTCACCCCCAGCCTGACCGAAGTTGTCCACAGTGTGCGCGGATTCTTGTGTATGGCAAGAGGAACAGGTGTGCCCCTTGTCGCTGAGCTGGGTTTTTCCGCCCGGACAACGGGCTGCAGCCCCCCTCGGCGAGGGAGGCTGCAGTCACACCGGCGTCAACTTCAGTGGAGGTTATCCACAGATCGTCTGACCTTTTCCCCCGACTGTGGATAACTCTGTGGGTAACTCAGGGCAAGGCTTGCGTGGGAGAGCGTCGACCAGCTAGGGGTGCGCGTACGGGCCCGCGGGCGGGGGAGCGGAAGGGGGGCCCGCTACTTCCACTGGGTCGACACGGCGAAGCCGCCGGCGATGAAGCCGAAGCCGACCACGATGTTCCAGTTGCCCAGGGCGTCGACCGGCAGATCGCCTTCGGTCACGTAGAACACCACGATCCAGGCCAGCCCGATGAGGAACAGGGCCAGCATCACCGGAGCGACCCAGCTGCGGTTGGTCAGCTTGATGGCCGTTGCCTGCTTCGCCGGGGGCGGCGTGAAGTCGGCCTTCTTGCGGATACGTGACTTCGGCACGAGGGACTCTCCTGTCGATGCGCTGCGTGACCGCGCAGGGATCTGTGGCGGGCGCCGGGGGCGGGTGCCAGGGGGAATACTGCCTCCCCCGAGCGTCCGTTAGCGTAGTGCTTCCCTGGCGCCTGATGAGATAAGGGTACGTTGAGCAATTCTGCCGACTCCCCAGAAGGCCCGGCCCGGCGCACCTCCGTGTGGGCGGTCCGGGGGCTCACCGCTGCGGTTTTCGCCCTGGCCGGACTCATCTTCGTCACCAGCGCCAACACGGCCAAGGGCACCAATCTGCGCAGTGACTCCTCTCTTCTCAAGCTCTCCGACCTGATCAGGGAGCGCAGCGAGAAGAACGCCGAGCTGAATGACTCGGCCGCCTCCGTGCGCGCGCAGATCGACGCCCTCGCCCAGCGCGACGACGGCTCCACCGAGGCCGAGGACGCCAAGCTGAAGGCGCTGGAGGAGGCGGCCGGCACGACGAAGGTCACCGGCGACTCCGTCAGTGTGACGCTCGACGACGCGCCTCCCGACGCCACCGCCAACCCCGGCTACCCCGAGCCCCAGCCCAACGACCTGGTCATCCACCAGCAGGACCTGCAGGCCGTGGTGAACGCGCTGTGGCAGGGCGGGGCGCGCGGAATCCAGGTGATGGACCAGCGGCTGATCTCCACCAGCGCGGTCCGCTGCGTCGGCAACACCCTGATCCTCCAGGGCCGCGTCTACTCCCCGCCGTACAAGGTCACCGCGGTCGGCGACCCCGGAAAGCTCAAGCAGGCGCTCAACAGCTCCACCGCGATCCAGAACTACCTGCTGTATGTGAAGGCGTACGGGCTGGGCTGGAAAGTCGACGAGGACGAGGCGGTGACTCTTCCCGGGTACTCGGGCACAGTGGATCTCCACTACGCACAGCCTGTGGAGTGACCCCTGGCCGAGCGCCAGCTGAACCCCGGGGAGGCCGGTCCGGTGTCGGTGCGACTCGTCGTCAGGACCTTCAGCGAACTCTGCATCACCGTGGGCGCTCTGATCGTCCTCTTCGTCGTCTACTTCCTGTTCTGGACCGGCGTGAAAGCGGCCGACGCGGCCGAGGGCGAGATCGACACCCTCCAGAGCCGGTGGGCACGCGAACCCGTGGTTCCGGCCCCGCCGCCCCCTTCCACTTCCGCTGAGCCCTCCGACCCGGCCCCGTACCGCGACGGAAAGCCCTTCGCGACGATGCACATCCCCCGCTTCGGCTCCGGCTGGGAGTGGCCCGTCCTGGAGAACACCGAGGTCAAAACCTTGAAGAAGGGGCTCGGGCACTACAGCGGAACGGCCCGCCCCGGCGATACGGGCAACTTCGCGGTCGCCGGGCACCGGCGGACGTACGGCGATCCCTTCAAGGACTTCCCGAAGCTGCGCCCCGGGGACGCGGTCGTCGTCAACGACGGCACGACCTGGTTCACCTACCGCATCGCGAAGAGGCCCTACCGGACCGTGCCCACCGACACCGCCGTCGTCGACCCGGTGCCCCGCGGCTCGGGCTTCGAGGGCGCGGGCCGCTATCTGACCCTCACCACGTGCGAACCGGAATGGGGCAGCAGCCACCGGCTGATCGCCTGGGCGCATCTGGACGCGACACGGCCGGTGAGCGAGGGGCAGCCGCCGGAGCTCGCCGACTGAGCCGAGATGGTCCCCGGCCTCTGGCGGACCACGACCCGTGGTTTTCCCCAGTGGACCCATGCTTCTGCCGCGGCCCTCTAGTCTGGTGCGGGTACCGAATGGAGGGGTCAGCATGTACGGCTGGATCTGGCGGCATCTGCCGGGCAACGCATGGGTGCGGAGCATCATCGCGCTCGCGCTGATTCTGGCGGTCGTCTACGCACTGTTCCAGTACGTGTTCCCGTGGGCGGAGCCGCTGCTCCCGTTCGGTGATGTGACCGTCGACGGCGCGAGCGCCGGTGGAGCAGGAGCCGGCCAGTGACCGCACGCATCCTCGTCGTGGACAACTACGACAGCTTCGTCTTCAACCTCGTCCAGTATCTGTACCAGCTCGGCGCCGAGTGCGAAGTGCTGCGCAACGACGAGGTGACCCCCGCCCACGCCCAGGACGGCTTCGACGGAGTCCTGCTCTCGCCGGGCCCCGGTACGCCCGAACAGGCTGGCGTCTGCGTCGAGATGGTGCGCCACTGCGCGGACACCGGCGTTCCGGTCTTCGGCGTCTGCCTGGGGATGCAGTCGATGGCGGTGGCGTACGGCGGTGTCGTCGACCGGGCCCCCGAACTGCTGCACGGCAAGACCTCCCCCGTGACCCACGAGGGCAAGGGCGTCTTCGCCGGGCTGCCGTCCCCCTTCACCGCGACGCGCTACCACTCGCTCGCCGCGGAACCCGGCGGGCTGCCCCCCGAGCTGGAGGTCACCGCCCGTACGGCGGACGGCATCATCATGGGGCTGCGCCACCGCGACCGGGCGGTGGAGGGCGTGCAGTTCCACCCCGAGTCGGTGCTCACCGAACACGGCCACCTGATGCTCGCCAACTGGCTGGAGCAGTGCGGAGACCAGGGGGCCGTCGCGCGCTCGGCGGGGCTCGCGCCGGTGGTGGGCAAGGCCGCCGCGTGACCGCAGGCCGCCCCGGGCGCACCGCCGGACCGGAAGGCCCCGACGCGCACGGGGTGTACGGGACCGACGGCGCGTTCGTGGCGGCGGTGGACGGCCTCGCGGATCCGCTCAACGATCCGCTGCCCGGCGGGCACACGTCACCGTGGTTCCGGTCGGACACGGTCCCGGCGGAACCCGCGGCGCCCCACGCTGTGCAGTCCGCGGCGCCGTCCTCGTACGAGACCGGGTACGCGCCCCGCCAAGCACCTCCTCAAGGGCCTCAGCAGCCCCAGGGAGCCCCGAACGAGTGGTACGACCCGGCCGGGTACCAACGCGACTGGTACGGGCCTCAGGAGCCGTCTGCGCGCATGGCCCCGGCGGACCTGGCCTCCCCGGCGGACCCGGTGGCTCCGGCCGAGGAGCCGGTCCCGGTTCCGGCCGCGCCGGACCTCCACGCCGAACCGCGTACCGAAGTGCTGGCCCGCATACCGTCAAAGACGGAGCCCGACCCCGCGCCTTCCCCCGGCGGGCGGGCCGAGCGGCGTCGGGCGGCCAAGGGGCGCGGGCGCCGGCGCCCGGGGACCGCACCGGAGCAGAAGGCCGCCCCGGTCGCCGCCGTGCCGATGTCCCGGGTGGAGGCCCGGCGCGCGGCGCGGGCGGCGAAGGACAGCCCGGCGGTCATCGCCAGCCGGGCGGTCGGCGAGGTGTTCATCACGCTGGGCGTCCTGATGCTGCTGTTCGTCACCTACCAGCTGTGGTGGACCAACATCCGGGCCGACCAGATCGCCGGCAAGGAGACGAACCGGATCCAGGACGAATGGGCCAACGGCGACCGCACGCCAGGGGTGTTCGCGCCCGGCGAGGGCTTCGCGATCATGCACATCCCCAAGCTGGACGTCGTCGCCCCGATCGCCGAGGGCATCGACAAGGAGAAGGTCCTCGACCGGGGGATGATCGGCCACTACGGCGAGGGCAAGCTCAAGACGGCGATGCCCTCCGACAAGCAGGGCAACTTCTCCGTTGCGGGTCACCGCAACACCCACGGTGAACCGTTCCGCTACATCAACAAGCTGAAGCCCGGCGACCCGATCGTGGTCGAGACCCGGGACGCGTACTACACCTACGAGATGGCCAGCATCCTCCCGCAGACGTCGCCGTCGAACATCTCGGTGATCGAGCCGATCCCGGCCGGTTCCGGGTTCACGAAGCCGGGCAGGTACCTCACGCTGACGACCTGCACGCCGGAATTCACGAGTACCTACCGGCTGATCGTCTGGGGCAAGATGGTCGACGAACGGCCACGCAGCGAGGGAAAGCCCGACGCGCTCGTCGGCTGAACATCCTCACGACAGGGACGGTGCGGTGGCAGCGAGGACCGAGCACGACGAGCGGACCGACACGTCCGCGTCCCCGCCCCCGGCGCGCCGCCGCGTCCGCGACCGCGTGGCGTCGGCCGTCAGCGTCTTCGGTGAACTGCTCATCACCGCGGGCCTGGTGCTCGCGCTGTTCGTCGTCTACTCCCTGTGGTGGACCAACGTGCTCGCCGACCGCGAGGCCGACCGGCAGGGCGACACGGTCCGCAGCAAGTGGGCGGACGGCCCGGGCGCCCTGGACACCAAGGACGGCATCGGCTTCCTGCACGTGCCCGCCATGAAGAACGGCGAGGTGCTGGTCAAGAAGGGCACCGACCCCAAGAACCTCAACAACGGCATCGCCGGCTACTACACCGACCCCGTGAAGTCGGCCCTCCCCTGGGACGACGAGGGCAACTTCACGCTGGCCGCGCACCGCGACGGGCACGGCGCGAAGTTCCACAACATCCACAAGCTGAAGAACGGCGATCCGGTCGTCTTCGAGACCAAGGACACCTGGTACGTCTACAAGGTCTACAAGACGCTCCCCGAGACCTCGAAGTTCAACGTCGACGTCATCCAGCCGGTCCCGGAGGAGTCGGGCGTCAAGAAGCCCGGCCGCTACATCACGCTGACGACCTGCACCCCGGTCTACACCTCGAAGTACCGGTACATCGTGTGGGGCGAGCTGGAGCGTACGGAGAAGGTCGACAAGGACCGCACGAAGCCGGTCGAGCTGCTGGGCTGAGCGCTCGTCGCGGCCCCCGCACACGGGAAGGGCCCCGGTCACCATCGTGGTGACCGGGGCCCTTCGCCGTACGCTGCGGGGCGGGCGGCGGCTCAGCCGCCCGGGCCGCCGAAGAGGCCGCCCCCGCCGCCCTCGATGGTGATGAGGGTGACGGTACTGCCCTTCTCCGCCTCGGTGTTCGGCGCCGGGTTGCTGGTGATCACCCGGGCGTCCGGCTTGTCGACCGACCCCTGGGCGAGCTGGACCACGAAGCCGAGCCCCTCCAGCTGGCCCTTCGCGTCCTGGTACGACTTGCCACCGAGGTCACCGGGGATCTGGACCTTCTCCGGCTCAGCCGGCCCCTTGGAGACCTTCAGGACGATCTGGACGTCCTTGGCCTGGTTGCTCGGGCCTGTGGGAGTCTGCTCGATCACCTCACCGGCCGGCTTGTCCGAGTCGACGTCGGTCCGCGAGACGTTGGTGAACCCGAGCTGGTTCAGCTGGGCGACGGCGGCGTCGTACTGACGGGTCCGCACGTCGGGCATCGGGTTGGTCGTCTTCTTGGCGATGGTGATGGTGACCTCGGACTCCTCGTCGGCCTTCTGGCCGCCCTTGGGGTTCTGCTTGATCACCGTCCCCTCGGCCGCCTCGGACTCCGCCGTGGTGACGTTGACCGAGAAGCCCTTGCTCTCCAGCTCCTCGCGGGCGCCGTCCTCGGACTTCTCCAGGACGTTGGGGACCTCGACCTTCGGCGCTCCGGACGAGACGACGACCGTGACGGTGCCGTCCTTGTCCATCATCGCGTCGGCCGACGGATCCTGGGAGCAGATCTGGCCCTTCTCCTGCTGCTCGCACGGCTCCTCGGCGCCCTTGGTCACGGTGACGCCGGTTCTGGACGCGAGCGTCTGCGCTTCCTCGAGCGTGGAGCCCACCAGGTTCGGGGCCTTGACCTGGTCGTCGCCCCCGTTGCCGGAGAAGATCACCCGGCCGATCAGGATCGCGCCGATGAGCACCAGGATGCCCGCGACGACCAGCAGGATCGTCGAGGTGTTGCTCTTCTTCTGCTGGCGGCGGCGGCCCTGGCGGTCGTCGTAGCCGTAGCCGCCGTCGTCCGGGTTGACCGGCGGCAGCATCGAGGTCTGCGCGTTGTTCGGGTCGGTCGGGCGCAGGGCGGTGGTGGGCTGGTCGGGGTTGTAGCCGTCGTAGCCCCCGTACCCCGCGGCGCCCATCGCCGCCGTGGCCGCGACCGGCTGGCCGTCGAGGCAGGCCTCGATGTCGGCGCGCATCTCGTCGGCGGACTGGTAGCGGTAGTCCGGGTCCTTGGTGAGCGCCTTCAACACGATCGCGTCCATCTCGGGCGTGATCTCGGGGTCGAAGTTGCTCGGCGGCTGCGGCTCCTCGCGGACGTGCTGGTAGGCCACCGCGACGGGTGAGTCCCCGACGAACGGGGGCCGCACGGCGAGCAGCTCGTAGAGCAGACAGCCGGTGGAGTAGAGGTCGGAGCGTGCGTCGACCTGCTCGCCCTTGGCCTGCTCCGGGGAGAGGTACTGGGCGGTCCCGATGACCGCGGCGGTCTGCGTCATGGTCATTCCGGAGTCGCCCATGGCGCGGGCGATGCCGAAGTCCATGACCTTGACCTGGCCGGTGCGCGTCAGCATGACGTTCGCCGGCTTGATGTCGCGGTGGACGATCTGGGCGCGGTGCGAGTACTCCAGTGCCTGGAGGATGCCGACCGTCATCTCCAGCGTGCGCTCGGGGAGCAGTCTGCGGCCGGAGTGCAGCAGTTCCCGCAGCGTCGACCCGTCGACGTACTCCATCACGATGTACGGGATGGAGACCCCGTCGACGTAGTCCTCGCCGGTGTCGTACACGGCGACGATCGCGGGGTGGTTGAGCGAGGCGGCCGACTGGGCCTCTCGGCGGAACCGGGCCTGGAACGACGGGTCACGGGCCAGATCGGCCCGCAGCGTCTTCACAGCTACGGTGCGGCCGAGCCGGGTGTCGTGGGCGAGGTAGACCTCGGCCATGCCACCACGGCCGAGCACCGAGCCCAGCTCGTACCGGCCGCCGAGGCGACGCGGCTCTTCCATAACTGTTCCAGCCCTCTCCGTCAGTCCCGACCGCACCCGTGTGTGGTCCGCGGCGGTGCGCTGTTCGCGCATACGCTACCGGGCACGGGTTACGTGATCAGCCCGCACCCGTCAGCCGATATCCGACCGGTATGCGATGTCCGGTATGACGTACGGCAGCCGTGACAGGTCTCACTTCTTGCTGTCGAGGACCGCCTTCATCACATCGCGCGCGATGGGGGCGGCCAGGCCGCCACCGGAGATGTCGTCCCGGTTGGCGTTGCCGTCCTCGACCACGACGGCGACGGCGACCGGGGAGCCGTTGTCGGTCTTCGCGTACGAGATGAACCAGGCGTAGGGCTTCTCGCTGTTGTTCAGACCGTGCTGGGCGGTACCGGTCTTGCCGCCCACTGTGACGCCGGGGATCTGCGCGTTGGTTCCCGTGCCGTCCTTGACCACGGTCTCCATCATCTGCTGGAGCTTCTGGGCGTTCTCACCGGAGAGCGCGCGGCTGAGCTCCTCGGGCTCGGCGGTGTAGACCGGGTCCAGGTTGGGCGCCTGGCGCTCGGCGACCATGTACGGCTGCATCAGCTTGCCGTCGTTGGCGATCGCGGAGGCCACCATGGCCATCTGGAGCGGGGTGGTGCGGTTCGACGCCTGACCGATGCCGGCCATGGCGTTCTGCGGCTTGTTGTCCTCGGGGTAGATGCTCGCGTCGGCGCGGACGGGCGTGAAGACTTCCTTGTTGAAGCCGAACTTGTCCGTCTGCTCGATCATCTTCCGGTTGCCGAGGTCGTCGCTCATCTTCCCGAAGACGGTGTTGCACGACCAGCGCAGGGCCTCCCGCAGGGAGGCGTCCTTGCAGGGGATGCTGCCCTCGTTCTTGAGCTCCGTGGTGGACTGCGGAAGCGTCCAGGGCAGCGGGGAGTTCGTCTTGGCGTCGATGTCGTCGTAGAGCCCGTTCTCCAGGGCGGCGGCGGCGGTGACGACCTTGAAGGTGGAGCCCGGGGGGTAGGTCTCGCGCAATGCCCGGTTGAGCATCGGCTTGTCCTTGTCCTTCAGGAGCTTCTGCCGGTTGTCCGAGTCCTTCATGGAGTTCCCGGCGAAGACCGACGGGTCGTAGGACGGGGTGCTCGCGAGGGCGAGGATGGCGCCGCTCTTGGGGTCGAGGGCGGCCACCGCGCCCTTCTTGTCGCCGAGCCCCTTGAAGGCGGCCTTCTGGGCGTCGCCGTTCAGCGTGGTGACGATGTTGCCGCCGCGCTTTTTCTCGCCGGTGAACATCGACAGCGTCCGGTCGAAGAACAGCTGGTCGTCGTTGCCGGTGAGGATGCCGTCCTCCAGGTTCTCCAGCTGCGAGGAGTCGAAGGCCTGGGAGGAGTAGCCGGTCACCGGGGCCCACAGAGGACCGTCCTTCCAGACCCGCTTGTACCTGAAGTCGCTGTCCTCGGTCTCGGCGGAGCCGGTGATCGCCTTGCCGTCGACGATGATGTCGCCGCGCTCGTGGGCGTACCGCTCGATCTCGACACGGCGGTTGTACTTGTGGCTGTTCAGTTCGTCGGCACGGACGTACTGGAGCCAGTTGTCCCGGATGAGGAGGGAGAGGACGAGGATGCCGCAGAAGATCGCGATCCGGCGCAGCGGCTTGTTCACGGTCGGACCACCTGGGTCATTTCGGCGTCGGGCGACGGCGAGGGGGCCGGAGCCGGGCGGCGGGCGGTGTCGCTGATCCTGATCAGAATGGCGATCAGCGCCCAGTTGGCGAGGACGGAGGAACCACCCGCGGCCAGGAACGGCATCGTCATACCGGTGAGCGGGATGAGGCCCATCACACCGCCGGCGACGACGAACACCTGGATGGCGAACGAGCCGGAGAGGCCGATCGCGAGCAGCTTCCCGAACGGGTCACGGGCCGCCAGGGCGGTGCGCACGCCCCGTTCGACGATCAGACCGTAGATGAGCAGCACGGCCATCATCCCGGCGAGCCCGAGCTCCTCGCCGACCGTGGCGAGGATGAAGTCGGAGTTGGCGGCGAAGCCGATCAGGTCGGAGTTGCCCTGCCCGAGCCCGGTCCCGAGCGTGCCTCCGGAGCCGAAGGCCATCAAGGACTTCGCCATCTGCTCGCTCGCGGCCACCTCGCCCCAGCCCGCGAAGGGGTCGAGCCAGGCGGTGACGCGCTGCTGGACGTGCGGTTCGAACGTGGCGACGCTGACCGCGCCGACCGCCGACATCAGCAGACCGAAGACGATCCAGCTGGTGCGCTCGGTCGCCACGTAGAGCATGACGACGAACATGCCGAAGAAGAGCAGCGAGGTGCCGAGGTCGGTCTCGAAGACGAGGATCAGGATCGACATCGCCCAGATGGCGAGGATCGGGCCGAGGTCCCGTCCGCGGGGCAGGTAGAGGCCCATGAAGCGGCGGCTGGCCAGGGCCAGCGCGTCCCGCTTGACCATCAGGTAGCCCGAGAAAAACACGGTGATGATGATCTTGGCGAACTCGCCGGGCTGGAGCGTTCCGAAGCCCGGGATCTTGATCCAGATCTTGGCGCCGTTCACGGCGGGGAAGAACATCGGCAGGATCAGCAGGAGTAGCGCCACGACCATGGAGATGTACGTGTAGCGCTGCAGGATGCGGTGGTCCTTGAGGATGGCCAGGACCGCGACCAGCGTGGCCACGCCGATGGCGGAGAACAGCAGCTGCTTGGAGGCGGCCGGAGCGAAGGTGTCCAGTGCCTGGAAGCGTTCCGACTGGTCCAGCCGCCAGATCAGCGCAAGGCCCAGCCCGTTCAGCAGGATCGCCAGAGGCAGCAGCAGCGGATCGGCGTACTTGGCGAACCTGCGCACCACGAGGTGGGCGACGCCGCCGAGCAGGGCGAGACCTGCCCCGTAGCCGAGCATGCCCGCCGGCAGTTCGCCGTTGAGGGCGAGGCCCACGTTGGCGTAGGCGAACACCGAGATGGCGACGGCGAAGACGACGAGCGCCAGCTCGGTGTTGCGGCGGCTCGGTGCGTCGATCGCGCCGATGGTGGTCGTGTTGGTGACAACGCTCATGGTGCTGAAGGCCCCCTACGGCTTACTGCTTACCGCACTGCGGGACCAGCTTCTTCTCTTCCTCCGAGAGGCTGGGGCCGGGAGTGGGAGCGGTGGTCGGCTTGGTCCCCTTGGCGGAGGACGTGGCGGAAGTCCTGGTGGCGGGCGCCCCGGCGGTGCCGCCGGCCTCGCCCTCGCCCGTACGGGCCCGGGTCTCGGCCTCGGCCGCGCGGCGCTGCGCGTCCTTCTTGCAGGCGGAGGCCTGGGCGGCCAGCTCGGCGATCTTCTCGCGGGCGTCGGTGATGTTGCCCTCGGCGATCGTCGACTCGACCTGCTTGCGCTGGTACGGCGGCAGGTACTTGAGCTCGATCTCGGGGTGGTTCTTCTCGACCTTCGAGAGCGAGACCCAGGCGAGGTCCTGGCTGATGCCCTGGAACAGCGCGACGTTCTCGTCCTTCGCGCCGACGAAGTACTGCGTCTGCGTCCAGCGGTAGCCGCCGTACAGACCGCCGCCGATCACGGCCAGCGCCAGCACGATGTAGACGGAACGCTTCAGCCACTTACGGCCGCCGCGCGGTTTGACGAAGTCGTCGTCCGTGTACGAGTCGTAGGAGCCGTCCGGCATGCCGCCGTAGCCGGTGTCGCCGCTGCCGGGCGGGCCGAAGCCGCCGGCGGGCGGGGGTACGGGGCGGCCGAGGCCCGCCGCGCGTCCGGCGGGCGTCTGCATGGCCCCGCCGTCGCCCAGCTGGGCCTGGTTCTCCGCGACCGCGCCGACGACGACCGGGGTGTCATTGAGCTGGCCGGCCAGGGTGTCGTTGTTGTCGACGTCCAGGACGTCGGCGACGATGCAGGTGATGTTGTCGGGGCCGCCGCCGCGCAGGGCGAGCTGGATCAGCTCCTGGATGGTCTCCTGCGGGCCCTGGTAGCTGGCGAGGGTCTCTTCCATCGTCTGATGCGAGACCACGCCGGAGAGGCCGTCCGAGCAGATCAGATAGCGGTCGCCGGCCCGGACCTCGCGGATGGAGAGGTCCGGCTCGACATGGTCGCCGCTGCCCAGCGCCCGCATCAGCAGGGAGCGCTGCGGGTGGGTGGTGGCCTCTTCCTCGGTGATCCGGCCCTCGTCGACGAGGCGCTGCACCCAGGTGTGGTCCTGGGTGATCTGCGTCAGGACGCCGTCGCGCAGCAGATACGCGCGGGAGTCGCCGACGTGCACCAGGCCGAGGCGCTGACCGGTCCAGAGCAGGGCGGTGAGCGTGGTGCCCATGCCCTCCAGCTGGGGGTCCTCCTCGACCATGACGCGCAGCTGGTCGTTCGCCTGCTGCACGGCGGAGCCGAGCGAGGTCAGGAGATCGGATCCGGGGACGTCGTCGTCGAGCGGGACGAGGGTGGAGATCACCTCGGAGCTGGCGACCTCACCGGCCGCCTGACCGCCCATGCCGTCGGCGATGGCGAGGAGGCGGGGACCGGCGTAGCCGGAGTCCTCGTTGCCCTCGCGGATCATGCCCTTGTGCGACCCGGCGGCGAAGCGCAGCGACAGACTCATGCGCACCTCGCCCGTCGGCTCGGGGTACAGCCTGTCTCGAGCCACACTGCCCACCCTCCGGTCGGGAACCGGGCAGCGTCCACGGTCGGGACCGCCGCGGCTCGCTCGCTCCGCTCGCTCATTGTCGTACTACTTCCGCAGCTCGATGACGGTCTTGCCGATACGGATCGGCGCGCCCAGCGGAACTGGTGTCGGGGTGGTGAGCCGGGTCCGTTCCAGATACGTGCCGTTGGTGGACCCGAGATCCTCGACGATCCACTGGCCGTCACGGTCCGGGTAGATCCTGGCATGCCTGCTGGACGCGTAGTCGTCGTCCAGCACGATCGTTGAATCGTGGGCCCGGCCCAGGGTGATGGTCTGGCCCTGGAGCGCGACCGTGGTGCCCGTGAGCGAGCCTTCGGACACGACCAGCTTGGTCGGCGCCCCGCGGCGCTGCCGGCCCGGCTGCTGACGCTGCTGGGGCGGCGCCGCTTGTTGTTGTTGGCGGCCCTGCTGGGGGCGCGTGTCGGCGGCAGTGCGGCGTGAGCCGCGCTGCGTGACGCGCGTTCCGAACAGGTCGCTGCGGATGACCTGTACGGCCACGATGACGAACAGCCACAGAACAGCCAGGAAACCTAGCCGCATGACCGTCAGGGTCAGCTCTGACATTGCCCCCGCTTCACCCTTCGGCTTGCCGGTAAACGATGGTGGTGCTGCCCACGACGATCCGCGAGCCGTCGCGGAGCGTAGCGCGGGTGGTGTGCTGCCCGTCTACCACGATGCCGTTGGTAGACCCGAGATCCTGGATCGTCGAGGGCGTTCCGGTCCGGATCTCACAGTGCCGGCGCGATACGCCGGGGTCGTCGATCCGCACGTCGGCGTCGGTGGATCGTCCCATCACCAACGTCGGGCGGGAAATCTGATGGCGAGTGCCGTTGATCTCGATCCAGCGTCGCGTCCGGGCGTCCGGCATGGGGCCGGCCGCCGCCGGCGGGCGCCGGTCGCTCGTGGGGGCCGAGGGCCGTCCGGCGCCGGACGGCGGGGCCGCGGGCATCGGCGGGGCGGCGCTCGGGGGGTAGCCGTAGCCACCGGGAGCCTGCGGGGCGCCGGGGCGTCCGGCAGGGGGCTGGGGGGACTGGGCCGACGGCTCCTGCTGTGACGTACTCGACGCCAGAGTGCGGCTGCGGACCCGGTAGAGCCCGGTGTCGAGGTCGTCGGCCTTCTCCAGATGGACCTTGATCGGGCCCATGAACGTGTAGCGCTGCTGCTTGGCGTAGTCGCGCACCAGGCCGGAGAGCTCGTCGCCCAGCTGGCCCGAGTACGGGCTGAGCCGCTCGTAGTCGGGGGTGGAGAGCTCGACGATGAAGTCGTTGGGGACGACGGTCCGCTCGCGGTTCCAGATCGTCGCGTTGTTGTCGCACTCGCGCTGGAGGGCGCCGGCGATCTCGACAGGCTGCACCTCGGACTTGAAGACCTTGGCGAAGGTGCCGTTGACCAGCCCCTCGAGGCGCTGCTCGAAACGCTTCATGACCCCCATGGGGCACCTCCTCCGTTGTCATCGTCCCTGTACTGCTTACTGATCGTATCCACGCGTCGGGAAATCGGCTGGTTCCCCTTGTCTGGCCTGTGGATGAGTGTCACCCCTCACACGGATCGTAGAGGTGGCCTCCTCACAGTGTCCCGCACCCGGGACGCACTCCGGAGGAGTGGGGGCGATGGTTCGGGGTTCCCGCTTCCCCTCCCGGAGCCGGCGAAACAACGGATGTGAATCCACCCTGTCCAGCGTGCTAATCTTCCGTTTGTCGCCAGGCGCTCACCCCCCAAGGTGAGAGTCTGAAAACACCACTCATGCGCGAGTGGCGGAACGGCAGACGCGCTGGCTTCAGGTGCCAGTGTCCTTCGGGACGTGGGGGTTCAAATCCCCCCTCGCGCACAACGGCAGGTGCTTGCAGCTGCTGAAGTTGAATCGGGAGAACCCCCGCTTCGGAGAGATCCGGAGCGGGGGTTCTTCGTTGTTGCGCTTTCCCGACAGTCTCGTCGGGCTTGTCGGAGGCGTTCCCGTGTTTTCGGCGGACGGGCGGGGTACGGACAGCGGGTGTGGGCACGGTTTCCGGACAGACCGATGGCCGGTGCAACGGCGTACTTGCATACGCTGGCCGCAGAGGTTGGATCGACGGCGGCTCGGCGGTGAAGGGCTGAGCGCACAGAACGTCCCGGAGGCAGGAAATGGCGAAGCAGGCTCGCGCGGTCCAGACGTGGCGGTCGATCGTGGATGCCGCGGCGAGTGTCTTCGACGACTACGGCTACGAGCGTGCCGCCATCTCGGAGATCCTCCGCCGCGCCAAGGTCACCAAGGGAGCCCTGTACTTCCATTTCGCCTCCAAGGAGGCCATCGCGCAGGCGATCATGGACGAGCAGACCTCGACGGTCGAGTTCGAGCAGGAGGGTTCGCCGCTCCAGTCCCTGGTGGACGGTGGCCAGCAGTTCGCCTTCGCCCTCCGCCACAACGCGATGGCCCGGGCCGGCACCAGGCTCTCCATCGAGGGAGTCTTCCTCGGCGGACCGCATCCGTGGGGCGACTGGATCGACGCGACGGCCCGGATGCTGGAGCTGGGGCAGGAGCGCGGCGAGGTGTTCCCGCAGATCGACCCGATGGTGTCGGCCAAAATCATCGTCGCCTCGTTCACCGGTATCCAGCTGGTCTCGGAGGCCGACTCCGGGCGGGCCGATCTGCGCGAGCAGGTCGCGGAGATGTGGCGCCACATCCTGCCGTCGATCGCTCACCCCGGTGTCATCGCCCACATCAAGCCCGAGGGCCGGGTGGATCTGGCGGCCCAGGCGCGTGAGAAGGCGGAGCGGGAGGAGCAGGAGGCCAGGATCGCCGCGGAGGCCAAGGAGGCCGGCTCCGGTCCCGCGGCGGAAACAGGCTCCCGGCAGGGCGGCGGATCCGCTCGCGGTACGCGGGCAGGGCAGTCCGGCGACGAGGGCGACGAGGAGCCCGCGGGCGCGGGTGCGGCGGCGGCCGGAGGGGCTGTCTGATCCGCGACCGGACGTGCCATGTCTCACGTTCCATGTTTCACGTGAAACGTCCCATTGATCGTGATGCGGCAGTGCCGCGGAGCTTGTAGAAGCTCCGCGGCACTGCCGTTTCTCTTTGGGGTTTGAGGCTTTCTCAGGCGGCGAGGCGGGTGGCGAGGGCCTTCGCCTTTGCCCGGGCGTCGTCGAGCGCCTGGGCGCGGGAGGCCTCGGCGAGCGGGATCAGCTCGGCCATCGACGGCTGCGAGTGGGCGAGGGTCAGCTCGGGAACGATGAAGTCCACCTCGGTGGAGAACATGCCCGCGAACACCTTCTCCAAGTAATTCTGGACAAATTCGAAGTCCTCGCGCGGGGTGCCCGGAGCGTAGGAACCGCCGCGGCTGGCGACGACGGTCACCGGGGTGCCGGCGACGGGGGAATCGGGGCCCGCGTTGTGCCCGACGATGATCACCTGGTCCAGCCATGCCTTCAGGGTGGACGGGATCGTGAAGTTGTACATCGGGGCGCCGATCAGGACGGCGTCCGCCGCGGCCAGTTCGTCGGCCAGCTCGCGGCGCAGCGGGTCGTCGGCGCCCGCGGCCGTGGCGCCGGCGTCCAGGTGGGGCAGCGGATCGGCGGCGAGGTCGCGGTGGACGACGGTGCCGTCCGGGTGCTGCTCGCGCCAGGCCTCGACGAACGCCGCGGTGACGTCGCGGGAGGCGGATCCCTGGGGGAAGACGGCGGAGTCGAGGTGCAGAAGCGTGGCCATGGGGATCTCCACAGAGAGGGGAAGGGGGCGCGGGTGGGTCGACGCGACCTCACGGGCGTCCCGAGGCAGCTTTTACGTACGTAACTACTAATAGCATAGCTACTTATTTTTTGTAAGCTGCCGACGTCGGCGCAGTACGCTAGAGGCATGGCGGATCACAGCGAAGGGGCCTGTCGGCGGGTCGATGTGGGGATCAGTCGGGTCTTCGAGTTGTTCGGCAAGCGCTGGACCGGCCCGATCGTCTCGGTGCTGCTGCAGCGACCGGTGCACTTCGCCGAGTTGCGCAGGGCGATTCCCGGGATCAGTGAGCGCATGCTCTCGGACCGGCTGACCGAACTCGGCGCTGCGGGTCTGGTGATCCGCGAGGTCGACGAGGGGCCACCGTTGCGCGTCTCCTACCGGCTCACCGAGGCCGGTACGGCGATGGAGCCCGCGCTCAAGGAGCTCGGGCGGTGGGCGGACACGTATCTGGCGCCGGAGACCGGCGGCGGCTGCTGATACAGCCGGCCGAATCGGCGGTACCGTCGTGCTCGGCCGCTGCCGGGCAGGGCTGCTGGCCGGGCGGGACAGCCGGGCAGCCGAAGAGCGTGTACGAGGGTGGGGGAGGCGACGCTCCATGGGCGAAACCGGGACGACGATGCCTGAACAGCGTGCCGAGGAGTCGGATCCGCGTATTCCCGTCGTGCCCGGGTTCGCCCGGCGCGGGGCCGCGAGTTCACCGAAGGCGGCGGGCAAGGCGCTCCGCGAACGGGTGCCCCGGTCCTCGCACGCCTCGCTGGTCCTGCCGCCGGGCCGGCCGGACGCGGTGCGGGCCGTCGAGGAGTCGAACCGGGGCCGTGTACCGGGTCTGACACCGATACGGGTGGGCCGGATGGCGGCCACCCCCTTCGCGTTCCTGCGGGGTGCGGCCGGGCTGATGGCCCACGACCTGATGGGCAGCCCCGTCACCGGGGTGGGCGCCCAGCTCTGCGGCGACGCCCACGCGGCCAACTTCGGCCTCTACGGCGATGCCCGGGGCAGCCTGGTCATCGATCTGAACGACTTCGACGAGACCGTCTTCGGGCCGTGGGAGTGGGACCTCAAGCGGCTCGCCACCTCCCTGGTGCTCGCGGGCCGGGCCGCCGGGGCCGACGAGGACACCTGCCGCCGGGGCGCGTACGACGCCGTAGGCGCCTACCGCCGCACGATGCGGCTGCTGGCCCGGCTGCCCGCCCTCGACGCCTGGAACGCGATCGCGGACGAGGAGCTCGTCTCGCACACCGACGCCCGTGACCTGGTCGGCACCCTGGAGCGGGTCTCGGAGAAGGCCCGCAACAACACCAGCGCCCGTTTCGCCGCCCGCTCCACCGAGGAGTGCCCCGATGGCGGCCGGCGCTTCGTCGACGCCCGGCCCGTGCTGCGCCGGGTGCCGGACGCCGAGGCCGCGGTCGTGGCCGCGGGTCTCGGCGGCTATCTCTCCACCGTCTCCGAGGACCGGGTGCCGCTGCTGGCCCGGTACACGATCCACGACGTGGCGTTCCGGGTGGTCGGCACCGGCAGCGTGGGGACCCGGTCGTACGTGGTGCTGCTGCTCGACCACCGGGGAGAGCCGCTGGTCCTCCAGGTGAAGGAGGCGCGCCCCTCGGTGCTCGCCCCCTATCTGCCCGCGGTCGGTTTCGACGTACCGGAAGTGGCGCACGAAGGCCGCCGGGTGGTGCTCGGGCAGAAGCGGATGCAGGTCGTCAGCGACATCCTGCTCGGCTGGGCGGACGTCGACGGCCGACATTTCCAGGTCCGGCAGTTCCGGAACCGCAAGGGCAGTGTGGACCCCGCCGCGCTCGCCGCCGACCAGGTCGACGACTACGGGCGGATGACCGGTGCACTGCTCGCCCGTGCGCACGCCCACAGCGCCGACCCCCGCCTGCTCGCGGGCTACTGCGGCAAGAACGACGAGCTCGACGAGGCCGTGGCCGCCTTCGCGGTGACGTACGCCGACCGTACGGAAGCGGATCACGCCGAGCTGCTGCGGGGGATCAAGGCGGGCAGGCTGGCCGCCGAGTTCGGTGTGTGACCGGTCCGTGTCCGGTGCGCGTGTGAGGCGGTGGGCCCGGTCGGGGCCCACCGCGTGTGCCGTGCCGCCGGGCTGTGGCCATACGCTGGACGGGTGAGCCACGAAGCCGCCGGGGTGCCGACCACCCGGAACGACGAAGACCGGCAGGACGACGTCCCGCAGGATAGCGACGACGTCCAGCAGAACGAGGCCGAGCCGGGCGCCCCCGAGCCCGCCGGCCCCGACGATGCCGGGCCGCGCCCCGAGGCCCGGCTGGCCCGGGCGGTGCAGGCCGCCGAGCAGGCGTTGATCGAGTTCGAGATCGCGGTGGAGACCTTCCGGGTGGAGGTCGAGAACTTCTCCCGGCTGCACCACCAGAAGCTCGGTCCGATGTACGCGCGTCTCGACGAGCTGGACGCGCTGATCGCGGAGGCGCGGGCGTCGAAGAGCGGGGATCCGGAGGACGAGCGCAAGGCGCGGGAGGCGCGGGCGGCCGTCATGCCGATGCCCGGGGTCGACGAGCTGTTCCACGACTGGATGGACACCGACGGTCTTTCCCCCGAGGCCGCGGCGATGCTCACCGAGCAGCCGGTCCGGCCGCCGAAGCGGGTCAGGCCGAGCGAGGAGGCCCGCAGGCTCTACCGGGAGCTGGCCCGCAAGGCGCACCCGGACCTCGCCCAGGACGAGGTGGAGCGGCAGCGCCGGGACGAGTTCATCGCCCGGGTGAACGCCGCCTACGGCCGCGGCGACGTCGAGCTGCTCAAGGAGCTCGTGGCGGAGTGGGAGGCCGGGCCGGTGCGGCCGCCGGCCCCGCTGAGCGAGAGCGAGGAGCTCTACGCCCGGCTGGAGTGGCTCAGCCGGCGCAAGGAGCTGCTGACGGTGCTCGCCAAGGAGCTGGAGGACGGCGCGATCGGCTCGATGCTGCGGATGGCCCCGGACGACCCGGACCAGCTGCTGGAGGACATCGCGGAGCAGCTGCTGGGCGAGGTGTCCCGGCGCGAGGCCGAGCTCGCGGAGATGACGCGGTAGGGCGCAGGGGCAGGGTGCGGCAGGCGGGGTGCAGTAGCGTTCCGGATGACTCTTCCGTGAGTGGACGACTCTTCCGCGTATGTACGAGAGAAGGCATGACCCATGAATTTCGTCCCGCTGCCCTCGGTGGACGCCGCGGCGGTGCCGTCGGACGGCTTCGTCCTGGACGTCCGTGAGAACGACGAGTGGGCGGCCGGTCACGTCGAGGGCGCGCTGCACATTCCGATGAGCGACTTCGTGGGCCGGTTCGGCGAGCTGACCGAGGCGGCCGATGACGGCCGGCGCGTGCATGTGATGTGCCGGGTGGGCGGCCGGTCGGCCCAGGTCACCCAGTACCTGGTCCAGCAGGGCATCGACGCGGTGAACATCGACGGCGGCATGCAGGCCTGGGACGGCGCCGGCCGCCCGATGGTCACGGACAACGGGACGCCCGCCTTCGTCCTCTGAGCCGGTCCCCCGTTCTACGGGCGCGGTCGCTGTCAGCCGAGCGGGTGGGCGGCCAGCAGGTCTCCCAGTCCCTCCTCGTGGGCCGCTGCCGGGCCGAGCGAGAGTTCGATCTGCTTCGCCCAGGCGTGGTAGCGGTGCAGCGGGTAGTCGGTGTCAGCGCCGAAGCCGCCGTGCAGATGCTGCGCGGTCTGCACGACGCGGCGCACCCCGTCGGAGGCCCAGATCTTCGCCACGGCGACGTCTCCCGCAGCCGGGAGCGGGCCGCCGGTGTCGGTGGAGATCCGCCAGGCGGCCTGCCAGAGGGTCGCCTCCATCGCCCGCAGATCGATGTACCGGTCGGCGGCCTGGACCGCCACCGCCTGGAACGTCGCGACCGGAAACCCGAACTGCTCGCGCTTGCCGGTGTATTCGGCGGTCATCGCGAGCACCCGCTCGCCCAGCCCGAGCGCCAGCGCGCACGTCCCGGTGGTGAGCAGGGACCGCAGCCAGTCCCAGCAGCCGGCCGCGTCGATCAGCTCGCGGGCCTCCACGCGCACGGCGTCGAGCCGGACCTCGGCCAGGCGTTCACCGTTGGTGGAGACCTGGTCCGCCAGAGTGACGCCGTCGCGGGTACGGGTCACGAGGGCGAGGACCGGGCGGCCTCCGGCGGTGTGTGCGGGGACGGCGATCCAGTCGGCCGCCTGGGCCCACGGAACCGCGGACTGGACCCCGTCGAGCACCCAGCCGGAGCCCCCGGCCGATCCGTCGGTCTCCCCTTCGCCAGCCCCGTTGCCTGCCCCGTCTCCCGCCCCGTAGGGCCGTGCGGAGACGGCGAGTTCGGCCGGATCGTGGCCGCTGCGGCCGTGGGCGCCGACGGTCAGGATCAGTTCGCCCCGGCCGGCCCGGGGCAGCAGCTCCGCCGCGAGGGTGCGATCGCCGTACCGCTCGATGGCCATCGCCACCGCGCAGCTCTCCAGCAACGGGACTCTGGCCAGCACCTTGGCCGACTCCCGCAGGACCAGGCAGAGCGCGATCGGGTCCAGGCCCGCGCCCCCGTGATCCGGCGACAGGGTGAGCCCGAGCAGGTCTGTGCGCGCCAGCTCGTGCCACAACTGCCGGTCGATGTCCTCCGCCACGGCGCCCGGGGTCAGGGCGGGGCTGGGCGCGCCGTCAGGTGCGACATCCGAGAAGACGGCCCTGGCCGCCTCGACGGCCGCCTGCTGTTCCTCGGTGAAGGTGAAGTCCACTGTCCCAGCCTCCCGTTAGACCTGAGCTAGCTGACGGGTCGTCAAGATAGAACAGGTTCTACGGGAAGGGAACAGTGCGGCGGTCCGCTCGGGCCTCAGCGGTCGAAGTCCAGCTCCACCTCCGGGGTGAGCGGATGCGACTGGCAGGCCAGCACGAAGCCCGCCTCGGTCTCCTCCGGTTCCAGGGCGAAGTTGCGGTCCATCCGGACCTCGCCCGAGACGAGGAACGCCCGGCAGGTTCCGCAGACCCCGCCCTTGCACGCGTACGGGGCGTCCGAGCGGCTTCGCAGCACCGTCTCCAGCAGGGATTCCGCGTTGTCCACGGGCCAGCTGCCCGAGCGGCCGTGGAGGGTGGCCGTCAGCACGGAGTCGGACGGGGCGGCGACCTTGGCCACCGTCGCATCGGCGGGGCCCTCGTCGACGTGGAAGATCTCCTGGTGGACCCGGGAACGGTCGACGCCGAGCGCCTTCAGGGCCTTCTCCGTGCCCCGCACGAGGCCGAGCGGCCCGCACAGGAACCAGCCGTCCACCTCCGCGACCGGGAGCACCGCGGGCAGCAGGCCGGTGAGCCGATCGGTGTCCAGCCGCCCGGAGGGAAGTCCGGCCGACTGCTCCTCCCGGGAGAGCGCGGTGACCAGCTGGAAGCGGTCCGGGTAACGGTCCTTGAGGTCGGCCACCTCGTCCAGGAACATCGTCGAGGCCGCCGTGCGGTCGCTACGGATCAGACAGAACCGGGCCGCCGGCTCCCGGTCGAGCAGGGTGGCCGCCATCGACAGCACCGGGGTGATGCCGCTGCCGCCGACCACCGCCGCGAACAGGCCCGGGCGCGGCTTCAGGACGAACCGGCCCATCGGCGGCATGGCCTCCACCTGGTCCCCGACGGCCAGTTCCTTCAGGGCGTACGTGGAGAACGCCCCGCCCTCGACCATGCGGATGCCCACCCGCAGCACCGGTTCGCCGGGCTGCTCGGTGGCCGGTGCGCAGATCGAGTACGAACGGCGGACCTCCTGGCCGTCCACGGTGTAGCGCACGTTCAGATGCTGGCCGGGGGTGTGGCGGAAGGTCTCGCGCAGCTCGGCCGGCACGGCGAGGGTCACGGCCACCGCGTCGTCCGTGATCCGTTCGATCGCGCTGACCCGGAGCGGATGGAACATCTACAACTCCTTGAAATGGTCGAACGGTTCACGGCAGGCGACGCAGCGGCGCAGGGCCTTGCACGCCGTGGAGGAGAACCGGCTGAGCAGTTCCGTGTCCGTGGAGCCGCAGTGCGGGCAGCGCACCGAGAGCGTCAGCGGCACGGGGCCGCCGTCGGCGCTGTGGGCGCGCGGCGGCGCTATGCCGAACTCGGCGAGCTTGCGGCGCCCTTCGGCGCTGATGTCGTCCGTCGACCAGGCCGGAGCCAGGACCGTGACCACGGAGACCTCCGGCACGCCGTGGTCGTGCAGCACCCGCTCGATGTCGGCGGATATCGCCTCGATCGCCGGGCATCCGGTGTACGTCGGGGTGAGCCGCACGGTCACCCGGCCCGGGCCCTCCACCCGGACATCCCGCAGGACGCCCAGCTCCGCCAGGGTCAGCACCGGGAGCTCGGGGTCGGGCACGGAACCGGCCAGCTCGCGCAGCTCCGCCTCCAGCAGTGTGTCGGTCACCATGACGCCCCCGGGTGACTGCGGTGCAGATGCTGCATCTCGGCGATCATGCGGCCGAACGGCTCGGTGTGCAGGCCCTGCCGGCCCGCACCCGCCGCCCAGCCCCCGGACCGCGGGCCCGCGGGGAGGGTCAGAGTGGCGCGCTCGACGACGTCGGTGACGGCGGCGAGCCAACTGCTCTCCAGCGCCTGCCGGTCGACACCGGTTTCCGGGGAATCGAGCCCTTCGACCGGCTGGAACATCTCGCCGGTGAACCGCCACAGCGTGTCCAGGCCGCTCTGCATCCGGGTGTGGCTCTCCTCCGTGCCGTCCCCGAGCCGCAGAACCCACTGCTCGGCGTGGTCACGGTGGTAGGCCACCTCCTTCACGGCCTTGGCCGCCAGACCGGCGAACTCGCCGTCCCCGTCCGCCAGTCGCTCGTACAGCAGGTGCTGGTACACCGAGAAGTAGAGCTGCCGGGCGATGGTGTGGGCGAAGTCCCCGTTCGGCTGCTCGACCAGCTGGAGGTTGCGGAAGGCGCGCTCCTCGCGGAGGTAGGCCAGCTCGTCCTCGTCGCCGACGAGCGAGAGCAGCACCCGTGCCTGCCCCAGCAGGTCCAGGGCGATGTTGGCGAGCGCCACCTCCTCCTCCAGGACGGGGGCGTGACCGGCCCACTCCCCCAGCCGGTGCGAGAGCACCAGCGCGTCGTCGCCGAGGGCGAGTGCGGCGCTCACAGGTGCTTCACCCCGTCCGGGATCTCGTAGAACGTCGGGTGGCGGTAGGGCTTGTCGCCGGCCGGTTCGAAGAAGGAGTCCTTCTCGTCGGGGGAGGAGGCGGTGATCGCGGTGGACGGGACCACCCAGATCGAGACGCCCTCGGAGCGGCGGGTGTAGAGGTCGCGGGCGTTGCGCAGGGCCATCTCGGCGTCCGGCGCGTGCAGGCTGCCCGCGTGGGTGTGGGACAGTCCGCGCCGGGAACGCACGAACACCTCCCACAGAGGCCAGTCGGTCGAGCTGCTCATGCCGTCTCCTCCACATGCTGCGCGGACGCGCTGGTCTGTGCCGATGCCGATGCCGATGCCGATGCCGATGTCCGGGGCGATGTCTGTGCCGGGGCGTGCTTGGCGGCGTACGCGGCTGCCGCGTCCCGGACCCAGGCGCCCTCCTCGTGGGCCCTGCGCCGCTGGGTGATCCGCTGGTCGTTGCAGGGGCCGTTGCCCTTGAGGACCTCCTGGAACTCCGACCAGTCGATCGCGCCGAAGTCGTGGCCGCCCAGCTCCTCGTTCCACCGGATGTCGGGGTCCGGGAGCTCCAGGCCCAGTGCTTCGGCCTGGGGCACGCAGATGTCGACGAAGCGCCGGCGCAGCTCGTCGTTGGAGTGCCGCTTGATCCTCCAGGCCATGGACTGCTCGGAGTGCGACGAGGCGTCGTCGGGCGGGCCGAACATCATCAGGGAGGGCCACCACCAGCGGTTCACCGCGTCCTGGGCCATGGCGTGCTGGGCCTCGGTGCCACGGCTGAGGGCGAGCAGCAGCTCGTACCCCTGGCGCTGGTGGAAGGACTCCTCCTTGCAGATACGGACCATCGCTCGGGCGTAGGGGCCGTAGGAGCAGCGGCAGAGCGGCACCTGGTTGGTGATCGCCGCGCCGTCCACCAGCCAGCCGATGGCGCCGACGTCGGCCCAGGTCAGCGTGGGGTAGTTGAAGATCGACGAATAGCGCTGGCGGCCCGCGTGGAGCTTGTCGAGCAGCTCCTCGCGGCTGGTGCCCAGGGTCTCGGCGGCGCTGTAGAGATACAGGCCGTGGCCCGCCTCGTCCTGCACCTTGGCCATGAGGATCGCCTTGCGGCGCAGCGAGGGCGCCCGGGTGATCCAGTTGGCCTCGGGCTGCATGCCGATGATCTCCGAGTGGGCGTGCTGGGCCATCTGGCGGATCAGCGTCGCCCGGTAGGCGTCCGGCATCCAGTCGCGTGGCTCGATCCGCTCGTCCGCCGCCACGGCCGCGTCGAAGGCCGCGAGGTGGTCCGCAGCCGCCGCGTCCGTCTCACCCGCGGCGGCCGTAGAACCTGCTCCGCCCGCCGCATTCGCCGTGCCGAGGGTCTTCTGCGTCGTCTGGTGCGCAGTCACTGCCGCCATCCCGGGCTCCCTACCGACCGATCGTTCGGTTCCTTGACTTCAATGGTGAGTCGGAGGCCCGTAGGGTGTCAACCCTGTGGATAACTGAGTGGTGATCGACGGTGAGCGGGGCGGGATGGATTCGGACCACGACAGGAGCTCTGCGGGCGGGGGGAAGGACGCCTGGCCGCAGGCGTTGAACCGGCCGGCGGAGGTGCGGGGCGCCCCCGGAGCCATACCGGCGGACCAGGCGGTCACCACGCCCTCGACGTCCTCGTCCTCGACATCCTCGTCCCCGGCGGCCTCGTCCGCGGCGGCCTTGTCCCCGACGCCCTCGTCGCCGGTGCCGGATCCCTCGGTCACCGGCCGGGGCATAGCCGGGCTCTCGACTCCGTACCAGGTGGTCGCGGCCCTGGCGCTGTCCTTGATCGGGCTGCTCGCCTGCACCCAGGTGGCCATGGTGTTCCTGCACGTCGCCCCGTCCAACACGCTGACCAAGGAGCACGGGAAGACGATCGACCGCTGGATCTACCCGGAGTTCGAGCAGAACTGGAAGCTGTTCGCGCCCAACCCGCTCCAGCAGAACGTCGCCGTCCATGTACGGGCCGAAGTGGCCGACGCCGACGGCCGCCGCACCACCCGGTGGATGAACCTCACCCACGAGGACGCCGAAGGGATACGCGGCAACCTCTTCCCCAGCCATGTCGACCAGAACGAGCTCCGCCGGGGCTGGGACTTCTACGTCAACTCCCACGACAGCGAGAACCGCCCCAACGGCCTGCGCGGGGATCTCTCCGAGCGCTACGTGCGGCGCATCGCGATGCTGCGGCTGAGCGAGCGCGACTACGGCGGCACGATCGAACGCATCCAGCTCCGCTCCGCCACCAGCTCCATCGCCCCGCCCCCGTGGAGCACCGAGAAGATCAGCACCCGGCCCGTCTACCGCGTACTCCCCTGGTGGACCGTGACCCCCGACGATCTTCCCGAGCACGCGGCGGAACAGAGCCGTGACGCGGCCCGTGCGGAGGCGGACCAGTGACCATCCCCTCGCCGCAGACCCCGCAGAACCCGTCCCCGCAGAACCCGGCTCCGCAGCCGTCCGGCCAGCAGCCGTCCGGGCCCCGGCCTCAAGGTGTCGGCGGCCCCGGCGGTGGTCTGGCCCGTGGCCTTCAGCGTGTCACCGCCTCGGCCCTCGGCCCGTACCAGAGTGCCGTCGTCCGGATCGGCTTCGCCGCCACCTACCTCTTCTTCCTGCTGCGCGAGCTGCCGCACCGCCATGAGCTGTACGGCCCGGACGGCCCGTGGCACTGGGACCTGGCCCGCCAGCTCACAGAAGGCAACGAGGCCTTCTCCGTCCTGATGTGGACCGACAGCACGGTCTGGTTCGAGGTGGTCTACGTCCTCACGCTGCTGTCCGCGGCGGCGCTGATGGTCGGCTGGCGGACCCGGACCATGTCCGTCCTCTTCATGGTCGGCGTGCTCTCGGTGCAGAACCGCAGCATCTTCATGGGCGACGGCGGCGACAACGTCGTCCACCTCATGGCGATCTACCTCGTGCTGACGCGCTGCGCCCAGGTCTGGTCGCTGGACGCCCGGCGTGCGGCCCGCAACGCGCGGCGTGCCGCCGAGGGCCTGCCGCCGCTCCGGGACATCGTGGGTCCGGTGCTCTGGGTGGTCCTGGGCCCCGTTCTCGCGACGGCCACCCTGATGGGCGGGCTCGGTGGCACCTGGTGGCTGCCGACGCTGCTGTGGATCCTCTGGATCTCCGCCGCCGTCTGGTGGGCCGTGGACCGCTACGCGCCCCGGAGCGAGTTCCGCACCCTGCTCGACGTGCTGGCCAACCTCGCGCACAACGCCACGCTCGCCGTGATCATGGCCGAGGTCTGCCTGATCTACGCGACCGCCGGCTGGTACAAGATCCAGGGCTCGCGCTGGCAGGACGGCACCGCGCTCTACTACCCGCTCAACCTGGACTACTTCACCCCGTGGCCCGCCCTGTCGGAGATCCTGGGCGCCAGCGGGCTGATGGTGATGGTGCTGACGTACGGCACGGTCATCGTCCAGGTCGCCTTCCCGTTCACGCTGTTCAACCGGCGGGTCAAGAACGTCCTGCTGGCCGTGATGATCTGCGAGCACGCGGGGATCGCCCTGCTGCTCGGGCTGCCCTTCTTCTCCATGGCGATGATCGCGGCCGACGCGGTGTTCCTGCCGACGGTCTTCCTCGTGTGGCTGGGCACCCGGGCCACGACCGGCAGGCGGCGACTGCTCTCCCGGCTGCCCGGCCGGTCCCGGACGCCGGGGAAGCCCGGAACGCCCACCCGCGCGGACGGCCCGGACGGACGGCCGGTGGACGGCCCGGCGCAGGGCGGCGACGGTGGTCCGGACGAGCCCCGGCCCCAGGGCGGCGGCGGGGGCCATACGCTCGTCGGGTGAGCAGTGAGACCGGCAGAACCCAAGAACCCCCGGCGGAACCCCTCCAGTACGACGACGGCTACGGCCAGCCGATCGGCGTCGGGCCGCACCCGCTGCCCTGGCCCGAGGACGAGCGGTACGACCCCGAGCTGCTGGCCCAGGGTGACCGGCGCAACGTCGGTGACACGTACCGCTACTGGACGCGGGAGGCGATCGTCGCCGATCTCGACCTGCGGCGGCACGACTTCCACGTGGCCGTGGAGAACTGGACCCACGACTTCAACATCGGCTCCGTGGTCCGGACCGCCAACGCCTTCCTGGCCAAGGAGATCCACATCGTGGGACGGCGTCGCTGGAACCGGCGCGGCGCCATGGTCACCGACCGCTACCAGCATGTGCGCCACCACCCCCACACGGCGGACCTGACCGCCTGGGCGGCGGCCGAGGGGCTGCCGGTCATCGGGATCGACAACCTCCCCGGCGCCGTACCGCTGGAGCGCACCGAGCTGCCGCGCCGCTGCGTCCTGCTCTTCGGGCAGGAGGGGCCGGGCCTCACCGAGGAGGCGCGCGAGCACGCCACGACGGTGTGCTCGATCGCGCAGTTCGGCTCGACCCGGTCCATCAACGCCGGAGCCGCCGCGGCCATCGCGATGCACGCGTGGATCCAGCGCTACGCCGACGTCCCCGACCCTCGCCGGTAGCGCCTACGCCTGGCGGCGCACCTCCACCACGCGGAAGCGGTTGGCGACGAAGGCCGCGTCGCACAGGGCCGCGTTGGCCGCCGGATTGCCGCCGGAGCCGTGGAAGTCGGAGAAGGCGGCGGTCTGGTTGACGTACACCCCGCCGGTCAGGTTCAGCGAGAGCTGGGCCGACTCGTCCAGGCAGACATCCTCGATCGCGCGCTCCACCTCGGGGGAGGTGGTGTACGCCCCGACCGTCATGGCGCCCTGCTCCCGGATCGTGCGGCGGAGCAGGTCCAGGGCGGCGGACGTCGACTCGACGGCGACGGCGAAGGACACCGGCCCGAAGCACTCCGAGAAGTAGGCCGCGCTGTCGTCGGGCTTGGTGCCGTCGAGCTTCACGACGACCGGCGTACGGACGGTCGCGTCGGGGAATTCGGCGTTGGTGACCGTCCGCGAGGGCAGGGCGACCTCGCCCAGCCCTCCCGCGGCCTCCAGCCGGGCCTTGACGTCCGGGTTGACCAGCGCGCCGAGCAGGGCGGACGCGCGGGCGTCGTCGCCGAGCAGGCCGGTGACGGCGGCCGAGAGGTCGGCGACCACGTCGTCGTAGGACTTGGCGCCGTCGTCGGTGGCGATGCCGTCCCGGGGGATCAGCAGATTCTGCGGGGTGGTGCACATCTGGCCGCTGTAGAGCGAGAGGGAGAACGCCAGGTTGGCCAGCATGCCCCGGTAGTCGTCGGTGGAGTCGACGACGATCGTGTTGACGCCGGCCTTCTCCGTGTAGACCTGGGCCTGGCGGGCGTTCTCCTCCAGCCAGTCGCCGAAGGCGGTCGAGCCGGTGTAGTCGATGATCCGGACCTCGGGGCGGACCGCCAGGGTCTTGGCGATGCCCTCGCCGGGCCGCTCGACGGCCAGCGCCACCAGATTCGGGTCGAAGCCCGCCTCGCCGAGGACCTCGCGGGCGATGGACACCGTGAGCGCCAGCGGCAGCACGGCACGCGGGTGCGGCTTGACCAGCACCGGGTTGCCCGTGGCGAGGGAGGCGAAGACGCCGGGATAGCCGTTCCACGTGGGGAACGTGTTGCAGCCGATGACCAGCGCGACACCGCGGCCGGACGTGATGAACGACTTGTGCAGCTTCAGCGGATCGCGCTTGCCCTGCGGCTTCGACCAGTCGGCGGTCTCCGGGGTGCGGACCTGCTCGCGGTAGGCGTACGCCACGGCCTCCAGGCCGCGGTCCTGGGCGTGCGGGCCGCCCGCCTGGAACGCCATCATGAAGGCCTGGCCGCTCGTGTGCATCACGGCGTGGGCCAGCTCATGGGTGCGGGCGCTGATCCGCGACAGGATCTCCAGACAGACCAGGGCCCGGACCTCCGGTCCCGCCGCCCGCCAGGCGGCCGTGCCGGCCTTCATCGCCGGCAGCAGGATGTCCGGGTCGACGTGCGGATACTCGATGCCGAGCTCCGGTCCGTACGGCGAGACCTCGCCGCCGACCCAGCCGTCTGTGCCCGGCTGGTCCAGGTCGAACCGGGTGCCCAGAGCTGCGTCGAAGGCGGCCTTGCCCTCGGCCGCACCGAGGCTGCCCGGGGCACCGCCCTCGCCGTACGCCTTCGGGTGCTCGGGGTGCGGGGACCAGTACGCGCGGGTACCGATCACGTCGAGGGCCTGGTCGAGCGTGGGCCGGTGGGTCTCGGACAGCTGCTGGGGGGTGAGCACGGAGGCCATGGCGGACCAACTCCTCATCGAGCCGGGCGGGGACGTGCGGACGGAGTTAGAGTAACCGAACGATCGGTCGGGACAAGGGGCCCTCGGGGAACCTGTGGACAACTTCGGTGGTCCCCGCCTGTGCGGGGCTGATCCCTCATGGGGGAGGATCGCGGACATGACCACGGCCAAGCGGGACACGTACACACCGGAGACCCTGCTCACCGTCGCCGTCCGTGTCTTCAACGAGCGCGGCTACGACGGCACGTCCATGGAGCATCTCTCCCGGGCGGCGGGTATCTCGAAATCCTCCATCTACCACCATGTGGCGGGCAAGGAGGAACTGCTGCGCCGTGCCGTGAGCCGGGCGCTCGACGGGCTCTTCGCCATCCTCGACGAGCCGGGGGCGCAGCGCGGGCGCGCGGTCGAGCGGGTCGAGTACGTCACGCGCCGGACCGTCGACGTGCTGATGGCGGAGGTCCCCTACGTCACCCTGCTGCTGCGGGTGCGCGGGAACACGAAGACGGAGCGCTGGGCACTGGAGCGGCGCCGCGAGTTCGACCAGCGGGTGGCGGAGCTGCTCCAGGCCGCGGTGGCCGAGGGCGACCTCCGGGCGGACGTGGACATACGGCTGGCGACCCGGCTGCTGTTCGGCATGGTGAACTCGCTGGTCGAGTGGTACCGGCCGCAGCCGGGCGGCTTCCCCGGGGAGGAGCAGCTCGCGGACACGGTCGTCCAGCTGGCTTTCGAAGGGATGCGGGCGGGCGGCGCCCGCTGAGCCCGCCGTTTCACCGGGCTTCCATGTCGTCGGGCTCCCCTGCGCGGCACGGCCGCCTGGCCGCGCACGGCACGGTCAGGCGAGTTCGGCCGGCCGGTCCGGGCGCGGTCCGAGGTCCGTCTCCTCGAACACCAGCAGCGTCCGCGTCGAGAGCACCTCGGGGATGGACTGGATCCGGGTGAGGACCAGCTCGCGCAGCGCCCTGTTGTCCGGCGTGTGCACCAGCAGCAGTACGTCGAAGTCGCCGCTGACCAGGGCGATGTGCGTGGCCCCGGGCAGCGCCTGGAGCTGCTCGCGCACGGTGCGCCAGGAGTTCTGCACGATCTTGAGCGTGATGTACGCGGACGCCCCCTGGCCGGCCCGCTCGTGGTCGACCCGGGCGCCGAACCCGCGGATCACGCCGTCCTCGACGAGCCGGTTGATCCGGGCGTAGGCGTTGGCCCGCGAGACATGGACCCGCTCGGCCACGGACCGTATCGAGGCGCGGCCGTCCGTCTGGAGGATCCGCAGGATGTCGCGGTCGATGGCGTCCAGTGGCCGCGCGGGCGGAACCGGGGCCGGCTCCGGCGCCGGGCTCGCGGGGGCGGCGGCCGACGGCGTCGCGGTGGGCGGGGTCCGGTCCTGTTCCTCGCCTCTGTCGGCCATTTGTTCAGCTGCCATCGGCCCGCGCCTCCCTGTCGTGGACGACCTGTACCCATCCCAGGCTGTGGAGAACCGTTTGTCCACAGGCTGATGGTGCCTGTAGCCAAAATGCGCTTGCGACCGAACAATCGGTAGGTGAGGCACACCACACCCGTGCCTCGCCCAGCTCCCGATGTCTCGCTCCCGATCGACACCATCGACACCCATCGACACCGCCGATCGACTCGAAACCGCCGATCGACACCCCTCGATCTCCCTCGATGCCAGGAGGTGCTTCTCATGACGGTCCAAGAGCTGCCCGGCGCGGCCGCCTACCGGCCCACGCCGCCCCCGGCCTGGAAGCCGATCACCGACCCCGCCCCGCTGCTCCCGGACCCGGAGCCCTACCGGGTGCTCGGTACGGACGCGGTCGCCGACGTCGACCCCGAGCTGCTGCTCCGGCTCCACGCGGAGCTGGTGCGCGGGCGTCGCTACAACGCCCAGGCCACCGCGCTGACCAAGCAGGGCCGGCTGGCGGTCTACCCGTCGAGCACCGGCCAGGAGGCGTGCGAGATCGCCGCCGCCCTGGTGCTGGAGAAGCGTGACTGGCTCTTCCCCAGCTACCGCGACACGCTCGCGGCCGTCGCGCGCGGCCTGGACCCGGTCGAGGCGCTGACCCTGCTGCGCGGCGACCGGCACACCGGTTACGACCCGCGCGAGCACCGCATCGCCCCGCTGTGCACCCCGCTCGCCACCCAGCTCCCGCACGCCGTGGGGCTGGCGCACGCCGCCCGCCTCAAGGGCGACGACGTGGTGGCGCTCGCCATGGTCGGCGACGGCGGCACCAGCGAGGGCGACTTCCACGAGGCGCTGAATTTCGCGGCCGTCTGGAAGGCCCCGGTCGTCTTCTTCGTCCAGAACAACGGCTTCGCGATCTCGGTGCCGCTGGCCAAGCAGACCGCCGCCCCCTCCCTCGCCCACAAGGCCGTCGGGTACGGGATGCCGGGCCGCCTGGTCGACGGCAACGACGCGGCGGCGGTGCACCAGGTGCTGAGCGAGGCCGTCGCCCGCGCCCGGCGCGGCGAGGGCCCGACGCTGGTCGAGGCGGTCACCTACCGCATGGAGGCCCACACCAACGCCGACGACGCCACCCGCTACCGGGTCGACAGCGAGGTCGAGGCGTGGAAGGCGCATGACCCGGTGCGGCTCCTGGAGCGTGAGCTGACGGAGCGCGGGCTGCTGGACGACGCGGGCATCGAGCAGGCGAAGGAGGCCGCCGAACGCATGGCCGCCGCCCTGCGCGACCGGATGAACGCGGATCCGGAGCTGGCCCCGATGGACCTCTTCACCCATGTGTACGCCGAGCAGACGAGTCAGCTCCGGGAGCAGGCCGCCGCCCTGCGCGCCGAGCTGGACGCCGAGCAGGACCACGACGAGCACGGCCCGGAGGCAGGACGATGACCACGGCGGCAGTGACGGCTGAGGGGCGCCCCGTGAAGGCGAAACCGGCCACGATGGCGCAGGCCCTCGGGCGCGCGCTCCGCGACTCGATGGCCGAGGACCCCACCGTCCACGTGCTCGGTGAGGACGTGGGCACGCTCGGCGGGGTCTTCCGGATCACCGACGGGCTGGCCAAGGAGTTCGGCGACGAGCGCTGCACCGACACCCCGCTCGCCGAGGCCGGCATCCTCGGCGCGGCCGTCGGCATGGCGATGTACGGACTGCGGCCCGTCGTGGAGATGCAGTTCGACGCGTTCGCCTACCCGGCGTTCGAGCAGCTCATGAGCCACGTCGCCAAGATGCGCAACCGCACCGGCGGAGCCATGCCGCTGCCGATCACCGTGCGCGTGCCGTACGGCGGCGGGATCGGCGGGGTCGAGCACCACAGCGACTCCTCCGAGGCGTACTACATGGCCACCCCCGGCCTCCACGTCGTCACGCCGGCCACGGTCGAGGACGCGTACGGGCTGCTGCGGGAGTCGATCGCCTCCGACGACCCGGTGGTCTTCCTGGAGCCCAAGCGGCTCTACTGGTCCAAGGCCGACTGGTCGCCCGAGGCCCCTGCCGCGGTCGAGCCGATCGGCAAGGCCGTGGTGCGCCGGCCCGGGCGCAGCGCCACCCTGATCACGTACGGGCCCTCCCTGCCGGTCTGCATGGAGGCCGCCGAAGCGGCCCTCGCCGAGGGCTGGGACCTCGAAGTGGTGGACCTGCGCTCGCTGGTGCCGTTCGACGACGAGACGGTGGCCGCGTCGGTGCGGCGCACCGGGCGCGCTGTCGTCGTGCACGAGTCCCCCGGTTTCGGCGGGCCCGGCGGCGAGATCGCGGCCCGGATCACCGAGAGGTGCTTCCACCATCTGGAGGCTCCGGTGCTGCGGGTGGCCGGGTTCGACATCCCCTACCCGCCGCCCATGCTGGAGCGGCACCATCTGCCGGGAGTGGACCGGGTGCTCGACGCGGTGGCCCGGCTGCAGTGGGAGGCGGACAGCTGATGGCCCAGGTGCTCGAATTCAAGCTTCCGGACCTCGGCGAGGGACTGACCGAGGCCGAGATCGTCCGCTGGCTGGTGGAGGTCGGCGATGTCGTCGCCATCGACCAGCCCGTCGTCGAGGTCGAGACGGCCAAGGCCATGGTGGAGGTGCCCTGCCCCTACGGCGGCGTGGTGACCGCACGGTTCGGCGAGGAGGGCACGGAACTCCCCGTCGGCGCACCGCTCCTGACGGTCGCCGTCGGAGCACCGGAGGGTTCTTCCGGCTCCGGCGAGGACTCCGGCTCCGACCCGGAGTCCTCGGGCGGCTCGGGGAACGTGCTTGTGGGATACGGGACCGGCGCACCGGCCGCACGCCGTCGGCGCATCCGTCCGGACCGGCCCGCCCGGCCGGTGACCGAGACCCCGGTCTCCGGTGCGCCGGTGGTGAAGGCCCCGGTGCTTGAAGCCCCTGTGGTCAAGGTCCTGGTCGCCGACGCCTCGGTGTCCGAGGGGCCCGTGCCGGTGGTCTCTCCGCTGGTACGCCGGCTGGCCCGGCAGCACGACATCGATCTGCGGCGGCTGGCGGGCTCGGGTCCCGACGGGCTGATCCTGCGCGCCGACGTCGACCGCGCGATCCGGACGGCGGAGGAGACCGCGACGGCGACGGCACGTGCGGCCCAGGCACCGGTGCAGGCCCAGGTACCGGCGGCAGCCCCGAACGGCGTAGCCGCTGCTGTGGACGCCGAGCGGATTCCGCTGCGCGGGGTGCGCGGAGCGGTCGCCGACAAGCTGTCGCGCAGCCGGACCGAGATTCCCGACGCCACCTGCTGGGTCGACGCCGACGCCACCGAGCTGATGGCGGCCAGGGCCGCGATGAACGCCGCCACGGGCCCGTCCGCCGGGCCGAAGGTGTCGGTCCTGGCCCTGCTGGCGCGGATCTGCACGGCGGCGCTGGCCCGGTTCCCCGAGCTCAACTCCACGGTGGACACGGAGGCCCGGGAGATCGTCCGGCTGTCCGGCGTGCACCTCGGGTTCGCCGCCCAGACCGAGAGGGGCCTCGTCGTTCCGGTCGTCCGGGACGCGCACACCCGTAACGCCGAGTCGATCGGGGCCGAGATGGCCCGGCTGACCGAGCTGGCGCGTACGGGGAAGCTCAGCCCGGCGCAGCTGACCGGGGGCACGTTCACGCTGAACAACTACGGGGTGTTCGGGGTCGACGGTTCGACGCCGATCATCAACCACCCGGAGGCGGCGATGCTCGGCGTGGGCCGGATCATGCCCAAACCCTGGGTGCACCAGGGTGAACTGGCCGTACGTCAGGTCGTCCAGCTGTCCCTCACCTTCGACCACCGGGTGTGCGACGGCGGAACGGCGGGCGGCTTCCTCCGGTACGTGGCGGACTGCGTGGAGCAGCCGGCGGTGCTGCTGCGCACCGTATAGCCGCGAGGTGCCCCTGTCGCGGGTGCCGGTCTTCCGGCCACCCCGGCGGGGGCTTCGCTCCGGCGCGCCGCCCATACTCGACGTATGACCGCCTACGACGTGATCGTCCTTGCCGGAGGGGCCGCGAAGCGGCTCGGCGGCGCCGACAAGCCAGGGGTCCGGGTGGGCGGCCGGGCGCTGCTCGACCGGGTCCTCGCGGCCTGTGACGGCGCGGCCCGCACCGTCGTGGTGGGCGACCGCCGCGCGACCGCCCGCCCGGTGCTCTGGACCCGGGAAGTGCCGCAGGGCGGCGGCCCGTTGGCGGCGCTGGGCGCGGGGCTGAAGCTGACGACGGCGGAGTACGTTCTCGTTCTCTCCGCCGACCTGCCCTTCCTCGGCCCGGGCACGGTCGACGCGCTGCTCGCCGCCGCCGGAGAGCCCGGCAGCGAAGGCGCCCTGTGCACCGACCCCGACGGGCACGACCAGCCGCTCGTGGCCGCGTACCGCGCCGAGCCGCTCCGCCGGGAGCTGGCCCTGATCGCCACCGAGTACGGGAGCCTCACCGGGCTGCCGCTGCGGATTCTGACGGCGGAGCTGGAGCTCGCCCGGATCGACGCGGGTCCTGACGCCGCGTTCGACTGCGACACCTGGGACGACATCGCCGCCGCCCGAGCCCGGATCAGGGAGCATGGGGCCGTGCTGGACGAATGGATCACCTCGGTCAAGAACGAACTGGGAATCGAACTCGACGTCGACACCGGTGTCCTGCTCGACCTCGCCCGTGACGCCGCGCACGGAGTCGCCCGGCCCGCCGCCCCGCTCACGACCTTCCTGGTCGGGTACGCGGCAGCCAGGGCGAGCGCCGGTGCGGGCCCCGACGAGGCCGCCGCGGCGGTCGCGGAGGCCTCGCGCAAGGCCACCGCCCTCGCTCTGCGCTGGGAAGCGGAGGCGGCGGAGTCGGCGGGACAGGGCGGCGATGCGTCGGGCGGGCCGGCGGGCGGGGCGAAGCCCGACGCGGGCCGCGAGGGGACCGGGACATCGTGACCGGCTCCGACGGGCCGCACCGTGAGCCCGGCAGCGACGTCCGTGCCCCCGGGTCCGCGAGCGAACGCGCACGCGAGGAGGAGGAGCGGGCCGTCGAGCAGGCACTCGCCCTGGTCGGCGGGTCGGGCCGGTCCGACCGGTCCGGAGGGTCGGGCGAGCCCGCGAGCCGCAGCCGGGACTCCGGGGGCCACCGAGGCCCCCGGGACGAGGACCTGAACGCCGGCCGGAGCAGCAACACGCACGCGGACCGAAGCCGCGACCCGCACGCCCATCGGAGCAGCGACAGTCACCCGTACGACGGCCGCGACAACGACGGCCGCGACAACGACGGCCGCGACAACGACGGCCGCGACAACGACCGGCGCGACGACGACCGCCGCGACGGTCGCGCCACCCCGGCCACCGCCCCGGCGCCCGGCAGCGAACAGCCGCCCCTCCCCGAGAGGGCCCTCCCGGGCGACCCCGCGAAGACCTCGCCCCCGCCCCCGTCCTGGGACCGGGCGCGGGCGGTCGCGGCACGGGCGGGGCGGGGCCGTCCGCCCGCGACGATCCGGTTGGCGCTCGACCGTGCGCTCGGGCACGTGCTGGCCGAGGCGCTCGGCGCGCTCACCGATCTGCCGTCCTTCGACACCTCGGCCATGGACGGCTGGGCCGTCGCCGGACCCGGCCCCTGGGCGTTCGAGGCCGGGGCGGGGCTCCTCGCCGGACGCAGCCCGGCCGCCGCGCTGCCCGACGGCACCGCCGTACGGATCGCCACCGGCGCCCGCGTGCCGCCCGAGACCACGGCGGTCATCCGCAGCGAGCACGCCCACGTCGACGAGGCCAGGGGGCTGCTCCACGCCCGGCGGTCCGTGGTCACCGGGCAGGACATCAGGCCCCGGGGCCAGGAATGCCGCTCGGGCGAGCAGCTCGTTCCGGCCGGGACGGTCGTGACCCCGGCGGTGCTCGGCCTCGCCGCGGCCGCCGGGTACGACGCGCTGCCCGTCGTGCCCCGTCCGCGCGTCGACATCCTTGTCCTCGGCGACGAACTCCTCAACGCCGGTCTGCCGCACGACGGGCTGATCCGGGACGCCCTCGGCCCCATGCTCGGCCCCTGGCTGCGGGCCCTCGGCGCCGAGGTCTCCGGCGCCCGCCGGCTCGGGGACGACGCCGGGGCGCTGCGCGATGCCCTCACCTCCTCCGACGCCGACCTGATCGTCACCACCGGGGGCACCGCCGCCGGTCCGGTCGACCATGTGCACCCGGTCCTCGACGCCCTCGGGGCCGAACTGCTGGTGGACGGGGTCGCGGTCCGCCCCGGTCACCCGATGCTGCTGGCCCGGCTGTCGCCGGACGGGCCGTATCTCGTGGGGCTTCCCGGCAATCCGCTCGCGGCCGTATCGGGTCTGCTGACGCTCGCGGAGCCGTTGCTCGCGGGCATCGCGGGCCGCCCCGCGCAGGACCCGTACCGGGCCCTCGTCCACGCCGAGGTGCACGGCCATCCGCACGACACCCGCCTCGTCCCCGTGGTCCACCGCCCGGGCCGGGCGGGCGGCCGGGACCATGTCGCGCCGCTGCGCTACAACGGGCCCGCGATGCTGCGGGGGATCGCCGCGGCGGACGGACTGGCTGTGGTGCCGCCGGGCGGGGTACGGTCCGGCACCGAGGTGGAGATTCTGGATCTCCCATGGGCCCCGGCGACGCCGTGGACGGAAGGGTGTTTCACGTGAAACTTCCCGGCCACGATGCGATGGCCAGGCGAGCCGATGAACTGGTCGTGCCGACCCGGGTGATGCTCCCCCGCCGGGTGGCCCTCGGTCCGGCCCGCCAGGTCGCCAAACGCCTGTTGATGGCGCTGCTCGTGCTGGCCGCGACCGTGCTGATCGTCTGGCTCGACCGCAGCGGTTACAACGACAACGCCGACGGCAAGGTCGACCTGCTGGACGCGGTCTACTACGCGACGGTCACCCTCTCCACCACCGGGTACGGCGACATCACGCCGTACAGCGACGGAGCACGGCTGATCAACGTGGTGCTCGTGACACCGCTGCGCGTGATGTTCCTGATCATCCTGGTCGGTACCACTCTCGAGGTCCTCACGGAGCGGACCCGGGAGGACTTCCGGCTGAAGCGTTGGAGAGCCAACTTGCGAGACCACACCGTCGTCGTCGGCTTCGGCACGAAGGGCCGCTCGGCGATTCTGACCCTCTGTGCCACCGGTCTGTCGAAGGACCAGATCGTCATCGTCGACCCGGCCTCCAAGGTGATCGAGGCCGCCAACGCCGAGGGCTTCACCGGGGTGCTCGGTGACGCCACCCGCAGCGATGTGCTGCTGCGCGCCGAGCTCCAGAAGGCGCGTCAGATCATCATCGCGACCCAGCGCGACGACACCGCCGTCCTGGTCGCGCTGACCGCGCGCCAGCTGAACCGCGGGGCGAAGATCGTGGCGGCGGTCCGTGAGGAGGAGAACGCGCCCCTGCTCCGGCAGTCCGGTGCGGACGCGGTGATCACCAGCGCCAGTGCCGCCGGACGGCTGCTCGGCCTCTCCGTCCTCAGCCCGAGCGCGGGCACCGTGATGGAGGACCTGATCCAGCAGGGCAGCGGCCTCGATCTCGTCGAGCGGCCGGTCATAAAGGCCGAGGTGGGCAAGAACGTCCGGGAGACCGAGGACCTGGTCGTCAGCGTGCTGCGGGGGCACCGGCTGCTCGGTTACGACGACCCGGCGGCCAGCCCCCTGCAGTTGACGGACCGGGTCATCACCATCGTGCGGGCGAGCCCCAGTTCGGCCGCGCTGCCGAAGAACCCGATGCCTCCGCACCAGCGACCCTGACCGACGAGGCGCCCGCTCGGGCGAGCGCGGCGGGAGTAGCCTCGCGGCCATGTATGCGATCACGATTCCCGAACCCGGTGGTCCCGAGGCGCTCGTCTGGGCCGAGGTGCCCGATCCCGTACCCGGTGACGGCGAGGTCCTCGTCGAGGTCGTCGCCAGCGCCGTGAACCGGGCCGATGTGCTCCAGCGGCAGGGCTTCTACGATCCGCCGCCCGGCGCGTCCCCCTACCCCGGCCTGGAGTGCGCGGGCCGTGTCGTCGCGCTCGGGCCCGGGGTGACGGGCTGGGCGGTCGGCGACGCCGTGTGCGCGCTGCTGGCGGGCGGCGGTTACGCGGAGAAGGTCGCCGTTCCGGCCGGCCAGCTCCTCCCCGTACCGGAGGGCGTCGGCCTGGTGGAGGCCGCGGCGCTGCCCGAGGTCACCGCGACGGTGTGGTCCAACGTCTTCATGGTGTCCCACCTGCGCCCCGGAGAGACCTTCCTGGTGCACGGCGGCTCCAGCGGCATCGGCACGATGGCGATCCAGCTGGCGAAGGCGGTCGGGGCCCGGGTCGCGGTCACGGCGGGCAGCCCGGAGAAGCTCGCCCGGTGCGCCGAGCTGGGGGCGGACATCCTCATCAACTACCGCGAGCAGGACTTCGTCGAGGAGATCCGGGAGAACACCGCCGGAGCGGGGGCCGACGTCATCCTGGACCTGATCGGGGCCAAGTACCTGGACCGGAACGTCCAGGCGCTCGCCGTCAACGGCCGCCTCGCGATCATCGGTCTCCAGGGCGGCGCCAAGGGCGAGCTGAACCTCGGCGCCCTGCTGACCAAGCGGGCCGCCGTCACCGCGACCTCCCTGCGGGGCCGCCCGCTCCAGGAGAAGGCCGCCATCGTCGCCGCCGTACGCGAGCACGTGTGGCCGTTGATCGGCGGCGGGGTGGTCAAGCCCGTGGTGGACCGGACCCTGCCGATGGCGGACGCCGCCGAGGCGCACCGGGTGCTGGAGTCCAGTGCGCACATCGGCAAGGTCCTGCTGGTGGCGCCGTCGGCCGGCTGATCGGGGCCGTTCCCGGTCCGGGCCTTTCCCGGTCCGGACCGGGGCCGGGAACGGACGCGGATCTACAGATACGGGCCCGAACGGATCGGGCCGTGCGGGTCCGCGCCGCCTTCCTCGTCCTCGTGGGTCATACCGGGCGGCAGGGCACGGCGCATCTGCTCCAGTTGGGCGCGGGCCGCCATCTGCTGGGCGAACAGCGCCGTCTGGATGCCGTGGAAGAGGCCCTCCAGCCAGCCCACGAGCTGGGCCTGGGCGATCCGCAGCTCAGCCTCGGAGGGCACCGACTCCTCGGTGAACGGCAGGGAGAGCCGCTCCAGCTCCTCGACCAGCTCGGGCGCCAGGCCGTCCTCCAGCTCCTTCACGGAGCTGGCGTGGATCTCCTTGAGCCTGACCCGGCTCGCCTCGTCGAGAGGAGCCGCCCTGACCTCCTCCAGAAGCTGCTTGATCATGCTGCCGATGCGCATGACCTTCGCGGGCTGTTCCACCATTTCCGTCACCGGGACCTCGCGCGACTCGTCGTCACTGGCACCGCCGCCGATAGCCATTCCGTCCTGGCCCACGACAAGGACCTGCGGGTGCTCCTGCGACCGGTCATTCCTCGGCATTTCCATGCCGCCATTGTCTCGCACACATGCCGTACACCACGTTGGTGCCCCCGAAAACGGAAGATCCACCGTCTTCGGGGGCACCGGAACCCCTCCGGGAGACCCGGACGTGCCGTTCAGCCCGCGCGCCGGGCCAGGGTCAGCCGGGAGCTGGTGAGAGCGGCGGCCAGCAGACCGGCGAGCACCGGGACGACCAGGGCCAGCAGCCCGACGGTCTCCCACGGCATCACGATCGGCGTGTACGCCGACTGCATCGGGTCCTCCCGCATCTTCTCCAGGGCCGCGCGCAGGTCGGTCAGGCGCAGGGCGACCGCGGGGACGAGTCCTGCCGCCGTTCCCAGCAGGACCCCGGTCAGGGCGACGACCAGGCACTGGAGCGTCGTGTAGACCTGGCCGACGTTCAGGGGCCAGGTGGAGCCGGTGCGCGACTCGAACTCGGTGCGGAGCTGGGACCCGTAACGAGGGCCCCGCTCCAGCAGGGCCAGCAGGCCGTGACGAATGGACATACTGAGTATGTCCCTCCTGGCAAGTCTCGTCGGAGCCGGAACCGCGGGGTGCGACGCTCAGTTCGCGCGGCGCATACGGAACGCGAGGAAGCCGAGTCCGAGTCCGACCAGGGCGATGCCCGTACCGAGCGAGACCTCCTGCACCCGCCGTACGGCAGCCGCGTCCAGCGCCTGCCCGGACCGCTGCCCCGGGTCGCTGAACGCGTCGGGCGGCGGGGTGGAAGCAGGCAGGTCGACGGGGTCCGCGATCCCCTCGGCGGTCTCCTCCGGCGGATCCTCCTCGACGGGGTCACCGGCCCGCGCCAGCTCCATCGGCGACAGCGAACGCCCGGGACGCGCCTTGCCCGCCCCGGCCTCGCGCCCGGCCAGGGGGACGGTCGACCCCGATACGCCGGGCGAAGCGGAAGGAGAGGAAGAGGGCTCGGGTGCGTCGGCCCCGGGCCCGGAACCGGCTCCGCCGGGGGTGTGCGCGCCGCTCCCGGTCGCCACCGGGGAGGACGGGGACGGCCCCGTCCCCCACGCTCCGGAAGCCGGGGCGCCGGACGGCAGGGGCAGCGCGGAGGGAACCGCCGAGGGTGACGCGGAGCCCGACGGGACGGGCGGCGGAGAGGCCGGCGAGGGCGGGACGGCGGACGCGGTCGCGGTGGGGCCCGACGTCCCCGGGGCGGTGACGGACGGCGGACCGTCGGGCGCCGAGGAACCGTGGGCGGAGCCGGCCGACGGCCCCAGCGCCGCTCCGGCCGCCGCCAGCAGACAGACCGCACACCTCGACGGCCATGCGGCCGGAAGTCCTGGAGCCATGAGATCAGCGTCACACGGGCCCCTGCATCCGGCATCCCGGACGCGGTATCCGGAAATCAGGGGCCCGTTACCGGTCCACGTACCGGTCTCTGACGAAGCTCCGGCGAGATCCGTGAACCGTAACGATCACCTTCGGACACCGACGTTTCAGGACGGCATACCGATGGTCAGGACGGCTTACCGGTGGTTCAGGACGGCTTACCGGTGGAGACCTTCAACTCAAAGTGGGCACCGCGCTCGGGGACCGCCGTACCGGAGGACGGGAACTGGCCGACGACCTGGCCGTCGGCGTAGGTGTTGCCCGGCTCCTCGATCTCCTTGACCGTCCACCCTGCTGCGTTCGCGCACGCCTTCGCGGACTGGATGTCCTTGTAGACGAAGTTCGGTGCCTGGACCTTCGCCGGGTCGTTGGAGTCCTCCGAGGCGTTCGAGCAGTCCGTTTCCTTCATCGTCCGGTTGCGCTCCGGCGGGCGGTAGCCCTCCACCTGCTCCGTGCCCGTCTCGCCGCCCTTGCCTGCCTCGTCGTCCTTGCCGTCGCCCTGGAGGGCGACGGCGGTGATCAGACCGCCGACGGCCAGCAGGGCCACGACGATCGAGCCGACGATGACCGGCATGTTCCGCTTCGAGCCGCCGCCACCGGTGGTGCCCACAGCCGTCGAGTGCTGCGGGCTGATCGAGTACGGCGGCGGGGTCTGGTGCGACAGCTGGCCCGGGGTCGGATAGCCCTGGACCTGACCGGACTGCGGGTAGCCGTAGCTCGGCGCGGGGGTGGGCCGGCCGTACGGCCCCGGCTGCTGGTGCGGATGCGGCTGGTACGGCGTCTGGACGCTGTGGGGCGCCGGGGTGCTCTGGTCGACCGGCGGGAACACCGCCGAGCCGACGCCGGAGCCGCTGTTGGCGGGCCCGCCGCCCGACACGATCATCGGGGCACCGGTCTGGCCGCCGGAGGCGTTCAGCACGCGGGCGATCTCGTCGCGCATCGCGGCGGCGCTGGGGAAGCGCTCGTTCGGGTTCTTCTTGAGCGCGCGGGCGACGAGGGCGTCCATCGCCGGGGTGACCGACCGGTTGATGCTGGAGGGCGCGACCGGCTCCTCCTGCACATGCGCGTACGCGATGGCCAGCGGCGAGTCCGCGTCGAACGGGATCCGGCCGGTGAGCAGCTGGAAGAGCATGATCCCGACCGAGTACAGGTCGGACCGGGCGTCGACGCCGCGGCCGAGGGCCTGCTCGGGGGAGAGGTACTGCGGGGTGCCGACGACCATGCCGGTCTGGGTCATCGAGGTGACGCCGGACTGCATGGCACGGGCGATGCCGAAGTCCATGACCTTGACGACGCCGCGCTTGGTCATCATCACGTTGCCCGGCTTGATGTCCCGGTGGACCAGGCCCATCTCGTGGCTGGTCTCCAGGGCGGCGAGCACGTCCGCCGTCACCTTGAGGGCCTTGTCGGCGGGCATCGCGCCGTGTGTGCGGATGTCGGCGGCCAGCACCGAGCCGAGCGGCTGCCCCTCGACGTACTCCATGACGATGTACGGCATCAGCGCACCGCCGAGCTCGTCCTCGCCGGTGTCGAAGACGGAGACGATGTTGGTGTGCTGGAGCTTGGCGACGGCCTGTGCCTCGCGCCGGAAGCGCTCGCGGAAGGACTGCTCGCGCCCGAGCTCGGTGTGCAGGGTCTTGATCGCGACCTGGCGGTCCAGGGCGGAGTCGTACGCCAGGTACACGGACGCCATCCCGCCCTCGCCGAGCAGGTCGCGCAGCTGGTAGCGGCCGCCCGCGACCGACCCGCCCGCATAGCGGCCCTGTGCGCCGTCCTGGCTCATGACTTGCTTCCCCCTCGGCGGCGCGCGGTCGCACGCGGCGTTTCTGTCCGACGTGTTTCTGTCTGACGTGATTGCGTGCGACGCGGTTCCCGTACAACGCGATGACGCGCCAAGTCTGCCGTAGGGGTCCGACACGTCAAGCCGGGTGCCCGTTCCGTGACCCTACGCACAAGAAGCGTCTCGGAAGCGTTACAGGAAACGCATCAAAATCCCGTGCAGGACGCGCCGGGCGGTCCGATGATCCTGCCGGAGCGGAACCGTGGTGTCCGGCGGAGGCTGTAGCGTGACGTGGCAATGCAGCAAGGCACCGTGAGAACCCGCGGACGCGCGGACAGATACGACGGCGAGGACTGATGGCACCCGATTCCGAAGCAAACGGCGGCGGAGTCTCGGATGGCACCGACTCCTGGGGCGTCGGCGGCGTCGTCGGTGACGGCCGTTACCGGATGACCCACCGGCTCGGCCGGGGCGGCATGGCAGAGGTCTACGCGGCGGAGGACGTCCGGCTCGGACGCACGGTCGCGGTGAAGCTGCTCCGCTCCGACCTGGCCGAGGACCCGGTCTCCAAGGCCCGCTTCACCCGCGAGGCACAGTCCGTCGCGGGCCTCAACCACCATGCGATCGTCGCCGTGTACGACTCCGGCGAGGACGTCGTGGGCGGCCAGACCGTCCCGTACATCGTGATGGAACTGGTCGAGGGCCGCACCATCCGCGATCTGCTCCTGACCGCCGAGGCCCCGCCGCCCGAGCAGGCGCTGATCATCGTCTCGGGTGTGCTGGAAGCCCTCGCCTACTCGCACCAGCACGGCATCGTGCACCGCGACATCAAGCCCGCCAACGTGATCATCACGGATTCCGGCGCGGTCAAGGTGATGGACTTCGGCATCGCCCGCGCGCTGCACGGCGCGCAGTCGACGATGACCCAGACCGGCATGGTCATGGGCACGCCGCAGTACCTCTCGCCCGAGCAGGCGCTCGGCAAGGCCGTCGACCACCGGTCCGACCTGTACGCCACCGGCTGCCTGCTCTACGAGCTGCTGGCGCTGCGGCCCCCGTTCACCGGCGAGACCCCGCTCTCGGTGGTCTACCAGCACGTCCAGGACATCCCGGTGCCGCCCTCCGAGGTCTCGGACGTGGTACCGCCGGAGCTGGACGGGATGGTGATGCGCTCGCTGGCGAAGGACCCGGACGACCGGTTCCAGAGCGCCGAGGAGATGCGCGGGCTCGTCCAGTACAGCCTGCAGATGCTCCAGGTGCAGGGCGGCCACACGGGCACCTGGAACACCGGCCCGGTCGCGCTGCACGAGGGGGGCCAGACCCCGCCGCACGGGATGACCGGCTCGACCCGCGCGATGGGCACGGGGCACCCGACGCACGGGGACACCTCGCAGGGACCGATCCTGCCCCCGTACAACCCGGACGACGGGGGGTACGACGGCGGCGGACAGCGGCGTTCCGGCGGGCGCGGCAAGATGTGGCTCTTCGTGCTGCTCGCGCTGATCGCGATCGGTGCGGGCGTCGCCTTCGCCCTCAACGCGGCGCAGGACAACGGTGACAAGGACAAGGACCCGGTCACCCCGTCCACCTCGGTCAGCCAGTCCGAGGACGAGCCCTCGGACGAGCCGTCCGAGGAGGAGAGCGAGGAGCCGGAGGAGCCGGACACCACCAGCGGCGGCCAGACCGAGCCGAACCCGCCGCCGTTCACCCCGGACCCGACCCCGAGCGAGCCGACGTTCAGCCCGTCCCCGACGCCGACCGACAGCGACGGCGGCACGTCGGACGGCTCCACCAACGAGGGCAGCACCGGGGAGCCCACGGGCGAGCCCACGGACCCGACGACCGACCCCGGCACCCCGGGCGGCGGAGCCGCCGACGGCGGGGCCGGCGGCGAGGACGGCGGTACGGGCACGACGCCCGGCGAGGTGGCGGCCGGCGCCACCACGCCGTAGCCAGGCACCACCGCACCACCCCATGAGCCCGGCGTGCGCCCTCGTGGCACGCGCCGGGCTCATGCGCGTCCGCACCACGCTTCGCCCTGTGAAGGGACGCCTCACTCCGTGAAGGCCGCGCACACCGCCTCGTACTCGCGCGTCCACCACACCGCCAGGGCCGCCACCGCGGGAAACTGCGGGTCGGCCCTGCGGTCGTCCAGGCGGTAGCGCCAGCGCAGTATCCAGAAGTCGTTGAGCCGCTCCCACCACACCCGGTGCACCGCGGCCGCCAGTTCCCCGGCCCCCGCGCCGGCGGCCCGCCGGTACGCCCGGGCGTAGGCGCGTACCTTCGCGAGGTCCAGTTCCCCGGCCGGCCGGACGAAGAAGATCGCCGCCGCCCGTACCGCCTCCTCGGCGCGCGGCTGTACGTCCAGCCGGTCCCAGTCCACGATCGCGACCGGGTCGGCGCCCCGGTAGAGCAGGTTCAGCGGGTGGAAGTCCCCGTGCACCCAGCCGGTGGCGGGCCCGTCCGGCGTGGGCGGGCGGCGGTGGGCGTGCTGTTCGAGCAGGGCACGGCGCTCCACGAGCCGGTGCACGGCGAGTTCGTCGAAGGCGTCGCGCGGGGTGTCCCGGCCGTCCTCGCCGCGTGCGGCGGCCAGCAGGTCGTCGATCAGCGCGAAGGTGTCGGCGGCGTCCGGGCTGCGGTGCCCCGGCCGGGCGGGCGGGCTCGCGCGGGGCGGGCCGTCGCGCGGGGCCATCACCTGCTCCAGGCCGGTGTGCACGGTGCCGAGGAGCGTGCCGAGCCGGCGCGACTGGGCGAGGGTCAGCTGGGCGCCGACCCGGTGGAGGCCCTCGACCCAGGGGTGCAGGGCGTAGCAGCGTTCGCCGATCATGGTGACGGTGTCGCCCCGGGTGTCCGTCAGTGGTGGCACGACGGGCACGCCGAGCGACTGCAGGCGCTGGGTGGCACGGTGCTGGCGCACGATCGCGGCGCGTTCGCCGCTGGTGTCGTCCAGGTGCTTCTTGTCGAGATGGTGCTTGAGGAAGTAGGAACCGCTCGTCGTGGAGACGCGGTATCCGTGGTTCAGCAGGCCTTTGGTGATCGGCTCGCAGGCGAGCGGCTCACCCACGCCCGGGTAACGGCGCAGCACCTCGCCGACCGGGGGAACAGGCGGACGAGTGACATATGAGCGCAGCACTTACCAGATGTTAGATCACTCTGTGTGGCCACTTTGCGGACTTGCGGTGACGTCGGCCAGTGCGCTAAGGGGGGCGATACTTCAGAAGTCCAGCGTGTGTTCCGTGACGAAGTGCGGATCGACCCGGAGGTACGCCGGTGCGTAGGGCTCCCCGTTGACGCTGACGGGGGCCGCGCCGAACAGTTCCTCCTGCTCGGGGCAGAGGTGCACGATCTCGGCGGGCCCGGTGAACTGCACCGACCACAGGTTGCCGCCGACGCCCGAGGCCGCGTCGTTGTAGTTGTCCGCCCCGTACGCGACGACGCTCCCGTCGCACGCCTCGTGGTGGCCGAAACCCCGGTGCATCCGCAGCAGGATGCGGCCGTCGCTCACGATGTGCCGGGCCACCGCCAGGAACGGCAGGGCCCGCATGCTGGTCGCGAGGCGGCCGTAGGGGACCCGGCCGAGCAGGTCGAGGGGCTCGGCCGGACCGGTCCGCTCGATCGTGCCGACCGCGCGGCGTTCGCGGGGGGAGCCGTGGGAGTCGAAGGACATGGCTTCCACTGTCCCCCGGGCGTAGGGGCCGCGTAAGAGTCGCCTGCCCCGGGTGGCGCGGGACCAAAGTCCCGCGCCCGGGGCGGTTCAGCGGCGCTCGGCCTGAAGCCGTGCGACGTACGCGGCGGCCTGCGAACGGCGCTCCATGCCCAGCTTGGACAGCAGGCTGGAGACGTAGTTCTTGATGGTCTTCTCGGCGAGGTGCAGGCGCTCCCCGATGACGCGGTTGGTCAGCCCCTCCCCGATCAGGTCCAGGATCTTGCGCTCCTGCTCGGTCAGGCCCGCGAGCCGGTCGTCGCCCTTGGCGCTCCCGCCGTCGCGCAGCCGCTCCAGCACCCGGGCGGTCGCCACCGGGTCCAGCAGGGATTTTCCGGCCGCCACGTCCCGTACGGCATTCAGCAGTTCATTGCCGCGGATCGCCTTCAGCACATATCCCGAGGCACCCGCCATGATCGCGTCGAAAAGCGCCTCGTCATCGGCGTACGAGGTGAGCATCAGGCATTTGATGTTCTCGTCCTGGGAACGGACTTCCCGGCATACCTCCACCCCGCTGCCGTCCGGCAGCCGCACGTCGAGCACCGCCACGTCGGGCCGCGTCGCCGGGATCCGGGCCAGGGCGTCCGCGGCCGTACCGGCCTCGCCGACCACCTCGATGTCCGGTTCGGAGGCGAGCAGCTCATGGACGCCGCGCCGGACGACTTCGTGATCGTCGAGCAGAAATACCGTGATTTTTCCTTCTTCGCGCACGACCGCAGTCTCACATACTCGCCTCCCCTCCGCTCTTCCCTGGCGCTGATCCGCGGGATAACGTGCCGTTGTTCCGGCGGCCTGCAAGGCTGTTTCCAGTGCCCTGACCAGCAGCGCTTCGCGTTTTTTTCGATTTACTTGGAAATCCAAGCAAAATCGCAGGTCAGAGAGGGTTTCGCAGTTATGCGATGCACTGGGTAACGTGCCTATGACAGGGCGCTCGCCGGGGCACCTGTCACGCCTGATCCCGGCCCGACCGGCACCCACCCCGTGCACGGCTGTCGGGTTCAGGCGAGCCGCACTGGTTTCCCGGCAGACCCCGGGGGCCGGACCGACGGAGGAGCACGCACGTGACCGTGGAGAGCACTGCCGCCGCGCGTAAACCGCGACGCGCCAGCAAGCGGACCAGCGCCGCGAAGAAGCCGCAGAGCGCCGAGCCCCAGCTCGTACAGCTGCTGACGCCCGAGGGCGAGCGCGTCGAGCACCCGGACTACAGCATCGACCTGAGCGCGGAAGAGCTGCGCGGCCTGTACCGGGACATGGTGCTCACCCGCCGCTTCGACGCCGAGGCGACCGCCCTCCAGCGTCAGGGCGAGCTGGGCCTGTGGGCCTCGCTGCTCGGCCAGGAGGCCGCCCAGATCGGCAGTGGCCGCGCCCTGCGCGACGACGACTACGTCTTCCCGACCTACCGGGAGCACGGCGTCGCCTGGTGCCGCGGCGTCGACCCGACCAACCTGCTCGGCATGTTCCGCGGCGTGAACCACGGCGGCTGGGACCCGAACAGCAACAACTTCCACCTGTACACGATCGTCATCGGCTCGCAGACGCTGCACGCCACCGGCTACGCCATGGGCGTCGCCAAGGACGGTGCGGACTCCGCCGTGATCGCGTACTTCGGTGACGGCGCCTCCAGCCAGGGAGACGTCGCCGAGTCCTTCACCTTCTCCGCGGTCTACAACGCCCCCGTCGTCTTCTTCTGCCAGAACAACCAGTGGGCCATCTCCGAGCCCACCGAGCGCCAGACCCGCGTGCCGCTCTACCAGCGCGCCCAGGGCTTCGGCTTCCCCGGCGTCCGCGTCGACGGCAACGACGTCCTCGCCTGCCTCGCCGTCACCCGCACCGCGCTGGAGCGGGCGCGCCGCGGCGAGGGCCCGACCCTCGTCGAGGCGTTCACCTACCGCATGGGCGCCCACACCACCTCCGACGACCCGACGAAGTACCGGGCCGACGAGGAGCGGGCCGCCTGGGAGGCCAAGGACCCGATCCTGCGGCTGCGGACGTACCTGGAGAAGGCCGGCCACGCCGACGAGGCGTTCTTCACCGCCCTGGAGGAGGAGAGCGAGACCCTCGGCAAGCGGGTACGGGAAGCGGTACGTGCGATGCCCGACCCGGAGCCGCTGGCCCTGTTCGAGCACGCCTACGCCGACGGCAACTCCCTCGTGGACGAGGAGCGCGCCCAGTTCGCCGCCTACCAGGCATCGTTCGCCGACTCTGTCGAGGAGGGCAAGTAGCCATGGCCGTGGAAAAGATGTCCATCGCGAAAGCGCTCAACGAGTCGCTCCGCCTCGCCCTCGACACCGACCCCAAGGTCCTCATCATGGGTGAGGACGTCGGCAAGCTCGGCGGCGTCTTCCGGATCACCGACGGGCTCCAGAAGGACTTCGGCGAGGACCGGGTGATCGACACCCCGCTGGCCGAGTCCGGCATCGTCGGCACGGCGATCGGCCTGGCCCTGCGCGGCTACCGCCCCATCGTCGAGATCCAGTTCGACGGCTTCGTCTTCCCCGCGTACGACCAGATCGTCACGCAGCTCGCCAAGATGCACGCCCGCGCGCTCGGCAAGGTCAAGCTGCCGGTCGTCGTGCGCATTCCGTACGGCGGCGGCATCGGCGCGGTCGAGCACCACAGCGAGTCCCCCGAGGCGCTCTTCGCGCACGTCGCGGGCCTGAAGGTGGTCTCGCCGTCCAACGCGAGCGACGCGTACTGGATGATGCAGCAGGCCGTCCAGAGCGACGACCCGGTCATCTTCTTCGAGCCCAAGCGGCGCTACTGGGACAAGGGCGAGGTCGACACCGAGTCCATCCCCGGCCCGCTGCACAGGGCCGTGACCGCCCGCGAGGGCGGCGACCTCACGCTCGTCGCGTACGGGCCGATGGTCAAGGTCTGCCTGGAGGCGGCCGCGGCCGCCCAGGAGGAGGGCAAGTCGATCGAGGTCCTGGACCTGCGCTCGATGGCCCCGATCGACTTCGACGCCATCCAGAGGTCGGCGGAGAAGACCGGCCGGGTCGTGGTCGTCCACGAGGCGCCCGTCTTCTACGGCTCCGGCGCGGAGATCGCCGCCCGGATCACCGAGCGCTGCTTCTACCACCTCGAAGCCCCCGTGCTGCGGGTCGGCGGTTACAGCGTGCCCTACCCGCCGGCCCGGCTGGAGGACGAGTACCTGCCCGGCCTGGACCGGGTGCTCGACGCCGTCGACCGCTCGCTGGCGTTCTGAGGAGAGGGTTCGTGACGACGATGACCGAAACGTCTGCTCGCTTCCGTGAGTTCAAGATGCCCGACGTGGGCGAAGGACTGACCGAGGCCGAGATCCTCAAGTGGTTCGTCCAGCCCGGCGACACCGTCACCGACGGCCAGGTCGTGTGCGAGGTCGAGACCGCGAAGGCGGCCGTCGAGCTGCCGATCCCGTTCGACGGGGTGGTGCACGAGCTGCGCTTCCCCGAGGGCACGACCGTCGATGTCGGCCAGGTGATCATCGCGATCGACGTGGCCCCGGGCAGCGGCGACGCGCCCGCTCCGGCCGCCGCCGCTCCGGCGCAGGAGCCGGTGGAGGCGCCGGAGGCCGAGGCCGAGCCGAAGGGCCGCACGCCGGTCCTGGTGGGCTACGGGGTCGCCGAGTCCTCCACCAAGCGCCGCCCGCGCAAGGGGACGGCCGTCGCTCCGGAGGCCGCCGCCGTCGCGGCGGCGGTGCAGGCCGAGCTGAACGGACACGGGGCGCCCGCTCCCGCTCCGGCGGCGACCGCACCGGCCGGTGCTCCGGCAGGGGGCCGCCCGCTCGCCAAGCCCCCGGTCCGCAAGCTGGCCAAGGACCTGGGCATCGACCTGGCGACGGTGGTGCCGACCGGCAAGGACGGCATCATCACCCGCGAGGACGTCCACGCGGCGGCGGCTCCGGCCGCTGCCGAGGCTCCCGCGGCGGTCGCGTCCCCGGTGGCCCCCGAGGCCCCGGCAGCGGCTGTCCCCGCAGCTGTCCCCGACTCCGCCCGCGAGACCCGTATCCCGGTCAAGGGCGTCCGCAAGGCCATCGCGCAGGCGATGGTGGGCAGCGCGTTCACCGCGCCGCACGTCACCGAGTTCGTCACGGTCGACGTGACGCGCACGATGAAGCTCGTGGCCGAGCTCAAGGAGGACAAGGACATGGCGGGGGTGCGGGTCAACCCGCTCCTCGTCATCGCCAAGGCCCTCCTCGTCGCGATCAAGCGGAACCCCGAGGTCAACGCCGCCTGGGACGAGGCGAACCAGGAGATCGTGCAGAAGCACTACGTCAACCTGGGCATCGCGGCGGCCACCCCGCGCGGTCTCATCGTGCCGAACATCAAGGACGCGCACGACAAGACGCTGCCGCAGCTCGCGGAGGCGCTGGGCGAGCTGGTCACCACGGCCCGGGACGGCAAGACGTCCCCGGCCGCGATGGCCGGCGGCACGGTGACCATCACCAACGTCGGCGTCTTCGGCGTCGACACCGGTACGCCGATCCTCAACCCGGGCGAGTCCGCGATCCTGGCGGTCGGCGCGATCAAGCTCCAGCCGTGGGTCCACAAGGGCAAGGTGAAGCCGCGTCAGGTCACCACGCTGGCCCTGTCGTTCGACCACCGCCTGGTCGACGGCGAACTGGGCTCCAAGGTGCTGGCCGATGTGGCGGCGATCCTGGAGCAGCCGAAGCGGCTCATCACCTGGGCCTGATCGACGAACGGAAGAAGGGTGCGGCCACCGTCGGTGGCCGCACCCTTCTGTCATGCCCGGTGCCGGATCAGTCGCGCTGTGCGCCCTGGGGCAGCGTGCGCAGCTTCATGGTCGACGCGGTGCTGGAACCGTAGTAGTAGTCGAGCAGCTTGGCCGCGTCGTTGTAGCGGTCGGTGCCGTTCAGGATGACGCCGACGTACGTCTTGTCGCCCCGGGTGGCGGCGAAGATGAGGCAGGGACCCGCCGCGGTGCCGGTGCCGGTCTTGATGCCGACGGCGCCGCTGTAGGAGCCGAGCAGCTGGTTGGTGTTGTACCAGGTGTACGTGCGGGTCCCGCCGTTGCCGGCCGTCACGGGGGCCACGTACTTGGTGGTGCTCATGATGCCGCGCAGGGTCGAGCCCCGCATCGCGTAGCTGGCGAGCTGCGCGAGGTCGCGCGGGGTCGAGTAGTTGTTCCCGGCCGCCGAAATGCCGTCGAACGAGTCGAACTTGGTGTTGGTCATCCCGAGCGAGGCGGCCTTGGCGTTCATCTGGCCGATGAACTGCTTGGTCCGGGCGGCCCGGGTGGAGCCCACGCCGAAGGTGTCGGCGAGCGCGTACGCCGCGTCGCAGCCGGACGGAAGCATCAGGGCGTGCAGCAGCTGACGGACCGTCGCCTTGTCGCCGGTCCGCAGATCCGCCGTGCTGGCGCCCTGGGCCGTGACGTAGTCGCGGTAGGCCTGCGAGATGGTCACCTTGCGGGACAGATCGACGCCGGGGGTGTTGAGGACCACGGCGGCGGTCATGACCTTGGTGGTGCTGGCCATCTGCCGCTTGATGTCGGCGGCCTTGCCGTACTTCTTGGCGCCGGTCGCCCGGTCCTGCAGGAACGCGCCCTTGGCGCTGAGCGTCGGCAGGGCGGCAGCGGCCTGGGCGGGCGACGCGAGGGGCATGACCCCGAGCATCACGCCTCCGGATACGACGGCTGCGACGACCGAGTTGCGCAGGCGCTTGCCGCGGGCCTGGTGACCGGCCACGGGGCGGGTCTTGTGGCTCGATATCAATGAACGCTCCGATTCCGCGAATGCATTGAGGGACCGGCCAGATGGAGAGGCCCCGATACGAGACTCATGACCGGCCCGCAAGGATGTACGCAGCCATGGCAAAGAATCCGGCTGACCCCTGATGCGTGGGCCCGCACGGCGACCGCGCGGGCCCACCGGCCTTCTCGGCTGTCCCGGGGCGGAGGCCCTACTTCTTGAAGCCGTAGTCCATCAGCTTCTTCGCGTCGGCGGTGCGGTTCGCCTCGGAGGTGGACGTGAGCACCGTGCCGATGACCGTCTTGCCCTTGCGGGTCGCCGCGAAGACCAGGCAGTACTTGGCGGTCGGGCCGGAGCCGGTCTTGACGCCGGTCGCGCCGCTGTAACTGCCGAGCAGCTTGTTGGTGTTGGTCCACGACATGTAGCGGTAGCCGCCGCTCTTCGTGGTCACCTTCTGCTTCGTCGACTTGCTCTTGACGATCGAGCGGAACGTGGAGTTCTTCATCGCCTTGCTGGCGATCTTCGTCAGGTCACGGGGAGTGGAGTAGTTGCTGCCGCTCCCGATGCCGTCGAACGAGTCGAAGCGGGTGTTCTTCAGCTTGAGGCTCTTCGCCGTGGAGTTCATCTTGCCGATGAACGACTTCACCCGGGCTGCACGGGTCGAGCCGGAGCCGAACTTGTCGGCCAGGGCGTACGCGGCGTCGCAGCCGGAGGGGAGCATCAGGCCGTAGAGGAGCTGGCCCACCGTCACCTTGTCGCCCACGATGAGCCGGGCGGACGAGGCGTTCTTCGAGACGATGTAGTCGCTGTACGCCTTCTGGATCGTGACCTTGGACTTCAGGTTCACGTTCTTCTGGGACAGGACGACCAGCGCCGTCATGATCTTCGTGGTCGAACCGGTGGCCCGGCGGGTGTCCGCGGACTTGGTGAAGAGGGTCTTCCCGGTGCCGTCGTTCATCAGGAAGCCGCCCTTGGCGACGATCTTCGGAGCCGGCGGCGTGGCGGCGTGTGCCGTGGAGGCGAAGGCGCTGCCCGCGAGCACCGCACCGGCGGTGAGCGTCACGGTGGCCGTGACGGAGACGCGATTGATGCGCTTGATGCCGATTTTCAACTGAATGCTCCCAAATGCCCCTGATATGCGGCCACATAAGGGTGCCGCTCGTGGAGGAGACTCCTGAGGAGGGGCAAGGGATGTGTTACCGAACGGGTGAATTTGCGCAGGCTTGACCTTGGGCCGTCGGCGCGCAGCAGCCCTTCCCGCGCCATGCGTCGCGGCCCTCCTTGATCGCGATGCCGGCGATGGCGAGGGCGGCCACCGGGTCCGCCCAGGACCAGCCGAACGCCGCGTTGAGGATCAGGCCGACGAGCAGGACGGCGGAGAGGTACGTGCACAGCAGGGTCTGCTTCGAGTCGGCGACGGCGGACGCGGAGCCGATCTCGCGTCCCGCGCGCCGCTGGGCGGCCGACAGGAACGGCATGATCGCCAGTGAGATCGCGGCGATGACGATGCCGAGCGGGGAGGGTTCGGCCTCGCCGGTCCCGGCCAGCGCGCGGACCGCGTCGACGGCGACGTACGCGGCGAGGGCGAGGAACGACACGGCGATGATTCGCAGGGCCGTCCTCTCCCGGGCCTCGCGCACCGCGTGCTCGCGGGCGGAGAACTGCCAGGCGACCGCGGCGGCGGAGGAGACCTCGATGACGGAGTCCAGGCCGAAGCCGATCAGCGCGCTGGAGGAGGCGAGCGTTCCGGCGGTGAGGGCGACGACCGCCTCGATGACGTTGTAGGCGATGGTGGCGGCGACCAGCAGCCGTATCCGGCGGGCGAGGGCGTCCCGGCGGGCCGGCGAGGGGCCGAGGGAGAGCGTGGTCATCAGCAGCACCCTTCCGTCTCGGCGTCCGGGCAGGTGCGGTCGGTCTCGACGGCCACCACCGCGGTGCGCAGATCGTTCAGGGCGGTACCGAGGCGCTCGTCGGCGAGTTCGTAGCGCGTGCGGCGGCCGTCCGGCGAGGTGACGACGAGGCCGCAGTCGCGCAGGCAGGCCAGGTGGTTGGAGAGCCGGGTGCGCGAGATGCCCAGCGCTGCGGCGAGGTCGGAGGGGTACGCGGGCGCCTCGCGGAGCGCGAGCAGGAGGCGGCAGCGGATCGGGTCGGCGAGCGCGCGGCCGAACCGTGCGAGCACCTCGATGTCGGAAGCGACGGTCAGCATGGCGTGACAGTACAGCGATTCCTGAATTCAAGGAAGTCTGAACTATGTCTGCCTCTCCGGGCGTTGCGGAGGTCCAGAATCCGGACGCCGGCCCCCATGCGTGCATGTTGTATCTATGCTGTGCGCATGCCTGCCGCATCCTCCGCCCCCGTACGGTCCGCCCCCTCCTCCCTCAAGCGCCCGCCCGCCGCCGAGCGGGTCTACACGCACATCAAGGAAGCCGTCCTGGAACGGCGTTACGAGGGCGGGACGCTGCTCACCGAAGGGGATCTGGCGGACGCGGTCGGGGTCTCGCGGACGCCCGTGCGCGAGGCGCTGCTGCGGCTGGAGGTCGAGGGGCTGATCAAGCTCTACCCGAAGAAGGGGGCGCTCGTCCTCGCCGTCTCCGCGCAGGAGATCAAGGACGTGGTGGAGACCCGGCTGCTGGTCGAGGAGTTCGCGGCGCGCAAGGCCGTGCCCGCGTCCCCGCAGCTGATCGAGCGCCTGGAACAGCTCCTGGAGGAGCAGCGGCAGCTGGCGGAGGCCGGCGATCTGGCAGCGGTGGCCGTCACGGATCGCTGTTTCCACGCGGAGATCGTCAAATACGCGGGCAACGAGATCCTCTCGCGCCTCTACGACCAGCTGCGCGACCGTCAGTTGCGCATGGGCGTCGCGGTGATGGAGGCGCACCCGGGCAGGATCGAGGCCAACATCACCGAGCACGGTGAGCTGCTGGAGGCGATCCGGGCCGGGGACGCCGACGGGGCGGCCCTGGTCGTGCGCCGCCATGTCGGCCGGGTGCGGGAGCTCGTGCGGGGTGAGGACCGGTGAGTTCGGCCGCCCCCACGCTCTCCCTGCCCGGTGACCCGCCCGGCGGCCGGCGCGCCGCCTGGGTCTGGGGCATCGGCGTCGCCGTCTACTTCGTCGCGATCATCTTCCGGACGAGCCTGGGCGTCGCCGGACTCGACGCCGCCGACCGGTTCGACGTCAACGCCTCGGCGCTCTCCACGTTCTCCATCCTCCAGCTCCTGGTCTACGCGGGCATGCAGATACCCGTCGGGCTGATGGTCGACCGGCTCGGCACCAAGAAGGTCCTCACCATCGGGGTCGTGCTGTTCACCGCCGGACAGCTCGGCTTCGCGCTCTCCCCCTCGTACGGGATGGCGCTGGCCGCGCGCGCCCTGCTCGGCTGCGGCGACGCGATGACGTTCATCAGCGTGCTGCGGCTCGGCAGCCGCTGGTTCCCGGCCCGGCGCGGACCGCTGATCGGGCAGGTCGCCGCGCTGTTCGGGATGGCGGGCAACCTCGTCTCGACACTGTTCATCGCGCGGGCGCTGCACAGCTACGGCTGGACCACGACGTTCGTGGGCAGTTCGCTGGCGGGCGTCGTGGTGCTGGTGCTGCTCCTGCTGTTCCTGAAGGACCATCCCGAGGGCCATGAGCCGCCGCCCGCCGAGCACGCCGGGGCCGCGTACGTCCGCCGGCAGATCGCCGCCGCCTGGCGGGAGCCGGGGACCCGGCTCGGGATGTGGGTGCACTTCACCACCCAGTTCCCGGCGATGGTGTTCCTGCTGCTGTGGGGAATGCCGTTCCTGGTCGAGGCGCAGGAGCTGAGCCGGGGCACGGCGGGCGCGCTGCTCACCCTGGTGGTGCTGTCCAACATGGTGGTCGGGCTCGTCTACGGGCAGATCATCGCCCGCCACCACGAGGCGCGGACCCCGATCGCGCTCGGCACGGTGGCGACGACGGCCCTGCTCTGGGCGTCCGCGATCTTCTACCCGGCCGACCACACGCCGATGTGGCTGCTGATCGTCCTGTGCCTGGTGCTGGGCGCCTGCGGACCGGCCTCGATGGTCGGCTTCGACTTCGCCCGCCCGGCCAACCCGCCCGAGCGCCAGGGCACCGCCTCCGGCATCGTCAACATGGGCGGGTTCGTCGCCTCGATGACCACCCTGCTGGCCGTCGGGGTCCTGCTGGACGCCACCGGCGACAACTACCGCGTCGCGTTCGCCTCGGTCTTCGTCCTGGAGGCGTTCGGCGTCGCCCAGATCCTGCGGCTGCGCCGACGGGCCGCCCTCAGGGAACGCGAGCACCACGTGGTCAGCCGCGTCGAGGCCGTGCACGTGCCCGCGTAGCCCTCACCCCCGGGGCGCGGGCACGTGCCCGTGAAGCGGTAACGGGGTCACGGGGTCACGGCGAAGTTGTCCAGGATCGCCGTGGCCAGCTCCTGGTCGCCCTCGACCTTGATCCGGTCGGCGACGGCCGCGTGACGGACCCGGCCGCAGGCGAGGCGTACGTACGTCTCCCAGTCCAGCGACAGCGTCACGGCGGGGCCCAGCGACGGTGCGCCGTCGATCGAACCGCGGCCCTCCGCGTCGACCCGGACCGTCCGCAGGAACTCCACCGGGCCGTGCACGTCGAAGACGACCGCGGAGTTCGCGGGGGCGCCGGCGCTCTTGGCGACCACCTTCGGCAGCCCGAGGAGCAGCATGTCGCGGGTGATCAGGGCGCCGGGGGAGTCCAGGTTGCCCGGCTGGCCGAGGGTCGTGCGCAGGTCCTGTTCGTGCACCCACACGTCGAAGGCCCGCAGATTCAGTGCCGTTTCGAGGGTCTGCTCGGCGCCCAGGGGCGCGCGGACCTTGGTCTCGGGGCTGCGCGACTCGTTGCGGATCTGGCGGGCCCGGCGGATGAGGACGTACTCCAGCTCGGCGGTGATCTCCGGGGAGGTGTGGTGCCGCCGGACGTCGACCTGCATCTCCATGTAGCGGGCGAAGTCGCTCTGCACGTGGTAGAGGTCGCGCGGCAAGGTGTGGATCGGCCGGGGATCGCCGAGCATCTCGCACTCCATGCCGATGACGTGCGACACGATGTCGCGCACCGACCACCCCGGGCAGGGGGTACGCCGGTTCCACTCGCTCTCGGGAAGGGGCTTCACCAGCTCGGCTATCGCCTCGATGGAGTGGGTCGCGGCGTCGGTGTAGGGCTGGAGGCTGGGATGGACGGTCACGGGACCCCTCGTGCGGTTCTGCGGTGCATGGGCTGGAGAGAGCAGGGAGTGCTGGCGGGTGGGCCGGCTCTGACGGCACTGTCGGCGAGCTGCGTGGGAGGTTCGGTGGCTAAGTTACGCTGCGAGCAGGCACCCCGGCAGTGCTTTCGTGTGACGATCGTAGGCCCGTGTTGACGGCTTGAATGCCAGGACGGTGGTAGTGTGCGCGCCTCCCTCATCCAGATCGCAGTAGACCCGGACGAATCCGTCGAGGCCCGCAGAGTGCGAGCGGCCTCTCTGGTGGTCGCCCAGCGCGGCGCCGACCTGGTGGTTCTTCCCGAACTCTGGCCGGTCGGGGCGTTCGCCTACACCGCCTTCGAGGCGGAGGCCGAGCCGTTGGAGGGCCCCACGCACGAGGCGATGGCCAAGGCGGCGGCCGAGGCCGGTGTCTGGCTGCACGCGGGCTCCTTCGTCGAACGCGCGGACGACGGCACCCTCTACAACACCAGCCTGGTCTTCTCGCCCGAGGGTGAGCGCGCGGCCGCCTACCGCAAGATCCACCGCTTCGGTTTCGACCAGGGCGAGGCGGTGATGATGGGCGCGGGCGAGGAGCTGGTGACCGTCGCCCTGCCGGACACCACCCTGGGCCTCGCCACCTGTTACGACCTCCGCTTCCCCGAGCAGTTCCGGGGCCTCGTCGACGCGGGCGCCGAGACGCTCGTCGTCGCGGCGGGCTGGCCCGAGCGCCGCCGCTCCCACTGGACGCTCCTGGCGCAGGCCCGCGCCGTGGAGAACCAGGCGTACGTGCTCGCCGTCGGCACGGCGGGCACCCACGGCGACATCCAGCAGGCCGGCCACAGCATCGTCGTCGACCCCTGGGGCGAGGTGCTGGCCCAGGCGGGCGCGGACGAGGAGGTCCTGACCGTCGAGCTGGACGCGGACAAGGTACGCGCGACCCGGGACCAGTTCCCGGCCCTGAAGGACCGCCGCCTGGGACTCACGTCACCGCTCTGAGGGCCGCGCGACGGTGTTCCGAGGGCGCCCGGCGGCTCCGCCCACGTTTCACGTGAAACAACAGGCCGCCGCGCCCGCGCGGGCGCTCAGCCCCCGCTCTCCTTGTCCGCCAGCACGATCACGCACATCGCCACGGCGATGAGCAGCGCGGTGTCGGCGTCGTCCCGGACGACGTCGATGCCGTACGTGTCCCGGAGGGTCAGCCAGCGGCGCGAGATCTGGGCCAGCAGCTCACCGTCGTACTCGATGGCGAACTCGCGGTCCAGGATCTTGCCGCTGACGTCCAGCTCCGTACCGTCCACCAGCGTCACCCGGTAGTGGTTGCGGAGCAGCGACAGCCGCTTGCGCTTGACCTTGGCCAGCTCCTCGCCGCCGCGCTCGATGAGCATCGTGTCGCGCAGGCTGATCAGCTTCTGCCGCAGCTCGACCAGGACCCGGCCGTCGGCGTCCTTCAGCTCGAAGGTGTCGCGCAGCCGCATCGCCTTGCCGTCGACCAGGAAGACCTTCCGGCCCCCGTCGTCCTCGATCCAGTAGTCGTCGCCGATGGCGAACATCCGCTCACGTACGAGAAGTCTCATGGGGCTCAGGTTCCCCCGGGGCCCGGCGGAATGCGCGCAGGCCGGGACGGTGTTGACTGGTGACATGGCAACACGTGCACGCGTCCGCGCCCCCGAACTCATCGGCAAGGGCGGCTGGCTCAATACAGGCGACCAGCAGTACACCCTCGCTGACCTGCGAGGACGCATCGTCATCCTCGACTTCTGGACGTTCTGCTGTGTGAACTGTCTGCATGTCCTGGACGAGCTGCGCGAGCTGGAGGAGAAGCACCGCGACACCGTGGTGATCATCGGCGTCCACTCGCCCAAGTTCGTCCACGAGGCCGAGCACCAGGCCGTCGTCGACGCCGTCGAACGCTACGAGGTCCACCACCCCGTCCTCGACGACCCCGAGCTGGCCACCTGGAAGCAGTACGCCGTCCGCGCCTGGCCGACGCTCGTCGTGATCGACCCCGAGGGCTATGTCGTCGCCCAGCACGCGGGCGAGGGCCACGCGCACGCCATCGAGAAGCTCGTCGAGGAGCTGGAGGCCGAGCACGGGGCCAAGGGCACGCTCCGCCGCGGCGACGGCCCCTACGTCGCGCCCGAGCCCGTCGCCACGCATCTGCGCTTCCCCGGCAAGGCGCTGCTCCTGCCGGACGGCGGCTTCCTGGTCTCCGACACCACCCGGCACCGCCTGGTCGAGCTGGACGCCGACGGCGAGACCGTGCGACGCCACTTCGGCACCGGCGAACGCGGGTTGAGCGACGGCGGCCCGGGCGAGGCCCGGTTCAGCGAACCGCAGGGGCTCGCCGTGCTGCCGGACGGCCGCGTCGCCGTCGCGGACACCGTCAACCACGCGATCCGCGCGCTGGACCTGACGACCGGGGTGACCAGCACCCTCGCCGGGACCGGCCGCCAGTGGTGGCAGGGGACCCCGACCAGCGGCCCGGCACGCGGGGTGGACCTCTCCTCGCCGTGGGACGTGGCGTGGTTCGGCGACCGGCTGTGGATCGCCATGGCGGGCGTGCACCAGCTGTGGACGTACGACCCCGAGAGCGCGACCGTACGCGTCGCCGCCGGGACCACCAACGAGGGCCTGGTCGACGGGCCGGCCGCCGAGGCCTGGTTCGCCCAGCCGTCCGGGCTCGCCGTCTCCGCCGACGGGGAGCGGCTCTGGGTCGCCGACTCGGAGACCTCCGCACTGCGCTGGGTCGACCGCGACGAGCACGTCCACACCGCCGTCGGCACCGGCCTCTTCGACTTCGGCCACCGGGACGGGGCGGCCGACCAGGCGCTCCTGCAGCACCCGATCGGCGTGACCGCGCTGCCCGACGGGTCCGTCGCGATCAGCGACACGTACAACCACGCCCTGCGCCGGTACGACCCGGCGTCCGGCGAGGTCACCACGCTGGCCACCGATGTGCGCGAGCCCAGCGACGCGGTGCTGGTCGACAGCGATCTCGTCGTCGTCGAGTCGGCCCGCCACCGGCTGACCCGCCTCCGGCTGCCCGAGGAGGCGGTCCAGGTCGCCGACCAGGCGCACCGCACCCAGCGGGCCGCCACCGAGATCGCCCCGGGCACCCTCCGCCTCGACGTGGTCTTCCAGGCGCCCGCCGGGCAGAAGCTGGACACCCGCTACGGTCCCTCGACCCGGCTCCTGGTCTCCGCCACCCCGCCCGAGCTGCTGGCGGACGGCTCCGGCGCGGGGACGGACCTCGGGCGCGATCTGGCCCTCGCCGACGGGGTGACCGAGGGCGTGCTGCACGTCTCCGCGATGGCGGCGTCCTGCGACGACGACCCGGCCAACGAGTACCCGGCCTGCCATGTGCACCAGCAGGACTGGGGGGTGCCGGTCCGAGTCACCGCGGCGGGCGATGCACGGCTGGCGCTGGTGCTCGCCGGGATGGACGAGCAGGGCTGACGCGCCGGACGGGTCGCCCCCGCGCGGGGCGACCCGGAGCGTCAGCCTCTACTGGTAGTGCTGCTGGTCGTCCTGGACGACCGTGGTGGTCGGCGGCACGACCATCCGGCGGCGCCGCGCGATGCTCATGTAGACGAAGACCCCGATGAGGCCGACGAGCATCATGATCCAGCCGACCAGGTCGATGTTGATGCCGTCGGCCTGCCAGTCGGTGGCGAACGCCAGGATCGCGCCCGCACCGATCAGGAGAATGCATCCTCCGAGTCCCATGATTCCCGCCTCCTCGACCGCCCGGTGAGTCCGGGCCGGTGTACGACTCGCGTACCCGGCCCGGCAACAACCATGTGCGCGGAGGCGGTTGGGCGTTTCCCGGTCAGCCGGCCAGGAACGCGGTGAGCGCGTTGGCCAGCAGATACGGGTCGTCCGCACCGCACAGCTCACGGGCGCTGTGCATCGAGAGGATCGCCACGCCGATGTCCACCGTCTGGATGCCGTGCCGGGCGGCGGTGATCGGCCCGATGGTCGTGCCGCAGGGCATCGCGTTGTTGGACACGAAGCTCTGCCACGGCACGCCCGCCTTCTCGCAGGCCGCGGCGAACACCGCCCGGCCGCTGCCGTCGGTGGCGTACCGCATGTTGACGTTGACCTTGAGGATCGGCCCGCCGTTGGCGACCGGGTGGTGCGTCGGGTCGTGCCGCTCCGCGTAGTTGGGGTGCACGGCGTGGCCGGTGTCGGAGGAGAGGCAGACGGTCCCGGCGAAGGCGCGGGCGCGGTCCTCGTACGTGCCGCCGCGCGCGAACACCGAGCGCTCCAGCACCGAGCCGAGCAGCGGCCCGTCGGCGCCGGTGTCGGACTGCGAACCGTTCTCCTCGTGGTCGAAGGCCGCGAACACCGGGATGTACGGGATGTCGGCGTCGGGGAGTCCCGCGACGGCGGCCAGGGCGGCGGTCGCGGCGTGCACCGAGAGGAGGTTGTCCATCCGGGGCCCGGCCACCAGCTCCCGGTCCCGGCCCAGGTATGAGGGCGGCTCGATGGCGTGCGGCATCAGGTCCCAGCCGGTGACGTCCTCCGCGTCGACGCCCGCCTCCTCCGCGACGAAGCGGATCAGGTCGCCCTCCTCCACATCGCCGAGTCCCCAGATCGGCTGCATGTGCTTCTGGCGGTCGAGCTTGAGCCCCTCGGTGTTGGCCGACCGGTCCAGGTGGACGGCCAGCTGCGGCACCCGCAGCAGCGCCCGGTCGATGTTGACCAGCCGGTGCGTGCCGTCGCGCAGCGAGATCCGCCCGGCCAGGCCCAGATCCCGGTCGAGCCAGGTGTTGAGCAGGGTGCCGCCGTAGACCTCGACGGCGATCTGACGCCAGCCGTGCGCCCCGGTGTCGGGCAGCGGCTTCACCCGGAGGTTCGGGGAGTCGGTGTGCGCCCCCGCGATCCGGAACGGGGTGTGCGCCTCGGCGCCCTCCGGCACGTACCAGGCGACGATCGCCCCGCCGCGCAGCACGTACTTCCCGCCCGCCGAGCCGTCCCAGGCGGCGGTCTCCTCGACCTGCCGGAAGCCGGCCTCCGCCAGCCGGGCGGCGGCGTTGGCCACGGCGTGGTAGGGGGACGGGCTGGCCGCCAGGAAGGTCATCAGGTCATCGGTGTGCGCACGGTCGAACCGGAGAGGGGAACTCATGTTCTTCACTGTAACGAGGACCCGGGGTCCGGTATCCGGTGACCGCGAGATCGGCGGCGCCCCCGCTGTCCGGTCCCCCGGTCGTGCGACAGCGCCGCAGCCCGGACGGTCGGGCGGCGGCGCTGTCGGATGTGCTGAGTTGCTGCGAGGTCCTAGAAGGCGGCCTCGTCCAGCTCCATCAGCGAGTTGTCGATCGACTCGGCGAGCGCGCGCTCGGTCGAGACGCCCGGCAGGACGTTCGCGGCGAAGAACTTCGCGGCGGCGATCTTGCCCTGGTAGAAGGGCACGTCCTTCGCGGAGGCGGTCGGCAGCTTCTCGGCCGCCACGGCCGCGCCCTTGAGCAGCAGGTAGCCGACGACGACATCGCCGGAGGCCATCAGCAGGCGGGTCGTGTTGAGGCCGACCTTGTAGATGTTCTTGACGTCCTCGCCGGTCGCGGTGAGGTCGGTGATCATCGTGCCGACGATCGCCTCCAGGTCCACGGCGGCCTTGGCGAGGGAGTCCAGCGCGGGGGCCAGCTCCTCGTTGCCCTGGGCGCCCGCGAGGAACTTCTTGATCTCCTCGGAGAGCGTGTTGAGCGAGGCGCCCTGGTCGCGGACGATCTTCCGGAAGAAGAAGTCCTGGCCCTGGATCGCGGTGGTGCCCTCGTAGAGGGTGTCGATCTTGGCGTCCCGGATGTACTGCTCGACCGGGTACTCCTGGAGGTAGCCGGAGCCGCCGAAGGTCTGGAGCGACTGCGCGAGCTGCTCGTAGGACTTCTCGGAGCCGTAGCCCTTCACGATCGGCAGCAGCAGGTCGTTGAGGCCGTTCAGCGCCTTGGCGTCCTCGCCCGCGGCCTCCTGCTCCTGGATCGCGTCCTGGACGGAGGCGGTGTACAGCACGAGGGAGCGCATGCCCTCGGCGTACGCCTTCTGCGTCATGAGCGAGCGGCGCACGTCGGGGTGGTGAGTGATGGTGACCTTGGGCGCCGTCTTGTCCATGAAGTTCGCCAGGTCCGGACCCTGGACGCGCTCCTTGGCGTACTCCAGGGCGTTGAGGTAGCCCGTGGAGAGGGTGGCGATGGCCTTCGTGCCGACCATCATGCGGGCGAACTCGATGATGCGGAACATCTGGCGGATGCCGTCGTGCTTGTCACCGATCAGCCAGCCCTTGGCGGGGTGCTGGTCGCCGAACGTCATCTCGCAGGTGTTGGACGCCTTGAGGCCCATCTTGTGCTCGACGTTCGTCGCGTACACGCCGTTGCGTTCGCCCAGCTCGCCGGTCGTCCAGTCGAAGTGGAACTTCGGGACCATGAAGAGCGAGAGGCCCTTGGTGCCCGGTCCGGCGCCCTCGGGGCGGGCCAGCACGTAGTGGATGATGTTCTCGGACATGTCGTGCTCGCCCGAGGTGATGAAGCGCTTCACACCCTCGATGTGCCAGGAGCCGTCCTCCTGCTGCACGGCCTTCGTCCGGCCTGCGCCGACGTCCGAGCCGGCGTCCGGCTCGGTCAGCACCATCGTCGAGCCCCACTGCTTCTCGACGGCGATCTCCGCGATCTTCTTCTGCTCCTCGTTGCCCTCGTCGAAGAGGATGCCGGCGAAGGCCGGGCCGGAGGAGTACATCCACACGGCCGGGTTCGAGCCGAGCAGCAGCTCCGCGTAGCCCCAGATCAGGGAGCGGGGGGAGGTGGTGCCGCCGATCTCCTCGGGCAGGCCCAGACGCCAGTACTCGGAGTCCATGAAGGCCTGGTACGACTTCTTGAAGCTCGCCGGGACCGGGGCGGTCTTGGTCTCCGGGTCGAAGACCGGCGGGTTGCGGTCGGCGTCGGCGAAGGAGTCGGCGAGCTCGTTCTCCGCGAGGCGGGCGACCTCGTCCAGGATGCTCTTCGCGGTGTCGACGTCCATCTCACCGAACGGACCGGCGCCGTACACCTTGTCGCGCCCGAGGACCTCGAAGAGGTTGAACTCGATGTCGCGGAGATTCGACTTGTAGTGCCCCATGGGAAGGCTCCGTAATCAATAGCAGTGGCGCCACAGCGCCCCGGGGAGTGATGCGGGTCGGGCGACAGGCAGGCGTAGGTCTATCAGCTGACCTCTCCGATGATGCTACCCGTCAGTAATAAGGCGCAACCCCTCAAGCCGTAGATGTGTCCGATTACTCTTTGCAGCATGTACGGCTACGACCAGAACCCTGGTGCTCAGCAGCAGATGGGTCAGATGGGTCAGATGGGCCAGATGGGCCAGATGGGCCAGATGGGCCAGATGGGTCAGATGGGTCAGATGGGCGGCGGCTACGGGGAGCAGCCGCTGTATCCCGAACCGTCGCCGCCCTCCCTGGCCGACGCGGTCCGGGCCTTCACCACCGGCTCCCTCTCCGCCGAGGACTTCCAGCAGATCTTCGCGACGACGAAGGTCTACTGCCCGCGCGGCGACAACCCCGGCTTCCTGGCGCTGCACAACACGCAGCAGCCGGTGATCCCGATGTTCACCACGCTCAAGGAACTGCGGCGGTACGCGGGCAAGGAGTCGAAGTACTTCGTGATCACCGGGGCCGAGGTGATCGACCTGCTGCCGACGGGGTACGGCTTCGTCCTGGACATGGAGGGCGACCACCGGATGGTCTTCGACGCCAAGGCCGTCGAGCAGATGGTCGACTTCGCGATGCGCCGTATGTACGGCTAGGGATTCGGGGTGTCCGTGGGTCGCTGACCTGGGATTTCTTCTGTCGGGCGAGGGCCCGCGCCGAGACGGCGCGGGCCCTCGCCCTGTCGGGGCCGCCCTCCGGGAATGCGCGACGCCTTGCAAGATGTTCACCATTCAACTAAATTGATTCCAGAACACTCGCCCGGAGGTGGCTCCCATGCCCGCAGTGACTGTCGACAACCCGCTGACCCTGCCCAAGGTGGCGGCTTCGGGTGACGCCGTGGCCCGTCCCGTGCTCGCCGTCACGACCGCGCCCAGCGGTTTCGAGGGCGAGGGTTTCCCCGTCCGCCGCGCGTTCGCGGGGATCAACTACCGGCACCTCGACCCGTTCATCATGATGGACCAGATGGGTGAGGTCGAGTACGCCGCCGGGGAGCCGAAGGGCACCCCCTGGCACCCGCACCGTGGCTTCGAGACCGTCACGTACCTGATCGACGGGACCTTCATCCACCAGGACTCCAACGGTGGCGGCGGCACCATCGAGAACGGCGACACCCAGTGGATGACCGCCGGCTCGGGCCTGCTGCACATCGAGGCCCCGCCGGAGTCGCTCGTCCAGTCCGGCGGCCTCTTCCACGGCCTCCAGCTCTGGGTGAACCTGCCCAAGGCCGACAAGATGATGAACCCGCGCTACCAGGACATCCGCGGCGGCGAGGTCCAGCTCCTCGCCTCCCCGGACGGCGGCGCGCTGCTCCGCGTCATCGCCGGTGAACTCGACGGCCACCAGGGCCCGGGCATCACCCACACCCCGATCACGATGATCCACGCCACCGTCCGGCCCGGCGCCGAGGTGACCCTGCCGTGGCGCGAGGACTTCAACGGCCTCGCGTACGTCCTGGCCGGGCGCGGCACGGTCGGCGCGGAGCGCCGTCCGATCGCGATGGGCCAGACCGCGGTGTTCGGGGCCGGCGGTTCGCTGACCGTCCGCGCGGACGAGCGGCAGGACGGCCACACCCCGGACCTGGAGGTCGTCCTCCTCGGCGGCCGCCCGATCCGGGAGCCGATGGCCCACTACGGTCCGTTCGTGATGAACAGTCAGGCCGAACTGAAGCAGGCCTTCGAGGACTTCCAGGCCGGCCGGCTGGGCACGGTCCCCGCGGTCCACGGCATGTGACGCATCGTCACCCGTACGGGGGGCGTCGGCGGGCCCGCCGACGCCCCCCGTGATCGGCTGGGAGGGTGCCCGCATCCAAGCCCCTCCTGCCCGACAGCGCCCGCCGCGCCGCCGCCTGGTGCGGTGTGGTCCTGCTCGTGGCGGGCGTCGCCGCCGTCGCGATCTGGCTGGTCGTCGCCCTCAAGACCGCGGTCACCCCGGTGCTGCTGGCCCTGCTCGGCACCGCCCTGCTCGGCCCCGTCCACCGCTGGCTCGTCGCGCGCCGCCTCAACCGTTCGCTGGCCGCGGGGCTGACCTGTGCCGCCCTCGTCGCGGTGGTCGGCGGCGCCGGGTACATCGTCGTCACCGCCCTCGTCGACTCCGGTGACCAGATCGTCGCCTCGCTGAAGGACGCGGGCCAGTGGGTCGTCGACCACCTGGAGATCGCCGGGGCCACGGACGTCGACGATCTGGCCGACAACGCGAAGGGCCTGGTCGAGAAGTTCGGGGCGAGCGCGGCGGGCGGGCTGCTCAGCGGCATCAGCCTGATCGGTTCGCTGGTGGCGACCAGTGTGCTGGCCCTGCTGCTGACGTTCTTCTTCCTGCGCGATTCGGACCGGGCGGTGAACCTGGCCCACACGGTGGCCCCGCGCGGCACGGGGGACCTGGTGGAGGCCATGGGGCGGCGGGCGTTCGAGGCCGTCGAGGGCTTCATGCGCGGCACCACGTTCATCGCCCTGATCGATGCCGTGTGCATCACGGTGGGCCTGCTGATCCTGGACGTGCCGGGGGCGGTGGGGCTCGGCGCGCTGGTCTTCGTCGGGGCGTACATCCCGTACCTGGGGGCGTTCCTCTCCGGCGCGGTGGCGGTGTTGGTCGCGCTGGCCGACCGGGGGTTCGTGATCGCCCTGTGGGCGCTGGGGGTGGTCCTCGCGGTCCAGGTGCTGGAGGGCCATGTGCTCCAGCCGATGATCCAGAGCCGTACGGTCCAGATGCACCCCGCGATGATCATGATCGCCCTGACGGCGGGAGCGAGCGTGGCCGGGCTGATGGGCATGCTGCTGGCGGTCCCGCTCTGCGCGGCGGCTTTCGGCGTCCTGGGCGAACTGCGCGGGAGGCACGGCGGCCCCGAGGACCCCGCCCCGCCGGATACCGACCCCGGCCCGTCGGGCGGCGCCCACCCCAGCCCGTCCGGCGCACCTCCCAGCCCGTCCGGCGCTTGAGGACGGAGCCCTCGCGCTGGTGGGCCCGCGCTTGCTGTGGGCCGGGCCCGGCAGAACCAGCCCGTCCGGCGCTTGAGGACGGAACCGTCACGGAAACGAGCCCGAGCTCCCGGAGAGCCACGGCCCGGGGTCCCTCACCCGCTCAGAAAACCCCCGGCTCATCCGACTCGTACAGCTCGAACCAGATCGACTTCCCCTCCCCCCGCGGATCCACCCCCCACGCATCCGCCAGCATCTCCATCAGCACCAGGCCCCGCCCGCTGGACGCCATCTCGCCCGGCCGCCGCTTGTGCGGCAGCTCGTCGCTGGCGTCGGCGACCTCGACCCGCAGCCGCCGCTCCCCCTGCTCGCCGGAGACCTCCGCCACCATCAGCGCGTCCCCGTCCGTGTGGACGAGCACGTTGGTCGCCATCTCGGAGACCATCAGGACCGCCGAGTCGACCTGCTCGGGATCGCTCCAGTCGTGCAGCAGCTCCCGCACCAGCTGCCGCCCCACCGAGATCCGCTCCGGCTCGGCCTGCGCGATGGTCAGGACGCTGCGGCGCGCCGCCGTCTCCGGGGCCGGGGCACTCTCGCGCCGCAGCACCAGGACCGCGATGTCGTCCTCCCGCCGGTCCGCGAGCGGCCCCGTCGTGTAGTGCGAGGTCGGCCCGTGCACGGCCTGGACCAAGGCGTCGGCGAGCTGTTCCAGGTCCTCCACCGGCTTCTCCAGGACCGGGCGCAGCCGGGTCCAGCCGGTCGCCATGTCGTGCCCGCCGGTCTCGATGAGGCCGTCCGTGCAGAGCATGATCGTTTCGCCGGGTTCCAGGACCACCCGGGTGGTGGGGTAGTCGGAGTCCGTCTCGATCCCGAGCGGCAGCCCCCCGGCCGTCTGCCGGATCACCGCGGTCCCGTCGGCGCTGATCACCACCGGGTCGGGGTGGCCCGCGCGGGCGATGTCCAGAGTCCCGGCCTCCGGGTCGACCTCGGCGTACAGGCAGGTCGCGAAGCGCGGAGCCGGGGGTTCCTCGTCGCCCTCGACGCTCTCGTACGCGTCGGTGAGCCCGGACAGGAAGCGCGAGGCCCGGGCGAGCACGGCGTCCGGGCGGTGCCCCTCGGACGCGTAGGCGCGCAGGGCGATGCGGAGCTGGCCCATCAGTCCGGCGGCCCGTACGTCATGGCCCTGGACGTCGCCGATGACCAGGGCGATCCGGCCGTTGGGCAGCGGGATCATGTCGTACCAGTCGCCGCCCACCTGGAGCCCGCCGCCGGTCGGCACGTACCGCGCGGCCACCGTCATCTTGGGGATCTCCGGACCCAGGGTCGGCATCATCGAGCGCTGGAGCCCCAGCGACAGCTCGCGCTCCGTCTCGGCGACCCCGGCGCGGGCCAGGGCCTGGGCGAGCATCCGGGCGACCGTCGAGAGCACCGCGCGCTCGTCCGGGGAGAACCCCACCGGGTGCTGGAACCCGGCCATCCAGGCGCCCATCGTGCGCCCGGACGACACCAGGGGCAGGAAGGCCCAGGACTGCCGCCCGAAGCGCCGGGCGAGCGGCCAGGTGGCCGGATAGCGGCGGCGGTACTCCTCGGGGGAGGGGAGATAGATCGCGCGGCCGGTGCGGACGACCTCGGCGGCCGGGTAGTCGGTGTCCAGAGGCATGTCGGTGAAGGGTTCCTCGTCCCCGATGTTGTGCCCGTGGTGCCCGATGATCGTCAGCCGTTCCCCGGCGGAGCCGAAGACCGCGAGCCCGTCCGGGGAGAACCCCGGCATGGACAGGGACCCGGCGACCCGCAGCACCTCCGCGGTGGACCGGGCCTCGGCCAGCGCCCGCCCGGCGTCCAGCAGGAACGCCTCCCGGGACCGCCGCCAGTCCCCGGTGATCGGCGTGTGGGCGGCGTCGGTGGCACCGGGCTGCGGCTCGGCGACCTCCTGGAGCGTGCCGTAGAGGACATAGGCCTCGCTGTCGGCGTCCTCGTCCGTCCGGAAGACCGGCTTGGAGCGGCTGCGCACGGTACGCAGGACCTGCCCGCGCTCGTCCACGATCCGCAGCCGCGCCTCGGCCAGGCTGCCCTCGGCGACCGCGAGGTTGACCACCCCGTAGATCTCGTTCCAGTCGACCGGGTGGAAACGGGAGCGCACCGCCGCCTCCCGGTAGCTGCCGGGCTCGGGAGGCAGGCCGAGGAGCCGGGCCGCCTCCGCGTCGAGCGTGACCGTGCCGGCTGCGTTGTCCCAGCGCCACAGGCCCGTCGCGATCGCGGCCAGGACTTCCTCGGTGCGCATTGCCCCACTTTAGGAAGATCTGCTCGGTGGACGCCACCGAGAGGCGGCCACCTGCCCAGGGGGCGGCGGGTGCGGCGGGACAAAGGGAAATGAAGCCCCCCGGCCCCGGGCGGTAGCCTGGGGAGGCTCAATCCCCACCTAACCGCGAAGACTGGATGAACGACGATGCATCGGTACAGGTCCCACACCTGCGGCGAGCTCCGCGCCTCTGACGTCGGCACCGACGTCCGGCTGAGCGGCTGGCTGCACAATCGCCGAGACCTGGGCGGCATCCTCTTCATCGATCTGCGCGACCACTACGGTCTGGTGCAGCTCGTCGCCCGCCCCGGCACCCCCGGCAACGAGGCCCTGGCGAAGCTCACCAAGGAGACCGTCGTCCGGATCGACGGCAAGGTCTCCGCGCGCGGCGCGGACAACGTCAACCCGGAGCTGCCGACCGGCGAGATCGAGATCGAGGTCTCGGAGGTCGAGGTGCTCGGCGAGGCCGCCCCGCTGCCCTTCACGATCAACACCGAGGACGGCGTCAACGAGGAGCGCCGCCTGGAGTACCGCTTCCTCGACCTGCGGCGCGAGCGCATGCACCGCAACATCATGCTGCGCTCGGCCGTGATCGCCGCCATCCGCTCCAAGATGGTGGCTCTCGGCTTCAACGAGATGGCGACCCCGATCCTCACCGCGACCTCCCCCGAGGGCGCCCGTGACTTCGTCGTCCCGTCCCGGCTGAACCCCGGCAAGTTCTACGCGCTGCCGCAGGCCCCGCAGCAGTTCAAGCAGCTGCTGATGATCTCGGGCTTCGACCGCTACTTCCAGATCGCGCCCTGCTTCCGCGACGAGGACGCTCGCGCGGACCGCTCGCCGGGCGAGTTCTACCAGCTCGACGTCGAGATGTCCTTCGTCGAGCAGGAGGACGTCTTCCAGCCGATTGAGAAGCTGATGACCGAGCTCTTCACCGAGTTCGGCAACGGCCGCGAGGTCACCTCGCCGTTCCCGCGCATCCCGTTCCGCGAGTCGATGCTGAAGTACGGCAACGACAAGCCGGACCTGCGCGCCAAGCTGGAGCTCGTCGACATCTCCGACGTCTTCGCCGACTCCGGCTTCAAGGCGTTCGCCGGCAAGCACGTCCGCGCGCTGCCGGTCCCGGACACCGCGGGCCAGTCCCGGAAGTTCTTCGACGGCCTCGGTGAGTACGCCGTCGAGCACGGCGCCAAGGGCCTGGCCTGGGTGCGCGTGGGCGAGGACGGCACGCTGGCCGGACCGATCGCCAAGTTCCTCACCGAGACCGACGTCAAGACGCTCACCGAGCGCCTCTCGCTGGTCCCCGGCCACGCCGTCTTCTTCGGCGCGGGCGAGTTCGACGAGGTCTCCAAGATCATGTCGGCGGTCCGGGTCGAGGCCGCCAGGCGCGCCGGCCACTTCGAGGAGGGCGTCTTCCGCTTCTGCTGGATCGTCGACTTCCCGATGTACGAGCGGGACGAGGAAACCGGAAAGATCGACTTCTCGCACAACCCCTTCTCGATGCCTCAGGGCGGCCTCGCCGACCTGGAGGAGAAGGACCCGCTGGACATCCTCGCCTGGCAGTACGACATCGTCTGCAACGGCATCGAGCTGTCCTCGGGCGCCATCCGTAACCACGAGCCCGAGCTGATGCTCAAGGCCTTCGAGATCGCCGGCTACGACCGCGAGACCGTCGAGCACGAGTTCGCGGGCATGCTCCGCGCGTTCCGCCTCGGCGCCCCGCCGCACGGTGGCATCGCCCCCGGCGTCGACCGCATCGTCATGCTGCTCGCGGACGAGCCGAACATCCGCGAGACGATCGCCTTCCCGCTCAACGGCAACGCCCAGGACCTGATGATGGGCGCCCCGACCGAGCTGGACGAGACCCGCCTGCGCGAGCTGAACATCCAGCTGCGCAAGCCGGTCGCCGCGAAGGGCGCGTCGGAGAAGCCCGCCGACCAGTAGTCCGCACGGTCCCGCCCTGCGGATGTTTCACGTGAAACAGCCCCCGATCACCCGATCGGGGGCTGTTTCGTTGCATACCCGCGAGCGCCGGTGACGGCCGGGCGACGTGGTACAGCCGGATGGCCCCGGTTCGGGTTCGGCCGGGGCGGGCCCGGCAAAGACTGGCACCGAGACACCCCTCTCGCAGCCCGTCCCGCCGCGTCGCGCCGCCCGCCGCCATCCGAGGAGCCCACCGCCGTGTCCCTCCCCCGCCGCCCACCCGCCCTGCTCGCCGCACCGCTCCTCGCCCTGGCCCTGCTGCTCGGCGGCTGCTCCTCCGGCGCCGCTCCGGAGAAGGCCCCGGTCGGCGTTCCGGGGCAGGGCGCCGCGGGCCCGCAGTCCGACGCCGCGTCCGCGCTCCGGTCCTCCGCCGGCCCGGTGCCCGCCCCGAGCCCCGCCGAGATCCCGGACCTGGGACCGGAGACCCTGGCCCAGATCCCCGCCGAGGCCCGGCAGGCATTCGTGGTCACCGGCGAGGAGGCCGACTCCTACCGCTCCAGCGCGGTCCTGTACAGCCGCGCGGACCCGGCACAGGGCTGGGAGCGGGTCGCGGGGCCCTGGCCGGCGCACAACGGCATGGAGGGCTGGACGGACTACCACGTGGCGGGCGACCGGAGATCACCCAAGGGCGTCTACACCCTCACCGACGCGGGCGGCCGGCTCCCCGACCCCGGGGCCCTGCTGCCGTACGACGAGCACCCCCGGTTCGCGGTGGACGGCGAGGGCTTCTTCGGTGAGCCGCTGGAGGGCTCCTTCGACTACGTCGTCGCGATCAACTACAACCGCACCGAGGGCGTCAGCCCCCTCAACCGCACCCGCCCGCTCGGCCTCGAACGCGGCGGCGGCATCTGGATCCACGTCGACCACGACGGCCCGACCCAGGGCTGCGTCTCCGTCCCCGAGGAGCGCATGGAGGAACTCCTGCGCACCCTGGACCCGGAGATGAACCCGGTGATCGTGATGGCTGACGCGGAGACGCTGAGGCGGTGAGGGAAGCCGGTGGGCAGGGGGAGCAACGCGAGGAGCCCGGGACCGCTGTCGACGGTCCCGGGCTCCCTGCGTGCGTACGGAGGCGTTACGCCGGCTTCTCCTCCAGGCGCGGGAACAGCACCGCGCCCTTCGTCACCGTCGCACCCGCGGGCAGGGTGCCCCAGACGCCCGCGTCCTGGACCTTCTGGTCGGCCAGGGCGCCCAGGGACTCCTCGGCGCCCAGGGACTCCCAGAGCTTCTGCGAGGTCTCCGGCATCACGGAGTTGAGCAGCACCGCGACCCCGCGCAGCGACTCGGCGGCCGTGTAGAGGATGGTCGCCAGACGCGCCTGGCCCTCCGGGGTGGTGTCCTTGGCCACCTTCCACGGCTCCTGCTCCGTGATGTAGCCGTTGACCTGCTTCACGAAGTCGAAGATCGCCAGGATGCCGCCCTGGAAGTCCAGCTCCTCGCCGATCTTCCGGTCGGCCGTCGCCACGGCCTTCGCCAGGCCGTCCCGCACGGCCTGCTCGGCGTCACCGGCGGCCGTGTCCTCCGGCAGCGCCCCGCCGAAGTACTTGCCGACCATCGCCGCCACGCGCGAGGCGAGGTTGCCGTAGTCGTTGGCCAGCTCGGAGGTGTAGCGGGCGGAGAAGTCCTCCCAGGAGAACGACCCGTCGCTGCCGTAGGAGATGGCCCGCAGGAAGTACCAGCGGTACGCGTCCACGCCGAAGTGCGAGGTCAGGTCCTGCGGCTTGATGCCGGTCAGGTTCGACTTGGACATCTTCTCGCCGCCGACCATCAGCCAGCCGTTGGCGACGACCTTGCCGGGCAGCGGCAGACCCTGCGCCATCAGCATCGCGGGCCAGATCACCGAGTGGAAGCGGAGGATGTCCTTGCCGATCAGGTGCACGTTCGCCGGGAACGTACCGTCGAACTTCTCCTGGTTGGCGCCGTAGCCGACCGCCGTCGCGTAGTTGAGCAGCGCGTCGACCCACACGTAGATGACGTGCTTGTCGTCCCACGGCACCGGGACGCCCCAGTCGAACGTCGAGCGCGAGATCGACAGGTCCTGCAGACCCTGCTCGACGAAGTTCACGACCTCGTTGCGCGCCGACTCGGGCTGGATGAAGTCCGGGTTCTCCGCGTAGAACTCCAGCAGCTTCGGGCCGTACTCGCTGAGCTTGAAGAAGTAGTTCTCCTCCTTGAGGAGCTCCACCGGCTTCTTGTGGATCGGGCAGAGCTTCTGCCCGGCGAACTCGCCCTCGCCGTCGATCAGATCGCCGGGGAGCTTGTACTCCTCGCAGCCCACGCAGTACGGGCCCTCGTACCCGCCCTTGTAGATCTCGCCCTTGTCGTACAGGTCCTGCACGAACTCCTGCACCCGGTCGGTGTGCCGCTTCTCCGTCGTCCGGATGAAGTCGTCGTGTCCGATGTTGAGGTGCTCCCAGAGGGGCTTCCACGCCTCCTCGACGAGCTTGTCCGCCCAGGCCTGCGGAGTCACGTTGTTCGCCTCGGCCGTGCGCATGATCTTCTGACCGTGCTCGTCCGTGCCGGTGAGGTACCACACCTTCTCGCCGCGCTGGCGGTGCCAGCGCGTGAGCACGTCGCCTGCGACGGTCGTGTAGGCGTGGCCCAGGTGAGGAGCGTCGTTGACGTAGTAGATGGGGGTCGAGACGTAGTACGCCGTCGCCCCCTGCTTCTCGGATCCAGTGGCCGCCATGGTCGAAATCCTAACGGCCCGATCAAGATCCACTCACATCGATAAACGGCGCCCGGTGCGCGGACGGAGGAAGGCCCTCCGGTGGAGAGCTTTGCGAAACATCCCCTCACGTAATGGTTCCCGTAGGAAAGTCGCATCCTGGGAGGGAGCGGACAAGCGTGCACGAGGCAGGGGACATCACGATGCGGGTACTGGTCGCCGAGGACGAGGAGATCCTCGCGGAGCTGGTCGCCACCGGACTGCGCCGGGCCGGATTCGCCGTCGACACCGTGTACAGCGGGGACGCGGCCCTCGCCTATCTGGGCCTTCACGACTACGACGTCGTCGTCCTCGACCGCGACCTCCCCCGGGTCCACGGCGACGACGTGGCCCGACGGCTCGTCGCCTCCGGCTCCCGCACCCGGATCCTGATGCTCACCGCCTCCGGAGCCATGGAGGACCGGGTCGCCGGGCTCGATCTGGGGGCCGACGACTACGTGGCCAAGCCGTTCGAGTTCCCCGAGCTGGTCTCCCGGGTACGCGCCCTGCGGCGGCGCAGCGCCCGGCCCGTACCGCCCCAGCTGGAGCGGCATGGCATCCGGCTCGACACCGTACGGCGCTCGGCGCTCCGCGACGGCCGGGACCTGGACCTCTCCCCGAAGGAGTTCACCGTGCTGCAACTGCTCCTGGAGGCCGACGGCGGTACGGTCAGCGCGGAGGAGCTGCTGGAGCGGGCCTGGGACGCCAACGCCGACCCGTTCACCGGTGCCGTGCGCGTCTGCATGAGCAAGCTCCGCGCCAAGCTCGGCGAGCCCGCGCTGATCCGCACCGTGCAGGGCGTCGGGTACGCCCTGTGAAGCGGCCGTCCCCGCTGCGGCGGCTGGCGGACGCCTCGAAGCTGCCGCACTCGACGATCCGCACCCGCATCGCCCTCGTGTACGGCGGTGTCTTCCTGGTGCTCGGCACCGCTCTGCTGGCCACCGTCAACCTGGCATCCCGCGCCGGTACGGAGACCGAGGCGCGGGCCATCGCCTCCACGGCTGTGGTCGTCGTCCCGCCCGGATACGCCGTGAAAGGCCCCTTCATCGCCCGCAGCTCCACCGGATCGCCCACCGCCTACGAACTCACCGATCATGTCAGCGACGCGGCGGGCAAGCAGCTCCTGAACTGGTCGTTCGCCGCGCTGCTCGTGATGACGGCGGGCGCGGTCGGGGTCGGCTGGTGGATAGCGGGCCGGGTCCTGCGGCCTGTCCACGCGATGACCGCGAAGGCCCGCCGGCTCTCCGAGAAGACCCTGCACGAGCGGATCGCGTCGAGTGGCCCGGACGACGAGCTGAAGGAACTGGGCGAGACGCTGGACGCGCTGCTGGGCCGTCTGGAGAAGGCGTTCGACAGCCAGCGGAGATTCATCGCGAACGCCTCGCACGAGCTGCGGACCCCGCTGGCCACCCAGCGTGCCGCGATCCAGATCGGCCTGGACGACCCGTCCCCCGAGGACCTCGTCCGCACCCGGCAGACCCTGCTGGACACCAACCGGCGCAGCGAGCGCCTCATCGAGGGGCTCCTTGTGCTGGCCCGCAGCGAACGGGGCCTGGCCACGGACGAGCGTGAGGTGGTCCGCCTCGACCACGTGGTCAGGGAGGAGACGGCCCGGTATCCGGCGGTACGGGGCGGGGGCGGCGACGGCCCGGACGGTCCGGGTCCGGGAGGTGGCGGCCCGGAGGGCCGGAGCGCGGGCGGTGCAGGCCCGGCGGTGAACGTCGCGGTGGCCGCCTGTTCCGTGCGCGGCAACCGGCTGCTGCTCGCCCAGCTGGTGGCGAACCTGCTGGCCAACGCGGTCACGTACAACGTGCCGGGCGGCTCGGTGGAGGTCGCGCTGAGCCAGGAGGGGGCCCTGCTGGTGCGCAACACCGGGCCGGTGGTCTCCGAGGCCGATGTCGCGGGGTTCTTCGAGCCGTTCCGGCGGGGCGAGGGCCGGGACCGGATGGGCCCGGGGTCGGGCCTCGGTCTGTCGATCGTCCGGTCGATCGCGGTGGCCCACGGCGGTACGGTCACGGCGGTACCGGGCCCGGAGGGCGGCGGTCTCGCCGTGACCGTACGACTGCCGGTCGATCAGGCCCCGGAGCCGGTCTCGCGCGCGGCGGTCCAGTCCGGCAGCCCGGCGAGGATCTCCCGGTAGAGCTCGGCGTCCGCGATCTCGCGGGGGGCCGGTCCGGCGTGGAAGAACCCGGCGTTCGGCGCGCCGAGCTTCCGCAGGAAGTCGAAGCCCTTCGCGTCCTGCTCGCCGAAGGCGACGAACTGGAAGTACAGCGGCAGCCGCGCCGCCTCCATGAGGGCCTGCCGGGCGGCCTGCTTGGCGTCCGGCGGACCGTCCGTCTGGAAGATCACGAGAGCCGGACCGGTGGCCTCCGCCTTCTCGTAGTCCGCGACGACCTCCTCGATCGCGCGGTGGTAGTGCGTCCGGCCCAGTCGGCCGAGGCCCGCGTGCAGCTCGTCGACGCGGCCCTCGTGGCCGGAGAGCCCCAGGGAGCCGGTGCCGTCGATGTCCGTCGAGAAGAAGACGACCTGCACGGTGGCGTCCTCGTCGAGGTGCGCGGCGAGCGCGAGCGTCCGGTTGCCCAGGTGCTGGGCGCTGCCGTCCTTGTAGAACGGCCGCATCGAGCCGGAGCGGTCGAGCACCAGGTAGACGCGGGCGCGGAGCCCGGTCAGCCCGTGCGCCTTGAGCGCCGCCTGCGCCGCCTTGTACGGGGCTGCGAGCTGCGGAGCACGCGACTTGACCCGCGCGAGCGTGGTGGCGGGCTTGCCGGGGGCGGGCTCGGACGCGGCGGGCTCCGACACGGCCGGGGCCGGCTCCTCCGCCGCGGCGGGTGCCGTCGGCTCGGGTGCGGCGGGGACCACCGGTGTCTCCGCGGCCGCCGGGGTCTCCGCGACGGCAGGGGTCTCTACGACGGCAGGGGTCTCCACGACCGCCGGGGCTTCCACGACCGCCGGGGTCTCCGCGGGCTCCGGGGTTTCTACGACGGCCGGGGCCCCTACGGCGACCGGGGTCTCCGCGGGCTCCGGTGCCGCTGCGGCCTCGGGCGCCTCAGGCGTCTCGGAGGCCCGGGAGGTCCCGGGCGCCTCGGTGGCCTTCGGGGCCTCGGCGGCGGCCCGGGGCGCCTCGGGGGTGCTCTCCGGGGCCTCTGCCGGTGCTTCCGCCTCCGCCTCTGCCGGATCGGGCGTGGACTCCTGAGCCGGTGCGGCCTTCGCGGCCTCTTCGAAGTCGAAGTCGAGGTCGATCGTGATCGGCTCCGGCGTCGACACGGGAGCCTCGGCCTTGACGGGCTCCTCGGCGGCCACCGGTTCGCCTGCCTGCTCGGCGGCCACCGGCTCCTCGGGCTTCTCCGCCTTCGGGGAGTCCTTCGGGGCGTCTGCCGGAGCGCCGTCGAGGACGTCCTCGGGAGCCGACCCCTGCGCGGGGACGGTCGGGGACGCCGGCGAGGCGGCCGCCTTGTCGAAGGCCTCCGCCACCAGGTCGGAGGCCGGCGAGCCGGCACGGTCCGTGGACCCGGCGACGGGGGACGAGGGCGAGGCGGGGGCCGGGATCGACGCCTTCGGCTCCGCCGCCGGCTCGGCCGCCGAAGTGGTCTCCGGCTCCGTCTCCTTGGGCTGAGTGCGCTCGGCCTGGGGCGGGACGGTGGCCGTGGTCGGCTCGTCCTGCTCCGTGCGGCCGAACACCTTACGCAGCAAGCTCCGAATGCCCATGGGCGAGGCCTTTCGCATGAGTTGGGTGCGGGGAATGTCCGACCTGGGGCGACTTCATCCCTGGCCAGGACGGATACGTAAGGTTAGCGGCCGGATCCGGCCGTTCGCCGGTGCGGCCCACCCCTGCGCCGACCGAGCCGAAACCGTTCCCGGACCGAGTCCGCCGCGGTGTCCACCACCGGCCCTCAAAGGAACAGCGGTGGCCCGGACTTCACCCGCCGTTCACCGGGAGTCCCTCGGACCGGGTGGAGGCGCACCTACCGTCACGCACGACACCAGACGGAGGGAATCCACGTGCGCAATCTGCTGCCGTTCATCAGCTCGCATCCCGGTGGGCGTTCCGCGCTGACCTGCCGCTTCCGCTGTGGGGACGCCTGCTTCAAGGAGACGCCCAACAACAGCGACAACGAGTACGCCGGCGACATCATCGCCGGTGCCGTGTCGCGCCGCTCGATGATGCGCGCCGCCGCCGTGGTCACCGTCGCCACCGCCGCCGGGACCGCCGCGCTGACCGGCCCGAGCGCCCCACAGGCCGAGGCCGCCGCGCTCGCCGGGCACGGCAACAAACCGGGCCGTCCCCAGAAACCGGGGGCGTCCGGCGCGCGTGGCCTGCGGTTCTCGCCGGTCGCGCCCAACAAGGACGACAAGGTCACGGTCCCCGACGGGTACGCCCAGAACGTGGTGATCCGCTGGGGCGAGCCGATCCTGCGCGGCGCTCCCGCCTTCGATCCGGACAAGCAGACGGCGAAGGCGCAGGCGGGCCAGTTCGGTTACAACAACGACTTCCTCTCCCTGCTCCCGCTGCGCGGCGAGCGCGGCCGTCAGGTCATGGTCGCGAACCATGAGTACACGGACGAGATCCTCATGTTCCGCGGTTACGATCCGGCCAACCCGACCCGCGAGCAGGTGGAGATCGCCTGGGCGGCGCACGGACTCTCCGTGGTCGTCGTCCAGGAGGAGCACCGCACCGGCAAGCTGGGCCCGGTCAACCGGCACCCGCTCAACCGCCGGCTGACCGCAACCAGCGAGTTCCGTATGACGGGTCCGGCCGCCGGGAGCACCCTGCTGCGCACGTCCGCCGACCGCACCGGCCGCAAGGTGCTCGGCACCCTCAACAACTGCGCGGGCGGCACCACTCCGTGGGGCACCACGCTGCACGGCGAGGAGAACTTCAACCAGTACTTCGCCAACGGCACGACCGCCATGCACAAGCGGTACGGGATCGGCACGAGTGCCTCCGAGCGCAAGTGGGAGCGGTTCGACCGGCGGTTCGACCTGGCGAAGGAGCCCAACGAGGCCAACCGCTTCGGCTGGGTCGTCGAACTCGACCCGTACGACCCGGACTCCACCCCGCGCAAGCGGACCGCGCTGGGCCGGTTCAAGCACGAGGCCGCGCAGCCCCGGCTCACCTCCGACGGCCGCCCGGTCGTCTACATGGGCGACGACGAGAAGTTCGACTACCTCTACAAGTTCGTCTCCAGCAAGCGCATGAAGAAGGGGAACTCGCGGGCCGCCCGCGAGCACAACCTGACGCTGCTGGACGAGGGCACACTGTACGTCGCCAAGCTCACCGGCGACTCACCGGTCAACGAGATCGACGGCACCGGAAAGCTCCCCAACGACGGCGAGTTCGACGGCAGCGGCGTCTGGATCCCGCTGGCCACCGGCACCACCTCGCACGTTCCCGGCATGACCGCCGAGGAGGTGTACGTCTACACGCGCCTCGCCGGTGACAAGGTCGGCGCGACCAAGATGGACCGCCCCGAGGACGTCGAGCCCTCGCCGCGCACCGGCCGGGTCTACGTGGCGCTCACCAACAACTCGGACCGGGGCAAGGAGGGCAAGCCCGGCGCGGACGAGGCGAACCCGCGCAACGTCAACAAGCACGGGCAGATCCTGGAGCTCGCGGAGAACTGGGACGACCCGACGAGCGACGGCTTCGCCTGGCGGCTGTTCCTCGTGGCGGGCGACCCGGACGACCCGTCGACGTACTTCGCCGGCTTCCCCAAGTCGAGCGTCAGCCCCATCTCCTGCCCGGACAACGTGGCGTTCGACGCCCACGGCAACCTGTGGATCTCCACGGACGGCAACGCGCTCGGCTCGCACGACGGGCTGTTCGGCGTGGCGACCCACGGTGACCGGCGCGGTGAGCTGAAGCAGTTCCTCACCGTCCCGACCGGGGCCGAGACCTGCGGCCCGGTCATCCAGGACCGCCGGGTCCTGGTCGCGGTCCAGCACCCGGGCGAGATCGACGGGGCCTCCGTGGAGAAGCCGGCGAGCGTCTGGCCCGACGGGCCGGGCAAGATCGTCCGCCCCTCGGTCGTCGCCGTCTGGCGCAAGGACGGGCGCGACATCGGCGTGTGAGGTCCGGCAGGACGTAGGAGACCGGGCGGCGGACGGGGGTCTTATCGGCTCTCGCCTGCCGCCCGGTCCGCATTAGAGTCGGAGGCATGGTTTCCGGTGACGCGCCGCAGGCGGAAGGAAGCGTCCGGGTCGACGTGTGGATCTGGTCGGTCCGGCTGACGAAGACCCGTGCCCAGGCGGCCGCAGCCTGCCGGGCGGGACATGTGAAGGTCGGCGGCGACCGGGCCAAGCCCGCACAGGCCGTACGCGTCGGCGACGAGGTGCGGCTCCGGCACGCGGGACGGGACCGGGTGGTCGTCGTCTCGAAGATCGTGAAGAAGCGGGTCGGCCCGCCGGTGGCCGTGGAGTGCTTCGTCGACAACAGCCCGCCCCCGCCGCCCCGTGAGATCGCGATCCAGGTGCCCGTACGGGACCGGGGCGCGGGCCGCCCGACCAAGCGCGACCGGCGGGAGATGGAACGACTTCAGGGCCGCGCGCCGGAGAACCTTCAGGGGCGCTCGCCGGAGAACTGAGCCCACGGCGGACCCCCGGCCCGGTGTTTCACGTGAAACACCGGGTCAGCTCTGGTACCCCTCCACCTCGTCGGCGGGGCGGACCTTCGCCGTCGAGGGATCCTCGCCGTACTCGCTGAGGGCCCGCCGCCGGCGCAGCAGGTCCCAGCACTGGTCGAGCTGGACCTCCACCGCCCGCAGCCGGGCCTTCTCGTCCGTGGACAGGCCCATCTTCGCCACGGAGCGGTCGCGCAGTTCGCGCTCCTCGGAGACCAGTTCGTCGATGTTCTCGAAGATGTCGCTGTCGGCCATGACGCCTCTCTCAGGTTCCTTCGGCGGCGGTCGTCGCTCGGTGGCCCTCCCGGATCCCACTCTCACCCGGGCGCCGCCTCAACGCACGTCGGCCCGGGTCTTCCCGCGCCGCAGGAGCACCCGGGCCAGCACCGCTCCCACCAGCAGGACCGCACCGACCGCCAGCACCCACCACACCGTGGTCCGCAGCGAGGCGGTCAGGGCGTCGACGACCGCGGCGGCCGCGTCCCGGTCGCTGCCCGGCACCTCGTCCAGCACCCGGCCGCGGCCGACCGTGACCAGCACCCGGAGCACGATCGCACCGAGCACGAACCCCGCGCCGACGATCGCGGTGGCCCACAATCCGGCCCGCAGCCCGCCCCGTACGGTCGCGATGCCCACGACCAGGACGAGGAACACCAGCGTGGCGACGGCCGGCCAGATGCTGCAGTAGCGGAGCCAGCGGAACGAGTCCCGGAGTTCGTCGGCCTGACCGGGGCCGAGCAGGGTGATCTCCGTCCGCTCGACGGGGATCTGGTCCGCGAACGGCACCCCGTCGCGCACCAGGTCCTGCTTGACCTGGTCGATCACCGGGGCCAGATCGATCGTGACGGCCTGTCCGCTGTCGCCGTCCAGGGCGGCCTTCACCGCCTGGTGGGCGACACGGTTCGCGGTGTCCCAGGCGTCACGGAAAGCCTCGGTGGTGGTGAACGACCGCACGGTCTCGTGCAGGAACTCCCGGACCGTGTCCTGGAGCGGACCGAGATCGATCCGCCGCATCGCCTCCTCGGTGACCAGGTCCGTGACGGTGGCCTGGACCGCCGGGTCGGAGGAGAGCGGGGACACGGCGGCGACGTACCGGTCGGTGTCGTCGATCTCCAGGTCGACCCAGGCGGAGAGCGCGCTCAGCGGCACGAGGACGGCGAGCAGGACGAGCAGGACCGCCGAGAGAGCTGCCGGGACCGCCGAGATCGCCGAGGCCGGGGTGGGCGACGGGGTCGGGGAGGTGGCCGAGGAAGAGGTCCGCACTCCTCCAGACAATCCCGTCCGGAGCCGGGCCGCTCCGGACCGTACGCCATTCGAGTTGCCGGGCGGCGCGGTCGGGTGTGCTCTGGAGAAACGGGGGCGCGCGACGGGGGCGACGGAAGGAGCTGTCCCGATGGCCACACACGCAGCCATGCCCGGCCGAAGGGGGGCCCGCGCCCATGCGCGGACCCGTCATCACACCCCGCTCGCCTGGGCACTGCCTCTGGTGCTCGGCGTGATCTACGGGTTCTACGCGGCGTTCATCCGCCGCGACGGCGGTCCCAGCACCGGCGGGCAGGTCCTGCTCGGGCTCGTCTCCGGGGTCGCTCTCGCGGCCCTCTGCTTCGCGCTGGGCCGGATCCAGCGCTCGCTGCCCCGCGAGCTGCGGGCCGTCGCCTACGGCGCGCTCACCGCGTGCGCGATCGGCTTCCTGGTGAGCCTCACCGATACCAGCGTGCTGCGGTCGACCGGCCTGGGGCTGGCCGTCGGGGCGGGCGTCCTCGTCGTCTCGTACTACTACCTCTACTCGCGGGAGACCTGAAGCCCGTCGGGCGTCCCGGCCTTCTCCGACCGTGCGCGGCCGCCAGATTCAATCTGGCGGCCGCGCCTCGCCGCCTCGCGCCCAAGAGGTGAGAGCGGGAGGAGGAACGAGCGGTGACGACGGACAGCGCTCCGCTGCGGGTAGCGGTGATCATCGGCAGTACCCGTGAGGGCCGCATCGGCGATGCGGTCGGCCGCTGGTTCATGGAGCGTGCCCGGCACCGGAGCGAGCTGGAGCTCGCCGTGCTCGACCTCGCCGATTTCGACTTTCCCGTGCACTACCCGGGGCGGGCGACCGACCAGATGACGGAGTTCACCGACGAGATCGCCAGGGCCGAGGCCTTCGTCGTCGTCACCCCCGAGTACAACCGCTCGTTCCCCGCCTCCCTGAAGCAGGCCATCGACTTCGCCTACGACGAGTGGCAGACCAAACCGGTCGCCTTCGTGAGCTACGGACACGGATCCGCCGGGCTGTACGCCGTGGAGCAGCTGCGTTCGGTCTTCACCGAGCTGCACACGGTGACCCTGAGGAACGGGGTCGCGCTGGACCTCCTCCAGCAGCCGCTGGAGGAGCACCCCGGCGACACCGGACGGGACCGGTCCGTGGGTCTCATGCTCGACCAGCTCGGCTGGTGGGGCTGGGCCCTGCGGGAGGCGCGCGCCGTCCGCCCCTACGTCTCATGAACGGCTCCTTCTCACGAGCAGCGGAGCAGGGTGCGGATCACCGACTTCCATCGACTTCCACCGACGACCACCAAGGAACGGATCATGAGTACTGAACTGGCCATCGAGACCACGGGGCTGGTGAAGGTCTTCGGCGACAACCGCGCGGTGGACGGCATCGACCTCGCGGTCCCCACGGGCACCGTCTACGGCGTCCTCGGACCCAACGGCGCCGGCAAGACCACCGCCGTCCGCATGCTCGCGACCCTGCTGCGCCCCGACGGCGGCTCGGCCCGGATCTTCGGCAAGGACGTCGTGAAGGACGCCGACGCGGTCCGCAGCCGGGTCAGCCTGACCGGCCAGTACGCCTCGGTGGACGAGGACCTGACCGGCGCGGAGAACCTCGTCCTGCTCGCCCGGCTGCTGGGCCACTCCAAGCCGGCGGCCCGGGACCGGGCGGACCAACTGCTCGACGGGTTCGGGCTGAGCGAGGCGGCGGGAAAGCAGGTCAAGAACTACTCGGGAGGCATGCGGCGGCGCATCGACATCGCCGCGTCCATCCTGAACACCCCGGACGTGCTGTTCCTGGACGAGCCGACCACCGGACTCGACCCCCGCAGCCGCAACCAGGTGTGGGACATCGTGCGGGCGGTCGTCGCCCACGGCACCACGGTCCTGCTGACCACCCAGTATCTGGACGAGGCCGACCAGCTGGCCTCCCGGATCGCGGTGATCGACCACGGCAAGGTCATCGCCGAGGGCACCAAGGGCGAGCTCAAGGCCTCCGTCGGCGCCGGCACCGTCCATCTGCGGCTGCGGAACGCCGACCAGCGGGCCGAGGCGCAGCAGGTGCTGGCGCTCGCGCTGAACGCGGACGTCCAGCTGGACGCGGACCCGGTGGCGCTGACCGCCCGGGTCGACTCGCAGAGCACCGAGCAGGGCGCGGCGGAGCACGCCGGGCGTGCCCTGGCCGAGCTGGCCCGGTGCGGCATCACGGTCGACAACTTCTCGCTGGGACAGCCCAGCCTCGACGAGGTCTTCCTCGCACTCACGGACAAGAAGGGAGTGGCGGCATGAGCACCGCGACCGCCAAGACGGAGCCTGAGGACGTCCAGCTCGCCGAGCCCGACCAGGAACGCCTCTCGGCGCTCCTGGTGGGGCAGGCCCGGCCGCTGAGGCCCAGCGCACTGTCGGCATCGATGGCTTTCGGCTGGCGCGCCATGCTGAAGATCAAGCATGTGCCGGAGCAGCTGTTCGATGTGACGGCTTTCCCGATCATGCTGGTCCTGATGTACACGTACCTCTTCGGAGGGGCGCTGGCCGGCTCCACGGAGGAGTACATCCAGTTCCTGCTGCCCGGCATCATGGTGATGAGCGTCGTGATGATCACGATGTACACGGGTATCGCGGTGAACACGGACATCGCCAAGGGCGTCTTCGACCGGTTCCGCACGCTGCCGATCTGGCGGCCTGCCCCGATGGTCGGCTATCTGCTCGGTGACGTCCTGCGCTATCTGCTGGCATCGGCGGTGATGCTCGCCGTCGGAATGATCATCGGGTTCCGCCCGGAGGGCGGGGTCCTCGGAGTGCTGGCGGGCATCGCGCTGCTGATCGTCTTCTCGTTCGCGTTCTCCTGGATCTGGACCATGTTCGGGCTGCTGCTGCGCTCCGAGAAGTCGGTGATGGGCGTCAGCATGATGGTGATCTTCCCGCTGACCTTCCTCAGCAACGTCTTCGTCGACCCGCAGACGATGCCGGGCTGGCTCCAGGCCTTCGTGAACAACAGCCCGGTCACCCACCTGGCCACGGCGGTGCGCGAGCTGATGGCGGGCAACTGGCCGGCCGCCGACATCGGCTGGACGCTGGGGTGGGCCGGGGTGCTCATGGCGGTCTTCGGTGTGGTGACGATGCGGTTGTACAACCGCAAGTGACCGACGGCGGGCGCGCCCCCCAGGGGATTCCGGGCGCGCCCGCCGGTGTGCCCCGGCAGCGTCCGCCCCGGCATCCTTGACCTTCCCCGCGAGGGAAGCCCCAGCATCGGTGGGGCCGGGCGGAAGGCGCCCGGTGCGAGGAGGTACGGGGTGGAACGCGAAGGCCATCCGATGGGTGCCGCGAGCGGGGAACTGGTGACGATCGGGGAGTTCGCCCGGTTGTCCCGGCTCTCCGCCAAGGCGCTCCGCCGCTACGACGAACTGGGCCTGCTCCGGCCCGCCCTGGTCGACCCGGTGAACGGCTACCGGTACTACGACCCGGCGCAGGTGGAGGGGGCCCGCCTCGTGGCGTGGCTGCGCAGGATCGGCATGCCGCTGAACCGGATCGGCCGGGTGGTGGCGCTCGACGCGGGTGCCGCGGCCGTGGAGATCCGGGCCTACTGGGCGCGGGTGGAGGCCGAGACGGCGGCCCGGCGCGATCTGGCGATGTACCTCGTCGACCATCTGTCAGCGGAGGGCAGGACGATGTCGGGGATGTCGCACAACGCGCACAACGCGCACAACGCGCACAACGCGGAGAACACGGGAAGTTCGGGAAGTTCGGGGAGCGCGGGGGCGGTGGCGCTTGCGATCCGGTGCGCCGCGCTGACCGATATCGGGGTGGTGCGTACGGCGAACCAGGACGCGGCGTTCGCGGGGCCGCGGCTGCTGGCGGTCGCCGACGGATTCGGGGAGGGCGGGGCCGAGGCGAGTGCTGCGGCGATCGAGGCGCTCAAGCCGTCCACGTGGGGCCGGGACGGTGCGCTGTCCGCGGCGGATCTGCTGAACGCCCTGGAGGAGGCTGCGGATTCGGCCGCGCGGGCGGTCCGGGACGCGGTGGCGCCCTGTGCGGATCCGGACGGTTCGGGGACCACGCTCACCGCGATGCTCTGGACCGGATCGCGGCTCGGGCTCGTGCACATAGGGGACTCGCGGGCCTATCTGCTGCGGGGCGGAGAGCTGTTCCGGATCACGCACGACCACAGCCTGGTCCAGTCGATGCTCGACGACGGTTCGCTGAGCCCGGAGGAGGCCGTTTCGCACCCGGGGCCGGCGCTGCTGCTGAAGGCGCTGGTCGGCGAGGCGCGCCCGGCAGCGGTGGCCGTGGCGTGCCGCGCGGACGTCCGCCTGCGGGAGGTGCTGGCGGGGGACCGCTATCTGCTGTGCTCGGACGGCCTGTCGGCGGTGGTGGAGACGGCGGATCTGCGGGCGGCGGTCGTCGCGGCGGACGATCCGCAGGAGGCGGTGCGCCGGTTGGCCGGCCTGGCCCGTGAGGCGGGCGGGCCGGACAACGTGGCGTGTGTCGTGGCCGACGTGGTCGTCGAGGAGTGACAGGCAGAGAGTGAAGTGAGAGGCAGAGACGCCGGGCGGACGGCGGACCCGGGGGCCGGCCCGGTCGCGCGGGGCGAACGGCCGGGCCGGGGCGCTCCGGAGGCCGGTGGGGTACGGGTCAGAGCCGCCAGTCGGGGGAGCGCTCGGGGCGGTAGGCGCAGGTGGTCCCGGTCGTCACGGAGGCCTTGAGGTGGGCGGCCAGTGCGGGGTGCAGGGTGTCCAGCTTGCGCAGGGTGTCGCGGATCCGGGCGGTGACCGTCTTGCGGGCCCGCTCGGTCTGGTCGCCCAGTCGGCGGGTCCGGCCGCCCAGCCCGGCCGCGGTGCGCAGCTCGTCGAGGAGGGCCTGCCGCTCCCGGCCGTACTTCTCCACCTGCTGGCTGTCGTCCCGGGCGGCCGCTCGGTCTATCTCGGCGTCCAGCCGGTCCAGGTGTTCCTTGTAGCGGCGCTTGGCCTCCTCGTCGAGCACCGGATCGCCGCCGAACTGGCCGGCGGCGACGACGAGGTCCCCGCCCTCGGGTGCGAGGAGCCGGACGGCCGGGACGTCGGTGCCGGGCAGCCCCAGCAGGCTGTGCAGGTCCCGCAGGCCCTTGGCGTCCGGGACGTGCACGGTCACCCCGCCCCACCGCAGCTGCCACACCGGCCCGTTCCGCCGGAATTCGGCGGACGCCCCGTCCGGCGCGGCGGCCGTGTCCCGGTCCGCTGCCGTGTCCGGGCCCGCTGCCACCGCTGCCGTGTCGCGGTCCGCCGCCACCCCGCCGCCGGTCTCTCCCCCGCTTCGGTCCGGGTCCTGTGTCCGTGAGACGGAGGTGGCTGCGGAGGCATCGGCCGCCGCGGTGGCCGGGGCAAGGGCGGCAGTCGCGGTGGCGGAGGCCGTCAGGGGCGGGGTCGCACGGAGGGCGGAGGCCTCTGCTTCCACCTGGTCCAGGGCCAGCTCCCCGGCCTCCCGGGCCACTTCGCCGAGCAGCCGCCGGGCCCGGTCCGCGTCGCCCGCACCGGAGCCGTCGCCCGCGTCGGAGCGGGCGAGCAGGGAATGGGCCAGACACAACCGGGCGCGTACGGCCCAGGGGCGGGCGCCGAGGCGGTCCGAGGAGGCGGCGGCCTCGGTGAGCGCCGCCACCGCCGCGTCCTGGTCGTCGCGTGCGGCGGCGAGCATGCCGAGCCAGAGGTCGACGGGGCCGCCGATGTCGCACCCGTACAGCGAGACGACCCACTGGCCCGTGAAGGGGGTCAGTTCGTCCTCCGCGCGGGCGATGAGGCGCGGGTCGCCCGTCAGCGCGGCCGTCTGCGCCAGCAGCCTGAGCCAGAGCGGCATGAACGCCCGTGGGTAGGGGGCGGCGCGGTCCGCGTGCTCGGCGATCAGGCGCAGCGCGGGTGTGGCGTCGCCCTGCTCCACCGCGGTGACCGCCTCCAGCAGTCCGGGGTGGGGATACCCGGAGGCCGGGAGCTCGGCGAGGACCTCCTCGGCCTCGGTGAAGTGGCCCTGGAGCAGATGCAGCGACCAGTGCAGGTGGTGCGCCATGAAGCCGAAGGCCGCGTGGTCGTTGTTCTCCGGGGCGAGGGAGTCGTCCTCCAGCGCGGTGGAGGCCTCGGCGAACCGGCCTTGCAGCGAGGCGATCAGACTGGTGTCGACGGCGACCCCCAGGGCGAACCGGGGCAGCGCGGTCAGCTCGGCGAGCCGGAGATACGTACGGAACTGGTCGAGGAAGGCCGGGTCGCCCAGCTCCAGCAGCGCCACCCAGCGCATGGACGCCGCGTGCAGCTCCATGTCGTGGTGCTGGGTGCGCCGGCCGACGACGGTCATCTCGTCGGTCAGCCCGAGCCGCTCCACCGCCGAGCCGAGACCCCACACGGAGTCGTGGCGCGCCCAGAGGGAGAAGGCGAGCGCCTCGTCGTCCGAGCCGCTCCGGGCCAGCGCCATGAAGTTGATGGCCAGCTCCTGGGCGAGCCGGTCGTCGGAGAGGCTCTCCTGGCCCTCCTTGCCGGTGATCCTGCGGTGGGCCTCGGCGAGGAAGTCCTTCGTGGACAGGCCGGGGCCGCCCAGGAACCCGTCGCCGTGGAGGGTGATCGCCACCCGGCCCAGCAGCTCCGGGTCGTCCAGCTCCCGCGCCCGGGCGACCGCCCCGTCCAGCAGGCGCTGCGCCTCGGCGGACTCCCCCGCGTGCCGGAGCTGTCCGGCGAGGTCGAGACCGATCAGCACGGCCCGCCTGAGGTCGGGGCCCCGGCCCGCCGCGCCCGACTCGTCGGACGCCACCGCGAGGGCGCGCCGGTAGTGGCCGGTGGCCTCCTCGTCGGCCAGGCGTCCCGAGGCGTCCCGGGCGGCCGCCAGCAGCAGATCGAGGCGGCGGTCGCGCTCCAGGGCGTCGCCGGCGAGGTGGGCGTGGCGGGCCAGGGCGCCCGGCGGCAGCGCGTCGCCGAGGCCGCCGTGCGCGTCCAGGGCCCGTACGGCGGCGGCATGGCGTTCGCGGGCCTCGGCGTCGTCCAGCGAGGCGTACAGCGTCTCGCGCAGGAGGTCGTGGGCGAAGGCGTACTGGCCGGACGGGCGGGGAACGACGACCCGGGCGACGACGGCCGACTCCAGGAGCCGGTCCACGTGGGGGACGGGCGCCCCGTGCACGACGGCCAGAACCTGCCGGCGGAACTCCCGGCCGAGCAGGGCGGCGCTGGTCAGCAGCGAGACGACCGGCTCGGGCAGCAGGGCGAGCCGCTGGCGGACCGCTTCCCGCACCCCGGGCGGAATGGTGGAGACCGGGGCTCCGCTGTGCCAGAGCCGGGCGGTCTGCTCGACGAAGAAGGGGTTGCCGCCGGTACGCCGGTGGACCTCGTCGACGAGCTGCGGCGCGGGCTCACGGCCCGTCGTCACCGTCATCAGCGCGCCCACCTCGTCCCGGCCGAGGCCGGTCAGGGTGAGGGTCGCGGCGGCGCGCGAGACGAGGGGCAGGATCAGCTGCTGGAGCGGGTGCCCGGGGGCCTCCACCTCGACGTCCCGGTAGGTGCCGATGAGCAGCAGCCGCTCGAACCAGGCGTGCTGGGCGGCGAATTCGAGCAGTCGCAGCGAGGCCGGGTCGGCGCTGTGCAGATCGTCGAGGACGACCACCAGCGGCCGGCTCTGGGAGACCGTGACGAGGGCCGTGGTCACCGCGTCGAAGAGCCCGAAGGCCTCCGCCCCCTCCGACGACCCCCAGCCCGGCAGTCCCCCGCCCCAGTCACCGCCGGGCGGGCCCGTGTCGCCCGGCGCACCGGCTTCCACGCCGGGCTCGCCCGCGTGGGCGCCGGCCGTGGCGACGGCGGCCGTGTCGCCGAGGAGCACGGCGAGCCGGCCGTCCGACGCCTCCTGGGCCGCCGCCCATTCCGTCGCCGTGGCGGACCGGCGCAGGCCGCGCAGGATCTGGACCCAGGGCCAGTAGCCCGGGGTGTTGTCCGAGTCCCAGCAGGAACCCCCGACCACCAGCGCCCCGCGCCGCCGCGCCTCGTGCGCGGCGTCGGTGACGAGGGTGCTCTTGCCGATCCCGGCCTCACCGGTGACCAGCACGAGACCGCCGTGGCTGTCCGTGGCCCGGGCGATCTCCGAGCGGAGAACGCCTGCGGGGTGGTCGCGCCCGAAGAGAGCAGGGGTCATGACCACACGATAGGAGCCCCCACTGACAACGGCCCCTCGTTTCTCCGGGGCGGGCCGCCCCACCCTGCGTCAGCTGTGGGGCGGGCCGCCCCACCGTGCGTCAGCCGCCCCGCTCCCTCCTCAGCCGCGGACCACCGTCACCGGGCACGGCGCGTGCTGGGTGACGTGGAGGCTGACCGAGCCGAGCAGGGTGGCCTTGAAGCCGGTGTGACCGCGGGCTCCGACGACGAGCAGGTCGGCGCCCTGGGCGCGGTCCAGCAGGGCCTGGGCCGGATTGCCGATGACCACGACCTTGCTGACCGCGGCGGCCCCCGCGGCGCCGAGGGCCTCCTCCAGTGCCTCGTTCAGGGAGACGGTGGCCAGGGCCTGCGGATCGAAGTCCTCGGGCATGCCCGGCATCATCGACGCCCAGCTGGTCGCGGGGTACTCCCAGCTGTTCACGGCCTCCACCGTGGCGCCGGTCAGCTCGGCCTGGCGTACGGCCCAGTGCAGTGCCTTGATCGAGGAGTCGGAGCCGTCGACGCCCACAACGATCCTGCCCATATCTGCCTCCAGCTCGGTCGTGCTCGGTAGCTCGGTCGTGCTCGGTCGCGCTCGGTACAGCGCCCTGTCTCACTGTAATCAAATAGGGCAATCGGGGCGGGTCGATGTGACCCGCCCCGATCGCCCCGCCCGCATGGGCTCGCTCTTGGCCCGGCCTCAGTCCAGCCGCAGGTCCGCGAGCTGCTGCTCGAAGGGGACGACCGCGTCCTCCCCGTCGTCCAGGCCCGGGGTCCGCGAGGCCCCGGAGACCGTACGGCCCAGGACCGCGGAGGCCAGCTCGCCGCCCGCACGCCGGATCCGGGACGGCAGGCCCTCGGTGTACTCGTCGCCCGAGGAACCCCAGTCCTCCGAGGCCGCGTAGACGGAGGTGGGCACGGTGACGGCCCGCAGATAGGCGAAGAGCGGGCGCAGGGCGTGCTCCAGGACCAGCGAGTGCCGGGCCGTGCCGCCCGTCGCGGCGATCACGACGGGCTTGCCGGTCAGCGCGGTGTGGTCGATCAGGTCGAAGAACGACTTGAACAGACCGCTGTACGAGGCGGTGAACACGGGCGTCACGGCGATCAGCCCGTCGGCCTCCGTCACCGCGTCGATCGCCTCCCGCAGCCCGGCCGACGGGAACCCGCTGACCAGGTGGTTCGCGATGTCCACGGCGAGGTCGCGCAGCTCGATGACGCGGACCTCGACATCCCTGCCGGCCCTGTCCTGCTCGGCCGTGAGGCGCTCACGGGTGGCGGCGGCCAGCCGGTCGGCCAGCAGCCGGGTGGAGGACGGCTGGCTGAGCCCGGCCGATACGGCGACGACGCGCAGCGGTGTGGTGGCGAACATCGGGGTCAGCTCTCCTTTCCGGAGGCTCGGGCGGCGGCGACCGCCGGGTGGACGGGCGCGGACTCCGGCACACCGGCCGGCCGCAGGTTGGCGAACTCCTTGCGCAGTACGGGCACGACCTCCTCGCCGAGGATGTCGAGCTGTTCCAGGACCGTTTTCAGCGGGAGCCCCGCGTGGTCCATCAGGAACAGCTGGCGCTGGTAGTCGCCGACCGCGTCCCGGAACGTCAGTGTCCGCTCGATGACCTCCTGCGGGGAGCCCACGGTCAGCGGAGTCTCGCGGGTGAAGTCCTCCAGGGACGGGCCGTGGCCGTAGACCGGCGCGTTGTCGAAGTACGGGCGGAACTCCCGTACCGCGTCCTGCGAGTTCTTGCGCATGAACACCTGGCCGCCGAGTCCGACGATGGCCTGTTCGGCGGTGCCGTGGCCGTAGTGGGCGTACCGCCGCCGGTAGAGGTCGACCATCTTCTCCGTGTGCTCCATGGGCCAGAAGATGTTGTTGTGGAAGAAGCCGTCTCCGTAGTACGCGGCCTGCTCGGCGATCTCCGGCGAGCGGATGGAGCCGTGCCAGACGAACGGCGGGACACCGTCCAGCGGGCGCGGGGTGGCGGTGAAGGACTGGAGCGGCGTACGGAACTTGCCCTCCCAGTCCACGACGTCCTCGCGCCACAGCTTGTGCAGCAGGGCGTAGTTCTCGATCGCCATCGGGATGCCCTGGCGGATGTCCTTGCCGAACCAGGGGTAGACAGGACCGGTGTTGCCCCGGCCCATCATCAGGTCGACGCGGCCGTCCGCGAGGTGCTGGAGGGTGGCGTAGTCCTCGGCGATCTTCACCGGGTCGTTGGTGGTGATCAGCGTCGTGGACGTGGACAGGATCAGGTTCTCGGTGCGGGCGGCGATGTAGCCGAGCGTCGTCGTCGGGGAGGACGGGACGAACGGCGGGTTGTGGTGCTCGCCGGTCGCGAAGACGTCCAGACCGACTTCCTCGGCCTTCTGCGCGATGGCCAGGGTCGCCTTGATCCGCTCGTTCTCGGTGGGGGTCCGGCCGGTGGTCGGGTCGGTCGTGACGTCCCCGACGGTGAAGATCCCGAACTGCATGGCGTCCGCCTTCCTGAGCCCTGGCCGGGGTCCGGGGATGCGGAGATCCGGAGGCCCTGACCGATTTGGTTGAACATTGAACTACACCCTACAACGGGACCCCCCTCCGACCTATTCCACGTCCGCCTCCGGGTACCTGACCTCCAGCCCCATGCCCGCCGGGCACGGGGCCGCCGGGCACGGGGCCGCCGGGCACGGGACCGCTACACTCGGCCCATGACCTCCGTCCCGTGCCGAAACTGGTGGCGCTCCTCATAGGAGCGGCCACAGCATCTGCACGGAACCAGGGCCGTTCGACACGGACGGCCCTTTTCGCTGCCCTCGTACGGCGCGGACACGGAAGACGGAGCGCAGCGGCGCTCACCGGCGGGGCCGTCCCTCACGTATCACTCACGCGAGGAGAGGCACCCACCATGACCACGACCACTGCCCGGCCCCGATCCACCGAGTCCCAGGGCGCCGAGAACCGCGCCGCCGACAGCCGTACCGCCGAGAACCGCACCGCCGACCTGGAGCGCCGCATCGCCCAGGACCCCGGCGGCTTCCGGGTCCTCACCGGGGACCGCCCCACCGGCGCCCTCCACCTCGGCCACTACTTCGGCTCCCTGCGCAACCGGGTCCGCCTCCAGGATCTCGGCGTGGACGTCATCGTCCTCATCCCCGACTACCAGGTCATCACCGACCGGGACACCGCGGAGCGGCTGGGGGAGTACACCGACGGGCTGCTCCTGGACTACCTGGCCCTCGGTATCGACCCCGCCCGGTCCACCGTCTTCTGCCACAGCGCCGTCCCCGCGCTCAACCAGCTCATGCTGCCCTTCCTGAGCCTGGTCTCGGTCGCGGAACTGAACCGGAACCCCACGGTCAAGGACGAGATCGCGCACTCCCGGCAGTCCACGGTGAGCGGGCTGATGCTCACCTATCCGGTCCACCAGGCCGCCGACATCCTGTCCTGCAAGGGCAACCTGGTCCCGGTCGGCCGGGACCAGGCGCCCCACCTGGAAGTCACCCGGACGATCGCCCGCCGCTTCAACGAGCGGTACGGCCAGGTCTTCCCGGAACCGGACATCCTGCTCTCCGCCGCACCCCTGCTGCTCGGCACGGACGGGACGAAGATGAGCAAGAGCCGGGCCAATTCCGTCCCGCTCTCCGCCACCGCCGACGAGACCGCCCGGCTCCTCAAGGGCGCGACCACGGACGCCGACCGGCACATCACCTACGACCCCGACACCCGCCCCAACGTCTCCTCCCTGGTGCTGCTGGCGGCCCTCTGCCTCGACCGCGACCCGCACGAGGTCGCGGCGGAGATCGGCGACGGCGGGGCGGCGGCTCTGAAGCGGACGGTGACCGACGCGGTCAATAGCCACCTGGCCCCCTTCCGGGCCCGGCGGGCGGAGTACGAGAAGGACCTGACGTACGTACGGTCGGTGCTCCGGGCAGGCAACGAGCGGGCGAACGCGCTGGCGGAGGCCACGCTGGACGAGGTACGGGAGGCGATGGGCGCGTTCCGGTAGCCGGCCGGGCGAACCACCCGCCCACGAACCGGCCCGCCGCCCGCCCGCGAACCGCCCCCCCGGATAGCCGGACCGCCCCCTACCGCCTCGGCACCGCCGACCGCTGCCGGCGCAGCAGCTCCGCGAGGCCCCGGCGGGTGGCGGCGATCACCACCCGGTCCTGGGCGCGCAGCACGTAACCGGGGTGCAGGCCCCAGACCAGGCCGGAGGGCGGCGGGGTCGCGTCGCCCTCCGGATCGAACGGGGGCAGGGCGGCGAGGTCCGGGTTGCGGTCGGCGGGCGGGGTGGCGTCGATGGCCAGGACCCGCCAGGCGCCCGCCCGGAACGCCTGCTCGACCGTGTGACCCTCCAACTGCGGGTGCCCCGCGACCTCCAGGGCGGCGAACAGCATCACCTTGCGCTCGACCGGGACGGCACCGAGGATCTGGCGGCCCATCATGGCGACCGCGAAGGAGGGCGCGGCCAGGTGCGAGACCGAGCGGGAGCGGGTCAACGCCCCGGGGTGCGCGGTGCGCAGGGTGCGGTAGACGGCGGTGGCGAACTCGTCGTCGTACAGCCGCAGCGCGACCCTCAGGTCCGGCTTCACCGAGCGGGCGTACAGCGCCGCTTCGAGGTTCGTCGTGTCGATGCTGGTGAGCGCGAGGAGGGCGCGGGCGCGGTAGATCTTGGCCGCTTCGAGGACGCCTTCCTGGGTGACGTCGCCGATGACGGTCGGCACATGCAGGGAGCGGGCGAGCGGGATGCCGCGCGCCTCGGGGTCCTCCTCGACGACGACCACGGGGATGTCGAGTTCCCGCAGGCGTACGAGGACGCGCGTACCGATCTTGCCGAGCCCCAGCAGCACCACGTGCCCCCCGAGGCCGCGGGGCGGGCGGCGCAGTGAGGAGGCGGTGCGCAGGGTGCCGAACGCCTCCAGGACGGCGGCGATCAGCAGCGGCAGCAGGAGCAGACCGGCGATGCCGGAGAGGATCTGGATGATCTGCCGGGCCGCCGACGCGCCCTCGGCCGGGTCGTTCATGCCCAGCAGGTCGAGGACGGTCAGGTAGGCGGAGTGGAGCGCGGTGTCCTTGGTGGTCAGCAGCGAGGCGATCACCAGCGCGACCGCGGCGAGGGCGAAGCCGAGGGCCGACCAGCGCAGCCGGCGCGAGAAGATCTGGGCGAGCGGTGCGCCCCTGCCGCCCATCCGGGTCGCGGGCCGGGCCGGGTCGGCGCGGCTGATCGCTTCGAGGACCACCGTGCCCCGGCCGGTCGCGTCGGCGACGGCGCGTTCGTCGGGCAGGAGCTGCGGGGCCTCGTCGCCGCTGCTGTCCGAACCCTCCGCGCCCGCCGGGTCGTTGGCGGTGGAGGAGAGGAGGGCGAGGGTGCACAGGCCGGGGTCGGCGTGCTCGCCGGGGCGCGGCGGCGGGCGCTCGGCGGCGCGCAGGAGCAGCCCCTCCGCCTGGATGATCTTGCTGCTGCCGGTCAGCGCGGTGGCGGCGAGGGCCGGGGCCGCCGTATCGGCGTCGGACAGGACGGTGGTGGAGGCGTCCAGTAACGCCGGGTCGATGCCGGGCATGGCGACGGCCGCCGCCTGGTCGAGCAGCTCCTCCAGATGCTGGCCGAGCTTGCGGTTGTAGAGCCGGATCACCAGCCGCAGACGGGGGTTGAGGCGGCGGGCGGTCAGGGCGGCGCGGATGTTGCGCTCGTCGTCGTCGTAGACGAGGGCGAGGGCGGCGGCCCGGTCGATGCCCGCCTCCTCCAGGACGTCGTCGGAGGGCTCGGGGGCCTCCATGATGCGGACGGCCTCGACCCCGGCGTTGGTGTCGCCGCTGCCGCCGGTGGTCCCGCTGCCGTTGCCCGCGCGGTTCATCGCCGCCGACATCCGGCCGAACAGGGCTGCCGCCCGCCCCCGTTGGGTCAGCGGGGTCTCGGGGTTGTTCGCGTCCCGGCCCGGCGGGAGGAGCAGCGTGACCCGCTCCCCGTAGATGAAGCGCAGCTCCACCGCGAGCCGCCGCGCCAGGGCGTCGTCACCGCAGACGATCATGTGGCCGGAGGACGGCGGCCGTCCCGGCTGCTGAGGAAGTGGGGGCACGAAACCCAGCATGCCGTGATCCTTCCGGCTCGGTCTTCCCGATCAGGCCCGATCAGTGTGGAACGTTGGTGATCTTCGCATGACGGCCGGGGGCGGGCCGGTCGTTGACCGTTCCGCCGTTGGCGCCCTCCTTGGTGCCCGCGAGCGGATGCCGAGGATCCGCCGCCCGCTGGATCGCCGTCTCGACCGCCGCGATCCGGTCCGCGAGCAGTCCGAGCGCGGCCACGGCACGGCTCATCGGGTCGCCGTCCGGCCCGCCGAGCGCCTGCGTACGGACGTAGGAACCGCTGATCGCCGCCCACCGCTCGGCCTGTTCGGCGGTGAGCGTGCCCCGCAGGGCGGCCAGCTTCAGCAGATTCGCCTCGGCCCCGGTGGTGAGCGTCTGGGCCTCGCCCGCGTAGTGGTCGTCTATCACAGCGGACAGTTCCTCGTCGTTCATGACGGGCACGATCCGCTCCGCGATCTTGTTCATGTTGCGGTACGAGCCCTGGAGCCGGAACGGCGGTTCGGTGCGGGTGGCGTCCGTCTGCGCGGCCGATGCGATGTACGCGGCGTTGACCGCGAGCACGGTGTCCCGGGCCGTCAGGAGATGGCGCAGCACCGCCAGGATGCGGTCCAACTCTGCTGCCGAGTAGGGGTGTTTCAGGTGCTCGGCGCGCGCCGAAGGCTCACTTCCACCCGCCAGCCGCACCAGCAGCGCCAGATCGTCCCGGGAGCGCCCGGCCAGCGGGGCGAGGACCGGGTTGGCGGTCAGCGCGTTCTCCACGAAGCTCAGCGCGAAGACGTCCTCACGGCCGCTGAGCACCTCGCCCAGGTTCCACACGTCGGCCCGGTTGGCGAGCATGTCGGGGATCCGGAACTGCTCGCCGGACTCGGTGTACGGGTTGCCCGCCATGCACACCGCGAACCGCTTGCCCCGCAGGTCGTAGCTGCGCGGCTCACCGTCCCGCACCCCCTCGATGCGGCGCGTGGCGTCGCACAACGGGATGAACTTCTGCAGCAGTTCCGGCGAGGTGTGCTGGATGTCGTCGAGGTAGAGGAGCGTGTTGTTGCCCGCCTCCAGCGCGAAGTTGATCTTCTCGATCTCCTGCCGGGCGGTGGCGCTCGGAGCCCGGTCCGGGTCGAGGGAGGTCACGTCGTGGCCCAGGTTCGGCCCGCTGATCTTGACGAGGACCATGCCGAGCCGGTCGGCGACGTACTCCATCAGCGTCGTCTTGCCGTAGCCGGGTGGCGAGACGAGCAGGAGCAGGCCCTGCGAGTCGGTGCGCCGGTCGGCGTCGGCGGTGCCGAGCTGCTTGGCCAGGCTGTCGCCGATCAGCGGCAGGTACACCTCGTCGAGCAGCCGGTTGCGGACGAACGCCGACATCACCCGCGGCCGGTGGTCCTCCAGCCGCAGCCGGCCGCGCTCGGCGGTCACCAGGGAGGTGCGCAGCCGCTGGTAGGCGCGGAACCCGGGCACGGTGTCGGTACGGAACTCGGCCGTACGGGCCAGGAGTTCGTCGATCCGTACGGTGAGGGCCCCGCCGCCCGCGATGCGCGGGTGGTCGCCGAGGAGGCCCTCAAGACGCTCGGTGAGCGGCGCGTCGCACGCGTACCGCTCCAGCTCCGGGCAGAGTTCCGCCGCGACCGCCTCCGCCAGGTCGCCGCCGCCGAGGTCCGCCCCCGTGGACTCGGCGTACGGCACGAGCCAGCCTTCCACGAGCTGCTTGCGGGCGGCCAGGTCGTCGCCGAGTGCCGCGAGGTCGTCCCCGTACGCGTCGGGGCCCGCCGCTCGGTGGAACGCTTCCAGGAAGTCCCGGATCGAGGAGCCCACGACGAACCCGGCGGGTTCGGTGGTCAGCTCCTCGAAGAGGTACGCGGCGACGGCGGGGGCCGGTGCGGCCGGGGACGGGGAGCCGATGGCCGCCGCCCACTCCTCCTGGAGCACCGCGATGGCGGGGGCGAGCCCGAAGGTGTCGCGGGCCCGGGCCAGGGAGACCGCGCGCCTGGTCCAGGAGATGCGCTGCGCTTCCTCGGTGCCGTACGCCCAGAAGAGCTGGGCCGCCGCGCGGACGGCCGGCTCGTGGCGCAGCAGGCCGGCGTCCGCGTGCAGGCGCAGCAGGGCGGCCAGGATCGCCGTGGCGTCCTCGTCGTGGACGCCCCGTGTGTACCCCTCGTCGTACGCCTCGGCGGCTGACTCCCCTACCAGCTTCGCCAGTTCGGCATCGGGCAGCGCGGCCAGACGGCTCGCCCCGTGCTCGTCGAGGAGACGGGCGGCGAGGTGCTCGGCGCGGTAGACGGCGGCGTTCTCCGAGGGGAGCAGCTGCTCCCAGTACGGCCGGGCCGCCGTGAACGCCGGGTCGATGACGGGGGCCCGGTAGTCCGTTCCGGTCAGCGCGAAGACGAGGCTCTCCCCGGAGGGCACGAGCGTCAGGTCGAACGGCTGGGTGTTCACCGCGAACCGGTGGCGGCCCAGCTTGATCACGGACCCGCCGTCCGCGTACAGCTCGGTGCGGTCGCGCAGGGCCCGGCCCGCCTCCTGCCGGGCCGCCTTCAGCCGCCCGTCCAGCTCCTCCGCCCGTACCGGGTCGCCGAGTTCGCGCAGCTCGTCGGCGGTCCGCCGGATCTTGGCGACCATCGGGTCGGAGGCGAAGTAGGTGTGGACGGCGTCGAGATCGTCCAGCGCGGCCACCCGCCGGATGATGGTCTCCAGCACCCGGTCCGCCGACCCGGCCAGCCGCTCCGCTCGCCGCGCCCGCTCGTCCTGGAGGGTCTGCTTGCGCGCCGAGAACGCCTCGTACACCTCGGTGCGGCGCTCGGCCAGCTCGGCGAGGAAGTCGTCGAACTCCGCGAACCGCGACTCCAGGTTCTCCAACTGGAGCAACAGCCGTGCCAGTTGGTCGTCGCACGCCTCGGGCGAATCGGCGGCGGCCAGCGCTCCCGTCACCGCCTGCCCGAGCAGCGCGAACTCGGCGGCGAACTCGGCCCGCCCCTCCTTCGACAGCAGCTCCCGGCGGCGCGCGTCCAGCGTGGCGCGGGCCCGGTTCGCCCCGCCCAGCACCTCCGCGATCCGCTCCAGGATCGAGGTGCGCACGGTGGCGTCGCCGATGTCGAGACCGGCGACGACGTCCGTGACGGTGGCGAGCCCCTCCGTCATGGCCGCCAGCCGGTCCGTCACGGCGGAGGCGTCCCGTACGGTCTCCAGCGCCCCCGCGTCGGCCACGAGCCCCGCGATGTCCGCGTGATACCCGTCGAACGCGTCCTCACGGGCGAGGAACGACACGGCCCGCTGAGCGGCGGAGTCGATGTCGTCCTCGGTCCGGGCCGACAGCTCCGCGATCCGCTCGACATCGGCGTAGCGCATCTCGCCGACTGTCGCCAAGTGCCCGTGCGCCTGCCGCAGTTCGGTCAGCCGCTCGACCCACGCGGACGCCGACCCGGGCACCTCGCCGCGCACCCGCCGCACCAGCGCGGTGATGCGCCCGGCGGTCTCCTCCAGTGCGTCGGCGGCCCGCCGGGTCAGATCCTGTACGGCGGTGAACTCGGCCAGCACCTGCTGCGCGGTGGCCCGCAGTTCACCCAACGGCTCGCCGAGCGCGCCCAGTTCGGGGTCGGACAGCCAGTGGTAGCGGTCCTGCGCGCGGGCGCAGTCGGCGGCGAGCTGCCCGTACACCGCCGTCGTCGGCGTCATGTCCCGCACCCCGTGCGCGAGGGCGAGGCAGTCCGAGATCCCGCGTACGAGATCGGCGTTGCCGGTCCGGGAGAGCGGCCCGGCCCCGGCGGGCCGGGCGGCGGCGTAGGTGTCGGAGACGTACGGGGTCTGCCAGCGCTGCAACGGGTGCACGCGGGCCGGCCCGTCCGGGTTGTCCCGGAGCAGGACCAGCGTCCCGTCGTCCAGCAGCGCGTGGCCGCGCCCGGTGAGCGGGGTGGCGACCTCCTGGCGGATCAGGTTGTAGGGGAGGAGCAGGCTGCGTAGGCCGTCGCGCGAGCGGAAGACGTAGAGCACGTCCTCCCCGTTGGGCGAGCGGACGGCGCCCTCGAAGACCGGCTCGGTCAGCTCCTCGGCGGTGTCGAAGGTCTTCGCGGTGCCGGTGGTGAGGTAGTAGCCGCCGGGGAAGATGATCCCCTGGTCCTCGGGGAGGCGGTGGCAGGCGGGCCCGATGGAGTCGAGCCGCCGGACGCTGGAGAGCAGCGAGTTGAAGACGAGATACCGCCAGTCCGTCTCCTTGTACGGCCGCACGCGCAGCAGCGTCAGCGGCCCGACCTCGGCGTACTCGACGTCGGCGTCGGCCAGCGACTGCAGCGGCTCGTCGACGGGCTCCTCGTAGATCCCGTCCGGCGACTCGGTGTCGTCGGTGACCTTGACGGTGAGGGTGCCGCCGAGCGTGTCGACGAAGAGGCCGCCGCCCTTGCCGATGGCGATGTGCGGGTGGCGGCCGGGACGGTGGGCCTCGCGCCCGGCGACGATCCAGTCGAAGTCGTGGGATGCGGGGAACACATGGTCACGCTCGCCCCGCGCGTCCAGGAACGCCCCGGGCGCCCCGTCCGGACCGAGCGCCCACCGCAGGACGCGGATGTCCTCGGCGTTCTCGCCCGTACGGAAGACGGCGAGGAGCTTGCCGCCGGCCCGGCGCAGGCGCAGGAGGCGGGCGTCGCGGAAGTAGCGGTGGAGGGAGGAGAACTCGCGGCGGAACCCGTCGTCGTCGAGGAGGGTGGGCTGCTCTGCCTGGGCGTCGTCTTCGGGCCCGGCGTCGCGTACAAGGAGTAGGTCCTCGACGCCGGCTTCACCGCGTGCGCCCGGCCCCCGCTCGAACCCGAAGAGGAGCTTCCCGCCGACGGCGACGAGGTCACGGGGCACGGAGGCGTGCTCGGTACGCACCTGCTCGGTGGCCAGGAGCCGCAGCCCGGTCGAACCGAACTCCTCGGTCCGGCGGGCGTTGAGGACCTCGGCCCGCCGTACGAGCTCCCCGGCCTGCGCGGAGAGCCGCCGCCGCAGCACCTCGTAGGCGCCGGCGTCCACATCGCCCTGGCCGCCCTGGCCGCCCTGGGGCGCGGTGGCGGTGTCGGTGATGTCGCTGTCCATGGGTACGGCTCCCTACGTGTCTTCGTCTCTTCCGGCCGGGGCGCCCACCCCCGTGGGGCGCCCCGGCCGGCGGCACCACCCAGCCCGTCCGGCGTTTGAGGACGGAACCGTCGGGCTGTCGGGCCCGCTCCCGGCGTGTGGCACGGGCCCGGACTTCCCGCCTTTCCGGCGTTTGAGGACGGAACCCCTGACCCGGAGGGCCCGCCCGGGCGGGCGGACCAGGCCCTGGTGCGCCCACCCCCGTGGGACGCACACCCAGACCTTCCGGCCCTCCCGGGCCAAGGTTCCGTCCTCAAACGCCGGACGGGCTTGAAACGGCGGCCCGCCCCGCGCCCCCGGCCGATGGGCCGTCCTCAAACGCCGGACGGGCTGTGGTGGTGCGGGCGGACGGCAACGGCGGACCGCCAAGCTGCCTGCGGCTAGCCCTTGGCCCCGTTCAGCGACACCGCCGCAGGGGCCACCTTCGTACCGTCCACCACCGAACCCACCGGCAGATCCGCCAGCCCCAACTCCTTCGCCGCCGCCAGCAACTGCTCCACCTGGCCCGACGCCGCCCCCGACGACCCCATCAGCCGCATCAGCAGCGCCGACACCGTCAGGTTCTGCACATCACCCGTGGAGACCGACCCCAGCACCCGGCTCAGGTCGTCCGTGAAGGACGACGAGCCGTCCAGCCACGGCCCCGCCAACGCCTGCGCGGTCTGGGAGTTGTCCACGAACCCGTCCACCGCCTTGCCGAGCGAGACCGACGAGACCAGTCGGTCGAAGAAGACCGAGTCGCCCCCGACGATGTCGATGTCGGCGTTCTCCAGCCCCGTCGCCAGGACCGAAGCCTGCGCCTCGGCGACCTGCCGCTGCACGTCCAGGCCGGCCAGCCGGATCTCCTTCTCCGCGTCGAGCCGCAGGCGGTACTCCTCGTGCCCGCGCGACGCCTCGTCCAGCGCCGCCATCGCGGCAGCCTTCTCCGTGAGCCCCGCGGCCTCCGCCTTCAGCTTCTCGCCGATGACCGCCGCGTCCGCCGTGGCGCGGGCCTGCGTACCCTCGGCCTCCGCGAGCGCCTTGAGCCGCGCGCCCTCCGCCTCGGCCTTGAGCCGGGCCGCCGTCGCCTCGGCCTCCGCGAGACCGGCCTTCTCGGTGACGTCCGCCTCCGCGTCCCGCACCTGCACCGCCGCGAGCCCGGGCGCGGCCGTCTCGGCCTGGACGCCCTCCGCCAGCCGCAGCTTGGCCTGCGCGTCCAGGTCGGCCGTCTTGAGCCGCGCCTCGGCGAGCGTGAGCTGCTCGGCCGCCAGGTGCGCGGACGCCGCCTCCGCCGCCTCGGCCGCCTTGATGTCCTTGACCAGCTTCTCCTGGGCCTCCGCCTCGGCCGCGATGATGACCGACCTACGGGCCCGCTCGGCGTCCTCGACGGCGCGCAGGGTGAGGATCGACTCCTCCTGCTCGGCGACCGTGCGGTCCACCGCGATCCGCTCCCGGATGACGTCGGCGACCTCGCGGCGCTCGGCCTCGACCTCCTTCGTGGCGGCGATCCGGTTCAGCTCGGTCTCGCGCTCGCGCCCGATGACCTCCAGCATCCGGTCCTTCTCGATGCGCTCGCTCTCGACGGCGATGACCCGCTCGCGGTTCTTCTGCGCGACGGCGATCTCCCGCGCCTGGTTCTCGCGCTGGATGCCGAGCTGCTCCTCCGTCCTGATGAACGCGGTCTGCGCGCCCAGCCGCTCCTCCTCCTGCACCCGGGCGGTGGCCGCCTCCTCGCGGGCCCGCAGGCTCTCGACCTCGCGGCGCTGCTTGATCTCCGCCTCGGCCTGCCGGCGCTCCAGCTCCAGGATCGTCTCGCGGGCGTCGACGTCCTGCCGGGTGATCTCCTTCTGCTCGGTGCGCTGGAACTCGTTGGTGCGCACGTGCTCGATCGCGGTCAGCTCCGTGATCTTCCGGATGCCCTGCGCGTCGAGGATGTTGGAGCCGTCTAGCTGCGCCATCGGGGTCTGCTCAAGGAAGTCGATGGCGGCGTCGTCGAGGTGGTAGCCGTTCAGGTCGGTGCCGATGACCTGGATGATCCGGTCCCGGAACTCCTCGCGCTTGGTGTACAGGTCGACGAAGTCGAGCTGCTTGCCGACCGTCTTGAGGGCCTCGGAGAACTTCGCCGCGAAGAACTCCTGGATGGCGGCCTTGTCGCTCGCCCGCTGCGTACCGATGGACTGCGCGACCTTGATGACGTCCTCGACGGTCTTGTTGACCCGGACGAAGAAGGTGATCTGGATGTCGGCGCGGATGTTGTCCTGGCAGATCAGTCCCTCGCGCCCGGCGCGGTGGATCTCGATCTTCTTCACCGAGATGTCCATCGTCTCGGCCTTGTGGAGCACGGGCAGGACGACGGCACCGGTGAAGGTCACGTCGACCTTCTTGGTCTTGGAGATGATCAGCGCCTTGCCCTGCTCGACCTTGCGGAACAGCCGGGTGATGACGAAGGCGATGGCGATGACGACGAGCAGGACAACGGCGACGAGCACGCCGATGCCCAGGGAGATGGCATCCATAGAAGAGTCCTTGGCGGCTGGTTGGTACGCGGAAGTGGCACAGCGGAGCGGCGAGGCCGCCTGCGGTCACGGGGACGGGCCGGACGTCAGGCGTTCGGACCCGGATCGAGCGCGGCGTCGTAGGACGCGACCCAGAAGAACTCGCCGTCCTCGTCGTACGCGTAGAGGAGCCCGGTGCCGCCCATGACGAGCGGCGCGTCCTCGGCGCCCGGCCCCGAGGGCCGGGAGGGGGACGGGAGGGACTCGGCCCGGCGGACCTGCACGATGGCCGTCGACCCGTCGCGCGAGACGACCTCGGCCTGGCCGAACGTCGCGGTGACGGTACCGGTGCGGATCGTGCAGACGCTCCCGACGAAGTGCAGCCGGGATGGCGGAGGTTCCGCCGGGAAGAACCGGCGGAAGCGGTGTACGAGGAGGCGAACGGCCGCCCAGGCGAGCAGGAGCGACCCGGCGAGCACGGCGACCGCGAGCACGGCGCGGGTGGCGCTGCCGGTGCCGCTCTGGCGGAGCAGGACCGTACCGGTCAGGCTCCCGAACCAGGCGAAGACGATCAGCAGGGAGACGGAGACGGCGACCGGGACACCGCCGAGGCCGACCGGACCGGTGTCGAGGTCGGCGTCGAAGGAGTCGTGGCCGGCGGCCCCGACGAGCACGAGCAGCCAGAAGCAGACGATGACCACCAGAGCGGCGCCGAAGATGACGGCGGGGAATCCGATCGCCGCGCTCAGGAACTCGTCCATCGATCCCACCCCCTGCGGTTCGGCGCACGGGCCCTGAGGCGTGCGCTGCCGTGATCCGGTACGGGGAAGGCGAGCGGCCGACCGATGAGTGCCCGGTCCGCAGGCGGTCGGCAGGACTGCGGGCGAGGGGCCCGGCAACCGCGGTGTGGTCGTAACCTGCCGCAGCGGCCGGGTCGTTCCCCCTGCTTCCCCCGTGATCCCCCGTGCTCCCGGGTACTTCCCCCGGGTATCTCCCCCGTGTTCTTGCTGACCTGATCCTGTCATCCGGGAGGGCCCCACGCATTGCCGGATTCCGGCAATCTTTACGCTTTGCTGATGCCGGGCACCGGCACCGCCCCGTATGCGTTGGGGAAATGACAGGACTGTTGCAAGGCTGAAGGGGAGCGTGTGGCCGAGCCGAGGATTCCCGAGGAAATGCTGGGCGATTATGCCCGCATTCTGGGCGAAGTCGCCCTCACCGGCCGACGTCTGACCCGTGACGAACTGGAGGAGCGCCGCGCCTTGGGCCGTGCTGCGGCGGACGCGGGCCATCAGCTGCGTGCGCTGGTGACGATGCATCTGGCGCAGACCCGTGAAGCCTGGCCCCGGGCCGCTGCCGGAAACTCCCCCGCCGTCACGGATGCCGTCCTGGCCGCGGTGGAGCAGGCGGTCGACGCGTTCGCCGAGGGCTTCGAGCGGGCCCAGCGCCTCACCGTACGGCGGGAGGAGGCGGCGCGCCGGGAGTTCATCGACGACCTGCTCTACGGGCGCAGCGACCTGGTCCGGCTCGCGGAGCGGGCGACCCGCTTCGGCCTGCGGCTATCCCGGGCGCACGCGGTCGCGGTGGCCTCGGGCCCGGAGGCGTACACGGAGACGGACGCGGTGCCGCGCAGTGTGGAGGCCGCGCTGCTCACGCGGTTCAGCGGGCGCAAGATCCTGCTGACGACGAAGGACGGCCGGATCGTCTGCATCGCGCCGGGCAGCCAGCCCGACGTCCTGCGGTACTTCGCCAAGCAGGCGCACGCGGCGACGGACGGCGGGCAGGTGGCGGTCGGCCGCCCGCACAAGGGCCCCGGCGGGGTGGTCCACAGTTACGACGAGGCGCTCGAAGCCCTCGATCTGGCGGACCGGATGGGGATGGACGACCCGGTGCTGTACGCCTCGGACCTCATGGTCTACCCGGTGCTGACCCGGGACCGGCAGGCGATGGCCGATCTGGTGCGCAGCGAGCTGGGTCCGCTCCAGAAGGCGAGGGGCGGCGCGGAACCGCTGCTGAACACGCTGGCGGTCTACTTCGACGCGGGCTGCGTCGCCGCCGAGACCGCCCGCAGGCTGGCGCTGAGCGTACGGGCGCTGACGTACCGCCTGGAGCGCATCCACCAGTTGACCGGGTCGGACCCCTCGGACCCGGTGCACCGCTACAGCCTGCAGACGGCGGTCATCGGCGCCCGGCTGCTGGACTGGCCGGCCAAGGAGCTGTGAACCTCGACCGGCCGCCGACGCACGTACGGATCGAATGATCCCTACAGGTCGAAATCCTTAGAGGTCGAACTCGTGCGGCGGCAGGTCGAGCGCGAAGCACGCCTCCCGCACCACGGCCTGCTCGGTCGCGTCGAAGTCACCGTCGGCGCCGCCGATGACGATGCCGATCTGGATCACGGCACGGGCCTCGGCCGGCTTCTTCTTCGCCTTGGCGATCTCCTGGACCACGCCGACCTTGCCGAGGGCGAAGTCGGCGGTGAGCTGGTCGACGTACGCGTTGAAGCGCCGCTGCAGGTCGTCGGCGGGGAAGTTCCGCAGGACATCGTTGGACGCGATGAGCGCCGCGACGCGCTGGCGCTCGGACGGGTCGACGGAACCGTCGGCGGCGGCGACCAGGGCGCACATGGCCATGCTCGCGTCCCGGAACGACCCCGACTTCAGCTCGTTCTTCTTCGCCTCCAACTGCGCCTGCATCGACGACGCGGATTCCTTGATGCGATCCCACAGAGCCATGACATCTCCCTACGTTGCGCTACGAAGCCGGGACTGAGGCAACAACTCTACAGACGTGTAGAGAATACTGGCGAACGCCGGCCCGAGGTGCTCTCGCACGCCTGACTTATACTCAACACCCTGTACGGAAACGGTAGATGGCGGCCAAGTCGGGTCGGTGGAACCGTCGTCCGCCCCTTATCGTGGGCGCCATGCCCGCCGCTCTGATCCGCATCGTGTCCCGTGACTCCCCGATGGCGCTCGCTCAAGTGGAGCGCGTGAGAGCGGAGTTGACGGCCGCCCGCCCCGGCATCCGCACCGAGGTCGTCCCGGTCCGGACGACCGGCGACAAGTGGATGGGCGATCTCAGCGCGGTCGAGGGCAAGGGCGCCTTCACCAAGGAGGTCGACCAGGCGCTCCTCGCCGGGGACGCGGACCTGGCGGTGCACTGCGTCAAGGACATCCCGGCCGACCGGCCCCTGCCCGCGGGCACGGTCTTCGCCGCCTTCCTCCGGCGTGACGACATCCGCGACGCCCTGATCCACCCCGGTGGCCTGACCCTCGACGAACTCCCCGCCGGAACCCGGATCGGGACCTCGTCCGTACGCCGCTCCGCGCAGCTCGCCGCGTCGCACCCGCACCTCGACTGCGTACCGATGCGCGGCAACGCCAACCGCCGGCTGGAGAAGCTGGCGGGCGGCGACGCCGACGCGTTGCTCCTGGCGGTGTCCGGTCTGGAACGCATCGACCGTACGGACGTGATCAGCGAGGTCCTGTCGCCCGAGGTGATGTGCCCGCCGATCGGGGCGGGGGTCCTCGCCCTCCAGTGCCGCGAGGGCGACGACGCGGTCATCGACATCGTGAGCGGACTCGGCGACCCGGCGGCGTACCGCGAGACGACCGCCGAGCGGATGTTCCTGCATGTGCTGCAGGGCCACTGCAACAGCCCGATCGCCGGGTACGCGCAGGTCGAACGGAACGGCGACCTCTCGCTGCGGGCGAAGGTGTTCACGCCCGACGGCAAGACCGTGCTGAACGCGCACGAATGGGCGGGCCCGCTGGACCCGGCGACCCTGGGCACGTCCGTGGCGGTGGCGCTGCTGCGGCAGGGAGCACGGGACCTGATCGACGGCATCGCCCACTGAGAGGCACGCACGCCTGATCAGCTGACCCCCCGTACGACGACGAAGCCCCCGGACACGAGGTACGTGTCCGGGGGCTCGGCGTGGTCCGCGGGTATGGGCGCCAAGGCGGCGCCTACTCGTGCTTCTCGCCCGCCGGTTCCGGGGTGAGGTCGTCGTGCGAGCCCAGCCGGCGCTCGGGGGCGGACTTCGCGACGGGCTCGGCCTCCGCACCGATCACGCCCACGGCCTTGTCGCCGCCACCGCCGCGACGGGCCTCGATCTTCGCCGCGATGGGCTGCGTCCACCGGGCGGTGAGCGGGCCGACGATGACGAGGATCAGGACGTAGGCGGTGGCGATGGGGCCGATGCGCGGCTCGGTGGCCACGGCCAGACCGGCGATGACGATGGAGAACTCACCGCGCGCCACGAGGGTGCCGCCCGCACGCCAGCGACCGCGCGAGCCGACTCCGGCGCGGCGGGCCGCGTAGTAGCCGGTGCCGATCTTGGTGAAGGTGGTGATGATGGCCAGCAGCGCCGCAGGCAGCAGCACCGGCGGGATGTCGGCCGGGTTCGTGGAGAGCCCGAAGAAGACGAAGAACACGGCGGCGAACAGGTCCCGCAGCGGGGTGAGCAGCTTGCGGGCGCCCTCGGCGACCTCACCGGAGAGCGCGATGCCGACGAGGAACGCGCCGACGGCGGCGGACACCTGGAGCTGCTGGGCGACACCGGCGACCAGGACGGTGAGGCCGAGGACGACCAGGAGCAGCATCTCCGGGTTGTCCGAGGAGACCGCGCGGCTGATCAGGCGGCCGTGGCGGAGCGCCAGGTAGAGGACGAGCCCGACGGCCCCGAGCGCGATGACCAGCGCCAGGCTGCCGCCGGCCAGGCTGACCCCGGCGAGCATGGCGGTGAGCAGCGGCAGGTAGATCGCCATCGCCAGGTCCTCCATGACGAGGACGCCGAGGATGACGGGGGTCTCACGGTTACCGAGCCGGCCGAGGTCGGTCATGACCTTGGCGATCACGCCGGACGAGGAGATCCAGGTGACTCCGGCGAGTGCGACGGCGCCCACGGGTCCCCAGCCGAGGATCAGGGCGGCGACGGCGCCGGGTGTCGCGTTGAGGACGAAGTCCACGGCGCCGGAGGGGTATTGCGTCTTGAGGCTGGTGACCAGTTCGGACGCGCTGTATTCGAGGCCCAGCAGCAGAAGCAGCAGGATGACGCCGATCTCGGCGCCCACCATGGTGAATTCCTCGCTGGCGTCGAGCGGGATGAGCCCGCCGTGTCCGAAGGCGAGCCCCGCGAGCAGATACAGCGGGATCGGCGACAGCCCTATCCGCCCGGCGAGCCGTCCCACGAGGCCGAGCCCCAGGATGACGGCCCCCAGCTCCACCAGCAACGCAGTCGTGTCATGCACGGTCAGCCCTCCGCAATGATCTCGGAGAGCGCGTCGACGCCCTCACGCGTACCGACGGCGACGAGTGTGTCCCCGATGGCCAGTCGAAAATCCGGTTCCGGCGACGGGTGCGCGCTGTGGGTGCGCAGCACCGCCACGATGGACGCCCCGGTCCGGGTCCGTGCCCGTGTCTCCCCCAGCAGCCGCCCGCCGTACGGGGAGCGGGACCCGAGCGGGATGTGCTCGGTGACGAGGTCGATGCCCTCGGTCCGTACGGCGTCGATGGGCGCCGGATCGATGAGGTGCGCGAGGGCGGTGGCCTCGGTCGTCGTCAGGGGGACGGAGAGTTGGCACGCATCAGGATCGTCCTGTTCGTAGAACCCGATGAACCGGCGTCCGTCGTGGTGGACGACGACCGAGATGTGCTGACCCGTCTCGGTCGTGAAGTCGTACTGGGCACCCACTCCGGGCAGCGAGGTACGGCGGGTTCCCATGGCTTCCTCCCGAGACGTGCGGCAGCGGGCGCGCACTTGGTGATCTCTTTATCCGGCCATTACCTTATCGGGCGGCCGCATCCGGTCCCTGGGCGAGCAGCTCCAGGGCCTCTTCCCAGGGGAAGTCGGCGGTCTCACCGGACTTGGGGGTGTGCGGCGCGCGGGAACTGACCCGGACCCCCATGCTCCGCAGCCTGGCCAGGCTCTCGACGTACGCGGGGTGCTGGGCGAGGAGGGAGTTCACGGCCGGGAGTACGGCGGTGGGCACGCCGAGCCCGTACGCCTCGCAGAGGATGCCGAGGGCCAGGGTGTCCGAGATCCCGGCGGCCCACTTGTTGATGGTGTTGAACGTGGCGGGCGCGACGGCGATGGCGTCCGGGTCCGGGAACGGGCGGGGGTCGCCCGGGGCGCGCCAGCCGGAGCGGATCGGATACCCGGTCCGCGCCTCGACGGCCGCCGCGTCGAGGAAGCCGAGCCCCTGCGGGGTGGCGACGACGCCGACGTCCCAGCCGGCGTCCTGCGCCGCGACGAAGAGCCGGTCGACGTCACGGGCGACGCCGGCCGCGCAGACGACGACGTACAGGAACGGCTTGCGGCCGGGCTGGTCCGGCTGGTCCGACTGCTGGCTCATGGGCTCCCCTGGTGATCGCTGAGGCGGTGCGGCTCAGCAGCGTACGGGGGACGGGCGGCGATAGTAGGGGAGGGAGAGAGGCCTACGGACGCAACCGACCGATGAGTTGAGGCGGCGCCCCCGGTCCACCCACGGTGAACGTCAGGACCGGACCACAAAAGGACGGACGGCATGGCTCAACTGCTGCGAGTGCAGAACTTCACGGTGTCGAGTGACGGCATCGCCGCCGGCGAGGACCAGACGCTGGAGCGGCCGTTCGGCCACGTCGACCCGGGCCGGCTCTTCTCCTGGGCGGGTGCCACGGCGAGCTGGCCGAACCGCACGGACCCCGGTGGGAGCCGCGGCCTGGACGACTACTTCACCCGGGACTTCTCCCACAACATCGGTGCGGAGATCATGGGCCGCAACAAGTTCGGCCCGCAGCGCGGCCCGTGGGAGAACCACGAGTGGCAGGGCTGGTGGGGCGACGAACCCCCGTTCCACACCCCGGTGTTCGTGATGACCCACCACACACGCCCTTCGTTCACGCTCTCCGACACCACGTTCCACTTCGTCGACGCCGACCCGGCGACAGCGCTGGACCGGGCGCGGGAAGCGGCGGGCGGCAAGGACGTCCGGCTGGGCGGCGGCGTCACCACGATCCGTGCGTTCCTCGACGCCGACCTGATCGACACCCTCCACGTGGCGGTCGCCCCGGTGAAGCTGGGCACGGGCCTGAGCCTGTGGGACTCGCCGGACGACCTGCGCGACCGGTACCACCTGGATGTCGTGCCGAGCCCGAGCGGGATGACGCACCACCTGTTCTGGCGGAAGTGACGTAGGGGGTGGCCGGAGTGAGGGAGGCGAATCAGCCGCTGCTCCGGCCGCTCCGGCGGTCCTCCATGGAGTGCCCGCACCATGCGGTGGCCGCCCGGTCCGGGGTTGTGTACCTTGCCCGCGTGATTGGCAACCGAAAGGGCCATGCCGCGTAGGCGCCCGTCCGCCCTGCGGGGCGACCTCCCCATACGCCTTCCCCGGCGGCGGTATCCCTTGATCGATCGGCTCTCAGGGGCGTGCACCGCTGACCTGCGCCGCCTGGAGCGAACCCGCTTCTGGCCCGAAGCCGCGGAAGAGGCCTTCTGGCACTGGAACGCTCTTGCCCACGGTCCGCTCAGACACCTTGTGGACCCGATGTTCGGTCCTGATTGCGGCTTCCCTGAATGCGGATGCCACGGGGCCGGATTCCGCGAGCACCTCGAGACCGTGCGGCATCTCCTGCCCAGGAAGAGCGCGCGGGAATTGCGTGCCCTGGTCCGGGACCTCGACGAGAGGATTCTGGTGAGGGCCAAGGCCATCCCTGCTGACAGCCCGGATGCGCACTGGTGGCGGGGCCGGTTCCAGGCCCGGGACCGGCGGTTCGAGGCGCCGCAGGGCACCGTCGGGCGGGCCGCCGGTCATCTGCTCGGCCATCTGGAGCGGCGGGCCCTGCACGATTGCGGCTGGGGCTCGCCCCTCAGCGGTGGTCGAGGGGGCCGTCGCCTCACCCGGCGCGGAACACCACCGCCGCGCCCAGCGCCGCCTCCGCCGGTACGAAGAGGTCTCCGGTCGGTGTCTCCCGTACCGGGACGTCGTTCCGGTGGAGCAGGTCCCTGGCCAGGGGCAGGTCGCGCACCGTTACGGTGTACGCCACCAGAGCCGGGAGCGCGGGTGCCTCCTCGCCCGGCAGGGTTGTGGGCAGGGCCGACTGCGGGATGAGCCTGACTGGATGCCCGGGTCGAGGTCCGCGACGATGCCCACCCGGCCCTCCGGGACGGTGCCGGAGCCGGTGCCGGGGGCTGTGCCCGTGTGCGGCTCGTCGGCGTCGATCTCCAGGTAGCGGATCGTCTCGATCGCGGAGTCGGCTCCCGAAGGTGCCTCCCGTCGTACGGTGTTGACCCCGCCGCGCCGTACGCCCGCCGCCGTCCGACGTACGGCCGCCTCGTCGATGGCGGGCGACGAGAACATGAGGATGTGCAGGCCCTGGAAGCGGTCGAGGCAGGCCGCCAGGCTGGCGCTCGTTCCGCTGATCCGCTCCACCAGCAGCGGCAGCACCTCCGCCGGGGCCTCCAAGGGGACGAGGCGCGTGTCGGCGGGCAGGCGTCCGGCGTCGCCTTCCTTCACGCAGGTCGCGAGTTCGAGGAAGGAGTCCGGGAAGTCCGCGTGCGTAGTGGCCGCGCCGAAAGGCTCGGGCGCCGCGCCTTCGCTCCGGGGCATCGCCGGACAGCTCGGCGACGGCACGACGAACCCGAGCCGTTCGTAGAGAACGCTCACCTCTACCAAGTTCTCGACGATGTGGCCCACATGGTGGAGGCGTGTTGTGTCGTGTGGCATCGCGTTACCGTAACTGGCCTTCCCTCAAAGGGGTTTTGGGTTACCTCGCCACCTCGGCAGCGTCCTCACCGTTTCCTCCGTCAGGCCGCGCGCCGGGACCGTGGCCACCGACAGCGTTCGTGCCGTGCGGAATTCCGCCCACAGCCGGGCCGCCGCCCCACCGAAGCAGTAAGCCACGTGTCGAGGTGGGGCTTTCCGTGGGACTACCCCCGCCCCACCACCACCCCCGCCCGGTCGATGCACAGCACGTCCACCGCGACCGGCGCGCCCCGCAGCACACTCAGGGCTTCCTCGCGGGCGCGGGCCGCCACCAGGTCGCCCAGGGGGACGCCCGCCGCCTCGCACAGGCGCAGCGCCTCCAGGCCCGTGTTGGCGGTGGTGATCCGGGCGGCCAGGTCGTCGTCCGCGCCGCCCGTCCGGGCCAGGTAGGCCAGGAAGGCCTTGTCCACCTGGGAGCGGGCCGAGTGGAGGTCCAGGTGGCCCGCCGCGAGCTTGGAGAGCTTGGCGAAGCCGCCGCAGATCGTGAGGCGGTCGACCGGGTGCCGGCGTACGTACTTCAGCACCGCGCCCGCGAAGTCCCCCATGTCCAGCAGCGCGATGTCCGGCAGGTCGTACTCCGCGCGCACCGTCCGTTCCGACGTCGAACCCGTGCAGCCCGCCACATGCGTCAGGCCCGCCGCCCGCGCCACGTCGACGCCCCGGCGGATCGAGTCGATCCAGGCCGAACAGGAGTAGGGGACGACCACCCCCGTCGTGCCGAGGATCGACAGGCCGCCCAGGATGCCCAGACGGCCGTTCCACGTCGAGCGGGCGATCTCCTCGCCGTGGTCGACCGACACCGTGATCTCCACGTCGCCCGCCGCACCGTGCTCCGCCGCCACCCGCTCCACATGCTCCCGCATCAGCCGGCGCGGCACCGGGTTCACCGCGGGCTCCCCGACCTCCAGCGGCAGGCCGGGGAGCGTCACCGTCCCCACGCCCGGGCCGGCCCGGAACACCACACCGGAGCCGGGCGGCAGCTTCCGTACGGTCGACCGCACCAGCGCCCCGTGCGTCACGTCCGGGTCGTCGCCCGCGTCCTTCACCACTCCGGCGCTCGCGCCTTCCGTCGTCAGCTCCTCCACCGCCAGCGCGAACGCCGGGGTCTGGCCCTTCGGCAGCGTGATGCTCACCGGGTCCGGGAAGTCGCCGGTCAGCAGTGCCGTGTACGCGGCCGTCGTCGCCGCCGTCGCACAGGCACCGGTCGTCCAGCCGGGGCGCAGACCGGTGTGCTTGAGTTGGGCACTGCGACCGCCCTGCGCCTCAGCGTTCATGAGAGAGTCCGTTCCGATGCCTGTGCCTGCTGCCGTGCATGTTCTCGTTCTGGGGGGTACGACCGAGGCGCGCCGGCTCGCCGAGAGCCTGGCCGGTGACCGGAGCGTCCGGGTCACCACCTCGCTCGCCGGCCGTGTCACCTCCCCCCGGCTGCCACCGGGTGAGGTGCGTATCGGCGGGTTCGGAGGACCCGAAGGGCTCGCCGCCTGGATGCGTGAGCACCGCGTCGACGCCCTCATCGACGCCACCCACCCCTTCGCCGCCGCCATGAGCCGGAACGCCGCCGAGGCCGCCGCCCTGGCCCATGTTCCCCTCCTCGCCCTCCGTCGGCCCGGCTGGGTCGCCCAGGACGGTGACCGCTGGCACTCCACCGGATCGCTGGCCGAGGCCGCCGGGCTGCTGCCCGCACTCGGCGAGCGGGTCTTCCTCACCACCGGGCGGATGGGGCTCGCCGCCTTCGCGGGGGCGGGCCTCGACGCGCTGTGGTTCCTCGTGCGGTCCGTCGACGCGCCGGAGCCGCCCTGCCCGGCCCGGATGGAGGTGCTGCTGGACCGGGGGCCGTTCGACCTCGACGGCGAGCGGGAACTCCTCCGGCGTCACCGCATCGACGTCCTCGTCACCAAGGACAGCGGCGGGGACGCCACCGCCCCCAAGCTCACCGCCGCCCGCGAGGCCGGGATTCCCGTCGTGGTCGTCCGGCGGCCACCGGTACCGGAAGGGGTGCCGGTGGCCCGCACGCCCGACGAGGCCACCCGCTGGGTGGCGCGGCTCCACGCCTCCGGGTAGCAGGCCTGAGGAATCCACGCCTCCGGGTAGCGGGCCCGCTCCCACGATCCTCAGCGCTACGCCACCGGGTAGCGGGCCCGCGTCTCCCGGAAGCGGCCCGCCGGGCATCGGCTCTACGCCTCCGGGTAGCGGCGCGGCGTCCAGACGATGCCCCGGCCGTCGTCCTCGCCCCGCCGCACCCACCGCGTCTGCGACGAGCCCACGATCAGGAGCGTGCGCATGTCCACCTCCGCCGGGTCGACGTCGGCCAGCCGTACCGTACGGACGGACTCCGTCGGGCCGCCCACGTCCCGTGCCAGCACCACCGGGGTGTCCGGCGAGCGGTGTTCCAGGAGCAGGTCGCGGGCCTTGCCGACCTGCCACGTACGGGACTTCGAACCCGGGTTGTACAGGGCCAGAACCAGGTCCGCCGAGGCCGCCGCGCGCAGCCGCTCCGCGATGACCTCCCACGGCTTGAGCCGGTCCGAGAGGGAGATCGTGGCGTAGTCGTGGCCGAGCGGCGCACCCGCGCGGGCGGCTGCGGCGTTCGCCGCGGTGACGCCGGGCAGCACCCGGACGGGGATGTTCGCGTAGTCGTCCTGCGAGGCCACCTCCAGGACCGCCGTCGCCATCGCGAAGACCCCGGGGTCGCCGCCCGAGACCACCGCGACCCGGTGGCCCCGCCGGGCCAGGTCCAGCGCGAACTCCGCCCGCTCCGACTCCACCTTGTTGTCCGAGCCGTGCCGCGCCTGGCCCGGGCGGACCGGCACCCGGTCCAGATAGGTGGTGTAGCCGACCACGTCGTCCGCCGCCGCCAGCGCGCCCCGCGTCTCCGGCGTCAGCCACAGCGGGCCCGCCGGTCCGGTGCCGACCACGACCACTTCGCCGGAAGCCGAAGGAGCAGGGCGCGGCGCGTCGACCCGGCTCGGCAGCACCGCGACCGAGAAGTACGGGACCGACTCCGGGTCGATGTCCGCCAGTTCGCCCGTACGCTCCCCGGCCATCGTGGCCCGCTCGACGTACCGCGCCTCCGGTAGCCGGCCCGACGCCTCGAACGCCCCGCGCACCGCCGGAAACGTCCGCCCCAGCTTCATCACGACCGCCGTGTCGGTCGCCGCGAGACGGGCCGTCAGCTCCTCCTCCGGCAGCGTGCCGGGCAGGATCGTCAGGATCTCCTCGCCCTCGACGAGGGGGGTGCCGAGCCGGGCGGCGGCGGCGCTGACGGACGTGACACCCGGGATGACCTCGGTGGTGTAGCGGTCCGCCAGGCGCTTGTGCATGTGCATGTACGAGCCGTAGAACATCGGGTCGCCCTCGGCGAGCACCGCGACCGTGCGGCCCGCGTCCAGATGCGCCGCGAGACGGGCCGCGGCCTTCTCGTAGAACTCCTCCAACGCGCCCCGGTAACCGCCCGGGTGGTCCGTGGTCTCCGTCGTGACGGGGTAGACCAGGGCCTCCTCGATGTGGTCCGGCCGCAGGTGCGCGGCGGCGATGGAGCGCGCGATCGAGCGGCCGTGCCGGGCGCTGTGGTACGCGACGACGTCCGCATCGCCGATGGCCTGGACGGCCCGCAGAGTCATCAGGTTCGGGTCGCCGGGGCCGAGCCCGACACCGTAGAGACGCCCCGTGCTGCCGCTGGACTCGCTCATCACTACTCTTCCTCGCTCGCGATGGCGTTCAGTGCCGCCGCCGCTATCGCGCTGCCGCCGCGCCGGCCCCGGACGATCAGGTGTTCCAGGCCCGACGGGTGCTCGGCCAGGGCCTCCTTGGACTCCATCGCGCCCACGAAGCCGACCGGGACGCCGATCACGGCGGCCGGACGCGGGGCGCCCTCCTCGATCATCTCCAGCAGCCGGAACAGGGCCGTCGGGGCGTTGCCGACCGCGACCACCGCCCCCTCCATCCGGTCCCGCCACAGCTCCAGGGCCGCCGCACTGCGCGTCGTCCCCATCTTCGCGGCCAGCTCCGGCACGGACGGGTCGGACAGCGTGCACACCACGTCGTTGTCCGCGGGCAGCCGCTTGCGGGTGACCCCGCTGGCCACCATCGCCACATCGCAGAGGATCGGTGCGCCCGAGCGCAGAGCGGCGCGGGCGTCGGCCACGGCGTTCGGCGAGAAGGCGAGGTCCGTCACGAGATCGACCATGCCGCAGGCGTGGATCATCCGGACGGCGACCTGGCTGACGTCGGCGGGCAGCCCGGCGAGATCCGCCTCCGCGCGGATGGTGGCGAAGGACTGGCGGTAGATCGCCGGTCCGTCCTTCTCGTACTGGTGCACAGTGCTGTCGCTTTCTTCAGCTGATGGATCAGAGGGATCGGGCGCGGGCCGAGGCGACCGCCGCCGCCAGCGCGGCCGGGTCGTCCCGGACCGTCCGCGGGGCGTCCCGCCGCTCTTCGCGTACGTGCGAGATCCGGTGCCCGTCGGGGGTGGCCACCACGTCGATCCACTCCCCGTGGGGGTGGCCGCAGCGGCGTTCGCACCCGGACCAGTACACAGGGAGCCGCCCGACCGGTCCGACGGCGGCCCCCGCCTCGGCCCGTACGTCGGACAGGGACTTCGCGCAGCCGGGGTGGCCGATGCACGCGCCGACCCCGGTCCACGGGGAGTCGGGGGCGGTGATCAGCCCGGCCGCCGCCAGGGCGTCGAGGGCCGCCGTCGCGTCCTCCGGCCGCCCGAACGGCCCGGGAACGACGATCCCGCGCCACGGGGTGAGCCGCAGCTCGTCGCTGTGCCGGCGGGCCGTCTCGGTGAGCAGCCGCCACTGGGAGGAGGTGAGCCGCCCCAGAGGTACGTCGACGCTGATCGCGTTCGGGGAACCGTGTGCGCCCGGGGCGGGGGGAGTCGCCGTACGCGGGCGGGGCCGGTGCACAGCCGGACCGGCCGCCGCCCCGACGGTCCGGAGCAGCTCGGCCCGTACGTCGTCGCGCACTCCGGCCCGTACGTCGTCGGGCAGGTCCTTCACGCGCCACGCCCCCGAATCCCGGGCGGCCCGGAGGAAGATCTCGGCGGCCAGGAGCGCGGCACGCGGGCCTTCCCCGTCCGGTATCCGGAACACCTCGTCCTCGGCCCCGATCCGCAGGAGACAGCGGTCGCCCGCCGCGATCAGGGTCACGTCCGCGCCCAGCGCGTCCACGTCACCGCGGCCGTCGTCCAGGGCGAAGAGGAAGCGGCCGGAGAGCGAGGCGGCGGCGGACGATCCGCAGACCAGCCCGTCCAGGCCGGACAACCAGCCGCTGACCGGGGACGATCCGTCCAGCCCGGCGAGCGGCGAGGCCACGATGTTGCGGGCCCGCTCGTGCGCGGCGGACGGCAGCAGCCCGGCGGCGGTGAGCAGCTCGGCGAGGGCGCCGCCGCACGCCGCGTCGAGGCCGCGCAGCTGGACGTTGCCCCGCGAGGTGAGATGCAGCTCACCGTCCCCGAACCGTTCGGCCGCCGCGAGCAGCGCGTCCGCCCGGTCCGCGCTCAGCACCCCGCCGGGCACCCGGACCCGGGCCAGCGCACCGTCGTCGGCCCGGTGCAGCCGCAGGGTCCCCGGGCAGGCGTCGCCGCTGCCGCGGCGGGCTGGGCCGCCCGCGGAAAAGGGCGAGGGGGCGGAATCGGGCATGGCGGCGAGCATACCGACCGGGCCGCTCCCTGCGAGGGGCCCGCCGCTGTGACCTGCGGGACAGCGGCGGCGTACCGGTGGTGGCCGCCGGAAACAGTGATCACCACCGCACCCACGCCCCCTGCCCCGCCCCCACCCCCGCCGCTTAGGATGCTGGCGGTGGTCCGTTCAGGCCGCCATCGCCAGACGGCGACAGGGGAGGAAGCCCGGTGAGATTCCGGCGCGGTCCCGCCACTGTGAGTCCGGCCGCCGCCACCACCGGCTGCCGGACGAGTCAGGAACTCCCTTCCCCGCGTGCCCGGTAGCCGCCGGACCGCCCGGGGAGACCCTCCGACACCCGCCCGGGGCGTGGACACCCCGAGGAAGGCCTGACGCAGCATGATCCTGCTCCTGTCGACGTCCGACACCGACCTCCTGAGCGCCCGCGCTTCCGACGGACCCGTCAGCTACCGGTACGCCAACCCCTCCCGTGTCGACCTCGGCGGACTGCCGGAGCTGCTGGACGGCGTCGACCTCGTCGTCGTCCGGCTGCTCGGCGGCGTACGGGCCTGGCAGGAAGGCCTCGACGCGGTGCTGGCCACGGGCCGCCCGGTCGTCGTGCTGACCGGTGAGCAGGCCCCCGACGCCCAGCTGATGGCCGCGTCCACCGTGCCGATCGGCATCGCGGCCGAGGCGCACGCCTACCTCGCGCACGGCGGGCCCGCCAACCTGGAGCAGCTGGCCCGGTTCCTCTCCGACACCGTGCTGCTGACCGGCCACGGCTTCGAGCCGCCCGCCCCGGCCCCCGCGTGGGGAGCACTGGAGCGGGAGGCCCGCGCGGTGCCCGAGGGTGCGCCGACGGTCGCCGTCCTCTACTACCGCGCCCACCACATGAGCGGGAACACCGCGTTCGTGGAAGCGCTGTGCACGGCGGTCGAGGACGCCGGGGCCCGCCCGCTCCCGCTGTACGTCGCGTCCCTCCGTACCCCGGAGGCCGACCTCATCGACCGGCTCCGCACCGCCGACGCCATCGTGACCACGGTCCTCGCCGCGGGCGGCACCAAGCCCGCCGAGGCCTCGGCCGGCGGCGACGACGAGTCGTGGGACGCGGGCGCGCTCACCCAGCTCGACGTGCCGATCCTCCAGGCGCTCTGCCTCACCAGCCCGCGCAGCGCCTGGGAGGAGAACGACGAGGGCGTCTCCCCGCTGGACGCGGCCACCCAGATCGCGGTGCCGGAGTTCGACGGCCGTCTGATCACGGTCCCGTTCTCCTTCAAGGAGATCGACGAGGACGGGCTCCCGGCGTACGTCCCCGACGCCGAGCGCGCGGCCCGGGTCGCCGGGATAGCCGTACGCCACGCGAAGCTGCGGAACATCCCGAACGCGGAGAAGCGCATCGCGCTGGTGCTGTCCGCCTACCCGACGAAGCACTCCCGCATCGGGAACGCGGTCGGCCTCGACACCCCGGCCAGCGCCGTGGCCCTGCTGCGCCGGCTGCGCGCCGAGGGGTACGACTTCGGGCCCGAGGAGGACATCCCGGGCCTGGTCTCCGGCGAGGGAGACGAGCTGATCTATGCCCTCATCGACGCGGGCGGCCACGACCAGGAGTGGCTGACCGAGGAGCAGCTGGCGAAGAACCCGGTCCGCATCCCGGCCGCCGACTACCGTCGCTGGTTCGCCGAACTTCCGCAGGAGCTGCGGGAGTCCGTGGAGGAGCACTGGGGCCCGGCCCCCGGCGAGATGTTCGTGGACCGCTCGGCCAACCCGGAGGGCGACATCGTCCTCGCGGCCCTGCGGCGCGGGAACCTCCTCATCCTCATCCAGCCGCCGCGCGGCTTCGGCGAGAACCCGATCGCGATCTACCACGACCCCGATCTCCCGCCGTCCCACCACTACTTGGCCGCGTACCGCTGGATCGCCGCCTCCGCCGAGGACAACGGGTTCGGCGCGGACGCGATGATCCACCTGGGCAAGCACGGCAACCTGGAGTGGCTGCCCGGCAAGAACGCGGGCCTCTCCGCAGCCTGCGGCCCCGACGCCGCCCTCGGCGACCTCCCCCTCGTCTACCCGTTCCTGGTGAACGACCCGGGCGAGGGGACGCAGGCGAAGCGCCGCGTCCACGCCACCCTGATCGACCACCTCGTACCCCCGATGGCCCGCGCCGACAGCTACGGCGACATCGCGCGCCTGGAGCAACTCCTCGACGAGCACGCGCAGATCGCCGCGATGGACCCGGCGAAGCTGCCCGCGATCCGCGCCCAGATCTGGACGCTGATCCAGGCGGCGAAGCTCGACCACGACCTCGGGGTGGCGGACCGCCCGGAGGACGAGGGCTTCGACGACTTCATCATGCATCTCGACGGCTGGCTCTGCGAGATCAAGGACGTCCAGATCCGCGACGGCCTGCACGTCCTGGGCAACCCGCCCGCCGGGAACGACCGGGTCAACCTGGTCCTCGCCGTGCTCCGCGCCCGCCAGATCTGGGGCGGCACCGCCTCCCTCCCCGGCCTGCGCGAGGCGCTGGGCCTGGACGAGTCGGCGGCCACCCGCACCGCGGCCGACGAGATCGAGGAGCAGGCGCGCGCCCTGGTCCAGGCGATGGACGACGCGGACTGGGCGCCGGCGGCAGTGGCAACGGTGGCGGCGGGCCTTCCCGAAGCCGTGGCCGACATCCTCACCTTCGCGGCCACCGAGGTCGTCCCGCGCATGGCGGCCACGACCGACGAACTCACCCACGCCGTGCACGCGTTGAACGGCGGCTTCGTCCCGGCGGGCCCGTCGGGCTCCCCGCTCCGCGGCCTGGTCAACGTGCTCCCGACGGGCCGCAACTTCTACTCGGTGGACCCGAAGGCGGTCCCCTCGAAGCTGGCCTGGGAGACGGGCCAGGCCCTGGCGGAATCGTTGTTGACCCGCTACCGCACCGACAACGGCGACTGGCCCACGTCGGTCGGCCTCTCCCTGTGGGGCACCAGCGCGATGCGCACGGCGGGCGACGACATCGCGGAGGCGTTCGCGCTGCTCGGCATCCGCCCCGTCTGGGACGACGCCTCGCGCCGGGTGACGGGCCTGGAGCCCATCCCGTACGAGGAGTTGGGCCGCCCCCGGATCGACGTCACGCTCCGCATCTCGGGCTTCTTCCGCGACGCGTTTCCGCACACGGTCGGGCTGCTCGACGACGCCGTACGCCTGGCGGCCTCCCTCGACGAACCGGCCGAGCGCAACCACGTACGGGCGCACACCCAGGCCGACCTGGCGGAGCACGGCGACGAACGCCGGGCCACTACCCGCATCTTCGGCTCCCGCCCCGGCACGTACGGCGCGGGCCTCCTCCAGCTCATCGACTCCCGCGACTGGCGCACCGACGCCGACCTCGCCGAGGTCTACACGGTCTGGGGCGGCTACGCCTACGGCCGCGAACTCGACGGCCGCCCGGCCCGCGAGGAGATGGAGAGCGCCTACAAGCGCATCGAGGTCGCCGCGAAGAACACCGACACCCGCGAGCACGACATCGCGGACTCCGACGACTACTTCCAGTACCACGGCGGCATGGTGGCGACCGTGCGCGCGCTGAAGGGCACGGCCCCGGAGGCGTACATCGGCGACTCCACCCGCCCCGAGACGGTCCGCACACGCACCCTGGTCGAGGAGACGTCCCGCGTCTTCCGCGCCCGCGTGGTCAACCCGAAGTGGATCGAGGCGATGCGCCGCCACGGCTACAAGGGCGCGTTCGAGCTGGCGGCCACCGTCGACTACCTCTTCGGCTACGACGCCACGACCGGCGTGGTCGCCGACTGGATGTACGACAAGCTCACCCAGACCTACGTCCTGGACCCGGAGAACAAGCAGTTCCTCCAGGAGGCCAACCCCTGGGCCCTGCACGGCATCGCGGAACGCCTGCTGGAGGCCGAGTCCCGCGGCATGTGGGCCAAGCCGGACCCGGCGGTCCTGGAAGCGCTGCGCCAGGTGTACCTGGAGACGGAAGGGAACCTGGAGGGCGAGGACTGACCCGGCGGGTCCCGGCGACCGACCGGTGGAGCGAATCCACCGCCTGCTCGCCGAACGGCTGCCCAAGCAGGTACGCGGCTGGCCGGCGCACTTCCGGCACGCCGATCCGGCGGACCCGGTCGGGCACATGGAGCTGACCGCCGGCCCGGTCGATCACCGCGTCTCGGTCGACGACGTCGACGGACTTCCTGGGGCGGCCGGAAGCTGTGCGGGCGGCGGTGGACGCGCCGGGCTGAGGCGGCGCTCACGCCGTCGGCCCCGGGAGGATTTCCCGGGGCCGACGGAGCGTACACGTGGGTGAATCAACGCATCCCTGAAGGGGACTAGTTGGCGTTCACCAGGTCATGCGCGGGGACCTTCACGGTCCGGGCGCCCTTCTTGCCGCCGAGGACGACCTTGCGCAGGGCGCTGTTGTTCTTGTGGTTGGTCTCCTTGAGCCGGTTCTCCGGGTTGGCGAGGACCTGGATGTAGTACGTGCCGTTCGGCAGGCCCGTGATGTCGAAGGACTGGCCGGGCAGGTCCTGGGTGTAGGTGTCACCGGAGCCGATGTCGAGCACCTCGCGGACGGAGATCGAGTTCTCCTGGCCGCACGCCGTGGACAGGTCGGTGTTGCCCGGGTGCCAGTTGGCGTTCTTCACCGTGTAGTCGACGGCGTCGGTGTTGGCCAGGCAGAACGCCTCCTTGCCGCTGCGCACCGACTCCTTCTTGTCGGCCTTCAGCAGCCGGTAGCTGGCGAAGTCCGTGAAGTGCCAGTGCTCGTGGCCGGGGCGCGGGTCCCACTCCATGGTGCCGGTCGGGGTGTAGCCGACCTGCTTGCCCTTGGCGTCGTAGAAGTACTGGTAGGCGTCCATCAGCTCCTTGCCCGGGGAGCGGAAGCCGTCCACGACGAGCTTGGCCGGGCCCGCGTTCCACACGTTGGCGCTGAAGGCGAGGTAGTCCTTGCCGGGCACGTCCTCGTAGCCGTCGCTGACGGTGATGCCGTACGCGGGCAGCGAGCGCAGGTCCGGCTTGGGCACGTCGGGGACGGTGGCCTTGCCGGTGGGCCGCTTGGCGTTGGGCTTGGCCCCGGGTGCCTGTCGCGATCCGTCGGTCTGGCCGGGGCGGTCGCCGACCTTGGCGGCCGAGAAGGCCTGCCGCTGGAGGGACTCCTTCTTGAGCGCCCAGGGCAGGGCGGGCGGCGCGGGCGGGTAGGGCCCGTGACCGACGTTGAAGGTGGGGGCGGCGCCGGTCGTCCGGGCGGCGGGAGCCTCGGGGCGGGCCGGGGCGCCGTGCGCGGCATGGGCGGAGGCGGCGGGCGCATCGGTGGCCTGCTGGTGGCCTTCATGGCCGCCATGTCCGGAGTGCCCGGTGTGCCCTTGGTGACCGGCAGCGGACTTGGCGGACTGGGGAGCGGCGCTGCGAGCTGCGGAGCCCGAGCCCTCCTCCTCTTCCCAACTGCGCTCGCGGACGGTCACCTTGACGGTCTGCGGCTTGTTGGCGATGCCGAAGAGGTCGCGGTACTTCTTCGTCACGGAGATCTTGGCGGTGTAGGTCCCGGCGGCCAGCTGCACCGGCTTGGCGTAGTACCCGGCGTAGGTGTTGGACGCCCAGCCGTTCTCCACGCCCCAGACCGAGCCGAGGGTGAAGGGGTTCACCGGACAGCTCTGCGGATACTTCGACTGGGCGGGCGCGTCCGGCCGGATCCGCCCGGAGGCGTTGTTGGGGCAGAAGGCCTCGGTCTGCTTCAGCACGGTCTTGCCGGCCGCATCGGTGACGGAGACCTGCGCGAAGCCCGGCAGCCCGGAGAAGTCCTTCACGAGCCCGGCGGGAAGCGCCTTGGTCGTGGTCTTCTTCCCGTTCCGGAGCACCTGCGTGGCGACGACCGGATCCTTGTACGACTTACGGGTCACCTTGAGCTCGAAGGCGCCGTTCTCCGAGGTCAGATAGGTCCCGAGGTCGAGATAGACACCGGGATCGTCCTTCCACGAGTCGAGCGTCACCGAGGTGGACGCGGCGATCAGACTGAGCTTCGGCGTCGGCTCGGCGGTCTTGGCGTCGGGCGCGGCGGCCACGACACCCGCCGTCACGGCGACGGCCGCGGCGACGGCGATCGAGGGGCGGGTGAGGCGGTTGGTGCGGCCCTGCGGGGATCTGGTCATCATTCCTCGTACTTCCGGCTTCCGAGTGCGCGATGGAACGTGGACGGGCAGCACGGCCCCAACTCAACTCACCTGTGGCGACGCTGTGTCCGACCTGTGAGAGGCGGCACGGGTGGGTCGGGTTGTCTTCGGTCCCCCGATTGGCGCAGGGTTGTCCGAAAAGGGCTGTAGTTGCCCTCAGCACCTGCTCATCGAGGGCCTGGCCTTCGAACTCCGTTACAGGCGGAGCCGATTCGTAACATTGAGCAGTCCGAGTAACCGACTGCCCGGAAGGACTTCTGCCACGTGGGTGACGTCTCTGCCGACCAGCCCACGGAGGGCTCCTCCGGAGGCGACGGCGGTCCGGGCCGGCGCCGCTGGATCCTTGCATCCGTGGCCGCCGGCGCGCTGGTCCTCGTCGGTGCCGCAGTTGTCGCCGTCCTGTTCCTCATGGACGAGGGCGGCGAGAGCACGTCCGGCCGCGTGAAGGAAACGGGGCCCGGTATCGGTTGGGCCGAGGGGGTCACCCCGGCGTGGATGAGCGGCCACATGGGCCTCGGTATCCCGGCCACCGCCGAGTCCGCTCAGGCCGCCTACGAGGGAACCTCACGCTTCGACACGGGGATTCTGACCTTCACCTTGACGCGAGCCGAGGCGGAGGCCTACCTGTCCGAGCACCCGTCCCAGGGCAAGTGGCTGGAACCGGCCGAGGCGCAGGCCGACCTACCCGCCCACGACTTCACCCACCTGGGGCTCCCGGAACCGGAGACCTTCACGAAGGGCATCCGCTACGGCTCCGTCTGCCCCGGCAGCCCCGGGGCCGCCGAGAGTCCGGAACCCTCCGGTGCCCCGGACATGCCGTACGGCATGGAGGGCGGCCACGACACGTCCGGCGAACAGTGCGTGCGCCTGTACGCCCACGCGTACACACCGCAACGCACCCGCATCTACCTCCGGGCCCACTTCGAACCGGGCATCAGCCCGCTCCCGTCCGCGCCTTCCTCGCCACCATCGGTGGGCTGAAACCTCTCGACGGGCCCGGCCGTCCCGGCCACCCCGTCTGCAGCCCCTCAGGCGCCCCGCGCGCGCAGGATTCCCTCGACGCCCAAAAGGAAGGTCTCGGCGATCGGCTTCGGGTCGGAGAGGCAGCCCGCGGCCATGGCGCCGTCGCGGAGCATGACGAGGTGCCGGCCGGCACCCTCGGCGGGCTCGTCGCCGACCTGTGCCAGCAACTCGGTGACAGTCTCCAGGAACCACTGGCGGTGGACCAGGACGGCCTGGTGGATGGGGTGGGCGGCATCGGGGTATTCCGCCGCCGCGTTGAGGAACGCGCAGCCGCGGAAGCCGGGGCTCTGAATGCCTCCGGTGATGAACCGGGCGACCGCCCGGACCGCGTCGGCCGCCGTTCCCTCGCCCGCCCGCGCGGCCTCGATGCCCGCACGGATGCCTTGGTCCGCCTGGTCGAGGTAGGCGAGGACGAGCTCTTCCTTGCCGGTGAAGTGCCGGTACAGCGTGGCGCGGGTGACCTGCGCCTCCGCGATGATCCGGTCGACGCCGACGGAGTGGATGCCCTCCGCGTAGAAGATCCTCGTCGCCGTGCCGAGCAGCCGGGCCCGCGCCGCCGACGTGCTGCCCCTTCCCGTGCCTTCGCTCATGCGGCCAGATTACCGCACGGATGAGGGAGAACGTTCGGTCTTGACAGGACGCCCCTGGTGCCGGTCTCATGGCGAATGAGACCGAACGTTCTCCCTCTCGAAGTGGAGGGCCTCCGGTGCCCAGCCGATCGCTGTGAACTCGGCTTTCCTGAAAGGAACTTCCATGGACACCCTCGTCGGTACCCCTCCCACCACCAGCGTCCCCACCACCCTGCGCAAGCTGTACTTCCTGCGCTTCGCGTTCGCCGCGGTGTGGGCCGCCCTGCTGTTCGCGACCGCCGACAAGCTGGGCGCGCTCACCGCCACCCTTCTGGTGGTCTATCCCCTGTTCGACGTGGCCTGCGCGGTCGTCGACATCCGGTCCGCCCGGACGGCCGGCCGACCAGCCCGCGCTCTGTACGCGAACATCGCGCTCAGCGCCCTCACCGGCATCGGCGTCGCCGTCGCCGCCACCTCCGGCATCCCCGCCGTCCTGCGGGTCTGGGGTGCCTGGGCGATCACCGCGGGCATCGTCCAGCTCGTCGTCGGCGCCGTCCGACGCCAACTCGGCGGCCAGTGGGCGATGATCGCCAGCGGCGGCATCTCCACGCTCGCCGGCGCCTCGTTCATCGCCCAGGCGGGCAAGGACGGAGCCTCCCTGACCAGCCTGGCCGGTTACGCCTTCCTCGGCGGCGTCTTCTTCCTCGTCTCCGCGCTCCGCCTGCGCGATGAGCACGGCCGGTAGCCCGCCGACCGCGCCGTACGGCCGGGACCGGGCGAGCGGCCCCGGCTCGCCCCGGGTGGCATCCTGCACCCATGCGAACCGGAACCGGCCTGACCGAGAAGAACCTGCGGCAGTTCCTCGACGAGTGGGATCCGATCGGCGTCGCCGACGAGGTGCCCGACGAGTACGACTGCATGATCGCGCCTCTCCTCGTGAGGCTCCGCCGTGGCGCGGACCAGGCGGAGATCGCCGCGTTCCTGCGGACCGAACTGGTGGAGCACTTCGGCCTCACCCCCGCACCGTCGGAGCCCGAGGCGGTGGCCACCCGCTTGATGGCCCTGAAGGCCGAAGCCGCATGAGCGGCGAGCGAGAGGCCCGGACCACGGCGGAGAAGACGCCCCACACCACGGATGACGGCGTCGGCGGCGGACCACGCCGGGCCCCCGAACAGTCAGCACAGGTCATCCTGAGCAACGAGCCCGGCTCGTTCGCCCGGAGCGTCCTGGCCGAGCGCCATCCGGCGCTGATCCAGCAGGTACGGAGCGCCTTCCCGTACGGCCCCCGCCAGCACGAGGCACTCGACGCCCTGCTGGAGCAGAACAACAACGGGGTGATCGAACCGCTCGCCCCCTCGGAGCCCGACCACGAGCAGTGGTCGGCCTGGGGGCGGGAGTTCTTCGGGCGATCGTGGTTCGACGCCCCGTTCCTGTGGGTGGAGAGCTACTTCTACCGCAGGCTCCTCGACGCCACCGGCTACTTCGGGACGAGCCCGTGGCGGGGCGTCGACCCCTTCGCCCCCTTCAAGCAGGCCGAGCTTCGCGGCACGGCGGTGGACGAGGAACTCCGCGCCTTGGACGCCCTCGCCGACGTACCGGCCGACGAGCGGGCCACGGCCCTGCTCCACGCCTCGGTCTGGGGCAACCGAGCGGACCTGGGCTTCCGCGTCACGGAGGGAGATGCGGCACCCGGTACCGCTGCCGACGATCTGGTCGCCGACGACGGCGCCCTGCTCTGGCAGCTCCTGCCCGCCGGAGCCGCCACCACGGTCGCCGTGGTGGCGGACAACGCGGGGCGGGAGCTGATCCCGGACCTGATCCTCATCGACCATCTCCTCCTGCACCGCCATGCCGAGCGGATCGTGCTCTACGTGAAGCCCTACCCGTACTACGTCTCCGACGCGATGACGGCCGACGTGGTCGACTGCCTGCGCCGCTTGGCGGAGGCACCCGGCGAGGCGGGCCGCATCGGAGGCCGCCTCTGGGACGCCATGGCGACGGGGCGCCTGGAAATCCGGGCCCATCCGTTCTTCTGCGCCCCGCTGCCGTACGAGGAGATGCCGGCGGACCTGCGGGCGGAGTTCGCGATGGCCACCGTGACGATCCTGAAGGGCGACCTCAACTACCGCCGTCTGGTGGGCGATCGGACGTGGGACGCGACGACGCCGTTCGCCCACCGCACGGCGTACTTCCCCGGGGCGGTCGCGGCGCTGCGCACACTGAAGTCCGACGTGGTGGTGGGGTTGGAGCAGAAGACGCTGGACGCTCTGGAGCGGTCCGGTGCGGCTTGGCGTACGAGCGGTACGCATGCGTTGATCCAGGTGCGCGGGTAGACCGGCCCTCCACGCTGAGCCACGCACGGGCGTCCGAGGCCATGGCGGAGCCGACGGCTACAGGCTCGGTGAACTGTGATGAGCACCTGCGAATGAGACCGGAGCTGAGACCTGGCGCTCGTTCATTTACCGGACGCCGGGCCGTACCACTGCATGGCCTGACCGGTGATCGCGGCGATACATTCGAAGTCATGGTCGCGGTGCAGGAGGGTCAGCCCCTGGAGTTCCGCTGTGGCGGCAACGACGAGGTCAACAGCTCCCGCACTGCGGTGCTGGCCGCGTCGGGTCAGCAGCTCCTGAACCTGCCAGGCGCGGTCGTACGCGCGGTCATCGACGGGCACCCAGCCGAACAGCAGCCGCATGTCCTCGATGCCGCGCGCCCGGTCCTCGGCGGAGCGGGCGCTGTGGAAGAACTCCAGCTCGGTAACGGGGCAGGTCGCGATGAGCCCTGCCGTGGCGGCCTGATCCCATCCGTACTGCTCGGCGTCGTTGCGGAAGAACCGGGCGAGCGCGCTGGTGTCGATCAGGAACTGTGCCGCGCTCACCGCCGGTAGTCCCTCTTGTCCTCGAAGACATCCAGATCGAACGCGCCCTCGCCCGCTGCAGCCCGCAGCCGCGTGAGAGCGAGAGCCCGTCGGCGGTTGTCGAGCACCTCGCGCAGAGCAGTGTTGACCGTCTCCTTCTTGGTGCCGGTCCCCAGCGCCTGAGCCACGTCGGCCAGCAGCTCGTCGTCGAGATCGATCACGGTGCGACTCATTGATGACCTCCTCAGATATCAACTATGGCATCGAGTATATATCAGACGGTGCCGCCGAGTGCTGTGATGCCAGGTCGAGGGTGCACGGATCGAGTTCTGACCGATCTGTGTGGATGGGGTTCACAGGGTGAGTCACAGATGGGATGCGGGAGGCGTGATTCCCTCGCGGCAGGCTCGGCGTTCGCCGGCGGCGTGATCCTGAGTCCTGGCCTGCTCGCTGCGGCCAACGTCGAAGGCCCCCGCAGCAAGCTGCGGGGGCCTTCGACGTATTGCCCGGTGAGAGCAATGGCGGAGGATACGAGATTCGAACTCGTGAGGGGTTGCCCCCAACACGCTTTCCAAATGTTCGCCTGGGGGTCCGACGGGGTGCGTGCCTGTCCTGACCTGGGGCGGAACATCTAATGTGACCCCGTGTGGACGGGCCCGGACGGGGGCGAATGAGACCAGAACTGAGACCAACTTCTCCCAGGCGGGCCCCCTGGTCAGAGGTCCCGGGCCCTGCCGGGCCGCCTGTGTAGGGGCCGTTGGTGGATCTGGATGTTCCTCCCCCATGATGCTTGGCCGCTCTGGGCGGATTCCATGGCGCCTGTCGTTTCTTGAAGGGCATCATGAGGGCATGGCGAAGTCACGTAGACCTCACCCGCTGGCCAAACCGCGGAAGCAGCCTCCGGGATCGGGCCAACGCGCCTCCTCCCGCCTGACCGCGACCAACAACCACGTCGCTCTGACTGCTGGGGGCAGCACCGCCCAGCCGCGCGGCCGCATCTACGCAGTTACTGAGGTTGAACTTGTGGTGTCGTAGGGGCTGACGGCTCCTCGCCGGTGCGGTATCACCGGGGCATGCGGTATCCACAAGGGGGCGGGCTGACCGCCGAGCGGCAGCAGTTCCGCGAGGAGTTACGACTGAAGGCTGCCGAGAGGTTCGCCCAGGGCGAGGCGAGCTCGGTGATCGCCAGGGACCTGCGGGTCAGCGTCCGCTCGGTGCAGCGGTGGCGGCGGATGTGGGACGAGGGCGGGCCGCGGGCTCTGCGGTCACAGGGCCCGGCATCGCTGCCGAGGCTGAGCGAGAAGCAGTTCGCCCAGTTGGAGGCGGAGCTGGCCAAGGGACCGGCCGCGCATGGCTGGGAAGACCAGCGCTGGACCCTGAGCCGTGTGAAGACGGTGATCGGCCGACGCTTCCACCTGACCTACACGATCCAGGGCGTGCGCAAGCTCCTGGTGCGCAACGGCTGGTCCTGTCAGGTCCCGGCCCGACGCGCCATCGAGCGGGACGACGAGGCGGTGGCCGGGTGGGTCAAGGAGGTGTGGCCGTGCGCGGAAGACTCGCGGCGGCCCGTGGAGCCTGGCTCGTCTTCGAGGACGAAGCCGGTTTCTCCATGACGCCGCCGCAGGCCAGGACCTGGGCCCAGCGCGGCCGGACCCCGGTGGTGCGTGTCCGCGGCCGTTCCCGCAGACGCATCTCCATCGCCGCGCTGACCTGCTACAAGCCCGGCCACCGGTCCCGGCTGATCTACCGGCCACGCCGGGACGACGACCGACGCGACAGTCGCAAGAGCTTCTCCTGGCGCGACTACCGGGACCTGCTGATCGCCGCCCACCAGCAGCTCGGCGGGCCGATCGTGCTCATCTGGGACAACCTGAACGTCCACAAAGCCGCCGGGCTGCGGGAGTTCGCCGCCTCCCGGGACTGGCTGACGATCTACTACCTGCCGCCCTACGCACCCGACCTCAACCCCGTCGAAGGGATCTGGTCCCTCTTACGACGCGGCTGGCTCTCCAACGTCGCCTTCTCCACCCCCGAACACCTCGTCCAGCGCATCCGACACGGCCTACGCCACATCCAATACCGCAGCCACCTCATAGACGGCTGCCTCGCCGAGACCGGCCTGACCATCAGACCCACCTGAGCAACCCAGCGACATCACGAGTTCAACCTCAGTAGGCTGGAGTTCAGTTCCACCCCTTGTACGCGGTGCAACACGTATCTGCTCCGCGTACGGGCCAACTCATGGGTGTGTGAGGGTTGCCGACTGCATGAGTGGGCCGAGCGGAAGACCGCGTTGGTGCAGCGCCTTCGTGAAACGTCAGCGACCAAGGAGAAGGCATTTGCGTCCCTTAAGGAAGAGCGCGCAAGACTGAAGCGTCGGTACCAGGCAGCCGACAAACGGGCCAAGAACACCAGAGCCACAGGAGCCCAGCGCGGGGCAGCAGCTCTGGAATCGCGCCTGGTCCAAACGGTGCTGCGAGCGGCAGATGGCCGCGCTTAAGGTCATGTAGGGAACGGTCTCAGAATCGTCCAAAGTCGAGCAGTGCCGGCAGCCAGGTGCTGTGGATGGACTGGTGCCGTGAGCACTGTCGCGCAGGGCAACCAAGGTTGGCGGATCGTGCTGCTCCCCAAGGGGTGGCTCACGTCTGTAGCGGTCAACGCGTCGCTCGATGAGCAGGATGCACGATGCGCGGCAGCAGTCGGGCTGGTTGACGGCGGGCATGACTGCATCTCTTGCGGGTTCGCTTTCCCCTGCTTGGCGCCGCCAAATGCCGGGCCCCTGTGGCGGCGGGTTTCGTGACGGGTATCGATGCGACATGGGCCGAGGTCTACGATCAGATCGGACGTGCTGATGGGCGGGCGGGCTGACGATAGGGCAGCTGCGCGCTGGAGATGCGAGGGGGTCGCCTTGGCCACGTTGGGTCATATGAAGGAGCGCACAGTCGGCTTCTATGAAGTTGTTGTGGTCCAAGACGGAGTGGCCAAACGAGCCGCGAACCGGATGGATTGGGACGGCGCGCTTTCCGACGTTGCTCGGGCAGATGTTGCGTCTCGATCCTTCGAGGGCGACTCGCACATGGTAGGGACTGTCGCCACTTACGACATGCAGGACCACTTGCTGCTGCACCGAGTGAAGGATGCGGGTGAGTGGCTGTCGGTGGTGAACTGGGACACGGGTGATCTGCGAGAACTGGAACAGTCCGCGCAGGAGGGATACGTGGACACTTCGGTGATCTGCTTCCTTCCCTTCGGGAACGTCATTGGGATCATGCAGGGCGGCGTATCTGCTCCTAGTCACAAGGCCCTGGAAACCTGGCTGAACGGGATCCAGCTGTTCCCTGGCTTCCAGCTGCAGGTTCGGCCGGTCGTCGCGCATGCGGAGATGGAGCGGTTGAAGACCGCTTCTGGCGCCAGTCGCGTCGAAGTCAAGATCATGGCCAACAAGATGGGCGCCTTGCAGGAGCGCCGGGGCGGACTTGCGCGCACACTTCGTGTGGCGGGCGAGGCGTACGGGGAGATCAGCGTGACGATGATTATTTCCGTTCCGAAGAAGAAGGAACTTCGGGAGCACCGCGAGCACCTCCTCGCTGATCTTGAGGAAATCTCGGACGTGGTCACTGGAGCCGAGCGGGCGCGCGCGCGGCTGGTCTACTCAGATCCGGGCGGGCCGGAGCACACTCGCCTCGTTGAACTGGTCGAACACAGCATCACTGCTAAGAAGCGCGTGCCAGCCACTGATGGTGAGGGCAACTCGATCCGGATCGTGTCAGCGGTAGATGCGATCCTGGCAGCAGCCATCGAGCACGAGGACGCCCTGCGGCTGGCGGTCGATGCAGGGGACTCGTGACCTGGGCGATGAACTGGGGGGCACGTGAGTGTGCGTACGAGCATCGAAGATCGCTGGGCCGCCTACCTCTGGATCGACTACCTCCTCGCAGCTCTGGCCGTCGGAGTTCACATCTTCGTCATACGAAGTACGGGGTCGTCGGATTGGCTCTCGTGGATTGACTCGGGGCAGCGCACCGATCTGTACGCTACGGCCGCTGGCGTGGTGTCAGCCATCGGCGGTCTGAGTGCTATCGCAGTCTCGCTCTACACCGCCGCCAACGGTGAACGGCTGCGGGCGGTGCGCGCACAACACCACGAGGAGCTGAGGCGCAGCTGGCGCAGTTTGATCCAGAGCACTGCGCTCTGCTGTCTGTTGTTGTTGATCTCCCTGGCGCTTGACAGAGAGACGGATCCTCTTTCCTGCCGCTTTTTGTTCGAGTACACCATGGTGTTTGCTTCGCTTCGCTTCATGCGGCTGGTCTGGTTGTTCGATCGCATGATGCAGGTTTCAGACGCGGACCTGGTCCGCGAAGAGCAAACGACAACTCCTGTTAGGGACCCTGCCTGGCTGCGTCGGCGGGAACGGGCCCGGCGCTGAAGGTACATGTACCCGGGCGTGCGGTAGTGGCTAGCTGTGAATCCTCGGTGATTACCTAGCTGGAGGCGGCTGGGGGGCGCACCGTACAGCGATGGGGCGGCTATGCAGTCCCGATCTCGGTTCCCACGAGTAGCGACAGCCACATGCTGTGGCACCCCTGCCCGATTGTGATGGGTCCCGACCAACTGCTGGCAGCCTGCCAGCCGCTGCTCTGTGCTTGGTGACGGCATCGGTCAAAGGAGCGGTTTTTCGACCCACAAGTGCTTGTCGCCACGGGCGTGGTGGCGGGGACAGACGTAGCGACTGACCGGAGGGCCGGCCTACTGGGACTGCCTTCTGAGGCGGGGTGTCGCTCGTTGAGGTGTGGGAAGAAGCCGGAGCTCGGCGAAGCGCCAGGGGACCTTCGCGGCGGTGACGAAAGCGGCGGGTCCTTCTGGGAGATGCGTGAGGACGCCCAGGAAGAGGGTGTGGGAGACGGCCAGGAGGGGGCCGTGGCGTTGGGCGGTGTGGTGGAGGAATGTGGCGCAGTGGCGGGCGCGGGTGTGGAGGTCGGTGAGGCTTTCGCCGTCTTCGCAGCGTAGTGACGGGTGGGCGAGGCGCCGGGCTCGCCAGGCGCGATAGGCGGGCGGGTAGGTCTCGGCGCTGCGGCCGAGGACGATGCTCGGGGCGCGCCACTCGGCGAGGAGGCCGGAGGTGGCCACGATCGGCAGGCCCGTGAGATGCGAGACGAGGGTGGCGGTCTGGCGGGCACGGGGGATGGGACTGGTGACGATCGCGGTGATGCCGTTGGGGAGAGGGAGGGAGCGGTGTACCTGGTCGCGGCCCTCCTGCGTGAGGGTGGCTTCGTGTGGGGCGTGGTAGCCGGGGCGGTGGCCTTCGTAGGCGCCGTGGCGCATGAGCCAGATGTCAGCCAAGGATCCAGCCTCCGTCGACGCGCAGGGTCTGGCCGGTGATGAAGCCGGCGTCCTCGGTGGCGAGGAAGGCGACGGCCGCGGCGATGTCTTCCGGTCGGCCCCGCCGTTGGACGCACTGGCGGGCGAGCTGGCGGGCGGTCATGGCCTCTGGATCGTCGACGACTGCGTCTTCGGCGGGGACGCGGATGGAGCCGGGAGCGACGCAGTTCGCGGTGACGCCGTCTGGGCCGAGTTCGCGGGCGAGGGCCCGGGTGAGTCCTTCGAGGCCGGCTTTGGCACTGATGTAGCCGGCGAGCTCGTGGCGGCCTGCAGTGGCGAGGACGGAGCCGATCGTGATGACTCGGCCCCAGCCAGCGGCCGTCATCCCGGCGGTGAGTTCGTGGGCGAGGAGATAGTGGCTGGTCAGGTTGGTGGCCAGGGTGTCTTCCCAGTGGGTCGGTGTCGTCTCCGGCCACGATTGGCGCGGGTAGGCACCGGCGTTGCTGACCAGGATGTCCACCGGGCCCAGCGCCTCTTGGGCCCGACGGCACAGGGACCGTACGGCCTCGGCGTCCCGAAGGTCTGCCGATAGGGAAAAGCAAGGGGGCAGGGAGGCTGAGAGCTCTCCTGCCGTCCGGTCGTCGTCGAAGTGGGCGAGCGCGATAGCGGCGCCGTCGGCTGCGAGGCGGCGGGCGATGGCCGTGCCGAGGCCGCCGGTCGCTCCGGTGACCAAGGCGGTGCGGCCGTTCAGGGGGCCGGGCATGACGACTCCAGGGGGCAGAAGTAGGTGGCGGGGTCGAAGGCGGGGCTCATCGCTTCGGCGAGCCGGGCGAGGAGAATGAGCCGGTCCGCTGGGGCCAGGTCGGCGAGGTTGTAGATGCCGAGGATGCGCATGGCCAAGTAGGGGCGGAGAAGGTTCGCCAGGTCCGCACCGGGCCAGAGACGGTCGGCGACCGGCCGTACGAGCTGGGTCCAGTAAGTGGTCACGGCGGCCCGCCGAGGAGCCGCGAGACGTGGGACGTAGTTGATGTGGAGAGTGCTCGTGGTGTGCTCGATGTCCGCTCGTCGGATCTCGGGGGTGTTGTCCGGGACGCGGGCGAACGTGGCGGGGTGGTCGGCGAAGGCCACCGGGTTGTACGTGGGCACGAGCCAGCCGCCGAGGGCGGAGGCGTACCAGAGGAAGTTGGCGAACTCACCGGGGATGCTGTTCATCCCGGCGGTGTCGTAGTCGAACCAGGCGAGCGGGTGGGCGAGGTTGACGTCGGTGGGGTCGCCCTGGGTGAGGGCCGCCCAGACCGGCTCAGTCGCGGCGAAATGAGCCCGGAGCCAGCGGAGGGTGGCAACCCAGTCCAGGTGGTGCCGAAGGCCGTTGATGTTCAGGGTGTAGGTGTCGAGGCGGGAGACCGGTACGTCGACGAGGTCGTCGGCGATCAAGAAGTCTCTGCCGCCGTAGTACTCGTCGAGTCGGCCGCCGGGGGCCGCACGGTCCCAGTACAGCTTGCGTACCACGCGTGTCGGGTCGGTGGGCCTCGCCGTCGCGAGGATGGCCTTGTGGTACGCGGCGGTGAGTTGATCCATGTAGGCGCGGAGGTCTCTGCTCGGCTCGTTGGCGTTGAAGAGATCGAGCAGGAGCCCGTGATCGGTGCCGCCGGGCAGACGTTCGTACGCGAGGAGCCGCCCGCCCGGCACACGCAGGTGGGCGTGGAGGGTGGGCGCCCGGTAGTGCTGGGCCAGGCGTGCGTGTCCGCGAACCTCGGCTCGGCTTCCCACCGGGTCGCGCGTGTACTTCAGGAGCAACGGGCGGCCGAGTAGGTCGACTGGACAGAGCAGGTTGCGAGTGAAGCGCCGCACCGGGCCGAGACGCAGAGGGCTGCGGAGGGTCATGGCCGCACCCCGTTGAGCAGATCGAGGCACACTCGGGCCAGTTCGGCGGGCGGGAAGGCGTCCATGTGAATGTCGACGTCCGGGGGAATGGCGTCTCGGACAGGGCAGAGGTCGCCCTGGTGCATGCGGTCGGACAGGTCGGTGGCGGTGGCGTGGTGGTGGGGGAGCCCGGTGCGCCACTTGCTGTGGCTGTGGCGCGCGTACAAGCCGATGACGGGTCTCTCGGGACTGCGCGTCATCGCGGCGAGGTGGGTGAGGCCGGTGTCATTGCCGACGATCAGGTCGCAGTGCGGGAAGAGATCGGCGAGCTGTTCGGCCGGCACCCCGTCCAGGTGGAGCACCTGAACGTGGCGCCGAGGGGCCTCTGCGCTGACGCGGAAGCCGTCTTCCGCGTTGCCGCCGATGAGCAGCAGCCGGGCCTGTGCTTGCTGGGCTTCGGCGATCTGCTCGGCGAGGGCGATGTACCGCTGGGCGGTGTAGTCCTTGCGCTCCGGCCAGCTGGTGGCGGTGATGGCGGCGATGGTCAGGCCGCCCAGCCAGCCCACCGATCGCAGCTCCTCCACGAGATCATTCGGGCCGGTCACGAGGGTCGGCGCGAAGGGAGCCGTGCCGGGGAGGCGGATACCGAGGCGGCGTTCCAGTGCCAGGTAATGGCGGGCCGGCAGGTCCGGGTGGGCGCGGCCGTCGCTCGACCAGCAGGGCGGGGCCGCTGGATCGAGTACCACGCTCAGCACAGCCTCGGAGCCGTGCGCCTCGATCCCCGCGCGGTCTCCGATCACGGCGCGTCGACCGTGGGGCGTGGTGACTGGGCGGTGAGCGATCAGCCCGGTCCGGGCGATCGGCCCCGCGTACGGCCCCACCGCCCGGACAGACGTGCGAACCGACCGCAGCCGCAGCCAGTCGAGCACCGCGCGGACCCCCGACAGAGCGAGGAGGGTGTCTCCGAGCTTCCCCTCGAAGGCCACCACGACCTCGCCGCACCCGCTCAGGCGGTGGACGAACTCGGCGGAGGCAGTCAGCGGGAGCGGGGCGCCGAGGGGGACGCTGCCACGGTCGTAGCCCAGCGGGGTGGTGTGGACGGCCCCGGCGGGGACGACCACGGAGCCGTGGTGGAACCGGACCCTTGGCGGGGCGACCGCGCTCATGCCGGGCCCTCGATCGTGGTGAGCGCGACCAGCGGCAGCTCCAGCTCGTCGAGCAGGGCGCGGGCTCCGCGCGTGGTGTCCTCCACCAGGCAGGCCGCCGCCAGCGGGACGGCGCCGGCCTCGCGGAGGCGGCGGGTGAGGTCGGCCAGGGTCCGACCGGTGGTGATCTCGTCGTCCACGATGACGATGCGCTGTCCCGGAGCGATGCCGTAGGCGAAGACGTCGGTGCGCATGGCGTGCGGCTCGCTGAAGCGGACCGCGCCGTCCAGGGGGAGGTGCAGCTTCCAGGCGATCTTGTACGGGAGGCGGGCGGCGTCGGCCAGGGAGACGGTCGGGAGGATGCCGCCCGCGTCCAAGCCCAGGAGGAAGTCCACGGGGCCGGCCCCGTCCGGCAGTTGCTTCTGGAGCAGACGCCACAGATCGGCCCCCGTGCTGGCGAGGGTGTCGGGATGCACGGGGCTTTCCAGGCCGTCCAAAGAGTGGATGACACGCTCGCGGCGGCTGGTGGCTCCGACGCTGAGCCGCTCGACGATTCGGGCGGAGAAGGGCGGCACGGTGAGGGTTTCGGGCATGACGAAGCTCCTGTCGGTGGAGAGGGGAGAAGGAGAGGTGCTTGGTTCAGGCAGCGAGCTGGAGGGCGTACCAGGTGAGGAGCTGGTCGACCGACGCGGTGACGGGCTTGAGGACGAGCTCGGTGTCACCGTCACGCCAAGCGTTCGCGACCTCGGCCAGAGGAGGGACCGTGAGGGCCGTAAGACCCGGCATGCGGGAGGCGGCGGCGAGGATCCGGTCGGGGCCGGACTCCCACTGGTTGTGCTCGCGCAGGAGAAGGCGGCAGGCGAGCACGAGGTGCTTGTAGAGCTGCCGCAGGGCGGTCGCCCCCTCCGCAGTGCGCAGGCGGCGCATGGTGAGCATGACCTGGGGCAGTTCGCGGACGGCGGCGAACGCGAGCTCGTCCCGGCTGATCGTCGGGAGTGCGAGGTCGGATGCCGCATGCAGGACGGGGCTTCCCTGCTGGAGCTGGTGAAGGACGAAGGCCAGGCGCGGAGTGAGGCGTCGGGCGGTCAGTTCTCCGGGCGTGACGAGGGTGGGGCCCAGAGAGGCCGCATTGCCGAGGGCTGTCCGGTACTGCTCCAGGGCCTCATGGATCTCGCCGATGACCTCGTGCTCGGCGATCACCATGAGGTCCAGGTCGGACCAGCCGGCGATCCAGGTTCCCTCTCCGGGGCTTCCGGTCAGGGCGACGAGCCGGACGCCGGATCCGTATGCCCGCACCGTGTCGGTGAAGTCGGCCGTCGCCGACGCGACTGCTGCCGGAAGACCGAGCCCGTACGGGGTGGCCACGCGCAGCGCAGTCGTGGAGGGCGGGGAGGCGATGCGCCGGAGGCGGGCGCGAAGGGCTGCGATGCTGCCGGTGTTGTCGATGACGTGGTCGGCCAGAGCGGCGACCTGATGGGCGCCGCGGCTCATCTTGATCTCGTCCTTCGCGGCGACGGCCTGGGCCGGAGTGCCCGACCGCTCGACGCGTACGGCGAAGGAGGCGTCCAGGTAGACGATCTGGAGCGTGTCGCCCATGAGCTGCTTGAGCTCGGCGATCGAGGCATCGTCGTGGACGGACTCGATGGTGAACAGCTTCGTGTCGACGTGGGCGTCCGCAAAGCGGTTCAGCTCGCCGAGGAGCAGTTCGGCCTGCCGACGGGCCGAGAGCGCGTACGGGTCCGCGAGCCCTTCCCGGTGGGCTGCCTGCCGTAACAGGAAGCCGATCTTGAGACGTTGGGCGCCGCAGGTCCGCTGGACGAACTGCGCGCTGGTGCTCTTCCCGCACTCGCTCAGCCCGCCGAAGGCGAGCACCTGGCGCAGATGCCGACTCGGCTTGATCTCCGCCGGAGCGACGTCCTCCCGCCCGTACAGCTTGAAGCGGGCCGGCACGGGGAGCCGACGACGGCCTGCGACGACATCGGATACCAGCGCGTCGAGGGCGGCGCACAGCTCCTCACGTTGCCCGTGAAGGGCCGGGACACGTCGACGGGCCAGCTCATCGCGGCCCGCCGCACGCTCGCTGTGCCAGATCCGCAGCGTCAGCACCGACATGCGGTCCACGACGGAGGCGAGCGTCTCGGTGTGCAGCGGCACATCGGCACGGCCCGCGTCCGCCAGCGAGCCGAGCACTTCGTCAGCGCGCTCGGCGAGGGCGTTGCGTTCGGCGTTGAGCTGGTCGATCTCTCGCTTGCAGTCGGCGACCTGGGCGGCGGAGAGCAAGGCGCTGCGCACTCGGTTCTCGGTGTCCCACAGACGCCCGTTGACGGTGTGGAGCCGGGTGACGGTGTCGTCCAGACGCTGCCGGTCCTTGTCCTGGAGGGTGGCCATGGCGCGGGTGAGCCCCGGAGGCAGCACCAGGGGCGGGGAGTTCTGAGTCATCGGGGACTCCCGTCGGTGAGTGGAGTGAGGCCAAGGTGATCGAGTACGTCGCTGTGCACGTCGTCCAGGGAGCGGTTCTCGCAGTCCACGACGGCGGCGTACGTGCCGTGGCCGGCCTGGTGAAGCAGAACAGCGTGCAGCGTCTTCTGATAGGCCGGGTAGATCCCGGTCCACGGGCGGCCCTCGCGGGCGCTGGTGATGGCGTAACTGCGCTCGGCGTCGAAGGACGCGAGCAGCAGCACCGAGGTCTCCGATGCGGTGGCGCGCGAACCCGCGATATCCGTCACGGTCTTGAACGCCTCGCCCACCGTCAGCCCGTCCTTGACCACGCATGTCGCGGTGGCCACAGCGAGGAGCATGGGCAGGCCACGGTCCAGCAGTGCCGTACGACCGGGCTCGCGTGCGGCGGCCCGCTTGGCGTGACCGACGAGCAGCATCTCCGTCAGCTCGACCGTCGTGGACGTCTCGAACCACCACCGGGCGTAGTCGCCGGCCGCTGCTCGCGCCCACGGCTCGGGGTCGTGCTCGTGGACGGCTCCCAACGCTTGGAAGACGTGTCGGCGCGCGGCCAGCCGATCGAGGTGAGTCGTCTTGCCGACGTTGTCAGGGCCGTTGAGGCTGATGAAGTCCGGTAACCGCTCCACCGCTCATGCCTCGCGGATCGGTGTGTCGAGGACGGAGGTGATCGCGTGGGTGTTCGTGGCGATGAACTCGGCCAGCTCAGGCGGCATCAGGTTCAGCTCACGGACGGCCTGGGCGGTGAAGGGCACCCGGACCACCTCGTACCCGCCCCGCTCCGGCTTGTCGAACTCGGTGCCCGTCCGCGCGGCCAGGTCCATCGACTCCAGGCGCGCCGCGAAGATGTGCTGGACTCCGACGCCTCCCTCCAGCGCATCGGTGATGAGGTGGACGAGCTCGGCGCGTTCCAGCTTGCCGCCCAGCTCCTCGAACACCTCCCGGTGCAGAGCCGCCTCGATGGTCGCATCCTCTTCCTCGACTCCTCCGCCGACGGACACCCAGTACGGCTCCCTGCCGGGCTTGGTGCGCTTGATGAGGACCAGTTCGTCGCCGTCGAGAAGGATGGCGCGGGCGTTGCGCTTGACGATGTCGGTCATGCCGTTTGCTCCTTGGGTGTGTGACCGGAGAGAACGGGCGGAGGGGCGCTTTTCGGCTGTGGCCACTTTCCCCGGTTCGTGAATACAGCATGGTGCAAACTGATCGCTGAGTGTGACGCACGGGTGCTGCAGCAATGCCGCAGTAATGCCGAACAGGACTGCCCGCACAGGGTGCTTCGGCATTTCACCAGGTGACGGACGGGGGGTACGACGGTGGTGACTGTGCAGAGATGGTCCGGGCGCGAAGCACGGCTGCTGCGCGAAGCCCTTCGCATGAGCCTGCGTGACTTCGCCGCCTACCTCGGCGTCAGCGACCGCACCGTGTCGAACTGGGAGGGCGGCGGCGCGGGTTACCAGCCGCGTGCCGAGTCCCAGGCTGTGCTTGACACCGCGCTCGACCATGCGTCGGGCGAAGCGCAGACGCGGTTCGCGGCGGCGCTGGGAACAAACGGCGCTGCGCCACCCGTGACAGGCCGAATCGAAGTCGACTCCCACAAGTTCCTGCCAGTTTTCATCGGCGTCGAGCGCGCCGGCCGCCTCCGTGCACACATGAGACCGAGTGCGCACGGCGAGTGGCTGGAGTCCTCCTCGGCCCACGTCGACCACCCCGAGGCACAGGAGTGCGTCCTTCACGTCTTCGCGTGCGGGGTGGCCGTCTTTCACCTCGTTCAGCCGCACCAGCCTGCCGCGCTCACCGACCTTGCGGTCTGGCGGTACCGCTCCTACGCCTCCGACCTGCCCTGGGCAAGAGACAAGCTCCGCGACCTCCTGGACGAGGAACCCGCCCGCGTCCCCAACCCCGAGTACGTCCTCTCCCTCTACTGGCTCACCTCGGGCCCCTGGTCCGGCGACGCCCACGACACCGCCCTGCGCCTCCTGTCCACGCCCTCTGTCCTGGTCGACCGCGGCGCCCCGGACGGCCCCGCTCCTCTGGGCGGTGCGGTCGAGGAGTCTCTCCTCGCCACCGGCTTCGACCACCCCGACATCGTGTCCTTCGGCGTACGGGGTGTCTCCACCGCCTACGCGGGCTGGTCCGGCGTCGCCTACGCCTCGCACTCCCGCGAGCGCAGCCTCACGATCGACGAGTTGGTCACCTGCGAACTGACCGTCCAAGCCCTCTGGTGCTTCACCCGCCAGGTGCAGCAGATGATCGAGGACGGCCAGGACCCCTCCATGCCCGAGCAGTACGGCTGGCGCTTCCTGCGTGCTGCCTCCTCCCGGCTCACCACCGCCCGAGCCCAGGAGACCGCTCAACACGTTCTGATGCGTGAGGCCATCATGAAGACCAGCGGGCTGGCCGAACGGCTGCGCGCAGCGCAGGACGCTCTGAGAGAGGGCGTCGGGTGAGAACACAGGGCAGGAGAAGCAACGAATGGACATCGGCAGCGCCGCACTGGTTGTGATCGACATGCAGAACGGCTTCGTGAACGAGCGAAGCCGCCACGCCGTGCCCGCGGTCTCCGATCTCGTCGCCCAGTGGACCGGCGCCGGCCGACCCGTGATCTTCACTCGGTACTTCAACTACCCGGACAGCCCGTACGAGCGCTTCTTCCAGTGGCGCCGCCTCCAAGAACCACCGGAGACCGACATCGTCCCCGAACTCGCGGAGGCGGCAGCCCGCGCGCACGCGGTCGTCGACAAGACCGGCTACACACTCTTCACTCCCCAGGCAGCCGAACTGGTCCGCGGAGGCGGCTGGACCGACCTCGTCTTCTGCGGGATCGCTACCGAGAGCTGCGTCCTGAAGTCCGCGGCCGACGCCTTCGAACACGGTCACGCACCCTGGATCGTCACCGACGCCTGCGCCAGCGACGCGGGCCCTGACGTGCACGACGCCGGGCTCGTCGTCGCACGCCGTCTGATCGGAACCGGCCAACTTGTCACCACGGACCACGTGGCCGGCCAACTCGCCGCGTACGCAGGGGCCCCGGTGCTGGAATAGCCCCATGGGCGACACGCTGTACGACACCGATCTGCTCATCATCGGCGGCGGACCCGCCGGGTGCGCTGCCGCACGTATGGCTGCCAGCGTCGGCATGCGCTCGATCCTGGTGGAGCCGGACCGGCTGTGCCGGAACCTGTACCGGATCTCGGCCTTGAACAACGTCCTCGGCGGCTACACCGGCGGCCCCGAGCTGGCCGACGCCATCGTCGCCGAGCTGAAGAACACCGAGCTGTGCCGCCTCGAACTCGGTCGGTACGTCACCGAGCTCCGCGCCGACGACGACCAGATGACCGCCACCTTGGACACGGGCGCTTCCCTCACAGCCCCATACGCCATCGTCGCCACGGGCGTCGGCCCTCTCCAGCCCAGCGACGCGACCTGGATCACCGCCCCCGCCGGCCTGACCCTGCCCGCGCTCTGGCAGGCCAACGCCGACGACGCCCACAGCCGGACCCTCCTCGTCCTCGGCGGCGACCGCTCTATTGGCACCTTCCTGCGCGCCCACCCGACCACGGAAACGCGCCTTCTGGTGGCGTACCCAGCGGCGGACGAGTACAAGATCGACGAGATCCGCGAGGACTCCCGGGTCACGCTCCTCCTCGTCGATCACTTGACGCTGCACGGTGGGGAAGGCGCCCAGCTGTCGGCCGAGGCAGTGGCAAGGGACGGTACCCACCGTACGATCACGGCGGACGCGGCCTTCCTCAGTCTGGGAAGCGCCCCCGCAGCCCCACCCGGAGACCTGATCCGTGGCACGGACGGATACTGCCCGCCCACCGACCAGCACCCCCGCGTCATTGTGGCCGGCGACCTCCGCTCCGCCCGCTTCCAACGGATCATGACCGCCCTGGGCTCCGGCAGCGAGGCGGCGCTGCACGCGTACTACGCGGCCAGGGACCTGCCCATCAAGGGGTGAGGCCGCGGCGTCGTGCGTCAAGGGATGGCTCTTGGAGGGAAAGCCCCTGTGACCAGCAAGACAGAAGTGGCGGTCGCTGCTGCCATCGTCGCTCGGGGTGCGCGCGTTCTGCTCGTACAACGACGCGTGACGGAAGGCGCCCTCTCGTGGCAGTTCCCGGCGGGGAAGATCGAATCCGGCGAAACACCCGAAGAAGCCGCTGTACGTGAGACCCAAGAAGAGACCGGACTACGGGTGGCCCCACAGAAGTCGCTGGGACACAGAGTGCACCCGCTGACGGGCCGGGAGATCCACTACATCGCATGTCGGTCCGTCGGGGACGAGGCGACTGTTGCGAGCGTTGGTGAAGTGGCCGACACGGTCTGGGTCACGCTCGGTGAGATTCCTCAGTACGTGCCGTACGGGCTGTTCGAGCCGGTGCAGCGCTACCTCGACGCTGCCCTGCCGAGCTAGCTTCCGTGAAACGCCACGAGTGTGGGGCTGATGCGGCAGGGCTGGAACGTGCGGTTCAGCGTCGCCGTGGGGAGCCATTCAGCGGCATGATTTCGCTCCGAGGCGCTGGCTCGGGTGCGGCGACCGGGCGCTTCCCGTAAGTGGGCGGGACCTGGAGGTTCCGAGGGTCAACAGGAAGATCGGCTGACCTCCGTAGCCGCCACACGAGTACGTCACTCATGTGCGCCGCCGTGCCCAGTTCCCTTCGGGCCGCTGCCTCGGTGAGCAGAGTGGTGGGGTTGTGCCCGGCTGCCTGGACTTCGTCGAGAGTGGCGACGAGGGCGTGCCAGCCGGGTTCGGCGATGATCCGGTCGGCCAATTCGGGCAGGGCTTTCCGTACGAGGGCGGCATGGCGGTGTTGCCGGGAGGGAGCCATGCGTACGCCTCGCTGGTGAAGGGCCGCCAGCGGGCGCTCGGCGGCGGTCCGGTAAGCCATGCGGAGATGTTCAGCAGCTCGGTGCGCGGCTTCGGCCTGCTGGGCATGCTGCTTCCCGGCGTGCCAGTGAGCGGCGGCAGAGACCAGGAAGATGAGCATGTCGATGGCCATCGCGGTGGCGGCGCCGTCCTCGCCTTGGCCGAGGGCCGGGCCGCTCTGCACGAGGTCACGGGCGGCTCGGCGCAGGGCGTGGTCGTGGCCGCGTGCGGCACGTACGTGAGAGCGGGAGGCGCGCTCGAACGCGGCTGCTGCGGCTTGGAGTTCGTGGCGGGTGTGGGCCGCAGACGTCTGGGCGAGGGTGTCGAGCACTTCCCCGGTGGCGGCGATTTGAGCGGCGACGACGCCGTTCTCGCCGTGGTCGACGACGAACAGGGCCTGCCAGGCGGCGCTGGTGACGCGACGGCGTGCGAACGCAGGTCCGGTCACCGGCGGCAGGGTCGGCTGCTGGGCGGGGCGGTCAGGGTTCCCGTCCCAGCGTTCGCGGATACGGGGCAGGGAAAGATCCGGGGCGAGCTTGGAGCCGGAGTAGAAGACCGGCTGGCCTTTGGCGTTGCGGTCGCCGGGGAGGGCGACGGTGTAGCCGAGGGTGTCGCCCGACGGTGCGACACGGCGTCGCACGAGCAGGCCGGCCCCGGCGAGGCGGTCGAAGAACTCCTCCTCGCTTCCGGCGCCGGCCACCGAGCGTCGGACCGCCTCCCGCAGTTCCTCGCGCGGGGTGCGTTGTCGACCTCGGCGTTCGGCCTTATGGCGTTCGGCGCTGGTGGGTCGCTTGGCGGCGGTGCCATCGCCCGGAGTGACCCGGCGCAAGCCGTAGTCCGTCTCGATGAGGCGGGCCTCGGCCTGAGCGCGGCGGGCTTCGTTGTGCAGGCGGGGCCGTCGCCCGTCGTCGCGGACCAGGGTGGCGATGATGTGGATGTGGTCGTCGGCGTGCCGGACGGCCGCCCACCGGCAGGCGGCGTCGTCGCCCTCGGGGGCGATGCCGGTGGCGGCGACTACGCGGCGGGCGATGGCTGCCCAAGCATCGTCGGGCAGAACCGGGTCTTCAGGGCTGGCGCGTACGGACAGGTGCCACACGTGCTTGTCAGGGCGTCGGCCGGCGGGCAGGGCGTTGACGGGCTGGTCGAGCAGCCGCTGCAGCTGCCCGTAGGTGGCCTGCGGATCGCGGCCCGGGTCGGGCATGAGCGGGTCGAAGGCCGCCACGAGGTGTGGGTCGATGTGCTCCTCGTGGGTGCCGGGGCCGTACAGGTACCGGATGAGGCCGACCGTCGCGCTGCCGCGCTTGTGGATTCGAGGGATCATGCCGGGCAGCCACCGTCCCGGTGGGCGAGCAGGGTGTCGGCGGCGTCTTCCATCCGGCGGGCTGCGTTCAGGACGGCCTGGGCAGCGGCGTCGAGGTGGGGTGCGTCGGCGCCGGAGTTGAGTGCCTTGGCGACCTGATTGAACAGGCCATGAATCCGACCCAGGTGCCGGCGGGCGGCGAACACCTCATCGAGGACTTCCCGCTCGGTGGCGATCTCGGCCGCGGTGCGGGACAGGTCGCGGGCGGCCTTGTCGACTGCGTAGGCGAGGAAGGCGGCGTTGGTCATCTGGCACTGGGAGGCTGCATCGGTGAAGCGCTGGTACTCGGCGTCGTTCATGCGGCAGCTGGGCTGGTGCAGACGCTTGCGGGGCTTCGGCTGACGGGCGCGCTGACGCCGCCGCGAAAGGGCCTCGGCCTGCCGTCCCCCTCCTGGCTGCGGTCCGCCCTCGGTCGCAGCCTGCCGGTCCGGCACCCCCTGGCGCAGGGCCGGTCCCGCCACCCCTGGGGCGGGAATTCCGGGAGCATTGCTCCCGGGACAACTTGCTCCGCCTTCTGCTGGGGTGGTGGTCGGCTGCTGTTGGCATGTGGCGGGTTCGTGATGGGGGTCGCGCACGGGATCTCCGTCTCAGGTCACCGCTGGGGTGAGTCGTTGCGTCTTGGGTCAGGAATCTGCGTGTGCGGTCCCGATCCGAGACTTGAACTCGCGGACGACACGGCCTACGACGTTGCTGGAGACGCTGTAGCCGGCGTCGCGCACGGCGTCCTCCACACGGTCGCGTCCGACGCTGCCGGTCTCCTCGTACACGCGGCGGGCGGACGCGAGGATGACTTCGTCGGAAGCGCTGGGCTTGCGCACGGACCGCTTCGGCTTCGGCGTCTGGTGCTTGGCCGATGGGGTGAGTGAGGTGCTGCCCGTAGGAGGCGGAGCGGCGTCTTGCGGGCGCGACACCTGGTGCGAGCGGGCGGCCGTTTTCGGGCTGGAGTGGTCGGTGGGATTGGGGCAGGCGCCCGGGTCGGGCGCCCCGTCGACCGGATCTGACGGGTGCGGGCGGGCGTGGTCTTCTGCCCGCCCGTCGCGGTCTGCCCGATCGTGGTCGGTCGCTTGCCCGTCGGCCTCTGCCCGGGAGGATCCGGGCTGCGCAGTGGACAGGTCGAGGGGCTGCCCGACGGGCAGGCTCCAGCGCTCGGGCAGATCGACGGTGGCCAGCGCCGCTGCTTGACGGCGGGTGGCGAGCTGCCGCAGCAGCTGTTCGTTCCGGAACGGGTCGGCATCGACGCCGGAGCGGGCGAGCGCCTTGGCAAGCCGACGTATGGTGCGGCGGCCTGCCCGTCCGGTCCGCTGTTCGGGAGTTATCTCGGCGAGGCGAGTAGCCAGGGCGACGGCCCGCTGCGTGGCCCGATCGCGGATAATCTCGGCCGCGCCCTGGTCCTGCTCGAAGACCCCCAGCCGGGCGAGCAGCCGCTCGCGGGCCTGCCGAGTGAGTACAGCGCCGAACCCGTGGGAGGTGGCGTCGGGAGTGCGCTGGCGGAGTTCGATGCCCATGGCCAGGTGCCACAGCACGGCCGCCATCACCGGGCCGGTGAAGGCGCGTACGGTGCCGCCGACCGGGCCGGACTCGGCGTAGGCGGGAATGGTCTGCATGGCGGTGATCACCCAGACCAGGACTCCGGGCAGGCCGGCCGTCTGCCGTGGACCATGCAGGTTCTGCCGGGCCATCAGTGCCATCGAGAATAGGGCGAGTTCTGCGGCGGAGAACATCGTTGTGCGCTCGGCGGTGTTGCGCATGTCGAGGTAGTGGGCGGCGAACCGCCAGCTGGTGTCCGCGCTGTAGGCCGTGCACACGAGCGCCGCCACGGTGGCGGTGACGACGGCAGCCGAGGGCCGCCGCTTCCGATCATGGGGGAGGCGTTGGCCGCGTCGGGCCCTCAGGCCCACGAGCAGTGCACCGGCGGCAACCGCCAAGACGGCGGCGGGCAGGAGCGGGCTGTCGGCGTACGGGAAGGGGGCGGTGGCGAGTGTTTCGGGTATGGCGGGCGGCATGCGCGGATCTACTCCGGGGGAAGGGAGGGGAGACGACCACGGCGTTCACGGAGGGGGCGTACACGCGGGCCCCCTTCTAAAGGGGGGCCCGCGCGTGATCGCTTAGGCACGTGTACGGCGTGTACGGGCGCGTGATCGCTCTACCTGCGGTTTTTCGGTGACCGTGTGCCCTGTGAGCGGTTCACGGGGGTGCATGGGCGTGGAGGCCGCGTGCACGGTCCCGTGAACGCTTCGAGAGAGTTGGCGAGGAGGTCAGCCGACGGCGGTGAGGTGGCGGGCGGAGGCGTAGTAGCGGGCCTGCTGGCCGCCTCCGGCCCCGCCGGCGATGCCGTCGGTCTTGGTGGCCAGGCCGCTGTCGACGAGGCGGCCGAGGTGGCGTCGGGCCTTCTCGATGTCGGCGCGGTCGGGTTCGCCTCCGCCGATGAGGACGGCGGCCAGGTCGCGTGCGGTCAGCCCGTTGGGGGCGTTGCGCAGCAGGACGGCGGGGTCCTTGGTGGGGTCGACGATGGTGGTGCCGCGCACATGGTCGTGCGTGACGTCCAGGGGGCCGACCTCGCCGGTAGGGGTCTTGAGGTGGTGCAGTGTGACCGCGGGGTCGCCGGCCCGACCGCTCACGAACAGGACACTGCCCGCGCCGGCGGTGATCCAGGTGGAGCCGTAGACCTGGTCCAGGCTGGGGCGTTGTCCACGTGGAGCGTCCGCGGTTGCCTTGCGCTGGTGATGCAGCTCCAGGATCTCCACGCCGTTGCGCAGGGCGCGCATGCGGGCGTTGTGGAAGGCGACCGCGAGACTGTCGTCGACCATCGTGCTGACCGCGTCCTTGAGGCTGTCGACCACGATCGTGTCGGCCTGGTGGGCGGCGGCGAGATCGGCGAGGAGGTCGGGCTCCTTGTCGAGGGTCGCGGGCAGCGGGCCCTGCCAGACCACGAGCCGCTCGCGCAGGATCTTCTCGTCGGTCGAGAAAACGCGGCGGACCATGGCCTTGGCGATCTGCTTGGGGCGGTCCATCGCCAGGTAGAGCACGCGTCGGCTCGGGGCGACGGGCATCTCCAGGACGGTCTCCTGGAGACCGAGGCGAGCGAAGATCACTTGATGGGCCAGCGTGGTCTTGCCGACGCCCGGAGCGCCGACGATCATCAGGCTCTCGCCCGGTGCCCAGACGGTCTTCTCACGCGTACCCCACAAGGGCTCGGCGTCCGCCCCGCTCTCCTTGACGAATGACCACCCATCTGTGGCGAAGCGGGACAACCGGCCTTGCCCCGAGGCGAGCGCACGCTCACGCTCTGCGCGCGCTTCCGCTTCGACTTCGCTGCGGATCGCATCGGGATCGGCGCCGGGTTCCCGGGCCCGCTGAAGGGTTCGTACCGCCGAGGTCACCAGGCGGCGAAGGTCGGCCTTCGAGCGGACGATCTCCGCGTGGTACTCGGCGCTGCTGGTGCCGTAGGGGGCGTTGGCGAGCTGAGACAGGTAGGTGTGGCCACCCACGCGCTGTAGGTCCCCTTGCTGCTGGAGCAGCTCGGTGAGAACGATCGGGTCGGTGGGCTTGTCCTCGCGGTGCTGAGTGAGGAGCGCGCGCCAGATGGTCTCGTGCGCGGGCCGGTAGAAGGCGTCGTCGCCGAGGATGGGCCTGACCGCGGCGATGACGCCGGGTTCGTGCATGCAGGCGCCGAGGACCGCGCACTCGGCGTCCAGGTTGAACGGATGCTCCATCGGGGTGGAGCCTTCGTCGAAGCGGGATGGCGTCTGGGAGGGCAGGGTCGTACCCTGGTTCACGGAGCTCCTCACCCGGCAGGCCATATGGGGCGGCAACCCCGGCCTCCGGTTTCGATCGTTCAGGGATGGATGGTTGTGCGGTGGAGCCTCTACTTCGGCCCCGGTGTTCGTAGCACCGGGGCCGCTTGCGTGTGCGGTTCCGTCCGTCGCTGTACGGCGGACCACGACCATAGCCGAGATTTTCGTCAACGCAATGCCTTGCATTTCAATCCGCAACGATGTTTAGTTGTGGACGCTGGACCAATTGGACCTGCCGACGTGTGAAGGGAGGCGCGAGTGAGCGGTGAGGAAGGCGCGGAGCGCGCCGGCCCAGGTCGACCGGTGCCGGAAGATCACGTCGCCGCACGCGTCAAGCTGGAACGAGAGGTCCGCGGTTGGAGCACGGTGAAGCTCGCGGAGGAGATGGCCGCCGCCGGCCATCCGATCAACCAGTCCGCGATCTGGCGCATCGAGAGCGGCAAGCCCCGTCGCAGGGTCAACCTCGACGAGGCGCTCGGCTTCTGCAAGGTCTTCGACCTCACCATGCAGGACCTGACCGGACCGCCGGACGAGCTGGCCACCCCTCGCATTCGCCAGCTCGTACACGAGTACGTCCAGATGACGCGGGAGTACCACCAGCTGCGAGCGGCGATCGACCGGAACCAGATGCACCTGGGCGAGATCCAGAGGGAACTCGATGCCTACGGGGACAAGGGACCCGAGCGGAGAGGGCAGGTCGACGAGCTCCTCCGGCTCGAAGAGCGAGCGTTGATGAGACGCATGCACCCGTCCCGGGCCCACTTGCGAAACCAGGGGCAGTCACCCGCCGGCGAATAGCCGGCCACTGGCCCTCCCACGGCGCTACGAAAGCCGAGAAGCACCACACGTGGCGACCTCCGTTGCCGACGATCAACCATCCATCCCTGAACGACGCCACCGGCCAGGCCGACGGGAGTTGCCGCTCCCGCGACGCCGAGATGCCGGCGCGAGGAGTATCCCCATGCCGCAGCCCACGCTGCCCATTTCCCAGATAGCCCAGCTCCTGGACGTCCCTGAGGACGCCCTACGCACCCTGATGGCCGAGCGGCGACCCGTCGGCGACACGACCCTGGTCGCCCTGACCGTCGCCGAGGCCGCCCGCCGGATCGGCATCGGCCGCACCAAGCTGTACGAGTACGTCGCCTCCGGCGAGATCGCCTCCGTCAAGATCGGCAGCTTGCGCCGCATCCCAGCAGAGGCGGTGAACGACTTCCTGGCCCGCCGTTTGTCGGCGACCGACTTCGGGGCCGCCGCGTGACGCGAGCCTCCGTACCGAAGTCCCGCCAGCCCAACGGCGCCTCGTCCATCTACCTCGGCACGGACGGTCGTTGGCACGGTCGCGTCACCGTCGGCGTCAAGGACGACGGCACCCCGGACCGGCGCCACGTCAGCCGCAAGACCCGCCCCGAGGTGACCAAGGTCGTCCGCGAGCTGGAGCGCCAGCGCGACAAGGGCGCCGTCCGCAAGGCCGGCCAGTCCTGGACCGTGAAGACCTGGCTCACCCACTGGGTCGAGAACATCGCCGCCGCGCACGTCTCGGAGAACACCATCGACGGCTACCGCGTCGCGGTGAACCACCACCTCATCCCTGGCCTGGGCGCCCATCGCCTGGAGAAGCTCGACCCCGAACATCTGGAGCGCTTCTACAAGAAGATGCAGGACAGCGGCAGCGCCGCCGGCACCGCCCACCAGGCGCACCGCACGATCCGCACTGCGCTGAACGAGGCTGTGCGCCGCAAGCACCTCACTGCGAACCCGGCCTCCATCGCCAAGGCCCCCAAGGTCGAAGAGGAGGAGGTCGAGCCGTACTCGGTCGAGGAGGTCCAGCGGCTCCTCGCCGAGGCCGCCAAGCACCGCAACACCGCCCGTTGGGTCATCGCACTCGCCCTCGGCCTGCGTCAGGGCGAGGTGCTCGGCATCCAGTGGGACGACGTCGACTTCGAGCTCGGCGTCATCCGCGTACGGCGCGGCCGGCTGCGGCCCCGCTACAAGCACGGCTGCGGCGACCGCTGCGGACGCAAGCCCGGCTTCTGCCCCCAGAAGATCAACATCCGCCGCGAGACGAAGAACGCCAAGTCCCGCGCCAGCCAGCGCCCCATCGGCGTCCCCGACGAGCTCCTCAAGCTGCTGCGCCAGCAGAAGGAGGAACAGGCCCGCGAGCGAGCCCTTGCCCGCGACCTGTGGACGGAGAAGGGGTACGTGTTCACCTCGCCCACCGGCGAGCCCCTGAACCCGAACACCGACTACCACAAGTGGAAGGAGCTGCTGAAGGCCGCCGGCGTCCGCGATGCCCGCCTCCACGACGCTCGCCACACCGCGGCGACGGTCCTGCTCATCCTCGGCGTCTCCGACGCGGTCGTCGACTCCATCATGGGCTGGGAACCCGGCAAGTCCGCCCGGATGCGCCGCCGCTACCAGCACCTGACCAGCCGCGTCCTCAAGGACACCGCGGCGAAGGTCGGCGGCCTCTTGTGGGGCACGGGCCAGCCTGCAGGTAGCGCTGTGCCGGAGGCCAGCCAGAGTCCCGTCCCCGCCGAGCTGGTGGTCCACGTCGCCCGTCTCGGCGAGCGGCGCGTGCCCTTCCTCCATCGCGAGCACGCCGACGAGGTCGTCGCACGCTGGAGCGACGACTGGCCCGACCACACCGCTGAGGTCGAGAAATGGGACCGCTGGCGTTGGGATCACCGGGGCCCCGGCGGCGCGAGCGCCATCCGCGGCCGTGTACCGGAGCGGGCCGTGGTCTTCCACGCCCGAGCTCTGTTCCTCCCTGGCGGGGAACGCGCGGCGACCGGGGTCCCGGAACAGTGGTCAATGCCGGCGTGGGACTTCGAGACCGACCGCTACACCGACCGCGCCTCGGCCTGGCGCACGGCCCGGCGCCCTGGCACGGGCCAGGAGGTCGAGGCCCAGGTGCGAGGCACGGACAAGACGGCCGTCGAGGCGGCCTTCGCCGAAGCATGTGCACAGGCTGTGGACCGAGCGCAGAACCCGGGAAAGTACGGCGACACCGACGAGTGGTAGCGCCAGCGGCGCGCTAACGGTCAGGCCGAGAGTGCCGGGGGTGGGATGGGGAAGGTAGCACCATCCCATCCCCTGCCACGTCTCAGCGGGACTCGTTCCTTGGGCGTCCAACCACCAGCATTACTGCGGGACGGGATCCGTGCCCTCGTCGCTGCTCTCCACCTGATCGACCACCACGGCGTAGAACCACTTGGCCAACTCGACGACGAGCTGGGCCCGCCCCGGGGTGCTCGTGAAGAAGTAGTCGCTCATCTTGTTGTGCGCGCCCTGGTTGTCCGCGACGGCTCCTGTGATGGCATCGTCGAAGTCCGGAGACTCTGCGAACTGGGTGGGGCTGTTGACCTTGGCTTGCTGCACGAGGTCTTGGTCCTCCAGCAGAGAGCCGAGCAGGGCCTCTAGGAAGGACACCTTCTGGGTGGTTGTGAAGTCCTCGTTCCCAAAGAGATCGTTGAGCCGCTCCAGGACGGTCTGAAACGCGACCATCTTGGGGTCCTTCTTGCTTGCCGACCCGGCGCCCGTCATGCCCTTGAGCGCGACGTCCTGGTCGCCCAGAGAGATGTCGATCTTGCCCTTGTCGATGTGCTTGACGTTCTGGAGCACCACGTCGGACAGGTCGATCGGGGCGGTGTAGTTGTCGGGCTGGATTCGGCGGGCCAACAACCGAAGGTAGATGCTGCGCTTCTCCAGGTCTGCATCGCCATAGTCGATGATCTGGCTCATGAAGTCGTAGAGGCGTACGAAGGTGCCGACGTCCTTGCGGAACATGTCGAGCTCATCTAGGACGGCCTTGTCTCCCTCACCGCCGTTCGCGGCCAGTGCAGCGGTATACCGGTCCTGGAATCGCTTCTTCCCGGGGTTCACCGCAGCCGTCAGGGCGTTGTTGCCCTTGTTCTTCACGAACGCTTCGGCGCACTGGTCGATCTCCGCCGGCGTATAGATCCCGAAGGTGTCCAGCTTGGCGGACAGGTCGTGGACGAGGTTCGGGTCGGTGGACTGCTCCAGGTGCGCGTCGGTGTAGTACGGCTCGAACGCCTTCTGGATGATGTCCGGAGGGTTGACGAAGTCCACGATCTGCGCCATCGCCGACGTCTTGTGAATGCCCGACGGGGTCACATACGTGCGATTGAGGCGGGAGAGCGTCTGGACCGCCGTCACGCCCGACAGCGGCCTGTCGACGTACATGGCGCATAGCAACGGCTGGTCGAAGCCGGTCTGGAACTTGTTCGCGACGATCATGACCTTGTACTCGTCGCCTCGGAACGCGGTGCGCAGGTCGTATATCCCGGGGTTCATCGAGGTTTCGGTGAAGTCCGTCGGGCCGGAGCCAGGGTCGTCGACCTTGCCTGAGAAGGCCACCAGGGTGCCGTATCCGAGGCCCTTCTTGGCTATGTAGTCGTCGATCGCCAGCTTGAAGCGCACGGCCGCTTTACGGGAGTCGGCCACGACCATGGCCTTGGCGTGACCGTCCAGCAGGTGGGCGACGTTGGACCGGAAGTGCTCGACGATGATCGCGGCCTTCTGCGCGATGGTCTGCGGATTGAGCTTAACCCACCGCATGACCTGCTTGGTCGCCTCGCTCTGTTCGACCTCGGAGTCGCCGGTCACGTTCTGCCCGACCTGAAATGCCAGATTGAACGAGTGGTAGCCCCGCAGCACGTCGAGGATGAAACCCTCTTCGATGGCCTGCTTCATCGAGTACACGTGGAACGCCTGGGGTGGCAGGGTCGTGCCCGTGGGCACCCTGCCGAACAGCTCCAAGGTCTTGCCCTTGGGCGTGGCGGTGAACGCGAAGTACGAAATGTTCTCGCTGGCGGCCCGCTCGGATGCCTCGGCGGCCAGGACCGACTCGACGTCGACCTCGCCGCCCTCCTCGATCTCCTTCAGCTCCTCGGACGTCAGCACTGCCCTCAGCTTGTTGGCCACCTGCCCAGACTGAGAGGAGTGCGCCTCGTCGGCGATGACGGCGAACCTCTTGCCCTTCAGCCCCTTCGACTGCCTGATCTCGTCCATCGCGTGGGGGAAGGTCTGGATCGTGACCACGATGATCAGCTTGCCCTCGGCCAGCGCCTTGGCCAGGACCCCCGACTTGGAGGAGCCCTCACGGGCTGCCTGCTTTCGGTCGATGGCCAGCACGATGCCCTGATCGTTGTCGATCTGCTTGATCGCGTCCTGCAGCTGCCCGTCCAGCACGTTGCGGTCGGTGACGACGATGACGGAATCGAAGACCTTGGTGTTGTCCACCTGCAACCGCGCCAAGCGGTGCGCCAGCCAGGAGATTGAATCGGTCTTGCCCGAGCCCGCAGAGTGCTGGATCAGGTACCGGCGGCCAGCACCCTCCTCAATGACCTTGTTGGTCACTTCGGTGACGGCCTCCCACTGGTGGAATCGAGGGAAGCGCAGGGTTGCTGAGCGGGTCTTCTTGCCGGTGATCGGATCGGTGTGCGGGTCGTGCTTGATGTACATGAACCGGCCGAAGATGTTCAGCCATGCGTCCTGCTGCAGCACGCGCTCCCACAGGTACGACGACGGCGACCCTTCCGGGTTGAGCGGGTTGCCAGCCCCACCGTCCTCGGTACCCCGGTTGAATGGCAGGAAGACCGTCTTCTCGCTGGCCAGCTTCGTGGTCATCCAGACCTCGTCATTGGACACCGCAAAGTGCACGAGTGCGCCGCGCCCAGAGGTGAACAGCGGCTGCACGTGCTTCGTGCCGGGGTCCTTCGGATGCCGGCTGTTCCTGTACTGCTGCTTGGCGTCCTCGACCGTCTGGGTGAAGTCGGTCTTCAGCTCGGCCGTAGCCACCGGCAGGCCGTTGATGAAGAACACCAGGTCGACACTGCGCTGGTCAGCCGTGGAGAAGTGGACCTGCCGCATCACACGCAGTCTGACCTTCCCGTAGTCCTCCACCGTCTTAGCGTTGAGGGTGGACTCGGGCATGAACTGGCACATGCGGAACCTGGCCGACAGGTGCTTGAAGCCGTGGCGCAGCACGTTTAGCGTGCCACCACCGTTCTCCATGTCGATCGTCAGTAACTTCACCAGCCGGTCCAGCAGCTGCTCGCGCTGCTTGGACTCGTCTGGGGCACCCTGCTTGACGACCTTGGCCAGCTCACCGGGCTGAGTTTCCTGAAGCCACTCGAAGGTGTCCTCCGGGAAAATTGCCCGGTCACGGTCGTAGCCTGCGTCGTTCCCGGAATACAGCCAGCCGTGAGTGGCAAGGTGCTTGCACAGTTCCTGCTCGAACTCAGCCTCGTTGTGCTGGGCCATCAGCGCTCCTAGCGGACCTTGATCTGGCCGGTGACGGCCGCAGAAATGAGAGCGGCGCGCCGCTCTTTAGACAGTTCGATCAGTCGCTCGGATTCGGCGATAAGAGTGTCAATCCGGCAAGTCTCACGGTTAAGGTGCTTGGCGATCTGCCGCTGGGCATCCAGAGGCGGGACGGCTACCCGAAGCGCGCGGATGTCGTCGAGGGCAAGTTGCACCTTGGTGCCACCGACCGCCCCTTCGGAAAGTTGGTCTTGACCCTCTGTGGTGAGCATGAAATAGCCGGTGAACTCTGGGTCGAGAACGGACCGGTCCAATCGGCATAGAGCGACGTGTTGGCTGACATAGGAGTCAGTCCACCCCTCGTCGACCACTGCGACAGATCCGATGTAGGCGGTGATAGAAAATAGAAGATCGCCCGCTTCGACTTTAGTGCGATGCCCCTCATTGACGTCGGGGGGAAGGTCGACGCGCTGCACTTCTCCGCCGAGAGAAAGAGATCCTCTCGGCAGATTTCCAATTCGAATAAAAACGTCACCGAAGTCTGAGTAATATGCCCCCCATCCGCGTGATCCACTGGTCAGGAACCTGGTGAACCTTCGAAGCTGGATCCGCTCTTTGGAGAGCTCGGCAAAGGCGTGGTCGATCACGGCCTGACGGCGCTCGCGCAGCATCTCCACGAGCCGCTGCTGCTCGTTGATCAGTGTGTCGATCTGCTCGGTTTCGTGGTCGAGATAGGTGGCGATTGCTTTCTGCTCGGCCAAGGGGGGGACGATTACCGGCAGGAGTCGATAGTGATCGTTATCGATCTCGGCTTGACCGGGGCGAACCCCGCGCGAAATTGTTTTATATCCAGCGGTGTATGGGGGCGACCGGAACAGCCAATTCAGGTAGTCGTGGTTCTCGTCGTGTCGAGGAGTAAAGCAGATGTAGTGCCCGGAAACAATTCCCTTAAGTCGTGAAATGCCGACGGATCCCTGCCAAGCTTTCATTCGGTTGGTGACGAGCCAGCCGGGATGTACGAGTTGGTAGATGCTCCTGTTGTCGGCTGTCTGGTTGGTATTGTCGCGGGAGTCTTTCGCGACAACACCGTAGTCGCGAAAGACGGAGAGCATCTGCTCGTCGGGGTGGTCGACGTCCTTAATGCGCTCGTACATTGACCAGAGCGGTTTCACATTCCAGCTGATTGGGATCTTGCCGATCCAGGGAATCTTGGAGTCCACGACATCCATGCTGCGATCAATCACGCCTCAACCTCCCGCAGCAGTCCCATGATCTTGGCGATTTGCTCCTCCAGATCACGGTCGATCTCTGCCAGCGGCCGCGGCGGGGCGTACTTGTAGAAGATTCGGTTGAACGGGATCTCGTAGCCGACCTTCGTCTTCTTCGTGTCGATCCAGGCGTCCGGTGCGTGCGGGGCCACCTCGGTCTCGAAGTAGGACCGAATGGTCTCGTCTCGGGCGGATTCGCCGAGTGTGTTGCCGACGTAAGTAAATGGGATATGTTCCGTGTCCCGCTTTGACGTATCCGGCTCGGGATTGCCCTTCGCGTCCGTGACGATCTCTGCAGATGCATCGGGTTCACCAAGGGCCACGGCCAAGTGGCGGTACTGGGCTGGGGTCAGCTTGAGGCCGGCTGTAGTGAACTCCCCACGGACATCCTCAATGAACTGCCCCTGACTCAGGTACACCTGCTTGCCCATGCTCGCCAGTACAGCGACGAAAGGCGCTGGGTCTGCGCCCTTTCCGAATACCTTGGCCAGTGCCTTGTCGTCCAACTCAGTGGCGCGAGAAGTCGCAAAGTTTAGGCGGAGAGGACGCTCGACGGTGATCGCCCAGTATCCGAAGTCGGAGTTTTTGAGGATCTTGGAATCCTCGGCCTCGGTGAAGGTGTCATACAGCTTCACGATTTTCTCGCGGGCGGCTGCGTCGACTTCCTTGCGCTTGGAGCCCATGCCCTTTCGCATCTTGTTCCACATGTCGGAGGCGTCGATCAGCTGGACTCGTCCTCGACGCTCGGCCTGCTTGGTGTTGTCAAGAATCCAGATGTAGGTGGAGATGTTGGTGTTGAAGAACATGTCTGTGGGGAGCGCGATGATGGCGTCCACCATGTCGTTCTCCAGCAGCCAGCGACGGATCTCCGACTGCCCCGATTCGGCGGCTCCGTTGAACATTGGGGAGCTGTTCAGGACGATTCCCGCGCGGCCACCGCCCTCGTTCCTCGGTCGCATCTTGTGCGCCAAGTGGATCAGGAAAAGCATCTGACCGTCAGTGACCGGCGGGAGACCGGGAGCGAAGCGGCCGTTCGGCCCGCCCTTCTTGCACTCGTCCTTGACTGCTGCCTCCGAGGCTTTCCAGTCCACCCCATAGGGCGGGTTGGACAGGCAGAAATCGAAGTTCTTATCGAAGAACTTATCGTCGGCCAGGGTGTCCCCGAGTCGGATGTTGCCGACATCCTGCCCCTTGCCGATCATGTCGGACTTACAGATGGCGTAGGACAGGTCGTTGATCTCCTGTCCGTACAGGCGCAGACGAGCCTGAGGGTTGCGCTCAAGTAGGCGCTCCTCGGCCACTGAGAGCATGCCGCCCGTACCCGCGGTGGGGTCATAGATCGTGCGGATGGTGCCGGGCTCAAGCAGAGCCTCGCTCTCCTCCGCGAACAGCAGGTCGACCATGAGACGGATCGCGTCGCGCGGGGTGTAGTGCTCGCCGGCCTCCTCATTAGAGGCTTCCGCGAACTTGTAGATCAGGTGCTCGTACAGGTCGCCCATTTCCGCGTTGGGGACGGTGTCGGGGTGCAGGTCGACCTTGGCGAACTGGGAGACGATCAGATACAGCCGGTTCTTCTCGTCGAGCTTGTTGATCTCGGCCTCGAAGCCGAAGCGCTCAAAGACGTCAATGTTCCCGGAGAAGTGCGAGATGTAGTCGATCAGGTTGGCACGGAGTCCCGCAGGGTCAAGGAGCAGCTTGGCGAAGTCGTACTGCGACGTGTTGTAGAAGGTCAGGCCGGTCTTCCGCTTGACCTGGACGTCCAGGGCGCCGTCCTCGAACTCCTTGGCCAGGGCGCGAACTTCGTCACGGGTGGGCTCGAGCAGGCAGTCCAGGCGGCGCAGGATCGTGAACGGGAGAATGATGCCGCCGTACTGGTGCGGCCTGTAGACGCCTCGTAGCTGGTCGGCGATCGACCAGACGAGGCCACCCAGGGTGCTCAATTCAGGTCCTGCTCTCTGACTGCCGGTGGTAGGGGGCAAGCATGTCAGAGGGCACCCACATGATCAGTCGGATCGGCGACCTCGGCATTGAAGACCCTTGTGCTCACGTCACCGGCATGCAGCTGTTCGCTCTGGCTGGCCACACGGTCTCGTCGAGGTGGCGGGTACGGTTCTGGCGCCCTCTCTCGGGCGGCATGCCCTGGGTAGGAGCTCCGGCGCGTGCCGTTTGTAGCGGCCCAGGCGGTCGCTGGCCTACTGAGACCAGAACTGAGACCACGGAACGTCGAAGGGCCCCACCGCAAGCGGTGGGGCCCTTCAACGTATTGCCCGGTGAGAGCAATGGCGGAGGATACGAGATTCGAACTCGTGAGGGGTTGCCCCCAACACGCTTTCCAAGCGTGCGCCCTAGGCCACTAGGCGAATCCTCCGCCGCAAACAATACAAGACGTTTGAGGGTGCTCGCGAACACGATCCCCGGAGATCGTCCCGAGGGGGGTCCGCGGACGTTCCGCAGGTCGTTCGCGGGGGCGGGCGGGTGGACCGGAGGGGGTGGGGATCCGCTAAGGTGGGCGTCAGCCCCTCACGTGGCGCTATCTGACTGAACTCCCCCAGGGCCGGAAGGCAGCAAGGGTAGGTTGGCTCTGGCGGGTGCGTGGGGGGCCCTTTGCGTTCACCGCGAGGTGCCTGCGGGGCCGGGTGTCAGTCCGCCCCGATAACCTCGTAGGTGTGTCGTCCCTTGCGCTGTACCGCCGCTACCGCCCCGAGTCGTTCGCCGAGGTCATCGGTCAGGAGCATGTCACTGACCCGCTCCAGCAGGCCCTGCGGAACAACCGGGTCAATCACGCGTACCTGTTCAGCGGGCCGCGCGGCTGTGGAAAGACGACCAGCGCGCGCATCCTCGCCCGCTGTCTGAACTGCGAGCAGGGGCCCACGCCCACGCCGTGCGGGGAGTGCCAGTCCTGCCAGGACCTCGCGCGCAACGGGCCGGGATCCATCGATGTCATCGAGATCGACGCCGCGTCCCACGGTGGTGTCGACGACGCCCGTGATCTGCGTGAGAAGGCGTTCTTCGGGCCCGCCTCCAGTCGTTACAAGATCTACATCATCGACGAGGCGCACATGGTCACCCCGGCGGGCTTCAACGCCCTGCTGAAGGTGGTCGAGGAGCCGCCGGAGCACCTCAAGTTCATTTTCGCGACGACGGAGCCCGAGAAGGTCATCGGGACGATCCGGTCGCGTACGCACCACTATCCGTTCCGGCTGGTGCCCCCGGGGACCCTGCGCAGCTATCTCGCCGATGTGTGCGGGCGGGAGAACAGCCCGGTCGAGGACGGCGTCCTCCCGCTCGTCGTGCGCGCCGGGGCCGGGTCCGTGCGTGACTCGATGTCCGTCATGGACCAGCTGCTGGCCGGTGCGGGCGACGACGGTGTGACGTATGCCATGGCCACCTCGCTCCTCGGGTACACCGACGGCTCGCTCCTCGACTCGATCGTCGACGCCTTCGCCGCCGGCGACGGGGCCGCCGCCTTCGAGGTCGTGGACCGGGTCATCGAGGGCGGCAACGATCCGCGCCGGTTCGTGGCCGATCTCCTGGAGCGGCTGCGGGATCTGGTGATCCTCGCCGCCGTTCCGGATGCGGGGGAGAAGGGGCTCATCGACGCCCCCGCCGATGTCGTCGAGCGCATGCAGGCCCAGGCCTCCGTCTTCGGCGCCGCCGAGCTCAGCCGCGCCGCCGACCTCGTCAACGAAGGGCTCACGGAGATGCGCGGTGCCACCTCGCCGCGCCTCCAGGTCGAGCTGATCTGCGCCCGGGTCCTGCTGCCCGCCGCCTACGACGACGAGCGCTCGCTGCAGGCCCGGCTCGACCGGCTGGAGCGCGGGGCATCGGCCGCCGCTGCCGGTGTGTTCGCGGCTCCGCCCGTCGGTGCCGCGCCCATGGGGTACGTACCGGGGCCGGATGCTCATGCTCCCCAGGCCCATGCCGCCCCGGGGCCCGCCGGTCCGGACGCCGCCCGTGCCGCCGCGCGGGGCGAGGCACCGCATGCTGCTCCGGCCGCCTACGCACCGCCCCCCGCCCCGGCCGCTTACGTACCGCCCGCCGCCGAGCCCGCCCCGCAGGCCCCCCCGGCGCCGGCCCCCGAGTCCGGCCAGCGGCCCGGTTCCTGGCCCGCCGCCGCGGGAGCCGGATCCGGGGCGGGTTCCGGGGCCGGGGAGCAGGCCCGTCGGCCCGGTGGCTGGCCCACCGCGTCCGCCCCCGGCAGCGGACCGGCCCCCGCCGCCACCCCGCCGCCCGCCGCGGCTCCGGTCGCCCCGGCGGCCCCCGCCGCACCGGCCGCGCCCGAGGGCGGGCAGAACATGGCCCAGGGCGCCGCCCAGGTGCGGAACATGTGGCCCGACATCCTGGAGGCGGTCAAGAACCGCCGCCGCTTCACCTGGATCCTGCTCAGCCAGAACGCCCAGGTCGCCGGGTTCGACGGGACGACGCTCCAGCTCGGCTTCCTCAACGCGGGCGCCCGCGACAACTTCGCCAGCAGCGGCAGCGAGGAGGTCCTGAAGCAGGCCCTCGCCGAGCGCTTCAACGCCCAGTGGCGCATCGAAGCGGTCATCGACCCCTCCGGTGGCGGCGGGATGCCCCCGCAGGCCGGTGGCGGTGGCGGACGCCCCGCCCCGCAGTACCAGCCCGCCCCGGCAGCCCCCGCCGCCCCGGTCGCGTACGAGCCCCGGCCCCAGCACACGCCCCCGCAGCAGTCCGCGCCCGCGCCGCAGCAGCCCGCCCCGTCGGCCCAGCAGCCGCCTCCCGCCGCGCCGCCGCAGGGCCGGGATGCCGCGCCCGCCCCCGAGGCCTCGCGCAGTTCGTACGGGGCCGAGCCGCCACGCTCCGTCTCCCCTGAGGACGACGTTCCGGAGGACGACGATCCGGATCTCGTCGACTCCGCGCTCTCCGGCCACGACCTGATCGTCCGCGAGCTCGGCGCCACGGTGATCGACGAGTTCGCCAACGAGCAGTGAGGTGGGCCCCGCCCTCAGGTGCCGGCCGTCCACCGTCCACCCACCGGAGGTCGACCGGGCTCCCCGTACCGGTGATGCCGTCCACCCACCGGGGGTCGACCGGGCCGGCCGCGCCCGGCGGTGCGTCCACCCACCGGCGGCCGTCGGGGCTCCCCCTGCCCGGCGGCTAGGCTGCATCCCGTGAAGGTCCTCGTCATCGGCGGCGGCGCCCGCGAACACGCCCTGTGCCGCTCTCTGTCCCTCGACCCCGACGTCACCGCTCTGTACTGCGCCCCCGGCAACGCCGGCATCGCAGAGGTGGCCGAACTGCACCCGGTCGACGCGCTCGACGGTGACGCCGTCGCGCGCCTCGCGACCGAGCTGGGCGCCGGGCTGGTGGTCGTCGGCCCGGAGGCGCCGCTCGTCGCCGGGGTCGCCGACGCCGTGCGCGCGGCCGGCATCCCCTGCTTCGGCCCCTCCGGCGAAGCAGCGCAGCTGGAAGGCTCCAAGGCGTTCGCCAAGGACGTCATGGCGGGCGCCGGAGTGCCCACTGCCCGCAGCTACGTCTGCACCACCCCCGCCGAGATCGACGAGGCCCTCGACGCCTTCGGCGCCCCGTACGTCGTCAAGGACGACGGCCTCGCGGCCGGCAAGGGCGTCGTCGTCACCGAGGACGTGGACGTGGCCCGCGCCCACGCGCTCTCCTGCGACCGCGTGGTCATCGAGGAGTTCCTCGACGGCCCCGAGGTCAGCCTCTTCGCGATCACCGACGGCACCACCGTCGTGCCGCTCCAGCCCGCCCAGGACTTCAAGCGCGCCCTGGACGGCGACGAGGGCCCGAACACCGGCGGCATGGGCGCCTACTCCCCGCTCCCGTGGGCCGACCCCAAGCTGGTCGACGAGGTCCTCGAAACCGTCCTCCAGCCGACCGTCGACGAGCTGCGCCGCCGGGGCACCCCCTTCTCCGGGCTGCTCTACGCGGGCCTCGCGATCACCTCGCGCGGCGTCCGGGTCATCGAGTTCAACGCCCGCTTCGGCGACCCGGAGACCCAGGTCGTCCTGGCCCGGCTGAAGACCCCGCTGGCCGGTGTCCTGCTCGCCTCCGCCAACGGCACCCTCGACGTCCTCCCGCCGCTGAACTGGCGCGACGACGCCGCCGTCACCGTGGTCATCGCCTCGCACAACTACCCCGACACCCCGCGCACCGGCGACCCGATCGACGGACTCGCGGACATCGCGGCGCAGGATGCCCCCGACGCGTACGTCCTGCACGCCGGGACCCGCGCCGAGGGCGAAGCGGTGCTCAGCGCGGGCGGCCGGGTGCTCTCGGTGACCGCGACCGGCAAGGACCTCACGGCGGCCAGGGAGCGCGCCTACACCGCGCTCGGCCGGATCCGCCTGGACGGCTCGCAGCACCGTACGGACATCGCTCTGAAGGCCTCCCAGGGCTGACCCGCGCCCGGGTGCCCTCCCGCAGCCCGTACGAGCCCCCGGGCCCCGTGGCCCGCACAAGCCCCCCGGGCCCCGCAGCCCCTCGCGCCCGCCCCCGCACGCCACCGGCGTACGCGGCAGGCGCGAGGGGCTGTCCCGTGCCACCAGCCCGTTCCCCGGCCTGCCTCATGGGCGCGAACACGTCAGCAGCTTTGCCCAAAGCCATTCCATCGGGTGACGACTGGGCTATCCGGATGACGGCCGCCGGACCCCCAACTAGGGTGCGGCGCAAGCGTTCCGGCACTTGGCCCACCGGCATTGCGATGTCGGTGACGGGTGCCACAGTGGGGGAGTGAGCTACACCGCCGCGAGGGCCAAGAGGGCCGCGATGAGGGCAGAGGGGGTGACGTCCGGCTGTGTCCGGTATCGACGTGGGTGAGGAGCTGGGTGCGCGGGCCGCGCAGGCCCGGGCGCTCGCCCTGCTGCGGATCCGCAGCAGGGCCCTGGCCGTGGCGATCCTGCCCGCGGCCTTCGCCGTCGTGCTGTTCGCGGCGGACGCGCAGGGGCATCTGGCCGGTCGGGCCTGGGACGCCGTGCGCTGGACGGTCCTCGGCGTCGCGGTCGTCGTGCTGCTGGTGACCGTCCTGGTCGCCGTCTCCGTGGCCCGCGCGCGGCCCGCCATGAGTCCGACCGTCCCCGTGCCGGAGGAAGGCGCCCCCGACCTCTACCACCTGGTCCGCGACCTGGCGGACCGGCTCGACGTGCCCGCGCCCTCGGCCATAGCGCTGACCCCGGACTGCGACAGCTGGCTGGAGGACCGGACGCACCGCGCGCTCCGGAGGGGTCCGGGAGCATCGCTCCGGAAGGGCCCGGGAGCCCCGGCGGAGGCCCCGGACACCGCCCCCGTCCTGGTCATCGGCTCGCCGTTCCTGTGGTGGATGCGGGTCGCCGAGCTCCGCGCGGTCCTCGCCCCCGTGGTGGCCGGTACGGGCCCCTCCGCGCATCCCGACATAGCCGCCGCCCGCCGCTTCGTCCGCGGTCTGGACGCCGCGATCGCCGATGCCGCCGCCCCGGGGCGGGGCCCGGTGCGCGGGGCGCCGCTCGCCTTCGCCGGCTGGGTCGCCCGGCTGCTGCTGCGGGCCTGCCGGGGCCATGCCGCCGAGATGGAGCGCTGTGTGGCGGCCGCCGCGTCCATGCGGGCCCAGACCGTCGACTACGGGCTGCGCATCGCCGCCCAGGAACAGGTCGGCCTCGCCTACGCCGGCTGGGACCGGCTGCTGACCCGGGTGGCGCTGCCCGCCTGGCGGATGGGCCGCTGGCCCTCCCGCCTGGACGCCGGGGTCGTCTCCGCGCTCACCGAGCTCTCGCGCCGGGACCGGCTGGCGGACGGCTTCGCCCTGCGCCTGGGCGAGCGGCCCGCGTGCGACCTGCTGGAGGAGCCCGGGGTGGCCGACGAGGCCGCGTCCCTGCTCGCCGCCCGGCTCTTCCACGGCGGCCCCGCCGAGAGCGGTCCGGGCTGGGCGCCGGTGGACTGGCAGCAGTATCCCGACGAGGTCGTCGACCGGAAGTGGCGCAGCGAGGCGGCCCGGCTGCACCGCGTCCTGGACAACCTGGGCGTCCCCCGGGCCTCCGCCGCCGACCCGGCCGTCCCCACGCTGGCCCGGGTGATGGAGCACCTGTCCGGTGCCGGCGGACCCGGCGGCCCGGGCGAGGCGCTCGCGGCGGGCATCGGCGCCGCGGTCGCCCGGGAGGAGGCCGAAGCCCCGGTCCACGGCGGAGGCCAGGGGCAGGGCGGACAGGTGCAAGGAGCCGCCGGGAGCGGCCCGGCCGATGACCCCCTCGACCTCTGGGGTCCTGGCCCGCTGCCCCTCTTCCCGCTCCAGCCGCCGCGTACGGGCACCGAACTGCTCGCCGACCACGTCGCGGCCATGGTCTGCTGCGCGGCCGTGGACACGGCGGGCGCGGCCCCCGGCCTGGACTGGCTGGACGGCCCCGCGCTGCTCGTCGGCGGTGAGCGGCGGGCGGACCTCGCGGCTCCGGTCCTCAGCCTCGTGGAGGACGGCGATCCGGACCCGCTGCTGTCCTGGCTGGCCGAGGTGGGGGTGCGCTCCGACAAGCCGGTCCGGCTGGTGTGACCCCGGTCCGGCTGGTGTGACCGCGTACGGGACCGCGCACCGGACCGCGTACGGGACCGCGTACGGGACCGGGGCACGCCACCCCGATGCCGTGACCCGGGCCTGGACCCGAAGCCACAGCCCGGACAGCGGGCGTCCGGAGTGCGGAGTGCGCTGTTCGGAAGGAATGGTTCCGTTCCCGTCAATTCGCGACGAAGGGTGACGGGGTGCGTGCGTTATGTGATGTGCTGGGGATCGGCGCTGACGTTCGGCGCACCAGAGTTGTCCGGGGGATCACCCGAGTCGTGCGGGTGATCCGAGGGAGGGGCGCGGCATGGGGGCGGAGCAGATTCGCCGGTGGGAGTCGGGCGCCCTCGCGCACGCGGTGAGCGACCCCTTCGGCCAGGGCCCGCTGCCCTGGCTGCGCGGCAGTGAGAACTACTTCGACGACACCGGCCAGGTCGTCCCCTGGTACGCCGACCTCGCCCGCTCCACCGGTGGCGGCACCCGGACCGCCGACGACGTGCACCGCCAGATCAAGGGCTTCGTCTCGCCCGGTGCGGCGGCCCCCGGCGAGGCCATCGACTTCCACATCACCGTGGACCCGCCCCAGCAGTTCTCCGTCGACGTCTACCGGATCGGTCACTACGGCGGCGACGGCGCGTCCAAGATCACCACGAGCCCGCGGCTCTCCGGCATCGTCCAGCCTCCGCCGCTCGCCGCCGACCGGACCGTCTCCTGCCACCACTGGTGGATGTCCTGGCGCCTCCAGATCCCTAGCTACTGGTCGGTCGGCGCGTATGTGGCCGTCCTGACCACGGCCGACGGCTACCGCTCGCACATCCCCTTCACCGTGCGCCACGACCACCCCGCCGATCTGCTGCTCCTGCTGCCCGACATCACCTGGCAGGCGTACAACCTCTATCCGGAGGACGGCCGCACCGGCGCCAGCCTCTACCACGCGTGGGACGAGCGGGGCCGGCTGCTCGGCGAGGAGGACGCCGCCGTGACGATCTCCTTCGACCGCCCGTACGCCGGATCGGGCCTGCCGCTGCACGTGGGGCACGCGTACGACTTCATCCGCTGGGCCGAGCGGTACGGCTACGACCTCGCCTACGCCGACGCCCGCGACCTGCACGCGGGCCGCGTCGACCCCAGCCGCTACCGGGGCCTGGTCTTCCCCGGCCACGACGAGTACTGGTCGCTGCCGATGCGCCGGGCCGCCGAGCGCGCCCGGGACTCCGGCACCTCGCTCGTCTTCCTCTCCGCCAACACCATGTACTGGCAGGTGGGCCTCGCCCCCTCCGCGTCCAACGAGCCCGACCGGCTGCTGACCTGCCGCAAGCGCCGGGGGCCCGGGAAGTCCGCCCTGTGGCGCGAGGTGGACCGGCCCGAGCAGCAGCTCCTGGGCATCCAGTACGCGGGCCGGGTCCCCGATCCCCGCCCGCTGGTCGTGCGCAACGCCGAGCACTGGCTCTGGGACTCCACGGGCGCGGTCGACGGCGACGAGATCCCGGGCCTGGTCGCCGGCGAGGCCGACCGCTACTTCCCGCGCACCAGCCTGCCCGAGCACGACACCAGGATCCTGCTCGCCCACTCCCCGTACGAGGACTCCGAGGGCGCCACCCGCCACCAGGAGACCTCGCTCTACCAGGCCCCCTCCGGCGCCCTCGTCTTCGCCTCCGGCACCTTCGCCTGGTCGCCGGCCCTGGACCGCCCCGGACACACCGACCCACGGATCCAGCGGGCCACGGCCAACCTCCTCGACCGGATCTGCAAGCGCGACTGACCGAAGGCCGGGCCCCGGGCGGAGAACGGGCCGCGGATACGGGACAATCGGAACCGCTCCTGGATCAATCTACGCGGAGGCACCGTGTCCGGTTTTGTAGAAAAGCCCGAGCCCGTACAGGTTCCGGGCCTCACCCACCTGCACACCGGCAAGGTGCGTGACCTGTACCGGAACGAGGCGGGCGACCTCGTGATGGTCGCCAGCGACCGTATCTCCGCGTACGACTGGGTCCTGCCGACCGAGATCCCCGACAAGGGCCGCGTCCTCACCCGGCTCTCGCTCTGGTGGTTCGACCAGCTCGCCGACCTCGTCCCCAACCACGTCATCTCGACCGAGCTGCCCCCGGGCGCCCCGGCCGACTGGGCGGGGCGCACCCTCATCTGCAAGAGCCTGCGCATGGTCGAGGTCGAGTGTGTGGCCCGCGGCTATCTGACCGGCTCCGGGCTCGTCGAGTACGACGCCACCCGTACGGTCTGCGGCATCGGCCTCCCCGAGGGCCTGGTCAACGGGTCCGAGCTGCCCGGGCCGATCTTCACCCCGGCCACCAAGGCGGCCGTCGGCGACCACGACGAGAACGTCAGTTACGAGGACGTCGCCCGCGAGGTCGGCGTGGAGACCGCCGCCGAGCTGCGGCGCACCACGCTCGACGTCTACCGCCGGGCCCGGGACATCGCGCACGAGCGCGGGATCATCCTGGCCGACACCAAGTTCGAGTTCGGCTTCGAGACCACCGAGGACGGGACCGAGCGGCTGATCATCGCCGACGAGGTGCTGACCCCGGACTCCTCGCGCTTCTGGCCCGCCGCCACCTGGGAGCCCGGCCGCGCGCAGCCCAGCTACGACAAGCAGTTCGTGCGTGACTGGCTGACCTCGCCGGCCTCCGGCTGGGACCGCGCGAGCGAGCAGCCGCCCCCGGCGCTGCCGCAGGAGATCGTGGACGCGACCCGCGCCAAGTACATCGAGGCGTTCGAGGTGCTGACCGGCACCAGCTGGGCGTAACGACCGGGTGGAGACGGAGAAGGCCCCGGACCGAAAGGTCCGGGGCCTTCTTCTCATGGAGCGGACGACCAGGTTCGAACTGGCGACCTCAACCTTGGCAAGGTTGCGCTCTACCAACTGAGCTACGTCCGCAGTGCGCCGAAGCGCGATGCCTACTATACCCATCCTCGCTCGCGTGCGAGACGCACTGCCGTATGCCGGTTCTCCGCACCGATCTTGGAGGCGGCCGAGGAGAGGTAGTTGCGTACGGTCCCCTGGGAGAGCGAGGCCCGCTCGGCAATCTCCGCGACCGGCGCCCCGTCCGCCGCCAGTTCGAGCACCTCGGCCTCCCGGGCGGTCAGCGGGGAGTCCCCGGCGGAGATCGCGTCGGCGGCCAACTCCGGATCGACGTAACGGTTTCCGGCGTGGACGGTACGGATGATCTCGGCCAGCCGCCGGGCACTGACCGTCTTCGGCACGAACCCCCGTACGCCGGCGGCGAGCGCCCGCTTGAGGTGCCCGGGCCGGCCGTGGCTGGTCACGATCATGGTGCGGCAGTCGGGCAGTTCGGCCCGCAGCGATGTGGCGACCTTCACACCGTCCGCACCCGGCATCTGAAGATCCAGGACGGCGACGTCGGGCCGGTGCGCCAGGGCCATCGCGAGGGCCTCGGGACCGCTCGCCGCCTCCGCGACCACGACGAGGTCCTCCTCCAGGGCGAGCAGCGCGGCCAGCGCGCCCCGGATCAGGTGCTCGTCGTCGGCCAGCAGGACACGTAGGGGCCGCGCGGTGGTCATCGTTCCTCCGGGAGGGCGGAAGGGGCGGGAGAGGGAGGGGAGGCGGCCGAGCTCGGGGGGCCGTCCGGGTCCGGGGCCGAGGGGGCGCGCCCGCCCGGGTCCGGGCGCGAGGCCGTGAGCGGCACCGTCGCCGTCACCCGGAACAGGTCGTCCCCGGCCGGTCCGGCGGTGAGGGTGCCGCCGAGCGCCCCGAGCCGTTCGCGCAGCCCGGCCAGGCCCGAACCGCCGCCGTCGTCCCCGCCGCCGAGCGGATCCGTGGCGTCGGCCCCGTCGTTCTCGACCTCCAGGACCACCGCGTCCCGGGTCCGGGCGAGGCGGATCGAGCAGTGGGTCGGATCGCCGTGGCGCAGGACGTTCGTCGCGGTCTCGCGCACCACCCAGCCGAGCGCCGCCTGCACGGCGGCCGGAGCCCCGATGCCGGCCGGGCCGTCCGCCCCCTCGACGGTGACGGAGATCCCGGCGGCCTGCAACACGCCCCGCGCACCCATGAGTTCGGTGGGCAGATCGGCCTCCCGGTAGCCGCGCACGACATCGCGGACCTCCTGCTGCGAGGCCCGGGCGATCCGCTGCACCTCGACCATCTGGTCCACCGCCGCGGCGTTCCCGCGCTGGGCCAGCTCCACGGCCAGCTCGCTCTTCAGGGCGATCACCGACAGGTTGCGGCCCAGCACATCGTGCATGTCCCGGCCGAACCGCAGCCGTTCCTCCGCCACCGCGAGGCGGGCCTGCATGTCCCGCGCCTCCTCCGCCTGCCACATGACGCTCATGCTCCAGGCGCTCGGCCGGACCGAGGAGAGCACGAGCAGGATCGCGACGAGCATCGAGAGGACCGCGCCGAAGAGCAGCCCCGCGGGCACCCCGACGGCCGCCAGCAGCCCCACCAGGACCGCCGCGTAGACCGCGCAGTGCACCAGGTAGGTGCGGATGGGGACGAGGAGGACGTACGGGATGGCGAACGCCAGCGGCAGGTCCAGCACCAGCAGGGCGAGACCCGCGTCCTTGAGGTCGGCCGTCGCCGCGAGCGCCACCATCAGGCCGGTCAGCAGCGCGAGCAGCGCCGCCGGGAGCCGCAGTCGCCGCATGGGGAAGGTCTCCGTGCCCCGGTGGTGGGCGAACGCGGCTCCCAGATGGCGGTTGCTCAGGACGCACAGGGCGGTGTTCACCGCGAAGAACGCCACGGCGAGGCCCGTCGGAACCGGGCCTTCGCCCAGTACGGGGAGGAGCGGCACGAGTCCCCAGGAGACGAGGAAGACCCAGGGGAGCCCGGCGAGTGTGCCCCGGGTGTACAGGTCGATGCGCTGGAGCTTGCTGCGCTCGTGCCAGCCCCGCCGCCAGCCCCGTACCCGACCGATCACGCCCCTCAGCCCCTTCATGTCAGCCCCGCGGGTCCCAGCGGAACCACCGTCGCACAGCAAACACCGCGAACGCGGTCCAGGCCAGCGCCGCCACGACGGCCGTGACCAGGTCGCCGCCCTCCACCCCGCCGAGCCAGCCGTGCCGTACCAGGGTCATCACGCCGGTCAGCGGCAGCAGTTCGAAGACGGCGGCCAGCTTGTCCGGGAAGACGTCCAACGGGACGAAGATCCCGGAGGCGAAGAGCGAGACGAAGAACAGCGGCAGCGTGGTGAGCTGCGAGGTCTGGACCGTCCGGGTCACCGCGGAGGTCGCGGCGGCGAGCGCGGACATCATCACGAAGCCGACGAGCAGGCCCAGCAGGAACAGCTCCGGCCGCTTCGGCGCGGACAGGTCGAAGGCGATCGCGCCCGCCACGACGAGCAGCACGCTCTGGAGGACCGCCAGCGCGACGGAGGGCAGCGCCGTGGAGATCAGGATCTCCCGGTCGGTGACCTCGCCGGTGCGCAGCCGCTTGAGGACGAGTTCCTCGCGCCGGGTGACGTAGCCGGTGACGAGGTTCATGTAGACGACCTGGACCAGCACGATGCCGATACCGCCGGTGAGGGCGGCGCCCGCGACGGAGAGTCCGGTGCCGGCGAGGTCGATCTGTTCGAGCGAGGCCCGGATCGAGAAGATCATCACGATCGGCAGCACCAGGGCCACGAAGATCGCGGACCGGTTGCGGATCAGCAGGATCAGCTCGGCGCGGGCGAGGGCGTTCAGCCGCCGGAGGGAGGCGGACCAGCCGGAGGGGGCGGGGGAGGGGGACCGCTCGGGGGCCGTGCGGCCGTCCGCGAGGGCGGTGGGCGTGGTCATGCCGTCACCTTCTTCGTCTCGTTCGGGGTGCTGCCGTCGGTGGACCCGTGCCGGGGCCCCACCCGGCGCGGGTCGTCGGCCCGCGAGCGGAGCTGGGTGTTCGCGATCTGCAGGAACGCCTCCTCCAGCGAGGCGGAGCGGGCGTCGAGCCCGAGCAGTTCCACGCCCGACTCCCTGGCCCAGCCGAGGAGTTCGTGCAGGGACTTCTGGAGCGTGGGGGTGCGGATCTCCACCCGCTGCCCGTCCGCCCCGGCCTGGAGCGAGAGCGGAATGTGTGCGGCCGGTACGCCGTCGGGCAGGGTGAAGCGGATCCGGGCCGGGTGCTCGGCGGTGACCTCGGCCGTCGTCCCGGCCGTCACGATCTGTCCCTGGTGCATGATCGCCAGCCGGTCCGCGAGGGACTCGGCCTCCTCCAGATAGTGGGTGGTCAGCAGGACGGTCGTGCCGGACTCCCGGAGCGCCCGGATCAGGTCCCAGGTGTCGCGCCGCCCCTCGGCGTCCAGTCCGGTGGTCGGTTCGTCCAGGAAGAGCACCTCGGGCCGCGAGGTGAGGGCCAGCGCCAGGTCCAGGCGCCGCTTCTCGCCGCCGGACAGCTGCTTGACCCGCACCTTGGCCCGGCTGGTGAGGCCGACCATCTCCAGGGCCTCGGCGGCGGGGCGGGCGCCTGTGGTGCACGCCGACCACATCCGCGCGGTCTCCAGCACGGTGAGGTCGGAGGGGAAGCCGCCCTCCTGGAGCATGACGCCGGTACGGGGGCGGACGGCGGCGCGTTCGCGGTACGGGTCGTGGCCGAGGACCTTGATGGTCCCGGAGGTCGGGAGGGCCAGTCCTTCGAGGAGTTCCACGGTGGAGGTCTTGCCCGCGCCGTTCGTCCCGAGGAGGGCGAACAGCTCGCCGCGGGCGACGGAGAAGGAGACGCCGGAGACGGCCTCGAAGCCGTCCTTGTAGCTGCGGCGAACCCCGTCCACCGCGATCACCGTCTCCGTGGTCACGGCTCCCGAGGGGGCCGTGACCGGGAACGTGCCACCGTCGCGTCGGTCGTTGAGAAAGTCGTCGCTGGTCATGCTTCAAGGGTTCCGCCGGATCGGGCCCGGAAGCAGTGCGCGCTGTCACCACTGCTCATGACAAACGTCATGGGGTGGCGGAAGAACGCCAAAGGCCCCGATCGAAAACGATCGGGGCCTTTGCTCTGAGCGGACGACCAGGTTCGAACTGGCGACCTCAACCTTGGCAAGGTTGCGCTCTACCAACTGAGCTACGTCCGCAGTGCAGCCACTCGGCTTTCACCGGTGGAGCGAGCACCACTCTACCTGATCCAACGAAGTGGTCCGAAGAGTCGTGCAGAGCGGGTGACAGGAATTGCACACTGCGCCTTCCCCCTGGAAGGGGGCTGTTCTACTACTGAACTACACCCGCACGCTGCGTGGGATTCGGCTTTGCGGCCTCGCCCCTCGGCGTGTTCCAGACTCTATCCGACCTGCGGGGGTGTCGCGCAAGTCGGCTCCCCGCGGAGCTCGGCGGGCGGGTCCGCGGGGAGGGCCGGCGAGCCGTCCGGCGGTGCACCCGGGGCCGCCTGACGGGGCGTCGTACGGCGTCGGCTCAGCCCGCCGCGGCGAACGCCTCGTAGACCTTCTTCGGGATGCGGCCGCGGGCCGGCACGTCCATCCGGTGCGAGCGGGCCCAGGCGCGGACGGCCGCCGGGTCCGGGGCGAGGGAGGTGTGGTGGTAGGCCGTGGGCGTCCTGCCGTGCTTGCCGGCCTTCGTCTGCTTCCGCCCGGCGGCCACGTAGGGCGCCAGGGTCTTCCGCAGTTTCTTCGCGTTGGCGGGATTGAGATCGATCTCGTACGTCTTCCCGTCCAGGGCGAAGGTCACCGTTTCCGCCGCCGCTCCCCCGTCGATGTCGTCGGAGAGTGTCACCACTACGCGCTGAGCCACGGATATCGGTCCTTTCCTACGGCATCTGCGCATTTTGCGTGCGCTGACGCCTGCCTTCCGGCTGCCAGGCGGGCGGATGCGGATCGACGCGATGTCGACTGGTCCGTTGTCCCCGGTGTTCCGTTGTTTCGGGGCAATGGTGCTTTCCCCGGTAATCATTTGTACAGCGCTCGGTGCCGCATTGTGAAGCCCAGTCAATTACGTGCGCGTGTCCGTGTGCAATCCGTGTGCAATCCGGGCGGGTTTTTCCCAGAGTTTTTCCGTGCGGTGTCGTGGCCGATATGCGGACGTGATCTACGCACTGCCCTGACCAGGGGCGTCCTGCCCGATATCTACCCGCGTAGAAATTTTGGCCAGGTACGCTGAGTGGACCCGCGGGGGTCTGGGGAACCCCCCGGAGAGACAGCCGCACCACACCACCACACCGGGAGTGCCAGTGGCACGCGTCGTAGTCGACGTCATGCTCAAGCCCGAGATCCTCGACCCGCAGGGACAGGCGGTGCAGCGCGCACTGCCCCGTCTCGGCTTCGAGGGAATCGCGGACGTTCGTCAGGGAAAGCGTTTCGAGCTGGAGGTCGAGGGGCCGGTCGACGACGCCGCCCTCGCCCGTATTAACGAGATGGCCGAGACCTTCCTCGCCAACACCGTCATCGAGGACTTCGTCGTGAAGGTGGAGGAGGAGAAGTGACCACCCGTATCGGCGTCGTCACTTTTCCCGGCACCCTCGACGATCAGGACGCCCTGCGCGCCGTCCGTATCGCGGGCGCCGAGCCCGTATCCCTGTGGCACCGCGACAAGGACCTGCACCAGGTCGACGCGGTCGTCCTGGCCGGCGGTTTCTCCTACGGGGACTACCTCCGCGCCGGTGCCATCTCCCGCTTCTCGCCGGTGATGGAAACCCTCATCGAGCAGGCGAAGGCCGGGATGCCGGTCCTCGGCATCTGCAACGGTTTCCAGATCCTGACCGAGGCGCACCTGCTGCCCGGCGCGATGCTGCGCAACAACCACCTCCACTTCATCTGCCGCGACCAGACGCTGCGGGTGGAGAACGCGGAGACCGCCTGGACCTCGGACTACAGCGCCGGCCAGGAGATCAGGGTCCCGCTCAAGAACATGGACGGCCGCTACACCGCCGACGAGCGCACGCTCGACGAGCTGGAGGCCGAGGGCCGCGTCGCCTTCCGCTACCTGGACGGCAACCCCAACGGCTCGCTCCGCGACATCGCGGGCATCACCAACGCCGCGGGCAACATCGTCGGCCTGATGCCGCACCCGGAGCACGCCGTGGAGCCGCTCATCGGCACCGGCCGCACCGACGGCCTCGGTTTCTTCACCTCGATCATCAAGAAGCTGGTCAACGCATGAGCCTGGATACGGTCAAGCACGCGGCCGAGACCCCGGACGCCGCGCAGCCCTGGAGGGAGCTCGGCCTCAAGGAGGACGAGTACGCCCGGATCCGCGAGATCCTGGGCCGCCGTCCCACCGGCGCCGAACTCGCCATGTACTCCGTGATGTGGTCAGAGCACTGCTCGTACAAGAGCAGCAAGGTCCACCTCAAGCAGTTCGGCGAGAAGGTCCCCGCCAACGACGCGATGCTCGTCGGCATCGGCGAGAACGCGGGCGTCGTCGACGTCGGCCAGGGGTACGCGGTCACCTTCAAGGTCGAGTCGCACAACCACCCCTCGTACATCGAGCCCTACCAGGGCGCGGCCACCGGCATCGGCGGCATCGTCCGCGACATCCTCGCGATGGGCGCCCGCCCGGTCGCGGTCGTCGACCCGCTGCGCTTCGGCGCGGCCGACCACCCCGACACCAAGCGCGTCCTGCCGGGCGTCGTCGCGGGCATCGGCGGCTACGGCAACTGCCTGGGCCTGCCCAACATCGGCGGCGAGGTCGTCTTCGACTCCTGCTACCAGGGCAACCCGCTGGTCAACGCCGGGTGCATCGGCGTGATGAAGCACGAGGACATCCACCTCGCGCAGGCGTCGGGCCCCGGCAACAAGGTCATCCTGTACGGCGCCCGCACCGGCGGCGACGGCATCGGCGGCGTCTCCGTGCTGGCGAGCGAGACCTTCGAGTCGACGGGCCCCGCCAAGCGCCCCGCCGTCCAGGTCGGCGACCCGTTCCAGGAGAAGCTCCTCATCGAGTGCACCCTGGAGATCTTCAAGGAGAAGCTCGTCGCGGGCATCCAGGACCTCGGCGGCGCCGGGCTCTCCTGCGCCACCAGCGAGCTGGCCTCGGCCGGTTCCGGCGGCATGCGCGTCGAGCTGGACACCGTGCCGCTGCGCGACTCCTCCCTCTCGCCCGAGGAAATCCTCATGAGCGAGTCGCAGGAGCGCATGTGCGCGATCGTCGAGCCGCAGCACGTGGACCGCTTCCTGGAGATCTGCGAGAAGTGGGACGTCATCGCCACCGTCATCGGTGAGGTGACCGACGGCTCCCAGCTGGAGATCTTCTGGCACGGCGAGCAGATCGTCGACGTACCGCCGCGCTCGGTCGCCCACGACGGCCCGGTCTACCACCGCCCGTTCGCCCGGCCGTCCTGGCAGGACGCGCTCCAGGCGGACGACGCGGGCAAGCTCGCCCGCCCGGCCGACGCCGCCGAGCTGCGCGAGCAGGTCCTCCAGCTGGTCGCATCCCCGAACCAGGCCTCGAAGTCCTGGATCACCGACCAGTACGACCGCTTCGTGCAGGGCAACACCGTCCTCGCGATGCCCGAGGACGCGGGCATGGTCCGCATCGACGCCGAGTCGAACCTGGGCGTGGCCCTGGCGACCGACGGCAACGGCCGGTACGCCAAGCTCGACCCGTACACCGGCGCACAGCTCGCGCTGGCGGAGTCGTACCGCAACGTCGCCGCCTCCGGTGCCAAGCCGCTCGCCATCTCGGACTGCCTGAACTTCGGCTCCCCGGAGGACCCGGACGTCATGTGGCAGTTCGCCGAGGCCACGCGCGGTCTCGCGGACGGCTGCCTGGAGCTGGGCACCCCGGTCACCGGCGGCAACGTCTCGCTGTACAACCAGACCGGTGAGACGGCGATCCACCCGACGCCGGTCGTGGCCGTGCTCGGTGTCATCGACGATGTGAACCGGCGCACGCCGGTCGCCTTCGCGGAAGAGGGCCAGCTCCTCTACCTGCTGGGCGACACGGCCGAGGAGTTCGGCGGCTCGGCCTGGTCCGAGGTCGTCCACCAGCACCTCGGCGGCCTGCCGCCCAAGGTGGACCTGGCCCGCGAGAAGCTGCTCGCGGAGATCCTCATCTCGGCCTCGCGCGACGGCATGATCGACGCCGCGCACGACCTGTCCGACGGCGGCCTGATCCAGGCGGTCACCGAGTCCTGCCTGCGCGGCGGGAAGGGCGCCCGGCTGGTCGTGCCGGACGGCCTGGACGCGTTCACGTTCCTCTTCTCCGAGTCGGCGGGCCGCGCGGTCGTCGCGGTCCCGCGCAGCGAGGAGCTCCGCTTCACCGACATGTGCGGGGCGCGCGGTCTGCCCGTCGCCCGCATCGGTGTCGTGGACGGCGAGGAGATCGAGATCCAGGGCGAGTTCAGCATCCCGCTGAGCGAGCTCCGTACGGCGCACGAGGCGACGATCCCCGCGCTGCTCGCCTGAGCCGCGCGCCGACCGGCGTTTTCGCGAAGCCCCCGCCCGGGCCGTCCGGGCGGGGGCTTCGGCCTTCCCCCGAACCTTCTTGATGGAAATTACGTAATTACGTAAGGTTGGTGTCATGGAGCTGGAGCAGCGGGTCGCCGAGCTGGAGAGGCGGCTCACGGCGCTGGAGCGGCGGGACCCCGAGTCCCCCCGGCTGGGCGACGGCGACTTCTGGGCGCTGGAAGGGCTGAAACAGCAGCTCGCCGACGCCGGGGAGGCCGGGGCCGACGGGGGAGTGCTCTACACGGGCTCGGTCCGGCTGCCCACCGGTGAGCAGTACGGATGGCAGTACGGCGCCTTCACCGAGGCCCTGTTCGACGGGGACTGGGCGGATGCCGCCGAGTCGTTCGCCGCCCTGGGCCACCCGGTCCGGCTGCGCCTGCTCCGCGAGATCCTCGGCGGCCTGAGGACGGCCGCCGAACTGGCCGCGCTCGACGGGGCCGGCACCACCGGCCAGATCTACCACCACCTGCGCCAGCTGACCGGCGCGGGCTGGCTGCACGCGGCAGGGCGCGGCAGGTACGAGGTGCCGCCCGCCCGGGTCGTGCCGCTGCTGGTGGTGCTGACGGCGGCGCGGCCGTAGAACCGCGAGCAACAGCCGTGGAACCGCAGACAACAGGGGGGAAGACCATGTCCGTCCGCAAAGCCGTCCCGGTCGCCATGCGGCTGTCCTGGCTGGTCCTGTTCGTGCTGATGATCGCCGAGTTCGTCACGGACCTGCCCGGACCGGGCTGGGCGACCACCTTCCTGCCCGCGATGATCGTGCTCGCCCTCATGGTGGCCACGACGACCCTCCAGGCCCGGGCCGCCGCGCCCCGGGGCGAGCCGCGGCCCCCGGTCGAGGTCGAGCCGCCGGTGACCGGCCGCTGGAGCGCCCTCAACAGCCCGGCGGACAAGGTGCCGAGCCACGGGACGCACGTGTACGGGCAGACGTACGCGATCGACATCGCGGCGGACCCGGAGACGTTGGAGGGCGAACCCCCGGCCCGGCCCGCGTTCCGCTGGATCTGGCCGCTCGTCCGCCGCAACCGGGCCTTCCCGGCCTTCGGCGCGCCCCTGCTCGCGGTGGCCGACGCCACGGTCGTGCGGGCGAGCGACGGCCAGCGCGACCACCTGAGCCGCACGTCGCTGGCCGGGTTCCTCTACCTGATGCTCATCGAGGGCAACGTCCGTTCGATCGTCGGCGCGCACCGGGTCATCGGCAACCACGTGATCCTCGACCTCGGCGACGGTACGTACGCCGTCTACGCGCACGCCCGGCGCGGCTCGCTCCGGGTGAAGGCCGGGGACACCGTCCGGGCCGGGCAGCGGATCGGCAGCGTGGGGAACTCCGGCAACAGCTCCGAACCGCACCTCCACGTCCACCTCATGGACGGCCCGGACCTCGACGACGCGCGGGGTGTCCCGTTCAGCTGGCGGGGCGTCGGAGTCCCGGCGAACGGCGAGACGTTCACGGTCGACGCAGCCGGGGGGCGGGTCGCGGAAGCCGGCGAGCGGATCGACGAAGCCGGCGAGCGGGTCGCGGAAGCCCGGCCCGGCGATGTCGGTGGCGCCGGTTAGTCTCGGCCCCATGCCTCCGGCCAAGAAGCGCCCGCGCGCCTACGACCACCTCAGGACCCGGACGGCGGTCCTCGCCCAGTACGCCCATGTGCGCGACGCCGTCGCCGCGCTGACGCCGCAGCAGCTCGCCGCGCCGACCCGGCTCGGCGACTGGACGGTGCGTGATCTGGTCGCGCACATCGCGCTGGGGCTCGGCTCGGTCAGCCGGGACCTGGCCCTGCCGGAGCCGCCGGGACCCAAGCCCGCGACCACCCTCCTGGAGTGGCCGCCGGCCGTCGCGGCCGTCGTCAGGGACCCCGAGGCGCCGGCCCCGGCTGCCGACCACCCCGACCTCCTCGCGCTGTACGGGGAGGTGGAGGCGGCCTTCCTCGCGGACGTCCCCGCCTCCGGCACCGGGGACCGGCTGCTGCCCACCCGGGTCGGCTCCATGCGGCTGACCGACTACCTGGTCACCCGGACCGTCGAGCTGGTCGTCCACACGGACGACCTGAACGAGGCGCTCGGGCTGGAGATCCCGTACGACCGGCAGGCCCTGGCCGCCTGCACCCGGCTGCTGGCGGACACCCTCGCGGACCGGGCCCCCGGCGGCTCGGTCGAGGTACGCGTCCCGCCGTTCGCGGTGGTCCAGTGCATCGGCGGGCCCAAGCACACCCGGGGCACCCCGCCCAACGTCGTGGAGACCTCCCCGCTGACCTGGATCCGGCTCGCCACCGGGCGTACGGAGTGGGCGCGGGCACTGGAGGAAGCCGAGGTCAGCGCCAGTGGGGAGCGGGCCGACCTGGCCGCGCTGCTCCCGCTGCTGCGCTGAGCCGGCCGCCCGGCGGAGAGAAGAGGCGACCCGGTTCCGTACACCCCGAAGCGGAGCGGACGGAACCGGATCGGACCCTCGTACCGTCACATCGCCATGCACACACAACGGATGACCCTCAGCGTCAGTGTCCTGGCCCTCCTCGCCCTCGCCGCCTGCGGTACGGAGTCGGGTTCCGGCTCCGGCAAGGGATCCGGCGACGGCGGTGACACCGCGCAGAGCGATGTCCCCGTCACCGGCGTGGCGTGGAGCGTCGACTCGGTGACGGTCGGCGGGAAGAAGACCGAGGCCCCGGAGGGGGCCCGCCTGGAGATCGACCCGAAGGGCCGGGCCACCGCGGACTTCGGCTGCAACCACATCAGCGTGGACGCGCAGGTGAAGGGCGACCGGATCACCCTCGGCAAGCCCGTCACCACGCAGATGGCATGCGACGTGAAGATCGAGAGGTTCGAGAAGGCCGCCATCGACGCGATGGGCGGCGAGCACACCGCGAAGCTCTCCGGCGACAAGCTGACCCTCACCACGGAAAGCGGAGACACCATGGCCCTCAGCGAGGAGAAGCCGGCCGACCTGGTGGGCACCAAGTGGACGGTCAACACGCTGCTCGACGGGAAGACCGCCACCACCGTGCCGGCGGACCTGCCGAAGGAGCGGACGCCGCACCTGACCTTCGCCGAGGACGGCACCGTACGCGGCAACGCCGGCTGCAACTCCTTCAGCGGCAAGGCCACGGTCAAGGACTCCCGAATCGTCTTCGGGCCCACGGTCAGCACCCGCAAGATGTGCCCGGAGGCCGAGATGGAGACGGAGCGCGCCGTGCTCGCCGCCCTCAAGGGCACGAAGACGTACACGATCAAGGGCAGCACGCTCACCCTCGCCGCCGACGACGGCAAGGGGATCGGCGCCACAGCGGCACCCGCCGGGGCCGAAAACAGCTCCGAGCACGGCTGAACCCGGCCCCTCGGTGTGAGGCTCACCACGAAACGAGCGTTCGGCCAGCAGCCGCGGCGAAGATCGGCCGGGTTCACCGAGCGCCACGGCCGTCCGCCCGCCGCCCACCATGGCTACCCGTCGGTAACCATTCGCTCGGCCCGGAAGGGAGCGCCGCGTCCGCCCCGGGCGCTCCGCGCCCTCCGGGCCGTCGTCACGCAGGGTCACTGATCGAAGTCCCCCGAATCGCCCGCCCCGGGCGGCGGGCGGGCCCGTTCCCCGTGCTCCACCGCGCGTTCGCCCCCCGGTCCCCAATTCGGACCAGTGGCCGACCTCGCCTACACTCGGTGCCGTGCCCCGTGGTGATGGACGACTCAACCACGACCTGCTCCCCGGAGAGAAAGGCCCCCAGGACGCTTGTGGCGTCTTCGGTGTCTGGGCTCCGGGCGAAGAGGTCGCCAAGCTCACCTATTTCGGACTGTATGCCCTGCAGCACCGCGGACAGGAATCCGCGGGCATCGCAGTGAGCAACGGGTCCCAGATCCTGGTCTTCAAGGACATGGGACTGGTCTCGCAGGTCTTCGACGAAACGTCTCTGGGTTCCCTCCAGGGCCATATCGCGGTCGGTCATGCCCGCTACTCCACCACCGGTGCCTCGGTGTGGGAGAACGCGCAGCCGACGTTCCGTGCCACCGCGCACGGCTCGATCGCCCTCGGCCACAACGGGAACCTGGTCAACACCGCCCAGCTCGCGGAGATGGTCGCCGACCTCCCGCGCAAGGACGGCCGCGCCACCCAGGTCGCCGCGACCAACGACACCGACCTGGTGACCGCGCTGCTCGCCGGGCAGCGCGACGAGGACGACAAGCCGCTCACCATCGAGGAAGCCGCCGCCAAGGTGCTCCCCGATGTGAAGGGCGCCTTCTCGCTCGTCTTCATGGACGAGCACACGCTCTACGCCGCCCGCGACCCGCAGGGCATCCGCCCGCTGGTCCTGGGCCGCCTGGAGCGCGGCTGGGTCGTCGCCTCCGAGTCCGCCGCGCTCGACATCTGCGGCGCCAGCTACGTACGCGAGATCGAGCCGGGCGAGCTCGTCGCCATCGACGAGAACGGTCTCCGCACCTCGCGATTCGCAGAAGCGAAGCCCAAGGGCTGTGTCTTCGAGTACGTCTACCTGGCCCGCCCCGACACCGACATCGCCGGGCGGAACGTCTACCTCTCCCGCGTGGAGATGGGCCGCAAGCTGGCCGCCGAGGCCCCCGTCGAGGCGGACCTCGTCATAGCGACCCCGGAATCCGGCACTCCCGCCGCGATCGGGTACGCGGAAGCCAGCGGCATCCCCTTCGGTGCCGGACTGGTCAAGAACGCCTACGTCGGCCGGACCTTCATCCAGCCCTCGCAGACCATCCGCCAGCTCGGCATCCGGCTCAAGCTGAACCCGCTGAAGGAAGTCATCAAGGGCAAGCGCCTGGTGGTCGTCGACGACTCGATCGTCCGCGGCAACACCCAGCGCGCCCTGGTCCGGATGCTCCGCGAGGCCGGTGCGGCCGAGATCCACATCCGGATCTCCTCGCCGCCGGTGAAGTGGCCCTGCTTCTTCGGGATCGACTTCGCCACCCGCGCCGAGCTGATCGCCAACGGCATGACGGTCGACGAGATCTGCACCTCCATGGGCGCCGACTCCCTCGCGTACATCTCGATCGACTCGATGATCGAGGCGACGACGATCGACAAGCCGAACCTCTGCCGCGCCTGCTTCGACGGTGAGTACCCCATGGACCTCCCGGACCCGGAGCTGCTCGGCAAGCAGCTGCTGGAGACCGAGCTGGCGGCGGGCCCCGCGGCGACCGCCGCGGCCGACGCGCTGCGCCGTCCGTGACCCGGACGCACCGCGGCCCCTCCCACCAGCCCCGTATCTCCACACGAAAGATCCCAGGCCATGTCTGAGACAACAGGTGCTTCCTACGCGGCGGCCGGCGTCGACATCGAAGCCGGTGACCGCGCCGTCGAGCTGATGAAGGAGTGGGTGAAGAAGACCCAGCGCCCCGAGGTCGCCGGTCTCGGCGGACTCGGCGGGTTCGCCGGCCTCTTCGACGCCTCGGCGCTCAAGCGCTACGAGCGCCCGCTGCTGGCCTCCGCCACCGACGGTGTGGGCACCAAGGTGGACCTGGCCCGCCAGATGGGCGTGTACGACACCATCGGCCACGACCTCGTCGGCATGGTCGTGGACGACCTCGTCGTCTGCGGCGCCGAGCCGCTGTTCATGACCGACTACATCTGCGTCGGCAAGGTGCACCCCGAGCGTGTCGCGGCCATCGTGAAGGGCATCGCCGAAGGCTGCGTCCTGGCCGGCTGCGCCCTGGTCGGCGGCGAGACGGCCGAGCACCCGGGCCTGCTGGGCCCGGACGACTTCGACGTCGCCGGAGCCGGTACGGGCGTGGTCGAGGCCGACCGCCTGCTCGGCCCGGACCGTATCCGCAAGGGTGACGCCGTCATCGCCATGGCGTCCTCCGGTCTTCACTCCAACGGGTACTCGCTCGTCCGCCACGTGGTCTTCGACCGGGCCGGCTGGACCCTGGACCGCGAGGTCGAGGAGTTCGGCCGCACGCTCGGCGAGGAGCTCCTGGAGCCCACCCGGATCTACTCCCTGGACTGCCTGGCCCTCACTCGGACGACCGAGGTGCACGGCTTCAGCCACGTCACCGGCGGCGGCCTGGCCAACAACCTGGCCCGGGTCATCCCGGACGGTCTGCACGCCACCGTGGACCGCTCCACGTGGACGCCCGGCGCGGTCTTCGACCTGGTCGGCAAGGCCGGGAACGTGGAGCAGCTGGAGCTGGAGAAGACGCTCAACATGGGCGTCGGCATGATCGCGATCGTCCCGGCCGACTCGGTGGACGCGGCCCTGACGACGCTGGCCGACCGCGGGGTGGACTCCTGGGTCGCCGGTGAGATCACCGACCGCGGCGACCACACGACGGGCGCCGAGCTGACCGGGGCCTACGCACGCTAGTCACGCTCACGCGGTGGTGCGCCCGGCGCACCACCGCACACGGCACGGAAACCGGCGCGCAGCACGGGCGGACCGGACCGGGACACACAGAACCCGGCCCGGGGCGAGCCCGGACCGGGTTGAAGTGTCAGCGCGAGGTCAAGCGCCGCGGCGCTGTGACGACGGACCGGACTGGTCGTCCTGATCGTCGTCATCGTCCTGGTTGTAGCGATCCGCGTACTGTGCGTACGGGTCATCTTCCTCGTCGTCGTCCTCGAACGGCTCTGCGTTCGGTGGCTGACTCGAAGGCGATGCGCCCAGCTCATTGGCCAGACGCGACAGGTCCGTCCCGCCGCTGCTGTACTTCAGCTGGCGGGCGACCTTGGTCTGCTTGGCCTTTGCCCGGCCGCGCCCCATGGCTCGACCCCCTCGGTGACGGGGCTCGACGGCCCCAGAGTCTTGACACGCGTTCATGTTTCAGGACGGACTCTCGGCAGAGAGACCGCGCCCGTAGGGCTTTAACGGTACCTGCTTCCGTGGCCATACGGTACGCCGCCCGCATTCCGGTCCCCGGCACAGGGCCAGTGAGGAGCCCCGTCCTCGCTGGTCAACTGCGATTTTAACCTCTTGTGGAGGTACGACCCGCCGACCGGCGTGAGTCTTGTCTCGCCGGTCGGCGGTCACGGGCGGCCGGACGGTCAGCGGGAGCGCGCCTCCGCCATCCGCTGCTCGGCGAGCCGGTCGGCCGCCGCGGCCGGCGGAATCCCATCCGCCTTCGCACGTGCGAATATTTCCAGCGTGGTGTCGAAGATCTTCGTCGCCTTCGCCTTGCACCGGTCGAAGTCGAACCCGTGCAGCTCGTCGGCCACCTGGATCACGCCGCCGGCGTTGACCACGTAGTCGGGCGCGTAGAGAACCGACCGGTCGGCCAGGTCCTTCTCCACACCCGGGTGCGCCAGCTGGTTGTTGGCCGCGCCGCACACCACCTTCGCCGTGAGAACCGGCACCGTGTCGTCGTTCAGCGCGCCGCCGAGCGCGCACGGCGCGTAGATGTCCAGGCCCTCGGTACGGATCAGGGCGTCGGTGTCCGCCGCCACGGTGACCTCGGGGTGCAGGTCGGTGATCGCGCGCAGCGACTCCGCGCGGACGTCGGTGATCACGACCTCGGCCCCGTCGGAGAGCAGGTGCTCGACGAGGTGGCGGCCGACCTTGCCGACCCCGGCGACGCCGACCTTGCGGCCGCGCAGCGTCGGGTCGCCCCAGAGGTGCTGGGCCGAGGCCCGCATGCCCTGGAAGACGCCGAACGCGGTGAGCACCGAGGAGTCGCCCGCGCCGCCGTTCTCGGGGGAGCGGCCGGTGGTCCAGCGGCATTCCCGGGCGACGACGTCCATGTCGGCGACATAGGTGCCGACGTCGCAGGCGGTGACATAGCGGCCGCCGAGCGAGGCGACGAACCGGCCGTAGGCGAGGAGGAGTTCCTCGCTCTTGATCTTCTCCGGGTCGCCGATGATGACGGCCTTGCCGCCACCGTGGTCGAGGCCGGCGAGGGCGTTCTTGTACGACATCCCGCGCGACAGGTTCAGCGCGTCGGCGACGGCGTCGGCCTCGGATGCGTACGGGTAGAAGCGGGTGCCGCCGAGGGCCGGACCCAGGGCGGTGGAGTGGAGGGCGATGACGGCCTTGAGGCCGCTGGCACGGTCCTGGCAGATCACGATTTGCTCGTGGCCCCCCTGATCCGAGTGGAACAGGGTCTGCAGTACGTCTACGTGCCCGCTAGTCACATCGGTCACTGTGGTGACTCCCAAAGAACGAAGCGGCGGAGGCCCTCCTAGGGGTGGGGAGGACCCCGGACCGACCGGCACGGCCGGTCCGATGGGCAAGAGCGTAAGTCCTCCGGCGGCGCGTATCTGCCCCCGCGCGAAGGATCACTCTCCGGGGGTGCGCAGCCGTGACACGATGCGCTCCATGTCGGTGGTGTCTTCGGTGCGCGTCCCTTACACGTCCTACCTCCGGATCTACGAGCCGCTCGCCGCCTTCGCCGAGCCCGAGCGCAGCCACTGGACGCGCTACGCGCAACGCGAGGAGCTTCCCACGGCCCAGGACGAACTGCGCCGCTCGCTGGCCGACTTGGTGGCGACACCGCCGGTCGGGGTGCCCGTGCACGAGAGCGGTGACGCGTTCGTGGCGGAGCTGGACGGGGTGGTGTGCGTCTGCCCGTGGCGGACCCGGCTGCGGGGCTGGCTGGCCCTGGAGGAGCTGGGGGGCATGTTTCCGGCCAACGTGCTCGACGCCGTGCTGCCCGCGGTGGTGCGCGGCCAGGCGGCGGCGGACCACGAGCGCTGGCGGCGGCTCCACCCGGACGCGCGGCCGTGGATCCGCACCACGGTGTGGCAGGTCCCGGTGCGCTGGTTCGTCCTCTTCCGCGACGAGGAGCGGGAGTACACGGCGGCGGACGGTGAGGGGGCCGGGCCCGTCCTGCGCTACCGCACGCCGATGGTCGAGGCCCGGCGCCGGCTGGCGCGGGCGCTGCGGACGCTGCGGGAGAGCGTTCCCGAAGGGCCGCTGACCGAGGGGCTGGTGGACGTGGGGCGCTGGCTGGAGGAGTTCCATCCGCGCTCGCTGGTCGAGCTGGACTACGGGGGCCTCGTCCACGCGCTGCCGGCGGACCGGCTCGCCGGGGACCGGTCGGCGGCGGATGTGGCGGAGGGGCTCGCCGCGCTGCGGGACGGCGACAGCGAGGGCGCGGGGGAGGCGTACGCGCGGCTCGCGGAGCGCTGGCGGGCGGTCCGGGACCTCCAGTTCACCAATTGACGTGAAAAGACCCACAGCGGCATCAACGTGATGGAACCGGGGCATCCTTCATCCAGGACGAAAGGCTGGGACGCGAGGAGGAGGGAGGAGGCGGAGCGGACGGGCCGTGAACCGACGGACGATCCGCGAACCGGTGTTCTGTGAACCGGCGTTCCGCGTGACCCGTGAGGTCTCATGGGACGGGTGGGGCAGGGGTGTACGCCGCTGGGCCCGGGACCTACGTCCCGAACCGGGCCTTTGACTCAAGCGTGATGGACAGCACTAACGGGGCCCTTGCGCCTATCCCTAACCCTCATGCCAAAATAGGACAAGGAGTCCGGGGAGGGCTCCTTCTGTCCAAGTAAGGGCAGAATGCTCGACATTGCACTCTATGGGGGGTCTGACGACTCCTGATCGCTCTGTGACTGATCGTCACTGGGGCGTGACTGTCCGCTATGGCATGGTCCATCGGCTTCCGTCGCTGATGAACACCTGGGAGGGCAATTCCATCGGTTTGGCCGACGTGGCTGGACGGATGGTGTAGTTGTAGTGCCGAGGACAAGCCGTTCGTCCTATAACCGACTCGGCCCGCGTCCGCCATTTCGGGCAACGCGGGTCAAGGTGCAGAATTTAGAGGAAAGAACCGAGAAGGTTCGGTTCTCCCGAGGAGGCCGCTCATGACCGCTCGCACCCCTGATGCCGAGCCGCTGCTGACCCCGGCTGAGGTTGCCACGATGTTCCGCGTGGACCCGAAGACGGTCACCCGTTGGGCCAAGGCTGGCAAGCTCACGTCCATCCGCACGCTCGGTGGACATCGCCGGTACCGCGAGGCAGAGGTCCGCGCACTGCTTGCGGGTATTCCGCAGCAGCGCAGCGAGGCCTGACACACCCCTGCCGACCAGCGATAACAGCAGCACAGCAGTACCGCACAACATCCGGGCAGCTGGCAGGTCCCCCAACCCCAGTCGCCCACCCATAGCTCCACTCGACGGACGCCTGCCCCAACGGGCGTCATACCTGTGTTCCACGGGTTTTCGTCGTATCGATCGCGCTGGACTCCGCCGGGTCCAGCGCGATCTTTTTTGTGCCCGGACGGAGCCCTTCCGGCCGGCTCCCGGACCGCCCGGACGATCCCTGGAGGGGCTCTCCGGGCCGCTCCCGCGCCCGTGCCGGCCCGGAGTCAGAACCGGGCGGTCGGTCGGCTTCAGGGGGTCGGCGGGGGCGTTCGTGGGTCTGTGAGCGGGTCTGTGCGGGAGTGTGGGTGAGCGTCCCGGACGCGGTGGGACAGCCCCGGACGGAACGGTCCCCGCAACTCCGCGGACCCCGTGCAATTGCACATATTAAATTCACCAGTTGTAGGGGAGGCGTAAAATCCCCCGCTCTGAAAACTCTTTCGGTGACTACCGTCACATCGCCTGATGCTTGCCAACTACGAGCCTGCCACTGTCCGAACGCGGAGTCACCCGGCCGATGGTCGTGTTGCCGGGGGTCTTTCGTCCTCGTCGCCGCCGGCCTCCTGAGGGGCTTCGGCCGCCCCTTCGGGCTCCGCGGTCGCCCCGGGCTCCATGGCGAGGCGCAGGAGGCGATGGCAGACCGCGCAGTGCCGGGTGAGATGGCGATAGGCGGAAGCGGCCGCCAGGTGGGCGCGCAGCAGCGCGCGGGTCTCATGTCGAGCTGCGGACGCGGACATACGAGCCACCTCCCGGTGGGCCCGGCCGTCCCCCGCCGCGAGAAGCGCCGAGGGTACGGACAAGGCCTCTGCTTCTACGGGGTACCCGCGGCGGATGAAGCCGTCAAGACGCGAGAAAGCCCGGATCGAAACGATCCGGGCTTTCTCCTACTGCGGTCCTGACGGGATTTGAACCCGCGGCCTCCACCTTGACAGGGTGGCGAGCACTCCAAACTGCTCCACAGGACCAGGTTTTCGCTGCTTGCCTTGCGGCTTGCTGCGAAACCAGACTGTACAGGAGGTGGGAGGCCCAGGTCGACTTCACTCCTGGTGGTGACTCCGTCACCCGCCTCCCGGTCCCCTCCGGCGGCCCCGCGTCAGGGCGCGAGGGCGTCGATCGCCTTCACGATCCGCTTGTCCGAGACGGGGAACGCGGTCCCCAGCGCGTGGGCGAAGTAGCTGACCCGCAGCTCCTCGATCATCCAGCGGACGTCCAGCGCCTCCTGCGGCACCGGCCTGCCCTGCGGGAACTGTTCGAGCAGCCACGCGTACTCGTCCTGCATCTCGTGGACCTTCTCCATCCGCGTGGTGTCCCGCTGGACGGCCGTCGGCATCTGCTGGAGCCGCCGGTCGGCCGCCACGAGGTAGCGCATCAGGTCCGGCAGCCGGCGCAGCCCGGTGGCCGTAACGAAACCGGGCGGTACGAGACGGGCCAGCTGCTCCCGTACGTCGGTGACGTTGGCCACCAGCGCCAGGCTGTTCGTCGACTTCAGCCGGCGCTCGCAGGCCTGCCACGCGGCCAGGATCTGCTGCACCTGGTCGATCGTGCGGACGGTGAGGTCCACCAGGTCCGCGCGCACCTTGTCGTACAGCGTCCGGAACGCCTTCTCGTCCCACGCGGGCCCGCCGTGCGCGGCGATCAGCCGGTCGGCCGCGGCGGTCGCGCAGTCCTCGAAGAGGTCCTGCACCGAGCCGTGCGGGTTGCGGGAGAGCGCCAGCTTCTGCTGATTGCTCAGCCGGTCCGACGCGAACTTCGCCGGGTTCACCGGGATGTTCAGCATGATCAGCTTCCGGGTGCCGCGCCACATCGCCTGCTGCTGCTCGGCCTCGGTGTCGAAGAGCCGTACCGCCACGGTCTCGCCCTGGTCGACGAGGGCCGGATACGCCTTCACCGGCTGACCGGCCCGACGGGTCTCGAAGACCTTGTTCAGCGTGCCGATCGTCCAGTCCGTGAGGCCCGAGCGCTCGATGGACTCGCCCGAGGGCCCCGCGGTCGCCGCGGCGGCCTTGGAGAGCGCCTGGCGGGCCTTCGGGCGCAGCTGGAGCTTCAGCGCCTCCAGGTCCTTGTCCTCGGCGACCTTCCGCCGCCGCTCGTCGACGATCCGGAACGTGATCTTGAGGTGGTCCGGGACCCGGGAGAGGTCGAAGTCGTCCGCCGTGACCGGGACGCCGACCATCCGCTGGAGCTCGCGCGCCAGGGTCTGCGGCAGCGGCTCCTGGAGCGGGACGGCCCGGTCCAGGAACTTGTCCGCGTAGTTCGGGGCGGGGACGTAGTGCCGGCGGATCGGCTTCGGCAGCGAGCGGATCAGCTCGGTGACGACCTCCTCGCGCAGCCCCGGGATCTGCCAGTCGAAGCCCTCGGCGGTGACCTGGTTGAGCACCTGGAGCGGCACGTGCACGGTCACACCGTCCGCGTCCGCGCCGGGCTCGAACTGGTACGTCACCTTGAACTTGAGCTTCCCCTGCCGCCAGGAGTCCGGGTAGTCGTCCTTGGTGACGGCCCCGGCCTTCTCGTTGATGAGCATGGAGCGCTCGAAGTCGAGCGCGTCCGGCTCCTCGCGCTTCTTGTGCTTCCACCAGGAGTCGAAGTGCGCCCCGGACACGATGTGCTCGGGAATCCGCTGGTCGTAGAAGTCGAACAGGGTCTCGTCGTCCACGAGGATGTCGCGGCGACGGGCCCGGTGCTCCAACTCCTCGACCTCGCCGAGCAGTTTGCGGTTGTCGTGGAAGAACTGGTGGTGGGTGCGCCAGTCGCCCTCGACCAGGGCGTTGCGGATGAACAGATCCCGCGAGGCCTCCTGGTCGATTCGTCCGAAATTGACCTTGCGCTGGGCGACGATCGGCACGCCGTAGAGCGTCACCCGCTCGTACGCCATCACCGCCGCCTGGTCCTTCTCCCAGTGCGGCTCGCTGTAGGTCCGCTTCAGCAGGTGCCCGGCCAGCGGCTCGATCCACTCGGGCTCGACCTTGGCGTTGACCCGCGCCCAGAGCCGGGAGGTCTCCACCAGCTCCGCCGACATCAGGAACCGGGGCTGCTTCTTGAACAGCGCCGAGCCGGGGAAGATCGCGAACTTGGCGCTGCGCGCGCCCAGATACTCGTTCTTCTCGGTGTCCTTCAGCCCGATGTGCGACAGCAGCCCGGCCAGCAGCGAGGTGTGCACCGCCTGCTCGGGGATGGACGCCTCCGCCTTGGGCTCCTCGACGGTGATGCCCATCTGCTTGGCGACCGTCCGCAGCTGCGCGTAGATGTCCTGCCATTCGCGGATGCGCAGGAAGTTCAGATACTCCTGCTTGCACATCCGGCGGAACGAGGACGAGCCGCGCTCCTTCTGCTGCTCGCGGACATAGGCCCAGAGATTGAGGAAGGCCAGGAAGTCGGAGGTCTCGTCCTTGAACCGGGCGTGGTTCTGGTCGGCCTGCGTCTGCTTCTCGGCGGGCCGCTCGCGCGGGTCCTGGATGGAGAGCGCGGCGGCGATGACCATGACCTCGCGGGCGCAGCCGTTCTTGTCGGCCTCGATGACCATGCGGGCCAGGCGCGGGTCGACGGGCAGCTGGGAGAGCTTGCGGCCGAGCGGGGTCAGCCGCTTCTTCGGGTCCTTCTCCGCCGGGTCGAGCGCACCCAGCTCCTGGAGGAGCTGGACGCCGTCGCGGATGTTGCGGTGGTCCGGCGGGTCGATGAAGGGGAACTTCTCGATGTCGCCGAGCCCGGCGGCGGTCATCTGGAGGATGACGGAGGCCAGGTTGGTCCGCAGGATCTCGGGATCGGTGAACTCCGGCCGGGTGACGAAGTCGTCCTCCGAGTACAGCCGGATGCAGATGCCGTCCGAGGTACGGCCGCAGCGGCCCTTGCGCTGGTTGGCGCTGGCCTGGGAGATCCGCTCGATCGGCAGCCGCTGGACCTTGGTGCGGTGGCTGTAGCGGGAGATGCGGGCGTTACCCGGGTCGATCACGTACTTGATGCCGGGGACGGTCAGCGAGGTCTCGGCGACGTTGGTCGCCAGGACGATGCGGCGTCCGGTGTGGCGCTGGAAGACGCGGTGCTGCTCGGCGTGCGAGAGACGCGCGTAGAGGGGGAGCACCTCGGTATGTCTGAGGTTGCGCTTGTTCAGCGCGTCCGCCGTGTCCCGGATCTCGCGCTCACCGGAGAGGAAGACCAGGACGTCGCCGGGGGCCTCGTGGCCCAGCTCGTCGACGGCGTCGCAGATGGCGGTGATCTGGTCCCGGTCGGAGTCCTCGCTGTCCTCTTCGAGCAACGGCCGGTAGCGGACCTCGACGGGATACGTCCGCCCGCTGACCTCCACGATCGGGGCGTCCCCGAAGTGGCGCGCGAACCGCTCGGGGTCGATCGTCGCCGAGGTGATGACGACCTTCAGATCGGGGCGGCGGGGCAGCAGCCGGGCCAGATAGCCGAGCAGGAAGTCGATGTTGAGGGACCGCTCGTGGGCCTCGTCGATGATGATCGTGTCGTACGCCAGCAGCTCGCGGTCCGTCTGGATCTCGGCGAGCAGGATGCCGTCCGTCATCAGCTTCAGATACGTCGACTCCGGGTTCACCTGATCGGTGAAGCGGACCTTCCAGCCGACCGTCTCGCCCAGCGGCGTCTTCAGCTCGTCCGCGACGCGCTCCGCGACCGTACGGGCGGCGATCCGGCGGGGCTGGGTGTGCCCGATCATGCCCCGGACACCGCGCCCCAGCTCCATACAGATCTTCGGGAGCTGCGTGGTCTTCCCGGACCCGGTCTCCCCCGCGACGATCACGACCTGGTGGTCGCGTATCGCCTCCAGGATCTCGTCCTTCTTCTGGCTGACCGGCAGCTCTTCCGGGTACGACAGGGCGGGCAGCCGGGCCGCGCGCGCCGCGAGCCGTTCGGCCGCCTTGCCCGCCTCGGCCGCGATCTCGTCCAGCACGGACTGGCGGGCCCCCGGCTTGCGGATGCGGCGCGCTCCTTCGAGGCGCCGGCCGAGCCGGTTCGCGTCGCGGAGCGAGAGCTGACCGAGCTGGGACTGGAGATCGGCGAAGGAAGTAGACATACGGCTCCAAGGATCTCACCCGGGCCCGGCCAGTGGCGACCTCATTTCGCGCGGGCTGCGTCACGCGGCACGTACCATTTCGGGCAGTCGAACGCCCCCGTCACCACCGCTCGCGCGAGAAAGGCCCGGTCCCGTGTCCCGTACGCAGTGGTGGAGCCTGACGGCGCTGCTCGCGGTGGTGCTGGGGCTGCTGTGCGGACCGGGGGCGGTCGCCGCCGCCGGTCCGGGGGCCTCTCCCGTTGCCTCCGGCGCGCCGGTGACGCACGTGGCGCAGGGCCCGGCTCAGGCCGAGGGCCCGGCTCAGGGAAGGGCCGAGGGCTCGGCTCCGGACCGGGCGCAGCACCGGGCCCAGGTCCAGACCCCGGCCCAGGCCCAGACCCACGCCCCCGTGGCCGAGGCCTCCGGTGAGCGGGCACAGTCCCTCGCAGCCGAGGTCGACGCCCCCGCCCTCGCGACCGACGCCCCCGCCCTCGCGACCGAGGCCTCCGGAGAGCGCGCCCCGGTCCCCGGCTGCGGGAAGCTCCGTGATCACGACGGTGAGCCCGCCGTCCCCTCCCGCGCCCGGTCCGCCCACGACCACGCGCCGGGGCTCGCGCCCTGGGGGCTGCCCGCCGCGACGGGCGCGCTGCCGGCCGAGCCGCCGCCGATACGGGCCCGCGCCCCCCTCCCGTACACCCCGACCCCGGTCGAACTCTCCGTGCTGCGGGTGTAGGAGGCGTCCGGCGGGCACCCGCCCGCCCCGCACCGTCCGCCCTTCCTCCCGCATCACCAGCACGGAGTGCCGCATGTCCACGCCCAAGAACCCGAAGCCCTCGCCGTCCCCGAAGTCCGCGAGCACGCGCAAGCCCCTCGTCTACGGCGCGGTGGTCGTCGTCGCGGCCGGTCTCCTCGGCTTCGCCTCGTACAAGGCCACCGCCCCCGACACCGCGTCGAAGGACACCACCGCCACCGGCCCCGCCGCCGAGGTCTCCGCCGACCCGGAGGCGGGCGTCTACCCGGAGCTGGCGAAGCTCGCCCGCCGGGACGCCGACGACAAGCTGGCCATCGGCCCGGCGGACGCCCCGGTCGTCCTGATCGAGTACGCCGACTTCAAGTGCGGCTACTGCGGCAAGTTCGCCCGGGACACCGAGCCGGAGCTGATCGAGAAGTACGTGAAGGAGGGCACGCTGCGCATCGAGTGGCGCAACTTCCCGATCTTTGGCGAGGAGTCCGAGAACGCCGCGCGCGGCGCCTGGGCCGCCGGGCAGCAGGACCGCTTCTGGGAGTTCCACCGCGCCGCCTACGCCGAGGGGGCGAAGGAGAAGGGCTTCGGCAAGGACCGGGTCAAGGCACTCGCCGAGGAGGCCGGGGTGAAGGACCTGGACCGGTTCATGAAGGACCTCGACGGCGATACGGCCCGGGCGTCGGTCAAGAAGGACCAGGAGCAGGCGTACGGGATCGGCGCCACGTCCACCCCGTCGTTCCTGATCAACGGCCGCCCGATCGCGGGCGCCCAGCCGGACGAGACGTTCACCCGGGCCATCGAGTCCGCCGCCGAGCAGGCGAAGACCCAGGGGACGGCGGGCCAGGCTGGGGAGCCCGCCAAGTGACGGCGGACATCGGCTACTTCGCGGCCTTCCTCGGCGGGCTGCTCGCCTTGGTCAGCCCGTGCAGCGCGCTGCTGCTCCCGGCGTTCTTCGCGTACTCCATCGACTCCACCTCCCGGCTGCTGGCCCGCACCGGCATCTTCTACGCCGGGCTCGCCACCACCCTCGTCCCGCTCGGCGCGGCCGGTTCGTACGCCGGGCGGCTGTTCTACGGCCACCGGGACGCCCTCGTCACCGGCGCGGGCTGGCTGATCATCGTGCTGGGCGTCGCGCAGATCGTCGGCCTCGGCTTCGCCTCCCGGCGGATGGCCGAGCTGAGCGGCCGGCTCCGCCCCACCACCGCGTTCTCCGTCTACGCGCTGGGCGCGGTCTACGGCCTGGCCGGATTCTGCGCGGGCCCGATCCTCGGCAGCGTCCTGACCGTCGCGGCGGTCAGCGGCAGCCCGGTCTACGGCGGACTGCTGCTGGCGGTGTACGCGCTCGGGATGGCCGTACCGCTCTTCGTCCTCGCCCTGCTCTGGGAACGCTTCGACCTCGGCCGCCGCACCTGGCTGCGCGGCCGGACCGTCCAGCTCGGCGGCCGGTTCCAGCTGCACACCACATCGCTGCTGTCGGGCCTGTTCTTCATCGGCCTCGGCGCGCTGTTCCTCGTCTACGACGGGACGACCGCGCTGCCCGGCCTGCTCGGGGTCGACGACTCGTTCGCGGTCGAGCAGTGGGCGCAGAAGCTCGGCGAACGGGTGCCGGACGGGATGGCGCTGGTCGCGGTGGTGCTCGTGGCGCTGCTGGTCCTGGGCGTACGGGCCTGGCGGCGGCGCGACGCCGGCGTACCGGCGGAGGAGAAGGTTCAGGAGGAGCAGGCCGAGACCGGGAAGGTGTGACACGGCGAAGGCCCCGTCCGGTGGACGGGGCCTTCGTGAAGTGGCTGGGGCCGGGATCGAACCGGCGACCTATCGCTTTTCAGGCGATCGCTCGTACCAACTGAGCTACCCAGCCACGCAGCCGCTGGGGCTGCAAGCGGTCCTGACGGGATTTGAACCCGCGGCCTCCACCTTGACAGGGTGGCGAGCACTCCAAACTGCTCCACAGGACCAAGCAATGCGCGAAACAAGTCTCGCACACGGTGAAACGTGCCCCCAACGGGATTCGAACCCGTGCTACCGCCTTGAAAGGGCGGCGTCCTGGGCCACTAGACGATGAGGGCTATTGGCCCGCCGGTTCGCTTTGCAGCGCGTCGGGGACGTGAGAAGCATATGGGATGGGTGGAGCTATCGCCAAAACGGTTTACGGCGATGGGGTCGGGCGCCCCGGGGAGCGGGTCGCGGAGGGCGACGAGGACGCGGACGACGGCGTGGGGGACGGCGACGGGGAGGGCGAGCCGGGGGAGCCCTTCTTCAGGTTCTCCTCCGGGAGATGGCGGCTGACCTCGGCCGTCGTCAGCCCGAGACCGCCGAGTGTGATCTCGTCCCAGGCCTGGAGCCGGCGGGTGGAGCGGTCCAGGTAGAGCACCGAGGCGTGCACCTTCTCCGGCTTCTCGTTCTGCACGGCGCGCAGCCCGCCGCCGCCCGTGGAGCCCTCGACCTTCAGCCGGGTCCCGAGCTTCAGCTGTTCGTTGATCCGGCGGTGGAGGTGGCCGGAGAGCACCAGCGGGACCGTGCCGTCGGTCGCCCGGGCGGTGTTCGGGTCGTGGGCGACGGCGATGTCGACGGGGGTGCCCGCGCGCTCCTGGTCGCGCAGCGCGGTGGCCAGGCGGGCGCCCTCCAGCTGGGCGGCCGCCTTGTTGCCGCCGGGCCCGGTCCGGTCCGGGGTGAAGGAGGCGTCTCCGGTGCCCGCGATCCGCAGCCCGCCGACGTTCACCGCCTTGCCGTCGTCGAGGACGCGGACGTTCCGGAACTTCTCCAGGTAGTCCTGGGTGACGGTCGAGTCGTGGTTGCCGCGCACCCACACGTAGGGCGCGCCGAGGTCGCGGATCGGGTCGAGGAAGCCGTTCTCGGCGGTGGAGCCGTGGTCCATCGTGTCGCCGGAGTCGATGATCACGTCGATCTCGTACTGCTCGACGAGCGAGGCGATGATGTGCCAGGCCGCCGGGTTGAGGTGGATGTCGGAGACGTGCAGGGCCCGGATGGTGCCGGGGTCGGGCTGGTAGACGGGGAGCGTGGAGGTCGCGTCGTACAGCTTGGTGACGTTGGTGACCAGGCGGGCCAGTTCCTGCTGGTACATGTCGAACTCGGTGACGATCGAGCGGGCGTCGCCGACCAGCGACGGGGCGCTGGAGAGCAGCCCGGAGAACTTCGGCTCCAGCACGGACTTCGGGTTCCAGGTGGCGTACGCGCTGACGCCGGACGCGGCCAGCAGGGTGAGGGCGAGCCCGCCGGCGGCCAGGGCGCGGCGGGGGCGGCGGTAGACGACGAGGCCGAGGGCGGTGGCGCCGGAGATCACGGCGACGCAGGAGCGTACGGCCAGCTCCTTGGTCCCGGCGGCGACGTCCCGGGTCACCTCGTCCTCCAGGCCGGAGAACCGTTCCGGCTGGTCGACCAGGGCCTGGGAGCGCTCGGGGTCGAGGCGGTCCACGTCCACGTCGAGCCGCAGCGGCGCGATGTGCGAGTCCAGCTCCAGGGCGCCGAGCGGGGCCACGTTGATCTTGCTGCCGCCGGTGAGGGAGGGGCGGAGCGTCATGTTGGTGTCCATGGGGCCGACCGGCGTACGGATGGACCCCACGGCGAGCAGTCCCAGCCAGGCCCCCAGCACGACGACGGCGAGCATGCCGAGCGCGCGGAGCCAGGGGCTGCGGGCGGGGGCCGCCAGGTCGCCGGGGACCGCCGGGTGGGGTGCCTTCGGACCGCCGGGGGCCGTCGCGCCGGTTCGGTCCGTCGCGCGGGAGGCTTTCGGGGCGGCGGTACGGCTCCGGGACGCCGGGCGGACGAGCTGGCTGAGGCGGTGCCGGACGCGGTCGGCTGCGGCACGGAACGGGACGCGGACCATTGGGCCCGTATGCCCCGGTACGGCCTTCGCCATGCCGGGCGGCGCCACCGGTCATGCGTCCGTACGGACCCTGTCGCCGCGATGCCGGGCGGTGGCCATCTGCCCGTACCCGGCCCCCGTACGGGACAATGGCCGGGTGCTGGAGATGACGCGCGAACAGTTCGAGGAGCTGGTGAGCCAGGCTCTGGACCGGATTCCGCCGGAGCTGACGCGGCTGATGGACAACGTGGCGGTGTTCGTCGAGGACGAACCGGACCCCGGCGACCCCGACCTGCTCGGGCTCTACGAGGGCACCCCGCTCACCGACCGCGGTGAGTGGTACGCCGGGGTGCTGCCGGACCGGATCACCATCTACCGGGGCCCGACGCTGCGGATGTGCGAGACCCAGGAGGACGTCGTCGCGGAGACCGAGATCACCGTGGTCCACGAGATCGCCCACCACTTCGGCATCGACGACGAGCGGCTGCATGCCCTGGGGTACGGATGAGCGAGCAGGAACCGCGGGAGCTGCCGGAGCCCGGCCCGCCGTCCGCACCGCAGGGCCGGGTGCTGGCGGCGGTCGCGGCGGGTGGCGCGCTCGGAGCCCTCGCGCGGTACGGGGCGCTGGTGCTGTGGCCGACGCCGGGTCACGGTTTCCCGTGGACGGTGTTCGCCGTCAACGTGACCGGCTGCGCCCTCATCGGCGCCCTGATGGTGCTGACCGTCGAGCGGGGCCGGATCACCCGCCCGCTGGTACGGCCCTTCCTCGGCGTCGGGGTGCTCGGCGGCTACACGACCTTCTCGACGTACGCGGCGGACGTCTCGGGCCTGCTGGTCCGTCAGGAGATCGCGGTGGCGATGGCGTACACGGTGGCGACGGCGGCGGCAGCGCTCGCATCGGTGTGGGCGGCGGCCGTGGCGACGCGGGCCTGGCTGGACCGGGGCGGGCGACCGGGTGAGCGATCCGGCGCGCGGGCCGAGGGGCGGACGGCGTGACCTGGCTGCTGGTGGCGATCGGCGGCGCGGTGGGCGCGCCCCTGCGCTATCTGACGGACCGTGCGGTGCAGACGTACCAGGGGCCGGGCGTCCCGTACGTCTTCCCGTGGGGCACCTTCACGGCGAACATCGCGGGCAGCCTGCTGCTGGGCGTACTGACCGGCGCCGCGGTCTCCTCCCCGGTGCACGCCCTGCTGGCGACGGGCCTGTGCGGGGCGCTGACGACGTACTCGACCTTCTCGTACGAGACCCTCCGCCTGGCCGAGACGGGCCGTGCCTTCCTGGCCGCGGCCAATGTGCTGGCGTCCCTGCTCGCGGGGCTGGGCGCGGTGTTCCTGGGGGCGGAACTGGCGGGCGGGTTCGGGGGGTAGCGGGGCTGCGTGCGGTGAGGGCATGTGCGGGGCGTTGCGGTTTCGGGCGTGTCTCCGGCGGGGTCGGGGGAGTTGGGCACGGTGCGAAGCCTCGCTCCGGCGTCGCGGGCTCCACCCCTCGCCACGCTCCCGCTCCCTCGCCCCGGAGGTGCCCCTCGTGCGCCAGTTCCCCGCCCCTGTCCGCTGGGCAGCCGTCACCGCGCTGACGATCGCCGCGTCCACCGGCTGCATGAGCGTCGGCGAGGACGGCGCCGGAGGCCCGGGGCCCTCACGGTCCGCAGGCCCGAAGGGCTCCCAGACCGATCCGGCCGGGAACACGATCCCCGGCTCCGGGCAGTCCGGAGGACGCGGCGGGGGCGCCCACCCCCACTCGGACCGGGGCGTTCCCGGCAGCAGCCCGCGCCCCGACGCCTCCGGTGCGAAGCCGTCGGCCACCGCGAAGGACGCCCGCCCGGAACCGGCCGCTCCCGGGCAGCCCACCCGTGGCGCAGGCGGCGGGGTGCGGCCCACGCCGACGCCCTCGACCCCGGGGCCGGGGGAGCCGCCGCCGGTCACCCCGGAGCCGCCGGCCCCGCCGACGCCCGCCCCGGACCCGGACCCCGAGCCGCAGCCCACCGACCCGCCGGAGCCGCCCCCGTCGGCATCGCCCGCCGCGCAGTTCCGGGCCCAGGGGACGGGCGGGCCGCAGCCGGTCGGCCCGCTGCGGACGCCGGAGGCATCGCCGCAGGTGGGGCCGGTGTAGCCGGCGTCACAGCGGGGGTGGTTTGCGCAAGGTGGGTGAGGGTGCGTATGGTGGTAGATCGTTTGATCCCATTGCCCGGCGCCGACACAGAAGAGCGCCGTGTGGCGCGTACTCTCCCTTGCCGTGGCTGGACCGCATTGAGGCGGTCGAAATTGCGAATCACGGAGTTATGGGCGCGTGCCGAGACTCCGGAAGGTTTCGCATTTCGCATGTCAATTTCCAGTTCTGACCGCACCGTCATGCCCGAGAACGTCGACAACGCCGAGCTCGCCGAGCTGGTCGAGTCCGCCGTGACCGAGGCCCCCGCCGGTGCGACCGCCCCGGCCGCCGAGAAGACCGACGAGGTGTCCGAGGCTGCTGAGGCCCCCGAGGCCGAGGCCTCCGCCGAGCCGACCGTCACCTTCGGCGACCTGGGCCTGCCCGAGGGCATCGTCCGCAAGCTCGCGCAGAACGGCGTCACCACCCCCTTCCCGATCCAGGCGGCGACCATCCCGGACGCCCTGGCCGGCAAGGACATCCTCGGCCGTGGCCGTACGGGCTCCGGCAAGACCCTCTCCTTCGGTCTGCCCACCCTGGCCGCGCTGGCCGGTGGCCGCACCGAGAAGAAGAAGCCCCGCGCCGTCATCCTCACCCCGACCCGTGAGCTCGCGATGCAGGTCGCGGACGCGCTCCAGCCGTACGGCGACGTGCTCGGCCTCAAGATGAAGGTCGTCTGCGGCGGTACGTCGATGGGCAACCAGATCTACGCCCTGGAGCGCGGCGTCGACGTCCTCGTCGCCACCCCGGGCCGGCTGCGCGACATCATCAACCGCGGCGCCTGCTCCCTGGAGGACGTCCAGGTCGCCGTCCTCGACGAGGCCGACCAGATGTCCGACCTGGGCTTCCTGCCCGAGGTCACCGAGCTGCTGGACCAGGTCCCGGCCGGCGGTCAGCGGATGCTCTTCTCCGCCACCATGGAGAACGAGATCGGCACGCTGGTCAAGCGGTACCTCTCCAACCCGGTCACGCACGAGGTCGACAGCGCCCAGGGCAACGTCACGACCATGTCGCACCACGTCCTCGTCGTGAAGCCGAAGGACAAGGCGCCGGTCACCGCCGCCATCGCCGCCCGCAAGGGCCGCACCATCATCTTCGTCCGCACCCAGCTGGGCGCCGACCGCATCGCCGAGCAGCTCATCGAGTCCGGCGTGAAGGCCGACGCGCTGCACGGCGGCATGACCCAGGGCGCCCGTACGCGGGTCCTGGAGGACTTCAAGAAGGGTTACGTCAACGCGCTCGTCGCGACCGACGTCGCCGCCCGCGGTATCCACGTGGACGGCATCGACCTGGTCCTGAACGTGGACCCGGCCGGTGACCACAAGGACTACCTGCACCGCTCGGGCCGTACCGCCCGCGCCGGCAAGTCCGGTGTCGTCGTCTCGCTGGCGCTCCCGCACCAGCGCCGCCAGATCTTCCGCCTGATGGAGGACGCGGGCGTCGACGCCTCGCGCCACATCGTCCAGGGCGCGGGCGTCTTCGAGCCGGAGGTCGCCGAGATCACCGGCGCCCGTTCGCTCACCGAGGTCCAGGCCGACTCCGCGAACAACGCCGCCAAGCAGGCCGAGCGCGAGGCCGCCGACCTGACGAAGCAGCTGGAGCGCGTCCAGCGCCGCGCCGTCGAGCTCCGCGAGGAGGCCGACCGCCTGGTCGCCCGTGCCGCCCGCGAGCGGGGCGACGACCCGGAGGCCGCGGTCGCCGAGGTCACCGCCGAGGCGGAGGCCGCCCTGGTGGCCGCCATCTCCGTCCCCGAGCAGCCGGCCGCCCGCGACGAGCAGCGCCGCGACGAGCGGGGCAACTACGAGCGCCGCGACAACCGTGGTGGCGACCGTGGCGGCTACCGCGGCAACGACCGCCGTGACGACCGCCCCTCCGGTGGCTTCCGCTCCGGTGGCAACGACCGTCGGGACGACCGTGGTGGCCGTTCCTTCGAGCGTCGCGACAACGACCGTCCGTCGTTCCGTGACCGTCGTGACGACCGCCCGTCGGGTGGCTTCCGCTCCGGTGGCAACGACCGTCGGGACGACCGTGGTGGCCGTTCCTTCGAGCGTCGCGACAACGACCGTCCGTCGTTCCGTGACCGTCGTGACGACCGCCCGTCGGGTGGCTTCCGCTCCGGTGGCAACGACCGTCGGGACGACCGTGGTGGCCGCTCCTTCGAGCGCCGCGACGACCGCCCCTCGTTCAACCGTGACCGTCGCGACGACCGCCCCTCCGGCGGTTACCGCTCCGGCGGCAGCGACCGCCCGTTCAACCGTGACCGTCGCGACGACCGCCCGTCGGGTGGCTTCCGCTCCGGCGGCAGCGACCGCCCGACCGGCCGCCGTGACGACCACCGTGGCGCCAACACCGGCACCAACACCGGCTCGTTCGGCCGCCGCGACGACAAGCCGCGCTGGAAGCGCAACGGCTGACCCCGGCCCGGCCGGCCCCCGGCCGAGCAGGTCCGCCTGACAGACCGGCAGGGCCCGTACGCCACCGAACCGACTCGGTGACGTACGGGCCCTGTTGCTGTTCCCGACCCCCTCGTCCCACCTGTTCCTGAGCCCACGCCGGGCTCCCGCAACGCGCGCGACGGGCCCAAGACCGATACCGGATCGGCTGCCGGGACCGGGCGGGCTATGCTCGGGGGGTGATGTTGCACGGGCCGTTAGCTCAATTGGTCAGAGCAGCGGACTTTTAATCCGTTGGTTGTGGGTTCGAGTCCCACACGGCCTACCGACAGCAGGACAGGGCACAAGCCCGCCATCTGCGAAGAAGCGCCTCCATCCGGTCCCGTCCGGGTGGGGGCGCTTCGCCATGTGGTTCCCGCGTCAGGCGCACGTCCTGCGGTGCTGTACGCCGACCACTGCGTGACTCGGACGGGAGATCCGGCGGATCAATCCGAGACGGTTCGCCAGGCGTCCTCGGCGTGCTGTGCGGTGGGGTGGGTGGGGAAGACCTGGTCCAGGCCGATGATGCGGATGATCCGGGCGAGGTGTTCGGGGAGGGCGGCCAGTGCGATGGTCGCGTCGGCGGCCAGGGCGTGGTTGCGGGCGGCGATCAGGGCGGTGATTCCGCTGGAGTCGCAGAAGGTGATGCCCTTGAGGTCGATGACGAGCTGTTGTCCCGGGCGCAGGGCGAGCCCGGGCAGGGCGTCGCGGACCTGGGGTGCGGTGTGGTGGTCGAGTTCCCCGGCGAGTTCCATGACCGTGCCGGCAGCGGTGGTGCGGGTGCTGAGGGTCAAGTGCTGGGTCACTGCTGCTCTTCACTGAGGGATCGGGGCACGTGGATGGCGAGAACGGCGGTGTCGTCGTCCACGCCGGTGCCGAAGGTGCGGAGCAGGTCGCGGACTGCGCCGATGGTGTCCGACGCGGTGGTGGGGGCGAGGTCGTGGCCGAAGTCGAGGAGAGCCTCGTCGCCGTAGCGGTCCTCGCCTCCAACGGCGGTGGTGTGGGCTTCGGTGAGGCCGTCGGTGTGCAGGAGCAGCGTGTCGCCGGGGGCGAGGTGGACGGTGGTGGTGGCGATGTGGGCGTCGGGCAGGGCCCCGATGAGCTGCCCGCCGGGGGTGGGCAGGTAGTCGGCGGTGCCGTCGGCGCGCATCAGCAGGGCCGGGGGGTGGCCGCCGCTGGCCAGCGTGATGCGGAAGCCGCCGCGGTCGGGGTCGGGGGTGAGAAGGCCGAAGACGACGGTGCAGAAGCGGGGGTCGGTGCCCTGGTACTCGTGGTTGAGGACGGTGTTGAGGTTGGCGAGTACGGCGGCCGGGTCCGGGTCGTAGACGGCGGCGGCGCGCAGGGTATAGCGGGCCAGGGAGGTGACGGCCGCGGCGGCGGCGCCCTTGCCGCACACGTCGCCCAGGAACAGGCCCCAGGTCCCGGCGGCCAGGGGGAACAGGTCGTAGAAGTCGCCGCCGACCTCGTCGACGGAGGCGATGTGGTAGTGCGCGGCGACGTCCAGGCCGGGCACGTTGGCCAGCGTGGGCGGCAGCAGTGTCTTCTGAAGGGTGGTGTTCAGGAGCTTGAGGCGGTCGCGTTCCTGGTCGGCTTCCTGGCGGGCCCGCAGCAGTTCCGTCTCGTAGGCGCGGCGGTCGCGGGCGTCGAAGAGGGTGGTGCGGATCAGCAGGGGTTGCCCGTCGCTGCCGGTCTTGACTGTCGAGGTGACCATGACCGGCAGGTGGGAGCCGTCGGCCGCCTTGAGTTCCAGGGCGATGCCGCTGATCTCGCCCTGCATCCGCAGCAGCGGGGCGAAGTGGGTCTCGTGATAGAGCCGGCCGCCGACGGTCAGAAGGTCGGAGAAGGCCATGCGTCCCACCAGATCGCCGCGCCGGTAGCCAAGCCAGTCCAGCAGGGTCGTGTTGGCCTTGGCGATCCGGCCGTCCAGCAGGGTGGAGAGGTAGCCGCACGGGGCGTGCTCGTAGAGGTCCTCGGCACTGTCCTCCAGCAGTTCGGAGAAGCGGGCCTCCTCATCCACGGGTGCCGGGTCCCTGCTGTCCGCCGCGTCGCCCGTCTCGCACATCACCGCGCCGCCCCGGCGAACGCGGCGATCGCCGCAGCGGTCTCTTCCGGAGCAGCCAGCTGAGGGCAGTGCCCCGTCGCGTTCAGTGTGACCAGCCGGCTTCCCGGTATCCGGGCGTGGACGAACGTGCCGACCTCCGGCGGTGCGATCGCATCGCTGGAGCACTGGGCGACCAGCGTGGGCACCCGCACTGCCGCGAGGTCGGCGCGGTTGTCGGACAGGAACGTCACCCGGGCGAAGACGCGCGCGATCTCCGGATCCGTGCGGCAGAAGCTGTTCGTCAGCTCCTCGCCCAGCTCGGGCCGATCCGGGTTGCCCATGATCACCGGTGCCATCGTGCCCGACCAGCCGAGATAGTTGGCGTCCAGCGACTCCAGCAGCTCATCGATGTCGGCGGCGCTGAAGCCGCCCCGGTACCCCGTGGCCGGATCGTCGATGAAGCAGGGAGACGGTGCGAGCAGCACCAGTCCGGCGAACGCCTCCGGCTCGCGCGCGGCGGCCAGCACGCCCATCATCGCGCTCACCGAATGCCCCACGAACATGACCGGCCCCAGCGCCAGCTCCCCGACGACCTCCAGGACATCGGCGACGTAACCGTCCAGCGATCCGTACCGGTCCTGGCTCCAGGAAGACAGCTGCGAGTTTCCCGAGCCGACGTGGTCGAAGAGGACGACGGTGAAGTGCCGCTCCAGCGCAGGCACCACCAGACGCCACATGTTCTGGTCGCACCCGAACCCGTGCGCCAGCATCACCACCGGCGCACCGGCCCGCCCGGTCACCCTGACATGGTTCCTGCTCCGCACGTCCATGCGCGCCATCGTGGCAGACTCCCGGCGCGAGGGCTTCTCCCGTAGCTCGCAACCGGGGCTGACGGCTGAGCCCGGCGGGAGCGTCGCGCGGTTGCGGCCGCGTCGGCGGGGTGAGGGATCACCGGTCACGCGGGGCGTGCCTCTGTCCGGCGCAGGGGAGCGCCTGCCTGGTGGAGGCTGCGGAGTGCTTGCCTGTAGGAGGCGATCAGGCTGGTCTCCAGGTAGGCGACATCCAGCTCTTCGCAGTAGCGCCGGACGACGATCTGGGCCTTGCGCAGGTTGGGGCTGGGCATGCTCGGGAAGAGGTGGTGCTCGATCTGGTAGTTCAGCCCGCCCAGGACGATGTCCGTGAACCAGTTGCCGCTCACGTTGCGTGAGGTGAGGACCTGGCGGCGCAGGAAGTCCGGCCGGTCGTTGCCCGTCCGGATCGGCATGCCCTTGTGGTTGGGGGCGAAGACGGAGCCGAGGTACAGACCGAAGAGGCCTTGGTGGACGGCGAGGAAGGCGATCGCCATGCCGGGCGGAAGCACCAGGAAGAGCGCCGTCAGGTAGGCCGCGCAGTGCGCGACGAGCAGGGACCCCTCCAGCATCCGGTGCTTGAGCGAACGGTCGGCCAGCGCCCGCAGGCCCGACACGTGCAGGTTGATGGCTTCCAGGGTGAGGAGAGGGAAGAACAGGTACGCCTGCGAGCGGCCGATCAGCCGGGGCAGGCCCTTGGCCGAGCGGGCCTGGTCCTGCGACCAGACCAGCAGATCGGGCTCGATGTCGGGGTCGAGTGTCTCGTGGTTGGGGTTGGCGTGGTGGCGGGTGTGCTTGTCCTGCCACCAGCCGTAGCCCATGCCGATGCCGATGTTCGCGGTGATGCGCCCCGACCTCTCGCTGGCCTTGCGCAGCCGGAAGACCTGGCGGTGGGCGATGTCGTGGGCCAGCAGCGCCACCTGGCCGAAGACCGCGGCCAGGAAGACGGCGACGGCCAGGTTCCACCAGGAGGCGCCGACGAGGACGAACGCGGTCCAGCCGGCGACGTACAGGGCACTCACGGCCACGATACGGACCGCGTAGTAGCGGGGTCGTCGGGCCATCAGGCCGTGGTCGGCGATCCTCTTGGACAGCCGGGCGAAATCGCTCCCGGTCGTCCGCTCGGGGCGGACGGAGACTTCTGCGGTCATGAGTACGAACCTCTCGTGGCCGACACCGGGCAGCCGTTGGGCGGTCACCGCGATGTGGTGGGAACGGAACAGCCGAGGACGTGACCGCTGTCGCTGGACTGGTGGGTCGAAGGGGCGCGGCCTCGGCCGCCTCCCCTCGGATCGGAGCGGCCGCCCGGCGGGGCGGTGGACCTCGCTCGGGTACGTGAGGCTCACTCCGCAGGATTCATCCGTGCGCCAGCATCCCGGTGCGGAGGCGGCCGAGCAGATGGGTCAGGAGCCGGGAGACGTGCATCTGGGAGATGCCGAGCTGTCGGCCGATCTCGGACTGGGTCATCTCCTGGCCGAAGCGCATGGCCACGATGGACCGGTCGCGGTCGTTCAGGTCTTCGAGCAGGGGCGCCAGCGCATGGAGATCCTCGACCCTCTCGATGGCGGGATCGATGTCCCCTTCGGTGTCGCCGTAGGTGACGGCCGACGCGTTGTCCCGTTCGCTCCCGACGGGCTTGTCCAGGGATCCCGCGGTATATCCGTTCGAGGCGACGAGGCCCTCGATGATCTCGTCTTCGCTGAGTTCCAGATGGCGGGCGAGTTCCTGGACGGTGGGGTCCCGGTCCAGCCGTTTGGCGAGTTCCTCCTTGGCCTTGGCCAGGGTGACGCGCAGCTCCTGAAGGCGGCGCGGTACATGGACCGCCCAGGTGGAGTCGCGGAAGAAACGCTTGATCTCCCCGACGATGTAAGGGATGGCGAAGGAGGTGAACTCCACCTCCCGGCTGAGGTCGAACCGGTCGATCGCCTTGATCAGGCCCACCGTTCCGACCTGGATGATCTCCTCCATCTCGCCGCTGCCACGGCTGCGATACCGGCGTGCGGCGAAGTGGACCAGTGACAGGTTCGTCTCGATCAGGGTGTTACGCGCGTACTGGTACTCGTGCGTGCCCTCTTCCAGCACCCGCAGCCGTTCGAAGAAGACGGAGCTGAGGGCGCGGGCGTCCTTCGGCGCCACCTTGCTGGGGTCGCGGATCTGCGGGAGCGCCACCAGGGGCGCGTCGGTGGCCGAGGCCGGAGCCGTCGTGGATATCGGCATTGCGATGGTTCCCCTGCCCCAGAAGGTGCCGCGGAGACCCGTCGGCACAGGGGTCACCTACCCGGATCCGGACGGAGTACGCAGATCTGGGCAGATGGAACACCAGCGCGGCTTACTGCTGGTCTCCGCGGTCCGGGTACCTCCTGCCCGGCGAGCCCTGATCGGGCGGACGGGCTCCCGTGTCCCGGTCGCTCTGCTCGTACTGCGTCCGGTCCGTGTCCCTCCGTCCGGGCTCCACGCCGCCGGCGTCCCGCGCCGGAACCGGCCGGCCGCGCGGTGCTGCCGACGTCTGCTGCTGAGACCGGCGGAAGCGCCGCTGGGATTCGCCCTCGACCGGCGTGCCCCGAGCGGGCCCGGCGTCGGTACCGGGGCGCGCCTCGGTCGCGCCGGCTCGGTCGGTGCCGCCTCCGGCGGCCCCGTCCCGGGCGGCCGTGCCGTACGACTGCTCGACTCCGGTGCGGTGTCGCTCCGCGTCCTCCTCGCGGTCCAGAGCGTCCTGCCCCCGCTGCTCCTGTTCATGGCGGGCGTTTCGTACCGCCCTGCGTTCCCGCCCGCTCATGACGGCCGAGCCGATCAGCATGAGGAGACCGCCGATGAGGGCCAGGCCCACGCCGGTGCCGAGCCCGTCGCTGTCGCCCGTGACGGTCAGGCTGCCCTGGGCCTGCGCCTGCCGGACCATCCAGAGGACGGCGAATCCGAGCGTGACGATCCCCGCGATCAGGACGAGGAGCCGCGATCGGAACGCCACGCCGAGAACGGTGAGCAGCGCGCCGACGAAGAGGGGGAGGAACATGGACGCGAACAGCCCCGCGCCCGAATCCGTGATGCCGGCCCCGGTGAAGAGCTCCCACACCCGAAAGTCGTGTCCGAGCCGCCCGTCGTACCAGTTGCGGAAGGGCGCCCAGATCGCTGCGGCAGCGCCGACGACCGCCAAGATCAGTCCGATCGTGTTACGGATACCCCGTGCCATGCCGCGACCTCCCGACATATCGGACGTTGCATGCAAGAACCTCACATGCCGAACCCCGCCCCTGAAATTCACGCTACGCGCGGTGTGAGCGCCCTGCCATACGGCTCGACGGGGCCCCGGTGTGGCCCTCCTCCGCCTCAGGACCCGATCGCCAGGTACTCCGCCGTGCGCACGATCCGCTCGCGTTCGGCGAAGGAGGTCAGGTCCTCGCGGACGGCGCCGCTGTCGCCGTCGCGGTTGATGGCCTCCAGCGTGCGCCGGACCGCGGTGATCGCGGCGCGCTGGAGGTCCGAGGGGACGATGATCAGCCGGTAGTCGAGTTCGCGGAGGCGGTCCCTGGGGACGAGCGGGGTCTTGCCGCCGTGGAACGTGTTGATCAGCTTCGGTTGCGGGACGCGGGCGGCGACCCCGATCGGGCTGGGCTGCCGCATCTGCGAACGCCGCGACTGCGCCCAGCGGGCCCGGCCCCCGGCCGGCGGCCGACTGGCGATCGACCCGGACCGGCGGACGTACGTGCCGTATCCGGTGGAGGGGGGCCGGGCTGCGCTAGGAGACTCTGCGGCCCGCTCAGCCGGCCGCGGTGGCGATCACCGCCGACAGGGCCGCCAGCGCGTCGGCGACCCCGCCGGGTCCGAGGCCGCCGCCCTGGGCGACCTCGGCCGACCCTCCGCCGCGGCCACCGAGAAGCTGCTTCACCAACGGGGAGGCGTGCAGGCCCGCTTCCCGGGCCGCGTTGTTGACGGCGAGGACCAGCGCCCCGTCCTCCGTGCCCACCGCCACCGCGCCAGGCGTGCCGTCGGGCAGCCGGTCGCGGACGGCCAGGGCGAGCGCCCGGGCCTCCTGGGCGCCGCCGCCCACCGTGGTGGTGACGATCCGCACGCCGCCCGTCTCGCCCGCCGCTTCGGCGAGTTCGCCGGCGCGTGCCGTGGTGGCCTGCTGCTTGAGCCGGGCGTTCTCCCGGTCGGCCGCCTTCAGCCGGTCCAGCAGACCGGCGATCCGGTCGGGCAGCTCGGCGCGCGGCGCCCCGAGCTGCTCGGCGATCCGCGCCACCAGGTCCCGCTCGCGGGCCAGGTAGCCGAAGCCCTCGATGCCCACGGCCGCCTCCAGGCGGCGCATGCCCGCGCCGACCGAGCCCTCGGAGGTCAGGGCGACCGTGCCGATCTGGGCCGCGCGCTCCACGTGCGTACCGCCGCACAGCTCCCGGGACCAGGCCCCGCCGATCTCGACGACGCGGACCTTCTCCCCGTACGTCTCGTCGAAGAGGGCGAGCGCGCCGATCTCCTTCGCCTCGGGCAGCGTCATCCACCGCACACCGACCGGCAGATCGCGTCGCAGGGCGCGGTTGGCGGCCTCCTCGATCTCGCTGCGGACGGTCGCGGAGAGGGCACCGCGCCAGGGGAAGTCGAGGCGCAGATAGCCGGGCCGGTTGTAGGAGCCGGACTGGAGGGCGTCGGGGCCGAGGATCTCGCGCAGGGCGGCGTGCAGGACGTGGGTGCCGGAGTGGGCCTGGCGGGCGCCGAGCCGCCACTCGGGGTCGACGGCGGCGTGCACGGTGTCGTCGGGAGCGAGTTCGCCGGCGGTGATGCGGACCTGGTGGGCGACCAGGCCGGGCAGCGGGCGCTGGACGTCGAGGACCTCGGCCTCGACCGAGGCGCCGGACAGCAGCCCGGCGTCGCTGTCCTGGCCGCCGGACTCGGCGTAGAACGGCGTGCGGTCCAGGACGACGGTGACGATGTCGCCGGTCCGGGCCACCGGCACCGGGCCGGCCGGGCCGAGCAGCGCGAGGACACGGGACTCGGTCTCCAGGGTGTCCCAGGCCCGCCAGTCGGTCGGCCCGTGCGCGTCGAGGACCGGGCGCAGGGCGGTGGTGTCCACGGCCCCGCCGGCCTTGCGGGCGCGGGCGTCGGCGCGGGCCCGCTCGCGCTGCTCGTTCATCAGCGCGGTGAAGCCCTCGCGGTCGACCTCGACGCCCTGCTCGGCGGCCATCTCCAGGGTGAGGTCGATGGGGAAGCCGTACGTGTCGTGCAGCAGGAACGCCTGGGCGCCGGGCAGCAGCCGGCCGCCGCTCTCCTTGACCCGGGCGACGGCGGTGTCCAGGACGGTGGTGCCCTGCTTGAGGGAGGAGCGGAAGGCGTCCTCCTCGGCCCCGGCCTGATCGGCGATACGGGCGTAGGCGTCGGCGACCTCCGGGTAGCTCGGAGCCATGCAGTCGCGGGCCACCGGCAGCAGTTCGGCCAGGGCCAGGTCCTCGTAGCCCAGCAGCCGCATGGAGCGGACCGCGCGGCGCAGGATGCGGCGCAGGACGTAGCCGCGGCCCTCGTTGCCGGGGGTGGTGCCGTCGGCGAGGAGCATCAGGGCCGTACGGACGTGGTCGGCGACGACCCGCAGCCGTACGTCGGCCTCCGGATCGGCCCCGTAGCGGACGCCGGCCAGGTCGGCGGCGCGCTGCAGGACGGGGCGGGTCTCGTCGATCTCGTAGAGGTTGTCGACGCCCTGGAGGAGGGTCGCCATCCGTTCCAGGCCCATGCCGGTGTCGATGTTGCGGCGGGGCAGCTCCCCGAGGATCGGGTAGCCGGACTTGCCGGGGCCCGGGCCGCGCTCGTACTGCATGAAGACCAGGTTCCAGAACTCCATGTACCGGTCCTCGTCGACCGCCGGACCGCCTTCTGGGCCGAGGGCCGGGCCGCGGTCGTAGTACAGCTCGGAGCAGGGCCCGCACGGTCCGGGGACGCCCATGGACCAGAAGTTGTCCTCGTCCCCCCGGTCCACGATCCGCTCGTCGGGCAGGCCCGCGACCCGGCGCCAGATGCCGCGCGACTCGGTGTCGGAGTGGTGGACGGTGACCCAGATCCTGTCCGGGTCCAGACCGTAGCCGCCCTCGGCCTGCGGGCTCGTCGACAGCTCCCAGGCGTAGGCGATGGCCCCTTCCTTGAAGTAGTCGCCGAAGGAGAAGTTGCCGTTCATCTGGAAGAACGAGCCGTGCCGGGTGGTGCGGCCGACCTCCTCGATGTCCAGGGTCCGGACACACTTCTGCACGCTGGTGGCCCGCTCCCAGCGGGCGGGCGCCTCACCGGTGAAGTACGGCTTGAACGGCACCATGCCCGCGTTGACGAACAGCAGGGTCGGGTCCGGCGTCGGCAGGGGCGCGCTGGGGACGACGGTGTGGTCCCGGGCGGCGAAGAAGTCCAGGAATCGGCTGCGGATGTCGGCGGTACGCACAAGCGGTCCTCTTAGTCCTTCGGTCGGTCACCAGGGGGAAATCCGGGCGCGGTGCCACGCCGCTCAGGCGGCTCGGGCCACCCTCGCGGGCGCGGCGACCGGGTGCAGCGCGGCGTATTCCAACGGCGCCGACGGGTCGATGGACACGTTCAGCTGGGCCGGGTCGGCACCGGCCCGTACCAGCAGGTCGCCGACGGCGGCGATCATCGCCCCGTTGTCGGTGCACAGCGTCAGCGGCGGTACGCGCAGTTCGACGCCCGCCGCCTCGCACCGCTCCTCGGCCAGTGCCCGGACCCGGGAGTTCGCCGCGACCCCGCCGACCACGACCAGGGTGCGGACGTCGTACTGGCGGCAGGCGGCCAGCGCCTTGCGCGTCAGGACGTCCGCGACGGCCTCTTGGAGCGAAGCCGCCCCGTCGGCCAGCGGGATGTCCTCGCCGTGCAGGCGGTGCTGCTCGGCCCAGCGGGCGGCGGCGGTCTTCAGCCCGGAGAAGGAGAACGCGTACGGGTCGTCCTTCGATCCCAGCAGCGGCCGGGGGAAGGCGACGGCGCAGGGATTGCCCTCGCGGGCGGCCCGGTCGATGGCCGGCCCGCCCGGATACGGGAGGCCGAAGACGCGGGCGACCTTGTCGAAGCACTCGCCCGCCGCGTCGTCCACGGTGTCGCCCAGGTGCAGGATCGGATCGCGCACCAGGTCGCGCACGAGCAGCAGCGAGGTGTGCCCGCCCGAGACGATGAGCACCATGCACGGGTCGGGCAGCGGCCCGTGCTCCAGGGTGTCGGCGGCCACGTGCCCGGCCAGGTGGTGCACCCCGTACAGCGGCACCCCCGCCGCGTACGCCAGGGACTTGGCCCCGGCCAGACCGACCTGGAGCGCCCCGGACAGACCGGGCCCTGTGGTCACCGCGACGGCGTCGATGTCCCGCACCCCGAGTCCCGCCTGCGCCAGGGCTTCCTGGACGACGGGGGTGAACGCCTGGAGGTGGGCCCGGGCGGCGATCTCCGGCACCACCCCGCCGTAACGGGCGTGCTCGTCCATGCTCGACGCCACGACGTGCGCGAGCAGACGCCCGCCGGAGACGATCCCCGCCCCCGTCTCGTCACACGACGACTCGATGCCCAGCACCACCGGAGTCCGCACGGGGTCCTCTTCTCGCACAGTGATCGTTATTGCAACCTCTATGCAACAAGGTACTCGCCCGGGCGGGGCAACGCGGACCGGAGGAGGGGGTCCGCTTATTGGTCAACGGCACCCCTGCAATGCCGTACAGTTGTGTTCACCGACGCGGGGTGGAGCAGCTCGGTAGCTCGCTGGGCTCATAACCCAGAGGTCGCAGGTTCAAATCCTGTCCCCGCTACTGAAGATCCGGGCCCGGCACGCAGACAGCGTGCCGGGCCCGAGTCGTTCCCCGGCATTTCCGGGTTGACCTTGACGCAGCGTAAAGATCTAGCGTTTCCGGCATGGAGTGGTCCATTCAGGAAATCGCCCGCCAGGCCGGCACCACGAGCCGCACGCTCCGGCACTACGGGGACCTCGGTCTCCTCGCGCCGAGCCGGATCGGGAGCAACGGCTACCGCTACTACGACCAGGACGCCCTCGTCCGGCTGCAGCGCATCCTGCTGCTGCGGGAGCTCGGGCTCTCGCTGCCCGCCATCAGGGACGTACTGGAGGGGCAGCGGGACACGGCGGTGGCGCTGCGGGCGCATCTGCGGCTGCTCGAACAGGAGCAGGCGCGCATCGGACGGCAGATCGCCTCGGTGCGGACCACGCTCCACAAGACCCAGGAGGGGATGGAACTCATGGCCGCTGAGGTGTTCGACGGCTTCGACCACACCGCCCACGAGCAGGAGGTCACCGAGCGCTGGGGCCGGGACGCGTACGAGGAGGGCGACCGCTGGTGGCGTTCGCTCGGGGACGGGGAGAAGAAGGCGTTCAGGGACGAGCACGAGGCCATCGCGCGCGACTGGGGCCGGGCCAGGGAGGCCGGGCTCGCCGTCGACGGGCCCGAGGCGCAGGAGCTCGCGCGGCGGCACTGCGCCTGGCTGTCCTCGGCCAAGGAGCCCAGCCGTTCGTACGTGATCGGGCTCGGGGAGATGTATGTCGCCGATCCGCGCTTCGGAAAGAACTACGATCGCTACGGGGACGGCACCGCCGCCTTCGTACGGGACGCACTGACGGTCTACGCGCAGCATCGGCTCTCCGACTGACCACGGCCGGCCGGGCCGCCACCGCTTTTTCCCCCTATTCGGCCGATGCCCGGTCGCCGCTCGGCGCGGCTCCGGGAAGCCTGGACAGGGAGCGGTACCGTCCGCAGCCGTGGGTGGACCGGGCAGGAGTGCACAGGTGGGGATGGCCGAGGGACGGCGCAGCGGGGCGGCGGGGAGCATGGACGCCGTGGGCCGTGCGGTGCTCGGATCCCGGGAGGGGGAGCTGGCGTCCGGCGGCGGACGGGGCACCGGGCGGTTCATCCGGATGCTGCCCGCCCTGCTGATCATCGGCGGACTGCTGTTCGACTCGCTCGCCCCGCCCAACTTCACCGCCGTCCCCCTCTTCGTCGCGGCCCCGCTGATCGCCGCCCCGTTCTTCTCGCTGTCCCGGACCGTCCGCACCGGGATCGCCGCGGTCATCTCCGTCATCGTGATGCGGATCTCCGACGGGACGTCCACGCAGGTCGTCCCGGTCATCGAGATGCTCACCGTGCTCACGGGCTCGGTCCTGGCCCTCGTCATCAACGGCGTCGTGCGGCGCGGCAACGAGCAGCTCGCCTCGGCCCGGGCCGTCGCGGAGACCGCCATGCGGGCCGTGCTGCCGACGCCCGCCGAGCGGATCGGCGGACTCCAGGTGGCCGCACGGTACGAGGCGGCGCAGGCGGACGAGTTCGTGGGCGGCGACCTGTACGCCGTCGCGGACACCCCGTACGGCGTGCGCGTCGTGGTCGGCGACGTCCGCGGCAAGGGGCTGGACGCCGTCGGGGCGGTGGCGGTGATCATCGGGTCGTTCCGGGAGGCCGCCGAACAGGAGCGTTCGCTGGAGGGCGTGGCCCAGCGGCTGGAGCGGGCGCTGGCCCGGGAGGGGACGCGGCAGTACGGGCTGGACGCCATGGAGGGGTTCATCACCGCCGTACTGGCCGAGATCCCGCCCGGGGCGGCCACGGTCCGCCTGGTCAACCGCGGCCACCCCGAGCCGATCCTGCTCCACGCGGACGGGGCCCTGGAGGTGCTGGCGCCCTCGGTGCCCGCGCTGCCGCTGGGGATGGACCTCGGGGTGTGGCCGGACCGCGCCGACGAGTGGGTGATGCCTCCCGGGGCGACGCTCCTCGCCTTCACGGACGGCCTGTCCGAGGCCCGGGACGCCAACGGGGTCTTCTACGATCCGGCGGCCCGGCTGCGCGGCCGGATCTTCCCGGGGCCGGAGGAGCTGCTGTCGGCGCTGACCGACGACGTACGGCTGCACACCGGCGGGCACGCCACGGACGACATGGCGCTGATCGCGGTCGGCCGGCCGGCGGAGGGGCAGCCCGTGCGCCGGACGACGGTGAAGATCGTGGGCCGGGGCGACGAGGACGCGGCCCGCTGACGTGGCGCGGCTGTCCGCCGGCGCGCTGAACTCGCAACTCGCAGCGATGACACGGTGCGTAATCGAAGCGCACCGCTCCGCATAACATTTGATACACCGTCAGAAAAAGGCATGTGGCTGAGCCCCGGTCAAGTCGCCCGATTCCGCCCGCTTGTGCCCCGTACCTCCCACCCCTGTTCGTTAATGATCAACAGGAACAGCTTGGAATCGGGTCCGGGTGTCTATTAACGTTCGATAACGCAGCGCGGTCGTCACAGCCGTCGTCAGGGACGGCGCCGCGCGCGAGCGCCGAATTCCGCAAGGGAACCGGGGACCCACTACATGGGGTGAATCGGACGCCTGCGTCTCGTGAGAGGCGGAGGGGCCCGTAGGAGACCTTCCTGCTCCGAACCCGTCAGCTAACCCGGTAGGCGAGAAGGAAGGAAAGGAGTGCGCCCACGTGGCGTCCAACAAGCCTGCCCCTGAGGCCCCGTCACCCTTCAGCACCGACAGCTACGGTGGCGCCGAGCGGTCCGTGGGGGAGTGGAATCCCACCGAGGACTCCATCCGTCCCGTGCGCGGCAGGCACCGCGTCGCCAAGCAGCGTGGTCTGGCCCGTAGCTCCACCGTCCTCGGGGTCGGCGTCATAGCGGCCGTCGGAGCGGGGGGCATGGCCACCGCTCAGGACAAGGCTCCCGTCTCCATCTCTCTTCCCGATTCCATCGCGGACAACCTCCCCGACGCCAAGTCCCTTCCCGGCGTCGGGTCCTTCATGTCCGACGAAGCGGAGGCCGCCCCGGTCGCCGCGGCCGCGCCGCTCACCACCGCCGGGCTCACCAGCGCCGAGGCCGAGCAGGGCACCGACGCCGGCGAGGCGCTGCGCGCCCGGATCCTCCAGCAGGCCGAGCAGCAGCAGGCCAGCGCCGACGCCGAGGCCAAGGCGGCAGCCGAGAAGGCCGCGGCCGAGAAGGCGGCGGAAGAGGCCAAGAAGCAGCAGGACGAGGCCGAGGCCGACGCCGCCGCGAAGAAGAAGGCGGCGGAGGAAGCGGCGAAGAAGAAGGCGGAGGAGGAGCGTCTCGCCAAGCTCGCCGCCAGCTTCTCCCTGCCGGCCTCCTCCTACACGATCAGCTCGACCTACGGTCAGTCCGGTGCGATGTGGTCCTCCGGCCAGCACACCGGCCTCGACTTCGCCGGTTCGGCCGGTTCGCCGCTCAAGGCCGTGCACAGCGGCACGATCACGTCGGCCGGCTGGTCCGGTTCGTACGGCTACCGCACGGTGCTCCAGCTCGATGACGGCACGGAGATCTGGTACGCCCACCAGTCCTCGATCGACGTCTCGGTCGGCCAGAAGGTCACCACCGGCGAGACCATCGGCCGCATGGGTGCCACCGGCAACGTGACCGGCGTCCACCTCCACCTGGAGGTCCGCACCGCGGGCGGCTCCGCGATGGACCCGATGGCCTGGCTGACCAGCAAGGGCCTCTCGGTCTGAGCCCCCGGGCCGGCGCGCGCCGCCGGCCCCGGGCCGCCCTTCTCCGGCGGCCCGTCCCGAAACCCCGGCAGCCCTGACGCACACCCCCCGACGTCAGGGCTGCCGGTCTGTCCGGGGACGGGGACGGGGAGGGGGCGACAGGCCCGTGCGTGGATCATGATGGGCGTACGCGGCGGAATTCATCCTTCCGCACGGCCGAGGCAGGAATACCGTCCTCCGACCGGCCCGTTGAACTCTCACATGACTTCCGCGCACACCCCCCTCGGCACCTCCGGCCTCCAGGTCTTCCCCCTCGCCCTCGGCGGCAACGTCTTCGGCTGGACGGCGGACGAGGAACAGTCCTTCGCCGTCCTGGACGCGTACGTCGCGGCCGGCGGCAACTTCATCGACACCGCCGACGCCTACTCCGCCTGGGTCGAGGGCAACCGGGGCGGCGAGTCGGAGACCGTCATCGGCAAGTGGCTCGCCTCCCGCTCCAACCGGTCCGACATCGTCGTCGCCACCAAGGCCGGCGCCCACCCCGACTTCCGGGGGCTGTCGGCCGGCACGATCAAGGGCGCGGCCGAGGCATCGCTGCGCCGGCTCGGCACCGACCACATCGACCTCTACTACACGCACTTCGACGACGAGACCGTCCCGGTCGAGGAGATCATCACCGCCCTCGACCAGCTGGTGAAGGACGGCAAGGTGCGCCACATCGCCGCCTCCAACATCAGCCCCGAGCGCCTCGCGGCCTCCCTCGCCTTCTCCGAGCGCGAGGGCCTCGCCCGGTACGTGGCGCTCCAACCGCACTACAACCTGGTCTCCCGCTCCACCTACGAGGGCGCGCTCCAGGACACCGCGGCCGCCGCGGGCCTCGCCGCCGTCCCGTACTACGCGCTCGCCTCCGGCTTCCTCACCGGCAAGTACCGCCCCGGTGCGACGGTGGAGAGCGCGCGCTCCGCGAAGGCGGGCGGGCACCTGGAGTCGGAGCAGGGCCGCAAAGTGCTGGCCGCCCTCGACCAGGTGGCCGGGGAGCGGAACGCCGAGATCGCGACGGTGGCCCTCGCCTGGCTCGCCGCACAGCCGACCGTCGCCGCGCCGATCGCCTCCGCCCGTACGGTCGAACAGCTCCCCGCCCTCGTCGCGGTCGCCGACCTGCGGCTGACGGACCGGGAACTCGCGCTGCTCACCGAGGCGTCGGCCTGACGGAGCCGGGGTCGCCATACCCGTACCCGTATCCGTACGGCTGCGGCTGCGTCTGGGGTTGTCCGTACGGGTGCGGCTGGGGCTGTCCGTACGCCGGGCCGTGCGGCTGTCCGTATCCGGGGCCGTTTCCGGGCGCGGGCCCGGGGCCGTATCCGGGGGCCGGCGCGGGCGCGGGGCCGTAGCCCTGTGCCGGGCCGTACCCGTATCCCTGGCCGTACGGCATCGCCGCGTGGCGTCCGGCGTGGGCCTGGCGGCCGTGGTGCGGGCCCCGGTGGGACGTGAGGCGGGCCGCGTGGGCCAGGGCCGGGGCCGCGATCTCCCGGCGCTGCCACAGATGGTGCAGCAACTCCCGCTCACGGGCGCCGAAGTCCGGGCCCACCGCGCCGTGGCGGGCCCGGCGGCGCAGCCCCGCGAGCGACGTCGCGAACGACTCGTACTCCGCGACCGCGCGGGCCGCCGCCCGGCCCCGGGCCCGGTCCTGCTGCCAGTGGCGGGCCAGGTCGCGGGCCATGCCCCGGGCCCGCATGGAGGAGAGCGCCGACGGTTCGGCGGGGGTGAGCCAGCCGGCCGCCGCATACGCGGGCAGCTCGGCGGCGAGCGTACGCAGCTCCCGCTGGCGCGACCAGATCGCCAGCCAGGTCACCAAGCCGAACGCCGGGACCATGACGATCCCGTACACCGCGTAGAAGCCGTACGGGCCGAAGACCGACGAGCCGTTCCACAGGGCGTGCAGCCCCATCGCCAGCAGCAGACCCAGCACCGGCAGGGCGATCCGGCGGACCCGGTGGCGGCGGGCGCTGACAGCCGCGAAGCCGAAACCGAGGCCGGTCAGGACCGTGAACAGGGGATGTGCGAAAGGGGACATGACGATCCGCACGAAGAACGTCCCGGCCGTCACCGAGGCGAACCCGGAGCTGCCGAGCTGCTGGTCCTCGCCGAAGGCGTTGCCCAGATAGAGGATGTTCTCGGTGAACGCGAAGCCCGTCGCGGTGAACCCGGCGACGACGATGCCGTCCACCACCCCGCTGAACTCCCGTCTGCGGAAAAGGAAGATCAGCAGCACGGCCGCCGCCTTCGCGCTCTCCTCGACGACGGGGGCGATCACCGTCGCCCCCAGGGTGTCGGCGCTCGCCGGGTCGGCCGTCGCGGTGGCTATCCAGCGCGTCGCGAAGGAGTTGGCGATGATCGCGACCAGCGCGGCGGCGCACGCGCCCCAGGCGAAGGAGAAGATCAGATTCCGCCAGGGCCCCGGCTCGACCCGGTCCAGCCAGCGGAAGGCTGCCATCAGCAGCGGCACCGGCAGCACCGCCAGGCCGAGGCCGACCAGGAACCCCTCGGGCCCGGTCTGTTCGCGGACGAGCGCGAGGATCACCAGACCGCACAGCAGGAGCGCCACGATCACGGCCCCGGCGCGGAACACCTTGCTGCGCCACACCATGCCGACGCGGTGCGGCCGGTAACGCGCCCGGCCCCGCTCCGGCACCGCGCCCAGGACCTCGTCGAGCCGCTGCTCGTGGAGGACCGGGACGGCCGGGTGGGCCTGCTGATGCTGCACGGAGGGGTCGGACACCTCTCGACCCTAACGAGGGCCACTGACACCCGCGATGGCGCATCCGGCCATCGACCGGCTGTCCGCCGGTGCGTCAGACGCGGGCGAACAGCAGGTCGTGGACGACGTGCCCCTTGTCCAGGCCCTGGCCCTCGAAGCGGGTGAGCGGCCGGAAAGCGGGACGCGGGGCGTATCCGCCGTCGGCCGCGGTGTTCTCGAAGCGGGGGTGCGCGGTGAGCACCTCCAGCATCTGCTCGGCGTACGGCTCCCAGTCCGTGGCGCAGTGGACGATCGCGCCGGGCTTGAGGACCGGGGCGACCAGGTCGAGGAAGTCGGGCTGGATGAGGCGCCGCTTGTGGTGCCGGGCCTTGGGCCACGGGTCGGGGAAGAAGACCCGCAGGCCGTCGAGGGACTCGGGGGCCAGCATCTCGCGCAGCAGGATGACCGCGTCGCCGTTGGCCACCCGGACGTTCGTCGAGCCCGCCTTGTCCGCGAGGCCCAGCAGGTTGCCCTGGCCGGGGGTGTGGACGTCGACCGCGAGGATGCCGGTGCCCGGGTCGTCGGCCGCCATCTGGGCGGTGGCCTCGCCCATGCCGAAACCGATCTCCAGGACCACGGGCAGCCCGTCGAACAGCTCGGCCAGATCGAGGACGCGACGGCCGTCGATGTCCAGGCCCCACTTCGGCCACAGCCGCTCCAGGGACTCCTGCTGGCCGGTGGTGACCCGGCTGCGGCGCGGCTGGAAGCTGCGGATCCGGCGCTCGTGGTGCGAACCGGCCGGGTCGGCGGCGGGACCGCCGGGGAAGCGCGGCTCCATACGCAGCCGGCGCGCACGCTCGAAGGAGGCGGCCCGCAGCGCGGCGGCTTCGTCGGCGGTCGTGGTCTCCTCGGCGGTGGCGTCGGCGAGCGCGTCGGCCGCCGTGGAGCCGGTCCGCGCGGGGCCGGTCGGCGTCTCGTCGGTCGGCGGCGCGTCGGGGGATCCGGCGGGGGTGGGGTTCAGAGGCTGCTCAGACACAATGACCGGATTCTACGGCGGGCGGCTTCCACCCCGTCCCCCGAGCCCGGCGCAGCGCGAGCCGCGCCACCTCCCGTCCGATGGGCAGGCACGCCGTCGCGGCGGGCGACGGGGCGTTGAGCACATGCACGGTGTGCGGGGCCTCGCGGATCAGGAAGTCGTCGACCAGCGTGCCGTCCTTCAGCACCGCCTGGGCCCGCACCCCGGCGGGCGACGGGCGCAGGTCGTCCTCGGTGACGGCGGGCAGCAGCCGCCCGACGGCCCGGGTGAACGCGGACCGGGACAGCGAGCGGTGCACCTCGCCCGCCCCGTACCGCCAGTGGCGGCGGGCGATTCTCCAGGTGCCCGGCCAGCTCAGCGTGGACAGCAGTTCGGCGGGGCGGACCTGGGGCCAGGTGTATCCCTCGCGGGCCAGGGCGGGGACCGCGTTCGGCCCGACGTGGACGGAGCCGTCGAAGCCCCGGGTGAGGTGGACGCCGAGGAAGGGGAACGCCGGGTCCGGCACCGGGTAGACCAGGCCGCGCACCAGCTCGGGGCGGGCCAACGCGTAGTACTCACCCCGGAACGGCACGATCCGCACCCCCGGTTCGTCCCCGGCGAGGCGGGCCACCCGGTCGCAGTGGAGGCCCGCGCAGTTGACGAGCACCCGGGCCCGGACGACCAGGCCGTCCGTCGTGCGCACCGCGACGCCCCAGGGGCGCCGGTCTATCGCGGTGACCTCCGCCCCGTACCGCACGATGCCGCCCGCCGCCGTGACCTCGGTCGCGAAGCGGCTGGCCACGGCGGTGAAGTCACAGACGCCCGTCGTGCCGACCCGGATCGCCGCGAGGCCCCGGACCTCCGGTTCGTGCTCCGCGATCTGGGCCGGGCCCAGCTCCCGCACGGGCAGCCCGTGCTCGCGGCCGCGCTGCACCAGGGCGTGCAGCCGGGGCAGCTCGGAGCGCTCGGTGGCGACGATCAGCTTGCCGGTGGTGGCATGGGCGATGGAGTGCTCCGCGCAGAAGTCCGCGAGCTCCGCCGAGCCGCGCAGCGCGTACCGCGCCTTGAGGGAGCCGGGGCGGTAGTAGATGCCGCTGTGGATCACGCCGCTGTTGCGGCCGGTCTGGTGGCGGGCGGGGCCGCGCTCCTTCTCCAGGACCGTGACCCGGGTGCCCGGAGCCGCCCGGGTCAGCGCGTGCGCGGTCGACAGACCGACGATCCCGCCGCCGATCACCAGCACATCGCAGTCGTACGCCGCGTGCGTCATCATCACGCCACCTCCCACCCCGATAGTGCACTGACCCACTGACAACCGGCTCAAACCCGAGATGGGCAGGGCGTGGCGCACATCCGGCCCCCCAGGGCCTGTCGTGTCCGGCTCAGTGTCCGGCTCAGGCCTGGGTGACCAGCAGCGGGCGGGCCCGCTCGCGCAGCTCCGCGACGCGGGGCTCGTCCCCGTACGGCTCCAGGCGGTGCAGCAGGTCGCGCACGTACTCCGTGGTGCGGGCCGAGGAGATGCGGCCCGCGACCTCCACCGCCCGGGTGCCCGCCGCGCAGGCCGCGTCCAGATTGCCCGACTCCAGCTCGGCGACGGCGGAGACGACGAGCCGCAGTCCGTGGCTGCGGACGAACTCCTCGGTCGGCCGGGACAGCGCCTGCTCGGTGAAGCGCCGCACCTGGCGGGGGGCCTTCAGGTCCCGGTAGCACTCGGCGGCGTCGGCGGCGAACCGGTCGTAGCCGTAGAAGCCGAGCCAGGGCGGGTCGGAATCGCCCGCCCGGGACCGCTCCAGCCAGCTCTCGGCGCCCTTGAGCGCGGCCCCCGCGGCCGGTGCGTCGCCGGCCTTCGCATGGGCGCGGGCCTCCACCAGCCGGAAGAAGCTCATGGTGCGGGCGGTGGCGAGACCCCGGTTGCGCTCGACGGCGGCCTGGGCGAGGTCGACGCCCTCGTCGGCGAAGCCGCGGTAGGTCGCCTGGAGGGACATCGAGGCGAGGACATAGCCGCCGAGCGGCACGTCGGCGGCGGCCCGGGCCAGGCGCAGGGCCTGGATGTAGTAGCGCTGGGCGGCTTCCTGCTGACCGGTGTCGAAGGCCATCCAGCCGGCCAGCCGGGTCAGCTCGGCGGAGGCGCCGAACAGGGCCCGCCCGACCTCGTCGGTGTACGAGCCGAGGAGCAGGGGTGCGGCGTCGACGCGTAAGCACTCCGGAACCATGGAGGAACGCCAGTCGCCGCCGCCGTACTTGGAGTCCCAGCGCCGGGCGTCCTGGGCCGCCTCGCGCAGCTTCGACACATCGCTGTGGCCGACGCGGAGCGGTGAGGCGTCCGCCGCGGAATCGGGTCCCGGCTGTACGGGGACGGAGCCGGGGGTGTGGAGGATGTGTGCGCCCCGGGCGTCCGGTGCGGTCCCCGGCCCCTGGCCGCCGGCCGCGCCGGGGCCTTCGGGCCCGCCGCCGCGTGGACCGAGGATCGCCGCCTGCGCCGCCGTCGGGTCCCGGGCCACCGACGGGTCGGCGGGGGTTATCAGCCAGCGGGAGGCGGGCGTCGCGTAGGCGCTCACCGAGAAGGATCCCGCCAGGGACTGCCAGATCCCGCCGCCGCCCCGCCGCCCGGCCAGATCCAGCCGGTACAGCTCGGTCGCCGACCGGACCGCCTCGCCCACGTCCCGGGGGAAGGCGAGACCGACCTCCGGGGCCGGGTCCGCGTCGGCGAGGCCGATCTCGTGCAGCGGCACCGGGCGCCCGAGCTTGGCCCCGATCGCCGCCGCGATGAGATGCGGCGCCGCGCCCTGCGGCACCATCCCCTTGGCGACCCACCGGGCCACCGAGGTCTTGTCGTAGCGAAGTGTCAGACCGCGCTGTGCTCCGAGGTCGTTGACCCGCCGGGCGAGCCCGGCGTTGCTGATTCCCGCGAGGGCGAGAACCGTGCCGAGCTTCTCGTTCGGCCCGCGTTGCTCCCTGGACATGCGCCACCCCTCGACACACAGACGGCCGCCGCGTCACCGAGGACGGCGCGCGGCATTCGTACCGATGCCTCCCCAGGTTCGAACCCTCGTACTCCGCCTGCACACGCATGTGGCCGAGCCCCGAGGAATATGCCCCCTGTCGAGAACACCAGTAAACACAGCGTAGTTCTCCCTATCCCTACCGTTAAGGGGCAGACGTCCGGATGGCGGGATTGTTGTCCGTGCGGGCGGTCCGGGTGTTCGGGGCGGGCGGTCCGGGCCGGGGTGCGGCGTGCTCCCGGTGTGTGGCCGTGCGCCCGGCCGTGCGCTCTGGCCCGTCCCGTCGCGTGGCGCTTGGCTGAGTCCTGCGTGGGTCGGCCCGCTGCACTGGACTCAGTGGGCTGGGGGAAACCGCCGCTCCATTCCCCGCGGGCGGCGGACCGGTCCGGGAGGTGAGGCCCACCTCCCGGACTGTGCGTGGAGGGGTCGCCCGGGGGGCGCGGCGCGGTATGCGCGCTGGGCGGCACTTCGAGAGAATGGCCGAATAGCGACGGTCCGTTCAGGGTCTGGCCAACGGTCCGACTTTGGCCGGATATCGCCGCTGTTTCCGGGCGGCGCCGGCCCCTCCCCTCACCGGGGGAGCGGGCCGGGGCGGCGCGGTGACCGCACGGCCCGGCCTCCACAACTCCCGGAACGGGAAGTTCCGTTGCTGTCGCCGCGGTGAAGACCGCGTCGGGCCTTTGCCAGGGGCGCATGCTCTTCCGGCGTGCGCTGCCCGTACACCCTCTCCTGCGGCGTTGTCGTGGCAGCATGTCCCGCAGCGGCGTTTGCGTTCATCTCGTACGCCGTTTGTCCACAGCCTGTGGAGGCGGCGATGCGTTGGTTGGTGGGATGGAGCAGTATCGCCGCGAGCTTCGGCACCGTCGGCGCCGTCGGAAACGGCGGTGAGGGGCGCACGGTCCACCCGGTGGGCTCCCAACTCCTGTGGGGCGACCCGGATCCGCTGTGGGCGGTCGGCGACTGGCGGCCCGACGAGATCCGCGTCATCGGCGTCGCCACCCCCGAAGGGGCCCCCACCGCCCGCCTCGCGGTCCTCGGCTGCTGCGGCGCCACCGACGAACAACTCCGCGTCGGTCTGCTCTCCGCACGCGGCGGCGCGATGCGCCATCTCACCGCCTGGCCCGGCAGTTACACCGCCGTCGTCCAGATCGGCCGCCGCATCACCGTCGCGGGCGACCTCGCCGGAGCCCGGCCCGTCTTCCACACCCCCTGGGCGGGCGGCACCGCCTACGCCACCGCCGCCCTGCCGCTGGCCGACCTCATCGAGGCCCAGCTCGACATCGGGCACCTCGCCGCCCTGCTCGCCTGCCCGGAGACCCCCGAGGCCCTCGGTGACGGAACGCCGTACGAGGGCGTGCGGCGGGTCCCGCCGGGCCACGCGCTGATCCTGCGCGAGGGCTCGCGGGAGATCACCGGGTACGAAGCCGTCGCCTCGCTCGCCGTCGCCGCACCCCAGGCCGACCCGGTGCACGCGGTGGAGGGCGTACGGGACGCGCTCGTCGAAGCCGTACGCGCCCGGCTCACGGCCCCGCGCCACGCGCCGGAGAGCATGCCGCAGGACCCGGGGCCCGTCCCCGGCATGGGCCCCGCCGACCGGCGCGCCGCCCGGGGCGGACCCGTGGCGGGCATCGGCGCCGACCTCTCCGGAGGCAGTGCGTCCGCCACCCTCGCCCTGCTCGCCTCCGGGCTGCCCGGACTGCCCGGCACCCTCCTCGGCCACGGCACCGGCGCGGGGGAGCGGCTGCTCGCCGTCACCTTCAACGACCTCACCACCCGCGGCAACGAGGGCGAGATGGAGCGGGCCCGCGTCATCGCCGCCAACCCGCGCCTGCACCACGTCGTCGTCGCGGCGGGCGAGGAGGCCCTGCCGTACGCCTCGTTGGAGACCGGCCCGCTCACCGACGAACCGGCCCCCTCCCTCGTCCTCGCCGAACGCCACCGCCGCCGGCTCTCCGCGGGCAGCGCCGACCACCTCGTCGGGTCCGGGGCCCGGCAGGTCCTGGACGCCCACCCGGCCCGCCTCGCCGACCTCCTGATGGACCGGCGCAGACGCCACCTCCTGCGCCCCGTCGCCGCCCTCACCAAGGCCGAAGGCCCCACGGCGCACTCCCTGTTCGTCCCGCTCACGGTCTACCGCGCCGCCCGCCGCCTGGCCCGCACGTCCTACCGCACCGGGCTGGAGTCCGCCGCCGGGCTCCTCCCCGACGCCAACCGCCACGCCCCCGACCTCGCCACCCCCGCCGACGCCTCGCTCGCCGCCCTCGCCTGGTCGCGTCCGGGACCGGCGGCGCGCTGGCTGACGGGGGAGGCACTGGCCGAAGTATCGGTTCGCCTTCAGGGGGCGGCGATCCGGCCCACCTCCGTACAGCGCCCGGGCGAGGCCCGGGCCCGCGCCGCCCTCGCCCGGGGAGCCGCCGACCACCGGATCCTGGAACAGGCCGCCGAGATCCGCAGCCAGCGCCTGCACGCCCCGTTCCTCGACAATCAGGTCGTCCGGGCCGCCCGTGCCCTGCCCGAGTCGCTGCGCGTCCAGCCCGGCGCACGGGCCGCGATCCTGCGCCGGGTGCTCGGCGGTGCGGGCATCCACGACCTGCCGCCCGGCTGGGGCACGCCCTCCCAGGCCACCTCCACCGCCGTCACCCGGACCGGCCTGCGCACCGCGCTGCCCGAGCTGATGGCCCTCTTCGACGCCCCGCTGCTCGCCGACGCGGGTCTGGTGGAGGCCCGGGTGGTCCGCAAGGCCCTGCGCGCCGCGTCCGAGGGCGAACCGCTGCCCCTGGACGGCCTGGCGGACCTGGCCTCCACCGAACTGTGGCTGCGCCGCCTGGTGACCCGCCGCGGCACCTGCTGGACGGGCACGGCCGCCCCGCGCCAGCGCGCGGTCGCGGGCGGAGTGATCCCCGCCCGGCGCACCCTCCAGCCCTGACCGGAACCCGCCGTCGAGGACGTGTGGCGCGCGTACGGGTCAGGTGCAGCTGATCCGGGAATCCGCCCAGTCGGCCAGGGCCACCCCGCCCATCGGCCCCTCCGGTTCCACCACGAGGCGGATCGAGGACTGGCCCGCGATGCCCACGCTCACCGGGACAGCGGGCTCGCCGCCCTCCATCACCGGGGAGCGCCACAGCCGGGCCCCGTCCCCGTTGAACACGGAGAAGCGCACCGCGCCGAGCCCGAGCGTCAGGTCGTCCACCCCGACCATGGCCTCGTAGCGCGTGCACGGCCGGTTCAGCTGGATGGTCACCGAGGAGCGGGCGTGCACGGTCACCCCGTGCGCGTAACGGGTGGAGGCGACCGACACGTTCGACCGCTGCCAGACCCAACTGCTCTGCCCCATCACGACTTCCGGCTCGCTCTGGTCGCCGAACACCGAATACGCCAACTCGCTGACCTGGTACACCTCCGGCGCGGGCGGCGGCGGTGTGGGCTTCGGCGGCTTGGGCGTCGGCTTCGGGGACGGCGGCGGGCTCGGTGCCGGGGGCGCGGGCTTCGGCGGCGGCTCGGGCGAGGGCGTGGGGCTCGGAGTGGGCTTCGGTGCCGGCTCGGACGGGTCCGGGCCCGGGGGCGCGGGCGGTGCGGGCGCGGCGGGCGGCTTCGGCGTCGGCTTCGGGGCGGGCGCCGGGGGCTCCGGTGTGGGCACGGCGGGCGCCACGGCCGGGGGCTTCGCGACCGGCTTGGGCTCCGGCTTCGGCTGGTCGTCACCGACGAGCGCCCACACCAGACCTGCCGCGGCGGCCACCGCCACGGCGGCGGCGATTCCCGCCTTGGCGGGCGCGCCGAGCCCCTCGGAGGCAGCGGCGCCACCGGCGGCCCCGCCGGTCGAGCCGGACCCGGTGGCCGCGGCGGCGGCTCCCGCCCCGGCGGGCCCGGCCGCACCGCCGGCCACGATGCCCGCGGCCTTGAGCGCATACCCGGCGGCGAACCAGCCGATGACCGCGACGGGCAACAGCGCCGGGATCCCCGCGTTCACATGGTCCAGCTCGCCCGCGGCCACCCGGCACTGGGCGCACTCGTCGAGATGCTTGCGCAGCCCCCGTTCGGCCCGGGTCCGCAGCCCGCCCCGGGCGTGGGCGCCGAGCCGGTCGGCGTACTGCGCGCAGTCCCCGCCCGTGGTGAGCGCCTGGCTGACGTGGGCCTGGAGATACGCCTGCTTGAGCCCCTCGCGGGCGCGACTGGCCAGCACGGCGGTGGCGTTGGCGGTGAGGCCGAACAGCGGGGCGATCTCGCTCGGCGACTCCTCCTCCACCGTGGTGTGCCACAGGACCGCCTGCCAGCGTTCCGGAAGGCTCCGGAACGCCTGCATCGCCATGGTCTGCTCGGCCTCGTGCATCGCCAGGACGTCGGCGCCGAGTTCGAGGGTGTCGTCGTCGGAGAGTTCGGAGGACCGGGTCGCCTGCGTGGCGAACACCGCGAAGTCGTCGACCAGATGCTCCCGCTTGGCGCTCTTGGTCCAGGCGGCGGCGACATGGCGGACGGCGGTCATCAGATAGGCCCTGACCGCTTCCGTCGGCCCCTTGCCGCCCCGTACGGCCTGGAGCGTGCGGGCGAACACCTCGGCCGTCAGGTCGTCGGCGGTGTGTGCGTCCCGGCAGCAGCTGCGGGCGTAGCGGAGCACGGCGCCCGAATGCCGCCGGAACAGCTCCTCGTAGGCCTGGTCGTCGCCCGCCCGCATGTCCTCGATCAGCCGGGCGTCGGAGAGACCGGCCTCGGGGGCCCCGCTGCGACCGGCGCGCTGCTGCGGAACCGCGTGCGGGCCGACGCCCGTACCCGCCTCGCCGGACGCGTCCTCGGCGACGGCGGGCCACGGACCGGGCAGGACGGTGCCACCCTCGGCCTCGCCGCCCGACGGGCCGCGCCCGGACTGGACCGGCACCTGCCCGGCGGACGGCCCATCCGCCTTCGTATCCCTGTCGGCCGCAGCGATCTCGCCGAGCGGCTCTTCCTGCTGCTCGTTACCGCTCATCGCGGAAGCCCCCGTATACACCCTCGGACCCGAATACCGGCCAAGACTGCCACATGGCTCAATCGTGTTGGCCCCTCAGTCCCGCCAACCACTCATCCGGGGCGTTTTCCCGAATGTGAGTACTAGAGCGTCCTCTTTCGGGGAATCACTCCCCGTTGATTCGACCGCGCGAAACGGACGAACGCGGAACGGACGAACGCGGAACGGCACGAGCAGTGGACCGCACGAGTCGCACGAACCGCCGCTCACACCGACCACCGGCCGGACGAGCCCCCCGGCCCGGAACGGGACGAGCGGGCCGACCGGCCGGCCCCGGCCGTCACGCCGGCCGCGACCGCAGGCCCTCCAGCAGGATGTCCAGCAGCCGGGCCGAAGCCGCGGCCTGCTGGGCGGCGTCCGGCAGCGAAGGAGCCGCCGTGGCGATGACCAGCAGCACATCGGCCACCGTCACATCCCGGCGCAGCTCGCCGGACTCCCGCGCCCGGTCCACCAGCCGCCCCACGACCTCCAGCAGCTCGACCGCGCCGGTCTCCTCGCCGAGGCCGTCCAGCCCGTCGCCGCCTCCGCCCGAGCGCCGGTCGGCGGCGCGGAAGTCGTCCTGGCCCACGCCCTGGCGCTGCTGCGGAACCCGGGTCTCGTCCACCGATTCCGGCCGCGAAGCCGCCGGCACACCCGGCTGCTCCTCACCGTCGACCCCGACCCGCAGCACCTGCGGCGGCAGCAGCCTGCCCGCGCCCGACGCCACCGACGTACGCAGGAAGCGGGACAGCGCCGCCCAGGGCTTCTCCTCCTGCCCCAGCGCCGTACGCGCCTGCTCGGTCAGCCGGGCGGTCTCCTCCTCGGCTATCCGGCGCACCAGCACGTCCTTGCTCGGGAACCGCCGGTAGACGGTGCCCACGCCGACGCGTGCGCGACGGGCCACATCCTCCATCGGGGCGCCGTAACCCAGCTCCCCGAACACCTCGCGGGCCGCCCGCAGCACATGCTCCAGATTGCGCTGCGCGTCGACCCGCAGCGGGGCCGAGCGCGGCGCGCCCGCAGCCCCCGTTCCCGTCGTCGTCGCTCCGCTCGGGCCCGGTCCAGCAGCGGCCGAACCCAGCGCCGCCGCACTCACCGCGGCCGCGGAACGAACAGCATCGGCCGAGCTCATGACGCCCAGCGCACCCACGGAGCCGAGGCGTCCTTTGTCCTCGGAAGCGCGCGAGAGCGCAGCCTGGCCATGAGTATCCTGAATATGCATAACTTCCCCCGGTTATGACGTCTCCCCCCGGAGACTTCCCGCCGTTTCAGTTGGGGAGCGGAGCCATACGAAATCCGCACCCGACACCCCGACGGGTAACGAACATAGTTGAGCCCGCGTCAATTCAGAAGGGGGTTGTTCCGCATGGGACGCCCCCCGATCGGACCACGATCCGATCCGCGCCGGAACATCGCCCCTCCGCTCACCCCGTGCGTAGCGCCTGACCTGCACGGCTGTCGCTTTCCAGCGCCGACGGGCCCCGAGTGCCGCCGCCGGACCTCCGGTCACACAATTTGCCGGGCCTGTGGACAAACCACTGACTCCGTTGCGTCATGGGGTGGTGATGGCTCCAGATTCCCGGGGGACGACCCCCGGCACCCGGCCAGGTGTGCGCATTCTCGTCGTCGGCGGCGGCTACGTCGGGATGTACACAGCGCTGCGTCTCCAGCGGAAGTTGAAGCAGAGACTGAGGAGCGGCGACGCCGAGATCGTGGTCGTCACGCCCGAGCCCTACATGACGTACCAGCCCTTCCTCCCCGAAGCGGCCGCCGGCTCGATCTCGCCCCGCCATGTCGTCGTGCCGCTGCGCCGGGTCCTCAAGGACTGCACGATCGTCATCGGTGAGGCCCAGCGCGTCGACCACGCCAAACGGACCGCGACCGTCACCACCCTCGCCACCGGCGAGGACGGCACCGGGGCCCTGGAGATCGGGTACGACGAGATCGTCATCGCCCCCGGGTCCGTGTCGCGCACCCTGCCGATCCCCGGTCTCGCCGACTTCGGCATCGGTTTCAAGACCGTCGAGGAAGCCATCGGGCTGCGCAACCACGTCATCGAACAGATGGACATCGCCTCCGCCACCCGCGATCCCGCGATCCGCGACGCCGCTCTGACCTTCGTCTTCGTCGGCGGCGGCTACGCGGGCGTCGAGGCGCTGGCCGAACTGGAGGACATGGCCCGCTACACGGCGCGGTACTACCACAACATCAAACCGACCGACCTGAAATGGATCCTCGTCGAGGCCTCCGGGCGCATCCTCCCCGAGGTCGGCGAGGCCATGGGCACCTACGCCATCGGCGAGCTGCGAAGCCGGAACATCGACGTACGCCTGGAGACCCGCCTCGACACCTGTGAGGACCGCGTCGCCGCCCTCAGCGACGGCTCCCGCTTCCCCACCCGCACCCTCGTCTGGACCGCGGGCGTCAAACCGGCGCCCCTGCTCGCCGCCACCGACCTGCCCCTCACCGAACGCGGCCGGCTCCGCTGCACCGCCACCCTCGGCGTCGAGGACATGCCGCACGCCTGGGCCGCGGGCGACGCCGCGGCCGTACCCGACCTGACCGCCTCGGAACCCGGCCGCGAGACCGCCCCCAACGCCCAGCACGCCGTGCGCCAGGCGAAGGTCCTCGCCGACAACGTCCTCGCCTCCGTCGACGGCAAGCCGCTCACGGAGTACCGCCACGCGTACGCCGGTTCGGTCGCCTCCCTCGGCCTGCACAAGGGCGTCGCCCACGTCTACGGCCGCAAGCTCAAGGGCTACCCCGCCTGGCTGCTGCACCGCATCTACCACCTCAGCCGGGTACCGACGTTCAACCGGAAGGCACGCGTCCTTGCCGAATGGACCCTGTCCGGACTCTTCAAACGCGAGATCGTCTCCCTCGGCTCGCTGGAGCACCCCCGCGCCGAATTCGAACTCGCGGCGGGCGGCGGCGGTTCCGGCACCCCGGGACTGCCCGGCCCCAGCCGCCCGAAGGGTCCCGGAGAACCGCCGAGGGACGCCGGAGAACCGCCGAAGGGCGGCCGGACCGACGGCTGACCGGCCGACCGGACCGACAGCTGACGGTGGGGCCGGAAAGCCGGCTGACGGCCGTTCACCGAGCGGCCCGGCGGCAACTGTCAGTACGGTCGGTCACACTGGACGTGTGACCATAGGTGGGCCCACACCTGCACAGAGTGACCCGGTCGGCAGTGACCATCAGTGACCAGCAGCGACGCACCGACAGCGCGACGAGGCCCGGCTGCGCCTTCCCGGGGGTACGGCCCCCGGAGCCCCGAACACGGCCGAGGAAACGGCAGAAGAAGCAGCCCGCCCGAGCGGACCAGACCGACACACGAGGCCAGAAATACCGTGAACTTCACGCGTTGGAGCGCCCGCCTTCCCGGAACGCAGCGCCGAGCCGCCGCGCGGGACGACCGCAGTTCCGTGCCGGCCGCCCGCGCCGAGTACGCCCGGACCGAGGGCACGCCCGCCCAGCCGGACGACGCCGCCCAGGCGCCTTCCGGCGCCGAGACGGCGGAGGGCCTCCCCGGGCCCGCCCTCGACGACCTCTCCGCCCGCGAGATCCTCGGCCGGCTTCCCGCCCCGGTCGCCCTGCTGCACGGCCCGGACCACCGCGTCGCGTACGTCAACGACGCCTACGAGGCCGCGTTCGGCCCCCGCCCGTCCGGCGCCCCCGCCGCCGAGGCCATGCCCGAGCTCGACCGGCTCAGCGTCCTCCCGCTGCTCGACCAGGTCCTGCGCAGCGGCACCCCCCGCACGGTCAAGTCCCGCAGAACCGCCGAGGGCGGCTCGTACACGGTGACCTGCACCCCGATCGCCGGAGAGGACGGCGTTCTCGTCTACGCCGCCGACGTCACCGACCACGCCGAAGCCGCCGAACGCCTGCGCACCAGCGAGCGCCGCCACCGCGAAACGGCCGTCACCCTCCAGCGCTCCCTGCTCCCGCAGGAGCTGGAACAGCCCGACGACCTCCGCATCGCCGCCACCTACCAGCCCGGTGGCACCGACGCCGCGGTCGGCGGCGACTGGTACGACGTCATCACCCTCGGCGCGGGCCGCACCGCCCTCGTCATCGGCGACGTGATGGGCCGCGGGGTCCGGGCCGCCGCCGTGATGGGCCAGCTCCGCACCGCCGTCCGCGCCTACGCCCGCCTCGACCTCCCACCGCACGAGGTGATCCAGCTGCTGGACGTCCTCGCCGCCGAGATCGACGCCAGCCAGATCGCGACCTGCGTCTACGCCGTCCACGATCCGAACGAGGGACAGCTCGTCTACGCCTCCGCCGGACACCTCCCGATCCTCGTCCGCGACGAGGACGGCACCGTGCACCGCGCCGCCGACCCCACAGGACCCCCGCTCGGCACCGGCGGCTGGGTCCACACCTCGGGCACCATCGCGCTGCCGCCCGGCTCCACCGCCGTCCTCTATACGGACGGCCTGGTCGAACGGCGCAGCGAGGACATCGACGAGGGCGTCGCCTCCCTGGCCCGGGCCCTCTCCGGCGCCAAGGGATCACCCCAGGTGGTCTGCGACCGGCTGATCCGCTCCCTCGGCGTGACCGCCGAGCACGACGACGACGTGGCGGTCCTGGTCGTCCAGCACCCCGCCCGTACGGGCGCCGACGCGGAGCTGTTCCACAACGCCGCGCTCGATCTCCTCGGCGGCATCGAGGCCGCCCCGCGCGCCCGCGCCTTCGCCACCGGAGTCCTGAGCTCCTGGCGCTTCCCCGTCGAGCTCCGCGACCTCGGCGTCCTCGCCACCAGCGAGCTCGTCGCGAACTCCCTCCAGCACGGCACCCCGCCGATGCGCCTGGGACTGCGGCGTACGGACCGACGGCTGATCATCGAGGTCACCGACGGCGACGACCACCTGCCGCGCCGCCGCCAGGCCGAACCGGCCGACGAGGCGGGACGCGGCATCTCGATCATCGCCTCGATCGCCACCTCGTGGGGCAGCCGGCGCACACCCGGCGGCGGCAAGGCGGTCTGGTGCGAGTTCGCCCTGCCGCAGTGAAGCAGGGCGGCAGGGCGAATGTTCTCCGTCAGGCCCGGTCAGTGACCGGCGGAAGCCGGGGCGGGAGCGGCTGAGGTGTTCTTGACGGACACCGCGCCTTCCGCAGCCTCGGGCAGTGACACCGCCACGACCCGCGAGGGGACGGCCGCCAGGGACGGCTGATCCTGTACGGGGGTGAGCCGGCGCCCCAGCCGCAGCGCGAGCACCGTGATGCCCAGCGAGAACAGCACGAACGTCATGATGTACGGGCCGTGCAGCGACGCCCCCATCGGACCGCCGACGGCCGGACCGACCGCCAGCGCGAGCTGCTTGCACAGCGCGAACGCGGAGTTGTACTGCCCGACCATCGACTCCGGCGCCAGATCGGCGACCAGCGGCGCGACGGTCGGCGACAGCATCGCCTCCCCCAGCCCGAACAGCGCGTACGTGGAGATGAACGCGGCCGTCGCCATGGTCTGGCTGCCGTGGCCCAGCCCCGCGTACCCGGCGACGACCCAGGCGAACGCCCAGATCAGGCCGACCGCAGCGATGACCCGGCTGCGCCGCCGCCGCTCCACGAGCCGCAGCACGACGAACTGGGCGACGACGATGACGGCGGTGTTGGCGGCCAGCGCGAAGCCGAGGGTGGAGGGCTGGATCCCGGCGGCCTCCGTGCCGTACGCGGCGAGCCCGGACTCGAACTGCCCGTAGCAGGCGAAGAACAGCACGAAGCCCAGCACGCACAGCTGCACCATGGCCCGGTGCGAGAGCAGCGCCCGCATCCCGCCGCCCTTGGCAGCGGCGTCGCCCGAGGGCCTGGCCCCGCCGAGGGAAGCCGTACGGGGCATCCGCACGGTGGTGACGACGACACCGAGCACCACGAACATCGCGGCCTCGATCAGGAAGAGCATGGTGAAGCTCGCCGGACGGTCCACGTCCACGAGCTGCCCGCCGACGAGCCCGCCGAGGCCCAGCCCCAGGTTCTGCAGGAAGAACTGCATGGCGAAGGCGCGCGTACGGGTCGCGGTGCTGGAACACCACACGAGCATCGTGGCGAGAGCCGGCTGCATGACGGCGGTGCCCGCACCCAGGACCGCGGCGGCCAGCACGGCGGCCGGAACATTGCTCGCGAAGCCCAGGGCAGCGGCGCCCACGGAGGCCAGGGCGGAGGCCACCACCAGCACGGGCAACGGGCCCCGCCGGTCGATGGCCCGCCCGGTGAACGGCAGAACGGCCAGCGCTGCCATCGCGAAGACCGCCAGGACGACCCCCGCCGTCCCGGCGCCCAGATCCCGCACCTGCGCCACGTAGACGTACAGATACGGAACGGTGAACCCGAGCCCGAACGCGCTCAGCGCGCTGCCCAGCTGGATCCGCCGCAGCGCTGCGCCCATCTCCCTGGTCACACTCACCTACCTCAAGATCTTGAAGGAATCAGACTCGAAGACTTTAGCACTAAACTTAGAAGGTGAAAACTTCAGACTGAAGGACTTCAAGGGTGGTGAGGGCGTGCCATACTGCCCGCCATGTCCGAGAGCACCGAGGAGCCCGGCCCCAGCGAGCCGAGCCTCGACGAACAGATCGCCGCCTACCAGCGCGAGTTCCGCGACCTCGACCCCCAGGTCGAGCAGGTCGTCTCCGCACTGGGCCGCCTGAACCGCCGGATGAACGTCGCGTACGGGAGGCAGGTCGCGGCGCTCGGCATCAGCAACGCCGAGTGGGAGGTCCTCAAGACCCTGGTCCTGTCGGGCGCCCCCTACCGGCTGGGCCCCGGCGAACTGGCGAAGCGCCTCGGACTCACCCCGGCCGCCATGACCCACCGCATCGACCGGATGGCCGGCGAGGGCCTGGTCACCCGCGACCGCGACGAGAACAACCGGGTCCGCGTCATCGTCGAGCTGACGGATGAGGGCCGTACGAAGTGGCTCGAGGCGATGCGCATGGCGAGCGACTTCGAGGAGGACCTCCTCCAGGACCTGTCCGGCGACGAGCGAGGCGTCCTCGGCGAGCTGCTCGTCCGCCTCCTGCGCCGCGTGGAGCACGCCCAGCCGGACGCCGGCGGCCGGCTCACCGACCTGGACTGAGGGCCGCGCGAGAGGCCGCGGTCGGGACTGCTGGGGAGGGTTGACACACCCCTGGTGGATCCGTAAAGTTCTCCGAGTTGTCACGGAGCCAAGGGTTCCGGGGCAGCCATCCGCCGCGAACGCGGCAACCAAACTTCAGCACGATCTCCCACTCGGGATGATTTCGGCATGCCGGAATTCATGACGAGGGCCCGATTATGAGCCGCCGGGAGAATCCGCTAGGGTTTGAGCGTCGGAACGGCCCAACAGCCGGGAGGACAAGCCCCGCTGACTGGGAATCAGGCCCGAAAGGATCTGATAGAGTCGGACTCGCCGGAAAGGAAAAACGCGAAAGCGAAGAACCTGGAAAGCGAAACTGCACGGCCCGCTTCGACCGGGAATCGGACACGAAAGAGTCTGATAGAGTCGGAAACGCAAGACAGCAAGACAAAGAAGTAAAGACGAAGGGAAGCGCCCGGAGGGCCCCGGTGATACGGGACCGAAGGAAGCGTCCGTTCCTTGAGAACTCAACAGCGTGCCAAAAGTCAACGCCAGATATGTTGATACCCCGTCTCCAGCATCACGCTGGGACGCGGTTCCTTTTGAAATACACAGCGAGGACGCTGTGAACAACGGGTCTTATTCCGACCGGTTGTTCCGCTCTCGTGTGTGTGCACCCGATTACGGGTAAACATTCACGGAGAGTTTGATCCTGGCTCAGGACGAACGCTGGCGGCGTGCTTAACACATGCAAGTCGAACGATGAAGCCCTTCGGGGTGGATTAGTGGCGAACGGGTGAGTAACACGTGGGCAATCTGCCCTTCACTCTGGGACAAGCCCTGGAAACGGGGTCTAATACCGGATAACACTCTGTCCCGCATGGGACGGGGTTGAAAGCTCCGGCGGTGAAGGATGAGCCCGCGGCCTATCAGCTTGTTGGTGGGGTAATGGCCTACCAAGGCGACGACGGGTAGCCGGCCTGAGAGGGCGACCGGCCACACTGGGACTGAGACACGGCCCAGACTCCTACGGGAGGCAGCAGTGGGGAATATTGCACAATGGGCGAAAGCCTGATGCAGCGACGCCGCGTGAGGGATGACGGCCTTCGGGTTGTAAACCTCTTTCAGCAGGGAAGAAGCGAAAGTGACGGTACCTGCAGAAGAAGCGCCGGCTAACTACGTGCCAGCAGCCGCGGTAATACGTAGGGCGCAAGCGTTGTCCGGAATTATTGGGCGTAAAGAGCTCGTAGGCGGCTTGTCACGTCGGATGTGAAAGCCCGGGGCTTAACCCCGGGTCTGCATTCGATACGGGCTAGCTAGAGTGTGGTAGGGGAGATCGGAATTCCTGGTGTAGCGGTGAAATGCGCAGATATCAGGAGGAACACCGGTGGCGAAGGCGGATCTCTGGGCCATTACTGACGCTGAGGAGCGAAAGCGTGGGGAGCGAACAGGATTAGATACCCTGGTAGTCCACGCCGTAAACGTTGGGAACTAGGTGTTGGCGACATTCCACGTCGTCGGTGCCGCAGCTAACGCATTAAGTTCCCCGCCTGGGGAGTACGGCCGCAAGGCTAAAACTCAAAGGAATTGACGGGGGCCCGCACAAGCAGCGGAGCATGTGGCTTAATTCGACGCAACGCGAAGAACCTTACCAAGGCTTGACATATACCGGAAAGCATCAGAGATGGTGCCCCCCTTGTGGTCGGTATACAGGTGGTGCATGGCTGTCGTCAGCTCGTGTCGTGAGATGTTGGGTTAAGTCCCGCAACGAGCGCAACCCTTGTTCTGTGTTGCCAGCATGCCCTTCGGGGTGATGGGGACTCACAGGAGACTGCCGGGGTCAACTCGGAGGAAGGTGGGGACGACGTCAAGTCATCATGCCCCTTATGTCTTGGGCTGCACACGTGCTACAATGGCCGGTACAATGAGCTGCGATGCCGCGAGGCGGAGCGAATCTCAAAAAGCCGGTCTCAGTTCGGATTGGGGTCTGCAACTCGACCCCATGAAGTCGGAGTTGCTAGTAATCGCAGATCAGCATTGCTGCGGTGAATACGTTCCCGGGCCTTGTACACACCGCCCGTCACGTCACGAAAGTCGGTAACACCCGAAGCCGGTGGCCCAACCCCTTGTGGGAGGGAGCTGTCGAAGGTGGGACTGGCGATTGGGACGAAGTCGTAACAAGGTAGCCGTACCGGAAGGTGCGGCTGGATCACCTCCTTTCTAAGGAGCACTTCTTACCAGGCTTCGGTTTGGTCAGAGGCCAGTACATCGGCGAATGTCCGGTGCTGGTTGCTCATGGGTGGAACGTTGACTATTCGGCACGATGATCTGGTCACTACTAGTACTGCTTCGGCGTGGAACGTGGTGAACGGGGCATCGGGCCGGGCACGTTGTTGGGTATCTGAGGGTGCGGCCGAATGTGGCTGTCCTTCTGATCCGGCCCCAGTGAACTCGTCTGCAAGGACGGGGTGGTGGGTGGCTGGTCGTTGTTTGAGAACTGCACAGTGGACGCGAGCATCTGTGGCCAAGTTTTTAAGGGCGCACGGTGGATGCCTTGGCACCAGGAACCGATGAAGGACGTGGGAGGCCACGATAGTCCCCGGGGAGCTGTCAACCAAGCTTTGATCCGGGGGTTTCCGAATGGGGAAACCCGGCAGTCGTCATGGGCTGTCACCCGCTGCTGAACACATAGGCAGTGTGGAGGGAACGAGGGGAAGTGAAACATCTCAGTACCCTCAGGAAGAGAAAACAACCGTGATTCCGGGAGTAGTGGCGAGCGAAACTGGATGAGGCCAAACCGTATGCGTGTGATACCCGGCAGGGGTTGCGCATGCGGGGTTGTGGGATCTCTTTTTCATAGTCTGCCGGCTGTGAGACGAGTCAGAAACCGTTGATGTAGGCGAAGGACATGCGAAAGGTCCGGCGTAGAGGGTAAGACCCCCGTAGCTGAAACATTAACGGCTCGTTTGAGAGACACCCAAGTAGCACGGGGCCCGAGAAATCCCGTGTGAATCTGGCGGGACCACCCGCTAAGCCTAAATATTCCCTGGTGACCGATAGCGGATAGTACCGTGAGGGAATGGTGAAAAGTACCGCGGGAGCGGAGTGAAATAGTACCTGAAACCGTGTGCCTACAAGCCGTGGGAGCGTCGCTGGCAGCACTTGTGCTGTCAGTCGTGACTGCGTGCCTTTTGAAGAATGAGCCTGCGAGTTAGCGGTGTGTAGCGAGGTTAACCCGTGTGGGGAAGCCGTAGCGAAAGCGAGTCCGAACAGGGCGTTTGAGTTGCACGCTCTAGACCCGAAGCGGAGTGATCTAGCCATGGGCAGGTTGAAGCGGAGGTAAGACTTCGTGGAGGACCGAACCCACCAGGGTTGAAAACCTGGGGGATGACCTGTGGTTAGGGGTGAAAGGCCAATCAAACTCCGTGATAGCTGGTTCTCCCCGAAATGCATTTAGGTGCAGCGTCGTGTGTTTCTTGCCGGAGGTAGAGCACTGGATAGGCGATGGGCCCTACCGGGTTACTGACCTTAGCCAAACTCCGAATGCCGGTAAGTGAGAGCGCGGCAGTGAGACTGTGGGGGATAAGCTCCATGGTCGAGAGGGAAACAGCCCAGAGCATCGACTAAGGCCCCTAAGCGTACGCTAAGTGGGAAAGGATGTGGAGTCGCAGAGACAACCAGGAGGTTGGCTTAGAAGCAGCCACCCTTGAAAGAGTGCGTAATAGCTCACTGGTCAAGTGATTCCGCGCCGACAATGTAGCGGGGCTCAAGCGTACCGCCGAAGTCGTGTCATTCGTACATATATCCCCAACGGGAGTACGGATGGGTAGGGGAGCGTCGTGTGCCGGGTGAAGCAGCCGCGGAAGCGAGTTGTGGACGGTTCACGAGTGAGAATGCAGGCATGAGTAGCGATACACACGTGAGAAACGTGTGCGCCGATTGACTAAGGGTTCCTGGGTCAAGCTGATCTGCCCAGGGTAAGTCGGGACCTAAGGCGAGGCCGACAGGCGTAGTCGATGGACAACCGGTTGATATTCCGGTACCCGCTTTGAAACGCCCAGTACTGAATCAGGCGATGCTAAGTCCGTGAAGCCGGCCCGATCTCTTCGGAGTTGAGGGTAGTGGTGGAGCCGATGAACCAGACTTGTAGTAGGTAAGCGATGGGGTGACGCAGGAAGGTAGTCCAGCCCGGGCGGTGGTTGTCCCGGGGTAAGGGTGTAGGACGCACGGTAGGCAAATCCGTCGTGCATATAGTCTGAGACCTGATGCCGAGCCGATTGTGGTGAAGTGGATGATCCTATGCTGTCGAGAAAAGCCTCTAGCGAGTTTCATGGCGGCCCGTACCCTAAACCGACTCAGGTGGTCAGGTAGAGAATACCGAGGCGTTCGGGTGAACTATGGTTAAGGAACTCGGCAAAATGCCCCCGTAACTTCGGGAGAAGGGGGGCCATCACCGGTGATAGCACTTGCTGCTTGAGCTGGGGGTGGCCGCAGAGACCAGCGAGAAGCGACTGTTTACTAAAAACACAGGTCCGTGCGAAGCCGTAAGGCGATGTATACGGACTGACGCCTGCCCGGTGCTGGAACGTTAAGGGGACCGGTTAGCTGCCTTTCGGGGTGGCGAAGCTGAGAACTTAAGCGCCAGTAAACGGCGGTGGTAACTATAACCATCCTAAGGTAGCGAAATTCCTTGTCGGGTAAGTTCCGACCTGCACGAATGGCGTAACGACTTCTCGACTGTCTCAACCATAGGCCCGGTGAAATTGCACTACGAGTAAAGATGCTCGTTTCGCGCAGCAGGACGGAAAGACCCCGGGACCTTTACTATAGTTTGATATTGGTGTTCGGTTCGGCTTGTGTAGGATAGGTGGGAGACTTTGAAGCGGCCACGCCAGTGGTTGTGGAGTCGTCGTTGAAATACCACTCTGGTCGTGCTGGATGTCTAACCTGGGTCCGTGATCCGGATCAGGGACAGTGTCTGATGGGTAGTTTAACTGGGGCGGTTGCCTCCTAAAGAGTAACGGAGGCGCCCAAAGGTTCCCTCAGCCTGGTTGGTAATCAGGTGTTGAGTGTAAGTGCACAAGGGAGCTTGACTGTGAGACCGACGGGTCGAGCAGGGACGAAAGTCGGGACTAGTGATCCGGCAGTGGCTTGTGGAAGCGCTGTCGCTCAACGGATAAAAGGTACCCCGGGGATAACAGGCTGATCTTCCCCAAGAGTCCATATCGACGGGATGGTTTGGCACCTCGATGTCGGCTCGTCGCATCCTGGGGCTGGAGTCGGTCCCAAGGGTTGGGCTGTTCGCCCATTAAAGCGGTACGCGAGCTGGGTTTAGAACGTCGTGAGACAGTTCGGTCCCTATCCGCTGTGCGCGTAGGAATATTGAGAAGGGCTGTCCCTAGTACGAGAGGACCGGGACGGACGAACCTCTGGTGTGCCAGTTGTCCTGCCAAGGGCATGGCTGGTTGGCTACGTTCGGAAAGGATAACCGCTGAAAGCATCTAAGCGGGAAGCCTGCTTCGAGATGAGTATTCCCACCCTCTTGAGGGGTTAAGGCTCCCAGTAGACGACTGGGTTGATAGGCCAGATGTGGAAGCCCGGTAACGGGTGGAGCTGACTGGTACTAATAGGCCGAGGGCTTGTCCTCAGTTGCTCGCGTCCACTGTGTTAGTTCTGAAATAACGAACAGCCGTGTAAACATCCGGTGTTCATAGTTTCATAGTGTTTCGGTGGTCATTGCGTTAGGGAAACGCCCGGTTACATTCCGAACCCGGAAGCTAAGCCTTTCAGCGCCGATGGTACTGCAGGGGGGACCCTGTGGGAGAGTAGGACGCCGCCGAACAATCTTTGGGGAAAGCCCCGCACCTTCTGGTGCGGGGCTTTTCTGCGTTCTACATCGGGGTGACCAGGCGGGTGTCGTAGGCCAGGATGACTGCCTGGACGCGGTCCCTTGCGCCGGTCTTCGCCAGGATGCGGGTCACGTGCGTCTTCACGGTGGACTCGGCGAGGTGGAGGCGGGCGGCGATCTCGGTGTTGGACCAGCCCTGCCCTATCACCGTGAGGATCTCGCGTTCTCGTTCCGTCAGGGCGGTGATGCGCGGGTCCGAGATGGCCCGGGCGCCGGGTACGACGGGGAGATGGTGGACGTACGCGTCGAGGAGCCGGCGGGTCAGCGTCGGGGCGACCACCGCGTCGCCGGCGGCCACGGCGCGGATACCGGCGAGGAGTTCCTCGGGCAGGGCGTCCTTGACCAGGAAGCCGCTGGCGCCGGCGCGCAGGCCGTCGTACGCGTACTCGTCGAGGTCGAACGTCGTGACGATCAGGATGCGGGTGCGGGCGCCCGACGCGATGATGCGCCGGGTCGCCTCGATGCCGTCGAGCCCCGGCATGCGGATGTCCATCAGCACGACGTCCGGATGGTGCCGGGCGACCAGATGGACGGCCTCGGTGCCGTTGCCCGCCTCGCCGACCACCGTCATGTCGTCCTGGCTCTCCAGCAGCATGCGGAACCCGAAGCGCTGCATGGGCTGGTCGTCGGCGATGAGTACGGTCGTCACTGGTGCGTGTCCTCCAGGGGAAGGCGGAGCTGTACCTGCCACCCGGGGTGTTCCGGCAGCGGGCCCGCTTCGAGGGTGCCGTCGTACAGTGCGGCGCGTTCCCGCATGCCCATGATGCCCTGGGCTGCCAGGGGTGCTTCCGTTGTCTCCGCGGTTCTGCCGGCTCCGGTGCCCGTATCGGTGATGCGGGCGTCCAGGTGCGTTGGTGAGTAGGTGAGGGTGACCGTCGCGGACGTGGGGCCGGTGGCGTGCTTGAGGGTGTTGGTCAGGGCCTCCTGGATCACCCGGTACACGGTGAGTTGGCGGCCCGGCGTGAGGGACTGAGGGGTGCGTTCGCCGTTCAGCTCCAGGTGGACGGGCAGGCCCGCCCTGCGTACGCGTTCGATGAGGGGGGCCAGTTCGTCCAGCGTCGGCTGAGGGGTGCGCTCGGCGTCGGGGTGGTCGTCGCGCAGGACACCCAGGAGACGGCGGAGTTCGGACAGGGCCTGCCTGCTGGTCGTGCCGATGGCTTCCAGGGCCTGGCCCGCGCGCTCCGGGTTCTTCCGGGCCGCGTACGCGCCGCCGTCCGCGAGGCCCGTGATGACGGACAGGTTGTGGCCGATGATGTCGTGCATCTCCCGTGCGATACGGGTGCGTTCGGCGGCGGCCGCGAGCCGGGCCTGCTGGTCGCGTTCGTGTTCCAGCCGGTGGGCCCGCTCGACCAGGGCCTCGGTGTACTCGCGCCGCGTACGTACCGCGATCCCCAGCAGGACGACGAAGACCAGGCCCCAGACGTACGAGACCACTTCCTGACCCCAACCGGAGGGGATACGGAAGCCGCCCGACAGGACCGGGGCGACGAACAGCAGAGCCGCTGCCCCGACCGTACGGAACGAGGAGCGCAGCACGATCTGGAAGACCGGGATCAGCTGGAGGAGGGAGGCCTGCACCACGGCCCCCGTCCAGACGTTGACGAGGGATATCGGTGTCATGAGCAGGACTACGGCCAGGGGGTGCGTGCGGCGCCACAGCAGCGGCAGCGAGAACCCGAGGCTCATCAGGAGCACCAGGAACTCGGGCGCCGTGACGTCCTCGTGGGCGGTGTGCCGCCAGCCGCCGGAGGTGTAGTCGAGTACCGCGGCCACGGTCCAGAACCCGGTCACCGCCGCGTCCCAGAACCGTGGCCGGCGCCGGTCGAAGGCGCGGAGCCGGTCCAGGGCGTCGCGGATGATCCGGGTGAGGGGAGGAACCGTGCCCTCGGTGTCCCGGTCCCGGTCGCGTTCCCTCGGTGGGGTGCTCACCTCGTCGCTCCTCATGGGGTCAGACGTCGCGGCGCTTGAGTGCCAGCGCTGCCGCGGCCAGTGTCGTACCCGCCCACAGGGACAGGGCGAGCAGCGCGGGACCGGGGGAGATGGTGCCCGGGATGGGGGTGGCGGAGCCGAGGGCGCCGGCGGCCTGGGTGGGGAAGTACATGATGGCGCGCTCGACGGCGTCGTACGGGAGCATTCCGAGGATCTCCGGCAGGATCATCACCCCGCCGATGAACGCCCCGATCGCGCCCGGCACCGAGCGCAGCAGTGCGCCGAGGCCGAGGGCGAGCAGGCCCATCAAGGTGAGTGCCGCGGCGTTGCCCACCAGGGCGCGCAGGATGCCCGGGTCGGTGAACGAGGCGGCCTGGTCGGTGTCGTGGAGGAAGGCCTGGGCCGCGGCGAACGTGACCACCGACGTCGCGAGCATGACCGTGAAGACGGTGGCGGCGAAGACCACGGCCTTCGCCCACAGGACGGGGAGCCGGGTGGGTACGGCGGTGAGCGAGGAGCGGATCATGCCGGTCGCGTACTCGCCGGCGGTCATCAGGATGCCCAGGACGCCCAGGAAGATCTGGGCGAGCATGCTGCCGTACAGCGACAGGACGACCGTGTCGACGTCGGAGTCCCCGCCGCCGGAGGTGTAGGTCGCGCCCATGATGAGGCCGATGCCGAGCACCATGACGACCGCCGAGATGACGGTGACCCAGGTGGAGCGCAGAGAACGGAGCTTGTGCCACTCCGCGCGCAGGATGCGGGGCGGGGTGATGCGGTACGGCGGCGAGGCCGTGGGGTGGGTGGTGGTCATGCTGCTGCTCCCGTGGCTGCTGCTGTCGGCTGGTGCTGTCGGTGCGGGCGGTGGTCCACCGATTCCTGCGTGAGGTCCATGAAGGCTTGCTCCAACGACACGGTCTGCGGCGAGAGTTCGTGGAGGGTGATCGCGTGCGTGGCGGCCACGTGTCCGATGTGCGCCGCGTCCACTCCTCGGATCCGGAGTTCGTGGGATCCGGGCGTGAGGGTGGGCACGGGGGTGCGGGTGACTGTGACGGTCACGTCCGGGGCCGTGAGGTGGGCTTTCAGCTCTTCCGGTTGCGGGGTGACGACTCTGACGGATGCTCCGCCTGCCGACCGGATCAGTTCGGCCACCGTGGTGTCGGCGAGGAGTCTGCCGCGGCCGATGACGATCAGGTGGTCGGCGGTGAGGGCCATCTCGCTCATCAGGTGGGAGGAGACGAGGACCGTACGGCCTTCGGCGGCGAGGGAGGTCAGGAGGGTACGGATCCACAGGACGCCTTCCGGGTCCAGGCCGTTGACCGGTTCGTCCAGGATGACGGTCGCGGGGTCGCCGAGGAGTGCGGCGGCGACGCCGAGCCGTTGGCCCATGCCGAGGGAGAAGCCCTTCACCCGGCGGTGGGCGGCGTCCGTCAGCCCGGCGAGGTCGATGACCTCCTCGACGCGTCGGCGTGGGATGCCGTGGGTGTGGGCTAGGGCCATCAGGTGGTTGAAGGCGGAGCGGCCGGGGTGGACGGACCGGGCCTCCAGCAGGGCGCCGACCTGGGTGAGGGGCGCGGGGTGGGTGGCGTAGGAGCGCCCGTTGACGGTGGAGCGGCCCTGCGTCGGGGTGTCGAGGCCGAGGAGCATGCGCATCGTCGTGGACTTGCCCGCGCCGTTGGGGCCGAGGAAGCCGGTGACCGTGCCGGGGCGGACGGTGAAGTCGAGGTCCTGGACGACGGTTCTGTCGCCGTACCGCTTGGTGAGTCCCTGTGCCGTGATCATGCGGTCGACGCTACGGAGCCGGCGGCGGCCGGTCGTCCGACCGGGGGCGGGACGTGGGGGCGGGCGTAGTACCGGGGTACGACGGGGTGTGGGGGTGGCAGTTCGTTGTCCGGTGCTTGGTGCCGGGTGCCGGGTGTCGGGGCTGATGCGGTGAGTATTCGGTTGAACGGGGGGGCGGGGTGGGGGCGAGGATCGCGGTATGGACTATGTGATGCGCGTGGTGCGGGCCGACGAATGGCCGCAGGTCAGGCAGTTGCGGCTGGACGCTCTGCGGGATCCGGCGGCCCCGGTGGCGTTCCTGGAGTCGTACGAGGACGCTGAGGCGAAGCCGGACGTGTTCTGGCAGCAGCGTGCCGCCGATGCCGCCGAGGACGGACCCGGCCGGGTCCGCCAGTTCGTCGCGGAGTCGCCCGACGGGGAGTGGGTGGGGTCGGTCACCGTGCTCGTCGAGAGCCCGGACGACGAGGTGCGGTTCGGGGAGGCATCGCCGGTGGAGCAGGCGCACCTGGTCGGTGTGTTCGTCCGGCCCGAGGTGCGGGGGACCGGGGTGACCGAGGCGTTGTTCCGCGAGGCCGTCGCGTGGGCGTGGTCGCTGTCCGCGCCCCGGATGGAGCGGGTGCGCCTCTACGTGCACGAGAAGAACCCGCGGGCCGCCGGGTTCTACCGGAAGTTCGGTTTCGTGCCCTCCGGCCGGCGGATTCCGGCTCCGGGCGACCGGGGTGAGCAGGAGCTCGAGTACGTCCTCGGGCGGACTGGCTGATTGCTTGTCCTGGCTAGCCGATGCCCGGGGCAGGTGTGTGCAGGGTTTCCCGCCAGCGGGCTCGGCCCTGTTCCTGGGAGCGGAGCAGCACCAGGGCGGGCATGCCCCGCATCTCGCCGGTCGCCAGCAGTTCCGGGAGTTGGGGAAGGGGCGCCACGGCCGCGACGTCGTCCAGGACGAGCGTCATTGGTGGGTCGAGCCGACCGTCGGTTGACCGTGCGGCCATGCGGCGGCCGTGCTCGACCACGTCTGCGGCGAGCGCGGTGAGGAGGGGCATCGCGCCCGGGCGTGAGCGGGGATCCTCGATGGGTTCGCCCACCAGGTAGAGCGTTCCCCCCTCGCGGGCAAAAGATTCCAGCGCGGCCGCATCCGATCGGTTGGGCGTGCAGGCCTCGCGGATGTGCACCGAGGAGAGTGCCGAGAAGGCTCGTACGGTCAACTCCTGGGCCATCTCGCGCCGTTCCGGATAGGCCGTGAGCGCGGACTCCAGGAGCCCGGCGAGTCCGGAAGCGGCCTTGGGGTGCGTACGGAGAAGGCGTACCGGTTCGTGGGCGGCTGACCCCGAGGCCCAGCGGGCGACCTGGCGGAACGGGCGGCCGTCCACCGCCGCGGCGTGCAGCCAGCACCGGAGGAGCGTCTGCGCGGTGTCGGCCACCGCCGCGTCGATCCTGGCCTGCGGGCGGACCGGGGCGAGCAGGGCGGCGGCCCGTGCGGCGGCGGTGTCGGGCAGCTCGCAGCCTGCGGTGGGCGACCAGTGGAGGCGGGCGGGGGTGTCGCAGAGGTGGCCCGGGTCGTAGACGAGGACCGGGCCGAGTTTGGCCCGGGCGTCCTTCGTCTCGGCCCAGACCGTGGGGTCCGATGTGACGACCAGGGCGGGGCCTTCGGCGTCGTGGATCGCCTGGACGACGGTGGGGCGCCGGGCGGGGGCGGGGGCGTAGACGAGGAGGGGGGTGCGGGGGGAGGGGAGCAGTGCGGTGCCCGTTTCGGGGGGAGGGGGCGTCTCCTCGGCGGGGGGTGGTGGGGTGATGGTGTGTGTTCGGGGTGCTGCCTGTGCCCGTGCCAGCGCCTCTGCCTGCGGCTGCGGCGGCTGTGCCTGTGGTTGCTCGTGGGGTGGTGTCGGTGCCGGCTTGTCCGTCGGGAGCTGTGGCTCGTATGCCGTGGAGGCCCGTTCCTCGCGGCGCCGTTCCCGTACGGCACGAGCGCGGGACACCACCCCGAGCGTGAACACCGTGAGGACCAGCAGCACCATCAGTTCGCCGATGAACAGGCCCCAGAACAGGCCGTATCCGGAGAGCTGGGCCGCGGGCGTCCCCGGCCAGGCCGCGGGGAGATCCTGGGGTGCGGTGGCCAGTTCGCGCAGGGCGAGCGGGGCGCGGGTGAACGTGACAGCGTCCGGCCAGGCCCCGTGGGTGAACAGCCCGGCCAGGCCGGTGGCCGTCCAGGCGACCAGGGTGGCCGCGAGGAAGAGGGCCAGGAGGCCGATCAGCAGGCCGTCCGGAATGCCGCCGCTGCCCTGGGGCCGGCCGTCGTGACCGTCGTGATGGGCGCGGCCGTTGCCCCGGCCGCGCGGTGCCTGGCGTGCCATGTCAGGCCACCGTGGACTCTGACGACTCGTTCATCCGTTGCTGGTGCTCGATCCGGGCCGCCCTTTGCTCCGCCTCCAGTTCGGCGGCGCGGATGTCCTCGGGGAGCAGGTCGTCCGGGTCCATGGCCGAGCCCTCGGTCATGGCGCGGTCGGTGAAGACCAGGGGGCGTTCGGCCTCGGTGATCAGGTGTTTGACGACCTGGACGTTGCCGTTGACGTCCCAGACGGCGATGCCGGGGGTGAGGGTCGGGATGATCTCGACGGCCCAGCGGGGCAGGCCGATGACCCGGCCGGTCGCTCTGGCCTCGTCCGTCTTCTGGGCGTAGATCGTGCGGGTGGAGGCCATCTTGAGGATCGCGGCCGCTTCCTTCGCCGCTGCTCCGTCCACCACGTCGCTGAGGTGGTGGACGACGGCGACGAACGAGAGGCCGAGGCGGCGTCCGAACTTCAGCAGGCGCTGGAAGAGCTGGGCGACGAAGGGCGAGTTGATGATGTGCCACGCCTCCTCGACCAGGAAGATGCGCTTCTTGCGGTCGGGCCGGATCCAGGTGTGTTCCAGCCAGACGCCGACGATCGCCATCAGGATCGGCATCGCGATCGAGTTGCGGTCGATGTGCGAGAGGTCGAAGACGATGAGGGGCGCGTCGAGGTCGATGCCGACGGTGGTCGGCCCGTCGAACATGCCGCGCAGGTCACCGTCGACGAGGCGGTCCAGGACGAGGGCGACGTCCAGGCCCCAGGCCCGTACATCGTCTATGTCGACGTTCATCGCCTCGGCGGACTCGGGCTCGGGGTGGCGCAGCTGCTCGACGATGTCCATCAGGACCGGCTGGCGGTCGGTGATGGTCGCGGTGACGTAGGCGTGGGCGACCTTGAGCGCGAAGCCGGAACGCTCGTCGAGGCCGTGGCCCATCGCGACTTCGATGATCGTACGGAGCAGGGCGAGCTGGCCGGTGGTGGTGATGGACGGGTCGAGGGGGTTGAGCCGGATACCGCCGTTGAGGGCTGCGGTCGGGTCCAGGCGGATGGGGGTTATGCCCAGCTCCTGGGCGATGAGGTTCCACTCGCCGACGCCGTCCTCGCCCTGGGCGTCGAGGACGACGACCTGGCGGTCGCGGAAGCGGAGCTGGCGCAGGACGTAGGTCTTCTCCAGGGCCGACTTGCCGTTGCCGGACTCGCCGAGGACCAGCCAGTGGGGGGCGGGGAGCTGTTGCCCGTACAGCTGGAAGGGGTCGTAGATGTAGCCCTTGCCGCTGTAGACCTCGCGGCCGATGATCACGCCGGAGTCGCCGAGGCCGGGGGCGGCGGTGGGGAGGTAGACGGCCTGGGCCTGGCCCGTGGACGTACGGACGGGGAGGCGGGTCGTCTCCACCTTGCCGAAGAGGAAGGAGGTGAAGGCATCCGACAATGCGGACAGGGGGTCTCGCATGGTGGGGGTGCCCTCTCTGGTCGGGGTTCTTCGTGCGGGTGGCGGTGTTGCGGTGCTGCTGCGGCCGGTGAGGGGTGGTCAGCGGCGGATGCCGGTGGCGAACGGGAGCGTGTTCACGAAGGCGCGGTGGTGTTCGCGGTCGCACCATTCCAGCTTGAGGTACGACTTGCCGGCCGAGGCGCGGATCGTGCGCTTGTCGCGGGCGAGTGCCTCGGGTGAGCGGGACGACACCGTGATGTACCCCACCAGGTTCACTCCGGCCGCGCCGCTGGCGAGATCTTCACCCCGCTGGTCGAGCCGGCCGTGGGCGGCGATGTCGCGGGGGTCGACGGTGCGGTTCATCTTGGCCTGGCGGCTGGCCTCGGCGTCGTCGTTGGTCTTCTCGGTCAGCATGCGTTCGATGGCGACCTCGGTGGGTTCGAGGTCCATGCAGACGGCGACGGTGCGGATGACGTCGGGGGTGTGGACGAGGAGCGGGGCGAGGAAGTTGACGCCGACGGGGGTCATCGGCCACTCCTTCACCCAGGCGGTGGCGTGGCACCAGGGGGCGCGGGTGGTGGACTCGCGGGTCTTGGCCTGGAGGAACGTGGGCTCGACCGCGTCCAGTTCGGCGGGCCAGGCGTTGCGCTTGGTCATCGCCTGGATGTGGTCGATGGGGTGGTCGGGGTCGTACATGGAGTGCACGAGGGAGGCGACGCGGCTCTGGCCGAGCGGCTGGCGTACCCGGATGTCGGCCTCGGCGAGGCGGGCGCAGATGTCGGTGAGCTCGCGGGCCATGACGACGGCGAGGCCGGCGTCGCGGTCGAGCTTGCGGCCGCCGTGGGGGCGGGCGGCGCGGGCCATGGCGTTGGCCTCGGCGGCCAGTTCACGGCTGTAGTGCATACAGGCGACGAGGTAGGCGCGGTGCTGCTCGCTGGAGGTGGAGACCATGGACTGCAGCTGGTCGTAGGAGTCCTGGAGCCAGGCCGGGGACGCCTTGTCGCCGCGCTGGGCGACGTCCTTGGCGTGGGCGTCGGGGTCGGCGGGGAGGGTGCGGGCGAGCATCTGGAGGCGGGTGACGAAGCCGTCGCCGTTGGCCACGTGCTTGAGGAGGGTGCCGAAGCGGTCGACGAGGGCTTCCTGGTCCTCGCTGTCGCGGAGGCCGACACCGGGGCCCTCGATCTCGATGGCGGCGGTGACGGTGCGCCGGTCGGCGTGGAGGAGGACGGCGATCTCGTCGGGGCCGAAGGGGGCGGCGAGCCAGCTGATGCGGCCGATGCCGGGGGGCGGGCCGATCTCGACCTCGCGGCCGTCGGCGCTGACGCCGGCTTCCATGGCACCCGAGCGGTAGGCGGTGCCGCGGCGCAGGGAGCGCTTGAAGGTGCGGTTGATCTCGAACCACTTGTAGAAGGTGCGGCCCTTGTAGGGGACGTACACGACGGCGAGGGCCAGCATCGGGAAGCCGACGAGGCAGACGATGCGGAGGGAGAGGACGGGGACGAGGAGTCCGCTCATCATGCCGAGGAACGCGCCGACGATGATCAGGGCGATCTCGCCGGTCTCGCGGTTCTTGCCGACGATCGCGTTCGGCCGGGCGCGGCCGATGAGATACGTGCGGCGGGGCGTCATCGTGTGGGACTGGGTCGTCAACGCCCTCCACCTCCTGTGCTCGAGTTACCTGTGGTGCCGAAGCCGCCGCCTCGGGGGGAGCGGCTGCTGTGGGGGGTGGCGGAGGTGGGCGCGGAGCCGCTGCGGGGCGAGGGTGCGGCGGAGGGGACAGATCCGCCGCCGACCCCGCCGCCGACTCCGCTTCCGCCGGAGGTGCGGGAGCTGTGGGCGGCGACGCCGCCGCTGGCCGGGTTGGCGGGGCGGGCGCCGCCTCCGCCGCTGGTCTGGTCGTTGCGGCCGCTGTGGGTCTTGATGCCCTGGGAGACGAGGGCGGCCGGGGAGCTGATGAGGGCGGCGGCCTGGGAGCCGTCGGTGGCCTGCTTGCGGTTGGTGCGGGCGCCCTGGATCTCGTCGCCGAAGCCGGGGACGAAGCGGTAGATCATGGCGGAGGCGAAGATGGCCAGGAGGATGATGGAGAGGCCGGAGACGACGGCGGAGAAGGCGTCGGGTCCGTCGCCCGAGGAGAGTGCGCCGGCGAGGCCGAGGACGATGACGATGACCGGCTTGACCATGATCACCGCGATCATGATGCCGGCCCAGCGGCGGACGTGGCCCCACATGTTCTTGTCGACGAGACCGGCGTAGACGACGATCCCGAGGAGTGCGCCGACGTAGAGCAGGGCGGCGCGGATGACGAGCTCCAGCCACAGGATGCCGGCGGCGAGGATCGAGACGAGCGAGACGACGATCAGCATGATCGGGCCGCCGCCGATGTCCTCGCCCTTCTTGAGCGCTTCGGCGAACGAGCCGAAGAAGACGTCCGTCTGGCCGCCGGTGGCGGAGGCGATGATCTCGGTGACGCCGTCGGTGGCGGAGACGATCGTGTAGAGGATCAGCGGGGTGAAGGCCGAGGCGAGGACGGTGAGCCAGAGGAAGCCGACGGCCTCGGAGATCGCGGTGGTGAGGGGGACGCCGCGGATGGCGCGCTTGGCGACGGCGAGGAGCCAGAGGACGAGGGTGAGGATGGTGGAGGCCGCGAAGATCACGGCGTACTGCTGGAGGAACTTGGGGTTGGTGAAGTCGACGTTGGCCGTGGAGTCGACGGCCTCGCTGAGCTTGCCGACGATCCAGGAGGCGGCGTCGGCGCAGCCTCGGGCGAGGGAGGAGAGGGGGTCGAGGGCGTCGGTGGAGGGGACGTCCTGGGTGCGCGGAGAGTCATCCCCTTGGCAGTAGTCGCGAGCCGGGCCGGCGATCAACTCGCAAGGGTCACTGCTGCCACTGGGCGTTGGAGTGGGAGTCGGGTCAGCTGCCGCCCGAGTGGCGAATACAAGTACCGAGGCTTGCGCGGCTGCCACGCTGAAGCCGAGCGACCAGCGGCGACGGCTATCGGGCATAGGTGAACCCCCCGAACTGGTTGACCGCGTCCGCGATCTCATCCGATCCGGACACGGGGTTGTCGCCGGTAACAGGAGAAGGACCGCTCCGCTGGCTGGTCTCGAGGATCTTCCAGTCGGAACCGTTCCACTTCAGCTGCATGGTCACGGTGAACCATCCACTGGTGACCGGCTTCGTCGACTTTTCGCCGGTCAGGCCGAACAGGCCGGAGCACCAGACTTCGATCTCCGCCGTGCTCGATGAGTAGGACTTCACCTTCGTCCCGGCCGGGAGTGTGCGGTTGACAAAGCTGGAGCCGGCTGGGGCGCTGCCGTCGGTGTCGAGGCCGATCTGCTCCAGGAAGCCCTGCGAGTAGTCGGCATCGAATCCGGACTGGAGTTTCGTGGCTGTACTGCTGTCCGCGATGGACTGGACGATGTCGCGACGCGTGTCGGAATTGAACATCTCCGCCGACCCCAGCGCCACCGCATAGTTCGCCGCCGCACTCTGCGCCCCCTGCTCGTCACGAGCGAAGCCGGAAGGGATCGTGCTGTTTCTGCCCTCGACGGGCTTGGTGCCGGTGGCCGCCGTGGGGGCGCTTCCCGCGGCTCCGGAGCTCTTGGCGCCCGGGGAAGCGTCGTCGTCGCTGCCACCGCCCCGGTTGGCGAAGGCGATGGCGGCGACGAGGAGGACGACGATGCCGGTGATCGTCACGAGGGAGCGGGAGTTGCGGACGGGGCGGCGCGCGGTGGGGTTGCCCGGGTCGCCGTCGGGGAGACGGGTACGGGTCTGACGGGTGCCGCCGAGCGTGCTGTACGGGTCGTCCGCGCGGCCCCCCTGGTCCTTGCCGCGGTAGTCGTGCTCGTCACCGGGACTCATGCCGCGTTCGCTCCCTCGGTCGTGTGCGGATCCGCGCAGGACGACGGTAGCTCTGCTGGTTGCCGCTTGAGCGCGGTGTGGTGACTCGACATCAGGGAAACGCAACCTCAGCCGGTGGGCGCGACGGGCGGATGGTGGGGAGCGGGCTGGGACGGCCCGCTGGGAGTCGGCCGGTGGTGGGTCAGACGGCCATTCCGTACACGATGGTGAACAGGGTCCCCAGGGAGCCGATGATGAAGACCCCTGTCAGCCCTGCCACGATCAGGCCCTTGCCCTGTTCAGCGCTGAACGTGTCGCGCAGTGCCGTCGCTCCGATGCGCTGCTTCGCAGCACCCCAGATCGCGATGCCGAGGCAGAGCAGGATGGCGATGGCCATCACCACCTCGATCATGATGCGCGCCTCGTTGCCCAGCGTCCCGAACGGCCCCCAGTCCGGAGCGATTCCGCCGATGATGGTGGTGATGTCGCCCTTCTCTGCTGCCAGGATCATGTAAGTCACCGCCCCTGTTGGGTAGTTCGCTGCCCGTGCCGTCCGGCATGGGTCGCCTTCTATCTTCGCTGATGAAACCGCGCTCGCACGACGCCTTCCCGGGTCTCTTTACCCGGATCTCGCACGTTTGACCGGGGCGGCCGCCCTGACCTGCGGCTCGTCCGCTCCTCGCGCATACGACTGGTTACTCTGTGTATCACGCACTGTGACCAGGAGCAACGACGGTGGCCATGGGTTCTGATGCGGTCGCAGCGTTCGCGGGGCACGGCGTGTTCGTATGCGCCGTTCGAGAGCCCTTGGTGCGCCGGTAGTAGGAGACGGTGACGGCCCCCAGGAGCGGTCCCCAGAGGACGAGCGGCTGATAGATGACACCGACCAGCAGACGGCCGGTGGGGGTCATGTCCGTGTGCGGGTACGTCCACCACAGGGGCATGGCGGCCCAGATCGCCGTCAGCGCGAGGGCCCCGGCTGCGGCCGGTACGACGGCGGCCAGGGGGCGAACGGGGCGGCCGCCGATGACGGGTATCCAGCGGGGCACCCTTTCGCCCCAGGGCCGGACCAGACCGAGGGAGAGCAGGGCGAGCAGCTCGCAGGCGACGCTCAGCATCAGCATCCACAGCTTGGAGCCCGGGGTGTCGAACGGAACGAAGCCGGCCTCGGTGTACCCGGACGGGAACCCGCACACCATCGCCAGCCGCCACAGTCCGGTCGGCAGCGCGAGCAGCGTGATCAGTTGCGCGGCGCGAACCGCCCATCGGGGTGGGGGGCTGGACGGTACGGAGATGGGAGTGGGGGTGGGGGTGGAGCCGGTGGGGTGTTCCTTTCGGGTTCGCATGCGTTCCATCGTGGTTCGTGCACTGTGGCGGGGCGTCAGCTTCTGTTCCCGAGTCGGCGGTTCTGCGGTACGAGGCCCGGGGCGCCGAGCTCCGCCGTGCGGCGGAGAGGGCCTCCGCCCGGGTCACCGTGCGGGCGACCGCCGCCGTGCGCCGGTGTGTGCGCCCACGTCCGCCTCCCCCTTCGTTCGGGTGAACCGGGCGGGCGCACGGGAACGGGGCGTCCTCCTCGCCCGGCCGGGAATCACCGGGGCCGGGTGCGGAGGGCGCTGGGGCCCCGCGTGCTGACGTACGGCATGTCGTGTATCGCCGATTTGGCACAGTGCCGCTCCACGATCAAGAGAACGGGGTGAGCGGTGTGGGCGGAGTGACCGTGGTCGGGCAGCCGGGCGAAGGCCGGGAGCGGGTGGGGGCGTCGGCCGGACCGGCGGGTGCTGCCGGATCGGCGGGGGCGGGCGGGGGAGGGGATCTCCGGCACAGCCGTGGTCCGTGGTTGCGGGCCGCCGGTGGGGCCGACCAGTTGGTCACGCTCCTCGGCCCGGTGAAGAGCGAACTGGAGGTGGCGCACCAGGGCGTGACCGCAGGGGCCGGGGCGCTCTCCGCGCTGGCGGAACTGGGTGCCGTGCGGGCGTCGTGGGAGCGCCGGTTCGAGGATGCCCGTAAGGAGAGCGGGAGCCTCGGCGGGAAGATGCGGGCGGTCGTCCAGGGCCAGACGCAGGCCAACGAGGCGGTGAAGAGCGGCTTCGAAGGGGTGAAGACGCCGAGCGTCGGTGGTGCGCGGTGAGCGGGCGGAGCGGTGGCGCGGGTTCCGGCCTGACCTGGTCGGTGTTACGTGAGGTGAAGTGCGCCGAACTGGAACAGGCGGCGGACGGCTGGGGGCGCGTCAGCAACCGGGCGGACGCGGCCCGGGACCGTATCGAGGGACAGCTCCTGCCGGGTCTGCGCGATACGCAGAGGGGAGAGGCGCCGGACGCGGCCGTGCGGGGGTTGCGGCGGCTGGGGACGAACTTCCAGTACATCTACACCGAGTGCGGGCTGCTGCGGACCACGCTGAACAGCCTGGCCCACGAGATCAAGGCCCAGCAGCGGGTGTTGCAGGGGGCGCTGGACGACGCGGCGGTGTTGAAGTTCACGGTGCACGCGGACGGTTCGGTGACGTATCCGGCGGCGGGCGAGGGCTTGGTCGGCGGGAAGCCGTTGGCGGGCGGGACGGCGTCCGGGGTGCCGAACCCGGGCATGGTCCCGCCCTCGGGTCTCGTCGCGCCGAACCCGAACGCGGGCAAGGCCCAGGACATCGCGGACCGGGTGGCGCAGGCGGTGCGGGCGGCGGCCGATGCGGACTGGCGGTACGCCAGGATCCTGCGGTCGTTGAAGGCGCACGAGGGGCTGGGCGTTCCCGTGGCGACGTGGACGGACGCGGCGGCCGATGCGGCGGGGGTGCGGGGTGCGGCGCGCGGATACCTGAGGGACGCGATCCCGCACGATGCGAGTCCGGCGGAGCGGAAGGCGTGGTGGGCCGGCCTGACGGACGAACAGCGCGAGGAGTACCTCGCGGTGTACCCGGACCGGATCGGCGACCTGGACGGGATTCCGGCCCTGGTGCGGGACGCGGCGAACCGGGACAACCTGCAGCTGCTGATGGGAAAGCTGGAGGGTCGGGACGACGACGATTCGGCGACCAAGCTTGCGGCGCTGCGGGAGATCGACCGGCAGCTGCGGGCGGGACCGAAGGTGGGGGAGCCGCCGATGTATCTGCTCGGGATCGGGGATCAGGGGAATGGTCGGGCGATCGTGTCGTACGGGAATCCGGATACTGCGCGGAATGTGGCGGCTTATGTGCCGGGGTTGAATACGTCGTTGGACAAGGAGTTTGCGGAGGGGGATTTGAAGCGGGCGCGGGACACTGCTGCCGCTGCGCGGGATATTGATCAGTCGAGTGCCGTGATTACTTGGCTGGGATATGACGCACCGCAGAGTCCGGACGGCTGGAGCAGTCTGGCCGTTGCAGGTACAGGGAGGGCCGAGGCTGGTGGTCGCGCATTCAACGGGTTCATGGCCGGGTTGGTGGCGTCGAATGATCACGCTGATCCGAACCTGACGGCTATCGGTCATTCCTACGGGTCACGAACGGTCGGCGCTGCGACGCAACAGGAGGGTGGAATCCCCGGTGTGACGGATATCGTCCTGGTCGGCAGTCCTGGCGTGGGTGTGGATCGGGCCGAGGACCTGGGGGTGGGAAGGGACCATGTGTACGTGGGGGCAGCAAAGAACGACGTGGTGACCAAACTTCCAGCGAGTGAGCACGCGGTGATTTCGGGAATGGGGCGAGCTCTAGGGCCGGTTGGTTCTCTGGTGGACCTGGCGAACGGAGGTGATGCCGACCTGTGGTTCGGCACGGATCCGGCTAGCGAAGAGTTCGGCGGGCGGCGCTTCGGTGCGGATGACGGGCCTCCGTTGATTGGCCTCGGGCGTGTTACTTCCGACGCGCATTCGCAGTACTTCGATCCAGAGTTGGACTCCACTTCTTCCAGGAGTATTGCACTGATTGCTGCCGGGCGCGGAGAGGAAGTTAAACCGGAGCAGCCGCGGTGAAGCTGCACTTGCGAGTACTGGCGCTGGCCCTCACTGCTGGAATTGTGTCGATGGGGTGTACCAAGAACGAGGAGAGTCGATTGGACATGCAGGAGGCTGCGATGCGCTCGGATGCGATTCTTGATGCGGTTCTTCGGGGAATTCGCCCGGAGGTGCGTTGGACGCACGGTTTCACTTCAACAGGGATGTGCGAGGTGACGCGGAGGCGCGTCATCATGACCAGGATCTCAGCAGAGCGGAGGGGGAGTTTTCTAGGGGTGGTCGATAGGTTCTGGCGCAAAAGTGGATACCAGATGACCGCGGTGAACAATAGTGCCGAGTTTCCCGCCATCTATGCGCGCACCAACGACGGGTACCGAATGAGTCTGAGCATTGGTGGCGAAGGCAGGCATTCTTCCAGGTGGATACGCCCTGTGCTCAGAAGTCGGAAGTGCTGGACTCCGCCAGCCAGGCGACCGCGCCCCTGTACGAGGGTCTGGAGTTCATCCCCCGCCCCAACATCCACTCCGACTTCTGGTCGGCAACCGGGCCGTGATCGGACCATGGTGGCCCAACTCGACTGACGCGCAACGGCTTTGAGCCCTGTATTGGGTCCTGGGGCCCATGTCGTGCCCCCCGCCCGTGTGGTCGCATACGCGGAGTGACTGACCTGTCGCCCGTTCCGCCCACTCACGAGGTAGGGGACTGCTCTTGTCCGGCATACGAAGAAGCGCGGTCCCTGTTGGCGTCGATGTAAGCGCTGCCGTATCGGGTTCGGGTGGGCGGTTGATGCCACGGCCGTTGCAGGCGGCCCTGATCCTGCTTCACGTTCTCTTCGTGGCCACGCTGGTGGGCGCGATCCGGGCCCTGTCGACCGCCTCTTCCGTGGACGCGGTCGACGGGTACCTCCTCGGGCTGCTGCTCTACGCGTCGTTACCCGGGGTCGCCGTCTTCGTGCTGTCGCTGTACGTCCGGCATGGCGGGGTTCGCGTCTGGTACGGGCTCCTCGCCGTGCTGGCCTGGATCGTCCTCGGCGGCCTCGCCGAGTTGGGCGGCGGGGCCGAGGGGCAAGGCGTCGCGCGGTTGGCCGTACCGGTGGTCGTCATCGTCCTGCTGTGCCGGCCGGAGAGCCGTCGGTGGTTCCGCAGCGGCCTGGAGCAACGGGCCGAGCAACGGCTCTTCAGCTTCGCCCGGATGATGAGGCTCCGCCGCGACGGTGGGCAGACCGCGCTGGAGTACCTCGGCCTCGTCCTGGTCGTCGTCGCTCTCGTCGGCGGGCTCATGGCCACGGGGACCGGGCAGCAGCTCACCGCGGAGATCCGCAGCGCGATCTGTGAACTGACCGGCAGCTCGTGCCCGGCGCCGGGACGCGACGTCGTGGCCGGCGGTGGAGGCGACGGTGGAGGCACGGGCGGGAGCAGCGGCGGGGGCGCCGACGGTGGCGGCAGCGGGGGCCATGACACCCCGGGCGCTGGTGCCGACGGAGGGGGTGGGGAGGGTGAGTCCAGCCTTACCGGTGGTACCGGCAGCACCGGTACCAGGGGCGAGAACGGCACCGGCAGCACCAGCCAGCCCGGCGACACCGGCCGCCCCGATGACACCGGCCGCCCCGATGACACCGCCACCACCGGCCGCCCCGATGACACCGCCACCACCGGAGCCCCCAACACCCCCCAAGGCACCACCCCCTTCCCCCAGAGCGACTTCATCGCACCGGTCGACGCGGGTAGACCCCCAGGTCCCCACGGCGGCGGGTTCATCGGGGGGTTTGTCGGGGACGGGGTCGGGGGTGACGTCCGAGGGGTCGTCGGTGCCGTTCTGCGGCCCGGGGAGATCGGGCAGCGCATCGTCGATCAGTGGGGGCGCGACACCCGCGGCGCGGAGCAGAAGTGGGCACGGGGCGACTACATCGGCGCGGCCTGGGACTGGAACAAGGCCGTCGGCGGGGCCGGTGCCGGGCTGGCGATACCCGGGTCCGGGGCGCGGGTCGACGCCGAGGTGCGGGACGCCGAGCGGGCGCACCTCGGTGAGCGGATCCCGCAGAACGCCACGCCCGCCCAGCGCAAGACCTGGTGGGACGGGCTCTCGCCGGAGGAGCGGGAGCGGTACATCGAGCTCGTCCCGGAGCGGATCGGCAACCTCGACGGCATTCCGCTCCTCGCGCGCGACGCCGCCAACCGCCGTAATCTTCCGGCGCTCATCGACAAGCTGGAGGGCGTCGACACCGACAAGGCCCGCGACCAGCTGGCCGGGCTGCGCGAGATCGAACGGCAGCTGAACGAGAACGGGAAGCCGCCCATGTATCTCATCGGGATCGGGGACGAGGGGAACGGGCGGGCGATCGTGTCGTTCGGGAATCCTGATGCCTCGCAGCATGTGTCCGCTTATGTGCCGGGGCTCAACACCTCCCTCGACGAGGAGTTCGCCAAGAACGACCTCGGGCGGGCCCGCGACACCGCGATCGGGGCGCAGGGGTACGACGAGTCGACGGCGTCCATCGTCTGGCTCGGGTACGACGCCCCGCAGCTGCCGGACAAGGACGGGGTGGCGGGCTACTTCGCCGTCATGGGCACCGGGCGGGCCGAGAAGGGCGGGGCGGCCTACCGCGACTTCATGGGCGGGATCTCCGTCACCAACCAGAACAAGGACCCGCATCTGACCGCCATCGGGCACTCCTACGGGTCCCGGACCGTGGGTGCGGCCGCCGCCCGGCCCGGGGGGATTCCCGGGGTCGACGACATCATCCTCGTCGGCAGCCCGGGGGTCGGCGTCGACCACGCCGTGGACCTCGGCGTCGGCAGCGAGCACGTCTTCGTGGGGGCCGCCGCCAACGACCCCGTGACGAAACTGCCCTCGAAGACCCAGGTCGTGGTGGGCGGGCTCGGGCTGGCCCTGGGCGGGCCCGGCGGGGCGTACGTCGCCGGCGATCTCGCGGATCCGGGTGACGACGACCTCTGGTTCGGGAAGGATCCCGCGAGCAAGGCGTTCGGGGCCCGGCGCTTCCCGGTGGCCGACGGGCCGCCCCTCGTCAGCGGGAGCGGCATCAGTCTGGACTCGCACTCGAACTACTTCAGCCCGGAACGCGACGCCGTGTCCGCGGACAGCATCGCCCTGATCGTGTCGGGCAACGCCGACCGGCTCAAGATGGAGGAACCGAAGTGAGGCGAGCGAAGCGGGCCCTGCCCCCCGTCGCGGTGGTCCTGGTCCTGGCCCTCGGGGTTCCGCTGGCCGGGTGCGGGAGTGAGAGCGGCTCGCGGGGGGAGAAGGCCACGAGCGCGGGGAAGGAGAGCGAGGCGACGATGGACATGCAGGAAGCCGCCGAGCAGTCCGACGCCATGCTCGATGCCGTCCTCGCGGGTATCGATCCTGATGTGCAGTGGGCCCATGGGCCCACCACCACCCGGGCCTGCGGGGTGACCCGTCGGCGTACCGTCATGACCATCGTCTCCCCCGAGCGTCGGCAGACCTTCCTCGACCGGGCGGAGAACTTCTGGCGGAAGAACGACTACCGGATCAAGGCGGTCAACAAGGACGAGAAGTTCCCCGCGGTCTACGCGGTCACCCGGAGCGGATTCGGTGTCAGCGTCTCCTTCCGGGGGAAGGGGCAGGCCTTTCTGGAAGCCGACAGCCCCTGTGTGAAGGAGTCGGAGGTCGCCGATCCCACCACCGAGCCCAACGGGCCTGCCTATAAGGACGTCTATCCGTTGCCCCGGCCCAATGTGCGGTCCGACTTCTGGTCGGGCGAAGGGTGATGAGACGGCGTCAGCTCTGGTGCTCGTGAGCCGTCGGCGCCCCCGTGTGCTTCGGGTGCGCCGGTGGTGTGCCGCGGATGACTCGTACACACCGTCGAAAACACCTCTGAAGCGCGCCTTGATGGGGGATGGTTGAGGGGTGCGGAAATTCTGGGTGTTCGGTGGCATCGGCGTCGGCATGGTCATGTGCTTCCTGGCGCTGCTCGTCGTCGGTACGTACTCCGCCGCCGCCGGGCTCGCCGGGTCGGGGGGCGGCGGCGCCGTCGCGTTGGCCAAGGGGGCGGTGCCCGCGCGCTTCCAGCCGCTGGTGCAGAAGTGGGGCAACCTCTGTCCCGCCATCAACCCGGCGCTGCTGGCTGCGCAGTTGTACCAGGAGAGCGGCTGGAACCCGAGGGCGCAGAGCCCTGCCGCCGCGCAGGGCATCGCCCAGTTCATCCCCGGCACCTGGGCCACGCACGGGATCGACGGCAACGGCGACGGCAAGCGGGACGTGTGGGACCCGGCCGACGCGATCCCCTCGGCCGCTTCGTACGACTGCGAGATCGCCGGGTATGTGAAGAAGGTGCCGGGCGACCCGACGAGCAACATGCTCGCCGCGTACAACGCCGGCGCCTACGCGGTGATCAAGTACGGCGGCGTGCCTCCTTATAAAGAGACGCAGAACTACGTCAAGATCATCCGTTCTCTGGAGAAGAGCTTCGCCCGGCCCGTCGGGCGGGTCGCGCCCTCCCGGCAGGCCGCCGGGGCCATCTACTTCGCCCAGAAGAAGCTCGGCACGCCCTACCTGTGGGGCGGCAACGGTACGCCCGAGCAGCAGGGGCGGTTCGACTGTTCCGGGCTGACCCAGGCCGCGTACCGGACGGTCGGGATCGAGCTGCCGCGCGTTGCCAACGACCAGTACAACGCGGGGCCGCATCCCTCGCGGGACGAGCTGCTCCCGGGGGATCTGGTGTTCTTCTCCGACGACCTCACCAATTCGCGGGCCATCCGGCACGTCGGGTTGTACGTCGGGGGCGGCTATATGATCAATGCGCCGTTCACCGGGGCGGTCATTCGGTTCGACAAGATCGATACGCCGGACTACTTCGGTGCGACCCGGGTCACCAAGGACGGTGCCGCCGCCCTTCCGACCGATCTGCCCACGGGGTGACGTACGTCTCGACGGGCTCCGGGAGTGGCGAAGGGTGCTGACGGGCAGTCGGCCCTGGCGGGAACTCTCCGTGAAGCCTGGGCCCTGAGCTGCGACGACGAGTCACTCTTCGATAACGTCATAGTGATCATTCGGTGGAGAACGGAACGCAGGCGACGTCGGGGCCGTTCCCTGGACAGGGAACGGAGCGCCATACGCACTGACCATGCGTCGCAGTGAAGCTGTGCGGTGCAGTGCGGCAACGGATCGCACCGGATACGGGGGTTCGACCAGGGCGGCGCGCAAGGACGCGCGTCGCGGCAGAGAAGCAGACAAGGCAAGGGGCCGCAGCAGATGGCTGGACTCGAACTCGACGGGTCGAACCCGGACGTCAGTCTGCTCTACGACATCAACGGCCTCGCGAAGGCCGCTCCCACCTGGTTCGACCGGGTCATGGAGTACGTCGGCGAGTACGGGATCATGGTCGGCCTCGTTCTGGTGGGCCTGTGGTGCTGGTGGAGCATGCGGGGGCGCGGGACGGCCGAGGACGCCGTGACTGCTGCCGCCGCCATCGTCTGGGCGCCGCTCGCCGCCGCCATCGCGATCCTCATCAACGTCCCCATCCGCGGCTTCGTCGAACGGCCGCGTCCCTTCAACGACCACGAGGGTCTTGAGGTCCTGATCCACGGCAAGACGGACTTCTCGTTCGTCAGTGACCACTCCACCCTGGCCATGGGCATCGCCGTCGGCATCTTCGTGGCGAACCGGAAGTTCGGCCTCTACGCGATCGGCCTCGCGCTCTTCGCCGGGTTCAGCCGGATCTACATGGGCGTCCACTACCCGACCGACGTGATCGGCGGCTTCGCCCTCGGTACGGCCGTCACCCTGCTGCTGGCCCCGCTCGCCATGGCGCTGCTGACCCCGCTGATGGCGGCGGTCGCCCGCTCGCCGCGCGTCGGCTGGTTCGTCCGGTCGAAGAGCGCGGCCGTCGCGTACGCGGACGAGCGCGGCGAGGCGGTCGGCATCCCCGAGCCGCGGCCCGGTTCGCGGCGGGGCGATCCGGGGGAGAAGGACCTGGCCGCCTGACGGTCGGCCCGGCTTCTCGTCGAGGACCGGCGCCCGGCCGCCTGACGGCCCCGGGTCTGTCCCTGGTTCCTGACTCCTGTTTGCCACGAATGATGGCCACGAACCCCCAGGTGCTCCTTGCGCCTGGGGGTTCGTGCTGTACGGGGCCGAGGCCGGGTGACCCCGCAGCCGTGCGGTGGATCAGGGGGCGGCGAGGTGTTCGGTGGCGTCGGTGCGGGCCCGGTCCCGGGATCTGCGCGCCGGGCCCGACCAGCCGCAGCTGCAGCGGGCCAGGCAGAACGAGCCCCGTTCGATCGTCGTGGCGCTGTGCCCGGCGGGCGGGCCCGGAGGGGGAGCCTCCGGCAGGGATGCGGACAGCGGTTCCGGCAGCGATTCCGTGAGGGCGGGGGTGGTCCGGGCGGGGGTGCGCGGCGCGGCGGTGGTGTGCTCCGCGGCGGGGGAATCCTCATGCACCCGTCCACGGTACTGGCCGCAGCGCCCCCGTGGCGTGACGGGGGACGGCGGCACTCGTTATGCGGAGCGGGTCAGGGCTCGGCCGGGCGGCAGTCGTTGGGGGTTGGCAGGCGATGGTGGTGCAGCAGTACAGGGACAGAGGCGGGGCCCGTGCTGTCCGTGCCCTCGCCGCGGCCGGGGTGATCGCGGTCACCGCCGGGTGCCTCGGCGTGGAGGGGGGTGGCGGCGCGGCCGACGGATCAGGTCAGCGTTCCGTGGCCGCCGACCGGCCGCTCGATCTGCTCGGGCAGGCGGCGGGCGTCCTCGTCGAGGCGGGCGGTGCGGAGACCCGTACGTCGATGGAGACGGCGGCAGGCGGCACACGGGTGACGATCCGGGGGCAGGGCGCCTACGACTTCCGCAAGCAGATGGGGCGGCTCCGGGTGGTGCTGCCCAAGGATCCGGCGGGCAAGGACGCCGCGGGGGCGGAGGGCCACCGGCCGATCACCGAGCTGCTGGCCCCCGGGGCGCTGTACATGAAGAACCGCGGCGCCGGGGTGCCCGACGACAAGTGGGTCAGGATCGACACGACCGGGCTGAAGGACGGCAACCTCGTCACCGGCGGGGTCACCGACCCGATGGCGGCGGCCGAGCTGCTGCGCGGCGCGGCCGATGTGACGTACGCGGGGAAGACCGAGCTGGCCGGGGTGACCGTGCACCACTACCGGGGCGTCGCCGACCTGGGCCGGGCGGCCCGGGCCGCCTCGCCGCAGTCGCGCGGGGCGCTGAGCGCGGCAGCGAAAGGGTTCAGCAAGGACGCCGTGCCCTTCGACGCCTACCTCGACGAGGACGGCCGGCTGCGGAAGGTCCGGCACCGCTTCACCTTCTCCTCCGACGCCCGCGGCCCGGAGGTGTCGGTGGTCTCGACGCTGCTGCTGTACGGGTTCGGGCTGCCGGTCACGGTGACCCTGCCGGACGAGGACGCCATCTACACCGGTGAGATCCGGCAGGGCTGAGCGGGGGAGCGGGAGTCGGACGGGGTGGGTGAGGCGCGGGTACCGGGACGGGCCGGGGGGGGGGTGGCCGGTTGGGAGGGGGCTCAAAATGGTCCGTCCGTGCCATGCGCGGCAGGTATCGCGCTCCCTAGGCTGGGATGTCGGTGTTGCCAGAGGCCGGTGACGGCCGGGAGGACGGCAGAGAGAGGTGACGCACGTGGTGACGCTCAGCGCTCCGAACGCTCAGGACTGTGTGGCTCTCGCCGAGATCGAGCTGTGCGGCGAGCTGATGATCGCCGCGTCGGCCGTGGACGAGGAACGCCTCAGTCCCGACCGTATCGACGAGGTCCTCGACGTCCGGGGTGCCGGGTCCTGGGCGACGGTCCCCCGGCAGGCCGCCCGCCGGGGGTGACGCCCGCGCGGCCGCGCATCACGTGCGGAGCAGCCGGGCGATCGCCTTCGTGGCCTCCTCGACCTTCGCGTCGATCTCCTCGCCGCCCTTGACGGCCGCGTCGGCGACGCAGTGGCGCAGGTGCTCCTCCAGCAGCTGGAGGGCGAAGGACTGCAGGGCCTTCGTGGACGCCGACACCTGGGTGAGTATGTCGATGCAGTAGACGTCCTCGTCGACCATGCGCTGCAGGCCGCGGATCTGGCCCTCGATCCGGCGCAGGCGTTTGAGGTGCTCGTCCTTCTGGTGGTGGTAGCCGTGGATGCCGCGGTCGTGGTCCGTGACGATGTCCACAGGTGCGGTCGCCGCCGGGTCCGGAGCGGTCACATCCGCCGCCGCTTCCGCCCCCGTGATTCCGGCCCCGGCCCCGGTTCCGGTCGTGGTCATCTGCGTCCTCCCGTTGTCCTGATATACCCCTGCCGGGTATATCGTAACGAATCCTGCCGAAACGTGACCGGGGGTCCGTGTCGATCGCCCTGTTCGATGGGCGACACTGAAGAACGCCGGTTAGCCGTGGCCGGATGATGCGCCTAGCATCAGCCTGACCGAATCCAAAGCATCCCGAGGACCCCACGTGCGCTTTCGTCTGACCCCCAGGGAGACGAGCTTCTACGACATGTTCTCCGCCTCCGCGGACAACATTGTCACGGGCTCGAAACTCCTGATGGAACTGCTCGGGGCGGATTCTGCCTCCCGAGTCGAGATCGCGGAGCGTATGCGGGCAGCGGAGCACGCGGGGGACGATGCGACCCACGCGATCTTCCACCAGCTGAACTCCTCCTTCATCACGCCGTTCGACCGCGAGGACATCTACAACCTGGCGTCCTCGCTCGACGACATCATGGACTTCATGGAGGAGGCCGTCGACCTGGTCGTCCTCTACCAGGTCCAGGAGCTCCCCAAGGGCGTCGAGCAGCAGATCGAGGTGCTGGCCCGGGCGGCGGAACTGACCGCCGAGGCCATGCCGGGGCTGCGGACCATGGACAACCTCACCGAGTACTGGATCGAGGTCAACCGTCTGGAGAACCAGGCCGACCAGATCCACCGCAAGCTGCTGGCCCACCTCTTCAACGGCAAGTACGACGCCATGGAGGTGCTGAAGCTCAAGCAGATCGTGGATGTGCTGGAAGAGGCGGCTGACGCGTTCGAGCACGTCGCGAACACCGTGGAGACCATCGCGGTCAAGGAGTCCTGAACCTCGTGGACACCTTTGCGCTGATCGTGACCATCGGCGTCGCGCTCGGCTTCACGTATACGAACGGCTTCCACGACTCCGCGAACGCCATCGCCACCTCGGTCTCCACCCGGGCGCTGACCCCGCGTGCGGCTCTGGCGATGGCGGCGGTGATGAACCTGGCCGGCGCCTTCCTGGGCCAGGGGGTCGCCAAGACCGTCAGCGAGGGCCTCATCGCCACGCCCGTGGGGCAGAAGGGGATGGGGATCCTGTTCGCGGCGCTGGTCGGCGCGATCATCTGGAACCTGATCACCTGGTACTACGGCCTCCCCTCCTCGTCCTCGCACGCCCTGTTCGGCGGCATGGTCGGGGCGGCGCTGGCCGGCGGGACGGACGTCATCTGGACCGGCGTCCTGGAGAAGATCGTCATCCCGATGTTCCTCTCCCCGGTCATCGGTCTGGTCGTCGGCTATCTGGTGATGGTCGGCATCATGTGGATGTTCCGGAACGCCAACCCGCACAAGGCCAAGCGCGGCTTCCGGATCGCGCAGACGGTCTCGGCGGCGGGCATGGCGCTCGGCCACGGCCTCCAGGACGCGCAGAAGACCATGGGCATCGTGGTGATGGCCCTGGTCATCGCCGACGTCGAGGGCCCGAACGACGAGATCCCGGTCTGGGTCAAGGTCGCCTGTGCGGTGATGCTCTCGCTGGGTACGTACGCGGGTGGCTGGCGCATCATGCGGACCCTCGGGCGCAAGATCATCGAGCTGGACCCGCCGCAGGGTTTCGCGGCGGAGACCACCGGCGCCTCGATCATGTTCGGTTCGGCGTTCCTGTTCCACGCGCCGATCTCGACCACCCACGTCATCACCTCCGCGATCATGGGCGTCGGCGCCACCAAGCGTGTGAACGCCGTGCGCTGGGGTGTCGCGAAGAACATCATCCTGGGCTGGTTCATCACCATGCCCGCCGCGGCCCTGGTCGCCGCGCTGAGCTACGGGGCGGTCCTGCTGCTCTTCGGCTGAACGGCTCGGGACGGTGACACGTGTGGGTCCGCCCCCGTACTCGTACGAGTACGGGGGCGGACCCTTTCGCCTTGTGGTGGCACCGCCATGCAGCACCGCAAGGCCGTATGGGGGAGACGGCGTACGGCTCAGCCGAAGCGGCCGGAGATGTAGTCCTCCGTGGCCTGGACCGACGGGTTGGAGAAGATCCGCTCCGTCTCGTCGATCTCGATGAGCTTGCCGGGCTTGCCGACCGCCGCGAGGTTGAAGAACGCGGTGCGGTCCGAGACGCGGGCCGCCTGCTGCATGTTGTGCGTCACGATGACGATCGTGAAGCGCTCCTTCAGCTCGCCGATCAGGTCCTCGATGGCGAGGGTCGAGATCGGGTCGAGCGCCGAGCACGGCTCGTCCATCAGCAGGACCTGCGGCTCGACCGCGATGGCGCGGGCGATGCACAGGCGCTGCTGCTGGCCGCCGGAGAGGCCGGAGCCGGGCTTGTTCAGGCGGTCCTTGACCTCGTTCCAGAGGTTCGCGCCGCGCAGGGACTTCTCGACGATGTCGTTCAGCTCGCTCTTGCGGTAGCTGCCGTTCAGCCGGAGGCCCGCCGCCACGTTGTCGAAGATCGACATGGTGGGGAAGGGGTTGGGGCGCTGGAAGACCATGCCGACCGTGCGGCGCACGGTGACCGGGTCGACGTTGGAGGCGTACAGGTTCTCGTCGTCCAGCAGCACCTTGCCCTCGACGCGGCCGCCGGGGGTGACCTCGTGCATCCGGTTCAGGGTGCGCAGGAAGGTGGACTTGCCGCAGCCGGACGGGCCGATGAAGGCCGTCACGGAGCGGGGCTCCACGGTCATCGAGATGTCCTCGATGGCCTTGTGGCTGCCGTAGTAGGCGGTGAGGCCGCTGATGTCGATGCGCTTGGCCATGGGAATCACTGCTTCTTTCGGGAGGTCGCTGATGGCCGCGTCAGCGACCGGTCTTCGGGGCCTTCCAGCGGGCGATGCCGCGGGCCACGAGGTTGAGGATCATGACGAAGGCGATCAGCACCAGGGCCGCCGCCCAGGCGCGGTCGTAGGACGCGGCCTCGCCGATCTTGTACTGCTCGTAGATGTAGAACGGCAGCGAGGACTGGGCGCCTTCGAAGGGGTTCGTGTTGATCAGCTGGCTGCCGAAGACCAGCAGGATGATCGGGGCCGTCTCACCGGCGATACGGGCGATGGCGAGCATGACGCCCGTGGTGATGCCGCCGATCGCGGTCGGCAGGACCACCTTGAGGATGGTGCGCCACTTCGGGATGCCGAGGGCGAGGGAGGCCTCGCGCAGCTCGTTGGGGACGAGCTTGAGCATCTCCTCGGTGGAGCGGACCACGACGGGGATCATCAGGATCGTCAGGGCGAGCGCGCCCATCAGGCCGGAGGGCTCCAGGTTGGCGATCAGCATGATCGACAGGATGAAGAGACCGGCCACGATGGACGGGATGCCCGTCATCACGTCGACGAAGAAGGTGACGGCCCGGGCCAGCGAGCCCTTGCCGTACTCGACGAGGTAGACGGCGGTCAGCAGGCCGAGCGGGGCGGAGATCACCGTGGCGATACCGACCTGCTCCAGGGTGCCGATCAGCGCGTGGTAGACGCCGCCGCTGGCCTCGGAGCCGAGCACACCGGCCATCGAGTGGGTGAGGAAGTAGCCGTCGAGGCGCTCGGCGCCGCGGACGATCGTCGTCCAGAGCAGCGAGGCGAGCGGGACGACGGCGATCAGGAAGCAGACCCACATCACGCTGGTGGCGAGGCGGTCCTTGGCCTGGCGCTGGTTCTCCACGACCGTCGTGGCGACGTAGGAGATGGCCAGGAAGAACAGGGCCGAGATCATGCCCCACTGGATGCGGCTCTCCCAGCCGGCGGCCAGCGAGAGGCCGACGCCGAGCGCGATCGAGACGACGGCGAAGCCGAGCGGCGCGAGGCGGGGCAGGGAGCGGCTGCCGAGGCTGCTCTTCGGGGAGGGCGAGGCGGGCGACGGGCGTTCCATGACGCCGGTGGGTGCGTGGCTCATGCGTTGGCCCCCGAGTACTCCTTGCGGCGGGCGATGATGAGCCGGGCCGCGCCGTTGACCAGCAGGGTGAGGACGAAGAGGACGAGACCGGAGGCGATCAGGGCGTCCCGCCCGAACGCGTCGGCCTCGCCGAACTTGGCCGCGATGTTCTGGGCGAACGTGCCGCCGCCCGGGTTGAGCAGGTGCAGCGAGATGAGGAAGTTCGGGGAGAGGACCGTGGCGACGGCCATCGTCTCGCCGAGCGCGCGGCCGAGGCCCAGCATCGAGGCGGAGATGATGCCGGAGCGGCCGAAGGGCAGCACGGAGAGGCGGATGACCTCCCAGCGGGTGGCGCCGAGCGCGAGCGCGGCCTCCTCGTTCATCTTCGGGACCTGGAGGAAGACCTCGCGGCTGACGCTGGTCACGATCGGCAGGATCATGATCGCGAGCAGGATGCCGACGGTGAAGAGCGAGCGGGCGACGCCGACCTCGGTCTTCTCGAAGATGTACGTCCAGCCGAAGAACTGGTCGAGCCAGAGGTTGAGGCCCTCCAGGTACGGCACGAGGACGAGGGCGCCCCAGATGCCGTAGACGATGCTGGGCACGGCGGCCAGCAGGTCGACCACGTACGCGATCGGGGCGGCCAGCTTGCGCGGCGCGTAGTGCGAGATGAACAGGGCGATGCCGACAGCGATCGGAACCGCGATGACCATCGCGATGATCGAGCTGACGACCGTGCCGAAGAGCAGGACCGCGATGCCGAAGACCGGGGGGTCCCCGGCCGGGTTCCAGTCGAAGGTGGTGAGGAAGTTGCCCTCGTCCTTCGAGATGGCGAGCACCGAGCGGTAGGTGAGGAACACGGCGATCGACGCCATGATCACGAGCAGCAGGATGCCCGAGCCGCGGGAGAGGCCCAGGAAGATCTTGTCGCCCAGCTGCCCCGTGGACTTGGGGCGCCCGGCCCGTTCGGGCGGGGCCGGCGGGGCCGGTGGCATGTCTATGGGTGTGGTGGAAGCCATGGTCTTTCCGGTCTGTGTGGGGGAGCCGTGGCTCCCCTGGCGGCGGTGCACCGGATGGGCCGGGGCGGCCGGGTCCTGGTGGGGACCCGGCCGCCCCGGGGTGTTACGAGAGGGAGCCGATGGTCTCGCGGACCTTGGCGTTGATCTCGGCCGGGATCGGGGCGTAGCCCGCGTCGGTCAGGATCTTCTGGCCGTCGTCGGAGGCGGCGTAGGAGAGGAAGGACTTGACGGTGTCGAGCGTCTCGGGCTTGTTGCCGCTGTCGCAGACGACCTCGTACGTCACCAGGACCAGCGGGTAGGCGCCCTCGGCCTTGGTGGTGTAGTCGAGGTCGAGCGCCAGGTCCTTGCCGGTGCCCTTGATCTTGGCGGCGGCGATGGCCTTGGAGGCGTTCTCCGAGGTGGCCTGGACCGGGGCGGCGCCACCGGTGTTGATGTCCACGGTCGGGATGGACTGGGACTTGGCGTAGGAGAGCTCGAAGTAGCCGATCGCGCCGTCGACCTGCTTCACCTGGGCGGCGACGCCGGAGGAGCCGGACGCGGCCTGGCCACCGGGGGCCGGCCACTTCTTCTCGGCCTCGTACTTCCAGTCGTCCGGAGCCGCGGCGCCGAGGTACTTGCCGAGGTTCTGCGTGGTGCCGGAGTCCTCCGAGCGGTGGAAGGCCTGGATCGCCTTGTCCGGCAGGTCGACGCCGTCGTTCAGCTTGGCGATCGCCGGGTCGTTCCACTTCTTGATCTTGCTGTCGAAGATCTTCGCGAGGGTCGGGGCGTCCAGCGTGAGCTTGTCGACACCCTCCAGCTTGAAGCCGATCGCGACCGGGCCGCCGACCATCGGCAGGTTGATGCCCTGGCCGGTCTTGCACATCTTCTTGGAGTCGGCGACCTCCTCGGGCTTCAGCGCCGAGTCGGAGCCCGCGAAGCCCACGGTGCCCTGGTTGAAGGCGACGATGCCCTCGCCGGAGGAGGACGAGTTGTAGTTGATCTCCACACCGGAACAGGCGGCCATGTAGTTCTTGACCCAGAGGTCCATCGCGTTCTTCTGCGCGCTGGAGCCCGAAGCGCGCAGCTGGCCCTTGGCCTTGCCGCAGTCGACGTTCGACGCGGCGGTCGTCTTCTCGCCGGTGCCGGACGCGCCGCCCGTGTTGTCATCCGAACCGCACGCCGTGAGGACCAGGGCGCCGGAGACGGCGAGGGCACCGAGCGCGGTGGCACGAAGCCGGTTCTTGCGCTGAAGCTTCACTTTCGGGTGTTCCTTCCAGGAGCCGCCGTGGTCGTCTCGTTCTACGACGGCGTGCGATGAGGAGGGGTGCTGTGGCTTGCCGCCGCGCACCTTGTACGTCCGAAATTAGGCAGAACAGGTGAAGCCGTCGACGGGGGAGAGTGAACGGCAGGTGAACCGTGTCGGGCAGGCGGGTGCGGGGCCGGTCCGGAGTGCTGATCAGGACGCGCGCAGGACGTCCAGGAACGCGGTCAGCTGCCGGACGTCACGGGGCTGGGTGAGCCGGGCGCGGGCGGCGTCGGGGGCCAGCCACAGGATGCGGTCCACCTCGTCGTTGGCGGTGAACGCGCCGCCGGTCGCCTCGGCCGCCCAGTAGTCGACGACCTTGGGGCGGCCGTCCACCACGTAATGGGAGGTGGGGAGGCGGGCTCCGGGGGCGCAGTGGTGCCCGGTCTCCTCCAGCACCTCCCGTACGGCGGCGGCCAGCGGCTCCTCGTCGCGCTTGAGCTTGCCCTTCGGGAAGGAGAAGTCGCCGTACTTCGGGCGGTGCACCAGGCACACCTCCACGCTGCCGCCGCCCGGGCCGCGGCGCCACAGCACGCATCCCGCGGCGCGGATCACCGGGCCGCGGGGGTCCCCGTTCCCGGGACCGTGCGGGTCGCCGCTCATGGCGCCGTCAGGGCCGTGGCGTACGGCCAGGTCTCGCGGAACACCGCCCGCGCCGCCTCCACCTCGTGGCGCTGGTCCGCGTGGAGCACGCCCAGCGCGTACGCCGTGGCCGGGGCGATCCGGGGGGTGCGAGCCGCCGCTGCCGCCGCCGTGGCCGCCTCCACCGCGTCCCGGTGGAGGTCGAGGGCGTGCCCGCAGGAGGCGAGGGCCGGGGCTGCGGCGCCGAGCACGACCTCGTGGGCGTACCGGTGGAGCCGCAGCAGCAGGCGGGCCTGGTGCCACGCCGCGTCCTGCGCCTCGTTGTACGGCTCGGAGTCGGCTGGCGGGAGGGCGGCCACCGCGGCGAGGAGGCGTTGCTCGGCGCGTTCGGCGGGCTCCAGGAGGGCCTCGGTGGTCCGGCCCGTGGTGCCGGGGGCCAGCGGTACTTCGGAGGCCAGGAGCGCGACGGCGTCGGCGACCCCGTGGAACCGGGAGGAGCCGAGCGCCTGGAGGGCCGCGGAGTGCGACCGGGTCCGGGCGAGGGTGAGGCGGCGTTCCAGCAGCGCCCCGGCGCGCGCGGCCCCGACCCCGAGGGCGGCGCGGCCCTGGGCGTCGGACGCGGCGGACTCCCCGGCGGCTCTGGCCCCCCGGGCGGCGGGGAGGGCGGGGCCGGAGAGCTGGTGCAGGGCCTCGACGAGCCGGGTGAGCCGGTTCGCGTAGGCGTGTTCCCGGGCGAGTACGCCGGAGAGCCAGGCCAGCTCGGCGCGGAGCTGGTCGGCCCAGTGCGGGTCGAGGGCGGCCCGGAAGGTGTGCAGGGAGCCGCTGATCCGGCGGGCCGCGCGGCGCAGGGCGCGGGTGGCGGCCGCGGCGTCGTGGCCGCCGGCGTCGGCGGGGGCGCTGTGTTCGTGGTGCAGGCGCAGGCTGCGCAGGAAGTCCGCGGCCTGCCCGCGGAGGTAGGGCGCGAGGACGGCCTCCGTGGTCAGGTCCCCGGGGTGGCCTTCGGCGGTGCGGGGTGCCGTGGGGCCGGTTCCGGAAGGCCCGGGTCCGGCGGGGTGGCCCGACCCCGTGGTTCCGTCGGGAAGGCTTCCCGCCCCCGTGCCTCCGTCCGGCGGCGTGTCCACCGTGGCGTCGGCGTCGGCGCCGGTGCCGGTCCCGGGGGCGGCATCCGTCGTGGGCCGGGTCGTCGTCTGCTGGTCAGGGCGTCGCACGCCTGCGCCTCCGGGCGTCGATGAGCATTTCCTGGACGTGCCGCAGCGGCTGGCCGTCCGCGTCCGTGGCATGCCGGGTCCAGTTCCCGTCGGGGCCCAGGTGCCAGGAGGAGGTGGTGTCGGCCATACCGGTCTCCAGGAGTCGGCTGAGTGCGGCGCGGTGGGCGGGGTCGGTGACCCGGACCAGGGCTTCGATCCGGCGGTCGAGGTTGCGGTGCATCATGTCGGCGCTGCCGAACCACACCTCGGGCTCGCCGCCGTTGCCGAAGGCGAAGATCCGGGAGTGTTCGAGGAAGCGGCCGAGTATGGAGCGGACCCGGATGTTCTCGGAGAGCCCGGCGACCCCGGGGCGGATCGCGCAGATCCCGCGCACCCAGATGTCGACGGGGACGCCCGCCTGGGCCGCCCGGTAGCAGGCGTCGATGATCGCTTCGTCGACCATCGAGTTGACCTTGAACCGGACATAGGCGGGGCGGCCGGCCCGGTGGTGGGCGATCTCCTTGTTGATCCGGGCGATCAGCCCGTCGCGCAGGGACTTCGGCGCGACCAGGAGGCGGCGGTAGGTCTCGCGGCGGGAGTAGCCGGAGAGCCGGTTGAACAGGTCGGAGAGGTCCGCCCCGACCTGCGGGTCCGCCGTGAGCAGGCCGAGGTCCTCGTACAGCCGGGCGGTCTTGGGGTGGTAGTTGCCCGTGCCGACGTGGGAGTAGCGGCGCAGGGTGTCGCCCTCCTGGCGGACGACGAGGGAGAGCTTGCAGTGGGTCTTCAGCCCGACGAGGCCGTAGACGACGTGGCAGCCCGCCTCCTCCAGCTTGCGGGCCCACTTGATGTTGGCCTGCTCGTCGAATCGGGCCTTGATCTCGACGAGGACGAGGACCTGCTTGCCGGACTCGGCCGCGTCGATCAGGGCGTCCACTATCGGGGAGTCGCCGGAGGTGCGGTACAGCGTCTGCTTGATGGCCAGCACGTCCGGGTCGCCCGCCGCCTGCTCCAGGAACGCCTGGACGGAGGTGGAGAACGAGTCGTACGGGTGGTGGAGCAGCACGTCCCGCTCGCGCAGGGCGGCGAAGATGTCGGGCGCCGAGGCGGACTCCACCTCGGCCAGGTCCCGGTGGGTGCCCGCGACGAACTTCGGGTACTTCAGCTCGGGCCGGTCCAGCGAGGCGATCGCGAACAGCCCGGTCAGGTCGAGCGGGCCGGGCAGCGGGTAGACCTCCGCGTCGGACACCTTCAGCTCGCGGACCAGCAGGTCCAGCACGTACGGGTCGATGGACTCCTCGACCTCAAGACGCACCGGCGGGCCGAAGCGGCGGCGCATGAGCTCCTTCTCCAGCGCCTGGAGCAGGTTCTCCGCGTCGTCCTCCTCGACCTCCAGGTCCTCGTTCCTGGTGACCCGGAACATGTGGTGCGCCAGCACCTCCATCCCCGGGAACAGCTCCTCCAGGTGCGCCGCGATGACGTCCTCGATGGGCACGTACCGCTGGGGCGAGGCCTCCAGGAAGCGGGTCAGCAGCGGCGGGACCTTGACCCGGGCGAAGTGGCGGTGGCCGCTGACCGGGTTGCGGACGACGACGGCGAGGTTGAGGGAGAGCCCGGAGATGTACGGGAAGGGGTGCGCGGGGTCGACGGCCAGCGGGGTCAGGACCGGGAAGACGCGCTGCCGGAAGAAGGTGAACAGGCGGGCCTGCTCCTTCTCGGTCAGGTCCGGCCAGCGGATCAGCTGGATGCCCTCGTCGGACAGGTCCGGGGCGATGTCCTGCTGGAAGCAGGCGGCGTGCCGGGCCATGAGCTCGCGCGAGCGGGTCCAGATGAGGTCCAGGACCTCGCGGGGCTGGAGGCCGGAGGCGGAGCGGGTGGCGACGCCGGTGGCGATGCGGCGCTTGAGGCCGGCCACCCGGACCATGAAGAACTCGTCCAGGTTCGAGGCGAAGATGGCGAGGAAGTTGGCCCGCTCCAGGATGGGCGTGGCCGGGTCCTCGGCCAGCTCCAGGACCCGTTCGTTGAACGCGAGCCAGCTGCGTTCGCGGTCCAGGAAACGCCCCTGGGGCAGCTCGTCGCCGTCCCGGTCGGGCTCGTAGGCGTCCGCGTCGGCGTCGAGGTCGGGATCCAGGTCGGCGGCGGTGGAGAAGCTGACCCCGTTGGACGCCGGGGTGGCGTGCGGCCGGTGCGCGGCGAGCGAGCCGACCGACGGCTGGGCGGCGGGCTGGACGGGGACCTCGGAGCTGGGCTGCTGGCTCATGGGCCTATTGTTCCGCGCGGAACGCTCCTCAGGCGCGTCGGAGCCCGGAAAGATCGCGGAAGGCCCGGGAAACCCCGGGTCACGGGCTCTCCCGTTGCGGCGGGGGGCGGGCACAGCTGGCTGCATCCCGTGAGGGTCGCAAGAGCGTCTGAATGGCCGGTAACGGCGACATGACGTACAGGAAGCGGTGTGCCTGCGGGTGGGTCTCGCGGTCACTGTACGTGTTCGTCGCCTCGGGGCGGGCGCCGGGCCGCTGTACGTGTTCGCTGCCTCGGGGCGGGCGCCGGGCCGCTGTACGTGCTCGTCGTCCGGGCCCACCCCTCGTGGGGCCCGGACGACGGCTTGCACCGGGCGGGTGCGCTCAGCTGTGCAGGCGGCGCAGGACCCGGAAGGCGGCGAACACGGCGAGGGCGGCGAGGGCGAGGAGGATGCCGGTCTCGACGAGTTGGAGGGGCCAGTAGTGGGAGGCGGGGTGGTGGTCGAGGTAGCCGTGGGTCACGCCGCTCTCCGACAGGCAGACTTCGCGGTCGAGGGCGGAGTCGGCGCAGATGTTGGCAGGCAGCACGTCGCCCCCTCCGTCTCCCAGCCCCGCCCGATGATCGCGGCCCGGTCCGGCCAGACGTAGTCGTCACCCGGAGCGAAGGTGTCCCTCACGGCCGGCCACAAGCTGTCGCGCAGCACGCCCAGGACGACGGTCACCAGTCCGGAGACGAACAGGCCGGCCGCCATCGCGGGAACCGTGCGCCGCAGTGTCAGGCCGGCGAGGGTGCCGATCGAGAGGCCCAGCAGAGCACTGGCGGCCGGTACCGTCCCCGAGGCCCCGAAGACCGACACCTCGTACCAGAAGGTCGGGTACGGGCCTCCGAGCCGGTGCCTGGACCAGGTGAGGACGGTGGACAGCACGGTGATCCCGCAGACGACCGCCACGGCGGGCAGAGCGAGCCGCGCGGTCAGCCACGCGGAGGGCGGGTACGACTGGGTCCAGGAGAGCTTGGCGGTGTTGCTCTCCCACTCCCGGGCGACCATCGGGCCCGCGACGAACGCGCCGATGACGGCGGGCAGTGCGATGAGGGCCAGCCCCATGTACGTCAGCAGTCGGCCGAGGTCGAGCATCTGGTCGGAGTAGTCGCGCGACGGCTGGAAGCAGGTTTGCACGGAGCTGTCCAGGCCGCATCCGGTGCCTGCGAAGTCCGTGGTGAACCGGTCCGCGAGGAGCGCCACGGCGATCATGCCGACGACCGCGGCGGCGGCGACGGCCCCGGCGCCCCACAAGGTCCTCCGGTGTACGCGCAGCAGCACGCGGGAAGGCCCCCGCAACGTGAGGGCGTTCGTCGTCAGCGTGCTCATGCCGACACCCCCTCCGCACGCGTCCCGGCCGCCGAAGCGCTCGGCGTCAGCAGCGGCGGAGCCTCCGGGGAGCGGAGGTGGGCGAGCAGCAGCTCCTCCAGGGAGGGCTGGGTGACGGCCCAGGCGGCGGTGTCCACGGGGCCCTCCTTTCTGACGAGCGCGGTGAGCTGACGCCCCGTCGTACGGGATTCGACGACGGTGTGCGGGGCCAGATCGCGGGCCTGGCCGGTGAGGAGGGCGTGGGCGTCGACGATGTCCTCGGCCTCACCGCCGAGCCGGACGCGTCCGCCGTCGACGAACAGGAGGTAGTCGCAGGCGCCCTCCAGCTCGGTGAGGATGTGCGAGGACATCACGATCGTGGTGCCGTGCTCGGCGGTCTCCGCCATCAGCACGCCCATCAGCTCGTGCCGGGCGAGAGGATCGAGATCGGCCATCGGCTCGTCCAGCAGCATCAGTTCGGGCCGCTTGCCGAGCGCGAGGGCCAGCGCGAGCCGGGTGCGCTGCCCGCCGGAGAGCGTACGGACGCGGGCGGTGCGCGGCAGCGCTCCGGCGATCCGGTCGGCGGTGGCGCGGTCCCAGCGCCCGGGGTTCAGCTCGGCGCCGGCCCAGAGCGTGTCGGCGACGGTGAGCTGCGGGTACAGCGGCTTGTCCTGGGCGACGAACGCGATGCGGTCGCGTACGGCGGCGGGCTCGGTGGAACCGAGGACGGCGAGGGATCCGGCGTCGGGGCGGTCCAGACCGGCCGCCAGGTTCAACAGGGTCGACTTGCCCGCGCCGTTGGGGCCGACAAGGGCGCAGACGCGTCCGGCGGGCAGCCGGAACGAGCAGTCGTGCAGGGCGCGGTGGCCGCCGCCTCTGCGCCCGTAGGTCTTTCCGAGGCCGTGTGCCTCGATCGCGACGCCGGTCATCGTTCCTGGTGCCCCTTGTGTGAACGGCCCGCGGAATCGGTGCCGTTCGTGCTGTACGTGCTGTCCAGTACGGCGGTGAAGAGCGCGCCGACGTCGTCCTTCTCCAGCCCGGCCGCCCGGGCCCGGCGGGCCCAGTCGGCGAGTTCGGTGCGCAGGGGCGCGTCGGCGGCGGTCGCGTCGGGCGCGCCGCCCAGCGTCCGGCGGACGAAGGTGCCGAGCCCCCGGCGGGCCTCGACGAGCCCTTCGCGCTCCAGCTCCCGGTAGGCCTTGAGGACGGTGTTCGGGTTGATCGCGGTGGCTTCCACGACCTCGCGGGCGGTCGGCAGCCGGTCGCCCGGTTCGAGCACGCCCAGGCGCAGGGCCTGCTTCGTCTGCTGGACGATCTGGAGGTAGGTGGCGACGCCGCTGCGCCGGTCGATACGGAACTCGACCGCTGCGGACTCGGCTGCCATGCGCAGAACCACCCTTTCACTAATTGAGTAGTGAAAGGGTGGTGCAAAGAAGGGGCGGCGTCAAGTGACGCCGCCCCTGGGGTGTCTGACGGAGGGTTCAGGACTCCGTGCGGTACATCAGGTCCACCTCGTGCGTGGTGAAGCCGATGCGCTCGTACACCGTCACGGCCGCCGTGTTGTCCGCGTCCACGTAGAGCATCGCGGTGGGCAGCGCCTGGGCGGCCAGGTGGTGCAGGCCGATCGAGGTCAGCGCCTTGCCGAGGCCGCCGCCCTGGGCCTCGGGCAGCACCCCGACGACGTACACCTCGCCGACCTGCTCCTCGGCGTGCACCTTCGTCCAGTGGAAGCCGACGATCTCCCCGTCCCGCTCGGCCAGGAAGAAGCCCTTCGGGTCGAACCAGGGCTCGGCCTTGCGGTCGTCCAGGTCCTGCTGGGTCAGCGACCCCTGCTCCGGGTGATGCGCAAAGGCGGCGCGGTTCACGGCGAGCCAGGCGGCGTCGTCCCGCCCCGGCTCGAAGGTCCGTACGGTGACGCCCTCGGGCAGGACCGGCTCGGCGAGGTCGAGCGGGATCAGGCTCCGCCGCAGCTGGCGCAGTTCGCGGAAGAGGGAGAGGCCGAGGACCTGGGCGAGGTGGCGGGCCGCGGAGGTGCCGCCGTGCGCCCAGACCCGCAGCCGTTTGCCGGTCGCGGCGAGGAGGGCGGCGCCGAGCGCCCGACCGTGTCCGTTGCCGCGCCGGTCGGGGTGGACGACCAGCTCGGCGGCCGGGGCCTCGACCGGGTCGGTGTCCTCCAGCTGGGCATAGCCGGCGAGCGTGCCGTCGACGGTGAGCAGGAAGTGCCGTACGCCGTCGCGGTGTCCGCCCCGGATCCGGAGCCTGCCCTGCTCGGAGACCGCCTGCCGGCCGTCGGACGCGGCCGCCTCGGCGAGCAGGGCGAGGACGGCCTCGGCCTGTGCGGGGTCGAGTGCGTCGAGGGCCTGAATCTCGCGTCCGGGAGCGGGGAGGGGTGCGTCAGTCGTCATGCCTCCGAGCGTACGGCGAGGGCGCGCCCGGTGGCGGCGCGGCGGGGCGGGAGCGCGGCCGGGGCGCCCGCGGCAGGGCGTCGGGCCGTCCGCGGCAGGGAGTCGGACCGTCTGCGGCACGGGAGGAGGGCGGTTCACGGCACGCAAAAGAGCCATGTGGCCGGATGGCAACCAGTCCGTAACCCCGAACACCTGTTGCGCTACGCGCGTTGACTCTAGGCTGCGGCTCGCAGGATGCAGTACTGACACCACTGAACTGACACACAAGGGGACCGATGTCAGCGACTCCACAGAAGAACCGCGCTTCCCGGCGGGTGCTCGCCGCCGCGGCCGGTCTGGCCACCGTGGGCGCGCTCGTCGCCGCGATGCCGGCCGGGGCCCATGACCGGGGCCACGGGCACGGCGGGGGACACGGGCACGGCCACAAGCCCCGTATCGTCGACGTGCAGTTGCTGTCGTTCAACGACCTGCACGGCAACCTGGAGCCGCCGGCCGGTTCGGCGGGCAACGTCTCCGAGACGCAGCCCGACGGCACGGTGAAGGCGATCCCGGCCGGTGGCGTCGAGTACCTGGCGACCTCGCTGCGCACCGCGCGCAAGGGCAACCCGTACTCCGTCACGGCGGCCGGCGGTGACATGGTCGGCGCGAGTCCGCTGCTGTCGGGCCTCTTCCACGACGAGCCGACGATCGAGGCGCTGAACGGTCTCGACCTGGACGTCACGGCGGTCGGCAACCACGAGTTCGACGAGGGCGCCACCGAGCTGGCCCGCCTCCAGAACGGCGGCTGCCACCCGGTCGAGGGGTGTTACGAGAAGGGCAAGAAGTTCAAGGGAGCGGACTTCCCCTACCTCGCGGCCAACGTGACCAAGGAGAAGACCGGTAAGCCCCTGCTGAAGCCGTACACCGTCTGGAAGAAGAACGGCGTCAAGATCGGCTTCATCGGCGTGACCCTGGAGGGCACCCCGGACATCGTCACGGCCAACGGCGTCAAGGGCCTGAAGTTCCACGACGAGGTCGAGACGATCAACAAGTACGCCCGCGAGCTGGACCGCAAGGGCGTCAAGTCGATCGTGGCGCTGATCCACGAGGGCGGGGCCCCGGCCTCCACCTCGTACAACTACGACTGCGACAGCCCCGGCGCGGGCGACGGCATCTCCGGCCCGATCGTCGACATCGCCAAGGGCATCACGCCGAAGGTCGACGCCCTGGTGACGGGCCACACCCACCAGGCGTACGTGTGCACGGTCCCGGACCCGTCCGGCAAGCCGCGCATGGTCACCTCGGCCTCGTCGTTCGGCAAGCTGTACACGGACACCACGCTGACCTACGACCGCCGCACGAACGACATCGTCCGTACGTCGGTGAAGTCCGCGAACCACGTCGTGACCCGGGACCAGCCCAAGGCCCCCGACATGACCCGCCTCATCGACCGCTGGAACAAGCTCGCGGCCCCGATCGCGAACAAGCCGCAGGGCTGGATCAGCGCCGACATCAACGGCCGCGGCTCCACGGCCCCCGAGAAGCCGCTCGGCAACGTCATCGCCGACGCCCAGCTCGAAGGCCTCGCCCCGGCCGACAAGGGCGGCGCGGAAGTCGCGTTCATGAACCCGGGCGGTATCCGCGCGGACCTGGTGCACAAGGCGTCCGGCAGTGAGGGCGACGGGGTCGTCACCTACGGCGAGGCGTTCACCGTGCAGCCGTTCACCAACATGATGAACGTCGTCGACCTGACCGGCGCCCAGTTGGTCACCGCGCTCCAGCAGCAGGTCAGCGGGCCCAACGAGGCCAGCCCGAAGATCCTCCAGGTCTCCAAGGGCCTCACCTACACGCTCGACCTGACGAAGAGCGGCGCGGACCGCGTGGTCGCCGGTACCATCAAGCTGAACGGCGAGGCGATCGACCCGGCGCGTACCTACCGCGTCGCGATGAACGAGTTCCTCGCGGGCGGCGGCGACGGCTTCCCGGCCCTCGGCCAGGGCACGAACAAGCTGGTCGGCGCGTCCGACCTGGACCTGTTCAACGCCTACCTGGCGGCCCACTCCACGGCCACCGCCCCGCTGGCCCCGCCGGCGACGGACCGGATCACGGTCATCCAGTAGCAGGTTGTGGGATGAGGGAGGGGCGGCGGGCCTGCGGGCCGGCCGCCCCTTCTCGCTTGCCCCTCCTGGGTACGCGCACCAGGACGGGGGAACGCGGCCTACGGCTACCTCGCCCTCGTCCTCTGGGTCGGTATCGCCGCCGCGGTCCCGGTCCTGCTGGCCCTCGCGATCCCCGCCGCGCGCATGCGGCGACGGGTGCGGGAGCAGCAGCGCTAGGGCGGGTCCGCGGATCAGGCGGCGACGCGTACGTCCTCGCCTCGGTGCTCGTGGGTTTCGCGGCAGTCGCGGCAGTGGCCGGGGTCGGGTGAGCGGAAGGCGCGGTCGCAGTCGTCGCAGGTCTGGAAGGGCGTGACCACGATGCGGGGCCGGGCGGGAGCTGCGAGGTCGCATGCGCCGGGGAGCGGCGGGGGCAGCAAGGCGGTCAGCCGGTGCTTGAGCAGTTTGACGGGGTGGCGGAGGGGCTGCGGCAGATCGTCGGTGAGAGTACGGCGGATGGTGTCGGGGTGCGCGTCGCGTTCGAGCCAGGTGGCGACTGCGGGCGCGAGGTGGCGGATGTCGCCCTCGGAGAGGGTGAACTGGGGTGCGTGGCGGCGTAGATCGCTGAGGAGCGCGGTGGCGGCGCGGTCGAGCTCGGGGGTGAGGGTGCCGGGCTGGGGGAGGGGCGGGCGCGGCGGCTTGGGCGCGGTCGGGGGCGGTACGAGCGGTACGAAGGGTGGGGGCGGGGGCGGTACGGGAGTTTCCTGCGCGGACGTTCCGGGAGGTACGGGTACGGGAGGCACCGGCGGAACGGGCGGCACAGGCGCGGGGTCCGGGTCCGGGTCCGGCACGTGGGTCAGGGACCGCGCCGGGGCCGGGATCGGTGCCTGTGCCCGGGCAGCTACGGGCGCCTGGCTGCGCCTGCTGGCCCAGGAGATGGACGACATCCAGCCGGTCGAGGGAGCACCCGACCTGCTGGAGTCGCTGTCCGGCACCCCGTGGGCCATCGTGACCTCCGGCGCCCGGGACTTCGTGGAGGCCAGGTTCGCCGCGACGGGCCTGGCTCTCCCCGCCGTACAGGTCTACGGCAGCGACGTACACCACGCGAAGCCCGCCCCGGACTGCTTCGCCCTGGCCGCGTCCCGCCTCGGGGTCCCCGCATCGGAGTGCCTGGTCGTGGAGGACGCGCCGGCGGGCATCCAGGCGGCGGTGGCGGCGGGCTGCGTCGCCGTCGGCCTGACGACGACGCACACGGAGGAGGCGCTGAGGCAGGCGCGTGTGTGCGTGGCGTCGCTGCCGGACGTACGGAGTCTGCTGACCGGGTACGGGTTCGGGGGCGGTCCGCATCGGGGCCGTCCGTGAGCTCCTGGATCGGATGCAGATCGCTTCCAGCTCCCGCGGGGCCGCACGCGCCAAGAACGTAGTGCCACGGGATCCAGGGTCTCACCGACTCCAGGAGATCACGTAGTACTTGACGCGTTCGTCCTCGCCGATCTGCCGCATCCCGGCCGCTGTCATCACGTGCTGGGACGCCGTGTTGTCGTGGTCGGCGTCGCCCTTCACCGAGGTGACCCCCTGGTCCCGCGCGAACGGCAGCAGGGCGCGGAGCGCTTCGGAGGCGTACCCCTTGCCCTGGGCGGACGGGACGAGGCCGTAGCCGATCGTGACGCTGCCGTGTTCGTCCGGCGGGCCGTGGAAGCCCATGCCGCCGATCGCCCGGTGGTCCGAGCGGCGGCGGATCACGTACGGGCCGAACGGCTGCGGATCGCCCGTGCTCGCGCAGCGCTCCAGGAAGCGCCGGGCCACCGTCACGTCCCCCTCGGTGGGGTACCCCTGCTCCCAACGGACGTCGGCGTCCGGCTCGCCCGTCACGGTCTGCTCGGCCTCGTCCACGGACATCGGACGCAGCACGAGCCGCTCGGTCACCAGGTTGTCCATGGCAGGGAGGTGTATCACGCGGTCCGGGCAGGGTGCGCGTGGATTTCGGGGGGCCACCCTGCGGCGCGGAGTGGGTGAAGGCCCCAGCTACTTCAGGGACTTGTGCCCCGCGACGACCACCCCGTACAGGTCGCCGATGGTGGCCAGTGCCCCGAGGTGCACCTGGGCGGCGTCGAGGACGGACCCGAGGACCGGCAGGGATCTCGTCGCGCAGGCGTCGGCGACGACCGTGGGGCGGTTGCCCCGCAGGAACGCGCCCTGCGCGGTGAACGCCACGCACATGTGCGTCATCCAGCCCGCGATGATCACGTCCTGGCCGGCGGGCACGTGCTCGCCGAGGTCCGTGCCGTGGAAGGCGTTCGGGGCCTGCTTGACGACGACGGGCTCTCCGTCGGCCGGGGCGACCGCCGGGTGGATCTGTCCGATCTCGGACCGGATGTCGTACGGGGTCCCCTCGCCGTCGTCGTTGATGACGTGGACCACCTTCGTCCCGGCCTCACGGGCCCGGGCCAGCAAGTCCGCGGCCGCTTCCAACGAGGGCTGCCAGCCGTCGAGTTCCATCACGCCACGGGTGTAGGTGTTCTGGAAGTCCACGAGGATCAGCGTCGAGCCGGTCAGCGGGGCCGGGGTCGCGTCGAAGCCGTTGAGTTCGCGCAGGGTGGTTCGGGACATGGGTGTGCCGCCTCGGGAGTCGTCGTACATCGGGGACGTGCTCGCCCCGTTCCGTGCGGCGAGCTGTTCTCCACGCTAGGAGCCGGCCCGCATGTCCACAATGACGTCTAACATGCAGATACCGACATGGGGGCGGGGGGAGCGAAGTCAGGAGAGCAACCATGGATACCGTCCGACGGCTCGTCGTCATCGTGCTCTTCGACGGCGTCGACCTGCTCGACGTCACCGGGCCCCCGGAGGTCTTCTCGCTCGCCCGGCGCGAGACCGACGACGCCGCCGGTTACGAAGTCGTCCTGGCTGCCGAGACGTTGGAGCCCGTCACCACCGGGGCCGGGGTGCGCATCCTGCCGGATCTCACCTTCGACGAGGCCGCCGGGCGGAGCATCGACACCCTCATCGTGCCCGGTTCGGTGGAGGTCGACAGTGATCGGCGCGTGCACGCCCTCGTCGATCCCGGGCTGGTGGAACGGGTCAAGACGCTCACCGCGCGGACGCGGCGGACCACCTCCGTCTGCGTCGGGGCCCATCTGCTGGCCGCCGCCGGGCTGCTCGACGGCAAGCGCGCCACCACGCACTGGTCGACCGCGCGGCAACTGGCCGACGAGCACCCGGAGATCGAGGTCGACGCCGACCCGATCTTCATCCGCGAGGGCGATGTGTGGACGGGGGCCGGGATCAGCGCCTGCCTCGATCTCTCGCTCGCCCTGATCGCCGACGACCTCGGCGAGGCCGTCGCGCTGCGCGTCGCCCGGCAGCTCGTGATGTACCTGAAGCGGCAGAGCGGGCAGAGCCAGTTCAGCGTTCCGCTGGAGCAGATCTCGGCGACGCGGCGCATCGAGGATCTCCGGCACCACATCCTGCGCAACATCGGGCGCCGGCTCACCGTCGTGGACCTCGCGGAGTACGCGCACGTCAGCGACCGCCACCTGACCCGGATCTTCAAGACCGAGCTCGGGACGACTCCGCACGCCTACATCGAGTCCGTACGGGTCGAGAAGGCCCGTAACGAGCTGGAGTCCTCCGACGCCACCCTCGAACGCATCGCGTCAGTCTGCGGGTTCGGCACCGTGGACACGCTGGTACGGGCGTTCCGACGACGGTTGAACGCGACGCCTACGGAGTACCGCTGCCGGTTCCGGGCCTCCCGCTGACAGGGGGAGGGGGCGGGGTCCGTACCGCAGGACCCCGCCCCTTCACCATCCTCCTACGGCTCTCGCGATCAGGCGTCCGAGCCCGTCTTCCGGCGGCGTACGACGAACACCGCCGCCGCGCCGAGCAGCACGGCCGCACCGCCCGCGAGGGCGATCGGCGTGGTGGCGGAGGACGAACCCGTGGCGGCGAGGCTGCCGTTCGTGCCGGTGCTCGCGGGGGTGCCCGACGCCGAACCCTGCGGGGTGGTGCCGGTGTTGCCGGGCCTCGGGGTCGTGGAGGGCTTGACGTCCTCCGTCTTGCCGGGCTTGCTGCCGGCCGCCTTGACGTCGAACTCGTACATGTCGAGGTCGGGCGCTCCGCCGCAGCTGCCGTCCTCGTTGAAGAAGTCGGCCGCGAAGAACGCGACGCCGTTGCCGGCCGGGGTGGCCTTGTCGAGGGTGAGGCGCAGCTTCACATCGGCGTGTGCGCCGGGCTTCAGGGCGCCCACGCCGTCGATGTAGTCGTCCGCGTCGGCGTTCTGCCACTTCGGGGCGGACTTGGTGGACCACTGGAGGCGGAAGAACTTCTCCGTGTCCTTGAGGCCGCTCTTGTCGGTCGCGTGGATCGAGACGAACGTGAGGACCTCGTCCATGTGCCGGTCGGAGCCGTTGGTCACCCGGAGGGAGAAGTCGGTGGACGTCCCCGCGACGAGCTTGTCCGGCAGGCCGGTGACCTTGGAGGTGAGGTCGAGCTCGGGCTCGCAGTCCTCGCCGCCCTCACCCTCCTCGCCCTCTTCGGCCTCCTCGATGGCCTTGGCCAGCGCGGCGTCGGCCGCGGCTTTCACGGCGAGCGCGTCCTCGGCCGCCTTGACGAGCACGCCGTAGGCGCTGGTCGCCGCGACCCGTGCGCCGTCGACCTTCTTCCCGGCCTCGGTGGCGGCCGCATCGGCGGTGGTCTTGGCGGTGGCGGCCGTCGCCGCGGTCGCCTCGGCCTCGGAGAGGGCGGTCGCAGCGGCGGCCTTCTCCTCCTCCGTGGCGTTCTCGGGCAGGGCGTCGAGTGCGGCCTTCGCGTCGGTCACGGCCTGGTCGGCGGTGGTCTTCGCGGCGGCGGCGTCCTTCGCGGCCTGCTCGGCGGTGGCCGCGGCCACCGCGAGGGGGTGGGTGCCGCCGACGCTGAGAGCGTCGAGCGTCTTCTCCAGCTCGACATGGCCGGCGGTCTTCGCCTGGACCGCCTTGTCGTACGCCTTCTGCGCTTCGGCGGCCGCCTCCTCCAGCTCCTCGATGGTCGGCTTGCTCTTCTGCTGGTCCTGCGTCTGCGCAGCCGGCTTGGCGTCGGCGTACGCGGGGCTCACGGAGAGCAGCGCGGCGGGGGTGGTCACGGCGAGGGCGACAGCGGTGGCGAGTACGCGGCGAATCTTCACAGGTTCCCTTGGGTCGGCTCCGGACGGAGGTGGAGCGGCGGTGCGGCGAGCGGCGTTCCGGCGGTGCGGAGGGTGAGGCGTCGGGTGCGTGAGCACGGAAAAGAGCGGCTGCCACGGCGGTACGGATCACGCGGGCTGCCTGCGTTGATCGTATGGGGATTCTGTGATGGTGACGGGTGAATATCCGGAGGGCCGGGGGCGGGACGGTGTCACGCGGAGCGGACAGACGTCGTCAAAGCGTGCAGTTGCCCACGCTTTGTGTGTTTTCGCTGTGACGAAGGCCATGCGGGAGCGTTGCGTTCCGCCCGGCGGCTGACCCTGCGGGCCGGGCGGAGCCTGGCGTTCCGTCAGGAGTCAGGCTGTCCCCGCTTCGCCGAAGAGGCGGCGGTACGCCCCGGGCGTCGTCCCGACAGCGGTACGGAACCGCCGCCGCAGGTTGACCGCCGACGACAGGCCCACCCGGGCCGCGACCGTCTCGACGGGCAGATCGGTCCGCTCCAGCAGGGACCGGGCCGCGTCGATGCGCTGCTGGAGCAGCCACTGCCCGGGGCTGACGCCGACCTGGCGGACGAATCGGCGGGCGAAGGTGCGGGGGGAGAGTCCGGCGTACGCGGCCAGCCGGCTGACGGAGAGGTCCGCCGCCAGCCGGGTCAGGGCCCACTCCAGGACGGGGGCCAGCGACGCGTCGGTGCCCGGCCCCGTCGGGGCGGGCGGGGGCGCGTACTGGAGCTGGCTGCCGTCCCGGTGAGGCGGCAGCACCATGCTCCGGGCCACCTGGGCGGCGTAGGAGGAGCCCAGGTCGGACCGTACGAGGTGGAGGCAGAGGTCGATGCCCGCGCCGCTTCCCGCGCTGGTCGCCACATCGCCGTGGTCGACGTACAGCACGTCCTCGGCGACGCTCACCTCGGGGAAGGCGTCGGCCAGTTGTCCGGTCCGCCGCCAGTGCGTGGTCGCGCGCCTCCCGTCCAGCAGCCCGGCCCGGGCGAGGACGAACGCGCCCGTGCAGATCGACACGGTCCGCGCCCCGCGCCGGTGGGCGGCCCGCAGCGCGTCGAGGACGTCGTCCGGCACGGGCCCGCCGGGCGGCTGCCAGCCCGGTACGACGACGGTGTCCGCCCTCCGCAGGGCTTCGAGGCCGCTCTCGACGAGCAGCGGGTAACCGGCGGTGGTCGGCAGGGGGCCGGGCCGCCGCGCGCAGACCTCGAAGGTGTAGCGCGCGGGCACTTCCGCGTGGAAGCCGAACACCTCGGCCGCGCAGGCGAGTTCGAAAGGCGACTGCGGATCGTTCAGCAGTGCCACCACATGGTGATGCCGGGATACGGACATGGCAGGAAAGTACCTGAGGATGTCAGTGCAGACACTCGTCCCGGGTGATCGCCCCGCGCGACGGTGGGGTCATGAGCGAGGACACGCGGACGGACGAGGCCGGTCACCTGAAGACCGTGGTCCAGGTCGACGACGTCGAGGCGCAGGAGGTGGTCCCGGGCATCGTGCGCCGAAGACTGCCGGCGACTGCGTACGCCCGGGGCTGGCTGATCGACTTCGCGGCGGGCACGGAGTGGCCCGAGGTCGACGAACACGCCACGGAGGAGCGGTACTTCGTCCTGAGCGGCGAGGTCATCGACGGCGGCGAGCGCCATGGGCCGGGGGCGTACGTCGTGTTCGCGCCGGGCAGCGCACACCGCCCGCGTACGGAGAAGGGGGCGCGGATGCTGGGGATCTCGCTGATGAGCGCCTGAGGCCGCCGGGCCCCAGCGCCTGGCTGTTGCCCGAGCCCGGCCCGCCCCGCCCGTCCGGAACAGGGGACCGGACGGGCGGGGCGGGCCCAATCCTCCTGCCGTACGGCTACGAATCACTGGTGAGAGAACGACCGGCTCCCCTCGTACGGCAGGTGGGACCCATGACCGCACGCCAACTGCTCACCCCCGATCTCCCGCCCCGCTGTGCCACGCCGGACCTTCCCGGAGCATGCGTCCCGACGGGGTCGCCCACGAGGCCTCACGACGTGCCGCGGTCGCCCCCTCGTCCGTCATCCACGGCGACCCGGTCCCGGCTCCGGTCCCGGGAGTGACGCGCTGCGGCCCGACGTGTGGTGTGCGCACACCACACGTCGGGCCGCTGACGTTCAGTGCGGGATGGTCACCGGCCAGCGGCTCGGGAGCCGCAGTTGGTGCCGTTCTTGCCCGCCACCTCGCCGGAGATCTCGCCGCGCCAGGTCACGCACAGGCCGCGTGCGTCGAGGTAGACCGGGCCCGCGTACGTGGTGAAGTACCCCGTGTCCGTGACCGTCGTGGTGGGCGAGGCGAAGCCGAGCGAGGCCGTCATGTGCACGGCCTTTCCGGGCTTGTTGCGGATGGTCACCACGCAGTTCTTGCCGGTGGCGGAGTTGTACGTGAGGAAGACCGTGCCCTTGGTGCCGATCTGCGCGGAGTTCACCACGGCGTAGCCGCCGCCGCAGACCCCGTTGTACTGCGCGGCGGCGGCCTTCGGTGCCGCGGTGGCCCGCTGGGCGGCCGGCTCGGCCGCGACGGCGACCGGAGCGAGCGCGACCGCTGCGCAGGCGGTGGCGGTGACAGCGGCGCCGATGGCTGCCGCGCGTCGGATGTCGATCATGTCGTTTCCCCGGTTTCTCGATGCGTTCCCTGCGTGACGCCTGGTCGGGCGCCCGGCTCCTCACGCCGCGAAGTGGTGTGAGTCACACCCTGTCGGACAGGTCGTGACGCGGAGGAGTTGTGCTGTTTGCGCGCTGTTACGAATTCATGACACAGGGGGGCAAGATCACCTTTATTGATCGGTTGCCCGGTGGCCGACGCCCGGTGGCCGGTGGCGATGAGTTCCGGGCGCGTCCGGGGTCTCATACGGCAGACCCGGTCAGGACGCAGTCGAGTGGAGGCAGCCGTGAAGAGCGACGAGAAGCGCGGGATCTGGCGCATGGTGCACGCCGAGCGCGCAGCGCTGGTCGATGACCTCGCGGGGCTGGAGGCCGACCGGTGGGCGACGCCGTCGCTCTGTGCGGGGTGGACCGTGCACGATGTGGCCGCCCATCTCGTGGACACCGCGCTCACGACCCGTACCGGCTTCGTCGCCGGGCTCGTGCGGGCGCGGTTCGACTTCGACCGGCAGAACGCGCGCGGTGTGGAGCTCCGGCGCGGGGCCTCGCCCGCGGAGACGCTGGAGCGGCTGCGCCGGGTGGTGTCGCGGACGACCACGCCCCCGGCCTCGCTCGACACCCGGCTGGTCGAGGAGGTCGTGCACGGCGAGGACATCCGGCGGGCGGTGGGCCTCGTCCGCTCCTATCCGCAGGAGGCCGTGGTCCGGGCGCTGCGCCTCCAGGTGCGGACTCCGGCGTCGTTCGGCGGGGCGAGAGAGGCGGTGGCGTCCGTCCGGCTGACGGCGACGGACGCCGACCTGTCCATCGGGGAGGGGCCGGAGGTGGCGGGCCCCGCCCTGTCCCTGCTCCTGGCCGTCTCCGGCCGCCGGGTGGCGCTCGACGACCTGGACGGGCCGGGGGTGGGGGCGCTCGCGGGGGCGGCGGCCTGAGGCGGCACCCGGGGTGGGGCCGCGCGCGCGTTCTCCGGGGCGGCGCCCGGGTGGTCCCGTGGGACGACCCGGGCGCCCCCTTTTCTGGATGACGTGCACCCGACAGAATCCAAGGGTTACCGCCCGGTCAGGCCCGGCCCGGTCCGGCCCCCCCCCACGGCCCTTGGAGGCACCCGCATGTCCACCCCCGCGCGCACGCCCGAGTTTGCGTCCCCGTCCCGGCCCTCACGCAGAGGCTTTCTGGCCGGTGCCCTCGCCGTGTCCGCCACCGCGATCGTCGGTACGGCACCCGCCGTCGCCGCCACCCGGGAGAAGGCCCGGGCGGTCCGGGGGACGCAGGACTGGATGGCCGCCCTGCCCGACGGCACCGCGCTCCAGCGGCTGACGATCCCGGGGACGCACGACTCGGGGGCCCGGTTCGGAGGGCCTTGGTCGGAGTGCCAGAACACCACGATCGCCCAGCAGTTGACGAGTGGTATCCGCTTCCTCGACGTACGGTGCCGGCTCATCGACGGCTCGTTCGCGATCCACCACGGGGCGTCGTTCCAGAACATGATGTTCGGCGATGTCCTCATCGCCTGCCGGGACTTCCTCGCCACCCGCCCGACCGAGACCGTGCTGATGCGGGTCAAGCAGGAGCACTCCTCCGAGAGCGACGCCGCGTTCCGGGCGGTCTTCGACGACTACCTGGACCGGCGGGGCTGGCGGTCCCTGTTCCGTCTCGACTCCACCCTCCCCGACCTCGGCGGAGCCCGGGGCAAAGTGGTGCTGCTCGCTGACAACGGCGGTCTGCCCGGGGTGCGGTACGCGGACCCGGCGCTCTTCGACATCCAGGACGACTACATGGCGGAGCCGTTCGCCAAGTACCCCAAGATCGAGGCCCAGTTCCGCAAGGCGGCCGCGCAGCCGGGGAAGTTCTACATGAACTACGTCTCCACCGCCGCCCTGATGCCGCCCCGCTGGAACGCCGACCGGCTCAACCCGCAGGTGCACTCCTTCCTGGAGCGCGCGGAGACCGCCGGATGGACCGGGCTCGGCATCGTCCCGCTGGACTACCCGAACCAGCGGTCCGGGCTCGTCGAGTCGCTGATCCGGCACAACCCGGTGGGGTGAGGTGCGGGGCGGGCGGGCCGGAGCCCCGGCGCGCCCGTCCCCATCGGCCGCACCGGGCGGAATGTCAGGCGGTGCCGGACGTCAGGTTCTTCTCACCCCGCACCGCGCGCATGTCCTCGACGAACAACTGGAAGAGGAGTCGCGTGATGTCGGTCTTGCCGATGGAGAGGCTGAACGGCTCCTTCTCCTCGGGCTTCAGGCCGATGTACCCCGCGAGTGCGCCCTCGCCGCCGGCTGCCTCCGGGAACGGGTTGTCGGCGCTCTCCCGCGTCTTCCTGATGTGGTACGGGGTTCCCTTGTCCCCGGAGATGGCCATGTAGTCCGGCGAGAAGAGGAGCTCGTGGGCGCCGGGCTTGAGCGTGAACTCCACGGTCACCTGGGTGTCCTCGTTGGTGAAGTACTCGTCGGCCTGGCCCGCGTCGCCCAGGTGGTTGCTGATCGGCATGATGCCGGCCTCGCCCTTCTCCACGGCCCCCCGGAAGCGTTTGGAGATTCCGGCGGTGTCCTCCTGGGAGGTGATCCACTCCTCGGTGAGCGCGGCCAGGCCCTTCCACTCCATGATGGCGTTCGCTTCTTCCGCCATCATCGTGCGGTAGAGCTTCAGGCGGCCGGTCTCGCCCTTCTCGGCGAGTGCCTTCAGCTCCGCCAGGAGCCCGGGGCCCACCGAGGCCAGGATGTCCTCCAGCTTCCGAACGGGCGCCTTCGCCTTCTTCTTCTTGCCCTTCTGTTTCGGCGGAAGCAGCTGATGGCCCGCTGTTTCCATCTCGCCCTTCCAGTGACCTGCCCCGAGCATCTCCTGAGGATTACCCACCCGCTGCACCGCCGTCACCGACGCCGTCACCGACGCCGTCGCCGGAGCGGGGCGGCCGGACGTGGCCGGCGCCCGCTGCACGTCCGTACGGGCCGGGGCGGCCATCACCCGGCGCGCGTTGGCCTCGGCGGCCCGCTCGAACCGGTCGGAGGGGTCGGAGACCCTCAGCCCGCCGCCGTTGTCGGTGCCCGCTACCTGTCCCTGGCGCTGCTGGATGACGTGGGTGAGCTCATGGGCGAGGGTGTGCCGGTCCCCGCCGCCGTCGCCGATGACGACATGGCTGCCGGACGTGTAGGCGCGGGCGCCGACCTCGGCCGCGGAGGCCTTCGCGGCGCTGTCGTCGTGGACGCGTACGTCGGAGAAGTCGGCGCCGAGACGCGACTCCATGTCCGTGCGGACGGCGTCCTCCAGGGGACGGCCCGAGGTCCGCAGGACGTCGTGGACGGCGGAGCGCTGCACGGCGGACCGCCGGGCCTCCTCGTGACCGCAGCCCGCGCCGTGCCGATGCCGCTGCTGGTCCTGTCCCTGCTGCCGCTCCTGGTCCTGTTCCTGGCTCTGCTCCCGCTGCTGGACCGCGGCCCGGCGCAGCATCTGGACGGCGACGGCGTTGCCCACGGTGGACTGGAGGGCGAGGAGCGGCTGAGCCCCCGAGGGGGCCGCCCCCTGCCGGGCCGTCGCCGACTCCTTCGCGGGGGTGGCGACGGCGGCCCGCTCCGGCCCGTCGTCGGAGTGACCTGCCCTGTCCTTGCCCTGTGCCCGCACAAAGAGCCCTTCCCTCGATCAGCGACGTACCTTTCTGGATACAGGGACGGCCCCCCGAACGGCGAGGTCCCCAGGGGCAGAGACCACCGCCCGAAGGGGCAGGGGCGCACGCACGGTGGCCGGGGCGGGCCTGCGGGCGGAACGGCCCCGAGGGCGGAAGCCCCGCCCCTCACATCTCCGGCGGCGGCGTCGGCGCTCCCGGCAGCGTCAGCGCCGCCACCGTGCCGGGGCCCCCGTCCGGGGCCGGGCGCAGAGCGATCGTGCCGCCCGCCTGGTGCACCGTACGGGCCACGATCGAGAGGCCCAGGCCCGAGCCGGGGAGCTGACGGGCGGTCGGGGAGCGCCAGAAGCGTTCGAAGACGTGGGGGAGTTCCTCGGCGGGGATGCCGGGGCCCCGGTCCCGTACGGTCAGCTCGCCCCGGTGCAGCCGCACGTCGATCGTGGCGCGCGACGGGCTGAACTTCACCGCGTTGTCCAGGACGTTGACGATCGCCCGCTCCAGCGCCGCCGGCTCCGCCCGTACGTACCAGGGGGCCAGGTCCTCCGTGATCGTCAGCTCCGGGCCGCGCAGGCGGGCGCGGCGCAGGGCGGAGCGGGTGATCTCGTGCAGGGCCACCACCTGGAGCGGGCCCGGCTCGGCCGCATCCGGGCGGGCCAGTTCCTGGAGGTCGCCGATCAGCGCGGCCAGCTCCGTCATCTGCGCCTTCACCGACGCCATCAGCGCCTTGCGGTCCTCCGGCGGGATCACCCGGCCCGTCTCGTCGCTGCGGGCCAGCAGCTCCACGTTCGTCCGCAGCGAGGTCAGCGGGGTGCGCAGCTCATGGCCCGCGTCCGCGATCAACTGGGACTGGCGGTCGCGGGAGGAGGCGAGCTGGGCGGCCATCGAGTTGAAGGAGTGCGACAGCCGGGCGATCTCGTCCTCGCCGTCGACCGGGATGCGCACGGTCAAGTCCTCCGTGCGCGCCACGTGTTCGACCGCCTCCGTCAGCTCGTCCACCGGGCGCAGCCCCGCCCGCGCCACCCACAGCCCGGCCGCGCCCGCGCCGACGACGCCGATGCCGCCGACCAGGGCCAGCACCCAGGCGAGCGTGGACAGCGGTGCGTCGATCTCGCTGAGCGGGCGGGCCACCGAGACGGCCAGCTCGTTGTTGGCCTGGCCGGAGCTGACCACCGGCGGCAGTTTGCGGGTGTAGACCCGCATGTCCTCTCCGCGGTCGTTCTCCGTCGTGTGCAGGGCGTCCGCCTTCCGCCCCGCCGCCACCGCGATGTCGCTGGCCTGGGCGGGGACGGGCGTCGTGTTCGGGGCCGTGCAGTAGTCGCCGTTCGCCGCGACGATCTGCACGGTGTACTGGCCGGGGAACTCCTGGGCCGGCAACTGCCCGCCGCTCAGGCACGAGGACAGCAGATCGCGCATCGGCGCGTTGTCCATCTTCGCGTTGCGCAGCGAGTCGTCGAGCTGGTCCTCCAGTTGCTCCCGGGTCACGAACCAGCACGCGACCGCGACCGCCGCGACTGCCACCGCCACCGCCGTGGCCACCAGCAGGGCCAGCCGGGAGCGCAGCGGCAGCGCCCGGAACCGGCGCAGCGGACCCCTGCCCCGCCGGCCCCGCCCGCCCGTGACCGCCGTCGACCCGCCGACGCCACCCTGCTCCCGCCCGTCCGCGACGGGCGTATCCCCGCTCACGCCTCCCCGCTCCCGCCCGTGCGCAGCGCGTAGCCCACCCCGCGCACCGTGTGGACGAGGCGCGGCTCGCCGCCCGCCTCCGTCTTGCGGCGCAGGTACATCACGTACACGTCCAGGGAGTTGGAGCTCGGCTCGAAGTCGAAGCCCCAGACGGCCTTGAGGATCTGCTCCCGGGTCAGCACCTGGCGGGGGTGGGAGAGGAACATCTCCAGCAGGGTGAACTCGGTGCGGGTCAGCTCGACCCGGCGCTCGCCCCTCGTGACCTCGCGGGTCGCCAGGTCCATCCGCAGGTCGGCGAAGGACAGGACGTCGTCGTCGGGGGCCTCCGCGCCCGCCGCCGCTGCCGACGCGTAACTGCTGCGGCGCAGCAGGGCGCGGATTCGGGCGAACAACTCGTCCAGCTCGAACGGCTTGACCAGGTAGTCGTCCGCCCCGGCGTCGAGTCCGGTGACCCGGTCCCCGACGGTGTCGCGGGCGGTGAGCATCAGGATGGGCGTGGTCGAGCCGGTGGCCCGGATGCGGCGGGCGGCGGTGAGCCCGTCCATCCGGGGCATCTGGATGTCCAGGACGATGAGGTCGGGGGCGTACGCCTCGGCCATCGCCAGGGCGTCGTACCCGTCGACCGCGACCTGCGTCCCGTACCCCTCGAAGGCGAGGCTGCGCCGCAGTGCCTCGAGCACGGCCGGCTCGTCGTCGACGATCAGGATGCGCTGGGGATCGTCTTCGGCGGGGCTCATCGCTGTCTCGTCCTCTTCTCGTGTCGACCGGGGTCCGTCCGCCCTGCGGGGGCGCTCTCAGCCTTGCACGGTCAGGAGCCGTTCCCCGCGCGCAGGGTGTCCAGGTCGGCCTTGAGCGTGTTCACCGGGATCGCGAAGCCGAGGCCCACGCTGCCCGCCGAGGAGCCGCTGCCCGCGGCCGGGGAACTCGGCGCGTACATCGCGGAGTTGATGCCGATGATCTCGCCGTCCATGTTGATCAGCGCGCCACCGGAGTTGCCGGGGTTGAGTGACGCGTCGGTCTGGAGCGCCTTGTAGGTGGTGGTCTCCTCGCCCGTGTCGCCGTTGAACTGCTGACCGCCGAACTCGAACGGCCACTCCTGGCCGCCGCCCTGCCGGCCCTGGCCCTGTCCCTGGCCGGAGCTGCCGGAGTCGTCCTTGGCGACGGTCACATCCCGGTCGAGCGCGGAGACGATGCCGCTGGTGACGGTGCCGGTGAGGCCCTCGGGCGAGCCGATCGCCACGACCTCCTCGCCGACCTTGACCTTGGAGGAGTCGCCCAGCGACGCCGTCTTCAGGCCGCTCGCGCCCTGGAGCTTGATGAGCGCCAGATCCTTGTCGGGGTCGGTGCCCACGACGTCGGCGGTGTAGGTCTTGCCGGTGGAGAGGGTGACCTGGATCTGCTGGGCGCCCGAGATGACGTGGTTGTTGGTGACGATCTCGCCGTCCTCGGTGATCACCACACCCGATCCGGTGGACTTGCCCGCCGAGGAGGCCGCGCCGATCTCCACGATCGCGGGCGAGACGGCCTCCGCGACGCCCGCCACGGTGCCCTTGCTGCTCTGCGAGACGGTGGTGCCGTTGACCGCGCCGCCCGAACCGGTGGCGGCGGCGTCCTGGCCGTTCAGCCGGCCGACGAGGGTGGCGGTGCCGCCGCCGATCACGCCCGCCGCGATCGCCACCGCCGCCAGCAGCGCCACCGGCCGCTTCGCCTTGCGCCGGCCGGTGGTGGGGGCGTACGCGGGGGGCGGCGGGTAACCGCCCGCAGCGCTGTTGTACGCCGTGCCGTCATACGCGGACGGGGAGGAGTACGGGTACGAGGTCGGGTCCTGGTCCGTCGAGTGCGCGCCGCTCGGGCGAAGGTTCTCCGTCATGTCCATCAGGCTGGTCGGCGAAGATGAGAACGGCCTGAGTACGTCCTGAGAAGCCCGGAAGAACCGCGTATGCCCGCTGTAAAGACCACAGCGGGCATACGGGCAAGCGGGTCAGGCGGACGCGGAGGGCTCCCCGCAGCCGCAGGAGCGCCGGACCACCAGCGCGGAGGGGAACTGCTTCAGCCGCTCCCGCCGCGATCCGGAGACCCGCAGCGCGTCGTCCAGCACCAGGTCCACGGCCGCCCGGGCCATCGCCGGACGGTCGGAGTACACCGTGGTCAGCGGCGGATCGGTGAGACCCGCCTCCTTCACGTCGTCGAAGCCCGCCACCGCCAGCTCGCCCGGCACGTCGATGCGCAGCTCACGCGCGGCCCGCAGCACACCGAAGGCCTGGTCGTCGGTGGCGCAGAAGATCGCCGGCGGCCGGTCGGGGCCCGACAACAGACCGAGGGCGACCTGATAGGCGTCGTAACGGTTGTACGGGGCCTGGAACAGCCGGCCCTCCGTGGAGCGGCCCGACTCGTGCATCGCCCGCCGCCAGCCCTCGACGTGGTCGGCGACCGGGTCGCCGACCGACGGGGTCTCCTCCGTACCGCCGAGGCAGGCCACGTACGGGTGGCCGTGCTCCAGCAGATGCCGGGTGGCGAGCTGGGCGCCGCCCACGTCGTCGGTGACGACGGCGACGTCGTCGATCGCCTCGGGGCGCTCGTGCAGCAGGACGACCCGGGCGTCCCAGGCCTCGATCTCGGCGGCGGCGCGCTCGCTGGGGCCCTGGCTGACCAGGATCAGACCGGAGACCCGCATGCCGAGGAAGGCCCGCAGATAGTGGACCTCGCGCTCGTCGCGGTAGTCGGAATTGCCGACGAGCACCATTTTCCCGCGCTCGGCGGCGGCCTGTTCGACCGCGTGCGCCATCTCCGCGAAGAACGGCTGCCGGGCGTCCGGCACGATCATGCCTATGAGGTCCGTGCGGCGCGAGGCCATGGCCTGGGCGACCCGGTCGGGCCGGTAGCCCAACTGCTTGATCGCGGCGAGCACCCGCTCGCGCGTGGCCGGGGCGACCGGCCGGGGTCCGTTGTTGATGACGTAGCTGACGACCGCGGTCGACGTCCCCGCCAGTCTCGCCACATCGTCCCGCGTCACCTTGGCCACGCGCGGCAGTCTACGCGGATGGACCTACCTCTTGGCAGCCTCCACCGGGGCTTCTTCCTCTGCCGTGGCCGAAGAGGACTGCTCCGATCGGGCGACGGGCCGCGCTTCGGGGCCGTCCGCCTTCTGCCGTCCGCCCGCGCGCTCCTTCGCCTCCTCCGCCGCGCGCTCGACCTTCTCCGGCACGACGAAGCGGTAGCCGACGTTGCGGACGGTCCCGATCAGCGACTCGTGCTCGGGGCCGAGCTTGGCGCGCAGCCGCCGTACATGGACGTCGACCGTCCGCGTACCGCCGAAGTAGTCGTACCCCCAGACCTCCTGCAGGAGCTGGGCGCGGGTGAATACCCGGCCCGGGTGCTGGGCCAGGTATTTCAGCAGTTCGAATTCCTTGAAGGTCAGGTCCAGGACCCGGCCCTTGAGTTTCGCGCTGTACGTCGCCTCGTCGACGGAGAGATCACCGTTGCGGATCTCCATCGGGGAGTCGTCCGAGGTGATCTGCTGGCGGCCCATGGCGAGGCGCAGCCGCGCCTCCACCTCCGCCGGTCCCGCCGTGTCCAGCAGGACGTCGTCCACGCCCCAGTCGGCGGTGACGGCCGCGAGACCGCCCTCGGTGACGACGAGGATCAGCGGACAGCCGGGGCCCGTGGACCGCAGGAGCTGACAGAGCGAGCGGACCTGCGGAAGGTCGCGCCGCCCGTCGACGAGGATCACGTCGGCGCCCGGGGTGTCCACGAGGGCCGGGCCCTCGGCGGGGGCCACCCGCACGCTGTGGAGCAGAAGACCGAGGGCGGGGAGCACCTCCGTCGACGGCTGGAGTGCGTTCGTCAGAAGCAGCAGTGAACTCATCGCCGCCCACCTGCCTGGTTCGGTCGATCGTGTTGCACGGTTCGCTCGCCCATTACGTCGGTCCTCCTCGTTCCCTGCGAGAGGGGCACTCCCGGGTCGGACCCGGGGGAGTATGCGGCACTGCTTCGTACGTCAAGCGGTTATTGCGTGCGGTCCCGCGCCCCGGGGACCGCTGAGCTTGTGGAAACGTCGTCGTAACAACGCCCGTAAAGCACAAAAGGACCCGGGGGCTGCATTGCCCGGATCCTCTTCGCAGCAGAATAGCCCACATGAGTTCCGTGTCCGAGGGTCGATTCCGGGGTTCCTCTGTTCCCTTGCTCACGCCACCCCCACGATTCGCCACATTGCTGACGGATGACGGCGTGCCGGTCGAAGCGGTGTACGAGCCGTGTACGGCGGGCTTCGGAGCACCCGGCGACCGGGCGGCCGGGGTCCCTGCCGTGACCCCGGCGGCGACCCCCGCGATCGTCGTCGCGCACGGGTTCACCGGGTCGGCCGACCGTCCCGCCGTACGCCGTGCCGCGCGGGTGTTCGCCCAGCGTGCGGCCGTGATCACGTTCTCGTTCCGGGGCCACGGACGGTCCGGCGGGCGCTCCACGGTGGGCGACCGCGAGGTGCTGGACCTGGCGGCGGCGGTGGCCTGGGCGCGGCAGCTCGGGCACACCCGGGTGGTGACGGTCGGGTTCTCTATGGGCGGCTCGGTGGTGCTGCGGCACGGGGCTCTGTATACGGCGGAGCCCGTCGCCGGGGGCGCGGAATCCGCGGCCGGGGTTACACCCGTTCGCGTGCCGGAGCGCGAGGGGCGCATGCGGCGCACAGGGGCGCACTCGGACGCGGTGGTCTCCGTCAGTGCGCCCGCCCGTTGGTACTACCGGGGGACGGCCCCGATGCGCCGGCTGCACTGGGTGGTCACCCGTCCCTCGGGCCGGCTCGTCGGCCGCTACGGATTCCGTACCCGTATCGCCACCGAGGACTGGGACCCCGTCCCGCTCTCCCCGGTCGCCTCGGTCCCGCTCATCGCCCCGGCCCCGCTGCTGCTCGTGCACGGCGACCGCGACCCGTACTTCCCGCTGGACCATCCGAGGATGCTGGCCGAGGCGGCCGGTCCCGGCGGCGCGGAGCTGTGGGTGGAGCGGGGGATGGGCCACGCGGAGAACGCGGCGGACGACGCCCTCCTTGCCCGTATCGCCGACTGGGCGACGGGCGCACCGCCCGCGTGACCCATCATGGAGAGCTGACGCACGAGGCGTCCGACGAACCGACCGACCGAAGGAGTGGCGCCATGGCAGCGGGGACGATCCGCTACTGGGCCGCGGCGAAGGCCGCCGCGGGCACCGCGGAGGAGCCGTACGCGGCGGCGACCCTCGCCGAGGCGCTCGACGCCGTGCGCGAGAGGCACCCCGGCGAACTGGGCCAGGTGCTCCGGCGGTGCTCGTTCCTCGTCGACGGGGACCCCGTGGGGACCCGCGAGCATGAGACCGTACGCCTTGCCGAGGGCGGCACGGTCGAGGTGCTCCCGCCGTTCGCAGGAGGGTGAACCGCAGGCCATGAGCAGCAGCGATCAGCAGTACCCGTATCCGTACGACCCCGAGCACCCGCAGCGGCCCGCGCCGCCGCGGTGGCCCGACGGCACGGCCGGGCAGCACACCGGGCCCCAGGAGCCGGCCGCGTTCGACCAGGGCGGCACGCAGACGTGGCAGGCGCCGACCTGGGACACGCAGTACCAGCCGACGATCCGCCCGGAGGGGGACCCGGGGCAGGCTCAGGGCCAGGGGTACGGACAGGGGCAGGCGCACGGTTACGGGCAGGGCGACGGCTACGGGCAGGGCCAGGGATACGCGCAGGGTCGCGGGCAGGGCCACGGTCCCGGGCAGGCGCAGCAGCCCCAGCAGTACGACCAGTCCCAGCAGCCCCCGTCGTACGGGCAGTCCCAGCAGTCCCCGTCGTACGGGCAGCCGCAGCAGCCGGAGCCGTACGCACGACAGCAGCCCCAGCAGCCCCAGCAGCCCCAGCAGCCCCAGCAGCCCCAGCCGTCCGGGCAGCCCCAGCCGTCCGGGCAGCCGCAGCCCGGACCGTACGCGCAACAGCAGCCGCAGCCCCCGCACCACCAGGGACAGCAGCCGCAGCAGGCGTACCCCTCCTCGGCCGCCGACACCGCCTACCTGCCGCCCCAGGGCGCCTCGGGCTCCTACCCGCTGCCGCCCCAGGGCGCCTCGGGCTCCTACCCGCTGCCGCCCGAGGTCCCGGCCACACCCGCCGCACCGGCCGCCCCCGCTCCCGTACCCGAGCCGGTGACCGCACCCGCGCCCGCCACCGCGCCGTCGGGGCCCGGCGACACCGGCTACAGCGCGCCCACGACGCTGGGCAACACCCGGATCACCGACGCCCAGCGGGCCCGCGCCGAGGGGCGCTCGCCGATCATCGCCCCGGGGATCCAGCCCGCGGCGCTCACCGCCGCGCTCGGCCTGCTGCTCGCGGGCGGCGCGGCGATCGGGACGTACGCCCTGCTCGTCCCGGTGGTGCTCCTCCAGGCGGTGACGGCCGCCGGCTGGTTCCGGCTCAACGGCATGTGGCCCGCCCGCCAGGGCATCGCGCTCGCCTTCGCCGGGGGTCTGGTCGCCGATGTCGCCCTGCTCGTGGCGGGCCGGGAGCACGGCCCCGCCGCGCTGCTGGGCACCCTCGGCGTCTGGGTGCTGCTCACCGTGGTCCTCCAGCTCCGCAGCCACGCGGGGGCGGACGAGCGGATGTACGGCCTGATGGCCACCGTCGTCTCCGCGTCCCTCGCGGTGCTCGCGGGCGGAATGCTCGCGGCGGCCCCGGACGCGGTGGTCGTCGGCGGGGCGGCCGTCGCGGCGGCCACACTCGTCCGCGCCCTTCCGCTGCCCGGCGCGGCCTCCCTCGTGATGGCGCTGGTCACGGGCGTGGGCGCGGGCCTCGTCTTCGGCAATACGACCGGCATCGGGCAGCAGGGCACGCTGCTCGGTCTCGCGGCGGCCGGCTGCGCGCTCATCGGGCTGCGCGTGGCGAGCTACGACTACCCGTCCCGGTTCGTGCACATGACCGCCGGGGTGGCGCTGCCGCTGACCCTGGCCGCTCCGGCCGTCTACCTGGTCGGCCGCGTCCTGCTCTGACCGCCGCCCCCTGTTGCGTATGGCTGCTGACGGCCCCTCGGGAACCACCGGGGGGCCGTCGGTCGTCGATCATCCAGGGCGTCCACTCCTGCCGCAGTAGGCTCACGGGCGTCAGGGGGACCGATCGGCTCAGGGTGGGGAATCGAGACATGCGCGCACTGCGAATACTGCTGGTCCTGGTGGTGGTGCTCGGCGGCCTCTTCCTCGCCGTCGACCGCGCGGCCCTCTGGTACGCCGAGTCCGAGGCCGAGGACCGGGTCACGATCAGCGGGGACGGGCCCGCCACGACGGAGATCTCGATCAAGGGCTTCCCCTTCCTCACCCAGCTCGCCGGATCGCAGCTGGACCGGGTCGACGTCAACCTCACCGGCATGGAGACCAGCGCCGCGGGCCGCACGATCCGGGTCAGCGAGGTCCGGGCCCGGCTGCACGACGTGAAGCTCGGCTCCGGCTACCGCAGCGCGACCGCCACCCGCGCCACCGGCACCGCGCTCGTCACGTACAAGGACCTGACGGCGGCGGCCAGCGACGGCGTCGTCGTGGAGTACGGCGGCAAGGGCAAGGCGAAGGTCACCGGCACGGTCGAGATCCTCGGCCGGCCGATCTCGCGGAGCGTCCTGTCCACCGTGACCCGCGTCGACGGCCACACGATCAAGGTGCGCGCGGACGAGGTGCCGGGCTCGGGTATCCCCGGTGTCGAGGACCTGGTCCGCAGCAGGACCGACTTCGAGGGCGACATAGACGGCCTGCCCGAGGGCCTGGAGCTCCAGGAGGTCAAGGTGACCGAGAAGGGTCTGGAGATCTCGGTGACCGGCTCGGACGTCGCCCTGACCGGCTGATCCGCCCCTCCGATCCGGATGGTGAGACACCCGCGTCCGGTCCGTAGATGCGGGGAAGGCTCGGGGGGACCCGGCGGCGGATCGCGGGCCGGATCACCGCTCTTCCGTCTCGCATCGCGGATGATCGTGTCTCACCATGCGACACGACGGTGACATCTCCGTCCGTACCTCCCTACGATCGGACGCATGAAGCGACAGGCGGATCTCACGAAGCGGCGGGCAGTAGACCTGTGCCGCGTCGCCGCCATGCTCTGTCGCACCTTCTGAGCGGGACGCTCGCACCACCCAGCCGCCCCGCTTCCCGGCCCTCCGACCGTCGTCCCCCGACCGTCCACCAGGGCCGACCCCGTGCCCCGTACGCGCCGCGTTCCGTGCCTCCGCGCGTACACCCGCACCCAGCAACTCCGCATCTCGCACCACCCCGCCGCAGACTGCCCCGGAGGAGAACAACATGAGCCGCAGCGACGTCCTGGTAGACGCCGACTGGGTCGAGGCCCACATCGACGACCCGCAGGTCGCGATCGTCGAGGTGGACGAGGACACCTCGGCGTACGAGAAGAACCACATCAAGAACGCGATCCGGATCGACTGGACCAAGGACCTCCAGGACCCGGTCCGCCGTGACTTCGTCGACCAGGCCGGCTTCGAGAAGCTGCTCAGCGAGAAGGGCATCGGCAACGACACGCTGGTCGTCCTCTACGGCGGCAACAACAACTGGTTCGCGTCGTACGCCTACTGGTACTTCAAGCTGTACGGCCACGAGAACGTCAAGCTGCTCGACGGCGGCCGCAAGAAGTGGGAGCTCGACTCCCGCGACCTGACCGACGTCGTCCCCACGCGCCCGGCCACCCAGTACACGGCCAAGCCGCAGGACGAGTCGATCCGCGCCTACCGCGACGACGTCGTCAAGGCCATCGGCAGCCAGAACCTGGTCGACGTGCGCTCGCCCGACGAGTTCAGCGGCAAGCTGCTCGCCCCGGCCCACCTCCCGCAGGAGCAGTCGCAGCGCCCCGGCCACGTGCCGAGCGCCCGCAACATCCCGTGGTCGAAGAACGCCAACGACGACGGCACCTTCAAGTCGGACGACGAGCTCAAGGCCCTCTACGAGGACGAGCAGGTCGACCTGGCGAAGGACACCATCGCCTACTGCCGCATCGGTGAGCGCTCCGCGCTCACCTGGTTCGTGCTCCACGAGCTGCTCGGCCAGGAGAACGTCAAGAACTACGACGGTTCCTGGACCGAGTACGGCTCCCTCGTCGGCGTGCCGATCGAGCTCGGCGCCAACAAGTAACCCACCGACCAGCACCACGACGACCCGAAGGACAGAACCATGTGTGGAGCACAGGCCGGTGGCCCCGACGCTTCGACGATCAAGCCCGGTGAGACCACCATCCAGGGCAGCGTGACCCGCGACGGCGAGCCCGTCACCGGCTACGTGCGCCTCCTGGACTCGACCGGTGAGTTCACCGCAGAGGTCCCGACCTCGGCGACCGGCCAGTTCCGGTTCTACGCCGCCGAGGGCACCTGGACGCTCCGCGCCCTGGTTCCGGGCGGCAGCGCCGACCGCACGGTCGTCGCGCAGACCGGCGGACTCTCCGAGGTCGCCATCGCCGTCTGATCCTTCGCGGGATCCCCGGCACGCCGTCTTCCACGGCACACCGAACGGCCGAAGGGCCGCACCCCAGGGGGTTGGACGCCACCTGACGCGGGGTGCGGCCCTTCGTGCCGTCCGGCGGCGGGAGTCCTACGCTGGAAGCATGTACGCCCGACGCAGGAGGAACTACTTCCTGATGATGGGCGGATGCGTCGTGCTCTTCGTGTCCGCCTGGGCCGTGGTGCGCCTGTGGTCCATGCCCGCCGCCATCGCCATGTGCGTCGTCGCCATGGTGATCCCGCCGATCGCCGCGATGGCCGCCAACCGGCGGGGCCCGGAGGACCGTTGGTGGGACGACCCCTCCGGCGACCCCACGTCCGACGAGTGGTGGGACGAGCTGGACGGCAAGAAGCGCCACTGAGACCGCCCCCGGGCGGGGATCAGTAGACGAGCGCCTGCGTGTCGTCCGCCAGGGCCTCCTGCACGAACACCTGCGCACCCGCGATGCGTACGCCCTCCAGCACGTCCTTCTCCGTGATGTCGCGCCGCGCCGCGCACTGGGTGCACAGGGTGATCCGGCCGCCCGCCAGGATCGAGTCCAGCAGGTCGGGCAGCGGGGCGGCGTGCGGCAGTTCGAACTCGGCGGCCCGGCCCGGCAGCGCGAACCACGAGGACTCCCCGGTCAGCCAGAGCGAGACCTCCACCCCGCTGGCGACGCCCACGGCCGCCACGGTGAAGGCCTGCGAGCAGCGCTCGGCGGCCTCGGGCCCGGCGGTCACCTTGATCACAAGCTTCTTCGGCATATGCCGAACTGTAATCGTGCGGGAGGCAACCTCCTCGCCCTCCTGAGGGTCACCTGTGCGCGCAGGTAAGGGAACCCGCGCTTCAGGTCTCTTGGGGGGACCCTTTTGGAACCGAACGACACCATTCCTGCCGCACCGCCGGGCGCCGACGTGCCTGCTGAGCCGCCCGTCACCGGTGGATCCGCCGAGCCGTCGGCCCCGCCCGTACGCCGTCGGCCGCGCGGCCGGACGACGTTGATCATCGGCGCGGCGGCCCTGCTCGGGATCGTGGGCGGGGTCGCCGTGGGCTACGGCGTCCAGGCGGAGCGGGAGCCGACGCCGCTGGCCGCCCTGTCGCAGCCCGGCCTCGGCTACCCGGCGAAGCCGGCGGCCGCCGACCGGGCCCCGGCACCGCTGCCGGCCGCCCAGGACCGGCGGGTCAAGACCGACGGAGACCTGCGCAAGCTGCTCGTCGACCGGCCCAAGGGCGCGAGGAAGGCGTTCTCGGGCCCACTGGGCCTCGACGACGGCTGGGAGCCGCTCAACCAGTACGTGGAGGACTACTACGACGACCCGCAGTACATGTTCGAGACGCTCGCCGAGGCGGGACTGCGCCGGGTGGCCTCGGTCTCGTGGGTGCAGGGGAAGCACCGGGACACCACGGTTCAGCTGATCCAGTTCCGGTCCGGCGACATGCACGGCGCGGCGGATCACTTCGACGACCAGATCATGTACATGCCGTGGGACAAGGACGGCGCGGGCAACACGGGCGAAGCGATCAAGGGCAGCCGCGAGGGCCGTTACTTCCTCTACCCGGTCGAGCGGGAGGCGGGCTACCTCCCGTCCTACCGGGCCAGGGCCATGGCCCGGCGCGGCGACATCATGCTCGACATCAACATCTTCGACACCGTCCCGATCAGCAAGAAGTACATCCGGACGCTGGCCGAGCGACAGCTGGAGCGGCTGTGAACGACGAGACGAACCCCGCCCCTGCCCCCGCCCCCGGTCGCCGGGTGCGTCGGGTGCTGCGCACCGCCCTGCCGGTCGGACTGGTGGTGGCGGCGATCGGCGGCGCGGCCGTGTACACCGGCACCACCGTGGACAGTGCCGACCGGACGGTCACCACGACCGTCTGGGACGAGGACCATGCGCCCACCGGCAAGGATCCGGTGGGCGAACCGCCCCGGGGCCGCCACGACACCGAGTTGACCAGGCTTCTGCTGCCGGTGCCGAAGGGCTACCGGCTCGGCCCGGACATCGGCGAGATCGGCAACGACAGCGAGACGAGTGGTGCGAAGGCCACCGCCGCGATGAAGGAGATGGGGCGCGGGCTGGCGGGCAAGGACCGCCGGGAGCTGAACAAGCTGGTCGAGCGGCTCCGTATCCGGGGCGTGGCGCAGCGCTCGTACACCTCGGACGCGAACGACCTCGTCGTGAACGTCCAGATCGTGAAGATGCGGGACAAGCGGGCCGTGCGCCAGACGTACCTGGACCGCAAGGAACTGCTGGACTCCTTCGACGACTTCCGCAAGGGGCCGTCGATCGACGGCCACAAGAAGGTGACCTGCTACCGCCTGCCCAAGGGTGACAAGGAAACCCTCGACGGCGTGAGCTGCATCGCCTACGACGGCGAGGTCTCGGTGAGCGTCGAGGCCAACGGCAGCAAGCCGTTCAGCCCGTCCGCCGTCAGGGACCTGGTGAAGGACCAGCTCGACCACATCGCATCCCCGGGGGAGTACATATGAGCGAGCAGACGATGACCCCCGAGGAGGACCGGGCGGTCGTCGCGCCCGAGGCGCCCTCCGCGCCCGAGAAGGCCGTGGCGACTGCTGCGCCCGCCCCGCACCCGGTGCCCGAGGGCGCGCCCCCGCTGCCCGACGCCCCGCCCGTGGTGCCCGTCGCCGCCGACGCGGAGCCCAGGCCGCCCCGGCGGGTCCTGCGGGCCGTGGCGCGGTGGACGGCGGCCGCGCTGGCGTTCGGCGTGCTCGGCACGGGTACGGCCTTCGGGATCGCCTCGCTGGAGCGCACCGACGTCCCCGGGCTCGCCACCGAGGGCGACGGCCGCTGGGACTATCCGGACCTGTCCCTGCCCGCGCTCCCGGCCGGCTCGCCCCGGCCGTTCTCGCCCGGCAACCCGGCCGAGATCCACCACGCCGACCTGCGCGAACTGCTCCTTCCGGCCCCCGCCGGAGCGCAGCCCGACAAGAAGCTGACCGGTGGCTGGATCTCCACGGAGACCTTCCTCGACGCCTACCGGGAGCAGGACCGGCGGTCGGTGGCCCAGCTCCTGAAGGACGCCGCTCCACGGCACATCGCGGCGCGCGGCTGGACCATGCCGGACGGGACGACGTCCCGGATCTACCTGGTGCGGTTCAACTCGACGGCGTTCGCGAGCCGCATGATCGACGACCTGAACGTGGGCTCGTCGGCCGGTACGCCCCTGGCCCGTACGGACTCCACCGACCTCGACCCCGCCTGGGGCTCGGCCGCCGACATCGAGAACCTGTCCTCGTTCGTCTTCACCGAGCAGGCGCCCTTCGGGGCCGAGCACGTCCGGCAGGCGTACACCCTGGCGGGAGACACGATGGCGCTCGTCGTGCACGAGCGTCCCGGAAAGCGGGAGGCGGCCCGCATCCCCTTCCAGCAGACGCTGGTCCTGCAGAACCAGCTGCTCGCCTGAGGCGCTCGCGGGCGCGGCCCGCGACCGGCACCTGAACGAGAAGACCGGGCCCCCACCCATTAGGCTGGGGGCCCGGCCATGCCGCCGCCGCCAACCGCTCGTCACGAGGAGCCCCCTGTGCTTGAGGCATTCTTCACCGCCCTGCTCGTCCTGGTCTGCGTGGGCGTCACCGCCTTCGCCGCGATCACCGTGAAGAAGCTGTACCAGGGCCAGCGCTGACCCTCGTCGCGCAACGGTTCCCCGCCCACCCCGCACCCTCACAGATCGTCTGAGCCGCTCATGATCGAGATTCCGTCCGACCTCCACCCGGACCTCGTCCCGCTGGCCTTCCTCCTCGGCAACTGGGCGGGCGCGGGCGTGTCCGACTTCCCCGGCGCCGAGAAGTGCAACTTCGGCCAGGAAGTCACCTTCAGCCACGACGGCCGGGACTTCCTGGAGTACGTCTCCCACACGTGGGTCCTGGACGGAGAGGGCAAGCAGGTCCGGCCGCTGGAGACCGAGAGCGGCTACTGGCGCATCGACAAGGACCGCAAGGTCGAGGTCGTCATGTCCCGCGACCAGGGCGTCATCGAGATCTGGTACGGCGAGCTGGCCGACCAGAAGCCGCAGATCGACCTGGTCACCGACGCGGTCGCCCGCACGGCGGCCTCCGGCCCGTACAGCGGTGGCAAGCGGCTCTACGGGTACGTCAACAGCGACCTGATGTGGGTCGGCGAGAAGGCCACCCCCGAGGTCGAGCTGCGCCCCTACATGTCGGCGCACCTGAAGAAGGTCGTCACCCCCGAGGAGGTCGCCGAGATGGCGCGGAACCTCGAGGACATGCCGGACGACGGCATCGCCTTCTTCAAGTGAACCTGGCAGTGACGCGGGACCGGCCGGGGTTTGACCACACGCCCTAGACTGGGCGTGTGGTGACCACCGACTGGAAGACCGACCTCCGGCAGCGCGGCTACCGGCTGACGCCCCAGCGGCAGCTCGTCCTGGAGGCGGTCGACGCCCTGGAGCACGGCACTCCGGACGACATCCTGTGCGAGGTGCGCAGGACGGCGTCCGGCGTGAACATCTCCACCGTGTACCGGACCCTGGAGCTCCTGGAGGAGCTCGGGCTCGTCAGCCATACGCATCTCGGCCACGGCGCCCCGTCGTACCACCTGGCCGACCGGCACCACCACATCCACCTGGTCTGCCGGGACTGCAAGGACGTCATCGAGGCGGACCTCTCCGTCGTCACCGAGTTCACGCAGAAGCTGCGCGCCGACTTCGGCTTCGACACCGACATGAAGCACTTCGCGATCTTCGGCCGCTGCGCGGACTGCACGGCGGCGAGGACGGCGGGCAAGGCGGCGGGCAAGGAGACGGAGAGGGCGCGGGACGCCGCGAAGGACTCCGCCGCCGAGTCGTAGGCTGGGCGCATGAAGAGCCCCCTGCTGTCCCTGCCCGGCGCCGTCCCCGCCGAAGGCCGCGACGAAGGTGTCGCCGCGCACTACGGCGACCTGTTCCGCGAGCAACGCGCCCTCGCCGACGGCAACGGCTTCGTCGACCTCTCCCACCGGGGCGTCGTCGCCGTCACCGGCGACGACCGGCTGAGCTGGCTGCACCTGCTGCTCACCCAGCACGTCAGCGATCTCGCCCCGCACCAGGCCACCGAGGCCCTCATCCTCTCCGCCAACGGGCACATCGAGCACGCGATGTACCTGGTGGACGACGGCACGACGGTGTGGATGCACGTCGAACCCGACACCCAGGCCGAGCTGATCGCCTATCTGGAGTCGATGAAGTTCTTCTACCGGGTCGAGGTCGCCGACCGCACCGCGGACATCGCCGTCGTCCACCTCCCGGCCGGTTCCATCGTGGAGGCCCCGGACGGGGTGACCGTACGGGAGACCCCGCAGGGCCGGGACCTGTTCCTGCCGCGCGAGGACCTGGAGGCGTTCGCCGCCGCCCACGGGCCCGCCGCCGGGATCCTGGCGTACGAGGCGCTGCGCGTCGAGGGGCACCGGCCGCGCGTCGGCTTCGAGACCGACCACCGCACCATCCCGCACGAGCTGGGCTGGATCGGCACCGCCGTCCACCTCCAGAAGGGCTGCTACCGGGGCCAGGAGACCGTCGCCCGCGTCCACAACCTGGGGAAGCCGCCGCGCCGGCTCGTCTTCCTGCACCTGGACGGCAGCGAGGTGCACCTGCCCGGCCACGGCACCCCGGTACGACTGGCCGCCGACGGCCAGGAGGGCCGCCAGCTCGGCTTCATCACCACCTCGGCCCGCCACCACGAACTGGGCCCGATCGCCCTCGCCCTGGTCAAGCGGAACGTGGCCGTCGACGCGGAGCTGATCGCCGGGGACACGGCGGCCGCCCAGGAGACGGTCGTCGAACCGTAGACATGCTCCGTACTACACCTCGACGATCACCGTGAACGGGCCGTGGTTCGTGAGCGAGACGCGCATGTCCGCTCCGAACCGGCCCGTCTCCACGTGCGCTCCCATCGCCCGCAGCTGCGCCACCACCTCGTCCACCAGCGGCTCCGCCACCTCGCCCGGCGCGGCGGCGTTCCAGGTGGGGCGGCGCCCCTTGCGGGCGTCCCCGTAGAGAGTGAACTGAGAAATCACCAGGAGGGGCGCATTCACATCGGAACAGGACTTCTCGCCCTCCAGGATGCGCACCGACCAGAGCTTGCGGGCCAGCTGCGCCGCCTTCTCGGGGGTGTCGTCATGGGTGACCCCGACCAGCACACACAGGCCCTCGCCGACGATCTCCCCGACGACGCCCGGCGCCGACGGGTCGTCCGTCGCCCCGGCGACCGAGACGCTCGCGCCATCCACTCTCTGTACCACTGCACGCATACAGACCAACCTATCTTGGGCTGAACGGGTACAGAGCACCTGCGTCGGCCCCTCGCGGGGTGGCACGATGCACGATGTCGGTGTGCCGACGCACCGGTCGAGGGGACGGAACAGCATGAGTACATATGGAACCGGACAATCTCCCGGTGCCGTACCGGGCGCACGTCACCGCGCCGGAACCCTGCGGTCACCCGTACAGCGCAGTCTGCCGGGGCAGGGTCCCGTACTGCCACCCGCCACGCCCGGCACCGCCACCGTGCCGGAGCAGGCCGGCGGCGACGCGGGGTTCGTCGGGCTGCGGCTGCCGGAGCTGCGGACGCTGCGCCGGGACGCCCAGCGCGACGAGGCCGATCTCAGTTACGTACGCCGACTCGTGCAGGGCCGGATCGACATCCTCCGGGCCGAACTGGCCCGCCGCCGGGACCCGGAGGCGCCGGTGGAGGACGCGGCGGTGGTCGACCGGCTCTCGGAGATCCTGGCCGACACCCCGTCCCGGCACCGCACCTCGGCCCGGCACGTCACGCTGACGACCCCGCGCGGCGACGAGTTCCGGCAGCTCGCCGCGGAGAACCTCGCCGAGGTCGAGCTGTCCGACCTGGACGCCCGGACGGACGAGGAACTGCACACGGCGATGGGCCGGCTCGTCCGCTTCGAACAGCAGGTCTCCCGGCGCCGTCACGAGCTCCAGCGCACGGCCGACGATTGCGGCGCGGAGATCGCCCGCAGGTACCGTGACGGGGAAGCACAAGTGGACGACCTGCTCGCCTGAAGCGACCCTTCCGGGCGCGGGTCCCGCACCCCCGTCCCCGGAAGGTCACCCATGACGTCGAGCGACGCCCCGTCCGCCATATCCTCCGCCCCGGCAGCCGCCCCGCCCGTCCTGGCCGAGGTCGTGCGCTCCGGGTTCACCGAGGGCCACCACCGGGGGTCGCTGGTCCTGCTGGCCGCCGACGGCAGCGTGGAGCGGGCGATCGGCGATCCGGCGGCCCCGGTCTTCCCCCGGTCCTCCAACAAGCCGATGCAGGCCGCCGCGATCCTGCGGGCCGGCCTCGACCTGTCGGGCGAACGGCTGGCGCTGGCCGGCGCGAGCCACTCCGGGGAGCCCTTCCACCTCGACCTCGCGCGGAAGATGCTCGCCGAGCACGGACTGAGCCCCGCCGACCTCCAGACCCCGCCCGACCTGCCGCTGGACCCGGTGGAGGCGGAGGCGTACCTCGCCGCCGGGAACGTACGCGAGCGGATCACGATGAACTGCTCCGGCAAGCACGCGGCGATGCTCGCCGTCTGCGTCCGCAACGGCTGGGACACCGCCACCTACCTCGACCCCGCGCACCCGCTCCAGCAGCTCGTCGGCCAGGTCGTCGCCGAGGCCGCGGGCGAGCCCGTCGCCGCGGTCGGCACGGACGGCTGCGGGGCCCCGCTGATGGCGATCGGGCTGACCGGCCTGGCCCGCGCCTTCCGCTCCTTCGTGCTCGCGGAGCCCGGGAGCGCCGAGCGCCGGGTCGCCGACGCGATGCGCGCCCACCCGGAGTACGTCGCGGGCACCCGGCGCCCCGACACCTGGCTGATGCGTGAGGTGCCCGGGACGCTCTCCAAGATGGGCGCCGAGGCGGTCCAGGCGGTCGCCCTCGCCGACGGGCGGGCCCTCGCCTTCAAGATCGACGACGGGTCGGCCCGGGCGCTCGGCCCGGTGCTCGCCCGCGCCCTGGAGCTGCTGGGCGTCGACGCCCCGGTGGTCACGAGGATCGGGCGGTCGCCGCTGCTCGGCGGGGCGGCCGAGGTCGGGGAAATTCGCGCGACATTCTGAACCGTGCCTGCTTAGCGTGGAGGGATGAGCCTCGATGTCCGTACCGTCACCCGCTCCGAGATCGCCGACTGGATGAAGGCGGTGGGCACCGGCTTCCTGACCCCCACCGCGGAGAAGCCGGGCGAGGAGCTGGTCGCCGACCGGTTCGGGGACGCCGACCTCTCCCGTATGCAGGGCGTCTTCGACGACGGGCGGTGCGTGGCGACGTTCCGCTCGTTCGCCCAGCAGCTGACCGTGGTCGGCGGGGCCACCGTGACGGCCGACGCGGTCACCGGCGTGACCGTGACGCCCACGCACCGCCGCCGCGGACTGCTCAGCCGGATGATGGCCACGGACCTGGCGGCGGCCAAGGAGCGCGGCGAGGTGGTCGCGTCGCTGATCGCCGCCGAGTACCCGATCTACGGGCGGTACGGCTTCGGCCCCGCCGCCTGGAGCGCCGAGTGGGAGATCTCGGTGCACCGCGCCGGGCTCGACCCGCGCCGCTCCGGGCAGCCGGCGGACGGCGGCCGGATCGAGCTGGTGGACGGCGCCGACGTCCGCAAGACCGGCCCCGAGGTGCACGCGGCGCTGGCGGCCCGGCAGCCCGGCATCGTCGGCCGCGGCGAGCGCTGGTGGCGGATGCGTACGGGCGTCGCGCCCCGCGCGGAGCACGAGACGTGGACCGAGCCGTTCTACGTCGTGCACCGCGCCGCGAACGGCGAGGCCGACGGCCTGCTGGTCTACGGCGTGGACGACAAGTGGGGCGACTCCAAGCAGCCGCTGAACACCGCATCCGTACGGGACATGATCGCGCTGAACCCGGCGGCGGAGCGGGCCCTGTGGCACTACCTCTGCTCGGTCGACTGGATCACCACGGTCCGCTCGGGCCACCGCGCCCCCGACGACCTGCTCCCGCTGCTGCTCCCCGACCCGCGTGCGGCCCGCATGGTCACCCACGCGGACTGGCTGTGGCTGCGGATGCTGGACGTGCCGCGCGCCCTGGAGGCCCGGACGTACGCCGTCGAGGCGTCGCTCGTCCTGGACGTCCGGGACCCGGCGGGCCTGGCCGGGGGCCGCTTCCTGCTGGACGTCTCGGACTCCGGCGCGCGCTGCACCCCGACCACCCGGAGCGCCGATCTCGCCCTGGACGTGGCGGAGCTGTCCACGCTGTACCTGGGCGACGAGTCCGTGCGGCGGCTGGTGGACCTGGGCCGGGTGGAGGAGCTGCGGGCGGGTGCGGCGACGACGGCGGACGCGGTGTTCCGTACGGGCCGTCGGCCGTGGTGCCCGGACGTGTTCTGAGCGGTCCGGATCGCCTGCCCGCGCCCCGGGGTCAGCGCGTCCGGATCCGGAACAGCGTCCCCGAGGCGCCGACCGCGACCGCGACCATCCCCGCCGCCCAGGCGAGCGCGGTCCAGGGGGTGTTGCCCACCTCCTGGCCGAGCAGCAGCCCGCGCAGCGACTCGATGGCCGGGGTGACCGGCTGGTGGTCGGCGAAGCCGTGCAGCCAGTCCGGCATGTTCCCGGTCGGGACGAACGCGCTGCTCGGGTAGGGCAGGAACGACATGAAGAACGTGAAGCCGCTGGCCGCCTCGGGGGTCCGGGCCAGCAGGCCGATCGCCGCCGAGATCCAGGACAGGGCCACGGTGTAGGCGACCAGCACGGCGCCGACCACGAGCCAGCCGCTCCAGGCGGCGGCGGGCCGGAAGCCGATCAGCAGCGCGACGCCGAAGACCAGGGCGGTGGAGCAGAGGTTGCGGACGGTGCTGGCTGCCACGTGCCCGGCCAGCACCGGCGTACCGCCCACGTCCAGGGAGCGGAACCGGTCGATGATGCCGCCCTTCATGTCCTCGCTGACGGCGGTGGCGGTGGTCGCGGCGCCGAACCCCGCGGACAGGAGCAGGACGCCCGGGACGACGTACATGACGTACGAGTCGTAGTCCGTCCCGGTGTCGATCGCGCCGCCGAAGAAGTAGACGAAGATCAGCATCATCATGATCGGCAGGGCCAGGGACGTGATCAGCGCGTCGATGTTGCGGCTGCTGATGCGCAGGGCGCGGGCGGCCAAGACGGCGGTGTGGGTGAAGGGGCCGGGCCCGCGTCCGGGGGCGTGGGCCTGCTCGGAGTGCCGGTCCGGGCTTCTGTGCTGAACGGCGGTGTCAGACATGGGCCGATGCCTCCGGGGTGGTGGGCGCGTCGGGCGTGGGCGCGTTCGGCGAGGTCGCGTCCGTCGCAGGCGCGTTCGACGTCAGGGCGAGGAAGACGTCGTCGAGGGTCACGCTGTGCAGGCTGAAGCGTTCGATCTCCCGGCCGGCCGGGTCGATCTCGTCGAGCAGGGCGCGCACCTGGGCCGCCGAGCCGTCGGTGGGGATGCCGAGCGTCAGGGTTTCGGGGGAGTGGTGGACGGCCCGGCCGACGAGCCTCAGATAGGCATCCTGGCTGGTGAGGACCAGGTCGAGGCGGTGCCCGCCGACGCGGGACTTGAGGTCGGCCGCGGTGCCCTCGGCGGCGATCCGGCCCCGGTCGAGGAGGGCGATCCGGCCGGCGAGGCGGTCCGCCTCCTCCAGATACTGGGTGGTGAGCAGGACGGTCGCCCCGCGTGCGGCCAGCTCGCGGACGGCCTCCCAGAGCTCCTGGCGGCTGCGCGGGTCGAGGCCGGTGGTCGGCTCGTCCAGGAAGAACACCCCGGGCTCCGGCGATCCGACGAGTCCGGCGGCCAGATCGAGCCGGCGGCGCATCCCCCCGGAGTACGTCCGGACCGGGCGACGGGCGGCTGCCGTGAGGCCGAAGCGCTCCAGCAGCTCCGCCGCCCGGCGCCGGGCGGCGGCCCGGGACTGCCCGGTGAGCCGGGCCATCATCCGCAGGTTCTCCTCGCCGGTCTGGGTCTCGTCGACGGCGGCGAACTGGCCGGTGAGGCTGATGGAGCGGCGTACCGCGCTCCGGTCGGCGACGACGTCGTACCCCGCGACCCGGGCGGTGCCGGAGTCGGCCTCGGTCAGCGTCGCGAGGATCCGCACGGTGGTGGTCTTACCCGCGCCGTTCGGCCCGAGCAGGGCGAAGACGGTGCCGCGTCCGACCTGGAGATCGATGCCGTCGAGAACCCGGACGGCGGGCTTTCCGTAGGACTTGGTGAGGCCGTGCGCCTCGATGGTGGCGGCGGAGTCTCCGCTCGGCCGGATCGGGTCGGTCATGTCCGGACCCCCTTCTGCGTATGACATACGCTTTATTGCGTAAGCCTTACGCATCTCTAGGATGGGGTCAAGGCGTACGCGGGCGCGGGGTGAGGCGCCGGCAAGGCCGGGAGCCGGGCGAAGGGGATGCGGTGGCGGAGAAGAGCAGCTCGGGCGGCGGCGATCTGCCGGCCAGCCTGGAGGCGGCCTGGGGGCTGCGGGACCGCCCGTCGAAGGGCCCGAAGCCCGGCCTGAGCCTGGAGCGGATCGTGGCCGCGGCGGTGGACGTCGCGTCGGCCGACGGGCTCGCGGCCGTGTCGATGGGCCGGGTCGCCCAGGAGGTCGGCGCCTCCACGATGTCGCTGTACCGGTACGTCTCCGCCAAGGACGAGCTGTACGTCCTCATGCAGGAGGCCGCCTTCGGCCCCCCGGAACCGCTGTCCGCCCTGGAGTCCGGTGCGGGCTGGCGGGAGGCGCTCGCCGAGTGGGCGTCCGCGCAGCGGGACCGGCTCCACGCCCACCTCTGGCTGCTCCGGATCCCCGTCGGGGGCCCGCCCGCGACCCCGAACTCGCTGGCCTGGTGGGAGCAGGGGATCCAGGCGCTGGAGAGCAGCGGGCTCGCCGAGGGCGACAAGACCTCGGTGGTCCTCCTGGTCTCCAACTTCGTCCGCAGCGAGGCGGCCCTGATGGCCGACCTGGCCGCCGCCGTGGTCGCGCGCGGGGTGTCGCCCGACGAGGTGGCGGCGTCCTACGAACGCACCCTCAGGCGCCTCGTCGACCCCGACCGGCACCCCGGGATCTCCCGGCTGCTGGAGTCGGGGGCGATGAGCGAGCCGGACGACCCGGACTACGAGTTCACCTTCGGGCTGGAGCGGCTGCTGGACGGGGTGGAGGCGCTGATCCGGAAGACGGACGGCGGCGCCGAGTCCGCTTGAGGCCGGGCGCGTACGCTTCATGGTCATGAACGGAGAGAACCCCGCGAACGGCGACCGTTCCGGCCCCGCTTCCGGTCCCCGCCCCGGTTCCACTTCCGGTTCCGGTTCCGGTTCCGATTCCGCTTCCGGCGACGGGTCGGCGCCGATCGGTCTGCGGGAGCGCAAGAAGCGGCTGACCTACCAGGCGGTCTCCGACGCGGCGATCACGATGTTCCTGGAGCGGGGCTTCGACAAGGTGTCGGTGGCGGAGGTGGCAGCCGCGGCGGACATCTCCAAGCCGACGCTGTTCCGGTACTTCCCCGCCAAGGAGGACCTGGTCCTGCACCGGTTCGCCGACCACGAGGACGAGGCGGCCCGGGTGGTCACGGGCCGCGCCCCGGACGAGACCCCGCTGGACGCCCTGCGCCGCCACTTCCTCGACGGCCTCGACCGTCGCGACCCGGTGACCGGCCTCTGCGACGTACCCCAAGTGCTGGCGTTCCTCCGCCTGTTGTACGGAACACCGTCCCTGGTCGCCCGCCTCCACGCCTACCAGGGCCGCTCCGAGGCGGCCCTGGCCCGCGCGCTCGGCGGCGGGCTATCCGACCGGCTCGCGGCCGGGCAGATCATCGCGGTCCTGCGCATCCTGGCCATGGAGAACTGGCGGCGGACCGACGCGGGGGAGAGCGCGGACCGGGTCTACGCGGGGGCGGTCCAGGCGGCCGAGGAGGCGTTCGTCCAGCTGCGGACGGGCTTGGAGCCTCCGTCGCGGCCGCGCGGCTGAGGGGGCGGGCGGCGGTCAGCGCGCGGTGAGCGGGACGCCGGCGAGCGCGTGAGGCCGTGCTCAGCCGGCGAGCAGGGCGGCGGTGAGGGCGGGGCGGTGTTCCGTCAGCCACTTCTGGTTCCCGGCCCGCTTCCGCTTCACGGTCCGTTTCCGGCTCACGGCCCACGGGGCTCACGGCTCCCGCCCGGCGCGCCGCACCGCCACCGCGACATCCCCCGCCGCCTCCTCCGCGCAGGGCCCCAACGCCCGCCGCAGATCCTCCGGTTCGCGGTAGAGGACGGTGGTCATGCCGAGGGCGGCGGCCGCGTCGATGTTCTCCTGGCGGTCGTCCACGAACAGACAACGCTCCACCGGTACGCCGGCCCGCTCGGCCGCGATGCGGTAGATGGCCGGGTCGGGCTTGGCCACCTGCTCCACCGCGCTGCTCACGACCGCGTCGGCGAGGTCGTTCAGGCCCAACAGCGCCAGGTCCGCGTCCAGTTGGAGGGTCGCGTTGGTGACGAGGACCAGCGGTACGTGGGTCCTGGCCCGGCGCAGCAGCGACACCACCTCCTCGTCGGCCCGGAACGGCGCGTCCGCGAGCGCCCGGCCCAGCTCACGGGCCCGCTCCGCGCCCACCCGCTCCGTGAGCCCGGCGGCGATGGACTCCACCCAGGCGGCCGGGGTGATCCGGCCGAGGAGCAGCGGGAGGTCGGTCTCGGGCGCGTAGCCGAGGTCCGCCGTGGTGCCTTCCGGCAGTCCGGCGGCCCGCTCCAGGGCGGCGAGCGGGGCGGTGTCGTAGAAGCGGATGACGTTGTCGAGGTCGCAGAGCACGGCGTCGAAGGCACGGCCGGCGGGGGCGGGTGTCACAGTCCGGCGAGTCCGGCGAGCAGCTCGGCGGCCGGCTTCGGGCGGACGAGCCAGCGCAGATGGCTGCCTGCGAGGGTCCGGACGTCGAAGGGGTTGTCGGGCGTGAGCGCGTCGGCCTCGCGGATCAAGCGGTCCTGCAGGGCGGGCGGAAGGCTGGTGTCGGCGGCCAGGCGCACATAGGTCCGGGGGATCCGGCCCCAGGTCGCGGCCTGCGCCCGGTCCGCCGACGTACCGACGTCGAGGTTCTCGTCGGGCTGGAAGGTGTTGAGGAAGGTCCGGAACTCGTCATCGGTGACGTCGGCGGCGAACGCCTGCCGGAACGCGGCGAGCGCCGCCGGGTCGGCCGTACGGAAGTTGACCCGCAGCAGCCCGAGTTCGGCAGAGTTCCTGACCAGCGCGAGGGCGAGCGCTCCCAGGTCGACGTCGGCCATCTCCGGCTCGGCGTGGTAGTCGCCCACGTCCAGAGCGACGGGGCACCAGGCGGAGACGTAGACGATCCGGTCGATCAGGTCCGGCCGGGCGTTGGCGACGGCGGTGGCCGTGACGCCGCCCCGGCTGTGGGAGACGAGGATGGTGGGCCCGTTCCGCCTGGCCCGTTCGAGGACCCCGATGACGTGGGCCACGTTGTCCGCGAGGGTGACGCCCTTGATGGCCCCCGGCTCCGCGGCCAGCGCTCCGAGATCCTGGGGTGTCTGGTAGGCGGCGGGGTACGTGGCCCCGAAGCCGTGCCCCGGAAGGTCGACCGCGGCCGACCGGTGCCCGAGCAGGGCGAGTTCGGCCTGGAGCGGCGCGAAGGAGAACGAGTTGGCGAAGGCTCCGTGGACGAGGACGAAGGTCGGTGGATTCTGCATGCTTCAGCCTCCAACAGAACGACCTTCGGAACAAAAGTCAGGAACAGGAAGGGGCCGCGGGCTTCCGCCCCGCTTGACCTGGACCGAGGTCCAGGGGCGAGGCTTGCGGCATGAGTGAGGCAGATGAGCTGTTCGGTATCGCGGAGGTCTCGGCCGCGATCGGTCTGGAGCCCGATACGTTGCGGTACTTCGAACGTCAGGGGGTCGTACCGTCTCCCCGGCGCGACGGTGCGGGACGCCGCCAGTACACGACGGCCGACGTCGAGCTGATCCGCATGCTGGTCCATCTCCGCGAGACGGGGATGCCCCTGGCCGATATCGCGCAGTTCACCGGCGCCGACGGCAAGGCGGCTGATCCGGCCGGGCTCCGGGTGGAGCTGCTGACGGCTCATCGCCGTCGCATCCACGACCGGCGCGAGGAACTGGACCGTGCGCTCGACGTCATCACCCGGAAGATCGCGGACTTCAGCGACCGGATCACGAGCCCGGTGAACCTCCTCGAACGACCCGACTGCACGATCGCCTTCGGCGTCCAGGGTGACGGGCCGCTGCTGTTCCTCGTCGGCGCGCCCGTCGGGCGGGCCGGTTTCGCGGCGCTGGCGCACGAACTGGCGGGCAGGTTCACCGTCGTCACCCACGATCCGCGCGGTATCGGTGACAGCCGCGCGGTCCCGGGGATGACCGCGCCCACGCCCGAGGTCCTGGCCGAGGACCTCGCCGCACTGGTCGACAGGTTCACCGGAGGACCCGCCCTCTTCGCCGGTACCAGCGGTGGTGCCGTGACCCTGCTTGAGCTGGGCAGACGGCATCCCGACATGGTCGGCCGGGCCGTTCTGCACGAGCCGCCCCTGGTGTCCCTCCTGGACGACGCGGACCTGGCCGCCCGGGCCGCGGCAGCGTTCGGCGTGGCGGAGGCCGACCCTCAGCGGGCCGTGCAGGAGTTCTTCGACCTCAGCGGCGCTGCTCACCGCACAGCACCGGATCAGACGCCTCCGGCGCCCATGCCGCTCCCCGCGCTGCCGGCCGAGGAACTGGACAAGAACCGCTACTTCCTGGGGCGGATGGCCGGCCCCACGGTCTTCTACGCCCCCGACGTCGAGGCGGTCCGTCGCGTGCCGGTGACGCTGTGCGCCGGCTCGCTGAGCCATCACCAGCTGGCGCGCCGGGCGACCCAGGCGCTCGCCGGCCTTCTGGAGCTGCCTCTGATCGACATGCCCGGCAACCACCTGGGCGCGAGCGCCGAGCCGGCGGAGTTCGCGCAGGCCCTCGGGCTCCTGCTCGAACCCTGAGCTCGTCCTCATGCGACCGGTGAGCCTCTCGAAGCGGTCTTTCCGAGCGCCAGGTCTCGCCTCACGCCACGCGACACTTTTGCAAGCGCCTGCTTGCAAAAGTTAGCAAGAGTGTTGCACCATCGAGTCATGGCATCACTCAACGTCGGCAATCTCGGTGAGTACCTGCGGGAGCAGCGCCGTGCAGCGCAGCTCTCGCTGCGGCAGCTCGCCGATGCCACCGGGGTGTCGAACCCGTATCTCAGCCAGATCGAGCGCGGTCTGCGCAAGCCCAGCGCGGACGTGCTCCAGCAGGTCGCCAAGGCGCTGCGGATCTCGGCCGAGACCCTGTACGTCCGTGCGGGGATCCTCGACGAGCGGGAGCGGGAGGAGCTGGAGACGCGGGCGGTCATTCTGGCCGATCCGTCGATCAACGAGCGGCAGAAGAACGTTCTGCTGCAGATCTACGACTCCTTCCGCCGAGAGAACGGATTCGCGCCCGGGCCCGACGCGGACGTCGGCTCCGCCGATGGCGTGAAAGCGGACACCGGCACCGGCGTGGACGGCGATGCCGGGACCCGTAACGGCGACGGCGCCGGTACGGGCACCACCGAAGACCAAGACCCTCACAGCTAGCAGCTGGTTCCGAGTGATCCGGGAGGACCACAGTCATGGCCATCACCGATGACCTGCGCAAGACCCTCACCGACCCCACCCCCCTCTACTTCGCCGCCGGTACGGCCGACCTGGCCGTCCAGCAGGCGCGCAAGGTGCCGGCGCTGATCGAGCAGCTGCGGGCCGAGGCGCCCGAGCGGATCGACGCCGTGCGCAACACCGACCCCAAGGCCGTGCAGGAGAAGGTGACCACGCAGGCCAAGGAGGCCCAGGCCACCGTGCAGGCGAAGGTCACCGAGGTCTTCGGCTCGTTCGACGCCGCCGACCTGAAGAAGCTCGGCGAGAACGCTCAGGACCTGGCGCTCCGCAGCGTGGGCGTGGCCGCCGAGTACGCGATCAAGGCCCGTGAGGCGTACGAGAAGGTCGCCGAGCACGGCGAGCAGACCGTACGGACCTGGCGCGGGGAGACGGCCGACGAGATCGTCGAGATCGCCGCCGTCGTCGAGGCCGAGCCGAAGGCCGCTCCCAAGCCCGCCCCCTCCAAGGCTGCCGCTCCCAAGCCCGCCCCGAGGAGCGCGGCGAAGAGCACCCCGGCCGCCGGGGGCTCCGTGAAGGCAGCCCCGGCCAAGCCCGCCGCGACGAAGGCCGCGCCCGCCGCTTCGGTGAAGTCCGCCGAGGCCAAGGCCGCGCCCGCCAAGAAGACGCCCGCGCCCCGCAAGCCCGCGGCGAAGAAGACCCCGCCGGCCGACGGCAAGTGACCCGCACGGGTCCTTGCCCGACGCGGTACGCGTGACCGGGACGCGGGGCGGGCACCTTTAGGGGTGGCCGGTTCGTTGTCCCGGTACCTTGGCCCTCTCGGCCGCAGGGCGCTCATCCACTCACTAGGCGGTACACAGCATGTTGCTCTCAGCATTCGGCTCACTCCTCCAGCTGCTCTACCTGGCGATGCTGGTGCTGGCCGTGGTCGCGTTCGTCTTCGCGGCGACCGCCCGTGAGGACGCCTACCGTGCCGCCGACAAGAAGAAGAAGTCGTTCTGGCTGATCATTCTCGGCATCGCGGTCGCCGTGAACCTGCTCATCCCGATGCTGTTCCTGCAGCTCGCGGGCGTCGTCGCGTCGATCGTGTTCATGGTCGACGTGCGCCCCGCGCTCAAGGCGGTCTCGGGCGGCGGCGGTCACCGCGGCGGCTCCAGCAGCGACGGTCCGTACGGTCCCTACAACGGCGGTCGCTGAACGCCCAGGGGGCGTGCGACGACGGGTGAAGCGGGGCGGGAGCGCGGTGCGCTGCCGCCCCCTCGTCGTATCCGCTCCGGATCGCGGCCCAGCAGCAGCACCGCCACGTCGTCGGTCAGCTCACCGCCGTTCAGCTCCCGCACCTCGGCGACCGCAGCCTCCAGCAGTTCCTCGCCCGCCAGGCCCTCGTCCAGCCGGCCGTTGACCATCGCGACCATGCCGTCCTGGCCGAGCCGCTCGCTGCCGCCGGTCCCCACCCGTCCCTCGATGAGCCCGTCCGTGTACATCATCAGGCTCCAGGCGGCGCCCAGCTCGACCTGGCGGCGCGGCCACCGGGCGCGCGGCAGCAGCCCCAGTGCCGGGCCGCCGTCCTCGTACGGGAGCAGCCGGGCCGGCCGGCCGTGGCGGGCGAGCAGCGGCGCGGGGTGTCCGGCCAGGCAGAGTCCGGCCCGCCGCCCGTCGGGCGCGATGTCGACGGTGCACAGCGTCGCGAAGATCTCCTCGCTCTGCCGCTCGTGCTCCAGCACCTGCTGGAGCGTGGAGAGCAGCTCGTCCCCGCACAGCCCGGCCAGGGTCAGCGCCCGCCAGGCGATCCGCAGCTCGACGCCGAGCGCCGCCTCGTCCGGGCCGTGGCCGCAGACATCGCCGATCATCGCGTGCACCGTGCCGTCCGGGGTGCGGACGACGTCGTAGAAGTCGCCGCCGAGGAGCGCGCGGCTGCGGCCGGGGCGGTAGCGGGCGGCGAAGCTCAGGCCGGAGCCGTCCAGCAGCGGGGTGGGGAGCAGGCCGCGTTCCAGACGGGCGTTCTCCTGGGCGCGCATCCGGGACTCGGTCAGCTGGTGCTGGGCCAGGTCGGCGCGCTTGCGCTCCACGGCGTACCGGATGGCGCGGCTCAGGACGCGCGCGTCCAGCTCGCCCCGGAAGAGATAGTCCTGCGCCCCGACGCGTACCGCCTCGGCCGCCAGCTCCGCGTCGTCCTCGGCGGTCAGCGCAAGGACCGCGTGCAGCGGGGCGATGCGGAGGATGTGGGTGAGGGCCGCCAGCTCGTCGGCCCGGCCGGAGACGGGGTCGTCGCCGGTGCCGCTGTCGGAGCCCGCCACCGGCAGGGCCAGGTCCAGCAGGATGCAGTCGACGTCGTCGGTGAGCAGCCGCGCCGCCTCGGTGAGGTTGCGGGCGGTACGGATACGGACCCGGGTCCCGGCCGCTGCCGAGAGCTCGGGAACGGTGATGGTGGTGCCCGCCGGGTCGTCCTCGATCACCAGCAGGGTGAGGTCGCCGTGGGAGGTCTCCGCAGCGGGCACGGAGCGCTGCTGCGGTACGGGTACGGGCATCGGTTCGGGTTTCCTTCCCTCCCCCCGAGGGCGCGGCGGGTCGACGATCGACGATCCGCCAGTCGGGGACGATAGCGGTCCGCGGCGGTGGAACGGAATGGCGCGCGGGGATCGGCCCCTGTCATATGCGCCGTCATAAGCCGCGTCCCGGCACGGATCCGGCGCGATGGGCGGCCGTACGGGGGCGGAAGCGCCCATGACAAACATCACGCGGCCGTGGACGGCGGCGTGGCCCCGCTCACGTGGCCCCGCTCGCGTGGCCCCGGTCACCCCGGTGGGCCCGGTCACCCCGGTGGGTCCCTGCCGGTCCGGTGGGTCCCCTACTTGTCCGGGCGGACCACGCCGAGGATCTTCATCGAGCCCGCGCCCGCCAGCGTGACGTTGCGGCCGGGGCGCGGGGAGTGGACGATCGCGCCGTCTCCGACGTACATCCCGACGTGGCTGGCGTCGGCGTGGTAGATGATCAGGTCGCCGGGGCGCATGTCCTGGACGTCGATGCGCGGCAGCAGCCGCCACTGCTCCTGCGAGGTGCGCGGGATCGGCCGCTTCGCCGCCAGCCAGGCCTGGGAGGTCAGGCCGGAGCAGTCGTACGAACCGGGGCCCTCGGCCCCCCAGACGTACGGCTTGCCGATCTGCGCCGTCGCGAAGGCCACCGCCGCCGCTCCGGCCTCGCTCGCCTCGCCGCTGACGTCCTTGATCGCGCCGGAGGAGAGCCAGGCGGTCTGCGCCTCGTTCGCCGCGTCCTGCTCCAGCTGGCGCAGCCGGTCGCGCTCCTTCTTCTCCAGCTGCGATTCGAGCTTCTCCGCCGCCTTGATCTGCGCGTTGATCTTCTTCTTGGCCTTGGCCTGCTTGACCCGGTTCGCTTCCAGCTTCTCCCAGTTGGCGCTGGCGTCCTGGGTGTACGTCTCCAGGTCCTGCTGCGTCTGGTTCAGCTCGGTCAGCAGCGACTTGGAGGCCTGCTGGCCCTGGCGGACCTTGTTGATCCCGTCCAGGAAGAGCTTCGGGTCGTTGCTCAGGGCCAGCTGCGCGCCGGGCGGCAGACCGCCGTTGCGGTACTGCTCGCGGGCCTGGGCGCCGGCCCGGTCCTTCAGCGCGGCGATACGCGCCTGGCCGTCGACGATCGCCTTGGCCAGCTTCACGATCTCGCCGGACTGCTTCTTCGTCTGCTCCTCGGCGAGGTTGTACGCGTCGGTCGCCGCGCCCGCCTTCCGGTACAGCGTCTCGATCCGCTCGCGGACCTTCTCCAGGTCCGCGTTGGAGTAGCGCTGCGGCGAACCGGCAGGGGCGGAGGACGAGGAGGGCGAGGGCTCCGGAACCGGGGCGGCCGAGGCCTGGCCCGTGGACGTCAGCAGGGCCAGGGCACAGACCAGCGTGATGGCGGCCGTGGCGCAGTGGCGTCGGTTCACGAGCTCCCCCTCCGGGCGCATACCTGACTTACCGTCAGTAACTTTTCGGCAACGTCGCGATCGTGCCATGTCGTCCTCCAAAGCAACAGAGGCCGACGGCACCTGGCACGTCACACAGCGCCCGCACAGGGCCACTTCGTCATCCCCACCCACAGGGACGAGCGATGCCCCCGCGGCGTTCCCGGAGCGGGCGGTCTCTGCCCGATGGGGGAGGACTTCAGTGCCCGGCGGGCCGCAACGCGTCCCACTCCACGGTGATCTCGCCCTGCCGCCACCGCCGTACGCCGTCCGTCACCGGCCAGTCGGCCGCCACCGCCCGCACCGCCGCGATCCAGCGCTGCCGCGCGCCCAGCGAGGCGTACGGGGAGGCCGCCGCCCACGCCCGGTCGAAGTCCCGCAGGAACGCGTGGACCGGCTCGCCCGGCACATTGCGGTGGATCAGCGCCTTCGGCAGCCGTTCCGCGAGGTCCGAGGGGCGCTCCAGCGAGCCGAGCCGGGTCGCGAAGGTGACCGTGCGCGGCCCCTCGGGCCCCAGCGCCACCCAGACATGCCGGCGGCCGATCTCGTCGCAGGTGCCCTCCACCAGGAGCCCGTCCGCGTCGAGGCGGGAACACAGCCGCGCCCAGACCTCGGCGACCTGGTCCTCGTCGTACTGGCGCAGCACGTTGGCCGCGCGGATGAGCAGGGGCCGCACCGCCAGGGGCACCTCGAAGCCCCCGTGCACGAAGGTGAGCCCCTCCCGCTCGTACGGCTTCGCCGCCGCGACCCGGTCCGGGTCGATCTCGATGCCCGCCACGGCGGTGCGGGGCTCGGCGGTACGGAGTCGGGCCAGCAGTTCGACCGCGGTCCAGGGGGCCGCCCCGTACCCGAGATCGACGGCCACCGGCGTCCCGGCGCGGCGCAGGGCGGGGCCGTGCGCGTCGGCGATCCAGCGGTCCATGCGGCGCAGCCGGTTCGGGTTGGTGGTCCCGCGGGTGGCGGTGCCGATGGGGCGCTGGCGCATGGGTCGAGCGTAGGCGACGCGGTGCGGGGTACTCGGTTCCGCCTGGTCCCGCCCGGGCCGGGCGGGCGCGCGGGGTGACGCGCCGTGGGCCGCGTAATGATTTGGCAAAGCGGAAATGAAAGGCGGCATTCCACTGTTTCGACCGTCGGAGGGACCCCACGCCCCTCCTCGAAGCATGCCCCTGATGAGGAGGACCGACGAGGTGAGCCAGTACGTCTCCCGGCTCGGCTCCACCCGGACGGCCGCGCGGCTCAGGTTCCCCGGAGGCTTCTCCGGTGCCTCCCGCAGGCCGCGCCGCATCGCGATGCTCTCCGTGCACACCTCCCCCCTCCACCAGCCCGGTACCGGCGACGCGGGCGGGATGAACGTCTACATTGTCGAACTGGCCAAGCGCCTCGCCGCGATCGACATCGAGGTCGAGATCTTCACCCGGGCGACCACCGGCTCCCTGGCCCCCGCGGTCGAACTGGCCCCCGGCGTCCTGGTCCGGCACGTCGACGCCGGACCGTACGAAGGCCTCGCCAAGGAGGACCTGCCCGCCCAGCTCTGCGCCTTCACCCACGGCGTGATGCAGGCCTGGGCCGGTCAGCGCCCCGGCTACTACGACCTCGTGCACTCCCACTACTGGCTCTCCGGCCAGGTCGGCTGGCTCGCCGCGCAGCGCTGGGGCGTCCCGCTCGTGCACGCCATGCACACCATGGCCAAGGTCAAGAACGCCGCGCTCGCCGAGGGCGACACCCCCGAGCCGCCCGCCCGGGTCATCGGCGAGAGCCAGATCGTGAACGCCTCCGACCGGCTGATCGCCAACACCGCCGAGGAGGCCGACGAACTCGTCCGCTTCTACGGCGCCGATCCGGCCGCCGTCGCCGTCGTCCACCCCGGCGTCAACCTCGACCGCTTCCGGCGGGCCGACGGCCGCGCCGCCGCGCGCGCCCGGCTCGGCCTGCCGCAGGACGCGCTGATCCCGCTCTTCGCGGGCCGCATCCAGCCGCTGAAGGCCCCGGACGTGCTGCTGCGCGCGGTGGCCGTGCTGCTGGAGAGGGATCCGTCGCTGCGCTCGCGCATCGTGGTGCCGGTGGTCGGCGGACCGAGCGGCAGCGGGCTCGCCAAGCCCGAGGGGCTCCAGAAGCTGGCCGCGCGCCTCGGCATCGCCGACGTCGTACGGTTCTGCCCGCCGGTGGGCCAGGACCTGCTGGCGGACTGGTTCCGGGCCGCGTCGGTGCTGGTCATGCCGTCGTACAGCGAGTCCTTCGGCCTGGTCGCCATCGAGGCCCAGGCGACCGGGACGCCGGTGGTCGCGGCGGCCGTGGGCGGACTGCCGGTCGCGGTGCGCGACGAGGTCAGCGGCTTCCTGATACCCGGGCACGAACCGGAGGCGTACGCCCGCGCGCTCGGGCGGTTCGCGGACGCGCCGGAGCTGGTCGACCGGATGGGGGCGGCCGCCGCGGCGCACGCCCAGTCCTTCGGCTGGGACACGGCGGCATCGGCGACCGCCGACGTGTACACGGCCGCGCTCTGCGACCACCGCCGCCGGGCCCGGGCGCACCACGGCTGAGGCTGCCGGGCGCGTGCGGCGTACGGCCCTGTCGTAGGCTCGCAGCATGGCTGACGTACCGGACGAAACCGCAGCGGCCCAGGTCATCGAGGCGACGCTGAACGATGCCGGGCTCGCATGGGAGAGCCCGGAGCGCGGCAACTACGTCGTGACCCTGCCGGGCACCCGCAAGCTGTCGACGACCTGTTCCCTGATCGTCGGCAAGCACTCCCTCTCCCTCAACGCGTTCGTCGTCCGGCACCCGGACGAGAACGACGCCGAGGTGCACCGCTGGCTGCTGGAGCGCAACCTCCGCCTGTTTGGGGTGAGTTACGCGATCGACTCGCTCGGCGACGTCTACCTGGTCGGCAAGCTCCCCCTCTCGGTGGTCACCGCCGAGGAGCTGGACCGGCTGTTCGGCGTGATCCTCGAAGCGGCCGACGGGGCGTTCAACACCCTGCTGGAGCTGGGTTTCGCGAGCTCGATCCGCAAGGAGTACGCGTGGCGGGTGGCGCGCGGCGAGTCGACCCGGAATCTGGACGCGTTCAGTCATCTGACCCGGGATGCGTCCGAGAGCTGACGCCCGCTCCCTTCTCAATTCTCGCTTCTTCGGGCGGCGCACGGGTCTTTCCCCGCGCCGCCGAGTCGTGCCATGCTCGCCGCCAACGCAGACATGAACGTCATTCAGGTACATGAAAGGCGGCTCGGGTATGGCGACGCACCGGGGGGCGGGCAGCGGCAGGCGCGGCGGGGGTGGCGGGGGCGACCGGGAGGTTGTCGCCAGGCGTACGGTCCTCGGCGGCGCCGTGGCCGTCGTGGCGTCCGTCGCGACCGGAGCCGCCACGACCGGGACGGCCCACGCCTCGGCGGTCCGCCCGGCCCGCCCGATCCAGGACGCCACCCTGTGGCGGGAGTTCACCGCCTCCCCCCTCACCCACCCCCAGATCCCCTTCGTCGGCCGCGCCGGCTACCGCGCGGGCTCCGGCCTCCCGCGCCGTGGCGGGCGCGACCTCGTCATCGACGTCGTACGCGACCACGGAGCCCGCCCCGACGGCTCGGCCGACGCCGCGGCCGCGATCAACCGTGCCATCGCCGCCGCCGGAGAGCGCGGCGGCGGCACGGTGACCATCCCGGCCGGCACGTACCGCATCGACGACGTCATCCGCATCGGCCACAGCGACGTCGTGGTGCGCGGCGCGGGCAGCGGGGCGACGACGCTGTACGCGACCCGCAGCCTCACCGAACTCATCGGCGTCTACGGCAGCCGCTACGGCGGCGACAAGTCCAGCTGGTCCTGGGCCGGCGGTCTCATCTGGCTCTGCCCGAAAGACCGTTGGGCCTCGCTGACCGACGCGATCCGCGCCCGGGAGTGGCCCTTCGAGGGCTGGACCGGCAACCGCCGCGACGCGTGGCGCACCCTCGCCGTCCCGGCCCCCGCCCGCCGGGGCGACCGTACGGTCACCGTCGCCGACGCCCGGAATCTGCGCCCCGGCCGGCTCGTCCTCCTCCGCCTCGCCGACCACACCGGCCACACGCTGCTCCAGCACATGGCGGGCGACGGCGCGGGCGCGCGGGCGTACGCCTGGGCCGACAAGACCAAGCTGACCTCGTACGTCCCCTACGAATGGCCGGTCCGCGTCACGGGCGTCCGGGGCCGCCGGATCACCCTGGAACGCCCGCTCCCGCTCGACCTGCGCCCCGAGTGGGACCCTCGGCTGACCACGCTCGTCACCCCGCTCACCGGGTCCGGCGTCGAGGGCCTCACCCTGGAGGCGGCCGAGAAGCCGCAGGCCCCGCACCTGCTGGACCAGGGGTTCAACGGGCTCGCGTTCCAGTGCGCGTACGACTGCTGGGCCGACGACGTCACCGTCCGGCACGTCGACAACGGCTTCGGCCTGATCGGCGCGTCCGCCTGCACCCTGCGCCGGACGAAGGTCGAGGGGCGCGGCGCGCACCACCCGTACTACTGCCGCGAGGGCTCGCACGACAACCTGGTCGAGGACTTCACCATCGCCGCCCGCACGACCCCCGCGCCCGCCGGCACCCAGCTCCACGGCATCAACGTCGAGGGCCTGTCCAGCTACAACGTCTGGTCGCGCGGCCGGATGGAGACGGGCACGTTCGACTCGCACCGGGGCATGCCGTTCGCCAACGTCCGCACCGACATCACCGTGAACAACGACGGCGTGCACGGCGGCGACGCGAGCGCGGGCCCGCTGTTCGGGGCGCGCTTCACCCACTGGAACATCCGGGTCACCAACGAGCGGGCCGGGCTGATGAAGATCGACGGCCTCGCCCCGTACAGCGCGACCGTGGGCATCAACGAGGTACGGGAGTTCGGCCAGATCGACGTCCCCGACTTCCCCGGCGACCTGCACGCCCGCCTGGAGGCGTACGGGAGTCCGGCGACGGTCCGCCCGGCCAACCTGTACGAGGCGCAGCGGGGTGTGCGCTTGCGCTGACGCGCTTCCGGGGCCCTCAGCAGCCCTTCCCGGCCGCGTCCAGGGCGTCGGCAAGATGAGGAGCGACCAACTCCCACGTCTCATCGGCGGCTTCGGACCCGACGGCACGAGGAACGGTCTCGACGAGCATGATGAGGTAGAGGTAACTCCGGTACAGCGCATAGCGGGTCCGGAGCGCATCCGTGAACTCCACCTCGCGGCCCCGGGCTTCGGCGTACCCGGCGAGGAACCCCCGGTCCCGCTCGATGTCCCCGAAGAGCGCGAGCGAGACGAAGTCGGCCACCGGGTCACCCCAGAACATCCGCTCCCCGTCGACGACCCCGCCGATCGTGCGCGCGCCCGGCTCGCCCGTGACCAGCAGGTTCCCCGGCCACAGGTCGAAGTGCACGAGGGCGGGCCGGGTCACCTCTTCCAGGACGGGGGCCGCGCCCGCCAGCACCGCACGGATGTCGCCGACGGGGTACGGCAGCCGGGCCCGGTAGGTCTCGGCGTCGGCGAGCACCGCCTCGGTCATCGCCGTGAACGCGGTACGCCAAGTGGGGGCGAGGGGCCCGAACGGCTCGGCGGGATAGCCGAACCCGGACGTGGCGGCGCCGGTCGCTCCGTGCAACTGCCCGACGATCCGGCCGAGTTCGGCGCGTAGCCGGGGCTCGTCCCCGTCGTCCGCCGTGGGAGCCACCTCGTGCCAGGGCCGGCCGGGGCAGGCGGTCATGACCAGGTACGCGCCGGTCGGCGCGGCCGGATCGGTCTCGCTGCGGACGACCCGGGGGATCGCGGGACCGCCGGCCCGCGCGGCGGCGGTGTAGAACGCGACCTCGTTGACCAGCAGGTCGCGTTCGTAGCGCAGGGCGGCGGTGTGCGGCGGGGGCGTCTTGACCACCCAGTCGCGGCCGTCGGCGAGCGTGACGCGGGTGACGGTGTTGTACGTGCCGCCGGTGAGCGGGACGGTCGCCGCGATGTCGCGCTCGCCGACCCCGAGGGCGTCGAGAACGCGGGGGAGCGGAGGGGTGGCGGGGGCCTGGTAGGACACGCGGATGACGTCCTTTCGGGAGGGTTGTACAGCCCTTCCGCACAGTGCATTCACAGGATGATCACAACGGAATCACGATCGCGGAGGGGCGTCGTCGGACCGGTCTTCGCTCACGGGTTCGATCGTAAGGTGTGCATCACTGCGACGGCCCGTCCCAGACGGCGTCGAAGTGCCGTACGGAAGAGGGGCGGTTGCTCACCGAACCGGAGAGAAGAACCATGCGCGCCACTGCCGTACGACGTACCGCCCTCGCCGCCTCCGCGGCCGCCCTCGCCCTGCTGGCCACCGCCTGCAGCGGCTCGTCGGACGCCGACGGCAAGGACGAGAAGGGCGCCGCGAACGGGAGCAGCTCGGCCCCGAAGACCCCCGCCAAGGCGCTCACCGCCGCCGAGCTGGAGAAGGCCACCCTCGCCCAGGGTGACGTGAAGGACACCAAGATCACCAAGGCCGGCCCGGCCGACGAGGTCCCGGCGGACGGCGTCAAGGTCGACAAGGAGGCCTGCCTGCCGGTCGCCCACGCCCTGTCCGGCGTGGCGCAGGAGGGCGCGGTGGCCACCACGAAGCGCAAGGTCATCGACGAGCCGAAGGCCGATGGCGAGAAGTCGCTGGAGGACGCGGCGAAGGGCGAGGGTGCCGACGCGTTCAAGGACGCCTTCAACCTGACGTCCACGTTCGTCGCGCTGAGCTCGTACGAGGGGACGGCAGGACCGGACGCCTTCGCCGCGCTGAAGAAGGCCGCGGCGGACTGCGCGGGCGGCTTCACCGCCACGGTCGCGGGGACGCCGACGAAGGTCGTCTCGATGACCGAGGAGAAGATCACCGGCGGCGACGAGGCCCTGGCCTGGACGGTCACCTCCGAGTCCGACGGCGCCACCACGCCGGTCAAGCTGGTGGCGCTGCGCAAGGGAAGCTCCGTGGCGACGTTCTTCGCCTTCAACCTGGCGGCGGCGGGCGGCGAGAAGGTCACGTTCGAGCTGCCGGCCGCGGTCGTGGCGGCGCAGGACAAGAAGCTCGCCTGACGACAGGCCCTGGCGGCTCTGCCCTGATCCACCACGGGGCAGGGGCGCCGCGGCCGTGGGGGATCAGGGCAGAGGCACGAGCCGGACGACGGTCACGGTCAGGACGGACCGGGAGACGTAGTAGAGGACGATGGCCCCGGCGACGGTCGCCTCACGCCGGTCCCGTTCGCTCTTGACGGCGGAGGAGGCGTGCCCGTACGGCTCGTCGCCGAGGGTGCGGACCATCGCGTCCCGGAAGGACTCGCCGCCGTGCATCTTGGCCAGGGTGTCGTCGGCGGGCGGTGCGTAGGAGATGCGGAAGCTCAAGCGACGCTCCGCCTCTCGGCCTCGTCCCGCGCCAGCCGGTCCAGGATCTTCTCGGCCTCGGGATCGGGGACGGCCTCCAGCATCCAGTGCCGCATGACGGCCTGGATCTCGTGCACCCCCGCCTCGTTGATTGCGAGGTCGAACTCCTCGCGTCTCTCCTCGGGGAGCGTCGCCCGGATGTCCGGGATGCTGTTGGGCACCTCGACCTCGGTACCGCCGACGAAGGTCTTCAGAGACTCACCCATGATCGCTCTCCCCGATCTCCTTGCCCTGGAAGGTCGCCGTCACGGATGGCGTGACGGCATGGGCTCACCGTAGTGCGTACGAGGGCAATTCCGGCCGACCCGGCAAGGCACGGATCGGCCACGGATCTGCTGCCACACGGCACTTCGGGCTCAGCTCCGCCCGAGCTTCGCCGCCACCCGGTCGCGCAGGAGCGCGTACTCCTCCTGGAGCCGCGGCAGCTCACCGGGCGGCCGCACGACGACCTCACCGCCCACGACGACCTCCTCGGGCCCGAACTGCTCCCGGGTCAGATCGACTTCTACGCCCAGGCCCAGCCGGTTCCACCAGTGGAAGTCGGTGCGCACCCCGTCGACCTGCACCTCACCCCGGACCAGCTCCCCGCCGAGCAGGTCGTTGAGCACCATGGCGGTGACCCCGCACTGATCGCGCGCCGGATTGTCCGGAGTCCAGCGGTCGCGGTACTCCGGGGTGCAGGTCTCGGCGCTCCAACTGCTGCGCAGGGCCTGCTCGATGTCGGTGAGGAGGTGGATCGTCATGGTGGCCATCGTGGCAGGGGGCACTGACAGCGCCGCCGCTCCGTGGCTCCGGGAATTGCGTCGACAGACATCCCGGGCGCCCGGCAGAGTGGTCGCCCGTGACCAGCAGCGAACTGTGGACCCGAGAGACCGCCGACCGCTACGACGCCGAGGAGGCCGAGAACTCCTCGCCCGCCGCCCTCGAACCGACCCTCGACTTCCTCGCCGAACTCGCCGGGAACGGCCGGGCCCTGGAGTTCGCCATCGGTACCGGCCGCGTGGGCGTGCCGCTGCGGCGACGGGGCGTACCGGTGACGGGCATCGAACTGTCCGAGCCGATGGCGGCGGTGCTCCGCCGCAAGGCCGACGAGGAGACGCTCCCGGTGGTGATCGGGGACATGGCCACCACGGTCGTCCCCGGCGAATTCACCCTGGTCTACCTCGTCTACAACACCATCGGGAACCTGCTCACCCAGGACGAACAGGTCGCATGCTTCGAGAACGCGGCCCGCCATCTGGCCCCCGGCGGCCGGTTCGTCATCGAACTGACCGTGCCGCCGCTGCGGTTCCTGCCGCCCGGCCAGACCGCGGTGCCGTTCGACGTGTCCGAGCGGCATCTCGGCTTCGACACCTTCGACCTGGTCGAACAGACCCTCGTCTCGCACCACTTCACCCGCGACGGCGACGGAGGCCGCTACCGCCGAGGCACCTGCCGCCAGCGCTACGCCTGGCCGGCCGAACTGGACCTGATGGCCCGTATCGCGGGGCTGGAGCTGGAGAGCCGGGCCGAGGACTGGGACGGAACGCCGTTCGGCCCGGACTCCGGCCAGCACATCTCGGTGTGGCGCAAGCCGGTGGCCTGAGGTCCGCCGCCCCGGACGAGCTCACATGCGCTTGAGCCCGATGCACTGGAGGACGGCGAAGCTGCCGACGGTCAGGCTCTGCAGCACGATCCAGACCGCACCGACGCCGGTCGGTGAGAGCGCACCGGAGACCACGACCACCAGGCTGAGCACGAACCACAGCAGGTTCGCCACGATGACCGCCATCAGTCCCGCGCGGCTGATCTCATCCGCGTCCCGATGGCGAGCACTCCCACCGCGTAGAGCAGCAGGAACACCCCGACGGGATACTGGGCCGTCGTCGGGACGCCGAAGAAGGAGTCGAGGACCGTGGCGAGCGCCAGGTACGCGATGCCGTTGAGGCCGGTGGCCACCGCGTCCAGCTTGAGCGCCAGCCGCGCGAAACCGTCGGTTCCCGTCGCCCTCGCGTCTGAGGCAACCCGGTCGTGCTGCGTCGAAGCCATTGTTGTCTTCCTTTCGTGCACAAGGGAGTTGCCCGATACGGAAGAGGAATCTCCGCGGGGCCGCCGAACAGTGCTGAAGTTAGGCGGCCCCCTGGAGGCCATCAATGACCTCCGAGGTCATCAGCCCTGCATACCCGGCGGCCTGCGCACGGTGAGGCGACCCGTATTCCGGCCACAGAACCTGCTCGACCGTGACGCACCCCGAAGGCGAAGATGAGCGAGTGACGTCGACCGAAGCAGCAGCAATCGCACTACAGGACAACGCCGCTCTCTGGAGTGCGGGGGAAATCAGTGCGAGCGAGGTCGTCGATGCCGCCTGCGATGCTCTCGTCGCGGGACTCGACACTCCCGCCCTTCGGATCCTCGCCGCCCGCACGCGCGCCGAGGCGGACTACGACGTCTACGACCTGCTTCCCCCAGCACTTGAGGAACTCGGCCTCACCTTCCATCCGGCAGCCGGCGAGGCCGCCCAGGAAGCCGTCGTGCGAGCGCTCGCACGACGCATGCTCGCCGGCGATCTGAAGCCTCGGGAGCTCACGTTCCGGATCCACCAGCGCTACGGACACGAACTGCCCCTGACGGAATGGCTTGCCGAGCTCGACGACGAGTACGACGTTCTCGAATACGGCGACAGAACCGTGGACCAGGTCGACGCCGAGGTCACGGCCGAGGCCCGCCGCCTGGCAGCCCACCCCCGCGTGCCACCGCCCCCGGGGTAACCCCCGCTGCCGGGGAACAGGGAAACAGCCGGTCTCCGTGAGAAGCATTCTGGTCCCGTGCTTTCACAAATGACCAGTTGCTCCAGCTGCCGCCCCGGCGGGCCGAGAAACGCAATGGCCCCTCACCTGACCGAAAAACGCAGGTGAGGGGCCTGATGGCTTTCTCTACTTCTTCTTGCCCTGGTTCTTCACGGCCTCGATCGCAGCCTTCGCCGCATCCGGGTCCAGGTACGTGCCGCCCGGCTTCAGCGGCTTGAAGTCGGCGTCGAGCTCGTAGGAGAGCGGGATGCCGGTCGGGATGTTGAGGCCCGCGATGTCCTCGTCCGAGATGCCGTCCAGGTGCTTCACCAGGGCGCGGAGGCTGTTGCCGTGCGCGGCGACCAGGACCGTGCGGCCCGTGAGGAGGTCCGGGACGATGCTGTCGAACCAGTACGGGAGCATGCGGACGACGACGTCCTTCAGGCACTCCGTGTCCGGGCGCAGCTCCGGGGGGAGCGTCCCGTAGCGCGGGTCGTCGAACTGGCTGTACTCGGCGTCGCGGGCCAGCGGCGGCGGCGGGGTGTCGTACGAGCGGCGCCACAGCATGAACTGCTCCTCGCCGAACTCGGCGAGCGTCTGGGCCTTGTCCTTGCCCTGGAGCGCACCGTAGTGGCGCTCGTTCAGGCGCCAGGAGCGGCGGACCGGGATCCACAGGCGGTCGGCGGACTCCAGGGCCAGCTGCGCGGTGCGGATCGCGCGGCGCTGGAGGGAGGTGTGCAGGACGTCGGGGAGCAGACCGGCGTCCTTGAGCAGCTCACCGCCGCGGACTGCTTCCTTCTCGCCCTTTTCGGTGAGGTTGACGTCCACCCAACCGGTGAACAGGTTCTTCGCGTTCCATTCGCTCTCGCCGTGGCGGAGGAGGATCAGCTTGTACGGTGCGTCGGCCATGAGCCCGAGCGTAATCGAACCCGTGCGACCCCCGCGCGCCCGCCCGTAACGCGGACAACGCCGGGCTCCGGGCGCCCGGCGCGCGGACGATTGACGGGGGGCGTCAATCCAGTGGCGGTCGGGGAGCCGGGCTTCGTAATGTCTCGAACGGGGTCGGGGGTGTTACCCGAGGCCCGTCTCCATATCCGTCCGTCCCGTGGGGGGAATCCTTATGTCCGTCGCCGGTCTGCGCACCGCCGCCCGCGAGACCGTCTCCGGGATGCCCCGCGAGTTCTGGTGGCTGTGGACCAGCACCCTCGTCAACCGCCTCGGCGCGTTCGTCGCGACCTTCATGGCCCTCTACCTGACCCTGGACCGGGGCTACTCCGCCTCGTACGCGGGGCTCGTCGCCGCCCTCCACGGGCTCGGCGGGGTCATCTCCTCGCTCGGCGCCGGCGTGATGACCGACCGGCTCGGGCGGCGGCCCACCATGCTGGTCGCCCAGACGTCCACCGCCGTGTCCGTGGCGGTGCTCGGGTTCATGCAGCACCCCTTCGCCATCGCCGCCGTGGCGTTCTTCGTCGGCATGGCGAGCAACGCCTCCCGGCCCGCCGTCCAGGCGATGATGGCGGACATCGTGCCCCCGAGGGACCGCGTCCGGGCCTTCTCGCTCAACTACTGGGCCATCAACCTCGGCTTCGCGATCTCCTCCGCCGGGGCCGGGTTCATCGCCGAGTACAGCTACCTCGCCGGCTTCCTCGGCGAGGCCCTGATGACCCTCGCCTGCGCCGTCCTCGTCTTCCTGAAGGTGCCGGAGTCACGGCCCGAGGAAGCCGTGGTCAAGAGCGTCGGCGGCAAGCGGCCGAGGGACGAGGTGCGGCTCACCACCGTCCTGCGCGACGGGCGCTTCATGGGCGTCGTGGGGCTGTCGTTCCTGGTGTCGCTGATCTTCCAGCAGGGGTACGTGGGGCTGCCGGTGGCGATGGGCACGGACGGGCTGTCCAGCTCCGACTTCGGCACCGCCATCGCCGTCAACGGCGTGCTGATCGTGGTCCTCCAGATCCCCGTCACCCGCTTCATCCAGGACCGCGACCCGCGTCGGCTGCTGATCATCTCCTCGCTGCTCGCCGGGTACGGTTTCGGACTCACCGCCTTCGCCGGATCGGTCGCGGCCTACGCCCTCACCGTCTGCGTCTGGACGCTGGCCGAGATCGTGAACGCGCCCACCCAGACCGGGATCGTCGTCCAGCTCTCGCCCGCGAAGGGCCGGGGCCGCTACCAGGGCATGTACACGATGTCCTGGTCGGTGGCCGCGCTCGTCGCACCGCTGATGTCCGGCTTCGTGATCGACCACTACGGCGCCGCCTGGCTCTGGGCCGCCTGCGCCGTCATCGGCACCGTCGCCGGCCTCGGGTACTGGCTGCTGATGCGCAACCTGCCGCGCGAGGAGCACCCCGCGGCGGACGCCCTGCCCGAGCCCGCGCCCGTCCCGGCCGAGGCCCGCCCGGACCAGGCCGAACCGGAGGCCGCACCCGCGGCGGCGGTCGAGCGGGCCTGCTGAAAACGGCGCGCGGTGCCCATCCGGAACGGGGGTCCGGGCGGGCACCGCGCGCTTCTCGTCCATGTACCTGTACGGGTACGGGTCAGCCGGAGCAGCCTCCGCACTGGCACGGGGCACCGGACTGGCAGCCGCACCCGCAGCCCGACCCGCATCCGCAGGCACCGAGCAAGGTCAGGTGCACCACTTCGGTCGGGGTCTCCTGCTGGGGTTCGGTCGTGGGGGAATCGGCCATGGTCCCTCCTCGGGGCATACGGCTGGGCGGCGGACGCCGGTGCGCCGCCGCCGGGGACGTACGGCATGACCCACCGCTCACGGCCATGGCGCCGCCCCACGCCCCATTGCATGCCCATCCCGGCGGGCGCATCAACGGCGCACACGCGCAGGAACGGATGTGCGACTCGCGTACGCCGGCGAAGCGCCGGTGGTACGCCGGAGGCGCCCCCGATCCGTCCCTCGCGCGCCCTCGACTGCGCGTCGTCGCCCGGGCGCCCTCGACCGTGCCGGGAGCCCTACCGACAGCGCGCTCTCGCCTACGCGCCCTCGACCGGGGCCGCCGCCTGGATCTCGTCCGCGTGCTCGCCCGTGACCAGGTAGACGACGCGCTTGGCGACCGACACCGCGTGGTCGGCGAAGCGCTCGTAGTAGCGGCCCAGCAGCGTCACGTCGACGGCCGTCTCGATGCCGTGCTTCCAGCGGTCGTCCATCAGATGCTGGAACAGCGTGCGGTGCAGCAGGTCCATCTCGTCGTCGTCCTGCTCCAGCTGGAGCGCCAGATCGACGTCCTTGGTGATGATCACCTCGGCCGCCTTGGCCATCAGGCGCTGGGCTAGCTGGCCCATCTCCAGAATGGTGGCGTGCAGGTCGTGCGGGACCGCCGACTGCGGGAAGCGCAGCCGGGCCAGCTTCGCCACGTGCTGGGCGAGGTCGCCCGAGCGCTCCAGGTCGGCGCTCATCCGCAGCGAGGTCACCACGATGCGCAGGTCCGTGGCCACCGGCTGCTGGCGGGCCAGGAGCGCGATGGCGCGGGCCTCCAGGTCGTGCTGGAGGTCGTCGACCTTCTGGTCGCCGGCGATCACGTTCTCCGCCAGCGTCAGGTCGGCGTCGAGCATGGACGTGGTCGCCCGCCCGATCGCCGAGCCGACCAGCCGGGCCATCTCGACCAGGCCCTCTCCGATCGAATCGAGTTCCTCGTGGTAAGCGTCGCGCATGGAAGTCCCTCTCCAGTTCCAAACTGAGGCCGGGGTCTCGGACCGACCCCCACGGTTACACGGTGGGGGCGTAACGCGTCCGGATCCGGCCCCCTAAGTGAACCGGCTCCTACCCCTCGGTGAACTCTGGGCGACGAGTGTTCGAGATGGCACTCGGACGGCTGGGAGGGACTCGTCGCACCCGCATAACCTTGAAGCATGGACGTGAACGCGGCGGTCGCCGCAGCTGCGGCGATCGCCGGTCTCCTGACCGGTGTGATCGCCATGCTGGCGTTCCGCTGGAGCGAGCGCGACCTGAAACGGCCCACGCGCACCTCGCTGCGGCCCGACAGCAACGCCGCTCTTCCCCCCGGAGTGGACACCGTCCTCTCCGTCCTCAGCTCCTCCGCCGTCGTCCTCGACGAGAGCGACAGCGTGGTCAAGGCCAGCTCGGCGGCGTACGCCCTGGGCCTGGTGCGCGGCGGCCGGCTGGCCGTCGAGCCGATGCTCAACATGGCCAGGGACACCCGGCGGGACGGCGAGATACGACAGGTCGAGCTGGACCTTCCCCGGCGCGGCACCGGCCGCGGAGACACCCTCGCCGTCTCCGCCCGGGTCGCCCCGCTGGGCTCACGGCTGGTGCTGCTGCTCGTCGAGGACCTCACCGAGGCCCGCCGGATAGAAGCGGTACGGCGCGACTTCGTCGCCAACGTCAGCCACGAGCTCAAGACCCCGACCGGGGCGCTCTCCCTGCTCTCCGAGGCGGTCATGGACGCCTCCGACGACCCGGAGGCCGTGGAGCGGTTCGCCGGGCGGATGCAGATCGAGGCGACCCGGCTCACCAACCTCGTCCAGGAACTCATCGACCTCTCCCGGGTGCAGAACGACGACCCGCTGGAGGACGCCGAGCCGGTCAAGGTGGAGACGCTGGTCGCCGAGGCGATCGACCGCTGCCGCCAGCAGGCCGGCTCCAAACAGATCACCATGGCCTCCGCGGGCGCCGAGGGCCTCACGGTCTGGGGCAACCGCGGCCAGCTCGTCGGCGCGCTCGGCAACCTCGTCGAGAACGCCGTCAACTACAGCCCCGCCCACACCCGCGTCGGCATCGCCGCACGCCGCCTCGCATCGCCCGGCGGGGACCTCATCGAGATAGCCGTCACCGACCAGGGCATCGGCATCTCCGAGAAGGACCGCGAACGGGTCTTCGAGCGCTTCTACCGCGTCGACCCGGCCCGCTCACGGGCCACCGGTGGCACCGGTCTCGGCCTCGCCATCGTCAAACACGTGGCCGCCTCGCACGGCGGGGAGGTCACCGTCTGGAGCTCCGAGGGACAGGGCTCCACCTTCACCCTCCGGCTGCCCGAAACGGGCGCCACGAGGGAGCGCACCACCGGCGGACCGCTTATCGTCAACGGCGACGACGAGGGGCCGTTCGAGACCGACACCTTTGACCCCTTCCCTGCCCCGGAGGCTCTTCCGTGACCCGAGTGCTTGTCGTCGAGGATGAGGAATCCTTCAGCGACGCCCTGTCCTACATGCTGCGCAAGGAAGGTTTCGAGGTCGCCATCGCGGCGACCGGCCCCGACGGTCTGGACGAGTTCGAGCGCAACGGCGCCGACCTGGTCCTCCTCGACCTGATGCTGCCCGGCCTGCCCGGCACCGAGGTGTGCCGCCAGCTCCGCAGCCGCTCCAACGTCCCGGTGATCATGGTCACCGCCAAGGACAGCGAGATCGACAAGGTCGTGGGGCTGGAGATAGGAGCCGACGACTACGTCACCAAGCCCTTCTCCTCCCGCGAGCTCGTCGCCCGCATCCGGGCCGTCCTGCGCCGCCGCGGCGAGCCGGAGGAGGTCACCCCGGCCGCCCTGGAGGCGGGCCCGGTCCGGATGGACGTCGACCGGCACGTCGTCACCGTCTCCGGCGGCAAGGTCGACCTCCCGCTCAAGGAGTTCGACCTCCTGGAGATGCTCCTGCGCAACGCGGGCCGCGTGCTGACCCGTATGCAGCTCATCGACCGGGTCTGGGGCGCGGACTACGTCGGCGACACCAAGACCCTCGACGTCCACGTCAAGCGCCTGCGCGCCAAGATCGAGCCCGACCCGGGCGCGCCGCGCTACCTCGTCACCGTGCGGGGCCTGGGGTACAAGTTCGAGCCGTAAGCCGTAAGCCGTAAGCCGCGAGCCGCGCGGTCCGCAGGGTCCCGTGTACGCCGAAGGGGCGCTTCCCGGCCGGGAAGCGCCCCTTCGGCGTACTGCGTGCTTACGCGGGGTCCGCGGCGGTCAGTCGGCCGCGGGCACCGAGGCGCCGTCGCCCGCGCCCTGCGTGGCCGCGTCGCCCTGGGTGCCCGTCTCGCCCTGGCCCGTGGCGCCCTCGGCGGCCGCGCCGTCCGCCGGCGTACCGCCGGTCGCGCCCTCGGCCGTGCCGGGGGTCTCCGCGTCGCCGGTCGCGCTGCCGGACGGCGTCGGGCTCGGCTTCGGGGCGGGCGCCTCGGCCTTCGGGCTGGGCCCGAAGTCCTTGAAGAAGCCCTCGGCCGGGAAGACACTCGCGCCGAGGCCGACATCGCCGGTCCGGCTGAGCTTGAAGACGACCTGCTGCACGTCGCCGTTGCGGGCGGCCTCGCCGCTGTTCTCGATCACGGCGGCGGCGTTGCCCTTGCCGCCGATGATGACCTGACCGCCGGCCGGGACCACGATGGGGCCCTTGCCGCCGGCCGCCTGGAGCTTCACCTCGACGTCGCTGCCGGGCAGCGTGATCGCCTCCAGCACCTCGCGCTCGGTGCCGTCGTTGAACAGCGTCGCGGCCACGACGGCGGGGCCGTCCGCGCCGGCGCCGGGCTGCGTGATCACGTTGACGTTCTGGACCTTGATGTCGCCCACCGTCGTGGCCGGGTTGTCCGGCCGGATCTTGAGCGTCTCGGCGTTGTTGCCCGCCGCACAGGCGGACAGCGAGAAGATCGAGAGCGCGGTGGCGGTGGCGGCGAGGGCGCCGTGTCGAAGGCTGCGGCTCACGGCGGCGGCAACTCCTTGAACGTTCGGACTGCGGACTTCGGACGTCGGGCGTCGAGCGGTGGTGTAAAGCCGCCCTAAGGGTGTGTCAGCGGCCTTAGGCTACCGAGCCGCCGCGCCCGCCCTGCACCCGACCCGCCTCTAGGAGGTGTCGCGTCGGCCGGGGGTGGGTCCGATCGACGGTCAAGCGTGGGTCCGGACCACCGCAGGGGTGTTCTACCGGCCGGTAGGCCATCTGCCGTTCACATAATCCGCGTGATCAATTCTTCCGGGCGCCCCGCCGCTTCTTCGCCCTTTTCCGCCGCGCGGCTACTTCGCCTTCGCGTTCGTCTTCGCCTGCCGGGCGGAAAGTGCCGTACGGCACTTGGCTTGATCAAATTCATTGCGGTCGGGCAGTTACGCCCGTACGGGTGAGCGATCACCGAACGGAGTAGGGAATGGTCGCCTTCTCGAAACCGACAAAACGGGACTTTCGCCCTCTTCTGCAGGGCTTCCGGGTCATGTGACGTCGATGTTTCACTCCGGGCGCACAGTGGCTCCGACCTGCGAATACCGTCCTCCGGATGCCTTCCACAGCACGTTCGTGTCGCTGTTGTCAAGCCCCGAGATATGCCCTGACCTGCGAAAACGCCATTCAGGGGAGTCGATTCTCGTGTTACTCTGGATAGCCACGGAAGGGGTACCTGTCACATGACGTTCAAGGTTGGCGACACCGTGGTCTATCCCCATCACGGGGCCGCGCTGATCGAGGCTATCGAAACTCGCCAGATCAAAGGCGTGGACAAGACCTACTTGGTGCTCAAGGTCGCCCAGGGCGACCTGACGGTCCGTGTGCCGGCGGACAATGCGGAGTTCGTAGGCGTGCGCGACGTGGTCGGGCAGGACGGACTGGACCGGGTCTTCGAGGTGCTGCGTGCGCCGTACGCCGAAGAGCCGACGAACTGGTCCCGGCGGTACAAGGCAAATCTCGAGAAGCTCGCCTCCGGCGATGTCATCAAGGTCGCGGAAGTCGTCCGTGACCTGTGGCGTCGGGAGCGCGAGCGCGGTCTCTCCGCCGGAGAGAAGCGCATGCTCGCCAAGGCCCGCCAGATCCTGGTGAGCGAGCTCGCCCTCGCGGAGAACACGAACGAGGACAAGGCCGAGGCCCTGCTCGACGAGGTCCTCGCGTCCTGAAACCGGATCACACCGGTCGTATGAATGTGCCGCGGTGCCCGCTGACCAGCCGTTTTCACGCTGCGTCGTCGGGCGCTGCGGCATGTTCGGACCCGCATGCGCGTATCCCGAATCCGTGAACAACCCGAATCCGTGTGGACGGGACCGTCGGAGAGAGGCGGCCCCGCTGCTGTGTGAGCCCGGCGAGACCCGCACTCGACCGGGCGGGTGATCACGGAAGGGGCCCGGTGCGAGTCAGGGTGTCACGCCCGGCTCGCTGGGCCCCTACCCATGTCGGTCGTGGAAACAAACCTGCCGAACCTTCGGACCTTTCTCCCGGGCTCCCGAACCCTCGGACCCCTCGGACCTTCGGAGCGCAACCGATGTCATCGACGCCACCCCCGAGCGACCGACCGCGCCCTCCCCGTACCGCCGCGGTGATCCCCGCGGCGGGGCGGGGCGTGCGGCTCGGTCCGGGCACGCCCAAGGCCCTCCGGATGCTCGGGGGGACGCCCATCCTGATCCACGCCATTCGCGCCATGGCCGCCTCCCGCGCCGTCTCCCTCGTCGTGGTCGTCGCCCCGCCGGACGGCGCGCCCGAGGTGAAGCACCTCCTCGACGAGCACGCGCTGCCCGAGCGCACCGACTACCTGGTGGTGCCGGGCGGTGAGACCCGCCAGGAGTCCGTCCGCCTCGGCCTCGAAGCGCTGCCCGAGGACATCGCCGTCGTCCTGGTCCACGACGCCGCCCGCCCGCTGGTGCCGGTCGACACGGTCGACGCGGTCGCCGCCGCCGTACGGGACGGGGCACCCGCCGTCGTCCCCGCGCTGCCTCTCCCGGACACCGTCAAGGAGGTCGAGCCGGCCGCGACGCCCGGGGAGCCGGAGCCGGTGCTCGCCACCCCCGTACGGGCCAGGCTCCGCGCGGTGCAGACGCCGCAGGGTTTCGACCGGGAGACGCTGGAGCGGGCGCACGCCGAGGTCGCGGTCGTTGGCGAGGGCGCCACGGACGACGCGGGCATGGTGGAACGCCTCGGCCGGCCCGTGGTCGTCGTCCCCGGCCACGAAGAGGCGTTCAAGGTGACCCGGCCGCTCGATCTGGTGCTGGCCGAAGCAGTACTCGCCCGCAGGAGGGCCAACGATGGTTTCTGACACCTCTGCCGCGGCGGGGCCCGCCCCCGTCATCCCGCTCGTCGGCATCGGCACCGACATCCACGCCTTCGAGGAGGGCCGCGAACTGTGGTGCGCGGGCCTGAAGTGGGAGGGCGAGGGCCCGGGCCTGGCCGGCCACTCGGACGCCGACGTCGTCGCGCACGCCGCCTGCAACGCGCTGTTCTCCGCCGCCGGCCTCGGCGACCTCGGTCAGCACTTCGGCACGGGCCGCCCCGAGTGGTCCGGGGCCGCGGGCATCACCCTGCTCACCGAGGCCGCCCGGATCGTCCGCGCCGGGGGCTTCGAGATCGGGAACGTCGCCGTCCAGGTCGTCGGCCTCCGCCCGAAGATCGGCAAGCGGCGCGAGGAGGCCCAGCAGGTGCTGTCCGCCGCCGTGGGCGCCCCGGTCTCGCTCTCCGCCGCCACGTCCGACGGCCTCGGCTTCACCGGTCGCGGCGAAGGCGTCGCCGGCATCGCCACCGCCCTGGTCTACCGGACCCGCTAGGACCAGGCCTCGCGCGGCAGGCGGCAGTTCGACGACAGGTCCTGGAGCCCGCCGGCCGGGGGGTTTCACCCTTCCGGCCGGACGCGGCGGGAAGGAAGCGGGAGCGCGCGCGGTTGCCGGGTAGGAGCAGCATCGGAACACCGGACAGCTCCGACCGAACCGCAGCGCACAGGAGGACGTACGCATGACCGCCGCACTCTCCACCGAGCTCAAGAACCTGCTGGACACCCCCGTGTTCGTCAACATCGCCACCATCCAGCCCGACGGCAGCCCCCAGGTCTCCCCGGTCTGGGTCAAGCGCGACGGCGACGACGTCCTCATCTCCACCACCGTCGGCCGCCGCAAGGAGAAGAACCTCCGCCGCGACCCGCGCGTCACCGTGGTCGTCCAGCCCTTCGACGCCCCGTACAGCTACGCCGAGATCCGCGGCGAGGCGACCCTGACGACGGACGGCGGGCAGGAGCTGATCGACGAGCTCTCGGTGAAGTACACCGGCAAGCCGTACGCGGAGTTCAACCCGAACTCCGGCGCCGACGACCCCCGCGTCGTCGTCCGGATCTCGCCGCGCAAGGTCGTCGGCAGCATCTGAGACCCGGGGCTCTCCCGCCTACTCGTACGGCTGGAAAACGCTCTCCGGGGTGTCCGGAACCATCCCGGTACCAGAAAGTTGTCCCCGCGATCCCCAAGGGTCGCGGGGCACTGGTGTCGGCCTACTACCCTTGAGGCGTGACTATTCGCCTGCACGACACCAGCGCCCGGCAGATCCGTGACTTCGTCCCGCTCACCGCGGGCTGTGTCTCGATCTACCTCTGTGGCGCCACCGTCCAGGCAGCACCGCACATCGGCCACATCCGCTCGGGTCTGAACTTCGACATCATGCGCCGCTGGTTCACCTACCGCGGCTACGACGTCACGTTCATCCGGAACGTCACCGACATCGACGACAAGATCATCGCGAAGTCCGCCGAACAAGGCCGCCCGTGGTGGTCGATCGGCTACGAGAACGAGCGCGCGTTCAACGACGGCTACGACGTGCTCGGCTGCCTGCCGCCCACCTACGAGCCCCGCGCCACCGGCCACATCCCCGAGATGATCGAGATGATGCGCGGCCTGATCGAGCGCGGCCACGCCTACGAGGCCGACGGCAACGTCTACTTCGACGTGCGCTCGCTCCCCGGCTACCTGGAGCTCTCCAACCAGGAGCTGGACGATCTGCGCCAGCCCTCCGGCGAGGGCGAGACCGGCAAGCGCGACCCGCGCGACTTCGCCATGTGGAAGGCCGTCAAGCCGGGCGAGCCCAGCTGGGAGACCCCGTGGGGCCGCGGCCGGCCCGGCTGGCACCTGGAGTGCTCGGCGATGGCCCACAAGTACCTGGGCTCCGCCTTCGACATCCACGGCGGCGGCATCGACCTGATCTTCCCGCACCACGAGAACGAGATCGCCCAGGCCAAGGCCTACGGCGACACGTTCGCCAACTACTGGGTGCACAACGGCTGGGTCACCCTGGCCGGCGAGAAGATGTCGAAGTCGCTGGGCAACTCCGTCCTCGTCAGCGAGATGGTCAAGCACTGGCGCCCCATCGTCCTGCGCTACTACCTCGGCACCCCGCACTACCGGTCGATGATCGAGTACAGCGAGGAGGCCCTGCGCGAGGCGGAGTCCGCGTTCGCCCGCATCGAGGGCTTCGTCCAGCGCGTCACCGAGAAGGTGGGGGAGACCGTCGCCCCCGCCGCCGAGGTGCCGCCCGCCTTCGCCGAGGCGATGGACGAGGACCTGGGCGTCCCGCAGGCGCTGGCGATCATCCACACCACCGTCCGCCAGGGCAACAGCGCACTGGCCGCCGACGACAAGGAAGCCGCCGCGGCCCGCCTCGCCGAGGTCCGGGCCATGCTCGGCGTCCTCGGCCTGGACCCCCTCGACCCGCAGTGGGCGGGCGAGGGCGACCGCGGCGAGGACCTGCACGGCGTCGTCGACACCCTCGTGCGCCTTGTCCTCGACCAGCGGCAGTCGGCCCGCGCCCGCAAGGACTGGGCCGCCGCCGACGCCATCCGCGACCAGCTCAACCAGTCCGGCCTCGTCATTGAGGACAGCCCCACCGGCCCCCGGTGGACGCTGGGACCGCGCTGAGCGAACCTCTGAGCAGGGCAATGGTGCCGCCCGGCGATCCGGGCGGCACACTGATGAGACGTACACGATCCACCCCCGCGTGTGGATCGAGGATTTACAGGAACAGGTAGGTCATGGCCGGGAACAGCCAGCGCAGGAACCGCCGCACGTCCAACAAGAAGGGCGCGCAGGTCGGCAGCGGTGGCAAGCGACGCCGTGGCCTGGAGGGCAAGGGTCCGACCCCGCCCGCGTCCGCCCGCAAGGGACACAAGAAGAACCGGGTCGCCAACGCCCAGGCCAAGCAGGCCGCGGCCCGCCGCCCCGCGCCCCGGCGCGGCGGCGTCAAGGGCACCTCGGAGATGGTCGTCGGCCGCAACCCGGTCTACGAGGCCCTGCGCGACGGCGTCCCCGCCGTGACGCTCTACGTCCAGCAGTACATCGACAACGACGAGCGCGTCCGCGACGTCCTCAAGCTCGCCGGCGACCGCGGCACCATCAACCTGATGGAGGCCCCCCGCCCCGAGCTGGACCGGATGACGAACGGCCTGAACCACCAGGGCCTCGTCCTCCAGGTCCCGCCGTACGAGTACGCGCACCCGGAGGACCTGCTCGCCGCCGCCGCCGACAACCACGAGGACCCGCTGATCGTCGCGCTGGACGGCGTGACCGACCCGCGCAACCTCGGCGCCATCGTCCGCTCCGTCTCCGCGTTCGGCGGCCACGGCGTCGTCGTCCCCGAGCGCCGCGCGGCCGGCATGACCGCCGGAGCCTGGAAGTCCTCCGCCGGCACGGCGGCCCGCACCCCCGTCTCCCGGGTCACCAACCTCACCCGGGCCCTGGAGGGCTACCAGAAGGCGGGCCTCACGGTCGTCGGCCTGGCCGCCGACGGCGAGCACACGGTGGAGGACCTGGAAGAGCTGGACGGCCCGGTCGTCATCGTCATCGGCAGCGAGGGCAAGGGCCTCGGCCGGCTCGTCGGCGAGACCTGCGACTACCGGGTGCGAATCTCCATGCCGGGCGGCGCCGAGTCGCTCAACGCCGGTGTCGCCGCGGGCATCGTGCTGTACGAGGTGGCGCGCCGCAGGGCCTAGAACGTCAGGCGTTCGCCCGTCGACAGGCCCGCTCGCCGGGCGAGCCGACGGGTGAACGCCGAACATCCATCCAGGATGCCCGAGTTTGGCCTGATCTTGACGGGTCTCGGACACATCCGGTGCGGTCAAGGCAGTGTCCTAAACACACATCACTCGGTTAGATGAGTGTGGACACCAGAACGCCTCGGTTCGACGAGCAACCCGCCCTGAGCATGACCAAGGTGGACAGCGACCCCGCGCAGGTCATCGTCAACCACGCCAGCTTCCGGGTGCAGCTCGCCCCGGGCCAGCGCGCACGGCTGCGCGGTGCCCCCGCGGATACGGCCCGCATCCCCGCCATGAGCGGCGCCGGCGGAGGCCGCAGACGGGCACCCGTCGTCTGGAGCGGCAAGTCCGCCCCCGGCGACCCCGGCGCGACGGGCCTCCTCCAGGCCGTGCGCAACTCCACCGCCGGACACCTCGACGCCGGACTCGGCGCGGCCCCCGGCGGGCACGGCCACGAAGCGGGCGCGACCCAGGTCATCCCGCTCCTGGAGGAGACGCAGCCCAACCCCGTACTGACCGCCCCCCACCAGCCGGGACGCACCAGCCCCCTGCTGCCGCCCATGCGGCAGGCCGTCGGCGCGTACGACGACCCGCTCGACGGCCCCGGAGGACCCGGCGACGACTACGACGACGCCGACTCCCCGGAATCCGGCGAAGCCGACTCCCGCGCCCGGCGCGGCACGGGCGACCCCCTACGGCACGCCTACTACCCGGGCCACCGGATGAACCTGGGCGTCGTCCTGCTCCCCATGCGGGTCCTCCTCGGCTTCATCTCCATCTACGCCGGCATGGGCAAGCTGTGCGACCCCGTCTACTTCGACGGCGGCGAACGCGGCTCGATGGTCAAGTGGCTGACCTCCCTGCACCCATGGGCGGTCGCCGAACCCCTGCGCGACTTCGCGCTCTCCCACCCGGTCGGCGCCGGACTCACCGTCGCCTTCCTCCAGGTCGTCGTCGGCGTCCTCACCGTCCTCGGCCTCTGGCAGCGGGTCGCCGCCGCGTTCGGCGCCCTGCTCTCCGCCGCGCTCCTGGTCACGGTCAGCTGGCGCACGGTCCCCGTGTACGACGCCCCCGACATCATCCTGCTGGCCGCCTGGAGCCCGCTGATCATCGCCGGCGCCCCCGTCTACTCCGTCGACGGCCGGCTCGCCGGGGAAGCCTGGCGCAAGCTCGGCCCCCGCTCGGAACTCTGGGACCTGCGCCGCCGGGTCCTGCGCCGGGGCACCGTCGTCGCGACCGTCGTCGTCGGCCTCACCCTCCTCATCGGCTCCATCCTCGGCGGCGCGGTCCGCTCCACCGAGGTCGTCACCGTCCCCGGCCGCAACGACAACCCCACCAACCGCCTCCCCGGCATGCCGCTGCCCCAGGAGTCCACCGGCGAACGCGAGGCCTCCCGCACCCCGGAGCAGCAGCGACAGCCGGACCCCAGCCCCTCCGGCGCGGCCGGCACCCCCGCCACCGGCCAGGCCAGCCCCGGCGCCACCCGCGACTCCGGCGGCGGCCAGAGCACCGGCCAGGGCACCCAGCCCAGCCAGACCCAGGGCACCAACCAGGCACCCCCGCAGCAGACCACCCCGCAGCAGCCCCCGGCCGCCACCAGCGCCGGACCCACCTCGTCCGGCTCCACCACCGGCGACGCCTCCACGGGCGGCGGCGGCGAACCGGACCCCACCGGCGGCTCCACCTCCTCCGGAGGCGAGGGATCCACCTCGGGCGGTGGCGGCGGCCGGAACCCGATCGGCGGCCTCCTCGGCTGACCCGTACGACAGCGACAAGGGCGGCGCCCACCCGGCTCTCCTGCCGGGTGGGCGCCGCCCCCTCGTGCGTACAGGCGACGGTCAGACGCCGTGGGACCCCAGCTCACGGGCCGCCTCGGTCAGATCCTTCGCGGTGTCGATGGCCCGCCAGTACGCCCCGTTCGGCAGCGGATACCCGGCCAGCCGGCGCTCGCGCGCGAGCCGGGGGAACGTGGTCCGCTCATGGTCACCGCGGTCCGGCAGCAGCTTCGTGAACGCGGGCGAGAACACGTACACCCCGGCGTTGATCAGATACGGCGACGGCGGCGACTCGATGAAGTCGGTGATGTGCCCGAACGCGTCCGTCTCCACCGCACCCCACGGGATACGCGGCCGGGCGAGGGCCAGGGTGGCGGTGGCGTCGCGCTCCGCGTGGAAGGCCGCCATCTCCCGCAGGGAGAAACGGGTCCAGATGTCACCGTTCGTGGCGTACCACGGCTGATCGGCGTCGGGCAGCCGCTCGGCCGCGTACCGCAGCCCGCCGCCGCGCCCCAGCGGCTCGGTCTCCACGACGGTGGTGACCCGGAGCGGCAGGACGGCCTCCTCCAGCCACTCCTGGAGCACCTCGGCCAGGTGCCCGCAGGAGACCACGGCGTCGGTGACCCCTTCGGCGGCCAGCCAGGACAGCTGATGGCCGATGATCGGAGTCCCGGTCCCGGGGATCTCGACCATCGGCTTGGGGCGGTCGTCGGTGTACGGCCGCAGCCGCGACCCCTGGCCCCCGGCAAGGATCACGGCCTGCGTCGGATACGTATGCATGGCAGGCACGATATGCGGTGCCCGCCGACGGCAGGCGGCGCGCTCGACGCGACCGCCTGCCGGACTCAGCCTCCGGGACTGAGCCTCCGAGGGACTGAGCCTCCAGGGCTCGGCCTCCGGGACTCAGCCTCCGAGGGAACCAGCTGAACGACTCAGCTGAACTGGGCGACGCCGGAGGCGAACGAGGTGTCGCAGACCGGCCGGGAGAAGCGGTGCGCCCGGGTCGGGCCGTACTGCTCGACGGCCGCCTTGCCGAGGGCCCTGGCGATCGACATGCAGTGGCGGGCGAGCGACGGACGCTGCTCGACGGCCCGCTGGAGGCCCGTGAGCGCGGTGCCCGGGTCCTTCTCCTGGAGTTCCACGAGCAGCTTCTCGCGCAGGACGTCCTGCGGGGCGTGCGGCTTCGCAGGCTTGGACACGGTCTCCGAGGAGGCGGCCAGCAGCTGGGAGTCCTTGTCCGACGCCGCCCACGGAACGCTGGTGACCGCGAGGGTCCCGGACAGAACCATGACGACGGGCAGGACGAGAGCGAGGGATCGGCCGATGCGGCGCGCGGTGTGGGTCACGCAGCGAGCGTAGCGGCCGGTGATGACTTGGCGACAATTCGTCACCCTTGCGGGGGATGGTTCGACGCGTCCTTTCGAATGCGAGGTTGACGACCCGGGGTGAAATGCCCAGTGTGCCGGGGTATTTGACGCCACCCCGCGCCGAAACCCAAACCCGCCGGGACCACGCAAACGGCCCCGCGCCGCCGGGCGTTGCCGGGGGACGCGGGGCCGTGCGTACGGCAGGAGGCGGGTCAGTTGGTGAGCCGCTCGCCGGTGGAGGTCGCGAAGACGTGCAGCTCGTCCGGGCGCGGGACGACGTGCAGCTCGGTGCCCTTCTCCGGGACGGCACGGCCGCCGACACGGACGACCAGGTCCTTGTGCTCGCCGCCGACCTGCGTGGAGCCGTAGACGAACCCGTCGGCGCCGAGCTCCTCGACGACGTTGACGGAGACGGCGAGACCGGCCGGCTCGTCCGAGGCGTCCTTGGTCAGCGACTTCGCGGCGGCGCCACCGTGCTCGACGATGTCGAAGTGCTCGGGCCGGATGCCGACCGTGACGGTGGTGTCACCGCGGTCCGCGGCGGCGGAGAGCGCCTCACGCGACACCGGCACCACGCTGTTGCCGAACTTCACGCCACCGTCGGTGATCGGGACCTCGACGAGGTTCATCGCGGGCGAACCGATGAAGCCGGCGACGAAGAGGTTGGCCGGGCGGTCGTACATGTTGCGCGGCGAGTCGACCTGCTGGAGCAGCCCGTCCTTCAGCACCGCGACCCGGTCACCCATGGTGAGAGCCTCGACCTGGTCGTGGGTGACGTACACGGTGGTGATGCCGAGGCGGCGCTGCAGCGAGGCGATCTGCGTACGGGTGGAGACACGGAGCTTGGCGTCGAGGTTCGACAGCGGCTCGTCCATGAGGAAGACCTGCGGTTCCCGCACGATGGCCCGGCCCATCGCCACACGCTGACGCTGACCACCGGAGAGCGCCTTCGGCTTGCGGTCGAGGTACTCGGTGAGGTCCAGCATCTTGGCGGCCTCTTCGACCTTCGCCCGGATCTCGGTCTTGTTCACACCGGCGATCTTGAGCGCGAAGCCCATGTTGTCCGCGACGGACATGTGCGGGTAGAGCGCGTAGTTCTGGAACACCATGGCGATGTCCCGGTCCTTCGGCGGCAGGTGCGTGACGTCGCGGTCACCGATGCGGATCGCGCCGCCGTTGACGTCCTCGAGACCGGCGAGCATGCGCAGGGAGGTCGACTTGCCACAACCGGAGGGACCGACGAGGACGAGGAACTCACCGTCCGCGATGTCGATCTCGAGCTGGTCCACAGCCGGCTTCGTGGAGCCGGGGTAGACGCGGGACGCCTTGTCGAACGTGACACTGGCCATGATGGATCTTCTCCTCAACCGGCAGGAACGTGCCGGACGATCCGAGTAGGGAGTGGTCTGGTCCACTGCGTGAACCTGCGGTGACGTTACCTGGCGTTCATGTGTCCTGTCAGTACCTCTTGGGGCACGAAAGTCTCTTGGTGACCTGAGAAGCCAGAGCAGCCGCCTTTTGACCCGCCCTTGCTGGACTGCAAGGGCTTCCTGCTTCAACGTCCACCGCCGACCGGACACCGCCCTGAGGGCGACACCCCGCCGGTCTCACACGGACTCCACAGGCATCACGGCCGACGGCCCGTCGGTCCGGTACGTACGTTCTCAAGCGTCTCTGAGCCGGCTACGCAGTCAGCACCACATCAGGCATCTCTGACGCCCTGATCATCGAGGGCATGGCCCGGCCAGGCGGCAGCGCCGACGCCACCAGCTCGTACAGGCGCATCCCCTCGTCCCGCAGGTTCCGCGCCGCGTTCACATCCCGGTCGTGCTCAGCGCCGCACCCACCGCACGACCAGCCACGCACGGCCAGATCCAGCTTCGGCCCGATCACCCCGCAGGCCGAGCACCGCCGCGTCGACGGAAAGAACCGGTCCACGACAACCAGCGTCCGCCCGTACCACGCGCACTTGTACTGCAACTGCCGGAACAACTCGCCCCACGAGGCATCCAGGATCGCCCGGTTCAGCCCCGCCTTCCGTCGATGCCCCTTGCCCTTCGGCGACCGTACGAGAGAGGCGATGGACAGGTCTTCCACCACGAGCACTTGGTTCTCGCGCACGAGGCGGGTGGTGAGCTGGTCCAACGCGTCTCGACGGACGTCACTGATCAGGGCGTACAGCCGGGCGATCTCCTGTCGCGCTTTATCCCTGTTCCTCGATCCTCTCTTCTTGCGGTGCAGGCTTCGCTGGAGATCCGCGAGCTTCGCCCCGTATTTCTTGAGTAACCGGGGATGGTCCACCTTCTCTCCGTCGTCCAACGCGACCAGCGCCGCCAGCCCGAGGTCCAGACCGACCGCCTTCGGCGCACCGCCGTCCCGCAGAAACACGGGCGTCAACGGCTCGATCCGCTCCTCCACGAGCACGGAGAGGAAGAAGCGGCCCGCCCGGTCCCGGGTCACCGTCAGCTTCACCGGCCGCACACCTGCCGGCAGCGGTCGGGACCACCGGATCCGCAGCGGCCCCGACTGCTTGGCCAGCGCGATCAGCCCCGTACCCGGCCGCTCCGGGTCCTCCACCCAGCGGAAGCCCGTACGGACATAGGTCGCGGAGTCGCGGTTGCGGCTCTTCTTCTTGCGCTTCGGGTGCTTCGCCGTGCCCTGGAAGAACCGTCCGAACGCGGAGTCGAGATGGCGGAGCGCCTGCTGGAGAACGGTCGAGGAAACCTCCTGCAGCCATCGTGTCCCCTCGGCATTTCGCCAGCCCGTGAGAGCCCGGCAGGACTCGGCGAACCCAAGGGCCACCTGGTGCTCGCGCCAGGCCTTGTCCCGCAGGGCGAGGCCCTCGTTGTAAGTCCAGCGGCAGGCGCCGAAGGTTTTGATCAGTTGCTCGGCCTGCGCGGGGGTGGGGTAGCAGCGGTACCGGTAGACACGCTGGCGGGCGTCGGCCTCCGGCGCTCTCCGCTGCATGGGGACAGCCACTCGCTGCTGATGCTTGATGCGGTCAGGAACGCCCAACGCTTCGCGTTTGACGCGCTTGGCCTCCGCGCCGGTGACGCGGATCAGCTTGTTTCCCCCTGCGGCCTCGGCCACGACCCCTCCCCCTGTCCGATATTCGGATGGCACTGCAGTGCGTTCAACGAACAGGTGAGTGGGAGGTTACGACTGCCCGATATGCATGCCCGTGGGGGAGCGGGGCTGTGTAGAGTTGTGGCGTCTTGACGCACGTCTGCGGCGTGCGTCCCTGCCTCCTTAGCTCAGTCCGGCCCAGAGCGGTGTACTTGTAATACACAGGTCGTCGGTTCGAATCCGACAGGGGGCTCAGCATGAAGCCCAGGTCAGATCTCCTCCGACCTGGGCTTCTTCCGTTCGTCCGCCGTGGGCGGCGCAGGCTCGTTTATGGGGCGCCCATCAGACTCTCATCGCGTTTCCCTACGGTCGCGGGCGAGGACCGACTCCTTGTGGGGGAACCACATGCTCCGCATCCACTTCAATGACGCGGATCTGGCCAGTACCCGGCTCGCCCCCGCTTCCGATCCGCAGTTCGAGATCGCCGCGAGCATGCATCGGCTGCAGTCCAGCCGGGGGCGCTGGGCCCACGCCGGGTGGTATCGGGCGGGGCCGGCGTGGCGCGGGTGTTCAGGCGCGGTTGGGGGTGCCGATGGTCAGTTCCACCTCGTCCTGCTTCTGTGCGATCCCCTTGACGGTCCAGGTGCTGTCGTCGATGTGGGTGCCGGCCGCGGTGGTGTAGGCGGCGACCGTGAGGGTCGGGCCGGTCGGGGTGTCGGGGTGGAGTTCTGCCGCGGTGGCCGTTCCGTCGGAGAAGCGGAGGTGTACCTCGGTCGGCTCCGGGGTCGCTGCGAAGGCGGCCGGGTGGGGCAGGCCCTGGAGGCGGCAGCGCGCGCCCGGGAACAGGTGGGTGTGCGTGCAGAGGGCGAGGTAGGCGTCCGGTTCGGTCATTCCGGGCTCCCGGGGGCGGGCGTGAAGGGGGCTTCAGTATGGGCGGAGCGGCGGCTTCGAAGGGGGCGGCTCTCCGGTGCGTCCGCCGGGTGGGGGTGGGAGGCGTCCTTCGGGGGGCTGACAGAATGCGGGCATGGTTCCGTCGTTGCAGCTCGACACCCGGGTCGCCCCCGGGTGTACCACGCTGGTCATCTCGGGCGAGTGCGACCAGGACGATGTGGAGGTCCTGGAGCAGGCGCTCACGGTGGTGGTGGAGGGTTCGTCCCCGGTCCTGATCGTCGATGTGTCGCGGCTTCTCTTCGGCGACTCGGTGCTGCTGCACTTCCTGCTGTCCGCGCAGCGGGCGCAGACCGCTGCCGGGGGGCGGCTGGAGGTCCGGGGGCCGCTCGCTCCTGCGGTGGAGCGCCTGCTGCGGGAGACGGGCACCTATGAGGCGTTCACCGTCACGGGTGCCGGGGACGCGGCGTGAGGCGGTGACTCCGTGCGGCGTCCGGCAGGAATCGCGTGTCGGCCTTCGCCGCGGGAGCGGGGTCCGGCCGGTCCGGCCGGACCGGTAGGTATTTTGAGACGCGGAGCGGGTACCGGGGAGGGTCAGACCCCGTTGACCGGGCGAGCACGATTCTGTACGGAGAGGGCGAGGTGGCCGATGTCCGAGCTGACGGACGGGGGCTCCCGTCTTCCGGAGTTCTCTCCCGCGGACGAGGGTTCTCGCCTTCCGGAGTTCGATCCCGAGGCCGTCGGCGTACGGCGTCCGGGGCCGGAGAAGCGTTCCGTGCGGATCGCCGCTCCTCTGAAGGCCCGGGACGCGCGGGCGGAGGTGAGCCGGCTGCTGGCCGGTGTGGCCGGTGAGAGGTGCGTCAACGACGCGTTGTTGGTCGTCTCCGAGCTGATCTCCAACGCGGACCGTCACGGCGGCGGGCTGCGTGAGTTCGCCGCGGGTGTCGAGGACGGGCATCTGTGGCTGGAGGTGGCCGATCACAGTGAGGTGCTGCCGGAGAGTGCCGCCCATGATCCGCTGGTCCCGGGTGGCTTCGGCTGGTCGCTGGTGCGGCGGTTGTCCGCCGAGGCGCGGATCAGGCCGTGGACGGCCGGTGACGGACCGGGCAAGACGATCGTGGTGTCCCTGCGGCTGGAGTGAGGCGCGGGCGGGCGGTGGTGTCGAAGCGCGTGCTTGATCGTTCAGCCGGGGGGTACACGCCCGTCACCCGGATACCGAGGAAAGAGCGATGAGCAGCAGCACGACGGCCGACGAGCAGGGTGGCTCGGGGACCGTGTGGTACAGGCGGGCCGCGTCTTCGGACGGTGGTGAGCTGTCGGTTTCGGTGGCGCTGTCCGACGGCAGGGCATTGGTCACGGTGGTGGGCGGCATGGAGTGGCGGTGCACCTGGGCGCTGGAACAGGCCCTGGACCACGAGTGTCTGGCGGCCACGTCGGAGACCTGGCTCGACCTCTCCGGTCTGGAGTTCGCCGACTCCTCGTTGCTCCACCTGCTGCTGGATGCGCAGCGTGTCCACCGGGCCAGGGACGCCCGTCTCGTTCTGGCGGGGGCTCTTCAGCCGGTGGTGGAGCGGCTGTTCACGGTGACCGGCACGTCCGCGTTCTTCTTGCGTACGCCGTTGTAGCGGTACGGGTGGGGGTCAGGCGTCGCCGTCGAGCCCGGGTGAGGGCCTTCCATGGTTTCCGGGGCGGGTGGTCGCTCCGCTCTTCGTGCTGCCGGGGACGAGGTGTTCCAGGGTGCCGGTGAGGCGCAGGATCCGGTCGACCGTGGGGTGGAGGCGTTCCAGGTTCAGGGTCACGCGGGCGGCCGTGCAGCGGCGGTGGAGCATCAGGAGGGCGGCCAGGCCCATGGAGTCGAGGCCGTCGATTCCGGAGCAGTCCAGGTGCAGTACGTCCGGGGCGGGGATCTGGTCGAGGTACCGGGTGGCCTTGACCAGGAAGTCGTCGCAGGTGTCGTAGTCCAGGTAGCCCTCCGCCCGTACCCGGACGCTCCTGGTGCTCGGGGTGGGGGCGGGTGTCAGGGTGAAGGGGGACGGGGCGGACCCGTAGGGCGGCATCATGCGGGGTTCCTGGTGTCGGTGCGGTGGACGGGGCCTGCACCGGTCAGGTGGTCCGTCGCCTGGTCGATCATGCGGGTGGTGCGGGGGAAGTCCTTGAGCTCGGTGCGCAGGAGGTCCAGCGCCGGGACGAGTGAGTGGGCGGGCACGCCGCGCGCGTCCAGGATGCGTGCCGTCCAGGCCAGGAACCCGGTGAACAGGTCGGCCCGGTCGAGGTAGAGGGCTGTGGCCAGGAAGTGGACGATGTGGGCGATGTCCTCGGCGGTGCGGTCGTGCTGGGCGCGGCTGTAGTCCCGCATCGGGGGGAACCGTTCCGCCAGGCCTGCCATGACCGTGCGCACGAGTGCCGGGCGGGTGCGGGTGACCAGGGTGTACTCCTGGTCGGACAGGTGGGGGAGGTCGTCGACGGGCTGGTGCGGCGACGCGGGCCGGGGGAGGGGGCCTTCGTGGAGGCGGGCGGCCGCGGTCCGGGCGTCGGGGGCCCACAGGTCCGCGCCGAGCAGGGCCGCGTACTGTCCCCCGTCGCCGAAGGCGGCTCCGCCGACCATGACGGGGGTTCCGGTGGCCTGTACCGCGGTGATGGCCGCGTGCGCGGCCGGCAGGTGGGTCGCGATGGAGCTGGAGAGGGCCACGGCCTCCGGGCCGGTGCGGTGGATGTGGGAGATCAGGTGGTGGGTGGGCACTTGGGCGCCGAGGTAGTCCACGTGCCAGCCGCGCAGTCGGAACACTTCCGCGACCAGGCGTGCGGGCAGGGCGTGCCACTCGCCGTCCACGCAGGCCACGGCCAGTCGTCTGGGCTGCCCCGCGGGCCGGGTGCGGGTGCGGTGCGACAGGGCGGCGATGGCGCGGTCGTTGATCGCGGTGGCCGCGTGCTCCTGGGCCACGGTGAAGCGGTTGGCGGCCCATTCCTCGCCGACTCTGCCCTGGACCGGGGCGATCAGGTCGAGCAGGATGCTCTCCGGCTCCCAGCCCTCGTCGAGCGCGCGCAGGACGAGCTCGGTGGCGGCGTACTCGTCGCCCTCCGTCACGGACTGCCACAGCTGTTCGATCCAGGGTGCGGGGGTGAGCGGGGGAGCGAGCGTCATGCGGTGAACCTGCCCCGGGTGTGGCCGTCCACCGCGCTGAGGTGGTGCGAGCGGGGTGCCGCGATGGCCATGACGGCCATGTCGTCGTGGGCCCGGTCGCCGGTCCACTGGGAGGCGAGCATCTGCACGTGTTCCACGACGGCCTCCGCCGGCATGCCCGCGCAGTGGGAGAGCGCCTCGGTCAGCCGGGATTCGCCGAACATCTCGTCGCCGAGCGGGCCGCCTCTGGCCTCGGTGATGCCGTCCGTGTAGAGCAGGCAGAACTCGCCGGGCGCCAGGGCCGTACGGCTCGTGGTCGCGGCGGCGTTCGGGAGGACGCCGACGACCGTGCCCCGGGAGGGGACCGGTTCCACGGTGCCGTCGTTGCGTACGACGAGGGGTGCGGGGTGGCCGGCGCTGGTCACCGCCAGGTGTACGGATCCGGCCTTGCGCAGGGTGGAGACCAGGACGAGGGAGGCGAAGCGGGTGTGGTGCGAGCTGAGCAGCGCCCCGTTCAGCAGGTTGATCATCCGCTGGTGGTCGTCGGCCAGGGGCAGCAGGGCGTGCAGCGTGTTGCGGATCTTCCCGGTCAGCACGGCGGCTTCCAGTCCCTTGCCGCACACGTCGCCCAGCACGGCGAGGGAGGCTTCCGCTTCGTCGGCGGCCGGGTGCACGTCGTAGAAGTCCCCGCCGACGCGCTCGTTGTTCTTCGACGGCCGGTAGCCGCCCGCGAATTCCACCCCGGCCACCCGGCGCAGCACCGGCGGCATCAGGTCCTGCATCAGGGTGTGGGCCAGGGAGGACTGCTCCGCGTAGAGGCGGGCGGCCGACATGGCGGCACCGGCCCGGGCGGCGAAGATCCGGGCGAAGACCTCCTCCTCGCTGCTGAAGGCGGCCGACGCGTCCCGGCGCAGCAGGACGAGGGCCCCGGCGGGGACGCCGTGGCCGGGCAGCGGTGTCACGACGATCGAGCCGATCGGGCCGAATCCCTCGGGCTCCAGCCAGGCGGGGGCGGAGGCGGGGTCGATCCAGCGTGACGGGACCGGGGGGAAACCCTGGAGCGCCTCGGCGAGCCCGGGCACCTCCTCCGGGTCCTCCAGCCGTATGGCGGAGTGGGGCTGTCCGTCGCGCAGGCAGGTCACCACCGGGTACCTCTTCCCGGTGCGCGGTGTGATGACGAGGGCCGCGTCGGCGAGGTGCTGTGCCGCCAGCTCCGCGGTGACGTCCATGCACCGTTCGAGGTTCAGCGACGACAGCAGCGCGTTGGACGCCTCGCCGAGGAACGCGCTGCGCTGCCGCTCCGTCCGCAGCGCCTGGCGGGCGAGGCGGTGGTCGGTGTCGTCGACCAGCCACCAGACGACCGTTCCGTCGGTGTGGTCGCTCGGGTGTGCGGCGAAGTCGCGGTCGCCGATGGTGCCGCTCGGCGGCGCGTCGTCCATCGGTCCGGCGACGCGTCGACGGTGCCCCTGGTCCAGCCAGTCGATCCCGGCTTCGGACAGGGGGCGGCCCCGGCGCAGCCGAGGTATCAGGGCCTTCGCGGCGTCGTTGTAGAGGCGGACCGCGCCCAGGTCGTCCAGCATCAGCGCGGGATACGGAGCCGTATTCCACGCCGCGGCTTCGAGGGGCTCGGCCGCGCGGGCCGTGGGGACCTGCGGGATTGACGTCACATCGGGGAGAGCCCGCTGGGCGAACTCCTCACCTCATCCGGTCGGGAATGTTGCCGTCAGGCAACCATCCACCCTCGCGGTCCCCGTTGGCAAACCTTCCTGGTGGGTGGGGCGGGTTGTGCCGAGGTGGCACGCCGGGCGTGTTATCTGGCGTCGAAGTGGTGCCATCTCTGGCCCTCGTGATGGTTCTGATGGTGCCACCGCCTGTCTTCTCGTTGCGTTCTTGCAGGTCGGATGGGTTTTGTGGAGCGCGGTGCCAGGTTGGCTCGACGTGGTGCCACTTATGTGCCATGATGGCGTCATGGACCTCACCCCCTACGTCGACCATCTCCGGCGGGAACTCGCCGTCGCCGCGGATGCCAGCGGTGACGAAGCCCGCGCCCTCGCCGAGCGGCTCAGTGCTCCCCTGGAGTCCGCCGCCCGGCTGACCCTGCTCAACGTGCTCTCCGCGGCGATGAGCGACGTCACCCGGGAGCTGGCTCCCGGCTCGGTCGACGTGCGGCTGCGCGGGCTCGATCCCGAGTTCGTGGTGACACCGCCGCCGGCGCCCGAGCCGGTGCGGGAGGCGCGGGAGCCGGTCGCGGCGCCCGTCGTGGCCGCGCCGCCCGCCGCGGAGGCCGACGACGGGACCATGGTGCGGATCAACCTCCGCCTCCCCGCCCACCTCAAGGGCCGCGCCGAGGGTGCGGCGGCGGCGGAGGGCCTGTCGGTCAACGCCTGGCTCGTACGGGCCGTGTCCGTCGCCCTCGACGGCGGGGCGCGCGCCAGCGCACCGGGCCGGGGCAAGGACTCGGGCGGTCGCGGCTTCACCGGCTGGGTCCGCTAGCGACCAGGAGCCCCGGCTCCCTCTCACCTTTTCACCGGCGGATCGCCGATCCGGCCGGCGCAATCGATCGCTCATCAACTCACCGAGCCAAGAGGACGGGACAGCCATGCCTTCTTTCGATACCCCCGAGCCGGTCTCCGCCGTCGTCGAGCTGGACGCCGGCACCGCCCGTATCACCGCCGGCAAGCGCACCGACACGGTCGTCGAGGTGCTGCCGGGCAACGGAGCCGACCAGGACGACGTACGTGCCGTGCAGCAGACCCAGGTCTCCTGCTCGGGCGGTCGCCTCACCGTCAAGACCCCGAAGAAGCGGACCCTGTTCGGCAAGCCGGGCTCCGTCGTGGTGAGCATCGAACTGCCCGCCGGGTCCGACGTGCGGGGCACCTCCGCCCTGGGCGGCTTCTTCTGCGAGGGCCCCCTCGGCGAGGTACGGCTGAAGACCTCGCTCGGCGATCTCCAGGTGGACGAGGCGGCCCGCGCCGAGCTCACCACCGACCACGGCGACATCCGGCTGGCACGCTCCACCGGAAACGCCGAGGCCGTCGGCTCGGGACGGGTCGAGATCGGCTCGGTCGCCGGAGCGGCGGTCGTCAAGAACGGCAACGGTACGACCGAGATCGACGAGGTCGGCGGGGAGCTGAAGGTCAACGCGGCCAACGGCGACGTCTCCGTGGGCGTCGCGTACGGCGACGTCGTCGCCAAGTCCGCCAACGGCCGGATCGAGATCGGCGTCGCCCACGCCGGGGTGGAGGCGACCTCCTCCAACGGCCGCATCCGGGTCGGCGACGTGATCCGTGGGCGGATCGCTCTGCGGACGTCGGTCGGCGACCTGGAAGTGGGCATCCACGAGGGCACGGCCGCCTGGCTCGACCTGAACCCCAAGTTCGGCACCGTACGCAACGCGCTCGGCGCCGCCGCCGGTCCCGAGGACTCCGACGAGACCGTCGAGGTGCACGCCCGGAGCGGGGCCGGCGACATCATCGTCCGCCGCGCCTGACCCCGCGCCGGGGCCCCGGGGGCCTCGGGGGCCGGGCCGAGGCCGCCCGGCCAGGCCGAAGGCGGCCCAGGTCAGGCCGGAGGCGGCCCAGGTCAGGCCGGAGGCGGCCCGGTCAGGCCCGTACCGCCCGGCCCCGCCCGGTCTCGTACCGCCCGGCAGCCCACCCCGATACGCCCCGTACCGCCCGGCAGCCCACCCCGGCCTGCACCGGCCGACTCGCCCTCGCCACCCCGGCAGCCCAACTCGGGCCGGCTCGGCCTCTCAACACCGCCCGGCAAGTGCCCGCCCCGCCCCACCCCGCTAGACCCACCCCTCGCGAAAGGGAACCAGCATGACTGTCACCCGGGCCTCCGCGCCGCGTGCCGCCCAGGCCGCGACGCAGGCGATCACCGCCACCGGACTGCGCAAGTCCTACGGTGACAAGGCCGTCCTGGACGGTATCGACCTTTCGGTGCCGCAGGGCACGGTCTTCGCCCTGCTCGGCCCGAACGGTGCGGGCAAGACCACCGCCGTCAAGATCCTCTCCACCCTCATCACCGCCGACGCCGGTGAACTGAGCGTCGGCGGCCACGATCCGGCCGCCGATCCGCAGGCCGTGCGTGCCGCGATCGGTGTCACGGGTCAGTTCTCCGCCGTCGACGGGCTGATCACCGGCGAGGAGAACATGCTGCTGATGGCCGACCTGCACCACCTGTCCAAGCGTGAGGGGCGACGCGTCACCGCCGAACTGCTCGAACGCTTCGACCTGGTGGACGCCGCCAAGAAGCCCGCCGCGGGCTACTCCGGGGGCATGAAGCGCCGCCTCGACATCGCCATGACTCTGGTCGGCGGGCCGCGGATCATCTTCCTCGACGAGCCGACCACCGGGCTCGACCCGCGCTCCCGCCACACCATGTGGGGCATCGTCCGCGAGCTGGTCGCCGACGGTGTGACGGTCTTCCTCACGACCCAGTACCTGGAGGAGGCCGACGAGCTGGCCGACCGTATCGCCGTCCTCCACGGCGGGAAGATCGCCGCCGAGGGCACCGCCGAAGAGCTCAAGCGGATCGTCCCGGGCGGGCACGTCAAGCTCCGCTTCACCGACCCGGGCGCCTACCGGTCCGCCGCCTCCGCCCTGCGCGAGGCCGTCCGCGACGACGAGGCGCTGTCGCTGCAGATCCCCAGCGACGGCAGCCAGCGCGAACTGCGCTCCATCCTGGACTGGCTGGACTCGGCCGGTGTCGAAGCCGACGAACTCACCGTCCACACCCCCGACCTCGACGACGTGTTCTTCGCCCTCACCGCCTCCACCGTCCCGGCCCAGCACAACCAGCCCAAGGAGAACGCCCGATGAGTTCGCTCGCCCTCGCCGCCCGCGACACCACCACCATGCTGCGCCGCAACCTCCTGCACGCCCGGCGCTACCCCTCCCTCACCCTCAACCTGCTCCTCACGCCTGTCATGCTCCTGCTGCTTTTCGTCTACATCTTCGGCGACGTGATGAGCGCCGGCATCGGCGGCGCGGGGGCCGACCGCTCCGCTTACATCGCCTACATCGTGCCGGGGCTGCTCCTGCTGACCATCGGCTCCACGGTGGTCGGGACCGCGGTGTCCGTCTCCAACGACATGACCGAGGGGATCATCGCCCGCTTCCGCACCATGGCGATCCACCGCAGCTCGGTGCTCGTCGGGCATGTCGTCGGCAGCGTGCTGCAGAGCGTGCTGAGCGTGGTCGTGGTCGGTGCGGTCGGGGTGGCCATCGGCTTCCGGTCCACGGACGCCACGGTCCTGGAGTGGCTGGCCGCGTTCGGGCTGCTCGTGCTCTTCTCCGCCGCCCTCACCTGGGTCGCCGTCGGCATGGGCCTGGTCAGCCCGAACGCGGAGGCGGCCAGCAACAACGCCCTGCCGATGGTCCTGCTCCCGATGCTGTCCAGCGCCTTCATCCCGGTGGAGACGATGCCGGGCTGGTTCCGGCCGATCGCCGAGTACCAGCCCTTCACCCCGGCGATCGAGACCCTGCGCGGCCTGCTGCTCGGCACCGAGATCGGCCACAACGGCTGGCTGGCCGTCGGCTGGAGCCTCGGCCTCGTGGTCCTCGGCTACTTCTGGGCGACCGCGAAGTTCGCCCAGGATCCCCGGTAGTTGGCGCGAAGGAGCCTTGCGGGGTGAGGAGATGTGGTGAGGTCCCGGGCCGATTTTGACCGAGGGGTAGGCGGCCCGGGCTCCTTGTTATACCTTGCGTCTAACAAGCGGGTGGGTGTCCGGCCGGTGTCAGGTCCGGCGCGGCCGCCCCGTACGGCAGGGACGTCGTCGTCCGCAGCTCACCACGATCAAGGATCACCGCACTCGACCCAAGGAGCCGCAGCATGGCCGGCAGCACCGTTCCGTCGAAGGTCCAGGAAAGTCCCGAGGGTGACGACGTCGCGCGGCGGCTGCTCGACTCGGCCGCGCAGCTGGCGTACGACCCGGCCACCGAGGTGGACTGGGAGACGCCGCTGGACAAGGAGTTCCACGGCGCGAGCCCGGAGTGGAGCAGTCTCTACGGCACCGCCTACTGGGGCGAGTTGACCGACGCGCAGCGCAAGGAGCTGACCCGGCAGGAGGCGGCTTCGGTCGCCAGCACCGGGATCTGGTTCGAGATGATCCTCCAGCAGATGGTGCTGCGGGACATCTACATGAAGAACCCGGCGGGCGCGGAGTTCCAGTGGGCGCTCACCGAGATAGCCGAGGAGTGCCGCCACTCGATCATGTTCGCGCGCGGCGCGCAGAAGCTGGGCGCGCCCCACTACCGGCCGCGCCGGGCGGTGATGGAGCTGGGCCGGGCGTTCAAGACGCTGGCGTTCGGTGAGGCGGCGTACGCGGCGATCCTGGTCGCCGAGGAGGTCCTCGACGTGATGCAGCGGGACTGGATGCGCGACGAGCGGGTCGTGCCGTTCGTCCGCACCATCAACAACATCCACGTCGTGGAGGAGTCCCGGCACATGAAGTTCGCCCGGGACGAGACCCTCAAGCGGCTGGAGGGCGCGGGGTGGGCGCGGCGGCAGATCAACGCGTTCGTCGTCGCCGTCGCCTCGTACTTCATCGTGACCAGCATGGTGAACCCGGAGGTCTACCGGAAGGCCGGCCTCGACAAGCGGCGGGCGCTGGCCGCCGCGAAGAGCAATGCGCACCACAAGTCGATGATGCGGTCGAGCTGTTCGGGGCTGATGGACTTCCTGGCCTCCGCCCGTCTGCTCACCAAGCCCGCCCTCGCGTTCTACAAGCGCGCGAACCTGATCTGAGCCGGGGCCATGACCTACGCCATCACCCAGACCTGCTGCAACGACGCCACCTGTGTGGCCGTGTGCCCGGTCAACTGCATCCACCCGACGCCGGAGGAACGCGCCTTCGGCTCCACGGAGATGCTGCACATCGACCCGCGGGCGTGCATCGACTGCGGGGCCTGCGCGGACGCCTGCCCGGTGGACGCGATCTTCCCGGTGGACTCGCTGTCCGCCGGGCAGCGGGAGTACGCGGACATCAACGCCGCCTACTACGAAGGTGCCGAACCGCTCGCGGCGGAGGTCGACGGGCCCAACTTCCACGCCTGGGGCGAGCCGGTCTTCGAGCGGAACCTGCCCTCCGACTTCGGGCCGCTGCGGGTGGCCGTCGTCGGCACCGGACCCGCAGGGATGTACGCGGCGCAGGACCTGCTGCTGCACACCGCCGCCGAGGTGACGCTGATCGACCGGCTGCCGGTGGCGGGCGGGCTCGTCCGGTACGGGGTGGCCCCCGACCACCCCGCGACGAAGAAGGTCGGCGACACCTTCTCCCGCTTCCACTCCCATCCCCGGGTCCGGATGCACCTGGGGATCGAGGTGGGCCGGGACGTCACGGCCGAGGAGCTGTCGGCCCACCACGACGCGGTGGTCTACGCGGTCGGCGCCTCCACGGACCGGCGGCTCGGGGTGCCGGGGGAGGAGACGCCCGGCTGCCTGTCGGCCACCGCGTTCGTCGCCTGGTACAACGCCCACCCGGAGGCCGTCGCGCAGGGCGTCGACCTCTCCGCCGAGCGGGTCGTCGTGGTCGGCAACGGCAATGTCGCCCTCGACGTCGCCCGGATCCTGGTCGCCGACCCGGAGGCCCTCGCGGCCACCGACATCGCCGCCCACGCCCTGGACGCGCTGCGCGCGAGCCGGGTCCGGGAAGTGGTGGTGCTGGGGCGGCGGGGTCCCGAGGACGCCGCGTACACCCGCTCCGAACTCCTCGCGCTGAAGCATGTGCCGGGCGTGGAGCTGGTGGTGGACGGCCACGACCTGCGGACGGCGGCCGCGATCGACGCGGCCGGGGCGGGCGACCGGGCCGGGGCGCTCAAGGGGCTCGCCCGGGTGCGGACGGACGCCGCGTCCCCCACGGGCGGTGAGCGCCGCATCGTGCTCCGCTTCCACTCCGAGGTCGTGGAGATCCGGGGCGAGGGCGACGGCGTGCACTCCGTACGCGTCACGGACGGCGGCGGGGACGGTGACGGCGGCGGCACGGCCGACCTGGCCGCCGGGCTGTTGCTGCGGGCCATCGGGTACCGCGGACTCCCGGTCCCCGGGCTGCCGTTCGACGAGACCTCGGGCACCGTTCCGCACGAGGGCGGCCGGGTGGCCGGGGTGCCCGGCAGCTATGTGGTCGGCTGGATCAAGCGGGGTCCGTCCGGCGGGATCGGCGCCAACCGCACCTGCGCCGCCGAGACGGTCGGCACGCTCCTGGCCGACGCGGTCGCCGGGGAGCTGCCCGCGCCGACGGGCGACGCCAAGGCGTTCCGGCGCCTGGCGCGGCAGCGCAACCGCCGGGTCGTGGACGCCCGCGGCCTGGCCGCGATCGACCGCGCCGAGCGGGACCGGGGGCGGCGCGACGGCCGGCCCCGGGTGAAGCTCGCCACCGTCGAGGAGCTGGTGGCCACGGCGAGGTCGGGGCGGCTGCTGCGGCTGGGCCGCTGACGTACGCCCGTATCGGCGCCGTACGTACGAAACGCGGTCCGGGGCCCGGGGCCCGGCGGGTGAACCGCCGGACCCCGGGCCGCAGTCCGTATTCGTACTCGTACGCGTACCGCTCAGGCCTTGGTCTGCGAAACCTCCGAGGCTTCCCGCGTCCCCGCCGGTCCGGTCGCGGCGGCGGGCGGAAGGAGCGCGGTCGCCGGGCGTTCGGGGATGAGGGCGGCGACGACCGCGGCGGCGAGGCCGACCCCGCAGCCGATCAGCATCGCGACGCGGAAACCGTCCTGGGAGGCCAGCGCGAAGCCGCCGAAGTCCGTGGTCATCCGGGCCAGGACCACGCCGATCACCGCCGCCGCGAAGGACGTGCCGATCGAGCGCATCAGGGAGTTGAAGCTGTTCGCCGACGCGGTCTCGGACTGGGGCACCGCGCCCATGATGAGCGCGGGCATCGCCCCGTACGCGAAGCCGACGCCGGAGTTGCAGACGAGGGTGACGACCAGCAGGCTCCACGGGGAGTCCGCGCCGATCAGCGGTACGGACAGGCCGTAGCCGGCCGCGATGAGCAGGCTGCCGACGGCCAGGGTGACCTTCGGGCCCTTGGCGGCGGACAGCTTCGCGCCGACCGGGGACATCGCCATCATCATCAGGCCCGCCGGAGCCATCCACAGGCCCATCGCGAGCATCGACTGCCCCAGGCCGTACCCGGTGGCTTCGGGCAGCTGGAGCAGCTGGGGCACGACGAGGGACTGGGCGTACATCGCGAACCCGACCAGGATCGAGGCGGTGTTCGTCATGAGGACCTGGGGGCGAGCCGTGACGCGCAGGTCGACCAGCGGGTCGGTCAGCCGCAGCTCCCACCAGCCCCAGGCGGGCAGCAGCACCAGGACGGCGGCGAACAGGGAGAGCGTGGTGGCGCTGCCCCAGCCCCAGTCGGCACCCTTGGACACGGCGAGCAGCAGGCAGATCAGGGCGGTGCCGAGGCCGACGGCCCCGGGCAGATCGAACCGTCCGGACCGGGCGGCCGGACGGTCACCGGGGACCAGGGCGAGTATCAGCGCGCCGACCGCGAGAGCCAGCACGGCGACCACCCAGAACAGCACCCGCCAGCTGGTGTTCTCCGCGATGGCGGCGGCGAACGGCAGGCCCAGCGCACCGCCCACGCCCATCGAGGCGCTCATGATCGCGATGGACGGGCCGAGCTTCTCGGCCGGGACCACGTCGCGCAGCAGGCTGATACCGAGCGGGACCACCCCCATGCCGAGGCCCTGGAGGCCGCGTCCGGCGATCATCGGGACCACGGCGGAGGACAGGGCGCAGACCACCGAGCCGAGGACCAGCGGGACGAGCGAGAGCAGCAGCATGTGCCGCTTGCCGTACATGTCGCCGAGCCGGCCGGCGACGGGAGTGGCCACCGCGGCGGCGAGCAGGGTGGCGGTGATGACCCAGGAGGCGTTGGACGCGGTGGTGTCGAACAGCTTCGGCAGCTCCGCGATCAGCGGCACCACCAGGGTCTGCGTGAGTGCCGCGACGATCCCGGCGAAGGCGAGGATGCCGATCGCGCCTCCCGGGCGGGGTGCGGGGGGTGAACTCTCCACGGGTACTGCTCCCTCTTGCCCTTCCGGGCGGGTCGACGCGCATGCGGTGTTCGACGACGCACGATACAGGGGATATGCATCATGCATAGCATGTGCATTATGCACATCTATCGTGAGACCTGGTCAACGGAGGAAGAGCACGTGGACAAGCCCATCGGCCGGATCGAACGCGAGACGATGCTGCTCGGCCGGTACATGCACATGGTCACCCCGCGGGTGGACTGGCAGCTCGACCGATCCGCCTACATCCTGCTCAGCCGGATCCAGGTCGAGGGACCCATGTCCATCGGCCAGCTCGGCGACGCCTTCCGGCTGGACGCCTCCACGCTCAACCGGCAGACCGCCGCGATGCTGCGGGCCGGGGTCGTCGAGCGCATCCCGGACCCCGACGGCGGGATCGCCCGCAAGTTCGCCATCACCGAGGAGGGCGAACGCCGCCTCGACAGCGACCGGAGCAGGAACGTGGCGGGCCTCGCCAAGGTCCTCGCCGACTGGACCCCGGAGGAGGCTGAGCAGCTCGCCGCCTCCCTCAGCCGGCTGAACCTCTCGATCGAACGGCTCGACGGACGGCCCTGGCCCCGCGACTGATCCCCGGGCGCTCCCGGCGGTGTCCTGGTGTACTGGAAGTACAGGGACCGGAGGCACTGATCCGGTTCTGGATGGGGAAGCTCATGCGCCGCCACCGCCTTCGTGCCCTTACGTTCCTCAGGGCCTCGGCCTGCGCCGGTGCCGCCGTGCTGCTGACCGTCGGCGCGGGTACCGCCGCCGCTGCCCCCGCCGACCGCACGGACCCGCGTGCCGAGGTCGCCGTCCTCGCCGTCCCCGCCATCGGCGTCGAGGACCTGGACGTCGTGCCGTACGAGGGGACCACCGACGACCGCCCCGGCAGCCGGATCCAGGACCGGGGCGTCGCGGCCAGCCCGTACGGGGAGGAGGGCGGGGTCGGGCCGGGCGATGTCGGCAACTACCTCGTCACCGCCCACCGGTTGAGCGCCGGAGGGGTGCTGCGCGACCTGCCGGAGCTGGAGCAGGGCGATTCCGTGTACGTGACGGAGGACGGCACCCGCTACACCTACGAGATCACCGCCACCCGGCAGACCTCCTTCCGCAGCGAGCGCTCGCTCGCCGAGCAGCGGGCCGAGGTGCCGGGGAAGCCGGGGGAGGAGCCGGCCCGGGCGATGATCACGCTCTCCACCTGCGCGACCCCCGAGGACGACGCGGCCGGGAACTTCTGGCGCGATGAATTCGGCAACCCCGAGCACCGCATCGACAAGGTCGGTGTGCTGGTGGCGGAGCGCCCCGCGTCGTAGCCCGGCCTCAGTGGCGGCCCGCGATCCGGTCCGCCGCCTTCGCGATGGGGTCGGTCCCGGGGCGCGGCGAGGTTGTCTCGCGGCGGTCGGCGGCGCGGTAGGCCGCGTACATGCCGTGGACGCCGAGCCAGCGGAAGGGTTCGGGCTCCCAGCGGCGGACCTTGTGGTTCACCCACGGCAGGGCGGTGAGCTCGGTGGGCCCCGCCTGGCCGGAGTCCTGCTGGATCAGGTCGCGCAGGGTGCGGGCGGCGAGGTTGGCGGTGGCGACGCCCGAGCCGACGTAACCGCCCGCGTATCCGAGGCCCGTGGAGCGGTCGAGCGTGACGGTGGCGCACCAGTCGCGCGGCACACCGAGGACGCCCGACCAGGCGTGGTCGACGTGGACGCCCGCCGTGACGGGGAAGAGCCGGACCATGAGCTCGCGCAGGGCGGTGACGGTGGAGGCCTGGGTGCGGCCGTCGTTGTCGGTGGCCGAGCCGAAGCGGTACGGGTAGCCGCGGCCGCCGAGCGCGATGCGGTCGTCGGCGGTGCGCTGGGCGTAGAAGTAGGCGTGGGCCATGTCGCCGAGGGTCTCGCGGCCCTCCCAGCCGATCGCGTCCCAGATCCGGGCGGGCAGCGGCTCGGTGACGATCATGGAGGAGTTCATCGGGAGCCAGGTGCGCTTCTGGCCCTTGAGGCTCGCGGTGAAGCCCTCGGTGCAGCGCAGGACGTACGGGGCGCGGACCGTGCCGTACGGGGTGACGGCGTGCTTCGGCTTGATCTCGGTGACCGGGGTCGACTCGTGGAGGGTGACTCCGAGCGCCTCCACGGCGTCCGCGAGGCCCTTGACCAGCTTCGCCGGGTGCAGCCGGGCGCCGTGCGGGGTCCAGGTGGAGCCGACGGCCCCGGTCACATGGACGCGCTCGGCGGTCTCGCGCGCTCCGCGCAGGATCCGGTCGGTCTCCCCGAAGGCGATCTCGACGCTGTGGAAGTCCTTGAGGCGGGCGAGCTGGGCCGGGGTGTGGGCCACCTCCAGGACGCCGCCCTGGTGGATGTCCGCGTCGATCTTCTCCTCGGCGGCGGTCCTGACGACCTCGCCGACGGTCTCGTTCATCGCCTTCTGGAGCCGTACGGCGGCCTCGTGGCCGTGCAGCTTGGCGTACCGGTCGCGGCCCGCGATGCCGTTGTACAGCCAGCCGCCGTTACGGCCGGAGGCCCCGTAACCGCAGAACTTGGCCTCCAGGACGGTGATGTTGAGGAAGGGGACGGCCTTCTTCAGGTAGTACGCCGTCCAGAGGCCGGTGTAGCCGCCGCCGACGATGCAGACGTCGACGCTCGTGTCGCCGGGGAGCGGTTCGCGCGGGGCGGGGGTCCCCTCCTGCGCGTACCAGAACGATATGCCGCCGACGACGGTACTGACGGTGCTCATGATGCCCCTGGTGTCCCTGTCCGGTGAGATGCCGAGCGTACGTGTGGCGGGACGTTACTGCGCGCGGGGCCGTTTCGTCTCCTCGCCCTTTCCGGTCCCCTTCCGGTCCCCGAAAATCACTCCTTCCCGAGACCTGCGCCTCCCTAGGATCGGTCGCGTGATCGAGATCCCGCCCGAGTTGGCCGCCACCCAGTCCGCCTTCAACGGAGCGGCCGGGCGGGCCTTCGTCGCCGGGCTGCCGGACCTCGCCGCGCGGCTGCTGGAGCGGTGGGGGCTGCGGCCGGACGGCCCGTCGATGTACGGGATGTGCGCCCTGGTCCTGCCGGTGGTGCGGGAGGCGGACGGGCGGCCCGCCGCGTTGAAGCTCCAGATGGTGGACGAGGAGACGGCGGGCGAACCGGTCGCCCTGCGGGCCTGGTCGGCGGCGGGAGCGGGGGCGGTAAAGCTGCTCGGCCACGACCCGGAGAGCGGTGCGCTGCTGCTGGAACGGCTCGACGAGCGGCGGCCGTTGTCCGGCGAGGCCGATGTGCGGGAGGCGGTGAAGGTCCTCGGCTCGGTGCTGGCCCGGCTGGTGGCGGTGCCCGCGCCCGAGGGGCTGCGCACGCTGGGCGGGGTGGCGGAGCGGATGCTCGCGGAGGCGCCGGAGCGGGTGGGCCTGCTGGCCGACGCGGCGGACCGGCGGCTGCTCGCCGACTGCGCGGCGGCGGTACGGGAGGTCGCGGGCGAGCCGGGGGACCGGCTGCTGCACTGGGACCTGCACTACGACAACATCCTGGCCGGGCGCGCGGACGCGGGGCGGTCGGGGGAGTGGATCGCCCTCGACCCGAAGCCGCTGGCGGGGGACCCGGGCTTCGAGCTGTTCCCGGCGCTGGACAACCTCTTCGACGCGGACGAGGTGGTGTGGCGGTTCGACGCGTTGACCGAGGCCCTGGGCCTGGAGCGGGACCGGGAGCGGGCGCGGGCCTGGACGCTGGGCCGGGTGCTCCAGAACGGGCTGTGGGGGGCCGAGGAGGGGGAGGTCCGGCTCGCCCCCGACCACGCGGAGATCGCGCGGCGGCTGCTGGGGCGGTGAGAGGGGCGGCGGGCTGTCTACGCTGCGCCCATGATTCGTATCGCCACCCCCGACGACATTCCCGTCCTGCACGCCCTCGTGCGTGAACTCGCCGCGTACGAGAAGGCCCTCGACGAGGTCGTCGCCTCCGAGGCGCAGTTGGCCGAGGCCCTGTTCGGCGACCGGCCCGCCGCGTACGCGCATGTGGCGGCGGCCGACGACGGCAGCGGCGAGGTCATCGGGTTCGCCCTGAGGTTCCTCAACTTCTCCACCTGGCGCGGTGTGCACGGCATCTACCTGGAGGACCTGTACGTCCGCCCCGAGCGGCGCGGCGGCGGCCACGGCAAGGCGCTGCTGGCGGAGCTGGCACGGATCTGTGTGGAGCGCGGGTACGAGCGGCTGGAGTGGTCGGTGCTCGACTGGAACGCCCCGTCCATCGCGTTCTACGAGTCGCTGGGCGCCCGGCCGCAGGACGAGTGGACGGTGTACCGGCTGACGGACGGGGCGTTGGCGAGCCTCGGGGGTGGCGGCACCCCCTAGGTGTGCTGTTCGGAGAGGTTGGTGCCGCGGCTGGCGGGTGTTTGGCCGCCGATGCCGGTGTGGGGTCGGTGGTAGTTGTACCAGTGCAGCCAGTGGGTGAACGCTTCCCTGCGTTCGTGGTCTGAGGTGTAGGGCTTCTGGTAGGCCCATTCGTCGAGCAGGGTGCGGTGGAAGCGTTCGACCTTGCCGTTGGTCTGGGGTCGCCAGGGCCTGGTCCAGCGGGGGCTGATGTCCAGGTCGCGGCAGGTGTTTCGCCAGGTGTTCTTGCTGTAGGCCCAGGCGTTGTCGGTCAGGACCCGTTCGATCCGGATGCCCAGGGACGCGAAGTGGGCCGTGGCCCGGACGAGGAAGCCTGCGCAGGTCGGGGCGGTCTCGTCGGGCAGGTCCTCGGTATAGGCGATGCGGGTGTGGTCGTCGAGGGCGGTGTGCAGGTAGGCCCAGCCGGCGCCGTTGGTCCGGCTGCGGTGGCCGTCGGCCCGGCCGAGAGTCCTGTGGCCGCCGCCGTCGGGGATCCGGCCGAGCTTCTTGACGTCGATGTGGACCAGTTCGCCGGGTCGGGCGCGTTCGTAGCGGCGGACGGGCTCGCCGGTGGCCCGGTCCAGGGCGGCCAGTGGCGGCAGGCCGTGCCGGACCAGGATGCGGTGGGCGGTCGAGGCGGCGATGTTGCATCGGGCGGCCAGTCGTAGCGGCCCGATCCGGTGCTCGCGTCGCAGCCGGAGTACCTGTTCCTCGACGGTGACCGTGGTCCTGCGGGGCTGGTGGTGCGGGCGGCTGGAGCGGTCGCTCATTCCGGTGACGCCGAGCTGCCGGTAGCGGCTCGCCCAGCGGGCGGCGGTGGTGTGGCTGACCTGGAAACGCTCGGCCGCCCGCCGTACGGGCCATCCGTCCTCGACGACGCAGCGGGCCAGGCGGAGTCTCCCGGTCTCGGTCAGCGGGGCATTACGGTGGACCACGAGGGCCTCCTGATCTCGGTGGAGATGTCGCAATCCACACCGAACCCGGAGGCCCTCACCCATATCAAGAACCCAGCACGCGTGTCACCAACGTCCCGGGACTACACACCTAGGGGGTGTCTTGCCGAGGCCCCGGGCCGTTACGGCTCCAGGACCACCTTGCCCATCGTGCCCCGGGTCTCCAGCGCGCGGTGTGCGGCGGCGGCCTCGGCGAGCGGGAAGCGCTGGACGGCGGGGCGCAGCCGGCCGGCCGCCGCCTCGGCGAGGGCGCGGGTCTCCAGGGCGCGCAGGCCGCCTCCCCGCTCGATCATCTTCGGCCCGAGGACGGACGTGGACGTGATGGAGCGTTCGGCCAGTTCGGCGGCGGTGAAGGTGAGGGGTTCCCCGTCGCGGAGCCCCTCGCCGGACCAGCCGTAGACGACGTGCTGCCCGCCGGGGCCGAGGAGACCGACGGCGGCGCGGGCGGTGGTCCCGCCGACGGAGTCGTAGACGACGGTGGCCCGCAGACCGGCCGCGTCGAGATACTCCCTGGCCCGGAGCGGCCAGTCGGGGCGGGTGTAGTCGAGGGCGAGGCCGGCCCCGTTCCCCGTCGCCCGCGCCACCTTCGCCGGGCCCCCGGCCAGGGCGATCACGGTGGCGCCCGCGTTCTTGGCGTACTGGACGATCAGTGTGCCGATGCCGCCCGCCGCCGCGGTGACGACGACCACGGAGTCCGGGCCGAGCGGGGTGAACCCGAGGATGCCGAGGGTGGTGCGGCCGGTGCCGATCATGGCGACGGCCGCGGCGGCGTCGAGCTCCTCGGGGATCTCGTGGAGCCGGTCGGCCCCGGTGACGGCGAGTTCGGCGTACCCGCCGGGCGCCGTGCCGAGGTGGGCGACGACGTGCTTGCCGAGCCATCCGGGGTCCGTGCCCTCGCCCACCGACTCGACGGTCCCGGCGACCTCGCGGCCGGGGACGGTGGGCAGGGCGACGGGGGCCGGGAAAGGGCCCGCCTCCCCTTCCCGCAGGACCGTGTCCAGCAGGTGCACACCGGCCGCGGCCACGGCGATACGGACCTGGCCGGGGCCGGGCACGTGATCCTCGGCCCGCTCGTACACCAGGTTCTCGGCGGGGCCGAAGGTGTGAAGGCGTACGACGTGCATGAAGGGCTCCCCGGGGTCGTGGTCCTGGCGGTCCGGCCCACCGCCGGGGCGGGCCGTGCCCCACCCTCGTACCTCAGGTTTGGTTGAGGTCAACCCCGGATCCGGAACGCAGTCCGGCGGCCTGCACGGCGAGCATCGCGGCTTCGAGGCCGCTGGTGAAGGAGACCTCGCTGAGGAGTCCGGGGGCGGCGACCTGGTCGCCCGCCAGGAAGACGCCGTCGCCCCGGACCACGGAGGGCCGGTCCCGCCAGGTGGTGCCGGGGCGGTCGACGGCTCCGGTGCGGCCGTCGGCGAGGGCCTCCGCGCGCCAGGTGGTGCGCTCCCGCCAGCCGGGGAAGCCGAGGCCGAGGAGGGCCTCGGCGCGGGCGACGCCCTCCGCCCGCCGGGCGTCGGGGCCGATCGCGAACTGGCCCTGGAGCAGCTGTTCGCCGGCCGGGGCGAGCGAGGGGTCCTGGGCGGTGAACCGCTCCAGCCAGCCGGGCGCGTCCAGGTCCGACACGATGAACGCGTCGCCGCGCCGGGTGCGTACCGCCAGGTCCACCAGGACGGTGCGGCCGCTCTCCCAGGTGAGGGAGGCGTCGTCGAGCAGGGAGCGGGCGGAGTCGAGGGAGGTGGCGACGATCACCGGACCGGTACGGGCCAGCTCGCCGAGCGTCCGGGTGTCGACGCGGGCGCCCGTCTCGACCACGACCCCGAGCCCCCGGGCGTGCGCGGCCATCCGCTCGACGAGCCGGGCCCAGCCGCCGACCGGGTAACGGGCCTCGGGCGGGAGCGAGGTCAGCCGTCGGAAGCGCTCCTGGACGAACCGTGCCGAGAGCGCGCCGGGGTCGTGGTGGAAGAGCGCGGCGGCGGCGAAGTTCGCGGCGGCCCGGGCCCCCTCCTCGCCGACCTGACCGGTGGCCCACTCCCGGAAGGTGCCGTCCACCGGGGCGGTGCGGGGGTCCCGGCGGGAGAGCCTCAGCAGGGCGGCGGGCGGCAGCGCGCGGAGGGCTCCCGCCCGCCGGAAGCGGAAGCGGAGCCCGTCGAGGGGCGGTACGGAGACGACGGGGCCGAGCAGATCCCGCCGGGCCAGCCAGGTGCCGAACGGCCCGCGGTGGTACACGGCGTGCGGCCCCTCGTTGGTGCGGTACGGGCCCTCCGCCGTCCTGGCCCGGCCGCCGAGGCCGCGGTGGCCTTCGTGCACGGTGACGCGCGCACCGGATTCGGCGGCGGTGATCGCGGCGGTGAGTCCGGCGAGGCCGCCGCCGACGACGTGGATGTGTCCCGGGTTTCCCATGAGTCCCATGGCTGGATCTCCTTCGCTTCTTTGATGATGCGACGGATCGGGGGCGGCGGCCCGTGACATCGGCGGCGGGGCGTTGTCAGTGGTGTGCGTCACGATGGGGGCATGGCAGCGAGCGGCAGGAAGAAGAGCACCACGGGCGTGACGGCGGCGCGGCGTCCGGAGGTGCGGCTGCCCCCGCTCGTTCCGTGGGACGGGGACGGCCTGGAGCCCGACGGGGACTACGACGGGGTGCGGTTCGACGGGGTGGACCTGACGGACGCCTCGGGCCGGGGAGCCCGGTTCATGGACTGCGCCCTGGACGGCTGCGCCCTGGACCGGGCGGAGCTGGCGCGGGCCCGCTTCATCGACGCGGTGCTGACGGGCGTACGGGGCGTGGGCACGGACCTCTCGGAGGCGTCGCTGCGGGACGTGGAGGTGGTGGACGCCCGCCTGGGCGGGGTGCAGCTGCACGGTGCGGTGCTGGAGCGGGTGGTGGTGCGGGGCGGCAAGATCGACTACCTGAATCTCCGCAAGGCCCGGCTGAAGGACGTCGTCTTCGAGGGCTGCGTGCTGTCCGAGCCGGACTTCGGGGACGCGCACCTGGTCCGGGTCGAGTTCCGGGACTGCGTGCTGAAGCGGGCGGACTTCAGCAGCGCCCGCATGGAGTCGGTGGACCTGCGCACGGTGGCCGAGCTGGACATCGCCCGGGGCGTGGACCGGCTGGCGGGCGCGGTGATCACCCCGGTGCAGCTGATGGAGCTGGCTCCCGCGTTCGCGGCGCAGATCGGGGTGCGGGTGGAGGCGTGAGGGCGGCCGCCGTCCGCACGTCTCACATGCGGGGGAAGCGGGCCTGGAGGTCCCAGATCACGGGGTTGTCGGCGAGGCCGTCGTGCAGATCGGCCAGGTCGGCGATCAGGTCGTGCAGGAAGTCGCGGGCCTCGCGGCGCAGGAGGGAGTGGCTGAAGGTGAGCGGCGGCTCGTCGCCGGGCATCCAGTCCGCCTCGACGTCGACCCAGCCGAAGCGCCGCTCGAAGATCATGACGTCCGAGGACTCGGTGAAGTCCAGCTCCGCGTACTGCCGCCGGTGCGAGCGGTTGCCGCGCGGGTCCTGGTCGATCTGCTCGACGATGTCGCACAGCGCCCACGCGAAGTCGAGCACCGGCACCCATCCCCAGGCTGTGGACAGCTCGCGGTCCGCCTTCGTGTCCGCGAGGTAGACGTCGCCGGAGAACAGATCGTGCCGCAGCGCCCGGACGTCCGCGCGGCGGTAGTCGGTCTGCGGGGGATCGGGGAAGCGGCGGGAGAGGGAGTAGCCGATGTCGAGCACGGATCGATGGTGTCATGCCGGTTCGGGGCGGGCCGCCACGAACGGGTGAAGTGGTCGGGGTTTGCCGTACGCATATGCGGATGGGCCCCTGGCGTCCGGCTCATGGTCGGTTCGCCGCACGAGGGCTCAACGCACCGGGGCGGGTCCGGGAACCACCCCGGCCCGTGAGACGGAGGGCGGTGACCGCCGAGGCGGTGTTCGACGGCGGCTGACAGGGCAGGCAGACCCGGCGGCTATGGCAGCAGCCGCTGCTCCTTCGCCACCGACACCGCGCCCGCGCGGGTGTCGACGCCGAGCTTGTCGTAGATGCGGCCCAGGTGGGTCTTGACCGTGGCCTCGCTGATGAACAGGGCGCGGGCGATGTCCCGGTTGCCGAGGCCCTGGGAGAGCTGGGCCAGGATGTCGCGTTCACGGTCGGTGAGGCTGGGGCGGGGGCTGCGCATCCGGGCCATGACCCGGCTGGCGACGGGGGCGGAGAGCGTGGTGCGGCCCTGGGCGGCGGACCTAATCGCGGAGAACAGTTCCTCCGGGCGCTCCGCCTTCAGCAGATAGCCGGTCGCCCCCGCCTCGATGGCGCGGGTGATGTCGGCGTCGGTGTCGTACGTGGTCAGCACCAGGACGTGGACCGTGCCGTCGGCCGCGATGCGGCGGGTCGCCTCGACGCCGTCGATGCCCTCGCCGAGCTGGAGGTCCATGAGGACGACGTCCGGGGTGAGGCGGGCGGCGAGCACCACGGCCTCCTCGCCGCTGCCCGCCTCGCCGACGACCTCGATGTCCGGTTCGCTGCCGAGGAGCGCGAGCAGCCCGGCCCGGACGACCACGTGGTCGTCGCAGAGCAGGATGCGTACGGGGCCGGCGGGGCCGGGGGCCGGGTTTGCCCCGCCGGTCGTGCCGCCGGTCGTCTCGCCGGTCATGTGGGGTCCTCCGTGGTGGTGGGGAGCGGGACCGCGGTGAGCGGAACCTCGGCCGAGAGCACCGTGCCCTCGCCCGGCGCCGACTCGATGGTGAGCGTCCCGCCGAGCTGCCGCACCCGGGCCCGCATCGCCGGAAGCCCGTGGCCGCGTACGGTGCGGGCGCCGCGTACGCCCTCGGGCTCGGCGGTGAAGCCCCGGCCGTTGTCGCCGATGTCCAGGACCACCCGGTCGTCGAGGTGGGTCAGGGTCAGCCCGGCGGCACTCGCCCCGGAGTGCTCCCGCACATTGGCCAGGGCCCCCTGGGCGATGCGCAGCAGGGCCGACTGCACCCGGTCCGGCAGCGGGGCGTGCGGGGTGCCCTCCACATGGCAGTGGACGGTGAGCGCGCCCTCCGCCTGGGCGCTCTCACGGGCCGCCAGTGCGTGCAGGGCCGCCTCCAGGCCGCCGCCCTCCGCCAGATCGGCGGGGGCCAGGTCGTGGACGAAGCGGCGGGCCTCGGCGAGGTTGCGTTCGGCGATGCCCGTGGCCGTACGGACGTGGCGGCGGGCGGCGTCCGGGTCGGCGCTCCAGGTGCGGTCGGCGGCCTGGAGCAGCATCTGCTGGCTGGACAGGCCCTGCGCGAGGGTGTCGTGGATCTCCATGGAGAGCCGCTGGCGCTCGGCGAGGGTCCCCTCGCGCCGTTCGGTGGCGGCCAGTTCGCGCCGGGTCCGCAGCAGGTCGTCGATCAGCTCGCGCTGGCGTGCGGCCAGTTCCCGCTGGCGTACCGCCTGGCGCTGCATATGGACGAAGACCGCGGTCGCCACGGCGGCGACGGCGGGCGGGGCGAGGACCAGGTTCGGGTCGAACCCGTCGGCCAGGCGCAGTTGCGCGGCCACGACGAACACGGTGAGCAGGGCGACCAGCGCGAGGGCCGCGCGCGGCGGCAGGATCCGCAGTCCGGTGTAGAACAGCGGCACCGCGCACCACGCGAAACTCGGCGCCAGGACGACCAGCACCATCCAGACGACGACGAGCACCGCGAGCCAGGTGAGCCGGCGCGGGGTGGGGCGCGAGCCGAGGACGGGGCCGAGGAGATACAGCACCGCCAGGGTGATCGACAGGGCGATGATCCACGGGGTGCGGTCCTCGCCGGGGTGCCGCATCAGGAACCGGGTCAGCGAGGCGCCGAGCAGCAGGAAGAACGCGGCGTGCATGAGGAGGGCGAGCCAGCGGGCGTCGGGGTCGGACCCGGCGACTCCGGGGCCCTCGGCCGCGGACCCGGGGACCCCGGAGCCCTCGGCCGCGGACCTGGCGGATCCGGGGGTCTCGGCCCCGGTCCCGGGGGCCTCGGAGCCCTCGGCCGCGGACCTGGCGGTTCCGGAAGCTTCCGCCCCGGACCCGGGGATCTCGAAGGCTTCGGCCGCGGACCCGGACACCCTGGAGCCCCCGGCCGCAGCCCCGGATACCCCGGAGCCCTCGGCCGCCTCCGCGTCCGGCGAACCGCTGCGGTGCTCCACCACGTACCTCACGTTCCGTCGCTGACCTGCGTAAACCCCTCCATGGTGACCCGATCCGGCCACCCCCGCATCAACCGATCGGCTGACGGGGGCGTCGACCGTCCCGCCCGCCGCTTCCAGCCGGTACGCCGACCGTACGGGGCCGGTTCCGCCGGGAGGATCGATACCAGAGCGAAACGCCCGGACCATTCCGGGCCGCCTCGCACCCCTCGCCACCGGGCCGACCCGGATCACCAAGGAGCCACCATGAAGAAGCTGTCGCTGCGCACTCGTGTCGTCACCGGCGCCGTCGTCGTCGCCGCCCTCGGGGCCGGCACGTTCGGCGCGATGTCCGCGAGCGCCTCCTCCCCGGCGGCCGCCCCCGCCGCCGCGGTCAAGGCCGACACGAACAACCGCAACCTCCAGCAGACGACGCACCTGACCGTCGCCGCCGCCACCAAGGCCGCGCAGGCCACGCTGGACGCGGCGAAGAAGGAGAACCAGCGGATCTCCGTCGCGGTCGTCGACCGCAACGGCAACACCATCGTCTCCCTGCGCGGCGACGGCGCGGGCCCGCAGTCCCCCGAGTCCGCGGTGAAGAAGGCGTACACCGCCGTCTCCTGGAACGCCCCCACCTCCGAGCTGGTCAAGCGCCTGGAGCAGACCCCGAACCTGAAGGACATCCCCGGCACGCTGTTCCTCGGCGGCGGCGCCCCGGTCCAGGTCAAGGGCGCCCCGGTGGCGGGCATCGGCGTGGCCGGCGCGCCCGGCGGCGACCTCGACGAGAAGTTCGCCCAGGCGGGCGTCGCCTCGCTCGCCCGGTAGCCACCCGCGCGGTCCTCTCCGCACGACCGACGGAACGGAGTCCCCATGAACGCCCTCGATCACGACCTGCTCACCGCCGCACGCACCGGCGACACCGACCGCGTGCGCACCGCGATCGAGGGCGGCGCACGGGTCGACGTCCGCGACGAGGAGTTGCGTACGCCGCTGCTCCTCGCCGCCCTCGGCGACCACGTCGAGGCGGCCCGGCTGCTCGTGGCCGCCGGGGCCGACCCGAACGCCCAGGACCGGCGCGAGGACTCCCCGTGGCTGGCCACCGGGGTCACCGGCAGCGTCGCGATGCTGCACGTGCTGCTGCCGGCCGGCCCGGACCTGACCCTGTGCAACCGGTTCGGCGGTGTCTCCCTCATCCCGGCGAGCGAACGCGGCCATGTCGCGTACGTACGAGAGGTGCTGCGGGTCACCGACATCGACGTCGACCACGTCAACCGGCTCGGCTGGACCGCCCTGCTGGAGGCGGTGATCCTCGGCGAGGGCGGCCTCGCGCACCGGCAGGTCGTGGAGCTGCTGCTCGCGGCCGGGGCGAGCCCGGACCTGCCCGACGGCGACGGGGTGACCCCGCTCGCCCACGCCGAACGACGCGGCTTCGCCGAGCTGGCCGCCCAGCTGCGGGCCGCCGCATGACCGGCACCGGCGGCCCGCGCGCCGCATCCCGTGAGGCGTCCGGCCCCCGCGCCGCATCCCGTGAGGCGTCCGCCCCCCGCGCCGCCTTCCGCGAGGCGTCCGCCCCCCGGGTCCGCCACCTCGGCCTCGCCCTCGTCGCCGCCGGTCTCCTCGCCGGCTGCGCCACCGGCACCACGGAAGCGGACCCGGGCACCCCGGAGGCACCGTCCGCCGCGTCCGGCACCGTCGCGGCCCCCGACCCCTCCCGTGCCCCCGAGGGCCGCACCCCCGACGGCACCCTTCTCGTCGCCGATTTCGGCAGCGGCACCGTGACCTTCGTCGACCCCGGCCGGGGCGGTTCCGGGAAGGGCGGGGCGCCCATCGCCTCGGTGAAGGTCGGCACCGCGCCCTACGGACTCGTCGTCGGCGAGGACGGGCGAGCCTGGGTCGCCACCGCCGAGGGCGTCGCGGTCGTCGACACCGAGCAGCGGACCCGGATCGCGCTCATCCCGTACGCGACGGAGTCCGGCCCCGTCACCACCGGCGAGTACCGGGGCGGCGGCATGGGCATCGCCCTGGCCCCGGACGGCAGCCGCGTCTACGTCGGGGTCAACGTGCCCGGCGAGGACGGCGCGGTCGAGGTCATCGACACCGCGACCCGCGAGGTCACCGGCACCGCGCCGGTCGGCATGCGCCCCTTCGACGTGGACGTCTCACCGGACGGCCGCGAGGTGTACGCCACCGATCACGACTCCTTCGACGTGACGGCGGTCGACGCGGACACGTTGAAGACCCGCCGCATGGAGGTCGCCCCGTACGGCACGGAGGGCGGGCTCGGCTCCTGGCTGAAGCCGCACTACGCCGTCGTACGCCCCGCCGACGGCAGGCTGCTGCTGCCCTTCGAGGGGGAGCGGCTGGCCGTGCTCGACCCGCGCACCGGGAAGGTGACGATCGAGCGGATGACCGCCAACACCCACCAGCACGGCGCGGCACTCGCCCCCGACGGCACCCTTCTCGTGGTCGGCACCGGCCCGATCGGCTCGGACGACGAGGAGCCCTCGCTGACCGTCCGCGCCCCCGACGGCACGGAACGGGTCGTTCCGCTGGAGGGTCCGCACGAGGACGTGGCGGTGTCGGCGGACGGCCGCACGGCGTACGTCACCGGCGGCTTCACCCGCGACGGCTACTGGAACGGGATCACCGTCGTCGACCTGGACGACGAGAGGAGCGAGCCCGTCCGTCTGACGGCAGGCAACCGGCCCCTCGGTATCGCCGTCCTCTGAGCCGGGAGCCGCCCGCTCCTCCCCCGAGGCGGGCGGCTCCTTCCGGCGGCGGAAACCGCCCTCCTCCCCCGAGGCGGGCGGCTCCTTCCCCCACCGGAAACCGCCTAAAATCGACCGGTGAACCCCCGCACCCCGGCCGCCGCCCCCCTCCTGCTCGCCCTGGCCCTCACCCTCCTCGGCTCGGGCTGCACCGGCGGTGTCGAGGGGGCCCCGGGCGCGGTCGGCGTGCGCGACCCGTACTTCCCCTGGCTCGGCAACGGCGGCTACGACGTCACCCACTACGGCCTGAAGCTCGACGTCGACCCCGCCGCAGGGCGGCTGCGCGGCACGGCCACCATCACCGCCCGCGCCACCCAGCATCTGAGCGCCTTCCACCTCGACCTCGCCGGGCTCGACGTGGAGAGCGCCACCGTCGAGGGGGAGCCGGCCGCCGTGAACCGGGCGGGCAAGGAGCTGACGATCCGCCCCGACGCCTCGGTGGACGACCGGATGCGCGAGGGGCGCACGTTCACCACCGTCGTGCGCTACTCCGGCTCCCCGAAGACCATCACCGACGCCGACGGCGAGGAGGAGGGCTGGCTGCGGACGGCGGACGGCTCGGTCGCCCTCGGCGAGCCGACCGGCTCCATGGCCTGGTTCCCCGGCAACCACCGCCCGGGCGACAAGGCCGCGTACGACATCGAGGTCACCGTCCCCGATCCGCTCAAGGCGATCTCCAACGGGCAGCTGGTCGCCCGGCGTACGGAGGACGGACGCACCGCCTACCACTGGCGGACCACCGAGCCGATGGCGAGCTATCTGGCGACCGTGGCCGTGGGGGAGTTCACCACCGAGCAGGCGCGCACCCCCGAGGGCATCCGGCTGTTCACCGCCGTGGACCCCGCGTCGGCGGCGGCGAGCGAGGACGTGCTCGCGGAGATCCCCGAGGTGCTGGCGTGGTCGCGGGCCAGGTTCGGGCCGTACCCCTTCACCTCCGCCGGGGCGATCGTGGAGCGCGCGGGCGACTCGACGTACGCCCTGGAGACCCAGAACCGGCCCGTCTTCCCCGGCCCGCCCGACACCGGCCTCCTCGTCCACGAGCTGGCCCACCAGTGGTTCGGGAACTCCGTCACCCCGAAGACCTGGCGGGACATGTGGCTCAACGAGGGCTTCGCCACGTACGCGGAGTGGCTCTGGGCCGCCGACCACGACGGCGTACCGGTCGGGGAGAGCTTCGACGAGGCGTACGAGGACGACGCCAACTGGGCGTTCCCGCCCGCCGATCCGCCCGCCGCCCTCGACCTCTCCGACCCGCCGGTCTACGGGCGCGGGGCCATGGTCGTGCACCGGATCCGGCTCGCGATCGACGACGACCGGGCGTTCTTCGCGCTGCTGCGCGGCTGGACCGAGAAGTACCGGCACGCCAACGCCTCCACCGACGACTTCACCGCGTACGTGGAGGAGAAGACCGGCCAGGACCTCACCGGGATGTGGGACGCCTGGCTGTACGGCGGAAGCCGGCCCGCCCGGGAGGGCTGACCGGCTTCCGTGGTTCCTACGGCTGGGGTTACTTGACGTTGACCCCGGTCCAGGTGGCCGAGACCGCCTTCAGCTCCTCGCTGTCCGCGCCGAACAGGTCGGTCGCCGCCTTCTCGGTCGCGACGCGCGCGCCCGCGTAGTCGGTGGTGGAGGTCATGTAGACCGAGAGCGCCTTGTACCAGATCTGGTACGCCTTCTCCCGCCCGATGCCCGTCAGCGTCGAGCCGTCGGAGGTCGCGGAGTCGTACTCGACGCCGTTGATCGTCTTCTTTCCGCTGCCCTCGGCGAGCAGGTAGAAGAAGTGGTTGGCGACGCCGGAGGAGTAGTGGACGTCCAGGTTGCCGAGGTTCTCGTCCCAGAAGTCGGCGGAGTTGCCGTCCTTGGAGGGCTTGTCCATGTAGCGCAGCGGGGTGCCGTCGCCGTTGATGTCGATCTTCTCGCCGATGAGGTAGTCCCCGGCGTCCGAGGCGTTGTCGGCGAAGAACTCCACCGAGGCGCCGAGGATGTCGCTGGTCGCCTCGTTGAGGCCGCCGGACTCGCCCGCGTAGTCCAGGTTGGCGGTGGCGGAGGTGAGGCCGTGGGTCATCTCGTGGGCCGCGACGTCGATCGAGGTGAGGGCGGCCTTGTTGCCCTCGCCGTCGCCGTACGTCATGCAGAAGCAGCTGTCGTCCCAGAAGGCGTTGACGTAGTTCTCGCCGTAGTGGACCCGGGAGTAGGCGGCCTTGCCGTCGCCCGCGATGCCGTCGCGCCCGAGGGCCGTCTTGTAGAAGTCCCAGGTCTTCGCCGCGCCGTAGTGGGCGTCGACGGCGGCGGTCTGCCGGTCGCCGCCCGTCCCGTCGCCCCAGGTGTCGTCGTCGTCCGTGACGAGGTCGCCGGTGCCGGACGAGCCCTGGTTCAGGTCGTACGTCTTGTGGCCGCCGCGCTCGCCGTCGGTCAGCTCGAAGCCCGCGTCGGACTTCGTGGTGGTGAGCTCGACCTCGCCGCTGTACTGGCTGTTGCCGGTGCCGGTCTCGATCGCCTCGTAGCTGTGCAGCTTCTTGCCGGTGGTGGCGTCGGTGATGGTGTGGACGCGGCTGGGCGTGCCGTCCTTCTGGACGCCCTTCTTGACGGTCTCCCAGGCGAGGACCGGGTGCTCGCCGCCCGCGTAGATCACCTTGCGGGCGCTCGCCGCGGCCTTCAGCTTCGGCGTCGTCGACGCCACGGCTATCTTCGCGTCGGTCGCCTTGTCCACGCTCTTCAGCTTGCCGGCGGCGGTGGTGTGGGTGACGAGGTCGCCGCCGAGGACGGGCAGGCCGTCGTAGGTGCGCTCGTAGCGGGTGTGGACGGTGCCCCGGGCGTCCTTGATGACGTCGCGGGCGATCAGCTTCTCCTGACCGCCGAGCTTCAGGGCCTTCGCCGCCGAGGAGGCGTCCGCCTGCGCCGACTTGATGGCCGTGGCGCGCTGCGCGGAGGGGTTCACGCCGAGGGCGGCCGCCGTGGCGGGCTTCGCCGCGGTGGTGCGGGCGTCGTCGTCGGGTGTGGCGACGGCGGTTCCGGCCTGGACTCCGGCGACGACCATCGCGGCCGTGGCCGCGAGTGCTGCGAGTCGCCGCGTGGTGCGCGGGGCGCGGGAGTTGTGGGGGGTGGTGTGGAGGTTCATGTGTGTTCTCCGTCGGTCGTCCTGTGGGGGGACTACGAGCGGAGAGCGTGCCATCGAATGAGCGAAATTGACGGTGTGCCGACAATTGCCTCACAAGTTTTTGACCAGTTCTTGTACGAATGGGGTGCTGTACTGTCCGGTATTCGGCGAAGTGGCGGGTTTCAGCGGTGCGGGACAGTCGGCTTGACGGTGGCTCAGCCACGCCGGAGCCCCCGGCCGCGATCGCGGCCGGGGGCTCCGGTGAAACTGTGGTGCGCTCGGGGCGACGGGTCAGAGGTTGACGCCGAAGTCCTGGGCGATGCCGCGCAGGCCGGAGGCGTACCCCTGGCCGACCGCGCGGAACTTCCACTCGGCGCCGTTGCGGTAGAGCTCGCCGAAGACCATGGCGGTCTCGGTGGCGGCGTCCTCGCTCAGGTCGTAGCGGGCGATCTCGGCGCCGCCGGCCTGGTTGAGGATGCGGATGAACGCGTTGCGGACCTGGCCGAAGTTCTGGCTGCGGGTCTCGGCGTCGTAGATGGAGACCGGGAAGACGATCTTGTCCACGTCGGCCGGCAGGCCCGCCAGGTTCACGTTGATCTGCTCGTCGTCGCCCTCGCCCTCACCCGTGACGTTGTCACCGGTGTGCACGATGGTCTGGTCCGGCGTCGACTTGTTGTTGAAGAAGACGAAGTGGCCGTCCGAGACGACCTTGCCCGTCGGGTTGACCGCGATCGCCGAGGCGTCGAGGTCGAAGTCGGTGCCGGTGGTGGTGCGGACGTCCCAGCCGAGGCCGACCGTGACGGCGGTAAGGCCCGGTGCCTCCTTGGTGAGCGAGACGTTGCCGCCCTTGGACAGGCTTACTGCCATGGGAAGTCCCTTTCCTCGTCGTGTGCGGGCTTCGTGCCATCACGAAAGCTACCGTCACCCGTCATAACGCAAGCAGGAGACCACGAGGTTCCTGCTCGCTTTACTTTCTTTACGAAGTTCCTCCGGACGCGGGGGGCCGCGGCAGGGCAAAAGAAGGTGACGGGCGGGGTGCGGGGGAGGGACCATGGGTGTCATGTCCGGGCCCTATGTCATCCGCGGCTCGGTCTCCCTTCCGGAGGCCGAGCTCATGTGGCGTTTCTCGCGGTCCTCCGGGCCCGGCGGTCAGCACGTCAACACCAGCGACTCCCAGGTCGAGCTGCGCTTCGACCTGGCCGCGACCGACGCGCTTCCCGAGGTGTGGAAGGCCCGGGCGCTGGAGCGGCTCGCGGGCCGGCTGGTGGGCGGGGTGGTCTCCGTACGGGCCTCCGAGCACCGCTCCCAGTGGCGCAACCGCGAGACGGCCGCCGTGCGGCTCGCCGCCCTCCTCGCCGAGGCGACGGCGCCGCCGCCCAAGCCCCGGATCAAGCGGAAGGTCCCGCGCGGGATCAACGAACGCAGGCTGCGCGAGAAGAAGCAGCGCGGTGACACCAAGCGCGGGCGCTCCGGCCGCGACTGGTAGCCGGAGGCCGCGGGCGCGCCTCCCGGCCGGGACGGGGCGTCCCGTTCAGGCGGGGGCGGGCGCGCCGGACCGACGGGTACGGGCGTCCGGGACGCCGGGACGAGGTGTCAGCCCAGCTGGCGGTAGCGCCCCTTGAAGTACGTCAGCGGGTCGCCCTCCGGGCTCGGCAGCTCCGCCGTGAGCACCCGCCCGATCACCAGGGTGTGGTCCCCGGCCACCACGCGCTGCTCGGTCCGGCACTCCAGCGTCGCCAGCGCCCCGCCGATGAGCGGCGCGTGCGTCACCTCGCCCCGTACGTACGGGACGTCCTCGAACAGCAGCCGGTCGCTGATCCGGCCCTTCATGGCGAACCGGCCCGCGATGTGCCGCTGGCTCGCGGCCAGCACGGAGACCGCCCACAGCGGCTGCTCGTCCAGCAGATCGTCCATCCGGGAGCCGTTGCGCAGGCTGACCATCACCAGGGGCGGTTCCAGGGACACGGACATGAAGGCGGTCGCCGTCATGCCCACGTCCTCGCCCCGGCCGTCCTCGTCGAGAGGCGGCTCCTGGGCGGTGACCAGCACCACCCCGGCGGCCAGCCGCGCGAGGGCGGCTCGGAACTCGTCGTTGCTCACCCCCTCAGCATGAGGGACGGTCTCGGGGCGCGGGGTGGGGGGCTTCGTCTGGAGCACACCCCGACGCTAACCGCGGGGGCCGGACGGCCGCATCGGGCCAGGGGACCAGGCAGGTCCTAGGACCGTGGAAGGGGAACGGGCGAGAGGGGGCGTGCGCGGGCGCACACAAGGGGAATCCGTTCCTCCCGGTGACCGCGGAACGATCGTCGTCGCCGTGAGTCACCGGCACCGCCCGGCCATCTGTTGTGACTTGAGTCACAGAGTCCATTTTCTGCTGACCCTGTGTACCGGGTGCACAGCTCACTGTGATTCAGTGGCGGTGACACTGCAACAAGTACGTCAATAGGAAACCTGGAGTTGCTGTCGAGGTCCCGGGGGTGCGAGCGATGGAGGCCGAGTCGGAGCCGTACGTCCGCCTGGCGACCATGCGTCAGCTGCACCAGGCCGTCGCCGATCTCAACACGGCGCGGAGTCTCGCGGACACGCTCCAGAGCGTGGTCGACGGAATCGTCGAGGGCCTCGGATACGAGCTGGCCTGCGTCAACCTGGTCCGGCCCGAAGGTGACCTCGTCATCGCCGCCTTCGCGGGCAACGCCGCCGCCGAGGCCCTGATCACCGGACGCGTCGGCTCCCGCGACTCCTGGGAACGGCGGCTCTCCATGGGTGAGGCATGGGGCAGTCTCCGCTTCATCCCGCACACCGAGGGCTGGGTCCTCCTCGACGACGACGTACCGCAGTGGCACACCGAGGGGCCCGAACCCCGGTTCGAGGACGAGTGGCATCCGCTCGACCGGCTGTACGCCCCGATGTACGCGTCGGCGGGCGGCGGGGACCTCCTCGGGGTCATATCCGTCGACCGGCCGCGCAACGGACGCCGCCCCGGCGCATGGGGGCGCGAAGCGCTCCAGATGTACGCCTCCCAGGCCGCCATCGCCATCAGCAACGCCCGCCTGCGGTCCAACATGCAGCGCGCCCTCGTCCGCCTGGAGCGGGAACAGCAGGCGCTGCGGGCCAGCGAGGAGTCCTTCCGGCAGGCCTTCGAGTACGCGCCCAGCGGTATGGCCATCGCCGAGATGGGCGGTGACCAGCAGGGCAGGCTGCTGCGGACCAACGACGCCCTGTGCCGGCTGCTCGGCCGCCCGGCCTCCGTGATGCGCCGCTACTCCTTCGCCGACCTGGTCCACCCCGAGGACATCGGCACCCTGCTGCGCACCTCCGCCGAGGGCGGCCGGGCCGAGCTGCGGCTCAGCCGCCGGGACGGCACCTACCTCTGGGTCTCGCTGCGCAACTCGGTCGTCGCGGACACCGCCGACGGGCCGCGCTTCCTGCTCACCCATGTCGAGGACATAGAGGAGCGCAAGCGCCACGAGCTGAACCTCGCCCACCGCGCCTCGCACGACGCGCTGACCGGGCTGCCCAACAGCGCCGAGCTGAAGTCGCGGCTCAGCGCCCGGATCTGCGAGCGGCCGCACTCCTCCCCGGCCGCGACCGCGATCGAGGCGCTGGACGCGGCGTACGGGGACGTCGAGTCGTCCCTCACCCACGGCTACCAGCCCGACGGCTACGAGGGTGAGGCGATCCCCGGCGGCGGGCCCTTCGACCACCATGTGCACACGGCGGCCCCGGATCCGGAGCACGACGACGGGACGAAAGGGCTCGCGGTCCTCTTCTGCGACCTCGACGGTTTCAAGTCCATCAACGACCGCTTCGGGCACCACACCGGCGACGCCGTGCTCATCGAGGTCGCCCGGCGGCTAAGCACCTGTGTGCGGGACGGCGACACGGTCGCCCGGCTCGGAGGTGACGAATTCGTCGTTCTCGCCGACGGCCTCGGGGCGGCGGACGCCGCTGACCTGGCCGTTCGCCTGAGAAATGCCATCATTCCGCCCATAAGGGTCGACGGCCGGGCGGTCCGGGTCGGGGCGAGTTTCGGCATCGGCTGGGCCGAGTGCGGCATGACCGTCGAAGAGGTCCTGCGCTCCGCCGACCAGCGGATGTACGTGGAGAAACGGTCCCGGTCGAAGGTTCACCGCAGGGCCGGATGACGTTCACGGCGGGTTCCTCCCCCTACCCCGTACCCGTTCCCCCGGAGCCGTCCCGGTGGGTGAGCGCAATTCGGGGGCTGCTCCGTTCGAGGTAGGCTCGGCCGGTCGGCGACGGCTGGCGAGATGGTGAGGAGTGACCCAGGGATGACGGCCGGGAACAACGGCGCGAGCAAGCCCGAGGACGACGATCCGTTCGGCTATCTGTACGCGGACGGACAGGCGGCAGGCGCCCAGGCGCCCGGCCAGGGCGGCTACGGCTACCCGGGTCCGGCCGCGCAGCCGGGCGTGCCCAGAACGTCCTACAACCAGGTGCGTGCCGTCGGCGAGCGCCAGTACGGCCAGCAGCAGGTGCCGCAGCAGCAGGGCGGGTACGGCTACCCGCCCCAGCAGGCGTACGGCCAGCCCGCGCAGCAGTACAACCGGCCGAACCCGCAGTACGCGGCCCCCGAGACCTACCCCGGCGGCGCGTCCCACGGGCAGCCCCCCGCCCAGGGCGGCCACGGCGGCGGCACGGGCCGCGGCGGCCCGAACACGAAAGCGCTCCTGATCGCGGCGGTCGCCGTGGTCGCGGTCGTCCTCATCGGCATCGGCGCCGCCCTGCTCACAGGCGACGACGGCGACAAGGACGACAAGAAGAACGAGGCGTCGTCCTCGGAGGGCCCCGCCGGCGAGGTCGAGGAGTCGAAGAAGCCGGAGAAGAAGCCGAAGGAGACCCCGAAGCCGGTCGAGCTGCCGAAGCAGGACGCGGCGACGCTGACGCTGGGCGGCACGGCGGCCCTGGACTCCACGGTCAAGGGCGCCAAGGGCGCGAACGGCAACTACATCAACCTGAACGAGATCGGCCGGTCGGCCACCTGGTCGGTGGAGGTGCCCGAGGCCGGCGCGTACACCCTGTACGTGACCTACGGCGTGCCCGGCAAGGACGCGAAGACGACCCTGACGGTCAACGACCAGGAGCCCCGCTCCATCAACATGAAGAACTTCGCGCAGGCCGAAGAGGGCGACCTGGAGAAGGGCTGGACCAACACCTACGCGTACGTCCAGCTCGACAAGGGCGCCAACACCCTCAAGCTGTCCTGCGAGGAAGGCGACCAGTGCGACGCCAACCTCGACCAGCTGGAGCTGAAGTCAGGCCACATCAAGAAGAACGGCTGACCGCCGGTCCCTCCGCTCACGCCCTGATCACCGGCCCGGTGGTCAGGGCGTCGGCGTGTGCGGCTCCACCGTGACGCGCGGCAGCAGCTCCGCGTAGGCCGCCGCGTCGAACTCGCCGGCCGTCGGGGCCAGCACCGTCGCCGTCGACAGGGCCACCGCCCGGGCGAGGCGCTCCGGCCAGGGCAGGCCTTCGGCCAGGGCGGAGAGCAGCCCGGCCACCGCGGAGTCGCCCGCGCCGGTCGGGTTGCCCCGCACGGGTGCGGGCGGGGCCGCCCGCCAGACGCCGTCCGGGGTGAGCGCGAGCACCCCCTCCGGGCCGAGCGAGGCGACCACGGCGTGGGCCCCGCGGCGGCGGGCGTCCCCCGCGGCGCGCAGCGGGTCGCGGGAGCCGGTCAGCCGGGCCAGCTCCTCCGCGTTCGGCTTGACCAGGTCGGGGCGGGCGGCGATGCCCCGGCGCAGCGGTTCGCCGCTGGTGTCCAGCAGCACGGGTACGGCGGCGGCGCGGGCGATCCGGACCAGTTCGGCGTACGCCCCGACGTGGATGCCGGGCGGCAGGGAGCCGCAGAGCGCGACCGCGTCGGCCCCGGCGAGCAGCTCCTCGTACGTCCGCAGGAAGGCGGCCCACTCGGCGGAGCTCACCTGCGGTCCGGGTTCGTTGAGCTGGGTGGTGTCGCCGGTCGAGCGGTCGGTGATCGCGAGGGTGCGGCGGGTGTTCCCGGCGACCTCGACGAGGGCGTCGCGCGGCGGGAGCGGGGCGAGCAGGCCGCGCAGGACGTCTCCGGTCGCGCCGCCGACGAAGCCGGTGACCACGGCGTCGTGGCCCAGCGCCCCCAGCACCCGGGCGACGTTGAGGCCCTTGCCGCCGGGGCGTTCGGTGACCTCGCCGACCCGGTGGCTGCCGTGCGGGACGAGTGCGTCGACGGTGTACGTCACGTCGAGCGCGGTGTTCAGGGTGACGGTCAGGATCACCTGGTCCGGTCCCTCCCTCGGTGCGTGGCCCCAGCGGTGCACGCCTGCCGCTTGCGGCACGCGATGCCGATGATCATGTCAAAGCGATGACGGCCGGCCCAGTCCCGGGCGCCGACCGCCATCGCTTCGTTACGTGTTCAACGGCCCGGAGGCCTCGGGTCCAAGGGCCCGGGGGCCTCAGGCCGTCTTCGGCTCGATGATCCACTCGCCCCGGCGCATGACGCCCTTGAGGACGAAGTCCTCGTCGAGGACCACCAGGTCGGCGTCCTTGCCCGCATCGAGCGAACCGACCTGGTCGTAGACGCCGAGCAGCCGGGCCGGGTTGGCGGAGATGGACCGGACGACGTCCTCGACGGGGATCTCGTCCAGGGTGACCGCCCGGCGGAACGCGGTGTCCAGGGTGAGCGTGGAGCCGGCGATCGAGCCGCCCTCCACCAGCCGGGCGACGCCGTCCTTGACCTCGACCGCGAGCGGCCCGAGGTCGTAGGAGCCGTCGCCGAAACCGGCCGCGTCCATCGCGTCGGTGATCAGCGCGACCCGTCCTGCGCCCTTGTGCCGGTAGGCCAGCTCCAGGACGGCCGGGTGCAGATGCGTTCCGTCGTTGATCAGCTCGACGGTGATCCGGTCGTCCTCCAGGAGCGCGGCGATCGGACCGGGCTCGCGGTGGGCCAGCGGCGGCATCGCGTTGAACAGATGCGTGGCGACACTCGCGCCCGCGTCGATGGCCTCGACGGTCTGCTCGTACGTCGCGTCCGTGTGGCCGATGGCGGCGATGACCCCCAGCTCGGCGAGGAGCCGCACGGAGTCGAGGCCGCCGGGCAGTTCGGTGGCGAGGGTGACCATGCGGGCGGTGCCGCGGGCGGCGTCGACCAGCTTGCGGACCTCGGCCGGGTCCGGGTAGCGCAGCAGCTGCTCGCTGTGGGCGCCCTTGCGGCACGGTGAGATGAAGGGGCCCTCGAAGTGGATCCCGGCCAGATCGCCCTGCTCGACCAGTTCGGACAGCTCGCCCGCGCGCCGGGCGAGGAAGTCCATCTCGCCGGTGACGGTGGAGGCGACCATCGTGGTGGTGCCGTGCTCGCGGTGCGTACGGATGCCGGTGAGCACCTCGTCCACGGTGCCGGAGGTGAAGGATGCCCCGCCGCCGCCGTGGTTGTGCATGTCCACGAAGCCGGGGACCACCCAGTGGCCGGAGAGGTCGACGGTCCGGGCGCCCTCCGGTGCGGAGGCGGCGATACGGGTGCCTTCGACGGTCACCCGGCCGTCCTCGACCGTGCCGGTGGGAAGCACCACCCGGGCGCCGGCGAGAACGGTGCTGTCTGCTGCGCGTGGGGCCATCAGGCGGAAACCTCCGTGGCGAGTAGATCCCAGGCGAGCAGCCCCGCGCCCAGGCATCCGGCGGTGTCCCCGAGGGCCGCCGGGACGATGTGGGGCAGCTTCTGGAACGTGATCCGTTCCTCGACGGCCGCACGCAGTGGTGTGAACAAGGTTTCCCCGGCTTCGGCGAGACCGCCACCGATGATGAGCGTGCCCGGGTCGAGCAGGGTGAGCGCGGTGACGAGGCCGGCGGCGAGCGCGTCGACCGCGTTCCGCCAGACCTCGATCGCCGCCGGGTCGCCCGACTCGACGGCTTTCGCGCAGTCCGCGGCGTCCGCCGTCGGGTCCCCGGATGCGGCGGCCCAGGCCCGGGTCACCGCGGCGGCGGAGGCCAGCGTCTCCAGGCAGCCGCGCTGGCCGCAGCTGCAGTCGGGTCCGTCCGGGCGGACGACGATGTGGCCGATCTCGCCCGCGTCCCCGTGGGCGCCCGCTTCGATGGCGCCCGCGATGCCGATGGCCCCGGCGATCCCGGTACCGAGCGGGACGAACAGGAAGCGGTCCGTGCCGCGTCCGGCCCCGATGCGCCCCTCGGCGAGCCCGCCGGTGCGGACGTCGTGGCCGAGGGCCACCGGGATGGCGCCGAGCCGCTCGGAGAGCAGGGCGCGCAGCGGTACGTCGCGCCAGCCCAGGTTCGCGGCGTACACCGCGATGCCCTGGGCGGAGTCGACGATGCCGGGCACGGCGACCCCGGCGGCGACGGCGCTCTCGCCGAGGTGCTCCTCGCCGTGGGCCCGCAGATCCGCCGCGAACGCGAGGATCGACTCGATGACCGCTTCGGCGCCGCGTTCCCGGTCGGTGGCCCGCCGCGCCTCGTGAAGGAGGGTGCCGTCGGTCCCGACCAGTGCGGCCTTCATTCCGGTGCCGCCCACATCGAGGGCGATGACATGTCTCACGGGAGACAGTTTCGCCCGCCGACCCCCAAAAGGTCTAGTCCACTAGCGCGGTTTGTTGCGCACCCATACAAAATGATGAACGAGTGAAGAACGGACCTTTTTCTTCCGGAAGATCACGTATGAGAACCCCGGATCGGCGGGAATCCGGGTCAAAGGTCTGGACCAAGATACGGGCCGGGGCCTCCGACTTCCAGTACCCGCAAGCCAGTTGTGGCCCTCAGGGCCCGTATACGTTGCCGAAGCGATACGCCGGTGGTGTAGACCTTCGCGTCGGCAATGGGGGAAAATCGCAGTTCATCCGGACGGTGCCCAGGACAGGGCGGCACTGCCGCGGCCGAACGAGGCCTGCGGCCCGCGCCATGCGCACCGCCCGTGGGCAAGGGCGATCGACGAGGATGGGCGAGGCTGTGCAGCGGCGCTTTTTGGGTCTGACCGCGGTGGTGGCCGCGCTGGGAATGACGGCAACGTTGTCGGCCTGCGGTGGTGACGCCGGCTCGGGCGACGTCACGCTGAAGCTGGTCGCCGCGGACTACGGCACCGGTCCGGAGAACAGCTCCGAGAAGTACTGGAGCGGGGTCGCCTCGGGCTTCGAGAAGGAGCACCCCGGCATCAAGGTCGAGGTCACCGTCCTCTCCTGGAAGGACGTCGACCGCGAGGTCGCCGCGATGGTCAAGGCGGGCAACGCGCCGGACATCGCCCAGATCGGCGCCTACGCGGACTACGCCAAGGCGGGCAAGCTCTACAGCGCCGACGAGATGCTCGCCATCCGCACCGCGGCCAACTTCCTGCCCTCGCTCACCGACGCGGGCAAGGTCGACGGCACGCTGTACGGCCTGCCCTTCGTCGCCAGCACCCGGCTGCTCTTCTACAACCAGAAGCTCTTCCAGCAGGCGGGCCTGGACGCCCCCGAGACCTGGGACGACATCAGCAGCGACGCCGCGGCCCTCAAGGCGAAGGGCGTCGACTACCCCTTCGCCCTACCGCTCGGCCAGGAGGAGGCCCAGGCCGAGACCCTGATGTGGCTGCTCAGCGGCAACGGCGGCTACACGGACGACGTCGGCTCGTACGACATCGACTCGGCCGAGAACGTCGCCACGTTCCGCTGGCTGCGGGACAACCTCGTCGGCAAGGGCCTCACCGGCCCGGTCGCGCCGGGCAAGCTGGACCGGGCGAAGGCCTTCGAGGCGTTCACCGCCGGCAAGGTCGGCATGCTCAACGGCCACCCGACCCTGATGGACGAGGCCGAGGCCAAGGGCGTCAAGGTCGGCATGGTGCCGCTGCCCGGCGCCGACGGCCCGACCAAGGGCTCCATGGGCGTCGCCGACTGGATGATGGGCTTCAAGGAGAACGGCCACCGCAAGGAGATCGGCACGTTCCTCGACTACGCCTACTCCGACGAGAACGTGCTGGAGTTCGCCGAGCAGTACGACCTCCTCCCGGTGACCGGCAGCGCCTCCGCCGCGATGGAGACCGACAAGAAGCACAAGAAGCTGCACGAGTTCCTGGCCGCCCTGCCCAACTCGACCCTGCCCCCGTTCGGCAAGACGTCCTGGGCCACGGTCAGCGACACGATCAAGAGGAAGATCGGCGGCGCGGTCGCGCCGGGCAGCAACCCCGAGAGCATCCTCGGCGAGATATCCGCCGAGGCGGCACAGGCGGAAGCCGCCGAGTAGCGGCCGCGGGCGGCGCGGGCGGCGCCGGGCCGCGCGTGGGTGTCGGGGGCGGGTATTAGGTTGGTTGACATGACCGCCCCCGACGAGCACCACGATGGACCGGCCGCGCCCGGTGCGGACGAGCTGTCCGTACGGGACCGGGCCCTGCTCGCCCTGGAGCGGCGGCCCTGGCCGGGGCCCGGGGCGAAGGAGCGGGCGATCCGCGAGGAGCTCGGGATCTCGCCGGTCCGCTACTACCAGCTGCTGAACGCGCTGATCGAGGACGAGCGGGCGCTGCGGGAGGATCCGGTCACGGTGAACCGGCTGCGGCGGGTGCGGGACGCGCGGCGCACTCGCCGCTGAGGCTTCGTGTCGGGGGCTCCGCCCCCGCGCCCCCGCTCCTCAATCGCCGGAGGGGCTGGAACGTGCCGGAGGCACTCGGACGTGCCGGCGGGGCTTGATCTACGGCGAGGAATCCAGCACCAAATCCACCGCCTCGTCCAGGCGGCCCCGTTCAGCCTCCGTCAGATACGGGTTCTGCTGCTGGCGGGTCCGGGCCAGCGCCAGATCGGTGGCCGACGCGCCCCCGTCGTCGGCGAGTTCGGCGAGGAGCGCCGCCAGCAGCGGCCGTACGTCGGCCCCGGCCGGAAACGCCGGGTCCAGCGCGATCCGGGCCAGGGTCAGCGCCGACATCGCCCGGTCGAGGCCGGGCGGGCCCTCCGCCGCGCTGGACCAGTCGATCACCACCGCGCCCTCGGCCGTCAGCATCACGTTCTCCGGATGCAGGTCCAGATGGAGCACACAGTCCTCCGGGTTCGTCGAGACCCGGGGCGGTATCGCGTGCAACTCCCGTAGCAGCCGGGCGAGCAGGGCCCCCGCCTCGGCCACCCCCAGCCGCCCCGCCGGCAGGGCCTCGGCCAGGGTCGGGCCGGTCAGTCGCTGGAGCACCAGATCCGTGGGGCGGGCCCCCTCGGCGGGCGGACCGATGCGCGGCACCGGGAAGCCGAAGGCGCCGACGTAACTCATCACGGCCAGCTCCTCCGTGGTGTCGGAGCGGTCCCGGGAGCGGCGAAGGACCCAGGAGCCGTCGAGTGCGTACACGTCGGCGGTGCGTCCCGAGCCCAGAAGTTGCCCTGTGTGCATGAGGGCGAACCTACCCGGGCGCCCCGCCGAAAGGGAGACGGCTTCCGTCACCCGGAGGGCGTCCGGCCCCCATAACGCGGAGGGAGGGGGGTGAACGGGATCTCCTGTGCCGGGTGTCACCGCCGTTACGGTTTCGGCAATTCCCTGGTCCGGACCAACCCCCGCCGGATCGGGACACCCCCTGAACCAAGGAGAATCACGTGGAGAGAACCACGCTCCGCAGACGCGCCCTCGCCGCCGGCACCGCCACGGTGGCCGTGGGCGCGCTCGCCCTCGCCGGGCTGACCGGCGTGGCGTCCGCCGACCCCGCGGGGAGCACCGCCGCGCCGGTCTCCGCCGACAGCCTGTCGCCCGGTTTGCTGGCCGCCATGGAACGCGACCTCGGCCTGGACGCGGACGACGCCCGGAGCCGGATAGCGAACGAGTACCGTGCCGCAGCCGTCGCCGCGGGTCTGGAGAAGTCCCTCGGCGCCGACTTCGCCGGAGCCCGGGTCAGCGGCGGGAAGGCGACCCTGACCGTCTCCACCACCGACGCCTCCCACGCCGCCCGCATCACCGGGGCCGGGGCGAAGGCCGAGGTCGTCGCCCACAGCCTGGACCGGCTCGAAGGCGTCAAGAAGGCCCTCGACAGGTCCGCGCTGCGCAAGGCCCCGAAGGACGTGCCCGTCTGGTACGTCGACGTCGAGGCCAACCGGGTCGTCGTGAACGCCGCGAGCACCGCCGCCGGAACGGCGTTCCTCAAGGCGGCCGGGGCCGACAGCTCCCTCGTCACCGTCGCCCGCTCCGCCGAGAAGCCCCGCACCTTCGCCGACCTGCGGGGCGGCGACGCGTACTACATGAACGGCTCCGGCCGCTGTTCCATCGGCTTCTCCGTCAAGCGCGGCACCCAGAACGGCTTCGCCACCGCGGGCCACTGCGGCCGGGCCGGCACGACCACCAACGGCTTCAACCAGCAGGCCCAGGGCACCTTCCAGGGCTCCACCTTCCCCGGCCGCGACTACGCCTGGGTCGCCACCAACGCCAACTGGACCCCGCGCCCGACGGTCAACGGCTACGGGCGGGGCGACGTCACCGTCGCCGGATCCACCGCTTCCGTCGTCGGCGCCTCGGTCTGCCGCTCCGGCTCCACCACCGGCTGGCACTGCGGCACCATCCAGCAGCTGAACACCAGCGTCACCTACCCGGAGGGCACCATCTCCGGAGTGACCCGCACCAGCGTCTGCGCGGAGCCCGGCGACTCCGGCGGCTCCTACATCTCCGGCAACCAGGCGCAGGGCGTCACCTCCGGCGGCTCGGGCAACTGCTCGTCGGGCGGCACGACGTACTTCCAGCCGCTCAACCCGCTGCTCCAGGCGTACGGGCTGACCCTGGTCACCAGCGGTACGCCCACCGACCCGCCCACCACGCCGCCGACCGACCCGCCCACCGACCCGCCGGGCGGCACCTGGGCGGCCGGCACCGCGTACGCCGCCGGAGCCACGGTGACGTACGGCGGAGCGACCTACCGCTGCCTCCAGGCGCACACGGCGCAGCCCGGCTGGACCCCCGCGGCCGTCCCCGCCCTCTGGCAGCGGATCTGAGGGCCCCGGGCCCGGCCCGGCGCCCCCGTACCAGCACCTCCTGAACCTCCCCGCCTCCCGCCTCCCGCGTCGAGGCTCCCCGAGGACTCCGAGGAACCGTCATGACCCCACAAATGGACAACGCGAACCCCCACGACCCGGACGCGTCCGACGAGGCGTCCGGCGACCGGCGGATCAGCCGCAAAGGTCTCCTGAAGGCCGCGCTCGTCGCGAGCGCCGCGCCCCTGCTCGCCGGAGGGAGCGTCGCGCTCGCCCGCGACGCCGCCGCCACCGGGAACGGGCCCCTGGCCCCGACCCCGGAGTGCGACGACGGCGACGACACGACGCCGCCGCAGATGGAGGGGCCGTACTTCAAGCCCAACTCGCCGCGCCGCACCAGTCTGGTGACCCCGAGCACCCCCGGCGTACCGCTCACCGTGAGCGGCTACGTCTTCGGCCGGGCCTGCCGGCCCATCTCCGGAGCCCTGCTCGACTTCTGGCAGGCAGACACGAACGGGGCATACGACATGGCCCGGTTCAACTTCCGGGGGCATCAGTTCACCGGTGCGGACGGCTCGTTCAGCCTCACCACGATCGTGCCGGGCCTCTACCCCGGCCGCACGCGCCACATCCACGTGAAGGCGCAGGCACCCGGCGGCCGCATCCTCACCACCCAGCTGTACTTCCCGAACGAGCCCCGCAACAACACCGACGCCCTGTTCGACCCCGAGCTGCTGATGAACGTCCGCAACGTCGGGAACGGGCGGCAGGGCTCCTTCGACTTCGTCCTGGACGTCGCCCAGACGCCGGGCCCGACCGATCCGCCCACCGACCCACCCACCGAGCCGGGGACCAGCTGGGCCGCCGGCACCTCCTACCGCGCGGGCGACCGCGTGACCTACGGCGGGGTCGCCTACCGCTGTCTGCAGGCGCACCAGGCCGTCTCCGGCTGGGAGCCGCCGAACGTCCCCGCGTTGTGGGAGCGCGGGTAGACGACAGGAACAGCGAGCGCACCACCGCCCGCGCCCCGTTCACGCCGTCCGGCGCGTGAACGGGGCGCTTCCGCGTGCGGGGCCGGAAGAAGTTCTCGCGGACCGCCTGAAACATTCGCCCGGTCCCGTCGCGTCGTAGAGGGGGAAGGGCGGAACGGGTGGGCTGACGGGGGAGAACATGAAAGCTGCGCGTACCGACGAGTTCAGAGTGTTCGCGGCCGGCCGGGCGGGCCATCTGTTCCGCTCGGCCTGCCTGTTGACCAGCGGCGATGTGCATCTTGCCGAAGACCTGGTGCAGGAGACGCTGAGCCGGATGTATGTGACGTGGGGCCGCGCCCGCCGGATCGACAACCCGGCGGCGTACGCGCAGACCGTGCTGGTGAGGACCTTCCTGACCCATCGGCGGCGCCGCTCCGCGAGCGAACGCCCGCTGGCCGAACTGCCCGAGGGCGCTTCGGCCGAACCCGACGACCCCGCGCTCCGGATGACGCTGCTGCGCGCCCTGTCCCACCTGGCGCCCAAGGACCGCGCGGTCGTGGTCCTGCGGTACTGGGAGGACCGCAGCATCGAGGAGACCGCCGCCGCCCTCCAGGTCAGCCCGGCCGCCGTACGGACCCGCTGTGTGCGGGCGCTCGGGCGGCTGCGGGAGCACCTAGGCGGCAGCATCGCGGAGTTCGCCGCCCGCTGACGTCGGGGCCCCCGGCCCTTGTGGTCGGAGAACTGTCGAGCAATCCGATACGAGTACGAGAAGTGGTGGTTCCCCATGCCCAGCGAAGACGAGCCCCCGTTCGAGGACAGCCTCGGTACGGAACTGCGCCGCGCCGGAGAGACCTTCGACCTGTCCGGCCGCACCGCCCTGGTGGACGGCGCGCTGGAACAGGGGCGGCGCACCGTGCGCCGCCGTCGGGTCGCCGCCGTGGCCGGAAGCGTGCTGACCCTGGCCCTCATCGGCGGCGGAGTCACCTTCGCCACCGGCCAGTCGGGCACCTTGGGCGACGGGGTGAACGTCGCGAGCAGCGGCCCGGTCGGGCAGACGGCCACCCCTGCGGTGACCCCCACGGACGCCGCCACGCCGACGCCGACGGCCACACCCGAGGAGGCCGGGACGGTCGCCCCCTCGCCGTCGGAGCCTTCGGACAAGCCGACGGCCGGGTCCGCCACCGCCACCCCCACGGCGGGTACGGGCACCGGTGAGCCCTCGCCGGACCCCGCCTCGCGCGGAACGCACGACGCCGGGGAGCCGGCGCCGCCGCTCGACCACACGCTGCTGATGCCCACCTTCCGCGCGCTGCTGCCCGAGGGTCTGACCGTGACGGACGTGACGGACAGCGGGGGCGAGTTCGCCTCGGTCGTCGTGAACGACGGCAAGGGCCGTTCCCTCGTGCAGATCAATGTGCAGCAGGACATGCGGGACGTCGCCCACCAGCTGTACGGCGACGCGACCACGCTGCCTGATGGCACCCTGCTCGCCACCTCGAAGAAGCCCGGCGAGAAGGGCGGCGCGGGGGTCGTCATGTGGACGGCCGACAGCATGCGCCCGGACGGCATGCGGGTCGTCGTCTCGGCCTTCAACTCCGGCGAGCAGTCGAGCGCCGCCACCCGCAAGGCGCCCGCGCTCACCATGGACCAGCTCACCGCCCTGGTCATCAGCCCGGAGTGGCCGAAGCTCCAGCAGCGGTAGGCCGGGGGTACAGGCGCTTTCCCGGCTGTCCCGTCCGGACGGTCACTTCGCGTCCGCGTACCGCTCCACCACCGCCACCGTGAAGGGGAAGCGCACCGGCGTCTCCCCGAAGGCGGTCCGCCCGGCCAGCTCGCCCGCCGCGCGGATCGCCTCGGCGACGGCGGCGCTCTCCTCGGCCGGGCAGTGCACGATCACCTCGTCGTGCTGGAAGAACACCAGCTGCGCCCGCAGTCCCTGTTCGAAGAGGGACCGGCGCAGCCCGGCCAGGAGCAGCAGCGCCCAGTCGGCGGCGCTGCCCTGCACCACGAAGTTACGCGTGAAGCGCCCCCGGGCCCGGGCCGTGCCGCCGCCCGACGCGGCCCCGGGCCCCTCGGTGTCACCGGAGCCTGCCGGGTCCTCCTGGGGGATGCCCGCCTCCTCGTCCTGGCCCGCCAGCGCGACCGGCGGGCTGGTGCGGCCCAGCCAGGTCCGCACCACGCGCCCCTCCTCGCCCGCCCGTGCCGCGTCGTCGACGTAGGCGACGGCCAGCGGGAAGCGGCGGCGCAGCGCGGCCAGGTTCTTCAGCCCGTCGCCGGAGGTCTGGCCGTAGACCGCGCCGAGCAGCGCCAGCTTGGCGTGCTCGCGGTCGCCGGAGAACGCCCGGTCGGACAGGGCTTTGTAGAGGTCGCCGTCATGACCGGCCACCTCCATCAGCCCCCGGTCGCGGGAGATCGCCGCCAGCACCCGGGGCTCCATCTGGTCGGCGTCCGCGACGACGAGCCGCCACCCCGGATCGGCGACGACGGCCTGCCGGATCACCTTGGGGATCTGGAGCGCCCCGCCGCCGTTGGTCGTCCAGCGGCCGCTGACCGTGCCGCCCGGCTGGTACTCCGGGCGGAAGCGGCCCTCGCGCACCCAGTCCTGGAGCCAGGACCAGCCGTGCGCGGTCCAGATCCGGTACAGCTTCTTGTACGCGATCAGCGGCTCGACCGCCGGATGGTCCACCTCCTCCAGCTCCCACCGCCGGGTCGACTTCACCCGGATCCCGGCCTGCGCGAACGCCTTCACCACATCGGCGGGCAGATCCGGGCGGACCCTCCTGCCGAACGCCGCCGAGACCTCGTCCGCCAGCTCGGCGAGTCTGCGGGGCTCGCCGCCGCCCGCGTACCGCTCGCCCAGCAGGCCGTTCAGCAGCTCCCGGTGGACGTCGGCGCGCCAGGGCAGCCCGGCCCGGTGCATCTCGGCGGCCACGAGCATCCCCGCCGACTCCGAGGCGGTCAGCAGCCGCATCCGGTCCGGGTGCTCCGCCGCGTCGTGGCGGCGCAGCTGGTCCGCGTAGACCCGCAGGAGCCCCTCGAACGGCACGTCGGTCCCCGACGACGCCTCGAAGAGGGAGGACTGGGCGCCCGGTTCGGCTGACCGGGCGGGCGGATCGGGCGGCACCGGTCCGCTGTCGAGGCGGGCCAGCGCGGCTGCGGCCGACCGGGGCTCGCCGAGCCGTCCGGCGTGGCCGAGGAGCAGCAGCTCGGCGCACTCGATGTCGTAGCACCGCTCGACCCGCACCCCGGCGGCGAGCAGCCGGGGGTAGATCGCGGCGGTCGACCGCCACACCCAGCGGACCACGTCGGGGCGGGAGCGGACCGCCTCGACGAGGTCGGGCTCGGCGACGACGGGGCCGGCGGGCGTGCCGTCGCGGGCGAGCGGCGCGAGCAGCGCCCCGCCCCCGTCCGCGGCCGCCACCGCCCACCGTTCGGTCATGGGTGCGAGTCTGGCACCCGCCACTGACAACGCCCGGAAGCCGCGCGCCTACCCTTGGCCGGATGGAATCCGTGATCGACCGGGCGTGCGCGGCGGCCCTCTACGCGGAGGGCGACGCCGCCCTGGACACCGGCGCGTCCCTGCTCGCCGCGGCCCCGGACGCCGACGACGAGGCGCACCGGCGCGGCGAGGAGTTCGTGCGCCGGGCGTGGGAGCGCGGCTGGCACCCCGCCGACCTGGTCCGGTTCGTCCGCCGGGAGCTGGACGAGCGGCGGGCGGCGCTGGCCGGGACCCTGATCGCCGCCGAGACCGCCCGGTACGCGGAGCTGCCGCCCCGGTGGCGGCAGCAGCTCTCCGAGCTGGTGCCGCCCGTCGAGCGCAACCGGCCCGACCGGTTCAGTTACGCCGCCGATCTGCTGGAGCTCTACCGGGTACTGCTGCGGCTGCCCGCCATCGAGCCCGTGGGACCGCCGCCCGGCGCCGCCGCCGACCACCTGCACCGGCCGCCCGCCGCCGACGAGCCCCGCATGCTCACCCGGATCAGGGCGCTGCTGGCGAAGGCGGAGGCGACCGGCTTCCCGGAGGAGGCCGAGGCGCTGACCACCAAGGCGCAGGAGCTGATGGCCCGGCACACCATCGACGAGGCCCTCCTCGCCGCCCGGACCCGGAGCCGCGAGACCCCGGGAGCCTGCCGGATCGGGGTGGAGCCCCCGTACGAGAGCGCCAAGGCGGTCCTGCTGGACGCCGTCGCCTCCGCGAACCGCTGCCGGGCCGTGTGGAACGAGGACCTGGCCTTCTCCACCGTCGTCGGCTTCGACGCGGACCTGGAGGCGGTCGAGCTGCTGTTCACCTCGCTGCTCGTCCAGGGGACGACGGCGATGACCCGGGCGGAGGCCGGACAGCGCGCCGGAGGCCGTAAGCGGACCAAGACCTTCCGGCAGGCGTTCTGGATGGGGTACGCCCAGCGCCTGGGGCGGCGGCTGACCGCCGACGCCGAGCGGATCACGGCGGAGGCGGACACCGGTACAAGCACAACAGGAGCAGGCGGCGGACTGCTTCCCGTCCTCGCCGCCCGGGACGTCGCGGTCGCCGACACCGCCGAGCGGATGTTCCCGAGGACCACGACCACCCGGCTCCGCGGGGTCTCCGATCTGGCGGGCTGGACGCACGGCACCGAGGCCGCCGACCGGGCCCGCACGGGCGGCGCGTCCCACCGACCCGACGGAGAGATCACGTCGTAAGTCGGGCTTGTCCGACTATGCACCGTTAGGCTCGGCCCATGAGCTGGCTCCGGGCGCTGAAGGAGACCGCCCGCTCGGGGCTGGAGATCGAGCGGCAGAAACTGGAACCCCTCATCGCGCTGCGCGGTGCGGCCGGACTCGCCCTCGTCGTCGGCGTCAGCCTCCTGCTGTTCGGTCCGGAGATCGCGGCGAGCTCCGCGTTCGGCGCGTTCCAGGCGGCCATCGCCACCTTCCAGCGCAGCTGGCGGCCGCGCCCCGTCCTCGCCCTGGTCTCCGGGGCGAGCCTCGCCGTCTCGACGTTCGTCGGGTACGTCAGCGGCGCGCACGTCGTGCTCTTCCTCTGCCTGCTCGGCCTCTGGACCTTCCTCGCCGGGCTCGCCTGGGCCGCGGGCCCCACAGCGGGCATCATCGCCGCGTCCAACGTCGCGATCATGCTGGTGACCATCACCCTGCCCACCTCGGTCGTGGACGCCGCCGCCCACGCGGGGATGATCGCCGTCGGCGGCCTGGTGCAGGCCGCGCTCATCGTGCTCTTTCCGGTCCGCAGATGGGGCGCCCAGCGCGACGCGCTCGCCGACGCCCTGGCCGCCGAGGCCGACTACGCCCGCCGGCTGCGCCACGACCCGGTCGTCCCCTTCGACCCGCTGCCTCTGATGACCGCCCGCAGCGCCGCCGCCGTCACCCCGCGCGAGGCCCGCCGCCGCCCCGCCGAGCTGCGCGGGGCCCGGGGGGTGGCCGAGCGGCTGCGCCCGGTGCTGGCCTCGCTGGCGGACCCGGCGATGGGGGTGCCCGGCGACGGCCTGGAGCGGCTCTGGGTGAACGAGCTGCTGGGCGCGGCCGGATCGGTCCTGGACGCCGCCGCGCGGGCCGTCCGGTACGGCGAACCCGTCCACCTCTCCGCCACCGACCTGGGCGTCCTGAAGACCCCCGACAACGACGTGATCCTCGTCGGCCCCGCCCGCCGCGCCGCCGACCGGCTCTCGGCCCTGCTCGACGACGTCCTGGAGATCGCGGAGGGCACGGGGACCGACAGCGGGATCCCCACGGACCTCGCCCCGGACACCCGGCACCGGCCCTCGCTGCTGAAGCTGGTCCCGGTGGTGCTGGCCGCGATGCGCCGCGAGATGCACCACGGCTCGCCGATCCTGCGCCACGCGATCCGGGTCGCGGTGGTCGCCGTCTCCGGCTACTTCGTGGGCGAGGCGGTACCGCTCGGCCACGGCTACTGGGCGCCGATGACCGCCGTCATGGTGATGCGGCCCGACTTCTCGCAGACGTACGCCCGCTCCGCCGGACGCTTCGGCGGCACCCTGGTCGGGGTCGGGCTCGCCACCGCGATCGTGCAGACCGCCCACCCCGACGCCCGGCTCTCCGCGCTCCTCGCGGTTATCTGCGCCGGGCTGATGTACCTGCTGATGGGCACCGGCTACGCGGTCGGCCAGGTCTGCGTCGCCGCGTACGTCGTCTTCCTGCTCGGCATGGCCGGCGACGACTGGTCCCAGACCGTCACCGAACGCATCGTGCTGACCCTCGTCGGCGGACTCCTCGCGATGGCCGCGTACGCCCTCTACCCGGCCTGGGAGACCCCGCGGCTGCGCAACCGGCTGGCCGAGTGGCTGGTGGCGGACGGCCGGTACGCGGCCACGGTCGTCGACCGGTACGCCGACCCCGCCTCCCGGGACGACGAGGACGTCCGGGACGCGCTGATCGCCACCCGGGAGGCCCGTGTCGCGTGGCAGGAGGCGCTGGCGACCGCCCAGCACGAACCCGTACGCCACCGGGGCATCTCCCGGGCCGCCGCCACCGACGCCCAGCACGCGCTGGCCCAGCTGGGCCGGTCCGCGATGGTCCTGGAGGCCCATCTGCCGGCCCGGTCGGCCGACCCGGTGCCCGGCGCGGCCCAGTTGGCCGAGGCGCTGCGCCGCGCCACCGAGAAGGGCGCCAAGGCCGTACGGGAGCGGCGGCTGCCCGACTGGCAGCCGGTGGTGGACGCGGTGGCCCACTGGGACATGCCCACCCCGACGGACGACGGCACGACACCGGTCGGCGACCCGGTGGTGCGCCGGGGCGCGGCGCTGTTGCTGGACGCGCTGGAGGAGTTCACCCGCGCCCTGGACGAACGCGGCGGCTCCACCCGCGTCAGCAGCGTCCTCGCCGACAGCTGAGCGCCCGCGGCGGCGGCCTCACGGCGCGTGGCTCTACGGCGTGTGGCTCTACGGCGCGGGCCTCGGGCCGCGGTGGCCTTACGGCGCGGGCACCTCGGGCAGGTCTCCCAGGTCGGGCAGCGAGGGCATGCCGCTCGGCAGCTTGCCCGCCTCCGCCTTGGCGAGGGTGTCCTTGGCGCCGCCGTCCCACGAGACGACCAGCTTCGAGCCGTCGACGGAGTCGATCGCGCCCATCGTGCGGTCGGTGCCGCCGTCGGTGCACTTGAGCGCGAGCATCGGCTCGCCGCCCATGTCCTTCACATCGCCCTGGCACACGGACTGGTCGGCGACGAGGGCGACCTTGCGGGAGGCGATGGACACGGTGACGTTCTTGCCGTCCGTCAGCCCCACCCAGGTACCCTCCAGCGCGGCGGCGTCGACGGCGCTCCCGCCGGACTCCCCGGAGTCCTCGCCGCCACCGGCGCCGGGCGTCGCGCTCGCCGGGGTATCCGTGCCGGAGTCCTTCTTCGGGTCGTCGCTGCCGCAGGCGGTCAGCGCGAACGATGCGGCCAGAGCGGCCACCGCGACGGCGCCGGTGCGTAGAGACCTGGTCACGTGGAGTTCCCCCTTGGTGTTTTCCGGTCGAAAGACCGCGCCACGTTACCAAGGTCCGTGACGATCAACTCCGGTAAGCGGGAGCGAAATAGGCGCGCCGTTCGTCTTGTAATCAAAGGAACACCCCGCGTGCACGTGCATCTGCTCATGCATTGGCATATGAACAGAGCTATGATCCGAGCTAGTTGACACTTGCACCTTGCAACTCGGGGAGCGTCCTGTGCACCACGTGTACAACGGCATGGCGGCCACAGAGCTTCGCGGAGTCGTCTGGCAGAAGAGCAGGCACAGCAACTCCCAGGGATCCTGCGTGGAGTTCGCGCGGCTGCCCGGAGGGGATGTGGCGATGCGGAACTCCCGTCACCCCGACGGGCCCGCCCTTGTCTATACGCCCGCGGAGATCGAGGCGCTGCTGCTGGGCGTCAAGGACGGCGAGTTCGACCATCTCGCGGCAGGCGCCTGACGCCGGGCCCGGCCCCCGAGGGACCGGACCGGGGCTTCCGTGAGCCCTACTTCGTCTTTTCCGGCAGCCGGAAAAGGGCCCAGACGACCTTGCCGTACAGCGGTCCGGACGGCAGTTCTCCGAGCGGTACGGGCGAGGGGTGCCAGCCCCAGCTGTCGCTGACGCATTCCACCAGGAACAGGCCGCGGCCCGATTCGGCGCAATCCGCCGCCTCGCCCGCCACCGGGCTCTCCCGGCTGGGATCGCGCACCGCGCACACCAGCCGCGAGGTCCACCGCATCAGATGCAGCCGCACCGGCGGGTCCTGGAAATCCCGGGGCGGATCGGCGGGCAGCGCGTGGCGCAGGGCGTTGGTGACGAGTTCGGACACCACCAGGGCGACATCCTCGAACCGTTCGTCCAGCTCCCACCGCTCCAGCGTGGTCCGGGTGAACTTCCGCGCCCCGCCGACCGCTTCGTAACGCGCGGGCAGAGCGCACGAGGCCGATCCGGCAACCCCTGAGGGGTCGGTGGGGGGAAGCCCCTGCCGTAACGGCTCGAGCATCGTCGATCCATTCGTCCCCATACGAGGCACTCCCGGGATTCGCGGCTGTAGCGGCACTGCCTGTAGCGGTACTGCGGGGGGTACAGCGGCACAACACGAGCACGCAGGTGCGCGAGGACCATGGTTCCGAATGCGCACAGCAGATGCAAGGGCAGATGCACGTGCACGCGCCGGACCTGCCCGATACCGTGGTGGTTACGGGGCATTTCTTCCCGGGGTCAGTTTCGGAGCTTTCCGGACGTCTTCTCATTTCCGTAATCGAATGAGTACGGGCTGAAGCGTTTTGGTGGCAGAATCCGGCAGTCGGGGTTCCGGGGGGTTCCGGGGGGCTCCGGTGCCAGGGTGAGCGATGGGGAGGGTCGGACCAGTGTCGGCAGGCGAGTCGAGTGGATCGGTGGTGCGGCGCATCCTCCTGGGCTCTCAGCTCAGGAGACTGCGGGAGTCGCGCGGTATCACCCGTGAGGCGGCCGGCTACTCGATCCGGGCCTCCGAATCGAAGATCAGCCGCATGGAGTTGGGACGGGTGAGCTTCAAGGCCAGGGACGTCGAGGACCTGCTCACGCTCTACGGGGTGGCCGACGAGGCGGAGCGCGACTCCCTGCTCGGTCTCGCCCGCGAGGCCAACGTGGCGGGCTGGTGGCACAGTTACGGCGATGTGCTGCCCGGCTGGTTCCAGACGTACATCGGCCTGGAGGGTGCCGCCTCCCTCATCCGTATCTACGAAGTCCAGTTCGTCCACGGGCTGTTGCAGACCGAGGCGTACGCCCACGCGGTCGTCTCGCGCGGGATGCGCGGAGCCTCGCCCGCCGAGATCGACCGCCGCGTCGCCCTGCGCCTGGAGCGTCAGAAGGCCCTCGTCTCGGAGCGCGCCCCGACGTTCCACGCCGTGCTCGACGAGGCGGCGCTTCGCCGCCCGTACGGCGAACGCGAGGTCATGCGCGCCCAATTGCGGCATCTGATCGATATGTCGGAGCAGCCGAACATCACGCTTCAGGTCATGCCCTTCAGTCACGGCGGCCATGCGGGCGAGAGCGGCTCATTCACGATGCTGCGTTTTCCGGAATCCGATCTGTCGGACATTGTCTATTTGGAGCAGCTGACGAGCGCGCTCTATCTGGACAAGCCCGAGGAAGTCGCGCAGTACGAAAAGGCGATGGCGGGCCTCGCCCAGGAGAGCCCGGCTCCGGAAGAGAGCCGGGATCTTCTGCGCGGACTACTCCAACTGACGTAAATTCTCGTTACGATGACGTCGCATCAGGAGTCTGCGAACGCCTGCAGTAAGGGATTGCATGTCCTTCTTCCATGAACTGGCCCACCAGTACATCGACGGCGAGTGGCTGACCGGCAGCGGCTCGTGGGACATCATCGATTTCAATCCCTACAACGGTGAGAAACTCGCCGCCGTCACCGTGGCCACCGCGCTGGAGGTCGACCGCGCCTACCGGGCCGCCGAGCGGGCGCAGCAGGAATGGGCCGCGGCCAACCCGTACGAGCGGCGGGCCGTCCTCGAACGCGCGCTCCGCATCACCGGCGAGCGAGCCGAGGAGATCGCCGAGGCGATCATCGACGAACTGGGCGGTATCCGTTCGCGGGCGGCCCATGAGGTGGGAGCGGCCTCGGAGACTCTGCGCGAAGCGGTCCGTCAGGCGGTGCGGCCCACGGGGAGGCTGCTGCCCGCTGTGGGCGACGGCCGGGAGAACCGGCTCTACCGGCTGCCCGTAGGGGTGGTGGGTGTGATCAGCGCCTTCAACTTCCCGTTCCTGGTGGCGATGAAGTCGGTGGCTCCCGCCCTGGCGCTCGGCAACGCGGTCGTCGTGAAACCCCACCAGAACGCGCCTGTCGTCGGCGGCGGTCTGATAGCGAAGATATTCGAGGACGCCGGGCTTCCGGCCGGGCTGCTCAACGTCGTGATCACCGACAGCGCCGAGATCGGCGACGCGTTCATCGAGCACCCCGTCCCCAGGGTGATCTCGTTCAGCGGCTCCGAACGGGTCGGCCGCCATATCGCCGCCACCGCCGCCGGCGCCTTCAAGCGGACCGTCCTGGAGCTGGGCGGCAACAGCGCCCTGGTGGTGCTGGCGGACGCCGACATCGACCAGGCGGTGCGGGCGGCTCTCTTCAGTCGTTTCGTCTATCAGGGACAGACCTGCCTTGCCGCCACCCGCATCCTGGTGGACCGGGCGGTGGCGGCGGAGTTCACCGAGAAGTTCATCACCGAGGTGGCCGCCCTCAGGGCAGGCGACCCGAGGGATCCGGAGACCAGCATCGGGCCGGTGATCAACGCCTTCCAGGCCGACGCGCTGAACGCGGTCGTGGACCGCGCGATCGCGGACGGCGCGACGGCGCTCCACCGGGGCCGGACCGTCGGCAACGTTTTCGGCCCGACCGTTCTCACCGGCCTCGCCGAGGACTCCCCGCTGCTCCGGCAGGAGATCCTCGGCCCGGTGGCTCTGCTGATGGCCTTCGACGGCGAGGAGGAGGCCGTACGTATCGTCAATGACGGCCCCTACGGCCTCAGCGGTGCGGTCCACACCGGGGACGTCGAACGCGGGGTGCGGTTCGCGCGGCGCATCGACAGCGGCATGTTCCACGTCAACGACTCCACCGTGCAGGACGACCCGCTGGTCGCGTTCGGCGGCGAAAAGGCATCCGGGATCGGGCGGTTGAACGGCGAGGCGGCGGTGGAGGCTTTCACCACACAGCGGTGGATGTCGATCCAGCACGGCCGCTCGGTCTTCCCCTACTGACGAGCCGTCATGACCGGTCCGGCGGACCCCGGAACGTGGTGCGGTAGGCGCTCGGCGAGACGCCCAGCGCCTCATGGAAGTGCCGGCGCAGATTGGCCGCCGTGCCGAGCCCGGTGCGGGCGGCCACCTGCTCCACGGGCGTGTCCGACTCCTCCAGCAACTCCCGTGCCAGCTCGATACGTTGCCGGGTCAGCCAGGCCATGGGCGTCAGGCCGACCTCCTCCCGGAACCGCCGGGTGAAGTGCCGTACGCTCATCGACTCGCGGGCCGCCAACTGCCTCAGTGTGATGGGGTCCTGGAGCCGTCGCAGCGCCCAGTCGCGGGCGGCCGAGGTTCCCGGGGCCGACCGCGCGGGCACCGGCCGCCGGATGTACTGCACCTGGCCGCCCTCACGGTGGGGCGGGACGACCGTGCGCCGCGCCACGTCGTTGGCGACGGCCGTCCCGTGGTCGCGCCGGATCATGTGCAGGCACAGGTCGATCCCGGCCGCGCAGCCCGCCGAGGTCAGGACGGACCCCCCGTCGGTGTAGAGCACGTCCGGGTCCAGCCCGACGCGGGGGAAGAGCCGGGCGAACAGCTCCGTGTACCGCCAGTGCGTGGTGGCCGTGTGCCCGTCCAGGAGCCCGGCCGAGGCCAGCACGAACGCGCCGGTGCAGATCGAGGCCACCCGGACGCCGGGCCGGATCAGCGCGAGCGCCTCCGCCAGTGGGGCCGGGAGCGCGGGCGTCTCCTGGACGTAGTCCTCGTACGACGACAGGACGATCACCGTGTCGGCCTCGGCCAGCGCCTCGGGACCGTGCGCGACGGCCACGGTGAAATCGCCGTCCGTCCGCACGTCGCCGGGCGTGGGGGAACAGGTGGCGACCTCGTACAGCGGCTCGCCGTCCGCCGACGCCCCCTGCCGGGCCTGGCCGAAGAGCTGGTGGACGATGCCCAGCTCGATGGGGAGCAGGACCGCGCGGGCGAGCACGGCGACCCGGTGCCGCCCGGGGTGGGTGAAGACGGTCATGGCCATATCCTTGCGCACCTGGTCCATCGGGACACTCGTGAGGGCGGGGGCCGCTCGCGACGCTGATTCCATGACCGCATCTGCCTCGACTTCGACCAGGACCCCGCCCGCCCGTATCCACCGCGCATGGCTGATGGCCGCCGTGGCCGGCGCGGCCATCGTCACGGCGGGCGCGTTCACCACCGTGCCCGGCCTGCTGATGACGCCGCTGCGCCAGGAGTACGGCTGGGAGCGCGGGCAGATCGCGCTCGCCGCCTCGGTGAACATGGTGCTCTTCGGCCTCACCGCCCCGTTCGCGGCGGCGCTGATGGACCGGATCGGGACCCGCCGGGTGGTCATGGGCGCGCTGCTGCTGGTCGCGGCGGGGGCGCTGCTGACCGGGGTGATGACGCGGCCGTGGCAGCTGGTCGCGTACTGGGGTGTGCTGATCGGCCTCGGCAGCGGCTGCCTGACCATGACGTTCGCCGCCGGGGTCACCGCCCGCTGGTTCGACCGGCGGCGCTCACTGGTGACGGGCGCGCTCAGCTCCGCGAGCCACCTGGGCCAGCTGCTGTTCCTCCCTCTCCTCGCCTGGTCCGTCGGCCACCACGGCTGGCGTCCGCCGGTGGTGACGCTGGCGCTCGTGGCCCTGGCGGTGGCCGCCCTGGTCTTCCTGCTGCTGCGCGACCACCCGGCCGAGGCGGGCGTGAGGCCGTACGGGGCCACGGAGTTCGTGGCGATGCCGCCCCCGGCCGCCGGAGCGGCGGCGCGCACGCTGAAGGTGCTCCTTCGGGCGGCGCGCACCGGCCCGTTCTGGCTGCTGGCCGGGGCGTTCGCGCTCTGCGGGGCGTCCACCAACGGCATCATGTGGTCCAACTGGGCGCCCGCCGCACACGATCACGGCATGCGGGCCACGGCGGCGGCCTCGCTGCTGTCCCTGATCGGGATCTTCTCCGCCCTCGGCGCGCTGCTGGCCGGCTGGCTGACCGACCGGTTCGACCCGCGCCGTGTGCTGACCGTCTGCTTCGCCGTCCGCGCCCTCACCCTCCTTGCTCTGCCCCTGGTGTTCGCCTCGACGGTCACGGCCCCCATGCTCCTGTTCACGGCGGTCTACGGGCTCGTCGACGTCGCGACCGTGCCGCCCTTCATCGAGCTGGCCCGCCGGGTGTACGGGGAGGACGGCCCCATCGTCTTCGGCTGGACGAACGCCGCCCACCAACTGGGCGCGGGTGCTTCGGCGTTCCTCGGCGCCACCGCCCGGGACGCGCTCGGCAGCTACGACGTGGTGTGGGCGGCGCTGGCGGCCGGATGCATGGTCGCGGCCCTGCTGGCCCCGGCGGTCCGGCTGCGAGGGCACACCTGCCGGCCGGACGCAAGCGGGCGGGGCTACCCTAGTCAAAGTTGAATACGAAGGAGTGTCATGTCCGCGATCCGGCTGCTGGTCCTCGGCGCGGTGCGTATGCACGGCCGCGCGCACGGCTATCAGGTCCGCAACGACCTGGAGTACTGGGGCGCGCACGAGTGGTCCAACGCCAAGCCCGGGTCGATCTACCACGCCCTGAAGCAGATGGCGAAGCAGGGACTGCTCCTCGCGCACGAGACGGCCCCCTCCACGGCCGGCGGCCCGCCGCGCACCGAGTACGAGGTCACGGACGAGGGGCTGGAGGAGTACCGCGCCCTGCTCCGGGACGCCATCCGCTCCTACGACCGGAACATGGACGTCCTGTCGGCGGCGGTCGGCTTCATCGTCGACCTGCCCCGCGAGGAGGCGGTCGCGCTGCTCAAGGCGCGGATCGAGGGCATCCGCGAGTGGCGTGAGGCGGTCACCGAGTACTACACCCCCGAGGAAGGGCCCGAATCCCTCGGCCACATCGGCGAGATCATGAATCTGTGGGTGCACTCGGCGGACAGCGGCGCGGAGTGGACCCGGGGCCTGATCGCCCGCATCGAGGGCGGCGCGTACACCTTCGCGGGCGAGGGTGACCCGTTCGTCGGGGTGCTCGCCGACGGCGAGGAGAACCCCTACGCCACCGGGGTGCCCGACCCTGGGGACGACGAGTAATCAAGTTTGACGAATGCCGGACCGGGGTTTACCTTCGACCTACTAGTCAAGTTTGACTACAAGGGTTGTGAAGGCACGGAAGGGCGGCGGGGAACGTGACGGAAGCGATCGTCATGGACGGAGTGCACAAGCGGTACGGGGAGAAACGCGCCCTGGACGGACTGGACCTGGCCGTCGGCCGCGGCACCGTCCACGGGGTGCTCGGCCCCAACGGGGCGGGCAAGACCACCGCCGTACGGATCGTGTCGACGCTGCTGCGCCACGACGCGGGCCGGGTCACCGTGGCCGGCCTCGACGTCCGCGAACGGGCGGGCGAGGTGCGGCGCAGGATCGGGCTGCTCGGGCAGCACGCGGCGGTGGACGAACAGCTCGGCGGACGGCAGAACCTGGAGATGTTCGGGCGGCTGTACCACCTGGGCGCACGCCGGTCGGGCAGCCGGGCGGACGAACTCCTTGAGCGGTTCGGCCTCGCGGACACCGGCCGCAAGGCCGTCAAGCAGTACAGCGGCGGCATGCGCAGGCGGCTCGATCTGGCCGCGTCGCTGATCACCGATCCGGACGTGCTGTTCCTGGACGAGCCGACGACCGGCCTCGACCCGCGCGGCCGGACCGAGGTGTGGGACGCGGTGCGGTCCCTGGTCGGCGGCGGCACCACGGTGCTGCTGACCACGCAGTATCTGGAGGAGGCGGACCAGCTGGCCGACCGGATCTCCCTGATCGACCACGGCCGGGCGGTGGCCGAGGGCACCCCCGACGAGCTGAAGGCCCGCGTCGGCGGCGACCGGATCGACGTCGTCCTGCGCGACGCGTCCCGGCTGGCCGAGGCGGCCGCGCTGCTCGGCGGCGAGGGCCTGACGCTCGACCCCGACCGGCGGCGGATCGGCGCGCCCGCCCCGGACCGGATGGCGGCCCTGACCCGGACGGTGCGGGTGCTGGACGAGGCGGGCATCGAGGCGGAGGACATCGCGGTGCGCCGCCCGACCCTGGACGAGGTGTTCCTGTCCCTGACCGGGCAACCGGCCGCGGGGCAGGCGGCGGAGAAGGCGGAGGTGGCGGCATGAGCGCGGCGACGACGACGGTCCTCGGACCGGACGGGGCGGCCTCCCGGCTCGGCTGGGCACTGGCCGACTCCTGGACGATGACCCGCCGCGAACTGGCGCACTGGGCCCGCCAGCCCGTGGCGGTCCTCGTCAACCTGGTGTTCCCGGTGATGCTGCTCCTGATGTTCACCTATCTGGTGGGCGGCGGCCGGGGCGTGCCGGGCGACCCCACCGAGTACCTGGTCCCCGGCATGCTCGCGCTGACCATGGCCTTCGGCCTGGAGGCCACGATGCTCGCGGTCACCCAGGACCTCGGCAAGGGCGTGATCGACCGGTTCCGCTCGATGCCGATGGTCCCCGGCGCGGTGCTGGTGGGCCGCAGCGCCGCGGACATGCTCCAGTCGGTTCTCTCGCTCGCCGTGATGACCGGGGTCGGCTACGCGGTCGGCTGGCGCTGGCACAACGGGGCGGCCGCCGCGCTGGGGGCGGTGGGGCTGCTGCTCCTGCTGCGGTTCGCGATGCTGTGGGTCGGCATTCAGCTCGCCATGGTGGCGGGCAGGCCGGAGATGGTCACGGCGGTCCAGATCCTGGTCTGGCCGGTCGGCTTCCTCTCCAACGTCTTCGCGACCCCCGCGTCGATGCCGGGCTGGCTGGGCGCGGTGGTCGAGTGGAACCCCATGTCCGCGACCGCCACCGCCGTACGGGACCTGTTCGGCAACCCCGGCGGCGCGACCGGCTCTTGGGCCGCCGAACACGCCGGGCTCCTCGCGGTGCTCTGGCCGGTGGCCATCATCGCGGTGTTCTTCCCACTGGCCGTAGGCAAGTTCACGCGGCTCAGCCGGTAGAGGCGGGGCCGCCCCCTCAGTGGTGAAAGGCCGTAACGGCCTTCCGGTCGTGGCTCACCGGGTGCTTCTGCGCCCGCAGTTCGGGCAGGAACTGCTTCAGGTCCTCGACCAGCAGCTCGGCCAGATCCGAGGAGAAACCGTTGCGGCACACCACCCGCAGCACCGACAGATCCTGCCGGTTGGCGGGGAAGGTGTACGCCGGCACCAGCCAGCCGCGCTCCCGCAGCCGGCGCGACACGTCGAAGACGTCGTACGCGTGGACCTCGGCGGTCGTCGTGAAGGCGAACACCGGCAACTCATCCCCTCGGGTGAGGAGTCGGAAGTCGCCGAGGTCCTCCACCGCGCGGGCCAGGGAGCAGGCCACGTCCCGGGACGCCTGCTGGACCGCCCGGTAGCCGTCGCGCCCGAGCCGCAGGAACGTGTAGTACTGCGCGACCACCTGCGCCCCTGGCCGGGAGAAGTTCAGGGCGAACGTCGGCATGTCGCCGCCCAGGTAGTTGACCCGGAAGACCAGCTCCTCCGGCAGCTCGTCCGCCGTCCGCCACAGCGCCCAGCCGACCCCCGGATAGACCAGGCCGTACTTGTGGCCCGAGGTGTTGACCGACGCCACTCTCGGCAGCCGGAAGTCCCACACCAGGTCCGGGTCGAGGAACGGCGCCACCATCGCGCCGGACGCCCCGTCCACATGGACGGGGACATCAAGTCCTGTGCGCTCCTGGAGGGCGTCCAGGGCCGCGCAGAGGTCGGCGATCGGCTCGTAGGACCCGTCGAAGGTGGAGCCGAGGATGCCGACGACCCCGATGGTGTTCTCGTCGCAGAGTTCGGCGGCGGCCTGCGGGTCGATGTGGAAGCGCCCGCCCTCCATCGGGACCTGCCGGGCCTCCACCTCCCAGAAGTTGCAGAACTTCTCCCAGCAGACCTGCACGTTCACGCCCATCACCAGATTGGGCCGTGCCGTCGCCGGATAGCGGTCCGCGTTCCGCTTGGCCCAGCGCCGCTTCAGGGCGAGCCCCGCGAGCATGCACGCCTCGCTCGACCCGGTGGTCGAACACCCCACGGCCGCCGACGGATCGGGCGCGTTCCACAGGTCGGCGAGCATCGCCACACAGCGCTTCTCCAGCTCGGCGGTGCGCGGGTACTCGTCCTTGTCGATCATGTTCTTGTCCCGGCACTCGCCCATCAGGACGCCGGCCTGCGGCTCCATCCAGGTGGTGACGAACGTGGCCAGGTTGAGCCGGGAGTTGCCGTCGAGCATCAGCTCGTCGTGGACCAGCCGGTACGCCGTCAGCGGCGGCAGCGGCCCGTCGGGCAGCCGGTGCCGGGGCGGCGCGGTGTTCATCGCGGCCGTCGGGTCCGCCTCGCCGAAGAACGGGTTCAGGGCGAGCCTGCGCCGCTCGTCGGAGGGTTCGTCCTGGTCCGGGTGGGCACCACGGTGGAGCGGCATGGCGGGGAAACCCTTCTCTCGGCCTACGGGGGTCGGTGCGCGCCCGTGGGCGTCCGCGGGGACGGGGTCAGTTCTCGGCGGCCAGGCCCGCCTTGACGGCCCGGGTCAGCTTCACGACCCGCTCGGCCTGCACCCGGGTGGCGGTGAGCGTCTGCTCGCCGACCGGGAGGTCGCCCTGCCCGGCGATGTGCGAGGTGCCGTACGGGTTGCCGTCGACGAACTTCGTGGGGTCGGTGTACCCGGGGGTGACGAGGATGCCGCCGAAGTGGTGGATCGTGTTGTACAACGCGAGCAGCGTGGACTCCTGGCCGCCGTGGGCGGTGGCCGTGGAGGTGAAGCCGCTGTAGACCTTGTCGGCGAGCTGCCCGGACTGCCACAGCCCGCCGAGCGTGTCGAGGAACTGCTTCAGCTGGGCGGTGACGTTCCCGAACCGGGTCGGCGTACCGAAGATCACCGCGTCCGCCCAGACCATGTCGTCCGGCGAGACCTCGGGGATGTCCGCGGTCGCCCTGGCGTTCTCCGCCCACGCCGGGTTGGAGTCGATGGCCGCCTGCGGCGCGAGCTCCGCCGCCCGGCGCAGCCGCACCTGCGCCCCGGCCCGCTCGGCGTCCTCGGCCATCGCCTTCGCGATCGTGGCGACGGTGCCGGTGGAGGAGTAATAGACGACGGCGACGTTGACGGGCGTGGGCATGCGGGGAACCTCCATCGAACCAGAATCGGTACAGGGTGGCGCAAAAGCGCACTAACCAGACGATACGGAGGTTCAGTGGTTCCGGCGCGCCGGGCGGGTCCTTCCCCGTGACCGCGCACGCCGCTCATCGCAGTGACTTCCCGTCCGCGTCCACCTGCATCTGGGCCCGCCCCGTGACCAGCAGCCACGCGGGCAGGGTCGCCGCGCACAGCAGCGGCAGCACGGACGCGTCGCCGACCATCACCGCCGCGGTGAACAGGCTCACCCAGCCCTGCCGGGTGACGGCGAGCAGCACCCCCAGCACCGCGCAGGACACCGCGAGCGACGGCGGGACCGCGTCGACCAGCGCATGGGCGCACAGTCCGAGCGACACCCCCGCGAAGACCGACGGGAAGATCCGGCCGCCCCGGAAGCCGCAGGTGGCCGCGATCACGACGGCGGCCATCTTCACGATCGCCATCCCCGCGAACTCCCCGGCCGACCACCCGTCCGGGTCCCCGGCCAGCGTCTTCACCTCGTCGAGCCCCTTGAACAGGGTGAGATGGCCGCCCAGCGCGCCCAGCAGCCCCAGCACGAGACCGCCCGCCGTCAGGGCGAGCACCGGATGCCGCAGCGCCGCGAAGACCCGGTGCGCCACCGGGAACGCGTACACCGCGAGCAGCCCGAGGAGCGCGCCCGCTGAGGCGATCAGCAGGGCGGAGAGCAGATCGCCCCAGTGCGGTCCGGTGTACGCGGGGAGGGAGAGGTCGAAGCTGGGCTCCGCGATCAGCGACATGGTCAGCGCGCCCGCCGTACCGGCCGCGAGCGGGGCGAACAGCCGGTCCCAGAACGCCCCGGGGCCCGGCTGCGAGGCCAGCACCTCGGAGAGGATCAGCGCGGCGGCGACCGGGGTGCCGAAGAGGGCCCCGATCGTCCCGGCCGCCGCGAGCGCCACCCACACCTCGCCGGGAGCGCCCGGCGCCAGCCGCCGGCCGAGCCAGAAGGCCAGGGCGATGTTGGCCGCGGTGATGGGGTTCTCCGGCCCGAGGCTCACCCCGCCCGCCAGCGCCAGAACGGTTACCAGGAGCAGCCCGGGCACGACGCCGGGCCGCATCGGGGCGTCGACCAGCCCGGTGGTGGCCGGATCGGGCCCGCCGTGACCGGGTACGGCCCGCAGGGCGATCCCCACCGCGAGGCCGGTCGCGGTGAGCATCACGACCATCCACACGGAGGAGAACCGCCCCACCCCGAGCGCGTCGGGCAGGGACTCCCAGAGCACGTCCTGGAGCTGCTCCGCCAGCAGACTCACCCCGAGCAGGATCAGCGCGCAGACGACGCCGACGACGATCGCGGGCAGCACGAGCGGCAGCAGCCGCCGGGCCGGGGTGGCCGGCGGCTGCTGAGGGTGCGGGGGAGTGGGCGAGGGTGCGGGGGATTCGGGGGCCACCGGCCCACCCTAGGGCGGCAAAACACATATAACGCCCAAGCTGGCACCGATCGGCACCGCGTCACACCGTGCGGCCCGGGAGCGCCGGGTCACGCCGGGCGGTCGGGCCGGTGCCGCGCCACACCGTGCGCCCGTCACACCTTGCTGATCACCGCCGCCGTCCCGTACGCGCAGACCTCCGTACCCACGTCCGCCGCCTCGGTCACGTCGAAGCGCATCATCAGGACCGCGTTGGCGCCCCGGGCCCGCGCCTGCTCCACGAGCCGCTCCATCGCCTGGTTACGGGTCTCGACCAGCGTCTTGGTCAGCCCCCTCAGCTCGCCGCCGATCATCGACTTCAGCCCGGCCCCGATCTGGCTGCCGAGGTGACGGGAGCGCACGGTCAGCCCGAAGACCTCGCCGATGACCTGGGTCACCTGGTAGCCGGGTACGTCGTTCGTGGTGACGACCAGCACGTCCGCCTGTGCGGTCTGACCGCCGCCGAATTCCTCAATGCCCATGGTGGTGGCACCTCCTGTGATCAGCTTCGGGCCGCTTCGTAGGATGCGCATTCCCGCTGTACGCCACTGGAACCACGGGCACGCATCGGGCGTTGATAGCTTGGGGCGGCCACAGAGCCGCCATCGCACCCCTCATCCTGGAGCCCGGACCCTTGAATACGCTTGCGCTCGGACCGAGCTGGCTGGACCCGGACTATCTGCTCAACACGTTCGGGCTCCCCGGCCTGCTCCTCATCGTCTTCGCCGAGTCCGGCCTCCTGATCGGGTTCTTCCTGCCCGGCGACTCGCTGCTGTTCACCACGGGTCTGCTGGTGACCACGGGACAGCTGAAGTACCCCCTCTGGCTGGTCTGCACGCTGATCGCGGTGGCCGCGATCGTCGGCGACCAGGTGGGCTATCTCTTCGGCCGCAAGGTCGGCCCGGCCCTCTTCAAGCGCCCCGACTCCCGCCTCTTCAAGCAGGAGAACGTGGAGAAGGCCCACGAGTTCTTCGAGAAGCACGGCCCGAAGTCCCTGGTCCTGGCGCGCTTCGTGCCCATCGTGCGCACGTTCACGCCGATCATCGCGGGCGTCAGCCGGATGAACTACCGCTCCTTCATCACGTACAACGTCGTCGGCGCGATCCTCTGGGGCGTCGGCGTCACCGTGCTCGGAGCCCTCCTCGGCAAGATCGACTTCGTGCACGAGCACATCGAGATGATCCTCATCCTGATCGTGCTCATCTCCGTCGTGCCGATCGTGATCGAGGTGCTGCGGGCCCGCAGCCAGGGCAAGAAGGCCGCCGTGGCCGAGGCGGGCGACGGCTCCGGCCGCCCCCCGGGCGGCAACGGCCCCTCCTCCGGCCAGCGCGGCCGGCACGCCAAGCGCTGACCCCACGCACGTACACGACGAAGCGCCCCTCCCCCGCAGCTCCGGGTGAGGGGCGCTTCTGCGCGTACGGCGTTCGTACGGCGTTCGTAGAGCCACGAAGCCCGCGGGCTCAGAATCCCCTGGTCCGCTTCGCCGCCCGGCGGCTCGCCCCGCCGATCGCCCCCGGCAGCCCCATGAACAGCCGCGAGATCTCGCTCCCCAGGTTCACCCCGATCGCGATGGCCAGCGCCGTCGCGACCGCCGTCGACAGCGAGGCGAGCCCGGTGTCCAGTTCGTTCTGCGCCACGCCCAGCAGACCGAAGTACGTCGCCGAACCGGGCAGCAGCGGCCCGATCGCCGCCGTGATGTAGGGCAGTGAGGAGTGGAACCGGTAGCGCGAGAACAGCTGGCCGAACAGGCCCACCAGGCCGGCCGCCACCGCCGTCGCCGCGACCGGCGAGATGTTCCCGGTCCGGGCCATCGCCCCGAAGATGATCCAGGCCACGCCGCCGTTCAGGGTGACCGCCAGCACGGTCGACCGCTCCTGCTGGAGCAGCACGGCGAACGCCAGACTCAGCGCCATCGACGCCAGGATCTGCACCACCGGCTCGTTGTACGGCGAGAACCGGGCCTCGGGATTGAGCTCCGCGCCCAGCTGGAGCCCCAGGTACAGGACGATCAGCACACCCGCGACGATCCCGATGAAGAAGTACATGACTTCGAGCAGCCGGGCCGAGGCGGTGATGTAGTAACCGGTCAGCCCGTCCTGCACGCCCGCCACCAGCGCCCGCCCCGGCAGCAGCGCGAACAGCCCACCGGTGATCACCGCGGAGGGGCGGACGTCCGTCGAATGGGTCAGGGTCAGCGCAACCCCCAGCGCGGCGGGCGGCATCGCGGCCACCGTGAACTGGTAGAACTCCGGCAGCCCGCGCCCGGCGCACAGCCACGCCAGCCGGTCGCCGAGCATCGCGCCCGCCGCCGCCACCAGGAACACCAGCGGCCCACCGCCGACCAGCACGGAGGCCGAACCCGCCAGCAGCCCGGCGGCCGCCGTCAGCACCCAGCCCGGGTACGGGTGACGGTTACGGCGGATCTCCGCCAGCCGCCGGTAGGCCTCCTCCAGCGACACCTCGGCGTCCTCGCTCGTGATGTCGTCGACCAGCCGGAACACCGCCGCCAGACGGGTGTAGTCGGTGCCCCGGCGGCGTACGGTACGGCTCGCCGTCACCGGGTCGTCGACCAGCGACGGCTGGTGCGAGATGGACAGCAGGGTGAACGTCACCGTCGGCTCGCTGCGGTCCAGGCCGTAGGACCGGGTCACCGCGAACATCGCCGCCTCGACGTCCTCGGCGCCCTCGCCGCCCGCCAGCAGCAGCTCCCCGATACGCAGCGTCAGGTCGAGCACGCGCGGCACGGCCGGACCCGTCTCGTCGTCGGTGCGCTGGATCGACTCGGCCGCCGGACGCTCGGTCACCGGCATCCGCAGCATCGTGCGCATCCGGTCCTGCCAGGGCGCCTCCTTGGTCAGCTTGACCATCGGAATGCCCTGCGCCGGGGTGAAGGCGGGCGGCGACTGCTGGGCCTTGTACGTGCTCGGCGGGGTGAAAGCGGAACTCAGCGTGTCGGAGTTCGAACCGGCCGCCGGTCCGCTTCCCGCAGACGCCGCGCCGCTCGCGTCGGACACCACCCCGTCCGGAATCGCGAACTCCGACGTCGGATGGTCCTCTTCGGGCGGCGAGACCGGATGCATCGTCCCGGCCGGCGGAGCGAAAGCGCTCCGCGCCTCGTCGGACTGGGGCTTCTGGTCCTCAGGACCGCCCGATTCCGCCACCACTCGACCTCGTTCCTGCTCGGCTGATCTTCCGGGCGCACGTGTGCCCAGTATGGCCACCGACATGACCCCCGCATGACGAGGCAATGCGCACAGCGCAACGGGCGGTACACCCGTGAAGATGCACCGCCCGCTCGAAGACGGCCGTCCGGCTCACAAACGGAACCGGAAGAGGGACGTCAGTGCGCGCCGCCCTGCGCCTCAAGACGCTTGTAGGAGGCCTCGATCTCGGCCTCCGCCTCGGCGCGGCCGACCCAGTCGGCGCCCTCGACGGACTTGCCCGGCTCCAGGTCCTTGTAGACCTCGAAGAAGTGCTGGATCTCCAGGCGGTCGAACTCCGACACGTGGTGGATGTCGCGCAGGTGCTCCACGCGCGGGTCGGACGCCGGGACGCAGAGCAGCTTGTCGTCGCCGCCCGCCTCGTCGGTCATCCGGAACATGCCGATGGCACGGCACTTGATGAGGCAACCCGGGAAGGTCGGCTCGTCCAGGATGACCAGCGCGTCCAGCGGGTCGCCGTCCTCGCCGAGGGTGTTCTCGACGAAGCCGTAGTCGGCCGGGTAGCTGGTCGAGGTGAAGAGTCGACGGTCCAGGCGGATCCGACCGGTCTCGTGGTCCACCTCGTACTTGTTCCGCGAACCCTTCGGGATCTCGATGGTGACGTCGAACTCCACGGGTGGCTCCTCCATGATCAACACATACGACTGGTGATTAAGTGTCCCCCACGCAGAAGTGTGCTCGCGAAAGGGGCTGGTCAGCGGTGGCCGAGCAGGTGGAAGAACCGTCGATGCGCCCCTCGGACCCGTGGGGCGGGCCGAAGATCCTGACGAAGAAGCGCAACGGGGCGTACACCTGGCAGGTGATCGCAGGCTCCGCAACGCTCGGCCTGGTCGTCGCAACCGGCGCCGTCCTCGCCGCCGGCCCCTGGGACAACGGTCAGCGTAAGGCCGAGCGGGCACTGGCAGCCGCCGGTGACCGCACAGGTGGCGCACATCACGGACGCCCGACGCCCGAGGGCCCCCGCCCGGCCCCCAGCGCCCCGGCCGTCCTGCCCGCCCTCGGCACCACCACCCACGACGCCCCCCAGGACCCCGCCGCCCTCCGCGACACCCTCGCCCCGCTCATCGGCGATCCCGGCCTCGGGGACAAGGTCGCCGCGTCCGTCATCGACACCGCCACCGGCGAGCAGCTGTACGGGCGGGGCGCCACCACCCCGATGACCCCGGCCTCCACCATCAAGATCGCCACCGCCACCGCGGCCCTCTCGGTCCTCGGCCCCGACCACCGCATCGCGACCACCGCCGCGCTGTCCCCCGACTCCCGCACCGTCACGCTCGTCGGCGGCGGCGACCCCACGCTCAGCAAGGCGGCCCTGCGCGAGATGGCCGCCGACACCGCCGACGCCCTGAGCGAGGACGACCGGGACTCCGTACGGCTCACGTACGACATCTCCCGCTACACCGGCCCCGTGCTCCACCCGATCAGCCCCAACGACAACATCGCGCCCGTCACCGCCCTCATGGTCAACGAGGGCCGCGTCAACGACACGGACCGCGGCCCCGCCAAGCGCACCGAGGACCCCGCGGGCGACGCCGCCCGCACCTTCGCCGCCGCCCTGAAGAAGGCGGGCGTCAAGGTCACCGGCGCCCCTCGCGAGGCCCGCGCCGCCGACGAGGCCCGCACCGTCGCCACCCACCGCTCCGCCCCGCTCGACGCCCTCGTCGAGCGCACCCTCACCAACAGCGACAACGACATCGCCGAGGCGCTCGCCCGGCAGACCGCCATCGCCAAGGGCGAGAGCGCCTCGTTCGCCGGGGCCCGCCGCGCCGTCACCAACGAGCTGAAGAAGATCGAGGTGCCGGTGGGCGGCGCCCACTTCGCCGACGGCAGCGGCCTGGACCGCAAGGACCGGGTCACCCCCGCCCTCCTCACCGCGCTCCTCGCCCGTGCCGCCGACCCCGACCGCCCCGGCCTCCGCCCGGTCCTCACCGGCCTCCCGGTCGCCGGCTTCAGCGGCACCCTCGGCGGCCGGTACGCGCCCGATGCCGAAGGCACCGGCCTGATCCGCGCCAAGACCGGAACCCTCTTCGGCGTCAACTCCCTCGCCGGCACCGTCGTCGACCGCCAGGGCCGCCTGCTCGCCTTCGCCTTCCTCGCCTCCGGCAGCATCGACGCGGGCCAGGCGGAACCCGCCCTCGACGCCCTGGCCACCGCACTCGCCGGAACAGGCGGCTGAGCACGGGGCCGTACCCGAAGAGCGGTGCAAGACCCCACCACCGGGGGACAGGCTCACGTACGGTTGACGCATGACGAGCATCGGTGGTGCCCAGATGGTCGACTGGAATCTCGCGGTGGCGACCGCGACCCGACTCGTGCGGCCCGGACCCGACATCAGCCGCGAGGAGGCCCGCGCCGTCGTCGCGGAGCTCCGGCGGCACGCCAAGGCGTCCGAGGAGCACGTCCGGCTCTTCACCCGGATGATCCCCGAAGGCACCGAACCCGAGGACACCCCCGTCCTCGTCGTCGACCGCCCCGGCTGGATCAAGGCCAACGTCGCGGGCTTCCGCGAACTCCTCCAGCCCCTGCTCGCCAAGATGGAGAGCCGCCGCTCCGGCGGACCCGGCGGTGCCGTCCTCGGCGCGGTCGGCGGCAAGGTCACCGGCGTCGAGCTGGGCATGCTGCTCTCGTTCCTCGCCTCGCGGGTGCTCGGCCAGTACGAGACGTTCGCCCCCGCCACCCGAGAGCTGCCCGCCTCCGCGAACGGCGGCGGCCGGCTCCTCCTTGTCGCCCCCAACATCGTCCACGTCGAACGCGAGCTGGACGTCGACCCGCACGACTTCCGGCTCTGGGTCGCCCTCCACGAGGAGACCCACCGCACCCAGTTCACCGGCGTGCCCTGGCTCCGCGACCACCTCCGGGGCGAGATCCAGACGTTCCTCGACGAGACCGACGTCGACCCGACGACCTTCCTCGAACGGCTCCGCGAGGCCGCCCAGTCCCTGTCCGGCGGCCGCCCCGAGGGCGAACAGGGCGAGAGCGACACCCGCAGCCTCGTCGACATCGTCCAGACCCCCGCCCAGCGCGAGGTCCTCGGCCGCCTCACCGCCGTCATGTCCCTCCTCGAAGGACACGCGGACTACGTCATGGACGGCGTCGGCCCCGACGTCGTCGGCTCCGTCTCCGAGATCCGCGAGAAGTTCCAGCAGCGCCGCGCCCAGGGCGCCGGCCGCCTCGACCAGGCCCTGCGCAAGCTCCTCGGTCTCGACGCCAAGCTCCGCCAGTACAAGGACGGCGAGAAGTTCGTCCGGTCGGTCGTCGACGAGGTCGGCATGGACGGCTTCAACCGCGTCTGGACCTCGCCCAACACCCTCCCGACCAAGGCCGAGATCGCCAAGCCCGCCGACTGGGTCGCGCGCGTGCACCGTAAGGCCGAATCCTGACCATCGGGCCGTCCGGATACACGCGAGGGACCGATATTCGCCCCCCAATCACCCATCCGAGGGACCATGGAGGCCCGGGAAGGCGTGCAATGCTCGATGAACAGCTTGCCTCTGTCACCATCGACGCACTCTGAGTGACGGGACTCACGCGTTCCGGCGCTCGACGCACTTCCCGAACTCCACGAAGGGCACCGGACATGGGTCCCCATCCTGCGGTCGCGGCGATACGCCTGGCGGTCCGCCGCGTACTCCACGACGTCATCACCGAATTCCAGCGGAACGCCGGCCACGACCGGCCCGCCGAAGCGGCCAGGCGCCCCGCGCACGCCGCTGGCTCCCCCTACGCCGAGGCCGGCACCTCGGGCGGCTCCCTGACCGCCCTCCCCGAACGGCCCGACACCCCGCTCGTCCTCGTCGCCTGCTCCGGCGGCGCCGACTCCATGGCGCTCGCCTCCGCGCTCGCCTTCGAGGCCCGCAAGCTCGACGTCCGGGCCGGCGGCATCACCGTCGACCACAACCTCCAGCCGGGCTCCGGCCTCCGCGCCGCCGAGGTCGTCACCCGGCTCACCGCCATGGACCTCGACCCCGTCGAGGCCGTCGCCGTGCACGTCGGACGCGAGGGCGGCCCCGAGGCCGCCGCCCGCGACGCCCGCTACGCCGCGCTGGACGCCGCCGCCGAACGCCACGGCGCCGCCGCCGTCCTCCTCGGCCACACCCGCGACGACCAGGCCGAGACCGTCCTCCTCGGCCTCGCCCGCGGCTCCGGCATCCGCTCGCTCTCCGGCATGGCCGCCGCCTCCGGACCGGCCGGCCGCTACCGCCGCCCCTTCCTCCAGCTCGACCGGCAGACCGCCCGCAAGGCCTGCCTGGTCCAGTCGATCCCCGTCTGGGACGACCCGCACAACATCGACCCCGCCTACACCCGCTCCCGGCTCCGCCACGAAGGGCTGCCCGCCCTGGAGAAGGCGCTCGGCAAAGGCGTCGTCGAAGCCCTCGCCCGCACCGCCCAGCTCTCCCGCGATGACGCCGACGCCCTGGACACCTGGGCCGCCGAGGCCGAGCTGTCCGTGCGCGACGAGACCGGCCGCCTGGAGTGCGCGGGGCTCTACGCCCTGCCCCCCGCGGTACGCCGCCGGGTGCTGCGCCGCGCCCTCATCGAGGCCGGTGCGCCCGCCGGCTCCCTCTTCGCCCGGCACCTCGAAGAAGTCGACCGCCTGATCACCGGCTGGCGCGGCCAGCGGGCCATCAACCTGCCCGGCCGCGTCGAGGCGCTGCGGCAGGGTGGCAGACTGGTCATTCGGCAGAGCTGACGCGCGAGCGGCTGAAGTGCAGACGAACCGCCGCCGGCCCGGGCACACCCGGACCGGCGGGCCGGGCCGTCGGCAGCACAGAAAGAGACGTGGGTGAACGAGAAGGACATGGGTACCGACCTTCAGTCGGTGCTCCTCACCAAGGAAGAGATCGACGCGAAGCTCGTCGAGCTGGCCGCGAAGATCGACGCGGAGTACGCGGGCAAGGACCTGCTGATCGTCGGCGTCCTCAAGGGCGCGGTGATGGTCATGGCGGACCTGGCGCGCGCGCTGTCCACCCCCGTCACGATGGACTGGATGGCCGTCTCCTCGTACGGGGCGGGCACCCAGTCCTCCGGCGTCGTGCGGATCCTCAAGGACCTCGACACCGACATCAAGGGCAAGCACGTCCTGATCGTCGAGGACATCATCGACTCCGGACTGACGCTGTCCTGGCTTCTGTCCAACCTGGGCTCGCGGGAGCCGGCCTCGCTGGAGGTCTGCACCCTGCTGCGCAAGCCGGATGCCGCAAAGGTCGCGATCGATGTGAAGTGGATCGGTTTCGACATCCCCAACGAGTTCGTCGTCGGCTACGGGCTGGACTACGCGGAGAAGTACCGCAACCTGCCCTTCGTCGGCACGCTGGCCCCGCACGTCTACGGCGGCTGACCCCCGGGCCGACCGCCGGGGAACCCTCACCGCCTCCGGGCCGTTGGAGCTTCGAAAGCAGGTTTCTCCGCCGCACCCAGCGGTCGCCGGTGCCCATGCTGAGGTACCGTCCGAAGAACACTCTTTTAAAACAGCAGCATTTCACTACTGGGCAGGAGGGACGGGGCGACTTCGCTCCGTGTGGATGGACGTGAAGCGATACTTCCGTGGGCCGGTCATGTGGATCGTGCTGGCCGTCCTCGCCGTGGTCGTGTTGATGCAGGTCGTCGGCTCGTCGGGCGGCTACAAGACGGTGGACACCGGCAAGGTGATCCAGGCGATCAGCAAGGACCAGGTGGAGCAGGCCAAGCTGACCACCGGTGACGAACAAATCCTCAAGATCGAACTGAAGGACGGCCAGAAGCTCGAAGGCGAGTCCGGCAGCAAGTTCCAGGCGAGCTACATCGGCAACCAGGGCGTCGAGCTCGCCGACACGCTGCAGACGAAGTTCGAGGCGGGTGACATCGAGAAGGGTTACACCGTCTCGCCGTCGAAGCAGTCCCCGTTCGTCTCGATCCTCCTCTCGCTGCTGCCCTTCGTCCTCATCGTGGTCGTCTTCCTGTTTCTGATGAACCAGATGCAGGGCGGCGGTTCCAAGGTCATGCAGTTCGGCAAGTCCAAGGCCAAGCTGATCACCAAGGACACCCCCAAGACGACCTTCGCCGACGTGGCGGGGTCCGACGAGGCCGTCGAGGAGCTCCACGAGATCAAGGAGTTCCTCCAGGAGCCGGCGAAGTTCCAGGCCGTCGGCGCCAAGATCCCCAAGGGCGTCCTGCTCTACGGCCCGCCCGGTACGGGCAAGACGCTGCTCGCCCGAGCCGTCGCCGGCGAGGCGGGCGTCCCGTTCTACTCGATCTCCGGTTCCGACTTCGTCGAGATGTTCGTCGGTGTCGGTGCCTCCCGCGTGCGTGACCTCTTCGAGCAGGCCAAGGCGAACGCCCCGGCGATCGTCTTCGTCGACGAGATCGACGCCGTCGGCCGCCACCGCGGCGCCGGCATGGGCGGCGGTCACGACGAGCGCGAGCAGACGCTCAACCAGCTGCTCGTCGAGATGGACGGGTTCGACGTGAAGGGCGGCGTCATCCTGATCGCCGCCACGAACCGCCCGGACATCCTCGACCCGGCGCTCCTGCGCCCGGGCCGCTTCGACCGGCAGATCGCGGTCGACCGCCCCGACATGCAGGGCCGCCTGGAGATCCTCAAGGTGCACCAGAAGGGCAAGCCCGTCGCGGAGGGCGTCGACCTCGGCGCCGTCGCCCGGCGCACGCCCGGCTTCACCGGTGCCGACCTGTCGAACGTGCTCAACGAAGCGGCGCTCCTGACGGCGCGCAGCGACAAGAAGCTCATCGACAACGAGAGCCTCGACGAGGCGATCGACCGTGTCGTGGCGGGCCCGCAGAAGCGGACCCGGATCATGTCCGAGAAGGAGAAGAAGATCACCGCGTACCACGAGGGCGGACACGCCCTGGTCGCGGCGGCTTCGCCCCAGTCGGACCCGGTCCACAAGATCACGATCCTCTCCCGCGGCCGCGCCCTCGGTTACACGATGGTGCTCCCGGAGGAGGACAAGTACTCCACGACCCGCAACGAGATGCTCGACCAGCTGGCGTACATGCTGGGCGGGCGCGCGGCCGAGGAGCTGGTCTTCCACGACCCGACGACCGGTGCGGCGAACGACATCGAGAAGGCCACGGCGACGGCCCGCGCGATGGTCACGCAGTACGGCATGACGGAGCGCCTCGGCGCGATCAAGTTCGGCGGCGACAACTCGGAGCCCTTCCTGGGCCGCGAGATGGGCCACCAGCGCGACTACTCGGAAGAGGTCGCGGCCCTGGTCGACGAGGAGGTCAAGAAGCTCATCGAGACCGCCCACAACGACGCGTGGGAGATCCTCGTCGAGAACCGCGACATCCTCGACGCCCTGGTGCTCGAACTGCTGGAGAAGGAGACGCTCGGCAAGGACGAGATCGCCGAGATCTTCGCCCCCATCGTCAAGCGCCCCGCCCGCCCGGCCTGGACCGGATCCGCCCGACGCACCCCGTCGACGCGGCCCCCGGTCCTCTCGCCCAAGGAGCTGGCCCTCACCAACGGCAGCGCCAACGGCTCGGCCACCCCGCCGGAGATCGCCCCGGCGGACCTGACCAAGGACATCACCCCGTCCACCGAGACGATCCCCGAGGACCGTCCGGACAACAACAGCTAGTCCGCGCTCCACGCCAGGTGAGACGCCCGTCACGGGCCACCGCACCGGCTCCGGAATGCACGCCGCGCCCCCCAGGTTCTAGCCTGTGGGGGCGCGGCTTTTCCGTATGCCTGCGAGGTCCGAGCGCAATCCGCGCATCGGACAGCACAGAGGAACGAGGCACAGATGACCGACCCGGTGACGCTGGACGGCCAGGGTTCGATCGGCGAATTCGACGAGAAGCGGGCCGAGGCGGCCGTACGCGAACTGCTGCTCGCCGTCGGGGAGGACCCGGACCGGGAGGGCCTGCGGGAGACGCCGGGGCGGGTGGCGCGGGCGTACAAGGAGATATTCGCGGGCCTCTACCAGCAGCCCGAGGACGTCCTGACGACCACGTTCGACCTGGGTCACGACGAGATGGTGCTGGTCAAGGACATCGAGGTGTTCTCGACCTGTGAACATCACCTGGTGCCGTTCAGGGGCGTTGCCCACGTCGGGTACATCCCCGCCTCCACCGGCAAGATCACCGGACTGTCCAAGCTGGCCCGGCTGGTCGACGTCTACGCCCGCCGTCCGCAGGTCCAGGAGCGGCTGACGACCCAGATCGCCGAATCCCTGATGTCGATCCTGGAGCCGCGCGGCGTCATCGTAGTCGTCGAGTGCGAGCACATGTGCATGTCGATGCGCGGGATCCGCAAGCCGGGTGCGAAGACCCTGACCTCCGCGGTACGCGGCCAGCTCCGCGACCCCGCGACCCGCGCCGAGGCGATGAGCCTCATCATGGCGAACTGACGCCCCGGGGGCCGGGGGCCGCGTAAGGGCCCGGCTGCCGTGGAAGCGCGGCAGCCGGGGCCCCCGTCGTGCGTTACGCCGCAGCCGTGCCCGTGCCGTCTTGGTCGTTGCCGTCCTCCGGGAGGCGGCAGACGCGTTCCAGGAAGAGGGCGGCCGCGATGACGCCGATGGCGGCGATCACCGCCGCGCCCGCGTAGATCGCCTGGTCGCGGCGGGGCGGGATGTCGAGGTAGCTCAGGAGGAAGACGCCGGTGCCGCCGTACATGCCGGCGACCAGGGCGGCGACCAGGGCGCTCGCCTGGCCGAAGACGACCGCGCGGGCCGCGAACAGGGGCTCGACGCCCTTGGCGCCGGGGCGGCGTTCGCGCTGGGCGCGGAGGCGGGTGCGGGTGGAGAGGGCGGTCGCGAGGAGGATCACCGCGATCACGGCGAGCACGATCGACGCGGCGAGCGGGACGCTCGGCAGGGTGCCGAAGGAGTCCCAGAGGCGGGCCCCGCCCCAGGAGAGGACACCGGCGGCGGCGAAGAGGCCCGCCAGTACCCCGAGCCGTAGTTGCTTCACCGAGTGAGCCGCCCTTCGCGCCGCCTGTGCCCGGTCCGGCCGTGCGCCGGACCACCGTCCGTCGAGCCTAACGATTACTCCGGCAGGCGCAGTTCCAGGTCGGCGCGGGGCAGCACGCTGTCGCGGCCGACCTGCGCGAGGAGCTGGGCCACCGGGCCGGCGCCGGGCAGCTGGGCCTCGGGGTCCACGTCGTGCCAGGGGGCGAGGACGAAGGCCCGCTCGTGGGCGCGCGGGTGGGGGAGCGTGAGCACCGGGTCGCCGGAGACGACGTCGGCGTACGACACGATGTCGACGTCGATGGTGCGCGGGCCCCAGCGCTCCTCGCGGACCCGGTCGAAGGCCTCCTCGACGGCCTGGCCGCGCTCCAGCAGGGAGGCGGGGGGCAGCGTCGTCTTCACGAGGATGACCGCGTTGAAGTACGACGGCTGGGTGTCCGCCTCGACGCCCCAGGGCTCCGTTTCGTACACCGGGGAGACGGCCTTGACCCGCAGGCCCGGGGTGTCCTCCAGGGCGTCGACGGCCCCCTGGAGGGTCTCCAGGCGGTTGCCCAGGTTGGAGCCGAGGGAGATCACGGCCATCTTCGGGTTGGAGAGGGTGATGTCGGCGGCGTCCACCTGCTTGACGACGGCGGTGGGCACCGGCTGTACGGTCGGGTCGCTCTGCCCCTCGGTGGAAAACGCGGTCATGCTCGGCTCCGGGTGATGGTGATGGTCACGTCGTCGAAGGGGACGGTGATCGGCGCGTCCGGCTTGTGCACCACGACCTCGACCTCCTGGACGCCTTCGTGCTTCAGGCACTGCTGGGCGATGCGCTCGGCGAGCGTCTCGATCAGATCGACCGGTTCGCCCGTCACCACGTCGACGACTTCTTCGGCCACCACGCCGTAGTGCACGGTGCGGGCCAGGTCGTCGGCGGCTGCCGCGGGGCGGGTGTCGAGGCCGAGCACCAGGTCGACGATGAAGGTCTGGCCCTCTTCCCGCTCCCGGGGGAAGACGCCGTGGTGCCCACGGGCCTTGAGGCCGCGCAGCGCGACACGATCCACGCGAATCACTCCTGCTGTCGTTGGTCGAGAGGCACCCGGCCGCGTGCGGGCGGCGAGGTGCCTTCTTTCGAATCTACCTGCGAGCACCGACAGTGCTCGCCCGTGGGTGCCATGGACTGCGCCTCACCGGTCTGGAAGCCGCCCCTACCCCTGGGTGATCGGTTCGAATCCCTATCGGTCCCGTACCCACTCGGGAGGGTGTTTCCTCCTCAGGGACGGGTTTCCTCAGGGAGGGGTTTCGTCAGGAGCGGGTTTCCTCGTCGTCGTCCTCGTCGGACTCGGTGAGGACGGGCGACCCGTGGTGGGACCAGAGCTTCCAGCCGTCGGGGGTGCGCCGGAACACGTTCGTCGCGACGACCAGCTGGCCCACCAGCGGGCCCAGCGCGTCGCCCTCCTCGGCCGGGCCGCCGCTGAGGATGTTCTCGGTGCAGGTGACCAGCGCGGTGTCACCGGTCATCGCGATGTTGACGTCGGTCAGGAAGAACTGGATGTACTCGGTGTTCGCCATGATCAGGGCGTAGCTGCGCAGCACCTCGCCCCGGCCCGTGAGCACCGGCCAGCCGGGGTGGACGCAGGAGACGGTGAGGTCCTCGCCGGGCAGCCAGCTGCCGGAGAGCGCTTCGTGGTCGCCGCGTTCCATCGCCTCGTAGAAGGCGGTGTTCGCCGCCTCGACCTCCGCGATGTCGGCGGCGGCCTGTGCGTGCTCCTCGTTCACGCGGCTCCCTCGACCGCGCGGGCGACGCGGACCGCGTCGGCGGTGGCCCGTACCTCGTGGACCCGGACCGCCCAGGCGCCGGCCTGCGCGGAGAGCGCGGACACGGCGGCGGTGGCCGCGTCGCGTTCGCGGGCGGGCGGCGGGGAGCTGCCCGGACCGGCCAGGACGTGGCCGAGGAAACGTTTGCGGGAGGCGGCCACCAGCAGCGGGCGGCCCAGGGCGTGCAGCTCGGCCAGGTGCGCGACGAGCGTCAGGTCGTGGGCGGCGTCCTTCGCGAAGCCGAGGCCGGGGTCGATCACGACGCGTTCCGGGGCGACCCCGCCCGCGATCACCGCGTCCATCCGCTTCCGCAGCTCGTCGAGGACCTCGGCGACGACGTCCCCGTACACCGCGCGGCTGTTCATCGACTCGCTGAAGCCGCGCCAGTGCATCACGACGAACGGGACCTCGGCGGCGGCGACGGCCGGGATCATGTCCGGGTCGGCGAGGCCGCCGCTGACGTCGTTGACCAGGACGGCCCCGGCGGCGACGGCCTGCTCGGCGACACGGGCGCGCATGGTGTCCACGGAGACGGTGACGCCCTCGGAGGCCAGGCCCCGCACGACCGGGATGACCCGGCGCAGCTCCTCGGCCTCGTCCACCCGGCTGGCGCCGGGGCGGGTCGACTCGCCGCCCACGTCGACCAGGTCCGCGCCCTCGGACACCAGGTGCAGGCCGTGCTTGACTGCGGCCGTCGTGTCGAACCAGCGGCCGCCGTCGGAGAAGGAGTCGGGCGTCACGTTGACGACCCCCATGACCGCGCAGCGGTCCCACTCCGGCAGCCCTCGGACCGTGCCCCGCGTGCGTGACGTACTCATACGACCAGACTAGGACGTGCCGTGGCCGTCGTACGACGTCTCACGCCGCGCTCACCTCGTGCTCCGGGCGCGTACGCGCGGTGTGACCGCAGGGGCGGGGCGTGCGGGAACGGAAGGGGCGGGGCGGCGAGAAGTTCACGAAGCCCTCCGCCCGCATCGCCGCGATTCCGATGCGGGGCAGGTCCCGGCTGGTGCGGAAGACCACGAAGCGGGGCTCCCAGCGGGGCTTGAACTTGGCGTTGAACTTGTACAGCGACTCGATCTGGAACCAGCGCGAGAGGAAGATCAGCAGCCCGCGCCAGCAGCGCAGCACCGGCCCCGCGCCGAGCCGCTCGCCGCGGGCCAGCGCCGAGCGGAACATCGCGAAGTTCAACGAGACCTGTTCGACGCCGAGCTTCCCGGCGGCCTGGAGGGAGGCGACGATCAGGAGCTCGTTCATGCCGGGGTCGGCCGAGCGGTCGCGGCGCATCAGCTCCAGGGACATCCCGTCGCGCCCCCACGGTACGAAGTGGAGGACGGCCTTCAGGTCGCCGTGCGGGGAGTCCTCCGTGCCGGAGCCGGGCAGGTGGGCGGTGGCGATCACGCAGTCGCCGTCGGCCGGGTCGCCGATCCGGCCCAGCGCCATGGAGAAGCCGCGTTCGGTGTCGGTGCCGCGCCAGTCGGCGGCGGCGCGGCGGATCCGGTCCAGTTCGGCGTCGCCGATGTCACGGGCCCGCCGGACCCGGGTCTCGTAACCGCCCCGCTCGATGCGCTTGACCATCTGCCGCACGTTCCGCATGGCCCGTCCGGCGAGGGAGAAATCCGCCACGTCCACCACCGCCTCGTCGCCCAGCTCCAGGGCGGTGAGCCCGGTCTCGCGGGTCCAGACCTGGCCGCCGGTCTCGCTGCAGCCCATCACGGCGGGGGTCCAGGAGTGCGCCCGCGCCTCGTCCATGAAGCGTTCGATGGCGCCCGGCCAGGCCTCCACGTCGCCGATGGGGTCGCCGCCGGCCAGCATCACCCCGGAGACGACCCGGTAGCAGACGGCCGCCTTGCCGCTGGGGGAGAAGACGACGCCCTTGTCGCGGCGGAGCGCGAAGTGGCCGAGCGAGTCCCGGCCGCCGTGCCGCTCCAGCAGTTCCCGCAGCCGGCTCTCGTCGTCCTCGGTGAGGCGGGCGGCCGGGTGTTCGGGGCGGAAGGCGAGGTAGATGGTGGTGACGGCGGTCAGCAGGCCGAGCGCGCCCAGCGAGTAGGCCACGGTCCAGTCCGTGCGCCCGGCGTAGTCGACGGGGCCCTCGACGCCGAACAGGCCGTACAGCACGTGCTGGAGGCGGTCGGCGATGGACGGGTCGCCGACGACCCGGCCGGGGTGGACGCTGACGATGACCAGCCCGAGCCCGAGCGAACCGGCCCCGAGCAGGACGAAGTTGGCGAGCGCGCGCCAGCGGCTGCGCGGGTCGGGCAGCGCCCGGAACTGGTCGCGGTGACGCACCAGCAGCCAGCAGAGCGTCAGCGAGACGAGCACCCCGACGATCGAGTGGCGGTACGCGAACTGGGCCACGGCCCCCACGGGGAGCAGGATGACCGCCGCGCGCCAGGCCCTCCGCTTGTGCCGCTTCAGCCCGTGGGCGAGCAGGAGGAGCAGCATGCCCGCGCTGAGCGAGAGCGCGGCGGCGAACGGGCCGAGCGCCCCGGGGAGCACTTCGGCGAGGGTGTGCATCCGGCTGTGCCGGAAGCGGGGGAAGACCCCGGCGGCGACGTCGATCAGCCCGACGACGGTGCAGGCGGTACCGACGAGGGCCGGTACGGATTCCGGGCGCGGCCCGCGCAGCAGCCGGCGTACGCCGCGCAGCGCGTGCGTCCGGCGCGTCCCGTCCGGAACCAATACTGACTTATCCCCATCTAGCGTGACAGACATCCATCGTTTCCCGTGGCTCGCGAGAGGTTCTCTTGGGTCCGTCCGCGGGCCGGGGCCTGCGGACGATGGGCGCCCTCTAGGACGTGGGCCGGGGAGCGCGGGTTCACCCACATTCCGGAAATTTCCCGCATCCCGCCGCCCGGCCCCCCGTCAAGGAATCACGGAGAAAGCACGCTCATGGGTCTCACCAGCACCGCAGTTCTGGCGGTCGTGGCCGCGCTGGCCGTCGCGCTGTTCGCCGCCACGGTCCGGCTCTGGCCGCGGCTGGCCCGGCCCGGCGCGGCCGCGGTGTCGGGCCGGATCGGGCTGCTGCTGGCGACCCAGCTGACGCTGTTCGCCGCGGTGGGTCTGGCGGCCAACAACGCCTTTCTCTTCTACGGTTCCTGGGCCGACCTCTTCGGGCGGAAGCAGGAGCTGGGTGTCGTCACCGACCACGCCGACGGGGAGGCGGGCGGGTGCCCTCCGTCGGCGGGCGGATCGACAAGGTGGTGATCTCGGGCCGTACGTCGGGCATCGAGTCCCCGGCGTACGTCTATCTGCCGCCGGAGTACTTCCAAACTGCGTACGCCGGGCGGACGTTCCCGGCGGCCGTGGTTCTCACCGGCTACCCGGGCACGGCGGAGAACCTGCTGAAGGGGCTGCGTTACCCGCAGACCGCGCATGAGCTGGTGAAGGCGGGGAAGGCCCGGCCGATGGTCCTGGTGATGCTGCGGCCGACGGTCGCCCCGCCCCGGGACACCGAGTGCGTGGACATCCCCGGGGGCCCGCAGACCGAGACGTTCTTCGCGAAGGACCTCCCGGAGGCGGTCACGGGGTCCTACCGGGTCGGGAAGGAGGCCCGTGACTGGGGCGCCATCGGCAACTCCACCGGCGGCTACTGCGCGTTGAAGATCGGGCTGCACCACCCGGACCGGTACGCGGCGAGCGCCGGGCTCTCCGCGTACTACAAGGCCGCCGAGGACCCGACGACGGGCGACCTGTTCCACGGGAAGCAGGGGCTGCGCGACCGCGCCGACCTGCTCTGGACCCTGGAGAACCGGCCGCCGTCCGGCGGTGCGTTCCTGGTGACGACGTCCCGGCAGGGCGAGGACAACCTCGGGAGCACGATGAGGTTCATCGGGAAGGTGAAGGCGCCTGCGAAGGTGTCCTCCATCGTGCTCGACAGCGGCGGGCACAACTTCACGACCTGGCGGCGGGAGATCCCGCCGGCCCTTCAGTGGCTGAGCGCCCGGCTCGGCGAGAACTGAGCCGGGCGGGACCCCGCGAGCCGGAGCCCGCGAGCCGGCCCGGGCAGGCAGGTCCGGGCCGGTCGGTCCCGGCAGGTCCGGACCGGTCCGTCCCGGCGGTCCTACGCGGTCGCCACCGTCTCCACCGCGACCTCCGCGCGCGGTACGTCCTGGGCGTCGGCGTCGATCGAGCGGCGCAGGGCCTCGTGCAGCCGGGCGGGCGTCAGCACCCCGAGGAAGCGGCCCTCGCTCTCCTTGTCGATGACCGCGATCCAGCCCGCGTCGTGCTGGAGCATGGTGGCGAACGCCTGCTTGAGGGGCGCGCCGAGCGGCAGCCAGGCCTCCATCCGGCGGGCGTGCTCGCGGACGGTGCCCTTCGCGGTCGCGGTGGTGGTCACGTCGGCGGGGATCCAGCCGTGGAGGTTGTCCCGGCCGTCCAGGACGACCGCCCAGCGCGCGCCCTCGGACCTGAGCCGTTCGGTGGCCGTGGCCAGCGGGTCGTCGAGGTGGACGACCGGCGGCTGGTCGAGGTCGCTCTCCTCGATGGGCGTCACCGAGAGCCGCTTGAGCCCGCGGTCCGCGCCGACGAAGTCGGCCACGTACGGGGTCGCGGGGGCGCCGAGCACGGTGGCCGGGGAGTCGAACTGCTCGATGCGGCCCTGCCCGTAGACGGCGATGCGGTCGCCGAGGCGGACGGCCTCCTCGATGTCGTGCGTGACGAACAGCACGGTCTTACGGACCTGGGCCTGGAGTTTCAGGAATTCGTTCTGGAGGCGTTCGCGGACGACCGGGTCGACCGCCCCGAAAGGCTCGTCCATCAGGAGAACGGGCGGATCGGCGGCCAATGCGCGGGCCACACCGACGCGTTGGCGCTGTCCGCCGGAAAGCTGTTCCGGATAGCGGTCACCGTAAACGGACGGATCGAGTCCGACGAGGTCGAGGAGTTCGGCGGCGCGTTCGCGTCCCTTTCCGCGCTTCCACCCCAGCAGATGCGGAACGGTCGCGGTGTTCTCCAGCACCGTCTTGTGCGGGAAGAGGCCCACCTGCTGGATCACATAGCCGATGCGGCGGCGCAGCTCGACGGGGTCGATGGTGGATATGTCGTCCCCGTCCAGGAATATCACGCCCTCGGTCGGTTCGATCAGCCGGTTCACCATCTTCATCGTGGTCGTCTTGCCGCATCCGGAAGGTCCGACGAGTGTGACCAGTTCACCCTCGGCGACCTCGAAGGAAAGGTCGTCGACGGCGGTGGTGCCATCGGCGTACCGCTTGGTGACGTGCTCGAAACGGATCATGGTTCCCCATTGTGGAGGGCGAATCGTGAAGGCCATGTTGCCGGAATGCGACAGCCCTCCGCGATTGTCAGTGGTCGAGGATAGGCTCGCCAGTCATCAGTTCGATCCCGGGTGATCCGGGCAGACGAGGGAAAGCAGGAGGTGGGGGCGGATGGCCGAGCAGAGCTGCCTGGTGACGAACGACTGGATCTGCGGGGAGTATCTGCGCTCCCGCAGCCAGGAGCTGGCCGACGCGACCGTGCAGCACATCGGGATCACGGTGGTCTCGGTGCTGATCGGGCTCGCGGTGGCCTTTCCGCTGGCGTTGCTCGCCCGCCGGGGGCCGCGCTTCGCCGCACCGGTGCTCGGGCTGACGACCGTGCTCTACACCGTGCCCTCGCTGGCGATGTTCTCGCTGCTGCTGCCCCTGTTCGGGCTGTCGGCCGCGCTGGTGGTGACGGGGCTCGTGCTCTATTCGCTGACCATCCTCGTGCGCAACATCCTGGCCGGGCTCGACGCGGTCCCGCAGGAGGCCAAGGAGGCGGCCCGCGGCATGGGGTACGGGCCGGGGCGGCTGCTGTGGGAGGTGGAGCTCCCGCTGGCGCTGCCCGCGGTGATGGCGGGGCTGCGGATAGCCACCGTGTCGACGGTCGCGCTGACCACGGTCGGCTCGCTCGTCGGCAAGGGGGGCCTCGGCAATCTCATCGAGGACGCGCTGCCCAGCTTCTTCAAGGCCCAGGTGCTCACCGCCGCGGTCCTGTGCGTGGTGCTCGCCGTGGTGGCGGACCTGCTGCTGCTCGGCCTCCAGCGGCTGCTGACGCCCTGGACCCGGATATCCGGGACGGTCGAGGCCGCCCCGGCGAAGACGGACGCGGGACCGCCCGCCCCGGCGACAGTGAAGGCGGGCTGACCCGTGGGAGTCATCGGCGACGCCTGGACCTGGCTCACCACCGGGGCCAACTGGTCGGGCGACGGCGGGGCCGCGCACCGGCTCGGCGAGCATCTGTACGTGAGCGGGGTCTCCCTCGCCGTGGCCTGCGCGATAGCCCTGCCGATCGCCCTCTACCTGGGGCACAAGGGCAAGGGCGGCGCGCTCGCGGTGAACCTCTCCAACGTGGGGCGGGCCGTCCCGGTCTTCGCGGTGCTGGCCCTCTTCATGGTCACGTCCCTGCGCAACTCGGGGTACTGGCCCACGATCATCGCGCTGGTCCTGTTCGCGGTGCCGCCGCTGCTGACCAACGCCTACGTCGGCATGCGGGAGGTGGACCGGGCCGTGGTGGAGGCCGCGCGTGGCATGGGGATGTCGGGCGGGCAGCTCTTCGTCCGGGTCGAGCTTCCGCTCGCCTACCCCATGATCATGACCGGGCTGCGGTCCGCCGCCGTCCAGGTCGTGGCCACCGCGTCGATCGCCGCGATGGTCGGCCTCGGCGGTCTCGGCCGGATCATCACCGCCGGGTTCAACACCTACGACACCGCCCAGGTCTTCGCGGGCGCGGTCCTGGTCGCCGGTCTCGCCCTGGTGGTGGAGGGCGTTCTGGTGGGCCTCGACCGGCTGCTGTCCCCGCTGCGCCGCCGCAGGCCCGCGTGAGCGTCCCGCAGCACCTCGTTCCTGATCACCTCGTTTCTGATCACCTTTCTTCTGGTCACTTTTCTTCTGTTCGGACGGAGAACAACACATGAGCAGGACCTCGCGGATAGCCGGAGCGGTCATCGGCATGGTGGCGCTGGCCGGGTCGCTCGCGGCCTGCGGTGGCGACAGCCTGGAGCAGGAGAAGGGCGACTCCGGCTCCTCGGCCGGCGGTGACGGCAAGAAGGGGACCCTGGTCGTCGGGTCGGCCTCCTTCACCGAGTCCAAGGTGCTAGCCGAGCTGTACGCACAGATCCTCGGCGACGCCGGATACAGCACCTCGGTCACCACGGTGAAGAACCGTGAGCTGTACGAGCCCTCGGTGGAGAAGGGCGAGATCGACGTCATACCGGAGTACGCCGCCACGATCGCCGAGTTCCTCAACGCCAAGGTCAACGGGGCCGACCAGGCCCAGGAGAAGCCGGTGGCCTCCGGGGACGTGGACGCCACGGTCGCCGCGCTGAAGAAGCTCGCCACCCCGCTGGGTCTCACGGTCCTCCCGCCCGGAAAGGCCGTGGACCAGAACGCCTTCGCGGTTTCGGAGGAATTCGCCGAGAAGAACAGCCTCAAGACCCTCTCCGATCTCGGGAAGTCGAAGCTGAAGGTGAAGATCGCGGCGGGCGACGAGTGCGAGGTGCGGCCGTTCTGCGCACCCGGTCTGAAGAAGACGTACGGCATCGACGTCACCGGGATCGACCCCAAGGGCGTCGGCACCCCGCAGTCCAAGCAGGCCGTCCGGGACGGCAAGGTCCAGCTGGTCCTGACGACCACCACGGACGCGGTGCTGGACGGGCTGGTGTTCCTGGAGGACGACAAGAAGCTCCAGAACGCGGACAACGTGCTGCCCGTTCTGAATACCAAGGACGCGGGAGACCCTGAGATCGCCGAAGCCCTCGGCAAGCTCACCGACACCCTCACCACGGAAGAGCTCGCCGAGCTGAACCGCAAGGTCGACGCCGAGCGCGCCAAGCCGGCCGATGTCGCCAAGGAGTACCTGGAGTCGAAGAATCTGATCAAGAAGTAGCGCTCGATCCCGGAGATCCGGGAGATCCCGGAGAAAGGGTTCGGGCGGAGGGCCTTTGGGGGGCCGCGAGGTAACTGGCGGGGAACAGATTCCCGGGCGGCTCCCCAAGTGGCCCGCACACACGGTAAATTTCAGGCCATGCCACGTGGACGCCACCGCCATTCGCCGCCTCTCCACAGAATCCTGCCTCCCTCCGTGGTGGCGGGCGTGTCGGTCGTCGGCGCCGCGGGCGCCTGGCTGCTGGCCGAACCCCTGGTCCTGCGCGGCCTGGTGGCCGCCGTGGCGGCCACCGCCGTCACCGGTGCGTATCTGATGCGCAGCTGGGACCGGGCCGCCGGACTGCGGGTCGCCGAGCTGACCCGGGCCCGCGCCAGTGACGAATGGCGGGCCGAGGAGCGGATAGCCGAGCTGGAGCAGGATCTGGAGGAGTCGCGCGAGCTGCGCACCCGTCTGGAGACCAAGCTCCGGCGCAAGCGTGTGGAGCTCGCGGGGCTGCGCGGGGAGCACGCCGGACTGCTCCGCCGTTACGCCAACGCCGAGACCGAGCGGGCCAGCGCGCTGGAGGGCCGCAGGCAGCTCGCCATCGAGGCCGCGGCCCCCAAGGAGCTGCTGCCCGCGCGGTCCACGCCGACCCCCGAGTCGTACCGGCGCGCGGACGAGGCCCTGATGAACCTCACGCGGAACGCGGCGCTCCAGGAGACCCGCCGCACGGTGGAGGCGGTCCGGCAGCGCCAGCTCGCCGTCACCGAGCGGCACCGGGATGCGGAGGCGGAGAGCCCGGAGGGGAAGCACGCGGCGGCCACCGGGGCGGGCGAGCACCGGGACCACCAGGACGGCCGCCCCTCGACCACCCCGCCCGCCCCGGCCACGGACACGCAGAACACCGCGAGCACACAGAACACCGGCCCGGCCTCCATGGAGCCGGTGCGGGCGGCGCGCGCGATCGCGGCCGCCTCGGCCGTCGTCCCGTACGCGGCCCGCCGCCAGCTGGCCCCCCAGGGGAACTTCGACTTCTTCGGCACCCAGAACGCCCGGAAGGCGAACGCCGCGATCGAGTCCGTGCAGAACGAGGACCTCGCGGACGTCGTCGGCGAGGAGGCGCTCGCCGCCCACCGCACCGGGGCCGTGGACAACCGGGCCGTCGGCAAGGTCATCGACCTCACCGCGCACGACGAGACCGAGCAGATCGACGTGGCGCAACTGCGCGGCGCGGTCTCCTGAAGCAGGGCTGAGACAGGCCCGCCCGGCCCCGCCCGCTACTTGTCGATGTCGCCGACGACGAAGAACAGCGAGCCCAGGATCGCCACCATGTCGGCGACCAGGGTGCCCGGCAGCAGCTCGGTCAGCGCCTGGATGTTGTTGAACGAGGCGGAGCGCAGCTTCAGCCGGTAGGGCGTCTTCTCGCCCTTGGACACCAGGTAGTAGCCGTTGACGCCGAGCGGGTTCTCCGTCCAGGCGTAGGTGTGGCCCTCGGGCGCCTTGAGCACCTTGGGCAGCCGCTGGTTGATCGGCCCCGGCTCCAGGTGGGCCATCCGGTCCAGGCAGGCGTCCGCCAGGTCCAGGGAGTTGAGGGTCTGCTCCAGCAGGCACTCGAAGCGGGCCAGACAGTCGGCCTCGGTCCGGGTGACCACCTTCAGGGTGTCCTGGAGCTCCCCGTACGCGAGATACGGCTCGTCGCGCCGCAGGTCGAAGTCGACGCCCGAGGCGCGGGCGATCGGCCCGGACACCCCGTACGCGTGCACCGCCTCGGCGGACAGCACACCCACGTCGCGCGTACGGCCCCGGAAGATCTCATTGCCGAGGACGAGGTTCTCGTACACGTCCATGCGGGAACGGACGGAGGCGACGGCGTCCCGGACCCGGCCGGTCCAGCCCGCCGGGATGTCCTCCTTGAGGCCCCCGACCCGGTTGAACATGTAGTGCATCCGCCCGCCGGAGACCTCCTCCATCACCGCCTGGAGCTCCTCGCGCTCCCGGAAGGCGTGGAAGACCGGGGTGATGCCGCCGAGTTCGAGGGGGTAGGAGCCGAGGAACATCAGGTGGTTGAGGACCCGGTTCAGCTCGGCGAGGAGTGTCCGCGTCCACACCGCGCGCTCGGGGACCTCCATGCCGAGCATCCGCTCGACGGCCATCACGACGCCCAGCTCGTTCGAGAAGGCGGACAGCCAGTCGTGACGGTTGGCCAGCATGACGATCTGCCGGTAGTCGCGGGCCTCGAAGAGCTTCTCCGCGCCCCGGTGCATATAGCCGATGACCGGCTCCGCGTGCTGGACGCGCTCGCCGTCCAGCACGATCCGCAGCCGGAGGACCCCGTGCGTCGAGGGGTGCTGGGGACCGATGTTGAGCACCATGTCGGTGCTCTCCGCCGCTCCGCCGATGCCGATCGTCGTCTCCGTCATGCGGGACAGTATTCCCTGCGGCCGCCGTACGAGGGCGGTCACCCGGGTTCCGGCAGCCCCACCCGGTGCAGCAGCCAGCCGAAGTCGCCGAGGCCGCCGCGCGCGGTCAGCTCCGCCGCCTCGCCCGCCGCCGCCAGCGCCCGCACGTATCCCGCCGGATCGGTGGTCGCCAGGCTCAGCGGCGGCCGGTCGCCGCCGACACCGAGGCGGCGCAGCGCCGCCCGCTGGTCGGTCAGCTCGGTGCTCGCGCCGATCCCCGCCTCCGTGACCGCCGCCGCACAGGCGTCCAGCGCCACATGCGCGGTCAGATCGCAGGAGCCGTCCGGCACCGGGCGGACCTCGCGCCCGCCCCGGAAGCCGGTCAGCGTCCCGAAGGGCGGGCGGGCGCCCCGTACATGCGGGTAGTCCACCGCCACCGCGAGACCGGCCGTCAGGGAGCCCACAGCCCGGGCCCAGGCCGTGTCCCGGGGGCGGCCGATCTCCGCCCGCTCGCCCGGCGCGGACAGCGGCCACCAGCGCTCCAGCCACGCGGCGTCCGCCCCGGTCACCGCGGAGCCGAGCCGCTCCGCACCGTCCGAGGCGCGCACCCGTACGTACCGGGGGACTCCCTCCGCGTCCGCCTCCGCCACCTCCACCGGAACGTTGTCCAGCCACTCGTTGGCGAACAGCAGCCCGGCGACCCCGGCGGGCGGTTCGGCGCACCACTCGATCCGGGGATCCAGGCCCGGCGGCCGGGCGGCGACCTCGACGGCGTACGGGACCACCTCCAGTCCCTCCGGCAGTGCGGCCAGCACTCCGGTCAACAGCTCACCGCGCCCCGCCCCCACGTCGACCAGGGCGACCGTGCCGGTGTCCAGCTCCCACGCGATTCCGGTCAACAGACGGGCCACCGCCGTCGCGAAGAGGGGGGAGGCGTGCACCGAGGTACGGAAGTGGCCCGCGGGCCCCTCCGGGCTCCGCACCGGGCTGCGGTAAAAGCCCTCATCCCCGTACAGAGCGGCCTGAGCCGCCTCCCGCCAACCGCGCCACTCGTCCGTCACGTAGGCAAGTCTCCACCTTGGGGAGTACGGTCCCAGGACCCGGATCGACCCTCCGGTTGACCCGGGCACCTATCGCCTGTCCCTACGCTTAGTCACGTGCAGCGCCTCTACGACTTCATCCGCAGACACCCGACGGGCGTCGACGTCTTCTGGGCCGTCTTCCTCCTCGGGCTCTCCGGCATGTCGATGGTCTCGGGCATGTACGACGCCGGGCGCGAGGAGATCGTCGCGGTCCCGGTCGCGCTGGGGTTCTCCACCGTCGTGGCGCTGCGCCGCAGGGCCCCCGAGAAGATGCTGCTGCTCGCCATCCTGGTGGGCGTCGTCCAGCTGGTGTTCAACGTCCGGCCGGGCGTCGGGAACTTCGCGATGCTGGTGATCACCTACACGGTGGCCACGGTCGGGGAGCGCTGGGCGTCCCGGCTCGCCCTGATCGGCAGTCTGAGTGCGGCGGCCCTGTCCCAGCTGCGGTGGGAGGCCGAGCCCGGCGGCTCCTGGGCCCAGGTGATCTTCGTGACGGTCATCATGACCGTGCCGTTCGTGCTGGCCTGGGTGCTCGGGGACTCGCTGCGGACCCGGCGCGCCTATTTCGACCAGCTGGAGGAGCGTGCCGCCCGCCTGGAGCGGGAACGCGAGGCGCAGTCCAAGGTCGCGGTCGCCGCCGAGCGGGCCCGGATCGCCCGGGAGCTGCACGACGTCGTCGCGCACAACGTGTCCGTGATGGTCGTCCAGGCCGACGGTGCCGCCTATGTCATGGACGCGGCCCCCGACCAGGCCAAGCAGGCCCTGGAGACCATCTCCGGCACCGGCCGGCAGGCGCTCGCGGAGATGCGGCGGCTGCTCGGGGTGCTGCGGACCGGTGACGCCCCGGAGAGCGGGGAGTACGTCCCCCAGCCCGACGTCGAACAGATCGAGGACCTGGTCGCGCAGGTGCGGCAGACCGGCCTGGAGGTCGACTTCAAGGTCGAGGGCACCCCGCGCCCGCTGCCCAGCGGCGTGGAGCTGACCGCGTACCGGGTGGTGCAGGAAGCCCTGACGAACACCCGCAAGCACGGCGGGCCCGACGCCGGGGCCAGCGTCCGGCTGGTCTACTTCGACGACGGCCTCGGGCTGCTGATCGAGGACGACGGCCGGGGCGCGGCGCACGAGCTGTACGAGGACGGCGGCGCGGACGGCGCCGGGCACGGGATGATCGGGATGCGGGAGCGGGTCGGCATGGTCGGCGGGACCCTGGACGCGGGGCCCCGGCCCGGCGGCGGATTCCGGATCAGCGCCCTGCTGCCGCTGAAACCCCCGGACTGACCGGGCCACGCCCTCCTCGGCCACTCCGACCACGACCGTTCCCCAGGAACCGACCCCCGGGAACCGACCCCCAGGACAGGACGCGATCCTCATGACCATGGCCATCCGCGTGATGCTCGTCGACGACCAGGTGCTGCTGCGGACCGGTTTCCGGATGGTGCTCGCCGCCCAGCCCGACATGGAGGTCGTCGCCGAGGCCGGGGACGGGGCGGAGGCGATCGAGATGCTGCGGTCCACCGCCGTCGACGTGGTCCTGATGGACGTCCGCATGCCCCGGCTGGACGGCGTCGAGGCGACCCGCCGGATCTGCGCGCAGCAGGACCCGCCGAAGGTGCTCATCCTGACCACCTTCGACCTCGACGAGTACGCCTTCTCCGGGCTGAAGGCGGGGGCCAGCGGCTTCATGCTCAAGGACGTGCCGCCCGCCGAGCTGCTCGCCGCGATCCGTTCGGTGCACAGCGGCGACGCGGTCGTCGCCCCGTCCACCACCCGCCGGCTGCTCGACCGCTTCTCGCCGATGCTGCCCAGCGGTGAGAAGGAGCCGAAGAACAAGCACGTCGGCAAGCTCACGGAACGCGAACGGGAAGTCATGCTCCTGGTCGCCCAGGGCCTCTCCAACGGGGAGATCGCGGCCCGGCTGGTGCTCTCCGAGGCGACGGTCAAGACGCACGTCGGGCGCATCCTCACCAAGCTGAACCTCCGCGACCGGGTCCAGGTCGTCGTCCTCGCCTACGAGACCGGCCTGGTCCGGGCCGGCGGCGGCGCGGGCTGAGGAACCGGCGGCGGCGCGGGCCGAGGCTCAGCGCAGGACGCCCTCCAGGAAGTCGCTGCCGAGCCGGGCGACGACCGTCAGGTCCAGCTGGTGCAGGACATAGCGGCCCCGGCGGCGCGTGGTGACCAGGCCCGCCTTCTTGAGCACGGAGAGGTGGCGGGAGACCTCGGGCGCGGTGATGCTGTGCGATTCGGCCAGTTCGCCGGTGGTGTACGGGGAGCGGGCGAGGTTGCGGCACAGCCGCATCCGCATCGGGTGGGCCAGGGCCTCCATCCGGCGCTGAAGCTGCTCCACGGAGGCGGGCGTCGGCAGGTCGGGCAGCCGGACCGGGTAGTGGATCACCGGGCGCCAGTGGTGGGCGTGCAGCACGGTCAGATGCGGCCAGCCGAAGCTGGTGGGGACGAGGGTGATCCCGAGGCCGACCTCCGGGGCGACGGCGGTGGTCCGGCCCTCGGTCAGCTTGTCGACGCTGATCCGCTCCCTCTCCTCGTCCAGGGTCACGGCCGAGGAGACCGCCCCGACCGCTTCGGCCAGCCCCTTGCGGCGCAGCAGCTCCGTCTTGTGCCGGGCGTCGGCGACCAGCTGGACGGAGACCCGCCGCCAGGTGTCGGCGAAGAACGCCTGGTCGCAGTCCTCCAGGAGCCGCCTGATCCATCCGCGTACGGAGACGGGGTCGGCCAGCAGCCGCTTGGTGAACTCCACCTGGCGCGGGCCGCGTGCCGTCGCCATGTCCAGGGCCCGGGCCCGCATGACCGGGTCCGTCAGCGGGGACGGGGCGTCGCTTCCGTACAGGCTGGAGCAGGTGAACTCCGTGGCCGCGGCGACGAACCGCTCGTCGTCGAGCCGGTCCAGGATGTCCAGGTCCTCCGCGAGCGTCGCCCCGGTCCTGCCGTCGCCGCCGCGGATGCCGGAGAACGGCAGGAAGATGTCGGCGAAGGTGTTGCGCCAGAGGAACTCCGCCTCCAGCAGCCGGTCCGCGAGGTCGGGCTCCAGGGCCGCCGCGGTCGCGGTGGTCCAGCCGTGCAGCCCCGGGTGGTGCCCGGGCTCGGAGAGAGCGTGCAGGGCGAGACCCAGCTCGGCCAGGGGGGAAGTCGCGAATACGACGCGGTCGGCGGGCAGTCCCGCGATGTCTATGTGCACGCTCACCCCTCCATAGTGGGGGTACGCGAGACGGCCGACGTTTCGATTGACAGGGCCCGTCAATCAACGCGCGGGTCTGCCGGGAGCTGCGCAGGCTGAAGGCATGGACGCCATCCAGCAGCACATGCTCGACACCTACCGGGCGGCCCAGCTCTCGGAGCCGGCCCCGCCGCCCCCGGGCCGCCACGACCGCGCGGTCCTGCGCGACCTGTACAGACACTGGCTGAGGCACCCGCCTACTCGCGGCCCGCGTGACCACTCCAGCCCGTCGTCCGCCCCACCCGGCCCGTCCGGCGCTTGAGGACGCATTGCCGAGCCCCACCCAGCCCGTCCGGCGTTTGAGGACGGACTGCCGAGCCCAGCCCAGCCTGTCCGGCGTTTGAGGACGCAACCCCGGGCCCGGGTTCCGGGCCACTGGACGGGGGCCCGGACATTTCCAGCCCGTCCGGCGCTTGAGGACGGAACCCCGGGGCCCAGGGGCCGGCACTCGACGGGCCCCCGGGAAGCACGGCTCTCCGCGAGCCCCCGGCTCTAGGAGAGCCCCCGCACAACCCCCACGAACCCCACCACCGCATCCCGCACATCCCCCGCCGACCACTCCAGCCCCGCACCCCCCACCGTCACCTCGGTGAACGAGACACCCGGCGGCAGCCCCGTCCCGCCCGTCCCCGCGAACCAGCGCCGGAAGAGGGCCACGCCCGTCCCCTCCGCCTGTCGCACCGACGCCTCGTCCAGCACCTCCGTCCCGTACGGCAGCCAGACCTGGAACTGATGCGTGTGCGGCGGCTCCGGATGAACCCGGAACCACGGCACCCCCGCCGCCGCGAACCCCTCCGCCAGCGCCCCGGCCACCACCTTCGCGTGGGCCACGTACGACGGCAGACGCGGCAGCTCCCGCTCCAGACCGACCAGCGCGGACAGCGCCGCCGGGAACTGCTGGAAGAGCTGACCCCCGTACCGGTGACGCCATGCCCGCGCCTCCTCCACCAGCGTCGAAGGCCCCGCCAGCACCGCCCCCGACAGCCCGTCCAGCGACTTGTAGAAGGACACGTACACGCTGTCCGCAAGCCCCGCGATCTCCGACAGCTCCCGCCCGAAGTGCGGACCGCACTCCCACAGCCGCGCCCCGTCGAAGTGGACGACCGCGTCCCGCTCCCGGGCCGCGTCGACCACCGCCGTCAGCTCCTCCCAGGACGGCAGGACGAACCCGGCGTCCCGCAACGGCAGCTCCAGCATCAGCGTGCCGAACGGCTCGGGGAACTCCCGGACCTCCTCGGCGTCCGGCAGCCTCGGCTCCGCCGTGGGATGCACCGTGCGCAGCCCGCTCACCACCCCCAGCGCCCCGCCCTCGTGCACCTCCGGGTGGGACAGCGGATGCAGCGCCACCGTCGCGTTGCCCGTACGCTCCGCCCAGCACCGCAGCGCGACCTGCTGGGCCATCGTCCCGGTCGGGAAGAAGGCCGCCGCCTCCATCCCCAGCAGCCGGGCCGTCCGCCGCTCCAGATCGGCGACGACCCCGCCGCCGTACACATCGGTCCAGTCGTCCGGATCGTGTACGGACGGGGCGCCGGCGGCCAGCGCCGCCAGCCGTTCGCCCAGCGTGCCGTCCGCGCCCACCCGGGCCAGCACCCGCCGCGCACCCCGCCACGCGGTCAGCCTGCGCCGCCGCTGCTCCTGCTCATCCATGGTCGCCATGGGACGATCATCACCCGGACCTCAGGCGGCGCGCTCGCGGTCTTCCGTCCCGCGTCCCGTCCCGCCCGGAAAGTTATCCACAGGCTGTGGGCAGGGGCGGGGCTTCCCCGAAACGCTGGCGTAGCATGCAGAGAAGTCGTCCGGTACCCCCCGCGGACTGGAACGGAAGGCCATCGCCGCGTGAACGCATCAGTTTCGAAGGAACCCCTCGACGCGAGGGACCGCCCCGCCCGTCTCACGGTCGGCGTCGTCGGCGCGGGCCGGGTCGGACCCGCCCTCGCCGCCTCGCTCCAGCTCGCCGGGCACCGCCCGGTCGCCGTGTCCGGTGTCTCCGACGCCTCCCGCCGCCGCGCCGCGGCGCTGCTCCCCGACGTGCCCCTGGTGGAGCCCGCCGAGGTGCTGGCCCGCGCCGAGCTGGTGCTCCTGACCGTCCCCGACGACGTGCTGCCCACGCTGGTCGAGGGCCTCGTCGAGACCGGCGCCGTACGGCCGGGCCAGCTCCTCGTCCACACCTCCGGGCGGTACGGGACCCGGGTGCTGGACCCCGCGCTGCGGGCCGGGGCACTGCCGCTCGCGCTGCACCCCGCGATGACGTTCACCGGCACCGCCGTCGACGTCCAGCGGCTCGCGGGCTGCTCCTTCGGCGTCACCGCCCCCGATGAGCTGCGGCTCGCGGCGGAGGCGCTCGTCATCGAGATGGGCGGCGAGCCCGAGTGGATCGCCGAGGAGGCGCGCCCGCTCTACCACGCGGCCCTCGCCCTGGGCGCGAACCACCTGGTCACCCTGGTCGCCCAGTCGATGGAGCTGCTGTCCAAGGCCGGGGTCGCCGCCCCCGACCGGATGCTCGGCCCGCTGCTCGGCGCAGCCCTGGACAACGCCCTGCGCTCCGGCGACGCCGCGCTGACCGGCCCGGTCGCCCGCGGGGACGCGGGCACGGTCGCCGCCCACATCGGTGAGCTGCGCACCCACGCTCCACAGGCCGTGGCCGGATATGTCGCGATGGCCCGCACCACGGCCGACCGGGCGCTCGCCCACGGCCTGCTCAAGGCCGAGCTGGCCGAGGACCTCCTCGTCGTCCTGGCCGACCAGGAGCGCCGCCCCGGCGGCCCCGGACCGGGGGAGACCCGATGACGCGCACGCTGCGGACCACCCTCCTGCGCACCGCCGCCGAGCTGGACGCGCTGCCCCGCCCCGCCGGGGCCGAGCGGGCCGTCGTCATGACGATGGGCGCGCTGCACGACGGCCACGCCACCCTGATCCGCGCGGCCCGCGACGCCGCAGGCCCCGACGGGCAGGTCGTCGTCACGGTCTTCGTGAACCCGCTCCAGTTCGGCGAGGCCGCCGACCTGGACCGCTATCCGCGCACCCTGGACGCCGACCTGGAGACCGCCGCCGCCGCGGGCGCCGACGCGGTCTTCGCCCCCGGCGTCGACGAGGTCTACCCGGGCGGCGAACCCCAGGTCAGGATCACCGCGGGCCCCATGGGCGAGCGCCTCGAAGGCGCGTCCCGCCCCGGCCACTTCGACGGGATGCTCACCGTCGTCGCCAAGCTCCTCCACCTCACCCGCCCCGACGAGGCGTTCTACGGGCAGAAGGACGCCCAGCAGCTCGCCCTGATCCGCCGTATGGTCCGGGACCTGAATTTCGGCGTCCGGATCACCGGCGTCCCCACCGTCCGGGACGCGGACGGCCTCGCGCTCTCCAGCCGCAACCGTTTCCTCTCCCCGCCGGAGCGGCACACCGCCCTCGCCCTGCCCCGCGCCCTGTTCGCGGCCCAGGACCGGCTCGCCGCCCAGCAGGCCCTGCACGAGCGGGCCAAGGCCACCGCGCCCGGGGGTGACCGGGCCGCCGGGCTCAACAGGCTCGGCGAGGCCCGGGCCGCCGCCGACGCCCAGGCCGTGGCGCTGGCCCGGCCCAACGGGGCGCCCGCCGCCGTCCGTGCCGCCGCCCGGACGGTCCTGGACGAGGCCGCCGCCCGGAACCGGGTTCCGCTCGTCCTGGACTACCTGGCCCTGGTGGACCCGGCGGACTTCACCGAGATCCCGGACGACCGCGAGAGCGGGGAGGCGATCCTCGCCGTCGCGGCCCGGGTCGGGAGCACCCGCCTCATCGACAACATCCCCCTCACCTTCGGAGCCCTGACGTGACCGGAATACGGCTGACCGCCCCCGCCCCCGGCTGGGCCATCGACGCGGACGTCGTGGTGGTCGGTTCCGGCGTCGCCGGGCTCACCGCCGCCCTGCGCTGCGCCGCCGCCGGCCTGGACACCGTCGTCGTCACCAAGGCCCGCCTCGACGACGGCTCGACCCGCTGGGCCCAGGGCGGCATCGCCGCGGCCCTCGGCGAGGGCGACACCCCCGAGCAGCACCTCGACGACACCCTCGTCGCGGGCGCGGGCCTCTGCGACGAGGAGGCCGTGCGCACCCTGGTCACCGAGGGCCCCGACGCCGTACGCCGGCTGATCACCACCGGTGCCCACTTCGACACCACCGACAGCGGCGACATCGCGCTCACCCGCGAGGGCGGCCACCACCGCCGCCGCATCGCCCACGCCGGCGGCGACGCGACGGGCGCGGAGATCTCCCGCGCCCTGGTCGGGGCGGTCCGCGAGGCCGCCCTGCACACCATCGAGAACGCGCTCGTCCTGGACCTGCTCACGGATGCCGAAGGCCGTACGGCGGGCGTCTCGCTGCACGTCATGGGCGAGGGGCAGCACGACGGCGTCGGCGCGGTCCGGGCCCCCTCCGTGGTCCTCGCCACCGGCGGCATGGGCCAGGTCTTCTCCGCCACCACCAACCCCTCCGTCTCCACCGGCGACGGGGTCGCGCTCGCGCTGCGGGCCGGGGCGGAGGTCTCCGACCTGGAGTTCGTCCAGTTCCACCCCACGGTCCTCTTCCTCGGCGCGGACTCCGAGGGCCAGCAGCCGCTGGTCTCCGAAGCCGTTCGGGGCGAGGGCGCGCATCTCGTCGACGCCGACGGCGTCCGCTTCATGCTCGGACAGCACGAGCTGGCGGAGCTCGCGCCGCGCGACATCGTCGCCAAGGGCATCACGCGCCGGATGCACGAGAAGGGCACCGAGCACATGTATCTGGACGCCCGGCACTTCGGGACGGCCATGTGGGAGCAGCGCTTCCCGACCATCCTGGCCGCCTGCCGGTCCCACGGGATCGACCCGGTGACCGAGCCGATCCCGGTCTCCCCGGCCGCGCACTACGCCTCCGGCGGCGTCCGCACCGACCTGCGAGGCCGCACCACCGTCCCCGGCCTGTACGCCTGCGGCGAGGTCGCCTGCACCGGAGTGCACGGGGCCAACCGGCTCGCGTCCAACTCCCTGCTCGAGGGCCTGGTCTTCGCCGAGCGCATCGCCGCCGACATCGCCGAGGTCCGCCCGCCCCGCACGGAACCGGCGGACGCCCCCGGTGACGCCCCCGTCCCGCTGCTGGCCCCCGAGGCCCGTACGGCGATCCAGCGCACGACGACCCGGGGCGCCGGAGTCCTGCGCTCCGCCGACTCCCTGGCCACCGCGGCCGAGGGGCTGGAGGCCCTCCACCGCGAGGCCGCCGCCGACGCCGAGGCGGACGGAGCCAAGGCGGTCGTCCCCGGGGTCGACGCCTGGGAGGTCACCAACCTGCTCCTGGTCTCCCGGGTCCTGGTCGCCGCCGCCCGGGAACGCGAGGAGACGCGCGGCTGCCACTGGCGCGAGGACCGGCCCGACCGCGACGACGCCCACGGCCGCCGCCACCTGGTCGTCCGCATCGGACCGGACCGCACCCCGGTCGTCCACCGCACGGAGACCGCCGCGTTCCCGCCCGTACGCCCGTCGGATTGAGCAGACTGCTGGAAGCAGCCGCTCCGCCGTGCACCACGCGGAGCAGCACCCGCACCGCCACACGCACCACCGGCACCACCCGAAGCACCAGCCGCACCCGCACCACCCGCCACGCCCCCGAGGAGCCGACACCGTGAGCACGCCCGAAGAGAATCCGCGCCCCACTCCCGTGGACGTACCGCTGATCAGCGTCGGCGCGCCCGTATCGTCCGCCCCCGCGGGAGGCGGCTGCGGCGACGGTTGCGGCTGCGGCGGTGACGATGGATTCGACCCCGAAGCCCTGGAGTGCGGCCTCGACCCCGCGCTCGCCCTGCTGCTGGCCGAGGCGGGGCTCGACCCCGTCCAGGTCGAGGACGTCGCGCACGTGGCGATCGAGGAGGACCTCGACGGCGGGGTGGACGTCACGACCGTGGCGACCGTCCCCGAGGACGCCGTGATCACCGGTGACTTCACCGCCCGCGAGGCCGGTGTGGTCGCCGGGCTCCGGGTCGCCGAGGCGGTCCTGTCGATCGTCTGCACCGAGGAGTTCGAGGTCGAGCGGCACGTCGAGGACGGCGACCGGATCGCCCCCGGCCAGAAGCTGCTGACCGTCACCACCCGCACCCGGGATCTGCTGACCGGTGAGCGCAGCGCCCTGAACCTGCTCTGCCGCCTCTCCGGCATCGCGACCGCCACCCGCGCCTGGGCGGACGTGCTGGAGGGCTCCAGGGCCAAGGTCCGCGACACCCGCAAGACGACGGCGGGCCTGCGCGCGCTGGAGAAGTACGCGGTGCGCTGCGGCGGCGGCGTCAACCACCGGATGTCGCTCTCCGACGCGGCCCTGGTCAAGGACAACCACGTGATCGCCGCGGGCGGCGTCGCGGAGGCGTTCAAGCGCGTGCGCGCCGAGTTCCCCGAGCTGCCCATCGAGGTCGAGGTCGACACGATGGACCAGGTCCGCGAGGTACTGGACGCGGGCGTCGACCTGATCCTGCTGGACAACTTCACCCCGGCCGAGACCGCCGAGGCGGTCGCCCTGGTCGGCGGCCGGGCGATCCTGGAGTCCTCGGGCCGCCTCACCCTCGACTCGGCCCGCGCCTACGCCGACGCGGGCGTCGACTATCTCGCGGTCGGCGCGCTCACCCACTCCTCGCCGATCCTCGACATCGGCCTGGACTTCCGCGACGCGGACGCGTCCCCCTCCGCCGGGGACGACGCCTGATGCTGCTCACCATCGACGTCGGCAACACGCACACGGTCCTCGGCCTCTTCGACGGCGAGGACGTCGTCGAACACTGGCGGATCTCCACCGACCCCCGCCGCACCGCTGACGAGCTGGCCGTTCTGCTCCAGGGCCTGATGGGCATGCACCCGCTGCTCGGCATGGAGCTGGGCGACGGCATCGAGGGCATCGCGATCTGCGCCACCGTCCCCTCGGTCCTGCACGAGCTGCGCGAGGTCACCCGCCGCTACTACGGCGACGTCCCCGCCGTACTGGTCGAGCCCGGGGTCAAGACGGGCGTGCCGATCCTGATGGACAACCCCAAGGAGGTCGGCGCCGACCGCATCATCAACGCGGTCGCCGCCGTCGAGCTGTACGGGGGCCCGGCGATCGTCGTCGACTTCGGCACCGCCACCACCTTCGACGCGGTCTCCCCGCGCGGCGAGTACGCGGGCGGGGTCATCGCCCCCGGCATCGAGATCTCGGTCGAGGCGCTCGGCGTCCGGGGCGCCCAGCTCCGCAAGATCGAGCTGGCCAGGCCGCGCAGCGTGATCGGCAAGAACACCGTCGAGGCCATGCAGTCCGGCATCATCTACGGCTTCGCGGGCCAGGTCGACGGGGTGGTGGCCCGGATGAAGAAGGAGCTGGCCGCCGACCCGGACGACGTCACCGTCATCGCGACGGGCGGCCTTGCTCCGATGGTGTTGGGGGAGTCCTCGGTCATCGACGAGCACGAGCCGTGGCTGACGCTCATCGGGCTGCGCCTGGTCTACGAGCGGAACGTGTCCCGCTCGTAGGGGCGGCCGCACAGGACCCCGGCGTACCTGCGGGAACGGCCGGGGCCGCAGCCGCCGGCCCGTTCGGCCGCGCCGCGCCACCGACGACCAGTTAAACGGATTTTGTCCATTTAGCACGTATTGTCGCGTCATGCCCACGCCCTACGGTTCACGAGGCGGCATGGCGTTCAGCGCGGACGAGCTGCGGGTGCTCCGACGTGCCCTCGCCATCGCCCTCCACCCCATGCCCCTGTCCGACGAGGACGTCCAGGACTGCCTGCGGCTCGCGGGCTCCGTGGACGAGGCGGTCGGCGAGGCGGGTCGGCTGCGAGCGTTCCTCCTCGCCGACCTCGCCCGCTACCGCAACGCCCTCCCCGGCTCCGCCACCGGCTATCTGGAGCTGCTCCAGGACGCCCTGGCGGCCGGCTACGACCCCCGCCCGGACGATCTGGCCGCCCTGCGGGCCCTGCGCGGCGGACCGCTCGCGGCGGCCCTCCTGGAGCGCTGCCAGGTGCTCGCCGAGCGCTCCGTACGGGCCCGGCTCGCCGGCCGCTCCTCCGGCGCCGCGGCCCCCGGCCCCCGCAGCCGGCTGCTCGCCCTGCCCGGCGGCCGCGCCGCCACCCGGGAACCGGAACGGCCCGGGACCCCGGCCGCGCCGGGCAAGCCGCAGAAGCCGGGCGAGCGCCCCATGCCCAAGCCCTCCGAGGTCTTCCCGCCGCGCCGACGGCCCGCACCGCCCCCGTCCGAGGAGCGGGCGGCCGGCTGACCCTCCGGCGCTCCCCGACGCGGCGGCCTCCACCGGGAGGTCGCCGCGTCGGGCCGTTCCGGGCTCGCTACTCTGGACGGCATGGACTACGTATCCGCGCTCGTGCCCCCCGTGGTGATGGCCGTCTTCTTCGTCTCCCTGATCGTGATCATCGTCAAGAGCCAGGGCGGTCCGAACAAGACCAAGGAGGACGACGCCGTGGACGCGGCGATCGCCCGCGCGGAATCCGCAAAGCAGACCGCTCGTCCGGAGAATGTCTGACCGCAGGAGCGGGCCCCGCCCGCCCCGCGTCTTCCCGGCGCGCGACAGGCCCTGGCGCACGACTCGTCGAGAGCCGTGCGCTTTTTGCTGCGCAAAGAGCAGACCATTCGGGACATCTGCCACTAAAGTGATCGCGTGCCCCGTCAATTGGGAGACCTCGAAGACGCCGTGATGACGCGCGTCTGGCAATGGAACCGACCGGTCACCGTGCGGGAAGTCCTTGAGGACCTTCAGCAGGAACGGTCCATCGCGTACACGACCGTGATGACGGTAATGGACAATCTCCATCAGAAGGGCTGGGTCCGCAGGGAAGTCGACGGCCGCGCCTATCGATATACGGCCGTCTCCACCAGGGCCGCCTACTCGGCCGCACTGATGAACGAAGCCTGGTCACAGAGCGACAACCCCGCCGCAGCGCTTGTCGCGTTCTTCGGGATGATGTCCGCCGGGCAGCGCGAAGCACTGCAGGACGCCGTTCGTATGGTTTCCCCCAATCCCGCGGAAACCGCCCCCGGCCCGGCTGCCGAAACCATCCCGGGCAGCCCCGCGGAACCGACCGCCGGCGCCTCCCGAGATGACGTACCGACCGATGACGCGACGCCGGAGAGCGGGCGATAGCGTCGGGGCATGTCCTCAGAGCAGCCGCAAAGCGATCCCGATACCGAACTCCATACCGACCCGTCGGTAAATAAGCCCGCCATCACCGTCCGACGGGCCAGGACGAGTGATGTCGGGGCGGTTCGACGACTCCTCGACGGGTACGTGTCCGGGGGCATCCTGCTCGACAAAGCGACCGTCACCCTTTACGAGGACATCCAGGAGTTCTGGGTGGCGGAACGCGACGAGGACGCGACCGTCATCGGCTGCGGCGCACTTCATGTCATGTGGGAAGACCTGGCGGAAGTGCGGACCCTTGCGGTCGACCCCCGCATGAAGGGCGCCGGAGTCGGGCATCACGTGCTGGAGAAGCTCTTGCAGACCGCGCGATGGCTCGGCGTCCGCAGGGTTTTCTGTCTCACCTTCGAAGTGGACTTCTTCGCCAAGCACGGCTTCGTCGAGATCGGAGAGACGCCCGTCGACACCGATGTCTACAGTGAGCTGCTGCGTTCCTACGACGAGGGTGTCGCGGAGTTCCTCGGTCTCGAACGAGTGAAGCCGAACACCTTGGGCAACAGCCGGATGCTTCTGCACCTGTGATCTGCAGAAGGACCTGCCTCCCTATGTCCGAATCGCGCATGTTTCCCGTCTTCCCGGGCTGCTGAACCTCTCACGAGGGTTTGTGTTTTCCCGGGAAAAGCGGTTTCCTTTCCGCGTACTCCATTTTCGATGAAAGGAAATCCCGTGGCACAGAAGGTTCAGGTCCTTCTTGTCGATGACCTCGACGGTGTCGAGGCTGACGAGACCGTCACGTTCGCCCTCGACGGCAAGACGTACGAGATCGACCTCACCACGGCCAACGCGGACAAGCTTCGCGGCCTTCTCGAGCCCTACACCAAGGGTGGACGTCGCACCGGTGGCCGTGCCGCCACGGGCCGAGGCAAGGGCCGCGCCGCCGCCGGCGGTAACAAGGACACCGCGGAAATCCGCCGGTGGGCCCGGGAGAACGGCCACAATGTGAATGACCGCGGCCGTGTTCCCGCCGAGATCCGTGAGGCTTACGAGAAGGCCAACGGCTGATCTGCTGAACCCCTTGCCAGCACCTCTTCCGGCACGCCGGAACGGGCGTGCGACAACCGGACCCGATGGCATTCCGTCGCCGCCGCGTCCACCAGGCGTACGAGATCGGGGGCACCCCCACCGCTGCTCCCGAAGCCTGCGAGGGCCGGGAGCGCCGGCCCGGGCCCACGCCCCGGCTCTGGGGGCCGCAGCCAGACGGCGGCCCCCGTCGAGCCCCCCGCGGAGCCCGGGAGAGGCGGGGCTGTGACCCGGCCCCCCGCGCCGACGGCGATCAGGTCCGGTGCGAGGGGAGCCCACTCCAGCCAGTCGAGCAGCCCCGGCAGCTCATCGGCGCCGCCCGCGGCGACCAGCAGCCCCATCCGCGTACCGGACAGCAGGACCGGACCGGTGCGCACACCGCGCCGCAGCACGGCGTGACCGGCCTCGGCGGGCAGCTCCAGTACATCGAAGGACTCCCCGGTGATCAGGCGCAGCGGATCGCGCCCGTCGGCGGCCCAGCCCAGCTCCCGCGCGTACCGCCGGGCGAGTGCGGCATCGGCGGAACCCGGAGCTGCATCGGGCGACGATCGGGGCTGCGGGACGGTACGGGTCATGTCCGATGAACCGCACAACCGCCTCCGGAGTTACGGAAAGTCCGTGCGCGATCACTCCGTGTCCCCGTCGAGGGGGCGCTCAGGAGCATTCAGCAGCGCAAGGATGTTCGCCCGTAGCGGAGGGAACCGGGGCGCGCCGCATGGACTGTCAGTGATTGCGGGTAAGACTTTCCTAGTGGGAAGGGGCGACACGCTGGCCGAGGCGTCTCACGTTCGCCATCGGCGTACTGGCGAAAGGGGTATCTGCCTGGCCTGCGGGAACATCGTCTCGCACCATCGGGTTGGAGCAGTTGTCAGCTGTTCGGCAGTAAGAATCCCCGCCCGGCGCGGGGTGATCCGGACGGATGTCGGCAGTTGGAATGAGCTGTCCCGTCCTGCGGGACTAGCATGCGGAAGGACTGGGAGGGGACCGACCCCTCACTGACCGACCGCTCTGAGGAGCGATTAACGATGTTCGAGAGGTTCACCGACCGCGCGCGGCGGGTTGTCGTCCTGGCTCAGGAAGAAGCCCGGATGCTCAACCACAACTACATCGGCACCGAGCACATCCTCCTGGGCCTGATCCACGAGGGTGAGGGTGTCGCCGCTAAGGCCCTGGAGAGCCTCGGGATTTCGCTCGAGGCGGTCCGCCAGCAGGTGGAGGAGATCATCGGGCAGGGGCAGCAGGCTCCTTCCGGGCACATCCCCTTCACCCCGCGAGCCAAGAAGGTCCTGGAGCTGTCGCTCCGCGAGGCCCTTCAGCTGGGCCACAACTACATCGGCACCGAGCACATCCTGCTCGGCCTGATCCGCGAGGGCGAGGGCGTCGCCGCCCAGGTCCTCGTGAAGCTGGGCGCCGACCTGAACCGGGTCCGGCAGCAGGTCATCCAGCTGCTTTCCGGATACTCGGGCGGCAAGGAGACGGCGGCCGCGGGCGGCCCCGCCGAGGGCACGCCCTCCACGTCCCTGGTGCTCGACCAGTTCGGCCGGAATCTCACCCAGGCCGCTCGTGAGTCCAAGCTCGACCCGGTCATCGGGCGCGAGAAGGAGATCGAGCGGGTCATGCAGGTGCTGTCCCGCCGGACCAAGAACAACCCCGTCCTCATCGGCGAGCCCGGTGTCGGCAAGACGGCGGTCGTCGAGGGCCTGGCCCAGGCGATCGTCAAGGGCGAGGTGCCCGAGACCCTCAAGGACAAGCACCTCTACACCCTGGACCTCGGCGCCCTGGTCGCCGGTTCGCGGTACCGGGGTGACTTCGAGGAGCGCCTGAAGAAGGTCCTCAAGGAGATCCGCACCCGCGGCGACATCATCCTGTTCATCGACGAGCTCCACACGCTGGTCGGTGCGGGTGCCGCGGAGGGCGCCATCGACGCGGCCTCGATCCTGAAGCCCATGCTGGCGCGCGGTGAGCTCCAGACCATCGGTGCCACCACGCTCGACGAGTACCGCAAGCACCTGGAGAAGGACGCCGCTCTCGAGCGCCGCTTCCAGCCCATCCAGGTCGCGGAGCCGTCGCTGCCGCACACCATCGAGATCCTGAAGGGTCTGCGCGACCGTTACGAGGCCCACCACCGGGTCTCCATCACGGACGAGGCCCTCGTCCAGGCCGCGACCCTGGCCGACCGGTACATCTCGGACCGCTTCCTGCCGGACAAGGCGATCGACCTGATCGACGAGGCCGGTTCCCGGATGCGCATCCGCCGGATGACCGCGCCGCCGGACCTCCGCGAGTTCGACGAGAAGATCGCGGGTGTCCGCCGCGACAAGGAGTCGGCCATCGACTCCCAGGACTTCGAGAAGGCAGCCTCCCTCCGTGACAAGGAGAAGCAGCTGCTGGCGGCGAAGGCCAAGCGGGAGAAGGAGTGGAAGGCCGGCGACATGGACGTCGTCGCCGAGGTCGACGGCGAGCTGATCGCCGAGGTCCTGGCCACCGCCACCGGTATCCCGGTCTTCAAGCTGACGGAGGAGGAGTCCTCCCGTCTGCTGCGCATGGAGGACGAGCTCCACAAGCGCGTCATCGGCCAGAAGGACGCCATCAAGGCCCTCTCGCAGGCGATCCGCCGTACGCGAGCCGGCCTGAAGGACCCGAAGCGCCCCGGTGGCTCGTTCATCTTCGCCGGCCCGTCCGGTGTCGGTAAGACGGAGCTGTCCAAGACGCTCGCCGAATTCCTCTTCGGCGACGAGGACGCGCTGATCTCCCTCGACATGTCGGAGTTCAGCGAGAAGCACACGGTTTCCCGCCTCTTCGGTTCGCCCCCCGGTTACGTGGGCTACGAGGAGGGCGGCCAGCTCACCGAGAAGGTGCGCCGGAAGCCGTTCTCCGTCGTCCTCTTCGACGAGGTCGAGAAGGCCCACCCCGATATCTTCAATTCCCTGCTCCAGATTCTGGAGGACGGTCGCCTGACCGACTCCCAGGGTCGGGTCGTGGACTTCAAGAACACGGTCATCATCATGACGACCAACCTCGGGACCCGGGACATCTCCAAGGGCTTCAACCTGGGCTTCGCCGCCCAGGGCGACGTCAAGACCAACTACGAGCGCATGAAGGTCAAGGTCAACGAAGAGCTCAAGCAGCACTTCCGGCCGGAATTCCTCAACCGTGTCGACGACACGGTGGTCTTCCACCAGCTGACCGAGGAAGACATCATCCAGATCGTCGACCTCATGCTCGCCAAGGTCGACGAGCGCCTCAAGGACCGCGACATGGGCATCGAGCTCAGTGGCGAGGCCAAGACGCTGCTCGCGAAGAAGGGCTACGACCCCGTGATGGGCGCCCGGCCGCTGCGCCGGACGATCCAGCGGCAGATCGAGGACGTCCTCTCCGAGAAGATCCTCTTCGGTGAGCTGCGTCCCGGTCACATCGTGGTCGTGGGCACCGAGGGCGAGGGCGACGACAAGACGTTCACCTTCCGCGGCGAGGAGAAGTCGGCTCTGCCCGACGTCCCCCCGATCGAGCAGGCGGCAGGCGGCGCCGGCCCGAACCTGACGAAGGACGCGTGACGCGCAGGTAGGGCGCGAGCCCGAGCGCGTGTGAGGGGGTGCCCCGGAATCGGCTTCACGGCCGGTCCGGGGCAGCCCCTTGTCCGTCGGCGGCCACCGTGACCTCCAGCTCCGGCCAGCTGCGGCGGAGCGCGTCGAGGCTGCCCGCAGGGCACCCGGTTCCGGGACTCAGCTCCAGCGCCCGGAGCGACGGGAAGAGGCCCTGCAGGAGCGGCAGATCCTGACCGTCCGCAGGGGTGGCGTCGAGAACGAGGCGTCGGACGGAGGGCAGCGGAGCCAGGGTCGCGCAGTCGGCGGCCGACGGGGGCTCGGCGAGCCGGAGTGCCAGAACACCCCCGTGCTCCCGCAGCTCGGCGGCGGCATCGGCGAACGAGGCGAGCCGGGAGACGGCGAGCGAGGTGAGCTGCTCCCAGGACGCGAGCCCGCGCAGCGTCAGGGGACGGCTCTCCTCCATACCCAGGAAGAGAGCGTGCGGAAGGGGCGGCAAGGCGTCGAGCCGGGAGATCCCGCAGTGGCGGAGGGCGAAGCTCTCCAACCGGGCGTAGTCCGCGAGGGGCCCGAAGTCCTCGATGGCGGAGCACCGCGTGAAATGGAGGAACTCCAGGTCCGGCACGACGGAAGCCAGCAGGCCGAGGTCGGTGATCAGCCGGTTGTCGCCGAACCCGAGCTTGGTGAGCCGGTGCGCCGCCACGGCCGTCACGAACTCCGCCTCCGACAGGTCACCCGCCACCAAAAGCTGGTCGATGTCCGTCAGCCGGGTCAGATACCGCATGTGGTGGGGGGAGAGCGTCACGAAGTCCCCGGTGAGCCGACAGGACTCCAGGACCTCGGACGCGTACAGGTCCAGCGGGAAGTTGTCCCAGGAGGCGATGAAATCCTGGCCCAGTTCCGGATGCTCCCGGGCCCACGCGCGGGCGTGCGGGACGGCCGAGCGGCCCCCGATCAGCCCCACCAGCTTGACCGTGCAGCGTACGGACGGTGCGTCGGAGGGCAGGCTTCCGGCCTCCGGCAGGAACGTCAGCGCCGCTTCCCCGAGCCAGGCCAGGAGGGTGGCCTGCTTCTCGTCCGCCGGCGGGAACAGCGCGGCCACGCTCTGCCGGACCCGTTCCTGTACGGTCCGCTCCAGCCACGCAGCGTGCTGCGCGCACAGGGCGGCCAGCACATGGACGCCCGTGCGGTCGAGCGTGCCCTCCTCGTGCCTCAGCCCCGCGTCCAGCAACCCGTCCACCAGAACGGCCAGCTCGCGCCGGCCGCAGTGACCGGCCGCCAGCAGGATCACGTCCTCCCAGGCCTCCTCGTCCACGTGCCGCAGCAGTTCGCCCAGGTGGTCGTCCTCGACGAGCTCCTTCGCGGCCAGGTAGTCCTGGAAGGTCCGGTGGATGAACTGGTAGGTGTCGTCCCCGCGCTCCTGGAGCAGGCCGCTGCGGTTGAGCAGATGCGTGAGGATCTTCTCCGGCGGGCCCTGGGCGCCGACCCGCTCCATCCCGGCCAGGGCGCGCCGGAGCTGGCGCAGCGCCTGGTCCCGGGTGAACTCCGACTGGCCCTCGCGGACCAGCCAGACGGCGATCCGCTGGAGGAGCTGGGTGGATTCCTCGACGTCCAGGTCGATGCCCTCGGGGTTCCCGATCCGGCGGCGGTGGTCGCGGTGGCCCAGCAGCATCTCCAGGGCCGAGCGGTACAGCTTCCAGCGGGTTTCCGGGAGGAAGCCGTCGCGGCGGCGGTGCAGGGCGCAGATCACCGCGCAGAGCAGGGGCGTACGGGCCAGGTCACGGAGCGTGGGGTTCTGGTCGAACTGGTGCGAGAGGTCGCGTTCCAGCTCGTCCAGCCGCTCCGCGTCGTCCTCCTCCGACCGCCGGGCCGCCCGGTGCCAGGAGGCCGTGAACGCCTGGATGTCCTCGTTCCGCATCGGCAGCAGGCGTAACTCCGCGAAGCCTTCCGACCGCAGCCAGTCCGGCTCGACGGCGAGCGGCCGTACGGTCACGACGCACCGCGTGTCCGGGTAGCGGGCCAGGAGCTGCGAGAGCCAGAAGTGGGCCTGCTCGCGCTCCTCCGGCGGCACCTCGTCCAGCCCGTCCACCAGCAACAGCGCCCGCCCGGCCTCCAGGACCCGGCCCGCCCAGCCCTCCGGAGCCGTATCGACCAGCAGACCCGCCGCACCCGACAGCTCGGCCGGGCGCGGGAACGTCATGCCTCGGGCCCGCAGCGTGCGCAGGGGCACCACGAACGGGACCAGTCCGTTCAGCGGGGCCAGGTCGTCGTCCAGGGTGCGGGCCGAGGCGTGCGCGGCCAGCCACCACAGCAGCGTCGTCTTGCCCGCGCCCGCGTCGCCGCGGAGCAGGACCCGGGGGCGGTCGGCGAGGAGGTCGTCGATGCGCCGGGGGAGGGGCGGGCCCGGGGCGGCCCGGTCCTGCGCCTGGGCCTCCAGGCTCAGGTACGCCGTGTCCAGGTCCCATTCCCGGTCGTGCCGGCGCAGCTCGTCCAGCCCGAAGATCTTCGTGCGGCGGTAGGCGACGCCGAGCGCCTGCGCGTACTCCGTCTCGTACCGCAGGTCGCGCGGGAAACTGCCGTGGACGCGTTCCTGGCGCAGGTCGACCCCGGTCCGCCGGTAGACGAGGCGGAACGGGGTCGCCGCCAGGACCGGGGCGAGCGGGACGCACTCGACCCGGCGGCCGTCGCGCTGCTGCGGGACCTGGCGGGCCACGCCCAGCAGCACGTCCCCCATGAAGACCGGGCCGCCGGAGAGCCCGGCGAGCGCGGCCGACTCGTCGTCCGGGCGGGCGGCGGGCGGGCCGTCCAGATCACAGACCAGCAGGTCGCGGACCTGGCCCGCCACGGGCAGGACCGTCGCCGTGTACTGGTCCGCCTCCAGCCGCCGGTCGGGGCCGTACCGCTGGACGCGGGGGAAGCCGGTGATCTCGCACTCGGGTATCGCCTGGCGGGTGTCGACCACGCCGAGCCGTACGGGCGGGACCGGCCGCACCGGTTCGACGGCCTCCAGCAGGGCCACGTCCAGCCGGTAGTCGATCCAGGCGACGGTGGCCCGTACGCGGTCGGAGATGGCCGGGTGGGCGATCAGGACGGACCCGGACTTGACCACGTGGGCGCAGGTCAGGACCAGCCGGTCGGTGAGCAGGACGCCGCTGCCCTGCTGGATCGCGGTGACGACCACCGTACGGTCGGCGGGGTGGACGACGGGGTGGCTCATGTACGGGAGGCCCCGTCACCGAACCCCGCCGTCGACCCGTCGTCCTCGGTCCCGATCTCCCACGCCTCGCCCGTCGCGGCGTTCCGCGGGGTCAGGGTGAAGGCGACCTTGTGCGTGCGGCCCGTGGTGCGGGCGGCGTCCGCGCCCGCCTCGACCACCCAGGCCTTCACCTTGCCGCCCGCCTTCGCCTCCCGGCGCAGTTCGAGGGTGAACTCCATCTGGATGTCGCCGACCGCGAAGGAGACGGGGTGGTCCGTGCCCCGGGTCGCCGCGTCGATGAGCTGGTTGCGGATGGAGGCGACGGCGTCCGCCAGCTCGATGCCGTCCAGGGCGTGGTTGTTCTCGGCCGTCATGGGGTCCCCCGGGGTCCGGTGCGCTTTCCCGTCAGCGTAGTGAAGTAGCGGGCCGAAGGTCCCGAATCGGAAGGACCAAGGTCCCACCGGCGGTGACAAGGCGCACAGCCCGAAACAGGCCTACTACCCGGGCTAGGAGCAGAGGCCGTGATCGGCCTCGGGACCTTCGGCCCGGTGTCGCCAGGCCCTTCCGGGACTCTGGGCGATTCGGACGTTTCGCGGTGCCATGTCCGGAAAAGGTCCCATGGAACAGGCGTTAAACGTCTTTCGCGCGAAGGATTTCGTCGCCCGCGCCGGCCCCTCACCGAGGGACAACCTCGGTCAATTCCCCCCGCCCCCTCTACGGCTTTTCTTCGTAGATGGGGTGTTTGAGCATCGGCCGGGGTGCGGGTTACCAAGGTTGAGCAAGCCCGGACAGCACGCCGGGTCCACTCACCTTCGGAGGACTTCCTCGTATGAAGCGCGCAACGAACCAGCACACCGTCCGCCCGTCCGCCTTCCGCGTCCGTGGCGCCGTCCTGGCCGCCGGCCTGGGGGCGTCCGTGGTGCTGGGTGCCGGAACGGCGTTCGCCTCCAGCGGCACCGCCGCCGCTGCCCCCCTTGCCGCGAGCACGACCGCCGACTCGGTCGCCCAGCAGGCGGCCGCGCAGGCCAAGGCCGCGGACGCGGCGAAGAAGACGGCCGCGAAGAAGGCCTCCGACGCCAAGAAGAAGGCCGAGGACAAGAAGAAGGCCGCCAAGAAGAACGCCGCCTCCTGGAAGACCCCGGTCAAGAAGTACAAGCTGACCGCCAGCTACGGCACCGGTGGCGCCCGCTGGGCCGCCAAGCACTCCGGCCAGGACTTCGCCGTGCCGATCGGCACCCCGGTCACGGCCGCCCACACGGGCACCGTCGTGAAGGCCGGCCCGAACGGCGCCGGTGACGGCCCCGCGTACGGCAACGCCATCGTGATCAAGCACTCCAACGGCAAGTACTCGCAGTACGCGCACCTGTCGAAGGTCAACGTGAAGATCGGCGAGAAGGTCAAGACGGGCGAGAAGATCGCGCTGTCCGGCAACACCGGAAACTCCAGCGGCCCGCACCTGCACTTCGAGATCCGCACCACCCCGAACTACGGCTCGGCGCTGAACCCGGCCGCGTTCCTCCGCTCGGTGCACGTCTCCATCTGATCCGGCCCGGCGTAACCGCGCGGCTCCCGTCCGGACACCAGTAGGCACCCGGCGGCCGCGCAGCACAACCGAAGAGCGTTCAGTGGACCCGTTACACCCCGGTACCCGGGGCGTGCGCCCGGGTCACCCGACCGACGGCGACGTCGAGGACAGCCTCACGGCTCACTCCTCGGGGTCGCCGTCGGCGTTTCCCCGCCGGACGCGGTGCCGCCAAGAGCGTCGGCTGCCCCCGGTCCGAGAGCCGCCGGTCAGTCCGACGGCTGCCGCCCGGTCCTAGGGCTGCCGGTCAGTCCGAAGGCTGCCGCCCGGTCCTAGGGCTGCCGGTCAGTCCGAAGGCTGCCGCTGGTCCGCCGTCCGCAGCACCGGGAAGCTGCCCGTCACCGTCGGCGCGTGCTCCGGCAGCCACAGCACCGCGATCGCCCCGCCCGTGCCCTCCGCCGCACCCGAGGGCGCCGCGTTGCGGAAGGTCAGCCGGGCCCCGAGCACCCGCGCCTGGCCCGCCGCGATCGTCAGCCCGAGCCCGTGCCCGTGCCCGGCCCGGTCCACGCTGCCGGTACGGAACCGGCTCGGCCCGTCCCGCAGCAGCTCCTCCGGGAACCCCGGACCGTGGTCGCGGACCCGGACCACCCGGCCCTCGACCGAGACCTCCACCGGGGTGGAGCCGTGCTTGGCGGCGTTCCCGAGCAGATTGCCGAGGATGCGCTCCAGCCGGCGCGGATCGGTGGAGACCCACGACTCATGGATCACCCGCACGGTCACATCGGGGTCCAGCAGAGCGATCCGCCGGCTGACGAACTCCCCGAGCGGCAGCTCCTGCAGCTCCGCCCGCTCCGAGGCACTGTCCAGGCGGGCCACCTCCAGCACGTCCTCGACCAGCGTCCGCATCGCCTGGGCCCGGTCCCGCACCAGCTCGGTGGGGCGGCCCGGCGGCAGCAGCTCGGCCGCCGTGAGCAGCCCGGTCACCGGGGTACGCAGCTCATGGGCGATGTCCGCGGTGACCCGGCGCTCCGCCTCGATCCGCTCGTTCAGCGCGTCGGTCAGCGCGTCGACCGCCCGCGCCAGCTCGTCCGTCTCGTCGCGGACGACCCCGCCGACCGCCTCCCTGACCCGGACGTCCGTCTGCCCCTGGGCGACCCGGCCCGCCGCGGCAGCCGCCTTGCGCAGCCGGCGCGAGAGCTGGCCGCCGATGAGCACCCCGAGCGCGCAGCCGCCGAAGACCACCGAGACCGAGCCGATGATCAGGGCCCGGTCCAGATCGTCCATGATCGTGGCCGAGCGGTCCGCGAACCGGGTGTGCAGCGACAGCACGTCCCCGCCGGCCAGCGGCACCGCCGCCCAGACCTCGGGGATCCCGTCGGCCCCCTGCTCGACATGGGTGGCCCGGCGGTTCTTGCGGACCTCGTCGCGCAGGCTCTGCGGCATCGTCGGGTCGTTGAGCTTCGCCCCGAACTTCGGGCCGCCCTTCTGCATGCTCGTCGCCTCGTAGAAGCGCTGCGCGCCGAGCAGCCGCTCCAACTGCACCTCGCGGGCGTTCTCGATCATCGAGACGCGGGCCGCGTTGTGCACCACCAGGCTCAGCGCCACCGCGATGAGCGCGCCGACCGCCGCGATGGCGATGCTGATCTTCCAGCGGACACCGGTCCGCAGGGCCAGCCGCTTCATGGGCCCACCACCGGCCGCTCCATCTGTGTCCGCCCCGGCCGCTCCACCCGTGCCTGCCCCGGCTGCTCTACCTGGGCCCGTTCCGGCCGCTCCACCCGTGCCTGCCCCGGCCGCTCCACCCGTGCCTGCCCCGGCCGCTCCACCCGTGCCCGTCTCATCCGCGCAGCTTGTAGCCGAAGCCGCGGACCGTGTCGATCCGGTCCTGGCCGATCTTGGTGCGCAGCCGCTGCACATGGACGTCCACGACCCGGGTGTCCCCGCCCCAGCCGTAGTCCCAGACCCGCTCCAGGAGCCGGTCCCGGGACAGGACCGTGCCCGGCGCGGACGAGAACTCCAGCAGCAGCCGCATCTCGGTGGGCGTCAGCGCCACCTGCTCCCCGGCGCGCCGCACCTCCATACCGTCCGTGTCGACCTCCAGGTCGCCGAAGACCAGCACGCCGCCGAGCGCCTCGTCCGCCGCCTCCGTACCGCCCGGCCCCGCGCCGTCCGGCCCGGCCGCGTGGCCGAAGCGGCGCAGCACCGCCCGGATGCGGGCGACCAGGACCGCCCCGTCGAAGGGCTTGGTCACGTAGTCGTCGGCGCCGGCCTCCAGGCCGAGCACCACGTCGATCGAGTCGGCCCGCGCGGAGAGCATGATCACGGGGACGGTCGACTCGTCCCGGATGCGGCGGCACAGGCTGACCCCGTCCAGACCCGGCACCATCACGTCGAGCAGGGCGATGTCCGGCCGGTCGGCGCGGAACGCCTCCAGACCGGAGAGCCCGTCGGGCATCGCGGTGACCGTGAAGCCGACCCGCTCCAGGGCGAGCTGGGTCGCCTCGCGGATGACGTCGTCGTCCTCGACGAAGAGGACGTGGGTCTCGGCCATGGGGCTGCTTCTCGCTTTCCGTTCCTGCCCGGTGTCAGTTCCTGCCCGGCTGCGCCGGTTCGTCCGCCGGATCCGGTGCCACCGGTTCCGACTGCACGGGCAGATCGCCGTCCGTGCCCTCGACGGCCCGGCTGAAGTCGTTGTGCACCCGGTCGTGCTCGGTGAAGCGGTCGCTCGCCCAACGGTAGGTGACCACCTCCGAGCCGGACGGGGACGCCAGCGGATCCTTCGAACCGTAGACCTGGGTCGTCACCACCAGATCGCCCCGGTCGATCGTTCCGTAGACGGCGGGCACCTCGGCGGCGAAGACGTTCTTGTACGAGCCGTCGTCGTCCGCCCGGTACACATACGTTCCGACGCTCACCGAGTCGGCGCAGCTCATCACGTTGACCACCACGTCGGCGGTCCGGCCGCCGGTCATCGACCCGTAGGACGTGTCGACCGGGTAGGCCTTGCCCGCACAGGGCTTGAGCCCTTCCCGGACCCGCTCGCCCACCTTGGGGTCGCTCTTGAGGAGCCGTACGGCGTCGACCCGCCGCACGGGCGGGGTCGTGCCGGACGGGCTGGGCTGCTGGGTGATCTGGGCGACCGGCTGACTGCCGGCGGGACCCTCGTCCCGGGTGCCGGTGCCGCCCGTCGAGCAGCCGACGCTGAACAGTCCGAAGGCGACGAGTCCGGCCAAGGCCGTGCCACCCGCCGCCATACCGCCCCGGAGGCGCGGTCTCCGGACCGGTCTCCCCGGCCCGTCGCCGTCCCCGAGGCCGCCACCCCCACCGCTGCTGCTGCCGCTCAGGCCGCGCACCGCTCCATCCCCCGCTCGTCGTGACGCCCGTTCCGCTGCGCCGGTGTGTGTGCCTTCGTCCCCGGCACCGACGTCAGCGGCGACCGCTGGGCGGGGACACGGCCGGAGGCGGCCGGCGCCACACCCCGGTGGCCGCGGTGCTCCCGGGCGACCGCCTCGCGGCTGTCCAGCTCGCGGCTCTCCAGCTCCTGACGCAGCCGCGCCAGGGCCCGGTGCAGCGTGCTCTTGACCGTACCGGCCGACATGCCGAGCGCCGCGGCCGTCTCCTCCGTGCTCATCTGCTCCCAGTGTCGCAGCACGACGACGCTGCGCTGCTTCGGAGCCAGAATCCCCAGGATGTCCATCAGCAGGGCGCGGTCGGCGCGCTGCTCGCTGCCGTCGTCGACGCTCGCGTCGGGCAGCTGCTCGGTCGGGACCTCTTCGAGCTTGCGCGCCCGCCACCACTCCGTACGGGTGTTGATCATGACGCGGCGGAGATAGGCGTCGGCCAGCGACTTGTCGGCGATGCCGTCCCAGCGGCCGTACGTGCGCACCAGGGCGGTCTGCAGGAGGTCCTGGGCATCGACGGGGTCGGGGACCAGACGACGCGCGCTGCGCAGCAGCGCGTCCTGCCGTGTGCGTACGTAGTCCTCGAACGCGAGCACCTCGCCCTGCGCCATGACAACCGCCTCCGTCCCCGATGAATCCCCGTGGTCACTGCTGTCGGAGACGCTACGGAGGCGTTGTCACGGCGATGTGCGGAGCAGCCGTAGGCCGGTGCACGGCTGCCCATCGGTTGTGTAACAGCGGGGCCGGGCCCCGGAACCCGGTGGTGCGACAGGGCGGAGCCGGGCCCCGGGAGCGGCGGCGGGATCAGGTCATCGGCAGCCGGTACCGGCCGTCGGCCAGCGGCTCGACGAGACCGTCCGCCACCAGCCCGTCCAGCGCCCGGGCCCGCTGCACCGGCTCGTCCCACACCGCGTCCAGCGCGGCCTGCGGTACGGGGTTCACCGCGTCCCGCAACACCGCCAGCAGCCGCCCGCGCACCTGGCGGTCGGTACCGGCGTACGTCTGGCCCTTGCGCGGCGGACCCTCGTGCGCGGGCTTCCCGGCCAGCCGCCAGGCACACCGCGAGGCGATCGGGCACCGGTCGCAGTCCTCGTTGCGCGCGGTGCACACGAGGGCGCCCAGCTCCATCGTGGCCGCCGCCCACTTCGCCGCCCGCTCGTCCTCGTCCGGCAGCAGCGCCCGGGCGAGCTTGCGCTCGGCGGCCGTCGTCGCGTTCGGCGGGTACTGGACCCCGGTCGCGGCGCGGGCGAACACCCGGCGGACGTTCGTGTCGAGCACCGCGTGCCGCTGTCCGTACGCGAACGAGGCCACGGCCGCCGCCGTGTACTCGCCGATCCCGGGCAGCGCCAGCAGCTGGGCGTGCTCGCTCGGCACATCGCCGCCGTGCCGTTCCGTTATCGCCTGCGCGGCCCCGTGCAGGCGCAGCGCGCGGCGCGGGTAGCCGAGCCGGCCCCAGGCACGGACCGCCTCACCGGGCGCCTCGGCGGCCAGGTCGGCGGGGCGGGGCCAGCGGGCGAGCCACTGCTCGTACACCGGCAGGACCCGGCTCACCGGGGTCTGCTGCAGCATGAACTCGCTGACCATCACGCCCCAGGCGCCCGCTTCGGGGCGGCGCCAGGGCAGATCGCGGGCGTGCTGCTCGAACCACCCGATGACGGGGGTGTGGAGGGAGGCGGCGGCGGGGGGCGTCTGGGGTGAAGTGGAAGTCATGGCAGTCATGGCACTGACGATCCTGGCACGGAAGGCGGGGCGGGCGTCACGGACGCGGGGGTGTCGGCCCGCGCGGCGGGCCCAGGGGGTGACAACGCCACCCGTTCTGTCCCCTGTGACCGGCTCGCGGCCCTCGTCCCGTGATGATGATCGGCAAAACTTGTGAGCGGAGCGGCGGGTGGGGCCGGACTCGGTCCGGATCTCTCGTAGAGTTCGGCCTTGTGGGATCTATGCGCAATCCGGTCGGTCCGCTTCCCTCCAGCATCTACTGGCGCCGAAGGGCGGTGGCGGGACTTCTGGTTGCGCTGCTCGCCGTGCTGATCGCCTGGGCGGTGACGTCCGGCGGCGGCGGTGGCGGCGGCCGGGACGACGCCAAGCCCGGCGGCTCCGACCCGGTCGAGTCGATCACCCCCGGCCCGGGCAGCTCCGGCCCCGCGATCAGCCAACAGCCGGGCGGCCGCGACGAGTCGGACGACGAGGGCGGCGGCGGCGGTTCGGGCGGCTCGGGTGAGTCCTCGGGCGGTTCGGGCGACGGAGCGTCAACAGGCGTTACGGGTGCGGGCGCTGGCGACCCGTCAGGTGCGGCTGCGGGTACGGGCGGTTCGGGTGGCGGCGGCAGTGCGGGCCAGCAGGTTCCGGCCGGGTCCCCGCTCCCCGAGTGCAAGCCCGCGGCGGTGCAGTTGAGCCTGCGGACGAAGGTCAGCTACGGCCCCGACGACAAGCCGAAGTTCGAGCTGATCGCGAAGAACACGTCGTCGAGCACGTGCAAGGCGGACTTCGGCCCGAAGAGCGCGGTGCTCACGGTGACGGAGGCGGGGGGCGAGGACGACGACCCGATCTGGTCCTCGAAGGACTGCCCCGCTGCGGGGGGCCCGCTTTTCCTGAAGGTGCCGGCGGGGGCGACGGTGATCCACGCGGTGGACTGGAACCGCACCCTGTCCGCGCCGGGCTGCGCGACGCCGCCTTCGGGCAAGGCGGGCCCGGGAACGTACCTCCTGGAGGCGAAGGCGCCGGGCGAGCCGGTCCAGCGAGCGTCGTTCGTCCTGGCGAAGGACTGACCCTTTCGCGGGTCGGCCGGCCACCCAAGCCCGTCGGGCGGCGATTCAAGCCCGTCCGGCGTTTGGGGACGGAACCGTTCACGCGGTCGGGCGCTGAGCCCACGGGCCTGGGCGAGCCCAAAACCAGCCCGTCCGGCGCTTGAGGACGGAACCGTCCGGGTGGACGAGCGATGCACTCACAAGCCTGGGCGAGCCCAAAACCAGCCTGTCCGGCGTTTGAGCACGGAACCGTTCAGGTGGACGAGCGATGCGCCAAGAGGTCCGGGCCAGCCCGTGAAGCCACCGCCCACCGGGCAGCAGGGTTCCGTCCTCACACGCCGGACGGGCTGGAGGTGGTCGGGGCTCAGCCCCCAAGCGCCTGGCGGGCTGGACGCTGCGCAGGGCCCCGTCCTCAAACGCCGGACGAGCTGGGAGAGTCGCCGGACGGGCTTGAAGGGTCAGACGTAGCGTTCCAGGATCGACGACTCCGCCAGGCGCGACAGCCCCTCACGGACACTCCGCGCCCGCGCCTCGCCCACCCCGTCCACCGTCTGGAGATCGTCCACACTGGCGGCCAGCAGCTTCTGCAGACCACCGAAGTGCTCCACCAGCCGCTCGATGATCGTCCCCGGCAGCCGCGGCACCTTCGCCAGCAGCCGGAAGCCCCGCGGGGACACCGCCGAGTCCAGGGTCTCCGGTGAGCCGCTGTAGCCCAGCGCCCGCGCCACCACCGGCAGCTCCAGCAGCTCCGTGTGGCTCAGGGAGTCCAGCTCGGTCAGCGCCTCCGCCACCGTGCGCGACCGTTTCGCCGTCGGCTCGGGGACGTAATCCCGGACCACCAGCTCCCGCTCCGGCTCCACCCCCGCGATCAGCTCGTCCAGCTGGAGGGAGAGCAGCCGTCCGTCGGTGCCGAGCTCGACCACGTACTCCGCGATCTCCGTCGCGATCCGCCGCACCATCTCCAGGCGCTGCGCCACCGCCGTCACGTCCCGGACGGTGACCAGGTCCTCGATCTCCAGCGCGGACAGCGTGCCCGCGACCTCGTCGAGGCGGAGCTTGTACCGCTCCAGCGTCGCGAGCGCCTGATTGGCCCGGGACAGGATCGCGGAGGACTCCTCCAGGACCCGCCGCTCCCCGTCCACGTACACCGCGATCAGCCGCATCGACTGGGAGACCGAGACGACGGGGAAGCCGCACGCCTTGGAGACCCGGTCCGCCGTACGGTGCCGGGTGCCCGTCTCCTCCGTGGGGATCGAGGCGTCCGGGACCAGCTGCACCCCGGCCCGCAGGATCTTGGTCATGTCCTTGTCGAGGATCAGCGCCCCGTCGAGCTTGCACAGCTCGCGCAGGCGCGTCGCCGTGAACTCCACGTCCAGCACGAATCCGCCGGTGCACATCGACTCGACGGTCCGGTCCATGCCCAGCACGATCAGGCCACCGGTATTGCCGCGGAGAATGCGCTCCAGGCCGTCCCGCAGGGCCATACCGGGCGCGACCGCGCTCAGCGAGGCGCGCATCAGCGCCTCGTTACCGGTGCCTTGGCCGGACTTTCCGGGCGTCGTCGCCCGGTCGTTGGCTGCCACTGCACTCCTCCGGTCACAGGTTTGCGGTGCCCTTGCGTCCCCCATGCCGTGTCCACGGGCGGGCGAGACCAGGGCAAAGTCTACCGGCGCGCGTTGTCCTCCTGTGGTGCCTCCTGGCGAGAGCGGCGCGGGAGGACCCGCAGGGCGTCGCCCATGTCGGCGACTTCCGTGACCTTCATACCGGCCGGAACCCGTCCCGGGTCGGTCGGCACGAGGGCGTGGGTGAAGCCCAGACGGTGTGCCTCGGCCAGCCTCCGCTGCACCCCGGTGACCCTTCTGACCTCGCCCGCGAGCCCCACCTCGCCGATCGCGACCAGGTTCTTCGGGAGCGGGGTGTCGCTGGCCGCGCTGGCCAGCGCGAGCGCGACCGCCAGGTCGGCGGCGGGCTCGGTGAGCTTCACGCCGCCCACCGTCGCGCTGTAGATGTCCCGCTTGCCGAGCGCGCTGATCCGGCCCCGCTGCTCCAGCACGGCGAGCATCATCGAGACCCGGGAGGTCTCCAGACCGGAGGTCGTGCGCCGGGGCGAGGGGATCTGCGAGTCGACGGTGAGCGCCTGCACCTCGGCGACCAGGGGCCGCTTGCCCTCCAGCGTCACGGTGAGGCAGGTGCCCGGCACGGCGACGTCGCGGCGGGTCAGGAAGAGGCCCGAGGGGTCGGCGAGACCCGTGATGCCCTCGTCGTGCAGCTCGAAGCAGCCGACCTCGTCGGTCGCCCCGTAACGGTTCTTGACGCCGCGCACCAGCCGCAGCCGGGCGTGCCGGTCGCCTTCGAAGGACAGCACCACGTCCACCAGGTGCTCCAGCAGCCGGGGCCCGGCGATCGCGCCGTCCTTCGTGACATGACCGACGAGCAGCGTGGCCATCCCGCGCTCCTTGGAGGCTCGGATCAGCGCACCGGCGACCTCCCGGACCTGGGCCATCCCGCCGGGCGCGCCGTCGATCTCGGGCGAGGCGACCGTCTGCACCGAGTCCAGGATCAGCAGCGACGGCTTCACCGCGTCCAGATGCCCGAGCACCGCCGACAGGTCCGTCTCCGCCGCGAGGTAGAGGTGGTCGTTGATCGCCTTGATCCGGTCGGCCCGCAGCCGGACCTGGCTCGCGGACTCCTCGGCGGTCACATAGAGCGTGCGGTGGTCGTCGCTCGCCGCCTTGGCCGCCACGTCCAGCAGCAGCGTCGACTTGCCGACGCCCGGCTCGCCCGCCAGCAGCACGACCGCGCCCGGCACGAGCCCGCCGCCCAGCACCCGGTCCAGCTCGCCGACGCCGGTGGAGCGGGCCGTGGCCGTCCGGCTGTCGACCTGGCCGATGGGCAGCGCGGCCGTGGAGACCCGGCCCGCCGCGGTGGTGCGCACGGCGGGGGCGCCGCCGAACTCCTCGACCGTCCCCCACGCCTGGCACTCGGGGCAACGGCCGAGCCATTTGGCGGTGGTCCAGCCGCATTCGGTGCAGCGGTAGGACGGCCGGTCCTTCGCGGATTTCGTACGGGCAGCCATGGCGTCACCGTATAGGTGGGGTACGACAACGCCGCCCCCGGCCATGGGTGCGCACCGCCGCGACGCGCGCAGGGCGCACGGAAGCACTCCGGAGCACTACGGGCGGAATCCGGGATCTCTGTCCGCTTTCACAACTCTTTCGAGGGATACATTCACCCGTAAGGATTAAATGTACTCAGGGGGCACTTGAGGCATGCGCTCCGTTGCCTACGGTCGCCGGGTGACGAGCAGCAGGCTGGAGACCCCGACGCACACCACCGGCGCACACCGGGCGCACCGCCGAGGAACCGACGCCCCGGCACAGCGACCGCCCGCACGTTACGAGCCGTATCTCGACGGCCTCTTCACGTACTGCCTCTCCGTGCTCTGCGACCACGACGCGGCCACCGAAGCGCTCGGCGCCGTCCTGGCGATCGCGGACCGGCAGGACGCCCGGGGTCCCGCGTCCGAGGAGGAACGTAAATCCTGGCTGTACGCCCTGGCCCGGTGGACCTGCCTGCGGGCGCTCACCGAGCGCAGGCGCGGCCGCCAGGCCCACCGCCGCCACCCGGGGCCGGTCAAGCCACCCTGTACGGCCAAGGCATCCGAGACCCGCGACGGGACCGGAACCACGGGGACCGGCAAAGGGACCGAGGCTGCGACCGCCACCGGCACCGGCACGGGTAAAGGGGCGCGCTCCGCCCGGCGCACGCCGGAGCACACCGCGCCCACCGCCCCCGCGCGGACCTCGCCCACCGCCCCCGCCACCCCCGAGGACGCCGCCACCCCCGCCCCCGCCGAGTCACCGGCCGCCGAGGCCCGCCGCCGGGAGCTCGCCACGCTCGCCTGGCCCGAGGCCGCGGGCACCACCCCGGAGCAGCGCGAAGCCCTCGAACTGGCCGTACGCCACCGCCTCCCCCCGCGCGCCGTCGCCGCCGTGCTCGGCCTGGAGGCGGCCACCGCCCGGGAGCTGCTGGCCGCCGCGGCCTGCGAGGTGGAGCGCACCCGCGCCGCCCTCGCTGTCGTCGAGGGCGGCGACTGCCCCACCGTGGCCCGGCTCACCGGCGACCACCGGGTGCTGCTCTCCGCCGCCCTGCGCCGTGAGCTCGTCCGGCATGTCGACGACTGCCCCCGCTGCCGCCGCGCCGCCGAACGCGCCGACGCGGCGGGCCCCTGGCCCGGCGCGGCCTTGGCCCCGGTCGCCGCCCTGCCCCTCGTGGAGGCCCCCCGCCCCTCCGTGTACGTCGCTATGGCCCAGGCCCACCGCTCCCGCGCCGCGGGCCCGCGCTTCGACCGGAGCGGCTATCCGCTCGACCCCAAGGACCAGGCCGCCCGCCGGGACCGGCTGCGCGCCCGGGTCGTGACGACCACGGTCGTCGCGACGGTGGTCGCCGCCCCCGTGATCGCCCTCTGGGCCGCGTACCGGGGAGCGCCCCAGACCGGCGAGGGCCACGACGGCACCTCGGTCACCGCCACGGAGGTGGACGGCGCCGGCGGGATGAGCGGCGACCCGTACGACCCCGAGAACACCGGTCACGGCCGCCCCGGTGACCGCTTCGGCGCCCGCGTCCCGGACGTCACCGCCGAGGTGGTCAGCACCGGCGGCGCGCAGCACGGCGACGCCCGGCTGACCGTGACGGCCCGGACCTCCGGGGCCGTCACGACGATCACGCTGACCAACCCCGGCCGCGAACCGGTCGGCTGGTCGGCGGCCACCGACGCCGGGTGGCTGCGCCTCAGCCGTACGTCGGGCACGCTCGCGGCCGGGCAGACCACCACGATCGCGGTCTCGGTGATCCGGGACGCACAGCCGGCCGGGCCGTGGCGGGCCCGGATCTCGCTGACCCCCTCGGGCTCCGCCGTGCTCATCGACGGCCACGGGGTCACCGCCCCGACCACGGGCGGCCCGCGCCCCACCCGCCCCGGCACGGAACCGCCCCGCCCCACGGACCCGGGCCCCACGGACCCCGGGCCGACCGATCCCGGCCCCACCGACCCCGGCCCCACGGACCCGGGCCCGACCGACCCCGGTCCCACCGACCCCGGGCCGGGCCCGACCGACCCCACGGACCCGCCGGACCCGACCGATCCGCCCGACCCCACGGACCCGCCCGAGCCGACACCGGACCCGACCGACCCGAGCCCCACGGACCCGCCCCCGACCGACCCGGCCCCGACGGGCTGAGGACGGAGGACGGGCTGAGGGCAGACGACGGGGTCCGGGGGCGCCACGCCCCCGGACCCCCGACGGTCAGCGCTTCTTCTTCGCGGCGGGCAGCGGCGGATCCGCCGGGTGCGGGGCCATCGGCAGCAGCGACGACAGCCGCTCCTCGCACAGCTCGACCAGCCGGTCGTAGCCCTCCTTGCCCATCAGCTCGATCAGCTCCGGGCGGTAGGACACGTACACCGGGTCACCGGCCCCGTGCGCCGAGGTGGCCGAGGTGCACCACCAGTGCAGGTCGTGGCCGCCCGGGCCCCAGCCCCGGCGGTCGTACTCCCCGATCGTCACCTGGAGCACCCGGGTGTCGTCGGGCCGGTCGATCCAGTCGTACGTCCGCCGCACCGGCAGCTGCCAGCACACGTCCGGCTTGGTCTCCAGGGGCTCCTTGCCCTCCCGCAGCGCCAGGATGTGCAGCGAGCAGCCCGCCCCGGCCGGGAACCCCGGCCGGTTCTGGAAGATGCAGGAGCCCTCCCAGCGGCGCGTCTGGCGCTCGCCGTCCTCGTCGACGCCGACCCAGCCCGTCTCCGTACCGACGTCGTGGAACTGCCACAGCTCCGGGGTGAGCCGTGCCACGTTCTCGGCGACCCGCTTCTCGTCGTCCTCGTCGGAGAAGTGCGCGCCCAGCGTGCAGCAGCCGTCGTCGGCGCGGCCCGCCTGGATGCCCTGGCAGCCGCTGCCGAAGATGCAGGTCCAACGGGACGTCAGCCAGGTCAGATCGCAGCGGAAGACCTGTTCGTCGTCGGCCGGGTCGGGGAACTCCACCCAGGCCCGCGCGAAGTCGAGGCCTTTCTCGTCGGACGGGTCCGGTCCGTTCGCCTCCGGCTGTGACGCCTGCTTGTTCGACTTCGGCTTCTTCGTGGCTTTGTCCTGCTTAGCCTTTTTCGTCTTTGGCACGCGGACAGCGTAAGTCCGATGGCGCAGTAGCGTTCCCCTATGAGACTCGGAGTCCTCGACGTGGGATCGAACACGGTTCACCTGCTGGTGGTAGACGCCCACCCCGGTGCCCGCCCGCTGCCCGCGCACTCGCACAAGGCCGAGCTCCGGCTCGCCGAACTGCTCGACGAGACCGGCGCGATCGGCCCCCTCGGCATCGACCGGCTCGTCGCGACGATCGCCGGCGCCGTCCAGGCAGCCGAGGACAAGGGGTGCGAGGACGTGCTGCCGTTCGCCACCTCCGCGGTGCGCGAGGCCACCAACGCGGACCAGGTGCTGGAGCGGGTCCGGATCGAGACCGGCGTCGACCTGGCCGTCCTCAGCGGCGAGGAGGAGGCCCGGCTCACCTTCCTGGCCGCCCGCCGCTGGTTCGGCTGGTCCGCGGGGAAGCTGCTCGTCCTGGACATCGGCGGCGGCTCCCTGGAGATCGCCTTCGGCATCGACGAGGAGCCCGACACCGCCGTCTCCCTGCCGCTCGGCGCGGGCCGCCTCACCGGCGCCTGGCTGCCGGACGACCCGGCCGACCCCGAGCAGGTCAGGGCGCTGCGCCGGCACGTCCGGGCCAGCATCGCGCGGACGGTGGGCGAGTTCAGCCGGGCCGGCCGCCCCGACCACGTCGTCGCCACCTCCAAGACCTTCAAGCAGCTCGCCCGGATCGCCGGAGCCGCCCGCTCCACCGAGGGCCTGTACGTCCAGCGTTCGCTGAGCCGCAAGGCGCTGGAGGACTGGGTGCCCAAGCTGGCGGCGATGACCGTCGAGGAGCGCGGCCGGCTCCCCGGGGTCTCCGAGGGCCGGGCCCCTCAGCTGCTCGCCGGGGCGCTGGTCGCCGAGGGGGCGATGGACCTGTTCGGCGTCGAGGAGCTGGAGATCTGTCCCTGGGCCCTGCGCGAGGGCGTGATCCTGCGCCGCCTCGACCACCTCCCGACGGAACGGGCTGCCCTGCCCGGATGAGGCGGGGTGGGACCGTACGGGAAGCACCGTTTCGGTGACGTACGGTCACGGCCCCATGGCCCTGATCACTTTCGGCCAGGAGCACTCGGAGTGGCGTATCACTGCCCGTACGCTGTCCAGGTGGCAGAACCAGTGGTGCGCATCCCCGATGCGAAGGTCGCCCTGTCGACGGCCTCGGTCTACCCCGAGTCCACGGCGACGGCCTTCGAGATCGCCGCGCGCCTGGGGTACGACGGCGTCGAGGTCATGGTCTGGACCGACCCCGTCAGCCAGGACATCGCCGCCCTGCGCCGGCTCTCCGACTACCACCGGGTCCCGATCCTCGCGGTGCACGCCCCCTGCCTCCTGATCACCCAGCGCGTCTGGTCCACCGATCCCTGGGTCAAGCTCCAGCGGGCGAAGGCCGCCGCCGAGAAGCTCGGCGCCTCCACCGTCGTCGTGCACCCGCCGTTCCGGTGGCAGCGCACCTACGCCCGCGACTTCGTGACCGGGATCTGGCGGATGGCCGGCGAGACGGACGTCCGGTTCGCCGTCGAGAACATGTACCCCTGGCGCTACCGGGACCGCGAGATGCTCGCGTACGCCCCCGACTGGGACGTCACCAACGACGACTACCGGCATTTCACGGTCGACCTCTCGCACACCGCGACCGCCCGCACCGAGGCGCTCGCCATGGTGGACCGGATGGGTGACCGGCTCGCGCACGTCCACCTCGCCGACGGCAAGGGCTCGGCCAAGGACGAGCACCTGGTGCCCGGCCGGGGCGACCAGCCGTGCGCGGAGCTGCTGGAGCGGCTGGCCCGCACGGGCTTCGACGGCCATGTCGTCATCGAGGTCAACACCCGGCGCGCGATGTCCTCCGCCGAACGCGAGGCCGATCTCGCGGAGGCGCTGGCCTTCACCCGCCTCCACCTGGCCACCTCCGTCGCCGCCCCCGACCCGTCCCCGAAGATCCACCGCCCGTGACCGCGAGGACCGGATCCCTGCCCGTGGCCGAAGAGCCCGATCCCGTGCCCGTGACCCAGGGATCCCATCCCCTGCCCGTGACCGAGGAGCCGGACCTCCGCCCGTGACCGAGCACCCCGAGCCGACCCCCACCACCGACGACGCCCCCGCCCCGCGCCGCCGGGGCCGGCCCTCCCGCAAGGCCGCGTCCGAGGGCCCCGACGCCCGTACGCGCATCCTGGAGGCGGCGCGCACGGAGTTCGCCGAGCGCGGCTACGACAAGACGTCGATCCGGGGCATCGCCAAGGCCGCCGGGGTCGACGCGGCCCTCGTCCACCACTACTTCGGTACGAAGGACGAGGTCTTCGCGGCCGCCATCGAGGTCACCTTCGAACCCGCCCTGGTCCTCCCGGCCGTGCTCGGCGGCGCTCCGGACGGCCTGGGAGAGCGGCTGGCGCGCTTCTTCCTCTCCGTGTGGGAGGACCCCGGCACCCGAACGCCCCTGCTGGCGATCCTGCGCTCGGCGGTCACCCACGAGGCGGCCGCGAACGTCCTGCGCGACTTCGTGCTGCGCCGATTGCTGGAGCGGATCGCGGCCGAGCTGGACGTACCGGACCCGACCCTCCGGGCCGAGCTGGCCGCCTCGCACATGCTGGGCATCGCGATGCTCCGCTACGTGGTCCGCGCCGAGCCGCTCGCCTCCGCCGACCCGGAGGAGATCGTCGCGATGGTGGCGCCGACGCTCCAGAGATACTTGGGCGAGAGCTGAAGCGGCGCGGCGGCGAGTGACCACCCAGCGACCACCGCGTCCCGCATTCCGGACGGCCTGTCCAGATCTTGGATTCGGGGCGTACGCTCGAAGGACAGTCTTTTCTGTTGAAGGAGCGAGCGACGATGCCCGAGCTGAGGTCCCGCACGGTCACCCACGGACGCAACATGGCGGGCGCGCGCGCCCTTATGCGCGCGTCGGGCGTAGCGAGCGCGGACATCGGCAAGCCGATCATCGCCGTCGCCAACTCGTTCACCGAGTTCGTCCCCGGCCACACCCACCTCGCCCCGGTCGGCCGGATCGTCTCCGAGGCGATCCAGGCGGCGGGCGCGGTCCCGCGCGAGTTCAACACCATCGCCGTGGACGACGGCATCGCGATGGGCCACGGCGGCATGCTCTACAGCCTGCCCTCCCGCGACCTGATCGCCGACTCCGTGGAGTACATGGTCGAGGCGCACTGCGCGGACGCCCTGATCTGCATCTCCAACTGCGACAAGATCACCCCCGGCATGCTGAACGCCGCGATGCGCCTCAACATCCCGACGGTCTTCGTCTCCGGCGGCCCGATGGAGGCCGGCAAAGCCACCCTCGTCGACGGGACCGTGCGAAAACTCGACCTCGTCAACGCGATCAGCGACGCGGTCGACGAGTCCATCTCCGACGAGGACATCCTCCGCATCGAGGAGAACGCCTGCCCCACCTGCGGCAGCTGTTCGGGGATGTTCACCGCCAACTCGATGAACTGCCTGACCGAGGCCCTCGGCCTCTCCCTCCCCGGCAACGGCTCCGTCCTCGCCACGCACACCGCCCGCAAGGCGCTGTACGAGACCGCCGGCCGCACGGTCGTCGAGATCACCAAGCGCTACTACGAGCAGGACGACGAGACGGTCCTGCCGCGCTCCATCGGCACTCGCGCCGCGTTCGACAACGCGATGGCGCTGGACATCGCCATGGGCGGCTCGACCAACACGATCCTGCACCTGCTGGCCGCCGCCCAGGAGGCCGAGCTGGCCTACGACCTCGAAGACATCAACGAGGTCTCGCGCCGCGTCCCGTGCCTCGCCAAGGTCGCCCCCAACGTCGCCCCCGGCGGCACGTACTACATGGAGGACGTCCACCGCGCCGGCGGCATCCCCGCCCTCCTCGGCGAACTGCACCGCGGCGGCCTGCTCAACGAGGACGTCCACTCGGTGCACTCCGACACCCTCGCCGAGTGGCTGAAGGACTGGGACGTCCGCGGCGGCTCCCCGTCCCCCGAGGCCGTCGAGCTGTGGCACGCCGCCCCCGGCTGCGTCCGCTCCGCGACCGCGTTCTCGCAGTCCGAGCGGTGGGGCACCCTCGACCTGGACGCGGCGGGCGGCTGCATCCGCGACGTCGAGCACGCCTACTCCAAGGACGGCGGCCTCGCGGTCCTCAAGGGCAACCTCGCCGAGGACGGGTGCGTCGTGAAGACGGCCGGCGTCGACGAGTCGATCTGGACCTTCGAGGGCCCCGCCGTCGTCTGCGAATCGCAGGACGAGGCCGTCGACAAGATCCTCCGCAAGGAGATCGAGCCGGGCGACGTCGTCGTCATCCGCTACGAGGGCCCGCGCGGCGGCCCCGGGATGCAGGAGATGCTCTACCCCACCTCCTTCCTCAAGGGCCGGGGCCTGGGCAAGGTCTGCGCCCTGGTCACCGACGGCCGCTTCTCCGGCGGTACGTCGGGCCTGTCCATCGGCCACGCCTCGCCCGAGGCGGCCTCCGGCGGCACGATCGCGCTCGTCGAGGACGGCGACCGGATCCGCATCGACATCCCGAACCGCTCGATCGAGCTGCTCGTCGACGACGCCGAACTGGCCACCCGCCGCGAGGCGCTGAACGGCGTGTACGCCCCGAAGAACCGCGACCGCAAGGTCTCGGCCGCACTGCGTGCCTACGCGGCGATGGCGACGAGCGCGGACCGGGGCGCGGTCCGCGACATCTCGAAGCTCGGCTGACGTTTCAGCCCGGCGCCTCCGCAGACTGACGCTGTCAGCGGAGGCGCCGACGTTTTCCCCGGTCCAAGCGCCTTCCCAGCGGCTCCGGGCAACCCGTTCAAGCCCCTCCGGCGATGGAGGAGCGGGGCCCGGGGCAGAGCCCCGAAACTCCGGCGCGGCCCTCACCAGCCCCCCGGCTCCGCCCCGTCCAGGGCGAAGACCGACCCGTCCGGCGCCGCCCCCACCACCATCCGCCCCGCCACCACCGGCGCAGGCAGATCCGACGCATACGTCAGCTTCCCCCCGCTCAGCCGCGCCCGGGTCTGCCCCACCAGCGCCCCCCGCCCCGTGTCGACCGCCAGCAACCGCCCGTCCGCCGCGGAGAAGTACAGGTGCCCGCCCTCCCCGAGCACCGGAGCGGACGCCCGGCCGACCCCCGTCTCCAGCCGCCACAGCTCCGCCCCCGCACCACCGCCCGCCCCCGTGTCGACGGCCAGCAGCGAACCGCCCCGCCCCAGCAGGTACGCGACATCCCCCGCCATGACCACCTGCGGCCCGTCCAGGGTGAAGGGCAGCGCGATCCGGGCGGCGACACCGGACGCGGGGGCGTACCGGACCAGCTCGGCGGTGTCCGAGTTCCCGTCCATCGCGGTCAGCACCAGCTCCCCGGCCCCCGCAGTGGAGACGGGCGTCAGCACTCCGTCCAGCCGCCGCTGCCAGGAGACACGCCCGCTCCCCGCGTCCACCGCCGTGACCAGGGTCGACGCACCCGAGGGCGCGTGCTCGAAGGCGTAGGCGAGCCCGGACCCACCGTCGTACAGCGCGAAATCCGGCCGCACGTGCCCCGCCAGCGGCTTCTTCCAGCGGGACGCCCCGCTCGCCCCGTCCAGCGCCGTCACCGTCCCGTCGTCCGCGACGGCCAGCAGGGTGTCGCCCGCCGGGAACGCCGCCCCGGGGCCCGCGGACGACGAGGTGTCCCGGACGGCGGTCCCCTTCACCGGGTCGAACGCGCGCAGCTTCCCGTCCGGGCCGCCGGCCAGCACGACCGCACCCGAGACGATCGGAGCGTGGGCGCCCTCGTCCGAGGAGGACCGGGCCGTCCACACCACGCGCCCGTCCGCCGGATCGATCCGGACCGTGCCGGCCCCGGCCACCGAGCAGTACAGCGCGCCCCCGCCCCCGGCTCCGGCACAGACGGGCGTGGCGCTCCCGGTGGTCCGCAGCTCGGTACGCCAAGGAGCGACGGCACCCGCTGCCTTCGGCCCACCCGCCTCCGCTTCCGACCCGCGCGGGCTCGCCTCCGTACCGCCCCCGCCCCCGCCCCACACCGCGTACGCCCCCGCGCCCGCCCCCGCCACCAGCAGAAGCACCGCCGCCGCCACGACCAGCCGGGCCCGCGGCAGCCACCGGCGGCGGACCGGCGGCGCGGCCCGCACATGCGTGTCCTCCTCCGAACCGTCCCGCTCCTCCTCGGGCACGGCCGGTACCGCCGCCGCGACCGACACCGCCCGCCGCCGCTGCGCCGGTACGAACGCCTCGGCCTCGTACGACGGGGGCCCCAGCGCCGCCATCACCTCGTCCGGCGTCGGCCGCTCGGCCGGGTCCTTCGCCAGGCACCGGGCGACCAGCGGGGCCAGCTCCTCGGGCACCCCGCCCAGATCCGGCTGATCGTGCACCACCTGATACGCCACGATGTACGGGCTGTCCGAGTCGAACGGCCCCCGGCCCGTCGCCGCGTGGACGATCACGGCCCCCAGCGCGAACACATCGGCAGGCGGCCCCACCTCCCGCGGCCGCTGGAACTGCTCGGGGGCCATGTAGGGCGGCGACCCGATCAGCTTGCCGGTCTCGGTGCGCAGATCACTGTCGTACGGCCGCGAGATCCCGAAGTCGATGACCTTGGGGCCCCCGTCGGTCAGCAGCACGTTGCTCGGCTTGAGGTCGCGGTGGATCACGCCCGCCCGGTGGATGTCCCGCAGCGCCTCGGCCAGCCCCGCGGTCAGCCGGCGCAGCGCGGCGGGGGCCAACGGACCGTTCCGCTTCACCTGCTCGGCGAGCGTGGGCCCGGGCACGTAGAGGGTCGCCATCCAGGGCCGGTCGGCCTCCGGATCGGCGTCGACGACAGGCGCGGTGAACGCCCCGCTGACCCGCCGCGCGGCCGCCACCTCCTGCCGGAACCGCGCCCTGAACTCGGGATCCGCCGCATACGGCGCGTGCACGACCTTCACCGCGAGCTGCATCCCCGAGGCCGAGCGCGCCAGATGCACGACCCCCATGCCGCCCGAGCCGAGACAGGCTTCGAGTCGGTAGGCGCCGGCGTACTGCGGAAACTCCGCTTCCGGATGCGCTCCGGGCTCTCGCAGCGGCGGCATCGCCCACCCCCGTGTGTTCGTGCGCATGCGACGCACGGAGCCTAGTCGATGGTGCGTGCGAGAGGCACGGTGCTTGCTAGCCTGCGCGTCGTACGTACAGGTGCGTACGGGACATCTCAACGGGGGAGGCCCATATGGGCGTTGAAGAGCACACGCAGGAACCGGCGGCGGCCGAGGAACTCACGGTGGAGACCACCGCATCCGGCACCCGCTACCCGATCGCCCCGGGCTACCGGGTCAACGTCCGCACCGGACCGGGCACCAGCTACCGCATCGTCCGGACCCTGCCGTACGGGCAGAAGATCCCGATCTACTGCCAGAAGCCGGGGGAGCGGGTCACCGGCCCGTACGGCACGTCGAACCTCTGGGACAACATCGCCAACGGCCAGTTCGTCGCGGACGCCTACGTCTACACGGGACGTGACGGCTACGTCGCACCGCGCTGCGACTGACGGCACCACCCGGGGTACCGGGGGCGGCGGGGGATAATCGACCCCGTGAGCGAGAACAGCGCAGCCCCCGGCACCCCGACCGCCACGGCCCCGGGGCCGCAGCCCGAGCCGATCCGTTTCTTCGGCACGACGTGGGTCGACCACGACGGCGGTTACGGGCTCCGCCGCGCCGGCGTCGCCGTCGGCTCCCTGGCCGCCGCCGTCGCCGCCTGCTTCGTCCTGCGCTTCGCCTACGAAGGGCTGGAGATCGCGGAGGTCGGAGGGATCGTCGGGATGCTGGTCATCGCGATGTTCTCGATCTGCAGCGCCATCGCGTTCCGCAAGACCTGGGAGAGCTTCGGCGCCCGCCCCCAGGACCCGTCCCGCGAGGACGCCCTGCGCGGCCTGAAGTCCATCGGCTTCATCGGCTCGCTCCTCGCCTACTTCGTCCGCTCGCTCACCGAGGCCCCGGGCGAGAAGCTGCGCCGCACCGAGTACGAGAAGGCCCGCGCCCAGTTCGAGAAGCGCCGCTCGACCCGCACCGGCAACCCGGCGGCCCGCAAGGCCGCCGGCCGCAAGCGCCCGAAGCGCGGCTGAGGCTCCCGGAGCCCCGCGCACCGCACACACGACCCGGCCCGCCGACACCACGTCGGCGGGCCGGGTCGTTTCCGTCCCCCTCCTTCTTGACGGGCAGCCCTGTCGCGCGAATAATTCATCACATGATGAATTACGAACCCGGGGCGGCACCGACCACCCCGACGACGCACCCGTCCCCGGACGCACCCCCACCACCGACCTCGGCGATCGCGGCCCGCGACCTCACCGTCGTCCGAGGCACCCGCACCGTCCTGCGGGCCCTCGACTTCACCGTCCCCTCCGGTTCCATCACCGGCCTCCTCGGCCCCTCGGGCTGCGGCAAGACCACCCTCATGCGGGCGGTGGTCGGTACCCAGGCCAAGGTCACCGGCGTCCTCGACGTCCTCGGCCACCCCGCCGGAGACCCGGCCCTGCGCCCCCGCATCGGCTACGTCACCCAGGCGCCCTCCGTCTACACCGACCTCACCGTCCGGCAGAACCTCGACTACTTCGCCGCCGTCCTGCACCCCGGCCGCGCCCACCGGGACGCCCGCCGCGAGGCCGTCACCCGCGCCATCGACGACGTCGACCTCACGAGCCGCGCCGACGCCCTCGCGGGCGCGCTCTCCGGTGGCCAGCGCAGTCGCGTCTCGCTGGCCGTCGCCCTGCTCGGCACCCCGGACCTGCTGGTCCTGGACGAGCCGACCGTCGGGCTCGACCCCGTACTCCGCCGGGACCTCTGGGACCTCTTCCACCGCCTGGCCGGCCGCGGCACCACGATCCTCATCTCGTCCCACGTCATGGACGAGGCCGAACGCTGCCACCGCCTGCTCCTGATGCGCGACGGCCGGATCCTCGCCGAGGACACTCCCGACGCGCTGCGCCACCGCACCGGCACGACCACGGTCGAGGAGGCGTTCCTCCACCTCGTCGACACGGACCGGGCCGACACGGACCGGGCCGACGCGGACCGGTCCGGGCAGCACCCGACCGAAGGGCACCCGACCGAAGGGCACCCGGCCGAAGAGCGTCCCGCCGACCAGACCGCCGCACCCCTCACCACCGAGGAGGCCCCCCGATGACCGCCACCGCGGGCCGCGTCCTGCGCCAGCTGACCCACGACCCCCGCACGATCGCGCTCCTGGTGATCGTCCCGGTCCTGCTGATCACCCTGCTCCGTTACGTCTTCGACGGCGCCCCCGGCACCTTCGACGCGACCGGAGCCTCCCTCCTCGGCATCTTCCCGCTGATCACGATGTTCCTGGTGACCTCGATCGCCACCCTGCGCGAACGCACCACGGGCACCCTGGAACGCCTCCTCGCCCTCCCGCTCGGCAAGGGCGGCCTGATCGCCGGGTACGCCCTCGCGTTCGGCGCGGTCGCGGTCGTCCAGTCGGCGCTCGCCACGGCCGTCTCCGTCTGGCTGCTGGGCCTGGACGTCGTCGGCTCCCCCTGGCTGCTGCTCTTCGTGGCCCTGCTCGACGCCCTGCTCGGCACCGCGCTCGGCCTGTTCGTCTCCGCGTTCGCCGCTTCCGAGTTCCAGGCGGTCCAGTTCATGCCGGCGGTGATCTTCCCCCAGCTCCTGCTGTGCGGCCTGTTCACCCCGCGCGAGGCGATGCACCCGGTCCTGGAGGCGATCTCGAACGTCCTGCCCATGTCGTACGCCGTCGACGGCATGAACCAGGTCCTGCAGCACCCCGACATCACCGGCGACTTCGTCCGCGATGTCGCCGTTGTCGCGGGAAGCGCCCTGCTGGTCCTCTGCCTCGGCGCGATCACCCTCCGCCGCCGTACGCCGTGAGAACCCCGATGCGAGGATGACGGGCAGCAGAAACAGCCCGGCCCACAGCACAGCCCGGAGGGTGAACGCATGACCCAGACAGTCGCAGTCCTCGGCACCGGCAAGATCGGCGAGGCCCTGCTCAGCGGGATGATCCGGGCAGGCTGGCGACCGGCCGACATCCTGGTGACCACCCGCCGCAGCGACCGGGCCCAGGAACTGCACACGCGGTACGGGGTCGAGTCCGTCACCAACGCGGAGGCGGCCAAGAACGCCGACATCCTCATCCTCGCGGTGAAGCCGCAGGACATGGGCAAGCTCCTGGACGAACTCGCCCCGCACGTCACCGCCGACCGTCTGGTCATCAGCGCGGCCGCGGGCATCACCACCACGTTCATCGAGGAGCGGCTCACCCCGGACACCCCGGTCGTCCGGGTCATGCCCAACACCCCGGTCCTCGTGGACGAGGGGATGTCCGTCATCTCGGCGGGCAGCCATGCCACCGGCGCGCACCTCGCCACCGCCGAGGAGATCTTCGGCGGCGTCGGCAAGACCCTGCGCGTCCCGGAGTCCCAGCAGGACGCGGCCACCGCCCTCTCCGGCTCCGGCCCCGCCTACTTCTACTTCCTGGTCGAGGCCATGACCGACGCGGGCATCCTGCTCGGCCTGCCCCGCGCCCAGGCTCACGACCTCATCGTCCAGGCCGCCATCGGCGCCGCCGTCATGCTCCGGGACAGCGGCGAACACCCGGTCAAGCTCCGCGAGGCCGTCACCAGCCCGGCCGGCACCACGATCAGCGCGATCCGCGAACTGGAGAACCACGGGGTGCGGGCGGCCCTCATCGCCGCCCTTGAGGCAGCCCGCGACCGCAGCCGCGAACTGGCCTCCGGCAACGGCTGACCCACAGCTCCTGCCGGGGGTTGACACGCCCCCGGCAGGTCCGTAGTGTGCTCCGAGTTGTCCGACGTGAGCGCCGACCCCGGTCGGTCCCCGGACAGCCTTTCCGCAGTAACCACGAGAAGACACGCGACACCACGTCGCATGCCTTTTCGCGTGCCTGCGCGAAATGAGGAATCCGCGTTCGAAGGAACGCCCTCGATTAGCGTCGGGGCCCAGGACTCCGCTAAAGTCTCACTCGTCGGAACGGCCCAACAGCCGGGAGGACAAGCCCCGCTGACTGGGAATCAGGCCCGAAAGGATCTGATAGAGTCGGACTCGCCGGAAAGGGAAAACGCGAAAGCGAAGAACCTGGAAAGCGAAACTGCACGGCCCGCTTCGACCGGGAATCAGACGCGAAAGAGTCTGATAGAGTCGGAAACGCAAGACAGCAGGACAAAGAAGTAAAGACGAAGGGAAGCGCCCGGAGGGCCCCGGTGATACGGGACCGAAGGAAGCGTCCGTTCCTTGAGAACTCAACAGCGTGCCAAAAGTCAACGCCAGATATGTTGATACCCCGTCTCCAGCATCACGCTGGGACGCGGTTCCTTTTGAAATACACAGCGAGGACGCTGTGAACAACGGGTCTTATTCCGACCGGTTGTTCCGCTCTCGTGTGTGTGCACCCGATTACGGGTAAACATTCACGGAGAGTTTGATCCTGGCTCAGGACGAACGCTGGCGGCGTGCTTAACACATGCAAGTCGAACGATGAAGCCCTTCGGGGTGGATTAGTGGCGAACGGGTGAGTAACACGTGGGCAATCTGCCCTTCACTCTGGGACAAGCCCTGGAAACGGGGTCTAATACCGGATAACACTCTGTCCCGCATGGGACGGGGTTGAAAGCTCCGGCGGTGAAGGATGAGCCCGCGGCCTATCAGCTTGTTGGTGGGGTAATGGCCTACCAAGGCGACGACGGGTAGCCGGCCTGAGAGGGCGACCGGCCACACTGGGACTGAGACACGGCCCAGACTCCTACGGGAGGCAGCAGTGGGGAATATTGCACAATGGGCGAAAGCCTGATGCAGCGACGCCGCGTGAGGGATGACGGCCTTCGGGTTGTAAACCTCTTTCAGCAGGGAAGAAGCGAAAGTGACGGTACCTGCAGAAGAAGCGCCGGCTAACTACGTGCCAGCAGCCGCGGTAATACGTAGGGCGCAAGCGTTGTCCGGAATTATTGGGCGTAAAGAGCTCGTAGGCGGCTTGTCACGTCGGATGTGAAAGCCCGGGGCTTAACCCCGGGTCTGCATTCGATACGGGCTAGCTAGAGTGTGGTAGGGGAGATCGGAATTCCTGGTGTAGCGGTGAAATGCGCAGATATCAGGAGGAACACCGGTGGCGAAGGCGGATCTCTGGGCCATTACTGACGCTGAGGAGCGAAAGCGTGGGGAGCGAACAGGATTAGATACCCTGGTAGTCCACGCCGTAAACGTTGGGAACTAGGTGTTGGCGACATTCCACGTCGTCGGTGCCGCAGCTAACGCATTAAGTTCCCCGCCTGGGGAGTACGGCCGCAAGGCTAAAACTCAAAGGAATTGACGGGGGCCCGCACAAGCAGCGGAGCATGTGGCTTAATTCGACGCAACGCGAAGAACCTTACCAAGGCTTGACATATACCGGAAAGCATCAGAGATGGTGCCCCCCTTGTGGTCGGTATACAGGTGGTGCATGGCTGTCGTCAGCTCGTGTCGTGAGATGTTGGGTTAAGTCCCGCAACGAGCGCAACCCTTGTTCTGTGTTGCCAGCATGCCCTTCGGGGTGATGGGGACTCACAGGAGACTGCCGGGGTCAACTCGGAGGAAGGTGGGGACGACGTCAAGTCATCATGCCCCTTATGTCTTGGGCTGCACACGTGCTACAATGGCCGGTACAATGAGCTGCGATGCCGCGAGGCGGAGCGAATCTCAAAAAGCCGGTCTCAGTTCGGATTGGGGTCTGCAACTCGACCCCATGAAGTCGGAGTTGCTAGTAATCGCAGATCAGCATTGCTGCGGTGAATACGTTCCCGGGCCTTGTACACACCGCCCGTCACGTCACGAAAGTCGGTAACACCCGAAGCCGGTGGCCCAACCCCTTGTGGGAGGGAGCTGTCGAAGGTGGGACTGGCGATTGGGACGAAGTCGTAACAAGGTAGCCGTACCGGAAGGTGCGGCTGGATCACCTCCTTTCTAAGGAGCACTTCTTACCAGGCTTCGGTTTGGTCAGAGGCCAGTACATCGGCGAATGTCCGGTGCTGGTTGCTCATGGGTGGAACGTTGACTATTCGGCACGATGATCTGGTCACTACTAGTACTGCTTCGGCGTGGAACGTGGTGAACGGGGCATCGGGCCGGGCACGTTGTTGGGTATCTGAGGGTGCGGCCGAATGTGGCTGTCCTTCTGATCCGGCCCCAGTGAACTCGTCTGCAAGGACGGGGTGGTGGGTGGCTGGTCGTTGTTTGAGAACTGCACAGTGGACGCGAGCATCTGTGGCCAAGTTTTTAAGGGCGCACGGTGGATGCCTTGGCACCAGGAACCGATGAAGGACGTGGGAGGCCACGATAGTCCCCGGGGAGCTGTCAACCAAGCTTTGATCCGGGGGTTTCCGAATGGGGAAACCCGGCAGTCGTCATGGGCTGTCACCCGCTGCTGAACACATAGGCAGTGTGGAGGGAACGAGGGGAAGTGAAACATCTCAGTACCCTCAGGAAGAGAAAACAACCGTGATTCCGGGAGTAGTGGCGAGCGAAACTGGATGAGGCCAAACCGTATGCGTGTGATACCCGGCAGGGGTTGCGCATGCGGGGTTGTGGGATCTCTTTTTCATAGTCTGCCGGCTGTGAGACGAGTCAGAAACCGTTGATGTAGGCGAAGGACATGCGAAAGGTCCGGCGTAGAGGGTAAGACCCCCGTAGCTGAAACATTAACGGCTCGTTTGAGAGACACCCAAGTAGCACGGGGCCCGAGAAATCCCGTGTGAATCTGGCGGGACCACCCGCTAAGCCTAAATATTCCCTGGTGACCGATAGCGGATAGTACCGTGAGGGAATGGTGAAAAGTACCGCGGGAGCGGAGTGAAATAGTACCTGAAACCGTGTGCCTACAAGCCGTGGGAGCGTCGCTGGCAGCACTTGTGCTGTCAGTCGTGACTGCGTGCCTTTTGAAGAATGAGCCTGCGAGTTAGCGGTGTGTAGCGAGGTTAACCCGTGTGGGGAAGCCGTAGCGAAAGCGAGTCCGAACAGGGCGTTTGAGTTGCACGCTCTAGACCCGAAGCGGAGTGATCTAGCCATGGGCAGGTTGAAGCGGAGGTAAGACTTCGTGGAGGACCGAACCCACCAGGGTTGAAAACCTGGGGGATGACCTGTGGTTAGGGGTGAAAGGCCAATCAAACTCCGTGATAGCTGGTTCTCCCCGAAATGCATTTAGGTGCAGCGTCGTGTGTTTCTTGCCGGAGGTAGAGCACTGGATAGGCGATGGGCCCTACCGGGTTACTGACCTTAGCCAAACTCCGAATGCCGGTAAGTGAGAGCGCGGCAGTGAGACTGTGGGGGATAAGCTCCATGGTCGAGAGGGAAACAGCCCAGAGCATCGACTAAGGCCCCTAAGCGTACGCTAAGTGGGAAAGGATGTGGAGTCGCAGAGACAACCAGGAGGTTGGCTTAGAAGCAGCCACCCTTGAAAGAGTGCGTAATAGCTCACTGGTCAAGTGATTCCGCGCCGACAATGTAGCGGGGCTCAAGCGTACCGCCGAAGTCGTGTCATTCGTACATATATCCCCAACGGGAGTACGGATGGGTAGGGGAGCGTCGTGTGCCGGGTGAAGCAGCCGCGGAAGCGAGTTGTGGACGGTTCACGAGTGAGAATGCAGGCATGAGTAGCGATACACACGTGAGAAACGTGTGCGCCGATTGACTAAGGGTTCCTGGGTCAAGCTGATCTGCCCAGGGTAAGTCGGGACCTAAGGCGAGGCCGACAGGCGTAGTCGATGGACAACCGGTTGATATTCCGGTACCCGCTTTGAAACGCCCAGTACTGAATCAGGCGATGCTAAGTCCGTGAAGCCGGCCCGATCTCTTCGGAGTTGAGGGTAGTGGTGGAGCCGATGAACCAGACTTGTAGTAGGTAAGCGATGGGGTGACGCAGGAAGGTAGTCCAGCCCGGGCGGTGGTTGTCCCGGGGTAAGGGTGTAGGACGCACGGTAGGCAAATCCGTCGTGCATATAGTCTGAGACCTGATGCCGAGCCGATTGTGGTGAAGTGGATGATCCTATGCTGTCGAGAAAAGCCTCTAGCGAGTTTCATGGCGGCCCGTACCCTAAACCGACTCAGGTGGTCAGGTAGAGAATACCGAGGCGTTCGGGTGAACTATGGTTAAGGAACTCGGCAAAATGCCCCCGTAACTTCGGGAGAAGGGGGGCCATCACCGGTGATAGCACTTGCTGCTTGAGCTGGGGGTGGCCGCAGAGACCAGCGAGAAGCGACTGTTTACTAAAAACACAGGTCCGTGCGAAGCCGTAAGGCGATGTATACGGACTGACGCCTGCCCGGTGCTGGAACGTTAAGGGGACCGGTTAGCTGCCTTTCGGGGTGGCGAAGCTGAGAACTTAAGCGCCAGTAAACGGCGGTGGTAACTATAACCATCCTAAGGTAGCGAAATTCCTTGTCGGGTAAGTTCCGACCTGCACGAATGGCGTAACGACTTCTCGACTGTCTCAACCATAGGCCCGGTGAAATTGCACTACGAGTAAAGATGCTCGTTTCGCGCAGCAGGACGGAAAGACCCCGGGACCTTTACTATAGTTTGATATTGGTGTTCGGTTCGGCTTGTGTAGGATAGGTGGGAGACTTTGAAGCGGCCACGCCAGTGGTTGTGGAGTCGTCGTTGAAATACCACTCTGGTCGTGCTGGATGTCTAACCTGGGTCCGTGATCCGGATCAGGGACAGTGTCTGATGGGTAGTTTAACTGGGGCGGTTGCCTCCTAAAGAGTAACGGAGGCGCCCAAAGGTTCCCTCAGCCTGGTTGGTAATCAGGTGTTGAGTGTAAGTGCACAAGGGAGCTTGACTGTGAGACCGACGGGTCGAGCAGGGACGAAAGTCGGGACTAGTGATCCGGCAGTGGCTTGTGGAAGCGCTGTCGCTCAACGGATAAAAGGTACCCCGGGGATAACAGGCTGATCTTCCCCAAGAGTCCATATCGACGGGATGGTTTGGCACCTCGATGTCGGCTCGTCGCATCCTGGGGCTGGAGTCGGTCCCAAGGGTTGGGCTGTTCGCCCATTAAAGCGGTACGCGAGCTGGGTTTAGAACGTCGTGAGACAGTTCGGTCCCTATCCGCTGTGCGCGTAGGAATATTGAGAAGGGCTGTCCCTAGTACGAGAGGACCGGGACGGACGAACCTCTGGTGTGCCAGTTGTCCTGCCAAGGGCATGGCTGGTTGGCTACGTTCGGAAAGGATAACCGCTGAAAGCATCTAAGCGGGAAGCCTGCTTCGAGATGAGTATTCCCACCCTCTTGAGGGGTTAAGGCTCCCAGTAGACGACTGGGTTGATAGGCCAGATGTGGAAGCCCGGTAACGGGTGGAGCTGACTGGTACTAATAGGCCGAGGGCTTGTCCTCAGTTGCTCGCGTCCACTGTGTTAGTTCTGAAATAACGAACAGCCGTGATTTTGCCCGGTGTTCATAGTTTCATAGTGTTTCGGTGGTCATTGCGTTAGGGAAACGCCCGGTTACATTCCGAACCCGGAAGCTAAGCCTTTCAGCGCCGATGGTACTGCAGGGGGGACCCTGTGGGAGAGTAGGACGCCGCCGAACAATCTTTGGGGAAAGCCCCGTGCCCTTGTGGCACGGGGCTTTTCTGCGTTCTGAACGTCTAGGGTCGGACCATGCGCTATGAACTGGTCATCTTCGACAACGACGGTGTGCTCGTCGACAGCGAGCCGCTCGCCAACACCGTCCTCTCCGGCTACCTGACCGAACTCGGTCACCCCACCTCGTACGAGGAATCGCTCCGCGACTACATGGGGTCCGCCGTGCACCGGGTCCACGACCTCGTCGAGGAGCGGACCGGGCAGAAGCTGCCCGAGGACTTCGACTCCACGCTCGCCACCCGTACGTTCGCCGCCTTCCAGGAGGAACTGGTGGCCGTCGAGGGGACCGAGGAGCTGCTCGGGAAGCTCGTCGCGGACGGGGTGGACTACTGCGTCGCCTCTTCCGGGAGCCATGAGCGGATCCGGGTGGGGCACCGCAAGACGGGGATCGACCAGTGGTTCGAGGAGGAGTGGATCTTCAGCTCGGAGGACGTCGGGCGGGGCAAGCCGGCGCCGGACCTGTTTCTGTACGCCGCCGAGCGCATGGGCGTTGCGCCCGAGCGGTGCGTCGTCATCGAGGACAGCCCGCTCGGGGTCGAAGCGGCGCGGGCGGCCGGGATGGACGTGTACGGGTTCACCTCGATGGTGCCCGCAGACCGGCTCGTCGGAGTGACCGGGCACTTCTCGGACATGGCCCAGCTGCCCCAACTGCTCGCCTGACGTCCCTCCTCCGGACAACGCCCGTCCGGAAACTGCTCGGCTGATCCATCTACCCATGGGTAGAGCCTGGCTCTACGCTCGCGGCCATGACTGATGCGGGCTTGCGGCACGGCAGGGCCTCCCTGGGGCTGAGCTTCGGTGTTCAAGGCGTGGCTTTCGCACTTCTGGTGACGCGCATTCCCGCCATCCAGGACCAGTACGGGATATCCGACGGGCTGCTGCCCGTCTTCCTCGCCGCTGTCCCGATCCTGGCGGGGGCCGGCAGCGTGGCCACCGAGAAGGTCGTCGCGCGGGTGCGGCCGAGCCTCGTCCTGCGGTGGGCCCAGCCCCTTGTCCTCCTCGCTCTGCTCGGGGTGGGCGCCGGGCGGGAGATGTGGCATGTCGCTGTCGCCCTCGGGGTGTTCGGGCTGGCCGTCGGAGCGCTCGACGCCTCCATGAACATGCTGGGGGTCAGCCTCCAACGCGCCTACGGACGCTCCATCATGACCGGCTTTCACGCCGCCTACAGCCTCGGCGGGATCGCGGGGGCCACCCTGGCCTGGGCCGGGGCGCGGTGGGAGCTGTCGCTGCTCGCGTCGTACCTGCCCGTCGTGGCCGTGCTGCTGCCCGCCGCGCTGATCGGGAGCCGGTGGTACACGGAAGGGAAGGGCGAGGAGGGCAAGCTCCCGGACGGCGCGGAGGCCGGTGCCGGTTCCGGTTCGGAAAGTGCGGGCGGGGCGCTCTCGTTGAAGCTGTTGCTGCCGCTCTGCCTCATCATGACCTTCGCCTACATCGGGGACTCGACCGTCTCCAACTGGAGTGCCAAGTACCTCCAGGACGTGCTGGGCAGTTCGGAGCAGCTCGCGACCGTCCCGTACAACGTCTACATGGTGACGACTCTGCTGGGGCGGGCCGTGGGGGACCTCGGGGTGCGGCGGTTCGGGGCGGTCGCCGTGGTGCGGGGCGGGAGCCTGCTGGCGGCCGGCGGGTTCGCGGTCGTGGCGGTGGCGCCCGGGGCCTGGGTGGGGATGCTCGGGTTCACGATGCTGGGGTTCGGGCTCTGCGTGATCGTGCCGCAGACCTTCGCCGCCGCGGGGCGGATGTTCCCGGGGAACAGCGACGCTGCCGTGGCCCGGTTGAATATCTTCAACTATGTGGGGTTCTTGGTCGGTTCGCCGCTCGTGGGCGCTCTGGGGGATGCGTGGAGTTATCGCGGGGCCATGCTCGTACCGATGGTCCTGGTGCTGGCGACGCTGGTGTACGCCCGCGCGTTCGGGCCGGAGACCGCCCGATACGGTGGCGGGCATGAGCGGCCGCGCACAGGTGATGTGGGATGACGCAGTTACGGGATACGACTTCGGGGACACCCACCCCATGGACCCGGTCCGCCTCGCCCTGACGATGGGGCTGGTGCGGGCGTTCGGGCTCGATACGGCGGTGGATCTGCGGTCGGCGAGGCCCTTGGGGGACTCCAGCCTGAGACTCGTCCACCGGCAGGACTATGTCGCGGCGGTGCGGGCCGCCTCCGCGGATCCGCGGGCCGCCGACCAGAACTACGGGCTCGGGACCGTGGACGATCCGGCGTTCACCGGGATGCACGAGGCGTCCGCGCTGATCGCCGGGCTCTCCGTCGGAGCCGCGGAGGCCGTGTGGCGGGGCGAGACCGAGCACGCGGTGAACTTCACCGGGGGGCTGCATCACGCCATGCCGGGCTCGGCCGCCGGGTTCTGCGTCTACAACGACCCGGCCCTGGCCATCGCCCGGCTGCTGGAGCTGGGCGCGGAGCGGGTCGCGTACGTCGATGTGGACGTCCACCACGGGGACGGGGTGCAGGCCGCGTTCTGGGAGGACCCGCGCGTCCTGACGATCTCGCTGCACGAGCACCCGAGGACGCTCTTCCCGCAGACCGGGTGGCCGGAGGAGACCGGGGCCGGGGCCGGCGAGGGCTCTGCGGTGAACGTGGCGCTGCCGGCGGGGACCGGGGACGAGGGGTGGCTGCGGGCCTTCCACGCGGTGGTGCCCGAGCTGCTGGCCGACTTCCGGCCCCAGGTGCTCGTCACCCAGCACGGGGCCGACACGCACTTCGAGGACCCGCTCGCCCACCTCGCGGTGTCGCTGGACGCGCAGCGGGCGGTCATGGAGTCCTGCCACCGGCTGGCCCACGATCATGCCGACGGGCGCTGGGTGGCGCTCGGCGGCGGCGGGTACGCGGTGGTGGATGTGGTGCCCCGGTCGTGGACGCACCTCGTCGGGATCGCGGCGCACGCTCCCGTTGATCCGGAGTCGGTGGTGCCGCCGTCCTGGCGCGATCTGGTCTACGCCCGTACGCGGCAGCTGGGGCCCGGCCGGATGACGGACGGGCGTACGCCGTCGTGGAAGGCGTGGGAGGACGGGTACGACCCGGCGGACCGGCTGGACCAGGCGGTGCTGGCGTCCCGGAAGGCCGCCTTCCCGCTGCGGGGGCTGCTGACCTGAGGTGTCCCGCGGACGCCCGGCCCGTGTGTCCGTGGTCCGGGCGTCGCGCGGGGCATTGTGCCGTGCGTTACGCCAACGGTGGGGCGTAACGGGATTCCGGCCCGCTCCGGCTCTCCGGTACGGCAGCATCCCAGGGGTGTTGAGCACCGGGGCGCTGCGCGCCCATCTGCTGGCGGCCCGGCTGGCCGGGCCCGTGGCCACGTCGCGCGAGACCAGTCTGCGCAGCTACCGGCTGTTCGCCGCCCGGGATCCGCGGGTGCTGCTGGGGCTCGCGCCCGAGCGGGCCTGGGGCGAGGGCGAGCTGCTGCGGCTGATGGCGGACCGGTGCGGGGTCTCGGGCGACCCCGCGCACGTGAGCGGCCCCGATGCGATCGATCCGGACCGGACGGTGGCCGCGCTGGACGCGTTCGCCGAGCGGTTGGCGCTGGTGGCCGAGCGGCGGGCTCCGGTGCTGCTGGGCACCGGACATCCGCACCGGCTGCTCGGTTTCTACGCCGGGCTGGCAGACGCTCTGTCGGCGGCGGGCTGTCCTGTTCTCACCCCCGCGCAGGGGCGATGTGTCGACATAACGACCCGGTTTGGCGTACGTCCGTACCGTCTCGACTACGTACGGGGTGTCGCCCTGGTGCGCGAACCCGGTGGGCGGCCCACCGGGGGCGAGACCGGCGCGCACACGCATTCGCCGCTGCCCGTGCGGCTCGCGCTCCAGGACGCGGCGGAGCGGCTCGGGGTGCTGCCCGAGCTGGTGATCGGGGATCACGGCTGGGTCTGCGGTGCAGGTCAGCTGGGGGTCGAGGCGATCGGTCCGGCGGACACGGATGATCCGGCGCTGTTCGTGGGGGAGGCGGAGGGGAGGGTGTCCGTGGCCGTTCCGCTCGACGACGGCGTACGGGCGCCGTTCTACCGGCCGTTGACGCGCTATGTGCTCAATCGGGCCTGTCTGTCACAGTAAGCCGTCGATCGCCTCCCCTCTTCCCCACTCGCACCACCCGCCCCTAATCTGGGGAGTGAGCGCACAACGACGAAGAGTCACCGGAGGGGAAGCCGGTGCGCGTCCGGTGCGGAGGGACAGGTGGATCATGGCTGCTGACAACGAGAGGCCTCTCAACGAGGTCAAGTTTCTGACCGTGGCGGAAGTCGCCTCGGTCATGCGCGTGTCGAAGATGACGGTGTACCGCCTGGTGCACAGCGGTCATCTGCCGGCGATCCGGGTGGGCAGGTCCTTCCGGGTGCCGGAGCAAGCGGTTCACGCGTATCTCCGCGAGTCCTTTGTGGGGGTGGAATCAGCCTGAGGTGAGCCTCGGGTTGCCCGCGGATTACGTCCCTCGGACAGGGGCGGGTAGGCTAGGCCGACGTAGGTCGTGTGGGCCCAGACGCCCCGCACCAGTGAAGAAGAAGTGAGCGAGGGTAGTCGTGGGCTCTGTTATCAAGAAGCGGCGCAAGCGGATGGCCAAGAAGAAGCACCGCAAGCTGCTCAAGCGCACGCGCGTTCAGCGTCGCAACAAGAAGTAAGCGAACGCAGTTCGTGAGATCCGCAGCCCCTCCGCCGTTCCGGTGGAGGGGCTGCGGTGCGTTACAGGGAACCGTCCACCCGCTACGGTGACCGCCAGGGAAGTTACCGCGGGAAGCAGGGGAACAGGGAAGCAGGGTTCGGCTTCCCATGCCGACGGAAGGCGCTGGTCTTGGGGAAGGTCGTCCTCGTCACAGGAGTGGCCCGGCAGCTGGGGGGCCGCTTCGTCCGGCACGTCCAGCGCGATCCCGGGGTGGACCGGGTGATCGCGGTCGACGCGGTCGCGCCCCCGCACCAGCTGGGCGACGCGGAGTTCGTCCGCGCCGACATCCGGCAGTCGGCCCTGGCGCGGATCCTGGCCGAGTACGCCGTCGACACGGTGGTCCACCTGGACGTCTCGGGCAAGGCGCTCGGCGCCGGCGGCCGGACGGCGATCAAGGAGACCAACGTCATCGGCACGATGCAGCTGCTCGGCGCCTGCCAGAAGTCGCCGACGGTGCAGCGGCTCGTGGTGAAGTCCAGCACGAGCGTGTACGGGTCGGCGTCCCGCGACCCGGCGGTGTTCACCGAGACCACCCCGCCCAAGTCGCTGCCGAGCGGCGGCTTCGCGAAGGACGCGGTCGAGGTCGAGGGGTACGTACGGGGCTTCGCCCGCCGCCGCCCGGACGTGGCGGTGTGCGTGCTGCGGTTCGCCAACATCCTGGGGCCGCACCCGGACTCGCCGCTCGCCGACTATCTGTCGCTGCCCGTCCTGCCGACCGTCTTCGGCTACGACCCGCGGCTCCAGTTCGTGCACGAGGACGATGTGATCGACGTCCTCGGGATCGCGGCGAGCGAGCCCCGGCGCGGAACGCTGAACAGCGGCACGTTCAACATCGCCGGCGACGGGGTGCTGTTGCTGTCGCAGTGCTCGCGGCGGCTGGGGAAGCCGACCGTTCCCGTGCTGCTGCCCGCCGTCACCTGGGTCGGCTCGGCGCTCCGTACGATCGGCATGACCGACTTCTCGCCGGAACAGATCCGGCTGCTCACCCACGGCCGGGTGGTCTCGACGGTGCAGATGCGCGAGACGCTCGGTTTCCGGCCGGAGTTCACCACGGCGGAGACCTTCGCGGAGTTCGCTCGGAGCCGGGGGCCCGGGCTGCTGCCGCCGGAGACGGTGGGCAGGGCGGTGGACCGGCTGGCGGCGTTGCCGCTGCCGAAGGGCGCCGGACCGCGGGAGCGCGGTGCCGGTGCGGTACAGACGACTCACGGCGCCAGGTAGAGGAGCGCACCGACGATGGCGGATGCCAAGGTCATTCCGTTCGACGACGACCGTTCGCGGTCCGGTGGCGGTGCGCGTCCCGCGCGGCGCAGGACCGGGGCGGGCGGCAGCGGCCGGGGCGACGGCTCCGCCGCTCCGGTGAGCGCCCTGCCGGGGGCGCAGGTCCCCGAGCAGCCCGGCCTCCTGTCCGACGGGTCCTTGGAGACCGGGGAGGCGGACGGCGGGCCGCGGGAGCCCGGTCCGGACGCGGTGGACGCGGGCCGTTCGCCGGCCGGGGGCTGGGAGCGGCGGATCGCGGGCGGGCTCGCGTTCCTGCGGCGGCGGGTCACCGGGGATTACGACGTCGACGAGTTCGGGTACGACCGGGAGCTCACCGACCAGGTCCTGATGTCGGCGCTGCGTCCGCTGGCGGACAAGTACTTCCGGGTCGAGGTGAAGGGCATCGAGAACATCCCGTCGGACGGCGGGGCGCTCATCGTGGCCAACCACTCCGGGACGCTGCCGCTGGACGGGCTGATGCTCCAGGTCGCGGTGCACGACAACCATCCGGCCGAGCGGCATCTGCGGCTGCTCGCCGCCGATCTGGTCTTCCATCTCCCGGTCGTCAACGAGCTGGCGCGCAAGGCCGGTCACACGCTGGCCTGTGCGGAGGACGCGCAGCGGCTGCTGGAGATGGGCGAGATCGTCGGGGTGATGCCGGAGGGGTTCAAGGGCATCGGCAAGCCGTTCGGCGAGCGCTACAAGCTGCAGCGCTTCGGGCGCGGCGGGTTCGTGTCGACGGCGCTGCGGGCGGGCACTCCGATCGTGCCGTGTTCGATCGTGGGGGCGGAGGAGATCTACCCGATGATCGGCAACGCGAAGACGCTGGCCCGGCTGCTGGGCTTCCCGTACTTCCCGATCACGCCGACGTTCCCGTGGCTGGGGCCGCTGGGTGCGCTGCCGCTGCCGACGAAGTGGACGATCCAGTTCGGTGAGCCGATCCCGACGGACGGCTATCCGCCGGAGGCGGCGGAGGATCCGATGCTGATGTTCAACCTGACGGACCAGGTGCGGGAGCAGATCCAGCACACGCTGTACAAGCTGCTGGTGCAGCGGCGGTCGGTCTTCTTCTGAGCCCGCCCATCACTGATGAACCACCAAGGGGCCGGTACGCGGATCGCGTGCCGGCCCCTTGGTCTGTTCGTCTGTCCTGTCCGTTGCGGATTTACGGCTTGAGGTTCTCGCCGTCGATGCCGAGGCCCGGGAGGAGCCCCGGGAGGAGCGGGGGCAGGGTGACGTCCGGAGCGGCGGGGGTGCTCGGACGGTTCTCGGCGGGCGGCGGGGTGAGCTCGTCCGTGGGGAGCTCGTCCAGCAGGCCGTCCGTGCCGCCGCCGAGCAGGCCGTCGTCCGGGGTGGCGTCGGAGGAGCCCGAGGAGCCGGAGGGCTTGGGGTCCGCGCTGCCGTCGGTGCGGTCTCCGGGCTTCTCGGGGGAGGCCGGAGGTGCGGTGGCGTCGGTGCGGGGGGAGCCCTTGCCCGGGCCGGTGGTGGTGTCGGAGCGCCCGGTGTCCTTGTCCTCGCCGGGGGGACGGGGGAGGAGGGACTGGAGCGGGGCGACTTCCTCGTCCATGGCGTCGAAGACGGAGGTGACCTCGTCGCGGACGTCGGTGAGCTGGACGGGCAGCCGGTCGCGGAGGCTGCTCCAGGTGTCGCGGTGCGAGCGGGAGAAGGTGTCCAGGGTCTGGATGGGGCCGATCGCTCCGTCGCGCTGATAGGCGGAGCGGAGCAGGCGGTGGCCCTCGGAGGCGTCGTGGGACATGCCGTTGAGTGCGCGTCTGACGGCGCCGAGGGATTCGTGGTCCAGGGTGCCGGAGCGGCCGCGCTCCATGAGTCTGCGGGCCTCGCTGAGCCGGGTGGAGGCCTGGTCGAGATAGGCCTCGCCGCGGTCGGCGTCGCCCTTGGCCATGCCGAGGCTGATGTCCTCCATCCCGCGCTTGAGCCCGTACAGCGAATCACCGGGGAGGGCGTCGGAGCTGGCGGCGGCCACTCCGCCGAAGGCTCCCGCGGCGACGCCGACGGTGAGCCCGCCGGCGGTGAGCCCCTTCGCCCAGCGGGAGCGGGGTCGCAGTTTCCGCAGTGGGGAGGCCCGGTGGGCCCCCTTGCCCCGTTGCACGGGCACCGTAGGGCCCGTGGATGCGCCGCCCTCGGCGAACATGGCCTCCATGGCGGCGACGAGCTGGGCTCGCTGCACCACTTTGACCTCGGGGTCCAACTGCGGCTTCGGTAGCTCACCGAGGCCGTTCGCCAGGGCCAACAGCGGTCCGCGGTCGGCCTGGTCGGCCGGCTCAGCGGGCTCTGCGGCCGCCGCACCCTGGGGGGTCTGCTCCTCCAGGGCCTGGGCGAAGGCGTTCGCCCGCCGGTGTGCCGAAACGTTTGCGATCACTGGCGGCACCTCCTCTCGTCATGACGGTCGACTCCCCTGGCGGTCCGGAAGGTTGCCCACCTTGAGCGTTTCCACTCGATGGAGTGAGTGGAGGCGGACAGGTGGTGACGACAGGGGGCCTGCAACCGGCACAACGACGCGCGCGGCACTTGGGTTACGCGCGAAAGATGATCGGACCAGTGCGTGACGGGACGGTCACGCAGGGTCGTCAGCAGGGGGTCGGTAGGTGGTCGGTAAGGGGTTGGTAAGGGGTCGGCAGGGCGTCGTCAGCGGGCGTCGTCCGGCAGGAGTCGGGCGAGCGTCCGCACGGCTCGGTACTGGAGGGTCTTGATCGCGCCCTCGTTCTTGCCCATCACCCGGGCGGTCTCGGCGACCGAGAGGCCTTGGAGGAACCGCAGGGTGACGCACTCCTGCTGCTGAGGGTTGAGTCGCCGGACGGCCTGGAGCAGCGCGGCGTTGGACAGGGACTCCAGGACGGAGTCCTCGGGGCTGCGCGCCACCTCGTTGGCGTCGAGCATTTCGCCGGTGGTCACTTCCAGTCGGAAACGACTGGATTTGAAGTGGTCGGCGACCAGGTTGCGAGCGATCGTGACCAGCCAGGCGCCGAAGTCGCGGCCCTGCCAGGTGAACGTGGAGATCCGGCGCAGCGCGCGGAGGAAGGTCTCGCTGGTGAGGTCCTCCGCGGTCGCCTTGCCGCCCACGCGGTAGTAGATGTACCGGTACACGGTGTCGCTGTACTGGTCGTACAGGCGGCCGAAGGCGTCCGCCTCGCCGGCCTGTGCGCGCTCGACGAGATCCATCATGCGCGCGCTGTCGCTGTCGGCCGTGGGACGGCGGACGGTCGACGTGGTGGCCGAGGCGGTGCGGGTGCTGCGTCTTCCGACCGCCGCACTGCGTTCGGCCAGGGCGTAGCAAGGGCCGGCAGGTGCAGGGGTGGCAAATGCGGGGACGGCGTACGCGGTGGGGACGAAGCCGCGCAAGCGGTCAATGACCGATGCACGCAGCGTAGCCAGGCCCGAGGCGTCAACCCCGACGTGTGGGTACACGGGACTCCCAGAGGCAGAGCTTCCATCACGAGCAGTTCGAAAATCGTCACCCGTGGTAGCGGGCGGCGGTCTCCGTGATGCGTCTGAGGAGAATAACGCTTCGTGCAGGCAGCGCTACACCCAGTTGTCTAAATCACCGGTTCCGTCGCTTCTCTTATCGCTAAGTGACGGATCAAGTAGCACATGGTGACCGTTTATTGATCGGATTACTTCGTGATCTGCCTATGGGGGCGACGTGTTGTGGCCGTGCGTCGGCGATCCGGCTGGCCGGAGGGGGCGTCGGCGGTTGCGGCGAAACGGCTTTCGATCGGCCGCCCGGCTTCGGGCGTGGCTGCGCCCCGTGACCGGACGGGGCGGGCGGGCACGGGGCGCGGTGAAGGGAGTGGGTCAGCGGCGGCGGCGGTGCAGGGCGAGCGCGGCGGCGGTGCCGCCCGCGAGCGCGCCGACCCCGGCGGCGGCCGGGATGCCGACCTTGGCCGCCTTGCGGCCGGTGCGGTAGTCGCGCAGCCGCCAGTCGCGGGCGCGGGCGTGCCTGCGGAGCTTGGTGTCCGGGTTGATCGCGTAGGGGTGGCCGACCAGCGAGAGCATCGGGATGTCGTTGTGCGAGTCGCTGTAGGCGGCGCAGCGGTCCAGGTCGAGGTCCTCGGCGGCTGCCAGGGCCCGGACGGCCTCGGCCTTGGCGGGGCCGTGCAGCGGTTCGCCGACCAGGCGGCCGGTGTAGACGCCGTCGACCGATTCGGCGACGGTGCCGAGCGCGCCGGTCAGGCCGAGGCGGCGGGCGATGATGGTGGCGGTCTCCACGGGCGCGGCGGTGACCAGCCAGACCTTCTGCCCGGCGTCCAGGTGGGCCTGGGCCAGGGCGCGGGTGCCGGGCCAGATGCGGTCGGCCATGTACTCGTCGTAGATCTCCTCGCCGATGGACATCAGCTCGGAGACACGGTGGCCCTTGACGATGGACAGGGCGCTGTCGCGGGCGTCCTGCATGTGCTCGGGGTCCTCGACGCCGGCCAGCCGGAACCACGCCTGCTGCCAGGCGAACCGGGTGAGTTCGCGGCGTTCGAAGAACTTGCGCTTGTAGAGGCCGCGGCCGAAGTGGAAGATCGCGGCGCCCTGCATCACGGTGTTGTCGAGGTCGAAGAAGGCGGCGGCGCGGACGTCCCCGGCGACGGGGAACGCGGGCTCCTCGGGCGCCTCTTCGGAGGTTCCGGTCAGGAGGGCGGCGTCGTCGTCGGCGACCGAGGTCTTCCGTGCGGCCTCGGCGGCGGCCTCGCCTGCCAGGACGCTGCGCGCAGTCGCGGAACGCCTACGGGGGGTGAGCCATCCAAGAGCGGCCATGCGGTGAGCATAGCCAGTCCGTCCGTACCTGCCCGACCTGCCGTGATGCGGTGGCGTGAACGCTTCGGGGCGGAATGGTGAATCGGTCGATTCCGGGCGGTCGGCGGCGGGGGTGCGCGGGCCCGGGATCCGGGCCCGGCGGGCGCAGAATGGACGCATGAGTCCTCTGTTGCGACGTACGAAGAAGAAGCCCGCCGAGCGGGTGGTCACGCTGGTCGGGAAGCCGGGCTGCCATCTGTGCGAGGACGCGCGGGCGGTGGTGGGCGCGGTCTGTGAGGAGACCGGGGCGTCGTGGGTGGAGAAGGACATCGCCGAGGACGAGGAGCTCTACAAGGAGTACTGGGAGCAGATTCCGGTGGTGCTGATCGATGGCGAACAGCACACGTTCTGGCGCGTGGACCCCGTGAGGCTGCGCAAGGCGCTGGGTGCGGACGCGAAACCCGGTTAACATTGCGGGCGTTTTGAGTGGCCTCGGGGGCGTAGTTGTGAGGAGTGTGTACCGCTTTGCCCCCTTCGAGGCTGCAACGGGCCGTTGCGGTCCCTGGTTCCGGGATCGCGCGGGAAATGCGCGTGACCCCGGTCACTTTGACCGGACAAAACGGACACAATCTTTGTGCACGCGTTCACAAAGACATAGCCTGCATTCGACGGGGCGGTCTTGGGACATACGGCCGCCTGCAGCCCCGCTCATCCCGCAGGAGCACCGTGGCAACTGGCCGAACACACCGACCGGCGACCCGTAGCCGAGGAATTCCCGAGGCCACCGTCGCCCGACTTCCGTTGTATCTGCGCGCCCTGACCGCGCTCTCCGAGCGATCGGTCCCCACGGTCTCCTCCGAGGAGCTGGCCACGGCGGCCGGCGTCAACTCGGCGAAGCTGCGCAAGGACTTCAGCTACCTGGGCTCCTACGGCACCCGGGGTGTCGGATACGACGTCGAGTATCTCGTCTACCAGATCTCCCGTGAGCTCGGGCTCACCCAGGACTGGCCGGTCGCGATCGTCGGTATCGGTAACCTCGGCGCGGCCCTCGCCAACTACGGCGGTTTCGCCTCCCGCGGCTTCCGCGTCGCGGCGCTGATCGACGCCGACCCCGCCATGGCCGGTACGCCGGTGGCCGGGATCGCCGTCCAGCACACGGACGACCTCGACCGGATCATCAGCGACAACGGGGTGTCGATCGGTGTGATCACCACCCCGCCCGGCGCGGCCCAGCAGGTCTGCGACCGGCTCGTCGCCGCCGGTGTGACCTCCATCCTGAACTTCGCGCCGACCGTCCTGTCGGTGCCCGAGGGCGTCGACGTGCGCAAGGTCGACCTCTCCATCGAGCTCCAGATCCTCGCGTTCCACGAGCAGCGCAAGGCGGGCGAGGACGCCACCGCCGAGGACGAGGGCGCGCCCCCGATGCGTGCCACGCCCACCGGCCGAAAAGGACCCGACGGGGACATGCCCGCCGTGATGCCCGCATGAGCCTCCTCGTCGTCGGACTGAGCCACCGCAGCGCCCCCGTCTCCGTACTGGAGCGGGCGTCCCTCGCTGCCGACACCCAGGCCAAGCTGCTCCAGGACACCCTCGCCGCGGAACCCGCGACCGAGGCCGCCGTGCTGGCCACCTGCAACCGCATCGAGCTGTACGCGGACGTGGACAAGTTCCACGCGGGCGTCGCCGAGCTCTCCACCCTGCTCGCCCAGCACAGCGGCGTCGGCCTGGAAGAGCTCACTCCGTATCTCTATGTGCACTACGAGGACCGGGCCGTCCACCACCTGTTCTCGGTGGCCTGCGGGCTCGACTCGATGGTCGTCGGCGAGGGCCAGATCCTCGGCCAGATCAAGGACGCGCTCGCGCGCGGCCAGGAGCTGCACACCGCCGGACGGCTGCTGAACGACCTCTTCCAGCAGGCCCTGCGGGTCGGCAAGCGCGCCCACAGCGAGACCGGGATCGACCGGGCCGGGCAGTCGCTCGTCAGCTTCGGGCTCCAGCAGCTCGCCGCCGGGGCCGACCCCGCCCTGTGGGCCGGGGGCAAGCGCGCCCTGGTCATCGGCGCCGGCTCGATGTCCTCGCTGGCCGCCGCGACCCTCGCCCGGACCGGTGTCGCCGAGATCGTCGTCGCCAACCGGACCCGCGCCCGCGCGGACCGCCTCGTGGAGATCCTCCAGCAGGGCGACGACACCGCCGTGCGCGCCCGCGCCGTCGAGATGTCCGCGGTGGGCGACGAACTGACACGTGCCGACATCGTCGTCTCCTGCACCGGCTCCACCGGCCTCGTGCTCACCGCCGACGCCCTCGCCGACGCCCTGGGCGTGACCCTGGACGCCGCGCCCGAGGCACCGGCGGTCACCGCCGTCGCCCCGGCCCCGGACGACGTCGACCAGCACGCTGCCTGGGTGGAGAACGGTTCCGCCGCCTCCGCCGCGCACGCCGGTCCGGCGACGCCGCGCCGGGTCACCGTGCCCGCCCAGTCGACCGGTCCGGTCCGGCTCGCCCTGCTCGACCTCGCCATGCCGCGCGACATCGACGGCGCCGCCCACCGCATCGCCGGGGTGCGCCTCGTCGACATCGAGTCGCTCGCCGAGGCGTCCGCCGACGCCCCGATGGCCGCCGATGTGGACCGGGTCCGCACGATCGTCTCCGACGAGGTGGCCGCCTTCGGCGCCGCCCAGCGCGCCGCGCACGTCGCCCCGACCGTGGTCGCCCTGCGCACCATGGCCGCCGACGTGGTCGCCGGCGAGATCGCCCGGCTGGACGGCCGCCTCCCCGACCTGGACGAGAAGCAGCGCGCCGAGATCACCCAGACCGTGCGCCGCGTCGTCGACAAGCTCCTGCACGCGCCCACCGTGCGGGTCAAGCAGCTCGCCAGCGAGCCCGGCGGCGCCGGGTACGCGGACGCGCTGCGAGAACTCTTCGACCTCGACCCGCAGACGGTGGCCGCCGTCTCCCGGGCCGACCTGAACGACCCGAATAGAGGGCGGTCATGACCGACAACTCATCGCCGGACGCGCGGGGCGCCGCGCCGCTCCGGCTGGGCACCCGGCGCTCCAAGCTCGCCATGGCCCAGTCCGGGCTCGTCGCCGAGGCGGTCCGCGAGGTGACCGGGCGCGCCGTCGAGCTCGTCGAGATCACCACGTACGGGGACACCTCCCGCGAGCACCTGGCGCAGATCGGCGGCACCGGAGTCTTCGTCGCCGCCCTGCGCGAGGCGCTCCTGCGCGGTGAGGTGGACTTCGCCGTCCACTCGCTCAAGGACCTGCCGACCAGCCAGCCCGACGACCTCGTGCTGGCCGCGGTGCCGCAGCGCGAGGACCCGCGCGACGCGCTCGTCGCCCGGGACGGGCTGACTTTCGAGCAGCTGCCCGACGGCGCCCGCATCGGCACCGGTTCGCCGCGCCGCATGGCGCAGCTCAACGCGTACGCCCGTTCCCACGGACTGCGGATCGAGACCGTCCCCATCCGGGGCAACGTCGACACGCGGATCGGGTTCGTGCGGGACGGCAAGCTCGACGCGGTGGTCCTCGCCGCCGCCGGGCTCAGCCGTCTCGGCCGGACCGGTGAGGTGACCGACTTCCTGCCGGTCGACACCGTCCTGCCCGCTCCCGGCCAGGGAGCACTGGCGATCGAGTGCGCCGCGTCCAGCGCCGACCTCGCCGCCGCGCTCGCCGAGCTCGACGACCCGTACACCCGGGTCGCCGTGACCGCCGAGCGCGCCCTGCTCGCCGCCCTGGAGGCCGGCTGCTCCGCACCTGTGGGTGCGCTGGCCGACCTCCTGGCCGACGGACAGGTTGTCAACGAACTGCGCCTGCGCGGAGTCGTCGGTACCACCGACGGTTCCTCGCTCGTACAGCTGTCCACCACCGGTCCCGTCCCCACGTCGCACGACGACGCGGCGGCCCTCGGTCGCGAACTCGCGTCCGAGATGCTCGCCAAGGGTGCGGCCGGTCTTATGGGGGAGCGAGCACTTTGAGCCCCACCGGCCCCGCCGCATCCGACTTTCCGGTCCTGTCCGCCCAAGGCCAGGTCACCTTCCTCGGCGCCGGTCCCGGCGACCCGGGACTGCTGACTCTGCGCGCTGTCGAAGCGCTCGCGAGCGCGGACGTCCTTGTCGCCGAGCCCGATGTGCTCGACGTCGTTCGCAGCCATGCGCGGGAAGGCGTGAGCACGCCTGAGCTGACGCTTGTTGACGTCTCGTCAACAAGCGCCGGTGTACCCGTTCTCAGGGATGCGGCCAATCTTGTCATGGAGGCCGCGAAGGGCGGCAGGCGGGTGGTCCGTGCCGTCGCGGGCGATCCGGGTCTGGACGGCGACGCGGGCGCGGAGATGCTCGCCTGCGCCGCCGCCGGGGTGCCCTTCGAGGTGGTCCCGGGCATCGCGAACGCCGTCGGCGTGCCCGCGTACGCCGGGGTGCCGCTCCGCGACGCGCATGGCGCGGACGTCCGCTTCGTCGACGCCCGTACGGCCTCCGACCGGTGCTGGAGCGAGGTCGGCGCGAGCGACGCCACCGCCGTCGTCTCCACCACGCTGGACTCGGTGGCGGCCGCCGCCGGTGAGCTGGTCTCGGCGGGCCGCAAGCCCGACACCCCGCTCACCGTGACGATCGCGGGCACCACCACCCGCCAGCGCACCTGGACGGCGACCCTCGGGACGATCGCCCAGACCCTCAAGCAGGCCAAGGTGCTCCCCTCGCCCGAGGGCCACCGGCCGGTCATAGCAGTGGTCGGAGAGCGCAGCTCCGCCGCACAGCGCGACCAGCTCGCGTGGTTCGAGTCCAAGCCGCTGTTCGGCTGGCGGGTGCTCGTCCCGCGGACCAAGGAGCAGGCCGCGTCGCTCTCCGACCAGCTGCGCTCCTACGGTGCGGTGCCGCACGAGGTCCCGACGATCGCCGTCGAGCCGCCGCGTACGCCCCAGCAGATGGAGCGCGCGGTCAAGGGCCTGGTCACCGGCCGCTACGAGTGGATCGCCTTCACCAGCGTGAACGCCGTCAAGGCGGTCCGGGAGAAGTTCGAGGAGTACGGTCTCGACGCCCGGGCCTTCGCCGGGATCAAGGTCGCCGCCGTCGGCGAGCAGACCGCCGCCGCGCTGATCGACTTCGGCGTCAAGCCGGACCTGGTGCCCTCCGGCGAGCAGTCCGCCGCCGGGCTGCTGGAGGACTGGCCGCCCTACGACCCGGTCTTCGACCCGATCGACCGGGTGTTCCTGCCGCGCGCCGACATCGCCACCGAGACCCTGGTGGCCGGGCTCATCGAGCTGGGCTGGGAGGTCGACGACGTCACCGCGTACCGCACGGTCCGCGCCTCGCCGCCGCCGGCCGACACCCGCGAGGCGATCAAGGGCGGCGGCTTCGACGCGGTCCTGTTCACCTCGTCCTCGACGGTGCGCAACCTGGTCGGCATCGCGGGCAAGCCGCACAACGTGACCGTGATCGCGTGTATCGGCCCGGCCACCGCGAAGACCGCCGAGGAGCACGGTCTGCGGGTGGACGTCCTGTCCCCGGAGCCGTCGGTGCACAAGCTCGCCGAGGCGCTCGCCGCCTTCGGCGCGCAGCGCCGGGACGCCGCGAAGGAGGCCGGCGACCCGGTGACCCGGCCGAGCGAGCGCCGCCCGGGGGCGCGCAGGCGTCGGACGACGACCTAACGGCAGTACGAGGGTGAGCGGGCCCGGTCGCTTCGGCGGCCGGGCCCGCTGTCTTCTCCGGCGCCGGCGCAGGGCCCTGTTGACAGCCTGCGCGCGGGCCTTTCCCGGCGCAGGTGTCGGTAAGACCGTGGGGCGCACGGGTCTATCGTCGAAGGATGACTGCGTACGCAAACTTCCCCGGCTCCCGCCCCCGGCGGCTGCGGACGACCCCGACGATGCGGCGGATGGTCGCCGAGACACGGCTCGACCCCGCGAACCTGATCCTCCCCGCGTTCGTCCGGGAGGGCATCGACGCCCCGGTCGCCATCTCGGCCATGCCCGGCGTGCACCAGCACACCCTGGACACCCTGCGGAAGGCGGCCGTCGAGGCGGTCTCGGCCGGGGTCTCGGGGATCATGCTCTTCGGGGTGCCGGAGGACGGGAAGAAGGACGCCCGGGGAACGGCGGGCACCGACCCCGACGGCATCCTCCAGGTCGCCCTGCGCGCGGTCCGCGAGGAGGTCGGCGACGAGCTCGTCGTGATGTCGGACCTGTGCCTGGACGAGTTCACCGACCATGGCCACTGCGGGGTCCTGGACGCCGACGGGCGGGTGGACAACGACGCCACCCTGGAGCGGTACGCGGAGATGGCCCAGGTCCAGGCGGACGCCGGGGCCCATGTGGTGGGCCCCAGCGGGATGATGGACGGTCAGGTCGGCGTGATCCGGGACGCCCTGGACCAGACCGGCCACGAGGACGTGTCGATCCTCGCCTACACCGTGAAGTACAGCTCCGCCTTCTACGGCCCGTTCCGCGAGGCCGTCGGCTCCTCGCTGACCGGTGACCGCAAGACCTACCAGCAGGACCCGGCCAACGCCCGCGAGTCGCTGCGTGAGCTGGCGCTGGACCTGGCGGAGGGCGCGGACATGGTCATGGTGAAGCCCGCCGGACCGTATCTGGACATCCTCGCCAAGGTCGCGGAGTCCGTGGACGTGCCGGTCGCGGCGTACCAGATCAGCGGCGAGTACGCGATGATCGAGGCCGCCGCAGAGAAGGGCTGGATCGACCGGGACAAGGCGATCCTGGAGAGCCTGACCGGGATCCGGCGGGCCGGGGCGCAGATGATCCTCACCTACTGGGCGACCGAGGCGGCCCAGTGGCTCGGACGCGGCAGGGGCTGAGCCCCGCGTGATCACGGCCCACCCGCTCCGGTCTCCTGGAGCCGGTGGGCCTCCTTGATGGAGAAGCGGGCGCTGTCCCGTACGAGGGGGTCCTCGTCGGCCCGCGCGGTGGTGTCCAGGACCGTGGCGACGACCGGGTCGTCCGTGTAGGGCGCCAGCGACATCGCCGCGTACTGCCGGACCAGGTCCTCCGCCGGATCGCGCAGCGCGGTGAGCAGGGCGCGGCCCGCTTCGTGGCGCAGAGCGGGGTCGGCCGGGGGCCACAGGCGCAGGACGGTGGCGCTCTCGACCCGGGCGAGGTCGTACTCGCCCGGGTCCGCGACGACCGAGACGAGGAACGGCAGCGCCTGGGTGTTGTCGTCCAGCTCGGTGATGATCTCGCGCTTGCGGTCGCTGTCTGCGGGCAGCGCATGGAATTCGGCTATCAGGCGCTCTGCGGCTTCGGCCGCGGAAGCGGCTTCCGTCGTGGTCGTGAGGTTCGTGTCGTTCATGGGGGTGGACACTTTCTGTCAGGGCCAGTCGACCAGTGCCATGAATGCTACGAAAGTGACCACGGCGGTGGCAGGTGCGGCCAGGGCCAGGCCCACACGGCGGGCGGCGTGGCGGAGCTGGTGCGGGACCGCCCAGCTCGCGATCAGCACGGCCAGCGCGATGAACAGGCCGATCCACAGGACGGTCCAGGCGGTGGCGAAGCTCGCGTCGAAGCGGTCGGCCGCCGCGCCGTTGCAGGAGTCGCACGCCATCGGCGTGAGCCCGCCGATGAACAGGGCGATGAGCCCGAGCGGCAGGGTCACGACCGTGGAGATCAGCGGGGCGACCCACGCGCGGCGGTCGGGTGCGTGCGCGGGGTCGGTCGCCGGGGTGCTGCCGGTGCCGCTGCCGCCGTCGTGGCTGTTCTCGCTCATGCGGTCGAGCCAACCGCGAGGGGGCCGCCGCCCGCATGAGTACGAGGGCTCAGTCCGCGGCGGTCCTGTCGGCGCGGGCCTCCAGCCAGGCGCGGGCCGCGTTCACCTCGCCTTCCGTGAGGGGTGGGCGCACCTGGTCCGGGTAGCGCGTGACGTAGTGCTCGCGGGCCGCCTTCATGCCGATCGCCCGGGCGGCGTCGGAGAGTCGGGGGTCGTCCGCCACCTCCTGCGCGCGGTGCCACCAGCTGTGGCTGCGCGGGTCGATCGCGTAGTGCCAGAGCGGCTGGGCGGGGTCGGCGACTCCGATCAGGACGCGGTGCAGGACGTAATCGCGGGTCTCCTGCTCCGCGATCAGCTTCTCCGCCACGTGCAGTGGGTGCGTGCCGTCGAGGCGGGCGCGGAGCAGTACCCACGTCATCAGGTGGCCCGTGTCGTGCCCGCCGGAGACGACGAACTCCCACAGCTCGGCGGCCTTCTCCTCGTCGGGGGCGCCGAGGTGGGTGAGCAGCCGGACCGGTTCCTTCCAGAGCGGTTTGGGCTTCGACCACCAGGCCAGCAGGTCGGCGGCGGCCGGGTGTTCCAGGTCGAGGGCGAGGCAGGTCAGGGTGACCAGCGGGTGGCGCCACTCGGTGTACGTGGTGCGGTACTGCTTGGTCAGCTCCTTCTTCCAGCGGGGGAGGAGGGCGACCAGGTCCGCTTCGGTCGCCTTGCCGTGGGCGTAGAGCAGTTCGAGGCAGAAGGCGATGCCCTGGACGCCGGTGGCCGGGTCGGCGAGCCGGTCGTGCAGCCACCGGACGTCGGCGGGGGAGAGGGTGCGGTAGCGGTGGTAGATGTCGCCCAGGCCGCCCTCGTAGCCGGTGAGGTCGGGGCCGGTGCCCGCGAGGAGCTCGTCGCGGACGGTCTCGTAGCGCTCCACGGCGGCCAGCGCCTCGGCGGCGTCGGCGGCGTCGGTGAGGCGGCCGGCCGCTTCGCGCACGCGGTCGGTCGTTTCGGCGGCGGCCCTCGCGGCGGCGACCCGCAGCGGGCGCGGCAGGCGGTCGTCGGTGGCGAACCGGATGGTGGCGAGGAGCAGGGGGAAGAACGCGTCGGCGGCGGGGCGGCGGGTTTCGGGCTCGCCCGTGACGGCTTCCCGCAGCGCGTGGAGGAGGCCGGTCTGCGCGGCCTCGGGCGCGGTGCCGTCCGTCAGCTCCTCGGAGAGCGCGTGGGCCGCCCGGACCGGGTCCGGTTCGCGCAGGGCGTGGTGGGCGCGGAACCAGCCGCGAACGGCCCCTTCGTCACCGGTCAGCGCCCACGTACGCAGCAGTTCCAGCGAGCGCGGGGACGGATGCGCGGCGAGGGCGTACGCCGCATCCGCGCCCAGTTCGGGGGCCACCTCCCAGGCCTCCGGGTGCTCCTGGCGCAGCAGCGCGGGGAGCACGGAACGCCAGCCGGGCCAGGCCGCGAGCCGGCCGGCGTACGTCTCCCGCCAGGCGGACAGCAGCCGTGCCGTCTCGTCCGGGGTCAGCGCCTGCCGGTGCTCCAGCGGGGCGGTGAAGCGGACGGCGGCGTCCAGGTCCACGGGGCCCGACAGCCGGTCGTGGAGCCAGCGTTCCTCGGCTGGGGCCAGCGGGTCGTACTCCGTGGAGCGGGCGGTCCGCCGGCGGGGCTCGTCGATGCGGGAGAGGAACTGGCGTACGCCCGCGGTGTCTTCCGGGTCCGGCAGCCCGTCGGCGTCCGTCGCCGTGACCTTGTCCAGCTGAAAGGCTCCCTGCGGACCGTTGTTGACGATGCGATAGCCGGGCGGGCCCTCCCCGAGACCCGTGGCGACCGTGGCGTGGTCGCCGCCCCAGTGCAGGTACAGCGCGCCTCGGAGGTCGCCGGAGCGGGCGAAGGCGTCGTGGGACTGCCAGTGCCAGTACGCGAAGGAGGCGGTCTCGGGGATGCCTCGGGTCGCGAACAGCTCGGCCGCGTCCTCGTGGCCGTCGGACTGGGTGTAGCGACTACGGGTGGGGGGAGGCAGGGCGACGAAGCCGTCGCCGCCGAGCGTGCGCCACCAGGCTTTGATCCGGGACAGGTCCGATCGCTGCCCGGCCGTACGGTCCGTGTTCAGTCCCACCAGAACGACCACGCTTCCTGGTTGAGCAGGGCCTTCTCGGCGTAGGCGTCGAGGTCGTGCGGCGGGGCCTGGTCGATGTTGTCCGGGCAGAACGCGTAGTGCTCGGCGGCCAGGGCGCGGGCTTCCTCGATGGTCGCGGGCGGGCGGCCCACGGAGACGATCATCGTGTCGAAGCCGAGCACCACGACCCGGGCGTCGAAGCGGTCCTCCCAGGAGCGGAGCACCGCGCAGAGCCGGGCCACGTCGTTCTCGTGGTTCATCGGGCCCGACCAGCCGATCGCCGCCGGTATGTCGGCGCTGCGGCGGGCCGGGGCGAGGGCGATGCGGGCTCCGCCGAGCCACTCGTCGGCGTCGGCGGCGATGACGCCCGCGAGGCCTGCGGCCACCGTGTCCGCGTCCTCGGCCGCCTCCCGGGCGGGAACGGGCGCGAGGCCGGGCCAGGACGAGCCGGGGGCCGGGGAGTCCTCGTGGTTTTCGTCGGCCGCCGTCCCGTCGCCGATCCCGTTGTCGGCGTCGTCCGCGTGGTCGACGTGGTCGACGTGGTCCGCCCAGTACCCCGCGAGGACCTCCTCGGCGTCGTGGTCGCCGGGATACGACGTGTCGTCCGGGCAGAGGTCCCAGTCCTCGGGCCACTGGTCGCGCCGGCCGCCCGTGACCAGCACCGGCAGCAGCCCGAGCCGCCGCCCGGCCGCCCGCAGGTCCGGCCAGTCGCGCGGGGCCGCCGGGCCGTCCGCGTGCCAGAGCAGCGGTTCGTGCCAGGGGCCGTCCAGCGTGGCGTCCACCAGGGAGCCGGGCGGGAGGACCAGGCCGGAGGAGGCCAGGTCGGGCAGAGGATTCGGGAGCGTCGCCATGAGGGGGAGCCTAGGCGGCGGCACTGACAACGAGCGGGGCAGGCGGTCCTTGCGTCCCGCCAGGGACGTCACCGCCCACCGCCCACCGCCCACCGAGCGGCGCGACGGGCGCGGAACTAGGGCGTCCCGGGCCGCGGTTCCCCGGGCGTCGGCCCGGGCACGGCGTCGGCACCCGCCAGGTCGCCCGGGAGCAGCGGGCGCATGAAGGTGCGCTCGTAGCGCAGTACGCAGCCGCTCTCGTCGCGGATGCGGTCCGCTGCGATGAACTCGGGGTCCCGGCCGAACAGGTGCCGGTACTCCTCGTACGCCGCCAGGCTCGGGAAGCTGAACAGGGCCAGCGCCTCGTCGCTCGCGCCCTCCGCCGGGAGGAAGTAGCCGTGGTGCGTGCCGCCGTGGGCCTGCACCAGCTCCATCCAGCGGGTACCGAACCGCTCAAATGCCGCGATCTTCTTCGGGTCGATGGTGTACCGCACGACGCAGGTGATCATGTGCCCAGGCTAGGCCGCCATCCGTGTGCCGACGCCGGTACCGACAGGGTCCATTTCCCGGTGGGCCGGGTGCGGAAGGCGTATGTTCGAGCCCCGTTGTGCGCCGCCCCGTCACCGTCGACCGGGCCGATCCGGCAGGAGCCGCCGTGAACAGGATCATCACGTCCATCTCGCTCTCCCTCGACGGATTCTTCGAAGGGCCCGACCAGGACATCGACTGGCACACCGTCGACGACGAGCTGCATCAGCACTTCAACGACTACTTCCGCACCATGGGCGGCTTCGCCGAAGGGCGCGTCACCTACGAGTTGATGGAGGAGTTCTGGCCGACCGCCGATCAGGACCCTGCCAACGAGGGGGTGATGGCCGAATTCGCGGGGATCTGGCGGGACGTGCCGAAGTTCGTCTTCTCGCGGACGCTGGAGAGCGTGGGTCCGAACGCGACCCTGCTGCACGAGGTCGACCCCGAGCAGGTGCGGGCGCTGCGGGACGCCGCCTCGGGGGATCTGGCGGTCGGCGGGGCGAATCTGCTGGAGTCGTTCCGGCAGGCCGATCTCATCGACGAGTACCGGATCTACGTCCACCCCGTCATCCTCGGCCGGGGCCGTCGCTTCTTCCAGGACAGCGAGGAGAGGCAGATGCTCCGGCTGGTGGAGACCCGGACCTTCGGGAACGGGGTCGCGATGCTCCGTTACGAGACGGTCCGGGGATGAGGCTTGCGGTGCTGAGCGGGGATGAGGGTCAGGCGGTGGCCGCGTAGGCGGCGAACGCCGACCAGGCCTGCGGCGCGACGGTGAACGTCGGGCCCTCGATGTCCTTCGAGTCACGGACGTGGACGGCGGCGGGGTGCGCGGCGATCTCGATGCACTGCCCGCCTTCATCGGCGCTGTAGCTCGACTTCCGCCAGTCGTAGGCGACTTCGAGGCACTGGCCGCCTTCGCTGCCGCTGTAGCTCGACTTGAACCAGTTCAGTGCGGTGCTCATGTCTCTCCCAGTAAACGGGCCAGCAGGCGCAGGGTCTCCAGCGGGGTGAGCGCCTGGGCTCGCAGCATCGCATATTTCTGGGCGAGGATGCTGATCTCGTTCCGGTCCGAGATCAGGTGGCTGCCGCGCTGGGTTTCGGAGTAGGCGATGTGCTGGTGGTCCGGTGTCTCCAGGAGAGTGAAGGGGCCGTCGAGGCTCGCGTGGGCCCTGCTGTCCAGCGGGAGCACCTGGAGGCAGACGCCCGGGAGTTGGGCCATCGCGTAGAGGCGGCGTAGCTGTTCCCGGTGGTCCTCGTCCGACGTCAGCTTCATCATCAGGACCGGTTCCCAGATCACCATGCTGATCGTCGGCGGCTTCTTCCGGTCCAGGATCTGCTGGCGTTGCAGCCGCGTCGTCGTCTGCGTCTCGATCTCCTCCGGGCTGTAGACGGGGGTCCTGTTGCTGAACACCGCCTCCGCGTACGCCTTCGTCTGGAGCAGGCCCGGGATGACCTGGTTGTCGTACCAGGACAGTGCCAGCGCCTCGTGTTCCATGTTGAGGTAGTGCTCGGCCCAGAGCGGGATCAGGTCGTACTCGGGCATGTTGTCGACCGCCGTCGACAACGCGCCTTTCGTGTCCAGCAGGTCGTCGATCGTCTCCGCCAGATCCGGCACGAGCGAGCGTCTGCCCTGCTCGATGGAGGCGATCGTGTCCTCCTGTACGCCCGCGGCCAGGGCCAGTTCGACCTGGGTCATACCCGCCTCGGTGCGGAACCGGGCCAGGAGCTTGCCCACGAGCTTCATCGTCGACGCGTTCTTACGCTGTCGCTTTCTGGGGTGCATACGGTTCCCACTCCCACCCCGGAACCCACTTCACGCATGTGCGACCCGTACAAGAAAGATGTACGGGTCGCACATGGTTACGGCACGTCAGGCGCTGGCCTGGGATGTCCCGCGAGGCTCAGATACCCAGGGCGTTGCCGATGTCCGACTGCCAGTAGGTGACGTAGCCCAGGCCGTCCGTGTAGGTCTCCGCCGGGAGCTTCAGCGTGGCCTCGCCCTTGGCCTTGTTGTTCTTGTCGACCATGATCACGCCGAGGCCCTTGCTCTTGACCGGCTCGTTCTCGCCGGGCTCGCCGAGCAGCCCGATGCCCGCGTAGGCCTCCTCGCCGGGGGAGAGCACGACGACCGCCTGCGGCTTGCTGTCGTCGAGGATCGGGTACACCGCCTGCGCGTTGTCGAAGCGGAGGAACGGCGCGTGGTACGCGGCGCAGTCCTTGGAGCCGGTGTTCGTGACCGTGAGCAGCAGGTGGTTGATCGGCCGCCTCACCTTGGAGACCTTCACCGTGGAGTTCTTGGGCGTGCAGGCCGGGATCGACGCCGCCGCCTCCGCGTTCGGCGCGGTCTCCGGCTTCTTGCCGTTGCCGCCCGCGTGCTTCCCCTCGGCGGGGACGGTCTGCGTCTCGGGCGCGCCGGCCTCCGGCGCGTCCTGCTGTGCCGTGCCGACGGTGCTCGTCGCCGCGGGGGTCGCGGTCTCGGCGGAGCCGGCCGGCTTGGTCCCCATGGCCTTGTCGTCGCCGCCGCAGGCGGTGAGCGAGAGGGCGGCCACGAGAGCGGTGGCGGCGAGGGCGGTGGTGCGGATGCGGTTGGTGCGCATGGCGGTGGTTCTCCCCGTACTCGGTTGATCTGCGGTGCTGGTGTGGTGTGGTCCGAGCTTGTGGGGTGGCGGAATCCGGCCGCAACGCCTGCCGAACCATTGGGGACGCTGGAACGTCTACGCATACGGTGACCTGCGGGAAGTCCGCGTCCCTGGAACGCCGTTCCGGGACGTACGAGGAAGGGGAGCGCCGTCGTGGCGACGCCGGAGGCCGTGGAGTTCGCGGCTCTGCTGAAGGATCTGAAGGACCGTTCGGGGCGCAGCTACGGGGCGCTGGCGGGGAAGCTGCACGTCAGTACGTCGACCCTCCACCGGTACTGCAACGGGGACGCCGTGCCGAACGAGTTCGCTCCGGTGGAGCGGTTCGCGCGGGTGTGCGGGGCGTCGGGCGACGAGCTGGTGGAGGTGCACCGGCGGTGGATCGTGGCGGACGCGGCCCGGCGGCGGCCTCCGGCTGGCGCTGCGACTGCGGCTTCCGCTGCTGCTGTCCCTGACGTCGCGTCTGAGGTCGTGCCTGCCACTGCGTCTGATGCCGTGTCTGCCGTCGTTCCCGGTGCGGTTGAGGCGAGTGAGCCGCCGGAGTCGTCCGCGCCGGACGTGACGTCGGCCGGCAGCGGCGATCGGTCGGGCCCGGGCTCCCGGTGGTCCCGGTTCTCCCGGCGTACGCGGGTGCTCATTGCCGCCGCCGGAGTCGCCGCGCTCCTCGTGCCCGGCACTGTCGTCGCCGTCGACCTCGTCGGGTCGGGGAAGGACGGCGGCGGGAGCGCCGCGGACCGGGTGGAGGACGCGGGCGGGGGTCTCGCGGAGCCTCCGGAGGGCTCCGCTTCGGGCACGCCCCGGCCCTCCGCGAGCCCGAGCCCGTCCGGTACTTCGACGGGCGCGTCCGCGTCGCCCTCGGGGCAGCCGTCTGCGAAGCCCTCGGCGGGCTCGGGTGCCGGGCAGTCCCAGAGCGGGGACGGCGATGGCGGGAGCGGTACGGGCCTCGGCGCCCCGCCGACCGTCAGCATCTCCTCGTACAACTGGGAAGAGCCCTGCGGTCAGCACTATCTGGTGAACCGGGATCCCGACGACGTAGATCCACCGCCCGCGTCACCGGAGCGGCGCGGCTGGGCGGAGTCGTACGGCGGGGTCGACGCCGGCAACATGCTGCTCCAGCTCACCGTGCAGGGGACCTCCCGGGAGGCGGTCGTCCTCAAGGGCATGCACGTCCGCGTCGTGTCCCGCAAGGCTCCGCTGCCCTGGTCGGCGTACCGGATGGGCAACGGCTGCGGCAGCGGGATCACGCCCCAGTCCTTCGCCTCCCACCTCGACGCCGGGAACCCCGTCCTGCGGCCGGTGCCGGGGACGCAGGGGGACATCGAGGTCCCGGCGGTGGATTTCCCGTACAAGGTGTCGTCCGAGGACGTGGAGGTCTTCAACCTCGATATGGAGGCCGTGAGTTACGACGTCGCCTGGTACCTGGAGCTGGAGTGGAGCAGCGGCGGTGAGGACGGGGTGCTGCGGATCGACGACCACGGGAAGCCTTTCCGTACGAGCGGGATGAAGGGGCGGCCGGAGTACGTCTACGGTGGTCCCGGTTACGGGTGGGAGCGCACCGGGCAGTCCTGACGACGCCGACTTGACCCTCACGCGGCGTGAGGGTGGAAGGTCGGGTCCATGAGCGACTACTACAACGCGTTCGAGATGAGTCCTGTGCCCGCCCCCGGCCCGGACGCGGTTCCGCCGGAGCCGTTCCGCGGCATTTATGGCATGCCCGCGTTCGTGACGATCCCCACCAGCGATCTGGCGGCCTCGGTGGACTTCTGGATGCACGGACTCGGGTTCTTCGAGCTGTTCAGCGTCCCCGGCACGCTGGTGCATCTGCGCCGGTGGGCGTTCCAGGATGTCCTCCTCGTCGCGGCGGAGAGCGTTCCGGAGCAGCCACCGGCGATGAGCTTCAGCTTCGCGGGCGTACTCAGCCAGGTCGAATCCCTGGCCGAGGCCTGCCGTGCGCTGCGCCCGGACTCGGTCGACGGCCCCCGGGACACCGCCTGGAACACCCGCGATGTAGAGGTGATCACGCCGGAGAACGCGCGGGTCGTCTTCACCGCGGCCAAGCCCTTCGACCCGGCGAGCCAGGAGGCACGCAACCTTGAGGCCATGGGCATCGCCCCACCCGGCGACAACCTGACCGACCATGAGAGGCATGCCTGACACCACGGATGCCGACGGCCTGACCGTCGGTCAGGTCTCGGCGCGGCTGGGAGTGACGGTCCGCGCGCTGCACCACTGGGACGAGATCGGTCTGGCGCAGCCGTCGCTGCGCACGGCTGCCGGATACCGGCTCTACACCGCCGCTGATCTGGAACGCCTGCACCGCGTCGTGGTCTACCGCGAGCTGGGTCTCGGCCTGGACCGGATCCGGACCGTCCTGGACGACACGACCACGGACGTGCTCGGCGCACTGCGTGCGCAGCGCACCCAGGTCGCCGAACGGATCGACCGCCTCCAGCGGCTCGGCGCCGGCCTCGACCGGATGATCGAGGCCCACGAGGGCGGCCCGCTGCTGACGGACGAACAGCAGGCCGCGGTCTTCGGCCCCGGATGGGATCCGGACGGTCCGGCCCGGGCCCGCCGGCGCTACGGGGACACGACGCAGTGGCGGCAGTACGCCGAACGCTCGGCCTCGCGCAGTCCGGAGGAGTGGCAGGCCGTCGCCGACGACGTGGCGGATCTCGACCGCGCCCTGGGGGAGGCGATGGACGCCGGGATCCCACCCGGGAGCCGGGAGGCGAACCGGCTCGTCGAGCGGCACCGCGAGGTCTTCGGCTCGTACTTCCCCCTCACCCGGCAGATGCAGGTCTGCCTCGGCCGCATGTACGAGGCCGATGCGGGATTCGCCGCCCATTACGACAGCATCCGCCCCGGCCTCGCGATGTGGTTCCGTCGCCTCATCGACGCAGGCGCGCGTGCGCATGGCATCGACCCCGACACGGCGACCTGGGACGGAGCGCAGGAGGAGCGTTGCTGATTCCAGGCATTCAATTATGTAGCGTTCAAAGTTCGCTTATCGGACATCCCGGTGGCTGACCGATAAGCGGTCGTACACATGTCCAGAACTCGGGAGTACAGTCTGCGAGGTTCTGGCAGCCTCGCCGTCGCGCGACGACGGTGTACGGCCGCCCCGCCCGACAACCCACAGGTGATTCATGTCCGCCACTGCAGCCGAAGCCTCCGATCGCACGGCCCCGGAGGACCGTACCTGCGAGGAACGCTCCCAACGACTCAGACGCAGGCTGGAGCGGCTGATCGGTATCGCCGCGACCGAGGGGAACTCCCTCGTCCCGCTCCGTAACGGCGACGCCATCTTCGGCGCGATGCTGAAGGCCATCCGTGAGGCGGAGCACACCGTCGATCTGATGACGTTCGTCTACTGGCGGGGTGACATCGCTCTCCAGTTCGCCGAGGCCCTGGCCGACCGCGCCCGCGCCGGGGTCCGGGTGCGGCTCATGCTCGACGGGTTCGGATCGCGGCTCATCGAGAAGGACCAGCTGGCCATGATGGACGAGGCCGGGGTCACCGTCACCTGGTTCCGCAAGCCGCTCTACCTCTCGCCGCTCAAGCAGAACCACCGCTGCCACCGCAAGGTCCTCGTCGTCGACGAGCAGACCGCGTTCACCGGCGGCGTCGGGATAGCCGAGGAGTGGTGCGGCGACGCCCGCAACGAGAACGAGTGGCGCGACACCCACGTCCAGGTCAGCGGGCCCGCCGTCGACGGCCTGGCCGCCGCGTTCGCCCAGAACTGGGCCGAGTGCCACGACGAGCTGTTCGACGACCGCGACCGGTTCGTCACCGAGGAGCACCACGGCGACTCCGTCGTCCAGGTGGTGCGCGGCTCGGCCTCCTTCGGCTGGCAGGACATGCAGACCCTGATCCGGGTCGTCCTGGAGTCCGCCGAGGAACGCATCCGCCTCACCACCGCCTACTTCGCCCCCGACGCCTACTTCACCGGGCTGCTGTGCGCCGCCGCCGCGCGCGGGGTGGAGGTCGAGATCCTGCTGCCGGGGCCGCACACCGACAAGCGGGTCTGCCAGCTCGCCGGGCAGCGGTACTACGAGGACCTGACCGCCTGCGGCGTGAAGATCTACCAGTACCAGCCGACGATGATGCACACCAAGAGCCTCACCATCGACCGGGTCGCCTCGCTCATCGGCTCCACCAACTTCAACCGGCGCTCCCTCGACCATGACGAGGAAGTCATGCTCGCCGTCCTCGACCAGGACTTCACCGCCACCCTCGACGGCCACTTCGAGGAGGACCGCGAGAACAGCGTGCTGATCGAGCGCGGCCGGTGGAAGCGCCGCGACCTCGTCCAGCGGGCCAAGGAAGCGGCCGTCGTGCCCATCCGCCGCTTCCTCTGAGAACTGGGGCCCCGGGGGCGTACGCGCGCCTTCGCCGGGCAGGCGGGGAGGACGACCGTCGTCCGCCATCGCCACGTGAAGGGCAGGCCCATGAGCGCCACCGCCGAGACCTCGCCGGCACCGTCCGCCGCGGTGATCACCGAACCCCTGCCGGATCTCCAGCTCCAGCTGCTCATCCAGCTCCTCGACGAGGACCCCCGCTCCAGCCTGCCCCTCACCCTCACGCACCCCGGCGGCATCCTGCACGGCGACGTCATCGGGCACGAGCAGTGGAAGGCCGAGTGGGCCAGGAGCCTGCGCCAGGTCGAGGGCGAGGGGGCCAACCTGCTCGCCGAGTTCCCCGAGACCGTCGACCAGGGCGTACGGGAACTGCGCGCGGAGGAGGACGCGACGGGGGCGGCCCGGCTTCCCCGCTGGATCCATCTGCGGGACGTCACCCTCGTCTCCGGGGCCATGACGCCCGTCTCCCTGCCGTTGTGGCGCGGACGCCTCTCCGATGTGTCGGGATGGGCGCTGGGCCGCCCGCAGTGACCTCGTAGGTACGTGATCGGCCCCGGCACCTGTCACAGGCGCCGGGGCCGATCGCGTACGTACAGCAGGACAGTCGGTGCTGTCAGAGCCGCTCGGGCGTCCGGATGCCCAGCAGCGCCATCCCCTGATGCAGGGTCCGGGCGGTCAGCTCGACCAGGAAGAGCCGGTTCTCGACGACCTCCGGGGCGTTGTCGGGGCTGAGCACCTGGCACTGGTCGTAGAACGTGGTCAGGTGCGACGCCAGCTGGTACAGATACGCGGCCAGCTTGTGCGGCTCGTAGCCCGCGGCCACCTCGGAGAGCACCTCGCCGAACTGGTCCAGGTGCAGGCCGAGCGCCCGCTCCGCCGGGGCCAGCGCCAGCTCCGGGTGGGCGGCCGGAACCGCGTCCCCGGCCTTGCGCAGGATCGACTGGATCCGCGCGTACGCGTACTGGAGGTAGACCGACGTGTCGCCGTTCAGCGACACCATCTGGTCCAGGTCGAACTTGTAGTCCCGCACGGCGGAGGTCGACAGGTCCGCGTACTTCACGGCGCCGATGCCGACGTACCGGCCGTTCTCGACGATCTCCTCCTCGGACAGGCCCACCTTCCCGGCCTTCTCCCGGACGACCGCGGTGGCCCGCTCGACCGCCTCGTCGAGCAGGTCCTCCAGCCGCACCGTCTCGCCCTCACGGGTCTTGAACGGCTTGCCGTCCTTGCCGAGGACCGTGCCAAAGGCGAGCTGCACGGCCTTGACGCCGTCGCCCAGCCAGCCGGCCCGCCGGGCCGTCTCGAAGACCATCTTGAAGTGCAGCGACTGCCGGGCGTCCACCACGTACAGCAGGGTGTCGGCCTTGAGGTCCTGGACCCGGTTCCGGATCGCGGAGAGGTCGGTCGCCGCGTAGCCGTAACCGCCGTTTGTCTTCTTCACGATGAGCGGGACCTTGTTGCCGTCCGGGCCCTTCACATCGTCGAAGAACACGCACAGCGCACCCTCGGAGCGGACGGCGACACCCGTCTCCTCCAGGATCCGGCAGGTCTCCTCCAGCATGTCGTTGTAGCCGGACTCGCCGACGATGTCGGGGTCGCGGACCTCCATGTCGAGCTTGTCGAAGACCGAGTGGAAGTAGATCTTCGACTCGTCGACGAAGCCCTGCCACAGCTCCAGCGTCTCCGCGTCACCGGCCTGGAGCGCCACTACCCGGTCCCGGGACCGGGCCTTGAACTCCTCGTCCGCGTCGAACAGGGCCCGGGACGCCTTGTAGACCCGGTTCAGCGTCGACATCGCCGCCTCGCCGTCGCTCGCGCCGCCCTCGTGCTCCAGGGCGCCCGGGTGCTCGATCAGATACTGGATGAGCATCCCGAACTGGGTGCCCCAGTCGCCGATGTGGTGCCGCCGGACGACGTCCTCGCCGGTGAACTCCAGGATCCTGACCATCGCGTCGCCGATGACGGCCGACCGCAGATGGCCGACGTGCATCTCCTTGGCCACGTTGGGCTGGGCGTAGTCGATGACCGTCTTTCCGGCGTCCGCGGCCACCGGCACGCCGAGGCGGCCCTCGGGGTCGGCGGCCCGGGCGGCCAGCGTCTCGACGATCGCCCTGTCCGCGAGGGTGATGTTGAGGAAGCCGGGTCCTGAGACCTCGATGTCCTTGATCAGCTCACCCGCCGGAAGGGCGGCGGTGACCTGGGCGGCCAGCTCCCGGGGGTTGCCCTTGAGCTTCTTGGCGAGCGCCAGGATGCCGTTGGCCTGGAAGTCGGCCCGGTCGCTTCGGCGCAGCAGCGGGTCCGCGGTGCCGGCATCCGGCAGGGCTGCCGTCAGGGCGTCCGCCAGCTGCTGCTGGAGCGTGGAAGCGAGGGAAGGGACCGAGCCGTGCTCAGGCATGGGACGGGCTGCCGTTTCCGTAGGGGTACAAGGGATCGGTCCAGTATCCCACGGTGCGTAAAGCCGTTTTCGCGCTGCGGGGTGTAGCTGGGAGAATGGTCGGTAACCCACCGGGAATCGACAGAACGAGAGAAGGACGTGCCGACCGTGGCCGAGAGTCAGACCAGCACCGAGACCGACTGGGTCTCCCGCTTCGCGGACGATGTCATCGCCGAATCGGAGCGTCGTGCGCCTGGCAAACCGGTCGTCGTCGCCTCCGGTCTGTCCCCGTCGGGCCCGATCCACCTGGGCAACCTCCGCGAGGTCATGACCCCGCACCTGGTCGCCGACGAGATCCGCCGCCGCGGTTACACCGTGCGCCACCTGATCTCCTGGGACGACTACGACCGCTACCGCAAGGTCCCCAACGGGGTCCCCGGGGTGGACGCTTCCTGGGCCGAGCACATCGGCAAGCCGCTGACCTCGGTGCCCGCCCCGGCCGGCTCGGCGTACGCGAACTGGGCCGAGCACTTCAAGGCCGCCATGACCGCGGCCCTGGACGAGCTGGGCGTCGAGTACGACGGAATCAGCCAGACGGAGCAGTACACCGCAGGGACCTACCGCGAGCAGATCCTGCACGCGATGAAGCACCGCGCCGACATCGACGCCGTCCTCGACCGCTACCGGACCAAGAAGGACCCGGCGGCCCAGGGCAAGGGCGGCGGCGGTAAGAAGCCGCAGCAGAAGAAGGTCGACGAGGCCGAGCTGGAGGCCGCCGAGGGCTCCGGCGCCGCCGACGAGGACGACGGCAGCGGCAACAGCGCCGGCTACTTCCCGTACAAGCCCTACTGCGGCAACTGCGAGAAGGACCTCACCGTCGTCACCTCCTACGACGACGACACCACCGAGCTGAACTACACCTGCTCGGCCTGCGGCTTCGCCGAGACGGTACGGCTGGGCGAGTTCAACCGCGGCAAGCTGGTCTGGAAGGTCGACTGGCCGATGCGCTGGGCCTACGAGGGCGTGATCTTCGAGCCCAGCGGCGTCGACCACTCCTCGCCCGGCTCCTCCTTCGTCGTCGGCGGCCAGATCGTCCGCGAGGTCTTCGACGGCGTGCAGCCCATCGGGCCCATGTACGCCTTCGTCGGCATCTCCGGCATGGCCAAGATGTCCAGCAGCAAGGGCGGGGTCCCCACCCCGGCCGACGCGCTGGAGATCATGGAAGCGCCGCTGCTGCGCTGGCTCTACGCCCGCCGCAAGCCCAACCAGTCGTTCAAGATCGCCTTCGACCAGGAGATCCAGCGGCTGTACGACGAGTGGGACTCGCTGGGCCGCAAGGTCGCCGACGGCACGGTGCTGCCCGCCGACGCCGCCGCGCACTCCCGGGCCGTCCGCACGGCCGCCGGGGAGCTTCCGAGCACCCCGCACCCGCTGCCGTACCGGACGCTCGCCTCGGTCGCCGACATCACCGCCGGCGCCGAGGACCAGACGCTGCGCATCCTCAGCGAGCTGGACCCGGAGAACCCGCTGACCTCGCTGGACGAGGCGCGCCCGCGCCTCGACCGCGCCGAGAACTGGATCACCACCCAGGTCCCGGCCGAGGCCCGCACCATCGTCCGGGACGAGCCCGACAAGGAGCTCCTCGGCTCGCTCGACGACCAGGGCCGCGAGTCCCTGCGCCTCCTCCTGGAGGGCCTGGACACGCACTGGTCGCTGGACGGCCTCACCACGCTCGTCTACGGCGTGCCGAAGGTGCTGGCGGGCCTGGAGCCGGACGCCAAGCCGACGCCCGAGCTGAAGGCCGCGCAGCGGTCCTTCTTCGCCCTGCTCTACCGGCTGCTCGTCAGCCGCGACACAGGCCCGCGCCTGCCCACGCTGCTGCTCGCGGTGGGGGCGGACCGGGTGCGCAGGCTGCTGGGCGCGTAACACCCTGTCCATGACGAAAGGGCCGCCGCCCGGGAATCTTCCCGGGCTGCGGCCCTTTGTCGTCCGTCGTACGTCTACCAGGGCCAGGGCGCGTCCGGGTTGACCGATCCGACGGCCAGGCCGCCCAGAACGGCAGGCAGCCAGGTGAGCCGGGCCCAGGACTGGGAGGTGTTACCCAGCGCGGTACCTGCCAGCGTCGGAAGTACGCACCCCAGGAGCAGCAGCGGTACCACGTCGGTCCCACCGAGGTCGTAGTGGCGGGTGAGCGCATAACCGGAAGCGGTGGACATGGTTGCGAGAAGCAGGTTCCTGATGTTCACCGTGTTCAGCGCCGGCAGTTCCGCGCCCTTGGCGCGACGCAGCATATAGGTGATCAGAATCACCGCTTCGGTGACAATGAAGGCAAGAGCGATCAACATCTTCGGCTCCGGTCAGAACTTGCAGTTGTTCTGGATGCTGGCGTAGCCCATGATCGCAGCAACGATCTTGCGGCCGTCCGCGGTGAGCTTGCGACGCTTCTTCCAGGTCTTGATGAGATTGGCGGTCTTCTTGAAGCCGATCTTCTTGATCAGCCGCACGGCCACGATGATCTTCTTGCTGGAGCCTGCCGGGGTGAATCCATAGATGAAGCCGGCGATGGACGCGGCGCACTTCGTGATCTTCCAAGCCGTGGACCACCAGGACGGGTCGATCACGATGGGGAACTGGGAGTTCTCGTTGAACTCGACATGCTGTACCAGCTTCTTCCCGACGACCTTGTAGCTGGTGGGTACGTCCTTGCCCTGGGCGTCCTTGGCCCACGGAGCCTCGAAGAAGCCTGCCTGCTCCTTGCTGTCGTCCTCGGGGAGGATGGAGACGGAGCCGTCGTCATGTGTGACCGCCTTCATCCCGGCCGGGATGATGAAGCTCGTCTCGTAGTCGTGCGGTGCGCTGCTGTTCTTGATGATCTGCAGGGTGCGGCTGCCACCGTCCACTGTGGGCTGCACGACGGTGTCGACCGGCCCGGTCGAGTTGTAGACGACGTTGCCGCCGATCACGGAGCCTTTGCTGTCGGCCGCGGGAAGCCCCAACTGGGGCGGCATCTTGCCGTTCTGGACGTCGATGGTGCCGCCCTTGCCGTTCCAGGGGACGCCGACGGTGTTCTCGTCGGTGGCGGCGATGGCGGCGTACTTGTCGTCGGAAGAGGTCGCGGCGGTGATGTCGGCGGCTTCGGAGTAGGCGTTGGCCAGGCCGAGGGACTGTTCCGCGGCAGTGAGCTTCCAGTCCGTATCGACGTGGAACTTCACTGGCGACGACCAGCCGGTGGCGTAGTGGGTTCCGTCGTAGGCGGTGGTACGGAAGCTGTAGGTCCTGCCTGAGGTCAGCTTGCCCGCCGGGACCTTGACCGAGGCGGTGGTGTTGCCGGGGACCTTCGCCGAGTTGACCGTGGTGACGACCTTGCCGGTGGCGTCGTCGGTGATCTCGAAGGTGCCCTGGACGGCGTCGTCGGGGTTGGTGTCGGCCATCGAGGCCCGGAGTGTCGGGGTGGTGGAGTTGACCTTGAAGATGCCGCCGGAGGAGATGAACGGGGCGCCGGCCTGGAGGTTGGCACCGGTCCCTGGGCGGTAGTTGTGAGTGACTTCGAGGGTCGGGACCTGGTTCTGGTCGGGGGCCTCGGAGGAGGAGAAGCGCTTCCAGCCGTAGGTGTCGGACTCGTTGGCGGCCTTGAGTGCGATGGAGCCGGTCGTGGCCTTCGAGGAGGACCAGGCCTGGGCGAGTTTCGTGATGTCAGCGCTCACCCAGCCCGGGTTGGTGCCGGGCTTGGTCTGGGTCGAAGCGGCGATCTTCTCCTTCATCGCCGGCTGCTTCGTCCAACGGGTGTCTTTGGTCGCCGGGTCGGCAGCCCACACCTCCCAGCCGCGTGCCTCGGCGGACCAGGAGTGGTAGTTCCACAGTTTGAGGTTCGCCTTGGAGACGAGTGAGTCGGCGAAGCCGGCGGTATTGAACGTGAGGAACGACCGGGCAGTGCGCTTGGTGGAACCTGAGTAGTCTCCCGGCCAGCCGATCTTGAGGTCTGTGTTGGCAGACTGGTCGGTGGTATCACCGCCCTGAACGAACGTGTCGAAGAGGACATCCAGTACGTCGGCGGCGGGGTCGATCGTCACCGGGTATTGAGTGTCGGCGTCGTTCAGCCAGTCGACGTCGGGAGTAAGGGTCAGAGTGACGGTGTCGCCGGACTGGGAGACCTTCATGTCCACGGGGTGACTGTTGGTGTGCTCCAGCGACTTGGGGTCGCGCTGGGCGTCCCACATCACCGGCGACGGCATGACCGTGGACTTCTCGCCGTCGGCATCGGTGAACGTGACTGATCCGTCCAGGTTTTGGCTGGCCTTGGTGCCGTGCGGGACGGTTATCGGCAGCACCATCGGCGCCCCGTTCCCGGGGGCGTGCTTCAGCTTCAGGTACTGCTCGAACCCGGTGCGGGTGGCCTCCACGATCAGATCGCCACCCGGGACGGCGTTCTTGTAGGTGGCCACGTTGTCGGACAGTTCAGGCGTCGGCAGGCCCCCCTTCCACTGAAGGGCGAGCTTGTCACGGCCCCGGCCCAGGGAGATCAGGTCCTTGGCCTGGGAGGGAGCGGCCTTGGCGACGGCCTCGATCGACTTGGGCAAGGTGCCTTCCTTGCCGGCGATCTTCAGATGCTCGGGGTGTGCCTTGGCCTCGACAGCGCCGTCCCCGGCGTGCTCAAGGTCGAGGTCGACCGGAACCCACTTGCCGTCTTCAACCATCCGGATCGGGCCGGCGGCCGTCTCTGTGGTCAGAGTGCCGTCGGGATTGGCGAAGGTGGTGTCGGTCTCTGTGCGCATCTGCAGGACCTCGACCTTCCGGTCCTGGGCTGCCGCGGCCGTCAGTGCCGCCTCGACAGTTTCGGCTTCCTTGATCGGGTTGGTGGTGAAGGTCTCCAGAGCCCTCTCCAACTCCACCATCGCTTGGTCTTCCTGCGTGGTGGTCGCCGTCGGCTCATCGTCGGCGACGGCGACGTGCGGCGTGGCGATCAGGACCGCGCCGGCGGTCAGCAGGGCTATCCCTGAAACCGCGGTGGCGCGGGAGCGACTGACGCTATTCATGTGTGCGATCCCGAGACTTGTCTACTTGAGCGAATACCTGAGCGTGGGAGCGCGGACCGGAAGGTTTCCGGTCCGCGCTCCGACTCACGTGAAAAAGGGGTGATACCTGCACGAGGTGCCCCCGCTGAGACTCTGGCATATGCGGCACCACGGCTGGAAGGGATCTATGTGATCTAGATAAGATTCAGGGCTTCAGTCCCGAAAGAGACAAAACCTACTGTTCTGGCTGATTCTGACGCGTCGTCGGGAATGCGGCGGGTCGAGAGTCACTCGGGCCGGCGGTGGCGGTTGCTGAGTCCGCTTCAGGCTTCAGGGAGAGGCTGACCTCTCGGCGGGCGCTGGTGGCCGCGGAGAGGTCGTTATTCGTGCGGCGTGTGTGCGGGGCCGGGTCAGGCGGGCTGGTCGGCGGTCGGCCGCTGCGCGTAGGCCTGCCTGAACTCCGGCATCAGCTGCTGGAGCAGTTCCGTCGAGCGCGGGTGGCGGACGTTGCGCGTGTCGGCGAGGTGGATGTCCAGGACCTCCACGGACGGGTACTGCCCCTGCGCGTCCGTGTACTCGCTGAACACCTCGTACGCCTCCCGGGCGAAGTCGGTGTCCTCCATGGGCCACTGCTCCACCTGCGGCGCCTCCTCGGGGTCGGGGACCTCGGGAACCTCGGGCGGCTCGGGCGCCTGCTCCTGGCGGGGGCGCGGGACCGCGCCGATCGTGCCGACGTCACCCAGCGGCCGGGTGCGGCCGGGGCCCGCGGGGATCTCGACCGGGGTGTGCTGGGGGCCCTCGGCGTACTGCGGGTCGTACGTGCTCTCGTGGACGTTGTCCGGCAGCTTCTGGGCGGCGAACCAGGGGCTGTCGTGGGTGGGCGGGACGGCAGGGTCCTGCTTCTGGAGCGACATGGGCTGTTGTTGCTGCTGGGGGTGGGGCTGGGCCTGCTCGGGCTGGGGCCCGTGCTCCTGGTGCTGCCCCTGGGCGTGCTGCCGGGTGTGCTCCTGCCCGGGCTGCTGGTGGGGCTCCTGGCCGTGCTCCTGCTGCGGTCCGTACGGCAGCTCGGCGTGAACCGGCTCGGCGTGGTTCGGCCCGACCGGGCTCAGCTCGGCCTTCGGGCGGTCGGCCTCCACGGGCACCGGCGGCAGCAGGGCCGGCTCGATGCCGGCGGCGGCGAGGCCGGCCGGGGCGGTCTCGGCGAGCGGCACACCGTACTTCGCCAGCCGCAGCGGCATCATCGACTCGATGGGGGCCTTGCGCCGCCAGTTGCGGCCGAAGCGGGCCTGGAGGCGGGCCTGGTAGATCAGCCGGTCCTGTTCGAGCTTGATGACCTGCTCGTAGCTGCGCAGCTCCCACAGCTTCATCCGCCGCCACAGCTTGAACGTGGGGATCGGCGAGAGCAGCCAGCGGGTGAGGCGGACGCCCTCCATGTGCTTGTCGGCCGTGATGTCCGCGATCCGGCCCACCGCGTGCCGGGCGGCCTCGACGGAGACGACGAACAGCACCGGGATCACCGCGTGCATCGCGGTGCCCAGCGGATCGGGCCAGGATGCGGCGCCGTTGAACGCGATCGTCGCGGCCGTCAGCAGCCACGCCGTCTGGCGCAGCATCGGGAACGGGATCCGCATCCAGGTCAGCAGGAGGTCCAGGGCGAGCAGGACGCAGATGCCCGCGTCGATGCCGATCGGGAAGACCAGGGAGAACGTCCCGAAGCCCTTCTCCTCCGCGAGTTCGCGCACGGCGGCGTAGGAACCCGCGAACCCGATCGCGGCGATGACCACCGCACCCGCGACGACGACCCCGATGAGTATGCGGTGCGTGCGTGTCAGCTGCATCGCGGCCACCAGCGATCCCCTCCCCGACCTCGTACCCGAACCGACTTCCGTGCCCGGCTCCGTTGTTCACCTTCGGCGTTCAACCGGACGACCCACGTCCAGCGATGGCACAGCCTGGCACATGTGTACGAGTTTCGTTGCGCGGGGAGGGGGAAAGCCCGGACTCCGAGGAGCTCCGGGCTTTCCAACGCACGTGCTGGACCTGCGGATTGGCGATCCGCAGGGCCGTCAGGTCACGACTTGGGCGTGGCCTTGGACTTGGGGCTGTCCCCGCTGTCGGCGTCACCCTTCGCGTCGGCGTCGTCCTTCTTCGTGTCCTCGGCGTCGGTCTTCGCGTCGTCCTTCGCCGGGGAGGCGTCCCCGGAGCCGGAGGCCTTCGCGACCGCGGCGATCGCTTCCTTGGCCGCCTTCTGGGCGCCCTTGACGATGTCCCCGGAGGACGGGGTCTTCGCTCCGGCGTAGCCCGCGCCGTTGTACGTCAGGGTGACGACGACGTTGCCCGTACGCGCCACGACGGTGGCGTACACGAAGTCCTCGTCCGTCTTGCTGAGGCCGTACGTGACGAGGGTCGCCTCGTCGCCGATCCCGGCCGCCGGCTCCGCGGCGAGCTTCTTGGCGCCCTCGACCGCCTTCGTCTTGGTGACCTGCTTGCCGTAGTCCTCGGTGGCGCGCTTGGCGCCGCTGCCGAGCGCCTGGTCCGAGTCGAACCGGGTGAAGCCGACGTCCATCCAGTGGTACTGCGAGCCCTTGACGCCCTGGTCGTCCAGGCCGTTCCAGGAGCAGCTGCCGCGGACCGACAGGTCCGTGGACCCGCCCGCCGTGCCGCCCTTCTTCTTGGCCTCGGGCACCAGGTCCTCGATCGTCTTCTTCCCGATCGAGGTGCACGGGTCGGGCAGATCGGTGAACTTCGCCGGTTCGACGGTGGGCTCCGAGGGCTTGGAGCTGGCCGTGCCGGACGACGAGGAGCCCGCGTTCTTCTTGCCGTCGGAGCCGGAGTCCGACGAGCAGCCGACGGCTACGAGCATCACCGGTACGGCGGCGCAGGCGAGGATGCGGGACAGGCGCGGGGCAGATCGGTGCATGGTTCCTTCACTCGGATGGCACGGGGGAGCCCTCGGTGCTGGAGGTCTCGGTTCGTGCGGTGTACGGGCGGGCTCGGTCGCGGGTCGGTACGTCTTCCGGACAGCCACGGTACGACGGGCGGCCGATGGGCCGCGCCCCCGCCGAGGGACCCCGGAGACCTGAATTCCGGCCGGTGGGGGCCCGTCGTAGGGGTCTACTCGCTGAGCGTCTCGGCCAGCTTCCGGGCCAGTGCCTGGGCCTTCTCCTGAAGTTCCCTGCCGTCGGGCACCTGGGTGATGAGGGCCGGCTGCTCGGCGTACCGGACGGTCACGACCACGTTCGATGTGCGGAACACCACGCTCACCGTGTGGTGCTGGGCGGTGGAATCTGCCTTTTTGGGAAGATCCTGGAGGAATGCGGCATCTCCGAGGTTGTCGAGGATGCGCGAGGGGAGGGCTTCCTCCGGGCTGCTGCTGCTTCCCGGGGCCCCGTCGGTGCTTCCACCGCTGCTTTCGGAGGGTGAGGGGTCGGCGGAACCCGTGGCGTCGGCATCGGCCGGATCCTTGGCCTTCTCGCTCTCCTCGCTCTCCTCGCTCTTCTTGTCCTCCTCGTCGGGCGGCCCGGAGGTCGCCGATGAGGACAGCCCGGCGGCCTTCTCCTTCTTCGCGTACACGGTGTCGGCGCGGTCGTCGTCGCTGACGGCGGGGTCGTACGAGACGACGCGCTCGAAGTCGATGGAGAGGCTCCGCGTGGCGCTCGGCGCGTCGGACTTCCAGCTGCAGCCGACCTTGCGGTCCGTGTCGTACGTGACGGCCGCCGAGCCCCGGAACACCTTGTCCTGCTGGTCCCCGGGCAGTTCCGCGGCGCCGGGCAGCAGATCCTTCAGCGTGGAGCGCGGCACGGCGCGGCAGGGGGCGGGCAGGGTCAGGTACTTCCCCGGGGGCGCGGGGCTGACCGTCGGGCTGCCCGCCTTGCTGTCGGCGCCGTTCGCGTTGCCGTCGTCGCCGGCGCTGCAGCCGACGACGAGCGCTGCGAGAAGCGCGACGCCGGGTACGTACGCCATGTGTCGCACCGTCCCAGGCTCCCTTCGGTACGGAAAACGAGTTGCCGCGCGAAGGCGGCCGATGGACACAATGTGTATCGCACGCGCTGCTGTGAATGCCGGTCGGCCGACGGGTTTGCCGACCTTGGCACCGGTTTTGCGCTTTCAGTCTTTTCGGGGGAATCGAGGAGTTATGTCGTACGTAGAGGTACCGGGGGCGAAGGTTCCCATCCGGATGTGGACGGACCCCGCGTCGGTCGAGGACGTGGCGATGCAGCAGCTGCGCAACGTCTCGACGCTGCCGTGGATCAAGGGTCTGGCCGTCATGCCCGATGTCCACTTCGGCAAGGGGGCGACGGTCGGCTCGGTGATCGCGATGCAGGGCGCGGTGTGCCCTGCGGCGGTGGGGGTGGACATCGGCTGCGGGATGTCCGCCGTCAGGACGTCCCTCACCGCGAACGATCTCCCCGGCGACCTGTCCCGGCTGCGCTCCAAGATCGAGCAGGCGATTCCGGTCGGCCGGGGGATGCACGACGACGTGGTGGACCCGGGGAGGCTGCACGGGTTTCCGACGGCGGGCTGGGACGACTTCTGGGGGCGGTTCGGGGGGATCGCGGACGCGGTCAAGTTCCGTCAGGAGCGTGCCACGAAGCAGATGGGAACGCTGGGCTCGGGCAACCACATGATCGAGTTCTGCCTCGACAGTGATGGTGCGGTGTGGCTCATGCTGCACTCGGGCTCCCGCAACATCGGCAAGGAACTCGCCGAGCACCACATCGGCATCGCCCAGAAGCTTCCGCACAACCAGGGCCTCGTCGACCGGGACCTGGCGGTCTTCGTCTCGGACACCCCGCAGATGGCCGACTACCGGAACGATCTCTACTGGGCGCAGGAGTACGCCAAGTACAACCGCGCGATCATGATGGCGCTCTTCAAGGACGTGGTCCGCCGGGAGTTCAAGAAGGCGAAGCCGGTCTTCGACCAGGAGATCTCCTGCCACCACAACTACGTGGCGGAGGAGCGGTACGACGGGGCGGACCTGCTCGTCACCCGTAAGGGAGCGATCCGCGCCGGTTCCGGGGAGTACGGGATCATCCCCGGCTCGATGGGCACCAGTTCGTACATCGTGAAGGGCCTCGGTAACGAGAAGGCGTTCAACTCGGCCTCGCACGGCGCCGGTCGCCGGATGAGCCGGAACGCGGCCAAGCGCCGGTTCACGGTGCGCGACCTGGAGGAGCAGACGCGGGGCGTGGAGTGCCGTAAGGACTCCGGCGTCCTGGACGAGATCCCGGCCGCGTACAAGCCGATCGAGCAGGTCATGGAGCAGCAGCGGGACCTGGTCGAGGTCGTCGCGAAGCTCAAGCAGGTCATCTGCATCAAGGGCTGAGGTGAGGGGCGCGCCGCGGACAGCGGCGCGCCCCTCACAGCGCCCGGCTTACGTGTCTGCGAGGCTGCCCCTTTGCGGTCTGCCGCTACAGCCGTACGGAACAGAAGGCTGCGCTGCGGCCCGAGCACCCGCACGAGTGATCGGGGGCATTGGAGTGGGGCGCGGGTCCGCCGGACCCGCCTACTCCCGGGCCCCGTAAGTCGCGTAGTCCGGCGTCCCCGTCACCGTGAGGATGTGGACGGAGACGCCCGCCGGGGTCGTCCGCTGTTCGGTGAGGTGCAGGCCCGTCGGGGTGCTGCCGGCCGGGAACAGGCGGCGGCCCTCGCCGAGCACGACCGGGGCGATGGCGAGGCGGAGTTCGTCGACCAGGCCCGCGGCCAGGAGGGACTGGGTCAGGCGTGCGCTGCCGTGGATCTGGAGGTCCCGGCCGGGGTGCCGTTTCAGGGCGGCCACCTGGGCCGGGACGTCGCCGGAGAGGATCGTCGTCGGGTTCCACGTGGCCCCGGCCGCGGTCAGGGCGTTCGAGGCCACGTACTTCGGCAGACCGTTCAAGATGCCCGCGAAGGGGTGGTCGGTCATCCTCGGCCAGTCCCGGGCGAAGTTCTCGTAGGTGCGGCGGCCGAAGAGGAACGCGTCCGCCTCGGCCAGCCATTCACCGGCCAGCCGCTCGAACGCCTCGTCCAGGTGCGGCACGAACCAACCGCCCCGGGTGAACCCGTCGCTGGTGTCCTCGTCCGGCGCCCCCGGGCCCTGGGACACGCCGTCGAGCGTCAGGAACTCCTGCACCACCAGCTTCATCGCGCGCCTCTTCTGCGTGGGGCTGCCGCCGGTCGGTTCGGCGGTCGGGGCACCTTCTGTCCGTATTTCCTAGCACGGTGTGAGCGGGCCGCGGGGATCGCCGGGCGGCTCCTACCCCACCGCGTCCGCCAGGTCCGCCTCCGTCAAGGACGCGACCAGGACCGTGCGCGGGCCCGGTTCGATGCCGGGTACCGACGGGACCGCGAGCAGGCGGCAGCCCGCGGCCAGGGCGGCGGAAGCGCCCGTCGGGGTGTCCTCGACGGCCAGGCAGTCCTGCGGGGCCACCCCGAGTGCGGCCGCCGCGGCCAGGTACGGGTCGGGGTGCGGCTTTCCGCGCGTCGTCTCGCCCGAGGCGACCGACGTGTCGAAGCGGTGCCGGCCCAGCGTGTCCAGCACCAGGTCGGCCACATGCCGCTCGGACGCGGTCACCAGGGCCGTCGGTACGCCGAGGGCGCGCGCCCGGTCCAGGAGCCGGAGGGCGCCCGGCTGGACGGTCACCCCGGCCGCCACCCGTGCGGTGAACTCCTGGTCGAGCCGTGCGAGCGTTTCCGCCGGGGACAGCGCGGTGAGGCCGTCGCGCACGAGGCGGTCGGCCGCATCGGCCAGGGCGGCGCCCGCGAACGGGGCGAGGGTGGTCGCGCCGGCCGGGGAGCCCTGCGTCCGCAGGAAGCCGGCGACGGTGTCCAGCCAGGCGTGCTCGGTGTCGACGAGGGTGCCGTCCATGTCGCAGAGCAGGGCGGCGGGGCGGGGGAGCGGGGGCATGCGGGGCTCGCTGTTCCTGGGAGTGGCTGTTCCTGGGGTGGCTGCTTCGGCGGGGCCGGGGGCTTCCTCGTACGCGACTCGGCGTGCGCCGTCCTGCCGTCAGTCCGCCGCCGTTCGCACCAACGGGTTGGCCTGCACCGAGTTGCGTACGGTGAAGACGACCGAGCCGGGGCGGTAGCGGTCGTCCGAGGTCTCCACCGGGCGGCCCTCGGACGTCGTCGTCGTGCGGCGCACCCGCAGCAGCGGGGAGCCGCGTCGCACGCCCAGCTCCCGGGCGTCCGTGGTGCCCGCGGCGACCGCGTCCAGGTGGTGTTCGCCGTGGCTCATGACCACGCCGGCCGTCTCGTACAGGCTCTGGGTGACCGACTCGCAGTCGTCCGGCAGCGCCTCGACGGCCGCCGCGGCCCACCCGGCGTACACCGTGCGTTCCAGGAGCGCCGGTTCGCCGTCCAGGGTGCGCAGCCGCAGGACGTTGAGGACCGTCTCGCCTGGTACGAGCTGGAGTTGGGCGGCCTGCGCCTCGGTCGCCTTCGCGCGGTGCGATCGGAGCACCAGGCCGCCGGGGGCGCGGTCGCCCGCCCTGGCCCACTGGGCGAAGCTGCGCAGCTCGGTGAAGCTCTGGCTGGGTGTGGTGGACAGGACCGTCCGGCGGGCGCCCTGCCGGGAGCCGATCAGACCCTCCGACTGGAGGGTGCCGAAGGCCTGGCGGAGAGTACCCCTGGACACCCCGTGGGCCAGGGCGAGTTCGGACTCGGACGGCAGCTCGGAGCCCACGGGGTGGGTGCCGTCGGCGATGGCGCGGCGCAGCTCCTCGGCGATCTGCTGGTGCCGTCGGGTCACGTCTCTCCTCGGGGAGTCGGGGGAGTCAGCGGACTTGGGGGAGTCACGGGGCGTCCTGGGGCTTCGGGGTGGCGCGGGGGTGGATGCCCGGGGCGATCATGTCATTCGCGCGAGGTGTTCCGCATCTTCCGGACTGTGCGCAATGGATACCCCCCGTGAAGAGCGAACCCTGCGCCTTACCAGTTTGGGGGAAGGTAAACCTACGTCTTCATAACGCTTCTGACCTGCACTTTTTCCAGCTCCAAACCTTTACCTGCCGGTTGCCTGGCTGCTAGCTTCGGCTGGCTTACTGACGATGGCTTGTCCATACAGGTGGCTCGCCTCAGACCCAGGAGTACGCATCGTGAAGGCACACCATCCCCGCCGCGTCCTGACCGCCGCGGCCCTTGTCGGCCTCACCGCCCTGGTGGCCACCGGCTGCGGCTCCGCACCCGACAACGCCGGCGGGCAGAACAGCAAGGCGGCGAAGGCGGAGTCGGCGGCGGACCTCGGCGGTATGGAGAAGCTCGTCGCGGCGGCGGAGAAGGAGGGCAAGCTCAACGTCTACGCCCTCGCGCCGGACTGGGCCAACTACGGTGAGATGATCGCGGCGTTCGAGAAGAAGTACGCCATCGAGGTCAACAACGAGGACCCGGGCGGCAGCAGCCAGGGCGCGCTGAACGCGGCGGCCAAGCGCAAGGGCCAGGCCCGGGCCGTCGACGCGCTGGACCTCGGCACCTCGTACATGCAGGACGCCAAGAAGCAGGGACTGCTCGCTCCGTACCGGGTCGCGGGCTGGGACGCCATCCCGGACGCGCAGAAGCAGCCGGACGCCTCCTTCATGAACAACTACGGCGGCTTCATCTCCATCGGCTGCGACGCCAAGGCCGTGAAGAACTGCCCGGAGACCTTCAAGGACCTCCTCAAGCCCGAGTACCGGAACAAGGTCGCGCTCAACGGCGACCCGACCGAGTCCAGTTCGGCGCTGGCGGCGGTGGTCGCGGCCTCGCTGGCGAGCGGCGGCTCCCTCGACGACGCGCAGCCGGGGCTCGACTTCTTCCAGGAGCTGAAGAAGAAGGGCAACTTCGTCCCCGCGAAGTCCACGCTCGCCACCATCCAGCAGGGCGAGACGCCGATCTCGATCGACTGGGACTACCTCAACCTGGGCTACGGCGAGAAGCTGAAGCCCAAGGGCGTCGACTGGCAGGTCGCGGTGCCCGCCGACGGGCTGTACTCCCGCTACTACAACCAGGGCGTCAACAAGCACGCCCCGCACCCGGCCGCCGCCCGTCTGTGGCTGGAGTTCGTCTACAGCCCCGAGGGCCAGAACATCTGGCTGAAGGGCTTCTCGCGCCCGGCGCTCCTCGACGCGATGAAGAAGGACGGCACCGCCGACAAGGCCGCCGTCGCCGCGATCCCCGAGGTCGACGGGGTGCCCGAGGAGCCGACCGTGGAGCAGGAGGCGAAGGCCAAGGAGACCGTCGTCCAGGGCTGGGGCAAGGCGGTCAGCTGACCATGCCCGACCAGACCGCACTTCCCGCCCCCGCCGCGGGCTCCGTGCCCGTGGCGGGCGCGGCCGCCCCCGCGCCTCCCGCCCCGGACGTCCGGGGCGGCGGGGCCCCTCGCCGCCGTGGCGCGCGGCCCCACCGGTGGCCCGTCGTCGTCCCGTTCTTCGCGTTCCTCGCGGTGTGCTTCGGGCTGCCCGCCGGAACCATGGTGTACGGGGCGTTCACCGTCCTGGACCCGGAGAGCGGTGCGAGCCGCTTCTCCACCGAGAACGTCAGCGGCTCGCTCTCCGGCGCGTACGCCACCGGGCTCACCGGCAGCGTCGAACTCTCCCTTTTCACAGCTCTGTTGGCGACCGTGATCGGCACCCTGATCGCCCAGGCCGTCGTCACCTCGCCGCGGCCGGCGCTGCGCGGGATCGTCGTCTCCGCGAGCGGGGTCCTCGCCAACTTCTCCGGTGCCCCGCTCGCCTTCGCGTTCATCGCGACGCTCGGCACGACCGGCACGGTCACCCAGCTGTTCCACCTGGACCGGACCGGCTTCAGTCTCTACAGCTTCACCGGCCTGGTGCTGGCCTACCTCTACTTCATGGTCCCGCTGATGGTGGTGACCGTGCTGCCCGCGCTCGACGGGCTGCGCTCCCAGTGGCAGGAGGCCGCCGCGTCCTGCGGGGCGACCCGGGGGCAGTACTGGCGGCACGTCGGCATCCCGGTGCTGACGCCGTCGCTGCTCGGCGGCGCGGTGCTGATGTTCGGTACGGCGTTCGCCTCGCACGCCACCGCGGCCGTGATGGTCGGCTCCTCGCAGCCGCTGATCACCATCCAGATCGCCAACGCCCTCAACGGCAACGTCTTGGTGGGCCAGGAGAACCTGGCCCTCGCCATGAGCCTCAACATGGTCGTGATCGCGCTGCTCGTGATGGCCGTACAGATACCGCTGCAGCGCAGGAGTGCCCGATGGCTCGGATGAAGTTCACCTCGCGGGCCGTCGTCCTGCCGCTGGCCGCGCTGTACTTCCTGGTCCCCATCGGCGCCTCGATCTGGTTCAGCGTCAACGAGGTCGAGGGCATCAGCTTCGACGCGTACACCCAGGGCCTCGGCACCGAGGGGCTGACCACCAGCCTGATGCTCTCGGTACGCCTCGGCCTCGCCACCATCGTCTGCGGGCTGCTCCTGATGGTGCCGACCCTGGTCGCGGTCGCGCTCTATCTGCCGGGGCTGCGCCGGACCGTCGAGATCCTGTGCATGATGCCGCTGGTCGTCCCGCCGATCGCGCTGGTCGCGGGCGTCACGACGGTGCTGTCCTGGGAACAGGACCTGGCGGACACGCCCCTCTACATGACCTTCCAGATGCTGCGGGACGAGAACTTCCCGCTGGTCCTGGTCCTCGTCTACACGGTGATGTCCCTGCCGTTCCTGTACCGCTCGCTGGACGCCGGGCTGCGCGCCGTGGACCTGCGCACGCTCGTCGAGGCCGCCCGCAGCCTGGGCGCGTCCCGGCTGCAGACCCTGTGGCAGGTGATCGTGCCGAACCTGCGGACCGCCGTGGTGGGCGGCGCGGTCCTCAGCCTGGCCATGGTGCTCGGCGAGTACACCGTCGCCTCCGTGCTCTCCTACCGCCCGTTCTCCGTCTGGATGGTGGAGATCAAGGACTCCGAGGCCCAGCTCTCGGTGGCGGCCGCCATGCTGAGCCTGCTGATCACCTGGGGGCTGCTGCTCCTGCTCACCACCCTGGCGGGCGGCCGCGGCCGTCGCCGTACGCCCCTGAAATCCGGCAGCGAGAACCGCGAGAGCCGCGACAACCGAAAGAAGACCGTGTCATGACCGTCTCCGTGCATCTCAGGAATCTGCGCCGGGAGTTCGGCTCCACGGTCGCGCTCGACGGACTCGACCTGGACATCGCCCCCGGCGAACTGGTCGCCCTGCTCGGCCCGTCCGGCTGCGGCAAGACGACCGCGCTGCGCATCGTCGCGGGCTTCGAGACCGCCGACGGCGGCGAACTGCTGATGGACGGCGAGGACGTCACCTCCGTCCCGGCCAACCGCCGTGACATCGGGATGGTGTTCCAGTCGTACAGCCTGTTCCCGAACATGACGGCCGCCGAGAACATCGCGTACGGCCTGCGGGTACGGGGCCGGGGCACCGCCGAACGCACGGCGCGGGCCGGGGAGTTGCTGGAGCTGGTCGGGCTGCCGGGCCGCGAGGGCGACTACCCGCACCAGCTCTCCGGCGGCCAGCAGCAGCGCGTCGCCCTCGCCCGGGCCCTGGCGATCTCGCCCAAGGTGCTGCTGCTGGACGAGCCGCTGTCGGCGCTCGACGCCAAGGTGCGGCTCACGCTCCGCGAGGAGATCCGGCGCATCCAGCTGGAGTTGGGCATCACCACCGTCTTCGTCACCCATGACCAGGAGGAGGCGCTGTCCATGGCGGACCGCGTCGCCGTGATGAAGGACGGGCGGCTCGAACAGTGCGCCGCGCCCGGCGAGTTGTACGACCGCCCGGCCACCCCGTTCGTCGCCGAGTTCGTCGGCACCATGAACCGGCTGCCGGGCACGGTCCGGGACGGCGGGGTCGTCGAGCTGTTCGGGCGCAGGCTGCCCATCCACGGCGAGCGGCCCGCCGTCGGCGCCGAGGTCGACGTCCTGCTGCGCCCCGAGGGGCTGGCGGTGGGCGCCGCCGACGACGGTGCGGGCGCCCCCGCGACCGTACGGGTGGCGACCTTCCTCGGCGCGACCACCCGGCTGCACCTGACCACCGATTCCGGAGCCGTGTGCAAGGCCGACCTGCCCAGCTGGGAGGCGTCAGCGCTGGCCCCGGGAGCCCGCTGCACGATCACCCCGCACGAGAACCCCGTGCTCGTCGCCGAGCGAGCCGGTGCCCCGTCCCTCAAGGTGTAAGTGAAGGAGTGAGCAACCAGTGAGCGCCAAGCGTCGTGTGTTCCTGTCCGCCACCGGAGCGGTGGTCGCCCTCGCCGCGACCGCGGCCGTCGCGGTCGCCGGGCCCGAGGCGAAGCCCGACGGGCCCTCCGGGTCCGGAAAGCCCGGAAAGCCGGCCGCCGCGAGCGAGCTGCGCGTCATGACCCTGAACCTCTGGCACGGCGGTGCCAAGGTCGACGACGGTCTGGCCAAGCAGCTGGCCGTCATCAGGAAGCACCGGCCCGACGTGGTCGGCCTCCAGGAGACCTCCGGGCACTCCGCGAAGGAGATCGCGGAGGAACTCGGCTGGGACCACTGGCAGTCGGACGCCGACCTGGGCATCATCAGCCGCTTCCCGTTCACCTCCGAGGTCGAGACCAGCCAGGCCGCGGCGGGTGTCCGCATCCGGATCGACGAGGCCACCGGCCAGGAGGTCGAGCTCTGGACGGCGCACCTCGGCTACGACCCGTACGGCCCGTACGACGCCTGCTTCGACGGGATGGCCGTGGAGGACATCTTCCAGCGGGAGGCCCAGTCCGGCCGCACCCCGCAGGCCGAGGCCATCGCCAAGGACCTCGCGCCGAAGATCGCCGCCGCCGACGAGACGCCGGTGCTGCTGGTCGGCGACTTCAACACGCCGTCGCACCTGGACTGGACCGAGGCGACCAAGGACAGCCACTGCGGCTACGGGCAGGTCGACTGGCCGGTGACCAAGATCTTCGAGAAGGCCGGTCTCCAGGACTCCTTCCGGGAGGCCAACCCGGACCCGGCGGCCGTGCCGGGCAACACCTGGTCGCCCGTCTACCCGAAGCACGAGGGCTCCACGGGCGTCGACGAGCCGCAGGACCGGATCGACTTCATCGACTACGCGGGCGACAAGCTCACGGTGAAGGACTCGGTGTCCTTCGTCGAGGGCGACCCGAAGCCGGTGCCGGACCAGGCCGGCAACGCGTGGCCGACGGACCACGCGGCGGTGCTGACGACGTTCACGGTGGGCTGAGGCCGAGGCGCGGCGGACGGGGCCCGGGACCGGTACGCCGGTCCTGGGCCCCTCTGCTCACCGGCTCACGGGCTCACAGCGTCCGGTGCACCTTCGTGTTGGAGGCCTGGGCGCGCGGGCGGACCACCAGCAGGTCGATGTTGACGTGGCTGGGGCGGGTGACGGCCCAGCCGATCGTGTCGGCCACGTCCTCGGCGGTCAGCGGAGCGTCGACGCCCGCGTAGACCTTGGCGGCCTTCTCGGTGTCGCCGCGGAAGCGGGTGGTGGCGAACTCCTCGGTCCTGACCATGCCGGGGGCCACCTCGATGACGCGGACCGGGGTGCCGACGATCTCCAGGCGCAGGGTCTCGGCGAGGACGTGCTCGCCGTGCTTGGCCGCGACGTAACCCCCGCCGCCCTCGTACGACGACAGCGCGGCGGTCGAGGAGAGGATCACGATCGTGCCGTCGCCGCTCGCGGTGAGCGCGGGCAGCAGGGCCTGGGTGACGTTGAGCGTGCCGATCACGTTCGTCTCGTACATCTGCCGCCAGTCGGCGGGGTCGCCGGTCGCCACCGGGTCGGCCCCGAGCGCCCCGCCCGCGTTGTTGACGAGGACGGCGAGGGAGCGGAACGCGGTCGCGAACTCGTCGACCGCCGCCCGGTCGGTGACGTCCAGCGCGTACGCCGTCGCCTGGTGGCCGGCCTCGTTCAGCTCGGCGGCCAGCGCCTCGATGCGGTCCTTGCGGCGGGCGGTCAGCACGACCCGGAAGCCTTCGGCGGCCAGCGTACGGGCGGTCGCGGCGCCGATGCCGCTGCTCGCGCCGGTGACGACGGCGATGGGGGTGGCGGCCATGGCGGATCTCTCCTCGGACTGCTGATGCGGACTGCTGATGCGGACTGCTGATGCGGACTGCTGATGCGTGCTGCTGACGCGGAACGCTGATGTGGACTGCTGATCGGGTACGGGCCAAGGATAGGCAGGCGCCTCCGGGTGAGCCGCGGGCCCCGTCATCATGGGCGGATGATCGTCGAACGCGCCTACGCCCATGTGTACGACCCCGACCCGGACGCCTGGCCGTGGACCGTGCCCGGTGTGCGGCAGTTCCTCGCCGAGGGGCTGCGGTTCCGGGCCCCGGTGACCTTCCTCGTCGGCGAGAACGGCTCGGGGAAGTCGACGCTGGTCGAGGCCTTGGCCGAGGGGTTCGGGCTGGACTCGTACGGCGGTTCCGCCGACTGGAAGTACGCCACCTCGCGGGGCAAGTCCGTGCTCGGGGAACGCGTCCGCTTCGACTCGGCACCCCGGGGGCGGCGGATGATCGGCAGCCGCGCCGCGCGCAAGGGGTTCTTCCTGCGCGCGGAGACCGCCCTCGACGCGCTGGAGCGGGAGAGCCTGGATCCGGACTCCCGCAGCCACGGGGAGGGGTTCCTCGCCGCGTTCCGGGAGAAGTTCACCGTGCCGGGGCTCTACGTCCTGGACGAGCCCGAGGCCGCGCTCTCCTTCGCCTCGTGCCTCGAACTGCTGGGACACCTCGACCAGTTGGTCAAGGCGGGCGGCCAAGTGGTGTGCGCCACCCACTCGCCGCTGCTCACCGCGCTGCCGGGTGCCGACATCGTGCAGCTGGGGGAGGGCGGCATGGAGCGGGTGGGCTGGGCGGACCTGGAGCTCGTCGACCACTGGCGCCGCTACCTCGCCGACCCGCAGGCCTACCTGCGGCACATCCTCGGCTGAGCGCCTCGGCTCTACGCCGGCGCGCCCCCGAACTCGCGGACGGCCTCGGACACGATCGTCTCCAGATGGCCGTGGTGGGCGCCGCGCCAGTACACCCGGGAGCACTCCGTGCACTGGGCGAACACGTCGTACGCCTCCTGCGTGCCGTGCTCCAGCAGACCGCTCACGGAGTCCTTGGCGGCCCCGACCAGGATTCCGTTGCACGCGGTGCAGCGCGACCACGGGTCCAGGGCCGGGGCGAAGCGGCCGAGGACGTCGCGGAGCTGCTCCTTGGGACGGTCGCTGTAGACGTACGCCCCCGCCCAGATCTCGCGGCGGCGCAGCAGCCCGCGGTCCCGGGAGAGCAGGACCCGCCGCTCGCGCGCGGAGAGGGTGGCCAGGGCGGGGTCGCCGATGTCCTCGCTCTCGTACGCCGCGTCGACGCCCAGCAGCCGCAGCCGGCGGGCCAGGGTGCCGAGATGGACGTCGAGGAGGAAGCGCAGGGGCGCGCCGGGGACCCGCTGGGGGCGTTCCACCGCGCGTACGTCGACGTGTTCGCCGGGGCCCGGCACGTGCGAGCGGGCCACCGGGGCGCCGTTCACCAGCAGCGACCCGGCCTCGGTGAGCGGGACGCCGAGGGACTCGATGACATGGCCGAGGGTCGAGACGCCGTCCGTGACGAGGGGCGTGGGCCCGCCGCGCCGCTCGTGCGGGACGAAGAGCCGCAGCTCAGGGGCTACTTCGAGGGTGATCTCGGGTCCGTTCACCCGGTCAGGATGCCACCGGGGCGGGAGGGCCTGCCAGGCATTTGGCGGGGGCGCGGCGGGGCGCGCGGGTGTGCGTCCTGGCCGGTTCAGTGCGGGGCGAACGCCGTCGGGGGTACGCCCACCGTCGCGGTGAAGTCCCGCACCAGGTGGGCCTGGTCGCTGTAGCCGAGGTCGGCGGCGAGTCGCGCCCAGTCGACCTCCGGGCCGGATTCGGCGGCCTCCAGCGCCTCGTGGATGCGATAGCGGAGGATGACCCACTTGGGGCCGACGCCGACGTACGCCGAGAACAGCCGTTGCAGGGAGCGGGCGGAGAGTCCGGTGTCCCGGGCGAGCCCGTCCACCCGGCGGACCGTGCGGTCCGTGCGCACCCGGTCGACGGCGGCCATCGCGAGAGCCGCCCGGGGATCGGGGCGCGGCTCCAGCGCCAGCAGGAAGGCGTCCAGCGCCGCGACGCGCGCGTCCTCGTCGTCCGGGCCGAGGACCGCGTCGACGGGCGGCGGCAGCCGCAGCACCTCGGCGGCGTCGGCGTGCACCCCGGTCCAGGCGGAGACCGGGTGCCCGGGGGCGAACGGGCGGAAGCCGCCGGGCCGGAACTGCACCCCGCAGACCCGGCCGCGCCCGGCCAGCTTCCGGGTGAAGAGCCCGGGGTCGACGCCCGCCACCTCGGCGTACCCGGAGCGCTCCCGGAGGCTGTCCCCGGCCTCGTACCGCTGGCAGACCAGGTTCACCGACGGGTGCGGGACGACATGGGCGGCGTACGGCTCGGCGAGGTCCCAGTCGATCAGCCAGTAGTGCTCCAGGTACGGGCGGAGCGCGGCGGCGGGCTCGCGGCGGCGGAAGCGGACGTGCGCGAAGAGGTCCGGGGCGTCGACGATGCCCCGGGTGTCGCGGCGCGGTCCGGCAGCCATGACCACGATGGTAGTGAGACTCCGATGTCAGTGCGGCTCCGGACGGCTGTCGTGTTTCTTCAAGACGCGGGCAGCGGGGCGGCGCAGGGTGGGGGCATGACTCAGACGATCGGTGAACTGCTGGAGACCGCCGCGGCCCGGGCCCTGCCCGTGGTGCGGGGGATCGACGACGCGCGGCTGGGCGGCCGTACGCCCTGTGCCGAGTACGACGTACGGGCGCTGCTGAACCACCTGTTCCTGGTGGTCGTGAACTTCCAGGCGCTCGCGGCCCGCGAGGACGTGGATTTCACGCAGGAGCCGGACTTCGTGGCGGACGGCGACTGGCGGGGCAGGTTCGGTGACGAGACGGCCCGGCTGGTGGAGGCGTGGAGCGTGCCGGGGGCCGAGGAGGGCACGACGGGGCAGATGGGGCTGCCGGCCCGGACGGTGGGGCTCATGGTGCTCGGCGATCTGACCGTGCATGCCTGGGACCTGGCGCGGGCGACGGGCGGGGACTTCGTGCCGGAGCGGAGCGTGCTGGACGAGGTGGGCCCGGGGCTGGCGGCGATGGCTCCGCAGGCCCGGGAGATGAAGGTGTTCGCTGAGCCGTTCCCGGTGCCGGAGAGCGCTACGGCCTTTGAACGGCTGCTGGCGGTGACGGGGCGCGATCCGGGGTGGACGCCGGGCGGGACGGCCGGGAGCTGAGCGCGGCGGGCGGGCCGTCGGGGCCCGGAGCGGACGAAGTGGCCGGGGCGTCGTAGAGGGGGCCGAGAGCGGCGTACGCGTCGTCGACGATCTCCTCGGCCAGCAGCAGCATGTCCTGCTCCGCCAGCCGGGCCGCCCGGTGGGTGTACGGGGACGGTGGCGCCGGATGCCTGCGGCGCCACCAGCAGTCGCAGGCGGCGTAGATGCCGCCGCCGAAGACGAGCACGGGGATGGACAGGGCCAGCAGAACGTCGCCCACGGCGGACCTCCTCGATGGGTCGGTGTCCTGTCCATCGGCGCGCGGGGCAGGTTGGCTGAAGACCTGCCGTCGGCCAAATCTCCCGTGGTTCTGGCTGGAATTTGACCGGATGTGTGCACGTGGGTGCGTCTGTTTGAACGCTTCGACCGGCTGTGCGGCCGGGCTTGGGTGATCCGCGGATCAGGGCCAGACCAGGCAGTACGCCTGATGTCCCGCGTCGTGCAGGCGGTGGGAGAAGTCCTGCCACTCGTGGAGCAGCTGGTAGACGTTGAACGCGTCGCGCGGGCCGCCGCGGTCGGGGACCGTGGACCAGATGAAGGCCGCCGCGCCGACCGACTCCTCGCCGACGCCGCGCAGCGGGTCGACGACGGTCATCGGGAGCTTGACCACGGCGTAGTCGGGGTGGAGGACGACCAGTTCCAGCGGGGGGACCTTGTGCAGGGGTATGCCCTGGATGCCGGTGAGGACCATGGCGGCCACGGTCTCCGGCTTGATCTTGGTGAACATGCCGCCCATGCCCAGCTCGTCGCCGCCGAGCTCCTCCGGGCGCATCGAGATGGGCACCCGCGCGGCGGTGGCGCCGTCCGGCGCGCCGAAGTACTTGTACGTCACCCCCATCCCGCCCCCGCTCCTGGTCCCGGGGGGCGGCGTACTCTCCGCGCCCCTGCTCTGTGCGCGCTCGGCCCTGCGCCGGTGCCGCCCTCGCCGGGCAGGCTCGGGCCCCAGGTCGTCGGTCCCTTCGCCCACTCCGCCACCGCGATGCATATCTCATCCACCCGACTACTTCTTAGGAGACACAGCCCCCGCCGCGCAACCCGATCATCGTGTCAGTGACCTCCCCCGCGGGCGTGCGGTGAAACACCTGTCCGCAAAGACCGTCCGTGCCTCTGACACCATGGCATGGGTGAGCTTTCCCTATGACGCCCCAGTTTCGCAGACGTGAGAGCGCTGACGCTCTTTCGTGATACGAGGGGAGAGCCCTCCCTGCTCACCGGTGGCCGAGATTGTTTGGGATTTCCCGGCCCGGCCTCCCGACACCCGAATCGCAGATCAGGACCAAAGTGGCGTATTCATACGAAGCCCCAGTTTCGCAGTCGCTGTTCGACCGGGCGTCCGTCGTGACGCCCGGCGGCGTGAACTCTCCCGTGCGTGCCTTCCGGGCCGTGGGCGGTACGCCCCGGTTCATGGTCTCCGGCGCCGGTCCGTACCTCACCGACGCCGACGGCCGTGAGTACGTCGACCTCGTCTGCTCGTGGGGGCCGATGATTCTCGGCCACTCTCACCCCGAGGTCATCGCCGCCGTCCAGGAGGCGGTCTCCCGGGGGACCTCCTTCGGTACGCCGGGCGAGGGCGAGGTCGCGCTCGCCGAGGAGATCGTGGCGCGGATCGAGCCCGTCGAGCAGGTGCGCCTGGTCTCCTCCGGTACCGAGGCGACGATGTCGGCGATCCGGCTGGCCCGCGGTTTCACGGGCCGGGCCAAGGTCGTGAAGTTCGCCGGCTGCTACCACGGCCACGTGGACGCGCTGCTGGCCGCCGCCGGGTCGGGCGTGGCCACCTTCGGGCTGCCCGACACCCCCGGTGTCACGGGCGCCACGGCCGGGGACACCGTCGTGCTGCCGTACAACGACCTGGACGCGGTCCGCGCCGCCTTCGCCGCGCACCCGGGCGAGATCGCCTGTGTGATCACCGAGGCCTCGCCCGGCAACATGGGCGTCGTCCCGCCGGCGGACGGTTTCAACGCCGGGCTCAAGGAGCTGTGCGCGGCCAACGGCGCGCTGTACATCTCCGACGAGGTCATGACGGGCTTCCGTACGTCGAAGGCCGGCTGGTACGGCGTCGACGGCGTCCGGCCCGACCTGATGACCTTCGGCAAGGTCATGGGCGGCGGCTTCCCCGCCGCGGCCTTCGGCGGCCGCGCCGACGTGATGGCGCACCTGGCCCCGGCCGGCCCGGTCTACCAGGCGGGCACCCTCTCCGGGAACCCGGTCGCCACCGCCGCCGGGCTCGCCCAGCTGCGACTGCTGGACGACGCGGCGTACGCGAGGATCGACGCGGTCTCCGCCGAGCTGCGCTCCCTGGTGGGCGACGCGCTCGGCAAGGAGGGCGTCGCGCACACGGTGTCCGCCGCGAGCAACATGTTCTCCGTCTTCTTCACGGACCAGCCGGTCCGGAACTACGACGACGCCAAGCAGCAGGACGTCTTCCGCTTCACCGCGTTCTTCCACTCCATGCTGGAGCAGGGCGTCTACCTGCCGCCCTCGGCGTTCGAGTCCTGGTTCGTCTCGACGGCCCTCGACGAGCGGGCGATCGAGCGCATCGCCGCCGCCCTGCCCGCCGCCGCCCGCGCCGCATCGGAGGCCACCGCATGAGCGAGAAGACCACCGGACCCGAAGGCGTCGACCGCGACGAGCAGTTGACCGTGGTGCACGTGGTCCGGCACGGCGAGGTGCACAACCCGGACGGCGTGCTCTACGGCCGCCGCCCCGGCTACCACCTCTCCGACCTGGGCCGGAAGATGGCCGACCGGGTCGCCGAGCACCTGGAGAAGCGCGACGTCACCCATGTCGTCGCCTCCCCGCTGGAGCGCGCCCAGGAGACCGCCGGCCCCATCGCGCAGGCGCACGGCCTGGACCTGGCGACCGACGCCCGGCTGATCGAGGCCGCCAACGTCTTCGAGGGCAAGACCTTCGGCGTCGGCGACGGCGCGCTGCGCAAGCCGGACAACTGGAAGCACCTCACCAACCCGTTCAAGCCGTCCTGGGGCGAGCCGTACATCGAGCAGGTCGTCCGGATGATGGGCGCGATCGACACGGCGCGGGACGCGGCGCGCGGGCACGAGGCGGTCTGCGTCAGCCATCAGCTGCCGATCTGGATCCTGCGGTCCTTCGTGGAGCGCCGCCGCCTGTGGCACGACCCGCGCAAGCGGCAGTGCACGCTGGCCTCGCTGACCAGCTTCACCTACCGGGGCGACACGATCGTCTCGGTCGGCTACTCGGAGCCGGCCCGGGACCTGGTGCCCGTGCATCTGCTGGCCGGGGCCAAGCCGGTGAAGGGGAAGGCCGCGAAGGGCCAGTCGAAGGCGTTCGGGGCGTAGCCGACGCCGGACGGGACGACGACAGGACGAGACGGACCCACGGGACCGGCTGCCGCACACCGCGGCGGGCGGTCCCGTCCCTTTTCCCGTACCAGCTAACGGTTTCCCGTACCAGCTAACGGTGAGTTAGGTCAGGCTAAGCTAACTCACCCCCAGGCGGGCAGGCCGACGGCCTGCCGGGCCCTGCCGGTTCCCGTGGGGCTCGTCGTGGTCACGGACGCCTGCGACGAAACGGTGGAACGATGATCCGTAACTCGGCGGACGCCGCCCCCGCCCGGCCACCGGCCCCCGGCTCGCCCGGCTCGCCCGGCAGCTCGAAGCCGCCCGGGATGCCGTCGCCCGCACCGCCCTGACCGAGGCGTTCTGGGACGAGGCCGCCCGCACCGGCACCCCGCTCGTCGAAACGCTCGACGACGCCCCCGGCCACCGCGCCGTCGCCTTCCTCTGGCGCGGCCACCGCGCGACCCGCCAGGTCCTCCTGATGGCGACCGGCATCGGCGACCGCGACCGGCCGGCCGACAGCCTCCTCCACCACCTCCCGGGCACCGACATCTGGTACCTCGGCTACCGGCTGCGCGCCGACCACCGCGGGTCCTACCGCCTGGTGGCCGACATCTCACCCGGCCCCGCGCCCGCCGATCCCGTACGGCTCCAGCGGCGGCTGGCCGGGCTGATGGCGCACGGGGTGGCCGACCCGCTCAACCCCCGCCGCCTGCCGGTCCGCCGGCGTGCGGTGGAGAGTTCGGTGTTCGCCCTGCCGGAGGCCCCGCCCCAGCCGTGGGCGGGCCGCCGGGACGGTATCCGGCGGGGGACCGTCGAGCGGCACACCGTCACCGGCCACGCCCTGGGCGAGGAGCGCGAGGTCTGGACGTACCTCCCACCGGAAGGCGTGGATCTCCCGCCGGAACCCGCGAGCGGCGGCGACGCCGATGTCCACAGTGGCCCGCTGCCGGTGCTCGTGCTCGGCGACGGCGACATGTGGTTCGGGCGGCTCGGCTTCCAGGACACGCTGGACGCCCTGATCGCCGACGGGGCCCTCCCGCCGCTCGTCGTCCTCTCCCCGGACGCCGTCGACGCCGCGGCCCGGCGGCGGGACCTGGGCGGGCGGGAGGCGTTCGCCGCCTTCCTCGCCGAGGAGTTGCTGCCCTGGGCGCGTGCCCGGTGGCCGCTGACCGCCGACGCGGACCGGACCGTCGTCGCCGGGCAGGGGTCCGGCGGGACGGTGGCGCTGTACGCCGGCCTCACCCGGCCCGGCCGCTTCGGCCGGGTCCTCGCCCAGTCGCCCTCGCCCGGCGGGCATCCCGAGGACGGGACGTACGACGACGGGAGCGCGGCGCCCGCCTCCGGGCAGCGGGCGTACGGCGGCGAAGGACCGGGCCCCGCCCCCGTCGTCCACCTCGGCCTCGGGCTGCACGACGGTCCCGCCTCGGCCGAGCACGGCGAGGCCCACGTCCGGGCGCTGCGCGCCCGCGGGCACCGGGTCCACCGCACGGTCCACAACGGCGGCCGCGACCACGCCTGCTGGCAGGGGCTGCTCACCGAGGCCCTGGTGGAGACCTTCCGGGAGGAGCGGCCCGCGAACGGTCTTCGCGTCCGCGCATGAGTTCGACGGGCCGGGGAAGCCGACCCGTCGAACCGCTGTCCGCCCGATCCGCGATCCCGATCCGTCGGCCTGCGGCAGAACTGCGGAGGGCCGTTCCCGCGTCCCCCTTCAGGGCTGCCCGTGAGGGCGTGCGAGAGCCGTACGGGCGCCTCGTCGCGACCGGAAGGTAAAGCGTAAAGAAAGTCCCCAAATATACGGAACCGACGTGTTACACGCCTCATCTAACCCTTCAGCAGTTTGTATGGGCTTGAGATAAAACGACCGCAGATGGGGACGGTATGCGCGACATCAATCGAAGGGGCCTGCTCGGCGCAGGGCTCGGGGCCGCAGCCGCGATCGGACTCGCCGGCTGTGGCACCTCCGGATCCTCCGGTGACGGAGGGTCCCACCGAGGTGACAAGGGCGACGCCGGCACCGGAGGCAACGGCAGCGGAAACGGTTCGCCGAAGAACAAGGTCCGGCTGATCGGTGACGGCTCGACGGCCGACACCGGCAAGCAGCCCCACCAGCCCGAGGCCCCCGTCCCGCTCGAACCCGGCCAGAAGCCGCCACAGTTCGTGATCTTTTCCTGGGACGGTGCGGGCGAGGTCGGCAACGGGCTCTTCCCGCGCTTTCTCGAACTCGCCAAGGAACACGACGCGGCGATGACGTTCTTCCTCTCCGGGCTCTATCTGCTGCCCGAGTCGAAGAAGTCCCTCTACCGTCCGCCGAACAACCCCCGGGGCGCCTCCGACATCGGCTATCTCACCGATGATCACGTCAAGGACACACTGAAGTACGTACGTCAGGCGTGGCTGGACGGCCATGAGATCGGCACCCACTTCAACGGGCATTTCTGCGGCGGTTCCGGTTCCGTGGAGCGCTGGACTCCGGCGCAATGGCACAGCGAGATCAATCAGGCTGTGTCGTTCGTCACGGAATGGCGGACCAACACCGGCTGGGAGAACGAGGAACCGCTTCCGTTCGACTATCGCAAGGAACTGGTCGGCGGCCGCACCCCCTGTCTCCTCGGCCAGGACAATCTCCTGCCGACCGCGAGCAAGCTGGGCTGGCGCTACGACGCCAGCTCGCCCGGCGGCCGCCAGACGTGGCCCGTGAAGCGCGGCGGAGTCTGGGATCTGCCGCTGCAGGCGATGCCGTTCCCCGGCCACTCCTTCGAGGTCCTCTCGATGGACTACAACATCCTCGCCAACCAGTCGCAGAATTCGACCAAGGGCATGCCCTCGCGCTATCCGGGCTGGCGCAAGCAGGCCACCGACGCCTATCTCGCCGGATTCCAGCGCGCCTACGAGTCGAATCGCGCGCCGTTCTACATCGGCAACCACTTCGAGGAGTGGAACGGCGGCATCTATATGGACGCCGTGGAAGAAGTGATCAAGAAGGTCGCGGACAAGGACGACGTCCGTCTCGTCTCGTTCCGGCAGTACGTCGACTGGCTCGACGCCCAGGACCCCGCCGTGCTCGCCAAGCTCCGCACACTGGAGGTCGGACAGGCGCCCGCAGGCGGCTGGAACTCCTTCTTTAAACAGGCTTGACAAGGGGCTTTACGGGCACCGAGGGGGGCGCGCAGATCCCCGGAAACTGCCATGCGAAACTTTTCACATGAGCTTTGGCCGCGCGTCCCGACGCCGCTTCACCCTGCTCGCCGCCACCGCCGTGGCCGGTGCCCTCACGCTGTCCGCGTGCGGCGACGGCAACAAGGCCGGGGGTGGCGGCAACACCAACTTCATCACCGGCAGCGGGGGCGTCTCCACCGTCGCGAAGGCCGACCGGGTGGCCGCACCGAAGCTCGACGGCAACAGCCTGGAGGGCAAGCCGCTCGACCTCGCCGACTACCGGGGCAAGGTCGTCGTGCTCAACGTCTGGGGCTCCTGGTGCGGCCCCTGCCGGCTGGAGGCGAAGTACTTCGCGCAGGTCTCCGAGGCGACGAAGGCCAAGGGCGTCCAGTTCGTCGGGATAAACACCCGGGACCCCGAGCGGGACAAGGCGATCAACTTCGAGAAGGACTACGGGGTGAAGTACCCCAGCTTCTACGACCCGATCGGCAAGCTCATCCTCCGCTTCCCCAAGGGCACCCTGAACCCGCAGGCCATCCCGTCCACCGTGGTCATCGACCGGGACGGGAAGATCGCGGCCCGCACGCTCCAGGCGCTGAACGGCGACGAGCTGCGCAAGATGATCGACCCGATCATCGCGGAGAAGTGATCCGGTGATCCCCCTCGCCGCCCACCACGAGACCGTCACGCTGGCCGCGTACAACGACACCGTCCTGTCCGGGGCGCTGCTGGTCGCTCTGCCGCTCGCCCTGCTGGCCGGTCTCATCTCCTTCTTCTCGCCCTGCGTCCTGCCGCTGGTCCCCGGCTATCTGAGTTACGTCACCGGAGTCAGCGGCACCGACCTGGCCGACGCCCGCCGGGGCCGGGTGGTGGCCGGCGCCTCGCTGTTCGTCCTCGGCTTCACCGTGGTGTTCGCCTCCACCGGCGCGCTCTTCGGCTACTTCGGCCAAGAACTCCAGGCGCACTCCGAGGTGCTCAACAAGGTCCTCGGCGTCCTGATGATCCTCATGGGCGTCTTCTTCATGGGGCTCCTGCCGGGCGTGACGCAGCGCGAGTTCCGCTTCCACAAACGGCCGGTGACCGGACTGGCCGGCGCACCCCTGCTCGGCGCCCTGTTCGGAATCGGCTGGACCCCGTGCATCGGCCCGACGCTCTCCTCCGTGCTGGCGCTCTCGACCCAGAGCGCCACCGCCGGACGCGGCGCGATACTGACCGTCGCGTACTGTCTCGGACTCGGTGTCCCGTTCGTCCTGGCCGCCGTCGCCTTCCGCAGGGCGCTCGGCGCGTTCGGCTGGGTCAAGCGCCACTACGCATGGGTGATGCGGATCGGCGGCGGCATGATGATCGTGACTGGAATCCTGCTGCTGACCGGCGTGTGGGCCACGCTCATGCAGCAGATGCAGAGCTGGTCCAGCGGCTTCGTTGTAGGGATCTGAGTCCAATGAGCAAGGCGAACAGCACCAGCACGCGGCAGCGCGAGGAGGAGGACGAGCAGGGCTCCGCCCACGGCGCGGCCGGGGAACAGCTCTCCACCGCGCCCCGCGAGGAGCGCCCCGACACCGGGGCGGGCGTCCCCGCGATGAGCGTGATCGGCTGGGTGCGCTGGTTCTGGCGGCAGCTGACCTCGATGCGGGTGGCGCTGATCCTGCTCTTCCTGCTCTCCCTCGGGGCGATCCCGGGGTCGCTGATCCCGCAGACCAGCGTCGACGACATGAAGGTGCAGGCCTTCAAGGAGCGGCACACCACGCTCACCCCGGTCTACGAGGCGCTCCAGCTCTTCGACGTCTACAGCTCGGTGTGGTTCTCCGCGATCTACATCCTGCTGTTCGTCTCGCTCATCGGCTGCATCGTCCCGCGCACCGGCCAGTTCGTCGGCCAGCTCCGCAGCCGCCCGCCGGGCGCGCCGAAGCGGCTGACCCGGCTGCCCGCGTACACCACGTGGCGCACGGAGGCCGATCCCGAGGAGGTCCGGGCAACGGCTCTCCGGCTCCTGCGGGGGCGGCGCTTCCGCGGCCACGAGGTGGGCGACGCGGTCGCCGCCGAGAAGGGCTACCTCCGCGAGGCCGGGAACCTGGTCTTCCACATCGCCCTGATCGTGATGCTGATCGCCTTCGCCTCCGGGCAGCTCTTCAAGTCCGAGGGCGGCAAGCTGGTTGTCGAGGGCGACGGCTTCTCCAACACCCTCACCCAGTACGACGACTTCAAGTCGGGCTCGCTCTACGACTCCGACTCGCTGGCCCCGTTCAGCTTCGTCCTGGACGACTTCGTCGGTACGTACGAGAAGAGCGGCCCGCAGCGCGGCACCCCGCGCACCTTCGAGGCCCGGGTGACGTACGCCGAGGGGGCCGAGGGCACGGAGCGCAAGGGCGTCATCAAGGTCAACGAACCGCTCGTCGTGGACGGCACCAAGGTCTATCTGATCGCCCACGGTTACGCGCCCGTCGTCACCGTCCGGGACGGCAAGGGCAAGGTCGTCTCGAAGTCCGCCGTCCCGTTGCTGCCGATCGACAACAACATCACCTCGTCCGGTGCGATCAAGGTGATGGACGGCTACAAGGACAAGAACGGCAAGAAGACCCAGCTGGGCTTCAAGGCGTTCTTCGTGCCGACCTTCGCCGGTCACGGCAAGGGCCAGATGTTCTCGCAGTTCCCGGCGCTGGACTTCCCGGTGCTGGCGCTCAGCGCCTACCAGGGTTCGCTCGGCGTCGACTCCGGGCTCGCGCAGAACGTCTACCAGCTCGACACGTCCAAGATGAAGGAGTTCAAGGACAAGGACGGCGAGCTGCTCAAGAAGATGCTGATGCCCGGCGAGAAGCTGGACCTGCCCGACGGCGGCGGTTCCATCACCTACGAGGGCACCGAGGAGTGGGCCAGCTTCCAGATCTCGCAGCAGCCGGGCAACGGCTGGGCGCTCGGCGGAGCGGTCGCCGCCATCGCCGGACTCGCCGGATCGCTGTTCATCCAGCGCCGCCGGGTCTGGGTGCGGGCGGTCCGGGGCGCCGACGGCGTCACGGTCGTGGAGATGGCGGGCCTGGGCCGCAGCGAGTCCGCGAAGCTCCCCGAGGAACTGGGCGACCTGTCGGCCGCCCTCGTCACGACGGCGCCCGTCGCCCCCGTCGCGCCGGAGAAACCGGACGCGGCGGACACGCCGGACGGTTCCGCCGGGACCGATGCCACCAACGAGGCCGGGAGCCGGCCCGTACACCCTGCCGAAGCACCTGCCGAAGGGGCTGAGAAGTGAATCTCGCCGCCGCAACCAACGAGAGCCTGGCTGAAGCCAGCAATGTGCTGATCTATTCGTCGATGGCCGTCTACACCCTGGCGTTCTTCGCGCACATCGCGGAGTGGGTCTTCGGCAGCCGCAGCAAGGTCGGCCGCACCGCCGCCGCGCTGTCCACCTCCTCGGCCAAGGCTTCCGCCGCCCCCGCGGTGAAGGCGCAGGCCGGTGGCACGGCCGTGCTGGAGCGGCCCGAGGTCATCACCCGGTCCGCCGCCGGTACGCGTGACGTGCCCGACGGCCCGGGTGCGGCGGGCGGCACGTTCAAGGGCGACCTGTACGGCCGGATCGCGGTCTCGCTGACCGTGGTGGCCTTCCTCGTCGAGGCGGGCGGGGTCATCACCCGCGCCCTGTCGGTGCAGCGGGCCCCCTGGGCCAACATGTACGAGTTCTCCATCACCTTCTCCACGGTGGCGGTCGGCTCCTACCTGGTGCTGCTCGCGCTGAAGAAGAACGTCCGCTGGATCGGCCTCCCGCTGGTCACCACCGTCCTGCTGGACCTCGGTATCGCGGTCACCACGCTCTACACCGACAGCGACCAGCTGGTGCCCGCCCTGCACTCGTACTGGCTGTGGATCCACGTCTCGACCGCGATCCTCTGCGGCGCCGTGTTCTACCTCGGCGCGGTCGGCACGATCCTCTACCTCTTCCGCGACAGCTACGAGAACCAGCTCGCCTCCGGCGGCACGCCCGGGAAGTTCGCGTCCTCGGTCATGGAGCGGCTGCCCTCGGCGTCCTCGCTGGACAAGTTCTCCTACCGGATCAACGCGGCCGTCTTCCCGCTGTGGACGTTCACGATCATCGCCGGGGCGATCTGGGCGGGCGACGCCTGGGGCCGGTACTGGGGCTGGGACCCCAAGGAGGTCTGGTCCTTCATCACCTGGGTCGCCTACGCCGCCTATCTGCACGCCCGCGCCACCGCGGGGTGGAAGGGCCGCAAGGCCGCCTACCTGGCGCTCCTCGCCTTCGCCTGCTGGCTGTTCAACTACTACGGCGTGAACATCTTCGTCTCCGGCCTGCACTCCTACGCGGGAGTCTGAGCAAGCCCGACCGGACACGCAACGGCTCCCCGGACGGATTCTCGTCCGGGGAGCCGTTGCGTCGTGTGCCGGTGGTGAGCCGTCAGGACGTGGGCGGGGTCTTGTCGTCGGGGCTCGTGCCGTCGCGCCTGCCCGGCTCCTCCCCGGCCTCCGCATCGGGCTTCTTGTCGTCCTTCAGGGACTTCAGGAAGTCCGGGTTGTCGTCCGGGGCCACCCACTGCTGCCGCCTGCCCCGCTGCCACGAGGAGGGCCCGGCGCCCCCGGCCCGGTTGCGGCGGTTCTTGCCGGCGACGAGCCAGACGACCGGGCCGACGATCCAGAACAGCAGGATGATGAAGACCCAGGCGATCTTCGGCAGATGCTTGGTGTCCTCCTCCGAGGTGTTCAGGCAGTCGATGAACGCGTAGATCGTCAGAGCCAGCGGGACGATGAACATCAGGGCTCTCATGGGTGCGTCCCCCAGGAAGTGGCGGCGGGCGGGACGATTGCCCCGTATCGCCGCCAGGGTACCGGCTCGTCATGAAGGATCCGGGGCGCGGGACGGGGGAGCCCCGGCGGGCCCGCGGGGGCGGGGATGACAAACTGGACCGCATGGCTTACGACGATCTTCGCTCCCTGCTCCGGGCTCTTGAGCGCGATGGTGATCTCAAGCGCGTCAAGGTCGAGGTCGACCCCCACCTGGAGGTCGGCGAGATCGTCGACCGGGTGAACAAGGCGGGCGGTCCGGCCCTGCTGTTCGAGAACGTCAAGGGGTCCTCGATGCCCCTGGCCATGAACGTCTTCGGCACCGACCGGCGCCTGCTCAAGGCCCTCGGGCTGAAGTCGTACAGCGACATCAGCGACAAGATCGGCGGGCTCCTCAAACCGGAGCTGCCGCAGGGCTTCGTCGGCGTACGGGAAGCCTTCGGGAAGCTCGGCTCGATGGTGCACGTGCCGCCGAAGAAGGTGAAGTCCGGCGACGCGCCCGTCCAGGAAGTGGTGCTGACCGGCGACGACGTCGACCTGGACCAGCTGCCCGCGCTGTTCACCTGGCCCGAGGACGGCGGATCGTTCTTCAACCTGGGCCTCACCCACACCAAGCACCCCGAGAACGGCGTCCGGAACCTGGGCCTCTACCGGCTCCAGCGCCACGACAAGCGCACCATCGGGATGCACTGGCAGATCCACAAGGACAGCGCCAACCACTACCAGGTCGCGGCGAGGCGCGGTGAGCGGCTGCCCGCCGCCATCGCCTTCGGCTGCCCGCCCGCCGTCACGTACGCCTCCACAGCGCCGCTGCCCGGGGACATCGACGAGTACCTCTTCGCCGGGTTCGTCCAGGGCAAGCGGATCGAGATGGTCGACTGCAAGACCGTGCCGCTCCAGGTCCCCGCGCAGGCGGAGGTCGTCATCGAGGGCTGGCTGGAGCCGGGCGAGATGCTGCCCGAGGGCCCGTTCGGCGACCACACCGGCTTCTACACCCCGCAGGAACCGTTCCCCGCACTGACCATCGACTGCGTCACCATGCGCAAGCGGCCGCTGCTCCAGTCCATCGTGGTGGGCCGGCCGCCGACCGAGGACGGGCCGCTGGGCCGGGCCACGGAGCGGTTCTTCCTGCCGCTGCTGAAGATCATCGTGCCGGACATCGTGGACTACCACCTCCCCGAGGCGGGCGGCTTCCACAACTGCGCGATCGTCTCGATCGACAAGAAGTACCCGAAGCACGCCCAGAAGGTGATGAGCGCGATCTGGGGCGCGCACATGATGTCGCTGACCAAGCTGATCGTGGTCGTCGACTCCGACTGCGACGTCCACGATCTGCACGAGGTCGCCTGGCGGGCGCTCGGCAACACCGACTACGCCCGCGATCTCACGGTCGCCGAGGGCCCGGTCGACCACCTCGACCACGCCTCCTACCAGCAGTTCTGGGGCGGCAAGGCCGGGATCGACGCCACGAAGAAGCTGCCCACCGAGGGCTACACCCGGGACGGCGGCTGGCCGGAGATGGTCGTCTCCGACCCCGAGACGGCGGCGAAGGTCGACCGCCGCTGGAAGGAATACGGGCTGTGAGCAGTGCGGCAGAAGCGGCGTCCGTCCAGGGCCCCGCACCCTCCAGCAGCAAGGTGAAGGCCTTCCTGCGGCTCGTGATGATCGAGCACTCGGTCTTCGCGCTGCCCTTCGCCTACATCGCCGCGCTGACCGCGATGTTCCAGCTGGACGGCACGATCCACTGGGGTGTCCTGCTGCTGGTCACGCTGGCGATGGTGGGGCTGCGGACGTTCGCGATGGCCGCCAACCGGATCATCGACCGGGAGATCGACGCCCGGAACCCGCGCACCGCGGGCCGTGAGCTGGTGACGGGCGCGGTGTCGGTGAAGTCCGCGTGGACCGGCGCGATCGTCGCGCTGGCCGTCTTCCTGGGCGCCGCCGCCCTGCTCAACCCGCTCTGCCTGGTGCTCGCACCGGTGGCCGTCGTCCCGATGGTGGTCTACCCGTACGGCAAGCGGTTCACGAACTTCCCGCACGCCATCCTGGGGCTCGCCCAGGCCATCGGCCCGGTCGGCGCGTGGCTCGCGGTGACCGGCAGCTGGTCGTGGGACGCGGTGATCCTCGGGCTCGCGGTGGGGATCTGGATCGGCGGCTTCGACCTGATCTTCGCCTGCCAGGACGTGGCCGCCGACCGGGCCCACGGGGTGCTCTCCTTCCCGGCGCGCTTCGGGATCCCGGCCTCGCTGTGGGGCGCGCGGGTGTGCCACGCGGTCACGACCGGGCTGCTGGTGTGGTTCGGTCTGGTGACGGACGCCGAGGTCTTCTACTGGATCGGCATGGCGATCGTCGCGGTGGCGTTCGTCTACGAGCACCGGGTCGTGCGGCCGCACGACCTGTCCCGGCTGAACCGGGCGTTCTTCTCGGTGAACGGCTTCATCGGCATCGCGCTGTTCGCCTGCGCGCTGCTGGATCTGCTGGCGCGGGGCCTGACCCCGTAACGCCCCTGGTACGTCGAGGGAGCCTCAGACCGTGACCAGGTTGTCCGGTCCGCGGCGCGCGGACGGGCGGCGGAAGAGGAACGCCGCCGCCACGCCGCCGATGAGCCCGAACAGGTGCCCCTGCCAGCTGACGCCCGACTGGGTCGGCAGGACGCCCCACAGCAGCGAGCCGTAGACCACGGCGACGCCGACGCCTATGAGGATGTCCCAGGGGCGGCGGTCCACGAAGCCGCGGACCAGCAGATAGCCGAGCAGCCCGAAGACCACGCCGGACGCGCCGAGCGTGATCGTGTTCTCCGGGGCGGTCACCCAGACGCCGAGGCCGCTGGCCACGATGATCGTGCACACGACGGCCGCGAACCGGCGCAGCCCCGCGAGGGCGGCTATGAAGCCGAGGACCAGCAGCGGGACGCTGTTGGAGGCCACGTGCTCCCAGCCGCTGTGCAGGAACGCGGCGGGCACCACGTCCCGCAGCTCGGACATCTGGCGCGGGCTGATGCCGTACGTGTCGAGCGCGTGGCCCGTGGCCACGTCGATCCCTTCGAGGACCCACAGCAGGGCCACCCAGCCCGCCATCAGCAGCCCGGCGGTCAGGGCCCGCGCGCTGCCGGTGGTGCCGTGGTCCGTGGTGCGGTCGGTGGTCCAGTAGTCGCCCATGGTCTGCCCCTGCCCCCGGGTTGCCCGTCATCCGGAGAACGTCTGTGGCGCCCGCCCGGTTCCGGGTGCCGCGCGCGGAGGGCCGCCGGATAGGCTCGCGCATGTGGAATCCAGGACTTCAGTGACTCAGCAGCAGCGGCGGCCTTGGATTGTCGGGGTGTCCGGTGCTTCGGGTACCCCGTTCGCGGCCGCCGTCCTGCGCGGGCTCCTGTCGGCCGGCGAGAGCGTGGACCTGGTGGTGAGCCGGGCCTCGCGCCTCACGCTGCTGGACGAGACCGGCATCGCGTTCCGGGACGCGCACTGGCGCGAGGACCTGCGGGCCTGGCTGGGTCGCGGCGCCGACGGGAAGCCGGACGCGTTCGCGGTGGGGGACGCGGAGCTGGAGCGCGTACGCCACTGGCCGGCCGGGGATCTGGCCGCCGGGCCGTCCTCCGGGTCGTACCCGGCGAAGGGGATGCTGATCGTGCCGGCCTCGACGGCCTGTGTGGCCGGAGTGGCGCTCGGTCTGTCGAAGGATCTGCTCCAGCGGGCCGCGAGCGTGACGCTCAAGGAGCGCCGCCCGCTCGTCGTCGCGGTGCGCGAGACTCCGCTGAGCGGCCAGACGCTGAAGCAGATGGTGGCCCTGGACGAGGCGGGCGCGGTCGTGCTGCCCGCCTCTCCGGCGTTCTACGCGGGGGCGACGCACATCCAGGACCTGGTGGATTTCGTCGCCGGGCGGGTGCTGGACGCGGCATCCGTGCCGCATCGCCTGTACCGCCGCTGGGAGGGAGAGCTCGGTGGTGGCTCCCGCCGCCCGGAGGACTGAGAGGTCCGGGTCAGCGCTTCTTGGGGGAGCGCGGGGAGCGGGTCTTGTCGACGCGGTGCGCGGCGGCGGGCTGGTGGGCACGCGAGCGGTTGGCCAGGTCCTGCAGCTCGCGCATCCGGGCGTAGGCCATCTCGATCGTGTACACGGTGAAGTTCACTCCTGAAGATTCGAAAGCGTTTCTTGGATGTTCTAGAAGATTTGCAGGGCGTCGGCCCTGCATGCCTTAGATTCTACACGTAGACTCGCGGTACTGCTGAACAATGGAAGGTTTCAGTCATATGGACGCGGTGGACAGGCAGCTCATCCAGGCCCTCAGGGAGAACGGCAGGGCCTCGTACGCCGAGCTGGGACGGCTCGTGGGGCTCTCCGGGCCCAGCGTCACCGACCGCATCAACCGGCTGGAAACCGCCGGTGTCATCACCGGTTACCGCGCCACCGTCGACTCCGCGTCGCTCGGCCTCGGCGTCACCGCGCTGATCGGGATCTCGCTCTCGGACGCCGCCGACCACGAGGACGTCGCACGCCGCTTGAAGGACCTGGCGGAGATCGAGGACTGCTGGTTCATCGCGGGCGACGACTCGTACATGCTCAAGGTCCGCGTCGGCGACGTGGACGGCCTGGAGAAGACGATCCGCCGCCTCAGCGGTACGAAGGGCGTCTCGCGGACGCGTACGACGATCGTGCTCTCCACGAAGTGGGAGAACCGGGTCGGGGAACTTCCCGAGGAGTCGTAGGCGCGGAGCGCCGTAGAGGGGGCACCTCCCGCCCGAAGGGTGGGGGAGTACGGTTGGTCGGAGGCTGATACACGGAGATCTGGGAGGCGACGGGTGGACGCGGGACTCAAGCGCGAGCTGGAGGAGAAGGTCCGGGCCGGCGAGCGGCTGACCCGCGAGGACGGGATCGCCCTGTACGCGTCCGACGACCTGGCGTGGCTGGGCGGCCTGGCGCACGAGGTGCGCACGCGCAAGAACGGTGACGTGGTGCACTTCAACGTCAACCGGCACCTCAACATGACGAACGTGTGCACCGCCTCGTGCGCGTACTGCTCGTTCCAGCGCAAGCCGGGCGAGAAGGACGCGTACACGATGCGCATCGAGGAGGCCGTCCGCCTCGCCAAGGCGATGGAGAACGAGAACCTCACCGAGCTCCACATCGTCAACGGGCTCCACCCGACCCTCCCGTGGCGCTACTACCCGCGCTCGCTCAGCGCGCTGAAGGAAGCCCTGCCGGACGTGGCGCTGAAGGCGTTCACGGCGACGGAGATCCACCACTTCGAGACGATCTCCGGGCTCTCGGCCTCCGAGATCCTCGACGAGCTGATCGAGGCCGGTCTCGAATCGCTGACCGGCGGCGGCGCGGAGATCTTCGACTGGGAGGTCCGCCAGCACATCGTCGACCACCGCACCCACTGGGAGGACTGGTCGCGCATCCACCGCCTGGCGCACGAGAAGGGGCTCAAGACCCCCGCGACGATGCTGTACGGGCACATCGAGGAGCACCGTCATCGCGTCGACCACGTGCTGCGGCTGCGGGAGATGCAGGACGAGACCGGCGGCTTCCAGGTCTTCATCCCGCTGCGCTACCAGCACGACTTCGTGGACATGAAGGACGGCAAGGTCCGCAACAAGCTCCAGGCGCGCACGACGATGGCGACCGGCGCGGAGGCCCTGAAGACCTTCGCGGTCTCCCGTCTCCTCTTCGACAACGTGCCGCACGTGAAGGTGTTCTGGGTGATGCACGGCGTGCAGACCGCCCAGCTCGCGCTGCAGCACGGTGCGGACGACATGGACGGCTCGGTCGTCGAGTACAAGATCACGCACGACGCGGACGACTTCGGTACGCCGAACAAGCTCGGCCGTGACGACCTGCTGGACCTGATCCGCGACGCCGGTTTCCGGCCGGTCGAGCGGAACACCCGGTACGAGATCCTGCGCGAGTACCCGGGGCCGGACGCGGACCTGCGCGAGTCGCCGCAGCCGATGCGCGTCTGAGACGCATCGCGTGACCCACGAAAGCCCCGGCCGCCGTCCCCGGCCGGGGCTTTCTCATGTTCCGGACAGGGTTGAGCCTCCCCGGAGGTAATAGTTACTGTTCCCCTATGGCCCTTACTTTTGAACTGGATCCCTCGTTCACCCCGGCCCTCCGCGACGGCATCACCGCCCTGTGGGCCGATGTGTCCAACGCGGGCGGGGCCGTCGGCTTCGTCCCGCCCGTCACCCCTGAGGAGATCCGGCCCGAGCTGCTCAAGCATCTCGTCGCCATCGAGGAAGGCCGCACCCGGCTGCTGGCCGGCCGGGACGAGAGCGGGGCGGTCGTCGCCACCGCCTTCCTGAACCTCAACACCCACCGGCTGATGAAGCACTGGCTGTGGCTCTACACGGTCATGGTCCACCCCCGCCTCCAGGGCCAGGGCTGCGGCCGCGACCTCATGGCGGCCGCCGCCGACGCCGCACGCTCCATCGAGGGCATCGAGGCCATCCGGCTCACCTGCCGGGGCGGCACCGGGGCCGACCGCTTCTACACCGCCTGCGGCTACAAGGAGGTCGGCCGGGTCCCGGACGCGATCCGCGTCGCCCCCGGGGACGACCGCGACGACATCATCATGCTGCTGCCGCTCTGAGGCCCGGCAACCCCCTGAACCGAGAGAATTCGGGCCATGCTTCACTGGACGGGCAGAAGTGTGCCGACCGTTGATGGGAAGAGAGGGCCAGCCGTGTCCGCTGCCAAGCCGAGCGCGTTGATCCGTTACACGGCGTTGCGCCTGCTGATCTTCGTCGGCTGTTTCTTCGTCGCCGGTGTCGCCGTCCACTTCGGGCTGATCCCCTCGGGCCTCGGTGGCTCCAACGCGATCTGGGTGATCCTCCTCGGCCTCGTCCTCTCCGCGCCGCTCAGCTATGTGCTGCTGCGCAAGCAGCGTGACGAGATGTCCCAGCAGATCGTCGCCGGCGTCGACCGCACCAAGGCGCGCCTGGACGCCAACCGCACCCGCGAGGACGCCGTTCAGTAAGGTTCCTCACACGCGCCTCGCGCGACCCCTTCCTTTCCGCCGGACCCCGGTCCGGAGCGAACCGCTCCGGTACGGGGTCCGCGGCGTTTTCCGGACAGGTGCGCGACAGGGAGCGCCACCCCTGAGCCAAAGAAAGGCTTTGAGCTTCTCAAAGTTCAAGTGTTAACGTATTCGACGTGAAGACAGCTGTGCGCCTCCGTCATGCCGCGAGCATCCCGCTCGTGGCGCGCCTGCATGTCGATCTCTGCCGCTGTATGTCCGCGGTCTGTTGCCGCGAGGTCTGATACGGCATCATGCAGCGGCGCCGCCCCTCGACGCGGGCGCCGCGACCCCGTCCCCGTTCCACCGCACGACCGCACGGATGGCTTCCGTGTGTCCCGATGCGTCCTCACTGGAGTGTGTCCGTGTCCGCGAACCCCGCGTCCACCGCCCCCGAGGCCGAGCAGCCCACAGGCTCCGGCTCCGGGTCCCGTCCCCGTATACCCAAGGTCCCGTTCTGGGCCCAGATCGTCGCCGGTCTGGTCCTCGGTGTGCTGCTCGGCTGGCTTGCCCGCAGCCAGGACCTCGGCTGGCTCGTCACCACCCTCGACGAGATCGGCTCGCTCTTCGTCCAGCTGCTGAAGCTGGCCGTCGCCCCGCTGGTCTTCTTCGCGATCCTCGTGTCGATCACCAACCTGCGGCAGGTCAACAACGCCGCCCGGCTGGCCACCCGCACCCTGCTCTGGTTCATGATCACCTCGCTGATCGCCGTCGCCATCGGCCTCGCGATCGGCCTGATCACCAACCCGGGCTCCGGCACCGGCCTCACGCCGAAGGACGGCGAGCTCTCCGAGACCAAGGGCAGCTGGATCGACTTCCTGACCGGCATCGTCCCGAGCGACGTGATCACGCCGTTCACCGAGCTGAACGTGCTCCAGATCGTCTTCATGGCCGCCGTCGCCGGTATCGCCGCCCTCAAGCTCGGCGAGAAGGCCAAGCCGATCCTCACCCTCAGCCAGTCGATCCTGGAGCTGCTCCAGAAGGCCCTGTGGTGGGTCATCCGGCTCGCCCCGATCGGCACCGTCGGCCTCATCGGCTACGCCATCGCCGACTACGGCTGGGACCTCATCGGCAAGTACGCGACGTTCACCGCCGACGTCTACATCGGCTGCGCCCTGGTGATGTTCGGCGTCTACCCGCTGCTTCTGGCCACCGTCGCCAAGGTCAGCCCGCTCCAGTTCTTCAAGGGTGCCTGGCCCGCGATCCAGCTCGCCTTCGTCTCCCGCTCCTCGGTCGGCACCATGCCGGTCACCCAGCGGGTCACCGAGCGCCTCGGCGTTCCGAAGGAGTACGCCTCCTTCGCCGTGCCGTTCGGCGCGACCACGAAGATGGACGGCTGCGCCGCGATCTACCCGGCGCTGGCGGCCATCTTCATCGCCCAGATCTTCGACGTGCAGCTGGGTATCGGCGACTACATCCTGATCGCCTTCGTCTCGGTGATCGGCTCGGCCGCCACCGCCGGTCTCACCGGCGCGACGGTCATGCTGACCCTCACCCTGTCCACGCTGGGCCTCCCGCTGGAGGGCGTCGGCCTGCTCATGGCCATCGACCCGATCCTGGACATGATGCGCACCGCCACCAACGTGGCCGGCCAGGCGCTCGTCCCGGTGATCGTCGCGGCCCGCGAGAAGATCCTCGACCACGACGCGTACAACTCCGCCTCGCCCTCCCCGATCGACTCCTTCGGCGACGACGCCGACCGGGACGAGATCCGCGAGGCGGAGCCGAAGACCGCGGTGCCCGCCACCGCGTAGCGCTCCGGCGGACGCGACAGCGCCCCCGGCCCACGTCCTGTGCGACGTGGGCCGGGGGCGCTGTGTTGTCCCTCTCCGGGGACGACCCCGACCGACCCCCGTACGGTCAGGGGCGCTGGAAGAGCACCTCGGGGTGGGCCGGCGTCGGGCCGTCCAGCAGCCGGGCCGGCCGGCCGCGCAGGCTGCGGTCGAAGAACGCGGTCACATAGGCGCGGGTGACCGCCGTCGAACGGGCCGCGGACAGCGGCGCGTCCGGGTCCACGATGCCGAGCTGCTCCCCGATCGCCGGGGTGTCCGTGAAGGTGAAGTGCCCGGAGTCCCGGACCGTCAGCCACCGCTTGAAGCCGTCCAGCCGGGCCCAGCCCTCGTCCCAGGACAAGTCACCCGCACCGGGGGCGTGCCCGGGGTCGGTCCCCAGCATCAGGAAGGGGCGACCGCCGAGCCCGCGGGCGGCGACCGGGTCGAAGAACGTGCCGTCCATGTTGACGCCCGCGTCCACCCGGCGGTCGGCGGCCATCGTGGAGGCGGCCGCGTCGCCCCCGATGGAGTGGCCCGCCATGCCCACCCGCCGCGCGTCGATCGCCCGGGCGTGCCGCCACGCGGGGCGCGGCCCGGTCAGCCGGTCCAGCAGGAACGAGAAGTCGGCGGCCCGCCCGGCGGAGACGGCGGCCAGCACCTTGCGCCGTCCGGCGTCGTCGGGCTGCGCGGCCACCTCGTCGCAGGCGGCACAGGTCAGGACCCGGCCGTCGGGCAGCTCCGTACCGGTCGACTCGTACGGATGGTCCGCCGTCGCCACGACGTAACCCCGGCTCGCCAGCTGCTCCGCGAGCCCGGTCAGCGTGGCCCGGGGCGTGCCGAAGCCGGGGGAGAGCAGCACGAGCGGGAAGCGTCCCGGGGCCGGCCGTGCGTCCGTACGGGAGAAGGTCCGGGTGGCGGCGACCAGGCCGGGCCATTCCGGGGCGTCGAGACCGCGCTGCGCGAGCATCAGCCGCGCCTCCGCCTCCGGCATGTACGGGGCCGGGGCACCGCCGCTGCCCGGGCGGGCCGGGTAGTGCAGCGACACCAGCAACCGGCGTGCCCCGGCGGCCGGGACCCAGGGGTCGGTCCGCTCGTGGTCGGTGAGGAACAGGGTGTCGCGGCCGGTGGCGTACGGGCCGGTGGGGCGGGGAAGCGTGAGCGCGGCGGGGACGGCGGGGTCGCCGGAGGCGGGCGAGGCGAAGGCGGCCGGGGAAGCGGGCTTCAAGGCAGCGGCCGACGCAGGCACTAAAGCCGTAGCCGTAGCCGTTGCCGCCGGACCGGACGCCGTCGCCCGCCCGGACGCCGAGGCGGGCGTGGCTGTCCCGGCGAGCGCCGCCAGGGAGGCCAGGGCCAGCGCCGTGGCGGTCGCGGCGGCCCCGGCCCGTCGATTACGCAGGAAGATCGTCATGTCCGCCACGCTAGGCGGCTGCCCGGGCGGGGCGCATCGGACGGCGGGTGGAGCCGTGTCGGACCCCGGGTGGAGACGGGCCCGCCCGGAGGAGGAGGCGGAGGAGGTCACGCCACGGGCTCACGGGCGAGGAGGCGCTGCGGGAACCGCTGCCCTTCGATCGCCGGAACGGCTGTTTCAGCCAGCAGGAAAGGATAGGACGCCCCTTTCCTGGTCGTATGTCGCTGGCTGTGTGGCCGGTACCAGCCACCCTTGCGTGGTCCAGACCATTGACTTGCCCTGCCTCGTCCTCCTACCGTGACCGTTGCCCGGGGCCGAGATCGCGGGGAGGCCGAAACGCGCCACTGCGGCCCCCTGCGCTGCTTTCTGACGACCCGTCGGCGCATGCGTCCGGTGCTGCCCGCCGCCCTCGGTGGTGCGGTGCCGACGGTCGGCACACAGGGGAGCACCGCACATGATCGGTACGACAGGTGGGGCCACGGCGGGCGCGGACGGCGCCCTCGATCCGGCGGTGGCGGGAGACGGGCAAGAGGCCGGCCTCCCCCTGAGTCCGGCACAGGAACGCCTGTGGTTCCTGCACCAGTTGGACCCCGGCGACGCCTCGTACAACATCCCGCTCGTGCTCCGCCTGACCGGCGCGCTCGACGAACCGGCTCTGCGCTCCGCCTTCGACGCGACCGCCGCCCGGCACGAGGCCCTGCGTACCCGCTTCCCCGACCGGGACGGCCGCCCCGTCGTCCTCGTGGAGCCGCCCGCTCCCGTCCCGGTCGAGAGCGTCGACCTGCGCCGCGACCCGGGGCGCGCGCCCCGGCTGCTCGCCGAGCGGACCAACGCCGCCTTCGACCTCGCCCGCGGTCCGCTGCTGCGGGTGGCCCTGCTGCGGACCGACGACGACGAACACCTGCTGTGCCTCGTCCTGCACCACATCGTCGCCGACGGCTGGTCGCTGAACCTCCTGCGCGCCGAGGTGGCCACCCGGTACGCCGCCCACCTGGACGGTCGCACGGTCGAACTGCCCGAACCGTTCCCGTACACCGAATTCGCCCGCAGGGAGAGGGAGTTCACTGATGGTCCCGAGGCGGACGCGGCCGTGGCCCACTGGCGGGAGCGGCTGGCGGGTGCCCCCGTGCTCGACCTGCGCCCCACCGCCACGGCAACGGACGAAGGACCCGGCGGGGCCTTCCACACCCGTCGGCTCACCGGTGCGGGCCCTGCGGTGGACGCCCTGGCCCGCCGGCAGCGGTGCACCCCGTTCATGGTGCTGCTCGCCGCCTACCAGGTGCTGCTGCACCGCTGGACCCGCCAGGACGACTTCTGCGTCGGAGTACCCGCGGCCGGCCGCGGGGAGCCGGAACTGGAGGAGACGATCGGCTACTTCTCCACCACGCTCGTCCTGCGCGCCGAACTCGCGGGAGCCCCGTCCTTCGCGGAGCTGCTGCGCCGGGTGCGCCGCTCGGTGCTGACCGCGTTCACCCATGACCGGGTCCCCTTCGAGCGGCTCATCGACGAACTGGGCGTCGAGCGGCGGCTCGGTGGCAGTCCGCTCTTCCAGACTCTGCTGACCGTTCACACCCAGGACGAACCGGACGGCCACGCGGCGGAGTTCGCGGGACTGGGCTGTGCCGAGGCGGACGGCGGCCATGCGGCCAGCAAGTTCGAGGTGATGCTCGACCTGCGCCGTGAGGGCGATGACCTGATCGCCGTGTTCGGCTACCGCACCGACCTCTTCGACGGCCCCTGGGCGGCCCGGTTCGCCCGGCACTTCGAGACGCTGCTGCGCGGGGCGCTGGCGGACCCGGACGCCCCGGTGCCCGGACTGCCGCTGCTGACCGGGGCGGAGGAGGACGAGCTGCTGGCCCTGGGCACCGGCTGCGCCGTACCGGAGGACGACACGGAGGCGCTGCCCGCCGCGCTGGAGCGTGCGGCACGGACGTACGGCGACGACCGGACGGCGGTGCGTGACGCGGCCGGGGCGCTGACCTACCGGGAGCTGTGGGAGGCGGCCGGGGCGCTCGCGGTGCGGCTGCGGGGCGCGGGGGTGCGGGACGGAGACACGGTCGGCGTCCGCCTGCCGCGCGGTACGCGGGCGATCACCGCGATGCTGGCCGCCTGGCGGGCCGGCGCGGCCTATCTGCCCCTGGACCCGGCCTATCCCCCCGCCCGTCTCGACTTCATGGTCGCGGACACCGGCGTACGGGTGGTCGTGGCCGATCCGGATGTCGCGGGCGGCGGGCGCGCGGACGAAGCCGAGGTCCTGGATGCCGCGGAGGGCGGTCGCGCGGCCGTGGCCGAGGTCGCGGATGTCGCGGAGGGCGGCCCCGCGAGCGGCCCCGAGGCGCCGGACGCCGCGACGACCGCCCCCGTCGTGCTCGCGCCCGAGGCGTCCGGCCCGGCCGGTGTGCCCGATCCGCGCTGGGCGGCGGGCCGGGACCATCCGGCCTACGTCATCCACACCTCCGGCTCCACCGGCCGGCCCAAGGGCGTCGTCGTCCCGCACCGCGCACTGGCCGCCCGGGCCGGCTGGATGCGGGAGCACTACGGCATCACGGCGGACGACGAGGTGCTGCAGTTCGCGTCGCTGAGCTTCGACACCCACGCCGAGGAGATCTTCCCCGCCCTCGTCGCCGGAGCCCGCCTCGTCGTCGCCGATCCGGACAGCACTCTGCCCGACCACCTCCACCTGGCAGCCGGACGGGGCACGGGCCCGACCGTCCTGGACCTGCCCACCCCGTACTGGCACGAGCTGGCCGACGACCTCGACGCCGTCACCTGGCCCCCGGGCCTGCGGCTCCTGATCCTCGGCGCGGACCAGGTGCAGCCCGGGGCGGTCGCCGCATGGCGGGCCCGGTTCGGGGACACCGTGCGGGTGGTCAACTCCTACGGTCCGACCGAGACCACCGTCATCGCCGCCACCGCGGACCTGGGCCACGCGGACGCCCGTCACCGCCCGCCCATCGGCAGCCCGATCGGCGGGACCACGCTCACCGTCTGCGACCCGCTGGGCCGGCTCATGCCGCAGGGGGCGGCCGGTGAACTCCTCGTCGGCGGCGCCGGGGTGACGTACGGCTACGGCGGCAGGGCCGGGGCCACCGCGCGGGCCTTCGTGCCCGACCCGTACGGCCCGCCCGGCTCCCGCCGCTACCGCACCGGCGACCTGGTCCGCTGGCGGACTGACGGGCGGCTGGAGTTCCTGGGCCGCATCGACGACCAGGTCAAGGTACGCGGCTTCCGCGTGGAGCCCGGGGAGGTCGAGACCGCTCTGCTGGCCCTGGACGGGGTCGGCCGGGCGGTGGTGACCGTACGGGACGGGGCGCTGGTCGGCTACGTGGTCCCGGAGCGGGGCGAGGGCGACCCGGGCGCGCCGCCGACCGCAGGCGCTCCGACGGGGCCTGCGGCAGAAGCCCCGGCCGGGCACGCGGCGGGCGGGCTGTCCGCCGGGGCGCTGCGGGCCGCGCTGGCCGCCCGGCTCCCGGCCCATCTGGTCCCGAACTCGCTGGTCGTACTGGACGCCCTGCCGCTGACCCCGAACGGCAAGGTGGACCGCCTCGCCCTGCCCGCGCCCGAGCGGCGGCCCGACCTCGGACCCGGATACGTCGCCCCGCGCACCGATGCGGAGGCACTCGTCGGCGAGGTGTGGACGGAGGTGCTGGGTCTGGACCGGGCGGGCGCGCTGGACGACTTCTTCGACCTGGGCGGACACTCGCTCCTCGCCACCCGCGTCGTCGCCCGGATCCGGGCCGCCGCCGGGGTCACCGTGCCGCTGCGGACCCTGTTCGTCCACCGCACCGTCGAGACGTTCGCCGTCGCGGTGGAGGACCTGCTGCTCGCGGAGATCGAAGCGCTGACCGACGAGGACGCCGAGCGGCTTCTCGCGGCCGAGTCCGGCCCGGAGAGAAACGGAACGACCACCGCATGAGCAGCACCGAGACCCGCCCCGCGGACAGCACCCGGGAACCCGCCGAGGGACCCGACGACGGCACCCGGGAGCCCGGAGGGAGATCCGGCGGCAGCACCCGGGCCACCGCGGAACCCCGCGGACGGGCCGCCGCCCCGCTCTCCGACGCCAAGCGCGCCCTGCTCGCCCAGCGGCTGCGCGGCCGCGCCCACCCGGCATCCCGGACCGTGCCCCGGCGGCCCGAGGGCACGGTGCCTCCGCTGTCGTTCGCCCAGGAACGCCTGTGGTTCATGGAGCAGTTCGCGCCCGGCACCGCCGCGTACAACATCCCGGTCGCCCGTCGGCTGCGCGGCCCGCTCGACCGTCCGGCCCTGCAGCGCGCCCTCGACGCGGTGATCGCGCGCCACGAGACGCTGCGCTCGCGCTACCCGGCCACCGACGACGGACGCCCGGTCCTGGAGATCGCCGCCCCGGCCCCGTTCGTCCTGCGCACCGCCGATGCGGACGACGAGGAGCACGCGGCCCGGCTGGTCGACGAGCTGGGAGCCCTGCCCTTCGACCTGGTCGCCGGCCCCCTGATCCACGGCCTGCTGGCCCGCATCGCCGCCGACGACCACGTCCTGCTCCTCGTGGTCCACCACAGTGTCAGCGACGGCTGGTCGAGCGAGGTCCTGGTCTCCGATGTGCTGCGCGGCTACGCCGCCCACGCCCGGGACGAACCCGACCCGCTCGCCGAACTTCCGGTGCAGTACGGGGACTTCGCGCTCTGGCAGCGTGGGCGGTTGACCGGCGGGCGCCTGAGGGACGAGGTCGCCTACTGGGGGCGGGAGCTGGCCGGGGTCCGGCCGCTGGAGCTCCCCACCACCCGGCCGCGCCCCGAGCAGCAGACCTTCGACGGAGCCGGTTACGGCTTCGATGTCGACCGGGACCTCCTCGACCGGCTCACCGCCCTGGGCAAGGAGCACGGCGCGACCGTGCACATGGTGCTGCTCGCCGCGTTCCAGCTGGTGCTGTCACGGTTCTCCGGGCAGCGGGACTTCGCCGTGGGATCACCCGTCGCGGGCCGGCCCGAGCCCGAACTCGAAGGTCTTATCGGCATGTTCGTCAACGTGCTGGCACTGCGGGCGCGTCTGGACGGCGACCCGGCGTTCACCGAACTCCTCGCCCGGACCCGGGAGACCTGTCTGGAGGCGTACGCCCACCAGGAGCTGCCCTTCGCCCAGTTGGTCTCCGAGCTGAACGTCGAACGCGATGTGTCCCGCTCCCCGGTCTTCCAGGCGGTCCTCGCCGTCCAGAACTACGCATCGGCCGCACCGGATGCCGAACTCCCTCTGCGCGTCGAACCGTTCGGGCTGCACGCCGCCGGGACCCGGTTCGACCTCGAACTGTTCCTGATGGAGGGGGAGGGTGGTCTGCGGGGCGCGTTCAACTACAACACCGACCTCTTCGACGAGTCCGCCGTCGCCCGGATCGCCGAAGCCCTCGACCGGCTGCTGCACGACGTGGCCGACCGGCCCGACTTGCCGGTCTCCGCCCACGACACCCTGGACCCCGGCGAGCGGCACCGGCTGCTCCACGCATGGAACGACACCGCCGTCGGCCTGCCGGACGGCGCCACCCTGCCCGGTCTGATAGCCGCACAGACCGCCCGTACCCCCGACGCCGTCGCCGTCCGCTTCGGCGACGGGACCCTGACGTACGCCGAGCTGGAGCGGGCCGCCGCCCGCGTCGCCCGGCGGCTGGCCCGGGAGGGCGTCGGACCGGGAAGCCTCGTGGCGGTCAGCGCCGAGCGGTCCCCGGACCTGCTTCCCGGCCTCCTCGGCGTTCTGCGCACCGGGGCGGCGTACACCCCGCTGGACCCCGAATACCCCTCCGAGCGGCTCGCGTTCATGCTCGCGGACAGTGCGGCCGAGGTGCTCCTGACCCAGCGGCGACTGCCCGTGCCGGACGGCTGCGCGGCCCGTGTCCTGCTGCTGGACGACCCGGCCGAGTGGGACGGCGATGGGGAAGGGGCGGACCCGGTGGGACCGGAAGCCGACGACCTCGCGTACATGATCTACACCTCGGGCTCCACCGGCCGGCCCAAGGGCGTGCCCAACACCCACCGGGCGATCGTCAACCGCCTGCTGTGGATGGCCCGCCGATACGAGGTCGGGGCGGGCGACACCGTCCTCCAGAAGACCCCGACCGGCTTCGACGTCTCCGTCTGGGAGCTGTTCCTGCCGCTGATCACCGGGGCCCGGCTGGTCCTCGCGCAGCCCGGGGGCCACAAGGACGCCGCCCACCTGCGGGACACCATCCGCCGGCACGGGGTGACCGTGGCCCACTTCGTACCGGCGATGCTGGATGTGTTCCTGGCCGAGGAGGATGTGGAGCGCTGCACCACCCTGCGCCGCGTCGTGTGCAGCGGCGAGGAACTGGCCCCGCACACCGCCCGCGCCTTCACCGCCCGGCTGCCGCACTGCGCCCTCGCCAACCTGTACGGGCCGACCGAGGCCGCCGTCGACGTGACCAGCTGGGAATGCGCGGGCGACCTCGGGTCGGTGCCGATCGGTGCCCCGGTGGACAACACCCGGCTGTACGTCCTGGACGCCGGTCTGCGCCCTGTCCCCGTCGGCACTCCCGGCGAACTCCACATCGGCGGCGTCCAGGTGTCCCTGGGCTACCACCGCCGCCCCGGCCTCACCGCCGCCCGCTACGTCCCCGACCCCTACGGCCCGCCCGGCGCCCGGCTCTACCGCACGGGAGACCTGGCCCGATGGCGGGAGGACGGGCAGCTGGAGCACCTGGGCCGGATCGACCAGCAGGTCAAGATCCGGGGCCTGCGCATCGAACCCGGCGAAATCGAGGCGGCCCTGCGCGCCGAGGACGGCATCGCCGCCGCGGTGGTGATCGTCCGCGAGGACCGTCCGGGCGACAAACGCCTGGTGGCGTACGTCGTACCGGACGGGGCCGGGGGCGCGAGCCCCGGTCCGGGCGGGGGCGACGACCGGGCCGGGGGCGCGAGCCCCGCTCCGGGCGGGGGCGACGACCGGGCCGAAGGCGGTGAACCCGGCCGGAGCGGGTCCGCCGGGCCGGACCCCGCCGCCCTGCGCACCGCGTTGCGCCGCACGCTGCCCGACTACATGGTCCCGGCCGCCTTCGTCACCCTGGACGCCCTCCCGCTCACCCCCAACGGCAAGCTCGACCGCCGCGCCCTGCCCGCACCGCAGGCCGCCCGCCGCTCCGGTGAAGCGCTCGCTGCCCCGGAGACCGCCACCCAGCAGGTGCTGGCCACGATCTGGGCCGAGATCCTGCAACTTCCCGAAGTCGGTGTCGACGACGACTTCTTCGACCTGGGCGGGCACTCGCTCCTCGCCACCCAGGTCATCGCCCGCGCCCGCAAGCGGTTGCCCGAGGCGGGGGCGCGGCCGGTCAGCGTCATGGACCTGTTCACCTCCCGCACGGTCCGCCAACTCGCCGCCCTCGCCGACCTGGACGAGTCCGAGCGGGGCCCCCGCCACCTGCTCCACCGGCTGACCCGCCCCGCACCGCCCGGGGAGCGGACGCTCTCCTTCGTCTGCGTCCCGTACGGCGGCGGCAGCGCGGTCGTCTACCAGCCGGTCGCCGATGAACTGCCCGCCGGATACGACCTGTGGTCCGTCGCCATCCCCGGCCACGACATGGGCGTCACCGAGGAGCACCTGCCGTTCGACGAGCTGGCCGAGAAGATCGCCGCCGAGATCCGCGAACGGGTCGAGGGACCCGTGGCCCTGTACGGGCACTGCGCCGTCGGCAGCGCGCTCACCGTCGCCGTCTCCCGGCTCCTCGAAGCGTCGGGCCGGGCGGTGGAGGCCGTCTACATCGGGGCCCAGTTCCCCTTCGCCCGCCCGCGCGGCCGGGTCCTGGGGCTGCTGAGCCGGATCTCCGCCCTGGACCCCCTGCTGAGCGACCGCGTCTACTTCACCTGGCTGCGCTCCATGGGGGCGGAGGTCGGGGACCTCGACGAGGCCCAGATGAAGTTCATGATCGGCAACATGCGCGCGGACTCCCGGGCCGCCGAGGCCTACTTCACCGAGGCGCTGGCCGAGGTCGAGGCGGGCGGCGCGCTGCTGAAGGCCCCGGTGATCTCGGTGATCGGCAACCGGGACCCGGCCACCGACTTCCACGAGGAGCGGTACCGCGAGTGGCAGATGCTCGCCGAGCGCTCGGCGCTGGCGGTCCTGGACGAGGCCGGCCACTTCTTCCTCAAGTACCGGGCGCGGGAACTCGCCGAGATCATCACCCGCACGCACCCGGCGGTCCTGGCCGGCCCGGACGCGGCGGGCGAGCTGCCGCGGGAGGCGGACGACGCTTCCTGGTGGTTCCACGAGGTGAGCGGACGGGACAGCGCACGGAGCGGCCTGCCGGGCGGGGCACGGGACGAGGAGCGGGCCGAGGCCGCCGACGCGCGGAGCGCGGGGGTGCCCGCCGCCGACGCCGGCGGACCGCGCGGCGCTACCCACGCGCCGGACGAGGCCCCCGACTCCGGTCCGGCGCCCGGCATGGGCCGCTTCCTGGCCGTCGCCTTCGGCCAGTTGCTGTCCATCACCGGATCCGCGCTGACCGAGTTCGCCCTGCCGGTGTGGATCTACATGGAGACCGGCTCGATGGGCAAATACGCCCTCTACGCCGTCATCGGCATGCTGCCCGGCATCCTCGTCGGACCGCTGGCCGGAGCGGTCGTCGACCGGCTCGACCGCCGCAAGGTGATGCTGACCAGCGACATCGTCGCCGGATCCACCCAGGCGGCGCTGCTCACGCTCCTGCTGAGCGGCAACCTCGCCTCCTGGCACATCTACGTCCTGCTCGGCGTGCTGTCGGTGGCGCTCACCTTCCAGCGGCTGGCCTACGCCTCCTCCGTACCGCAGCTGGTGCCCAAGCAGTACCTCGGTCACGCCAACGGCATCACCCAAATGGCCTTCGGGTTCGCCCAGTTCATCGTTCCCCTGGCGGCGGTGGCGCTGATGGCGGGGATCGGCCTGAAGGGCATCCTCATCCTCGACGTCGTCAGCTACACCATCGCCATCGGCGTGCTGTCGTTCGTGAGGTTCCCGAAGACCCTCCCCTGGAAGCGGAAGGAGTCGCTGGTCGCGGAGATCAAGCACGGCTTCGCCCACTCCTGGCGCAACCGGGGCTTCCGGGCGATGCTCCTGTGGTTCGCGGCCCTGAACATCTTCCTGTCCCCGCTGTTCCTGCTGATCACCCCGCTGGTGCTGTCGTTCGACTCGCTGGCGGCGGTGGCGCGGATCTCGGTCGCCGGGGGAGCGGGCGCCATCCTCGGCGGTATCGCGATGGGCTTCTGGGGCGGCCCGAAGAACCACCGCATGCGCGGCATGCTGGGCCTGGCCGGACTGCTCGCGCTGGCCTGTGCGCTGGTCGGGGTGCGGGCTGACCTGTGGATCATCGGCATCGGCGCGTTCGGGATGTCCTGCGCTCTGTCCATGGTCAACGGCGTCTACACGACGATCGTGCAGATCAAGGTGCCCCAGCGGTTCCACGGCCGGGTGTTCGCGCTGAACACCCTGGTCGCCTGGTCCACCCTGCCGATCGGGCACGGCGTCATCGCCCCGGTGGGCTCGGCGGTCTTCGGCCCGATGTTCGAGGACGGCGGCTCGCTGGCCTCGACGGTGGGCGCCCTGATCGGTACGGGGCCGGGGCGCGGTATCGGGTTCATGTACCTGCTGTTCGGCGCGGCCATGCTCGCCCTGGTGGTCATCGGCCTCCGGCTCCCGGTGCTGGCCCGGTTCGACCTCGACGTCCCGGACGCGCTGCCGGACGACCTGGTCGGCATCCAGGAACGCGACCGCCGGACACGGGCGGCGCAGGACGGCGGGGCCGGAGCGGTCGAGGGCGACCCGGCCGCTGCGGAGGCAGTCCGGTGAGCGCCGCCACTCCGGGCAGCCGTCCGACGGGCGCCGCCATCCCCGGGAGCCGTCCGACGGGCGCCGCCTCCCCCGGGGGCCGGGCGCGAGCCGCAGTGCCGCCGCCCCGCAGTCTTCCCGCCCTCCTCGACCTCCGGGCCGCCACCGAACCCGGGCGTACCGCGCTGATCTGCGGCACCCGGACCCTGACCTTTGCCGCGTGGCGCGACCGGTCCGTGGCCCTCGCCGCCGGGCTGTGCCACCGGCGTCTTGGACCAGGAGCACGGGTCGTGCTCCGTTACGGCAGCGGCGACTGGATCGCGTACGCCGTCGCGTACTGCGCCGTCCTCCGCGCCGGCTGCGTCGCCGTACCCCTCTCCGACCGGCAGTCCCCGGCGACCAGCGCCCATGTCCTCGCCGACAGCGGGGCCACGGCCCTGCTGCACCCGGGCGGCGCGGTCCTGCCGCCGGAGCTGCTTCCGGCGGGGGTGTGGTCGGCGACGGAGGAGGAGATCGGGTCGGAAGCCGGGACGTGGGCGGGAAGCGGAACCCGGGCCGGGACCGGGGCGGAAACCGGGACGGGAGCGGGAAGCGGAATCCCAGCCGGGACCGGGGCGGAAAGGGAAGACGGAACGGGATCCGGAGCGGGACCGGACACCGACCACGGCCTCCCGGACCCGCCCGACCCCGCCGCCCTCGCCCAGATCCTCTACACCTCCGGCACGACCGGAACCCCCAAGGGCGTCACAGCGACCCACGCCAACCTGGTGCACGGCTGCACCTCCGACGAACGCCGCCGCCCCCTGCGGCACTCCCGCCACTTCCTGCACGCCTTCCCCGTCGGCACCAACGCCGGGCAGACCATGCTGGTCAACGCCCTGGACTCGGCGGCCACCGCCGTGGCCGCCCCGCAGTTCACTCCGGGGCGGTTCGCGCGGCTCATCGAGGAGTACGGGATCGGCAGCGTGTTCCTCGTCCCGGCCATGGCCATCGAACTGCTCGGCTCACCGGCCGCCCGCCGGTACGCCACCGACACCGTCCGGCTCGTCGGCTCCACCGCCGCCGCCCTGCCGGGACCCGTGGCGCTCGGCCTGGCCCGGGCCTTCCCGCGCGCCCAGGTCGTCAACTACTACACCTCCACCGAGGCCGCGCCCGCCCAGATCACCCTGCTCTTCGACCCCGACCGCCCCGACTCCCCGGGCCGCCCCGCCGACCTGCGCGACCTGCGGATCACGGCCCCCGACGGAACGCCCCTGCCGCCCGGCGAGCCGGGCGAGGTCTGGCTCCGCACCCCCACCGCCCCCCGCGCCTACCTCGACGGAGCCGGCAGCGGGGCGGCCGCCGTCCGCGGGCCCGCGAACAGCGGCCCGGAGGTCTTCCGGGGCCGCTGGGTGCGGATGGGCGACCTCGGACGGGTGGACGAGGACGGGTACCTGCACCTGCTCGACCGGGAGCGGGACGTCATCAAGTCCGGTGCGCACAAGGTCTCGACGCTCCAGGTCGAGGACGCGCTGCACGCCCACCCGGCGGTCGCGGACGCGGCGGCGTTCGGTGTGCCGCACCCCGTCCTGGGCGCGGTCGTCGCCGCCGTCGTCGTGCCACGCGGCGAGCTGACCGTACCGGCCCTGCGGACCTTCCTGCTCGACCGGCTCGCGGCCCACGAACTCCCCGCGCGCCTGCTGTTCCGCCCCTCCCTGCCGCGCAACGAGGGCGGCAAGATCCTCAAGCGCGAGCTGCGCCTGCTCCTGGACGACGAGGCCCTGCGATGACCAACCCGAACTCCCCTTCTCCGCACGCTTCTTCAGCCCTCGCCCTGCCCGCCGGGCTCGGTCCCGCCCAGCACGGCATGTGGGTCACCGAACAGGTGCTGAGCCCCGGGGCCGCCCACCACCTGGTGGTGACCGCCCGGTTCACCGGCCCGACGGCACCCGACGCGGCGGCCCTCGCCGCCGGGTGCGCCCGGCTCCTCGCCCGGCATCCGGTGCTGTTGTCCCGGGTGGACCCGGAGGGGCCCGTGCTCGTCCCGGCCGCCGGACCGGCCCCCGGACTGCGCCGCCTGACCTGCGCGTCCGACGCCCTCGACGCCCTGCTCGCGGCGGAGAGCACCCGACCCTTCGACCTGGCCGAGGGCCCGCTCGTCCGGTTCGCGCTCGTGAGCACCGGTGACGGCCATCCGGTCCTGCACGCCGTCGCCCACCACCTGGTGTTCGACGGCACCTCGAAGGACATCCTGCTCGCCGAGATCCTGGGTGTGGAGACGCATGCCGGCCCGGAGACGCATGCCGGCCCGGAGACGCATGCCGGCCCTAAGACGCATGCCGGCCCTAAGACGCACGCCGGCCCGGAGAAGGCCGAGCCCACCCGTCAGCCGGAGCCGACCGCCGAAGAGGCGCAAGCGGCACGGGAGTTCTGGGCGGACCGCTGGACGGACCCGGCCGCCCCCGCGCTGCCCGGCCTTCTCGTCGACGCGCGGGACGCCACCGCACCCGCGCCCGGAGACGCCGTGCCGTTCACCCTTGAGGGATCGCCCCTCGCCCGTCTCGCCGACACCGCGCGCTCCCTCGGCGTCACCCGCTTCGAACTGCTCCTCGCCCTCTGGCACACCCTGCTGCTCCGCTATGGCGACAGCTCGCCCGCCACCGCCGTGGAACTGTCCACCCGCCGCCCGGGGAGCCCCGAGCACATCGGCCTGTACGTCAACGAGCTGCCCGTTCTCACCCACCCCGACCCGCACCGGAGTTTCGCCGACTTCGCCCGGGACGTCCGGGCCGAGCTGGCGGCCCTCTACGACCACCGCCCGGTCCCGCTCGGCCGGGCGGTGCGCGGCCTCACCCCGCGCACCGCGCTCACCCCGCTCTCGGTCAGCTACCGCCGCCGCACCGGCTGGGAGGCGCTGGAAGCCCCGGACGTCGAGGTGGACTGGATCGGCTTCCCGCACGCCGTACGCAACCTGGCCCACCTCCACCTGGTCTCAGGACCGGACCGGTTGGACGCCTCGTTGCAGTACCGGGCCGACGCCTTCGCGCCCGGTGCGCCCGCCCGGATCGTCAGCCACTTCCGCACCCTGCTGGACGCGGTGCTCGCCGACCCCGGTGTCCGTCTCGCCGACCTGCCGCTGCTGCCGGGCGACGAGCTGGACCGGGCGCTGTACGCGGGCAACGGGACGGCTGCGGCCCGCCCGGCGGACGCCACGGTGGTGGGCATGTTCGCGGAGCAGGCCGCCGCGGCACCCGATGCGGTGGCCGTGGCGGCGGCCGACGGCACGGAACTCTCCTACGGTGAACTGCACGCGGCCGTGGCGGCTTTCGCCGACCGGCTGGCCGCCGAGGGCATCGGCGCCGGAGACCTCGTCGGCGTCCAGGTGTCCCGTTCGGCGGCCGAACTGACTGCCCTGCTCGGCACGTTGTCCGCCGGAGCCGCCTACGTACCGCTGGATCCCGGCTACCCGGCCGACCGGCTCGCCTTCGTCCGTGCCGATGCCCGGTTGTCCGCCCTCGTGGTCGAGGGGCCGGTACCGGAGGGGCTGCCGGCCGGGCTGCCCGTGCTGTCCCCGCATGCCTCGGCGACCGCCGCACCGCCGCGTGGGCGGACGGCGGCCCCGACCGGCGATCACCCCGCCTATGTCCTCTACACCTCCGGCTCCACCGGCCGCCCCAAGGGCGTCGAAGTCCCGCACGGGGCGCTCGCCAACCTGCTCGGCTCACTGGCCGACCGGCTGGAGGCGGCCCCGGGCCACCGCTGGCTGGGGCTGACCTCGCTGTCCTTCGACATCTCCACCGTGGAACTGCTGCTGCCCCTGACCACCGGCGGCCGGGTCGTCCTGGTGCCGGAGGAGCGGCAGCGTGACGGCGCGGCCCTGCTGAAGCTGATCGACGCCCATGACGTCACCCATGTCCAGGCCACACCGAGCGGCTGGCGGCTGATGCTGGCCGCCGGGCTGCACCGCCCCGGACTCGTCGCCCTGGCCGGGGGTGAGGCGCTTCCCGGGCCGCTCGCCGCCGAACTGGGTTTCGTCGTCGGCCGGTTGGTCAACGTGTACGGGCCGACCGAGACCACCGTCTGGTCCACGCTGGCCGAACCGTCCCCCGGCGAACCGGTCACCATCGGCCGCCCGCTGGCCGCCACCCGGGCGTACGTGCTGGACGAGCACGGCGGACCCGTCCCCGACGGCCTTCCCGGCGAACTGCACCTCGGGGGCGCGGGCGTGGCGCACGGATACCGGGGCCGCCCCGGGCTGACGGCCCGGTGCTTCGTGCCGGACCCGTGGGGGCCGCCGGGTTCCCGGATGTACCGCACGGGTGACCTGGTACGCCGACTGCCGGACGGGCGGCTGGAGTTCGCGGGACGTCTCGACACCCAGGTGAAGCTGCGGGGCCACCGGATCGAGCTGGGTGAGATCGAGGCACGTCTCGCCGAGCATCCCGGGGTGGCGCAGGCGGTGGTGGTGCTGGACCCGGGGGAGGGCGAGGGCGCCGAGGAGTCCGGCCAGGAGCGGCTGGTGGCGTACACGGTCGGGGCCCCGGGCGCCCCGGCCGCCGACGACCTGCGCGCCCATCTCGCCCGTACGCTCCCCGCCGCGATGATCCCGGCCGCCTGGGTTCCGCTGGCCGCGCTGCCGCTCACCCCGAACGGCAAGGTGGACCGGGCCCGGCTGCCGGCGGCCCTCCGGACCCGGCCGGACGGCGGGGCGGGCGTGGCCGGGCCGGACGGGGCCGACGGCCCCACGGCCGCACCCGAGGGGGACGCCGCCGTGGTGCGGGAGATCTGGCAGGAGGTGCTGCGGCTCGACGACATCGGCCCGGACGAGGACCTCTTCGACCTGGGCGGCCACTCCCTGACGATCACCGCCATCGCCGCCCGGATCCGCAAGCGGCTCGGCGTCGAGGTGCCCCTCGACGCCTTCTTCGACACCCCGACGCTCGCCGAGATCTCGGCCGTGGTGGGCGAACTCCGCCGACCACCGGCGGGGACGGGACGGACGGCCCGGGCAGCAGCAGAAGGAGAACAGCGATGAGCGACGCGACGGCATACCAGGTGGTCGTCAACGACGAGGAGCAGCACGCCCTGTGGCCCGCCCGGACGGAGCCTCCGGCCGGCTGGCGGGCGGAAGGGTTCACGGGGTCCGAGGAGGAGTGCATGGCCCATGTCGACCGGGTCTGGGAGGACATCCGCCCGCTGAGTCTGCGCCGCCGCCTCGCGGGGCAGGGCCGGTGACGGCCCCGGCCGCCGCGGAGGCCGCGCTGCGGGGCAGGGTCGCCGTCCTGGTCTCCCGTGCCACCGACGGCGAGGTCACGGAGGAGGAACTGCTGAGTGAGGGAGCCTCGTTGACCGCTCTCGGCGTGACGTCCCTGGCGCTTCTGCGGCTGATCGACGCGGTGGAGGAGGAGTTCGGGATCGTCCTCGACCTGGACGGTCCGTTCCGGTTCCTGGACGACCTCGACGGCCTGGTCGGCCACCTGGCCGAGCTGGGCGTGGCGGCGGACGGAGGGAACGATGCCTGAGGGGACGGCGACGGCCGCCGGGCGGCGGGCCGCGACGGTGCCGGCGGGCACGGAGCCGGAGAAGGCCGGGGTGCCCGGCGGCCCGGTCCCCTCCGGGGCGTGCTCCGATACACGCCGCGACGTCGCCTTCCAGGGGGAGCGGTCCGGCCGTGCCCCGCTCACCTGGGGCCAACGGGCCATCTGGCACGCGATCCGCCGCACCGCGCCCAACGACCACTACTTCAACATCGGCCGCGTCCTCCCGCTGGCCGACCGGGGCCGGCCGGTGACCGTCCCCGAGGCGCTGAAGGCGCTGGCGCACCTGATGGAGCGGCACGAGTCCCTGCGCACCCGGCTGCTGTTGCCGCCGCAGGACGGGGAGCCCGCCCAGAGCCTCGCGGACGCCGGAACCCTGACCGTGACGATCACCCGGGCCGCCGGGCTCCCGGAGGCGGCGGCCGAGGCGGACGCGCTGCTCGGCCGGCTGTCCTCCACCCGTTTCGACTACCTGGCGGAGTGGCCCGTCCGCGCGGCCCTCGTCACCGCGGGCGACCGGGTGACCCACGCCGTGCTGGTCCTGTGCCACCTCGCCGCCGACGGGCACGCCGCCGAGATCCTCGTACGGGATCTGCGCCTGCTGGTCCGGCGCGGCTCGGCCGGCCGGCCGCCCGCCACCACCCCGCTGGACCTCGCCCGCGACCAGCACGCGGCGGCGGGCCGGCGGCGAGGGGCGGCGGCCCTCGCGCACTGGGAGGCGGGCTACCGGGCCGCGCCCCCCACGATGTTCCCCGACCCGCGCGCGGAGCCCCGCAACCCGCGCTTCTGGACCGGGCGACTGGTGTCCCCCGCCCTGGCCCGGGCGGTCGGCACGGTGGCGGCGGCGCACCGGGTCAGCGGCTCGACCGTGCTGCTCACCGCGTCGGCCGCCCTGGTCGCGGCCGGAGAGGGACACCGCACGGCGGCCGTGCTGCCGATCGTCGGCAACCGCACCGCCGGGGCGCTGCGCGACCTGGTCTCGACGCTGTCGCAGGACGGCCTGTTCGTCCTCGACCTGGCGGAAGCGGCCGGTCTCGCGGAAACGGGCGGGCCGAGGGAGCCGTCCGGTCTCGCGGAAGCGGGCGGGCCGGAGGAACCGTCCGGTCCCGCGGAGTCCCCCGGGCCCAGGCAACCGTCCGGTCTCGCGGGCACGTTCACCGGCCTCCTCCCCGCCGCCTACCGGGCCGCCCTGCGCGCGTACCGGGCCGCGGTGTACGACCCCGTGGAGTGGGACGCGCTGGGGGAGCGGCTGAGCGCGGAGTACGGCACCGACGTGCACCCGTACTGCTGCTTCAACGACATGCGCCTGGTCGAACGGGCACGGCCCGAGGGCCCCTCGGCCACCGCCGCGGAGCTGGCCGAGGCCCGGCGGCGGACCACCTTCGGTTTCCCGGCGACCCAGGACCGGGTGGCGTGCCGCTACTGCCTCCACGTCACCGAGGAGGGCGACGCGCTCGCGGTGTCGCTGACCGCCGACACCGCGTATCTGCCGCCGGAGGCGATCCGCGCGCACCTGTACGCGATGGAGGAGCTGATCGTGGCGAGCGCGGCCGGGGCGCCGCCCCCGCTGACGGAGCTCCGCACCCTGCTGGAGACGGCGGGAGGCGGCCGGCCGTGACCACCGCCGAGCCCGCCCGGGCCCCGGCCTCGGGCGAACCCCTGCGGGCCTGGGCGGACCGCACCTCGTGCGTCCAGGGCGGCAGGCTCCCGTTCCACCTGACCGGTGCCGGCCCGTCGGCCCCGGTCCGGGTGCGGATCAGCGACGTCATCAGCGGCGAGGTGCTCCTCATCGCCGCGGTGACCGGACCCGACTGGACCCTGGACGTGCCGCCCGAGTGGCCCAGCGCCCTGTGCCGCGCCGTCTTCGACGTACCGGAGGAGACCCGGCCCGCGACGGACGAGGCGGAGCACGAGGTCTGGTTCGTCGTCCGGGCCGCCCGCCCCGGTACGGCCTCCCGGATCCTCGTCTCGATCCCCTTCCCCACCTGGCGGGCCTACACCCACGCGGGCCGCCCGCACCGGGGCCTCTACTACTCCGAGCAGCCCCACCGCGCCGCCCGCGTCTCCTTCGCATCCCCGGGCGGCGGGCCGCCGCCCGAGCGCTGGGAGGAAGGGCTGCTGCGGTGGCTGCCTTCGGCGGGCTACCCGGTCGACCTGTGCTCCGGCCTCGACCTGCACGACGGCGGTGAACTCCTCTCCCACTACCGCCTGCTGGTGGTCAACGGCCATGACGAGTACTGGTCGATGGAGATGCGCGACAGCGTCGAGACCTTCGCCCGCCGGGGCGGCAACGTGGCCTTCTTCGCCGCCAACACCGCCTGGTGGCAGATGCGGCTGGAGGACGACGGGCGCACGATGGTCTGCCACCGGGACGCGCTCACCGACCCCGTCACCGCCACGGACCCGCGCCGGACCACCGTCGAGTGGTCCAGCTCGCCCGTCGACCGCCCGGAGAACTCGATGACCGGTCTCAGCTTCCGCCGGGGCGCGGGCGCGTGGGGCGAGGGCATGACGGTGATGCGCAAGGACGCCTACACGGCCCGCTTCGCCGGGCACTGGGCCTTCGCCGGTACGGGGCTGGCGGACGGTGAACCCTTCGCGCGGGGCGCCCTCGGCTACGAGACGGACTCCTGCGCCCTGGAGTGGACCGGCGAGGTGCCCCGGGCGACGGGCGTGGACGGCACTCCGCCCTCGTTCGTCGTCCTGGCCACCGCCGATCTGCGGCACTGGCGGGAGTACGGGCAGGGCGGGTCGGCCACGATGGGCGTCTTCCGGCTGGGCGCGGGAACGGTCTTCAACGCGGGCACGATCAACTGGGGCAGCGTCCTGGCGGACGACCCGGTCGTGGACCGCGTCACGCGCAACGTGCTGGACCGGCTGGGCGGGACCGCCCCCGGTGACGGGTGGGAGGCCGCCGGGTCCCCGGACGAGGTCCACGCGCTCGCCGTCTGCGCGTCGGTGCTGTTCGGCGTGGACGCCCGGGGCCGGCTGCTGTGCCGGGAGCCGTCCGGGCAGAACCTGCCGTGGCGGCCCGTCGGACAGGCCCCCGGTGTACGGGCGCTGGCCTCGGCCCGGGAGGCGGCGGGCGGGCTGCCGCTGGAGCTGTACGCGGCCACGGAGGACGGCAGGCTGCTGCGCCGCGACCCCCTTCCGGAGCCGGTCGAGGGCCGCGAGGAGTGGGCCGAGGTGGGGACGGTCCCGCCGGGGACGACCGGGATCGCGCTCTGCGACGCGGGGATCTTCGCCGTCACCCCGCACGACGACACCCTGCACCATCTCTCCGCGCTCGCCCTCGACGAGCCGTGGCAGGTGCTGGGGGACGCGGGCGGCGCGGTCGCGCTCACCACGCTGAACAGCAGACTGTGGGCGGTCACCGGGGACGGCCGCCTGCGCACCCGCCTCCCGGCCGGCCCGGCGGACGGACCCGTCCCCTTCACCGGCGCCGGCGTACCGGGCCCACCGCGGGACCCGGCGTCCCCCGGCGGCTGCACGGCCCTGGCCGGCCGGGCCGGGACCCTGTACGCCGCCGTGGCCGGGGGCCCGCTGCTCCTGTGTGCGAGGCCCGCCGTCCCGCCCCGCTGATCGCTCCCTGCGACGCCGGGCCGCCCGCCGCCGTAGGGTGGGAAGCGGAGCAGGGCAGTGGGGGCGGGGAGGAAGCCGGACGTGGGTGCTGTGAAGGGCAAGCGGATGCCGCGCGCCGTGCGCGAGCAGCAGATGATGGACGCCGCCGTGCGGACCTTCGGGCAGCGCGGCTACCGGGCCGCCTCGATGGACGAGATCGCGGAGCTGGCGGGCGTCTCCAAGCCGTTGGTCTACCTGTACCTGAATTCCAAGGAGGACCTGTTCTCCGCCTGTATCCGCCGTGAGGCGCAGTCCCTGCTGGAGGCGGTGCGGTCCGGGGTGGACCCGGAGCTGCCCGCCGACGCCCAACTCTGGTCGGGGCTGCGGGCGTTCTTCGTCCACACCGCCGAGAACCCGGACGCCTGGTCGGTCCTGCACCGTCAGGCCCGCTCGCACGGGGAGCCGTTCGTCAGCGAGGTCGGCTGCATGCGGGACGAGATCGTCGCGTTCGTGACGGGCCTGATCGGAGCCGCCGCCCGCGAGGCCCACAGCGACCCCGCCCTCGCGGACCGGGATGTGGCGGGCCTCGCCCAGGCCCTCGTGGGGGCCGCGGAGTCGCTGGCGGGCTGGGCCAACGACACCCCGGACGTCTCGGCGCGGGAGGCGGCGGCGACGCTGATGAACTTCGCCTGGGCGGGCCTGGAGAACCTGATGCACGCCCGGCCCTGGACGCCTCCGGCTGCGTAGAGGGCAACCCCGTCAAGGGTGGGTAGCAACTCAACTTCAACAGCGGCCGGTTGAGTAGGCGTACTCAAGAAGGAGCCTGTCGGTGCGGCTGAGACTGGAGGCCCGAACCGACCTCCTAGGAGCAGGCGATGGCCGCCATCACCCCGAACCCCGCCCCGTCGCTGGACATGAGGCTGTCGTCGAGCCGTCGGCTGCCGGCCGCCCTGGCCGTCGCGGTGACCGCGGCGCTCGTCGTGTCGAGGTTCGGCGCCGCCGACCCGACCACCTGGCTGCTGGAGACGGTGTGGGTGATGGCGGGCCTGCCGCTGGTCATCCTCCTCCGCAACCGCTTCCCGCTGAGCGGCCTGCTCTGCGGGCTGCTGGCGGCGCATGCCCTGGTGCTCATCGTCGGCGGCCACTACACCTACGCGGAGGTGCCCGTCGGAGACTGGGTGCGCGACGGGCTCGGCTGGGAACGCAACCCCTACGACCGCTTCGGCCACCTCATGCAGGGCTTCGTCCCGGCGATCCTGGTGCGCGAGCTGCTCGTCCGCACCTCCCCGCTGCGCGGCAGCCGCTGGCTTCCCGTCCTCACCGTCTGCGCCTGCCTGGCCTTCAGCGCCGTCTTCGAGATGCTGGAATGGCTGGCGGCCGTCACCGGCGGTGAGGCCGCGGACGCGTTCCTGGGGACGCAGGGGGACGTGTGGGACACCCAGTGGGACATGTTCTGCGCCCTGATCGGTGCCACGTTCGCCCTGCTGCTCCTGAGCCGTGTCCACGACCGTGCCCTCGGCCGCCTCGGCCTGGAGCGGTCCCCCCGTCGCTGACCCCCGGCCTACTTCGTCACCGTCCCCACCAGGTGCACGCGCCCCTTCGCCCCACGGAGCGCGAAGGAGCCCCCGGTGGGGTCGGCGGCGTACGTCAGGGTGGCGGGCAGCAGGACAGGGGCCCTGAACTCGGCCCGTACGGAACGAACTTCGGTTCCGTCCCCCGCCTCGGCCAGGCAGCGGGCGACCGTCCACATGCCGTGCGCGATGGCCCGGGGAAAGCCGAACAGCCGGGCGGTCAGCGGGTGGAGGTGGATGGGGTTGCGGTCCCCGGAGACGGCCCCGTAGCGCCGCCCGAGGTCACCGGGCAGCCGCCACTCGGCGACGGCGGGCAGATCGCCGACGGCGTCCGGGGCGGAGCGAGGTGAGGCGGCCGCATCCGTCGTCGCGTGCCGGGACAGATAGCCGCTGCGGGACTCCCACACCAGCTTCCCGCCCACCCGCGCCTCGGTGACCATCGTGACCTCGGTGCCCCGCCGGTGCGGGGCCAACCCGCCCGCGTACACGGCCAGTTCGAGCGGTTCCGTCCGCCGCACGGCCCGGTGCGGGGTGATCTCGATCCAGGTGTGGACGAGCCCGAGGACCGGCAGCGGGAAGGCCCGCCCGGTCATCAGCCGCATGGTGAGCGGGAAAGCCAGCACATGCGGATACGTCAACGGCAGCGGGCCGGACTCCGCGAATCCGCAGATCCTCCCGTACGCCGCGAGCGGCCCGGGGGCGACGGGCGCGGCCGGGCGGGTCAGGCGGCCCGGGGGCAGGACGGCGTCCGGCCGGCCCGCGCGCTTGAACGGTGAGGAGAGGGCCCCGCGTACGAGCGAGGCGCTGAGTGAGGTCATCGGTCTCACGCCCCCAGCAGGCTCTGGCCGCAGACGCGCAGCACCTGGCCGTTGACGGCGGCGGAGCCGGGCTGCGCGAACCAGGCGACGGCCTCGGCGACGTCCACCGGAAGCCCGCCCTGGGAAAGGGAGTTCATCCGGCGGCCCGCCTCGCGGATGAACAGCGGCACGGCGGCGGTCATCTTCGTCTCGATGAACCCGGGGGCCACCGCGTTGACCGTGACGCCGTGCTCGGCGGCGGCGCGCGGGCCGAGCGAGCGGACGAGGCCGATGACACCGGCCTTGCTGGCCGCGTAGTTGGTCTGGCCGTTGTTGCCCGCGATGCCCGCGATGGAGGCGGTGGCGACGACCCGGCCGCCCCGGTTCAGGGTGCCCGAGGTCAGCAGTTCGTCGGTGGTGCGGAGCACGCTGTCGAGGTTGACGTCGATGACCTGGGCCCAGCGGTCGGCCGGCATGTTGGCGAGGCGGCGGTCGCGGGTGATGCCCGCGTTGTGGACGAGGACGTCGAGCCCGTCCGGTGCGGCGGCGGCGATGCGGGCGGCGGCGTCGGGTGCGGTGATGTCCAGCGGCAGCGCGGTGGCCCCGAGCCGGTCGGCGGTGCGCACCAGGTCGTCCTGCGCCTGGGGGACGTCCAGCACGATCACGTGCGCCCCGTCGCGGGCCAGCACCGAGGCGACGGACGCGCCGATGCCCCGCGCCGCGCCGGTGACCAGGGCGGTACGTCCGGCGAGCGGGGCGTCCTGGTCGGCCACGGGGTCCGGGGCGGCGGTGGTCAGCTCGATCACCTGGCCGCTGACGTAGGCGGACCGGGGGGAGAGGAGGAAGCGGAGGGTGGACTCGGCGGCCCCCGGCGCGGCCCCGGCCGGGATCCGCACGAGCTGGGCGGTGGAGCCGCGCCCGATCTCCTTGCCCAGCGACCGGACGAAACCCTCCAACGCCTGCTGGGCAGCGGCCTGATGGTGGTCCTCGGAGGACGGGGCCGTGCCGATGACGACGATCCGGCCACCGGGAGCCTGCGACCGTACGACAGGATGCAGGGCCGCGTGCACCTCGGCGAGACCCCGGGCGGAGGTGACCCCGGTGGCGTCCAGCACGATCCCGGCCGGCCGTGCGGCCTGGGCGTCGACCGTCAGCCCGGTCGCGGCCAGCGCCTTCGCCAGCTCGTCCGTGATCGCCGAGTCCCCGGCGGTCAGATGCAGCAGCGGCCCGTCCAGGCGCGGGGTCTCCAGGGTCCAGCGGCGCAGTGGGGCCGGCTGCGGCAGGCCGAGCCGGCGGGTGAGGAAGCGGCCGGGTGCTGTGCCGGTGAGGTGCAGATAGCGATCGGCCATTGTCCTGACTCCCTGCTCGGTCGTAGATTTACTCTTGAGTAAGGTTACTGAAGAGTCAGGAGCTGGTCGAGATGAACAATCCCGGACCGACCGAGACGAGATGGTCACGATGACGCGCCAGGACCCGTTCGAGCCGCTCTCCCTGCCCCAGCCGCGCCGCGTCGCGGTGCTCGGCGGCAGCCGCACCCCCTTCGCCCGCTCCGACGGCCCGTACGCGACCGCCTCCAACCAGGACCTGCTGACGGCCGCCCTGAACGGCCTGGTGGAGCGGTACGGCCTGACCGGCGAGCGGGTCGGGGCGTTCGTCGCGGGCGCGGTCCTCAAGCACAGCCGCGACTTCAACCTGGCCCGCGAGACCGTCCTCGGCTCCGCCCTCGACCCGCGTACCCCCGCCTACGACATCCAACAGGCCTGCGGCACCGGCCTCCAGGCGGTCATCGCCGCCGCGAACCAGATCGCGCTCGGGTCCGTCGACTCCGCGATCGCGGGCGGCTCCGACACCACCAGCGACGCCCCGCTCGGCGTCAACGACGACCTGCGCCGCATCCTGCTCGCCGCCCGCCGCGCGAAGACGACGGGCGCCCGCCTCAAGGCCCTCTCCGCCGTCCGCCCCCGCCACCTCGTCCCGGACATCCCCCGCAACGCCGAACCCCGCACCGGCCTGTCGATGGGCGACCACGCCGCCGTCACCGCCCGCCGCTGGGCGGTCACCCGCGAGGACCAGGACCTGCTGGCCGCCACGAGCCACCAGCGCCTGGCCGCCGCGTACGAACGCGGCTTTCTGGACGACCTGGTGGTCCCGTACCGGGGCCTCGACCGCGACCAGAACCTGCGCCCGGACTCGACGGCCGAGAAACTGGCGCGCCTGAAGCCGGTGTTCGGCACGTCCGGCCCCAACCCGACCATGACGGCGGGCAATTCGACGCCGCTGACGGACGGCGCGGCGACGGTCCTGCTGGCGAGCGAGGAGTGGGCGCGGGAGCGGGACCTGGAGCCGTTGGCGTATCTCTCCCTGTACGAGACGGGCGCGGTCGACTACGTGGACGGCGACGACGGCCTCCTCATGGCCCCGGCCTACGCGGGGCCGCGCCTGCTGGAGCGGGCCGGTCTGGGCATCGAGGACTTCGACCTGTACGAGATCCACGAGGCGTTCGCCTCCCAGGTGCTGGCGACCCTCGCCGCCTGGGAGAAGCAGGGCCTCGCCCCGGTGGACCGCACCCGCCTGAACGTGGCCGGGTCCTCCCTCGCCACCGGCCACCCGTTCGCCGCGACGGGCGCCCGCATCGTGGCGACGCTGGCGAAGCTGCTGGCGGAGCGGGAGGGCCCGGGCCGGGGCCTGATCTCGATCTGCGCGGCGGGGGGCCAGGGGGTGACGGCGATCCTGGAACGCCCCTGACCTGCCTGCCTCTTCCGCTGTTTCCCTGCCGGACGGACGACCCGGCGAACCGACCCGCCCGACCCCCGAACCGAGGAGCCGCACGTGTCAACGCCACCTTCCGCCGTACCCGCAACTGCTGTTCCGCAGCCCGTCCTGATCGAACCGACGAAGAAGCGCGGCCCGGACGGCAAGGTCCAGGAGGTCTCCGTACCGAAGTTCGCGCCGGTCGTGGAGCGCGGCTCGCTGGCCGAGATCCCGTTCGACAACGCCCGGGAAGCGCCCGGGGAGTTGGTCCTCAGCCGTAAGGACGCTGCGGGCGCGTGGCAGGACGTGAGCGCCGCCGAGTTCGCCGCCGAGGTGCTGGCGGTGGCGAAGGGCCTGATGGCGGAGGGGCTGCGGGCGGGGGACCGGGTCGCGATCATGGCCCGGACGACGTACGAGTGGACGCTGCTGGACTTCGCGGCCTGGGCGGCGGGCCTGGTGACGGTCCCGATCTACCCGACCTCGTCCGCGTTCCAGGCCCGCTGGATCCTCCAGAACTCGGGCGCGGTGGCGTGCGCGGTGGAGACGAAGGAGCAGGGCCGCCTGATCAGCCAGGAGCGCAAGCAACTCGGCGACCTGGCGCACCTGTGGCAGTTCGACACGGGGGCGATCGGCCACCTGAAGTCGCTCGGCAAGGACATCCCGGACGCGGCGGTCGCGGCCCGCCGCGCCACCCTGGAACCGCACAGCCCGGCGACCCTCATCTACACCTCGGGCACGACGGGCCGCCCGAAGGGCTGTGTCCTGACCCACGGCAACTTCTTCGCCGAGGTGGACAACGCGATCGAACTCCTCCACCCGGTCTTCAAGTCGGTCTCGAAGGAGCCGGCTTCCACTCTCCTCTTCCTCCCCCTCTCCCACGTCTTCGGCCGGATGGTGGCGATCGGCTGCATGCGGGCGAGGGTCCGCCTGGGCCACGCCCCCTCCATCCAGACAGAAGACCTCCTGGCCGACCTGGCCGGCTTCCGCCCGACCTTCCTCCTGGCCATCCCGTACGTCCTGGAGAAGGTCTACAACACGGGCCGGGCGACGGCGGAGAAGATGGGCCGCGCCTCGTCGTTCGACCGTGCGGCGCGGATCGCCCAGCGCTACGGCAAGGCGGTGGAGGCCGCCGAACACGGTACGGGCCCGGGCCCGGGCCTCGGCCTGCGCGCGGCCCGCGCCCTGTACGACCCGCTGGTCTACCGCCGCATCCGGGCGGCGCTGGGCGGCAAGGTCCGGTACGTGATCTGCGGCGGCTCCCCGCTGGGCCGGCGCCTCGCGGCGTTCTACGAGGGCGCGGGCATCGGCATCTTCGAGGGCTACGGACTCACCGAGACCACGGCCGCCCACACGGTGACCCCGCCCCTCAAACCCCGCCTGGGCACGGTCGGTTGGCCGTTGCCCGGGACGTCGGTGCGCATCGCGGACGACGGCGAGGTGCTGCTGAAGGGCGGCCAGGTCTTCCGGGGCTACTGGGACGGGGAGCGGGCGGAGGTGACCCCGGCGCTGCTGGCGGAGGACTGGTTCCCGACGGGCGACCTGGGAGCGCTGGACGAGGACGGCTACCTGACGATCACGGGCCGCAAGAAGGACATCATCATCACGTCGGGCGGCAAGAACGTCACCCCTGCCCCGCTGGAGGACTGGCTGCGCGCCCACCCCCTGGTCAGCCAGTGCATGGTGGTCGGCGACAACCGCTCGTTCGTCACCGCCCTGATCACCCTGGAACCGGACGGCCTCCAGCACTGGCGCCAGATGACCAAGAAGCAGGACATTCCGATGCGCGACCTGGTCCACGACGAGGACCTGCGCACGTCCTTGCAGAAGGCGGTGGACGAGGCGAACCGCCTGGTCTCGCGCGCCGAGTCGATCCGCAAGTTCACGGTGCTGCCGGTGGACTTCACGGAGGAGAACGGCCACTTGACGCCGTCGCTGAAGCTGAAACGGGACGCGATCGCGCGGGACTTCTCGGGGGAGATCGAGGGGTTGTACCGGAGGTAGGGCTTTCGGTGGGGGCCGGGCCCTTGTCACATGTCGTCGGGAAGCAACCTGAACGCCTTGTGGCCGGTCAGGGGCCGGACCATACGGAAGTGGCGGTCCGAGGTGAAGATGGCCTCGGTCCGGTACGCGGCGGCCAGGGCGACATTCATCGCGTCTGCCAGGCCGATGCCCTTGCCGCCGTCCGCATCCACGTATCCCTCCGCGACGGCGATCGCCGCACTCAGGTGCGCTCCGACGGCGGGGATCTCGAAGCGGCGGGTGGCCACGTTGCGCTCGATGAACCGTGCTGCCGTCAGAGCTTTGCCGGCGCCTGCCTTGGTGGTGATCAGATAGTCCAGCTCGGCAAGGACGAACGGGGAGACGATCAGATGGCTGATCGTCGACAGCGCCTTCTTGTGCGCTTCGTGGCCGGTGAGCCGTGGGTCGAGGAGCCTGTAGAGGGCGTTGGTGTCGGCAATGGCGATCAGGCTCACGACCCCATCCCCTTGAGCACGTCCTCGATGTCCTCGTCCGTGAGGTCGGGGAGGCCGAGGTCAGGGAGGTCTATGGCGCCCATCGGGTCGGTGGGGTAGGGAGGGATGTCGTCGTCGGTGATGGGAACGACGCGCGCTACGGCGGTGCCGTTCTTGGTGACGGTGATGGTCTCGCCGCGTGCCGCCGCAGCAAGGATCTGTGAGGATCGCTGGTTGAACTCGCGGGCCGTGGTCTCCATGTAGTACATGATACTACATGGGGGGATGGGCGGTCGATCGTGGCTAACGCATCACCCGCCTGCAAGGCGGATGTGGGCCCCGACCCCCGGGTGTCGTCGCGCGCGACACCCGCCTTAGAAGCCATCTCATTTGGTGAGTGGGCGGTAGCAGATGAGAGTGCAGGCGATGCTGGTGAAGGCGAGGAAGTGGTCGGCTTTGCGTTCGTAGCGTCGGTGTAGGCGACGGTGGCCGGCGAGCCAGGCCATGGTGCGTTCGACGGTCCAGCGGTGGCGGCCCAGCCGTTGTGAGGACTCGATTCCCTTGCGGGCGATGCGGTGGGTGATGCCGCGCTGGCGTAACCATCGCCGCAGGTGGACGTAGTCGTAGCCCTTGTCGGCGTGGAGTTTGGCGGGCTTGCGCCGCCGGGGTCCGCGGCGTGAGCGGATCGGCGGGATGCCCTTGACGAGCGGGATCGGGGCCTGGCTGTCGTGCAGGTTGGCCCCGGAGATGCCGATGGATATGGGCAGACCGGACCGTTCCGTGATCAGGTGGATCTTCGAGCCGTACTTGCCCCGGTCGACAGGATTCGGACCCGTCAGGTCCCCCTTTTCAGGGCGCGCATGTTCACCGAGTCGATCGCGCACCGTGACCAGTCCAGCTCGCCGCGGGCACCGAGTTCGTCGAGGACCAGGCGGTGGAGCTTGGCCCACACTCTGGCCTTCGACCACTCCGAAAACCGCCGGTGGGCGGTCGCTCCGGACGGGCCGAACGACGCCGAAGGCAACTGCTGCCAGGTACAACCCGACGGGGCCACGAAGACGATCGCGGCCAGCACCTCCCGGTCGCCGTGCCGACGCCGACCACCGCCCTGCGGCCGCGACGGCGCCTCCGGCACCACCCGCTGGAACAACTCCCACAACTCGTCCGGCACCAGCCGCTCAACGATCCCCACCATGACTTACAGAGTGGCGAGTCGCCCAAATGAGATGGCCTCTTAGGCGAGCGGTGCTCGCCTCTCCGAGTCTGCGGAGCAGGCGGCGCGGGAGGCCCTCGGCCCCCTGTTCCCGCCACCGAAGTTGCGGCACTCTGGTGCCCGTTCAACTCGCGTAGATTCCCGGGCGCTTCGCGCCAAGGCATCACGCACGCACGGCACTTCGTACTCGCACCTCGCGCTCCACCGCCCGGTTGTCGACCCGAAGGACGTCCCCGCCCATGCGACGCTCGCCCCGCACCTGCCTCCTGGCCCTGCTCGCGCTCCTCGGAGGCCTGCTCACCGTCACCGCCACCGCGTCCCCCGCCGCGGCCGCCCCGAACTTCAAGGCGCCCTACGCCTGCGGTCAGCAGTGGACCTACAGCCATCACTCCGCCGAGGTCAGACAGGCTCTCGACTTCGTCCGCACCGACGGCGGGGGCACGGCCGGCTCCCCGGTCCTCGCCTCGGCCGCCGGAACCGCGTACCGCTACTCCCAGCCCAGCGGTGCGGGCAACTACATCGCCGTCGAGCACGGCGGCGGCTGGAAGACGTACTACTTCCATCTCGCCGCGTTCTCCGTCGCCAACGGGGCCCAGGTCGCCCAGGGCCAGCAGATCGGCACCACCGGCTCGACCGGCAACAGCTCCGGCGCGCACATCCACTACGAGCAGCTCTACAACGGCGTCGGCCAGACCATCGTGATCAACGGCCAGTCCCTCGCGCCGTATCCCGGCTCGTACTACGGCAAGTACCTGACCAGCGACAACGGTTGCGGTGGCGGCGGGGGCGGCACGTACTGGGTCGACACCTTTGCCAACGCCACCGGCTACGCCGCCGCCAACACCGCCGACGCGCAGGGCGTCCTCAACGCCGGTACCAACTACGTCTACTGCAAGGTGTGGGGAGCGCGGGTCGGCACGGCGAGCCAGTTCAACCACTGGTGGCTGCGCACCGACCTCGACGTCGTGTACGCAGGCAAGAACGGCCGCAACGCGTACGTCTCCGCGTACTACCTCTCCCGCTGGGGCAACGACGAGGCCCGCGACAACAACGGGACGGTCATCCCGAACTGCTGACGCGCGGCCCCGGCCCCGGCACGCCGACTCGCCACCGATAAGTCCCGTCGCCGGATTTCCGACATCGTGATGTTCACACCTGCGCGTATCCGCCGTCGGCGAAGAACTCCGCGCCGTTGACGTAGCTCGCCGCGTCCGAGGCGAGGAAGGTCGTCACCGCGGCGATCTCCGCGGGTTCGGCGAGGCGGCCCAGCGGGACGCCTTCCCCGGCCTGTTCGAGCGCCTCGGCCGGGAGCAGATCCCGCAGGCCCGCCGTGCGGGTGCCGCCCGGCGACACGACGTTGACGCGGAAGCCGCGCGCCCGCGAGCTGAGGGCCCAGCCCCGGGCGAGGCTGCGCACCGCGGCCTTCGACGCCGCATAGACCTCCAGCCCCTCGTCGGGCCGGGTCGCCGCGGTCGAGCCGGTGAGGATCACCGAAGCGCCGCTGTTGAGGTGGGGCAGTGCCTGCTGGAAGGTGAGGATCGTCCCCTTGACGTTGGTGGCGAACAGGGAGTCGATCACCTCCTCCGTCACCTCGCCGAGCGGGGCCGTGGTGGCGATTCCGGCGTTGGCGACCAGCACGTCGATGCGCCCGGCCTGGTCGCGTACGGCCTGGTAGAAGGCGTCGAGTTGCGGGGGAGCCGAGACGTCGCACACCGTGCCGGTCACGCCGCTTCCGAGTTCGGCGACGGCGGCGTCCAGTGCGTCCTTTCGGCGTCCGGTGATGAAGACCCGGGCGCCTTCGTCGCGTAGTGCGCGTGCTGTGGCGAAGCCGATGCCGCTGCTGCCGCCGGTGACCACGGCGACCTTGTCCGTCAGGACGGCCATGTTGTCCTCCTCGATAGTTATGGACCGCTAGGTCAACAACCATCCTTGATATGGACCGATCAGTCAAGAACTAGGTCGGGGCAGACCGCTCGTCCGTCCGGGGCGTGCGGGCTCGGCCCGGACCCGTGCGGGAGCGATGATCGTCCGCAGAGGGGGTGTGGCGCAGCGGCACACCTCGTCCGGCGCGCGTGCGCGAGCCCGCCGGCGCTGCGGTGCTCGGATGTACGGGTGCCGCGTCGCGGCCCTGGTGCTACCGCGCGGCGGCGGGCAGGAGCCGGGTCAGCACGGACCGGGCTGCCGCGGCGAGGGTGTCGGGGGCTTCGCCGGTGCGCCCGAGGGCGACCAGGCCGAGCTGGGCGACGAGGACGGCGCGGGCGGTGTCGGCGGGGTCGACGTCCGGGGCGAGGTCGCCCTCGCGGCGCGCCCGCTCCAGGGCCTCGGCGAGGATGGCGGTGATCGCGTCGTAGCTCCGGCGGGCCTCGGCGGCCACCTCCGGGGTACTGGCGGCGAGTTCGGCGTTGCTGTTGGCCAGCAGGCACCCCCGGCGCGCGGCCGTCCCGGTGTGATCGGCGGCCGGGCCGAGCACGAAATCCCGCACCATGTCGATGCCGCGCGCCGCGGACTCCAGGCTCTCGCGAAGCGCCAGCAGGTTGGTGTTGTCGTACTCGCGCAGCGCCCGCAGGAACAGGGTGTGCTTGTCGCCGAAGGCGCCGTACAGGCTGCCCTTGCCGAGCCCGCTGGCCTGCAACAGGTCATCCAGGGACGTCGCCGCGTATCCCTTGTCCCAGAACGTGTCGCGGACGGCGAGCATCACACGCTCTTCGTCGAATTTCCGGGGCCGGGCCATGCCTGCATGGTACGCAGTTCTGGACCGAATGGGCCATAACGAGCCGGGGCCGGTCCGGGGAGGCGGCGCGGCCGACGGGGCCGGCAAGGCTCCCGGAGCCGGTTGGGCGAGGCCGATGACGCGCGGTCGGCACGGAGCCCCGGTACCGCAGTGCCTCGGCTTCCTCGCAGCCTGGCGCAAAACCCGTCGATCATCGTCCGCGCGGCCTGGCACCCTGGGCCCAAGGGCCCGTCGGCAGCAGATCCGCGGGCAGGGCGTTGCGAAGGAGAGGCCACATGGCCGCGGTCGTCGATCTGATCACCTATCCCGTCAAGGGCTGCGCGGGAACGTCCGTGGACAGTACGCACCTCACCCCGGCGGGTCTCGCCCATGACCGCAGTTTCATGGTCGTCAGCGTCGACGGGGTCTACCGCACCCAGCGCCGCGACCCCCGCCTCGCCCTCGTCCGGCCCACCGTCGGCGCCGACGGCAGCAGGCTCACGCTCGCATCGGCGGAGCCGGAGAGCGGTCACGGCGCGCTGCACCTCGACGTCACCACCTCCGCGCCCCGGCGCGACGTCGACCTGTTCGGCGCGACGTACCAGGGCATCGACCAGGGCGACGAGGCTGCCGCCTGGCTCACGGACTTCCTCGGCACCCCGAGCCGTCTGGTCCGCGTACCGCCGGAGCACGACCGGAAGACCGACGGCCTGACCCCCGGCACCTCCGGTTACGCGGACAGCAGCGCCGTCCACGTGCTCTCCCGGGCCTCCCTCGCCCACCTGCACTCGCGGATGGCCGAGCGCGGCGCCCGGCCCCTGGCCATGGACCGTTTCCGCCCGAACATCGTCATCGACAGCCTCCCCGAGGGGCGCCAGGGGGAGCAGACGGCGGGCTGGGCGGCGGAACCCCACGCCGAGGACCGGATCCGCCGCGCGACCATCGGCGCGGCCGAGCTGGGCTACACCAAGCTCGCCGTGCGCTGCGCGGTCACCCTGGTCGACCAGGAGGCCGGCGCCCGGGGCGGACCGGAGCCGCTGCGGACGCTCGCGGGCTACCGGCGCTTCTCGGCGGGCGGGGTCGTGTTCGGCGCGAAGTTCGCCGTGGTGCGGCCGGGCAAGCTGTCGGTGGGCGACGAGGTAGCGGTGGAGGAGTGGGGCGAGGCGGAGACGTGACGTCCCGCGCCGCCCCGTACGCCTGCGGGACGGCGCGTCACTCGAAGAACTTCAGGCTCCACCCCTTGTCGGACGTGGGTCCCGGAACGTTGGCCCGCGAGTACGTCGTGTCGCCCCACCAGACGAACGTGCCGGTGTACCAGTGGCGATTGGCCCAGGAGTACGGGGTGCCCTTCGCGACCGCGTGGTACATCGACGGGAACCGCGGGCCTGCGGGCGGGCTGGTGTTGATGTCGCCGTGGAGCAGGACGAAGGTGTGGTGGCCGGGCCCGTTCACGTGCAGCGTCGGGTCCCAACCCGCCATCATCGTCGCGCGGTTGGAGCCGAACAGGCAGCCGTTCGACTTGTACCAGTCCCATACGTAGGTGGGATCGCCGCCCTTACGGAGCCGCAGGTCCGCCAGGCAGTACTGCTCGCTCCAACTGCCGTTCGCGGAGTACGCGATGTGCAGTTGACCGTTCGGGTCCTTGATCGCCTCGGGGCTCTCGTTGATGAACGGGTTCCCGACCACCCGCTCCCAGCTCTCGCGCGGCTGCGAGATGACGTACCGCGCGCCGGTGGGCTGGGTCGGGCTGCTCATCCGGGCGATGTAGAGGTTCTGCTCGACGTTGGTGTCGCCCGCCCACCCGGACCAGACGAACCAGCGCTGCCCCTCGAAGGTGAACAGGGTGCCGTCGATGGCCCATTTGCCGTCGGGCAGGGCGAGTTGGGTCTCGGCCCCGTACCCGCTGTCCGACGAGGCGGAGCTGATGACGAACATGCGGTGGGCGGCTCCGACGCCGGCCGTGAAGTAGATGTAGTACCGCCCGCCGTCCATCACGATCTCGGGAGCCCAGACCTCCCCGCGCCCCCGGCTGTCGGCCCAGACCTGCCGCGCGGGCGCGGTGGCCAGACCGTCCGTGGACGACGCCTGCCGTACGACGATGCCGCCGCCGGTCGACTGGACGCCGACGTACGTACTGCCCACCCGCAGCACGCTGGGGTCGGCCGCTCGCAGACTGGTCTGCCCCTGCGGAGCCGCCTCACGGGCGGGCGGCGCGCCCTGGGCGGTCTCGGGCGGAGAGAGGAAGAGCGTCGCGGCGAGGGCGGCGGCCAGCGCGAGCGCGCCGAGGGCGGACGAGCGGCGGAGGGGTCTTCGGGGGGTGCGCGTGGCGTCGCTCATGCGGGCTCGCTCCTTGGTGGGGGCCTTGGGGGCCTTCGACGGGAGATCGATTTACATCGATGGAAGAGCGCTCTTGCAGAGTCTCGCCAGGGGTTGCCCGTGTCAATGGTGTTGGAGAGGACGGTAGTTCGCGAAGGGAGCTGGGCCGATCGGGCGTCGCGCAGCTCCTGGGTTGGACCGTGGTGCGAGACTTCCGGCATGGGCATGGGGCGCGAGTCACGGTGGGAGAAGGACGCGATGACGGTGGAGATCGTCTTCGCCCTGGTGACTGCTGCCGTTCTTGCCGCAGCGGTCTTCGTCCCCGCGCTGGTGCTGACTCTCGCCTTCGATCTCTCCGGTTCAGCGTCCAAAGGCGTACTGACGGGGGGAGCCCTGGTGGGTGGGGCGGCCGGAGTGTGGCGACTGGTGCGGGTGCTGTACCGCTTCGACGTGGAGCGCCGTAAAGGCCACTGACGACCGGGGGGTGGAAGGCCGGTCAGAACTGGAGTGCGCGGATCAGGCGCCGTGCGGTCCTGGCGTCGATCGAGCCCAGGGGTAGAGGGTCCGGGGTGCTTTCCCGTACGGATACGGGGACGGTGCCGCCGCCGGTGGCCTGCGGGAAAGCGTGGGCGAGCAGGGCTTCGACGGTGGCGGCGTCTGCGGTCGTGCTCGGCTGTTCGGTGGCCTGCGGTACGGCGTCGAGCATCCGGGCCAGCCGTGCCGCGTCGTCGATCCGGATGGGGCCGAGGGTGATGCGGCCGTGCTCGACCCGGAGGCCGGGCAGCTCGATCCGGTACCCGTCGCAGATCTCCCGCAGGGTTCGGGCGGCCTTCAGCGTGCGCTTGGTTCCGGTGCGGATGAGGCGGGCCAGTTGGCGGGCGTCGCTGGGGCTGAGGAGGTTGACCCGCACGGGGTTCTGCCCATCGGCATCCGGTGCCGTTACGCGCGCGCTCAGACCGGCCTCGCTGAGTGCGGCCCGCAGTTCCGCCGAAGTGGTGGACGCCGACCAGGCGCGTATCGACGCCGAAGTCGAGGCAATGTCGCTCGCGCCGGTCCCGACCCCGAAGGTCCTCTGGCGCAGGCCGCCCGCACTGGCGATCGCCGCCGTCCCGGGGGCGACGCTCGGGCGCCTCGGCGGGCCCTCGCCCGGATCACCGGCGGCGTGGGCCGCGGCCGGTGCCGCTATCCGGAAGCTGCACGACGCGCCACTGCCGCCGAGGGTCGGCCGGGCAGGCCGAGGCGTCGGCGAGCTTGCTACGGAGCTCGACGCCGAGTGCGCGTTGCTCGTGGCGAACGGCCTTATGCCCGCCGACCTGGTCACCCGTAACCGCCAGGTAGCCGAGGCCGCGCTCAGGCCGTGGACTCCGGCGTTCACGCACGGCGACCTGCAGATCGCGCACATCTTCGTCGAAGGCGACGCGGTCACGGGCATCATCGACTGGTCCGAGGCGGGCTGGGGCGATGCGCTGTACGACCTCGCCACCTTCACGCTCGGAAACGAGGAGCATCTCGACGACGTCCTCGTCGGCTACGGCGGTGACATCGACCTCGAAGTCATCCGTGGGTGGTGGGCGGTGCGAAGCCTGCTGGCAGTCCGCTGGCTGATCGAGCACGGCTTCGACCCGTTCTTGCCGGGCTGCGAGGTCGACGTGCTGAGATCCCGGATGTGAGGCTGCGCGGGCCCGGCCGCCGAGGGCGTTCTGAGGCGTCGGGCAGGCCATCGTCCTAGGGTGGACGCAGCGTGGACGCCAATCGGTTGGCGGGAGGACCTGGCAACCGGCAACACTGATGCCATGACCGATGATCGTGAGGCCCTGCAGGCCGGTTGGAAGCAGACCCGGGCCCACCTTGAGGCCGCCCGGGCCCACCTCGCGCATCTGCCAGGCATCGATCTTTCGACGACAACGGAGTTCCTGGAACACAACGAGCTGGGACTCGCCTTCGACTGCCTGGTCGATCTCGCCGACGACCTCGGTCTACCTCTCCGTTTCTGGCAGCACATGGACCGGGCAGCTCGTGAGATGCGGCTTTACAGCGATGCGCTGCACACGCCCCACCTCACGGCTGCCGACTCCTGCCTGCGTCACCTCGCCGTGGCTTCCGAGCAGAATTGATCTGCCGACCCGGTGGGCCTGCGCGGTCAGAGCACCGGGCAGCGACTGTTGTGGCTCCCCGATCTGAGGTCCGGGCAGGCGGCCGGTCCGAAAATCTCTGCACGGATCTCAGCGCCCTGCGATCATCCCGGCTCGGGACCACACAGGATGCGCGCCGGTCGGGTTGCGTACGGCCGGGGAGTGAAGAGATGCAGATACATGTCCGTCCGTACAAGTCACGGGATCTGGGCCCGATCGTCGATCTTTCCCTCCGCGCTTGGTTGCCTGTTTACGAGAGCTTCGCGAAAGTACTTGGCCCGGAGGTCTTCCGGCGGCAGTACCCGGATTGGCGTACGTCTCAGCGAAAGGAAATCGAAGCCGCCTGCACGGAGGGCAAGGCACATGTCTGGGTCGCTGAAGCCGGGGCGGAGGTCGTCGGGTTCGTCGCCGTGGTGCTGGAGCCCGAGGGTGGCGCCGGTTCCGTCGAGTTGCTTGCGGTCGACCCCGACCACCAGGGCCGGGATGCCGGGACGACGCTGACGGAGTTCGCCTCCACCTGGATGAAGGAGGCCGGGGTGACCCTGGCATCCATCTGGACAGGTGGCGACCCGGGCCATGCGCCTGCCTGCCGAACGTACGAGAAGGCGGGCAACACAGCTCTGCCCTTGGTCCGCTACTACAAGGCGCTTTAGGGCTTACGGTGTCTGCCCCGATCGGTCCTGAGCGGCTGGGGAGTCGAAGCGGCCACCGGCGGCCGTTCCTCGACGTGCGGGTACACGAGGCGTTGGGCCTCGGCGAGGGTGGCTGCGGTGCCGTGCGGTTCCCAGGCGTACCCGTTCCATCGCTGGATGGCGCGGGGCACGTCAGGGATGAGGTGGGAGGCTTTGGGGCCGTCGCCGGTCACCAGCGGCACGGCGCGAAGCCGTCCGATCTTCGCGTCCCGGCGCTCCGCCCTGGCTCTGCGCTCCTTCGAGGGATGCTCAGCTTGGTGTGGCGAGCATCGCCGGGGCAGGACCTTCCAGGTCAAGCGAGTCCTCGAAGATCCGGAGCCTCGGGTGAAGGTGCGTGCAATTCCCCGCAATTCCGTGGCCTAACGGTCCTGCTGTCCCCTAGCTTCATCAGCGTCCGGCCTTCCGGGCCGACGAGATGCACCCTGTCCCATCGGATCATCGGGAGAGCCATGCCCGTCGTCGAATATGAAGCGAAGTATCTGGACGTCGACCGCGCCGCCATGGCGTCCCGGATTGCCTCTGCCGGTGGTGAGTACAAGGGCGGCCGGCTGATGCGTCGGTACGTCTACGACACCGTGCCTCCGGCGGCCGGACGCTGGGTACGCCTCCGCGACGACGGATCACTGACGACCTTGTGCGTCAAGGAGATCACTTCTGACGCGATCGACGGAACCAGCGAGACCGAGACCGTGGTCGGAGACTTCGAGACCACGCACGCCTTGCTGGGGCGCATGGGTCTTCCACACCGCTCATATCAGGAGAACCACCGGGATTCCTGGACGCTGGACAGTGTCCGGCTGGAGATCGATTCATGGCCGCTTATCCCTCCGTACCTGGAGATCGAGGGTGATTGCGTGGAGGACGTCCATGGCATCGCGGCTCGGCTGTCCATCGCGGTGCGGGAGTTGACGAGCGAGAACACGACCAAGGTCTACGCCAGGTACGGGATCGACCTGGAGCGCATCTCGGACCTGCGTTTTCCCTAGGGGCAAGGGTGACTCACAGAAGGTCAGCTCTGCCGGTGAGGCCTCCACCTTCCGTGAAAAGGAGATGGCACGGCTCACGGCGCTCGCCACTGTCCCCGGCTCGGTGCTGTAGGCGCGTGGGCCGGTGTCAGTGAGGCGTGAGAAGGTCCGTGCGCGAGAGCGGAGTCGACCGGAGGGAAAAGGGTTGGGGAACAGATGAGGAAAGAGCTGCCGGAGATCGTTCGGGCCGACGAGTGGGCGCCGCTCGTCATCCGGACCGACTACACCGATGACGCCGCGTGGGGTGAGGTCCTCGCAGCGTTGGCGTGTGCCGTCGAGGGGGAGCGAGAGTGGGAGGCCACGGTGCATCTCGTCGAGGACCGGCGGTGGGACGGGGCCACCGGTGACGAGGCTCTTGCCGCCGTGGCGCGGGACGAGGAGCTGAGCGTGGTGTTCCTCGCCGACGAGGTCACCATGCGCTCGCCCCTGTGTCCGCTGCACGCCCTCGACCTCGGCGCCGATGACGACGAGGGCCTCGACCCGGTGTACTACCAGGAGCTCATGGACTCCCCGCCGCCCCGCGAGGTGCGTGTCGCGCCGGACGCTGTGCACATGGTCCACGGGAACCTCCTGCTCGCGAACGTGGACTTTGCGGAGTTCGCCGAGGAGGCCGCCGCCGATCCGGACGGGGTCGTCCGCGACCTGGTGACGGACCCCGGGGGCGGCGTGGCCGGCAACAGTTACGCCGGCGGACCACTTCGGTAGCGGCGCTTGTCGAGAAGGATATTCATGTCCAGGCCACCGTCCCGGGCGATGTCCTGCAGGTCGCGAAGGGCTTGGAAACGACGAGCCCGTTCGACGGCCTCAGCTGGCCCGCTCAGCTCGGGGTCGGTTGTCGTGTCCGTCGGTCGCCTGTCCGTCATGCCGCCCCCGCGATCCCGTCCAACCGCCCCCGCAGCTCCGGCGTGAGGACCAGGTCCGCCGCCGCCGTGTTCTCCTCCAGGTGGGCGATGCTCGACGTGCCCGGGATCGGGAGCATCACCGGGGAGTGGTCCAGCAGCCAGGCCAGGCAGACCTGGGTGGGGGTGGCGTCGAGTTCGGCGGCGATGGCTGCCACCTCCGCGCGGTCGCCCGCCTTGCCCCAGGCCACCGTGCGCCAGGGCAGGAACGCGATGTCCGCCGCCTCGCACGCCGCGAGGACCGGTTCGTGTTCGCGGTCGGTGAGGTTGTAGCGGTTCTGGACGCTCGCGATGTCCACGATCTCCCGGGCCTCGGCCAGCTCGGCGGCCGTCACCTCGGACAGGCCGATCCGGCCCACCTTGCCCGCGTCCCGCAGGTCCCGCAGCGTGCCGAGCTGGTCGGCGAGCGGGGTCTCCGGGTCGATGCGGTGGAGCTGGAGCAGCTCCAGGCGGTCGACGCGGAGGCGGCGCAGGGCGTGGTCCACCTCCGCGCGCAGGGACTCCGGACGGCCGTTCAGGGCCCACTCGCCCGTCTCGGCGGAGCGGATGACCCCGACCTTCGTGGTGATCAGGAGGTCCTTCGGGTACGGGTGGAGCGCCTCGGCCAGGACCTCCTCGTTGGCCCCGTTCCCGTACATGTGGGCCGTGTCGATCAGGGTGATGCCGAGCTCGACCGCCCGGCGGGCCACCGCGACGGCCGACGGTAGGCCCTCGGGCTTCTCGGTGGGCAGGTGCATCGCGCCGAAGCCCAACCGGCCTACGGGCAGGTCTCCGCCGATACGGAACGTCGTCGATGGCATGCTCGCTGAACTCCCCCTCGTTCGGATGCGTTTGACAATCTAGGGGGGATTTCGGGGAAGGTCAGGGCGTTTTCGGGCCCTGGAGGATCTGGAGGTAGTTGCCCACCGGGTCCACGATCGTGGAGAAGAACCAGCCGTCCCCGACCTCCTCGACCGGCCGCACCCACGTGACCCCGAGCGTGTTGAGGTGCCTCTCGGCCGCCCGGACGTCCCGCACGGTGATGTTGATCATCTGCCGGCCCGGCTCGGCCGCCCTGTCCGCGACGTCGTCCCGCTCGTCGAAGCCGATGATCGCTCCGGGGCCGACGATCAGGAGGTGCTCCGCCCAGCGGGCGCCGAGCGGCTCCAGTGCGGCGCGGTACCAGGAGATCAGGGACTCGCTGTCCGTGCTGCCGATGATGACCCCGAGGCCGGTGACGCCGATGCTGTTGCTGTCGTCGGTGGGCGCTGTCATGGCTGATCCCTCACTCTGCGTGCCGTGTCCGCCGGGGTCGCCCAGGCGGCTCGTTCTGTCCTGCCTACCAGGCATGACCGCCCCCGGCCGTGAAACTCATCGGTGCCTGCCGCCGATGCGCCCGATGGGCCGCACCCCTTGTCTGATGACCCGTCAGGTATGACGATGGCGGCCGTCACCCGGGGCGGCAGCGCCCCGGGGCGGAGGGGAAGGAAGGCCGCCGTGCCGGTATCGCCCAGACTGCCCATCACGCCCGACGGGCCGCTCTCGTACGGGATGCAGCTGCCGGTCCAGTCGCAGAGTGCCATCTACGCGGAACCCTGGGAGGCGGCGGCGACCCCCGCCGATCTCGTCCGCATCGCCCGCGCCGCCGATCGCGGCGGTTTCGCCTACATCGCCGGCTGCGACCATGTCGCCATCCCCCGGCGGCTCGCGGCGGGCATGAGCACCGTCTGGTACGACCCCGTCGCCACGCTCTCCTTTCTCGCCGGGGTCACCGAACGTGTCCTGCTCATGAGCCATGTCGCGGTCCTCGGGCTGCGCCATCCGCTGATCACCGCCAAGCAGTACGCCACCCTCGACCACCTCAGCGGCGGCCGGCTGGTCCTCGGGGTCGGGGCCGGGCACGTACGGGAGGAGTTCGAGGCGGTCGGGGCGGACTTCGACGGGCGCGGGAGTGTGCTGGACGAGTCGATCGACGCGCTGCGGGCCGCGCTCGGGCCGGAGGAGTACCCGGAGTTCGCGGGGGAGCGGTTCTCGTTCAGCGGGCTCGGGCAGCTGCCCCGGCCCGCACAGGAGCGGGTGCCGGTCTGGGTGGGCGGCTCGTCGCCCGCCGCCGTGCGCCGGGCCGCCGTACGCGGCGACGGGTGGCTGCCGCAGGGGGACCCCCGGGACCGGCTGCCCGCGCAGATCGCCCGGCTGCACGCCCTGCGGGAGGAGGCGGGCGTCGAAGCGCCGATCGTCGTCGGCGCGATCACCGAGCCGCTGTACATCGGTGAGCCCGGGTGGTCCGTGGGGCGGCGCACGCTCACCGGGAAGCCCGAAGCGCTCGCGGAGTCGCTGCGGGAGTACGCGGCGATCGGCGTGCACCAGATCCAGGTGCGCTTCCGGAGCCGGAGCGTGGACGAACTGACCGATCAGTTGGCGGCGTTCGGTGCGGACGTTGCCCCTCACCTCGGTACGTGAAGTACGTGAAGGAGACGGACATGGGCAAGCTGGACGGGCGGGTCGTCCTCGTCACCGGGGCGGCGCGCGGGCAGGGCGAGCAGGAGGCGCGGCTCTTCGCGGCCGAGGGGGCGCGGGTCGTCGTCGCCGACGTACTGGTCGAGCAAGGGGAGGCGTTGGCCGCGGAGTTGAGGGAGGAGCTGGGGGCGGACGTCGCTCGGTTCGTGCGGCTGGACGTCGGCGACGAGCAGGACTGGGCCGCCGCTGTCGCCGCCGCCAAGGACGCCTTCGGGAAGATCGACGGGCTGGTCAACAACGCGGGCATCCTGCGCTTCAACGAACTGGTCAACACCCCGCTGGCGGAGTTCGAGCAGGTGGTGCGGGTCAACATGACCGGCGCGTTCCTCGGGATACGGGCCGTGGCTCCCGAGATCGAGGCCGCGGGCGGCGGCACGATCGTCAACACGTCCTCGTACACCGGTCTGACCGGGATGCCGCTGGTCGGCGCCTACGCCGCGACCAAGCACGCGGTGCTGGGGCTCACCCGGGTCGCCGCCATGGAGCTGGCGGGGAAGGGGGTCCGGGTCAACGCCGTCTGTCCGGGGGCCGTCGACACCGCGATGAGCAACCCGGCCCTGCTGGACCCGGACGCCGACCTGGCGACGTCCCACGCCGCCCTGGAGGCGTACTACCGCAAGCTCCTCCCGATGGGCCGGATCGGGCGGCCGGAGGAGGTCGCCGCGCTGGTGCTGTTCCTGACCTGCGAGGACTCCTCGTACATCACCGGTCAGCCGTTCGTCGTGGACGGGGGGTGGCTGGCGGGCGTCAGCCCCTTCTGAAGCAGCGTGCCTGACTGGGCGTCAGGTATTGACGGGGTGCGGCCGTGGTGGAACAGTCGGTCGCATCGCTATCTGACGGGTCGTCAGATAAGTCGCCGGGAAAACTTGAGGACGGTGAACCTCCGTGGAATTCGGGCTCTTTGTTCAGGGGTACGTGCCCGCCGCGCGTGCCAAGGTGGACCCCGAGGCAGAGCACAAGGCGCTGATCGAGGAGACCGAGTACGTCATCCAGGCGGACAAGTCCGGCTTCAAGTACGCCTGGGCCTCCGAGCACCACTTCCTGGAGGAGTACTCGCACCTCTCCGCCAACGACGTCTATCTCGGCTATCTCGCGCACGCCACCGAGCGCATCCATCTCGGCTCCGGCATCTTCAACCCGCTCGCGCCCGTCAACCACCCGGTGAAGGTCGCCGAGAAGGTCGCGATGCTCGACCATCTCTCCGAAGGACGCTTCGAGTTCGGCACCGGGCGGGGTGCGGGCAGCCACGAGATCCTCGGGTTCATGCCGGGCATCACCGACATGAACCACACGAAGGAGCTGTGGGAGGAGACGATCGCCGAGTTCCCCAAGATGTGGCTCCAGGACGAGTACGTCGGCTTCCAGGGCAAGCACTGGTCGCTGCCGCCGCGCAAGATCCTGCCGAAGCCGTACGGGGGTGCGCACCCCGCCATGTGGTACGCGGCCGGGTCGCCGTCCTCGTACGCGATGGCGGGGAAGAAGGGGCTCGGCGTGCTGGGCTTCAGCGTGCAGAAGGTCTCCGACATGGAGTGGGTCGTCGAGTCCTACAAGAACGCGGTCAAGGACGCGGAGCCGGTGGGGGCGTTCGTCAACGACAACGTGATGGTGACGTCCACGGCCATCTGTGCCGAGACGCACGCGAAGGCGGTGGAGATCGCGGTGGGCGGGGGGCTGAACTACCTCCAGTCGCTGCTGTTCCGCTACCACGACACGTTCCCGCGGCCGGAGGGGATTCCGGAGTGGCCGGAGCTTCTGCCGGAGTACACCGAGGAGATCGTGGAGCTGCTGATCGCGGAGGAGCTGATGATCTGCGGTGACCCGGACGAGGTGCTGAAGCAGTGCCGGCGGTGGGATCGGGCGGGGGCGGATCAGTTGAGCTTCGGGCTGCCGATCGGGATCAGTCCCGAGGACACGATGAACACGATTCGGTTGATCGGGGAGCATGTGATTCCGCAGATCGATACGGATCCGGTCCATCGGACCTCGCGGTTCCGGGCGTCCGCGAACTGATTCGGGGCGCTGCCCCTGACCCCGCTCCTCAATCGCCGGAGGGGCTTGACCACCCAGCCCCTCCGGCGATTGAGGAGCGGGGGTGTGGGGGCGGAGCCCCCGCCGGTGGAACCGGGCGGCGTCTTCCCGGACCGTCGCCCCGAAGAGCCGGGGTACGCACCGCGGCCAAAAGCGTGCGTACCCCGGCTGTCCCGACCGAGCCGAAGAAGGAACCCCCAGAAGGGAACCGTCATGCTCGACCACCTCATCCGCCGCGCGACCGTCGTGGACGGCACCGGCGGGCCCGCGTACACCGCCGACATCGGCATCCGCGGCGGCCGCATCGCCGTCATCGCCGAGCCCGGAACCGTCACCGAAGAGGCCGTCACCAGCGAGGACGCCGACGGGCTGGTCCTCGCCCCCGGGTTCGTCGACCCGCACACGCACTACGACGCCCAGCTCTTCTGGGACCCCTACGCCACCCCCTCCATGAACCACGGCGTCACTACCGTCGCGGGCGGCAACTGCGGGTTCACCCTCGCGCCCCTGCACCCCGACCGGCCCGAGGACGCCGACTACACCCGGCGGATGATGTCGCGGGTGGAGGGGATGGCCCTCGCCGCCCTGGAGGAAGGCGTCGACTGGACCTGGTCCACCTTCCGCGAGTACCTCGACGCCCTCGAAGGGCGCATCGCCGTCAACGCCGGGTTCATGGTCGGGCACTGCGCCCTGCGGCGGCACGTCATGGGCCCCGACGCCGTCGGCGGGCAGCCCACCCCCGCCCAACTGGACGCCATGCTTGCCCTCTTCCACGACGCGATGGACGCCGGAGCCTGGGGGCTCTCCACCACCCAGTCGTCCACCCACTCCGACGGTGACGGCGAACCCGTCGCCTCCCGGCACGCCCTGCCCGAGGAACTCCTCGCCCTCTCCCGGGCGGTCGGCGAGCATGAGGGGACGCAACTGGAGGCGATCGTCGCCGGGTGCCTGGACCAGTTCTCCGACGAGGAGATCGACCTCTTCGTCGACATGACGGCCGCCGCCGGACGCCCCCTCAACTGGAACGTGCTCACCATCGACGCCGCCGTCCCCGAACGCGTACCGCGCCAGTTGATCCCCAGCGAACGCGCTCGCCGCGCCGGCGGGCGGATCGTCGCGCTCACCATGCCGATCCTCACCCCGATGAACATGTCGCTCGGCACCTTCTGCGCCCTCAACCTCATCCCCGGCTGGGGCGAGATCCTCGCCCTCCCCGTGCCCGAGCGCATCGAACGGCTCCGGGACCCCGCCACCCGCGCCGAGATGCTGCGCCGCGCCGACAGCAAGGAGGCCGGGGTCTTCCGCCGCCTCGCCCACTTCGGCCGGTACGTCATCGGGGACACGTACAGCGCCGCCAACGAAGGGCTCAGCGGGCGGGTCGTCGACGACATCGCGGCCGAGCGCGGCCAGGACGCCTTCCACTGCCTGGTGGAGATCTGCGCCGCCGACGACCTGCGTACGGTCCTGTGGCCGATGCCCACCGACAACGACCCGGACTCCTGGGCGCTGCGGCAACGGACCTGGGAGCACGAGGACGTCATGCTCGGCGGCTCCGACGCGGGCGCGCACCTGGACCGGATGTGCGGGGCCCCGTACACCACCCGCTTCCTCGGCGACTGTCTGCGCGGGCGGAAGCTCGTTCCGCTGACCGCCGCCGTCAAGATGCTCACCGACGACCCCGCCCGGCTCTTCGGGCTGCGCGAGCGCGGCCGGATCGAGGAGGGCTTCCACGCCGACCTCGTCCTCTTCGACCCCGAGCGGATCGACGCCGGACCCGCCACCCTCGTCCACGACCTGCCCGGGGACAGCCCGCGCCTGGACTCCAAGGCCATCGGGATCGTCTCCGTACGCGTCAACGGGGTCGAGACCCTGCGGGACGACAAGGTGACGGGGGCCGTGCCGGGGACGGTGCTGCGCTCGGGCCGCGACACCCGGACGGTGAGTACCGCGTGAGCCCCGCACCGGAGCGGCTGTTCATCGGCGGTGAGTGGGTCGAGCCCGCCGGCGGGCACTACGAGGTCGTCGACCCCGCCACCGAGGAGGTCGTCGGCCTCGCCCCCGAGGCGAGCCGCGCCCAGGTGTACGAGGCGGCAGCGGCGGCGAAGGCGGCCTTCCCGGCCTGGTCGCGGACCCGGCCCGAGGAGCGCGCCGCGATCCTGGACCGGGCCGCCGACCTCGTCCAGCGCGACTTCCTGGCCCACGCCGAGATCGCCCGGCGGGAGAGCGGAGCCACCGCCTCCACCGCCCGGGGCATGCAGGTGGGGGTGGGCATCGCCCGCTTCCGGCGGTACGCGCGGGGCGCGCTGGAGCCGGTCGAGGAGGCCGTCGCGCCGCAGGTCAACGAGGCCGGGCCGATGGGGAAGGCCGGGGTCTTCGGGGCGCTGGCCGTCCGCCAGCCGGTCGGCGTGGTCACCTGCATCACCTCGTACAACAACCCCTGGGCCAACCCGGCGGGCAAGATCGCGCCCGCGCTCGCGATGGGCAACACGGTCGTCGTGAAGCCCGCCCCGCAGGACCCGCTCTCCGTCCACCGGATGGCCGCCGCCCTCGCGGAGGCGGGCGTTCCGCCGGGCGTGGTCAACGTCGTGACCGGGTCGGGCGCGGAAGCCGGTGAGGCCGCCGTCGACTCGCCGGACATCGACATGGTCAGCTTCACCGGGTCCACCGCCGTCGGGCAGCGCATCGCGGAGGTGTGCGGGCGCGGGATGAAACGGCAGCTGATGGAGCTGGGCGGGAAGGGGGCCGCGCTGGTGCTGGAGGACGCGGACCTGGGCTCCGCCGTCGCGGGGATCGGGACCACCTTCTCCTTCTACAGCGGACAGATCTGTACGGCTCCGACCCGCGTCCTCGTCCACCGGTCCCGGTACGACGAGCTGATCGGCGCGCTCGCCGCATACGCGAACGCGCTCACCGTCGGGGACCCCGCCGACCGGGCCACGGTCGTCGGCCCGGTCATCTCCGCCGCCCACCGCGACCGCGTCGAGGCGTACGTGGAGCTGGGCCGGAAGGAGGGCGCGCGGGTCGTCACGGGCGGCGCCCGGCCCGGCCATTTGGACCGGGGCTTCTACGTGGCGCCCACCCTGCTGGCCGACTGCACTCCCGACATGCGGGTCGTCCGCGAGGAGATCTTCGGGCCGGTCGTCGTGGTCGTCCCCTTCGATGACGAGGAGGAGGGCGTCGCGCTGGCCAACGACAGCGACTACGGCCTCATCGACTACGTCTGGTCCGGCGATGTCGCCCGCGCCTTCCGTATCGCCCGGCGGCTGCGCGCGGGCGGGGTCGGCGTCAACACGGTCGGGCGGAACATGGAGGCCCCGTTCGGCGGGTTCAGGAAGAGCGGGGTGGGGCGGGACGTGGGCTCGTACGCGCTGCACGCCTACAGCGAGACACAGGCGATCGTGTGGCCCGGATGAACCTGCGGCGCAGCGGGCGCGGAACGGCGTGGGAAAATTTTGAACCTACACAAAACGGACGGGGCTACGGTTACCGTACGTCGTCACGCTCGGTCGAGTGGCATGCATTGCAAGGCTTCACGTGAATGTGACCTTGAATTGATGAAGTGTTCACGGGTGGTTGGCTGCTACATCCAAGGGTGAGACGTTGGAGTCTCACGCTCCGGATGTGGATATCGCAGCGCATAGCGTCCTTCTCATGACTCAGCTGGACGCGCGGCCACGGGCCGGAGACACGGTACGGGGAAGCGCCCCGGCCGACGGCGGCACGGGCAGCGGCGGCGTACGCGGAAAAGGGCTCGGCGGGAACTCCGTCGGCCTCATGGGCAGCGCGGTCATCGGTGTCTCCACCGTCGCGCCCGTCTACTGCCTGACCTCCACCCTCGGCTCCACCGCCGGAGAGGTCGGCGTGCAGATGCCCGCCGTCTTCCTGGCCGGGTTCCTGCCGATGCTGCTGGTGGCGTTCGCCTACCGCGAGCTGAACAAGGCGATGCCGGACTGCGGCACCTCCTTCACCTGGACGGTGAAGGCGTTCGGTCCGCGCGTCGGCTGGATGTGCGGCTGGGGCCTCGTCATCGCCACGATCATCGTGCTGTCCAACCTGGCGGGCGTCGCCACCTCGTACTTCTGGCTGCTGGCGGGCGAGATCACCAACAGCGCCTCGGTCGCCGCCCTGGACGACAGCAAGCCCGTCCACATCATCACCTGCCTCGCCCTCATCGCCGTCGCCACCGCGATCAGCTACCGGGGCATGACCGCCACCAAGGGCATCCAGTACGCCCTGGTCGGGCTCCAGTTGGTCGTCCTGGCCCTGTTCGTGACGATGGCTCTCAGCAAGGCCGGCAGCGGCGGCCCGGACTTCGCGTCCTCGCTCGACTTCTCCTGGTCCTGGCTGAACCCCTTCGCCGTCCAGTCCTTCGCCGCCTTCACGGCCGGCCTCTCCCTCTCCATCTTCATGTTCTGGGGCTGGGACGCCTGTCTGACCGCCAACGAGGAGACCACCGGCAGCGAGAAGACCCCCGGCCGCGCGGCCCTCATCGCGATGGTCGTCCTGGTCGGCTCCTACCTCGCCACCGGCATCGCCGCGCAGATGGCCGTCGGCTCCGGCGAGTCCGGGCTCGGCCTCGCCAACCCGGACACCTCCGACAACGTCTTCGCCGCCCTCGCCGGACCCGTGATGGGCCCCGGCCTCGGCATCCTGCTCTTCCTCGCGGTCCTCGCCTCGGCCGCCGCCAGCCTCCAGACCACGTTCATCCCGGTCGCCCGCACGGTGCTCGCGATGTCCGCGTACGAGGCGATGCCGGCCTCGTACGCCAAGGTCCACCCCCGCTTCAAGACACCCGGCCGGGCGACGGTCACGGCGGGCATCGGCACCGGCGTCTTCTACACCGTGATGACCCTGGTCAGCGAGCACGTCCTGGTCGACACCATCTACGCGCTCGGCCTCATGATCTGCTTCTACTACGCGCTGACCGCCTTCGCCTGCGCCGGGTACTTCCGGGCCGAACTGACCCGCTCCGCCCGGGACCTGGTCTTCAAGGGCCTCTTCCCGCTGCTCGGCGGCATCCTGCTCGCCGCCGTCTTCGCCAAGACCCTCTACGACATGTGGGACCCGGCGTACGGCTCCGGCTCCTCGGTGTTCGGCGTCGGCTCGGTGTTCGTCATCGGGGTGGGGCTGCTGCTCCTCGGCGTGGTCCTGATGGTCGCGATGGAGCGCCGCAGCCCGGCGTTCTTCCGGGGCGAGGTGCTGACGAAGGAGACGCCGGCGCTGGTGGTCCAGGACTGAGGAGAAGCACGGGGACCTGCCGGCCCAGCGCGCGGCGGGCGCCGTCCTGGCCGCCGTCGGCGCGGTGGGCACGGTCGCCATGCCGAAGAGCGGCTTCCCGGGCCTGGTGGGGATCGGCGGGGTGCTGCTGCGCAGGTCGCTGCGGTCCACGGGCGCGTAAGGGCCCCGGCGAGCTCGCTCTCGCCGGGGCCCTCCGTCGTGTCCTTCTCGCGCTTACGGCCGCCAGTAACCCAGCGCGTTCACCCGGTCCTTGGGCAGGCCCAGCTCCTTGCGGAGGTACGCCGACAGGGTCCGGGTCGTCGACGTGTCGCAGGCGACCCAGACGTACGCGTCCGCGTGGTCGGCGCCCAGCAGTTCCGGCAGGGCCGCCTTCACCTCGGCGACCAGGTGCGCGCCCGCCTCGCGGCGCTCCACGTGGTGCAGGGTGTGGTGGGCCTCGTCGAGGCGGAACGGGAGTTTCCGGTCCTCGTCGTGCGCGGTCTCGAACCAGATCGTCGCCGGGGTCGACGGGATCGCGTCCAGCAGGGAGTTGACCGCGGGCAGCGCCGCCGCGTCACCGATCACGAAGAGCCGCTTCGGCGCCGGGTCGGACAGCGTGAAACCGGTGCCCTGAAGCGTCGCGTCGATCGTGTCGCCGGGCTCGGCCGCTTTCGCCCAGTCGCAGGCGGAGCCCTCATGGAGGGCGAATTCCAGACTGAAGGTCCCGGCCTCGGGGTCCGGGTCGACCAGGGTGAAGGCGCGCTGATGCGGTTTGCCGTCCTTCTCGAACCAGAGTCGCACCCACATCGTGGGGTGCGCCCCGCCGGTCGCGGCGAGCAGCCCGCCGTCGGTCAGATGCACCCGGCGGAACCGTTCGGTGACCTGCTCGGCGCCGGTCACGGTGAACGTGAAATCCCGTCCCCGGAACAGTTTGAGAACGACGCCTTCCCAGCCATGCCCCACGGTGCTCCCCGCCCTCTCCTGCCGCCCCGGCCCACTGCCCCAAGGGTCTCTTTAGGTTAGGCTAACCTAAATCTCAGGGATTGGGGAGTGGCTGAAAACCACCGGGAGCAGGGGATGGGCAGAGCGATGACCGCTGACGTCGACCGCGAGAGACCTGGAGCGAGACCGGCCGAGGGCCCGGGCGGGGGTCGGGGCGGGGGTCGGGGCGAGAAGCCCGGCGAGACACGGGGCCGGGGGGCGGGGGAGGGCTCCGAGGACTACGAACTCTTCCGGGACGACTGGGGGATACCCCACCTGCGGGCCGCCGACGCCCTCGCACTGGCCCGCGCCCAGGGCCATGCCACCGCCCTCGACCGGGCCTGGCAGCTGGAGACCGAACGGCACCGGGTGTTCGGCACCAGCGCCTCCCACCTGGGCGCGGAAGCCGTCGACTGGGACCGGTTCGTCCGGCGGGCCCGGATCGCCGACACCGCCCGCCGCTGCTTCGACCGCCTCGCACCGGAGACCGCCACCTGGGTGACGGAGTACGTCGACGGCGTCAACGAGGGCCTCGCCGAAGGGGCCGAGCGAGCCCCCGAGTTCGCCGCCGTGGGCCTCGCGCCCGGCCGCTGGGAGCCCTGGACCCCGCTCGGCGTCTGGCTCTCCACCCACATCCTGTTCGCGGGGTTCCCGACCAAACTCTGGCGCGAAGAGGTGGCCCGCCGGCTCGGCGAGGACCGGATGACCCTCTTCGCCACCGACGGCCCCGGTACGGCGGGCAGCAACGGCTGGCTGCTCACCGGCGCCCGCACCGCCACCGGAGCCCCGCTCCTCGCGGGCGACCCGCACCGCTTCATCGAGGACCCCGGCGTCTACCAGCAGATCCGGCTGGCCTGCCCCGAGTTCGACGTCGTCGGCCTCGCGGTCCCCGGCATCCCCGGCATCGCCCACTTCGGGCACACCGGCCACGTCGCCTGGGCGATCACCAACGCCATGGCCGACTACCAGGACCTCTACCGGGAGCGGTTGCGCCGCACTCCGGACGGCGGAGTGGAGGCCCTCGGCTCGGACGGCTGGTACCGGGTCCAGGCGCACACCGAGACGATCGAGGTGGCGGGGGCGGCCCCGGAGCAGGTCGAGGTGATCGAGACGGACCGGGGGCCGGTGATCATCGGCGGCGACCCCGGGGCCGGGGACGAGGCGGCCGACGTGGCCGGGAAGGAGGCAGCCGACGTGGCCCCGGCCGCCGACGGAGACTTCGTCAGCCTCCGCTACCCGCCCCGCGTCACCGGCGATCTCGGCTTCGACGCGCTGCCCGCGCTGCTCCGGGCCCGTACGGTCGCCGAGGTCGACACCGCACTCGACCGCTGGGTCGAACCCGTCAACGTGGTGCTCGCCGCCGACACCGCCGGGTCCACCCTGCACCGGGTCGCCGGACACGTCCCGGTGCGCCCGTACGCCAACCGGCTGCGGGTCGTTCCCGCCGAGGACCCGGCGTACGCCTGGCGCGAGGGCGAGACCGTCCCGCTGCCCCGTACCGAGGTCGACGGCCCCGCCGGGATCGCGGTGATGGCCAACGAGCGCGGCCTCGCCGCCCCGCTCGGCGTCGAGTTCGCACCCCAGCACCGGGCCCGCCGGATAAGGGAGTTGCTCGGCGCGGACACCGACTGGACCCCCGACGCCCAGGCCGCCGTCCACACCGACACCCTCCTCGCCTCCTCCCGCCCGCTGCTGTCCCTGCTGGCCTGGGCCCCCGGACTCGGCCCCGCCGCCGAACGCCTCCGGGACCGGCTGCTGCGCTGGGACCGCCACATGGACGCGGACAGCACCGACGCGACCCTGTACGCCCGCCTGCGCACCGACGTCGTCCACCGGCTGCCCGCCCACCCCGCGCTCAAGGGCGTCACCGGCGCGGACGACCCCTGGCGCTCGGCCGCCTACCCTGCCCTCTTCCGCCCCTGGCTCGCCGCCGTCCCCCGGATCGGCTACGCCCTGGAGAGCCTGCTCACCGTCGGACTCCTGTCGTACGAGGACCGGTTGGCGCTCGTCGCGGCCTCGGCCGAGGCCGTCGCGGCGGCGGCCGAGGAGACCCCGCCCGCCCCGTGGGGCGAGCTGCACCGGCTCTCCCCCTGGCAGGCCCTGCCGGACCTCGCACCCGACGGCGTCGACGCGCAGGCGATCCGGCCGGGGGCCGCCGGCGACCACGACTGCGTGCTGTCCACCTCCAGCGTCCCCGGCGTCACCGACCTGTTCGCCCGGGGCCCGGCCGCCCGCTACGTCTGGGACCTGGCCCGCCGCGAGGGCAGCCGGTGGGCGGTCCCCTTCGGCGCGTCCGGAGTCCCCGGATCCGCACACCACCGCGACCAGACGCCCCTGTGGGCGCGGGGCGCGCTCGCCCCGGTCGTCACGGACTGGAACCTGCTGCACCGCACGACGCCCCACCGCACGACGCACCGCCGCACGTCGCACCGCCCCGAGGAGAACCCCGCCATGACCGCAGGCCCCGAGCCCGTCGCGCCCGCCCTCCGCCCGGCCGTCCACGAGCAGAAGGTCGAGGGCTTCGGCACCGTCCGTCTCGTCCCGGTCGACCCGGCGGCCGACGCCGAACTGCTGCACGGCTGGGTCACCGAGGAGCGGGCCCGCTTCTGGGGCATGGCCGACCACACCCGTGAACAGGTCCGGGAGATCTACGAGTTCGTCGACTCGCTCCCGACGCACCACGCCTACCTCGCCCTGCGCGACGGGGTTCCCGCCGCGCTCTTCCAGACATACGAGCCGGACGCCGACCCGGTCGGCGAGTGCTACGACGTCCGGCCCGGGGACTTCGGCATCCACCTGCTGATCGCACCCGCCGAGGGCGAGGTAGCGGTGAAGGGGTACACGGAGGCCCTGCTCACCGCGTTCATCGCCTACGTCTTCAGCGACCCGGCCCACGTGCGGGTCGTCGTGGAGCCCGACGCCCGCAACGAGAAGGCCCTCGCGCGGATGGTCCGGGTCGGGTTCGAGCTGGGCCCGGAGATCCGGAAGCCGGAGAAGACGGCCCGGCTCGCGTTCCTGACGAGGGCGGCGCTGGGGCTGGCGTAACGGAAACCGCTCGCGCGGGGCGGAGCGGGCCGGGTCCTGCGAGACGGGGGACCCGCCCGGCCGACGGCGCTGTGCCCGCCCGGCGTCACGGCGCCGGGTCCGCCCCGTCCGGGTGCAGGGCGCCGCCCGGCCGGAACAGCCGCTTGGCCACCGCGTGCCCGCGCTCCGCCGCCATCCGGAACCACGGCTCCGCCGCCGCCAGGCCCTCGCGGTGCTCGACCAGGCGGCCGAGCTCCCACATCGACTCCACGTCACCGGCCTTCACCGCCTGCCGCAGCAGCCGCTCGGCCGTGTCGGGCCGCCCCTCGGCCCGCGCGGTCAGGGCGAGCGTCCGCAGGCCCCGTACCGCCCGGGCGTCCCCGGCGGCGGCCGCGACCGCCAGTGCGCGCGGATCGGCGGGGCGGCGGTACCGGTTCCCCAGGATCAGCAGAATCCCCAGCACCCACATGATCCAGCTCAGGCTGATCAGCGTGCCGTTGCCGGTGACCACCCCGGTCAGGCTCAGCGCGCCGCCCGCCGGCAGCAGGAAGTACCCCAGCCCCGGTCCCATGCCCGCTCCTCTCCGCCCGGCCTCTCCGCCGCGCGTGCTTCGTCCCTTCCCGCTTCCCGGCCCGCCGTACCGGTCCCGCTGCTCAGCCCCCCGCACCGGCCGCCACGTCGAGGAAGACCGGATTGGTGAGCGCCGCGAACGCGCCCGGCAGCCCGGGAACGGCCGGCGGGTGCCGGACCTCGGCGCGTACGTACGCGGCGTGGGCGGGGGTCGTACGCCACTCCACCACGCCCGCGCCCGTCGCGGGCAGCAAGGTGGTCAGCAGGACCCCCTGGTCGGTGACCAGGCGCACCGTGCAGTCGGCGGCCGCACCCGACACCTCCAGCCGTACGGTCACGGGGGCGTCGGCCGCCGCCCGCAGCCGCTCGCCGATGCCCGCGTGCCCGCCCCGCCCGTCCGTCGCGGCGAAGGAGAGGGTCAGGGCGGCGGACTCGGCGAGGTAGGAGCGGCCCGCCCGGATGCCGGCGAGGATCGCCCGCCGGGACAGCGACTCGGCCAGGACGACGGTCTGCGGGTGGCCCAGCCGGTCCGGCTCGCGGTGGGCGTCGCTGTTGCCCATCGCGGGAAGCCAGCGCGTCCGCCCGTCGTCCGTGTTCCGTACGTCCGTGTTCCGTACGTCCGCGTTCTGTACGGAGGCCACCAACGCGTTGTCCCACTCGGCGAGGGCGACCTCGTCGTCCGGGGTCCAGGGCCCGTTCCACACCTCGACCGCGTCCGCCTCGGCGAGGCCGAACTTCCAGTTGCAGCCGATGCAGGTGGCGTGCGGATGGGCGGGCACGACGAGCCCGCCGGCCCGGCGCACCTGGTGCGCGTACCGGCCGAAGCGGTTCTCGCGGGCCCGGTAGCGCCAGTCGACGAAGACGCCCGGGTCGGTGCCGACGGCCAGCACGTGCCCGTTGCGGGTGGTGATCTCCTCACCGGTCAGGATCAGCAGGTCGTCGCCCCACAGCCCCTCCCACGCGGTGTGCGCGGAGGTGGTGTTGTGCTCGCTGCTGTTGATGAAGTCGAGCCCGGCGGCCCGCGCGGCGGCGGCGACCTCGGCCGGGGTGCGCCGCCCGTCGGAGTGGACGGAGTGGACGTGGCAGTCGCCCCGGTACCAGGCCCGGCCGCGCCCCCTGCCCCGCTCGGGCGGGTAGACAGGCTCGGGGGTCGGGGCCGCATCCCCGAAGCGGAGGGTGACGGTCACCTCGTACGGGAGGCCCTCGGGGGCCACGGTGTAGGGGGCCAGGGCGATGTGCCAGGTGCCGGGACGTACCGGGCCGGGGAGATAGCCGGGGGTCGCGGCGTCGGACCGGACGAAGAACCCGGTGCGCGCCCCGCCGGACCAGCCCCGGAAGCCGCGCCCGCCCAGGGCCGTACCGCGTTCGTCGAAGAGGCCGATGTCGAGCGCGTTGCCCTGGACGCCCGGCGGGACGGGTGGTTTGCCGTACGTGTAGGAGACGGCGAACTCGGCCACGCCGCGCGGGACTTCGACCGGGAGGTACACATAGTCGGGCGATCCGACGGGCAGGGTCCCGCGCACGGTCCGGGTGCGGTGGGGGCCGTCGGAGCCCGGCCCGGGGCGGTCCTCGGCTCGGGCGAAGTCCACGGGGGCCAACGTCAGGCCGGTGGCGGCGGTCGCGGCGAGGAGGCCGCGCCGGTTCACGGCGGTGTTCATGGCGGTGTTCATGGCCGTCACGGTCTCGGATTTCGCCGACATACGGCTTACGTTGGCGCTTCGCAAGGACGACGTACAGAAGGACGGCGTAACAAGACGGCGTAACGGGACGGCGTACAAGACGACGTACGGAACGACGACGACCACGGAGGTGGCTTCGATGCGGATTTCCACCACGATCTTCCTCACCGACGAGACGGTGACCCCGGTCAGGCTCGCCCGCGAGCTGGAGCAGCGGGGGTTCGGCGGGCTGTATCTGCCCGAGCACACGCACATTCCGGTCAGCCGCCGCACGCCGTACCCGATGGGCGGTGAGCTGCCCCGCGAGTACGGCCGGACGCTGGACCCGTTCGTCGCCCTCGGCCAGGCCGCCGCCGTCACCGAGCGCCTCACCCTGGGCACCGGCATCACGCTGGTCGCCCAGCACGACCCGATCGACCTGGCCAAGCAGGCGGCCACCCTGGACCACCTCTCCGGCGGCCGGTTCACGCTCGGCGTCGGCTACGGCTGGAACGTCGAGGAGGCCGCCGACCACGGGGTGGAGTGGCCGACGCGCCGGGACCGGGTCCGGGACCGGATGGCCCTGATGCGGGCCCTGTGGGCGGACGAGCCGACCGGGTACACGGGCGCGTTCGGGTCGGTGCAGGCCAGCGAGGCGCACCCGAAGCCCTTCCAGCGGCCGCGCGGCCCGGTCAACGGCCCGCGCACCCTGATCGGCGGCGGGGCGGGCCCGAAGCTGTTCGCGCACATCGCAGAGTACGCGGACGGCTGGCTGCCCATCGGCGGCGGGGGTCTCACCGAGTCCCTGCCGAAGCTGCGGGCGGCCTGGGAGGAGGCCGGGCGCGATCCGAAGGGCCTCCAGGTGGTGCCGTACGCGGTCCAGCCGAGCCCCGGGAAGCTCGCCCACTACGCGGAGCTGGGCATCGAGGAGGTCGTGCTCCAGCTGCCCCCGGCGGACGAAGCGGAGGTGCTGCGGACCCTGGACGCGTACGCCGCGTACCTGTGAGAAGGGGCCCTCCGGGGCCGCCGGTGCAACCGGGCCCGCGTACAGGGCATCCTTATTCATCGGGGATCGCTATACGCGGGCCACAGGCCCGCCCGGGTGGGGAGTGGAATGAACAGGCCGTTGCGGCACATAGCCATCTTCTGCGGGCTGCTGGTGCTGGCCCTGCTGCTGCGGGCGAACTGGCTCCAGCACGTCGACCGCCAGGAGCTGGCCCAGAACGAGCACAACGCCCGGGTGCGGTTCGAGCGGTTCTCCACCCCGCGCGGCGACATCATCGTCGGCGGCAAGGCGATCACCGGCTCGAAGGAGACCGACAGCCGGGACTACGCGTTCCGCCGGACCAACAAGGACGGGGCGATGTACGCCCCCGTCACCGGGTACGCCTCCCAGTCCCGGGGCACCTCACTGCTGGAGCGGACCTACGACAGCGTCCTCAGCGGCCAGGACGACCGCTTCGCCTTCCGGCACGCCAAGGACGTCCTGACCGGCCAGCCCCGGCGCGGCGGCGACGTGATCACCACGATCGACGCCAAGGCGCAGAAGGCCGGCTACAAGGGGCTGACCGACCTGGGCGCCCGGGGTGCGGTCGTCGCCCTGGACCCGAGCACCGGCAAGGTGCTGGCCCTGGTCTCGACGCCCTCGTACGACCCAGAGGTCTTCGCCGGTATCTCGTTCAAGGAGAGCGACCGCTTCACCGCGCTGGAGAAGAAGAAGGCCAAGCCGCTGGCCAACCGCCCGCTGCGCGAGACCTACCCGCCCGGCTCCACCTTCAAGATCCTCACGGCCGCGGCGGCGCTGGAGCACGGTGTGGTCACCGATGTGGACGCGAAGACGGACGCGGTCTCGCCGTACCCCCTGCCGCTCTCGACCAACAAGATCGGCAGCGAGGCGGGCGACGCCGTGTGCAGCAAGGCGTCGATGAAGACCGCCATGCAGTACTCCTGCAACAACGTCTTCCTCGACGCGGCCGCCGAACTGGGCGAGGACCGGATGCGGGAGACGGCGGAGAAGTTCGGCTTCAACGAGGACGTGTACGCGGAGGAGTTCGGCGACATGCTCGCCACGAAGAGCCTCTACCCGCCGAAGCTCGACAAGCCCGGCACGGCCCTCACCGGCATGGGCCAGGGCAGCCTGACCAGCACCCCGATGCAGATGGCGATGGTCACGGCGGCCCTCGCCAACGACGGCAAGCTCATGCAGCCCTTCATCGTCGACGAGCTGCGCGGCCCGGACCTCTCCACGCTGGAGAAGAACGAGCCCACGGAGATGAGCCAGGCCGTCTCGCCGGAGACGGCGAAGAAGGTCCAGGAGATGATGGAGCACACCGCGAAGGAGGGCAGCGCCCAGCGCGCCCTGATCGACGGTGTGACGGTCGGCGGCAAGACGGGCACCGCCCAGCGCGGCGTGAACGTCCAGGACGAGGTCCCGTACGGCTGGTTCGTCAGCTACGGCAAGAAGGACGACGGCCGCTCGGTCGCGGTCGCCGTGTTCATCGACCCGACGGACATGGACATCTCCCGCTCGGACATCTCGGGCGGCCGCCTGGGCGCCCCGATCGCGAAGAGCGTGATGCAGGCGGTGCTGGGGGACTAGGGGGTGTCTTGGGGGCTTCTCAGCCGTTCCGGGCGTCCGCCCCACCTGGGCCGGGTGCCCACCCCAGCCCGGCCGGCGTGGGCCGACCGCGCCTGTGCGGGTGACCCCCTCAGCCCGTCCGGCGTTTGAGGACGGAACCGTGCAGGCGGTTCCGGGTGACGCTACGGGGTCCCGAGCCCCAGGTCCCTGTCTGTCCTCACGCCCTCCGAGACAAGGGCTCCGTCCTCAAACGCCGGACGGGCTGGAAGGAGCCACCCCGGACCGGCGGATGCGGTCAGCGCACCGACCTCAACGCGCCCCGGCGCACCACCTTCGGCTCCTCGTCCGCCGACGCGTCCGGAGCCGCCGTCCCGCCCGGGTCCGGCGACCCCACCAGCCCCACCAGCTCCGTCAACGCGTCGATACGGAAGTCCGCCGTCTCCACCACGTCCGGGTGGTCCGCCCACCAGTGCCCGTACGGCCCCCGCCGCAGATGCGCCGTCCGCATCCCCGCCGCGGCGGCCGGGAACAGATCGTCGGCCGGGTGGTCGCCCACGTACAGCGTCGCCTCCGGGGCCGCGCCCGACGCCTCGGCCACCCGCGCGAAGAACTCCGGGTCGGGCTTCCGTACGCCCCACTCGTCCGAGGTGACCACCAGGTCGGCGGGCAGGTCCAGCGCCCGCAGCAGCTCCCCGGCCCGGACCGTGCCGTTCCCCGCCACCACGACCCGCACGCCCGCGGCCCGCAGCTCGCCCAGTGCCGGCCGGACGTCCTGGTAGAGGTCCGACTCGTCGAGGTGTTCGCCGCGCCCGGCGGCGGCCCGCGCGCGGTAGGCCTCCTCGACGTCCATGTCGGGCCGCAGGATCCGCAGCGCGTCCGTGGCCTCGCGGCCCTGGGCGACGGCCGCACCCACCAAGGCGCCGAGCGTGTGCGGCGGTACGCCGAGCCAGTCGGCCCAGGACGCCCAGTACCGGTCGTCGCGTACGAGGGTTTCGCCGATGTCGAGGACGATCGTTTCCATCACCGTTCCGACACTAGGCGCGAGGACGCCGCCGACGGGGCATCATCCGGGTGAGTCGGCCCGCACGAGTGACCTGGAGCACCCCACGGCCTGCACATACAGGTCCCGGGCCCTGGTCCGGTACCCGCGCCTCGCTCGTATGCTCGGTTCATGACCGATCCCGATCCCGATCCTCAGAGCGGACGTCCCACCTCCAACGCCATGCGGCGCGCGCTCAAACGTGCCCGCGACGGTGTCGCCCTCGATGTGACCGAGGCCGCCGTCCTGCTCCAGGCGCGCGGCGACGACCTGAAGGATCTGGCCGCGTCCGCCGCCCGCGTCCGGAACGCGGGCCTGGAGGCGGCGGGCCGGCCGGGCGTGATCACGTACTCCCGCAAGGTCTTCATCCCGCTCACCCGCCTCTGCCGCGACCGGTGCCACTACTGCACCTTCGTCACCGTCCCCGGAAAGCTGCGCCGCGCGGGCCACGGGATGTTCCTGTCCCCCGACGAGGTGCTGAAGATCGCCCGCGAGGGCGCGGCGATGGGCTGCAAGGAAGCCCTGTTCACGCTCGGCGACCGCCCCGAGGACCGGTGGCCGGAGGCGCGGGAGTGGCTGGAGGCGGAGGGGTACGACGACACCCTCGCGTACGTACGCGCCATGGCGATCCGGGTCCTGGAGGAGACGGGCCTGCTGCCCCACCTCAACCCGGGCGTCATGACCTGGACCGACCTCCAGCGGCTGAAGCCGGTGGCCCCGTCGATGGGGATGATGCTGGAGACGACGGCGACCCGCCTGTGGTCCGAGCCGGGCGGCCCCCACCACGGCTCCCCGGACAAGGAGCCGGCCGTACGGCTGCGGGTGCTGGAGGACGCGGGGCGCTCCAACGTCCCCTTCACCACCGGCATCCTGATCGGGATCGGCGAGTCGTACGAGGAGCGCGCCGACTCCCTCTTCGAGCTGCGGAAGACGGCCCGCGCCTACCACGGCATCCAGGAAGTCATCGTGCAGAACTTCCGCGCCAAGCCGGACACGGCGATGCGCGGGATGCCCGACGCGGAGCTGGAGGAGCTGGCCGCCGCCATCGCGGTGGCCCGGCACATCCTCGGCCCGTCCGCCCGGATCCAGGCCCCGCCGAACCTGGTGGACGCGGAGTACGCGCTGCTCATCGGCGCGGGCATCGACGACTGGGGCGGGGTCTCGCCGCTGACCCCCGACCACGTCAACCCCGAGCGCCCCTGGCCGCACATCGACGAACTGGCCGCGCGTACCGCCGAGTCGGGCTTCACGCTCCGCGAACGCCTGACCATCTACCCCGAGTTCATCCAGCGCGGCGAGCCCTGGCTCGACCCCCGGCTCCTCCCGCACGTCCGTGCGCTCGCCGACCCGGAGACGGGCCTCGCCCGCGAGGGTGCGATTCCGGCCGGACTGCCCTGGCAGGAGCCCGACGAGGGGTTCACCTCCTCCGGCCGTACCGATCTGCACGCCACCATCGACACCGAGGGCCGCACGGGCGACCGCCGCGACGACTTCGACGAGGTGTACGGGGACTGGGAGGCGCTCCGCGAGGCGGCGGCCCCCGGGATGGTCCCGTCCCGCATCGACGTCGACGTACGCCAGGCGCTGAGCCAGGCCGCCGACGACCCGACGAAGCTCACCGACGGCCAGGCCCTCGCCCTGCTCCACGCGGACGGCCCGGCACTGGACGAGCTGTGCCGGATCGCGGACGCGCTGCGCCGGGACGTGGTCGGCGACGACGTCACGTACATCGTCACGCGGAACATCAACTTCACCAACGTCTGCTACACCGGCTGCCGTTTCTGCGCCTTCGCCCAGCGCCGCACCGACGCCGACGCGTACACGCTCTCCCTGGACCAGGTCGCGGACCGGGCGGCGCAGGCGTGGGACGTCGGCGCGGTCGAGGTCTGCATGCAGGGCGGGATCCACCCGGACCTGCCCGGCACGGCGTACTTCGACATCGCGCGGGCGGTGAAGGAGCGCGTCCCCGGCATGCACGTGCACGCGTTCTCGCCGATGGAGGTCGTCAACGGGGCGACGCGCACCGGGATGTCGATCCGCGACTGGCTGACGGCTGCCAAGGAAGCGGGACTCGACTCGATCCCCGGTACGGCGGCGGAGATCCTGGACGACGAGGTCCGCTGGGTCCTCACCAAGGGCAAACTGCCCACGGCCACCTGGCTGGAGGTCATCAGGACGGCGCACGAGGTGGGGCTGCGGTCGTCCTCGACGATGATGTACGGGCACGTCGACCAGCCCCGCCACTGGCTCGGCCATTTCCGCACGCTGGCTCAACTCCAGCAGGAGACGGGCGGCTTGACGGAGTTCGTCACCCTCCCCTTCATCCACACCAACGCCCCGGTCTATCTGGCCGGCATCGCCCGCCCGGGCCCGACGGACCGGGACAACCGGGCGGTGACGGCGATGGCGCGGCTTCTCCTCCACCCGCACATCACCAACATCCAGACGAGCTGGGTGAAGCTCGGCACGGAGGGGGCGGCGGAGATGCTCCGCTCGGGCGCGAACGACCTGGGCGGCACGCTGATGGAGGAGACCATCTCCCGCATGGCGGGGTCGAGTTACGGCTCGTACCGCTCCATCCAGGACCTGAAGGCCATCGCCGACCTGGCGGGCCGCCCGTCCCGTCCCCGTACGACGCTCTACGGCGAGGTCCCCGCCGAACGCGTCGCGGCGGCCACGGCGTCGGACGGTCATCTGCCGGAGCTGCTGCCGGTGCTGCCGAACTGATGGAGGGGGAGGGGCCGGGGGCTTTGCCTTCCACCCCCTCCCCGCTCAGCAGCCCGTGGCGGCGAGCCCGGTCGGCAGGTACGACCGGACGAACCGCTCGATGTCGTCGCTGTGGTCGCCCTCGGTGTTCGGCAGCTCCAGGTCGAGGATGTAGTTCCTCCCGGCCTTCGGGCACGGGGCCATCACCACGGACCGGGTGTGGGACACCACGGCGTTGTCGGCCCTGGGTTCTGGCTACTTGTAGTAGTCGTGGATGCGCGACACGGACAGTTCGTCCCCGCCGACCGTGCGCATGTCCGTCGCGATCTTGACCGCGTCCTTCGCGTGCTGGGCGCGGGAGTAGTCGAGGTGGTTGGAGATGTGCGCGCATGCCTCCTTGAGCGTTCCCGCCTTCGTGTTCCAGGCGTCGTGGAGTTCGGTGAGAGCCGAACCCATGTCCAGCCCGTCGTTGAACAGCTGGATGGACGCGTCGAAGGTGTTCTGCCGGGCGTGGTCGGACGCGGTGGAGAAGTGCTGTCGCAGGCTGTGGGCCGCGTTTCCCAGCGCACCGAGCACGTTGTCGTGCACGACCATGTCTCCGTCACCACCACCGCTGCGCTCGGGAGCGACCTCGTTCAGCTGCATGGCTGTGCCCTGCTGCGCCCTCGCCTTGGCCTGCTCCCACTCGTCCCACGCCATAGGTCCTCCGTGAAGCTTTATGTCGAGTCTTCTTCCGCTCTGCGGCTGCCTGTTCCCCCACGTTATCTTTGCTTCTTGATCGTTTGCTGGGTGGGTGACTGCCGGATGGTGCCGGTCAGATGAGGCGCGGTCTTCCGTTTCCTTCTGTCATGACCCGGGCAATTCTTGCGGGAGTCACACCTGTCGTGACGTGCTGCTGAGTCAGGAGCGATATAAGTCATGCGAAGCCCGTCGATGTCGGATTTCCCCCGCAAGGTCCGTAGGAAGATGCCCCCGGCCGACTCAGTTCCCGTACGCAACCGAAAAGTCGGCTGCACCGCCACCATCCTCGCCGCCGCAGGCATCCTCGTGCTGGGCACCGCCTCCGCCGCCCACGCCGACCCGCCGGGCAGCCTCCCCCAGAACGCGGGCGGTTACGAGCAGGCCTTCTCGCCCGCCTACGACTACGACGGCGACGGCTGCTACGCGACTCCCGCCATCGGCTCGGACGGCACCCTCGCCCCCGGTCTGAAGACGAGCGGCGCGATCAACGGCAGTTGCCGGGACCAGTGGGACCTGGACAACTCCCAGACGTACGCCCGCTCGAAGTGCAACAACGGCTGGTGCGGCATCGTCTACGCGAGCTACTTCGAGAAGGACCAGGCCGTCCACGGCAGTGGGCTCGGCGGGCACCGGCATGACTTCGAGCATGTGATCTCCTGGGTCAACCAGGCTTCCAACCAGGTGGATTACGTCTCGACCACCCAGCACAGCACCGTCAAGACCTATCCGCGATCACAGGTGCGGTTCGACGGTTCGCACCCCAAGGCCGTCTACCACAAGGACGGGCCGAGCACGCACTTCTTCCGCCTCGCCAACGGCAACGACGAGCCTCCGGAGAACCACTACGGCAACTGGCGCTACCCCCCGGTCGTCGACTGGAACGGCTTCCCCAGCACGGAGTTGCGCGACAAACTCATGAACGCCGACTTCGGGTCCGCGACCATCAAGGTCACCGACAAGGACGACCGCTTCCGCAACCTCCTCAACAACTCCAAGCCCGCCGGAATCCCGTTCGATCCCTGGGCCTGAAGTCCTCCGGGGCAGGTCTTGCGGCTGGCTTCGGGCCGGTCCCGCCGGATACCGGTGGCGGGCTGCCCGTCAGTACATCAGCACGTCAGCCCAGAGTGAGCTGGAAGTAGGCCGTCTCCCGGTAGCCGGGGTGCGGAGGGGCGACCTCCAGCGTGACCGGGGCACCCTTCCGGTCCGGCTTCAGACGGACCGGGACGGTGCGCTCCTCGCCGTCGGGGAGGGGCGGCGCGAGGGCGGAGGCGACCTCGTCCCAGTTCAGCCAGCTCACGCCGTCGCCGGAGGCGTAATCCTCGCCGGACTCGCCGGGCTCGACGCCGAGCGTGCCGGAGAACTCCTCATCGCCGAGGCGCAGTTCTCCGTCCGTGCCGTTCTTGAAGGTCACGGTGACGCCGTAGGTGCCGTCGTCATGCCGCTCGGGGCGGCCGACGGTGACCCACAGCCCGTCCTCGTACCGGGCCGTCATCCCCGGACCGAGCGGCTGGGACACGCTGCCCGGAGGGCCGGGCTGCTCCAGCTGGCCGTCGCCGTCGAGGCCCTTCTCGAACTCGGTGACCGCATACGCTCCCAGCGCGATCAGCGTGAAGAGGACGATCAGGGCGATCGCGCAGCCGTAGAACCCCCGCGGGCTTGCGACGGGTGAGGGATCTGTCGCGGTGGCTGCTTCTTCCGTGTCCATGCTGGCCACGCTAGGCAGCGGCGGGTGCTCGATCATGAGCGCTGGTACTCAAGGGGCCGGTTGAGTAGGCACGAAGGCGCCCGTGACGCAGGCCGCGCGGCCGCCGGTGTCGCCTCGCCGGCGTGGATGATCGAGCTGAGCATGGCGTATGACGGTCCCGGGCCGGAAGGCGTACGGCCCCCCGTGGGGCGGCGGCCGCTGACAGACTGGCCCCATGCCTCCGTCCACCCCCCGCCGTCTCTCCCTCCAGCAGGTCGTCGAAAGTCGGCGGCGTGCCGCCTTCGTCGGCAGGGAGGCCGAACTCGGCCTTTTCCGCGCCAACTTCATGCTGCCGCCCGAGGATCCCCGGCACCGGTTCGTCTTTCATGTGCGGGGCAACGCCGGGGTCGGCAAGACCTCGCTGCTACGGGAATGGCGGCAGGCCGCAGGGGAGTTCGGGGCGCTGACCGCCTCGGCCGACGAGAGCGCCGACTCCGCGCCGGACGTACTCGCCGCGTTCGCTGCGCAGTTCGCCGAGCAAGGGCATCCGCTCAAGGCGCTCGACCGGCTGCTCGCCACCTACCGGCGCGCGCTCCACGAGGCGGCGGGCCGGCTCGCGGCGGACAACGAGGGCGCGGGGCCTTCGGCCGGGGCGCTCGCGGCGGCGCAGGCCGGGCTGATCGCCGCCGGGGCGATCCCGGTCGTCGGGGCGCTGGCCGGGGGCATCGACCCGGCGGTCCTGGCGCGGGGTGCGGGCGGGCTGCGGGCCGTGTTCGGCGGGCGGGTCCGGCAGGTGGAGGAGGCCCGGCTGCTGGCGGAACCGGTCCAGGTCCTCACCCCGGTGTTCGTCGCCGAGCTCGACCGGGTCGCGGACGCCGTGCCCTGGGTCGCCCTGTTCCTGGACACCTACGAGCGCACCGCACCCCAGCTGGACCGGTGGCTCGCGGACCTGTTCACCCCCGGGCGCTACGGCGAACTGCCCGCCAACCTCGTCCTGACCCTGGCCGGCCAGCGCCGCCTCGACCCCGCGCACTGGGGCGACCGGGGCCGACTGGTCGCCGACGTGCCGCTCGGGCCCTTCACGGAGGCCGAATCGCGCCAACTCCTCCATGAAAGGGGGGTGGTGGCGGAGCCCGTCGTACGGGACGTGCTGCGGCTCTCCGGCGGGCTTCCGGTCCTGGTGTCGACGCTCGCCGCCAACCCCGGCGCCGCCGGTGAGGCCAACGCGACCGCCGTCGAACGCTTCCTGGCCGGGGAGAGCGACCCGGCCCGCCGGGCGGCCGCGCTCGCCTGCGCGCTGCCCCGCCGGTTCGACGAGGACCTGGTCGCCGTCGCCGTGCCGCAGGACGGGCCGCACGCCGTGCCGGGGCTCTACGACTGGCTGCTCGAACTGCCCTTCGTCGCCGAGCCGTACAGCGGGCGGTCCCGCTATCACGCCGTCGTCCGGGCCCCCATGCTCCGCCTCCAGCGCACCGGCTCTCCGCGGCGGTGGAAGGCGGCGCACGACCGGCTGGCCGAGGCCTTCGCCGCCCGCCGGGACGCGGCGGCCGAGGGCATCGACCCGGAACGGCTCTGGGCCGAGCAGCCCTGGCGCCGGGCGGCCCTCGACGTGCTCTACCACCGGCTGTGCGCCCGCCCCCGCACCGCGCTGCCCGAGGCCCTGAGAGCGGGTATCGAACTCTTCGCCCAGCGGCCGTCCCGCGCCCGGCACTGGGCCCGGACCCTGGTGGACGCGGGCGAGGACGCCGACAACGCCGTACTGCGGGAGTGGGGCCGGGACCTGCTCGCCGCCATAACCGACCACGGCCCCCGCCCCACCGCCGCCCTCGGGCTCCTGCTGACCCGGGCCGAGCTGACCGACACCGACCGGGCTGCCGCCCTCGTGGCGCGGGCCTGGGACCGCTTCCGGGCGGGGGAGCTGGACGCCGCGCTCTCCGACCACGGGCGGGCCATCGCCGTGGACCCGCGCAGCGAACGCGCCCACCAGGGCAGGGCGGTGATCCTGCGCTCGCTCGGCCGCTACGAGGAGGCCCTCGCCGACCTGGACCGGGCCGAGGAGATCGCCCCCGCCTGGGCCTGGGCGGTACGGGAACGGGGCGAGACGTACCGGCGGATGGGCCGCCTGGCGGAGGCCCTGACCGTCCTGGACCGGGCGCACGCGATGGACCCGTCCGACGCCGTGCCGCTGGGCAGCCGGGGCCTGGTCCGCCATGTGCTGGGCCGCCCCGAGGAGGCGCTCGACGACTTCGACCGGGCGATCGCCCTGTGGCCGGAGTACGCCTGGGCGCTGGTGCGGCGGTCCCGGGTCCGCACGGTCCTGGGCGACCCGGTGGGCGCCCTCGCCGACCTGGACCGGGCCGAGGAGCTGAACCCCGGGCTGCCCGGGACGGAGGGGGAGCGGGGCGAGGTGTACCGCGCGACCGGCCGGTACGAGGAGGCCGTCGCCTGCTACGACCGGGCCCTCGCCCTGGACCCCGACTACGCCTGGGCCCACGGCAGCAGGGCCCTCGCACTGGAAGCGCTTGGGCGGCTTCCGGAGGCGCGGGCGGACCTGGACCGGGCGGTGGAGCTGGACCCCGATTACACGTGGGCGCGGGAGCATCGGGAGCGGCTGGGGGCCTCCCATGCGGGGTCGTAGGGTCGCGGGTATGCGCGATGTGCGGGTGGTGCTGATCGGCGGGACCTCGAACACCGGGAAGTCGACCGTCGCCGAGGCGGTGGCGGAGCGGCTCGGGTTCGAGCACCGCTCCACGGACGGTCTGGCCCGGCACCCGGGACGGCCCTGGCGGACCCCGGAGCACGAGGTGCCGCCGCATGTCGCCGAGCACTACGGGACCTTGACCACCGACGGGCTCATCGCCTCGGTCCTCGCCCACTACGAACGGCTCCGGCCGCGTATCGAGGAGCTGGTCACCGACCGCGCGCAGGCCGGGTCGCCGGGCCTGGTCCTGGAGGGCTCGGCCCTCTGGCCCGCGTGGGTCGCGCGGCTGACGGTGCCCCGTACGGCCGCTGTGTGGCTGACCGCAGACGACACGGTCGTACGCGACCGGGTGCGGGCGGCGGGGCGGTACAAGGAGGCGACGGCGGGGGAGCGGAGGCTCATGGACCGGTTCCTGGACCGCACCGTCCGCTATCAGGAGCTGATGGTGGACGCGGTCGAGGCGCTCGGCCTGGACCAGATCGACACCGGCGGCGGACGTACGGTGGCGGAGCTGGCCGACGCCGTGCTCACCGCGGCGGCGGCTCAGGCACGACCGGGACGTGGAGATGGGACCTGGGCCAGCCCCTTCGTCACCGATGAGGAGACGCACGACCTGGGAGGCCCCGTCACGCGTGACGACGTGCGCCGGATCATGGGCAGGGGGCCCCGGGGCGGGGAGCTGCCCTAGGGGCCGTTCGCCCACCGCCCAAAAACGACCTCAAGGACGTCCGTCGACATACCCGTACGTACCCCGGTCGCCCCCTCTACCGCCCGTCCCCGTTCGATTACAGTGCTTGCGCGGTCGCCCGCAGAGGCCCGCGCATCAGAGCACGTGGTGACGGGAAGGCGGCGGGGTGAGCACAGGGACCGCGGCGGTCTGGGGCCGGGCCGAGCAGCAGGACTTCCGCAGCCGGGTCCGCGGGGCCCTGCTCGGCGGGGCCGTCGGGGACGCGCTCGGGGCCGGGGTCAGCGGGCTCGTGCTGGAGGAGATCCGCGCCGCCCACGGGGTCGAAGGGGTCGTCGACTACGTTCCCGCGCACGGCAGACGCGGCGCCGTCACCGCCCTCACCCAGCTCACCCTGTTCACCGTCGACGGCCTGATCCGCGCCCAGGTCCGCCGCGACACCGGCGCCTGGCACCCGCCCACCGATGTGCACCGGGCCCATCTGCGCTGGGCCGCCACCCAGCACGACTGGGGGCCCGACGAACGGCGCGAGGACAACGGCTGGCTGGCCGCCGAGGAATGGCTCTACGCCCGCCGCGATCCCGCCCGGGAGTGCCTGGGAGGCTTCGGCGACACCGTGATGGGCACCCTGGACCGGCCGAAGAACCCTGCCGCCCGGGACGCCGGAGCCCTCACCCGGTCCGCGCCCTTCGGGCTCCTCGTCGGCTGGGAGCCGGGCCTCGTGCTCCAGCTCGCCGTCGAGTGCGCGGCCCAGTCCCACGGCCACCCCGCCGCCCAGCTGTCCGCCGGAGCCTTCGCCGTACTCGTGCACGGTCTGGCGCGCGGCGAGAGCCTGGACGGCGCCGTCCAGAACACCCTGGCCCTCCTCGCCGAACGCCCCGGCCACGAGCCGGTTACCGAGGCCCTGCGCCAGGCTCTCGGATCGGTACGGCAGGGCATCCCGGGCCCGGCCCTGATCGAGGCGCTGGGCGCCAGCGACGCCGCCGAGGAGGTCTTGGCCGTCGCCGTGTACTGCGCGCTGGTCAGCGAGGACATCCGGCACGGGCTGCGGCTCGCGGTGAACCACAGCGGCCCCTCCCGCGCCACCGGGTCCGTCTGCGGGGCGCTGCTGGGCGCCCTGCACGGGGAGACCGCGCTGCCGCCGGCCTGGCTCGCGGAGCTGGAGGGGCGGGCCACCCTCCTCGAACTGGCCGACGACTTCGCGATGGAGATGACCCAGGGCCCCGCCCTGCACAGCCCGGCCGCCGTCGCCCCGGGCTGGCTGGCCCGCTACCCGCGCGGCTGAGCAGCCCGAGCCGCTGAAGCCCGCCCGGCCGAGCGGCCGTCCGCCCGCTACCCGCGCGGCTGAGGCGCGGGGGTCGGGCCGCCGTCCTGCGCGGGGACGGTCGCGGCCGTTCCCGTACCGTCCCCGTGACCCCCGTCCCCGTCGCCCTCGTTGATCCGCGCCAGGACCGCGTCCCGCTCCGGGGTGTCCTCCGGCTTCACGAAGCCGATCAGGATGTACAGCACGAGCGAGACCGCCAGCGGTACGGACACCTGGTACTGGAGCGGCACCCCGCCCTCGACGGCCCAGTTGACCGGGTAGTTGACCAGCCAGAACGCGATCAGCCCCGCCGCCCAGCTGACCAGCGCCGCCGTCGGACCGGACTTCCGGAACGGGCGCAGCAGGCCCAGCATGAACGGGATCGCGATCGGGCCCATCAGACCGGCGACCCACTTGATCACGACGGTGATGATGTCCTTGAATGTGGGCGAGTTGACCTGGGTCGCGATGGCCATGGAGAGAGCCAGGAAGGCCACCGTGGTCCAACGGGCCGCGATCAGCCCGGCCCGCTCGCTCCAGCCGCGGGCCGCCTTCGACAGGGTCGGGGCGATGTCCCGGGTGAAGACGGCGGCGATGGCGTTGGCGTCCGAGGAGCACATGGCCATCGTGTGGGAGAAGAACCCGACGATGACCAGGCCCAACAGGCCGTGCGGCAGGAGCTGTTCGGTCATCAGGGCGTAGCTGTCGGAGGCGTCCGGCTTCTGCGCCTCGACCAGCAGCGGCGCGCACCACATCGGGAAGAACAGCACGAGCGGCCAGACGAACCACAGCACCGCCGAGAGCCGCGCCGAACGGGTCGCGGAGGCAGCCGAGTCGGTGGCCATGTACCGCTGGGCCTGGTTCCACATGCCGCCGTTGTACTCGAAGGTCTTGATGAACAGGAACGCCAGCAGGAAGGTCACCGTGTACGGTCCGGCGGTCGGCTCCGCGTGCCCGTCGGGGAGCTTGTCCCAGACCGTCCACAGGGTGGAGAAGCCGTCGAGCTCGCTCATCACGGCGAGGAGCATCGCCAGTCCGGCGAACAACTGGATGATGAACTGGCCCAGTTCGGTGAGCGCGTCCGCCCACAGACCGCCGACGGTGCAGTAGATCCCCGTGACGACCCCGGTGATCAGGATGCCCTGGGAGATCGAGAGACCGGTGAACACGGACAACAGGGTGGCGATGGCCGCCCACTTGGCGCCGACGTCCACGATCTTCAGCAGCAGTCCCGACCAGGCGAGCGCCTGCTGGGTCCGCAGGTTGTAGCGGTTCTTGAGGTACTCCAGCGGCGAGGCGACATGGAGCCGCGAACGCAGCCGGTTCAGCCGGGGTGCGAAGAGCTTCGCGCCGATGAAGATGCCGATGGCGATCGGCAGCGACCAGGTCACGAAGGACGTGACTCCGTACTGGTACGCGATGCCGGCGTACCCGGTGAACATCACCGCGCTGTAGCCCGACATGTGGTGCGAGATGCCCGACAGCCACCACGGCATCCTGCCGCCGGCCGTGAAGAAGTCGCTGACGTTGTCCACGCGTTTGTGCGACCAGAGTCCGATCGCGACCATCACGCCGAAGTATCCGATGAGTACAGCCCAGTCGAGACTGTTCATGTCCCCCTCCAGGGGTCCGCCTTGTGAACGGGAACGCACTTCGTCGGTACGGCCGTTCAGCGGTGTCCCCGTGCGGGAGCGGGGACTTCGGGGATTGAACCCCTTCCGAAGGGCTCGGTCAAGGCCGCCAACGGTCATGGATGTGAACGAAGGTCAGTAAGGCGAACGATTTTACTTGTTCTTGACCTTGTGGGGCGTTGTCGCCGACGTGACCGCGGCCACACGATGAGCGGGCACTTCGTCAGGCTGTGCGGAAGAGAAGTGAAGAGAAGCCCGGAGAAGTCGGGGAGCGTGCGACGACGCGCGAAGGCCGCACGGGATGCGGGTCCCGTGCGGCCGAGAAGTCGAGAGGGAGGGTGTCCGTGTCCGTGCACGGGGGCGGGGTCGTCAGCGCATCAGCTCGCCCGCGTTGACCAGCAGCGACTGGCCGGTGATCGCCCGGGCCCGGTCGGAGGCCAGGAAGGCGACGGCCTCCGCCACGTCCCCGTCCGTGGCCAGCTCGGGCAGCGCCATCCGCTCGGTGAGCCGGGCCAGCACCTCGGACTCCGGTACGCCTTCGGAGTCCGCGGTGAACCGGACGTACGCCTCCACCGGCGGCCCCCACATCCAGCCCGGCAGCACCGTGTTGACCCGGATCCGGTCCGGGCCCAGCTCCCGCGCCAGCGAGTACATCGCCGAGGTGAGCGCCCCCTTGGACGCCGCGTACGCCGCCTGCCGCACCTGCGACGGCGCGGCCACCGCGGACTGCGTGCCGATCACCACCACCGAACCGCCCCGCTCCTTGAGCGAGGGCAGGCAGGCTCGGGTCATCCGCAGCGTCCCCAGGAGGTTCACGTCGATGACCGACTGCCAGGTGGCGAAGTCCGCGTCCTGGAGCCCGCCGAAGTAGCTGTCCCAGGCGGCGACATGGACCACCGCGTCGATCCTCCCGAACCGCTCCACCGCCAGCGCGGCCAGCGCCTCGCACTGCGCCTCGTCCGTGATGTCGGTGGGCAGGAAGGCCGTGCGGCCGCCGTCCGGATCGATCCCGGCCGCCGACTTGGCGAGATTCGCCGCCGTACGCGCGCCGAGCACCGCGCACCCGCCGTCCCGGACGACGGTCTCCGCGACCCGGTGCCCGAGCCCCGGCCCGACACCCGAGACGATGACGGTCTTCCCCGTGAGCAACATCGGCGCCTCCCGGCTCTGGCAGTTCATCTGACGGTCCGTCAGGGTAGAGGGGCCTGGGATCCGATGGAAGGGGAAGGGAGACCTGATGAGCGAAGACGGCGGAACGGGGAGTGAAGACGCCGGAACGGGGAGCCAGCGGTATGCGGAGCTGGCGGGGGCGGGGCCGTACGGGGTCCGTCCCGGGCATGCGCTGATCACCATGGTCGAACCGCATCCGGGCCATGAGTACGCGTACAACCGCTGGTACGAGGACGACCACTACTACGCGGGCGCCACAGCCATGCCGTGGATCTTCGCCGGACGCCGCTGGGTGGCCACCAAGGACCTCCAGGAGCTGCGGTATCCGGAGAAGTCGGCGGTCGCCCAGCCTGTCGGCGCGGGATGTTATCTGTCGACGTACTGGGTGACCGAGGGGCGCTACGACGACCACATGAAGTGGACCGTCGCGATCAACAAGCGGCTGAACCGGGACGGCCGGGTCTACCAGGACCGGACCCACGTCTTCACTTCGTTCCAGGACCACGAGGCCACCGTCTACCGCGACGGGGCCGCCGGCCCCCGGGACTTCCACGCCCTCGACCACCCCTACGCGGGCCTCGTCCTCCAGGTCGTCGACGCCGAAGGTCCGCAGCAGCGGGCGGAGTTGCTGGAATGGCTGCGTTCGCGCCATCTCCCCAAGCGGCTGAAGAGGTCGCCCGCGGCCATGGTCACGGTGTTCCGGCCGACACCTCTGCCCGGCGACCGGATGACATACGTGAAGCAGGTCGAGGGGGTCGACACCCGGCTGACGCTGCTGTGGTTCCTCCAGGAGGACCCGCGGAGCTGCTGGGCGAGCCGCTTCACCGGCCTCGACGCGGTGGTCGCGGAGACCGGCCTCGGGCGGGTCGAGCTGGTCGCCCCGTTCGTGCCGACCGTGCCGGGGACGGACCGTTACGTCGACCGGCTGCGCTGACACCGGATCGTGCCGAGCCCCCTCGGCCAGGACGGCGAACCGGTCGAGAGGGCTCCATCAGGTGGTGCGGTGGTGCGGTGATTCGGTGATTCGGTGATGCAGAGTGGCGCGGCGATACGTGAACGGTGCCCGGTCAGGCGTTGATGGAGCCCGTGGCGACATCGCGCACGAATGCGTTCCACGCACCGGGGACGAAGGTGAGCGAGGGGCCCTCGGGGGCCTTCGAGTCACGCACGGCGATGGACAGCGCGACCGGGGACTTGACCTCGACGCACGCGCCGTTGCCCCCGGAGTACGACGACTTCGTCCACTGGTCCGTAGCACCCTGAAGAATTGCCATGTTCACTCCGGTTCCGAGAGTTGTGGGGAGTCGCACCAACCTGATTCCGATTGGCGTGATCGACGCTACTCGCCAAGCCCCGTCCATGAGATGGCCGTTCACTCGACCGGATGGTCTTTCTCCAGTAAGCCTTCTGCTGTGCGTGGGCGGCGGTGTATAATCCCGCCGCCGCTCGCTCCACTGTCCGGATTCAGCTGGTGTACGACTTGGCGATCTTGCTGATGAACTCCCGGGTCTGCTCCACGTTCAGCGCCTGCGCCCGCAGGTGCTCGTACATCACGCTGTAGCGCTGCACGTCGTTCGCCTTCTCCAGGTAGAGATCGCTCGTGACGCCCTCGATGTAGACGACGCTGGAGTCCGCGGCGTCCGGGAACTCCAGGATCGCGTACTGGCCGTTGATGCCCGGGTGCGCGCCCATGTCGAACGGCAGGACCTGCACCGTGACATGCGGCAGGTGCGACTGCTCGACGAGGTGTTCCAGCTGGTCGATCATCACCTGCTTGTCGCCGACCACCCGGCGCAGCGCCGACTCGTCGATCACGGCCCACAGCCGCAGGGGATTCTCCGGCGCGTTGACCCGGTCCTGCCGCCGCGACCGTACGTTGACGCGCTTCTCGATGTCCGACGGCGGGGCCTCGGGCAGCGCGCCGCTGATCAGCGCCTCGGCGTACGCCCGGGTCTGGAGCAGCCCCGGAACCATCTGGGGTTCGTACACGCGCAGCGACTCCGCGTCGGTCTCCAGACCGATGTAGACGCTGTACGGGATGTCGCCGAAGGCGTGCCACCAGCCCTGCTGGCGCGAGTCCTTGGCCATCTGCATCAAGGAGTCGACGATGCGGTGGTCCTCGACCTCGTACACCCCGCAGAGGTCACGCACATCGCGCTGGCTGATGGAGCGGCGGCCGTTCTCCAGGCGGCTGATCTTCGACTGCGAGACCAGCAGTCGCTCCGCCACTTCCTCGGCCGTCATGCCTTTGAGTTCGCGCAGGCGGCGCAATTCCTGGCCCAACCTGCGTCGCCTGACAGTGGGATTGACGTTGGACGGCACGGAAACGGCACCTCCGGCTATGTAGCTGTGCGTATCTACTGCTCAGCAGATTGCCACCCCTGGCCCCGGCCGCGCTGGGAAATGGCCACACGCGGAGCCCGGGGGCGTACGCACCGGTGCGCGGGGCGGCGCGCAAGCGCACGGGGCAGCCGGTGACTACCGGCTGCCCCGTGCGTGGTGCGGCTCCCGGACCGGGTCGGTGAGGACTGACGGCGGTACGGCGGTGTGCTGTTGTTCCCGGCCGCACCAGGCTGTCGCCGTGGTGTGCCGGGGCCGTGCGGTCAGCTCGCGGCGGTGTGCGCCATGCTCCCGCGACGGGCCTGTGCTTGCGGCTGCAACGGAACACCCGCTGCCTGCTGCGAACGGCGTGGCTGGACCGCCACTCCGTTCTGGACGTCCATCACGGCGTGCGCCACGAGTCCGCCCATCGGGTCGTGCCTGATCAGGTCCCGGAGCCGGGAGCGCGACGAGCGCCCCTCGTTCCCGGGGTACAGGTGCTTGCCGAGTCCGACCGCGTGGGCCAGTGCGGCGAGCGCCGCGGTCCGCGGGTCCGGCGGTACGCCGGTGCGGATCGCACTGTCCAGCCGGTTCCTGATGTCCCGGCTGATCGCCGTCTCCGTCGCCTGGTAGCGCGTCGTCGGCAGCACCCCGCACATCTGGCCCGCCACGGCATGAACCATGCCGCACCGCTCCAGATGAGCGAGATAGATCTGACGCAGCCCCAGCCGGGGCCCGCCGATCCAGTGGACCGCCCGGACCGGGCTGCCACGACGGCGCAGCAGCTCCAGTGCGGAGTCCAGAGTCGGATCTCCTGTCGGCCGTGGCATCACCACGGCGATACGATCCCCGTCAGGGGCTATCCGTCCTGCCAGAGCCAGCTCCACTAGCTGTGCCCCGGCCAGGCCGAGGTCGAGCGACTGCGGCTGCGCTGTGGTACCCGTGGTCGGGTCCAGAGCGAGCAACAGAAGCTCCTCCGGGATTGTTCTGCGGCTCCTGCCCATCCATGCCTCCCCGCGTGGATGTCTGACAGGGTGACCCCTCTCACATTCATCTGTCGAGAGCGCCTGGTCGCTTTGTACGGGAACCAGTAGGTATGTCGTTCTCGTCTAGCAGCTCGGCCAGGGGTTCACACAGGACACTGGTAGATGGTTCGGACAGCGCGGGGTGGCCCCGCAGCGCATGAGGAGGCATCGGTGGCGGGCGAGTCCCCCGACAAAACGGAGCAGCGGAAGTCGTCGGGGACGGCTGCGGAGGAACGCGACCCGCGCTTCGCCGTGTTCCGTGACCCCGGCGCCGACACGGATGCGGACGCGGACACGGACGCCGGTACGGATGCCCGTACGGGTACGGGTGCGGACTCGGGAGCCACGTCCGACACGGCGACCGCGGTGTTCCGTCCCCGGCTGCCGGAGGACGCTGCCCGGCGTGAGCCCGAGGCCGAGCCTGAGTCCGGGAGCGACGTCGAGCCCGAGGGCGATGCCGCCGAGGCCGAGGCCGCCCCCGAGCCTGAGAGCGCTCCTGTGACGGCCTCTGCGGCCCCTGGAGACGCCGACGCGCCTTCGCAGGCCGCGGAAGCCGTGGAGGGCCGCTCAGGCCCCGACGTGGATGTGGAGGCGCCCGAGGCCGCGCGGGCGGACGCGGAGAAGCAGGCTGAGGAGTCGGCCGGGACTCCTGCGGAAAGCCCGGCGGACGCGCCGGAGGCCGGGAAGCCGGAGACCGTCAAGGAAGACGACGGGGACGGGGACGGCCGACTGCGTGCTGCCGTGGCCGCCTGGGTCGATGCCGCGGCCGAGGACAAGCCGGAGGCGGAGGACGCCGACCCCGAGCCCGATTCCGAGCCCGACCCCGACCCCGAGCCCGCCGCGAAGGCGGAGCCGAAGCCGGAGCCCGAGCCGGACGCGGAGGCGAAGGCCGAGCTGAAGGCCGACAAGGAGCCGGGCGCGGAGCCGAGGTCCGAGCCGCAGGCCGAGCAGGACGACGAACCGAAGTCCGACGCTGAGCCGGACAAGGGGTCCGGCTCGGAGCAGGACAAGGCACCCGCCACCGAGGCCGGGGCCGAGCCCGCAACGGCTTCCGACTCCGAGGCCGCCCCGGCACCCGCCGCCGACTCCGAGCCGGCCGCCGACGACGCCTCCGGCCTGCGAGGAATCGATCAGCCCACCGCCATCTTCAAGGCGGTCAAGCCGGCCGACCGGGTCGACCAGGCGACGACCGCGCTGAAGCTCCCGCCCCGCGAGGACAAGCCCAAGGACGGCGCTGAGTCCAAGCCCGGGGCCAAGCCCGAGAGCGAGGCCGAGCGCACCAGCACCTTCGTGCCGCTGCGCTCCGACGACGTACGGACCGCCCCCGCGCCCCGCAAGCCGGAGACCGGGTCCGAGTCCGAGTCCGCGGCCGGACCCGAGGCGCCCGAGCGCACGCCGGAGACGGCCTCCCCGGCGGCCGCCGCGCCGTCCTGGGCGGCGGCCGAGCGGACCCGGCAGCAGCCCCTGCCGCCGAAGCCGCCGCTCGACCTGCTCGCCGAGCTGACGAACACCCCGCCGCCGCCGGAGACCCCGGTCCGGACCGCCGTGCGACGGGTCAAGATCTGGACCCCGCTGGTGCTCCTCCTGTTGATCGTCTTTGCGATCGTGCAGGTGATGCGCCCGCTCCCGGAGCCCTCGCTGGAACTCACGGCGAAGCCGACGTACACCTTCGAGGGCGGCGGGACCGAGCTGTCCTGGCCGGGCCAGGGGCAGTCGGCCGTGATGGTGGACGGCGTCGGATCGCTCGGTTCCGAGGGCGCGCAGAAGCCGGCCCCGATCGCCAGCGTCGCGAAGGTCATGACCGCCTACGTGATCCTCCAGGGGCACCCCCTCAAGGGTGACGAGGAGGGCGAGAAGATCACCGTCGACCAGAAGGCGGAGGACGAGTCCAAGCGCCCCGACGAGTCGACGGCCCCGCTGACCAAGGGGCAGGAGCTCACCCAGCGCCAGCTGCTCCAGCTGCTGATGATTCCCTCGGGGAACAACGCGGCGCGGCTGCTCGCCCGCTGGGACGCCGGATCCGAGGACAAGTTCATCGACAAGATGAACGGCGCGGCCAAGGACCTCGGCATGACCGGGTCGACGTACACGGACCCGAGCGGGCTGGAGAAGACCACCGTCTCCACCGCCACCGACCAGCTGAAGCTGGCGCAGGCGGTCATGCGCAACGACGTCTTCCGGAAGATCGTGGACATGCCCGAGGTCGAGATCGAGGGCATAGACGGCAAGATCTACAACAACAACAACCTCCTGCTCCAGCCGGGCGTGAGCGGTATCAAGACCGGGTCCTCCACCCCGGCGGGCGGCAATCTGCTCTGGTCCGCGAACACCAAGGTCGACGGCAAGGTGCTGTGGATCTACGGAGCGGTGATGGGCCAGCAGGCGGGGACCGGCCGGGTCTACGACAGCCTGGAACTGTCGCTCCAGAACAGCCTGAAGCTGATCAGGGACGCTCAGGAGGCGGCCACCTCCACGACGGTGGTGAAGAAGGGCGAGGTCGTCGGGTACGTGGACAACGGATTCGGCGGACAGGCCCCGGTGGTCGCCACCAAGAACCTCAAGGCGGTCGGCTGGTCCGGACTGAAGGTCGAGCTCAAGGTCACGGACAACGGCAAGGGCATCGACCAGGCGTCGAAGGCCGGGACCGAGGTCGGCTCGGTGACCGTGGGCACCGGCACCGGAAAGGTGACGGCGCCGGTGGTGCTGCAGAGCGATCTGCCCGAGGCGGCCTTCGGCGACAAGATGACCCGGATCGGCTGAGAGCCGGGCCACCGGAGCGGTGGGGAGCGGGCCCGCCCTCCACCGCTCCGGTGGCCGTTCATGACCGAGAAGCGTGCCGAAGGTACGTGTTAGCGTCCCCGGACAACTCAAGGATGCCGGGACGCGTCCTGGAGGACGTACCAAGAGGTACGCACAGGCACGGGGGCCGGCGGAGGACGGGGAGAGCCGTAGTGACCACCGCGGAGCCGAAGCCCGGCCGCGAGGCGGACGGGACCACCGGTGCCGGGGGCGACGCGCTGCACGTGCGCGTGCCGTCGCCCCGCGTTCCCGAGTCCCCCACCGAGGTCTCCGCCACAGCCTCGTCCGAGGGCGGGGGCGGGGGCGGCGCCAAGGCCCCGCACGCCCGGGCCCACCGGCTGCTGCGCCACCCCGTCACCATCGCGACGGCGGCCGCGGCCGTGCTCCACCTCCTCTGGTTCTTCTTCTTCGCCAACACCGGCGGGGACATCGCCGCGCAGGATGCCTGGGCCGAGTTCGTCGGCCGTCACCCCGGCACGGCGTACAACCTGGCCTGGTACGGGGGCATGCACCCCGTCTCGTACAGCGTGGTCTCGCCCTACCTGATGTCGCTGCTCGGCGTCCGGACGACGATGATGATCGTCGGTACGGTCTCCTCCGGGCTGACCGCGCTGATCCTGGTGCGGGTCCCGGCCGTCCGTAATCCGCTGGCCTGCTCGCTCGCCGGGGTCTTCGCGTTCCTGTGCAACGCGCTGTCGGGCCGGGTGACGTTCGGTCTCGGCATGATGTTCGCCGTCGGCGCGGTGGCCGCGGTGTTCTGCTGGCCCTACCGCTGGCGGTACAAGCGGTGGGCCAAGGCCGCCGTCGCCGCCCCGCTCGCCGGGCTCGCGACCGCGTCCAGCCCGGTCGCCGGACTCTTCCTGGGCGTCGTCGCGGCGGCGCTGTTCCTGCACAAACGACGCCCCGGCGCGTACGCGATCGGCCTTGCCCCGGTGGCGGTGGTCGGTCTGTCCTCCTGGCTGTTCCCGTTCTCGGGTACGCAGCCGATGTCACTCGGGACGCTGTCGCTGCCGTTCATCTTCGCGGTGCTGGTCTTCTTCCTCGTACCCCGCGACTGGAGCACGGTCCGCACCGCCGCCGCCGTGTACGGACTCGGGACGCTGCTCACGTACGTCGTCGACTCGCAGATCGGGTCGAACATCACGCGCATGGCGATGCTGTTCGCCGGGGTGGCGCTGCTCGCCGCCCTGCCGTACACCGCGCTGCGCAGCCGGCGCTGGTACGCCCTGGTCCTGGCCTTCGTCGGCCTCAACTTCTGGATCGGCTTCAAGGGCGTCGACGACATCGTCCGGACCGCGCCCGCCGCGTCCTGGAACCGCGAACTGGCCCCGCTGATCAACCAGCTCCAGCAGGTGGAGGCGGAGCGCGGCCGGGTCGAGGTGGTGCCCGCGAGCAGTCACCGCGAATCGTCGGCGCTCGCCCCGTACGTCAACCTGGCGCGCGGCTGGAACCGCCAGGCGGACATGAAGCGCAACCCGCTCTTCTACGACGACACGCTCGACCCGGTGAACTATCGGGAGTGGCTGGACCGCTGGGCCGTGCACTACGTGGTGCTGCCCAAGGACCGGCCGGACAACGGGGCGGTCCAGGAGGCGGAACTGGTCGAGCAGGGGCAGCCGTACCTGCGCCAGATCTGGGGCGACGCCAACTGGAAGCTCTTCCGCGTCCTGGACCCGGTGCCGCTGGCCGATCCGCCGGCGACGGTGGAGCGGGCGGGCGCGGACGAGCTGACGATCACGGTGAAGTCGGCGGGCCGGGTGCTGATCCGGATCCCGTACACGCGCTGGCTCGCGCTCGTCGACGAGGACGGCAAGAGCGTGGAACGCCCGCTGGAGACCGAGGAGTCGAAGGAGCGGTCGCAGCTGGACGACACCGCGCCGAAGACGTATCTCAACACCCACGGCTGCCTGAACAAGGTCGAGGAGGGCCCGTACGGCGACGAGTGGACCGAACTGCTCGCGCCGCGACCGGGAACGTACCGGCTGGCGGCCCCGTACCAGCTCCAGCCGGGCACGCCCTGCCCGGAGGAACTGAGCTGACGGGCCCTCGCCCTTCCCGTTCGGGCCCGTCCCGTGTACGGGCCATCGGGTGCGGGATCTCCCTCTGCGGGCGGCGCACTGGCAAGGTGTTCTGCCATGAACGCGACGAGGTGCCAACAGTGCGGCGGCGGACGCCGGGGACCGCTGCCCGGAATGGTCTGCCCCGGCTGCGGGGCAGGAGCGGCCGGCGCGGCGGGGGTGGACGGGTCCTGGGTCGCGCGCGAGACGCTGGCGGGCCGCCTCTCCACCCTGCCGCGCCGACGCAAGGCCCTGCTCGCGGCGGGCGTCGTGGTGGCGGCCGGAGGCCTGGTCACCGTCGCCTCGCTGCTGCTCTCGGGCGGCGGGAGCGTGGGCGGCGGCAGCAGCCGTACGGACGCGGCGGGCCGGGCGGGCGCGGTGCCCGACCGGATCGGCGGCGCGGCCCCCACGAGGATCGTCCCCGGCCCGGGGACGGACACGGAGTCCCCGGACACTCCGCCGCCCCCGACGGACGGTGACCGCTTCACCCAGTGGGCGGGCCCCGGCTGTGCGACGGGCGCGTACGAGGAGCGCGGCCGGTTCGAGAGCGGGGACGCCGGCTGGTACACGGTCGAGAACGGCGGCTTCGACGGCGACGGGTGCGACGGCCGGTTCAGCGCGATCCCGATGTCGGGCAGCCCCACCGAGGACCGGGGCTCCACGGCCACCTGGTCCTGGCACCTGGGCCGGGGCTTCAGCGAGTGCGCGCTGACCGTCTTCGTCCCCGACAGCGGCCGCCCCCGCGACGCGGCGGGGGAGCCGACCGTCTACCGGGTGCTCTCGGACCCGGCCGACGCGGACTCCGCGTACACGGGTTTCGCGGTGCTCCAGACGGAACACCGGGGGAGCGCGGTGCCGGTGCGCAGCTACCCGGTCAAGGGGGACGTCTTCGCGGTCCAGCTCATCGACCGTGGCCGGGACTGGGGAGATGCGCGACGGGTCGGCGCGCATCACGCGGCGGCGCAGATGAGGGCGTCCTGCAGCTGAGCCGGTTGCCGTACGGGGCGCGGGCTGGAGGACGCGGGCCCGTATGACCGTGCGGGCTCGCGGTCATGCGGGCTGGAGGACGCGGGCCCGTACGGCCGTGCGGGCTGAGGACTGGATGGCATGCGTTCATGCAGGCTTGGGCCCTACCGCACGAAGGCACGGTCGTGCGGCGACAGGGCCGTGGCGGGTCCGGCGGCGCGGAGGACGGTGTCGAGGGCACGGCCCGGGTCGACCTGGTAACACCCGCTGGCCCAGGCCGCGTTGGCCTCGATGACAGCCCACCGGCCGTCGTCGTCCCGGCCGATGTCGACGACGACCGCCGAGGGCAGACGGTCCCCGGCGGCCTCGATCACCTCGCGCCCGAAGGCGAGCGCGGCAAGGCCCGGCGGCCCGAACCGGAGGCGGCCGGCCTCGGCGTACTGCCCGGCCGTGTGGACGGCCCCGTCGAGGAGGAACAGCCGGTACTCGACGGCGAAGGTCATCACGTCGCTCACCAGCACCACGGTGGCCGGGTCCACGGCATCCGGCCCGGGCAGCCGGGACCCGTCCGCGTACACAAGAGCCGGAATGCCCTTGTCGTTGGGCGACTTGACGAAGGCGGGGCGGCGCAGCCGGTACGCCTCGCCGATGGGCATCGCCCGGATCTCCCGCTGGGTGAGCGCCCGGGGGAGCCGGGCGAGCCAGTCGGCGGGAGCCTCCAGGAGGGCGATGCCGAGCGCGGGGGCCACGACGTCGGCGAAGGAGGGCCCGGCATGCAGATGCACGGCGTGCGCCATGTCCCCGGTGCTCGCCGCCCACCCCGGTCTTCCCGGCCCCCCGGACACCGCGGAGGCTGTCGCCTCCACGACCCGCAGCCCGCGCCGCAGCGCGGTGGTGCGTAACTTCCTTGCAGATGCATTGAGTTGGGGCGGAATCACGAGGGTGCGCGATGCATACGTCATGGCCGCAGATCCTCTCGTACGGATACGTGGCGCCGCACCGATTTTCGGACGAGGAGTGGCGTACCGCGGAGGGGCGGCGAGGAGGCAACGGGGCAGAGCGGGCCGAAACGTTGTGCGGCCCCGGCCCCAACTGGTTCGATCACCACATGATCATTGAACCGACGCTCGTACGCGGCCTGATCGCCGCCCAGTTCCCGCACTGGGCGGACCTGCCCGTGGAGGCGGTCGCGGCGAGCGGGACGGCGAACGCGATCTACCGCCTGGGCGCCGACAAGGCCGTACGGCTGCCCCGTACCGAGGGCAGTGCGGCGGATGTGGCGACGGAACACCGGTGGCTTCCGCGACTTGCCGAGCAACTGCCGTTCCCGGTACCGCTCCCGCTCGCCCAGGGGACCCCGGACAAGGCGTTCCCCCGCCCCTGGTCCGTCTGTACCTGGCTGGAGGGCACGAACCCGGCCCCCGGGGACGCCTCTTCGTCCTCGGACCTCCTGGCGGCGGACCTGGCGGAATGCGTGCTTGCGCTCCGCCGGATCACCCCGGAGGACGCCCCGCCCGCGTACCGCAGCGAGCCCTTGGCCTCCCGCGACCCGGCGACCCGCGAGGCGCTGGCGACCGTGGCCGGAATCGTGGACGCGGAGGCCGTCGCCGCAGCCTGGAAGGAGTCCCTGGCCGCCCCGCCCTTCACGGCCGCCCCCGTCTGGGTCCACGGCGACCTCCAGCCGGGCAACGTCCTGGTGGCGGACGGCCGCCTCACCGCGGTCATCGACTTCGGCTGCACAGGCCTGGCCGACCCGGCCGTCGACCTGATCGCGGCCTGGTACCTGCTGACGGCGGGGGCCCGGCAGACGTTCCGCACGGCGCTGGCTGCCGACGAGGCCACCTGGGCGCGGGGGAGGGGCTGGGCGCTGTCCATCGCCCTGCTGGAGCTGGCCCATTACCGGGAGACGAACCCGGTGATGGCACGGATTGCGGCGCATGTGATCGGGGAGATCGTGGGGGAGGCCGCGAAGGGGGCGTAGGCGGGGTGCCGGCGCCTACTCCACGTCGATGCCGTACTCCTGGACCAGTTCTTCCAACCCGCCTCGGTACCCCTTGCCTCCGGTGACGAACTCCCAGTCCCCGTTGGCGCGGCGACGGAACGACCCCAGGACGAGGGCGGTTTCGCCGGTGCGACCGTCGGAGACGTCCAACTGGTCGAGCGGGGTCCCCTCGGCGTCCAGCAGCCGGATGCCGGCGTCGGCGAACCCGGACAGGTCGGCCGTGGGGTTGATGACAGGATCGACCGCTGCGATGACGACTAGACGGTCGGCGCGCGCGGGCAGGGCGTCGAAGGAGACTTGGATGGCGGCCCTGTCCGGCGCGACCGGAACGAGCGCACGGACCGTGCCGTCCGGTGTCCGGGGGTTGTTGTAGAAGACGAAGTGCTCGTCATCCAGAACCCGGCTCCCGTGGCACACGAGCGCGCACACGTCGAGGGTGACGTCGCCCGACCAGTACATGCCCAACACGTTGTGGTCACCCGTGCTGGTCTCGCTGTCCGGCGCTGTCCGCTGAGCCGGCACAGGAGCCTCGCGGCTGCCCAGCCGCCCGCGCAGTCCGTGACGGTGCAGCAGGTCGACCAGTTCGGAGCCCGCCACCAGCTCCAGGGGCTTGCCGTTGGCGAAGGTGTGCGAGCCGGGACCGAACGAAGAAGTCGTGACCAGGACACCCTTGTTGGCACCGGCGTCCTGGACGGTTCCGAACAGGTCGCGGACGGCTGTCGGAGGCACGGTGTTGCGGTAGCGCTTCACCTGGACGACGATCTTGCCGCCTCGAATCGGGGCCGGGTCCAGCGCATCGACGTCCACGCCGCCGTCGTTCGAGCGCCGGGTGGTCACGGCCTGCATGCCCATGGCCCGGAACAGGTCGGCGACCAGCGCTTCGAAGGCGATGGGGTCCATCTCGTACAGATTCGGCTCTTCGTCACCTCCATGCGATACGACACCGTTGCCGACGTCCTCGGGCAGGCGGCCGGGCCGCACGGGCGCGTACTGGTCGGGGCGCGTCGACAACTGCGCCCGCAATCCGTCCACCAGGCACGTGACGGCGTTCACCTGCTCCAGATGCAGTTCGGCGAAGGCCGAGCGCGGGGCCATGACCGTGCCGAGGAACATGGACGCGCGTCGTCCTGTCGTCGGATCGGGGGCGTCCACGAATCCGTTCAAGGCGACCGATTCCAGCGCGCCGAACTCATCGGCTGCGAACAGGTCACGCAGAACCAGCAGGAGGCACTGGGCGAGGACGTCCCGATACAGGGCGCGGCGCTGCGTAACCGGTCGGGGCTTCTCCTTCTCCTGATCGGCGTTGATCATGTAGCGGACGGACATCGCCTCCGGTACGACGTCGTACGTGGGCAGCTCCCAGTTGATGACCAACTGACGTGCGCCGCGGTCGTACGCCGCCGACACCTGGCGGGGCAGATCCTCCGGCCAGCCGGTGGAGGCGTAGAGGGCGGCGGAGAAGTACTCCACCGTGGCCTCGGGGTCTCCGTTGCGCAGCCCCGCCTTCATCTCTTCGATTCCGGCGTTGTGCCGCCGGATCTCGCTCAACTGCTGGTCGGCCCAATGCTGGTACTGCTGCTGATGGGAGGCCAACTGCTGCTGGCGCTGCGCCTCCGCGGCCTGTGCGGCGTGCCAGTCGCGCTCGAACCTGGACCGGGCCTCGGCCTGCGCCTGGGCCCGTCGGGCGGCGCCCCAACCGCCCTGCGACTGATACTGGTTGGGGTCGGGCATCCGAATGGGGTGCGCCAGCTGCCCCGGGGAGAATGTCTCGATCTGCTCCGCCCGCGTCAACGATTCGGCCCTGAACGCCGGGGTGCGGCACCCCGCCGCCAACAACCCCTGCAGCGTTTCGACCCGTGCGTCGAGTTCCTGCGTACGCCGCCGGGCCTCCGCCTCACGCTGTTCCCGGTAAGCGGCTTTCTGCTCGCGGTATCCGCGGGCCACCTCACGCTGGTAGGCGCGCTGCTGCCTTTCCAAATCCCGCTGGTATCGGGCTTGCGCCTCACGTTGACGTTGCTGCTGGCGCTGCGCCTCAGCCCAGACACCGACCAACCCATTGGAGCGACGACTCATGCTCTACAGGCCCTCCCCACCAGCAGCTCGACATGCGTGTACCAAGCCCCTGGCCCCATAACCAGTAGTGATGAGCCGACTCTAGTCGGCAACCAATCCCAGGCCCATGCTCTTGCCGTAAGCGACCTCCGCTCCTCCCTGAACTGCGCGTTTCCGTAGGCGGTGGAGCGCCGACCAAGGGAGGCCGGGCAGGCCCACGCCGGGCGCGTTCAGGGGCCGGTGCGGTTTCGTCCCGGCACCTGGCGGCGATGGCTGGATTCGCACGGGGCCGGGCACGTTCTGGGGTTCGGCACGGAATCCGTGAACGGGCCGAGCGGAGACCGGCTGATCACCCGGGGCGACCTGAGGGCGCTACGAGGCCGTGCCGACGACGATCCCGAAGGGTTGTTCGCCCGACTGGACAAGGCGCTCGACGAGGGCAACGGTGAAGCGCTGCAGACCGTCGTGCGCGGGATCGTCGACATCGCCAAGAGCTCGCCGCTCGTGGATATCGGAGATCTCTCCCAGGTGCGGGCGGCGCTGGACGACCCGGTTCAAGTGTGGGAGCTCTGACCGACGGCACCGCACCGCAACGCGTCGTTCGACAGCTCGGGGCTTCCTTTTGCTTCTTGAAGTCCTTTGTCGATCAACTCGGAGAGGCTGTCGCCCATGGCGAGTGAGTGTTCGTCGTACCAGGTCTTCACCCCGAGCTGCATCAAAGACGCGGCCAGAGGGCGTACGAATTCCTCCTTGTCCCCGAGGCATGCGAGATGAATCAGTCGTACCTGGCGTTCAGCACGGGGCCTCCCAGGACGGCCGGCCGCCCTGCTCAAACAGAACGGCCCTGGACGGCAGGTCCAGGGCCGAGCGGAACTCCCCCTCCGGGGAGAACCCCGGGGTGAGGTGGTAACGCGTTGTGCCCCCGGCAGGATTCGAACCTGCGACACCCGCTTTAGGAGAGCGGTGCTCTATCCCCTGAGCTACGAAGGCCGGGGCCTGGAGGAACCCTCGGAGAAAATCCAGTGAGTGGATCTTCGGCGAGGAAGCCGGGCCCGCCGGTCAGACGTGGTTCCTGCACGGGTCCCCACCGGTGGTGGCGCGCCCGGCCGTTTCCACGGCTGACCAGGGACCAGCGTAGCGGATGGCGGTCCGGACGGTGGTCGGGATAGGGCCTGGCGGGGACTGCTCGGGCGAGTGGGAGGCCGCGAGGGTCCTGTCGGCCCTCTGGGGCGCCACGTCGTCCAGGGCGCTGCGGGACAGCAGGACGGGGGTGGTGGGGCTGCGCCTGCCTAGTTGCCGGTCCGGCTTGGCAATGCATTGCCAATGCCGTGGCAATTCTAGCCGAACGGAGGGGTGTGCATTCCCCGCCAACTCCATCCCCATCTGGTCAATAATTTGCCCAGCCGCCCCGACGCTGGCTAGCCTCGTCCCCCATCACCGGCCCAAGGCGCGCCTGCGGGCGCCCTCCTCCCGCTCCCCACCTCCCAGTGCGACCAATGGGGTTGATCACGTGTCGGAACAGCCTCACTTCGGGCGGCGACTCAAGCAGCTGCGGAGCGAGCGGGGCCTGTCCCAAGCCGCGCTCGCGGGCGAGGGCATGTCCACCGGCTATGTGTCCCGGCTGGAGTCCGGCGCACGGCAGCCCACCGCGCGCGCCGCGCAGCACCTGGCCTCCCGGCTGGGCATCGGCGTCGCCGCCTTCGAGGAGGAAAGCCCCGCCGACTCGCTGGCGCAGGCTCTGGCCATCGCCGCTTCGGCCACGTCCGACACGACGCTCGAAGCGCTGGAGCGCGTGCTGTACCCGGGCGAGGGGCAGGACCCCCTGCTGCGCTGGCAGGGCCTCTGGCTCGTCGCGCAGGGGAGGCGGCAGCACAGTGATCACGCCAGGGAGCGGGTCGTTCTGGAGGAACTCGTCGCGCTGGGTGACGAACTCGGTCTGCCGGCCCTGCGGGCCCGCGGCCTGACCCGGCTGGCGCGCTGCCTGCGTGCCGGCGGGGAGATCGTCCCCGCCGTCGAGATGGCCACGGCGGCCCACGCGCTGGCCCGGGACCACGATCTCCGACCAGGAACGCGGCGCTGACGCAGACCAGGGCCACCGTGTTGACGTACCGCGGTCCGCGCCGGTCGCTCAGCCGGCCCGCCGTGTACGAGAGCAGCGCCGCGGGCAGGCCGAACAGGCCGAACAGCCCCGCCCACGCCACCCCCCGGTCGAACGGCGGCCCGGCCAGGTGGAAGGCGAGCGTCGCCCAGAAGGCGCTGAAGGCGGCGAAGACGGTCGCGCCCAGGAAGGCCGAGAACCGCAGTCCGGGATGGGCGCGGACCAGCCGGGGCAGCGATCCGATCAGCTCCCGGTACGGCACGGAGCGGCCGTCGCGTGACGCGGGAAGCAGCCGCGGCAGGACGAACACGAGGCCGCCGGTGAGCGCCGCCGCGACCAGATAGGCGATGCGCCAGTCACCGCTGAGCCCGGCGACCGCACCGGAGAGGGTGCGCGAGAGCGTCGAGCCCAGGGTGATGCCGATGCCGATCGCCCCCACGGCGCGCCCGCTGTGGCCGGGCCCGGCCAGGGAGGCGGCCGTCTGCGGCAGCACGGTCGTGGTGGACAGGGCGAGCGTGGCCACGGTGAGGGTGGCCAGATTCGGTGCGGCGGCCGCGACCAGCAGTCCGGCCGTCGTCAGCAGCAGCAACGTGGTCGCGAGCCGCCGCAGCCGGGCCACGTCGGCGAGCGGCACCACCAGGGCGATGCCCAGTGCGTACCCGACCTGGGCGGCGGTGGCGATCAGGCTCGCGGCAGACCCGGAGACGTCCAGTCCCGACGCGACGGCGTCCAGCAGGGGCTGCGGGAAATAGATGTTGGAGACCGTGAGCGCGCCCGCGCCCGCGAACGCCAGCGCGGCGGGTCGCCCCAGGCCGGAACGGGACGGTGCGGCGGGCGGTGCTGCGGACGGTACGGCGGAGGTCATGGCCGGTCCTCCCCGGGGGCTGGCGCTGCGAATGACGCCTGAGATATTGCCAGTGACGTCAAATGCTTGGCAATGTTTTGCCAACCCCGTATCCCGGTCGAACCCGCCACGCGTCCGGTGCGCTGCGCCCGCCCGCCGCGAAGTCCCGGCGACTGCCTTGGCGCCGGGCCGCCGCCCGCATAGCGTCTCGCGTGTCAGTCAGCGTCAGAGCCGGCGTCAGAGCCGACGCGAGAGAGGCCGTCCGTGCCGCACACCCTCCCGTCCCCGGAACCCGAAGCAGCCGCATCGGCTGAGCTCGCCCGCCGCGCCGCGCGCGCCGAGACCTCCCTCACCGCGCCCGGCGCTCCTTTCGCGGTGGTGCTCGGCGAGCGGGGGACGCCGGAGTACGCCGACGGCCCCCGTACGCTCCGGGAGTTCGTCGAGACCACCTGGGCCTACGGGGAGGCCCCGTTCCTGATCGCGGGGGAACGGGCCTGCTCCTACGGCGAGTTCTTCGCCGCCGCCTCGGCGCTCGCGGTGCGCCTGCGGGAGGGGTACGGGCTGCGCCCCGGCGACCGTGCCGTGATCGCGTCGGGGAACCGTCCCGAGTGGCAGATCGCCTTCTGGGCCGCCCAGTTGGCCGGTCTCGTCGCCGTACCCCTGGACGCCGGGTGGGCCGAGGACGCGTTCACGTACGCGCTGGAGGACTGCGAGCCCGGGGTGCTGCTGGTGGACGGGGAGCGGCTGGGGCGGGTCGCCGGCTGGGCCCGGCGGACCGGGACGCGCGTCGTCCTCTTCCCCGGCTCCGGCGACGAGAGCGCTTCGGGGCCGCGTGTCGAGTTCCCCGGCGGGGATCAGGCGGCGGACGGCCTGTGTGTCGAGCGGTACGAGGATTTCCCCGCTCCCGACCCGCTGGCCGCGCCCCCCGACGTGGAGCCCCGGCCCGAGGACGACGCCACGATCCTCTACACCTCCGGCGCCACCGGCCGCCTCCGGGGCGCGGTCGCCACCCATCTCGCCCAGGCCGGTGCCGCGCTCAACGCCCGCTACCACGCGGCGGCCTCAGCACGGGCCCGCGGCGCCATCCCGGGGCTGGAGCCCGTCCCGGTCGCCCCGGTGGCGGTCCCGTTCTCCGATGCCGCCGCGTTCAGCGGCTTCTACGGTGCGATGGCGGCCGGTGGCGCCCTCGCCCTGAAGGACGACGCCGCCCCCGGGGCCGGGCCGGCCGGCTACGGCCTCGCCGAGACCTGCGGCGTCGTTCTCGCGCCGATCGGTGATATCCGCCGCGCCGAGTCCGGTGGCGCGGGCCGGCCCGCCCCGGTCACGGAGGTGCGGATCGCCGGGCCGTCGGGCGAGGAACTGCCCGACGGGGAGCCGGGGGAGCTGTGGCTGCGCGGCCAGTCGCTGTTCCGCGGCTACTGGCGCGACGCGGCGGCGACCGGGGCCGCCTTCGCTGACGGCGGCTGGTTCCGTTCGGGGGACCGTGCCGTACGCCGTGACGGGTGGGTCTTTGTCGTCGGCCGGCTCACGGGCGCGTGACCCGTACCCGGTAGTTGCCGTCGTCGTCCTCGTCCAGCACGGATATCCGTACGCCGTTGGCCCGATCGGTGAAGGTCTGGCCGGGCCGGAACGGGGCGTCGGACAGCTCCGCGTGCACGTTGGGGCGCTGGGTGCAGCCGCCGCTGTCCTCGGTGGCGTCGGCGACGGAGACCGGGCCCTGGCCGGTGTCCACGTCGGAGCTGACCTTGTAGATCAGCACCCCGGGCCGGCAGACCGCCTCGTCGTTGCCCGCCGCCGTGCGGACCTCCACGGCGTAGCCGGACTGGGCGCTCAGCGGGACGAAGGTGAGCTTGGTGCCGCCCTCGGTGGCCAGCGGGCCGAGCGTGTGCTCGCTGACGCCGGGCTGCGACGCGCAGCTGATCTGCTCGTTGTCGAGCCAGCCGAGCTTCCACTTGTGCCAGGCCAGGAAGTCGTTGTTGGCGCCCCAGTCCTCGGACATGATGTCCCAGTGCCCGACCGAGCCGCCGCCCTCCATCGTGTAGAGGTCGGGCAGCCCGAAGACATGGCCGTTCTCGTGCGGCAGGACGCGGTAGCCGGTCTCGGCGTACGACCCCGATCCGTCGTCCTGGCGGCTGTAGACGAACGAGGTGTTGGCGAGCGGCACGCCGTCCGCCTCCGGGGCCTCGTCGTTGCCGGAGAAGGTCACGGAGAGCACGGTGTCCAGCGCGGAGGGCCCGGCGTTCGGGCTGACCAGGATGTTGACCAGGTCGTACTCCGAGAAGTCGACCCGGGGGTCGGCGGCCGCGACGATGTCCTTCACCAGCTGGCGGTAGCCCGGCTCGAACGGTGAACCGCGCTCTATCCCGTACTCCGTGAACGCCATCGGCATCCGCAGCCAGTCCTTGACGGGGGCCTCGGGCCGGTAGACGAGCCGGCCGTAGGAACTGGTCCGGAACCAGTCGGAGGTCTGCGGGAAGAACTCCGCGAACCGGTCCGCCGCGGGCTCCGTCCCCTCCGCGTCCGGGAAGTCGATCATCAGGTTGAGCGCCCTGATCTCGCCGGTCGACCGGGCGTAGCCGGGCGGGGTCGGCAGGCCCTCGGACATCTGCACGCCCATGGTCGCGGAGATCCGGCACGGGGCGAGCGCGGAGTCCTGGGCGGTGGCCGCCGGGCCCGCCGAGGCGCGGCCGCCGGAGTGGAGGGTGGTGCTGGCCGAGGCCATGGCGGCTATGACCAGCGCGGTCGCTCCGGCCAGGGCGACCGGGCGGCGGTGTCTGCGTATCCGGTGGCGGGGCTGCTGCATAGAGGCGCCTTCGGGGTCCGCGGCAGTCGGCCGAGCCCTGACTGCGCTCTGGCGATCAGCCTCTGCCGGGTGGTCCGGGGCCGCTCGCTGGGTGCGCCGATCGGTGGGTTTCCGCCCCGGAGCGATGTGATGCAGGTCACATGGAGGATCGGAAATAACCGGGGAAGCTCTCCCCGTTTGCCTACGTGTCCCCGCTAAGCGGGGAAGCGGTCCCCGGTTACGGATGGGGTCCGACCGGCTACGCAGGGGAAGGGGAGGTGAGGGTCGCAGTGGAGACCGTCGCCAAGGGTGCCGCGCAGGCAGCCGTCACCGGCAACACCGCGCAGCCCGGCACGGGAAGTGCCACGCTGACAGGAACAGGAACAGGCACAGGCACAGGCACAGGCACCGACTCCGGCACCGACTCCGGAAGTGTCACCCGGACCGGCACCGGCAGCGTCACGCGCACCCGTACCGGACGTGTCGCGGAGGCCGCCGCCGGGAAGAGCGCCGCGCCCACGGCATCGTGCCGCGCCGCTCGTCCGCGGGCCGACGCGCTGCGCAACCGTGAGCGGATCGTCTCGGCCGCGCGCGAGCTGTTCGTCGAGTTCGGCCCCGACGTGGCGCTGGACGACGTCGCCCGCCGTGCGGGCGTCGGCAACGCCACGCTCTACCGGAACTTCCCCGACCGCGCCGCCCTCACCCATGAGGTCGTCCTCGCGGTCACCTCCCGTACCACTCTGAGGGCCGAGGAGGCCGTCACCGCGGAGTCCGACCCGTTCGCCGCGCTCAGCCGCTTCGTGCACGCGGCCGCCGACGAACGGATCGGCGCCCTGTGCCCGATGATCTCCGGCGTCTTCGACAAGGACCACCCTGATCTGCTCGCCGAGCGCGACCGCCTCGAAGAGACCGTCGCGGGGCTCGTGTCGCGCGCCCAGTCCGCGGGGCGGCTGCGTACCGACATCGCCGTCGGTGACGTACTCGTCGCCCTCTCCCAGCTCACCCGGCCGCTCCCCGGCATCGCCTGCCAGGGCATCGACCGGTTCACCCACCGTCATCTGCAGCTGTTCCTGGACGGCCTGGAGACCCCGGCCCGCTCCGAACTGCCCGGATCGGCGGCGACCTTGGAGGATCTGCGGCGCTCCTGACGGCCGCACCGACCTGAACCTTCCCGGACCCGCCGACTCCATCGGCCCCACCGTCCCGCCCCACCCGAACACCGGCCCGTACGTCCCTGTCACGCGCGGGCGGCCCACGTAACCGTCGCGCGTACGCCACAGCACGTACCGCCGACGCCCACTTCGCGACGCCTCGGCGCCCTCGCACGTCCTTAGGTGGCTACACGCATGTCAAAAACGGCCGATCTGTCCAGAACAGCCGACACCGCCCTTCCCGATCCGAGCCGCTGGAAAGCCCTCGCCTTCATCGCGCTCGCCCAGCTGATGGTCGTCCTCGACGCGACCATCGTGAACATCGCGCTGCCCTCCGCCCAGACCGACCTCGGCATCTCCGACGGCAACAAGCAGTGGGTCATCACCGCCTACGCCCTCGCCTTCGGCGGTCTCCTCCTCTTCGGCGGCCGGATCGCCGACCTCTGGGGCCGTAAGCGCACCTTCGTCGTCGGCCTGATCGGCTTCGCGCTGGCCTCCGCGCTCGGCGGGGCCGCCCAGAACGAGGCGATGATGTTCGGCTCCCGGGCCCTCCAGGGTGTCTTCGGCGCCCTGCTCGCCCCGGCCGCGCTCTCGCTGCTCGCCGTGATGTTCACCGACGCCAAGGAGCGCGCCAAGGCGTTCGGCATCTACGGGGCCATCGCCGGTGGCGGTGGCGCCGTCGGACTGATCCTCGGCGGCTTCCTCACCGAGTACCTGAACTGGCGCTGGACGTTCTTCGTCAACATCCCGTTCGCCGTTGTCGCCGCCGTGGGCGCGTACTTCGTGATCCGTGAGCCCTCCGGCACCCGCAACCGCGCACCGCTGGACATCCCCGGCGTCGTGCTCTCCACCCTCGGCCTGGTCGCCCTGGTCTACGGTTTCACCCGCGCCGAGTCGGCCGGCTGGTCGGACGCCCTGACCGTCTCGATGTTCATCGCCGCCGCCGTGCTGCTGCTGGCCTTCGTCGTGACCGAGGCGCGCGTGAAGTCGCCGCTGCTGCCGCTGCGCGTCCTCACCGAGCGCAACCGCGGCGGGGTCTACCTCTCGCTGGGCCTCGCCATCATCGCGATGTTCGGGCTGTTCCTCTTCCTGACCTACTACCTCCAGGTCGTGAAGGGCTACTCCCCGGTCAAGACCGGCTTCGCGTTCCTCCCGATGATCGCGGGCATGATCACCGGCTCCACCCAGATCGGCACCCGGCTGATGACCCGGGTCCCGCCGCGCCTGCTGATGGGCCCGGGCTTCCTGGTCGCCGCGGTCGGCATGCTGCTGCTGACCCAGCTGGACCTGAACACCAGCTACGCGGCCGTCATCCTGCCCGGCATGCTGCTGCTCGGCCTCGGTATGGGTACGGCGTTCATGCCGGCGATGTCCCTGGCCACGCACGGCATCGAGCCGCGTGACGCGGGTGTGGCCTCCGCGATGGTCAACACCTCGCAGCAGGTGGGCGGCGCCATCGGCACCGCGCTGCTGAACACCATCGCCGCGAGCGCCACCACCGCGTACGTCGCCGATCACGCGGCCCGCGCCACGGACCCGAAGCTCCTGGAGCTCCAGGCCATGGTCAGCGGTTTCGCCTCCGCGATCTGGTGGGCGGTCGGCATCCTCGTCGCCGCGGCCGCCATCGCGATCGCCCTCATCAACACCGGCCGCCCCGGAACGGGGTCGGGCGGCACGGAGAGCGCGTCCGAGGCGGGAGCCGAGGAGGAGTTCAGGATTCCGGTGGTCGCCCACTGACGACGGCCGTCGCCGGCAGTCCTTCGGCGACGAACCGGCCCTTGACGAGGACCGGCCCGTGATCTGCCCTGGTTCCGCTCAGCGGAGCCAGGGCAGATCCGCGTCCGTGCCCTCCGGTTCCAGGCCGGTGGCGAGCGTCCGCATGATCTCCCCGAGGCTTTTCACCTGCTCGTCCGTGAGCCGGTCGAACATCGCCTGCCGTACGGCCTCGACGTGGCCCGGCGCCGAGCGGCGCAGCATGCCGAGGCCGTCGTCGGTGAGCACCGCGTTCTGGCCGCGCTTGTCGGAGGGGCAGTCCTCACGGCGGACCCAGCCGTTCTTCTCCAGCCGGGCGATGGCGTGCGAGAGCCGGGAGCGGGTGATCTTCGCGTTCCGGGCCAGCTCCGTCATCCGCATCCGGCGGCGGGGTGCCTGCGAGAGCTGGACGAGTAGCCCGTAATAGGTGTGCGGCATACCGGCATCGCGCTGCAACTGGCGGTCGAAGTGATCCTCCAGCAGCGTGGTGGCATGCAGATAGGCGCGCCAGACGCGCTGCTCCTCGTCGGTGAGCCAACGCGGTGCGCTGGTGGATGCCGTGGTCATGGACTCCACTGTACGACCTTTTCTTGAAAGTTGAACTAGATAGAGCTAAGGTCTCCACAAGGTAGGACCTTGAAGTTTCAAGAATCCTTCCCGGGAGGTCCCCACGGGGGATCCGAGGGGCCTCCCGCGGAATTCCGTAGGACTCCTGCACAACGATCCCTCGGATGACCTCGGGGAACTACCGCTCTGACGAACTCGTGACCGGATCCGGTGACCCGGACGCCCCGCGCGGCGCCCGGCCGCCCGGGATCCGGCGCCCAGTGGATGGGGAGTGCCATGACAGCCACCGCGGAGCGCATGCCCGCCCTCTACCTCTCGCACGGCGCGCCGCCCCTGGCCGACGACCCCGTCTGGCCCGGCGAACTCGCCGCCTGGTCCGCGGGCCTGCCCCGCCCCCGCGCGATCCTGATGGTCTCCGCCCACTGGGAGGAGGCCCCGCTCGCCCTGGGGGCCACCGAGACGGTGCCGCTCGTGTACGACTTCTGGGGCTTTCCCGAGCACTACTACGGGGTGCGGTACGAGGCCCCCGGCGCGCCCGGTCTCGCCGACAGCGTCCGCAAACTGCTGCGCGGTGCCGGTACGCCGGTCCAGGACATCCCGGACCGGGGCCTGGACCACGGGGCGTACGTCCCGCTGGTGGAGATGTTCCCGGACGCCGACATCCCCGTACTCCAGATCTCCCTGCCGACCCTCGACCCGCAGAAGCTGATGGCCGTCGGGCGCAAGCTCGCGCCCCTGCGCGACGAGGGCGTGCTGATCGTCGGCAGCGGCTTCTTCACCCACAACCTGGCCGCCCTGCGCCACCAGGGCGGCGGGGTGCCCGGCTGGTCGGCGGAGTTCGACGACTGGGGGGACCGCGCGCTGCGGGCCCAGGACATCGACGCGCTGATCGACTTCGAGCACACGTCCCCGGCCGGAAAGCTCGCCCACCCGCGCACCGAGCACTTCGCGCCGCTGTTCGTGACGCTGGGCGCGGCCGAGGACGAGCTGGACCGGGGGCGGAGCGTGATCGACGGCTTCTGGATGGGGCTGGCGAAACGCTCGGTGCAGTTCGGCTGACCCCGTACGTGTCGGGGCCTGCGGCTGGAACACCCCGTACGTGTCGGGGCCTGCGGCTGGAACACCGGCCGGCTAGAACACCGGCGGGTTCAGCTCGATCGCGCGCCGGGCGGCGGAGAACGCGAGCGCGTCGCCCACGTCCAGGGCCGTGTCGGTGAACTTGATGGTGTGGTCGTCGCCGTGCTCCGCCGCCCGGGCGAACAGCTCCGAGGAGTCCGTCGCGCCGGTCGCCGACGCGGGGGCCGGGGCCGCTTCCCGGGGTGCGTAGGCGGCGGTGACCGCCGCGCTCGCCGCCCAGGAGGCCCGCAGGCTCGGCGCCCACAGCTCGCGGGGCAGGGCGGGCAGGGTGCGCAGGACCGCGTTGGGCGCGGTCGCCGCGTGGACCAGCATGATCGGCGCGCCGTGCGCGTGGGTCGCGTACCGGTGCGTCGAGGCCCGCACCAGCTCCCGGAGCGCGGACCGGGCCGCCTCGGCGGAGAGGGCCTCCCGGCCCTTCCCGGACCGGCCGGGGCCCTGGCCCGGCCCGTGCCCGTGAAGCGGCCCCGGCCAGTCCGGGAAGGCGGTCAGCTGCGCGAACCGCTCCCGGATGCCGCCGCTCTGCTCGGGCACCAGCGGCACCCGGTCCAGCGCCGTCGCCGCACTCGGGGCCGGGCCGAGCAGCGTCAGGGCGGGCAGCGGCTGGTGCCGGGCGGCCCAGTAGCCGAGGGCGTGGGCCAGCTCCCGGACCCGCGGGGCGGTCTCCTCGCCCGCCAGCAGGGTGCGTACGGAGTGGCCCACCCGGATCACCGGATGCGTGGCGCCCGCCGCGATGCCCGGCAGCAGCCGGGGCCACCACTCGGCGAGCACGTCGCGCCAGGGGCGCCCGGCCGTCTCCCGCTCGAAGTGCGCCGTCCAGTCGGCGATGCGGCGCGGGTCGCCCAGCGCCTCGTGCCAGTTCCGCGCGGTCACGGGGGAGCCGGTGCCGGCCGGCATCTCCTCCAGCTTCGGACCGTAGCGGTCCAGCCAGCGGTGCACGGCCGACGCCTGGCCGTGCCGCACCAGCGCCTCCACGGCCATCGGTGCGTGATTGCTGAGCCAGCCGTCGCGCTCCGGCCCCGAGAGGTGGATGCGCTCCAGTGCTTCGTCGAGGGTGCCCGTGGTGTCGTCCATGCCGGTCACGCTAGGCAGGCGCGGGCCGGAGCGGACGGGCCGCAGTCCCGGTCGGCCTCGGACCTGGGGCCCGGTACGACGGGTCGGCGGTTACCGGTCGGATCGGCCGACGGACCTAGGGCGTGTCCGCAATGTCGTTTGGTCGTTGGGCCGTTCGTGGTGCGTCGTCATGAAGTGACTGATCAAGCGTGGGAAGTGGTCGGGCCGTTGCTGGCTCCGCCTCGGATGGGTCGTCCGGTGCGGGACCGGCGGCAGGTCCTCAACGGGATCCTGTGGAAGCTGTCCACGGGGGCGGCCTGGCGGGATCTGCCGGATCGGTACGGGCCGTGGAAGACAGTCTACGAACGGTTCCGTCGCTGGTCGGCGGACGGGACGTGGGACCGGCTCCTGGCTCATGTCCAGCAGCACTCGGATGCGGTCGGGAAGGTCGACTGGTCGATCGTCTGCGTCGACTCGACGATCGTGCGGGCCCACCAGCACGCGGCCGGGGCCCGAAAAGGGGGCCCTGCACCGGCGAGGCACTGGGCCGGTCCCGCGGCGGGCTGAGCACGAAGATCCACCTCGCCTGCGACGGGCAGGGCCGACCGCTCGCCTTCACGATCACAGGCGGAAACGTCAACGACTGCACGCAGTTCGAGCCGGTCATGGCCCGCATCGCCATCAAGCGGGACGGGCCCGGCCGGCCCCGCACCCGGCCCGACCGGGTAGCCGGCGACAAGGGCTACTCCTCCCGAAAGATCCGGGCCTACCTGCGCAGACGCGGCATCGCCTGCACCATCCCCGAACGCACCGACCAGATCAGCGGCCGCCGACGACGCGGCGAGACCCCCTGCCGCCTCGACCGCACCGCCTACCGACGCCGCAACGTCGTCGAACGCTGCTTCAACAAGCTCAAGCAGAACAAAGCCCTCGCCACCCGCTACGACAAACGCGCCCGCCACTACCAAGCTCTCGTCACCATCGCCTGCCTACGACTCTGGCTCCCCGCGGACATTGCGGACACCCCCTAGGGCCGGCCGACGGGCGGGAGGGCCGGCTGACGGGCGGGAGGGCCGGCTGACGGGCGGGAGGGCCGGCTGACGGGCGGGAGGGCCGGCCTGTCCGGCCCTCCCGCCGCGGATGCACCTGAGCAACCCGAACGCCACCGCAGCCGTCTCTCGGGGTGGGAGCGAGGGAGTTCCGGGCGGGAGCAGGGCGCTTCGGGTGGACGCGCCGATTCCGGGTACCCGGCCGAAGAGTCGGCAAGGGGGCCGACCAGGGGCCGGAACCCCCTCCGTACCGGCTCTGACCTGCGCGTCCGATGGGATCCGGAAGCGATGGCCAGCGGTCGAAGCGGAACAGGGTACTGCATGATCACGAAAATGAATGTGCCGCATGGGAATTCTGTCCGGATTCCAGTCGTTGTTTCCATCGGATGCAGGGCACCCGGAAGGGTGTCGCGACCTACTCAGCAAGGGAGCACGCATGGCAACCCGTGCCGTCGCCCGTCGTAAGTCCACCGCCTCCGGTGAGACCGACCGGGCAAGCAGTGTTCGCGCCGTGGGCGGGGAGATCGCCGATCGCGACCTGGTCGGCATGTACCTGGACGAGATCGCCCGCACACCGCTGCTCGACGCCGCCAAGGAAGTCGACCTCTCCCAGACCATCGAGGCGGGCGTCTACGCCCAGCAGATCCTCGACGGCGAGGTCGAGAGCGATGCCGGTGACGCGAAGCGTGAGGAGCTGGAGGCGCTGGTCGCCGACGGCGAGCGCGCCAAGGACATATTCATCCGTTCCAACCTCCGGCTCGTCGTCGCCGTGGCCCGCCGCTATCCGCGCGCGGGGCTCCCTCTGCTCGACCTGATCCAGGAGGGCAACGCCGGCCTGGTGCGCGCGGTCGAGAAGTTCGACTACGCCAAGGGCTTCAAGTTCTCCACGTACGCGACCTGGTGGATCCGCCAGGCCATCACCCGGTCCATCGCCGACCAGTCCCGCACGATCCGGCTCCCCGTCCACCTGGTGGAGGAGCTCGGCCGGATCCGTCGGGTCCAGCGCGAGTTCAACCGCGAGCACGGGCGCGACCCGGAGCACGCGGAGATCGCCGCCGAGCTCGACTCCAACGCCGAGCGCGTCGGCAACGTCCTGGACTGGGCCCGCGACCCGGTCAGCCTCAACATGTCCGTGGACGACGACGGCGACACCCAGTTCGGCGACCTGCTGGAGGACACCTCCGCCGTCTCGCCCGAGCAGTCGGTGATGACCCTGCTCCGCAGCGAGGAGCTGGAGGACCTCATCGGCAAGCTCGACAACAGGACCGCCTCGATCATCAAGATGCGGTACGGCATCGAGGACGGGCGCGAGCGGACCCTGACCGAAGTGGGCAAGCAGCACGGCCTCACGCGGGAGCGGATCCGGCAGATAGAGAAGCACGCGCTGCTCGAATTGAAGCGAATGGCTCACGACACGGGCTTTGACGCTGCGGCGTGAGCCATTAACCCGTAATCTCCCCATCAAGCCGGTTCGCACCGGCCGACCGACCGGGTCATTCCGGTTACCCGACCGGTTTTTGACCGGTCCACGAGCTGAGCCCCGGCGCCCACCCCCCCCCCGGCGTCGGGGCTCATCCCTGTTCCGGGCCCGCCCCCGGACGTGGTTCCGTCCCGGCCCCGGCGGCGGCCCGGGTCAGCCGGGCGCCCAGACCCTCCAGGTACGCCACCAGCTGCGACGGCCCCGCCACCGAGAACTCGCAGTCCACCAGCGCCAGCCGCAGCGCCACCCACTCCAGCGAGTCGGTGCACGAGGCCCGCAGCCGGCAGCCGCCCTCCCCGTCCGGCTGTGGCGCCCCGAGGTGCGCGGGCAGGCGCGCCGTCACGAACTCCGCCGGCGCGCCGAACCACACGTCGAGGCGCAGCTCCGGCTGCATCCGCCGCATCGACCGGGCCAGGAACGTCGCCGCGTCGCCGCTGCCCGTACCGCCGTCTGTATCGCTCCCTGTGCCCTCGACGGGCAGGGGCCTCGGGGTGAACCGGGCCCCGGTGGCGTACGGCTCGCCGACCCGGTCCACCCGGAACGTCCGCCAGTCCTCCCGGGCGAGGTCGTACGCCACCAGATACCAGCGCTGCCCGGTGCTCACCAGCCGGTACGGCTCGACCTGCCGCTTCGTCCGGGTGCCGTCGCCGCTGCGGTACGCGAACCGCAGCCGTTCCCGCCCGGTGGCCGCGGACGCCAGCGTCGTCAGGGTCCGCGGGTCGATGGTGGAGCCGTCGCCCCGGGTCAGCGGCACCGTGGCGTTCTGGAGCGCGGAGACCCGGTGGCGCAGCCGGGAGGGGAGTACCTGTTCCAGCTTCGCCAGCGCCCGTACGGAGGCCTCGTCGACGCCCTCGATCGCGTGCCCCGCCCCGGCCCGCAGCCCCACCGCGATGGCCACTGCCTCCTCGTCGTCCAGCAGGAGGGGCGGCATGGCGGCGCCCGCGACCAGGCGATAGCCGCCGACCGAGCCGCGCGAGGCCTCGACCGGATAGCCCAGGTCGCGCAGCCGGTCGATATCGCGGCGGATCGTGCGCGGGCTGACGTCGAGCCGTTGGGCCAGTTCGCCGCCGGGCCACTCGCGCGGGGTCTGAAGGAGGGACAGCAACTTCAGCAGACGTGCCGGGGTATCGGACATGGCCTCAGGATGGCGGGCCATCAGGTCATGATCTGACCTAATGGCTGCATAGGTTTTTCCCATGCCTTCTTCCGCACCGCCGCCGCCCGCGGCCTCGCAGCTCGTACCGCCCACGTCGCCCGCGACGGTGAAGACGCCGGTCGTACCGGCCAAGACACCGGGTACACCCGCAGCCGCACCCGCACCCGTATCCGTCCCGGCCGACCGGCGTCGCTGGTTCGCGCTCGCCATCGTGATGACCGCGGCCTTCATGGACCTGGTCGACGTCACGATCGTCAACATCGCCATCCCCAGCATCACGCGCGAGACCGGAGCCTCCGTCTCCGCGATCCAGTGGATCACCGCCGGTTACGCGCTCGCCTTCGCGGCCGGGCTGATCACGGGCGGCCGGCTCGGCGACATCTACGGGCGCAAGCGGCTCTTCCTCATCGGCATCGGCGGCTTCACGCTCGCCTCGGCCCTGTGCGGCGTGGCGCCCGACCCCGAGATCCTGGTCGCCGCCCGCATTCTCCAGGGCGCGACGGCGGCCCTGATGGTGCCCCAGGTCCTCTCGATCGTGCACGCCACCTTCCCGGCCCACGAGCGCGGCAAGGTCTTCGGCCTCTTCGGCGCGGTCGTCGGACTCGGCGCCGTCTCCGGTCCGCTGCTGGGAGCCCTGCTCACCGAGTGGGACCTCTTCGGGCTCGGCTGGCGTCCGATCTTCCTGATCAACCTGCCCGTCGGCATCGCCGGACTGATCCTCGGCGCGAAGTTCATCAGCGAGTCCAAGGCCCCCGAGGCGGTCCGTCTCGACCTGCCCGGCGTCGCCCTGATCACCCTGGCGATGCTGATGCTCATCTATCCGCTCACCCGGGGACACGAGCTGGGCTGGCCGCTCTGGGGTCATCTCTCGATGGCGGGCAGTCTGTTCGTCTTCGCGGCGCTGGTGATCCACCAGCGGCGGAAGGCCCTGACCGACGGCTCGCCGCTGATCGAACTGTCCCTGTTCCGGGTGAAGAGCTTCGCCGCCGGCATCGCCGTGCAGCTGACCTTCGGCGTCGGCCTCGGCATCTTCTTCCTGGTCTGGACCCTCTACATGCAGACGGGCCTCGGCTGGAGCGTGCTGCGCGCCGGCGTGACGGGCGTCCCCTTCTCCGTCGCGGTCTCGGTGGCCGCCGGAATCTCCGTGCAGAAGCTCGTGCCCCGCTTCGGCCGCAAGGTCCTCCAGGCCGGTGCGCTCCTCATGATCACCGGGCTGCTGATCTACCTCTGGGAGAGCGAGCAGTACGGCATGGGCATCAGCTCCTGGCAGATGGCCGTCCCGCTGGTGGTCATGGGCGCGGGCATGGGTCTGATCGTGGCTCCGCTGACCGACATGGTGCTCTCCGAAGTGCCCAGGGAGCATGCAGGTTCGGCGTCCGGCCTGATCAACACCGTGCAGCAGATGGGGACGGCGCTCGGCCTCGGTCTGGTGTCCGTCGTCTTCTTCGGCGCGATCGGCGACCGGCTGCTCCCCGAAGCGGTCGGCCCGGCGTTCGTCGACGCGTTCCAGCAGTCGCTGTGGTGGGTGGCCGGGGTGCTCTCGGTGATCTTCCTGGTGATGTTCGCGCTGCCCGCCCGGCCGCGCGCCCACGGGGAGTCCGGCCCCAACTGACCGGCCCCGCAGCCCGAACTGACCCGCGCGGCAGGGGAATCGGGCCCGGATGCACCGGCCTCGGGGGCGGTGGGCCCGGAGGTACTGGCCTCGGGGAGGTGGGCCTCGGGGAGGCGGGCCCGAGGGCGGCGGCCCGGGGGTTCGGGTCAGCAGATCCGGGTGCGGCTCTCCATCGCCGCGCGGGCGGTGTGCTCGTCCTCGTACACCTCGCACATGTGGCGGCCGTCGGGCGTCGCCGTGTGCTCGACCTCCCACAGGCTCGTCTCGCTGCCGTCCAGCAGCAGGAACGCGTGCTCGTAGAGCGTGAATCCGGCGGGCCGGCCGTCGACGTCGCACTGCCGCCCGAAGACCTGGGTGATGTGGTGGGCGAAGGCGGCCCGGAGCAGCCGTGCCCTCTCCTCGCCCGGCCGGTCGGCGTTCTCCGCACGGCGCAGCACGCGGCGGGCGTGGTCCGCGGAATTGTCGGGGGCGTACGTCCGGGGGAACGGGGCCGGCGGGGCGGACATCAGGACCGTCAGCATCTCCAGGTCCCCCGGCGCCTCCTGCATCCCCTCGTCGCCGAAGGCCGGGGAGTCGGAGAAGCTCCCGGCCAGCCGGGACGCGGCGATACGGGCGTCGCCCTCGTCGTCGTACAGCTCGTGCCGACGCGGGCTCCGCACGTCCCGGCCGCCGCTGTGCACCAGCTCCCACAGGGTGAGGGCGGAGCCGTCGGCGAGGAGATACGTGTGACGGTAGGTCTCGCGGTGCAGCACGGAGCTGTGGTGCGACGAGTGCAGCGAACTGCTGTGGGCGAGCGCCGTGCCGAGGCGGTCGACCGTGCTGTCGGGAAGGTCGAAGGAGTTCAGGGCGCGTCGCAGGAGTCGGTCGAGGTGGTGCTCGGTTGTCTCGCACGGATCGCTCAAGGTGGTGTCTCCAGGCCGTCGCCGCGTGTTACTCGATGCGTGCTCAACGTAGTCCCTGGGCCTGACATCGTGACCGGGGTTGGGTGAAAACGTAAGGCGCACGCCGAAAGTTCCCCGCCCGTTCCCGGTGCATTTCGGACGGTTGGGAGGAACTCCCTTACGTGGGCGGTGAGTCGGCCACCCGCGCGCGCCCCCGGCTCACACCGCACGCCCCCTTCGCCTCGGTCTTACCGCGTCCCGCCTCCGTACAACTCCGTGTACGAGAGGAGCCTGCCGCCCGGCCCCTCGGTGCTCCGGGCCGCGCGCACCGCCTTCACGATGGCCCGCGCCAGGACGTCGGCGCCGGCCGCGAGGATCTCGTTGACGACGACCGGGTTTCCCGGCTCCACCGGCACCTGCCCGGTGGCCAGGGTGAACACGGTGTCCCCGTCCGTCAGCAGATGGACCGGGCGCACCGCGCGGGCCAGGCCGTCGTGCGCGGTGCCCGCCAGCTTCTGGGCCTGCGCCCGCGTCAGGTCCGCGTCCGTGGCGACGACCGCGATCGTCGTGTTGAACGGCGGGGCCCCGCCCCCGGCCGCCTCCGCCGCCTCCCGCTCCAGCGCGAGACGCCGCTCCGCCGCCGCGTGGACCTCGGCCGGGGGATGGACCGGCGGCTCCCCGGCCCCGTACTCCCCGAACAGCACCCCGGTCCGGGGGTCGACCACCGAGCCCGCCGCGTTCACCGCGACGACGGCGGCCACCGTGACCCCGGAGGCGAGGCGGACGCTCGCCGTGCCGATGCCGCCCTTGAGCTGCCCGGCCACCGCGCCGGTGCCCGCACCCACCGAGCCCTCGGCGACGGGCCCCCCGAGGCCCGTGGCAGCCGCGGCCTCCACCGCGGCGCGACCGGTCGACGCGTCGGGGCGGGCCCGCCAGTCGCCGCCCCGGCCGAGGTCGAAGAGGGCGGCGGCCGGAACGACCGGTACCACCTGGGTGGGTCCGGGGCCGACCCGGACGCCCCGGCCCTGCTCCTCCAGCCAGGCCATCACGCCGGACGCCGCGTCGAGCCCGAAGGCGCTCCCGCCCGTGAGGACGACCGCGTCGACCCGCTGCACCAGGTTGCGCGGATCCAGCGCGTCCGTCTCCCGCGTGCCCGGCCCGCCGCCCCGTACATCCACGGCTGCCACGGCCCCGCCCTCGGGCGCCAGGACGACGGTCGTGCCGCTCAGCGCACCCGCACCGGCGACCTCGGCATGGCCGACGCGGATACCGGCCACATCGGTCAGCGCGTCCAGCAGGGGCGGGAGTTCGGGGGCCTTGTCCTCGCGCGTCATCGTGCGGCTCCTCCGGTCGGCATCGGGGCCCGCCGAAGAGCACGGGCCGCTATGCCTCGAACGTACCGGCGAGCCGAAGGCGGTGCGCGAGACTCCGGAGGGCCGGTGCGCAAGGTCCCACCGGGGGCGGCCCGGCCGGGCAAGCCCCGGCCGGGCAAGCCCCGCCCGGGCAAGGCGGCCTGCGCGGCCCGGCCCGCGCGAGGGCGCCCCTGCAGCCCTGCCCCAGCCCCGCCCGCGCGAGGGCCCCCGCAGCCGCCCCAGCAGCCCCGTCCCGGCAAGGCGGCCCTTGCGACTGTCCGGGCGACCCGCTCACCCTCCCATCGCCCAAAACGGGTTCAATCTACCCAAACAGCCCTACGGTGGACGGGTGACCGAGCCCTCAGAAGCCACCGCAGCAGCCGAGCCCCCCGCCCCCGGCGACCCCGCGGCCACTCCTCCCGCGCCGACCGGCCCCCGGTCCGTCACCACCCGGGCCACGCTCGCCGGAGTGGCTGTCTCCGCCCTCCTGATCGTCGCGATCGTGCTCGGCAGCCGTATGCTCCGCAACTTCGACTCGGCCCTCCTCCCGTACGCCGTGGCCACCGTCTTCCTCGCCTTCGGCGTCGCCTACCGCTACACCGTCTGGATCTCCGCCCCCGGTGCCCGACGCCTCTTCAAGCAGGGCTGGCGCAGCCTCTTCTCGATGGAGAACTTCCGCAGGGCCCCCACCGCCCTGCCGAGGATGATCGCCACCTACCTCGGCTTCCAGAAGTTCCTCGGCGCCCGCTCCCACGCCCGCTGGGCCGCTCACCAGCTCATCTTCTGGGGCTGCGTCCTCGCCGCCCTGATCACCTTCCCGCTCACCTGGGGCTGGTTCACCTTCACCTCCGGCACCGGCTCGGGACCCGGTTACGAGATGCGGATCTGGGGCTTCAAGATCCTCGGCTTCGACTCCCTGAACCTGCTCGGCTGGCTGATGTTCCACGGCCTGGACATCGCCGCCGTCCTCGTCATCCCCGGCGCCTCGTACTTCCTGTGGCGCCGGATGAAGGACCGCGGCGCTATCACCGGCCAGCGCTTCGCCTACGACCTGGTGCCGCTGATCGCGCTCATCGTCATCTCCGTGACCGGCCTGCTGCTCACCTTCTCCTCGGTCTTCCTGCACGGCGGCGGCTACCAGTTCCTGGCGATCCTGCACATGGTGTCCGTCGTCTTCACCCTGATCTACATCCCGTTCGGCAAGTTCTTCCACATCGTCCAGCGCCCGGCCGCGGTCGGCATGCAGCTGTTCAAGTACACCGGCCGCAAGGACGACGAGGTGTTCGCCTGCCGCCGCTGCGAGGAACCCATCGACACCGGGCCCTACGTCGAGAACCTGCGCGGCACCATGCGCGACCTCCGCCTCGACTTCGACGCCTGGGCCGAATACTGCCCGCGCTGCAAGCGGGTGCTGCGCGGCAGCGCCTACCTTTCCCATGTGAAGAAGGGCTTCAAGTGACCGCGGATCCGCGAGCTGCTGCCGACCGCCGCACCTTCATCCCCCTGGACCCCTCCCTCGCGCCGCCGGGCACCCGCGCCTTCCGGGACGCGGGCGGTATCCCGGCCGACCAGTGGCACGCCGACCAGAACGGCGAGACGCTGGTGCCCACCCACTGCTGCTTCTGCGGCGTCCAGTGCGGGATGTATCTGCGCGTGGACCGGGGCGGCAAGGTCTTCGGCGTCGAACCCCGCAACCACGACATCAACCGGATGCGGCTCTGCCCCAAAGGCATCAACGCTTATCAGCAGGTCAACCACCCCGACCGGCTCACCGCCCCGCTAATGCGCCGCTCCCGCGACGAGGAGTTCCGGGAGGTCTCCTGGGAGGAGGCGCTCGACTTCACCGTCTCCGAGATCAAGCGCATCCAGCAGACGTACGGCAACGACGCCTTCGGGCTCCTCGGCGGGGCCAGCCTCTTCTCCGAGAAGACCTACCTGGTGGGCAAGTTCGCCCGGGTGGCGCTCAAGTCCCGGCATGTCGACTACAACGGCCGCCTCTGCATGGTCAGCGCCGCCGGCGCCAACAAGCTGGCCTTCGGCATCGACCGGGCCGGCAACCCCTTCTCCGACATCCTGCTCACCGACTGCCTGCTCATCGCGGGCTCCAACGTCGGCGAGTGCTTCCCCGTGATGACCCAGTACGTCTGGGGAGCCCGGGACCGCGGCGCCAGCCTCATCGTCGTCGACCCGCGCGAGACCGCCATCGCCCGGACCGCCGACATCCACGTCGCCCTCAAACCCGGCACCGACTCCGCCTTCTTCACCTCCGTCCTGAACGTCGTCATCGAGGAAGGACTCACCGACGAGAACTTCCTCGCCGACCACGCCACCGGCTGGGAGGAGCTCAAGGCCAAGGCCGCCGAATACCCACCCTCCCGTGCCGCAGCGATCTGCGGCATCCCCGCCGAGCAGATCGTCCAGGTCGCCCGGGCCTTCGCCCGCGCCCCCAAGGCCATGGCCTGGCACGCCCGAGGCATCGAACACCACTCGCAGGGCGTCGAGAACTGCCTCTCCGTGATCAACCTCTGCGCCGCCACCGGCCACATCGGCAAACCCGGCGCCGGCTACGGCACCATCACCGGCCAGGGCAATGGGCAGGGCGGCCGCGAGCACGGCCAGAAGTCCGACCTCCTCCCCGGCGGACGCTCCATCATGAACGAGGAGCACCGCCGTCAGATCTGCGAGATCTGGGGCATCGAGGAGTCCGAACTCCCGCCCGCCGGTACCTCCATGATGGAAATGGTCTGGCAGATGCAGCGCCGGGAGATCCGCGGCCTGATCGGCATCTGCAACAACCCCTTCGTCTCCCTGCCCAACTACCGGGTGGTCAAGGAGGGGTACGACACCACCGAGTTCCACGCCCAATTCGACTTCTTCCTCTCCGAGACCGCCGCCAACGCGCATGTCGTCTTCCCCGTCACCACCTGGGCCGAGGACGAAGGCGTGATGGCCAACGCGGAAGCCCGCGTGGTCAAGCACAACAAGGCCCAGGACCCGCCTCCAGGCGTCCGGACCGACACCTGGGTGATCTGCGAACTCGCCCGCCGCCTCGGCGCGGGCGACAAGTTCGACTTCCCCGACTCGCGGTCGGTCTTCGACGAGCTGCGCGTCGCCTCCGCCGGAACCGTCAACGACTACTACGGCATCACCTACGAACGGCTGGAGGAGACCGGCGGCATCGCCTGGCCCTGCCCCACCACCGACCACCCCGGCACCCCCCGCCTCTTCGAGGACGGGAAGACCTACCACCCCGACGGCAGGATCCACCTCCAGGTCGTCGAATGGCACCCGCCGATGGACCCGTACGACGACGAGCACCCCATGTCCCTCACCACCGGCCGCACCGTCGCCCACTTCCTCTCCGGCAACCAGACCCGCAGGCTCGGCGCCCTCGTCGAACAGACCCCGCGCCCCTGGGCCGAGATCCACCCCTCCCACGGCTTCCGCAACGGTGAACCCGTCCGCGTCGTCACCCGGCGCGGCAGCGAGGTCTTCCCCGCCCTGGTCACCGAGGCGATCCGCCCCGACACCGTGTTCGTCCCGTACCACTGGCCCGTCCCCACCGCGGCCAACGCCCTCACCATCGACGCCCTCGACCCCCGCTCCAAGATCCCCGAGTACAAGGTGTGCGCCTGCCGCATCGAGCACGCCGAGCGGATCGACGAGGTCCCCGCCCCGCCGGTCGCCCCCGGCCATGTCGCCTACCCGGAGACCCAGGTCTCCCGTACCGACCCGCTGCCTCCCACGGCCCCCCAGGGCCGTGGCACCTCGGAGAGGAGCTGAGGCCCATGATGGGCAGAACGATCTTCATCGACCCGGGGCGCTGCATCGGCTGCCAGGCCTGTGTCTCCGCCTGCCGTGAATGCGACTCGCACCGCGGCAAATCGATGATCCACCTCGACTACACCGACGAGGGCCAGTCCGTCGCCTCCCTCCCCACCGTCTGCATGCACTGCGAGGACCCGGTCGCCCCGTGCGCCGAGGTGTGTCCCGCCGACGCGATCCTGGTGACCGCGGACGGTGTGGTGCAGCAGGCCGACACCACCCGCTGCATCGGCTGCTCCAACTGCGTCAACGCCTGCCCCTTCGGCGTACCGAAGATCGACCTCCAGGCGAAGCTGCAGATGAAGTGCAACCTCTGCTACGACCGCACCGCCTACGGCCTCGCCCCCATGTGCGCCACCGTCTGCCCGACCGGAGCGCTCTTCTACGGCACCGTCGAGGAGCTCCAGGCGGAGCGCCCCGGCGTCCAGGTCGCCGACACCTTCGTCTTCGGCGAGACCGAGGTCCGCACCGGCGTGGCCATGGTCGTCCCCGCCGAACGGGTCCAGTGGCCGGTTCCCGGCGGTCTTCCGGTCGTCGAGATCAACGGGAAGGACGTCCGCCGATGAGCGTCACCGACCAGCAGCCGGCCGGCGAGCATCCCGCCGGGGGAGACCCGCGCGAGGCGCTTCAGGACCGGATCGCCGCCGACTCCCTCACCACCCGGCGGGACTACCTCCGGATCGTCACCACCGTCTCGGGCGGTCTCGCCGTCGGCGGTATCGGGGTGGCCGCGGGCATCCTCCACCGCCACGGCGACCGCGAGCAGGGCAGGGCCCCCGAGCCCAAGCGCATCGCCGGCGGGCTCCCGCCCGGCGAATCGATCGCCTTCCGCTACCCGGGCGAGGAGGACCGGGCCGTCGCCGTCCGCCTCGACGACGGCACCCTCGTCGGCTACTCCGCCGTCTGCACCCACCTCGCCTGCGCCGTGCTCTGGCGCAAGGACCGGGGCACCGAGGGCGAGCTGTACTGCCCGTGCCACGAGGGAGTCTTCGACGCCCGGTCCGGCGAGGTCACCGCGGGCCCGCCACCGCGCGGCCTGCCCAAGGTCGTGGTCGTCGAGCAGGACGACGGCAGCGTCTGGGCCGTGGGGACCACCCGGTCCGGCGAGAGCATCGAGGAGGGCCTCTGCCGTCAGCTCGGCGGGGAGCGCCCCGAGCTGGCCGCCCGTATCGGCTGCCCGGGCGCCGGCGGCGGAGCCGAGGCCCCGCCCCGGGCCGCCGGGACACGAGCCCGGAACCGGACCACCGGTGAACGGCCCGCACCCCGGGCCGACGGCGCCAGGGATGCCGGCAGCCGCGTCACCGGCCCCGGGCGCGGAGCCGGCGCGGCGCCCGCCACCGCCGAGGACCCGGGCGGGCGGGCATGAGCGACACCCCGCACCCCGAGCAGCCGCTGCCGCCCCCGGGCACCCACTACCCGACCTACCACCCCGGCAGCGCCGACCCCGAGCTGAACCGGCCCGTCCACGAGCGGTATCCGCAGATCCGCCCCACCAGCGGATACGGGGACCCCCGGGTCCGGCACACCGGCCCCGGACCCGGAGCGGGCACCGACCAGGACCCCGAGCGCTCCTCGAAGCTGACCGCCCGCCTCGCCCTGGCCATGTCCGTCGTCATCGGCCAGCTCTGGGGGCTGACGATCCTGGTCGACGAGTGGATGGAGGGCAACACCGGCACGGCCTGGTGGGGGGCCGGTTTCCTCTGCCTGTCGTTCCTCGTCGTGCTCGGCCTGTGGCTCGTCGACCCGAAGGACCGCTGACGCCCGCCGCCCGCCCCCACGGCGGCTCACCCCCCGTGGTGAGCCGCCGTACCCTGGAGACATGAGCGCCGCCCCCGCCCCCAGCCCGCGTGATGCGAAGAAGCAGCAGCCCCAGGAGCAGCCGCCCCGGGAACCGAAGCCCAAGCCGGTTCTGATCTTCGACGATCCGCTGGACCGGCAGTCCGCGGACGATACGGACCAGGGGTGGGGCGAGCGGCCTCCGGCCGGCGGCACCGCCGCGGACCTCGCGCGCTTCCTGGACGAGAAGCCGCCCCACCACATCTGAGCGAAGCCGCCCCGCCGCATCTGACCGGCCGCCCGGAGGGCTACCGGTCCTCGCGCGGGCCGACGGCGGCCCCGCCGGCTCCGCCCGGGCCGTCGCCCGAGTCCGGTCCGGGCGCGCCACCGGTGCGCTGGGCGACCAGTTCGTCGCGGATCTCCTTCAGCACCTCCAGCTCGCTCACCTCGATCGTCTCCTGCACACCTTCCTTGGCGGCCTGCATCGCCGCCCGCCTGGCCAGGTACTTGGCCATCGGCAGCACCATCAGGAAGTACACGACGGCGGCGGTGATCAGGAAGCTGAGGGTGGCGCTGAGCACCGAGCCCCACAGGATCTCGATCCCGTCCACCTGCCCGGTCTTCGGGTCCGTGGTGCACGGACTCTTGAGGCAGGAGCTGTAGTTGTCCAGGTCCTGCGTGCCGAACGCGCCGACCAGGGGGTTGATGATGCCCTTGACGACCGCGTTCACGATGTTGGTGAAGGCGGCACCGATGACGACAGCCACCGCGAGGTCGATCACATTGCCGCGCATCAGGAAGGCCTTGAAGCCCTCCAGCAGACTGACCTTCTTCTCGCTCACGGGTGAGCCTTTCTTCGCATGGACGGTGAGGGGAGCACACTGCCCCACCACCCAAGGCGGGAGAAGGCGGGACTGTCCAATCCGCTGATTCCCCCAGGTGCGGTGACGAGACGTCAGTGCGCATCGGACACCGCCACGGCCAGCCGCCCCGAAGCGCCCGCACCGAGCAGCGTCGTGGCCGTCGGCCGCTCCACGGACAACACCACCAGTGCCCCGGCCCCCGTGGAGGCGGGAGGCACCTTCGCCACCCGCGCTCCTCGGGCCACCACGCGCGCGTCCCCGCCGCCCGCATCGCCCACCGCGATCACATCGACCCGGTCTCCCGGCCGCAGCAGCCGGACGGTCTCCGGGTCCGCGATCCGGACCGGCGCGGAGACCAGCCGCACCGGCGACCGGACCGCCCCCGGCGGATCGTCCGGCGGGCCGGCCCCTCCGTCGGCGCTGCTCAGGCCCGTGGTGGCCAGCGCCGCGCCCGCCAGCGCGAGCCCTGCGGCCGCCGCTCGCCGTTGGCGGCGCAGCATCCGCCGCAGCCGGTCCGCGCCACCGCCCCGCACCCGCAGAGGACCGAACGGCCCCACCCCGCACGGGGCGGGCACCGGGGCAGGACAGGAGGGGGGAGAGGAAGAAGTGGACATGGCACCACCCGGGATCAGTGCGGACGAGCGCAAGGAAATGCGCAAGGAAATGCGCAAGGGAAAGGCGAGTCCGGACCGGTGTCGCCCGGCCGGACTCCCCTCACTTTCCCCCGTCCGAGCAGATCCCGCCGAGGCCTGTGGACAGTCCCCGAACTGTGGACAACTCCGTCACCCGATCGGTGAGTTCCGCCCTGCCCTAGCGGCTGCCGTACCCGCTACGGCAGCGTGATCCCCGTGTCGATCCCGTCCAGCGCGTGGGCGCACGTGCAGTTGCGGCTCTCGCTCTTCGGCAGCCCCGCCACCGCGTCGAACAGCACCGAGCGCAGCCGGTCCACATTGGCCGCGAACACCTGGAGCACCTCCTCGTGCGAGACGCCCTCGCCGGCCTCGGCCCCCGCGTCCAGGTCGGTCACCAGGGTCATCGTGGTGTAGCAGAGCCCCAGCTCCCGGGCGAGGACCGCCTCGGGGTGCCCGGTCATGCCCACGACGGACCAGCCCATCGCCGCGTGCCAGCGTGACTCCGCGCGGGTCGAGAACCGGGGGCCCTCGACCACCACCAGGGTGCCGCCGTCCACCGGCTCCCAGTCCCGGCCGTGGGCCGCCGCGAGCGCCGCCTTGCGGCCCTCGGGGCAGTACGGGTCGGCGAAGCCCAGGTGGACGACGTTCGGCACGGCCCCGTCGGCCCGGGTCTCACCGTCGTAATAGGTCTGCACGCGGGCCTTCGTGCGGTCCACCAGCTGGTCGGGGACGAGCAGGGTGCCCGGCCCGAACTCCGGCCGCAGCCCGCCCACCGCGCACGGCCCGAGCACCTGCCGGACCCCGACGGAGCGCAGCGCCCACAGGTTGGCCCGGTAGTTGATGCGGTGCGGCGGCAGGTGGTGGCCGCGTCCGTGGCGGGGCAGGAAGGCCACCCGGCGGCCGCCGAGCTCGCCGAGGAAGACCGAGTCGCTCGGCTTGCCGTAGGGGGTGTCCACGGCGACCTCGGTGACGTCCTCCAGGAAGGAGTAGAAGCCCGAGCCGCCGATGACACCGATCTCCGCGGACCCCTCGGCCCCCGCCGTACCCGTACCGGAGTTCGTTTCCGTAAGTGCGTTCACCATGCGGTCACCGTATCCGCAGGGGTGCCGTCCGGGGGAAACACCCGGACCCCGCCGAGCGGTCTCGGCGGGGTCCGGTGAAAGGCGGGTGGTGCGGGCGTACGTGGGCTCAGGCGGCCGACGTACCGCTCGACGAGGCCGACGCGGGGGCCGACGACGAGGAGGAGGCGGGCGACGAGGCGCTCGACTTCGTGTCCGAGCCCGTCGACGACGAGGACGAACCCGAGTCGGACGACTTCGAGCCCGTCGACGCCGGCGTGCTGCTCGACGAGGAGCCGCGGCTGTCGTTCCGGTAGAAGCCGGAACCCTTGAAGACGATGCCGACCGCGGAGAACACCTTCTTGAGGCGTCCGTCGCAGCTCGGGCACACGGTCAGGGCATCATCGGTGAACTTCTGCACCGCCTCGAGGCCCTCGCCGCACTCGGTGCACTGGTACTGATAGGTCGGCACTTGCTCCTCCTGGCACTCTCACTCAGTGAGTGCTAACGACGCTCCATACTGACGTATTCCGTCGGATCAGTCCACCGTGACCGGCTCGCGGTGACCGATCCCACGTGCCACCGTGCGTCCCTGGGACTTCGGAGTCAGCCGGGAGCGCAGGGCGAGGAGGGTCATCAGAGCCAGGGCTGTTCCGGCCAGGGGGACCAGGAACCCGGTGCTCGCGCCGTGGGCGTCGGCGAGTCGACCCGCCACGGTCACGGCCGCCGCCTGGCCGAGCGCCACCGCGCCCGTCAGCCAGGTGAAGGCCTCGGTGCGGGCGGTGGCGGGTACCAGCGCCTCGACCAGGGTGTAGCCGCTGATCAGGGCCGGGGCGATGCAGAGGCCGACCAGCAGGCCGAGCCCGGCCAGCAGCGGCACCGAGTGCACGGCCCACAGGCCGGACGCGGTCAGGGTCAGCGCCACGTACCCGACGATCAGCCGGCGGCGCGGGCTGCTCTTCCAGGCGATGGCGCCGCAGGCGATGCCCGCCAGCATGTTGCCCGCCGCGAAGATCCCGTAGAGGACCCCGTTGACCCCGGGGTGGCCGATCTCCTCGGAGAACGCGGTCAGCGACACCTGCATCCCGCCGAAGACCGCGCCGATACCCAGGAAGGTGACGGCCAGGACGCGCACGCCAGGAACGGAGAGCGCCGACGCGTGCGGCTCGGCCGCGGTGGCCTTGGCGCGCGGGGCGGGCTGGGTGGCGCGCTGCGCGGCGAAGAGGAGGCCGCCGACCAGCGTCAGGGCGGCTTCCGTGATCAGTCCGGCCGCCGGGTGCACGCCGGTGCACAGCGCGGTGGCGATCACCGGCCCCAGGACGAACGTGAACTCGTCCGTCACCGACTCGAACGCGGCCGCGGTGGACATCAGAGGGGAGGCGGGCCGGTCGGGGGTCGCCCCCAGCATCGCCGCCCAGCGGGCCCGCACCATGGGGCCGACCTGCGGGATCGACGCACCGGTCGGCACGGCGGCGGCGAACAGCGCCCACAGGGGCGCGTCCGCCAGCGCCAGTACGGTCAGGGCGCTCACCGAGACGGCGTGGAGCAGGACCCCGGGCACCAGGACGGCACGCTGGCCGAACCGGTCGGCGAGTTTGCCGCTCTGCGGGGCGAACAGCGCCATGGAGACGCCGGAGACCGCCGCGACGGCGCCCGCGCTGCCGTACGAGCCGGTCGTGTGCTGCACGAGCAGGACGATGCCGATGGTGAGCATCGCGAAGGGCTGCCGTGCGGCGAAGCCGGGGAGGAGGAAGGTCCACGCACCGGGGGTGCGCAGCAGTTGCCCGTATCCGGGGCGGTCGGAGACCGTGGTCGCCACGGTCCTTGCCTTTCTGCCGCCTGGTGGCACTGCTTCCCGGCGCCCTTGTGGGGCGGGCCGGACGGAAGCGGCCGAGAGCTGTCCTCTTCGCGCGGAACTGCGGTAGATGCCGGGCGACTCGCTGCCATCGGCGAAGAAACGCCGGGCGAAGAGACACCACGACCGCCATACGGTCGCGCCAGCTCTGCTTCAGACAGAGTTGGTCGATCAGGTTGCCTTCATGCTACAGGCAGGAAACCCTGTGCGCCTGTGAATGCGCACAGAGCTTCCGTATCAGCCTGTGATCTACAACGCGTTCGTCGCAGGTCACCTTCGTCGTCACCTCAGAGGGAGCTCAGTCGTCACCCCTGAAGGGGCTCATGAGGGACTCAGGGACGAGTCTTCGTGCCGCTGCCGCCGTTCCCGTTCACGCCGGTACGGGTGTCGGCACCGGCGCCGCCGAGTTTCTTGGCCAGTTTCATCGCCTGGGGGATGGCCGACCCGCCCTGGGGGCCCGGGGTGCCGGGGGCCCCGGAGACGGCGGATCCGCCCGTGCCCAGCCAGCCGGCCAGCTTGCCGCCCTCGGCGACCGCCCGCAGGCGTTCCTCCGCCCGGTCGCGCACCGGGTCGGTGGCCACCACCAGCAGCTCGTCCCCGCGCCGGAGCACCGTCGCCGGGGAGGGCACGAAGCTCTGGTTCTCCCGGACCACCAGCGTGACGGCGGCGCCTGCCGGGAGCCGCAGCTCGCCGACCTCGACACCGTGCATCTTCGACTTCGCGGGGACGGCGACCGACAGCAGATGGCCGCGCAGCCGCTCCAGCGGCGCCGACTCGATGCCCAGGTCGTCGGCCTCGGCCGGGTCCTCGGCGATGTTCAGCTTGCTCGCGACCCAGGGCAGCGTCGGGCCCTGGATCAGGGTGTAGACGATGACCAGGACGAAGACGATGTTGAAGATGCGGGTACTGCCCTGCACCCCGGACACCATCGGAATGGTCGCCAGGATGATGGGCACCGCCCCGCGCAGTCCGGCCCAGGACATGAGGGCCTTCTCGCGGGCCGGCAGCCGGAACGGCGCGAGGCTGAGGAAGACGGACACCGGCCGCGCCACCATGGTCAGCACCAGACCCACGACGACGGCGGGCCAGAAGTCGTCGACCAGGTCGTGCGGGGTGACCAGCAGGCCGAGGAGCACGAACATGCCGATCTGAGCCAGCCAGCCGAGCCCGTCGGCGAAACCGCGCGTGGCGGGCCAGTGGGGCAGCTTGGAGTTGCCGAGGATCATCGCGGCCAGGTAGACGGCGAGGAACCCGGAGCCGTGGGCCATGGCGCCCGCCGCGTACGCCGAGACGGCGATGGCCATCACGGCGATCGGGTAGAGGCCGGAGGCGGGCAGCGCCACGTGCCGCAGCCCCAGGGACCCCAGCCAGCCCACCGTGATGCCGATCGCGGCGCCGATGGCCAGCTCCATCGCGATCTCCGCGACCAGGATGTACCAGTGCTCGACCGGGCCGACCGCGGACAGCGCCACGACCATGATGACGACGGGAGCGTCGTTGAAGCCGGACTCGGCCTCCAGGACACCGGTGATCCGGGGCGGCAGCGGCACCCTGCGCAGCACGGAGAAAACGGCCGCGGCGTCGGTCGAGGAGACGACCGCCCCGATGATGAGCGCCTGACGCCAGTCCAGGCCGACGAGGTAATGCGCGGCGGACGCGGTGATGCCGACGCTGATCGCGACGCCGATGGTGGAGACCACCGCGGCGGCGGGCAGGACGGGTTTGACCTCTTTCCACTTCGCCCCGAGTCCGCCCTCGGCCAGGATGACGACCAGGGCGGCGTAGCCGATCACCTGCGTCAGCTCGGCGTTGTCGAACTTGACGTCGAAGATGCCGTCCTGCCCCAGGGCGATCCCGATGCCGAGATACAGGAGCAGGCTGGGGAGCCCGCTGCGCGAGGAGATCCGTACCGCCGCCACGGCGACGAGCAGGACGAGCGAGCAGACGAGCAGGAGTTCGTTGAGCGCGTGGACAGTCAGGGTCCGTTCCTTCCCTGCGTGCGCCTGCCGGATCGGCCCCCGGCAGCCAGGTACTTCGTTACCTTACCTAATCGTTAACGATTCCTTGACGGCTTCGACCATTCGTACGAGGAAGACGCAAATGGATGCATCCCTATACCGCGTCCGAGTGGCTTCTCCGCTGCGCCTATGGTTGCTCCTGCACTCCCAGGACCACCCTGCCCCCTCGAAGGACAGCGATGCCCGCCAACACAACCGACTCTTCCGGCCCTTCCGACGCGAAGAAGCCCGGCAGGAAGAAGGGGCGGCGCGCCCGCCTGCTCGTGCTCGTCCTGGTGCTGGCGCTCGTCGCGGGTGTCGGGTACGGGGCGTACTGGTCCGTATCCACCGTGCGGGCCTCGTACCCGCAGACCACCGGGTCGATAGCGCTCGACGGTCTTTCCGGCGACGTCGAGGTCAAACGCGACTCCTACGGCATTCCGCAGATCTACGCGGACTCCGACGCCGACCTCTTCCGTGCCCAGGGCTTCGTCCAGGCTCAGGACCGCTTCTGGGAGATGGACGTCCGGCGGCACATGACGTCCGGCCGGCTCTCCGAGATGTTCGGTTCCGGGCAGGTGGAGACCGACGCCTTCCTCCGCACGCTCGGCTGGCGGCAGGTCGCGCAGGACGAGTACGACAAGGTGCTCGACGAGAGCACCAAGAAGAACCTCCAGTCGTACGCGGAGGGCGTCAACGCGTATCTGAAGGGCAAGGAAGGCCGGGACATCTCGGTCGAGTACGCGGCGCTGGGCCTGACCAACGACTACAAGCCCGGTGAGTGGACCCCGGTCGACTCGGTGGCCTGGCTCAAGGCGATGGCCTGGGACCTGCGCGGCAACATGCAGGACGAGATCGACCGCTCGCTGCTGACCAGCCGCCTCGACCAGGACCAGATCGAGGACCTGTACCCCGGCTACCCGTACAAGCAGAACAAGCCGATCGTCGAGCAGGGTGCGATCTCGCCCGTCACCGGGAAGTTCGACCCCGAGGCGACTCCGTCGGACTCCGTCGGCTCGACGACCCCTCAGGGCGCCGGTGAGGGCCTGAACACCCAGCTCTCCGCGCTCTCCGACACCCTCGACGAGATCCCGGCGCTGCTCGGCCCGAACGGCAACGGCATCGGCTCCAACTCCTGGGTCGTCGGCGGCGCGCACACGACGTCCGGCAAGGCGCTGCTCGCGAACGACCCGCACCTCGCGCCGATGCTGCCCTCCCTCTGGTACCAGATGGGTCTGCACTGCCGGAAGGTCTCGGCGAGCTGCCAGTACGACACGGCCGGCTACACCTTCTCCGGCATGCCCGGTGTGATCATCGGTCACAACCAGGACATCGCCTGGGGCCTGACCAACCTGGGCGCCGACGTCACCGACCTCTTCCTGGAGAAGGTCTCCGACGACGGCTACCTGTACGACGGCGAGACCAAGCCGTTCAAGACCCGCGAGGAGACCATCAAGGTCGCGGGCGGCCGGGACCGGACGATCACCGTCCGCGAGACGAACAACGGCCCGCTGGTCTCCGACCGCAGCAAGGAACTGGACAAGGTCGGCCAGAAGGCCCCCGTCAGCAACGCGGCCCCCGACCGGGCCGACGGGTACGCGGTGGCGCTGAAGTGGACCGCGCTGCAGCCGGGCAAGTCCATGGACGCCGTCTTCGCGCTCAACCGGGCCAAGGACTTCACGACCTTCCGGGCGGCCGCCCAGAACTTCGAGGTCCCCTCGCAGAACCTCATCTACGCCGACACCGAGGGCAACATCGGCTACCAGGCCCCCGGCAAGATCCCGGTCCGCTCCGCGGGCTTCGACGGTACGGTCCCGGCGCCCGGCTGGGACCCGAAGTACGCGTGGAAGAGCTACATCCCCTTCGACGAGCTTCCCTACGAGTACAACCCGGACCGCGGCTACATCGTCACCGCCAACCAGGCCGTCATCGACGAGAAGAAGTACCCCCACCTGCTGACCAAGGACTGGGGCTACGGCGCCCGCAGCCAGCGGATCAACGACCTCCTCGCCCAGAAGATCAAGGGCGGCGAGAAGGTCTCGACCGATGACATGCAGAAGATGCAGATGGACAACTTCAGCGAGATCGCCGCGCTGCTGGTGCCCGAGCTGAAGAAGATCAACATCCCGGACCCGAGCGTCCGCGAGGCCCAGAAGCTGCTGGATGGCTGGGACTACACCCAGGAGCCCGACTCCGCCGCCGCCGCGTACTTCAACGGCGTCTGGCGCAACATCCTGAAGCTCGCCTTCGGCAACAAGCTGCCCAAGGAGATGCGGGTCAAGGGCGACTGCCTCAACGTACCGCCGGCCAAGAACAGCGGCCCGGCCGATGCGCAGAAGAAGCTCGTCCGCGAGTGCGGCCAGCGTGACGGCGACACCGCGCAGCCGGACGGCGGCGACCGCTGGTTCCAGGTGGTCGACGGCATCATGGACGACCCCGACAACGAGTGGTGGAAGGCGCCCGCCCGGGGCCGCGAGGACGCCCTGGAGAACCGGGACGACCTGTTCGCCCGGGCGATGGAGGACGCCCGCTGGGAGCTGACCTCCAAGCTCGGCAAGAACATCTCCACCTGGAGCTGGGGCCGGCTGCACCGGCTCACGCTGAAGAACCAGACGCTCGGCACCGAGGGCCCCGGCCTGCTCCAGCGGGCGCTCAACCGCGGCCCCTGGAACCTCGGCGGCGGCGAGGCGGCGGTCAACGCCACCGGCTGGAACGCGGCGAGCGGCTACGAGGTCGTGTGGGTGCCGTCGATGCGCATGGTCGTCAACGTGGGGGACTGGGACAAGTCCCGCTGGATCAACCTCAGCGGGGCCTCCGGGCACGCGTTCAACGCGCACTACACCGACCAGACCGACAAGTGGGTCGACGGCGAACTGCTCGACTGGTCCTTCGGGACCGAAGCGGTCGACGCGTCCACCGTCGACACGCTGACGCTGAAACCGTAGGCCCTACAGAGGGTTCGCGAAGCGCCGCGCTCCGGCCGGTGTGACGACGGCGTCCACGGGGTGGTCGTGCGGTTCCACAGGGACCCGCGCGACCACCTCGTTCTCGTACAGGAGCACAACGAGCGACGGGTGTGCCCCGGCGGCGCTCAGCCGGGCCAGCACCCGGTCGTAGCTGCCGCCGCCCCGCCCCAGCCGCATCCCGGCCCCGTCCACCGCCAGGCCGGGCAGCAGCACCGCGTCGGCGGCGAGGACGGCGTCGGGACCCAGGCGGGGTCCGTCCGGCTCCAGGAGGCCCCGCCCGGCCGGGAGCAGGTGCGCCGGACCCTCGTAGGCCGCCCAGTCCAGGTCGTTGTCGGCCAGGAGGACCGGCAGCAGCACGCGCACACCCCGGCCGCGCAGCGCCTCCAGGAGGGCGCGGGTGCCCGGTTCGCGGCCCACGGAGACGTACGCGGCGACCGTACGGGCGTCGGCCAGTTCGGGGAGGTGCAGCGCCGCATCGGCGAGAACCGCCGCGGCCCGGAGCGCGTCCTCCTTCGTCAGGAGGGCCCGTGCGGCGAGCAGTTCGCGCCGCAGAGAGCCCTTCTCGGACGCCTTTCCGGACTTGTCGGTGTTCATTGGTTACTCGCACGGTTCTCGTATGGGCATATTTAAGGACGAAGTTAACCGGAATATCAGCTTCCGGCCGTGTGCACCCGTTAAGGTCGGCACATGACTCAGTCGCCCTCCAGGATCAGCAAGGCCGTCATCCCGGCAGCAGGTCTCGGCACCCGGTTCCTGCCCGCCACGAAGGCCACTCCGAAAGAGATGCTGCCTGTCGTCGACAAGCCGGCCATCCAGTATGTCGTCGAAGAAGCCGTGGCAGCGGGTCTCTCCGACGTACTGATGATCACCGGTCGCAACAAGCGTCCCCTTGAGGACCATTTCGACCGCAACTACGAGCTGGAGTCCGCGCTCACCCGCAAGGGCGACGCCGAACGCCTGGCGAAGGTCCAGGAGTCCAGCGACCTGGCCACCATGCACTACGTGCGCCAGGGCGACCCCCGCGGCCTCGGGCACGCCGTGCTGTGCGCCGCCCCGCACGTGGGCGACCAGCCCTTCGCGGTGCTGCTCGGCGACGACCTGATCGACCCGCGGGACGCGCTGCTGGCCCGGATGGTCGAGGTCCAGGAGCGTGAGGGCGGCAGCGTCATCGCGCTGATGGAGGTCGACCGCTCGCAGATCCACCTGTACGGCTGCGCCGCCGCGGACGCCACCGTCGACAGCGACGTCGTCCGCGTCACCGACCTGGTCGAGAAGCCCGACCCGGCCGACGCCCCCAGCAACCTCGCCATCATCGGCCGGTACGTCCTGGACCCCGCGGTCTTCGACATACTGCGACACACCGAGCCGGGCCGCGGCGGCGAGATCCAGCTCACCGACGCGCTCCAGTTGCTCGCCGCGGACGAGAAGATCGGCGGCCCCGTGCACGGCGTCGTCTTCAAGGGCCGCCGCTATGACACCGGCGACCGCAGCGACTATCTGCGCGCCATTGTCAGACTGGCGTGCGAACGTGAAGACCTGGGGCCGGACTTCCGGACCTGGCTGCGCAAGTACGTCGCTGAGGAGATGTAACCCCGTGAGCAGCACGATCTGGTCGGTCGACGAGCACCTGGACGACATCCTCGCCGCGGTGAGGCCGCTGGAGCCCATCGAGCTGCAGCTGCCCGACGCCCAGGGCTGCGTCCTCGTCAAGGACGTCGTCGTGCAGGTGGCCCTGCCGCCCTTCGACAACAGCTCCATGGACGGTTACGCGGTCCGCGTCGCCGATGTCGAGGGCGCGAGCGAGGAGTTCCCCGCGGTCCTCACCGTGATCGGGGACGTCGCCGCGGGCAGCGCGGGGCTCGCCGACGACCAGGTCGTGGGACCGGGTCAGGCCGCCCGCATCATGACGGGTGCCCCGCTGCCCGCCGGTGCGGAGGCCGTGGTCCCGGTCGAGTGGACGGACGGCGGCACGGGCGAGGGCCCCGCCGAGGGGATGCGCGCCCACGCCGACGCGCCGGAGGGCGCCACCGGTGAGGTCCGCGTCCACCGTCCGGTCACGGCGGGCGCCCATGTGCGCGAGCGCGGCAGCGACGTCGAGCCGGGCGAGCTGGCCCTGGCCGCCGGATCGGTCGTCGGCCCGCCCCAGATCGGGCTGCTCGCGGCGATCGGCTGCTCCACCGTGGTCGTACGGCCCCGCCCCCGCGTGGTCGTCCTGTCCACCGGCAGCGAACTGATCCAGCCCGGCGAGGGGCTGACGGGCGGCCAGATCTACGACTCCAACAGCTTCGCGCTGACCGCCGCCGCCCGGGACGCCGGAGCCATCGCCTACCGGGTCGGCGCGGTCGCCGACGACGCCGAGACGCTGCGCGCCACCATCGAGGACCAGCTGATCCGCGCGGACATCGTCGTCACCACGGGAGGCGTCAGCGTCGGCGCGTACGACGTCGTCAAGGAGGCGCTGTCCTCCGTCGGCGACGCGGACGAGCCGGGCAGCGGGGTGGAGTTCCGCAAGCTCGCCATGCAGCCGGGCAAGCCCCAGGGCTTCGGCTCGATCGGCCCGGACCACACTCCGCTGCTGGCCCTGCCGGGCAATCCGGTCTCCGCCTACGTCTCCTTCGAGCTGTTCGTCCGCCCCGCCATCCGGGCCCTGATGGGCCTGCCCGATGTGCACCGCCCCACGGCCCGCGCCGAGCTGCGCGCCGACAAGGCGCTCACCTCGCCGGCCGGCCGCCGCCAGTTCCTGCGCGGCCGTTACGACGCGGAGGCGGGCACGGTCACCCCGGTCGGCGGTTCCGGCTCGCATCTGATCGCCGCGCTGGCCCAGGCCGACGCGCTGATCGTGGTGCCCGAGGACGTCACATCGGTCGAGCCCGGCACGGAGACGGACGTGGTCCTGCTCCGCTGACCACCGCCCCGTGGCGGTACGGTATCTGCCGCCGTGCCTTCCGGGGGACCCCCTCCGGGTCCGAGGCCCATCGGTGCCCCTACCGCTAGGCGGAGTGAGTTGAGTACGCAGAACAGGCTGACGCACATCGACGAGGCGGGCGCGGCCCGCATGGTCGACGTGTCGGCGAAGGACGTCACCACCCGCGTCGCCCGCGCATCCGGCCGGGTGCTCGTCGCCCCGCGCGTGATCGAGCTGCTGCGCGGCGAAGGAGTCCCCAAGGGTGACGCCCTCGCCACCGCCCGGATCGCCGGGATCATGGGGGCCAAGCGCACCCCGGACCTGATCCCGCTCTGCCACCCGCTGGCCGTCTCCGGTGTGAAGGTCGACCTGAGCGTGGCCGACGACGCGGTGGAGATCACGGCCACGGTGAAGACGACGGACCGCACGGGCGTCGAGATGGAGGCCCTGACGGCGGTGTCGGTGGCGGCCCTGACCGTCGTCGACATGATCAAGGCGGTCGACAAGAGCGCCGTCATCACCGACGTACGGGTCGAGGCGAAGTCGGGCGGCAAGTCCGGCGACTACCGGCGCACCACGCCGGACGGACCGTCGGGATCGGACGCGTGACGCCGCCCGAGCCCACGGGAACCGCCGGCCACGAGCAGCCGGTGCGGGGGCCGGAGCCCACTGGAGCCGCGTTGCTCTCCCCGTACGCCGCTCTCGTCATCACCGCCTCCAACCGGGCCTCCGCCGGCGTGTACGCGGACAAGGGCGGCCCCCTGATCGCCGAGGCGCTGACCGCCCTCGGCTTCACGGTCGACGGACCGCAGGTCGTCCCGGACGGCGACCCGGTCGAGGCGGCCCTGCGCGCGGGCGTCGCCGCCGGGTACGACGTGATCGTCACCACCGGCGGTACGGGCATCTCGCCCACCGACGCCACTCCCGAGGCCACCCGCCGCGTGCTCGACCACGAGATCCCCGGCATCCCGGAGGCGATCCGGGCCGAGGGCCTCGCCAAGGTTCCGACCGCCGCGCTCTCCCGGGGCCTCGCGGGCGTCGCCTCCCGCACGCTCATCGTCAACCTCCCCGGCTCCACCGGCGGGGTGAAGGACGGGCTCGCCGTCCTCGGCCGGCTCCTGGTGCACGCCGTCGACCAGCTCCGCGGCGGCGACCACCCCCGACCGGGGAGCCCGAGCTGAACATCGCGACCTGGCCGGTGACGCTGACCGACGGCGAGATCGTCCTGCGTCCGATAAAGATGCGTGACCAGCGGGTCTGGCGTGAGGTCAACCGGCGCAACCGCGACTGGCTGCGCCCCTGGGAGGCCACCGTCCCGCCGCCCGCCCCCGGCGGCCCGACGGCGCAGCGCCCCACGTACCGGCAGATGGTCCGCCACCTGCGTGCCGAGGCGAACGCGGGGCGGATGCTGCCGTTCGCCATCGAGTACGAGGGCCGGCTGGTCGGCCAGCTCACGGTCGCGGGGATCACCTGGGGCTCGATGTGCTCCGGCCATATCGGCTACTGGGTCGACCGGAGCGTCGCCGGGCGCGGCGTCATGCCGACGGCGGTCGCGCTCGCGGTGGACCACTGCTTCCGCACGGTGGGCCTGCACCGGATCGAGGTCTGCATTCGCCCGGAGAACGCGCCCAGCCGCCGGGTGGTGGAGAAACTCGGATTCCGTTCGGAGGGCGTGCGCCCGCGCTATCTCCACATCGACGGCGCCTGGCGCGACCACCTGATCTTCGCGCTCACCGCCGAGGAAGTGCCCGAGGGGATGCTCCGGCGCTGGCGCCGGTCGCGGCCGATGACGCCGGGACGCGCCGGGCCGACCGAGGAAATAAAATAAGTGTTCGAATTTGGTCGCCTGGTGACCGCATGACATAGGGCTATCGGCATCTGTTGATCCGAACAATCACAAAAAAAGTCCGTGATATCAGCCGGATCGTGCGACACACCGGGCCAATTGGCGGATCCTTCCGCGCAAACCCCTCTACGGTGTGAGCGTGAGCAGCAGCGGCCTCATCTACGCAGTCATCGTCGGGGCCTGGGCCGCCTACTTGGTGCCGATGTGGCTCCGCAGGCAGGACGAGCTCAACGAAGCCCGTCCGACGGAACGCTTCAGCACCGCCATCCGGCTGCTGTCCGGCCGGGCGGCGATGGAGCGCCGTTACGCCAAGGAGCTGCGGGAGCGCACCGCCGAGGAGGCGGGGCCCGAGGTCGACCCGGACCGGGAAACGGACCGTATGGAGTCCGTGGACGTCCGGGCCTTTGCCGCGCCTCCGGCGCACACGGAAGCCCGGCTGAGCGACCCGGCGCGCGCGCCCGAGCGCGCCCCGGGCCACCAGGCATCCGACCGCCCGACGCACGACCGGCTTCCGGGGCACCAGCCCCACGACCGTCAGCACCCGGACCGCCCGGCGCACGAACGCCGGTCCGGCGAGCGCCCCGGGGAGCACGTGCCCCCCGCCCGGCGACGCCCGCGCTCCGGTGCGGCCGACGCCGAGCGGGCCCGGCGCGCCCAGCGCTCCCAGGTCCTGGCGCGGCGCAGACGGACCACCGTCGTCCTCTTCCTGGCCTTCACCCTCGGCGCGATCGTCGCGGCGGTCGGCGGCCTCGGCTTCCTCTGGGCCCCCGCGGTGCCGGCCGTACTGCTGAGCACGTACATCGTGCATCTGCGTGCCCAGGAGCGCCGCCGGTTCGCCTTCACGATGGACCGCCGCCGGGCCGAGGATGCGGCACAGCGGCTGCGGGAGAACCGCCCGCGCCGGAACCAGCCCGCCGCCTCCGACTCCGCCGAGCCGGACGACGACTCCGAAGAGCACCACGTGGAGCCGGAACCCACCCCCACGGTCTCCCCCCAGGAGGCCGGCCGCCGCGCCCTCGTCGAGCAGACGGACCACGCGGAGTGGGTGGACCAGCAGCGCGAACGCGGCCGCGTCCAGGGCGACAGCTGGGAGCCCGTTCCCGTACCGCTGCCCACCTATGTCACCGCGCCCGTCGCCCCCCGGGCCACGGGCGGGGTGGAGGTCGGCGACCCGGAGACCTGGAGCGCGGCCCGCTCCAGCACCGCCGAGCCCACCCAGACGGGCACGTCGCACCCGACGGCCCCCGAGGTCGACCCGGCCCCGCGCCAGCGCACGAACCAGTCCCGCCGCAACCGCGACCGGGGCCGGACCCCGCTCTTCGACCAGTACGACGACGAGGACCGGCCGCGTGCGGCCAATGAGTGAGGCCCCCGGGGATGCCCGGGGGCACGGGGAAACCCGACACCGCTGACCAGCGGAGGAACGGATTTCCAAGCACCCCTGTGAGGGTGCTAGAGTTTCACACGTCGCAAGGGCCTGTGGCGCAGTCTGGTAGCGCACCTCGTTCGCATCGAGGGGGTCTGGGGTTCAAATCCCCACAGGTCCACAAACGACAGTTCGCGAGTAGCTCTCGGGAACGGTGACGAGATCCCGCCCGATCGAAAGATCGGGCGGGATCTCGTCGTTTCAGGCTTCGTGCGATGCGGATGCATGAAGCGGGTGCCCAGAGGTCAGAGCGGTTTGGTGTCCGCGGGCAGACGCAGGTAGCGGTCGTAGGCGTCGCGGCTGTCCGAGACGAAATTCCAGTCCGCCATCGCCTGCTGCAACTCGGTGCCGGACAGCCAGCCGTGCCAGGCCACTTCGGCCACCCGCGGAGCGACCCGCTCGTGGTCCACGGTCGCTTCGTACACCACGAACCAATAGGGGCTCAGCTCGCCCCGGCAGAGGAACTTGAACAGCGGGCGGACCGGTGCCGTGACTCCCATCTCCTCGTCGAGTTCACGAGCGGCGGCCGCCTCGTACGATTCCCCCGCCTCTACGGCACCGGCCACCAGCCAGCTGTACTCGCCGGGAAAGCGCGAGCTGTTCTCGGGGCGACGGTGAACGAGATAGCGGCCGGTCTCGTCCCGGCACAGCACCATGGACATGCGATAGAGCAATCCGGCGGCGACGGCTTCGTTCCGGCGTACGACGCCGATGACCCGGTCGTGTTCGTCGACATGGTCCACAAGTTCGCTCATGAGCTTGATACTTCATGACTCGCTCCGTCCGACGCCAGCGATTGACGTGGTCGAAGGGCGTCCGTATCGCCGTGGTGGCCATCGAGGGCGGTTGCGCAGGTCCGGCTGGGTGCGGCGCGGTGAACAGCCGGTCTTTTCTCTACAGTTCTCGGCCAGTTCTGTAGAAAAGAGCCCCACCGCCACTTCTTGTCGCGGCAGTTCCGGCTACGACAGAGTTCGAGGCGCGGCGACAGGAACATGTCATCGCCGCCGGGCAGTGTCCATGGAACACATCGCGCTTCCCCAGGCGCGGTGTGGCCACCCCCCCATTGTCTGGACGCTCGCCTGCGTAGCGGAAGGAATCGCGTGAAGCACGGAAAGAAGAACGCGCGCAGATACATCGTGGCCGCCTCGATCGGCGCCCTTCTGTCGGCCGGAGTCGCCACAGGGGCCTACGCCGGTACGACGGAGGAGCCCTCGGCGCCCGCGGCGGCGCCGGCGTACCAGCCAGAGATGGTCAAGGCGCTCGCCGTGACCCTGGGTGTCAGCGAGAAGGCCGCCGTCGAGCGGCTGGACCGTGAGGCCGAGCAGCAGGACCGGTTCGCGGAGCTGCGGAAGGACCGGGTCGACACGCTCGGGGCCTTCTTCGCCAAGGACGGTTCGCTGGTCGTCAACGCCGCCGACGCCGAGGCGGCGAAGGACGTCCGGGCCGCGGGCCTGAAGGCCCGGGTTCCCGAGCGTGGCGAGAGCGCGCTCGACCGCATCAAGGCCGAGCTCGACGCCAAGGCGCTCAAGAGCGCCCCGGCCGGGGTCTCCGCCTGGTCCGTCGACCTCGCGTCGGACACCGTGACCGTCGAGGTGAACGGCGCCACCGACGCCGCCACCCGCAGCTTCATCAAGGCCGCGCAGAGCAACGGCGACGCCGTGCGCGTGGTCAAGGGGCAGGAGAAGCTGGAGACCCAGGCCGTCGTTCCGCCCGGCAGCCGGATGACCTTCAACGGCTACCTCTGCTCCGTCGGTTACGGCGCCAAGGACCGTAACGGCAAGCAGGTGCTCGTGACCGCCGGGCACTGCATCGAGGACCTGCCCGCACTGGCCTACAACGGCACCCGGTTCGCCAAGGGCACCCACACCCGGTTCGCGCTCGGTACCCGCAGCGTCGACATGGGCATCGCCGCCGTCGACGCCGGGAACTCCATCGGCCTCGACATCACCACGTACGGCAAGGCCGGCACCGTCCCGGTCAAGGGCAGCAAGCGGGCCCCCTCCGGTGCGGCACTCTGCAAGTCCGGCCAGACCACCAACTGGACCTGCGGCAAGGTCGGTTCGTACAACGTCAGCGTCACCTACACCGACCAGAACGGCGGCCCCGACACCGTCGTGACCGGGCTGGCCAGCTCCAGCGTCTGCACCCAGGGAGGGGACAGCGGCGGCGCGTACGTCTCCGGTGACCAGGCCCAGGGCATGACGTCCGGCGGTCCCACCAACCAGCGCTGCAACGGGCAGGTCAACTCGCCCGGCTCCTCCTACTTCCAGCCGCTGGACGACGCCCTCGCGTACTACGGGCTGACGCTCAACACGAAGTAGTCCCACCGCAGAAACAGACCGGCAGAAAAGGCCACCCCCCAGACGCGGGAGACCGTCCACTCATCCTGGGCGGTCTCCCGTTCCACTTGGCCCCGTGCCACCGGTTCCCGTTCCGTACTCCCATGCCACTCCGTGCACACCCGGCTTGCACCGGGAGGTGAGCACATGGACGTCGTGCGCGTCGCTCAGCGGGATACGGCGGCGGCCGCGGGGCGGGTCGCCGACCTTGTCCCGGACGTAGCGGTGGCAGTCGGCGGGCAGGGCGCCGGGGTGGAAGAAGACCTGCTGGAGGTATTCGTGGAGGTTCGTCCGCGACCAGCGTTCGTAGTGCGTGGCCGGGGTCTCGGACGGGCTCACCTCGACCGCGTAACTCACCACCGTCGTATCCAGCTTGGCCAGTTCCCGGCCGAAGTGGATCTCCAGCACCAGGGACTTGAGCCCCTTCAGGTACGTGGCCTCCGCTAGGCGGCCGCAGGTGACCTTGATGTCGACGGGTTCGGCCGCCTCGTCGTCGAAGCTGAGCACGAAGATCGCCCGGTCGGCGCCGGCCCGCTTGGCGCGCAGCACGTTCGTGGTGGAGATGCCGCTCAGCGTGCCGGTCTCGCCGACCCTGACGATGTCGTGGACCATCAGCGAGCTGGTCTCCTGGTTGAAGTGGCGGAAGCGGGCGCCGAGCGCCTTCTCCACCACCGAGTCCTCGCCGAGGATCTGCAGTGCCGCCCCCTCCGCGTCGGGCGGGGTGGTCCGGCCGCGCGGGCGGCGTGGGCCGAGCAGCGAACGCAGGGCTCCGGCGGGCAGCTCCAGGATCTCCTCCAGTACGTCCACCGCCTGGAGGGAGCGGGCCCGTTCGGGCTGGCTGCGGCCGCGCTGCCAGCTGCTCAGGGTGGCCTGGCTGATGGTGATGCCGCGCACCCTGAGCCGTTCGCTCACCCGCTCCAGGGAGAGGCCGCGGCGGTTCAGCGCCTCCCGCAGGACCCCGGGGAAGGTGTCGGCGCCGGTCGCCGCCGCGTGCAGGGCCGAGGTGGTGATGGCCTCGCCCGTCCGCGCCGCGGTGGTGTGCGCCTCGGTGGCCCGCGGATGCGTGGCCTGCGATCCGGTGGAGCCCGGACCGGTGGCGTGCGCCTCGTCGGTGTCCGTGTCGCTCGACATGTCTCTCCCCGCTCCCGCACTCTCTCGGCGGGACTGCCTGCCGGCCCCCGCATACTGGTTGACCACCGGGCGGGGGGCGGATAACGAAATCCCCCCAGGGGTGACCTGGCCCACATTCCCGTGGTGAACCGAACGAAGGGCGTGAACGGCGTGGACAGCACCGCTCTGGTCATCGCGGCGAGGAACGGCGACCGGGCCGCCGGGGAGCGGCTGGCCGCCCAGTACCTCCCGCTGGTCTACAACGTCGTCGGGCGCGCCCTCAACGGCCATCCCGACGTGGACGACGTGGTGCAGGAGACCATGCTCCGGGCGCTCTCCGGCCTGCCCGCCCTGCGCGATCCGGCCCGCTTCCGCTCCTGGCTCGTCGCCATCGCCATGAACCAGGTCCGCAGCCGCTGGTCCAACCTCGGCCACCGCCCCGCCCCACTGGAGGAGACCAACGAGCCCGCCGATCCCGCCGCCGACTTCGTCGACCTGACGATCCTGCGCCTGGAACTCTCCGGGCAGCGGCGCGAGACGGCCGAGGCGACCCGCTGGCTGGACGACGCCGAGCGCGATGTGCTGTCCCTGTGGTGGCTGGAGACGGCCGGCGACCTGACCCGGTCCGAGCTGGCCGAGGCGCTGGGTCTCTCCCCGCAGCACGCCGCCGTACGCGTCCAGCGGGTGAAGAACCAGCTCGACGTCGGCCGCACGGTCGTCCGGGCCCTGGCCTCCGACCCCCGCTGCCCGGCCCTGGAGGACCTGCTGGGCGACTGGGACGGTACGCCGACGCCGCTGTGGCGCAAGCGGATCGCCCGCCATGTACGGGGCTGCGCCTCGTGCTCCGACGGCAGTGCGGGGCTGGTCCCGGCGGAGGGCCTGCTGTCCGGGCTCGCCCTCGTGGTGCCGCTCTACGACAGCGGGCAGCAGGTGGCGGTGGCCGTCGCCTCCTCGGCCGCCCCGGCCACCGCCGCCGCGCCCTCGGCCGCCGCGCACGCCGCCCCGGCCGCCTTCTCGGCCGGGAAGGCGGTGGGGCTCATAGCCGGGGCGGCCGCCGTGACCGCCCTCGCCGTACTGATCTGGCCCTCCGCCCCGGCCGAGCCCGAGTCCCGGGGCGGCCCCGTCACCTCCAGCCCCGCGCCCCCGCCGGTGACCGCCCCGGCCGAGCCGACCCCCAGCCCCTCCACGGCCTCGCCCACGCCGACGCCCACCCCCAGCCGGACCGCCGCCACCCGGCCGCCGACCGTCTCGGCGTCGCCCTCCGCCTCGCCCGCGCCCGCGCCGCGCCCCGGCCCGGACGCCCGCGTGGTCACCCGGGTCAACACCCTGCGCGCCGCGAACGGCTGCCCGGAGCTGGAGACCGACCCCCGGCTGACCGAGGTCGCCCAGCGGCACTCCGAGGACATGGCCGCGCGGAACTACTTCGACCACACCGACTCCTCGGGCCGGGGCGCGGGTGACCGGGTCGGCGCCACCGGCTACGCGTGGTCGGCCGTCGGGGAGACCATCGCGACCGGCATGAGCGATCCGGCGGCGGTCGTCGAGGAGTGGCGCAACAGCCCCGGCCGCGACGACGACATCTTCAACTGCGACTTCGTCCACGTGGGTGTGGGCATCGCCGACTCCCCGCGCGGCCCCTACTGGACCCAGGTGCTGGCCACTCCGAGGTGAGCGGCCGGGCCGATTGTCAGTGGCGGGTGCCAGACTCGGTCGGCATGGAGAACAGCGTGCAGCTCAGGGATGTCGTGCCCGAGGACCTGGAGGCGTTCCTCGCGTACGAGCACGATCCGGAGGCGGTCCGGCGGTCGCGGTTCGCCCCCCGGGAGCGGGACGCGTTCATGACGCACTGGAGGACGCGGGTGCTGGGGGATCCCGCCAACTTCGTGCAGACGGTCGTCGTGGACGGGGAGACGGCGGGGAGCATCGTGGCCTGGTGGGAGGAGGACCGGCGCTTCATCGGCTACTGGCTGGGCCGTGCGTACTGGGGCCGGGGCATCGGTACGCGGGCGCTGACCGCGTTCCTGGAGCGGGAGCCGGCCCGGCCGCTGTACGCGGACCCCGCGGCCGGGAACACCGGTTCGGTGCGCCTGCTGCAGAAGTGCGGGTTCAGGGCGACGGGTACGGTGCGGCACGGGGAGGACGAGCATGTGGTCCTGGTGCTCGGCGGGGGTGCGTGACCGGCCGCCCGGCTCGGAGCGTGTGACCGGCCGCCCGGTCCGGAGCGTGTAGCCGGTCGCCCTGTCCGGGTGGCCGGCCGGGCCCCTACGGCTGCCGCAGCGGCTTGGCCATGCAGATGCTGCTGTCGTACGTCCGGTAGTGGCCGAATTTCACGTCGCAGACGGTGTAACCGCACGAGGTGTACAGCGCGACGGCCTCGGGCTGCTGGTCGCCGGTCTCCAGGACCATCCTGGTCCGCCCCGCGGCCCGGGCGTCCTCCTCCAGGGCGGCGAGCATCCGGCGGGCCAGACCCCGGCCCCGGCCCTCGGGGATCACGAACATCCGCTTGATCTCGGCGTCGCCGTCCTCGTAGCCGTCGGCGTTGAGGTTCTGGGTCCGCCAGCCGCCCGTCGCCACCGGGCGCTCCTGCTCGTCGTAGGCGAGCAGATACAGACCGTGCGGCGGGACGAACATCGACGGGTCGAGCGGTGTGACATCGCCCTCGTCGCCGTAGCGCTCGGCGTATTCGAGCTGCACCTGGTCGTTGAGTTTGACGGCGTCGGGGTGGTCGAAGGGCCGAGGGTGAATAAACATGCTGAACATCGTATATCTGTGCGTGGGGGTGGAGTAGGTACTGTTCGGGGATGCTGACCGTTACCAGTGTGAATGTTAATGGGCTCCGGGCCGCCGCCAAGAAGGGCTTCGTCGAGTGGCTGGCCGGGACCGACGCCGATGTGGTCTGCCTCCAGGAAGTGCGCGCCGAGCTCGCCCAGCTGCCCGAAGGGTTGGGCGCCCCCGAAGGGTGGCACACCGTTCACGCGCCCGCCGCCGCCAAGGGCCGCGCGGGCGTCTCGCTCTACTCGCGGCAGGCCCCCGAGCGGGTCCAGATCGGCTTCGGCGGTCACGGGGTGCCCGGGGCGGAGGAGTTCGACACGAGCGGCCGGTATGCGGAGATCGACCTTCCCGGGGTCACGGTCGCGAGCCTGTACCTGCCCTCCGGCGAGGTCGGCACCGAGCGCCAGGACGAGAAGGAGCGCTTCATGGCGGCCTTCCTGCCCTACCTCCAGGGCCTGAAGGAGCGGGCGGCTGCGGACGGCCGCGAGGTCGTGGTGTGCGGTGACTGGAACATCGCCCACCAGGAGGCCGACCTGAAGAACTGGAAGGCCAACCGCAAGAGCTCCGGCTTCCTCCCCGACGAGCGGGCCTGGCTGACCCGGGTCCTGGAGGAGGCCGCGTACGTGGACGTCGTCCGGTCGCTGCACCCGGACGTCGAGGGGCCGTACAGCTGGTGGTCCTACCGCGGGCGGGCCTTCGACAACGACAGCGGCTGGCGCATCGACTACCAGATGGCCACCCCGGGGCTGGCCGGGCGCGCGGTGAAGGCCTGGGTCGAGCGGGCGGCCACGCACGGCGAGCGCTGGAGCGACCACGCGCCGGTGACCGTCGTCTACGAGCGGTAGCCCCGTCACGATGGTCTGCAGGCGCTGGTCCCGTCAGGGGCGTCCCGGAGCGGTGGCCCCCGCTTCTCCGGGGGTGCTTACGCCTTCGGAGGCTGTGTACCGTCCTCGCGGCGCAGCCTCCGGTCCAGGGCCATCGACAGCTCCGCGTCCACCACCGCGCGGGCCAGGGGCCGGAGTTGGGCGGGTTCGGTCTCCTGCGCATGGGCATGCAGTACGCGTACGAAGATTTCCGCGAGCGCCTCCGCGTGCTCGCGGACGCGGCGGCCCGAGGAGAGCACCGTGGACAGCGGCACCCCTTCCCGTACGAGCTCGGCCGACACCTCCAGGAGGCGGCGGCTGATGTGCACGATCTCGTCCCCGTCGGTGGCGAGATAGCCCAGGTCCAGTGCGGCGGCGAGGTTCTCCGGTGTGACCTCGCCCTCGAAGTAGTCCGCGAGCTGCTCCGGGGTGAGCCGGACCGGGGTCTCCTCGGTCGGTTCGCCGAGGCCCAGCACCTCGGCGACATCGCGGCCGCTCTCGAAGGTGGCCGCCAGATCGGCGATGCCGTTGAGTGTGTGGCCGCGCTCCAGCAGGCCCGCGATGGTCCGCAGCCGGGCCAGGTGGTGGTCGTCGTACCAGGCGATCCGGCCCTCGCGGCGCGGTGGCGGGATCAGACCGCGCTCCCGGTAGAAGCGCAGGGTCCGCACGGTGATGCCGGCCTCCTTGGCCAGCTCCTCCATGCGGTATTCGCGGTGCTCGCGTCCTTCAGCCACAGGGGCACCCTATGTTGTACCGCCGGTAACTTTCCTTGGTCCGCCCCCTACCCATCAGTACGGTCCTGCTCTACTCTCCGAACCATGCCAGTGATTGCTGGCAAAGTCGCGTACCGCGGGAGGCGGCAGCATGGCCCAGCAGGAGCACGTACGTGTGGCGGTGATCGGAACCGGATTCGGGGGCCTGGGGGCCGCCGTCCGGCTGCGCCGCGAAGGCATCACCGATTTCGTCGTCCTGGAGCGGGCCGGCTCGGTGGGCGGCACCTGGCGGGACAACAGCTATCCCGGCTGCGCCTGCGACGTACCGTCCCACCTCTACTCCTTCTCCTTCGCGCCCAACCCGGACTGGCCGCGCACCTTCTCCGGCCAGGAGCACATCCGGGCCTACCTGGAGCGCGTCGCCGACACCTTCGGGCTCCGCCCGCACATCCGGCTGAACCACGAGGTGAAGCTGATGAGCTGGGACAAGGAGAACCTGTACTGGGTGATCGAGTCCGCCAACGGCACCACGCTCCACGCGGACGTCGTCATCTCCGCCACCGGTCCGCTCTCCGACCCCAAGATGCCCGACATACCCGGGCTCGACTCCTTCCCCGGCAAGGTCTTCCACTCCGCGCGCTGGGACCACGACTACGACCTGGCCGGCAAGCGCGTCGCGATGGTCGGCACCGGCGCCTCCGCGATCCAGATCGTCCCCGCGATACAGCCGAAGACCGCGAAGCTCACGCTCTTCCAGCGCACCCCGCCATGGGTCATGCCGCGCATGGACCGCACCATCAGCAAGGCCGAGCGCGCCCTCCACCGGGCGGTTCCCGTCACCGGCACCGCGCGCCGCGGACTGCTGTGGGGCATACGGGAGTTGCAGGTCAGCGCCTTCACCAAGCACCCCGACCAGCTGGGCCTGGTGGAGACGATAGCCAAGTCCAACATGGCGCGGGCCATCAAGGACCCGGCCCTGCGGGCCAAGCTGACCCCCGACTACCGCATCGGCTGCAAGCGGATCCTGCTCTCCAGCACCTACTACCCGGCGCTCGCCCAGCCCAACGTGGACGTGGTCGCCTCCGGGCTCAGCGAGATACGCGGCTCCACGGTCGTCGCCGCCGACGGCACCGAGGCCGAGGTCGACGCGATCATCTTCGGCACCGGCTTCCATGTGACGGACATGCCGATCGCCGAGCGGGTCGTCGGAGCGGAGGGCATCTCCCTCGCCGAGACCTGGAAGGACGGGATGAACTCGCTGCGCGGCGCGACCGCCTCCGGGTTCCCCAACTGGATGACGATCATCGGCCCCAACACGGGCCTGGGGAACTCCTCGATGATCCTGATGATCGAGTCCCAGCTGAACTACATGGCCGACTACCTCCGCCAGTTGAACGTGCTGGGCGGACGCGCCGCGCTCGACGCCCGGTCGGCCTCCGTCACCGCGTGGAACGACAAGGTCCAGCAGCGGATGAAGCGCACGGTGTGGAACACCGGCGGCTGCACCAGCTGGTACCTGGACGAGGCGGGCCGCAACACCACCGTCTGGCCGGGCACGACGGGTGAGTTCCGGCGGCAGACCCGGTCGGTGGACCTCGCGGAGTACGACGTCGTCCGGGCCGGTGGGGCGGGGGGAGCGCAGCGGGCCGTCGGCACCGGTCGCGTACCCGAGCAGCCCGGCCGCACCGACCGCGAGACCGTGACCGCCGCCGCTGAGGCCGGGCCCGTCGCCGAGGAGGCCACGCGATGAGCCGGCTCCTGCACCGCGACACCGTCCCGCCCGTGCCCGCCGCCGAGCTGACCGTACGGTCCGCCGACGGTGCGCGGATCCACGTCGAACTGCACGGCCCCGAGGACGCGCCCGCCGTCGTCCTCGCCCACGGCTGGACCTGCAACACCCGCTTCTGGGACGCCCAGATCCGCGATCTGGCCGCCGGCCACCGCGTCATCGCCTACGACCAGCGCGGCCACGGGCTCACCCCCGAGCCCGGACCCGGCGGCTACAGCACGAACGCCCTGGCCGACGACCTCGAAGCGGTCCTCGGCGCGACCCTCGCCCCGGGGCAGAAGGCGGTGCTCGCCGGGCACTCCATGGGCGGGATGACCGTGATGGCGGCGGCCTCCCGCCCCGGACTGCGCGAACACGCCGCCGCCGTGCTGCTCTGTTCCACCGGAGTTACGCGGCTGGCCGCCGAGGCCCTGGTCCTGCCGCTCCGCGCGGGGGCGTTGCGGACCCGGCTCACCACCGCCGTACTGGGCGCGAAGGCCCCCCTCGGACCCGTGACCCCGGTCTCCAGGAAGATCCTCAAGTACGCCACGATGGGGCGGGGTTCGGCCCCCGACCGGGTCGACGCCTGCGCCCGGATCGTGCACGCCTGCCCGCGCCGCGCCCGGGTGGAGTGGGGCCATGTGCTCGCCGAGCTCGATCTCGCCGCGGGCGTACGGGCGTTGCGGGTGCCGACCGCGGTGATCGCCGGCACGGACGACCGGCTGACCCCGCCGGTCCACGCGCGGGCCATCGCGGACGCCCTGCCGGTCGGCCTGGGGCTGACCGAACTGACGGGCATGGGACACATGACGCCGGTCGAGGCCCCGGAGGCCGTTTCGGCGAAAATCAGGGAGCTGGTCACCCGGTACGTCACCACGGGCGCGGCCGCCACGGCGGAGAAGGAGGATGTCGCATGAGCGGCAAGCGGAATTTGGAGGGCCAGGTCGTCGTCGTCACCGGCGCGGCCCGGGGCGTGGGCGAACTGCTCGCGCGCAAGCTGTCCGCACGCGGGGCGACCCTCGCGCTCGTCGGCTTGGAGCCGGACGAGCTGAAGCAGGTCTCCGACCGGCTGCACGGCGAGAGCGACCACTGGTTCGCCGACGTCACCGACCACGAGGCGATGGCCCAGGTGGCGCGCGAGGTCAAGGAACGATTCGGCAAGGTCGACGTGGTCGTCGCCAACGCCGGCGTCGCCGCGGGCGGCCCGTTCGCCGACTCCGACCCGGCCGCCTGGCGGCGGGTCATCGAGGTCAACCTCATCGGCGGCGCGGTCACCGGGCGGGCCTTCCTGCCGGTGCTCATGGAGAGCCGCGGCTACTTCCTGCAGATAGCGTCGCTGGCCGCGATTACCCCCGCCCCGATGATGACCGCGTACTGCGCGTCCAAGTCGGGTGTCGAGGCCTTCGCGCACAGCCTGCGCGCCGAGGTCGGCTACAAGGGCGTCAAGGTCGGCGTCGGCTACCTCTCCTGGACCGACACCGACATGGTGCGCGGCGCCGACCAGGACGACGTGATGCGCGAGCTGCGGCAGCGGCTGCCGTGGCCGATGAACCGCACCTACCCGCTCGGCCCGGCCGTCGACCGGATCGTGGACGGCATCGCGCGGCGCTCCCCGCACGTCTACGCCCAGTGGTGGCTGCGCGGGATGCAGTCGGTCCGGGGCTACCTGCCCTCGGTCATCGCGCTCGGCGGACAGCGCGAGATGCGGCGCTTCGAACCGCGCCTCCACACCGTGTCGAAGGGCCTGGTGGGGGCCGGGGGAGCGGCGGACCAGGACGCGCGGGCGGAGCGTGCGGACCGGGTGTAGCGGGGTGGACGGGCCCCACCTCACGGTGGGTAACGGTCCGAAATGCGCGGGATGTCGGGGCGTGTAACGCTGAGCACGGCCCCGCTGGGGGTCACCCCCACATCCGTCCCACGCATTCCACAGGAGTGAACAGCATGGGTATCGCAGACCAGTTCAAGGACAAGGCGCAGGAGCTCGCCGACCAGGCCAAGCAGAAGGCCGGCCAGGGCAAGGACCAGGCCAAGGAGCGCGGCCAGCAGGCCCGCGACCAGCGGTCGGACTCCTCCTCGGGCATGCAGGACCGTGCCCAGGACGCTGCGGACCAGGCGCGCGAGCGTTTTGACCGTTGACGGTCGTTGAGGTGTGACGCGTGCGTGCTGCGGTCAGCGCGTGCGTACGCGTCGCGTCAGGAGGCGCACCCGGGTGACCGGGTGCGCCTCCTTCTTTGCGCGGGGGCCTGCCCTCCCCGGGGCGCGGGTCAAAGGATGTCCTCAAGCGCCGGACGGGCTGAAAAGGTGCCCTCAATCGCCGGGCGGGCTGGGGGTGCCGGGTGGGCTGGGAAAGGTGCCCTCAATCGCCGGGCGGGCTGGGGGCGTCGGACGGGCTGAAAGGTGCCCTCAAACGCCGGGCGGGCTGGGGGTGCCGGGCGGGCTGAAAAGGATGCCCTCCAACCCTGGGGGTGCCGGACCGGTTCTGGAAGGATGCCCTCCAACCCTGGGGTGTCGGGTGGGCTGAGACAGCCCAGCCCGTCCGGCGATTGAGGACATCTTTGGCCCGGGTCAGGGCACCAGGCCCTCGCAGGGGCGGGTGTCCGCCGTGGTGCGCGGGGCGAGCGGGACTCCGTTCGCGCGCAGGACGTCGCGGACGTCCAGGATCAGGCTGAAGACCTCGTGGTTGCGGTCCTCGCCCTGCTCTTCCCACGCCCGTTGCTCGGCCTCGACGGCCATGCGGTCCTCCGCGAAGACCCGTTCGGTGAAGTGCCGGATGAAGGGCCAGGCCACGTTCAACGCGGCGGGGATCCTCGGCTTCTCGATCATGAGCAGACCGTACGCGTGGCAGACGCGCTGCTCCGCGTCCTCGGGGACGTACACCGCCCAGAGGCGCAGCGCCGGGTGGTCGGCCTTCTCCGGGACCAGGTCCAGCGTCTGGTAGGGGTACTCGGTGCGGATCGTCATGACGTCGCTGGAGGGCTGGCCCCCCAGGCCCTCGGCCGCGAGCAGGCTCGCGCTGCGGTTGCGCTTGCCGCCGGTATGGGTGAACAGATAGCGGGCCTCCACCGACGCCGGGCCGCTCTCGTACCCCAGCAGCTTCGGCTGGAGCTTGCCGACCACGCCCCGGTGCAGGAACTGGTGGTTCATGTCGAGCAGGTTCTCGTGCAGGAACGAGTAGTGGCAGCGCACCGTCCGGGAGAACGTCATCGTGCGGTAGCGCGGTGAGGCGAAGGCCGGCACGTCCGGCAGCGGGGTGACCGCCGCCTTCTCCGGGTCGCCCGGGAAGACGAACACCAGGCCGTACGCCTCGCGCACCGGATAGGCACGCACCCCGCGCGGCGGCCGGGCGTCGCCCTTGGCGAGGTAGGGGATCTGCGAGATGCGGCCGTCGCCGCGGTAGGCCCAGGCGTGGTAGCAGCAGCGGAGCGTCTCACCGTCCACGACGCCCATGCTCAGCGGCACCTGCCGGTGGGCGCACCGGTCCTCCAGCGCGTGGACGGCACCGCTCCGGGCGCGGTAGAGCGCGATGCGCTCCCCGGCGAACACGGCCGCGGCCACCCCTTCCTTCCGTACGCTCCGGGAGAGGGCGACCGGGTACCAGAAGTCCGGGTGGGCCCCGATCCGCCGCAGGTCGGGCGGGGCGGGGGCCGCGCCGGGGTCCTCCCCGGGCCGGCCGCGGGCGATCTGGTCCGAGCGGTTCTCGGTCATGCTTCTCCCTCGTACGTGGGCAGCCCCTTCCATCGTGTCCGCCGCCCACGCACGAGCGCCCGCCGGAACGCCCGGACGGGTGCTCACCTCCCACGCACGGGGGACCCCGGGCCGGTGTGACCGGGCGTCACCTCGGGGGGAGTGGTGGCCTGCGCAGGTCGGGGGCCGTGTCGTACGACGGGGGCGTCGCCGCCGGGTGGGCCGCCAGCAGGTCCAGCGCCAGGCGGACCGCGTCGTCCAGGACCGCGTACCGGCCCTCCGCCCAGTCCAGCGGGGTGCGCAGGGCCTCCACGTCCGGCTCCACGCCATGGTTCTCCACCGACCAGCCGTACGTGTCGAACCAGGCGGCGTTCATCGGGACCGTGATCGACGTGCCGTCGCCGAGCCGGTGGCGGCCGGTCATGCCGACCACCCCGCCCCACGTGCGCTGGCCCACCACGGGCCCCATCTTCAGCAGCCGGAACGCGGCGGTGATCATGTCGCCGTCCGAGGAGGTCGCCTCGTCCGCCAGCGCCACCACCGGGCCGCGCGGCGCGTTGGAGGCGTAGCTGACCGCCTGCGCGTTACGGGTCAGGTCCCAGCCGAGGATCGTGCGGGTGAGCTTCTCCACGACCAGCTCGCTGATGTGGCCGCCCGCGTTGCCCCGTACGTCCACGATGAGCGCGGGCCGGGCCACCTCCAGGCGCAGGTCCCGGTTGAACTGGGCCCAGCCCGATCCGCCCAGGTCCGGGATGTGCAGATAGCCGCACTTGCCGCCGCTCAACTCCCGTACGACGTCACGCCGTTTGGCCACCCAGTCCTGGTAGCGCAACGGGCGCTCGTCCACCAGCGGCATGATCGCCACCCGGCGGGACGGGCCGCCGCCCGCCGGGGAGAACGTCAGCTCCACCGTGGTGCCGCCCGCCGCCGTCAACAGCGGGTACGGGCCCGCCACCGGGTCCACCGGCCGGCCGTCGACATGGGTGAGGACCGCGCCCTCCCTGATCCCCGTGCCCGCGAGCGGTGAACGCGCCTTGGAGTCCGAGGAGTCGCCGGGCAGGATGCGCTGGATCGTCCACGCGCCGTCCCGGCAGACCAGGTTGGCCCCCAGCAGGCCGATCGCCCGCTGGTAGTGGGGCGGGCCCTCGTTGCGGCGGGCGGGGGAGACGTACGCGTGCGAGGTGCCCAGCTCGCCCAGCACCTCGCGCAGCAGATCCGCGAACTCGTCGGGGGACGCGACCCGTTCGACCAGCGGGCGGTACTGGTCCAGCACCCCGTCCCAGTCGATGCCGCACATGTCCGGTTCCCAGAAGTAGTCGCGGATGATCCGGCCCGCTTCCCCGTACGCCTGCCGCCACTCCGCCCCCGGGTCGACCTCGTGCAGGATGCGGCGCAGGTCCAGGTAGACCGTGGTGTCGCCGTCGCCGGGCTCGGTGGCGGGGAGGGCGCGCAGTTCGCCGTCGTCCATCACGACGAGGCGCGAGCAGTCGCCGCTGACCGCGAACCAGTCGAGGTGGTCGACCAGTTCGGTCCTGCGGGCCTTCGCGATGTTGAAGTGCTCCAGGGTGGGCCGCCCCGACATGTCGGCCGGGTTGGCGAACGTCTCGCCCAGCGCGCCCGAGATCGGCCAGCGCAGCCAGACCAGACCGCCGCCGCTCACGGGGGCGAGCGCCGAGTACTTGGAGGCGGAGACCGGGAACGGCGTCACCCGGCTCTCCAGCCCCTCGAACTCCACCATCACCGTCGACCCCTCCGACATACCCCCGTCCGGCACGTCCACCGGGTCCAGGCCGCCCGCCGCCGGGCGTCCGTCGGGCGAGAGCGCGAAGGGGGACGGGGTCGCCGAGGAGAGCGGGACCAGATAGGGGCGGCAGCCGAGCGGGAAGGACAGGTCGCCGGTGTGGACGTCGTACACCGGGTCGAAGCCGCGCCAGGACAGGAACGCCAGATAGCGGCCGTCCTCCGTGAAGACCGGGTTCTCGTCCTCGAAGCGGCCATTGGTGACGTCCACGATCGCCGGGGCACCGGGGCCGGAGATCCGGGCCAGCTTGATCTGCCGCAGCGAGCGGCCGACGCCCGGGTGCGACCAGGTCAGCCAGTCGCCGTCGGGGGAGAAGGCCAGATCGCGGACCGGGCCGTTGACCGAGCGGATCAGCTCGCTGAGCCCGGGGTGCTCGTCGGCCGGAACGGCGCTGTCCGGGGTCGCCGCGCCGGTGGCCGCGTGCAGGTCGGCGCGGGTCGAGCCGCTGGGAGCCTTCTCCACGGGCTCCGTCTCTTCCTCGCCCGTGTCCAGGAGCAGCAGACGGCCGTCGTTCGAGGCGATGGCCAGCCGCTTACCGTCCGGGTCGGAGATCATCTCCTGGACCCGGCCCAGCAGCCCGGAGGCCAGCCTGCGCGGCGGGCGGTCGCCGCTGGCGCGCGGCAGATAGGCGATCTCGACCGCGTCCGGGCCGTCCGCATCGGTGACGTACGCGACCTGCCCGCCGCTGCCGAGCATCTCCGGCAGCCGCACCCGCACGCCCGGGGTGTCGGCGATGGTGCGGGCGGGGCCGTCGCGGTGGGTGAGCCAGTAGAGGCTGCCGCGTACGGTGACGGCGCTGGCCCGGCCCGTCTCGTCGACGGAGAGCGAGTCGACGTTGCTGGCGGCGGGCACCTGGTGGACGCGGCGGCCGGTGCGCGGGCCCCCGAGGCGCACCTCCAGCTTGCGCGGGGTGGCGTCGGGCGACTCCAGGTCCTCGACCAGCCACAGCTCGCCCGCGCACTGGTAGATCACCCGGTGCCCGTCGCTGGAGGCGTTGCGGGCGTAGAAGGCGTCGTGGTCGGTGTGGCGGCGCAGGTCGGTGCCGTCCGTCCGGCAGGAGTAGAGGTTGCCGACGCCCTGGTGGTCGGAGAGGAACGCGATACGGCGGCCGACGAACATCGGGTTGGCGAGGTGCCCGTCGATGTCCGGGAGCAGCCGCTCGCCGTGCAGCCACAGGCGGCCCATGGCCCCGCCCCGGTAGCGCTTCCAGGCGGCCGGCTCGTGCGGGGGCGTGCCGGTGAGCAGCAGGGTGCGGCGCTCGCCGTCGATGTCGGCGACCGCGATGTCGGAGACCGGGCCCCAGGGGAGCCTGCCGCCGGGGCTGCCGTCGGTGGGGACGCTGTAGGCCCAGGAGAAGTACGAGAACGGCTGGTTGTGCGAGGAGACGGCGAGGATCTGGCAGGCCTCGCCCGGATCGGGGCTCCAGCCGCAGACCCGGGCGTCCGTCGAGCCCCAGTAGGTGAGCCGTCGCGCCGGGCCGCCGTCCACCGGGGCGAGGTGGATCTCGGGGTCCAGGGTCCGCCAGGTCGTGTACGCGATGGAGGTGCCGTCGGGCGAGAAGCGGGGATGGCTGACCTGGGTCCGGTCGACGGTCACCCGCCAGGCGCGTCCGGGCCGGTGCCCCGCGGCGGCGAGGGGCGCGACCCAGAGGTCGTCCTCGGCCGCGAAGCACAGCAAGTCCTGGTGGAGGTGCGGGAAACGGAGATACGCGACGTCGTCACTCACCCCCCAATGTTTTCGGTGCGTGGGGCCCGGGGCAACTTGTGGTGCAGGACACAAGCGAAACGATTTCGTTTCGCTGGCGGACGGGGGTACGGTTCAGGTGTACGAAACGGTTTCGTTCGATGCTGAGTGAAGCCGTCGGCAGGTGAAACGAGCGCGAAGGAGGTCGGCGTATGGCACGCACCAGGCTGACCCCCGAGCGTGAGGGCGAGCTCTACGAGGCCGTCCTCGACCTGCTCCGCGAGGTCGGTTACGACGCCCTGACCATGGACGCCGTCGCCGCCCGTACCCGTTCGAGCAAGGCCACCCTCTACCGCCAGTGGGGCTCCAAGCCCGAGCTGGTCGCGATGGCTCTGCGGCACAACAAGCCGGGGAACCTCGCGGACATCGACACCGGTTCGCTGCGCGGGGACTTCCATACCGCGCTGAGCCGGACCGACGACTGCCAGATGGAGAAGGACGCCGCGCTGATGCGGGGTCTGAGCCATGCCGTCCACGAGTACCCCGAGCTGCTCCAGGCCCTGCGCGAGCTGCTGATCGAACCGGAGATGACCGGGTTCGACCAGATGCTGCAACGGGCGGTGGACCGGGGTGAGCTGCGCCCGGACAATCCGGCGCTGAAGTACATCCCGCACATGCTGGTCGGCGCGCTGGCCGCCCGGCAGCTGATCGAGGACCGTCCTGTCGACCAGGCGTTCCTCATCGATTACGTGGACTCCGTGGTTCTCCCCGCCCTCGGCGTCTGACGTCCCCGCTACACCTGTACGGCCCTCTCCCCGAAGCTCCACCTGACGCGCCGCTCTCGTCGTCGGGCTGGTTCCTCATGCCCGATCTCCACTCATACGACCTGACCGGGAGTACGCCCCCGTGGCCACTTTCCTCTACAAGCTCGGACGGCTCACCTTCCGCCGCCGCGGCTTCGTCGCCCTGATCTGGGTGGCGTTGCTGGCGGTCGCCGGAATCGGTGCGGCCACCGCGTCCACCGCCACCTCCAGTTCCTTCTCCATCCCCGGTACGGAGGCGCAGCGCGCCTTCGACCTCCTGGAAGAGCGCAACCCCGGCGGCAGTGCCGACGGCGCGACCGCCCGGGTCGTCTTCCAGGCGCCCGAGGGCGAGAAGGTGACCGACGCCGGGAACAAGCGCGAGATCACCGGGATCGTCAAGGAGCTGCAGTCCGGCTCGGACCAGATCGCGATGGTCGCCGACCCCTTCCAGCAGAAGGCGGTGAGCCAGAACGGCTCGACCGCGTACATCTCGGTCTCCTACAAGGTCAACTCCATGGAGCTGACCGACGCGACCCGGGACGCCCTGGAGGACGCGGGCAAGGATGCCCAGAAGAGCGGCATGAAGGTGGAGATCGGCGGTGACGCCCTCCAGGTCATGCCGCACACCGGGACCGCCGAGATCATCGGCGTCGTCATCGCGGCGATCGTCCTCGTCATCACCTTCGGTTCGCTGATCGCGGCGGGACTGCCGCTGGTGACCGCGCTCGTCGGGGTCGGCATCGGGGTTTCCACGATCACCGCGCTGGCCAGCGTGATGGACCTGGGCTCCACCACCTCGATCCTCGCCATGATGATCGGCCTCGCGGTCGGCATCGACTACGCCCTCTTCATCGTCTCCCGCTACCGCGCCGAACTGGCGGAGGGCCGGGAGCGCGAGGAAGCCGCCGGGCGGGCCGTGGGCACCGCCGGTTCCGCGGTCGTCTTCGCGGGCCTGACCGTGGTCATCGCCCTGGCCGGCCTCGCCGTCGTCAACATCCCGATGCTGACGAAGATGGGCCTCGCCGCCGCCGGTACGGTCGCCATCGCCGTCCTCATCGCGCTCACCCTCGTCCCGGCCGCCCTCGGCTTCGCGGGCAAGCGGATCATGGGGCGCAAGGCCCGTAAGGCCGCCGAGGCGGAGAAGAGCCCCGACGCCAAGCCGAACATGGGCACCCGCTGGGCGCGGTTCGTGCTGCGCAAGCCGGTCTGGGTGATGCTCGTCGGCGTCCTCGGCCTCGGCATCGTCGCCGTACCGGCAGCCTCGCTGGAGATGGGCCTGCCCGACGACGGCGCCCAGCCGAAGTCGACCACGCAGCGCCAGGCGTACGACATGCTCTCGGACGGCTTCGGCCCCGGGTTCAACGGTCCGCTGATGACCGTCGTCGACGTGAAGAACAGCTCCGACGGCAAGGCCGCCGCCAACCGGGTCGCCGAGGAGATCGAGGCGCTCGGCGTCAGCGCCGTCCTCCCGCCCGCCTTCAACAAGGCCGGCGACACCGCGACGATCACGGTCATCCCGAAGGACCGCCCGTCCTCCCACGCCACGGAGGAGGTCGTCCACGACATCCGTGACGCGGGCAAGGACATCAAGGCCGACACCGGGGCCGAGGTCCTGGTCACCGGCGCCACCGCGATGAACATCGACTTCTCGCAGAAGATGAACGACGCGCTGCTGCCCTACCTGGCGCTCGTCGTCGGCCTCGCGTTCCTGCTGCTGATGCTGGTCTTCCGCTCGATCCTCGTCCCGCTGAAGGCGGCCCTGGGCTTCCTGCTCTCGGTGGTCGCGGCCCTCGGCGCGGTCGTCGCGGTCTTCCAGTGGGGCTGGCTCGGCTCGCTCTTCGGCGTCGAGCAGACCGGTCCGATCATGAGCATGATGCCGATCTTCATGGTCGGTGTGGTCTTCGGTCTCGCGATGGACTACGAGGTCTTCCTCGTCACCCGGATGCGTGAGGCGTACGTCCACGGCGAGAGCCCGGGTCAGGCCATCGTGACCGGCTTCAAGCACGGCGCGCGGGTGGTCACGGCCGCAGCGGTGATCATGATGGCGGTCTTCTCCGGCTTCATCGGCTCCAGCGAGCAGATGATCAAGATGATCGGCTTCTCGCTCGCCATCGCCGTCCTCTTCGACGCCTTCGTGGTGCGCATGGCGATCGTGCCCGCCGTCCTGGCGCTGCTCGGCAAGAAGGCCTGGTGGCTGCCGCGCTGGCTGGACCGGGCGCTGCCCAACGTGGACGTGGAGGGCGAGAAGCTCCAGCAGCAGCTGGCCGACGAGCCCGGTTCCGCAGGGTCCGGTGACGGTGGCGGCGAGGGTGAGCGTGAGCTCGTCCGCGTCTGACCCGTCCGTCCTGACGGAGCCCTCCCAGCTCCGGGTCCGCGTCTGAGCGGAGCGTGGCCCCGGAAGCGCCGGTTACCTGTGGGGACGGGGACCGGGGCATGCGAAAGCCCCCGTGCGAGCGGCACGGGGGCTTTCCGCATCTCTGCGGACCTGCTGTTCAGCCGTGGGCCGGCTGCGCGCCACTCTCCTGCGGGGCGCCCTCTTCCTGCTGGGCGCTCTTGTCCGGGCGGGTGGTGCGGGGCATGTCCGTGCGGGAGGTGTCCGTACGGGTCGTGCGGGACGGCGGCTGCGGTGTGCGGTCCGCGTCCGGTGATGCCGCCGGTGTCTGCGTACGGGTCCGGGCGAGGAAGCGGATCAGCGTCCGGATCTCGAACTGGAACACCTCGACCCCGTCCGTCGAGTGCAGCTCCACGATCAGCTGCGTACGACCGCAGGGCCAGATACGGACGGCGCCGCGCTCGATCGGCGTGCGCAGGCCGCGTTCCAGGAGGTCGCGGCCGAACGCCCAGTCGGTGCCGTCGGGCAGTCCTATGTGGACGGTGCGCCGCTCGTCGGCCAGGTCGTAGCGCAGGTCGACGGGGACCGGGCGGGTGAGGGGGCCATCGGTGATGAGCCGGGCGCGTGCGTGTTCTTCGATCACAGGGGACATAGGCCGGCTCCTCCTATATGTGTAGCTCTGCCCTCTAATGTCCCATATTTCGCAGGCGCGGCACGGTGAGCACGGATGTCCTCGTTCTGCCCTCGCTCTGCTCTTGCGCACAGTTCGCAAGAGAGCACTATTATTGATGGGTTCATGACCCCGCCCGCAGGTCCGTGCCCGCGCGGACGCGGACACCGTGCGGAACCGCAGGAAGCGGAGTCTCTGTCATGCATGTACCCGATGGATTCATCGACGCACCTGTCTCCGTCGCCGCCGGGGTGTTCGCGGTCGGCGCGGTCGCCGTCAGCCTGCGGGGCGCGCGCCGTGAGCTGGACGAGCGCACCGCCCCGCTCGCCGGTCTGGTGGCCGCCTTCATCTTCGCCGTGCAGATGCTCAACTTCCCGGTGGCCGCCGGTACCAGCGGCCACCTGATGGGAGGGGCGCTGGCCGCGATCCTTGTCGGGCCCTGTACGGCCGTGCTCTGCCTGTCCGTGGTGCTGTTGCTCCAGGGCATCTTCTTCGCGGACGGCGGCCTCACCGCGCTCGGCGTGAACATCACCGTCATGGGCGTGGTCACCGTCGTCGTCGCGTACGGGGTGTTCCGCCTGCTCACCGGCCTTCTGCCGCGCACCCGCCGGTCCGCGACGGCCTCGGCGTTCGTCGCCGCGCTCGTCTCCGTACCGGCGTCGGCCGCCGCCTTCACGCTGCTCTACTGGATCGGCGGAACCACGGACATCCCGATCGGCAAGGTCTTCACGGCCATGGTCGGCGTCCACGTGCTGATCGGCATCGGCGAAGCGGTCATCACGGCCCTGACGGTGGGCGCGGTCCTGGCCGTACGTCCCGACCTCGTCCACGGTGTCAGCGGAATCGCCGCCCCGCTCAAGCTCCGGGTCGACGGCGAGCTGGTCGACGCGCCCGCCGCCACCCGAGACCCCGAGCCGGTTCCCGCGCGCCGGTCCACCCGAGGGTTCTGGATCACCGGGCTGGTCTCGGCGTTCCTCCTCGCCGGGTTCGTCTCCTTCTACGCCTCCGCCAACCCGGACGGCCTGGAGCGGGTCGCGAGCGACCAGGGCTTCGACGAGAAGGTGGAGGAGCACGGCGCGGCCGACTCCCCGCTCGCCGACTACGGCGTCGGCGACATCGAGAACGCCCGGCTCTCCGGCGGCCTCGCCGGGGTGATCGGCGTCAGTGCCACCGTCGTCGTGGGCACCGGGGTGTTCTGGGTGGTCCGCCGCCGTACGGAAGAGCCCGGCGAAGAGGCCGGCCAAGCGCCCCGCGACCGCGACCAAGAGAACGCCTGACATGGGTGCGGGCCACGCCCACACGCTCTACCGGCACGGACACTCGCCGGTCCACGGGCTGCCCCCGCACTGCAAACTCGTCGCCGTCTTCTGCTTCGTGCTCGTGGTCGTCTGCACCCCGCGCGAGGCGGTGTGGGCCTTCGGCCTGTACGCGGCGCTGCTCGCCGGCGTCGCCGCCGTGGCCCGGATCCCCGTCGGCTTCCTGCTGAAACGGCTTGTCGTCGAGGTGCCGTTCGTCGTGTTCGCCCTGCTCATGCCGTTCGTCGTACCGGGCGAGCAGACGACCGTCCTCGGCGTCCCGGTCAGCGTCCCCGGCCTCTGGGGCGCGTGGAACGTGCTGGCCAAGGCCACCCTCGGCGTCGCCGCCTCGGTGCTCCTCGCCTCCACCACCGAACTGCGCGCCGTCCTGCTCGGCCTCCAGCGCCTGAAGCTGCCGCCGCTGCTCGTGCAGATCGCGTCGTTCATGATCCGGTACGGGGACGTCGTCGCCGACGAGATGCGGCGCATGGCGATCGCCCGCCGCTCCCGGGGCTTCGAGGCGCGCGGCGTACGGCAGTGGCGGGTGCTCGCCGCCTCGGCGGGGGCCCTGTTCATCCGCTCCTACGAACGCGGCGAACGCGTCCACCTGGCCATGGTGAGCCGGGGGTACGCGGGCACGATGCCGGTGATCGACGAGGTGACGGCGGACCGGACGCAATGGGCGTACGCGGCGACGCTCCCCGTGCTCGCGCTCGTGGTCTGTCTGCTGGGATGGACCCTGTGACCGTTTCCCCGAACTCCCCGAACTCCCCGAACTCCCCGAACTCCCCGAACTCCCCGGATTCCCCGAACTCCCCGAAGGACGCCGACACCGCCGCCCCGTCGCTCGAAGTCAGCGGCCTCGCCTACGCCTACCCCGACGGACACCAGGCCCTCTTCGGGGTGAACCTGACCGTCGGCCGCGGCGAACGCGTCGCGCTCCTCGGCCCCAACGGCGCGGGCAAGACCACGCTCGTCCTGCACCTCAACGGCATCCTGGAGGCGGGCTCCGGCACGGTCCGCGTCGCCGGGCTCCCGGTGGCCAAGCGGAATCTGGCCGAGATCCGCCGCCGGGTCGGCATCGTGTTCCAGGACCCGGACGACCAGCTGTTCATGCCCACGGTCCGCGAGGACGTCGCCTTCGGGCCCGCCTCCGCCGGACTGCGCGGACCGGAGCTGGAGGAACGCGTCCTGCGGGCGTTGAAGCAGGTCGGCATGGAGGAGTACGCGGCCCGCCCGCCGCACCACCTCTCCTTCGGGCAGCGCCGCCGGGTCGCCGTGGCCACCGTCCTCGCGATGGACCCGGAGATCCTCGTCCTGGACGAACCCTCGTCCAACCTGGACCCGGCCTCCCGCCGAGAACTGGCCGATATTCTGCGGTCCTTGGACATCACGGTGCTGATGGTCACCCACGATCTGCCGTACGCCCTGGAGCTCTGCCCGCGCGCGGTCATCCTCAGCGAAGGCGTCATCGCCGCCGACGACCGTACGCAGGACCTCCTGCGGGACGAGGAGCTGATGCGCTCCCACCGGCTGGAGCTGCCGTTCGGCTTCGACCCGGGAGCCGTCGACATTCCGGCACCGTAAACAGATGGTGACAGCCCGGTGGTGACGGAGACCCGCTCCCCGAACGCCCCGCCGGGACGTGCACCATGGGGGGATGAGCGGGAGCGCGGGAGTGAGCACGACGGGTACGGGCGCGGAAGCGGAATCCGGCGCGGGGGCAGCCGTGACCGTGGCCGAGGAGAGGGCCGTGGACGTCCGGGGCACGGTGGCCCCCGGGTACGAACCGGTCGCGGACGCCTTCGTCCGTAACTTCGAGCAGCGCGGTGAGCGCGGCGCGGCTGTCGCCGTCTACCGCCACGGGCGCAAGGTCGTCGACCTCTGGGCCGGTACGAGAGATGTGGACGGCACCGAGCCGTGGGCCGTCGACACCGTCCAGATCGTCCGCTCGGCCGGCAAGGGCATCGCCGCCGCCGTCCCGCTCCTCCTCCACCAGCGCGGGCAGGTGGACCTGGACGCCCCGGTCTCCACCTACTGGCCGGAGTTCAAGGCGGCCGGCAAGGAACGCGTCCTCGTCCGCGACCTCCTCGCCCACCGGGCCGGGGTTCCGGCCCTGGACCGCACCCTCACCCCCGCCGAGGCCGCCGACGGGGTCTCCGGCCCGGCGGCCGTGGCGGCGCAGCACCCGCAGTGGGAGCCCGGCACCGACCACGGCTACCACGCGCAGACCTACAGCTGGCTGATCGGCGAACTGGTCCGCCGCGCCACGGGCCGCACCATCGGCCGCTGGATCGCCGAGGAGATCGCCCGCCCGCTCGGCCTCGACTTCTGGTTCGGGCTCCCCGCCGACGAGGCCCACCGCATCGGCCGCATCGGCCCCGTGGAACCCCCGGCCGCGGCCGCCGCGTCGGGCGCCCTGCGCGTGCGCCCCAAGCGCTCCGTCGTCGAGGCGTACAACGACCCGGAGTCGCTGACCCGGCGGGCGTTCGGCGCGATCGACCCGTTCCCGGACGAGAACGACCCCGCCTACCGTGCGGCCGAACTCCCCGCCTCCGGCGGCATCGCGACCGCCCGGGGCCTGGCCCGCTGCTACGCGGCGATGATCGGCCCCGTCGACGGCCACCGCCGCCTGTTCGCCCCCGCCACGCTCACCCTGGCCCGCACGGAGGAGTCGGCGGGCCCGGACCGGGTCCTGGTCGTCAACACCCGTTTCGGGCTCGGCTACATGCTGCACGGCCCGGCCTCCCCGCTGCTGAGCCCCGGCTCCTTCGGCCACCCGGGCCGCGGCGGCTCCCTCGGCTTCGCCGACCCGGAGTCCGGCATCGCGCTCGGCTACGTCACCAACGGCCTCCAGAAGGGAGTCACCGCCGACCCCCGTGCCCAGGCGCTGGTCAGAGCAGTACGGTCAGCCCTATGACACCTGTGACCCCTGTGACACCTGCCCGCTTCGCCGGCTACAGCATCCTGATCACCGCCGCAGGCCAGGGAATCGGCGCGGCAACGGCCCACCGCCTGGCGGCGGAAGGGGCCTCGGTCCTCGTCACGGACCTGGACGCGCAGCGCGCGTCCGACACGGCGGCGGCGATACGCGAGGCGGGCGGCACCGCCGACTCACTGGCCTGCGACGTGGCGGACCGCGCGGCGGTGGAGGCGGCGGTGGCGTACGCGGTCGAGACCTTCGGCCGGCTCGACGTCCTGGTCAACAACGCGTACGCGGCGAGCGAGGACGCCGAGCTCTTCGAGGACGTGCCGGACGAGCAGTGGGAACGCGACCTGGACATCACCCTCTCCGGCCCGTTCCGCTGCGCCCGCGCCGCCCTGCCGCACCTGGTCGCCTCGGGCCGGGGCGCGATCGTCACCATCGGCTCGGTCAACGGCGAACAGGACTTCGGCGGCCACGGGTACAGCGCCGCCAAGGCGGGCCTGGCCAGCCTGACCCGTACGCTGGCGGGCCACGCGGGCCCGCGCGGCGTACGGGTCAACCTGGTCGCCCCCGGCACGATCCGCACCGACGCCTGGGCGGGCCGCGACGCGGAGTTGGCCCGAGCGGCCGCCCTCTACCCCCTCGGCCGGATCGGCACCCCCGAGGACATCGCGTCGGCCGTGGCCTTCCTCGCCTCGTCCGACGCGGCCTGGATCACCGGGACGACGCTGCGCGTGGACGGCGGGATCCTCGCGGTGAACACGGGCTTCCGGCAGGCGATGGCGCAGCAGCAGCCGTAAACCACTTGGCCACACACCATCCAGGCGTCCTACCCTGCGCGGATGATCAGCCACGGACACACCGACAGAACCGGCCGCCCCGTCACCCTCCACGAGGTGGACGCGGACAACTGGCGGGCGGTCGCCGACTGCGCCCCGCGCGACGACCAGCGCGACTGGGTCCCGGCTCTGGCCGCCCGCTACCTCGTCCTGAGCAGCCGCGAGGACACCTGGAACTCCCTCGCGGTCCTCGCGGGCGACGAGGTGACCGGCCACATCATGTGGGCCCGGGACGAGGACGGTTCGCACTGGATCGGCGGCATGCTGATCGACGCCGCCCACCAGGGCGCGGGCATCGGCCGCGCAGCCGTACACACCCTGGCGGACTGGCTCTCGGCCCGCGAGCCCGGCACCGCCGTACGCCTCTCGTACGCCCCGGAGAACAAGGCGGCCGCGCACCTGTACACCGCGCTCGGCTTCCGGCCGACGGGGGTGGAGGAGGACGGGGAGATCGTGGCGGAGCTGCGGTGAGACCTGATCTACACTCCCGGGCATGTTCAAGTCAGGAGTGGGGTTCCTCGCCTTGTTCGGTCTCGGCTGGTGGCTGCTGGCTACGAGCGCCTTCGGCGGCGCGGCTCGGCCGATCGCGGTAGGTGCTGGTTGCCTGGTCACGTTGGGGCTGATGCTGGCCGCACGCCGTCTCCTTCCCGCGTCGGCGGGAGGGCCCTTCCCGGCCGATCGACGTCGGCGGTTCAACCAGATCAACGGTGTGCAGTGGCTCGTGATCATCGTCATCGCCGTGGTGTGCTCGCGTGCGGGAGTGCCCGTACTCGTTCCCCCGCTCGTCGCCCTGGTCGTCGGGCTGCATTTCCTCCCGCTCGCCGCCGTGTTCGGCCAGCCCCGGCTGCGGGTGCCGGCCGCCCTGCTGGTGGTGGCCGGACTGGCGGGCGCGGCCGTATGGCTGGCGGACGGCCCGGACCATGCCGTCCGCTTCACCGTGGGCCTCATCTCCGCTCTCTGCCTGTGGGGGACGGCCCTGTGGACCGTGGCCGGGACGGCTTCCGCCGCCGGTCGCGGTGTCACCGGGTGAGGTGGGCGACCGACGCCCGCTGTTCCATGCCGCCGGGTCGAGCAAGCAGGGCCCGCTTGAGTCCGTACGCGTCTTCGCCGGGCGGACCGCTGGTCGTGGCCCCCGCTGCCCGCACCGCCGGATAAATCGGATGGCGGGGGCGGGCGTCGCGCGGCAGGATGCCCCGCATGACCTTGCCCACCCCCGAGTTGCACACCGAGCGCCTGCGCCTGCGGCCGTTCACCGACGCCGACGCGGCGCCGCTCTACGCGCTCCAGAGCGACGCCCACGTGCTGCGGTACTGGGACTCCCCGCCGTGGACCGATCCGGCCCGCTTCCCGACCTTCCTCGCGACCTGCCGGAGGATCGAGGAGGAGGGCTCGGGAGCGCGGCTGGCCGTCGAACGCGTCTCCGACGGCGCGTTCATCGGCTGGTGCGGCCTGTTCGACTGGAACCCGGACTTCCGCAGTGCGTCCCTGTGCTACGTCTTCGATGCGGCCACGTGGGGCAACGGCTACGGCACGGAGACCGCGCAGGCCGTCCTGCGGTGGGCGTACGACACCCTGGACCTCAACCGCGTCCAGGCCGAGACCGACACCCGTAACGCGGGGTCCGCCCGGGTCCTGGAGAAGCTCGGCTTCGTCCGCGAGGGCACTCTCTGCGAGGACTGCGTCGTCAACGGCGACGTCTCCGACTCCTGGGTCTTCGGCCTGCTCCGCCGCGACTGGGAAGCGACGGCCGAGAGCCGGTGACCGCGCCCGACGCGTTGGCCGCCGACGAGATCCCGCACCGCTTGGTGGAGTCGTACGCCACGGGCTTCGGCCAGGAGGGGAGAGCCTGGATCGCCAGACTGCCCTCTCTCGCTGCGGACTTGCTGGAACGCTGGCAGCTGCGGCGGGACGGTGGGGTCCGGTCCGGCCAGGCCTCCTTGGTGCTGCCGGTCCAGCGCCACGACGGCACGCGCGCGGTTCTCAAGCTCCAGCTGCCCCGGGAGGAGACCACCGCCGCGCTGACCGGACTCCGCGCCTGGAACGGCGACGGCATGGTCCGGCTGCTCGATCACGACCCCGCGAGCAGCAGCATGCTCCTGGAACGGCTCGACGGAGCCAGCACCCTGGCGTCGATCGACGATGACGACGTGGCGATGGGCATCCTCGCCGGCCTGCACGCGCGGCTGGTCGCGGTCCCCGCGCCGCAGGGTCTGCGCGGCCTCGGTGAGGTCGCTGCCGCGATGCTGGAGCAGGTCCCGCAGGCGGTCGCCCGGTTGACCGACCCCGCCGACCGGGACCTGCTGCGGGGCTGGGCCTCGGCCGTCGCGGAACTGGCCGACGAGCCCGGAGACCGGCTGCTGCACTGGGATCTCCACTACGACAACGTCCTTGCCGCCGAGCGTGAGCCGTGGGTCGCCATCGACCCCGAGCCGCTCGCCGGCGATCCGGGGTTCGACCTGTGGCCCGCCCTGGACAGCCGGTGGGACGACGTCGTCGCGCAGGGCGAGCCGCTGCGGGTGGTGCGCCGCCGGTTCGACCTGCTGACGGACGCCCTCGGCCTGGACCGCGCCCGGGCTGCCGGCTGGACGCTGGGGCGGCTGGTGCAGAACGCCCTCTGGGACATCGAGGACGGCGAGCAGCGACTCGCCCCGGCGGCCGTCGTGATCGCGGAGGCCCTGCGCACGCGGTGATCTCGGCTCGCGCGGACCCGGTAAGGCTGCTCATGCGGCGGCGGCCTGCGCGTATGCGGCGCGGGTCTCGCGGCAGTCGCGGCAGTGGCCGGGGGTGGGGGAGCGGAACGCCCGGTCGCAGTCGTCGCAGGTCTGGAAGGGTGTGACGGTGACGCGGGGGCGGGCGCGATCCAGCGCGGCGAGGTCGTCGACTCCGGGTGGTGCGGGCGGGAGCAGCTCGGTGAGCCGGTGGGCGAGGAGTTTGGCCGGGTGCTTCAGGGGGTGTGGCGGGTCGTCGGTGAGGGCGCGGCGGATGGTGTCCGGGCGGGCCGCGCGTTCGAGCCAGGCCGCCACCCCGGGGACCAGCCGACGGACGTCGTCCTCGGACAGGAAGAATTGGGACGCGTGGCGGTGCAGGTCGCTGAGGAACGCGGTGGCCGCGCGGTCGAGCTCCGGGGTGAGGTCGCTGGGCTGGGGGAGCGGCCGGCGAGGCGCCTTGGGGGCAGTCGGGGGCGGTACGCGGGGCACGAAGAGCGGGGCGGGCGAGGGCGGTACGGGGAGTGAGACCTGCGGTTGTGTCGGCTGCGGGGCGGGCGGGGCCACCGGTACCTCCGGCGCGGGCGGCGTGGCCATCGGAATGCGTACGGGTACGGGCGCGGGCTCCTGCATGGGTACGGGCGCGGGTGCAGGCTCGCGCGTCGGCTCTGGCTTGGCGGGCTGCGGTGCTGCCTCTGCCGGGCGGCGGGGGTGCAACAGCGCGGCGGGCCGGTTGCAGAAGGCCGTGCGGGTGATGATCCGGCCGCTCGGCAGTCGGTCGCGGACGCGTCGCAGGTAGCCGTGGGCTTCGAGTTCGCGCAGGGCGGCGGCGATGCGCTTCTCGCCTTCCTTGCAGTGGGCGGCGAGCGCCTTGACGCCCACCTTCGCCCCCTGGGGCAGGGACTGGATGCGTACGGCGATCCCGACGGCGGTGCAGCTGAGGTCGGGGTGCTGGGCGAGGTGGTTGCCGACGACCGTGAAGCGGTCGGCGTGCGGGAAGGTGATGTGGATGACGCCGGAGGTCGGGAGAGGTCCGGGAACCTCCGCCAGGGCGCGGGTGAGGGCAGTATTCTGCTGGGTATCCATCGGGAAGGTGATGTCTTCCTAGGTGGCCAGGCCCTCGGTTGGGATTGCAGTCCCGGTCGGGGGCCGACGTATGTGTGGGATGTGGTTCTGGCGTGAGCATATGACGGGCAACCCGCCCGAAAGCGAGCCGAGTTGGGAAATGTCACCCGTGTGAGTGACGAAGCCCCGAAAGCCCCCGGGGTCCGTCAGGTGGCCACCGGGGGTGGGGTCGGGTGGGGTTCTTTCCCCCGGTTCTTTAGGTAGTTGATATCGCGCCGCAGGGGGTCGCGGTGGCGTGCGATCCGGTGGGGGCTTGCGTGGGACGTACCGGATCGCGGTGGGCGCGATGCGGTGAGAGCGGCTACGGCTTCAGCGCTGCGAGGTGCCGGTTCCGTCGCGTACGCCGTCGAGCGCTGATCGCCCCGCCCTCGTCTGCGCGGCAGCACAAGGGGTAGGCGAGGGGCACCGTCCCTGACCTGGAGATAGGTGTCCGATAAACGTATCCATCGTTCCGCATAACGATGACGTCACCATCGCCGCATCTTCCCTCGCGGGCGCCGAGAAAGTGACCTGCATCACTAAAGATCCGGCAAAGTGCGTGGTACAAATGCCCAACTTCGCAGGCGTAAGCATCGCCGCGGCGGAGTAGCCGGGACCGCCCCGGAAGCAGGCCAGAGCGACTGCCGTCGTCGTCCACCCCATGGGACACACGGGTCGCCGACCGGACAACGACGTTCGCTCATTCCTCCGGAATCGCTCCCCCCACCGCACATCGAACGGCCAGGATTCCCCACCGGTCCACCGCTCCAGCGTCATCGAGGTATCCAACGTGTCACTCGACTCCATCACCGAGAACATCGACGAAGCCGTCAGCGGGTTCTTCGAGCCCATAGCCGGCTGGCTGGGCGACATCGTCTTCTACTCCGTCAGCATCGGCGGCGCCGACGTGCCGCTCATCGTCACCTGGCTGGTCCTGGCGGGCCTCGTCTTCACCAGTTGGTTCGGCCTCATCCAGGTGCGCAAGTTCCGGCTCGCCGTGGACGTGGTGCGCGGCAAGTACGACGACAAGGACTCCGCAGGCGAGGTCAACCACTTCCAGGCCCTGACCGCCGCCGTCTCCGGCACGGTCGGCCTCGGCAACATCGCCGGTGTGGCCGTCGCCGTCTCCATCGGCGGCGCCGGAGCCACGTTCTGGATGATCCTCTGCGGCCTGCTCGGCATGGCCACCAAGTTCGTCGAGGTCACCCTCGGTGTGAAGTACCGCGAGGTCCACGCCGACGGCACCGTCTCCGGCGGGCCGATGCACTACCTGCCCAAGGGGCTCGCCGAGCGCTTCGGCAAGAACGGCAAGACTCTCGGCAAGGTCCTCGCCGTCCTCGCCTCGATCATGATCCTCTTCTTCGGGCTCTTCGGCGGCAACCTGTTCCAGGTCAACCAGTCCTACGCCCAGGTCGTCTCCGTCACCGGCGGTGAGGACGGCGCGATGGGCTCCTCCGGCGGTGCGCTCTTCTTCGGCATCCTGATCGCCGCGCTCGTCGGCATCGTCCTGCTCGGCGGCATCCGCTCCATCGCCCAGGTCACCAGCCGGCTCATCCCCGCGATGGCGGGCATCTACATCGCCGCCTGTCTCGTCGTCATCCTGGTCAACGTCACCGCCGTGCCGGCCGCGATCGGAACGATCATCGAGGGCGCTTTCAACCCCGAGGGCGTCGCGGGCGGCATCCTCGGCGCGCTGATCATCGGCTTCCAGCGGGCCGCGTTCTCCAACGAGGCCGGCATCGGCTCCGCTCCGATCGCCCACTCCGCGGTCAAGACCAAGCACCCCGCCAGCGAGGGCCTGGTCGCCCTGCTGGAGCCGTTCATCGACACCGTCATCATCTGCACCATGACCGCGCTGACCATCGTCATCGCCAACCCGGCCAGCTGGGGCGAGGCCCGCGACGGGGAGTCGATCGGCGGCGTGACGATCACCTCGGACGCGTTCGAGACCGTGCTGCCCTGGTTCCCGTACGTCCTGACCCTCGCGGTGCTGCTCTTCGCGGTCTCGACCGTTCTGACCTGGGGCTACTACGGCCTCAAGTCCTGGACGTACCTCTTCGGCCGCAGCCGCACCAGCGAGACGATCTACAAGTCCCTCTACACCCTGTTCGCCGTCTCCGGGTCCCTGCTCACGCTGCAGACCCTCATCGACCTGGCCGATGCGGTGCTCTTCTCCTTGGCCGTCATCAACATCATCGGCCTGTACCTCCTCGCCCCCGTGGTCAAGCGCGAGCTGAACAGCTTCCTCGACTACGTGCGGGTCCGGAAGGCGGGCGGCAACGCCGAGACCGGCGGGGACACGGACGACGAGACGACGAAGGCGACCGTCTGAGCCGAACAGCTCCGGATGCCCCTCGCCCTGCCTGTACGGAGGGGCGAGGGGCATCTGCCGTGGAACGCCCTCCGGCACATCGAGGAGCCCGCGCAACCGGCGATCACCGTACGAGGTCGATCACCGTACGAGATTGATCTCCGCCCACACCGTCTTGCGCGGGACCGGTCCGGGAACGATGCCCCAGTGGTCCGCCAGCGCCTCGACGATGAGCAGGCCGCGCCCGGTCTCCGCGTCGTCCCCGGGCGGCTTCACGGCCCCGGGGCCGGGCGGGACGCTGTCACCGCGCGTGTCCGTGACCTCGATCCGCAGCGTGCCGCCCCGGACGGTGAGGCCGAGTTGGAAGTCCCGGCCCTTCACACGGCCGTGGACGGTGGCGTTGGCCGCCAGCTCGGCGACGATGTGCGCGGCCGACTCCGACGGCAGCCCCCACGCGCCGAGATGGGCCGTGGTCAGCAGCCGGGCGAGCCGGGCCCCTCGGCGGGTGGGGGAGAGCAGCACGGTGAACGCGCGTTCGGTGGGCGTGTGTTGGGCGCGAGCGACTTCCTGGTTCATGTCACTCAGCGTGGCCGCCCCGGCGTACCTTTCCCAGTGATGCGGCCGTTGCGTACGGTCACTGTCCGGGGCTTGTCCGGCGTTGTCCGGGCTGTCGGCGGTGACGTGCGGGGAACGGAAGCGGTTGATGCAGGAACGGCACGCACGTCGGAAGCGGGGGCTCGCATGAGCATGGTCGATGACGGTACGGGGCGCGGCAACGACGCGGTGGACGAACCCGGTTGGGAGGTCGACCCGGACGACGAGTCGGGGGCTGCGGTCGTCGCGGCGGTGGGCCGCCAGATCAAGACCTGGCGCGAGGCGGCGGGCCTGCGGGCGGGCGAGCTGGGTTCGTTGCTGGGGTACGGCGAGGACCTGATCTACAAGGTGGAGGGCGGGAGCCGCATCCCGCGCCCGGAGTTCATGGACGCGGTGGATGTGGCGGTCGGGGCGGGCGGGAAGCTAGCGGCGATGAAGCCGGATGTCGCGGAGGTGCGGTACCCGAAGAAGATCCGCGAGCTGGCGAAGCTGGAGGCTGCCGCCGTGGAGCTCTCGGCGTACGGAAACCACAACATCCACGGCCTGCTGCAGACCGAGGAGTACGCGCGGGCGCTGTTCGAGATGCGCAGGCCCGCGTTCCCGCATGACGACGTGGAGAGGCTGGTGGCGGCACGCATGGCGCGTCAGTCCATCTTCAGCCGATCGCCCGCGCCGGAGTTGAGCTTTGTCCAGGAAGAGGTGACCCTGCGACGTCACCTCGGGGGCAGAATGGTGTGGCGTCGACAGCTCGAACACCTCCTTGAGGTGAGCGAGCTGCGCCACGTCGAGATTCAGGTGATGCCGACCAGTCGTGACGAGCACGCCGGAATGGGCGGTGAGATGCAGGTGCTGAAGTTCAAGGACGGCTCGGCGGTGGGCCGCTCCGAAGGCGACTTCGGCAGTCGGCCGGTCTCCGACCCGAAACACCTGCGGATCATCGAACTGCGGTGTGGCATCATCCGGGCGCAGGCTCTCAACCCGAGGGAGTCGCGGGCCTTCATCGAGCAAGTGCTGGGAGAGACATGAACAGCGACACCTCTGCCGGAGGCGCGTCCGAACTGCGCTGGTTCAAGAGCAGCTACAGCGACAGCAGCAACAGCAACGAGTGCGTCGAGGTCGCGGCCGCCCCGGACGCCGTCCTCGTGCGCGACTCCAAGAACACGCAAGGCCCCCGCCTCGCCCTCACCCCCACCGCATGGGCGGCCTTCGTGCCATACGCGGGCGGCAGTGGCGACGAAGGCCGCTGAAGCCGGTCTCAACTCGTGTGCAGCATCAGGCCGATGCCCACCACCATCAGCCCCGCCGCCGCGATCCTCGGAGCCCCGAAGCGCTCCTTGAAGAACAGCGTGCCGATCGCCGCGCCCACGATGATCGACGACTCGCGCAGCGCCGCGATCGGGGCGAGCGGAGCCCTCGTCTGGGCCCAGAGCACCAGCCCGTACGCGACGACGGACAGAGCCGCGCCGAGCAGGCCCCGTACCGCGTACGGCCGTAGCTGCGGGAGCAGTTCGGCGCGGCGGCGGTAGTACGCGTACGCCGGGATCGCCAGGCCCTCCAGGATCATCAGCCACGCGACGTAACCCAGCGGTGTGCCGGAGGCCCGTACACCCACACCGTCCACCGTCGTGTACCCCGCGATCGCCAGGCCCGTGCCGAGGGCCGCCACGATCGCCGGCCAGTGCGGGCGCTTCCCGGAACCCCGGATGCCCCACAGAGCCAGGCCGACCAGTCCGGCCGAGGCCACCGCCACGCCCGCCGTGGCCCAGGCGTCCGGGCGCTCGCCGACGAACACCGCCGCCAGGACCGTCACCACCAGCGGGGCCGTGCCCCGGGCGATCGGGTACATCTGGCCGAAGTCGCCCAGCGTGAACGAGCGCATCAGCAGCAGCATGTACGCGACGTGCAGCGCGGCCGAGACGAGGAGGTACGGCCAGGCGCCCGCCGCCGGGAACGGGGCGAACAGCGCCATCGCCGCGCCGATCAGCAGGCCGCCACCGGAGATCAGCGTGAAGGAGAGCAGCTGGTCCTTGATCGCGTGGGCGATGGCGTTCCAACTGGCGTGCGTGACGGCGGCTATGAGGACCGCGAGGGCGACCAGCGGGGTCACTTCGCGGGCTCGCGCACATCTGCGACGGTCGCGCCCGCGTGGGCGATCAGCGATTTCGGGTCGAGCGGGAACACCGTGTGCGGGGTGCCCGCCGCCGCCCACACCACCGCGTGGTCGAGGAGGCGCCGGTCAGCCAGGACGCAGGTCTTCGTGGCGTGCCCGAAGGGGGGTACGCCTCCGATCGCGTAGCCCGTCGTCTCCCGGACCAGGTCCGCGTCCGCCCGCTTGACCTTCTGCGCGCCGAGTTCGCGGCGTACCAGCTCGACGTCCACCCGGGACGACCCGTCCATCAGGACCAGCACCGGCACGCCGTCCGCCGTGAAGACCAGCGACTTCACGATCTCGCTCAGCGCGCAGCCGACGGCCGCCGCGGCCTCGACGGCGGTCCTGGTCGCGTCGGGGAAGCGGCGGACCTCGACCTGGAGACCCAGCTCGGCCAGCGCCTCCGCGAACCGGGGGTGGGCGTGGGAGACGGGGGCGGCCGGTGCGGAGGGAGTGGTTTCTGCGGATTCGGGTGTGCTCATGGCTGAACGCTAGCGGTCTGTGCACTATGCACGCGAGGGGGTTCCGGAGCGTGGGCCGACCGGGCAGGAGCCCGCAGCGTGCCGTGACCCGCTCGGGCAGTGGGGGCGCGAAACCCGGGTGCCCCGGGGCGGCGGCGCTTCTACGCTCACCCCATGGACATGGGGGAGCGGGACGCGTACCTGCTGAACGTGGTCGACGTCGAGGCGACCTGCTGGGAGGGGCAGCCACCGCCCGGGCAGGTGAGCGAGATCATCGAGATCGGCCTCACGGTCGTCGACCTGAGGGCGGGTGAGCGCCTGGCCAAGCACCGGCTGCTGGTCCGGCCCGCGCGCTCGGAGGTCAGCCCGTTCTGCACGGAGCTGACCGGGCTGACGCAGGCGGAGGTGGACGGCGGCCTGCCGTTCGCCGAGGCCTGCCGGGTGCTGGCGGCCGAACACCGCACGGGCCCTCTGCCGTGGGCCAGTTGGGGCGACTACGACCGTAACCAGTTCACGCGCCAGTGCCGGGCGACGGGGGCTGCCTACCCCTTCGGCCAGCGCTACACGAACGCCAAGGCCGCCTTCACCGCTGCGTACGGTCTGCGCCGCCGCCCCGGCATGGTCCAGGCCCTGGAGACGGCCGGCCTCCCGCTGGAGGGCCGCCACCACCGGGGCGACGACGACGCGTGGAACATCGGCGCCCTGGTGCTGGACCTCGTGGGGCGGGGGGACTGGGCGGCGGGGTAGGGGCTTCGGGCCAGGCTCAGCCGCTGACGCGCCGAGGGCGGGGGCGGGGCGCAGCGGCCCGAGCAGGTCAGCCGCCCGCGCGGGCCAACTCCGGTCTCAGCCACCCGCCTTGAGCACCTCCGCCACGACCGGGCCCGCCGCGTCGCCGCCGTGGCCGCCGGTCTGGACGACCGCTGCGGCCGCCAGGTCGTTGCTGAAGCCGGTGAACCAGGAGTTCGAGGTGTCCTGTCCGTCGACCTCCGCCGAACCGGTCTTCGCGCCCTTGTCGCCGCCGACGCCCGCCATGGCCTTCGCGCCCGTGCCCCAGGCGGCCGTGGCACGCATCATCGTGTTCAGCTGCTGCGTGACGGACGGCGACAGCGAACGCGAGGCCGTCGCCAACTCCCGGTCGTCCAGAGACTGCGGGACGATGACGGGCTGGCGGAAGGTACCGGTGCGGGCCGTCGCGGTGATGGACGCCATGTTGAGGACGTTCATCTGGACCGTGCCCTGCCCGATGTACTGGGCGGCCGCCTCACCGCCCACCTCCTCCGGCACGCTGCCGTCCGTGGTGACGACGCCCGTCTTCCAGTCCAGTCCGATACCGAAGACGTCCTTGGCGATCTTGGGGAGGGCGGCGTCGTCCTTCGTGTCGTCGATGAGCTTGATGAAGGCGGTGTTGCAGGACTTGGCGAAGCTCTGGGTGAAGGTGGAGCCGTCCGGCAGATCGAAGTTGTCCAGGTTGTGGAATGAACGGCTTTGCCACATGGCGTCCTTGGGGCACTCCACCGCCTTGTTCGCCGTGACGAGCCCCTTCTCCAGCAGCATCGCCGCCGTCATGATCTTCAGCGTCGAGCCGGGCGCCTGCTTGCCCTGCAGTGCCACGTTGAACTCGGTCACCGGGTTGTTGGCCACCGCGCGGATCGCCCCCGTGGACGGCTTCACCGCGACCACCGACGCCTGGGCGAACTTCTTCACCGCCCGCTCGGCCGCCGCCTGCGCGTTCGCGTCCAGCGTCGTCTGCACCTTGCCCGGCTTGCCCTTGGACAGGGTCAGCAGGTTGACGTCCGGCTGGGACTCGTCGGCGGGCTCGATCCAGGTCTCGATGCCGGCTGAACCGCCCGAGGTTTCCCCGTACTTCTGGCGCAGGGTGTCCAGGATCGGCCCCAGTGAGGGGTACTTCTCCTTCGTCAGCACCGTGCCGTTGCGGTCGACGGCCTCGATCGCGGGCGTCGAGGACTCGCCCGTCTTCAGCGTCGCGCCCTCCGTCAACTGCGGGTGGACGACGGTCGGGGCCCAGTCGACGAGGGCCTTGCCCGTCGTCAGTCCGCGGACGACCGTCAACTCCGAGGCGTACGAGAGGGGCTTCGACTTTCCCTCGTACGCGACGGTGGCCTTGACCGTGTACGGGACCTTCGTGCCGACGGCCGGGCCGGGAGTGATCTTCACCTTGCCGATGTGGGCGTCCCCGCCGTACGAGGCGAGCACCGGTTCCGCGCCCGCCTCGTTGTTGGTCAGGAGGGCCGCTGCCGACGCGTCCCCGGTCGCCCACGCGTCGAAGAAGCCCTTCGAGGTCTCCGCTATCTCCTCCGCGCTCGGCGGCCCCGTCTTCACCTTCGACGACTCGGACGCGCTCTGCGTACCGCCGCCCCCGCCGCCCGTGTCCCCGAGCATGCTGTACGCCCCGTAACCGATCCCGCCGGCCACCAGCACGAACGCTCCGCCGATGGCGGCGACCTTCGCTCCACTGCGCATCTCGCAGTCCCCCTCCCCAGGAGCCCCCCTGAACACGTTCAAGGGGCAACCATCAGGAACCCTAAGCGCTCGTGGCGGACGGTGAGGGGGTTGTTACCGGACCGGAATGCTTGGCTGGAAAGCGCTCTCCGGTGCGGTCTGTGCTGGGAGGGGCCCGACGGTGTCTCCCGGCCCCGGTCCGACCCGGACACCCGAACTAGTCTGCGTCGTACACCAGAACGGGGAACGTCTGCCGGGCGCCGACGGACGGGGAGGGCGGGACAGGTCCAAGGCAAAGTGAACGAGGGCGCAGCGGGGAGCGGGCAGAGCGGGCTGGGGCCCCGTGGGTCCCTGGTGATGTCAGTGACGCTCACGCTGCTGCTGGGGACGCTCTCGCTGCTGGTGTTGTTTCCGGCGGCCGAGCACCTGCGCTCCCTCCGGGACGGCGAGCGGGCCGACGCGACGCTGCACACGAGCGGGTCGTGCATGATCGGCCAGTGCCGGGTCGAGTTCGAGGCCGACGGGCGGACCGTGGTGGCGGATCTGCCGACGGGCAGCGGCGGCGGCAAGCAGTCCGTGGGCGCCGCGGTGACCGTCCGCTACCAGGCCGACGATCCCCAGGTGGTGGCCCGCGATGAGGATGTCGGGGGCGGAGGCGCGGCCCTGTTCGCCTGGATGTCGGCGGGTGCCGCTCTGCTCTTCCTGGTGCTGTCGGCCGTGGCGGCGGTCTTCCTGGCGCGGCAGCGGCGAAAGGCGGCGGCCGGGGCGGGAGTTGCGGGGTGACCAGGGGCTGAGGCGAGGCCGGGCGGGTGCCTGGCTGCGCTCAGGCCTGCGTCCGGGGCGAGGGGAGAAACACCGCCTGGGTAGCTCCGGGCGGGCCCATGGTCCAGCGGCCATCGCCTGGGCACCCGGCCCCAGGCCCTGGTCACCATGTCCTGGGTGTCGGAGACGTCGAGCCCGAACGAGCGCAATCCGACGACGTCCCGCAGGGCGGTGACGGTGTCCTCCGGACGAAGCCCTGCGGCGTGCTCGGCGAAAGGCGGCGCGGGTCCGTCGGCCCTCGGTGCGGGGGTGCGCCGCGCTCTGTCGCGCTCATCGCGTGCCGCCCCGCACCCACCGCACCCACGGCAACCCGTTGGAGCGGCGGACGCGGTCCCGGAGCCCGAGCCGGAGGCGGCGGTTCCAGAAATTTCGAAGATCTGTGTGATCGATGTGTGTGAGCGCCGAATAGCCGGGCACACGGACCTTCGCAACGAGGTCCTGGCGACATTCGGAGCCGGGACATACCGGTGGGGTGCACTGAGGCCGTTGTGAAGCGCAGGCACGCGAGTGTCTGAACCGGACTTGACGATGGGAATAGAAAATGATCATCCTCGGACTTATTCTGCTGATTATCGGCCTGCTTGTTGGCATGGGCCTGCTGACCACGATCGGCGGCATCCTCATCCTGGTCGGTGCCATCCTGTGGATCCTCGGTGCGACCGGCCGCGCCGTCGGCGGGCGAAAGCACTTCTTCTAAGCTTCAGCTCCAGATCCGACTTCTGGAGATCCGGGAATTCCGCCGACAAGGCGGAATCCCGTGAAATGCGGGCGGGCCGCGACGCGTTGTCGTCGCGGCCCGCCCGCATTTCTTCTTTTCGCTTCCGTCGCACCGCGGCGCCTACACCCACGTGTCCAGCCACATCCGGTCCCGCCACAGGTCCTCCGGGATCGACGTCCCGGTGTAGAGCGGCCAGAAGTAGATGAAGTTCCAGATGATCAGGAGCACCAGCACGCCCACCGCGATCACCCCCAGGGTGCGGCGGCGTTCGCCGGTGGGGTCGTGGGTGGTGAGGCCCAGTTCGGCTCGGGCGCCCTTGCCTGCCGCCGGGCCGACGATCGCGCCCAGCATCATCGTGACCGCCAGGCAGAGGAACGGGACGAACACCACCGCGTAGAAGAGGAAGATCGTCCGCTCCTGGTAGAAGAACCAGGGGAGCCAGCCCGCCACCACGCCGCAGGCGATCGCGCCGGCCCGCCAGTCGCGGCGGAAGAACCAGCGCCACACCACGTACGCGAGGGCGAAGCACGCCAGCCACCACAGGAGCGGGGTGCCGATGGCCAGGACCTCGGCGGCGCACTTGCCCGTGGACGACTGCGTGCAGCCCGTCTGCTCCTCGTAGAAGTACGAGACGGGGCGGCCGAGCACCAGCCAGCTCCAGGGGTTGGACTCGTACGTGTGGCCCGAGGTCAGGCCGACGTGGAAGTCGTACACCTGGTTCTCGTAGTGCCACAGGCTGCGCAGCCAGTCCGGGAACAGCCAGCTCCAGGAGGAGTCCTTGCCCTCGGTGGCCGCCCAGTTGCGGTAGTAGCCCTTGTCCGTGACGATCCAGCCGGTCCAGGACACGATGTACGTGACGATCGCCACCGGGACCGTGGAGACGAACGCGGGCAGCAGGTCGCGGCGCAGCACCGCCTGGTACGGGTGTACCGCGCCTGCCGTGCGCCGGGCGCCTACGTCCCACAACACCGTCATCAGGCCGAACGCCGCCAGCACGTACAGGCCGTTCCACTTCGTCGCGAACGCCAGGCCCAGCATCACGCCCGCCGCAAGACGCCACGGCCGCCAGCCGAGGCGCAGCGTCTCCGCCACCCGGGCGGCCGGGCGCAGGACGCCCTCCTCGTCCACCGGCAGCGCGGCCGCCAGTCTGCGGCGGGCGTGGTCCCGGTCCACCACCAGGCAGCCGAACGCCGCCAGCACGAAGAACATGACGATCAGGTCCAGCAGCGCGGTCCGGCTCATCACGAAGTGCAGGCCGTCCACCGCGAGCAGCAGGCCCGCCAGGCAGCCCAGGAACGTCGAGCGGAACAGGCGCCGGCCGATCCGGCAGAGAAGGAGCACGGAGATCGTGCCGAGCACCGCCACCATGAACCGCCAGCCGAACGGCGTGAAGCCGAACAGCTGCTCGCCGAAGCCGATGATCCACTTGCCGACCGGCGGGTGCACCACATAGCCCGGGTCGGTCGGGATCGGGACGGAGGAGGGGTCGTTGAGGATCTGCTTGTCGACGTCCTTCGGCCAGGACCCCTCGTACCCCTGGTTGACCAGCGCCCACGCGTCCTTCGCGTAGTACGTCTCGTCGAATATCACCGCATGCGGCTGGTCCAGCTTCCAGAAGCGCAGCAGGCTCGCGACGAGTGTCACGAGCAGCGGGCCGCCCCACGCCGACCACCGCACCAGGCGGTCCGCCACGTGCGGCGGGATCGCGAGCACCGACCACACCTGCCGTCCGGGCCGCGTGTACGGCGGGTCCAGCCGGTCGCGGAGCGAGGTCTCCGGGCGGGGGACATGGCCGAAGCGGCGCAGCCGCCGTTGCCAGGAGGTCGGCTGTTCGCCGAGCGGGTCCCCGGCGTCGTGGCCCCGCTGGGTCTCGGGTGCGGTACTCGTCACCGCGCCATCGTAGGGAACGCATCTGTGCGAAGGGTGCTGCCCGTGCTGCGAGGATGGCTGATGTGACTGGAACGACTGGAACGCTCGTGCTCGCAGGGACCCCCATCGGCGATGTGGCGGACGCCCCGCCCCGCCTCGCCGCCGAACTGGAGCGGGCCGACGTCGTCGCCGCCGAGGACACCCGGCGGCTGCGCCGGCTCACCCAGGCGCTCGGCATCCACACCTCGGGGCGTGTCGTCTCCTACTTCGAGGGGAACGAGTCCGCCCGGACGCCCGAGCTGGTCGAGGCGCTGAGCGGTGGAGCTCGTGTGCTTCTCGTGACGGATGCCGGGATGCCCTCCGTCTCCGACCCGGGGTATCGCCTCGTCGCCGCCGCCGTGGAGCGGGATATTCGTGTCACCGCCGTGCCGGGGCCCAGTGCCGTGCTGACCGCCCTCGCCCTCTCCGGTCTGCCCGTCGACCGGTTCTGCTTCGAGGGGTTCCTGCCGCGCAAGGCCGGTGAACGGCTCTCCCGGCTCCGCGAGAACGCCGACGAGCGGCGCACCATGGTCTTCTTCGAGGCCCCCCACCGGCTCGACGACACCCTCGCCGCCATGGCCGAGGTCTTCGGCGCCGAGCGCCGCGCCGCCGTCTGCCGCGAGCTGACCAAGACGTACGAGGAGGTCAAGCGCGGGCCGCTCGGCGAGCTGGCCGTCTGGGCCGCCGACGGGGTGCGCGGCGAGATCACCGTCGTGGTGGAGGGGGCGGCGGATACCGGCCCCGGGGACCTCGACGCCGAGGAACTGGTGCGGCGCGTACGGGTGCGCGAGGAGGCGGGGGAGCGGCGCAAGGAGGCCATCGCCGCCGTCGCCGCCGATGCCGGGCTGCCGAAGCGGGAGGTGTTCGACGCGGTCGTCGCCGCCAAGAACGCGGAGAAGGCCCCGCAGAAGCCTTAGCGCGTACGGCGGTGTCTACGCCCTAGTACGTACAGCAGTGCTTACCGAGTTTCCGTCAGCAGTCCGTACGCCGTCGCCACGAACGTGTCCGCCCGGTGCACCCGCCTTGTCGCCGTCGCCGCCACCGCCAGACCCGTCCCGGGGCGGAACCCGAGGAACGCCTGCTGCCCGAGGGTCGCTCCCGCGTGGAAGAGGACCGGGCCGTACGGGGTCGGGTGCTGGAACCACGTCAGCGTGTGGGTGTGCGCGTGGCGCAGGCCCCGCCGAAGCACCGGGCGGGTCACCTCGGTGAGTGCGGCGGCCAGTGAGGAGTCTGTCGGGGAGCCCGCAGCGCCCCCCGTATGCGCCTCCAGGAACGTCAGCAGGTCCAGCGGGGTCGCCCGGACCGCGCCCGCCGCCGTGAAGCCCCCGGTGTCCAGCGCGGGCACCGGCGTGCCGTCCCGGCGGTGGCCCACCGCGTCCGTGCCGTCGGGGCCCGGGCGCACCCGGGTCGCGTCCAGGCCCAGCGGGGCCAGCACCTGCTGGTGCAGCAGGACCTCCCACGGGGTCCCGGTGGCCGCCGCCAGGGTGTGGCCGAGCACCGAGACGGCGAAGTTCGAGTAGTGCCAGCGGGTGCCGGGCCGGTGGCGCGGGCGGGCCCGCAGGAAGGCGCGAACCACCCGGTCGGCCGGGTAGCCGCCGTACGGGTCGGTCGACCAGCGGGGCACCGCCTGCGGGTAGAAGTCGGCGGGCAGGCCCGGCAGCCCCGAGGTGTGGGTGAGCAGATGGCGCAGGGTGATCCGGCGTACCGCCGGGTGCACCGGGAAGCCCGGGGCCAGCAGGTCCGCCGCCCGGTCCTCGTACCGCACCCGGCCCTGTGCCACCAGCCGGGCCAGCAGCAGCCCCGCGTACGGCTTCGACGCCGAGCCCAGCTCGTACGCCGTCAGCTCGCGGGGGACCGGGCCCGGCTCCGCGCTCCCGCCGCTGTGGACCGTACGCACCCCGTTCCGGCTGACCGCGAGCACCAGGTCGGGCGCGTCGACGGCCCGCGCGGCCTCGGCCAGGAGGCGGGCGGTGGCGGCCGGGGAGACGGGGGCGGTCACCGGGGCCGCCGTCGTGTCGGTCATGCCGGGGCAGGGGAAGCGGACAGGTCGGACAGGGCGCGGGACATCGCCAGCGCCGAGGCGAACGCGGCGACCAGCGTCGGGTGGTAGATCAGGTCGAACACCGACTCCTCGTCCCCCTCCGGCATCCCGCCGACCACCGGCATCGCCCCGTCCGGCTCCTGGGCCTGCGCGAACCCGGCCCAGGCCGCCGGGTCCAGGGTCGGTTCCGGCAGACAGGCGTCGACCACCAGCAGCTCGCCCAGCAGGTCCCAGCGCTTCAGGTCCAGCCAGTCGTCCAGCCAGACCGGCAGCCAGAGGGCCAGGTACTCCGCGATGTCGGCGGGGAGCCCGGCCGGTTTCTCGCCCCAGTCGGTGAGGTGGAACACCGTGTGCGTGATGTCGTAGCCGATATGCCCCTCGACCGTCCACGGCTCGGGCCTGCGCGCCAGCCAGGTGTGGGCCAGCGCCGCCGTCTCCGGAACGCTCGGCTCCACCCCGAACCGCCGCTCGATGGCGCTGAGGCCGAGGCGTCGCACCGGCAGCACCTCCAGCGCCGCCCAGCTGGCGAGGCGGTGGTTGAGCCGGATCGCGGACTCCAGGTCCGGCTGCCGGTAGCCCAGCTCCCGGAACGGTACGTAGACCTCCAGCGGCACCGGCGACAGCGGTTCGCGCCGCTGGCCCTCCAGCAGCCGTTCCCCGGAGCCCAGCAGCTCGTGCCAGGCGTGGTCCAGCAGCTTGTGGGCGAGGGAGGACTGCTGGGAGCCGGCCACCCCCTCGCGGAAGATGACCTTCCCGATCAGCGCCAGCTCGCCCAGCGGCTTGAACCGGTCCAGCACCCCCGCCTCCGGGGACGGGTCCGCCTCCAGCCGAAAGCCCTCGCGGTGTTCGTACAGCCAGCCCAGGGCCTTCGCCCCGACGTCGTGGATCTGCTGGATGCCGCTGGTGGTGCCGCTGCTCATGGGGTGTGCCTTTCCCGGCCGGGAGTCGTTTCGCCTGTCCGCTTGCCTGCCCGCTCGTCCGTCTGCCGCAGCGATCTGAGGGACAGGGCCGCCGCGAAGGCCGTCACCAGCGTGGAGTGGTAGCAGTCGATGAAGGGGTACGGGTCGGGCGACGGGTCCTCGGCCGGCACACCGGTCTCCGGGACGCAGCCGGTCGGGTGCTGGACGTCGGCCAGCACCGGCCAGACCGCGTCCAGCAGCTCCACGGGAGCCGGGCCCGGCAGCGATGCGGCCACCGCCAGCAGTTCACCCGTCAGGTCCCACTGGCCGCTCTCCAGACAGCCGTCCGCCCACGCGGGCAGCCAGGTCCGCAGATAGCCGTCGATCTTCTTCGGCACCCGGTCGGGCATCCGGCCCCAGTCGGTGAGGTGGAAGACGGTGTGGGTCAGCGCGTAGCCGGAGGGGCCCTCGAACATCCACGGCTCGGACAGACCGCCCAGCCAGGTCCGGGACAGCACCCCGCCCGCGTCCGTGTGGGTCACCACCCCCACCCGGCGCTCGGAGTTGACCAGGCCGAGCTGGCGGTTGGCGTGCTGCTCGGTGTGGGCCCAGGCGCGGGTCGCGGTGAGCGGGCGGGCCAGCGCCTCGAAGCCCTCGTGGCGCAGCCCGTACCCGGCGAAGGCGGCGTAGATCTCGTACGGGTACGCGGCGAACGGCTCGGCGCGCAGCAGTTCCAGGAGCAGCGCGCCCTCGTGCACCTGCTCCCAGGCGTACGCGACGAGGTCCCCGGCCCGTTCGTGCTCCGGGGCGCCGGGGGCGGTCGTGCGGCGGATCGTCGAGCCGAGCTGGGCCAGCTCGCCCAGCGGCTTCAGCGTGGCGTTGACCTGGGTGTGGGGTTCCAGGACGTCGTCGGGGAGCGCGAAGCGGGTGCGGTGCGCGTCGGTCCAGGCGAGGGCGGAGCGCAGGACGCCGGGGAGGACGGCGAGCGCGGCCCCGGAGGCCCCGGAAGCCTCAGGGCCCGCCCCGGCCCCGGGGCGGCCCTGCGGGTCCTGGGTCGCGGTCGTCGTCACCGGGCCCTCGCCTCGGCCATCAGCCGGGCGGCCCGCACATGGAGGGTCACCCGGGGGTCGTGCCCGCCCATCAGCTCGACGAAGTCCAGGCCGCGGTCCAGGCCCAGGGTCGCAGGTTCGCCGCCGATCGCCGCGAGCCAGCGGCCCGCGCCCGCCGCCTGAAGCCAGTCGCGCCGCCGCACCGCGCGGACGAAGCCGCGCGACAGGTCGACGGCCCGGTTCGCCGCGGCCCGCTGCACGGCCGAGGGGGTGGCCGGGACGGCGAGCGGCGCGAGGACCGAGAGCTGGTGGGTGAACGCCTGCCAGGGGGCCTCCTCCAGCCAGGCGGCGTCCGGCTCCGCGTACGTGCCGGGGGCGGCGGCTCCCGGTGCGGGCGGCGCCATGCGCTGGAGCGTGGAGATCATGTGCCAGTGGCTCCAGGCCGTGGCGGCCGGAGCGTCGGGCTTGGGCGGGAATTCCCGCACCGCCCGATCGAGTACGGCGACATCACCCGGATGCGGATGGCGTCCGTACAGAACACTCGGCAGCAGCAGGTCGGCCCCGATGACCCGTACCGCCGCGATTCCGGTCCGATTTTCCTCGTCGATTCCCGCAGCGCCGCACACCGTGGCGAGGTGGTCCCCGCTCCGAAGAGCGAGGACCACCTCCGTTGCCAGGTCATGCACGGCACCCGCCAGGGGCGACGAAGCATGTGTCTGGTCCATGTGCCGGCGACTAGCCCTTCTTCGGGCGGGGGGTCGGAGGCGAGAGCAGCAGGGCTCCGCCGCCTGCGAGGAGCGCCAGGTAGGCGCACTCGCGGGAGTCGCGGTACAGACCTTCGACCTCGCCGGGGTTGAGAGCGGCGTCGAGGTCGAGCTCGATGTCGGTGGCAGTGGTGTCCGTGGTGAACATGGGTTGTTCCCCGTCCTGTGGGAAATGGGGTGGACGTAACGAGTGAAAAGGAGGAATGAGGGCGTCGCAAATCGGGAGCGTCAGACGGGAAAATCGCTTATTCAATTGAATGCTGAATTCATGTGGGGCGGGTGGGGTGAAAGCCCGGCAATTCAAGGGAAAGGAGGGGGGCGGGCGGGGGTGGTACGCGGGCGCGTTCACACCTGGCGCCGGGCGCGCTCGGGGGCGCTCGGTGCGGCTGCGGTCACGAGCTCTCCAGCCGCGGTCCTCACCCTCGCCATGCGTCGGCAAAGGGCGGCCCAAAGGAGGCCAAGAACGCATCAACAATGCCTCTGAGCTGGTGCGTCCATCCGGGTGCAGGTGTCCACTGGAAGGGACGGGCCACCCGTTCGAACCCCTCGTGCGGGCCGGCCGTCCCCGGAGCGCGTGTCCGGCGGACAAGAGGAGCAGGCATGAGCGAGATCGCAGCGACCACTGTCCATGAGGCGTACGCCTTCGCCTGCATGAAGTGCGGGTACGGCTGGGAGCAGTCCTACGAGATAGAGCACCACGTCGACGTGCACGGCCATGCGTTCGTCGTCTACACGGCGGACGGTGAGCGGGTGCCGTCGCCCCTCTCCACGCCCACCTGCGCCAACTGCGGCGGACACGTGGTGCGCATCATGCGGGCGGGGCGGGTCGCGGGCGTCCAGGAACTGCTGCGGAAGCAGCGGACGCCGCAGACCTCGGAGAGCAGCGCGAAGGACCGTACGGTGTCGACCGCCGCCACACCGGGGCGCCACTGGCGGCTGTCCGACCTGCTGCACCCGTTCCACCGCAGGTGACGGCGCCTGCGGGCCGGATGCCGACGATCGTACGAGGGCGGGCCCTCGTACGATCGTCGGCATGAGCCGTACCGAAGCCCCGCCGCTGCCCGAGCCCCTGCGGGTTCCGGTCGCCGACTCCCACACCCACCTGGACATGCAGGACGCCACCGTCGAGGAGGCCCTCGCCCGGGCCGCCGCGGTGAACGTGACCACCGTCGTCCAGGTGGGCTGCGACGTGGCCGGCTCCCGCTGGGCCGCCGAGACCGCGGCGGCCCACCCCGCCGTCCACGCCTCGGTCGCCCTGCACCCCAACGAGGCCCCGCGCATCGTCCACGGCGATCCGGACGGCACCGCACGGCAGGGAGCCCGGGAGCCCGGCGGCAAGGCGGCGCTGGACGAGGCGCTCGCGGAGATCGACGCGCTGGCCGCCCTCGACCACGTCCGCGGAGTCGGCGAGACGGGGCTCGACTTCTTCCGTACGGGCCCCGAGGGTATCGCCGCCCAGGAGGAGTCCTTCCGGGCCCACATCGAGATCGCCAAGCGGCACGGCAAGGCCCTCGTCATCCACGACCGCGACGCGCACGCGGACGTCCTGCGGGTGCTGGCGGACGCGGGCGCGCCCGAGCGGACGGTGTTCCACTGCTACTCCGGCGACGCCGACATGGCCCGGATCTGCGCGCGGGCCGGGTACTTCATGTCCTTCGCGGGCAACGTGACCTTCAAGAACGCCCAGCCGCTGCGGGACGCCCTCGCCGTCGCCCCGGCCGAGCTGGTCCTCGTCGAGACGGACGCCCCTTTCCTCACCCCCGCGCCGTACCGGGGACGGCCCAACGCGCCCTACCTCATCCCGGTCACGCTCCGTGCGATGGCCGAGGTGAAGGGGCTGGAGGAGGACGTGCTGGCCGCCGCGATCTACGACAACACGGCGCGGGCGTTCGACTTCTGACCGCAGCCGGACACTCTCGGTAGCTGTGCCGCTTTGGAGAGTCACCGCCGCTCCGCTATCGTCCCCGCGCACGACGGGGCGGCAGCGGGCGGATCTTCAGGAGCGGCGTGAACGGCGTGAACACTTCGCAGGGCAGGCGTCTCGACGCGTTCCACGAGCAACTGACGCTGGGTGGCGGGGACAGGGTCTGGGCGCACGCCCCGACCATGGTCGACGCCCCGCTCGTCGACACCCCGCTCGTCGACGCCCCGCTCGTCGACGCCCCGCTTGTCGACTCCCCGTTCGTCGACACCGCGCCCGACGGCCCGCCGCCGCCCGCGATGCCCCGGCAGGGCCCCACCCGGGCCGACGCCCGGCGGGCCGCCAAGCGCCGCCGGAGACGCGTCGTCGTCGACCCCGAGAACCTGAAGCTGAGCCGGCTCGTCCCCCGGGCCCTGGTCGTCGCCTTCCTGGCCGGCGGCACCACCGCGTTCGTCGCCCACGACAAGGCCGTCCGGCTGGAGGTCGACGGCACGCCCCGCACCCTGCACACCTTCGCCGACGACGTCACCGAGCTGCTGGCGGAGGAGGGCGTCACCGTCGGCGCGCACGACCGCGTCTCCCCGGACCCCGGCACCGGCCTCGACCACGGCGACGAGGTCGTCGTCCGGTACGGGCGGCCCGTCACCCTCACCCTCGACGGCGTCCGCCACCGGATCTGGACGACCGCCGACACCGTGGCCGGGGCGCTGCGCGAGTTCGGGATCCGGGCCGAGGGGGCGCACCTCTCCGCCGCCCGCTCCACCCGGATCGCCCGCTTCGGCCTGACCCTCACCGTCCGCACCGAGCGCGCCGTGACCTTCATGGCCGACGGCCAGGAACGCACCCTGCGCACCAACGCCGCCACCGTCCAGGAGGCCCTCGCCGAGGCGGGCATCACCCTGCACGGCCAGGACACCACCTCCGTCGCCCCGGCGAGCTTCCCGCGCGACGGCCAGACGATCTCCGTCATGCGGATCACCGACACCCGCGAGGTCCGCGAGGAGACGGTCCCGTACGCCGTCGAACGCAGCGAGGACCCCGCCCTGTTCCGGGGCACCGAGGTCATCGAGCGGGCCGGGCGCAACGGCGTACGCCGGGTCACGTACGCGGTCCGGACCGTCAACGGCGTCCGGCAGAAGCCGCGCCGGACGGCCGAGGAGCTGGTCCACCTGCCGGAGAGCCGCGTCGTGCGCACCGGCACCCGGCAGCGGCCCGACTCCGTCGCCGGGGCGGACGGGCTGAACTGGTCCGCGCTCGCCGCCTGCGAGTCCGGCGGGCGCGCCGACGCGGTCGACCCGAGCGGCACGTACGGCGGGCTGTACCAGTTCGACACGCAGACCTGGCAGTCCCTCGGCGGCAGCGGACGGCCCCAGGACGCGCCCGCCGCCGAGCAGACGCACCGGGCGAAGAAGCTGTACGTGCAGCGGGGGGCGAGTCCGTGGCCCCACTGCGGCCGTAGGCTTACCGGGTGAGCAGCACAGAGCCCGACGCCCTCCTGGGGCCCGCAGACATCCGCGACCTGGCCGCGACGCTGGGCGTACGCCCCACGAAGCAGCGCGGTCAGAACTTCGTCATCGACGCCAACACCGTCCGCCGCATCGTGCGCACGGCCGAGGTCCGCCCGGACGACGTCGTCGTCGAGGTCGGCCCCGGGCTCGGCTCGCTGACCCTGGCGCTGCTGGAGGCGGCGGACCGGGTGATCGCCGTCGAGATCGACGACGTGCTCGCGGCCGCGCTGCCCGCCACGGTGAACGCCCGGATGCCGGAGCGCGCCGACCGCTTCGCCCTCGTCCACTCCGACGCGATGCTGGTCACCGAGCTGCCGGGGCCCGCGCCGACCGCGCTCGTCGCGAACCTCCCGTACAACGTGGCCGTGCCCGTCCTGCTCACCATGCTGGAGCGCTTCCCCAGCATCGAGCGGACCCTCGTCATGGTCCAGTCCGAGGTCGCCGACCGCCTCGCCGCCCGCCCGGGCAACAAGGTCTACGGCGTGCCGTCGGTGAAGGCCAACTGGTACGCGGACGTGAAGCGCGCCGGAGCGATCGGCCGCAACGTCTTCTGGCCCGCCCCGAACGTCGACTCCGGGCTCGTCTCGCTCGTCCGCCGCACCGAGCCGCTCGCCACCAAGGCCTCCCGCGCCGAGGTCTTCGCGGTGGTGGACGCGGCGTTCGCCCAGCGCCGCAAGACGCTGCGCGCCGCCCTGTCCGGCTGGGCCGGTTCCGCGCCCGCCGCCGAGGCCGCGCTCGTCGCCGCCGGGATCTCCCCGCAGGCGCGCGGGGAGGCGCTGACGGTGGAGGAGTTCGCGGCGATCGCGGAGCACAAGCCGGAGGTGTCGTCCCTGTGAGTGCCGCGACCGCCGCTGTCACCGTCCGCGTTCCCGCCAAGGTGAACGTCCAGCTCGCGGTGGGCGCCGCCCGCCCCGACGGCTTCCACGACCTGGCCAACGTCTTCCTCGCCGTCGGCCTGTACGACGAGGTCACCGCGACCCCCGCCGACGAGCTGCGCATCACCTGCTCGGGCCCGGACGCCGGCCAGGTGCCTCTGGACCGTACGAATCTCGCCGCCCGGGCCGCCCTCGCGCTCGCCGAGCGGTACGGCATCGACCCCGCCGTGCACCTCCACATCGCCAAGGACATCCCGGTCGCGGGCGGCATGGCGGGCGGCAGCGCCGACGGGGCCGCCGCCCTGGTCGCCTGCGACGCCCTGTGGGGAACGGGCGCGAGCCGCGACGAGCTGTTGGCCATCTGCGCCGAACTGGGCAGCGACGTGCCGTTCAGCCTGGTGGGCGGGGCCGCGCTCGGTACGGGACGCGGCGAGAAGCTGACCCCGATCGAGGTCGGCGGCACGTTCCACTGGGTCTTCGCGGTGGCGGACGGAGGCCTTTCCACGCCCGCCGTCTACGGAGAGTTCGACCGCCTCACCGCCGACACCGAGGTCCCCGAACCGACCGCGTCCCCCGCCCTCCTGGCCGCCCTGCGCTCCGGCGACTCCGGCGCACTCGCGGGAGCCCTGAGCAACGACCTCCAGTCCGCCGCGCTCTCCCTGCGCCCGTCCCTCGCGGAGACGCTGGCGGCGGGCACGGAAGCGGGGGCGCTCGCGGCGCTGGTCTCCGGTTCCGGGCCGACGACCGCGTTCCTCGTCCCGGACGCGGAGACGGCCGAGAAGGTGGCGGCCGCGCTGCTGACCTCCGGGACCTGCCGCAACGCGCGCGTGGCGGCCTCGCCCGCGCCGGGCGCGCACGTGATCTGACCCGTACACGGCGTCCTCGTACTCACCGCCCACTTGAGTACGAGGACGCTGCCGCACCCCACCCGGCTCGCGCGACCGTACGGTCATGGGATCAAGTGTTCGTGAACTGGCCGGGGCGACGCCCGCCACCCGGGACCGTTACGTCGACCTCCTCCGGGTCGGCTCGCTCGGCGCGGTCGTCCTCGGCCACTGGCTGATGGCCGCGGTCACGCCGGACGGGGTGGGCAACCTCCTCGCCGTCGTCCCGGCGCTCCAGCCGCTGACCTGGCTGCTCCAGGTCATGCCGGTGTTCTTCTTCGTCGGCGGCTTCTCGCACGCGCTGTCCTACCGCTCCCTGCTCCGCAAGCGCCCCGAGGGGTCCGAGGACTCCGTCTACTCCGCCTTCCTGCGCGCCCGCCTCCAGCGGCTGCTGCGCCCCACCATGGTCTTCGTCCTGGTCTGGGGCGCGGCGGCGCTGCTGGTCCAACTCCTCGGCGGGGGCGGTGGGCTGACCGGCGTCACCCTGCGGATGGTGACCCAGCCGCTGTGGTTCATCGGGATCTACCTGGCGATGGTCGCCTTCACCCCGCCCCTGCTGAGGCTGCACGAGCGGTACGGCTGGGGGGCGTTCGCGGGTCTGGCGGTCGCGGCGGTCGCGGTGGACGTCCTCCGGTTCGCCGCCGGAGTCCCGTACGTCGAGTTCCTCAACTTCGCGTTCGTCTGGCTGGCGGTCCACCAGCTCGGCTTCCTGCGCGCCGACGGCCGCATCCGCCTGCGCCGCGCCGCCCTGCTCGCCGGTGGCGGCCTGGTCACCGCCGCCGCGCTGGTGGCGCTGGGCCCGTACCCGCTGTCCATGGTCGGGATGCCCGGCGAGAAGGTCAGCAACATGGCCCCGCCCACCCTCGCCCTGCTGGCCCACGGCCTCTGGCTGGTCGGCGCGGTCGAGCTGCTCCGGGCCCCGGCGGCCCGCCTGCTGGAGCGCCCGCGCGTCTGGCGCACGGTGGTGGCGGCCAACGGCGTGGCGATGACCGCGTTCCTCTGGCACCTCACGGCGATGTTCGGGGTGTACGGGGCGCTGCTCGCCCTCGACGTCGACCTGCCCGAGCCCGCGTCGGCCGCCTGGTGGACCCAGGTCCCGCTGCGCCTCGCCCTCGCGGCGGCCCTGACCGCGGTCCTGGTCGCCGCCTTCCGCACCTTCGAACGCCCGGCCGCCCCCACGTCCCCCGGAACCCCGCGAGCCTCCGGGGCCGGCCCGCTCGCGGCGCTCGGCGCGGTGCTCTGCCTGCTCGGCGTCCTCGGCCTGTCCATGGTCGGCTTCGGCGGCCTGCTGGACGGCCGCACGGCCCTGCTGATCGCGATCCCGGTCAGCGCCCCGGCCGCCGTCGCGATGACGCTGGGCGGGTGGCTGCTGGTGGAGCGGACGGGGCGGAGGGTGCCGTAGAGGCGACAGCGAGGGAAGCCGGGCCGGCCCACCTCCTCCCCCCTACGCCGGGCGCGGCGCCTCGCAGCCATGCCGCTCCGCCGAGCGCTCCGCGAAGCGCTGGAGGGCCGCCCGCAGTCCCTGGTGGTCCACGACGGGCGCCGCCTGCTGGGGGGTGCCATCGTCAAGGAGTGTTTCCACCTCGAACAAGGCGGTCCCGCCCGCGCCGGGGCATCCGGCGGCCAGCGCGTAGGCACTCGTACCGGGCCGCCGGCTGTCCCGCCTCTCGTCCAGCCGCATGTGGGCGTACCGGGCGGACGGCCCGTAGGACGCGGTGAACCCGTACAGGAACGCGCCGTTGCGACCACCCAGGACGCAGTTCTCCAAGGGCGCCGGGTCCCCGGCGATCTCCCGTACCGTTCGTACGCCCCACCGGGCGGCGGTCTTTCCGTCCAGTAGGCCCGTGCAGCTCCCCGTGGCCGCGGCGACGGTTTTGTAGTCCGCGCGGGTCGTCGAAACGCCGACCTCCTTCACCCGACCGCCTACCGGAGCCTCGCAGCCGGTCCGCCGGGCGTACGCGGAGGCCGTCTCCGTGAGGACGGCGACGAGCCGCTCCCGGGCCACCGGGTCGTCGAAACCGCCCCGGCCGAGGTCGGCCTCCGCCGTCATCAGCTGCCCGTAACCGGACTCCTTGCCGCAGCTCAGCATCAGGACGGCCCCCGCCTCGTCCGTGTCCTCAGTGTCCGGGTTGAACCGGAAGGAGCCGGTCCAGCCGTGCCCCAGGGGTGCGTCGAATCCGTCGGAGTTCTCCAGGTTCGTCATGTGTTCTGTTCGCCCCGACCACAGCACCAGACCCGCGTCCGTGTCGTCGTCGGAAGCGCTGACCGTGCAGTGCCCCCGGTCGGCCCAACGGCCCGACGAGGTCAGGGAGATACCGTCGAACAGCTCCCGCACCGCCCCGGCCGCCAGGTCGCCGTCGCAGGCCGAATCCAGCGCCCGGCCGTCGCGCCAGGAGTCGTAGCCGCCGGAGACCCAGAAGAGTCCTCCCGCCAGCACCGCCGCGGTCACGGTCCAGGCCGCCACGCGGCGCACCGGCCGCCTGCGCCAGAAACGGACGTCGCTCACTTCCACACCTTTCCGAGGACCTTCACCGCACGGCAGTCGGACGCGGCCAGATACGCGGCCAGGATCCGGTCGGCCCGGCCGGCCGCGAGAGCGGACTCGGCAGTCGTCACCGTCACCCGGCTCAGCGTCCTGGCTCCCGAGCACGAGGACTCGGCCCAGACGGCCAGCGTGTACGACTTCTCGCCGCTCTCCGGTTCCGGGGCCCGGGACAGGGCGGCCAGCTCGGCCCCGTACACCGTGCGCACCTCGGGCAGCAGCGGGCCGCGCCAGCTCACCGAACCCACCTCGGCGACATGGTCCAGCCGGTTCGCCGGCTTCGCGCGCGGCACCCTCAGGGAGCAGGCGTCCACGTCGTCGCCCGTGACGCCGTCGGGTTCCCGGTCGTCGCGCCCCCAGGCTTTGCCGTCGAGCATCCCCGGCCGGAACCAGCGGCAGGACGGCGGGACGGCGTCGGACTCCTCGTCCCGATCCTCGACGGGCCCGGTCGGCGGCGGCCCTACGTCCGAGGGCTTCACCGCCGGGCCCCCGCAACCGCCCCGGTCCCGTACGTGGTTGGCGGCGGCCGCCACCGCGCCGCGCAGCTCTTCCGGCGCCCCCGTGACCTCCGCCCCGTCGCCCTCCAGCGAGGCGTGGACGCGGAAGCGGGTCACCGGCCGGGGGTAGCCGGGCAGGCCGCCCGGGCAGTCGGCGGTGACCTGGGTGGTGGCGTCGAGGTACGCGGTGGCCCAGCGGGGTTCCTTCGCGGCGCTCGCGGAGAGGATGTCCCTCAGGCGCACCCCGGTCGGCGCGAAGTCCAGCACCGGCACCGCCGCGAGGTCCAGACTCCCGGACCCGGCACCCCAGTATGCGTCCCACTGCACCGAGCACCGCAGCAGGGTGCGCGGCCCGCGCCCCGACGGCCCGGTCAGGTCCAGGTCGCGGTACAGCTCCCAGGTCTCGTCCCCGGGCAGCAGCCCGCTGATCGCCGCGCGCGGCAGGACACCCCCGCACGCCGTGTCCAGGACCTCGGCGTTATGGGCGTCGCGCCGCTCGGACCGTACGAGGAGGAACCCGGCCACCAGCGCCGCGGCGAGGACGACCAGGGCCGCTTTCGGCAGAACCCGATGACCTATGAACCGTTCCCATGCCGCTGCCACCACGTCGCCCCCCGGCCCTTGATCAGTGCGCGCACGCTATCGCACGCCGCCGGAACCCGGCCCCGTCCCGTCCCACGCGTCATCGTCATGAAGTCCCCACCCCTGATGTCGTGCGCACCGCTCCGACCTGGGGCTTCTCCCCATGATCGATCGCGGCACGTCGGCGCACCCCGCGCGGCGACTACTCTGGTACGTCGAGCGGTCCTCGCCGCAGGGACCCCCGGGACAGGAGTGAAATGGCCGTCAATCTGGTCAATGTCGAGCAGGTCAGCAAGGTGTACGGCACCCGTGCCCTGCTCGACGGCGTATCCCTCGGGGTCTCCGAGGGCGACCGGATCGGTGTCGTGGGCCGCAACGGTGACGGCAAGACCACCCTCATCCGGATGCTCGCCAAGCTGGAGGAGGCGGACACCGGCCGCGTCACCCACAACGGCGGGCTGCGCCTCGGCGTCCTCACCCAGCACGACTCCCTGGACCCGAAGGCGACCATCCGCCACGAGGTCATCGGCGATCTCGCCGACCACGAGTGGGCGGGCAGCGCCAAGATCCGTGACGTGCTGACCGGGCTCTTCGGCGGGCTCGCCCTCCCCGGTTTCGAGCACGGGCTCGACACCGTCATCGCCCCGCTCTCCGGCGGTGAGCGCCGCCGGATCGCGCTGGCGAAGCTGCTCATCGAGGAGCAGGACCTGATCGTCCTCGACGAGCCCACCAACCACCTCGACGTCGAGGGCATCTCCTGGCTCGCCGGACATCTGCGCGGTCGCCGCTCCGCCCTCGTCTGCGTCACCCACGACCGGTGGTTCCTCGACCAGGTCTGCACCCGCATGTGGGACGTCCAGCGCGGCGCCGTCCACGAGTACGAGGGCGGCTACAGCGACTACGTCTTCGCCCGCGCCGAGCGCGAACGCATCGCCGCCACCGAGGAGTCCAAGCGGCAGAACCTGATGCGCAAGGAGCTGGCCTGGCTGCGCCGCGGCGCCCCCGCCCGTACCTCCAAGCCGCGGTACCGCATCGAGGCCGCCAACGAGCTCATCGCCGACGTGCCGCCGCCGCGCGACACCAGCGAGCTGATGAAGTTCGCCAACGCCCGGCTCGGCAAGACCGTGTTCGATCTGGAGGACGTGACCGTCCAGGCCGGTCCCAAGACCCTGCTCACCCACCTCACCTGGCAGCTCGGCCCCGGCGACCGCGTCGGCCTCGTCGGCGTCAACGGCGCGGGCAAGACCTCGCTGCTGCGCGCCCTCGCCGAGGCCGCCCGTACCCAGGGCGACGAGCAGCCCGCCGCCGGGAAGGTCGTCGTCGGCAAGACCGTCAAGCTCGCCTACCTCTCCCAGGAGGTCTCCGAGCTGAACCCGAACCTCCGGGTCCTGGAGGCCGTCCAGCAGGTGCGCGACCGGGTCGACCTCGGCAAGGGCCGCGAGATGACGGCGGGTCAGCTGTGCGAGCAGTTCGGCTTCACCAAGGAGAAGCAGTGGACGCCCGTCGGCGACCTCTCCGGCGGTGAGCGCCGCCGGCTCCAGATCCTGCGGCTGCTGATGGACGAGCCCAACGTCCTCTTCCTCGACGAGCCCACCAACGACCTCGACATCGAGACCCTGACCCAGCTGGAGGACCTCCTCGACGGCTGGCCCGGATCGATGATCGTGATCTCCCACGACCGGTTCTTCATCGAGCGGACCACCGACAAGGTCATGGCCCTCCTCGGCGACCGCGCCCTGCGGATGCTGCCGCGCGGGATCGACGAATACCTGGAGCGCCGGCAGAAGCTGGAGGAGGCGGCGACCCCCTCCGCCGCTGCCGCACCACGCTCGTCCTCGGCCCCCGCCGCCGCCCCGGCCGTCTCCGCGCAGGCGTCCCGCGCCGCGAAGAAGGAGCTGCAGAAGGTCGAGCGGCAGCTCGACAAGCTCTCCACGCGCGAGACCACGCTCCACAAGCAGATCGCGGACAACGCCACCGACTTCGAGAAGGTCGCCAAGCTCGACGCCGAACTGCGTGAACTCGTCACCGAGCGGGACGAGTTGGAAATGCGCTGGCTGGAACTGGCCGAGGACGCCTGACCGGACCCGTGGGGCCGGTGGGGCGGGTGGTAGAACGGGACGGCAGTGACCGTACGTTCGAGGGGGACCACACCGATGTCGCAGCCGCCGCCGCAGCAGGGCTTCGGTGCTCCGTACGAACCTCAGCCCGGGGTGTACGGGGATCCGGGGCAGGCTCGGCCCGGCCCGTACGGTCAGCAGCCCGGTCCGTACGGGCAGCCGCCTCAGCCGCCTTACGGCTACCCGCCCCAGCCGCCCACCGCGCCGTTCGGCCGGGACCAGCCTCAGCCGCCGAACCGGCCTTCCGGCGGGCGCTCCCGGGGCCGGCTCATCGGCCTCGTCGCCGCCGTGCTCGCCGGGGTCCTCGTGATCGGGGCGGGCGTCTGGTTCGCCGTCGGCGGTGATGACGGGTCCGACGGCAAGAAGCCCGTCGCGAAGGAGAGCGCCGAACCGAAGCAGCCCGGCACCGAGCCGGACCGGAAGAAGACGCCCGCCGCAGAGGCCGCTGAGATCAACAAGGGGCGCAAGGAGGGCGAGACCAAGGTCCGCTGGATCCAGAAGAACGGCGTGGACCTGCCGGGGCGCGGTGCATCCGCCCTCGGCCCCTGGCTCTCCGACGGCACCGTGGCCAAGGCCATGTACCGCACGGTGTCCGGCTACTCCCTGGAGGACGGGTCGCGCAAGTGGAGCCTGCCGCTGCCGGCCGACGTCTGCGCGGCACCCACCCTGCCGACCGCGGACGGGAAGATCGTCATCGGGCTCAGGACCAGCACCTCCTCGGAGGATTCGGTCTGCGCCAAGCTCCAGATGATCGACCTGGCCACCGGTGAGGCGGGCTGGTCCAAGGCCTTCCCGCAGGCGCCGACGCAGGACGGGCTCAGGAACATCGTCATGGCGATCAGCGGCGACGTCCTGACGATCGGAAGGATCGGCCGTACGGACGCCTACCGGGTCAGCGACGGCAAGCACCTGTGGGACAAAGTGACCGGCCCCTGCTATGCGTACGCCATGACGGGTGGTGCCGCCATGTTCGCCGCTGTCGGCTGTAACAAGCAGCCGATCGACGAGGCCGACGGCGAAGTGCGGCGCATCGACCCCGTCACCGGCAGGACCGTGTGGACGTACAAGCCCAAGGAGGGCTGGATGGTCGGCCAGTTCTACTCCGTCGACCCTCCGGTGCTCCTGCTGCAGAATGTGAGAGACCCGGACCCGCAGGACGAGACGCAGATCGTGGTCCTGAACACCGACGGGACCTTCCGCTCCCAGTTCGCCCTCGACGAGGACCGACCCGCGATTCAGTGCACCTTCACGACGCGGGACCTGGGAGCGAACTTCGACACCTGCACGGGCCTGGCCGCCGATGCCGACACGCTCTATCTCGCCTCGAGGTACCCCATCGCGGACGGATCGATGGCCGGCGAGGTGCTCGGCTTCGACATGAGCACCGGCAAGGAGAAGTGGAAGGTCCGGCCTCCCGCCGAGCAGACCCTGACCCCGTTGCGGGTCGAGGGCGGCAGGGCGCTGATGTACCTGAGCCCGTCCAAGCCGAAGGCCAAGGAAGCCGCCGGCGGGGGCATCGTGGCGCTCGGCCCGCAGGGCGGCGCACTGGAACCGGTCCTGCGGCACCCGGCGTCCGCCGCGGCGGCCGAGCGCACCGTCGCCGGTCCGCTCGTTCTCTACGCCGACGGACGCTCTCTCCTGATGCGGCCCCATGTCTCCGCGTACACCGACGAGGAGGAGCTGGAGACGCGGACGATGATCGCCTTCGGTGACTGACCATCACCTCCGGCCGAGGCGTAACGACGGCATCACAAGCCGGTTCTCCCTTGGGAACAGGGGTTGGCCCGAATCGGTACCTGACGCCTGGCGGGTGGTACAAAGAAGCCCCGCCCGACTGTCGTAACACTGCGGAAGCCATGCCCGATTCGCTCCTTTCCGAGGGGGATTGACCCTCTTGGGAATGCGGGGGAGACCGGATCGCGCACCGGGCCGCACGAAGGGGGACGTGCTGATATGAGCCAGCCGCCCAGCCAGCAACCGCCGCAGGGAGGCTTCGGGGCTCCGCAGGAGCCGCCGAACGGAGCTCCTCAGCCGCCCCAGGGCCGGCCGGAGCCGGCCGATACGCCGCCGCCCCCGGCCGGCCCGCCGCAGACGCCCCCGCCGGGCGCCCCGGCGTACGGCTATCCGCAGCAGCCCCCGGCGCAGCAGCCCGGCTACGGCTACCCGCAGCAGCCCGGCCAGGCCCCCGGCCCGTACGGGCAGCAGGCCCCCGGTCCCTATGGTCAGCAGCCCGGGCCCTACGGTCAGCAGGCCCCGGGGCCGTACGGGCAGCAGGCTGCCGGTCCGTACGGTCAGCAGCCCCAGACCGGTTACGGCTATCCGCAGCAGCAGTACCCGGGCGCCCCTGCCCCCGGTGGACCGGGCTCCGGCGGCGGGTTCCTCAAGGGGAAGACCGGCATCGTCATCGCGGCGGCGCTCGCCGTGGTCCTGGCGGCCGGGCTGGGCACCTGGTTCCTCGTGAGCGACAGCGGGGACGACGACCCGAAGAAGCCCGCCGCCACCGGCAGCAACGACCCCAAGGCCCCCAGCGAGTCGCCGACGGTCGACGAAGGTGACGGCAGCGGTGACGGGCGCGAGGCCGGCGACGACCTCAACGCCGGGCGCAAGCCGGGCGAGGCCAAGGTCGCCTGGCTCCAGAAGAACGACATCGACCTGCCGCGCAGCGGCTCCGCCGTCCAGGGCCCCTGGTTCGCCGGCGACGTCGTCGCCAAGGCCATCTACCGGAGCGTGTCCGGCTACTCCGTCGCCGACGGCAAGCAGAAGTGGAAGCTCGATCTCCCCGCCGACGTGTGCGCCACGCCCAACACCCCGACCCCCGACGGCAAGATCGTCATCGGGGTGAAGAACGGCACCACGGACCGCGCCAACTGCTCCGTCCTCCAGATGGTCGACCTCAACACCGGCAAGGCGGGGTGGAAGAAGGAGATCAAGAAGAACGGGACCTGGGACTTCCTGTCGGACATCGGGCTGGCGATCAGCGGGGACACCGTCGCCGTCGGGCGCACCGGCAACTCCAACGCCTACCGGGTCAGCGACGGCAAGGAGCTGTTCGGCACTCCCGAGGGCACCTGCAAGCCCTTCGCCTTCTCCGGGGGCGACAAGCTGATCGCCGCGGTCAGCTGCCGCACCGACGACGTCAAGAACCCGCAGAACCAGGTCCAGGAGCTGAACCCGGCCACCGGCAAGCCCCGGTGGACGTACCAGCCGCCGCGCGGCTGGGAGGTCAGCAAGGTCTACTCCACCACCCCGCTCGTCGTGCGGCTGGAGCACGAGGAGAAGAAGCAGTACACCATCGTCGCGCTCACCGAGAGCGGCAAGCTCCGCTCCCAGCTCACGCCCGGCAAGAGTGACAAGCTCACCGCCGACTGCGGCAACAGCTTCGCGATCTTCGGTAAGAAGCTCGAAGGGTGCAGCGGCGTCGCCGCCGACGCCAACACGTTCTACATCGCGACCGAGGACGACAGCAGCGGGACCGCCCGGACGAACAAGGTCGTCGCGTTCAACCTGAACACCGGGAAGCCCAAGTGGGAGGCGCCCGCCCCGGCCGAGCGCGTGCTGAAGCCGCTCGGCATGGAGGGCGGCGACGTCCTGCTCTACATGCGGCCGAAGTACGACACCGCCGGCGCCATCGTGACCCTCCCGCCGACCGGCGGCACCCCCAAGACGCTGCTCCAGCACCCGTCGGGGGCAGGCAGGGTCGAGAACGGCTTCTTCTCGTCCAAGGTCCTCTACAAGGACAGCCGTTCCTTCGTCTTCAGCACGCGCGTGAGCGCGAGCAACGACAAGGAAGAGCTGGAGCAGACGACGATGCTGGTGTTCGAGAAGTGAGGGCTCACCCCCGCCCCCGAACGCAGCCGGCCGCTCCCGGCCCCACGCGCCCCCACACCCACACGTCCCCCGAGGTACGCACGCCATGACCCAGCCGCCGCAGCAGCCACCCCACCCCGACGAGCCGTCGAACACGCCGGGAGCCCCGAACACGCCCCCGGCACCGCCCGCCGGTGGGTTCGGCGCGCCGCAGGACCCGCCGCCCGGGGGCTTCGGCCAGCCGACTCCGCCGCCCGCGGACCCGTTCGGCAAGCAGCCGCAGCCGCAGCAGCCGCCCGCAGCCCCGCAGGACGCACCCGCCGGGGGTTACGGCACCCCGCCGCCCCCGGCGCCGGGCAGCTACCCCACCCCGCCCGCGCCGCAGCCCAACGGCTACGGCTACCCCCAGGCTCCGCAGCCGGGGTACGGCTACCCGCAGGGGCCCGGCCAGCACGGCCGGCCCGGGATGCCGCAGCAGGCGTACGGCTACCCGACCCAGCCGATGCAGCCGCAGTACGGGACCCCGCAGCCGGGCGGCAGCGGGGGCAAGAAGTTCTCCACCCAGATGCAGATCATCGTCGCCGCGGCCGTCGCCGTGGTGCTGATCATCGGCGCCGGGGTCATCTACTCCGCCACCAGCGGCGACGGTGGCAAGGACGAGGCCTCCTCGTCCGGCTCCACCGGCGGCGAGGGCAAGGGCGGCGAGGGCAGCGGACTGGCCGGCGGCAGCGAGAAGGTGCCCGCCAACACCAAGTCCAAGGTCGCCTTCCAGGTGCCGCAGCCGGTGGTCAAGGACATCGTGCAGGTCGAGGGCTCCTGGCTCACCGACAAGGCGTACGTGAAGACCGGGATCGACGAGATCAACGGCTACGACCGGGACAAGGGCTCGAAGCTCTGGTCCTTCCCGCTGCCCGGCGAGGTCTGCACGACGTCCCGGCACGTGAGCAAGGACTACAAGACGGCCATCGTCTTCAAGGAGACGAAGCCGACCAAGGAGAAGAAGTACCCGGCGTGCAACCAGGTCGGTGTGATCGACCTGGCCGCCGGGAAGCTCCTGTGGAGCAAGAGCGTCACCTCCGCCACCGGCGGCGACCGGCCGGTCACCTTCGACGAGGTCACGCTCAGCGGAACCACCGTCGCCGCGGGCGGCACCTCGGGCGGCGCGGCCTTCAAGCTGGCCGACGGCGCCGAGCTCTGGAAGCCGAAGACCGGAGCGGACGGCTGCTACGACCGCGGCTACGCGGGCGGCGAGGCCCTCGCCGTGGTCCGCAAGTGCGGTACGTACGACAGCCCGCAGCTCACCGTGCAGGCGCTGAACCCGACGACCGGCGCACCGCTGTCCTCGTACCAGATGCCCGCCGGTGTCGAGTACGCGCACATCGTCTCCACCAAGCCGTTGGTGGTCGCGGCCGACGTCGGCGACACCGCCGGTGACGGCAGCGGCATCTCCGACTTCTTCTCGCTCGACGCGGCGACCGGCAAGCTGAAGGTCCGTATCCCCGCCGACGCGGAGAAGTACGCGGGCGACTGCGACTCCACCGAAGTCGAGAAGTGCCAGAACATGGCCGTCGGCAACAACCGGCTCTACCTGCCGACCGAGCGCCACGACGGAACCAGCGAGTACGGCGACACGAACGAGGTCGTCGCCTTCGACCTGGACACCGGAAAGCTCCTCGGCGGCCGGGCGGACGCGGGCGACCGCCACATCCTGACCCCGCTCCGGATGGACGGCACCAGCATCATCGCCTACAAGGAGGCCCCCTACGACAAGGGCGGCCAGGTCGTCTCCATCGACGGCGAGACCTTCAAGCAGACCACGCTGATGGAGAACCCGGACGACGAGGCCGTCCGCAAGGCGGAGAAGCGCTTCAGCATCGGATCGGCCGAACTCCTCTACTCGGACGGGCAGTTCTACATGTCCGCCAGGTCGGTCCACAAGCCGAGCACCGTCACCCCCGACGAGAAGGTCTACCTCGTCGTCGCCTACGGCACCGGCTGATCACCCCGCCCCTTCGGGGCGGCAGCAGGCCCCGCCGGTCGATCTCCCGACCGGCGGGGCCGATCGTTTTCCGCCCCACTTGCGCGTGACGTGATCACCGACCGCAGGTCAACGAAGGCCGAACCGTGTGGAATTCGGCAAACCCCGGAGCTTCTCCCACGTAAGCGCCGCGCCGCGTCGGGGGAGCGTGTACCTTGCCGGGTCAGGAGTCCGGGGGGCCGGGCGTACAGGGCTTTTGGGGGCTGAGGACCGATGGGCGTGCGGCTCATGGTGGTCGACGATCACCGTCTGCTCGCCGAGGCACTCGCCTCGGCGCTGAAACTCCGCGGGCACCGGGTGCTCGCGGCGGCCGCGCCGACCTCCGGTGCCGCGGAGCTGGTCGTCAGCAGAGCCCCGGAGGTCTGTCTGTTCGGTACGGCCTCGCCCGCCGCCCCCGGCGTCTTCGACCCGATCACGCGCATCGCCCAGGAGCGCCCCCAGGTGGCGGTGGTGGTCCTCGGACCGGTGCCCAGCCCGCGCGGGATCGCCGCGGCGTTCGCCGCCGGGGCCGCGGGGTACGTCCGGCACGACGAGCGCATCGAGGGCGTCGAGCGGGCCATGCTCAAGGCACGGGCGGGGGAGAGCGCCATCGCCCCGCAGCTGCTGCGGGGGGCCTTCGCCGAGCTGCTCAACCCGGCGGCGCAGCCCGACGACGAGGGGCGGCGGCTGCTGCGGATGCTCACCCCGCGCGAGGCCGAGGTGCTGGTGAGGGTCGCCGAGGGCGAGGGCACCCGGCTGATCGCGGCGGGTATGGGCATCGCCCCGAGCACCGCCCGCACCCACGTCCAGCGGGTCCTGATGAAGCTCGGGGTCGGCTCCCGGCTGGAGGCGGCCGCCCTCGCCGCCCGTACCGGACTGCTGGAGCGCGCCGCGGCGAACGGGGGTGCGCCGCAGGGCTCGTACGCCCCCGAGGGCGCGCGCGGAACGCACCAGGGGGACACCCCCGGCGGTACGCGACAGGGGCCGCACGTTCCCGGACAGCGCGGGTGACGTACGGCCCCTGAGCGTGGAGTGGGGGGCGGCGGGTCAGCCCGCGCCGGACCCCGGCTCCCGCTCCGGCTCCGCTTCCGGGGCCGCCGGGGCCTCGGCCGGGCGCATCTTCATCCAGACCAGGAAGAACAGGCCGAGCGCCAGCATGGCGAGGCCGGTCCACAGGTTGATGTGGACGCCCTCGGCCTTCTTCAGGTCGGCGTCGGACGGGCTGAGGCCGGCGATGGTGACGATCACGCCGTAGACCACGAACAGGCCGCCGATGATCCGCCGGATGTCGAAGAGACGGGCCGCGGTCGCGGACTTGCGCTCCAGCTCGGAGACTTCCTTGTGCAGGTCGGACATGGTGAGTGCCTCCGATCAGAACGAGTAGGGGATGTAGCACGCGGCGGCGAGCACGATCGCGCCCCAGCCGAGCAGGGCCGGCTTGCGGTACCAGGCCTTGTCGGCCTCCTCCAGCTCCTCGTCGGGGCTCGGCGACTCGGTCCCGTACACCAGACCGGCCAGTTCCGCCTCGGGCTTCGGCGCGGTGAAGAGGGTGACGACGACCATGACGACGGCTCCGGCGACGAAGCCGACGATCGCGGAGACGAAGTTGGCGCCCTGGTCGGAGGGGATGTCGATGATCCCGCCCTTGTAGATCCAGAAGTAGTTGATCATCGCGGCGGCGGTGCCCGCGACCAGGCCCCAGACGCCGGACTTCATCGAGGCGCGCTTCCAGAACATGCCGATGATGAAGACGACGAACATCGGGACGTTGAAGAACGAGAACAGCGTCTGGAGGTAGCTCATGATGTTCGAGAAGCTGGCGGCGATGAACGCCGTGCCGATCGAGGCCAGCACGCCGATCGCGGTGATCAGCCGTCCGAACCGCAGGTAGTACGTGTCCGGCTTGTCCTTCACCACGTACCGCTGCCAGATGTCGGTGGTGAACACCGTGTTGAACGAGGACACGTTGGCCGCCATGCCTGCCATGAACGCGGCGAGCAGACCGGTGACCGCGATGCCGAGCACGCCGTTGGGCAGCAGTTCCTGCATCAGCAGGGGTATCGCGTCGTTGTAGGTCAGGTCGGAGTCCGGGGTGCCGATCTTGGGCACGATCACGGCGGCGACCAGGCCCGGGATCATCACCGCGAAGACGATGAAGATCTTCGGGAAGGCGGCGATCAGCGGGGTGCGCTTGGCGGCGGAGAGGTTCTTCGCGGAGAGCGCGCGCTGGACCTCGGCGAAGTTCGTCGTCCAGTAGCCGAAGGACAGCACGAAGCCGAGGCCGAGGATGATCGTCAGCCAGTTGGCGCCCAGCGGGTTGGCGTCACCGATGCCGGTGCCGCCCCAGGCGGTCATGAAGTCCCCGCCGTGCTGCTTGGTCAGCGAGTCGCTCATGGCGTCCCAGCCGCCGACCCGCTTCAGGCCGAGGACGGTGAGGGGGATCAGCGCGGCGAGGATGACGAAGAACTGGAGCACCTCGTTGTAGATCGCCGAGGAGAGCCCGCCGATCGTGATGTAGACCAGCACGAACAGGCCCGCGACGACGATCGCGACCCACTGCGGCCAGCCGAGGAGTGCCTCGACGACGATCGACAGGGCGTAGAGGTTGACGCCCGCGATGAGGATCGCCGCGAACGCGAAGAGCACGGAGCTCAGCAGGTGCGCGGACTTGTCGAACCGCTGGAGCAGGAACTCCGGCACGGAGCGCACCTTGGAGCGGTAGTAGAACGGCATCATCACCAGGCCGAGGAAGACCATGGCGGGGATGGCGCCGATCCAGTACCAGTGCACCACCGCGACGCCGTACTGCGCGCCGGTGGCCGCCATGCCGAGGATCTCGGTGGCGCCGAGGTTCGCCGCGACGAAGGCGAGCCCGGTCACCCAGGCGGGCAGGGACCGTCCGGAGAGGAAGAAGTCGAGGCTCGTCTTGACGCTGGCACGGGCCATGAAGCCGATGCCGAGGACGACGACGAAGTAGATCGCCAGGATGGCGTAGTCGAGCCCGTTCGTGGGGAGCCGAAGCCCTTCGGCCAGTGTCTGCATGGGGGGTACTCGCTTCGTATCGCGAACTTAACCCGACGGAACTTACGCCGTCATGTTCGAGAAATGAACAGTCTCGTTGGGGTTCTTTGTTCGATCGTGATCGAGTGCGCGTGAATGTCCGGGTATGCACCCCGTGAGCCCGGCGCTGGATCGTCCCGGCCCTCGGCATTGACGGAGGTGTTCGCTTGTGATTTGTTATGTGCGATTATGTTGGAGGGATCGGGTGGAGGACCCTGGTGAAGAAGACGGTGACGACCCTCGCCGACGGCCGTGAGCTGATCTACTACGACGCCGCGGAGGACACCGTCCGCGATGCCGTCGACCAGCGCCCCCTGGACCCGGTCTCGACCTCGTCCGGGATCCGCCGCGATCCGCTGCTGGGCGACGCGGTCGCCATCGCCTCGCACCGCCAGGCCCGCACCTACCATCCGCCGGCCGACGCCTGCCCGCTCTGCCCCTCCCGGGAGGGCCGGCACAGCGAGATCCCCGACGACCGCTACGACGTCGCGGTCTTCGAGAACCGCTTCCCCTCGCTCGCCGGTGACTCCGGCCGCTGCGAGGTCGTCTGCTTCACCTCCGACCACGACGCGTCCTTCGCCGACCTCACCGAGGAACAGGCCGCGCTCGTCCTCGCCGCCTGGACCGACCGCACCGCCGCCCTCGCCGCCCTCGGCCAGGTCACCCAGGTCTTCTGCTTCGAGAACCGCGGTGCCGAGATCGGCGTCACCCTCGGCCACCCGCACGGCCAGATCTACGGTTACCCCTTCGTCACCCCGCGCACCGAGCTGATGCTCCGCTCGGCCGCCCGGCACCGCGAGGAGACCGGCGCCAACCTCTTCGACGACGTGGTCGCCCGCGAGGAGAAGGACGGCTCACGCGTCGTCCTCGCCACCGACCACTGGATCGCCTTCGTCCCCTACGCGGCGCACTGGCCGTACGAGGTCCACCTGTACCCCCGGCGCCGCGTCCCCGACCTGCGGGAGCTGGGCGAGGGCGCGCGGACAGAGTTCCCACAGGTCTATCTGGAACTCTTGAGGCGCTTCGACCGGATCTTCGGACCCGGCGAGCCGCCGACCCCGTACATCTCCGCCTGGCACCAGGCGCCGTTCGGGATCGACGGCCGGGAGGACTTCGCCCTGCACCTGGAGCTTTTCACCATTCGCCGGACCTCCGGCAAGCTGAAGTTCCTCGCGGGGTCCGAGTCCGGCATGAGCGTGTTCATCAACGACGTGCCGCCGGAGGCCGCGGCCGAGCGACTGCGAGAGGTAGCGAGCCAGTGAGCACTCCCCAGAACGTCAGCAACCCCGGACACGTCCCCGCCGACCCCAAGAAGTACCTGGTCACCGGCGGTGCTGGATACGTCGGCAGTGTCGTCGCCCAGCATCTGCTGGAGGCCGGGCACACCGTGACCGTCCTCGACGACCTGTCCACCGGCTTCCGCGCGGGCGTCCCGGCCGGGGCCGCGTTCATCGAGGGCCGCATCCAGGATGCCGCCCGCCATCTGGACCCCTCCTACGACGGCGTCCTGCACTTCGCCGCCTTCTCCCAGGTCGGCGAGTCCGTCGTGAACCCCGAGAAGTACTGGGTCAACAACGTCGGCGGCACCACCGCCCTGCTCGCCGCCATGCGCGAACACGGGGTGCGCACCCTCGTGTTCTCCTCCACCGCCGCCACCTACGGCGAACCGGTCTCCAGCCCCATCACCGAGACCGACCCCACCGCACCCACCAGCCCCTACGGCGCGTCCAAGCTCGCCGTCGACCACATGATCAGCGGCGAGGCCACCGCCCACGGCCTGGCCGCCGTCTCGCTGCGCTACTTCAACGTGGCCGGGGCGTACGGACGTTGCGGCGAGCGGCACGACCCCGAGTCCCACCTCATCCCGCTGGTCCTCCAAGTCGCCCTCGGCAGGCGCGAGTCGATCAGCGTCTACGGCGACGACTACCCCACCCCCGACGGCACCTGCGTCCGCGACTACATCCACGTCGCCGACCTCGCCGAGGCCCACCTGCTGGCCCTCACCGCCGCCGCCCCCGGCGAGCACCTGATCTGCAACCTCGGCAACGGCAACGGCTTCTCGGTCCGCGAGGTCGTCGAGACCGTCCGCAAGGTCACCGGCCACCCGGTCCCCGAGACCGCCGCCCCCCGCCGCGGCGGCGACCCGGCCGTCCTCGTCGCCTCCGCCGCCACCGCCATCGAGCGCCTCGGCTGGCAGCCGTCCCGCGCCGACCTGGCCGGAATCATCGCCGACGCCTGGCAGTTCGCCCGCCGAGAGGACACGACCACCCCATGACCCAGCACGCCGAACCGACCGTGACCACCGTCGAGGGGCAGGGGGCCGACCCCGCCGCGACCTTCGCCGAGCTGTACGGAAGCGAGCCCGACGGCATCTGGGCCGCACCCGGACGAGTGAACCTGATCGGCGAGTACACCGACTTCAACGACGGCTTCGTCATGCCGCTCGCCCTCCCGCACACCGCCGTCGCCGCCGTCTCCCGCCGCGACGACGGCGTCCTGCGCCTCTACTCCACCGACGTCCCCGGCGGCGTCGTCTCGTTGCGCACCGACGAACTCACCCCGCACTCCGGCCACGGCTGGGCCGCCTACCCCGCCGGGGTCCTCTGGGCGCTGCGCGAGGCCGGGCACCCGGTCACCGGGGCGGACATCGCGCTGACCTCCACCGTGCCCACCGGCGCCGGGCTCTCCTCGTCCGCCGCCCTCGAAGTCGTCACCGCGCTCGCCCTGAACGACCTCTTCGCACTCGGCCTGAACGCCGCCGAACTCGCCGTCATCGGCCGCCGTGCCGAGAACGACTTCGTCGGCGTGCCCTGCGGGATCATGGACCAGATGGCCTCGGCCTGCTGCACCGAGGGCCACGCCCTCCACCTGGACACCCGCGACCTCTCGCTGCGCCAGGTCCCCTTCGACCTGGCCTCCCAGGGGCTGGCGCTCCTGGTCGTCGACACCCGGGTCAAGCACGCGCTCGGCGACGGGGCGTACGCGGAGCGCCGGGCCGGCTGCGAGGAGGGCGCCCGGCTGCTCGGCATACCGATGCTGCGCGACCTGCCGTACGAGAACCTCGCCACGGCGCTGGCCACTCTCGCCGACGCCGGGGCGGACGAGTCCGTCATCCGTTACGTACGCCATGTCGTCGGCGACAACCGCCGGGTCGAGCAGGTCATCGCCCTGCTCGACGCGGGCGACGTCCGCGCCGCGGGCCCCGTCCTGAACGAGGGCCACCTCTCGCTCCGGGACGATCTGCGGGTGTCCTGCCCCGAGTTGGACCTCGTGGTCGAGGCGGCGAACGCGGCCGGGGCGCTCGGTGCGCGGATGACCGGGGGCGGCTTCGGCGGCTCCGCGGTCGTCCTGGTGGAGGAGGCGGCGGCCACGACGGTGGCCAAGGCGGTCAGCGAGGCGTTCGCGGCGGCCGGACACGCGGCCCCGGGGATCTTCGACGCCGTCCCGTCCGCCGGGGCGCGCCGGCTGCGCTGAGCCTGTTCCGGTGTCCCGCGCTCACAGGTCCTTGACCAGGATGAACTCGGTGACGCCGGGCGGGTAGTCGGCGACCCGGCCGATCTCCTCGTACCCCTGTCCGCGGTAGAACCCGGGGGCCTGGAAATCCCAGGTCTCCAGCCGCGAGCGGGTGCAGGCGCGCTCGGTGCGGGCGGTCCGTTCGGCCTCGGCGAGCAGGCGCGCGCCGAGGCCGAGGCCCCGGTGCGGGGCGTCGACCCAGAGCAGATCGACGTGCAGCCAGTACGCCCAGGTCCGCCCGGTCAGCCCGCCGGCCAGGGACCCGTGCTCGTCCAACGCCCACACCTCCAGCGGGACTTCGTGCTCTGCGGAGGTGGAGAGCAGCGCACGCAGGCCGGCCGATGAGGCGACGTTGTCCTCGTGCAGACGCCCGCTCAGCAGAATGCGACGTTCTTTGTCTACTTCTGTCTCAAGACGGAACATGAATCCACCCTAAGACGCGCCTGAGACAACCAGTTCGCCGAATCGCCTTCCCCCCGTGGCCCCCGCCCGTACGCTGATGCTCAGCACCGGTGGGGGCCGGTGTCGATTCAGGGGAGCGAGAAAGCCGGGTACGGCGTCCGGGGCAGGGTGGCAGGCGGTTCGACGACGGCGGTCGTCGGCGCGGCAGGCCACCGTGCGGCCCCGGACGCCGTACCCGCAGCTGTCCGCCCCTACCGATGGGGGTTCTGTGGCGCGTATCCGGGTTCTCGTGGTGGACGACCACCGCATCTTCGCCGAGTCGCTCGCGGCCGCCCTCGCGGCCGAACCGGACGTCGACGTCTCCGCCGCGGGCAGCGGCCCGGCCGCGCTGCGCGCCCTGGAGCGCGCGGCCGCCGAGGGGCGCGGCTACGACGTGCTCCTGGTCGACGCCGAGCTGGGCGCGCTGACGGGCGGCGGCGAGCTTCCCGCCGTCCCCGCGCCCCGGCAGGAGGAGACGGCCGCCGTCGACGGCATCGCGCTGGTCGCCGGGGTCCGCGCGGCCCGGCCCGCCGTACGGTCGGTGGTGCTCGCCGAGAAGGACGACCCGCGCGCGGCCGCCCGGGCGCTCCAGGCGGGGGCCTCGGGCTGGGTGGCCAAGGACTGCTCGCTGCAACGGCTGCTGTCGGTGATCCGGGGCGTGCTGCGCGACGAGACGCATCTGCCGCCCGCCCTGCTCACCGGTGTACTGCGGGAGCTCACCGCGGCCCGCAAGCACCGCACCGAGAGCGAGCGGCTGGTGGAGTCGCTGACGCCCCGGGAGCGCGAGGTGCTGCGCTGCATGGTGGCGGGCCTGGGCCGCAAAGCGGTCGCGGAGCGGCTGTTCCTGTCCCCGCACACGGTGCGCACCCATATGCAGAACGTGCTGGGCAAGCTCGGGGTGCACTCGACGCTGGCCGCAGTGGCGCTGGCCCGCCGGGCGGGGGTGGGCCCGGCCGACCAGGCCCTAGGTCGGGATGTTGTCGAACGGGGCGGTCAACTGGCGCAGTAGCCCGGCCAGTTCGCCGCGCTGGGCGCGGGACAGCTCGGCGAGGATGGCGCGCTCCTGGGCGAGCAGCCCGGCCAGCGACTGGTCGGCCTTGTCGCGCCCCTCGGCCGTGAGCCGGACGAGGACGCCGCGCCGGTCGTTCGGATCGGGCAGCCGCTCGACCAGGTTCTTCTTGGTGAGCCGGTCGATGCGGTTGGTCATCGTGCCCGAGGTGACCAGGGTCTGGGTGAGGAGCTGCCCGGGGGAGAGCTGGTACGGGGCGCCGGCCCGGCGGAGCGACGTGAGCACGTCGAACTCCCAGGGCTCCAGGTTGTGCTCGGAGAACGCTATGCGGCGGGCCCGGTCGAGGTGGCGTGCCAGGCGGGAGACGCGACTGAGCACCTCGAGTGGTTCCACGTCGAGGTCGGGGCGCTCGCGGCGCCATGCAGCGACCAGTCGGTCGACCTCGTCCTCCATGTCGATCAGTGTAGAGGGTCCCTCGACATGAAGTCTCTTGAATTCAAGTGTCTTGACATCAAGAGAATATCGGCGTGATCCTGTTTCCCATGACCGCACCCCACCAGCCCTCCTGGGATCCGCAGCAGTACCTGCGCCACGCGGACCACCGCACCCGCCCCTTCCAGGACCTCCTGGCCCGTATCGGCGACCTTCCCGGCCACCCCGCACCCCGTATCGCCGACCTCGGCTGCGGCGCGGGCAACGTCACCGCGCTCCTCGCCGACCGCTGGCCCGAGGCCCGGATCACCGGCTACGACACCTCGCGCGAGATGCTCGCCGAGGCCGCCGCCCACGCCCGGCCGCCCCTGCTCGACTTCGCCGAGGCCGACGCCGCGACCTGGGAGCCCACCGAGACGTACGGCCTGATCGTCTCCACCTCCGCACTCCAATGGATCCCCGGCCACGCCGAGCACTTCCCGCGCTGGCTCGACGCCCTCGCACCCGGCGGCACGCTCGCCTTCCAGGTCCCCGGCAACTTCACCGCCCCCAGCCACACCCTCCTGGCCGGCCTCCGCGAGTCCGACCGCTGGCGCCCCCTGCTCCACGGCGTCGGCGACCGCACCGCCTCCGTCCTGGACCCCACGGACTACCTCACCCGCCTCCGCGACCTCGGCTGCGCGGCGGATGTCTGGGAGACCACCTACCTCCAGACCCTGCACGGCGACGACGCGGTCCTCGACTGGGTCAAGGGCACCGCCCTGCGCCCCGTCCTCACCGCCCTGGCCGACGACCCGGCCGCCCGCGACGCATTCCTGGCCGCCTACCGCGACCTGCTCCGCGAGGCCTACCCGCCGGGCCCGTACGGCACGGTCTTCCCGTTCCGCCGCATCTTCGCCGTGGCCCGCAAGGAGAAATGATGACCGCCGCTGCCGGACTCGCCGCCGTCGACCACGTCCAGCTCGCCGCCCCGCCCGGCTCCGAGGACGCCCTGCGCACCTTCTACACCGGCGCCCTGGGCATGACCGAGATCCCCAAACCCCCGGTGCTCGCCGCCCGCGGCGGCTGCTGGTTCGCCGCCGGACCGGTCCAGCTCCACCTGGGCATCGAGGAGGACTTCCGCCCCGCGAAGAAGGCCCACCCGGGCCTGCGCGTCACGGGCATCGAGGCGTACGCGGCCCGCCTGGAGTCCCACGGCGTGGCCGTCACCTGGGACGACGACCTCCCCGGCCACCGCCGCTTCTCCGCCCACGACCCGGCCGGCAACCGCCTGGAGTTCCTGGAGCCGGACGCGTAACCGGGCGGTTCTACAGCGCTGCGAGCGCCTCCGCCGAGATGTCGACGTCCACCGGGAACGGCACGCCCGTCTTCAGCCGGTCGTGATGGATCCCGGTCAGCGCGTACGCCTTCGTCACCGGGTCCAGCTCATAGACCCGCACGACGGGGTGCTGGTCGGTGCCGGTAATCTCCACCAGCCAGAAGTGCGGGATGCCGGCGGTCGCGTACTTGTGCGGCTTGGCCTCACGGTCGCGGGCCTCGGAGTCGGGGGAGACGACCTCGACGGCGAGGAGGACGTCGGCAGCTTTGAAATGCGTCTGCTCCAGGCCTGTGGTGGCTGAGGCCTTGACGATGGACACATCGGGTTCCGGACCGTTGCGCTGATCCAGAACGACTGTCATCTCTCGTTCCACCTTCAGATCCGCCGGAGCGGTACTGCGCAGGCCATTCACCAATAGGTCGATCGTCTTTTGGTGAAAGCGTCGCTGCGGACTCACGAAAACCAGGCTCCCGTCGATCAGCTCGGTGTGCGGCGGGAGATCGGGCAGCGTGAACAGATCGTCCACGGTGTATCCGTCCTGCGGGGGCACCGGCCAGCGGGAGCTGTGCGCGGTGGTCGGCTCGGCGGTCATGGTTCCTCCCATGGACGAATCCTCTGCCCTCCCGACCACCCTACGGCGGGAAATCCGCACGCGTCATCACAACGGGTGACGACGTGCGGAAGGGTTAGGTGATCAGCCGCGATCAGCTCTTCCGGTGCCCTATCAGCCGCGGCTTCGACTCCAGGTTCTCCAGCCCGTGCCAGCACAGGTTCACCAGATGGGCGGCCACCTCCGCCTTCTTCGGCTTGCGGACGTCCAGCCACCACTGGCCCGTCAGCGCCACCATCCCCACCAGGGCCTGCGCGTACAGCGGGGCCAGTTTCGGGTCGAAGCCGCGGGCCTTGAACTCCAGGCCCAGGATGTCCTCCACCTGCGTGGCGATATCGCTGATCAGCGACGCGAACGTGCCCGTCGACTGCGCCACCGGTGAATCCCGCACCAGGATCCGGAAACCGTCCGTGTACGACTCGATGTAGTCCAGCAGCGCGAACGCCGCCTGCTCCAGCAGCTCACGCGGATGGCCCGCCGTGAGCGCCCCCTGCACCATGTCCAGCAGCTGGCGCATCTCGCGGTCGACCACCACCGCGTACAGGCCCTCCTTGCCGCCGAAGTGCTCGTACACCACCGGCTTGGACACCCCGGCGCGCGCCGCGATCTCCTCCACCGACGTGCCCTCGAAGCCCTTGTCGGCGAACAGGGCGCGCCCGATGTCCAGCAGCTGCTCGCGGCGCTCCTTGCCCGTCATCCGGACCCGCCGGGCCCGGCGGGAGGGGGAAGTCCTGCTCTTGTCGCTGCCTGTGCTGGAGTCCGTCGCCACGTCGTCAATCATGCCGCGTCGGCGGGTACGGACGTGCGCCGGGAGTCGATACGCGCGGCATCCGGCCACCGCACGTCGTAGGCCCAGCCCAGCTTCTCGAACCAGCGGATCAGCCGGGCGCTGGAGTCGATCTGCCCCCGCATCACCCCGTGGCGGGCGCTCGTCGGGTCCGCGTGGTGCAGGTTGTGCCAGGACTCGCCGCACGACAGCACCGCCAGCCACCACACGTTGCCCGACCGGTCACGCGACTTGAACGGCCGCTTGCCCACCGCGTGGCAGATCGAGTTGATCGACCAGGTCACGTGGTGCAGCAGGGCGACCCGTACCAGCGACCCCCAGAAGAACGCCGTCGCCGCACCCCACCACGACATCGTCACCAGACCGCCCACCAGCGGCGGGATCGCCAGCGAGACGATCGTGAAGGTCAGGAAGTGGCGCGAGACCGCCCGGATCGCCGGGTCCTTGATCAGGTCGGGGGCGTACTTCTGCTGCGGCGTCTGCTCCTCGTCGAACATCCACGCGATGTGCGCCCACCACAGCCCCTTCATCAGGGCCGGCAGGCTCTCCCCGAACCGCCACGGCGAATGCGGGTCACCCTCCGCGTCCGAGAACCGGTGGTGCTTGCGGTGATCGGCCACCCACCGCACCAGGGGCCCCTCCACCGCCAGCGAACCCATCACGGCCAGCGCGATCCGCAACGGGCGCTTCGCCTTGAACGAACCGTGCGTGAAATACCGGTGGAAGCCGATGGTGATCCCGTGACAGCCGATGAAGTACATCGCCACCAGCAGGCCGATGTCGAGCCAGCTCACCCCCCACCCCCACGCCAGCGGCACCGCAGCGACCAGCGCCACGAACGGCACCACGATGAACGCCAGCAGCGCGAACTGCTCGATCGACCGCTTGCTGTCGCCGCCCAGCGTGGCGGAGGGCAGCGGTGTCGCCGTCGCCCCGGGCGGCTCTGTCTCGTCGATCACAGGAGGAGTGCTCGGCATGGGGGGATACCTCTGAGGGTGAGGGAGAAGGCTCGGACGGCCGTGGCTACGGTTCCGTAACCTACGGCTTGGTAAGTATGGCAGTGACGGGCACCACAACACGAGAGGCCGCTCCAGCCCGTCCCACGCGGTAGCCCGTCCGCCCCCGGGGTAGGGGGTAACCGCCCGGGTGCGCCCGCGGCGGCGGCCGCGCCCCCTGCGGGGCAGCGGACACGCCGCCTGCGACGACACCTATCCTGGGAGGGTCGGACAGCGCGGTCCGCACCCGCTCGTCGGGGCGTGGCGACAGCACCGCTGCCAGCCGCAGGGCCCCGGACCCCGCCACCCGCCCCCACCGCCACGCACCGGGGGACGGCGAAGCGAACGCACCTCCTCATTCACTGCAAGGAGCCGCACACTGTGAGCAGTGCCGACCAGACCCCTGCCGCCAGCCCCGCGCTGCGCGCCGACATCCGCCGCCTCGGCGACCTCCTCGGCGAGACCCTCGTCCGCCAGGAGGGCCAGGAACTCCTCGACCTCGTCGAACGAGTACGCGCCCTGACCCGCACCGACGGCGAAGCCGCCGCCGAGCTCCTCGGCGAGACGGAGCTGGAGACCGCCGCCCAGCTCGTGCGCGCCTTCTCCACCTACTTCCACCTCGCCAACGTCACCGAGCAGGTCCACCGCGCCCACGAGATGCGCGACCGCCGCTCGGCCGAGGGCGGCCTCCTGGCCCGCACCGCCGACCGCCTCAAGGACGCCGACCCCGAGCACCTGCGCGAGACGGTCAAGAACCTCAACGTCCGGCCCGTCTTCACCGCCCACCCCACCGAGGCCGCCCGGCGCTCCGTCCTCAACAAGCTGCGCCGCATCGCCGAGCTGCTGGAGACCCCGGTCATCGAGGCCGACCGCCGCCGCCTCGACCTCCGCCTCGCCGAGAACATCGACCTCATCTGGCAGACCGACGAGCTCCGCGTCGTCCGCCCGGAGCCCGCCGACGAGGCCCGCAACGCCATCTACTACCTGGACGAGCTGCACGCGGGCGCCGTCGGCGACGTCCTGGAGGACCTCGCCGCCGAGCTGGACCGCGTCGGCGTCGAACTCCCCGCCGGGACCCGCCCCCTGACCTTCGGCACCTGGATCGGCGGCGACCGCGACGGCAACCCCAACGTGACGCCCGCCGTCACCTGGGACGTCCTGATCCTCCAGCACGAGCACGGCATCACCGACGCCCTGGAGATGATCGACTACCTCCGCGGCCTCCTCTCCAACTCCATCCGTTACGCCGGAGCCACCGAGGAACTCCTCACCTCCCTCCAGGCCGACCTGGAGCGCCTCCCCGGCATCAGCCCCCGCTACAAGCGGCTGAACGCCGAGGAGCCCTACCGCCTCAAGGCCACCTGCATCCGGCAGAAGCTGGTCAACACCCGCGAGCGCCTCGCCGAGGGCACCCCCCACCGCCCCGGCTGCGACTACCTCGGCACCGCCGAGCTCCTCGCCGACCTGGAGCTCATCCAGACCTCCCTGCGCGAGCACCGCGGCGGCCTCTTCGCCGACGGCCGGATGGACCGCACCATCCGCACGCTCGCCGCCTTCGGCCTCCAGCTCGCCACCATGGACGTCCGCGAGCACGCCGACGCCCACCACCACGCCCTCGGCCAGCTCTTCGACCGGCTCGGCGAGGAATCCTGGCGCTACGCCGACATGCCGCGCGACTACCGGCAGAAGCTGCTCGCCAAGGAGCTGCGCTCCCGCCGGCCGCTGGCCCCCACCCCCGCCCCGCTCGACGCGGCCGGCGAGAAGACCCTCGGCGTTTTCCACACCATCAAGCAGGCCTTCGAACGCTTCGGCCCCGAAGTCATCGAGTCCTACATCATCTCCATGTGCCAGGGCGCCGACGACGTCTTCGCCGCCGCCGTCCTCGCCCGCGAGGCCGGACTCCTCGACCTCCACGCCGGCTGGGCCAAGATCGGTATCGTGCCGCTCCTGGAGACCACCGACGAGCTCAAGGCCGCCGACACCATCCTCGACGAGATGCTCGCCGACCCCTCCTACCGGCGCCTCGTCTCCCTGCGCGGCGACGTCCAGGAGGTCATGCTCGGCTACAGCGACTCCTCCAAGTTCGGCGGCATCACCACCTCCCAGTGGGAGATCCACCGCGCCCAGCGACGCCTCCGCGACGTCGCCCACCGCTACGGCGTACGCCTGCGCCTCTTCCACGGCCGCGGCGGCACCGTCGGCCGCGGCGGCGGCCCCTCGCACGACGCGATCCTCGCCCAGCCGTGGGGGACGCTGGAGGGCGAGATCAAGGTGACCGAGCAGGGCGAGGTCATCTCCGACAAGTACCTCATCCCCGCGCTCGCCCGCGAGAACCTGGAACTGACCGTCGCGGCCACCCTCCAGGCCTCCGCCCTGCACACCGCACCCCGTCAGTCCGACGAGGCCCTCGCCCGCTGGGACGCGGCCATGGACACCGTCTCCGACGCCGCTCACAGCGCCTACCGCAAGCTCGTCGAGGATCCGGACCTGCCGTCGTACTTCCTCGCCTCCACCCCGGTGGACCAGCTCGCCGACCTGCACCTGGGCTCGCGGCCCGCCCGCCGCCCCGGCTCGGGCGTCTCGCTGGACGGCCTGCGGGCCATCCCGTGGGTCTTCGGCTGGACCCAGTCGCGGCAGATCGTGCCCGGCTGGTTCGGCGTCGGCTCCGGCCTCAAGGCCCTGCGCGAGGCCGGTCTCGACACCGTCCTCGACGAGATGCACGAGCACTGGCACTTCTTCCGCAACTTCATCTCCAACGTCGAGATGACGCTCGCCAAGACCGACCTGCGCATCGCCCGCCACTACGTCGACACGCTCGTCCCCGACGAGCTGAAGCACGTCTTCGACGGCATCGAGGCCGAACACGCCCTCACCGTGCGGGAAGTCCTGCGGATCACCGGCGGCGAGAAGCTGCTCGACACCAACCCGGTGCTCCAGCAGACCTTCTCCATCCGCGACGCCTACCTGGACCCGATCTCCTACCTCCAGGTCTCCCTGCTCGCCCGCCAGCGCCAGGCAGCCGAGCGCGGCGAGGAGCCCGACCCGCTGCTCTCCCGCGCCCTGCTGCTCACCGTCAACGGCGTCGCGGCAGGCCTGCGCAACACCGGCTGAGCACCGCGTAGTCGAACGGGCGGTCCTGCTACAGCGCGACGAACGTCGCCACCAGCAGGGCCGCCCCCGCCGTTCCCGCACCCCACGCCGTCCGCGCCATCCGCAGCCCGCCGCCGATCACGAACGCGGCCAGCACCAGCGCACCGGCGAGCGGCACCCAGGCATGCAGAAAGCCCGGCAACCCCGTGCGGACGACCGCATCGGAACCGGGCTTCACCACCACGGGGAAACGATCCCCCTCACGCGCCGCGACGGACCGGTCCACGGTCACCCGCGGGCGCTCCCGCGACACCGAGTCGGGTGTGAACGACCCGGTGCACTTCTCCTCGCCGCATTCCGTGACCGTCACGGTCCCGTGGTCACGGCCCTTGGCCAGAATGATGTGGTGCGCGGCGTCCCACGACGCCCAGGCACCCGCGACCAGCAGCACCAGGACGACCAGCCCCAGGGCCACCCGCCGCCCCGCTGCCGCCGCCCGGTGGGAAGAGCTCCGCTTCATGGGGGCAGATCCTTGGCCAGACCCGTACCCGCGGTCAACCTATGGCCGAAAAACGCCCCAGCAGCACCAGGAATGTCAGGAGTTGTACGCGGCGGGGGGAGGGGCACCCTTCGCTCGGGAGTTGTACGTGGCGGGGGAGGGGCATCCCTCGCTCAGGAGTTGTACGCGCTCTGCGCGCGCTCCAGACCCTCCGCCAGCAGACACTCCACCGCGTCCGCCGACCGGTCCACCAGGAACTCCAGCTCCTTGCGCTCCGTCGACGAGAAGTCCTTCAGCACGAAGTCCGCGACCTGCATCCGCCCCGGCGGCCGCCCGATCCCGAACCGCACCCGGTGGTAGTCCGGACCCATCGCCTTCGTCATCGACTTCAGCCCGTTGTGCCCGTTGTCCCCGCCGCCCAGCTTCAGCCGCAGCGAACCGTAGTCGACGTCCAACTCGTCGTGGACCGCGACGACATGGTCCGTCGGCACCTTGTAGAAGTCGCGCAGCGCCGTCACCGGACCGCCCGACAGATTCATGTACGACATCGGCTTCACCAGCACCACCCGCCGGCTCGCCGGACCCGGCGGACCGATCCGCCCCTCCACGACCTGCGCCTGCGCCTTCTGCGCCCGCTTGAACTTCCCGCCGATCCGGGTCGCCAGCAGATCGGCGACCATGAACCCGACGTTGTGCCGGTTCGCCGCGTAGTCGGGTCCCGGATTGCCCAGGCCCACGATGAGCCAGGGGTCGGTGGCGTCGGACATCAGCGCTCGGTCTCCTCACATACGGCTTACGGCACAGGCAAACGGGGCGGCGGCTCCCGGGAAGGGAACCACCGCCCCGTCAGTCAAGCAGGTGGAACGGTGAGGGGAGAGGCTCAGGCCTCGGCGCCCTCGGCGGCCTCGCCCTCGGCGGCCTCGTCGTCGGCCGGCTCCTCGGCCTGCGCGGCGACGACCTGGATCACGATGGCGTCCTCGTCGCCGGCCAGCGTGGCGCCCTTGGGCAGCTCGATGTCCTTGGCGACGATCGAGTCACCGGCGTCCAGGCCCGCGACGGAGACCGTGACGGACTCGGGGATGTGGGTGGCCTCGGCCTCGACCAGCAGGGTCGCCTGGACGAACTCCAGCAGGTTGGCGCCCGGCGCCAGGTCACCGTCGGCGTGCACCGCGATCTCGACCTGGACCTTCTCGCCGCGCTTCACGGTGAGCAGGTCGACGTGCTCGATGGTGCCCTTGAGGGGGTGACGCTGCACGGCCTTCGGGATGACCAGCGTGTCCTTGCCGTCGAGCTTCAGACCGATCAGCACGTTGGCCGTACGCAGGGCGAGCAGCAGCTCGTGGCCCGGCAGCGTGACGTGGACGGGCTCGGCGCCGTGGCCGTAGACGACACCGGGAACACGGTCGGCGCGGCGGACACGGCGGGCGGCGCCCTTGCCGAACTCGGTACGGACCTCGGTGGCGAGCTTGATCTCAGCCATGGTTGCACTCCTCGTCAGTGGGGTGAGCCGTCGGAAGACGGAACACGATCGGTCACCCGGCCCACGACAGGCCTGCTACGAAGAGCGCGTCGATAACGGACCGCCGTACACACGGGTACGGCCTCCCTCGCCGAGCAACTCGCTGAGTCTACCCGGCGGGGAGGCCGCACCCCAAAGTGGATCAACAGGGACCGCTCAGGCGGCCGGTCCTGCCTCTCTCAACCCTGCTTCTTTCAGCCCTGCTCCTCGAAGAGGCTCGTCACCGAACCGTCCTCGAACACCTCACGCACCGCACGCGCGATCGTCGGCGCGATCGAGAGCACCGTGATCTTGTCCAGCTCCAGCTCGCCCGGCGTCGGCAGCGTGTCCGTGAACACGAACTCGCTCACCTTCGAGTTCTTCAGCCGGTCGGCCGCCGGACCCGACAGCACGCCGTGCGTCGCCGTCACGATGACGTCCTCCGCGCCGTGCGCGAACAGGGCGTCCGCGGCGGCGCAGATCGTGCCACCGGTGTCGATCATGTCGTCGACCAGCACACAGACCCGGCCCTCGACGTTACCGACGACCTCGTGGACGGAGACCTGGTTCGGCACGTCCTTGTCGCGGCGCTTGTGCACGATCGCCAGCGGGGCGTCCAGCCGGTCGCACCAGCGGTCGGCGACCCGCACGCGGCCCGCGTCCGGGGAGACGATCGTCAGCTTGGAGCGGTCGACCTTCGCACCCACGTAGTCCGCCAGGATCGGCAGCGCGAACAGGTGGTCCACCGGGCCGTCGAAGAAGCCCTGGATCTGGTCCGTGTGCAGGTCGACGGTGAGGATCCGGTCCGCACCCGCCGTCTTCATCAGGTCCGCCACCAGACGGGCCGAGATCGGCTCGCGGCCCTTGTGCTTCTTGTCCTGGCGGGCGTACCCGTAGAACGGCACGATCACCGTGATCGAGCGGGCGGACGCGCGCTTCAGCGCGTCCAGCATGATCAGCTGCTCCATGATCCACTTGTTGATCGGAGCCGTGTGGCTCTGGATCAGGAAGCAGTCCGCGCCACGTGCCGACTCCTGGAACCGCACATAGATCTCACCGTTGGCGAAATCGAAGGCCTTCGTCGGCACGAGACCGACTCCCAGCTGATGGGCGACCTCCTCGGCCAGCTCGGGGTGGGCGCGGCCGGAGAAGAGCATCAGTTTCTTCTCGCCGGTCGTCTTGATCCCGGTCACAGCACAGTCTCCTCAGACGTGTATCTGGCGCTGCACGCATAGGTCCCGATGTGCAACGAGCCAGCCGAAATGGGGTGAGCATCTATCACGGTACGCCGTCACCGGCGCACCTGTTTCCGGTCAGCTTTGCCCGTCGGGCTCCTGCGACGACGCCTGAGCGGCCTGCGCGGCGGCGCTGCCCGGACGCTTCCGGGCCACCCAACCCTCGATATTCCGCTGCTGGCCCCGCGCCACGGCCAGCGAACCGGAGGGGACGTCCTTCGTGATGACCGACCCGGCGGCGGTGTAGACCCCGTCCCCGACCGTGACCGGTGCCACAAACATATTGTCCGAACCGGTGCGGCAGTGGGAGCCGATCGTCGTGTGGTGCTTGGCCACCCCGTCGTAGTTCACGAAGACGCTCGCCGCACCGATGTTGGTGTGGTCGCCGATGGTCGCGTCGCCGACGTAGCTCAGGTGCGGGACCTTCGTCCCCTCCCCGATCGTGGCGTTCTTCATCTCCACGTACGTACCGGCCTTGGCCTTGACCCCCAGCCGGGTCCCCGGCCGCAGGTAGGCGTACGGGCCGACGGCCGCCCCGGGCCCGATCTCGGCCGAGAGCGTCACGGTGTTGTCGACGCGGGCGCCGGCGCCGACGTGGGTGTCCTCGATCCGCGAGTTGGGCCCCACCTCGGAGTCCTCGGCGAGATGCGTGGAGCCGAGCAGCTGCGTTCCCGGGTGCACGAGCGCGTCCCGCTCGTACGTCACGGTCGCGTCGATCAGCGTGGACGCCGGGTCGACGATCGTCACGCCGGCGAGCATCGCCCGCTCCAGCAGCCGCTCGTTCAGCAGCCGGCGGGCCTCGGCGAGCTGGAGCCGGTTGTTGATGCCGAGGATCTCGCGGTGGTCGCCCGCCACGGACGCGCCGACGCGGTGCCCGGCCTCGCGGAGGATGGACAGCACGTCGGTGAGGTACTCCTCGCCCTGGCTGTTGTCGGTACGCACCTTGCCCAGGGCGTCGCCCAGCAGCCGCCCGTCGAACGCGAACACCCCGGAGTTGATCTCGCGGATCGCCCGCTGCTCGTCGGTGGCGTCCTTGTGCTCGACGATCTCGGTGACCGCGCCGGTGGCGGGGTCGCGCACGATGCGCCCGTAGCCGGTGGAGTCCGGGACCTCGGCGGTCAGGACGGTCACCGCGTTGGCGTCGGCGGAGTGGGTGGCGGCGAGTGCGCCGAGCGTCTCGCCGGAGAGCAGCGGGGTGTCGCCGCACACGACGATCACGGTCCCGTCGACGGCCCCGCCGAGTTCTTCGAGCCCCATGCGGACGGCGTGCCCGGTGCCGTTCTGCTCGGCCTGGAAGGCGGTGCGCACGGGGGCGTCGCCGCCGTTCAGATGCGCGGTGACCTGCTCACTGGCGTGGCCGACGACCACGACGAGGTGCTGGGGGTCCAGCTCGCGGGCGGCGGCGACGACATGTCCGACGAGCGAGCGCCCGGAGATCTCGTGCAGAACCTTGGGGGTCTTCGACTTCATGCGGGTGCCCTCACCCGCTGCGAGGACGACGACGGCTGCCGGGCTGGTTGCGCTCACGGATGTGCCCTTCGGCTTCGGGTGGTGGTCATCCGCAGGATACCGGGGGTGTTTCCACGGGAAACGGGGGCGGGCCCCGACCGGTGAGGTCGGGGCCCGCGTGCCGAAGCTCCCCCATCAGGATTCGAACCTGAACAGACGGTACCAAAAACCGCAGTGCTGCCTGATTACACCATGGGGGATCAATAACGGCTAAACCGGACATTGGATCGGTTCGCCGGATCGGCACCCAACACTATGCCGTACCAAGCGCCTTCTACGCGACGACAGAAGGGAGACGGAGTGCGGCGCTTCTGTCGTCGCTCCTGTCCGGCGCTCCTTGTTCGACCGCGGAACGTGCTGTCGCCGGTCACCCGAAGTGAGCTGTTGCCGGTCACCCGGAATTGAGATGCGTCCGCCCGTAGGCTGGATGCCATGACCGCAACGGGGGCAGACCGGGAGGCGGCGGGATCGACCACCCGCGGCTACTGGTGGTGGGAGCGGCGACGGAGTGTCGCCCTGGACGTGGGACTGGCGCTGGTATCGGCGCTGGAGTGTGGCCTGGAGGGGGTGGAGTTCGCCCGGAACATCGGGATTCCGGTGCCGGTGGGCGTGGTGTTCGGGCTTCTGGCGGGTTCGGTGCTGCTGGTGCGCCGGCGGTGGCCGATCGTCGTGGTGCTGCTGACGATCGCGATGACGCCCGCCGAGATGGGCTTCCTGATGGCCCTGGTCGGCCTGTACACGCTGGCCGCCTCCGAGGTGCCGCGCCGGATCACCGTCGTGCTCGCGAGCATGGCGCTGGTGGGGACGTTCATCATCACGTACGTACGGCTGCGGCAGAGCGTGGCCGAGCAGGCCGACTTCGGGCCGGGGGACTGGTACGTCCCCCTGATGTCCGTCTTCATGGCGGTGGGGCTCACGGCCCCGTCCGTGCTCCTCGGCCTCTACATAGGGGCCAGGCGCCGTCTGATGGAGAGCCTGCGGGAGCGGGCCGATTCGCTGGAGCGGGAGCTGTCCCTGCTCGCGGACCGGGCCGAGGAGCGGGCCGAGTGGGCGCGTACGGAGGAGCGGACCCGGATCGCCCGGGAGATGCATGACGTGGTCGCCCACCGGGTGAGCCTGATGGTGGTGCACGCTGCCGCGCTCCAGGCCGTCGCCCCGAAGGATCCGGCGAAGGCCGTGCGCAACGCGGCGCTGGTCGGGGACATGGGCCGGCAGGCGCTGACGGAGCTGCGCGAGATGCTCGGGGTGCTGCGGACGGGGGAGGCGCTGACCGCGCCGGCCGCGGCGGGCGGGGTTCCGCTGGCGTCGGTACGGCAGGCGGCCGCGGTGGCCGCCGTCTCCGCCGCGACGGAGGACGGGCCCCGGCTGCACGAGCTGGAGGCGCTGGTGGCGCAGTCCCGGCAGGCGGGGATGGTGGTGGAGCTGACGGTCCACGGAGACCTGCGGCCGTATCCGCCGGAGGTGGAGCAGACGGCGTACCGGGTGGTGCAGGAGGCGCTGACGAACGTGCACAAGCATGCGGCGGGCGCGAAGACGTGGGTGCGGCTCGCGCATCGGGAGGCCGAGGTCGCGATGCAGGTGGAGAACGGCCCGTCGGACGCGGCGGTGGCGGATGCGGGGTTGCCGAGCGGGGGGAACGGATTGGTGGGGATGCGGGAGCGGGTGCTGGGGCTGGGGGGTGTGTTCGTCTCCGGCCCGACGGAGGCGGGGGGCTTCCGCGTGTCGGCGGTGCTCCCGGTGGTGCCCGCCGCTTGAGCCCGCGGCGCCTGGCCCTTTCAGCCCGTGCGCCTGGCTTTCGGCCTGTGCCGCCTGGCCTTTCAGCCCGTGCGCCTGGCTTTCCAGCCTGTGCCGCCTGGCCTTTCAGCCCGTGCGCCTGGCTTTCAGCCCGTGCGGCGCGTGAGGGCGGGCCCACTCTCTCCAGCCCGTCCGGCGATTGAGGGCCAGCCTTCTCAGCCCGTCCGGCGATTGAGGACGGAAACCCTCGTGGTGGGGAGCGGCGACCCCTCGTGTGGCGGTGAGTGATGGTGCCGGGTTCGTCCCGAGCCACGGTTCCGTCCTCAAACGCCGGACGGGCTGGGATGGGTTCGCCTTCAAGCGCCGGACGGGCTGGGATTGGCCGGGGCGGGCCGGAAGTCGGGCGGGCGGGCTGGAGTTGGCTCAGGCCGACGTCAGGCGCGGCGGTTGCGTGCCCGTGACCAGCGTGGACAGCGCCTCGTCGATGTCCCGGCCCAGGAACCAGTCGCCGGTGTGGTCGATGCTGTACACCCGCCCCTCCGTATCGATCGCCAGCACCGCCTGCTCCTCGCCCTCCGCCCCCAGCGGGCTGACCTCGGTCTCCAGGGCCCGGCCCAGGTCCCCGAGCGTGCGGGCCAGATGGAGCCCGCTCAGGGGGTCGATCCGTACCGCCGTGGGCGCGATGTGCCGGCCCGGCGCGGACGCGGTGATGCGGAGGCCGCCGAACTCCGCCCACGCCTCGACCGCCGCCGGGAACACGGCGTGCCGGTGGCCGGCCGGGGAGGCGTGGGAGCGCAGGGCGTCGGCCCATTCCTCCGCCTGGCGGATGTCCCAGCGCCCGGGCTGCCAGCCCGCCTCGCGCAGGGCGGCATCGACGGCGACGGAGAAGCGGGTGGTGGAGGTGTGCTGCTGGCGGTCGTGCATCGGTGGGCGGTCAGCCCTTCTCGGCGGTGGTCGCGGCGCCGGTGGAGGTCAGGTCGACGGGGCGTACGCCGAAGTGGGACAGGAGGACGGAACAGGACCGGCAGGGCGGTGCGTAGCTGCCGTGCAGCGGGTCGCCGTCCTCGCGGATCCGCCGGGCGGTGATCCGTGCGTGCTTGAGCGCGCGCCGCGCCTCCCCGTTGGTCAGGGGTTTTCGCTGGGCCCGTTTGGAGCGCCCGGTCTCGGCGGCGGTGAGCTGACGGGAGAGCAGTATCGCTTCGGGGCAGCGGCCCGTGAAGCGTTCGCGCTGGCCGCTGGTGAGGGTGTCGAGGAAGTCCTGGACGAGCGGGTGCAGCACCGGCGGCTGGTCCCCCTTGCCCGCGGTGCAGGTCAGCGTCTCGCCGCGGACGGACAGCGCGGCGGCCACGGCGGGGAGGATCCCGTCGCGGCGGTGGATCAGTCGGGGCGTACGGCTGGTCTCGGTGTCGCTCCAGCTGAGGCGCGGATCCCCTGATGTGACGGTTTGTGTGGAATGCATCGTGCTGACGTCCCTCCCTGCAATCCCCCGAGTTGCGGGGACAGCCTGCCAAATGTGCCGGGTGGTGGGGAAGCTGGGTGGGGGAAACGTGTCTGCGTGTCGCCCGAAGGTGCGAAACTGCCCCCTCACCGTCACACGCCTGTGACCGTTCGTGACGGAAACGGCGGGGCGGGACCCCCTGTTGCCCCACCGCTTAGGCTGTGCGGAACACCGGACGCAGCAGGGGGCATCAGCCATGACGACAGGTCGGCTCGGGCAGCAAGCCGCGCCACCGAACGCCGCCTATGCCGGGCAGGTCGTGAATTTCCCGGATCCGGTCCGGGCGTCCCGGCACCCCGGTGGGGTGCGGATGGACGGGAACGGCCACCCGGTTCTCTCGCCGTACGCGCGCGCCGCGGCCGAGATCGCCGACCCGCCTCCGGGCTTCGGCATCGACGAGCTGCGCCTGACCGACTACGTGTCGGCGAACGCGGCGATGGCGGCGAGCGGACACGACCTGTGGGACACGATTCCCGCGGTGGCGACCCCGCACGGCTGGACGTGGCACCACGTGCCCGGCGGCCGGCGGATGGAGCTGGTGCCGGTCGAGGTGAAGGCGCTGCTGCGTCATCACGGCGGCCTCGCGGGTACGGACGTCGACCAGGACCGGCGTGGCACCCGCCCGTTGCAGGAGACCCGTCCGGCGCACTTCCGGCTGCCCAAGGGCGCTGGCGCGGTGACCGAGCAGCAGGTCCAGGGCGTCGAGGAGGACCTCGGCTACCGGCTGCCCGGCGCGTACCGCTCCTTCCTCAAGGCGGCCGGCGGTTCGGCCCCCGTGGGCGCGGCGCTGGACGCGGAACTGGGGCTGCTGGTGGACCAGCCGTTCTTCACGGTGCGTGACGAGGCCGCGATGAACGACCTGGTGTACGTGAACAAGTGTCTGCGGGACCACTTCACCAAGGACTACCTGGGCGTCGCGTTCGTCCAGGGCGGGATTCTCGCCGTGAAGGTACGCGGCCAGGACATCGGTTCGGTGTGGTTCTGCCCGTACGACGACGCCCGGGACCAGGACGGCTGGAGCGTCCAGGAGCGTGTGGAGCGGCTGCTGCTGCCCTGCGGCACGGACTTCGACGCCTTCCTGGAGCGGCTGGCGGGCAACCCGCCGGAGCTGGAGACCGTGGCGAACCTGATGGTGGACGGCGGCTTCGCGCGCGCCGTCCCGGTGGAGGGGTGAGCGCGGTGGTGACGTTCGCGCAGGCACAGGATCGGGCGGACGAGTGGGTCAACGGTGACCTGCCCGCGTATCAGCACCGTGAGGTGCGCGTCCGTGAGTTCGACCTCGGATTCGTGGTGTGGGCCGAGGACCGGCCGGAGGGTCCCGTCTCGGACGGGGGCCGTCAGCGGCTGGTGATCGCCCGGGACAGCGGTGAGGCGACGCTGTGGCCGGGGCTGCCGGTGGGTGAGGTGATCCGGCGGTACGAGGAGGAGTACGGGACTCCGGCGGGTGCGCCCGCCGCTGCTCCGGAGCCGCCGCAGCGGGTGGATCTGAACCAGACGTCGTTCCTGCTGACGCCGCCGGAGTGGCTCCAGGAGGCGGCGGACAAGCTGGGGATTCCGGATCACCGCGCGGAGCGCCGGGATACGGCTGCGGATGCGGAGGCGGCTGAGCCGTCCCCGTCGTCGCCGGCGTCCGCGGCCCCGTCGCAGCCCACGCCCCCGGTGCCGTCTGCGTCTTCGCCCTCGGTCCCGTCGCAGGCCCCGTCTTCGCCCTCGGCCCCGTCCCCTTCCGTACCGGCGTCGGGTCAGACCCCCGTTCCCGGTCCCGTCGCCGCGGACGCGACGCCGCCCTCCGCTCCCTCCTGGCCCGCCGCCGACGGTGGTGCGGCCTACGAGCCCACGGCTTCCGACGGTGTGCCCGCCGGGGCGACCCCGTGGGCCGGTACGGACACCAATTCCGACTCCGACGACGCGGCGGTCCCGCTGCCCGCGACGGTGTTCGCACCGCCGCTGTCGGGGACGGACGACGAGGAGGCCCCGCCGCCGGTCGTTCCGGCGGAGGCGCCCACCGCGCTCATGTCGGGTGGCAGCCAGCTGCCGCGTACGCAGGTGGCCCCGGCGCTCCGGCCGGAGCAGGGTGCGTCGGACGGGGCCGGTGACATCGCCGACGCGGCCACCAGCAAGGCCGTGGTGCCGCCGCGCGGGGCGCGTGGGGGCGGTCCGTCGACCCCGCCGCCGCCCGGTGCCCCGGGGGTTCCCGGCATGCCTCCCGGCGCGACCCCGCCGCCTTCGGGTCCGGGTGCGCCCGGCGCCCCGGCGGGTGGGTACGTCCCGACGCAGCTCGTCTCGCAGCTCGGCCCGCCCGGCGCCACCCCGCCGGGCCCGCCCGGACCGCCGCCGGGTGCCACCCCGCCGCCCGCTCCGCCCGGCCCGCCCGCGGCCCCCGGTTCCACGCCGCCCTCGGGCGGCGGGGTGCACCATGCCGCGACGATGCTCGCCGACGGGAGCAGCATCGGCGCGGGCGTCCCGGGCGCGCCCAGGCCGCCGGGCCCGCCCGGTGCCCCGGGTGCTCCGCAGCCCCCCGGGCCTCCCGGTCCGCCGCCGGGTTCCACGCCGCCTCCGGGTGGCGGGGTGCACCACGCCGAGACGATGTTCGCGGGTCCGGGCCAGGTCGGCCCGCCCGGTCCGCCCGGAGCCCCGGGCGGTTCAGTGGGTGGTCCCGGTCCCGTACCGCAGCCGCCGGGTCCTCCCGGTCCGCCCGGTCCTCCCGGTCCGCCGCCCGGTGGGCACACCCCGCCGCCTCCCGCGTACGGCTATCCGCAGCAGCCCACCGGTCAGCCGACCGTGGGCCCCGGCTACCAGGCCGTGCTGCGGTTCCGGGCTCCGGACGGCAGCGAGCAGCAGCTGATCCGCCGTTCGGCGCCGGGCACCCCGCACCCCGAGTGGCAGATGCTGCACGAGCTGCGGGCGATGAACGTGCCGCCGCAGCAGGTCATCGAGCTCCACACGGAGCTGGAGTCCTGCGAGCTGCCGGGCGGGTACTGCGCGCGGATGATCCGGGAGACCTGGCCGCAGGTGCGGATCACCAGCGTCGCTCCGTACGGGACGGATCACGCCAGCCGCCAGCAGGGCATGCAGCATCTGCTGACGCACCAGGGCGAGCTGCACCAGGTGGCGGACGGCCCGGCGCGGCCCGCGCCGGTGCGGGCGCCGCTGCCGCAGATGCCGCCCGCGCCCGCGCTGCCGCCGGAGGCGATCGCCGAGGAGCTGGCGCAGGCGTTCGGTCCGCAGGGCATTCTCCGGTTCGACCAGCGGGCGGTGTCCCGTCAGGGCGTGCCGGAGATCGTCGCGCGCACCCTGGTGTGGGCGGGGCTGCCCGCCGATTTCGGGCCGTTCTTCTGGGCGCAGCCGGGGCAGCCGGTGGTGCCGACGCTGGCCGAGCTGGCCGCGCAGCGGCAGGTGCAGCCGGCGCCGGACGCGGGGTCGTACCTGGTGATGGGTACGGACTTCGGCCGGGCGATCTGTGTGCAGTACGGGACGGCGAACATCGTGGCCGTGCCGGTGGAGGCGGGCCCCGGCGGGCAGCCGGTGCCACCGCAGTTCGTGAACACGGGGCTGCCCGAGTTCGTGCGGTCGATGGCGCTGCTGGGCCGGATGTGGCGGCTGCGGTACGGGCTGAACCCGGAGCAGGCGGGCCGCTGGACCGTCGACTTCCAGGCACAGCTGGTGGCGCTGGACCCGGCGGCGCTGGCGTCGCCGGAGAGCTGGTGGTCGGTGCTGCTGGAGCAGATGTGGGACGGCTTGATCTGATCTGACCCGGTCTGCCGGCCCGGTCCGGCGGCCCGGCTTCATGGTCCGGCCGAAGCGCCCGAACCCTTCCCGGGTTCGGGCGCTTCGCTGTGTGCCGGTTCGGCCGGATCTGTGATGCCGGTCGCTTCCGGCCGGAATGGCGCTGATCGATTCCGACTTCCGGCACCAATTGCCGCATCCTTGACGTATCGCGGGGTGTCGTGGTGCGGCGGTGCGTGCCGGTGGGTCGTAGAGAGGGCTTCAGGGATGAGTGCTGGACCGGTGTCCGCGTTCGACGTCGTCGGTGTCCGGGGGAAGGGCTACCGCCCGGACCAGGTGGACCGCAGGGTGGCCGCCCTGACGGCCGAGCGTGACGGGGCGCTCGCCGAGATCGCGCGGCTGACCGGCCGGGCGGAGGAGCTGCACGCCGAAGCGGCCCGGCTGGCCGAGACCGTGGCGACGCTGCCTGTGCAGGACTACGCCGAGCTGGGGGAGCGGGCGCAGCGGATCCTGGCCCTGGCCGAGGGTGAGGCCCAGGCGCTGGAGGCCGAGGCCGTGGCGGCGGGCCAGGCGCTGCGGGACGAGGCGGAGACGGCGGGACGGGCCGCCGGGGACGCGGCGCGCGAGGCGGGCGAGGCGGTGCGTGCGGCGGCGGACCGGGCGGCGGAGGAGCGGGTGGCCGCGGCGGTCCGGGAGGCGGAAGGGCTGCTGGCGGCGGCCCGGCAGGACGCCGAGGAGGTGCGGGAGGCCGCCGCGTCGGCGATGGCGGCGACCCGTGACCGTACGGCGAGCGTGCTGGCCCACCAGGAGCAGGAGCACGCGGAGCGCCTCAAGGCGGCCGAGGCCGAACTGGCCGCAGAGGAAGCCGCGTTGGAGGCCCGGCACACGGAGTTGACCGAGCGGGCCGAGGCGCTGCTCACGGAGGCGGGCCGGCACCTCGCCGCCACCCAGGAGGCCGCCCGGCACGGCCAGGAGGACGCGGAGGCGCGGGCGGCGGAGCTGCTGGCCGAGGCGCGGTTCCGGGAGGAGCGGGTGGTCCGGGAGACGGAGCGGATCCTGCGGGAGCACGAGGAGGGCCGCGAGGAGGTCCAGGCGCACATGGCGCACGTCCGCAGCTCGCTGGCGGCGCTGACGGGGCGGGTGACGTCGAACGGCGACGGCAACGAGGGCGGGGACGGGGACGGGCACGAGAACGAGCACGAGGGGGCCTGAGCGCCCGAGCGCACCAGGCGGCCCCGGGTGACCGGGCGCCCCGGGCGAGCGCCCCGAGTGACCGAGCGCGCGGGCGCGGCAAAGCGGTCCGGTTTTCCGGCGTCCCATTGGCCCGGGATACCGATCCGTTCGCGGCCTACGGTGGTGATCGTTCCTCCCGGAGAAACGTCCAGGAGGGCACGACAGCCCACTTGTTGAGGAGTTCCGCATGCTGCGACGTCGTATCGGAGGGTCCACCGGCCCCCTGGCCAGCGCTCTGGCCCTGGGCACGCTGCCGTTCGGCACCACGGTGGACGAGAAGACGTCCTTCGCCATCCTGGACCGGTTCGTCGAGGCGGGCGGCAACCTCCTCGACACCGCCAACGCCTACGCGTTCTGGGTTCCCGGCGGCACCGGGGACGAGAGCGAGGCGATCATCGGCCGCTGGCTCGCCGACCGGGGCGTGCGCGACGAGGTGCTGATCTCCACCAAGGCGGGGGCGCGGCCCACGGTGCCCGGCACCGGCCTGGAGACGGCCGAGGGGCTGTCGGGGGCGGTCGTCACCAAGGCCGCCGAGGACAGCCTGCGCCGCCTGGGCACGGACCGCATCGACGTGTACTGGTCGCATCTCGAGGACCGGACCGTCCCGTTGGAGGAGACGGTCGAGGCCCTCGACTCCCTGGTCAAGGACGGCAAGGCGACCGTTCTCGGCTGCTCGAACCACGCCACCTGGCGGACGGAGCGGGCGCGCGCCGTGGCCCGCGCGGGCGGGCTGACGCCCTACACCTGCGTCCAGCAGCGCTACTCCTACCTCCAGCCGCGCTTCGACCTGAGCCTGCCGGAGAGCGCGCACGTGCACGTCACGCCGGAGCTGCTCGACTATCTGCGGGCCGAGTCCGACCTGACGCTGATGGCCTACTCGGCGCTGATCTCGGGCGCGTACACCCGGGCGGACAAGCCGCTGCCGGAGGCGTACGACCACCCGGGCAGCGCGCGGCGGCTCGCGGTGCTCGGCGAGGTGGCCGGTGAACTGGGGGCGACGCCGAACCAGGTGGTGCTGGCCTGGCTGATGGCCGGTGACCCGCCGGTCATCCCGATCGTGGGCGTCAGCTCGGTCGAGCAGCTGGACGAGGTGCTGGGAGCGGCGGAACTGCGGCTGCCGGAGGAGCTGAAGGCCCGCCTGGACTCGGCGGACTCCGGTCAGGCCGACTGACCCCGGGCGTGGCCGACCGGCCGTCCCGTACGCGTTCCACGGCCTGGGCCAGGCGCCGGACCGCTTCCGGCACCGCCCGGTCGGTGAGGTTCCCGTAGCCGACGACGAGGGTCGAGACCGAGGGGCCCGGCCCGGGGTCCTCCGGCGCCATCCGGTAGTCGTCCAGGCTCGCCAGGCGTACGTCGTGACCGGCCGCCTCCTTCACCACGTCGCCCGCCGGGCAGTCGCGCAGGGGGAGCAGCAGATGGAATCCGGCGGCCGCCCCGCCGACGGCCGCTTCGGGCAGGTGCGCCGCGAGTTCGCGCAGGAGATGGTCGCGGCGGCGTTTGTAGCGCAGCCGGGAGGCGCGCAGGTGCCGGTCGTAGGCGCCGGAGGTGACGAAGCGGGAGAAGGCGTCCTGATCGATGACGGGGGGCGGGGCGCCTCCGGTGTCCCGGGCGACGAGGGCCCCGGTCCAGCGGCCGGGAGCGGCGACCCAGCCCAGCCGTACGGCGGGGGAGAGCGTCTTGCTCAGCGAACCGAGCAGGGCGACATGGTCCGGCGCCATGCCCTGAAGGGCGCCCACGGGGTGGCGGTCGTAGCGGAACTCGGCGTCGTAGTCGTCCTCCATGATCAGGCCGTCCACCTCCCGGGCCCAGTCGGCCAGTTCCGCGCGGCGGGTGGGCGCGAGGACGACGCCGGTGGGGAACTGGTGTGCCGGGGCCACGATCACCGCGCGTACGTCTGTCTCCCGGCGCAACTGGTCGACCCGCAAACCCTGTTCGTCCACCGCGACCGGCACCGGTGTCAGGCCCGCCGCCGCCACGGTCAGGCGCAGCTGGGTCCAGCCGGGGTCCTCGACCGCGACCCGGGTGTGCCCGGCGGCCCGCAGCGCCCGGCACAGCCGCAGGACACCGTCCAACGTGCCCGCGCAGACGACGAGGTGGTCCGGCTCCACACGGGCTCCGCGCCCGCGCGCGAGGTAGGAGGCGAGCTGCCGGCGCAGCCTCGGCAGTCCCGCCGCATCGGGGTAGCCCAGCTCGTCCCAGGTCAGTTCGGTGGTGGCGGCCCGGACCATGTCAGCCCAGCGTTTGCGCGGGAACGCGCGCAGGTCGGGGACGCCCGGCAGCAGGTCGAACCGGGGCGTCCAGCGCGATCCGCCCGCACCCGCGTCCGGGGGCGCGGTGACACCGGCGTGCGCCCGCACCCGGGTGGCCGAGCCGCTGCGGGCCTCGAAGTAGCCCTCGGCGACGAGTTGGGCGTAGGCCTCGGTCACCACCCAGCGGGAGCACCGCAGATCCGCCGCGAGGACACGGCTCGGGGGCAGGGTGCTGCCCACGGAGAGCCGCCCGCCGGTGACGGCGGCCCGCAGAGCGCGGGCCAGCCGTGTGTGCAGGGGGCCGTCGGCGGGATCCGCCAGTTCCAGGAAGGTCCCCCACGCGGGCCCGGTCCGCTCACGGTCATGCGTCACAGCCGGAGATCGTAGCGGCCGGGATGCCGTACCGGCTCGGGGATTTCGCGACCCATGGCTCTTGCATATATCCGCCGGTACGAGCTGAATAAGTCATGCACCTCGCAGTTTCCCGTTCTGCTTGCAAGGGAGTGGTCATGACCGTCCGAGCACCGGACATTCTGTCGCCAGAGTTCGAGAGAGACCCGTATGCGGCGTATCGCCGGATGCGGCAGGACGCGCCGCTCCTGTGGCACGAGGCCACGAAGAGTTACATCGTCTCGCGCTACGAGGACGTGGAGCGCGTCTTCAAGGACAAGGCCGGTGAGTTCACCACCGAGAACTACGACTGGCAGATCGAGCCCGTGCACGGGCGGACGATTCTCCAGCTCAGCGGGCGCGAGCACGCCGTACGCCGGGCCCTCGTCGCGCCCGCCTTCCGGGGTGCCGACCTGCGGGACAAGTTCTTACCGGTCATCGAGCGCAATTCGCGCGAATTGATCGACCGGTTCCGCGACTCCGGTTCCGTCGATCTGGTGGCCCACTACGCCACCCGATTTCCCGTGAACGTCATTGCGGACATGCTCGGTCTGGACAAGTCCGACTATGAGCGTTTTCACGGTTGGTATACGGCCGTCATCGCCTTTCTCGGTAATCTCTCCGGCGATCAGGACGTGGCGCGGGCCGGTGAACGTACGCGCGTCGAGTTCGCCGAGTACATGCTGCCGATCATCCGCGAACGGCGGGAGTCGCCGGGCGAGGATCTGCTGTCGACGCTCTGCACCGCGGAGGTCGACGGGGTCCGGATGAGCGACGAGGACGTCAAGGCGTTCTGCAGTCTGCTGCTGGCGGCGGGCGGGGAGACCACCGACAAGGCCATCGCCGGTATCTTCGCCAACCTGCTCACGCACCCGGAGCAGTTGGCGGCGGTCCGCGCCGACCGGAGCCTGATAGCCCGCGCCTTCGCCGAGACGCTGCGCTACACCCCGCCGGTCCACATGATCATGCGCCATTCGGCGACGGACGTGGAGTTGAGCGGCGGCACCGTACCGGCGGGCTCCACGGTGACCTGCCTGATCGGCTCCGCCAACCGTGACGAGGACCGCTACCGCGACCCCGATGTCTTCGACATCTTCCGCGAGGACCTGACTGCCACGAACGCGTTCTCGGCGGCGGCCGACCATCTCGCCTTCGCGCTCGGCCGGCACTTCTGCGTGGGTGCCCTGCTGGCCAGGTCCGAAGTCGAGACCGGCGTGGGCCAGTTGCTGGACGCCATGCCCGATCTGCGGCTGGCCGACGGCTTCGACCCGGTCGAGAACGGCGTGTTCACCCGGGGGCCGAAGAGCCTGCCGGTGCTTTTCACACCGGTGTCCGGCTGACGGCACGCCGTCGTACCCGGGCGGCCGGGCCGGGGAACGCTTCCCGGCCCGGCCGCTCGCCCCGGCCTCCCGGAAGGGTTCCCGGCCCCGGTCCCCACTACTGCGCCATCGGGCTGAACTGCACCGGCAGCGCCGACAGTCCGCGCATCCAGATCGAGGGCCGCCACGTCAGCTCCGCCGGTTCCACCGCCAGCATCAGGTCCGGCAGCTGTTCCAGCAGCGTCTCCACCGCCGTACGGGCCATCACGTCGGCCAGCAGCGGTGCGGGGTAGGGGCAGCGGTGCTCGCCGCCGCTGAACGACAGGTGCGCGGAGTTCTCGGCCCCGACGTACGCCTCCGGCCAGATCTCCGGGTCGGTGTTGGCGGCGGCGATCCCCAGGACCAGGCAGTCGCCCGCCCGGATGTGCCGGCCGCCGAGCTGGGTGTCCCGTACGGCCCAGCGGCCGATGAAGTTCTGCGTCGGGGTGTCCAGCCACAGCACCTCGTTGAGCGCCTCGCCGACGCTGAGCCTGCCGCCGGAGACGTTCACCGCGAAGCGTTCGTCCGTCAGCAGCAGCCGCAGCGTGTTGCAGATCCAGTTGGAGGTGGGCTGCTGGGCGGCGGCGATCACCGAGATCAGGTCCTGGACGATCTCCTCGTCGGTGAGCCCCGCGCCGTGCGTCACCATGCGGGAGGTGATGTCGGGTCCGGGTACCGCCCGCTTGTCCTTGACCAGTTGACGCAGCCGGTCGCCGACGCGCCCGTAGGCCGCCACCGGGTCGTCGCCCTCGCCGGCGTCGAGCGAGATCCGCAGGTCGTCCACCAACTGCTGGGTGTCCGAGCCCGACACCGGCATCCCGCACATCTGGACCACAACCCGCATCGGCAGGGCATGGACGTAACTGCTCATCAGCTCCGTCCGGCCGCTCCCGGCGAAGTCCGCGATGAGCCGCTCGGCGATGCGCCGGCAGTCGCGGGCCAGCTCGAACTGGTCGACGCCCTCCAGGGCTTCGGTGATGACACCGGCCCTGCGGCGGTGCTCGTCGCCCTCCGTGAAGAGGACCGACGGCTGGTAGCCGACGAACGGCAGCAGGGGCCAGTCCGGCGGAATGCTGTCCCACTGGTTCCAGCGGCGCGAGTCCCGTGCGAACAGCTCGTCGTGCGTGGTGACGTAGGAGAGTTCGGCGTACCCGAGGACCAGCCAGGCCGGTACGTCACCGTCGAGCAGGACCGGCGCCACCGCGCCGTGCTCCCGCCGCAGCGAGCGGTAGAGCTCCGTGGGCGTCTGCTGGTAGGAGGAGCCGGACAGCCGTACGGCACCGGGGGCGACCGGGCAGCCGGAGGGGGCGGAGGTGCCCGGATCGAGGGGGGAGCCGAAGGAAGGATCGAAGGACGGGCTGGAGGTGCTCATGGTGTCGTCTCCCGGGCGATGGCCATCGTGCGCAGATGGTCGACGAGCGTGATCAGGACGTTCTTGCTGGAGGTCCGGACCCGGGCGTCGCAGTCGATCATCGGGATGTGCTCGGGCAGGGCCAGGGCCTGACGGATCTCTTCGAGGGGGTGGGCGACGTCGTCGTCGAAGCGGTTGACCGCCACCACGAACGGGGTGCCGTGGTGTTCCAGCCGGTCGATCGCGTACCAGGAGTCGTCCATCCGGCGGGTGTCCACGAGGACGACCGCGCCGAGCGTGCCGGAGAACAGCCGGTCCCACAGGAACCAGAAGCGCTCCTGCCCCGGGGCGCCGAACAGGTACAGCACGATGCGCTCGTTGAGGCTGATGCGGCCGAAGTCGAAGGCGACCGTGGTGGTCGTCTTGCCGTCGACGCCGCTCGTCTCGTCGACGCCGACACCGGCCTGGGTCATGACCTCTTCGGTGTTCAGCGGCCGGATCTCGCTCACCGAGCGGACGAGCGTGGTCTTGCCGACGCCGAACCCTCCGACGACGACTATCTTCAGGCCGGTCTCGGCCGCGTCGGACAGCGGGGTGCGCTGGGCGGGCAGCTCACAGCTTCCGGAGACCATGGAGCACCTCCTTCAGCAGTTCGGAGTCGGGGAGTTCGGAGTGCGAGGTGGCCACGCGGGGGTGACGGGCGGTGATCCGGCCCATGACGTGGAGGTCGTCGAGCAGGATGCGGACCACGGTGACCGGGAGGGAGAGTTCGGCGGCGATCTCGACGACGGCGGTCGGGTGGCTGCACAGGTCGAGGATCCGCGCGTGTTCGGACTGCATGCCGGGGGTCGGCCGGGACTCGCTGACCACCAGGGTCACCAGGTCGAAGGAGTCCGCGGCGCGGCTGCGTCCGCCGGTGACCGTGTAGAGCCGGTCGGGGGCTCCGGTGTCGACGGGTCGCCGGGGCGTCACGAGGGACTCCCCGGCGACGTACGTCCCGGAGAAGCGCTCCCCGGTACCGTGCCGCGCGGTGCGGCGCGCAGGTGTTCACCGATCTGATCGACCATCTGCGTCATCTGGTTGCCCACGATGCTGGGGTCGGCCTCCTCCGTGGCGACGACGGCCAGATGCGCGCCCTCACCGGCCTCGACGATGAACAGCAGGCCGCCGTGGAACTCGGTCATCGAGTGCCGTACGCCGCCGGAACCGTCGCCGAACTCGATGGAGGCGCCCTGCGCCAGCGCCTGCATGCCCGAGCAGATGGCCGCCAGCTGGTCGGCCTGGTCGAGGGTGAGGTGCTCGCTCCAGCAGAGCTTGAGCCCGTCGCGGGACAGGGCCAGGGCGTGCCGCGTGCCGGGGGTCTGCTCCAGCAGCCTCTGCAGGAGCCAGGTGAGGCTGTTGTCCGTTGTCTGCATGATGAGTGACGGGACCGTGGCGCCGGGATCCGGCCGACGGCCCGTACCTCCAATCTCGGATGTTCGAGCGAGCGCGTCCGGTGGCCCCGGACACCCTGTGGATGGCGTTCCTGGCTACGGTGCGGCGGACGGCGGCGGTACGGTCCCGGCGTCCGGCTGCTCCGCTGCCGCCGCGTTGCTCTGGGGCCGCCGGCCGCGCTGGAAGGCGCCGAACTGCTGGCCCGCGGTGCGGGGCGGGGTGGCCCGCGGTGTGTCGCCCCGCGGGTTCGCCGCGGAGGCGGGAGCGGGCGCGCCACGGTGCCGGCCGCGCTCGCGCTCCGCCTCGCCCATGGTCCGGCCGGGCGTGCGGACGGGGAGGCCGCCGGGGGTGGAGGCCGCCGCCGGGCGGGTCGCGGGCTGCTGCGGCTCACGGGGGCGGGCGACGAGGGGGTCGGGAGCGGCTGGAGCGGGGGCCGGCATCGGCGCGGCGGGGGCGACGGCTTCCGGCAGGGAGGGCGTCGCGGGTACGGGCGCGGGTGGCGGCGTCACAGGCGCGGGCACCGGTGTCGCGGGTTCCGGCGACAGGGGTTCCGGCGTGAGCGTGCCCGTGGGGGCGGGAGCGGGTACGGCCGTGGGCGCGGGCGCCGGCGTCGCGGCTGCCGCGGCTTCCCGGAGGCTCGGGACGACCGCATGGCTCTCGCGGGACTCCTGGGCGATCAGATGCCTCGGCAGCAGGACGACCACGCCGGTGCCACCGCGCGAGGACGGCCGGTAGTTGACGCTGATCCGGTGCTTGAGCGCGAGCCGCCCCACCACGGCGAGGCCGAGGCGCGTGCCCTGGAGGGCCGCGAGGTCCGTCAGCCGTCCGGCGACGGAGTCCGCGGCCCGCCGCATCGCCGCTTCGGCCATCTTCAGGCCGCTGTCCTCGATGGTGACGACGATGCCGGTGCCGCGCTCCTCGACGTAGACGTGCACCTCGTCGATGGGCGGCGAGAAGTTGGCGGCGTTGTCCATCAGTTCGGCGAGGAGGTGCATGACGCCTTCGGCGGCGAAGCCGGAGATGGCGACCTTCGACGAGCAGTGCAGCCGGACCCGCTGATAGGCGGCGATCCGGCCGACCGCGCCCCGCAGGATGCTCTCCATGACGATCGGCCTGTTCCAGGCGCGGCTGGGCCGGCCGCCCATCAGCAGGGCGAGGCGGTCCGTCATCAGGCCGAGCTGCGAGGTGCTGTGGTCCAGTTTCAGCAGATCGCCGAACACCTCTTCGCCGTGACGTTCCTGCATGGTGCGCAGGTCGGCGAGCATGCTGACGGACTTGGCCTGGACGCGGCTGAGCGCCTTGGCGGACGCGGTCTGCGCGGCGAGGGCGCGGCGTTCGCTGAGCGCGAGCTCCCGGAGCACCGCCTCGACGGACGCGCGCAGCAGCGGCTGGTCCGGGAGGTACACCTCGGCCTGCACCGCGGCGCCGGACTCGCCCTCACGGAGCCGGGCGGCCACGCTCGGCAAGGTCTCGCGGGTGAAGCGTTCGACCTCGGAGGTCAGGGCGCGCAACTCGTCGCGGAGCCGGGCGTTCTCCCTGCCCAGCTCGTCGTGGATCCGCGTGCTCTCGGTGCGCAGGGCGGCGGTCTGCTGCTCCTGCCCCTCGACCGTGGCCGCGAGGGCGTGCAGCAGCTTGCGCTGACGCGGCCCGCGCGGGAGCGGGACGCGGCCGAGGGCCTCGTTGGCCGGTACTCCGCCGCGTACCAGCTGGAGCAGTGCGGGCAGGGCCACGTCGGCGGTGTGGGCGGTGTCCGCTTCGAGTGCGGTCAGCGAGGTCTTGAGCCGTTCGGCCTCGGCGTTGCGGGCCGAGGCCGCGCGCTGGGTCCGCCGGGCGAGGGTGTGCGCCACGGCGAGCGTGACGGCCAGGACCACCCAGGCGGTCACCACCACCGCCACCGCCCAGCCGCGCGCCCCGGACGGGGCGAGGAACACGGCCACGGCTCCGGCGACGGCGAGTACGGACAGCACGGCCACAAGCGGCGCCGTCGCCGCCCCGGACGCGTTCATCGGCCTCCGCCGCTGACTGGCTGGTACGGGTTCTGGCATGGATGCGGTCCCTCAGTTCTACCGACAGTTCTACCGAGCAGAAGGTGTGCGGCCGCTCCGAGAAGGTGCAGTTCACCTGGCGAATCGGAGAAAAGCGGAAGCAGCCTTTCCTGTCAGGGGTTGACCACATCGTAGACATTGCTCGTGCGGCGGTTGATCCGGTGAGCGGCATAGTCCGTAGGCAGAGTGATTTTGTCGGGAAGTGGCCAGCGGGCTCCGGCTGTTGTGGTAATCGCGAGGCAGCGCGCCGCGTTGACCGGCATCGGGCCGGAATGAGCCCCGGGGGAATGGCCGGGGCATATGCGCGACACCCGCCGGTCGGTCCAGCGTTATGCCGCGAAGCGGCGATGTCTGGGAGCCCGAGGAATTCTTTTCGGCCAATATGCCGACGGTAAATGCCCAGTGACACCAGTAAATGGAGTGATGCCGATGCGCGCGGGGGTGTCACGCCGCGCGCCACGCGTCAGTCGGTGACGACCCCGGCGATGAACGCGCTCCAGGCGGCGGTGGGGACGACGAGGGCGGGGCCGGTGGGGTTCTTGCTGTCACGCACCGGGACGACGCCGGGGAATCCGTCCGCCACCTGCACGCAGTCGCCGCCCTCCTGGTTGCTGTAGCTGCTGCTGCGCCAGGCGGCGGCGGTCAGATCGGGACGGGACACTCGCTGCACGGTAATCGGCCTCCAGTACGGATCGGATCAAGGCGAGTGACATCAGCGGCGGCAGCGCCATCGCCCTGAGCTGATCGTAAGTGAGAACGAACCGTTCGACCTCGTCCGGTTCCTCGGTCAACTGGCCGTAGTGCGCGCCCTCCGTGTAGGCGACGTCGGTGCCGTCCGGCATCACCAGCACGGTGAGGGAACCGCCCAACGAACCGTGCGCGCCCTGGTTGAACGGCAGCACCTGGATCGTGACGTTGGGCTCCTCGGCCATCCTGAGCAGCTTCTCCAACTGGCCGCGCATCACGGCGGATCCGCCGACCGGCCGACGCAGCACGGCCTCGTCGAGAATGATCCACAGCTCCGGCCGGTCCGGGCCGATCAGCCGCACCTGTCGGTCGAGCCGGGCCGCGAGGCGTTCCTCCAGATACTCGGCGTCCCGCAGCGTGTGGCCCACGCTCAGCAACGCTCGCGCGTACTCCGGTGTCTGCAGCAGACCGGGCACGGCGTGCGAGGCGTACTGGCGGATCACAGCCGCGCGGGCGGAGTACGCGATGAACGCCCGCGACCAGTCCGGGAACGCCTCCCGGTACACGTACGGCCAGAGGTCGATCAGTAAGTCGTCCGCCACCAGCTCCTTGTCCAGGACCCGGGTCAGCTCCAGTGTGGGCTTCGCGCCGGTCGCCCGCTCCAGTTGGGCGATGCGGCTGCTGACCACGTGGGCGAGTGAGCCCACCTCGGCCTGGGTGAGTCCGGCCGCGACGCGGAGCTTGCGCAGGCGTGATCCGAAGAGGGCCGCCATGGAGGACTGCGGGTCAATTGCTCTGGCCATGGGGCTACTTCCGATTCTTACGGCCTGCGGGGTAAGGCGCTGTCACCTTCCGAGGCTAGGACGCACGGCCGACTCTTGAGTACGGAAAGTCACGGAACCCGCACGTGTGGGTGACGTGAGAGGAGTCGAGTGAACGGATGGTCGGCATGACCGGGAAGAGGACGACAGCGGCGAACAGTGCCGACGGGCAGGAGGAGCCCCCACCCCTCCCGCGCCGCTTCGGGCTGACCGCCAACGGCTACGGGAGCCTGTCGCGGCAGTTCCCGTCGACGCCCCGGGGAGCACGGCTCGCCCGCCGCACGGTGGTGCGGCAGCTGGGGTACTGGGGGTTCGGGCCGATGACGGACGCGTCGTGCTCGGTGGCCCTGGTGGTGGCGGAGCTGGCCGCCAACGCGGTGTGCCACGGGCGGTTGCGGGGGCGGAACTTCCATGTGCGGGTGGATTACGAAGGCCCGGCGAGCCGTTTCCGTATCGAGGTCTCGGACGCCGTACTCGGCCGGACGCCCGAGCACGCGACGCTGCCCCCGGAGGACCAGGAGTCGGGGCGTGGCCTCTTCCTTGTGGAGTGCCTGGCGACGAAGTGGGGGTGGGAGCCCCGGAACCCGATCGGGAAGATCGTGTGGGCGGAGGTGGCGGCCGCGAGGCCTCAGGGCGGGGCGTGAAGGCGCCCGCCCTACGCGCTCTGCATGATCTGGATCAGGTTGCCGCAGGTGTCGTCCAGGACGGCGGTGGTGACGGGGCCCATCTCCGTCGGCTCCTGGGTGAAGCGGACGCCGAGCTTGCTGAGCCGGCCGAACTCCGCCCGTACGTCGTCCACGGCGAAGGCGATGGCCGGGATGCCGTCCTCGACCAGGGCCGTCGTGTACGGCCTCACGGCCGGGTGCTTGTTCGGCTCCAGGAGGAGTTCGGTGCCGTCGGGGTCCTCCGGCGAGACCACGGTCAGCCAGCGGTCCTCGCCGCCGAGCGGGACGTCGTGCTTCTTCACGAAGCCGAGGACGTCCGTGTAGAAGCGCAGGGCCTTCTCCTGGTCGTCGACGAAGACGCTGGTCAGGTTGATCCTCATGGGGTCCTGCCTTCTTGATCAGGCTGAGCGAGCCATCGCGTGACGATGTGCTCAAGGGGTTCGGTGTTCAGGTCGTGGAACTTGTAGCGGCCCTCGCGGCGCGTGCTGACCAGGCCCGCCGTCTCCAGGACGGCCAGATGCTGGCTGACCGCCTGCCGGGACAGCCCGAGGCCGTGCCTGGTCACCAGCCGTCCGCATATCTCGAACAGCGTCTGACCGCTCCGGTCGGTCAGCTCGTCGAGGATGAGCCGCCGCGTGGGATCGGCCAGGGCCTTGAAGACATCGTCCGCCATGACTCCACGATAGGCAAGTAGCGACTTGCCTATCAAGTGGAGTGCTCGCCGCCGCTACGGCACGCCCTAGGAAGCGGCGTCCTGCCGGCCCGGCGCCCCGGCGGTCCCGGCCGCCTCCGTCGGCTCCGTGATGACCGGGAAGCGGCGCGGGGCCAGCGTGATCAGGGCGAGCAGGGCCAGGGCCGCGGCTCCGGCCGCCCCGATGTAGACGTAGTCCACCGCCGCGTCCACCGCCCGGCGCACGTGGTCCGTCGCCGCCGCGGAGAACGCGCCCGGGTCCTCCAGCGCGCGGGTCACCGCGTCCAGGTCGCCGGGGAGGCCGTCCACCGGGGCGTCCAGGAGGCGGGCCGCCAGGACACCGTTGGCGACGGCCCCGAAGAGCGCCGCGCCGATGCTCTGGCCCACCTGGCGGCAGAAGAGGACCGACGCCGTCGTCGTACCGCGCTCCGCCCAGCCGACCGTCGACTGCACGCCCACGATCAAAGGGAGTTGGAACAGGCCGAGGGCCGCGCCGAGCAGCAGCATCAGGAGGGCCGGATGCCAGGGCTCGCCGGGGTAGGGGAGGAGCGGGAAGGCCAGCAGGATCAGCAGCGCCGCGCTCATGCCGATCATCGCGGTCCGCCGGAAGCCGATGCGGTTGTAGACCCGGTCGGACAGCGCCGCCGACACCGGCCAGCTCAGCGTCATCACCGAGAGCACGAACCCGGCGGCGATCGGGCCGAGGCCCAGCACCGACTGGGCGTACGTGGGCAGGAAGACGGTCGGCGCGACCATCAGCAGCCCCATCGCGCCGAGCGCCAGGTTGACCGAGGCGATCGTGCGGCGCCGCCATACCCAGCCCGGGATGATCGGCTCCGCCGCCCGCCGTTCGATGACCACGGTGAGCGCGGCCAGCACCGCGCTCGCCCCGAGCAGGCCGAGCGAGGGCGCCGAGAGCCAGGGCCAGGCCACCCCGCCCTGCACGAGCGCCGTGAGCAGCAGGCTGCCGGTCGCGAAGACGGCGAGCGCGCCCGCCCAGTCGACCCGGGGCCGGGTGGCCGGACGCGGGCGGGAGGGCTCGTGGAGGTGGCGGACGACCAGCCAGAGGGCGACGGCCCCGACCGGGAGGTTGATCAGGAAGATCCACCGCCAGTCCGCGTACCCGGCGAGCAGTCCGCCGACCACCGGACCGGCGACCGCCGATGTGGCCCACACGGTGGACAACTTCGCCTGGATGCGCGGGCGTTCCTTGAGCGGGTAGAGGTCGGCCGCGATGGTCTGCACCGTGCCCTGGAGCGCGCCGCCGCCCAGCCCCTGGACGATACGGAAGGCGATCAGCGCGGCCATGTTCCACGCGGCCGCGCAGAGGACCGAGCCGACCAGGAACAGGATGATCCCGGCGATCAGGACCGGCTTGCGGCCGAAGGTGTCGGAGAGCTTCCCGTACAGGGGGAGCGTGACGGTGACGGCGAGCAGATAGCCGGAGAAGAGCCAGGAGAAGACGGTGAGCCCGCCGAGGTCGCCGACGATCTGGGGGACGGCGGTGGAGACGATGGTGCCGTCGATGGCGGCCAGCGCCATCCCGAGCATGAGCGCCGCCACGACGGGGCGGCGGCCCCGGGGGGTGGTGACGGCGGGCGGCGGCGCCGCAGCCTTGTCGCCGCCGCGGGCCGCACGGGCCGATTCGCCGCCCTCCCGGCCCGTGCTGCCTGCGTCCGAGCCGCCCGCGTTCGCGTCGCTTCTGCCGTCCGTGCCGCCCACCAGATTCCTTCCCTATGCACGTATCTCCGGTGGCACTGTCTCATCCAGGGGCGCCGAGGGGGAGCCCCTGACCCGTCTCCGTCCGAGGGACGAGTTCCCCTAGGGGGCGCCCCCTCATAGTGGCCAGGGCCCGTTCCTCCCGGCGGAGGACGTGGCGGCGGGGGGCCTCTCCTTAACCTTTTCTTACGTCGCCGCTACGGCTCACCGCAGGGGGGTGGGTGGGGAAAACCCCACCTGAAGACTGCGCTGAGCACCATCGCGCGGGGGACGGTCCGGAACGCAGACTCGGAACGTACCCAGCGACGTCCAGTCATCGAACGACATAGGAGAAAAACCGTGACAACGGCTGTGACCATTCCCAGGCACGGGGGCACTGGAGGGCGTACGGCCGTCGCGGCACGGGCGCGACAGGTAGTGAAGGCCTACGGCACCGGCGAGACCCGGGTCGTCGCGCTCGACCATGTCGATGTGGACATCGCCCGCGGGCAGTTCACGGCGATCATGGGCCCGTCCGGCTCCGGCAAGTCGACCCTGATGCACTGCCTGGCCGGGCTCGACACGGTGACGGCGGGCGAGATCTTCCTCGACGAGACCGAGATCACCAAGCTCAAGGACAAGAAGCTCACCCAGCTCCGGCGCGACCGGATCGGGTTCATCTTCCAGGCGTTCAACCTGCTCCCGACGCTCAACGCGCTCGAGAACATCACGCTGCCGATGGACATTGCCGGCCGCAAGCCCGACGCCGCCTGGCTCCAGCAGGTCGTGGAGACGGTCGGGCTTGCCGAGCGTCTCAAGCACCGACCCACCCAGCTCTCCGGCGGTCAGCAGCAGCGCGTCGCCGTCGCCCGGGCGCTCGCCGCCCGGCCGGAGATCATCTTCGGCGACGAGCCCACCGGAAACCTGGACTCCCGCGCCGGGGCCGAAGTCCTCTCCTTCCTCCGCAGGTCGGTCGACGAGCTGGGCCAGACCATCGTCATGGTCACCCACGACCCCGTCGCGGCCTCCTACGCGGACCGGGTGCTGTATCTCGCCGACGGTTCCATCGTCGACGAGATGCAGAACCCGACCGCCGAGCAGGTCCTCGACCGGATGAAGCACTTCGACGCACGTGGGCGGACGTCATGACTGTCTGGAAGACCTCGGTGCGCAACTTCTTCGCGCACAAGGGCCGGATGGCTCTCTCCGCCGTGGCGGTGCTGCTGTCCGTGGCGTTCGTCTGCGGCACGCTCGTCTTCACCGACACGATGAACACCACGTTCGACAAGCTCTTCACCATCTCCTCGCCCGATGTCACCGTCAGTCCGAAGGGCTCGGACGACGAAGGCGAGCAGCCCGACAACGGCAAGCCCGTCTCGATGCCCGCCTCGGTGGTGCAGCAGGTCGAGAAGGCCGACGGGGTGGAGCGGGCCGAGGGCTCCGCCTTCTCCATGGCGGTCACCGTCGTCAACAGCGACAACAAGAACATGGGTTCCGACACCGGCGCCCCCACGATCGCGAGCAACTGGACCAAGAACGACCTGCGTTCGATGGAGATCACCTCCGGGCACGCACCCCGCGGTCCCACCGAGGTGATGGTCGACGCCGACACCGCCAAGAAGCACAAGCTCACGATCGGCGACGAGCTGCGCACCATCGCCGCCACCGGTGACCTCAAGGCGAAGATCAGCGGCATCGCGTCCTTCACCGCCACCAACCCGGGCGCGACCGTCGTCTATCTCGACACCGCCACCGCGCAGAAGCACCTGCTGGGCGCCCCGGGCGTCTTCACCCAGATCCTGGTGACGGCCGAGAGCGGCGTCAGCGACACCCAGCTCAAGAAGAACGTGGCCGCCGCCCTCGACGGCAACGCCGCGTACAAGCTCCAGACCCAGCAGGAGGCCGCCGACGCCAACAAGGACGACATGGGCGCCTTCCTGGACGTCATGAAGTACGCGATGCTCGGCTTCGCCGGAATCGCCTTCCTCGTCGGCATCTTCCTCATCGTCAACACCTTCTCGATGCTGGTCGCCCAGCGCACCCGCGAGATCGGCCTGATGCGGGCCATCGGCTCCAGCCGCAAGCAGGTCAACCGGTCCGTGCTCCTGGAGGCCGTCCTCCTCGGCATCGTCGGCTCCCTGCTCGGCGTCGCGGCCGGCGTCGGCCTCGCCGTCGGGCTGATGAAGATGATGAGCGCCGTGGGTATGACGCTCTCCACCGAGGACCTCACCGTCGCCTGGACGACGCCCACGATCGGCCTCGTGCTCGGCATCGTCGTCACCGTCCTCGCCGCGTACATCCCGGCCCGCCGGGCCGGCAAGGTCTCCCCGATGGCCGCCCTGCGCGACGCCGGAACCCCCGCCGACGGCCGCTCCGGCTGGGTCAGGGCCGGTATCGGCCTCTTCCTGACGGCTGCGGGCGGCGCGGCCCTGTGGGCGACGACCCAGGCGGACAAGGCCACCGAGGGCTCCATGTTCCTCGCCCTCGGCGTGCTGCTGACCCTCATCGGCTTCATCGTGATCGGCCCGCTCCTGGCCGGCGTCGTGGTGCGCGGGCTGAGCGTCGTCGTCCTGCGGCTCTTCGGCCCGGTCGGCCGGCTGGCCGAGCGCAACGCCCTGCGCAACCCCCGGCGTACGGGAGCTACCGGCGCGGCCCTGATGATCGGGCTCGCCCTGGTGGCCTGCCTGTCCGTCGTCGGGTCCTCCATGGTGGCCTCGGCCACCGAGGAGCTCGACAAGTCGGTCGGCGCGGACTTCATCGTCCAGGACGGCAGCACCGGCCGCCCGATCGTGCCCCAGGCCGCCGACGCCGTGCGCGCCGTCCCCGGCCTGGAGCACATGACCGACTACACCTTCGTCAAGGCGAAGGTCACCTCGCCGAACGGCAGGACGGAGGACGAGGGGATCACCGCCGCCGACCCGACGTACCAGAAGGACGTCCGCCGGACGGTCATCTCGGGTGACCTCGCGAAGGCGTACGGCAAGGACGCCATGTCCGTCGGCGACGAGTACGCCGAGCGGCACGGGATCAAGGTCGGCGACACGATCACCGTCGCCTTCAAGGCGGGCGAGACCGCGAAGCTCAAGGTCGCGGCCATCACCTCCGACGACACCAACATCGACCGCGGCGCGATGTACACCAACCTCACGACGGCGGCGTCCTACGTCCCGGCCGACCGGATGCCGCAGAACGTGGTCATGTTCGCCAAGGCCGAGGAGGGCAAGGAGAAGGAGGCGTACGCGGCCCTCAAGAGCGCCATCGCCGACTACCCGGTCTACAAGGTCCAGAACCAGGCAGACTTCAAGGAACAGCTGAAGGACCAGATCGGACAGCTGCTGAACATCGTGTACGGCCTGCTCGCCCTGGCGATCATCGTCGCGGTCCTCGGTGTGGTGAACACCCTCGCCCTGTCCGTCGTCGAACGGACCCGTGAGATCGGCCTGATGCGCGCCATCGGGCTCTCCCGCCGCCAGCTGCGCCGCATGATCCGGCTGGAGTCCGTGGTCATCGCCCTCTTCGGGGCGCTGCTCGGACTCGGACTCGGCATGGGCTGGGGCACCGCGGCCCAGAAGCTGCTGGCGCTGGAGGGCCTTGAGGTCCTGGAGATCCCGTGGCCGACGATCCTCACGGTCTTCGCCTGCTCCGCCCTCGTCGGACTGTTCGCCGCCCTCGTCCCGGCCTTCCGGGCAGGTCGCATGAACGTCCTGAACGCCATCGCGACGGACGGGTGAGCCCGCACCCGCCCGGCGGGGGGTGAGCCCGAGGGCGTCACCGTAGGATGACGGGCAGGCCCCGGGACGTTCCTCCAAACGCCCCGGGGCCGAGCCCGTTCCCCGCCCCGGGCCGTCGGTCACGGAGGACCGTGTCAGCTTGCTGCACAGGGCGGCGGGCCCCCGTGCAGCAAGCTGACATCACGGCCTCTCTTGTGGCGCGTTCCGCGCTGGCATCGTCTCCCGTGCCGGGACGACCCCCGGCTCCGACGCCACCGTCGAAGGGGAACACGTGTCAAGGTCTCCGCTTGCGCAGAAGCAGCGCCGCCCGGCCAGAGCCGCCGCCCTCGTCACCGGCATCGCCCTCGCCGCCCTCACCTTCTCCACCGGCCCCGCATCGGCCACCACCCCGGCCGGCCCTCCGCCCGTCGCCGACGAGATCGCCCGCGTCATCTGTACGGAGCTGGCGGGGGTCATCGGCCAACTGCCCCCGGAATCGCCGCCCGTCCAGATGTGCAAGCTGGTCAACGGCTGGGACTAGACGTGTCGAGCCCAGCAGCCGTGGCGGGAGGCATGCCGGGGACGCCTCCCGGGATGCGGTTCCAGCTTCTGGGGCCGCTCGCCCTCGCCGACGGTCCCGACACCGTCGTCCTTCAGTCCTCCAAGCCCGCGAACCTGCTCGCCGCGCTGCTCCTGCACGCCAACTCTCCGGTCTCCGCCGAGTACTTGCAGCGCGCGATATGGGGTGAGGAGCAGCCGGCCACCGCCAGGGCGGCCCTCCAGACCTGTGTGCTGCGGCTTCGCCGGCTGTTCTCCAAGCACGGCGTCACCACCGCCATCGACGCGGTGCCCGGCGGCTACCGGATCACCGCCGCACCGTCCACCCTGGATCTCCTCGGTTTCCGCGACCGGGTGCGCCGGGCCGCCGGCCTGGACCGGGACCCCGAGGCGGAGCTCTGTGCGCTCAGGGACGCCCTCTCACTCTGGCAGGGTGCGCTGCTCGCCAACGTCCGGTCCGTCGTCCTGCACCGCGACGAGGTGCCCCGGCTCGCGGAGGAACGGCTGCGCGCGGTCGAGCGGGTCTGCGACCTGCTGCTGGGGCTCGGGCGCTGCGGCGAGGCGCTGGTCGACCTGTGGACCGCTACGCGCGTCCACCCGGGCCACGAACGGTTCCACGAACAGCTCATCGAGGCCCTCTACCGCAGCGGACGCCAGTCGCAGGCCCTCGCCGAATACCGCAGGGTCAAGGGGTTCCTGCTGGAGGAGCTGGGCGTGGACCCCTCGCCCTCCCTGCGCCGGCTCGAACTGGCCGTCCTGCGCGGCGAGGACCTCGGTCCGGCAGGACCGGCGGCGCCCCGCGTCATCCGGGGCGAGACCGCCGCCCTCCCGGCCGCCCGGCCGATCACGGTCCCGGACGCGGCGCCCTCAATGGTCTCGGCCGTGACGCCCTCAACGGTCTCGGACGCCGCGTCCGCCCCGGCCCAGGGCGCGGCATCCGCCACGGGCCCGGGCGCCGCGACCGGCACGGCCCAGGGCGTTTCGCCCGTCACGGCCCAAGGCGCTTCGCCCGTGACGCCCCAGGCCGCTTCGGGCGTCGTGGCGCCGGGCCCTACGCCGGTCCTGCCGCAGGGTGGCCCCCCGGTCCCGGCCCAGGGCGCCACCCCGGTCGCCGCACCCGCACCCGCTCCCGCCGCCGGGACGACCTTCGCCCCGGTCGCCGCTCCCCGCATCGAACCCGTCCCCGCCGTCCCGCACTTCACCGGGCGGGCCGCCGAGGCCGCCGCCCTGACCGCCCGCCTCACCGCACCCCCGCCCCCCGGCCCCGAGGACCACCGGCCCCTCACCGTCCTGGTCTCCGGGGCACCCGGCATCGGAAAGTCGGCGCTCGCCCAGCACGCCGCCCGGCTCGCCCGGGACGCCTTCCCCGCCGGGCAGTTGCTCGTCCGGATGACCCGCGCGGACGGCGAACCCCGCCCGGCCGATGAGGTGGTGGCCGACGTGGCCGCCGCGCTCGGGGCGGCCGGCGACGGGCGCGCGCTGCTGATCCTCGACGATGTGGTCGACGCCGACCAGGTGCGCCCCCTGCTCACGCTGCGCGGGGAAGCAGGAGCCGGGCCGGGCCCCGCCGTCGTGGTCACCAGCCGGATGGGCCTCGGCGGACTCATCGCGACCCACGGCGGCTGGGTGCAGCGCCTGACGACCTTCACCGAGGCCGAGTCGTACGCCCTGCTGCTGACCGCCCTGGGCGCCGAGCGGGTGGAGGCCGAACCCCGTGCCGCCCACCGGCTCGCCGCCGCGTGCGGCCACTTCCCGGCCGCCCTGCGCATCCTCACCGCCCGGCTGCTCACCCGGCCGGGCCTGCGGCTCGCCGACGCCGCCGACTGGCTGGGCGACGACCCGCTCGCCCGGCTCACCCTGACCGACTCCCCGGACCACTCGGTGTCCGGCCTCTTCGACCGGGCGCTCGGCCGGCTCGATCCCCGGCTGTCCGAGGCGTTCACCCACCTCGCGCAGGGCCCCCCGACGCTGCTCGACGACCGGGGCCCCGACGACGAGGGACCCGTTCCCGAAGCCGTGCGGGAACAACTCGCCGACGCCGGACTGCTGGAGGACGGCCCGCCGGGCCCGTACCGCATCCACGATCTGCTCCGCGCCCACGTACGAAGAACCGCCCGGATCCGCGACCGCCGCACAGAGAAGGTGTGATCCCCATGGCCGAGAGCGCTGCCCCCGCCGCCCCTGTCACATCCGCCGCACCCGCCACGCCCGCACCGACGTCCGCGACGACGGAGACGACGGATACCACCGCGAGGCCCGCGACCACCGCGACCAGCACGGCCGCGGAGCCCCCCACGAGGACGGCGTTCGACGCGCTCGCCGGCACCCGGCCGCGTATCCGCCGTGACGTGCTGTTCACCGAGACCCCCGGCGGGGTGCTGTTCCACAACGCCGACGGCGGCTTCCACCTCACCGGCCGCACCGCCTACCGCTTCGCCTCCCTCGTCGTCCCGCACCTCACCGGCCAGCACCGCATGGCCGAACTCTGCGCCGGGTTCGGGCCCGCGCAGCGGGCGATGGCCGCCGAACTGGTCAAGACGCTGTACGCGCGCGGCTTCGCCCGGGACATCCCCGAGGCCGACACCGCCGGGGACGCGGTCGACCCGGAGACCGCCGAACGGTTCGCCGCCCAGATCGCCTACGTCGACCACTACACCGACGACGCCCCCGCCCGCTTCGCCCGCTACCGCGCCACCCGTGTCGCCGTCCTCGGTGACGACGAGACGGCCCGCTGGTGCGCGCTGAGCCTGGTGCGCAACGGATGCGCGAGCATCGGCGCGCCGGCGGCCTCCGACGACGTCATAGCCGAGGCCGCCGCCAACGGGGCGCGCGTCGACCCGGTCACCGCCGGGCCGGACGCGGGCTGGGCCGACCTGGACGGCTACGACATCGTCGTCGTCAGCGGAGCCGGGGCCGGGGCGCGCACGCACCGGCTGCTGGCCGCCGGAGTGCCCGAGGGTGTGACGCTCATCCCCGCCTGGCTGTTCGGCCGACGCCTGGTCGTCGGCCCGCTCTCCACCGCCGGCTCCACCGGCTGCTGGTCCTGCGCCCTGCTGCGCCTGGGCGGCAACGTCGACCCCGGCACGGCGGCCGAGCTGTGGAGCGAGGCGGCGGGGGCCGTACCGTCCGACGGGGCCGCCCTGTCCGGGCCGGTCGCCGCGATGGTCGGCAACCTCGTCGGCTACGAGGTCTTCCGCCTGACCACCGGAGCGCTGCCCGCCGAGACGGCCGGCCAGATCCTCGTCCAGGACCTGGAATCGCTGGACGTGATCGCCGAACCGGTCCGGCCCCACCCCCGTTGCACCCGCTGTTCCGCGCTCCCCGCCGAGGACGCCGACGGTCCCGCCGCCCTGCCCGAGGCCCTCGCCCTGCCCGTCACCGCGACCGTGGAGACCGCCCGGGACGCGGAGGAGCTGGTCGAGGAGCTGAACCGGATCAGCACCGCGCTGGTCCGCCCGCACACCGGGACCTTCCGCCGCTACGACGACGAGGAGCTGACCCAGACCCCGCTGAAACTCAGCCGGGTCGAGGTGGCCCTCGGGGGCGGGGCGCGCCGCCGGATCGCCGCGTTCGACGTGCACCACCTGGCCGGGGCACGGACCCGGGCGCTGTACGCGGCGGCCGAGACGTATGTGGAGCACATGGTTCCGCCGACAGGTGTCCAGGGAACCGAGGCCGGTGACCGGGGCGGCGCTGCTGCGCGGGAGCTGCGGACGCTGGGGCCCGACGCCCTGACGACCGGCGGCGGCACCGGGGCCGTGCCCGCCGCCTGGGCGGTGGCGACCTCCCTGATCGGCAAGGACCCGGTACGCGTACCGGCCGCCGCCCTGCGCCCGTTCGGGCCGTACAACCGCGACCGGGTGCACCTGGCGACCACCGCCGGAGCCGGGGCGGGCGGCAGCGCGGCGGAGGCGGCGGGCCGGGGACTGCTGTCCGCGCTCGCCCACGACGCCCTGCTCCGCGCGGTCCGGGGCAGCACCACGGTGAGCCCGTTGGCGGTCGGCGGCGACGACCCGGAGCTGGTGTTCCTGCTGAAGTCCGCCGCCAACCTGGACATCGCCGTGGACCTCCTCGACCTGGGTGAAGCGGCCCGCAGCACGGCCCACGTGGTGCTGGCCCGCGAGGCGAACGGGCCTGTCGGCGGTGCGCGTTGGGCGGTCGGGGCCGGGTTGTCCCGGCGTACGGCGGCCGCCGCCGCCCTGCGCGACCTGCTCGGGCAGGTCCAGCTCGCCGCCGAGGACCCGGAGGCGGCGGTCGACCCCGGCGACCCGCTGGTGGCCGACCTGGCCCCCGGCGCGATCGCGGTGGGCGGCGGGTCCGTCGTGGCGGACACGGCGGAGACCTCGTTCGACGCGGTGCTGGAGGCGCTGGCGTCCGCCGGGCGCGACGCCCTGTACGTGCCGACGACCCCGGCGGACCTGCGCTCCGGCTCCATCGCCACGGCCCGGGTGCTGCTCACGGTGGACGGCGAGGGCGGCACCGATGGCCGTTGAGACGTTGCGGGGCGCGCCCAAGGTGCCCGACGGGCCGGACAGGCCCGACGCGGCCAACGGGCCCGACGCGGCCAACGGGCCCGACGCGGCCAATGCGCCCGACGTGGCCAACGCGCCCGACACGGCCGATGGACCCGACGTACCCGACGTACCCGGCACGCCGGGCGGGCCCGACGCACCGGACGCTCCCGTGCTGGGGGAGTCCACCCGGCTGCTCGCGGAGCTGCTGCGGCAGGCGCTGGCCCGGCACCGAAGGGCGGCGGCGGTCACCACGCCGCTGGACGTCCAACCCCTGGGCGTACACGACGCGTTCGCGGCAGACGGGGAGGTGCCCCGGACCGATGCCGTGCCCGTGCGCCACTACGGGCGGCACGCCGTCGTCGGCCCCCTGCCGACGCCGCCCGGCACCGACCGACGCCCCTGCGCCCGCTGCCTGGAGCGCCGGTGGCAGGCCGTGCGGTCCGTCGCCCTGCGCGAGGCGCTGGAGCTCGGTTCCGGGACCCGGGCGGCGGGCCCTTCCCCGTACGTCACCCCGTTCGCGGCTGAGGCCGTCGCCGGGGTGATCGCCGCCCGGCTGGCCGGCGGCGGACCGGACACCGGGGCCTTCCCCGCCGTCCATCTCGTCGACCTCCAGACCCTGGCCGTCCGCCACTACCCGCTCGTACCCGACCCGGAGTGCCCCCGCTGCGGGCAGCCCGAACCCGACAGCGAGGAGGCCGCCGCCCCTCGCCCTGAAGCCCGCGCCCAAGCTGCGGCCCGGCGGCTTCCGGGTCCGGGACCTCCGGGACTACGAACTGCCCGTCGAGCCGTACGCCAACCCCGTCTGCGGGTCGCTCGGCCCCTCCGTCGTCCAGGACGTCTCCTCCACGTCCACCTCCGCCACCATCGGCTGCTTCTCCCTGCGCTCGGGACCGTATCTGCGCGAGACGTTCTGGGGCGGGCACGCCGACACCTTCGCCGACAGTGTGCGCATCGGAGTGCTGGAGGGCCTGGAGCGGTACGCGGGGATGCGGCCCCGGGCCAGACACGCCCAGGTGCACGCCTCCCTGGACGCCCTGCGCGCCGAGGGCCGGGCCGTCGTGGACCCGCGCGTCTGCGGCCTCTACTCCGACGCTTTCCACCGGGCCAACCCCCGGGTGCGGCCCTTCACCCCGGACCGGGAGATCCCCTGGGTGCGCGGCTGGTCGCTGCGGGACGGACACACCGTCCTGGTCCCCGAGGTGCTCACGTACTACCACGCGCCGGGCCTGGAGAACCGGTTCGTTCAGGAGAGCTCCAACGGCTGTGCCTCGGGCGGTGCGTTGGAGGAGGCTGTCTACTTCGGGCTGATGGAGGTCGTGGAACGGGACGCTTTCCTGCTCTCCTGGTACGGGCGGGCCGCGCTGCCCGAGATCGACCCGCGCACCAGCCGCCGCCCCGCCACCCGGCACATGGTGGACCGGCTGGAGATGTACGGATACGAGGCGCGGTTCTTCGACACCCGGATCACCTTCCCGATCCCCGTCGTCACCGGGGTCGCCGTCCGCCCCGACGGCGGGCCCGGCCGGATGTGCTTCGGCGCGGGGGCCGGGCTCGACCCGGAGGCGGCCCTCGCCGGGGCGCTCTGCGAGATCGCCACCGACGCCGTCAACCTTCAGGGCCGCACCCAGCGGGACGAGGAGCGGCTGCGCGCCATGGCCACCGACTTCGCCAAGGTCGAGGCGCTGCACGACCATCCGCTGGCGTACGGGATCCCCGAGATGGGCGACCATGCGGACTTCCTGCTCGGCGCGCCGGGTTCCGTACGCCGACCGGCCCGCACCTTCAGCGAGCTGTACGGGGACGGGCCCGGCGCCCGGCCGGTCCTTCCCGTCTCCGACGATCTGCGCGAGGACCTCCGCCGGTGTGTGGACGCCGTGGCCGCCGCCGGGTTCGACGTGGTGGTCGTCGACCAGACCATGCCGGAACAGCGGGATCTCGGGCTGACCACGGTGAGCGTGCTCGTGCCCGGACTGCTGCCGATCGACTTCGGCTGGACCCGCCAGCGCGCCCTGGGCATGCCCCGGCTCCGTACCGCCCTGCGCGAGGCGGGACTGCGGACGGCGGACCTCACCGACGCCGGTCTCAACCCGGCCCCGCACCCGTTCCCGTGACGGATTCCCGAGACGGATTCCCGAGGCGGACTCCCATGACGGATCCCCGTGACCGATTCCCTGACCGATCCCATGCCCGTTTCTTCCCTTCCCCCTCCTGCCGTGACCAAGGAGCCCGCCATGGGATACGCCCATGAATACGCCGCCGCGATCATGCACCGCGGCCGGGTCCCGATGGACCCCGCCGACTACGTACCGAACTGGCAGGACGGCCCGCGCAAGGCGAAGTACCACCCGGGCGCGGACGGCTTCCCGCTGCCCGACGCCCCCTATCCGGCCGGGGCGACGCTCGACCGGGGTCTGTTCCCCGAAGGGGCACCGGCGGAGAGTGAGTTCGACCTCGTGTCGCTCTCCGGCATGCTCCGCGACTCGTACGGTCTGACCGGCCGCCGCCTCGGCGTCCAGGCGAACACCGACCTGAACGCCCTGCCCTTCTATCCGCTGGCCAACTGGTCGCGCGGCTCCGCCTCCGGCGGCGGGCTCTACCCGGTCAGCATCCACTGGGTGTCCGGGCCGAGCGCCCCCGTACCGCCGGGGGTGCACTACTACTCCACCCGGCACCACACCATGCAACGGCTGCTCACGGGCGATGTCTCCGGACAGGTGCGCGAGGCCCTGGGCGACGGCGCGCCGGGTCCCGGGACCGACCAGTACCTGGTGCTCGGCATCAAGTACTGGCAGAACTCCTTCAAATACAACAGCTTCTCCTTCCACGCCGTCTCCATGGACCTCGGGGCCTGCGTCCAGACCTGGCGGATGTGGGCGGCCGCCCGGGGCCTGGCCGTCGAGCCGGCCCTCTGGTTCGACGAGGAACGCCTGGCCGCCCTGCTCGGCGTGGACCCGGCGCGGGAGGGGATCTTCGCCGTCGTTCCGCTCAAGTGGGCCGGTAGGCAGGTGGGTTCGGAACGGCCAGGCGTCTCCGCGCCCGTCTCCGTCCGGCGGGCGGACGCCGAGCGCTCCCGTACCGTCCTCACCTTCGACGCGTTGCTGCGCATGCAGGCGGCCACCTCGGCCGACGCCACCGCCCGCCCCGCCCCGGACGCCCTCCGGCCCGCCGCCGCCCACCCCGTCGACCCGGAACTCCCGGAGGCGGCGCTGCCGCCCGCCCGGCCCCTGGACGCCGACGTGCGCACCGCGCTGCGCGCCCGCCGCAGCAGCTTCGGCCGGTTCGACGCCCAGAAGCCGGTCACCGCGGACCAGTTGGCCGCCTGTCTGGCCGCCGCCTCGGCCGGGTCACGGCTCGGCGGCGACACCGGTGACGTCCGGCTGGCGCAGCTGTACGCGTTCGTGAACCATGTCGAGGGCGTCGAGCCCGGTTCGTACGTCTACGATCCCGGGCGGCGGAGCCTGCGACGGGTGAAGGAGGGGCGGCCGGGGGAGTTCCTCCAGCGGAACTACTTCCTCGCCAACTACAACCTGGAGCAGGCCGGGGCCGTTCTCGTGCCGACCGTCCGTACCACCGCCGTCCTCGACGCCGTCGGCGACCGGGGATACCGGCTGGTCAACGCCACCATCGGGGCTGTCGCCCAGTCCGTCTACACCGCCGCCGCGGCCGTGGAGCTCGGCTGCGGGGTCGCCCTCGGCTTCGACAACATCTCCTACATCGAGGAGCTGGGACTCGAAGGGGCGGGCGAGGCACCCCTGCTGATCATGATGATCGGCAACGAGCGCCCCGCCCCCGCCGACTTCCGCTACGAGATCGCCTGAGCCGGGGGACAACGATGACCGACACCGCGAACTCCCCAGCCCCCGCGCCCGCGTTCATGCTGCGCGTCGCGGGGCTCCCGGTCGACGAGGTCCGGGCCCTGCGCTGCCCCGACAGCCGCCGCTGGGCCGACGACGTCCTCGACACCACCGGACAGCTGGCCCTGCTCGCCGGGAAGGCCGCCGACCAGCTGCACGGGCTGATCGGCGGCAGCGACGACGAACCGCTGCGCCGCGCCCTGCTGAAGCTGCGCCGCGACGTCTTCAACAACCGGCTGCCGGACCCCGTCGCCGCCGAGGACGCCCTGACCCGGGTCCGCGCCCTCGACCCGGCCGCCGCCCGGGCCCTCGCCGACTGGCTGACCGGCCGGCGCGCCCTCGCCGAGCAGCGGGACGCGGGGGCCGCCCTGTTGGCGGACGAGACCGGTCGCACCCGCACCGAGCTGGCCCGGATCGCGGGTCACGAGCGGCTGCGCAAAGGGCTGCTGCTCGCCTCGCCGACCCTGGACGCCCAGCTCGACGCCTACCGGGAGAAGGCGTCCCGCCCCGGGGCGCGGCCGGATCGCAAACAGCGCAAGATCGAACGTTCGCTGCTCTCCTACGTCTACCGGACCGCGTGCAAGACCAGCCCCTTCTCCACCTTCACCGGTGTCGCCCCCGGCGTCCTCGGCGGCTCGGACGGCCTGCGTGTGCGGGTCGGGGAGGAGTGGCGGACGCAGGTCCGGCTGAACGTCGTGGCGCTCGGCCGGCTCGCCGACGCGGTGATCGCCGACCCGGTGCGCCGGGCCGATCTGCCGCTCGCCCTGGCCTCCGGCTGGGGCCGTGACGACGACCGGGTCCGCTACGTCCGGCGCTGGGTCACGGCGGGGGACGACGACACCGCCGTCACCTTCGACGCCGTGAAGGACCGGCTGTTCTTCCTGCGCCGCAGCGGCACCCTGGAACGGCTGCTCGGCCTGTTCGAGGAACGCGGCACGATCCGGTACGGCGAGCTGGCGGCCTGGCTGGAAGAGGACCGGGGAGCGGCGCGCGAGGAGTGCGAGCAGTACCTCGGGGCGCTCCTGGACGTCGGCATGGTCCAGGTGCCGTGTCTGCGGACCGAGGTCCACGACACCGACCCGCTCCGGGCCTTCCAGGCCGCGCTGCGTGGCCTGGACCGCCCCTGGGCCGGCCGGCTCGCGGACCGGCTGGAGGAGACCGCCGCCCACGCGGCCCGCTTCGCCGACGCGGCCCCGGACGAGCGGCGCGCCCTGCTGGCAGCCGTGCGGGCCGGGCTGCGGGAGGTGCAGGAGGAGGAGCTGGGGGTCGCGCGCGCGAAGGTCCCGCAGACGCTGCTGTACGAGGACGCGGCGGCGGGGCCGGGGCGAGCGGCGGACCGGGGCGCCCCGGCACTGGGCGACCCTGCCTCGGGGGGCCCGGCCTCGGGCGGCGCGCCGGGCGGCGTCGGCACAGGCGTCACCCTGGACCCCGACGCCTGGCGCGAGCTGGCCGCCGGGCCGCTGGCGGCCATCGAGCGGGTGCTGCCCGCCCTCGACCTCACCCTCCCGCAGCGGATTACCTTCCAGGGCTTCTTCCTGGCGCGTTACGGACGCGGGGGCCGCTGCGACGACCTGCTGAAGCTGGTCCACGACTTCCACGAGGACTTCTTCGACCAGTACATGACGTTCACCGCCTCCCGCACCCCGTACGACGCCGACGGCACCTACGTCCCGGAGGTCAACTGGCTCGGCCTGCCCCGGCTGCGCGCCCTCGACGCCGCGCGCCGCACCTTCACCGCCCGGATGTCCGCCCTGTGGGAGGCGGCGGAGCCGGGGGCGGCCGAGGTGTGGCTCGACGACGCGTTCCTGGACGCGGTCGCCGGCGAACTCGACATCCCCCCGGCCGACTTCGCCCCGATGAGCCACCACGTCCAGATCGCCGACCGCCCGGGCGACCCGCTCGTCGTCCTCAACCGGTCCTACGGCGGGGTGTCGTTCCCGTTCAGCCGGTTCACCCAGCTCTTCGACGGCCTCGGTGAACAGCTCCTCGCGCACACGGGAACGCTCGTGCCCGAAGGGGCCGTGCTCGCCGAGGTCACCGGCGGCCCGGTCACCAGCAACCTCAACCTGCACGGCAGGCTCACCCCGTACGAGATCGTCTGCCCCGGCGAACGCGGCACGCTGGAAGAGGAGTTCAGGATCGACCTGGACGACCTCCACCTCGTGCACGACCCCGAGGCCGACCGGCTCGCCCTGCGCTCGGCCCGCCTGGACCGCGAGGTGATCCCCGTCTACCTCGGCTACCTGGTCCCCCTCGCCCTGCCCGAACTGCCCCGCACCCTGCTCCTCCTCTCCCCGACCTCGATGGCCCCGCTCAACGTGTGGGCGGGCGTCCCCGAGGGCGAGCCGCGCGGCGGGGTCACCGGGCGGCCCCGGGTGCGGCACGGCTCGCTCGTCCTGAGCCGGCGCAGCTGGAGCGCCCCGGCCGCCGTCCTGCCGCTGCACCGGCCGGGCGCACCGGAGGACGGCTGGTTCCTGGACTGGCACGCCTTCCGGCGGGCCCACGGGCTGCCCGACCGGGTCTTCGCGACCGTGTCGGACACCGGTGCCCGGGGCGCGACCGGGGCCAAGCCGCAGTACCTCGACTTCGACAGCCCGCTGTCGCTGTCCGCCTTCGAGGCGCTGATCAAGTCCCCCGACGCACGGGTCGTGTTCCGGGAGATGCTGCCCGACGAGGACGCGCTGCCCACCGTCTCGGGCCGCGGCCGCCATGTCGCCGAACTGGCCGTGGAGACGGCCGTACCCGTCCACAGGAGGACCACCTCATGACACCGCTCACGACCGGAGCGACCGGAGCGACCGGAACGGCCGGAACGGCCGGCGCCTGGCAGGCCACCCACGTCTTCTACGCCGCCAACCCCCGCCCCTTCCTGCTGAACTGCGTCCGCCCGCTGGTCGCGGAGCTGGAGGCGGACGGCCTGCTCGCCGGGTACTTCTTCATCAACTACTGGTTGGAGGGCCCCCACGTCCGGCTGCGCCTGAAGCCGTCGACGACCGCCGCCGAGCCGGAGGTCGCCCGCCGCACCGAGCGGGCCGTGGACGCGTTTCTGGCCGAGCGGCCCGCGCTGTACGAGGTCGACTCCGGGTTCCTCAACGACTTCTACAACACCCTCTTCGAGATCGAGTTCCCCGGCAGCGAGCGCGGCCACTACACGGACGCGCAGGGCCGGATGAACCTGCGCCCCAACAACTCCCGCCACCGGGAGCCGTACGAGCCGGAGTTCGGGAAGTACGGCGGGCCCGCCGGGACCGAGCTGGCCGAGTGGCACTTCCGGCACTCCAGCGACCTGGTGATCGACGCCCTCGCCACCAAGAACCTCCACCTGCGCACCGTACTGCTCGGCACGGCGGCCCAGCTGATGATGGTGATGTCGTCCACTTTCCTGCCGGAACGGGCGGAGCTGGCCCAATACCTGGACGACTACTACACGTTCTGGCACCGGGCGTTCCCCGGCACCGGCTTCATCGGCACCGAGGAGTACGACACCAACTACGCCCGAACGGCGGACGGGCTGCGGGACCGGTTCGCGCGGGTGCGGGCCGCCACGGCACCGCCCGGGAGCGCCCGCTCGCTGCCCGGGTCCCTGGCGGACTGGGCCGAGCACTGCGCCGAACTGCGGGACCGGGCCCGGAAACTGGCCGTCGACGGGGACCTGGTGTTCCGGTCCTGGGACGGTGAGCGGGACGAGCGGGTCACCGACCCGGCGGTGGCGCTGCCCCTGCTGCTCTCCCCGTACATGCACATGACCAACAACCGGCTGCACGTCACCATCCGCGACGAGGCCTACCTCAGCCACGTCCTGGGCCGGGTCCTCAAGGAGACCCCGTGAGCGCGGCCCCCGAGGCGCTCGCCGCCTACCGCCCCGCGCTGCGGCCCCGCGTGCTGCTCAGCGATCCGCTGCTGGACGGGGCCGCGACCGTCCACCTGATCAAGGACGCCGAGACCGGGAACTCCTTCAAGGTCGGGGTCAAGGAGCACTTCCTCATCGCCCGTATGGACGGGGAGCGGAGCCTCGCGGAGATCGGCGAGGCGTACGCGGGGGAGTACGGGCGGCGGCTGGGCGACGCCCACTGGCAGCGGCTCCTGGCCCTGCTGGGCGCGAAGGGCCTGCTGGCCGGCGCCCCCGAGCCGAGGCCCGTCCCGCAGGCCACCACCCCCCAGGCCCCCACCTCCGCGCGGCCGGACAGGCGCACCCTCCTGCGCGGCTCCCTCCCCCTGGTGGCCGACGCCGACGCCACGACCGCCCGCCTCCACCGGGTCTTCGGCTTCCTGCTCGCGCCCGCGGCCCTGGTGCCGCTGCTGGCCCTCGTCCTCGCCATGGAGGCGGTGGTCGTCGCCCGGTCCGGCGAACTGCTGCTCGCGGTGCGGGGGTTGGTGGCCAACCCGGTCCTGCTGACCGGTACGGCGGTCCTGCTCTGGGTGAGCACCGCCCTCCATGAGCTGGCGCACGGCGTGGTGGCCCGGCACCACGGCGGGCGGGTCGCCGAGATCGGGCTGCGGTGGCGGCTGCCCGCCGTCATCATGTACTGCACGGTCGACGACTACCTCTACCTCGGCACCCGCCGGCACCGCATCGCCACGGCCGCCGCCGGTGCGGTGATGAACCTGGTCTTCCTGCTCCCGTTCTGCGCGCTGTGGCTGTTCGCCCCGCTCGACGACGCGACGCACGAGGCGTTCGCCGCCCTCCTGCTCCTCGGCAGCGTCCAGGCGTTCACCATGCTCGTGCCGCTGCCCCCGCTGGACGGCTACAGGATCGCGTGCCAGCTCGCCGGGGCCACCGGCCTCGCCGCCTCCGCGGGCGGCTACCTGCGGCTCGCCCTGCGCCGCTCCCCGGAAGCGGCCGCCTACCCGCGCCGGGCCCGGATCGCCTACCCCGTCTACGCCTCGGCCACGGTTCTCGTCCTGGCCACCGCCGTCGCGGTGGTCGTCGCGGGCGCCCACCACCTGCTGACCGCCTGAAGTGCCCGCCCCGGGCCCGCTGTTCCCCATCGAGGAGAGTCCCATGACGTCCACCGCCCCCCGCCCTCCGCAGGACCGCCCGGCAGGTCCGTCCGCCGGGCCCGCCGTCGCCCTGACCGAGGTCCGCAAGACGTACGGGGCCACCCGGGCCGTCGACGGGGTCTCGCTGACCGTCGAACGCGGGGAGTTCTTCGGGCTGCTCGGGCCCAACGGGGCGGGCAAGACGACCCTCGTCGAGATCATGGAGGGCCAGCGGCGGGCCGACTCCGGCACGGTGGCGGTCCTGGGGGAGAGCCCCTGGCCGCGCAACACCGCCCTGCTGCCCCGGCTCGGCGTGCAGACCCAGGCCTCCGCGTTCTTCGTCCGCCTGACCGCCCGCGAACACCTGGCCACCATGGCCGCCCTCTACCGGTGCGACCCGGCGGCCGCCGAGCGCACGCTCGCCTCCGTCGGCCTCACCGAGCAGGGCGACACCCGGGTCGACGACCTCTCCGGCGGCCAGCGGCAGCGGCTCGCCATCGCCTCCGCCCTGGTCCACGAACCCGAACTGATCTTCCTGGACGAGCCGACCGCCGCCCTCGACCCGCAGGCCCGCCGCTCGCTCTGGCAGGTCCTGCGCGACCTCAAGGGCCAGGGCCGCACCATCGTCTACACCACCCACCACCTGGACGAGGCCGAGGCGCTCTGCGACCGGGTCGCCATCATGGTCGCGGGCAGGGTCGCCGCGCTGGACAGCCCCGGCCGGCTGATCGCCGCCGCCACCCCGACCACCCGGCTGCTGGTCCCGGCCGGCCGCCTCACCCCCGAACAGGCCCGTGCCATCGCGGATGTGGACCGGGTGACCGAGGAAGGCGGCTCGCTCGTGCTGGAGACCCTCGCCGCGGGCCGGGTCCTGGCAGCCGTCGACGCGATCACGGGGCTCCAGGGCGTACAGACCAGGACGGCGAGCCTGGAGGACGTGTACCTGGAGCTCACCGGCACCGGCACCGGCGCCCCACAGCCGTAACCCCCGGAAGATCCGCACCCCGGAAGCTCCGGCCCCCGGAAGACCCGCCCCATCCACGCGCATCGATCCAGCGATCCAGCGATACGGAGACACCCCATGAGCGCCTACACCGCGCTGAGCCAGGCCGGGTACCGGGCCTACACCCGCGACCGCACCACCCTCTTCTTCACCTTCGCCTTCCCGCTGATCTTCCTCGTCGTCTTCGGGCTGATCTTCCACGGCCAGACCGTCGAGGAGAGCGGCAAGCCCTACATCAACTACATCGCGCCCGGTGTGCTGTCCTGGGGCGTCGCCAACGCCGCCGTCTTCGGCGTCGGGTTCGTCCTCATGCAGTGGCGGCGCGACGACATCCTCCGGCTGATCCGGATGACGCCCACCCCGGTCTCCGCCGTCCTCGCCTCCCGTTACGTCCTGGCCCTGGCCATCGGGGCCGTCCAGGCGGCCCTCTTCGTCGCCGTGGCCCTGCTGCCGTCCTTCGGTCTTGAGCTGGACGGCCGCTGGCCGCTCGTCCTGCCCGTGCTGGTGCTCGGCATCACCGCGTTCCTCGCGCTCGGCGTCATCGTCGGCAGCTATGCGAAGACCCCCGAAGCGGTCGCCGCCGTCGCCAACTGCCTGATGATTCCCATGGCGTTCCTGTCCGGCTCGTTCTTCCCGCTGGACGCCATGCCCGGCTGGATGCAGACCCTCTCCCGGATCCTTCCCCTGCGCTACCTCAACGACGGGGTCTCCGGCGCGCTGACCGGCGGCGGCTCCCCGGCCGACATCGGCGTCGCGTGCGCCGTCCTCGCCGGATTCGCCCTCGTCCTCGGCGCGGTGGCGCTGAAGACCTTCCGCTGGAGCGACAAGTCATGACGACGGCCACCGCCCCGGCCCCGCTGGACGCGGCGCGCGCCCGGCTCCAGTCCGCGCTGTCGGCACGCCACGCGGAGGTGCCCGGTGAGGGCGGCCCGCCCGCGCCGTACGTGGTCCCCCTCGGGGCCGCCGACGTCCTCGGCTTCGGCCACCCGGACCCGTACGCGGGCACCCGGCCCGCCGCCACCGTGCAGCTGACCTCCCGGGCCGTCCTGATCGGCCCCTGGGGCGGCGCGCCCGATACCGCCGTCTGCGGTCAGTGCCTGGCGATGCGCTGGCAGCGGCTGCGCAGCCGCTCGGAGCGGGAGGCCCTGGAACTGGGGTACGAGCCGCAGGGGGCCGTGGACTGGCCGGTGCTCACGGAGTACGCGGTGGACGCGGTGTGGGCGACGTACAGCGCGGTCTTCACGGGCCTGCGCAGCGGGCCGGGGCTACCCGGCCCCGAGGGCCCCGTCGGCTCTGCCCCCTCCGCCGGCCCCGAGGCACCCACGTGCCCCGAGGGCTCCGCCGCCACCCCCGCCGACCGGGCGCTTCCCCAGGTCACCCGGGTCGACCTGGTCACCCTCGCCACGGCCACCTTCCCGCTGCTGCCCGAACCCCTGTGCCCCGCCTGCGTCCACGAGGTCCCGGACACGGCGGAGGCCGCCCGTATGACCCTGGCCTCCGCCCCCAAGCCGGACCCCGGCACGTACCGCCTGCGCACGCTCGACTCCTACCCGCTGCCGACCGCCGCCCTCGCCAACCCGGTCTGCGGCGCGCTCGGTTCCGACGTCTGGATCAACCCCACGTCCACCACCACCGCCCCGGTCGCCGGAACCCACTTCGTGCGCGGCTACGCCGGTCTCAACGACGTCACGTGGAGCGGCCAGGCCAACCGGTACGCCACCAGCCGCACCCTCGCCCACCTGGAGGGCCTTGAGCGGTACGCGGGCACCCACCGCCGACGCGGCACGACCCCGGTCGTCGACAGCTACCGCAACCTCACCGGCCAGGCCCTGAACCCGGCCGACTGCGGCTTCTACACCCCGCAGACGTACGCCACCGACCCCCTGGTCAGCCCCTTCGACCCGGACCGGCCGATCCCGTGGGTCTGGGGCCACTCCCTGCGCGCCGACGCTCCCATCCTCGTCCCGGCCCGGCTCGCCCACTACAGCGCGGGTGTCGACGCGGACAACTTCGTCTTCGAATGCTCCAACGGCTGCGCCACCGGCGGCAGCCTGGAGGAGGCGATCCTCTTCGGCCTCCTCGAACTCGTCGAACGGGACGCCTTCCTCCTCGCCTGGTACGGCCGGGCGCGCCTCACCGGGATCGACCTCACCGGCGCGACCACCCCCGCCGTCCGCTCGATGCTCGACCGGGCGGCCCTGCACGGCTACGACGTGCACGCCTTCGACACCCGGATGGATCTGGCGGTCCCCGTCGTCACCGCCCTCGCGGTCCGCAGGGACGGCGGCCCCGGCACGCTGTCCTTCAGCGCGGCGGCCGGCTTCGACCCGGCGGACACGGTGGAGGCGGCCCTGTCCGAAGTGCTCACCTACATCCCGCACCTGCCCTACCAGGTGGCCGAACGCCGGTCCGAACTGGAGGAGATGGAAAGGGACTTCACCAAGGTCCGGCATCTCAAGGACCACGCCCAGCTCTACGGGCTGCCGTCGATGGCCCGGCACGCCGCCGAGTACCTGGATCCGGTCGCCGTGCTCCCGCTGACGGAGGTGTTCGCCGACTGGGAGCCGCTGCGCCCCCGCACCGGCGATCTGCTGGACGATCTGCGGCTGCTGCGGGACCGGTTGACGGGGGCGGGGTACGACGTCATCGCCGTCGACCAGACCACGCCGGAGCAGCACCGGATGGGCCTGCACACCGTCTCCACCGTCGTCCCCGGGCTGCTGCCGCTGGACTTCGGCTGGAGCAGACAGCGGGCTTTGCACATGCCCCGGCTGCGGACCGCGCCGCGGGCGGCGGGCCGGCGGGCCGACGACCTGCCGGAGGCGGAGATCAAGGCCGTCCCGCACCCGTTCCCGTGACCGGCCCGCGCACCACGTACGACAGCCCCCTCCGACCGACGGAGGGGGCCGGCGCACGGGCGGGCCGAGCAGCGGTCTCAGGCGCTGCAGGAGGTGGTGCTGGTGGTGCTGGAGCAGGTCGACGTCGAGGAACACGACGTGGAACCGGCGAGGACGACCTCGGAGGCGTCGGAGTAGTCCGAGATCTCGAAGGTCTCCGACTCCAGCTCCAGGATCTCGTCGGCGAGGGTGGCGAGTTCGGTCTTGGGGGTCATGGCGGTCTCCCTGGTCCCGTGGGGGTCCGGCCGGCCGATCCGGTCCGGTGCCCGGGTGCTGGACCCATTGCAGGGGCGGCCGCTGTCAGATCGGCCGCGGTTTCGCTGTCACATCGCTGACATCCGGTGACAGGGCGACGGCGCGGCACGTGACAGCCGTACGGAGCAGGCTCGTTGAGCAGAGATGAGGTGCGCGGTGGTCACAGCGGCGGGAGCGACGGAGAACGCGGACGACGACAGGCACGGGGACGGGCGCGCGGGGAACGGAACGGCGTCGGGCGACGGCCGCACGGCGGGTGGAAGGGATGCGGCCGGGACCCCGGTGAGCACGGCCCCCGCGTCCGGGCCCCTGCCGCGCCCCCTGCTCCGCTCCGCCGTCGAGCTCTACCTCGACCTGCACGCCCACCCCGAACTCTCCGGCCACGAACACCGCACCGCCGACCGCCTCGCCGCCCGGCTCGCGGAACACGGCTGTACGGTCACCCGGTCCGTGGGCGGCGGCCACGGACTCGTCGGGGTCCTGCGCAACGGCCCCGGCCCCACCGTGCTGCTGCGCACCGAACTCGACGCGCTGCCCGTCACCGAGGCCACCGGACTCCCCTACGCCAGCACCGTGCCCGGCGTCATGCACGCCTGCGGCCACGACCTGCACATCGCTGCGGTCACCGGCGCGGTGGAGCTCCTCGCCGCCTCCCGGGACGGCTGGCGGGGCACCGTCCTCGTCGTCGGGCAGCCCGAGGAGGAGACGCTGAGCGGAGCCCGGTCCCTGCTGGAGGACGGCAGGCTGTACGAGCGGTTCGGCGTCCCCGACGCGGTCCTCGCCCAGCACGCCGTCCCGCTCCCCGCCGGGACCCTCGCCCACGCACCGGCCGACGGGCCGCCCCTGATGGCGGGCAGCATCGCCGTCGAGGCGGTCCTGCACGGCCGGGGAGGGCACGCGGCCACCCCGCACCTCAACCTCGACCCGGTCCTGATGGCCGCCGCCACCGTGCTGCGGCTGCGCACCGTGGTGGCCGAGGAGACCGTGCCCGCCGAACAGGCCGTGCTCACCGTGGGCTCGGTACGGGCCGGCGAGCGCGGCAACATCACCCCCGACCACGCCGAACTCTCCCTCACCATCCGGGCGTTCACGGAACCGGCGCTCGACCGGCTGGTGGCCGCCGCCGAACGGGCCGTCCGGGCCGAGGCCGCCGCCTCCGGAGCCCCACGCCCACCCGCGTTCACCGTCACCGCCCGCTCGCCCGCCCTGTGCCCCGACCCGGCGCTCACGGCCCGGGTGCGCCGGGTCCACGAGGCGCTCCTGGGCCCCGCCCGGGTGCTGGACCTCGCCGGGTCGGCGGCCACCGAGGACTTCCCGCACTTCGCGGCGGGCGGGGTCCCGGCCGCGTACTGGATGCTCGGGACCACCGGAGCCGGCCCCTGGCGGGCGGCCCGCGCCGGAGGTGAGCCCGTACCGCCCAACCACGCACCCGGCTTCGCCCCCGACGTCAGGGCCGCCCTGCCCGTCGGCATCACCGCCCTGGCGACGGCGGCCCGGCAGGTGCTGGAGCGGGCGGCCGCCGGGGGCCGGGGGACGGCGTCATGACGGCTCGCCGGACCGCCCGGACCGCCCGGACGACCCGGGCCGGGGTCACCGACGTCGTCGTCGTACGCCACGACCGCGCGGCCCCGACCGGGTGGACCACCGTCGTACGGCTGCTGGGACTGCTCCCGGGGCACTGGGCCTGCCACCCCGAGGTGGGGCAGGACCGGGTGGTGCTGCGGTTCGAGCTGGCCGGGGCGACGGACGCGTCGGCGGTGCGGCGGGCGGTGTCCCGCGTCCTGGCGGACACGGCCCTGCGCGGCTGGGCGGAGGAGCCGCAGGCGTAGGGGGTGTCCAGCCGATCAGGGGCCGGGCCCACCGGGCCCAGGAGCCCCCGGCGGTCAGATCCAGCCGCGTTCGCGGGCCAGCAGCGCGGCCTGCGCCCGGCTCGCCGCGCCGAGCGTCTGCATCAGGTCGGCGACATGCCGCCGGTAGGTCCGCACCGACACCCCCAGCTCCCGCGCGCCCGCCTCGTCCTTGCCCACCGTGCACATCGACACCAGCACGCGGCGCTCGATGCCGGAGGGCCGGGGGGCGGCCGCGCCCTCACCGCTCTCCGCGCCGCCGACGGCCCGGGACAGGTCGTCGGCCTGGTCCCAGATCCGTTCGAACAGGGAGATGATGTTGGAGACCAGGCCGCTGCGATGGGCCAGGAGCGCACCCCGCGCGGTGTCGCGCGGGTCCAGCGGGACGAGCGCCGCCCGGCGGTCGTAGACGAGCAGCCGCTCCGTGGTGTCCGGCGTCACCCGGATCGCCGCCCCGTGCTCGGCCAGCTCCCGCAGATAGGCGGCGGTCGGCGGGTCCTGGAGCGCCGTGCTGGAGACGACGTTGCGGATCCGCACCCCGCGCCGCAGGCAGCGCAGGTCCAGCGGGCGGGACCGGGCGATGTTCTCCGCCGACAGCCGGGCGTACGGCTCCACGGACAGGATCTCGTCCCGGGCGAAGAACGCGAGGTCGTCGATCCGGTTACGGATCTGGGCGAGCCCCTCCAGCTGCTCGATGCCCTGCGGATGGGGTGAACGGGCCCCCTGCTCCGCGCGTAGACCATCAATGACGTGCCGCGACCGGGTGACGCGCTGCAGCTCCTGATGGAGCGCGGCCAGCCGGACGTCCACCAGCCGGGCGAGCGCCACCTCGGGGTCCGCCGGGAAGATCCGCCGCTCCGCGTCCTCGGTGTGCAGCAGCCCCAGCTTCTGGAGCCGGGCGATCCGGGCCCGGGTCTCGCCCGGCCGGGAGTGCAGCAGGAGGTGGAGGTCGTCGGTGCGGGTTCCGGGGTTGCGCAGGAAGTGCCGGTAGATCTCTTCCTCGGCCTCCGGGACCCCGAAGACAGACATCTCGTTCTCGCCCACGTACGCCCCCGATGGCTGATGCCGCGGGGCCGTGCACCGAGGGGGACCGCCCCGCGCCGCCCGCCCCGGGCCGCTGCTCGCTCCACCCGTGCTCGGTACTGCCTGTGTGACGCTCTCGGAACACCCTGATGTGCAAGGGTCGGGCAAAGACTAGACGCTGCGCTCACTCCTGTGAGGATCCCCGGCACAACTGTGTGCGATACGGAGATGAACGGTGCGCGACCGTCGACGAGCGGCGGGCCCGGCACGACGGGCGGCCGGGGCCTCCCGGCCGGTTGCGGGCGCGGCTGTCACCCCCGGGTCGTAACCTGGAACCCCCGGCGCGTCCCACGTGTCGGGTCCTTCGCGTTGCCCGGCCGGCAGCCGGCAACGACCGAGCCACCGCTGATCTGATCCCGGACGGAAACTTCATGAGCCTGCACGGTCTGCTGGATGTCGTCGTTACGGACCCGGCGCTCGCCGAGGCGGTGAAGGCCGCCGGGGACGGGCACCGGGCCCATGTCGACCTGGTCGGCCCGCCCGGCGCGCGCCCGTTCGCCCTGGCCGCGCTGGCCCGGCAGACCGGCCGGACCGTGCTGGCCGTCACCGCCACGGGCCGCGAGGCCGAGGACCTGGCCGCGGCCCTGCGCACGCTGCTGCCGCCGGACAGGGTCGCGGAGTACCCCTCGTGGGAGACCCTGCCGCACGAGCGGCTCTCGCCCCGCTCGGACACCGTGGGCCGCCGCCTCGCCGTGCTGCGCCGCCTGGCGCACCCCCGCGCGGACGACCCGGAGACCGGCCCGGTCTCGGTCGTCGTCGCCCCGATCCGCTCCGTGCTCCAGCCGCAGGTCAAGGGGCTCGGCGACCTGGAGCCGGTGAGCCTTTCGGGCGGACAGAGCGCGGACCTGGGGGAGGTGGTGGACGCGCTGGCGGCCGCCGCGTACTCCCGGGTGGAACTGGTCGAGAAGCGCGGTGAGTTCGCCGTACGCGGCGGGATCCTGGACGTCTTCCCGCCGACCGAGGAGCACCCCCTCCGGGTGGAGTTCTGGGGCGACGAGGTCGAGGAGATCCGCTACTTCAAGATCGCCGACCAGCGGTCGCTGGAGGTCGCCGCGCACGGGCTGTGGGCCCCGCCCTGCCGCGAGCTGCTGCTGACCGACCAGGTCCGCGAGCGGGCCGCCGCGCTCGCCGAGGCCCACCCGGAGCTGGGCGAACTGCTCGGCAAGATCGCGGAGGGCATCGCGGTCGAGGGCATGGAGTCGCTGGCCCCGGTCCTCGTCGACGACATGGAGCTGCTGCTCGACGTCCTGCCGAAGGACGCGATGACGATCGTCTGCGACCCGGAGCGGGTGCGGACGCGGGCGGCCGACCTGGTCGCCACCAGCCAGGAGTTCCTCCAGGCGTCGTGGGCGGCGAGCGCGGGCGGCGGCGAGGCCCCGATCGACGTGGGCGCGGCCTCCCTGTGGGGCATCGCGGACGTCCGGGACCGGGCCCGCGAGCTGGGCATGATGTGGTGGACGGTCTCGCCGTTCGCGGCCGACGCCGCCGACCACGACGACGACACCCTCCAGCTCTCCATGCACGCCCCCGAGGCGTACCGGGGCGACACCGCCCGGGCGCTCGCCGACACCAAGGGCTGGCTGGCCGACGGCTGGCGCACGGTGTACGTCACGGAGGGCCAGGGGCTCGCCTCCCGTACGGTCGAGGTGCTGAGCGGCGAGGGCATCCCGGCCCGCCTCGACGCGGACCTGACGGAGATCACCCCGTCCCTGGTCCACGTCTCCTGCGGGGCGATCGAGCAGGGCTTCGTCGACCCGGCGCTGAAGCTGGCGGTGCTCACCGAGACCGACCTGACCGGCCAGCGCACGGCCACCAAGGACCTGGGCCGGATGCCGGCCCGCCGCAGGAAGACGATCGACCCGCTGACGCTGGAGGTCGGCGACTACATCGTCCACGAGCAGCACGGTGTCGGCCGGTACGTGGAGATGGTGCAGCGCACGGTCCAGGGCGCGACCCGCGAGTATCTGCTCGTCGAGTACGCCCCGGCCAAGCGGGGCCAGCCCGGCGACCGCCTCTACATCCCGACCGACCAGCTGGAGCAGGTCACCAAGTACGTCGGCGGCGAGGCCCCGACGCTGCACCGGCTCGGCGGCGCGGACTGGACGAAGACGAAGCAGCGGGCGAAGAAGGCGGTCAAGGAGATCGCCGCCGACCTGATCAAGCTGTACAGCGCGCGCATGGCGGCCCCCGGCCACGCCTTCGGCGCGGACACCCCGTGGCAGCGGGAGCTGGAGGACGCCTTCCCGTACGCGGAGACGCCCGACCAGCTCTCCACGATCGCCGAGGTCAAGGAGGACATGGAGAAGACGGTCCCGATGGACCGGCTGATCTGCGGCGACGTCGGCTACGGCAAGACGGAGATCGCGGTCCGGGCGGCGTTCAAGGCGGTCCAGGACGGCAAGCAGGTGGCGGTCCTGGTCCCCACGACGCTCCTCGTCCAGCAGCACTACGGCACGTTCACCGAGCGGTACTCCCAATTCCCGGTCAACGTCCGCGCCCTGAGCCGCTTCCAGTCGGAATCAGAATCCAAGGCAACCCTGGAAGGCCTGAAGGACGGCGCGGTCGACCTGGTCATCGGCACGCACCGCCTGTTCTCCTCCGAGACGAAGTTCAAGGACCTCGGCCTGGTCATCGTGGACGAGGAGCAGCGGTTCGGCGTCGAGCACAAGGAGCAGCTGAAGAAGCTCCGCGCCAACGTCGACGTCCTCACGATGTCCGCGACGCCCATTCCCCGTACGCTCGAAATGGCGGTCACCGGCATCCGCGAGATGTCCACGATCACCACCCCGCCGGAGGAGCGCCACCCGGTCCTCACCTTCGTCGGCCCGTACGAGGAGAAGCAGATCGGCGCGGCGATCCGCCGTGAACTGCTGCGCGAGGGGCAGGTCTTCTACATCCACAACCGGGTCGAGTCCATCGACCGGGCGGCCGCCCGCCTCCGCGAGATCGTCCCCGAGGCGCGCATCGCGACAGCACACGGCCAGATGTCCGAACAGGCCCTGGAACAGGTGGTGGTGGATTTCTGGGAGAAGAAGTTCGACGTCCTGGTCTCCACGACGATCGTCGAGTCCGGCATCGACATCTCCAACGCCAACACCCTGATCGTGGAGCGCGGCGACAACTTCGGCCTCTCCCAACTCCACCAGCTGCGCGGCCGGGTGGGCCGGGGCCGCGACCGTGGCTACGCCTACTTCCTCTACCCGCCCGAGAAGCCCCTGACCGAGACGGCCCACGAGCGCCTGGCCACGATCGCCCAGCACACGGAGATGGGCGCGGGCATGTACGTGGCGATGAAGGACCTGGAGATCCGCGGCGCGGGCAACCTGCTCGGCGGCGAGCAGTCCGGCCACATCGCGGGCGTCGGCTTCGACCTGTACGTCCGCATGGTCGGCGAGGCCGTCGCCGACTACCGGGCCCAGATGGAGGGCGGCGAGCAGGAGGAGCCCCCGCTGGAGGTCAAGATCGAGCTCCCGGTCGACGCGCACGTCCCGCACGACTACGCCCCCGGCGAGCGCCTGCGCCTCCAGGCGTACCGCGCGATCGCCTCGGCCTCCTCGGAGGACGACATCCGCGCGGTCCGCGAGGAACTCACCGACCGCTACGGCCCGTTGCCCGAACCGGTCGAGAACCTCCTCCTGGTGGCGGGCCTGCGCATGCTGGCCCGCGCCTGCGGAGTCGGCGAGGTCGTCCTCCAGGGCTCCAACATCCGCTTCGCCCCGGTGGAACTGCGCGAGTCCCAGGAACTGCGCCTGAAGCGCCTGCACCCCAAGACGGTCATCAAGCCGGCCGCCCACCAGATCCTGGTCCCGCGCCCGACGACGGGCAAGATCGGCGGCAAGCCGGTCATCGGCCGCGAACTGCTGGCGTGGACGGGGGAGTTCCTGACGACGATCCTGGGGTCGTAGGTCCCAGGAGCTCTGCGAACGGCCGAGCCCCGGGGGCCTAAGCTCCCCAGGGCTCGCGAACGACCGGGCCCCGCCGGGTTTGCTCACCCGGCGGGGCCCGATGTGCCCCGGCCGCAGGTACGGGACGCCGCCTCTCCCCTGTCCTGGATGATGACCGGCATGAACACGGAAACCTGCGCCCCGTCGGAGGCGGCCGCCCTCCGCGAGATCTTCGCGTCCCACGCCGATGCGGCACCGCCGGCCGGTTGGGAGGCGGTGCGGTCGTTCGAGGCGCAACACGGCATCGTGCTCCCGGAGCCGTACCGCACCTGCGTGGCGGAGATCAGCGACGGACTGCGCGCGGGACCGCCCGACTACGGTCTGCTGCCCCTGGCGCAAGCGCCCTCGGACTGGGGTGATGGCCGCGCCGAGCGCCTGCTCGCCCAGCCTTTTCCGCTCACGGAGACATGGCAGTGGGAAGGGGGAGAGGAAGAGGACGCGGGCGGGGAGGAGCTGTCGGACGAGGAGTTCGACACCCGGGTGGAAGCGGTGTACGACCACGGCTCCCTGCTGCTGGGTACGGACGGTTGCGGCATGTACTGGCACCTGATCACCACGGGCCCGCAACGCGGTCACGTCTGGCTGATCGATGAGTTCGGCGCGATACCGTTCGGCACCCGGCCGGGCACGCTCGTGATGCCGGGCACGCCCGGTTTCGCGGGATGGGTGGCCCGCTGGGCCGAGGGCCGTTCCTGGTTCGCGGACGCCTAGGCCGCGGAAGCTCGTTCCTCGCTCAGGAAACGCCAGCGGGGCAGCCTGGGCCGTGCCTGTCAGCGGCCGCGATCGTCCTCCGGCGCGAAGACCAACGCGGTGAGCGACCGGAACGCCTCCTCCGGGTCCCGGCCCTCCATCGCGTCCGCCAGGTTGCCGGTGAGCAGCAGCGTCGCGAAGCCGTGGGCCAGCGACCACGCGGCCACCCCTGTGAGCCGGTCGTCCTCCCCCCGGCCGGCCGGGGGGAGGCCCGCCACGCCGGAGCGCAACGCCTCGGTCGCCCGGGCGCGGGCGGCCAGCAGGTCCGGGTCGTCGGCGCGGTGCAGGTCCGGCTGGAACATCACCTGGAAGTGCGCGGGGTGCGTCGCCGCGAACCGTACGTACGCCACGCCCCGCTCCCGTAGATCCGGCGCCCCGGCCAGCGCGTCGGCGAACAGGGCGTACCCCTCGGCGGCCACGGCGGTCAGCAGGCCCGTGCGGTCCTTGAAGTGGTGCGCGGGCGCGGCGTGCGAGACGCCGGCCCGGCGGGCCAGGTCGCGCAGGCTCAGGGCGGCGGGGCCCTCGGTCGCGATGACGTCGAGGGCGGCGGTCAGGATGGCGCGCCGCAGATCGCCGTGGTGGTAGGTGCGCTCACGTTCGCTGGTCATGGGCAGCACCCTACCCGGCATCTAGGCATTGACAAGTTCCGGCGGTGCGGACCATGCTGGAGGTTAGATCTAGGCATTGGCTAGATGTGTGATTCCCGTCCGGGGAGTCCGGGAGAGGCGGAGATCATGACCGGAGAACCGGCGCGCGTGCGGCAGATGTGGCACCTCATGGAGCCCCTGCACGCCGTCCTGTACTACGCCCCCGCGGCCTTCGAGGAGGCCGCCGCGCTGGGGTACGACACCGAGGAGCGCTGGGCGAGCTACTTCGCCTGGCGGGCGGCTCCGCTGGGGGCGGCGGGCGCGGACGAGGTGGTGCGGACGTTCCACAGCTTCGCCCCGAGGGTGGTGAACCGCCATGTCCCGGCCGGCTGGGCGGTCGCCGACCCGGACGCCGTGCTCGCGGCCCGGCTGCGGGCGGTCGACCGGACCTACCGGGCGCTGTTCGGCGACCGGGTGGAGGGGGCGGGATTCGCCGAGGCCGCCGCCCTGGCCCGCCGTGCGGCGGAGGCGGCGGCCCCAGGGGTCCCCGGTGGCCTCGGAGTGGCCAATTCCGCCCTGCCCTGGCCCGACGCCCCGCACTTGACGCTCTGGCAGGCGGCGACCGTCCTGCGTGAACACCGGGGCGACGGGCACATCGCCGCCCTGACCGGAGCCGGCCTCGACCCGGTCGAGTCGCTGGTCTCCTTCGCGGCGGTCGGCGCGGCCCCCGCCGAGGTGTTCGCGAGCCGGGGGTGGGGCGCGGAGGAGTGGGGCGCTGCCCGGCTGCGGCTCCAGGAGCGCGGGTTGCTGGCGGCGGACGGCGCGGCCACGGACGCGGGACGCGAGCTCCGCGCGAAGGTGGAGCTGCGCACCGACGAGGAGGCCGCCGCGCCCTGGCGGGCGTTGGGGGCGCCGGGGCGCGAGCGGCTGGTGGAGCTGCTGGGGGAGCCGTGGCTGGAGGCCGTCGGTTCGGGGCTGCTGCCGTCCGAGAACACCCTCGGCATCGGGAAGGTGTGACCCGCGTCCCGTAAAGGGCGAGCCCCCCGAGGCCGGGGGAGGGGGGCTCGGGCGTGGCTCATCCGAGCTCGGGCCCGACGGCGATGGCGATCTTGCCGCGGGGGCGTCGGCGGCCCTCGCCGGCGGAACCGCCCTCCAGCAGCGTGTGCGCCTCCGCGATGTCGGCCAGCGGGAGCACCGCACCGATGTCCGGCCGGAGTTCGCCCCGGTCGATCAGCCGGCTGAGGGCGTCGAGCTTCGCCCGGCCGGGGCTGACGAAGAGGAAGTGGTAGGTCGCGTTCACCCCCCACGCGGCGAGCAGGTTCTGTGGCTCGGGGGTGTCCACGATGGACACCACGCGGCCCCGGTCGGCGAGGACCTCCGGGCTGCGGGTGAGGGTGTCCCTGCCCACCGTGTCCAGCACGACGTTCACCCCACCCAGCTCACGGACCCGCGGAACATAGTCACCGGCCGAGAAGTCGATCACGGTGTCGGCTCCCAGACCGGTGACGAACTCGTGGTCCTTCGCCCGCGCGGTGGTCACCACCTCCGCGCCCAGCGCGTGGGCGACCTGGATGGCGGCCGAGCCGACCCCACCCGCTCCGCCGTGCACCAGGACCCGTTCCCCGGCCTGCACCCCGGCTCGTTCCACCAGCGCCTCCCACGCCGTCACGCCCACGAGCGCGAGACCGGCGGCCTCGACGTGCGACAGCCCCTCGGGCTTGCGGGCGACCAGGGCCTGGTCGACCACGTGGAACTCGGCGTACGTCCCCTGCCCGGCGAACACCGGCGCCAGATACCAGACCTCGTCGCCCGGCCGGAAGTCGTCCGCCCCGGGGCCGGCCCCGACGACTACGCCAGACACGTCGTTGCCGATCACCGCCGGCAGAGCCACCTCGTCGCGGTAGTCGCCACGCCGGGTCTGCAGGTCGAGAGGGTTCACGGACGTGGCCTGCACACGCACCAGCACCTGGCCGGGGCCCGGAGCGGGCCTCGGCAGCTCCCGGGCGGCGAACGTGGTGTCCGCGTCGCCGAAGTGGACGAGTTCCATCACACGCATCGAAGTCGACATGCCGCAACAGTATATCGTCATATCGCGAATTGCCAATATGTGATTGGGTTACGATCGCCTGGTGTTCTCGGAGACGGAGTTGCTGGCGGTGTTCCGGGCCCTGTCCAACCCGGCCCGCCGCCAGATGCTGGTGTGGCTCAAGGACCCGATGAGCTTCCCGGGGCAGGAGCCCGCCGACGTCGAGATCGGCGTCTGCGTGAGCGACATCCAGCAGCGTGCGGGGCTCGGACAGTCGACCACCTCGCAGTACCTGGCGACACTGCGGCAGGCGGGGCTGGTGGTCGCCACGCGGCGGGGCAAGTGGACCTACTACCGCCGCGACGAGGCGAACATCGCCCGTCTCCTGGAGACCCTGGGCGACGTGTTCTAGAGGCCTTGCAGGAGACGTGTTCCGGAGACCTTGCAGTCGACGTGTTCCAGAGGCCTTGCAGTCATGGAAGCCACTCCGACGGGGAAGGCGCCCATAGGATCCTCAGCGCCCGCTCCCCTCACCTTCAGGACGGCTCCCCGTGACAGCTCCCCGTACGCACCGCCGCCGTACGCACCGAGCAGCGGCCCTGCCCGCCGTCGGCGCCCTCGTCGTGCTCGCCCTGGCGGGCTGCGACCCCGACGAGCTCTCCGCCGACGGCGGTGGCACGAGCGGCGGGACCAACGGCGGCGCGCAGTCCGCCGAGGGCTTCGGCGCCAGCCCGCTCGACAACCCGGACGGTACGAAGCCGGGCCTGGCGCCCCTCACCAGCGACACCGACCGGGCCGCCGCCCGGCAGCTCATCGAGAAGGTGGCCACCAAGGGGCGCGGCCCGAAGACCGGCTACGAGCGGGACAAGTTCGGCTACGCCTGGAAGGACGGCGTCGACGGCATCCCGCTCGCCCGCAACGGCTGCGACACCCGCAACGACCTGCTCGCCCGCGACGGCAAGGGCATCGAGCACAAGGCGGGCTCCGACTGCGTCGTCATGGCGATGACGCTCCAGGACCCCTACACCGGCGAGACCATCGACTGGCGCAAACAGCAGGCGACCAAGGTGCAGATCGACCATGTGATGCCGCTGTCCTACAACTGGCAGATGGGCGCCGCCCGCTGGAACGAGTCCAAGCGCGAGCAGATCGCCAACGACCCGCTCAACCTGATCCCGGTGGACGGCCCCGCCAACAACGCCAAGCGTGACTCCGGCCCCGCCTCCTGGCTGCCGCCGTACAAGCCGGTCCGCTGCTCCTACGCGGTGCGGTTCGCCCAGGTCTCGCTGAAATACGAACTCCCGGTCACGACGGCCGACAAGCGGGCCATGCTCACCCAGTGCGGCGGCTGAGCGGGCCCCGGAAGCGCCCGATCAGACCTTGCCGCCGCAGATGACGTCGTACGGACGGCCCATCGCCATCATCAGCTCCATCGGCTCCGTGGTCGCCGCCGGGCACTCCGCCTTCTCCTTGACGAGGCCGAGGACCTTGAAGTCGTTCGCCCCGGCCGAGGCGCAGGCGATCTCCTTGGCCGTCACCGAGATGCAGTCGCCCTCGACGAGCTGGCCGCCGCCGGCGCCCGCGTCGCCGGGGTGGTCGCCCGTCAGGTTCCGGCCGCAGACGGTGTTGGTCGGGATGCCGCCGCCCTTCTTGTCGTCGCCGGAGCCGAAGACCCGGGAGACCTGGATGATCAGGTCCGTTCCGGCCGGGCACTGGATCGCGTTGGGCAGGAAGCTCGCGTCCTCGATCTTCAGGGCCTTGAAGGTCGCGCCCGCCTCGTCGCAGTCGAAGGCGCGGTAGCCGTCCGGCTTGTTCTCCGGGTCCGGGCCCCCGCAGTCACCGATCGCCCACGATCCGCCCTTGCCGTCCGAGGCGGACGAGGAGGACGACGAGGACGACCCCTTCGACTTCGGCGACTCGTCACCGAAGATCTTGGACGCGCCGTAGCCCAGGCCGAGGATCACCGCGAGCACCAGCAGGCTCTGCAGGCATCCGGCGCCTCTCCGGGGGCGGTTCGGCGTACTGCCGGGCTGGGTCATGGTTCTGCTCCTCGACGGGGCCTCGACGGGTGACGCCCGGGTGGCGCGCGGGGTGGAAAGTCACGGGTGGGGACGCGGCATGCACACCTCACGGTTCCGGCCGGATCACGTCGGCCCGGAAGCGCGTCCGGCCAGCTCCTTGACCAGGAAGCGGGCCGGGTCCGCGACCTCGTGCCGGACGCCGTCGTCGTCGAGATACGCGTACCGGTCCAGGTAGCGGCAGCCGGTCTCCCGGTAGCCGATCCGCAGGTAGAGCGCGGCCGCCCCGTGGTTGTCGTCGTCCACCCCCAGGCCGATCAGGGGGTGGCCGGCGGCCCGGACCCGCTCCTCCACCGCCCGGATCAACGCCGTGCCGATGCCCCGGGACCGCAGCTCCGGTGGCCAGATCCCGAGCCCGTTCAGCTCGGGGCAGCCGGGGAAGCGGGCCTGTACTTCCGGGGCCGCGCAGCCCTGCCACAGGATCTGCGCCGTTCCCACGGGTACGTCGTCGGCCCAGGCGGTCAGGAAGGCGGTGAGCCCCTGCTCCTGACGTTCGAACCGGGCCGCGTGCCGCCGGGTCCGGCCGGGCGAGGGCATGTGCCGCTCCAGCACGTCGAGGTCCGCGGCCAGGCAGGGGCGGATACGTACGGGGGAGACCGGTGGTGGTGTTCTCGTCATGCGGCGAGAGGGTAGCCGGGGCCGTCCGCCGCCTCCGGAGCGCGGCGGCCCACGCCGATATTCGCTGGTCGGAGCGGTGCCGGCTGCCTAAGGTCGCGCGTATGGAGCTGAACATCACCACCCTCGCCGAGCGTCCCGAGCTCGCCGGTGCCCTGGACGAAATGCCGGACACCTGGCCGGAGTTCGTGCTGGAGGACATCGTCGGCTGGGCCAACTTCGCCCGGATCGCCGTCGAGTTCCCCCAGTACGTGCTGGTCGCCACCGACTCCGAGGGTGCCGTGGTCGCCCGCGCCTACAGCGTGCCCTTCGTGCTGGACGCGCCCGGTCGCGGTGAACTGCCCGTCGGCGGCTGGGACCGGATGCTGCTGTGGGCCTTCGCCGACCTGCGGCGCGGGCGCAGGCCCGACACGGTCGGCGCGATCGAGATCACGGTGGCCACCGGCCACCAGGGCAAGGGCATATCGGGCCGGATGCTCGCCGCGATGCGGGACAACGCGCGGCGGCACGGCTTCCGGGAGGTCGTCGCCCCGGTGCGGCCGAGTGGCAAGCACCTTCAGTCCGGCCTGCCGATGGAGCAGTACGCCCGGCTGACCCGGGCCGATGACGGGCTGCCCGAGGACCCCTGGCTGCGGGTCCACGCCCGGGCGGGCGGGACGGTCGACTCGGTTGCCACCGTGTCGATGACGGTGAGCGGTTCGCTCGCGCAGTGGCGGGAATGGACCGGTCTTCCGTTCGACACGGACGGTCCGGTGGAGGTGCCGGGGGCGCTCGTCCCGGTTCACTGCGCGCTCGCCCACGGGTACGCGGTGTACGTCGAGCCCAACGTATGGGTACGGCACCGGCTGTGACGGTGGACCCCGCTTCCGGGACGCCGCCCGCCCCCGCCCTCCTCGTCATCGACATGCAGAACACCCTCGTCGCGATCGCGCACCGCGCGTCCGCCACCGTCGCGGCCGTCGCCGGTCTCCAGGCGCGGGCCAGGGCGGCCGGGGCCCCGGTGGTGTTCGCGCAGCAGCAGGACGAGGAGCTGGAACCGGGGACCGACGGGTGGCGGATCGTGCCCGAACTGGCCCCCGTCGCCGGGGACACCGTCGTACCCAAGGCCGCCCCCGACAGCTTCCTCGGCACGGAGCTGGACGCCGTCCTGCGCGCCCGAGGGGTGACCGAGGTCGTCGGCACCGGGTTCGCCACCGAGATCTGCGTCGAATCCACGGCCCGGCAGGCGTTGAGCCGGGGGTACGACGTGGTGCTCGCCGCGGACGGGCACACCACGTCCGTCCGGCCCGCCGCCTCCGGCCGGTACGCCGCACCGGAGGTGTCCGTCGCGCACCACAACGAGATCTACCGGAACCTCCGTTTCCCGGGGCGCCGGGTGCGCGTCCTGCCCGCGGCCGAGGTCGACTTCGGCCGCGGAACCCCCTCGTGAACAGTTACTCGTCCACCGCCGCCCGGCTGGTCCAGGGGATGTGCGACGGCCTGACGGACGGCACCGTCACGCCCGGATGAGGTGACCGCGCCGGGCCCCCCGGCCGCGGCGGCCGGCCGGGGACGACCGCCGTACACAACGGTGCGGACAACCTTGGGGGCAACCGGGGACAGCCGGTCGGGGGAGGTGTATACGCTCACCCCACACGTCCGACATACGCCTCCCAGGAGCAGCACATGCACGGCTACGGCCCCATGCCGCAGCAGCCGACGACATCGCGGCCGTCCCCGGCGACGCTCACGACGGTGCGCGTGATCCTCGTGGCGCTGACCGTGCTGAGCTGCGGCCTGCTGGGCTGGGCGCCGATGCTGCGGCTCGCGATCGTCACCCGCAGGCCGCGCGACTGGTTCCTGCTGGTGGTCGTGATCGCCCTCAACATCGGGCTGTTCGCCTTCATCATGGCCACCCCGGACGACCCCGACCAGATGTCGGACGCGGCCGCGCTGTTCATGATGCTCTGGATCCTCGGTCTGCTGGCCGGGGTGATCACGTACTACCTGTACGCGGAGATACGGCACTACAACACCCTCGGCGCCCCGGCCCCGTACGGCACGCCCGGGCACCCGGCGCCCCCGCTCCCGTACCAGCAACAGCACGTCGCTCCGCACCAACAGCACCAGCAGCCCCAACCTCAGCAGCACCAGCAGCACCAGCACCAGCAGCACCAGCAGCCCAACCCGTACACCGCGCCGACCACCCCGCCCACCCCCACGCCCGCGCCCCAGCGCCTCGACCAGGTCCGCGCCGAGCTGGACGAGCTGAGCGACTACCTCCGCAAGGAGAACAGGGACAGCAGGGACGGCGAGGGCCGGTGAGCGGGCGGACCATCGCCGACCGCTACGAGCTGGCGGCCATCCTCGGCCAGGGCGGCATGGGCCAGGTGTGGACGGCGTACGACCGGCGCCTGGACCGCCGCGTCGCCGTGAAGCTGCTGCGCCCCGACCGGGTCGCCGGGCCCACCGGCAGCGACGCGGCCGACGAACTGCGCCGCCGGTTCGTCCGCGAGTGCCGGGTCACCGCCCAGGTCGACCACCCGGGCCTGGTCACCGTCCACGACGCGGGCAGCGACGGCGACGACCTCTACCTCGTCATGCAGTACGTCGAGGGCGCCGACCTCGCCGACCATCTGGCCGAGCAGGACCCCTACCCCTGGCCGTGGGCCGTCGCGGTCGCCGCCCAGCTCTGCGCGGTCCTCTGCGCGGTGCACGCCGTGCCGATCGTCCACCGCGACCTCAAGCCCCGGAACGTGATGGTCCGCCCCGACGGCACCGTCACCGTCCTCGACCTCGGCGTCGCCTCCGTCCTCGACACCGACACCACCCGCCTCACCCACACCGGTTCGCCCATCGGGTCCCCGGCCTACATGGCCCCCGAGCAGGCGATGGGCGGCGCGGTCGGCCCGTACACCGACCTGTACGCCCTCGGGGTCCTCCTGCACGAACTCCTCAGCGGTGACGTGCCGTTCGCCGGCTCCACCGCGCTGGGCGTCCTGCACCGCCACCTCTACGAGGCCCCGGTCCCGGTCCGGCAGAAGCGCCCCGAGGTGCCCGTCGCGCTGGAGGCCCTCGTCCTGCGGCTGCTCGCCAAGGACCCGCAGGACAGGCCCGCCTCCGCCCAGGAGGTGTACGAGGAACTGGCCCCGCTGCTGCCGAAGCACGGGACACCCGCCGGGCCGCTCGACCCGACCCGCCCGTTCCTGCGGCCGCACGCCCCCTGGCCGGACCGGGCCGCCACCCCGGCCCCCGTGCCCGCCCCCGCCACCTTCGCCGCGCCGCCGCCGGTCCTGGCCGCGACGCGGCCCACCCTCGGCGGCCCGCCGTCCTTCACCCGGCCCCCGGCCGCCTTCCCCTCCCCGGCCCAGGCCACCCCCGCCCGCCCCACCACCCCGCCGCCCGGCCGGCTGGACGTCGCGCGGGCCGTGGACGAGGTGAAGAAGCTGCTCGGCGAGGGCCGGATCACCCAGGCCGTGGACGTCCTCGGCGCCACCCTCCCGGCCGCCGCGGCCGAGCACGGCGAGCACTCACCGGTCGTCCGCATCCTGCGCAAGCAGTACGCCGCGACGCTCATGGACGACGGGCAGTACCGCCGCGCCCTGCCCGAACTGCGCCGTCTCGCCGAGGACCGCACCGCCGAGGCGGGCCCGGCCGACAGCCAGGCCCTCCAGTTCCGTTACGACGCGGCCCAGTGCCTGGAACAGCTCGGCGAGGCCGGGGCAGCGCTGGTCGAGTACCGCGCGGTCCTCCCGTACTACGAGAACGCCTACGGGCCGATCACCTCCGACCCCGGCCGCGCCCTCGACATCCGGCACCGCATCGGACAGCTGCTCCTGGCGGTCGGCGACCACACCGCGGGCCGGGCCCAGCTCCAGGCGCTGCTGTACGACGCCGAGCGCACCTACGGGCCGCACCACCCGCTGCCCCTGGACCTGCGCCGCCTCCTCAGCCACCAGCGGGACGTCCGCGGCGGCTGACAGCGGCCCCCGGAGCACCGCCCTTCGCGGACCACATCCCCAACTCCTCCCGAATCGTTGGTCGAATCAGTGGCACAGGCCACATCCACTGCCTAACATCGATCACCGCAAGGCTTTGTGCACCGATGCACAAACTCTCCCCGGGAGGCTCCTTTGCACCGCCGTCGTCGCACCGCGCTCTCCGTCCTCGCCGCAACGCTCGTCGCCGCGCCGCTCCTGTCTGCCTGCGGCAACCAGGCCCACCCCGGTGCCGCGGCCGTCGTGGGCGGCGAGCGGATCGAGGTGTCGGCGGTCCAGGAGCGGGCCGCGGAGGTCCGCACCGCCCAGGAGAGCTCCCCGCAGGCCGCCCAGCTGGTGAACAAGTCGGGCCAGCTCAACCGCGCCAAGCTGCACGGGCTGATCTTCGGCCGGATCCTCGACCGCGCCGCCGAGGACGCGGGGGTCACGGTCTCCCGCAAGGAGATCCAGGAGATGCGGCAGGCCAGCCGCGCCCAGCAGGGCGGCGAGGAGCAGTTCGAGGCGATGATGCTCCAGCAGCGCTGGGTGGCCCCGGACCAGATCGACGCCGACATGCGCCAGGAGGTCCAGCTGCCGAAGCTGGCCCGGGCACTCGGCGCGGACCTGGGCACGCCCGCCGGCCAGCAGGTCGTCGGCGAGGCCCTCACCAAGGCGTCGAAGGCCCTCGACATCGACGTCAACCCGCGCTTCGGCACCTGGGACGACCAGAAGATGCAGCTCGGCAACTACAGCGCGCCCTGGATCACCCAGCGCACCGAGTTCACCCCCGAGCAGCCGACGGAGGCCTGACCGGCCCGGGCTGCGCAGGGCGGCCCGTCGGCCGCTCGCGGAGCCGGGGGTAGGTTCGCAGGGTGAACGCCGAAGCCCCCGACACCTCCGTCGAGACCCCCGCCGACCCCGGCCGCATCGTCCTGCTCACCGCCAGCCACCGGGTCGCCCCCGGCCTGCTGTCCTGGCCGGCCTGGCAGACCCTGCACGCCGCCGACCGGGTCCTCACCGCTGACCCGGACCAGCCGCAGCTGCCCTACCTCCGCGAGGCGGGCGTACGCGTCGAACACGTCACGCCCTCCGCGGACGAACTGGTCGCGGACTGCGCGGGCGGCCGGACGGTCGTCGTCCTGACCGGCGGCGAGGGCAACGCCCCCCTCACCGACGGCCTGGCCCGCCTGGGCGGCTCGGGCCGGGTCGCCATGCCGGACCTGGAACTGCTCCCCGGCTCCTACGACCTCCCCGGCGCCCGCCTCCTCGACCTGGTCCAGGTCATGGACCGGATCCGCCGCGCCTGCCCCTGGACCTCGCAGAAGACGCACCGGGGCCTCGCCAAGTACGCCATCGAGGAGGCGTACGAACTGGTCGAGGCGATCGAGGACGGCGACCGGGACGAACTCCGCGAGGAGCTGGGCGACGTCCTGCTCCAGGTCGTCTTCCACGCGCGCATCGCCGAGGAGGACCCCGAGGAGCCCTTTGCCATCGACGACGTCGCGGGCGGCCTCGTCGAGAAGCTGATCCACCGCCACCCGCACGTCTTCGGCGACGAGACCGCCGAGACCCCCGAGGACGTCCACGCGCACTGGCTGCGCACCAAGGCGATCGAGAAGCAGCGCACCTCGGTCACCGAAGGCGTCCCCCTCGGCCAGCCCGGCCTGGCCCTCGCCGCGAAACTCGGCAGCCGGGTCCGCGCAGCCGCCCTCGACGTCCCCCTGCCCACGGGAGACCCCACCGGCGACTCCATCGGCTACGACCTCCTCGCCCTCGCCGTACAGGCCGAGGCGAACGGCACCGACCCGGAGGCCGCGCTGCGCGCGGCGGCCCGGGCGTACCGGGACGCGATCCTGGCGGCGGAGGGCGCGTGAACGACACCCCGGCCTGCCCCCACAGCGCCACCACCCCCGAGGGGGCGGCCCCCGCCCCCGAACTCTTCACCTGGGAGTTCGCCACCGACCCCTACCCCGCCTACGCCTGGCTCCGCGAGCACCGCCCCGTGCACCGCACCGCGCTGCCCAGCGGGGTCGAGGCCTGGCTCGTGACCCGGTACGGGGATGCCCGGCAGGCGCTCGCCGACGCGAGGCTCTCCAAGAACCCCGCCAACCACGCCGAGTCGCCGCACGCCAAGGGGAAGACGGGGATCCCGGGGGAGCGCAAGGCGGAGCTGATGACGCATCTGCTCAATATCGACCCGCCGGACCACACCCGGCTGCGCCGGCTCGTGTCCAAGGCGTTCACCCCGCGCCGGGTCGCGGAGTTCGCGCCCCGCGTGCAGGAGCTGACGGACCAGCTCATCGACGGCTTCATCGAGGAGGGGAAGGCTGATCTGATCCATGACTTCGCCTTCCCCCTCCCCATCTACGCCATCTGCGACCTGCTCGGCGTCCCCCGCGAGGACCAGGACGACTTCCGGGACTGGGCGGGCATGATGATCCGGCACGGGGGCGGGCCGCGCGGCGGGGTCGCCCGGTCGGTGAAGAAGATGCGCGGCTATCTCGCCGAACTCATCCACCGTAAAAGGGAGAATCCCGGCGACGACCTGATCTCCGGGCTGATCCGGGCCAGCGACCACGGCGAGCACCTCACGGAGAACGAGGCGGCCGCGATGGCGTTCATCCTCCTCTTCGCCGGCTTCGAGACGACCGTGAACCTGATCGGGAACGGCACCTACGCCCTGCTGCGCCACCCCGAGCAGCGGGCCGCGCTGCAAGCCTCTCTGCACGCGGGGGAGAGCGGCCTGCTGGCCACCGGGATCGAGGAACTCCTCCGGTTCGACGGGCCGGTCGAGATGGCGACCTGGCGGTATGCCACCGAGCCGCTGACCCTGGGCGGCGAGGAGATCGCCGCCGGGGACCCTGTCCTGGTCGTGCTCGCGGCCGCCGACCGGGATCCGGAGCGGTTCACGGATCCGGACGTTCTGGACCTTGCGCGGAGTGACAATCAGCACCTCGGTTACGGGCACGGCATCCACTACTGCCTGGGGGCGCCGCTGGCCCGGCTCGAAGGGCAGACCGCGCTGGCCACGCTCCTGAAGCGCCTTCCTGACCTGCGACTTGCCGAGGAAGCGACCGATTTGCGCTGGCGCGGCGGGCTCATCATGCGCGGACTGCGCACCCTTCCGGTCGCGTTCGAACCGGGAATCCGTTCCGAAGAAAGTGACAGGCTGTCAACTCTGTGACTTTCACGTGATCTGCGCTGCATCGACTTGTGACACACGTTCGAGTCCCGCTAGGTTCACGGTTCGACGCGTCGGTCGCACCTTGCTCACGCGTCACTTGTGCGCCGACGCAAGCACGGAATTCCGCTGCGCGGCGCTCAGGTCACTCGCTTGTCAGTCGCACGGAAGGCATACCCATGGGCTCCGCGAACGGCAGACACCGCCGCCCTCGCCAGGCACCCGCCATCGTCGTCGCCGCAGGGGTGACGGGATCGGCCATCGCCATCCCGCTGCTCGGGGCGAGCGGCGCGACCGCTGCCGAGGCCACCACCTGGGACCGGGTCGCGGAGTGCGAGAGCGGCGGAATGTGGAGCGCCGACCTCGGCAACGGCTACTACGGCGGGCTCCAGTTGTCGCAGGAGACCTGGTCGGCCTACGGCGGTACGGAGTTCGCGTCCCGCGCCGACCTCGCCAGCCGGTCGCAGCAGATCTCCGTCGCCGAGAAGGTCCTGGACGACCAGGGCCCCAAGGCGTGGCCGAGCTGTGCGGTGATCTCGGGTCTCGCGGTGGACGGCAGCCTGCCGGGCGTCGACCCGGGCACCTCGCCCGCACCCGACCCGACGACCACCCCGACCGACGAAGCAGACGCACCCGACGAAGCGGATGAATCCGGCAAGTCCGGTGAAGCCGATGAGTCCGGCAAGGGTGACGAGAGCGGCAAGGGTGAGAAGGGTGACCCGGCGGACAAGGGTGACAGCGCTGACGCGGAGAAGGGCGGCGAAACCCCCGACTCCTCGGTGACGCCCTCCACTCCGCCCTCCTCCGAGGCCCCCGACGCCACCGACCCCTCGAAGGGCAAGGGCGGCAAGCACCGCGGCACCCCCGCGCCCGAGGAGGCCGGAGCGGGCCAGGAGGACGGCCCGCGCGGATCCGGCCGGCACGCCTCGCGCGACGGCGACGCCCGGGACGGCGGCGCGGCGACCGGCGGCGCGTACACGGTGCAGCCTGGCGACAACCTCTGGGCCATCGCCGACGCCCAGGAACTCCCCGACGGCTGGACCGGTCTCTACGAGGCCAACAAGGACCTCCTGGGCTCAGACCCGGACCTGATCCTGCCCGGCCAGAACCTGGATCTGGGCCTGGACCAGGCCGCGCCCGAAGGTGCCGAAGAGCCTGCCGAGGAGTCCGCCGAGGCGCCTGCCGCCAACTGAACCAATTCGGGAAAATGCCCCGAAAATAGAGGCAGTTAAGAGACCTATGTCCACTTTGCGTAAGTGAGACATGGGTCTCTTTGCTTCAACTCGCGCACCCCTTCCGGCCCATTCGTACACATCGCCCCCGACCTGCGGAAACGGCCCACGGGCCGCCGCGAGTTCGGGCTGATTGCCCCCTATGTCCATCTTTGAATGTCGGGGTTGCCTGTGTTTACGGTCTAAGCCGCTCGCACCGCGGGCCCCGTCGACCGTCACGCCGAATCCTGCCGTCGGTCGAAGGGAACAGACGCGTAAGCGCCGTAGGCAGGAGCGGGGGACCCAGGTAAGCCGCCGGGTCCGCACAGCCCCTCCAGGGGGTGTACGGGACCGGCTAGGGGTGAAGCCGTGCGCAAGGTCGCACGGCCGGGCAACTCATCAGCCCGAACCCGACAGCTCACCTCGTAGGCGTCGGTGAGGAGATTCGTTCCATGCTGCTGAACAGCAAGGGCAAGCACCGCCGCCCGTCCAAGGCCGCCCGTATCGCCACCCTCGCGGGTGTCACCGGTGCCGCCGTCGCCGTCCCGCTGATGGGCGCGACCAACGCTTCCGCCGCCTCCGTCGAGACCTGGGACGCCGTCGCCCAGTGCGAGTCCGGCGGCAACTGGTCCATCAACACCGGCAACGGCTACTACGGCGGACTGCAGTTCTCGCAGTCCAGCTGGGCCGCCGCCGGCGGTACGCAGTACGCCTCGCGCGCCGATCTGGCCTCCAAGGACCAGCAGATCGCCACCGCCGAGAAGCTTCTCGACCTGCAGGGCCCGGGCGCCTGGGCCTGCGCCGGTGCCGGCGGCCTCACCAACGACGGTGTGGACCCGGGCGTGAACCCCGGCGGCTCCGGCCAGGCCGAGAGCAAGCCCGAGCAGGCGCAGCCCGAGCGTGAGGCCGAGCGGCCCACCACGCGCAGCGAGCAGCGCGAGGCCCCCAAGGCCGAGAGCAAGAAGACCGTCACCACCCCGACCGGCGACAAGGTCAAGAAGGGCGACGGCGAGTACAAGGTCAAGGCCGGCGACACCCTGAGCAAGATCGCTCAGAAGGAAGACGTCAAGGGCGGCTGGAGCAAGCTCTTCAAGCTCAACGACGACATCGTCGAGGACGCGAACCTGATCTTCCCGGGTCAGCAGCTCCACCTGAAGTAATCGCCGTCTCTCCTCCCCGGGGGGAGGGTGTCCGGCGGCACTCTCCCTCGCACGGCTTCCCGGCCCGGCGCGCTCTTCCCCCCAGCGCGCCGGGCCGGGTTCTTCGTGGCCGGCGCGCGTCCGGGGGCCCGTATGCGTTCACCTCTTGTTGTTACCGCTCAGTAGATTTCTAGAGTTCTGCCCCGATATGCAGGCCCTTGGGTCCTTTTTCGTCCCAGGAGGCGGGCGGGCGGCCGACGGACGCGGCCGGGCCGGATAGGCTCGGGTCGCAAGGCCACAGTGACCCTGCACAACCAGTGTCAGATCCCAGAAGGAGATGCCTCGTGCCGTCCATCGACGTCGTCGTAGCCAGGGAAATCCTCGACTCCCGGGGCAACCCCACGGTCGAGGTCGAGGTCGGCCTCGACGACGGCAGCACGGGCCGTGCTGCCGTTCCGTCCGGCGCCTCCACCGGTGCGTTCGAGGCCATCGAGCTTCGCGACGGTGACCCCAACCGCTACCAGGGCAAGGGCGTCGAGAAGGCCGTCCTCGCCGTCATCGAGCAGATCGGCCCGGAGCTCGTCGGGTACGACGCCACCGAGCAGCGCCTCATCGACCAGGCGATGTTCGACCTGGACGCCACCGAGAACAAGGCCTCGCTCGGTGCGAACGCCATCCTCGGCGTCTCGCTGGCCGTCGCGCACGCCGCCTCCGAGGCGTCCGACCTGCCGCTCTTCCGCTACCTCGGCGGCCCGAACGCGCACCTGCTGCCCGTTCCGATGATGAACATCCTGAACGGCGGGTCGCACGCCGACTCCAACGTGGACATCCAGGAGTTCATGATCGCCCCGATCGGCGCGGAGTCCTTCTCCGAGGCCCTGCGCTGGGGCGCGGAGATCTACCACACGCTGAAGAAGGTCCTGAAGACCAAGGGCCTGTCCACCGGACTCGGCGACGAGGGCGGCTTCGCCCCGAACCTGGAGTCCAACCGCGCCGCCCTGGACCTCATCGTCGAGGCCATCAAGGAGGCGGGTTACGTCCCGGGCCGCGACATCGCGCTCGCGCTCGACGTCGCCGCGTCCGAGTTCTACAAGGACGGCGTCTACGAGTTCGAGGGCAAGTCCCGCTCGGCCGCCGAGATGACCGAGTACTACGAGGAGCTCGTCTCCGCGTACCCGCTGGTCTCCATCGAGGACCCGCTGTACGAGGACGACTGGGCCGGCTGGAAGGTCATCACCGACCGCATCGGCGCCAAGGTGCAGATCGTCGGCGACGACCTCTTCGTCACCAACCCCGAGCGCCTGGCCCGTGGCATCGAGGAGGGCTCCGCCAACGCCCTGCTCGTCAAGGTCAACCAGATCGGTTCGCTGACCGAGACCCTGGACGCCGTCGAGCTGGCCCAGCGCAACGGCTTCAAGTGCATGATGTCGCACCGCTCCGGCGAGACCGAGGACGTCACCATCGCCGATCTCGCCGTCGCCGTGAACTGCGGCCAGATCAAGACCGGCGCCCCGGCCCGCTCGGACCGCGTCGCCAAGTACAACCAGCTGCTGCGCATCGAGGAGATCCTCGACGACGCCGCGGTGTACGCGGGCCGCTCCGCCTTCCCGCGCTTCAAGGGCTGACCCGCAGCGCCAAGTCGGTGGCCTCCGCCCGTCCCCGCACCCGGTCCCGTACCGTGTGCGGGGACGGACGTATGTGACGGGGAGGCGGGGAGACATGGCCGGCAAGGACCGTGACCGGTTCTCCACCGCGACCAGGCTGCGGCTGCTCGGCGAGCAGACCGCGGCCCGTGTGTACCGGTCGCAGAACCGCCGCCAGGCCCGCCGCTCCCGGCTCACCGGCCGGGCCGCGTTCCTGGCGCTGGTCGTCTGCTCCCTGGTGGTGGCGCTCGCCTACCCGATGCGGCAGTACGTCTCCCAGCGCGACGAGATCGCCGAGCAGGAACGGCTCTCGCAGGAGGCCGAGCGGCGCACCGAGGAGCTGCGGGACGAGAAGGCGCGGCTCCAGGACGACGCGTACATCATGCGCCTGGCCCGCCAGCACCTCCATTACGTCCTTCCCGGGGAGACCGGCTACACCGTGGCCGACCCCGACGCGGCGAAGGACCGTCGGTCGGAGCCCGGTGCGAGCGACCGTCCCTGGCACTCCAACCTCTGGGACGGCGTGGACAGCGCCGACCGTGACGACCGCGGCTGACCGACCCGCGACCCCCCTTTACGAGCTTCGAGCAGAACCAAGGCAGGCATGGAAACGCCCCCTCCGCAGACCGAGTCCACCCAGCCCACCGACGCGGACATCGCCGCGTTCGAGCAGCAGCTCGGCCGCCCGCCGCGCGGTCTGCGCGCCATCGCGCACCGCTGCCCGTGCGGCAACCCGGACGTGGTGGAGACCCAGCCCCGTCTGGAGGACGGCACGCCGTTCCCGACGACGTACTACCTGACCTGCCCCCGGGCGGCCTCGGCGATCGGCACGCTGGAGGCCAACGGGGTCATGAAGGAGATGACGGCCCGTCTGGGGACCGACCCGGAGCTGGCGAAGGCCTACCGGGCCGCCCACGAGGACTACATCACCCGCCGCGACGCCATCGAGGTCCTGGAGGGCTTCCCGAGCGCGGGCGGCATGCCGGACCGGGTGAAGTGCCTGCACGTCCTGGTGGGCCACTCGCTGGCAGCCGGGCCCGGCGTGAACCCGCTGGGCGACGAGGCCATCGCGATGCTGCCCGAGTGGTGGGCCAAGGGCCCCTGCGTCGCGCCGTGCGCGCCGACGGGCGAGGGCGACGGCTGGACGGTCGACGAGAGCGACGAGGGCCACTTCGCCTTCCGCCCGCTCGACGGCCCCGCCGACGGGAAGGGCGCATGACCCGGGTCGCCGCCGTCGACTGCGGCACCAACTCCATCCGGCTGCTGGTCGCCGACGTGGACCCCGCCACCGGCTCCTTCACCGAGCTGGACCGGCGGATGACGATCGTCCGCCTCGGCCAGGGCGTCGACCGGACCGGCCGGCTCGCCCCCGAGGCGCTGGAGCGGACGTTCGCGGCCTGCCGTGAGTACGCCGCCGTGATCGAGGAGCTGGGCGCGGAACGGGTCCGCTTCGTCGCCACCTCCGCCTCCCGCGACGCCGAGAACAGCGCCGACTTCGTGGCCGGGGTGCGGGACATCCTGGGCGTCGAGCCCGAGGTGATCACCGGCGACCAGGAGGCCCAGCTCTCCTTCGACGGGGCCACCAAGGAGCTGGCCGGCAGCGACCGTCTGACGAAGCCGTATCTGGTCGTCGACATCGGCGGCGGCTCCACCGAGTTCGTCCTCGGCTCGGACGAGGTGGAGGCGGCCCGGTCCGTCGACATCGGCTGCGTACGGATGACGGAGCGTCACCTCGTCGTGGACGGGGCCGTCGTGGACCCGCCGAGCCACGAGCGCGCCGCCGCGATCCGTGCGGACATCGACGCCGCCCTCGACGTCGCCGAGAGGACCGTGCCGCTCACCGGCGCGGGCACGCTCGTCGGCCTCGCGGGCACCGTCACCACGGTCGCCGGGATCGCGCTGGAGCTGGCGGAGTACGACTCCGGTGCCATCCACCACTCCCGGGTCTCCCGGGGCCAGGTCCGCGCGATCACCGAGCACCTGCTGCGCTCGAAGCACGAGGAGCGCGCCGCGATCCCCGTGATGCACCCGGGCCGGATCGACGTGATCGGCGCCGGGGCGCTCGTCCTGCTCGCGGTGATGGAGCGGACGGGAGCCCACGAGGTCGTCGTGAGCGAACACGACATCCTGGACGGGATCGCGTGGAGTGCGGCCGTCTGACCGCCCCCGCTCAATCGCTTCGTCACCTGCACCTTTGAGCCGCCCACCGGCTTCGGTGGGCCGCTCGGGGGACCCCTTCCGGGACACGCGGCGAGAAAGTTCGTGAACTTCTTCACAAGGAATTGGCCTCTGTCGGGCGCAGTTCGTGCCCCGTACGCCCCTGTGGGGCACTCCCGAGGTTCTGGGGGAGCGTCGCGGGCGCGTTCCCGGGGTGTTACGGCCGGGTGAAAGAGGGGGGTGCTTCACCCCGCCCGAAGGGCCAAGGTCCAGCTCACAAGCGGTGAACAACGTTTCCCGCGGTGTCGTGGTTCCCTTTCGTGCCCATGACCTGGGTCACGCGGGCGGCGAAGTGTAGCAGAGGGTCGGTCAATCCTTGTGAAGGGGCTCACGAGCACCCCCCTGGGGCGGGGTGGATACTCGATGGCATGAGCACCACGGAGCGTCCCAGGATCCTCGTTGTAGGCGGTGGGTACGTAGGCCTGTACGCAGCTCGTCGCATTCTGAAGAAGATGCGATACGGAGAGGCGACCGTCACGGTCGTCGACCCGCGGTCGTACATGACGTACCAGCCCTTCCTCCCCGAAGCTGCCGCCGGCAGCATCTCGCCTCGGCATGTCGTCGTCCCGCTGCGACGCGTGCTGCCCAAGGCTGAGGTTCTCACCGGTCGTGTCACGACCATCGACCAGGACCGCAAGGTCGCCACGGTCGCGCCGCTCGTCGGCGAGGCCTACGAGCTGCCCTTCGACTACCTGGTCATCGCGATGGGCGCGGTCTCCCGCACCTTCCCGATCCCCGGCCTCGCCGAGCAGGGCATCGGCATGAAGGGCGTCGAGGAGGCCATCGGCCTGCGCAACCACGTCCTGGAGCAGCTGGACAAGGCCGACTCCACGACCGACGAGGACGTCCGCCGCAAGGCGCTGACGTTCGTCTTCGTGGGCGGCGGCTTCGCCGGCGCGGAGACCATCGGCGAGGTCGAGGACATGGCCCGCGACGCGGCGAAGTACTACACCAGCGTGAAGCGCGAGGACATGCGCTTCATCCTCGTCGACGCCGCCGACAAGATCCTTCCCGAGGTCGGCCCGAAGCTGGGCACCTACGGCAAGGAGCACCTGGAGAGCCGCGGTGTGGAGATCTACCTCTCCACCTCGATGGACTCCTGCGTCGACGGCCACGTGGTCCTGAAGAACGGCCTGGAGGTCGACTCCAGCACCATCGTGTGGACCGCCGGTGTGAAGCCGAACCCGGCGCTGGCCCGCTTCGGCCTGCCGCTCGGCCCCCGCGGCCACGTGGACACCTCGGAGAAGCTCCAGGTGCAGGGCACCGACTACATCTGGGCCGCGGGCGACAACGCCCAGGTGCCGGACATGGTCGGCCGCCGCGCCGGCAACCCGAACGCCTGGTGCCCGCCCAACGCCCAGCACGCGCTGCGTCAGGCGAAGGTCCTCGGCGACAACGTGATCTCCGGCATGCGGGGCTTCCCGCAGAAGGAGTACAGCCACGCCAACAAGGGTGCGGTCGCCGGTCTCGGCCTGCACAAGGGCGTCGCGATGATCGTCATGGGCAAGGTGAAGATCAAGCTCAAGGGCCGTCTCGCCTGGTACATGCACCGCGGCTACCACGGCATGGCCATGCCGACCTGGAACCGCAAGATCCGGATCTTCGCCGACTGGACGCTGGCGATGTTCCTCAAGCGCGAGGTCGTCTCGCTCGGCGCCATGGAGACGCCGCGCGAGGAGTTCTACGAGGCCGCCAAGCCGGCCCCGGCTCCGGCCGCCGCCAAGCCCGAGGGCGAGAAGGCCAAGGCCTCCTGACCCTCCGGTGACCCGCTCCGCGAGGAGCGCTCCGTACGACGCCCGAAGGGGCCGTCCGCCATCCGTGGTGCGGACGGCCCCTTCGGCGTACCCGGGCGCGGGTCCGGGCCGGGGCCCGGCGGGCGGTGGTGGCCCGGCCCCGCCGATGTGGGTGGGGCATACACGCACTTTGCCCGTTCGTTGCCCGGTAGCGGGATGACGGAGTGTGCGGGAAGAGTTGACGCAGGTGTACCTCGCGACGGCGCCCGGGGTGTCGCGGCGGGGTTGCGAGCATGTCTGTTGCCAGTGCTCGTCGATCTTGTGCTTGCTGTGCTTGTCGGGGAAACACCACGGAGGTGTGCGCCATGGCAGACGCCGCGTCGCGGCTGACCGCTCTCGCCGAGGAGTTGCTCTCGGAACCCCTGCCGGTCCGGATCCGGGCCTGGGACGGCAGCGAGTCGGGGCCGCCCGACGCCCCGGCCCTCGTGATCCGCCACCGCCGCGCCCTGCGCCGCCTCCTGTGGAAGCCCGGCGAACTGGGCCTGGCCCGCGCCTGGGTGGCCGGGGAGATCGACGTCGAGGGCGATCTGTACGAGGTCCTCGACCGGATCGCCGGGCTGCTCTGGGACCGCGGCGCCGACGCCAAGGACGCCGTCCCCCCGGTCCGCGACCCGAAGGTCCGCGCCTTCGCCCGCGGCCTCCTCGGCCTCGCCGGGCCCTGGCCGCCGCCCGCCCCGCCCGCCGAGGAGGTGCGCCGCCGCACCGGCCCGCTGCACACCAGACGCCGGGACAAGGAGGCCATCAGCCACCACTACGACGTCGGCAACGACTTCTACGCCCTGGTGCTCGGTCCCTCCATGGTCTATTCCTGCGCCTACTGGCAGGACGGCGGAACCCTGGAGGAGGCCCAGCGCGACAAGCTCGACCTGGTCTGCCGCAAGCTCGGCCTGAAGGAGGGCGACCGGCTCCTGGACGTCGGCTGCGGCTGGGGCTCGATGGCCATCCACGCCGCCCGCCACTACGGGGCCCGGGGCACCGGCATCACCCTCTCCCGGGAACAGGCCGCCCACGCCCGTAAGCGCATCGCCGAGGAGGGCCTGACCGACCGGATCGAGATCCGCGTCCAGGACTACCGGGACGTCCGCGACGGCCCGTACGACGCGATCTCCTCCATCGGCATGGCCGAGCACGTCGGCTCGGTCCGCTACCGCGAGTACGCCGAGGACCTCTACGCCCTCCTCAAGCCCGGCGGCCGCCTCCTGAACCACCAGATCGCCCGCCGCCCCGAACGGGACGAGGACGCGTACCACATCGACGCGTTCATCGACGCCTACGTCTTCCCCGACGGCGAACTCGCCCCGGTCGGCCGCACCCTGGCCACCCTGGAGGAGGCCGGCTTCGAGGCCCGGGACGTCGAGGCGCTGCGCGAGCACTACGCGCTGACCCTGCGCCAGTGGGTGGCCAACCTGGAGCGGCACTGGGAGCAGGCGGTACGCGCCACCTCCCCGGGCCGGGCCCGGGTCTGGCGGCTCTACATGGCGGCCTCGGCGCTCTCCTTCGAGCACAACAAGATCGGCGTCAACCAGATCCTCGCGGTGCGCCCGCTGGACGGCGGCGGCTCCCGGCTGCCGCTGCGCGCCCGCGCGTGGACGGAGACCGCCGAGGACACGGACACGGACGCCTGACCCGTACGCGTACGGCACGGGCGAGGGGCCGGTGCTCCGCTCCCCAGCGGTGCACCGGCCCCTCGTCGTCCCCTGTTGTCCCGCACCCGGGACCTGTGGCTACTCCGTCTTGATCGCCGTCAGCATGTTGAGCTTCGCGGCGCTGCGGGCGGGCCACAGCGAGGCGAGGACGCCCACCAGGCCGGCCAGGAGCAGGAAGACGCCGAGCCGGTCCCACGGGATGACCAGGGCGTAGCCGGGGATGTCGGAGGACAGGGTCCGGCCGATCGCCCAGCCGAGGAAGACCCCGAGGCCGACCCCGATCACCGCGCCGAAGACCGAGATGACGACGGCCTCCAGACGGATCATCCGCTTCACGCGGCCCCGGTCGAGGCCGATCGCGCGGAGCATCCCGATCTCCTGCTGCCGCTCGAACACCGACATCGCGAGGGTGTTGACGACCCCGAGGACCGCGATCAGCAGGGCCATGGCGAGCAGCCCGTACATGATGTTCAGGGCGGTGTTGATGAAGCCGCCGAACATGTCACGGATGTCCTGCCGGTCCATGACGCTCATCGCCGGGTTGTCGCCGAGCGCGTCCACGATGGACTGCTCGTTGGCCTTGCTCGCGCCGCCGTCCGCCTTGATCCAGATCTCGCGGATCTCCGGGCGGGTGGAGGCGCTGTGCCGGTCGGCCAGCTCCTTCGGGAGGACGAAGGGCGAGAGGAACTCGTTCTGCTTGTACGTCGCCCCGATCGTCACCTCGCCCTTCTTCTCGTCCTCGAACGTCACCGGAAGGGTGTCGCCGGTCTTCCAGCCGTTCGACTTCGCGGTCTTGGAGCCGACCGCGACCTGGCCGTCCTTGAGCGAGGCCAGCGAACCGGACTCGGTCGTCAGCGCGAAGACCTTCTCCACGTCACCCGGGGTGACGCCGGAGGCCGAGTGGTACTTACCGTCGACCTGGAGCGAGGACGCCTGCTGCGGGGAGAGCGCGGCGACGCCGTCGGCCTTCGACAGGGCCGTGAGCGCGGACTCGTCGAGCGAGTCGCCGCTGGCCATCGAGATCAGGTAGTCGGCCTTGATGTTGTCCGTGGTCATCTTGTCGATGGCCTGGCCGAGCGTGACGCCGAGCACCGAGATGCCGGTGACCAGGGTGAGCCCGATGGCCAGCGCGGAGGCGGTGGCTCCGGTGCGCCGCGGGTTGCGGACCGCGTTCTGCGAGGCCAGCTTCCCGGAGACGCCGAAGAGCTTCTTCAGCAGCGGCCGGACCAGTGCGATCACCGGGCGGGAGAGCAGCGGGATCAGGATGATGACGCCGATCAGAGCGAAGAACGCGCCCGCGGCGACCAGCTGCCGACCGCCGGTGCCACCGGTCGCGGCACCGCCGACGATGCCGGCGGAGCCCAGCAGGGTGATCACGCCGCCGATCGAGTTCCGTACGACGAGGGACTTGACGGAGGCGGTGGCGTGGACGCTGCTCATCGCGGCGACCGGGGCGATCTTCGAGGCCCGGCGGGCGGGCAGCCAGGCGGCCAGCACGGTGATCAGGACGCCGACCGCGAAGGCGGAGATCACGGCGGTGGGCGAGACGACCAGCGGACCGGCCGGGATCTTGCCGCCCATGACGCCCATCGCGGAGCGCAGACCGGTGGCGAGGCCGAGACCGAGGAGGAAGCCGATGACGGAGGCGAGGACGCCGACGAAGGCGGCCTCCAGCAGCACCGAGCGCTTCACCTGGCGGCGGGTGGCGCCGATGGCCCGCATCAGGGCCAGCTCACGGGTCCGCTGGGCGATCAGCATCGTGAAGGTGTTGGCGATGAGGAAGATGCCGACGAAGAGCGCGATGCCGGCGAAGGCCAGCAGCATGGTGTTGAGGCTGGTCAGGCCGGACTCGATGTCCTTGGCCTGCTGGTCGGCCAGCGCCTTGCCGGTCTGCGCGGTGGCGTCCTCGGGCAGCAGCGGCTCGATCTCGTCCAGCAGCTTCTGGTCGGAGACCCCGCCCGCCGCGCTGACCGTGGCGTTCTGGAAGAGACCGGGCTTCAGGTAGAGCTTCTGGGCGGTCGGGGTGTCGAACAGCACGAGGCTGCCGCCCGCGTTGACCGCGCCGTCCTCGGTGGTGAAGATCCCCGAGAGGGTGTACTCCTTCACCGGGCCGTTGGTCGCGACCCGCACCGGGTCGCCGACCTTGTACTTGCCCTTGCTCGCGGTGTCCTTGTCGAGCGCGACCGAGCCGTTCTTCGCCGGGCCCGAGCCCTCGACGAAGGTGTACTGGGCGTCCTTGCCGTCCTTGCCGGGGGCGAAGTTCGCACCGGTGTTGGACCAGCCGTTGCCGATCAGCTTGCCGTCGGGGTCGGCGACCCCGGCGAAGCCGTCGACGCGGCCGGTGGCGGAGGCCACGCCGTCCAGGCCCCGGATCTTCTCCAGGGTGGCGTCGTCGATGCCGGGGGTCTTCTCGTCGTCGCCGGCGTAGGTCTCGATGGAGACGGCGACGTTGTCGTAGCTCTTGGCGGACTGGTTGCGGAAAGCGTTGCCGAGGGTGTCGGTGAAGACCAGCGTGCCGGAGACGAACGCTACGCCGAGCATGACGGCGAGCACGGTCATCAGCAGCCTGGCCTTGTGCGCGAGCACATTGCGCAGGGCGGTACGGAACATGTCTGTGTCCTGGGATGGGTTCCGGAAGGGGAGGGCGGGGCGCACGGGTACGGGGCCGGGTTCGGCGGCCGTACGCGTCAGCCGTGCGGCGGCCGGTCGCGGTGACCGGCCGCGGGCGTCAGCTGGTGCGGCCCTTCGCGTCGAACGCCTTCATCCGGTCGAGGACGCCGTCGGCGGTCGGGTGCATCATCTGGTCGACGACCGCGCCGTCCGCGAGGAAGATGACCCGGTCCGCGTAGGAGGCGGCCACCGGGTCGTGCGTCACCATCACCACGGTCTGGCCCAGCTCGCGCACCGAGTTGCGCAGGAAGCCCAGCACCTCGGCGCCGGAGCGGGAGTCCAGGTTTCCGGTCGGCTCGTCACCGAAGATGATCTCGGGCTGGGCGGCCAGGGCGCGGGCCACGGCGACGCGCTGCTGCTGACCGCCGGAGAGCTCGGTCGGGCGGTGCTTCAGCCGCTCCGAGAGACCGACCATGTCGATCACCTTCTGGAGCCACGCGGCGTCCGGCTTACGGCCCGCGATGTCCATCGGCAGGGTGATGTTCTCCAGCGCGGTGAGCGTCGGAAGCAGGTTGAACGCCTGGAAGATGAAGCCGATCTTGTCCCGGCGCAACTGGGTGAGCTGCTTGTCCTTCAGCGTGGACAGCTCGGTGTCGCCGATCCGCACCGAGCCGCTGCTGAAGCTGTCGAGCCCGGCGACGCAGTGCATCAGCGTCGACTTGCCGGAGCCCGAGGGGCCCATGATCGCGGTGAACTCGCCCTGCGGGAAGTCCACGGTCACCCGGTCCAGGGCGACGACCTGCGTCTCGCCCTCGCCGTAGACCTTCGACAGCTCCGTGGCGCGGGCAGCCACCGCGGTGGCGCGGTGAACGGTGGGGGTGGTGGTCACTGGGACGCTCCTGGTTCGGGTGGTGCGGGTGCCTGGGTCATGCCGATGCGGGCGTTGACGCCATGCCTGGGGGACTTACTCCATCCTTACGGCCCGACTGCCCCTGGTCGTCACCCCCGATGCCCGTTCCCGGGGCCGTCTTGAGTCGCATCGAGGGCGTGGCTCCGTCCTCCTCGGGTATGACACGACCCTGAGCGGTGTCCTACCACCCCCGGACGCCGCCGGCCGGCCGGTGACGCAGCGTGAGTGTGCGGAGCGTGGACGAGGGGCCGGTCGCGGCGGCTGCCGGGCGGTCGCGGAGCGGTGCCGGGCCCGAGGTCGGAGCGCCGTCGGAGCCGAGGGTGGCGGACGCCCTGGCGAGGCGTGGCGCGGACCTGGCGCGTTGGGCCGTACGAGTGCGGCGACTTTCCGTCATTCCATGACGGCGCGCACACCGCCCAGGATCGGCCGCGGGCGTGTGGTCAGCCCGGCCCGATGTGCTGACGGACCCTCAAGCGGTCAATAAAATAAGACAACATCGCGCCACTGTTCCGCTGATCGAGGGACAGCCCCGGATAGGGTCGGTAGCCAGACGCGGAGCCGCGCGGCACGCCCGGATGGTGGAACGTAGACACGGCGAGCTTAAACCTCGCTGCCCCTCGGGGGCGTGCCGGTTCGAGTCCGGCTCCGGGCACCACGCGCCGCACGCTGCGTGACCCGGACGGCCCGTACCGTGACCGCCGTACCGCCGCCGGCCGTGACCGTCGAACCGCCTCGGAACCCGGACCGGTCCCCGACGGGCGCTCCGGCACGGATGCCGGAAAGATCCTCCCCGGGCACTAGGGTGATTCCTTTGCCTACCCATTACTCTTGTGGCAAGGCCACGCAGTGTGGCCATGGAGGAGTGAGATGAGGAGCAGCAACCCGGTCTTCTCGCGACGGGGGTTCAGCCGCGACAACGGCCACGCGGGCTTCAACGCGGCGCCGCAGGCCGGGGCCCCCGCGACGGGCAACCCGTACGCACAGGGCACCGCCGCCAACCCGTACGCCACCAACCCCTACGCGCAGACGGACATGCAGGGCGCCCCGCAGGCGCCCGCCCGTACCGACGCGATGACCATCGACGGCGTCGTGACGCGCACGGCGATGACGCTCGGCACCGTGATCCTGGCGGCTGCGGCCGCGTGGTGGATCATGCCGGTCGACCAGGCGAACCTGGGCAGCGCCTACGGCGTGGCCATCGGCGCCGCGCTCATCGGCTTCGTGCTGTCGCTGGTCAACTCGTTCAAGCGCCGGCCCTCGCCCGCGCTGATCCTGACGTACGCGGCGTTCGAGGGTGTCTTCCTCGGCATCGTCAGCAACATCGTCAGCATGTACGTCGCCCCCGGCGCCGCGATGCAGGCGGTGCTCGGCACCATGGCGGTCTTCGCCGGTGTGCTGATCGCCTACCGCACCGGTCTGATCCGGGTCACGCGCCGCTTCTACGGCTTCGTGATGGCGGCCGCCATCGGCTTCATGCTGCTGATGATGGTCAACCTCCTGTTCGCCGTCTTCGGCGGCGGTGACGGCCTCGGCTTCCGCAGCGGCGCCCTCGGCGTCGTCTTCGGCATCGTGGCCATCGTCATCGGCGCGGCCATCCTCGCCCTGAACTTCAAGCAGGTCGAGGACGGCATCGCGTACGGCGCTCCCCGCGAGGAGGAGTGGCTGGCCGCGTTCGGCCTCACCGTGACCCTGGTGTGGATCTACATCGAGATGCTGCGCCTGGTCGCGATCCTCAGCGGCGACGACTGAGCGACCCCGTAGTACCCGCAGTACCCCGTAGCACCGGAACGGCCCGCAGGCACCACGCCTGCGGGCCGTTCCGCGTTCGCGGTGCGGGTGCGGGTGCGGGTGCGGGTGCGGGTGCGGGTGCGGGGGCTCGACGAGGATCGGGGCGTTGGCGGGGGTGCGGGAGGGGCGCGTAGGGTCGGCCGGGTGCTCGATACGACGCCCCTGATCCTGGCCGTGGACCGTTTCGCCGACCGGCTGCGTTCGGCCCCGCAGAGCCGCCTCCAGCGCGGTGCGGCAGCCGAGGCGCTGGCCGCCGCCCGGGAGCTCGCCGTACGGGCCCAGCGGCTGGAGAGCCCGGGCGCCGAGCCGCGGGAGCTGCCGCACGCCGGGATGTTCGCGGTGGGCGACCAGCTCGCCGTCGCCGGTCGGGACCTGGCCGTGGCACTGGAAACGGCCCCGTCCCAGGAGCTGGACGAGGCCGTGCGGTATGTCGACGAAGCGGTGGCGCGGGCTTTCGCGTGAGCGGCGCGGGTGCGCGTTCGAGCGGCCCGCGCCCGGCGGTCAGAACGAGGCGATGACGCGGTCGGCGAGGATGTACACGTTGTCCTCGCCGCAGGAGAAGGTCAGCGCGTAGGCGCCCGAGACGCCCGAACCGCCCAGCAGGACCGGCTGCCGGCCCGCCCGCAGCGCGTCCGCGAGCCGCTCGGCGGTCTCGCGGTGGCCCGGGGTCATGCAGAGCGTGGTGCCGTCGGCGAAGACGTACACATCGAGCGTGCCCAGCGGGCCGGGCCGCACATCGGTCAGCTCGGTCGCGGTGTCGGCCAGCTCCTCGAGACGGTTCACGGTGCGCTCGTGGTCGGTGACGACCGGCGTCTGTACGGGGACGAAGTCCGGGTGCGAGGGGTGGCGGCGGCGGGCGGCGGCCAGCTCGGGGGAGTCCTCGGGGAACTCCGAGGTCTCCGGAAGCCCGGTCGCCAGGTCCGTCGACAGCTCCGTCTGCAGGTCTGTCGGCAGATCGGTCAGCTCACCGACCTCGTGCTCCGCGAGGGTCCGCTCGCTCAGCTCGACGAGCTCCTCCATCGCCTCGGCCGCCTCCAGGTCCATCGACTCCAGGCCGGCGAAGTCGGCCTGCCGGGGCAGGTAGTACGGGGCGTCGTCGCCCAGGCCGGGCAGACCGCCCAGCAGGGACGGCGCGTCGGCGGCGTCACGGGCTTCCTGGGCCGCCCAGAAGGCGCGCGCCTCGGCCAGCTCGCGCTCCCGCTCCTCGGCGAGCGCGTCGGCGACGGCCGCGCGTATCTCCTCGGCGGGAGTGGCCGTACTGCGGCTCTGCGGTGGCACCGAGGCGCCGGGTATGTGGCTCGCGGCCAGCTCCGTACGCAGCGCCACGACCTGCTTGCGCAGCCCGTGAGCGGCGTGCAGTGCGGCGGCGCCGACGGCCGTGGCAGCGGCGGTGGTCAGCAACAGGGCAAATGACATGGCGCTCACTGACATACTCCCGGTCTCAATCGATACCCCCGACTTCCTACATCAGCTTGGCCTGTACCGGTACGGGCTGTCAGTGCATTACGTCACGAAATGGACAGGTCTTTCGGTCCGATGTTTAGCCTCAAACCGTCCTGACCTGCGGAAACGACTCTCCCCCGGGACGCAGATCACATCCTGGGGGAGATTCGGTCACGGTCGGGGCTCGACGGGGTTCGAAACCCCCGCCGCGCGGCACGCGAGAAGGCTCAGCTCAGCCGCTCGTGCCTGTGGTCGCGCTGAGCTTCGCCTCCGCTGCGGGCAGGTGCCGCACTCGTACCTCGCGCGACCCCTACCCTCCGCTGCGGCTCAGCTCAGCCGCTCGATGACCATCGCCATGCCCTGGCCGCCGCCCACGCACATGGTCTCCAGGCCGAACTGCTTGTCGTGGAACTGGAGGCTGTTGATCAGCGTGCCGGTGATGCGTGCGCCGGTCATGCCGAAGGGGTGGCCGACCGCGATCGCGCCGCCGTTGACGTTGACCTTGTCCAGCGGCAGGCCGAGGTCCCGGTAGGAGGGGATGACCTGGGCGGCGAACGCCTCGTTGATCTCGGCGAGGTCGATGTCGTCGATGGTCAGGCCGGCCCGCTTCAGCGCCTGCTTGCTGGCCTCGACCGGGCCGTAGCCCATGATCTCGGGGGAGAGGCCGGAGACGCCGGTGGAGACGATCCGGGCCAGCGGGGTCAGGCCCAGCTCGCGCGCCTTGGTGTCGGACATGATCACCAGGGCGGCCGCGCCGTCGTTGAGCGGGCAGCAGTTGCCCGCGGTGACCAGGCCGTCGGGGCGGAACACCGGCTTCAGGCCCTGCACGCCCTCCAGCGTGACGCCCGCGCGCGGGCCGTCGTCCTTGGAGACGACCGTGCCGTCGGGGGTGGTGACCGGGGTGATCTCCCGCTCCCAGAAGCCGTTCTTCAGGGCTTCCTCGGCGAGGTTCTGCGACCGTACGCCGAACTCGTCCATGTCCTGACGGGTGACGCCCTTGGCCCGGGCCAGGTTCTCCGCCGTCTGCCCCATCGAGATGTACGCGTCCGGGACGAGGCCGTCCTCGCGCGGGTCGTGCCAGCTCGCGCCGGACTCCTCGGCGCGCGCCGCGGTGCGGGCCTCGGCCTCGGCGAACAGCGGGTTGTGCGTGTCCGGCAGGCTGTCGGAGTTGCCCTTGGTGAAGCGGGACACCATCTCGACACCGGCCGAGATGAAGACGTCGCCCTCGCCCGCCTTGATCGCGTGCAGCGCCATCCTGCTGGTCTGCAGCGAGGAGGAGCAGTAGCGGGTGACCGTACAGCCGGGAAGGTGGTCCATCCCCATCTGTACGGCGATGATGCGGCCCAGGTTGTTGCCCTGCTCGCCGCCGGGCAGACCGCAGCCCAGCATCAGGTCGTCGATGTCCTTCGGGTCCAGCTCGGGGACCTTGGCCAGCGCGGTCTGGATGATCGTGGCGGTCAGGTCGTCCGCGCGCAGGTCCTTCAGGGACCCCTTGAAGGCGCGGCCGATCGGCGAACGGGCGGCAGAGACGATCACGGCTTCGGGCATCACGCGGCTCCAAGGGGCTGGAAGGCTGTACGGGCTGTGAGGCTGTACAACTGCACGTCGGGGTGGACAGGCGGAACTCCTCAGGAAGTTACCCGGACGTATCGCCGGGGTCACCCGGCAGGCCGTGTGATGCGGGACTCTTTTCTAAGCGCTTGCTCAGCATGGCCTGCCGGGTGACCCCACCCGCTACGCGTGCCCGTGGGCCGCGTCCGGGTGGGCGTGCGGGGTGGGTTCCGTGGAGGCGGGCAGACGCCGCCGCCTGCGGTGCTTGAGGAGGGCCCAGGGCGCGCGCGCCCCCGTGACCTCCGTACCGGCCTCCCGGGCCGCCTGGGACGCGGCCTTCGCCACCGGGAGGATGTCCTCGCGCCGGGCGCCGTCCAGCCGGTCGGTCTCCGGCCACAGGCCCAGCACCGCGCACAGCGTGGGCAGCACCGCCATGGCCGCCGTGGCGTACCCCTCGGCGGAGGGGTGGTAGTTGTCCGGGCCGAACAGTTCGCGCGGGTTCGCCGCGAACTCGGGGCCCAGCAGGTCGCCCAGCGACACGGTGCGCCCGCCCTGCTCCACCACACCGATCGTCTGCGCCGCCGCCAGCTGCCGGCTCACCCGCCGGGCCAGCCAGCGCAGCGGCTGGTAGACCGGCTCGATCGTGCCCAGGTCCGGGCAGGTCCCGACGACCACCTCAGCCCCCGCCGTCCGCAGCCTGCGCACCGCCGTCGTCAGACAGCGCACCGACTGGGGCGCGGGCATCCGGTGGGTGACGTCGTTCGCCCCGATCATGATCACGCAGACGTCCGGGACCCGCGCCGGATCCGCGAGCAGCAGCGACACCTGCCGCTCCAGATCGTCCGACCGGGCCCCGGGCAGGGCCACGTTCCGCAGATCCACCGGCCGCTCGGCCACCGCCGCGAGACCCGAGGCCAGCAGGGCGCCCGGGGTCTGCCCGGCCCGCCGCACCCCCTGGCCCGCGGCCGTCGAATCCCCGAGCATCCCGAGCCGCATCGCGTCGTTCGGCCCGGCGAACGCCACTCCGTACCGCCCGTCCGCGCTCGGCGGAACCGGCGCCGTCCCGCCGCCGACCTGCCTCTTCGCGAGCTGGACCTCCGCCAGGAACACGCCCACGGCCGCCGCACCGATCAACCCGATGCTGCCACCGCCGTAAGCCGCGCCCGCCGCGATCCGCCGTGCCACCCTTGCTCTCGACACAGTCCGGTCCACCTCCTCCTCGCCGTACAGCTGTACACGTACCTACTTGCCCCGCTCGGGGCTCCGCGTACTCCTTCCCGTACGCACAGTGCGTCCCGTACGCATACTCTGGGCCGGACCATCTCGGAGATCCCGGAGTACACGGTGCAATTCCACGATTCGATGATCAGTCTTGTCGGCAACACCCCGCTGGTGAGGCTGCGCAACGTCACGGCAGGTATCCAGGCGACCGTCCTGGCCAAGGTCGAGTACTTCAACCCCGGCGGGTCCGTGAAGGACCGCATCGCGCTGCGCATGATCGAGGCGGCCGAGCAGAGCGGGGAGCTGAAGCCCGGCGGCACGATCGTCGAGCCGACCAGCGGCAACACCGGCGTCGGCCTCGCCATCGTCGCGCAGCAGAAGGGCTACAAGTGCATCTTCGTCTGCCCGGACAAGGTGTCCACGGACAAGATCAACGTGCTGCGGGCGTACGGCGCCGAGGTCGTCGTCTGCCCCACCGCCGTTGACCCCGAGCACCCGGACTCGTACTACAACGTCTCCGACCGGCTGGTCACCGAGACGCCGGGCGCCTGGAAGCCCGACCAGTACTCCAACCCGAACAACCCGCGCTCGCACTACGAGACCACCGGTCCCGAGCTGTGGGAGCAGACGGAGGGGAAGATCACCCACTTCGTCGCGGGCGTCGGCACCGGCGGCACGATCAGCGGCACCGGCCGCTACCTCAAGGAGATCAGCGACGGCGCGGTCCAGGTCATCGGCGCGGACCCGGAGGGCTCGGTCTACTCCGGCGGCTCCGGGCGGCCGTATCTGGTCGAGGGCGTCGGCGAGGACTTCTGGCCGAGCGCCTACGACCGCAACGTCACCGACGAGATCGTCGCGGTGTCCGACAAGGACTCCTTCCAGATGACCCGCCGCCTCGCCAAGGAGGAGGGCCTCCTCGTCGGCGGCTCCTGCGGCATGGCGGTCGTCGGCGCCCTGGAGGTCGCCAAGCGGCTCGGCCCCGACGATGTCGTCGTGGTGCTGCTCCCCGACAGCGGGCGCGGCTACCTGAGCAAGATCTTCAACGACGAGTGGATGGCCGACTACGGCTTCCTGGAGGACTCCGGCACCTCCGCCAACGTCGGCGCGGTCCTGGACTTCAAGGAGGGCCCGATGCCCTCCCTCGTCCACATGCACCCGGAGGAGACCGTCGGCGAGGCCATCGACGTGCTGCGCGAGTACGGCGTCTCCCAGATGCCGATCGTGAAGCCGGGCGCCGGCCACCCGGACGTGATGGCCGCCGAGGTCATCGGCTCCGTCGTGGAGCGGCAGCTGCTCGACGCGCTGTTCACCCAGCGCGCCTCGCTGAGCGACCCGCTGGAGAAGCACATGTCGGCCCCGCTGCCGCAGGTCGGCTCCGGCGAACCGGTCGAGGACCTGATGGCCGTGCTCAGCGGCACGGACGGGGCCGACGCCGCGATCGTGCTCGTCGAGGGCAAGCCGAAGGGCGTCGTGAGCCGGCAGGACCTGCTGGCGTTCCTCGCCAAGGACGCGGGCACGGCGAAGGCCTGACAAGGCATCTCCGTCGCCCGGCTCTCCCAGGGCCGGGCGACGGGCCTCGGGCGAGCCGGGCGCGGGGCATCCGAGAGTCCGGTGCGGGGCCGTGGAGAAGCCGGGCGCGGGGCATCCGAGAGTCCGGTACGGGGCCGTGGAGAAGCCGGGCGCGGGGCTTCGCGAAAACGGTACGAGCGCGTCACGTCCACGCAGCACCCGCTTAACACGGCTCCGGCACATTGGTGGGTGTCGGCAGGGAAACCCGCCGGCACCCAGAACGGCGACACCGGACTACGGAGCGGCTCCCGGACCTCCACCGTCGCCCGGACGCGAGCAACCGGCCCTGACCCGGACCGCGTCCCTCGCGGGGACCGCCGTCGTCCCGCCCCCCGGGTGACCGGGGGTGCGGCGGTCCCCGCGACATAACCTTCCGGCTCGGCCCTTCTCCGCCCCTGCGCCGGGCTCAGGCCTTCTCGACTCCTTGCCGGGCTCAGTCCTTCCAGTCGGACGACGTCCGTTCGTCCTGGCGGCCGAACAGCCCCCCGCCCCGCGCCGCTTGGAACGCGTTGACGCCGACGATGCCGAGCCAGGCCACCACCAGCCCTCCCATCCCGGCGTTCACGACGCCGATCGCGGACAGCGGGACCGCCAGGATCAGCGAGACGATCCCCAGCGCGTGCCGCTCCCCGAAGGTCTCCGGCTGCGCCGGACGCGCGCCTCGGGCATGGGTCATCTGCTGCTCGGCGAGCTGGCGGCGGACCCGGCGGTCGAGGGTGGTGTCGAGGCGCTGCTCGACCTTCTCCAGGAACGATTCGATGAGCACGGACTCGTACTCCGCACCTAGCTCGCCGCGGGCCTGGAGGGTGGCGGCGAGCTCCTTCTTGAGCTCGTGGTCACGGGCTTCCATACGGATGACGGTACGGAGTCCAGGCCCCCGTGACAGTAGGGTTAGCCCTCGAATTCCCTGGGGCTAACCCCCCTTACCGGGCTCCTGCATATGGACATACAGCGACCTTCCTGGCTGAATAGAATGGTCGGCGCCGGTCGGGCGCGACGGATCCAGCAAGATCCAGCAAGGGGACACCATGAGCGGGAGCAGCCCCGCCGCACGGTTGCAGCGGCTCTTCGAGGGCCACCGGCTCACGCCCACCCAGCGGCGCATCGCGCACTGCATGGTCCGCCGGGCAGCCGACGCGCCGTTCCTCTCCAGCGTCGAGCTGGCCGAGCTGGCCGGGGTCAGCCAGCCCTCCGTCACCCGCTTCGCCGTCGCCCTCGGCTTCGACGGCTATCCGGCGCTGCGCAGGCACCTGCGCGAGGTCGCCCCCGCCGACCCGGAGCAGGAGGAGACGGGGGAGCGGTACAACGAGTACCAGCAGGCCGTCCGCGCCGAGATCGAGAACCTTCAGCACCTCTCCGACGTGCTCGCCGACCCCGCGCCCGTCGAGCGGGCCGGTCGGCTGCTCGCCGGCTCCCGGCCCCTGCCGGTGCTCGGACTGCGCGCCGCCTCCTCGCAGGCGCGCGGCTTCGGCTACTTCGCCGCCAAGGTGCACCCCGACGTCCGGGTGCTCGACGAGGGCGGCAGCATGCTGGCCGACCGGATCGACTCCGCCCGCCGGGCCGGGGCCACCGCCCTGATGTGCTTCGCGCTGCCGCGCCACCCCAAGGAGAGCGTGGACGCGCTCGCGTACGCCCGGGACCAGGGGCTGACCGTCGTGACGGTCGCCGACTCCGCGTTCGCGCCCGTCGCCAAGCACAGCGATCTGCTGCTCCCGGCGGCCATCGGCTCCGGGCTCTCCTTCGACACCGTCTGTGCGCCGATGCTGCTCGGCCGGGTGCTGCTGGAGGCGATGTGCGACGGACTCCCGGACGCCCAGGCGCGGTTGGAGGAGTTCGACGTACGGGCGGCGGCGCGCGGTCTGTTCGTGGAGTGAGAGCCCCGGCCTCGCGCCGCCCCGAACGTGTCAGACCTCCAGCTCGGCCTCGATCTTCTTCAGCTGGTGGCGGGCCATGGCCAGGTTCGCCCGGCTGGCGTCCAGCACCAGGTAGAGGAACAGGCCGTTGCCGCCACGGGTCTTGAGCAGCCGGATCAGGTGGTACTGGGTGTTCAGGGTGATGAGGATGTCCTCGATCTCCTCCTTGAGCCCCAGGTGCTCCATGGTGCGGAGCTTGGCGCGGATCACGTCGGTGTTGCCCGCGGCGGCGACCTCCAGGTTGAAGTCCTTGCCGCCGCCCAGCGTGCCCAGGGCCATGCCGCTGGTGTAGTCGACGAGGGCGGCACCCGTGGCGCCCTCGATCGAGCTCATCGCTTCCTTCAGTGTCGCTTCGGTGTTCGCCATGGAGGCTCGTTTCCTTTCCCTGGCCGGTCGCGGTGACCGGGTCCGTTTCTGTGCCGGCCGCTGGGCCGGTTTCCGTGCGGGCTGGTGCTCGGGCTTCTGCGTGATGGCTGAGTCCCGGTGGTTGTGGCGGTACGGGTGGGGGGAATCGGGCGACCGCTGCGCGAGGGCGCGTTACGTGGGGCGTTGCGGCAGGGCGCGGTTGGGTGCGGTGGCGGGGCGCGGCGGCGCGGCGCGGGGGGTGGTGGCGGGGCGCTCGACCCGCTCCAGCGCGGCGTCGACGAGTTCGCCGATCCGGGCGCCCGCGCGGCGGCCCTCCAGATGGAGCCGGCCGACGTTGATGCGGTCCTCGGCCAGCAGGGTCAGGACGGCGGAGGAGCCCGCGGCGTAGGTGGCGATGTAGCCGCTGCCGCCGCGGACCAGGAGTTCCCGGAAGCCGCCCCGGCCGGTGGCGTCGGTCATGCGGATGGAGACACCGAGGGCGGCCGCGGTGAGGGCGGCGACGCCCTCCGCCTCGACGCCCGGGGTGTCGTGGGCCAGGACGAGCCCGTCGGTGGAGGCGGCCAGTGCCCCGGAGAGCAGCGGGACCCGGGCGCGTAACCGCTGGAGCTCGTCGAGGACATCACGTGTTTCGGCCTCGGGCACCATCGGCTGTCTCCTCCCGGCACGCTGTCTGAGCGCGCGTATCACAGGGCCTCCAATGCGTCTCGGAGTCGGCGCAGCAGGGCGATATCGGGGTCGGCCGTCACCTCGGGGAGCGTGATCCGGCCGGGGGCCTCGGCGGCCGGCAGGGGCTGGGCGCGGACCGCCTCGACCAGGCCGGCCGCCGCGAGGCGCCGCAGGTCGACCAGGATGTGGAACGCCGAACGGCCCAGCGCCTGCGCGATGTCCGAGGCCGTCCGGACCCCGTCGACCAGCTCCAGGAGCCGGCGCTGCCGGGTTGGGACCGGGGCGTCCGTTCCGTGCGCCGTCCGCAGCAGCGGGGCGCTGTCGCAGGCGGGGTCGGGCCAGATCCGGTCCAGGAACTCCCGTCTGCGCAGCGTCTCGCGCTCCACGGCGGCGACCGGGACGGGCCGCACCGGACCGATCCAGTGCGCCACCCCGTAACGGAAGCGGGCCGGCGTCCCGGTCGGGGCGAGCGCGAAGAACGCGGCGTCGTACAGCGCGCCCAGATGGCACAACTCCAGTGCGCCGCCCGGCACATGACCGCTGTCCACGAGATAGCGGCCGACCCGGTGGCCCGCCCCGGCCTGCGCCACGGCGTCCCACCAGCCCTCGTGCCGCAGGGTTCCGCCGGTGGTGAGCAGGACGTCGATACCGGGGGTGGCGGGGCTCTCGGCGTGTACCACCTGGCCGTCGGCGAGGTAGAGCGTGCCGCGGTCGCGCATCAGGGCGCCGGTGGCGCGCTCGGCGGCCAGGCGCTGGAGCATCGGGGAGAGGACCGGGAGCCGGTCCGTCTCCGGTGCGTCGGGGTCGGCGGCTATCGCGCTCATGCCAGCACCAGCCGCTCGGCCAGTTCGCCCAGCCGCATCCGGGCGAGCGCGAGATTGCCCGCCGAGCGGTCCAGCCAGAGATGGAGGAAGACGCTGCTGTCGAATGCCGTCTCCACGAATCGGAGCATGTGGTATCCGTCATGGGTGGTGACGATGACGTCCTCGACCGGGGTGCTCGGTGACTCCGCGGACCGTTCGCCCTCCCCGCCGAGGCGGGCGAAGGCGGGCTGTTCGGCGGTCATCCGGGCGACCTCCGCCGTCTCGGCGGCGGTCGCCTCGTGGTCGCCGTTGGGGGAGTCCCCGATGGTGCCGAGGGCGAGACCGCTCGTCCAGTCGACCACCGAGGCGCCCCGGGCACCGGGCAGCCTCATGACTTCGAGCAGGCACTCGTCGATTCCGGGCACGCGGATCTCCCCTCCCGACGTGGCGTACGGCTGTAACGCAGAGGCTACGCAACGTGCTCAGGGCTGGTGGAGGTTCTGGCATTTTCCTTTGGTACATGCCCTCCGGGGTGTAAAGGAGCGGCCGAAAAGTGGTGGCTGACAGGTGCGGTGACGCCCGGTCAGGGGGCGTCGGCGCCGGACTTCTCGCGGGCGGTCATCACCACCTTGTTGAGCACCCACAGCCCGATCCCGATGAGCAGCAGGATCCCGGCGCGTACGTAGACGTCGGAGCCCCGGTCGGCGAGCGGGCTCGCCAGGATCAGCGAGGTGAGCGCGCCGAGCACCGGAAGCGCGGTGGGCGTACGGAAGTGGTGGTGGTCCACCGGGTCCCTGCGCAGCACCAGTACGGCGATGTTGACCACGGCGAAGACGCAGAGCAGCAGGAACGAGGTGGTGTCGCCGAGCCCCTCGATCTCGCCGGTGGAGACCAGGCCGATCGCCAGGGCGGAGACGAAGACGATCCCGACCCAGGGGGTGCGCCGGCCGGACAGCACCTTGCCCATCGTGGGCGGCAGGATGCGCTCGTTGGCCATGCCGTAGCAGAGCCGCGAGGCCATCATGATGTTGATCAGCGCCGAGTTGGTGACGGCGAACAGGGCGATCAGCGCGAAGAGTTTCGGCGGGAAATCGACGCCCCCGGCCTTCACCACCTCCAGCAGTGGGCCGCTGGATCCCGACAGGGTCTCGGAGTCGACCAGGAGCGAGGAGATCAGGGCGACCAGGACGTAGATGGTGCCGGTGACGCCCACGCCGATGAAGATGGCGTGGGGGAAGTTGCGGGCGGGGTTCTTGGTCTCCTCGGCCATGTTGACCGAGTCCTCGAACCCTACGAACGCGAAGAAGCCGAGTGCGGTGGCGCCGAGGACGCCGGTGAGCAGGGCGTATCCGGTGCCGCCGGTCTCGATCTGGGTCAGCCGGGAGGGTTCGCCCTCGCCGCTGAACACGGCGTACGCGCCGATCGCGAGGATCACCGCGAGCCCGCTGACCTCGACCAGGGTCAGGACGACGTTCGCCTTGACCGACTCGGCGACCCCGCGCAGGTTGATCGCGGCGAGGGCGAGGATGAACAGGATCGCGATCAGGGTCGGCGGCACCGCGTCGGTGAACTCGCCCAGGTAGTCGCCGCCGAACGCCCGTGCCGCCGCGCTCGCCGAGGAGAGGCCGGAGCACATGACCATGAAGGCGACGACGAAGGTGAGGAAGGGGACCTTGAACGCCTTCTGGGTGTAGAGCGCGGCCCCGGCCGCCTTCGGGTACTTGCCGACCAGCTCCACGTACGAGGCCGCCGTCAGCAGCGCGACGGCGAAGCCGATCGCGAACGGCAGCCAGAGCGCGCCGCCGACCTTGCCCGCCACGTCTCCGGTGGTGGCGTAGATGCCGGTGCCGAGGATGTCGCCGATGACGAAGAGGATCAGCAGCTTGGGGCCCAGCGCGCGCTTGAGCGGGGGCTCGCCGCCGGGTTTCGTCCGGTCCCCGTGGCCTTTGGGGCCCTCAGGTTCCGACGGTACGGGTGTGTCGGGAGTGCTCATCGGTGCCTCCGGTCCGGCCTGGGATGCGGCCGGATCCTCCCTCGGATCCGGCCTCCTCCTCGGTAGGGAGAACGTCTGCCCGATCACGACGCGAACCGCACCTGTTGACTACGACTATTCAGAGCATCAGGATGTGAATAGATGTCCACCGTCGCGAGGAGGCACCGCCATGTCAGGACCCCGCCCCGTACGGGCACCGCGCGGGAGCGCGCTGACCGCCCTGGGATGGCAGCAGGAAGCCGCCCTGCGCATGCTGCAGAACAACCTCGACCCCGAGGTCGCCGAGCACCCCGACAAGCTCGTCGTCTACGGCGGCACCGGCAAGGCGGCCCGCGACTGGCGCTCGTTCGACGCGATGGTCCGCACGCTGGAGACGCTCAAGCAGGACGAGACGATGCTCGTCCAGTCCGGGCGGCCGGTCGGCGTCATGCAGACCCACGAGTGGGCGCCGCGCGTGCTCATCGCCAACTCCAACCTGGTCGGAGACTGGGCCAACTGGGAGGAGTTCCGCCGCCTGGAGCAGCTGGGCCTGACCATGTACGGCCAGATGACCGCCGGGTCCTGGATCTACATCGGCACCCAGGGCATCCTCCAGGGCACCTACGAGACCTTCGCCGCCGTCGCCGCGAAGAAGTTCGGCGGGACGCTGGCCGGGACGATCACCCTGACCGCCGGTCTCGGCGGCATGGGCGGCGCCCAGCCGCTCGCCGTCACCATGAACGACGGCGTCGCGATCTGCATCGACGTCGACCCGCGCGCCATCGAGCGCCGCATCGAGCACCGCTACCTGGACGTGAAGGCCGACAGTCTGGAGCACGCCCTCCAACTCGCCGTCGAAGCCCGTGACCAGCGGAAGCCTCTCTCCATCGGCCTCCTCGGCAACGCGGCCGAGCTGCTGCCCCGGATGCTCGCCGAGGGCGCGCCGATCGACATCGTCACCGACCAGACCAGCGCCCACGACCCGCTGGCCTACCTGCCGCTCGGCGTCGACTTCGACGACATGGCCGACCTCGCCGCCGAGAAGCCCGCCGACTTCACCCAGCGCGCCCGCGAGTCGATGGCCCGCCACGTCGAGGCCATGGTCGGCTTCATGGACGCCGGCGCCGAGGTCTTCGACTACGGCAACTCCATCCGCGGCGAGGCCCAGCTCGCCGGGTACGACCGGGCCTTCGACTTCCCCGGCTTCGTCCCCGCTTACATCCGCCCCCTCTTCTGCGAAGGCAAGGGCCCCTTCCGCTGGGCGGCCCTCTCCGGCGAGGCCTCCGACATCCACAAGACCGACAAGGCGATGCTGGAGCTCTTCCCGGAGAACGAGTCGCTGCACCGCTGGATCAAGATGGCCGGCGAGCGCGTCCACTTCCAGGGCCTGCCCGCCCGCATCTGCTGGCTCGGCTACGGCGAGCGCGACAAGGCCGGCGAGCGCTTCAACGACATGGTCGCGAGCGGCGAACTGGCCGCCCCGCTGGCCATCGGCCGCGACCACCTCGACTGCGGCTCGGTCGCCTCCCCGTACCGCGAGACCGAGGCCATGCTCGACGGCTCCGACGCCATCGCCGACTGGCCGCTGCTCAACGCCATGGTCAACGTCGCCTCCGGCGCCTCCTGGGTCTCCCTCCACCACGGCGGCGGCGTCGGCATGGGCCGCTCCATCCACGCGGGCCAGGTCTCCGTCGCCGACGGCACGAAGCTCGCGGGTGAGAAGATCCGCCGTGTCCTGACGAACGACCCCGGTATGGGCGTCATCCGCCACGTCGACGCCGGCTACGACATCGCGGAGTCCGTCGCCGCGGACAAGGGCGTGCGCGTACCCATGACGGAGGGCAACTGATGCCCACGGGCACCTCGGGGCAGGGCCCGGCCGCAGCGGCCGGGCCCACTCCGCCCGGTCCGGGACGCCAGCCGTGGCGGGCCGGTGACTCCTTTCTCGCGATGTGGCGGGAGCTGGCTCCCGTCGGGCGCCACCCCGACAGCGGCGGCTACCGGCGCTACGCCTGGTCGGCGGCGGACCTCGACTGCCGGGCCTGGTTCCGTGCGCAGGCCGAGGCGCGCGGGCTCGCGTACGAGACCGACCGCAACGGCAACCAGTGGGCCTGGCTCGGCGACCCCCTGGCCGGGGACGCCGTCGTCACCGGCTCCCATCTGGACTCGGTCCCGGACGGCGGGGCCTTCGACGGCCCGCTCGGGGTGGTGTCCTCCTTCGCCGCGCTCGACGAACTCCGCCGCAGGGAAGTGGAGTTCACCCGGCCGCTGGCCATCACCAACTTCGGTGACGAGGAGGGCGCCCGCTTCGGACTGGCCTGCGTCGGGTCCCGGCTCGCCGCCGGACAGCTCACCGTCGCCGACGCCCACCGCCTGCGGGACGCGGACGGGACCACCCTGCCCGCCGCCATGGAGGCGGCCGGATACGACCCCGGGACCATCGGCCCCGACCCGGAACGGCTCGCCCGGATCGGCGCGTTCGTCGAACTCCACGTCGAGCAGGGCCGCGCCCTCGACCTGACCGGCGACCCCGTCGGCATCGCCTCCGCCATCTGGCCGCACGGCCGCTGGCGGTTCGACTTCCGGGGCGAGGCCAACCACGCGGGCACCACCCGGCTCGTCGACCGCCGCGACCCGATGCTCACGTACGCCGAGACCGTGCTCGCCGCCCGCCGCGAGGCCGAACTGACCGGCGCGCTCGCCACCTTCGGCAAGATCGCGGTCGAGCCCAACGGAGTCAACGCCATCCCCTCCCTCGTCCGCGGCTGGCTCGACTCCCGCGCCGCCGACCAGGCCACCCTGGACGCCGTCGTCACCGGCGTCGAGCGCGCCGCCCGGGAGTACGCCGAACGGGCCGGGATCGACCTCGACGTCGTACGCGAATCGTTCACGCCCGTCGTCGAGTTCGAGCACGCCCTGCGCGACGAGCTGGCCAAGATCCTCGAAGGCGTCGGCGACACGGGGCGGCCCGTGCCCGTCCTCGGCACCGGCGCGGGCCACGATGCGGGTATTTTGTCCGCCTCGGTGCCCACCGCCATGCTCTTCGTACGGAACCCCACCGGCATCTCGCACTCACCCGCCGAGCACGCCGCCGAGGACGACTGCACGGCCGGGGTCGAGGCACTCGCCGACGTACTGGAAGGTCTCGCGTGCAGCTGACACAACGGACGGCGGGCGCGCCCGTCACCGCGACCTACTGGATGGACCATGCCTGGCTCGGCACGCACGTCGAGCCGGGCGTCACCCTGGACGTCGCGGACGGCCGCATCGCCGGGATCAGGACCGGGGTCGAGGCGCCGCCGCCCGGCGCGACCGCGCTGCGCGGCCTGACCCTCCCCGGCCTCGCCAACACCCACTCCCACGCCTTCCACCGGACCCTGCGCGCCACCGTCCAGGTGGGCACCGGGACCTTCTGGACCTGGCGCGAGCTGATGTACCGCACGGCGTCCCAGCTCACCCCGGACACCTACTTCGACCTGGCCCGCGCCACGTACGCCGAAATGGCCCTGGCCGGCATCACCTCCGTCGGCGAATTCCACTATCTGCACCACGCCCCCGGCGGCACCCCCTACGCCAACCCGAACGCCATGGGCGAGGCGCTCATCGCGGCCGCCGCCGAGGCCGGGATCCGGATCACCCTGCTGGACACCGCCTATCTCGCCGCCGGATTCGGCGAGCGGCCCAACCGGCACCAGCTGCGCTTCTCCGACACCACCGCCGAGGCCTGGGCCGAGCGCGCCTCCCTCCTCAAGGGCGACGACCACACGCTGATCGGCGCGGCGATCCATTCCGTCCGGGCGGTCCCGGCGGACCAGCTGGCCACCGTCGCCGCCTGGGCGGAGGAGCGGGAGGCCCCGCTCCACGTCCACCTCTCCGAGCAGGCGGCGGAGAACGACGCCTGCCGGGCCGCCCACGGCCGCACCCCCACCCGGCTGCTGGCCGACCACGGGGTCCTCGGCCCGCGCACCACCGGCATCCACAACACGCACCTGACCGAGGCGGACATCGAGCTGCTGGGCTCCTCGGCGACGGGCACCTGCATGTGCCCCACCACCGAACGCGACCTGGCCGACGGCATCGGCCCCGCCACCGCCCTCCAGAAGGCGGGGTCGCCGCTCTCGCTGGGCAGCGACAGCCACGCCGTGATCGACCTCTTCGAAGAGGCGCGGGCGATGGAGCTCAACGAGCGGCTGCGCACCCACATCCGGGGCCACTGGACGGCCGCCGCCCTGCTGAGGGCCGCCTCCGCCGACGGGCACGCCGCGCTGGGCCGCCCCGACGCGGGCGTGCTGGAGCCGGGCGCCCCCGCCGATCTGACGACGGTCGCCCTGGACTCCGTCAGGACGGCAGGACCGGTGCCCCGGCTGGCAGCGGAGACCGCCGTATTCGCCGCCTCCGCCGCTGATGTGCGGCACACGGTTGTGGCGGGGCGGCACATCGTCCGGGACGGCCGTCACACACAGATCGAGGACGTGCCCCGGGCGCTCGCGACAGCCATCGCCGCCCTGCACGGCTGACCACCGGACGCGACCGCCCCGCACCTCCGGAACCCCGGGAACCTCCGGAACCCCGGGAACCTCCGGAACCCCGGGCACCCCCGGAACCCCCAGACCCCCCGGAACGCAAGGAGAACACTCTCCAGATGACGACCACCGCCGTCACCCACATCGCCAGCCTGGTCACCAATAACCCCTCCCTCGGCAACGGGACCCCCCTGGGCCTGATCCAGGACGCGGCCGTCGTCATCGAGGGCGACCGCATCGTCTGGACCGGTGAATCCAGCAAAGCACCCGCCACTGACAACGTCCTCGACGCGGCCGGCCGCGCGGTGATCCCGGGCTTCGTCGACTCCCACTCCCACCTGGTCTTCGCGGGCGACCGCACCGAGGAGTTCAACGCCCGCATGTCCGGGCAGCCCTACCGCGCGGGCGGCATCCGCACCACCGTCGCCGCCACCCGTGCCGCCACCGACGAGGAGCTGTCCGCCAACGTCGCCCGCTACCTCGCCGAGGCCCTGCGCCAGGGCACCACCACCTTCGAGACCAAGTCCGGCTACGGCCTCACCGTCGAGGACGAGGCCCGCGCCCTGCGCATCGCGGGCCGTCACACCGACGAGGTCACCTACCTCGGCGCTCATATCGTGTCCCCCGACTACGCCGACGACCCCGCCGGATACGTCGACCTGGTCACCGGCCCGATGCTGGAGGCCTGCGCCCCGCACGCCCGCTGGATCGACGTGTTCTGCGAGCAGGGCGCCTTCGACGGCGACCAGGCACGCGCCATCCTCACGGCGGGCCGTGCCAAGGGGCTGCACCCGCGTATCCACGCCAACCAGCTGAGCTACGGCCCCGGTGTCCAGCTCGCCGTCGAGCTCGACGCCGCGTCGGCCGACCACTGCACCCACCTCACCGACGCGGACGTCGACGCGCTCGGCCAGGGCAGCACGGTCGCCACGCTGCTCCCGGGGGCGGAGTTCTCCACCCGCGCCACCTGGCCGGACGCCCGCCGCCTCCTCGACGCCGGGGCGACCGTCGCGCTCTCCACGGACTGCAACCCCGGCTCGTCGTTCACCTCGTCCATGCCGTTCTGCCTCGCGCTGGCCGTGCGCGACATGGGGATGACCCCGGACGAGGCGATCTGGTCCGCCACCGCGGGCGGAGCCGCGGCCCTGCGCCGTACCGACATCGGCCGTATCACCCCCGGCGCCCGCGCCGACCTGGTCCTCCTCGACGCCCCGAGCCACGTCCACCTCGCCTACCGCCCGGGCGTCCCGCTGGTCAGCGCGGTGTGGCGGAGCGGGGAGCGGGTGGTGTGACGCGCGCCCCGGTGGCCGGCGCCGGGGCCCAGTCGCGCTCCGGCCAGGTGTACTCGTCGAAGCCGTCGGGGAGCTTCCCGCAGCCCGCGTAGGCGCTGACGGCGTACGTTCCCGTCTCCCGGTACCAGCGCGCGTCGACGTGCTGCACCTGCTGGACGTCGTCCTCGCCCGCCGGGTTGCGGAAGCGGAAGCCGGGCCGGTCGTCCACGCCGGTGTCGACGAGGGTCCAGCCTTCGGCTTCCAGCCGCGCCCGCATCCGCTGCAGGCCGGACCGGGCGACGTCCTCCGGGACCGCCGTCACCTGCCAGTCCAGGCCGAAGCTTCTGACGTCCGACCGGCCCCGGTCGATGTGGGTCACGCTCCGCAGGCCTCGGTAGTAGCACGTCCCCGTCTCCACCCGGCCGAGCTCCACCCCGGGCCGGCCGGGCAGCGCGGCCTCCTCGTAGGCACGCTGGGCCTGGCCCTTGAGCCGGACGGCGATGCGGTCGGGGTCGGACTGCGGATACGGCGTCCCGAACCACAGCCAGGCGAGCGCGGCGACCGTCACCGCCACGAGCAGCGTCGCGCAGAGGACGAAGAGGGCGCGGGCGGCGCGGGATGCGGGAAGACGGCGCAGGAGGCGCCGACGGGGTGCCGTGCGGTACCAGGGGCGGAGCTGGGGCCGGGGCGTGTTCATGATCGAACGCTAGGAGCCCGCGGCCACCGGACGCCTCCGGTGGCGTACTCAGCGCGCATGAGTAACCGGCCCTCCGAGCCGGGGCACCGCCCGGCACGCGGAAGGACCCGCTCCCGGCGATCCGGGGCGGGTCCTTCCGCGGTGCTCGACGGCCCGTGAAGCCCCGAGGAGGGGCGGTGGGCCGACCGGGGTCACTCCTCCAGGGTCAGACCCTTGCGGAGCTTGGTCAGCGTGCGGGAGAGCAGCCGGGAGACGTGCATCTGCGAGATGTTCAGCTCCTCGCCGATCTCCGACTGCGTCATGTTGCTGACGAAGCGGAGCGAGAGGATCATCCGGTCCCGCGCGGGCAGCGCGGCGATCAGCGGCTTCAGCGACTCGACGTACTCGATGCCTTCGAGCCCGTGGTCCTCGTAACCGATGCGGTCCGCGAGGGCGCCCTCGCCGTCGTCCTCCTCGGGCTTGGCGTCCAGCGAGCTCGCGGTGTACGCGTTGCTCGCGGACATGCCCTCGACGACCTCGTCCGGGGTGATGCCGAGACGCTCGGACAGCTCCGCCACGGTGGGCGCGCGGTCCAGCTGCTGGGAGAGCTCGTCGCCCGCCTTCGCCAGGTCGAGCCGCAGCTCCTGGAGCCGGCGCGGTACGCGCACGGACCAGCTGGTGTCACGGAAGAAGCGCTTGATCTCACCGACGATCGTCGGCATCGCGAAGGTCGGGAACTCCACACCGCGGCTCAGCTCGAACCGGTCGATCGCCTTGATCAGGCCGATGGTGCCGACCTGGACGATGTCCTCCATCGGCTCGCTGCGGGAGCGGAACCGGGAGGCGGCGAACTTGACGAGCGCGAGATTCAGCTCGACGAGGGTGTTGCGGACGTACGCGTACTCGTGGGTGCCCTCTTCGAGGGACTCCAGCCGCTCGAAGAGCGTCTTCGACAGGGCCCTGGCGTCCAGAGCGCCCACTTCGGCGTAGGGCGGGATCTCGGGAAGCCCTTCGAGCCCTTCGAGGCCCTCGCCGGAAGCGCCGGAGAAGTCTGAGGTGGTGCTGGTCGTGCTGGTGGTGCTTGCGCGCGGGCCGGGGACGGCGCTCGCGGCGGGGGAGTCGGAATTGGTCGGTCCCTGAGGACATGCCGACGACGCGTCCTGGGTACGCGCTACGTCGAGCCGGGGTGACATGCTTCTCCTCCATCGTTCTCGGCATATGGCTGCCGATGCCCATACGTGTTCTTGCGGTGAAGCGGCGCCTCCAAAGCCGGTCGCATTTCTGGTGTCCCTCTACCCATACCCGGTCTTGACCAGCAGTGACAAGCGCCAATTGCCGCCATATGTCCGCTTTGTTGAGGTCTCCGACTACCGTGTGGCGTGGGAAACGCGTAATGTTTTGCGCACGTCGGCGGTAGCTATGCATGCAGCCGCACAGGCAGTGACGCGCACAGTGACGAACGGCGAAGAGGGACAGGCATGGACCGCGGGACGGTCGGCAGTGCGAACCGGGGTCGGCTTCAGGTCGAGGCCCGGACCGAGGGGCGCAGCGAGGTGGTGACCCCGGTGGGTGAGCTCGATCACCACACCGCGGATCTGCTGCGCGAGCCTCTGGAGGGTGCGGTCGAGCAGGGGCGGTCACGCCTGGTGGTCGACTGCTCCCGGCTGGATTTCTGCGACTCCACCGGGCTGAACGTGCTGCTCGGCGCCCGCCTCAAGGCGGAGGCGGCCGGGGGGAGCGTTCATCTGGCCGGAATGCTGCCCGTCGTGGCGAGGGTGTTCGAGATCACCGGTGCGGACGCGGTCTTCACCGTCCACGCCACGCTCGAAGAGGCCCTGGCCACCTGACCCCGGCACGGCCGCGCGACCGCGTGTGCCCCTGATGTCGGCTGTCTCACGCGATCGTGTGCTTCAAGTGGGTGTTGTTGCGACATGGCAGGGCAGGAGACACCCCGTCGGCGCCCCGCAAGGGGACCGGCACCCTCGATGACTGACCACTATCTGTTCAAGGGCGACATGGCGACATGGCGGATCGGTGAGGTGAAGCGCTGATGAGCACCACCCGGCAGCATCCGCCGGGCGACCTCGGTCGCGAGCCGGACGAAGCGGGCGCAGCCTCGACCGACCCGGACGGGCGGCAGTGGCGCACGCTCTCGCTCGCACAGGCCAGCGGCATCGTTCCGACGGCTCGGGACTTCGCCCGGCAGGCGCTGCACGACTGGGGCTGGCTCCCGGCGTCCACCGCGGACCGCAGGGCCGCCGCCGAGGACGTCCTGCTGGTCGTCTCCGAGCTGGTGACCAACGCCTGCCTGCACGCGGAGGGCCCCGAGGAGCTCCGGATCGGCCGCACCCCCAAGGGGCTGCGGGTGGAGGTCGTCGACCGGGGGGCGGGGCAGCCCGCACCCCGTACGCCGCACCGCGCTGGCCGGCCCGGAGGCCACGGCATGTTCATCGTGCAGCGCCTCTGCCTCGACTGGGGTGTGCTGCGTACGCCGGAGGCCGCGGGCAAGACCGTCTGGGCGGAGCTCGCCGCTCCCGCCTAGCCGCATCCCTCGCCCCCTGATCTCCGCACCACCGAAGAGCGCGCCGGATCGGCGCGCTCTTTGTCTTCCCTCCATCAGGCCCCGGGCGTACCTTGAGCGCCCAATCTGATGTGCCGTCAGCAATGTGTGCCCGTACGGTTCGTGGCGCGCGGCGGCGTCCGGCAAGAGGGGAACACGAGGTGCCGAACCACAAGCGGACAACTCTCGCGCTGGCGGCCGCGCTGGCGGGCCCGATCGTGGTGGCGGGCGCGCCCGCCGCGTACGCCGAGGTCGTGGACGTCAACTACCAGTGCGTGACGCCCATCGGGCCCAAGGGCGCGGTCTCGCCCATCGACATCAAGAGCGTCAAGAGCGGTGGTGGCCACAAGCTCACCATGTCCTTCCAGAAGGGCGTCTCCTCCAGCCCGGTCGAGCTGGGGAAGGGGGCCATGAACCCGAGCGCCGTGATCGAACTGGGCGGCGCGGAGACGGGCAAGGTCCAGGTCTCCGGCCCGGCGAACGCCGAGGCGATTCCGGCCAACACCCCCATCAGGATCAGCGACTTGTCGGGGACGTACACCCCGAAGAAGAGCGGCAAGGTCACCTTCACCGCCGGGGTCCTCACCATCAAGGCCCTAGGTACGACCACCACCTGCACGCCCAAGAACAGCCCGGGACCGTCCCTCGAACTCGACGTCCAGGGGGCGGGCGGTTCGTCGGGCGGCGGCTCCACCGGCGGCGGCTCCACCGGCGGTGCCTCGGGAGGCGCTTCGGGAGGCGCCTCGGGCGGCGGCGAACTGCCCCGCACCGGCCCGCTGGACTCGGCCGCGGCGCTCGGCACGCTCGGCGGCACCGTGCTGCTGACCGGAGCGGCCGGAGTGCTCTGGCTGACCCGGCGCGGACAGCGCTCCGCAGGCTGATCACGGCCCGCACGGCAGCGCCATCGCCGCCGGAAGGCAAAGGAGCCCCCATGTCGCCACCCACCCCGCGCCGCCGGGCGCTGCCCGTTCTGACGGCGGCGCTCGCCGCGCTGCTGTGCGGGCTCGTGCAGCCGGCCGCCGCCGACGACCCTCCGCCCGACTGGACGGCGCGGCCCGCCGGCGGCACCGACCGGGACGCCCGGCCGTACGTCTACCTGGAGGGCACGCCCGGCACGGTCCTCCAGGACCGCCTCACGGTGACCAACTCCGGCCGGGCCCCGCTGACCGTACGCCTCCGGGGCGACGGCCGGGCCGGGGGCTGGATGAGGTTCGCCGAGGACACGGTCACCGTCCCGGCCCGGACCCGCGCCGACGTGCCGCTCGCCCTCACCGTGCCGCACAACGCGGTGCCCGGCGACTCCTCCGGGGAGGCTGTGGCCACCGGCGGGGGCGAGGAGATCCGCGTACCGGTCCGGGTCCGGACGGTCGGCCCGACGCTGGCGGCGCTCGGCGTCGAGGACGTCCAGGTGTCCGGCGGGACCATCCGGTACGCCCTGGTCAACCGGGGCAACGCGATGCTGAGGCCACGGCTGGCGGTGCGCGCCGAGGGGGTGTTCGGCACGCTGCTGGACCGCCCGGAACGGCCTCTGCCGCTGGAGCTGGCCCCCGGCCGGAGGGTCGAGCGGACCGAACCCTGGCCCGACGCCCCGGCGCTGGACGCGGTCACCGTACGGCTGCGGGTCACCGCTTCGGGGGGCGCCCGGGACGAGGCCGAGGCCTCGGCGACGTACCTCCCGGTGGCCCCGGCCGTCGGCGTCGGGCTGCTGGTCCTCGGCGGCCTGGCCGCGCTCGCCTCCGGCGTGTACCGACGGCGGCGTGCCGGGCGCGCGGCCCCGCAACCGCCTCCGGACGCGACGCCTGCCGTGCGGCCGGAGCCCCCGGAGCAGGCCGGACCTCCGGTCGAGGCGCAACCCCCGGTGGACACCGAACCGTTGCTGAAGGCGGGAGCGAAGACGTGACCCGGCAGCCCGGACCCGAAGCCCCCCGCTCCACCCGGCCGACCGGCCCCCTGTCCCTGACCGCCGTCCTGGCGCTCCTCGCCCTCCTCTCCACCCTCTCCGCCCTGTTCGTCCTCAGCGCGCCGGGCGCGCGGGCGGCCGACGGCGACCCCGCCGTCAGCCTGTCCAAGAAGGAGGCGGGCAAGGGCGGGGAGATCACCGTCAGCGGCAGCGGCTGGCGGCCCGACGCGCTGCTGATGCTGCTGATCTGCGGCCAGTCGACGCCGGAGCGCGGCGTCATCGGCGGTACCAACTCCTGCGCCAACGCCGACGGCCGTGCCGTCACGACCGACAGGAAGGGCGCCTTCAGCAAGAAGCTGCCGGTGACCGAACCGCCGAAACCCTGCCCCTGCGTGGTGCACGTGGCCACGGTGACGGGTGAACAGGCCCTGGCCGACGCGGTGTTCACGGTAGCGGGCCATCCCGCGGCGGATCTGCCGCGGCAGGGCGGCGACGGGAAGCTCGCGGTGCTGGCCACCACCAGGCTGGAGGGCGACAGCTCCCTGCTCACCTGGTTCGGAGCCCCGCCCGCCCGTCGGCTCGTCCTCACCGTGGGCAATCTCGGGTCGGACCCGGTCGAGGATCCCGTCTTCGAGATCGGCACCGCGCACGGCGTCTACGCGCCGCAGTGGGAGGAACGCCAGTGGCGCGGCACGGTCGCGCCCGGCGGCAAGGCGCGGATCGAGCTGCCGGTCGAGCTGTCCGCGGGCGCGCACGGCGACTACCAGGTCTCCTTGCGGTACGGGGACAAGGTGCTGGCCGAGCAGCCGTGGGGGGTGGGCCGGCCCTGGGGCGTCACGCTCTTCTGGGTCCTGCTCTGCCTCGTCGTCCCGGCGGCGGTCTTCCGTATCGGCATGGCGGTCGTGGACAAGGTCCGGCCCCGCCCCGCCGGCGCGCACCGCCTGCGGAGGCCGACCGCGACCCCCGCCGTCATCGCGAAGACGAAGACGAAGCGAAACGCAACCACGGACACGAACACGAACGCGACCACGGCCGTGCTGCCGTGGTTCACCCCGGATTCCGCACCGTCAGAGAACCGACCCCGACCCACGACGAAGGGACAAGCGTGAGAACGCAACGGAGGATGAGCGCGGCAGGAGTCGCGCTGATGCTCGGCGGCGCGGGCATCCTGATGGCCGCGAGCCCGGCCCAGGCCGCCGAGGTCAGTTACGCGACGGAGTGTGTCCCGCCGCCGATCTCGGGACTGCCCGCCGTGCAGGGCACCACGAAGGTGGAGCTGACCGTTCCGGCCGAGGCGAAGGTGGGCGACGAGATCGAGGTCGTCTGGAAGACGGTCGAGGCCGCGTCCAAGAACCCGGACGTGCTGGACCTGGGGGCGGACACGGTCAAGCCGACCGGAACCGTCACCCTGGGCGGTGCGGCGAGCGGCGAACTGAAGCTGGAGGGCCCCCGGCAGAACCCGCCGATCCCCAAGAACAGTCCGATGGTGCTGCCCGACATGAAGGGCACGCTGAAGCTGGAGAAGGCCGGGGAGATCACGCTGACCCCGGGCGCGTACAACATCAACGTGTCCAAGCCGATCTCCACGGACACCAAGTGCGCGCCGAAGGAGGAGGTGCGGCCGGGCGCCACGATCAAGGTCACCGAGGGCGGCGGTTCCACCACCGGCGGCACGGACAGCGGAGGCACCACCACGGGCGGCACGGACAGCGGAGGCGCCACCACCGGCGGCACGGACTCCGGCGGCACGACGACGGGCGGTTCGGACAGCGGCGGATCGGACTCCGGAGGCACCACGTCCGGGGGCGGTGACGGCGGCAGCACCGGCGGCGGGGGCGGCGAGACCGACTTCCCCGGCAAGGAGGTGTCCGTCGCCTACGCGTGCAAGACCCCCATCGGGGACAAGGACGCCACCTCACCGGTCCGTATCAGCGCCAGGAAGAACGGCGGCGACTACGACCTGACGGTGAAGTTCAGCAAGTCCGTGATGGACAGCCCGATCGACATTCCCGCCAACCAGGTCAAGCCGTCCATGGACGTCAAGCTCGGCGGGGCGGACCAGGGCACGGTCAAGGTCGAGGGGCCGCTGAACAAGGAGGTCATCAAGACCGGCGCCCCGATCGAGATCCCGGATCTCACCGGCACGTACAAGCCCGGCGCGAGCGGGAAGTCCACGCTCAGCCCCGGCGTCCTGACGGTGATGGCCGCCGGTACGACGACCACCTGCACCCCGCCCGCCGATGTGGCCGTCTCCCTGGAGCTGGACACCTCCGCCCAGCCGGGCGGCGCGTCCGGCGGCAGCGGGAGCGGCGGCGCGGCAGGCTCCGGCGGAGCCGCGGCGTCCGGCGGCGGCACGGACTCGGGCGGCGGCCTGGCCGCCACCGGGGCCGAGGACGGCGGCGCGCTGAGAGCACTCGGCCTGGTCGCCGGCACGGCGATCCTGCTGGGCGGCGCGGTGTTCGCGTTCACCCCGTGGCGGAAGCTGCGCGGCATGCGCTGAGCGGCCCGGCCGGTCCGGAGAAAGAGCGGAGGGCCGCCGCACCGGACATCTCCGGTGCGGCGGCCCTCCGCCGTACTCCGTGCGCGGGACCTCTCAGGGCCTTGCAGGCCCTACGGGGCGTCCGTCAGCGGACTTCACCCATGAGCTGCTTGACCTTGCCGCGGTACATGAAGATCGCGATACCGGCGGCGACGGCGAGCGTCGCCTCCAGGGCCACGACCCCGGTGCCGTTGAGCTCCACACCGGCCAGCGAGAGCAGACCCGTGGTGCAGTCACCGGCGGTGACGGCGAGGAACCAGACACCCATCATCTGGCTGGCGTACTTCTCCGGAGCCATCTTCGTGGTGACGGAGAGGCCGACCGGGGAGAGCGTCAGCTCGGCCACGGTCTGGATGAAGTAGATCGCGACCAGCCACATCGCGGCAGCCTTGTGGCCGTCGCCCGCGATGGTCAGCGGCATCAGGAAGACGAAGAACGAGGCACCGACCAGAACGAGGCCGGAGCTGAACTTCACGATCGTGCTCGGCTCCTTGCCGCGCCGGTTCAGGGCGAGCCAGAAGGCGGCGAAGACCGGCGCGAGCGCCATGATCAGGACCGGGTTGACCGACTGGTACCAGGAGACCGGGAAGTCCCAGCCGAAGACGCTGTTCTCGGCCGAGGACTCGGCGAAGATCGAGAGCGTCGATCCGCCCTGGTCGTAGATCATCCAGAAGATGGCCGCGGCCACGAAGAACCAGATGTATCCGGTCATCTTCGACTGCTCGGAGGCGCTGAGCTCCTTGTCGCGCTTGATCCGCGTCAGGACCATGACCGGAATGACCAGGCCCGCGATGGTGATCGGGACCAGCAGCCAGTTCAGCGTGTAGACGCCGGTGACGACCGTGCCGATGTAGAAGACGGCGGCGACGCCCAGCCAGATCATCGACTTGCGGAGCGTGGCGGCGCGCTCGTCCTTGGAGAGCGGCTTCGGGACGACGAGGCTGCGCTCGTTCAGGTGGCGGGTGCCGATGAGGAACTGGACCACACCGAGGCCCATGCCGAGCGCGGCGAGGGCGAAGCCGAGGTGCCAGTTGACGTTCTCGCCGACGGTGCCGATCACCAGGGGAGCCGCGAAGGCGCCCATGTTGATGCCCATGTAGAAGATCGTGAAGCCACCGTCGCGGCGCGGGTCCTCCGGGCCGTCGTAGAGGTGGCCGACCATCGTGGAGATGTTGGACTTCAGCAGACCGGATCCGATGGCCACCAGGCCGAGACCGGCGAAGAACGTGCCCTCGGAGGGCAGGGCCAGGGTCAGGTGGCCGAGCATGATGACGCCGCCCGCGATGGCGACGGTCTTGCGCGGGCCCCAGACCCGGTCGCCGAACCAGCCGCCGGGCATCGCGAGCAGGTACACCAGCGACAGGTAGACCGAGTAGATCGCGGTCGCCGTGCCGGCGTTCATGTCGAGCCCGCCGGGCGCGATCAGGTAGAGCGGAAGCAGTGCCCGCATGCCGTAGTAGCTGAAGCGCTCCCACATCTCCGTCATGAAGAGTGTGGCCAGGCCGCGGGGGTGGCCGAAGAAGGTCTTCTCGCCGGAGCTGGGCGAATCCTTCGTCAGGCTGGACGCCATGGTCGATCCTTGCTGGTCGGGACGCGCCGCCTCGTGAGCGGTACGCGCCCGGTGGGGGGCAGCCGGCACCGGCGCGGCGTGCCCCGTCCCCACGCCTGAGGGGGACGTGCTCCGTGCGACCGCGCTCCTGGCGGGGCTCGGCGGTGGAGCGGGGAAGAACCGCGTCGGGATCCACACCCGGGGGCGCGTCCTCGCGCTCCGGGCCCGGCTCACAGGTCATTCACTCAGAACGGGCCGGCGGAAAACCGGCCCCGCACACAAAAGGGACCCTTGGCGCTCATGGCTGCCCAAAGGTCCTTGAGTAGTGCAACAGGCGTCGGGACACCATACGACACGACACGGCGGGATATGGAAGGACTTGAGAGATGGATCACAGGCCCTGACGGAACCAGACTCCCATATTCAAAGGTCCCTTTCCTCTTTGTGGCGCTGACCCGCAGGTGACGTCGTGGGCCTCACTCCGGGGCCCCCGGCCGGACTACCATCAGTCCATGACCCGTGTACTGCTCGCCGAGGACGACGCATCCATCTCGGAGCCACTGGCCCGCGCACTGCGTCGGGAGGGTTACGAGGTCGAGGTCCGCCAGGACGGTCCGACCGCGCTGGACGCTGGACTCCAGGGCGGTATCGACCTGGTCGTCCTCGACCTGGGGCTGCCCGGGATGGACGGTCTCGAAGTCGCCCGCAGGCTCCGGGCCGGCGGCCACACCATCCCGATCCTGGTGCTGACCGCCCGCGCGGACGAGGTCGACACGGTCGTCGGCCTGGACGCGGGCGCCGACGACTACGTCACCAAGCCGTTCCGGCTCGCCGAACTGCTCGCCCGGGTCCGCGCCCTGCTGCGCCGCGGCGCCTCCGAGCCCGTGCCGCAGCCCGCCACCCACGGCGTCAGGATCGACGTCGAGTCGCACCGTGCCTGGATGGGCGAGGAGGAACTCCAGCTCACCGCAAAGGAGTTCGACCTGCTGCGGGTCCTCGTCCGGGACGCCGGCCGGGTCGTCACCCGCGACCAGCTGATGCGCGAGGTCTGGGACACCACCTGGTGGTCCTCCACCAAGACCCTCGACATGCACATCTCCTGGCTGCGCAAGAAGCTCGGCGACGACGCAGCCAATCCGCGCTACATCGCCACCGTCCGGGGCGTCGGCTTCCGGTTCGAGAAGAGCTGACGTACGAAGCTCCCATGGACTGCCTCACACATCCTGACGACGTACGCGACCGGCGGCCATGCGCCGTCGGCTGATCAACTCCACGCTCGCCGTGGTGCTCGTCGTCATCGCCGTCTTCGGCGTCTCGCTGGTGATCGTCGAGACCCGCACCATCAGCGCGAGCGCCCAGGAGAGCGTCGAGTCCGAGGCGCTCCGGCTGATCAGCGTGGTCGAGAGCCGGCTGCTGGGGGAGGAGGCCATCAACTCCGGCGTGCTGGCCGAGCAGATCGACCCGGCCCGGTTCGCGCTGATCGAGATCCCCGGCCGCGAGCCCATCTCCGTCGGCGATCGCCCGACCGGCTCCGTCCTGCGCGCCACCGAGACCGGGGAGGGGGGCGAGAAGGTCACCGTCGAGGAGTCCCGCTCGTCCGTCACCCGTGAGGTCGGGCGCACCCTCCTGATCATCGGCGCGGTGGCGCTGCTGGCGATCGTCTCGGCCGTGCTCCTCGCCGTACGCCAGGCCAACCGGCTGGCCTCCCCGCTCACCGACCTCGCCGAGACCGCCGAACGCCTCGGCTCCGGGGACCCCCGCCCGCGCCACAAGCGGTACGGGGTGCCCGAGCTGGACCGGGTCGCCGACGTCCTGGACTCCTCCGCCGAGCGGATCGCCCGGATGCTGACCGCCGAACGCCGACTGGCCGCGGACGCCTCGCACCAGCTGCGGACACCGCTGACGGCGCTCTCCATGCGGATCGAGGAGATCTCGGTCACCGACGACCCCGAGACGGTCAAGGAGGAGGCGAACATCGCCCTCACCCAGGTCGAGCGCCTCACCGACGTCGTCGAGCGGCTCCTGACGAACTCCCGCGACCCGCGCACCGGCTCCGCCGTCGTCTTCGACCTCGACGAGGTCATCAAACAGCAGATCGAGGAGTGGCGCCCCGCCTACCGCTCCACGGGCCGGGCCCTCGTCTGCTCCGGCAAGCACGGGCTGCGGGCCGTCGGCACCCCGGGCGCGGTCGCCCAGGTCCTGGCGGCGCTGATCGAGAACTCCCTCATGCACGGCGGCGGCACCGTCGCCCTGCGCACCCGGGTCACCGGCAACCAGGTGGTCGTCGAGGTCACCGACGAGGGCCCCGGCGTCCCCGCCGAACTGGGGGCGCGGATCTTCGAGCGGGCCATCAGCGGCCGCAACTCCACCGGCATCGGCCTGGCCGTCGCCCGCGACCTCGCGGAGGCGGACGGCGGGCGGCTGGAACTGCTCCAGCAGCACCCGGCGGTCTTCGCGCTCTTCCTCAGCCGCGTCCCGGTCGACCGTAAGACTCCTGAGCGCCCGGTGCGCTGAACAACGACGGACGCGGCGCGTCAGTTCCGTAAAACGGACGCGGCACGTCAGTTCGGTGAAGGAGACGAGTCCGTACGGGGAGACGCGACGGGTCAGTTCCGCACGGGATCCGGCTCTACCGTCTCCGTCGGCCGCCGCTGTTCCAGAAACCGCTCCGCAGGGCGTGCGGCCTCCTCGGCGGGAGAGGGCTCGGCGGGGAGGGCCTTGAAGACCCACGTCCGGTAGGACCAGAAGCGGAAGAGGGTCGCGATCCCGATGCCCAGGATCTTGAAGATGTTGCTCTGGACCGGGCTGTTCCAGTCGAAGCCGTACGTCGCCAGGTACAGAACGCCGTTCTCGATCACCGCGCCCGCCGCGCTGAACAGCAGGAAGAGCGTCAGCTCGCGGGTCCGGCCGGTCTTGTCGCGGTCCCGGTAGGTCCAGTAACGGAAGCCCACGTAGTTGCAGAGGATGGCGACGAAGGTGGCCAGCACGCTCGCCCGGACGACCTGGAGGTCGGTGGTGTGCCGGAGCAGGTTGAAGACGGCGATGTTGACCAGCAGTCCCACCGCACCGACCGCGCCGAACTTGGCGACCTCCCGGGCCAGCAGATCAAGCCGGGCCCGCAGTGCGCCCCGTTCGCTCATGGTGATCGCTCAGTCCGTCCGTTCGATGGCGTCGACGGTTCCGTCAACCCGGCCATGCTAACCAGCCCACCCGTGTGACGCCCGTGAGTCCGCGAGGGCGGCGGAGGAGCGGCCATCCTTACGGCCGTCCGGGGACCACCGGCGTGGCGGATACCCTGGACACGTGACGTTCCCGGTAGTCGGCATGGTCGGCGGCGGTCAGCTCGCCCGCATGACCCACGAGGCGGGTATCCCCCTCGGCCTGAAATTCAAGCTGCTCAGTGACACCCCCCAGGACTCGGCGGCCCAGGTGGTGAGCGAGGTCGTCATCGGCGACTATCGCGACCTGGACACCCTGCGCGCCTTCGCGCGCGGCTGCGACGTGATCACCTTCGATCACGAGCATGTGCCGACCGAGCATCTGCGCGCCCTGGAGGCGGACGGCATCCCCGTGCGCCCCGGCCCCGATGCCCTGGTCCACGCCCAGGACAAGGGGGTGATGCGCGCCAGGCTCGCGGAGATCGGCGCCCCCTGCCCCCGTAACCGCATTGTGAGCGACCCGGCGGACGCCGCCGCGTTCGCCGAGGAGGTCGGCGGCTTCCCCGTCATCCTCAAGACCGTGCGCGGCGGGTACGACGGCAAGGGCGTGTGGGTGGTCCGCTCCGAGGCGGACGCCGCCGACCCGTTCCGCGCCGGGGTCCCGGTCCTCGCGGAGGAGAAGGTCGACTTCGTCCGGGAGCTGGCGGCCAACATCGTCCGCTCGCCGCACGGCCAGGCCGTCGCCTACCCGGTCGTCGAGTCCATCCAGGTCGACGGTGTCTGCGACACGGTGATCGCCCCCGCCCCGGACCTCTCCGAGGAGCTGGCCGGCGAGGCCCAGCAGCTCGCGCTGCGCATCGCCGCCGAGCTGGACGTCGTCGGACACCTCGCCGTCGAGCTGTTCGAGACCCGTGACGGCCGCATTCTCGTCAACGAACTGGCGATGCGCCCGCACAACTCCGGCCACTGGACCCAGGACGGCGCGATCACCTCGCAGTTCGCCAACCACGTCCGGGCGGTCCTCGACCTCCCGCTCGGCGACCCGCGCCCCCGCGCGCCCTGGACGGTCATGTGCAACGTCCTCGGCGGCGACTACCCGGACATGTACCAGGGCTACCTGCACTGCATGGCCCGCGACCCGCAGCTCAAGATCCACATGTACGGCAAGGACGTGAAGCCCGGCCGCAAGGTCGGACACGTCAACACCTACGGCGACGATCTGGCGGACGTGCGGGAGCGCGCCCGGCACGCGGCCGACTACCTGCGAGGAACGATCACCGAATGACTTCCCCCGGCACCGGATCCCCCGTCGCCCCTCTCGTCGGCATCGTGATGGGCTCGGACTCCGACTGGCCCGTCATGGAGGCGGCGGCCAAGGCGCTCGACGAGTTCGAGATCCCGTACGAGGTCGACGTCGTCTCCGCCCACCGGATGCCGCGCGAGATGATCGCGTACGGCGAGGAGGCCGCGGGCCGCGGCCTGAAGGCGGTCATCGCGGGCGCGGGCGGAGCCGCCCACCTGCCCGGGATGCTGGCCTCGGTCACCCCGCTGCCGGTCATCGGCGTTCCGGTGCCGCTGAAGTACCTGGACGGCATGGACAGCCTGCTCTCCATCGTCCAGATGCCCGCGGGTGTCCCCGTCGCCACCGTCTCCGTCGGCGGAGCGCGCAACGCGGGCCTGCTGGCCGCCCGCATCCTGGCCGCTTCCGACCCGGCGCTCCAGGAGCGGATGGGCGAGTTCCTGCAGGATCTGAACGCCCAGGCCACGGAGAAGGGCAAGCGCCTGCGCTCCAAGGTCCAGGGCTCCGACTCCTTCGGCTTCGGAAAGTAGGGGCCGGCCGATGGACTACGTGCAGCGCGCCCGCGAGCTCCTCGCCGCCCACCCCGTCGTCGACGGTCACAACGACCTCCCCTGGGCCCTGCGCGAACAGGTCGGCTACGACCTCGACGCGCGGGACATCGCCGCCGACCAGCGCGGCCTGCTCCACACCGACCTGAACCGGCTGCGGGCCGGCGGGGTAGGCGGCCAGTTCTGGTCCGTGTACGTCCGCACCGACCTGACCGGCGACGCGGCGGTCAGCGCCACCCTGGAACAGATCGACGTCGTCGGGGAGCTGATCGCCCGCTACCCGACGCATCTGCGCCGGGCGCTCACCGCCGACGACCTGGAGAAGGCCCGCGCCGAGGGCCGGATCGCCTCCCTGATGGGCGCCGAGGGCGGCCACTCCATCAACAACTCGCTGGGCACCCTGCGCGCCCTGTACGACCTGGGTGTCCGCTACATGACGCTCACCCACAACGACAACATCGACTGGGCCGACAGCGCGACCGACCTGCCGCGCCTCGGCGGGCTCTCCGCCTTCGGCCACGAGGTCGTCCGCGAGATGAACCGCGTCGGCATGCTCGTCGACCTCAGCCACGTCGCCGACGGCGTCATGCGCGACGCGCTCGCCACCAGCACCGCGCCGGTGATCTTCTCGCACTCCTCGGCCCGCGCCGTCTGCGATCACCCGCGCAACATCCCCGACGACGTGCTGGCGGCCCTCCCGGCCAACGGGGGCGTCGCGATGGCGACCTTCGTCCCGAAGTTCGTGCTGCCCGAGGCCGTCGCCTGGACCCTGGCCGCCGACCGCAACATGCGCGAGCACGGCCTGCACCACCTCGACACCACCCCGGTCGCGATGCGCATCCACGAGGACTTCGAGGCGGCCCACCCGCGCCCCGAGGCCACCGTCGCCACCATCGCGGACCACCTCGACCACATGCGCGCGGTCGCGGGCATCGACCACATCGGCATCGGCGGCGACTACGACGGCACGGCGTTCACCCCGCGCGGCCTGGAGGACGTCTCCGGCTACCCGAACCTGATCGCCGAGCTGCTGCGACGCAACTGGTCCGAGGGTGACCTCGCCAAGCTGACCTGGCAGAACGCCGTACGGGTGCTGCGCGACGCGGAAGCCGTGGCCCGCGACGAGCAGAGCGGGCGCGGCCCGTCCCACGCCACGATCGCCGAGCTGGACGGGCAGCCGACGCGCTGACCCGGGCACCCTCGCCGACGACACGGAAGATTCGGGCAATCATCCCCATATCCGAAGCAACCTCGTGTTAGGGATAGCGGGCAGGAATCCCCCCAACAGGAGGTACGCAACGATGCGCACGAATCTTCTCCGCATCACGACCGCGCTCGGTGCCGCGGCCGTACTGGCCATCGGCGGCGCGGGCGTGGCCGCCGCCGACGGTGTGGGCAACGCGGGCATCGGGAACAAGGGCGTCGGCAACGCGGGCATCGAGAACATGGGCCTGGGCAACGCGGGCGGCTTCAACGGCGGCATCGGCAACGCCGGCCTCGGCAACTGGGGCTGGGGCAACGCCGGTATCGGCAACACGGGCGTCGGCAGCCACGGCCACGGCAACTCGGGCCTCGGCAGCTCCGGCATCGGCAACACCGGCGTGGGCAGCTCCGGCATCGGCAACTGATCGCCTCACGCCCCCGGCCGCTCCGGCCGGGCACCACGGGCCGGCCGCCCGCTCCACCCAGCGGCCGGCCCGCGTGCGTGGGGCCCGGGTGATCGACGCCGGACGGGTCCGGGCGCGGAGCGGGCCTCAGCCGCCTGACACCCGGAGCCGGTCCCAGACACCTGGGCGGGGCTTCAGGGGCGCTCAGCCGCCCCCGCGAACGGACCCCCCGGACCGAAGGCGAACGCCCCGAAGCGCTCGCCCATGCGACGGTGGGCGGCGGCGTCCGGGTGCAGCCGGTCGGGCAGCGGCAGCTCGGCGTGGTCGGCCTCGCCGTACAGGGTGAGGCCGTCCAGGTGGAAGAGGTACGGGTCCGACGCCGCCCGCTCCGCCACGATCCTCGCCAGCTCCTCCCGTACGACGCGCAGCGTCAGCTTGCCGCGGGCCGCGTCGGCCGGGTCTCCCAGCGCCGTGAACGCCACCCGCCCGTCGGAGACGTCCGGGGCGGCGGGCCCCGGGGTGTCCTCCTGCGCGGGGCAGAGGATGGGCGAGACGACGAGCAGCGGCGCGGTGGGATGCCCGTCGCGGACGGTGTCGAGGAATCCGTGGACGGCCGGGCCGAAGTCGCTCAGCCCCATCGCGTCGCGGTTGACGAGATTGATGCCGATCTTGACGCTGATCAGGTCGGCGGGGGTGTCCCGCAGGGCGTACGCGGTGAACGGGTCGAGGAGCGCGCTGCCCGCCAGCGAGAGGTTGACCAGCTCCACGCCTCCCGCCGCTGCGGCCAGGGCGGGCCAGGCGGTGGCGGAGCTGTCGGCCGAGGAGCCCTGGCTGATGGAACTGCCGTGATGCAGCCAGACCGGCCGCCCGCCCGGCTCCGGGGCGGCCACGGTCGCGTCGGTGCGCAGCCCGATCAGCTCGGTGGTCTCCGTGTACGGCAGCCAGATCTCGACGGTCTTCTCCCGCGCGGGCAGCCCCGTGAAGGACACGGCCCCGACGCTGCCGGGGAACAGCTCCCGCGACCCGTCGGACAGGTCGACCATCAGCACGTTGCCGCCGCTCGCCGAGGCCCGGCCGGCCGGCTCGCCGTCGACGTACAGGTCGTACGCGCCGTCCGGCAGGGGCGGGAGGCCCCGGTGGACCGTCACCGTGCGCAGGACGTCCAGCTCCACGGCGGTGGCCCGGGTACGGAAGACCACGCGCACCCCCGAGGGCTGCGACTCCGCCTGCACCACCTGCTCGTCGCCGCCGGACCGGGCTCGGGCGGGCAGCCGGTGGGGGAGGAGACCGCCGCGCCCGGTGTGCTCCAGTTCGAGCGCGCCGCGCACGAGGTCGGCGGTGAGCGGGGTGCTGATCCAGTCGCGCGAGTCGTCCATGGGCTCAGCCTGTCCGCCGGAAGCGGGGCCGAAGCCGCAGAGCCGCTGTCGGACGGATATCGGGGGCGAGCCGGCGGGACGGGCCAGGGCGTGTCCGGCAACGCGGCGAGGGATGGGGCCTCCCCTGCTCGAGCGAAGCCGAGAGCTCGGGGAAGTGCCAGGCGTCGCGGACCCTGTCACGATCCGCCGGTCACGTCCTAGGCCTTCGGACGGCCCATCGCCCGGTACGTCCACCCCGCCTCGCGCCACACCGCGCTGTCCAGGGCGTTGCGCCCGTCCAGGATGATCCGGCGGGAGGCCACCTCGCCCAGCTCGCCCGGGTCCAGCTCGCGGAACTCGCGCCACTCCGTCAGGTGCAGCACCACGTCCGCGCCGCGCACGGCCTCCAGCGCCGAGTCCGCGTAACCGAGGGTCGGGAACAGCCGCCGGGCGTTGTCCATCCCCTTCGGGTCGAACACGGTCACCTGGCCGCCCTGGAGGTGGATCTGCCCGGCGACGTTGAGCGCGGGGGAGTCGCGTACGTCGTCGGAGTCGGGCTTGAACGTGGCGCCCAGCACCGCCACCCGGGTGCCGAGGAACGAGCCGCCGCCCACGGCCTCGCGGGCGAGCTCCACCATGTGGCCGCGGCGTCGCATGTTGATGGAGTCGACCTCGCGGAGGAAGGTGAGCGCCTGGTCGGCGCCCAGCTCGCCGGCGCGCGCCATGAAGGCGCGGATGTCCTTGGGCAGGCAGCCGCCGCCGAAGCCGATCCCGGCCCGCAGGAACTTCTTACCGATCCGGTCGTCGTGCCCGATGGCCTCGGCGAGCTTCACGACGTCCCCGTCGGCGGCCTCGCAGACCTCGGCCATCGCGTTGATGAAGGAGATCTTGGTGGCGAGGAAGGAGTTGGCGGAGGTCTTCACCAGCTCGGCGGTCGGGAAGTCGGTCACGACGAACGGCGAGCCCTCGGCGACCGGTACGGCGTACACCTCGCGGAGCAGCTTCTCGGCGTTCTCGCTCGTGACGCCCACGACGATCCGGTCGGGGTGGAGGGTGTCCTTCACGGCGAAGCCCTCGCGGAGGAACTCCGGGTTCCAGGCCAGCTCGGCCCCGTCCCCCACGGGAGCCAGCTCGGAGAGCCGGTCCGCGAGACGGGCGGCGGAGCCCACGGGGACGGTCGACTTGCCGACGACCAGGGCGGGCCGGGTCAGATGCGGGGCGAGCGCGTCGAAGGCGCTGTCCACATAGCTCATGTCGCACGCGTACTCGCCGTGCTTCTGCGGAGTGTTCACACAGACGAAGTGGACGTCGCCGAACTCCGCGACCTCCTCCCAGGAGGTGGTGAAGCGCAGCCGCCCGCTGGATCCCTCGATGCCCGCGACATGCCGCTGAAGCATCTCTTCGAGCCCCGGCTCGTACATCGGCACACGTCCGGTGGACAGCAGCTCGATCTTCTCCGGCACGATGTCGAGCCCCAGGACCTCGAAGCCCAGCTCGGCCATGGCCGCGGCATGGGTGGCGCCGAGATAGCCGGTGCCGATCACTGTGATCCTGAGGGCCATGGGGTGCTCCTGGAAGGTACGGACGGACGTGCGGACCGAGCATAGTCGGGGACCCGGAGGCCGGAATTCACCGCTCGATATGCCCGGTACCTCCCCCATGCCCCACCCCTGTCGGCAAGCTCACGTGCTCGTCACGTATGCCGCCGGGCGGTCCGCGCACTAAAATTGAGTTACTTAACGGTAGTTAGCATCTGGGGAGTGAGCGTCTTGGCGGGTTCGACCGATTTCGACCTGTACCGTCCGGCCGAGGAGCACGACATGCTCCGCGAGACGATCCGCGCGCTCGCCGAGTCGAAGATCGCCCCCTTCGCCGCCGCGGTCGACGAGGAGAGCCGCTTCCCGCAGGAGGCGCTGGACGCCCTGGTCTCGTCGGACCTCGCCGCCGTCCACGTCCCGGAGGAGTACGGCGGGGCCGGCGCGGACGCGCTCGCCACGGTCATCGTGATCGAGGAGGTGGCCCGCGTCTGCGCCTCCTCCTCCCTGATCCCGGCCGTGAACAAGCTCGGCTCGCTCCCGGTGATCCTCTCGGGCTCCGAGGAGCTGAAGGCCAAGTACCTGGGCCCGCTCGCCAAGGGCGACGCGATGTTCTCGTACGCCCTCTCGGAGCCGGACGCCGGCTCCGACGCGGCGGGCATGAAGACGAAGGCCGTGCGCGACGGCGACTTCTGGGTGCTCAACGGCGTGAAGCGCTGGATCACCAACGCGGGCGTCTCCGAGTACTACACGGTCATGGCGGTCACCGACCCGACCAAGCGCTCCAAGGGCATCTCGGCGTTCGTCGTCGAGAAGTCCGACGAGGGCGTCTCCTTCGGCGCCCCGGAGAAGAAGCTCGGCATCAAGGGCTCCCCGACCCGCGAGGTCTACCTCGACAACGTGCGCATCCCTGCGGACCGCATGATCGGCGAGGAGGGCACGGGCTTCGCCACCGCGATGAAGACCCTGGACCACACCCGCATCACGATCGCGGCCCAGGCCCTCGGCATCGCCCAGGGCGCGCTGGACTACGCCAAGGGCTACGTCCAGGAGCGCAAGCAGTTCGGCAAGCCGATCGCGGATTTCCAGGGCATCCAGTTCATGCTCGCGGACATGGCGATGAAGATCGAGGCCGCCCGCCAGCTCACGTACGCGGCCGCCGCCAAGTCGGAGCGGGGTGACGCCGACCTGACCTTCCAGGGTGCGGCGGCCAAGTGCTTCGCCTCGGACGTCGCGATGGAGGTCACCACGGACGCCGTCCAGCTGCTCGGCGGCTACGGCTACACGCGGGACTACCCGGTGGAGCGCATGATGCGCGACGCCAAGATCACCCAGATCTACGAGGGCACGAACCAGGTCCAGCGCATCGTGATGGCGCGCAACCTGCCGTAACGGCCCTTCGCGCGCGTCTCTTGTACGGCCCCCGGCGGCTCCGCCGGGGGCCGTCGCGTCGTCGGTCCCCGCGCGGACGGGCCGGCCGGTCGCGGCCGGCTTGGACCACGCGGCGCGGATTCTCATCGGCCGCGAGCATCCTCGGACAGCCCACGGTACGGCTGAACTCGGGTGCATGCCCGCGGAGTTCGCCGGCGGATTGACCGGATCCCGCTTCCCGTCACCCCCTAGGGTGGGCCGATGATCATCTGGCTGAACGGAACCTTCGGTGCGGGCAAGACCACCACCGCGAAGGAGGTGACCTCGCTCCTCCCGGACTCCCGGCTCTTCGACACCGAGACGGTCGGCTGGATGCTCCGGCACGTTCTGGGAGCGCCGGAGAAGGACTTCCAGGACTTCCCGCCCTGGCGGGGCCTGGTCGTGGAGACCGCGCGGCAGGTGCTCGACCATGTGGGCGGCACGCTGGTGGTGACCCAGACCGTGCTGGTCGAGGCGTACTGGCAGGAGGTCCACGACGGCCTGACCCGGGCCGGTATCCCCGTGCACCACTTCCTGCTCCACACCGACCGGGACACCCTCGTCGACCGCATCGAGACCGACACCAAGCCCGATGGCGCAGGGGCCCGGCAGTGGCGTCTGGACCACCTGAGCGACTACGAGCGGGCCCTGCCGTGGCTCCGCCGGGAGGCTCAGGTGGTGGACACGACCGGTGTCCTGCCCACCGAGGTGGCGGAGACCGTCCTACGAGGGGTACGCGCCGGCTGACGGTCCGTCCCGCCCCGACGGGTCAGCGGACGACCTCGAAGACGTTCTTCTGGATGCCGTTCGCGTACGCCTCGTGCTCGACGAGCTTCAGCTTCTGCTGGTCCTTGTCCGTCGCGCTGAACAGGCGCTTGCCCGCGCCGAGCAGGAGCGGGAAGACCAGCAGGTGGTACCGGTCGATCAGGTCGGCGTCCGCGAGGTTCCGGTTCAGCTCGGTGCTGCCGTGGACGATGATCGGGCCGCCCTCGGTCTCCTTGAGGGCGGCGACCTCGTCGAGCGACCGCAGGATCGTCGTCTCGCCCCAGTCGGAGACCAGGCCACCGTCGGTCAGCTTGGTGGAGACGATGTACTTCGGCATCGCCTTGTACCCGGTGAACTCCTCCATGCCCGGCCACACCGGGCTGAACGCCTCGTAGCTGGCCCTGCCCATCATCAGGGCCGCAGCCTCGTCCTGCTCCCGGGCCTTGAGCTCGTACGCCTCCGGCAGGAACTCGATGTCCTTGAACGTCCACCCCGAGTTCCGGTAGCCGGGCTCCCCGCCCGGCGCCTCCATGACACCGTCGAGCGAAACGAAGGCGGTGCTGATCAGGGTGCGCATCAGGTCTCCTGGGCGTGTCGTGGCGGGTCTCGTTCGGCGCCCGGCGTCGCTTCTCACTCTTACGGATGTACTGACCGCGTGCCAGGCGGAAACTCATCGGTCCCAGGCCCCCGAACCACGCCGACCGTTGTCCCGCTCCCGGCCGGTAGCCTCCCTCCCCATGACCGAAGCGACCGAACTCGACAGGCTAACCGCCCTCTTCAGCGCCCTGGGGGCGGACGCCGACGCCCGGGACTGGGCGGAGTCCGAGGCCGAGGAGGGACTGCCGCAGCTCGCCCGCTACCGCCTGCTGCGGACGGTGTGGCAGGACGTCGACGCCTGGGCCACGGCCGCCCCGCAGTGGGTGGACGCCTACCGCGCCGACGGGGCGGCGGCCGACGCCGTCGATCGCGCCCTCGCGGCCGGGCTCACCCCCGAGGACCTCGGCGCGCTGGCCCGCGAGGTCGCCAGGGAGACCGCGTTCGGCGTGCTCTACGCCCTCGCGGACCCGGCGGACGGCTCGCTCCCCGCCGAGGTCGAGGCGAAACTGCCCGGCTGGCGGCTGGCGGAGCTGGACGCGGCCGGCGCACCGACCGGCCGCCATCTCGACGCCCTGCACGAGGACTTCGCCGAACTCGAACCGAAGGGGACCACGCTGTGACCGAGGCGACCGCAGGGGCCGCCCTGACCACCCCGTTCGACCACGCCGAGCGCCACATCTGGTCCGGCAGGGCCGGACACTGCGCTGCCCAACAACGCGACCGTGATGCGGGAAGTGGCCACCAGGCTCGCCGAGCGGTACGGCTGCGTCGGCTGACCGTGCCCTGCCCACTAGGCCGCCTCCCCGTACCGGGCCCGGCAGTCGCGGCAGTGGCCCGGGTCGTGGGAGCGGAAGGCCCGTTCGCAGCCGTCGCAGGTCTGGAACGGGGTGACCGGCGCACGGCGCGGTGGCGCCAGGTCGTGGATGCCGGGGAGCGGGGGTGGCAGGAGGGCCGTGAGGCGGTGCCTGAGGAGCCTCGCCGGGTGCTTCAGCGGCTGCGGGAGATCGGCCGCGAGGGTGCGCCGGATCGTGTCGGTGGTCGCGTCGCGTTCGAGCCAGGCGGCCACCCCGGGCACCAGCTCCTCGACGGCGTCCTCCGAGAGCACCAGCTCCCCCGCGTGACGCCGCAGATCGGCGAGGAGCGCGGCTGCGGCCTGCCGCAGCTCCGGGGTGAGCGCCTGGGGGTGGGGGAGCGGCCTACGCGGCTGGGTGGGCGCGGTTCGCAACGGTAAGCGGACCGGGGCGTGCGGTGCTTCCGGTACGGGGACGGGCTCCGGTACGGCGGTGGGCTCCGGCACCGCCACCGGCACCGGCTCCGGTACGCGGAGGTGTTCCCGTACGGGAGCGAGCGCGGGCCCGGTGCTGCGCACCGCAGGGCTCACCACGGGTACCACCCCGCCGCCCCGCAGCACCGCCCCCGGCTGGTTGCAGAACACCGTGCGGGTGGCCACCCTGCCCTTCGGTAGCCTCACGCGGGTCCGGTGCAGGTAGCCGTGGGCCTCCAACTCGCGGAGGGCGCAGGCGATCTTCACCTCGCCCTCGGGGAAGCGGGCCGCGAGCGCCTTGATGCCGACCTTGGACCCGGCCGGCAGCGACTGGATGTGGACGCCGATCCCGATCGCGACGAGGGACAGCTCGGCGTGCTGGGCGAGGTGGTTGCCGACGACCGTGAACCGGCTCGTGTGCGGGATCACGGCGTGAAGGACGCCGGAGGGCGGGACGGGCCCGGGAATTGCGGCCAGGGCATGGGTCAGGGCGATATCGTGCTGGGTATCCATCGGGAAGCTGTTTCTTCCTTGGTGGTCAGGTCCTCGCTCGGGATTGCCGTCCCGGCGGGGGCCGTCTCATGTCTGGGTGTTGGGTCAGCGTGAGCATATGCCTGCCAACCCGGCCAAAATCCAGCTCAGTTCGTGAATCTCACCCGTGTGAGTGACCGGCCTTCCCCGCAGCTGACCACCGGGATCAGGTGGGGTGGGGTTGGGTTATTTCTCTTGGTTCTTTTAGTAGTTGATGTCGTGCCCCACCGCGTCGCGGTCGGCCACGATCCGGTGGGCCGGTACCGGGTCGTGAGGCGTCACGCCCCGGTGTGAGCAGCGAGTTCGGGTGGATTTGCGGCGATCCGCCCCTCGGCCCGCCCCGCCGTCCCTACGCTGCCCACCATGGCTGCTGACGAAGGCGTACCCGTACCCGAGCCTGAGCCCGATCTCGACCTCGACATCGATCCGGCTGACGATTCCAGCGCGGTGATCGCCACCGTGGGGCGGCAGATCAGACTCTGGCGGGAGGCCGCCGGGCTGCGCGCCGCCGAACTGGGCTCGATGATCGGGTACGGCGAGGACCTCGTCTACAAGGTCGAGGGCGGACGGCGCATCCCCAAACCGGAGTTCCTGGACGCGACGGACGTGGCCGTCGGGGCGGGCGGCAAGATCTCCGCGATGAAGAAGGACGTGGCGGAGGCCCGGTACCCGAAGAAGGTGAAGGATCTCGCCAAGCTGGAGCGGGAAGCGGTTGAGCTCGGCGCGTACGGAAATCACAACGTCCACGGGCTGCTCCAGACCGCCGAATACGCCCGCGCGCTCTACGAGATGCGGCGGCCGGCCTTCGGTGCCGACGAGATTGAACGGTACGTCGCCGCGCGCATGGCACGTCAGGAGATCTTCCAGCGAAAGCCCCTGACCATGCTCACCTTCGTCCAGGAGGAGGTGACGATCCGGCGGCCCCTCGGCGGGCGCGCCGTCCTGCGACGTCAGCTCGAACACCTGCTGGAGATCGGACAGTTACGGAATGTCGAGATCCAGGTGATGCCGACCGACCGTGAGGACCATGCGGGCATGGGCGGTCAGCTTCAGCTCCTCAAGTTCAAGGACGGTACTGCGGTGGGACACTGGGAGGGGCAGTTGTTCAACCGCCTGACGTTCGACCCCAAAGAGATTCGGATCCTGGAGCAACGGCTCGGTCTCGTCCGGGCTCAGGGTCTCAGCCCACGGGAATCGACGGCCTTCATCGAGAAAGTGCTGGGAGAGACATGACGCGCATGACCCCGAGCGGTGACACCTCCGCTCTGGAGTGGTTCAAGAGCAGCTACAGCAGTAATGACGGCCCCGAATGCGTCGAGGTCGCCGCCGCTCGCAACACCGTGCACGTCCGCGACTCCAAGGACCTCGCCCAACCGCCGCTCGGCTTCACCCCCGCTGCGTGGGCCGACTTCCTCCCGTACGCCTCCGGCAGCTGAGGCACCCGCCTTTGCCTCGGAAACCCCGGAAACCCTGACACCGGCAACCCCCTTCGGCACACTGAGTACATGGACGATCACTCGGGGAAGTCGCCGGATCACCTCACGATCAACGTCACCCACCGCGACGACCCGGTCTTCGAGGTCACCGAGGCGGATGCGTTCGCCTCGGTCCGCAGGTATCCGAACATCGTCGTTCGCGGGCCGCTGTTCGGGCTCGCCGAGCAGCGGCGCGGGGACCGGCCGCGCTGGCGGCTGATGGGTGAACTCGACACCGGGTTCCCGCAGATGGTCCGGGACGAGCTGAATTCGCACCTCTGGTTCAAGGCGAGGGACGAGACCGAGGACCGGGCGGAGCGGCGGTCGCTGCTGGCGGCCGTGGCGCGGCTGGAGACCGAGAAGACCGACGAGGTGTCGGCGTGCGGTGTGCGCTACCGGGTCGTGCGCGCCGACGAGTTCGCCCGGATCGGCGACGGGCGCCTTGAGCCGCCCCGGGCCACCGACCCGGACGACGACGGCTGGGACCTGGACGCCACCGAACCCTGCCGCACCGACGGCTTCGTGGTCGACCACGCGGCCGCCGTCGGGCTGAGCGAGGGGATCGGCCGGGCCGGGCTGCTCCAGCTCTCCTACACCGCGGACCGCTTCCCCGCCGACGTACGGGCCGATTCCCAAAGGGCGTTGACCACCCACCCGGGGGTCGTGCTCCTCCCGACGACGTTCCGGGTGGTGCAGCGCAAGGAGATGTCCTGGTCGATGGTGACCGGGCAGTACTCGACCCCGCAGGGCGCCCGGCGCGCCCTCGTCGACCACCTCACCCGGCCCTTTCCCGAGCTGCCGGACCTCCCTGGCATGCCGGAGGTGCCCTCGTGGATGAAGGTGGACGCGAAGGAGGCGGCGGTCAACGAGCGGGCCGCGAAGAAGTTCATGGGACGCCGCCGGGCCAACGAACTCATCGTGCGCGGAAAGCGGTTCGAGGTCGTCCGGGTGGAGCGCATGATGCGCATCGGGCCCGACGGGCCGGAGAAGTCACGCCCGTCCGACGTCGACCAGTACGGCCCGTCCCAGATCCACCCCCTCATGGACGAGCACGGGAACATCACCCACGGCACGTAGCACGCAGCGGCGCCCACGGACGGCGAAAGGGCGCCGGGCGGCAATCGCCCGGCGCCCCCAACGGCTGGGTGAACGGCCTCAGTTGCCCTTGACCGTGACCTTCTCGTCGTTGTTGAGCTGCTGCACCAGCTGCTTCACCTTCGCCTTGTCCCAGACCAGGTTGCCGCCGACGCTGCCCGAGATCGGCATGTTCATCGACGTACCCTCGCCGCCCGTGACGCCCTTCATCGCGAAGAACATGTTGCCCAGCGCCCAGAGAGACATGTCCTTGTCCACGATCAGCGTGTCCAGGCCCGCACCCATCGTCGGATACAGCTTGAACGGGTTGATGATCGTGGACGGGGTCGCCGTCTGGCTCGCCAGCGCCGCGAGGAACTTCTGCTGGTTCTTCGTACGGTCCAGGTCGCTGCCCGCGAACGCGTAACGGGTCCGGACGAAGGCGAGGGACTGCTCGCCGTTCAGCGTCTGCTTGCCCGCCTGGAAGTCGGCCCCGGACTTCTTGTCCTTGAACGCCTTCGGGATGTCCATCTCGACCCCGCCGATCGCGTCCACGATCTTCGCGAAGCCGCCGAAGCCGATCTCGACGTAGTGGTCGATGTGCAGGCCCGTGTTGAACTCGACCGTACGGACGAGGAGTTCGGGGCCGTCCTCGGCGTAAGCCGCGTTCAGCTTCACCTGCCGGCCGGTGCCCGGGAACTTCTTCCCGGACTCGGACCCCACGAACGTCGGGATCTCGACGTTCGAGTCGCGCGGCAGCGAGATCAGCGTCGGGCCGTTCGAGCCGTCGTGCAGGATCATCATCGAGTCGGTGCGCTTGCCCTCGGCGGACCCCGTGCGCAGCCGCTTCTTCTCCTCGGCCGACATGCCCTCGCGGCTGTCGGACCCGACGATCAGGTAGTTCGTACCGTCGCCGGACTCCGGCCGCTCGATGACCTTGGAGAGGTCCACCTCGCGCTTCAGCTTCGAGTCGGCCCAGAAGTACGTCGAGATCGAGACCGCGAGCACCACGACCACCAGGGTCAGCGCGCCGAGCTTGATCCGGCGGCGCCAGTCCGGGGCCGGGCGGCCCTGGACGTAACCTCCGTCACCGCCGCCGCGCCGGCCACCGCCGCCCCGGCCGTCGGAGCCGCCGCTGCCCGATCCGTAGACCTGGCCCGTGTTGTAGCCGCTGTCGTAGCCGGGCTCGGGGCTGTTGCCGTAGCCGCCGTCCTGGTACCCGCTGTCCTGGTAGCGGTCGTCGTACCCCTGGCTCTGCGGCGGTACCTGCGGCCGCTGCGGGGTGCGGGGCCGGGCCGGGCGGCGCTGGATGTGCGGCATCGACCGGGCGCCCTCGGGCTGGGGGCTGTCGCTGCCCCGCCCGTAGTGCTCGCTGCGGTCACCGGTCCGTCGATCGGGCCAATCGTTCATCCGATCAGTGTGCCGCCCCAGCCCACAGCAATTACAGGGTGTAAGGGAAATTGCACCAGGGCTGTTGCGAACCTGATGCATTCTGCGGGATCGCGGACCCCGCATAAGGTGGACGGTATGACAGATCAGGCCACCGGCGTAACAGATCCGGCCAACCGTGCGGATAGCGAGATTCCGGGCAAGCCGACCGCGGCATCCCGGACCACGCTCAGCCACATCATGACCGGCAGCGACACCAACCTCCTCGGCACGGTGCACGGTGGCGTGATCATGAAACTGGTCGACGACGCCGCGGGTGCGGTGGCCGGCCGGCACTCCGGAGGGCCCGCCGTGACCGCGTCGATGGACGAGATGGTCTTCCTGGAGCCCGTCCGCGTCGGTGACCTCGTCCATGTGAAGGCCCAGGTCAACTGGACCGGCCGGTCCTCCATGGAGGTCGGCGTCCGGGTCATGGCCGAACGCTGGAACGAGTCCACCCCCGCCCAGCAGGTCGGCAGCGCCTATCTGGTCTTCGCCGCCGTCGACGGGGACGGCAAGCCGCGCCGCGTGCCGCCGGTGATGCCCGAGACCGAGCGCGACAACCGGCGCTACCAGGAGGCGCAGATCCGGCGCACCCACCGGCTCGCCCGCCGCCGCGCGATCAAGGAACTGCGCGAGAAGCGCGCCGCCGAGGGCATCGACGACTAGTCACGCGTACGGGCGGTGCCCCACAGCACCCACAGGGCCACCGCCCGCACGCGCACCGCCCGCCCGCACGCGCACCGCCCGCCCGCACGCGCACCGCCCGCACGCGCGCCGTCCACCGCCCGCACGCGCGCCGCCCGCACGCGCACCGCCCTACGGGCACACCACCTCGTCGCCCGTCACCGTGGAGAACTCGCCCGTCTGACGGATCTCCGCCTTCACCCGCTGCACCTTCGTGAAGTCCGCGCCCACCGTCACCTTCATCTGCGGGCCCTGGCCCTTCACCGCCTTCAGCTCGCTCCCGGGCAGCGCCGTGGCCAGGGACTTCGCCGACCGGTCCCAGCGCGGGTCGTACTCCACGAGCGTCCGCTTCAGCTCCCGCACCTCCCCGTTGAGCGGGGCCTCGGTCGTGGTGAAGCCGGTCGCGCGCAGTGCCTCGTCCACGGTCCGGCCGAGGCCGTCCTTCGGGGTCCCGTTGTAGACCTGCACCTTCACGTCCTTCGGCGCCACGTCGACCAGCTTCGCGGGCGGCTGCTGCGGCCCCGCCGCAGGCTTCGGCTTCGCCGGGGCCAGCGGCTTGTCCTCACGCAGGGCCTGGAACAGCTTCTTCGCCTTCCCCGCGTCCCACTGCACCGTCGAGCCGATGCCCTTGACCGGGAAGCTGGGGTTGCCGATGGGCACGGACGCGAACTCCGACGAGGCGGGACCGAAGTCCTTCATCGCCTTGCCGAGCGCCAGCATCTGCTCCGTACCGAAGCCCTTGTCGGCCCGGACCGAACCGAGCACCGACCCGGAGACCTGCTGGAACTTCACCGGGTTCAGCAGCACCCCGCTGCTCGTCGCCTGCTTGATCAGCGCCGCCATGAACTTCTGCTGGCGCTCCATCCGGCCCAGGTCGGAGGCCACGTCCACATGGCGCGAGCGGACGTACTGGAGCGCCTGCCCGCCGTCCAGCTCATGCGTGCCCGCGGGGAGGTTCAGCCCGGTGTACGAGTCCTTCATCGGCCGCGCCGTGCAGATCTTCACCCCGCCCACCGCGTCGACCGTCTTCATGAAGCTGGTGAAGTCGACCTCCAGATAGTGGTCGATCTTGATCTTGGTCATGTTCTCGACGGTCCGCACGGTCAGCGTGGGCCCGCCCTCCGCGTACGCGGCGTTCAGCTTCACCGGGTGGCTCGCGTGGTGCTTGCCCGTGGTGCGGTCGGTGTGGGCGGGCATCTCGGCGTAACTGTCCCGGGGGAGGCTGACCACGCTCGCCCGCTGCCGGTCGGCCGACAGATGGACCAGCATGATCGTGTCGGTGCAGTGGCAGGGCGCGCCGCCGAGCTTGTACTTCTGCTTCTCGGCCTTGGTGATCGTGTCCCGGCCGTCCGTGCCGACGAGCAGCAGATTCGTGCCGTGGCCCCCCTCGGGGCGGTTCTTCATGTTCTGGAACGGATCGACCCGGCCGATCCCGCCCTCCAGGCTGCTCACCACGGCGTGACCGATCCCACCCGCCCCCAGCACCAGCACCGAGAGACCGGTGGCCACCCGCATGCCCCAGCGCGGCCGCTCGTCCTGCTTCCGGGGCCGGACCGGCCGGGTGCCCTGCGGCGGACGGCGCCGCGGGGGAGTGGTGCGGGGGTGCGGCGGGCGCTGCGGGGGGCGTTGCGGTCGCTGCGGTGGGGGCACGGGGGGAGACACCTCCGGGGTGCAAGGGAGACACCTCTGCGGTGCAAGGGGACCATCGCACGGTAGGCCCATACGATCTCCGTCCCCGCCCGCGACCCGGCGGCGCGCACCGGCGTCCCCCGTTCGAGGTAACGTGGCGGCCGAATACCGCCGCCTCCCGGGGTGCCCGCCGCCCGCGGCGCGGAACCCCCCCCGGCGCCCCCGAGGACCCCCCGAGGACCACATGTCTGCCGCGCAGTACCCCGCCGTCTCCGTGATCATGCCGGTGCTCAACGAGGAACGCCATCTCAGGAACTCGGTCCGGCACATCCTGGAGCAGGAGTACCCCGGTGAGATGGAGGTCGTGATCGCGCTCGGCCCCTCCGCCGACCGGACGGACGAGATCGCCGCCGAGCTGGTCGCCGAGGACCCCCGCGTCCACACGGTGCCCAACCCCACCGGTCGCACCCCCGCCGCCCTCAACGCGGCGATCAAGGCCTCCCGCCACCCGGTCGTCGTCCGGGTCGACGGCCACGGCATGCTCTCGCCGAACTACATCGCGACCGCCGTCCGCCTCCTGGAGGAGACCGGCGCGCAGAACGTCGGCGGCATCATGCACGCCGAGGGCGAGAACGCCTGGGAGGACGCCGTCGCCGCCGCGATGACCTCGAAGATCGGCGTCGGCAACGCGGCCTTCCACACCGGCGGCCAGGCGGGCCCGGCCGAGACCGTCTACCTCGGCGTCTTCCGCCGCGAGGCCCTGGAGCGGGCGGACGGCTACAACGTCGAGTTCATCCGCGCCCAGGACTGGGAGCTGAACTTCCGCATCCGCGAGGCCGGCGGGCTGATCTGGTTCTCGCCCGAGCTGAAGGTCCAGTACCGCCCGCGCCCCACGGTGAAGGCGCTCGCCAAGCAGTACAAGGACTACGGCCGCTGGCGCCACGTCGTCGCCCGCTACCACGCCGGCTCGATCAACCTCCGCTACCTGGCCCCGCCGACCGCCGTCGTCGCCATCGCGGCGGGCCTGGTCCTCGGCGCGGCCGTCACCCCGTGGGCGCTGGTCGTCCCCGGCGGCTACCTCGCCGCGATCGTCGCCGGATCGCTGCCCGCGGGCAAGGGCCTCTCGCTGAAGGCCCGCGCCCAGATCCCGGTGGCGCTGGCGACCATGCACATGTGCTGGGGCTTCGGCTTCCTCACCAGCCCCCGTTCCCTGGCCAAGCGGGTCATCGCGAGCCGCCGCCCGGCGATGACCGGCAGCAGCGAGACCGTCTGAGCCGGACCACTTCAGGCAGATGCCGGACCACTTCAGGCAGACGGAAGGGCCCCGACGCTCGGCGTCGGGGCCCTTCGTCGCGTGTGCGTGCCGTTACGGCGTCACCAGGTGTAGTTCGGGTTGACCTTCATGCAGGCCTTCTCGTCGTCCCCGTTGAGGGCGCCCGCCGAATCCGGGGTCTTCTCCGTGCCCTTGGACACCGGGTAGGCCCCGTCCTCGCGCCAGTCCGCGCCCACCGCGAGCGCGATACCCGACACATCGGTGGACCGCTTCACCTGCGCCAGCGGAACCCCGAGCGCCTTGGCGACCGCCTGGGCGTCGCCCTCCAGATCCGCGCTCGGATACAGGATCGCCGTGCGCGCCACCCCGGTCACGTTGTTCGAGTCGACACCGGTCCGCCCGAATCCCGCGTCCTTCAGCCGGTCCGCCACCTCGCCGGCCCGCCCCGACGCCGGTCCGAGCGCGTCGGTCGCGGTCCCGTTCCGTACGGAGACGGCGATCTCGCCGACCGGCGCGGACGGGTCCTTGGGCTCCTCCGGCTTCTTCCGCCTGGAGGCCTTGCCGTCCAGCGGTACGTCGTCCCGCACCATCCGGAACAGCTGCTCGGCGTCGCCCGCCTTCGGGTACACCCGGCCGCTGTTGACGCCGGTGCCGTACACGTTCGGCATGGTCGACATCGTGATGCGCTTCGTCGGGACCTTCTTGAACTCCTCGGCCAGGTCGTAGAGCTTCTTGACCGTGTCCAGCCCCTTGTCGACCGTGAGAGCGTCGGTGGCGGCCTCGGCGAGGTTCATCAGCTTCGCCGGGTCGGTGAGCTTGGTGCCCTTGCGCAGCTCACGCACCATCGAGTTCATGTACTGGTGCTGGGCCTTGGCCCGCCCCAGGTCGGTGTTGTCCTCGAAGCCGTACCGGGTGCGCAGCCACTGGAGGGCCTGCTCGCCCTTGATGGACGTGGTGCCCTTCTCCAGCTTCAGCCCGGAGCCCTTGCCGTCGGCGCTGCGCGAGTGGATGTTGGCGTCGACACAGACCGGGACACCGCCGATGGCGTCGGCCATCGACACCACACCGGCGAAGTCGATCATCATGAAGTGGTCGATCCGGATGCCGGTCAGCTCGTACCAGGTGGCCACCGTGCACCCCGGACCGCCGCGCCCCAGGCTCTCGTTGGTCTGTACGTCGCGGGTGCTGGCCGGGAAGACCTCGCCGTCCGGGGCCGTGCACTTGGGCATCTTCAGCATGGTGTCGCGCGGCATGCTGATGACGGAGAGGTTGCTGCGGTCCGCGGAGAGATGGAGCAGCATCTGCACATCGGCGAGCGGTGTCCCGCCGAAGGTCTCCTTCGCGCCGCCCAGCTTCTGGTTGGCCTTGGAGTCCCGGGCGTCGGAACCGATGAGCAGGATGTTGAGCGGGGTCTGCCCGGCGGCGTTGGCCTTGTGATCGGCCATCTGCTTGTCGCCGAGGGTCAGATCCTCTTTCTTGATGTTGCCGTTGAGGTGCTCGTAGTAGAGATAACCGGCGCCGCCGGTGCCGAGTATGACCACGGCGAGCACGGAGGCGCTCCAGCGCAGGACGCGCCGCCTGCCGCTCTTGGGCGCGCGGCGGACGCTGCGGCCCCGCCCGCCGGCCGATGCGCCGCGCCGGTGGTCCTCGGCCCGGCGGCCGCGCTCACCGCTCCCGGACGCGTCACCGCCCTCCGCGTCCCGGGCGTCACCCCGGGCTTCCTCCCCGCCGAGCCGATCGCCGCGGCGGACGCGTGATCGCGTCTCCTCCCCGGGCATGCTGCTCCGTCCCACCGGACCCCCCATGCTGTTCAGATTTCCGCTGTGGCGCGGTGACCCGGTGTCACTTGGCGCATACCGCCTTGTCGGCGCTCGACTGCTCGACGCCCTCCGGAGCCTTCGCCGGTCCGGTGATGAGCTGGCCCGCGCCCTTGAAGTCCGCCCCCAGCGTGAGCACCATCGCCTCCAGCCCTTCGGCGTCGGCGGTGCCCTGCTTCATGGCCGTTGCGGGAAGCCCCATCATCTCGGCGAGCGCCCGGGCCTGATCGGCCTGGTTGGGCGCGTACTCCAGTGTCGTCTTCTTGATCTTCTCGGGTGCGTTGGCCTTGTTGGTGGACTTCAGCACCCCCTGCTCGTTCTGCAGCCAGGTGACGGTCGAACCGGCCGCACCGGGGATCTCGCCGCCGTTGAGGACGTCGACCCGTACGTCGGCGGGATCGGCCTTCGGCCCCTTGAGCAGGGCCGCCTGCTTGCTCTTGGCGTCCTTCTCCTTCTTCTTCACCTCGGTCAGCGAGGTGTCGGAGCGCATCATCGCGAAGAGCTGCTCGCCCTTGACCGGGTCCACGACCACGGTGACGGGCGTCGGCTCGGCCGGGTTGTCCACCACCGGCATCGTGAGGAAGGTGATGTTCTTCGTGTCGACCTTGGAGATCTCCTGGGCGAGCGTCATCAGCTTCTGCGCGTCGGCGATGGCCGAGTCGACGGTCAGCGCGTTGGTGGCGGCGTCGGCCAGCTTGTAGAGCTTCTTCGGGTTGGTCAGGGTGTCGCTCGACTTCATCTCGCGGATCATCGAGGCGAGGAACTGCTGCTGCACCTTGATCCGGTCGAGGTCGCTCTCGTTGCCGAAGCTGTGCCGGGTACGCAGGAGGGCCAGCGCCTGCTCGCCCTGAACCTCCGACTTGCCCTGCGGCAGCTTCAGATGGGACTTCGGGTCGTCGACCGGCTTGGCCATGCAGACCTCGACGCCGCCGACCGCGGTGGTCAGCTCCTTGACCGCGTTGAAGTCGACCATCATGAAGTGGTCGGGCTTGAGGCCGGTGATGTTCTCGACCGTCTTCATCGTGCAGCCGGGGTTACGGCCGGCCTGGCCGAGGCTCGTGTTGAAGCGCTCGTTCGGGGTGCCGGGGATGGTGACCTCGGCGCCGTCCGCGTCCTTCCCCTCGCACTCGGGAATCTCGGTCATCAGGTCGCGCGGGATGCTCATCGCCGTCGCGTTGGTCCGGTCCTCGGAGACGTGGAACAGGATGGTGGTGTCGGCGTGGCCCTCGCTGCCCTTGTCGCCGTACCCCTCGTTGCCCTTGCCGGTGCGCTTGTCGGTCCCGATGATCAGGATGTTCATCGGGCCGTCGGTGACGACGTTCTTGCTTCCGGCGTCGCCGACGTCGATGGAGTCGATGTTCCCGTTGAACTTCTGGTACAAGGCGTACGCGCCGATCGAGGTGGCCACCACGATGAACGCCGTCACGCCACCCGTCCACAGCAGCGCCTTCTTCTTGCGCGACTTCTGGGGCTTGCGCTTCCGGCGGCCGGACGCGGGGGGCTCGGCGGCCCCACGGCCCCCCTGGGAGCTGCGGCGGCTGCGCTGGCCCGGCACCTCGCGGCGCGTCCCGTCCGTGGCGGCCCCGCGAGAACCGGCCGCACGGCGACCCGAGCCCTCGCGGGACGAACCGGTCCGGGACTCCCGGCGGCCGGTTCCCTCGGCCGTCGCCGTACGCGCGGAACTGCCGCTCGACGCCCCAGCGGAGTCGTCCAGTCGCAATTCGTAATTACCGGTGTGCGGATTGAGTACCCACTGGTCGGCGGGGTCGATATCGTCCGCCCGTCCACGACTGTGCGCGTCCACGGTTGCCTGCGTCCTCCGTCGGTGCCACGCGAGGCGCCCTCCCCCGGCAGGGCGCTCGTTCCTTCGCTCCAGCAGTGCACGACCTGACGGCCGGAAGCACCGGATCGCGTCACACTATCCGGCCGATTCCAGGTCGAGCGACGTGCGTGACACATTCCACGCCCCTTACAACCGGGCATACTTCCCATTCCGCGCCGATTATGTTCTGTGTCTTGGCAATTGCTTTACTGCTTGCACAGGTCGTCCGCCGCACTCGACCCCGAATAGGTGGGTGTGGGCGTCGGACTCTCGGACCCGGCGTCGTCCGGCTTTCCGTCCTGTCCGCTTTCCTTGTCCCGTTCCGCCTCTTCGAGTTCGTCGGCCGGGACCACGGCGACGGGCTTGTCCTCGCGGAGTTGCTTGAACAGGTCTCCCGCGTCCGGTTCGACGAGTTCATCCCGGTTGGGGTTGTTACGGTACGGCTGCCGGGGCACGGTCAGGAACTGCACCTGCTCGGTCGGTACGTCGCGCATCCCGCGCACCAGGTCGTAGAGGTCGCGCAGCGAGTCGAGGCCCGGGTCGGTGGTCAGCGACTTGGTGGCCGCGTCCAGCACCGGGTAGAGCCGGGTCGGGTTCAGCAGGACGCCGTTGCTCTGCATCTTGTTGACGAGGGCGCCGAGGAACTGCTGCTGGCGCTCCATGCGTTCGGTGTCGCTGCCGTTGCCGATGGACTTGCGCGCCCGTACGTAACCGAGGGCCTGCTCGCCGTTCAGCTTCTGCCGGCCGGCCGGGAGCTCCAGGTGGGCGTCCTTGTCGTCGATCGGCTCCTTGAGGCAGATCTCGACCCCGTCCACCGCGTCGACCATGTCCTTGAAGCCGTTGAAGTCGACGACCATGTGGTGGTCGATACGGATGCCGGTCATCCGCTCCACGGTCCGGATCGTGCACGCGGTGCCGCCGAGCTCGAACGCCGTGTTGAACTGGGTGAACTGCTCCCGCGTCTTCTTGTCGTCCCCGGTGCTGCAGCTGGGGATCTCCACCATCAGGTCGCGGGGGATCGACACGGCCGTCGCGCTCTTCCGGTCCGCCGCGAGGTGCAGCAGGATCGTGGTGTCGGAGCGCTGGCTGCCGCCGTCGTCCCGCCCGTACTTGCGGTTGTCCCCGGCCCGGCTGTCGGAGCCGATGAGCAGGATGTTCTGGGCGTCCATGACGACCGGGGTCGGCCGCTCCTTCTCGTACGTCTTGAGTTCGGCGGCGGCGCTCGTGTCGGTGGTGATGTTCCCGTCGAGCTTCTTGTACATCCACCAGCCGACCCCCGCGGCGACCAGCACGAGGAACGCGGCGGCGAGCGCGGTCCAGCGCAGCCAGTGGCTCTTGCGGGCGGCGACGATGCCGTCCTTGGGCTGATCGGCCCAGGTCCGCACACCGTCGGCGCCCGCCGCGGCCTTGGGCCCGGTCTGGGACCCGGCCTTCGGCTCGGACTCGGCAGGGCCGTCCTCGGTGCTGTCGCCCTCACCGGTCTCCGCGGCGGCTTCACCGGTCTCCGGGGCGGCCGGGCTCTCCTCCTGCGGAGCGTCGTCCTGAGGCGGACCGTCCTCGGGGGCGGGGCCCTCGGGGGACGGGCCTTCGGACGTCGTGCCGCCGGGGGCCTCGTCCTCGGGTCGCCCGGCCCCTTCCCGCGATCTGTCCCGTGACCTGTCCTGCGGTTTGTCCTCGGCCGGGCGGTCCGGGTCGGACGGCGGGCCAGCACTGTCGGTCACGTCTGCGTCCATCCTTCACGTTCGGCGGCGCGAGGGGCCGCCGGTCGCAGGAGTAGACGGCTGAAACTCGCGCTTGGTTGTGCACGGCCAGGAGAGTGGTCTGTACCGCTCGATCATCTACCCGCTCCCGCGCCGTTCACCGAGGACTCGGCCCGCTGTGGGCCGGACGGGTGGACCTCAGCGCGCTTGTCATACCGCCGTGTTGGTGACGCGCTCGCTCTCGACCCGCTTGGCGAGACCGTCCGCGTCGAGCTGCCCGATGTGACGGCACAGCACCACGGACCCGCCCGCCGCCAGAGGTGCGAAGAGCCCGGTGCTCAGCCCCTCCCAGGTGTCGTACGTCCGCCCGGTGAGCAGCCGGGATCCCGGTACGAGGCCGAGGGCGTCGGCGTCCTCGCGGGCCCGGGCGACGAGCTGCGCACCCGTCAGCTCGGCCCCGCCCACGGCCAGCGCGGGGGCGTCGGCGTCCACCGGGGCGAAGGGCGCGAAGCGGTCGCCCTGGCTCGGCACCTCCACCGCGTAGTCCGCGAACCCCTCGGGCGCCTGCGGGAACCGGCCACCCAGCGGACGCAGAGCAAGGGCGACGCGCTCGCCCCGGCAGGCCCGCGCCCGCTCCAGGGTGTCCGGGCCGGTCACGACGAGGTCGGCGGCGGCCGGGTTGCCCTGGACGTCGGCGACGACCCCGACGGAGGAACAGGCGAGCAGCCAGACCGCGGACTGCCAGTGCGCGGGCAGCAGCAGGGCGAGCCGGTCGCCGGGCTCCGCGGCCAGGTCGCCCTGGAGCAGATTGGCGGTCTTGGCCACCCAATTGGCGAAGGTGGCCACCGACAGTTCGACGCGTTCTCCGGTGGCGTCGTCGTAGAAGGTGACCAGGGGGCGGGCCGGGTCCGCGGAGAGCGCGGATCGCAGCAGGTCGGCGGGGGTGCGGTCGCTGGAGTTCATCCGCGCAAGCGTACGCGGGGGCGCGGTGCCGGGCGGGCTGAACGGGTGTCACGTACACCGGTTCGGCAGACGGTGCGTCATGAGGCGGCCGGTGTCCGGGTAGCCGGAGTCGTCACCTTATGTTCAATATCGTCCGTATGCGTGCACTATTGGTCATCTCAGTCGGCGTCACCTGCGCGGCGGCCCTCACTCTGCCGCTCGCCGCCCCCGCCCTGTCCGCCCCGCCCCCGCACTCCGCCTCGGCCCTGCCTCCTGAATCACCGGGAGCCGGCCCGCCGTCGGTACGGGCCGCCCAACTCCCCGCCGCCGAGTCCGCGGGCTCGACGCAGTCCCTGCCCCTGGAGCCCCTCGCCGCACCGTCCGACCGGTCCATGGGCTCGGCGACGGCCGGCCAGGGGCTGGAGCGCCGGACGGCCCGGCCGTTCTCCCTCGTGGGGGTGGTCTGGGACGACGCGGAGGCCGAACTCCACGGCACGGTCCAGGTCCGCACCCGCGCGGCCGGCTCCGCGAGCTGGTCGGACTGGCAGGACGTCGAGACCCACAACGCCGAACACGCCGCCGACCTCGGCAGCGACGAGCGGTCCTCCGGCGCGGTGCGCGGCGCGACCGCCCCGCTCTGGGTCGGCGCATCGGACGGCGTGGAGGTACGCGTACAGCCGGAGCCGGCCGATCCGCAGAACCGCTCCGACGCCGCACCGCTTCCCGACGGGCTGCGCCTCGAACTCGTCGACCCGGGCCCGGACCCCGCACCCGGGCCCGTCGGGGAAGCGGCCCCCGAGCCCGCCCGGGCCGCCCCCGTCGGCCGGACCGCCACCACGGCGGCGTTCGCGCTCAACCCGTCCCCGCCCACGACGACACCGGTGGTCGTGCCGGAGGTGCTCACGGCCGAGTCCGAGGCGGCCTCGGCCGTCAACGCGGAGCTGGCACCGCTCGGCGCGTCCGTCATCCCCGCGCTGACCAAGGCGGAGACGGAGGAGGCGGCGAACGTCGCGCCTGGGGCGAAGCCGTACATCGGACCCCGCCCGGGGATCATCACCCGTAAGGGCTGGGGCGCGGACGAGAAGCTCCGCGAGCGCCAGTTCGCGTACACCAAGACCGTCAAGGCGGCCTTCGTGCACCACAGTGCGACCGGGAACAACTACACCTGCAAGCAGGCGCCCTCGGTGCTCCGCTCCATCTACCGCTACCACGTCAAGAGCAGCGGCTGGCGTGACTTCGGCTACAACTTCGCCGTCGACAAGTGCGGCAACATCTACGAGGGCCGGGCCGGCGGTGTCACCAAGGCGGTCCTCGGAGCGCACACCCTGGGCTTCAACTCCAACACCATGGGCATCGCGGTCCTCGGCTCCTACTCCTCCACCAACCCGCCCGCCGCGGCGGTGACCGCGGTCTCCAAGCTCACCGCCTGGAAACTGGGCCTGTTCGGCGCCAACCCCAAGGGCAAGGTGACGCTCACCTCCGGCGGAAGCAACAAGTACAAGGCGGGCGCGAAGGTCAAGATGAACGTCATCTCGGGCCACCGGGACGGCTTCGCAACCGAATGCCCCGGAGCGCGTCTCTACAAGAAGCTCGGCAAGGCCAGGACCAGCTCCGCCAAACTGCAGGGCCGCTGACCGGACGGGGCCGGACCGGTCTGCTTAACTGACCAGTCACATACGAGGCCACGCCCCAGCAGGAAGCAGAGACGGTGCTGTGACAGAGGCAAAAGAAGCGATCCTCCTGGTCGGGGGCAAGGGAACCCGGCTGCGTCCGCTCACGGTGCACACCCCGAAGCCGATGGTCCCGGCGGCGGGGGTCCCCTTCCTCACCCACCAGCTGGCACGGGCCAGGGCGGCCGGGGTGGAGCACATCGTGCTCGCCACGTCCTACCTGGCCGAGGTCTTCGAGCCGTACTTCGGCGACGGCTCCTCGCTCGGTCTGCACATCGAGTACGTCACCGAGCAGGAGCCGCTCGGTACCGGCGGAGCCATCCGCAATGTCGCGCCGAAGCTGTCCTCGGGGCCGGACGAACCGGTCCTGATCTTCAACGGCGACATCCTGACCGGGCTCGACATCCGGGCCCTGGTCACCTCGCACACCGTCTCCGGGGCGGATGTCTCCCTCCACCTGACCCGGGTGGAGGACCCGCGCGCCTTCGGCCTCGTGCCGACCGACGCGACGGGCCGGGTCACCGCCTTCCTGGAGAAGCCGCAGACGCCGGAGGAGATCGTCACCGACCAGATCAACGCCGGGGCGTACATCTTCCGGCGCTCGGTCATCGACACGATCCCCTCCGGCCGCCCCGTCTCCGTCGAACGCGAGACCTTCCCCGGACTGCTCGCCTCCGGCGCCCATCTCCAGGGCATGGTCGACTCCACGTACTGGCTGGACCTCGGCACCCCCGGTGCCTTCGTGCGCGGCTCCGCCGACCTCGTCCTCGGCCGCGCCCCGTCCCCGGCGGTCCCCGGCCGCAGCGGCGACCGCCTGGTCCTGCCGACCGCCTCCGTGGCCCCGGACGCCAAGCTCACCGGCGGTACGGTGGTCGGCGCCGGAGCGGTGATCGGCGCGGGCGCGAGGATAGAGGGCTCGACGATCCTGGAGAACGCGATCGTCGAACCGAACGCGGTCATCACGGACTCCCTGGTCGGGGCGGGCGCGCGGATCGGCGGCCGTACGGTCCTGGCGGGCGCGGTGATCGGCGACGGCGCCCAGGTGGGCGCGGACAACGAACTGCGCGACGGGATCAGGATCTGGTGCGGCGCGACACTGCCGGACGGCTCGGTCCGCTTCTCCTCGGACCAGTAGCCCCCGCCTGCCCGTACCCTCGACAGAGCCGTGTGAGGAGCAGCAGCCCTCCCGCACCGACGAGCACCCAGGGACACCGAGGCTTCGTGGCAGGACGATTCGCCCCCCGCACCACGCGGGCAGCGCTGCCGCACCAGGCCGCTGCTGACCGGGCTGCGGCGTCGCGGGCTGCCGCGTCCGGGGCTGCCGCGTCCCGCAGGGAGTCCGCCTCCGCCTCCGCCCCGGCCTCGCCCGAAGGACCACCCCTGACCCGGGAGTGGACGCCACCGGCCCCCCTGGACCTCCGCCTGGTGCTGGGCCCGCTGCGCCGGGGCCCGGCGGACCCGACGTTCCGGATGGTGGGGGACGGCACGTTCTGGCGGGCGACCCGCACGCCCGCGGGCCCCGGCACCCTGCGCATCGCGCACCGCGGCGACCGGATCGCGGCGGCGGCGTGGGGCCCCGGCGCGCACTGGCTGCTGGAGGGCCTGCCGGCGCTCCTGGGCGCGGAGGACGACCCGGACGCGTTCGTCCCGCGCCACCGCCTGCTGGTCCTGACCCGGCACCGCCGCCCGGGCCTGCGCCTGCTGCGCACGGGCCTGGTGCTGGAGTCGCTGATCCCCTCGGTCCTGGAGCAGAAGGTCACCACGGACGAGGCGTACCGCGCCTGGCGCCACCTGGTCCGCCGCTTCGGCACCCCCGCCCCCGGCCCCACCGCCGACCTGGGCCTGCACGTCATGCCGGACCCGCGCGGCTGGGCGATGATCCCGTCCTGGGAATGGCACAAGGCGAACGTCGACGCCAAGCGCTCGTCGACGATCCTGCGAGCCGTACGCGTGGCCCGCCGCCTGGAAGAAGCCGCGACGATGCCGCTGCCCGAGGCGCTGACCCGCCTCCAGCTGATCCCCGGAATCGGCCCCTGGACGGCGGCGGAGACCCTCCAGCGCTCGAACGGCGCGGCGGACGCGGTGACGGTCGGCGACCTGCACCTCCCCGGCATCGTCGGCCACGCCCTGGCGGACAACCGCGACGCGGACGACGAGGAGATGCTGAGGCTGCTGACCCCCTACGAGGGCCAACGCCACCGAGCGACGCGCCTGATCCTGCTCTCGGGCCGCATCCCGGCCCGCAGAGCCCCGAGGATGCAGCCGGGCAACATTGTGAACCTGTAGGGCCTGTTTCAAGCCCCTCCGGCGCCTTCTCCAGCGTCTCCGGGCACTCCCAGCCTTCGGCCACTCCCCGCGTCTCCGGCAACTCCCAGCCCTCCGGCGCTGCGTCGGCGTCTCCGGGTAATTCCAGCCCCTCCGGCGTTTGAGGAGCGGGGTCCGGGGCGGAGCCCCGAGATCCAGCCCGTCCGGCGCTTGAGGACAGACCGGGGCCCGGGGCGGAGCCCCGGTTCGGGAAGGGGCGGGGAGGGGACAAGCTCCGCGCAGCGGCACCCCCCCCGGGCCCCCACCACCTCACCGCACGGTGAGAAACGCCTCCGCCGACCGAACAGCCCGCTCCCGAGGCACCCCCACCCCATGCCCCACAGCCACCGCCCCCAACGGATCCCACGACGACGGCAGCGAGAGCACCTCCCGCACCACCGGCCGGCAGAACATCGTCGAGGACACCCACGCCGACCCCAGCCGCTCACCCGCCAGCGCCACCAGGAAGTTCTGCACCCCGGCCCCCGCCGCGACCACGAACATCTCGCGCTCCGCGGTGTCCCGCCGCTCGTCCCCGTACGTATGGGAGCCGTCCATCACCAGGCACGGCACCACCAGATACGGCGCGTTGCGCAGCACGTCCCCGCGCCGCACCCGCTTGGCGATCGACTCCTCGCTCTTCCCGTCGCGCCGCAGATCCTCGATCCACGCCTCCCGCATCGCGTCGAGCAACCGCGTCCGCGACTCGGCGGACTCCAGCAGCACGAACCGCCACGGCGTCGTGTGATGAGGCGCGGGCGCGGTGACGGCAGCCGCCACGGCGCGCCGCACCGCCCCCGGATCCACCGGCTCGTCGCTGAACTCGCGCACCGTACGCCGCAGCGTCACCGCTTCCCGCACGGCCTCGGACGTACCCAGCCGGAACATGTCATCGGCGGCACTCCGCACCAATGCCCGAGCACCGGGCTCATCGTCCCCGGCAGAGGCGACCACATGCGACAACCCCCGGACCACCGCCACCGGCAGCCCCTCCGCCTTGCCCTTGACCAGGTCCCCGGCCGAGGCCAGCTCGTCCGCCGTGGCCACGACCGTGGCGCTGAGCGGATTGCCGTACGCGTCCGTCCCGCCCCGCAGGTCGTCCAGCACCCGCACCCCGGCCGCACCGATCGCGACGTCGGTCAGCCCGTTGCGCCAGGGCCGCCCGAAGGTGTCCGTGACGACGACGCCGACCTCGACGCCGAGGATGTCCCGCAGCCCGTCCCGGATGGTTCGGGCGGAGGCGTCGGGGTCCTCGGGCAGCAGGAGCACGGTCCCGGCGGGTGTGTTGGACGCGTCGACCCCGGCGGCGGCCATGACAAGACCCTGCCGGTTCTCCACGATCCGCAGCGTCCCGCGCCGGGCGACGACCCGTACGGTCTCGGCGTCGATGGCGGCCTCGCGGTCCGCGGCCTCGACGATCCGGCCCTCGGCCTTGGAGACGATCTTCGAGGTGACGAGCAGGACGTCCCCGTCGACCAGCCCCGGCTCGGCGGCGGCGATCAGCTTGGCGAGATCGTCACCGCCTCGCACCTCGGGCATCCCGCCCACGGCCCACACACGGAAAGAAGGCACGGCCCCGGGCGACCCGCCCACGCCCTCACCGGCCCCGACCGAGCCCCCGCCCCCAGCCGAAGAGCCGACGCCCCCGCCCCCAGAGACCGCACTCACGCCTTCACCGCCCCCGCCCTCGGAGACCGCCCTCACGCCCGGACCTCCTCGGCCAGAGCCAGCGCCTGCCGGGCCATCTCCGCGGTCGCGTCCACGTCCGTCATCATCAGCGGCACCGCCCGGCAGCGGATCCCCGCCGCCTCCACCTCGTCGACCGCACCCGCGTCCACCGTGTCCACCAGCCACCCGTCCAGCAGCCCCGACCCGTAGTGCCGGGCCACGGCTGAGGCCGTCGACTCGACGCCCACCGCGGCGAGCACCTTGTCCGCCATCCCGCGCACGGGCGCGTCCCCGACGATGGGGGAGAGGCCGACGACCGGCACACCCGCCTCGGCGATGGCCTCGCGGATCCCGGGCACGGCGAGGATCGTGCCGACGGACACCACCGGGTTCGACGGCGGGAAGACGATGACATCGGCGGCGCCGATGGCCTCCAGCACCCCCGGAGCCGGCTTGGCCTGCTCCGCCCCGACCGGCACGATCGCCCGCGCCTCGACGGAGGCGCGCAGCTTCACCCAGTACTCCTGGAAGTGGATCGCCTTGCTCTCGCCGTCCATCTCGACGGCGACATGTGTCTCGACCCGGTCGTCGGACATGGGGAGCAGCCGCACGCCCGGCTGCCAGCGGGCGCAGAGCGCCTCGGTGACCGCGCTCAGGGGGTAGCCCGCGCCGAGCATCTGCGTACGGACGATGTGGGTCGCGAAGTCGCGGTCGCCGAGACCGAACCACTCGGGGCCCACGCCGTAGGCCGCGAGCTCCTCCTTGACCCGGAAGGTCTCGTCGGTGCGCCCCCAGCCCTGCTCCTCGTTGATGCCACCGCCGAGGGTGTACATCACGGTGTCGAGGTCGGGACAGACCTTCAGCCCGAACAGATGGATGTCATCACCCGTGTTGCCGATCACCGTGATGTCCGCGTCGGGCGCGGCCTGCTTGAGGCCGCGAAGGAAGCGGGCACCGCCGATGCCACCGGCCAGAACAACAATGCGCATGCACAGCAGTTTGTCAGGCGGGTACGGCGCCCACGGCCGTCGGGGCGCTTTGGCTCGGGTGCATCGGCATCTCGGTCAGGCCCGGGTAGTAGACGTGCAGACTCACGGCCGGTTCGAGCGAATCGTTGACCACTTCGTGGACGTACCCCGGGGCGAAGGACCGCTGCGCACCCGCGCCGAGGGACCGCGTCCCGCGCTCGGTGTGCTCCGTCAACTCGCCTTCCAGCACCGTCAGGACGCTGGCGGAGAGGCCGTGGTCGTGCCGCCCGCTGCCCTGTCCGGGCACCCAGCTGAGCAGCCACACCTCGTAGCCGGGGCCCTGGTGCAGGCGGTGGTACCAGCGGGATGCGGAGTCGTACTGCACGATGTCCGCCCATCGTGCACGGTCGGCCGCGATGGAGCGCGCGAGGCCGACGAACTCGGAGACGGTGGAGGGGTGCTCGCGGGCGGGCTGCAGGAGGTGCTGGACCTCGAGGATGTCGCCGGCGATCTGAAGGTCGCTGTCGCTGTTCATTGCTGCGGTGGTTCCTCGGCATGGGGGGCTGCACGTGCGGGGAGTCACGATGGCTGCGGGGAGGAGCGGAACAAAGAGAACGCTCGACCGGAGAGCCGGAGAGGCTGGATTCAGAGCTGGAGCGCTACGGCATCAACAGCTGTGACAGCTGGAACAGCAACAGCGAGCCTGGACAGCGCTACGGAACCCACGGATGTGGGTGACGTGCATGGCTGGGGTCGCTGGCATGGGGTCAAGGAGACCGGCTCGGCCGTCCGCTGTCAACCCAATGCCCGATTTGGGGGCAATCTTTCACCCCTTCCGGTCTTCGGATCGGGAGAAAGGTTTATGCATCCAGGGGCGGGGACATGTGGCGCATCATCCGTGCCCTCAAACGCGGCTGACGCTCCGTGACCTGACTGTGATCTTGGTCGCTTCGGTGATCGAATCGCAACACAAGGCCCACCCCGTTCGTCTTCATCCAGAGAGGGGGCGGGTCTGTGGGGCCTGCGGCATATGTCAGATTTTTGCTGATTTGAACACTTACCGCATACGCTTGGTTCCGCAGAGTGAATCCCTGGGCCAATAGCAGATCCTCGCTTGACTGCCCCAGAGCTACAGATTTGTAATTTCACTCGTGTCGTTCAGCCGCAAAAGGCTGCATCACGGGACGCAAGAGACAGACGAGGGGCGCACATGACCGAGCTGTTCCAGCAACTGCTGGTCGAGGACGCGGACGAGGAACTCGGCTGGCAGGAGCGCGCACTGTGCGCCCAGACCGATCCCGAGTCCTTCTTTCCCGAGAAGGGCGGATCCACCCGCGAGGCCAAGAAGGTCTGCCTCGCCTGCGAGGTGCGCTCGGAATGCCTCGAGTACGCCCTCTCCAACGACGAACGCTTCGGCATCTGGGGCGGGCTCTCCGAGCGGGAACGGCGACGCCTCAAGAAGGCCGCCATCTGACCATCCGGCTGCGCCGCCGCCCGCCATCCGGCAGACCGGCCGAAGCCGCCCCTCCGATCATCTCCGACGGCCCGTCCACCGCCCCCTCCCCCCGGGGCCGGTGGACGGGCCGTCGGCAGGTCCGGGCCCGTCCCCTTCACCGGCTCGGACCCCCGCCACCTGTCCGTACCGTTAGTGTGGGGCCCCGTCCGAGACGCGCCAACGCCCCGCCGGGGCGCGCGTGTACACCGATGCAGCCCCCGGGGACGCCCCCGGACCCGGCCGGAGGGCCCGTACCCCGATGTCCGTGCACAGCCACTCGGCGGCGCCGAACGCGGCCGCCGCCGCCCCAGAGTTCCCCCGGCACGTCGTCACCGCCGTGCTCGTCTCCCACGACGGCGCCCGCTGGCTGCCCGACGTGCTGGCCGGGCTGCTCGGGCAGGAACGCCCCGTACAGAACGTCATCGCCGCCGACACCGGAAGCGCCGACGACTCGGCCCGCCTCGTCACCGAGGCGCTCGGCGACGAACGCGTCCTGCACCTCGCACGCCGTACGAGCTTCGGCACGGCCGTCGACGAGGCGGCCCGCACGGCCGGGATCCTCACCCCGGACGACCTGCCGTACCTCAAGCGCCCCAGCGGCTGGGACCCGCAGGCCCGGACCTGGGTCGACGAGAACTACGACCTCCCCGAGCTGCCCCACGGCGAACCGGTCCAGTGGCTCTGGCTGCTGCACGACGACTGCGCACCCGAGCCCGACGCGCTCGCCGCGATGCTGCGCGTCGTCGACACCGACAAGCACGCCACGATCGTCGGCCCCAAGCTGCGCGGCTGGTACGACCGCAAGCAGCTCCTCGAAGTCGGCGTCTCCATCGCCAACAGCGGACGCCGCTGGACCGGCCTGGACCGCCGCGAGCAGGACCAGGGCCAGCACGACCAGGTCCGTACCGTCCTCTCCGTCTCCTCCGCCGGCATGCTCATCCGCCGCGACGTCTACGAGGAGCTCGGCGGCTTCGACCGCAGGCTCCCCCTGATGCGCGACGACGTCGACCTCTGCTGGCGCGCCCACCTGGCAGGACACCGGGTCCTCGTCGCCCCGGACGCCGTCCTGCGGCACGCCGAGGCATCCGCCCGCGAACGCCGCCCCATCGACTGCGCCGGCCGCTCCGTCGCCAGCCCGCACCGCGTCGACAAGGCGGGCGCGGTCTACACGATGCTCGTCAACGCCCGCGGCAAGGCCCTGCCCTGGGTCCTTCTCCGGCTCGTCGTCGGCACCCTCCTGCGTACCCTCGCCTACCTCGTCGGCAAGGTGCCGGGCCAAGCTCTCGACGAGGTCACCGGACTGCTCGCCACCCTGCTGCGCCCCGGCCGCATCCTCGCCGCCCGCCGCAACCGCGGAAAGGGCGTCGTCGACGCCGCCGAGCTGCGCGCCCTGTTCCCGCCGCCCGGCGCCACCGTCCGGGCCACCGTCGACCAGGTCGCGGGCAACTTCGGCGGCCGTACGGACTCCGACGCGGGCGGCTCGCGCCACGGAGCCGTCGAGTCCGGCCCCGGCGGCGACGACGCCGACTTCCTCGAAGTCGACCAGTTCGCCCGCCTCAAGCGCATCGGCCGCAAACCGGGGCCCGTCCTCTTCGCCCTGCTCCTCGTCGTCTCGCTCGTCGCCTGCCGCAACCTGCTCGGTGGCGGCGCACTGGCGGGCGGCGCGCTGCTGCCCGTCCCCGCCGAGCTCGGCTCGCTCTGGGACCGGTACGCGGACGCCTGGCACACGGTGGGCACCGGCGGCACCCAGACCGCGCCGCCCTACCTCGCCCTGCTCGCCGCCCTGTCGGCCCTCTTCCTCGGCTCGACCGGGCTCGCCGTCAGCGTGCTGCTGGTCTGCTCGATCCCGCTGGCCGGGGCCACCGCCTACTTCGCCTCCCGCCCGCTGCTCCCCTCCCGGCTGCTGCGCGCCTGGGCGAGCGTCGCGTACGCCTTCCTGCCCGCCGCGACCGGCGCCCTGGCCACCGGCCGCCTCGGCACCGCCGTCCTGCTCGTCCTCCTCCCGCTGATCGCCCGCGCGGGCGTCGCCGCCCACGGGCTGCGCGCCGACAGCGCGGCCGGGGAGCGCGGCAGCTGGCGCGCCACCTGGGCGTACACGCTGCTGCTGACCGTCACCATGGCGTTCACCCCGATCGTCTGGCCGCTCGCCGTGGTCCTCGGCCTCGGCGTGCTCGTGCTGCGGCGCGGCGACATCACGGCGTACGCGCTCCGCTTCGTCGCCGCCGTCGCCACCCCGGTCCTGGTCCTCGCCCCCTGGTCGCTGAGCCTCCTGACGAACCCGTCCGCGCTCCTGGCCGAAGCGGGCCTGGACACCGGTACGGGAGAGGCCACGGGCCTCGACCTGCTCGGCATCAGCCCCGGCGGCCCCGGCGCGGCGGGCGGCATCCTGCTGCTCGGCATCGTGCTGGCCGCGCTCGCCGCCCTGCTGCGCGAGGAGCGGCAGTTCGCCGTCCGGACCGCCTGGGGCGTCGCGCTCACCGGCTTCCTCTTCGCCGCCGTCGCCAACGGATCCACCTGGGCCGGGCCCGCCACCCTCGTCTACGGCACCGCCCTGATCGCCGCCGCCCTGGTCGGCGCGGACGGGGCCCGCATCCGGGTCGCCGAGCAGAGCTTCGGCTGGCGCCAGCCCGTGGCCGTCCTGATCGCGCTGGCCGCCGGACTGGCCCCGGTCCTGGCCGCGGCCGGCTGGATGATCGGCGGCGCCGACGGCCCGCTGGAGCGCCGCGACCCCGTGCAGGTCCCCGCCTTCGTCGCGGAGGAGAGCACCACCCGCGACCAGCCCCGCACCCTCATCCTCGGCGGCACCTCGCCCGACACCGTCTCGTACAGCCTGGTCCGCGGCTCGGGCGCCCGGCTCGGCGACGGCGAACTGACCGAGGCGGGCGGCAGCAACAGCCACCTCGACAAGGTCGTCGCCAACCTCGTCGCCGGCTCCGGCGCCGACCAGGGCGGCCAGCTCAGCGGCTTCGCGATCCGCTACGTCCTCGTCCGGGACGGAGCACCGCGCGAGATGAGCCGGGTCCTCGACTCGACCCCCGGCCTCAGCCGCCTCAGCCAGCTCGACGGCAGCGCCCTGTGGCGGGTGGACCGCCCGGTCGCCCGCGTCATGATCACCCCGGCCTCCGGCGAGGGCGAGCACATCGCGGTCGGCTCGGCCGCCGTCGAGGCCCACTCCGAGATCCCGTCCGGCGAGGCGGGCCGCGTGCTGCGGATCGCGGACGCCGCCGACCCGGGCTGGACGGCCACGCTGGACGGCAAGCCGCTGCCCCGCAAGACCGTCGACGGCTGGGCCCAGGGCTTCGAACTGCCCGCGAACGGCGGCCGTCTGGACCTCACCCACGACGCCCCGATCACCCACACCGCGTGGATCTGGGCCCAGATCGGGCTGCTGGTGGTCCTGGTGGTGATGGCCCTGCCGGGCCGCCGCCGGGAGATCGACGACGACCTGCCCGACGAGGCGCTCGCCGTCGCCGCCGAGCCGGTCGACGGCGAGGGCCGCCGCGCCCGCAGGCTGCGCGCCGCGGCCCAGGCCGAAGCGGCGGCCGCCGAGGAGACCGGGAACGACGACCCGTCGCGGGCCGTGGACCCGGGGGAGTACATCCCGGCGCAGCAGACCGCCGACCCGTACGCCGAGAACCCCCCGGCGCACGACCCGCAGGAGGCCACCGGCGGCTATGCGGCGGTCCCGCAGCAGCAGGAGGTCCCGCAGCAGTACGACGCGTACGCACAGTGGGACGGGCAGCAGCAGCCGACGGCCGACTACTACGCGACGTACCAGCAGCCGGACCCGTACGCCCAACAGCAACAGCAACAGCAACAGCAGCAGCAGGGCCATCAGGGCGCCGGCTACCAGGGCGGCTACGGAGTCCAGGACCCGTACGCGCAGCAGTACGACGACCAGGGCGCGTACAACGGCCAGAACGCCGCGTACGACAACGCCGCGTACGACAACCAGGGCGTGTACGACGAGTACGGCCGGTACATCGGCGGGCAGCAGCACCAGCACCCGTACACCGAGAACGGCGAACAGACCGACCCCCCGGCCCCGGGTCAGGCCCCGTGGCAGACCGGTAACGCATCGCGAGGCGAGTCCGAGTGAAGTCCACCCACCTGTCCCTGATCGCGGGCGCCGCCGTCCTGGCCGCCGTCACCGGATTCGCCACGGTCACCGCGCCCGGCGCCCCGGCCGAATCCACCGCGAAGTCCGCCGCGCTGCTGCCGGTCGAGCGGGCCGGCCTGGTCTGCCCGGCGCCCAGCAACTCCGAGCTCGCCGAGACGCAGTACACCGCGTTCACCCCGGCGGGCGAGGGCGCCGAGGCCAAGGGCGCCGCCGAGCTGAAGCCGGCGCTGCCGGTCGTGGGCGACGAGGACGAGACCGACCCGAAGAAGGCCAAGAAGGCCGAGGAAGCGGCGAAGAAGGCCAAGGCGAAGGCCGAGAAGCCGGTCCTCGCCGTGAAGGAGCCCGGACAGCCGGTCGTCGCCGAGGCGAACGGATCCAGTGCCCCGGCCCTCGTCGGCACGGCCACCGGCAAGCTGGCCCCCGGCTGGACCGCACAGCAGACCACCGAGGTCACCGCGGGCGGCTCCCGCGGGCTCCTCGGGGTCACCTGCACCGCCCCCGACACCGACTTCTGGTTCCCGGGCGCGAGCACCGCCAAGTCCCGCCAGGACTACATCCACCTCACCAACCCCGACGACACCGGCGCCGTGGCCGACATCGAGCTGTACGGCCCCGAGGGCGCCCTCAAGTCCGACGTCGGCGACGGCATCACCGTGCCCGCCCGCTCCAGCGTCGCCGTCCTGCTGTCCACCCTCACCGCCGAGGCCGTCGACCAGCTGACCGCCCACGTCACCACCCGCTCGGGGCGGATCGGCGCGGTCGTCATGAGCGCCGACGACAGCGCGGGCAGCGACTGGATCACCGCGTCCGAAGATCCCTCCGGCACGCTCGTGATGCCGGGCATCCCGGCCGACGCGACCTCCGTACAGCTGGTGGCGTTCGCGCCCGGCGAGGACGACGCGGACGTGAAGGTCCAGCTCATGGGGAAGAACGCGAGGTTCTCCCCGGCCGGCAACGCCACCCTGCACATCAAGTCCTCGATGACGGCCTCCGCCGACCTCAAGGACCTCACCCGCGGCGAGCCCGGCTCCCTGCGCCTGACCCCCGTCCGCAAGGACCAGGCGACCCCGATCGTGGCCGCGCTGCGCGTGGTCCGGGGCAAGGGCGACAAGCAGGAGATCGCCTACATCCCCGCCACCGGGCCCGTCGGCGCCCGGGCGACCGTCCCGGACAACCGGGCCAAGGGCTCGACGCTGTCGCTGACCGCGCCGGGCGCCACGGCGAAGGTGAAGGTCACCGCGTCGGCGGGCAGCGGCGGCGGCGAACCGGCGGTCGAGACGTACACGGTCAAGGCCGGTACGACCCTCGCCGTCACCCCGAAGGCCCCGGAAGGCCTCAAGGGCTCCTACGCCCTGACCGTCGAGACGACCTCGGGCGGTCCGGTCCACGCGTCGCGCTCCCTGGCGCTCGCCTCGGACGGCGTCCAGATGTTCACGGTGCAGACGCTCCCCGACGACCGGGGCATGGTCGAGGTCCCGTCGGCGCGCCAGGACCTGTCGGTCCTGGACGACTGAGGGCGCGTCCGGCGGCGGGCCGCAGCCGGGCCCCAGGGGCCGGGCCGCACCCGGGCCCCAGGGGAGTCCTGACCCTTACCCGGGGCCCGGGCTCCCGGGGGCCAGTCCTGCCCGTACCGGGGCCCGGGCTCCGGGGGGTCAGTCCTGCCCGTACCGGGGGTCGACCGACTCGGGGGCCAGCCCCAGCAGCTCGGCGACCTGCTCGACGACGACCTCGTGCACGAGCAGGGCGCGCTCGTCGCGGCTCTTGGTGCGGATCTCGACGGGCCGCCGGTAGACGACGATCTGGGCGGGCCGCCCCTTCTCCGCGGAGACCGCGCTGCCGAGCGGAACGACCTCCTCCGGAGTGCCGGGCACATCGAGGACGACGAAGTCGACCTCGGCCAGCTGGGGCCAGCGCCGCTCCAGCCGCTCCACCGAGTCCTGGACCAGATCACGGAAGGTCTCGCCCCGGCTGGCCGACAGCGGCACCTGCGGCGGTGCGACCGGCCCGCGCATACCGCGGCCATGACGGTCACGGCGCCGGGGCCGCGGCTCGAACGGGTGGGGAGGTACGGGGCTGTCCATCACCGACGCAGCGTAACGCTCCGGGGACCGAGACGATCGGCGGGACGACGCGGCCGTGCCGACGTTCCGCACCCGCTGGGGACGGAGCGGGCAACGGCCTCAGGAGGGGAGGCGGGCACCCCGCTTCCGGATGTCCACAGTTGAACATTTCGGCCAAGGTTGAGCCCGTTTCAGGCCCGTCATCCGATCATTGGCCGTGCTCCTGACACCGCGATCCACCTCGCCCGCGGCCGGCGCGACCGGCCGGCGATCACAAGGCCCTTGCCGCGGCGCAGGTCAGGGTAGCCGCCGGAAGCCTCGCTGTGCCGCAGGTCACAGGGCGACACGGTGGGGTGACCCGAGGGGGAGTCGTCGCGGCCCGCTCAAGAGTGCGGTACCGTCCAACATCGTGAGCCCTGTACGTCGCTGTTCGCGCACCGCGTGCGGCCGCCCTGCCGTCGCGACACTGACGTACGTCTATGCCGATTCGACTGCGGTCCTCGGCCCGCTCGCCACCTACGCCGAGCCCCACTGCTACGACCTGTGTGCCGAACACAGTGAGCGGCTCACCGCGCCACGGGGCTGGGAAGTGGTGCGGCTCTCCGACGGCTCCGCCCCGGCGCACCCGAGCGGCGACGACCTCGAAGCACTGGCCAACGCGGTCCGCGAGGCGGCACGCCCGCACGACCGGGGCCCGGACGGCGGAGGCCGGGGACGGCGCTCGGCCGACCCGGTGGAGGTGGCCCGCCGGGGCCACCTGAGGGTGCTGCGCTCCCCGGACTCCTGAGCCCGTCTCCTCAGGCTCTACCAGCCCGGTAGTTTGGGCGGTCCGCAAAGACCCCAGGAGGACCGGCCGTGGTTGCTGATCTGTCGCAGCTCGTGAAGGCGTACGACGTGCGCGGAGTGGTGCCCGACCAGTGGGACGAGTCGCTGGCCGAACTCTTCGGATCCGCGTTCGTCCAGGTCACGGCCGCCGACGCGATCGTGATCGGCCACGACATGCGCCCGACCTCACCCGGTCTCTCCCGCGCGTTCGCCCGGGGCGCGGCGGCCAGGGGCGCGGACGTCACGCTCATCGGCCTCTGCTCGACGGACCAGCTCTACTACGCGTCGGGGGCGCTGGACCTCCCCGGGGCGATGTTCACGGCCTCGCACAACCCGGCGCAGTACAACGGCATCAAGATGTGCCGGGCGGGCGCGGCCCCGGTCGGCCAGGACACCGGCCTGGCGGAGATCCGCACCCTGGTCGAGCAGTGGTCGGAAGGCGCCCCGAGGCCGGCCGCCGCCGCGGCCCCCGGCACGATCACGGAACGCGACACCCTCACCGACTACGCGGCCCACCTCCTCGGCCTGGTCGACCTGACCGCGATCCGCCCCCTGAAGGTCGTGGTGGACGCGGGCAACGGCATGGGCGGCCACACGGTCCCCACGGTCTTCGAGGGCCTCCCACTCGACCTCGTACCGATGTACTTCGAGCTGGACGGCACCTTCCCCCACCACGAGGCCAACCCCCTCGACCCCAGGAACATCGTCGACCTCCAGGCCCGGGTGCTCGCCGAGGGCGCCGACCTGGGCCTCGCCTTCGACGGCGACGCGGACCGCTGCTTCGTGGTCGACGAGCGGGGCGCGGGCGTGTCACCGTCCGCGATCACCGCCCTGGTGGCCGCCCGCGAACTGGTCCGCAACGGTGGCCGGGGCATCGTCATCCACAACCTGATCACCTCCTCGTCCGTCCCCGAGGTGGTCCGCGAGAACGGCGGCACCCCGGTCCGTACCCGGGTCGGCCACTCGTTCATCAAGGCGGAGATGGCCGAGCACGGCGCGATCTTCGGTGGCGAGCACTCGGCGCACTACTACTTCCGCGACTTCTGGAACGCCGATACGGGCATGCTCGCCGCCCTCCACGTACTCGCCGCACTCGGCGGCCAGCAGAAGCCGCTCTCCGAGCTGGTCGCGGAGTACGACCGCTACACCGGCTCCGGCGAGATCAACTCCACCGTCGCCGACCAGACCGCCAGCCTGACCAAGGTCAGGAAGGCGTACGGCACCCGCGAGGACATCACCTTCGACGACCTGGACGGCCTCACGGTGACGGCCCCCGACTGGTGGTTCAACCTCCGAGCCTCGAACACGGAACCGCTGCTGCGCCTGAACGTGGAGGCGGGGGACGAGAAGACGATGACGGCGGTACGGGACGAGGTCCTGGGCTTGATCCGGGGGCCTTTGTAGCCGCTCCGGCGTTTGAGGAGCCGGGTCCGGGCGGAGCCCCGAAATCCAGCCCGTCCGGCGCTTGAGGACAAGAGCGGGGTCCGGGGCGGAGCCCCGGTTACGGGAAGGGGCCGGGCGGGGGAGAAGCCCGCCGCAGGCGCCGCCCCCACCCCGCCACCCCACCCCCAGGCCCCGCCCACCCCACGCCCAGGCCCCCGCCCACCCGGACCCCACGCCATCCCCGCCCCATCCCCCGTTTCCTCCCCCGGGCCAGGCCGCGCCCCCACCACCCCAGCGGTAGGCTGACGACGCCTGATCCACGCGGATCGGAACTCGCATGCTCGAAGGGACTCACCCCATGGCGCTCGAAGCCGGCCTCCTGGAGATCCTGGCCTGCCCGGCCTGCCACTCCCCGCTCGACGACCGTTCGGCGGCCGACAGCCCCGAACTGGTCTGCACGGGCGACGACTGCGGCCTGGCCTACCCGGTCCGGGACGGCATCCCGGTCCTCCTCGTCGACGAGGCCCGCCGCCCCGCCTGACGGCGAGCGACACCCGTACGGGACGACGGGGCGGCAGCGGGCCGCCGGAGAGGCGAACCGCCTCGGCTCCGAGCCAGGCCGAGCCAGGCCGAGCCAGGCAAGGCCGAGCCAGGCGAGGGCGCCCCACCCCCGTACCAGCAGCCCGCACCCCACCCGGTGATCGGAGGCCCACCGCCATGCTCGACGAGTCCTTGCTCGACGCCCCGGAAGCCCTGGCCCGAGCCGACCGCCGCGATCTACTGCGCGGCGCAGCCGAAGCCGGCGCCCGGGTCCGTACCGCCGCCCGGCACGCCGCCGAGGCGGGCATCGGCGGCCTGACCCCCGAGGGCCGCCCCCGCGCCGTCCTCGTCGCGGGACCGGGCACCGCCGCCTCCGGGGTCGCCGACCTGATCGGCGCACTGGCGGGCGCGGCCGCCCCCGTCACCCGCATCCACCCCACGGGCGTCGCCCCCGCCCCCGGCGCCCTCCGCTGGGCCCTGCCCGGCTGGGCCGGATCCGTGGACCTGCTCCTCATCGCGACCGCCGACGGCTCCGAACCGGGCCTCGCCCTGCTCGCCGAGCAGGCCTACCGCCGCGGCTGCACCGTCGTCGCCGTCGCCCCCACCCGCTCACCGCTGCGCGAGGCGGTCGACGGGGTGCACGGCCTGGTCGTCGCGATGGCGGCCGCCCCGCACGGCGAGTACGACGCCGAGACCTCGGCCGCCGGCCCCGGCACGCTGTGGGCGCTGCTCACCCCTCTGCTGGCGCTCCTGGACCGGGTCGGCCTGGTGACCGCGACCCCCGAGGACCTGCAGAAGGTGGCTGACCGCCTGGACCGCACCGCGGAACGCTGCGGCCCGGCCATCGCCACGTACAGCAACCCGGCCAAGACGCTCGCCGCGGAGCTCGCCGACAGCCTGCCGCTGCTGTGGACGGAGGGCGAAGCGGCGGGGCCCGGCGGCCGCCGCTTCGCCGCCGTACTGTCCGAACTGGCGGGCCGCCCCGCCCTGGCCGCGCAACTGCCCGAGGCGCTGCCCTCGCACGGCACGCTGCTCGCCGGGGACTTCGCGGCCGGCGCGGACCCCGACGACTTCTTCCGTGACCGGGTCGAGGAGGGCGAGACGCTGCGCGCCCGGGTCGTCCTGCTCCGGGACCGCCCGACGGGAGGCCTCAGCGCCTACCCGGCGGCCAGGGAACTGGCGCTCGGTCACGACACACCCGTCAGCGAGCTGGAGCCGGAGGAGGGCGGCGAACTGGAGAACCTGGCCGAACTGCTCGCGATCACCGACTTCGCGGCGGTCTACCTCTCGCTGGCGTCGGCACCCCAGCCCTGAAACGGACCACAGGAGGGGCAAGCCCCACCGGACGAGGCGCGACGGGCCCGGGGTCTCCGACTCCACCCGACAAGGCAAGCCCCACAGGCCCCACCCGCCCCTCACCCCACGGCCACCCCACCGACGCCAGGGCCTCACGCACCACTGATACCCCTGGTGTGAGCTTGAACCGCCCACCCGCCCAGCCCCACCCGAGGACGACTCCATGGACCGGCTGTCCAACACCGTGCGCCCCTACGCCTGGGGGTCCACCACGGCCATCCCCGCCCTGCTCGGCATCGCACCCACCGGCGAACCGCAGGCCGAGATGTGGATGGGAGCCCACCCCGGAGCGCCCTCACGTATCACCCGTACCACCGCGTCCGGCGAGATCGAACTCGCCCTCACCGAGGCCATCGACGCCGACCCGGAAGGCGAGCTCGGCGCACCGACCGTCGCCCGGTTCGGGCCTCGCCTCCCCTTCCTCCTGAAGCTTCTCGCCGCCGGCGCCCCCCTCTCCGTACAGGTCCACCCCGACCTGGACCAGGCCCGCGAGGGTTACGCCGACGAGGAGGCCCGAGGCGTCCCGATCGACGCCCCCCACCGCACGTACAAGGACGCCAACCACAAGCCCGAACTGATCTGCGCCCTCACCCCCTTCGCCGGGCTGTGCGGCTTCCGCCCGCCCACCGAGGCGGCGGACGCGATGGAGGCGCTGGGAGTCGACTCCCTCAAGCCGTACGTGGACCTCCTCCGCGCCCACCCCGAGGAAGCAGCCCTCCGTGAGGTGCTCACAGCCATCCTCGGCGCGGACCCGGCGGAGATGACCGAGACCGTGACGACGGCGGCGGCCGCCGCCGAACGCCTCGGCGGCGCCCACGCCCCGTACGCCCGCATCGCCCACCACTTCCCCGGCGACCCCGGGGTCCTCGCCGCGATGCTGCTGAACTACGTCGAACTCCAGCCCGGCGAAGCCCTGTTCCTCGGGGCGGGCGTCCCGCACGCCTATCTCGACGGCCTCGGCGTCGAGATCATGGCCAACTCGGACAACGTGCTGCGCTGCGGCCTGACCCCCAAGCACATCGACGTCCCCGAACTCCTGCGCATCGTCCGCTTCGAGGCCACCGAGCCCGGCGTGCTGCGCCCGGAAGCGGCCCCGTCGGGCGAGGAACTCTACGAGACCCCGGTCGACGAGTTCGCCCTGTCCCGCTACACCCTCGCGTCCGGCGCGGCCCCCACCGACCTCACCGCCCCCACCCCCCAGATCCTGCTCTGCACGGCGGGCACGGTCACCGTCGGCGAAATCACCCTGAAGCCGGGGGAGTCGGCCTACGTCCCGGCCGACGAGCGTGTCGAGGCGACGGGACCGGGCACACTCTTCCGGGCCACCGTGGCGGCCTGACCCACGGGCCGTCCGGGCGGCTGCAACAATGTGCCGCCTCACCGCGACGGCACATGCCGCGCACCGACGAAGGGACACCACGCACTCATGAGCGCGTCAGGCGGAACCAAGGCGATCGTGGCGGCACTCGCCGCCAACCTCTCGATCGCCGTGGCCAAATTCGTAGCGTTCCTCTTCAGTGGGTCCTCGTCGATGCTCGCGGAGAGCGTCCACTCGCTCGCCGACTCGGGCAACCAGGGACTCCTGCTGCTCGGCGGCAAGAGGGCGAAGCGCGAAGCGACCCCTGAACACCCCTTCGGCTACGGCCGCGAGCGCTACATCTACGCGTTCCTCGTCTCCATCGTCCTCTTCTCGGTCGGTGGCATGTTCGCCGTGTACGAGGGCTACGAGAAGATCAAGCACCCGCACGAGATCGAGGCCTGGTACTGGCCCGTCGGGGTCCTGGTCTTCGCGATCATCGCCGAGATCTTCTCCTTCCGTACGGCGATCAAGGAGTCCAACCTCACCCGGGGCGACCGCTCCTGGACCGAGTTCGTCCGCCGATCCAAGGCCCCCGAGCTCCCGGTTGTCCTGCTGGAGGACCTCGGCGCCCTCGTCGGTCTGATCCTGGCGCTCGGCGGCGTCGGCCTCGCCCTCGCCACCGGCAACGGCGTCTGGGACGGCATCGGCACCCTCTGCATCGGCATCCTGCTGATCCTCATCGCGATCGTCCTGGCCGTCGAGACGAAGTCCCTCCTGCTCGGCGAGTCCGCCGGCATCGAGAACGTCCAGAAGATCAAGGCGGCCGTGGTGGACGGTGACACCGTCACCGGCATCATCCACATGCGGACCCTGCACCTCGGCCCCGAGGAGCTGCTGGTCGCCGCCAAGATCGCCGTCCGGCACGACGAGACCGCCGCCGAGGTCGCCGAGGCCATCAACGCCGCCGAGAACCGCATCCGCGACGCGGTCCCGATCGCCCGGGTCATCTACCTGGAGCCGGACATCTACAACGCTGAGGCCGCCGGGACCGGAACCAACCCGGGCAAGACACTCGATGGCCCGGCCGAGACCCCGAGCGATTCCGGCCACTGACCCACCGCACACCAGCCCCGATCGGCCCGGTGACCCCTCACACATGCCCCTCTCTCCGAACGGGCTGGGGTCCACTGGGCCGTTCGGTGTAGATTCGGATACGGAAAACAGACGTCGCTGCTGATGGCGGTCGACCGGCTGGCACCAGCGAGCCGGGCGAGGGACAGAGGGCCTCCGACGGACTGCACTGCGAATCCGCCCGGGCATTCCTGTGCCCGCCGCGCCGCAGAGTCAGCCCAGAGACAGCCCACCCTCGACCCATCACGAGGAGCAGCCCGTTATGACGACGATCACCAACCGCCAGGACTTCAAGGTCGCCGACCTCTCCCTCGCCCCGTTCGGGCGCAAGGAGATCACGCTCGCCGAGCACGAGATGCCCGGTCTGATGTCGATCCGCAAGGAGTTCGCCGCCGCCCAGCCGCTGGCCGGCGCCCGGATCACCGGCTCGCTGCACATGACCGTGCAGACCGCCGTGCTCATCGAGACCCTCGTCGCCCTGGGCGCCGAGGTCCGCTGGGCCTCCTGCAACATCTTCTCCACCCAGGACCACGCCGCCGCCGCCATCGCGGTCGGCCCGAACGGCACCCCGGAAGCCCCCGCGGGCGTCCCGGTCTTCGCCTGGAAGGGCGAGACCCTGGAGGAGTACTGGTGGTGCACGGAGCAGGCGCTGACCTGGCCGAACACCCCGACCGGCGGCCCGAACATGATCCTCGACGACGGTGGCGACGCCACCCTCCTCGTCCACAAGGGCGTTGAGTTCGAGAAGGCCGGTGCCGCCCCGGACCCGTCGACCGCGGACAGCGAGGAGTACGCCCACATCCTCACCCTGCTGAACCGCACCCTCGGCGATGCCCCGCAGAAGTGGACCCAGCTCGCGTCCGAGATCCGCGGTGTCACCGAGGAGACGACGACGGGCGTCCACCGCCTGTACGAGATGCACCGTGACGGCTCCCTCCTGTTCCCCGCGATCAACGTGAACGACGCGGTGACCAAGTCCAAGTTCGACAACAAGTACGGCTGCCGCCACTCCCTCATCGACGGCATCAACCGCGCCACCGACGTCCTCATCGGCGGCAAGACCGCCGTCGTCTTCGGCTACGGCGACGTGGGCAAGGGCTGCGCGGAGTCCCTGCGCGGCCAGGGCGCCCGCGTGATCATCACGGAGATCGACCCGATCTGCGCGCTCCAGGCGGCGATGGACGGCTACCAGGTCGCCACGCTGGACGACGTCGTGGAGACGGCCGACATCTTCATCACCACGACGGGCAACAAGGACATCATCATGGCCAAGGACATGGCCCGGATGAAGCACCAGGCCATCGTCGGGAACATCGGCCACTTCGACAACGAGATCGACATGGCCGGTCTCGCCCAGATCGACGGCATCGTCAAGGACGAGGTCAAGCCCCAGGTCCACACCTGGACGTTCTCCGACGGCAAGGTCCTCATCGTCCTGTCCGAGGGCCGCCTGCTGAACCTGGGCAACGCGACCGGACACCCGTCCTTCGTGATGTCCAACAGCTTCGCCGACCAGACCCTCGCGCAGATCGAGCTGTTCACGAAGCCCCAGGAGTACCCGACCGACGTGTACGTGCTGCCCAAGCACCTGGACGAGAAGGTCGCCCGCCTCCACCTCGACGCCCTGGGCGTCAAGCTCACGACCCTGCGCCCCGAGCAGGCGGCGTACATCGGTGTCGAGGTAGAGGGCCCGTACAAGCCCGACCACTACCGCTACTGATCCACTCGCGGCGTTCGGAAGGCCGGCCTTCCGAACGCCGAGCGGCGTCACGGCATCCAGCAGCAGTTCCGCAGCAGATGCCCCGCCGTCCGCAGCAGACCCGTAGCAGTCCGAGTGCAGGCCCCCGCACCCCCGTGCCGGGGGCCTGCTCCCGTTACCGCCCCCGCACAGCCCGAGGAACCCGAAGGACCCCATGCCCCGCGGCAGGTATTCGCTCCACGACCTTCACGATCACACCTCCCTCGGCGAAGAACACTTCCACTGCGCCCCCGGCCCCTCCGGCTGGCGCTACGTCTCCCAGACCACATCCCCCTCCGGAGACCACCTCGGCTCCGTCGACCTCGCCCTGGACGAGCTGGGCCGGCCCATCCGCCTCGAACTCCATGCCGCGAGCTGGCAGGTACGAGGAGCGGCCCTGGAAGGGGTCACCTGGGTCCGGACCGATCCCACCGGCAGCCACGCCACCGAAGGCAACGTCCGCGCCCACGCCTTCGCCGGCACGTCCCCCGCATTCCTCATCGCCATGACCCGTCTCCTGCGCCTCACCCCCGCCTCCCCCACGACCCGCGTCCGCGTGGTCACCTTCACGGACCCGGTCCTCGCACCCAGGACCGTCGACCAGTCCTGGACCCTGATGAACAGTGAAGCGCACCCCACTGACAACGGCCCCCTGATCGTGGACGAATACCAGGTCAGCGCCCTGGACACCGGGGAGCAGCACACCGTCCACATCGCCGGCGACGTGGTCCTCGCGGCGCCCGGCATCGAGCTCGAACACCTGGAGACACCCCCGTCCCCGCGGGCCTACGGGGCTGACCTCGACGAGCCGGACACGGACCGGCCGGACGCCGACTAGCGGGGCGGAGCGAACCCCGCCGAGGAACCGCCCCCGCGCCGCTGCTCGTCATCACCGGCGCCACCGCCCCCAGCCTGGGAACGGGCCCCAGCGGCTGGAGGGGCCACAGGGGCCACGGCGACAACGGGGGTCGCAGGGACAACGGGGTTCACAGGGACAACGGGGCCCTCGGCGTACCCCCCGGCCCGAGGCCCGGCGAACACGCGCCGCACATCCCGGGACTGCCGCTCATGCACCACCGCGGCCAGAAACGCGGCCGCGGGAACACCCTGCGGCGCGGCGGCCCCCGTCCGCGCGACCAGCTCACCGGCCAGCCGTTCCGCGATCGACCGCCCCACGCCGGGATCCAGCTGCTGCATCCGCGTCAGGTACTGCCGTACCGCGGACCAGAGCTCGTCCGGTACGCCCGACAGATCCAGCTCCGCGAACCGGCCGACCAGCCACGGCGGGGGAGGCGGAACGGCGACGGACCGGCCCGTCGCGGCGACGCGCTCCCGGATCACCAGCGTTCCGGCGAACACGTCACCGATCCGGCGCCCCCGCGCCGACACCAGGGACGCGATGGAGGCCACGGCACCGAAGGTCAGGAGGATCTCGACGAGCCCCATGGCTCCACGGACGAGCGCGTGCCGGAACCGGATCGGCCCGCCGTCGTCCCGCACCACCCGCAGTCCGCAGGCCAGCTTCCCCAGTGAGCGGCCACGGCTCAACGTCTCCACCGCGACGGGCCCACCGATCAGGACCAGCAGGAACGAGGCGACCCCGATCGCCGCGACGGCGGCCTCGTCCAGGGCGGCGGAAGCGATTCCCAACACCACCGAGACCAGGATGAAGACGACGAACGTCACCGCCAGATCGATGGCAGAGGCCAGGGCCCGGCTGGGCAGCCGAGCGGGCCTCAAGCCCAGTACGACCGCGTCACCGGTCACCAACTCACTCATCGGGCCCCACCCTTCGCCGACCTTCCCTGCCCCAGCCGGGCCCAGTCTGCCAAGCTGACCGCCAGCGCGCCGCAGCAGTACGGACCCGTACGCCCCTTTGCCTGGAGCAACAGACGCCCATGGACCTCGACGTCTTCGTCACCGCCCACCGCACGGAGTGGGACCGCCTGGAACACCTCCTGCGCCGAGGGCGCCGCCTCACGGGTGCGGAAGCGGACGAACTGGTCGTTCTCTACCAGCGCACGGCGACGCACCTCTCCCTAATCCAGTCGAGCAGCTCCGACCCGCTCCTCACCGGACGCCTCACCCAGCTCGTGGCCCGCGCCCGATCGACCGTGACGGGAACCCGTAAGGCTTCCTGGCGGGACGCGGCCCGGTTCCTCACCGCGGGATTTCCCGCCGCGGTCTACCGCTCGCGCCACTGGTGGGTGCCCACCGCGGTGCTCTCGACCGTGGTGGCGGCACTGCTGGGGTGGTGGATCGGTACGCACCCCGAGGTGCAGGCCGCGATCGCGGCACCGGAAGACCTCCGCGCGATGACCCGGCCGGGCGGGGAGTACGAGACCTACTACTCCAGCCATCCGGCGGCGTCGTTCGCGGCCCAGGTATGGACGAACAACGCGCAGGCCGCGGCCCTGTGCCTGGTCCTGGGAGCGTTCCTCTGCATACCGGTGATCTGGATTCTCTTCCTCAACATGCTGAACCTCGGCGTCGGCATAGGCCTCATGTCCTCCGCGGGCCGGCTCGACGTCTTCCTCGGCCTGGTGCTGCCCCATGGCCTGCTCGAACTGACAGCGGTGTTCGTCGCAGCGGGCACGGGGCTACGCCTCGGCTGGGCGGTGATCGACCCGGGCCCTCTGTCACGCCGTACCGCCCTGGCCCAGCAGGGCCGCGCCGCACTGGGCATGGCCATCGGCCTGGCCCTGGTCCTGTTCGTCTCCGGGCTCATCGAGGGCTTCGTGACGCCGTCCGGTCTCCCGACCTGGGCTCGGATCACCATCGGCGTCGCCGCTGAGCTGGCCTTTCTCGCGTACGTCTACATCCTGGGCGGCCGCGCGGCCCGCGCCGGCGACACGGGAGACCTCGCAGCGGTCGAACGCAGCGCCGAACTTCCCACCGCAGCCTGACCACCGATGTGCTTTCACCCCTGCCGAGCTGCTAGTGTCCTCCTCGCCCACAAAACCCGTTGACACGGCAGATGTGGGGAGGTAGATTTGAACGGTTGCCTCGGACTGGACAAGTTCGGGATGAGCGCATATTGTCTGCTCCGCTCGTGCAGGGGTTCTCGTTAACTCCGCCGGGCCGCATGATTCTCCTTTATCGAATCGCCCGGGTTGTTCGTTTGCCCCGCGAGATTCTGATAAAGTTGGGTCCGCTGAAAGGCAAGGCCACTCCATAGGCCACCGGAAATCGAATTCGGACCGGAAACGGAACGAAAAAGAGTCTGGTAAAGTTGGAACCGCCGGAAAGGGAAAACGCGAAAGCGAAGGACCTGGAAAGCGAAACTGAAGGGCCCGCTTCGACCGGGAATCGGACGCGAAAGAGTCTGATAGAGTCGGAAACGCAAGACAGCAGGATAAAGAAGTAAAGACGAAGGGAAGCGCCCGGAGGGCCCCGGTGATACGGGACCGAAGGAAGCGTCCGTTCCTTGAGAACTCAACAGCGTGCCAAAAGTCAACGCCAGATATGTTGATACCCCGTCTCCAGCATCACGCTGGGACGCGGTTCCTTTTGAAATACACAGCGAGGACGCTGTGAACAACGGGTCTTATTCCGACCGGTTGTTCCGCTCTCGTGTGTGTGCACCCGATTACGGGTAAACATTCACGGAGAGTTTGATCCTGGCTCAGGACGAACGCTGGCGGCGTGCTTAACACATGCAAGTCGAACGATGAAGCCCTTCGGGGTGGATTAGTGGCGAACGGGTGAGTAACACGTGGGCAATCTGCCCTTCACTCTGGGACAAGCCCTGGAAACGGGGTCTAATACCGGATAACACTCTGTCCCGCATGGGACGGGGTTGAAAGCTCCGGCGGTGAAGGATGAGCCCGCGGCCTATCAGCTTGTTGGTGGGGTAATGGCCTACCAAGGCGACGACGGGTAGCCGGCCTGAGAGGGCGACCGGCCACACTGGGACTGAGACACGGCCCAGACTCCTACGGGAGGCAGCAGTGGGGAATATTGCACAATGGGCGAAAGCCTGATGCAGCGACGCCGCGTGAGGGATGACGGCCTTCGGGTTGTAAACCTCTTTCAGCAGGGAAGAAGCGAAAGTGACGGTACCTGCAGAAGAAGCGCCGGCTAACTACGTGCCAGCAGCCGCGGTAATACGTAGGGCGCAAGCGTTGTCCGGAATTATTGGGCGTAAAGAGCTCGTAGGCGGCTTGTCACGTCGGATGTGAAAGCCCGGGGCTTAACCCCGGGTCTGCATTCGATACGGGCTAGCTAGAGTGTGGTAGGGGAGATCGGAATTCCTGGTGTAGCGGTGAAATGCGCAGATATCAGGAGGAACACCGGTGGCGAAGGCGGATCTCTGGGCCATTACTGACGCTGAGGAGCGAAAGCGTGGGGAGCGAACAGGATTAGATACCCTGGTAGTCCACGCCGTAAACGTTGGGAACTAGGTGTTGGCGACATTCCACGTCGTCGGTGCCGCAGCTAACGCATTAAGTTCCCCGCCTGGGGAGTACGGCCGCAAGGCTAAAACTCAAAGGAATTGACGGGGGCCCGCACAAGCAGCGGAGCATGTGGCTTAATTCGACGCAACGCGAAGAACCTTACCAAGGCTTGACATATACCGGAAAGCATCAGAGATGGTGCCCCCCTTGTGGTCGGTATACAGGTGGTGCATGGCTGTCGTCAGCTCGTGTCGTGAGATGTTGGGTTAAGTCCCGCAACGAGCGCAACCCTTGTTCTGTGTTGCCAGCATGCCCTTCGGGGTGATGGGGACTCACAGGAGACTGCCGGGGTCAACTCGGAGGAAGGTGGGGACGACGTCAAGTCATCATGCCCCTTATGTCTTGGGCTGCACACGTGCTACAATGGCCGGTACAATGAGCTGCGATGCCGCGAGGCGGAGCGAATCTCAAAAAGCCGGTCTCAGTTCGGATTGGGGTCTGCAACTCGACCCCATGAAGTCGGAGTTGCTAGTAATCGCAGATCAGCATTGCTGCGGTGAATACGTTCCCGGGCCTTGTACACACCGCCCGTCACGTCACGAAAGTCGGTAACACCCGAAGCCGGTGGCCCAACCCCTTGTGGGAGGGAGCTGTCGAAGGTGGGACTGGCGATTGGGACGAAGTCGTAACAAGGTAGCCGTACCGGAAGGTGCGGCTGGATCACCTCCTTTCTAAGGAGCACTTCTTACCAGGCTTCGGTTTGGTCAGAGGCCAGTACATCGGCGAATGTCCGGTGCTGGTTGCTCATGGGTGGAACGTTGACTATTCGGCACGATGATCTGGTCACTACTAGTACTGCTTCGGCGTGGAACGTGGTGAACGGGGCATCGGGCCGGGCACGTTGTTGGGTATCTGAGGGTGCGGCCGAATGTGGCTGTCCTTCTGATCCGGCCCCAGTGAACTCGTCTGCAAGGACGGGGTGGTGGGTGGCTGGTCGTTGTTTGAGAACTGCACAGTGGACGCGAGCATCTGTGGCCAAGTTTTTAAGGGCGCACGGTGGATGCCTTGGCACCAGGAACCGATGAAGGACGTGGGAGGCCACGATAGTCCCCGGGGAGCTGTCAACCAAGCTTTGATCCGGGGGTTTCCGAATGGGGAAACCCGGCAGTCGTCATGGGCTGTCACCCGCTGCTGAACACATAGGCAGTGTGGAGGGAACGAGGGGAAGTGAAACATCTCAGTACCCTCAGGAAGAGAAAACAACCGTGATTCCGGGAGTAGTGGCGAGCGAAACTGGATGAGGCCAAACCGTATGCGTGTGATACCCGGCAGGGGTTGCGCATGCGGGGTTGTGGGATCTCTTTTTCATAGTCTGCCGGCTGTGAGACGAGTCAGAAACCGTTGATGTAGGCGAAGGACATGCGAAAGGTCCGGCGTAGAGGGTAAGACCCCCGTAGCTGAAACATTAACGGCTCGTTTGAGAGACACCCAAGTAGCACGGGGCCCGAGAAATCCCGTGTGAATCTGGCGGGACCACCCGCTAAGCCTAAATATTCCCTGGTGACCGATAGCGGATAGTACCGTGAGGGAATGGTGAAAAGTACCGCGGGAGCGGAGTGAAATAGTACCTGAAACCGTGTGCCTACAAGCCGTGGGAGCGTCGCTGGCAGCACTTGTGCTGTCAGTCGTGACTGCGTGCCTTTTGAAGAATGAGCCTGCGAGTTAGCGGTGTGTAGCGAGGTTAACCCGTGTGGGGAAGCCGTAGCGAAAGCGAGTCCGAACAGGGCGTTTGAGTTGCACGCTCTAGACCCGAAGCGGAGTGATCTAGCCATGGGCAGGTTGAAGCGGAGGTAAGACTTCGTGGAGGACCGAACCCACCAGGGTTGAAAACCTGGGGGATGACCTGTGGTTAGGGGTGAAAGGCCAATCAAACTCCGTGATAGCTGGTTCTCCCCGAAATGCATTTAGGTGCAGCGTCGTGTGTTTCTTGCCGGAGGTAGAGCACTGGATAGGCGATGGGCCCTACCGGGTTACTGACCTTAGCCAAACTCCGAATGCCGGTAAGTGAGAGCGCGGCAGTGAGACTGTGGGGGATAAGCTCCATGGTCGAGAGGGAAACAGCCCAGAGCATCGACTAAGGCCCCTAAGCGTACGCTAAGTGGGAAAGGATGTGGAGTCGCAGAGACAACCAGGAGGTTGGCTTAGAAGCAGCCACCCTTGAAAGAGTGCGTAATAGCTCACTGGTCAAGTGATTCCGCGCCGACAATGTAGCGGGGCTCAAGCGTACCGCCGAAGTCGTGTCATTCGTACATATATCCCCAACGGGAGTACGGATGGGTAGGGGAGCGTCGTGTGCCGGGTGAAGCAGCCGCGGAAGCGAGTTGTGGACGGTTCACGAGTGAGAATGCAGGCATGAGTAGCGATACACACGTGAGAAACGTGTGCGCCGATTGACTAAGGGTTCCTGGGTCAAGCTGATCTGCCCAGGGTAAGTCGGGACCTAAGGCGAGGCCGACAGGCGTAGTCGATGGACAACCGGTTGATATTCCGGTACCCGCTTTGAAACGCCCAGTACTGAATCAGGCGATGCTAAGTCCGTGAAGCCGGCCCGATCTCTTCGGAGTTGAGGGTAGTGGTGGAGCCGATGAACCAGACTTGTAGTAGGTAAGCGATGGGGTGACGCAGGAAGGTAGTCCAGCCCGGGCGGTGGTTGTCCCGGGGTAAGGGTGTAGGACGCACGGTAGGCAAATCCGTCGTGCATATAGTCTGAGACCTGATGCCGAGCCGATTGTGGTGAAGTGGATGATCCTATGCTGTCGAGAAAAGCCTCTAGCGAGTTTCATGGCGGCCCGTACCCTAAACCGACTCAGGTGGTCAGGTAGAGAATACCGAGGCGTTCGGGTGAACTATGGTTAAGGAACTCGGCAAAATGCCCCCGTAACTTCGGGAGAAGGGGGGCCATCACCGGTGATAGCACTTGCTGCTTGAGCTGGGGGTGGCCGCAGAGACCAGCGAGAAGCGACTGTTTACTAAAAACACAGGTCCGTGCGAAGCCGTAAGGCGATGTATACGGACTGACGCCTGCCCGGTGCTGGAACGTTAAGGGGACCGGTTAGCTGCCTTTCGGGGTGGCGAAGCTGAGAACTTAAGCGCCAGTAAACGGCGGTGGTAACTATAACCATCCTAAGGTAGCGAAATTCCTTGTCGGGTAAGTTCCGACCTGCACGAATGGCGTAACGACTTCTCGACTGTCTCAACCATAGGCCCGGTGAAATTGCACTACGAGTAAAGATGCTCGTTTCGCGCAGCAGGACGGAAAGACCCCGGGACCTTTACTATAGTTTGATATTGGTGTTCGGTTCGGCTTGTGTAGGATAGGTGGGAGACTTTGAAGCGGCCACGCCAGTGGTTGTGGAGTCGTCGTTGAAATACCACTCTGGTCGTGCTGGATGTCTAACCTGGGTCCGTGATCCGGATCAGGGACAGTGTCTGATGGGTAGTTTAACTGGGGCGGTTGCCTCCTAAAGAGTAACGGAGGCGCCCAAAGGTTCCCTCAGCCTGGTTGGTAATCAGGTGTTGAGTGTAAGTGCACAAGGGAGCTTGACTGTGAGACCGACGGGTCGAGCAGGGACGAAAGTCGGGACTAGTGATCCGGCAGTGGCTTGTGGAAGCGCTGTCGCTCAACGGATAAAAGGTACCCCGGGGATAACAGGCTGATCTTCCCCAAGAGTCCATATCGACGGGATGGTTTGGCACCTCGATGTCGGCTCGTCGCATCCTGGGGCTGGAGTCGGTCCCAAGGGTTGGGCTGTTCGCCCATTAAAGCGGTACGCGAGCTGGGTTTAGAACGTCGTGAGACAGTTCGGTCCCTATCCGCTGTGCGCGTAGGAATATTGAGAAGGGCTGTCCCTAGTACGAGAGGACCGGGACGGACGAACCTCTGGTGTGCCAGTTGTCCTGCCAAGGGCATGGCTGGTTGGCTACGTTCGGAAAGGATAACCGCTGAAAGCATCTAAGCGGGAAGCCTGCTTCGAGATGAGTATTCCCACCCTCTTGAGGGGTTAAGGCTCCCAGTAGACGACTGGGTTGATAGGCCAGATGTGGAAGCCCGGTAACGGGTGGAGCTGACTGGTACTAATAGGCCGAGGGCTTGTCCTCAGTTGCTCGCGTCCACTGTGTTAGTTCTGAAATAACGAACAGCCGTGATTTTGCCCGGTGTTCATAGTTTCATAGTGTTTCGGTGGTCATTGCGTTAGGGAAACGCCCGGTTACATTCCGAACCCGGAAGCTAAGCCTTTCAGCGCCGATGGTACTGCAGGGGGGACCCTGTGGGAGAGTAGGACGCCGCCGAACAATCTTTGGGGAAAGCCCCGTGCCCTTGTGGTGCGGGGCTTTTCTGCGTTCCGGACCCTGAGGGACCTGCGGCCTTCAGAGCCAAGTACGTATCAGCCAGCGCGGGAGCGAGCTGGCCCGGGTTTGCGTCCACGACGACGGCGCCATGGCGCCGAAGCCTGTCTGCCGTGCGGCGACGGTCCGCCTGGGCCTGTCCGGCGGCTGCCGCGTCGTACACCGAGTCCACTGTTCCCCGTGCGTTGGCCATTTCCTCGATCCGAGGGTCGGAGACCGCAGCCACGAGAACGGTGTGGCGCTGGGTGAGCTGAGGCAACACCGGGAGAAGCCCCTCCTCGATGGGGGCGGCCTCCAGTGTCGTGAGGAGAACGATCAGCGAACCGCGCGGGGCGTCGGTGAGTGCGGCGTTGCTCAGGCCACGGGCGTCCGTTTCGATGAGCTCGGGTTCCAGCGTCGCCAGCGTGTTGATGACGGTGGCCAGGACGTTGCCCGAGGCTGTTCGGCCTTGGACGCGGGCCCGGACCTGGCGGTCGTAGGCGAGGAGGCTGACTCGGTCGCCTGCCCGCATGGCGAGCGCGGTGAGCAGGAGCGTGGCGTCCATCGAGGCGTCCAGGCGGGGGACGTCCCCGACTCGCCCCGCCGACGTTCGTCCGGTGTCGAGGACGAGCAGGATGTGCCGATCGCGCTCGGGGCGCCAGGTCCGGACCGCTACGGCCGACTGGCGTGCGGTGGCGCGCCAGTCGATGGAGCGGGTGTCGTCCCCGGGTACGTAAGTCCGCAGGCTGTCGAACTCCGTGCCGTCACCGCGTGTCAGAACGCTGGTGCGACCGTCCAGTTCCCGGAGCCGGGCGAGCCGGGAAGGCAGATGCTTGCGGCTGGTGAACGGAGGCAGGACCCGCACGGTCCAAGGCGCCCGGTGCTGCCCTTGGCGTGCGGCGAGGCCGAGCGGGCCGTACGAGCGGACCGTGATGCGTTCCGCCTGCCGGTCGCCGCGACGCGTGGGGCGCAGAACGGTGACCAAGCGCCGCTGTTCCCCGGCCGGGACCGTCAGGGTGTGACGGGAAGAGCGGCGTTCGGTGCCCGAGGCCCAGCTGCTGGGGGGCCAGGCGTCCCGCAGCTGGGCGCGCAGACGTCGGCGCGAGGTGTTGGTCACCGTCAGTTGCACTTCGGCCGCGTCACCGAGTCGAACAGTTGTATCCCCGGATCGGGTGAATCGAAGCGTGCGCACTGGCGCGGCCAGGGCGTAGTCGCACAGAATTGCCAGTGAGAGCGGTGCGTTGACCGCCAGCAACCCGGTCCAGCTGGGAGCGAGGATGCCTACGGGGAGTGACCCCAGGGCGGCCAGCAGCGCGGTACGTCCGGTGAGGGCCATGGTCACCGCCTCATCGGGGTACGGGGACGTGGGCGAGCACTGAGGCGATGACGGAGTCGGAAGTGACTCCTTCCATTTCCGCCTCGGGCCGCAGTTGGATGCGATGGCGGAGCGTGGGGAGCGCCAAGGCCTTCACATCGTCCGGGATGACATAGTCCCGGCCGGTCAGCCAGGCCCAGGCACGGGCGGTCGACAGCAGTGCGGTGGTACCTCGGGGGGAGACACCGAGGGCGAGTGAGGGGGAATCACGCGTGGCACGGCAGATATCCACGACATAGCCGGCGATCTCGGGGGAGACGGTCGTCTTCGCGACAGCTTCGCGTGCCGCTTCCAGATCGGCTGGGCCGGCGACGGGCTTTATTCCGGCGGCCTTCAGGTCGCGGGGGTTGAAGCCGTCGGCGTGACGCGTGAGGACGTCGATCTCGTCCTGTCGCGAGGGCAGCGGAACCGTCAGTTTGAGCAGGAACCGGTCCAGTTGGGCTTCGGGGAGGGGGTAGGTGCCTTCGTACTCGACGGGGTTCTGGGTCGCGGCGACAAGGAACGGGTCGGGCAGGGGACGCGGCGTTCCGTCGACGGTCACTTGCCGTTCCTCCATCGCCTCCAGAAGGGACGACTGGGTCTTGGGAGGGGTGCGGTTGATCTCGTCGGCGATCAGCAGGTTGGTGAAGACCGGGCCGGGCTGGAAGGAGAACTCGGCGGTGCGTGCGTCGTAGACCAGTGAACCCGTGACGTCGCTGGGCATCAGGTCGGGGGTGAACTGGACGCGCTTGGTGTCGAGTTCGAGGGAAGCGGCGAGTGCACGGACCAGCAGGGTCTTGGCGACTCCGGGCACGCCTTCGAGGAGTACGTGACCTCGGCAGAGCAGCGCGACGACGAGTCCGGTGACGGCAGGGTCCTGCCCGACCACGGCCTTGGCGATCTCGGAGCGCAGAGCCTCCAAGGAGGCGCGGGCGCTGTCGGACGGCTCCGAATCCGTGGGCATCACGGGGGCTGCCGCGGGCGCCGTGGGCTCTGCCGGCTCGGGGGTCGGGGCGCTCATGAAGTGCGTACCTCTCTTTCGAGGGCGTCGAGTTGATCTGCGAGGAGGACCAGGGCGGCGTCGGTGGAGGGAGCCGTACCGAAGAGCAGGGTGCTGAGGTCGCGGTCCGGGGCGGTGACGCGTGCGGACACGGCGGGGAGGAGGACATCGGGGGTGTGCGCGTCACGGGCGGGCACACCGGCGAGCGGAGCGAGGCGTGTGCGGCTGGCGGCTCGGAGGGCATCGGCCGCCCGGTCGCGGGCGTTGGCCTTGCGGTAGAGCAGGGAGCGGCCTTCGGCGGATTCGGATGCGCGGATGGCCACCGGCAGTCGTTCTGTGACCAGGGGGCCCAGTCGGCGGGCCCGCCAGACGGCGGCGAGGACGGCGGCGAGGGCGAGTTGAAGCGTTCCCCACAGCCAGCCGGAGGGGACGAGGTCGAGGAAGCTGCTCTCGTCGGCCGCGTCGTCCCTCGCTCCGTCTTCCGACTGTTTTTCGTTCCCGTCGCCGGGGGCGCCGTCATCGGTTGTTGCGGATGGATCGGTGAGAGAGGGGAGGTACCAGACGAGATGAGGACGGGAACCGAGGAGTTGCAGGGCGAGCGAGGCGTTGCCCTGCTTGTCGAGGCGTTCGTTGTGGAGGATGTCGGGGGAGCCGAGGACGACGGTGTCGCCGCCCGCTCCGGTCGGGAGGACGATGAGGCTGGGGAGGCCTGCGCTCGGGTAGCAGGCGACGGCGGTGGGGTCCTGCGTCGTGTAGCGGGTTCCGCCCATGTCCGCTGTGCCGGCCCGCCGGGCGGCGGGGAGCTCGCACGCCGGGGCGAGAGCATTGACGGCCTGGTGCGACTCGGCGCGGATTCCTGGGGCGACCCGGTGCGTGGCTCCCGGTCCCGGGGCGACCAGCAGGGTGCGTCCCGCGGAGGCGGAGGCCGCTTCGTCCAGCCGGAGCTGTTGCGACCGGGTCAGGAGGTTGGGGCCGGTGACCAGGAGGGTGGTGTCGGGTCCTGTCGCGGCGGTGGCCTCGTCGAGAGTGGTGGCAACGGCGACGGATATGCCGCGTGCCTTGAGGAGTTCGGCGACGGCACGGCTGCCCTTGGGGTCCGCGGAGCGGGGGTCGAGCTGCCCGTGGTCCGTGCCGGAGCGTACGGCGGCGAACGTGATGCCGGCGACGACGAGGATGAGGACGACGGCCAGGATGCCTCGGGCGCGGGTCCAGACCTGGCCGGGGGAGGGCGCGGTCGAGGTGGGCGAAGCGGTGGTCGCCGCGGTCATCCGGTGGCTCCTCGGGAGGTTCCGGGCAGCAGCGGCTTCGCCTCGTCGAGTTCGAGGTCGAGGGTGCGCAGGGACAGGTATGCCGACTGGCCCGCTGTGCGGCCCCCGTATGTCACGTCGTCGAAGCTCCGGGCGGCGGCGCGCAGCCGGGCCGTGTGCTCGGGGAGGGTGCGGCCCGCTTCGGCTGCGGCTTCGTCCGCGGTGCGGCCGGGGCGGGGGTCGAGCAGGGCACGCTCCTCCAGGGACCGGACGATGGCGCGCATTCGTTCCTGGACGGCTTCGGTCCAGCGCAGGGCCGCGGCGTGTGCTTCGGCGGCGGCGCGGTGCTGGGCCGCGCTGCGGGGGCCTGTGCTGTCGAACAGCGCGTCCGTGCTCCGCGTGGAGCGTTGCGGGGTGCCGAGCCGCCACCAGAGGGCGGCGGCGAGGCCGATGACGATGACGACCAGGACGGCGAGTCCGGCCGGGCCGCCGGGGGCGGCTCCCGCGGCGGCGTCGAACACTCCGGCGACCCAGTCCCAGAACTGGTTCAGGGCGCGCTGGAGGAAGTTCGGGTCGTTCTCGTGGTACATCGGCTTGGACAGTTCGCTCTCGGCCGCCTCCCGTGCGGGGAGACGTGGCGTGTCCACGGGTATGTCGCCCGCTGCGATGTCCTGCTGTGCTCCGGTGATGCCCCCCGCCCCCGACACCGCATCAGCTCCTGTTTGTGTTGTCGCCGTAGCCGGGCAGGCCGGCGGCCCGTGCGAGGTCGAGGTCCAGGGCTTCGCGGCGGATGCGCTGGTCCATGTAGAGGAGGGCCATCACACCGGCGACGAAGGGGTAGATCAACGTCGAGACGATCACTTCGCCGATGCCGGTGACGATCAGGAAGGGCCAGCCGACGGAGGGGGCGGTACCGCCGAAGAGGTCGCTGACGTCGGTTCCGTCGGCGATGACCGCGATGATGCCGAACGGGATGGAGACCAGGAACGTCAGCAGGAAGGTCAGCAGATAGGTCAGGGCGAGGATCCCGAAGGTGCGCCACCAGGCGCCCCGGACCAGCTTCGCCGACCTGCGCAGCGCGGCCACGATGCTCTGCCGTTCCAGCATCAGTGCGGGGGCGGCGAGGGCGAAGCTGACGTTCAGCCAGAGCATGACGACGCAGGCGGCCGCGAAGCCGAGGAAGGCGAGGGCTGCTCCGGCCTCGGAGCCGAGCAACAGGCCGGGGCCGATGCCCACGGCCATGACGGAGGCCATGATCACGGCGACCAGCACGGTCAGCCCGAGCAGGGGGAGGACGCGGGGGCGGGCTTCGGCCCAGGAGTCGGCGAGCGTGGTGGGGCGGCCCAGCACGGAGCGGCTGATGATCACGGTGACGACCGACGCCGTGAAGAGCGTGGCGATCATCGAGAGGAGGGAGACCGGAGCCAGGGAGAGCAGCGTCGATCGGGCCGAGTCGGCGGTCTGGCGCAGGGCCTCGGCGCCGGTGGCGTTCGGGTCGATGGAGGTCGGTTCCGGCAGCAGGTAGCGCTGCATGAGGATGGCGGCGATCTGGGTGACCACCGAGATCGTGAGGCTGAAGCCGAGTGCCGTCCGCCAGTGGGCGCGCAGGGCGGACACCGAGCCGTCGAGGATCTCGCCGAGGCTCAGCGGGCGCAGCGGGATGACTCCGGGCTTTGCGGCCGGGGGCGGTCCTGCCCAGCCCTGCCGCTGCGGGCCGCCGCCCCAGCCGGGTGCGGGCGGCCGGGTTCCGGGGCCGCCGCCGGGGTTGCTCGGTGGGGACCACTGCCCGGGGGGCGGCTGCTCGGGGGACCACTGTCCCGTCGGGCCGCTTCCGTCCTGCGGGTCGGAGGGGCGGGGGATCGCCTTCTCCTTGCCGTCGGAGGGGGCAGATCCGGGCGACGCCCAGCCCGGAGAGTCGTTCATTCTCGCTCCTTCACCGTCCTGACCGCTCATCGGGGCGGCAGGTTGGCAGCCATCGTGCCACGCGCTGGTCCGGGGCGGACCAGCCGCTCCTTCTCGTTCGCACCTTCATATGCGGGTGGCTCACCGGGCAGACTGGACAGATGGCTGATCAGGACGCGCAATCATCGGTGGGCTTCGAGCCCTCCGCGCTTTCCGTACTCCGCTGGGACGAGCCTCCGGAAGGCCCTGTGCTGGTGCTTCTCGACCAGACGCGGCTGCCCGCCGAGGAGGTCGAGCTGGTGTGCACCGATGTGCCCGCGCTCGTGCGGGCGATCCAGACGCTGGCGGTGCGCGGGGCTCCGTTGCTCGGGATCGCCGGGGGGTACGGGGTGGCGCTCGCGGCGGCGAGGGGCTTCGACGTCGCGGAGGCGGCGGGACTGCTGGAGGGGGCGCGGCCCACCGCGGTGAACCTCGGATACGGGGTGCGGCGGGTGGCGGCGGCCTACTGGGCGGCCTCCGGGAAGGGAGAGGGCGACGAGGCGGCCGCCGCGGCGGCGCTGGCGGAGGCGCGGACGCTGCACCGGGAGGATGCCCAGGCCAGCAGGCGTATGGCCGAGTACGGGGAGGCGCTGCTGGAGGAGCTGCTGCCGGGCCGGGCGTACCAGCTGCTGACCCACTGCAATACCGGGGCGCTGGTCTCGGGGGGTGAGGGGACGGCGTTCGCGGTGGCGTTGCGGGTGCACCGGCAGGGGCGGCTGCGACGGCTGTGGGTGGACGAGACACGGCCGCTGCTCCAGGGGGCGCGGCTGACCGCGTTCGAGGCGGCGCGGAACGGGCTGGCCTACAGCCTGCTCACCGACAACGCGGCGGGATCCCTGTTCGCGGCGGGGGAGGTCGACGCGGTGCTCATAGGCGCCGACCGCATCGCCGCGGACGGCTCGGTGGCCAACAAGGTGGGGAGCTACCCGCTGGCCGTGCTCGCGAAGTACCACCACGTGCCCTTCATCGTGGTGGCCCCGACGACGACCGTGGATCTGGAGACCCCGGACGGCACATCGATCGTCGTCGAGCAGCGTTCCGGGCAAGAAGTGACGGAGCTCACATCGCCACAAGGTGTATCGGCCACCGGTGGAGGCGGGATCGTCGTCGCACCCCTCGGAGCTCCGGCGTACAACCCGGCCTTCGATGTCACACCGCCGGAACTGATCACGGCGATCGTCACCGAGGAGGGGGCAATTTCCCCGGTCACGGGGGTCGGACTGGCCGAGCTGTGTGCCAGGTCATCGCAGGTAACGATTAGCTAATGGGATGATGTCGATTATGAAGGGACGCGTCCTTGTCGTCGACGACGACACCGCACTGGCCGAGATGCTCGGGATTGTGCTGCGTGGAGAAGGTTTCGAGCCGTCGTTCGTAGCGGACGGCGACAAGGCACTGGCCGCATTTCGTGAGGCCAAGCCGGACCTGGTGCTGCTCGACCTCATGCTGCCCGGTAGGGACGGCATCGAGGTGTGCAGGCTGATCAGGGCCGAGTCCGGTGTGCCGATCGTCATGCTCACTGCCAAGAGCGACACCGTCGATGTCGTGGTCGGCCTGGAGTCCGGGGCCGACGACTACATCGTCAAGCCGTTCAAACCTAAGGAGTTGGTCGCCCGGATCAGGGCACGTCTGCGGCGGTCCGAAGAGCCCGCGCCGGAGCAGCTGACCATCGGTGACCTGGTCATCGACGTGGCCGGCCACTCCGTGAAGCGGGAGGGGCAGTCGATCGCCCTGACTCCGCTGGAGTTCGACCTGCTGGTCGCGCTCGCCCGCAAGCCGTGGCAGGTCTTCACCCGTGAGGTCCTGCTGGAGCAGGTGTGGGGTTACCGCCACGCGGCCGACACCCGCCTGGTGAATGTTCATGTCCAGCGTCTGCGTTCCAAGGTCGAGAAGGACCCGGAACGGCCGGAGATCGTGGTGACGGTCCGAGGCGTCGGCTACAAGGCCGGACCGAGCTGAGATGGCCCGAGGCAGCGCTGCTCCGGGGCCCGGTGAGCCGGGAGTCCGTACGGAGCGGGCTGCCGGCTCGGGTCGGAAGGCGTCACGTATGAGCCGTTTCCTGCAGGGCGGCCGGTTGTTCGAGGACCGGACGCCCGGCGGGCCCGTACCGCGGTTGCTGATGCGGTGGGTGCGCCGTCCGTTGCTGCCCGCCGTCCGGTTGTGGCGGCGAAATCTGCAGCTCCGCGTGGTCGCGGGCACTCTCCTGATGTCGATCGGGGTCGTGCTGCTGCTCGGCTTCGTCGTCATCGGCCAGGTGCGCAACGGCCTGCTCGACGCCAAGGGCAAGGCCGCCCAGACCCAGGCCGCCGGTGGTTTCGCTGCCGCCCAGGAGAAGGCGAACGCTCCCCTCGCCCCCGGCGGCCAGGGGAGCGAGGGCGCCGACGGCATGACCGGGAGCACCTCCTGGCGTACCGAGCTCGTCGACCAGCTCGCCAGCGGCGGCAAGAACGCCTTCAACGTGGTGGCGCTCAGCGCCGACTCCGTGACCGAGGGGGCGGGCAGCCGTGCCGCGCGCGGTTCCGGCAGCGTCGAGGCGTCCAGCGTGCCCGAACGCCTGCGGCAGAACGTGAGCAAGGGGCAGGGCGCCTACCAGACGTACTCCCTGATCCGGTACTCGTACGGCAACGCGTCGCAACCGGGGCTCGTCGTCGGCAAGCGGCTCTACGACATCGATCAGCAGCCCTACGAGCTGTACTACCTCTTCCCGCTCACGCAGGAGGAGAAGTCCCTGACCCTGGTCAAGACGACCCTGGCGACCGCCGGGCTGTTCGTCGTCGTGCTGCTCGGGGCCATCGCCTGGTTCGTGGTGCGGCAGGTCGTCACCCCGGTGCGGATGGCGGCCGGTATCGCCGAGCGGCTCTCCGCGGGCAAGCTCCAGGAACGGATGAAGGTCACCGGCGAGGACGACATCGCCCGGCTCGGCGAGGCCTTCAACAAGATGGCCCAGAACCTCCAGCTGAAGATCCAGCAGTTGGAGGAGCTCTCCCGGATGCAGCGGCGTTTCGTCTCCGACGTCTCGCACGAGCTGCGGACCCCCCTCACGACCGTGCGGATGGCCGCCGATGTCATCCACGAGGCCCGCGCCGACTTCGACCCCGTCACCGCACGCTCCGCCGAGCTGCTGGGCGACCAGCTCGACCGGTTCGAGTCGCTGCTCGCCGATCTGCTGGAGATCAGCCGCTTCGACGCGGGCGCCGCGGCCCTGGAGGCCGAGCCGATAGACCTGCGGACCGTGGTGCACCGGGTGATCGGCGGCGCCGAGCCGCTCGCCGAGCGCAAGGGCACCCGGATCCTGGTCGTCGGCGACGACCAGCCCGTGATCGCCGAGGCCGATGCCCGCCGCGTCGAACGCGTCCTGCGCAACCTCGTCGTCAACGCCGTCGAGCACGGCGAGGGCCGGGACGTCGTGGTGCGGATGGGCGTCGCACAGGGCGCGGTCGCCGTGGCCGTCCGGGACTACGGGGTCGGGCTCAAGCCCGGCGAGGCGACCCGGGTCTTCAACCGGTTCTGGCGTGCCGACCCGGCGCGCGCCCGGACGACCGGCGGGACCGGTCTCGGCCTCTCCATCGCGGTCGAGGACGCCCGGCTGCACGGCGGCTGGCTCCAGGCCTGGGGCGAGCCCGGCGGCGGCTCCCAGTTCCGGCTGACCCTGCCGCGTACGGCGGACGAGCCCCTGCGCGGTTCGCCGATACCGCTGGAGCCCGAGGACTCGCGGCGCAACCGGGAGGACCGGGAGCGCGACGAGGCCGGGTCGGGGACGTCGGGCGATCACCGCCTGATGTCCGTCCCGCCCCAGCCCGGCGCGGCCGGCCGTTCCCCGCTGCCCGTGCCCGGTCGCGGCCCCGCCGTCCGTAACGGCGCGCCCTCGTCGGTGCACCCCGCCGCGCTGCCCGGCAACGGTGCACGCGTCGTGGCACGCCAGGCCCCGGAACGTCCCGGTGGCGTGGGCAACGGCGTACAGAATTCCGACCAGGAGGACACCACTCGTGGGTACTGACCGCCGTCAGGGCGGCCACGGGCGGGCGGTGCGGATATCCGTGCTGCTCGGCTGCGGCGTCGTCGTGCTGGCCGGCTGCGGATCGATGCCGGTGACCGGGGACGTCAAGGCGGTCGACGCCTCGCAGCCCGGGGACTCCCAGGTGCAGGTGTATGCGGTGGCACCCCGGGAAGGCGCGCCGCCCAGCGAGATCGTCGACGGCTTCCTGGAGTCGATGACCAGTGACGATCCCGCGTTCGCGACCACCCGGAAATATCTGAGCGCGGACGCCCGGCGCACCTGGCAGCCGGGCGGGACCACCACGGTGCTGGCCCAGGCCCCCAATCGCAGCGGCCCCCTGCTCCACGACGAGGACAACCGGGCCACCCGGGACCGGGAGACGACCTACACGCTGACCGGCGACAAGGTCGCGACGGTCGACGCCCAGAGCTCCTACCAGCCGCTCGCACCCACCGCCTACGCCCAGCCCCTGCACCTGGTGCTGGAACAGGTGGCGGAGGGCAAGAAGGAGTGGCGCATCGACGTCGTGCCGGACGGCCTGGTCCTCGGGCAGTCCGACTTCAAGCGGCTCTACCGCTCCGTGAACAAGTACTACTACGCCACCGGGGCCACGAACGGCCGGTCGACGCTCGTCGCCGACCCCGTCTACGTACGCAACCGTACGGATCCCGTCACGCGGATGGACACCGCGACGCAGACCGTCAGGACCCTGCTGGCCGGGCCGACGAACTGGCTGCGGCCCGTCGTCGATTCCCGGTTCCCGACGGGGACCGCCCTGCGCAAGGGCGTCACCGCGCTGGCGCCGGACGATCAGAACGTCCTGAAGGTGCCGCTCAACCAGAAGGCCGACACGGCGGGCCGGAGTGCCTGCCGGATGATGGCCGCGCAGGTGCTGTTCACGCTCCGGGACCTGACCTCGGCCCGGGTCGAGCGGGTGGAGCTGGAGGGCGGCCAGGGCCGGCTCTGCGCGCTGGACGCCGACGACGCGCCGGAGTTCTCCGCCGACCGTGGTTCCGAAGGGGACGACAGCCAGTACTTCATCAACGACAAGGGCCAGGTGGAGCGGGTCCTCGGCGCCACGGGCGACACCGGGACCCCCGAGCCCGTGACCGGTCCGCTGGGAGCGGGCACCGTCCCGATGGGATCCGTCGGGGTGGCCCGGGACGAGGAACGGGCCGCCGCGGTCTCCTCCTCCGGGCAGAACCTCTACGTCTCCTCCCTGGAGACGGAGGGCGAACTGGCCGAGCCCCTCGTCACCAGCGGGGCGAAGAAGGCCGCGGACCGGCTGTCGCCGCCGAGCTGGGACGGCCGCGGCGACCTGTGGGTCGCCGACCGTGATCCGGCGGGACCCAGGCTGCTGCGGCTGGCCGACGGCACGGGCGAGCCCCAGGAGGTCCGGGTGCCCGGCCTCGACGGCGCCCGGATCGAGGAGCTCCGGATGTCCGCGGACGGCGTGCGGATCGCTCTGCTGCTGACAAAGGACGGCCGTACGACGCTGAACATCGGCCGGGTCGAGCGCCGGGGGTCCTCCGTGGCGCCCGAGATCTCGGTCGAGGATCTGCGCCAGGCCGCACCGCAGCTCGCGGACGTTTCGGCCATCTCCTGGTCGGGACGGAGCCGTCTGGTGGTGGTCGGCAAGGAGGAGGGGGGCGTCCAGCAGGTGCGTTACGTGCAGGCTGACGGGTCCACGTCGGCCTCGGGGGCGCTCCCCGGGGTCAACCAGGTCCAGTCGGTCGCCGCGGCGGACGACGAACAGCTTCCGCTGATGGCGGAGACCGTCGACGACGGCATCGTGAAGCTCTCGCCGGGGGACAACTGGCAGACGGTCCTCAAGAAGGGCAAGGCGTTGGTCTACCCCGGCTGATCCGGGAGCCGGTGATTCGCCGCCCGGGAGTCCGGGTCGAGCGCCGGCTCTCCGGCCGGGTTCCCGGGGTTTTCCACAGGGGTGGTCCGGTTCCGGCGGGCGCGGAACAGTGGGGTCATGCGGAGCGTGTGGCAGGAACTGTCCGGTCTGATTCTGCCGGTGGCCTGTGCCGGCTGCGGCAGACCGCCCACCGAGTTGTGCGCGGCCTGCGGGGCCGCGCTGTTCGGCGGGCCCGCCCGCCGGGTCCGCCCCTCGCCCGGGCCGCCGGGGCTTCCGGCGGTGTATGCGGCCGCGCCGTACGAGAACGCCGTACGTGCGGTTCTGCTGGCCCACAAGGAGCGCGGGGCACTCGGGCTGGCAGGTGCGCTCGGACGGGCTCTGGCGGGTTGCGTACGGGCCGGGACGGGGCAGCTGGGCGCTGCGGCGACGCCCGGTGGATCAGGGTCTCCGAGGGTCGCGGTGCCTCTGCTTCTGGTCCCCGTGCCCTCCGCGCGTTCCGCGACCGCCGCCCGTGGCCATGATCCGGTGCGCAGGATCGCCGTCACGGCCGCGCGCGAGCTGCGGCGTGCGGGTCTGCCGGCCCGGGTGCTCCCGCTGCTCCGGCAGCGGCGCACGGTCGCCGACCAGTCGGGGCTCGGGGCGCGGCAGCGGCGGGCGAACCTGGCCGGCGCACTGGAGCTCACGGAGGCGGGGGTGCGCCTCCTCCGGCGCGGACTCCTCCGTCACGACCGGGTGATCCTGGTCGACGATCTGTTGACGACGGGATCGACGCTGGCGGAGGCGGCACGGGCCGTCGGAGAGGGGTGCCGCACCGACCGGGAGCCTGCCGTGCACGGAGGGTGCCGAGCGGCGGTTGTCGCAGCTTCTCCCTCCGCCTTCGAAATAAACCGGAACTGACCGAGAATCTGCATCGTTGCAGGTAATGAGAGGCCAGTACCCCCTGAACGGAGGTACGCGCCAGTAGCGGGTGCCGATACCTGGGTGCGCAGGCTATGTTCGGTTGTGAGGAACGGTGAAGGCCGGACCTCGATGAATGCACCATCAGCTTTCGGGCAGGTAACTCACCGGTAAGAGAGGCACGCAAAGTCGGTGGGATTGCGATCCCTCCGGCGGGGGAGGAGGAGGCGAAAGCCACCGAGTCCGAGGCCCTGGGGATCTCCGGGGCCTGGTGCAAAAGGGAGATGCTCCGCCATCGAGCGGGGCGATCCGGGAACGGAGTTCTGCGTGGACATCGTCGTCAAGGGCCGCAAGACCGAGGTGCCCGAGCGGTTCCGCAAGCACGTGGCCGAGAAGCTGAAGCTGGACAAGATCCAGAAGTTCGACGGCAAGGTGATCAGCGTCGACGTCGAGGTGTCCAAGGAGCCGAATCCCCGTCAGGCCGACCGCTCCGACCGGGTGGAGATCACACTCCACTCGCGTGGACCGGTCATCCGGGCGGAAGCGGCGGCGGGCGACCCCTACGCAGCGCTTGATCTGGCCACCGGAAAGCTGGAGGCCCGGCTGCGCAAGCAGCACGACAAGCGCTACAGCCGCCGTGGCAACGGCCGTCTGTCTGCTGCCGAGGTCGGGGACGTCGTCCCCGGCGTCGCTTCGTTCGACGAGGACGGTGAGCTGGTCGGTGACCAGTCGCCGGCGCCCGTCCCCACCACGAAGATCGGCTCGCTCGAAGTGCAGGGCGAAGGGCCGCTCGTGATGCGCGAGAAGACCCACACCGCCGCACCCATGTCGCTCGACCAGGCGCTCTACGAGATGGAACTGGTCGGCCACGACTTCTACTTGTTCGTCGACTCCGAGACGAAGGAGCCCAGCGTCGTCTACCGGCGACACGCCTACGACTACGGCGTCATCCACCTGAGGACCGACCCGCTCGCCGCGGACGAGGCAGGCGGCGCGGGCGGTGCACTCGCCGGCTGAGGCCACATCGCGCGGGTGCCCCCGGGGCGTTTTCACGCCACCGGGGGCACCCGCGCACGGGCACAGGACCACCCTGCCGGGGCCGGGGCATGGAATCATGGCGGACCGAGCCAATCGGTGTTCCGTGAGGTGCCGTTGGCGAACGACCGACACTTGGGCCGTGGCCTTCAGGGGGAGGAACGATGGCGGACACCTTCGGGCCCGTGCGTGATGCGAACGACTCCGACGACGACGCTGGTGCGTACACCGGCGCGGACGTGGACGGCGCTTCACGCAGGGAGCCCATCAGGGTCCTCGTGGTCGATGACCACGCGCTCTTCCGCAGGGGCTTGGAGATCGTCCTCGCGCAGGAGGAGGACATCCAGGTCATCGGCGAGGCAGGGGACGGCTCCGAGGCGGTCGACAAGGCCGCCGACCTGCTGCCCGACATCGTTCTGATGGATGTCCGGATGCCCAAGCGCGGCGGCATCGAGGCCTGCACCGCCATCAAGGAGGTGGCCCCCAGCGCGAAGATCATCATGCTGACGATCAGCGACGAGGAGGCCGACCTCTACGAGGCGATCAAGGCGGGCGCGACCGGCTATCTCCTCAAGGAGATCTCCACCGACGAGGTCGCCACGGCCATTCGCGCGGTCGCCGACGGCCAGTCCCAGATCAGTCCCTCCATGGCCTCCAAGCTGCTCACCGAGTTCAAATCGATGATCCAGCGCACCGACGAGCGGCGGCTCGTGCCGGCGCCCCGGCTCACCGAGCGTGAGCTGGAGGTGCTGAAGCTCGTGGCGACCGGCATGAACAACCGGGATATCGCCAAGGAGTTGTTCATTTCCGAGAACACGGTGAAGAACCACGTCCGCAATATCCTGGAGAAACTGCAGCTGCACTCCCGGATGGAAGCCGTGGTCTATGCCATGCGCGAGAAGATCCTGGAGATCCGGTAGCCGGTAGCCGGTCAGCCAAAGGCGCGCCGGAACGCGTGGCCGATCTCCGTCCGGAGCGGCTCGCGCAGCTCCGGCGCGTCCACCCGGTCGACCCGGATGTCCGTGCAGCCCACCCAGGCCGCCGCCTCCACCAGTGCCTCCGCCATCGGGGCCACCGCCTTCGGGCCGGCCAACGATGCCTGCTTGGCGACCAGCGTGGTCCCCTCACGCGCCGGGTCGACCCGGCCCTGGAGCTTCCCGCCCGCCAGCAAGGGCATCGCGAAATAGCCGTGGATCCGCTTCTGCCTGGGCACGTAGGCCTCCAGCCGATGCGTGAAGTCGAAGATCCGCTCCGTGCGCGCCCGCTCCCAGATCAGGGAGTCGAACGGCGACAGCAGCGTCGTACGATGGCGGCCGCGCGGCTCCTTGGCGAGGGCCTCCGGGTCCGCCCAGGCGGGCTTCGTCCAGCCCTCCACCACGACCGGGACCAGCCCCGAGTCCGCCACCACCGCGTCGAACTCCTCGCCCTTCAGCCGGTGGTAGTCGGCGATGTCGCTACGGGTGCCGACCCCCAGGGACCTGCCCGCCAGCGCGACCAGCCGTCGCCGGCACTCGGCGTCGCTCAGCTCGTCGTGCAGCACGGTGTCCGGAATGGCCCGCTCGGCCAGGTCGTAGATCCGCTTCCAGCCGCGCCGCTCGGTGCACACCACCTCGCCGTACATCAGGGCCCGCTCGACGGCGACCTTGGACGCCGACCAGTCCCACCACTCGCCGCCGTTCTTCGCGCCGCCCAGCTCGGTGGCCGTCAGCGGGCCCTCGTCGCGCAGCTGCTTGATCACGGTGTCGTACACGCCGTCGGGCAGATCGTGGTGCCAGTGCGGGCGGGAGCGGTAGGCGCGGCGGCGGAACGCGAAGTGCGGCCACTCCTCGACGGGCAGGATGCACGCGGCGTGCGACCAGTACTCGAAGGTGCGGCCGCCCGACCAGTAGGCGTCCTCCACCGTCCGGCGGCCCACCGAGCCGAGCCGGGCGTAGGGGATCAGCTCGTGCGAGCGGGCCAGCACCGAGATCGTGTCCAACTGGACCGCGCCGAGGTGGCGCAGCACCCCCGGCACCCCTGCCCGGCGGTCCGGGGCCCCCAGGAAGCCCTGAGCGCGCAGGGCGATGCGGCGGGCCTGGTCGGCGGAGAGTTCGACTGCGGGAGGAGGCACAGGCGTCATACGTCGAACCCTAGACGGCGCCACTGACAGTCCGGCCCCCGGAATCCGCCCCTGGGGCCACGGTGGTCAGGCGGGCCGGCGTACGGAACCCGGGGCTCCGTCGGGCCGGGGCGCGTGCCGTCCGGGGACGTACGGGTGGGTGCCCGCGAGCCCGAGGTCGGACGGGAGCAGGGCCGCCGTCCAGGCGTCACGCCGCACGCCTTTGTTGAGCAGCCCGGACCTCTGTTCGCCCTCCAGCCGGAACCCCGCCCGCAGGGCGACGGCCCGCGAGGCGAGATTGCCGATCTCGGCCCGCCACTCCAGCCGGTCCGCCCCGAGCGAGACGAAGGCCCAGCGGGCGGAGCCGAGCACCGCCTCGGTGGCGTAGCCGTTGCCGCGGTGCTCCTTGGTGGACCAGTAGCCGACCTCGTACGTCCCCGGACGGCTGCGGCGGTCGATGCCGAGCGCCCCGACGAGTGTCCCGTTCCCCCGCAGGGTCAGGGCGAAGCCGTAGGCGGAGTCGTCCCGCCAGCCCGCCGGGGCGAGCTGCGTGGTGAACAGTTCCGCGTCGGTGAGGCGGTACGGGGAGGGGATCACCGTCCAGCGCTGGATGTCCGGGTCCTGACAGGCGGCGTGCACCCGGTGGGTGTCCTGCGGGCCGAAGGGCCGCAGGACCAGGCGTTCCGTGGTGAGGGTGATCGGCTCCATGGGCCGATTCTCGTGAGCAGGCCGCCGTGATGCGAGCACTTTCGGGCTTCCCGGCACCTTCCGCACCTCTGGACCGTTGTCCTATAAGGGTGCGGCGAGGTCCACGCGACGGCAGCCCTCCCGACGCGGTGGTGTCCTCGCTTACGATGGCCGTTGCGGTGGGGCCCACCTGCCGTGCCCGCGCCAGAGTCCATTACACGACCCAGTGCCAGGCCCGACCGGCAAGGAGACCAGCCTCAGTGTCCGTCTTCAACAAGCTCATGCGTGCAGGCGAAGGCAAGATCCTGCGCAAACTGCACCGCATCGCGGACCAGGTCAGCTCCATCGAAGAGGACTTCGTCAACCTCTCCGACGCCGAGCTGCGGGCGCTCACCGACGAGTACAAGGAACGGTACGCGGACGGCGAGAGCCTGGACGACCTGCTTCCCGAAGCGTTCGCCACGATCCGCGAGGCCGCCAAGCGAGTCCTCGGGCAGCGCCACTACGACGTACAGATCATGGGTGGAGCCGCCCTGCACCTCGGCTATGTCGCCGAGATGAAGACCGGTGAGGGCAAGACCCTCGTCGGCACCCTGCCCACGTATCTGAACGCGCTCTCCGGCAAGGGCGTGCACCTGATCACGGTCAACGACTACCTCGCGACGCGTGACTCCGAGCTGATGGGCCGGGTCCACAAGTTCCTGGGGCTGTCCGTCGGCTGCATCGTCGCCAACATGACCCCGGCCCAGCGCCGCGAGCAGTACGCCTGCGACATCACGTACGGCACGAACAACGAGTTCGGCTTCGACTACCTCCGCGACAACATGGCGTGGTCCAAGGACGAGCTCGTCCAGCGCGGCCACAACTTCGCCGTGGTCGACGAGGTCGACTCGATCCTCGTCGACGAGGCCCGTACGCCGCTGATCATCTCCGGCCCGGCCGACCAGGCCACCAAGTGGTACGGCGACTTCGCCAAGCTGGTCACGCGCCTCACCAAGGGCGAGGCGGGCAACCAGCTCAAGGGCATCGAGGAGACCGGCGACTACGAGGTCGACGAGAAGAAGCGGACCGTGGCCATCCACGAGTCCGGCGTCGCCAAGGTCGAGGACTGGCTCGGCATCGACAACCTCTACGAGTCGGTGAACACCCCGCTCGTCGGTTATCTGAACAACGCCATCAAGGCGAAGGAACTGTTCAAGAAGGACAAGGACTACGTCGTCATCGACGGCGAAGTCATGATCGTCGACGAGCACACCGGCCGTATCCTCGCCGGCCGCCGCTACAACGAGGGCATGCACCAGGCGATCGAGGCGAAGGAAGGGGTGGACATCAAGGACGAGAACCAGACCCTCGCCACGATCACCCTGCAGAACTTCTTCCGCCTCTACGACAAGCTCTCCGGCATGACCGGTACGGCGATGACCGAGGCCGCCGAGTTCCACCAGATCTACAAGCTCGGCGTGGTGCCGATCCCGACGAACCGGCCGATGGTCCGCGCCGACCAGTCGGACCTGATCTACCGCACCGAGGTCGCGAAGTTCGCCGCGGTCGTCGACGACATCGCGGAGAAGCACGAGAAGGGCCAGCCGATCCTGGTCGGCACCACCTCGGTCGAGAAGTCCGAGTACCTCTCGCAGCAGCTCTCCAAGCGCGGCGTCCAGCACGAGGTCCTCAACGCCAAGCAGCACGACCGGGAGGCGACGATCGTCGCCCAGGCGGGCCGCAAGGGCGCCGTCACCGTCGCGACGAACATGGCCGGACGAGGCACCGACATCAAGCTCGGCGGCAACCCGGACGACCTCGCCGAGGCGGAGCTGCGCCAGCGCGGCCTCGACCCGGTGGAGAACGTCGAGGAGTGGGCGGCCGCGCTGCCCGCCGCGCTGGAGGCGGCCGAGCAGGCCGTGAAGGCGGAGTTCGAAGAGGTCAAGGAGCTCGGCGGGCTCTACGTGCTGGGCACCGAGCGCCACGAGTCGCGCCGTATCGACAACCAGCTGCGCGGTCGTTCCGGCCGTCAGGGCGACCCGGGCGAGTCCCGTTTCTACCTGTCGCTGGGCGACGACCTGATGCGCCTGTTCAAGGCCCAGATGGTCGAGCGTGTCATGTCGATGGCGAACGTCCCGGACGACGTCCCGATCGAGAACAAGATGGTCACCCGTGCCATCGCCTCCGCCCAGTCGCAGGTCGAGCAGCAGAACTTCGAGACGCGTAAGAACGTCCTGAAGTACGACGAGGTGCTCAACCGGCAGCGCGAGGTCATCTACGGCGAGCGCCGCCGCGTCCTGGAGGGCGAGGACCTCCAGGAGCAGATCCGGCACTTCATGGACGACACGATCGACGACTACATCCGGCAGGAGACCGCCGAGGGCTTCGCCGAGGAGTGGGACCTGGACCGGCTGTGGGGCGCCTTCAAGCAGCTCTACCCGGTGAAGGTCACCGTCGAGGAGCTGGAGGAGGCGGCCGGGGACCTGGCGGGCGTCACCGCCGAGTTCATCGCCGAGTCGGTCAAGAACGACATCCACGAGCAGTACGAGGAGCGCGAGAACACCCTCGGCTCCGACATCATGCGTGAGCTGGAGCGCCGCGTGGTCCTCTCGGTGCTCGACCGCAAGTGGCGCGAGCACCTCTACGAGATGGACTACCTCCAGGAGGGCATCGGCCTGCGGGCCATGGCGCAGAAGGACCCGCTGGTCGAGTACCAGCGCGAGGGCTTCGACATGTTCAACGCCATGATGGAGGGCATCAAGGAGGAGTCCGTCGGCTACCTGTTCAACCTGGAGGTCCAGGTCGAGCAGCAGGTCGAGGAGGTTCCGGTGCAGGACGGCGCCGAGCGTCCCTCCCTGGAGAAGGAGGGTGCCGCCGCTGCCCCGCAGATCCGGGCCAAGGGTCTGGAGGCCCCGCAGCGGCCGGACCGCCTCCACTTCTCCGCTCCCACGGTGGACGGCGAGGGCGGTGTCGTCGAGGGCGAGCTCGCCAACGACGATGCCTCCGGCGCCACGCGGTCGGTTGACGGCCTGACGCGTGCGGAGCGCCGCAAGGCCCAGAAGAGCGGTGGCGGCGGTCGCCGTCGCAAGAAGTAGCAGCAAGGGCAGTACCCCGGCAGGGGCCGGACACCACGTGGTGTCCGGCCCCTGCCGCGTCCACCGGGTCACCGGGGGCCCGGGGCACCGGCCGTGAGGCGTTCGCCGCCCAGCTCCACGGCGGCACAGCGCCAGCGCTGGTCGGCGCCCTGTTCCAGCCGGAACGCCATCGCCCGCACCCGGTCGCCCGCGGCGATGCTGGCGAACGCCTCGACCACCCCGGTGGCGGGCTGGGCCCCTCGGCAGTGGCGGAGGACCGGGCGGCTGCCGTGGGTGGCCCGCAGCGGGGTGCTGGGGGCCAGCTCGGCGAGCTGGTCGTAGGCCTCGCCGATGGTGTGGCCGAGCATCCAGTGCACCGGGCGCTGGCCGCTGAGGACCGCGAGCAGACGCTCGGCGAACCACTGGTGCGGGCGCAGCGGCCGGTGGGGCTGGAGCCTGCGCGACCGCTGCGGCGGCACCGACCGGGGACCGCCCGGTGTTGGCCGCGGGCCGCTCGGTGTCGACCGCGGACCGGTCGACGCCGACCGGGGACCGCCCGGTGCCGATCGGGGGCCGCTCTGGTCGCGTCGTCCTGCGGGCCTCGTCCTGTCCATGCTCATGATCAAACGCCCCCGTTGACCGGGCCCGGCTTCTACCGGGCGGTAACTTGTGTTGGGGATCTTCTACGGGGGCGGTCGTCAGCGACGCAAGGGGCCTCCTGGCGCCGATCCGGCGCGGGCTGTTTCACCTATCCGTGGCTCGGCCCTTGCGGGACAAGGCCTACGGCGGGGGTGACGGGGCGTCGGCCGTGGACGGAGGCCCCCGGTTGCCGAAACCCGAAAGGGGACGCTCCCACGTATCCTGAGGACGGTTCCCCCTACGAAAGCGGCCTGCCATGCGCGTGTACGTCCCCCTGACCCTCTCCGGTCTCGCAGCGGCGCACGGTGCGGGCGAGGTCGGCCCCGGACCGCTGACCGCCTACGCGGTCACCCCCGGGCTGCGGGAGTGGTACGTCTCCGACGACATCGAGGAGCTGGAGTACGCGGCGCTCAACCGGGCCGCCGCCGCCTCGCTCCGGATGATCGCCGGGAATCCGGACGAGGTGCGCCGCCGGGTCGTCGTCGCCGTCGACGTACCGGACGGGGCCGCCGTCGCCGACCCGGACAACGGGCTGAGCGCGGCGTCGCTCGGCGAGGTGCGGATCGCCGCCGCGCTGCCGCTGGCCAAGGCGGCGGCGGTGCACGTGGACGCCGACGACGCGGAGAAGGACGTGGCCGCCGCGGCGGCGGCCCTGGGGGCGGCGGACCTCGGCGACGACGATGCGCAGTTCACCGTGGACGGGGCCGAGGACCACGAGCTGCTGTGGTTCGGCGTCCAGGAGATTCCGCAGCTCATCCGCTGAGGCGGGCCGGGCTCGCGCCGAGCCGGCGGGGCTGTCGGACCCGGCGGGTATTTTTCTCTGTATGGCTTCCGGGACGACACGCACACATCTGGTCTGGGACTGGAACGGCACGCTGCTCGACGACACGCATGCCGTCATCCAGGCGACGAACGCCGCGTTCGCGGAGGTCGAGCTGGCGCCGATCACGCTGGAGCAGTACCGGGAGATGTACACCATCCCCATACCCCGGTTCTACGAGCGGTTCCTGGGACGGCTGCCCACGGAGGCCGAATGGGAGCGGATGGACGGCGTCTTCCACCGGTACTACACGGAGCAGCGGGTGGCCTGCGGGCTCACCGCCGGGGCGGAGGAGCTGCTGCACGAGTGGCAGCGGGCCGGGCGCAGTCAGTCGCTCCTGAGCATGTACGGGCACGAGCAGCTGGTTCCGGTGGTGCGGGGGTACGGGATCGAGCCGCGGTTCGTCCGCGTCGAGGGGCGTACGGGGCCGTCCGGCGGGAGCAAGGCGCTGCACATGGAGCGGCACTTCGGCGCGCTGGCCGGGGAGGGCGGCGTGGACGGGTTCTCGCCGGAGAACGTCGTGGTCATCGGGGATGCGCTGGACGATGCCGTGGCGGCGGCGCATGTGGGGGCGCGGGCGGTGCTGTACACCGGGGGGTCGCACAGCCGGAGCAGTCTGGAGGGGGCGGGGGTGCCGGTGGTGGACAGTCTGGGGGAGGCGGTGGCGTTGGCGGAGACGTTCGCCGCGTAGCGGTTTCGGGGGCGGTGCGGTGGTGCGGTGGTGCGGGTTTTCGGGGCGCTGCCCCGGGCCCCGGTCCTCAAGCGCCGGACGGGCTGGGGAGTTGCCCGGACGGGGTGGGAATGTGCCCCTGCGGGCCGGGGTGTGGCTGAGCCCAAAGATGTCCTCAATCGCCGGACGGGCTGGATGGTGTGCTCGGGCGGGCTTGAAGGTGCGGCGCTTCCCGGTGGGAAAGATGTCCTCAAGCGCCGGACGGGCTTGAAGGGGTGCCGGACGAGCTGGATGGTGTGCTCGGCGGGTTTGAAGGGGTGCCCGGTCGGCTTGAGCGGAGCACCCTCAGGAACTCCCTCATCCAGGCCGCGTGGTCCGGCCAGGCCCGCGATGAGACCAGGGGGCCGTCCACCACCGCCTCCGTGTCCTGGAACGTCGCGCCCGCGCTCTGCATGTCCGGTTCCAGGGCCGGGTACGCCGTGACCGCGCGGCCACTGAGGTTGCCGGTGGCGGCGGTGATCAGGGGGCCGTGGCAGATCTGGGCCACCGGGCGGTCCGCGGAGAAGAAGGCGCCGACGATCTTCCGCAGCTCGGCGTTGTTGCGGAGGTACTCGGGGGCCCGGCCGCCGGGGATCACCAGGGCGATGTAGGCCCCGGGGTCGACCTCGGAGAAGGACAGGTCGGCGGGCCAGGTGTAGCCGGGCTTCTCCGTGTACGTGTCGAAGCCGGGCTCGAAGTCATGGACCACGAAGCGGAGCGTCTTGCGCTCGGGGGCCGCGATGTCGACCTCGTACCCCTCCTCCAGCAGCCGCTGGTACGGGTAGAGCACTTCGAGCGACTCGGCGGCGTCGCCGGTGACGATGAGGATCTTCTGCGGCATGGCGGACTCCTCGGGGGCGATCGGCCCCGGCAGGCCGGGTCGGGACGGCTCGCGGGTCCGCCGGGGCCTGATTTCGGGCGTTATCCACAGATTGCCCCGCTTCCGGGGGTTCGCCAAGGCGGCGCGACGCACTGTCCAGAGTGTCAAAGTTCGGGGGTTTCTTTTGTACACAAGCAGCTCATGACGCGGTGGGGTGCGGGAGAGATAGCCTGGTGCCGTGATCAGCGCGATACGCCTCGGGGGCAGCGAAGCCCCCGGCCGCCGCCCGGAGTGCCACAGCACCCGGGCGATCCGCGATCTCCCGACTCCGGACCGGCCGTCAAAAATGGCTCATGTGGTCACGGGGAACTCTCGAAGCGGCATAGCGTCGACCCAGACCGGAAACCCCGCGTCGTGGCGGTACGTCGCTTTTCTCACCTACGTCACGCAACGGCGCGCGACAGGAGCCAGAGGACATGCAGACCAAGCTGGACGAAGCCAAGGCCGAGCTGCTCGCAGGGGCCGCCAAGGTAGCTGACAACGGTCCGGGCGGTGGTGTCGGTGGCCCGGGAGGTGCCCCCCGGGCGCGGGTCTCCGACGCCAGGGCCGACGCGGGCGCCTCCGCCGGTCAGGACTCGGTGCTCGCCTACCTCCAGCGCTACTACCTGCATACGGCTCCGGAAGACCTCAGCGGCCGCGACCCGGTCGACGTCTTCGGCGCGGCCGCCTCGCACTACCGGCTGGCCGAGAACCGCCCGCAGGGCACCGCGAACGTCCGGGTGCACACCCCGACCGTCGAGGAGAACGGCTGGGCGTGCAGCCACTCCGTCGTCGAGGTCGTCACCGACGACATGCCCTTCCTCGTGGACTCCGTCACCAACGAGCTGTCCCGCCAGGACCGCGGCATCCACCTCGTGATTCACCCGCAGGTCATCGTCCGCCGCGATGTCGCCGGCAAGCTCATCGAGGTCCTCTCCGGCGGCCCCGGCACCCCGAACGCCGCCCAGGGCCGGAAGAAGTCCAAGGACGCCAAGGCCGAGCTGCCGCACGACGCGCTCGTCGAGTCGTGGATCCACGTCGAGATCGACCGCGAGACCGACCGCGCCGACCTCCAGCAGATCACCGCCGACCTGCTGCGCGTCCTGTCCGACGTACGGGAGACCGTCGAGGACTGGGGGAAGATGCGCGACGCCGCCCTCCGGATCGCCGACGACCTGCCGGGCGAGCCGCTCGACGACCTCGCCGACGAGGAGGTCGAGGAGGCCCGCGAGCTGCTGCGCTGGCTGGCCGCCGACCACTTCACCTTCCTCGGCTACCGCGAGTACGAGCTGAAGGACAGCGACGCGCTCGCCGCCGTCCCCGGCACCGGACTCGGCATCCTGCGCTCCGACCCGCAGCACAGCGAGGACGAGGCCCACCCGGTCAGCCCGTCCTTCGACCGGCTGCCCGCCGACGTCCGCGCCAAGGCCCGCGAGCACAAGCTCCTCGTCCTGACGAAGGCCAACAGCCGGGCCACCGTGCACCGCCCCAGCTACCTCGACTACGTCGGCGTGAAGAAGTTCGACGCCAAGGGCAACGTCGTCGGCGAGCGGCGCTTCCTCGGCCTGTTCTCCTCCGCCGCCTACACCGAGTCCGTGCGCCGGGTGCCCGTCATCCGCCGCAAGGTCGCCGAGGTCGTCGAGGGCGCCGGCTTCTCGTACAACAGCCATGACGGGCGCGACCTGCTCCAGATCCTGGAGACCTACCCGCGCGACGAGCTGTTCCAGACGCCCGTCGACCAGCTCCGCGCCATCGCGACCTCCGTCCTCTACCTCCAGGAGCGCCGCCGGCTGCGGCTCTACCTGCGTCAGGACGAGTACGGACGCTACTACTCCGCGATCGTCTACCTGCCGCGCGACCGCTACACCACCGCCGTGCGCCTGCGGCTGATCGACATCCTCAAGGAGGAGCTCGGCGGCAACAGCGTCGACTTCACCGCCTGGAACACCGAGTCGATCCTCTCCCGGCTGCACTTCGTCATCCGGGTCCCCGCCGGTACCGAGCTGCCGCACCTCACCGACGCCGACGCCGACCGGATCGAGGCCCGCCTCGTCGAGGCCGCCCGCTCCTGGGCCGACGGCTTCCAGGAGGCGCTCACCGCGGAGCTGGGCGAGGAGCGCGGCGCCGAACTCCAGCGCCAGTACGGCCACTCGTTCCCCGAGGGCTACAAGGCGGACCACTCGCCGCGCGCCGCCGTATCCGACCTGGTCCACCTCGAAACCCTCCGGGAGGGTGAGAAGGACTTCGCCCTCAGCCTGTACGAGCCCGTCGGCGCGGGCCCCGGAGAGCGCCGCTTCAAGATCTACCGGACCGGCGAGCAGGTCTCCCTCTCCGCCGTCCTCCCGGCGCTCCAGCAGCTCGGTGTCGAGGTCGTCGACGAGCGGCCGTACGAGCTGCGCTGCGCGGACCGTACCCACGCCTGGATCTACGACTTCGGGCTGCGGATGCCCCTGGTCAACGGCAACGGCGGCTACCTGGCCGACGATGCCCGCGCCCGCTTCCAGGAGGCCTTCGCCGCCGTCTGGAAGGGCGAGGCGGAGAACGACGGCTTCAACGCGCTGGTCCTCGGCGCCGGGTTGAACTGGCGTCAGGCCATGGTGCTGCGCGCCTACGCGAAGTACCTGCGGCAGGCCGGTTCGACCTTCAGCCAGGACTACATGGAGTCCACGCTCCGCAACAACGTCCACACCACCCGGCTGCTCGTCTCGCTCTTCGAGGCCCGGATGTCGCCCGGGCGCCAGAGCGCCGGCACCGAGCTGACCGACGGGCTCCTGGAGGAGCTGGACGGGGCCCTGGACCAGGTCGCCTCGCTCGACGAGGACCGGATCCTGCGGTCCTTCCTCACCGTCATCAAGGCCACCCTGCGCACCAACTTCTTCCAGCACACGGAGGACGGCGCGCCGCACTCCTACGTGTCGATGAAGTTCGACCCGCAGGCCATCCCGGACCTGCCCGCGCCCCGGCCGGCGTACGAGATCTGGGTCTACTCGCCGCGCGTGGAGGGCGTCCACCTGCGCTTCGGCAAGGTCGCCCGCGGCGGGCTGCGCTGGTCGGACCGGCGCGAGGACTTCCGTACGGAGATCCTCGGCCTGGTCAAGGCGCAGATGGTGAAGAACACCGTCATCGTGCCCGTCGGCGCCAAGGGCGGCTTCGTCGCCAAGCAGCTCCCGGACCCGTCCGTGGACCGCGACGCCTGGTTCGCCGAAGGCATCGCCGCCTACCGCACCTTCATCTCCGCGCTGCTCGACATCACCGACAACATGGTCGCCGGCGAGGTCGTGCCGCCCACCGACGTCGTCCGCCACGACGAGGACGACACGTACCTCGTCGTCGCCGCCGACAAGGGCACCGCGAGCTTCTCCGACATCGCCAACGAGGTCGCCGTCGCCTACAACTTCTGGCTCGGCGACGCGTTCGCCTCCGGCGGTTCGGCCGGCTACGACCACAAGGGCATGGGCATCACCGCCCGGGGCGCCTGGGAGTCCGTCAAGCGGCACTTCCGGGAGCTGGGCCACGACACCCAGACTGAGGACTTCACCGTCGTCGGTGTCGGTGACATGTCCGGTGACGTCTTCGGCAACGGCATGCTGCTCTCCGAGCACATCCGCCTGGTCGCCGCCTTCGACCACCGGCACATCTTCATCGACCCGAACCCGGACGCCGCCACCTCGTACGCCGAGCGGCGCCGCCTGTTCGACCTGCCGCGCAGCTCCTGGGCCGACTACGACACCGACCTGCTGTCGGCGGGCGGCGGCATCCACCCGCGCAGCGCCAAGTCGATCCCGCTCAACGCCCACATCCGCGAGGCGCTCGGCATCGACGCGTCGGTGAGCAAGATGACGCCCGCCGACCTGATGCAGACCATCCTCAAGTCGCCCGTCGACCTGGTGTGGAACGGCGGCATCGGCACGTACATCAAGGCCGTCGCCGAGTCGAACGCCGACGTCGGCGACAAGGCCAACGACGCGATCCGCGTCAACGGCGAGGACCTGCGGGCCAAGGTCGTCGGCGAGGGCGGCAACCTCGGCGCCACCCAGCTCGGCCGGATCGAGTTCGCCCGCAACGGCGGCCGGATCAACACCGACGCGATCGACAACAGCGCCGGGGTGGACACCTCCGACCACGAGGTGAACATCAAGATCCTGCTCAACGGTCTGGTCCGGGACGGCGACATGACCGTCAAGCAGCGCAACAAGCTGCTCGCCGACATGACCGACGAGGTTGGCGCGCTCGTCCTGCGCAACAACTACGCGCAGAACGTCGCCCTCTCCAACGCCTCCGCGCAGGCGCCCTCGCTGCTCCACGCCCAGCAGCGCTTCATGCGCCGGCTGGAGCGCGACGGCGCGCTGGACCGGGCGCTGGAGTTCCTGCCCGCCGACCGGCACATCCGGGAGCTGCTCAGCAACGAGAAGGGACTCAGCCAGCCCGAGCTGGCCGTCCTGCTCGCCTACACGAAGATCACGACGGCGGACGAGCTGATTTTTACCGTCCTGCCGGACGACCCGCACCTGCAGAAGCTGGTGCACGCCTACTTCCCGAGCGCGCTGCGTGAGCGGTTCCCCGAGGCGGTCGACGGGCACGCGCTGCGGCGCGAGATCATCACGACGGTCCTGGTCAACGACACGGTCAACACCGCCGGTTCGACCTTCCTGCACCGGCTGCGGGAGGAGACCGGGGCGTCGATCGAGGAGATCGTCCGGGCCCAGTTCACCGCCCGTGAGATCTTCGGTCTCTCGGAGGTGTGGGACGCGGTCGAGGCGCTCGACAACAAGGTCGCCGCCGACGTCCAGACCCGGATCCGGCTGCACTCGCGGCGGCTGGTCGAGCGCGGTTCGCGCTGGCTGCTGGGCAACCGGCCGCAGCCCGTCGCCATCGCCGAGACCATCGAAGGGTTCCGGGACGGGGTCGCGCGGGTCTGGGACGAGCTGCCCAAGCTGGTGCGCGGTGCCGATCTGGACTGGTACCACTCGATCCTCGACGAGCTGACCGCCGCGGGCGTTCCGGACGAGCTGGCGGCCCGGGTGGCCGGGTTCTCCTCCGCCTTCCCGGCGCTGGACATCGTGGCGATCGCCGACCGTACGGGGCGGGATCCGCTGGAGGTCGCCGAGGTCTACTACGACCTCGCGGACCGGCTGCGGATCACGCAGCTGATGGACCGGATCATCGAGCTGCCGCGGGCCGACCGCTGGCAGTCGATGGCCCGCGCCTCCATCCGCGAGGACCTGTACGCGGCGCACGCGGCGCTCACGTCGGACGTGCTGAGCGTGGGGAACGGGTCGTCCACGCCGGAAGAGCGGTTCCGGGCGTGGGAGGAGAAGAACGCGGCGATCCTGGCTCGGTCGCGGTCGACGCTGGAGGAGATCCAGGGGTCGGACGCGTTCGATCTGGCGAATCTGTCGGTGGCCATGCGGACGATGCGGACGTTGTTGCGTACGCACGCGTAGGGGTTGGTTGTTGTACGTCTGAGGGGCCGGTACCTGGTGGGTGCCGGCCCCTCGGCGTGGGGGCGTCCTCAAGCGCCGGACGGGCTGAACAGATGTCCTCAAGCGCCGGACGGGCTGGGAAAGATGCCCTCAATCGCCGGGCGGGCTTGAAGTGGCCGGGGTTGGGTCGGATGGCGCGCCCGGGAAAGGTGCCCTCAAACGCCGGGCGGGCTGGAAGGGGCCGGGCGGGCTGATGGTGGCCAGGTCGGCTGGGTGTGGCCGGGCGGGCTGGGAGATGGTGCGGGGCGAGGTGGGGAAAGGCGCCCTCAAACGCCGGGCGGGGGCGGTTACTTGCGCTTGGTGAAGGCCTCGTAGGCCTTCACCACCTCCTTTGCCGGGCCGTCCATTCTCAGCGTGCCTGCCTCCAGCCACAGTGCGCGGTCGCAGGTTTCGGTGATCGACTTGTTGCTGTGGCTGACCAGGAAGACCGTGCCCGCCTCCGCGCGCAGTTCCTTGATGCGGTCCTTGCTGCGGCGCTGGAACTTCGCGTCGCCCGTGGACAGTGCCTCGTCGATCAGGAGGACGTCGTGGCTCTTGGCGGCCGCGATGGAGAAGCGCAGCCGCGCGCCCATGCCCGAGGAGTACGTCCGCATCGGCAGCGTGATGAAGTCGCCCTTCTCGTTGATGCCGGAGAAGTCGACGATCTCGTCGTAGCGTGCGCGGATCTGCTCGCGGGTCATGCCCATCGCCAGCCCGCCCAGCACCACGTTGCGCTCGCCGGTCAGGTCGCCCATCAGCGCCGCGTTCACGCCGAGCAGCGACGGCTGGCCCTGGGTGTGGACCTTGCCCCGGGTCGGCGGGAGCAGGCCCGCGACCGCCTTGAGCAGGGTCGACTTGCCCGAGCCGTTGGAGCCGATCAGGCCGATCGCCTCGCCCTTGTACGCGGCGAAGCTGACCCCTTTCACGGCGTGCACCTGGCGTGCGCCGGGGGCGCGGCGGCGCGAGGTGAGCCGGCTGAGCGCCGAGGTCGCGCTGCCTCTGCCCGTGCGCGCGCCGTTGACCGTGTACGTGATGTGGACGTCGTCGACGACGACCGTCGGGACCCGGTGGTCCCCGGGGGCGTTCCTGTCCTCAGCCACGTCCGTACGTCTCCTCGGCCTTCCAGAAGTACACGAATCCCGCCACCCCGCACAGCAGCGCCCAGCCGGCCGCCGCCGCCCAGGCCAGGGGCGGCAACTGGTCCCACGTGTAGCTGTCGATGAGCGCGTACCGCATGAGGTTGATGAAGAGCGCCGCCGGGTTGTACTCCAGCACCAGCAGCACCGCCCGCGGCACCCGGTCGCCGGCCAGCAGGTGGTCCAGGCTCCACATCACGCCGGACGAGTACATCCAGGTCCGCAGCACGAACGGGGTCAGCTGGGCGATGTCCGGGGTCTTCGCCGTCAGGCGGGCCATGGCCATCGACAGGCCGGTGTTGAACAGCGCCTGGAGCGCCAGCGCCGGGACGGCCAGCAGCCAGGTCGGACGCGGGTACTGGCCGAACGCCAGCAGGATCAGGGTCAGCGCGCCGAGCGAGAACAGCAGCTGCTGGAGCTGCTGGAGCGCCAGCGCCACCGGCAGCGAGGCGCGCGGGAAGTGCAGGGCCCGCACCAGGCCGATGTTGCCGCTGATCGCCCGCGTGCCCGCGGTGATCGAGCTGCTGGTGAACGTCCAGATGAAGACCCCGGTGACCAGGAACGGGACGAAGTCCTCCACCCCGTGCTTGGTGTTCATCAGGACGCCGAAGATGAAGTAGTAGACCGTGGCGTTCAGCAGCGGCGTCATGATCTGCCAGATCTGGCCGAGCTTCGCCTGGCTGTACTGGGCCGTCAGCTTGGCCGTCGCGAACGCCGTGATGAAGTGCCGGCGCCCCCAGAGCTGCCGGACGTACGCGGGCAGCGACGGCCGGGCGCCGCTGACCTTCAGGCCGTGCCGGGCGGCCAGGGCCGCCAGCTCACCGGGGGCGTAGGTGGGGACGGCGGTGGCCGGGGTGTCCTCGGAGGGGACGGTCACCGGGGGCGGGGCTGCTGTCTGGCTCAACGATCGACCGCTTTCGACACCGATGGGGCGATGGGGGGAGGGCGGGACGGTACGGTCCCGTAGGGACGCCCTCGTTGGGACGGGACCGTATCGTCGTAACGCTGAGAGTAGGACGCTTGTACGTCGCAACGCAACCGTTCCGTCGCGGCCGACTATGCTGCGGGCCATGACCACCGAACGGGGAACCCGCCGCCGCGCCCCCGCAGGAGCCGCCGTCCTGCGGGAGGACGTGACCGACGCCATTCGCGCCGCCGTCTTCGAGGAGCTCGCCGCGGTGGGGTTCGCCCGGATGTCCATCGAGGGCATCGCCCGGCGCGCGGGCGTCGGCAAGACCGCCGTCTACCGCCGCTGGAAGTCCAAGCTGGCGCTCGTCCTCGACCTGGTCGCGGCCGTCGCCGCCCAGGGGATGCCCGCCCCGGCCACCGGTTCGCTGTACGGGGACGTGCGCGCCGTCCTGGAGCTGGCCGCGTACGCCCTGCGCCACCCGGTCGCCTCGCAGGTCATCCCGGACCTGCTGGTCGAGGCGGCCCGCAATCCGGAGATCTCCGAGGCGATCAAGGCCGCCCTCCTCGACCAGCAGCAGGGCGTCGCCGCCGTCGTGGTGCGGGAGGCGGTGGCCCGGGGGGAGCTGCCGGAGGGCAGCGATCCGGACCGGGCGCTCGATCTGATCGTCGGCCCGCTGTACTGGCGGCTCGTCGTCGTCCGGGGCGAGCTCCCCAAGGGCTACCTGGACGATCTGGCCGCCTCGGCGGTCGCCGCACTCCGCTACCCCGGCTGAGAGTCCTCAGCCCGCCGCCACCCGTGCCAGCACCTCGCCCGTGCGCGGGCTGAACGCCAGCACCGTCGCGTTCTCCGGCAGCTGCTGGTTCCGGGTCAGCAGCAGCCACCGCACCCCGTACCGGGCAGTGATCCCGTCCCGGCGGTCCTGCGGGGTCGACTTGTCGAGATAGGCGGCCACCGCGCGGCTCCTGTCCCGCCGCTCCGTCGTCGCGAGCCCCGCGTCCGGCAGGGCGTCGGCCAGCACGTAGGCCCCGTGGCCGGCCAGTGCGTACATCGCCGGACGGCTGTCCGTCAGGACCACCTCGCCCCGGGGCACGTACGCGGTCGCCCAGGCGTACGGCTCCCCGGCCGCTTTCGCGCCCTCGGCCGCCGGAGGCGCTGTGGTCAGGCTGTCGATGGGGGCGCGCTGGGCGGTGAGCCCGTTGTAGTACGGCCACAGCGCCGCCACGGTCACCGCGCACACCGCGGCGAACGCCCACCGCCACACGGTCGGCCGGATCCGGGTCCGGGTCCGGAACGCGATCAGCGCGAGGCACCCGATCGCCGCGCCGATCGCCGTCTGCGGGTGGACCAGCAGGACGAGCCCGAGCAGCACCCCGATCCCGGCCGACTCGAACCACCGGGGCGACCGGCGGGGTGCCGGATCGCCGCGCTCGGCCACCCGGGCGGCCACGCGGCCGGTCCACGCCCACAGATGCAGGGTGACCGCGACCGCGAACGTGGTCGGCGCGCTCCAGCGGGCCGGGTCCGCCCAGTGGATCAGGCCCAGCGGTACGAGCAGGAGCACCGGAACCCAGCGGTTCGGGGTCAGCAGGCGGGTCAGCCGGCCGATCCCGGTGAGCAGGAGCAGCAGGTTCACCGACGCGGCCAGTGCCACGACGGACGGGCCGGAGAGTTCGGTGGCGCGGGCGGCGAGACCCTGGAGCAGTGCGTACGGGGAGTAGTGGGCGCTCGACACGGCGGGCAGGTCGGTCATCGGGAACGCCGGGTGCAGCAGGTTCACCCGCAGCCGTTCGACGACCGCCGCCTGGAGCCCGGCCTCGCAGCACAGCGGAGCCTGCCAGGCCGCCGCGGACAGCACCGCCCACAGCAGGCCGCCCAGCACCAGGTACGGGGACGGCAGCCACAGGGGCGGCCGGGCGGCCTTCTCGGCCCCGTCGCCCGTGGTCGCGGCGGGCGGGACGTCGGCGGCGGAGGACGCGGCGGAGGCAGCGGAGAAGAGGGGCACACCTCATGGGTTCCGTGCGGCGGGCCCGTTCTCCCCGCCGCCACTCGTCCGGGGGATTCCGGGGTGTTCCGTGCGGCGGGCGCGGGAGGGCTCAGGCCTGTTCCGCGTCCGCCAGCAGCCGGTCCGCGACCCGGGCCGCCGCGCCGCCGTCGTCCAGGTCGCAGTAGTCGCGGCGGAAGCTCTCGTACGCGTCCGCGTGGCGGGCCGCCGACGCGCCCGTGTCCCGCAGGGCCTGGGCCACCTCGTCCGTCGTGACCAGCAGAGGCCCCGGCGCCCGGGTCTCGAAGTCCAGGCAGAAGCCGCGCACGGTGTCGCGGTAGTGCTCCAGGTCGTACGTGTGGAAGAGCATCGGCCGGCCCGTCAGCGCGAAGTCGAACATCAGCCCTGCGTAGTCCGTCACCAGCACGTCGGCGATCAGGAGCAGACCCGCCGCCCCCGGGTGGTGGGAGACGTCGAGCACGCCGGGGCCGGCCGGGACGCTGCCGGTGACCCGGGGGTGGCGGCGCACCAGCACCGTGTGGCCGGGGCCGAGCGCCCGGGCCAGGGCGTGCGGGTCGAGCGCCGGGTCCCAGCGGTACGGGCCGGGGGCCGTGCGGTCGGGGGAGGCGGACGGGGGATGGGCCAGGTGGTCGCGGTAGGTCGGGGCGTACAGCACGACGCGGTGCTCCTCCGGTACGCCGAGCGTGCGCCGGATCTCCTCGGCGGTCTTGTCCCGGTCGGGGGCGCACAGCACGTCGTTGGCGGGCGATCCGGCCTCCAGCACCTCGCCCTCGTACGCGAGCGACCGGCGCAGCAACGGGGTGGCGAAGCGGCTCGGGGAGATCAGTACCGACCACTGGGCCGACCGCTGCGGCAGGGTGGCGAGGTGCTGGTGGTCGGCGTAGAGGGAGTCCGCCAGGCCGGAGCCGAACCGGCCGAGCGGGGTGCCGTGCCAGGTCTGGACGACCGTCTGCCCGGGCCGCCGCTCGAACCAGACGGGCAGCTGCTCGTCCGTGACGATCCGGCGGGAGCGGGCCAGCGCCTCGTACCAGGCGGCGCTGTGCAGGGGGACCGCCCGCGCGCCGGGCGGGACGTGGGTGGTGCGGCCGGGGGTGGTACCGGTGACCCACAGATGCTCGGCATCCGTGCCCCGGCGCACGAGTTCGGCGTGGACGGCGCGCGGGGAGTCACCGCCCGTGTAGAGGACGGTGTCGCGGAGCGGGAGCGTGCGCGATGTGCGGGGCGTGATGGGCGTGCGCCGGTCGGAGGAGGGCGCGCCGGGCGTGCGCGGGCCGGGGTGGTGCGCGGCGCGCAGGAGCCGCCTGCTGTACGCGCTCCGCCCAGCGGCCGGGAGGTCGGGCGGAGCGACGACGGACAGCCGGTCGCCGTGCCGCCGCTCCAGGCGCAGCGCGTTCTCGCCCCCGCCGCAGGGGAGCTGCGCGGTGGCGGAGCCGGGGACGCGAACGGGGCGGCCGTCCAGGCGGACCTCCCAGCGGCCCTCCGGGAGCGGTGGGGCGATGAGTGTGGAGAAGCGGAGGGCGGGGCGGGTGCCCGGGGTACCCGGGGTGCCGGTCGCGTCGGTCGCATCGACCACCTCAGCCTCCGCGACCGGGACCACCTCGTGCAGCGTCTCGTGGCGCAGGACGAGACGGGCGCCGGATCCGTTCGCCGTTCCCGTCCCTGCCTCCCGGGCCGCCAGGGCGTACGTACCCGAGATCCGCAGCCCCCCCTCCGGAGTGGGGTCCACCCGGTCCACGTACGGCGGCCCCGCCAGGTCCAGCACCAGGTCGCCCGCCGCGTCCGCGTACGCGGGTGGCGGCAGGTCCGGGGCTGCGGGCAGCGGTACGCGGGTGCCGTCGTCGAGCAGCAGCCGGACCTGCCACCGCGCCCCGTCCGCCGCCTCGACCTCACGGGGGGCCCGGTGCACGGCGGGCGGCACGGCGGCGAGTTCGGCGAGCGGCACACGCACGGTGAAAGCGAGTCCGTCGGGCCCGGGTACGCCGCCGTCGGGCCCGGTCGCGCGACCGTCGGAGCCAGACCTGCCCCCGGCGGGACCGGGCGCGCCCGTCTCCGGCCCGGAGCCCTCCCCGTACGCCACCTCACAGGAGTACTCCTCGCCGTCCTCGCGGGTCAGCACCACCGCCGTGGCCCTCGCCGGCCCGTCGAAGAGCCGGCCCGTGATCTCCAGCGAGGCCCCCGCCGTCCCGGCAGCGGCCGTCCGGTGTCCCTCGGCCCGGGCCCGCAGCCGCGACACCGTCAGCCGGAGCCGGCCGCCCCGGAAGTCCAGCACCGCCCGCCGCCCGTCGCCCGGGTCCTGGACCAGCGGCTGGTCCGCCCCCGCGTCCTGCGCGCGCACCGCGACCCGGCGGACCGTTCCGGGGACGGCGAGCACCAGGCCCACCAGCCAGCCGCCGCCCTCCGCCGTCGCGGGCAGCCTGTCCGGGTCGAGGACCATCTCGAAGCCCGCGTGGTCGTAGCCGTGCAGCTCCTGACCGGAGTTCACCGTCGCCTCGGGTGCGGGAACGGACCGCACCGGCACCGGCCGCACCGCTCGTCCCCGCTCCGCCCGGACCATGCCCACCGTCAGCCGCCGGTGCGCCGACCCGGCGGGGAGGTTGCGCAGATACGCGTACCCACGCAGCCGCAGCTTCCCGTCCGCGCCCCACCGCGCCTCCAGGAGCCGCGCGACCGCCGGGATGTCCGTGCGCGCGAGCCGGGCGCTCGCGCCGCGCACGCCGGGGTACACCGCCCGCCGTCGCCCCGGGAGGCCCTCCACGGCGAACGTGCCCGTCCCGTTGGCCCGTTCGAAGGCGAGGACCGCCAGCAGGTCCGCCAGGCGTCGCTCCCGTACCAGCTGCCACTTGATGCGCAGCTCCACCGGCAGACCTTCCAGCACCTCAGGGCCCGCCCGGTCGACGAAGGCCCCCGCGCCCTCCAGGAACGCCGCCCGGTACGCCTCGCCGCCCATCGGCAGGCCGTCCAGGAAGTACCCGAAGTCGTCGCGGAGGCAGGACGCGTCGTACGCCCGCCGCTGCGCCGCGTCCCGGCCGCCCAGGAACGCGCTGACCTGCTCGCACGCGGCGATCCGGTCCCGTACGCCCGTGACGTCCGTACGCCGCCGGGTGATCGAGCCCTCCCGCACCCGCCAGTAGTAGACATGCTCTGCGAGGACGTCGACCGAGCCCGCTAGATAGTGCGCGGGGATCATCACCGGGGTGTCCTCGTACAGCCTGCCCTCGGGGAAGGCGAAGCCGTGCGCGTCCCAGAAGGACCGGCGGAACACCTTGTTCCACGCCACCCGGTCGGCCAGCAGCCGCGGGTCCCGGGTGATGTGCGTACGCGACCGGGGGCCCGTCAGCCAGCGGTACTGCCAGGCCTGCTGCCGCCCCTGCCCGGTCAGCCGCCACACGTTGCCGGTCACCAGATCGGAGCCGCTCGACTCCAGCGCGGCCGTCATCCGCTCGTACGCGTCGTGAACGACGATGTCGTCGCTGTCCGCGAACGCCAGGTAGGGCACGGTGGGCGTGGTGTGCCGGACGCCGGTGTTGCGGGCGGCACTCAGGCCCGCGTTCGGCTGCCTCACCAGGCGGAAACGCTCGTCCCGGGCGGCGAACTCCGCCGCGATCCGGCCGCTCGCGTCCGTCGAACCGTCGTCGACCATCACCACCTCGATCGCGTCGAGGGTCTGCTCCGCCACCGACCGCAGGCAGTCCTCCAAGTAGTCCTCGACGTTGTGGACGGGGATGACGACGCTGAGGAGCGGTGGCTTCATGTCCTGGTCAACAGAGGCCGGGTCCCGGGGTCACCGCCGCTGACCCGAACGGGTGAACTCGGGCCGTCCGTTCCCCGCCCCCGGGACTACGCTCGGCTGCCATGCCCTCCCGAGCTTCCGTGAAGCGGTACGTCCGCAGGCAGGTCATGCGGGCCGCCTACCGCACCGACCTCCGCCGCCCGCTCGACCCGAACCTCGCCGTCTACGGCGCGTACTGGAACCGGGGCGTCGCCTGCAACCCGGCCGCGATCCACGCCAAGGCCCGCGAACTCGCCCCGCACATCAGGGGTGTGTGGGCCGTCTCCTCCCGGCACCGCGACCGGATGCCCCCGGGCGTGCCGTACGTCATCGAGGGCTCGCGCCCCTACTGGCGGGCGATGGCCACCGCCACCTACCTGGTCAACAACTCCAGTTTCCCCGGCGGGTTCACCAAACGCCCCGGTCAGCGCTACCTCCAGACCCACCACGGCACCCCGCTGAAGACGATGGGCCTGGACCAGCGGGCCTACCCCGAGCTGGCCCGGAAGGCGGACTTCGCCAAGATCCTCGCGCACGTGGGCCAGTGGGACTTCAGCCTCTCCGCCAACCCGCACAGCACCGAGGTGTGGGACCGCGTCTACCCGGGCTCGTACCAGCGGCTCGACCTCGGCTACCCCCGCAACGACGTCTACTTCACCGCCACCGCCGAGGACATCGCGAAGATCCGCGCCGAACTCGGCATCCACGCGGACCAGACCGCACTCCTCTACGCCCCGACCCACCGCGACTACCGCGAGGGCTTCGTCCCCGACCTCGACCCCGAGCGCCTGGCCCGTGAACTGGGTTCTGAGTACGTGGTGTTGGTGCGCGCTCACTACTTCTACGGCCGGTCCGCCGGGCTCGGGAGCGCGCCGACCGGACGTGTCCTGGACGTCACCGCGCATCCCCGGGTCGAAGAACTCTGCCTGGCCGCCGACGCGTTGATCACCGACTACTCCTCGCTGGCGTTCGACTACGCCTGCCTGGACCGCCCGATCGTCGTCCACGCCCCCGACTGGGACACCTACCGGACCACGCGCGGCACGTACTTCGACCTGCTCTCCGGCCGGCCCGGCGACACCCCGGGCGCCGTCACCGCCACCTCCGACGAGCTGGTCGAGGTGTTCCGTGCGGGGGAGTGGCGCTCGCCCGCGTCGGCCGCGCTGCGCACCGCGTTCCGGGAGCGGTTCTGCCCGTACGACGACGGGCACGCGGCGGAACGGGTCGTACGGCGGTTCTTCGCCGTCCCCTTTGCCCCGCCCAGTCGTTGATTCCGACAGCTCACGCACACCGCCAGGTTGGGAGACGTCCATGCACCGGTCCGCCTACGAGCAGATGGAACTCTGCATCCAGGAGTACCTGCCCGTCGAAGGGCCTGCCTCCGGCAAGGGCGCGTACCGGGTCGTCGACCTGGGGTCGCGCATCTCCGGCAAGCAGACCCGTACCCACCGGGCGCTCCTCGCGGGGCACTCCACCGACTACTTCGGGGTCGACGTGCAGGACGGCCCCAACGTCGACGCGGTGATGAAGAAGCCGTACCGCATCCCCGCCCGCTCCAACAGCGCCGATGTCGTCCTCTCCGGGCAGGCGTTCGAGCACATCCCGTTCTTCTGGGCCTCGATGCTGGAGATCGCCCGGATCCTGAAGCCCGGCGGACACGCGTTCATCACCGCACCCTCGCGCGGCCATGTCCACGACGCGCAGGACTGCTGGCGCTACTACCCCGACGGATTCCGCGCCCTCGCCGCCCACTCCCGGCTCGAACTGGTCGAGGCCTACACCGACTTCCCGCCGCAGAAGGGTATCTGGCACGACTACCGGGCCATCGACAAGAAGGCCGCCTACTGGGGCGACTCCGTCGGTGTCTTCCGCAAGCCGCGCCGCTATCCCCGGCTGACGATGTTCGTCGTCCGGGAGTCGGCGGTGTGGTGGGCGAACCGGGTCGGCGGCGTGGACGGTGTCCCGCTGCCCCGGCCGGTCGACGGCCGCGACCGGTGCGGCAGGCCCGCCGCCGCCCCCGTTCCCGTACCTGAGCCCGCGTCCGAGCCCGCATCCGAGCCCGCATCCGCGTCGGCCTTCGTGTCCCCTCCGGCGTCCGCCCCCGGAACCCCGCCGGAATCAATGGCAGGTTGACGAAAAGTGACATGAGCCGCAAACCGCGCGTACTGTCCCGGGGCATGGCTTGGCGCAACGCCGTCAACGGCGTCCTTCAGCAGCTCACCGGATACCAGCTCAGGCGTGTCACGGTGCCCGCCGCCCGCACCGCCCCCGCCGGTCCCGCCCCGGCCCCGGCCGCCCCGGCGGCGGCCCCCGCACCCGCCCCGAAGCCCAAGGCGAAGAAGCCCGCCCTCGCGTTCCCGGCGGACTACGACGACGAGGCGAAGGACATCATCCGCGCGGTCAAGCCGTACTCGATGACCTCGCCGGAGCGGCTCAACGCCTTCATCCTCGCCACCCGGTACATCGCCCGGCACGACATCCCCGGCGACATCGTCGAGTGCGGTGTCTGGCGCGGCGGTTCGATGCAGGCGTGCGCCCGGACCCTGCTGTCCGTCGGGGAGACCGAGCGCGACCTCTACCTCTTCGACACGTACGAGGGGATGACCCCGCCGACCGCCGAGGACCTGCGGCGCGACGGCCGGCCGGCCCAGGAACTGCTGGACGCCCAGGGCAAGGACCGGCCGATCTGGGCGGTTGCGTCCCTGGAGGATGTCAAGGCGGGCTTCGAGAACGTGCCCTATCCCCAGGAGCGCGTGCACTACGTGCAGGGCCGGGTCGAGGACACCGTCCCCGGGCAGGCTCCGGAGCAGATCTCGATCCTGCGCCTGGACACCGACTGGTACGCCTCCACCAAGCATGAACTGGAGCACCTGTACGACCGGTTGGTCCCGGGCGGGGTCCTCCTGATCGACGACTACGGCTACTGGCAGGGATCCCGGCAGGCGGTGGACGAGTTCCTGGAGAAGACCGGTGAGCGGCTCCTCCTGCTCCGCATGGACGAGGGCCGGATCGCCGTCAAGCCCTGACCCGCGCCCTCCGCAGTCGTGCCGAGCCCCGTGCCCTCCCCGGTGCGGGGCTCGAACGCGTCACCGGCGCGCCCCCCGGGCGCCCGACTCCGCCCCTCCCGTCACCCGAACGGACCCCCTCGGGTGACCGGTCACCACGGCACGGGTTGTACCCCATGGCCCCCGGCGGCCCCTCCACGCCCCGAAGCCCCAGTCCCCGGAAGGATCGTGCGCCGCGATGGCACCCCGTCTCACCGTCGTCGTCCCCCTCTACAACGTCGAGGAGTACCTCGGTGCCTGCCTGTCCTCGCTCGCCGAGCAGACCATGCCGGACCTGGAGGTCGTCCTCGTCGACGACGGCTCCACGGACAACGGACCGGCGCTGGCGCAGGAGTTCACCGAACGCGATCCCCGTTTCCGGCTGTTCCGGCAGGAGAACGCCGGGCTCGGCGCGGCCCGCAACGCCGGGGTCCGCGAGGCCCATCCCGGTGCGGAGTTCCTGACGTTCGTCGACAGCGACGACGTGGTCCCGCCGGGTGCGTATGCCCGGATGCTCGCCGAACTCGACCGGTCCGGCTCCGACTTCGCCACCGGCAACGTCCTGCGGCTGCGGGCCAACGGGGAGCTCGAACAGTCCCCGATGTTCCGCAAGCCGATGGAGAAGGCCCGCCCGGCCACCCATGTCACCCGGGACTGGATCCTGCTCGGCGACCGCATCGCCTGCAACAAGGTCTTCCGTCGCACCTTCTGGGACGAGCACGCCTTCGCCTTCCCGACCGGCGTGCTGTACGAGGACATCGCCGTCGTCCTCCCCGCCCACTTCCTGGCCCGCTCGGTCGACGTCGTCGAGGAACCCGTCTACCACTGGCGCGACCGCGACGGCTCGATCACCACCCGGCGGGCCGTCCCCCGAGGCATCCGCGACCGGGTCACCGCCGTGACCACCGTCAGCAACTTCCTCGCCGAGCGGGCATCCGAAGAAGGTGCGGCCGAAGGGGGAGGGGCGGCCGAAGCGGGAGGGACGGCCGACGCCGCCGAGGCCAAGCGCCGCTACGACGCCCACGCGCTCTCCGGTGACCTGTGGCTGTTCATCGAGGCCCTGCCGGACGGCGACGCGGAGTTCCACGAAGCCTTCCTGGAGCACGCCGGCGCGTTCGCCTCCACCGTCGAACCCGACGTCTTCGCCTCGCTGCCCCTGCATCTGCGGGTCAAGTGGCAGCTCATCCGCGAACGCCGGCTCCCCGAACTCCTCACCCTCCTCGCCGACGAGAAGAAGGACCGGGACACCTTCCACGTCCGCGGGCTGCTCCGACCCCGCGCTCACCACCCCGCCGTCCGCGACCCGCTGCCGCCCGCCGCGACCGCGCTCACCCCCGCCGATCTGCCCGTCCACGCCCACCTCACCGAGGTCGTCTGGCGGGACGGGCTGCTGCGTCTGACCGGGTACGCCTATGTGCGCAACGCCCCCGGCGGGGCCCCGCGCCTCGGCTGGCTGCGGTCCGGGAAGCGGATCGTCCCGTTGCGGCTGCGCCCCGTCGGTGGCGACGAGGCCACCGCCCGGTCCGGCCGCTCCCTGCACCGGTACGACCGTGCCGGGTTCACCGCCGTCGTCGACCCGCGCAGGCTCGCCGGGAAAGCAAGCGGCGGCCGTACGACCTGGAAGCTGGAGGCCGTCGTCGTCGGCGCGGGGCGCCCGCGCCGGGGCCCCATGCGGCTCGTCGGCACCCCGGCCCCGCCCGCCGTGACGTACACCGACGAGCGGACCCGGATCGTCCCCGTCCTGTCCGGCAACAAGCTGGAACTGCGTACCGAACGCGTCGCCGCCGTCCTCACCGGGCAGTCGGCGGTCGAGGACGCCGTGCGCCTGGAGGTGAAGGTCCTCGGGGACTCCGGTCCTGTCGCACTCCGGCTCACCGAGTGGCGCACCAAGGAGACCCGGGAGTTCGCCCTGCGCGGCTCGCTCGGCTCCCGGGCGGCGGACATCCCGCTCAGCGCGTTCCGAGGACAGGACGAGATCTGGGGCGTTCAACTCATCGGTGAGGGGAAGCCGTTGACCGTCGCGTCCCCGTCCGACGGTCAGGACGGGCGCTACGCACTGCCCGGCGGACGCGAGGTGTACGCGGCTCCCAACCCCTCGGGCGACCTCGTCCTCACCGACCGGGCCGTCCAGCCCGTCGTCACCTCCGCCGTCTGGAAGGGAACGGGCGAACTGGTTCTCGAAGGAGCCTTCCCCGAGCCCACGGGCACCGGCCGCGAACTCGTCCTGCGCCACAGCGGCCACCAGGAGGAGGCCGTCGTCGACGTGGAGCGGGGCGAGGGCGACGGCTTCCGGGCCGTGGTCGCACCCGCCACCGTCGAAGGGCCCGGCGGAGCGCTGCCGCTCGGCGAGGGGCGCTGGTACCTCTTCCTGCGCGCACCGGGGGAGCGGGACCCGGAGGCGTACCGGCCGCTCCGGCTGAGTACCCCCTTGCACAGCACCCTGCCCCAGCAACAGAGGCAGAACCACAGGGACTTCACCCTCCAGCGGCGCTACCACGACCGGCTCGTCCTGGAGTCCGGCAGCGCCCTCCCGGCCGTCGACCGGGGGCCGTACGGGCAGCGCGTCCGGCGCGAGCGGTATGCCGTGGTCCGTGCCGTCGCCCCGGCCGCGACGCGCCCCGCCGTCCTCTACTCCAGCTACGACGGCCGCCAGTTCTCCGACTCGCCCCGCGCGATCCACCGCGAACTCGCCTCCAGGGAAGGGGACATCGAGCACCTGTGGGTCGTCCGTGACCAGCAGACGGCCGTGCCCGACGGCGTCCGGCCCGTCGCCCTGCACAGCGCCGAGTGGTACCAGGCGCTGGCCCGCAGCCGCTGGATCGTCACCAACACCCACCTTCCCGAGTGGTTCGAGCGGGCCGAGGGCCAGTGCGTCGTCCAGACCTGGCACGGCACCCCCCTCAAGCGCATCGGCCGCGACCTCGCGGGCAGCCCGCACGCCGACGCCGCGTACATGGCCTCCATGGAACGCCGGTCCGCCCAGTGGAGCGTGCTCGTCTCCCCGAACAGCTTCTCCACCCCCGTCCTGCGCCGCGCCTTCGGCTACGGCGGCGAGGTCCTGGAGTGCGGCTACCCGCGCAACGACCTGCTGTACGCCCCCGACCGGGCCAAGGTCGCCGCCGCCGTACGGGAACGGCTCGCGATCCCGGAGGGGCGGCGCGTGGTCCTGTACGCCCCGACCTGGCGCGAGGACCAGCCCCGGAAGGGCGGGAAGTACGCCCCCGACCTCCACCTCGACCTGGCGCAGGCCCGCGAGACCCTCGGCGACGACCACGTCCTGCTGGTCCGGCGGCACTACCTCGTCGGCGGCAGCGTGCCCGACACCGACTTCGTCCGGGACGTCTCCCGCCACCCGGACGCCGCCGAACTCCTTCTGATCAGCGACGTGCTGGTCACCGACTACTCCTCGATCATGTTCGACTTCGCGCAGACCGGCCGCCCGATGCTCTTCCACACCTACGACCTGGCCCACTACCGCGACACCCTGCGCGGCTTCTGCTTCGACTTCGAGCACCGCGCCCCCGGGCCCCTGATCCCCGACTCCGCCGGGATCGTGGCCGCGCTCCGTGACCCGGCCGCCGCCACCGCCGGACACCGGGAGGCGTACGAGCGGTTCCGGGAGGCGTTCTGCGACCTCGACGACGGGACCGCCGCCGCCCGGGTCGTGGACCGGATGCTCAAGAGCGACGGGGCTGTCGAGGGGGAGCGGGCATGAGCGACTTCACGTGTGTGATCACCGGCGGCGGGGACGGCGAGGGCCCGGGCGGGGCCGACGCCCTGCGCGCCTCCGTGGAGTCCGTCCTCGGTCAGTCGATGCACGGCTCCGAGGCCCTCGTCGTCCTCGCCTCCGCCGCCGACCCGGCCGTCCGCACCGCCGCCCGCGCCCTCGCCGCCCGCGCGCCCGAGCGGGTCCGCCTCGTCCACGCCGACCCGGCCGCCCGCACCACCGGCGCCCTGCGCAACGCCGGTCTCGACGCGGCGAGCGGCCGGTACGTCCTGGTCCTCGGCACCGGCGAACGGCTCCAGAAGCACGCCTGCCGCAACCTCTGGCAGGCGGGCGAGACCAGCCGCGCCGACCTCGTCGCCGGCCGCTGGAGCCGGATCACCGACGAGGCCGGCAAGGAGCGGGAGCCGTCCTGGCAGGGCGAGCTGTTCGCCCGCTCCCGCACCCTCACCCGCTTCACCGAAGCCCCCCAACTCGTCGTCCGGGACGCCCTGGTGACCGGATTCTGTCTGCGTCGCGAGGCCGCCAGGCGGCACGGGCTGCGGTACGAGGAGGACCTGGCGCACGGCGAGATCCTGTTCGGCCCGCTCGCCGCCGCGTCGGTCGGCCGGATCGCCCTGGTCCGCCGGCTCGTCGTGACCGGCCGGGCCGTTCCCGACCGGGCCCGCGACCTCGTCGCCCTGGTCGAGGCCCACCGCCGGGTCGCCAACACCCTCCTCGCGCGCGGGCTGCCCGAGCTGCGCGAGGAGCGGGAGACGGCGTTCCACCGGGACCATCTGGTGCCGCTGGTCCGGTCCTTCCCCGCTCTGCCCGCAGCCCGCCGCGACCGGGTCGCCGCCGCTGCCGCCCGCACGCTGACCGGGCCCGTCCCGCCGGACCTGCCGCCGCTGGAGCGGGTCGCCGTGACTCTGCTGGGCCGGGGCGACACCGAGGGGATCCTGGCCGCGGCCTACGCGCTGAGCCGGCCCGCCACCGTGTGCGCGCCGCTGACGACGGGCGCGGACGGGCGGGTCGGCTGGGGCGGGGAGGCGGAGGAGCCCGTCGCCGACATCACCGAACTCGGCCACCACTACCGCCGGTTCGGTGAGATGCGGCTGATGAACCGGCTCACCCGCTGCACCGCCGCCGACGGGAGCCGTCTGCTCCTCGAAGGCCGACTCGTGCTGCCCGGGCCCACCGGGCCCCGCCCCGGCGCCCCCCTCACCGCCACCCTGGAGTTCCGGGCCCGGGGCGGGGCGCGCGCCGTCGCGTTCCCCGCCGAGGTGGTCCGGCACGACGCGAACGGGATCACCTGGCGCGCGCGGGCCGACGTCTCGCGCCGCCTGCGCCCCGTCGGCGTCCGCGACACGGCGTGGGACGCGCGGCTGACCGTGGAGGCCGACGGGGTCCGGTGCGTCAGCGACCTGTTCGCCCCGCAGGACCAGGTGGCCGGAGCGGTCCGCTTCGCCGCGCGGCCCCGGCTCGGGCGGCTCGCCGGGGACACCTGGGAGCCCTACATCACGCTCAAGGACCACTTCGCCCTCCGGCTGGCCGCCCGCCGCCGCCCGGCCCGCACTGCTCACCGCCTGGTCCGCTACGCCACCCGCTTCCGGCCCGCCCGCAAGGCCAAGCTCCTCGTCCGCGCCCTGCGCAAGCGCCTGGAGCGCTACCGCTCCCGCGGCTTCAAGGCCCCCGCCTACAACACCTGGCTCACCCGCCTCCCCGTGCGCCGGGGCTCCGTCGTCTTCGAGAGCCACATGGGCACCTGCTACGGCGACAGCCCGCGCGCCCTGTACGAGGAGATCCGCCGCCAGGGCCTGAAGCTCCACGCCACCTGGTCCTACGACCCGTCCCCGGCCGGATTCCCGGACGACGCCCGTCTCGTACGCCGCTGGTCCTGGCGCTACCTGTGGGCGCTGGCCCGCGCCGAGTACTGGGTCGACAACCAGGGCTTCCCGCAGCATCTGCGCAAGCCCGGCCACACCACGTACCTCCAGACCTGGCACGGCTCCGCGTACAAACGGATGGGCTTCGACGAGACCCGCGTACGGCTCCAGAACGCCCCGCAGCGCGAACGGCTCCAGCAGGCCGTCGACCGCTTCGACCACTTCCTCGTCCGCTCCGAGCGCGACGTGACCACTCTCGCCCGCGCCTACCGGCTGCCCGAGGAAAAGCTCCTGCGCACCGGCTACCCGCGCAACGACGCCCTGATCGCGGAGCGCACCCGGGCCGAGACCGAGGGAAGGCTGCCGCGCCCGCCGCTCGCCGGGGCGCTCGGGCTCGACGACCACAAGAAGACCGTGCTCTACGCCCCGACGTTCCGGGGCGGCCCCGGAAAGCAGCGCAGGACCCGACTCCTGCTGGACGTACGGGAGTTCGCCGAGCGGTTCGGTGACACCCACACCCTGCTCGTCCGCGCCCACTACCTGGAGTCGGCCCGGCTGCCGGTCTGCCCGCCCGGCACCGTCGTCGACGTCTCCCGCCACCACGATGTCAGCGAACTCCTGGCCCTCACCGATGTGTTGGTGACCGACTACTCCTCCATCATGTTCGACTTCGCCCTCCTCGACCGGCCCGTCGTGCTGTTCGCCCCCGACCTGGAGGCGTACGCGGCCGAGCGCGGCAGCTACTTCGACCTGCGGGAACAGGCCCCGGGGCCGGTGACCGCGACCCAGGACGAACTGTTCGCCGCCCTCGTGGAACTGAAGAAGTCCGACACCCGGTACGCCGATCGACGCCGGGCCTTCGCCGAGCGGTTCGGCGCCTACGACCAGGGCGACGCGGCCCGCGCCGCCGTCGCCGCCGTCTTCGGGCCCGCCGCTTCCCGGGGCGTCCGCCACACCACCGACCACGACCGGGGGGCCGGCCGATGAGCCGCGACATCTTCATCGTCTCCAACAGCACCGACGAACTCGGCGGCGTCACCGCCTGGATGCACCAGACCGCCCGCCTCTTCGCGGACCAGGGCCACCGGGTCCACACCGTCGGCATCCACGCCTCCGACCTCAAGATGACGCTGCCCCGGCAGCCCGAACACCCCGTCACCGCCCTCTACCCCGCCCACCCCCCGACCCCCTGGACACCCCACGGCGTCCGTGACCGCTTCCGCATCCCCACCCGGCGCAAGGAGGCCGCCCGGGTGGCCGCGAAGAAGCAGGCCGTCGGACGGCTCTCGGAGCTCTTCGCCACCGCCCGGCCCGGCGCGGTCGTCATCGTCACCCAGGTCTGGGCGATGGAGTGGGTCGGGGAGGCCGACACCACCGGGCTGCGCGTCATCGGGATGAGCCACGAGTCCTACGACTACTCCCGCGCGAGCCACCGCTACCGCTGGATCAAGAACCACTACAAGGACCTCGACCACTGGCTCGTCCTCACCGAGGAGGACGCCGACCGGTGGGCCGGGGACGGCATGAACAACGTCGGCTTCCTGCCCAACGCCCTCTCCCGCCTCCCGCTCGTGCCCTCCCCGCGCACCGCGAAGACCGTCGCGAGCATCGGCCGCCTCAGCGACCAGAAGGGCATCGACCTGCTCCTGGACACCTGGGCCCTGGTCGCCCCCGCCCGCCCCGACTGGACGCTGCGCGTGTACGGGGCGGGCGAGGACGAGGCCGCGCTGAAGGCACAGTGCACGGGCCTCGGCCTCGACGGCTCCGTGGAGTGGATGGGCCGCACCGACGACGTGGAGCGGGCCCTCGCGGACGCCTCCGTCTTCGTCCAGTCCTCCCGGGGCGAGGGCTTCCCGCTCGCGCTGCTGGAGGCGATGGCCGGCGGCGTGCCGTGCGCCGCCTTCGACTGCGCGCCCGGGGTGCGGGAGATCGTCCGGGACGGCGAGGACGGGCTCCTGGCCCCCGCCGGGGACGTCGCCGCGCTCGCCGACCGGCTGCTGCGGCTCACCGGCAACCCCCGGCTGCGCGACGCGATGGGCGCGCGGGCCCGCTCCGGCGTCCAGCGGTTCTCCGAACCGGAGACCCTGCGCCGCTGGGAGGAGCTGTTCGCGTTCCTGGAACGCTGAGCGGACCCGGGTGGGCGCTGGGCCGACCCCGGTGCACGGGCCGGGGGTCAGCCCCCGACGGCCGCCCCGGCCCCGTCCTGCGCGGGCAGGGCCGCGGGCGTCCGGCGGGCCGAGAACGGCACCGGCCGGGGCAGCCCGTCCGTCTGCCCGAGGAAGACCCTCCGCACCACCCGCTCGGCGGCGTACCCGTCGTCGTACGGACAGAACCGGGCCCGGAACGCGGTCCGCAGCTGCGCCGAGCGGGAGCCCCGCCAGTGGTCCGTGGCGAAGATGTCGAACAGCTCGTCCTGGCTCCGGGCGACGACGCCGGGCGGGAACGCCGTGATGTCGAAGTACGTGCCCCGGGCCGCCTCGTACGCCTCGATGTCGTCGAGGTGCAGCACCACCGGGCGGTCCAGGTTGACGTAGTCGAACATCAGCGAGGCGTAGTCGGTGAGCAGGGCGTCCGAGGCGAGTGCCAGCGTCTCCGCGGACCGGTGGGCGCTCACGTCGATGATCCGGGGATGCGGTGCCCGGCTCCTGCCCCCCGGACCGGCGGGACGCGGTGCCCGGGCGAGGATCACGAACTGCGGGCCCAGGACCCGGACCAGCCGCTCCAGGTCGAGGGAGGGCCGCTGGACCCGCCGGTAGTCGCGGGGGACGGGGGCGTACAGCAAGGCCGTGCTGCCCTCGGGGATGCCCAGCGTCTCGCGCAGCCGCGCCACATCGGCCGGACCGGCGCGGTGGTAGACGTCGTTGCGCGGCGAGCCGTACTCCAGCGTCGTGTACGCGGACGGATAGGCCCGTTCCCGTACGAGGGTCGAGTGCGGGTTGGCCGAGAGGGAGAAGTCCCAGGTGTCGACCTGGCGCAGCAGCTCGTCGAAGTCCGTGCCGCGGGCGGCGGCGGGCCGGTCCAGCAGATCGGTGCCCACGGTCCGCAGCGGCGTGCCCTCGTGCGTCTGCAGCAGGATCTGGCCCCGCCGCTTGACCAGCCCCCGGTCGAAGGAGCCGTCGTTCACCAGATATGCCGAGCGGGCCAGCGCGGTCCGGTGGGCGAAGGTGCCGGGCGCGATATGCCGGGCGCCGGTCGGCACGGTGTGGGCGTCGACGGGGCGGCAGATCCAGGCCGTCCGCAGCCCCGGGACCAGCTCGCGGACCTTCGCCTCGATCGCCGCCGGGCTGCCCCCGTACCCGCCGCCGCCCCGTGTCGTGAACACCGCGTCCCGGGTGCGCAGCGGCAGCCGCACCTGGATGCGGTAGTGCGCCCGCAGGGCCGCGCCCCGCACCGCCCGGCGCAGGGCCGCCGCTCCTTTCCGCAGCCGGCCGCCGAGGCGCTGTGCCTCCGACAGGGCCCGGTAGGTGCGCCGCGCGCCGAGGTGCATCAGGCCGTGCCGCAGCAGCGCACGGCGGGGGGCCGGGGCACCGGGGGCGTGGTAGCGGCGGCAGGAGGCGGTCGCCCGGCGGAAGAACGCGGCGCGGCTGTGCAGCGGCAGCCGGTCCCGGGAGGCGAACAGCGCCGAGAAGTGGTCCAGCATGCGGCGGAACATCACCGGCCGCCACAGGGCGAGTTCGGGGTGGGAGTCGATGAACGCGAAGACCCGGTCGTACTGGTCGAAGACGTCGAAGTGCTTCTCGCTGGTGGTGGAGAGGATGTTGCCGCGCCGCCGCTGCCGGTAGGAGACGCACACCGCGTCGAGCACCGCGATCGAATCGGCCGACATGAGGACCGGGTAGGTCCAGGGGGTGTCCTCGTAGTAGCCGGGCGGGAAGGTGAACCCCTCGGCCTCGACGAACGCGCGGCGGTACGCCTTGTTCCAGACGACCATGAGGAGTTGCAGCAGCTCGGGGCGGTCGGTGAGGCGGAAGCGCTCGGGGCCGTTCTCGTCGAGATGGGCGGCCAGGACGTTGCGGACGCTGCGGCCCGTCCAGTACGTACGGGCGTAGTCGTACATCAGGACGTCGGGCTCGCCGGTCGTGTCGATCCGGTCGGCGATGGTCTGGAGGGCGTCCGGCAGCAGGGTGTCGTCGCCGTCGAGGAAGATCAGGTAGTCGCCGGCCGCGCGGCCCATCCCGGCGTTGCGGGCCGGGCCGAGGCCGATGTTGCGGGGCAGGTGCAGTGCGGTGACGCGGTGGTCCCGGCGGGCGTACTCGTCGGCGATCGGTCCGCAGGCGTCGGGGGAGCAGTCGTCGATCACGATGATCTCGTAGTCCTTGAAGGACTGGGCCAGCACGGAATCCAGACACGCGTGCAGATACGCCTGGACCCGGAATGCGGGCACGATGACGGAGAACCGGGGCACTACACATCCATGGGTCGATCGTTCGCGGAAATCCAGGCAGAGCGCAAACGTCGGATGGAATGACAGGGTTACGCCGGACGTGGCAATCGGGGGACGCGGACGCCGAAGCGGCCCGGTTCCGGGGAACCGGGCCGCTCCGTGTTGACGTACAGCCGTACGTCTGTGCTGTCAGGGCTGTTCGACCGGCCGGGCTACTTGACCGCGCCCGCCATCACGCCGGAGACGAACTGCCGCTGGAAGGCGAAGAACACCGCCAGCGGGATCACCATCGACACGAACGCGCCGGGCGCGAGTACATCGATGTTGTTGCCGAACTGGCGTACCTGCTGCTGGAGCGCCACGGTGATCGGCGGCGACTCGGAGTCCGCGAAGATCAGCGCGACCAGCATGTCGTTCCACACCCACAGGAACTGGAAGATCCCGAGCGAGGCGATCGCCGGGCCGCCCAGCGGCATCACGACCCGGGTGAAGAGCCGGATCTCGCCCGCGCCGTCGAGCCGGGCGGCCTCCAGCAGTTCGCGGGGGATCTCCGCGAAGAAGTTCCGCAGCAGGAAGATCGCGAACGGCAGGCCGAACGCCGTGTGGAACAGCACCACCCCAAGCGTCGTCTCGAAGATCCCGATGGTGCCGAACAGTTCGGAGACCGGGATCAGCGCGACCTGCACCGGCACCACGAGCAACCCGACGACCAGCAGGAACAGCCAGTCCCGGCCGGGGAACTCCATCCAGGCGAAGGCGTATCCGGCGAACGAACCGATCAGTACGACCAGCACCGTGGACGGCACGGTGATCATGATGGTGCTGCCGAGCGAGCCGGTGATCGTCGCATTGTCCAGCAGCCGCTGGTAGTTGTCGAAGGTCAGTTCGGACGGGGTGGTGAAGATCTTCCACCAGCCGGTCGCCGCGATGTCCTGCGGACCGCGCAGCGAGGACAGCAGCAGACCGATCGTGGGCATCAGCCAGAACAGGGCGACCAGGACCAGGAAGACCCGCATCACCCCGCCGCCCGCGCGGGCGGCGATCCTGGCTCCGAGGGACTGCTCGGCCTTGGGCGCTTCAGGGGTGCCGCCCGTCTTCCGGGAGACCGCCTTCTGGCGGCCGATACGGGCGGTGTTCACGTCCGGTGCGCTGTTCTTCTCCGGTGCGCTGCTCATCGCCGTCCCTCCTTCCGGATCCGGCGGATGTTGACCAGCATCACCGGGATCACCAGCAGCAGCAGAAGCACCGCGATCGCGCTGCCGATCCCCAGGTCCGCGTCCGTGCCGAACGAGGACCGGTACAGCTGGAGCGCCAGGACGTTCGCGTCGTCCTGGGAGGAGCCCGGCGCGATGATGAACACCAGGTCGAAGACCTTCAGCACGTTGATCATCAGCGTCACCAGGACCACCGCGAGCACCGGTGCCAGCATCGGCACCGTGATCCGGCGGAACACCTGCCACTCGTTGGCCCCGTCCACCCGGGCCGCCTCCAGCAGTTCGCGCGGCAGACCGGCGAGACCGGCGGCGATCAGGACCATCGCGAACCCGGCCCACATCCACACGTAGCTGCCGATGATCCCGGGCGTCACGAGGGACGGGCCGAGCCAGTCGACGCCGTTGTACGGCTCGCGGAAGTTGTCTGCGGGCAGCCGCAGTTGGGCCCCGTCGGCGGAGGCGGGCAGGGTGAACACCCCGTCCGCTCCCGCTGTGGCGGTGGCGACGACCTTGCCGTCCTTCACCGCCTCGATCTTGAGGCCCTTGAGCCCCAGTTCCTTCGGGTCGACGACGTTCGGCTTCCCGCCGCCACCCCGGGTGAAGTCCAGCCAGGCCGTGCCGGAGATCTTGCCCCCGGAGGCCGCAGGCGCGCCCTCGGCCGGCCGTGCGTCGCCCGGCATCTTCGCCGGGGCCACACCGACCAGCGGCACCCGCAGCGGCTCGCCCGCCCGGATCGGCTCCTTGGACACGAACGTCCCGCCGGCCGCCTTCTCCAGGGGGTGGACGGGCAGCGGGCGGGCCTTCGGGTAGCCCGCGGACTCGTTGAACGTGTCGTGCACGCTCACCGCCACCGCGTTGGCGACCCCGCGCTCGGGAGCCTGGTCGTACACCAGCCGGAAGATGATGCCCGCCGCCAGCATCGAGATCGCCATCGGCATGAAGACGATCAGCTTGAACGCGGTGCCCCAGCGGATCCGTTCGGTCAGCACCGCGAAGATCAGCCCCAGCGCGGTGGCGACCGTCGGGGCGAAGACCACCCAGATCGCGTTGTTCTTCACCGCCGTGAGGATCGTGTCGTCGGTGAACAGAGCGGTGTAGTTGTCGAACCCGGCGAAGCCCGTACCGGCCTGGTCGAAGAACGACCGGTAGACCGAATACCCGATCGGGTAGAGCACCAGCGCACCGAGCAGCACCAGCGCGGGCAGCAGGAACACCGCCGCGACGGCCCTGCGGGTGCCGGTCACGCTCCGGCCGGGCTTCTTCGGGTCGGGGGACGGGCTCGGACTCGTGTCGTCGGCGGGGGGCGCCGCACCGGCGCCCCCCGCGGTCGCTGTCGTCACGCCGTCAGCTCTTGTACGCCTTGACCGCTTCGGACTCCAGTTTCTTCTGGGTCCCCGCGATGTCCTTCGGGTCCTTCAGGAAGTCCTGGAGGATCTTCCACTCGCCCGCCCCCGGCGTCCCGCCGAACGACTGCGGGGCCTGGTCCGACATGTCGAACCGGACGTCGTCACCCGCGTCGATCAGCGCCTGCGCCATCGTGCGCTGCACGTCGTTCGGGTACGCCTTCAGGTCCAGGCCCTTGTTCGGGGAGATGAACCCGCCCGCCTCGGCCCAGATCTTCGCCGCGTCCGCCGACGCCAGCCAGGTCAGCAGCGCCTGCGCGCCCTTGCTGTCCTTCAGCGCCACCGCCGCGTCGCCGCCGGTCACCACGGGCGAGTCCGCACCGACCGCCGGGAACGGGAACACCTTGGCGTCCGTACCGATCTCCGCCTCGGTCTGCGCGATGTTGATGGCGACGAAGTCACCCTCGAAGACCATCGCGCCCTTGGGCTGGTCGCCCCCGGTGAAGGTCTGCGTCACCGAGGCCGGGAACTCCGTCTGGAGCGCCCCGTCCGCCCCGCCCGCGATCAGCTCCGGCTTCCCGAACAGCTCGGCCAGCGTGGTCAGCGCGTCCTTCACGGACGGGTCGGTCCACGGGATCTCGTGCTTCGCCAGCTGGTCGTACTTCTCCGGGCCCGCCTGCGAGAGGTAGACGTTCTCGAACCAGTCGGTCAGCGTCCAGCCGTCCGCGCCGCCCACCGAGACCGGGGTGACGCCGGAGGCGCCCACCGTCTCGGCGGTGGTCAGGAAGTCCTTCCAGGTCTTCGGCTCGCTCGCCCCCGCGTTGTCGAACGCGGCGGCGTTGTACCAGATCAGGGACTTGTTGGCGGCCTTGAAATACACCCCGTACTGGGTGCCGTCGACCGCGCCGAGGTCCTGCCAGACCTTGGCGTAGTTCTTGTCGAGCTGGGCCTTCGCCTCGGCGCCGACCGGCTTGGCCCACTTCTTCGCGGCCGCCTGCTGGATCGCGCCGACCTGCGGGATCATCGCCACGTCCGGCGGCTGCTTGCCCGCGATCTTGGTGCCCAGGAAGTTGATGATCGGGTCCTGCGCCGGGACGAACGTGACGTCCGCGCCCGTGCGCTTCTCGAACTCGTCCAGCACCTTGGTGAAGTTGGCCTGCTCGGGCCCGGTCCAGACCGCGGCGACGGAGACCTTCTCTCCGTCCAGCTTCGGCAGGTCGACCGTGGACGCGCTGTCCGTGCCCTTGCCAGTGCCGTCGCCCGACTCCTTCTTGCCGTCGCCGTCGCCCCCGCAGCCGGTGAGCGCCAGAGCGCCGACCGCCGCGAACACGACCGCGGTCCTGCGTATCGAGAAGGTTGTGCGCATTCCTGCCCCGTTTCTTCCCTGCGCGCCCGGCCACGTCGCATGCCCGGACCACGTCGTCCGTGCGCACAGTCCTACGCCCGGTGCACGGGCCCCGCAATACCGCCGGAGGCCTCGACGTGCTGATCGTGATGGCCTCGTGACGTCATGTCAGGGCATGTCGGAAGCCTGCCGGGGCAGGGGTAGGAGCGGTTCTCCCGGGTTCGGTGTCAGGCCGTGAACGGCACCAGGGCGGGCAGCCGTTCGGCGTTCACCGAACGGGCCGCGCGCTCCAAGGCACTGGCGAGCAGCGCGAGGTCGGTCGGCCCGTTGCCCAGCTCCCGGACCGGGCGCCGGGTCGGCGGATCGCCCATCCGCTCCCACTCCAGCGGGACGACCGTCGGCCGGAGCGTCGCCGTACGCGGGATGCGCCCGGTGACCCTGCCGCCCTGGAACGGCGTCACCCGGCCGTCCGGATGCCCCAGCCTGCCCCGGCCCGGGGCCGGTTCGTCCGGGGACGGCGGCAGTACCGGGGCGTCCAGCACGATGCGCAGCCGGGCGCCCCGGGCCAGCTCGGTGTCCTCGGTGCGGTCGGGGCGCGCGGAGGTGGCGACCAGATGCACCCCGAGCCGTCCGCCGTCCCGGGCCACCGCCTCCAGCGCCCGCACCACCGAACCGGCGGCGGGCCGGCCGGGGGAGCCGAGCGCCGGGGCGACCAGCGCGTCGAAGTCGTCGGCGAGGACGACGAGTCGGGGCAGCGGGGAAGGTCCCGGGTCCGCGGACCGGGCGGCGGCCGGGCGCAGCCGCAGGGTGCCGCTGGCCGGGGAGTCCAGATCGCCCCGGCCAGCGGCACCGCTCGGCGGCCGCTGGCCCACGATGCGGGGGGCGGCCTCCTGCTGGGCCTGCTGCTGCCCGTACCGCTCGTGCCAGGTCGCGAAGTCCAGCTCGCCGAGCAGCTCGGCGCGCCGCTTCAGCTCGCCGCCGAGGGCCTGCGCGAACTCCCGCATCCGGACCGGGTCGGACGCCACGAGATGGGCGAAGACATGCGGCAGCTCCGTACAGGGGAGCAGGCCCTCGCCGCGCTCGCCCTGTTCGCCGCCGGAGCCGTCGACGAGGAGGATGCCGAGCCGATCGGGCCGGGCCGCGGAGGCGAGCGAGGCGGCGACGGCCCGGAGCAGTTCGGTGCGGCCGCTGCCCGGGGGCCCCTCGATCAGCAGATGCGGGCCCTCGTCGGCGAGATCGACGCTGAGGGGGCCGCGGGGTCCGGCCCCGAGCACGAGGACGGGCCGGCCGGTGTGGGCGGGGGCGGCCCCGCCAGAGCCGGCCGTGGACGCGGTGGTGTCCCCTCGCTCCCGGGTTTCGGCGTCGGGCTCCGACGCGGAGCGCTGGGCGCCCAGGTAGGGCGTGCGCTCGGAGTCGCGGGTGCCGAGGGGCGGGTAGGGCGTGCGGCCGGGGTCGCGGGTGTCGAGCGGGGGATACGGAGTACGGCCGGAATCGCGGGAGTCCAGCGGCGGATACGGGGTGCGGTCCGCGTCGGAGCGGGTGCCCGGGTAGGGCGTGCGGCCCGAGTCGCGGGCGTCCGGCGAGGGGTACGGCGTGCGGCCGGAGTCCCGTGCGTCCAGGGGCGGGTACGGCGTGCGGCCCGAGTCGTGGGCCTCCAGCGGGGGATACGGGGTGCGCTCCGGGTCGGGGGCGCCCGCGGCCGGGTACGGCGTGCGGCCGGAGTCGTGGTGCGGGGAGGCCGCCGTGCGCTGGGGGCCGACACGTGGTCCCGCGCTGAGGGTGCGCCCGGAGTTGGGGCTGTCCAGGTCGGCGCGGGGCGGGGGCGCGGCGGCAGCCCGGGGCACCGAAGCGCCCGGCTGGGCCTCCGCCGTGGACGCCCAGCGGGCCATCAGCGACGCCGGAGTGGCGCGGGCAAGACCCAGCTCGTCCAGCAGCCGGGCGGACGGCGGCAGCGCCGCGGTCGTCGGGCGGCCCGCCAGCGCGGCCGAGCCCTCCTCGCGCAGCGGCGCGAGTGCCCGCCCGAACCGCTCGGCCCAGGCCGCCGACACCGCGTCCACCGCGGCCACCGTCCCGTGCCCCGCGGCCTGCCCACCCGCCGTACGCAGCAGGCGCAACGCCGTGGCCACGTCGCCGCTCAGTATCGCGACGGCCCCGCACTCCCGGAAGGCGATGGAGCTGCGGCAGGCGTCCTCGTACGTCGCGGCCACCGGCGAGGTGGGGGAGGCGGCGGGGGTCTCGGCCAGGCAGATCAGATGGATCCCGGCGGCCGCACCCGCCCCGGCCAGCCGTGCCGTGGTCTCGCGCAGGAACGCCGTGCCCGGGTCGCCGTCCAGGACGACCACCGTGTGCGGGCCCGTATGGGCGCGGGCGGCCTCGGCCACCGCGGCCCGGTCCAGATGCGGCCAGCCGGGACCGAGGGGGCCCTCGTCGAGACGGCGCACCAGCTCGGCCGCACGGACCTCCGCCTGCTCACGGTCGTAGGCGAGGAGCAGCCGGCAGTCCTGCCCGTGCGTCGGGCGCAGATGCGGCAGCCACCCCAGCCAGGACCACTCGCGCCGCCGCTCCTCCAGCGTGCGGGAACGGTCCGTGGAGATCAGGACGATCTCCAGGTCGAACGGGGAGTGCAGCGCGGCGAGCTGCGCCACCGTCGCCCGGGCCAGACCCGCCAGCCGGGCGCGCGGACCGGCGAGCCCGAGCGAACCGGCCTCCCGCAGCCCCACGGTCACCGGCACGGAGGGCACCTCGGCCCGGTCGGTCGTGCCGAGCCGCACCACCAGGGCCTCCGGGTGGGCCGGGTGGCGCTCCCAGAGCCGTGGCCCCGGGCCGAGCGCGGTCAGCAGCACGGCCGCGGGGTCCGGCCAGGTGCCCTCGGGGGCGGAGGGCAGCGCGGAGAAGGGGGAGCCGGGGGAGGCCGGTGAGGCGAGGTGCCCGGCCCCCGACGGGCCGCCGGCCGGATCGCCGGACCCGCCCGGGCGGCCGGAACCGCGTGCCCCGGAGTCGTGCCCGCCGGAACCGCGTACGCCGGAACCGGGCTCGCCGGAACCGTGCGCCCCGGAGCCGTACGTACCGGTTCCGTAGGCGTCGGAGCCGTAGGCCTCGGAGCCGTACGGAGAGGACCCCTGCGTCCCGGAGTCGTACGCCCCGGTTCCGTACGACGACGATCCGTGCGCCGCCCGGGAGCCCGGACCGGCCGGGGTGCGGGCAGACCCGTACGCGTCGGCCCGCTCCCCGTAAGCGGCTCCGGACCCGCCCTTCGCGCCCGCTGCGGGCTCGCCCTTCGCGCCGCCTTTGAGCCGCCTCGCCCAGGCTCCTATGCCGCGCCGGGGCGCCGGGGCCGCGGCGGCCTCCTCGCCGCGGGCGTGGGCGCCCTCGCCCTCGTACGCGCCGGGGCCGGCCTCGGTGTGCTCCGGCCAGGAGGCTTCGTCGGGGGACGACTCCGGGTCCCCGTACACCCCGGGGGAGGCGAACGAGGCGGCGGCGGGCGCGCCGTACGCCTGGCCGGGGCCCTGGCCGCCGCGGTCGGGGGTGCGCGCGGCGAACGGCGCACCGGTGCCCTGTCCCGGGGCGGCCGCCCCCGTCTCGGCGCGGGTCACCCGCAGGTGCCCCTCGCCGTCCGGGGCCGTCGGCAGCGTCGCCGGACGGGAGCCCGAAGTGAGGCGGAGCGTTGATTCGCCGAGCCGCAGCAGCGCGCCGGGAGCGAGGCGGACCGGCCGCTCGCGGACCTCGACGCCGTCCAGTGCGGTGCCGTTCGTCGAACCGAGGTCGGCGACCGAGACCCGGCCGTCGTCCGAGACCGTCACCGCGCAGTGCAGCCGCGAGACGTCCGGGTCGTCCAGCGGGACGTCCGCGTCGGCGGAGCGGCCGATCCGGATCTGCCCGCCGTGCAGCAGATGGACGCCGCCCGCGTCGGGGCCCGCGACCACATGGAGCTGGGCCGGAACGGCGTCGTCCGTCGCCTCGTCGTCGCCGGGGACCTGGAGCGAGAGGACCGCGCCGTCCACCAGGGGCGGCTCACCCAGCGCGATGCGGTGCCCGTCCAGCCGGTCCCGCCCGGCGAAGAGCACGACCGCCCCGCCGCTCTGGGAGCTCTCGGGCCCCGACACGGCGGCGGCCAGCTGGGAGGCCACGGCGGCCAGCGCCGTCCCGGCGGGGGCGGTCACGAGCACGTCGCAGGAGCGCGCCGGGGTCTGGCCGCTGCGCGGCGCGAGGACGGTCAGCCGGATCTGCATCGCCGTGGGCGGTCCCTTCTGCGCGGGGGTGCCCGGCAGGGGAAACGCCCTGTGATTCCCCCCACCCGGCACGGACACGTCGTCCGTACAGGTCGTCACGGACCGTGGGACTCCGAGCCCGCAGGTCCGTGCTGGAGGCATCCTCGCACCTGCCACTGACAACACGCCCGGCGGTCACCTTTAAATGATCTTGAATGGTCGGCTGTGGGCGCAAAAGTGCCTGCTTGCGTCCGAATCCCGCCGCTCGGAGGGTTTGGCGGGAGTTATCTGCCGTACGCCGGGCGAAAAGCCGCACCGGATCACCGAACGTCCGACCGGCCTGTGATCAGCTGTGCGGCAACCTTCCGCCGGGTCTTCGCGTCTTCCCTCGAAACGCGAGCCCCCGGTGCCCCGTTCGGCGGCATTACAGTGGGCCGGAACATTCGGGCGGGCCCAGCGGTACGACACCCCCCGGGGTCCGCAAGCACCACGATCAGCAGGGAGCGCATGACGTGCGGCCTGTAGGCAGCAAGTACCTGCTCGAGGAGCCGCTCGGGCGCGGTGCCACGGGCACCGTCTGGCGAGCCCGCCAGCGGGAGACCGCGGGCGCCGAGGCGGCCGTCGCGGGTCAGCCCGGCGAGACCGTGGCCATCAAGGTCCTCAAGGAGGAGCTGGCCAACGACGCCGACGTGGTGATGCGGTTCCTGCGGGAGCGCTCGGTCCTGCTGCGGCTCACGCACCCGAACATCGTGCGCACCCGGGACCTCGTCGTCGAGGGCGATCTCCTCGCCCTGGTCATGGACCTGATCGACGGCCCCGACCTGCACCGCTACCTCCGTGAGAACGGCCCGCTCACCCCGGTCGCCGCCGCCCTGCTCACCGCGCAGATCGCGGACGCGCTCGCCGCCAGCCACGCCGACGGCGTCGTCCACCGCGACCTCAAGCCCGCCAACGTGCTCCTCGACGAGCGTGACGGCGGCATGACCCCGATGCTCACCGACTTCGGCATCGCGCGGCTCGCCGACTCCCCGGGTCTTACCCGGACTCACGAGTTCGTCGGCACGCCCGCCTATGTGGCGCCGGAGTCCGCCGAGGGACGCCCGCAGACCTCCGCCGTCGACATCTACGGCGCGGGCATCCTGCTGTACGAGCTGGTCACCGGCCGTCCGCCGTTCGCCGGGGGCACCGCCCTCGAAGTCCTGCACCGGCACCTCAGCGAGGAGCCCCGCCGGCCCTCCACCGTCCCCGACCCGCTGTGGACGGTCATCGAGCGCTGCCTGCGCAAGGACCCGGACCAGCGGCCCAGCGCCGAGAACCTGGCCCGTGGTCTGCGTACGGTCGCCTCCGGCATCGGCGTCCACGCGAACTCCGCCCAGATCGCCGCCGCCGAAGGCGTGGGCGCCCTGCTCGCCCCCGACCCGGCGCCCACGGCCGTCCCGGACACCCCGGGCGCGGCCGACCCCACGCAGGTCCTGCCGAGCAACGCGGGCTCCTACGACCCCGCCGCGGCCACCAGCGTGCTCCCGCAGACCGGCCCCGGGGGACAGGGCCAGGGTGGCAACCAGGGCCACGCCGACCCGACCGCCGTCATGCCGCCCGTGCCGCAGCGCCCCGACGGGCCGCCGCAGCCGGACGGCCCGCACCCCTGGCAGTCGCAGCTCCAGGCGGCCCGTGACCGCAACGAGCAGACCCAGGTGCAGTACCTGGACCCGAGCCAGGACCCGCTGCGCCGCCGCCCCCAGCGCCAGCAGCCGCCGCAGCAGCCTCCCCAGCGGCAGCAGCAGCCCGTGCAGCGCAGGCAGCAGCCGCTCCAGCAGCAGTACCCATACCAGCAGCAGCAACAGCCGCAGCGCTACCAGCAGCCGCAGCAGCCCCAGCGGCAGCAGTACGCGCCCCCGCAGCCCCAGCAGCCGGCCGCCCGGCCGCCGCGCGAGCCGCGTCCGCCGCGCCAGCGCAGCGCCAACCCGATGCGCATCCCCGGGCTCGGCTGCCTCAAGGGCTGTCTGTTCACCCTGGTGCTCCTGGTCGTCGCCGGCTGGCTGATCTGGGAGCTGACCCCGCTCCAGGACTGGGTTGCCCAGGGCAAGGGCTACTGGGAAGCGATCGGCGACGCGATCGGCACGGTCACCGACTGGTTCTCCAAGCTCGGCGACAGCGCCGGAGGCTCGGGCGGGGCCTGACCCGTACGCCGGAGGACCGGCCGCGGCCCGGCCCGCAACCATGTCCTGACCTGCAAAACTGTCTCTTTGTCGACTTCTCCGGGCCCATTCCGCCCGGAGAAGCCGAGGTCGGTGCCATCCTGGGCGCGTGACACCCCGAACGCCGCGTAACTTTGTCGACCGGGGGTCCACCGCCAGCCGCTGAGGGAGCAGTCTTGGCACGGAATATCGGCAGCCGGTACACGGCCCACCAGATCCTGGGGCGCGGCAGCGCCGGCACGGTATGGCTCGGCGAAGGGCCCGAGGGCCCGGTCGCCATCAAGCTGCTCCGTGAGGACCTCGCGTCCGACCAGGAGCTCGTGGGCCGCTTCGTACAGGAACGCACCGCCCTGCTCGGACTCGACCACCCGCACGTGGTCGCCGTCCGGGACCTCGTCGTGGACGGCAACGACCTGGCGCTGGTCATGACCCTCGTACGCGGCACCGACCTGCGCACCCGCCTGGACCGCGAGCGCCGCCTCGCCCCCGAGGCCGCCGTCGCGATCATCGCGGACGTCGCCGACGGGCTGGCCGCCGCGCACAAGGCCCAGATCGTCCACCGGGACGTCAAGCCGGAGAACATCCTGCTCGACATGGAGGGCCCGCTCGGCCCCGGCGGCGCCCACCCCGCCCTGCTCACCGACTTCGGCGTCGCCAAGCTGATCGACACCCCGCGCCGCACCAAGGCCACGAAGATCATCGGCACGCCGGACTATCTGGCGCCCGAGATCGTCGAGGGCCTCCCGCCCCGCGCCGCCGTCGACATCTACGCCCTGGCGACCGTGCTGTACGAGCTGCTCGCCGGGTTCACGCCCTTCGGCGGCGGCCACCCCGGCGCGGTCCTGCGCCGCCATGTCACCGAGACCGTCGTCCCGCTCCCCGGCATCCCCGAGGAGCTCTGGCAGCTCCTGGTCCAGTGCCTGGCCAAGGCCCCCGCCTCCCGGCTGCGCGCCTCGGAGCTGGCCGTACGGTTGCGCGACCTGCTGCCCCTGCTGGCGGGGATACCGCCGCTGGAGGTGGACGAGCCGGGCCCGGAGGAGAGCGAGCAGGCCCCGGGCTACGACGAGCAGCAGTACACCCCGGCCGCCGACGAGCCCCGCCGCCGCGGCGCGGTCCCGCTGGTGCCCGGCTCCGCCCCCGACTCCAACCGGGACACCCACACGAGCATGCGCGTCCCGGCCCCGGACGAGCTGGCGGGCGGCCCCCTCGGCACGGCCCGCGCCCCCCGCGCCCCGGGAAAGCCCCGGCCCGGCTCCGCCCGTAACAAGGCGGCGTCCGTCCGCAAGCGCCGCATCACCCTGGGCGCCGCGGCCGTGCTGCTCTGCGCGGCCGTCGCGGTCGGCGGCTGGCTGGCCACCGGAGGCGACGACGGGGACGGGGCGCCCCAGGACAGCGAGAACTCGGCCCCGGCGACCCCGTGAGCGCACGGTGGGCGCACCCCTTTCCCGGGCCGGTTCCCGGGTGAGGGCAAGCTTCATCCGCCCAGCCGTTACGCTGGACCCGTGGCAGTCGTCGATATTTCCGAAGAGCTGAAGTCCCTCTCCTCGACCATGGGGTCGATCGAGGCCGTCCTGGACCTGGATGCGCTGAGGGCGGACATCGCCGCGCTCGAGGAGCAGGCAGCGGCGCCGTCCCTCTGGGACGACCCGGACGCGGCCCAGAAGATCACCAGCAAGCTTTCGCACCTCCAGGCCGAGGTCCGCAAGGCCGAGGCCCTGCGCGGCCGCATCGACGACCTCGAAGTCCTCTTCGAGCTCGCCGAGGCCGAGGGCGACGCCGACGCGCAGGCGGAGGCCGAGGCCGAGCTGGAGTCGGTGAAGAAGGCGCTGGACGAGATGGAGGTCCGCACGCTCCTCTCCGGCGAGTACGACGCGCGCGAGGCCCTGGTGACCATCCGCGCCGAGGCCGGCGGCGTCGACGCCGCCGACTTCGCGGAGAAGCTCCAGCGCATGTATCTCCGCTGGGCCGAGCAGCACAGCTACAAGACCGAGGTCTACGAGACGGCGTACGCCGAAGAGGCCGGCATCAAGTCGACCACCTTCGCCGTCCAGGTCCCGTACGCCTACGGCACCCTCTCCGTCGAGCAGGGCACCCACCGGCTGGTCCGCATCTCGCCCTTCGACAACCAGGGCCGCCGCCAGACGTCCTTCGCGGGCGTCGAGGTGCTCCCGGTCGTCGAGCAGACCGACCACATCGAGATCGACGAGTCCGAGCTGCGCGTGGACGTGTACCGCTCCTCGGGCCCCGGCGGACAGGGCGTCAACACCACGGACTCCGCGGTCCGTCTGACCCACCTGCCCACCGGCATCGTCGTCTCCTGCCAGAACGAGCGCTCGCAGATCCAGAACAAGGCGTCCGCGATGAACGTCCTCCAGGCGAAGCTCCTGGAGCGCCGCCGCCAGGAGGAGCAGGCCAAGATGAACGCGCTCAAGGGCGACGGCGGCAACTCCTGGGGCAACCAGATGCGTTCGTACGTCCTCCACCCGTACCAGATGGTCAAGGACCTGCGTACGGAGTTCGAGATGGGCAACCCCGAAGCGGTCTTCAACGGCGAGATCGACGGCTTCGTCGAGGCGGGCATCCGCTGGCGCAAGCAGCGGGAGAAGTAGCTTCAGCGGTACGGAGGTTGGGCCCGGACAGTTTCTGTCCGGGCCCTCCTGCGTTGGGGAGGATCTGTGCCCGATGCGTCACAGTCGCGCTTCCGAATAGCCGTCAACACCCCTCATATCGGTGCCTAGTGCACGGAACGGCCTTGACGTAATCCTTAACTCTGGCCAGGGTGCTAGAGCAGCGTGCGTATGTCTGGGACGGGTGCGAAGCGGGGGGCGGGCGGGGTGACCACGGCACGACGTGGCCTTGCCGAGAGCGATACCCCCAGGGTCCACGGCCCGCATACCGCTGCTCCATGACGAGATTCAGCTACTGGGGGTAGCAACAGATGACGAAGAAGACGCGTGTGCGCGTCGCGCGGATAGCCGCTGGTGCGGTCATTGCCGCGGGTGCCTCGCTGACTGCGGCCGGCGCGGCGCAGGCGCTGGACCTTGACGGTTCCGGCGAGCAGTCCACGGTCACCACCCAGGACCAGACCGAGGACGAGGGTCTCATCGGTGAGCTCATCGGAGGCGGCGGCCCCGGCGGCGTCGACGAGGGGCAGACCACCACGGGCGAGACCACCGGTGAGACCACCACGGGCGAGACCACGACCGGTGAGACCACCGGCGAGACCTCCACCACGGGTGAGACCACCACGGGCGAGACCACCGGTGAGACCACGACCGGTGAGACCACCGGCGAGACCTCCACCACCGGTGAGACCTCGACGACGGGTGAGACCACCACGGGTGAGACCACCGGCGAGACCAGCACCTCGGGCACCAACGGGACCTCGGGTTCCAACGGCTCCAACGGCTCCACCGGCGGCGACCAGGGCGGCAGCAGCGCGACCGGTGGTTCCACCACCGGTGGCGACGACGCCGGCTGCACCGTCGACCTGGACGGTGCCGAGTGCACCGACAACACCGACACCGACAGTGTCGGCAACAAGCCGGTCGAGCAGAGCAAGGGCAAGGAAGAGCTCGCCGAGACCGGTGCGGCCGAGACGACCTTCCTGGTCATCGGCGCCGCGACGATGATCGCGGGCGGCATCGGCTTCCGTATTCTGCCGCGTCTGGTCGGCGGCGGCCGCACGGTCGCCTAGGTCCGGCGACCGGGTCCGCGGCGGCGTCCGCCGCGGACCGTGACGGACCCTGCCGGGCGCGTAGCGGGCGCGGATCAGGCCCGTACGCGGCGCAGCACGGCATGACGAAGGGCCCGGGAGGGCGTACGACGCCTCCCGGGCCCTTCTGCGCGCCCGGACCGCTCAGGCGGCCTTACGCATACGTCTGTGAGCCCCGACGGGGCGGTGAGGGGCGGCCCCGAGGCCGCGCGGACCTGATCAGGCCACCTGCGCCAGCAGCGCGAGCGCCGCCAGCAACACCACCATCAGGGCGATCAGCATCGCCGGGCTCATCCCGGCCAGCGGGCCCTGGCCCTGCTCCTCCAGCATCTGCTGCCGCACGGCACGGCAGACGCGGCAACGGCCCTCGCTCACGGGCGCCGCGCAGTTCGCGCACACCAGTCGGTCATAGGTCATGCGCATTCCTCCTCCCGCGCGGCGGAGCCGCTTGCCTGCTGTCTCTCCGCACAACGCTCACGGAAACGCAACCGTTCCCCCCTCCACTGTGCCAGCTCGCGGCGATTTCGGCGCGGCCCGCCGGACAAGGTCCGGCACGACCCGTTTCGTACCGCGGGGCGATTCGCCACATACCACCCATTGCCGGACGCCGCCTGCACGCGTGAGCCCGGTTCGCGTATGGTCACGCTCACCTACTCCCGGCCGACCGTGGTGCATCCGTGATCCGATTCGACAACGTCTCCAAGACCTACCCGAAGCAGACCCGACCGGCTCTGCGCGATGTCTCTCTTGACATCGAGAAGGGTGAGTTCGTCTTCCTGGTGGGGTCCTCCGGCTCCGGCAAGTCGACCTTCATGCGACTGATCCTGCGCGAGGAGCGCGCCAGCACGGGCATGGTCCATGTGCTCGGCAAGGACCTCGCGCGGCTGTCCAACTGGAAGGTGCCGCAGATGCGCCGCCAGCTGGGGACGGTCTTCCAGGACTTCCGCCTGCTGCCCAACAAGACGGTCGCGGAGAACGTGGCCTTCGCGCAGGAGGTCATCGGCAAGCCGCGCGGCGAGATCCGCAAGGCCGTGCCGCAGGTCCTCGACCTCGTCGGCCTCGGCGGCAAGGAGGAGCGGATGCCCGGTGAGCTCTCCGGTGGTGAGCAGCAGCGTGTGGCCATCGCCCGCGCCTTCGTCAACCGCCCGATGCTGCTGATCGCGGACGAGCCGACCGGCAACCTCGACCCGCAGACCTCGGTGGGCATCATGAAGCTGCTGGACCGGATCAACCGGACCGGCACCACCGTGATCATGGCGACCCACGACCAGAACATCGTCGACCAGATGCGCAAGCGCGTCATCGAGCTCGAGCAGGGCCGTCTCGTACGCGACCAGGCACGCGGCGTCTACGGCTACCAGCACTGACCGAGGGGCCCCGGCCCTTCGTGCATTTCGAGCATCGAGTACTGAAAGGACGCCATGCGCGCCCAGTTCGTCCTGTCGGAGATCGGCGTCGGTCTCCGCCGCAACCTCACGATGACCTTCGCGGTCGTGGTCTCCGTCGCCCTCTCGCTCGCCCTGTTCGGCGGTGCGCTGCTGATGCGCGAGCAGGTCAGCACGATGAAGGACTACTGGTACGACAAGGTCAACGTCTCGATCTTCCTCTGCAACAAGAACGACGCCAAGGACATGCCCAAGTGCGCCAAGGGGGCTGTCACCAAGGAGCAGAAGGCGGAGATCAAGGCCGATCTGGAGAAGATGGACGCCGTCGAGACGGTCCACTTCGAGACGGTCGACGAGGCGTACAAGCACTACCAGGAGCAGTTCGGCGACTCCCCGATGGCGGGCAACATCACGCCCGACCAGATGCAGGAGTCGTTCCGCGTGAAGCTGGACGACCCGCAGAAGTACAAGGTCGTCGCCACGGCGTTCGCCGGACGGGACGGGGTCCAGTCCGTCCAGGACCAACGGTCCATCCTGGACAACCTCTTCGAGCTGATGAACGGCATGAACGTCGTCGCGATCTACGTGATGATCCTCATGCTCGTCATCGCGCTGATCCTGATCGTCAACACCGTGCGCGTCTCCGCGTTCAGCCGGAGACGCGAAACGGGCATCATGCGCCTCGTCGGGGCCTCCGGCTTCTACATCCAGGCCCCCTTCATCATGGAGGCGGCCGTCGCCGGTCTGATCGGCGGTGTGCTGGCCTGCGCCATGCTGCTCGGCGGCCGGTACTTCCTCATCGACGGCGGTCTGGCCCTCCAGGAGAAGCTGAACCTCATCAACTTCATCGGCTGGGACGCGGTCCTGACCAAGCTTCCGCTGGTGCTCGCGATCGGTCTGCTGATGCCCGCCGTCGCCGCTCTCTTCGCGCTGCGCAAGTACCTGAAGGTGTGACATGTGCCCCCTGGGGCGCACGGGCGATCGCCCGTGCGCCCCAGGGGCTTGTCCTAGACTCGGCGGCATGTCGGATTGTGGGCATCGCTTCGGGCCCCGCGGTCTTCGCCGCGGGGCGGCCCTGACATTGGTCTTCGGGTGTGCTCTGGCCACCGCCGCCGCGACCGGTTCGCTGCCGCAGGACCCCGATTCCGGGCCCGGCCCGCAGACCCGCGCCGTCTCCTCCACCGTCGCCCCGGTCGACCGCGACGAGATCGAGGACGCCGCCGCCGAGGCCGAGGCCGACGGGAAGTCCGTGAAGGACGCCGCCGAGGAGGTCGTCAGCCGCAGCGGGGACCGCTGGGGCGCGGTCTACGACCAGCGGGAGTACGAGGAGTTCGAGCAGGCGCTGGACGGCACCTACACCGGGGTCGGGCTCTCCGCCCGGCGCACCGGCCGCGGCGACGTCACCGTCTCCCGCGTGCAGCCCGGCGGCCCCGCCGACCGGGCCGGCATCCGCGCCGGCGACCTGCTGCGCACCCTGGACGGCCGCGCGATCGGCAAACGCCCCGTCGCGGAGGTCGTCGCGTTACTGCGCGGCGACGGTACGGGGGCGGCCGAGGGCAGCCAGGTGGAGCTGGGGCTCGTCCGGGAGGGCCGGAGCTGGACCGAGACCCTGGAGCGGGCCCGGCTGACCACCGAGGCGGTCACCGTGCGGCGGCTGGGCGACGAACCCTCGTCGGCGGTCCTGGTCAAGGTCGCCGCCTTCACCAAGGGCGCGGGGGCCGACGTCCGGGACGCGGTCCGGGACGCCCCCGACGGGGCGGGGATACTCCTCGATCTGCGCGCCAACTCCGGCGGACTCGTCGCCGAGGCCGTCGTCGCCGCCTCCGCCTTCCTGGACGGCGGCCTGGTCGCCACGTACGACGTACGCGGGGACCAGCACGCGCTGTACGCCGATGCGGGCGGTGACACGGACCGGCCGGTCGTCGTCCTGGTCGACGGCGGCACGATGAGCGCCGCCGAGCTGCTGACCGGCGCCCTCCAGGACCGGGGCCGCGCGGTCACCGTCGGCTCGCCCACCTTCGGCAAGGGCTCCGTGCAGATGCCCAGCAGGCTCCCGGGCGGCTCGGTGGCCGAGCTGACCGTCGGCCACTACCGCACCCCGGGCGGCCGCAACGTCGACGGCAGGGGCATCACCCCCGACCTCGTGGTGGGGGAGCGGGCCCAGCAGCGGGCCGAGACGGTATTGAGTGGCCTCGGGGGTGGGTCGTAGTGCGAAAATGACCACACTATGGCGAAGGAAAAAGACACCGGGCGCAAGATGATCGCGCAGAACAAGAAGGCGCGGCACGACTACACGATCCTCGACACCTACGAGTGCGGCCTCGTCCTCATGGGTACGGAGGTCAAGTCCCTGCGCATGGGGCGGGCCTCCCTGGTCGACGGCTTCGTGCAGATCGACGACCACGAGGCGTGGCTCCACAACATCCACGTCCCCGAGTACGTCCAGGGCACCTGGACCAACCACGCGGCCAAGCGGAAGCGGAAGCTGCTGCTGCACCGGGCCGAGATCGACAAGCTGGAGTCGAAGTCGCAGGAGACGGGCCACACCATCGTGCCGCTCGCGCTGTACTTCAAGGACGGCCGGGTCAAGGTCGAGATCGCGCTCGCGAAGGGCAAGAAGGAGTACGACAAGCGGCAGACGCTCCGCGAGAAGCAGGACACGCGGGAGACGAACCGCGCCATCGCGGCGGCCCGCCGGAGGCAGCGCAGCGCCTGAGGACCCCCGCGCGGGGAATACGCTGGCATCGTCCGGCGTTGGTCACGTACGATGGGGCGTGCACCTCAGCGAAGGTGCGCGTTTTGAAAACACCACATGGGGATGATCGGTTTCGACAGCGGATGTCGAAGCAGGGGAAGCGAGTCGAGGAAGCGGCAATGATCTCGTAAACCATATGTCGCAAACAATAATCGCCAATTCCAAGCGCGATTCCTCCGCCTTCGCCCTCGCTGCCTAATTAGCAGCTAGCGAAGACTCTGCGGAGTGTCAGCCCGGGGGTGATCCCGACCCGGATCCTGGCATCAACTAGGGATCTAAACTTCTCGGCCCGGCCACGGGGCCGAGAAGGAAATCAAACAGTGGCTGGGCCTGTCGGAGGCTTGTTCGCGTGACCTCCGGGGCCGAGAAAAGCGTAGCGAACTGCACTCGGAGAAGCCCTGGTTCCGCACCGTTGGACGCGGGTTCGATTCCCGCCATCTCCACAGTTCCCATGTAGGCCGCTGCCCCGCGAGTTCGCTCGCGGGGCAGCGGCTTTTTTCACGCCCGCCGCGGGGCGCCCTTTTCACGTACGCCGCCCCCGGCCGTACCCGCCGCCCGCAATCGCGACGACCAGCGCGAGGGCTGCCGCCGACATCGGGGCCGCGTAGCCGGACGCCGTGCCCGCGTGTGCGACCAGCCAGCCGCCCGCCGCCGCCCCGGCCGCGACCCCGCCCAGCAGCGCGGTCACCGCGAGCGTCATGCCCTCGTTCAACTGCTCCGGGCGCGTGGCCCGCTGGACCAGCGTCATGCCCGTGACCATGGTCGGCGCGGTCGCCGCCCCCGCCAGTAGCAGGCAGAACGCCAGGACCGGCAGGCCGGCCGACGCGGCGGCGGCCAGCAGCGGCAGGGACATCAGGGCCGTCATCGCGGCCAGGCACAGCAGCAGCCGCAGGCGGGCGTTCCGGGCCGGGCGCAGCGAACCGTAGAGCAGGCCCGCCGCGCACGAGCCCGCCGCCTGGAGCGCCAGGATCGCGCCCCCGGCATGCGCGATGGAGACGACCTCCATGGCCCCGAACACGGCCCCCGTCGCGAGGAAGACCGCCAGCAGCGCCGGCATCCCCGGCGTGCGCAGGGGCGAGGCCACCGTCTTCGTACGCGGGGTGACGGGCGGTTCCGTCGCGCGCTGGGCGGCGAAGATCAGGACGCCGGTCATCAGGAGCGCCGCGCCGACCAAGGTGCCCGCCTCCGGGAACAGCGCCCCGCAGAGCGTCGCGGCCAGCACCGGGCCCAGCATGAAGCACAGCTCGTCGGCGGCCTGCTCGAAGGAGTTCGCGGTGTGCAGGGCCGCCGGATCGCCCCGGTGCAGATGCGCCCAGCGGGCCCGCGACATCCCGCCGGTGTTCGGGGTCGTCGCGGTCGCGGCGTACGCGGCGAACAGGGTCCAGGCCGGGGCGTCGTGGTGCACGCACAGCACCAGGGCCAGCGACCCCAGCACGGCGAGCGCGGTGGCGGGCACGGCGACGCGCGCCTGCCCGAAGCGGTCCACCAGCCGGGCGGTGAACGGCGCGACGACCGCCGTCGCGGCCAGGCCGGTCGCGGTGACGGCCCCGGCGAGGGCGTACGAGCCCCGGGACCCGGCGATCATGATGACCGCGCTGACACTGAGCATGCCCATCGGCAGCCGGGCGATCAGATTGCCCGCCGTGAAGGCGCGGGCCCCGGGCGTCGCCAGCAGCCGGAGGTACGGATTCGCCGACGGCCGCGCCCGCCGGCGCGCGGCCCCTGTCGGCGCGGAGCGCGGGACGGCGACCAACTGCCCGCCGGAGACGGCGAGGAGGGGCGTGGCCGGGGGAGCGGGGGCCCGGTCCGGGCGGGCGGGCCGGGGTGCGGCCGCCGGACGGGCGCGCGGACCGGGCCGGGCGGTGACGGCGGGGCGGGGGGCAGCTGTGGTCTCCGGGCGGGCGGCAGGGGATATCGGCATACGGACCAGGCTCGCCGCGCCCCGCCGTCCGGGTCCAACACCTGATCCGCACCGATTCACGCATGCCTGTTGTGAATGAGGTCCCGCGCGGTAGATTCGCGGTGTGCCTCCCGCCGACACCGACCCCCGACTCCTGCGCGCCTTCCTCGCCGTCGCCGACGAACTGCACTTCACGCGGGCCGCCGCCCGGCTCTTCGTCGCGCAGCAGGCGCTCAGCCGGGACATCCGGCGGCTGGAACGCGAGCTGGGTGCCGAGCTGTTCGTCCGGACCACCCGGCAGGTCGCGCTCACGCCGGACGGCGAACGCCTGCTGCCGTACGCCCGCCGGGTGCTCGACGCGCACGCCGAGCTCGCCGGGGCCTTCAGCGGCGCCCCCGCCCGACCGCTGCTCGTGGACCTGAACAGTGACGGGGCCACCGCCGCCCGGGTGCTGGCGCGCGCCCGGGAACTGGTGCCCGAGTGCGAGCTGATGGCCCGCTTCGAGTCCGGGCTCACCTGGGCCGCCGCCGAGATCCTGGCCGGCCGGCTCGACGCCTCATTCGGCCGGGCCGCCGGACTGACCCCCGCTGTGCGGGCGGGGCTTTCCACGCACCCCGTGCGGTACGAGCCGATGGCGCTGATGCTGCCCCTGACTCACCCCCTCGCCGAGCGGGAGACCGTCGCCCTGGCCGAGCTGTCCGGCGAGACCGTCTACGCGGGGGCGGGCAACGAGCGGACGCGGGAGTGGACCGACCTCGCCGCATCACTGTTCGCCGCATGGGACATCGTGATGGCCCCGCCCGTCCCGCTCGCCGTGGGCGTGGCCGAATTCCAGCGGGTCATGGAGAAGGGCGGGCACCCCGTGCTGGCCGTCGTCGACTTCCCGCCGCTGCCCGGGACCGTGCTGCGCCCGCTCGTCGACCCGATTCCGCTTTCGCCGGTGTCGCTGGTCTGGCGGAAGGGGTTGCGCCATCCCGGCGTGGACGCGCTGCGCAACGCTACTGACCAGTTGGCCCTTGCCGAGGGGTGGCTGGTCCGGCCGTCCGGGTCCTGGCTGCCCGCGTCCGATCTGTCACTGATGCGCAACCGTTCCTGATCAACTCCGTTCAGGGGCACTTGGGCGTCAACGTCGTGCGCTACATTCATCGTCCGGGTGCATGGACGCCAGGTTCGTGGACGGGTGGGGGCCCAGTCCGACAGTAAAGAACCGGTCAAATTCGGTGCGCCTGATTCATTGAGTGGGGGATGGCTGCACCTGTGGACAATTGGCGCGAAGGTAAGAGAACCGGGCACACGCACGAGCCCAACGACGCGACGATCCAGCTCGACGGACTGGGCCGTCAACTCGCCGAACTGCCCGGCGAACCCGCCCCGCCCGACGGCTCCGACGGCCCCGTCTTCGTCGACGAGAGCGGCCGCCGCAGCAAGACCTTCCGGCGCCTCGGCTGGGTCCTGGCCACGGTCTGCGCCGGTTACGCCGTGACGCTGGTCTTCGCCGTCCTCGGCGGCAACTCCAGCGCCCCCTGGCTGCCCCTGTCCGGGCCGAAGGAGAAGGCGCGGGCCGAGCAGGTCGAGGACCTCCCCGAGCCCGGCGCCGGCACCGTGGACGACGGCCTGGCCGACGACGCCCCGGAGCCCGGGCCCGGTACCTCCGGCTCCCCGTCGGCCGGTGCGTCCGGTACCCCCGCGGGCGCCACCCCGTCGGCCACCTCCGTGATCGTCCCGGCCGGGGCGGCGGAGCGCCCCTCGGCTTCCGCCTCCGCGGACCCGACCCGTCCCGCCGGGACCGGGGGCGGCGGGGGCGGCGCCACGAAGCCGGCCCCCACCACCTCGACCGCGAAGCCGCCGGTCGACCCCCCGCCGCCGTCCTCCGAGCCGGAGCCGACCGACCCGACGGTCCCGCCCGCCGAGAACCCCGACCCGCCGGTGCAAGAAGAGAGCGCCCCGTAAATGAACTCCCCCGCCACGCGGGGCAGGAACGGCAGGAAGAAGAGGAAGGCGTCACGTGGCCGGAGCCGGCTCAGGCTCCCCATGCGCTACCTCCTGCCGACGACACTTCTCGTCGCCCTGCTCGCGATGCTGATGCTGCGCGGATACGTGCACAGCGAGATCCTCGCCGACCACCGGGTCCGCGACGCCGACCACTCCACCGAGGTGCCGAAGGACGTCCTCACCGGCGGGCCCGTCATCGACGCCCGCTCCGGTGACGCGAAGACCCTGCGCATACCCGACCGCCGGATCGTCCTGACCTTCGACGACGGGCCCGACCCGGTGTGGACGCCCAAGGTGCTCGACAAACTGAAGGAGTACGACGCCCACGGCGTCTTCTTCGTCACCGGCAACATGGCCGCCCGCCACCCGGACCTGGTCCGGCGGATGGTGGAGGAGGGCCACGAACTCGGGCTGCACACCTTCAACCACCCCGATCTCTCCTACCAGTCCACCGCGCGCATCGACTGGGAGCTGTCCCAGAACCAGCTGGCGCTGGCGGGTGCGGCCGGGATCCGCACCTCGATCTTCCGGCCGCCGTACTCCTCCTTCTCGGACGCCATGGACAACAAGTCCTGGCCGGTCACGGAGTACATCGGCAGCCGCGGCTACCTCACCGTCGTCAACGACACCGACAGCGAGGACTGGAAGCGCCCCGGGGTCCGCGCCATCGTCGAGCGGGCCACGCCGAAGAACGGCAAGGGCGCGATCATCCTGATGCACGACTCCGGCGGCGACCGCTCGCAGACCGTGGCCGCGCTGGACACCCTGCTGCCCGACCTCAAGGAGCGGGGCTACACCTTCACCCGCCTCACCACGGCCCTGGACGCCCCCAGCGCGCACACCCCGGTCACCGGGTTCGCCCTGTGGAAGGGCAAGGCGTTCGTCTCCGCCGTCGCCGTGTCCGAGCGGATCACCGGCGTCCTCGTCGTCGGGCTCGCCGTCATCGGCGCCCTGGTCCTGGCCCGCTTCGGCCTGATGCTGCTGCTCTCCTTCCTGCACGCCCGCAAGGTCCGCCGCAGGAACTTCAGCTGGGGCGCCCCCCTCGGCCGCCCGGTCTCCGTCCTGGTCCCCGCGTACAACGAACGCGAGTGCATCGAGGCGACCGTGCGCTCCCTGGCCGCCAGTGAGCACCCCATCGAGATCATCGTCATCGACGACGGCTCCACCGACGGCACCGCCGACCTCGTCGAGGCCATGCGGCTGCCCCGCGTACGGGTCGTGCGCCAGCAGAACGCGGGCAAGCCCGCCGCCCTCAACAACGGCATCCGCCACGCCCGTTACGACATCGTCGTGATGATGGACGGCGACACCGTCTTCGAACCGGCCACGGTCCGCGAGCTGGTCCAGCCCTTCGCCGACCCCCGGGTCGGAGCCGTCGCGGGCAACGCCAAGGTCGGCAACCGCGACTCCCTCATCGGCGCCTGGCAGCACATCGAGTACGTGATGGGCTTCAACCTGGACCGCCGGATGTACGACGTGCTCGGCTGCATGCCCACCATCCCCGGCGCGGTCGGGGCGTTCCGCCGCGAGGCCCTGGAGCGGGTCGGCGGGATGAGCGAGGACACCCTCGCCGAGGACACCGACATCACCATGGCCCTGCACCGGGACGGCTGGCGCGTCGTCTACGCCGAGAACGCCCGCGCCTGGACCGAGGCCCCGGAGTCCGTCCAGCAGCTCTGGTCGCAGCGCTACCGGTGGAGCTACGGCACCATGCAGGCGATCTGGAAGCACCGCCGCGCGGTCATCGAACGCGGGCCGTCGGGCCGCTTCGGGCGGGTCGGCCTGCCGTTCGTCTCCCTGTTCATGGTCGTCGCCCCGCTGCTCGCACCGCTCATCGACGTGTTCCTGCTGTACGGACTCGTCTTCGGCCCGACCGGCAAGACCGTGGCCGCCTGGTTCGGCGTCCTGGTCGTCCAGGCGGTCTGCGCCGCGTACGCCTTCCGGCTGGACAAGGAACGCATGACGCACCTGCTCTCGCTGCCGCTCCAGCAGATCCTCTACCGCCAGCTCATGTACGTCGTGCTGCTCCAGTCCTGGATCACCGCGCTCACCGGCGGCCGGCTGCGCTGGCAGAAGCTGCGCCGCACCGGCGCGGTGGAGGCCCCCGGCGGCGTCTCCGCCCAGCGGCGCGGCACCGCGTCCGTCCCCGAGAGGAGGCCCGTCGGATGAGCGCCGCCACCGTGCCCGCCGGAACCCCCGTGGCGCCCCCCGCCGCGACGGGCAAGCCCGGCCGGGACCGCTATCTCGACCTGCTCCGGACGATCGCCCTGGTCCGCGTGGTGGTCTACCACGTCTTCGGCTGGGCCTGGCTGACCATCCTGTTCCCCTCCATGGGCGTGATGTTCGCCCTGGCCGGCTCGCTGATGGCCCGTTCGCTGAGCCGCCCGGCCCTGGGCGTCATCCGGGGCCGTATCCGCCGCCTGCTGCCGCCCATGTGGGTGTTCGCGCTCGTCGTCGTACCGATGATGTTCGCGCTGAGCTGGCAGCCGGTGAAGGAGGACGGCCTGTGGTGGTTCGTCAAGCTGGCCTGGTACGTCTTCCCGGTCGGCGCACCCCCCTTCCCCTGGTCCAGCGGTGACCGGGCCGGTCTGCTGGAGGACACCTGGGCGGTCCAGGCGGCCGGACCGCTCTGGTACATCCGCGCCTACCTCTGGTTCGTCATCGCCTCGCCCCTGCTGCTCCGGGCGTTCCGGAGGCTGCCCTGGGCGACGCTGCTCGCCCCGCTCGGCCTGACCGCCGTGATCGGCACCGGCCTCGTGACGATCCCGGGCGAGACCGGCAACGCGCTGAGCGACTTCGCGGTGTTCGGCTCCTGCTGGGTCCTGGGCTTCGCCCACCACGACGGCCTGTTCGAGGACGTGCCGCGCTACCTCACCGTCTCGGTGGCGTCGATCGTCATGGGCTTCGGCCTGTGGTGGGCCTCGGGGCACCTCACCGCGGACGGCTGGGACCTCAACGACATCCCGCTGGCCCAGGCGACCTGGTCGCTCGGCTTCTGCGTGATCCTGCTCCAGTACGCCCCGTCCTGGCAGGAGCTGCCCGGACGGCTGGCCCGCTTCGACCGCCTGGTCACGCTCGCCAACAACCGGGCCGTGACGATCTACCTCTGGCACAACCTGCTGATCCTGGCGACGATCCCGCTGATCGACCTCCTCTGGGAGATCCCGTACGTGGACGCGCACCTGGGATCGGCGGTCGAGGCCGGGTACACCCTGCTGATGACCCTGCTGATCTGGCCGCTGCTCGCGCTCGTGATCGTCGCCGTGGGCTGGGTCGAGGACGTCGCCGCCAAGCGCCGGCCCCGGCTCTGGCCGGACGGCAGACGGTAGAGCTCCAACTCACCGGGCCATCTCACCGGGCCATCTCACCGGGCCGGGAACGGCCCGGTGAGAGCAAGGTTGCGCACCGGTCACCTCGCGGCACCACGCCGAAACGCGGGCTCCCTAGCGTCGGGAACAACACCCCGACCCCCTGTGGAGGCGCGTGATGGCAGGCCGTTGGATCGAGACCTGGGAGCCGGAGGACGAGACGTTCTGGCGGGAGAAGGGCGAACGGGTCGCCCGCCGCAACCTCTGGTTCTCCGTGCTCTCCGAGCACATCGGATTCTCCATCTGGACCCTGTGGTCGGTGATGGTCCTGTTCATGGGACCGGAGTACGGCATCGACCCGGCCGGGAAGTTCTTCCTCATCTCGACCGCCACCCTCGTCGGCGCGCTGGTCCGGGTGCCGTACACCTTCGCCGTCGCCCGCTTCGGCGGCCGCAACTGGACGATCTTCAGCGCGGTGAGCCTGCTCGTCCCGACCCTGGCCGCGTTCTGGGTGATGGAGCCCGGGACCTCGTACGGCACGTTCGTGGCGGTCGCGGCGCTCACCGGGATCGGCGGCGGCAACTTCGCCTCGTCGATGACCAACATCAACGCCTTCTTCCCGCTGCGCCAGAAGGGCTGGGCGCTCGGCCTCAACGCGGGCGGCGGCAACATCGGCGTCCCCGTCGTCCAACTGGTCGGCCTGCTCGTCATCGGCACCCTGGGCGCCTCGCACCCCCGGATCGTCCTCGGCGTGTACCTCCCGCTGATCGTCCTGGCCGCCGTCTGCGCCGCCCTGTACATGGACAACCTGCGGCCCGTGAAGAACGACACCGGGGCCGCCCTGGAGGCCGTCCGCGATCCGCACACCTGGCTCATGTCGGTCCTCTACATCGGCACCTTCGGCTCGTTCATCGGCTACAGCTTCGCCTTCGGCCTGGTGCTCCAGACCCAGTTCGGCCGGACCCCGCTCCAGGCCGCCTCGCTCACCTTCGTCGGCCCGCTGCTGGGCTCCCTGATCCGGCCCGTCGGGGGCCGCCTCGCCGACCGGTACGGCGGCGCGCGCATCACCCTGGCCACCTTCGTCGCGATGGCCGCCGCCACCGGCGTCGTCATCCACGCCTCGGGGACCGCCTCGCTGCCGGTCTTCCTCACCGGCTTCACCGCGCTGTTCGTCCTGACGGGCCTCGGCAACGGATCGACGTACAAGATGATCCCCGGCATCTTCCACACCAAGGCGCTGGCCCGGGGCCTGGACGGCGAGGCGGCCGCCGCCCACGGACGGCGGCTCTCCGGCGCGGCCATGGGCCTCATCGGGGCCGTCGGCGCCCTCGGCGGGCTGGCGATCAACCTCGCCTTCCGCCAGTCCTTCCAGGCCTCCGGCGCCGGAACCGCGGCCTTCTGGACCTTCCTCGCCTTCTACGGGGTGTGCATCACGCTCACGTGGGCGGTATACCTTCGCCGCCCCGCACCCGTGCCCGCCCGGGCCCAGCTCGGTTACGCGGAGGTGTAGAAACGGCGCGGTCCGGCGTCGTGCGACGTAACGGCCGGGAAATACGGGGGAACCGAGCCTGTCACGCACCGTTGGCAGTCTCGGGCCTCCGCACCTCGCGTCACCAGCGGGAACCATCGCGTATCAGCGGGGAACCATCGCGCACCAGCGGGAACACAGGAGCCGGGGAACACGCCATGCAGGACGACGACACAACGCACGGCCCCCTCGCGGGCTTCACCGTCGGGGTGACCGCCGCCCGCCGGGCCGAGGAGCTGGGCACCCTCCTCAAACGCCGCGGGGCCGCCGTCCTGCACGCCCCGGCCCTGCGGATCGTTCAGCTCGCCGACGACAGCGAGCTCCTCGCCGCCACCAAGGAGCTGATCGGCCATACCCCCGACGTGGCGGTCGCCACCACCGCGATCGGCTTCCGCGGCTGGATCGAGGCGGCCGACGGCTGGGGCATCGGTGACGCGCTCCTTCAGACCCTGCGCGGGGTCGAACTCCTCGCCCGGGGCCCCAAGGTCAAGGGCGCCATCCGGGCCGCCGGGCTCACCGAGACCTGGTCGCCCGGGTCCGAATCGATGGCCGAGGTCCTCGACCGGCTCCTCGCCGAAGGCGTCGCGGGCCGCCGGGTCGCCCTCCAGCTGCACGGCGAACCGCTGCCCGGCTTCGTCGAGTCCCTGACGGCCGCGGGCGCCGAGGTCGTCGTCGTCCCCGTCTACCGCTGGATGCCGCCGCAGGACATCGCCCCGCTCGACCGGATGCTCGACGTCACGGCCGCCCGGGGCCTGGACGCGATCACCTTCACCAGCGCGCCCGCCGCCGCCTCGTTCCTGGGCCGGGCGGAGACCCGAGGACTGCTCCCGGAGATCCTCGGCGCCCTGCGCGACGACGTGCTGGTCGCCTGCGTCGGGCCGGTCACCGCCCTCCCGCTCCAGGCCCGGGGCATCGACACCCTCCAGCCGGAACGCTTCCGGCTCGGCCCCCTCGTCCAGCTGATGTGCGCCCACCTCCCGGCGGCCGCCCGCGTCCTGCCCGTCGCCGGCCACCGCGTCGAGATCCGGGGCCACGCCGTCCTCGTCGACGACGAACTGCGCGCCGTGCCGCCCGCCGGCATGGCCCTCCTGCACGCGCTGGCCCGCCGCCCCGGCTGGGTGGTGGCCCGCGCCGACCTGCTGCGGGCCCTGCCCGGCAGCGGCTCCGACGAACACGCGGTGGAGACGGCGATGGCCCGGCTGCGCTCGGCGCTGGGCGTGCCCCGGCTGATCCAGACGGTCGTCAAGCGCGGCTACCGGCTGGCGCTGGACCCGTCGGCGGACACGAAGTACGGGCGCTGAGGGGCCCTCCACGGGAGCCGGGGGCCCGCGAGCCGGGGGCCCGCGAGCCGGGGGCCCGCGAGCCGGAGCCCGGCCGTCCCGGTTAGCGTGACCGGATGACCGACCGCACCCATCTCCTCGCCCCGGACGTGGCCTTCCGGCCCGCCGAACTCACCGACGCGCCCGCCTTCGCCACGGCCCTCACCCGCAACCGCGCGTACATGCGCCGCTGGGAACCCGTACGCCCCGACGCCTTCTACACCGTCGAGGGCCAGTCCGCCCGGCTCACCGCCCTGCTGGCCGACCGGGACGCCGGACGGGCCATGCCCTGGGTGCTCGCGGACGCCGACGACCGGGTGATCGGCGGCTTCACGCTCTCCGGAATCGAGCGGGGGCCGTTCCGCAACGGCCGCCTCGGCTACTGGGTCGACGAGGGCCACACCGGACGCGGCCTGGCGACCGCGGCCGTCCGCGCGGTCTGCGAGGCGGCCCGCGACCGGCTGGGCCTGCACCGCGTCGAGGCGGCGACCGTCACCGACAACGCCCCGTCCCAACAGGTGCTCGCCAAGGCCGGGTTCGAGCGGATCGGCACCGCACCCGGCTATCTGCACATCAACGCCCGCTGGCGCGACCACCACCTGTTCCAGCGGCTTCTTCACGACGATCCGCCGGCGGGCTGACCTTCGCGGCCGCCGGAGCCTCCCGCACATGGACATGGCCGTCCAGCGGATAGTCGGGCGGCAGCGCCGGGATCACCCGCGCCAACGGATACCCGCACTTCTCCGCCACCCGGCACGAGGCCACGTTGTCCACCTGGTGCAACAACTCCAGGCTCATCAGGCCCTGTTCGGCGAAGGTCGTGAACGCCCAGTCGGTCAGGGCCGCCAGCGCCCGTGACGCCACGCCCCGGCCGCGTGCCGGAGCAGTCGTCCAATAGCCCATCTCCGCCTGTCCGTTCACCAGATCCAACTGCTTCATCACGACGTTGCCGAGCAGCTCGTCCTCCCGCCCGCTCTCCGTGACGGCGAAGGCGAAGCGGGTGCCCGCCGCCCACCCCCTGCGCTGCTCCTCCAGCCAGTCGGCCGCCCCGTCCGCCCCGGAGACCTGGATGGCCAGCCACCGCCGCATCGCCGGATCCTCGTACGCCCGCAGCACCGCGGGCAGATCCTCCTCGCGCCACCGCCGCAGCCGCAGCCCCCCGGGGCCGTTCACGGTGCTCTCGCCGTACGGGTCCATGCGCATCTCCCCCTCGTGCTTCATGGCCGTCACGGTACGGGGGCGGCGGCGGGGGTTCCGGCGGGGCCCCGACAGGAGCACTCTGGGGGTGGTCGTTCCACCGGGTGACCCAGGGCGGTGAGCGGGATCATGGCAGGGGGCAGGGGAGCGCGGATGTGGCGCTTCGACGCGGGCCGGATCTGCCTCGATCTGGTGGCCACGGAACGTGCGGGCGGGGTGCCCGGCACCTGCGAACAGCTGGACGGGCCGGTCCACTTGGGCCAGTGGCTGACCGACGCCCGGCTCGTCCCGCCGGGCACCGCGCTGGACGCGCTGGACGGCACCTGGGTGGTCCGCTTCCACGAACTCCGCTCCGACATCTCCCGCTTGATGGCCGCCCGGCTCGGCGGCCCCCCGGCCGACGGCGCGCTGGAGCGGGTCAACTCCCTGGCGTCCGGCGCACCTCCGGGCCCCCGTGCGGTGCGCGGGGCGGACGGCGACCTGGTGCGGGCCCTGAGTGCCGCGCCCGACTGCGCGGGTCTCCTCGCCGTCGTCGCCCGGGACGCGGTGGACCTGCTCACCGACCCGGTCGCGCGGGCGGCCCTGCGCCGCTGCCAGGGCGAGGACTGCCACCGGCTCTACCTGGACACCTCGCGCGGCGGACGGCGGCGCTGGTGCTCCGGCGAGGTCTGCGGCAACCGCGAACGGGTCGCCCGCCACCGGCGCAGAACCTCCGGAACGACCGGTACGAACGACCCCGGTGAACCAGACGTGTTCGGCCCGGAGAAAGAAATTCCGCCCGGCGTTGAATGAACCGGCGCCCACCCCCGTATCGATGGTCCAGGAGCTCGTTTCAGAGGTCTCGACCGGGAGGTTCGGGTGCGCAAGGATGCGGCCGTGGCCGATGACCGTCCGCACAGGGCTCGACATCGCAGTGAGCCGCCCCCGCCCCCTGCCGGGATACCGGACGAGGAGCTGATGCGGGCGCTGTACCGCGAACACGCCGGGCCGCTGCTCGCGTACGTCCTCCGACTCGTCGCGGGCGACCGCCAGCGGGCCGAGGACGTGGTGCAGGAGACGCTCATCCGTGCCTGGAAGAACGCCGGCCGGCTCAACCGGGCCACCGGCTCCGTCCGACCCTGGCTGGTGACGGTCGCCCGGCGCATCGTCATCGACAACCACCGCAGCCGGCAGGCCCGGCCGCGCGAGGTCGATCCGTCGCCGCTGGAGGTCATTCCCGCGGAGGACGAGATCGACAAGGCGCTGTGGCTGATGACGCTCTCCGACGCACTCGAAGATTTGACCCCCGCGCACCGGGAAGCATTGGTCGAGACCTACTTCAAGGGGCGTACGGTCAACGAGGCCGCCGAAGTGCTCGGTGTCCCCAGCGGGACCGTGCGGTCCCGGGTGTTCTACGCACTGCGTTCGATGAAGCTCGCACTCGAAGAGAGGGGGATCACGGCATGAGCGACCAGCAGTGGCAGCCGTTCGGGCCCCGGCCTCCCGGTCACCGCACGCCGTCCGGTCCCTCAAGTCCCCCGTATGCGGCGGGTCCTGCACACCCCTCAGGGCCCGCTCACCTCGCAGGCGTCCCCGCCCCGCCCGGTCCGCCCGGACCCTTTGGCGCCGGACCCGGCCCCGGCCCGGGGCCCACGGGCTCCGAAGGCTCCGAGCACGACGCGGCCGCCGCGTACGTCCTCGGCATCCTCGACGACGCGCAGGCGAGCGACTTCGAGGCCCATCTCGCGGGCTGCGCCCGGTGCGCCGCGCATCTCGACGAGTTCGCGGGGATGGAGCCGATGCTCGCGATGCTCGCCGAGGCCCCGTCCGTCGTGCCCGGCGCCCGCCCCGTACCGCATGTGCCCGAGAAGCCCGCGCCCCGGCTGCTCGGCGGACTGATGGACGAGGTCGCGCGCAGACGGCACCGCCGCTCCCGGCGCAGCCGGTACTGGGTCGCCGCGGCCGCCGCCCTGATCGTCGGCGGCCCGGTCGCTGCGTTCGCGGTCACGGCGGGCGACGACCGCGGCGGCGGACCGGTGGCCGTGGGCGAGCCGCACCCCACCAGCCCGGCCGAGGACGCCTTCTTCGAGCACATGACGGAGAAGGTCTCGGCGACCGACCCCACCACCCGGGTCGGCGCCTCCGTCGGCATGGAGGAGAAGGCCTGGGGCACCCACACGGTTCTGGAGCTGAAGAACGTCAAGGGACCGCAGAAGTGCACGCTGGTCGCCGTCTCCAAGACCGGTGAGGAGGAGATCGTCACCTCCTGGTCCGTCCCGCAGTGGGGGTACGGCATCGAGGGCGCGACGAACCCGGCGGCGAAGGCCCCGCTGTACGTGCACGGCGGGGCGGCGATGGACCGCGAGGACATCGCCCGCTTCGAGGTGCGGACCTTCGACGGGGAGCGGCTGGTGGAGATCGGAGCCTAGGGTCTGCCGTCTGCCGCGCGACGCGCGATCCTCTCCCTGGTCGGCAGGTGCGCGCGGGCCCCCTTCGCTATAGGGTTGACGGCTGCCCAGTGCCGTTAAGAAGGGGGCCTCGGTGGCCGCGCAGGATGCCGCTGTCGAATCGCTGCGGGACCGGGAAATCGGTGTCGAGCAAGAGCATCTCGACCGTGTTTATCACCGCCTCGAAGAGAAGATCCACGAGGCGGAATTCCTCATGAACGACGCCGTCAAGCGCGGTCAGGTCGGTACCCCCGGCGCGCTCGCGGAGCGGGACGCCCAGGTGTTCCGGGCGGGGATCCACCTCAACCGGCTGAACAGCGAGTTCGAGGACTTTCTCTTCGGGCGGATCGATCTGCTGCTCGGCAAGGACGGGGAGCGCGGTCCGGACGGCGCGTACACGTCCGTGGAGCCGGCCGACGACTCCGTACGCGACGACGCCACCGCCGATATCGCGGAGACGCTCCACATCGGCCGGATCGGGGTCCTGGACTCCGACTACGCGCCGCTGGTGATCGACTGGCGGGCCCCGGCCGCCGCCCCGTTCTACCGCTCCACCCCGAAGGACCCGGGCCGTGTCGTGCGCCGCCGGGTCATCCGCTCCAAGGGCCGCAAGGTCCTCGGGGTCGAGGACGACCTGATGCGCCCGGAGCTGACGGCGTATCTGGACGGCGAGAAGCTGCCGGTGATCGGGGACGGCGCGCTGATGGCGGCGCTCGGCCAGGCCCGCAGTCACACCATGCGGGACATCGTCTCCTCCATCCAGGCCGAACAGGACCTGGTCATCCGGGCCCCCGCCGCCTCGGTGACCGAGGTCACCGGCGGCCCCGGCACCGGCAAGACGGCGGTAGCCCTGCACCGGGCCGCGTATCTGCTCTACCAGGACCGGCGGCGGTACGCGGGCGGCATCCTGATCGTCTCGCCCACCCCGCTCCTGGTCGCGTACACCGAAGGGGTGCTGCCCTCGCTCGGTGAGGAGGGCCAGGTCGCGATCCGTGCGATCGGCTCGCTCTCCGACGACGCGGCGGGCCTCGAAGGGGCCACCGCCTACGACGAACCGGCCGTCGCCCGGGTCAAGGGCTCCTCCCGGATGCTCCATGTGCTGCGCAAGGCGGCCCGGGGCGCCCTGGAAGTCCCGCGGCCGGTGGACGAGGGCGGCCAGCTCGCCTTCGGGGAGGAGCCCGCGCAGGCGGCCGCCCCGGCCACCCCCACCCGGCTGCGCGTCGTCGCCTTCGGGGCCCGGATCGAGCTGGAGGACGAGGAGCTGCGGCGGATCCGGCACAACGCCCTGGGCGGCACCGCCCCGGTCAACCTGCTGCGCCCGCGCGCCCGCAAGCTGCTGCTGGACGCCCTGTGGAACAAGTCCTCCGGGCGCGGCCGCTACACCGACCCGGAACTGATCGCGGAGCTGCGTTCCTCGTTCGACGAGGACGTCTCCACCGAGACCCCGTTCCTGGAGTTCCTCGACGCCTGGTGGCCGGAGCTGACGCCCCGCCGGGTGCTGGCCGCGATGGCCGACGAACGGCGGCTCGGCCGCTGGTCCCGGCGCATCCTCAACCAGGGCGAGACGCGCCGCCTGGCCCGCTCCCTCAAGCGCCTGGACGCGGACGGCAACGGGCCGCTCTCCGTCCACGACGTGGCGCTCCTGGACGAGCTCCAGGCGCTGCTGGGCACGCCGAACCGGCCCAAGCGCAAGCGCGAGGCCGACCCGCTGGACCAGCTCACCGGGCTGGAGGAGCTGATGCCGCAGCGCGAGGAGACCCAGTGGGAGCGGGCCGAGCGGCTCGCGGCGGAGCGCACGGAGTACGCGCACGTCATCGTCGACGAGGCGCAGGACCTCACCCCGATGCAGTGGCGCATGGTCGGCCGCCGCGGCCGGCACGCCACCTGGACGATCGTCGGCGACCCGGCCCAGTCCTCCTGGTCCGACCCGGACGAGGCGGCTGCCGCCCGGGACGAGGCGCTCGGCTCCCGGCCGCGCCGCCGCTTCACCCTCACCGTCAACTACCGCAACCCGGCGGAGATCGCGGAGCTCGCCGCCAAGGTGCTGGCGCTGGCCATGCCCGGCATGGAGTCCCCGGCGGCGGTCCGCTCGACCGGGGTGGTGCCGCGCTTCGAGCCGGTACGGGACGGGGACCTGGCCGCCACGGTCCGCGAGGAGGCCGCGCGGCTGCTGGACCAGGTGGACGGCACGGTCGGCGTGGTCGTCGCGATGAACCGGCGCGCCCAGGCCCGCGCGTGGCTCGCGGAGCTGGGGGAGCGGGTGGTGGCGCTGGGCAGCCTGGAGGCCAAGGGGCTGGAGTACGACGCCACGGTGGTCGTCTCGCCCGCGGAGATCGCGGACGAGTCCCCGGCCGGACTGCGGGTGCTGTACGTGGCGCTGACCCGGGCGACGCAGCAGCTCACGGTGGTCTCGGGGGAGCGGGACATGCCGGACGAGGACGGGGTGCCGGACCTGCTCAGGGACTGACGCCGGGCCGGTCGGGGAGGCTTTCGCTAGTCAACCCGGCGCACGGGAATCACTTTTCCGGGGTCTTTGTTACCGTGGTACTGGCACCGGCTCGATCCAAGCCCCCGGGCCCAACCTTCGTCGCTTCGAGCGACCACTTGCCGCGAGGCGAGCATGGCGGGTCGGTGCCATCCAAGCGAAAAGGACAGACCCGCGTCACCTCCCGGTGGCGCGGGTCTGTTCTCGTTGCCGGGGTCCCGCCGACTGCTTTCCGGCCCGTTGGGGGTTCCGCCGAACGGGTGATCTCTCGTATGGTGGAAACTACTTTCCGAAAGACGGCAGTCATTACCGGCTACCAGCCGGTAGGTGCGACGATCGGGAAGCACATCCGGAACCCACCCTCCGGATGTGCGGCAATGAAGCTAAGGAAAGCGAAGGACTCGGCCATGGCAACGGCGCCCAGCGTCTCGTACTCGATGACGGTCCGGCTGGAGGTGCCCGCGAGCGGCACCGCGGTCTCCCAGCTCACCACGGCCGTCGAGTCCTCCGGGGGCTCGGTCACCGGCCTCGACGTGACCGCGTCCGGCCACGAGAAGCTGCGGATCGACGTCACCATCGCCGCCACCTCCACCTCGCACGCGGACGAGATCGTCGAAGGTCTGCGCGACATCGAGGGGGTCGTGCTGGGCAAGGTCTCCGACCGTACGTTCCTCATGCACCTCGGCGGCAAGATCGAGATGGCGTCCAAGCACCCCATCCGCAACCGTGACGACCTCTCGATGATCTACACCCCCGGCGTCGCCCGGGTCTGCATGGCCATCGCCGAGAACCCCGAGGACGCGCGCCGCCTCACCATCAAGCGCAACTCCGTCGCAGTTGTGACGGACGGCTCCGCGGTGCTCGGCCTCGGCAACATCGGCCCGAAGGCCGCGCTGCCCGTCATGGAGGGCAAGGCGGCCCTCTTCAAGCGGTTCGCCGGCATCGACGCCTGGCCGATCTGCCTGGACACCCAGGACACCGACGCCATCGTCGAGATCGTCAAGGCCATCGCCCCCGGCTTCGCGGGCATCAACCTGGAGGACATCTCCGCGCCCCGCTGCTTCGAGATCGAGGCCCGGCTGCGCGAGGCCCTCGACATCCCCGTCTTCCACGACGACCAGCACGGCACCGCGATCGTCGTGCTCGCCGCCCTCACCAACGCCCTGCGCGTGGTGGGCAAGAACGTCGGCGACGTACGGGTCGTCATGTCCGGCGCGGGCGCGGCCGGTACGGCCATCCTGAAGCTGCTCATCGCCGCGGGCGTCAAGCACGCGGTGGTCGCCGACATCCACGGAGTGGTGCACGCCGGACGCGAGGACCTGGTCGCCGCCGACCCCGACTCGCCGCTGCGCTGGATCGCCGACAACACCAACCCCGAGGGCGTCACCGGCACCCTCAAGCAGGCCGTCGTCGGCGCCGACGTCTTCATCGGCGTCTCCGCCCCGAACGTGCTGAACGGCGACGACGTCGCCGCGATGGCGGACGACGCGATCGTGTTCGCGCTCGCGAACCCGGACCCCGAGGTCGACCCCGCGATCGCCCGGGAGACGGCCGCGGTCGTCGCCACCGGCCGCTCGGACTTCCCCAACCAGATCAACAACGTGCTGGTCTTCCCGGGTGTGTTCCGCGGTCTGCTGGACGCTCAGTCCCGCACCGTCAACACGGAGATGATGCTCGCCGCCGCCGGCGCCCTGGCCGACGTGGTCGCCGAGGACGAGGTCAACGCGAACTACATCATCCCCTCGGTCTTCAACGACAAGGTCGCGGGCGCGGTCGCCGACGCCGTCCGGGCCGCCGCGAAGGCCGCCGGCGCCACCGCCGTCGACCCCGCCACGACCGTCTGACCCAGCCGTTTCGGGGCCCTTTCGAGGGGTACGCGCGAAGTACCCCGGGCCGCACCCGCCCGTGCCGTACGGCGCGTCGCGGGTCGCGGCGCCCCAAACGCCCCTTTAGGGTGGGCGGGCAGTGGGCCCTGCGGGGCCCGGCATCCGCTGCGGACCGCTCGGCCAAGTCGACGGAGCGTCACCACGAGCAAACCGTGGCGCTTTTCATCGACCCCGATGGGGTTCCGGATTGGCTTTCCCGCCGCTGGTGGGGGCAGGATGCGTAATCGGGCGAGAGGGTCTGACATCAGACCCGGGTCCGGGGACTGTCAGAGGGCCCTGGCAGCATCGGCTTCGATCTCACGCCTCACAGGCAAGAAGAACACGGGAGTAACAACATGAACCGCAGTGAGCTGGTGGCCGCCCTGGCCGACCGCGCCGAGGTGACTCGCAAGGACGCCGACGCCGTGCTGGCCGCGCTCGCCGAGACCGTCGGTGAGATCGTCGCCAAGGGCGACGAGAAGGTCACCATCCCCGGCTTCCTGACCTTCGAGCGCACCCACCGTGCCGCTCGCACCGCTCGGAACCCGCAGACCGGCGACCCGATCAACATCCCCGCCGGCTACAGCGTGAAGGTCTCCGCGGGCTCGAAGCTCAAGGAAGCCGCCAAGGGCAAGTAACCCCAAGGCGCGACAAGGGCGGCCCCTCCCGACCGGGAGGGGCCGCCCTCACGCATGCCGGGGGCACATGCGCCCCGTACAGCCCCGCCGGTACGCCTCGGGGCCCCGGACCTCACGGATGCATCCGCGCGCCCTTCAGGACCTTGTCCACGGCGTTCCGCGGCCCGTACACGGCCAGACCCACCAGATCCAGCGCGTCCCGCCCCACGGCCCGTACCGCCGCGCGGTTGTCCCGGTCGTTGCCCGTGCCGAAGAGGTCCGAGGTGAACACGGCCACCTTCAGGGACCGGGAGTGCGCCTTCGTGTGCGCGGCGGTCAGCGTCTCCTTCGCCCCCTCGAAGACCAGCACCGGCTGCCGCAGCATCGGCAGGTACGCGGTCGCGTCGGCGTCCTCGTACGGCTCGCCGATCACCTCCGGCGCCACCGTCCCCAGGCCGCTCACCAGGAAGGCGGTCACGTTCAGCCGCTGCCAGGTCTCCAGGTCGTCGCGGAGCAGCACCGCGATCTTCGTGTCGAAACGGACGGGCGCGGTCCCGTCGCCGCTCGCTTTCTCGTGCGTGTTTCCCATGGGTCGAGACTGGCCGCCGCCCCGCCGGAGCGTCTTGTACGTTCTTGGCGTGACCCGCGTGAGCCGCCCGCAGGAGATCTCGGCCTGGCGACCGTCCGTCGCCGGAGTCGTGGAGGTCTTCCACGCCCGCTTCACCGAGCACGCCTACCCCATGCACGTCCACGACGCCTGGACGCTCCTGATCGTCGACGACGGGGCCGTCCGCTACGACCTGGACCGCCATCAGCACGGCACCCCGGACGGCACCGTCAGCCTGCTGCCGCCGCAGGTACCGCACAACGGTTCGCCCGCCACCCCGGACGGGTTCCGCAAACGGGTGCTCTATCTGGACATGAGCCGGCTCGACGCGAGCCTCATCGGGCCCGCCGTGGACACCCCGGACCTGGCCGACCCGCTGCTGCGCGCCCGCGTCGCCCGGCTGCACACCGCCCTCGCGGACCCCGGCGACGCGCTGGAGGCCGAGAGCCGCCTGGCGTTCGTCGAGGAGCGGCTGCGCGGCCATCTGCGGCCTCCGGCGGCCCCGGAGCCGCCACGGCCCGGTCCGGGCGTCGCCCGGGACCTGCGCGAGCTGCTGGACGAGCGGCTGCGGGAGGGCGTCACGCTCGCCGAGGCCGCCGGGCTGGTCCACGCGCACCCGACCCACCTCGTACGGGCCTTCAGCGCGGCCTACGCCATCGCGCCGCACCAGTACGTGACGGCCCGCCGGGTCGACGCCGCCCGCCGCCTGCTGCTGGAGGGCGTGCCGCCCGGGGAGGCGGCCGTCGCGGTCGGCTTCCACGACCAGTCACACCTCACTCGGCACTTCAAGCGGATCGCGGGCACCACCCCGGGCCGGTTCGCGCGGGTGCCACGGCGCCCCGGCTCTCCGTGAGCGCGATAAGCCGGCGCCCCGGCCCCCTCAGCGAGGGGACCGGGGCGCCGGGTGCGCAGTGCTGTGTGCGGCAGCACTGAGCGGGGTCAGACCAGGGAACCGCCCGGCAGCTCCACCTTCGCGCCGAGCTTCTCCAGCTTCTCCATGAAGTTCTCGTAACCGCGGTTGATCAGGTCGATGCCGTGCACCCGGGAGGTGCCCTGCGCCGCCAGCGCCGCGATCAGGTACGAGAAGCCGCCCCGGAGGTCCGGGATGACCAGGTCCGCGCCCTGCAGCTTCGTCGGTCCGGAGACGACCGCCGAGTGCAGGAAGTTGCGCTGGCCGAAGCGGCAGTCCGAACCGCCCAGGCACTCGCGGTAGAGCTGGATGTGCGCACCCATCTGGTTGAGCGCGGAGGTGAAGCCGAGCCGCGACTCGTACACCGTCTCGTGGACGATCGACAGGCCCGCGGCCTGCGTCAGCGCCACCACCAGCGGCTGCTGCCAGTCGGTCTGGAAGCCGGGGTGCACGTCCGTCTCCAGCGCGATGGCGTTGAGCGCGCCGCCCGGGTGCCAGAAGCGGATGCCCTCGTCGTCGATCTCGAAGGCGCCGCCGACCTTGCGGTAGGTGTTGAGGAAGGTCATCATCGAGCGCTGCTGGGCGCCGCGCACGTAGATGTTGCCCTCGGTCGCCAGCGCCGCCGACGCCCAGGAGGCCGCCTCCAGGCGGTCCGGGATCGCCCGGTGGGTGTAACCGTCGAGCTTGTCGACACCGGTGATCCGGATGGTCCGGTCGGTGTCCATGGAGATGATCGCGCCCATCTTCTGCAGCACGCAGATGAGGTCCTCGATCTCCGGCTCGACGGCCGCGTTGGACAGCTCGGTGACGCCCTCGGCGAGGACGGCGGTGAGCAGCACCTGCTCGGTGGAGCCCACCGAGGGGTACGGCAGCCGGATCTTGGTGCCGCGCAGCCGCTGCGGGGCCTCCAGGTACTGGCCGTCGGCCCGCTTCTCGATGGTCGCGCCGAACTGGCGCAGCACCTCGAAGTGGAAGTCGATCGGCCGGCCGCCGATGTCGCAGCCGCCCAGGCCCGGGATGAAGGCGTGGCCGAGGCGGTGCAGCAGGGGGCCGCAGAACAGGATCGGGATGCGCGACGAACCCGCGTGGGCATCGATGTCGGCGACGTTCGCCGACTCGACGTGCGAGGGGTCGAGGATCAGTTCGCCCGGCTCGTCGCCGGGGCGGACGGTGACGCCGTGCAGCTGGAGGAGTCCCCGGACCACCCGTACGTCACGGATGTCGGGAACGTTGCGGAGGCGGCTGGGCCCGCTGCCGAGCAGCGCGGCGACCATGGCCTTCGGCACCAGGTTCTTGGCGCCTCGGACGCGGATCTCGCCCTCCAGCGGGGTGCCGCCGTGGACAAGCAGGACATCGTCTGTGCCGGTCATGTATCTCGCGTTCCGGAGTGGTCGGGCAGGGGGCCAACGAAAAGGGTAATGGCCTCCTACCCCCGTTCCGTAAGGCGAAGGGGGGTGTACGAACGTCATGAATCCGCCACAACACCCTCCGCGCACCCGATCTTGCGGAGGGTTACCGTCCGGATGGCCCACAGCGTCCCCGCCGGACGGTGCGCTCCCCGTGCCTCCGTGCGCCCTGAGCTGCGCTCGGTCTCCTGAGGGCGGCATCACGGGCACTCGGCCCCCGCGGCGGGCGAAGATGCGGGATCATTCGTGCCATGACCGAGGTGTCCTCGCTCACAGGGCGACTGCTCGTGGCCGCACCCGCCCTGACGGACCCGAATTTCGACCGCGCGGTGGTGCTGCTCCTCGACCACGACGAGGAGGGCTCCCTCGGCGTGGTCCTCAACCGCCCGACCCCGGTGGGCGTCGGCGACATCCTCGCGTCCTGGGCCGCCCTGACCGGTGAACCGGACGTGGTCTTCCAGGGCGGCCCGGTCTCGCTCGACTCCGCGCTCGGGGTGGCGGTGATCCCCGGCGACGAGGGCCCGCTCGGCTGGCGGCGGGTGCACGGGGCGATCGGCCTGGTCGATCTGGAGACCCCGCCGGAGCTGCTCGGCCCCGCCCTCGGCTCGCTGCGGATCTTCGCCGGGTACGCGGGCTGGGGCCCCGGTCAGCTGGAGGGCGAGCTGAGCGAGGGCGCGTGGTACGTGGTCGAGTCCGAGCCCGGCGACGTCTCGTCCCCGCGCCCGGAACAGCTCTGGCGCGCGGTGCTCCGCCGCCAGCGCAGCGAGCTCGCGATGATCGCCACGTATCCGGACGACCCTTCGCTCAACTGATCCCCGTCTCTTTCAGTACCCTTGGCGGTTATGAGCACTCTTGAGCCCGATCGCGGGGCAGGTACGGGGACCCTCGTCGAGCCGACGCCGCAGGTGTCGAGGGGCGACGGCGACCACGAGCGCTACGCCCACTACGTCCAGAAGGACAAGATCATGGCGAGCGCCCTGGAGGGCACTCCCGTGGTCGCGCTGTGCGGAAAGGTCTGGGTGCCGGGGCGCGACCCCAAGAAGTACCCGGTCTGTCCCATGTGCAAGGAGATCTACGAGTCCATGGGCGCCGGCGGCGACAAGGACAAGGGCAAGGGCGGCGGCAAGGACAAGAAGTAGGTCCGGCCCCCGACTCCTGCTGAAGGCCCCCGGGGCGTGCGACACCGCACGCCCCGGGGGCCTTCTCCGTGTCCGCTCACGGAAGGTGACGGTTCGGTCGCGTTGCACGGGCTGCATCCGCTGGTCACAGAGTGGTCGAGACCACTTGTCGTCTCCGGAACGCAGGCCTACTCTCCTGCCAGTTGTGCAGAACGAAACGCACGTTGCACATGGTGCAACGATTGACCGGTAGGGGTTCCGGATGAAGCTTTCTGCCCGAATTGCCGCCCCAGTCGCGGCGCTTGTGCTGGCCGGCCTCACCGCCACCGCCTGTGCGCCGCAGACCTCCGACACCAGTGCGAAGGGTGACGACAAGAGCGGCACGCTCCGTGTCTGGCTCTTCCAGGAGGTCGGCAACAAGCCCAAGGAGGAGGTCGTCGACGCGGCCGTCGCCGACTTCGAGAAGACCCACAAGGGTGCCGAGGTCGAGGTCGAGTACATACCCGTCGACACCCGGGCGCAGCGCATCAAGGCGGCGTTCAACGACCCCGAGAGCGCCCCGGACCTCATCGAGTACGGCAACAGCGACACCGCCGGATACGTCAAGGACGGCGGACTCGCCGACGTCACCGAGGAGTTCGGCGCCTGGGACGAGGCCAAGGACACCGACCCGATCGCCAAGCAGTCCGTCACCGTGGACGGCAAGGTCTACGGTGCGCCCTTCTTCGTCGGCGTCCGGGCCCTCTACTACCGCACCGACGTCTTCAAGGACCTCGGCATCGATCCCCCCAAGTCCCAGGCCGAACTGGTCTCCACCGCCAAGAAGATCCGCAAGGCGAAGCCCGACCTCTACGGTCTCGCGGTCGGCGGCGCGTATACCTACGGCGCGATGCCCTTCATCTGGGCCAACGGCGGCGAACTCGCGGGCGAGACCGGCGGGAAGTTCACCTCCGGCATCAACAGCGAGAAGTCCCGCAAGGGCATCGAGGCGTACACCTCCCTCTTCGGCGACGACAACTGTCCGGCCGCCAAGTGCGCCTCCATGGGCGGCAACGCCACCGTGACCGCCTTCGCGTCCGGCAAGGCCGCCATGGCCATCGGCGGCGACTTCAGCCACGCGGCCGTCGAGGCGGGCGCCGTCAAGGGCAAGTACGCCGTCGTCCCGCTGCCCGGCGTCGCGGAGAACTCCATCGCCCCGGCCTTCGCGGGCGGCAACAATCTCGGTGTCCTCAAGAGCAGTTCGCACCGCACCCTCGCCGTCGACCTGATGAAGTCGCTGTCCGGCAAGAAGACCCAGGCCCAGATGTTCGACGCGATGGGCTTCCTGCCCACCTACACCGACGTGCTGGACAACGCCGCGAAGAAGGAGCCCTTCGTCGCCCCGTTCGTCGAGACCCTCGGCTCGGGCGCCAAGTTCGTCCCCGCCTCGCCCGCCTGGGGCCAGATCGACGCCTCGCTGATCCTGCCGACGATGTTCCAGGAGATCGTCTCCGGCCGTAAGGACGTGGCGAAGGCCTCGGACGACGCGGCGAAGAAGATGGACGCGGCCTTCACCGAAGCCGGCTGACGATGACCACGCACACCTCTCCGCTCAAGGTCCCGCCCGCGGGCGGGACCGGGGCGGCCGACGCCACCCCGGCCGCCCGCCCGCCCCGGCGCGGCCGGTCCGTGTCCCCCAAGGGGCACTCCGGCTGGACCCCCTGGCTCTACCTGCTGCCCGCCCTCGTCCTGCTCGCCGGACTGCTGGTCTACCCGATCTACCAGCTCGGCCTGATCTCGTTCCTGGAGTACACCCAGGCCCAGGTCAGCGGCGGCGAACCCACCACCTTCCAGGGGTTCGGCAACTACGCCACGCTCTTCAACGACAGCCAGTTCTGGCAGGTCCTCCTCGCCACCGTGCTCTTCGCCGCGGCCTGCGTGGTCTCCACCCTGGTCGTCGGCTGCGCGCTCGCCGTCCTGCTCACCCGCATCCGCGCCCTGCCCCGGCTCGCGCTGATGATGGCCGCGCTCGGCGCCTGGGCGACCCCCGCGATCACCGGCTCCACCGTCTGGGTCTTCCTCTTCGACCCCGACTTCGGGCCGGTCAACAAGGTGCTCGGACTCGGCGACTTCTCCTGGACGTACGGCCGCTACAGCGCCTTCGCGCTCGTCCTGCTCGAAGTCCTGTGGTGCTCTTTCCCGTTCGTGATGGTCACCGTCTACGCGGGCATCCGGGCCATCCCCACCGAGGTGCTGGAGGCCGCCTCGCTGGACGGCGCGTCGCAGTGGCGGATCTGGCGCACCATCATGGCGCCGATGCTCAAGCCCATCCTGATCGTCGTCACCATCCAGTCGATCATCTGGGACTTCAAGGTCTTCACCCAGATCTACGTCATGACCAACGGCGGCGGCATCGCCGGCCAGAACCTGGTGCTCAACGTGTACGCGTACCAGAAGGCGTTCGCGTCCTCGCAGTACAGCCTCGGATCGGCGATCGGTGTCGTGATGCTGGTGATCCTGCTGGCCGTCACGCTCGTCTATCTGCGTCTCGTACGCCGCCAGGGGGAGGAACTGTGAGCGCACGCACGCTTCTGCGCGTCAAGCGGCCCGGCAGGCTGATGGCCGAGGCCGCCGCCCTGCTGATCGCCGTCGCGGTCGCCTTCCCGCTGTACTGGATGGTGCTCTCCGCCTTCAAACCGGCCGGGGAGATCCAGTCCACCGACGCCCGCCCCTGGACGCTGGCCCCCTCGCTCGACTCGTTCCGCCGGGTCTTCGAACAGCAGGACTTCGGCCGCTACTTCCTCAACAGCCTGCTGGTGGCGGGCACCGTCGTCATCCTCTCCGCGCTGGTCGCCTTCCTGGCCGCCACCGCCGTGACCCGCTTCCGCTTCAAGTTCCGCACCACGCTGCTGATCATGTTCCTGGTCGCGCAGATGGTGCCGGTGGAGGCGCTGACCATCCCGCTGTTCTTCCTCATGCGGGACTTCGGCCAGCTGAACACGCTCGGCTCGCTGATCCTGCCCCACCTCGCCTTCTCGCTGCCGTTCGCCATCTGGATGCTGCGCGGCTTCGTCAAGGCCGTCCCCGAGGCGCTGGAGGAGGCCGCCTACATCGACGGGGCCAGCCGTACGCGGTTCCTGTGGCAGATCCTCTTCCCGCTGGTCTTCCCGGGCCTGGTCGCCACCAGCGTCTTCTCCTTCATCACCACCTGGAACGACTTCCTGTTCGCGAAGTCGTTCATCATCAGCGACACCTCCCAGTCGACGCTGCCGATGGCGCTGCTGGTCTTCTTCAAGCCGGACGAGAACGACTGGGGAGGGATCATGGCAGCCTCGACGGTGATGACCATCCCCGTACTGGTCTTCTTCGTACTCGTACAGCGACGCCTCGTCTCCGGACTGGGCGGAGCGGTTAAGGACTGACGTCATGACACCCGAGAACTCCCCCTCCCCGGGCACCGTGGACGCCTCGGCCCTCGGCCTGATCCCGGCCCCGCGCACCCTGACCGCGGCCGCCGCCGGGCCCTACCCGCTCGGCTACCGGACCCCGCTGACCGCCGGACCGGGCACCGAGGGAGTCGCCCGCTGGCTGCGCGCCACGCTCGGCCCGCCCACCGGACTGCCCCTGCCCGAGGGCGACGGCACCGGCACGAGCGCGGGCGACGGCTCCGGGCGGGGCTCCACCGGGCAGGGCATCGTGCTGGAGCTCGACGACTCGCTCGCCCCCGAGGGCTACCGCCTGGCCGTCGAGGCGAACGCCGTACGCCTCACGGGCGGCACGGCGGCCGGCGTCTTCCGGGGCGCCCAGACCCTCCGGCAGCTCCTCGGCCCGGACGCCTTCCGCCGCGCCCCCCTCGCCCCCGGCCGCACCTGGGAGGTCCCGCCGGTCGTCGTCGAGGACGAACCCCGCTTCGGCTGGCGCGGCATGATGCTCGACGTCTGCCGGCACTTCCTGCCCAAGGACGACGTCCTGCGCTACCTGGACCTGCTGGCCGCCCACAAACTGAACGTCTTCCACTTCCACCTCACCGACGACCAGGGCTGGCGCATCGAGATCAAGCGCTACCCGCGCCTCACCGAGGTCGGCTCCTGGCGCTCGCGCACCAAATACGGCCACCGCGCCTCCGAGCTGTGGGACGAGACCCCCTACGGCGGCTTCTACACCCAGGAGGACATCCGCGAGATCGTCGCCTACGCCGCCGAGCGGCACATCCGGGTCGTCCCCGAGATCGACATCCCGGGCCACTCGCAGGCCGCGATCAGCGCCTACCCCGAGCTGGGCAACACCGACGTCGTCGACACCGCCGCCCTCTCCGTCTGGGACACCTGGGGCGTCAACCCGAACGTCCTCGCCCCCACCGACGACACCCTCCGCTTCTTCGAAGGCGTCCTGCAGGAGGTGCTGGAGCTCTTCCCCGCCGAGACCTCGCCCTTCGTCCACATGGGCGGCGACGAGTGCCCCAAGGACCAGTGGAAGGAGTCCCCGCTCGCCCAGGCCCGGATCGCCGAACTCGGCGTGAAGGACGAGGACGGCCTCCAGTCCTGGTTCATCCGCCACTTCGACGCCTGGCTCACCGCCCGGGGCCGCCGCCTCATCGGCTGGGACGAGATCCTGGAGGGCGGCCTCGCCGAGGGGGCCGCCGTCTCCTCCTGGCGCGGTTACGGCGGCGGCATCGCGGCCGCCGAGGCCGGGCACGACGTCGTCATGTGTCCCGAGCAGCAGGTGTATCTGGACCACCGTCAGGACGGCGGCCCCGACGAGCCGATGCCCATCGGGTACGTACGGACCCTGGAGAACGTCTACCGCTTCGAGCCCGTCCCGCCGGGCCTGAGCGAGGAGGCGGCCCGTCACATCCTGGGCACCCAGGCCAACGTGTGGACCGAGGTCATGCAGAACCGGGCCCGCGTCGACTACCAGGTCTTCCCGCGCCTCGCCGCGTTCGCCGAGGTCGCCTGGTCCGCCCTGCCCGCCCCGGCCGACCGGGACTTCGACGCCTTCGACGCCCGGATGCGGGCAGCCCACTACGCCCGCCTCGACGCCCTCGGCGTCGACTACCGCCCGCCGGGCGGCCCGTACCCCCGCCAGCAGCGCCCCGGCATCCTCGGCCGCCCGCTGGAAGGGGAGCCTCCGGTGGTGTGATCCCTCAGGGCCTCCGTCGGCCGCAGCCGTCCTCCGGGACCGCTGCGGCCGGCGCGCGTCCGGGACAGCCCGCCCGCCGGCGCGGGACAGCGCGAGGGAACGAACGGCATAAGTCGTACAAGCCTCGCTGAAGAGTGGCAATTCACCTTCCCCGCCGAAGACATGCGAAACCGGAACATCCCGCAGGTCAGGGACGGAACCGTCCTTCGCGGACCCTCGCTCCGGTCCGATCGGAAGATGTGCCAGAGTTGCCACGTCCGGGCTGTGAACACGTACCGTACGGCGGAACAGGCCAGAGCGCCGGGACACCGGGAAGGGGCAGCTGGGTTGACCACGCACGCACCGCAGGCGATGCAGTCGGTGACGCTGCCGACCTCGTTGGACGAGGCCGTGGCGGCTCTCGGCGCCATGCCCGCAGCCGTTCCGGTTGCCGGGGGCACGGACCTGATGGCAGCCGTCAACAAAGGGCTGTTGCGCCCCTCGGGACTGGTCGGCCTCGGCCGGATCAGCGAGCTGCGCGGCTGGCACTACCAGGACGGCCACGCCCTCCTGGGCGCCGGACTCACCCACGCCCGGATGGGACGCCCGGACTTCGCCGCCCTCATCCCCGCCCTCGCCGCCTCCGCCCGCGCCGCCGGCCCGCCCCAGATCCGTAACGCCGGAACGCTCGGCGGCAACATCGTCACCTCCGCGCCCACCGGCGACGCCCTGCCGGTGCTGGCCGCGCTGGAGGCAGAGCTCGTCATCGCGGGCCCCGAGGGCGCCCGCCGCGAGATCCCCGTCTCCCATCTGCTGGCCGGCCGCGAACTGCTGGAGCCCGCGGAGCTCATCGGCTTCGTCCGCGTACCGCTGCTGCACGCCCCGCAGGTCTTCCTGAAGGCCACCGGGCGCACCGGCCCCGGCCGCGCCACCGCCTCGGTCGCCATCGTCCTGGACCCGGCCCGCCGGGGCGTGCGCTGCGCCGTCGGCGCCATCGCCCCGATGCCGCTGCGCCCGCTGGAGGCGGAGCGGTGGATCGCCTCGCTGATCGACTGGGACGGCGAGCGGGGCGTGGCCCCCGACGCGCTGGCCGCCTTCGGCGAGTACGTCGCCGCCGCCTGCATCCCGGACCACGCACCGCCGGCCGACGGAGCAGAGGCCCCGCCGCTGTCCCCGGCCGTCCTGCATCTGCGGCGCACCGTCGCCGCGCTCGCCCGACGCGCGCTGGGGAGGGCACTGTCGTGAGCACTGAGGAAAACCCCGACCAGCGGTACGGGCAGCAGGGACAGGGGCACTCCGAGGACCCGGACCCCCGTTACGGCGGCTGGGAGCCGACCCCGCAGGGCGACGGCTTCGACGCCGACGCCACCGCGGCCGACGCCACCGCCTTCGTCCACCTGCCGCCGGAGGACCTGGCGAACATCCCGCTGGCCGCGCCCGGTCACGGGTACGTCCCGCCGATGATCGTTCCGCTGACCCCGGCCGCCGGTCTGGACCCGGCGGCGACGGGCAGCTGGGTGATCCAGACGCAGACCCAGCAGGCGCAGGCCGAGCAGCGCGCCCAGGAGGCCGCCGCCGCGTACGAGGCCGCCGCGCAGGAGGCCGGGGCGATCCAGTGGCCTGACCCGAACCGGCAGGGCGGTGTGGACAGCGGCTACCAGGGCCCGTACCAGGACACCTCCCACGCCACGGCCCAGTGGAACTTCACCGAGGCCCTGGGGGACACGGCACCGGCCCCGGAGGCGGCGGGGGAGCCCGATGCCCCGGCCCACACGGGTCACTCCGGCCACACGGGCCAGTGGACGATCCCGGTCGCGGACGGGGATCTCCCGGACGAATCGGGCGAGTTCCTGGCCTCGGCGCACACCCCGCAGTGGTACGCGGACAGCGCCCGCCCGGCCACGCTGCCCGGCGGCGCGCCCGCCCCCTGGGCGACACCGGAGCCGGAGGCCGCTCCCGTGCCGGCGCCGGAGGAGACCCCGGAACCGGAACCGGCGGCGGAGTCCCCGGCGGCACCACCCGAAGCCGAGCCGGAAGCCGAAGCGATCGCGCCCGAGGCGGGCGAAGCGGAAGCGCTCCCGGAGGAGGAAGCGGAACCGAACGCGGAGGCGGAGGCAGCGACGGAGGCTGGAGCGGACACCGCCCTCACCGCAACCGAACCCACCGCCACCGACCTCCCCGCCCTCACCGCCACCGACTTCCCCGCCCCGGCCGACGAGGCCCCCGCCCTCCCCGACGTGCCGAGCGAGCACCCCGCCGCGTCCTACCTGCTCCATGTGAACGGCGTGGACCGCCCGGTCAGCGACGCCTGGATCGGCGAGTCCCTGCTCTACGTGCTCCGCGAGCGCCTCGGTCTGGCCGGGGCCAAGGACGGCTGCTCGCAGGGCGAGTGCGGCGCGTGCAACGTCCAGGTCGACGGCCGGCTGGTCGCCTCCTGCCTGGTCCCCGCGGCCACGGCGGCGGGCAGCGAGGTGCGGACGGTCGAGGGCCTGGCGGTCGACGGCGAACCGTCCGACGTCCAGCGCGCCCTGTCCGCCTGCGGAGCCGTCCAGTGCGGCTTCTGCATCCCCGGCATGGCGATGACCGTCCACGACCTGCTGGAGGGCAACCACGCCCCCACCGAGCTGGAGACCCGCGCGGCGCTCTGCGGCAACCTCTGCCGCTGTTCCGGCTACCGGGGCGTGCTCGACGCGGTGGCGGACGTCGTCGCGGCCCGCGAGGCGAACGCCGAGGCGGCGGCCACGGCGGCCCCGGACGAGGCACGCATCCCGCACCAGGCCGAGCCGGGCGCCGGCGGCGTGCAGCAGGGCCCCCACCCGCACGAGGGAGAGGCGCTGTGAGGTACGCCCGCGGCCCCGCCGTACAGCATCGGCACACGCGACACCGGCAGCACCACGTGATCGACAAGGAGGCGGCGTGAGCAGCGACGCGGCCACCGCGGCCAACGCGACCAGCACCAGCCTGCCCAGGATCGACGCGCTGAGCGGCGGCCCCGGCAGCGGCCCTGACCAGGACCTGGAGCAGCCCCGGATCGGTCTCGGGTCGTCGCTCCCCGCCGCCGACACCCGGGCGAAGACCGAGGGCACCTTTCCGTACGCCGCCGATCTCTGGGCCGAGGGACTGCTGTGGGCGGCCGTGCTGCGCTCCCCGCACCCGCACGCGCGGATCCTGTCCATCGACACCTCGGGCGCCGAGGAGATGCCCGGGGTGCGGGCGGTCGTCACGCACGAGGACGTGCCGGGGGAGAGCAACTACGGCCGCCACGTGGTGGACCGCCCGGTGTTCGCCTCCGACCTGGTCCGCCACCACGGCGAGGCGATCGCCGCGGTCGCCGCGGACCACCCGGACACGGCTCGGCTGGCCGCCGCCGCCATCGCCGTGCGGTACGAGGTGCTGGAGCCGGTCACGGACCCGGAGAAGGCGTTCGCGGCGGAGCCGCTGCACCCCGACGGCAACCTGATCCGCCACATCCCGCTGCGCTACGGCGACGCGGAGGCGGCCGGCGAGGTCGTCGTCGAGGGCCTGTACCGCATCGGCCGCCAGGACCCGGCCCCGATCGGCGCGGAGGCCGGCCTCGCCGTGCCGAGGCCCGACGGCGGCGTCGAGATCTACACCGCCTCCACCGACCCGCACACCGACCGCGACCTGATCGCGGCCTGCTTCGGCCTGGAGCCGGACCGGGTCAAGGTCGTCGTGACCGGGGTGCCCGGTGCGACCGGCGACCGCGAGGACCCGGGCTTCCAGATCCCGCTGGGCCTGCTGGCGCTGCGCACCGGCTGCCCGGTGAAGCTGGCCGCGAGCCGCGAGGAGTCCTTCCTCGGCCACACCCACCGCCACCCCACCCTCCTGCGCTACCGCCACCACGCGGACGCGGAGGGCCGGCTGGTCAAGGTGGAGGCCCAGATCCTCCTGGACGCGGGCGCGTACGCCGACGCCTCCTCCGAATCCCTGGCCGCCGCCGTGGCGTTCGCCTGCGGCCCGTACGTCGTTCCGCACGCCTTCATCGAGGGCTGGGCGGTCCGGACGAACAACCCGCCCTCGGGCCATGTGCGCGGCGAGGGCGCGATGCAGGTCTGCGCGGCGTACGAGGGCCAGATGGACAAGCTGGCCGCGAAGCTGGGCATCGACCCGGCCGAACTGCGCCTGCGCAACACCCTGTCCACGGGCGACATCCTGCCCACGGGCCAGACGGTGACCTGCCCGGCCCCGGTCGCCGAACTGCTCCAGGCCGTACGCGACTTCCCCCTCCCCGCCCTCCCCAAGGACGCCCCGGAGGACGACTGGCTGCTGCCGGGCGGCCCCGAGGGCGCGGGGGAGCCGGGGGCGGTGCGACGGGGCGTAGGCTACGGCCTGGGCATGGTCCACATGCTCGGCGCCGAAGGCACGGACGAGGTCTCGACGGCCACGGTCAGGGTCCACGACGGCGTGGCCACCGTGATCTGCGCGGCGGTCGAGACAGGCCAGGGCTTCACCACCCTCGCCCGCCAGATCGTCCAGGAGACCCTGGGCGTCGAAGAGGTCCACGTGGCGGCGGTGGACACCGACCAGCCCCCCGCGGGCCCGGCCACCCACGGCCGCCACACCTGGGTCTCCGGCGGGGCGGTGGAACGGGCGGCGAAGATGGTGCGCACCCAGCTCCTCCAGCCCCTGGCCCACAAGTTCGGCATGTCCACGGAGCTGCTCCAGATTGCCGACGGCAAGATCACCTCGTACGACGGGGTGCTCTCCACCACTGTCATGGAGGCGATGGACGGCAAGGAACTCTGGGCCACCGCGCAGTGCCGCCCCCACCCCACGGAACCGCTGGACGAGGCGGGCCAGGGCGACGCGTTCGTCGGCCTCGCGTTCTGCGCGGTACGGGCGGTGGTCGACGTCGACATCGAACTCGGCTCGATCCGCGTGGTCGAGATGGCGGTCGCCCAGGACGTCGGCCGCGTCCTGAACCCGGCCCAGCTGGCGATCCGCATCGAGGCGGGCATCACCCAGGGCATCGGCGCGGCCCTCACGGAGAACCTCCGCACCGCGAAGGGCCTGATCCGCCACCCCGACCTGACGGGCTACGCGCTCCCGACGGCCCTGGACGCCCCCGACATCCGCATCGTCAAACTGGTCGAGGAACGCGACGTGGTGGCCCCCTTCGGCGCGAAGCCCGCGTCGGCCGTCCCGGTCGTCACGGCCCCGGCCGCGGTGGCCTCAGCGGTCCGCTCGGCGACGGGCCGCCCGGTGAACCGCCTGCCGATCAGGCCGCAGGCGGCGGTGGCGACGGCGCCGAAGGGCTGAGGTGGTGCCCGGCGACGGCCCCGCTCGGCGTTCGGCGCTCAGCAGGGGGCGTCGCCGCTGGAGCCTGCGCCCGGCCGAGACTTCGTACGTGAGCCCAGAAATCTGCGGTAATCGGTAGGAGGGGGGGCGACAAAGGGCATTTCCCTGCCCAGTGCCTCTTCGTTGAATTCATGACCGGCAAGAAGCGTGGACCTTGCTCGTCCGCGTTGTTCCCCCAACGGTATCGTTGCCGCGAAGGCAATCCGCACGGATGAGACCTGAGGGAATTCGTGACATTCGAGAAGGAATGGGCCGAACTGCGTTCGGCTGCGGCTCAGCGAAGCGCCATGCAGATCAACAGTGCTCCGGCCGAGGGTGGCGGTGCGCCGGACCTGGTGGTGAACCGGGACGATCTCGGAGCTATCGGGAATGACGCCTACGAGCTCAGGACGAGACTGTCGAAGGACGGTGACCACGCCCGCCCGACCACCTTCGCGGCGGCGATCGCGCTCACCAACGGCAACTTCGCGAGCGGCTCGGCGGTTCTGAAGGTGCACGACTTCTGGCAGAAGCACCTCAGGACGCTGCTGGATTCCTGCGCGCACATTTCGAACCACCTGGATTACACCAAGGCGCAGCATGCGAAGGACGACGTGAAGATCGGTGGAGATCTGACGTCGATCTCCAAGCTGTCGGAATACATGAAGTAGGGCTCGGGGGAGCGCGCACATGCTGAGTTACGAGGACATCGTCGAAGCCCCGTTGGGGAAGCTCAAGGCGGCGGCCGACGACTGGTCGGAAATGGCGACGAAGCTGGACAGGCTCGCCGATCACGCGTCGGACGGAATGAAGGCGAAGGCGAACAAGGCGAGCTGGGAAGGCCTCAACGCGGGGGTCACCAAGGCGTTCGTCGGCAAGACCGTCAAGGAGTTCGCGGACGCCGCAGCCGAGGCCAAGGGCGTGAAGACGCTGCTCGAAGAGGGGTACGCGGCCTTCAAGAAGGCCAAGGACGACCTCGTCAACATCCGGGACCACGAGGGGCCGGCCGCCGGGATCTCGGTGGACGGCAGAGGAAAGGTCACGGCGCGTTCCCCGATCTCCGAGAACAACGCGGCGCGTCACGACCCCGACTTCAGCAAGTACCTCCAGCAGGAGAGGGAGAACATCGCGTCGTGGCAGAAGAAGATCGACGCCATCGTCGAAAACTGCAACGACACCGATGTGACCTTCAAGAACTCCCTTGAGGCCAACGTCACCGACCGCAAGGACTTCAGCGCCCCGAAGTACACCAAGTTCGACCAGGAAGAGGCGGCCCGAGCCGTGGCCCTGGCAAACAAGGGCCGCGACCTCACACACGCGGAACTCCAGGCGCTGAACGAGTTGCTGCGCGACAACGGCACATCGGTGGAGTTCGCGAAGAACTTCTACGAGAAGCTCGGCCCGGAGAAGGCGCTCGCCTTCTTCGGCCAGCTTGCCACGGACACGAACGACTACAGCAAGGTCGACAAGGAGCGCCTGGCGGACGTCCAGGCGCTCCAGCGCAATCTCGGCCTCAACCTGGCCACCGCCTCGCACGACAAGGCGTTCACCGCGGAGTGGGGGCCGGAGCTCCGCAAGATGGGCACCCAGCAGATCCCGTTGTCCAAGTACGACAACGGTGGCGGCCCGTACGGCTACCAACTGCTCGGCGGCATCATGCGGTACGGGAACTATGACGCGAAGTTCCTCAACCCGATCGCCGAGCACGTGGCGCAATTGCACCAGCAGGATCCCTACCGGTTCGCCGGCAACAAGCAGGTGAACGGATTTCTGGACAACCCGTACAACCCCTCGGGGAAGAACGGGTCCGGCTATGACCCGACCACCGCCATGCTGGAGGCGCTGGGGAACAGTCCGGACGCGGCGAAGAAGTTCTTCACCGATGACCCGACGGCCTACAACGAGGACGGCACGGTCAACCGGGGCGCCACGGCCGACCTCGGCAAGCAGGATGGCGAAGCCATTGACAACTACCTCGATTTCTTCGGAAACGAGAAGTGGGAGTCGTTCCCGGACTCCAACTCCACCGACCCGGACAAGCTGGGACCCACTCTCCAGTACATGCCGGACGCGCTGGGGCATGCCCTGGAGGCGGCGACGCTGGGCTACCCGGCGGGCGAGCCGGACGCGAGTGTGAAGCAGGACGCCGACAATGCCGCGGTCATGCAGAAGGTCATGGAGAAGTACGGGGCGGATGCGGGCCTGCTCAAGCACCAGGAGGGTTTGGCGGACAGCATGGGCGTCATGGGCGCGGGATATATCGATGACATCAACTGGGCGCTGAATGAGAATAATGCGAAAAGTATCTTCGCCCCGGGTTCGAACCGTGAAGCGCATCTCGACTTCGCGGACACCAAGGAAGGCAACGGCCGCAACATCGTCCGGGGTTTTCTGAGCGCACTCGGCCAGCATCCGGACGCCTACGCGACCGTCTCCACGGCGGAGGAGGTCTACACCCGCAGTGTGTTGGAAGCACATGTGGGCCGTGATGGGCAGATCGGCCAAGGCGCAGCGCGTGCGGCTGTGTATACAGGGGCCGAGGTTCAGGGCATGCTCGACCAGTCGAGGGCCGACCAGGTAGAGGCTACGAATCTCAAAGTTCATGAGGACTACGAGAAAGCGGTGGCCAAGCGAGCGGGCTGGGTCGAGTTCGGTGCGATCGCGGGCGTGGCAGCGGGCGTCGCCTTCCTGCCTGCGACGGCGGCCGTGGGTGCGGCCGCCGTCCTCATCCCGTTGGCCACCGACACTGCAAGCGGTGCTCTCGAGCAGGTCATCGGACAGGCGATCGGCGACGTCTCTGATAACTCAGTTGACAAGCACAAGGAGAAGGTCGAGGAACTCGTACAGACCGAGAAGCGGAAGATATATTCCGCTGGTGAGAATATGGCCGAGTCGCCCATGGAAGAATTCATGCACCACCATGGAGTGGGTCCCGATAGTGTTTTCGGGCGGGATCTTAAGGAATCGATGAGCGTCGGGTATTCCACCGGGAACGCCCGTCAGAAGCAGCAGGGTAATGCTCCGGAAACTGGCTGAGACCCGTGGTCGGGCGAGCAGAACGAGGAATATGGTGATCGGTCGAAGGAAGGCGAGCCGTGGAGTCGTCGTCGTATCACTGGTCGGCTCACTGGCACTCGGAGTCGTTGGCTGCACCGAGGGGGGCGGCGCTGCGAAGCGGGATGACAGGGCCGTGAGGGGTACACGGCTTTGCGGCGGCGACGCGATCTCGGCCGAGGCGGGCAAGGCGTTGAACGTGATCACAGGGTCGTCGCGGTTCGAGCCGTCGGGGCCGGAGGACACCGTTGCACACGCCGCACGTTCTTTGGGTGATGCATACGCTTCCCCCGCCGCTGATGGCGGGGATATCTGCCACGTGTACGCGATTGACTCCGTCCCGAACGATCGGTTGGAGGTCACCTGGGATCTGACCTGGGGCCCATCGGAGAGTGAACCCGCTCCGGAGTTCACGGTGCTCCCGATGGGGGAGCAGGCTTTGGCCGCCCCGAACGCCGGGATTATCCGGTTCGCCTGCCGGAGCGAGAAGTTGCCTGGTCCCGAACCGACTCACATCAGGCTCGCCGTGGAACGCTGGTCACCCACGGATCCCGAGGGCGACCCGGAGGAGCTGAAGGACGCCTACGCGACCGTGGCTCATTCCTTCGCCCTGGCCCTGGCCAAGGAACTGCGCTGCGAGAACGACGGAGGGCTGGAGCCCCGGCCGGCACTCGACCCCGTGTGACGTGCGGTGCCGCGGCGAGAAGTCCGGCCGGTACCGTGGCCGTTGACCAGGGGGAGGTGCCGGCGTGATATCCGAGCCGGAGTTGGTGGGGGAGGACGAGCCGGGCTCGTCCGCGGACGTGGTGAGCGGGTTCGATGCGGAGCAGGGGGCTCCCTCCGGCCGGCGGCGGCACGGGGCGCTCTGGGGTGTCGCCGGGGCGCTGACGGCGTCGGCCGTGTGGGCTGCGGCCGTCTTCGGTTACGGGATCGGCGGCGACGGAAAGCCGGACTCCCGTGGCTACCGCGTGGAGTCCGGTTCCTGTGCGGCGATGGAGCTGAAGGAGCTCGCCAGGGCACTGGGCAAGCCGGAGTCCGAGACGACCACCGAACTGGACGGAATCGAGCATCCCGCCCTCCACCGCATCCGATGCACCGTCGACTTCCCGGAGTCGGAACTCGGGGAGCGGGACGGCGGGGAAGGGGCGGGCTGGTACAAGGGCTATCAGGCCTCCCTCACGGCCGAGCTGCACAAGGAGACCGATCCCCGGCCCGAGTTCGAGGCGAGCAGCACCGTGACGGACATGGACGGTACGTCCGTGGATCGGGTGGAGAGGGTGCCGGACCTCGGGGATCAGGCGTATCTGCTGATCATGGACGACAACTCCCTGCGCCTGAACGTGGTGGAAGGCGGTGCCGTCGTGACGCTCGCTCTCTCCGCCTCGCTGTCCTACAACGAGAGCGAAGGCGGAAGCGTGGAGGAGATGCCGGACGCGCCGGAGGAGCCCGAGACCCTCGCCTACCAGGGGCATCTGATCAATGACATGCGGGATGTCATGAAGGCGCTCAAGAACGGCTGACCGGCCGGGCGGGCCGCCGCGCACGCGGAAGCGGAAGGGGCCGCCCCTGTCGTGGGGCGGCCCCTTCCGCGTTTTGGAGACCGTGACCGGATTCGAACCGGTGTAACTCGAGTTGCAGTCGAGCCCCTGAGCCTCTCGGGCACACGGTCGGGGGTGGTGCTCTTCCGCTGTTCTGTCTTCTTCTGTCCTCGACAGTACGGGTCCCCGTCCGCCGCCTCAAGGAATCCGGCCGCCGTGCAACGCGACTGCCATACGCCGTTCACAGCCGGGCCCTGGACCTACGACCAAGGGCCGAGCCCGGGACCGTACATCGACAGGGTTCAAACCGGCCCATGCCCCTTACGCTGACCTCATGACCGCCCTCGAACCCCGTGACGGCACCGATGCCGCACACCTCGCGCCGCCCGCGACCGACGCCCCCTCCCCGGACCCGCTGTCCGGTCTTCCCGCCGCGGCCGTGGAAGGGGTCCTCGGGCGCACCTACCGGGCGCTCAGCATCGGCATCGTGTCCGTGGTGTTCCTCATCGCGTTCGAGGCCACGGCGGTCGGTACGGCGATGCCGGTCGCCGCCCGCGAGCTGAACGGGATCCCCCTCTACGCGTTCGCCTTCTCCGCGTACTTCACCACCAGCCTCTTCGCCATGGTCCTCTCCGGGCAGTGGGCCGACCGGCGCGGGCCGCTCCAGCCGCTCGCCACCGGGATCACCGCGTTCGGCGTCGGGCTGCTGCTCTCCGGGGCGGCCACCAGCATGTGGGTCTTCATCGCGGGCCGGGCCGTCCAGGGGCTCGGCGGCGGACTGGTGATCGTCGCGCTGTACGTCGTCATCGGGCGGGCCTACCCCGAGCACATCCGGCCCGCGATCCTGGCCGCCTTCGCCGCGAGCTGGGTGATCCCCTCCGTCGTCGGACCGCTCGCCTCCGGGACGGTGACCGAACAGCTCGGGTGGCGCTGGGTCTTCGTCGGCATCCCCGTCCTCATCGTGATCCCGCTCGCCCTGGCCCTCCCGGCGATCCGCCGTACCGCCTCCGGGCCCGCCGACCCGGCCGCCGCCACCGAGCCGTACGACCGCCGCCGCATCCGGCTGGCCCTCGGGATCTCGGCCGGGGCGGGGCTGCTCCAGTACGCGGGGCAGGAGCTGAACTGGCTCGCGCTCCTGCCCGCCGCCGTCGGTGTCGCCCTGCTCGTGCCCGCCGTCCGCGGACTGCTGCCCACCGGGACCGTACGGGCCGCGCGCGGGCTGCCCTCGGTGGTCCTGCTGCGCGGGATCGCCGCCGGGTCGTTCATCGCGGCCGAGTCCTTCGTACCGCTGATGCTGGTCACCCAGCGCGGACTGTCCCCGACGATGGCCGGGCTGTCGCTGGCCGTGGGCGGGGCGACCTGGGCGCTCGGTTCGTTCGTCCAGTCCCGGCCGCGCATGGAGGCGCACCGCGAGCGGCTGATGGTGACCGGCATGCTGCTCGTCGCCGCCTCGATCGCCGTGGCGCCCACCGTGCTGATCGAGGGGGTCCCCGTCTGGATCGTCGCCGTCGCCTGGGCCTTCGGCTGCTTCGGGATGGGCATGGTGATCGCCTCCACCAGTGTGCTGCTCCTGAAGCTGTCGGCCCCCGAGGAGGCGGGCTCCAACTCCGCCGCCCTCCAGATCTCCGACGGCCTCTCCAACGTGCTGCTCCTGGCCTCCGGCGGCGCGGCCTTCGCGGCGCTGGGCGGCGGGGCGGTGGGCGCGGCCGCGCACGGGGCGGTGCAGGCGGGGTCCACGGGCTCGCACCCGGGCGCGTTCGCGGCGGTGTTCCTGCCGATGGCGGGGGTGGCGCTGGTGGGGGTGTGGGTGGCGACAAGGGTTCTCGTACGGGAGGAATAGGGCGGTACCACTCTGGCCCCACCCGGTGGTACTGTTTCGGTATGGCTATGAACCTGCGTCTCCGCGATGACCAGACCGAAGCCCTCAAGCAGCGCGCCGAGCAGGAGGGCATCAGCATGCACGCCATACTGCTGCAGGCTGTGGACGACTATCTCGCCCGAACCGCGCAGCAGGCCATCGTCCGCAAGACGGCGAAGGAGCAGGCGGCCAAGTGGAGCGAGCTGATGGAGCGGTTGAAGTGAGCTGTGTCTATCTGAGCTCCGAAGACATCCTCGTGATCGCCGGGTATGCCTGCGACGACATGCAGATCGTCGTCCGGGACGTCGGCTTGCTGGAGTCGGCTGCCCATCGCCCGTCCGCCGCCATGTTCGGCGAGGAGGCCTATCCCGATCTGATCGACAAGGCGGCGGCGCTTCTCCAGTCCCTGGCGGTCAACCACCCCCTCTTCGACGGCAACAAGAGGACGGCTTGGCTCTCCTGCGTCACGTTCCTGGCCATGAACGGTGTCGACCTGCGCCCGGACATCGACGCGGCGGAACGGCTGGTGATCGACGTCGCCACAGGTGATACGGACGAGATCAAGCTGATCTCCCAGGGGTTGCGGAACCTGGTCGTCGACGCGATGTGAGCACCGTCTCCTCGGGCCCCGGCGCGGCTCGTTCGTACCGGGTTTCCACCGGGCCCCCGGTAAGGTGGCCCGGTTGTCGTATCGCGGGCCGGGTCCTTCGGGACGGGTGCGGTACGGGCAGCGCCCCACGTACCCGAGAGCCCCGAACCGGAGACCGTGACTACTACCACCGCCTCCCACCACCTCTCACCCGCCTTCCCCGGCCGTGCCCCCTGGGGCACCGCCAACAAGCTGCGAGCCTGGCAGCAAGGCGCCATGGAGAGGTACGTCCAGGAGCAGCCGCGCGACTTCCTCGCCGTCGCGACGCCCGGCGCCGGCAAGACCACGTTCGCGCTGACCCTCGCGTCGTGGCTGCTGCACCACCATGTCGTGCAGCAGGTCACCGTCGTCGCCCCGACCGAGCACCTCAAGAAGCAGTGGGCGGAGGCGGCCGCCCGGATAGGGATCAAGCTCGACCCGGACTACAGCGCCGGTCCGCTGAGCAAGGAGTACCACGGGGTCGCCGTGACGTACGCCGGTGTCGGCGTCCGCCCGATGCTCCACCGCAACCGCTGCGAGCAGCGCAAGACGCTCGTCATCCTCGACGAGATCCACCACGCCGGTGACTCCAAGTCCTGGGGCGAGGCCTGCCAGGAGGCGTTCGACCCGGCGACCCGGCGGCTCGCGCTGACCGGTACGCCGTTCCGGTCGGACACCAACCCCATCCCCTTCGTCCAGTACGAGGAGGGCAACGACGGCATCCGCCGCTCCTCGGCCGACTACACCTACGGCTACGGCAACGCGCTCGCCGACGGCGTCGTCCGTCCGGTCATCTTCCTCAGCTACAGCGGCAACATGCGCTGGCGTACGAAGGCCGGGGACGAGATCGCCGCCCGGCTCGGCGAGCCGATGACCAAGGACGCCATCGGCCAGGCCTGGCGCACCGCGCTGGCGCCCACCGGCGAATGGATCCCCAACGTGCTCTCCGCCGCCGACAAGCGGCTCACCGAAGTCCGGAAAGGCATCCCCGACGCGGGTGGCCTCGTCATCGCGACCGACCAGGACTCCGCCCGCGCGTACGCCAAGATTCTCAAGAAGGTCACCGGCGAGACGCCGACCGTGGTCCTCTCCGACGAGAAGGCCGCTTCCAAGAAGATCGACCAGTTCAGCGCGGACGAGTCGCGCTGGATGGTCGCGGTCCGGATGGTGTCGGAGGGGGTCGACGTGCCGCGCCTCGCCGTCGGCGTGTACGCGACCACCATCTCCACGCCCCTCTTCTTCGCCCAGGCCGTCGGCCGCTTCGTGCGGTCCCGCAGGCGCGGTGAGACGGCCTCCGTCTTCGTACCGACGATCCCGATGCTCCTCGACTTCGCCAACGAGATGGAGGTCGAGCGCGACCACGTCCTCGACAAGCCGAAGAAGGGCAGCGACGAGGAGAACCCCTTCTCGGAGGAGGACAAGCTCCTCGCCGACGCCGAGAAGCTGGAGGACGAGGAGACCGAGGACCAGCTGCCCTTCGAGGCCCTGGAGTCCGACGCCGTCTTCGACCGGGTGCTGTACGACGGCGCCGAGTTCGGCATGCAGGCCCACCCGGGCAGTGAGGAGGAGCAGGACTACCTCGGCATCCCGGGCCTCCTGGAGCCCGACCAGGTGCAGCTCCTCCTCCAGAAGCGGCAGAGCCGGCAGATCGCGCACAGCCGCCAGAAGCCGGCCGAGGAGGCCGACCTCCTGGAGAAGCCCGCCGAGGCCCGGCCCGTGGTCACGCACAAGCAGCTGCTCAGCCTGCGCAAGCAGCTCAACACGATGGTCTCCGCCTACACCCACCAGAGCGGCAAGCCGCACGGCGTGATCCACAACGAACTGCGCCGCGTCTGCGGCGGCCCGCCGAGCGCCGAGGCCACGGCCCACCAGATCCAGACGCGCATCGCGAAGGTCCAGGAGTGGGCGACGCGGATGAGGTGACCCGCGGCCGATCGTTCCCGTCGGCCCGCTGTTCCTGTTGTTCCCGTCGGCCCGTACGGAGGTCCCAACCTCCGTACGGGCCGACGGTGTTACCCGGCTCCCCCTTGGGGGGCCGGCGGTGTTTCCGGGCCTCGGGCCCGGGAAATTTCTCCGGTGTCCGTTCACACGCAGTTAACGTCGGTTCACATCCGTGGACGGATGGGATCGGCGGTGTCGTGACACGTGAACGCGCGTAGATGTTCGCTTTCCGGACGTCGTCCCGCTGACCGGCCCTTATGCGCGCGCCGCTCCGGTGCCTCAGGTCCGGGGACCGGATTCTGGACGAGGACTTCCGCTGAGCGGACTGGCTCGCTACTGTCCCCGCCATATGAACGCCCCGTGGCAACGCCGCCGCGGAGCGCAGCCGGTGCCTTGCCAGACCGGCGGCCTCTCCGTGCGTCGCCGCTGGGACCGGCGTCGCTACCGTCGGAGCAGGGCCGTCGTCGCTCACCCCGAAGAGGAGAGGGCGTCGTGACAGCGGAGACTTCCCAGACGCTCGACCGAGGACTGCGCGTCCTCAAACTGCTCGCCGACACCGACCACGGCCTGACCGTGACCGAGCTGTCCAACAAGCTCGGTGTCAACCGGACCGTCGTCTACCGGCTGCTCGCCACCCTGGAGCAGCACGCCCTGGTACGCCGCGACCTGGGCGGCCGCGCCCGGGTCGGCCTCGGTGTGCTGCGGCTCGGCAGGCAGGTCCACCCGCTCGTCCGGGAAGCGGCGCTGCCCGCGCTGCGCTCCCTGGCCGAGGACATAGGGGCCACCGCCCACCTGACGCTCGTCGACGGCAGCGACGCCCTCGCGGTCGCCGTGGTCGAGCCCACCTGGACCGATTACCACGTCGCCTACCGGGCCGGCTTCCGCCATCCCCTGGACCGGGGCGCCGCGGGCCGGGCCATCCTGTCCGCCCGGCAGGCCACCGAGGCCGGCCACCCCGGTTACACCCTCACCCACGGCGAACTCGAAGCCGGTGCCAGTGGGGCGGCCGCACCCCTGGTCGGGGTCTCGGGCGTCGAGGGCAGCGTCGGTGTCGTCATGCTCGCCGACGCCGTACCGGAACGGGTCGGGCCCCGCGTGCTCGACGCCGCCCGGGAAGTGGCGGACGCGCTGCGGTAGGCGGGGTGACCGTACGCCTCCGGTACGTGGATGCGCACGCGTCGGAGCGCGCGGGGCGGCGTACGCCTGGCGCGTTCCCGTTCCGGCGCGGCGGTTAGATTGGGTGCGTGCTCTCTCGTCTCTCGCGCCCCCGCGTCCTCGCCCTCTGCGCACTTCCCGTCCTCGCCCTGTTCGGTACGGCGGCCCTCGCGCCGCTGCCGTTCACCCTGGCGCGGCCCGGGGTGACCGCGGACGTGCTCGGCAAGGACGACGGGCGACCGGTGATCACCATCAGCGGCGCCGAGACCCGGCCCACCGACGGGCAGCTGCGGATGACGACGATCCTCGCCACCGGGCCGAAGGCGGACGTCCGCATCGGTGAGGTGTTCGACAGCTGGTTCCGGACCGACCGGGCGGTCATGCCGCGCGACGCGGTCTACCCCACCGGCGGCTCCGAGAAGGAGATCGAGAAGCACAACCTCGACGACATGAAGGAGTCGCAGAACGTCGCCGTCGACGCCGCCCTGAACTACCTGGACCGCGACCTCGGCTCGATGCGGGTGGAAGTGGACCTCGGCGACATCGGCGGCCCGAGCGCCGGGCTCTTCCTCTCCCTCGGCATCATCGACAAGCTCGACGGCAACGGCTCCGGCGGCGATCTCACCGGCGGCCGCACCATCGCCGGTACGGGGACGATCACCGCGGACGGCAAGGTCGGCGCGGTCGGCGGCGTGTCGATGAAGGTCCAGGGCGCCCACCGCGACGGGGCGAGCGTCTTCCTCGTACCGAAGGCCGAGTGCCGTCAGGCGGAGGCCGAGCGGCCCGACGGGCTGCGGATCGTGCCCGTCTCCACGCTGAAGGACGCGGTCGGCTCGCTCAAGGCCCTGGAGTCGGGCGGGAAGCTCCCGAGCTGCTGACCGGTGCCGGTGCCGGTGCCTGTGCCGACGGTACGGGCTCCGGCCCTGGTGCCTTCTGTACGGTCTCCGCCCCCGGCACGTCGTCCAGCGTCCGCCAGGACGGGAACACCAGCGGGCTCAGCGTCGCCAGGAAGTAGACCCCGCCCATCGCCAGCAGCGCCCCCGTCGCCCCCACGCCCTCCACCAGCAGCCCGGCGGCGAGCCCGCCCACCGGCATCGCGAACTCGGAGCCCGCCGTCAGCGCCCCCGACACCCGGCTGCGCAGCCGGTCCGGCACGCGCTCGTAGACGACCGTCGTCAGGATCGGGTTCAGCACGCCGCCCGCGATCCCGCCGAGCAGCATCGTCACCGCGAGCGGCAGCGTCGTCCCGGTCACCGCCGCGACCAGGAACCTCGGTGCGCCGCACAGGATCACGCACACCGTGAACACCGCCCGGCGCGGGAACCGGTGGCCCACCGCCCCGTACAGCAGCGCCCCGGTCAGGCCGCCCGCGCCGAACAGCGCGGTGAGCAGTCCGATGTGGGTCGCGCCGCCCAGCTCGGCCTCGGCGTGCACGGGCAGCAGTACGGCGTACCAGCCCTGGTCGGTGCCGTTCATGAACATCACCATGACCACGACCGCCAGCAGCAGCCGGTTGCCGAGCACGTGGGCGTAACCCTCGCGGAGTTCGGTGCCGTAGGCGCGCAGCGAGACCGGGGCCTCGGCCTTCCGTGGTTCGGCCGCGCGTACGCCCCGTACCCCCGCTGCGATCAGCAGGGCCGACAGCCCGAAGGTCGCCGCGTCCAGCAGCAGGACCGTCTCCGCGCCGACGAAGGCGATGAGGATCCCGGCGAGGGCCGCGCCGACCATCCGGGCCCCGCGCGAGACCGCGTCGAAGAGGCTGGCGGCCCGGGGGAGCGTGGTCCCGGCGTGCTCGGCCAGGTCCGGGATGAGCACGTAGCGCGCGGTGTTCCCCGGGGTGTGGGAGAACCCGTTGAGCGCCATGAGCGCGCACAGCATCCAGAAGTCGAGGAGGCCGGCGAAGTGCAGCAGCGGGATCGCGGCGATGGCGGCCGCGCACACGGCGTCGGACACGATGGCCGTCCGGCGGCGGCCGAACCGGTCGATGACCGGTCCGCCGGTCAGCGCGGCGACGACGATCGGCAGGGTCGCGCAGAACGCGACCACCCCGGCCCGGCCCGCGCTCCCGGTGGTCTCCAGGACGAACCAGGGGACGCCGATCAGCGTCAGTGAAGTGCCTGCGGTGGAAATGGAGTTGGCCGCGAGCGTGGCGGCGAGCGGGGTGCGGTTCCCCATGGTTCTTTCTCCCCCGAGTCGATCGATGCCCCGGGTCGATGGTTCCCCCGGGCCGGTGGTTACGCCGGACGGAAGGCGGCGGCGCGAGGTGCGGCCGCGTCACGGCCCTGGGCCGTCAGTCGCAGGCCCACCTCGACCAGGGCCCAGCCGACCCGGGTGCGCAGGCCGGCGCGGGGGAGGCGGAACTCGCCTGCCCTGGAGCGGAGTTCGGCCGATGCGGCCGTGTGCAGGAGGTGGTGGACGTCGGCGTGCATAACGGGCTTCCCTTCGGGTGGTGGGGAATGGTGGTGTGCGGCGCCGTCATTCGGAGGGGCGCGGGAACGTGTGCAGATGGGTGCGGACGACGGCCGAGCCCTCGGTGTCCTCGGGGACCACATCGCGGTAGCTCTCCACCACTGCGTGGAGTTTCGCCGAGAGCTCCCGAGCCAGCTCGGGGGTGAGGCGCACCTTGAAGTCGCTCATGTCCGAGCTCTGCCGCCACTCCTGCGGCCATTCGCTCATCGTGCCGAGCCAGGTGTTCAGCTCCTGGGCGTGCGTCGTGGCCACCTCGTGCAGGACCACGCCGATGGCTCCGCGCACCTCCGGATCGGTGTGCGTGAGGAAGTCCGCGCTCTCGAAGATCGACCCCTCGTGCACCGCCCGCCACCAGCGCTCGCGGCCCTTGCCCAGCTCCGGTGCGTCCTCGACCAGTCCGGCCTCCGCGAGCTGGCGCAGGTGGTAGCTGGTCGCGCCGCTCGACTCGCCCAGCCGTTCCCCGAGCTTGGAGGCGGTGGCCGGACCGAACTCGCGCAGGGTGTTCAGCAGCCGGATCCGCAGCGGGTGCGCGAGGCTGCGCAGCGTGCGGGCGTCCACGTTGTGCATCCTGCGGTCCGTGCCGTCGTGGCGGTAGGGGCGGGAGGCGTCCTCGTTCTCCGTCATGCTTCGACAGTAGAGATGCAAAGAGATCTTTGCAAGGGTTTTTTTGCAACGACCTCTTGGCAACTCACTCCTCCTTGATGAACCCCTCCTCCACCAGCCACTCCTTCGCCACCTCGTGCGGATCCTCGCCGTCCACGTCCACCTTGGCGTTCAGCGTCTGCGCGACCTCCGTCGTCAGCTTCCGGGCGAGCGGGTCCAGCAGCTCCGCGATCACCGGGTACTTCTCGAAGGTGGCCTCGTGGACGACCGCGGACGCGTTGTAGTTGGGGAAGAAGTGCTTGTCGTCCTCCAGCAGGTCCAGGTTCATCGCCTTGATCCGGCCGTCGGTGGTGTACACCTCGCCCAGCAGGCAGGAGGTGGACCCGGACACCTGGGTGTAGATGATTCCGGCGTCCATCTTCTGGATGTTCCCCGCCGGGATCTTCATCCCGTACTTCTTCTCCATGCCCGGCAGACCGTCGTCGCGCGAGGCGAACTCGTTCTCCACGCAGATCGTCACCGCGCCCGGGTCCTTCTTCGCGAGGGCGGCCACGTCCGAGAGGGTCTTGAGCTGGTACTTCGCGTTGTTCTTCTTGCTGATCGCCAGCGCGTACGTGTTGTCGAGCGGGGCCGGCGGCAGCCAGATCACGCCGTTGCCCTTGTCCTCGTCCCGGACCGCCTCGTACTGCTTCTTCGGGTCGACGATCGGGTCCGCGTGGCCCAGGAAGGTGATCCAGCCCGTGCCGGTGTAGTCCCACTGGGCGTCGGCGTCGCCGTTGATGATGGCCTCGCGGGCGCTGATCGAGCCCGGCAGGTTCGTCCGGTCCAGGACCTCCGCCCCGGCCGCCTTGAAGACCAGGCCGGTCATCTGGCCCAGGATGATGTTCTCGCTGAAGTTCTTCGACGTCACCGTCAGCGTCGCGCCCTTCAACGGCTCGCCCTGCCCGACCGACCCCGGCGAGACGTCGTCCACCATCGGCGAACCGCTCTTGAGCCCGCAGCCGCCCAGCAGCAGCACCGGCACCACCGCCAGCAGCAGTCTCCTCCTCGTGCTTCTCACCGCTCCTCCAGCCCGCGCGGCGTCAGCGCCAGTTCGGCCAGCGAGGCCAGCCAGTCCACCAGCAGCGCCAGCACCACCGTCAGCACCGAGCCGATGATCAGCACCGGCATCCGCTGGGTCTGGATCCCCGAGGTGATCAGGTCGCCGAGCCCGCCGCCCCCGCCGAACGTGGCCAGCGTCGCCGTGCCCACGTTCAGGACCAGGGCCGTACGGACGCCCGCCAGGATCAGCGGCACCGCGAGCGGCAGCTCCACCTTCAGCAGGACGCCCCGCCCGGACATCCCCATCCCGCGCGCCGCCTCGATCATGTTCGGCTCGATCGCCCGCAGGCCCGCCACCGTGTTGGAGAGCACCGGCAGCACCGCGTAGATCACGATGCCGATGATCGCGGTCCGCGGGCCGATGCCCAGCCAGATCACCAGCAGCGCCAGCAGACCGATCGCCGGGGTCGCCTGCCCGATGTTGGCCAGCGCCGTGAACGCCGGGGCCGCCTTCCGCAGCCGCCGCCGGGTCAGCGCGATACCGAGCGGGATCGCGATGATCAGCACCCAGAACGTCGAGATCGCCGTCAGCCGTACGTGCTGCCACCAGCGCAGCTGGACGTTGCCGCCGGACAGGGAGTTCTCCGCGATCGAGTCCAGGTGGATGTTGGTGATCCAGACGTACGTGATGACCAGGATGACCGCCAGCACCGCCGGCAGGAGCACCAGCTTCCGCCAGGTGATCCGGCGCTGCGGCGCGGCCGGGGCGGGGGAGGGGTCGCTCTCCTCGTCGTGGAACGCGTGGCCCTTGACGTCGTGTTCGCCCGGCGGCCGGGCCGGGGCGGCCGGACCCTTGCCGGAGCCGGACTGATGGCTGGGGCTCATACTCCGCCGCCACCCCCCTCCAGCTCCTGCTCCGTCCGGTGGACCCGCTGCTCCTCCAGCTCGTGCTGGTGCTCCATCGCCGTCAGCCGGTCCGCCTCCAGCAGCTCCTGCACGTTGTCCATCAGCGTCTTCATGTCGACGACCCCGATGAACTCGCCGCGCCGCCCGGTCACCGCGACCCGGCCCCCGCTGTCGGTGAGCACCGCCTCCAGCGCGTCGTGGAGCGTGGCGTCCCGGGTCACTGTGTCGTGCACCAGCTGTCCGGCCCGGGCCAGCGAACCGCGCGCCCGCATCAGATCGCCGCGCCGCAGCCACTTGTACGGGCGGTTCCGCCGGTCCAGCATCAGCAGTTCGTTGTGCGGGCCGTTGCGCAGCTTGTTGAAGATCGTCTGGAGCGGGTCCTCGACCGTCACCGTCGGGAAGTCCGCGATGCCCACATCCCGTACACGGGTGAGGTTGAGGCGCTTGAGGGCCGCGCCCGCGCCGACGAAACCCGATACGAAGTCGTCCGTCGGGTTGGTCAGGATCGCCTCGGGGGTGTCGAACTGCGCGATGTGCGACCGCTCCCGCAGCACCGCGATCCGGTCGCCCAGCTTGATCGCCTCGTCGAAGTCGTGGGTGACGAACACGATCGTCTTGTGCAGCTCGTGCTGGAGCCGGATCAGCTCGTCCTGGAGGTGGTCGCGGGTGATCGGGTCGACCGCCCCGAACGGCTCGTCCATCAGCAGGACGGGAGGGTCGGCGGCCAGCGCCCGCGCCACGCCCACCCGCTGCTGCTGCCCGCCGGAGAGCTGGCGCGGATAGCGGCCGTGGAACTCGCGCGGGTCCAGGCCCACCAGGTCGAGCATCTCCTCCACCCGCTCCTTCACCCGGGACTTGGACCAGCCGACCATCTTCGGGACCAGGGCGATGTTGTCCGCGACCGTCATGTGCGGGAAGAGCCCGGAGGACTGGATGGCGTACCCGATCTTGCGGCGCAGCTTCACCGGGTCGATGTCCGTGACGTCCTCGTCGTCGATCCGGATCCGGCCCGAGGTCGGCTCGATCAGCCGGTTGATCATCTTCAGCGTGGTGGACTTCCCGCAGCCGGACGGGCCCACGAAGATGACGGTCTCGCCCGCCTTGATCTCCATCGAGACGTTCTCGACGGCCGGGTTCGGGTTCCCCGGATAGCTCTTGGTGAGGTTCTCCAGCTGGATGGTGGCCCCGGAGGCGGACGCGGGCCTCTCCTCCGTCGTGACGGCGGCGTCGGTCTCGGTCTCAGGCACGGATCCCCCTCGGGATGGTCAGCCGTCCCAGCAGGACGTACGCGGCGTCGAAGAGCAGGGCGAGGATGACGATGCCGAGCGTGCCCGCGAGCACCTGGTTGATCGCGTTGGCGCTGCCCAGCGAGGCGATGCCCCGGAAGATCTCGTTGCCGAGACCGGGCCCGGAGGCGTACGCGGCGATGGCGGCGATGCCCATCAGCATCTGCGTGGAGACCCGGATCCCGGTCAGGATCGGCGGCCAGGCGAGCGGCAGCTCCACCCGGAGCAGCCGCGCCGTGCGCGACATCCCGATGCCCGTCGCCGCGTCGACCAGCGACGGATCGACGCCCCGCAGCCCGACGATGGAGTTCCGGACGATCGGCAGCAGCCCGTACAGCGTCAGGGTGATCACGGTCGGGGCGACCCCGAGCCCGACCAGCGGGATCAGCAGACCGATCGCGGCGAGGGAGGGGATGGTCAGGATCGTCGCCGTGGAGGTGATCGCCAGCGAGCCGCCCCAGCCGCTGCGATAGCTCACCACCCCGATCACCACGCCCAGCAGGGTGGCGATGACCATGCACTGGAAGACCGCGCTGACGTGCTGGAACGCGTCCGTGAGGAGCTGCTGGTGGCGGGTGATCAGATACTCCCAGAAGCTCACACGGCACTCCCTCGGCTCCGTCGGTGTCGCCGAGCCCTCCGGCTCAGCCGGTGTCCTCGGCCGCCTGTTCCACCAGCGGGATGATCCGCAGCGGAACCGGGTTCTCCATGACGATCGCCGTGGAGGCTCGGACAATGCCATCAAATCCGACAACCCGGTCGATCACCCGCTGAAGATCGGCGTTGGAACGGGCGACGAGCCGGCACAGCATGTCGCCGTGCCCCGTCGTGGTGTGCAGCTCCAGCACCTCCGGTACGCCGCCCAAATGCGCCCGCACGGCAGCGCCTTGGCCCTGTTTGATCTCCAGCGTGGCGAACGCGGTGACCGGATAGCCGAGCGCCGCCGGATCCACGTCGGGGCCGAACCCCCGGATGACGCCATTCGACTGAAGGCGGTCCAGCCGCGCCTGCACGGTCCCGCGCGCCACCCCGAGCCGCCGGGATGCTTCGAGGACGCCTATGCGCGGCTCCCGTGCGAGGAGCACGATGAGCCGGCCGTCCAGATGATCGATCGCCATGGGCCCGCCTCCGATGGTCAGCCTGTACAGATAGTCCGGCCATCATGGCGATCCTCTGCACATATTGACCAGTGATTGCGCGAACTATTGCGCACCTTGCGATGCGGGGAGAGCCTTCGAACATGACTGAGACTCTGCACACCAGCCCCGACACCGCAGCGCAGGCCGACCGCTTCCCGGTCAAGGGAATGGACGCGGTCGTCTTCGCCGTGGGCAACGCCAAGCAGGCCGCGCACTACTACTCGACCGCCTTCGGCATGAAACTCGTGGCCTACTCCGGACCGGAGAACGGCAGCCGCGAGACCGCGAGTTACGTCCTGACCAACGGCGCCGCCCGCTTCGTCTTCACCTCCGTGATCAAGGCGTCCACCGAGTGGGGCACCTTCCTCTCCGACCACGTCGCCGCGCACGGCGACGGGGTCGTCGACCTCGCCATCGAGGTCCCGGACGCCCGGGCCGCGTACGCGTACGCCGTCGAGCACGGCGCCCGCGGCATCACCGAGCCGCACGAGGTCAAGGACGAGCACGGCACGGTCGTCCTCGCCGCCATCGCCACCTACGGCAAGACCCGCCACACCCTGGTGGAGCGCTCCGGCTACGACGGTCCGTACCTCCCCGGCTTCGCCGCGGCCAAGCCGATCGTCGAGCCGCCCGCCAAGCGGACCTTCCAGGCCATCGACCACTGCGTCGGCAACGTCGAGCTCGGCCGGATGAACGAGTGGGTCGGCTTCTACAACGAGGTCATGGGCTTCACCAACATGAAGGAGTTCGTGGGCGACGACATCGCCACCGAGTACTCCGCCCTCATGTCTAAGGTCGTCGCCGACGGCACGCTCAAGGTCAAGTTCCCGATCAACGAGCCGGCGATCGCGAAGAAGAAGTCGCAGATCGACGAGTACCTGGAGTTCTACGGCGGCGCGGGCGTCCAGCACATCGCGCTCGCCACCAACGACATCGTCTCCACGGTCCGCTCGATGCGCGCCGCCGGTGTGCAGTTCCTGGACACCCCCGACTCGTACTACGACACCCTCGGCGAGTGGGCCGGCGAGACCCGCGTTCCGGTCGAGACCCTGCGCGAGCTGAAGATCCTCGTCGACCGCGACGAGGACGGCTACCTGCTGCAGATCTTCACCAAGCCGGTCCAGGACCGGCCGACCGTCTTCTTCGAGATGATCGAGCGCCACGGCTCCATGGGCTTCGGCAAGGGCAACTTCAAGGCCCTGTTCGAGGCGATCGAGCGCGAGCAGGAGAAGCGCGGCAACCTCTGATCCGCGCGGACGGTGCAGAACGCCGCCGCGGCCCGGGGCAGTACCCCGGACCGCGGCGGCGTTCGCCGTTCACGGCTTCCGCTTCACGGACCCTTCGACACCGAGGGCGACGCGGAGGACGGAGCGGAGGGCGACGCGGTGGGCGACGGGGACTTCACGGCGGCCGTCCGGGACGGCGCCGGGGCCGGTGCCTCGGGCTTCTTCTCCTGGTCCCGCTCCTGCTCCGGCTTCTTCGCCGGCTTCGGCTCGGGCTCGGGGGCCGGCGGCGGAGGCTGCTGCGTCTCGCCCGGTCCGCCCGGCGGCGGCTCGCCCAGCGCGTCCAGCGCCTCCTGGGCCAGCGGCGCGGCGAGCGGCGAGAAGGCCGGGTCGGTGCGCACGGCCTGCTCCAGATTCCGGCGCGCCGGACCGTAGTCCGCCAGCTCCCGCTGGATCACGCCGAGGTGGTACGCGTACGAGGCGTTCCGCACGCCCGTGTCGGCGGCCAGCTGCGCGTACTCCAGGCCCTCTTCGGACTTCCCCGCCCGGTGCAGCGCCCAGCCCAGGGCGTCCGCCACCGCCGCACTGCGGTGCTGCCCCCGCCACTGGGCCCGCAGCAGCTCCACCGCCGCCTCCGGGTCCCCGTGGTCGGCCTCGAACCGGGCCAGGACCAGGGACTCGTCGACCCCGTCCTTCTTCGCCGCGGCCACCATCTCCCGCAGCTTGGCGTACTGGGTGCGGGCGTCCCCGTCCAGCCCCAGCGACTCGTACAGCTCGCCCAGCTCCAGCGCGTACTGCGGACGCGGCAGCTTCTCCAGCGCGCTCTGGTACGCGGCCAGCGCCTCGTCGGTGCGGTCCAGCGCCGCCAGGGCCCGGGCCCGGCCCGCCAGCGAGGCGTACTGGGCGGCGTCCGTGCGCAGCGCCGCGTCGAACTGCGCCACCGCCTCCTCCGGCTCGCCCCGCTCCCGGGCCAGCTCGCCGAGCCGGTGCAGCGCCTCTGCCTTCTCGGCGGGCTGCGTCGCCCGGTCCGCCGCCTCCCGGGCGGTGGCCAGCGCGTCCTCGCGCCAGCCGTTGCCCCGGTAGAGGTCGGCGGTCCGGGCCAGCGCGGGAACGCCCTTGCGCAGCTCGCCGAACGTCTCCGTCGCCGCGGTCGCCGCCTTCTGATCGCCGAGCCCGGTGTAGGCGTCGATGAGGACCGGGTACACGTTCCAGGCCTTCGGCTGCTGCTTCTTGACCGTCTCGCCCCACCGCTTCGCCGCGAGGAAGTCGTGCCGGGCGTTGGCCAGGGCCGCGAGACCCAGCCACGCGGCCCCGTTCCCGCGCTCGCCCGGCTGCGCCTCCAGCGACCGCTTCAGGGCCTGTTCGGCGCGGGCGTAGTACGCCGTGTCCGCCGAGCGCCGCGCCCACTCCACGTACGCCGTGCCGAGCGTCGCCAGGGACGGGGCGTCCTTCGGGTGGGACTCCACCCACTTCTGGCGGTCTCCGATCAGCGCGGTGAGGTCCGAGAGCGAGGCCGGGGAGCCCGCGGTCGCCGCCGCCTCGGCCCGCTCGACCGGCCCCGGCTCCTTCGGCCGCTCGTCCCCGTCGTCCACCGCCACCAGCGCCCCGGCCAGCAGTACCCCGGCGGCCACCGCGCCGAACGCGGCCCGGCGCAGCGTCGTCCGCAGCGTGGGCGGCGGCGGGGGTGCGGCGGTGGCGCCTTCGGCGGGCAGCACGTAGGGGTCCTGCGGGGACGGCTCGGGCGGCCGGCCGGAGTCCGGGCCCTGCTGCGGCATGACATCCATGGCCATCACTCTGCGTCAGTCATACGAGCACACCGCGCCTTGGGATCGGCCCCCGCCCACGGGTTCACACCATTGGCCCCGGGTGACACGCTTGGATCATGAGCGATCTCCTCGAACGGCTGCGCGCGGGACTGCCTCCCGAGGCGCTGATCACCGATCCGGACGTCACCGCGTCCTACGCCCACGACATGGCGAGCTTCTGCGAGGCCGGCACCCCGGCCGTCGTCGTGCTCCCGCGCACGGTCGAGCAGGTCCAGCACGTCATGCGCACCGCCACCGCGCTGCGCGTCCCCGTCGTCCCGCAGGGCGCCCGTACCGGCCTGTCCGGCGCGGCCAACGCCTCCGACGGCTGCATCGTGCTCTCCCTGGTGAAGATGGACCGGATCCTGGAGATCAGCCCGGTCGACCGGATCGCCGTCGTCGAACCGGGCGTCGTCAACGCGGTGCTCTCACGCGCGGTGGACGAACACGGTCTGTACTACCCGCCGGACCCCTCCAGCTGGGAGACGTGCACCATCGGCGGCAACATCGGCACCGCGTCCGGCGGCCTGTGCTGCGTGAAGTACGGGGTCACCGCCGAATACGTGCTGGGCCTGGAGGTCGTCCTCGCCGACGGGCGGCTCCTGACCACCGGCCGCCGCACCGCCAAGGGTGTCGCCGGATACGACCTGACCCGTCTCTTCGTCGGCTCCGAGGGCAGCCTCGGGATCGTCGTCAAGGCCGTACTCGCGCTCAAGCCGCAGCCGCCGCAGCAGCTCGTCCTCGCCGCCGAGTTCCCCTCGGCGGCCACCGCTTGTGACGCTGTGTGCCGGATCATGGAGCGCGGTCACACCCCGTCACTCCTCGAACTGATGGACCGTACGACCGTGCGTGCCGTCAACGCGATGGCCTCCATGGGCCTGCCCGAGACCACCGAGGCGCTCCTCCTCTGCGCCTTCGACACCCCGGACCCGCTGGCCGACCTCGCCGCCGTCGGCGAGCTGTGCACCGCCGCCGGGGCCACCGAGGTGGTCCCCGCCGACAACCCGGCCGAGTCCGAACTCCTCCTCCAGGCCCGCCGCATGTCCCTCACCGCCCTGGAGACCGTCAAGCCCGCCACGATGATCGACGACGTGTGCGTACCGCGCTCGCAGCTCGGCGCGATGCTCGCGGGCACGGCGGCCATCGCCGAGGAGTACGACCTCACCATCGGCGTCTGCGCCCACGCGGGCGACGGCAACACCCACCCCGTCGTCTGCTTCGACCACCAGGACCCCGACGAGTCCCGCCGGGCCCGCGCGTCCTTCGACGCGATCATGGCGCTCGGTCTCGAACTCGGCGGAACCATCACCGGCGAACACGGTGTCGGCGTCCTCAAGAAGGAGTGGCTGGCCCGCGAACTGGGCGAGACCGGCGTCGAACTGCAGCGGTCCATCAAGGCGGCCTTCGACCCGCTCGGTCTCCTCAACCCCGGCAAGCTCTTCTGATCCCCGCTTCGGCCAGGGGTTTTCACGCCTCACCGTCCTGGGACGGCGACTCCTCCGCCGTCCACGGGTCGCTCAGCCACAGGTCGTCGGCCGGCAGCGGGGCCAGCAGCTCCGCCAGCGCCTCGTCCATCCCCAGCCGGTCGCTCTCGGTGCCCGGCGGCACCACGCGCAGGGTCCGCTCCACCCAGGCGGCCACGGCGGCGGACGGCACCTCCAGCAGGGCGTTGCCGTCGGGGGAGGTGAGGGCCACGCAGATGACGCTGCGGCCCGCGACCTTCGTCGGCCAGATCCGCACGTCCCCGTGCCCGCACGGCCGGAACACGCCCTCCACCAGCAGCTCCCGGGCGAACGTCCAGTGCACCGGCGACTCGGAGCCGATGTGGAAGGCGATGTGCACGGCGTACGGGTCGTTCGTGCGGTACGTCAGCCGGGCGGGCACCGGGATGGACCGCTCGGGGGACAGGACCAGCTTCAGCTCCAGCTCACGTTCCACGATGCTCATCATCGACATGCACGACCTTCCGGTGCTCATGGGCAGGTCCCGTGACCGTCCCGCACAAGGAGAGAGCGCCCTCCCCGCCACCTATTACGCGACTTCCGGAAAAAACTTCGGGCGGTTGCGGAAGCTGTCCCGAAGCAGCCCCGGCCGCGTCCCCGATCCCGCCCCCGAACGCATCTCGAAAGAGGGCCCAAACAGGTGGACCGGCCCAGGGGCGGGCGGCTGTCTGATAGATGTGGACCCTTGTATTGAGCCGTCCGCCCGCCCGGCGGGGACGGCCTGAGGCCTCGAAGAGATACGGGACCCGCTGATGAGCGCGCCAACTCCGGCACCCGGTGACGAAAGCCCCCGCGAGGGCTACTACCCCGACCCCTCCATCCCCGGCTACGTCCGGTACTGGAACGGCGCTTCCTGGGTCCCCGGTACGAGCCGGCCCGCGCCCCGGCAGACGGGTCCGGCCGCAACCGCCCCCGCCCCGGCGGCCGGTGCGCAGACCGCGCCGGTGGAGGAGACCGGGCCGATCTTCTTCGACGAGGAGGACGCCCTCCAGGACGGCCCGGGGGCCTCGCCCGGCTCCGGCGCACCCGGCGCGGACCGGGCGGCGGGGCCCGCTGACGGCGCGTCCGTCTGGCAGGCGGACGCCGCACGCCAGAACGGGTTCGGCGGCGAACGGGACCGCCGGGTCGAGTGGGGCGGACCGGCGCAGGAGCCCGCGAGCCCCGGCCACCCTTCTCCGTCGGCCGACCCGAGGGCGCCGCTGTCCCAGGACCCGACCGGCGGCGCGCTGCCGGGGATGCGGGAGAGCGGCGGCCGGTCCGCCGAGGAGGCCGGGACCCGTCCGCCGACGGACGGGACGGTCACGATCCGCGCGGTGGGACCCCGGTCGAACGCGGCACGGGGCGGCGCCCCGGCGGCCGGTGACGTACAGACCGGTCCGGCGCCGTCGAACGCCGGTACGCCGCAGGGCCCGCAGAACCTGAGCGCGGCGCCGAACAGCCTCGCGCCGGCTCCGGTGCCCCGGGCCCTCCCGGCGCAGGCCCAGGCACCGCAGGCGCAGGCCCAGGCACCGCAGGCACCGGCCCAGCAGGCACCGGGGCGGCAGCCGGCGGCGCAGCCCCAGCAGCCCCACCGTGCCCAGCCCGCACAGCAGGCCCAGCCGTCGGCTCCCGCACCGGCCCCGGCTCCCGCTCCCGCCCCCGTACCCACGCCGTCCCCCGACCCCGGTCCTTCGCCGGCCCTGCACACGCCCCTGACGCCCGGCCCCGGCGGCGGCTCGGCCTCCTGGGCTCAGCAGGTCCACCAACTGGCCCAGCCCGAACCGCAGCAGCAGCCCCACCAGAACCAGGGACCGGCGGCCGGCGCGGACCAGCCCGTCGTGCCGTGGAAGCCGCCGGTCGACGACCCCTTCCAGCAACTCGCCCGCAACCAGGCCTCGGCCCGCCCCGCCGGGCTCGGCAAGCGGTTCGCCGCCCGGCTCGTCGACAACCTCCTGCTCGGCGCGGTCGTCGGGGCGGTGGCCGTCCCGCTGTCGGCCCGGGCGCTCGACCACATCGACCGGAAGATCATCGCCGCGAAGGAGACGGGGGAGACCGTCACCGTCTGGCTGCTGGACTCCACCACCGGGGTCCTGCTGGGGGCGCTGCTCGCCGCGTTCCTGCTCCTCGGCTTCCTCCTGGAGGCCCTGCCGACGGCCAAGTGGGGCCGGACGCTGGGCAAGAAGCTCTTCGGGCTCGACGTACGGGACATCGAGTCCCATGACACCCCGTCCCTGGGAGCGGCCCTGCGCCGCTGGCTCGTCTACGGCGTGCTGGGGCTGCTCGTCCTCGGTGTGGTCAACGTCCTGTGGTGCCTGTTCGACCGCCCGTGGCGCCAGTGCTGGCACGACAAGGCGGCCCGTACGTTCGTGGCGGGCTGAGCGGGCTGACCGGGACCGGCTGACCGGGAGCCACCCGCCCGCTTATCGGAAGAACTGGCCGGGCGGGTGGCGACATGCCGGTCTAGGCTCGTATGCCGCTCCGCGTCCCCCGAACGCACCTGAGCCGTTGCGGGCCCCGGTGGTGCGGGATGCACTGCCCCCATGAGCAACGACCAGCCGACGCCCGGCCAGCCGCCCGAGGACGACGATCCGTTCCTCAAGAAGCCGCAGGAGCCCCCGCCGCCGTCCGACGGTCAGCCGTACGGCAGTGCCCCGCCGCCCCCGCCGCCTCCGCCCCCGCCGAACGATCCGTACGGCAGCGGCCGTGGGTTCGGGGCGCCCGACCCGCTCGCCGGGATGCCGCCGCTCGGCGAGCCGGGGAAGCGGATCCTGGCGCGGCTCATCGACTTCCTCATCATCTCGATCCCGCTGTACCTGATCTCGCTGCCCTGGGGCGGCGCGGTCGACGTCAACGGCGACGACGGGTTCGGCGACGCGGTCGCCAGCGGGTACAGCGGGCACCAGCTGCTCTGGTCGATCATCGGCCTGGTGGTCTACGTCGCCTACGACACCTACTTCACCCACAAGGACGGCCGCACGCTGGGCAAGCGGCTGCTGAAGCTGCGCGTCGCGATGCTCAACGACGGGCGGGTGCCCGACACCGGGGCCGCACTGATGCGGGCGGTCGTGCTGTGGGCCCCGGCGCTGCTGTGCTGCCCGTGCCTGTGGTGGCTGATCAACATCGTGCTGATGTTCACCGACAAGCCCTACCGGCAGGGGCTCCAGGACAAGGCCGCCAAGACGGTCGTCGTCGTGGCCCGTTAGCGAGCCCGAGCCCGACCCCGAGCCTTCTAGCGGCGCAGCGAGTGCTCGTCGGTCCGCGCGGACGAACGGCCCGACGGACGCGCGGACGAACGCGCCGCCGGGACCCGCTCCCGGGCGCCGACGCCCTCCAGGGCGTGGTGCGTCCGGGCGGCGGCGGAGGCCCGGTCGGTCGCGGTCCGCCCGGCCCCTTCCGCCGTCCGGTGGCCGGGGTGCGGCAGGCGCAGGGCGACCAGGAGGCCGAGGGCCAGCGCGGTCGCGCCGACGGCGGCCACCCCCACGCCGGACTCCGTGCGGAACAGCAGCAGCAGGGCGAGCGTCGTGGCGACGACGGTGGCCGAACCGTAGGCGAACTGTGCGGCAGTCGGACGCGGCATGACGGATTCCGTCCTCGGGACGTCGGATGGGCGGGCGGCGTTCGGTGCGGTCGTGCACGCCGAACGACCCTACGACGGTGGATGCCCGAGAGGGACCGGTAGTAAGCGTGACCTAACGCACGGTACCGGTGCACAGGGGGCGCACGGAGTCACGGCTCTCACCAACCGGACAGCCGGGCGCGCCTGTTGGAGCGTTCGACCGGGCGGATCCGGGCCGGTCGGCGTTCCTTTGCCGTTCCCATGCCCTTCTCATACCGTCCGTATACCGGAAGAGCGCTCCGTATAGTGCACTTGGTCTGTTCAAGTCAAGGTCTGTCTTTTCTTTCATAACTCCGATCGAATGTCGTCACTTGTGACGCGTTCACGCGCGCGGCCCTCTCCATACCCCCCTGGCCGCAGCGCGGAACGCCCGGGGAGGACTGCTTCAAGTGACCAATCAGAGACGGGCGCTTCGCGCCGCCGCCGTTGTCGTGGCCATGGCCGCTACCGCCGCGACGGCGTCGACCTTCGCCACCGCCCAGGCGCATGACAGCTCATCAGGTTCCGGTGTCTCCACCGTCGACCGCCGTGACCCGGCGCCGGCCAAGGGGCATGTGGAGCACAACCTGGAGGGCCCCTTCAGCGAGCAGCAGGCCGAGCAGCGCGAGGCCGCGCTGGAGCAGGTGCTGGCCGGGGACAAGAAGGTCGCGAACCGGAGCGGCTCCAAGGTCGTCAAGCTCGGCGACAAGAAGTACGTGGAGCTCGGCCGGGAGAAGACCGACAAGATCTTCACCATCCTGCTGGAGTTCGGCGACCAGGTCGACGACACCACGATGTTCGACCCGGACGGCGACGGCCCCAAGCCGCCCGTCAAGAAGTTCGGCGGCACCCCCGGACCGGCGCACAACAAGATCGCCAAGCCGGACCCGAAGAAGGACAACAGCACCGCCTGGAAGTCCGACTACAACCAGAAGCACTTCCAGGAGCTCTACTTCGGCGAGGGCAAGGGCGTCAACTCGCTCAAGACCTACTACGAGAAGACCTCCTCGGGCCGCTACTCGGTCGAGGGTGAGGTCTCCGACTGGGTCAAGGTCCCCTACAACGAGGCCCGTTACGGCTCCAACTACTGCGGTCAGTCCAACTGCGCCAATGTGTGGGACGCGGTCCGCGACGGCGTGAACGCCTGGGTCGCCGACCAGAAGGCCAAGGGCCGCACCGACGCCGAGATCAAGGCGAACCTCGCCGAGTACGACGAGTGGGACCGCTACGACTTCGACGGCGACGGCAACTTCAACGAGCCCGACGGCTACATCGACCACTTCCAGCTGGTCCACGCCGGTGAGGACGAGTCGGCCGGCGGTGGCGCCGAGGGCACCAACGCCATCTGGGCGCACCGCTGGTACGCGTACGGCACCAACGCCGGTGCGACCGGCCCCGCGGACAACAAGGCCGGTGGCGCCCAGATCGGCGACACGGGCATCTGGGTCGGCGACTACACCGTCCAGCCCGAGAACGGCGGCCTGGGCGTCTTCGCCCACGAGTACGCCCACGACCTCGGTCTGCCGGACCTGTACGACACCTCCGGCGGCGGCGAGAACTCGGTCGGCTTCTGGTCCCTGATGTCGGCGGGCTCCTGGCTCGGCACCGGCAAGGGCGAGATCGGCAACCTGCCCGGCGACATGACCTCGTGGGACAAGCTCCAGCTCGGCTGGCTCGACTACGACAAGGCCAAGGCCGGCAAGACCTCGCTGCACAAGCTGGGTGTCTCGGAGTACAACACCAAGAACCCGCAGGCGCTCGTCGTCGAGCTGCCCAAGAAGGCCGTCACCACCACCGTCACCAAGCCCGCCGAGGGTGCGAAGCAGTGGTGGAGCGACATGGGCGACGACCTGTCGAACACCCTGACCCGCTCGGTCGACCTGACCGGCAAGTCCAAGGCCACGCTGGACCTTTCGGGCTGGTACGACATCGAGGCCGACTACGACTACCTCTACACCGAGGTGTCGGACAACGGCGGCACCAGCTGGACCGCGCTCGACGGCACCGCCGACGGCAAGGCCATCCCGCGCGACGCCAGTGACAAGCCGGCCCTGACCGACGTCTCGGGCGCGTACAAGAAGCTCTCCTTCCCGCTGGACGCCTACGCGGGCAAGAAGGTCGACCTCCGCTTCCGCTACCAGACGGACGGCGGCGCGGGCGGCAAGGGCTTCGCGGCCGACGCCATCACCGTCACGGCCGACGGTGCGGCGCTCTTCTCGGACAACGCCGAGGGCGACGACAACGGCTGGACCGCCAAGGGCTTCTCGCGGATCGGCGAGTCCTTCACCCAGGACTACCCGCAGTACTACATCGCGGAGAACCGCCAGTACGTCTCCTACGACGAGACGCTGAAGGTCGGCCCGTACAACTTCGGCTTCTCCGGCACCCGTCCGGACTGGGTCGAGCACTACGCGTACCAGACCGGTCTGCTGGTCTGGCTCTGGGACACCTCCCAGAAGGACAACAACACCTCGGTCCACCCGGGCCAGGGTCTGATCCTGCCGATCGACGCGCACGCCAAGCCGCTCAAGTGGAAGGACGGCTCGCTCTTGCGCAACAAGATCCAGCCGTTCGACGCCCCGTTCAGCTGGTACCCGAACAAGGGCTTCACGCTCCACAACGCGGACGTGCCGCTGTACATCAAGCCCAGCCTGGGCAACCCGGTCTTCGACGACCGGAAGGGCACCTACTGGTACAAGGAGAACCCCACGGGCAGTGTCAAGGTTTCTGACACGAACACCCGCATCTCCATCGTCCACGAGCCCCGCGATGGTCGGACGATGACCGTCCTGGTCAGCCCCTCGGGCCGCTGATCAAGTAAAACCGCAGGTCAAACCATGATCGGCCGTCGCCCTCTAGCGGGCGGCGGCCGATCGTGTTTAGGTGCGTCTTGTTCACATCCTTATTGACACGACGTCTCACGGGGGAGCGTGGAGCATGGCAGGCGGAGGTTTCTGCAGGTTGCCGAACGGCACGGTGGTGGTCGCCCTGACTCTCACCAGACCGGCCGACGGCACAGGTCCCGGCAGCGGTACGGGAGCGGGGCCAGGGGCCCCGGTACGGGTGCTGGTGCACGCGGTGAACCGGGCGCGCGCCCTGACCAGGCTGCGCAATCAGGGGCTGCGGGCGGTCTATCTGCGCGGCAACGACCAGCCGCCGACACCGGACGAGGTCACGGCGGTGCTGCACCATCCGGACGGCCTGCTGTGGCGGGCCGCCCCGCAGGCGGACCCGGTCGCCCTGCCCGGTGGCCTGGGGCGCCAGGCGACGGCGCCGGGGTCGTCGTGCCAGGAGCTGTGGCACCCGATCCGGGCGCTGCTGGGCCCCGGCGGGTATGCCGGACCGGCCCGCCCGGCCGCGTAGAGCCAGGGCGGGCGGGTCCTGTCAGAGGGGTCTACGACGCGACGACGGGCGTCCCGGAGAGCTTCACGCCCGCCGTACGCAGCTCCGCCAGGGCCCGTTCCGTGGTGGCGCCGGAGACGCCCGCGGTCAGGTCGAGCAGCACATGGGTGACGAAGCCCTCACGGGCCGCGTCCAGCGCGGTGGCCCGGACGCAGTGGTCGGTGGCGATGCCGACCACGTCGACCTCGGTGACCTCGCGGTCGCGCAGCCACTGGGCGAGGCCGGTCCCGTTCTCGTCGGAGCCCTCGAACCCGCTGTACGCGGCCGAATACGCCCCCTTGTCGAACACCGTGTCGATGGCACCGGAGGCGACGGCGGGCGCGAAGTTCGGGTGGAATCCGACGCCCTCCGTGCCGGCGACGCAGTGCACCGGCCAGGAGTCGACGTAGTCCGGGTTCGGCGAGAAGTGGCCGCCCGGGTCGATGTGGTGGTCGCGGGTGGCGACCACATGGCGGTAGGCGGGCTGGGCGTCACCGATCAGGTCGGTGATGGCGGCGGCGACGTCGGCACCGCCCGCCACCGCGAGGCTGCCGCCCTCGCAGAAGTCGTTCTGAACGTCCACGACGATCAATGCGCGGTGCATGGCGGGTGTCCTTCGGTGGGGGCGGGAGCGGAGTGAGCGGAGGCGGGGTGGGGACGGGGATCGGGGTGGGGATCGAGCGGCGGCCCCGGGGGTCCGGGGTCTCCGGGAGGGTGCCGGGGGTTCGAGCCTAGGCACTGGAACGTCACAATCAAGCCCCGTCCGCGAAACCCCCGGTTGCGGACCGGCCCGGTCCGCACGCCCGGCGCGGATTCGCGGACGAGTCGTGCCGTACGCCGGGTCTGTCGCCCGGTCCGTACGCCCGGCGCGGCCGAGGGCCGGCCACCGGGCGTACCCGGACGGGCTCAGGCGTACTCGGTCGGGATCACCGGCTCGCCCCGCGACAGCTGGATCGCCGACATCGGCAGCCCGGCGCGCGCGGCCACGTGCCGCTCCCGGACCGCGTCCAGCGGCTCGCGGGCGACCACCTCGCCGCCCCGGACCAGCTCCACCAGCAGCTGCCTGTCGGCCAGCTCGGCGGGGACCGGGCCGGTGCCGATCACCTCGGCCTCGGCGACGCCGTGCTCGTCGGTCCGGCGCGCGGCCCACTTGCGACCGCCGACCGACGACTTCGCGCCGAGCGACTTCTTGGCCACCGGCACCAGCGGGGCGTCCGGCTCCGCCGAGCCGGCGCGGGCCACCAGCTTGTAGACCATCGAGCAGGTGGGGTGCCCGCTCCCGGTGACGAGCTGGGTGCCGACCCCGTACGCGTCCACCGGCGCGGCGGCCAGCGAGGCGATCGCGTACTCGTCCAGGTCCGAGGTCACCACGATCTTCGTGCCCGTCGCCCCCAGCTCGTCCAGCTGCTGCCGCACCCGGTGCGCGACCAGCAGCAGGTCCCCGGAGTCGATGCGTACGGCGCCGAGCTCGGGCCCGGCGATCTCCACGGCCGCCCGGACCGCCTCGGTCACGTCGTACGTGTCGACCAGCAGCGTCGTGCCCCGGCCGAGCGAGTCCACCTGGGCCCGGAACGCGTCGCGCTCGCTGTCGTGCAGGAGGGTGAAGGCGTGGGCGCTGGTGCCGACCGTCGGGATCGCCCAGCGGAAGCCCGCCGCCAGGTCGGAGGTGGCGTCGAAGCCGCCGACGTACGCGGCGCGGGCGGAGGCGACCGCGGAGAGCTCGTGGGTGCGGCGGGCGCCCATCTCGATCAGCCGGCGGCCCCCGGCGGCGGCCGACATCCGCGAGGCGGCGGCGGCGATGGCGGAGTCGTGGTTGAGGATGGAGAGGATCACCGTCTCCAGCAGCACGCACTCGGCGAAGGACCCCTCGACCCGCAGGATCGGGGAGCCGGGGAAGTAGACCTCGCCCTCCGGGTAGCCCCAGATGTCGCCGCTGAAGCGGTAGTCCGCCAGCCATTCGAGGGTCGGCTCGTCCACGATGTTCTGCTGGCGCAGGAAGCCGATCATCTCGTCGTCGAAGTGGAAGTTCTCCACCGCGTCCAGCACCCGCCCGGTGCCCGCGACGACGCCGTAGCGCCGCCCCTCGGGCAGCCGGCGGGTGAACGCCTCGAAGACCGAGTGGCGGTCGGCGGTGCCGGCCTTGAGGGCGGCCTGCACCATGGTCAGTTCGTACTGGTCGGTGAAGAGCGCGGTCGACGGAACGCCGACCCGCCGACCGAGGTCCGCTGTGTTCATGGCTGGGATGCTACCCCCTATTCGTCAAAGTGACGAGATGTGGGGTCCGTTTGTGCGCCGGGCCCGCCCGGGTGGCAGCATGGGACAGGTGAGCGTTGCTACCCCGCTAGAGATCGAACGTCCCGATTCGGCCGAGGAGACCTTCGCGGTCCCCGAGCCGGACGTCCCGTGGGTGACGCTCGTCCACAACGACCCGGTCAACCTGATGAGCTATGTGACCTATGTCTTCCAGGCCTACTTCGGCTATCCGAAGGACAAGGCCCACAAGCTCATGCTGGACGTGCACCAGAAGGGCCGCGCCGTCGTCTCCAGCGGCAGCCGCGAAGAGATGGAACGCGACGTCCAGGCCATGCACGGTTACGGGCTGTGGGCCACCCTCACCCAGGACCGCAACTAGCCCCTCTTCCTCAGGGCTCCGCCCGCCGCTTTCCAGGGCTCCGCCCCGCCACCCGCCCCGTTCGACCCACCATCGGAGAATCCATGGCCGGCCATTTCGAGGCCACCCCAGGCGGCGGCGCGGCCGTCGCGCTCGACGAGGTCGAGATCTCCATCCTGCGCTCCCTCGCCGTCCAGCTGCTGGAGCTGATCGGCCCCGGCGACCAGCCCGCCGAAGGTGAGGACCCGCTCGCCGCCCTCTTCGCCGAAGGCCCCAGCAAGCCGCCCACCGACCCGGCACTCGCCCGGCTCTTCCCCGACGCCTACGGCGGCCCCGGCAGGCCTGAGGTGCCCGAGGGTGCCGGGGCCGGAAAGCCGGAGGAGGAGCAGGAGCTGCGCGAGCGGTCCGCCGAGTTCCGCCGGTTCACCGAGATGGACCTGCGCACCGGCAAGCGCGACGACGCCCTCGCCGTCGTCCGCACCCTGGACGCGCTCTCGCCCGCCCAGGGCGGCGGAGCCGTCCTCACCCTCACCGGCGACGAGTGCCTCAGCTGGCTCCGCTCCCTCAACGACCTGCGCCTGACCATCGGTACCCGGCTGGAGGTCTCCGACGAGGACCAGGGCGAGGAGGGCTCGCTCTACCGGCTCCCCGACAGCGATCCGCGCAAGCCCATGGTGATGGCCTACCTCTGGCTCGGCGCCCTCCAGGAATCCCTGGTCGAGACGCTCATGCCGTAGGCAGCCTCCGGAAACGACGGGCCCCCGCCACGCCGTGGCGGGGGCCCGTCGTTCGCTCAACGGACGCTCAGATCCGAGTAACGATCCCCCCAAGTCATTCGGGTCATTCGTTCCGGCCGGGGCCTTTCATCCCCTTTTGCCTGTGGTGTGCGCCACAGAATGTCCCACGGTGTCCTGTGACGGCCGTGATAAATCTTCACGACCGCCCGGGGACGCCACCCCTGTTTCCCGGGGGCGCTACACACCGGCCGAACGCCGGTCGCACTCCATCCATATCCGGGGGGATCAGGACCTGATCCGCAGCCTTGTACGGCGCGGATCGGCGTGGAGAAAGGCGCACCACCATGACATCGGCGCACGTCGACGAGGGACAGGTCGACAAGGGTCAGCCCGGCGGCAATTCCGGGGACGCCGGAGCCGGCGGTGAGGGATACCAGCGCGGTCTGGGAGCTCGCCAGATTCAGATGATCGCCATCGGCGGAGCCATCGGCACCGGGCTCTTCCTCGGCGCGGGCAAAGCCATCGACCGGGCCGGGCCGAGCCTCATCCTGGCCTACGTCATTGCAGGTCTGGTCATCTTCTTCATCATGCGGGCCCTGGGCGAACTGCTCATGTACCGCCCCGTCTCGGGCTCCTTCTCGGAGTACGCCCGCGAATTCATCAGCCCGTTCTTCGGATTCGTCACCGGCTGGACCTACTGGCTGTTCTGGGTCGTCACCGGAATCACCGAAGTCACCGCCGCCGCCACCTATATGACGTACTGGTGGAACATTCCGCAGTGGCTGTCCGCCCTGGTGTTCACCATCATTCTCTACGGCGCCAACCTGATCTCCGTGAAGCTCTTCGGTGAGCTGGAGTTCTGGTTCTCCATGGTCAAGGTCACTGCCATCATCGGCATGATCCTGATCTGCGCGGGTGTTCTCACCATCGGTTTCTCCGACGCCGGAGACACCGCGACCGTCTCCAACCTCTGGAACGACGGCGGATTCTTCCCCAACGGCATCACCGGCACCCTCATGACGCTCCAGATCGTCATGTTCGCCTTCCTCGCCGTGGAGCTCGTCGGCGTCACCGCCGGGGAGTCCAAGGACCCCAAGACCGTGCTGCCCAAGGCCATCAACACCGTGCCGTGGCGCATCGCCGTCTTCTACGTCGGCGCGCTGATCATGATCCTCTCGGTCGTGCCGTGGTCCACCTTCAAGCCCGGCGTCTCCCCGTTCGTGAAGGCCTTCGAGGAGATGGGGCTCGGCGTCGGCGCCGCCATCGTCAACTTCGTCGTCCTCACCGCGGCGCTCTCCTCCTGCAACTCCGGCATGTACTCCACCGGCCGCATGCTCCGCGACCTCGCCCTCAACGGCCAGGGGCCCCGCGCCTTCACCAAGCTGACGAAGAACGGCCTGCCGTTGACGGGCACCACGTTCTCCGCCGCCCTGATGCTCGTCGGCGTGTGGATCAACTACCAGTGGCCGGGCGAGGCGTTCAACTACGTCGTCTCCTTCGCGACCATCTCCGGCATGTGGGCCTGGATCATGATCCTGATCAGCCAGATCCGCTACCGCCGCAAGGCCGACGCCGGTCTCCTGCCGCAGTCCTCGTTCAAGGCCCCGGGCGCCCCGTACGCCAGCTGGTTCGCGCTCTGCTTCATCGGCATGGTCATCGTGATGATGGCGATCGACAAGGACGCCCGGATCTCGCTCTACTGCGCACCGCTGTGGGCGCTCATCCTGTTCGTCTCCTACCGGGTGCTCCAGTCGCGCAACCCGTCGGCCCCGGAGAAGACCTCCACCGAGACCCGCTGACCCGGGGGCCGCACCACCGGCCCCGGATCACCGGCGACCCCGAGGGCGGGCCCCACGACCACCCTCCTCCCGGACCGTCCAGGCCGCCCCAACGACCGACGTGTCCACCATGCGGGCCCCTGCGTACCACCCACCGGTACACGGGGGCCCGCCTGCTTATCCTGGCGCCATGCTGACCATCACCCAGACGCTCTACGACCAGATCGTCGCCCACTCCCGCGCCGACCACCCCGACGAGGCGTGCGGAGTGGTCGCGGGCCCGGCCGGGACGGACCGCCCCGAGCGCTTCATCCCGATGCTCAACGCCGCCCGCTCGCCCACGTTCTACGAGTTCGACTCCGCCGACCTCCTCAAGCTCTACCGCGAGATGGACGACCGCGACGAGGAACCCGTGATCGTCTACCACTCGCACACGGCGACCGAGGCCTACCCCTCCCGCACCGATGTCACGTACGCCAACGAGCCCGGCGCCCACTACGTCCTGGTCTCCACCGCCGACACCGACGACTCGGGCCCCTTCCAGTTCCGCTCGTACCGCATCGTGGACGGCGAGATCACCGAGGAAGACGTGCAGGTCGTCGCGGCGTACTGAGCCCCCGGGTACCGCGCGGAGCCGCCCGACGGGTCTGGCACACTGCACCCGAACCCATCAAGGCGGCAGGAACCAGGAAGCCGGTGCGAATCCGGCACGGTCCCGCCACTGTGACCGGGCCCCCTCCCGTACGGACTCCGACACCGTGCCGGAGGGCGGCCCGGAAGCCAGGAACTGGCCCGTCGCCTTCTCCGCATCGACCAGGGGACGCGGAAATCCCCCGGAGAGGCCCCGCCATGTCCCGGCGCACCCCTGCGCTCATAGCCGCCGCCGCGCTGCTCCCGCTCGCCCTCACCGCCTGCTCCGCCTCCTCCGGCGGCGACGCCGCCACCGGGGACAAGGCGTCGGCGACGAGCGAAGGCTTCCCGTACACCGTCAAGAACTGCGGTGTCACCACCACGTACAAGGCCCCGCCGAAGCGCGTGGTCACCATGAACCAGCACGTCACCGAGATCATGCTGGAACTGGGCCTGAAGAAGTCCCTCGTCGGCACCGCCTACCTCGACGACAAGGTCCTGCCGAAGTACGCCGAGGACTACGCCTCCGTCCCGGTCCTCGCCAAGGAGTACCCCTCCTACGAGCAGGTCCTCGCCGCCAACCCCGACTTCGTCTACGGCGGCTACGGCAGCGCCTTCACCGCGGGCGACGGCCGAGGCCGCGAGGCGTTCAAGAAGGCCGGCATCGAGACCCGCCTCAACACCGAGAGCTGCACCAAGGGCGACCAGCCCATGGACACCCTCTACGAGGAGATCCGCGAGGTCGGCCGCACCTTCGGCATCAGCGACCGCGCCGAGGCCTGGGTCAAGCAGGCCAAGGCCGACAACGCCGCCACCGCCAAGAAGCTGGCCGACCTCAAGCCCCTCTCCGTCTTCGTCTACGACAGCGGCGACAAGACCGCCTTCACCGCGGGCGGCGAGGGCATCGGCAACGAGCTGATCGAACGGGCCGGCGGCACCAACGTCTTCGCCGACCTCGACAAGGCCTTCGGTGACGCCTCCTGGGAGAACGTCGTCGACCGCAAGCCCGACGTCATCGTGATCTACGACTACGGCGCCACCACCGTCGAACAGAAGAAGAAGCGCCTCCTCGACGACCCGGCCCTCGCCGACGTCCCCGCCATCAAGAACAAGCGCTTCGCCGTCATGCCGCTGTCCGACGCGGTCCTCGGCGTCCGCGTCCCCGCCGCCGTCGACAAGCTCGCGGCCCAGCTCCACCCGGAGGCGGTCAAGGCGGCCACCACCCCGTGACCTGCCGCGCCTCCGCTCCTCGGCGGCCGCTCGGTTACGTCCTGGTGCTCGGCGGCCTCGCCGCGCTCCTGGCCTTCGCCGTCCTCGCCGCCCTCGCGCTCGGCTCCGTCCGCATCCCGCCCGGCCAGGTGCTCGACATCCTGACCGGGCGGGCGGAGGCGAGCCCGTTCCGCACGATCGTCCTGGACGTGCGGCTGCCCCGGGTCCTGCTCGGCATCGTCGTCGGCGCCGGACTCGCCGTCATCGGCACCGTCCTCCAGGCCCTCGTACGCAACCAGCTCGCCGACCCGTTCCTCCTCGGCGTCTCCTCCGGAGCCTCCACCGGCGCGGTCCTGGTCATCGTCCTCGGTATCGGCGCGTCCCTGGCCACCACCGTCACGATCCCCGCCGCCGCCTTCGCCGGCGCCCTCCTCTCGCTGCTGCTCGTCTACACCCTGGCGCGCGGCGGGGGCGGCCTCACCACCAACCGGCTCGTCCTCGCCGGCGTCGCCGTCTCCTACGTCCTCTCCGCCCTGACCAGCCTGATCCTCGTCACCTCCGCCCGCGCCGACCACCTCCAGGAAGTCCTCTACTGGACCCTCGGCGGCCTCGGCGCGGCCCGCTGGGACATGCTCGCGCTCCCCGCGGTCACCCTGGTCGCGGGCACCGCCGTCCTCCTCACCCTGGCCCGCCCGCTCGACCTGCTCCTGGTGGGGGAGGAGGGCGCGACCGTCCTCGGCCTCGACACCGCCCGCTTCCGCGCCGCCGTCTTCGTCCTCGCCTCCCTGATGACCGGGGTGCTCGTCGCGTACAGCGGGGCGATCGGCTTCGTCGGTCTGATGGTCCCGCACATGGCCCGGATGGCGGTCGGCGCCGCACACCGCGCCCTCCTCCCGGTCGTCGCGCTCGGCGGCGCGGTGTTCCTCGTCCTCGCGGACCTCGCCGCCCGGACGCTCGCGGCCCCGCAGGACATCCCGGTCGGGGTGCTCACCGCGCTGACCGGCGGACCGTTCTTCCTCTGGATGCTGCGGCGCAGGCCGGAAGGAGCACCGGCATGAGGCGTGTACGTCCGAGCCGAAGGAGCACCGGCATGAGGCGTGTACGTCCGAGCCGAAGGAGCACCGGCATGAGGCGTGTACGTCCGAGCCGAAGGAGCACCGGCATGAGGCGTGTACGTCCGAGCCGAAGGAGCACCGGCATGAGGTGCGTTCGTCCGAGCCGAAGGAGCACCGGCACGAGGCCCGCCGCGAGGAGCGCCCGCACGAGGCCGCTTCCGGTCCGGAGCGCCCGCACGTCGACCGTACGTACGGCTGAGGGAGCCCGCCCGTGACCACCCTGCGCACCGAAGGCCTCTCGTACGGGACCGGCGAGGGCCGCCATCTCGTCGACGCCGTCGACCTCACCGCGGCCGACGGCGAGACCGTCGGCCTCGTCGGCCCCAACGGCAGCGGCAAGACCACCCTCCTGCGCTGCGTCTACGGCACCCTGCGCCCCACCCACGGCCGGGTCCTCCTCGACGGCGACGACCTCGCCACCCTCCCCGTGAAGGCCCGCGCCCAGCGCATCGCCACCGTCCCGCAGGACGGCCACGCCGGATTCGAGCTCACCGTCGGCCAGGTCGTCGCGATGGGCCGCGCCCCGCACAAGCGGTTCTGGGAGGCCGACACCGCCGCCGACACCGCCCTGGTCACCGAGGCCCTCGACCGGGTCGGGATCGCCGCACTCGAACCCCGTACGTTCGCCTCCCTCTCCGGCGGCGAACGCCAGCGGGCCCTGGTCGCCCGCGCCCTGGTCCAGCAGCCCTCGCTCGTCGTCCTGGACGAGCCGACCAACCACCTGGACATCCGCTACCAGCTGGAGATCCTCTCCCGGGTCCGCGAACTGGGCACCACCAACCTGCTCGCCCTGCACGACCTCAACCTCGCCGCCTACTACTGCGACCGCATCTACGTCCTCAAGGACGGCCGGGTCGTCGCCTCCGGCACCCCGGAAGAGGTCCTCACGGCCGAACTGCTGAGCGAGGTGTACGGCGTTGCCGCCGAGGTCAGCGCCCACCCGAAGACCGGCGCACCGACGGTCGTCTACCTCCCGGAGGGACAGGGCAGCCGAACTCTGCCCACATAGCGAACGCTCACCATCCACCATGTGGGATCACACTCGGGTTTCCGCACAGGGAATCGATACGATGCCCGCATGGTTCCCCATGACGTGAGCAACAAGACGCCGGGCACGCTGCTCGTCGCGCGGCTGCACGTCGACCTGTGCAGGCTGGCCAGCGCGATCTGTCCCGGCCGCAGCCTGCCCGTGAGCCGCCCGGCCTGAGCCGCGGTCCGCGCGCCCACCCACACGCACCACCCCCCGCGCGGGGGCAGAAACGCGCGCCCCACGCCACCTCTCCGCTTTCGACAGGAGCCCACGCCATGGCCATCGAGGTCCGCATCCCGACCATCCTCCGCACCTACACCGACGGCGCGAAGGCCGTCGAAGGCACCGGGGACACCCTCGCCGACCTCTTCGCCGACCTGGAGAGCCGCCACACCGGCATCCGTGAGCGCATCGTCGACGGTGAGCAGCTGCGCCGCTTCGTGAACGTCTACCTCAACGACGAGGACGTCCGCTTCCTCGACGGCATCTCCACCAAGCTCAGCGACGGCGACAACGTCACGATCCTCCCGGCCGTCGCCGGCGGCATGCGCTGATGCGGTACGACTCCCCGCTGGCGGCCGTGGGGAACACTCCCCTCGTCCGCCTCCCGCGGCTGTCCCCGTCCGAGGACGTCCGTATCTGGGCCAAGCTGGAGGACCGCAACCCCACGGGCTCGGTCAAGGACCGCCCGGCGCTCCACATGGTCGAACAGGCCGAGAAGGACGGCCGGCTCACCCCCGGCTGCACCATCCTGGAGCCCACCAGCGGCAACACCGGCATCTCGCTCGCCATGGCGGCCAAGCTCAAGGGCTACCGCATCGTGTGCGTCATGCCGGAGAACACCTCCCAGGAACGGCGCGACCTGCTCGCCATGTGGGGAGCCGAGATCATCTCCTCCCCGGCCGCGGGCGGCTCCAACACCGCGGTCCGCGTGGCGAAGGAACTGAGCGCGGAGCACCCGGACTGGGTGATGCTCTACCAGTACGGCAACCCGGACAACGCGGGCGCCCACTACGCGACCACCGGCCCGGAGATCCTCACCGACCTCCCGTCCATCACCCACTTCGTGGCGGGCCTCGGCACCACCGGCACCCTGATGGGCGTCGGCCGCTACCTCCGCGAGAACCGCCCCGGCATCCAGATCGTCGCCGCCGAACCGCGCTACGACGACCTGGTCTACGGCCTCCGCAACCTCGACGAGGGCTTCGTCCCCGAGCTGTACGACGCCTCGGTCCTCACCACCCGCTTCTCGGTCGGCTCCGCCGACGCGGTCACCCGCACCCGCGAACTCCTCCAGCAGGAGGGCATCTTCGCGGGAGTCTCCACCGGCGCCGCGCTCCACGCGGCGATCGGCGTGGGGAAGAAGGCGGTCAAGGCGGGGGAGAGCGCGGACATCGTCTTCGTGGTGGCGGACGGCGGCTGGAAGTACCTGTCGACGGGCGTCTACACGGCGGAGACGACGGAAGCGGCGATCGAAACGCTGCAGGGCCAGCTCTGGGCGTGAGCCCGAGCTGCACTGTCCGTCCCGCCCGGGCAATCCCAGCCCGCCCGGGCAATCCCAGCCCGCCCGGCGTTTGAGGACATCTTGAGCCCAGCCCGGTAAGGACGTCCTCAATCGCCGGACGGGCTAGGTGTACGTGCGATTGGGGAGCGGGGTCCGGGGCAGCGCCCCGAAGGGCCCCGCCCTCACCTCGCCCCCAGCTTGCGCACGCGCTCCCACACCCCCGGATCCACCGCCCCCACCCGCCGCCGGAACGAGGCGATCCGCACCTCCCGCAGCTCATCCGTCTCCAGGAAGCTCTGCCGCCCCCGCCGGTCCCCGACCGTGCCGGCCGGCAACGCGATCACCCCGGGCCGCTCCTCGTGATGCTTGCTGGTGATCTTCGCGACCAGCGCCGTACGCCCCCGGCCCCGCCCCCGTACCGAGATCACCAGGCACGGCCGGTCCTTCGACCCGGGCCCGTCCTCGTACGGCACATCGGCCCACCACACCTCGCCCGCCCGCGGCACCCGTCCATCCGGCCCCGAAGGCCGCGACGACGAAGACGGCCGCGAAGGCCGGGACGGCGGCCGGGCCGACCCCGCGGGCCGACCCGGCCGTCGGGACCTCGGCCCCCGGTCCGACCGTCCCCGGCCGTCCACCACCGCGGCGACGAGCGCGAGCAGAACCACGGCGACCAGCGCCACCCACCAGATCGTGTTCATCCCCCGACCGTACCGGCGGGGCGAAGAGCGCCCCCGAGGCCCGGACCGTGGGCGCGCTTCCATCGAACCGGTGACAGAGCAGGTGAGTTCCCCCACAACGGAGGGCAGCGGAGGAGCGACGTGGAGTTTCGCGCCTTACGCTCGACGAACCGCAAAACCGATCCCGCAGGAACCGACACCAGGCTCCGGCGGTCTCGCACGAACCCTCCCGTTCCCGCGCCCCGGAGGTTCACGCTCCATGAAGCTCACCGTCGTCGGCTGCTCCGGCTCGTTCCCGTCCAAGGGTTCGGCATGCTCGAGCTACCTCGTAGAGGCCGACGGCTTCCGGCTGCTCCTCGACATGGGCAACGGCGCCCTCGGCGAGCTGCAGCGCCACGTCGGTCTCTACGACCTCGACGCGATCTTCCTCAGCCATCTGCACGCCGACCACTGCATCGACATGTGCGCGTACTTCGTCGTGCGCTACTACCCGCACGGCGGCGACCGCCCCCGCCCTCTCCCGGTCTACGGCCCCGAGGGCACCGAGCAGCGGCTGACCGCCGCCCACGGCGACACCCCCTCCGACCGGGCGATGGGCGAGGTCTTCGACTTCCACACCCTCAAGTCGGGTTCCTTCGAGATCGGCCCGTTCTCGGTCCGTACGGAGAAGCTCTGCCACCCCGTCGACACCTTCGGCATCCGCATCGAGCACGGCGGCTCCTCCCTCGCCTACTCCGGCGACACGGGGACCTGCGAGGCACTGGAGGACCTGGCGCGGGACGTGGACCTCTTCCTCTGCGAGGCGTCGTTCGTCGACGGCAAGGAGGACATCCCCGACCTGCACCTCAACGGCCGCGAGGCCGGGGAGGCGGCCGCCCGTGCCGGAGCGCGCCGGCTGGTCCTCACCCACATCCCGCCGTGGACCGACGCCGACCGCAACGCCGCCGACGCCCGTGCGGCCTACCCGGGCCCGGTGGAGCTGGCGGTCCCGGGAGCGGTGTACGAGCTCTGAGCCGGCGGCCGGGGCCGGGCGGCTCTGCGAGACTGCCCGGATGATCACGATCAGACCCGCCCGGGACGGCGACCTCGACGGCTTCCTGACCCTGGCCGCCCAGGTCGAGCACTGGTTCGGCCCGATGGTCGAGGAGCCGGGCTTCCACCGGGCGGTGGAGGCCCACATCCGTACCGGGGCGGCGCTGATCGCCGAGGCCACGGAGCCCGCCGCCCCCTCCGCCGGGGCCTCCCGCCCGGTCGGCGGCCTGCTGTTCGGCGCCGACCCGCCCACGTACCACGTGCACTGGCTCGTCACCGCCGCACACTGCCGGGGCGCGGGCGTGGGCCGGCGGCTGATGGCGGAGGCGATGCTCCGGTACGTCAGTGGGCCCGGCACCGTCGAGGTGGTCACCTTCGGGCCCGACCATCCTGGGGCGGTGGAGAGCGGGGCCCGGGCCTTCTACGAGAAGCTCGGCTTCGCGCCCGGCGCGCCCACCGACCCCGGTCCGGAGGGCGGCTCCCGCCAGATCTACCGGCTCGACGTGCCCGTTCCCGTACGCCAGGTGTGAGGCGACCGTACGGCAGACGGACCGAAGCCCCCGCCCCCCGGAGAACATCTCGGGTGGCGGGGGCTTCGGCGTACGACGCCGGTGCCGGAGGCTACTTCGCCTCGGCCTTCTGGAGCTCGGCGAGCTCCTCGTCCGACTCCCGGCCCGGGGTCGGGATGTTGAACTTGATGATCGCGAACCGGAAGATCACGTAGTAGACCACCGCGAAGCAGAGGCCGACCAGGACCAGCAGCCAGGGCTTGGTGGCGATGCCCAGGTTCAGCCCGAAGTCGACCAGACCGGCCGAGAAGCCGAAGCCGTCCTTCATGCCGAGGGCCCAGGTCAGGGCCATGGACACACCGGTCAGCACCGCGTGGATCGCGTACAGCACCGGGGCGATGAACATGAACGTGAACTCGATCGGCTCGGTCACACCGGTGACGAACGAGGTCAGCGCGAGGGAGAACATCATGCCGCCGACGACCTTGCGGCGCTCGGGGCGGGCGCAGTGGACGATCGCGAGGCAGGCCGCCGGGAGGGCGAACATCATGATCGGGAAGAAGCCGGTCATGAACTGTCCGGCGGTTGGGTCGCCCTCCAGGAACCGGGCGATGTCGCCGTTCTTGCCGTTGTACTCGCCCGCCTGGAACCACGGGAAGGAGTTCAGCAGGTGGTGCATGCCGACCGGGATCAGCGCACGGTTGGCGACACCGAAGATGCCCGCGCCGACCGCGCCCGAGCCGACGAGCCACTCGCCGAAGTTGTGCAGACCCGCGCCGAGGACCGGCCAGATCAGACCGAAGACGATGCCGATGACCAGACCCGCGAGGGCCGAGAGGATCGGGACCAGGCGCCGGCCGCTGAAGAAGCCGGCCCAGTCGGGCAGCTTGGTCCGGTAGAACTTCTGGTAGAGCAGGGCCACGACGATGCCCATCACGACACCGCCGAGGACCTTGGCGTCCACCGGCGCCTCCGTCATCACGATCTTGCCGTCGACGACCTCGGCCACCTTGTCCAGGTTCGGGTCCGTGAACGTGGCCAGCACGTTCTTGAAGACCAGGTAACCGGTGACGGCCGCGAGGGCGGTCGAGCCGTCCGACTTCTTCGCGAAGCCGATCGCGATGCCGACGGCGAACAGCAGCGCCATGTTGTCGAGGAGCGCGCCGCCACCCGCGGCCATGTAGCCGGCGAGCTTCGTGATGAAGGTCGGGAACGACTCGCGGCCCAGCATGTCACTGTCGCCGAGGCGGACCAGGAGCGCGGCGGCCGGCAGCACGGCGACCGGCAGCATGAGGCTGCGGCCGATGCGCTGCATGACCGCCATCACGGCAGCGCCCTTCTTCTTCTCGGCCGCGGGTGCGGTCTCAGCCGTGGTCATCAACTTCCTCCATGGGACACGGTGCCGCCCAGGTCGTTGATGCGGGGAGGCGGCGACTCGACAGACCCTGCGGCAGAGCGCCGTGGTCTGGACCACTCAGTGGTGTAGACCAGTTTTAGCACGGTGAGGGTTAGATAAGGAACCTTCAATTCCCTATCTCATTCGCAGTAGCAGACGCGATACGTTAGGTGACATGCCGAAGGCCCCCGGACCGGGCGGTCCGAGGGCCTTGCGGGGCCGGGGGCATAGCCCCGGTGTGCTGCTACTTCGTCAGATCCTGCTCGATCTCCTTCTCGATCTCCTCGGGTTCGCGCCCCGGTGTCTTGAGGTCGAACTTGGTGATCGCGAAGCGGAAGATCACGTAGTAGATCACGGCGAAGCACGCGCCGATCGGGATGATCAGCCAGGGTTTCGTATCCAGATGCCAGTTGACGACGTAGTCGATCAACCCGGCCGAGAAGCTGAACCCCGCATGCACCCCCAGCAGCCAGGTGATGCCCATCGAGGCGCCCGTCAGCACCGCGTGCACGCCGTACAGCAGCGGCGCGACGAACATGAACGAGAACTCGATCGGCTCGGTCACGCCCGTGACGAACGACGTCAGCGCCACCGAGACCATCAGGCCACCGACCTCCTTGCGGCGCTCGGGCCGCGCGCAGTGGGTGATGGCCAGAGCGGCGGCGGGCAGGCCGAACATCATGATCGGGAAGAAGCCCGAGGTGAACTGGCCGGCCGACGGGTCCCCCGCGAAGAACCGGGAGATGTCGCCCTGCACGGTCTGGCCGTCCGTTCCGGTGAACTCGCCCGCCTGGAACCAGAAGAACGTGTTCAGGAACTGGTGCATGCCGATCGGGATCAGCAGCCGGTTCGCGAAGCCGAAGATCGCCGCACCCCAGGAGCCGAGGTCGATCAGCTGCTTGGAGAACCAGGTCAGCCCGTCGCCCACCGGCTGCCACAACAGCCCGAACAGGACGCCGAGGATCACGCAGAGGAACGCCATCAGGATCGGCACCAGGCGCCGCCCGTTGAAGAAGCCCAGCCAGTCGACCAGCTTGGTCCGGTGGTAGCGCTGCCAGACGACGGCGGTCAGCAGGCCGATCAGGATGCCGCCGAGCACGCCCGGGTTCTGCGGCTCCCCGGTCGGCAGCTCGTCGGTCACGGTGCCGTCGATGGGGAAGGCGGTCAGCACCCCCCGGTAGACGAGGAAGCCGACGACCGCCGCCAGTGCGGTGGACCCGTCCGCCTTCTTCGCGAAGCCGATGGCGACGCCGATGCAGAACAGCAGGGGCAGGCCGAGCTCGCCGTCGAGGATCGCGCCGCCGCCGTTGAGCAGGACCTTGGAGGTCTTCTCCCAGAAGGCGCCGTGCAGATAGGAGGCGAACAGGTTGCCGAGGCTGACGAGCAGACCGGCGGCGGGGAGGACGGCCACGGGGAGCTGCAGGCTGCGCCCGACCTTCTGGAGGCCCTGGACCGGTCCGTTCCACCATTTCTGCTGCGATGCCGCAGCGGCGCTCGCACTCATGGGCGTCCTCCCGGAACACTTCGCGTTTGGCGGTCGTTGCAAACTGGTGTAGACCAGTTGCGTCACGGCCCGAGCCCCGCCCTGAAGGCAGGGAACCGGTGATCGTCATCTTTCGGGATCGTCCGGTTACCCGCCCGCGAAGTTGGGCCAACCGTGCGTTACCGTGACGAAACGGCCCGCAGCGGGCGGCCGTCTGCGCGCGAAACAGGGAGAAGGACATGGCCACCAAGGCTGAGAAGATCGTCGCCGGACTCGGCGGCATCGACAACATCGACGAGATCGAAGGCTGCATCACCCGCCTCCGCACCGAGGTCCACGACCCCAGCAAGGTCGACGAAGCCGCCCTCAAGGCCGCCGGCGCCCACGGCGTCGTCAAGATGGGCACCGCGATCCAGGTCGTCATCGGCACCGACGCGGACCCCATCGCCGCCGACATCGAAGACATGATGTGACCGGCTGACCCCACGCCGGACCCCGCGGCCCCGCCTCCGCGAGGCGCCCGCACCCGCAGGCCCCGTACCCCCATCGCAGGGGACGGGGCCTGCGGCGCACCCGGACGGCGACGGCCACGCCCGCGCCCCCTCCGCCCCCGGGCTCACCGCACCCGAACGGAGCCACCCCCGCCAACGGATAAAGTCGGCCCCATGTCTCGCATCGACGGCCGCACCCCCGAACAGCTCCGCCCCGTCACCATCGAACGCGGCTGGAGCAAGCACGCCGAAGGCTCAGTCCTCATCTCCTTCGGCGACACCAAAGTCTTCTGCACCGCCTCCGTCACCGAAGGCGTCCCGCGCTGGCGCAAGGGCAGCGGCGAGGGCTGGGTCACCGCCGAATACTCCATGCTGCCCCGCTCCACCAACACCCGCGGCGACCGCGAAGCCGTACGCGGCAAGATCGGCGGCCGCACCCACGAGATCAGCCGCCTGATCGGCCGTTCGCTCCGCGCCGTCATCGACTACAAGGCGCTCGGCGAGAACACCATCGTCCTGGACTGCGACGTCCTCCAGGCCGACGGAGGCACCCGTACCGCCGCCATCACCGGGGCGTACGTCGCCCTCGCCGACGCCGTCACCTGGGCCCAGGGCAAGAAGATCGTCAAGGCCGGCCGCAAGCCGCTCACCGACACCGTCGCCGCCATCAGCGTCGGCATCGTCGACGGCACCCCGCTCCTCGACCTCTGCTACGAGGAGGACGTCCGCGCCGAGACCGACATGAACGTCGTCTGCACGGGCGACGGCCGCTTCGTCGAGGTCCAGGGCACCGCCGAGGGCGCCCCCTTCGACCGCAAGGAACTGGGCTCCCTCCTGGACCTGGCCACCGCGGGCTGCGTCGACCTCGCCGCACTCCAGCGTGACGCACTCGCAACCACGCAGAACGCGTAGCGACTCGCCCCCCTCGGGTAAAGAAGCAACCAAATACGCACCACAGAGCGTCGTTACGGATACGGACGCACGGGTCGAACCGTGCGTCCGTCCACGTACCGACCCCCCGGGGAGGAACCGCACCATGGCTTCGCGCCGCCACCGACGTATCGCCCTCGCCACCGCCGCCGCCCTGCTGACGCTGACCACGGCAGTGGGCTGCGCCGGCCTCGACAAGGCGCTCGACTGCGTCCGCACCGCCGACGCCATCGCCACCAGCGTCAACAAGCTCCAGCAGGCCGTCTCCAACGCCTCCGAGGACATCACCCAGGCCTCCGAGTCCCTGGACGAGATCGACCGCGAGCTGAAGAAGCTCGACGACACCACGGACAACGCCGACCTCTCCAAGGCCGTCGACGACCTCCAGGCGGGCGTCACGGAGGTCCGCACCTCCATCGAGGCGGGCGACGCCACCCCTGACATCACCCCGGTGACGGACGCGGCGACGGAGATCGGCAAGGTCTGCAGCCCGTAAGAACACAGGCCCACGGGAAGGGGAGAGGGGACCGGGTCGGCCGAAGCGTCCACAGCGCCGGCCCGGCGATAATCGCCCCATGAAGCGCCTGATCCTCGCCACCCGCAACGCCGGGAAAATCACCGAACTCCACGCCATCCTCGCCGACGCGGGACTCGACCTCGACCTCGTCGGCGCGGACGCGTACCCCGACATCCCCGACGTCAAGGAGACCGGCGTCACCTTCGCCGAGAACGCGCTCCTCAAGGCCCACGCCCTGGCCCGCGCCACGGGCCACCCGGCCGTCGCCGACGACTCCGGCCTCTGCGTGGACGTCCTCGGCGGCGCCCCCGGCATCTTCTCGGCCCGCTGGTCCGGTACCCACGGCGACGACGAAGCCAACCTCAACCTGCTCCTGGCCCAGCTCGGCGACATCGACACCCCGCACCGGGGCGCCTACTTCGCCTGCGCCGCGGCCCTGGCCCTCCCCGACGGCACGGAACGCGTGGTCGAGGGCCGCCTGAACGGCATCCTCCGCCCCACCCCGTCGGGCGCCAACGGCTTCGGCTACGACCCGATCCTCCAGCCGGAGGGCGAGACCCGCACCTGCGCGGAGCTGACCCCGGCGGAGAAGAACGCGATCAGCCACCGGGGGAAGGCGTTCCGGGCGTTGGTGCCGGTGGTGCGGGAGTTGGTGGGATAGGCCGGAGACGGGAGACGGCCTGCGCATCAGTGCTTCGATGCGCAGGCCGTTCTCGGTGCGGCGGAAGGGATTCGAACCCTCAAGCCGTTTCACGGGCCACAGATCCTAAGTCTGCTGTGTCGCCAGTTGCACCACCGCCGCCAGACGCATGTCATCGTACCGGGCCGGATGGCTGAGGCGGCATGAGATTTCCTCGCGAGGGACGGACGGAACGGGCCGCCCTCAGAACTTCGGCTCAGGCGCCTGCGCCTGGACCAGTTCCGCCGCCTCCTCGTCCGTCTCCACCGACGGCGGGGAGCCGATCAGCGGCTGCTGGGCGGTCTCCTTCATGCAGGCCACCGCGATCACGCCGATCAGGGCCGCCGCCATCGCGTAGTACGCCGGCATCAGGTTGGAGCCGGTCCAGCTGATCAGGGCCGTGATCACCAGCGGGGTCGTTCCGCCGAAGATCGACGCGGAGAGGTTGTAGCCGACCGACAGGGAGCCGTAGCGGACGTTCGTCGGGAACAGGGCCGGGAGGGCCGCCGACATCGTGCCCAGCATGCAGACCAGCGAGAGGCCCAGCATCAGCATGCCGATCGTGATCGGGAGGATGCCGTCGACCCGGATCAGGAGGAAGGCGGGGAGGGAGAGGAAGAGGAAGCCGAGCATTCCGGCCATCAGCAGCGGCTTGCGGCCGAAGCGGTCGGAGAGCTTGCCGACCTGGCTGATGATCAGCATCAGAAACACCATCACCGCCAGCAGGATCAGCAGCCCGTGCGTCTCGCTGTAGCCCAGCTCGTCGGAGAGGTACGTCGGCATGTACGACAGCAGCATGTAGTCGGTGATGTTGTACGCGCCGACCAGGCAGATGCAGAGGATCAGCGTCGGCCAGTACTGCCGGAAGATCTTCGCCAGGTCGCCCTTGGCCGTGGCCTCGACGCCGTCCGCCGCCTCGCTCGCGTGCGCGGTGCCGCCCTCCAGCTTCTGGAAGGCCGGGGTCTCGTCCAGCTTCAGCCGCAGGTAGAGGCCGACCAGGCCCAGCGGGCCCGCGACGAGGAACGGGATCCGCCACCCCCAGGCCTCCATCTGGGCGTCGTTCAGGAGGGCGTACAGGGCTGTTACCAGGCCCGCCGCGCCGACGTAGCCCGCCAGGGTTCCGAACTCCAGGAAGCTGCCGAAGAAGCCGCGCCGCTTGTCGGGGGCGTACTCCGCGATGAACGTCGACGCGCCGCCGTACTCACCGCCCGTCGAGAAGCCCTGGAGCATCCGGAAGAAGATCAGCAGGACCGCGGCCCAGACGCCGATCGTGTCGTGCGAGGGGATCAGGCCGATCGCGAACGTGCCGACCGCCATCAGGATCATCGTCAGCGCGAGGACCTTCTTGCGGCCGACCTTGTCTCCCATCGGGCCGAAGAACATCCCGCCGAGCGGCCGCACCAGGAAGGCCACCGCGAAGGTCGCGAAGGAGGACAGCAGCTGCGTGGTGTCGTTCCCGGACGGGAAGAAGACGTGGCCGATGGTCACGGCCAGGTAGGAGTAGATCCCGAAGTCGAACCACTCCATGGCGTTACCCAGGGAGGCGGCCTTCACGGCCCGCTTCACCGCGGCGTCGTCCGTGACCGTGATGTCCGTCCGGCGCAGCCGCGGGTTCTGGCGCTTCCGGATGGCCCGGAAGAGCGCGGGGTGGCGCTTGACCGCTGCTGGGTCGGCCGCCTGCTGGGGGTCGGAGGCCGCCATGGCCGGGGTCCTTTCCTCGAAGGGTGTTCCAGGAAAGGCTTCTGCGCAGAGTTGACGGCCGCAAACCGACTTCATGGGTCGATGCGATCTCCCTCACACGATCTCGACACACCGAGGTGTCGGGATCGTGTGAGGGGCGGGGGTGTCGGGGGTGTCCCAGAGAGTGTCTCGGGGGGTGTCCCAGGGGGCCGTCAGATGCCCAGGTCCCTGATGATCTTCGCCACGTGCCCGGTCGCCTTCACGTTGTAGAACGCGTGCTCGACCTTGCCGTCCTCGTCGACGACGACGGTGGAGCGGATCACGCCCGTCACCACTTTGCCGTAGAGCTTCTTCTCGCCGAAGGCGCCGTACGCCGCCAAAGTTTCCTTCGCCGGGTCGCCCACCAGGGTGACCTTGAGGTTCTCCGTGTCGCGGAACTTCGCGAGCTTCTCCGGCTTGTCGGGGGAGACGCCGATGACGTCGTATCCGGCGTTCGCCAGGAGGTCGAGGTTGTCCGTGAAGTCGCAGGCCTGCTTGGTGCATCCGGGGGTAAGAGCGGCCGGGTAGAAGTACACGATGACCTTGCGGCCCTTGTGGTCGGCGAGCGACACCTCGTTGCCGTCGGCGTCGGGAAGGGTGAAGGCGGGAGCGGTGTCGCCGGGCTTCAGTCGCTCGCTCATGTGGTTCTCCTCGGGTGGTGCGCTGGTCGGACGGGACCGAGGGTAATAGGGGTGCCGCCGGGTGTGCGGAGGTTCGAGCTGACAGACTGTCGACGAAGGTTTCAGACGAAGGTTCAACGGACGACGACCACGGAGGCGGCGCAGTGTCGGATGCCAGGACCCCTGCGCAGATCGAGGCGGACATCATCAGCAGGCGTGAGCAGCTCGCTGTGGTGCTCGACGAGATCGGGGTGCGCGTACACCCGAAGACGATCATCGGCGATGCCAAGGCGAAGGCGGCCCAGACCGTGGACCGGACGGCCGGCCGCGCCTTCGTCGCGGTGAACCGCTCGGTGTCGGAGGTGAAGGCCCAGTTCGTCGCGGAGGACGGCTCGCCGCGGCTGGAGCGGGTGATCCCCGCGGCGCTGCTGGTGGTCGGCGTGGTGGGGCTGCTCACCTTGTCGAAGCGCCGCGCGTGATCCGGACCCGGCGGCGTACGGTCCGGGCCCCGGCAGGTAGGTTGCGGGCGTGAGCGAGAACACCACCCCCGGCGCCCCCGGCGCCCCGCACGACGACAAGCTTCCCATCCGCATGCTGCACGACCGCGTGCTCGTGCGGAACGACGCGTCCGAGGGCGAGCGGCGTTCCGGCGGCGGCATCCTGATCCCGGCGACGGCCGCGGTGGGCCGTCGGCTGGCCTGGGCCGTCGTCGTGGCGGTCGGGCAGAACGTGCGGACGGTGGAGCCCGGCGACCGGGTGCTGTACGACCCCGAGGACCGGGCCGAGGTCGAGGTGCGGGGCGTGGCGTACGTCCTGATGCGGGAGCGCGATCTGCACGCGGTGGCCGCCGACCGGTTCGAGGGGTCGGTGGATTCGACCGGGCTGTATCTGTAGAACCGCGCTGTTCAGGGCCTGGTGACCGGTGTCACCAGGCCCTTTCCCCGTTTTTTGCTACGGTGGAACCACCCCGACGAGACGCGCCGTACCGGGTTGGCAAAGACGACGCACCCGTGAAGTTGTCCGTGTGTTCGTCGTCGGAGGTTCTGTCATGGCGTGGGTTCTGCTGGTCGTCGCCGGTCTGCTCGAAGTGGGCTGGTCGATCGGGATGAAGTACACCGAGGGGTTCACCCGGCTGTGGCCGAGCGTGTTCACCGGCCTCGGGATCGTGGCGAGCATGGTGCTGCTGTCGCATGCGGCGAAGACGCTGCCGATCGGTACGGCGTACGGCGTGTGGGTCGGGATCGGCGCGGCCGGTGCGGCGATCCTGGGCATGGTCGTGCTGAACGAGCCGGTGACCGCCGCCCGGATCTTCTTCGTCTGTCTGCTGCTGGTGGCCGTGGTCGGCCTGAAGGCGACCTCGGGGCACTGAGGCCCCAGGGCCTGTCCGTTCCGGGCAGGCCCTAGCCGTTTCCGTCCGGAACGGACACCGCTCCCTCGTCTGCCCCGCCCGTCGTGCCGCCGCCGGTGCTCCCGTCGGTGCTCCCGCCGGTGCTCCCGTCGGTGTTGCCGCCGGTGCTCGTGCCGGAGTCGGGCGGGGCGCTGCCGTCCGGGGTGCCGTCGGGGGTGGTGTCGGACGTGCTGTCCGGGCTGGCGTCGGGGTCCGGTGAGGAGGACGGGTCCGTGCCCCCGTCGGCGTTCTCGTCGATCAGGAGCTCGTCCCCCTCGTCCGAGCCCGGGGCCGGCCGCAGGTCGAACTCCTGGGCCGGGGACGAGCGCAGCGCCGCTTCCGTATAGGCGGCCCAGGTCTCGGCCGGGGCGCCGCCGCCGTTGACGCGGGACAGGCCGAGGGCTCCGTAGAGCGGGGTCTGGGCGCCCGTGTCCGGGTTCTGGCCCATCACGGCGACGACGCTCGCGAGGTCCGGGGTGTAGCCGGCGAACCAGGCGGCCCGGTCCTCCTCCGCGGTGCCGGTCTTGCCGACGGCCGGGCGGCCCACCGCCTGGGCCGCGGTGCCGGTGCCGCCCTCCACGACGCTGCGCAGGACGGCGGTGGTGGTGTCGGCGGCCTCGCGGCTGACGGCCTGGTCGGTGGTGCGTTCGGGGAGGCCGATCTCCGCGCCGTCCTTGGTGACCTTCTCGACGAGGACGTACCTGCCGTGCCGGCCGTGGTCGGCCAGGGTGGCGTACGCCTCGGCCATGTCGAGGACGCTGGCGTTGGCGGTGCCGAGCGCGATGGAGGGGGCGGCGGTGAGGTCGGGGGTGTCGGCGGGGATGCCGAGGGCGATCGCGGTGTCCCGGACCTTCGCGGGGCCGACGTCCTGCGCCATCTGGGCGTAGACGGAGTTGACGGACTTGTCGGTGGCGATGCGTACGGTGATGTCGCCGTAGTCGACGTCGTCCTCGTTGGCGGGGGCGTAGTCGGTGGACCCCTGCACGCCGACGACCGTGCGCTTGTTGGTGCCGTCGTAGACGGTGTTGGGCGTGATGCGCCGGCCGTCCTGGGTGGTGGAGTCGTTGACGACGGCGGAGGCGAGGACGAACGGCTTGAAGACGGAGCCGACCTGGTAGTCGCGGCGGGTCGCGTTGCTGACGTACTGCTTCGTGTAGTCGATGCCGCCGTACAGGGCGACGACCTCCCCGGTCTTCGGGACGATCGAGGCGCCGCCGACGCGGACGTTGCGGTCGGCGGCGCGGTCGGCGCTGGTCTTGGCCGTCACGTTGTCGGCGACCGCTTTGACGAAGGCGTCCTGCTTGGCCTTGTCGAGGGTGGTGGTGATGCGGTAGCCGCCGGTGGCGAGGGTCTTCGCGTCGAGGATGCCGCGCCGGTTCAGGTAGTCCTCGACGGCCTGCACGATGTAGCCGCGCTGCCCCGAGAGCCCGTTCGACGGTTTGGCCTCGCCGGGGGTGGGGAACCGCGTTGTCGCCCGTTCGGCGGCGGTGAGCCAGCCTTCCTTGACCATGCCGTTGAGAACGTAGTTCCAGCGGCGCTGGGCCGCGGGCCTGTTGCCGGGGTGGGCGATGACGTCGTAGGCGCTGGGGGCGTTCAGCAGGGAGGCGAGGTACGCGCCTTCGGCGGTGGTGAGCTCCTCGACGTTCTTGCCGTAGTAGGCCTGGGCGGCGGCCTGGATGCCGTACGCGTTGCGCCCGAAGTAGCTGGTGTTGAGGTAGCCCTCGAAGATCTGGTCCTTGGTCTCCTCGCGGTTGAGCTTGACCGCGATGATGGCTTCCTTGGCCTTGCGCAGGACGGTGCGTTCCTGGCCGAGGTAGTAGTTCTTCACGTACTGCTGGGTGATCGTCGAGCCGCCCTGTTTGCCCTTGCCGGTGACGGTGTTCCAGCCGGCCCGGAGCATCGCCTTCACGTCCACGGCGCGGTCGTCGGTGTAGAAGTCCCGGTCCTCGGCGGCCAGGACCGCGTGCTGGACGGTCGGCGGGACCTGGGAGAGCTTGACCTTCTCCCGGTTCACATCGCCGTCCCGGGCGATGACGCTGCCGTCGCTGTAGAGGTAGACGTTGGACTGGGCGGTGGCCGCCGCGTTGGCGGCCGGGATGTCGACGAGCCGGTAGGCGGCGAAGATTCCGGCGCCGAGGAGGACGACGAGGCCGAGGAGGGTGCCGAGGGTCATCCGCCAGGTGGGGACGGCGCGCCGCCAGCCGGTGCGCCGGGGCCGGGCCTTCTTCCCGGGCTTCTGCCCGGGCCGCTCCCCGGATGCCGTCGGTCGCTCGTTTCCGGGGGAGGCTCCCGCGCCCGAGGAGTCGCGGGGGGCCCAGCTCTGTGGCTCGTCGCTCATGTCGGTGGGGGCTCCTGAGACGTGGTCAGTTCTCCCATAGTGCCCGGTTCATCAGGAAATCTGCGTTTATTACTGTCTCGTTCCCTCCTCCGGTCGTGGAAAAGGAGTCGCCGCGGCCCTCACGCGTGGACTAGGGTCGTGCGCTTTGGTGCCGGGAGCCGGTGGCGGGGGAGAGGGGGCGGCGTGCGGCTGTACGCAGTGGTGGCGGCGGGCGGGTTCCGGCGCTACGCCACCTACCGGACGGCGACGGCGGCGGGAGTGTTCACCAACACCGTCTTCGGCTTCATCATGGCGTACACCTACATCGCCCTGTGGGACGTACGTCCGCAGCTCGGCGGCTACGACACCTCCCAGGCGCTGACGTACGTCTGGCTCGGCCAGGCCCTGTTGATGAGCAGCGCCCTGATGGGCGGTGGGTTCGAGAGCGAGCTGGTCGAGCGGATCCGTACGGGGGACGTCGCCGTCGACCTGTACCGGCCCGCCGACCTCCAGCTGTGGTGGCTGGCGGCGGATCTGGGCCGGGCGGCGTTCCACCTGCTGGGGCGCGGGGTGGCGCCGATGTTCCTGGGGGCGCTCGCCTTCGACCTGGCGTTCCCCGGGTCGCTCTGGACCTGGCCGGCGTTCCTGCTGTCGGTGTTCCTGGGTGTCGTGGTCAGCTTCGCGATCCGCTATCTGGTCGCGATGTCGGCGTTCTGGCTGCTCGACGGCGCGGGGGCGATGCAGATGGCGATGCTGGCGGGGCTGTTCTTCTCCGGGATGCTGCTGCCGCTGAACCTGTTCCCCGGGCTGCTGGGCGAGGTGGCGCGGGCGCTGCCGTGGTCCTCGCTCCTCCAGGTGCCGGCCGATGTGTTCCTCGGCAAGCACACCGGGTGGGGGCTGGTGGGGGCGTACGTGTTCCAGGCCGGCTGGGCGGTCGTGCTGCTCGGGGCGGGCCGGCTGCTGCAGACCGCGGCGACCAGGAGAGTGGTGGTGCAGGGTGGCTGAGTCGGTGGCGGTACGGGCCGACGGCGAGGAACGCGAGCCGGCCGGCTTCGCCTTCGAGGACCGGCCCCGGCCGCTGGAAGGCGTCCGGGCGTACGGGCTGATCATGGCGATGTGGGTGCGCTCGACGATGGCGTACCGGGCCTCGTTCGCCATGACCCTGTTCGGGAACCTCGCGGTGACGGCCTTCGACTTCGTGACGATCCTGCTGATGTTCACGCACGTCGACGCGCTCGGCGGCTACGCGCTGCCGGAGATCGCGCTGCTGTACGGCCTGTCGTCGACGGCGTTCGGGGTCTGCGACCTGCTGCTGGGATCGATGGACCGGGTCGGCGGGCGCGTACGGGACGGAACGTTCGACACCCTGCTGGTGCGCCCGGTGCCGGTGCTCGCACAGGTGGCGGCGGACCGGTTCGCGCTGCGCCGGCTGGGCCGGATCACCCAGGGCCTGTTGGTGCTCGGCTACGCGATCGTCACCCTCGACATCGCCTGGACGCCGCTGAAGATGCTGATGCTGCCGATGACAGTGCTCAGCGGGGCGGCGATCTTCGGGGCGATCTTCATCGCGGGAGCGGCGTTCCAGTTCGTCGCGCAGGACGCCTCGGAGGTGCAGAACTCCTTCACGTACGGCGGGACGACGCTGCTCCAGTACCCGCCCACCATCTTCGCGAAGGACCTGGTGCGCGGGGTGACGTTCGTGGTGCCGCTGGCCTTCGCGAGCTGGCTGCCCGCGCTGTACGTGCTGGGGCGGGAGTACCCGGTGGATCTGCCGCAGTGGGTGGCGTTCCTGCCGCCGCTCGTCGCGGCGGGCTGCTGCGGTCTCGCGGGTCTGGCGTGGCGGGCGGGCCTGAGGTCCTACCGGAGCACGGGCAGTTGAGAAACCACGGGAAGCAGGGGAGCCAGGGGGACCACAGGAACCCCGGGGACCACAGGGACCGGGAGCCGACCGGGTCGGACGGGACTACGCGGGAGAGCACGGACATGGCGGACGACGGGTTCATCAGCCTCGACGGAGTCGAGAAGGTCTTCGAGGTCCGCCGCCGGGCGGGCCTGCTGCGCCGGGAGCGCCACGAGGTGCGGGCCGTGGACGGGATCAGCTTCCGGGTCGCGCGCGGCGAGATGGTCGGCTACATCGGCCCGAACGGCGCCGGGAAGTCGACCACGATCAAGATGCTGACGGGCATCCTCACCCCGAGCGGCGGCCGGCTGCGCGTCGCGGGCATCGACCCCTCCCGCGAACGTACGCGCCTGGCGCACCGCATCGGTGTCGTCTTCGGCCAGCGGACGACCCTCTGGTGGGACCTGCCGCTGCGCGACTCGTACCGGCTGATGCACCGCATGTACCGCATCCCCGACCGGCGTTACCGGGAGAACCTGGAGCGCTGCGTCGAACTCCTCGACCTGGGCGAGCTGTTGGAGGTCCCTGTACGGCAGCTCTCGCTCGGCCAGCGGATGCGCGGCGACATCGCGGCGGCGCTGCTGCACGATCCGGAGGTGCTGTACCTGGACGAGCCGACGATCGGTCTCGACGTGATCTCCAAGGCCAAGGTGCGGCAGTTCCTCAAGGAGTTGAACGCCGAGCGCGGGACGACGGTCCTGCTGACGACGCACGACCTCACCGACATCGAGCAGCTGTGCGGCCGGGTCATGGTGATCGACCACGGCCGCCTGATGTACGACGGTTCGCTGGCCGGCCTCCACGAGGTGGGGGAGAGCGAACGCATGCTGGTGGTGGACCTGGAGAGCGAACTCCCACCGATCCGGCTGGAGTCGGTGGACGGGGGAGAGCAACCCGCCCTGCGCGCGGTCAAGGTGGAGGGTCCGCGCCAGTGGCTGGCGTTCCCCGCCGCCGCGTCGGCGGCCCCGCTGGTGGCACGGATCGCCGCGGACTACCCGCTGGTCGACCTGTCGGTACGGGAGCCGGACATCGAGGCCGTGATCGCGAGGATGTACGAGTCGACGCCGTAAGGGGCCCTCCCCCGGGGCGGCGCGCGCAGGTCGTGGGCCTGCGGGTCTGTGCCGGGAACGGGTGCGTTCAATAGGCTGCGCGGTATGACAAGTGAACGTCCGGACATGCGCGCCTCCGATGCCGAGCGCGAGCGGATCGCGGAGCTGCTGCGCGAGGCCGTGGCCGAGGGCCGACTGGATATGGACGAGTTCGACCAGCGCCTGGAGACGGCCTACAAGGCCCGTACGCACGGGGAGTTGGAGCCGCTGGTCCAGGACCTGCCGGCACCGGGCTCGGCGGTCGCTCCGGTCGGTTCGTCCGCGCCCGCCTCGCTGGGGGGCTCGGCCGCGAACTGGCCCGCGCGGATCGGCGGCCCCGCGACCTCCACGGGCGGGTTCGCGCTCTGGGGCGGCTTCAACCGGAGGGGCCGCTGGACGGTGGCCCGGAAGTTCACCGCGTTCGCGATGTGGGGCGGCGGCGAGATCGACCTGCGCGACGCGCACTTCGAGGACCGCGAGACCGTGATCCGCTGCTTCACGATCATGGGCGGCATCCATGTGACCGCACCGCCGGAGCTGAACGTCGAGGTCCGGGGCATCGGCATCATGGGCGGCTTCGGCGAGGGCTCCAACGAGGACGGCGAGATCGCCCCCGACTCGCCGCGGGTGCGGATCACCGGCTTCGCCCTGATGGGCGGCGTCGGGGTGGAGCGCAAGCGGACGAAGGCGGAGCGCCGCCGCTTGAAGGAGGCGAAGGAGGCGGAGCTGGAGGCGCGCCGCCGCCACGAGCTGGAGGGCCCGGACGACGGCGGCTCCGGCGAAGGACGCAAGAAGCTCTGAGGGCCCTGGGGCGTGCCCGGCGGGTTCACGGCGCTGAGGCCCTTCGCCTCTCCTCAGCGGGTCACAGCGCGTCGGACCGGGGCGCGCGGTCCCGGTCCAGGGACTTCAGGTCCACCCGGTCGCCGAGCGCGCGGTACCCGTCGTCGTTGAGGTGCAGGTGGTCGCCGGAGTCGTACGAGGCGAGGAGCCGGTTCGGCGCGGCGGGGTCGCGTACCGCCGCGTCGAAGTCGACGTACGCGTCGTAGACCGTGCCCGACCGGATCTGCTCGTTGACCGCGCGGCGTACGGCGTCGCGCTGGGGCGTCCAGGTGGCGAAGCCCTCGAACGGGGTCAGCGTCGCGCCGACGACCCGGAGCCCGCGGGCGTGCGCCCGGTCGGTGAGGGCGCGCAGGCTGTCCACGATGCGCTGGGGGTCGGCCTCCTGCGGGTACTGCTGTACGTCGTTGATGCCGAGCGCCACGACGACGGTCCGGGCCCCGGCGACCCCCAGGACGTCCCGGTCGAGCCGGTCGGTGCCCGACTGGCCGCCGGTGCCGCGGCCGATGCCCACGACCCGGTTGCCCGCGATGCCCGCGTTGGCGACCCCGTACCGGCCGCCCAGCCGGTCGGCGAGGACGTCGGGCCAGCGGGCGTTGGCGTCGGTGCTGGAGCCGCTGCCCGCCGTCAGGGAGTCCCCGAGGGCGACGACCGCGCCGAGCGCCTGCTCGCTGCGGACGTCCACGGCGGTCAGGTAGCGCCAGTTGCTGGTGGTGAAGGTGCCGCGTTCGTCGATCAGGAACGATGTCTGGTGGGTGTAGCCGTGGAAGGTGACCGGCCCGCCGCCCCGCGGGGTACGGAAGCTGACCTGGAGGTCGGAGTCGGGGGCCACCGGCACGACGACCGGGTCGCTGACGACCCGTCCGCCCGCGGCGACGGTGACGGTCCCGGAGCCCTTGAAGGTCACCGGCCGGGTGTTGACGGTGGCCTGGTCGACGACCAGAGGGGTCGTGCCGAAGAGATTGGACAGCGTGATCCGGGCGACGTCCCCGCCGATGCTGGTGTGCACGACGTTACGGACGGTGCGCCCGGGGAACCCGCCCTCGGTGCCCTTCTCGGCGCCGACGGGCGCGGCGGTCCAGGTGGCGACCCACGAGGGGCCCGAGGTGGCGGGGGCGACCGGGTTACGGGCGGCCGCCTGGGTCTCGGCGGGCGGCGGTGGCGTCGCCCCGGGGCCGGAGAGGAGCGTCGTTGCGAAGGCGACGGCGGCGGCGAGCGCGGCGGTGCCCGCCACTAGGGCGATGAGCAGGGCATACCCCTGGCGCCTTGGCATGTGCGGTGGTTCTCCTTGTGATGATCGTGCTGGTCCCATGATGCGACAGGCCGTCGGGAACTCCACATGCGGCCCAGGAGTAGGGGAGGTAGGGACAATGCGTACGTCACGGGGGCGAGGCGTACGCGGACGGGTGGAGCGGATGGAACGGACCGGATCCGGCGAGCAGGGGCAGGACGGGGACGCGGTGCAGAAGGACGCGGAGCAGGCGCCGGAGGCCGCGGCGTCGGTGCGGTCGGCGCTGCCGCCGGGGCGGGCGCGGGAGCCGGGGGCGGGAGCGGGCGCGGGCCCGCTGGCCTCGTTCGCGTACACCGCCGCCGACGAGGAGAAGCAGCGCGGCGTACGGCGCATGAAACTCACGGCGACCGGCCTCCTTCTGCTCGTAGCGCTCGTGTACGTCCTGGCCACCTGGGCGAAGAACTCAGGCGTGGGGGGCTGGCCGGGCTACGTCGCAGCGGCTGCCGAGGCGGGCATGGTGGGCGCGCTCGCGGACTGGTTCGCCGTCACGGCGCTCTTCCGGCGCCCGCTCGGCCTGCCCATCCCGCACACAGCCATCATCCCCACCAAGAAGGATCAGCTAGGACAGTCCCTCGGTTCCTTCGTTGGCGAGAACTTTCTCTCCGGAGACGTCATTCGTGACCGAATTCACGCTCTGGGGGTCGGCCGGCGGCTCGGTGTGTGGCTCGCGGAGCCGGCCCACGCGGACCGGGTCACCGCCGAGCTGGCGACGGCGCTGCGCGGTGCGCTGACGGTCCTTCGGGATTCCGACGTCCAGGCGGTGGTCGGCGAGGCGATCACCCGGCGGGCGGACGCGGTGGAGGTCGGCCCGGGCCTCGGCAAGATGCTGGAGAAGGTCGTCACGGACGGCGGCCACCGCAAGGTCGTCGACCTCATCTGCGTACGGGCGCACGACTGGCTGGTGGAGCACGGCGATTCGGTGATGAACGCGGTGCAGGGCGGGGCCCCCGGCTGGACGCCGAGATTTGTGGACAAGCGGGTCGGGGAGCGGGTCTACAAGGAACTGCTGCGGTTCGTCACGGAGATGCGGGACATGCCGGAGCACCCGGCGCGCGGCTCGATCGACACGTTCCTGACCGACTTCGCGGCCGACCTCCAGACCGACGCCGACACCCGGGCCCGGGTGGAGCGCCTGAAGTCGGAGATCCTGGGCCGGAGCGAGGTCCAGGACGTCATCGCCTCGGCCTGGTCCTCCGTCCGCACGATGATCATCTCGGCGGCGGAGGACGAGCGCAGCGAACTGCGGCTGCGGGCCCGCGCCTCGCTGATGTCGCTGGGCGCGAGGCTGGCGAGCGACGAACGGCTCCAGGGCAAGCTGGACGGCTGGCTGGAGGACGCGGCGGTGTACGTGGTGACGACGTACCGCGCGGAGATCACCTCGCTGATCAGCGAGACGGTCGCGGGCTGGGACGCGGACCAGACCTCGAAGAAGATCGAGGCGCACATCGGCCGCGACCTCCAGTTCATCCGGATCAACGGCACGGTGGTGGGCGCGCTTGCGGGCCTGGCGATCTACACGGTGTCGCACGCGCTGGGGGGTTGAGCGGTCAGCTCACCGGGGCCGGGGGCCGTGGGCCTGTGCCCCGCCGCTCCGGGTGCGTACCCGTACGTTCCTGTCGTGTCCGGTACGGGTACGCACCCGGCCTACGCGGGGGAGTTGCCGGGGAGTACGGGCGCGGGGCGGCGGGTGTTCAGGTGGGGGCGGGATTCTTTCCGGAGCCGGATCCCATGTGGGCGGTGGGCGGGCTCAGCTCTGGGCGGGCTCAGCTCCGTGCGGCCCGCCGGGTGACGGCCCAGGAGGCGGCGGCCACGCCGCCCGCGACGGCGAACACGGCGGGCCAGGCGCCGACCTTCTTGGCGAGCGGGTGCGACCCGGCGAAGGCGGCGGCATAGGCGACGCTCAGCCCGGCGGCGGCACGCGGCCCGGCCTGCCGGTTCCACTCGTACGCGGCCAGCGACCCGGCGGCGGCGAGCGCGGCACCGCCGAGCGGCCGCTTCCTGGTCCACCGGGCGACGCCGTACCCCCCGACGAGCCCGCTCGCCGCCACCGCCGCTGCCGGAACCTTCGCCATCGCCGCCACCATCGCTTTCTGTGAGCCGTCCTGTGAACCGTCGGTATTTCTGTGGTTCGGTACGGAGCCCGAGGCTAGCGTTCGGGGCGACGCGGCCGGAGGGCGGTACGGGGGAGGCGGGGGTTCCGGGTGGAAGCGGCCAGGGGAACGACCACGGTGACGGTGACGGACCCGGGCGAGGCCGACGGAGGAGCGACCGGTGCCGGGGCCGGTCCCGTACGCCTCTTCTGCACCGACCACGGCGGAGACGGCCCGCCGCTGCTTCTGCTGCACGGATTGGCCGGGCACTGCGGCGAGTGGGAGGCGCTGGCGGCCCGGTTCACGGCCACGCACCGGGTGATCGCCTTCGACGCACGCGGCAGCGGGGCGAGTACGCGCCGCCCCGGGGACGTGACACGGGCGGCGCACGTGAGTGACGTACGGGCCGTGGCGCGCCGGTTCGGTCTGGCCGGAAAGGACACGGTGCTGGTCGGCCAGTCGATGGGCGGCCTCACCGCCCTGCTGACGGCGGCGGCCCACCCGGAGGTGTGCCGTGCGCTGGTCCTGATCGAGGCGGGCCCGGCGGGTCCGAGCCCGGGGCTGCCGGAGCAGATCGGGCGCTGGCTGGATTCGTGGCCGGTGCCGTTCCCGGACAGGGCGGCGGCCGAGGCGTTCTTCGGCGGCGGCCCGGCGGGCCGGGCCTGGGCGGCGGGCCTCGCTCCGGGCGCCGGCGGACTGCACCCCCGCGTCGACCGGGACGTCATGGTGGCCACGGTCCAGGAGAACGCGCACCGCGACTACTGGGACGCCTGGGACCGGGTGCGCTGCCCGGTGCTGGTGCTGCGCGGCGAGAAGGGGACGATGAAGCCGGACGAGACGGACCGGATGCGGGACCGGCACCCCGCGACCCGGATCGCCGTGATCCCGGGGGCGGGCCACGACGCCCATCTGGACAACTCGGCGGCGGTGTACGAGGAGATGGCGCGGTATCTGCGTGACCTCCGGCGGTGACCCGGGGCCAGTGGCCGGGGTCGGGGTGAGGTCCGGCCCCGCACTGTATGGCACAGCGACATGTGACCCCCTTCACACGATTCACCACCCCGCCTCCCGCGATCCGGATGGCGCGAAACCGGCTCCGCGTGACTCCTGCGGGCGCCGGGAAGGGGGTGCAGAAAGCACCTGACGGGGCGATTTGGGCTGTTCATCTCCCCGTCATCCTGCGCCGTAGAGCCAGCTCAACCCGGTGAACAGGAAGTGGCGACCGGGCCTGCACCCCTTACCGCGTGGGCCGCTTCGGGCTGCTTCATGCAGGATGAAGACATTCGCGTGTTAACTCGCAAATGCCCGACCCGTTAACCTGGGATGTCACTGTCCGAAAGCGATTGTTGACGGAGAGAATCGGGGCGGGATACGTTTTTCACCGTCATGATCAACCCTGCATTCGGGAATCGGTGAGAGATTATGAGAATGCTTGCCCAGGCTCTGAATCAGTACCGATTAGGCGAGTCCGAGGCGGAGAAGGTGAGCGAGCTGTCCGCGCTCGCCGCGCGCTTGTCGGACTCGGTACCCATCGTTGTCTCGGGGCTCCTCATGGATCTCCCGGACGGGATGCGCAAGATGATCCTCGATTTCGGTTCGGACACGGAATCCCGTGGATACTGCATATTGCGCGGAGTTTCGGTGGGTGAATTGCCGAAGACTCCGCAGGCGCACGAGGCCCATATCCTCGACGGCCACCCCACCAACGGAACCCTCATGCTCGTCGCGGACCTCCTCGGCTCGCTGACCGGCTATCAGGACGAGAAGGCCGGCGCGCTCTTCCACGACGTACATCCCGTACGCGGCGAGGAGGCCCGGATCGAGAACAGCGGATCGGTCGCCTTCGACTTCCACACCGAGAACGTGCACCATCCGCTCCGCCCCGACTACCTCGGTCTGCTCTGCCTGCGCCAGGACCACGACCAGATCGCCGCGACCCGCGTCTCCTCCGTGCGCGACGCGCTGCCGCTGCTGACCGACGACGAGGTGGCGGAGCTGCGGAAGCCGCAGTTCCACAGCCTGTATCCGACCTCCTTCACCCGGAACACCACCGGCCCCCGCCCCTCGGCCGGCCCGCATCCGGTGATCTTCGGCCCGGCGGACCGCCCGTTCATGCGCTTCAACTCGCACAACACGCAGGGCGACCACCCGCAGGCGCGGGCCGCACTGCGCTCCCTGGCCACGGCCCTGGAGCGGGTCTGCCGCGACCTGGTGCTCGCGCCGGGCGACCTCGTCGTCCTCGACAACCACGTCGTCGTCCACGGCCGCACCGCGTTCACCCCCCGCTACGACGGCCAGGACCGCTGGCTGCGCCGCTTCTACTCCCTGCGATCCGCCCCGCTCTGGGCCCAGCGCATGATGCGGCACCCGCGCGTGCTGCCGGCGATGACGGAGATCCGCGGGGTCGTCTGACCCGGCGGGCGGCAGCACCCGGCCCCGGGAGCCGGGGCCACGTCACGTGAATGAGGAAGAGTGGAACTGTACGAAGTGCTCGGCCTGCTCGCGGCCGCGACGGCGGCCGGCTGGGTGGATGCGGTCGTCGGCGGTGGCGGGGTGCTGCTCATCCCGGTGCTCCTGTTGGCCTTCCCCCAGTACTCGCCGGCGGTGGCGCTGGGCACGAACAAGATCGCGGCGGTCATGGGAACCGCGACCGCCGCGTACATGTACCAGCGGCGCACCAAGCTGGACCGCTCGGTCCTGCTGCCGGCCGCCGGACTCGCGGTCCCCTTCGGCGCGCTCGGCGCGCTGTCCGCGTCGAGCGTTCCCACGACCTACTTCCGGCCCGTCATCATGGGCCTGCTCATCACCGTGGCGCTCTTCGTGGCCTTCCGGCCCAGTTTCGGGGTCCAGCAGCGGAACATCGTCGTCACCCCGCGCCGCCGCAATGCGGCGATCCTCATCGCGGGTGTCGGCATCGGTTTCTACGACGGGGTCTTCGGCCCCGGTGTCGGCACCTTCCTCATCATTTCCTTCACCACACTCCTGGCGACCCAGTTCCTGGAAAGCGCGGCCATGGCGAAGGTGATCAACGCCTCTTCCAACCTGGGGGCCCTCGCGGTCTTCGCCTGGCAGGGAAACGTCCTGTGGGCCCTCGGTCTCGGAATGGCCGTGGGGAACATCGCGGGCGCGATGATCGGGTCGCGCACCGCCATGAAAAGGGGATCCGGATTCGTCCGCATCGTCCTCGTGCTCGTGGTCACCGGAATGGTGGCCAAGATGGCATTCGACCAGTTCGCCTGACGGCCCTGTTCGCTTGACGGGTCAATCCATGTGACGGACACGTTCACTTGACGGGACGACAGGCGCCCAAGGAATTCATCCGACGACGGAAGAGGTTCCATGGCAAGGGAATTATCCGGGCTGTTGACGCTGACCGACTACGAGCAGGCAGCGGAGTCCCTGCTCGACGCCGCCTGCTGGGCGTACGTGGCGGGCGGCGCCGACACCCAGCTCACGGTCCGTGCCAACACGGAGGCCTTCGACCAGGTCTGGTTGCGCCCCCGGGCCCTCGGCGGCACGGGCGTGAAACCCGATACGTCCGTGACCGTGCTCGGGCAGCGGCTCGCCCTGCCCGTCCTCCTCGCCCCGACCAGCCCCCAGCGCCTCCTCCACGAGGACGCCGAGATCGCGACCGCCCGCGCGGCCGAGTCCGCGGGCACCGTGTCGATCGTCAGCACGGACAGCCACTACGCCTTCTCCGACGTGACCGGTGCGGTCGGCAGCGACAGCTGGTTCCAGCTCTACGCCTACCGCTCCCGCGACGACGTCGCCGCGACGATCGCCCTGGCGGAGGACGCCGGCGCGACCGCGCTCGTGGTCACGGTCGACGCCAGCTACGCGGCCCGCCGTATCGGCACCCGGCGAGCGGGCTTCCGCACCCCGGGGCACGTCGACTTCGGCAACCTGCGCGCGCTGGGCGTGCTCACCGGCGACATCCCGGACGGCGCCCGCATCGAACGCCTGCCGCTGACCTGGGACGACCTGGGATGGATACGGTCCCGTACCCGGCTGCCGATCGTGGTCAAGGGCGTCCTGCGCGCCGAGGACGCCGAACACTGCGTGGCCCTGGGCGCGGACGGCGTCATCGTCTCCAACCACGGCGGCCGCCAGCTCGACGGCGCGGTGCCCAGCCTGGTCGCCCTGGAGCAGGTGGCGGCCGCGGTCGCCGGCCGCGCCCTGGTCCTCATGGACGGCGGCATCCGCTCCGGCGTCCACGTCGTCAAGGCCCTCGCGTACGGCGCGGACGCGGTGTGTGTCGGCCGCCCCTACCTCTGGGGCCTCGGCCTGGCCGGACAGCAGGGTGTCGAGGCGGTTCTCGACCTCCTCCGGAGCGAGATCGAGGACACGCTGCTCCAGCTCGGCGCGGACTGCGTCGCCGACATCGGCCCTGATTTCGCCGTCAGCGCGCACCGGGCCATGCGCCTGGGCGCCTCCTGAGCACTGGAAGCCCTGCCCGCTACCCACGCCTTCGCTCTCCGTGTTCCGCGCCCTCGCTCTCCGTGCTCCCGCTCTCCGCGCTCCCGTTCCCTCCCCTCGGTTCCTTCTCCAGGAGACCTCTGTGACTTCCCCGAACCCCAAGGACGCTGTGACCTCTCCGACCTCTCCGACCGTCCACTTCTCGCGGGGAATCCCTCCGCTCGAAGCGATCCCGTCCGCCGACATCGCCGAGCTGACCGGGTCGGTCCTCGCCGCCGAACCGGACCGCGTCTTCCAGTACGCGCCCATCGGCCGCCACACCGGTGACCGCGAACTCCGGGACCAGCTCGGGGCGTTCCACTCGGTCGACCCCGACCGGATCTTCGTCACCAACGGTTCCCTCCAGGCCCTCGACCTGCTCGCCGCGCACCTCCTCAAGGACGCGCCCAGCAAGAAGGTGCTCGCGGAGGCGCCGACGTACGACCGTGCCGTCCAGATCTTCGAGCGGCACGGGGCGCAGGTCTCCGGGATACCCCTGCGGGGGGACGGCCTGGACCTGGACGTCCTGCGGGAGCGCCTGCGTACGGAGGTACCCGCGTTCGTCTATCTGATCCCGGACTTCCAGAACCCCGGCGGGGTCACGACGAGCGAGGAGAAGCGGCGCGAACTCGTCCGTCTGTCGGCCGAGTTCGGCTTCACGATCCTGGAGGACATTCCGTACCGGGAACTCCGTTTCGCGGGCACGGCCCCCAGGCTCCTCGGCGAACTCGCGGAATCGGTCGAGGGCGCCCGGGTGCTGACCATCGGCTCGCTGAGCAAGATCCTCAGCCCGGGACTGCGCGTCGGCTATGTGATCGGCCCGCCCGGTACGCCGGGCGCCCTGGCGGCGCTCGCGGAGAGCACGTACCTCTCGCCGGCCCCCCTGCTCCAGGTGGTCGCCGCCCGGGCCTTCGCGAGCGGCCTGGTCCGGCGCAACATCGACGAGGTCAGGAAACTGCTGCGGCCGCGGCACGACACGGCGGTCGAGGCGGTGCGGAAGGCGCTCGGCGAGGCCGCGCTGTGCGTGCCCGAGGGCGGCTACTACATCAGCGTGCATCTTCCGGTACGGACCACGGAGGAGAAGTTCCTCGCGGCTGTGGCCGCCGAGGGCGTCGCCCTCACCCGTGGCTCGGCGTTCTACCCGGCGGACTCGGCGCCACCGTCCGGAACGGTGTTCCTCCGGCTGCCGTTCCAGGCCCTGAGCGACGAGGAGTTCGCCGAGGGGGTGACGCGGCTGGCGTCGGTGGCACAGCGGGCGGAGTAGGGGAGTAGCGGAGTAGCAGCGGGAGTTGCGGGCGAGGGGGAAGGGACACGATGGCCACGGCCGAACAGGGCGCCGAGAACGGCACGGACGAGGCGCCCGGGCCGACGGACGAAGGGCGCACGCCTTCCGATCGGCGCGGGCTCTCCGATCGGCGCAGGCTCTCCGAGCGGCGCGGGTCCTCGGAGCGACGAGGACCCTCCGAGCGGCGCGGGCTCCTGGCGGACGCCTCGCTCTCCGCCGTCCTCGCGGGCCTGATCACCGTCCTGGTCTCGTGTTCCGGCCCCCTCCTCGTGGTCCTGGCGGCAGCGGCCGCCGGTCACCTCACCGATGAGCAGACCGCGTCGTGGGTGTGGGCGGCGTGCGTGGGCAGCGGCGTCACGTGTGCCGTGCTCAGCTGGTGGACCCGGATCCCGGTGATCACCGCGTTCTCGACGCCGGGCGCCGCGGTCCTCGTCGGCAGCCTCGGGGACTACTCGTACCCCGAGGCGGTCGGCGCCTTCCTGGTCAGCGGTCTCCTCATGGCGCTGGTCGGCCTGACGGGCGTCTTCGGGAAGGTCATGCGCCGCGTACCGCCCGGCATCGTGGCGGCCATGCTGGCGGGTGTGCTGTTCTCCTTCGGCGTCGGCCTGTTCTCGGCACTGGACGGCGCGCCGGTCGCGGTGCTGGTCTCGCTCGCCACGTACCTGGCCGTCAAACAGCGGTCACCGAGGTACGCGGTGGCCTGGGCCCTGCTCGCGGCCGTGCTCGTCACCGCCGTCGTCCCGGGCATCGACGCCTCGTCCGTGGACATCGGGCTGACCCTTCCCGTCCTCACGGCACCGGAGTTCACGGGTTCGGCGCTGGTGGGCCTGGCCGTGCCGCTCGCCGTGGTGACGATGGCCTCGCAGAACGCGCCCGGCCTCGCCGTGCTGGCGGCCTGCGGCTACCGCCCGGACGACCGGCTGCTGATCACGGCCACCGGCCTCGCCTCCACGGCGCTCGCGCCGCTGGGCGGCCACGCCGTCAACCTGGCGGCGATCACCGCCGCCATCAGCACCGGCGAGGAGGCCCACCGCGACCCGCGACGCCGCTATGTGGCCGGAGTGGCGTGCGGCGTCTTCTACCTGCTGGCGGGCGTCTGCGGGGCCGCGCTCGTGGGGCTGTTCACCGCGCTGCCGCCCGAACTCATCGCCGTGGTCGCGGGGGTGGCCCTCCTCGCCACGTTCTCCACGAGCCTCGCCCAGGCGGTGGCGGACGAACAGGGCCGCGACGCGGCGGTGGTCACCTTCCTCACCACGGCCTCGGGCGTCACTCTGGGCGGCGTCGGCTCCGCGTGCTGGGGCCTGGTCCTGGGACTGGTGACACACCTGGCGCTGACCGCCCGGCGCCGGCGCGGCGGCCGGCAGGAGCAGCAGAAGACCTCGTAACGGGCCCGGGCGGCCGCCCCGTACGGCGTCGCGTCTCCCGGTCAGGGCGCGGGCGAGGTGACGGTGATCCGTAGGACGGCCGTGGCGGCGGGAACCTCGGTGCCCTTCACGCGGACCTCGTAGGTCAGCTCGTCCTCGCCGGCGTACCCGTCCCTGGCGGTGTACGTCACCGTGGCCCCGGACACCGAAGCGGAACCGTGGCCGGGCTCGGTCTCGATGGTCAGGGTCAGCTCGGCGGGGTCGTAGGCGTCGAGCAGCCCCGCCCGGTCGTTGCTCTCCAGGGTGATGGAGTCGTTGTCGAGGACGTCCACGTCCAGGCTGTCGCCCGCGTCCACGCTCTGCTGGTCGTCCATGAGCGCCAGCGTCCGCTCGACGGTTCCCTTCCCGCCCTGGCCGTCCGCAGCGTCGCCGTCACCCCCGCAGCCCGTCAGGAGGAGCGCCAGCGCGCCCGCTCCCACGGATACGCGCATCCGGAGGGCTCCGGGCATGGACCGCCGTGACTGCTTCCTCATCCCCATGTGCTGCCCCCAAGGCCGAACTAGGTGCGGTGGAGCAGCCGATGCTCGCAGTGCGTACGGGTGCACATCAGAGGCATGCGGGAAGCGAAGCGGAATTGTGATGAGAGCGTGTACAGAACGTGGAGGGCGGGGTTTGGTTGGCTGACCGCGACCGCCCCGGCAACTGGCCCTATGGGCGCTGACGCAGGGGGTGGTTCGGCGAACGGATCTTCGATCTGGCGACGCGTCAGAACGGTGAGATACGGTGACGAGGTCATCACGCTCAGTGCGCGCTCGCGCGCAAAGGGCGGCCCCCGGAGGTGCGCCAACACCCACCCGAGGGCCTACACCCCCAGTGGACAGGACCCACCAGAAATGCTGCGTCATGTTATCGCGCCCTCTTCGGGCTGGACGAAGGCCTCAAACACGGTCGTGCGCGACCGGCGGATGGGCAGTAACGCGAAGATCCTGATCCTGTACGTCCAGGGCCTCCCCGACTCCGCCACGGACCGCCCGCTCGGCGAACTGGCGCGGAAGCTGGACATGAAGGGCCGCCCGTACCAGCAGGCCAAGAAGCAGTTGGTGGAGCACGGTTACGTCCATGAGTGGCGCACCCAGCGGGATGACGGGCTCTGGACGACGGCCCAGCTGTTCACGAACACACCGCTGTCGGGCGCGGAGGCCAGGTCGGTCTGGGCGAGGCTGGAGCCGGACGCGGGGCGCTCTCCGGGTGTGCGGTATCCGACCGTCGGTGAACCGACTCCTCGGTCGGTCGGTGGCTATCAACCCGAGGAAGACCACAGTGATAAGACCACTCCCCACCCACCCTCCGAAGCGGGGCGGGGGCGGGTAGCGGACCTGGGCACGGCCCCGGACCCGGAGGCGGTGGCGGCGGCACCGGACCCCGAAACAGCGGGAGCCCCGGCCGAGGCAGCGCCGAGCCCCGAACAGGCGACAGGGTCGGCACCGGCTCCGCCCCCACACCCCACCAGCCAACTGGCCAAGGCAGAACGCCTGCTGCTGTCTCTGCGCCACACGCGCCGCGACCTGCTGCTGGGTGTCCGCGAGGCCCGCGCCTTGGCGGTGGAGGCCGTGAAGTGGCTGGAGGGCGGCCTGCCGGAAGGGGACCTGCGACAGGCGCTCCTGGCCGACCCGCCGGAAGGCGGGGTGCACTCGGCGGTCGGCTTCCTGCGCCATCGTCTGACCCAGAAATGCCCGGTGATCCCGGTGATCCCGGTGATCCCGGCGCTTCCGTTGCCGGTTCCCCCGCCGCCGCCCCCGGTCAGGGAGCTGATCGCGTGCGCGGGCCCGGGGGAGGAGCATGTCTTCCGCCCGCTGGGCGACGAGCCGGAGTGCGCGGACTGCCGCAGGGCGACGGCGTACGCGAGCTGGATGGTCGACACGGACACGTACGAGTTCCCCGAGGACATGACCTGGCGGCAACGCGTCGCGGCCGTACGCAAGGCGGACGCGCTGCGGGCGGGCGACTCACCCCAGGCCAGCTCACTCCAGGGCGACGCGGGCGACGACGGGCAGATGGTCGCTGCCGGTGGCGGGCAGGGTGCGGATGTGGCCCACGGCGGCGGAGCGGGCCATGACCTGATCGATCCGGGCCAACGGGAAGGTGGCGGGGAAGCTGAAGGCGAACCCGCTCTCAGCAAAGGCAAGTTGTGAGGTGAGAGGACTCAACCCCCGATCCTCCACGACACCGTTGAGGTCCCCGAGCAGAATGACCGGCTCGACGCTCTCATCCGCGATGGCGCGCCCCAGCAACGCGGCGCTCTCGTCACGCCGCTGAGAGGCGAGCCCACTCACCCCCACGCGGACGGAGGGCAGATGGGCGACGTACGCGGCGACTTCCCCGTACGGAGAGTCGACCACGGCACGCAAGCCGCGACTCCACCCCTCCTCAATACTCCGGGGCTTGATGTCCACCACCTGCTCACCGCTGAGCGGGTGCTTGGACCAGAGCCCGACGGTGCCCCGGACGACGTGATGGGGATAGTCGGCGGCGAGGGCCTTCTCGTACGCGGCCAGCTGCGGATCCACGAGCTCCTCCAGCGCTACGAGATCGGCCCCGGAGTCGACCAGCACGCGGGCGGTTCCGGCGGGATCCCGGTTCTCGTCGCTGACGTTGTGCTGGACGACGACGAGCTCCCGCCCATCACCCTCCTCACCGGGCAGGAGCAGCCCGCCGAAGGTGCCCACCCACACGCCCACCGGCAGCAGCAGAGCGACGAGGGCGACGGCGGACCGCCGCACGAGGGCGACGACCAGCAGCACGACGGCGAGGACACCGCCCCAGGGCAGAAAGGACTCGATCAGACTCCCAAGTCGCCCGGGCCAGTTGGGAACAAGTCGATGGAACCCCAGCACTCCGCCCAGAACGACGGCGACCCCGGCGAGCACCCACCCCCGCCGCCGTTTCCCTACACCAGGCACCACCGACGTCTCCGCCGCCACGGCGCCGCTGTCTGCCCGTTCCACCATGTTTTCCCGTCCGCTCGCTCCCGCTCCAGAGGACGAACAACCAGGGGAAGCAGGTTCCGGCCACGGACGGCAGGACCGAATTTGATCTGACCTGCAGAAGCCGGAGACGATGTCGTCTCGACCCGAGGATCCTGGGAACGGGACCACGGGAAACGGGGATATCAGGGGAAACGGGGAGAATCTTACGGTGGCGTGGGACGAATGGGAGCAGATCAAGGCTGATGTCGCGGCGAAGGGGCCAGCGGGTATGCAGCTGAATCAGGCCCCTTCTGAGGGGGGAACCTCGGGTGACCTCAAGTCGAACAGGAAGACGTGGGTGCGGGTCGGTGAGGGCGTTACCGGCCTCAAGGGCGGCATCGGCAAGGCGCTGACGAAGCTGGCCGATGGGCAGGCGGGGCTGGGTGACGCGACCGGTTCCGTAAGCGCGGCGGCACAGAAGGAACTCTACGACTCCTGGAAGAAGTACGTCAGCGATGTACGCGGCCGCTGTGAGGAGTTGGGTGGACTTCTGCAGAAGGCGGGTCACGATCTGTCTAAGTCGGACGAGGAAGCCTTGGCGGATCTGAAGAACCTCCAGGTGAAATACAAAGACACCGACCCCGTCGGCGGCCAGTCGAAGGAGAAGTGAGTCATTTCATGGATCTTGCGACGCTCAAGGCCTTCAAGCCGTCGGAGTACGAGGAGGCCGCAGACGGATATCGGGCTACCGGCGACATGGCCTCCGAGGCCAAGGACGCGATCGACAACCGGATCGGTTTGGGACTGCGCAGCGAGGTGAAGGGTGATGCGGCGGGGGCCGCACACGAGCAGCTCAAGAAGCTGTCGAAGAACTTTCACTATGTGCAAACCGAGTGTGGTCTGGTGAGCACGGCCTTGAACGGCTTTGCCTTCGATGTCGCGGCGGCCAAGCGCAAGCTGGAAGCGGCGATGGAGGATGCCCGAGCCGACGGCTGCACCGTGAACGCGAACGGCTCTGTCTCCTACCCGGCGGGAAAGAAGCCCGGCGACGAGAAGACGGCGGACGGCGGCACGGTCACCGGGAGCGCCGGGGGCAGCCCGACGTCCGACGCGTTGGAGCGCCAGGCCGTCAACATTCACCCGAACCCTCATTACGGCAAGGCGCTTGAGTACGCCAACCGGATCGCAGACGCCCTGGAAGAAGCCACAGACGCGGATACGAAGTGGGCGCCGAAACTGCGTGCGCTGAAGGCTGACGACGACTTGGAGGTCTCTCACCGGGACTGGGCGGACGTGAAGTCCGACACGGGCGGAGTCCGCGAGGCCGGTAAGAGCTACTTCGACTCCCTGCCTGAGCCCCCGAAGGACGGCACCCCGAAGGACAACGCAGCGTGGTGGAAGGGACTCAGCCCGGAGGAGCAGGCGGCCCACCTCGCCCTCAACGCGGCCGCGGTCGGCGCGCTGGACGGGTTGCCTGCCGAGACGCGTGACGAGGCCAACCGCATGGTGCTGGCACAGAGCAGGGCACATGTGGAACTGGAACTCGCCAAGATTCCTCCCGAGCCCACCAGGTACTCGCCCAACCCCAACGGCACTTATCCGGCCGTCATCCAGAACTCCAGTTGGACCAAGTGGAACGAGAAGTACGGTGAGCGGTTCGCGCAGCTCACCAAGTCGCAGGACGGCATGAAGAGCATCCAGGAACGGTTCGACGCGACCGGCACCAAGGGGCTTCCCGAGGCATACCTGCTCGGATTCAGCACCGAAGGAAATGGCCGAGCAATCGTCGCGAACGGGAACCCGGACACGGCTGATCACCAGGCGGTGTACGTGCCGGGCACGACCTCGAATCTTGGAAGCGTGGGCGGGGACATCAACCGGATGGCGGAACTTTGGCGTGTGGCAGATGGTGCGTCTGCCGGTCGCTCGGTTTCCACGATCACTTGGCTCGGATACGACGCGCCGCAGAGCATCGTGAAGGACGCGCCATTCGCCCATTACGCGGATGACGGAGCGCCCGCGTACAACCGCTTCCTTGACGGGCTTGATGCCTCGCGCACCGTTGATTCGGACCCTCACCGGACGGCGGTCGGCCACTCGTACGGCACCACCCTGATCGGGTCCGCCGCTCGCCAGGGCGAGTTGAACGTGGACGACGTGATCCTTGCTGGCAGCCCCGGAGTTCAGGTGAGCAAAGCCGAGCAGATGGACGTTCCCGAGGGGCACGTCTGGAACCAGGAGGCCGACGGTGACGTGGTCCCGGACGTCGGGCGATTCGGTCACGGTGGAACCGACTGGGACGGCGCTTGGATCATCCCCAGCGACCCGCTCTTCGGTGCCAACCAGGTAGTCACGGACACTGAGGGACACAGCGACTACTGGAAGCAGGGTACGGACAGTCTGCGGAATCAAGGGTTGATTGTGGCCGGGCGCGGTGATGAAGCTGCACTGAAACCGGTGCCCCCCGCTTACACAAGGGGGCGATAACAATTCCCGATTGTCTTGATGGACGGCCAACCAGATACCTCGCCATCTGCCCAACCCAGTTGACCGGCCTTCAGGCCGGTCCGACCTACCGAGGGATTCCGACGTGAAGAACATCATGGGCGCACACGCGCTCCTCGTATCCCTCGTCCTCACTTCTCTCACCGGATGCGGCATGACTGACACCACAGACTCTGATGACCTCCCCTCTGCGGGCACCAGCACGTCACTTTCTGCTGCCGACCGGGCGGAGAAGATTTCCAGCGAGATTTTCGACCTGATCGGCATCAAAGGAAAGGCGTCAGACACTGGCCCGGGCGTCTCGGAGTGCGGCGGAAAGGATCCGGAGAAGTACTTTCAGATCTTTCATCCCTGGAGCTTCACGCCAGCATCCCCCGGCGAGCTTGATGGCGTGATGGAGCGGCTCAAGGGAGAACTTCCCAAGCACGGCTGGAAAGTCGTCGATTACGGTCCCAATACGAGCAAGAATAAAAGCATTGAACTCACGGCCGACAACGATAAAAAGAAGCACAGCGTAAAGATCGCTCATTTCGCGAAGGGTGAGACGCCAAGCCTGAATCTCATGGTCGTCTCCGGCTGCTATCAAGTTCCGGACGGTGAGAAGGTCGACCGCTTCTGAGGAGGCTCCGTCGGCACTGAGCCTTTTCCAAGCTGGCGGCGTTGACCACGAGTTGGACGGTCCTGCGTAACGACGAAGCTCCTGGTAGATGGGTTCTCGACCAAGATCACCCGTGTCCGTCAGGAGCTTCGTGTGCTTGTCTACCCGTCGTCGATCGATCTGTCCACCCGCACCCTGCGGTTCCTACTGAGGTTGAACTCGTGATGTCGCTGGGTTGCTCAGGTGGGTCTGATGGTCAGGCCGGTCTCGGCGAGGCAGCCGTCTATGAGGTGGCTGCGGTATTGGATGTGGCGTAGGCCGTGTCGGATGCGCTGGACGAGGTGTTCGGGGGTGGAGAAGGCGACGTTGGAGAGCCAGCCGCGTCGTAAGAGGGACCAGATCCCTTCGACGGGGTTGAGGTCGGGTGCGTAGGGCGGCAGGTAGTAGATCGTCAGCCAGTCCCGGGAGGCGGCGAACTCCCGCAGCCCGGCGGCTTTGTGGACGTTCAGGTTGTCCCAGATGAGCACGATCGGCCCGCCGAGCTGCTGGTGGGCGGCGATCAGCAGGTCCCGGTAGTCGCGCCAGGAGAAGCTCTTGCGACTGTCGCGTCGGTCGTCGTCCCGGCGTGGCCGGTAGATCAGCCGGGACCGGTGGCCGGGCTTGTAGCAGGTCAGCGCGGCGATGGAGATGCGTCTGCGGGAACGGCCGCGGACACGCACCACCGGGGTCCGGCCGCGCTGGGCCCAGGTCCTGGCCTGCGGCGGCGTCATGGAGAAACCGGCTTCGTCCTCGAAGACGAGCCAGGCTCCACGGGCCGCCGCGAGTCTTCCGCGCACGGCCACACCTCCTTGACCCACCCGGCCACCGCCTCGTCGTCCCGCTCGATGGCGCGTCGGGCCGGGACCTGACAGGACCAGCCGTTGCGCACCAGGAGCTTGCGCACGCCCTGGATCGTGTAGGTCAGGTGGAAGCGTCGGCCGATCACCGTCTTCACACGGCTCAGGGTCCAGCGCTGGTCTTCCCAGCCATGCGCGGCCGGTCCCTTGGCCAGCTCCGCCTCCAACTGGGCGAACTGCTTCTCGCTCAGCCTCGGCAGCGATGCCGGGCCCTGTGACCGCAGAGCCCGCGGCCCGCCCTCGTCCCACATCCGCCGCCACCGCTGCACCGAGCGGACGCTGACCCGCAGGTCCCTGGCGATCACCGAGCTCGCCTCGCCCTGGGCGAACCTCTCGGCAGCCTTCAGTCGTAACTCCTCGCGGAACTGCTGCCGCTCGGCGGTCAGCCCGCCCCCTTGTGGATACCGCATGCCCCGGTGATACCGCACCGGCGAGGAGCCGTCAGCCCCTACGACACCACAAGTTCAACCTCAGTAACCGGGCAACTGACAGCCAGGCGGAGGGAGATCGGCACGCGGTGGCGGCGGCTTCCCGCAGCGAGACAGGCTCTGCTGGCCCTGGCCCACCTGCGGTGCGGTGACACCTACGCACAGCTCGCGGCCGGTTTCGGTATCGGGATCGCGACCGCCTTCCGCTCCATACGCGAGGCCGTCGACATCCTGGCCACCCTCGCCCCGTCCCTGGCCGAGGCGATCAAGGCGATCCGGGCGAAGGCGTTCGTCATCCTCGACGGCACCCTGCTGCCGATCGACCGGATCGCCGCGCGACAGCACGGGATCATCGAAGTCCTCGCTGAAGAGGGACTCAGATGCTGGGCTGACAAGGCGTATCAAGGTGCCGGCGGAACCGTCCGAGTCCCGTTTCGGGGCCGCCGTCTCAAGCGATGGAAGCGCCGTCACAACACCACCCACGCCAAGATCCGCTGCCTCGGCGAGCAGGCCATGGCCACCCTCAAGGGCTGGCGCCTCTTGCGGAAGCTCCGCTGCAGCACCAACCGCATCACCGACGTGGTGAAGGCCGTCCTCGTCCTTCACCACCACGCGTCAGCCTGAAGTTGGAGAGAGCTCACTCTCTCCCCTGCACACCAGCGACGAAACCGGCCCAAGCCGCATGGCCGACGGCTATGCGAGGACCCTCAGGCCTCGTCGAATCGCGTACTCCCACGGTCGCGAACAGGTCGGCGACCTCCACGCATTCCGTACCGCTGCCCCCGCTGTACGACGACTTGAACCACTGACCGACGGGGTGAACCATCAAAGCTCCCTGCCCACTTGATCCAGGAGCGCGGCAGACCGCTCGATGTTCAGGGCCTGTGCGCGCAGATAATTGAACGCCAACTTAAAGAGCGTTTTGCTCCGGCTTAGGTGCTTCATTGCAGTTCGGGCGACGGGCCGCTTCAGGCTGGCTGAGCCAGCAGACGTCTCTTGTGACAGGTGATGCGGATGACGGCTTTCGAGGGTCCGCTTCGGTCCGTTCGCTCCTGTCTGATCCCAACACGCCCCCGCTCACGCCTGTTTGCGCCCTGTAGCGGGACGGCGGCCATCGGTACTACGGAAACATGCCTCGCCGACAGCGGCCGTACCCGAGTGACCTGTCCGATGCTCGTTGGGAACTGCTCGAACCAACCCTGACAGCCTGGCGAGCAGAACGCAGAGGGAAGGGCCTGGACATCGGGCGGCCGCCCGAACACGACCTGCGCCGGATCATGGACGCCATCCTCTACGTCGACCGGACCGGCATCCCCTGGCGCTACCTCCCACACGATTTCGCCCCGTGGGAAACCGTTTACGGATACTTCGCCGCCTGGCAGAAGGACGGCGTCTTCGACCAGCTCAACGGACTCCTGCGACATCTGGTCCGGAAGGCCGAGGGCCGAGACGCCGAGCCCAGCGCCTGCATCCTCGACGCCCAGAGCATCAAGACCTCGGCCAACGTGCCCGCGGCCGGCCAGGGCATCGACGCGGGCAAGAAGATCGCGGGCCGCAAACGCCACATCGGCGTTGACACACTCGGCCTCCTCCTGGCCGTGCTGGTCACCGCCGCCAGCGTCTCCGACAACGCCGGCGGAATCCGCCTGCTCTCGAACATCGCCGAAGGCAGCCCCCGCATCACGAAGGCGTGGGCCGACAGCGGCTACCGCACCAAGGCCATCGACCACGGCGCCCGCCTCGGTATCGACGTCGAAGTCACCCGCCGCGACCCCGCCCAGAAGGGCTTCAAGGTGATCCCGCGGCGCTGGGTCGTCGAGCGGACCTTCGGCTGGCTCATGCACCACCGCCGCCTCGCCCGCGACTACGAAACCCACCCTCACCGCTCCGAAGCCATGATCAACATAGCGATGATCGACCTCATGAGCCGCAGACTCACCCGCGAATCGACCCACAACTGGCGCGACAGCTGAACGGCGGCAGCGTCGGGCTCCTGTGAATCACAGCAGGTAGGGCCACAGGCTGACGCTGTTCCGCTCCACGCTGATCTCGACCCACGTTCCATCGACAGCAGTCGATGGCGGCGGGTCGGCGAGGTCGAAAAGGATGTGGGTTCCGGCTACTTCCAACGTGGCTCCGCCATCGCCCGTCAGGCCCAACCGCCCCCGAAAGACGATCCGGTCGCCTTCCTTCTCATCCACCCCGGGTGAAATTGAAGTGGCCGGTCGAGTGTTGCCGCCCCAGGCCGCGTCCTCTTCAACCGTCCACTCCACGTGATGTTCGCGGCCCACTCCCGTCGGACCGCCGCACCAGAACGCCGCGGCGGCACCCACCTCCGAGCGCACCCGAACCGTCGCGCGCCCGTCGGCGACCTTCCCCACCGCTTCCACTTGGACCAACACCCCGCAATCATCCACGCCAGCGCTGCGTTCCCAAACACTCCTGCCAGGACAAAACGCTCTTTTATAGCGTGACAGTTCCTGGGGCTTCTCCATGAAGAGGCCGCCTCCGATGATGTCCACGTACACGACGTCGAGCTCGGGCGTCGGTCCGCCGAGGACGACGAAGCTGCCCACTGCCGCTGCGTGGGCGCCGGTCTCGAACGGCAGGATCTGCACGGTGACATGAGGGCGTCGGGCTTGTTCGAGCAGGTGGTGGAGTTGTGCCCGCATGGTTTCGCGTCCGCCCACGACGCGGCGGATCACCGCCTCGTCGACCACGGCCCAGATATGGGGCGGCTCGGGTCGTTCGAGCAGCTCCTGCCGCTTCATGCGGATGTCCACCATGTGGGCGATCTCCTGGTCCGAGCACCGCATCTCCGAAGCGCGGTGCACGGCCTCGGCGTAGGCGTGTGTCTGGAGCAGTCCGGGGACGTACATGCAGGCGTAGTGGTCCTCGCTGACCACCTCGTCCTCCAGGGTCAGCATGAGGTTCATGGACTCGGGGACGGGATCCGCGAGCGAGCGCCACCAGCCCTGGATGCGTGCGCCCTTGGCCAGCTCGACGAGTGAGGAGCGTTCGTCGTCCGTGGTGCCGTACTCGCGGCACAGGGCGTCCACGGCCGGCCACTTGACCGTGCCCTCCTTCCGCTCGTAGCGGCTCAGGGTCGCTTTGGAGATGCCGACCAGCGCCCCCGCCTCCTCCAGGGTGAGGCCCTTGCGCTCACGCAGGCGGCGCAGATCGGCACCGAGCTGGCGCCTGCGGGTGGTGGGTCCGACTGTCATGGCTGTGGTTCCTCACGTCGACGCTTCTGAGCGTGCACGGTTGATCGTTGTACGGGCAAGTGGGCGTGCGCCGGGGGCGTGCGGTACGGGGGCGGGCTCCCGGATGGTGTTGATGAGAGTTCCAAAATGAGAGTTCCGATGACACCCTTCCCTTACGCGTCTTCACGCATGGTGATGGCGAGTCTGCTGGGAGTGGTGATCGACGTGGGCGGCTGTCGTTTCGGTGTGGTGCGCAAAGCCTGGGAGATGCCATTCCTGGCGGAGCCGGCGGGGTTGGCAGGGCTGAGAAACGCCGTCAGGTTTCGGCTGGACCTCTGGGGCCTGGCCGACGTCGCCCCCGATGCTCAGCTCTGTGCTTCGGAGCTTGCGGCGAACGTGATCAAGCACGTGGGGCCGGGCACGCGTGCACGTCTTGCCGTCTCCATGAACGGTGGTCGCCTGCGCATCGAGGTGAGCGACCCTGACACGCGCGGTGTCCCCGTCCTCGCCACGCGGGAGGACGGGGAGGAGCACGGCCGCGGGCTGGCTCTCGTGGACGCTCTCGCCGACCGCTGGGGTGTTGTCCTCCGAACCGACTCGAAGGCCACTTGGTGCGAGCTGGTCACCGGGCTGCGGTCGTCGGTCGACCACATGGACGGGCCCGGGGTCGCGAGGGCCGAAGCGCTGCTCGGGCTGCTCGGATTGTCTGGGCGGGACAAGGGTGTTGAGCGGAGACCGGTGACCGTGGCGAACGCGGAGGAGTCGGCCATCGATGTGATCGCCGACCTCCTCCACTGGCTTCGGGCTCATGGGTGCGACCCGGACGGGGCCCTGGACCGAGCGCAGGCGAGCTTTGAGGACCAGAGGAGCCGCGTGCTGTGACGTGGTCCTCATCAGCCAGGCATGTGGTCGGAGGAGCCTACGGGTTGCCCGTGTGTGCCTGGAGCTTCCCAGCCTTGCGCTGGTCACGGTGCAGATTTCGCTATTTCCGTCCGCAGGGCACTTGGCGTGCGCCACGATTCTCCGGCGCGGTTCCTGTGGCACATCCGGTGGCAGTTGGCGCACAGGAAGGCCAGATCGTCCAGCCTGGTCTCGCGAGGCCCGGACACGTGGAGAGGCAGACGATGGTGCATCTCGATGTACCCGGTGCCCAGGCCACCGTAGATGCTGCCGAAATCAAAATCGCATACCTCACGCTGCAGGGGCTGTCCGAGCTTCGTCGCTTGAGCGATCTTGCGAGCACGCAGCCCTCTGTTACGTTCGCGATGCAGTGCCCAGCGCGTGAGAATGCGGCCTTCGACTGCCGAATTTCCCTCATCATCCAACTCGTCCGGATCCTGAGGAATGGAGTAAAGCTCCCCTGTGCCGATTCCTTGGCGCAGCGCGGCTGCGGCAAGGAGCATCCCTGCCGGCCGGGCGATGAAGGCGCTGATCATCTCTCTGTCCAGGTGTCCCCCCTTCGTCGGTGTGCCGACGTACGCGGGGTGGTGAGAAGCCAGGTCGGAGGTCTTGCGGCTGACGCTGCCAGTGGACCGGAACTTCGGGATGGCGCGTGCAGCGCCCTCGTGGATGGGCAAGGACCGGAGGAGGTCAAACAGATCCGAAACTCGGAGGTCGCCCTCGCGGAGCTCGCTCCAGCCGTTCTCGACTACGAGAGCGCAGGCGAGCAGCAACTCGTCCTGGGTCCATGCAGGGCTTCTCTGCATGGGCCATATCGTATGAGTGTTCGCTGTCACGTGTGGGGCGGTCGGAGTGTTGTGGTGCGTGACGCACACTTGAAGGCGATCGCGTTGTCAGTGGGGTCTGTCACCCTCTGTGATGGCTGGCGAGAGCCGGTGCCAGTCGGGCACGTTAGGAAGGAGGGTGTATGACCAGCACTGAGAGGACTTTCACCTCAGTTGAGATCTGCGCTGGGGCGGGTGGGCAGGCGCTAGGGCTCCACGATGCGCTGTTCAGGCACTTGGCGCTCATCGAGATCGATCCCCATGCCGTGGAAACGCTCCGGGCGAACGTGGAAGGAAATGACGACTGGGAAGGCTGCACGGTCAAGCAGGCCGACCTGACGACGCTTGACCCGAAGGGCCTGCGCCTGGAACTGGGGTTGGAGCCAGGGGATCTTGATCTCCTGGCGGGTGGTGTGCCCTGCCCGCCCTTCTCGGTGGCCGGCAAGCAGTTGGGGCCAGACGATGAGCGTGACCTGTTCCCGACCATGCTCAATCTTGTGGACGAGCTTGAGCCCAAGGCTGTGATGATCGAGAACGTCCGTGGGCTGCTGGAGCCGAGGGAGAAGTTCCAGGACTACCGTGAGCACCTGCTGGAGCGCCTTGAGTCCATGGGGTACAAAAAGTGCTACTGGGAAGTGCTGGAAGCTAAGAACTACGGTGTTCCTCAGCTCCGGCCGCGTGCCATCTTGGTTGCGCTGAAAGAACCCTACCTGCCCTTCTTCGCTCAAACTAAGCCAAAGAAGCTTCCTGTGCGCACAGTGGGGGAAGCCTTGAAAGTGACGATGGCTAAGCGATTTGCCGAGGTTGATGATCCGCGCGCTGCGGAAGCGCTAAAGGAATGGCAAGGCAAGGCATCTAAGGGTGTAGCCCCCACGCTAGTTGGCGGTTCCAAGAAACATGGAGGCGCTGACCTGGGGCCGACCCGGGCTAAAAAGGCATGGGCAGCTCTCGGCGTCTGCGGACTCGGAGTCGCAAATGACTCCGAAGAGATGAAGAAGCAGGAAAGCTACGAGCGCGACCTATTTTCTGCGGCAGGACCCAAGCTGACTGTCGAGCAGGCGGCGATTATCCAGGGTTTCCCGCCGAGCTGGAAGTTCAAGGGCAGGAAGACGGCTGCCTACCGACAGGTGGGGAACGCATTCCCGCCGCCGGTTGCCCAGGCTGTAGGTGAACAGATCATCGCAGCACTGAAGGCAGGCAAGGAGGCTGGCGTTGTTGCCGCGGTACGTCAGCCGCGCTCCGAAGGAAGCGAAACTGGCAGCGAGCTGCTGTTCAGGCTGACTGAGCTCTCAGTCCCGGCTGCTCCGAAGGCGGCTGACCGCGGCAGCGATCGCGAGCGCGCAGTCGTCGGCTGACTCGTGCTCCCAGAAGCGCAGCACCGTCCAGCCAGCGGCTTGGAGATGACGGTCAGTGTCCCTGTCGCGGCTGACATTTCGAAGAACCTTCTCTGACCAATAGCCGGAGTTGGTCTTTGGCGGAACGTAATGCATCGGGCAGCCATGCCAGTAACAGCCGTCAATAAAGACAGCCAACTTCGCCGGACGGAAGACAATGTCTGCCGTCCGGCGGAGCCCTGGCAACGGCTTGGCCGCAACGCGGTATCGAAGCCCCTGAGCGTGCAGGATTCTCCGCACCAGCAGTTCAGGCTTGGTGTCGCGGCTTCGGATCGCCTGCATGTTTCGGCGTCGAGCGGCGGATGAAGCCCACGAGCCGTCGGGCGGTTCCCAGACTTCTTCGCTCATCATTTTTCAGAGATTCCAGCTTTCCTGAGGATAAGGTGCTTTTGTTCTTTGGTCATGGACTTGTTCTTCCGTGCATTATTCCTGATGATGGCAGGAATCATCTCGAAGTCGATGTTGAGTGAGCGGAGCTCGTAGACGCTGATCTCCTCTATGTCGTACCAATGTACGTCGAGTCCAAGTTCCCGCAGTTCGCGGGCCCTGCGTTCGGTATGCACGTTGTCTGCGGTTACGATGCGTAGCATGGCTGCTTGAACGGGTTGAGCCAGATTCTTCTGAAGTAGTGAGAACAGGTGCTCGTGAGTCTTTCCGCTGTATGGAATTCTGAGGAGGTTCGGTGGAATCAATTCCTTGTACCGTGAGTCCATTTCTTGCTTAATTTTTGTACGAAGCAGCTCAAACTGCTTGTTCTCGGCAGGAAGATCGCCCAGCATTCTGGACTGCATTGCCCGCGCTGCGATGTCCTTGGCGTAGGTGTAGGCCTCAAACAGGGACTGAGGAGTTGCGTGGCTCGGGATCTCGGAAAGGAGCATTTGCAACGCATGCTCAGCATCCGGCCTGAGTCTCTTCCATTCGCCCTCTGGAGAACGTCGATTCCTCATGGGGTGGATCCCTTCTTGGGTGTGTGTGCCATCGGTTGAGCTACACGTCCCTGGGTCTGAATGCCAACTGTTGTGCGGCGAGACCTTGCAAGATCTTTCTGTCCCGGACAGACGATGCGTTGAGGGTGTCGACGAACCATGGGGCGATCCATGAGGAGCTGCGATAGGGCCATTCGCCGAGGTGGAGGCGGGTTCCTGGAAGCCAGTTGGGATCCGGCTGCGCCGCCTGCCGAGTCGCAGGCATGAACAGAACGTCTGGCTCGTCATCGATGAGGGGCCGCCGCTCAAGCTGTGCGGTAGTGCCGATCAGCCACCAGAGGAACAGCGAGCGGTGCGCGGTGTCTGCGATGGTGCACACCAGCGCATCCTCCAAGCCAGCTGCGTCCAGTGCGGCAGTCACAAGGTCTGGAGGAGGCGGGGTCCGGACTGCGGCAGCCTCGGTGATCGACGCTGGTGTGGCGCCTGCGGCAGCTCGGTCGATCTCTGCGTAGGTCGTCTCTGTGATCTCTGCGTGGAGAAAGTGGTTGATGCCGCGGTAGAAGGCTCCCGGGGTTTCGATTCGCAGCTCAGCTCCCGCTCGCATCCTCATCTCAGTTTTTAGGTACGGCCAGGGGCGTGGCTCGTTACGGCCTTCACCTGGAGGCTGGTACCAGTCCTCCTTGGTGTCGTTCGAAACGAACAGCAGGTGGGATCGGCTCTCTGCATCGGCCATGTGTGAAATGGTCTCTTCCCACAGGAGGAAATCCCCGGAAGAAGCCAGTGCTGTTCCCTTTCCTGCATCCTTGAACCCAGGTGGAATGAGATTTGGAAATCTGTATTGCGAAGCATCTTCAACGCGTTGCCGTGTTAAGTCCGGAGCGGGCGGGCTGGCAATTTGGTCTCCGAACAATGCGGCTACCTGTGTCAGTACCGTGTCGCCATCACTGCTTGGTGAAACTGAGATGTCGTAGTCACGTAGCCGGGACGCCTGGCTTTCAAGCGTGCTGCTCAGATCGCTCAGGAGGTCGCTGATGAATTTGTCGGAAATCTGCTTCTCAAGTCTGCTGCTCGCCTCGGTGTCCTGCGCGTACCTGATCAGCATTTTCTGCGTGTGTGAGCGGGCTTCCTTAAGGGCCTGCTTGGCTTCGCTGATCTTGTTTCGGAGAGCTCGCTGAGAATCTTCGAGTGCCCTCTTCCTGCCGGTGATTACCCGGTGGCGGTTCTGGAAGAATTCCAGACCTACCTGATGCGGGAGCCAGAGGAGCGACTGTACACTCCGAAGGGCATCGAGGATCTGCTGTCGTGCGGCGGGAGTGTATTCGTACAGACTGAGGAGGATGTTTGTATCGAGTACAATAACGCCTTCAGTGAAGAATCGAGACCTCTCCGGATCGCTCTCAGACGGACTCTTCTGAATCCAGTCCTGGAACTGCCTGATCATCGGAAGCTCTCCCTCAGGCTCAGTCACTGTCCAACTCCTCCTGTTGCGGTGTGGCCAGGCTGGCACCGTGGCCTTCCAGTGCGAGGAGTCGCTGCTGAGCCGCTCTTGTGCTTCCCTCCTGGGCTTCGGGCAACTGTGGGGCAGCTTCCACGGCATCACCGGGCTGCGCGACGACCCAGAGCTCTCCGCCGATCTCGGCTTGCGGGAGGCCGCTGTGTTCCGGTCGCGCGCGGACGACGCGATGCGCGACGAACTCTCCTTCCGCCGGTACCGGGCCGCCCAGGTCCCTCGCCACGGCCTGGTGGGACTGGTAATCACCGAGGATGATGATCCCGTAGGGTCGCAGTGCGGGGCGTGCGCGCCCCTTGCTTCCCTCCCTCACGCGCGCCATGTAGTCGAGTTGCTGAGCGGCAGTTCGCACGACACCTCGGCCGATACGCTTGCCGTGTACCAGACGGAAGAGCTCGCGAACGCGAGCCTGCCCCTTGTTCTTGCCGGGGATCAGAATACGTGCCCGTGTTGCAGCCGGAAGGTGGAGCAGTACGTTTTCCGGAAGAACGGCATCTTTCCAAAGCCATGTGATGTTGTTGCGATGTTCCGCTTTGACCGTGAACTTCATGTCCCGGTTGGTTCCGCCGTTGAGCCATTCGCGCTGGATGCGCAGCAAGCCTGCACTCCACAGGCTCTGGTAGTCGTCGGCCCAGACAAGCAGGCAGAGATGGCCCTCGGCTTCCGGAGGAATCATCCACGATCCGAATTTCTGTGAATACTTGCAGTCGACGTCGATTCCCTCTATGCGATAGTCCATGTCGACGCCGTCATTAAACTCAAATTCGCGCTGTAGGTTGATTTCAACAAGTGTTCCTGCGTGAGTCTTTTCTGTTTTGAATAGGGTGGCCCAGTCGTATCGTCCAGTGGCCTCGCCGTTGAGGAGTTGGTCGATCGTGTCCCGTAGCACTCTGGCGAATCGAGTTCCGTGAGGGTCAAGCTTCATCAAGTGGTGGTGCACCACCATCAGTTCCGGATCGTCACAGACGCCAGATACGGGGCCGGGCGGTTCAAAAAGAGTCACGCTGACACGCTTCCGTAGAGGAGATTGACGGAGGGTACGCACCTGACTCAGACTCCTGACACTCACGTGTAGTTCCCAGAGGGGGTGAGTGAGTCCGCTCCGTCAGCCTGGCAATGACGGCAGCCCGGATCCCGGAAGCTGGGCCTGTCGGCGACGTGATGGCGCGAGGAGGCGGGACCAGGCACCGTGGCGGCTGCTGAGGCTGTCTGGCCACTGCGCGGCGCACCCCCGTTGGCGGGTGAGGCTCGGCGAGCGAGGACCAAACGAGCCAGGTGTGAGCGCGGCCTGGAGTGAGAGCGGTCGGTCCCTCCCCCTCCAGGCTCGGGCTGGGGTGTCACCCGCCCCCGTGGCACCCCCCATAAGCCTCCCCCGACCCGCACCAGCAGGCAGCCGTGCGCGAAGGCGGCCACGGGATCGCGCGGCCCCGGGCCGCGAGGGTGGTGGCGTACTGGGGGAGGAGGCCCGGGTCGGACGGGGACGCGGCCTCCGAGGCGGCGAACGCCTCGTACGAGGGGACCGTGCCCGTCACGATGCCCAGGTTCGGGGTGCCCGTCGCGTGGAGGTCGCGCAGGGACGCCTCCAGGCGGTCCAGGTGGGTCGTGCGGTCCACGTACTCCTCGGTCAACTCCGGGTACGCCGTGAGCAGTTCGCGGAGCTCCTGTTCCGGCCAGTGCAGTACCGCCACCGGGAACGGGCGGGAGAGCGCCGTGCGGTACGTGCCCAGCTCCGCGCGCAGGCGGGCGATCTCGGCCTTCAGCTCCACCGGGTCCGATGACCCCAGCGACCACAGGCGCTTCGGGTCGTGCAGTTCGTCCAGGGGCACCGCGGCCGTGTGCAGCTCGCCGGCCAGCTCGTCCCAGGCGTCGTGCTCCAGGCCCATCAGCCGGCGCACCCGGTGGCGGCCGGTCAGCAGGGACTGCGTGGCGTACGGGACCTCCTCGCCGGGGGCCAGCAGCAGGGTCAGGGCGGTGGAGAGGAAGTCGTGCGCCTTCTCCAGCTCGTCGTGCGCCTCCAGGGTCTCCGCCGCCACCTGCCACGGCGCTGCGTTCAGCGGGCCCGCGGCTCGGATGCCGTCGATGATCGCCCGGGCCTCGGCCTCGTGACCGTACTCCCAGAGGTTGGCCGCTTTCAGGGCCTTGATCAGGTGCGGGTTGTCGGCGGTCGCCTCGGGGGCGGCGAGCAGGTCGTCGTAGAGCGTGCTCGCTCGGGCGCGGTCGCCCGCGAGTTCCAGGTGGGCCGCGGCCTGGAGGATCAGCGGTTCGTGGTCCTCGGGGTACTGCGCCGCGGTGCGGAGCAGACGCTCGGCTTCGGTCGTGTGGTCGGCAGGCGTGTCGGGGCGCATGGACCACACGGTACTGCCGGACGGTGACGGCGGGGAGAACAGGGCGGAGGAGGAGAAGCGGGAGAAGTCTGGAGAGTTGTGAGGTTTGCCCCTACCGTGCGCTCCGAGTCTTCAACGGTGTGCGGTCGTGCGCCCCGAGGCTTGCGGTGCGGGAGGGTGGCGTCGATGCGGAGGCGGGGAGCCGGGCGAGGGCGCGGGGTGTTGTCCGGGGCGCGAGGCCGTGGCGGAGGCGGTTCGCATCTTCTCGCCTGCGGGCTCTGGCTCTCCGCCGAGGTCGTCGTCACCCTCGGTGTCGTCCTGCTCCTGCTCGTCGCCCATCAGCTCTGGTGGACCAACCGCGAGGCCCGCGCCGACGCCGGGCGCACCGTCCAGAGCCTCCAGCGGGAGTGGGACAAGCCTGCACCCTCCCCTGCGCCCGACCCGGGTGGGGGTGAGGACGCGCTCGACGGAGGGCCTCGTCCTTCGGCCTCCGGTCGTGCGACCGGGGCCGCGCCCGCCCCGGCCGCCCGGCCCCGTGCCGCGCCCCGCTGGGACCAGGCGTACGCCGTCCTGCGCATCCCCCGGATCGGGCTCACCGCCCCCGTCGCCGAGGGCACCAGCAAGGGCGGGGTGCTCGACCGGGGGTACGTCGGGCACTACACCCGTACCGCGCAGGCCGGGCAGGCCGGGAACTTCGCGCTCGCCGGGCACCGCAACACCCACGGCGAACCCTTCCGGCGCATCGACCGGCTCCGCAACGGTGACCGGATCACCGTGGAGACCCGGGACGCCGTCTACACGTACACCGTCGGCAAACGCCTCGCCCGGACCGCGCCCTCCGACAGCGGTGTCATCGCGCCCGTACCGCGCAGCAACATCACCACCTCCGTCGGCTACAGCGAGCCCGGCTACTACCTCACCCTCACCACCTGCACCCCCGAGTTCAGCTCGCGCTACCGGCTCGTCGTCTGGGGGCAGCTCACCGCGATGCGCCCCCGCTGAACGGTGGCGAGAAACCCCGGGGCCGCCCCGATCATCGTGTATAACGAAAGAGTGCCGTTCACTCCGATGGGCGGCACTCCGCAGGAACGGTACGAGGCCGGAACCAGGAACGGGAGGTGCACAACGTGCGGGACGCCAACGCCCTGCGCCGTGCCTTCGCCCGGCTGCTCCGGCCCGCCGGACTCCTCCTCCTCTTCCTCACCGAGATCCTTCTCGCCGAGGGCGGCAGCCTCTCCGCCGCCGTCGCGCTCGCCGCCACCGCCGCGGCCGGTTCCGCCCTCCTCGCCTGCGCCGTCATCAGCGCCCGCTGCGCGTCCCCGGTGCCCCGCACCCGGGTCCGTACCGCCATCAGGGACCGGGAGCGGCGCACCGCGTTCCTCCCGCAACGCGACCCCGACGCACGGGGGCGCACCAGGCCCCGGGCACCCGGGCACGCCCTCCTGACGGCTGCCGCGTAGCGCAACCCCGCACCTCCCGCCCGTACCTCGCGTACGGGTGCCGCACCCAGGACGGGTGCGCCCCGCGCCGGTCGTCATGCCGAGTGATCACCCCGTACCTCGTCGCCTTCTGCGCAGGTACCTCCCGGCACGACGAGACCCCCGGAGGGCTCACCCATGTCCGCCTTCATGTCCGCTTTCGCGAGCCTGGTCGGCTCCCTCGCCGATCTGCTGCAGCCGCTCTTCCAGACCGCGTCCACCGCCGCCGCGATCATCCTGTTCACCGCGCTCGTCCGGCTCGCCGTCCATCCGCTCTCCCGGGCCGCCGCGCGCGGGCAGAAGGCCCGGAGCAGGCTCCAGCCCCAGATCGCCGAGCTGCGGAAGAAGCACGGCAAGAATCCCGAGCGGATGCAGAAGGCGATCATGGAGCTGCACGCCGCCGAGAAGGTGTCGCCGCTCTCCGGCTGCCTGCCGAGCCTGCTCCAGATGCCCGCGTTCTTCCTGCTCTACCACCTCTTCTCCAGCAGCTCGATCGGCGGCGAGCCCAACGCGCTGCTCAGCCACGACCTGCTCGGCGCACCGCTCGGCGGGCGCTGGCACGACGCGCTCGCGCACGGCGGTCTGTTCGGCGGGCAGGGGCTGGTCTACCTGGGGCTCTTCGTGATCGTCGCCGCCGTCGCCACGTTCAACTACGGACGCACCAAGCGGCAGATGGCCGCCAACCCGATGACGCCCGCCGCGGGCCCGGACGGACAGCCCGTGCCCGGCCTGGGCGCGATGACCAAGCTCATGCCGCTGATGTCGTTCTTCACGCTGATCACCGTGGCCGTCGTCCCGCTCGCCGCGGCCCTCTACGTCGTCACGACGACGACCTGGACCGCCCTCGAGCGGGCCTGGCTCTACCGCGACATGCCCGTCGCCGGTGGCGCCATGGCCACCGCGGCGTAATCGGCGCCGCCGATGCGCCGGTCCAGTGTGTGAACGAGGTCTTGCGGAGTGATCCGATCTCTTGGACGATCAGCCAAGCCCCTCGGCGGCCGCACCCCGCCGAAGGGCTCTCCACCTCGATCAAGAGGAGTTGGACCGTTGAAGCTGCTTCGAGTCGGTACGGCGGGCGCCGAGCGTCCCGCACTTCTCGACCGCGACGGGACTCTGCGTGATCTGTCGGGAATCGTCCCCGACATCGACGGCGATCTGCTCGCCGACGCCTCCGCGCTCGCCCGCGTACGGGCGGCCGCCGAGGCCCCCGGTGTGCTGCCCGCCCTGGACGCGACAGGGCTGCGGATCGGTCCGCCGCTGGGACGCATCGGCAAGATCGTGTGCATCGGGCTGAACTACCACGACCACGCCGCCGAGACGGGTGCGGAGATCCCGGCCGAGCCGATCCTGTTCTTCAAGGCCCCCGACACCGTCGTCGGGCCCGACGATACGGTCCTCGTACCGCGCGGCAGCCGCAAGACCGACTGGGAGGTCGAGCTCGCCGTCGTCATCGGGCGCACCGCCCGCTACCTGGGCTCGGCCGAGCAGGGGCTCGCCCATGTCGCCGGGTACGCCACCGCCCACGACGTCTCCGAGCGCGAGTTCCAGATCGAGCGCGGCGGCACCTGGGACAAGGGCAAGAACTGCGAGACGTTCAACCCGCTGGGGCCCTGGCTCGTCACCGCCGACGAGGTGGACGACCCGCAGGCCCTGCCGCTGCGGCTCTGGGTCAACGGCGAGCTGAAGCAGAACGGCACCACGGCCGAGCAGATCTTCCCGGTCGGCGAGGTCGTCCGCTACCTCAGCCACTTCATGACCCTCTACCCGGGCGACATCATCAACACCGGTACGCCCGCCGGGGTCGCCATGGGGCAGCCCGAGCCCAAGCCGTACCTGAAGGCGGGCGATGTGGTGGAGCTGGAGGTGGAGGGGCTCGGCCGGCAGCGGCAGGAGCTGAAGGACGCGTAGCCGGGGGAGGGGGTGTCGTCGTCGCTGTACGTGTACTCGTACGTGACGGCGCCCCCTCCCCATACGGGCTGCTCAGCGTCCCGGCCCGCCCTTCGCGTACGGCTCGGACGCCTGGGCCCGCCCTCCCCGTACGGCCGGCTCAGGCCCCCGGCGTCGGCGCGAACTGCTCCAGCGCCTCGACCACCATCGCGTGGTCCTCGGCCTGCGGCAGGCCGGACACCGTGACCGCGCCGATCACGCCCGCGCCCTCCACCGCGATCGGGAACGAACCGCCGTGCGCGGCGTACGTGTCCGGGTCCAGGCGGGACGACTCCTCGAACGTCGTGCCCTTCGCGCGGAACCGGGTGCCGACCAGGTACGAGCTCTCGCCGTACCGCTCGACCACCTTCCGCTTGCGGTCGATCCACGCGTCGTTGTCCGCGCTCGAACCCGGCAGCGCCGCGTGGAACAGCTGCTGCGCCCCGCGCCGGATGTCGATCGCGACCGGCGCGTGCCGCTCCCGGGCCAGCTGGACCAGCAGGCTGCCCAGCGCGAACGCGTCGTCGTAGGAGAAGTGCGGGAGGGTGAGCCGGCGCTCCTGGGCGATCAGCTCGGAGATGGTGGGGGAGGTGGTGGTCATGCGCGCCGCTCCTCTGCGTCGTGGTGCGGTTCGTCGTGGCGGGGGTCGTCGTGGTGGGGGAGAAGGGTGACCGAGACGCCCTCGCGCGCCGAGCGGCGGGCGGCCTCCAGGACGTCCAGGGCCGCGGCCGCCTGGAGTGCGGTGACCGGGTTGTCGCCGGTGCCACGGACCGCCGCGGCGACGGCGGCGTAGTACGCGGGGTAGTCGCCGGGCAGCGTACGGACGGGGGTGCCGCCGCCGGTCAGCGGGGACTCGCCGGAGCCGATGCGGCCCCACAGCTCCTCCCCCTCCTCGCCCCACGGCTCGCCGGCCACCGGGCGCAGCCCCTCGCGCAGGGCCGCTTCCTGCGGGTCCAGGCCGTACTTCACATAGCCCGCCGCCGAGCCGAGCACGCGAAAGCGCGGGCCGAGCTGGGCCGTGGTGGCGCTGACGTACAGATGGGAGCGGACCCCGTTCTCGTGCGTGATCGCGATGAACGTGTCGTCGTCCGCCGCCGCGCCCGGACGCCGTACGTCGGACTCGGCGTACACCTGCACAGCCGCTCCGAACAGCACCAGCGCCTGGTCGACGACATGGCTGCCCAGGTCGTACAGCAGACCGCCGATCTCGTCCGGGTCGCCCGACTCGCGCCAGCCGCCCTTCAGCTGCGGCCGCCAGCGCTCGAACCGGGACTCGAAGCGCTGCACCTCGCCCAGCTCGCCGTCGGCGATCAGGGCTGCCAGGGTGCGGAAGTCGTTGTCCCAGCGGCGGTTCTGGAAGACCGAGAGCAGCAGCCCGCGCTCCTCGGCGAGGGCCGCCAGCTCGCGCGCCTCGGCGGCGGTCCCGGCGATCGGCTTGTCCACGACGACGGGGAGACCGGCCTTCAGCGCGGCCGTCGCCAGCGGGACGTGCGTCTTGTTCGGGGAGGCGATCACGACCAGGTCCAGCTCGTCCGCGCGCTCCCACAGCTCGTCCGGCGATGCGGCGAACCGGACGTCGCCGAACGCGGCACGGGCCTCCGCCCGGCGCTCCTCGTTCGACGTGACGACCGTGTCGAGGACCAGGCCGTCGGTCGCGGAGACCAGCGGGGCGTGGAAGACGGAGCCGGCCAGGCCGTAGCCGACGAGGGCGACGCGGAGAGGGGCGCCGGAGGCGTTGGGGGTCATGCGATCCACTTAAGCAACGCTGTTGCCAAAGTGCAAGCGACCGGCACAATGGGGCGGTGAAGAGGAGTGAGCCGTGAACGGGAGCCGGACGAGGACCCAGGCCGGGGTCAACCTGCCTGCCCTGCGCCACCACAACGCGACGCTGGTGCTGGACCTGCTGCGGGCGGCGGGAGCTGACGGCATCAGCCGGCTGGAGCTCGCCGAGGGCACCGGCCTCACCCCGCAGGCCGTCAGCAAGATCACCGCCCGGCTGCGGGAGGACGGGCTCGCCGTCGGCGCGGGCCTGCGCCCCTCCACCGGCGGCAAGCCGCGCACGGTGCTGCGGCTGGTCCCCGACGCCCAGTTCGCCGTCGGCCTGCACCTCGACCGCGACGGGCTCACCGCCGTCCTCGTCGACCTCGCGGGCCGGCCCGTCGCGGTCACCACCGCCCCGCTCGACCTCGGCGCTCCGGCGGAGCAGGTCCTCGCGGACGCGGCCCACGCCGTACGGGACCTGAGCGCGGCCGAACCGCACAAGCCGGTCCTCGGGGTGGGCGTCGCGGTGCCCGGACCGCTCGACCACCGGGACGGCGTGCTGCACCGGGTCACCGGCTTCCCGCAGTGGGACGGCTACCCGCTGCGCGCCGCGCTTGCCGAGCGGACCGGGCTGCCGGTGGTCCTGGACAAGGACACCAACGCCGCCGCCCTGGCCCTCGCTCTCGGCAGCGCGGGCGGCGGCGACTTCGCCTACCTCCACCTCGGTACGGGTCTGGGCGCGGGCCTGGTCCTCGGCGGTGAGGTGCACCGGGGGGCGCGGACGGGGGCCGGTGAGTTCGGGCACCAGACCCTCCAGCTGGACGGCCCGCTGTGCGGCTGCGGCGGGCGCGGCTGCATCGAGGCCCTGTGCCTGGCCGCCGAGGCGCGCGGCGACCGGGGCGAGGCGGCCCGGGTGCTGGGCACGGGCGCGGCGAACCTGGTCGGCCTGCTCGACATCGACCGGGTCGTCCTGGGCGGCCGGACGGTGGCCTCCGACGAGGACGCGTACGTCCGGGGCGTCCGGGCGGTGATCGAGGAGCGGGCCGCCCGGGGCGGGGCGGGCGCGGGCGTGACCGTCACGGTCGCCGGGGGCGGCGACCGGCCGGTCGCGGAGGGCGCGGCGCAGCTGGTGCTCGCGCCGGTGTTCGGGCGGGTGGGGGAGCGGGGGTAGGGCCCTGCCTGCTGGCCCTGCCTGTTCCTGGGCGGGCTCCGTCGGCCCGGGAACGCGGGAGCCGGGGGCCGGAGGGGCCGGGCGCCCGCGAGCCCGCGAGCCCGCGAGCCCGCGAGTCCGGGAGTCCGGGAGTCCGGGAGTCGGAGGGCTCGCGAGCCTGCCGGCCCGCGAGCCCGAGGGGTCGAGAACTCGGGGGGTCCGGGGGCCCGTGGGTCCGAGGGGCCCGAGGTTCGGAGGGTCTGAGGGTCTGAGGGCCCGCGAGCCCGGCGGCCCGCGAGCCCGGCGGCCCGCGAGCTCGGCGGCCCGCGAGCCCGGCGGCCCGCGAGCTCGGCGGCCCGCGAGCCCGGCGGCCCGCGAGCTCGGCGGCCCGCGAGCCCGGCGGCCCGCGAGCTCGGCGGCCCGCGAGCCCGGCGGCCCGCGAGCTCGGCGGCCCGCGAGCCCGCGGGGCCGAGATTCCGCGGGGCCGAGCGCCCGCGGGCACGGCGGCCGGATGCCCGGGGAGCCCGAGAGCGAGTGCGGTCGGGTGATCCTATTAATCGTGTCGGCATGTCGACTCTCTGAGTTCGCGCGCGCGTGATTCCGTCGGAGGCCATCACCGGTGGCCCGCCCGCCCCTCCCGGGAGCCCCGGTCGTCCCGCGAGCAGCGAAGGGTGACCCCCCATGCCCCCCACCTCCGGCGCACGGCCACGTGACGGCCGCACGCTCGCCGCCCTCGGGCTGGTCGCCGGGATCGCGGTGCCCGCCACGCTCCTGGGCGGACCGCAGGCGACCGCCCTGCCCGCCCCGGTGGCATCCGCCCCCTTAGCCGCAGCCGCAGACGTACACGCCTCAGGCACAGCCGTACGCGCCGCGAACGCGGACGACGAACAGCCCGTGTGCGGTGACCCGAAGGCCAAGGACTTCCCCATCGAGACCCGGATCCAGGGCGCCCCGGACCGGTATGCCTCCGGCGGCGGCTACGGCACCTGGTTCCTCGACCTCACCAACACCACCGACACCTCCTGTCAGGCCCTGCACCCGGTCCTCGTGCTCGCCGACCGCGACCGGAGGCTGACGTCGGACCAGATCCAGCTGGAGTTCTCCGAACCCGGCAGCCCGGAGAAGGAACACCGGGTCACCTGGGAGTCCACCGACCGCGACGAGCAGATCGGCGTCTTCGGCGACCCGTTCCCCGGGCTCACCGTCCCGGCCGGGGAGACCGTCTCCGTACGCGTCCGGATGGCCTTCACCTCCGACACCGCCCCCGGCCCGGTCACCGCCCACGCGGCCGTCGTCCAGCGCCACCACCAGGGCCGGGGGAAGGGCGGCGGGCGCGAGGACGGCGAGTGGGTGGGGGAGTCGGAGGACTACCCCTTCGTGATCGTCGACGGCGCCACGGGCGGCATCCGCGAGCCGGACGGCCCCCGGACCGAGCACCCGGATCCGGAGCACCCGGATCCGGAGCACCCGGATCCGGAGCGCACCGGCCCCGGCACCGGCACCCGTACCGAACGGCCCGGCGATCCCGACGGTCCCAGTAAGGACCCCCGCACCGATCCGGGCACGGGCCGGGACCCGGCCCCGGACGGCACCTCCAGCCCCCACCCGTCGACCCGCCCGGACACGGGGGAGGGGGACGGGGGCGACCGCGGCGAGGAGAGCCCCGGGCTGCCGGCCCGCGACGGACTCGGCCGCCCGCTCCCCGAACTCGCCCGCACCGGACCGGTGTCGACGGCCTGGACCGGGGCCGCCGCCGGGGCCCTCCTGCTGGCCGGGACCGCCCTGCTGCGGTACGCCCGCCGGGCCCGCCGCACGGGGGACTGAGCCGGAGGGCCGGCGGGGCGGGGGGCCGCCCGGTTCGGGGGCGATCGGGCCCGAATCCCCGCCGCCGGTGCCCGGACCCGCGTACCGCGAGCCCGAATCCGTCCTCCCGTCGAAGCGTTCACGTGACTCTGCCACGATCAGGCGGTGGACTACCCGAACGACCAGGCACCTGGCGCACCGATCCGCTCCGGCATCCCCGAGCACGGCCGTATCCCGAAGTACTACGCGGTCAAGGCCCGCATCGCGGTCCTGCTGGACGAGTTGGGCGAGGGCGGACTCCTGCCCACCGCCCGCCCGGTTCGGGGGCGATCGGGCCCGAATCCCCGCCGCCGGTGCCCGGACCCGCGTACCGCGAGCCCGAATCCGTCCTCCCGTCGAAGCGTTCACGTGACTCTGCCACGATCAGGCGGTGGACTACCCGAACGACCAGGCACCTGGCGCACCGATCCGCTCCGGCATCCCCGAGCACGGCCGTATCCCGAAGTACTACGCGGTCAAGGCCCGCATCGCGGTCCTGCTGGACGAGTTGGGCGAGGGCGGACTCCTGCCCACCGAGCGGGAACTCGCCCAGGTGCACGAGGTCTCGCGGGAGACCGTCCGCCAGGCCCTGCGCGAACTCCTCCTGGAGGGGCGGCTGCGCCGGCAGGGGCGCGGCACCGTCGTCGCCGGGCCCAAGCTGGAGCAGCCGCTCTCGCTGGCCAGTTACACCGAGGGCGTCCGCCGCCAGGGGCTGCGGCCCGGGCGCCACCTCATCGGCCTGGACCGCTTCCCCTGCCCCGAGGCGCTCGCCGCCGAGGTCGGCGTCGAGCGGGGAGAGCCGGTCTGGCACCTGGAGCGGGTGCTGCTCGCCGACGGCGAACGCGTCGGCCTGGAGAGCACGTACGTCGGCGTCGCCCGCGTCCCCGGCCTGGACACGGAGTTCGACCCGGACTCCTCCTTCTACGCCTACCTCCGCGACGCCCTCGGGATCGCCTTCGGCGACGCCGACGAGCGGATCGAGACCGTACTCGCGACCCCCCGAGAGGCCCTGCTCATCGGAACCCCGCCCGCCCTGCCGATGCTCCTCATCCACCGCCTCTCCCGGGACACCGACGGCCGGCCGCTGGAGCGCGTGCGGACGCTGTTCCGGGGGGACCGGTTCTCCTTCTCCGCGCATCTGCGGGGGCAGGGGCAGGCCTGAGAGGGCCTGATCACCGTTCTGCCGACGTCTCGCCGCCCTTCCGCGCGGCTGCCTCTTTGATCACGGATGCATAACGGGTCTGGTCCAAACTTGCGGGGTCGTTCACCGTCCCGTCGATGACCGGACGCGTCCGGGACACCCGCCCCCAGGAGCGTGGCCGACGTGAGAGTCATCGTCGTAGGAGCCGGCGTGGTGGGAACCATGCACGCCTGGCACGCAGTCAGCCGCGGCCACGAGGTCGTACAGATCGAGCGCGAGAGCGAGGCGCGCGGGGCATCGCTCCGCAATTTCGGACAGATATGGATCAGCGGGCGGGCCGGAGGCGAGGAGCTGGAAACCGCCCTGCGCGCCCGTGAGTTGTGGGAGGGCATCGGTGAGCGGGTGCCCGGGCTCGGCTTCCGGGCCTGTGGTTCGCTCACCCCGCTGCGGACCGCACGCGAGGTCGCCGTCGCCGAGGCGGCCGTCGCCAGGACCGACGCGGCGGCACGCGGCTACAAGCTGCTCACCGCCGACGAGGCCCGGGCGGTCAACCCGGCCCTGCGCGGCGCGTTCACCGCCGCCCTGTGGTGCGAGCGGGACGCGGCCGTCGAGCCCCGCACCGTCCAACTCGCCCTCAAACAGGAGCTGCTGGCCTCCGGGCGGTACGCCTACCTCGGCGGCCGCGAGGTCCGCGAGGTCGTCGGGACCGCATCGGTGCGCGACGACCACGGAGACGTCCACACCGGTGACGCCGTCATCCTCGCCACCGGCGCCTGGCTCGGCGGGCTCGTCCGTGAACTCGCCGGGCCCGAGCTGCCCGTGCGCCGCGTCCGCCTCCAGATGATGCAGACCGACCCTCTCGGTGAGCCCCTCACCACCTCCGTCGCCGACGCCGACAGCTTCCGCTACTACCCCGCCTACCGGGGCGAGGCGCTCGACGCCCTCAACGCCGGACAGGTCCAGGACCCCGTCGCCGCCGAGCACCGCATGCAGCTCCTCATGGTCCAGCGCCGCGACGGCGGGCTGACCATCGGCGACACCCACGAGTACGAGCACCCCTTCGCCTTCGACACCGTCGAGGAGCCGTACGAGCACCTCACCCGGGTCGTCGAGGCCTTCCTCGGCCGCCCGCTGCCGCGTATCCGCCACCGCTGGGCGGGCGTCTACGCCCAGTGCACCGACACCGCACGCGTCGTCCACCGGCAGCAGGTGCGCGACGGGGTCTGGCTCGTCACCGGACCCGGCGGGCGCGGCATGACGTGCTCGCCCGCCATCGCCGAAACGACCGCCGACCAACTGGGCTGGTGAACCACATGACTTCCCCGACCGACCTGACGTCCCCGACCGACGTGACCACCGCGACCGACACCCCGCGTGCCCCCTACAACCTCGTCGTCCTCGACATGGCCGGGACCACCGTCGCCGACGGCGGCCTCGTCGAACAGGCCTTCTCCGCCGCCGCCCAACGCCTCGGCGTGCGCCCCGGTTCCGACGAGCACACCCGCCAACTCGCCTACGTACGCGCCACCATGGGCGAGTCCAAGATCTCCGTCTTCCGGCATCTGTTCGGCGACGAGGGCCGGGCGCAGTACGCCAACACCGCCTTCGAGGAGGCGTACGGGGAACTCGTCGACGGCGGCCGTATCGCCCCGCTCCCCGGCGCCCGCGCCGCCGTCGAACGCCTCGCCGCCGAAGGCCGTACCGTCGTCCTGACCACCGGCTTCGCCCGCGCCACCCAGGACGCCATCCTCGCCGCCCTCGGCTGGCAGGACCTCGTCCCGCTCACCCTCTGCCCCGCCGACGCGGGCGGCCGGGGCCGGCCCTTCCCGGACATGGTGCTGGCCGCCTTCCTCCGCACCGGGGCCGTGGCCGACGTACGCCGGACCGTGGTGGCGGGTGACACCTCGTACGACATGCTCAGCGGCGTACGCTCCGGCGCCGGGATCGTCGCCGGGGTTCTCACCGGCGCCCACGACCAGGACCAGCTGACCCGGCACGGCGCGACCCACGTCCTCGGCTCCGTCGCCGAACTGCCCGACCTCATCGCGCGGGCCGAAGCGGACGAACGGCCCGGCCCCGTCGCGCGGGCCGAAGCATGAGCGCCCCCGCCCCCGGCGAAACCGCCACCCCCAGCGGAATCCGCTTCGACGGCGTCACCGTCGCCTACGGCGGGACCGTCGTCCTCGACCGGCTCGACCTCACCGTCGAACCCGGCGAGGTGATGGCCCTCCTCGGGCCCTCCGGCTCCGGCAAGACCACCGCCCTGCGCGCCGTCGCCGGGTTCGTCCGGCCCGCCGCCGGGCGGGTCCTCCTCGGCGGCCGGGACGTCACCGCCCTGCCCCCGCACCGGCGCGGCATCGGCATGGTCGTCCAGAGCTACGCCCTCTTCCCGCACCTCAAGGTCAAGGACAACGTGGCCTTCGGGCTCAAGGCCCACCGCACCCCGAAGGCCGAGATCCCCGGCCGGGTCACCGAGGCCCTCGAACTCGTCGGCATGGCCGCGTACGCCGACCGGCACCCCCGCGAACTCTCCGGCGGCCAGCAGCAGCGCGTCGCGATCGCCCGCGCGCTGGCCATCCGGCCCGGCGTGCTGCTCCTGGACGAACCGCTCTCCGCCCTCGACGCCCGCCTCCGCTCCGGGATGCTCGCCGAACTGGCCCGGCTGCACCGCGAATTGCCGGACGTCTCCATCCTGTACGTCACCCACGACCAGGTCGAGGCGCTGACCCTCGCCGACCGGATCGCCGTCATGGACCGCTCCCGGCTCCAGGACTGCGGCACCCCCGAGGAGCTCTACCGCCGACCCCGTACGGAGTTCACCGCCTCGTTCGTCGGCAACGCCAACCTGCTCCCGGTCACCGTGGCCGGCGAGGGAGCCGTCCGGCTCGGCGACCGCTCCCTCCGGGTGCCCGTGGAAGCCGCCGCACCCGGCGCCACCGCCACCCTCTGCGTCCGGCCCCATCTGGTCGGCCTCGGCGACGGGCCCAACGCGCTCACCGGCAGCGTCACGGAGGTCCAGTGGCGCGGCTCCACCCACCGCGTCCACGCCGATGTCGACGGCCACCGCGTCATGGCGGACCTCCGCGAACTGCGCGAGCCCCCGGCCATCGGCGACCCCGTCACCCTGCACTTCGCCACCGAGGACGCGGTCCTGCTCCCTGCGGGGGCCGGCGACGGGGTGGGGGTCGGCCGATGACCGCCACCACCGCCACAGGCACCGCCACCACCTCCGCCGTGCTCCGTACTCCCGGCGAACCGGCCCCCGCAGCAACCGCCCCCGCCCCCGGCCCCGCCCGGTCCCGTACCGTCCCCGCCTGGGTCTGGGCGCTGCCGCCCGTCGCCGTCCTCGCCCTCGCGTTCCTCTATCCGCTGGCCCTCGTCCTCCAGCAGTCCGTCACCCCCGACGACGGCGGCGGCGTCTCGCCCGACCCGTACGCCGACGTCTTCGCCTCCGAGGTCTTCCGCGACGCGCTCACCACCACCGTGTGGCTCGCCGTCGAGTCGACCGTGGGCTGCCTGGTCCTCGGCTTCGTCCTCGCGCTGGTCATCGCGTTCGTCCCGTTCCCCGGCGGGAAGGCGGTCGCCCGGTTCGTCGACGTCTTCCTCTCCTTCCCGTCCTTCCTCATCACGCTCGCCCTGCTGTTCATCTACGGCTCGGTCGGCATGGCCAACGGGCTCTGGACCGACGTCACCGGGGCGGCCGACGGGCCCTTCCACTTCCTGACCACCCCCTGGGGCGTCCTGCTCGCCGAGATCACCTACTTCACCCCGTTCGTGATGCGCCCGCTGCTCGCCGCGTTCTCCCAACTCGACACCGGACAGCTGGAAGTGGCCTCCTCGCTCGGCGCCGGGCCCGTGCGGATCATCCGGCAGGTGATCCTGCCCGAGGCGCTCCCGGCGCTCGCGGCGGGCGGCAGCCTCGTGCTGGTGATGTGCCTGAACGAGTTCGGGATCGTCCTGTTCACCGGGGCGAAGGACGTCACCACGCTGCCGATGCTCGTCTACAGCAAGGCGATTCTGGAGTCGGACTACCCGGCCGCCTGCGTCGTCGCCGTCGTCAACATCGCGATCTCCGTGGGCCTTTACAGCCTCTACCGGGTGGTGAGCCGTCGTGCTGGTGCATAGCCGGGCCGGGAAGTGGGCCACCTGGGCCGTCTTCCTGCTCCTCTTCGTCCCGCTGTTCGCGGTGCCGCTGCTCGTCATCCTCGCCGCGTCCCTCGCCACCAACTGGTCCGGGGCCTTCCCCTCCGGGCCCACCGTCGAGCGCTACGCCGCCGCGACGAGCGGCGACTCGCTCCAGGCGCTGACCACCAGCCTCGCCACCGCTCTTGCCGCGAGCGTGCTGGCCCTCACCCTCGGCGGCTGGGCCGCGCTCGCCGCCGCCTCTCTCCGTACTCGCGGAAAGCGGCTGCTGGACGCCTTGTTCATCCTGCCGGTCGCCGTGCCCTCGGTGGTCGTCGGACTGGCCGTGCTGGTGGCCTACAGCCAGCCGCCCGTGCTGCTCAACGGGACGCGGTGGATCGTGATCCTCGCCCACACCGTGCTCGTCACCGCTTTCGCCTACCAGTCGGTCGCCGCCGCCGTACGCCGTCTGGACCCGGTGTACGAACAGGCCGCCGCCGGTCTCGGCGCGAGCCCCGCACGGGTTCTGTGGCGGGTGAAGCTGCCGCTGCTGCTGCCCTCGCTCACCTCGGCCGTCGGGCTCTGCTTTGCCCTGTCCATGGGGGAGTTGAGCGCCACGGTGATGCTCTACCCGCCGGACTGGACCCCGCTGCCGGTGCAGATCTTCGCTGCCACCGACCGGGGCTCGCTCTTCACCGGCGCCGCCCTCGCCGTGGTCCTGATGGCGTCGACGCTCCTCGTCCTGGCCGCCGTCTCCCGTATCCGCACCCGCGCCTCCTACCGCTGATCCCCACCCTGACCTTCCGGAGAGATCCCATGCGCCATCCTGTCCGCATCCCCGCCCGCACCCTCGCCCTCCCCCTGGCCGCACTCACCGCCCTCACCCTCACCGCCTGCGGCGGCTCCTCCGCCGCGTCCGACGCCACGTCCGTCACCGTCTACAGCGCCGACGGCCTCAAGGGCGAGAACGGCGACGGTTGGTACGACAAGGTCTTCAAGGACTTCGAGAAGCAGACCGGCATCGAGGTGAAGTACGTCGAGGGCGGCTCCGGCGAGATGGTGCAGCGCGCCGCCCGCGAGAAGTCCAACACCCAGGCCGACGTGCTCGTCACCCTCCCGCCCTTCATCCAGCAGGCCGACAAGAAGGGGCTGTTGACCGCGTACGAGCCCAAGGGCTCCGACCAGGTCGACGACGCCGGCCGGGCGCCCGACGGCAAGTGGACCTCCGTGGTGAACAACTACTTCGGCTTCATCCACAACAAGAAGGAGCTGAAGACCCCGACGCGCACCTGGGAGGACCTGCTCGACCCCGCGTACCAGGAGAAGGTCCAGTACTCCACCCCCGGCGTTGCGGGCGACGGCACCGCCGTCCTCATCAAGGCCATGCACGACTTCGGCGGAAAGGAGCCGGCCATGGCCTACCTGAAGAAGCTCCAGACCAACAACGTCGGCCCGTCCGCCTCCACCGGCAAGCTCGCCCCCAAGGTCGACAAGGGCGAACTCCTCGTCGCCAACGGGGACGTCCAGATGAACTTCGCCCAGTCCAAGGACATGCCCAACCTCGCCATCTGGTTCCCCGCCCAGGGCGACGGGAAGCCCACCAGCTTTGCTCTCCCCTACGCGGCCGGGCTCGTCGCGAAGGCGCCGCACAGCGAGAACGGCAAGAAGCTGCTCGACTTCCTGCTCTCCGAGCAGGCCCAGCGCGACGTCAGCGCGGTCGGTGGGGGCTTCGCCGCCCGCAAGGACGTCAAGGCCACCGACGCCAACGCCGTCGAACTGGCCGGACTGATGGAGGGCGTGGAGATCTTCGAGCCCGACTGGGCGGACGTCGGCGCCAACCTGGACACGTACATCGACGCCTGGAAGTCGGCCACCGGAAGCTGACCGGCCACCTTTCGGCCACGGATTCCTGCGATCATCTGGACTCGCCCCGGATATCTCGTGAGAGTAACGGGTCTGGTCCAGAAGGCAGTTCACGTCCCGTCCCCGCTCGGCCCGCCCTCTCCCTGGAGGATCACGTGTCCCTGTCCCGACGCTCCGTACTCGCCACCACCGCCGCCGCGGCCACGGCAGCCGCCGTCGCCCCGCTCGCCACCGCCACCACCGCCCATGCCGCGCCCGCGCTCCCGAACGGCACCAGCAAGGACAAGGTGCTCGTCGTCGGCATGGACGGGCTGCGCCACGACGTCATCGCCGCAGCGAACGCCCCGCACCTCACGTCGATGATGGCGAACGGGACGTACGGCACCTCGCTGCTGTACGCCAACCCGATGGCCGCCACCTCATCGGGCCCCGGCTGGTCGACGATCTCCACCGGCGTCTGGCCCGACAAGCACGGCGTCAAGGAGAACTCCTTCGCCGGGAAGAACTACGCGAAGTACCCCGGCTTCCTCGCCCGCCTCGCCCAGGTCCGCCCCCAGCTCTCCACCTACGCCGCCGTCGACTGGAAGCCCCTGGACGCCCAGGGCACCGTCACCCCGGGCGCCGACGCCAAACTCGTCCTCGACGGCGACCGCGACGGCTACACCGGGCACGACGCCACCATCGCCGCCGAGACCGAGTCGATCCTCCGGAACCAGAACCCGGACGTGCTCTTCGTCTACTTCGGCCAGACCGACATCGCCGGCCACAACTCCGGAGCCGCCAGCGCCGCCTACCGCCAGGCCATCGAGGTCCAGGACGGCCACCTCGGCCGCCTCCTCGCCGCGATCAGGGCCCGGCCCTCCTACGCCACCGAACGCTGGACCGTCATCGTCACCACCGACCACGGCCACACCGACTCCGGCGGCCACGGCGGCAGCGCGATCGAGGAACGGCGCACCTTCGTCCTCGCCCAGGGCCCGGGCATCGCCGCCGGCGCCCGCCCCGCCGACACCCGGCTCGTGGACGTCGCCGCCACCGTGTTCCACCAGCTCGGCATCGTCCCCGACCCGGCCTGGGGCCTGGACGGCAAGCCGATCCAGGAACGCTCCACCGACCCCTTCGAGGCGCTCCACCCCGCGCTGTCCGCCCGCGTCAACGAGACCGGCATCCCGGCGGGCGTCCTCGGCTGGACGCACACCGCGCCCAGCGGCTGGTCCGTCGTGAACTCCGCGATGGGCACCGGAGGCGTCACCGAGTGGCGCGGCTGGACCTTCGCCACCGACGAGTTCTGGAGCCGCAGCCAGCGCGACCAGTCCCGCGAGCTGAACGTCCGCTCGCGCGGGATCTTCGCGGTCGCCGACTCCGACGAGTGGGACGACAAGGCGTCCTCCGGACCGTACGACTCCACGCTCGTCACCCCGGCGTACGCCGTCGCCGGCAAGTCCACCGTGACGCTCGGCCTCACCACCCTCTACCGGCAGGAGGGCAGCCAGAGCGCCCGGATCCTCGCCTCCTGGAACGGCGGCACGCCCGTCGAGGTGAAGCGCTACACCTCCGACGTGATCTCGCAGCCCCAGAGCCTGACCCTGAACGTCCCGTCCGGGGCCGCCAACGTCAGTTTCCGGTTCCACTACACCGGCAGCAACAACTGGTACTGGGTGATCGACGGGGTCAAGGTCACGACCGGCTAATTATGCTGGGGGTGCCGGGACGGCGTGGTCCGGGCACCCCCAGCACGCAGTGCGTACGGCAGGAGTCCCGACACATGGCAGAGCGCAAGCCCATCACTTCCTGGCTCACCGACATGGACGGCGTCCTCATCCACGAGGGCATCCCGATCCCCGGCGCCGATGCCTTCATCAAGCGGTTGCGGGATTCCGGGCTGCCCTTCCTCGTCCTCACCAACAACTCCATCTACACCGCGCGCGACCTGCACGCCCGGCTCCAGCGCATGGGCCTGGACGTGCCCGTGGAGAACATCTGGACCTCCGCGCTCGCCACCGCCCAGTTCCTGGACGACCAGCGCCCCGGCGGCACGGCGTACGTCATCGGCGAGGCCGGCCTCACCACGGCCCTGCACGACATCGGGTACGTCCTCACCGACCACGACCCGGACTACGTGGTGCTCGGCGAGACCCGCACGTACAGCTTCGAGGCGCTCACCAAGGCGATCCGGCTGATCAACGCGGGCGCCCGTTTCATCTGCACCAACCCCGACGAGACCGGCCCGTCCGCCGAGGGCCCGCTGCCCGCCACCGGCTCCGTCGCCGCCCTCATCACGAAGGCCACCGGCAAGGACCCGTACTTCGCGGGCAAGCCCAACCCCCTGATGATGCGGACCGGGCTGAACGCCATCGGTGCGCACTCCGAGACCAGCGCCATGATCGGCGACCGGATGGACACCGACGTCCTGGCGGGCCTGGAAGCGGGCATGCAGACCTTCCTGGTCCTCACCGGGCTCACCACCGTCGCCGACATCGACCGCTACCCGTTCGGCCCGTCCCACGTCGTCGAGTCCATCGCCGACCTGGTCAGCCTCGTCGAGCTGCCGGACCAGGCCGACCAGCCCACCGCGGGAAACCGCGACTGAGCTGCGCCGACCTGCCCTGACCTGCTCTGAACTGCCCTGACCTGCGCGGACCGCATCCGCGGCCGTTCGGGCGCCGGCCTCGGCGTCGCCCGAATGGAGGACTGCGGATGCGGGCCGCCACCGCAGCCGTGAACCTTCCCGTAGGAGGTTCACGATGCGTTCCATTCCCCTCACGTTCTGTGCCGCGGCGGCGGCCGCGCTCATAGCCGTGCCCGCCCCCGTCGCGCTGGCGTCCCCGGCCGCCCCGGCCGGGGACGACGACCGGCGCACCGGCACCGTCTCGATCACCCCGTCCACGATCGCCCCGGGCGGGCAGGTGGAACTGTGGGTCGACGTCTGCGGCAAGGGCCGCCGCGCCAAGGGCAACTCCGACGCCTTCACCTCGGTCGCCCACTTCCGCCCGGCCGACGACAGAGGCCTCTTCGCCGAGGCCCGGATCCGGTCCGACGCCGAACCCCGCTCCTACGACGTCTGGGTGACGTGCGAGGACAGCGCTGGCAAGGCCACCGGCACCCTCACCGTCATCCACCACAACCGGCCCTCGCCCGCCGCACCCGTCAAGGCGGGCGGCGGAGGCACCGCCACTCTCGCCGAACGGTCCGCCGAGGACCAGGGACCCGGCACCCGGCACGCGGTGATCGGCCTGGTGCTCGCCGCCGTCGCGGCCGTCGCCGTCGCCCTGCGCACCTCGCGCCGGCGCCGCGAAGCGGCCGGCAGCTGACATGGGAGCCCCGGACCGCCCGGCAGGCAACGGGCGACTGCTCACCGGAGTGACCTGGGCCGTGCTGCTGCTCGGCCTGTGGCTCTGGGGCAAGGAGGCCGGCGGCGGGTTCGGCGGACTGTCGGGCCCCACCACCGGCGACGTGGCCGCGGTCGGCCGCCCCTTCGGGGCTTCGCTGCCCCCGGCCCACGACCCGCTCGACGGGGCTGCCCCCGAGCGCGTCGAGGTCCCCTCCGTCGGCATCGAGGCCCCCGTCGTCGCACGCGGCCTCGACCCCGACGGGGCCATCGACCCGCCCCCGTACGGGATGCCGAAGACCGCCGGGTGGTACGGCGACGGCACCCAGCCCGGGGCGAAGGGCACGGCCCTGTTCGTCGGCCATGTCGACACCGACACCAAGCCCGCCGTCTTCTACGGGCTCAGCGCGGTGAAGCCGGGCGCCCGCATCGAGGTCACCCGGACCGACGGCAGCGTCGCGGAGTTCACCGTGGACGACGTCCAGCTCGTCACCCGGACACGCTTCGACGCGCAGAAGGCGTACGGGCCCCGCGAGGACGGCCGGGCCGAACTGCGGCTGATCACCTGCGGCGGGACGTACGACCACAAGACCCGCTCCTACACGGCGAACGTGGTCGTCTCCGCCTACCTCACCGGCGCGAAGGGCGCGCCGGCCGGGGACGGCGGGGAGCGCGCGCAGGCGGTGGCCCAGGGCCGCGGTTGACCGCCGGACCACAGGGAACACGCACACAGGCTCAACCCGGCCCGGCAGGCCGCCTCTCACGGGGCGCGCCCGCCGGGCCGGTCCTCGACCGCGTGCGCCCGGCCGCGGGAGTCGCCCGGCGCGGTACGGGAGGTCGGTGCGGTGGGAAAGGCTCCGGTCCTCGCCACTGTAGGGGGACCGGCCGGGCGGATGACCGGCTTTCGAACAGGATGTCCGGAACCGGTGCCCGGGCGTGCGCGTTGTACGGGTGCAGGCGTGGAGGCCCGGCCGCTGTGCCAGGATGGATCGGACCGGCAGCACATCGGTGCAACCAATGACGAACAGTGCAGGCAGTGCACCCAAGGGGGAGTGGATGTACGGCAGTTACACCGGCCGGTCCCGGACGCGCAGGCGCGTGGCGGGCCTGCGGACGACCGGTACGGCGGCGGCGCTCGGGGCGGCCCTGCTGCTGGCGGGCTGCTCCGGCGACGGGGACGGCGGCGACAAGAAGAGCGCGCCCACCGTCGAACAGCAGCCCAAGGACAAGGACCCGTACTGGGTCAACCCCGACGGCAACGCGGCCCGCCAGGTCGCCGCGTACACCGAAGACGGCGACGACGAGAAGGCGGCGCTGATCCGGAAGATCGCGCAGCAGCCGGTCGGCGAGTGGGTCACCCCGGACAACCCGGAGTCCCAGGTGCGGGGTATCACCGAGGCCGCCGCCGCTGCCGACCGGGACGCCCTCCTCGTCCTGTACAACGTCCCCCACCGCGACTGCGGCCAGTTCTCCAAGGGCGGCGCCGCCGACGGCAACGCCTACCGCGCCTGGCTGGACGGGGTCGCCAAGGGCATCGGGGACCGCAGCGCCACCGTGATCCTGGAGCCGGACGCCCTGCTCCACCTGGTCGACGGCTGCACGCCCCAGGAGTTCCACGAGGAGCGCTACGACCTCCTCAAGGGCGCCATCGAGCGGCTGAAGCAGCAGCCCGCCACCAAGGTCTACCTGGACGCGGGCAACGCCGGCTGGCAGTCGCCCGACGCCCTGTACCAGCCGCTCCAGCGGGCCGGGATCGCCGAGGCCGACGGCTTCTCGCTCAACGTCTCCAACTTCCAGACGACGGCCGTCTCCACGGAGTTCGGCAAGAAGCTGTCGGAGAAGATCGGCAACAAGCCCTTCGTCATCGACACCAGCCGCAACGGCAACGGCCCCTACACGGGCGGCGACCCCGCCGAGAGCTGGTGCAACCCCCCGGGCCGCGCCCTGGGCGAGGCCCCGACCACGCAGACCGGCGACGAGCTGGTCGACGCCTATCTGTGGATCAAGCGCCCCGGCGAGTCCGACGGCGACTGCAAGGGCGGCCCGAAGGCCGGCGACTGGTGGCCGGAGTACGCCCTGGGCCTGGCCGGCGCCACGAAGTAGCGGAAGAACGGCGGAAGAACGGGCGAAGACGACCGAAGGCCGCACACCGGAGCCCCGATCTCCCGGTGTGCGGCCTTCGCCGTGCGTAAGCCCTACTCGGGCACCTCCACCCACATGCCCTCGGACGGGGTGCCCTGGTCGTCGGTGGCGAACAGCATGTACCAGCCGGCCGGGACCAGCGCCGGGTTGTCCGGCACCGTGACGGTGATCCCGTCCTTTGACTTCTCCATCTCCAGTGCGATGGTGCGCTGGTCGGTGTCGGTGACATGGGTGACCGCCGAGGGCCGCATCAGCTTCGCCGAGGTGATCTTCGAGGCGTGCTGTGTGGTGAACAGGCCGGTCCCGCCGCGCTCGATCTTCTTCGGCCCGGCCGTCAGCTCCGGCCGGGAGTCCCGGTAGAGGTAGGGCGGGGTGTAGATCTCGATGCGCTGCTCGAAGACGCCGGGCCGGGTGTTGGCCTTGTCGGAGAAGAGCGAGTCCGAGCCGAAGATCATGACCCGGCCGTCCGGCAGCAGCACCGAACCCGAGTGGTAGTTCCGGCCGACCGCCGGGTCCGCTACCTGTCTGTACGTGTCGTTCTTCGCGTCGTACAGCCGGGCCTGGAGCACGTCCGAGCCGCCGCGCCCCCGGTAGTCGCTGGAGCCGCCGGTGACCAGCAGCGAGTCGTCGGGCAGCAGGGAGGCGCTGGGGTAGCGGGTTCCCTCGGAGAGGGACGCGCCGTCGGTGAACTCCGGGTTCTTCTGCTGGAGGTCGACCAGTCGGGACTTCTCGCTGGCCTTCTCCGACTCGCCGACGCCGCCCCCGCCGATCACCATGAACTTCTCGTCCTGGGCCGGGGGCAGCCGCACGGTGGCCGAGGTCTCCATCTGGTCAGGGTCGCTGAGTCCGGGGATCTTCTTGAACTTGTTCGTCGACAGGTCCCAGACGCCCGGGTCGCGGCCCACGTCCGCCGGACCGTATCCGGCGTTGGAGCCGGAGTAGAACAGCTTGCCGTCGTTCAGCAGGAAGACCGCCGGATAGGTGGGGAACTTCCGGACGATGCCGGTGTACTCCCACTCCTTGGTCGCCGGGTCGTAGATCTCGTCCTTGCCGGGGACGATCTGCCCGATCTCGTCCAGACCCGACAGGGCGAGGACCTTGCCGTCCTCCAGCGTCGTCAGGGTCGGGTACCAGCGGGCCTCGTTCATCGGGTCGACGGGTATGTACTTCTCCGCGACCGGGTCGAACTCGAAGGCCTCCCTGATCCCCTGGAAGTCCTTCTTGTCCAGGGCGAGCTTCTGCGCGATGCCGTAGACGTTGCGGGTGTCCGAGCCGGAGAGGCCCGCCACCCGGTAGTTGTCCTCGGTGCCGGTCTCGTACTTCTTGCCGGTCTTCTGCGCCTCGACGTAGATCCGGCCGAGGCCGGGGTCGTTGCGCAGGAACGCGCCGGTCTGCTTGTCGAAGACCTTGGTGGCCTTCTCGACCAGGACCGGGTCCTTCGAGACGAACGTCTTGCCGTTCTTCTTGCCGGTGAACCGGGTGCCGGCCGGCAGGGTGATCGGCTTGTCCGGGTTCTCGTTGTGGACGATCATCAGGCCGCCGGCCTTGGTGACATCGCCCTGGAGCTTCTCGTACCGCTTGGTGCCGCCGGCTATGAGGAGCTTGCCGTCGGGCAGTTGCGTGTGCCCGGCGCAGAACATGTCCTTGGGGGTGGGGATGTCCTTGAAGACGTTCGTCTTCGGGTCCCACAGCACCGAGCGGAAGCTCTTCGCGTCGAAGTTCTTCTGGTTGTTCCCGGAGCCCGCGACGAGCAGCACCTTGCCGGTGTGCAGCAGCGCCGCGTGGATCGTGTTGATCCGGTGCTCGGAGGGCACGTCCAGGAAGTCCCAGTGGCCGTTGGCCGCCTTGTACTCCGGCTGGTTGATCTTGTACTCGTGGTAGCGCTCGGTGCTGAAACGGTACAGCCACGGCCCGTTCGCCCCCGCGAGCGCGAGAACCACCGCCGTACTGATCGCCAGGCGGCGCGTACGGCGGCTCGGACGGTACTTCATTTCTTACGTCCCCCAAGGGCGATCTGAGCGATCTGCATGGTCTGGTCGTTGCCCGGTGCACCGGGCAGGGGCTGGGGCCTCGGCTCGGGGGCCGGCCCGCCGCTGCGGTGCGATCCGCCGCCCGACCGGCGCTTCTTCTTCTCGGCCCGGATCGTGTACCGCCAGCCGATGATCGGCGCGGCGGTGATCAGCAGCGCCAGCGTGGCCCAGGTGACCATCGCGGGGTGGCTGTGTCCGAGGAAGAAGGAGGAGATCATCGAGGCGCCGAAGACGACGATGAAGAACAGGTGGATGCGGAAGGTGCCGAAGAGGGTGTCCGGGCTGGACGAGTCGCCCTTGGGGGTCACCACGAACGAGCTCTTGCGGCGCAGCACCGCGTCCATCAGCGAGCGTGCGTAGATCGGCGCGGAGAGCGCGGACATCACCATGCCGGCCAGACCGCCGGAGCCCTCGGGCTCGTGCGGCGAGACGTTGTGGCGGCGGTTCCAGATGTACAGGCCGATCTGGAGCGCGGAGGCGTTGCCGTACAGCATCATCCAGATCGTCGGGTCGATCTGGACACCGGAGGCGCCCATGCCGAGGAAGAGCGCGCAGCTGAGCGCCGCGAGGATCCAGTTCAGCGCCGACATCGGATAGAAGATGATCATCATCGTGTAGTTGAAGAGCTTGCCGGGCGGCATGGTCCCGAAGCCCTTCCAGAACTGCCCGATGATCGTCTCGTACGTCCCCCTCGACCAGCGCAGCTGCTGGGTGAAGAAGTCCGTCCACGCGGTCGGGCCCTCGCCGACGGCCAGCACGTCCGGGGTGTAGACCGAGCGCCACTTCTTCCCCGTGGCGGGGTTGCGGTGGCGGTGGATCTCGAAGCCGGTGGCCATGTCCTCGGTGATCGAGTCGTACAGACCGCCGATCTGCTTCAGCGCCGAGATGCGGACCGCGTTGCTGGTGCCGACGAACATGGGGGCGCCGTAGCGGTTGCCCGCGCGCTGGATGAGCGCGTGGAAGAGGAACTGCTGGGACTCGGCGGCCTTGGTGACGAAGGTGTCGTAGTTGCCGTAGACCTGCGGGCCGATGACGAAGCCGACGTCCGGGTCGCGGAAGTAGCCGAGCATCCGCTCCAGGTAGTTCGCCATCGGGATGTGGTCGGTGTCGACCGAGGCGAAGAAGTCGTAGTCGCCGCCGTGCGCGTCCAGCCAGGCGTTGTAGTTGCCGTGCTTGGTCTTGGCGCGGTGCGGGCCCTTGGCCTGGTTCCAGTGGGCGACGCCCTTGCGGGAGAAGTGGTGCACACCGAGCCGGGCGCAGACCTCCTTGACCGCCGGGTCGTCGCCCTCGTCCAGCAGCCAGACGTGCATCAGACCGCGGTGGCGGATCCTGACGGCCGCCTCCAGCGTCTTCGTCACCATCTCCAGCGGTTCCTTGCCGGGGACGAAGGAGGTGAGGAAGGCGACCCGGGTGCCGCTCTCCGGGACCACGGGGACCGGGTCGCGGGCGACGAGGGTGGCGTGCGCGTTGGAGAGGACGTTCATCGTGCGGAACAGCTCGATCAGACCGATCGAGACGAGCATGATCACGTCGAGAACGAGCAGGAGGTCGTTGTCGAGGTTCGGATCACGGTCGGTCCAGTGGCTCGGCTGCATCAGCCAGGCGAAGAGACCGAGCGAGACGAGGGGAGCCGCGCCGAGCAGGAGCGCCGCGCGCACGCGGTGCGGTTCCTGCGATATGAGCGAGCGGTACTGGACCTTGTACGGCTTGCCCGCGGGGGGCTGCGTCAGCGGTCCGGCGAGCCGGCTGTAGTGCTCGTAGTCGTAGCGGGGCAGCTCTTTCTTGGCACGCCGCCGCGCCGCGCCTGCCCTCGGCAGTATCCGGAGCTGCGTCGTCCGGGAAGCGTCGTTCTCCTGCCGGTCGCCTGGCGGCGTCGACGTCATGGGTACATCCCCCCGCACGCATGGTGGTGCGTGACTGTTCGGTCTCTCTCGTCGTGCGCGGTCGGCTCCGTTCTTCACCGGGCGCGCACACGGTGGCAAGCCACCGTCCCCACAGACATGGATGGGCAGCCTTCCGGTTGCATGATGCCCTCTCGGTGTCCGCCCCCGAGCGGGACCCCCACCCCGCGGAACGGATAACCGGAACGTCACGCTCTGCTGTGCCAACTGTATGGATCAGCAGCCCCCTTGGGGCCGACGGCCCCCAGACAGATTGTCCGACACCGAAGGCGATCGCAAGGGTGAAACGGACTGTTTGCCGGTCATACGCACGATTTGAACCCAGGTTGTGGAGAGGGTGTGACGAAGCGCGGATGCGCGCTCGCGCCCCCGGGTGTCACCGGATGCCGGACGGGGAATGATCAAAGCCCCCTCACGGAACGTGAGAGGGCTTTGACTGTGCGTGCGCCGTCAGGGACTCGAACCCCGGACCCGCTGATTAAGAGTCAGCTGCTCTAACCAACTGAGCTAACGGCGCCTGCTGACCTGGAGAACTCTACCGGACGCGCCGGGGTGCTCCGAACCATTTACCGGCCGCCACGCCCCGTCGGATAGTCGTTTTTTTCCTTTGTTCCGTCAAAATGCGATATGTCAGGAGAGTTAAGACGCCGACGTCCGTTGCGGCTGCGCCCAAAGATCTTGACGAATGACGAGTGCGGAGGGGAATCGCATGTCTGTTCCGGTCTTCGAGGAGTACGAACCCGCCATCGACTGCGGATGCGCGGGGTGCGCTGTGCGGCGGCGCTCCGCCGCACGGGCCCTGCCGGTGCGGCGCGGCGGCCATCCCGCCGCGCACGGCGCACGGCGCGCCCTGGTGCTGGCCACGGCCGCCGGGGTGGTCCTCTCCTGCGGGGCCGCGGGCGCGGCGGCCGCCGCGGGTCACGCCCCCGGGGTCCCGCGCGCCGACGACGGAGCGGACCCGGAGCCGTCCGCCGCCCACCCGCAGGGCGAGAAGGGACCGCTGCGGGGCACCGGCGCCTCGGGCCCGCCGTCGGCCGGAGCGGCGGCGCCCAGGACGACCCGGTCCGCCATCCTCGACCGGGCGCAGCGGTGGGTGAGCGCGAAGGTCCCGTACAGCATGGAGAAGTACTGGTCCGACGGGTACCGCCAGGACTGCTCCGGCTTCGTGTCGATGGCCTGGAACCTCGGCACCAACGAGTGGACCGGCAGCCTCGCCGCGTACGGCACCCGGATCGCCCGCGCCGACCTCCAGCCCGGCGACATCCTCCTCTTCCACAACCCGGCCGACCCGGCCAAGGGCTCGCACGTCACGATCTTCGGCGGCTGGGCGAACTCCGCGCGCACCCAGTACGTCGCCTACGAGCAGGCGCGCCCGCAGACCCGGAAGCAGACGACGCCCCTGGCGTACTGGAACAACTCCGACCGTTACGTCGCCTACCGCTACAAGGGGGTCACCGGCGGATCGCCCGGCTCCGGGTCCTCCACCGCCTTCCCCGGGGCCAAGCAGTTCGGCCCCGGCGCGAACAACAAGTACGTCACCCAGCTCGGCCAGATGCTGGTGCAGCGGGGCGGCAAGCGGTTCTACGCGGTCGGCCCCGGGCCCGTGTGGGGAACGGCGGACAAGCGTGCGACCCAGGCGTTCCAGCAGGCCCAGGGCTGGAAGGGCAAGGAGGCCGACGGCCTGCCCGGCCCGCACACCTGGCGACTGCTGACCTCCGGCGGCGGCCGCGACATTCCGGCCGCCGGAGCGGGCGGCAGCCCGAATACGGCGGTCGCGTTCCCCGGACGCGGCTATTTCAAGCCGGGTCAGTCCAACAGCCATGTCGACCGGCTCGGCAAACAGTTGGTGAAGAAGGGATACGGCAAGCACTACGTGTCGGGCCCCAGCCCGCTCTGGACCGAGGCCGACCGCCGGAACGTCGAGGCGTTCCAGCGGGCCCAGGGCTGGCGCGGCGGTGCGGCCGACGGTTATCCGGGGCCGGAGACCTGGCGCCGGCTCTTCGCGTGACGCCCACGCACGACGTGACGGAAAGGAACAGGGAACCGGTGACCACCGACAACGACCACACCCCCCACACCCCGGACAACCTGGACGACCAGCTCCCCCCGTCCCTCTTCGCCCCACCGGGCAGGGGGACGCCGCCGCCGCTGTTCGGCCCGGTGCCCCCACGGCGGGACGCCGAGCCCGGTCCCGCGCTCTCGGAGGGGGGTGGCGGGGGCGGCACCCCGCCGCCGCTGTTCCGCCCGGTGACCGACGGGACCCCGCCGCCGGAGGCGGAGCCTGCGCCCGCGCCGGCGAGGCGTGGCGCGGGCAGCACCCCGCCCCCGCTGTTCCGCCCGGTGACCGACCGGACCCCGCCGCCGGACGCCGAGCCTGTACGTGGGCCGGGGGGCGAGCCTACGCGTGGGCCGGGGGGCGACCCTGCGCGTGGGCCGGGGGGCGACCCTGCGCGTGGGCCGGGCGCCGACCCTGCGCGTGGGCCGGGCGCCGACCCTGCTCGGGTGCCGGGGGGCGAGCCCGTGCGAGTGCCGGGGGGTGGCAAGGCGTCGCCCCCCGGGGGCGACAAGGCTCCGTCCGCGCCGCCCCGGACCATCGCCCCGGAGTCCCCGGACGTGAGCCTGCACCTGGAGCCGGTCCCGGACCGCCCCGCTCCTGACCTCCTTGCCCCGGAGGGGCCGGCCGCCGGCCGCCCGGCCTCCACCCCCGGGCGCCCGGCCGCTGACGGGCCGGCCCCCGCATCCGAGCGCCCCGGCGCCGAAGGCCGTGGCTCCGGCTCCGGCCGTCCGGCCCCCGATGGGCCCGCTCCCCTCTCTGCGCGCCCCGGCGCCGACGGGCCGGCCCCGGCCTCTGCCCGCTCGGCCGCTGATGTCCGTGGTCCGGTCCCGGCCCGCGCCGCCGCTGACGGCCCGGCCTCCACCCTTGCGAGCTCGGCCGCCGATGGCCGTGGCTCCGGCCGTCCGTCCGCCGACGGTCGTGGCTCCGCCTCTGGCCGCCCGGCCACCGACGGCCCCGCCTCCCCCCGCCCCGCCGCTGATGGCCCGGCCCGCACCCCCGCGAGCCCGGCCACCGACGGCCCCGCCCCCGCCCGCCCCGCCCCCCTCGACGGGAACCTCCATCTCAAGCCCGTCCGGCGTCTGAGGACGGAACCCTCGGCGGAGTGGACCCCGCATCCCTCCTACGGGGCCGAGCCCGAAAGCCCCAAGCGTGAGAGCCGGGGCGACGCAGGGCCCGACACCGAGCTGGACCTCGTCCTCGACCTGGCCCCCGGCGACCGGGCCGCCTCGGCCACCTTCTCCGTGCCCGCGCCCACGGCCGCCCCGGCCGCCGCCACCGCCTCGGCGACCGCGACCACCGCTACCTCCCCGAACCCGGGCCGCCGCCAGTCCGTCATCGCCAACGAGACCACCGCCTCCATCCCCGTACACCTCCTCTTCCGGGACGACCAGGAGCCGGCCGACGGCACGGCGGCGCTGCCCGGGCCCGGGGCCGTCGTCCACCGGCCCGCCGGGGACCGCGCACCCGCCACCCGGCGGCCCCCCGTGCCGCGCTCGCCGCAGGCGCGGGTACGGCCCTCCACCCGGCCCGCCCCGGTCGCCGACCCCCGTCTCTCCGAGCGGCCCGGACCCGCCCTGTCCGGCTACGCCGCCCTCCTCGCCGGGGCCGCCGGAACCGCGGGCGCGCTGGCCGTCCTGTGGTGGCGCGGCGTGCTGCCCGCCGGCTGGCAGAGCGCCGTCGGCCTCACCCCCCGGCCCGACCTCGGCATCGGCGTCGGCGCCTGGGCCGCCCTCGCCCTCCTCGCCACCGCCGTGCTCCTCGCGCTCGGCGGCCTCGGCCGGGGCCGGGTCGGATACGCGTGGGTGCTGACGCTGTTCGGCGACTACCGGGGCAGCGTCCGCCGCACCGGCCTCGTCTGGGTCTCACCCCTCCTGCTGCGCCGCCGCGTCGACGTACGCCTGCGGCACTGGCGCAGCGAACCGCTGCCCGCCGTCGACGCGAACGGCACCGCCCTGCGCGTGGTCGTCCTCGTGGTGTGGCGGATCGAGGACACCGTCCGGGCCGTCCTCGGCATCGAGGACCACGAGGCGTACCTGAGCGCCCAGGTCGAGGCCGCGATGGCCCGGGTCCTCTCGCAGCTGCCCGCCGACGCGTTCCACGAGGACGCCCCGACCCTGCGCGACGCGGAGGCGGTCGGCGACGCCCTGACCCGGATGCTGAAGGCGGACTGCGAACCGGTCGGCGTCGAGGTGTACTCCGCGCAGCCGACCGGCATCGAGTACGCCCCCGAGGTCGCCGCGGCCATGCAGCGGCGGCGGATCGCCGCGATCGACTCCAAGCACCGCGACAGCGTGCTCACCTCCGTGGTGGACGCGGTCGACGACACCGTCAACCGGCTCACCACGCGCGGCATCGTCGAGCTCGACGACTACGAACGCAAGGCGCTCGTCAAGGACTTGACGGTTGCCTTCTACACCGGCCGCAGCGGGGGAGGGGACGGGGCCTGAGGGCCTGGGGGAGGTTCCGGGGCGGCCCGGGAGGGCCGCCGGAATACGACGCTCATTGGTCTGGACATGTTCACGTCGCGTCAATAATCTAAGACTTGGTCTAGACCGCAGCACCGCGTCACGCACAGCACTCCGTACCAAGCGCGCAGCAGTCGAGCAATGCTCATGGAACCTCCCCCACGTTCTAGAGGAGCGACAGCCCATGCGGAAAAAGGCAAGCGCGGCCGTGATCGGCCTGGCGATAGCGGGCGTTTCGGTGCTCGCGACCAACACCGCCAGCAGCCACGGCTACACGGACTCCCCGATCAGCCGTCAGAAGCTCTGTGCCAACGGCACGGTGAGCGGCTGCGGCAACATCCAGTGGGAGCCGCAGAGCGTCGAGGGCCCCAAGGGCTTCCCGGCGGCAGGACCGGCGGACGGCAAGATCTGCTCCGGCGGCAACGGGCAGTTCGCCCAGCTCGACGACCCCAGAGGCGGCAACTGGCCCGCCACGCAGGTCACCGGCGGACAGGGCTACAGCTTCCGCTGGCAGTTCACCGCCCGCCACTCCACCAGCGACTTCCGCTACTACATCACCAAGAACGGCTGGGACTCCACCAAGCCGCTCACCCGGGCCGCACTCGAATCGCAGCCCTTCATGACCGTGCCCTACGGCAACCAGCAGCCGCCGGCCACCCTGACCCACCAGGGCACGATCCCCACCCAGAAGACCGGCAAGCACATCATCCTCGCCGTGTGGAACGTCGCGGACACCACCAACGCGTTCTACGCCTGCTCCGACGTTAAGTTCTGACGCTTCATCAGTTATCGTGCGGCGCCATGAGGAGTACCGGCACCGTCGCGGAGCTCGTACGACGTCAATGGGGTGACCACCGGCCCGCCCTGAAGCACGGCCCCACCGTGCTCAGTCATCACCAGGTGGTCGAGGGCGCCGCCGCACGGGCGGCGCTCCTCGCGGATCTGCTGCCACGCGGCGGCGAACCGCATCTCGGCGTACTGCTCGACAACACCCCTGAGTTCCCGCTGTGGCTCAGCGCGGCGGCCCTGGCCGGGGCCGCCGTCGCGGGGATCAACCCCACCCGGCGCGGCCCCGAGCTGGCCCGCGACATCCTGCACATCGAAGCCCCCCTCCTGATCACCGAGCGCGCCCACCTGCCGCTCCTCGACGGTCTGGAGCTGCCCGGCGTGCGGGTCCTGGTCACCGACACCGAGGCGTACGCCGCCCTGCTCGCCCCGTACGCGGGCGCACGCCCCGGCGACGCCCGGCTCGCCCCCGTCGGCCCCGGCAGCCGCATGCTGCTCTACTTCACCTCCGGCTCCACCGGCGCGCCCAAGGCCGCGATCTGCACCCAGGGCCGGCTCGCCGGAGCGGGCGCCTCCCTCGCCGGGCACTTCGGCGTCAGGCCCTCCGACACCCACTACATCTGCATGCCGATGTTCCACGGCAACGCCGTCCTCGCCGACTGGGCCCCCGCCCTCGCCGCCGGGGCCGCCATAGCGCTCCGCCCCCGCTTCTCCGCCTCCGCCTTCCTCGACGACGTACGCGGCTACGGGGCGACGTACTTCACCTACGTGGGGCGCGCCGTGCAGTACCTGCTGGCCACCCCCGAGCGCCCCGACGACCGGGACCACCCGCTGCGCCTGGGCTTCGGCACCGAGGCCGGGGCGGTGGACGCGGCCCGGTTCCGGGAGCGGTTCGGGGTGCGGCTGGTGGAGGGGTACGGCTCCTCCGAGGGCGGCGCGGCGATCCAGCACACCCCGGGCACCCCGCCGGGCGCGATCGGCCGGGCCGCCCCGGGCGACGACCTCGCCGTCGTCGACCCGGAGAGCGGCGAGGAACGGCCCCCGGCCCGGTTCGGCCCGGGCGGGCGGCTGCTCAACGGGGACGAGGCCATCGGCGAGCTGGTCAACCGGGGCCCGACACCCTTCGAGGGCTACTGGCGCAACCCGGCGGCGGACGCGGAACGGGCCCGGCGCGGCTGGTACTGGACCGGGGACCTCTTCTACCGGGACGCCGAGGGCTTCCTCCACTTCGCGGGCCGCGCCGACGACCGGCTCCGCGTCGACAGTGAGAACCTGGCCGCCGCGACGATCGAGAACATCCTGGCCCGCTGGGAGGACGCGGCTGCCGTCGCCGTTCACGCCGTCCCGGACCCGGTCACCGGCGACCAGGTGATGGCCGCCCTCGCGCTCCGGGCGGGCGCGGCCTTCGACCCGGCGGCCTTCGCCGCGTTCCTGCGCGCCCAGCCGGACCTGGGGACGAAGATGGCGCCCCGGTTCATCCGGATCCTCGACCGGATGCCGGTCACCGCGACGAACAAGATCCACCGGGTGGCCCTGCGCCGGGAGGGCTTCCGCTGCCCGGACCCGGTCTGGTGGGACCGGGACGGCGACGGGACGTATGTGCCGCTGGACGCGGCGGGGCTCGCGGCCCTGCTGGAGCAGTACGAGGAGCACGGCAGGGCGCTGTGAGCCGTACCCCGGAAAAGCGACGTGGCGGCCTTCGCGAAGAAGACCGCCACCCCGTGTCGTGCGCCGTCAGGGACTCGAACCCCGGACCCGCTGATTAAGAGTCAGCTGCTCTAACCAACTGAGCTAACGGCGCCTGCTGACTCGAAAATAATACCTGGTCCGGAGGGGTGCTGATGACCAGCCCGTCCGGGGCCCCTCCGGCCGCTACAGCGCCAGCGACAGCAGGACCGGCGCCGCCCGGCGGCTCAGCGTCTCGGCCGCCGACCGCAGGCGGTGCGCGTCCTCGATCGGCAGCGACAGGGCAAGGCAGCCCGCGGCGGCGCCGGCCGTCAGCGGTACGGCCGCGCAGACGGTGCCCACCGCGTACTCCTGGAGATCCAGCACCGGGACCGTGGCGGACTGGGCGTCCAGCTGGGAGAAGAGGATCTTCTCGTCGGTGATCGTCCGCGAGGTGAGCCGGGCCGTCCGGTGCCGGGAGATGTGGTCGCGCCGCCCGTCGTGGTCGAGCTGGGCCAGCAGGCACTTGCCGACCGCGCTGGCGTGCGCCGAGGAGCGGAAGTCCACCCACTCGTTGACCGCGGGGGTGAGCGGTCCGTCCGCGACCTGGGTCACGCTGACCTCGCCGTCCACATACCGGCTGAGGTAGACGGCCGCGCCGACGGAGTCGCGCAGCTCGGACAGGGTGAGCTGGAGGCGGTCCTCCAGGGCCTGGCGGCGGGCCGCCCCGGAGCCGAGCAGCAGCAGGGATGCGCCGATGACGTACGCGCCGTCGCTGACCTGCTCCACATAGCCCTCGCGGCGCAGGGTGAGCAGGAGGGAGGCGAGGTGGCCGGTCGGCAGTCCCGTCTCGCGGGAGATCTGGGCATCGGTCACCCCGTTGCCGTGCTTGGAGACCGATTCGAGCACGCGCAGGGCGTACTGCACCGAGTGGAACGGCGCCGTCGGCTCGGGCTTCAACGCCACGGTGTCCCCCTACCAGGTTGTGACCGCAAGCTTTCGCCCCACGATAGCCGTCGGAAGGCCCCCGCGGGGCGGCAGTTGACGAGTCAGTAGGGGCGCCCCGGAGCTGTCATCTGGGGCGCACCCGTCTGGCATATGCCACTGTCATGGGCGGCATGTCAACTGCGAGGTCACAGCACCGCGTTGAGGAACTCGCGCGTACGTTCGTGCGAGGGATCCGAGAAGATTTTTTCCGGGGATCCGGACTCCACGACCCGTCCCGCGTCGAACATCAGGACCTTCTCCGAGACGTCCCGGGCGAAGTTCATCTCGTGGGTGACGCAGAGCATGGTGATGTCGGTGTTGCGGGCGATGTCGCCGAGCAGCTCCAGCACCCCGGCCACCAGCTCCGGGTCGAGCGCGGAGGTCACCTCGTCCAGGAGCAGGATCTCCGGCTCCATCGCCAGCGCCCGCGCGATCGCCACCCGCTGCTGCTGGCCGCCGGAGAGCTGTGAGGGGTGGGCGTCGACCTTCGCCGAGAGCCCGACCAGGTCGAGCAGCTCCCGGGCCCGGGTCTCCGCCGCCTCGCGGCTCTGGCCGAGCACGCTGACCGGGGCCTCGGTGATGTTCTCGATCACCTTCATGTTCGGGAAGAGGTTGAACTGCTGGAAGACCATCCCGATCTTCTTCCGGGACGCGCGCAGCTGCTTCTCGCCCGCCGGCTTCAGCGAACCGTCCGGCGTGCGTAGGTGGGTCAGCGGGGCGCCGTCGACCCAGATCACCCCGCCGCTGACCTTCTCCAGCGTCATCAGCAGCCGCAGGATCGTGGTCTTGCCCGAACCGCTGGGCCCGATCAGGGTGACGTGCTCGCCGCGGTCCACGGTGAAGTCCAGCTCGTCCAGGACCACATGGTCGCCGTAGCGCTTGACCACCTTGTCGAACCGGACCAGCGGCTCGCCCGTACGGGCCGTGGCGGGGGCGGCGTCCTCGGGAGCGGCGGCCGGCCCGGGCGAATCCGTCTTCTGCAGGGGGAGGGGTTCAGTGGCCAAGGCGCTTCTCCAGCTTTCTCATCAACAGCGACGTGGGGTAGCTCGCGACCAGGAAGATCAGGCCGGCGAGGGTGAACACCTCGGTGTACGCGAAGTTGTCGGCCCCGTACTTCCGGGCCTCGAAGACCATCTCCTGCACCGTGATCACGGCGAGGAACGGTGTCTCCTTGAACATCGAGATCGCGTAGTTCCCGAGCGCGGGCAGCACATTGCGCACCGCCTGCGGCAGGATCACGGCCTGCCAGGTCCGCCGGGGCGACAGCGACAGCGCGCGGCACGCCTCCCACTGGCCCTTCGGCACCCCGTCGATCCCGGCCCGGTAGACCTCGGAGGTGTACGCGGCGTAGTGGATCCCCAGCACCGCGATGCCGATGTACAGCGGCTCCACCGTGTTGAACAGGGCCGCCGCGCCGACCAGTTGCACGAGCAGCGGGGTGGAGCGGACGAACTCCGTGACGAGGCGCACCGGGACGGTCACGAACCGGCTGGGCGCCCGCCCGGCCATCGCGACGACCAGCCCCAGCACGGCCGCCACCAGGGTGCCCAGGACGGTCGCGAGCAGGGTGATCTTGAACCCGTTCAGCAGGTCGGGCAGGGACTCCCTGACGGCATTCCAGTCGAAACCGTTCACCGGGCACCTCCCACGGCGGCGGTGGACGCACTGCGGCTCTTGAACAGGCTCTTCGCGCCGGTGTCCAGGCCGAGCCGCCGCTTGGCGCTCCGCTCCAGCAGATTCATCAGCATCGTCAGGGCGTACGCCAGCACGAAGTAGACGGCCAGCAAGGTCAGGTAGGCGGTCACCGTCTCACCGGTGCGGTCGCGCAGCTGCTGGACCACCGTCATCAGATCGGCGGCCGAGAGCAGCCACAGCAGCGGGGTCGCCTTCAGCAGCTGGATCAGCAGGTTGGTGAAGCTCGGGATCATCTGCACCCAGGCCTGCGGCAGGATCACCTTCCACAGCCGCCTGGTGGGGCTCAGGTTGAGGGCGATCGCCGCCTCGTACTGGCCGCGCGGTACGGAGTTGATGGCACCCCGCACCACTTCGACCCCGTACGCGCCGAAGTTGAGGCCGAAGGCGACCACCCCGCAGATCAGCGGCTCCATTTCGTAGCCGGTCAGCAGCGGCATCGCGTAGTAGAGCCAGAACAGCTGGACGTAGAGCGAGGTGCCCCGGAAGAACTCCACGACCACCCGGGAGAACCCGCGCGCCAGAAGCAGCCGGCTGCCCGCCATCAGGCCCAGCGCGAACGCCAGCACCCCGGCCAGCAGCGCGCCCAGGACCGTGGCCTGGAGCGTCACCCACAGGCCCGAGCGGACGCGGGGGAACTCCTCGACGAGGAGGGAGAAGAAGTCACTCATGCGCGCGCGCCCGCCCGCCCCGTCAGCCCTTGCACAGATCCGCCGTCTTCAGGTCCTCCGGCGGGATCTCCGACTCCCCGAAGCCGTACGGCTCCAGCAGCTGCACATAGCGCGAGCGGTCGGAGACGATCTTCTTCAGCTCACGGTTGAAGGAGTCCCGCAGATCCTCGTTGCCCTTGCGGAACACCGCGCCCCCCGGCGAGAACTGCGCGTTGCCGTCGATCTGGGGCACGAACGGCTCGGTGACCTCGGTGTCCGGGTTGGTCTTCGCCAGCCAGCGCAGCGAGATACCGGTGAGCAGGAAGGCGTCGATCCGGCCGCCCTTGACGGCGTCCGCCCCGTCCTGCGGCTTCTGCAGCGTCTTGATCTTGCCCTCGGCGATGCCCGCGCCCTTGGCGTAACTCCCCTCGACCGCACCGGACATCACGCCGATGGTGACCCCTGCCTCCTTCGCGGAGGCCAGGTCGGTGAGCTTCTTCGGGTTGCCCTTCTTCACCATCAGCGCGGTCGGCGAGATGAACTCCGGCTCGGAGAAGATCGCGTTGCCGCAGCGCTCCGGGGTGATGGCCATGCCCGCGCTGACCACGTCGTACTTGCCGGCCTGGAGCCCCGGGATCAGCCCGTCCCACTCGGAGAGCGTCGGCTTCAGCTCGTCCACCCCGAGCGCCTTGAAGATCTCCCGGTGCAGCGTCGGGGCCTCGCCCTTGAGTTCCTTGCCCTCCAGGTAGCCGTACGGGGCCTCATTCGCGTACGCCACCCGCACGAAGCCCTGCTTGCGGAGCTTCTCCAGAGCACCCTCGCCCGTCGCGGAGCCGGCGTCGGTCTTGCTGCACGCGGTGAGGAGGCCGGGCACGACGAGGAGGCCGCCCACGGCCGCCGTTCCGTTGAGGAAACCCCGGCGGGACAGGTTCGGGAATTCAGCCATGGTTCGCAATCTCCTGGAGGTCGAACAGTCCGGACAGGGTGAGCGCCTGCCCGATCCCGTACGTCTATGCGGGTAGCCGGAGGCATGTAACCCAACAGTGGCCGGAAGGTGACCTTCCCGTGCCCGAACAGGGCGGAGGGCGACCAGGGATGCCCGGGGCGTGTTCCCCCGTCACGGAGAATTCATGACTCCATGTCAGTCATTTCTGTGATCAGCTGGCGCCATGGTTGCCCTATGGACAAGCGTCGTGGCGGTCGGGGGCACGCTCCTGGGGGCCGTGCTCACGTACCTCTTCCAACGCCTCACCGCCGCGCGCACGGAGAGGTTCTCCCGGTCGGAGGCGCTCCGGCAGGAACGCACCGCCACCTACAGCTCGTTCGCCGCCGCGGCGGAGGAGTACCGGCACGGGCAGGCGGGCCGCTGGTACCGCATGCGGCAGAGCCCTGGCTCCGAAGCGTTCGTCGAGGCGCGCGACGAGGCCCACCGCCTGCGCACCGCCACCCGGCAGGTGCTCTACCGGGTCAAACTGCTCACCGACGACCCTGAAGTGGTCGCCGCCGCGGAAGAGGCCTACCGGTGCACGCGGGACGTCTCGACCGCCCAGGACCGGGACGAGCACGAGACGCTGGACGCCGCGGCGAGGGAGGCCATCGAGGCGTTCGTCGTCCGGGCCGCGCCGCTCACCCGTTGAGGTCGCCGGGCTCGCCGGTCCCGTCGAGTCCGTCGAGGTCGGCGGAGGGGACGTAACCGCGTTCCTTGTCGACGACGTTGGGCAACGCCTCGCCCCGCGCCCATCGTTCGTACAGCGCGACGAACTGCTCGCCCAGCCGGTCGCGCCACCCCGCCGTGTCCCCGCTCAGGTGCGGTGAGACCAGCAGCCCCGGTACGTCCCACAACGGGCTGTCCGCGCCCAGTGGTTCGTTCTCGAACACATCGAGCGCCGCGCCCGCGAACCAGCGGCGGTTCAACGCGTCCACCAGGTCGGCCTGCACCACGCTCGCCCCGCGCCCCACGTTGATGAACCGCGCCGACGGCTGGAGCAGACCGAAGAAGCGGGAGTCGAACATCCCGCGCGTCGCGTCGGTCAGCGGGGCCGCCGCGATCACCCAGTCCGCCCGCGCCGCCAGCCGGTCCAGATCCTCCGCCCCGTGGATGGTGCGCCGGGCGGTCCGCCCCACCAGGGCCACCGTGACCCCCAGACCGTGCAGGAGCCGGGTGATCTCCCGGCCGATGGGGCCCGCGCCGACGACCACCGCCCGCGCCCCGGCGACCCGCTGCCCCTCGCGGTGGTGCCAGCGCCGCTCCCGTTGCAGCTCCAGGGTGCCGGGGAGGTCCTTGGCCATTGCCAGCACCAGCCCCGCCACGTACTCCGCGACCGGCCGTTCGAAGACACCCCGCGCGTTGGTCAGGACGGTGTCGGAGGCGACCAGCTCCGGGCAGAGCAGCCGGTCCACGCCCGCGCTCGCCGTGTGCACCCAGCGCGGCCGCCGCCCGGGGCCCGGCCAGGCGTCCCGTACGGCGTCCGACGCGAAGTCCCACACCAGCAGCACATCGGCGGCCGGCAGCCGCTCGGCGAGCGTGGCGGCGTCCGCGTACCGCACCTCCACCCGGCCGGTGAGCCGGCCGAGCCGCGGGGAGGGCTCGGCGTCGAGGACGAGCAGGACGGGATCCGGCATGGGTGGTCGGCCCTCCGCGACGGAACGGACAAGATCGACCGCCCACGCTCGCAGCCGGTCATCGCCGCGTCAACGACGCCCGGCCGCGCGCCCCGGCGACCGCCCGGGGGAATACTGGGAACAAGCCGGGGCAAGAGTGACCGGTCGCGCGGTCACGGCCGCCGGAGCGTCCGGAAGGCGCCGCGGCCCCGTGACGGGCCGCCCGCCGCGATCCCGTGAGGGGATCCGACGGCCGCGCGGCGAGCCGTCGACGCACAAGGAAGGGTGGACATGACGACCGTAGGACTTCTCTACCCGGGCCACGCCGCCGAGGACGACTTCCCACGGACCGAGATCCTGCTCGACACCGACATCCGGCTGCCCCTGTTCTCCACCGAGACCGGCGAGGACGTCTACCGCGCCGACGCGCTGCGCGAGCAGGGCGACCCCGACCGGATCGCCGAGGGCGTCGAGGAGCTGCGCCTCGCCGGGGCCGAGGCGCTGATCTGGGCCTCCAGCGGCGGCAGCTTCGGGCTGGGCTGGGAGGGCGCCCACGAGCAGATCGCCACGCTCGCCCGGGCGGCCGGACTGCCCGCCTCCAGCACCTCCATCGGCTTCGGCCACGCGGTACGGGAGCTGGGCGCCCGCCGGGTCGCCGTCGCCGCGCCCTATCCGGACGACGTCACCGGGCTCTTCGCCGACTTCCTGGCGTCGGCGGGCGTCGAGGTGGTGGCCGCCGCGTCCGGCGGGGCCGCCTCGTCGGCCGAGGCCGGATCCTGGGGCCCGGACGAGGTGAAGCGGCTGGTGCGCGAGGCGGACCACCCGGACGCCGAGGTGGTGCTGGTCCCGGACACCTCCCTGCACACCACCGCGTTCATCCCCGAGCTGGAGGAGCTGCTCGGCAAGCCCGTGCTCACCGCCAACCAGGTCACCGTCTGGGAGGGGCTGCGCCTCGCCGACCGCCGGACCTGGGCGCCCACGCTCGGCACCCTGTTCGCCAGCCGCGAGCCGGTGCTGGGGAAGCTGGAGCCGAAGGGCATCGAGGTACGGGAGTAGCGCGCGGCCCGCGACCTGGTCCGCCGGGAGCCTGCCGAGCCGGCCCGGACCCGTCGGGACCATCGTCCGGGAATAAAACGGAGTCGCCCTCCTGTTGTCCCTCCGATACGCAGACGTACGACAGCAGCACCGGGAGAGGCCGACACGTGGACGACATCCGAGGCGACGAGACCAGCGGCGACACGAGCGGCCGGGCGGCCGACGGCGACGGGATCCGGGGCGCCGCAGCCGGGACGGGCACCGTTCCGCTGTCCGTCCTCGACCTGGTCACCGTGGGGCAGGGCCGCACCGCGACCCAGGCCCTGCGCACGAGTGTGGAGATCGCGAAGCTCACCGAGAGCCGCGGCTTCCACCGCTTCTGGGTCGCCGAGCACCACTCCATGCCCGGGGTCGCCTCGTCCTCCCCGGCCGTGATCCTCGCGCACATCGCCGCCCACACCGAGCGCATCCGCCTCGGCTCCGGCGGGGTCATGCTGCCCAACCACGCCCCGCTGGTGATCGCCGAGCAGTTCGGCACCCTGGAGGCGATGGCCCCGGGCCGCGTCGACCTCGGCCTCGGCCGCGCCCCCGGCACGGACGGCGCGACGGCGGCGGCGCTGCGGCGCAGCGACCGGCTGAACGAGGGCGCGGACGACTTCCCGCAGCAGCTCATGGAGCTGATCCGCTTCCTGGACGACGACTTCCCGGACGGCCACCCGTACGCCCGGATCCATGCCGTACCGGGCCCGGTGCAGGCGACGTCGCCCGGCGGGGTGCAGTCCGCCCACCGGCCGCCCGTCTGGCTCCTGGGCTCCTCCGGCTTCAGCGCGCGGCTGGCCGGGACGCTGGGGCTGCCGTTCGCCTTCGCGCACCACTTCTCGGCGCAGAACACCATCCCGGCGCTCGACCTGTACCGCGAGTCCTTCCGGCCCTCCGCCGTGCTGGACGCCCCGTACGCCCTGATCGGGGTCTCGGCGCTGGCCGCCGACGACGAGCGCGAGGCCCGCCGCCAGGTGCTCACCGGGGCCCTGTCCATGGTCCGGCTGCGCACCGGCCGCCCCGGGCTGATCCCGAGCCCTCAGGAGGCCGAGGCGTACGACTTCTCCCCGATGGAGCGGGAGTTCGTCGACGGCTGGCTCGCCAACGTCATCCACGGCACCGCCGACGAGGTGCGCACCGGCCTGGACGACCTGGCCAAGCGCACCGGCGCCGACGAGCTGATGATCACCGCCAACGCGCACGGCGGGGACGCCCGGCTGCGCAGCTACGGCCTGATCGCGGACGCGTACGGCCTGCCGACCGCTCCGTAGACCGTGCGGGGTCCCGGGCGGGCGGTGGCGGTACCGATCGCCCCGGGGCCTCAGCCCTCCAGCGGCCGGGACCCGATCAGCCCGGCGATCTGCTCCGGCGCCACGGCCCGTGAGTACAGCCACCCCTGCCCCGTGTCGCAGCCGATCCGCCGCAGCCGCTCCGCCTGCCCGGCCGTCTCCACGCACTCCGCGGTGACGGTCAGGCCCAGGCGGTGCGCCAGCTGCACCATGGCCTCCACGATCGTTTCGTCGGCCGGGCTCGGATGCGTACCGTCCTCGTACCGGAAGCCCTTCACGAACGCCCCGTCCAGCTTCAGGACGGAGACGGGCAGCCGGCTGAGGTAGGCGAGGTTCGAATAACCCGTCCCGAAATCGTCGATGGCGATCCGTACGCCCATGTCGCTCAGCGCCTGGAGCGCTCTCAGCGGACGGCCGCCGGAGCCCATCACCGCCGACTCGGTCAGCTCCAACTGGAGCAGCCCGGGGGCGAGTCCGGTCTCGGCCAGGATCTCCGCCACGTCCGCCACCAGGTCGGAGTCCCACACCTGCCGTACGGCGACGTTGACGCTGATGAACAGCGGCGGTTCGTCCGGGTGGTCCAGCTCCCAGCGCCGCGCCTGGCGGCACGCGGTGCGCAGGATCCACCGGCCGAGCTGGACGATCGAACCGTCTTCCTCGGCGATCTGGACGAACCGATTCGGCGGCAGCACCCCGAACTGCGGGTGGTTCCAGCGCACCAGTGCCTCGACGCCGCGCAGCACCCCGTCCGCCATCCCGACGAGCGGCTGGTACTCCAGCGTGAACTCGCCGCGCTCCACGGCGGGCCGGAGCGTGGAGGAGAGGGACTGCCGGGTCATGCGGTGGGCGTTGCGCTCGGGGTCGAACAGGGTCCAGCGGGCCCGGCCGTCCGCCTTGGCCCAGTACAGCGTGGTGTCGGCGGCCTGCATCAGACCGGTGGGCGAGGTGCCCGCGGCGGTCCGCTCCACCACGCCGATCGAAGCGGAGACCGAGAGCCGCTGTCCGGCCAGGTCGAACGGCTGCTGGAGCGCGGCGAGGACCGAGCGGGCCAGGTCGGTCAGCTCCTGGGTGCCGGCCGAGTCCTCGACCAGGATCGCGAACTCGTCGCCGCCCAGACGCGCCACCAGCCGGTTGCCCCCGGCGTTGCGGGAGGCGTCGTTCTCGGCGCAGTCGGTGAGCCGCGCGGCGACGGCGGCCAGCAGCCGGTCGCCGGTGCGGTGGCCCAGGGTGTCGTTGATCGCCTTGAAGCCGTCCAGGTCCAGGTAGCAGAGGCCGATCCGGGCGTGTTGCCGGGACGGCAGGGAGTCGTCCTGGTACGGCGGGGTCTCCAGGGCCGAGGCGAGGCGCTCGAAGAACAGCGTCCGGTTGGGCAGCCGGGTCACCGGGTCGTGCATCTGGAGGTGGCGCAGCCGCTCCTGGAGCTCCCGCCGGTCGCTGACGTCCGCGACCGTCAGGAGCACCCGGGCGGGCTCCGCCGCCGAGGCTCCCGTCATCGGTACGACGGTGATCTCGGCCCACAGCGAGCGCCCGTCGGGGTGCTTGAGCCGGCGCGTGCAGCGGAACCGGGAACGCCGGCCGAGGAGCACCTCGCGGTACGCGTGCCAGGTGCGGTCGTCGCCGGCGAGGTCGAGCAGTTCGCACGCCTGCCGCCCGGCGAGGACCGCCGCCGGGGTGCCCAGGAGCCCGCCGAGCGCCTCGTTGGCCCGCACGACATGGCCCCGGCCGTCGACGACGCCCATGGGGAGTGTGGCGGCGTTGAACGCGGCCCGGTAGTCGCGCAGCTCGGAGGCGGCGGAACCGGGGTCGCCCCCGGCGGGACCGGTCCGGACGGAATCGGCCCGCGTGGAGTCGGCCCGCGTGGAGTCGGTCCGGGCGGGACCGTTCTCGGCCGGGGCCGTCGCATGACGCTCCGTGACCGGCGCGGCGGGCGTGCCCGGGGCCGTGCCTGCCGAGGCCCTCGGCCCTTCGGAGGTTCCGCTCACCGCTCGCTCCCGCTGTGAAGGTCGTTGTGAACTGGTGGGGTCGGACTGGCCGCCGGGTGGTGGTCCCGTGAAGGGGCCCGTTCCACGCGGGAAAGCGTGGTGAAGCATAGAGGGTGCCGCGTCGGCCGTTCCAGCTCACCGTCCGGTCCGGGCCACCGTGCACGGCCGGAAGTGAGCGGGAGCAGGCATTCCGGTTTGCCCGGTCCTGCTCATTTCTGCACGGATCTGTTGCATCGGGCGACTGGACCGACTGATGGTGACGTTCCGTGAAGGTGTGGGCGGCGATTTTGACCGCTGACCCGTGTGGGGCAGCACAACAGGGCGTGGCGTGGTGAAGCGGCACAGGGTGGACGGGATGGACCGTGTTTCCCCACCCGGAGGTCGATGTGCCGTCCCGTCGCGGACCCGGGGGAGAGGATCGGCTGCCTCTGCGCAGTCTGGCCGCCGCCGCCACCTCCCTCCTGGCGCTCGCCGCCATGTCCCTCGTCGCGGGCCCCGCCGGGGCCGCCACGGGCGACGCCACGCCCTGCGCCCTGCCCCGGACGGCGGCCCACCACTCGCTCGGCCTGAACACCTGGAACGCGGCCTACCCGCGCCCCGATCAGAGCCTCGACGCCGTCATGATCTTCCTGTCCTTCCCGGACTCCGAGCCGGTGCTCACTCCCGAGGCGCTCACCGCCGACCACTTCCCCGCCACCACCCGCTTCTTCGAACGGGCCAGCTACGGCCGGTTCACCCTGCGCCCGCACCCGCAGCGGACCTGGACGCAGATGCCGCGCGACTCCACCTGGTACGCCATAGAGCGGGACTGGAACGCCGAGCGGCGCACCGCCTACCTCCGGGACGCCATCGCCGCCGCCGACGACGACGTGGACTTCTCCCGGTACGACGTCGTCTACTTGGTGGCCGATCCGGACGCCCCCGGCGTCGACTCCGACGCCACGAAGGTCGTCAACTTCGACCGGCCGCTGCGTGCCGACGGCCATGACATCCGGCGCGTCGTCACGGTCTTCGAGCAGCACCCGCCCGACCGCAACGTCCTCGCCCACGAGACCGGGCACGTCTTCGACCTCGCCGACCTCTACCACCGGCCCACCGACGGCAAGGGCGACTGGGACACGTACGTCGGCGACTGGGACGTCATGGGCAGCCAGTTCGGGCTCGCCCCCGACCTGTTCGGCTGGCACAAGTGGAAGCTCGGCTGGCTCGGCGGCCGGCAGGTCGTCTGCGTCCAGGGCTCGGCCGACCTCACCCTGGAACCGGTCGCCGCCGCCCCGGTGCCCGGCGGCTCGATCGGGACCCGGCTCGCCGTCGTCCGTACCGGCACCGACAGCGCCCTGGCCATCGAGGCCCGCAGCGCCACCGGCAACGACCGGGGCACCTGCGCCGAGGGCATCCTGATCTACCGCGTCCGCAGCGAGACGGCCTCCGGCGGCGGACCCGTCGAGGTCGTCGACACCCATCCGGAGACCGGGGCCTGCTGGGACCGTTCGGTCTACCCGCCGCTGGCCGACGCCCCGCTCGGGGTCGGCGAGACCTTCACCGTCCCGGGCGACGCCACCCGTATCGAGGTCGCCGACCGGACCCCGTCCGGCTCCTGGACCGTCCGGATCACCGCCGGGGTCTGACACCTTCCCGCCGGCCCCCGCACACGAAGAAGCCCCCCGCTCGCGCGAGGGGCTTCTTCTGTCTGTGCGCCGTCAGGGACTCGAACCCCGGACCCGCTGATTAAGAGTCAGCTGCTCTAACCAACTGAGCTAACGGCGCCTGCTGACGTCGTAGACATTAGCACCCTGATCCGCCCGAGGAAAAATCGCAGGCACGGGGCCCCGGGAGGACGCGGAACGGCTCACCCGCACACAGGCCCAGAGCAGCACATCGGGACCCGGCAGCCACGGCGTACGGGTGTCGGGGGCGACCACCCAGCGCGGCCCACCGTCCGACGAAGTGCAGGTCAGGGGCGGTACGGTCACGGCGTCCCCGGTGCCGTGGCAGAGCAGGGGCGGCACCGGGCCGCGCGACTCCCCGGGGCCGCCGGACCCCTCGGAACCGCCGGTTCCCCACTCCTCCCAGGCGAGCAGCGAGGGCAGCCGCTGAGCCGTTCCGGGGGCCGCGAACAGCAGCATCCGGCCCCGGTGCGTGGCGACCGGACCGGAGCCGGGCCCCTCCGCCCAGAGTCGCTCCAGCATCCGCCGCCCGAACAGCGCCGGTACGTTCACCACGTCGAAAGCGGAACCGCAGGGCAGCACCCCGGGGGCGGTGGGGTGCTCCTCCCACTGGGCGAGCGTGCTGCGCGGGTAGGGGGCGGCCCCGGCCAGCCAGGCGGCGCCGGCCGCCGTGACCTGGGCGGCCTGGGATCCGGAGTGGTCCCGGAGCAGGGCGAAGATGTCGACGCCGTGGTGCGCGACGGCGGCACCGGCCTGCAGGGTCGTTGTGTCTTTCAGCCATGCGCTCATGAAGCAAGGTCTACCGGGAGTGACGGAACTGATTCCGAGAGTTGCCGGAAACCGGGACAGGTGAGGAGAGGGAGGGGTATCTTGCCCGCCTGAATATGCCACGGGACCTGACCCCCGGCCTGACGGCGCAGCACCTGCCCCGGCCGTCCCACCGGCCACATCGGTCCAGGCCACCCCATCGGCCACATCGGCCCCGGAGGCCCCACCTGCCGCATCGGCCCCGGAGGCCCCACCCGGCCCCGGAGGCCCCACCGGCCGCATCGGCCCGGAGCCTCCAGCGGCCCCGGAGCCCCCGGAAGCCCCGAAGGCCACGGGGTCGGGCTCCCGGGCTCCTGGGCTCGGCCCGTCCCCGTACGTCAGGCTCTCGGGGAGTCCAGCAGCGAGCGGCCGAACTCGATCATCTTCTTCGCGTAGTCCTCGGTCCACTCCGCGCGCTCCGCGACGTCCGCCGCGGTCAGCCGGTCGAACCGGCGCGGGTCGGCGAGCTGCGCCGCCGCCATCGCCTGGAACTCCACCGACCGGTCCGTCGCGGCCCGGAAGGCCTGCGTCAGCTCGGTCGCCCGGGCCAGCAGCTCACGCGGGTCCTCCAGCGACTCCAGGTCGAAGAAGTGCTCCGGATCCGCCGTGGCCTGAGACGGCTCGAAGAGCAGGGGCGCGGGGCGCAGCCGCTGCCGTTCGTTCCGCTCGGACTCTGTCATGTGCTGTTCCTCCCTCGCACGGCCAGGACGGCCACCCTCCATTGTCCAACCCCGCGCAAGAGCGCCCCAGGGCCTGAGCTCCGGCCACCCCTTACGGCTTCCAGCGCACCCGGTGCTCCGCGAGATGGGCCAGCACCGCGTGGTTGGCCTCCCAGCCGTCGGGGAACTTCACCGTGACGCCCAGCTGGACCGGCTCCGTGGACGGATGCTCGTCCAGCAGGTCCGCCACCCCTTCCCGGCACACCACGACGCAGGCGTGCCGGTGCCGGGACGCCAGCACGCACAGGCGGCCCGTCTCCAGGTGGAAGGCCGTGGCGTCGGGGCGGCCCGACAGGGGGTGCAGCACCACCGTGACGTCGAACTCGCGGCCCTGGAGCCGGTTCGCCGTGTCCACCGCGACCCCTGTGACGCCCAGCTCCGCGAGGGCCGCCCGCACCGCGGCCGCCTGGTCCCGGTGGGCCGTGCCGACCGCGACCCGGTCCGCCGTCACCGGCACCGGCTCGTCCGCCCGCTCACTGGTGGCGACGCCGCCCCGGTCCAGCAGCCGCCGGACCACCAGGGCCACCGCCCGTACCGCCTCGGGGTCCGTGCGAGGGGTGTGCCGGGCGGGCAGCTCCAGCAGCCCCCACCCGGACTCCGCCGCCTCGTCCAGCACCCGGTCGGGCCCCGACCCGTCCGACGCCACCCCGAAGGAGAGCTTCCGGTCCCCGTGGTCCGTACCGCTGCGGAACGGCGTGTACGGGTAGAACGCGTCCGACACCAGCGGGGCCGCCGACGCCGGGAGCCGCCACGACACCGGCAGACGGTGCTGCGGCAGCTCCGGATTGTGCGCGAGCAGCGTGGACACCGCGCTCGCGGAGGGGTCGTAGCTCAGCCCCGCCCACTGGTCCGCGCCCACGATCGAGAACGGGTCCAGCTGACCCGGGTCCCCGACGAACAGCGCCCGCTCGAACAGCCCGGCCACGGCCAGCAGCGCGTCCGAGCGCATCTGGTACGCCTCGTCGACGATCGCGTGCCCCCACGGCTCCACGTTCTTCACGTGCGCCCACTTGGCGGCCGTCGAGATCACCACGTCGAGCCCGGCCAGATCCGCCACCTTCGCCGACTTGGTGACGTTGGCGAGGCCGTCCAGGACCTTGTCGTACGGGTCGGAGTCGCTGCTGTGCAGCCGTCCCACCGGCAGCTCCGGGTCCTTCTCCGCGAGCCGCACCACCAGGTCGTCGACCTGGGCGTTCGTCTGCGCGATCACCATCAGCGGATGCCCGGCGGCGGCCAGCTCCAGGGCCGCCCGGACCACCAGCGTCGACTTGCCCGCGCCCGGGGGCGAGTCCACGACGATGCCCCGGCTGCTGCCGTGCAGGGTGTCGTCGAGGATCGCGCCGGTCGCACGGGCCGCCTCCGCGCCCGGATCGAACACGGTGCTCACGGAAGGTCCTCCCGGATGGCAGGGGTCACAGCAGGTCCTCCGGGGTCACGGGGTCGGGTTGCTCCGTACGCGTCGCGGCGTCCGCGCCCGGCGGCCCGCCATGGGTCCACGGCGTCTCCTCCGGGTCCGGCAGCTTCGGTCCGCCGCGCTGGTCGTGCTCGAACAGGGTCCAGGCGATCCGGTCCCCGGGCTCCGGCACCGAACCCGGCGCGGGCTCCTTGCCCCGGCCCATCCGGTCCAGGATCCGCAGCACCAGCAGGACGTCGCCGTCCTGGTCCGGCTCCTCCTCGGCCCGCACGAACTCCGCCGTCTGGGGCTTGCCCTCCAACGAGCGGTAGACCTTCGTCCGCTCGCCCAGATGCGGTCGCTCGTCCGTGCGGACGGTGACCAGCGGGCGCGGCGAGGGCCGCTTGGACTCCGTGTACGTCATCTCGACATCCGTCACCGTGGCGAGGAACGCCTCGCCCGCCAGCCGCCGCCCCGCCAGCACCAGCGGATCGTCCAGCGCCTCCTGTGCCTCCAGCTGGGCCTGGGCGGTCTCCCGGGAGGCCAGCTTCTGGGCCGCCGTCACCGCGTCGTCGCGGCGCGGCTGCGGCGGCTCGCCCGAGCGCACCCGGTCGCGGTGCGCGGTGAACGACCAGCGGTCCCGGGTCCAGCGGTCCTCGGACCGGGACCCCTCGGGCAGCTCCCGCAGCAGGTCGAGACCGCGCCAGACCGCGTCCCAGGTCGGCAGCATGACCCGCGCCAGCAGCGAACGGATCTCCCGCTCGGCGCCGCTCAGCTCACCCAGGCGGGCATCCGCGGCGAGCCCGTCCTCGGCGGACGCGAGCGCCGTGCGCGCCCGGTCGTACCGCTCGATCGCCGGGGCGAGCAGCCGGTTGTCGAAGTCCGGGTCGGTCGCCGGACCGGCCGGGGGACACAGCAACTGGCCCTCCTCGTCCCGGGCCAGCTCCGCCCGCAGCGCCGCCTCGGCCCCCGAGGAGCCGGCCGGCGGGTCGATCCAGGACAGCAGCGCGCCCAGGTGCTGGTCCTCCAGGCTGCTCTGCCCGGTCGCCCAGTGCCGGTTCAGCAGATCGGTGGCGGCCAGCAGGAGCGAGGAGCCGGGCACCCGGGCCCGCTCCCCGTAGTGCGTCAGCCAGCGGCCGAGCAGCGGCACCCGGGCCGGGGCCGGGTACGGGGTGTCCGGATCGTCCTCGGCGGTGCGGCGGAACCGCATGGACCGGCCCAGCAGCCGGACGAACTCGACGCCCGCCCGGCTCGGCACGATCAGCTGGCCCGCGTCCGTGCACAGCTCGACCTCGACCTTGGTCTTCTTGCCCGTCGCCGGATCGGTCTCGTTGCGTTCGGCGGGCTCGACGACGTCCGCGTACGCCTCGATGTGCGGCAGGACCGCTTCCGCCAGCTCGGCCAGGAACGCGAACCGCAGGTCCCGGTCGCGCGGCTGGGCGACGGCCAGCAGCCGGGGCGCCTCCCGGTCCGTGCCGACCAGCGCCCCGAGCGGGGCCCCGGCCTCACCGGCGGTGGTCAGCGGCACCAGCACCAGCGGCCGGTCGGTGAGATGACGGTGGCGGACGGTCGCGAGCGGCTGGGCGCGCCCGGAGTCGACGGCCTCGAGCCGGGCCAGGGTGGTGATCAGCGACATGCGGCCGCGCCTTCCGGAGTCCCGGCGCCCGGGACCGAGGCGGCACCCCGCGCCCCGGCCCGCAGGGCGGCGGCGCTCTCCAGGGCCTCGGCCCGCAGGGCGGCGGCCCGGCGCAGCGCCGCGACCGTCGGATCGGCGGGATCGCCCTCCTTGCCCGCGGCGGCGGCCAGCACCCCGGCCACCGTCGTCAGCCCGCCCAGCTCACCGCGCACACTGCGGCCCAGCGTCTCCACCGCCCCCTCGGCCCGGGACTTCGCCCGGCAGTGGAAGGCCAGCTCGCAGGCGGCCAGGCACTCCGGGGCGTACGCCGGGGGCACCGCCGCCACGGCCGCGTCCAGCTCCTCGGACGGGCACGCCGGATCGAACGTCGTCCCCTCCGGCAGCCCCGCCGCGATGTCCTCGATCCGGGTCAGCCGGGTCAGCTGACGGCGGGTCACCGCGCGCTGCTTGCGTACGTCCACGACGGAGGCGGTCGGCAGGTTGGAGAAGTCCTTGGGGCAGACCAGCAGCACTCGCTGCCCGACCTCCGCACCCTCCGTCACCGCCGCGACCCGCTCCAGCGCCAGCACGTACACCGCGGCCTGCCGGGCGGCGGCGCCGACCTTCGACGCGTCGGCCGAGGCGTCGATCATGGGAAATGACTTGATCTCGACGACCGTCCACCGGCCGTCGGGATGCACGACCACCGCGTCCGGCTCCAGATAGGCGGGGGAGCCCGCCACCTCCAGGGCCAGCATCGGGTGGTCCAGCAGCGCCCAGCCGCCCGCCGCCGTGGCCTCCCGCAGGGCGAGCGCGGTGCGCGCGGCGCGGCCCTCGGGACCGGCGGCGCTCAGATCGGGCGTGGCGGCGTCCGGGCCCGGGGCGGGGGAGGAGCCGCCCAGGCGCTCGTACAGCAGACGGAGCAGCTCCGCGCCGCCGTCGGCCTTGACCTTCGCCTCGAAGGCGTTGCCCCGCATGAAGGCGAACTGGGACTGCCCGAAGGGGGCGGGTGAGCCGAGCGCGGTGGCCAGCACGCCCTTGTCCACCCCGGCGCCGTCGAGCAGGGCCCGCCGCTTGCAGCCGGGGTTGGCGGCGAGGGCGGCCAGGGCTCTGGCGTCCAGCGGATGCGGTGCGACGGACGGGCCGCGCAGCTCAGCGAGCCGCTGCCGGAGCGTCGTCGCTCGCGTCCGCGTCGGCGGCGTCTCTGGCTGCCGTGCCGCCGACTGCCGTGCCGGGGGGATCTGCGGAGGTGGTCCGCTGGCCGGGGATTCGCTCACCCGTGGAAGTCTTGCACCCGGCACTGACATCCGGGGACACGGTCGCCGGAATCGCCGCGGCGGAGGTGCTCGCGCCGCCCCGCTTCCGGCCGCCGGGGAGGCTGCTGGGGAGGACGCCGGCCAGCCGCGCCTTGACCCCGTCGGCGAACCGGATGACGGGCTTCACCAGCAGGGCCCCGAGGCCCATCACGGCCGCGCCCGCGACGGCGTCCAGGAAGTAGTGGTTGGCGGTGCCCATCACGACGATCGTGGTGATCAGCGGATAGGCGATCCCCGCCGCCCGTATCAGGGGGTGGCGGCCGTGCCGCCACAGCAGGATCCCGCACCAGAGCGACCAGCCGACGTGCAGGCTCGGCATCGCCGCGTACTGGTTGGTCATCCCGCTCAGCCCGCGCGGCGCGCTCGCCCCCTCGCCCCACCAGCCGTACGCGCTGTACTGGGCCATCGTGTCGACGAAGCCGTGGCCCGCGTCCAGCAGCCGGGGCGGACAGGTCGGCATCAGCGTGAAGCCGACCAGACCCAGCAGCGTGGAGTTCATCAGCCAGACCCGGGCCGCCCGGTACGCCGCCGACCTGCGCCGGAACATCCAGACGAGGACGGCCGGGGTGACCACGTAATGCAGTGAGGCGTAGGCGAAGTCGGCGGGTATGCCGATGGACGGGGTGCTGGTGAAGAGACGGTTCAGCGGATGCTCGGCGTTGAGGTACAGCGCCTGTTCGAACCGGAGGATCGCCAGGCCGTTGTCGACCGCCGTCGACACATCGCCGCGCACCAGGAGGCGGCCCACGGAATACAGCGCGTACACCACCGCGATCAGTGGCAGCTCCGTCCACCAGCGGGGCCGGTGACCGGTCGCGGGCGGCGCGGTGGCGTGCGGCATCCGGTAGCTCTCCCCATGTTCATGCGGCCGACGACGAACGTTCAACCGTACGGCGGCGCCGTGCCACCGCATCCCCCGGGGGTCCCCTTCCGGACGTCCCGTACGCAGCGGTCCCGCCGTGGTCCGATTCGTGGCCGGGACTGCGCAGGGTGGGACGCCCTCCGGGGCCGGGAGGTTGCCTGGCGGGCCGGTACGGGATGATGGAGGAACCCAGCACCAGCGTTCCAGGGAGAGCCTTCATGGCACCGCGCATCCTGCTCGCCCGGCACGGCCAGACCCAGTGGTCGGTCCGGGGCAACCACACCGGCAGGACGGACATCCCGCTCCTGGACAGTGGACGCGAGGGCGCGAAGCTGCTCGGCGAGCGGCTGCACCGGGCGCCGTGGGCGGGGCTGCCCGGCGTCGAGGTCCGCACCAGCCCGCTCGTCCGGGCCGCCGAGACCTGCGAGCTCGCCGGGTTCGGGGAGCGGGCGGAGCGGTGGGACGCGCTGATGGAATGGGACTACGGGGCGTACGAGGGGCTGACCCCGGCCGAGATCAAGGCGGACCGGCCCGACTGGCTGATCTGGCGGGACGGGGTGCCGGGCGGGGAGTCCGTCGCCGATGTCACCGCCCGCGCGGACGAGATCGTCGCGTGGGCGCGGTCTGCGGACCGGGACGTGCTGGTCTTCGCCCACGGCCACATTCTGCGCGCTCTGGGTGCCCGCTGGCTCGGTGAGGACCTGTCCTTCGGCGCGCGGATCCGCCTGGAGCCGACGTCGCTGTCGGTCCTGGGCTGGGCGTACGGCCTCCCGGCCGTGGAACGCTGGAACGACACGGGCCACCTGGACCGCTGACCTCGCGGGGCGCCCGCACCCCTTGCGCCTGTGCTGCCCTTGCGCACGCCCGCACCTCTTGCGCCTGTACCTGCTCTCCCGGCCCGCCCGCGCCACCCCAGCCCGTCCGGCGCACCCAAGCGCGTCCGGCGATTGAGGACGGAACCCTGCGGCCGGTGGGCGGGGACTTCACGGACCCCGGGGCGGGGGAGACCCTGATGCGCACCCGAGAACGTGCTCAACGGTTCCGTCCTCAAACGCCGGACGGGCTGGACGAGGCCACCGCTCGACGGGCTGGATTTGTGCGCCCCGGATCGGGCTGAAGGGTTCCGTCCTCAAACGCCGGACGGGCTGGGTGGCCGCCGCCGGACGGGCTGGAAGGGGGCACCGCTCCACAGGCCGGGTTCGCGCGCCCCGGAACGAGCTGAAGAAGGGGGCGCCGCCCTACGCGCCGGACGGGCCGGATCCGTGGCGGGTCAGGAACGACGACACCTCCGGCGCCCCGGCCCGCGGCCCCAGCGCTCGCGCCGCCCCCGCCAACATCCCCCGGATCCGCGACGACTGCACCCGGGTCAGCAGATCCAGCACCTGGTGCCCCGTCGCCGCCGCCTCGTCCGCCCGGCCCGCCCGGGCCAGGTCACCCGTGAGCTGGGCCCGGTACAGCGCGAGGTTGCGGGTGAAGTGCGCGTCCTGGAGCACCACCGCCCGCCGCCCGTGTCGCGCCGCCCGGGACCAGTCGCCCAGCGACGACCAGCACTGCGCCTCCAGCAGCTCCAGCTCCGCCTCCCGGAAGAAGCTCATCCACTCCGGGTCGCCCGCCGCGGGGCCCCGGTCGAAGGCCGCCCGCGCCCGCCCGATCGCGCGGTCGCACCCCGTACGGTCACCGAGCCCCGCCCGGCCCCCCGCCTCCCGGAGCGCGAGCAGCGCCAGCAGCCGGGGCGACCCCAGCGTGCGGGCGGCCCGCTGGCCGGCCTCCGCCGCCCGGACCGCCTCGCGCGGCCGCCCCGCGTCCCTGGCGAGGAACGACGTGTTGCAGAACGCGTGCGCCTCCAGCCCCGCGTCCCCCGCAAGACGCGCCGTGGCCAGCGCCTCCGCGTAGTGCGAGCGGGCGTCGTCGAAGCGGCCCGAGTCATGGGCCAGCCACCCCACCGAGATGGCCAGCTCACCCGCGCCCGCGTGCAGCCGGTCCGAGGTGGCGCGCCGCGCGGTGCTCCCGGCGTCCAGCAGCTCGTACGCCGCGCGCAGCGGCTGCGCGGCCCGCCGGTAGAGCCCGTCACCGCCGTGCCGGTCGTCCAGCAGCCGGATGTCCCGTACGGCCTTCTCGACGGCGAGCACCTCCGCCTCGCCGACCCGGCGCTGCGTGGGCAGAGAGACCCGGGCGGAGGCGGGCGCCCCGCCGAGACCCAAAGAAGCGGCCGCCACTGTGGCGGTGCCGCTCGTCATGAACACGCGACGCAGCACGTCGCTCTCCTCGGGGATGTCGTCGGTATCGGTGTCGCGGGGCGACGGGGGGCGGGGGGACGGCCCCGGGGACGTGGCTCCGGGCGCAGGCGGGGGTTCCGATACGACCCGGGCGCCCCGCCCCCGTACGCTCTCGCGGGCCGAGAACCCCAGGTCGGTCAGGGAAGCCCCGGGGAACATGTGCAGGAAGACGCGCTCGTAGGCGTAGTTGGGGCAGCGGATCTCCCCGGACTCCACGCGTCCGATGTACCGGGCGTCGCACGCGACCTGCTCCCCGATCTCCCGGGCCGCTCTGCGGACGGCAGCCGCGAACTCCCCGGCGGAGCGCTGTCCGCGCAGCTGACGGAAGGCGAGGTTGGGAACTGCCCCTGTCGACGCCATGTCCGGCCCCTCTCTGGTGCAGCCGGGGGCGTGCCACCCGGCGGTCCCCGGGCCTCCCGGTCGCTCCGGCCTCCCCGGAGTCCCGGTGTCCCGGCGGAGCATGAACGTACCTGCTGTGACGAGGCGCACACACAGCGTTTCGTTGCGAAAGCGGGCATACCGCCCGTGATCCGCCATGAACTGCCACCCTTTGCGGCGGTGTGGGCCCGTAGCCCTTGACGCCCCCGCGGCGTTGGTCCATGTGGAGACGGAGTGTGGCTCCGTTCGGCGATGAGAGGAGGGGTTCCCTTGTTGCACCTCGGCAGGGAGACCGGCTCACGGACGACCGCGACGACCCCCGCCCCGGCGGACCCGCCGCCCCTGGACCTCGTCACGGTCCCGGCCCGGCAGGGCCTGGAAGCCGTCGACATCCTCCGTCGCGGCGGCGACCAGGAGGCCGTCGGCCCGGTCCTGCACGACGGGGCCTGCGACACCCTCGGCTTCCTCGTGCCGCCGGGCACCGCCGACGCCTGGGACGTACCCGGCAGCGCCTGTACGCGGACCGACGGCCGCGGGCTGCGCATCCCCGCCGAGCCGCCGGTCTCCGGATCCGGCTGGCTGCTCCCGCCCGCCGAGGACGCCCCGGTCACCGACCCGGCCGTGCTCCGCGCCGCCCTCGACCAGGCGGCCCGGCTGATCGAGGCGGCCGACAGCCGCCGCTGAGCCCATAGCTGCCGCTGAGCCCATAATGGCCGGACGGGCGGAACACCTCCGCACACTTCCGCCAGGCCGGCGACCCCGGGCCCCCACCAGCAAGGACCAGCGAACGTGGCACGTCGAGGAACGCCGGGCCGGGCCAAGGGGAAGAGCGCGGACAAGGCCGCCACCGGAGGCGCGAAGGCGAAGGGCCGCCAGGAACGCCAGGGCTCCGGACGCGGCGCAGGCCGAGGCGAGCGCGAAGCCGTCTCCCGGCCGGTCGGCGGCGGCGTCGCCGAGCTCCGGCCCGACCGCGAGCGCCCGCACGGCTGGACGCTCCTGATCGACGGCGCCCCGCAGTCCCACGTGGACCTCGACGACCTCGCACACCTCTCGTTCGCCTACCAGCGCCGCCTCGGCCACATCATCGACCTCGCCGCGCCCCCGCTCCAGCCGCTGCACGTCCTGCACCTGGGTGGCGGCGCGTTCACCCTCGCCCGGTACACCGCCGCGACCCGCCCCCGTTCCACCCAGCAGATCGTCGAACTCGACGCGCCCCTGACGCAGTTCGTCCGCGACCATCTCCCGCTGGACCCCCAGGCCCGCATCCGGGTCCGGGCGGCCGACGCCCGCGAAGGGCTCGGCAGATTCCCCGACGGCTGGGCCGACCTGGTCATCGCGGACGTGTTCAGCGGGGCCCGCACCCCCGCCCACCTCACCTCGGCCGAATTCCTCGGCGAGGTACGCCGGGTGCTGAAACCCGAGGGGCGCTACGCCGCCAACCTCGCCGACGGACCCCCGCTCGCCCATCTGCGCGGCCAGCTCGCCACCGCCGCCGCCGTCTTCCCCGAACTGGCGCTGGCCGCCGACCCGGTGGTGTGGCGGGGCCGCCGCTTCGGCAACGCGGTCCTGCTCGCCTCGGCGCTGCCGCTCCCGGTCGCGGAGTTCACCCGGCGGGTGGCGAGCGACCCGCACCCCGGCCGCGTCGAACACGGCCGCGCGCTCAGCGACTTCACCGGCGGGGCGGCCGTCGTCACCGACGCGGCGGCCAAGCCGTCGCCCGCGCCCCCGCCGTCCGTATTCGAAAACCCCTGACCGGAGGGCGAAGGCTCACGGTTCGACGATCTGCACCGTCGGCGGCGTCCCGTTCCAGGTGCAGAACACCGAGTGCGTCGTGCCGTCCTCCCCACCCCCGTCGCTGAAGTCCACCCGGATCCAGGCGTCGTTCGTCCACACCTGCATCGACCAGCCCGGCTCGGGCGTCGCCGAGACGAGCTTCGCCGACTCCTTGCCCAGCTCGAACACCACCCGGCCGCCGCCGGTCCGGTAGCTCTTCACCTGCCCCGAAGCCTTCGCCGGAGCCGACCGCGCGGGCGGCTTCGCCGGGGCCGCCGACGGTGTACGCGAGGGGCGCGGGGCCGACGCCGAAGGGCGCGCGTCACCGGTGCTCGGCGAGGCGGTGGGGGCGGGCGACGTCCGGTGCGTCGAGGAGACGAGCGGCTCCTCGGTGCTCTGGCCGATGCGCTGCGGAGCCCCCGCACCCACCGAGACCGGTACGGCCCGGGGCGGGTCGTACGCCGTCCCCGTCATGACCGTGTGCACACCCCACCACGAGAGCGTGACCGCCGCGCCGGTGGCGAGCGACCACGCCAGCGCGTGTACGAGTCCTCGTTGCATCCGGCACATCCTGCACCACCCGGGCCGCTCCTGGCTCGCCCCGGCCGCCTCGAATCCGCCCGGGCCGACGGGGGCAAACGCCCTTCTCCGGCCTTTGCGGAGGATTCCGACGGGGCCGGGACCGGGCCCCTCGCCATGGCGTACGGTGCCGCCCATGGCAAGTGTGCTCGTGGTCGAGGACGACCAGTTCGTACGTTCCGCCCTCATCCGGCACCTCAGTGAGGCCTCCCACACGGTACGGAGCGTGGGCACCGCGCTCGAAGCGCTGCGCGAGGTCGCGCACTTCCGCTTCGACGTGGTCATCCTCGACCTCGGGCTGCCCGATCTGGACGGCGCGGAGGCGCTGAAGATGCTGCGGTCCATCACGGATGTCCCCGTCATCATCGCCACCGCCCGGGACGACGAGAGCGAGATCGTCCGGCTGCTCAACGACGGCGCCGACGACTACCTGACGAAACCGTTCTCCGTCGAGCACCTCTCCGCCCGGATGGCCGCCGTGCTCCGCCGCTCGCGCGCCGCCGGGGGCGAGGCGCCGTCGCCCCGGGTCATCCGCGTCGGCGGGCTCTCCATCGACCCGCTGCGCCGCAGCGCCGAACTGGACGGGGCCGAACTCGACCTGACCCGACGCGAGTTCGACCTGCTCACCTTTCTGGCCGGGCGGCCCGGTGTGGTCGTCGCCCGCAAGGAGCTGCTCGCCGAGGTCTGGCAGCAGTCCTACGGCGACGACCAGACCATCGACGTCCATCTGTCCTGGCTGCGCCGCAAGCTCGGCGAGACCGCCGCCCGCCCGCGCTATCTGCACACCCTGCGCGGCGTCGGCGTGAAGCTCCAGCCGCCCGCCGACGCACCCGCCACGGAGCCGCCCGTATGAGATGGGCCCTGGTCAAGGTCTGCCTGGCGGTCACCGCGATGGTCGTCATCGCCTTCGCCGTACCGCTCGGGCTCGTCATCCGGGAGATGGCCAGCGACCGGGCCTTCTCCGACGCCGAACGCCAGGCCGGGACCATCGCCCCGACCCTCTCCATCACCACCGACCGCGAGGAGCTGACCCGGGCCGTCCTGTCCACCGAACCGGGCGACCGCGGCCACCTCGCCGTCCACGTCCCGGCCCCCGGCAAGGCCCGGGCCGAGGACACGGAAGGGGCCGCGGGCGGGCCCCTCGACATCGGCACCCGGCGCGCCGCCCCCAAGGACGTGGCGACCGTGCAGAAGGACGGGCGGGCCTCGATCGCCGAGGTCACCGGCGGGTTCGCGCTCCTCCAGCCGACCGCGCTGAGCACCGGGGAGATCGCCGTCGTCGAGGTGTTCGTCCCCGAGGGCGAGGTCTCCAACGGGGTCGCCACCGCCTGGCTGATGCTGGCGGGCGTCGGCGTCGCCCTGATCGTCGGCTCGGTCGCGGTCGCCGACCGGCTCGGCGTACGGATGGTGCAGCCCGCCCAGCGCCTCGCCGGGGCCGCCCAGGACCTGGGGGAGGGGCGCCTCGGCACCCGGGTCCCCGAGGAGGGGCCCACCGAACTGCGGTCCGCCGCCGTCGCGTTCAACTCCATGGCCGACCAGGTGGTCCAGCTCCTGGCCAACGAGCGCGAGCTGGCCGCCGACCTCTCGCACCGGCTCCGCACCCCGCTCACCGTGCTCCGGCTCAACGCCGCGTCCCTCGGCGAGGGCCCGGCGGCCGAGCAGACCCGGGCGGCCGTCCAGCAGTTGGAGCACGAGGTCGACACGATCATCCGCACCGCCCGCGAACAGCGCCCGCAGACCCAGGGCGGGCAGCCGGGGGCGGGCTGCGACGCCTCCGAGGTGATCCGCGAACGCATGGGCTTCTGGTCGGCGCTCGCCGAGGACGAGGGCCGCGAGGTGCGCCTCGCGGGGGTCGACCGTACGGTACGCATTCCCGTCGCCCGCCCCGAACTGGCCGCAGCGCTCGACGCGTTGCTCGGCAACGTCTTCCGCCACACCCCCGAGGGCACCGCCTTCGCCGTCGACGTCCACCACAGCGGCGACGCGGTCATCGTGCTCGTCTCCGACGCAGGACCGGGGATCGACGACCCGAAGGCGGCCCTCGCCCGGGGCGCCAGCGGCCGAGCGGGGTCGAGCGGCTCCACCGGCCTCGGCCTGGACATCGTGCGCCGGGTCGCCGAGTCCACCGGGGGCGATCTGCGCATCGGCCGGTCCGTCCTCGGCGGTACCGAGGTCCGGATCTGGATCGGCCTGCACGGCAACCGCCCCGAGCGCGGCCGGCGCGGCCACGGCCGCCGGGTGGGGCGCCGGGTCGGACGGCAGCGGCGCGAGGAGAACCGGGCCGCCGGGTCGCTGCATTAACCCGCTCCGATGCGTTCCTTAAGCGGAACCTAAGAACGCCGACCCCTGTCCGTAACGCCCTTTTCGCCCGTTCCGCAGGCGATAGCGTGCTCGTGAAGCAACCCCGGGAGTCGTCGAGCCCCCACCTCCTCCCGGGGCCCCCACGTCGGCCCCCGCCGCCACCGTTCGCCCCGGTGGCGGCGGGGATACCGGCTCCCCGACCGTCGTACAGGACAGACAGAGATGTCCTCAGACGCCGGACGGGCTGGAAGTGCCACCCGCCCGCCACTCCTCGGCGTACGCGTCGAAGATCGCCCGCAGATGGTGGCCGATCTTCAGATAGTCCAGGTCGTCCAGGTTGGCCAGCGACACCCGCACCGACCACTGAGGGCCGTCGAAGCCACCGCCGTTGAGCAGCACCACCGAGGTCTGCTCGGCCAGCCGGAACAGCGGGTCGACCGGCTCGTAGTGCTGCTCCAGGAAGTCGGCGAACGGCTTCCCGTGGACCCGCTCCGCCTCGGCCAGCAGGTCCAGTTCGATGTAGTACGCCGCCCGCTTCGGATCCTCCGATACCTTCATGTGCGCGCCCTCCAGCAGGAGTTCGAGCCGCTGCCGCACGATCGCCCGGATCCGGTGCTTGTACGCCTGTCCCTCGTCCAGCATGTCGAAGAGCGAGAACAGTGCCATCATCACCTGCTGCGGCAGCGAGAGCCCCGCCGTGTGGTTCAGCGCCACCTGCCGGGAGTCCGCCACCAGCCGGTCGATGAACCGCATCTTCTCCGGCTCCAACGTCAGGGAGCCGTAACGCCTGTTGAGCCGGTCCTTCTGCTCCTGGTCCTGCTCCGCCAGCATCGCGTCGATCACGTTGTCGTCGTGCAGCGCGATCACCCCGAGCCGCCAGCCGGTCGCCCCGTAGTGCTTGGAGTAGGAGTAGACGAGGAGGGTGTTGCGGGGCAGGTCCGCCGCGAGCGAGCGGAAGCCCTCCACGAACGTCCCGTACACATCGTCCGTCACGATGATCAGGTTCGGGTTCCGCTCGCCGACGACGGACACGATCTGCTCGGACACCCGCGTGGAGAGCGCCAGCGAAGGCGGGTTGCTCGGGTTGACGCAGCAGACCAACTTGATCGAGGGGTCCGCGAGCTTGGCGACCTCCTCCTCCGGGTAGCGCCACTGCCGCACCCCGGTCTCGGTGAACAGGCTGGCCTCCACGTGCACCACGTCGAAGTCGTACGTGTCCAGCTCGGGGATCTCCAGGTACGGGGTGAACACCGGCACCATCAGGGCGATCCGGTCGCCCTTCTCCAGGATCCCGTTCTTCATCAGCGAGTCGAAGATGTAGCACATCGCCGCCGTGCCGCCCTCGGTCGCGAACAGGCTCAGCGTCTGCCCCTCCGGCGGCCGGTGGTCGAACATCTCGTCCGCGACATAGCCGCGCACGATCTCCTCCGTGTGGCGCAGGATCCGGTCCGGCACCGGGTAGTTGTCCCCGATCGAGGAGTCCGCCAGCTCGTGGAGGAACGCCTCCCGGTCGAAGCCGAACCGCTTCACCGCCAGGTCCACGCTCGCCTTCAGCAGTTCGATGCCCGGCAGCTCCGGGTGCGTACGGACGAAGTGGTCGAAGCGCTCCGCGCACCCGGCCTCCTCCGGCATGCCGCCCAGGTTGTCGGCCGTCCACACCCGCCGGGACTCCGAGATCGCGAAGTAGCCGAGCGCGTGGTACGCCTCGCGGGGGCCGGTGGCGACCCAGTTCGGGTTGCCGCGGCCGGCGTTGAGCATGGCCCGGGTCGTCTTCCCCTTCTGGCCCGGCCGGCCGCTCTGCGCGTCCGTCGCGATCCGGATGAACGTGTCCTTCAGCTCGAAGGGGGAGAGCTGGGCGTAGGACCGGATCTCTTCACGGCTGAGGCGGGTCTTCGGCATGGCGGTGTCCGTTCCGTTACGGGTCAGTGGTTGAGCAGGACGATCACGGCGCCCCATACCGTCAGCAGGACGTTGCCGACGGCGTACGGGATGGTGTAACCGAGGGTGGGGATCTGGGACTTCGAGGTCTCGTTGACGGCGCCGATGGCCGCCGTGGTGGTCTGGCCACCCGCCAGGACGCCCATCAGGATGGGGAAGCGGATCTTCTGTACGTGGTGGCCGACCAGGAAGCCCACGATCAGTGGGACGACGGTGGCGACGGCCCCCAGCAGCAGCAGTCCCCAGCCGGCGGACGACAGGCCGCTGGTGAAGCTCGGCCCGGCGTTGATGCCGACGACGGCCACGAAGAGGCAGAGCCCGAGGGTGTCCATGAACCACTGGGCGCCGGGCGGCACATTGCCGTACGTCGGGTACTTGCCGCGGATCCAGCCGAAGACCAGCCCCATGATCAGCCCGCCTCCGGAGGTCGACAGCGAGATCGGCACCCCGCCCGCCGTCAGCGCCGGGATGCCGATGCAGCCCCCGAGGAAGATGCCGAGGCCGACCCAGACCATGTCCGTCGCGAAGCTCGTCGGGACGGGCTTGCCGAGCGCCTTCCCGGCCGGGCCGACCAGGCGTTCCGGGCCGGTGAGGATCAGTGTGTCGCCGCGCTCCAGCTTCGTGGACAGGCGGTACGGGAAGAGGGCGCCCGCCCGGTACAGCTTGTCGATGTACACACCGACCATGAACGGCTCACGCCGCACCTCCTCGATGGTCCGCCCGAGCTGCTCCTTCTCCGCCACGACCACGTGCAGGGTCTCGGTGCGGTAGCCGAGCAGCGCGATGTCGTCGGCCTCCGCCCCGATGTGCGTACGGGCGTCGAAGTCCACCAGGTCGCCCCGGATCGCGCTGACCGCGACGGTGTCGCCGAGCCGGAGGGTGCGGGACTGGTCGTGCTCCAGCACCGTGCCGTCACGCCGGATCCCGGTCAGGTAGACCCGGCGGCCCAGGGCCTTCTGCTGGTCCTCGAAGTCCGCCACCGAGCGCCCGACCAGGTCCGGCCGCTGGACGCTGTACGCGCGCAGGACCACCTCGTAGTAGCCCTCGCCCTCGTCCGGGCTCTCGTCCGGCGCGTCCAGCTCGGCGGCGAGCTCCGCGCTCTCCTTCGCCAGGTCACGGCGGTAGAGCCGGGGCAGCACGTTGGCCAGGAGCATCGCGCACAGAATCGTGCCCAGCGGATACGTCACCGCGTAACCGACGGCCACCAGGTTCTCCTCGGTCTTCACCTCGTCCGCCGACAGCCCCGGCAGCGTGCCGATCGCGTCCTGGGCCACCCCGATCGCGGCCGACTGCGTCAACGCCCCGCTCATCAGGCCGGCCCCGAGCCCGGGACCGTAACCGAGCAGCCGGGCGAAGAGCCAGGAGACCAGCAGCCCGGTCACACAGACGACGACCGCGTTGACGACCTGCGGCAGGCCGTCCTTCTTGAGCCCCCGGAAGAACTGCGGGCCCACCCGGTAGCCGAGGGCGAACAGGAACATGATGAAGAACAGGTTCTTCACCGTGTCGTCGATCTGGACCTTGAACTGGGCTCCGAGCAGCAGCCCCGCCACCAGACAGCCCGTCACCGCGCCCAGGGCGATCGCCTTGTAGCGGACCTTGCCCAGCAGGAAGCCGAACGCGACCACGAGGAAGACGAGCAGCTCGGGATGGGGCTGGAAGATGTTCCGGTTCAGGAAGTCGACCACGTCAGGCCCCCAGGACGCCGACCAGGATGGGCCCGGTCAGCGGCAGCAGGAAGTTGGAGAGCGTGTACGTGATCGTGTAGCCGAGAAGCGGGACGGAGCTCTGGGCCACCTGGGTGATGGAGGTGATCGCCGGGGTCGAGCACTGCTGGCCGGCGATGGCGCCGATCAGGAGCGGCTTCTCGATCTTCAGCAGCTTGGTCCCGACGATCAGCGAGATCGTCGCCGGGACCAGCACCATGGCGATGCCCGCGACCGGCAGCAGCGCCCCGTACTCCTTCAGCAGCGGCCAGGCCTGCGGGCCCGCCGCCAGCCCCGTACAGGCGATGAAGACGGCCAGGCCCATGTCCTTGAGGGTGGTCGCGGCCTGCGGCGGGAACGCCCCGAAGGTCTGGCTGCGGGAGCGGAACCAGCCGAAGACGAGCCCCGAGATGAGACAGCCGCCGCCGGTGCCGAGCGACATCGGGACGTCCCCGAGCTTGACGACGATCTGGCCGAGCAGCGAGCCCGCCACGATGCCGAAGCCGAGGTAGACGAAGTCGGTGGCGTCGTTCTTCACGACCGCGCCGAGCTTGGCGACGAGCCGGTTCAGCCCGCCCCGGGCGCCGACCAGGGTGAGGACGTCGCCCCGGGCGAGGACCGTCTCCCCGCTGGCGGGCAGATGCTGGTCGTTGCGGAGCACATCGGTGATGTACACGCCGTCCTTGCGGAACTCCGGGTGCCGCTTCTCCAGCCGGTCGATGGTCGCGCCGATCGTCTCCTTCTCGGTTACGGCGACCTGGCTGGTGGCCAGCGGGGTGTCGAGCCCCGGAACCGCTGGGGTCTCCGGGCCGATCTCCCGGCCCGCGTCGATGATCGCCGCCCGCTCCCCGACCACCTGCACCAGATCGCTGAGCGTCAGTTTCAGACCGGGGGAGGGCGTCAGCATCTTGCTGCCGCGCCTGACCCCTTCGACGGTGATCCGGCCGCCCATGGCGCTCTGGAGATCACCGACGGTCCGGCCGTCGGCCCGCGTCACCAGATACGTGCGGCCCACCATGCCGGGCAGCGCCTCGCGCTCGTCGGACTCCAGACCGGCCTGTCCGCCGCGCATCTTCTCCCACAGCTCGCGCGAGGCGTCCGCCAGATTGATGCGCAGCAGCATCGGCATGATCTGGCTGGTGAACAGCACGATGGTGATCAGGCCGAAGAGGTAGCAGACCGTGTAGGCGGTCGCCACATGCCCCTGGTACTGGGTGATCTGCTCGGAGGTCAGGTCGCTGAGCTTCCCGATCGCCTCGGTGGCCGTGCCCACCACGGCGGACTCGGTGGCCGCCCCGGCCAGGATCCCGGAGGCCGTGCCCACGTCGAGGTCGAAGGCCTTGGCGAGCCCGAAGGCGATCCCGAGGACGCAGACCAGTTCGATCAGGCAGAGCGTGAAGAAGCGCAGGCTCTTGCGGTTGAGGTTGGCGAAGAACTGCGGCCCGGCCAGGTAGCCGAGCGAGAAGATGAACAGCGCGAAGAAGACCGTCTTGACGTCGTCGTCGACGCTGACGTGCCGGGTGCCGATCAGCAGCGACACGATCAGGGTGCCGCAGATACCCCCGAGCGTGATCGGGCCGACGCGGAGCTTGCCGACGAGATAGCCGGCCGCGAGGCAGAAGAAGAGGGCCAGTTCGGGATGGTCGCGCAGGACGCCCATCCCGCCTCACTCACCGGGGCTGATGTCGGCGACCAGGGTGATCAAAAGGTGCATAAGGGAGAAATTAACAGGGGTGGTGGGCACCGGCACCTCACCCGGCCCGGGGCACCCCCGTTCACCTTTCGACGGGAGGGCCGCCCGAGACCCCCTCAGTGACGCCCCGGACATCCCTCGGCAACGGAATCGTCTTCAACTCTTGACACTCACCCCCTGGAGGCAGCAACCTTCCGGCAACGATGCATGGGAGCGCTCCCATGCGCCATTGCCGGATCCCCCGGAACAAGGAGCAGTGGAATGCGCATCACCCGCAGCGTTGCCGGTCGACGCCACAGAACCGCCCTCGTGGCCACCACGGGCCTCACGGTCACGGCCCTCCTCCTCACCGGATGCGGTGGCTCGTCCGACTCGGACAAGGGAGCCGACGCGAACGGCAACATCACCCTGACCGTCGCCGACTTCGGGCAGTTCGGTTACAAGGAGGCCGGGCTCTTCGAGAAGTACCACGAGCTGAACCCGAAGATCACGGTCAAGGAGGACACCACCGCCGAGGAGAAGAACTACTACCCCAAGCTCCTCCAGCAGCTGAACTCCGGCAGCGGTCTCGCCGACGTCCAGGGCATCGAGGTCGGCCGGATCAAGGAGATCGTCGACACCAAGGCGGACTCCTTCGCCGACCTCTCCAAGACCATCGGCGTGGACGAGTGGGTGTCCTGGAAGGCGAAGCAGGCCACCGCCCCCAGCGGCGCGGTCATCGGCGCGGGCACCGACATCGGCCCCATGTCCCTCTGCTACAACCGCGAACTCTTCGAGAAGGCCGGGCTGCCCACCGAACGCGACGAGGTGGCGAAGCTGACCGAGGGCGGCTGGGAGGCCTACCTCGCCCTCGGCGAGCAGTACAAGAAGAAGGCCCCCTCCGGCACGTACTTCATGGACTCCGCGAGCGCCATGTTCAACGCCGTGGTCAGCTCCAGCCCCGAGCAGTACTACGACGCGAACGGCAAGCCCATCTACAAGGACAGCGCCAGCGTCGAGAAGGGCTGGCAACTCGCCGCCCAGGCCGCGTCCAAGAAGCTGACGCAGGGCCTGGCCCAGTTCGAGGACCAGTGGCAGGCGGCCCTGCGCAAGAGCACGGTGGCCACCGTCGTCTGCCCCGCCTGGATGGCCGGCCAGATCTCCACGTACGCCGGTGACGCCAACAAGGGCAAGTGGGACATCACCAGCGCCCCCGGCGGTACGTCCGCCAACTGGGGCGGCTCCTTCCTCGCCGTCCCCAAGTCCGGCAAGAACGTCGACGAGGCCGCCAAGCTCGTCAAGTGGCTGACCGCCCCCGAGCAGCAGGCCGCCGTCTTCAAGGCGATCGGTGTCTTCCCGTCCAACCAGGGCGCCTACGAGCTGCCCGACGTGAAGAACGCGACCCTGCCGTACTTCAACAACGCCCCCATCGGCCAGATCTACGCCGACGGCGCGAAGTCCATCCCCGAGGCGGTCCTCGGCCCGAAGGACGGCGTGATCAAGGACTCCATCTCCACCCAGATCAACAACATGGAGCAGCGCGGCACCAGCCCCGACGACGCCTGGGACGCGGCCGTCCGGACCATCGACAAGGCCATCGGCTGACCCCGATCCGACCGTCCGGGGCGGGCGGCAGCTGACCCGCCCGCCCCGGCCCGCCCGCCCGACCCCCAGCCGCACCCAGGGAAGGACTCCCCGCCCGTGGCAACCTCGACCCCCACCCGGGATGCGTACGCGCAAGCGCCCCGCCCATCGAAGAAGGAACCGACCGACGAGCGACGGCAGGTGTGGCGCAGCCGGCTGTGGCGGTTCGACGACAAGGCGTCCCCGTACGCGTACATAGCGCCGTTCTTCCTGATCTTCGGGGCCTTCGGCCTCTACCCGCTGCTCTACACCGGCTGGATCGCCCTGCACCGGGTCTCGATGACCGGCCTGGACTCCATGGAGTGGGTGGGCTGGGAGAACTTCGACAAGATCCTGAACGACCCCGAGTTCTGGACCTCGGTCAGCAACACCTTCCTGATCGGCGTCATCTCGACCGTCCCGCAGCTCCTGATGGCCCTGGGCCTCGCCCATCTCCTCAACTACCGCCTGCGGGCCAGCACGTTCTGGCGCACGATCATCCTCACCCCGTACGCCACCTCGGTCGCCTCGGCGGCCCTCGTCTTCGCCCTGGTGTTCCGGGCGGACGGCGGACTGCTCAACTGGACGCTGGGCCTCGTCGGCTTCGACCCGGTCAACTGGGCCAACGGGCACTGGACGTCGAAGCTCGCCATCTCGATCATCGTCATCTGGCGGTGGACCGGCTACAACGCGCTGATCTACCTGGCGGCGATGCAGGCGGTCCCCAACGACCTCTACGAAGCAGCCTCGTTGGACGGGGCATCGCGCTGGCAGCAGTTCCGCAAGGTCACCATCCCCTCGCTGCGGCCGACGATCCTGTTCACCATCGTCATCTCCACCATCGGCTCCATGCAGCTCTTCGGTGAACCGCTGCTGCTGGAGGGCGGTGCGCTGGGCGCCACCGGCGGCAACGAGAACCAGTACGAGACGCTCAGCATCTACCTCTACAACTACGGCTGGAACCTCGGCCATCTCGGTCCGGCCGCCGCCGTCGCCTGGGCGATGCTCGCCCTCCTGCTGCTCATCGCCGCGGCCAACTGGATCGTCGGCCGATTCTTCCGTACGTCCGCGGTCCGACCGGGAGCGCCCTCATGACCCTGACCAGCCCCACCCCCACCGCCCCCGTGAAGCTCGCCCCGGCCCCGAAGAACGGCGGGCCGTCCCGCCCGAGCCGCTTCCGGATGGGCGCCGGGCAGCAGCTGAAAGGCGGCCCCTTCGCGTACGTCGCGCTCGCCGTCGTCGGCTTCGGATCGCTGCTGCCGCTCTACTGGACCCTGGTCGCGGCCTCCCGCACCCAGGACGAAGTCCTCGCCTCCACCCCGCCGTTCTTCCCGGGCGGAAAGCTGATCGAGAACGTCCAGACCGCCTGGGAGCAGGCGAACCTCGGCAAGGCGATCGTCAACAGCGTCATCGTCTCGTCCTCGATCACCCTCGCCACGCTCTTCTTCTGCACGCTCGCCGGCTACGCGTTCGCCAAGATGCGCTTCCGGGGCCGCGGCTGGCTGATGACCGCGGTCATCGCCACCCTCACCATCCCGCCGCAGCTCAGCGTCGTCCCGCTGTTCATGATGATGTCCGGCCTCGGCTGGGGCGGCCAGCTCGAATCGGTCATCTTCCCGACCCTGGTCAGCGCGTTCGGCGTGTTCTTCATGCGCCAGTACCTGATCGAGGCCCTGCCGTACGAGCTGATCGAAGCGGCCAAGATCGACGGAGCGAACAACTTCCGCATCGTGCGCAGCGTGGTGCTGCCGGTGGCGCGCCCCGCGATGATGGTGCTCGGGATGCTCACCTTCGTCCAGGCGTGGAACGACTTCTTCTGGCCCTACCTGGCCCTCAACCAGCAGAACCCGACCCTTCAGGTGGCCCTCGGCCAGCTCAGCGCCTCGTACACCCCCGACCAGTCCATCGTGATGGCGGGCGCGCTGATCAGCACGCTGCCGCTGCTGGTGGTGTTCGTCCTCTTCGGCAAGAAGATCGTCGGCGGCATCATGTCCGGCGCGGTCAAGGGCTGAAGCACCACCCCACCCCTCCCCACACCCCTCACTTCCCCTAGGGAGCGCTCCCGCATGACAGCCGTCCGACCCGACACGGTCCCGCAGCAGGCACCCGCCGCCCAGGCCCCCTTCCCGACCGGCTTCCTGTGGGGCGCGGCCACCGCCGCGTACCAGGTGGAGGGCGCGGCCTCCGCGCGGGGCCGCACCCCCTCCATCTGGGACACCTTCAGCCACACCCCCGGCAAGGTCGTGAACGGCGACACCGGGGACGTGGCCGCCGACCACTTCCACCGCTACCGCGACGACGTCGCCCTGATGAAGCGCCTCGGCCTCCAGGCGTACCGCTTCTCCATCTCCTGGTCCCGGGTCCAGCCCACCGGCCGGGGCCCCGCGGTCGAACGCGGCCTGGACTTCTACCGTTCGCTCGTCGACGAGCTGCTCCTCGCCGGCATCAAGCCCGTCGCGACGCTCTACCACTGGGACCTGCCGCAGGAGTTGGAGGACGCGGGCGGCTGGCCCGAGCGGGCGACCGCCGAACGGTTCGCGGACTACGCGGCGATCATGGCCCGCGCGCTCGGCGACCGGGTCTCGATGTGGACGACGCTGAACGAGCCCTGGTGCTCGGCCTTCCTCGGGTACGGCTCCGGGGTCCACGCCCCCGGCCGTACCGAACCGGCCGCCGCGCTGCGGGCCGCCCACCACCTCAACCTGGCCCACGGCCGGGCGACCGAGGCGCTGCGCGCGAACCTCCCCGCTGCCGCGCAGACCTCGGTCACCCTCAACCTCCATCAGGTGCGCCCGCTGACCGACAGCGCGGCGGACGTGGACGCGGCCCGCCGGATCGACGCGGTGGGCAACCGGATCTTCACCGGCCCGATGCTGAAGGGCGCGTACCCGGAAGACCTGCTGGCCGACACCGAACGCATCGTGAACTGGACCGAGTTGATCCACGAGGGCGACCTCGCCGCCATCGCGGCCCCGATCGACGTGCTCGGCGTCAACTACTACACGCCCACGATCGTGTCGACGCCCGCCGACGGCGCCGGGGACACCCGGAACGACGGCCACGGCAGCAGCGACCACTCCCCGTGGCCCGGCTCCGAGCACGTGGCCTTCCACCTGGCCGAGGGCAAGCCGCGTACCGCCATGAACTGGTCGGTCGACCCGAACGGTCTGCACGCCCTCCTCATGGACGTATCCCGCGAGCACCCGGACCTGCCGCTGATGGTCACCGAGAACGGGGCCGCCTTCGACGACGCCCCGGACGCGGACGGCCGGGTCCACGACCCCGAGCGGATCGCCTACCTCCACGGCCATCTGGAGGCGGTCCGCCGGGCGGTGGCCGACGGGGCCGACGTGCGGGGTTACTTCCTCTGGTCCCTGATGGACAACTTCGAGTGGGGCTACGGCTACGGGAAGCGGTTCGGCGCGGTGTACGTCGACTACGCGACCCAGCGCCGTACGCCGAAGTCCAGCGCCCACTGGTACGGCGATGTGATCGCCCGTCACGCACTGCCCCCGGAGGTCTGACCCTCCCGGGAACGGTGGGCCCGGTCGTCTCGGCGACCGGGCCCACCGGCCTTTCATCACCTCATTTGGGAGCGCTCCCAATATCCTGTCCTTACGCTCGTCGAGGTGATCGATCCAGGACTTGGATTGACGTTACGGCTGTGAGAAATTGACCGGGAACGGGGAGGCGGCCATGGCGGCAGCGCGAGTACGGAGCGGCGGGCGGCCCACGCTCGAAGAGGTGGCGGCACGGGCCGGCGTCGGCCGGGGCACCGCATCGCGGGTCATCAACGGCTCGCCCCGGGTCAGCGACGCGACCCGCGAGGCGGTCGAGGCGGCCGTGGCCGAGCTGGGCTACGTCCCCAACCGCGCCGCCCGCGCCCTGGCGGGCAACCGCACCGACGCCATCGCGCTGGTGGTGCCCGAGCCGGAGACCCGCTTCTTCGCCGAACCGTACTTCTCCGCCATAGTGCGCGGCGTCGGGGCGGCCCTGGCCGACACCGAGATGCAGCTGCTCCTCACCCTCGTCGGCAACGACCGCGAGCGCCGCCGCCTCGCCCAGTACCTCACCGCCCACCGCGTCGACGGGGTCCTCCTGGTCGCCGTGCACGCGGACGACCCGCTGCCGGAGCTGTTGGAGCAGCTGGGCATGCCGTGCGTGATCAGCGGCGCCCGGCACGCCGCCGAGCCGCTGCCCTCGGTCGACTCCGACAACTTCGAGGGCGCGCGGGCCGCCGTCGAGCACCTCGTCTCCCGGGGCCGCCGCCAGGTGGCCACGATCACCGGCCGCCTGGAGGTGTACGGGGCCCAGCGCCGCCTGGACGGCTACCGCGCGGCCGTCTCCGCCGCCGGTCTGGCCCCGGACGAGCGCCTCATCGCCCCCGCCGACTTCACCGAGGAGGGCGGCGCGGCGGCCATGCGGGACCTCCTGGCCCGCCGCCCCGGCCTGGACGCGGTCTTCGTCGCCTCCGACGTGATGGCCGCCGGCGCCCGCCAGGTCCTGCGCGAGGCGGACCGCCGCATCCCCGACGACGTGGCCCTGGTCGGCTTCGACGACTCGGTCGTCGCCCGCCACATGCACCCGCCCCTCACCAGCGTCCGCCAGCCCATAGAGGAGATGGGCCGCCGCATGGCCCAGCTCCTCCTGGACGAGATCGCGGGCCGCACCCCGGGCGACGAGCGCCCTTCGGTGGTGCTGCCGACGGAGCTGGTGGTCCGCGACTCGTCGTGACGGGCGTGGTGGCCCTGGTGCGGACGGTGTACTCGGGGCGGCGCGTCATGTGAACCGCCGCCCCGAGCGGGGGGAAAAACCGGAAGGGCCCCGGTCCAAAGACCGGGGCCCTTCCTTCAGGGTGAGTAACGGGACTTGAACCCGCGACATCCTGGACCACAACCAGGTGCTCTGCCAGCTGAGCTATACCCACCATGTCGCCCGGTCGTTTCCGACCGGCCGAGAAAAAGTGTACAGGGTCCGGGAGGGTGCTCGCGCCCCCGTTTCCCGGGGCCGGTCCGCGGGTGCTCTCACGCCCGTGACCAGCGGGTTCCTACGGTGTGGCCGGGGTCACCAGGCGCGCCGCGATCTCCTTGGCGCGCTCCGAGTCCGGGCCGGGCTGCGGGACGAAGACCGCCTCCCGGTAGTAGCGGAGCTCCGTGATGGAGTCACGGATGTCCGCCAGCGCCCGGTGGTTGCCGTTCTTGTCCGGGCTGTTGAAGTACGCCCGGGGGAACCAGCGCCGGGCCAGCTCCTTGACCGAGGACACGTCCACGATCCGGTAGTGCAGGTAGCTCTCCAGATCCCGCATGTCCCGCGCCAGGAAGCCGCGGTCGGTACCGACCGAGTTTCCGCAGAGCGGGGCCTTGCCGGGCTCCTTCACATGCTCGCGGACGTAGGCCAGGACCTGCTCCTCGGCGTCCGCCAGGGTGGTGCCCCCGGCCAGCTCGTCGAGGAGGCCCGAGGCGGTGTGCATCTGCCGCACCACCTCGGGCATGGTCTCCAGGGCTGCGTCCGGCGGGCGGATCACGATGTCCACCCCTTCGCCGAGCACGTTCAGCTCCGAGTCGGTGACCAGGGCGGCCACCTCGATGAGTGCGTCGTCCGTCAACGAGAGCCCGGTCATCTCGCAGTCGATCCACACCATGCGGTCGTTCATGGGCCCCACCCTACGGGGCACTCCGCTGTCCCGGCAGGGCCGGGCGTCCGGGAACGAACGCGTCGGGGCCGGGCAGGGAGTGCTCCCCGGGACCCGTCGCGGCCGCCATGGCGACCGGTGCGGAGGACAACGGGGAGCCTCGGCGTCCGGACGGCGGCCCCTGGCTGGGCACCATCGTCTCGACCACCGTCGCGGCGCTCTCCGCCACCCCCTGCGGACGACGGGCCCGGTAGGCGGCCCGGTACGCGGCGGGGGAGGAGCCGAGCTGGCGGCGGAAGTGCCCGCGCAGCGCGACCGGGGAGCGGAAGCCGCAGCGGCCCGCGACCTCGTCGACCGAGTAGTCGGAGGTCTCCAGCAGCCGCTGCGCCTGCAGCACCCGCTGGGTGATCAGCCACTGCAGCGGTGCGCTGCCCGTGAGCGAACGGAACCTGCGGTCGAAGGTCCGCCTGCTCATGTAGGCGCGCGCCGCGAGCGTCTCCACGTCGAACTGCTCGTGCAGATGCTCCAGGGCCCAGGCCACGACCTCGGCGAGCGGGTCGGACCCGATCTCCTCCGGTAAAGACCTGTCCAGGTAGCGCTCCTGCCCGCCGCTGCGCCGCGGCGGCACGACGAGCCGGCGGGCGAGTGCCCCGGCGGCCTCCGTGCCGTGGTCGGTGCGGACTATGTGGAGGCAGAGATCGATACCCGCCGCCGTACCGGCGGAGGTGAGCACATCGCCGTCGTCCACGAACAGCTCGCGCGGATCGACGTGCACCGACGGATAGCGCTTGGCCAGCGTCGGCGCGTACATCCAGTGTGTGGTGGCCGGCCGGCCGTCCAGCAGGCCGGCGGCCGCGAGCACGAAGGCTCCCGTGCACAGACCGACGATGCGGGCGCCCTCCTCGTGGGCGCGCCGCAGCGCGTCCAGTGCCTCGGCGGGCGGCGGCGAGGTGATCGACCGCCAGGCGGGCACCACCACGGTGCCGGCCCTGCTGATCGCCTCCAGGCCGTACGGCGCGGTGAGTTCGAGCCCACCGGTGGTGCGCAGCGGTCCTTCCTCGCCCCCGCAGACCAGCAGGCGGTAGCGGGGAACTCCCGCGTCCTGCCGGTCGATTCCGAAAACGGAGAGCGGGATGGAGCTCTCGAAGATCGGGCCGCCGCTGAACAGCAGCACGGCAACGACTTCCCGGCGTCGCCGCCCGGTCAGCTTGCGTGCGGCCTCCGTCGCGGTGGCGGAGTCCTGGCTCATGACGCTAAGCCCCCCTCGGTGTTCGCGTCTCCCTGGTCCTTACGGGCCTGCCGCTCCTGCACGTTTCCCCTCGGTTTCGCACGGTTCCCCAGCCCCCGATTTTTCAAGATCGAATCTACTGCGTCGCGTGGTCCCGCCGTGACACCTTCCCCCACCAGCTCAATGTCGATAAGGAAACGTGGCGTGAAGCGTTCGATCACGAAGCGTTCCACCTGCGAAGCGCACAGGGAAGTGCCCTTCGCCAACGTGGCCCGTCCGCGTCGGGTGAAAGCGTACCGCGCGGTCCGTTCCTGCCTGGTGGGCGGTGGGTTGTCCGGCCATCCCGCGAAGGAGTCAGCCCTCGGATGAAGTTGGCTGAAAACCATCGGTTGTGTGTGCTGCATCCAGTCACGCCGGGCGCACAACCGCCCTGAGGCGGCCGCGCCGGTGCGCTCCCTCGCGGCCGTGCGCACCTGGCGTGCTCGGGTCAGAGGGTGCGGTCACGGCGGGCGTCGAGGCGCGGATCCGGCCGAGGCCCCGAAGGGCCGCATCACCGGCTGATGTGCCGGGGAACACGCGAACGACGGGTTTCGCATGGCGTTCGGAGGCGTGGCCAACAGCGACCGGGTGCGCCCTCCGTCGCCACCTCTCGCGGGCCGTCGAGGACCCTCGCGAAAAACAGGACGCCCGATGGTGTTCGCCCCCTCGAAGGCGCGTGTACGACACAACCGGCATTGCCATACCGGACGGGCTCGTGCATGCTCCCTCCAGCGTCACGCACGCTTTTGCGGGGGTCTGGGCGATGGAGGAATGACGCCGTACCCTTGGGGGTATGGGGTTGGGAAGATGATTCCCGGACAGAGCTTCACCGCCAGCTGACGCACCCGATGCACATCGAAACCGTTCCCTCCTCACGAGGACTCTCTTCGCCGAGACACCGATGGCCGGTCACGAAATCCCTGAACCCAAGGACCGCAAGCCGCTAGCCGACCCCGGGTCGGAGCCGCGCACGGTCGAAGAAGCGCGCCATGCGTGCGATCCCGCCTTCCGGCACGGAGTCGTGGTCGGTTTCGACGGCTCCACATCCAGCGAGCGGGCCCTCGCCTACGCCATCGGCATGGCCGGCCGCTCGGGCTCCGGCCTGATCATCGTCCATGTCGCCAACCGGCTGCCGACCACGGTCTGGGCGGGCTGCGAGCCCCCCGTCTTCGTCGACGTCCCCGACCACCGCACCGAGGTCCTCGGCCTGGAGCTGGCCTGCGCCGACTATCTCTCCGAGGTGCCCTGGGTGCTGGTCGAGCGCGGCGGCGACATCTGCCACGAGCTGGAGGAGGTCGGCCGGGAGTATGCCGCCGACGCCATCGTCGTCGGCTCCACGCACGGCATCGTCGGCCGGATCTTCGGGTCCGTGGCCGGCCGTCTCGCCCGCCGCGCGCAACGCCCGGTCATCGTCATCCCCTGAGGGTCCGCATCCTCTGAGGGTTCGCATCCTCTGAGAGGCCGCATCACCTGAGGGACCGCCAGAAGGCCTTGCAGTGCAACGCGTTGGGCCCCGTACCGCTTCATCGCGGTACGGGGCCCAACGTCTTCGCGGGGTCGGCTACTCGACCGTGACGGACTTCGCCAGGTTGCGCGGCTTGTCGATGTCCCGGCCCATCGCGAGGGCCGTGTGGTACGCGAACAGCTGGAGCGGGATGCCCATGAGGATCGGGTCCAGCTCGTTCTCGTTCTTCGGCACGACGATGGTGTGGTCGGCCTTCTCCTGCACCTGGTGGGCCACGGCGAGGATGCGGCCGCTGCGGGCCTTGATCTCCTCCATCGCGGCGCGGTTCTTCTCCAGCAGGTCGTCGTCCGGCACGATCGCCACGGTCGGCATCGCGGGCTCGATCAGCGCGAGGGGGCCGTGCTTCAGCTCGGAGGCCGGGTAGGCCTCGGCGTGGATGTACGAGACCTCCTTCAGCTTCAGCGAGGCCTCACGGGCCACCGGATAGCCGCGCACCCGGCCGATGAACATCATCGACTTGGCGTCCGCGTACTCCGCCGCGAGACGCTTGATCTCGTCCTCGTTCGCCAGGATCTCGCTGATCTGCTCCGGCAGCCGGCGGAGCCCGTCGATGATCCGCTTGCCGTCCGCGACCGAGAGGTCACGGATCCGGCCCAGGTGCAGCGCGAGCAGCGCGAAGGCGACCACCGTGTTGGTGAAGCACTTGGTGGAGACGACGCAGACCTCCGGGCCCGCGTGGACGTACGTACCGCCGTCGGCCTCCCGGGCGATCGCGGAGCCGACCACGTTGACCACGCCGAGGACGCGGGCGCCCTTGCGCTTCAGCTCCTGGACGGCGGCGAGCACGTCGTACGTCTCGCCCGACTGGGAGACCGCGACGTACAGGGTGTCGGGGTCCACGACCGGGTTGCGGTAGCGGAACTCGGAGGCCGGCTCGGCGTCGGCGGGGATCCGGGCCAGCTCCTCGATCAGCTGGGCGCCGATCTGGCCCGCGTGGTACGAGGTGCCGCAGCCGAGGATCTTGATCCGGCGCACCCCGCGCGCCTCGCGGGCGTCCAGGTTGAGCCCGCCCAGGTGCACGGTGGAGAACCGGTCGTCGATCCGGCCGCGCAGGACCCGGTCCACGGCGTCGGCCTGCTCGGAGATCTCCTTGTGCATGTACGTGTCGTGGCCGCCCATGTCGTACGACTCGGCCTCCCACTCCACGGTGGTCGGCGTGGCCGTCGTGGTCGAGCCCTCCGTGGTGTACGTACGGAAGTCGTCGGCCTTCAGCGTGGCCATCTCGCCGTCGTCGAGCGTGACGACCTGGCGGGTGTGGGCGACCAGGGCGGCGACGTCGGAGGCGACGAACATCTCCTTCTCGCCGATGCCGAGGACGACCGGCGAGCCGTTGCGGGCGACCACGATGCGTTCGTTGAAGTCGGCGTGCAGCACGGCGATGCCGTACGTGCCCTCGACGTGGCGCAGCGCCTCGCGGACCTTCTCCTCCAGGGTGTCGGCCTGGGCGCGGGCGATCAGGTGGGTCAGCACCTCGGTGTCGGTCTCCGAGAGGAAGACGACGCCGTCGGCGGTGAGCCGGGTGCGCAGCTCGGAGGCGTTGTCGATGATCCCGTTGTGGACGACGGCGACCTTGTTCTCCGCGTCCAGGTGCGGGTGGGCGTTCTCGTCGCTCGGGGCGCCGTGGGTGGCCCAGCGGGTGTGGGCGATGCCGGTGGTGCCCGCGAACCGCTTGGGGACCTTGGCCTCCAGCTCACGGACCCGGCCCTTGGCCTTGACCATCTTCAGCGTGCCGGGCCTGCCCGCCGCCGCCTTGCCGGTGATGACGATGCCCGCGGAGTCGTAGCCCCGGTACTCCAGCCGTTGCAGGCCCTCCAGCAGCAGCGGAGCGACGTCACGCTTCCCGATGTATCCGACGATCCCGCACATGAATTCTCTGCCCCTCCATCGACGTACACGTACACACGCGGTGCGGCGCCCCGCGCACGGGCGCCCGGCCCGCTCAGCCGTAGACGATGCGGCGCAGCTGGCGGAGCGAGAGCTCCGGCGGCGCCACGGCGCGGTGCGGCAGCTCGGCCGCGATCCGCTCGAAGATCTCCGTGTTGACCAGGCCGCCGGACTGCAGTTCGCGGTGGCGGCGCCGGACGAAGTCGTCGGTGCTCTCGTCGAAGTACGCCAGCACGTCGAGGATCACCCGGGCCGCCTCGCCGCGCTGGAGCGCGGTGGAGCGTACGAGGTGATCGATGAGGTCGTCGTGCGACGAGCGGCGTTCAAGCACCCGTCGATATTGCGTGCCGGGGCGCGCTTATGCAAGAAATCTGCCCGATATCGGGCAGCGGGTGTGGGGAACGTCGCCCGATCGCGTCACATGCTGCGCAGAACGGCCTGCTTCGCGGTGCTGAACTCCTCGTCGGTGAGGACCCCGGCCCGGTGCAGCTCGCCCAGCTCCCGCAGCCGCCGCAGCAGCGCGTCGTGATCGCCCGCGGGCGCTGCGGCGGGCTCGGCCGCCTTGGTCAGGGACGGGGACGCCTGTGGGGCGTCCAGGGCCGCGCGGGGCCCGGGCAGCCGCATCAGGACCGCCGCCGCGACCAGGACCGCGGTGTGCTCCTTCTTGGACATCCCCCACAGGTCCAGGGCGTACGGGTCGTACTTCGGCGGCGCCGAGACCGGCCCCTCCACCGGCTCGAAGCGCAGATAGCCGTTCTCCAGGCCGATCGAGGGAAGCCACCGCACCGCCGCGATCCGCGACAGCGGGAGGGTGGACGCGCCCCCGGCGGTCTTGGACTCCTCGGCCTTCCAGTTCCAGGTCAGCCGGATGGTCTCGCCGTCGAAGGACGCCGTGCCGTCGCCGCCCCCGCCGGAGACCGGCAGCGCGGGTCCCGGCAGCAGGAAGCGGTCCACCGGGGTGTCCGGCACCTGCTCGATCAGCAGCGCGTTGCGGACCTCGTCGACGAAGTACTCCGCGACCCCCGTCCGGTCCTTCTCCACGGTCAGCACATAGGGGTCGGCGCCGTCCTTGAGCCGCCCGTCGGCGGCCCGCAGCACCGGGCAGGCGCCCCCGCGCAGCCGCAGCCGCAGCCGGCCGCCCTTGCGGTCCGGTTCGAACGAGACGCCCGCCACCGCCTCCAGCGGGACGGCGATCTCACCCAGCTCCTGCCGGACCGGATGCGCCTTTCCGCCCGGCACGATGCGCACGGTGTCCCCGTCGAACGTCCACGTTCCGTCCCGCTGGATGATTTCTGCCATGGCCCCGATTCTGCCAGCCGGCCGCCCCGGAAAAAGGGTGAGCGCCCGAGGGACCGTCCTCGGGCGCTCACCGTCCGGGGGCCGCCGCGCCGCGGCGGCCGGGCTCAGAACCCGGCGATCGGGTTCTTCAGGCGGCCCACCAACTGCAGCGCGCCCGCGGGGTCGTTGAGGTCGACCATCTGCTGGTTGTTCCGCAGCTGGAGGCGGTTGAGGCAGGAGAGCGCGAACTCCGGCTCGAACAGGTCGTACTGACGGAACTTCACCGCGAGGTACGGCACCGACTCCTGGTAGTCGCGCACACGGGCGGCGACCGTCCGCCAGAAGGTCTCCTCGTCGAGGAGGCCCTCGGTGGCCAGGCCCGCGCCGAGGAAGCGGAAGAAGCAGTCGAAGACGTCGGTGAAGACCGACAGCAGCTTCATGTCCTCGGGCACCTCGGCCCGGATCCGGTCGACCTGCGGCGGCAGCACCGCCTCCGGGTCCATCACCGCGATCTCCTCGGCGATGTCCTTGAAGATCGTGCGGGTGACGACCCCGTCCTCCACGACCAGGATCACGTTCTCGCCGTGCGGCATGTAGACCAGGTCGTAGGCGTAGAAGCTGTGCAGCACCGGCACCAGATAGGCGTCCAGGTAGTGCCACAGCCACACCTGCGGGTCCAGGCCCGACTCGGCGATGAGCACCCCGGCCACCGAGGCGCCCTCGTGGTCGGTGTGGAGCAGCGAGGCCATCGTCGCCACCCGCTCGCCCGGCTGGAGGCCCGGGACCGGGCTCTCGCGCCACAGGGCGGCGAGCATCTTCCGGTACGGGGAGCCCTTCGCGGTGGCCGCCTCGTACGAGCGGTGGTGGTAGCCGATCGCGGCCCGCTCCCGGATGATCGAGAACCGGGCCCCGCGCAGCAGGTCGTCGCGCTCGATCAGACCGGCCAGCCAGTCGTTGATCGCGGGCGTGGCCTCCATGTAGGCGGCCGAAAGCCCGCGCATGAAGCCCATGTTGAGGACCGAGAGCGCCGTCTTGACGTAGTGCTTCTCGGGGTGGTCGGTGTTGAAGAAGGTGCGGATCGACTGCTGGGCGAGATAGCCGTCCTCGCCCTCCCCGAGCACCACCAGGTGGCGCTCGGCCAGCTCTCCGGCGAAGGTGACCGCGAGCTTGTTCCACCACTGCCAGGGGTGGACGGGCAGCAGGAAGTAGTCGTCCGGGTCCAGGCCGAGACCGCGCAGCGCGCCGTCGAACCGCTCCCGGGCCGCCTCGCTCAGCTCGTCCTTGATCAGCGCGTCGTAGTCGAGCCCGGCGCCCGCGGTGAAGGTGGCCCGCTCCCGGCGGGCGGCCAGCCACACCAGCCGGATCGGGGACGCCGCCTCGGGGGCGTACGCCCGGTACTCGTCCACGCCGAAGCCGAGCCGCCCGTTGTTGGCGACGAAGCAGGGGTGGCCCTCGGTCATCCCGGTCTCGACGGCCTGGAAACCGGCGGCGACGAGCTGGCCGGAGGTGGCCGGTTCCTTGGTGAGTTTGTAGGCGGTTCCGGCCAGCGTGGAGGAGATCTCCTCCAGGTAGACCGGCAGGATCTCCTCGGAGATCCTCAGAGTGTGCCGCAGCTCGATGAAGAACTCCACAGCGTCCAGCGGGAGTTCGGAGCCGTGCCGGTGCCGGGTGATGGTCTCGGCCTCGACCTGCCAGTGGTCCAGGGCGAAGAGGCGCGCGGTGAAGCGGTACTCGGTGGACGCGTCGTCGCTACGGACGGTGAAGCGGTCATCGCCGAGCGGCGTGGGGGCCAGCAGCCGCTCATGGCTGAATTCCGCCAGTGCTTTGCGGACCAGCAGTCGGTTTGCGGTGGCCCAGCGCCCCGGGGAGAGGTGGGCGACGCTGTCGGTGAGGGCGGTCGTCATCGGTCGTTACCTCCGGTTGCTGCTTCGAACTGCTCACGGGTGCAGGCGCTGAGCAGAGCGTCCTTCTCCGGTTTGGCGATCTCGCGGAGCACCTCGAACCCGACGGCCTTGTTGAGGGCCTGGACGGCGCTGTTGGTCACGTCGGGCTCGACGACGACCCGGTGCACCGACGGGTCGGCGAAGAGGAAGGCCATCACGGCGGTGATCACGGCCCGGGTGAAGCCGTGCACCGGGGTGTCGGTGGGGGCGACCAGGAAGTGCATCCCGGCATCGCCGGGCTCCGCCTCGTACAGGCCCTTCAGCTCGACCTCGGTGGGGTCGTACCGCTCGATCAGGAAGGCGGGTTCGCCGTCGTGCAGCCCGATGAACGCCTCGTGGTGCGGGTGGGCGGCGATGGACCGGTACTCCCGCTCCACGTCGGCGAGCGAGGCGTCGCCCATCAGCCAGAACGCGGCCTTGGGGTGGGTCACCCAGCCGTGCACCAGCTCGGCGTCGACGGCGGGGTCCAGCGGCCGGACGGTGAACGTTCCGATGGCTGCGGAGTGCTGTTTGTCGGGGCGGGTCATACGGCGAACTCCTGGAAGGCGATGCACTTCTCGACCGGGTAGACCTCACGGCCGAGCAGCTCGCCGATGATGTACGCGTTGCGGTAGGCGCCCATGCCGAGGTCGGGCGAGGTGATCGAGTGGGTGTGCACCGAGGCGTTCTGCAGGAAGACCCCGCGCCCGGTGGTGTCGATGCTGTAGTTGCGGGCCACGTCGAAGCGGCCCCGGCTGTCGTGGCGCAGCCGCCCGGCTATGGGGGCGAGGAAGGCGGGAGCCTCGTACCGGTAGCCGGTGGCGAGGATCAGGCCCTCGGTGGTGAGCTCGTAGTCCTTGCCCTGCTCCTCCTGGCGCAGGCCCAGGCTGTACGCGCCGCCCTCCTCGTCGTAACGCGCGCTGACGAGGGCGGAGTTGGTGAGCAGTCTGGTCGGCACGGGGCCCGGCAGGTTCTTCCGGTAGAGCAGGTCGAAGATCGCGTCGATCAGCTCTCCGTCGATGCCCTTGAACAGCCCCTTCTGGCCGGTCTCCAGCCGGTAGCGGGTCTCCTCGGGCAGCGCGTGGAAGTAGTCGATGTACTCCGGGGAGGTCATCTCCAGCGTCAGCTTGGTGTACTCCAGCGGGAAGAACCGCGGGGAGCGCGTGACCCAGTTCAGCCGGTAGCCGTAGGTGTCGATCTCGGAGAGCAGGTCGTAGTAGATCTCCGCCGCGCTCTGCCCACTGCCGACCAGAGTGATCGACTTCTTCTTCTGGAGCTCGGCTTTCCCGTCCAGGTAGCGGGAGTTGTGGAGGAAGTCCCCGCCGAGCCCCTGGCACGCCTCGGGGATGTGCGGCGGCGTGCCGGTGCCGAGGACGAGGTGGCGCGAACGGAACTCCTCGCCGGACACGGTGCGCACGGTGTAGAGCTCGGTGCCCTCGTCGTACGTCACCGTCGCCACGGTCTCGTCGAACCGGATGCTGCTCAGTTTCCCGGCGGCCCAGCGGCAGTAGTCGTTGTACTCGGTCCGCAGCGGGTAGAAGTTCTCCCGGATGTAGAACGAGTAGAGCCGGCCGCGCTCTTTCAGGTAGTTGAGGAAGGAGTACGGCGAGGTCGGGTCGGCCATGGTGACCAGGTCCGACATGAACGGCGTCTGGAGATGGGCCCCTTCGAGGAACATCCCGGCGTGCCACTCGAAGTCCGGCTTGGACTCCAGGAAGACACCGTTCAGTTCGTCGATCGGCTCGGTGAGGCAGGCGAGACCGAGGTTGAACGGGCCGAGGCCGATCCCGATGAAGTCATGGGGGTCAGGAAGCGCGGTCAAGGGAGTCTCCCAGGTACTTCTCGGCGTGGCCGGAGATCAGGTCGAGGACGGTGGCGATGTCGTGCTCGGTCGTTTCGGGGTTGAGCAGGGTGAACTTCAGGTACTGGCGGTCGCCCACCTTCGTGCCCGCGACGATCGCCTCGCCGGAGGCGAACAGCGCCTTGCGGGCGTGGAGGTTGGCCCGGTCGATCTCGTCCGGGGAGGTGACCCCGGCCGGGATGTAGCGGAAGACGAGCGTGGAGAGCTGCGGCTGGACCACCACGTCGAAGCGCGGGTCGGCGGCGAGCAGCTTCCAGCCCTCGGCGGCCAGGTCGCAGACCTCGTCGAACAGCTCGCCGATGCCGTCGGCGCCCATGACGCGGAGCGTCATCCACAGCTTGAGCGCGTCGAAGCGGCGGGTCGTCTGGAGGGACTTGTCGACCTGGTTGGGTATCCGCTCCTCGGCCATCCGGCGCGGGTTCAGATACTCCGCGTGGTAGGTGGCGTGGCGCAGGGTCGCCCGGTCACGGACCAGGACGGCCGACGAACTCACGGGCTGGAAGAAGGACTTGTGGTAGTCCACTGTCACCGAGTCGGCGTGCTCGATGCCTTCGAGCAGCCCGCGCCGCTCGCGGGAGGCCAGCAGCCCGCAGCCGTACGCGGCGTCCACGTGCATCCAGGTGGCGAACTGGTCGCAGAGCGCGGCGATCTCGGGCAGCGGGTCGATGGACCCGAAGTCCGTGGTGCCGGCGGTCGCCACGACGGCCATCGGGACGGCCCCTTCGGCCACGCACTGCTCCAGCGCGTGGGCGAGCGCCACGGTCTGCATGCGCTTGTTGCGGTCCACGGGGACGGAGACGACGGCGTCCGGGCCGAGGCCGAGCAGTCTGGCGGACTTCTGCACGCTGAAGTGGCTGCACTCGGAGGTGAAGATCCGCAGCCGGGTGAAGTGCTCCGGCCGGGTCTTCGCCTCCTCCCGCGCCAGCAGCAGCGCCTGGAGGTTGGACTGCGTACCGCCACTGGTGAAGATCCCGTCGGCGGCCGGGCCGAGCCCGATCCGCTCGGTGGTCCAGTCGATCAGCCGGCGCTCGATGAGCGTGCCGCCCGCGCTCTGGTCCCAGGTGTCCAGGGAGGAGTTGATCGCGGAGAGCACGGCCTCGCCGAGCACCGCGGGTATGACGACCGGGCAGTTGAGGTGGCCCAGGTAGCGGGGGTGGTGGAAGTAGACGGCGTCGCGGAGGTAGACCTCGCCGAGTTCGTCGAGGGCGGCGGCGGCGTCGCCCAGCGGCCGGTCGAGGTCGATCGCGTCGACGACGGGGGAGAGCTCGTCGACACCGACCCCGCTGAAGGGGCGCTCGGTGGCGGCGAGGGTGGCCGCGACCCGTTCCACGCCTGCGGAGACGGTGCTCCGATAGTGCTCCGCAGTCGTGTTGTTGAGCAGGTGCGAACGCATGAAGGGGTCCTCCCGGGTGAGGGGAACTTCATCGCGTCCCTCCGGGCAGGAAGAGGGTGCGAGGGCGCGATCTCGAAGTAAGGCGAGCCTAACCTAAATCGGAAGCCTTCATTCCCCTCGCCCCGGGTGGGTGCGGCGGTTGTCCGCTTTCCTTCCCCTATCGGATCACTTGCTGTCCCTGCTCAGGTTTGAGGTGCTCCGGGGTGCCCGATCCGGCGGCCGACGCCTCTGAACGCGCTCCCTCGCCCGCTCCTCGCTCGGTCCGCGCGTCCAGTACGTGGTGGAAGTCACCCGCTCCGCTGCGAACCCGCGCTCCCGGACCAGGTGGTGGCGCAGCGCCCGCACCCGGGACGCCTCGCCGGCGATCCAGGCGTACGGTGTGCCCGCGGGCAGCTCGGCGGCACGGACTGCCTCCGCGCCGCAGGCGGCCCCCTCGTTCCGGACGAGCCAGCGGATCCGGGCTTTCGCCGCGGTGTTCAGTGCCTGCCGGTCCTCGGTGCACGGGACTTCCAGCCAGACCCGGGCCTGCAGCCCCGCGGGCAGCCACTCCAGGACGGCGGCCGCGGCGGGCAGGGCGGCCTCGTCGGCCCGGATCAGCACCCAGTCGGTGTCGGCCGGCGGCCGGAAGCGTACGGCGGTGTTGTCCGCCACGGCGGGGCCCGCCACCGTGAGCCGGTCGCCGGGGGCCGCCGCCCGCGCCCAGCGGGATGCGGGGCCGCCGTCACCGTGCAGCACGAAGTCGACGTCGACCTCGGTGGAGCCGTCGGGCCGCAGCCGCTCGGCCCGTACGGCGTACGAGCGCAGCACCGCCCGTTCGTCCTCGGGCAGCGCCCGCCACCGCTCGTGCCAGGTCCCGCCCCCGGCCGCCGGGACCACGGCTTCGCGCTGCCCCGGGCGGGGGAGGAGGAGGGACAGGCTCTGGTCGCGGCCGCCACCCCGGAAGCCCTCGGACCCCGGTCCGCCGAGCGTGATCCGGAGGATGGACGGGCCGAGCCGCCTGGTCCGCACCACGGTCAGATCGAAGAGCTGGAACGGGGCGACTTCGGGGGCGGCGGCGGTCGTCGACGTCAACGGGAGCTCCTCCGGGACGGGCCGCAGCGGCGGGCGGGCGGGCCCGGGCTCCAGCGGGGGCGATCCGAAGGAAGGTTAGCCTACCCTTGCTTGAAAGGGGTGTGGTGCGACACTCCCGGAAGCCGCCGACTCACACCCCGAACTCCGCCCGGCAGGCGTCGAGCCCCTCCACGGTGACGTCCACGCCCCGGTGCGCCTCCCATCGCGCCCGGTCCAGGCGCAGCCGCCGCAGCGTGACCGGGGCCCCGCGCACCACATCCGTGTCCAGGCCGTCGTCCGCATACCCGAGCCGCCGCGAGACCCCGAGCGAACGGAGGTTGTCGGTCATGGCCGCCGAAACGGCGTACCGCGCACCGAGCCCGGCGAACGCGAGATGCAGGGCGGCGGCGCGCATCTCCGTACCGAGGCCCTGCCCTTGGTGCGCGAGCCCGAGCCACGACCCGGTCTCGACCTGCCGCCGCACCCCGAAGTCCCGGCCCATGAGGTCCTGCCGTCCGACGACCTCGCCCTCGTGGAGCACGGCCAGGCTCAGCGTCCAGTCCCGTACGGTCCAGCCGGCGACGGTCCCGAGCACATGCTGGAACACCGCGCGCGCCACCTCGCCGGGCTTCCCGTCGGTCCACGCCACGCTGAACGGCATCCGGTCCGGATCGTGCACCCCGCGGGCCGCCACCGAGGCCAGTTCATCGAGGAGTTCGGGCCCGGGCAGGCGCAGTTCGAGGCGCGGGGTGCGGAGGCGGAGCCCGTAGAGCGGCCAATGTCGGAGGTCCATGAACGGACTCTGCCGGACGGGCCGGAGAGGTGTCGACCGCAATTCCCGGCAGCGGGCGGTGCGCCGTCGACCGGCCGATGCCCGCTGGGGCCGTCATCCGCTGCCCGCCGTACGCCGAAAGGCGGCGGGGGCACGGCCCGCCGGTGTTCCCGGCGACCGCACCCCCGCTGCCGTGCGCCCGATCAGGAACCGAGCCGGGCGGGCTGCTCCACCCCGCCCGGTGCACCGCTCCTGTCCGGCTCGGCCCCGTGGCCGCCGACCGGGATGCCGCCCGCCCGCGCCCGCCGGGTGCGGAGGCCGAACGCGCTGACGGCGGCGGCGATCAGGGCGGCGGCCAGCGGCACCACCAGGGCCGCCCGGTACCCGTCGAGGAGGGCGGCCGGAGACGTCCCGTCCGTCGCGCCGATGGTGACGGCGGTCACGGCGGACAGCCCCAGCGCGGCACCGAACTGGAAGGACGTGTAGAGCAGTCCGCCGGCCACCCCCTGCTCCTCCTCGGCGATGCCGCCCGTGGCCACGATGGTCAGCGGCCCGTAGACCAGGGAGAAGGCCACGCCCAGCAGGAGCAGGCCCGGGAACATCGCCGCGTACGTCCAGTCCGCGGGGAGCGGCAGGAACAGGGCGTACGAGAGCGACGCGACGAGCAGCCCGCCGAAGATGACCCGGGCGTTGCCGAACCGGGCGACCAGCTTCGGGGTCAGGAGCGGCGAGAGCACCGCGTCCACGCGATCGTCGCCCGCTTCGTGACGGGGATCGCCGCGGCCTTCATGACGCCGGCCGGTCTCATGAAGCCGCCGTAGCCGAGGACGTACGCGCTCATCACAGCCCCGCCACATTGGCGCGCACCAGCGACCCGCTGCGGAAGACGCCCAGGCGCACCAGCGGCGAGGACGAGGAGCGCTCGATGAGGACGAAGGAGAGGAAGAGGAGCAGCGCCGCGCCGACCGTGCGATCGACTGGCGGTGGGTGTTCTTCGCGCCGGTCATCCTCTCGCTGGGCATCCTGCTCGCCGCGCTCGCGCTCATCCCCGCCTCGCCCCGCCCGGACCGCACCGGGCAGGGCGTCGACCTGGCCGGAGCGGTCACCGCTCCGACGCCCGCAACAACATCGGCTCCACCCCGGACGGCCAGGGCAAGCTGGGCGCGCTGGACCTGAGCGACAACTCCCTCTCCCGCGAGAAGCTGGCGGCGGCGGGCGCGGCCCCGGGCGCGAAGCTGCCACTGGGCGACACCGGGGTCACGTTCACCTGGCCGAAGACGCGGCAGGCGGAGCCGGACAACTGGATCCCGCACGGCCAGCGCGTCGACCTCACGGCCCGGAACGGCAAGGGCGTCAAGGCGACCGGCATCTCCTTCCTGGGCCTGGCGACGAACGGCCCGTCGCAGGGTCTGGCGACGGTGGAGTACGAGGACGGCTCGACGCAGAACGTGGCGGTGCAGTTCACGGACTGGACCCCCGGCGCCAACTACCTCTACGGGAACGTCCCGTTGGTGGTCACCGAGGGCCGCAACAAGGTGAACGGCACGTCGGACACGACGCGCACGGTGGTCTTCGGCACGGTCCCGCAGGTCCTGGACGGCAAGAAGCGTGTGACGTCGGTGACCCTGCCCCAGGGAACGGACCGGGGCATCATGCACGTCTTCGACGTGGCTCTGACGACCGACCCGGACCTGGAAGCGCCGGGCGTGACCCCGGAGCGCATCGTCCTCACCCCGACGGAGACGCCCGCCACGTACCAGGCGGTGACGTGGCGGACGGGCAGCGGGACGACGAACGGCGAGGCGCAGTACCGCGAGAAGGACTCCACCTCGGCCTGGCGCAAGGCGAAGGCGGTGACGAACGAGGAGCTGCTGAGCAGCGGGGTCCCGACGCGCACGCACTCGGCGGTGATGGACCGGCTGAAGCCGGGAACGGCGTACGAGTACCGGGTGGGCACGGGCACCAAGCTGAGCGGAACGTACGTGTTCACCTCCGCCGGGAGGCCGGGCGATGAGTTCACGTTCCTCTACTTCGGCGACGCGCAGAACGACCTCAAGGCGAAGTGGGCCCCGGTCGTCGAACGCGCCTACCAGCGTTTCCCGAAGGCGGTCGGCAGCGTCAACGCGGGCGACCTGGTCGACTCGGGCGGCAACGCGGGCCAGTGGGACGAGTGGTTCGGCGCGATGAACGGCCGCAGTCAGACGACGAACGTGATCGCGGCTCCCGGCAACCACGAGTACAACGCGGACCTGTTCCTGAAGACGTGGAAGTCCACGTTCGCGTACCCGGCCAACGGTCCCACGGCCGTACCGGCCAAGGACGACACCCCGGCGGAACGCCAACGGGCCGCGTACGAAACCCACATGGCGAAGTCCCTGGCGGAGACGGCGTACTACACGGACTACCAGAACGTCCGCTTCATCAGCCTCAACGCGAGCACGCACGACGCCCGCGAGCTGATGACCCCGCCGGACCTGCCGCCGTGCTCGCAGGACTGCCCGGACCCGCAGAAGCTGTGGCTGGACCTCCAGGCGCGCTGGCGGGACCACATCCTGGCGGACAACCCCAACAAGTGGTCGGTGGCCACCTTCCACCAGCCGGTCTTCTCGGCGGCGGCCGGCCGCGACGAGAAGCCGGTCCGCGACGCGTGGCTGCCGGTCTTCCAGCGCAACGACATCGACCTGGTCCTGATGGGCCACGACCACGTGTACGCCCGCGGCTACGTGAACGCGGACGCGACGGACACGCCGGGCGTGACGACGGGCCCGGTCTACGCGGTCGCGATGGCGGGCCCGAAGTACTACGAGCTGTCCCCGGCCGACGACAACGTCTGGACCCGCAACGGCGCGACGCAGGTGGCCCGCGCGGCCCACACGTCGACGTTCCAGGGGATCACGGTCTCCAAGGACACGATCCGCTACGAGGCGGTCATCGGGGCGAAGTGGGACGACAGGTCGACGACGGACAAGGAGGTGGGGGAGACCCTGGACGCGTTCACGATCACGAAGAACGACGACGGCGTGACGTACGTGACGGAGGGCGGGGTGGCGGTGCCGGGGGCCCGGTAGCGCCCTGAGCGAGAGCCGAAGGGTGTCCACGTGTCGACTGTTCGGATCAGCATGTGGACACCCGGTGGAAGGGGCCGGTGCCGCTGGTCGGCCACTCCTGCGGTGGTGCGGTCATCACCGAGGCGGGCGACCTGCCCAACGTCACCGCCCCGGCCTGGCGGCGGGCGCGGTCTCGGACGTCGTCCCGTGCGTGGCCGCCGCCGAAGGCCCGTTCAAGGTCACGTCGGAGGTCCCCCCCCCCCCGTAACGCCGGTGGGCCCCGCACATCCGCCCCGCCCGCCGCAGAGCGATCCACGGCGGACGGGGCGGCAGCAGTCAGCGCATCAGCCGGCAGCTCAGCCCGGCAGTCCCAGCTCCCGCGCGATCAGCATCCGCTGGACCTCGCTCGTCCCCTCGCCGATCTCCAGGATCTTCGAGTCGCGCCACATCCGGGCCACCGGGTACTCGTTCATGAAGCCGTAGCCGCCGTGGATCTGTGTGGCGTCGCGGGCGTTGTCCACCGCGACCGTCGAGGAGTACAGCTTCGCGATCGCCGCCTCCTTCTTGAACGGTTCGCCCGCGACCAGGCGCGAGGCGGCGTCGCGCCAGCCGATGCGGGCCATGTGGGCGCGCACCTCCATGTCGGCGATCTTGAACTGGATGGCCTGGTTCGCGCCGATCGGCTTCCCGAACGCGTGGCGCTCGGCCGCGTACTTCACCGACTCGTCGACGCAGCCCTGGGCCAGGCCCGTCGCCAGGGCCGAGATCGCGATGCGGCCCTCGTCCAGGATGCGGAGGAACTGGGCGTAGCCCCGGCCCTGCTCGCCCAGGAGGTTCGCCGCCGGGACGCGGACGTCCGTGAACGACAGCTCGCGCGTGTCCGAGGCGTTCCAGCCGACCTTGGAGTAGGGGGCCGCGACCGTGAAGCCGGGGGTGCCCGAGGGGACGATGATCGCGGAGATCAGCGGGCGGCCGTCCTCCTTGCGGCCCGTCACGGCGGTGACCGTCACCAACTCCGTGATGTCCGTGCCGGAGTTGGTGATGAAGCACTTCGAGCCGTTGATGACCCACTCGTTCGTCGCCTCGTCCAGCACCGCCGTCGTGCGCGTGCCGCCCGCGTCCGAGCCGCCGTCCGGCTCGGTCAGGCCGAACGCGCCCAGCGCCTCGCCCGCGCACAGCTTCGGCAGCCACTGGCGCTTCTGCTCCTCCGTGCCGAACAGGTGGAGCGGCATCGCGCCCAGGGAGACCCCGGCCTCCAGGGTGATCGCCACCGAGGAGTCGACCCGGGCCAGCTCCTCCAGGGCGATCCCGAGCGCCAGGTAGTCGCCGCCCATCCCGCCGTACTCCTCCGGGAACGGCAGCCCGAACAGGCCCATCCGGCCCATCTCGCGCACGATCTCGTACGGGAATTCATGGCGCTCGTACAGGTCGCCGATCTTCGGCGCGATCACATCGTGCGCGAACTCCTCGACCGTGCGGCGCAGTTCCTCGTGTTCGGCGGTCAGCCGGTGGTCCAGGGACATGGGGTCACTCACTCCTTGTGGGAGGCGGAAGAAGGGGGAGGGGTCAGGGCGCGGACCGTGCGGGATGGGCTCGGCCGGCCCAGTTGTCCGGCCAGCCAGACGCTGGTGGCGGTCAGTTCGGCCAGGTCGACGCCCGTCTCGATGCCCAGGCCTTCGAGCATCCAGACCAGGTCCTCGGTGGCGAGATTCCCCGTGGCGCTCTTCGCGTACGGGCAGCCGCCCAGGCCGCCCGCCGAGGCGTCCACCGTCGTCACGCCGTGCTGGAGCGCGGCCAGGGTGTTCGACAGCGCCTGGCCGTAGGTGTCGTGGAAGTGCACGCCGATGGCGTCTGCGGGGACGCCCGCCTCGTTCAGGGCTGTCAGCAGCGCCGTCACGTGGCCCGGCGTCGCCACCCCGATCGTGTCGCCCAGCGACAGCTCGTCGCAGCCCAGGTCCATCAGCGCCTTGGCCACCCTCACCACCTGGGCGACCGGGACCGCGCCCTCCCACGGGTCGCCGAAGCACATCGACAGATACCCGCGCACCCGGACCTTGTCCGCCTTCGCGCGGGCCACCACCGGCTCGAACATCGCCAGTGACTCGTCGACCGTGCGGTTCAGGTTGCGGGCCGCGAACGTCTCCGTCGCCGAGCCGAACACCGCGATCGACCGCGCCCCGAGCGCCAGCGCCCGGTCCAGCCCGCGTTCGTTCGGGACCAGGACGGGGAGGGACACGTCCCCTACGTCGGCGATATCGCCTAGGAGCGGGAACAGCTGCTCCGCGTCGGCCAGTTGGGGCACCCACTTCGGGTGCACGAAGCTCGTCGCCTCGATCGTCGTCAGGCCCGCCACCGCCAGGCGGCGGATGAACTCCGCCTTCACCTCGGTCGGGACGGTCCCCTTCTCGTTCTGCAGGCCGTCCCGCGCGCCCACCTCGTGGATCCGGACCCGGGAAGGCAGACCCGGCGCCGGGACTTTCATGGGCAGTCCTTGCGCGCTCATGCGTCCTCCCCGTCCGCCGCCGCCGGGACCACGACCGCCAGGACCTGGTCCATCGCCACCGTCGCGCCCGCCGTGACGTCCAGCTCCGTCACCGTCCCCGCGTGCGGGGCGGAGATCACGTGCTCCATCTTCATCGCCTCCACCACGAGCAGGCTCTGACCCGCCTCGACCTCGTCCCCGACGGCCACCTTCACCACCGTGACCGTGCCGGGCATCGGGGCCGCCAGCGTGTCCGCCCCGCTCCGGCCCGCCCCGCTCAGGGACGCCTCCACCGGGTCGTGGTCCTGGACGTGCCAGGCGTCACCGTCCCGGCCGAGCCAGTCGCCCGAGCGGTGGAAGTGGCCCACCGCGCCGTCGAGTTCGACCGTGACCCGGTCCGCCGTGACCGTCGCGGAGGCCGGGGCCCCGTACGTCACCGGGTCCGCGCCCGACACGCGCAACGGGAACTCCAGCGGCGCCCGCACACCCCCCGTACGCCACCCGCTCGGCACCGAGAACGGGTCCGTCCAGCCGCCCGCGTCCGGCCGGGGGGCCAGGGCGTCGAGGCGCACCGCCGCAGCCGCCGCGTACACCTCGTCCGGTACGCCGTCCGGCACCAGGCCCACCGCCTCGCGCTCCACCAGACCCGTGTCCAGGGTGCCCGCCACCACGTCCGGGTGCGCCAACAGGCGGCGCAGGAAACCCGCGTTGGTCGGGACGCCCAGGATCACCGTGTCCGCCAGGGCCGCCCGCAGCTTGCGGATGGCCGTCGCGCGGTCGGGGCCGTACGCGATGACCTTCGACAGCATCGGGTCGTACAGGCTGCCCACCGGCACGCCCTCGCTGAGCCCCGAGTCCGTCCGCACCCCGCCGCCCTGCGGTTCGCGCAGCGCCAGCACCGTACCGCCGGAGGGCAGGAAGCCGCGGGAGGGGTCCTCGGCGCAGACCCTCGCCTCGATCGCCCAGCCGGTGAGCGTGATGTCCTCCTGTGCGTACGGGAGTTGCTCGCCCGACGCCACCCGCAGCTGCCACTCCACCAGGTCCAGGCCGGTGATCAGCTCGGTCACCGGGTGCTCGACCTGGAGGCGGGTGTTCATCTCCATGAAGTAGTACGAGGACGGGTCGTTGCCCGGGACGATGAACTCCACCGTCCCCGCCCCGACATAGCCGCAACTGCGCGCCGCCTGGACGGCCGCCTCGCCCATCGCCGCCCGGGTCGCCTCGTCCAGCAGGACCGACGGCGCCTCCTCGATGATCTTCTGGTGGCGGCGCTGGAGCGAGCACTCGCGCTCGCCCAGGTGGATCACGTTGCCGTGGGCGTCGGCCAGGACCTGGATCTCGATGTGGCGCGGGCGGTCGATCCACCGCTCGACCAGGAGCGTGTCGTCGCCGAAGGAGGCGCGGGCCTCCCGTCGCGCCGCCGCGATCTCCTCGCCCAGCACCGCCGCGTCGCGGACCAGGCGCATGCCCTTGCCGCCGCCGCCCGCCGAGGGCTTCAGGAGGACCGGGGTGCCGATCTCCCGCGCGGCTTCCTCCAGTTGGGCGTCGGTCAGGCCGCTGCCGGAGGAGCCGGGGACCACCGGGACCCCGTACGCGGCGACCGTCTCCTTGGCCCGGATCTTGTCGCCCATGAGCGCGATCGCGGCGGCGGGCGGGCCGATGAAGACCAGCCCGGCGTCCGCGCACGCCTGCGCGAACTCCGCGTTCTCCGCCAGGAATCCGTAGCCGGGGTGGACCGCCTGGGCTCCCGTGCGGCGGGCCGCTTCCAGGAGCGCCGGCACGTTCAGGTAGCTCTCGGCGGCGGGCGGCGGGCCGATCCGTACGGCCGTGTCCGCCTCCCGGACGTGCCGGGCGTCCGCGTCCGCGTCGCTGAAGACCGCGACCGAGCGCACGCCCTGCTCCCGCAGGGTCCGGATCACCCGGACCGCGATCTCGCCGCGGTTGGCGACCAGCACGGTGTCGAACATCGTCGTCATCTGTTCCTCACATCCGGAAGACGCCGAAGCCGGGCCCGGCCGGGTCCTTCTGGGGCAGCGGGGCATTGGCGCAGGCGGTCAGGGCGAGGCCGAGGACCTGCCGGGTGTCGACGGGGTCGATCACACCGTCGTCCCAGAGCCGGGCGCTGGCGTAGTACGCGTTGCCCTGGGTCTCGTACTGGGCGCGGATCGGGGCCTTGAACGTTTCTTCGTCCTCGGTGCTCCAGTCGTCGCCCAGCTGGTCGCGCTTGACGGTGGCCAGGACGGAGGCCGCCTGCTCGCCGCCCATCACCGAGATCTTGGCGTTCGGCCACATCCACAGGAAGCGGGGGCTGTAGGCCCGGCCGCACATGGAGTAGTTGCCCGCGCCGTACGAACCGCCGACGACGACCGTCAGCTTCGGCACCCGCGTACAGGCCACCGCCGTGACCATCTTCGCGCCGTGCTTGGCGATGCCGCCCGCCTCGTAGTCCCGGCCGACCATGAAGCCGGAGATGTTCTGGAGGAAGACGAGCGGGATGCCGCGCTGGTCGCACAGCTCGATGAAGTGCGCGCCCTTCTGGGCGGACTCGGAGAACAGGATGCCGTTGTTCGCGACGATCCCGACGGGGTGGCCGTGGATCCGGGCGAAGCCGGTGATCAGGGTCTGCCCGTACTCCGCCTTGAACTCCTGGAAGCGGGAGCCGTCCACCACGCGCGCGATCACCTCGCGGACGTCGTACGGCGTGCGGGAGTCCACGGGGACCGCCCCGTACAGCCCGGCCGGGTCGACCTTCGGCTCCTCGGCCGGCTCGACGGACCAGGGGAGCGGGGCGCGGTCCGGGAGGGTCGCGACGATGTTGCGGACGATCCGCAGCGCGTGCGCGTCGTCCTCCGCGAGATGGTCGGTGACCCCCGACGTACGGGAGTGGACCTCGCCGCCGCCCAGCTCCTCCGCCGTCACGACCTCGCCGGTCGCGGCCTTCACCAGCGGCGGGCCGCCGAGGAAGATCGTGCCCTGGTTGCGGACGATGACGGCCTCGTCGCTCATCGCCGGGACGTACGCCCCGCCCGCCGTGCAGGAGCCCAGCACCGCCGCGATCTGCGGGATGCCCGCCCCCGACATCCGGGCCTGGTTGTAGAAGATCCGCCCGAAGTGGTCCCGGTCGGGGAAGACCTCGTCCTGCATCGGCAGGAATGCGCCCCCCGAGTCGACCAGATAGAGGCAGGGGAGACGGTTCTCCAGAGCCACTTCCTGGGCGCGCAGATGCTTCTTCACGGTCATCGGGTAGTACGTGCCGCCCTTGACGGTCGCGTCATTGGCGACGATCACGCACTCCCGTCCGGAGACCCGCCCGATGCCCGCGATGACGCCCGCGGCCGGGGCCTGGTCCCCGTACATCCCGTTCGCCGCCAGGGGGGCCAGCTCCAGGAACGGCGAGCCCGGGTCGAGAAGGGTGTCCACCCGGTCCCGGGGGAGCAGCTTGCCGCGCGCCTCGTGGCGGGCCCGTGCCTTCTCACCCCCGCCCAGCCGTGCCGTGGCGAGACGTCCCGCCAGGTCGTCGGAGAGCGCGCGATGCGCCGCCTCATTGGCCTGCCAGGCCTCCGAGGCGGGATCGGCCGCGCTCGCCAGGACCGGTGCCTGCTGCATCGTGTCGAGCCCCCTTGCCCGTACCGCAGTGGTGAAATGCGTTGACATGCTGTTAATGAGCGTTAACGCGTTTCCCTCAGGTTAACGACCGCTAACGACCCTGTCTAGAATGAATCCTCATGAGCACCCATGCCGCCGCCCGCGTCGCGGCCCCCACCCGCCGCGAGCAGATCCTCCGGGAGGCCGCCCGCCTCTTCGCCGAGCGCGGCTTCCACGGTGTCGGCGTCGACGAGATAGGCGCCGCCGTCGGCATCAGCGGCCCCGGCCTCTACCGCCACTTCCCCGGCAAGGACGCGATGCTCGCCGAACTGCTGGTGGGCATCAGCGAACGCCTGCTGGAGGGCGGACGGCTGCGGGTGGCGGAGGACCAGGCCCGGGGCGACGGCTCCCCGGAGGCCCTCCTGGACGCGCTCATCGAGGGCCATATCGACTTCGCCCTCGACGACCGCCCCCTGATCACCCTCCACGACCGGGAGCTGGACCGGCTGCGCGACACGGACCGCAAGCGGGTGCGCCGCCTCCAGCGCGAGTACGTCGAGGTCTGGGTCGGCGTCGTCCGCGCCCTCTACCCGTCGCTGCCCGAGAACCGGGCCCGCGTCACCGTGCACGCCGTCTTCGGCCTGCTGAACTCCACCCCGCACCTGGCCCGGCCCGACGCCCTGCCCGGCCGCGCGGCGACCGCCGCCCTGCTGCACCGGCTGGCCCGGGGCGCCTTCGCCGCGGCGGAACCCTCCTGAGCTGCGGCTTTCCCGCCCGGACCGCTCGGGGTTCCGAGCAACCATGAACGGGGTACGTACGTCTCTCCGGTCGACAAGCTACGAATCGGGGAGCCGTACGATGACCGTCTCACTGGGCGAAGAGATCATGCTGCTGTCGCTGGACGACGAGTCCGGCGCGGCGAAGGGGGAGACCGCCGCCCGCTGGGGCGTGGCGGCCGGCATGCTCCTGGAGCTCGTCATGGCGGGGCGCGTCACGGTGAGGGGCGGCCGCGTCGAGGTCTTCGACCCGACCCCGACCGGCGACGCCCTCCTGGACGGCCGGCTCGACCGGCTCACGCGCTGGGTCCACGAGACCTCCAGCAGCCGCAAGGTCGTCACCTGGCTGACCCGGGACCACGCCAAGGGTTCTCAGGACGTCGTGGACAGCCTCGTCGCCCGCGGCCTGGTGACGGAGGAGAAGCACCGGGCCCTCGGCGTCTTCCCGGTGCGCCGCTACCCGGAGGCCGACGGAACCGTCGAACGGGAGCTGCGCGCCCGGCTGGCCGCCGCGGTGCTGGAGGGGGCCGAGCCGGACGCCCGCACCAGCGCGCTCGTCGCCCTGGTGCACGCCACGGGGATGCATCCGCAGGCCTTCCCCGGACTGCCGAAGAAGCAGGTGGACCCGCGTATGGCGGAGATCGCAGACGGTCACTGGGCGGGCGTGAGCGTGCGCGAGGCGATCCGCAACCTTCAGGCGGCGATCACCACGGTGACCGTCGTGACGGTGCTCTCGGTGGTCCCGTAGGGCCCGGCTCCCGGCCCGCTGCCCCTCAGCCTGCCGCCCCTCCCATCGCTGCCGTCCCTCAGGCCGCCGGCGACAGGTGCCGGTGCGCCCAGGTGGCGAACGAGGTCACCGGAATGCCGAGTTCCCGGGCCGGCTCGGGGCGGGCCGGCTGGGTGATGGCGTTGCTCCACAGATGGCCGGCACCCCACGCGGGCATCCCCGCCGCGAGCGCCTCGTCGAGGTCCATCGACGGGGCCGTCACCGGTAGTCCCCAGGCCGCGGACAGCACCTCGGCCACCTGCTCCATCGTGAGCCGGTCCCCCGCCAGCTCCAGCTCCACCCCGTGGAACCGGTCCGGCTCCTGTACGGCGTGGGCGACGGCCGCGCCGATGTCCTCGCTCGCCACCAGCGCCAGGACCGTGTCCGGCCGGATCACGGTCGCCAGGCCGCCTTCGGGCCCGTTCGGCGCCAGTTGGGGCAGGTTCTCCATGAAGAACGCGGGCTTGACCACGGCCCAGCGGGCGAACTCCGCCCCGCGCACCTGCTCCAGGATCGCCTGCTTGGTGTCGAAGTACGGGGCCATCGCGGCCCAGCGGCCCTCCGCCCAGCCGGGCGTCTCCGTGTGAGCCCCGACGCCGCTGGTCGAGGACTGGACGAACTGGGGCACGCCCGCAGCCCGCGCCGCCTCGATCAGGTTCGCCGCCTGCGCCCGTTCCCCGGCGAAGTCGACGCCGCTCGCGTCCATCGGCGGCATCTGCACCGAGAACACGGCCCGGACGCCCGCGCAGGGCGCGTCCAGCGAGGACCGGTCGGTCAGGTCCCCGGTCACCAGCTCGACGCCCAGCGCCTCGACGTCCTTCGCGCGCCGCGTGTGCGGGTCGCGCACCAGTGCGCGCACCGGGATGCCGGCGGCCAGCAGGGCCCGGGCGACGGCCCCGCCCTGGCGTCCGGTGGCGCCGGTGACCAGTACGGGGGCGGTATTCGATGCCATGGCGATGTCTCCTCGCAGCGCGGGAACGCAAAACGGCGGGGCCCGCCGTTTCCTTCCCGGCTACGATATGGCGGGGCCCACCACTTAGCAAACAGGGAGAGAAAGTGACCGGTCAGCGCGCGGACGCCCGCCGTAACTACAGCCGCATCCTCGCCGTGGCCGAGGCCGAGGTCGCCCAGCACGGGGCCGCCGCCTCCCTCGAACAGGTCGCCCGCACGGCGGGCGTCGGCTCCGCCACCGTGCGCCGCCACTTCCCCACCCGGCAGGCCCTGCTCGAAGCCGTCTTCCAGGAGCGCATCCAGACCCTGTGCGAGCGCGCCGAGGAGCTGAGCCGGGCCGAGGACAGCCGCGCCGCCCTGCTGGAGTGGCTGCACGGCCTGCTCGCGTACGCCGTCGGCGCCCGCGGCCTCGCCGACGCCCTGACCTTCGAGCCCCCCACCGACACCCCCGCCGAACCCGGGCAGCACTCCTGCGGGGCGGTGATCGAGGACGCGGCCACTCCGCTGCTCCGCCGGGCCCTGCGCGACGGGGCGGTCAGGCCGGGCACCACCTTCCACGATCTGCTGACCCTCGCCGTCGGCATCGCCCTGGCCACCGAGCACCACACCGAACCGTCCGTCCAGGCCGACCGCCTCTTCGCCCTCGCCGTCGAAGGACTCAGCCCGAGCCCCCAGAGCGCCTGACGGCCGCACCCCGCCGTTCGTCGATGTCCTCCGCCGATGCCCTCTGTTGCCCTCCGCCGATGGCCTCCGTTGATCAGGAACCGGGCACAGTCCGCACACCGGACGGCACAATGGGTCCATGCCGATACCCAGCCGCGCCGCCCTCGTCGACCACCTCGTCCGTACGCGTATCGCGGGGGACGTCGCCACGCCACGCGACAACAACCTCTCCCACTACCGCAAGCTCGCCAACGGCGACCGCCACTACTGGCTCGGTCTGGAGCTCGGCGACCGCTGGACCGACGAGCAGGACGTCCTCGCCGTGATGGCCGAGCGGTGCGGGGTGAACGACGACCCCGCGCACCGGCAGGGCCAGGACACCATCGACCCCGAGCTGACGGTCGACGCCCTGGAGCGGATGGCGGCCCGCCTGCGCAAGGCCGCCGACGGCCGTGAGCGGGTCCTGTTCGCCACCGGGCACCCCGGCGGCCTGCTGGACGTGCACCGGCAGACGGCGGACGCGCTGCGCCGGGCCGGCTGCGAGATCGTCCGCATCCCGTCCGGGCTGATCGCGGACGAGGGCATGGTCTTCCAGTTCGCGGACGTCGCGATGCTGGAGCGCGGCGCGACCCTCTGGCACACCCACTCCCCGGCTCCCATGGCCGCCATCCTCGACGCCATGGCCCATCTCGGCCGCCCGCTGCCCGACCTGGTCGTCGCCGACCACGGCTGGGCGGGCTGCGCGGGACAGCGGGGTCTGGACGCGATCGGTTACGCCGACTGCAACGACCCGGCCCTCTTCCTCGGCGAGTCGGAAGGCACCCTCCAGGTCACGGTCCCGCTGGACGACCACGTCACCGACCCGCGCTTCTACGACCCGATGACGGACTACCTGCTGCACGCGGCGGGGCTGCTGGAAGAGGAGGAGCCTGCCGCGTAGGGGCGTCGGTGATGAGTCTCCGGCGGAGCTGACGCCTCAGGCCCGTGTCCGGCGGATCAGGAACCGCCGCGCCGCAGCCGCTGCGCCCGCCCCGGCGTCGGGTCCAGATACACCCGCCGGATGGACGGGAACCGCTCGCGCAACTGGGCCTCCGCCTCCTCGCAGGCCCACTCGACCTCCGCCGCGGTGGCCATGTCCCGGAAGTCGACTTTCGCGGCGATCAGGATCTCGTCCGGCCCCTGGATCAGCGTGGTCAGCTCCAGCACCTCCACGATGTGCGGCACCGACAGCAGCTCCTCGCGCACCCCGGACCGCACCGCCGGGGGCAGCGGCCGCCCGATGAGCAGCTGGGCGTTGGACCGGCCGAGCACCCAGGCGACGTACACGAGCAGCAGGCCGATCAGGCAGGACGCGATGCCGTCCCAGACGCCCGAGCCGGAGAGCTGCCCGCCCAGCAGCCCGCCCGCCGCCAGCAGCAGGCCGATCAGCGCCGCCGAGTCCTCCATCACGACGGCCTTCACAGCCGTGTCGGGGGTGTGGCGCAGGTAGTACGTGTCCGGCACCCGCAGCCGGGAAGCCTCGCGCCGCACCTGCTTGACCCCGGTGCGCAGCGAGTAGCCCTCCAGCAGGAAGGCCACGGCCAGGACGATGTAGGAGATGAGCGGGTCGCCCAGGTCCTCGCCCGCGACGAGGGTGTGCACCCCGTCGTAGATCGAGAAGACGGCCCCGCCGACGAAGGTGGCGATGGAGGCGAGCATCGCCCAGATGTAGCGCTCGGGGCCGTAACCGAGGGGGTGTTCCTCGTCGGCCGGCTTCTCGCTCCGCTTGAGGGCGGTGAGGAGCATGACCTCGGTGACGGTGTCGGCGACCGAGTGGGCCGCCTCGGAGAGCATCGCGCTGGAGCCGCTGATCAGACCGGCGACGGCCTTGGCCACGGCGATGCCGAGGTTGGCGAGGGCCGCCACGATCACGGTGAAGGTGGACTCCCCACCATCGGTTTCCCTGCTCGCTCTCGCGTCGCTCATGGTGGGGAGTATGTCGGAATCGCGGCGTCAGGAGCCGTTCATCCTCGCGGGATGCACATCATCCTCGCGGGATACGGACGACGCCTTCCTGGATGACCGTGATCGCGAGGCGGCCGTCGGCGGTGTAGATGCGGGCCTGGCCCAGGCCGCGTCCGCCGGAGGCCGACGGCGACTCCTGGTCGTACAGCAGCCACTCGTCCGCCCGGAACGGCCGGTGGAACCACATCGCGTGGTCCAGGCTGGCCCCGACCACGTCCCCGACCGCCCAGCCGCCCCGCCCGTGGGCGAGGAGCACCGAGTCGAGCAGGGTCATGTCGGAGACGTACGTCGCCATGCAGACGTGCAGGAGCGGATCGTCGGCGAGCTTGCCGTTCGTCCGGAACCACACCTGGGAGCGGGGTTCGCGCGGCTCGCCCACCGTGCCGAACGGCGGCGCGTCCACGTACCGCAGGTCCACCGCCTGCCGAGCCTCGATCAGCCGGTCCACGACGCCGGGATCGCTGAAGCGGTCCGCGTACCGGGGCAGCATCTCGGCGGCCGTCGGCAGGGTCTCCGGATCCGGGGCGGCGGGCATGGGGGCCTGGTGCTCCATGCCCTCCTCGTGCGTCTGGAAGGACGCGGAGAGGTGGAAGATCGGCTGCCCGTGCTGGACGGCGACGACGCGGCGGGTGGTGAAGGACTTCCCGTCGCGGATGCGGTCGACGGTGTAGACGATGGGCGCGCCGGGGTCGCCGGCCCGCAGGAAGTAGGAGTGCAGGGAATGGGCTCCCCGGTCGGCGGGGACGGTGCGGCCCGCGGCGACGAGCGCCTGGGCCGCGACCTGTCCGCCGAACACCCGGGGCACGAGCGCGCTGCGGCTCTCGCCCCGGAAGATGTCCCGCTCGATCTGCTCCAGGTCGAGCAGGTGGAGCAGATCGAGCAGGGGATCGGGACTCTCGTTCATGGAGGGAAGGTAATCCCTTACAGGCCCATGGACTTGGCGATGATGGACTTCATGACCTCGCTGGTGCCGCCGTAGATGCGGTTGACCCGGTTGTCCGCGTACAGGCGGGCGATCGGGTACTCGTTCATGAAGCCGTAGCCGCCGTGCAGCTGGAGGCAGCGGTCGATGACGCGGTGCGCGACCTCGGTGCAGAACAGCTTCGCGGAGGCGGCCTCTGCTGCCGTGAGCTCACCGGCGTCCAGAGCCTCCAGCGCGCGGTCGGCGACGGCCTGGGCCGCGTCCACCTCGGCCTGGCAGGCGGCCAGTTCGAACTTGGTGTTCTGGAACGAGGCGACGGTCTTGCCGAAGACCGTGCGGTCCTGGACGTACTCCTTGGCGAACCGGACGGCCGCGGCGGCCTGGGCGTACGCGCCGAAGGCGATGCCCCAGCGCTCGGATGCCAGGTTGGTGCCGAGGTAACCGAAGCCCTTGTTCTCCTCGCCCATGAGGTCCTCGACCGGGACCTTGACGTCGACGAACGCCAGCTCGGCGGTGTCGGAGACCTTCAGGCCCAGCTTGTCGAGCTTGCGGCCGACCGAGTAGCCCTCGGACTTCGTGTCGACGGCGAAGAGGGAGATGCCGAAGCGGCGGTCGTCCTCGCGCGGGGCTGCGGTACGGGCGCAGACGATGACACGGTCGGCGTGGACGCCGCCGGTGATGAAGGTCTTCGCACCGTTGAGGACGTAGTGCGTGCCGTCCTCGGAGAGCTTCGCGGTGGTCTTCATGCCCGCGACGTCGGAGCCGGTGCCCGGCTCGGTCATCGCGAGGGCCCACATCTCCTCGCCGGTCGCGAACTTCGGCAGCCAGCGCTTCTTCTGCTCGTCGGTGGCGAGCATCTTGATGTAGGGGAGGCCGAGCAGCGTGTGGACGCCGGAGCCGCCGAAGGACACACCGGCGCGGGCGGTCTCCTCGTAGATGACGGCTTCGTACTTGTGCGAGTCGATGCCCGCGCCGCCGTACTCCTCGTCGACCTCGATGCCGAAGACGCCCAGCTCGCCCAGCTTGAGGTAGAAGTCGCGTGGAGCCTGGCCCGCGGCGAACCACTCGTCGTAGACCGGCACGACCTCGGCCGCGATGAAGGCGCGGATGGTCTCCCGGAACGCCTCGTGGTCCTCGTTGAATACCGTACGGCGCACGGAATGCCTCCTAGGTCGGCAGTCGATTCGCGGAAACTCGCGGAACATGGCTAAGCGCTTGCTCAGACTCCCTTCGAAGTTACCCGCCGGTTGTGGTCGCTGTCCAGGGTGATGCTCGGCACGCGACGGACTCGGCGGAGGCCGGCGGAGGCCGGCGGAGACCAAGGGGCGGCCCGATTGTCAGTGGCGTGGGGGACTATCGGAGCGCGAGGAGTGACCCGGCTGCGGACGAGGGCCGGGCGTCGGTGGCCGGGGATGGCGAGAGGAGGAAGGTGTGGGTGTGTGGGAGTGAGGCTGGAGGATCTGGTCCGGCTGCGCCGGGCCCGCGACCGTATGGACCGCGAGTACGCCGAACCGCTCGACGTCCCCTCGCTGGCCCGCGACGCCCTGATGTCGGCGGGCCACTTCTCCCGGAGCTTCCGCGCCGCCTTCGGCGAGACCCCGTACAGCTATCTCATGACCCGCCGTATCGAGCGGGCCAAGGCACTGCTGCGCCGGGGCGACCTGTCGGTCACGGACGTCTGCTTCGCCGTCGGCTGTACGTCGCTGGGCTCGTTCAGCTCCCGCTTCACGGAGCTGGTCGGGGAGAGCCCCAGCGCCTACCGGGCCCGCCCCCACGACGCCGGCGAGACCATCCCCGCGTGCGTCGCCAAGATGCTGACGCGACCGGTCAGGAATGGAGAAGCGGATCGGAGGCCCCGCCCGTAGCGTGAAATCCATGGACATCAAGCTCTCGCAGTGCTTCATCGCCGTCGACGACCACGACAAGGCGCTCGCTTTCTACCGCGACGCCCTGGGAATGGAGGTACGCAACGATGTCGGATTCGAAGGCATGCGCTGGGTGACCGTCGGGTCCCCCGCGCAACCGGACGTGGAGATCGTCCTGGAGCCCCCGCTCGCCGACCCGAACGCCCCGGCCGCCGACCGGCAGACCATGGCCGAGCTGCTCGCCAAGGGCATGCTGCGCGGCGTCATCCTCACCTCCGACGACGTCGACGCGGCGTTCGAGAAGGTCCGCGCCGCGGGCGGCGAAGTGCTCCAGGAGCCGATCGACCAGCCGTACGGCGTCCGCGACTGCGCCTTCCGGGACCCCTCCGGGAACATGCTGCGCATCACCCAGGCCAAGAAGTAGTACCCACACCACCGCACCACCGCCCCAGGGCCGGAGCCCGGCAATCCGGGCCCCGGCCCCACGCGCGGACAGTAGTCTCCGCGCACCGGTAATCCAGTGATGGAGAGACGACGAGCATGGCTCCGAGAACGAAGACCCCGCAGCCGCCCGCGCCGCACGCTGCCGACAGCCACGACCTGATCCGCGTGCACGGTGCGCGGGAGAACAACCTGAAGGACGTCAGCATCGAGCTGCCGAAGCGCCGGCTGACGGTGTTCACCGGAGTCTCCGGCTCGGGCAAGAGCTCGCTCGTCTTCGCCACCATCGCCGCCGAGTCCCAGCGGCTGATCAACGAGACGTACCCCGCGTTCGTCCAGGGCTTCATGCCGTCGCAGGCCCGGCCCGACGTCGACGTCCTCGACGGCCTGACGACCGCGATCATCGTCGACCAGCAGCGCATGGGCAGTGACCCCCGCTCCACCGTCGGCACCGCCACCGACGCCAACGCCATGCTGCGCATCCTCTTCAGCCGGCTCGGCAAGCCGCACATCGGCCCGCCCGGCGCGTTCGCCTTCAACGTCCCCTCGGTGACGGCCAGCGGCGCGATCACCGTCGAGCGCGGCAACAAGAAGACGGAGAAGGCGACCTTCAGCCGCACCGGCGGCATGTGCCCGCGCTGCGAGGGCCGCGGGTCGGTCTCCGACATCGACCTCACCCAGCTCTACGACGACTCCAAGTCGATCGCCGAGGGCGCGTTCACCATCCCCGGCTGGAAGTCGGACAGCTGGTGGACCGTGCGGATCTACGCGGAGTCCGGCTTCCTCGACCCGAACAAGCCGATCGCCAAGTTCACCAAGCGGGAGATGCAGGACTTCCTCTACAAGGAGCCGACCAAGGTGAAGGTCGAGGGCTCCACCCTCACCTTCGAGGGCCTGATCCCCAAGATCCAGAAGTCGTTCCTGTCCAAGGACCGCGAGGCGATGCAGCCCCACATCCGGGAGTTCGTCGACCGCGCGGTCACCTTCGCCACCTGCCCCGAGTGCGAGGGCACCCGGCTCACCGAGGGCGCCCGCTCCTCGAAGATCAAGAAGATCTCCATCGCGGACGCCTGCGCGATGGAGATCCGGGACCTCGCGGAATGGGTCCGCGGCCTGGACGAACCCTCGGTCGCCCCGCTCCTCGAAGCCCTCCAGCAGACGCTGGACTCCTTCGTGGAGATCGGCCTCGGCTACCTCGCCCTGGACCGGCCCTCCGGCACCCTGTCCGGCGGCGAAGCCCAGCGCGTCAAGATGATCCGCCACCTCGGCTCCTCGCTCACCGACGTCACGTACGTCTTCGACGAACCGACCATCGGCCTCCATCCGCACGACATCCAGCGCATGAACGACCTGCTGCTGCGCCTGCGCGACAAGGGCAACACCGTCCTGGTCGTCGAGCACAAGCCGGAGGCCATCGCCATCGCGGACCACGTCGTCGACCTCGGCCCCGGGGCCGGTACGGCGGGCGGCACCGTCTGCTTCGAAGGCACCCTGGACGGGCTCCGCGCCTCCGACACCGTCACCGGCCGCCACCTCGACGACCGGGCCGTCCTCAAGGACGAGGTCCGCAAGCCCACCGGCGCGCTGGAGATCCGCGGCGCGACGGCGCACAACCTCCAGGACGTCGACGTCGACATCCCGCTCGGCGTCCTCACCGTCGTCACGGGCGTCGCCGGCTCCGGAAAGAGCTCGCTGGTCCACGGCTCGATCCCGGCGGGCGAGAACGTCATCTCGGTCGACCAGAGCCCCATCAAGGGGTCCCGCCGCAGCAACCCGGCGACGTACACCGGCCTGCTGGAACCGATCCGCAAGGCCTTCGCCAACGCCAACGGCGTGAAGCCCGCCCTGTTCAGCGCCAACTCCGAGGGCGCCTGCCCCACGTGCAACGGCGCGGGCGTCATCTTCACCGACCTCGGCGTCATGGCCAGCGTCTCCAGCCCCTGCGAGGACTGCGAGGGCAAGCGGTTCCAGCCCTTGGTCCTGGACTACCACCTCGGCGGCCGCGACATCAGCGAGGTCCTCGCGATGTCGGTCGCCGAGGCCGAGGAATTCTTCGGCTCCTCGGGCGAGGCGCCCCTCCCGGCCGCGCACAAGATCCTCGACCGCCTCGCGGACGTCGGCCTCGGCTACCTCAGCCTCGGCCAGCCGCTCACCACCCTGTCCGGCGGCGAACGCCAACGCCTGAAGCTGGCGACGCACATGGGCGACAAGGGCGGGACCTACGTCCTCGACGAGCCGACCACCGGTCTGCACCTCGCGGACGTGGAGCAGCTCCTCGGCCTGCTGGACCGCCTGGTCGAATCCGGAAAGTCGGTGATCGTCATCGAGCACCACCAGGCGGTCATGGCCCACGCCGACTGGATCATCGACCTCGGCCCCGGCGCGGGCCACGACGGCGGAAAGATCGTCTTCGAGGGCACCCCGGCCGACCTGGTCGCCGCCCGCTCGACGCTGACGGGCGAACACCTCGCGGAGTACGTGGGGGAGTGAGGCCCGCGCTCTCTCCGCCTGCTCTTCCGGCTGCTGCTCCGGGTCAGGCGGAGAGGGCCCCGCGCTTGACCGCGTCCACGAAGGAGGTCCACCCGGCGGCGGGGATGAGCAGGGCGGGCCCACCGGGGACCTTGGAGTCGCGGACGGGGACGGCGGTGGGGTGGTGGTCCTGCACTTCGAGGCAGCTGCCACCGTCACCGTTGCTGTACGAAGACTTGCGCCAGCCGTTGAGGAGCGACGTCGCCGGGACGGATTCGCTATCCATGGTCTCTGAAGCCCTTCGATGTCGCTTTCATTGCTGCCAGCGACTCCTTCAGCGGCAGCGCGTCGCTCAGGCTGAGAGTGTAGTCGCCCTGGAACGCCTCGACCACGGACGGCGAATCGTGCAGTCTGCCCATCCGCAGCCCTTCGCTGTAGGCGACCGGAGGCTGGTCGTCGAACCACATCAACGTCAGCATCCCGTCCAGCAACGGGTGATATCCGAGGCCCAGCGGAATCACATGCGCGCGGATGCGTTCCGATTCCGTCAGTGCAACGATGTGGTCGATCTGCTCGGCCATGACTGCGGCGCCGCCGACCGGGCGTCGTAGCACCGCCTCATCGAGCACGGCCCAGACCACAGGCGTGACCGGGTTCTTAAGGATTTCGGCACGCTTCAGGCGTGCGACGACCACCCTGTCACGTTCGGTGGGACTCATCGAGGGGAACGACCTGCCGATAACCGCGCGGGCATACGCCTCGGTCTGGAGAATGCCTGGAACCAGTGAGGGCGCGAACTCACGGATTACCGACGCTTGCTGCTCAAGGTGTTGCACAGGTGCGAAGTAGTCCGCGACCGCGTCATTCTCCGTGCCAGGCCGGAAGGTGGTCAGCACATCGCCCGTCCCCAGGGCCATATCGAGCCGCCGGGCGTCCTCCTCGCTCGGCATGCGACGCCCCGCCTCGATGTGCGAGATGTGCGACCGCGTCATCAGCGCGCGGTCCACGAGCTGCTGCTGCGTCAGGCCGGCCGCTTCACGCTGCGCCTTCAACCATTTGCCATAGGTGTTACTCACAGCCAACTCCCGTGCGACGAACGCGGTGTCACCACAAACCCTCTGGCGAGCCTAGCCGCGCTGCTCGCACGCTGTGAGTGGATCGCTACGCAGCGAAGAATTCACCCCCACCGCACACGGAGTTGACGCCCTCATGAAAGAACAGCCACTGAACACCGTCCGCCTGCTCCCCTGGGCCGGCACCGCAGGCAGGCCCTGCTATGTCGTCGGCAACGGCGACGGCAAGGTCTCGCGGGAGGCCGACAAGGTCGAAGCGATGCAACTCGGCATGGCGTACGACCTTCTCGACCACGCCGACGACTTGGTGGCGGACGACACGTCCACCGCCGTCCAGCTCCGCCATGTCGCCGCCGCCCTGGCGCACTCGCTGCGGGACGTGCACCGGGTCGCCCGGAGCCGGGGCCTGCGGCTGGGGATTCCCGACGCGTTCGAGCCGGGCCACCCGTCGGGCCCAGGGCTGGTGCGGCTGCGGCCGTAGGGCCGTCAGACCCCGGCCGTGCAGAACACGCACCCCGCCCAGGACGGCAGGGCGTCCAGCACCCGGTGACGTACGCACGAGGCCATCGCGGCGTCCTCCGGCTGATCCGTTCGCTCAGTCGAACTGCTTGCTCAGCCAGGAATTGATCCCGTCGACCGCGGTGGCGGCCAGAGCGGTCGGGTGGCCGGTGAAACCGTGGGGCGCCGCGGGGTAGACGCGCAGCTCGACGTCGTTCCCCGCCGCCGACAGCCGCCCGGCCATGGTCAGGTTGTCCTCCAGCAGGACGTCCTCGGCGCCCACGACCAGCAGGGCCGGGGGAAGTCCGGTCAGGTCGGCGTAGAGGGGTGAGATGTCGGGAAGGGTGCGGTCGCGGTCCGGCACGTGGCCGACGTACGCCTGGATGAAGTACTCGTCCGCGATGAGGCGGCCGCTCGGGGTGCGCGCGCTCAGGTCCCAGGTGCCGAAGCGGAGCGCCGCCCCGGCGAACCGGTCGACGACGCCCCGGTCCCGCAGCCGGAGGAGGGTCGCGAGGGCGAGGGTGGCCCCGGCGGAACTCCCGCCGATCGTGAGGCGCGCGGTCCCGAAGCGGGCCTCGGCCCGCTCGACGAGCCAGAGGGCCACCGCTTCGCAGTCGTCGGGCGCGGCCGGCCACGGGTCTTCGGGTGCGAGCCGGTAGTCGACGCTGACGACGGCGGTGTGCAGGGCCTCGGCGAGAGCCCGGTTGCGTACGTCGCTGTGCGCGGCGGAGTCCATGTAGAAGCCGCCGCCGTGGATGTCCAGGTGGACACCCCGGGGCGGACCGCCGGACGGCAGGAAGATCCGGACCGGGACGCGTACTCCCGGGGCCTCGACCGTCTCCTCGGCGGGCGGCGGCACGGCGGCACGAGGGGCGGGCTTCTTCGCCCGCGCCTCCTTGAGCTCCTCGAAGCCGGCTGGCCCCCGGCCCGCCGCCCGCGACCGGTAGAAGTCCCGGGCCTCGGCGACCTGCTCGGCCGGCACGTCCGTGAGCAGTGCTTCCAGCGCGAATCGCACGTGCCGCTCCTTCTCCGCTCCTGATCCGTTCGGGTCTCCCTCCGGATGCTAGCGGCGCATCCGTGAGGCGGGGCGGCCCTGCCGTACGCCCGGACATGACGTCTGTCATGAACAGTGGTGACAGGGCGCACCGCTCCTCTCCGCCCGCGCGGGGCAGGCTGGAGGGAGACCAGACCCGCGCACCGGACGCCGACGGTTGGACAGAGGTCATGCAGAAGAAGAACGAGAACGACCTGCTCATCGTCGAAGACCTGACGCTGCTGATGATGGACGACAGGTCGGGGGCCATCGCGGGGGCGGGCACGCTGTACTACACGCTGGGCGGTGCGCTCCTCGTGGAGCTGGGCCTCGGCGGGTACATCAGGGCCGACGAGAACGACACGGGCCTGAACGGCGTGAAGGTGCACGCCGTCGCCGGTCGTACGCCCTCGGATCCGCTGCTCCGGGCGGCGCAGGCGAAGGTCGGCGAGCGGGTGCGCGGCGTACAGACCCTGCTGATCGAGATCGGTACGGGGGTGGGGAAGCGGGAGGCGGTGCTCGACCGGCTGGTCGAGCGGGGCCTGCTGCGCCAGGAGACGAAGAAGACCCTGGGCCTGTTCCGTACGACGTCGATCTCGGTGGCGGACACCGGGTACAAGATGGCCCTGGTGGAGAAGGTCCGGGCCGTCCTGGTCGACGGGGCCGAGCCCGACGACCGTACGGCGGCGCTGGCCGGACTGCTCTCCGCGAGCGGCACGCTCCCGACGCTGCACCGTTCCATCCCGTGGTCCGGCAAGGTCTACAAGCGGGCGAAGGAGTTGGAGCGGAGCAGCTGGGGCGCGGAGGCGGTGAACGCGGCGGTGCTGCGGACGGTGGCGGCGGTTGCCGCGGGGACCGCTGTCGCCGTGAGTAGTTCTTAGGGTCTGCACCATTTCTTGAGGCCCGCACCAGCTCTTGGGGTCTGCGCCCGGCCTGGCCGAGGCCGGGGCAGCGGAGCCCCGGCCTCGCCCTGCACTGCTTCAGGAGCTGCTGGGCAAGGTCTCCTGGGCGGGGCGGGCCATCCAGGTCCGGCGCGTGGACCGTACGACGAGGTCGTCGCGGTGGCGTACGTCCTCGGGCCCGCCGTCGATCAGCCGGTCGAGCGCGGCCAGGTCGTCGGCGTCGACGCGCCCGTCGAGCGAGCCGCGGATCCGCTCGAAGACCAGGAAGGCGTACCGGCCCGCCCCTTCGGGCAGCGGGGCGCGCAGCTCCCACGGCTCGGCGCGCTCCTGCTCGACGGAGAAGCCGGCGGCGGTCAGCAGGGAGCCCCAGTCGGCGCCCCGGTGCGGCATCCGCTCGGCGTGCAGGCCGTCGAGCGCGGTTCGACAGCGGGCCTCCAGTTCGCCCGGCCCGCTGCCCGCAGGCAGGAAGGACGGCATGCCGTCCACCTCAGCGACGGCCAGCAGCCCTCCGGGACGCAGCGCGGCGCGGATGCCGGCCAGGCCGGTCGCGGGGTCGTCCAGATGGTGCAGGGACGCCGACGCCCAGACGAGGTCGGCGTCGACCACCCCCGGCAGCCCCGCACCGGCGTCGGCCTCCAGCGTGCGCACCCGGTCGCCCAGCCCCCGCTCGCGGGCCGCCGAGACGAGCCGTTCCAGCATCGCGGGGGAGCTGTCGACGGCGGTCACGCGGGCGGTCGGGAACCGCTCCAGCAGGGCGAACGTGCCGGTCCCGGTACCCGAGCCGAGGTCGACGACGTGCCGGACGTCGTCACCGGCCAGACAGGCGATACGCCCGGTGAGCGCGGTCAGGTGGGGCGCGAAGAGGGCGGCGTCGAGGTCGAGGATCTCGGGGAGGCTGTTCGGTGTCGCGTCGGAGGTGTGGGAGCGGGCGTGGGGGTGAGAGTGGGCATGCGCGGAGGGAGCCCCGTGCTGGTGCTGGTGTGCGTGAGCCATGAGATCGAGCGTACGGTCTCCTGCGTCAAACGCATGCACTCTTGCCTATAACGCAAGAAGATGACGCCGAAGCCAGCCACGTAGGCAATGCGCAGGCGACGCGCCTGCCTCCGTCGCAAGGCAGCCGGTCGACTTCAACGGCGACGGGTGCGAGGACTTGATCGCCTCGGTTCCCGACGGGACCTGTCCGGCGCCAAAAACGTACCGACCATGGTTGCTCTGGCCGCCCCCGGCGAGAACACCGACCAAGGCGGCGTCTGGCTCTTCAAGGGAAGCCGCACGGGCTCGGTCGCCAAGGGCAGCGTCTCCTTCGACGAGGCGGGCCTGGGCGTGACGCCGTCGGCGGTCCGCTTCGGCAACTGGATGGGCTGACAAGGCCGTTCGTGAGCTACCGGGATGCTGGCGGAGATTCGCTCGATACGCCCGGGCGAGCGCGTCGCAGGGGCGGCGCTCGCGATGCGCTGCCCCTGTTCCCCCCGTCCGCCGACTGCCTATCCTTGGGATCATGACTGCCCAGCCCCCGGAGCCCACTCCACGCCCCGTCCCATCAGGTGAGCTCCGCGCTTCTCACGACGACCGGGAAGCAGTGGTGGAGCAGCTGCGCGATGCGGCGGCAGAGGGGCGCATCGATCTCGATGAGCTGGATTCCCGCCTGGAGCAGGCGCTTACGTCGAAGACATACGGTGAACTGGCCCTCCTTACGGCCGACTTGCCGAAGCCGCCTTCGGCGGCAGCCGAGAACTTGCCCCTACTGGTACTGAAGGGCGGCATGTACGGCGCGTCCCGAGGCCCCGACCGCTGGGAGGTCCCCGGGCACGTGATCGCGCACGCGGGCGTGGGAGGGGTGAGCCTCGACTTCACCCGGGTCGAGTGCCGCCTCGCGGAGGTCGTGGTGGAGGCGTACGGGGAGACCTCCGGCGTCACGATCGTGATCCCGGACGGATGGGCCACGGACACCACCGGGATGGACCCCGGATTCGGCGGGATCAAGGACAAAACCACGCCCGACCGCCTCCCGGGTACGCCGCTGATCCGGTATCGGGCGGCAGGCCGGTCAGGCGCCCGCAGAGTGTCCCGCCCTCCTCGGTGAGACACTGTGGCGCCAGCCTTCCGGCGTCGCGGGAAGTGACGACGCCCTTGGGCATGCCGAAGGGCGCCCGCCTCTTCTTCGTGTGCTCCTGCCTCGCCATGGAACTATCCAATCCCCCCAACTGGACGTCGCTCCAAACCTGTTTCAGCAACGCAGCCCAACAACGCCCCAGCCACGCTGTTGGGCCTGGCCGATGACGTCACCCCACCCGCGAAGCAGCCCGGCGAACGCGTCGAAGCTGTTGATGCGGCTGGATCCGGCGTGGGCATACCGCTCGAACGGCTGCCGGAGCGCTTCGAGTTCCGTGCCGACGGTATCCCAGAGCAGTTTCAGCGAAGGGGCAGCTGCGGGCGGACACCACAGGAGGTGATCAGAAGGCGCACCAGGCAAGACCACCGGCACGTGTGTCGCGGCGCCCTCGGCGTCCTGGTCGGCCATGCACTCCAGCCCGCCCCAGAAGAGCGGATCGATGAACCGGTCCACGGCCGAGTACACCTCGGGCGCGACGAACGCCCGGGTCGCCTCCCAGTGCTCGCTCGCCGCGAAGTGATCCTTGTACGAGAAACCGACGGCCCCGAAGTCGTACTTCCCGAACCAGCCGACGGCAGGGAGAGAGGGCCAGAACCACTGAGGCCCGACGGGCGGCGAACGGTCCGGCCAGACGTCCTCGTCGTCGTCCACAGAGGAGCCGGCGTCATGCAGCATCGCGTATCGCTGATCATCGCTTGGCGCAGACATGAGGTGATCCCAGTCGACGATCAGCACGTCAATGCATGTGCCCCTGCCGGCAAAGGGTAGAGGCCCCCGGTGTTGCGAGCGACCAGGGGCATCAACTGGGTAGTCCGCCGAGTCAGGCGCGCGGGAAGGGTGGGCTCGGCACCGAAACTGTTTGCTGCCTGATCCCGAAGGGGCCATGGGATTCATCCCGGCATCCGTGCTCAGAATTCGCGCGGTGGGGCCATTTTCATTTTTCGCGCAGGCCACTAGTAGCCCGGCGGCATCGGCTACTCTGATGCATCATTGAAAAGATAGTCGTACATATTTCTAAGGTAGATGTGCAGGGTTTCCTTATCTGGGAAATCTATGTCAGTCAAACCTTCGTACTCCTCCAGCCCGAAGGAATTGTCCGACATGATCTGCTCGAACCCATCTCGGATCAATTTTACGTAGGAATTGCTGTAGCTCAACAGTGTGGGCCTGAGGTCTCCTGCATTCTCGTACCCTCGCTCAAGATCCAGGTTCGCCCTGAAGAAGTTCCTGAAACGTGCGTCCACGGAAATGCTTCCTTATGCGTGGCTGCCCCGGGGCCGGTTTCGCGAACATGGCGTGCAGGCGGTGTGCGCGTCACCGGGGTATAGAAGGCGTCCGATCGATCCGGAGTTATGGGAGGGTTTATGGCTGCGGGTGTACTGCTTGAACAGGTCCTCGAGGCGTGCCGCCGAGCACGGCATGCTCGATGAGCCAGGCGGCATCCCGATCGTAGATTCGTATGCAATGAGAGATTCCGCGGATATCATCTTCATCGCATGCCGGCGCCCTTCGGCGGTTCATCCTTCTGCTGATCGTGAGCGAAGATCCTGGGGGTCCCGGCAGTTCAGGAATCAACCTCGCCAGCCCAGCCGAAGTGAAGGAGCTCTTTCGGCAGATATTCCGACTCGACATCGATCGGGAATCCATTGTCGTAAGCCATGCAGGCGATAGCCAAGGGGGCCAGCGCCACTAGACCATCACGGTCTGTGGCTCGCGCCTCATCCGCGCTCCAGTACTGCCTGTGCCAGGTGAGAAATTCAGCCAGTGATTCATTGAACTTTTCGATCTCGCCACGGTTGTAGAGCTGGAAGAGTTCAAGTGGCGGATACAGAATTTTGAGCAGAGTTTCCTCGTCGGCGATGCTCGCTGTCTCGGGACGAGCTCCTTCGATCGCCGCGACCAGACTGCTCCACATATCACCAGCTCGGCGCGACCAGTAGCTTTGCAGTGCCTCGACCCACTTGTAGACGTACTCGTCAAAAATGGCTCCGGATTCACGGAGGAGCGCCACCGGAACTCGCATGAGCCGGTCCAGCCGAGCTTCCTCACGGCAGATCACTGCCAGATAGACAGTCGTGAGCCATGCCCCTGCGTGCGCGTAGCGGGCGGGCCCGGTTGCGGGAAGCTGCTTTGTCTCGTCGTTGACTCCGATGCGGCAAGTTACCGGGCCTTCTGCAGCCGTTGCCGAGTCGAAAAGCGCCGAGCCTACCTGCATGGCTGTAACCCATGCTTCCCAAGTGTCAAACTGGTTCGCCTGGGGGTCTCCTGCGCAGTGGGACATGGCCACGGTCATGCAGCAGCCGAGTGCCCGAGAGCGGGACATGTCCGAGGATTCCAGCCTTGAAAGTACCCGATTGGTGCTTTCTGTGAGACTGGCCAGGTCCTCCTGGGTTGCTTTGACTGGGAAGTCGTGGCGAGAAATCGTGACCACTGTTCTATTCCTCTAGTAGATCTTCAGGTGCTCAAGAACGGATCCGTCATAGGATCCCGACCTTTCCTTCCCCTTGACCAGAACGTATTGAATTTTTCTGGTATCGAGGGCTTCGAACAAATTCTCTGCTATTGCCCTATCCTTGCCGCCTCGCTTCCACATCTCGTGGAAGATCGTCTCAAGGTATGGTCTGGTTCCCTGCTTAACCATCATGTTAGCGGCTGGCCCTGCACCATGTCGGGGAGGATTGAGATTCGCCTTGGGGCCCTTTTGCTCGACTATCAGATAGTTGCCGTCATCTCCGAGCTCGTAGAGCTCGTCCAGCATGTTGGCGCCATTCGGGGTTTTCGGTAGTTTGATATGTTTAGCGGTCGGGAAGAGTTCGGGTATCGCGTGGTACCTAGAAGCAAATTCTCCCAGTTTCTCGGAATGTTTACTGTTGTTGGGTACTCCTGGGAGCTGGCCGTCGTAGGCTCGCTGTGCTGCATCGAGGTCGGATCTGGTTAGAGCGGAGGGGTTCTCGTCGAATGCCTTCTTGGCATTGGTTAGATCGACGCTAACCCGGCTGTTCTTAGCCGCCTCGTCAAGTTTGGGAAGATGCTGCGGATCAACCGACTCAGGTTTGAGTGGGGTGCGGCTGTGTCTGATTTCTGACGGGCCGTGTGGGAGGTCGTACTTGGCGATCAGAGTGCCGTCGGGAAGCTTCTTAAGGATGGGAAGCTCGACGCCGTCCACCTTCACTGTCCTGTCCCAGCGGTGGGCGTCATCACGGTAGTGCTTTCTGCGCCACGCTTCGTCGTTGTTAGCCAACCAAACGTGTTTGTCCTGCAACTTCTTGCGCTCGGCAGCGGTCAACTCTCGCTCGGGAGTTTGGCCGGATTCTCCTGCCGCAGCATCGCCGTCGGCCCGATGCGTCGGGGCATCAGATCCCCTGGCACTGGATCCCGCCTCCCCGCTCGCGTCGTCCGCATGGTTGCCTACGTCGCCCGCGCCGCCCGTCCCTTGGGACTCCGGCCGGTGGCTGTTTGCTCCCGGACCGTCGGGATGGCCACGGCCTATTGTGGTGCCGTCGGCGTGACTCGAAACGGTGCCAGCGTCGTCTGCACCCCCCGTACGGGGCGGCGTGGTGCCGGTGTGGGAAGCCCCGCCACGCTGAGCGTTGTCCAAGTCGTTGCGTGGCGAGTTGTTGCCGACCGAACTGCCCGGAGTGGTGTCAGGGCGGCTGACCTGTGTGCTGTTGTCCACTGAGTGGACCGGATCGGAGACGTCCGAACCCAGGCGTGCGGTGTCTTCGCCACCTCGGCTGCCGACGCGGGCCAGCTCACGCGGCTGCAGCTCGACTTTGGCGGGGGTGTCCACCCGAGAGGTGTTGCTGTCCGGTGCCCCTTCGGGGGTTTTTTCGTTTTTGGCCTGGTCGGCGAGTTGGGCGATGCTGCCGTCTTCGTTGTAGAGGTGGCCTTCGCGGCTCACGTAGGGCGCGCCCAGGTCGAACGGGTTCCTGACCGTGCCTTCCGGCAGAGCCACGGTTCCCTCCGGGAGTTTGACGGTGCCGTCGGGCAGGCGGATCGCACCGTCCGGTATCGCCGTGCCCGCCGGGAGGTGCACAGTGCCGTCTTCGAGGCGGACGCCTCCTGCGGGCAGGGTGTAGATGTTGTCCGGCAGTGGCGGGATCTCGATGGTGCCGCTGCCCTTCAGGCCGGCCATCACATCGCTGATCTTGGTGAGGCCCGCGCCGGCGCCCTTGAAGAGGTACGTCGTCGGGTCGACGACCCGGCTCGCCTTGTTCGCGAAGGACAAGGCCTTCGCTGCGGCGGCCGCCTTGCCGGCGCCCGAGGCGCCGCCTCCGGCGCCGCCGGTGAAGACCGTCGTCAGGACGTTGAACGTGACCGCGCCTCCGGCGCGCGCCGGGTTCTCGCCCCACTGGTCGTAGGCGATCAGCGCCTTGCCGGTCTCCTTCATCGCGTTGCGCGCGTCCCGGGCGAAGCCCGGCAGGTCCTTCTCCGGGGTCAGCCACAGCACGTGCGGTGCGGCGACGGTGAGGATCACGCCCGTGGCGAGGTTCCCCAGGCCCGTCCAGGCCTGCTTGGCGGTGTCCCAGCCCTCGGTGCCGAACAGGGTGCCCAGGCCCTTGACCGTGCCCCACACGCCGTCGACGACGAAGCCCTTGCCGAAGTCCCAGACGTGTTCGTAGAACTGGTACCAGCGGGTCGACTCCTTGACCGGATCACCCCAGGGCAGCCCCTTGGCCTGTTTCAGGGCCTCGGCGTCGTACCCGTACATGTGCTTGCCGTTGGAGCCGTCATTCGTCGTGAGCGGCTTGCCGCCCGGGACCATAGCGATGATCTTGTTGTAACAGGCGCGCTCCACCGCCTGGAACGCCGCCCAGGTCTCCCGGATCTCGTCGCGCCGGTGATTGTTCTCCTCGACCAGGTCGCCGTCCTCGCGCCACTTGTCGTCCGCGTTGACCTTGACGAGGAACGTACCCGCGTCCCGCTTGAGCTGCCTCAGCTTCTCGACCAGCGGGTGCGCCTCGTCCGAGTACGTGCTCAGCGCACCGGTGATCGTGGTCAGGTCGGACTTCAGCGCCGCCCCGCGGTCGGCGACCGGCTTCGTCGTCGCGAACAACTGATCGGCCTCGGGGGCCTGGTAGAAGGCCTGCAGACCGCCGAAGCTGCTGTGGATGTCACTCGCGGCCGTGGCGATCTTCGCCCCGTCCTTGGTCAGCTCCTTGACCGTGGCGTCCAGCAGGGCGAGGTCGCCCGTGAAGACCGGGATGCCCTCCAGGACCACCGGCTGGTCATCACTCACTTCACACCCCGCAGGTCCTTCAGCACGTCCAGACGCACCGACTTCGCCGCGTTCTGCGCCTGCTTCGCCGTGTCGAGGTCGCCCTCCACATACTCGTTCGTCGCCGTCGCCGCACCCAGCACAGCCGCCTGGATCCGCTCCGACATCGACGTCAGCTGCGCCTGCCGCGCCGTCACGTACTCACCCAGCGCCGCCGCCACCGGCCCCGACGCCGCCCGCGACAACGGCGCCTGCCCCGGTGCCACCGGACCGTGCAACGGCGTACTCGCCGAAGTCCCCGGAACCGCGGTCCCCGCCCACCGTGCGGCCTCCCCGAAGTCCTTCATCAGCGCGTTCAGCGCCTTCTCCAGCTCACCGGCATGCACCCCGACGGCCTTCAACTGGCCCTGCACACCCTGCGGCTTGATATCCCACCCGGTCATCCCACATCCCCCGTACGCACAACAAAGCCGAGCCGCCCACCCCGCACGACGGGCGACAACACGAAGCCGGTCCGGCGGTCAGCCGATGCTGTCGACCGCGGCCTTCGCCCGCGCCAGCGTCTGCGCGGCCGTCCCGTCGTTCTTCTCCAACGTGGTCCGCAGCAGCCGGATGATGTTCCGCACCTCCTGCGACGTCGCGTACCACCGCAGCTCCTTGCCGTGGTACTCATCCGCCACCCCGTCAGCCGCGAAGTCGTTCATCGCCGCCTTCACCTGCGCGTCCCGCGCCGTGATCACCTGCTCCAAACGGCTGATCACCGACTGAAGCGCCGCCTGAACCTCCGTCGAAGCACCCGTGTCGTACGAACGCCGGTCCGTGCCGCCTGCCACAATCCTCAACTCCCCGTTGGAAAAAGCCTGTATGAACCGGTCGCCGCGCTCGGTGTCAGCGACCGCCGAAACGCGCCGCGTCGAAATTCGCCGACGCCATCTGCGACTTCGCGTTCTCGTCCTGCTCCTGATCACCCGAACCGAACGCCGCGTCCATCCCCGCCTGACCGCCCAGAATCCCCGACAGCGACGCGTTCAACGCCTTCGTGATCTCGTCCGAGCGTGTCTTGAAGTCATCGAACGCGACCTTCCCCGCCCCGTTGAACTTCCCCTCCAACGGCTCCGCCGCCGCGATCAGCTGCTGGATCAGCGTCCCCAGATCCGTACTCGCACCCTGCGAATCCGACAACAGCCTCGACAGGACCGACGCCCCCATGTCGAACTTCATGACATCCCCCGTTCCACCGACGTTCCACCGAAAACACATCGCATACATCGAACGAACGTACGCGTATGTCTCTGTCTATCAACCCTGACATCGCTACTGCAATCGGCAATCGGCCAGATTGCGGCCGATGGCGACCTACGCCCCCTTCAGGTGCCGCACCAGCCTCTCGAAGTCCCGCCACCCCGACAGGTCCGAAGGATCCCCCGGCAACGGGTAGTACAGCGCCTGCCTGGTCTTCGGGCCGAGCGGCACCGGCTGTTCGGCCAAGGGAGTGCGGCGTGCCCGGTCTCCCGGCATGGTGCGGACCTCCTCCGCACCCAGCACGAAGGCCAGCGGGACCCCCGGGCCCTCGAAGCGTGGGGGTACGGCCACATCGCGGCGCGCTTTGCGAAGTTGTACGAGCATCGACTGGAGGTGGTGCCGTGTCGCGAGCGCCTCGGCCGCCGCGGGCAAGGCGTCCAGCGGAGGTTCCTCCCCGGCGCCGTAGCCGAACGCGAGCGTGACCTCCTCCTCCACCCCCGCCTGCGTACGGGTGATGCGTACGGTCGCGATTCCCGGTCGCGCGCGATTCCCGACCACCACCAGCCAGGTCGGTTCGGGCGCCCGCTCGTAAGCGACGTCCGTCAGTCGACGCAGCGACCAGGGGAGGTTCGCCGGTTCCGATGTGCCCCAGCCGGCCGGAGGTTCGCCGGTCAGCTCACGCCACACCGTTTCCAGGCCGCCCCCCAGCACCAGCCGCTCGTCCGCCGGGTGCACCATGCGGAAGGTCAGGCCCAGTTGCCGGTCGCCGGTGTCGTGAACCTGCTGATAGGCGGCCGCCACCGGCGTGCGCGGGTCGTCCTCGGTGGCGTCGGGGGAGAGGACCGGGTCGAATGCGCCGTCCTGCCAGCGCAGTACGGCGCCCGTCAGTCCGTCGTAGTAGCCGTCCCGTTCGTCCTGGACGATCCAGCGGGACGGCCAGCCGCCCAGCGCGTCCCGTACGGCAGGGGAGAGCGTGGTGCCCGCCGGGCTGACGATCTGGAGGCCGAGACCGGCCTCGGCCGCCGCGCGGAACGCGTCCGAGAGCCAGGCCGTCATGGCCACCACCGGGCGGTCCTGGATGACGACCGCGACCTTGCCGGTGAGCACGTCGATGGCGGGCCGGTCCGCCGCCGGTTCGGGGGCCACGCTCACGCCGTCGGTCTTCACCACGGCGATCGAGCCAACCGCGTCCGGCGGCCAGGCGGAGCCGCCCACCAGCGTGGCCAGCCGGGCCCCGAACGTGCCCGCGAGCGCTTCCGCCTCCGCGACGCCCGTCGTGGCGCGCGCCTCCGTCCACCAGTACGGGACCGGGGGCGCCGTGGTCCCGAGCAGCCGCTCGGCCTCGCCCTCGACGGAGACCAGCAGCGGCGCCTCCACGGAGACGAGCGGGCGGCCCTGCGCGTCACAGAGCTGGATCACGGCCCCCTCGCCCCGGGCGCCCACCAGCTTGTCCGGGCCGCCCGAGAGCAGGCCCGCCAGTACGGCCCAGGGGTCGGGCATCTTGGGGGTGAGGGCGATGACGTCCTTGGTCATGGCGTGGTCGTCCGGTCCTTCGTCGATCGGTGGTGGGTGTGCGGGGGCAGTGCGCCGCGCCGTGGCCTCACATCGGCGCGTACACCGTCTGGATCAGGCGGTTCGGTTGGCCCCTGCGGATGAACACGCCTCTGCCGGGCGCTTGTTGAGAGGCATACACGCCGGGGAAGAGCTGGCCCTCGCTGCGGTCGCCCGCCATCAGCAGTGCCGAGGCCCCCGACTCCCGCAGGCCCTGCACCAGCGGTTCGTACATGCCGCGCGACGCACCGGCGACCCGGCGTGTCAGAACGAAGTGAAGGCCGATGTCGACCGCCGAGGGGATGTACGGGAGGAAGGGCGACAACGGGGACTGCCCGGCGGTCGTGAGGACGTCGTAGTCGTCGACCAGCACCACGATGCGAGGGCCCTTGCCCCAGTTGCCGGGCTCCAGGTCCTCCAGACGCGCGTTCTCGTCGGGCAGCCGCTTCTCCAGCTCGGTCGTGATGGCCGTCGAAAGTCCTGCGCACAGCTTCGAGTTGTACGCGTAGCCGCCGTTGAACTCCTCGGGGACCACCCCGCGGAGCGAGCGCCGTGGATCCATCACGGCGAACACCAGATCGTCCTCGCCGTAGCGGTCGATGAGGCCGTGCGCGACGGTCCGCAGCAGGTTCGTCTTACCGCATTCGCTGTCCCCCAGGACCAGCAGGTGCTGGTCGTGGCGGAACAGGTCGAGCAGTACGGGCGCGAGCGCCGACTGGTCGAGCCCGATCGGTACGCGCGTGGGCTCGGCCGCCGGGCCCGGCAGCGAGTGCGGTTCCAGGATATGCGGCAACACCCTCACCGGCTGAGCGACTTCGCCGTTCCAGGTCGCCCGGACCGTCCGGGCCGTGCGCTCCAGGACCGCGCCGAGGTCCGTCGTGTCCTCGATCCCGTCCGTACGGGGGAGCGCCACCTGGGCGAAGAGCTTCCCATCGGTGAGGACGCGGCCGGGCTCGTCCGGCGACAGGGTCTCCGCGAGCTTGCGGTCGATGCCGGACTCGCCGGGGTCGTTGAGGCGCAGCTCGACGCGCGTGCCGAAGTTGGACTGGATGGCAATGCGCACGTCGTTCCAGCGCAGCATGCCCGCGACGACGTGGATGCCGTAGCCACCGCCGCGCTTGAGGATGTCGGCGATCGCGTCGTCCAGCTCGTCGAAGTCGTCGCGGAGCGCGCCGAATCCGTCGATGACGAGGAGGATCTCGGCCGACGCGAGTTCGGGCAGCCGGCCGGCCGCGTGCAGGGTGCGCAGCTGATCGACCGAGTCGATGCCGTGCTCGCGGAAGAGGTCCTCGCGCAACGCGAGCATCGTGCGGACCTCCTCGACGGTGCGCGCGGCCCGTTCCCGGTCGGCGCGGCCGGCGATGCCGCCGACGTGCGGCAGACCCGACAGCGCTTGCAGCCCGCCGCCGACGAGGTCCAGTCCGTAGACGCCGATCTCGCGCGGGGTGTGGGTGAGGGCGAGGGAGAGGACGAGCGTGCGCAGCAGGGTCGTCTTGCCCGACTGCGGTCCGCCGATCACCGCCGCGTGACCGCCGGCCACGGTCAGGTCCAGGAACCACTGGCCCTGCCACTGCCTGGCCGGGTCGTCGAGCAGGCCGACGGGAACGCGGAGAGGCGTCCGGCGTCCTTCCGTGTCCGCTCCCGTCAGCCGCATCCCGTCCGGTCCGATGTCCAGCGGGCCGGCGACGGTGTCCAGCGCCGTGGCCGTGGGCAGCGGCGGCAGCCAGATGCTCCGTACGGCAGCGGCGGATCCGGCCAACTGGTCCACCATGACGCCGAGTTCCGTCGGTCCCGTTTCGCGGCGACGGGACGCCGGCTCCGGGGACTGCCGCGCCTCGTCCGCCCCGGCCAGGGTGTTGAACGCCTCGTACGGCAGCGCCAGCGGGCCGGTCTCGTCCTCGTCGTGCCTGCGGACCGGGCCCCGGTAACCGCCCGACACATAACCCGCCTTGAAGCGGGTGTAGTGGCTCGTGTCGACCTTCAGATAGCCGAATCCCGGCAGTGGCGGCAGGTGGAAGGCGTCCGTGGTCTCCAGGACCGTGCGGGACTCGTCGGCGGAGAAGGTGCGCAGGCCGAGCCGGTAGGAGAGGTAGGTGTCCAGCCCCTTGAGCTTGCCGCCCTCGATGCGCTGGCTGGAGAGCAGGAGGTGGACGCCGATGGAGCGGCCGATCCGGCCGATGGACAGGAACAGGTCGATGAAGTCCGGCTTCGCGGTGAGGAGTTCGCCGAACTCGTCGATCACCACGAACAGGTGCGGCAGCGGGTCCAGATCGGGCCGCTTCTCGGCGCGCAGAGCCGCGTAGTCCCCGATGTCCGCGACGTTCCCCGCGTCCTTGAGGGCCTGCTGGCGGCGCTTGACCTCACCGGCGAGGGAGGAGTGGACCCGCTCGACGAGCCCGGCCTGGTTCTCCAGGTTGGTGATGACCCCGGCCACATGCGGCAGCTCCGCGAACGGCGCGAACGTCGCCCCGCCCTTGTAGTCGACCAGCACGAGCGCCAGATCCTCCGGCGGGTGGGTGGCCACCAGGGCGAGGACCAGGGTGCGCAGCAGTTCCGACTTGCCCGAACCCGTCGCGCCCACGCACAGACCGTGCGGGCCCATCCCCAGCTCCGAGGACTCCTTGAGGTCCAGCAGCACCGGCTCGTGGGAGTCGCTGATGCCGATCGGCACGCGCAGGAAGGCGCGTTCGCCGCGTGGCGCCCACAGCCGGTCCAGGTCGAGCCGGGCCACGTCGTCGATACCGAGCATCGCCGCGAACTCCACAGGACCGGACAGCGGGGCGTCCCCCAGGGACTCCGCGGACAGCCGCAGCGGCGCGAGCATCCGGGCCAGACCCTCGGCGAACGGGATGCCCGCCTCGTCCACGGTGCCGTGCGCCTCCACCGGCTCCGGGGTACGCAGGTCCTCGATGGTCACGTCCGTGCCGTCGACCGTGATCCGTACGCTGACGTGGCCCGGCTCCTGCACCCGCTGCTCCAGCAGGTGCAGCACGGTGACGCCCATCTCCCGCAGGCCGACGGCGTCGTCCGGGCGCGGCAGATCGACGGCGTCCTCGCCGTGCCCGTCGGTGACGACGAGCAGCCGGGAGTTCATGGACAGCGCGTCCCGGCCGGCCAGACCCCGGCGGACCTCGGCCGCGTACGAGGCCCGGCGGCGCAGCTCCGCCCCGATCTGCCGGGCGAGCTGAGGGGCGGAGGGGGCGATGCGGCGGGCGGCGACCGGACCGTCGAACTGCTCGGTGTCGAGCAGATGCGGCAGCCACTTGGCCCACTCCCAGTCGGCCATGCGGTCACCCGGCGCAGCGAGGGCGATGGCCACGTCGTCGGGGGCGTGCAGGGCGGCCGTCTGGACCAGCAGGGCGCGGGCCACCCGCAGACAGTCCTCGCGGGGGCCGATCACACTGACGTTGCCGATCCGGTCCAGCGGGACGGTGAGCGGCAGTTCGGTGCCGTTGCGGAACCGGTTCACCAGTGCCGACGCCTCGTTGAGCATGAACAGGTCCGGCGGGGTGAGCACCGTCGACCCCGGCTCGGCGATCTGCAGTTCCCGTACGGGCATCTCGCCGGTGCCGATCCGCACCCGCAGGAAGTCGTCGTCGACTCTGCGCCGCTCCCAGAGCCGCGCCGGGTCCCGCACGATGTCGTACAGGGCGTACGGCGGAGGATTCAGGACATCGGCGCGCTCACGGCGTTCGCGCTCCTCGCCCGAAAGCTCCTCCCGCAGGTCCTCCACATAGGCGAGATACGCCTCGCGCTGGGTGCGGCGGGTGCGCTGGGCCTTGCCCCGCTGTGAGAAGAGCAGGACCACGGAGCCGATGACGGTGACCACGAGGATGATCGCGCCGAGGGCGGCGAACTGGCTGTTGCGGACGACCGTCATCATCACGACGGACGACATGACCCCGGCGACCGGCAGCAGTGACATGGCGATGTTGCCCGCCTTCCCCTCGGGGAGGTTGGGCGGGGCTTCGATGGTGCGGGGCGCGGGGGTGGCCGACGGACGGGTGGTCCGGGCGGGGCGGTGGATCAGGCGGGTACTCATCGGCGCTTCTGGGAGAGCTGGAAGACCTCGGCGGCCAGCCGCGTGGCTGCCAACCGCGTGGGGCGGGCGAGCAGTTCGGTGCGGAGTTCTCCGCCTGCGGCCAGGTGCCGGTCGTGGGGGAGGACATGGACGGCCGCACCGGTGGACCGGAGTTTCTCGGCGGCCGCCTCGACGTCGATCCCGGGGCGGGACGTCGTGCTGGTGAGCGCGACCACGGTCCCGGCGATCATGTGGCGGGGCAGCCCCTGCATCCACTGGAGGACCGCGTACGTACTGGTGATGCCGTCCAGCGTGGCGGGGACGGCCAGCACCCGGGCCTGGGCGGCCGAGAGCGCTACGCGGGCGACCTCGGCAGGCAGGGTCTCGCAGTCGACCACGGTCACTCCGAAGTAGCGGCGCAGTGCCACCATGACCCGCTCGTACGCCGCCGTGTCCAGCATCGCCCCGATCCGGCCCTGACTGCCGGGCAGCAGCCAGGCGTTGTCGGGGAGCTGGACGAGATAGCCGGTGACGTCGAGCAGCGACATCTGCGGCTCCACGATGTCCGCCAGATCGGCGGTGGTCCAGCGCAGGGAGTCGGCGCCGAGGCGCAGCGGCAGCGAACCCAGCGCCGGGTCGGCCTCGACGAGGAGGACCGGGTCGTGGCGGTAGTGCGCGTACGCCGAGCCGAGCAGAGCGGCCACCGTCGTCTTGCCCGCACCGCCCCGGATGGAGGTGACGGCGATCTGCCGGCCGGTCGTCACCGGCTGCTGGATCTGCTCGGCGGTCCGGGTCAGCTCGGCGACCTCGCGCGCCGTGGACGAGGAGACGATCCGGCGTGCGGCGCGCGTTATTCGGGCGGCGGCCGACTCGCCCCGCTGGGGGCGTCGTGCGGTACCGGTCAGCGCGCTGTCCACGACGGGCCGTGAGTCGGGAGAGCGGGCGGGGCGTTGCGTACGGGGCGGGGGAGCTGTGGATCCGGGGGAGGCGGCGGCGTTCCGGCTCGGTGGCTGTGCTTCCGTCCCTGCGGGTTCCTGTCGCTGGGGCTGAGGCTGGGGTTGCTGTTGTTGCTGCTGCGCTGGGTGTTGCTCCTGCGCCGGGTCGTGACTCTGTGCCTGAGCATGACCCTGCGCCGAGCCGTGATCCGGCGCTTGCTGCTGCGGAGGCGTACCCCTCAGGTCGCGGAGCACGTCACCCTGCCAGTTGTTCGCGTTCGGCATGTCTGCCCTTCTCCTCCGCCGCTCCGATCCCCCGACCGGAGCCGCCCGCGCATGAATGTCAGAACTTGTCGAGCAACTGGCCGTACACGCCGAACACACCGATGGCGAGCGGGAACAGCCCCACCATGCCGATGGACTCGACCAGGTCGGCGGTGCGCCGCAGCCGCACCCGTACATGCTCGGGAGGCTCCACCGACAGAGCGAGCAGCGGCAGCAGCGCGGCCACGCCGAGTACGACGACGGGGCCCGCGCCCCCGGATGCCTGGTCCATCCACAGCATCACGAGGCGGACGAGGAGGACCGCCGCAGCCGCGAACAGGGCCACCACCTCGGCCACCAGGGGAAACGCACGCGCCCTCGACAGGAGCACCACCGCCACCAGGGAGGGCAGGAGAACCGTCCACACGGTCGGCCGGGCGGCCAGCGTCAGGAGCCAGCCCGCAGCGGTCGCCGAGGCCGCGGTGACCACGGTCGCGAGGGCGAGTCCGCGGTGTGTGGCGGCCAGCGCGTCGGCGACGTCGTGGCGGCTGACCGAGACCCCGCCCGACCGCCGGTCGTCGAGCGCGGTGAGGCCGGACGCCATCAGGGCCAGCCGGGGCAGCATGCCGAGCAGGACCACGGAGAACACCGCCATCACGGCGCCCAGTCGGGCCGGATCCGACTCCACCGCGGCGACGGCCTCCCACACCGCGGCCACGACCGCCGTGGCACCCGCGCCGATCAGGCCGCCCCGGCCCAGCGGTGAGAAGAAGCCGAGCAGCAGCAGGGCCAGGGCCACCGCTGTCGCCACGGCGGCGAGCCGGGCCGGGCCGGACCAGGCGTACGCGTCGGCGGCGGTCCAGGCCGTGAGGACACCGAGGCCGCCGGAGACGAACAGCAGCGCGGTGGCCAGTCCGCGGTTGCCCGTCCCGATCCGGGCGCACAGCGCGCCGCCCACCAGAAGGACCGCGGTGACGACCGCCAGAAGGACGGCCAGGGTGTCCAGGGGGACCTCCCGCCGGGCCAGCAGAGCGGCGATCACCGCGAAGGCCACGGTCGACGCCCCGGCGGCGACCCTGCGCGCGGCCGGACGCCAGCGCCAGGCCTGGAGATCGAGATGGTCGGCCACCTGGTCCGTGACGTCGTGGACCACCGGAGCGGGCGGCGCCGCGTGGGTCCTGACCAGGCGCAGCACGGCGCCGTCGCTGACGCCGGCCGAGGCGAGGGTGCTGTCGTGCGGCAGGGCGGAGCCGTCGGAGGTGATCAACTGCCTGGTCAATGGCCGCGATGCCGCGCGGTCGTCGAGCAACTGAAGTATGTCCGGCAGTAGTTGACCGATCGGGGTGTCCGAGGGCAGCACGATGTCGGCCCGGCGCCGCTCACCGACCAGGGTCACCCGGCTCAGTTCCGAGCGGGACGTCATTGCTGTGCTCACCACTTACGGAAACCTATCATCGTGATATTCCGAAATTTCGGGCCAATGGGGCCAAGTGTGTCGTGCGGTTGGCGCATTTCTGATCCCGGCGGAATATCGCCTGCAACGCCTCCCGGTGAATTTTCGGCCACCGGATCGTTCCTCGGCCGGAGTTGATCAGGGCCCCTTCTCCGGGCCGGAAGAATGTGCCGGCGGTTCGTACTGCTGCGCCTGCCGCTGTTGCTGCTTCTCCTGCTCGGCCTTCTGCTTCTCCAGCGTGTGCTGGAGGAAGGACCAGCCGACGCAACCGGCGCAGAGCACAGCGGTGATGGCGATACCCGCGAATACCTTCCCGAGCCGCTCGTCGGCGCTGCGCCGTGCGCGCCCCGCACCGAAGAGCAGGGCATCGCGCATCCTGCGGCGGCGTACCCCCACCGATTCCAGCAGTTGACTGTCGTAATCCCGTGCCACGCGATCCCCCTTTGCCACTGCAACATACCGAGGGGCGCTCGCGGAGTACACACCAGGGTCGTCGGAAGTGAGGGGGCGGTTTCACGCCCGGCGGGGGCGGGTCCAGTCGCGGTTCTCGCGTACGACGGTGAATCCGGCCGATGTGCAGAGCGCCACCGCCGCCTCGTCGCGGGCCGGAGTCACGACGGCCACCGCGCTCGCGCCCCGGTCGGCGAGGGCTGCGCACGCGCCCAGGACGGCGTCGCGGCCGTAGCCGTGGCCGCGGTGGTCCGGGTGGGTGCCGACCGGTTCGAGCAGGGCGCATCGGCCCGCGCCCGCGAACCAGCCCGTCGCGGCGGCCGCCGGGTCGCCGTCCGGTGTGCGGACGAGCGTCTCCACCGACATGTGGCCCGCCGGGGCCGCCCGCATCGTCTCCCAGTGCTTCAGGGCGAACTTCGATCCGGGGAAGGCCGACCTGTGGATCAGTACCCGGTCGGCGGCATCGGGCTCGCCGACCGGTTCGGCGCGGGTCGTCACCGGCTGCGGGGTCCAGGACAGGACGAGCCGGGTCGCCTCGGGGTGGGGGTGCCACCCCGGTACGGGCAGGCCGTCGGACCGGTCGATGCCCGGTACGAGCAACTCCTCGGCGTCCGCCGCGAGCGCCCCGAGGTCGGCATCGGGCGCTGCCGTCACCCGCAGGACGCGTCCGTCGAGAAAGCCCACCGCGACCGGGGCCGCGGCGTCGTGCCGGGGGTCGAGTCGAGGGTCGGGCCGCCCCGTGCCCCGCGCGTCGACCCAGAGGTGGACCGTCGCGTCCGCGTGGCGCAGCAGCCAGCCCACGTCCCCGGGGTGCAGGCCCCCGGCCGGGGCGTCGGCCGGTGTCCACACGCTCAGCGCGCGCAGCGCCCGGGGGGTGTCGAAGCGGGACAGGGTGCGCCGTACGACAGGAGGCATGGACGCGAGGCTAGTGCCCTCACTCACCCCTGGTCAGTCGGAAATGCGCTCTTCCAGGCGGACGGTCACGGTGTCCCCCTCCTCCTTGCCGATCGCCTTGCGTACGTCCGCCTTCACGGGCAGCTTGTGCGTGCCGTCGCCCAGGGCCATGAACGAACTCCGGAACGGGTGGCCGTCGACGGTGCCCCGGACCTTCACCAGGCCGCGGGTGCCGAAGAACTCGGCCGACTCGGGCCACACCACATAGGTCCAGCCGCCCTTGCTCGGGCTCTTCCGCAGAGTCGCGGTGAATTGCTTGTCCATCGTCGGTACCGCCTGTCCGTCTGTCCGTGAGCCCGCGGCGTGGCTCGTCCCGGTGTTCATCCGTAGGACAGGGGTGGGCGTCGAAACTCATCGGTGACCCCGCGCCCTCCTCGCCCCTGCCGCAGCGCGAACCACAGCTCCGCCCGTACGTCCATGTCGTCCAGGTCCGCGTCCAGCAACTCCCCGCACCGCCCGATGCGTTGGCGCACCGTGTTGCGGTGGACGCCGAGCGCCACCGCCGTACGGTCCCAGCTGCCGTGCAGGGAGAGCCAGCAGCGCAGGGTGTCGGCCAGCGGCGCGGTGAGCGGGGCGAGGAGGGCGCGGGCGTGGGCGGCCGCCTGTTCGGGCGGGACCAGGGCGGCCAGCCCGCTCACGGGGGCGTCCACCGTCAGCGGGGCGCGGGTCGCCTGTGCGTGGGCCAGGGCGCGGGCGGCCAGGGAGTCGGCGGCGTCGAGCGCGGTGATGGGCGTGGGGGCGGACGCGCCGAGCGTCCAGCCGGGCTGCGGGGCGATCCTGTCCGCCTCAGCCTCAGCCTCCGGCAGCGGCCGTGCCGCCCCGCCCTCCGCCGCGCCCGGGAGCGGCAGCAGCAGCCGTACCGCCTCGCCGCCCCCGCGGCCCGCGTCCACCAGGGCCGTGCCCAGCGACGCGCCCAGGGCCCCGGCCGTCAAGCCGTCCGCCGGGGTGCCGTCCGTGCGGCGGGCGTGGATCACCGACCAGGGGCCGGTGGCGCCGAGGAGCGGGGCCACCTCGGCGGGGGCGGCGCCCAGGAGCATGCGGACCAGGGCCGCCGAACGGCCCGCCGCGTCCGCGCCCTGGTGCGGGGCGGCCAGGAGGGAGAGGAGGACCACGGCGATGCCCGCCACCGTGTGGTCGCCGGACTCCCGCCGCCCGGCCGCCAGCGCCAGGACCAGGCCGTCGCCGCCGCCCAGCGCGTACGCCGACAGATGCGTGTCGCCGTGGGTGTCCGTGGCCGACGCGGGGGAACCGGGGCGTTCCCGGGCCACCACGCGGGCCAGGCGGGTCAGGGCTCCCGCCGGCTCCGGGGGCAGGCGGCGGCCCGCCGCGTGGACCTCCTCGCCCCGTGCCGTCAGCAGTACCGCCCGGCCGCCGAGCTGCGTCGCCAGCTGGTGCAGGACAGCCGGTACGGGGTCGGGGCGGGCCGCCGCCGTCGCCAGGGCCTGCTGGGCGCGGGTCACCCGGCGCAGCTCACGGTGGCGCGCCTCGGCCATCAGCCGCCACACCGCCCGCGCGATCGCCGTGAACGGGGTCTCCGGCGGCACCTCCAGCAGCGGCAGGCCCTGCCGGTCGCACGCCTCGATCAGCGCCCCGGGCACCGTCTCGTGCACCGGGCGCACTCCGAATCCCAGCGCCGCCGCCCCCGCCTCCACCAGCCGGCCGACGTAGTGGTCCGGGTCCGTCAGCAGCACCCCGGCGCTCAGCAGCAGCTCGCCGCCGAGGAGGTACGGATACGGGTCCGCCATCTCCGAGGTGTGCACCCAGAGCAGCTCGGCCTCGGCCGGGCCCGCGATCCGGCGCAGGCCCAGGTCCTTGCTCGCCAGCAGCTCCGCCAGAGGGATGGGCGGGGTCGGTGGGCCGGGGGGCGAGGACAGGGGCGGCGGGTGTGTGGTGCTCGCAGGAGGGGTCGGCATGGACGGTTCATCCATTCAGCTCGGTGAGAGTGGAGGAAACGTACACTTCAGCGTCGGCTTTCGGCCACCTACCGTCTTCCTCGCACGTACATCTGTTTGCGCGAGACGGAGGGAAGCCCATGGCTGTCGACTACGCCGTGATCGTCGTCTACCTGGCCGGCATGCTCGCCATGGGCTGGTGGGGCATGCGCCGCGCCAAGTCCAAGAGCGAGTTCCTGGTCGCCGGACGCCGCCTCGGGCCCGCCATGTACTCCGGCACCATGGCCGCCATCGTCCTCGGCGGCGCCTCCACCATCGGCGGCGTCGGCCTCGGCTACCAGTACGGGCTCTCCGGGGCGTGGATGGTCTTCACCATCGGCCTCGGGCTCCTCGCGCTCTCCGTCTTCTTCTCCGCGCGGATCGCCCGGCTGAAGGTCTACACCGTCTCCGAGATGCTCGACCTCCGCTACGGCGGGCGGGCCGGGATCATCTCCGGCGTCGTCATGTGGGCGTACACGCTGATGCTCGCGGTCACCTCGACCATCGCGTACGCCACCATCTTCGACGTCCTCTTCGACGTGAACCGCACCGTCGCCATCATCCTCGGCGGCACCATCGTCGTCGCGTACTCGACGCTCGGCGGCATGTGGTCGATCACTCTCACCGACATGGTCCAGTTCGTCGTCAAGACCATCGGACTGCTGCTGCTCCTGCTGCCCATCGCCGTCGTCAAGGCGGGCGGCTTCAGCGAGATGAAGGCCCAGCTGCCGACCGAGTACTTCGACCCGCTCGGCATCGGCGGCGAGACGATCTTCACGTATGTCCTGATCTACACCTTCGGCATGCTCATCGGTCAGGACATCTGGCAGCGGGTCTTCACCGCGCGCAGCGACACGACGGCGCGGTGGGGCGGGACGGTCGCCGGTACGTACTGTCTCGTCTACGCCATCGCCGGGGCCGTCATCGGCACCGCCGCCAAGGTCATGTACCCGGACCTGGCCAGTGCCGACTCCGCCTTCGCGACGATCGTCAAGGACGAGCTGCCGGTGGGCGTGCGCGGGCTCGTGCTCGCCGCCGCGCTGGCCGCCGTGATGTCGACGTCCTCCGGTGCGCTGATCGCCTGCGCCACGGTCGCCAACAACGACATCTGGTCGCGGTTGCGGGGGGTCGTCGGGCGCGGCGGGGGTGGCGCCGGCGACGAGCCGCATGACGAGGTCAAGGGGAACCGGGCGTTCATCCTCATCATGGGCATCGCCGTCATTCTGATCGCCATCGCGCTGAATGACGTGGTGGAAGCGCTGACCGTGGCCTACAACCTGCTGGTCGGCGGGCTGCTCGTGCCGATCATCGGCGGGCTGCTGTGGCGGCGCGGCACGGCGGCCGGGGCGCTGTCGGCGGTGGCCGTGGGGGGTGTCGCGGTGGTCGGGCTGATGTGGCACTACGGGATCCTCGCCAATCAGCCGATCTACTACGGGCTGCTGGCGTCGCTGGCCGTGTACGTGGTCGTGTCGCTGGCCACGCCGCCGACGGATGCGGCTGTGCTGGCCGCGTGGCGCGAGCGGTTGGCGGGCAACCCAGCCCGTCCGGCGTTTGAGGACGGAACCCTTGCGCCGGATCCGGCCGAGCCCACCGATGTCCTCAATCGCCGGACCGGCTGAGTTCGGCTGAGCTCGAAGATGTCCTCAATCGCCGGACGGGCTGGTTGTGGCCGGATGGGCTTGATCTGGCCGGGGCGGGCCGAGCGAATCAGCCCGCCCGGCGATTGAGGGCGAAGCGGCCGCCGGACGACCACGGCACCCCACCGCACCCCGCACACTTGACACCGTACGAAACCGAAGGAAAGGCACACCCCCCATGAGCAGCACCGACGCGCCGCGCGGCCCCATCGACTCCTCCCGTGTCCCGCGCTACGCCGGGCCCGCGACGTTCGCCCGGCTGCCCCGGCTCGACGAGGTCGGGCGTACCGACGTCGCCGTCGTCGGCGTGCCCTTCGACACCGGGGTCTCCTACCGGCCCGGCGCCCGCTTCGGCGGCAACGCCATCCGTGAGGCCTCCCGGCTGCTGCGCCCGTACAACCCGGCCCAGGACGCCTCCCCCTTCGCGCTCGCCCAGGTCGCCGACGCCGGCGACATCGCGGCGAACCCGTTCAACATCAACGAGGCCGTCGAGACCATCGAGGGCGCGGCCGACGACCTGCTGGGCACCGGCGCACGCCTGATGACCCTCGGCGGCGACCACACCATCGCCCTGCCCCTCCTGCGCTCCGTCGCCAAGAAGCACGGGCCCGTCGCCCTGCTCCACTTCGACGCGCACCTGGACACCTGGGACACCTACTTCGGCGCCGAGTACACCCACGGCACCCCGTTCCGGAGGGCCGTCGAGGAGGGCATCCTCGACACCTCCGCCCTCTCCCACGTCGGCACCCGCGGCCCGCTCTACGGCAAGCAGGACCTGACCGACGACGAGAAGATGGGCTTCGGCATCGTCACCTCCGCCGACGTCATGCGGCGCGGCGTCGACGAGATCGCCGACCAGCTCCGTCAGCGCATCGGCGACCGGCCGCTGTACATCTCCATCGACATCGACGTCCTGGACCCCGCGCACGCCCCCGGCACCGGCACCCCCGAGGCCGGCGGCCTGACCTCCCGCGAGCTGCTGGAGATCCTGCGCGGGCTCTCCTCCTGCCACCTGGTCTCCGCCGACCTCGTCGAGGTCGCCCCCGCGTACGACCACGCCGAGATCACCTCCGTGGCCGCCTCCCACGCCGCGTACGAGCTGACCACGATCATGTCCCGGCAGATCGCGGCGGAGAAGGAAGCAAAGGAAGCCGAGGACGCCAAGTGAGCCACGACCACGACGACCGGCCGCAGCTCACCGCCGCCCAGGCCGCCGCCGTACTGAATCCGCCCCCCGGCCGCAACGGCGGTGACCTCGTCGTCGAAACCCTCCAGGGGCTCGGCGCGACCACCGTCTTCGGCCTGCCCGGTCAGCACGCGCTCGGCATGTTCGACGCGCTGCGCCGCTCCTCGCTCCGGTATGTCGGGCTCCGCGTCGAGAACAACGCGGGGTTCGCCGCCGACGCGTACGGCCGGATCACGGGGGAGGTGGCCCCGCTGCTGCTCTCCACCGGGCCCGGCGCGCTCACCTCGCTCGCCGCGCTCCAGGAGGCGGCCGCCGCCTCCGCCCCCGTCCTCGCCATCTCCAGCCAGATCCCGACGGCGGGGCTCGGCGGCGGGCGGCACGGCTATCTCCATGAACTGCGCGACCAGCAGGCCTCCGTCCGGGACATCGTGAAGTCCGTGCACACCGTGCGGACCGCGTCGCAGATCCCGTCCGCGATCGCCGCCGCCTGGGAGTCCGCGCTGACCGCCCCGCACGGGCCGGTCTGGGTGGAGATCCCGCAGGACGTGCTGCTGGCCGAGACGACCCTGCCCGTCGTCAGCGCCATGGACGCCACCCCGCGCGAGCTCTACCCGCGGCCCGAGCTGACCATCGCCGCCGCGCATCTGCTGTCGAAGGCCGAGCGGCCCGTGATCATCGCGGGCGGCGGAGTCGTACGCTCCGACGCCTCCGGCAAGCTGCGCGCGCTGGCCGAGAAGCTCGACGCGCCGGTCGTCACCACCTTCGGCGGCAAGGGCGCGTTCCCCTGGGAGCACCCGCTGTCGCTGCGCTCCTGGCTGGAGGACCGGCACACCACCGACTTCCTGGAGGACGCGGACGTCCTGCTCGTCGTCGGCTCGGGCCTCGGCGAACTCTCCTCGAACTACCACACCTTCCGCCCGCGCGGCCGGGTGATCCAGATCGAGGCGGACGCCGGGAAGCTGGAGTCCAACCACCCCGCCCTCGGCATCCACTCCGACGCCCGCGAGGCGCTGGCCGACCTGCTGGAGGCCGTCGAGCGCCGCGAGGACGCGGGTGCCGCCGAGCGCGTACGCACGGTGCTGGAGAAGGTACGGGTCCGGATCGAGGCCCAGGACCTCACCCTGGAGCAGCAGGTCCTCGCCGCCGTCCGCGAGGCGCTGCCCGACGCCGCGCCCAGCTTCTGGGACATGACGATCCTGGCGTACTGGGCCTGGTCCGCGTTCGACGCCCGCCGCCCCAACACCATGCACTCCGCCCAGGGCGCGGGCGGCCTCGGCTACGGCTTCCCGGCCGCCATCGGGGCCGCCGCCGCCGACCCGACCAAGCCCGTGCTCGCGGTCTCCGGCGACGGCGGCGCCATGTACTCCATCGCGGAGCTGGCCACCGCCCGCCAGTACGATCTGCCGCTGACCTGGCTGATCGTCGACGACGGCGGCTACGGCATCCTCCGCGAGTACATGACGGGAGCCTTCGGCGAGACCACCGGCACCGAGCTGGCCCGCCCGGACTTCGTCGCCCTCGCCGAGTCCTTCGGCGTACCCGCCGTCCGGACCAGCCCGGAGTCGCTCGCCGCCGACCTGTCGAAGGCTCTGGCGGCCCCGGGGCCGTCGGTCGTCGTGCTTCCGGCCCTGCTGCGGATGTTCGAGCCGACGCATCTGTAGCCGGCGATGTCCGCCGGATGTGGACGGCGCACCCCGGGTGCGCCGTCCACCCGCTACGCCTTGCCCGCCGCCGTCGCGCTCCAGGCGTGGAAACCGTCCCCGAACTGCTCCTGCTGCGTGTCGCTGAACGCACGCGGCAGGTTCAGCGTCTGCGGCAGCAGTGCCGGTATCGCCAGGAACAGCACCTCGGCCTCCGTCCCCCTGCGCCTGGCCCGCGCCGCCATGAGGAACTCGACCGCCCGGTTCAGCGGCTTGTGCAGGTGGTCGTACGGGCGCTTCGCCGCCTTGGCCCGTGCGCCGGGCTGGTCCAGGGCCGACCTGCCGTTCGGCGAGGCCAGCTTCTCCTACGCCGTGATCACGGCGTACAGCTGTCCGCAGCGGTAGGCGTCGGTCGGCAGAGCGTTGGCCATGGGTTTCCTCCCCGGTCGGTCGCGATGCCCATCACTACCCGCGCCGCATCCGGGCTGTCCGCGCGGCACCGGCCGACCCCGGGCCCACGGCAGCGGCCCCACGAACCCGGCCGGACGGGTCCTACGCCCTTGGTCCCATCCCACCCCCGCCTATCGGCCCGATTCGCCGCTCCGATCGTTGCGGCGGGATGAAATCCGCCCTCCACCGCGTTGGTGCCTCCGGAAGATCGAACGGGACCGGGTCGAACAGGGCGGGGAGGCAACGCGTGACGGGCGTAGAGCAACAGGGGTGGGGCCGGCGGCTGACCGGGTACGCGTGGCGGTACCGGCGGAACGTCGTGCTCGCCCTCGGCTCGTCGCTCGCCGGCATGGCCGTCATGGCCCTCGTGCCGCTGATCACCAAGGTGATCATCGACGACGTGGTCACCGACCACACCCGCTCCCTCGCCGTCTGGACCGGGCTGCTCATCGGCGCGGCCGTCCTCGTCTACATCGCCACCTACATCCGCCGCTACTACGGCGGCCGGCTCGCCCTGGACGTCCAGCACGATCTGCGTACGGACATGTACGCGACGATCACCCGGCTCGACGGGAAACGTCAGGACGAGCTGTCCACCGGGCAGGTCGTCGGCCGGGCCACCAGCGACCTCCAGCTGATCCAGGGGCTGCTGTTCATGCTCCCGATGACCATCGGGAACGTGCTGCTCTTCCTCATCTCCCTGGTGATCATGGCGTGGCTCTCCCTCCCGCTCACCCTCGTCGCCCTCGCCGTCGCCCCCGCGCTCTGGTTCATCGCCCGCCGTTCCAAGACCCGGCTGTTCCCCGCCACCTGGTACGCCCAGAGCCAGGCCGCCGCCGTCGCCGGAGTCGTCGACGGGGCCGTCTCCGGGGTCCGGGTCGTCAAGGGGTTCGGGCAGGAGGACCAGGAGACCGGGAAGCTCCGCGAGGTCAGCAGGCGGCTCTTCGCCGGGCGGCTGCGCACCATCCGGCTGAACTCCCGCTACACCCCCGCCCTCCAGGCCGTGCCCGCCCTCGGCCAGGTCGCCATGCTCGCCCTCGGCGGCTGGCTGGCCACCCGGGGCGAGATCACCCTCGGCACGTTCGTCGCCTTCTCCACGTACCTCGCCCAGCTCGTCGGGCCGGTCCGGATGCTCGCCATGGTCCTCACCGTGGGGCAGCAGGCCCGCGCCGGTGTCGAACGCGTTCTGGAGCTGATCGACACCGAGCCGTCGATGCAGGACGGTACGAAGGAGCTGCCGGCCGACGCCCCGGCCGGGATCGAGTTCGACGACGTACGGTTCGGCTACGACGAGGAGCGTCCGGTCCTCGACGGGTTCTCGCTCACCGTCGAACCCGGCGAGACCGTCGCCGTCGTCGGCGCCTCCGGCAGCGGCAAGTCCACCGTCTCGCTCCTGCTGCCCCGCTTCTACGACGTCTCCCACGGCGCCGTCCTCATCGGCGGCCACGACGTCCGCGAGCTGACCCAGTCCTCCCTGCGCGCCGCCATCGGGCTCGTCCCCGAGGACAGCTTCCTGTTCTCCGACACCGTCCGCGCCAACATCGCCTACGGCCTCCCCGACGCCACCCAGGAGCAGATCGAGACGGCCGCCCGCGCCGCCCAGGCCCACGGGTTCATCTCCGAACTGCCCCACGGGTACGACACCACCGTCGGCGAGCACGGGCTCACCCTCTCCGGCGGCCAGCGCCAGCGCGTCGCCCTCGCCCGCGCCATCCTCACCGACCCCCGGCTCCTCCTCCTCGACGACGCGACCTCCGCCGTCGACGCCCGCGTCGAGCACGAGATCCACGAGGCGCTCAAGCAGGTGATGGCGGGGCGGACCACCCTCCTCATCGCCCACCGCCGCTCCACCCTCCAGCTCGCCGACCGCATCGCCGTCCTCGACGGCGGGAAGCTCGCCGCGATCGGCACCCACGAGGAGCTGGAGCGCACCTCCGCCCTCTACCGCCGCCTCCTCACCGACCCCGACGAGCTGGGCGCCCCCTCGCCCGGCCACCGGCCGTCGCGCACCGAGGCCGGCCCCGAGGACGACCGCGCCCTCCAGGAGGAGCTGGACGCCGAGTTCGACGCGGAGCGCGGCATCACCCCCGAGCTGTGGATCCGCCGGGAGGAGGAGCGGGACACCACCGTCGCCGGGATGCCCGCCACCCCCGAACTCCTCGCCCAGGTCGAGGCGCTGCCGCCCGCCACGGACCTTCCCGAGGTCGACGAGGCCAGCGCCGTGCGCCCGGAGGATTCGTACGGGCTGCGCCGGCTGCTGCGCGGTTTCGGCGCGGCCCTGCTCATCAGCCTCGGGCTCGTCGCCGTCGATGCCGGGATGGGCCTGCTGCTGCCGGTCCTGATCCGGCACGGCATCGACGAGGGCGTCAGCCAGATCTCGATCGGCGCGGTGTGGGCCGCCTCCGCGATCGCCCTGGTCGTCGTACTCGTGCAGTGGGTGGCCCAGACCGGCGAGATCCGGATGACCGGCCGGACCGGTGAACGGATCCTCTACTCGCTCCGCCTGAAGATCTTCGCCCAGCTCCAGCGCCTCGGCCTCGACTACTACGAGCGCGAGCTGACCGGCCGGATCATGACCCGGATGACGACGGACGTGGACGCGCTCTCCACGTTCCTCCAGACCGGTCTGGTCACCGCGTTCGTCTCCGTGGTCACCTTCTTCGGGATCATGGTCGCGCTGCTCGTCCTGGACATCCAGCTCGCCCTGGTCGTCTTCGCCACCCTGCCCGTGCTGATCATCGGCACCTTCTTCTTCCGGCGCAGCAGCGTCAAGGCGTACGAGCTGGCCCGGACCCGCATCAGCTCCGTCAACGCCGACCTCCAGGAGTCCGTCGCCGGTCTCCGTATCGTCCAGGCCTTCGGCCGCGAGCACGACGGGGCCGCCCGCTACACCGAGCGCAGCGACAGCTACCGCCAGGCCCGGGTACGCGGCCAGTGGCTGATCTCCGTCTACTTCCCGTTCGTCCAGCTGCTGGCCTCCGTCGCCGCCGCCGCGGTGATGATCGTGGGCGCGGGCCGGATCGACAACGGCACGCTGACCGTCGGCGCGCTGGTCGCCTACCTCCTCTACATCGACCTGTTCTTCGCCCCCGTCCAGCAGCTCTCCCAGGTCTTCGACGGCTACCAGCAGGCCACCGTCTCCCTCGGCCGCATCCAGGAGCTGCTGCGCGAGCCCACCTCGACCGCCGACCCGGACGAGCCGCTCGACGTGCTCTCGCTGCGCGGTGAGATCGCGTTCGAGGACGTCTCCTTCGCGTACGGGGACGAGGAGGAGGCCCTCACCGGGATCGACCTGCACATCCCGGCCGGGCAGACCGTCGCCTTCGTCGGGGAGACGGGGGCCGGGAAGTCGACCCTGGTCAAGCTGGTCGCCCGGTTCTACGACCCCACCGGCGGCCGGGTCACCGCCGACGGCACCGACCTCCGCAAGCTCGACATGACCGCCTACCGGCACCGCCTCGGCGTCGTCCCGCAGGAGGCGTACCTCTTCGCCGGGACGGTCCGCGACGCCATCGCCTACGGGCTGCCCGACGCCACCGACGCCGAGGTCGAGGCCGCCGCCCGCGCGGTCGGCGCGCACGAGATGATCGCCACGCTGGAGGACGGCTACCTCCACGAGGTCGCCGAGCGCGGCCGCAACCTCTCCGCCGGACAGCGCCAGCTCATCGCGCTCGCCCGCGCCGAACTGGTCGACCCGGACGTCCTGCTCCTGGACGAGGCCACCGCCGCCCTCGACCTCGCCACCGAGGCCCTCGTCAACCAGGCGACCGACCGGCTCACCGGCCGCCGGACCACCCTGGTGGTCGCCCACCGGCTGACGACGGCCGCCCGCGCTGACCGGGTCGTGGTGATGGACCACGGACGCGTCGCCGAGGACGGCACGCACGACGAGCTGCTCGCCCTGGACGGGCAGTACGCCCGGCTGTGGCGCACCTTCATTGGGGAGGGCATAGGGGAGGACGAGCCCGCGGCCGTCTGAGAGCCAGCCGGGGCGGGGCCGGGCGGCCCGGTGCCGTGCAACCTCTCGCGCGCCTGCTGCGTCGTAGCCAGGGACGCATGGGCGTACAGATGTCAGGTGGGGGCGAACGTGTTCGACAGGACTGCGGGGCCGGTGGGTCCGGACGGGGCTGCGGAGCCGGCCGGAGCGGTGAATCCGGTGCGGCGGAGACGGCTGCCGCTCGTCGGCCTCCTCGTCCTGCCCCTGCTGGGCGGGCTCGTCCCCGTCCTCGCCGCCCCCGGCACCGCCCAGGCCGCCTCCGGCTGCTCCGGCCGCCCGGCGAAGACGGTCGAGTTCTCCACGGGAGAGCTGCGCGTCTACAAGACCCGCGCTCATGCCTGCGCGGTGACCGTCGCCAAGAAGCCCGGCAAGCGGCGGACGATGAGCGTCACGCTCCAGGCGCGCGGCGGTCGCGCGGTCTCCGACAAGGGCTCGTACACGAAGATGGCGGGCCCGGTCACGGTCAACGCGCTGAACCGCTGCGTGCGGGCCACCGGCGGGATCGGCAAGAAGTCCGTCTCCACCGGATGGATCCTCTGCTGACACCGGTTGCTGACATCCGGTGCTGACACCGGGTGCGGACATCTGCGCTGACATTCTGTGCTGACACGGACAACCGGGTCTGGCGTGGCGTGTGTTACCCCCGATAAGTTCACGGCGACTGTTGTGAACCAAGGGGAGCGTGCATGCGCAAGTCACTCACAGGGGTTCTCTCGCTCGCCGTGCTCATAGGCACGGTCGGAGCCACGGGGGCCTCGGCCGGTGCGGCCACCGCCGCGGAACCGGCCGCGAAGAGCAGCGGAACCGCCCTCGGCGGCGAAGCGAGCGCCGAGGACATCAAGGACCGCATCCTGGCGATCCCGGGCATGAGCCTGATCGAGGAGAAGCCGTACGCGGGCTACCGCTACTTCGTCCTCAACTACACCCAGCCGGTCGACCACCGGCGCCCGTCCAAGGGCACGTTCCAGCAGCGCATCACCGTGCTGCACAAGGACGTCTCCCGCCCGACGGTCTTCTCCACCAGCGGCTACAACGTCTCGACCAACCCCAGCCGCAGCGAGCCGACGCAGATCATCGACGGCAACCAGGTCTCCCTGGAGTACCGCTTCTTCACCCCGTCGCGCCCCGCCCCGGCCGACTGGTCGAAGCTGGACATCTGGCAGGCCGCCAGTGACCAGCACCGGGTGTTCACGGCGCTGAAGAAGATCTACGGCAAGAAGTGGCTGGCCACCGGCGGGTCCAAGGGCGGTATGACCGCCACGTACTTCGAGCGCTTCTACCCGAAGGACATGGACGGCGTCGTCGCCTACGTCGCGCCCAACGACGTCAACAACGACGAGGACTCGGCGTACGACCGGTTCTTCCGCAACGTCGGCACCAAGGAGTGCCGCGACAAGCTGGCCGGCGTCCAGCGCGAGGCGCTGATCCGGCGGGCCCCGCTCCAGAAGAAGTACAAGGAGCAGGCCGCCGCCAACGGCTGGACCTTCAACACCATCGGCTCCATGGACCGCGCCTACGAGGCCACGGTCATGGACTACGGGTGGGCGTTCTGGCAGTACAGCCTGCTCGCCGACTGCGTGGACATCCCGGCCGACGCGAAGAAGGCCACGGACGACGACATCTGGAGCACCGTCGACTCCATCTCCGGCTTCTCCGCCTACGCCGACCAGGGCCTGGAGACGTACACCCCGTACTACTACCAGGCGGGCACCCAGCTCGGATCGCCCGACATCAAGCAGCCCTGGCTCGGCAACCTGAGCCGCTACGGCTACCAGCCCCCGCGCAACTTCGTGCCCCGCTCCATCCCGATGAAGTTCGACCGGGGCGCCATGCGGGACATCGACAGCTGGGTCAAGCACAACGCCCGGCGGATGATGTACGTCAACGGCGAGAACGACCCGTGGAGCGCGGAGCCGTTCCGCCTCGGCCGCGGCGCGAAGGACAGCGCCGTGTACACCGTTCCCGGCGGCAACCACGGCGCCCGGGTCTCCGGTCTCCCCGAGGCCCAGCGGGCCAAGGCCACCGCCGACATCCTGCGCTGGGCGGGCGTCGCCCCGGCGGCCGTCGAGAACGACCCGGCGAAGGCGAAGCCGCTGGCGAAGTTCGACACCAGGCTGGACCAGCGCAACGGCGAGGTCGAGCGCGACGAGGCCACGCTGCGCCCGTAGCCGCCCGTAGCCGCCCGTAGCCGCCCGTAGCCGCCCGTAGCCGCCCGTAGCCGCTCGTAGCCACTCGCAGCCGATCCTCCCGGGCCGCGCCCGTCGGTCACCGTCACCATCCGGTGGACCGGCGGGCGCAGCCCACCGGCTTCTCCCCGCGCAGGGAGACGAACAGGTCCGTGTCGTCCGGGCATTGGGCCCGCCGCCGCACCGCCGACTCCACCCGGTAGCGCGGGGCACGGCCGCCCGCGTCCGCGCAGGCGGTCTCCGTGACCTCGCCCGCGCGGGATGCGGTGACGCAGTCGCCGACGACGGTCAGCGGTCCGCCGCCCTGTCCCGGGTCGCCCGGGTGCGGGGGCTCCAGGTTCCGCATGCAGGCGTAACCGGTCGTGAGCCGGGAACGGGCCCCGGTGCCCGTCTCGGAGACATGCAGGACGAAGTCGGTGGCGTCCGGGCAGGGCGGGCCCGACGACGGGGTGCCGAGGTGCCGGGCGAGGACGGTGGCCGCCGCCTTCTCGCTGCGGCAGAACACCTCCCGGATCACCGGGCCCCGCGAACTGCAGTCCCCGGGGCCGAGGAACACCACGCCGTACGGGGACGGGGCGGGTGGGGCGGGGACGGGCCCCCGGTCGTCGGTGGCCGTTCCGCCCGGGGCCTCGCAGGCCGTCGTCAGCAGGAGCGCGACCACGAAGGCGGCCACGGCCAGGAGCACGCGGGCCGCCAGGAGCACGCGGGCCGCCAGGACCACGCGGGCCGGTAACGGGGCGGGCCGTCGGCTCCGGGCCCCCGAGGACATGCGCTCATCCATGAAAACCCCCCAACACGTCCTCAAAGACGTACACCTGGCGTGGCCCGCCGGAGCGGGGCCACGCCAGATGCGGGGGCGCTTTGCGTCGATCACCGGAGGCCGGTGCCGTCCGGTCGCCGTAGGGCTAGTACGACAGCCCGTGGCCCACCGGGTACAGCACCTGCGTCGGGTCGTCCGCGTGCTGCACCGGAACCGGCAGGGTGCCCTCCGGCTCGGCGCGGCCCGCGATCACCCGGGCCGCGGCGCGCAGTTCGACGTCGGTCCAGGAGTACGCGGCGAGGCTCGCCGCGACGCCGGTCCCGGTGAGGTGGGCGACGTCGTACGGGTTGCGGATCGCGACGGTGACGACGGGGACGCCGGTCGCCACGAGCGCGGTCACCAGCGTGCGCTGCGAGCTGCTCGCCGTGACGTTGTACGTCGCGACGACCACCGCGTCCTTGCCCTCGGCGGCGGCGACCGCCTCGTCGATCTTCGCCTGGTTCGGGGCCGTACCGGTCGACAACGCCCGTGCGCTGAAGCCCAGTTCACCGAAGGCGTGGGCCAGGGTGCCGGTCGGTGGGCCCGTCGTCCCGGAGGGGGAGGCCGGATCGGCCCCCACCACCAGCAGGTTGCGGTGGCTGCGCCGGGAGAGCGGCAGCAGCGATCCCGGGTCGGCGAGCAGGGTCGTCGTGCGCTCGGCGATCCGGTCGGCGGCGGCCCGGTGCGCGCGGCTGCCGACCGTGCGCTCGACGCCCCGGTGGCTCACGAACGGGTCCCGGAACAGTCCGAGTCCGCTCTTCAGCCGCAGGATGCGCAGGATCGACTCCTCGATCCGCTCCTCGCTGATCTCGCCGCCGCGGACCGCCTCCAGTACGGCGTTCCAGGCGACGGAGAGGTTCGGCGGGTTCAGCAGCTGGTCCACGCCCGCCAGCAGCGCGAGGACCGGAACGCGGTCGTCGCCGTACTTCGTGCGCACCCCCTCCATGCCGAGCGAGTCGGTGACCACCACCCCGTCGTAGCCCAGCTCCTCGCGGAGGATGCCGGTGAGGATCGGCCGGGAGAGCGTGGCCGGGTCCTCGGACGCATCGAGGGCCGGGACCACGATGTGCGCGGTCATGATCGAGTCGATCCGGGCCCGGATCGCGGCGCGGAACGGCGGGGCGTCCAGCTCCTCCCACTGGGCCCGGGTGTGGTTGATGACGGGCAGCCCGGTGTGGCTGTCGGTGTTCGTGTCGCCGTGGCCGGGGAAGTGTTTGGCGGTCGACGCGACGCCCGCGCCCTGGTAGCCCTTCACCTGCGCCGCGACCAGGTCGGCCACCGCGTCGGGGTCGGAGCCGAAGGACCGTACGCCGATGACGGGGTTGGCCGGGTTGACGTTGACGTCGGCGTCCGGCGCGTAGTTCTGGTTGATGCCGAGCGCGGCCAGCTCCGCACCCGCGATCCAGGCAGCCCGCCGGGTGTCGGAGCGCGAGCCGCCCGCGCCGAGGGCCATCGCGCCCGGCAGCAGCGTGGCGGGTTCGCCGACCCGGCAGACGATGCCGTGCTCCTGGTCGGTGGAGACGAGCAGCGGGACCCGGTGGCGCTCGGCGAGCGCGGCGCGCTGGAGTCCGTTGGAGAGATCGGCGATCTGGTGCGGGTCGCGGGTGTTGCGCGCCCAGGTGAAGTAGATGATGCCGCCGACGTGGTACGTGGAGATCAGCTCGGCGCCGGTACGGACCCCGATCTCCTTGAGGTTCGCGTCGATGTCGGCCTGGTCCGGGTCGGTGGCGGAGTGCCCGTAGACCCGCATCACGAAGAGCTGGCCGACCTTCTCCTCCAGGCTCATCCCGGCGATGATCCGCCGCAGCCGGCGGTCGGTGGAGGCGTTCGTGGAGTGCGCGGAGGCGACGGCGGGCGGGGTGAGGGCGCCGGTCGCCGCGGCGGCGGTGACGGCCGCTGTGGCGGTGAGGAGGGTGCGTCTTGAGGTGCGGTGGGGCACGTGAGCTCCTTCCCGGGGTGAAAGAAACTTCCAAGGAAGTACGCTTATAGGGAAAATAACTTCCGGTCAAGAGGCCGTGCCGGGGCCGGGAGTGACGTGCCGCCAGAAGAGTGGGACGGGTGGGAAGGGTGGGTTACGGGAAGGCGGCGGCCGGACCCGCCTCACGCCAGCCCGGCCGCCGCACCGTGGTCCCGCAGCGCGTCCACCGCCGCCGTGATCGCCGGACGCCGCGCCGCCTCCGTACACCACAGCACGTACAGCCGCCGCTCCGGCACCGGGTCCAGACGCACCGCCACCACCCCGTCCGGGAGCGGCCCCCGCCCCAGCCGGGGCATCATCGCGATTCCCAGACCGGCGGCCACCAGGGCCAGTTGGGTGTGGTTCTCCTCCGCCCGCTGCCGGATGCCGGGCTCGTGCCCCGCCGTGCGCAGCGTCCGCACCAGCCAGTCGTGGCACACCGTCCCCGGCGGGCAGATCCACCGCTCGCGCGCCAGCTCCTCGCGCCGCACCCCGTCCCGCCCGGCCAGCGCATGCCCCTCGGGGACCAGCAGATCGCACCGGTCGAGCCCGATCACCGGCTGGGCCAGGCCCTCCGGGGCGGGCAGCGGGGCGATGTCCCCGTCGTGCGCCACGGCCGGATCGACGACCCCCTTCGCCGCGAGGTCCACCGACAGGTGCGGATCCACCTCGTCCAGCCGGACGTCCAGCGCCGGATGCTCCCGGTCCAGCTCGGCCCGTACCCCGCCTCGTCCGTGGCGCCCTTCACCCTGCTCGTCCCGGTCTTCGGGATGCCCTCGGCGGCGCTCGCGCCCGGCGAGGACGTGAGCCCGCCGCGCTGGTGTGCGGCGGAGCCGCTGGGGGGCGGGGTGGCGCTGACCTCGGGCGTCGGGCTGCGGACCACGGCGCCCCGTCCGGGGCCGGAGGCCGGGGCCGGTGCCGCGACGGCCGGTGCCGCTGTGGCGGTCGCCGGCTCCGCTACTGCTTCGGGGCCCCGAGCCGCAGCAGGTGCTCGCGTCCGGCGGCCAGCAGACCCGGCAGCTCCGCCGCCCCCGGGTGCCAGCGCTTCTCGTACTCCCAGCACACCCACGTGTCCGGACCTGCCCCGTCCAGGCACTCCGCGAGCGGCAGCACCCCGGAGCCCAGCGGCAGCGGAGTGAGGTCCTCGGCGGAAGCGACGTCCTTCACCTGGACGTAGCCCAGGTGCGGGGCGAGCACCGCATGACTGGCCGCCGGCTCCTCACCGGCCAGCCAGGTGTGCAGCACGTCCCAGATCGCCCCGACCCGGGGGTGCCCGACCGTCGCGACGACCCGGGCGACGTCGAGGCCCGCACGGTGCGAGTCATGGGTCTCCAGCAGGATGGTCACGCCCATGTCGGCCGCTGCCGGGGCCGCCGCGCCGAGCCGCCGGGCGGCCGCCGCGTCGGCCTCCGCCTGCTCCTGGTCGCCGCCGCCGGGGAAGACCCGGACGTAGGACGCGCCCAGGTCCCGGGCGAGCTTCACCAGCTCGGACAGCTCCGCGAGGACCGGCTCGTCGTCCCCTTCCGCGGCCACCTGGACGTACCCGGCGAGGGTCAGGATCTCCACCCCGCCCGCCTTGAACGCCTCGACCACGTCGGCCCGTTCCAGCGACGAGAGCCCCAGGTGCACGGGCTCCTCGGGGTGGACGCGCAGCTCCACGCCCTGGTAGCCGTTGCCGGCGGCGAGCCGGACGACCTCGGCGACCGGCGTCCCCGGCACCCCGAGGGTGGAGAAAGCGAGCTTCATCGTGCGTGTCCTTCCCTTGGTGCTGACGCCCCGCTCCTGCCCGCCGGGCCGGTGGCTACTCCCGGGTGTCGGCCGCCTCAGCCGGCGCCCCGCAGCAGTCGCTCCAGGCTACCCAGCAGTCGCAGCGCGTCCTCACGCTGCGCGCCCGCCAGCGTGTGCCCGGCCAGGACCGTACGCTCCTCGGCCTCCCGCACCCGCTCCGGGGTGATCACCCGCAGGGCTGCGGCAGCCTGCCGGGCGAACATCGCGAGCAGGTCCAGCTCCCGTACCCCCGACCGGGCCTGCGGGGAGGGGTCCAGCACCTCCAGGACGCCCAGGACCCGGGCGTCGCTGATGAGCGGGGCCGCCATCAGGGCGTTCGGGACGTACGCGGTCGACTCCGCCAGCGAGCGGTCGAAGGACGGATCGGCGCTCAGGTCGTCGACCACCATCGGCTCCCCGGAGGTCGCCACCCACCCGGCGATCCCGCGCCCGGCCGGGAACCGGCGGCCCACGAGGAACTCCTCGCCCTGCCCGGACACGGCCTGGAAGACCAGCTCGTCCGCCTCCTCGTCGAGCAGGAACACCGAACTGGCCTCGGCCCCGAAGATGGCACGGGCCACATCGACGACCGACTGGAGCAGCTCGCTGCGCGGCGCGTCGGCGACCGTGGCGGTGGAGGAGAAGGCGGCGGCGGAATCAGTTCTCGGAGTCATCACGGGTATCTCCTGCCGGAGTGGAGGAAGCGGGAGGGGAAGAAGGACGCGGCGCGTGGCGCACGTTGGCCGCGGAGAGATAGAGGGCGTTCTTGAGCTGGAAGGCCGTCATCCGCGGATGCGCGGACAGGACGCGGGCGCAGAGCCCGGCGACGTACGGCGTGGCGAAGCTGTTCCCCGTGGTGCGGATCGTCCGGCCGCCCAGCCAGGGCACCGTCACGTTCTGGCCCGGCCCGAAGAACTCCACCGGAGGGTCGGGGTTGTACAGGTGCAGTTCGGGATCGTCCTCCTGGTGGCTGCCCACCGAGATCACGGAGGCGAACCGCCAGGGGAAGCTCTCCACCGGGGTGTTGTGCGCCGAGGCCACGATCACCGTACGGGCGAAGTAGGCGCTGTCCGCCAGGCTGTGCAGCTCCTGCGCGAACCGGGTGCGGGTCGTCGACAGGCTGAGGTTGACCACGTCGAACCGCTGCTCCACCGCCCAGCGCAGCCCGGCCATCAGGATGTCGCCGGTGCCGGAGAACCGCTCGCCGAGCACCCGCACACTGTGGATCTCGCACTCCGGGGCGGTCCGGCGGATGATGCCCGCGCACGCGGTGCCGTGGCCGCAGGTGTCTCCGGTCGTGGTCGGCTCGACGGTGATCCGGCCGCTCTCCCCGTCCTTGACGACCACCCAGGAGCCGGCCAGCGGGCCGACCAGCGGATGGTCGCGCTCCACACCCGAGTCCACGACGCACACGCGGACACCGCGCCCGGTGGCGGGCCCGGCCGGGCGGCCCAGCGGCGGCCCGGCGTCCGCCAGCACCGGTACGTCGTCGGGGCCGCGCCCGCGCAGACTCCAGGTCAGACCCTGCCCCGGGCCCGTACGCACCCCGGTCCGTGCCGGTTCCGCCGGTGCCTGTGCCGGTTCCGTGGTCGTCATCGGTCAGCTCCTCTCCCTCGTCGTGGCCACCGGCAGGGGCGGGCGCGCGAGGAACCCGGAGACCCGGCGGAACCCCGGCAGATGCCCCTTGCCGGTGAAGTGCACCGCGGCCGCCCCGGCCGCTGCTGCTGCCTCCGGAAGCCGGCCCAGAGCGGCGAGCGTGTGCGCCCGGTCCAGTTCGGCCGTCGCCTGCACCAGCGGGGAATCGGTGAGCAGTGACGCCCGCACCGCCCGCGCCGCGAGCACGGCCGCCTCCTCGGGCCGGTCCCGTGCCGTCAGCCGGGCCCGCAGCCCCGCCAGATCCACCGCGTCCGCCCGGCTCAGCCCCGACGCGTCGCCGATGCCCGCCAGGTGCCCGGCCGCCCGGTCCTCCCGGCCCTCGTCCAGCTCCAGGCGGGCCGCGTCCAGTGCCACCGCCGTCCGCATCCCGGCCGCCCCGGTGCGCCGGGCCGCCGCGTCCGCCCGGCCGAGCAGGTCCAGCGCGGCGGCGCTCCGGCCGGACAGCGCCTCCACCGTCGCCCGGAACATCGGCAGGAAGACCTCCGCCTCGGCGAACCCGAGCTTCCCGGCCAGCCGCTCCGCCTCGGCCAGGCAGCCGTGCGCGTCCTCGGCCGCGTCCTGGAGCGCGTACAGCACCGCCAAGGGGCAGTTGAGCGTGACCCGGACCGTGGGGCGGCCCGCGCCGTGCGCCGCCAGCAGGGTCCGGCAGCGGATCACCGCGGCGGGCACCGGGACCGGCCCGCGCCACAGGGAGATGCCGATCGCGCCGAGCGCCCCGGCCCGTTCCGGCTCCGCACCGGCCAGCACCGCGTGCTCCAGGGCCCGCGCCTGGTCACGCTCCGCCTCCTCGTGCCGCCCGGACCGCTGGAACTGCTGGGCGAGCCGCAGATGGGCCCGCGCCCGGCCGACCGAGTCCCCGGCCGCCTCGAACACCGGGAGCACGGTACGGGCCACGGCGGCGGGGCCGGGTCCGGGGCCGCCCGGGTCCAGCACCGCGAGCGCCAGGCGGGCGTGCGCGGCCTCCACCGGATCGGCCGCCATCTCCCTTACCTGAAGCAGCAGTTCGGCACCCTCCGCGGTGCGGCCGAGCGCCACCCGCACCTCGCCGAGCCGCCGGGTCGCCGCCGGGTCACCGGGTCGCAGGTCCACCGCCCGCTCCAGCAGGCCGTGCGCCCAGTGCAGGTCGGACCGGGCGGCGGCCTGCGCCCCGGCCCGGCCCAGCGCGGCGGCGGCCCGGTCGCGCAGCCGCCGGGCCCGGTCGTCCAGCAGGCCCAGCTCGGCGCGGTAGCGGTAGGCCCGCTCCAGATGGCCCCCGACCGCACCGTCGCCGCCGCGCAGCACGCTGGGCAACTCGGCGGCCCAGGCGTGCCGTTCGGCCTTGGCCCGCTTGGACAGCGAGGCGTACGCGACCTCGTGCACGAGTCCGCTGCTGAACCGGTACGCCGCCTCGGCCGCCCGGTCTCCGGGGGCACCCGACTCGACCAGCCGGCGGCGGGCCAGTGCCTCCAACGCCCCGTCCACGAAACGCCGTTGCGCTGCGGTCCCGTGGCCCTCCGCGGCCCGTACGGACAGCTGGAGCCGGACCAGTTCCGGTGCGGTGAACTCCCGGCCGATCACGGCGGCCAGGTCCACCACATCGCGCTCCGCCCGGGCGAGCGCACCGATCCGTGCGCCCAGCAGGGCCTGGAGCGTGGGCGGCAACTCCTCGTCGGCCGCCCCGCTCCCGGCGTCCGTCCGGTCACCGACCAGGAGCTGTTCCAGGTAGAGCGGGTTGCCCCCGGCCCGCGCCAGGAGCAGATCGTTGCCGGGTGGCGTGTCCCCGGCGGGCCGGGCGTCGTCGCAGGGCCCGCCGCCCGGCCCGGCGAGAACGGCGGCGAGCCGGGCCGCCTCCTCGTACGGCAACCCCGTCAGCTGGAGCAACGGCCCCGCACCGGCCGGCGGTTCGCCGTCCTCGCCAGGACCGTCCGGCCGCCCGGCGCAGAGCACCAGCACACCCGCGCACCCCGAACCGTCCGTCAGCCGGTGCGCCGTGCGGACCAGCAGCGGGGCCGCCGCGTGCCAGTCGTCCAGCACCAGGACGGCCGGGCGGACGCGGGCCACCCGTTCCAGGACCGTCGTCAGGGCCGCGCACATGTCCTCGAATGGCGCATTCGGCGCACCGTCGCTCAGCAGACCCCCGGACAGCAGCGCCATCGCGTCGTCGACCGCCAGTCCGTCGGCAGCCTCCTGCGCGCCTTCCGCAGGGTCCGTCGCGGCCAGCAGGGAACGCACCGCGTCGGCCAGCGGCGCCAGGGTGCCGTGGTCCCCGTAACTGCGGCACCGCCCCGCCCCGTACGCAAGCCCGCCGGACGCCGAACGCCCCGCCAGCCACTCCCGTACCAGCCGGGTCTTCCCGATCCCCGCCTCCCCGGTGACCCGCAGCAGCCCGGCCGCGCCCTCGCGCACCGCCCGCTCCAGCGCGGTGTCCAGCGCCCGCCGCTCGGCGTCCCGCCCGACGAAGGGGACGTCGAAACGGCGCAGCAGCTCGGGGTCGTCCGCGCCCAGCGCGAGCAGCCGGTGGGCCTCGACGCTGTCCCGCTTGCCCTTCAGCCGCAGTGGCCCGGTGGGCTCGGCGGTCACCGTCGGACCGGCGGCGAGCAGCGTCCCGGGGCCGATCAGGATCTCGCCCCGGCCCGCGTTCTGCTCCAGCCGGGCCGCGATGTTCACGGTCTCCCCGGAGACCAGCGCCTGCCGGGCGGTCCGGTCCGAACCCGCCACCACCTGACCGGTGTTGACTCCGATCCGGATGGCCAGCTCGATGCCGAGGGTGGCGGTCAGCTCCTCGTTCAGCCGGGCCAGCGCCCGGCGCATCCCGAGCGCCGCCGCCAGGGCTCGACGGGCGTCGTCGTCCCGGACCACCGGGACGCCGAACACCGCCATCACCGCGTCCCCGATGAACTTCTCCGGGGTGCCGCCCCGCGCAACGATCTCCGCGCTCATCGCCTCGAAGTACCGCAGGGTCACCGAGCGCAGCGTCTCCGGGTCGAGCACGCCGGACAGGGCGGTGGACCCGACGAGATCGCAGAACAGCACGGTCACCGGCTTGCGTTCGTCACCGGGCGGGGGAGCGGCGGCCGGTCCGGCCCCGATGACCGCGACGGCAGGGGCGGTCGCGGCGGTCCCGGCGGTCGCGCACGGCGTCCCGCAGGACGAGCAGAACCGGGCCGTCGGCGGCAGGTCCTGCTGGCACGAGAGGCAGTTCATCAGGGGTCCTTCTCTCCGGGATGTCGGGCTCTCCGGGATGTCGGGCGGGTACGGGGCCCGGCGGCGGTGATCGCGGCGCCGGGCCCGTACCGCCGACCGGCCGGAACCGGGTCGGGCCGGGGTCAGAACAGCGCGCCCCCGGCGATCTCGCCGTGCGCCTGGACCTCCGGCCCCACGGCGTCCAGCCGGCTCTTCACATCGAGCAGGAGCGCCAGCTCCTCGGGAGTCAGCCCGCTCAGCACCTCGCGCTGCTCCTCGGTGAGCAGGTCGACGGGGAAGCCCGCCTCGTACAACGCGTCGGGCAGCGGCGGGCGTTCGCCGTTCTCGGGTGGTCCGGTCATGGTGTGACTCCCATCGGTGAGACAGGTCCGGCTCCCCGCGGCGACGGCGCCGGCGCGGAGCGCCCGAGCCGGACGAACAGCCGGGTGAGCGCGTCGAGGGAGTGCAGGGCACTGACGGCCACGGCCGCTTCCCGGTCCCGGCCGAGCGGCAGCCGGTCCAGCAGCCCGTACAGCTCGTCCAGATGCTCCGTGTCGAGCACCGAGTGCTCCCGTACGGTCCGCAGGGCGGCGGCGGGCAGCCCGGTGCGCCGGGCGATGCGGTCGGTGAGGCCGGGGGCGGGCGCATAGCCCTCCAGCACGGCGATGTAGCCGAGCAGGGCCACCGGGTGGTGGTGCTCGATCCAGTAGTACTGGGCCCCGACGAGCGAGGCGATCAGGGGAGGGGGCAGCGGGCCGAGCGCGTCCTCGGGCGCGCCGCCGGCCGCCCGGAGGTCCTCCAGCAGCCAGGCATCGTGGCCCTCCTCCTCCCGGATGTGCTCCGCCAGATACGCGGCGAGCGGCGTCGCGAGCGGATCACCGGAACCGGCCCGTGCACGGACACGGTCGAGAGCCAGCTCCATCAGCGGGACGGAGGCCCGGATGACGGCGTGCATGGTGCACAGATATGTCCGGTAGCGAGGCAACAGCCCGTCGGCGCGCCACATGTGGTGGGTCGCGCCCCGGAACTCGGGCTCCAGCAGCAGGAGTTTGGTCCGCAGCCGGGCGGCGGCCCCGGTGCTCACCGGACGTCCCGTTCGTCGGTCTCCGGCAGGGCCGGCCCGCCTGCCACCACCAAGGGCGCGTACGCCGCGCAGCCGTGGCGCCGCACGATGCCCTGCGCCCCCTCCCGCGAGCCGCGCAGCGCGGCCGTCAGATCCAGCAGCGCACCCGCCGCACCGCCCGCCACCGCCTGCGCCCCGGCCGCCACCGCCTCGTCGCCGCCCAGCGCCCGGCAGCCGTCGCAGTAGGAGTCCGGCCGGGGGCCGGAACCGTACCGGGCGGCCAGATGCGTCGGCCCGACCGTGCGGAGCATGCGCAGCACCGGGGATTCCAGCGCCCGCCGGCGTACGGTCGCCCAGTCGTCCTCCGCGATATGGCCGAGGTCCAGATGGGGCGGTACGGGCCGGCGGTCCACGGTGTCCTGGTTGCAGCAGGCCACCACCCGGCCGTCGAACGCGACCACCGGCCAGGCGGCCATCGGGCACGGGGACGCCGCGGCGGGGTCGGGTCCGGTGCGGGCCGCCCGCGCCCAGGAAGCGGCCCGGCCGAACGGCCGCACCTCGTTGACCAGGCACGGCACTTGGCCGTCGAACTCCTTCTCCACAGCCCGCGTCAGGTCGGCGAGGTACGGGTCCGAGGCTCCCGTCCCGGTGAGGTGGAGGCTCACGGCCACCCCCTCCTCCCGGACGAGGTGCAGGGCGCGGAACACATCGGCCCGGGGGACCTCGCGTTCGTGGTGGATGTCGAGCGAGGCCGAGAAGTGGTCGACGGAGCGGATCGCCCGCAGGACGGCGGGCGGAATCGCTCCGCTGCGCCTGCCCGGGAAGGCCCCGCCCCGTCTGACCCGGGAAGCCCCGCCCCGGCTGCCCGGAAGAGCCCCGCTCCGGGCGAAGAACATGCCGCTCAGCAGTGCCGTACGGGATCCGGCGTTCCGCGCCAGGGCGCTCAGCCGCTCGGCGAGCGCGGGCAGGAGCAGCGGCTCCCCGCCGGTGAGCATGACCACGTCCGGCCGGTTCTCCGCCGTGAACGAGCCCACGAAGCGCTCCAGTTGGCCGGCGTCCGGCTCCTGGCGGGTGAAGAGGTCCGACCCGGTCGAGCAGTGCGCGCAGCTCAGCGGGCAGCGCCGGGTGAGGCCGAGCAGCAGACCTGCGGCGGGAAAGGGCCGCCGTGCGACGAGTTCGGCGAGTTCCATGCGGGCCGCCTCCTTCGGGGCCGGGGCGCGTCGGGCGCGTACCCAGGCTGTGGGCCGGCGGTTCGAGGACGGTCCGAAGGCGCTTCGGCAGCGGTATGGGCCCAGGTCGCAGCGGGTTCCCGGGGTGGTGACCGGCCCCGCCGGGGGTGCTCCGTCCGCCGCGAGCTGGCCCGATACCGCTGCCATACCGGGGGCGAAGCGATCGCCAGGCCCGGCTTCCTAACGTTCTCGGCAACGGCAGGCACCGGCCCGCCGCACCGGACACCGGAGGAATTCCCCCGGGCGTTCCGGTCCCGCAGTGACGAGTGGATGGAGATCACCATGTCCGAGAACACGAAGCCGGCCGGCGACGAGACCAACGAGACCCCCGAGGTCGAGGCGCACTCCGTGCTGGACCTCCAGGAGACGTCCGTCAACGCCGACCGCGACATCATCGCGCCGCCCGGCAACTGCATCAGCGTGCTCAGCGTCGTCGAGAACTGATCTCGCCCGCCGCACACCGCATTTCCGCCACACCGCATTTCCGTCACACCGCTTTCCCGCATACCGCGTTCCGCCTATCCCGTGGATGGAGATCACCATGTCCGAGAACACGAAGCCGGCCGGCGACGAGACCAACGAGACCCCCGAGGTCGAGGCGCACTCCGTCCTGGACCTCCAGGAGACGTCCGTCCAGGGCGGCGACACGACCGACGGCAACTGCATCAGCGTGCTGAGCGTCGTCGAGCAGCAGCGCTGAACTGAGCGCTGAACCCACCGGGCCGTGCGCCGCGGCGGGACGAGGCCGAGACCTCGCCCCTGCGGCGCCCGGCCGGCGGACAGGCGGTACGGGGCGGCTCCGCGAGCGACGGGAGCCGCCCCGCCGCGCTTGTCCCCCATCTCATGTCCGTATGCCGATCTCCGGGAGCCTGCCGATGGCCACGCCCCTCCGCTCCAACCGGGACTTCCGGCTGCTCTGGATGAGCGGCCTGTTCGCCGTTCTGGGCAGCCAGATGAGCGCCCTAGCGCTGCCCCTGCTCATCCTCAAGGAGACCGGCTCCGCCGTGCAGGCCGGCACCGTGGGGACCGTCTCCATCTGCGCCGTGCTGATCACGATGCTGCCCGGCGGGGTCATGGCCGACCGGGTCGAACGCCGGCGGCTGATGCGGCTGTGCGACGGGGGAAGCCTGCTCGCGGTCACCGCCCTGACCGTCGCCGTGTGGAACGGCCACGCCCCCATGGTGCTCGTCCTGCTGGTCGCCACCGCCGGAGCCGTGCTGAACAGCGTCTACGCCCCCGCCGCCTTCGGCCTGCTGCGCGCGGTCGTGCCGCCGGACCAGATGGGCACGGCGACCGCCCGGCTCCAGGCGCGTACCGCCACGGTCCGGCTGGTCGGCCCGCTCGTCGGCGGCGCACTCTTCGGCATCCACGAGGCGCTGCCCTTCACCGCCCAGTTCCTCGGCCTGTTCCTGTCGACCGTCTGCGTGGCCCTCGTGCGCACCCGCTCGGCCGCCCACAAGAAGGCCGGGTCGGTCTTCAGCCGCGACGAGCTGACCGCCGGACTCGGCTTCCTTTGGCAACTTCCCTACCTGCGAACGGTGTTGCTGGTCTTCGGCCTCGGCATGAACTTCGCGTTCGGCGCCCTGACCTTCACCGCGCTCGCCGTCTTCTCCGAGGGCGGCCGCTCCGGTCTCGGCGGCGGCTTCGTCATCACCTGCGTCTCGGCGGGCGCCCTCGTCGGCGCACTGCTCGCGCCCCGGCTCTCTCCCGACCGCCACATCCGGGCCCTCCTGGTCGTCACCTGCTGGAGCTGCGTCCTGACGGCCGGGGTGCTGGCCTGGCTCAGCAGCCCGCTGGTGGCGGGCCTGCTCTGCGCTGTGTGCATGGGCCTGTCGACCGTCGCCAGCATCGGGTTCCTGTCGACCCTGCTGGTCGTCACCCCCGAGGACCGGGTCGGCCGGGTGCAGAGCGCGGCCTCCTTCCTGTCGTCGATCGTCCAGCCGTTCGGCCCGCTCGCGGGTGGCGCGCTGCTGACCGCGCTCGGCCCGCGCAACGCCTTCGGCGTGGTCGGCGCGGTGCTGGCCGTCTCGGCGGCGGTCATGACGCTCGCCCCCTCCGTACGGTCCGGGGCCGTCCCGCCGCCCGCGAGCCCCGCCGCACCGGAGGCCGATGCGGAGGACTCCGACGCCCCCGGCCCGCGCGAGCCCGCAGTCCGGCCCGTCCCCGACGCCGCCGGTCCGCACCGGCCCGCGCCTCGCCCCGTCCCCGACGCCGCCGGTCCCGGCGCACTCTGAGGAGGTATCGCCGTGCCCGGCATCCAGGAGACCCAGCTGTACTGCCTCGCCGACCGCCGCTACTACGACACCCCGGCCCGGCTCCCCGACCAGGAGACCCGCTACCCCCTCGACACGGCCGAACCGCCCGCCGGGTGGCGGCGCGTGGCCGGCGGGCTGTGGACGTCCCTCCTGCCCGAGGACGGCGAACCGGCCGAACAGGGCTGGAAGATCCACGTGTCGACCGTCCCCGACGAGGCCGCCCGCACCCTCCGCGACACCGCCGCGATCTGCCTCCGGTACCGGGTCCCGTTCAAGTTCCTCCGCAGCGAGCAGGCGCTCCTGCTGATGTCGGGGAAGTACATGTCCCGGGGCAGCGCGGGGAAGTTCCTCACCCTCTACCCGCCGGACGAGACGGCTTTGACCCGGCTGCTCGACGAGCTGACCACGACCCTGTCCGGCCGCCGGGGCCCGTACATCCTGAGCGATCTGCGCATCGGCGACGCCCCCGTCTACGTGCGCTACGGCTCCTTCGTCGACCGCTGGTGCCACGACGCCCGGGGCGAGCGTGTGCCCGCCCTGCGCCACCCATCCGGCGAACTCGTCCCCGACGAACGGGGCGTGGTGTTCCGTACGCCCGCCTGGGTGAAGGTGCCCGAGCTGCTGCGGCCCCACCTCGCCGCCCGCGCCGCCGCCCGCGACGACTCCTTCCCGTACACCGTCACCGAGGCGCTCCAGTTCTCCAACGCGGGCGGCATCTACCTCGCCCGGCACCGGGAGACCGGCCACCGGGTCGTGCTGCGCGAGGCCCGTCCCCACTGCGGGCTCGACGCGGTGGGCGACGACGCCGTGACCCGGCTGGAGCGCGAGCACCGGGCCCTGACGGCGCTCGCCGGGCTCGACTGCGTACCGGAGGTGTACGGCGTACGGACCGTGTGGGAGCACCGGTTCCTGATGACGGAGTACGTGGAGGGGCCCACGCTGCTCGACGAGATCGTGGCCCGCTTCGCGCTGGTACGCGGAGCCCGCACGGCGGACGAACTCGCGCCGTACGCGGCATGGGTGGACCAGGTGACCGGCCAACTTGCCCATGCCCTGCGGGAGATCCACGGGCGGGGCCTGCGCTTCGGGGATCTGCACCCCTCCAACATCATCCTGCGGCCCGACGGCCGGCTCGCCCTCGTCGACTTCGAGTACGCCGCCGAACTCGACGACGGAAAGACCCCGTTGGCCGGAGCTCCCGGACTCCAGGCGCCGCCCGGCACCCCGGGCGCGGAGGCCGACGCCTACGCCCTGTGGGCGACCTGGCTCACCATGCTGATGCCGCTGACCGAGATGGCCTCCCACGACCGGGCCAAGGCGCTGTCGCTGGAGTCCTGGGCCCGGGAGCGCTACGGCCTCGCGCCCGACGCAGGACCCGCCCGCCCCGCCCTGCTGCGGGCGGCCGAGCGCGCCGCCGGCCGGGAGAGCGAGGTCGCCGCCCTCCTCGGCGGGCCCGTGCCCGACTGGGCCGAGCTGCGGACCCGGCTGATCGCGGGCATCCACGCGGGTGCGACACCCGAGCGCCGCGACCGGCTCTTCCCCGGCGACCCCAAGGGCTTCGCCACCGGCGGTACGGACCTGGCGCACGGGGCCGCCGGGGTCCTCTACGCCCTCCACCGCGTCGGCGCCCCGGTCCCGGCCGACTGGGCCGACTGGCTCGCGGAGACCGCCCGCCGCCGCGACCCCGCGTCCCCGGGCGGCCTCTACGACGGGCTGCCGGGCACCGCGGTGACGCTGGCCCTGCTCGGCCGCCCGAACGAGGGGCGCGAACTGTTCGCCCGGGCCGTCGAGGCCGCCCGCCCGTCCCCCTCGGCCGACCTGCTGACCGGGCGCGCGGGCACTGCGCTGGCCGCCGTCCGCCTGGCCACGGCCGGACCCGGCGCCCCGGACCCGGAGCTGGTGGACACCGCCCTGCGCACCGCCTGGGACCTCGACTGCCTGGTGCGGGGCGAGACGGTGGCGGGCGGCCCGGAGGCCCCGCCCTCGGCCGGACTGCTGCGCGGGCTCAGCGGCGCGGCGCTGCTCCATCTCGAACTGCACGCGCTCACCGGCGAGGAGTGGCTGCTGCGCGCCGCCCGCACCGCCCTGTACCGGGACTCCGGCCACTGCGTCGCGATGGACGACGGCACGGTCCAGGTCAAGGACGGCCGCCGCCACCTCCTCTACCTCGACCAGGGCAGCGGCGGCTTCGCTCTGGTCGCCCGCGCCTATCTGGCCCGGCAGGAGGCGCCCTCGCTCGCCGGAATGCTGCCGGGGGTGCGCAAGGGCTGCGGCAACGAGTTCGTGCGCGAGCCGGGGCTGTTCACCGGACGCGCCGGACTCGTCGCCACCGCCCGCCAGTTGGAGGAAGGCGGCCCGGCCGGGCCCGAGGTACTCGCCTCCGTGCGCAACCTGTCCTGGCATCTGGTCGCCGACGAGGACCGGCTGCTGGTACCCGGGTCCCGGCTGCGCCGCTGCTCCGCCGACCTGGCCACCGGGGCGGCCGGACTGCTGCTTGCCCTGCACTTCCTGGCCGGGGCGGACGCCAGCACGGACACCGACGAGGCCGCCGCCCCGGAGGGCCATGGCCCCGGGAGCGACGGCCACCGGCCGCACGATCTGCTGAAACTGCTCACCCTGGGCTGAGGACAGCGGCGGCGGGCGCGCCGGTCAGGCCGCCCGCCACCTCCTGCTCGTCCGCCTCCCCCTGCTCGCCCGCCTCCCTCTGATCACCCGCCGCCTCCTGCTCGCGCGCGAACAGGCAGAGCAGGCGCGGCACTTCGTACAGCGCGGCATGCGCGGTGACCTCACCCGCCGGGGAGGTCACCGCACCGGCGTCGATCAGCGCCTCCACGGCCCGGATCGCCGCCCGCTCCCCGCAGCCCAGCGCCACCGTGGCCCGGTCCAGGGTGAAGCACCCGTCATCGGCGAGCCCGGCCAGCCGCCCCAGCACCCACCGGTCGCCGTCGGCCAGGTCCCGCCAGCCGGACGCGATCCGGTGCCGTACGGAGACGTCCCCCGCGACCAGTTCGTCGAGGGCGGCCGACGGGTCGTCGAGCCGGTCCGCGTACTCGGCCAACGGCAGATGCCGCAGCACCGCAAGGCGCATCCCGCTCACCTCCACCGCCAGCGGCAGCCCTCCGCAGGCCCGGACGATCCGCAGCGCCGCCGCCGGGTCCGTCCGCAGCCGCCCGGCGCCGATCAGCTTCCCCAGCAGCTCCAGCGCCTCACCGTCCGCCAGCGGGGGCAGCGCGATCCGGTGCACCGGGGCGAGACCGGGCAACTGCCCCCGGGCGGTGACCAGGACGGCGCACTTCCCGGACCGGGGCAGCAACCCCCGTACGGACGCCTCGTCCGGTACGTCGTCCAGGACGACCAGCGCCCGGTGCCGGGCCTGCCACTCCTGCCAGGCCTCCGCGAGGACGGCGAGGGCACCGGCCGACGCGGGGACTTCGGCGCTCGCCCCCGACGCCCGCGCCTCCGCCACCCCGCACCACCGCCCCAGCTCCGCCAGGATCTCCGCCCGGCCGCGCGCCGTGCCGTCCTCCCCGCGCACCCGGACGTGCACGCGGCCGTCGGGGAACGGGTCGGCGAGCAGCTGGGCCGCCCGGACCGCCAGCGCCGACTTCCCCGCACCGCCCGGACCCGAGACGACCACCACGCGCTCCTCGCCTCCGCCCAACACGTCCAGCAGGTCGCGGAGTTCCTCGCGGCGGCCGGTGAACGCCCCGGTACCGGCGGGCAGCGTGACCCGGCCCGGCGTCTCCCGGGGTGCGGCGGGCCGCCGCACCTCACGCCCCCGGCCGAGCATCGAGCGGTACAGTGCCGTCATCGCCGGACTCGGCTCCAGGCCCAGCTCCCGTGCCATCAACTGCCGGTAGTCGTCGTACACCGCCAGTGCCTCGGCCTGTCGGCCGGACTGGTGCAGGGCGTTCATCCAGGCGGCGCGCAGCCGCTCCCGCAGCGGATGGCGCTCCACCAGATCCCGCAGCCCGTCCACCGCGACGGCCGCCCGGCCCAGCTCGGTCTCGGCCTCCGCCCAGTCCTCGTACACCGTCAGACATCGGGCCTCCAGCCGGTCCGCCTCGTCGGCCACCCCGGACGAGTCCCGCAGATCGTGCAGCGGCGGCCCCTCCCACAGGTCGAGCGCCTCGCGCAGCAGCCGGGCCGCGCCGGACAGATCGCCCCGCTCGGCCGCCGCCCGCCCGGCCCGGGCCAGCGACCCGAAGCGCAGGGTGTCCAGCTCACCCTCGGCGATCCGCAGCAGATAGCCCCCGCACCCGTGCACCAGCCGGTCCGTGCCGCCGTCCCCGCCCGGGCCCAGGAGGGCACGGGCGGCGCTGATGTACACCTGGAGGTTCTTGCGGGCGGTGCGGGGCGGATCGTCCGGCCACACCGCGTCGGTCAGCACATCCACCGGTACGGGGGTGTTGGGCCGGGCCAGCAGGGTGGCGAGGACCAGGCGCTGCTTGCGGGGGCCGAGCGGCAGTTCACGGCCGTCCCGCCGGGCGGTCAGCGGGCCGAGCAGGGAGAAGTGCACGGCACCGGCGGTACCGGCAGCACCGGGGACGCCGGTACGGACGGGAGGTCGGGTCATCAGCGGGCCTCCGGGAGGGGGACGGGCGGCGGACTGGACCGTACGCACGTCCGATCCTGCTGCCGCCCGGACCTCCGTACATCGGGGCCCCGCCCGCATTTTCCGCCCGGGCACCCGACCGAAACCGCCCGGCACCCCCATGTTGCCCGTTCCGGCCCCCCATGCGCCCATCCCGCATACGCGCATTCCCGCGACGCGGTACGCGGTACGTCCTGTCCGCCGCCCCGCAGGCCGGCTCGTCGTCCCGCGGGCCGGCTCGTCGTCTGTCAGGCCGGCTCGGCCGCGCACTCGGCGGCGAACTCGCACAGCGCCGCCCGGTCCGCGCGGCCGGTCTTGTTCAGCAGGCTGGCCATGTGCTTCTCCACCGTGCGCGGTGAGATCGACAGCCGGCGGGCGATCTGCTGGTTCCCGGGCCGTTCGGGCAGCAGCACGAACACCTCGTACTCGCGCGGCGTCACCCCACTGGTCCGCAGCGGCGACGGGATCCGGTCCCAGCCGCCCCGGTGCTGGCCCACGCTCGCCCCGGCCTGCCGCAGCGCCGCCCGGCACGCGGCGGAGACCGGCTGCACCCCGGCCCCGTAGAAGAACTCCTCGGCGGTGCGCAGCCAGGCGACCGGGTCGCCCCACCCGTCCGCCCGGGCCGCGTCCGCTACCAGCCGCAGCCCCAGGTGGTGGGCGACCGGGAAGAGGGCGGAGCGCTGCGTGAAGGACGCCATCAGCCGGGCGGCCCCGGCCGGATCCCCCTTCCGGCCCAGCAGCACCGCGTCCGCCAGGTCCAGGAACTGCCGGTTCCAGGCGAGGCAGCCCCCGGGAGCCGCCCGCGCCTCCTCCAGCTCCGTCCGGTCCGCCTGCCCCGCGAGGACCCGCAGCAGCGGGCGCAGCCCGTACCGCCCGCTCAGGTAGTAGTAGCTCGGGTGGTCCAGCTCCCAGGCCAGGGCCTCGTCCAGGCCCGCCGCCGCCCGCTCCGGGTCTTCCTCCAGCAGCGCCCCGAACGCCCGGCAGAGCCCCGACCGGAGCGGCACCAGCAGCGACTGCTCACCACCGGCCCGCCGGAACGCCGCCAGCGCCCGGTCCATGTCCCGCCGCCGGCCCCGGTGTGCGGCCATCGTCGCCCCGGCCAGCAGCAGATAGCGGTGGGCGGACAGATCGCCGACCCGGGCACTGGCCTCGGCCGAGCGGTCGATGATTTCCTGCGCCTCCTTCCACCGGGCGCACAGCACCGCGTTCATCGCGAGCAGCCCGTCGACCGTACGGGTCAGCAGCAGCGCGCCCAGATCGGTGGCCGCCGCCCGGGCGGAGAGCAGCCGGGAGGCGTCCCCGGTCCGCATGAAGGCGTTCGCGCCCAGCCGCACCAGCGCCTCCACCCGCCAGACGGGCAGGGCGTGTTCGGTGGAGATCGACAGCATCCGCTCCAGCGCGGCGTCCGCCGCGTCGAACCCCTCCTCGCGCCGCAGCAGCGCCAGCAACTGCCAGGCCTGGCAGGCCACCACGGGCAGCCCCTCTGCCTCGGCGGTCTCGGCGGCCTTCTGGACGGCCTGCTCGGTCTCCACCGGATCCCGGTGCGGCCGCCCGGTCCCGGGGAGCCCGGGGAGCAGGGCCAGATAACCGTCGACCACCACGAGCGCGGCCCGGCGGCCCGGGGGCGGCGCCGGGCCCAGGAGCACGCGGGCCGCCTCGAGCTGGAGCGCGGCATCGGCGGTGCGCTCCGCCATGACGGCCGCCCAGGCGAGGTCGATGTGGAACTGTCCGCGCCGGGCCGCGGCTTCGGAGCGCGCCGGAACCGGCGGCAGCGCGTCGGCCAGTGCCAGCGCGCCGTCGAGATCGCCGCCCTCGGCCCGGGCGACCGCCAACGACTCGGCGACGGCGGCCCGGTCGGCCTCGGCGGCCAGGGGGTGCGCCCGCTCCAGCAGCACCACGGCGGAACCGTGCGCTCCCGAAGCGAGCATCCGTCTTCCGGCCTCCGCGAACTGGCGGGCCGCCCCCGCCCGGTCGCCCGCCGCCAGTTGCAGCGAGGCCACGAGCTGCCGCCCGTCCTCGTCCAGCGGCTCCCCGGAGTGCTCGATGGCCGCGGCGGCACGGCGGGCCAGGGAGGCGCGCTCGGCCGGGACGAGCGAGGAGATCAGGGCCTCGGCGGTCAGCGAGTGCCGGAAGGTGTAGCGGTCGGGGGCCGCGCCGTCCGGGGCGATGACCCCGGCCTCCACCGCGGACCGCAGATGCGTGAACAGGGCCCGGTCCTCGAAGCCGGTGACGGTCTGGAGCACGGTCACCGAGAACTGGCTGCCCAGCGTGGCCGACGCGAGCAAGAGATCGCGTACCGGCTCGTCGAGCCGTTCCAGCCGCCGGGCCCAACTGCGCACGATGTCCGAGGGGACGGGACCGCCGGGCTGCTCCACCGCCTCCCAGGCGCCGTCCGTCCGCCGGAGCCGGCCGGTGTCGAGGAGGTCCGCGAGCAGCACCTCCAGCAGATACGGGTTGCCCGCGGCCCGCTCGGCCAGCCGCCGGTGCACCGCATCCGGTATCTCCTGCGGCCCGGCCTCCAGACACGCGGCTGTGAGCGCCCGCACCTGGTCGTCGTGGAGCGGCCCCAACTCCCGCACGGTGGCGACGTGCCGGCGCTCCGCGGAGCGTACGAGGTCCAGCGCGGCGCCCGGCTCGGGGCGCAGGGTGCCGAGGAACAGGATGGGCAGATCGGCGAGGTTGTCGATGACGTACTCGACGACCGCGACGGTCTCCGTGTCGCAGTCGTGCAGATCCTCCAGCAGGATCGTGCAGCCCGCCTCCCTGCCCAGGACGGACAGCAGTCGCAGCAGCGCCTCGGCCAGCTCCACGACCGTCTCCGGGTAACCGGGCGACCCGGCCCTGCGCCACTCCGGGACCAGCCGGGCCAGCGCCGGATGGTAGGGCGCGAGTTCCGGATCGGTCGGGGTGCCGGCCGCCCGGAACCGGGACGCCAGCGCCTCGGCGAGCGGGCGGAACGGCACGACGAGTCCGGTGGAGGTGGCCCGGCCGCGCAGCACCGGCATGCCGAGCCCGTAGGCCCGGTAGGCGCACTCGCCCACCAGCCGGGACTTTCCGATACCGGCTTCCCCGAGGAGGAACAGCGCGCGCCCCGAACGCCGTTGTACGGCGTCCAGGGCGCTGCTCAGCAGTCCGATTTCCTCGTCCCGCCCGACGATGACCGGCGAAGTGGCTCGCATGGCCGCAGATTACTGGAGCGACAACTTCGACGGCAGCAGGCCAATCCGGCTCAATTGCCCTCCAGTTGGCCGAATCTGGTCACCACGGGGCGGTCATGGTGGTCCAGGGGAGGTCGTGGCTGAAGCCGCTCTCGCCCTCGGAGGCACTGAGGAGTCTGCTGCGCGCACCGAGTCCTCCGGTGGACCCGAGGGAGATCTGCCCTGCCGGGTGCTCCGGAGTGCCCTCGTGAGCGATGTCGCCGGACGCCTGCAGGGCCGATTCGCCGAACTGCTTCATCTCTGCCTCATCCTCTGCTGATCGGTGATGGGTGATCGGTGCTGTACGGGTGTGACAGTGGGCTGTGGGGCTGTGGGGCCGTGGGTCAGGGTGCGCGGGAGGGTTCCAGGAGCAGGGCGGAGCCGATCCGGTCGGGGAACCCCGCCCGCAGCAGCCCGTGCCCGATGCCCGAGAGCCCGGTGAGCAGCCCCGGGTGCGGTACGCCACCGGGCGTCCCGCACTGCGGTCCCGCCCGGTCCGCCGAGGCCAGCAGCGTCCCGGCCCGGCGTACCCACGCGGTGCGTACGTCGGGCAGGAGGGCGGGCAGGGCGCTGTGGGCGAGGAGTTCGAGCAGCCCGGACTCCCCGTGGCACAGGCTGTCGTCGGCGAGCGGTCCGATGCCCGCCAGCTCGCCGGAGCGCGCCGCCAGCCAGCCGGACAGCTCCGGGTCCTCCCGTGCGGCGGGGCTGTCCGCGATGGCCAGCGCGACCCCGGCCGCCCCCGCGCACCAGGCGGGCCCGTGGTCCTTCGCGGCGTCCGTCAGCGCGGTCGCCCGGCGCAGTGCCGCAAGACCGGCGCTCCGGTGGCGGGCGTCGCCCCCGGCCCCGGTCAGTCGCAGCAGCGCCCAGCCGATCCCGGCCGCCCCGTCGGCGAAGCCTCCGGTGTCCGGAGCCGGGGCGGCGGCGAGCCGGTCGGCGCAGCGCACCGCGCCCCACCAGGCCTGCGGGCGGCCGGTGGCGTGGTACACCGCGAGCAGCGAGACCAGCCCGCCCGCCGCGCCGCCGCGCACCCCGTACCCGTCCTCGGCCGCGTTCGCCGCGCAGCTCAGCCGGACGGCCGGACCGGCCAGGTCCAGCACCTCCGGGTCGCCCAGCAGCGTGCCCACCTCGGTCAGCGCGTATGCGATGCCGCCGAGGCCCGCGTAGGCGCCGGAGCCCAGGGCGCCGAGCTCGTCGGCCCGCCCGTGCAGGGCGTCCAGCAGCCCCGGGACGGGGGCGAGTGCTTCGCGGGCCGCCTCCGCGTACCGGGACACGCCGGTGAGCGCGGCCAGTTGGGCCAGGAAGAGCGCGGGTCCTGTATAGCCGCCGGCCAGGTCCGCCGCCATCGGCGTGAGCCGCCAGTAGCGCTCGCCGAGCAGTTCGAGCCCGATCCAGTTGGTGCGGCCCTCGTGCCGGTAGGCGAGGGAGACGAGCCGGTCGCCCACCGACCTTGCGGCGGACAGCAGTTGCTCGGGCTCCGGTGCGATCGCCGCACCCGGCGTCCGGCCGCCCGGTCCCGGCCGGTGCGGCGGCCGGGGCGATGTGCTCACCATGGCGGTCCGGATGATCCGTTCCTGGTCCTGGCGGTCCACGGTGTCCATCGCGCGTACCTTCGCCTCGACGCGCGCCAGACCGGTGGCGGTGTCCGCCCCGGTCGCGGACCCGTCGGGGGCCGGACCCGCCACCGTACGGCCGGTACCGCCCCACAGTTCCGCGGAGCCCGGCCGGGTCGTGAACACCGGCACGTCACCGCACCACAGCTCCGCGATCTCCTCGTCCTCCACGCCGGACAGCGCGGAGACGCCCAGGAGCGGGGTGCGCAGCAGGGACAGCACCCGGTGCCGTTCGGTGGCGTCCCGCATCAGGTCGGGGTGGGTCGACTCGTCCAGCAGCGTCGTGTACGTCCAGGTGGGGCGGGGGACGACCCGCACCTCGTCCCCGGCGAACCGCCTCAACGGCCCGTCCGGGCGGAGGAGTTCGTCGCGGCGGTCGTGGATCGCGGTGTACCCGGCGCGGAAGCCGTCGCAGAGGGCCTCGGTGTACGCGGAGGGGTCGGCGGCCTCGGTGCCGAGCCGGGGCCGGTTGGCGGACTCGGTGAACCGGCCCGCTCGTCGCACCAGCCGCATGCGGTCGGTTCCGGCCTCCGCCCAGTCGGCGGTCTCGATGGGGGAGGAGGCGGCCCCGCCCCCGCCGATGGCGGACATGTCGAGCGCGGTCGTGTCCCCGACGAGCAACTGGGGCAGCAGACCCACCCGGTGGACGGAGTCGTGCAGGGCCCGGGCGGCCGGATCGGCGGACCGGGCGGGCCCCAGCGGCGGGTGGAACAGGGTCTCCACATCGACCAGTACCGGGTGCGGTCCGCAGGCGATCAGGTTCTCGTGGTGCAGGTCCGTACCGTCCAGTGCGTGCAGCAGGGCCAGCAGCGCACCCTGGCGCCGGTAGAACTGCCCGGTCTCCGCCTCCGAGGCGCAGGGCCGTTCCTCGACGAACTCGGCCCAGCCGTAGTCCCCCCGGTCCAGGACGCGCAGGACCCGCAGGTCGGGGGCGTCCGGGAGCGAACCGAACCACTCGGCCAGGGAGTTGAAGTGCCGGTGCGCCGCGAGCGGACGCGGCTTGTAGACCAGCCGGGTGCCGTCGGCGAACCGCAGCAGCATCACCGACCGGCCGCCGCGATGGCTGTCCCCCGCACCGGCCTCGACCCCGGTGAGCGCCCCCGGCCCCGTGGACGCTCCGAGCGCTCCGCCCCGGTCGCCGAGCACCCCCGCCGGGGCCAGCAGATGCCGGTCGGCGGCGAGCCGCGCGACCAGCTCGGCGAAGGCGTCGGCGGAGTTGAGGCAGGCCGTCGCGAGGAGGCGGGCCAGCACGGGATAGCCGGTGACGAGCCGGTCGAGGCCGTCGCGGCGGGCGGTCGACGCGACGAAGTCCCGGAAGCGCTCCTCGGCCCCCTCACCACTCAACCGCCCCTGGAGCCGGGCCTCGTGCAGCTCGGTGACGAGGGTGCGCGCCGCGATCCGGGCCAGCCGCCGGGTCAACTGCCGCCGGAAGTCGGCCAGGACGGGAGCCCCGTCCCCCTCGGGCTCCCCGTCCGCCAGCGCCTCCCGGAGTCTCCCCGCCGCCGCCTCGACGAACGGCGCGACGATCGGCCCGAAGCCGCTGAGCCCCGGGTACGCGCGGTCGGCGACCACCGCATCGCGCGGGGCGGCGGCCACGGCCTCCCGGGCGAAGACCGCCCAGGCGGGTTCGCCGGAGGTGCTGCCCCCGACGACACCGGGCAGCCACCACGGCTCCGAGGGGGCGCGCCCGAACGGTGCCAGGGGGTCGAGGGCGGGCGAGGTGTCACCGGGGGCGACGCGACGGCTCGTCCCTCTGTCGATCAGGTTCTTCTCCGCCATCGCACCGCACCTCCCCGGTCCCGGGCCGGCCCCGTGCGGGCCGCCCGCGCCCATCGTGGCGGGGAAGGGGGTACGGGCACATGGGGGAGTCGCCCCCATCTTTCGCCCTCCGGCCCGCAGCGGCCGCCCCCGTGAGCGAACGCACGGGTGTGCGCGGTGGGCGGCAGGGCGGAACCGGGGGACCGCCCCGCCGGCCGGCTCAGCCCCTCGGCGCCGCCGTGGACCCCCGGATCATCAGCTCCGCCGCGATGGTCGCGATGCCACCGGGCGGCGGGTTCTCCTTCCCCATCGCGAGCCGCCCCGCCCGCGCGCCCGCCTCGAAGAGCGGCAGCCGGACCGTCGTGAGGGCCGGCACCGCGTCCACCGAGAACGGCAGGTCGTCGAAGCCCGCCACCGAGATGTCCTGCGGGATGCGCATCCCCTGGTCCCGTACCGCCGCGCACGCGCCCAGGGCCACGGTGTCGTTGGCGGCCACGAGCGCGGTCACGTCCGGTGCCCTGCGCAGGAGTTCGAGGGTGGCCTCGTAGCCGGAGCGCCGGTCGTAGGGCCCGTGCACGACGAGCGGGTCGGCGTCGGCCCCCAGGTCGCCGGAACCGGCCCCCGTACCGCCCGTGTCGCCCTCCGCCGGAAGGGCACCCAGCCCCGCCGCGTGCAGCGCCTCCCGGTGGCCCTCCAGCCGGTGCCGGGTGGTGGTGCGTTCCCGGGGCCCGGCGACGTAACCGATCCTGCGGTGGCCGAGCGAGAGCAGGTGCTCGGTGAGGCGTCGGCCGCCGCCCCGGTTGTCGAACGCGAGCGCGGCGACGAGCGCGTCGCCCTCGGGCAGCGGGGGCCGCCCGCAGAAGACGATCCGGGTGCCCGCGTCCGCGAGCTTCGCCAGCTTCGCCGCCATCGCGGCCTGGTGCTCCGGATTCTCGACCGCGCCGCCGGTGAGGACGACGGCGGCGGCGCGCTGGCGCTGGAGGAGGGTGAGGTAGGTCAGCTCGCGCTCCGGGGAGCCGCCGGTGTTGCAGATGACGGCCAGCTTCTCGCCGCCCGCCCGCCCCGAACCGTCCCCGGGGCCGCCGATCTGGGTCTGCGCCGCCCCCGCCATGATCCCGAAGAAGGGGTCGGCGATGTCGTTGACCAGGATGCCGACCAGGTCGGACGTGGCGGCCGCGAGCGAACTGGCGGGGCCGTTGAGCACGTAGTCCAGGTCGTCCACCGCACGCAGCACCCGTTCCCGGGTCGACGCCGCCACCGGGTAGTTGCCGTTCAGCACGCGGGAGACGGTGGCCGGGGACACCCGGGCGCGGGCCGCCACATCCGCCAGGGTGACTGTCATCGCTGTCCTCCGTGAGGTCACGTGCGGCCCCCTCTTGTCCGGCCGCTGTCGGCAGGCTAGCGTCATCTTCCGTAGAAAGCGCTTGCTACGGCTGTATGGAGGGACCTTCGTGACACGCAGGACAGTGCGCATCGCCATGAACGGCGTCACGGGACGCATGGGATACCGGCAGCACCTGGTGCGCTCGATCCTCGCGATCCGCGAACAGGGGGGCCTGGATCTCGGCGACGGCGAGGTGGTGTGGCCCGAGCCCGTGCTCGTCGGCCGGCGCGCCCACGCCCTGGAGGAACTCGCCGAGCGCCACGGTCTGACCGAGTGGTCGACGGACCTGGACGCGGTGCTCGCGGACGAGTCGGTCGAGATCTACTTCGACGCCCAGGTCACCTCGGCCCGGGTGGAGGCGATCAAGAAGGCGATCGCTGCGGGCAAGCACGTCTACACCGAGAAGCCGACCGCCACGGACGTCGAGGGGGCCCTCGACCTGGCCCGGCTCGCGCGCGACGCCGGCATCAAGCACGGCGTCGTCCAGGACAAGATCTTCCTGCCGGGCCTGCGCAAGCTGAAGCGCCTCATCGACGGCGGCTTCTTCGGCGAGATCCTGTCCGTGCGCGGGGAGTTCGGCTACTGGGTCTTCGAGGGCGACTGGCAGGAGGCCCAGCGCCCCTCGTGGAACTACCGCGCGGAGGACGGCGGCGGCATCGTCGTCGACATGTTCCCGCACTGGGAGTACGTGCTCCACGAGCTGTTCGGCGCGGTCACCTCCGTGACGGCGCACGTCAGGACGCACGTTCCGCAGCGCTGGGACGAGCAGGGCAAGCCGTACGAGGCGACCGCCGACGACGCCGCGTACGGCATCTTCGAGCTGGCGGGCGGGGCCGTGGCGCAGATCAACTCCTCCTGGACGGTCCGGGTCAACCGCGACGAACTGGTCGAGTTCCAGGTCGACGGAACGCACGGCTCGGCCGTCGCGGGCCTGCGCAACTGCCGTGTCCAGCACCGCTCGTCGACCCCGAAGCCGGTCTGGAACCCGGACCTCCCGGTCACCGAGTCGTTCCGCGACCAGTGGCAGGAGATCCCGGACAACCAGGAGTTCGACAACGGCTTCAAGGCGCAGTGGGAGCTGTTCCTGCGCCATGTCGTCCAGGACGCGCCCTACACCTGGGACCTGCTGGCCGGCGCCCGGGGCGTCCAACTGGCCGAGCTGGGGCTGAAGTCGTCCGCCGAGGGCCGTCGCTTCGACATCCCGGAGCTGACGCTGTGACGTACTGCCCGACCGCCCGGCGCGACGGCGGAGACCTGCTGCCGCACCCGACCGCCCGGCGCAACGACGGGGAGCGGCCCGCATGACGACCACGATCCACCTCCCCCAGGGCCCCTACACCCCCCGCGCCACCCCGCTCGACCTGACGCCGGGAGCCGGGGCCCCCTCCTCCCGTACGGTCTTCTCGGCGGCGCACGTGGTCGCGGACCCGTACGCGGACATCGGCCCGGACGACCCGGCGGCCGTCGACTGGGAGTCCACGCTCGCCTTCCGCCGCCACCTGTGGGCGCACGGCCTGGGCGTCGCGGAGGCCATGGACACCGCGCAGCGCGGGATGGGCCTGGACTGGTCGGGCGCGGCCGAACTGATCCGCCGCTCGGCCGCCGAGGCGAAGGCGGTGGGCGGCCGGATCGCCTGCGGCGTGGGCACCGACCAGCTGCCCGAAGGTCCCGTACCCACCCTGGCCGAGGTCACGGCGGCGTACGAGGAACAACTCGCCCTGGCCGAGGAGCACGGCGTCCAGCCGATCCTCATGGCCTCGCGCGCCCTGGTCCGCGCCGCCCGGGGGCCCGAGGACTACCTCGCCACGTATGCCCATCTCCTGCGCCAGGCCTCGGAACCGGTGATCCTGCACTGGCTGGGCCCGATGTTCGACCCGGCCCTGGAGGGTTACTGGGGCAGCACCGACCTCGACGAGGCCACGGACACCTTCCTCAAGGTCATCGCCGAACACCCGGACAAGGTCGACGGCATCAAGATCTCGCTCCTGGACGCGGCCCGCGAGATCGACGTCCGCCGCCGCCTCCCGGGCGGGGTGCGCTGCTACACGGGCGACGACTTCAACTACCCGGAGCTGATCGCGGGCGACGAACGCGGCTTCAGCCACGCCCTGTTGGGCATCTTCGACCCGCTGGGCCCGCTGGCGGCGCATGCGGTGCGGGTGCTGGACACGGGGGACGTGGCCGGTTTCCGGGCCCTCCTCGATCCCACGGTCGAACTGTCCCGCCACCTCTTCCAGCGGCCCACCCGCTTCTACAAGACGGGCGTGGTGTTCCTGGCCTGGCTGGCCGGCCACCAGGACCACTTCACGATGGTGGGCGGACTCCAGTCGGCCCGCTCGCTGCCGCACCTGGCGACGGCGTACGAACTGGCCGACGGCCTCGGCCTGTTCCCGGACCCCGGCCTGGCCGCCCACCGCATGCGCGCGCTGCTCGCCGTCCACGGAGGCGCACGATGACCCACGGCGATCTGGCACGTCTGAGCATCAACCAGGAGACCATCAAGCAGTGGTCGCTGCCGGAGCTCGCCGAGGGCTGCGTCAAGGCGGGCATCGGCAAGGTCGGCCTGTGGCGCGCCCCGGTGCAGGCGTACGGCGTCGAGCGCACGGCCCGGCTCCTCGCGGACGCCGGGCTCACCGTCACCAGCCTCTGCCGGGGCGGCTTCTTCACCGCCCTCGACCCCGTCGAGCGCGCCCGCGCCCTGGACGACAACCGGGCGGCGATCGACGAGGCGGCGGCCCTGTCCACCGACACCCTGGTCCTGGTCTCCGGCGGCCTCCCGCCCGGCAGCCGCGATCTGGCCGGTGCCCGCGAGCGGGTGGCCGAGTCGCTGGCGGCCCTCGCCCCGTACGCCGCCGCACGCGGCGTACGCCTGGCGATCGAGCCGCTCCACCCGATGTACGCGTCCGACCGCTGCGTGGTCTCCACCCTCGCCCAGGCCCTGGACCTCGCGGAACGCTTCCCGGCCGAACAGGTCGGGGTGGTCGTGGACACCTACCACCTCTGGTGGGACGACCGGGCGTCCGCCGAGATCGCCCGCGCGGGCCGGGGCGGCCGCATCCACTCCTTCCAGTTGGCCGACTGGATCACCCCGCTCCCGGCGGGCGTCCTGCTGGGCCGGGGACAACTGGGCGACGGAAGCGTGGACTTCCGGGCGTTCCGCCGCGCAGTGGAATCCGCCGGCTTCGACGGCCCGGTCGAGGTGGAGATCTTCAACGAGGCGCTGTGGGCCCGCGACGGGGCGGAGGTCCTGGCGGAAGTGGCTGAGCGGTACGTACAACATGCCTGCTGAGAGCCCTGGACGCGGTCGAAGGTAAAGAGATCGTAAAGGGCTGCAACCTTTGGGTACCCTCCCGGGTCACACATGGCGTCGGGACTTCCGGGGAGGGGTCCGGGGGGAACGGGAAGGCCCGACGGGAGGGGAAAGCGAGGGGGGTCCGGCCGCGAGGCCGGGCCCCATTCCGCTTTCCCGGCGGGCCCTACGCCATCCGTCGGCCGGTCTCACGCGGTTCGTTAGGATCTGCCGCCATGACGGAGAGCGCAGCGGAAGAATGGCCCGAACCTCCCCTCGCCGGCGCGGAGGCCGAGGCCGTCCTCGGCGCGCTGGAACGCCAGCGGGCCACGCTGGCCTGGAAGACCTCCGGCCTGGACGCGGCCGGACTGCGCGCCACGGTCGGCGCGTCCTCCGTCACCCTGGGCGGTCTGCTCAAGCACCTGGCGCACGTCGAGGACAGCCACTTCGCCCGCCTCTGGCTCGGCGCCCCGGTCGGCGCACCGTGGAACACGGTCGACTGGGACAACGACCCGGACTGGGCCTACCGCACCGCCGCCGAGGACACCCCCGATCACCTGCGTACGTTGTGGCGGGAGTCGGCGGCCCGCTCCCGGGCCGTCGTCGAGGAGGCACTCAGCACCGGCGGCGGCCTGGACCAGCTCGGCGCGTACGTCACCCGCAGCGGCGAACGCCCCAACCTCCGCCGCATCCTCCTGGACCTCGTCGAGGAGTACGCCCGCCATGTCGGCCACGCCGACCTCATCCGCGAGTCGGTCGACGGCCTGACGGGCGAGGACCCGGGGTGACCTGAGGGGCAGGGGGTTCACCCGGGGGCCGCCCGGCGGTTGCCGGGCGGCCCCCGGGATCACAGCGCGAGCATCGCCCGCACGGGGACCGCCGCGTCCGCGAGCGGTCGCAGCGCCAGCCGGACGAGCGCCAGCGCGTTGTCGTCGCCCGCGATGCGGTTGGCGCTGAGCCGCCCGCACGCGAGGCAGTGGTGGATGAGCATCCACTCCCCGTCCTGCCGCACGGACAGGCTCAGGGGCACCATCCGCCCACGGCACCCCGCCGCCCGGTCACCCGGCACGCGCCCGTCCACATGCAGGCTGACCAGGCAGGACGGGCAGTGGTTGCGGTGAGCGGTGCCGGGCGCCGCCAGCGGGACGTCGAGCCGGCAGCCGACACACCGGAACGCGTCACCGCGCGCCCCGGCCGGCCCGTGCAGCACGTCCTTGGCCCGCTGCGGACGCCGTTCCGATACCCGGCGGGGCTTGCGGCGCGTCATCGGGGCCTCCCGTCCACCCGCTTCACAGGTCACCGAAGGCTTCGAGCGGGAAGGGCGGCTGGGCCAGCGGACGTACGGCCGTCCGCATCAGGATCAGCTGGTTGTCGTCCCCGCAGACCGGGTTCGAGGTCAGCTCGTCGCACCGGGTGCAGCGGTGGACGACCATCCAGTCGCCGGTGCGCAGCACCGCGATGGAGATCGGGGTCATCCGGCCCTCGCAGTCGGAGCGGCCGCCCTCGACGTGGTCGACGAGGTGCTGCGAGTGCAGGCAGCTGGGGCAGTGGTTGCGCCGGCTGCCGTCGGGCGCGTACGCGGCGACCGTCAGTCCGCAGCGGACGCAGGTGAAGGTGTCCAGGGAGGACATGGCTGAGCGGTGCTGGGGGTTGTCGTGAGACACCCGGATACTCCTTGCCGAAGATGAGGAACGAAGCAGCAGGGAAGTACCGAGCACCCCTCGCGTCAGGGGCGTAGGGGGAGCGGGGCGGGACAGCTGCGCGACGGCAGCCGGCCGTGAGGTGTCAGCAGTCGGTCGCGCACGGCGGCCGCGGACGGTCAGGCCCGGTCACCCCGGCGTCACAGATGCGACGAGGGAGGCTCGGAGTCACTGTCCGGGGCATACATCAACTGCTTTCCAGGGCTCGCGCCCAGAGGTCACCCGCGGTCGGTCCCGCGGTGGAGGAGCGAGCACCGTAACAAGGGGGCCGGGGGACCGGCCATCGAATTAAGCCCGGCGGCCGACACGAACGGGTGCACCGACGCGTGGCCGGCCGGGCGGGGGGTACCCGGCGAGCATGGCCACCTCGAAGCGTGTAGCTCTCGCACCCCGTGCCGTACGGCAGTTGCGGCGGATCCGGCCGCTCTACCTCGGCGGGATGCTCCTCTCCCTGTTGGTTCTCGTCCTTCAGGCCGACCGGGATCCGGGCGGTCGGCAGGTCGGGATCGCGGGCGTGTTCCTGCTCGCGTTCACGGCCCTGTTCGCCCTCACGGCCGTCCAGCTGTGGCGGCATGCGCGGGCCGGTTCCTGCAGCACGGCGAAGAAGCTGACGCGGACCGTCTGAGCAGGCCGGGTCAGCCCCGCAGCTCCGCCAGCCTGGCCAGGGTGTCGGCGGCCAAGGCCTGCTGATCCGCGTCGAGCGGAACTGTCTCTGCCTCCTCCAGCAGCCCCGCCGCCCGCTCCGCCTCGCCCATCCGCTGGGCGATGTCCCCGCGCAGGACGAGCAGCCGCAGCTTCTGCACCGGAGTCGGCCGCTCGTCCGTCAGCCCCAGCACCCGGTCGATGATCTTCGCGGCCCCCGGCAGATCCTGCTTGGAGTCCGCGAAGAGGTCCGCCATGTGCAGGGCGCGGGCGAACGTCTCCTTAGGGGCCGGCTGGTGGTTCAGGTCGTCGCTGATCGGCTGCCCGATCCGGATCGTGTTGCCGGTCGGGTCGGTCACCAGGAACTGCCGCACCCCGTACGACATGTCCTTCAGCGGACCGATGCGCGGCAGCCCCCGCGCCGGGACGCGCCCGTAGGCCGCCTTGAGCCCCGACCGGAACGCCGCGTGCAGTCCGTCCACGTCCTCGGTGAGGACGTAGCACCCGGAGTGGGAGGACGCGGGGTCGTACTCCTTCATCCCGTACAGCTGGAGTTCGACCGCACCGCGTTCGACGACGGCGTACGCGTACGGGCTCTTCTGCAGGGACGTCGTCTCGAAGCCGAGGGCGGTGTAGAAGGCGACCACGGAGTCGATCAGGGAGGTCCGGCAGGGAAGCATCGGGATCGTCGTCTCGGTCATGCGCCGCACTGTAGTCAAATTTGAATACCACGGTCAACGGCGGCCGCAGCCTTCAGAAATGAAAATTCTCGACTCCTCGGGGCGTTCTCGCAGGTGGAGGGTGGCGGCACAGGTCTAGACCAAAAGGCCTCTTTACGCCTTCCCGGGTCCATGCCTTACTCGTGACATGTGCATGGCATTCGATGATCGGATGCCGCTCGGATGCCATGCCGTGCGCATCCCGTCCTCGCCAACGTGCCCGGAGGTGGCCATGCTCGCGTACCGTTCTCCGTCCCGCCGACTCAGGAGACCCCGAGGTGCTGTGCCGACCGGCGTTCTCGGCGCTGCCGTGGCGCTGATCCTGACCGGAACGGGCACGGCCGCCGCCGCACCGCCCGCACCCGACGAGCCGGTCCGGTCCGGCCAGGCGTGGATGGGGGCGGGCACCCGCATCGAGCAGGGCCCCGGGTCCTCGGCGGCGGGCGGGATCACGCCGATGGACACCAGCGGCGTCCAGGGCATCGACGTCTCCCACTGGCAGGGGGCGATCAACTGGGGCTCGGTGAAGGCCGCGGGCATCAGTTTCGCCTACATGAAGGCCACCGAGGGCACCACCTTCAAGGACAGCAGCTTCAGCGCGAACTACACCGGCTCCTACAACGCCGGCCTGATCCGCGGCGCGTACCACTTCGCCCGCCCCGACGTCTCCAACGGGGCGACTCAGGCAGGCTACTTCGCGAGCAACGGCGGAGGATGGTCCCAGGACGGCAAGACCCTCCCCGGTGTGCTGGACATCGAGCACAACCCGTACGGCGCTATGTGCTACGGCCTCTCCACGACCCAGATGCGGACGTGGATCAACGACTTCTACAGCACCTACAAGGCGCGCACCACCCGGGATGTCGTCATCTACACGACGGCCAGCTGGTGGAACACCTGCACCGGCAGCTGGACCGGCATGGCCGCCAAGTCGCCTCTGTGGATCGCGCATTGGGGCACCGCAAGCCCGACCGTCCCCGCAGGCTTCCCCACCTGGACGATCTGGCAGTACACGGCCACCGGCCGGGTCGGCGGAGTCTCCGGCGACGTGGACCGCAACAAGTTCAACGGCAGCCTCGCGCGGCTCCAGGCCCTCGCCAACAACACGGCGTAGTCCTTCTCGTGACGACCGGGTGAGCCCGCCGGCGGCTCACCCGGCCGCACCCCCACCGTGTGCCCACCCCTTCACACCAGGAGCCCGCCGTGAACCTTCCGCAGCCGTCCCGCCGCCACATCCTGCTCGCCGGTGCCGGCGGACTGGCCGCAGCAGCCTTACCGGGCACGGCCCACGCCCTGGACGCCGCCGTCGTCGAACCGGACATCGACGGTACGACCCAGTGGCAGGCCCGTCCGCCGCAGGGGCCGATCGAGTTGGTGGGGAAACGTCCGACGAAAATCATCGTGCACCACACGGTCAGCGCCAACACCTCCGACATCTCCCGCGCCCAGGCCCACCGTCACGCCCACTGGGTCCAGGACCTGCACCTGGACAAGAACGGGTGGACCGACACGGGTTACCACTTCCTCGTCAGCCGGGGCGGCTGGATCACCGAGGGCCGCCACCAGAGCCTCAGCACCCTGCGCGGCGGCAGCGACTTCGTCCTCGGCGCCCACACGTCCGGCCAGAACGACCAGGCCATCGGTATCGCCAACGAGGGCGCGTACCACGACGGCGCACAGCCCCCGCGGGCTCAGTGGGAGGTTCTGGTGGCGCTCTGCGCGTACGTCTGCCGGCAGTACGCCATCGCACCCAGCCGCCTCTACGGACACAAGGACTTCGGCGACACCCTCTGTCCCGGCGTCCTGCACGACAAGCTGCCGCAGCTCCGGAGCGAGGTCGCGGCGAGCATGGGGTGAGGGGCGGGGCCCGCCGGGCGGACGTGTTGCCCCCACGGGTCACCGCACCGTGTCCCGTACAGACCTTACCCACGACCGCCGCACCGGGTAGGCAGGAAGGGCACAGCCCTGTCGCCGGTCCTACGAGCGGAAGTCCATGCGCGCGCACGAGCCGAAAGAGAACGAGCAGGAGCCGCAGCGCCCCGCCAGGGGCGCCGCCGAGCGGCCGGGGGAGGCGGCGGCCCCTAGTGGCCGGGTGCCCGACACGCTTCTCGCTCTCCAGCGCACCACCGGCAACGCCGCCGTCCTCCGCATGCTCCAGCTCGACCGGCACCGGCACGGCCCCGACTGCGGGCACCAACAGCCGGGCGCGGAGCCGGTGCAGCGCTCCGCCGTGCACGACGTGCTGCGCGCGCCGGGCCGCCCGCTGGACGCACCACTGCGCGAGGAGATGGAGTCCCGGCTCGGCTCCGACTTCTCCGACGTCCGCCTGCACACCGACTCCGCCGCCCGGGCCTCCGCCGCCGAGGTGGGCGCCCGCGCCTACACCTCCGGCAGCCACGTCGTCATCGGCGACGGCGGCGGCGACAAGCACACGCTCGCCCATGAGCTGACGCACGTCATCCAGCAGCGCCAGGGCCCGGTGGCCGGTACGGACAACGGCTCGGGCCTGAGCGTCTCCGACCCCGGCGACCGCTTCGAGCGCGAGGCCGAGGCCAATGCGGTCCGGGTGATGAGGCGGACGCCCGAGCAGAGAGCCGAGGGTGACCGGAGCGATCAGGGCTCCCGCGACACCCCCGTACAGCGCGAAGCGGACGCCACCGCCCGGGACGCGGCGCGCGGTACCGACGCCACGGCCGTCCAGCGCTTCGCCGAGAGCAACACCGCGGAGTTGGGGAGCGTACGGCTCTCGGAAAACGGTCTCTACCTCATGCCGCTCACGTCGGGCGCGGACACCACCGTCATCTGGGTCGCGGAAGGCGCCCCGGCGCCCCGGTACTGCACGCCGACCGGGCAGAGCGGTGACATCGGGGGCCGTACGTACACGGAGTACGAGCCGGAGACGGCCTTCCTCGCGGACTGCGCCCACACGGCCGAGGAGATCATGCATCAGCAGCGGCTGGCTCTCGGGCAGGACGCCAGCGCCTTCGCCCTGGGCGGTGCCCAGTTCGGCCTGGGCGACCAGGAGAACGTGGCGGGCGCCCAGGCCTACGCGGCGGCCCGGCCCGGCGGCCCGCACGCGAACGGCGAGGAGCGGCCGGGTCCCGGTGAGGCGTACGCGATCGTGGAGACCGCGTGGCAGGGGGAGTACGAGCGGCCCGACAACACGAGCGGCTGGCCCTACCACGTGGCGGCCGTGGTCGCCGTGGACGGCGACGACCACATCACCGTGGAACAGGCCGCGGACGGCAACGACGCGAAGGCCCGTCAGGGGCACGAGGGCATCATCGACATGTATACGGCGGGCACGGAACCGACCAACGGGCAGGCGCTGCCGAACAGTTTCCACGGGCGGAACACCGGCGGCCCGGTGCAGCACTTCACCGTCGGCGCGATCACGGTCATCCTCCAGCCGATCAACGTGGGCGCCCTCAAGAAGGAGACCGGACGCCGCAAGCTCATGTGAACCGAGGGCTCAGGCGACTTCGCGGGCGGCCAGCACCGCCGCGAGACCCTCCCGCAGGTCGGCGACGAAGAAGCGGGGCATCTCCAGCGACGGGAAATGGCCCCCGGCCTCGGGCGCCCGCCACCGGACGATGTTCCGGTACCGCTCCTGGGCCCAGGGGCGCGGAGTCTTCTCGATGTCGCGGGGTACATCGTGATCGCCGCCGGGACGTCGACCCGGAGCGCGGGGTCGAGCGAGTTGTGGCTCTCGTAGTAGATACGGGCCGCCGACGCACCCGTCCGCGTCAGCCAGTACAGGGTGACGTTGTCGAGGACCCGGTCCCGGGAGATCGTCTCGAACGGGCTGTCCACGGTGTCCGACCACTCGGCGAACTTGTCGAGGATCCAGGCGAGCAGCCCGACCGGTGAGTCGACGAGCGCGTACCCGATGGTCTGCGGCCGCGTCGCCTGTTGCTTCGCGTACGCCGCCCGGCGGCCCCAGAAGTCCCGGGTCTCCTCGGTCCACCGGCGCTCGGTCTCCGTCAGCCCGTCCGTGGTCAGACCGGGCGGGGCCTCGGCGAAGGTGGAGTGGACGCCGATCACCCGGTCCGGGAACCTGCCGCCCAGCACCGTGGTGATGTTGCCGCCCCAGTCGCCGCCGTGGGCAAGGAACCGGCCGTATCCGAGCCTCCCCATCAGCTCCACCCACGCTGCCGCGATCCTCTCGGTACCCCACCCGGTGGTGGCGGGCTTCTCACTGAAACCGAAGCCCGGCAGCGACGGGGCCACCACATGGAACGCCGGCGCCTCGGCGTCCTGCGGATCAGCCAACTCGTCCATGACGTGCAGGAATTCGACGACGCTGCCCGGCCAGCCGTGCGTCAGGAGCAGCGGGACGGCGTCCGGGCGCGCGGACCGGCGGTGCAGGAAGTGGATGCCCAGCCCGTCGACGGTCGTACGGAACTGGCCCATGCGGTTCAGCCGCTCCTCGAACGCCCGCCAGTCGTATCCCGTACGCCAGTACTCCACGACATCGGCGAGGTCGGCGAGCGGAACGCCCTGGTCCCACCGGCGGGGGCCGGGCGGCGCGCCCCGGACGGTCTCCGCCTCCGGCAGCCGCGCCGCAGTCAGTCGCGCCCGCAGGTCGTCGAGGTCGGCGTCGGTCGCATGGGTCTCGTAGGCGTGGACGTGTACGTCGTCGGTTGCGTGTACGCCGCTGGACGGGCGTGCGTCGCTGGCCGGGCGGGGCATGGGGGCCTCCTGGCGATCGTGGGCGTCGAAGCCGACTCATCGTCGTGAACCGTCTAAGACGGTTCTAGCAGCCCTCCGGGCCACCCCGCAACCGGCTAAGGTGGTTCCATGCGTGCTGGCTTTCCTGACTTCCGCCTCGGCAACGTGCTGGCGACGAGCTTCACCTGGACCCTGTCGGAGCGCTTCGGCGACTCCGTGGAGCGCATCCCCGTGCCGCGGCGGCTCATCGACTGGCTGGCGGTGTACGGCCTCACCGTGGACTCCTGCACCCCTGAACAGCTCGAACTCGCAAGGGAGTTGCGGGAGTCGATCCATGCGGCCGCGACGGCCGCGGCGCTCCGGGAGGCTCTCCCCGCCGCCGCGGTCCAGGTCATCGACGACCGTAGCGTCGAGGGGCGGGCCGCAGCGGTCCTGACGCCCGAGGGGGAGCGGCGGTGGCGGCTCGGTTCCTCCTCCGTGGAGGACGCCCTCGCTGTGATCGCCGCCGACGCCGTCGACGTCATGTCGGGCGAACGGGACGGAAAGCTGGCCCTGTGTGCCTCACCGACCTGCCGGGCCGCCTTCTTCGACACCAGTCAGAGCCGTACGCGCAAATGGTGCGACATGAACACCTGCGGCAACCGCCAGAAGAAGGCGCGTTTCAACGCCGGCCGGAGCAGCAACGAGGCAGGGGAGAGCGGGTTCGCCGGCCCGGCCCCCAGGGAGTAGCGCGCCGGAGCCCCCCGGCGGGGCCCCCGCTCGGTAACGGTACTGTCAGCGCCACCCGGTAGCGTCGGGTCATGTCCAACATGGCCGTCCTCGAAGGGGTCCTGGAACGGATCACCTACGCCAACGAGGAGAACGGGTACACGGTCGCCCGCGTCGACACCGGGCGCGGAGCCGGCGACCTCCTCACCGTCGTCGGCGCGCTCCTCGGCGCGCAGGTCGGCGAGTCCCTGCGGATGGAGGGCCGTTGGGGCTCGCACTCGCAGTACGGCAAGCAGTTCACCGTGGAGAACTACACCACCGTCCTTCCCGCCACCATCCAGGGCATCCGCCGCTATCTGGGCTCCGGGCTGATCAAGGGCATCGGACCGGTGATGGCCGACCGGATCACCACCCACTTCGGCGTCGACACCCTCGACATCATCGAGCAGGAACCGAAGCGGCTCGTCGAGGTCCCCGGCCTCGGCCCCAAGCGCACGAAGATGATCGCGGCGGCCTGGGAGGAGCAGAAGGCGATCAAGGAGGTCATGGTCTTCCTCCAGGGCGTCGGCGTCTCCACCTCCATCGCCGTCCGCATCTACAAGAAGTACGAGGACGCCTCGATCTCCGTCGTGAAGAACCAGCCCTACCGGCTGGCCGCCGACGTCTGGGGCATCGGCTTCCTCACCGCCGACAGGATCGCCCAGGCCGTCGGCATCCCGCACGACAGCCCCGAGCGGATCAAGGCCGGACTGCAGTACGCCCTGTCCCAGTCCTCCGACCAGGGGCACTGTTTCCTGCCCGAGGAACGGCTCATCGCGGACGGCGTCAAGCTGCTCCAGGTCGACACCGGGCTGGTCATCGAGTGCCTGGCCGAGCTGGCCGCCGATCCGGAGGGCGTCGTCCGGGAGAAGGTGCCGTCCCCCGAGGGCGGCGAGCCGATCACGGCGGTCTATCTGGTCCCCTTCCACCGGGCCGAGCTGTCCCTCGCCGGGCAGGTCAGGCGGCTGCTGAACACCGGCGAGGACCGGATGCCCGCCTTCGGGGACGTCGACTGGGGCAAGGCCCTGGCCTGGCTCGCCACGCGTACGGGGGCCGATCTCGCGCCCGAACAGGAGCAGGCCGTACGCCTCGCGCTCACCCGCAAGGTGGCCGTCCTGACCGGCGGCCCCGGCTGCGGGAAGTCGTTCACCGTCCGGTCGATCGTCGAGCTGGCCCGGGCGAAGAAGGCCAAGGTGGTGCTCGCCGCCCCCACCGGGCGCGCCGCCAAACGCCTCTCCGAGCTGACCGGGGCCGAGGCGTCCACCGTGCACCGGCTGCTGGAGCTGAAGCCGGGCGGGGACGCGGCGTACGACCGGGACCGTCCGCTGGACGCCGATCTGGTCGTCGTCGACGAGGCGTCGATGCTCGATCTGCTGCTCGCCAACAAGCTCGTGAAGGCGGTGGCACCCGGTGCCCACCTCCTCCTGGTGGGCGATGTGGACCAGCTGCCCTCGGTCGGGGCGGGGGAGGTGCTGAGCGATCTGCTCGCGGAGGGCGGCCCGGTCCCGGCCGTCCGGCTCACCCGGATCTTCCGCCAGGCCCAGCAGTCCGGCGTGGTCACCAACGCGCACCGCATCAACGCCGGACAGCCGCCGCTCACCGAGGGGCTGAGCGACTTCTTCCTCTTCGTGGAGGACGAGACGGAGGACGCGGGCAAGCTCGCCGTCGATGTCGCGGCCCGCCGCATCCCGGCCAAGTTCGGTCTCGACGCACGCCGTGACGTGCAGGTCCTCGCCCCGATGCACCGGGGCCCGGCCGGCGCGGGCCATCTCAACGGGCTGCTCCAGCAGGCCATCACCCCCGGCCGCCCCGACCTCCCCGAGAAGCGGTTCGGCGGCCGGGTCTTCCGGGTCGGCGACAAGGTCACCCAGATCCGCAACAACTACGACAAGGGCGAGAACGGCGTCTTCAACGGCACCGTCGGCGTCGTCACCGGCCTCGATGTGGACGAGCAGAAGCTCACCGTCCGCACCGACGAGGACGAGGAGATCGGCTACGACTTCGACGAGCTGGACGAGCTGGCCCACGCGTACGCCATGACGATCCACCGCTCCCAGGGCAGCGAGTATCCGGCCGTCGTCATCCCCGTCACCACCAGTGCCTGGATGATGCTCCAGCGCAACCTTCTCTACACCGCCGTGACGAGGGCCAAGAAGCTCGTCGTCCTCGTCGGGTCCCGTAAGGCGATCGGCCAGGCGGTCCGCACGGTTTCCGCAGGCAGACGCTGTACGGCACTGGATTTCCGGCTGCGGGGCGGCTCCGGCGAAGACTTCTCGTGACCCCTGCACGAAAATGATCGATCAAACCGGTGGGAAACATCACGGAGGTCTTCCGGAACCGCAGTCAAGGGGGCAGGATGAGTAAGTTGGCGGCACTCAGTGCCGTCAGTAGGTCCAATGGACGACCCCGAGTGCACTCTCCTGAGCCGAATGGGGGAGGGTGGAAGACAGTCAGGGCACCTCGAAGAAGAGGCACTACGTCGGTGAGGGATGACGTGAGCGAGCACACCAACAACGCTGTAGTACTGCGGTACGGCGATGACGAGTACACCTACCCGGTGATCGACAGCACCGTCGGCGACAAGGGCTTCGACATCGGGAAGCTCCGGGCCAATACCGGCCTGGTGACGCTGGACAGCGGATACGGCAACACCGCCGCCTATAAATCCGCCATCACGTACCTCGACGGTGAGCAGGGCATTCTGCGCTACCGCGGATACCCGATCGAGCAGCTCGCCGAGCGCTCGTCGTTCCTCGAGGTCGCGTACACGCTGATCAACGGCGACCTCCCCAAGGTCGACGAGCTGGCGGCGTTCAAGAACGAGATCACCCAGCACACGCTGCTGCACGAGGACGTCAAGCGGTTCTTCGACGGCTTCCCGCGCGACGCCCACCCGATGGCCATGCTGTCCTCGGTCGTCAGCGCCCTGTCCACGTTCTACCAGGACAGCCACAACCCGTTCGACGAGCAGCAGCGCCACCTGTCGACGATCCGCCTCCTGGCGAAGCTCCCGACGATCGCGGCGTACGCCTACAAGAAGTCGATCGGCCACCCCTTCGTCTACCCGCGCAACGACCTCGGGTACGTCGAGAACTTCCTGCGCATGACCTTCTCGGTCCCCGCCCAGGAGTACGAGCTGGACCCGGTCGTCGTCTCGGCGCTGGACAAGCTGCTCATCCTGCACGCGGACCACGAGCAGAACTGTTCGACCTCCACCGTGCGTCTGGTCGGCTCCTCGCAGGCGAACATGTTCGCCTCGATCTCCGCCGGTATCTCGGCGCTGTGGGGCCCCCTGCACGGTGGCGCCAACCAGTCGGTGCTGGAGATGCTGGAAGGCATCCAGGCCAACGGCGGCGACGTCGACTCCTTCATCCGCAAGGTGAAGAACAAGGAGGACGGCGTCCGCCTGATGGGCTTCGGCCACCGGGTGTACAAGTCCTTCGACCCGCGCGCCAAGATCATCAAGGCTGCCGCGCACGACGTGCTGTCCGCGCTCGGCAAGTCCGACGAGCTGCTCGACATCGCGCTCAAGCTGGAGGAGCACGCGCTCTCCGACGACTACTTCGTCTCGCGCAACCTCTACCCCAACGTGGACTTCTACACCGGTCTGATCTACCGGGCCATGGGCTTCCCGACCGAGATGTTCACCGTGCTCTTCGCGCTCGGCCGGCTGCCCGGCTGGATCGCCCAGTGGCACGAGATGATCAAGGAGCCGGGTTCCCGTATCGGCCGCCCGCGCCAGATCTACACCGGCGAGGTCCTGCGCGACTTCGTCCCGGTCGAGGGCCGCTGACCCGGACCTCATGACCGCCCCGTAGTGCCCCGGCCTCTTCGGCCGACTGCCTTCGCCCCGCGTACCGCGCTTCGCACAGAGCGCGGTGTCCGGGGCGATTCGGCGTTCCGGGGCCGGTGCAAGGCCGGTGGCGGCCCCTCGAACGGGCCTGGCGGCCTGTGGCAGGCCCCGAAAAAGAAGAAGCGCCCCCCCGCCGATCCCCCCACGGGTCGACGGTCGGGGCGCTTCCCATATCCCGGAGCGGATTCCCCCCACGGGATCCGGCCGGGCGTCTGCTGGGAGCCGAAGCTCCCGTTGTTCTGTTGTGCCGCGATCTGCCGGGGTACGTACGCACGGGAGGGCCGCTCAAAGCTTCCCCGGTGCACGTGCCCCGGCCAACGCATGCCATCAGGAGCGTCCCCCAAGACACTCCGTCGGACGTCCCCCAAGACATCCTTGGCAGTCGCACTCTAAGACTCGCGAACCCACCGGATGGTTACCCTGAAACCGGTGTGATCTAAATCTCTTTGTGGAAGTTACGTGAAGGCACGCAACCGGAGGCTGTTCGTGACGACGAACACGGACGAAAACGCCATGGCGGCTCCCGCGATCATAGGGTTGAGCAGGCCACTTGCAGCCAGGGGCAAAGCCGCGACGTTGTACCCGAAGGCCCAGAAGAGGTTGCCCCTGATGGTGGCCAGAGTACGCCTGGAAAGGCGGATTGCGTCAGCTGTCACCTTGAGATCTCCACGAACCAGTGTGAGGTCGCTCGCCTCGATCGCCGCATCCGTCCCCGTGCCCATCGCCAGCCCCAGGGATGCCGTGGCCAGCGCGGCCGCGTCGTTGACCCCGTCGCCGACCATGGCGACGACCCGCCCCTCGGCCTGAAGGCGCTTCACGACGTCCACCTTGTCCTCGGGGAGCACCTCCGCATGGACCGTGTCGATGCCCACCTCGCGGGCGACGGCCTCCGCCACCGCCCGGTTGTCGCCGGTCAGCAGGATGGGCTCCAGCCCCAGGGCGCGCAGCTCGGCCACGGCGGCCGCGCTGCTCTCCTTGACCGCGTCCGCCACCCCGAACACGCCCCGGGCCTCCCCGTCCCAGGCCACGACGACCGCCGTACGCCCGTGCGCCTCGTCCTCCTCGAGGGCCCGTGACAACGCGGGCGGGAGGGAGATCCCGGCGTCGGCGACGAGGCGGGGCCGGCCGACGAGGACGGCGTGGCCTTCGACGATGCCCTGGACGCCGAGTCCGGGGATGTTGGCGAAGTCCTCGGGGGTGGGGAGGGGGCCGGTGGTGTCGGTCGCGGCGGTGGCGACGGCCTGGGCGATGGGGTGTTCGGAGGCGTTCTCCAAGGCGCCGGCGATCCGGAGGACTTCGGTCTCGGTGGTGGTGTCGGTGGTGTGGGTGGTCTGGAGGGTCATGCGGCCGGTGGTGACGGTGCCGGTCTTGTCCAGGACGATGGTGTCGACGCGGCGGGTGGTCTCCAGGACTTCGGGGCCTTTGATGAGGATGCCGAGTTGGGCGCCGCGTCCGGTGCCGACCATGAGGGCGGTGGGGGTGGCGAGGCCGAGGGCGCAGGGGCAGGCGATGATGAGGACGGCGACGGCTGCGGTGAAGGCGGCGGTGAGTCCGGCGCCGTTGCCGAGCCAGTAGCCGAGGGTGGCGAGGGCGAGGGCGATGACGATGGGGACGAAGACGGCGGAGATGCGGTCGGCGAGGCGCTGGGCGGAGGCTTTGCCGTTCTGGGCGTCCTCGACGAGTTTGGCCATGCGGGCGAGTTGGGTGTCGTTGCCGACGCGGGTGGCTTCGACGACGAGGCGTCCGCCGGCGTTGAGGGTGGCGCCGGTGACGGTGTCGTCTACGGTGACCTCGACGGGCACGGACTCACCCGTCAGCATTGAGGCGTCCACGGCGGACGAGCCCTCGACCACCGTCCCGTCCGTCGCGATCTTCTCCCCGGGGCGCACGACGAAGCGGTCGCCGACGACGAGCGTGCCTGCCGGGACACGTACCTCCCTGCCTCCCCTCAGTACGACGACGTCCTTCGCGCCCAGATGCATCAGCGCCCGCAGCGCCGCGCCGGACTTCCGCTTCGCACGGGCTTCCAGATAGCGGCCCAGCAGGATGAACGTGATGACTCCGGCCGCCACCTCCAGGTAGATCGTCGAGGTGGCGTCGGCACGCGAGACGGTGAAGTCGAAGCCGTGGCGCATGCCGGGCATGCCCGCGTCGCCGAGGAACAGGGCCCACAGCGACCAGCCGAACGCGGCGAGCGTGCCGAGCGAGACCAGCGTGTCCATCGTCGCCGCGCCGTGCTTCGCGTTCGTCCAGGCGGCCCGGTGGAAGGGCAGGCCGCCCCAGACGACGACGGGCGCGGCGAGGGTGAGGCTCAGCCACTGCCAGAAGTCGAACTGGAGCGCCGGGACCATGGCGAGCAGGACGACGGGGGTGGCGAGCACGGCGGAGACGACGAGGCGCTGACGGAGCGCGGCGAGGGAGGCGTCCTGCTCGGCTTCGACGTCCCGGGCGACGGAGTCGGGGGTGGGGTCCGAAGCCGGCTCCGAAACGGATTCCGGAGTGAACTCCGGCGCGGGTACCGGGGCGGATTCCGGCGTGGGCTCCGAGGCGGGCTTCGGGGAGACCTCCGGCGCGGGTCCCGGGCCGGAGGCCTCCCGGGTGCCCTCAGGGGCGGGTGCAGGGGCCGGAACAGGCGGCTGGGCGACGGGGCGGGCCGTGTAGCCGGTCTTCTCGACCGTGGCGACGAGATCCCCCAGCTTCAGCCCCTCCCCGAAAGTGACGCGGGCCTTCTCGGTCGCGTAGTTCACCGTGGCGGTGACGCCGTCCATCCGGTTGAGCTTCTTCTCGACGCGGGCCGCGCACGAGGCGCAGGTCATCCCGCCGATCATGAGCTCGGCCTCGGAGGCGTCGGCGGCCGGGAAGTGGGCTGCTGCTGTGCTGGCCATGTCCGGAACTCCTGGAAAACGCAGATCGGGCCGTACCCCACCAGTATCGACTGGTGCGGCCGGCCCGACGGCGGACGGGTGCTGCGGCGGAGGGCCGGCGCTCAGGCGGCCGGGCCGAGAAGCTCGTAACCGGCCTCGTCCACGGCGGCACGGACGGCGTCCTCGGCCAGCGGGGCCTTGGACGTCACGGTGACCAGACCGGTGGAGGCGACCGCGGCGACCGAGGTGACGCCCGCGATCCCGGAGATCTCCTCCGACACGGCGCCCTCGCAGTGGCCGCAGGTCATGCCCTTGACCTGGTACACGGTGGTGACCGAGTCGGCCTGCTCGATCTGCACGTCGGCCGCGCCGTCGTGGCAGGAGCCGGTGGGCGAGCAGCAGGAACCGGTGGACGGCGTGGTGTCGGTCTCGGCGGTCATGACGTTCTCCTCTTCGCGAACACGTTTCGGGCGGCACGGCGGGGCACGTGGGGCCGCGGAGGCTCCCGTGACGTCCCCGCCTCACGCATACTATACCCCTAGGGGGTATCAACGCGCTCCGTCGGCGCCGGGCGCGACGCGTCGTCGCCGACCAGGGGGTCCAGGTAGCGGAACATCACCGTCTTCAGCTCCTGGATGTAGGCCGTGCGCTCCTCGCCCTCGGAGGCCATGACCAGGTCCAGCCCGGCCTTGAACACCATGAAGGCCATTTCGGCGATGCGGTGGATCTGGGGTGCGGGCATGTCCGGGAGGTAGTCGGCGAGTACCGATTCCACTCGCGTCAGCATCGTGGCGTGCAGCGTGTCGTGCGCCTCGGTGATCTGCCCGGGGATCTCCGAGCCGTGCATCAGGACGAAGAACGCCGGGTTCTCGCAGTTGAAGGCGATCAGCGGGTCGAGCACGGCGTCCAGCATGCGGTCGAGCGTCAGCTCCGTGTGGCTCTGGGCGAAGGCTGCTCCGTAGGTGTCCCGCCAGCGGTCCAGCAGCCGGTCCCCGAGCTCGACGGCGATGGCCTCCTTGTTCGGGAAGAACTGGTAGAGCGTGCCCGGTGAGACCCCGGCCTCGCGGGCGATCGCGTTGGTGCTGGACGCGGTGTAGCCGCTGGTGCAGAAGACGTCGGCCGCGGCCCGGAGCAGCTGGGCGATCCGGGCCTCGCCGCGGGCCTGGCGGCGCCGACGGGGGCGGGCGGAGTCCGGCGCCTCGTCGGCGGTGTCCCCGGCGGCCCCGGTGGCGGCTTCGACGGCGGCCTCGGCGGCGGTCTTGTTGGCTTTGGCCTCCGGCACGGTCAATCCCCAGCTCTCATGACGCGATTGACAAACGCGAGTGGTCGCTCGCATTCTAGAGAAACGCGAGCGACTACTCGTGTTTGCCACGATAAACGGCAACGACCGACCCATGCTGCCCTGCGCTGCCCGGGTCTCGGTGAAGGGGACACCGCACCATGCCCGAAGTCAACCGTTCCGCGCCGCCCCCGGTCGGCGGATGGACCCGGTTCGTCACCGCCCGGCCACGGCTCGCGCTGCTGGCCGCACTGGTGATCACCGCACTCGCCGTGTTCGCCGGGAGCGGGGTGGCGGACCGGATGGGCAGCGGCGGCTGGCAGGCCCCCGACGCCGAGTCGACGTACGCGACGGAGGTGCTGGCCCGGGAGTTCCCGGCCTCGCAGCCCAATCTGCTCCTGCTGGTGGACAGCGGCTCCGCCGGCGTCGACGACCCGGCCGTGGCCGCCGAGGCCGCCCGTCTGGCGGAGCGGCTGAAGGCCGAGCCCGGGATATCGGGCGTCGGGTCCTACTGGGAGACCGCTTCGCCCGCCCTGCGTTCCGAGGACGGCCAGGAGGCGATCATCGCCGCCCGGATCGGGGGCGACGAGAAGACCGCGGGCGAGACCCTCGACCGGCTGGCCCCGGCCTTCGCGGGGGAGCGGGGGCCGGTGACGGTCTCCCTCGGCGGGCCGGTCGCCGTGCAGCACGAGATGCAGACGATCATCCAGGAGGATCTGCTGCGGGCCGAGCTGATCGCCCTGCCAGTGACGCTCGTCCTGCTGGTCATGGTCTTCGGCAGCGCCGTCGCCGCGATGCTGCCGCTCGCCGTCGGCATCGTCGCCATCCTCGGCACCAACGCCGTGCTGCGAGGGCTGACGGAGTTCACCGACGTGTCGGTCTTCGCGATGAACCTCACCACGGCCCTCGGCCTCGGACTCGCCATCGACTACGCCCTGTTCATCGTCCGCCGCTTCCGCGAGGAGCTGGCGACCGGTGCGGACACCAGAACGGCGGTGGGCACGACGCTGCGGACCGCCGGGCGTACGGTGCTGTTCTCCGCGCTGACCGTGGCGGTGTCCCTGTCGGCCATGCTCGTCTTCCCGCAGTACTTCCTGCGGTCCTTCGCCTACGCCGGGATCGCCGTGGTCCTCCTGGCCGCCGCTGCCGCACTGATCCTGCTGCCCGCGGCGCTCGTGCTGCTCGGCCCCCGGATCAACTCGCTGGACCTGCGCCGGCTCCTCCGCCGCCGGAAGAAGGCCGGGGCGGCCGGGGCGGACCCGCAGGGCGCTACGGCCGGTGGTCCCGGGGCGGGTTCCGCCGGCGGCGCCGACGCGTCGCCCGGCCGGGGCTGGGCGTCGCTGGGTGCGCTGGTGATGCGCCGGGCGCCCGTCTTCGCCATCGTCACGACCGTCGGGCTGCTCCTCCTCGGACTGCCGTTCCTCGGGGTCAAGTTCGGCACGGCGGACGACCGCCAGCTGCCGGCCTCCGCGGAGTCCCGGGTCGTCCAGGAACACATCCGCGACGGCTTCCCCGGCAGCCCCGGCGGCGGCCTGGAAGTGCTGGCCGAGGGGCAGGGTTCCCGGGCCGACCACGCGGACCTGAAGACCCGGATCGAGCAGCTCCCCGGCGTCCTGCGGGTCGAAGGCCCGGTCGCCGAGGGCCCCGCCGCCTACTACAGCGTGCTGCCGAAGGGCGAAGCCGTCGGTGAGGAGACCCAACAGCTCGTGCGGGACCTGAGGGCCGTGCCCGCCGCCTCCTCGCTCGACATCTCGGTCACGGGCACGGCGGCGGTCCTCGTCGACTCCAAGGACGCCATAGCCGACCGGCTGCCCTGGGCGCTGGCGATCATCGTGGTCGCGACGCTGCTCCTGGTCTTCCTGCTCACCGGCAGCGTGCTCATCCCGCTCCAGGCGGTCGTGCTCAACGCCCTCAGCCTGACCGCGATGTTCGGAGCGGTGGTCTGGGTCTTCCAGGACGGGAACCTCTCCGGACTGCTCGCCTTCACCAGCACGGGCGACATCGAGACGACGCTGCCCGTCCTGATGTTCTGCGTGGCCTTCGGGCTCTCCATGGACTACGGGGTCTTCCTGATATCCCGGATCAAGGAGGAGTACGACCGCACCGGCGACCACGAGCACTCCGTCACCTTCGGGCTCCGGCACACCGGCGGGCTGATCACCGCGGCCGCCGTGATCCTCGCGGTCGTCATGGTCGCCATCGGCACCTCACGGGTCACCAACACCAAGATGCTGGGGCTCGGCATCGCCCTCGCGGTCCTGATGGACGCCATGGTGGTGCGCAGTCTGCTGGTCCCTGCGGTGATGAAGCTGATGGGCCGTTCGACCTGGTGGGCCCCCGCGCCCCTGCGGGCCTTCCACCGCAGGTTCGGCCTGAGCGAAGGGGAGGCCGCCCCGGCCGTCGTCCCCGCCGCGGTGCCGGACCCGGGCGGCCGGGGAGGCCCGGGGGAGGACCGCGAACCGACGGTGGAGACCGAGGAGATATCGGACACCGGCAGGAGCATCGGCGAACCGGCGCGACGCTGAGACCCACGCGGGAAAGTCGTCCGGAAAGGGTCCTCGGGGGAGCCGGGAATGTCCTCCGGAGGCGACAGGACGGGCCCGCCCGCCACCGAACGGGTGGCGGGCGGGGGCCCGGCTCCTCCGCCTGCGAGGGAGGCTCCACAGGCCCGTACGCGGCATCGGCAAAGCGGCGCTGACCTGGGATTTCCTACTCATCCAGCCTAAAATTCCCTCAACGGAGAAGGGGGCCCGGATGGACCGGAACGTATCCACGGTCGATGACGTACTGGCTTTGATGGACGGCCTGTTCGCCCCGGAGGCGGACCGGTGGACGGCCGACGGGGCGTCCTGGTGGGACGCGTTCTACGCGGACCGTTCACGGGAGGTGCCGTTCTTCGCGGACAAGCCCGACGAGAACCTCGACGCCCACCTCCGCCAAGGGCGGATCGCCCCGGGGCGCGCGCTCGAACTCGGCTGTGGGCCCGGCCGCAACGCGCTCCACCTGGCCGCGCTCGGCTTCGACGTCGACGCGGTCGACCTCTCCCCGGCGGCGCTGGCCTGGGCCCGGGAGCGGGCCGAGGAAGCGGGGGCCGGCTCCGTCCGGTTCCACCACGGTGACGCGTTCGCCCTGACGGCGACGGGGGCCGCCCTCACCGGCCCCTACGACCTGATCTACGACTCGGGCTGCTTCCACCATCTGCCGCCCCACCGGCGGATCAGCTATCTCGCCCTCCTGGAGCGCTGCCTGGCGCCCGGCGGCCACTTCGCACTCACCTGCTTCGCCGCCGGAGCGGGCGGGATGGGCTCGGAACTGCCGGACGCCGAGCTCTATCTGACGGGTGGCCTGCACGGCGGACTCGCCTACACGGACGACGAGCTGCGCCGCGTCTTCTCCGGGCTGACGGAGATCGAACTGCGCCGGATGAACGACGAGGCGCCCGAATCCCCGCTCTTCGGGGAGCCGTTCCTCTGGACGGCCCTCTTCCGCAGGGCCGCCGAAGAGGAGTGATCGGGCGTCAGCGCCCCCGGTTGCGGGGGCGCGAGGCGACCCAGGCGCGGACGGTGTCTCCGTACCAGTACGGCTTCCCGTTCTTCACCTGGTCGGGCGGGGGCAGGAGCCCGTGCTTGCGATAGGAGCGGACGGTGTCCGGCTGGACCTGGATGTGCGCGGCAATGTCCTTGTAGGACCAGAGCGTTCTGTCCGTCATCGGTGACACCTCTCTGCACTGACCAAGTCGACGATCACTCAGCCTGTGCTCGGTTGAACGACCCCGGGCGGCAGGCGGGGTGGGGCTGTCGACCGGCTGTGACAGAAAACCCGCGTAACGGAGACATGTGTCCCGAAACGGTTACTGCTGTGACAGAAAGGATGAAGCGCGGCTGCTGTCAGACCCGGGTGCCACGATGAAAGGCATGAGCACTGCCGAACGCCCGATGCCCCCACTGGACGCCGACGAACGCACCACCCTGGAGAGTTGGCTCGACTTCTATCGCGCCACCCTCGCCCAGAAGTGTGCTGACCTGCCGGAGGAGGGCCTGCGCGAGGCGTCGGCGGCGCCCTCGCCGATCACCCTGCTCGGACTGCTCCAGCATCTGGCCGAGGTCGAGCGGAACTGGTTCCGCCGGGTGCTCGCACAGGAGGACGCCCCGCCGTTCTTCGCCCCTCCGGCCGGCGGCGGGGACGGGAGTCAGGGCCGCGAGGGCGGCTGGGGGCTGGCCGAGGACGCCACCTATGCCCAGGCGCTCGCGCGGTGGGAGGGAGAGGTGGCGGCGGCCCGGGAGAACTGCGCGGCGCGGGCGCTCGACGACACCAGCCCGTTCATGGGCGCGCGGGTCACGCTGCGCTGGATCTACACGCACATGATCGGCGAGTACGCACGGCACTGCGGCCACGCCGACCTGATCCGCGAACGCGTGGACGGACGTACGGGGGTCTGACCCGCTGCTGGAGCCCGGGTTCCGGTCCCGGGGGCCTTGCGGGCCCGGGGCCTGAGCGCCGCCCTCCGGTCCCCCCCCGGCCCCCAGCCCCCGGGCTCAGAGGGGGGAGCCGGGGCGACCGCAGGAGCGGAGGAACTCCCGGGTGCGGCGTGCGACGGGGAGCGGCTTGTCCGGTGGGCAGGGGTACATGTCCTGCTCCACGATCGCGAACAGGTCGACGTCCAGGGCCCGCGCCGCGTCCAGCACCGGTTCCAGCGCGGGGACCCCGCCGGGCGGCTCGCACATCACGCCCCGGGCCACCGCCGGGCCGAACGGCACCTCGTCCGCCACCACCGCCGCCAGGATCTCCGGGTCGACCTGCTTGAGATGGAGGTAGCCGATGCGTTCCCCGTACGTCTCGATGAGCTTGACGCTGTCTCCGCCGCAGTAGGCGTAGTGCCCGGTGTCCAGGCAGAGCGAGACGAGGTCCGGATCGGTGGCGTCGAGGAAGCGGTTGACGTTCTCCTCGGTGTCGATGTGGGTGTCGGCGTGCGGGTGGACGACGATCCGCAGCCCGAACCGCTCCCGGACCTCCCGGCCGAGACGCTCCGTCTGCGCGGTCAGATCGCGCCACTGCACGGGGGTGAGCGTGCGGTCCTCCAGCACCTCGCCCGTCTTGTCGTCACGCCAGAACGAGGGGATGACGACCAGGTGTTCGGCGCCCATGGACCGGGTCAGCGCGGCGATGTCCGCGACATGCGCCCAGGTCCGGTCCCAGACGTCCGGGCCGTGGTGCAATCCGGTGAAGACGGTTCCGGCGGAGACCGTGAGCCCCCGGCCGCGCGTCTCGTCGGCCAGCCGGGCCGGATCGGTGGGCAGATAGCCGTACGGGCCGAGCTCGATCCACGCGTAGCCGGCCTCGGCCACCTCGTCGAGAAAGCGCTGCCAGGGCACCTGCTGCGGGTCGTCCGGGAACCACACGCCCCAGGAGTCGGGGGCCGAGCCGATACGGATGCGGGCCGAGGAGGGGACGGAGGGGGTCATAACGGCCAGCCTCCTGGCCCGCGCGGAAGAGTGTCAAGGGTTCGTCCGAATGTCCGGACAAAATGTTGACAGGGTTCCGGGCGGAGGGCTAGACCTGGGACCAGCCGGCCACCGGTGGGGCGAACCGGCGGTGCGAGCCGGTGGTGCGAAGGGATGGGCATGCCTGAGCCGTACGACGTGATCACCATGGGGCGGATCGGGGTGGACCTCTACCCGCTGGAGGTCGGGGTACCGCTCGCCCGGGTCGAGACGTTCGGCAAGTTCCTCGGTGGTTCCCCGGCGAACGTCGCCGTGGCGGTGGCCCGGCAGGGCCGGCGTACGGCCGTCATCACCCGGACCGGGCAGGACCCCTTCGGCGCCTACCTCCACCAGGAACTGCAGCGGTTCGGCGTCGACCCCCGCTGGGCGACGGCCGTCGCGGAGTATCCGACCCCGGTCACCTTCTGCGAGATCTTCCCGCCGGACGACTTCCCGCTCTACTTCTACCGGCGGCCCAAGGCCCCCGATCTGGAGATCCACGCCCCGGACCTCGACCTGGACGCCGTGCGCGACGCCAGGATCTTCTGGATGACGGGCACCGGACTCAGCGCCGAGCCGAGCCGGTCCGCGACGCTGGCCGCCCTCCGGGCCCGCAGCGAGAGCGCCGCGCGGGCCGAGCGCCCGGCGGGCGCCCCGCGGCGTACGGCCACCGTCTTCGACCTCGACTGGCGGCCGATGTTCTGGGACGGGGGCGACGACAGCTTCGAGGCGCCCGCGCGGTACCGCGAAGCGCTCGCCCATGCCACGGTCGCCGTCGGCAACGTCGACGAGTGCGCCGTCGCGACCGGCGAACGCGAACCGTACGCCGCCGCCCGGGCCCTGCTGGCGGCCGGGGTGGAGCTCGCCGTCGTCAAACAGGGGCCGAAGGGCGTCCTCGCCGTCCACCGCGACGGCACCACCGCCGACTGCCCGCCGCTGCCGGTCGAAGTGGTCAACGGCCTCGGCGCCGGGGACGCGTTCGGGGGCGCGCTCTGCCACGGGCTGCTCGCCGGATGGCCGCTGGGCCGCATCGCGCGGTACGCGAACGCGGCCGGCGCCATCGTCGCCTCCCGGCTCGCCTGCTCGTCCGCGATGCCGTTCCCCGACGAGGTCGAGGAGGCCCTCGCGGCAGGCGCCGTGACGGCGGAACTCGCGTCGCGGGCGGACCCGGGCACAGCGGCCGAGACCGGCGGTGCGGCCGATCCGGAGACTCCGACCGCCTCGGGCGATGCGGCCCGTCCGGGAGCTCCGGCCGCCCCGGGCGCCGGGACGGTCCCTGCGACTGCCCCCGCCGCCCCCGAAGCCCCCAAGGCCCCCCGGACCGGAGCGGGCTCATGACGCCGCTCGCGCCCTCCCTCTCCGCGCTCGTCCGGCTGCGCGCCGAGCGGCCCGAAGCCGTCGCCGAGGCCGCCGCGCGACGGCAGAGGCGGCGGCTGATCCGGCGCCCCGGCGACCGGCTGATGATCATCGCGGCCGACCACCCCGCGCGCGGCGCGCTCGCCGTGGGGGACCGGTCCCTCGCCATGGCCAACCGCTTCGAGCTGCTGGAGCGGCTCTGCCTCGCCCTCTCCCGCCCCGGGGTCGACGGGGTGCTCGCATCGGCCGACGTCCTGGACGACCTCCTCCTGCTCGGCGCCCTGGAGGACAAGGTCGTCATGGGGTCGATGAACCGCGGCGGTCTCGCGGGCGCGGCCTTCGAGCTCGACGACCGGTTCACCGGCTACCGCCCCGACGACCTGGTCCGGCAGGGGTTCGACGCGGGAAAGCTGCTCCTGCGCATCGACCACGACGACCCCGGTTCGCTGGACACCCTGCACACCGCCGCCCGGACCATCGACGCGATGGCCGCCCACCGGCTGCCCGTCTTCGTCGAACCGTTCCTCTGCCGCCGCGTCGACGGCCGCCTCCGCAACGACCTCGGCGCCGCCGCCGTGGCGACCTCCATCGCCATCGCGTCGGGCCTCGCCGGGACGTCCGCGTACACCTGGCTGAAGGTGCCCGTCACCGACGACCCCGACGCCATGGGCCGGGCGATGGAGGCCTCCACGCTGCCCGCCGTCCTGCTCGGCGGCGAGGTCGGCGACGACCAGGACGCCGCGTACGGGAAGTGGCGCGACGCGCTGCGGCTGCCCACGGTGCGGGGGCTGGTCGTGGGACGCTCACTGCTCTACCCGGTCGACGGGGACGTGACGCTCGCCGTCGACACCGCCGTATCGCTGCTCCGGCCGGGTAGGTAAGGGCCATGACGACGGATCACCCCGACCAGGGGCAGCACCAGGGCCAGGGACAGGGACAGCTCGGAGACCAGGGACAGGAACAGCACCGGTTCCACCTTCCGTCCGGCAGCGCCGCGCGCGGGGCGTACGCCGTCGACATCGATCCCGAGGGCGCCGGCTGGGACCGCTCCGCCCTGCGGGTGCTGGAGCTGGAGCCGGGTGGTGTTCACACGCTCGTCACCGGAGGCAGCGAATGGATCGTCCTGCCGTTGGCCGGTGGCTGTACGGTGCGTATCGCAGGTGAGACCTTTGAACTGCGGGGCAGGGAGAGTGTGTTCAGCGGGGTCTCCGACTTCGCCTACGTACCGCGCGACGCCCGCGCAGAGATCTCCTCCGGCGCAGGAGGCCGCTTCGCCCTGGCAGGAGCGAGGTGCGAGCGACGACTCCCCGCTCGCTACGGCCCCGCGCCGGAGGTACCCGTCGAGCTGCGCGGCTCCGGGACCTGCTCCCGCCAGGTGAACAACTTCGCCGCCGCCGACACCTTCGACTGTGACCGGCTGATCGCCGTCGAGGTCCTCACCCCCGGCGGCAACTGGTCCTCCTACCCGCCCCACAAACACGACGAGCACGTGCCGGGCGAGGAGTGCGAACTGGAGGAGATCTACTACTTCGAGGTGCAGGACGGCGGGCTCGGCTACCACCGGGTCTCCCCGTCGCGCGACGGCGGTACGGACGTCCTCGCCGAAGTCCGCGGCGGTGACGTGGTCCTCATCCCCGACGGCTGGCACGGCCCGTCCATCGCCCCGCCCGGCCGGACGCTCTACTACCTGAACGTGATGGCCGGGCCGGGGGAGGAGCGCGCCTGGCTGATCAGCGACCATCCCGACCACCGGTGGATCCGCGACACCTGGCCGGATGAGCCGATCGACGCCAGACTCCCGCTCTACACGGCGCATCCGTCGCCCGGCCCGGAGGTAACGCCTTGAGCCCGACGAGTCCCGCGAGCCCAGAACGTTCCGCGAGCCCGAAGGCCCCGACCCCCACCCGCCGTCTGACCACCGCTCAGGCCCTGGTCGCCTTCCTGGCCCGGCAGTACACCGAGCGCGACGGCCGCCGGCAGCGGCTGATCAGCGCCACCTGGGGCATCTTCGGCCACGGCAATGTCGCGGGCATCGGCCAGGCGCTCGTGGAGGCGGGCCACGGAGGGAACGGCTCCGCGCACCGCATGCCGTATCTCCAGGGCCGTAACGAACAGGCCATGGTGCACGCGGCCGTGGGGTACGCCCGCCAGTCGGGGCGGCTCTCCGCGCAGGCGGTGACCACGTCCATCGGGCCGGGGGCCACCAACCTCGTCACCGGGGCCGCCCTCGCCACGATCAACCGGCTGCCCGTCCTGCTGCTGCCCGGGGACACCTTCGCGACCCGGCCCGCCGACCCCGTCCTGCAACAGCTCGAAGTGCCGTACGCCGGTGACGTGTCGGTCAACGACTGTCTGCGGCCGGTCTCGCGCTACTTCGACCGGATCACCCGGCCGGTGGCGCTGATCCCGGCCGCCCTCCAGGCGATGCGGGTCCTCGCCGACCCCGCCGAGACCGGGGCCGTCACGCTCGCGCTGCCGCAGGACGTGCAGGCGGAGGCGTACGACTGGCCTGAGGAGTTCTTCGCCGAGCGCGACTGGCACGTCCGCAGGCCCGCACCCGACGCGTACGAGCTGGAGACGGCGGTACGGGCGATCCGCTCCGCCCGCCGCCCCCTCATCGTCGCGGGCGGCGGGGTCCGGCACAGCGCCGCCGAGGAGACGCTCGCCGCGTTCACCGCCGCGACGCGCATCCCGGTCGCCTCCACCCAGGCGGGCAAGGGCGCGCTCCGCCACGACCACCCGGCCGACGTCGGCGGCATCGGCCACACCGGCACCGCCACCGCCGACGAGCTGGCCCGCACCGCCGACCTGGTCATCGGCATCGGCACCCGCTTCTCCGACTTCACCACCGCATCCGGCACCCTCTTCGCCGACCCGGCCGTCCGCTTCCTCCACCTCAACATCACCGCCTTCGACGCCCACAAGCTGGCCGCCCTCCCCCTGGTCGCCGACGCCCGCGCGGGGCTTGAGGCACTCACGGCGGCCCTCGCCGGACGCGGCTACCGGGTCGATCCGGCGTACGAGACGGAGTACACCGGCGCGAAGGAGGCGTGGGAGGAACGGGTCGAGGCGTCCTTCGCCACCCCCGACCCCACCGCGCGCCCCACCCAGACCCAGGTCCTCGGGCTCCTGGACGACCTGGTCACCGAGGAGGACATCCTCATCAACGCCGCCGGCTCCCTCCCCGGCGACCTGCACAAACTCTGGCGGACCCGCTCCCGCGACCAGTACCACGTGGAGTACGGCTACTCCTGCATGGGCTACGAGATCCCGGCGGCCATCGGCGTCCTGCTCGCCGCCGGAACCGGGCAGCGGACCCGCCCCGTCTGGGCCCTGGTCGGCGACGGCACGTATCTGATGAACCCCACCGAGATCGTCACCGCCGTCCAGGAGAACCTGCCGCTGAAGCTGCTGATCCTCCAGAACCACGGGTACGCCTCCATCGGCGGCCTCTCCGCGTCGGTCGGCGCCGAACGCTTCGGCACCGCCTACCGCCACCGCGACCCCGACGGCGGCTTCACCGGCCCGCCGCTCCCCGTCGACCTGGCCGCCAACGCCGCCTCCCTCGGCCTGCGGGTCCTGCGCGCCGCCACCGTCGACGACCTGCGCAAAGCCCTCTCCGAGGCCCGCGACGCGGAGGGCCCCACTTGTGTCTACGTCGAGACCGAAACGCCCGACACAGTGTCGGGCCCCCCTCCGGCGCAGGCGTGGTGGGATGTTCCGGTAGCCGAAACCGCGAGCCGACCGGCGGCGGTGAAGGCCCGGGAGGAGTACGACCGCCAGGTCGCCGCCCGACGCCGCCACCTGTGAGACCAGCCCCCGCGCCTGCCCGAAGCCTGAAGGAGTACGTCATGACGAAGACCGTCAACCACTGGATCGGCGGCAAGACAGTGGAGGGCACGTCGGGCCAGTACGGTCCCGTCACCGACCCGGCCACCGGCGCGGTCACCACGCAGGTCGCGCTGGCCTCCGTGGCGGAGGTCGACGCGGCCGTGGCGGCGGCGAAGGCCGCGTACGCCACCTGGGGCACCTCCTCGCTCGCCCAGCGCACCGCCGTCCTCTTCCGCTACCGCGCGCTGCTCGACGCCCACCGCGACGACATCGCCGCGCTGATCACCGCCGAGCACGGCAAGGTGCACTCGGACGCGCTGGGCGAGGTCGCCCGGGGTCTGGAGATCGTCGAGCTGGCGTGCGGGATCACCACGCAGCTCAAGGGCGAGCTGTCCACCCAGGTATCCAACCGGGTCGACGTCTCCTCGATCCGCCAGTCGCTGGGCGTGGTCGCGGGCATCACCCCGTTCAACTTCCCGGCCATGGTGCCGATGTGGATGTTCCCCCTGGCCATCGCCTGCGGCAACACGTTCGTGCTGAAGCCGAGCGAGAAGGACCCGTCGGCCGCCAACCTGCTGGCCGAGCTGGCGTCCGAGGCGGGCCTTCCGGACGGCGTCCTCAACGTCCTGCACGGTGACAAGACCGCGGTGGACGGCCTGCTCAACCACCCCGACGTGGCCGCCGTCTCCTTCGTCGGCTCCACCCCCATCGCCCGCTACATCCACGCCACCGCCTCCGCCAACGGCAAGCGCGTCCAGGCGCTCGGCGGCGCGAAGAACCACATGCTCGTCCTCCCGGACGCCGACCTGGACGCCGCCGCCGACGCGGCGGTCTCGGCGGCGTACGGCTCCGCCGGTGAGCGCTGCATGGCGATCTCCGCGGTCGTCGCGGTCGGCGCGATCGGCGACGAGCTGGTCGCGAAGATCCGCGAGCGCGCCGAGAAGATCAAGATCGGCCCCGGCAACGACCCCACCTCCGAGATGGGCCCCCTGATCACCGCCGCCCACCGCGACAAGGTCGCCTCGTACGTCACGGGCGCCGCCGCCCAGGGCGCGGAGGTCGTCCTCGACGGCACGGGCCACACGGTCGAGGGCTTCGAGGACGGCCACTGGATCGGCCTGTCCCTCCTGGACAAGGTCTCCACCGACTCCGACGCCTACCAGGACGAGATCTTCGGCCCGGTCCTGTGCGTGCTCCGGGTGGAGTCGTACGAGGACGGCGTCGCCCTCATGAACGCCTCGCCGTTCGGCAACGGCACCGCGATCTTCACCCGCGACGGCGGCGCGGCCCGCCGGTTCCAGCTGGAGATCGAGGCCGGCATGGTCGGCGTCAACGTGCCGATCCCGGTCCCCGTGGGCTACCACTCCTTCGGTGGCTGGAAGGACTCGCTCTTCGGCGACCACCACATCTACGGCAACGACGGCGTGCACTTCTACACCCGCGGCAAGGTCACCACCACCCGCTGGCCCGACCCGGCCGACGCCCCGGCCGGCGTCGACCTCGGCTTCCCGCGCAACCACTGACCGACGCACCCCCGGCAGCGCCCGGGCCTCCGGCGAAATCCGGATGCCCGAGCGCTGCCGTGTCCCGCATCCTGGGCACATGAACACCCCGCCCGTCCCGCCCCGCCACCAGATCCGCGCGCTCCAGACCGCCACGACGGTCACCGTCTACCAGGCGTACCGGCCGGCCATCGGCCTCCCCGCCGCCCGCGACGGACGGTTCCCCGCCGAGTGGAAGCGGGACCGGATGACCTGGATCAAGCCCAGCTTCCTGTGGATGATGTACCGCTGCGGCTGGGGCACCAAGGAGGGGCAGGAGGTCGTCCTCGCCGTCGAGATCGAGCGGTCCGGTCTGGAATGGGCCCTCGCCCACGCCGAAATCTCCCACTACGTCAGCGGAGTTCACCCGGATCAGGCCTCCTGGCAGCGCAGCCTGCGCGCCGCCCCCGCCCGGGTGCAGTGGGACCCCGAACGCGACCTCGACCTCAACCCCCTCCCGTACCGCTCCCTCCAGCTCGGGCTGAGCGGCGAGGCGTCCCGGCGGTACGCGGACGAGTGGACCGTCTCCGTACGCGATGTCACCCCGCTCGCCCGCGAGGTCCACGCGGCGGTCCGGGCGGGGGAGCGGGAGCGGGCCGCCGCCCTGCTGCCCGTGGAGACGCCGCTCGACCTCGCGGCGCCGGGGGGCTACCGCCCGGCCCCGCCCCCGAACTCCCACACCAGCATCGCGAACCGCCCGTCGTCACCCGCCCCCGCCGACCGGTACGTGGCGAGCGCCGCCTCGTTGTCCGGCTCCACGCCGACCCACACGTCGTAGCACCCCCGCTCCCGGGCGAGGTCCACCAGCGCCCGGGTCAGGGCCCCACCGATGCCCCGGCGGCGGAAGGGGTCGTCGACGGCGAGTTCGTACAGGCACATCTCCGTGCCCTTGTCCGGGTGCAGCATCTCGATGCCCGAGACGAAGCCCGCCGGGACACCGTCCACGTATGCGATCAGCAGCACATGACCGCCCGCGGCGAGGAAACGGGCCGCCCACTCCTCGCGGGGAGGGGCGTCGAAGAGATGGCCGGCGGCCAGGAGCTCCGCGACGGTCGAAGCGGGGCGAATGTCCACAATGGCCTCCCGGGGCAGAAATTCCGTACCGCGTCCGGAGTACGGGCGAGGCGCACCGTACCTCTCAGGGAGGCCGCGCACTTCACCCTGGCGGCACGCAACCGGCTTGCGTCCTCCGTTTAGGGTCGAGGGATGGAGACCCCTACTGCTCGATGGCGGCGCCTGCTGCCCCGTACACCTGGCCGGTGGGCCGCGGTCGGCGCCGCGCTCGCCGTGCTCGTGGGCGGCGGCACCTGGTCCGCCGTCGCCGACGACGGCTCGCCCGCCGTGCAGCGCGAGGACCGGATCCTGCGCATGGACGGGGTGCCGATCGACACCTCGTACTTCCATGCCAAGGGTTCCGGTAAGCGGCCCGCCGTGCTCATCGGGCACGGGTTCGGCGGCAGCAAGAACGACGTCCGGGCCCAGGCCGAGAAGCTGGCCGCCGATGGATACGCCGTGCTGACCTGGTCGGCGCGCGGCTTCGGGAAGTCCGGCGGGAAGATCTCCCTCAACGATCCCGACCACGAGGTCGAGGACGTCTCCCGGCTCATCGACTGGCTCGCCGAGCGGCCCGAGGTGGAGCTGGACGGCAAGGGCGACCCCCGGGTCGGTCTCACCGGGGCCTCCTACGGCGGGGCCGTGTCCCTGCTCGCCGCCGGGCACGACGAGCGCGTCGACGCCATCGCGCCCGTCATCACCTACTGGAACCTCGCCGACGCCCTCTTCCCCGACGGGGTCTTCAAGAAGCTCTGGGCCGGGATCTTCATCACCACCGGCGGCGGCTGCGAGCGGTTCGAGAAGCAGCTCTGCGAGATGTACGAGCGCGTCGCCGTCAGCGGCAAGCCCGACGCCGAGGCGGTGAAGCTCCTCACCGAGCGGTCGCCGTCCGCCGTCGCCGACCGCATCAAGGTCCCCTCACTGCTCCTCCAGGGGCAGTCCGACTCCCTCTTCCCGCTCGGCCAGGCCGACGCCATGCAGAAGGCCATCAGCGCCAACGGCGCACCCGTCTCCGTCGACTGGATCTCCGGCGGCCACGACGGCGGCGACAGCGAGACGAGCCGGGTGGAGGGGCGGGTCGGGGACTGGTTCGACCGGTATCTCAAGGAGGACACCGGCACCGCCACCGGGCCCGCCTTCCGCGTCACCCGTACCGGAGGCGTCGACTCCACCGACGGCGCCGCCCTCCTGCGCGGTGCGAGCAGCGACACCTACCCGGGGCTGCGCAGCGGCGGCCGGGACATCGCGCTCGACGGCGGGACGAAGACCTTCCGCAACCCGGCCGGATCCGTACCGCCCGCCATCTCCGCCGTGCCCGGCGTCGGCGGCGGACTCGCCCGGCTCTCCTCCCTCGGCGTCGGGCTCTCGCTCGACTTCCCCGGACAGTTCGGCCGGTTCGAGTCCGCGCCGCTGGACAGCTCCGTACGCGTCACCGGCACGCCCACCGTCACGGTGAACGTGAAGGCCGACGGCGACCGGGACGCGGTGCTCTTCGGCAAGGTGTACGACGTGTCGCCGGACGGCAGACAGCAGGTGCTGCCCCACCAGCTCGTCGCCCCCTACCGGATCACCCCCGACCAGCAGGGCAAGCCGATCGAGCTGGCCCTGCCCGCCGTGGACCACGAGTTCGACGCCGGACACCGGATGCGCCTCGTGTTCTCCGCGACGGACCTCGGTTACGCGTCCCCGGCCGAGCCCGCCACGTACGACGTGACCCTCGACGGACCGCTGACCGTCCCCACCGCACCCGCCGTGAAGACCGCAGCGGCCGCCCTCCCGTGGTGGACCTGGGGTCTCCCGGCCGCCGCGCTCGTCATCGCGGCCGCACTCCTGATCACCGCCCGGCGGCGGACCGCGACGCCCGCCCCGGACCCGGAACTCGCCGACGTACCGCTCCAGATCACCGGGCTCTCCAAGAAGTACGCGAAGTCCGTCGACCGGTACGCCGTGCGCGAGCTGTCCTTCAGCGTGGAGAAGGGCCAGGTGCTCGGGCTCCTCGGCCCCAACGGCGCGGGCAAGACGACCACGCTGCGCATGCTCATGGGGCTCATCACCCCCGACGAGGGCGAGATCCGCGTCTTCGGGCAGGCCATCCGGCCCGGCGCCCCGGTGCTGTCCCGGGTCGGGGCGTTCGTGGAGGGCGCGGGCTTCCTGCCGCACCTCTCCGGGCGCGCCAACCTCGACCTGTACTGGCAGGCCACCGGCCGCCCCGCCGAGGACTCCCACATCGACGAGGCCCTGGAGATCGCGGGCCTCGGCGACGCGCTGGCCCGTGCCGTACGGACGTACTCCCAGGGCATGCGGCAGCGGCTCGCCATCGCGCAGGCCATGCTCGGCATGCCGGACCTGCTGATCCTCGACGAGCCGACCAACGGGCTCGACCCGCCGCAGATCCGCGAGATGCGGGACGTGATGATCCGGTACGCGGCCGGGGGCCGGACCGTCATCGTTTCCAGCCACCTCCTCTCGGAGGTCGAACAGTCCTGCACCCACCTGGTCGTCATGGACCGGGGTCGGCTCGTGCAGGCCGGTCCGGTCGCCGAGATCACCGGCTCCGGCGACATGATCCTGGTGACCACGGCAGAGGAGGTGTCCGAACCGCTCGCGGAGAAGGTCGCCGCCCTGCCCGGCATCGGCTCCGCCGTCCCCACCGACGACCGGCTCGGGCTCCTCGTCCGCCTGGACGGGGCCACCACCTCGCGGCTCGTCGCCGACCTGGTCCGGCTCGACGTCCCGGTCACCGGCGTCGGACCGCACCGCCGCCTGGAGGACGCCTTCCTCACCCTGATCTCCGGAGGAGCAGCATGAGCGCCCCCGTCCAGCCGCCCGAGGCCCGGGTGGCGAGCGAACACCCGGAGGCCGCGGGCTACCGCGCCGGGCGGACGCTCCCGCTCCGCGTCGAGGCCATGCGGCAACTGCGCCGCCGCCGCACCCTGCTCATGGGCGGGGTGCTCACCGCCCTCCCCTTCATCCTGATCATCGCCTTCGCGATCGGCGGCACGCCGGACGGCGAGGACGGAGGCGGGGGCCGGGGCGGCGGCAGCCGGATCAACCTGATGGACGTGGCGACCGAGTCCGCCGCGAACTTCGCGGCCACCTCGCTGTTCGTCTCGGCCGGTTTCCTGCTGGTGATCCCGGTGGCCCTGTTCTGCGGGGACACCGTGGCCTCCGAGGCGAGCTGGTCGTCCCTGCGCTACCTGCTCGCCGCGCCGGTACCGCGCGTACGGCTGCTGTGGTCCAAGCTCGTCGTCGCGCTCGGCTTCAGCCTCGCCGCGATGGTGCTCCTGCCGGTCGTCGCGCTGGCGGCGGGGACGGCGGCCTACGGGTGGGGGCCGCTGAAACTGCCGACCGGGGGAGCCCTGTCCGCCGGGGACACCGTGCCGCGCCTCGCGCTCGTCGTGGCGTTCATCTTCGTCTCCCAACTGGTCACGGCGGGGCTGGCGTTCTGGCTCTCCACCAAGACGGACGCGCCGCTCGGCGCGGTCGGCGGCGCGGTCTTCCTCACCATCGTCGGCAATGTGCTCGACGCGGTGACCGCGCTCGGCTCCTGGCGCGACTTCCTGCCCGCGCACTGGCAGTTCGCCTGGGCCGACGCGCTCCAGCCGCAGTTGGAGTGGGGCGGCATGATCAAGGGCGCGGCCGTATCAGTGTCCTATGCCCTGATCCTGTTCGCGCTGGCCTTCCGCGGGTTCAGTCGTAAGGACATCGTGTCCTGAACCTGATGTTCCGCCGGTTTCCCGCCCGCTGTTGCCGCATCGAGATGGTTCCGCAACGCTTTCGTCGACTCCGGTCGGCGGGCCCGTACGTCACATTCACAGGTGTCGAGGACACCGTGACGACGTGGGGGGTTACGCATGAACCAGGCCGGCCGACGACATGAGAAGCGGGCGGGAGACCGAGCGGGGTACCGGGTAGGGGGCCGGGCGGGAGGCAGCCGGGCGGGGGCTGTGGCGCTGCTCCTCGCGGGTGCCGTGGCGCTCAGCGCTTGCAGCGCCTCCGACGGCGGATCGAGCAGCACGCGCGATGTGAGCTCCGGCTCCCGCAAGGGGCAGAGCTCGACCGGCGGCGGACAGCCCGCGCCGGACGCGGTGGCGCCCGGGACGGGCCGGTCGGCCGCACCGGAGGGGGACGCCGAGTCCGGGGCCTCCGCCGCGCCGGACGTCAAGGCGCCCGACTACCTCTCCACCTTCGCCCTGGACGTGGACACCGCCAGCTACGGCTACGCGCGCCGCACCCTCGGCGACGGCCGGCTGCCCGCGGCCGAGGACGTACGCCCCGAGGAGTTCGTCAACAGCTTCCGCCAGGGGTACGAACGGCCCGAGGGCAACGGCTTCTCCGTCAACGTCGACGGGGCGCGCATCGGCTCCGGAAACGGCGGGGACGGCGGAACCGGAGCCTCCGACTGGTCGCTGCTGCGGGTCGGCCTGGCCACGAGGACCGCACCGCCCGCCTCCGAACGGCCGCCCGCCGCGCTCACGTTCGTCGTCGACATCTCGGGGTCCATGTCCGAGACGGGCCGCCTGGACCTGGTCCGGAAGTCCCTGGCCATCCTCACCGACGAACTGCGCGACGACGACTCCCTCTCCCTGGTCACCTTCAGCAACGAGGCCGAGACCCGGCTGCCGATGACCCGGATCAAGGGCAACCGGAACCGGATCAAGGATGTGGTGGCGGAGATGGAGCCCGCCCAGTCCACCAACGTCGAGGCGGGCATCACCCGCGGCTACGAGGAGTCGGTCGAGGGCCACCGCGAAGGCGCCACCAACCGCGTGGTGCTCCTCTCCGACGCCCTCGCCAACACCGGCGACACCGAGGCCGAGGGCATCCTGAAGAAGATCGACTCCGCTCGCCGCGAGTACGGCATCACGCTCTTCGGCGTCGGTGTCGGCAGCGACTACGGCGACGCGTTCATGGAGCAGCTCACCAACAAGGGCGACGGCAACACCACGTACGTCGGCGACGAGACGCAGGCCCGCAAGGTCTTCGTCGACCAGCTGCCCGCCCACCTGGAGATCCGGGCCCGCGACGCCAAGGCCCAGGTGGCATTCGACCGGAAGAACGTGCAGCAGTTCCGGCTGATCGGCTACGAGAACCGCAAGGTCGCCGACGAGGACTTCCGTGACGACAGCGTCGACGGCGGCGAGGTCGGTCCCGGCCACACCGTGACCGCTCTGTACGCCGTACGGCTGCGCGAGGGCGCGTCCGGCACGGTGGCCAGGGCGACGGTCCGCTGGCTCGACCCCAAGACCCGCAAGGCCCAGGAGGAGACCGGGACCGTCACGACCGGGGCGGTCGACACAACCCTCTGGGGCGGCGAGAACGACCGGCTCCAAGTCGCAGCCGTGGCGGCCTACTTCGCCGACCGCCTGCGCGGAGGTGACCTGCCCGGCGCACCCGGCCTGGGCGAACTCGCCTCCCAGGCGTCCGGGTTGGCGGAGTCGACCGAGGACAGCGCGGTGGAGAAGCTCGCCACGGCCATCGGCCAGGCGGACCGGCTGCAGCGCGGAGCCGGGACGGACGACGAACCGGAACCGAGCGAGGGCGAGATCGGCTGAGACGGACCGCCCGCGCGGGCCGGCGTCGGTGCTGGTCGGGGGCGCGTGCGCCGGGGCCTGTGTGCGCCGGGGTCTGCCCGGGCCGGCCCCGCCCGCACTGGAGCCTCCCTGGGATCGGGCCCGCGGGCCTGGAGCTGCGGGCCGGACCCCGCGTGCGCGAGGGCCGGCCCGCACGGGGGCCGGTGTCGGCCGGGGCCCGCATGCGCCGGCGCCGGTGCGCCGGTGCCCGCCGGGTGTGGATCCGCGCTGGGTTCCGCCCGTGCCGGCCTCTGCCCGTGTCGGCCTCTGCCCGTGTCGGCCTCTGCCCGTGCTGGCCTCTGCCCGTGCTGGCCTCTGCCCGGCCCGGCCCCTGCCCGGCCCGGGTCTCCCCGCGCCGTACCCGGCCCGCACCGAGCCCCACCCGCACCGGACCCCGGTGTGGGCGCGTCCGGCCGCACGGCCGCCCGATAATGCGTCCTGCTCACCGCCCTCCCGGGCCATGATGTCCGCCGTGACCTCCTCCTCCTCCTGGTGCTCGCCACGATCGTCACCGGCCTCTACGCGGGCTTCATGCTGACCTTCGTGACCGGGATCATTCCCGGCCTCGCAGAACTGACGGACGAGCAGTTCACCCCGGCCATACGGCGCTTCAACGAGAAGGTCCCCGGGCCGGTCTTCCTGGTCCTGTTCCTCGGCGTCGTCGCGCTGCTCGCCGCCGCGTTCGTCACGGGCCTCGGCGAGCACGACGATGGGGCGGGGCCGGCGATCCTGGCGGCGCTGATCTGTTCGGTCGTGGGCCATCTGATCACCGTGGCCGGGAACATCCCGCTCAACAACGCCCTCGCCGGCTCCGAGGACGGCGACGACAGCGCGGCCCGCACGGCCTTCGAGTCCCGCTGGAACATGCTGCACCGGGTGCGCACGGTGCTCTCGCTGGCGGCGTTCGTGCTGCTGGCCGTCGCGTTGTAGGCCTGGGGCGCGGCTACCGGCCGTCCCCGTCCCCGCCCCCTGCGTCCTCCCGCCCCGGATGCCGGGGGCCGAGCAGCACCACCAGGGCGGCCTTCCCCGGCACGGGTGTGTCGACCCGCCGCCAGCCGGTCCGCTCGTACAGGCGCAGGGCCGCCTCGGCCCGCACGGAGGTCAGCAGCCAGCAACGGCCGCCCGGGGCGGGCCCCGTCACCGCGTCCAGCAGCGCCGCGCCGAGCCCGCCGCCGTGCGCCTCCGGGGCGACCGCCAGCTCGTTCACCTCCAGCGCCCCGCAGAGCCACGCCCGCGTACGCCTCTCCCCGAGGGTCTCGGCGACCTGTCCGTAGCTGCGGTCGGCCGGAAAGACCTCCGGGGTGATCCAGGCCGTGGCGAAACCGGTTACCGTCCCCCCGGCCGTCGCCACCGCCGCCGTGAACCCGGGCCGGAGCGCGTCCCGGGCGAGCCGTTCCGCATAGAGGTCGGCCCCCGCCGGATCCTCGCTCCAGGGCGGGGCGGAGAAGGCTCTCGCGTACACGTCGCGGATGCCGTCGGCGTACCGGATCACCTCGCCGGCCTGCACCGTTCGTACCTCGGTCGTCATCGCACCGTCCCTCGGAATCCCTCGGCGGGCCACCGGCAGTTCACCGGTGCCGCGGGGAAACCCTAGAGGGCGGCGCGAGCGCGAACTGCCCTGCCCGGCACAACCCTTCGCCCGGTGAGCCCGTCTGAAGGGGTGCGAGTGGCCACTCGATCTTCTCCGTTTCCGTGTCAGCCAAGTACGCCACGGCGACGGGTGGACAGCGCTTTCCCGCTGCATGTCCGCCCGTCACCGTCGCAGCGAACGTTCCAGCAGAAGGAGTCCCTGTGACATCCCGAGCACTCGGTACCGGTGTGGTCCTGGCCCTCGCCCTCGCCACCGCAGTCGTCGCCCTGCCCGCCACCGCCCAGGCCGCACCGGCCCCCGCCCCCGATCCCCACGGCCCCCGCGCCGACTTCAACGGCGACGGCTACCCGGACCTGGCCTTCGCCGCGCCCGGAGCGACGGTCAAGGGGTTCAAGGGCGCCGGATACGTCGGTGTGGCCTACGGCTCCCGCACCGGGGTCAAGGACTCCGCGAAGAGGGTGTTCACCCAGGCGTCGGCGGGCGTCCCCGGCACTCCGGAGGCCGGTGACGCCTTCGGCACCTCCGTCACCTCCGCCGACCTCGACCGGGACGGCTACGCGGACCTGGTCGTCGGATCGCCCGGCGAGACGGTCGGCGCCGCCGAAGCCGCGGGCGGTGCGACCGTCCTGTGGGGCGGCCCCGGCGGCCTGGCCGGCGGGGCGGTCCTGCTGTCCGGCGAGGAGTACGACGGCCTCGGGCGCGGCCTGACCGTCGGCGACTTCAACGGCGACGGCGCACCCGACCTCGTCGTCGGGGGCGGCGCCGCCCTGCGCACGCTCACCGGCCCCTTCACCCGGGACGGCGCGGCGGCCGGGAAGGGCGAGATCCCGAACCTCGACGACGAGCGCTACCTCGACCTGGCGGCGGGCGACGTGAACGGTGACGGGCGCGACGACCTCGCCGTCCTGGTCAACGACGGCGACGAGTTCGACGCCCGGCGCATCCACATCGGCCTCGGCTCGGCGGCCGGGCTCGGCCAGGAGCTCACCACCATCAAGGGGAAGGACGGGTACTCCCTGGAGGGCGGCGAACACCTCGCCGTCGGCAACGTGAACAACGACAAGTACGCCGACCTCGCCGTCGGGCGCGCCATCGGCGGGTACGACAGCGACCTGGACCTGCCGCTCGCCAAGGGCGGGATGCTCACCTACGTACCGGGCAGCGCGAGCGGACCGCAGGGCACCAAGGCCGTCGTCCTCAACCAGGACTCGCCCGGCGTCCCCGGAGCCGCCGAGCACAGCGACAACTTCGGCGCGTCCGTGGCGATCGGGGACACCGACGGCGACGGCTACGGCGAGATCGCGGTGGGCGTCCCCGGCGAGGACCAGGGCACCGTCGCGAACGCGGGCGGCATGGTCGTCCTCCCCGGCACCGCCACCGGCCCGACGGGCAAGGGAAGTTACGGCTTCAACCAGGGCACCCCGGATGTCGTCGGAGCCGTGGAGAAGGACGACCGGTTCGGCGGCGCGGTGTCCCTGCGCGACCTGAACGGCGACGGCCGCACCGAACTGGCCGTGGGCGCACCGGGCGAGAACGCGGGCGAGGGCTCCCTGTGGGTGTTCCCGGCCGCCGCCTCCGGCCTGGCGGCCAAGGGCTCGTTCAGCTTCGGGCACGGGACGCTCGGCACGGTGGCCACGAAGGCAGGACTGGGCAGCAGCTTCAACCGCTGACCGCTGACCGCTGACCGCTGACCGCTGAGCGCTGCCCGTTGAGCGCTGCCCGTTGAGCGCTGACGGCCAGCCGCTGAAACAGCTGACGGCTGATCCGCGTGTGGCGGCCCGGCTCGCGCTCGTCCGGAGCTTCCCGGAGAGCGCGAGCCGGGCCGCCTTCCCGCGTGTCACACGTTGGGCACCTTGAGCCGGTCCCAACTGCTCTTCCCGGGAATGCCGTCCGCGTCCCCGCCCGAGTAGCCCAGCTTGCGCTGCCAGGCGGCGTACGACTTCCGGTCGGCCTCGGACCAGGCGGGGCCCGGCCCCACCGTGTACCGGCCGCAGCCCTCGGCCACCAGTCGCTTGCCCATCGCCGTGATGACGGCGCTGTTCCGGCCGACCGTGAAGAACGCGGCCCCCGGGAACGGCTCGTACGTCGGCTTCGGCGGCGGCTTGGAGGGGCCGTCCGGGGCGCCGTCCAGCCGCTTGCCGACCCGCGAACGCATCGAGTTCATCGTGAAGCCGCGCGGATCGACCTTGCCCGGCTGCCACTCCAGGTGGCCGATCACCGACCGCTCGGACCAGCCGTGCGCCCGGCAGACGGCGGCGGCGGCCCGCTCGATCGCCAGCAACTGGGCCGCCGGCCACGGGTCTTTCCCGTCACCGAGGTTGACGCACTCGAAGCCGTAGAAGTGCCGGTTGCCGTCGGTGTTCGCCTCGTTGTCCGGGGGCAGCGCCTTCTCCGCGATGACGGCGCGCAGGACGTCGTCGTCACCGAGCCCGGCGTGGTTCGCCCGCCCGTTCCCCACGAGGTGGACGGTCCCGTCCTTGGCGATGACACCGTGGCAGAGCGGTCCCGGCAGGGCGGAGTGGCCGTTGTAGCAGAGCTCGACGGAGGACGCGGTGCCCGAGGTGACCGTGTGATGGATCATCACCCCGTGCGTCGGCCCCCAAGGACCCTTGTGGTTGCGGTTGTTGGTACGCCAGCTCCGGTGTTCGACGACGTGGAGGCCTTCGTCGCGGAGGGCTTTGAGCAGCTTGTCGGCGGACAGCGGCGTCGCCATCGCGGCGCTCCTTTCCCTGATGGTGCGTGGTTCACGCAGGCGCTTCGGTGTGCGGGCGGCGGGACCGGGCGGGCGGGCGGCGGCACGGGGGCGCGCATGCCCGCCGGGTGACGGGACGGGGTGGGGGGCCGGTCCTGCGGGAGGGGATTCCGCCTTTCGGAGCCCACCTGATCGATTTGCCCGCTCCCATGCCCTGACGAACGTCCCGCCGGGCGGAAGGTTTCACCGCACCCGAACTCCCGTCCGGTTGTGTCCGAACTCCTGCTCGAAGGTCGCGGCCGTCGGACGCGTCGCCCTACTCCCGTCGGCGTATGCGGCCGGGTGCCGTGCCTCCTGCCGTGAGGGGGTGATGACCTTGGACCGCCTGGCCGCCCGGGTGCGGGCGCTGCCGCCGATCGTCGCGGATCTGCTGGTGGTGGCGGTGGTGGGGGCGTTCACCACCGCCGACGCGGCCGTCAACGAACCCGGCTACCGGCAGGCCGACGCGCTGACCTGGGCCCTCCTCGTGGTCTCGCTGGCGGCGCTCGCCTGCCGCCGCCGGTGGCCCGTTCCGGTGGTCTGCGTGACCGGGGCGGCCTGCGCCGGGTGGGCGCTGCACGGGCACATCGGCGAGCTGCTGAACCTCCCCGTGATCGTGGCGCTGTACACGGTCGCGGTGCTGGGGGACCGCCGGCGCACCCTGTGGACCGGGGCGATCGGCGCGACGGTCTCCGGCCTCGTGGCGCTGAGGGTCGGCCGGGACGTGGTCAACCCGCAGGGGCTGCCCGTCCTGGAGATGGTCTGGCCGCTCGTCCCGTTGCTCCTGGGCGAGGTGGTGCGGACCCGCCGGGAGCTGCTCGCGGAGTACGCGGCGCGCGCCGCCCGGGCCGAGGAGGACCGCGAACGGGAGGCCGCCCGCCGCGTCCGCCAGGAGCGGGTGCGGGTCGCCCGGGAGATCCACGACATCCTCGCCCACACGGTGAGCGCGATGACCGTGCAGGCCGGAGTGGCCCTGGACGCGCTGGACGCCGCGCCGGAGGTGTCGCGGCAGGCGATGACCCAGGTGCGGGCCTCGGGCAAGGAGGCCGTACGGGAACTGCGCGCCACGCTGTCCGTGCTGCGCGCGGCGGAGTCCACGGCCCCGGCGCCCCGCCTCGACCAGCTGGACGAACTGGTCGCGGGGGGCGAGGCGGGCGGCGTACGGGTCAGCCTGCGGCGGGACACCCGGGGCGCCGCGCTTCCGGCGGTCGTGGAGGCCACGGCGTACCGGATCGTGCAGGAGGCGCTGACGAACGTGGTGAAGCACTCCGCGGCACGGCAGGCCGCCGTGTCCGTGACCTGCGAGGGCGGTCGGCTGATCGTCGAGGTGGTGGACGATGGCCCCCCGGCGCGGCCGTCCGCCGCCCCGGACTCCGGGCAGGGTTTCGGCCTGATCGGCATGCGGGAGCGGGCAGTCGCGGTGGGCGGCGGAGTCCGTCACCGGACGACCTGCGCACCGCGATCCGCACGGTCGCGGCGGGCCGGAGCCTGCTCGCCCCCGCCGTCACCCGCCAGGTGATCGAGGAGTTCGCCCGGCTGAAGGCCCCCGAGGCGGCGGGCGCGCCCAGCTGGTGGTCATCGCCTATGAAACGGGCCTGGTCACCCCGCCGCGCTCCACCGGAAGGAGACAGTCCGATGACGACGACAGCCGCTCCCGGGGCCCAGGCCCTGGCCTACGAGTGGATCAAGTTCCGCAGCGTGCGCTCCACGGTGTGGACGACGGTGGCGACCGCCGTACTGCCCGTTCTGGGCGCGGTGTTCGTCGCCACGACCGGAAGCCTCCAGTCCGACGAGACCGTCCTCGGCGGCAGCCTCACGCTCTCCGTCGTCGCCCAGATGCTGGCGGCGGTGGTGGGTGCGCTGGTGGTGACGGGGGAGTGCAGGAGCGGCACCATCCGGACGACGTTCGCGGCCCGCCCCCGCCGCTCCACGGTCCTCGCCGCCAAGGCCGCGCTGGTGGCGGGCGTGATGTACGTCCTCGCCCTGGCCTCCTGCACGCTCGCCTACCTCGTCGGGGACGCCCTGCTGCCCGAGGGCCGGTACGCCCAGGGCGAGCCGCTGCCCGCCCTGTTCGGGATCGCCGCGTCCTTCGCGGTGGCCGCCCTGCTGGGTCTCGCCGTCGGCACCCTCGTACGCCACTCCGCCGGGGCGGTCACCACGGTGATCGGCCTGCTGCTCCTGCCGTCCCTGTTCGGCCCGTTCCTCGGCGACGCGGAACGCTGGATCGCCGGCCTCTCCCCGACGGCCGCCCTGGAGAAGCTCACCCAGACCTCGGACGCCGCCGCCGACACGGTGGGCAGCCTGGGCCCCTGGCCCTCCCTGCTCCTGGTGGCCGCGTACACGGCGGTGCTCGCGCTGGGGGCGCTGGTGCTGCTCCGGCGGCGGGATGTGTAGAGAGGCCGGGTCCCCGCCGCTTACGCCGCCATGACGCCGGACCCGCTAACGTCCCCCGGACCGACGAAAGGCCCTCCTGCGCGGAGGGCCTCACGATCGTGCGGTCGGTGGCGCCCCCGGCAGGACTCGAACCTGCGGCCAAGCGCTTAGAACTCCTAACGAAATGAGCACTGGAGGACGGTAAGGTCGGTGGTCATGAGCCAGAGTGGTGCGGAAGCGGCGGCGTTCTTCCGCGACGTCAGCCAGAACAGCGCGGTCTGGCTCGTCCGGGGTGACGATGGAAGCCCGACTCACCTCTCTGCGGATGGCACGCGAAGTCTGCCTTTCTGGTCGACCTCGTCGCGGGCCCAGAGGGCAGCAAAGATCTGGGGACATGGGCTTCGCATCGATTCCATGCCCTTGGACACCTGGTGCGATCACGTGCTGCCCGATGCCGCCCGGGATGGACTCGTGATCGGGATCAACTGGAGCGGGCCGCGCCTGGTCGGTTGGAGCTTCACCCCCGACGAAGTTGTCAACCGTCTGGCGGCGGCTCGCACAGTGACCTGATTTGCCGGTGGGTGATGAGGCAGCAGGCCAGTTTGAGGAAGGCTTCGTGAATGTCGGCTCGACGTTCCCAGCGAACGCGGAGTCGTCGGAAGCCGTGGAGCCAGGCAAAGGTCCGCTCTACCACCCAGCGGTAGACGCCGAGTCCGGTGCCGTGGCGGGTGTTTCGGCGTGCGATGGCGGGGACGATGCCGCGGGCTCGGACTTGGTCGCGGTAGATGTCGTGGTCGTAGCCGCGGTCCGCGAAGAGCGAGTCCGGCTTGCGTCGAGGATGCCCGACCCGGCCGCGGACGGGCGGGATGGCGTCCAGCAGCGGCATGAGCTGGGTGACGTCATTGCGGTTGCCGCCGGTGAGGAGGACCGCCAGCGGGGTCCCGTGGCCATCCGTGATCACGTGGTGCTTGGAGCCTGCCCGGCCCCGGTCGACCGGCGACGGGCCCGTGTGGAGCCCCCTTTTAGCGCCCTGACGTGCGAGGAGTCGACTACGCAGCGGGACCAGTCGAGCCGGGCGGCCGCGTTGAGCTCGGCCAACAACGTCTCGTGGAGCCGCTGCCAGACGCCGGCCTGGTTCCAGTCCCGCAGTCGGCGCCAGCACGTCATCCCGGAGCCGAAGCCGAGTTCCTTGGGGAGGTGTTCCCACTGGATGTCGGTGTGCAGGACGTACAGGATCCCGCACAGGACCTGGCGGTCCGGGACCGGACGTCGACCGGGGTAGCGGAACCGCCGCTCCTTCTTGGGCAGCAGCGGTTCGATCCGCTCCCACAGGTCATCCGGCACGATCCACGGTGAAGTCCCCACGGTCCGGACAACGCCCAACTCGCCTACGAGGCACGGCCACCGGGGCTGATGTAGCTCATTGTGTTAGCCGCTCTTAGAAGGCAATGTGACTAGCCACGACTCTAACCAGGGACGATGCATCCTGGCTAGCAGGGAAGCCCCTATCAGGCACCTTGCGCAGGAACCCCTAGTGAAGGTGCTTAAGTTCTCCAGGATCGATCCTAAGGAGGGACCTGGCATGGGCCAGGCCCTCCGTGGGTGTCTCAAGCGGTCAGCTCCAGTCCTTCCCTGATCTCCTTGTAGACCTTGCTGACGTAAGGGCGAGACTTCCCTACCTTCTTGGCTGCATCGGTAGCTGAGAGTCCGGCAAGGAATGCATCCTTGATTCCCTGCTTAGTAGCAGAGAGTTCCCGACGTGAGTAAGGGGCGATTAGCTGGCTACCCGTAACCTCCTTCTCTTCCGCCGCAACCACAGCCCCCGTAACCAATGGCTCCGTAACCAGTGGCGTAACCAGCTTCTTGTTACGCGTAACCTTCTTCGGCGTAACCAGATGCGTAACCTTCTCCTCCGTAACCAGTGCACTGAGAACAGTCTCAAGGTCCCGGAACTTACGGCGGTAGATAGGAGCAACCTCAGCGGCACAGATCAGGATGGCAGGGGCTATGGCATGGATGGCCACACCTACCCAGTCCTTCTCCGCCACAGAACTCCAGGTGTTGAGGAACAGGGAGGCCAGTCCTGTAACCCACCTGAATACAGTGGGCCACCTGCCACTATCAATGCCATGCCTGGAAAGGACTGCATCGGCGGAGATAGAAAGGATGAAGGCAGCATCGGTAAGAACACCCAGTGCCCACCCAGACCAAGCCCATTCACTGTGAGCAGAGACAAGGGGGGTACTGGTCATCAGTGAGTAGAAGATAGCCCCAAGCACGATCAGCCAGAGCATTGCATTGAGTAGCTTACGGGTCCTGGTTACGGACCTAAGTTCCTCGGTTACGTTCATTTGGTTACGGTCCCTTCTGGTTAGCTTCACCGGGACTTCCCGGTGAAGTGGTTACGCTGTTGGTTACAGGTAACTGGTTACGCTCATCGGTTACACCCATTGGTTACGGTTACGCTGATTGGTTACGGAGAGCCGGGACTTAGATCCCGGCCTCTCCTTGGTTACTGATTGCTGCTTACCATGCTCCTGGCTCCAGCTAGTTTCATCTCCGCCAGGATCAGCCTCATACGGAACAGAGGGCTAAGGGCATAAAGCTCTTCGAGTATCTGCACCTGCTCGGCCAGTCGGGCAACCATCCCTTCAGCTCCACCCTGCCGGTTCTGTCGGTCTGCAATCTGTAGGCGGAGAAGAAGAGAGTTGATGCGAGTAACGGTCTGGTTCATCGGTAGTCCAATCTCTACGGGGAACCCTTCGCTCTAGCTCAGGGCCCCTTGGTTATTTGGTGAGTCGGCGGATGAAGGAGTAGTCCTCAAGCCACAGAGGATTGATAGCCCGGAGCTGCTTACGGCTGAGAGTGATGGCCTTGGGCTTGCTGGTCTTGGGAAGCTTGAACATGGTTGGTCCCTTCTAGTTGCAGAGAGCGCAGCCCATAGGCGTAGCTCTCGTAAGGTTTGGTTGGTTCTCTTAGGTACTGCACATGCCGTCTCTTCGAGACAGACCGTGCGGCTGTTGGCGGAGATGAAAGGGGATGCTCTTACAGGCTGACCCGACCTAAGGGGGGCAGCCGTAGAGTTCCATTGGTTCTGTACGGGATCGCTCCTAGGGTCGCTCCCCCTTGACGACAGTCTTTTTCCTCCGCCATAGGAGCGCAGGGCCCTAGCCCGGAGTGACGTACAGGTCTTCAGTCTGCTTCACCGCACGATCTGTTCCAAAGGAACGGACTGTGCAGTTCTATAGAGAGGCCACTACTCTTCTGTACATAAGTCAGCAGCTCTTTGGTGAGGGCATACTGTAGGGCTGCTGACCTGCTTACTCTTCTGTACATAAGTCAGGACTGTCGGTCTCTACTCTTCTGTACATAAGTCGCAGTCACTACCACTAAGGCGCGTAGGCCCCATGGCCGGAGTGCCGTTCTACTCTTCTGTACATAAGTCGCGGGAAGTGGTCGCCCTACTCTTCTGTACATAAGTCAGTCGGTCTCATCGGCCAGGCTTTCAGCGATCAAGAGGTCATGGTCTTCCGAATAGCTGCTCGCTGTCCTTCTGGCTTCCTCGCTGTGGTCACCCACCTGGAAAGAGAACGTGGTCTTGGCTCCCCGCTTGCTGCCCACTGTCTCTACGGTCAGCCACCCCCCATCGACCAATGCCTCTACTCCTCGCTGAACGTACGCAACGGTCCGATTGAGTCGGTCAGCCTTACCCACTGCATCAGCCAAGGAGCGCCAAGGGATGGTCACCCCGCAGTCATCCCCTGCCAGCCGGGCTAGCTGCTTAGCCACGTGCATAGCGCTGAGCGGTACGTAGTGGATGACTTCCTGATACCAGCCGTAAGCCTGGCCAGTAGGGGGCAGGTGCTCCGCTGGCAATGCGAACTTAGCCAGGGGCTCAGTCGATACCCGGTGTCGCCCCCTGCGGTTGAGCATCTTCCGGTGCCTCTCAATGCCACTGGAGAACAGGGCAAGGAAGCCGGTCCCCTTCCTCTTGAATGGGGCACCGGCCATAAACGCCACGATGGAAGTCTGACCGGGTATCCCCTTGGGCCACTGCTTCCCTGCCTTGGCTGTACCGGCCCATGTGCCTGCCTTGAACTGTTCGGCAAACCTGCCGAGGTCTCCGGTGTACAGATGCTCGTAGCTGCTGTTCACGTCTGGTCCTCTTTCTCTCCGCCCACATCTGGGCATGCGAAAGGGGCCCTCACCGGATTGGTAAGAGCCCCTTGGTTGGGTACTGCTGCTCTGTTCTTCCAGGGGGAGGGACCTTAGACGTCGTTTCTTATGGCTTGATCGTTCGTTGAGCCGTGCATGACGGATCTCCTGGAGCGGTTGGTGCCGGACGATTTGTGGGCGTTGTTCAGGCGGGTGGTGCCGCCGACGGTGGTGATACGTCCGCAGGGTGGTGGCCGACGTCGGGCGGGTGACCGTGAGGCTCTGGCTGCGATCATCTTCGTGGCGACGTCGGGTTGCACGTGGCGGCAGTTGCCGCCGGTGTTCGGCCCGGCCTGGCCCACGGTCTACCGCAGGTTCGCCCAGTGGAGCCGGGACCGCGTCTGGGCGAAGCTCTACCGCGTGATCCTCGATGAACTCGGAGCGCGAGGTGAACTGGACTGGTCGCGGTGCGCGATCGACTCGGTCAGTCTGCGGGCTGCAAAAGGGGGCCTCTGACCGGACCGAATCCGACCGATCGCGGTAAGCCGGGATCGAAGATCCACCTGATCTGTGACCGGAACGGACTGCCGTTGTCCTTGGGCATCTCCGGCGCGAACATGCACGACAGTCAGGGCCTGGAGCCGCTCGTACGCGGCATCCCGCCCATCCGGTCCCGCCGCGGGCCCCGGCGCCGACGGCCGGCGAAACTACATGCCGACAAGGGCTACGACTACGACCACCTGCGTCGATGGCTCCGCCAGCGGGGCATCCGCCACCGCATCGCCCGCAAGGGCGTCGAATCCTCGCAACGGCTGGGTCGACACCGCTGGGTGGTCGAGAGAACCGTGTCCTGGCTGGCGGGCTGCCGACGGCTGCACCGCCGCTACGAACGCAAGCCCGAACACTTTCTCGCCTTCGTCGGCATAGCCGCAACCCTCATCGGCCAACGCCGCTTGGCGACTCTGCTCACGGCCTGATCCGGTCCTGCTGCACGTCGAAGCAGACCAGCCCCATGGACTCCGCCACGACTGCCGCATGGGCCGACGCTTCCTCGGCCCTGCCCCAGGCCAACCCGAAGTAGACCAGTGGACCACTTGCGCCGTCGATCAGCGGCCCGACCGACCACGGCGACGTCTCATCCTCGTCCTCAGTGATGTCACACCACCGGTCAAGAAGCCCCGCGACGTAGGCAGTGATGCGCTCGGACGGAGGCTCCTTGACATCACCGTCGAGGTAGCGGTCGTACAGGTCGCTGAAGGACCGGCGGGCGCTCTTGTCGTCCGTCGGTCGCTCGCCTTCCCAAACGGCCAGGTCGTAGCTCATGCCAGGAGGCTCTCACACTGCTCTGACAGCCATAAGAAACGACGTCTTAAAGAGCGTTTTGCTCCGGCTTAGGTGCTTCATTGCAGTTCGGGCGACGGGCCGCTTCAGGCTGGCTGAGCCAGCAGACGTCTCTTGTGACAGGTGATGCGGATGACGGCTTTCGAGGGTCCGCTTCGGTCCGTTCGCTCCTGTCTGATCCCAACACGCCCCCGCTCACGCCTGTTTGCGCCCTGTAGCGGGACGGCGGCCATCGGTACTACGGAAACATGCCTCGCCGACAGCGGCCGTACCCGAGTGACCTGTCCGATGCTCGTTGGGAACTGCTCGAACCAACCCTGACAGCCTGGCGAGCAGAACGCAGAGGGAAGGGCCTGGACATCGGGCGGCCGCCCGAACACGACCTGCGCCGGATCATGGACGCCATCCTCTACGTCGACCGGACCGGCATCCCCTGGCGCTACCTCCCACACGATTTCGCCCCGTGGGAAACCGTTTACGGATACTTCGCCGCCTGGCAGAAGGACGGCGTCTTCGACCAGCTCAACGGACTCCTGCGACATCTGGTCCGGAAGGCCGAGGGCCGAGACGCCGAGCCCAGCGCCTGCATCCTCGACGCCCAGAGCATCAAGACCTCGGCCAACGTGCCCGCGGCCGGCCAGGGCATCGACGCGGGCAAGAAGATCGCGGGCCGCAAACGCCACATCGGCGTTGACACACTCGGCCTCCTCCTGGCCGTGCTGGTCACCGCCGCCAGCGTCTCCGACAACGCCGGCGGAATCCGCCTGCTCTCGAACATCGCCGAAGGCAGCCCCCGCATCACGAAGGCGTGGGCCGACAGCGGCTACCGCACCAAGGCCATCGACCACGGCGCCCGCCTCGGTATCGACGTCGAAGTCACCCGCCGCGACCCCGCCCAGAAGGGCTTCAAGGTGATCCCGCGGCGCTGGGTCGTCGAGCGGACCTTCGGCTGGCTCATGCACCACCGCCGCCTCGCCCGCGACTACGAAACCCACCCTCACCGCTCCGAAGCCATGATCAACATAGCGATGATCGACCTCATGAGCCGCAGACTCACCCGCGAATCGACCCACAACTGGCGCGACAGCTGAACGGCGGCAGCGTCGGGCTCCTGTGAATCACAGCAGGTAGGGCCACAGGCTGACGCTGTTCCGCTCCACGCTGATCTCGACCCACGTTCCATCGACAGCAGTCGATGGCGGCGGGTCGGCGAGGTCGAAAAGGATGTGGGTTCCGGCTACTTCCAACGTGGCTCCGCCATCGCCCGTCAGGCCCAACCGCCCCCGAAAGACGATCCGGTCGCCTTCCTTCTCATCCACCCCGGGTGAAATTGAAGTGGCCGGTCGAGTGTTGCCGCCCCAGGCCGCGTCCTCTTCAACCGTCCACTCCACGTGATGTTCGCGGCCCACTCCCGTCGGACCGCCGCACCAGAACGCCGCGGCGGCACCCACCTCCGAGCGCACCCGAACCGTCGCGCGCCCGTCGGCGACCTTCCCCACCGCTTCCACTTGGACCAACACCCCGCAATCATCCACGCCAGCGCTGCGTTCCCAAACACTCCTGCCAGGACAAAACGCTCTTTTAGTCCCGTACCCGTAAGGCCTGCTGTGTGCCTCTCTAGGAGCCGCGCACTGCATCCCTGGTGCATCGGGTCACCTGGATACTGCAAGGCCCTGAGAATGGCTCTCAGGGCTTTCTAGTCACCATTCATAAGGCTGCGTGTCAGCCGCTGGTACCTCTCCTCGCTGATGATGACTGCCTGAGTGCTTCCGTATCGGGTCAGCTCTACTGTCTGCCCTTGGTCTGCCGCCCGAACCAACTCAGGCAGTCGGGCCTTTGCGTCGCTGATAGCTACCTTCATCAGAACTTCCAATCGTCTTCGGTCCTAACCTCAAGGCTCCAATCTGCCCTGGGGTCCTTGTTCAGTTCTCCGGTGAGCCGGGTGCTGACGTTCAGCTCCTCTGCCCACTCCTCTGCCTTGTTCCTCTTAGGGTCTGCGTGCTTCCTTTCCTGCCACCCCTGGAACTCCTCAGGCCCTGCATCGGGGTGAATGCCTTGTTCCTCTGCCCACTGGAGAAGAGATGGGTCAGGGTAGAACTCCTCCATCTGGCCAGGCACTCGAAGGTGCAGCCATTGCCTGTGTGTCAGAAGCTCTGTGCTGGTCCCTCCCTGGAGAACTGCAAGCACATGAACAGGAACACCCTGGTTCCCTGTGAGGCCCGTAGAGAGGGACTGAAGCCTGTCGGTCAGGGTCTTACTCCTGGTGCCTCCCTTTCCTATCTTCACGTTGCCATTGCTCAGCCGGATTATGTACGTCCATCCCCTGGTGGGTCCAAGCAGTAGCCCTTGCTCCTTCACTTCCGCCATGGCGTTCCTTGCCGACTCGTGATGCCAGGCAGCCAGGTCCCACACGTGCTCTCGGCAGATGGTGAGGGTGATTGCCTCTGTGGTGCGCTCAGGCTTGGCAGGGTTGGTGCAGCCATGGACTACGCAGGTCTCATCGGTGTTGCTCATTGGTGTTGGTCCTTCTGTTGGAACGGGGGCTCTAATGCCCCCGTATGCATAGGTGGTGTCTGTGTGCCCTTCTCGGGGCTTCTGAGTGTCTGTCTGAGGAGTTGCTAGGGCTAGCCCCTGAAAGCCTCTTAGGCAGGCTTACAGAGGGTTGCTCCATTGCCCCTTCTCTCACCCCTGGGGATGCAGTGAGCACCGAAGGCGGAGGGAGAAGGGAAGAGCTGTCGGCAGAGGACACAGCGAACCGATCCACTGGGCTGCTTCAGGTAGTGGCGCTTCATGTTGGTCTGACTCCAATCAAAAAAAGGGCAGGCCGGTTCGGTCCGGCTGCCCGTGTGGGTGTGAGTGTTGCTTCGGGTGTTGGTCACACCTTCGTTGCCTCAGGTGTTGGTCTGCCTCTGGTGAAATGCAAGAGGCCCGATCCTCCAGAGAGAACCGGGCCACTGGCGTGCACCAACAGAAGGGGACCAGACCTTCATGTACCACCCCGATCGAGTGGGGTGGAGTGTGTGGGGGAGGGGAAGTAATCACCCTCTACTTATGGATATACCGTTGTAGTGGCTGTTTTCACAACCAGGCGAGGGGGAGTAAGCACCCTCTACTTATGGATATACCGGATACCTGGCTGTTTCGTATACGGGGTCCAGGAACTTTCTTTCCCCTCCACCTATGGATATACCGTCAAGCTGGGGGTTTGCTTGACTGGCCCACTGAATATCATCCTCAAGGATGACACCACTTCAGTAGCTGTCCCATCACAGTGGGTGTCATAAGGCGGGGAGTCTTTCTCCCCGCTCATCAATGGCATTGGTTATTCATATCCAGCCCGCCCCTACTATCTATATCTATCTCCCTGTCCCAGCTCTCCCCTTTCCTCTCCGCTGAGTAGCTGTGTGAATGCAGAGAGGAGCAGAGGCCAAGCACAGACTGTGACAGAAAGAATGCCTGATATCAGCAGAGAGTTACCCGGGGGTGTTTAAATCGGACTCGTGGTGTGGTGTGTGAGACCCATTAGAAATGCAGCATGGATCACAAGACACAGGGGTTGGCGGAGATGAAAGGGGGACGGGGTATGTGCTGGGGTTGACTGTCCCCTCTCTCATCCGCCATAGAAACCAGAGAAGGGCCTGCTCTAAGGCAGGCCCCACCCGGTTCTTCTGGACTATTCACCTGGCCCATGGGGAAATCTGTGGAGAGAAGGGCTCCCAATCGTCTGGTGCTGGCACCATTCCAGACCTCCAGAGGATGTAACACCGATTGAGCCAGGCTGTTGCAGCCCCCCTTGTCTTCCACTCCAGAGGCAGAAGATTGGGATGCCCTGCACTGCTGTCATCCGGGAGGGTGCAGTACCCGAACAGGTGCTTGTCCAGGATCACGTAGCCAGTCTGGCCGGGAGTGCTGATCACCACGTAGCGAGTCATGGAGTGACCATCGGCCCCCATTGGGGCCGTATCTGCCCCGGACTGGGGACAGTTGGGCTGTCTCGGCGCTAGCCTCTAAGAACGCCTAGATGTCCACTGGGGGACTCTTGAACACAGCCTTACGTACTGCTATGGACTCTGCCGGTCTCACCCCACGGCGTTTGGCCTTGGCTGTGGGGGTCACTGGGAAGACCGTCGAGAGGTGGCTCAGTGACCCCGGGCTCATCCCTCACCCGAGGAACCGGGAGGATGCCTGTAGGGCGTTGGGAGTGGAGGAAGAGACCGTGTTGTGGCCGAAGCTCATCACTGACCGCGTGAAGACAGGTGAAGACAGGGAGATTGTTCGTAGCTACCCCTATCGCTCTGCCTGCCCTTCAACCGTCTGGTCTGATCTGGTCAAGGACTCTGGCCGGGATATCTTCTTGGCCGGTTACACCAATTACTTCCTGTGGTCTCAGCTTCCAGACTTCATCGGCACCGTTCGGCGGAAGGCTGAGAACGGCTGCCGTGTCAGGTTCCTTCTGGGTGACCCTAATGGAGAGGTAACCAGGCAGAGAGAAGAGATTGAGGGTGTTGCCCTTACGGTCTCCACTCGGATCAGGATCACTCTGGAGCACCTGGAAAGGCTTGGTGGAGTGGAAGGGGTAGAGGCTAGGTTCTCTTCCCCTCATGACGCCATGAACCATGTGTCTCTGTCGGTGTTCAGGTTCGATGACCAAGCCTTGGTTACTCCTCACCTAGCCAGGCTTGTGGGGCACGACTCCCCTCTCCTTCATCTCCGCCGGATTGGTGGAGATGGGATGTTCTCCCGGTTCTCGGAGCATGCAGAAGAACTGTGGGACAGGGGTACTGCTGTCTCGGTGACTGCATGACAAAGGGAGGGCCAAGCCTTAGCTTGGTCCCTCCCGTAAGGCTCTCAGCGCCCCTCTAAGGGCTAGTACCTGTCCCCCTGGCTCTTGACTGCCTTCACTGCCCTGCTGGTGGCCATGTCAGCCGCATAACGCTTGAGCATGGTCCGATCCTTCCAGCCAGCAACGGTCATCACGTCCTCCCCTGAGACACCAGCAGAGAGAAGGTCGTCAGTGAAGGTGTGCCGGAACTGGTGAGGGCTGACTGATCCATAGCCACAGTCCTTAGCCCTTCTGCCGAGCATCCGATAGAGACCGGAGTAGGTGAGCCTGCCCCTGTTCCTGGAGCCGAGCCACAGCCATTCCCCTCCACTCAGCTTGTGGGATTCCCTGGCCCTGAGATAGCGAGTCAGAGCAACCACGGTCTTGGGTTGAAGGGGAATGATCCGGCCCTCTCCTGCTGCCCTTGCATCCTTGAGGGGGACCACTTGCAACAGGCCCTGTTCGAGGTGCAGATAGTCAAGGCGGAGAGTGAGGAGTTCTTCTGCCCTCAGTCCTTCAGTCAGGACCCTAATAATTGCGTGGTCCCTGACCTTCTCAAAGTCCCTGATCCTCGGGTGGCCGTTACCAGTCACCTTAAGAAGGTCGCCAATGAAGTCGTGACTCAGGGTCTTGGGCTTGGCTCCAGTCGGGGGTGCATACCTCTGGAGCTTCTTGTCCCGGTAGGGATTGGGGGTGTCGTACTCAGCTTCCAGGTAGGAGCAGAACGTACGAAGGTTCCTCTGGAGAGTGTTGGTCCCTCCCTGGTTGTGGCTGTCGAAGTACCAACGGAAGAACCGGTTGAGCGTGGCAGTGTCCAGAGAGAGGAAGTCCCCTTCCATCCCTTCTGCTGTCATCCACTGATCCAGGGTCCTGACTGCCTTGCAGTACGCAGTGACAGTCTTCTCCTGGTACGGCCGACCATGCTTGTTGTTGCTAGCCCTCAGGTGGGTGGCGTAGTCGGCCTGTAGGGCTGCCCTGGCGTCCGACTGTCCCAACTGGTCGGGGACTGCTCGGAGGGTGCTCCTGGTGGCGCTGGCTGCCCTGAGAGGGGAACGAAGCTCTGCCGACATGCGTTGACTCCCTGGAACGGGAGCTAGGCAAGGGCCAGTTCTCTAGGCACCTCACCTAGCTGCTACGAGTAGGTGAGTCACGTGGCCTTCCGTGGCCTCCCTGACCATGAAGTGCAGGTCAGGAAGGTCGGTGGCGCCCCCGGCAGGACTCGAACCTGCGGCCAAGCGCTTAGAAGGCGCCTGCTCTATCCACTGAGCTACGGGGGCCGGGAGTCCTGATCGGTGGTTCCGTGGCCGTGCCGGGACAAGGATAGGGCTCCGATCCCCTGGACCCGGTTGCTTCACCTGCGTGGCACGTTGTGGAGGTTCGGTGAAGCGAACCGATAATCGCAGGTAGGTGCGATTCCCGCAGCGCTTTTCGCCTACCACGCGCCGGGTGTTGTGCAGTCGTTATGCCCCTGCCCCACTCGTCCCCTCTGTCCTGACTCTGTCCAGAGGGTGGAACCGCCGCGCAGAGGGGTCTATACGCTTCAAAAAGGCTCCAAAATTGGGCATTCTTCGCATGTGGTGACCATGGACGTACGGCCTCAGCTCATCGACGCACTTTCCGCCCTGCGCGACCGTGTCGCCGCCGTGCGTCTCCCACTGCCCCTGCCGGGGGCCGAACGCGCCCGGCAGACCAGGGTCGAACTCCTCGCCCAGCTCGACGACTACCTCCTGCCACGCCTGAAGGACCCCGAGGCGCCGCTGCTCGCCGTGATCGGCGGATCCACCGGGGCCGGGAAGTCCACCCTGGTCAACTCGCTGGTGGGGTGCCGGGTCAGCGAGGCCGGAGTGCTGCGGCCCACCACCCGGACCCCGGTGCTCGTCTGCCACCCGGACGACCACCACTGGTTCGCGGGCGTACGGGTACTGCCGCAGCTCACCCGGATCTGGCTGCCGCCGGGGCAGACGCCCGACCCCGACGGGCTCGACGACCTCGCCGCACGCGGAGAGGACGGGGAGGCCGCCCTGCGGGTGGAGACCGCGCTCAGCCTGCCCCGCGGGCTCGCCATCCTGGACGCCCCCGACATCGACTCGCTCGTCGTCCGCAACCGCGTCCTCGCCGCCGAACTCATCTGCGCCGCCGACGTCTGGGTCATGGTCACCACCGCCTCGCGCTACGCCGACGCCGTGCCCTGGCATCTGCTGCGTACCGCGAAGGAGTACGACGCCGCCCTCGTGACCGTCCTCGACCGGGTGCCGCACCAGGTGATCGCCGAGGTGTCCCGGCAGTACGCGGCCCTGCTGACCCGGTCCGGACTCGGGGACGTTCCCCGCTTCACCATCCCCGAACTGCCCGAGTCCACCGGCGGCGGCAGCGGGCTCCTCCCCGCCAGCGCCGTCGCCCCGCTGCGCGCCTGGCTCGCCCACCGGGCCCAGGACCCCGCCGCCCGGCAGCAGGCGGTGGGGCGTACCGCCTCCGGCGTCATCGAGTCGCTCAACGTACGGATGCCCGCCCTGGCCTCCGCCGTCGCCGCCCAGTACGCCGCCTCCGTACGGCTCACCACGGCGGTCGACGAGGCGTACGGCAAGGAAGCCACCCGGATCCGCCGCCGGCTGAAGAACGGGGCGGTGCTCTCCGGGGACGCGCGGACCCGGTGGCGCGGCTACCCCCTCTACAGCTCGCCCGAGGAACTCCTCGAAGCCCTCGTCGACAGCCTGGTGGCCCTGCTCCAGTGCTCGGTCTCCGCCGCCGACGAACAGATCCGCACCCACTGGCGCCGCGAACCCGCCGGGGCCCTGTTCCGGTTCGAGGGCGCGGGACGGGAGGCCGGGGGCTGGGGGCCCGCCGAGGACGTCGAAGGGCGGATCGCCGTCGCCGTACGCCGGTGGCGCCGGGTTCTGGAGGAGCTGGCCGAGGAGGAGGTGCGCCAGCTCGACCGCAGCGTGGCGCCCGCCCCCGAGAGCGTCGCAGCCCTCCTCGCGGCCGCCCTGCTCGGCGGGCGGCGCGCCCGGGCGGCGGGGGAGCAGCTCGCCGAACGCATCGGCGCCCAAGGCGCGCTGCGCCTCCGCGACAAGGGCGGCGAGCAGCTGACGACCACGCTCGAACAGGTCCTCGGCGGCGAACGCGAACGCCGCCTCGCCCCGCTCGACGCGCTCGACGTCGCCCCCGAACCCCAGGCCGAACTGATCGCCGCGCTTTCCGTACTGCAGAAGGAGAGGTGGCAGCGATGACTGCCGTCACGGACGAGGACCACGGCAAGGGCGACGGCACGGGGAAGCCGGACGGGCGCGCGGACGGGCGCTGGGACGACGGGCTCATCGCCCGGCGCGCGGCCGAGGCACGCCAAGCGGAGGAAGCCGCGCCGCCCACGCCCGCCGAGGACGACGCGGAGCCGCAGGTCGAGGCGTACGCCCCCGCCGACGGACCGCTGCCCACCCGGCTCGACGCCCTGCGCGAACTCGTCGGACTCTCCCGCGCCCGGCTCGACCGGGACACCCTCGCCGAGGCGGGCCGCGTCCTGGACGAGGCCGCGGCCCGGCAGCGGCTCTCCTCCCGGCACACGGTCATCGCCGTCGCGGGAGCCACCGGCAGCGGGAAGTCGACCCTGTTCAACGCGCTCGCCGGGGCCCCCATCTCCGACACCGGACTGCGCCGTCCCACCACCTCCCAGCCCATCGCGTGCAGCTGGACCGACGGGGCGGCGGGACTGCTGGACCGCCTCGCCGTCCCCGGGCGGCTGCGGCGCAGGCCCCATCCGGGGCCCGCCGCGTTCGACGAGGCGCTCCAGGGGCTCGTCCTGGTCGACCTGCCCGACCACGACTCGGCGGCCACCGAGCACCGCGACCAGGTGGACCGGGTGCTGGCCCTGGTCGACGCGGTGATCTGGGTCGTCGACCCCGAGAAGTACGCCGACGCCGCCCTCCACGAGCGCTATCTGCGCCCGCTCGCCGGACACGCGGAGGTCACCTTCGTCGTCCTCAACCAGACCGACCGGCTGCCCGGCGAGGCCGCCGACCTCGTCCTCGACGACCTCCGCCGCCTCCTCGACGAGGACGGCATCGCGCTCGGCGAGCACGGCGAACCCGGCGCCACGGTCATGTCCCTGTCCGCGCTCACCGGCGACGGGGTCCCCGAACTCCGCGAGATGATCGGCCGGTTCGTCTCGGACCGCACCGCCGCCACCCGCCGCCTCTCCGCCGACGTCGACGCGGCGGCGGCCCGGCTGCGCAAGGTGTACGTCGCCGAGGGGCGGCCCGGTCTCGGCGAGCGGGCCCGCGACGAGTTCACCGACCGGCTGGCCGAGGCCGTCGGCGCGGCGGCCGCCGGACAGGCCGCCGAGCGGGAGTGGCGCCGCAACGCGAGCCGGGCCTGCGGGACGCCGTGGCTGCGGCTCTGGCGCTGGTACGAGAACCGGGGCCTGCCCGGCAGCCTCGACCGGATGGGCCAGGCGCTCACTCCGCCCGAGGAGGAGCTGACGGCCCGGCAGCGGGTCGAGCAGGCGGTGCGGATCGTCGCGGACGACGCCGCCGACGGGCTGCCGGGACCCTGGGCGCAGGCGGTGCGCGAGGCCGCGTTCACCGGGGCGCAGGGGCTGCCCGAGGCGCTGGACGAACTGGCGGTCAAGGTAGGCGCCCCCGGCGCGTCGAAGCAGGGCGGCGGGACGGAGACGGGGAGGAGCACGGTCCCCCAGCTCGGCGGACGGCCGCCCAAGCCGCCCCGGCCGAAGTGGTGGCCGGCCGCGGTGCTGGCCCAGGCGTCGATGACGCTCCTGCAGATCTTCGGCGGCCTGTGGCTGGTCGGCCAGATCATCGGCGTCCTGGAGCCGGGGCTCGTCACCCCCGCGCTCATCATGCTGGCCGGTGTCGTCGGCGGCCCGCTGGTCGAGTGGGCCTGCGCCGCGGCCATCCGGGGACCGGCCAGACGGTACGGGCAGGACGCCGAGCGACGGCTGCGCGAGGCCGCGGCCGGCTGCGGCCGGGCCAGGGTCCTGGACCCGGTCGCGGCCGAGCTGGTGCGCTACCGGGAAGTGCGCGAGCGGTACGTGACGGTGACGGAGTTTTCCACAACCGGCCGGTAGTCCACAGGCCCCGACGCGATTCCTTTCCGGCCCCCACCATGGAGTGCGTACACACCGCCGGACGACGAGGTACGCGCGGTGCGACACGGAAGACAAGGAAAGCGGGGGCGGGAAATGAACGAGACCTTGGTGACCCTGGTGGGTAACGCGGCGACCGCGGTGGACTTCCGGGAGACGGCCACCGGAGGAATGGCGCGATTCCGTTTCGCCGTCACTCCGCGCCGCTGGGACCGCGAGAAACAGCTCTGGGCCGACGGCCGTACCAGCTTCTACACCGTCTGGTCCTGGCGGACGCTCGCCGCGAATCTCGCCGGTTCCGTTTCGGTCGGGGAACCGCTGGTCGTGCACGGGCGGTTGAAGGTCCGCGAGGAGGAACAGGCCGGTCAGCGGCGGACGTTCGTCGATGTCGAGGCCGTCGCCGTCGGCCACGACCTGAGCCGGGGGACGGCCGCCTTCCGCCGGGCGCCCAGGATGGAACCCCAACTGACGGAGCGTCCGGAGCGCGTCACGGACGGCGACGCGGAGGAGTCCCCGAAAGAACGGGAACAGGTCGGCGCAATGGCCGCAGTGTCCTGAAAAGACTGTTCGGCGACGCGTTCGGGCGCCATCCCGCGATAACGATTCCGATTCGGAATGGTTGGCGAAGGGTAGTTCGGGGGACTCACCTCGGCCCGTTCTTTAGGATTCCCAGTGCTCACGGGTCACTTGGGTCTGCTGGCGAGGCATTCCCCACACGCGCACCACGCGCGAGGGCCTCGCCCGGAGGGGAATTCTGTGTTTTCTGCGCCTTCAGCGTCCGCTGCGTCGTCCGGCACGACAGGAGCGGACCCCGGCCGCGGGATCCTCCGCCCGGTCGCCGCGCTGCTGGTCTCCGGTCTCGTCGCGGCCGCCGCGCTCGTCGGCGCCGGACCTGCGGCGGCCGACGACACCAGCCGGCATCACGGCGGCGCGGCCGCCGTGCTCGACGGACTCAAGACCTTCGACAGCGCCGTGCTCCGCATCGCGGGGGAGGACGGCGCGCCCGCCCGGACCCAGGAACTGCCCGCCGGACTGTTCGAGATGACCGTGGACGGCGGCGGCAAGCTCAAGACCTACTGCATCGACCTCCACAACCCCACCCAGGACCAGGCGAAGTACCTGGAGACCCCCTGGGCCGAGACCTCGCTCAGCGGCAACCGGAACGCGGGGAGGATCCGCTGGATCCTCCAGCACTCCTACCCGCAGGTCGACGACCTGGCAGCGCTCGCCGAGGCGGCCGGTACCGGCCCGCTGACGGAGCGGACCGCCGCCGCCGGCACCCAGGTCGCCATCTGGCGCTACTCGGACAACGCCGACGTCACCGCGTCGGACAAGCAGGCGGAGAAGCTCGCCGACTGGCTGCAGCGCAGCGCACGCCAGGAGAAGGAGCCCCGGACCTCGCTGACCCTGGAGCCGGCCGCCGTCTCCGGCCGGGCGGGCGAGCTGCTCGGGCCGGTGACCGTCCGCACCGCCGCGGGCCAGGTCTCGGTGTCGCCCCCGGTGGACGCCGCTGCCAGCGGCGTCCAGGTCACCGACAAGAAGGGGGCCCCGGTCACCGAGGCGTCCGACGGGGACCGGCTCTACCTCGCCGTGCCGAAGGACACCGCGGACGGCACCGCGTCGCTGACCGTCCAGGCGACCACGTCCGTGCCGGTCGGCCGGGCCTTCGCCGGGACGGGCCGGACCCAGACCCAGATCCTGGCCGGTTCCAGCGAGTCGACCGTCTCCGCCCGGGCCACCGCCACCTGGGCCGAGACCGGCGCCGCCCCGGCGGTGACCGCCCGGAAGAACTGCGCGAAGGGCGGGGTGGACGTCACGGCCGCCAACCGGGGCGACGAGCCGTTCACCTTCGAGCTGGCCGGTGAGGAGCACACCGTCGCCGCCGGGGAGACCAGCACGGTCACCGTCCCCGTCGCCGAGGACCAGGCGTACGACTTCACCGTCACCGGGCCCGCAGGGTTCAGCCGTACCTTCACCGGGACGCTGGACTGCGCCACCAGCGGCAGCGTCCTGGAGCAGGCGAGCGAGGAGGCGGGCGGCGCGGGCAACGACGTCGGCACGCAGAGCGCCGAGCAGTCCCTCCCGGCCACGACCGGCGCCGCCTCGTCCGGTCTGGAGGGAGACCTCGCCGCCACGGGTGGCTCCAGCGCCACCCCGATGCTCGCCGCCGTCGCCATCGGGCTGCTCGTCGCGGGCGGTGGCGCGGTCTTCGCCCTCCGCCGGAAGAAGCCGCACACCGACGGTGAGTGAACACCCGTCCACACGTGGTGACCGGGGTTCCGGTGCCGGAGCCCCTCCCCTCCAGGCTTCCCGCAGGTAAGGGTTCTGGGACGTCGGGCAGGCGTGGGGCAGTGCCGTCAGGCTCCGGTTGCCGGGGGGTCGCCGACGACGTGCCCGATGCCGAGGTCGGTGCGCATAATGCCGCGCATCCTCTCCCAGCGATCCCAAAGGCGGACGAAGTCTGCCCTTATGTCATCGAAGGAACCATCCGGATCGGGGTTTCCCTCCTCCAGGCACATGGTCCGTCGGTAGACCTCGGACAGTGCTGTGGTCATCTCATCCAACTCGGCCAGAACGGCTGTGGACGCGATGAGCTGAGCCCCCGCGAAAACCGAGTGGTGATCACGTCGGGCCTCCTCGACGGACTCCCGAGCCTCCGGCGTGACAGCTCCCTTGTGTACGGTCCACAAGAAGTTGATGAGGTGCGTCCGGTAGCGACGAAAGGAAGCGTTGACCTGCATGTAGCCGTCTCGTCGACGGTTCAGCTCGGCTACTTGCTGCTCGCGATGCCACTGTGCTTCGGCCACCTGCTGCTGGCGCTCGAACTGTTCTGCTTGGACGCGGCCGAGGAGGCGTTGCGACAGAACGGAGGCGATGAGTGTGCCTGTCACGCCGACCACCGCAGCGGCTAAGCCGATGAGCGCGCTTCCCATGGAATCCCCCTGGCTGATTGCGAAAGTCACATGGATGGCAACCTGCCCGCGATGAGGTGAGGGGATGCCCTCTCGCGTCGCGGTTCCGGGGGCCCCGGTGACCAGGGTTCCGGTGCCGGTGGGTGGACGGGTTTCCGTCCGGGGGCGGGTGTCAGGCAAGATGGGTGTATCTGCCCACACCTCTATTGCTGCCGGACGGTTTCTCTTGGCTGAGTACATCTACACCATGCGCAAGACGCGCAAAGCGCACGGCGACAAGGTGATTCTCGATGACGTCAATCTGAACTTCCTGCCCGGCGCGAAGATCGGTGTCGTGGGCCCCAACGGCGCCGGTAAGTCCACGGTGCTGAAGATCATGGCGGGCCTGGAGCAGCCGTCCAACGGCGACGCGTTCCTGTCGCCCGGCTTCACCGTCGGCATCCTCATGCAGGAGCCGAAGCTCGACGAGTCGAAGACCGTCCTGGAGAACGTCCAGGACGGCGCCGCCGAGATCATGGGCAAGCTCCACCGCTTCAACGAGGTCGCCGAGCTCATGGCGACCGACTACTCCGACGCGCTGATGGAGGAGATGGGCAAGCTCCAGGAGGACCTGGACCACGCCAACGCGTGGGACCTGGACGCCCAGCTGGAGCAGGCCATGGACGCCCTGGGCTGCCCGCCCGGCGACTGGCCGGTCACCAACCTCTCCGGTGGCGAGAAGCGCCGCGTGGCGCTCTGCAAGCTCCTCATCGAGGCCCCGGACCTGCTCCTCCTCGACGAGCCCACCAACCACCTGGACGCCGAGTCGGTGAACTGGCTGGAGCAGCACCTCTCGAAGTACGCGGGTGCCGTCGTCGCCGTCACCCACGACCGGTACTTCCTCAACAACGTCGCCGAGTGGATCCTCGAACTCGACCGCGGCCGCGCGATCCCCTACGAGGGCAACTACTCCACCTACCTCGACAAGAAGGCCACCCGCCTCAAGGTCGAGGGCCGCAAGGACGAGAAGCGCCAGAAGCGCCTCAAGGAGGAGCTGGAGTGGGTGCGGTCGAACGCCAAGGGGCGCCAGACCAAGTCCAAGGCCCGTCTCGCCCGGTACGAGGAGATGGCGGCCGAGGCCGACAAGATGCGGAAGCTGGACTTCGAGGAGATCCAGATCCCGCCGGGCCCCCGGCTCGGTTCCATCGTCGTCGAGGTCGAGAACCTCTCGAAGGCCTTCGGCGACAAGGTCCTCATCGACGACCTGTCGTTCACGCTGCCCCGTAACGGCATCGTCGGCGTCATCGGTCCGAACGGCGCGGGCAAGACCACGCTGTTCAAGATGATCCAGGGCCTGGAGACCCCCGACAGCGGCTCGGTCAAGATCGGCGACACGGTCAAGATCTCCTACGTCGACCAGTCCCGCGCCAACATCGACCCGAAGAAGACCCTCTGGGCCGTCGTCTCGGACGAGCTGGACTACATCAACGTCGGCCAGGTCGAGATGCCGTCCCGCGCCTACGTCTCCGCGTTCGGCTTCAAGGGCCCGGACCAGCAGAAGCCGGCCGGCGTCCTCTCCGGTGGTGAGCGCAACCGCCTCAACCTCGCGCTGACGCTCAAGGAGGGCGGCAACCTGCTGCTCCTCGACGAGCCCACCAACGACCTCGACGTGGAGACCCTGTCCTCGCTCGAGAACGCGCTGCTGGAGTTCCCCGGTGCCGCCGTGGTCATCTCCCACGACCGCTGGTTCCTGGACCGCGTCGCGACGCACATCCTCGCCTACGAGGGTGACTCCAAGTGGTACTGGTTCGAGGGCAACTTCGAGTCGTACGAGAAGAACAAGATCGACCGCCTCGGCCCGGACGCGGCCCGCCCGCACCGTGCCACGTACAAGAAGCTCACGCGAGGCTGATCGTCTTGGCCCGTCACCTCTACAGCTGCCCCCTGCGCTGGTCGGACATGGACGCCTTCGGCCACGTCAACAACGTGGTCTTCCTCCGCTATCTGGAGGAGGCGCGCATCGACTTCATGTTCCGGCTGGCGCCCGGGGACGGTTCCCCGTCGTTCTCGGGCGGGTCCGTCGTGGCCCGGCACGAGATCGACTACGTACGGCCGCTGGTCCACCGGCACGAGCCGGTGACCGTCGAGTCGTGGGTCACGAAGATAGGCGCCGCGTCCCTGACGATCGCCTATGAGATCAAGGACCCCGAGCAGGTATACGTACGTGCCTCGACCGTCGTCGTGCCGTACGACCTGGCGGCGGAGCGGCCCCGGCGGATCTCCGCCGAGGAGAAGCTCTTCCTCCAGCAGTACCTGGCAGAGGAGCCCGCCGCGGCATGACCGTGCCCGTGCAGTCGCTGCTGTTCGCCGACCCGAGGGAGGCGGCGGATCTCGCCGCCTTCCTCGGCCGGCTGCTTCACTACGACCGGGCCGCCGCGGTCCGGTTGCAGGCGGGCGGCGGCGACGCGCTGGCCGTGTTCGGCCGTCCGCCCTCCTTCGAGGTCCTCGCCATCCGCACCGCCCGCCTGGCCCGCCCCGAGACGCTCGACGTCACGGTGTCGGCCGGGGAGCTGCTGGAGTCCCTCGACGTCTCCGGCGACGGCGACGTCGAGCGCCCGGGGGAGCGGGGAGGTGCGCTGCCCGCGCCCGTCACCGGGCCGCCCTGGACCGGCGTCCTGCCGCCCCGGGGGCCCTGGCAGGAGCAGGCTGGGCTGCCCGCCCCCGACGCGCTGCGCGCCGCGCTCGACGAGGCCGTCGCCGAATTCCGTACGCGGGACGAGGCGCTGCCCGAGGAGTCGCGCACCCGCGCCGAGCGCGACCGGATCGGGCGCGAGATCTGGTCCCGGCCGGTCGGCACCACGGACCTGCCCCTGCGCGCCGTGCACGCCGCCCAGTCCCTCGGTTTCCTGCGTCCCGACCCGGACTTCCCCGTCTCGCTGCTCTCCGCGGGCGGCTGGCTGCGGCTGCGGACGCCCTTCGGCTCGATCGCGCTGCGCCGCGACCCGGCCGGCGGGCTCGGCGGGCTCGGCCTGTCGGTCGAGCCCGGCTGAACCGGAGGCCCGGCTGACCGGGCCGACCGCCGGATCGGCCGGATCGGCGAGGCCGGCCGCCTCCGCCGCTACTTCGCCTGCTTCTCCCGCTTCTCCTGCGGGTCCGAAGACCCCTCCGGCTTCTCCGGAGCGCCGTGCGCGTCCGGCCAGACGCCGATGTGGTCCTGCTCCAGCTCCAGCAGCACCCGGTGCTCCATACCCAGCGCCTGCGTGTAGTCCGCGGGCAACTGGAGCCGTCCCGCCCGGTCGAGCATCGCGTACTCCCGGGCCACCTGCGACTCCTGGCCCGTCGCCGCGTCCACCTCCGTACGGCGCAGCACCTCGGAGGACGTACGGCCGTCGCGGATGGCGACCGTACGCCGGACCTCGTTCGCGACCGCCTGGTCATGGGTGACGATCACGATCGAGGTGCCCAACTCCTCGTTGGCGCGCCGGAACGCGGCGAAGACCTGCTCCCCGGTGGCCGAGTCCAGCTCACCGGTCGGCTCGTCCGCCAGCAGCACGGACGGGTTGTTGGCCAGCGCCACCGCGATCGCCACCCGCTGCTGCTGCCCGCCGGAGAGCTGCTGGGGCCGCCGGTCGCGGCAGTCCGCGATGTCGAGCATGGCGAGCAACGACTCGGCGCGGGCGGCCCGTTCGCGCTTGTTCCCCCCGCCGCGCAACTGCATGGGCAGGGTGATGTTCTGGATCGCGGTGAGATACGGGAGCAGATTGCGGGCGGTCTGCTGCCAGACGAACCCGACCACGTCCCGCCGGTAGCGCAGCCGTTCCTTCGGGCCCATCGACAGCAGATCGCAGCCCGCGACCTTCGCCGAGCCCGCCGTCGGCACGTCCAGCCCCGCCAGGATGTTCATCAGCGTCGACTTGCCGCTGCCCGACGCCCCCACCAGGGCCATCAACTCGCCCTCGGTGACCAGCAGATCGAGACCCTGGAGGGCCTGTACCTCCACCCCGTCCGTGGTGAAGATCCGCACCACCCGGTCGCAGGCGATCAGCGCGTCGTGCCCGTAGGAGGGGCGGTCCCGGCGGGCCGCGGCCCGCCGCTCCAGCTCCGCCAGCGTCGTCTCGGCCGCGCGGGGCGTGCCTGCCGTCTCGGTGGACGAGGTCATCGGGAGTCTCCTGCCCTGAGTTCGGTGATCGATCCGCGGCGGCTCGCCCACCACGCCTGCACGCCCGCGACCGCGGCGGCGAGCGCGACCACCCCGGCGGCCGGCAGCGCCAGCGACCAGAGGTCGGCGCGCAGCGTGACGGGGCTCGTGTCCGATCCGGCGACGCCCGCGAGCGCGAGTGGCACCAGATCGATGCCGGGGGAGAGCAGGACGATGGTCGCCCAGCCGGTGAGCAGGCCGCCGCCCGCCGCCAGCAGCGCCTGCGGGGTCGCCTCGAAGGCCAGCAGCCGCCTGCCCTGCCCGGTGGTGAGCCCCATCGTCCGCAGCCGCGCCAGCAGCGTCTTGCGCTCGGGCGCGGTCTGGAGCAGCGACAGCAGGACGGCCAGCAGCGCGTATCCGGCGCCCGCCGCGACGGCCGCCAGATAGATCCGCCCGGCCCCCGCCTGCATCGGGGTGTTGACATACCGCGCGCGCTCCTCGGAACGCAGCTGTACGACGAACTCCTCGTCGTTCCCGTCGGCCGCCGCGCGCAGCTTCCCCGGGTCCGGGGCGCCGGTGAGCAGCAGCGTGGTGGGCGCCCGCTCCTCCAGGGAGGCGGAGTTGACGATCAGGAAGTTCGTGGAGGCGAGCGACGCCACCCGCTCGACGGTCCCCACCACCTGGACCTTGAAGTTCCCGGACAGGGTGTCGACCGCGTGCTGCTCCTTGCCCAGACGGGCCGCCACCGCCGGGGAGGCGATGACCGGCAGCACCCGCTCCGGTACGGACTTCGCGCCCTCGGGCAGCGGGGCCGAGGGGCCGGTGGCCTTCAGCAGGCCGCTCGGGAAGTCCGGCAGCCCGGTCGTGCGGGCCAGCCGGGTGTACGAGGCCGGGTCGACGCCCACCATGGTCGTGGCCCTCGCCGCGGCCGCGTCGCCGCCACCGGTGTCCGCGCCCGGACCCGTATCCGTACCGCTGTCGTCCGGACCACTGCCCGCCCCGCCGTCACCGGCCGCCGTCTCCGGCATGGTCACGCCGAACTCGATCCGCAGCGGCGCCGCGTTCCGCACCCCGTCCAGATCGCGCACCGTGCTGACCAGTTCGTCGGGCAGGGTCGCCCGCTCGCTCTTCCCGCTGACCCGGGCGTCCGCGCCGACGGCCGTCAGCGCCGCGTCGTCCCGCGCGTCCCCGATCCCGGCGATCACCGAGCCGCCGAACGCCGCCGTGGCCAGCGCCAGCAGCAGGGCCAGCAGCGGCAGCGCCCCACCGGCCGAGGAACGTCCGGCCCGGGCCAGCGACAGGAAGCCGATCGCCCCGCGCAGCCGGGCCATGGGGCGTGCGGCGAGCCGCAGGGGCAACGGATAGAGCCGCACCAGCACCAGCGCCGCGATCAGCGCGACCAGCACAGGAGCGCCGCTGACCAGCAGATCGGTGCCGCCCCCGGACGTACCGCGACGGCGCAGCGCCGTCACCGCGCCGACCGCCAGCACCAGCAGGGTCAGTTCGGCGACGGTCCGCCGACGCGAGGGCCGGGCGCTCACCATGTCCTCGCGGGCGCCGTGCAGGGTGGGCCGGATGTGCTGGAGCGTCGTCCGCAGCGGCAGCGCGACGCAGACGAGAAGCCCGACGCCCGCCGCCGCCAGCGCCGCAGGCCACCAGCGGCCCTCGCCCACGGCCAGGACCGCGAGGAGCAGGCCGAGCGCGCTCGCGGGCACCACGGTCACCGCGGTCTCCGCGAGCAGACGGCCGCCGATACCGCGCAGCGAGCCGCCACGCGAGCGCATCAGGGCCAGTTCGGCCTTGCGGCGGGCGGCGGTCAGGGCGCCCGTCATCACCAGGACGACGGCCGCCACGGAGCCGATGCCGAGGGCGGCCACCGCGATCACGGGGCTGATCGCGTCCCGCATCCGCGCGTTGGCCTGCACGATGTGCCCGAGCCCGGTGAGGACCTCCGCCGTGTCCCCGGCGATCGCCCGCACCTTCAGCAGCCCGGGTCCGCTCTCCAGCGAGTTGACGACGGCCGTCAGCCGGGCGCCGTCGGGGCCGGTGAGCGCGGAGGGGGCGGGCGGGAACCGCCAGAACAGGGACGGTTCGGTGGCGGTGGCCAGGAGCGCGGGCCCGGCGTCCTCGGCCAGCAGGACGGTGCCGGTCCAGTAGTTCTGCGGGAAGGGGCTCGCGGGGTCCGGGATCAGGGACGGGGTGCGCACCAGCGGATCGGCGGACCAGTAACTGCCGCCCGGGTCACGGGGGGCGACGATGCCCGTGATGGTCACCGTCAGCGGACCCCCGACGGCGGTGGGCAGTCGGAGGGCCGAGCCGACCTTCATGTTCAGCGCGGCCGCCGTCTCCTCGGTGACCGCGCCCCGCACCGCACGGGAGCCGGCCGTCACCGCGTCGGGCGTCGTCGGCCAGGCCCCCTTGACCAGCCGGGCGTGCTCCTTGAGCCCCGTCTGCGCCGTGTACGAGAGCTGCGGCGGCACCGTGTCGGGCCTCGGCAGCCACGGCTCGGTCGCCAGGACCGGCTTCATGGTGCGCAGGCCGTACGCCACGGACGACATGTCCGCGCGCAGCGGTTCGGGCAGGGCCTTGCCGAGCGCACCGCCGACCCGCTTCAGCTCGGGCGTCCGAACTCCGGCCTCCCGCTGCTCCCGCGGCAGTTCCAGTCCGGGCTGGGGACGGGAGACCTCCACGGCGCTGCGCCCCGCGTCGGCCAGCCGGATGTCGTGGCGGAGCCCCTTCGTCTCGTACGCGTCCACGGCCCGCGGGAACGCCGCGGCGAGGAACGCCGTCACCAGCACCAGCACCGCGAGGGCCACCGCGGCGCCCGGTGCGGTACGCAGCCGGGTCCGTATCCAGGGCGCGCTCGCCGCCCGCTTGCCGTCCCTCATGTCAGTGGTCCCCCTGGTGGCGCAGTGTGACCGCCGGGTCCCCGCGGCGCAGCGCCATCGTCGCGACGATCACGAGCGGCAGGGCGGCGACCCCGGCCAGCAGCGCGGCGACCTGCCCGGCGGGCAGCTCGACCAGCACCGGCGGAACAGGCCGGTCCGCCTGCCCGGTCAGGACGATGAGCGGGACGACGGCCCGGGTCAGCACCGTGCCGATGCCGAGCCCGATCAGCAGGGCGAGGGCGATCAGCACGCCCTGTTCTGCGGCGATCATCCGGGCCAGCTGGCGGCGCGGGGCACCGAGCGCCCGCAACACGCCTAGCTCCGCCGCCCGTTCGCGCCGGGAGCCCGAGGCGCTGACCGCGAAGCCGACCGCCGCCAGCGCGGCGGCGACCACCGCGACGGCGGGCAGCGCCGACTGCGGCCCCGCCCCCAGCGGGTCGTCCACCAACTGCTGGGCGGCCTCGGCCCGGACCAGCACCTGGGCCGGGTCGGTGTCCGGCAGCGCGCGCAGGGCGGCGGCGACCTTCGGCGCGTCGCCGGGGGCCGCGCTCAGCCACCACTCGGTCGCCTCGATGGTGGCCGTCGTCCGCCCGGCCAGGAGCTCGGTGACGGCCTTGAGGTCCAGCAGCAGCGCGCCGCCGTACTGCGCCGGGTCCGCGGTGCCGGACAGCTCGGCGGTTCCGGTGGTGGGCAGCCGGCGCACCGCGTCCGCCAGGGTCACCCGGACGGTGTTCCCGGCCAGGGTGAGGTCGATCTCGTCGCCCAGCTTCGCGTTCGTGCTCTTCAGATAGGCGTCCGTCGCGACCGCCTTGAGGGGCGCGGCCTTCGGCCGGGCGGCGGTGATCCGCAGGGTGCTGGTGGTCGGCTCCCAGGTGTCCTTGGTGCGCACCCCGGTGTCGTACGTGAAGTCCGGCAGTCCCGCTGTCCCGTTGCGCACCGGCGTCGTGCCCGGCCGGCTGTCACCGCGGTCGGTGAGCGCCATCGACGCGTCCCAGCGCACCGATCCGGAGGCCGGGACCGGGCGTTCCGGGCGTCCCTGGCCTGCGGAGTCCTCGGAGCCAGCGGAGCCTTCAGATCCTGCGGGGGAGCCGGAGCCCGACGCTTCGCCGTCGCCGGATCCCGTGACCACGCGGACGTCGCTCACCGCGACCCGGCGCTTCTCCGCCCGGCCGGCGGGCGGTTCGTCGTCCACCTCGATGCCTGTCACGGCCAGCCCGCCCGCCGCCGACACCGCGAACGACACCGGGACCGGGCGGCCGTCCACGGGCACGGGGCCGGCCAGGAACCGGTAGGGGAGGCCGTAGCGGTCCTCCAGCAGCACGGTGACCACCGGCGGCGATGTGCCGGGGGCGGCCTCGGAGCGCTTCGGCGACACCGTGGTGATCCGCAGGTCCATCCGCACCCGGGTGCTGTCCTTCGGGAGGACGAGCCCGGGACGCGGGGTCCGCTTCGGGGCGATGGTGTCGAACACCCGGCGCGGGCTTCCGCCGGCGAGGTCGGAGCGCATCAGCATCCCCTCGTCCGCGTGGGCGGTGTCCAGGGCCAGGATCTCGGCCGTGCGCCCCCCGGAGGCCTCCACCGTCGTCCGGTGGGCGGGGGCCGCCTGCCGCACCCCGTCCAGGCCGCTGTAGGTCCCGGCCGACGCCGGACCGCTGCCGTGCCCGCCCACCAGCCGGACCGAGGCGCCGGAGCCGAAGTCGGCCTGGTCGGACTGCGAACGGTTCCACGAGGCGCTCTGTCCGATCGCCAGCATGCCCATCGCGACCGACAGGACCAGCAGCAGCACCGGACCCGCGCCCCGCAACGGGCGGCGGCTGAACTGCCAGCCCGCCAGGGCCGCGGGCAGCCCCCGGCCCTTGGCCGCACGCCGTTCCGCGAGCCGCGCCGCGGGCGGCAGCAGCCGCAGCGTGAGAACCGTTCCGGCGAGCAGCGCGAGGGCCGGGGCGGTGACCAGCAGAGGGTCGATCCCGAGGTTGCCCGCCCGGTCGCCGGTGAGCGCCCCGCCGCCGGCCTGCCGGTCCAGCTGCCAGTACGCCACCCCCGCGATCAGCAGCAGCCCGAGGTCCGCGCCCGCCCGCACCGGCCCCGGCAGCGAAGCGGCCCGGGTCCGGCGCCCGCCCGCCCAGGCCGTCAGCGACGGGGCCACCACGGCCAGGGCACAGGCCAGCGCGACGGCCGCGGAGACCAGCCACACCGTTCCGGTCGAGGCAGCGCCGACGTCGAGGCCGATCCGGGACAGGGCGCTGCGCTCGGCCAGCAGCCCGGTCAGCGGCCCCGCGAGCAGCGGGGCGACCACGGCGGCGGGCACGGCCAGCAGCAGCGCCTCGATCGCGGCGAACGAGGTGATCCGGCCCCGCGAACCGCCCCGGGCCCGCAGCAGTTCCCGCTCGCCGTCCCGCTCGCTGTTCAGCAGCCGGGCCACGAGCAGCAGGGCGTACGCGGCGAGCAGTACCAGCTGCACCGCGACGATCATCAGCGTGGAACGGGAGACCAGCAGCGCCCGGTCGAGCTGGTCGAGCACGGTCGGCAGAGGCATCCGCGCGGTGACACCGGCCTTGAACACCGGGGCGGCCGCCAGCGCCTTCGGGGCGCCGGCCGACGCGTCCCGCAGCCCCGCCATGGAGCCGGTGGTCAGTGTGGCGAAGTCGGCTGCCGCCAGCCAGGACGTCTGCCCGCCGCCGAGAGCGCCCGAGGCGAGGACCGAGGGGTCGGTGAGCAGCGGGCCGTACGTCGTGAAGGCGAGCTTGCGCACCCCGCGCCCGCCGAGCGGGTCCAACTGCCAGTACGGGTCGGACCGGTCGGCCGCCTCGTAGACACCGGTGACCAGGACCCGCTGCTTCTTGTCGTCGTGCAGCCGGTCGGTGACGGTGAGCCGGGCGCCGGGCTTCAGCTTCAGCGCCTCGGCGGCGACGACGGGCAGCGCGATCTGTACGGGGCCGGTGCCGTCGGAGGCGGAGGGCGCCCTGCCCTCCGTGATCCGCACCCGGTCGCGGTCGAGGGCGGCGAAGTGGGTGAGATCCGGTTCACCGCGCCGGGCGGCCGGGTCCTGGAGGCTCCGCGGCAGCGCGTACGAGCCCGAACTCTCCAGCTTCCCCACGGTCACGGGCAGCCCGTCGAAGGCGTCTCGGGAGGCTGTGCGGACGGCCTCGTCGGCCTCCGCGCGCTGTTCGTGGTCGACCGACGCGGACACGACGAGAGCGGCGGCCGCGGCCGACCGGTGGGTGAGCGTGTGGCGCAGGGCCGCGTCCCCGACGGAACCCGAGAACGCGGTGAGCGCGGCCAGGACGGAGGTGGTCAGCAGGACGGCGAGGACGGCCGCGGAGAGCAACAGGCGATGAGCCCGCACCCGCAGAAGGACGAAACCCGTCACCTGATCCCCCAGCCCCGGAAACACCGCATGCGCACGCCCCCCGACGTACCGGTGATGCTTTCAGAGGCACCTGGGTTTCGGTAACCGCTTACAGGCGCACCTTGATGCGATCGTGATCGTTATCCGGAGGTGGAGCGTCGAATTCCGGAGGCGTGCGGTCACAGAACGTTCACGTGGTCGCCGGTCGGTGATCCGCCGACGTCCGGAAGCGGTCAGTCCGCGGTGTTGACCATCGAGGCGGCGGCGTACGTCAGGTAGTCCCACAGCTGCCGCTCGTGCTCGGGCGCGAGCCCCAGCTCGTCCAGCGCGACCCGCATATGGGCGAGCCAGGCGTCGTGGGCCGCGCGGTCCACCCGGAACGGCGCGTGCCGCATCCGCAGCCGCGGGTGGCCCCGGTGGTCGCTGTAGGTGCGCGGGCCGCCCCAGTACTGCATCAGGAACAGCGCGAACCGCTCCTCGGCCGGGCCCAGATCCTCCTCCGGATACATCGGCCGCAGCAGCTCGTCGCCCGCCACGCCCTCGTAGAAGCGGTGGACCAGGCGCCGGAAGGTCGCCTCGCCGCCGACCTGCTCGTAGAAGGTCTGCTCCTGAAGCGTGTCGCGCGGAATCTCAGTCACCCGTCCATGGTCGCAGACGCACCGCCCGAGGTCAGCGGTCCTAGGACCAACGTCCGGTATCCGGCCGTGCGCTTCCCCTCTCGCCCCCACGCCTCCGGCGCAGGACAGTGGAGACATGGGTGCACACCGGCAGGGCCCCTCCCCATCCGCTCCCGACGCCGAGGCCGACGCGGCGCGGGACGCCCTCGTGCGGGAGATCGTCGCGCGGGGCGGACTCACCGATCCCGCCTGGCGCACCGCCTTCGCCGAGGTGCCCCGCCATCTGTTCGTGCCGTTCTTCTACGTGCACGGGATCGGGGGCTACGAACGCCTCGGGGCCGAGGGCGCCGACCCCGGGCAACGCTCACGCTGGCTGCACGGGGTGTACGCGGACGGGGCGCTGGCCACCTGGCTCAAGGACGGCGAACTCGTCTCGTCCTCCAGCCAGCCGTCCCTCATGGCCCTGATGCTCGACGCCCTCGATGTGGCGGACGGACACACGGTCCTGGAGATCGGCACCGGCCCCGGCTACAACGCGGCCCTGCTCGCCCACCGGCTCGGGGACCCCGCCGTGACCAGCGTCGATCTGGACCCGGAGATCACGGAGTCGGCCCGCGCCCACCTCGCCGCGGCCGGGTACCACCCGACGGTGATCACCGGCGACGGCGCCCTGGGCTGCCCCGAGCGCGCCCCGTACGACCGGATCATCGCGACCTGCACCCTGCCCTCCGTACCGCAGAGCTGGCCGGAACAGTGCCGTCCGGGGGCGCTGGTCCTCGCGCCGCTCGCCACCGGCCTGGTCCTGCTGGAGGTCCGCGCGACGGCGCACGGACCGCGCGCCGAGGGGCACTTTCTGCACACCCCGGCGTACTTCGTGCCCCTGCGCGGGGCGCTGCCGCTGGCCGACGGGCTGCCGCACCTCGGCGGACTGCCGCGCCGGGTGGCCGGGGACGACCTGTTCCGGTTCCTCCTGACGCTGACCGCGGGCACCCTCGATCCGCACGAGGCCCTCTCCCTCTGGGAGCGCGAGGGGCGCCCGCAGCGGGAGAGGTACGGCATCACGGTCGGCCAGGGCCGGCAGTGGGCCTGGCTCGACGATCCGCAGGGCCCCTACACCTGGCCGCTCGCCGCCGGTCGGTGAACGGGGGCGGCGAGCACCGGCGTCCTGCCTGGCCCGGCGTGTGGTCGGGCTTCTGCGCGGGCCCGGTGTGTGCTTGGCTCCCGCGCGTGCCGGCCCGGCGGTATCAGTCCCGGCGGACCGTGATCGTCGTCCAGGCCCCGACGTGCACCTGGTCGCCGTCCTGGAGCGGCACGGGGACGTAGGGCTGGATCGGCTCCTCGGCGCCGTTCAGCGTGGTGCCGTTGGTGGAGTTCTGGTCGACGACCGCCCAGCCGCCGTCGGGCTGCTGCACCAGCACCGCGTGCTGGTGCGAGACGCCCGGGTCCTCCGGGGGCACCGACAGATCGACGTCCGGGGACTCGCCGGTGCTCTGCCGGCGACGACCGATGGTGACCTGGCTGCCGGTGAGCGGAAGGCGCTGCTCCGGGGAGTACGCGGGCAGGTTCAGCCCGGTCGCCTCGGGGCCGCTGCGCTGCATCATCGCGAGGAAGTACGCACGGTCAGGGGCGATCACGGCGGTCCACGTGGCGGGCTGCTGCGGCCTGCCCTGGCCGGGCACACCGTGCTGCTGACCCTGGTCGTACCCCTGGTCCTGCCCGTGCTGCTGATGACCCTGGCCCTGGCCCGGGTGACCTGGCTGGCCCTGGCCCTGGTGGGGACCCGGCTGCTGGAACTGCTGGGGCGGCTGCGCCTGGGAGGGCGGCGACAGCATCCAGTCGTCCCCGCCGCCGGCATGCCCCGACGACTGCGGAGGCGCGGGCGGCGCCGACTGCTGATGCTGCTGCGGCGGCGCGAAGGGCGAGGCCTGCTGGGGCTCGAACGGCGACGGAGCCGACTGCTGCGGTTCGAACGGCGAACGCGCCGACGGCGCGCCCTGCTGCTGGAACGCGGACGGCGGGGGACCCTGCTGGAACGACTGCGGAGGACCGCCCTGGCCACCGTTCCCCTGCGGACCGCTGTTCCCCTGCGGACCGTTCTGCTCCGGGGTGAGCGGCTCGGCGGGACGGTTCATCTGCGAGGGCCGCGAGCCCTGGTAGTCGAACGGGTCGCGCTGCTGAGGCGCGCCGGGCGGACCGCCCTGCGCACCGGGACCACCGGGACCACCAGGACCGGGCTGACCGCCGGGGCCACCAGGACCGCCGGGGCCGGGCTGACCGCCGGGGCCCTGCGCCTGGAAGCCGGGCGGCAGGTTGAGGCCGGGCGGCGGGCCGCTGGGCGTGCTGTGCTGCGGGGCCAGCGGGGTGTAGGAGGTCGCCGTGCTGGTGAGGAAGTTCCAGCGGCACTCCTCGCAGAACGGCGCCATCGCCTCACGCGGCGTACGGCACTGCGGGCAGAGCTCCGCCTGCATGGTGGGCTGTCCGCCACCGGTGCCGGAACCCGGCTGCGGGTAGCCGTAACCGGGCGCGGGCGGCGGAGGAGGCGGCGGGGGCACCGCGCCCGCGGGCGCACCGCCGGTCGTCATGCGGTGTCCGCAGACCTCGCACCAGTCCTCGGAACCCGACTGGTGTCCGTTCGGGCAGGTCGGCATGTCGGCGCTTCCCCCTCTCCTCTACCGGCCGCGGAGGCCGCATGCTGTCGGTCGCGGTGCCTTGACCGCGAGGCGATCGAATTGTGCTACTTCTTGACGCGAACGGTCTTGGTGGAGCGCGTTTCGAGGGTCATCTCGTCCGCTTCCGCGACCTTCGCCTTCAGTCGCACAGTACCTGTCGCGGCATCGACGACGTCGACCACCTTCGAAAGCAGCTTCGCGGTGTCCTGGTTCCCGGACGCCGACGCCAGCTGCACCGCACGGCCCAGCTTCGCCGTCGCGCCGTCGAAGTCGCCCGACTTGCGTGCGTCCAGCCCCTGCTGGATGACCTGTGCCAGTTCCGCCTGCCCCGTGTAGTGCGCGACCTGCGGATTGATCGAGGTCGACGCCACCATGTCGTCCGTCCACACGGCCCGTACGAGCCCCTGCGACAGCGTCTGCGGCGTGCCCGCGCCCGCGGGGCCGGGCAGGATCAGCGAGACCCGGGCCGCCAGCATCTCCTGGCCGATCCCGGCCTCCGGCACCAGGACGCACACGTGGTAGTCGCGGGACTCGTCGCCCCAGGAACCGGTCGGGTAGTCCCCGGCCCGGGCGTTCGCCTCGGTGCGCCGGGCGGTCAGGTCGGCGACGGTCGGTGCGACCTGCTTCACGAACCGGATCTCCACGCCCACCGGGGTCCAGAGCCGCAGCGCGACGTCCGCGACCTCCTTGCCCATGGCGTTCTCCATCATGTGCGTGAAGTCCGCGGCCAGCCCCGCGGGGTCGGCGACGATGTCGGCCGTGCCGAGGAGGGCGGCGGCTATGCCGGTGACCTCCTTCACCTCCCAGTCGGTGCCGACCCCGCGGGCGTCGCAGGTGAACCGGCCCGCGCACGAGTCCATGGCCGCCCGCAGGTCCTCGGGCGACTCGTGCTCGTTGCGGCCGTCGGTCAGCAGGATGCCGTGCCGGATGGAGACGTCGGCCGAGTTCAGCAGCCGGTCCGCCAGCCGCAGCCAGGTGCCGATCGCGGTGCCTCCGCCCGCGCTCAGCTTCCGCAGGGCCTCCTTGGCCTGCGCTTTCGTCTGCGCGTCGGCGACCGCGAGCCGGCCGTTGCCCGGATAGACGTCCTTGGCCACATGCGTTCCGGCGACCACCGCGAATCGGGTCCCCTCGCGCAGGGTGCCGATGGCCGCGGCCGTCGCGTCGCGCGCGTTGCGCATCTTCGTCGGCGGGTAGTCCATCGAGCCCGAGCAGTCGACCATCAGCACCACGGCCGCGCCGGGCCCCTGCCCGGCCCCGTACGCGGGCGCCGCGTCCGCCAGCGGTATTCCGCCGGTGGTGCCGCCGCCGGTCGAGGTCACGGTGACGATCGCGTTGACCTCACGGCCGCCCTCGGGCAGGAACTCGTTCTGGTACACCTCGACGGAGAACTGCGGCACCTGCGACTTGGAGAAGTTGGCCATCTGGTCGGCTCCTTGAGGCTCAAACGGTTTCGCAGGCCGATCCTGCCCCTTGCGGCCGGACGGCGAACGGCAGAAGTGCCACGGTTACGTTGTCGTGGCCCCCGCCGTCGAGCGCGTGTCCGACGAGCACCTGGGCGCCGCGCAACGGGTGTTCCTGGGCGTCGTCCGGGACCGCGGCGGCCATCTCCTCGGCGGACTCGGCGTAGTTCCACAGGCCGTCCGTGCACACGACGACCAGGCCCGGCCGGTCCGGCTTGAACGCGGCGGTGTGCGGCTCCAGTTCGTACGCGTCGGCGCCGAGCCAGCCGGTGATGGCGTGGGCGCGCTCGTCCGCGTACGCCTCCGCCTCGTTCATCAGGCCGGCCGCCACCATCTGCGCGGCCCAGGAGTCGTCCTCGGTGAGCCGGGCGGTCGGCCGGCTCCGGTCCTCGGGCACCCAGTAGACCCGGCTGTCGCCGACCCAGCCGACGATCAGCAGCTCGCCCGCCATGACCGCGCCGACCAGGGTGCAGGCCGGGGCGTTCTGGTGGCGGTGCGCGTCGTGCTCCATCGCCCCGGCCGGCTCCTGCGCCAGGGCGTTGACCGCCTCGGACGCGGCGACGATCGCCTCGTGCATCGCCTGCTGTGGATGCGTGCCGCGCGGCAGGGACGCCAGCAGCGACTCGTTGGCGGCGTTCGCGGCGGCGGCCGACGCCTCGTCGGGGCGGCTCGCGGAGGAGACGCCGTCGCAGACGATCGCGACCACGGCGGGCGAACCGTCCGGCAGCGCGGTCGAGGACACCGCGAAGGAGTCCTCGTTGCGGTGGTGGCGCAGGCCCCGGTCGCTCACCGCGGCCACCGAGCCGAGCTCCTGCTCCATGTGGTCGCGCTCACGGGGCTGGGCGTGCCCGCAGTTCTCGCAGTAGCCGTCGGGGTCCACCCGGCCGGAGCGGCAGGCCACACAGACCTTCCCCCCGGCGGTGGGAGCGGCGGCCGCCGCGGTGTGCTCGGCCGTACGGGGATCGGGCGCGGCCAGCGCGAAGTCACCGGAGTGCTCCGCACCGCCCGGCTCCGCCCGGTCGTCGTGGCGCACCGGAACGGCCGACGGCTCAGGACCGCCGACGGGCCCCGGCCTGGGCCCTGTCGGCGCGCCCTGCCCGGCCGCCGCACTCGGCTCCTGGGCCTGTTCCCGCTGCTGCTCCTGGTCCGCCAGGGGCCTGCCGCCCGAGTCCGTCCCCGGCAGGTCCGACGGACGGTGCACGGGCGCGGGCACGTCCGAACTGTCGGTCTCCGCGGCGGCGGGCCACCGCACTGCCTCGGACCCCGACGCGGCCGGGGGCACGGTGATGGCCATCGTGGGCCGGTCACCCGCGCGCGCGGGCACGGCCGAGAGGTCGTAGCCGCACGCCCCGCAGAACAGGTCACCCGCGGCCGGCGGTTCGTCGCAGCCGGGGCACTTCGACAGGGCGGGCTGCTGGTGGCTCTGAGACATCTTCACACCCACGTCCGGGGGCGGAAACGGTTGGCCCGCTCCACCAGTTCGATCCTCTCGTCGCCCCGCTGCGCGAGCCGGGCGAGCATCCGGTACGAGCGTTCCAGCCCGAACCGCAGTCCCCGCTCGGTCAGTTCGGCGCCGAGCAGTTTCCGTGCATCCGGCGGACCGGCGGCCGGTCCGCCCGGCCCCGGGACACCGGGACTACCGGAGAGTACCCAGTCGAGCGCCTTGCCCAGTACCTCCGTCGACAACTGCTCGCGCCGCACCGGGTCCAGACCGAAGGCGTCCAGAGCGGTCACCTGGCCCCCGGCGGCCGACAGATCCGTCAGCAGCGGTTCCCGGTGCGAGCGCTCGCGCAGCCGCGCCCGGACGGCGGCGACCCGTGCCGCCGTGTAGTGGATCGAGGCCTCCGGCACCGACTCCAGGCTGCTCACCGCTGCACCCCGCTCCCCGGCGGCGATCTGCACCCGGGCCAGGCCGAACGCGGCGCTGACGAACCCGGGATCGGTCGCCCACACCAGGCGGTAGTACTCGGCGGCGTTGTCCAGCTGGCCCAGCACCTCCGCACAGATCCCGAGCGCCAGCTTGGGCGCCATCTCCCCGGGGAACGCGTCGTAGACCGCGTCGAAGGAGAGCGCCGCCGTCTCGTGGTCGCCGGTCACCAGCGAGGTGACGCCCCGATACCAGACGACCCGCCAGTCGTCCGCGTGTTCACCCTCCAGGGTGGTCAGCGCACGGGCGGCCGCATCCGGCTCCCGCATCTCCAGCCGGGCCCGCAGCTCCCGCAGCCGGGTCTCCAGCGAGGGGACGGGGACCGTGTCCAGGGCGGTGATCAGCTCGGCCGGGGCGGAGGCCATCAGACCCGCGAGGAAACCGGCGTTCGGGTCCGTCGCGTCGACCCGCGGGACCGGCAGCGCCAACGCGGTGGCCGGGGCGTCGAACGGGGCGAGCCGGACACCCCCGCCGGGGCCGTACGGTCCGGCCGGGGCGGTCTGGACGTACGGTCCGGCCGAGGGACCGGTGGCGTACGGGCCGGGGGCGGCGACCGGGGCCTGGCCGGGCGCCCGGGGCGCCGGAACAGGAGCGTGCGCCGGGGGAGCGTACGGGGGCGGCGCCCCGCCGCCCGGCGCGGAGCCCCGGACATGGGTCGGCGGCACGGCCAGGGGAGCGGCGCCCGCCGCGTGACCCCCCGCCGGGCCGGACGGCTGCGCGCCCACCGGCAGCGCCCCGGCCACCGCGGACGTCACGGCCCCCGGCGCGACCGGAGCCGCACCGCCGTGGACCTGCCCCGCGCCGGCCTGCGCGGGAATGCCGGCCGGCTGACCACCGCGGCCCTTGCGGCGGCCCAGCGTCCCGCCCCGCGCGGAGCCGGTGTCCCGGCCGCCCAGCTGCGAGACGTCGTCCGTCTGCGGGGCGAACAACTCCGTGTCGACCACGCGCAGTTCCGCGCCGAACAGCGTCGACAGGGCCGGGCGCGGCCGGCCGGTCTGCAGCGCCACGACCTCCCGCAGCACCCCCGTCAGCTGCTCGGCCATCTCCGCGGCGGAGCCGAACCGGCGGGCCGGGTCCGGGTCGGTGGCCCGCACCAGCAGCCGGTAGAACGACTCGTAGGTGCGCAACACCTCGATGGTGTCCGGGTCCGGCAGCGAGTCCACGAAGACGTTCGTGTACCCCTGGAAGTCGAAGGTGAGGACCGCCAGCGTCCGGGCCACCGTGTACAGGTCGGAGGCGACCGACGGGCCCAGCTCCGCCACCTCGGGGGCCTGGTAGCCGACCGTGCCGTAGATCGCGGACTCGTCGTCGTCCATCCGGCGCACCGCGCCCATGTCGATCAGCTTGAGCTGGTCCTCGGTCTGGATCGCGTTGTCGACCTTGAAGTCGCAGTAGAGCAGATTGCGGCTGTGCAGATGACCGAGCGCCTCCAGCGCCTCGATCCCGTACGCGCAGGCCTGCTCCACCGGCAGCGGGTCACGCTTCCCGGCCGGGGTGCGGCGCTCGTTGGCGATCTCCTTGAGGGCCTTGCCGCCGACGTACTCCATGACGATGTAGCCGTCGAGGGAGCCGGTGCGCTGGTCCAGGTGCTCGACGAAGTTGTAGATCCGCACGATGTTGGAGTGCTCGATCTCGGCGAGGAAGCGGCGCTCGGAGATCGCGGCGGCCATCGCGTCCTGGTCGCCGGTGTCCAGCAGGCCCTTGAGGACCACCCAGCGGTCGGAGACGGCCCGGTCCACCGCGAGATACACCCAGCCGAGACCGCCGTGCGCCAGGCAGCCCACGACCTCGTACTGGCCGTGCACGATGTCGCCGCCGCTCAGCTTCGGCACGAAGGAGTACGGGTGGCCGCACTTGGTGCAGAACCCCTCGGTGCGGCCCTCCCGCTCACCGCGCGAACGGCCCACCGGGGCCCCGCAGTCCGAACGCGAGCAGAACCGCTTGCGCTCGGGCACCTCCGCCCGCTCCATCACCGCCGTACGCGGATCGGGCCGGGGGACGTCCGGGACCTCCACCAGACCCACGCCGAGCCGCCCCCGGGCCGAGGCCGCCGACGTCGAGCCGGAGGAGCGCACCGAGACCGAACGGGAGGTCGACGCCCCGGACAGCGAACGCGACAGCCGGCCGGAGACCGAACGGCGCGAGGTCGACGAACGGGACGAGGACCGCGCGGAGGCACGGGAGCCGGAGCGCTGCGAGGCACTGTCCCGGCTGCTCGCCCGGCCACCCCCGGCGATCCCGGTCGGCGGCGAGGAGACCATCCCCGTCGGCGAGACGACCGGAGCCAGACCGCAGGTGTCGCAGTACAGCTCACCGCCGCCCATGTCCTCGTAGTCGCCCTCGCACGCGGGGCGCTGGCACTGCGTACTCATCGTGATTCCCCCTGTTCGCCCGCGCCTTGCCCACCCTGCGGTCCGTCGGGCCGGCGCGACGGCAGCGACTCCGCGACCGCGTGCTGGTAACGCAGGACGGCCTGCTCGGCGACCCGCAGATCGCACGGCGCACTCCACAGCATGCGGCGCGCCGCGTCGTACCGCTCGATCAGCAGCGGGTCCTCCGCCAGGCCGTGCCGGGCCACCTTCGCCTTGTACGCGTCGAGCCGGCCGCGCAGCTCGGCACGGACCGCCAGCGGCGCGGTCACCGAGGTCAACGACTCACGGGCACGCAGCAGTTCGTCCTCGGCCTCCTGCTCCAGGGACTCCAGCAGCGGCGACAGCCGGTGCCACTGGGCGTGCCTGCGGTGTTCCGACGCGGCCGCCAGACGCTCCTGGAGAGCGGTCGGCGGACCGCTGACCGCGGGCACCTCGGATGCGGCGATCTTCGCCAGCACCTCGCCGCGCGCCGCCCGCGCCTCCGTCAGGGTGCGGTCGGCCCGCGAGAGCACGTCCCGCAGCCGCACCAGGCGCGCCTCCGCGTCCTGCCGTACCGCGAGCACCGCCTCGATCTCGCGCCGTACGTCCTCCAGGGCGCGGGCGGCCCGGTCGTAGCGCGAGGTGTCGGGGCGGCCGCCGCCGGGCGCGGCGCTGCCAGGACCCGGCAGCCAGAACGCCAGCGGGTCCGAGATCACCTGCACCCGCAGCGTCGTCAGCTCCTCGGTGATCTCCGCCAGATCGTCCCCGGCCGGATGCTCCCCGGGCCGCACCCCCACCGAGTGCGCCAGCGAACGCGTCCGGTGCAGCTCGGCCGCGAGCAGGTCGATACGGGCGGGCAGCGCCGACCAGACGGAGTCGGAGGCGACGACCATGTCCAGCGACCTGGCGTACAGCTCGTTCATCCGGGCGACCAGCTCCTGGAGCGAGAACCGCTCGGAGAGCCGGGCCGGGCCGTCGGCCGAAGGCGGCGGCACCGCACCCGGGTTGGCGACCGTGACCGACTCGCCGCGCAGCAGCTCGGTCAGCGCGGAGAGGTCCTCCCGGTTGGGGTGGCGGCGGCGCGCACGGATCTCGCGGGCCTCGGACAGCGCCCCCGCGTACGCGTCGAAGTACCCCCACAGGCGGGTGATCGACTGCTCGGTGGCGGCCCAGCGCTCCCGGGTGACGCCGGTCAGCTCGGCGCCCTCCAGGAGCCGGCGCCCGGCATGGTCCTGGAGCGCGAGGAGCGAGGTCTCGATGGCCTCGTGCTCCGCCCCGAGCCGGGCCAGCGCACGGTCCGCCTCCTCCCGGTCCATGACCGGTCCGGGGGGCCTCCCCGCGAAGCTGGGGAAGGATCCCGCGACGCCCATCGATCACCTCTCCGCTCTCCCCGCGGGGCCGGTGGGCCCGCGGGATCGGTCTGCTTCGGTCTGCTCCGGTCCGCTCGTTCCGGTCGGTTCGCTGCTGTGGTGCACGGTGCCGCGGCGCGGGTGCCGCGATGTCACCGGGTCAGTCGGTGCGGTACTTGGGGGCGGGCGGTGCGGTGATCCCGGGCAGGCCGGTCGCCAGCCACTTCTCGTAGGACCGCATCCAGGCGCTGTCCTTGCCGCCCGCCCGGTAGTCGACGAGGACCTTGTTGACCCGGGCCACCAGATCGTCGGAGCCCTTCTTCGTGGCGACGCCGTAGTACTCCGTGGTGAACGGATCCTTCCCCTTGAGCTCCACCGCCGGGTCCTGCGCCGCCTGCCCGGCCGCCAGGGCGTTGTCCGTGACGACCGCGTCGACCTCGCCGAGCTGGAGCCGCACCAGGCAGTCCAGCTGGTTGGGCACGGTCAGCCGGTCCGGGTCGCGCTCGGTGCCGTCGAAGTCGTCCTTGAAGAGCGCCCCGAAGGACCTCCCCTCCAGCGCCTCATACGCCGTGGAGCCCTCGGCCGAGCAGACCCGCTTGCCCTTCAGCGAGGCGTCGTAGCCGGTGATCGGAGACTCCTTGGGCGCGAGCACCTGCTGCCCGGCCTGGAAGTACGCGGTGGAGAAGGAGACCTGCTCAAGCCGCTTGCAGTTGATCGTCATCGTCCGCACGACGACGTCGACCCGGTCGTTCTCCAGGGCGGCGATGCGCTGGTTGGTCGGGATGGCCCGGAAGATCACCGCGTCCGGGTCGCCCAGGAGGTCGTCGGCGATGGCCCGCACCAGATCGATGTCGAACCCCTCCAGATCCCCGCTCTCCGGATTGCGGTAGCCCCAGCGGAAGCTGTTCTGGTCGACGCCCGCTATCAGCTTGCCGCGCTCCTTGATCTTGTCGATGCTCGGCCCGTCGGCGCCGGACGCGGGCAGGCTCGCCTCCGGCTCCGTGCACGCATCCGCCCTGGTCCGGTCGGCCGTCACGACCCCGCCCGACGTGCCCGCCCCGGCCGATCCGCCGTCGTGGTGGGCCAGCGGCAGCAGCGTGACCGCGGCGGTGACCGCGCACGCCACCGCCATCCCCGTCACCCCGCCCCAGCCGCGCAGGCCGCCGCGCCCGGGCCGGTCCTCGGACCTGCTCATCGCTGCCCCTCTCACCGGTACTCCGAGAGCCTGCGGTTGACCCCGACGATCACGGCGACGGCCCCCAGCACCGCCAGGGCCGCGGCCCCGGTCGGCAGGCCCCGCAGGGCCCCGCGCCCGTCCTTCGCCGCCGAGGTGAACTCGCCCTGCTCATGGGCGAGCGCCTTCTCCAGCGCGGCGTCCACCTGCTGGAAGGACTGCCCGGTGGACTTCTCCGCCCCGATGATCTGCGCCAGCGCGCCGTCGTAGTCGCCCCGGTCGTCCGTGGCCCGGGCCTCGCGGTGCCGCGCCTGCCACTGCGCCACGCCCTCCGCCGCCGTGGCCACCGGCGCGCTCCCGCTGTCGTCGTCCGCGAGCCGCTCGGCCTTCTCCAGCTGCGCCTTCAGCGCCTTCATCCCCGAGCTGTAGTCCGCCTCGTACTGGTCGGCGGAGCCGTCGGGCGTCAGCACCGCGCCCCGCGCCACCAGCGTGAGGTTCTCGTTGGCGCGCGCCTTCAGGGAGTTGATCCGGGCGTCGTTGAGGACGTCCAGCGACTCCTGACCGTGCACCATCGCCGACCGCAGCTCCGAGCGCGCCACCGTGTGCCCCACGGCCAGCCAGAGCACCACCACCGATGCGGCGGCCGTCGCCGCCAGCAGCCCGTGGTTCAGCACCCGGTTCGTCCGGCGGTAGGTGCGCCACTGCATCCACCCCAGCGCCCCCAGCACGACGATCCCGGCCCCGATCGACCACAGCGGCCACTGCCGGGCGTCGGCCGAGTCGCTCTCCAACCGGCCCGTCTCCGCCGCGTACAGCCGCTCGGCTGCGGGGAGCATCTCGCCGGTCATCTTCTGGTTCGCGTACCGGAGATAGGCGCCGCCCAGCGGGAGGCCCTGGCGGTTGTTGGCTCGGGCGCGCTCGATCAGGCCCGTGTACACCGGGAGCAGCTTGTTGAGGGTGGCTATCTCACGGCTGGACGCACTGGCGGAGTCGGTGCTCCCCGACGCCTTCACCAGCAGCCGGGCCGCCTCCTCGATGTCCTTCCGATACTGCTCCTGCACCGCCTCCGGCTCCTGCGCCCCCGCGAGGAACCCGCTGGCCGCCGTGGTGTCCGCGTCCGCCAGGAAGCGGTAGATGTCCGCCGCGTCGGCGCTGAGCGGCTGGCTGCGACTGACCACGTCGTCGGCCGAGGAGGCCCGCTGCGCCATCTCCAGCGTGGTCACCGCGCCGAACGCGACGACCAGCAGGGCCAGAACGGCCCCGATGATCTGGAGCCGGCCGGGCTCGGTGGTCGCCACGGCGCGCAGGCGCTGCGCCTGCGCGGTCCACGTGGTGCGCTGTGCGGGCACGGCGACGTGCCCGGACACCGGGTCCGGCGTACGCGACGTCTGCGAGCCGCCGCTCGGCGGGTGTGTCACTCGACCTCCCCCTCGGTCACTGACAGTTGGGTCCCCGTCCCGTCCCCGTCATCAGTCCCCGCATTCGATCAGGGCGGACGCGGCCGATCAAGGCAAGCAGCACAACGTGCCCGGATACATCCCCATAAGCGAACGGACTTCCCATCAGGTACACGTTCCAGAAGCCCGATCGGTTCCCTCGCGCCCCTCGTACGCCAGTCGTTCACCCGTACGAGGAAGGAACGAGGCAGGAACGAGGAACGAACGAGAAGCGTCCCCCCACGCGGTCTGCGTGGAGGGACGTTTCCCCGGCGTTTCCCCGACGAGCGGTGCACCGGAACCCTCAGGCGTACCGCGCGCGCAGCCTCCGGTGGACCTCCGGACCCGCGCCCGTCCGGTCCAGGCCCAGCAGCGCCGCGCCCAGCACCGGCGGCTCGGACACGACGCGCACCTCGGCCTTCGGGGCGCGGGCCGCCAGCAGCGCGGCGATCCGGTCGTTGAGCTGCGGGTGCCGCGCGGCCAGCACACTGCCGCCGAGCAGCACCGGAACCTCCTCCTCCAGCAGATCGAGGCGGTCCAGCGCGACCGAGGCCATCGCCACCACCTCGTGCGCCTGCCGCTTCACCAGCGCGGCCGCCACCGGATCCCCGGCCTCCGCCGTCGCGAACAGCACCGGCGTCAGCTCGTGCCGCCGCCCCAGCGGGATCGCGCCCCGGTGCAGCGCCTCGATCAGCCCGTACATCGAGTCGAGCCCGAAGTGGCGCGGCAGCGCGCGGGCCAGCTCCGAAGCCTCGCCCCGCCCGTCCTCGGCGCGCGCGGCGAACCACAGCGCCTCCTCCGCGAGCCCCGAACCGCCGCCCCAGTCACCGGAGATCCGTCCGATCGCGGGGAAGCGGGCGGTCCGCCCGTCCGGGGTCATGCCCACGCAGTTGATCCCGGCCCCGCACACCACCGCGACGCCCCGGGGCTCGTCCACCCCGGCGCGCAGGATCGCGAAGGTGTCGTTGCGCACCTCCACCGAGGAGCCCCACCCACGCGCCCCCAGTGCGGCGGCCAACTCGGCCTCCTCGACCGGCAGATCGGCGTTGGCCAGGCACGCCGAGACATGACCGGAGAGGACGGGCGGAGCCGGCAGCTCCGCGACCGCCCGCTCCAGCACCCCGGCCAGCACGTCGATCGCGGCCTCCACCCCGATCACGGGCGGCTGGAAACCGCCGCCGCGTGCCGTGGCCAGCACCGTGCCGTCCTCGCCGATCAGTGCCACATCGGTCTTGCTGTTGCCCGCGTCGATGGCGACGACCGACACGTTCACGCCCACGCCAGGTGCTCCCGGTTGTGCGCGATCAGCCGGTCGGTGAGGCCCTCGGCGTAGTCGAACTGACCGATCAGCGGGTGGGCGAGCAGCGCCTTGAAGACCCGGTCCCGGCCCCCGCGCAGCGCGGCTTCCAGGGCGAGGTCCTCGTACGCCGTGACGTTCGCGATGAGACCGGCGTACAGCGGGTCCAGCGCCGGGACGGCCAGCGGCGTGGCCCCGTCGCGGCCGACCCGGGCCTGCGTCTCGATCACCGCGTCGTCCGGGAGGAACGGCAGGGTCCCGTTGTTGTACGTGTTGACCACCTGGACCGGGGAGCCGCCGTCGCCCAGCAGCGAGGCCGCCAGGTCCACGGCCGCCTCGGAGTAGAACGCGCCGCCGCGCTTGGCGAGCAGCTCGGGCTTCTCGTCGAGCGCCGGGTCGCCGTACATCGCGAGCAGTTCCTTCTCCATCGCCGCGACCTCGGCGGCCCGCGACGGCTTCGTGCCGAGCTCCCTCACCACCTCGTCGTGGGCGTAGAAGTAGCGCAGGTAGTAGGAGGGGACGACGCCGAGCCGGTCCACCAGCTTCCGTGGCATGTGGAGGTCGTCCGCGATGGCGTCGCCGTGCTCCGCGAGCAGCTTCGGCAGGACGTTCTCGCCGTCCGGGCCGCCGAGGCGCACCCCCAGCTCCCAGCTCAGATGGTTGAGCCCGACGTGGTCGAGGTGCACCTGGCCCGGCTCCACCTCCAGCAGCCGGGCGAACTTCCGCTGGAAGCCGATCGCCACGTTGCACAGGCCGACGGCCTTGTGCCCGGCCTGGAGGAGGGCGCGGGTGACGATGCCGACCGGGTTGGTGAAGTCGATGATCCAGGCGTCCGGGTTGGTGCGGCGGACCCGCTCGGCGATGTCCAGGACGACCGGCACGGTGCGCAGCGCCTTGGCGAGGCCGCCGGCGCCGGTGGTCTCCTGGCCGACGCAGCCGCACTCCAGCGGCCAGGTCTCGTCCTGGTTGCGCGCGGCCTGTCCGCCGACGCGCAGCTGGAGCAGGACCGCGTCGGCGCCGGCGACGCCCGCGTCGATGTCGGTGGTCGTCGTGATCTTCCCGGCGTGGTCCTGCTTGGCGAAGATCCGCCGGGCGAGGCCGGAGACCAGCTCCAGGCGGTCGGCCGCCGGGTCGACGAGCACCAGCTCCTCGATCGGCAGCGTGTCCCGCAGCCGGGCGAATCCGTCGATCAGTTCAGGGGTGTAGGTGGACCCGCCACCCACTACTGCGAGCTTCATGTCAGCCCTTTACTCCGGTCAGTGTGACGCCCTCGACGAATGCCTTCTGGGCGAAGAAGAAGACGGCGATCACGGGGGCCATGACCAGAACGGTCGCGGCCATGGTCAGGTTCCAGTCGGTGTGGTGCGCGCCCTTGAAAGATTCGAGGCCGTAACTGAGCGTCCAGGCGGCCGGGTTCTCCGAGGCGTAGATCTGTGGTCCGAAGTAGTCGTTCCAGGCGGCGAAGAACTGGAAGAGGGCGATGGCCGCGATCCCTGGCCTGGCCATCGGCAGGACGACCTTCATCAGCGTACGGAACTCACCGCAGCCGTCGACCTTCGCGGCGTCCAGGTATTCGTTCGGGATGGTCAGCAGGAACTGGCGCAGCAGGAAGATGGAGAACGCGTCGCCGAAGGCCATCGGGATGATCAGCGGCCACAAGGTGCCGGACAGGTCCATCTGCTTGGCCCAGAACAGGTACATCGGGATGATGACGACCTGCGGCGGCAGCATCATCATCGAGATGACGAGCATCAGTGACAGCTTGCGGCCCCGGAAGCGGAACTTCGCCAGCGCGTACGCCACCGGGATCGACGACACCACGGTGAGGACGGTGCCGAGGCCCGCGTACAGCAGGGTGTTGCGCCACCAGGTCAGGAAGCCCGGGGTTTTGAAGACCCGTTCGTAGTTGCCCCACTCCCAGGTGTTCGGGGTGAGGTCGCGGGTCAGCGCCTGCTGGTCGCTCATCAGCGAGGTCAGCACCACGAAGACGAACGGCAGCACGAAGAAGAGCGCGGCGGCGATCCCGAGGGAGTGCACGGCGATCCAGTGCAGCAGCGCCTTGCGGCGGGCGGTGCGGGCGGCGGGCGTCCGCGCGGGGCGCTCCGGGGCGACGGCAGCGGCTTTGCGGACAGGGTCGAGGAGGTCGGTCATGGCTCAGTCACCCGCCGAGATCAGGTTGTTGCGGCCCCGCATCAGCAGCGCCGTGAAGGCCATGGCCAGGGCGAACAGGACGAGGGCGACGACACAGGCGGCGCCGTAGTCGAAGCGCTGGAAGCCCAGGTTGTAGACGAGCTGCGGAAGCGTCAGTGTCGACTTGTCGGGATAGCCGGGTTCGAAGGACTGGCCGGAGCCGCCGATGACCCCGGAGGCGACCTTTCCGGCGACCAGCGGCTGGGTGTAGTACTGCATCGCCTGGATGACGCCCGTCACCACCGCGAACAGCACGATGGGTGAGATGTTCGGCAGGGTCACGAAGCGGAACTTCTGCCAGGCGGACGCCCCGTCCAGCTCCGCCGCCTCGTACTGCTCGGTCGGCACATCCAGCAGCGAGGCCATGAAGATGACCATCAGGTCCCCGATGCCCCACACCGCGAGCATGGTGAGCGCCGGCTTGGACCAGGAGGCGTCGTTGAACCAGCCGGGCGTCGGCAGTCCGAAGTCCCCGAGGATCGCGTTGACCGGCCCGGTGCCGGGGTTGAGGAGAAAGACGAAGGCGAGCGTCGCGGCGACCGGCGGGGCCAGATAGGGCAGGTAGAACAGGGTGCGGAAGACCCCGGTGCCCGTCTTGATCTTCGTGATCAGCAGCCCGATCCCGAGGCCGAACACGACCCGGCAGGTGACCACGACGAGCACCAGCCAGAGTGTGTTCCACAGCGACGGCCAGAACATCGGGTAGTCCTGGAAGACGTACGTCCAGTTCGTCAGCCCGTTGAAGGCGGGGGCGCCGAACCCGTCGTACGAGGTGAAGGAGAAGTAGACCGTCGAGACCATCGGGTAGGCGAAGAAGAACGAGAACCCGATCAGCCACGGCGACATGAAGGCCGCGTTCCGCAGCGCCGACCTGCGGCGCTTGGAGCGGAGGGTGTGCGTCGTCATCGTCGGGCTACTTGGCCTTGGCGATGTCGGTGTCGATCTGCCGCGCGGTCTTCTCCAGACCCGCCTGGAGGTCCTTCACCGCGCCCTTCTCGTACTGGTAGCCGAAGTCCTGGAGGGTCAGCTGGTACGTGGCCCCGTTGACGGCCCCGTCGGAGGTGCTGGACTTGGGGTGCTGGGCGATGTCCAGGAAGGTCTTGAAGCGCGGGTCGAACTTCAGGTCGGGCGACTTCAGCGCCTCCAGGGTGGAGGGCACGTTCCGGATGCCGTTGGAGAAGTTGACGACCGCCTCGGTGTCGGTGGTCATGAACTTGACCAGCTCCCAGGCGGCGTTCTGCTTCTTGCTGGCCGGGGCGATGCCCACGATGGTGCCGGAGAGGTAGCCCTTGCCGTAGCTGTCCGCCTCGTCGTCCGCGACGGGCATCGGCGCGACCCCGATCTCGAAGTCCGCCCCGGCGTCCTCGGCCATCCCGAGCCGCCACTCGCCGTCCAGCTGCATGGCCACCTGGCCGGTGTGGAACGGGTGCTTGGCGCCCCACTCGTCACCGAAGGTGCCCCGGTACTTCTCCAGCTTGCTGTAACCGCCGAGGCTGTCCACCAGCTTCTTCTGGTACGTGAACATCTTGGCGAACGCCGGGTCCTTGGCGATGTTGGACTTGCCGTTCTCGTCGAAGTAGGCGTGGTTCCACGAGGGCATGTAGTGGCTGACGACGGTCTCGTAGCCGTGGAAGTTCGGCATGAAGCCGAGCTGCTGGTAGGTGTCGCCCTTCGCGACCGTCAGCTTCTTCGCCACGTCGGCCAGTTCGGACATCGTCTTCGGCGGCGCGGTGATCCCGGCCTTCTCGAACGCGTCCTTGTTGTAGTAGAGGCCGTAGGCGTCGGTGAGCAGCGGCAGGGCGCAGCGCTTGCCCTCGAACTGGGTGTAGTCCAGGAGGACCTTCGGGAAGGTCTTCTCCAGGTCCAGCTTCGACTTCTCGATGAACGGCTTGAGGTCGGTGAAGGCGCCGGACGAGCAGAACTTGCCGACGTTGGCCGTGGTGAAGGACGAGACCACGTCCGGCCCGTCCGAACCGCCCGCGCGCAGCGCCTGGTTGAGCTTGTCGTCGTTGATGTTGCCGGAGACCTTCACCGTGATGTTCGGGTGGGCCTTCTCGAACCGGTCGATGTTGTCCTGGACCGCCTTCACCTCGGCGGGCGCGCTCCAGCCGTGCCAGAAGTTGATGGTGGTCTTCGCGTCCGGATCGTCGGAGGCGCCGGCCTCGGACGATCCGGTACACGCGGTGGCGAGCACCGATATCGCGGCGACGGCGACAGCGGTGGTGGTGAGACGGCTGGTGCGCATGACGAAACTCCCAGGGACCGGGGGCGGGGAAGAAGGGCAGACGACGGGGGATGGGGAACGGGTTGTGGCTCAGCGCGAGGTGTCGAACACTTCGTCGCGGGTGTCGGCGAGCGCCCGTTCCAGGGCGCCGCGCAGGACGGGGGTGCGGTCGATCTCGCCGACGACCAGGCGCGGCCGGGAGGCGGCCAGCTCGGCCAGCTCGGACTGGATCAGGGAGCGCAGGATCTCCCCGCCCGCCGCGACCGCCCCGCCGGAGAGCACGATCAGCCCGGGGTCCAGGACGGCGGTGACGGAGGCGAGGCCGGTGGCGAGCCGCTGGGCGTACTGGCGCAGCAGCTCGGTGAACGCCTCGTCCTCCTCGTACGCGGCGGCCGCCCGCGTCAGCAGTCCGGCGGCGACCTTCGCGTACGGCTGCTGCGGGGTGTCGATGCCCAGCGCCTTCGCGAGCCGGGGCACCGCCTGGGCGCCCGCCAGCTCCTGGAAGCCGCCGCTGTTGGCCTTGACGACCTGGCGGACCAGCGGGGTGCCCGGCACCGGCAGGAAGCCGACCTCGCCCGCGCCGCCGGTGAAGCCGCGGTGCAGCCGGCCGTTGATGACGAGGGCGGCGCCGAGGCCCTCCTCGTTCCAGAGCAGCACGAAGTCCTCGTGGCCGCGGGCCGCACCGAGGCGCTGCTCGGCGACGGCGACGAGGTTGACGTCGTTCTCGTACTCCACCGGCATCGGCAGGAACGCGGCCAGCTCGTCCAGCAGGGTGGGGGAGTGCCAGCCGGGCAGGTGCGAGGCGTACCGCAGCCGCCCGGTGCCCGGGTCGAACGCGCCCGGGGTGCCGATGACGATCCGGTGCACGTCCGCGCGGGTCAGCCCCGCGTCCTTGACCGCCCCGTCCAGCGCGTCGGCGACCTGCCGCACCACGCTGTCGGCGCGCCGCCCCGGGGTGGCCAGCTCGAACTGCCCGACGGTCGCCCCGGTCACGTCCGCGACGGCGGCGACGATGCGCTGCCCGTTCACGTCCAGACCGGCGACATGGGCGGCGCGCGGGTTCACCGTGTAGAGCTGCGCGTTGGGTCCCGGGCGCCCCTCGCTGGTCCCGGTGGCGACGACGAGCCCGGCCGCCTCCAGGCGGGCCAGCAGCTGGGAGGCGGTGGGCTTGGAGAGCCCGGTCAGCTTGCCGACCCGCGTCCGGGAGAGCGGCCCGTGCTCCAGCAGCAGATCGAGGGCGGCCCGGTCGTTCATGGCCCGCAGCACACGCGGGGTGCCCGGAGTGCCGGATGCGCCGGGTGAGCCCGGAGTGGTTCCCGCCATCGTGGATGCACCGCCCTCTGTCAGGAACTCACGTCCGTGACGTCCGCACGCGACGTTCGCCCGTGACGTCCGCCGTGACTCTGTTAGGAAAGTTTCCTATTCGGTTGAGAGGACGGTAGGGCGCAGGTCACCGGGGCGTCAATGGGTGCCACCTGTCCGGCAGTCAAAGTGTTACCTGCGACGCGGACGCCCCCGGCCGCTGTCCTGGGATCCAGGCGCGGCCGGGGGCGTCGGCGGAAGGGGCTGCCTACTGCTTGTTGAGGTTGGTCGGCGGCGGTATCGGGGTGGTCGCCATCGACTGCGGGGAGGTTGCCGACGCGTACGCGGAGGGGGCCGCCATCGCCGCCGTCGGGTCCGCCGGGGACTCGCCGTCGGCCTGGAGCGGCAGTACGCCGATCATGCGGATGCCCGCGTCCTCCAGTGCCTGCTTGATGCGCCAGCGCAGCTCGCGCTCCACCCCGAGCGACTTGCCCGGCATCGTCTTCGCGGTCACCCGGACCGTCATCGAGTCCAGCAGCACCGCGTCCAGGCCGAGCACCTCGACCGGGCCCCACAGCCGCTCCGCCCAGGGCTCTTCCTTGGTCATCGTCTCGGCCGCGACGGTGATCGCCTTACGGACCTGCTCCAGGTCCTCGGTCGGGCGCACCGTGACATCGACCCCGGCCGTGGACCAGCCCTGGCTGAGGTTGCCGATCCGCTTCACCTCGCCGTTGCGGACGTACCAGATCTCGCCGTTGTCGCCGCGCAGCTTGGTGACGCGCAGCCCCACCTCGATGACCTCACCGGAGGCGACGCCCGCGTCGATCGTGTCGCCGACCCCGTACTGGTCCTCCAGGATCATGAAGACGCCGGAGAGGAAGTCCGTGACCAGGTTGCGGGCGCCGAAGCCGAGCGCCACACCCGCGACCCCGGCGGAGGCGAGGAGTGGCGCCAGGTTGATCTTGAAGGCGCCCAGGATCATCAGGGCGGCCGTGCCCATGATCAGGAACGAGGCCACCGAGCGCAGTACCGAGCCGATCGCCTCCGAGCGCTGGCGTCGGCGCTCCGCGTTCACCAGCAGCCCGCCCAGCGCGGTGCCCTGCACCGCCTGGGCGCTGCGGTTCATCCGGTCGATCAGGTTGGTCAGAGCGCGCCGGATCAGATAACGCAGCGTGATCGCCACGGCGACGATCAGCAGGATGCGCAACCCGGTGCTCAGCCAGGTGGACCAGTTCTCCTCGACCCAGCCCGCGGCGTTCCCGGCCTGTTCGGCGGCTTCGTCCAGCGAGCCACCCGGCCCGGGAGACGGGGCTGCGGCCAAGAGGACGGACAGGGACACGGCAGAGACCTCCAGGGGCACGACGGCTGGTCAACAACACTAACGAAGCCGGGGGAGTGGATCGTTGCCGTTGTGGGAGGAGAGACAGGTCTCACCGGGAACACCTGCGCTGTGGCCGATCGCACAGCGCGGACGGCCGCCCTGGTGAGGCACTTGTCCGACCCCCGCGGAACGGTGCGCGGGGCCCGGGGTGAGAAAAATCCTCCCGGCCCGTTACCCGTACGTGGTGGCGCTTTGACCAGGCATGAGGAGAGACTGAGATCGGATCGTCCCGGCGCGAGCCACGCGCCGCCGGCGTACAAGGAGGCATCCACCGTGCCGCACGTCCTGGTTCTCAACGCGTCGTACGAGCCGCTCGGCGTCGTACCGCTCCGCCGCGCGCTCGTCCTCGTCCTGGAAAACAAGGCCATCTGCCTGGAGGAGTCCGGCTCCTTCCTGCACAGTGCCACCCGTGCCGTGCCCGCTCCCAGCGTGGTCCGGCTCAAGCGCTTCGTCCGGGTCCCCTACCGCGGGCCCGTTCCCCTGACGAGGCGGGCGCTGTTCGCCCGGGACGGCGGGCGCTGCATGTACTGCGGGGCCGCCGCGACCAGCGTCGACCACGTCATCCCGCGCAGCCGCGGCGGCCGGCACGCCTGGGACAACGTGGTGGCGGCCTGCCGCCGCTGCAACCACGTCAAGGCCGACCGCCACCTCCCCGAGCTGGGCTGGCGGCTGCGCCACCAGCCCGCCCCGCCGACCGGCCTGGCCTGGCGGATCATCGGGACCGGTCACCGCGACCCGCGCTGGCTGCCGTATCTGCAACCGTTCGGCGCGGACGACGTGATGGCCCGCATCGACGGCGTGTCCGCCTGAGTCCGGGCCTTCGTCGTCCTCGGCTGTCCTCCGGCTCCCTCGTACGGCTCAGTCGTCCGTCTCTGCCGTACGGCTCAGTCGTCCGCGACCGCGTACGCCTCCACCGACCAGAGCGAGTAGCCGTACTGCGTGGCCCGGCCCTCGCCCTGCACCCGGATGAACCGGGTGTCCTTCGCGTCCATCCGGACCGACTCGCGCCCGCCCCGGCCCTCCGCCACGGTCGCGGCGGTGCGCCAGACGCGGCCGTCGGCGGAGACCTGGACGCGGTAGCGGGAGGCGTACGCGTCCTGCCAGCTCAGCACCACCTGGCCCAGCCGCACCGGCTTCGCCAGCTCGGTCTGCCACCAGGCGCCGTCCTCCACCGGTGAGGACCACCGGGTCTCCGGATCGCCGTCCGTGGCCGCCGACGCGGGGAAGTCCGGGGTCTCGTCGCCGGACGAGGAGGCCTTCGCCGTACGCGCCAGATCCGGGCCGCCCGTACGCGGGAAGGCCCGCACGGTCAGCGTCGACTCCTGGCCGCCGAAGGTCAGCGGCACCTCGTACTCGCCCGCCGGGGTGTCCTTCGGGACGGTGATGTCCACGGGCACCTCCGTACGCGATCCGCGCGGCACGGTCGTCTGCTTCGGGACCCGCACCTCGATGCCCTTCGGGGCCTTCGCGGTGAGCTTGCCCTTCACCTCGACCGGACGCCGGCCCGCCAGCCGCGCCGCGACCCGCTGGGGTTCGCCGCCGATCTCCGCTTCGGTCTCGCCGTCCTTCAGGTCGAGCGTGGCCGCTGGCTCGTCGCCGAACCACGGCACCAGGGCCCGCACCTGCGGGGCCCCCGCCACGACGGCGGGCGCGGCGGGCAGGGTCGGGCTCAGGTAGGGCGGCCGGGCGGTCCGGGCGGCCTCCGGCACGGTGACCCGTACGGCGTCGGCGCGCAGCCCCTTCGCGGCGGTCTGGGTGAAGCCGCTCGGCGACAGCCGCCCGAGGGACCGCCACCCCTCGCCGGGCACATGGGCCTCCACGACCGCGTCGGCGAGGGCGTGCCCGGGCTCGGCGAGCGCCGTGACGGCCTCCACCGGGCGGGGCGTGTCCAGCCGGACCGTATAGCTGCGGGCGTCCTTGGTGACCCGGCCCGAGGCGCGATCGGTGCCGTTCCACCCGGCGGCCACCTTCGCCGCCCGGTCCAGGAACGGGTCCAGCACCCCCTTGCCCACCGTGGCCCGGCTCGCCCTGATCTCCTCGCGCAGCGGCTCCAGGGCCAGTTGGATGCGCCAGGCGGCGGCACCGTCCCCGGCGGCCTGGGCCTGGAGCAGGTCCACCGCCAGCTCACCGGCCCGGCCGTAGCGGGCCAGCTGCTCGGTCCAGGGGCGCACCTCGTCGGTCAGCCGGCCCTCCGCGGGGGTCTTCAGCCGCTCGGGGGCCTGCCGCATCACGGAGAACGCCGCCCGCAGCCCGTCCGCCGCCCGGTCGCGGCGGGAGGCGTCGGCGCGGGTGCTCCAGAAGGCGTCGAACAGGGGCTGGAGGTAGGCGGACTCCTTTGCGCCGAGCACCGAGCCCGCGCTGTTCCCCGCCAGGGCCAGCAGCGCGTCCCGGGCGGCCGCGTCCCCGCCCGCCAGATCGTCGATCGCCGCCCGCCAGGACGCGGCGGGGTCGTACCCCTTCGGGTTCCAGGCGAAGTCGGCGGCGGTGAACAGCGGGATCCGGGAGGCGGACGGCTGCTCCATGGCGTTGGCCAGCAGCGCCGCCGAACCGCTCGCCACCGCCGGGTCCCGGCCGGTGTACGGGCCGAGGAAGACGCGGTCCTGGGCGTAGTCGTTGACCGGGTAGTTGTCCATCGTCACCAGCGGGTGGCGGAACGCGGCGCGGGCCCCGGCCAGTTCCCCGCCGGTGATCTTCTTCGGGACCACCCCGACCCCCGTCCAGGCCACCTGCACCCGGTCGTCCAGCTCGGCCGCCAGCGCGGTGCGGTAGTCGGTGGCCCCGTCCTGGTAGAACTCCGTCGGCAGGACGGACAGCGGGGCCGCGTCCGGGTGCCGTTCCGCCAGATGCCGGGCGAGGGCGCCCGCCACCCGGGCCTGGGCACGGGCCGCCGCCTTCGGACCGTTGCCGAAGGTCTCGGCGTCCAGATCGCAGTGCCACTCGCTGTAGCTGACGTCCTGGAACTGGAGCTGGAAGACCCGGACGCCCAGCGCCCACATCGCGTCGACCTTCTTGGTCAGCGCCCTGACGTCCTGGTCCGATGCCATGCACATGGCCTGACCGGGGGACACGGCCCAGCCGAGCGTGACGTGCTCGGCCCGCGCGCGCTCGGCCAGCGCCCGGAAGTCGGCCCGCTTGTCCGCGGGGTAGGGCTCGCTCCAGCGCGCCAGCCGGTAGGGGTCGTCGCCCGCCGCGTAGAGATAGCGGTTCTGCTTCGTGCGGCCCATGAAGGAGATCTGGGCGAGCCGCTCCTCGCGGGTCCACGGCTGTCCGTAGAACCCCTCGGCCATGCCGCGTACGGCGGTTCCCGGCCAGTCCCGGACGGTCACCCCGGCCACCGATCCGCCGGCGACCAGTTGGCGCAGGGTCTGGACGGCGTGGAACAGGCCGTCCCCGCCGAGCCCTTCCAGCGCGACGGTGGGCCGTCCGGCGGCCTCGCCGACCGCGAGCCGGTAGCCGCCCGACGGCAGATCGGCCCGGTGGGGGGCGCGCAGCGCTCGCAGGGCCTCGCCGGCGCCCGTGCCGCCGAGCCGGATCACGGGGCCGCGGCCCGGCAGGCTCTCGTGCAGGGTCCGGACGCCCGCCGAGCGCAGCAGGTCGCGCGCCTGCTCGACGGCGTACGGGTCGGCCTCCGGCGCGGCGACGAGCGTGGCCTCCGAGCCGAGCGGCACGGCGGGCCCGGTGGTCCTCATGCTCTGCGGGCGGGGCCACACGGACGGCGTCCGGGTGGCGTCGGCGCGGTCGGCGGTGTCGGCGACGGGCCCGCCGGGATCACGGGGAGCGGCGGGGGCGGCCACCGCCGAGGGAGCGACGGAGACGGATCCGAGGAGTCCGCCGATCACGGCGGCGGCCACGGCCGTCGCCTGCCTTCTGCGCCCGATCCGCACGTCGCGTCCCCTTCCGTACGTCCCCACTGCCCCTGGCGGGCTCCGAGCCCACCACCCGGGCGCAAGGGTGTCAATGCGCTTGGCCGTTCTGCCGGAATTGCCGGAAATCGCGACACCTCGGGCCCCGTGCGGCCGGTGCGGCGGATGGGAGTGGCTGAAAACGGTCCATACCTGCCGTACGGGGGAACGGAATGTGACCCAGGGCACGTTGGGGTCGTTGTCATAACGCCCGCATCACATCCACGTCTGCCGGAGCGAGGCCTGGGTAGGTCTGCTGTGTCCTGTTCTCCACGGCCAGGAGGCCACCATGCCCGCTGCCGCGCAGCTTCTGCTCTCCGCCCTCTCCAAACAGGTACCCACCCAGTCCGAGTCCGCGCCGCTGACCAGCGAACTTCCCCTTCCCGATGTCGCCCACCTGATCAGCGGGCCGCCGCTCGCCGATGTCTCCCTGCTGCTCGGTGAATCCTCCTTCGCCGATTCCGCGCCGCTGACCAGCGAGCCGCCGCTCGCCGATGCCACCCCTCTCACGAGCGAGCCGCCGCTCGCCGCCGTCGCCCCACTGACCAGCGAGCCGACCGCACCCGGCACCGCGGGGGGCATGGAGTTCCCAGGAGTCTGAATGGGCTTGTCCCGGCTCGCCGCACTGCACGGTGTCGCCACCTCCTACTCCCCGTCGCCGGATGTCACGGTGTCCGTCCCCGACGACACGGTCATCGCCGTGCTCGCCGCGCTGGGCGTCGACGCCGGCACTCCGGCGGACGTACGGAAGTGCCTCGCCGCCGCGGAGTCCCGCTCGCGCCTGCTGCCGCCGACCGTGGTGGTCTGGGCCGGCGAGCCCCTGCCGCCCGCTCTGGCCGGCCTGCCCCCCGGCTCGACCGTCACGGTCGAGCCGGAGCCGGGCGAGTCCCCGGGACACCCCGCCGCCCGCCCGCCCGCCCCGCTGAGCATGCGCTCCAGGGCGGCCGCCCCGGCCGGTGCCGTGCGGCTCCCGGGAGACGGCGAGGCGGCTTCCGTGCCGGTCTCGGGAAGCGCCCCTCCGGCTCCGCTTCCGGGTAACGCCGCCCCCGCCCCGGCTCCTGCCGACGCCGCCATGGGGCCGGCCCCGGCGCCGGACGGCCGTGCCACCGCTTCCGTGCCGCACGCGCAGCCCCGGGGCCCGGAGCCGGACGCCCTCCCTGCCTGGTGGATCCCGCCGCCCCACGGCGTCCACCGCATCCACGTCCGTACGCCGGACAACCGCCGGGCCACCGCCACCCTCGTCGCCGCCCCGCCCCGCGTGCCGCAGCCGCCCGAGGGCACCCACGGCTTCCTGGTGCAGCTCTACTCCCTGCTCTCCGCCCGCTCCTGGGGCATGGGCGACCTCGGCGACCTGGCCGACCTCGCCGTCTGGGCCGGGCGCAGCGTCGGTTCCGGGTTCGTGCAGGTCAACCCGTTGCACGCGGCTGTTCCCGGGAAGCCCACCGACCCCTCCCCGTACCGCCCCTCCTCGCGCCGCTTCCCCGACCCGGTCCACCTGCACGTCGAGTCGATCCCCGAATACGGGCACGTCCGCGACCGGGCCACCCTGGACGACCTCCGGCAGGACGCCGCCGCCCTCAGCGAGGCCGTGCTGAACAAGGGCGCCCTGATCGACCGGGACGCCGTCTGGGAGCTGAAACGCCAGGCCCTGGAGCTGGTCGCCCAGGTGCCCCTCACCCCCGGCCGCCGCGCCGACTACTGCGACTTCCTGGCCGAGCAGGGGCAGGCGCTGGAGAACCACGCCCTGTGGTGCGCGCTCGCCGAGGTGCACGGCCCCGACTGGCACACCTGGCCCGAGGCCCTGCGCGACCCCCGCTCGCCGGGGACCGCCCGCGCCCGCTCCGAACTGCTCGACCGGGTCGACTTCCACTGCCGCCTCGCCTGGCTGACCGCCACGCAGCTCGCCGCCGCCCAGCGGGCCGCCGAGGACGCCGGGATGGGCGTCGGCATCGTCCACGACCTCGCCGTCGGCGTGCATCCGGCCGGCGCCGACACCTGGTCCCAGCAGCAGGCCTTCGCCCACGGCATGTCCGTCGGCGCGCCGCCCGACGCGTTCAACGCGCGCGGCCAGGACTGGGGCCTGCCGCCCTGGCGCCCCGACGTCCTCGCCGCCACCGGTTACGCCGCCTACCGGGGCCTGCTGCGCGGCCTGCTGGCCCACGCCGGGGCCCTGCGGATCGACCACGTCATGGGCCTCTTCCGGCTCTGGTGGGTCCCCGAGGGCCGCCCGCCCACCGACGGTACCTACGTCGCCTACGACGCCGAGGCGATGCTCGCCGTCCTCGTCCTGGAGGCCCACCGGGCCGGGACCGCCGTCGTCGGCGAGGACCTCGGCACCGTCGCCCCCGGGGTCCGCGAGGCGCTCGCCCGGCGCGGGGTGCTCGGCACCTCGGTGCTCTGGTTCGAGCGCGACTGGGAGGGCGACGGACGGCCGCTCGCCCCGGAGAAGTGGCGCCGGGACTGCCTGGCCACCGCCACCACCCACGATCTGCCCTCCACCGCCGCCCGGCTGACCGGCGATCATGTGACGCTGCGCCACCGCCTCGGCCTGCTCACCCGCTCCCTGGAGGAGGAGCTGACCGCCGACCTCACCGACACCGCCGAGTGGCAGGCCCTCCTGGCCCGGCTGCGGATGCTCCCCGAGGGCGACGGCGACGAGGAGGCCGCCGTCCGGGCCGTCCACCGCTTCCTGCTGCGCACCCCCGCCCGGATGACCGGCGTCTGGCTCCCCGACACCGTGGGCGACCGCCGCCCGCAGAACCTTCCGGGCACCTGGGACCAGTACCCCAACTGGCGGCTCCCGATCGCCGACCCCGAGGGCCATCCGGTCACCCTGGAGGAGATCACCGCCTCGCCCCGGCTGCACGCGCTGATGGAGGTCCTCAGGCCCCGAAAGCCTCGTACGGCACCCCCGGGCGAGCGCCGTCCTTAGGCGTTCGCTACGTTTGCACCGTGGACAAGAAGAACGCTATGCGCGCCGGCGTCGTTGCGGCCGGGACGACGCTGATGATGCTGCTCATGTCGGCCCCGGCGCTCGCGCTCACGCCCGACGACGGTGACGACCCGGCTCCGCGCCTGAGCGCGATCGAGACCATCGGTCTCTACGTGGTCGCGCCCATCGCCCTGTTCGTGGTGATCACGGCCCTGGTGATGGTCCTGGACAAGTCCAGGAAGCAGGTCTGACCCGCACGCGTACACGCGTGAAGGGTGCGCCGCCGGTAGGAGCTACCGCGCGGCGCATCCGTGCGTCCGGCCCCGGACGGGCCCGCCGGGGAGCGCGCCCGCCCGGTAGGTTGCGCCCATGACCGAGTGGGACGTCAAGAAGCTCCGCATCCTGCGCACCCTGCGCGACCGGGGCACGGTCACGGCGACCGCCGAGGCGCTCCTGATGACCCCCTCCGCGGTCTCCCAGCAGCTCACCAATCTGGCGAAGCAGCTCGGCGTGGACCTCCTGGAGGCCCAGGGCCGCCGGGTCCGCCTCACCGACGCCGCCCATCTCGTCCTGCGCCACGCCGAGGCCGTCTTCGCCCAGCTGGAGCGGGCCGAGGCCGAACTGACCGGCTATCTGCGCGGCGAGGCCGGAGAGGTCAGGGTCGCCGCGTTCTCCACCGCCGTGCCCGCCCTCGTCGTCCCCGCCGTCCGGCTGCTGCGCGCCGAGGACCGCCCGGGACCCGACGTACGCGTCCGGGAGGCCGAGGCCGCCCAGGCGTACGAGCTGCTCACCGCGGGCGAGGTGGACCTGGCCCTCTCGCTGGCCGCCCACGCGCCCACCGCCCGCGACCCCCGCTTCCGCCTCTTCCCGCTGCTCGCCGACCCGCTCGACGTGGCGCTCCCCGTCGGCCACCCGCTGGCCGACGCGCCCGGACTGCGCCTCGCGGACCTGGCCGCCGACCGCTGGATCTTCGGCGGCTCCGGGCCCTGGTCCGAGATCACCACCGCCGCCTGCGAGGCGGCGGGCTTCGTCCCCGAGCAGGCCCACAGCGCCGCCGGCTGGACCGCGATCCTCGCCCTGGTCGAGGCGGGCATGGGCGTCGCGCTGGTGCCCCGGATGGCCTCCCGGGAACAGCGCCGCGAGGGCGTGGTGATGCGGGTGCTGGAGGCGGACCGGCCGCGCCGCCATGTGGTGGCGGCGGTCCGCCACGGGGCGGAGAGCGGACCGGCGGTGGCGCGGGTGCTCGCGGCGCTCACCGAGACCGCCCGATCTTTCGGCTGAACTGAACGATATCTGCGAAAACTTTCGATGGACCTGATGGGTTCGGTGGCGTCAAGGTAAGAGACATGACCTTCGACGCGAGCGAGACCACATTCCAGAACTCCGACACCGACCCCCACGCCAATGACGCCGCGCCCTACGGCGGCGGCGACCCGTACGCCGACTACCGCGAGGCCGGCGACCTCCCCTTCACCGAGCTGGTCGACCTCGCCGACCGCCGCCTCGGCGCGGGCGTGATCGCCGCCAACGACGAGTTCTTCGCCGAGCGCGAGAACCTCCTGATCCGCGAGCGCGCCGTCTTCGACCCCGAGCACTTCGGGCACAAGGGCAAGATCATGGACGGCTGGGAGACCCGCCGCCGCCGCGGAGCCGACGCCGGGACCCCCTTCCCGGCCCCCGAGGACCACGACTGGGCGATCGTCCGCCTCGGCGCGCCCGGCATCATCCGCGGCCTGGTCGTGGACACCGCCCACTTCCGCGGCAACTACCCGCAGCGCGTATCCGTGCAGGCCACCTCCGTCGAGGGCGCCCCGGGCCCCGAGCAGCTGCTCGCCGACGACGTGAAGTGGGAGGAGATCCTCCCGCCCACCCCCGTCCGCGGCCACGCGGCCAACGCCTTCGAGATCACGAGCGGCCGCCGCTACACCCACATCCGCCTCTGCCAGCACCCTGACGGCGGCATCGCCCGCCTCCGCGTGCACGGCGAGGTCGTCCCGGACCCGGCCTGGCTCGCCGCGCTCGGCACCGTCGACCTGATCTCGGTCCTCAACGGCGGTACGTACGAGGACGCCTCCGACCGCTTCTACTCCTCGCCCACCCAGATCATCCTGCCGGGCACCTCCCGCAAGATGGACGACGGCTGGGAGAACCGCCGCCGCCGGGTCCGCGACACCAACGACTGGGTGCGCTTCCGCCTCCCCGCCCAGGGCGCCGTCCGCGCGATCGAGATCGACACCGCCTACCTCAAGGGCAACTCCGCCGGCTGGATCGCCCTCCAGGGCCGCAACGGCGACACCGGCGAGTGGTTCGAGATCCTCCCGCGCACCCGCCTCCAGCCCGACACCCTGCACCGCTTCGTGCTGCGCGCCCAGGCCGTCGTCACCCACGTCCGCCTCGACGCCTTCCCCGACGGCGGGGTGGCCCGGATGCGGCTGCACGGCAGCCTCACGGAGTCCGGCGCGGCCGAGCTGACCCGCCGCTACGAGGAGTCGGGCGCGTAACCCGCAAAGCACCCCAGTCTCCGCCCGGCGGACGGTTGCGCATCAGCGCCCGCCCGCCGGGCGGTTTCCAACGGACCCGGCGGCCCGGCGGCTCAGGCCGCGTACGCCGTGACGTACAGCGTCTTGGCCAGCACCCGCCAGGTCACCCAGGCGAACCCACGGTTCACCCCGTTGCAGAAGACCTCGCCCGTGCACTCGGTGGGCCGGTCCTGCCAGGCCCGGACCGTCATCGTGTGGAAGCCGAGGGTCCGCGAGAACGCGAAGCGGATGTGCATGCCCCGGCCCAGCTGGTGCCCCGGCAGCGTGTTGATCTGGAAGAAGTCGTCCCCGATGTACTCGACCTCGACCGGGTTGCCGCCCAGCAGCTCGCAGCGTGCCCCGGCCCGGATCCGCCCCGCACAGCCACCGCTGACCGGGAAGAGCCAGAAGTGGTCGGTCAGCTGCCGCCGTACGGCGTCCGGCTCGGTGAACGGGTGCAGCCCCAGGGTGTAGCCGTATGTGTAGAGGTCGTAGCAGCCCGCCGGACCGGCCCGGCAGTCGGCGGCGGGAGACGTGACGGCGGCGGGCGCGGGGGAGGGGCTGCCCGTCATCAGCCCCGCGCACAGGGCCAGCGCGACCGGCACGGCGGCGAAGCCGGGCATCCGGACCCTCCCGTGGCCTGCGGCCGAAGCTTGCGACGACCCTTCGGACCGTAGGCCACGGGAGACCCACCCGCGCGCGGACGTACGGCAAAAGCGTTTCGGCGTACGGCAAAAGCGCGAGCGCACGGCGCACCCACGCGGACGCACGCCGAGGGGGCGTCCTCTCCGCCGCGGCGGAGAGGACGCCCCCTCGGGTTGTGCGGGTCAGGCCGTGGCCGCCGCGGCGTCCGCCGCCTGGGCCTTCAGGGCGCGCTCCACACCGGACCGCGACTCCGACATCAGCCGGCGCAGGGCCGCGCTCGGCTCGGCCGAGGCCAGCCAGGCGTCGGTGGCGTCCAGCGTCTCCTGCGAGACCTGGAGGGCCGGGTAGAGGCCCACGATGATCTGCTGGGCCATCTCGTGGCTGCGGGAGTCCGAGACGCCCTTCACCGAGGCGAAGTACTTCTCCGTGTACGGGGCCAGCAGCTCACGCTGGTCCGGCTGGACGAAGCCGCTGATGACCGCTTCCTGGAGCGAGTTGGGCAGCTCGCCGGAGTCGACGACCTCGGCCCACGCCCGGGCCTTGGCCTCCTCGGACGGCTGGGCCGCCCGCGCGGAGGCCGCGTGGCGCTCGCCCGCGGCGGTCTTGTCCCGCTCGTACTCGGCGGCGATCTCCTCCTCGTCCAGCAGCCCAGCCGCCGCCAGCCGCTGCACGAACGCCCACCGCAGCTCGGTGTCGACGGCCAGGCCCTCGATCGACTCGGTGCCGTCCAGCAGCGACTGGAGCAGGTCCAGCTGCTGCGGGTTGCGGGCCGTGGCCGCGAAGGCGCGGGCCCAGGCCAGCTGGTGGTCGCTGCCCGGCTCCGCCGTCTGCAGGTGCGCCAGCGTCGCTTCCGTCCACTGGTTGAGCGCGGCCTGACGGGTCTCCGGGGCCGCGTACAGGTCGAGCGCCAGCTTCACCTGGCGGTGCAGCGACTGGACGACGCCGATGTCCGACTCCTTGCCGATGCCCGAGAGCACCAGCGAGAGGTAGTCGCGGGTCGCCAGCTCGCCGTCACGCGTCATGTCCCACGCCGAGGCCCAGCTCAGGGCGCGCGGCAGCGACTCGGCGAAGTCGCCCAGGTGCTCGGTGACGACCCGCAGCGACTCGGCGTCCAGGCGGACCTTCGCGTACGACAGGTCGTCGTCGTTGAGCAGGACGACCGCCGGACGGGCCTTGCCCACCAGAGCGGGCACGTCGGTGCGCTCGCCGTCGACGTCCAGCTCGATCCGGTCGGTGCGCACGAGCTTGCCGTCCGCGTCGAGGTCGTACGCGCCGATGGCGATCCGGTGCGGGCGCAGCGTCGGCTCGCCCTTGGCGCCGGCGGGCAGGGCCGGGGCCTCCTGGAGCACGGTGAAGGAGGTGACGCGGCCGTCGGCGTCGGTCTCGATCTCCGGGCGCAGGATGTTGATGCCGGCCGTCTCCAGCCACGCCTTCGACCAGGTCTTCAGGTCGCGTCCGGAGGTCTTCTCCAGCGCGCCCAGCAGGTCGGAGAGGCGGGTGTTGCCGAAGGCGTGCGCCTTGAAGTACGCCTGCACGCCCTGGAAGAACGCGTCCTTGCCGACGTACGCCACGAGCTGCTTCAGGACGGACGCGCCCTTGGCGTACGTGATCCCGTCGAAGTTGACGAGGACGTCGTCCAGGTCGCTGATGTCCGCCATGATCGGGTGCGTGGAGGGCAGCTGGTCCTGCCGGTACGCCCAGGTCTTCATGGAGTTGGCGAACGTGGTCCAGGAGTGCGGCCACTTCGAGCCCGCCGCGTCCGCCTGGCAGGCGATCGAGGTGTAGGTGGCGAACGACTCGTTCAGCCAGAGGTCGTTCCACCACTCCATCGTCACGAGGTCGCCGAACCACATGTGGGCCAGCTCGTGCAGGATGGTCTCGGCCCGCACCTCGTACGCCGCGTCCGTCACCTTGGAGCGGAAGACGTACTGGTCGCGGATGGTGACGGCGCCCGCGTTCTCCATCGCGCCCGCGTTGAACTCCGGGACGAAGAGCTGGTCGTACTTGGCGAACGGGTACGCGTAGTCGAACTTCTCCTGGAACCACTCGAAGCCCTGCCGGGTCACGGCGAAGATGTCGTCCGCGTCCAGGTACTCCGCCAGCGAGGGGCGGCAGTAGATGCCGAGCGGGACGGTCTGGCCGTCCTTCTCGTACGTGCTGTGCACCGCGTGGTACGGGCCGACGATGAGGGCCGTGATGTACGTGGAGATACGCGGCGTCGGCTCGAACGACCAGACGTCGTCCTTGGGCTCCGGCGTCGGCGAGTTCGAGATGACCGTCCAGCCGGAGGGGGCCTTCACGGTGAACCGGAAGGTCGCCTTCAGGTCCGGCTGCTCGAACGAGGCGAAGACGCGGCGGGCGTCCGGGACCTCGAACTGCGTGTACAGATAGGCCTGCTCGTCGACCGGGTCGACGAACCGGTGCAGGCCCTCACCGGTGTTGGTGTACGAGCAGTCGGCGACGACCTTCAGCTCGTTGGCGCCCTCGCGCAGCTCCGGCAGCGCGATCCGTGAGTCACGGAACACGGTTGCCACGTCCAGGTCCTTGCCGTTCAGCACCACGTCGTGGACGGCCGGGGCGACCAGGTCGATGAAGGTCTCCGCACCGGCCTCCGCGGAGTCGAAGCGCACGGTGGTCACGGACCGGTAGGTGCCGCCCTCCTGCGCTCCGGAGAGGTCGAGATCGATCTCGTACGCGTCCACGGTCAGCAGGCGCGCCCGCTCCTGTGCCTCTTCGCGGGTCAGATTCGTGCCAGGCACGCGGTCATCTCCTAGGTGTGCGACTTGATATGCGGCGTTTCCGGCCATCCTTCCACGTACCGTGCTCCCAGCGCGATGTCCGTTTTCCGCCGGACGCGGACGGCTCCGGGGGACAGGCTCGAACCATGACCGGATACGAGCCCCGCCCCATCGATCCCGCCGCCCTCGGCGACCTCCGCGCCACCGACGACGCGGGCCGCCCCTGCCGGCCGTTCACCGCCGACGAGGGCGGCCACCCCCTGCGCTGCTGCCTGCGCGGCAGCGCGCCGGGTGAGCGCATCGCCCTCGTCTCCTACGCCCCGCTGCGCCGCTGGGCCGCCGCGACCGGGGCGAGCCCGGGGGCGTACGACGAGCAGGGCCCGGTCTTCATCCATGCCGAGGCGTGCGCAGGCCCGGACCCGGAGCGCGCGGGCTACCCGTTCTCGCGCCCCGGCGCCCTGCGTACGGTCCGCCGCTACGACGCGCACGGCCGTATCGCCGGCGGCCGGCTGCTGGAGATCCCGGCCGGGGAGGCGAAGGGGTTCGACGCGGCCCTGGACGAGGCGTTCGCCGACCCGGAGGTGGCGCTGGCGCAGGTGCGGGCCGTGGAGTACGGGTGCTTCCACTTCGAGGTGCGGCGGCCTTGAAGGCCCCCGCTTCCCGGGTAGCAGCGCGGTGCCACCCTTGGTAGCATCGACGGTATGAAGATTAGTGTGAGTCTGCCCCAGGAGGATGTCGCCTTCGTCGACGAGTACGCGGCGAAGACCGACGCCGATTCCCGGTCCGCCGTCATACACGCCGCCATCGACTTGCTGCGCACCGCGGGACTGGAGGCGGAGTACACCGAGGCGTTCCAGGAGTGGGACGCGAGTGAGGACGCCGCTCTGTGGGACCGCACGGTGGCCGACGGGCTCACGGATGCGTAGGGGCGACATCCATCTCGTGGACCTGGAGCCCGCGCGGGGGAGCGAAGCCAACAAGGTGCGACCGGCGGTGATCGTCTCCAACAACGCCGCCAACCGGTCGGCCGAGGTGTCCGGCAGGGGCGTCGTCGCTGTGGTGCCCCTGACCTCGAACACCTCGCGGATCCTCAGCTTCCAGGTGCTTCTCACCGCGGAGGAGAGCCGCCTCCCGCAGAACTCCAAGGCCCAGTGCGAGCAGATCCGGGCGGTCTCCCCCGACCGAATTCTGAAGCGCCTCGGTGAGGTGCCCCGTCAGCGCATGGCGGAGATCGACAAGGCTCTGCGCCGCCACCTCGCCCTCTGACCCGCGCACGCGAAGGGGCGGCCACCGGAGCACTCCGGTGGCCGCCCCTTCGGCGGTACGCGTGACGCCGCGCGTCAGCCCTTCAGCTCGGCCGCCACCAGCTCCGCGATCTGCACGGCGTTCAGCGCCGCGCCCTTGCGGAGGTTGTCGTTGGAGACGAACAGCGCGAGGCCGTTGTCCACCGTCTCGTCGACCCGGATGCGGCCGACGTAACTCGCGTCCTTGCCCGCCGCCTGGAGCGGGGTCGGGATCTCGGACAGCTCGACGCCCTCGGCGTCCTTGAGCAGGTCGTAAGCGCGCTCGACGCCGATCGGGCGGGCGAAGCGGGCGTTGATCTGGAGCGAGTGGCCGGAGAAGACCGGGACCCGGACGCAGGTGCCGGAGACCTTCAGCTCCGGGATCTCCAGGATCTTGCGGGACTCGTTGCGGAGCTTCTGCTCCTCGTCCGTCTCGAACGATCCGTCGTCCACGATCGAGCCCGCCAGCGGCAGCACGTTGAAGGCGATCGGACGCTTGTAGACGCCGGGCTCGGGGAAGTCCACGGCCTCGCCGTCGTGGACCAGCTTCTCGGCGTCGGCGACGACCTTGGACGCCTGGCCGTGCAGCTCGGAGACCCCGGCGAGACCGGAGCCGGAGACGGCCTGGTAGGTGGCGACGGTCAGCGCTTCGAGACCGGCCTCGTCGTGCAGCGGGCGCAGCACCGGCATCGCGGCCATCGTGGTGCAGTTCGGGTTGGCGATGATCCCCTTGGGGCGGACCTTCGCCGCGTGCGGGTTGACCTCGGAGACGACGAGGGGGACCTCGGGGTCCTTGCGCCAGGCGGAGGAGTTGTCGATCACCACGGCGCCCTGGGCGGCGACCTTCTCGGCCAGCGCCTTGGAGGTCGCGCCGCCGGCGGAGAACAGCACGATGTCCAGGCCCGTGTAGTCGGCCGTGGAGGCGTCCTCGACGGTGACGGCGGAGCCCTGGAAGTCGATCGTGGAGCCCGCGGACCGGGCGGAGGCGAACAGCCGCAGCTCGTCGACCGGGAAGGAGCGCTCGGCCAGGATCCTGAGCATGACTGTGCCGACCTGACCGGTGGCGCCGACGATTCCGACCTTCACGAGGACTCCTCTGTTCTGTACACCTGTGCGTCTGTGCGGTCCGTATGCCGCACCATGATGCGTATGTCCGGGCCCGGGTTGTCCAATCCATTGTCCGACCTGCGGACTCTTCCCGCGAGGGCCGCAGAATCTGCAACGTCCGTGCCCGCGTGGGGAAACATCTGCGGCGCCGTACGCGGCCTGTGACGAGGAACACGCACAGCGGGGCGGGTGCTCGTGAGAGCGCCCGCCCCGCTGCCGTATCGCAGGAATCCGTTACGGCGTGACCTTCTCGATCACGACGCTGCCGGTGCCCGCGGCGGTGCCGCGCGCGTTGACCAGCTGGACCTCACCGAAGAACTGACGGCCCTCGGGAGCCGCCCCGGCGACCACGACCTCGGCGCCGACCTGGGCGGACGCGCCGTTGGCCAGGTTCACCGCCTTGGCGGAGTCGACCTTGATCGTGCCGAGCGACGCCGCGTAGTACACGTCGCGGTAGTCGTACGTGGTCGACCCGGTCGGGACCGAGTAACCGTCGACGACGACCGTGTACGTGCCGGCGGCGGGCTTCAGCAGGCTGACCGCCTCCTCGGAACCGGCGGTGGTGCCGCTGCCGACCTGCGTGGCGCCCCGGAAGACGTACAGGTCGAGGTCGGCGTTGGCGTCCGACGTACCGCCGATGGCGAAGTCGAGCTTCTCGACACCCGCACCGATGGTCACCGTGGTCTCACGGGTCTGACCCGTGGAGATCGACGGCTTGTCCACCTTGGCCGAGCCCAGCGAACCGCCCTGGAGCTTGCCCTGGAGCGCGGCGGCGGTGTTGGTGACCTTCCAGTCCACCGCGGCCGGAGCACCGATCTTCGCCTCGGCGATGGTGCGCACCGCCGGGTCGAAGGTCACGCCGAGCAGCGAGACATCCAGCTTGTACGGGTTGTCCAGCAGCGGCGACGTACGGCGCGACTCGACCTCGATCTCCCACACGCCGGGCTGCGGGTCCTTGTAGGAGCGCGCGTCCGGGCGGCAGGTGTTGGCCGGGTTCTCGTAGTTCGGGTAGCAGTTGACCGTGGAGGTCGGGTCGACCGGCGTCCCGTACGGGTGCAGGGCGATGAACCGGGTCTGGCTGCCCGAGCGCAGCGCGCTGAGGGCGACCTCAAGGGTCTTCGCGCCCTCCGGCACGTTGACGAAGTACGACGTCGTGCCGTTGCGCTGCACCGAGCCGGACGCCTTGTAGGCGTAGCCGGGCTGCTGCAGCTCGTGGGCGATGACGACCGTGGTCATGATCTGGTGGTCGACGCCGGAGGTCTTCTTGTCGTCGACCTGGAGGATGGCGCTGTGCACCCCGGCGGTCTTGGCCTTGGCCCTGACCTTCAGCTTGACCGGCGTGTCGAGCGGCAGCGAGACGTACTCGGGGCTGCTGAGCTCGAAGGTGCCGTCGTTGTTCTTCCACGTCAGCCTGTGCTGGACGTCGCGGTCCGGGCCCGTGGTGCGGGTGACGACCACGTCGTAGACCTTGGACTCGCCGACCTTCAGACCGCCCTCGCGGTCGTAGAGGCCGGTGCCGAAGCCCGGGTCCTTGAGCGCGAAGTCGATCGCGGTGTCGACCGGGGCCTTCACCGAGAACTCGTGCGCGGGCTTGCCCTGCTTGGAGATCTGCTTCCAGGCCTTGACGATGTCGATCAGACCGGAGCCCTGGACGTGCGCGGGCACGTCCGCGATGTGACCCGCGGTGCTGGTCAGCGCCACACGCAGGTCGGCCGGGGGAAGCTCGATGCCGGTCTGCTTGGCCTTCGACAGCAGCAGCGCGGCAGCGCCCGCGGCCTGCGGGGAGGCCATCGAGGTGCCCTGGAGCATGGAGTAGCCGGCCGGCAGGTCGTAACCCGCCTCCTTGACCGGACCGCCCGGCGCCCAGGTCTGGGTGGTGTTGATGGACGCACCCGGCGCCGAGATGATCGGCGTGAAGCCGCCGTCCTCTCGCGGACCGCGCGAGGAGAAGGGCAGCATGTCGTACTTCTTGGTGACGTTGGAGCCGTAGTTGGCCGCCCACGTCTCCTTGGAGATCGACGCACCGACCGAGATCACGTGGTCGGCGAGCGACGGGTCGCCGATCGTGTTGAGACCCGGGCCGCTGTTGCCGGCCGAGATCACCAGCTGCACGCCGTAGATGTCGACGAGCCGCTTGTACAGCTCGGCGCGCGCGTTGTTGCCGTCGTTCAGCGGCGGCAGGCCGCCGATCGACATGTTGACGATGTCGACACCGCGGTTGACGACGAGGTCGATCATGCCCTCGGTCAGCGCGATGTTGGTGCAGCCGCCCGACCAGGTGCAGGCGCGCGAGGAGACGATCTTGGCGCCGGGAGCGGCACCGTTCATCTCGCCGCCGAACAGCCCGTTGGCCGCGGTGATACCCGCGACGTGCGTGCCGTGCGAGCCCTCGATGACACCGATGTTGACGAAGTCGGCCTTGGCGCCGGCCGCGTTGTAGGTGACGCCCTTGCGGGTCTCGACGACGAACGGGATGCGCTCGACGACGGGGGTCCGCGGGTCGTCCTCACCGAAGTAGGAGACCTGGAACTTCTCCTTGTACGGCTTGAGGACCGTGTCGTCGGAGAAGTCCGCGTTGCTGTTCAGGTCGACCCGCGTGGTGCCGGTGACCGGGTCGTACAGCACGCCCCAGACGTCGGTGGTGTCACCGTCGCGGTTGAGGTCGCCCGCCATGTCGCCGCCGGTGGTGGCGGACTCGGCGAAGGTGGCGAACTTGTAGCTGCCCGCGGGGGCCGCGTACGTCTTGCCGCCGGACGTGAACGTCGGGCCGCTGACGGACTCGGTCATCCGCAGCCAGGTGCCGTCGCCGTCGCTCACCGGGTCGGTGGCGGTCACCCAGTCGACGATCTTGCGCTCGCCGGTGGTGGTCTTCTTGAGCGCCGGGTGACCGAGGTCGACGCCGGAGTCCAGGACGCCGATGGTGATCCCGCGGCCGTCGGCCTTCGGGTTCTTCGCGACGAAGTCGACCGCGCCCGTCTCGAACGACGGGTTGTACGGGTTCTTCGCCGGGGTCTTCTTGTTCGGCGCCGCGTAACTTCCGGTGGCCTTGGTCTGCTTGGCGCCGGCGGCCCGGTCGCCCTTGGGCGTCGGGTCGTCCAGCTTGATCTCCTGCTTGAGATCGATGCCGAGGACGGAGGAGAGCTTGGAGGCCGCCTTGATGGTGGACTCGGCGCTCTTCGTCGGGACCGTCGCCCGGACGTAGCCGAGCTTGTCGTAGGTCTGGCCGAGCACCGAGCCGTCGACGGCGTCGAGCTGCTTGCTGACCTGCTCGGTCGCCCCGGGGGTGGTGGCGACCATCATGGTGATGTTCTTCTCGCCCTTGGCCTCGGCCTTCGCCAGAACATCGGCGTCGGCCTTGCCGAGCTTGTCGCCCCGGTCGCTGGTGGCGGCCGGTTTGACGGGTGCCGGTGCCGGGTCGTCGACGGCGAGGGCCGGTGCGGCGCCGGAGGCGGCCAGTGCGGCCGCCAGACCGGCAGCGGCCGCGATACGAGCCGCGCGTCTCGCCCCGGGTATGGAGCTGGGGGATTCCTTGGTCATCAGCATCCCTGTAATTGAAAGAGAGAGTCCGGAATTCGGTACCGGATGACCGCTCAGCCTGTCGTAAATGACAGGGGTTTGTGGAGAGTTGACGGAGACGAGTCAGGGACATGGCATAGATCCGCCACGGGGCGCGATATGCCACGAGGGAGGAATGAGGCCAAACGGTACGCCGGTGGCGCCTGATGACCCGCGTGGCCGGGCGGGTGGTCCGGACCAGCCCGACCGTGGTCCGGACCAGCGGTGCCGGTGATCCGGACCGGCTCAGGGGCCGCTCACCGCGGCAGCACCATCACGTACGCGGCCGGCTCCCGGTCCGTCGCCGCCATCAGCGCCGTCCGCACCACCGTCGCCTGCTGGTCCAGCGCCTCGCGCAGCTTCCTCGGCGTGAGGTGGACGACCGTGATCCCGAGCCGCTCCAGGTGCTCCCGCTTCGCGGCGCACGCGGCCCACTGCGGGTCCTCCTGGAACCGGCCGCCCCTCCGGCCGGACACGCCGTGCACGGCGTGCCGGGGCGCCCGGGAGTCCAGCTCCACCGCCACCGCGTGGTCGGGCCAGTAGGCGTCCACCCCGCCGAGGCCCGGCCCGCCCGGCAGTCGCAGCTCCACGTTCCACACCGGCTCCGGCAGCCCGTACTCGCGCACCATCGCGTACAGCCGCGCCTCCGCCACCGCCCGCCCCTCGGCCAGCAGGGCGTCCACCGCACCCACCACGGCGGGCCGCCCCAGCAGCTTCGCCTCGCTCAACTCGCGTACCACGGTAGCCGGTTCACAGTGCCCGTCCCGAACGGCCTCGATCAGCAGCCGCCGGACGTCCGCCGCGTCGGAGGTCGCCGCCACCGCGTCCGCGAGCGCCCGCTCCACCGGGGCGACGGGCACCTCGCCCACCCGCACCGGGACCGGCATCGAGGCGGTCCGCAGCACCTCCACGAACCGGGTGGACCGCAGCCGCCGGGTGCGGGGGACCAGCACGTCGATCCGGTGCAGCGCGCCCAGTTCCCCGACCGAGGCGAAGCCGTGCAGCGCGAGCGCGGCGACCCCGGTGACCATCGCATCGCCGTACCCCGCGTCCGACGGGCCCGCCGCGCCGCGCCGCGCGGAGACCGGCGGCCGCCCCGCGTACAGCAGCGCCCCGTGCAACCGCTCCTGCCCGGTGGGCGGGCCCGGGTGCAGCAGATAGACCCCCGGCAGCAGGGGCTGCCAGGGGCCGCCCGGCAGGCACTGGGCCGACGTCTGCGCGGCGGACACGCCCCGCGCCCTCAACTGGGCGGCGGACAGGACACGCTGCGTCACATCACCGGGGTGAAGGGGGAGACGCGGGAGACGGGCGGAGAGCGGGGTGTTCTGGGTCATGTCCCGGGGTTTCCCGCCCGCGGAGGGGGTCCTAACCCCTGTTACACGCCCGTCGACATTCCCGGACAACGCCGTCCTAAAGCACGGACGTTCGACAACCGAAAAGGGCCGTCGCGCCGGGAATCGGGGAGGGGCGTCCCGGGCGGATGTACGAGCGCCGCTTTTACGCCGCGCGCACGCCGTACCCGAGCGCCCCTCTCTCACTCCCGCACGCGCCCGTAACTCAGGCCGCCCGGTCGCACTCCTGCCCGCGCAGCGCCCGCGCGAGATCGTCCCGGGACTCCAGCACCAGCCGCCGCAGCGCCGGGGCCGCGTCCTCGTGCTCGGCGAGCCAGGCGTCGGTCGCCGCGAGGGTCGCGGGGCTGTCCTGGAGACCGGGGAACATCCCCCGCACGACATGCATGCCGATCTGGATGGACCGCTCCGCCCAGATGCGCTCGATCACCTCGAAGTAGCGCTTGGCGTACGGGGCCAGCAGCTCCCGCTGCGAGGACTGCTCGAAGCCCGCGATGGTCGCCTCGACCAGCGCGTTGGACAGCTTGTCCGACTCCACGACCGCCGCCCACGCCTGCGCCTTCACCGCCTCCGACGGCCGCGAGGCCAGGCACCGTACGTGGTGACGCTTGCCGGACGCCGTGTCGTCGCGGGCCAGTTCGGCGTCGATCGCCGCCTCGTTCGCCGCCCCGTGCGAGGCCAGCGGGGAGAGGAAGGCCCAGCGCAGCTCCTGCTCGACGTCGAGACCGTCGATCCGGCCCGTGCCGTCCAGCAGCCCGCCCAGCAGCTGGAAGTCCTCCTCGGACGAGGCGACCGCCGCGAAGAAGCGGGCCCAGGCCAGCTGGTGCTGGCTGCCCGGCTCGGCGGCCCGCAGCTCGCGCAGCGCGCCCTCGGCCAGCGCCCGGCCGCCCTCCTCGCGCCAGTCGGGAGCCGCGTAGTTGACCAGCGCGGACTGCGCCCAGGCGTGCAGCATCTGGACCACGCCGATGTCGCTCTCGCGCCCGGCGTGCGCCAGCACCAGCGCGACGAAGTCACGGGCCGGGAGAACGGCGTCCCGGGTCAGGCCCCACAGCGCCGACCAGCACAGGGCTCGGGCCAGCGGGTCGCTGATCTCGCCCAGGTGCTCGCGGAGCGTGGCCAGCGAGCCCTCGTCGAAGCGGACCTTGCAGTACGTGAGGTCGTCGTCGTTGACCAGGATCAGATCGGGCCGCTCGGAGCCGGCCAGCGCCTCCACCACGGTCCGCTCGCCGGCCACGTCCACCTCGGCGCGCGCGTACCGCGTCAGCCCGCCCTCGGGCGTACGCCGGTACAGGCCGACCGCGACGCGGTGCGGGCGCAGCTCGGGGTGCGAGGCGGCGGCCTCCTGGACGACGGCCAGCTCGGTGAGGACGCCCGCCGCGTCGTACGCGGGCACCGGGGTGAGCGTGTTGACGCCCGCCGTCTGGAGCCAGGAGCGCGACCAGGCGGTCATGTCCCGCCCGGAGGTCTCGGCGAGCACGGACAGCAGGTCCCCGAGGCGGGTGTTGCCGTACGCGTGGCTCTTGAAGTAGCGCCGCGCGCCCTCCAGGAACGCGTCCCGCCCCACGTACGCCACGAGCTGCTTGAGCACGGAGGCGCCCTTGGCGTACGTGATCCCGTCGAAGTTCAGCTTGGCGTCCTCCAGGTCACGGATGTCGGCCGTGATGGGGTGCGTGGAGGGCAGCTGGTCGGCGCGGTAGGCCCAGGCCTTGCGGTTGTTGGCGAAGGTGATCCAGCCGTTGGTGAAGCGGGTCGCCTCGACCATCGAGAAGGAGCCCATGAAGTCCGCGAAGGACTCCTTCAGCCACAGGTCGTCCCACCACTCCATGGTGACCAGGTCACCGAACCACATGTGCGCCATCTCGTGCAGGATGACGTTGGCCCGCCGCTCGTAGGCCGCAGAGGTGACCTTGCCGCGGTAGATGTACTCCTCGCGGAAGGTGACCATCCCCGGGTTCTCCATGGCCCCGAGGTTGTACTCGGGCACGAACGCCTGGTCGTACTTGCCGAAGGGGTACGGGTAGTCGAAGTGGTCGTGGAAGAAGTCCAGGCCCTGCTTGGTGATCAGGAAGACGTCGTCCGCGTCGAAGTGCTTGGCGAGCCCCTTGCGGCACATCGCGCCGAGCGGGATGTCCAGCGTCGTGCCGTCGTCGAAGGTACGGCTGTAGTGGTCGCTCACGTAGTGGTACGGACCGGCGACGACGGCCGTGATGTAGGTGGAGATCGGCTTCGTCTCGGCGAAGGTCCACACCCCGTCCTCATGGGACTCCTCGGCCCCGTTGGACCAGACCCGCCAGCCGGCGGGGGCGGTGACCCGGAAGCGGTAGGGGGCCTTGAGGTCGGGCTGTTCGAAGTTGGCGAAGACGCGGCGGGCGTCGGCCGGCTCGTACTGCGTGTAGAGGTAGACCTCGCCGTCCTCCGGGTCGACGAAGCGGTGCATGCCCTCGCCGGTCCGGCTGTACGCGCAGCGGGCGTCGACCACGAGGACGTTCTCGCCCTCCAGGAGCCCGTCCAGGGCCACCCGGACGCCGTCGAACACGACCGCCGGGTCCAGGGCCTTCCCGTTCAGCGTCACGGCGTCCACACCCGGCGCGACCAGGTCGGCGAAGGTCGAGGCGCCGGCCCGGGCCGAGCGGAACCGGATCGTGGTGAGCGACCGGAACGTCAGCGGACCGCCGTCCCCGCCGGCCCCCTCGGGCTCCCCGACGGCGGACCGCAGGTCGAGGGCGACCTCGTATCCGTCGACGGTCAGCAGCTCGGCCCTCTTCTGGGCCTCGTCGCGGGACAGGTTTTCACCGGGCACGGGCACTCCTTCGTGACGCGCGTCTTGTGTCGTGTTCGAACCTATTGATCCTTGCATGCGTCCTCGCGCGGCGGCAGGCAGGGAATGGGTCGTCCCGGCGAGACGTTCTCGTTCGAAGGCGAACACGCCCTCCGCGCGGCACGCCTGCTGCGGAACACGCCCTTGACGCGCCTTTCAGAGGAGAGACATGTCCGAGAACACCCCGGCGAACGGCAAGACCCCGGTCGACTTCTGGTTCGACCCGCTCTGCCCCTGGGCGTGGATGACCTCGCGCTGGATGCTGGAGGTGGAGAAGGTCCGCGACGTCGAGGTCCGCTGGCACGTGATGAGCCTCGCCGTCCTCAACGAGGACAAGCTGGACGAGCTGCCCGAGGAGTACCGGGACATGCTGGAGAACCAGGCCTGGGGCCCGGTCCGGGTCGTCATCGCCGCCCAGCAGCTCCACGGCGACGACGTCGTCGGCCCCCTCTACACCGCGCTCGGCACCCGCTTCCACAACAACGGCGAAGGCCCCACCCGCGAGGCCGTGGCCGCGGCCCTGAAGGACGTCGGCCTGCCCGAGGACCTCGCGGAGTACGCCGACAAGGACACGTACGACACCGAGCTGCGGGCCTCCCACCAGGAGGGCATCGACAAGGTCGGCCAGGAGGTCGGCACCCCGGTCATCGCGGTCCCCGGCGCGGACGGCGAGCAGGTCGCCTTCTTCGGCCCGGTCGTCACCCCCGCCCCCAAGGGCGAGGAGGCGGCGAAGCTCTGGGACGGCACGCTGCTGGTCGCGTCGATCCCCGGCTTCTACGAGATCAAGCGGACTCGGACGCAGGGGCCGGTCTTCGACTGACGCAGCGCCCGATCCTCGACTGGTGCGGGCAGGAAATCCGCGAGCGCGGGTATCCGTGTGGGGGGAGAATGCCTCCATGCGGATACGCGCGGGCGAGGCGGCCGAGGCCGCCGTACTGACCGACCTGGCCCTGCGGTCGAAGGGGCACTGGGAGTACGACGCGGAGTTCCTGGCCGCCTGCCGCGAGGAGCTGACGATGCGGCCCGCGGAGGTGGCGGCGCGGCGGACGGCGGTCGCCGAGGGGGACGGCCGGATCCTGGGCTTCACCACGCTGGACGGCGAGCCGCCGGAAGGCGCGATCGGCATGATGTTCGTCGAGCCGGACACCATCGGCAGGGGCGTTGGGCGGCGCCTGTTCACCCACACCATGGACGAGGCGCGCCGCCTAGCCTTCACCCGCCTCACCATTGACGCCGACCCGAACGCGGAGCCGTTCTACCGTGCCATGGGCGCGGTCCGGATCGGCGCCACGCCGTCCGGCTCCATCCCGGGCCGCGAGCTGCCGCTGCTGGAGATCGCTCTGGCCTGAACGGCCCCACGAGCCCCCGTGCCGCGGGGCGTTGTCAGTGGTGCGCCGTACGGTGAGCAGCATGCGTATCTCACCGGAGATGATCACGATCGACTGCGCCGACCCCCAGACGCTGGCCGCCTGGTGGGCCGAGGCGCTCGGCGTCGAGGACACCCAGGACTACGACGCGTTCGTCGTCCTCGCGGCCACCCCGCTGGTCCTCGGCTTCCAGCGGGTGCCCGAGTCCAAGCCCGGCAAGAACCGGGTGCACATCGACTTCGCCTCGCCCGACCGCTTGGCCGACGTTGAGCGCCTGGAGAAGCTGGGCGCGACCGTCGTCGGCGAGCAGTCGATGCAGGGGATGACCTGGACGGTCCTGAAGGACCCGGAGGGCAACGAGTTCTGCCTGGCGGACGCGGGCAGCCACTGACCGCCGCCGAGGCCCTACACCTCCGGAACTCTGCGATCCGGAAGCTCTGCGGCCCCGGGGCTACCGGCTCCGGGATCCACGATGTTCAGCGGTGCCCCGCTCGCTGACCCGGCGAAGTGGGAGCCGGATCGGGGTTCGTCGGCCCGGTAGTAGTGCTGGCCGGGGTCGGGGAACTCTGTCCCGTCTCACTGAACCTTGAACGCCTCGGAAGTCCGGCGAAGCGCCGAGCAGACGGATCGCTCAAACTGCGGTGAGATCGATCAAGGTTCAGTGAGACGGGACGAACTCCTAGCGGAGCCTGCGGGAGTCGAGTGCCGGTGTTCATTCGAACGAGTGTCCCCTGCTGCTCTCATGGGGGTGAACGTGGCCTATGCCACGGGCAGTTGTTATGTACTGTGAGTACGTTGATCAGCGTGAAGGCGGATGCGGGGCGCAGGTACCGTGCGTACCCCACCGGGGAGCAGGAGTCGGTCCTGACCCGGGGCATACCGGGCGTGCTCTGTGGAACGTCGCCCTGGAGCAGCGGGTGTATCTGTGGGAGCAGCGGGGGTACACGCTGCGGGCCGTTGAGCAGTGCCAGCACCTCACTGCGGCCCGCGCCGAGCTGGATTGGCTGGGAGACTTGCCCGCGCAGGCGGGGCAGCAGATCCTTCGCCGTCTCGACGCCGCTTATGACAATTTCTGGAACCCGGACCATCCGGCGAGGTTCCCGGCGCGCAAGAAGCGCGGCCATCGCCTGTCCATTCCGTTCCCCGGTCAGGCCGTCGAGGTTCGCAAGCTCAACCGCAAGTGGGCCGAGGTGCGTATTCCGAAGCCGGGACGGCTCCGGTTCCGGTTGTCCCGTGCCATCGGGGGGACGATCCGCAACGTCACCGTCTCGCGGGACGGCAACGGCTGGCACATCTCCTTCGGTGTCCACACCGGGGCCAGGCCCGCCGCCCCGAACGGCAAGCCCGGCTGCGGCGTGGACTTCGGCGTCTGTGCATCTGCGTACGTTTCCACCGAGTCCACCCCGCGCCTCATGCCGCCGTCGCTGACGGACAGCGAGAAGAAGCGGCTCAAGCACCTGGAACAGAGGAAAGCCCGCCAGGTCACGTACGCCAAGAAACACAACGGAGGGAAGTACGGCCGCCGCCTGTGCAGGACGATCGCGGACATCGGCAAGCTCAGGGCCAGGCAGGCCAATCGCCGTCGGGACTTCACGCACAAACTCACCACCGACCTCGCCAAAAACCACGGCTGGATCGGTATCGAGGACCTTCGCGTGAAGAACATGACGGCTTCCGCCAAAGGCACCGGCGAGAACCCCGGCAAGAACGTCAGGGCCAAGGCCGGGCTCAACCGGTCGATCCTGGACAACACCCCCGGCGAACGGCGGCGCCAGCTCGCCTGCAAAGCCCGCCTGTACGGCTCGGAACTGCGGGTCGTACCGCCGTTCCACACCTCTCAGACCTGCGCTGCCTGTGGCCGGGTCGACCCCGAATCCCGCAAGGGATGCGGACGGCTGTTCGCCTGTGTCCACTGCGGACACGCGGACGACGCCGACCACAACGCCTCGGTGGAGATCGAGTCCCGTGCCCGCCGGACCGGTGGCACGGTCACCAACAGCACGCGCAGCGTCCCGAGGACGCGAGTCCCGGCCACCGGCCGGAGGCGGATGCGTGAAACCCCGAAGCCCGCTCACACGAGCTAAGGGGAATCGCCCTCAGACATGGGGGGCGAGCATGGTCAATTGATTCCCAGCACCTGCTCCAGCGGATCGATGAGGAAGTACACGAGGAAGAGCGCCGCCGTGCCCCACAGCAGCCAGTGGACCTCCCGCGCCTTGCCCAGGCACGCCTTGATGACCACGTAGGCGACGAAGCCGGCGCCGATGCCGTTGGTGATGGAGTAGGTGAACGGCATGACGACGATGGTGAGGAAGGCCGGGATGGCGACGTCGTAGCGGTCCCAGTCGATGTGCTTGACCTGGGTCATCATCAGGAACCCGACCACGACGAGGGCCGGCGCCGCCGCCTGCATCGGCACGATGGTCAGCACGGGCGTGAGGAACAGCGCGAGCGCGAACAGCCCACCGGTGACCAGGTTGGCGAAGCCGGTGCGGGCCCCTTCCCCGACACCCGCCGCGGACTCGATGTAGGTGGTGGCCGACGACGAGGACGCGGCGCCACCGGCGACGGCGGCAGCACCGTCGATGAGCAGGACGCGGCCGAGACCGGGCACCTGGCCTCGCTCGTCGAGAAGACCGGCCTCCGCCGTGACACCCACGACGGTGCCCATCGTGTCGAAGAAGTCGGAGAGGATCAGGGTGAAGATGAGCAGGACGACCGTCAGCACGCTGACCTGACCGAACGACCCGAACAGGTCGAACTGCCCCAGCAGCCCGAAGTCGGGTGCGGCGACGGGGTTGCCGGGGATCGAGGGCGACGTCAGACCCCAGGCCTTGATGTCGGCGATCTCGTTGATGACGATGGCGACGACGGTCATCAGAACGATGCTGATGAGGATCGCGCCCTTCACCTTCCGCGCGACCAGGACGATCGTCAGGAGCACGCCGAGGCAGAAGACGAGCATCGGCCAGCCGGTGAGCGTGCCGGTGCCGAGCTGGACGGGGACGGTGGAGTTCGCGGCATCGGGGATACGGGTGACGAACCCGGCGTCCACGAAGCCGATGAAGGCGATGAACAGACCGATGCCGACGCTGATCGCCTGCTTCAAGGGTTGCGGGATGGCGTGCATGATCGCCTCGCGCAACCCGGTCATCACCAGAACACAGATCAGCAAGCCCTCAAGCACGATGAGGCCCATCGCGTCTTCCCAGCTCATCAGGGGCGCGATCTGGAAGGCCACGACGGCGTTGATGCCAAGCCCCGCCGCCAGGGCCAGCGGCAGGTTGCCGCCCACACCCATGATCAGCGTCATCACCGCGGCGACCAGAGCGGTGGCGGTGACCAACTGCACGCTGTCCAGCGTCTCACCGAACTTGTCCTCGGCCCCGCCGAGGATGATCGGGTTGAGCACGAGGATGTATGCCATCGTGAAGAACGTGGCGAATCCGCCGCGTATCTCCCGTATGTAGGACGAGCCGCGCTCGGTGATGCGGAAGAACCGGTCGACGGCGCCCTCCGATCCTGCGGGCTTCGCGTCAGGCGGCGGTGGGCTGGTCGGGCTGTCGTGCATGACGGAGTCTCCTGGGCATGCGGATGAATGAGGGGGACGGGGTGGGCGCCGACGCTCCCCGCAGCGAGTGACAGGCACTGTGCGAACGCACATACGGCACCTTGCGAGCGGATCATACGCGGCGCTCAGGCGATCGCAACTACCCGCGTAGAGCGTGCAGTTGATGCTCTTTCGCTCCTGTGCGTTCCTACGGAATCGACGGCGACCTTTGCCGCCAAACCGGCAGGCAGCCGACAGAGGGCATGGAAGTGACAGTGACAACTCCCCTACTCTCCGTGTGTGCACCCACCACTCCCCTTCAACGCGCGGGCAGCGCGCGCCTTGCGCGAGAAGCTCGGGATGGCCCCCGGTCATGTCGCCTACGGCATGCGCGCGTCCTTCGGTACAACGCACATCACCCCCGAGCACGTGATCGCCTGGGAGCGCGGCACCCACGTCCCGGACGCGGGCGAACTGACGGCGTTGGCAGGCGCGCTGTGGTGCCAGCCGAGTGAACTGATGGGCCACCCGGGCACCTTGCTGGAACACCGCATCGCGCGTGGCGTCTCGGCCGAGGACGTCGCCCGCGCCACGGGCCTGACCCTCGACGCGTACCTGTACATGGAGGAGGCCGGTCACTGGACCGGCGACAAACGACAGTCGGCCAAGCTCGGCGAGGTCCTCCGCCTGCCTCCCCGCGACTTCATCGCGATCACGAGGCTGGAGGAGGAGTTGGCCCGCCTGCTCACGGAGGCGGTCTCCACCCGCTGGCAGGCCCACATCCGCGCCATCGCCAAGCTGGTGTCCATGGACCGCCGCGACCTGAAGGCCCCCTTGCAGGCCATGCAGCAGGACTACCAGGCCCTGATGACGGCCACCCTGAGCCGGGCGGGCGGCACCACGGCATCCGGCGAGGACGGCCGCCGCTACATCGAGAACATCGTCGACCACTTCTGGAGCCGGGTGCCGGGGGCGTCCTGACCGTTGCCGCGGCGGAGCCCGTCAAGAGGGTCGGTCACGGCCCAGGAATGCGGGCCGAGGTGGCGGTCGAAGTGCGCGCACGAGCTGACGGTACGGGTGACCAGGTCGTGGAGGAGTGCCGGGCGCAGGGAAAGGGCGACGCAACGGCTCCGGACCCAGCGGTAGATCCATTATCTCCGTGCGGCGGGGCGCCTGTCACCGTTCTCCGGAATGATCTTTACGCCCCCTTTGCGCCTCTAGGGTTGCCGGCAGAACGCAAAGTGCCGACCTGATCGGGGAGTTGAGAGTGACGCACGACGTTGCCGCACTGGCGGTGGAACTCACCGACATGGCCGCGGCCGATCACCGGACCGCAGTCCACGCGAACAGCGACGATCCCGCCGAGCAGTTGGCCTGGCGGCGGCTGACCGCCCGGCACGGTGACCGGCTCGGCGAGATCATGGCGGAGTACGGCTGGCCGACGGCGGAACTGGTCGGCTAAGAAGCCGCACGTGCGGCATGGCTGGTCGCTCAGCACGCCGACCGGCAGCTCGACATTCAGCGTCGCGCCCTTCAGCTGATGCAGCAGGCGGTGTCGGCGGGCGCGGCCGGCCCACGCGAACTGGCCTTCCTGCACGACCGCACAGGTGTCAATGAGGGCCGTGAGCAGATCTACGGCACGCAGATCGCCGGGGTGAAGGACGGTGCACCGGTTCCGTGGCCCTGCGAGGAGCCCGAGCGCGTGGATGAACTCCGGGCGACAGTCGGCATCGAGCCCTTCGGCGAGTACGTCGCCCGGTTCTCGTAGGCGTGACCGCCCCGCAGGCCCGCCCTACGCACCCCCCGGCGCCGCCGCCTCCAGCTCCGCGACCGTGCCCGACATCACCGTACGGATATGGCGCGTGAGGTGCTCCGCCGGCCAGTCCCACCAGGCCACCGCCAGCAGGCGCGCGATGTCCGCCTCCTCGTACCGGGTACGGATCAGGCGGGCCGGGTTGCCGCCGACGATGCCGAAGTCCGGGACGTCCGAGACGACCACGGACCGGGCGCTGACGATCGCGCCGTGGCCGATCCGGACGCCCGGCATGATCACCGCCTCGTAGCCGATCCAGACGTCGTTGCCGATCACCGTGTCACCCCGGTCGGGGAGGCCCGTCAGCAGGTCGAAGTGGTCGGTCCAGGAGCCGCCGAGCGTGGGGAAGGGGAACGTGGACGGGCCGTCCATGCGGTGGTTGGAGCCGTTCATGATGAACCGCACCCCCGTGGCCAGCGCGCAGAACTTGCCGATCACCAGGCGCTCCGGGCCGTAGTGGTACAGCACGTTCCGGGTCTCGAACTCCGTGGCGTGCTCGGGGTCGTCGTAGTACGCGTAGTCGCCCACCTCGATCAGCTCCGAGGTGACCAGCGGCTTCAGCTGCACCACGCGCGGCTGGCCGGGCATCGGGTGCAGGACGGTGGGGTCCGCGGGGAAAGGGGTGGGGGCAGATGACACGGGGTCGCTCCGGGACGGGGTGAGGGTGGGCAGACGGAGACGTGGATCATCGTGGCATTCGGGGCCGGTGCCGCGCGACGCGTTTCCCGCCCGGGCGGGATGGGACGATGCGGTGGTGCTGGAGGCGATCGACGCGGTGAACTGGGGCGACCTGCCGGGCCCCCGCGACCTGTACGAGTCCGACCGCGTCGCCACCGGCCTGCGCGCCCTCGCCACCGCGAAGGGGCTCGTTCAGGCCGCCGGCGCCGGCTCGCTCCTGGCGGGCGGCGGGCTCGTGCACGATCACAGCGGGGCCGTGTTTCCCGCCGCCGTGACCGCCGCGCCGATCCTGCTCGCCATCGTGCGGGACGGCCATCCGGACGCCGGGGCGACCGCCCTCGGGCTCCTCGACGACGCCCTGGCGTTCGCCATCCGCGACCGGCACACCCGGGTCGCGACCTCGTACGCCGAAGCCGTCCCGCTCTGCTGCGCCCTCGCCGACCACCTCCGACACCACGCCGGTCTGCTCGCCGCGTCCGGGGCCGAGGGCAGGTGGCTCCTCGCCGATGCCGCGCACCACTGGCGGTTCGACGTCCAGGAAGCCGTCGTCGAGGGGGACGGAGTCGTGGCGTTCGGGGCTCTCGCAGGCTGCTTCCCGGGCGGTACGCAGCCGGCGGAGCTTCACCGCGCCGGACACGTCACCCCGCTCGCCGTGCAGGTCGCGCCGCACTACCCGCTCAGCGACCGGAGTCCCGACGAGGCGTGCCTGCGCATCGACGGCGCACGGCTGGACGAAGTCGCCCCGCCCGCCGTCCTGTTCCCCGGACGGTGTGGCTCCGGATCCGCCGACCGGTAACCCCCTACGCGGCCCCCGCCCCGCACCCCAGCGAGAAAGGCTCCCCCACCCGGAACGGCTCCCCCTGCGACCAGTCCGCCGCCACGCCCCGCATCACCAGCGCGCTGTCCAGCACCGCGCTGCCCGGCGGGAAGCGGTCCAGGTCCTCGAAGAACGAGGAGCGTACGTGGCGCGGGCGGCCCGCCGTCACCTTCCAGGCGTCCGTGGAGAGTTCGAGGACGTCCAGGTGTGTGCCGCCCGCGTTGGGGGAGAGGCCCAGGCTGCCCCGGCGGAAGAACTCCGACGCCTCCGCCAGGTCCGTGAACAGGCCGCTGCCGTGCAGTTCCCCGGCCGGCTCCACCGTGGCGTCCACCTCCACCTCGCCGTCCCGGGTCGCGAAGGCCACCCGTACGGCGTCGGGGTCCTCCCGCACCGTGAAGTCCGCGCGGCCGTGCTCGCCCGGGTAGATCCGGCCGCCCGCGAAGGCGTTGAGGCGGGAGGCGGTGTCGCGGCGCGGGATGTAGACGCCCTGCTGGACGCCGTCCGGTCCTTCCCACTCGACGGAGATCCGGTGCGCCGCGTTCTCGCTGGTCAGCCCGGTCGCGGCCGGGGCCCAGGCGGGGCGGACGCCGCCGACCCGGAGCAGGCAGATCCCGGCCACCGCCTGGCCGCGCACCAACTGGGGGCGCAGCGGCGCGGGCAGCAGGGCCGCCGCGACGTGCGGGTCCACCCGGTAGTTCACCAGGAGGCGGCGTTCGATGACGCTGGACAGCCGGGGTCTGATCATGAGGCGTCGCCTTCCGGCGCTGAGCGCCACTTGGTGTTGCGGAGCACGATCTGCTCGGGGCAGACCGTGCTGAGGAAGCGGCCCACGCACAGGGCGAGCCGCTCCTCGGCGAGCGAATAGAGGATGCGGTTGGCGTCCCGGCGCTCCGTGACGAGCCCCGCCCCCTTCAGTACGCCCAGGTGGCGCGAGATGGACGGGGCGCTGATCGAGAACCGGCTCGCGATCTCCCCGGCGGCCAGCTCGCCGCCCCGCAGGTCCTCCAGGATCTGGCGGCGGGTGGGATCGGCGAGCGCGCGGAAGGCGCTCGCCTCGTCATCGGACGGAACGGCGGGTGATTCCATGTGTGCATGTTTAGCACATGAGCTAAACAGCTAAGTAGTGGCCATGGAAGAGCCCCCGCGAGTCACGTCCTCGCGGGGGCTCTTCTTTCATCCGCCTGCCGAAGTGAAGGTTGAGAAGACGATCACGAGGCAGGACGATTCCGGCGGGCCGGCGTCACTCAGGGGGCGAGCAGCAGCACGTTCACGCGCTCCTTGGCCGCCGCGTAACGCTTCGCCACGTCCTGCCAGTTGACGACCTGCCACATTGCCTCGATGAAGTCCACCTTCTGGTTCTTGTACTGCAGGTAGAAGGCGTGCTCCCAGGCGTCGAAGACCAGGATCGGGACCGAGCCCTGGCCGACGTTGCCCTGGTGGTCGTAGACCTGCTCGACGATCAGCTTGCCGCTGACGGGCTCGTACGCGAGGACGCCCCAGCCTGAGCCCTGGGTGGTGGCCGCGGCCTTCGTCAGCTGGGACTTGAAGCCCGCGTAGGAGCCGAAGGACTCGGTGATCGCGTCCGCGAGGTCGCCCACGCCGTCCGCCGCGAGGGGCTCGCCGCCGCCGTCGCCGGTCATGTTGTGCCAGTAGATCGAGTGCAGGATGTGGCCGGAGAGGTGGAACGCGAGGTTCTTCTGGAGGCCGTTGATCGCTCCCCAGGCCTCCTTGTCGCGGGCCTCTTCCAGCTGCTCCAGGGTGTCGTTCGCACCCTTGACGTACGCGGCGTGGTGCTTGTCGTGGTGCAGCTCGATGATCTGCGGGTTGATGACCGGTTCGAGCGCCGCGTAGTCGTACGGGAGTTCCGGGAGCGTGTACGTGGCCATGGTTCGAACCCTCCGACTGCTGGGAATGCCGTCCAGTTGTTATTGCAACCTATATGCAGGAGCAATCTAGGAGCAGGCTAACAGCAGGACGGTCCGCGAAGTGATCAGCCCTTCGGCCTAGGACCAGCGCCCCTGCCCTTCGCCGTTTTGTCGCGCAAAGGTGATTTGCTCCTACTTCAGTGCTGCGTACGCCGTCGCGCGTTTGATCCCGTCGTTCCGGGGGACCCGGCCCAGCAGCCGGGCGGCCGGTGCCGGGACCGCGTGCGCGCCGCCCGCAGCCCGCCCACCCCGCTGACCAGGAGGACTCGATGGCACCCCCCAACGCCCCCGAAGCGACGGACGGCCCGGACCGCGGCCGCGATCCGCGACTGGCCCCGCCCCTGGCCGAGGCGGCGGGCTGGGGGCCGCTCGACGTCCGCGCCGTCGACACCGTGCGGGCACTGGCCGCCGACGCCGTGCAGAAGGCGGGCCACGGCCACCCGGGCACCGCGATGAGCCTGGCCCCGCTGGCGTACCTGCTGTTCCAGCAGGTCATGCGGCACGACCCGGCCGACGACCAGTGGATCGGGCGCGACCGCTTCGTGCTCTCCTGCGGCCACTCCAGCCTCACCCTCTACATCCAGCTCTACCTGAGCGGGTACGGGATGGAGCTGGACGACCTCAAGGCGCTGCGCACCTGGGGGTCCATCACCCCCGGCCACCCCGAGTACCGCCACACCCGGGGCGTCGAGATCACCACCGGACCGCTCGGCCAGGGGCTGGCCTCCGCCGTCGGCATGGCCATGGCGGGCCGCCGGGAGCGCGGGCTCCTCGACCCCGACGCGCCCGCCGGGACCAGCCCCTTCGACCACCATGTGTACGTCGTCGCCTCCGACGGCGACCTGATGGAAGGCGTGACGGCCGAGGCCAGTTCGCTCGCCGGACACCAGGAGCTCGGCAATCTGGTCGTCTTCTACGACTCCAACCACATCTCCATCGAGGACGACACCGACATCTCCTTCAGTGAGGACGTCACCGCCCGGTACGCCGCGTACGGCTGGCACGTCCAGACGGTCGACTTCACCCGGACCGGCGACTACGTCGAGGACGTCGACGCCCTGCTCGCCGCCGTCGAGGCCGCGAAGAGCGAGAGCGGCCGGCCCTCCCTGATCCTGCTGCGCACGATCATCGGCTGGCCCGCGCCCACCAAGCAGAACACCGGCAAGGCCCACGGTTCCGCGCTCGGCGACGACGAGGTCGCCGCGACGAAGAAGCTGCTCGGCTTCGACCCGGACGCCGACTTCACCGTCGAGGACGACGTACTGGAGCACGCCCGCGCGGTCGTCGAGCGCGGGGCCTCGGCCCACCGCGCCTGGGAGCCCCGCTACCAGGTGTGGCGCGCCGCCCACCCCGAGCGCGCCGCACTCCTCGACCGGCTGCGGGAACAGAAACTGCCCGAGGGCTGGACCGACAGCCTGCCCGTCTTCGACGCCGACCCCAAGGGCATCGCCACCCGCAAGGCCTCGGGCGATGTGCTCACCGCGCTGGCCCCCGTGCTGCCCGAACTGTGGGGCGGTTCGGCCGACCTCGCGGGGAGCAACAACACCACCATGGAGGGCGAGCCGTCCTTCGTGCCGGAGTCCAAGCAGACCGGCGAGTTCCCCGGCAACCCGTACGGCCGCACGCTCCACTTCGGCATCCGCGAGCACGCCATGGGCGCGACCCTCAACGGCATCGCGCTCCAGAGCCTCACCCGCCCCTACGGCGGTACGTTCCTGATCTTCAGCGACTACATGCGCCCCGCCGTCCGGCTCGCCGCCCTGATGAAGCTGCCGGTCACCTACGTCTGGACCCACGACTCCATCGGCCTCGGCGAGGACGGCCCCACCCACCAGCCCGTCGAGCAACTGGCCGCACTCCGCGCGATCCCCGGCCTCGACGTCGTACGGCCCGCCGACGCGAACGAGACCTCCGTCTGCTGGCGCACCGTCCTGGAGCACCACGACCGGCCCGCCGGTCTCGCCCTGACCCGCCAGCCGCTGCCGGTCCTGGAGCGGGGCGGGGGCGACGGCGCGTACGCCTCCGCAGAGGGGGCCGCCCGGGGCGGTTACGTCCTCGCCGACAGCCGGGGCGACACCCCGGACGTGATCCTCGTCGGCACCGGATCCGAGGTCCACATCGCCCTGGAGGCACGGGAGTTGCTGGCCACCGACGGAGTCGACGCACGGGTGGTCTCGATGCCCTGCCGTGAGTGGTTCGCCGACCAGTCGTACGCGTACCAGGACGAGGTGCTCCCGCCCGGGGTCCGGGCCCGGGTGAGCGTCGAGGCGGCCGTCGCCCAGGGCTGGCGGGACGTGGTGGGCGACGCGGGCCGCATGGTCAGCCTGGAGCACTTCGGCGCGTCCGCCGCCTACCAGCGCCTGTACGAGGAGTTCGGCATCACGGCCGGCGCGGTCGCCGAGGCCGCGCGGGACAGCATCCGCGCTGCCGCCGGACCCGTTCGGCCCGGCGGGGAGCGGCCCGGCGCGACCCCGACCGAAGGCGGCACCGGGGACGCCGGTTAGGCCCCGGCCCTGCCCGGACCGCGCACCGAAAAAGCCATCCCGATCGATCGACGTACACAGGAACAGGAGCCCCATGTCCCCCGCACGCACCCCCCGTTACACCGTCCCCGGCCTCGGCGTCGACGAGGGCCGCCAGGTCATCGACCTCCTGACGCTGCGCCTGCACGCGCTCAACGACCTCGCGCTCACCCTCAAGCACATCCACTGGAACGTGGTCGGGCCGCACTTCATCGCCGTCCACGAGATGCTCGACCCGCAGACCGCCGCCGTACGGGACATGGCGGACGCCGCCGCCGAGCGCATCTCCGCCCTCGGCGGCGAGCCGAACGGCACTCCGGGCGCCCTGGTCAGGGAGCGCACCTGGGACGACTACAGCGTCGGCCGCGCCGACGCCATCGCCCACCTCGGCGCCCTGGACCTCGTCTACACCGGGATCATCGAGGACCACCGCGCCGCGGTCGAGAAGGCCGGCGCGATCGACCCCGTCACGGAGGACCTGCTCATCGAGCACCTGCGCGGACTGGAGCAGTTCCAGTGGTTCGTCCGGGCCCACCTGGAGTCCAGCTCCGGCGCCCTGTCGAACGCCGGAGCCGACACCGAGGAGGCGGCGGCCGAAGCCGCGTCCCCGAAGCGGGCCGCCGCCAAGCGCACCCCAGCCACGAAGACGGCGCTGCCCGCCCCGGCGAAGAAGACCGCGGCGAAGAAGACCGCCAAGAAGGCGGTGAAGAAGACGACGGCGAGCCGGCGCACCACCCGCTGACACCTGCCACGGAGGGGCGGTCGGCCCGGACGCTTCGCCCGAGCGCCGTCGTCGGCCGCCCGCTACCCCCGCAGGTCCTCCCTGGCCTGGACCGCGATGTCCGGGAAGTCCGTCACCACCGCGTCCACGCCCTGCCCGTAGTGGAAGGCGTACTCGGCGAACGCGTCGCCGAAGGCGTCCGGGTCGGTGCCCCGGCGGTAGGCCGCCGGGAGGTACTGGTTCTCCGCCCGGAAGGTGTACGCGCCGACCTTCAGGCCCGCCGCGTGGGCGTCCGCCAGCAGGGTGTTCGGCGGGACCAGCGAGGACTTGTCCGGGCCGATCCAGTCGGCGTACGAGGCGATCTCGCGGAGCCCGGCCGGGGTCATCATGTCCCGGTAGGTGATCCCGTGCCCGTACGGGCCGCCGCTCGTGCCCAGCGCCTGCCACAACGGGAGGCCGAGGCGGGCGGCGGCCACCCGGCGCAGGCTGCCGGGCTCGAAGGACTGGACGACACAGTCCCGGGCGGTCAGCCGGTTGCGGCGGATCACCCGGATCAGTTCCTCCTCCAGCGGCAGCCCGATCGAGCGGAAGTACGTCGGGTGCTTCGTCTCCGGGAACACCGCGATCCGCCGGCCCGACTCCCGCGACAGCCGCCGGGCCAGGTCCACGACCTCCTGGAACGTCAGCACCCGGCCCCGCCCGTCGAAGACCGTGTTGCGGTTCCGGACCAGCGGCAGCCGCTCCACCGTGCGCAGCGTCCGCAGCTCGCGCAGCGTGAAGTCCTCGGTGAACCAGCCGGTCACCGCCTTGCCGTCGACCGTCTTCGTGGTGCGGCGGTCCGCGAACTCCGGGCGCCCCGCGACATCCGTCGTCCCGCCGATCTCGTTCTCGTGCCGCACGACCAGGACATGGTCCTTCGTCGGCACGAGGTCCGGCTCGATCCAGTCGGCCCCGGCCCGTACGGCATAGGTGTACGCGTCGGCGGTGTGCTCGGGCCGCCAGCCCGCCGCCCCGCGATGCCCGATGACCAGGGGGCCCGACGGGCGGTGGGGGTGACGGTCCCCGGCGGGGGCGGCGACGGCCGGGGCGGCGGCCGCGGCGGTGACGGCTGCGGTGGCCAGGAGGATCGAACGGCGCCTGGGGGCAACGGACATGACGGCTCCTCGGATGGGGTGAGCCATCACGGAAGCGAGCACGCGTGACGGCCCGGGGTACGGCGCCCGGCCCTGCGATGTCCTGTCGGCCACGGATGCGCGCCGCGCCGGGGTCCGGCACCGGAGCGCGAGAGGCCGAAACGCCGAAACGCCGGGCTCCGCCCCGATGGTACGAGGAGGAGCCCGGCGTTCGTAGAGGCCGTGCGGGAACCGCAGCCGTACAGCTGGGCAGGAAACCACAGCCGTACCGCTGGGCGCGAACTACTTCCGCTGCGCCGGGATCTCCGCCGCGGTGCCGGTGCCGGCCCCCGTGCCGTCGTCGGCTCCCTCGTCGCCCCGCCGCCGCTGCCGCAGCAGGCCGAGGCCGATCAGTACCACCGTCAGCGCCCCCGTGGCCAGCAGCTGGTCACGGGTGTCCGGCTGGCGCAGCATCAGCAGGAAGATGCCCACCATGGCCGCCAGCGCGACGATCGTCCCGACGGGGAAGAACCACATCCGCACGACGAGCGTCTGAGGTGCCTCCCGCTCGGTGCGCCGACGCAGGATCAGCTGCGAGGCCGCGATGAAGATCCACACCACCAGGATCACCGCGCCGATCATGTTCAGCAGCCAGGGGAAGACGTCGTCGGGGCGCCAGTAGCTGAGCAGCACGCACAGGAACCCGAAGACCGAGGAGAACATCACCGCGTTGCGCGGAACCCCGGAGGAGATCTTGCCGAGCACGGACGGGCCCTGGCCGCGGGCGACCAGCGAACGGGCCATCCGCGACGCGCCGTAGATGTTGGCGTTCATCGCGGAGAGCAGCGCGATGAGGATGACCACGTTCATGATCTGCGCCGCGCTCCCGACGCCCAGGTGGTCGAGCATCGCGTAGAACGGACCGACCTCGGCGACCTTCGGGTCGTCCCAGGGGACCAGCGTGACGATGACCGCCATCGAGCCGATGTAGAAGACGGCGATGCGCCACATCGCCGTACGGACCGCCTTCGCGACGCCCTGCACCGGGTTCTCGGACTCGGCCGCCGCGATGGTGACGGTCTCCAGACCGCCGTACGCGAAGACGGAGGCGAGGAGTCCGATGATGAAGCCGTCCATGCCCTTCGGCAGGAAACCGCCGTCACCCGTGAGGTTGGTGAGGCCGGGCGCGTCCGTGTCGGGCAGCACGCCGAAGATCGCCAGCAGGCCGAGCACCAGGAACAGCGTGATCGCGATGACCTTGAGCGCGGCGAACCAGAACTCGAACTCGCCGAAGTTCTTCACGGCGGCCAGGTTCGTCCCGAGGAAGATCACCATGAACAGGGCGACCCAGGCCCACTCCGGGGTCCCCGGCAGCCAGCCGCTGACGATCTGCGCGGCGCCGATGCCCTCCAGGCCCACGGCGACGCAGAGCAGGAACCAGAAGGACCAGCCCGCGGTGAACCCGGCCCACGGGCCGATCGCCCGCTCGGCGTGCACGGAGAAGGAGCCGGACGCCGGGTTGGCGGCCGACATCTCGCCGAGCATGCGCATCACCATCATGACGAGCAGCCCGGATATGGCGTACGCGATGATGATCGAGGGTCCGGCGGCGGCGATCCCGGCGCCCGAGCCGACGAAGAGTCCGGCGCCGATCACCCCGCCGAGGGCGATCATCGAGAGGTGGCGCTGCTTGAGGCCGTGGGTGAGCGCGGAGTCCGCCGAGGGCCCTGCGGGGGCCGCGGAGTCTGCGGTGGGGGGAGACGCGGAGGTCCGAGGCATGGACGAGCTCTGTTCGTTAGCTGAGACAGGGGGACGAACCCACAGTCTGGGCATCCGTACCGCTCACACGGAATGACTGTCCGCTATACGGTCACCAGGCTCACACAAGGTGCACACGCGCCTACCGATCGGTCAACGCCGAGGGGTCCCGACGGGCCCGGCGTTCCCGCCACTCACGCCCCACCGCCACCAGCAGCACCAGCGCCGTCGCCCCCGCCGACCACAGCACCTGCGGCCGGGCCGCGTCATCGGTCAGCATCAGCAACAGCACGCCCAGCAGCCCGGCCAGCGTCACCCACGTCAGATACGGGAACCACCACATCCGCAGCACGAGCGCGTCGGGAGCCTCCTGTTCCAGGCGGGCGCGCAACCGCAGTTGGGACGCGGCGATCAGCGCCCAGACGAACAGCAGGACCGCGCCGACCGAGTTGAGCATGTAGAGGAACACCGTGTCGGGCCACAGCAGATTGAGCAGGACGGAGACGAAACCGAAGGCCACCGACGCCAGCACCGCCCGCCTCGGCACCCCACCGGGCTGACCGGAGGAGCCCTCGGCACCACTGCCCTTCTCGGCGCCGCCCGAGACCCTCAGCAGCCCGCGCGGCGCCTCCCCGCGCTCCGCCAGCGAGAAGATCATGCGGGAGGAGCCGTACAGATTGGCGTTGAGCGCGGAGAGCAGCGCCACGAACACCACGATGTTCATGATCTGCCCGGCCGACGGCACCCCGATCGCGTCCAGCACCTTCACGTACGGGCTCAGCCCGGCCTGCTGCGCGGTCCACGGCAGCACGGTCACGATCACCAGCATCGAGCCGACGTAGAAGAAGAGGATCCGCACCACCGCGCTGCGCACCGCCCGCCCCACGGCCCGCGCCGGGTCGTCCGTCTCGGCGGCGGCGATGGTGACGACCTCAAGCCCGCCGAAGGCGAACACCACGGTCAGCACCCCGGAGACGACCCCGCTCCAGCCGTTCGGCAGGAAGCCGCCCTGGCCGGTCAGGTTGGTCATCCCGACCGGGTCGGTGTCCGGGAGCAGGCCGAAGACCGCCAGCCCGCCGAGCACCAGGAAGACCACGATCGCGCCGACCTTCAAGGAGGCGAACCAGAACTCGAACTCGCCGAAGTTCTTCACCGCCGTCAGGTTCGCCACGGTGAACACCACCATGAACAGCAGCACCCACGCCCAGGGTTCGACGCCCGGCACCCAGCCGTGGGCGATCTGCGCGGCCGCCGTCGCCTCCACGGCGAGGACCACCACCAGCAGGAACCAGTACAGCCAGCCGACGCTGAACCCGGCCCACCGCCCGAGCGCCCGCTCCGCGTGCACGGAGAACGAACCGGAGGCGGGCATCGCGGCCGACATCTCGCCCAGCATCCGCATCACCAGCATCGCGAGCGCGCCCGCGATCAGATACGAGACGACGATCGCGGGCCCCGCCACCGCGATCCCGGCGCCCGAGCCCACGAACAGCCCCGCCCCGATCACCCCGCCGAGCCCCAGCATCGTCAGATGGCGCTGCTTGAGCCCGTGCGACAGCGGCTCGGCGGGGGCTGCCGGCGAGGTGGGGGAGGGGGTGGGGGGAGCCTCGTGCATGGGGTGCGGTTCACTCTCGGATGATTTATCGGGAACCTACAGTCTGGGGCCGCGGTCCCTCTCCCACCAAAACGGACCCCCACCCGCCCGACCTCAGTGACGAGCGTCACGCGGGAACGTGATTGCGCCGCAGGCTTTGTGTGAATCCCACCAACCCATCAACCACCGCTTTGTGGGCGGCTGATGGTGAACGAGCGTTGACCTGTGGACTAACGTCGGCGGGAGCCCGACCCACCCCGACCGCCGGGGGCCACCCCGGCCCACCTGCCCTCACCCGCGGAGTCCCGATGAGCACTGCTGCCGCCCCCGTCCGCTCCGGAGCGGTCCTCGCCGACCTGCTGCCCGCAGCCCGGCACCGCTACGCCGTGGACGCGGCCCTCGTCCTCGGCGGCGCGGCCCTGACCGGCATAGCGGCCCAGATCGCCGTCCCGGTCCCCGGCTCCCCGGTCCCGGTCACCGGCCAGACCTTCGCGGCCCTCCTCATCGGCACCGCGCTCGGCGCCCGCCGCGGCTTCCTCTCCCTCGCGCTGTACGCCCTCGTCGGCATGGCCGGCATGCCGTGGTTCGCCGAAGCCAGCTCGGGCTGGAGCATGCCGTCCCTCGGCTATGTCTTCGGCATGCTCCTGGCCGCCACCGTCGTCGGCGCCCTCGCCCGCCGCGGCGGCGACCGCTCGGTGCTGCGCACCGCGGGCACGATGGTCCTCGGCTCCGCGATCATCTACGCCATCGGCGTGCCGTACCTGGCGCTCTCCACCGGGATGTCGCTGAGCGCCGCCGTCGCGGCCGGGCTCACCCCGTTCCTGATCGGTGACGCCCTCAAGGCGGCGCTGGCCATGGGCCTCCTGCCGACCACCTGGAAGCTGCTCGGCCGCCGCGGCTGACACCCGCCCTTGAGGGCTCAGGCCTCGTAAGGCCCCCCGAAGAGGCCCGCCGGATCGTACTGGGAGACCAGACCGGCGAGCCTCTTCGCCGTTTCCGGCTCATGGAAACCGGTCGTACGGTCCCCGCCGCCGAAGCAGAAGTTGGCCGAGCGCCCCTGGACGAGCGGCCCCAGGACCCCGGACACCTCCCCGTACAGCGCGCGCACCGTGGGCACGTCCGTACCGTCCAGCGGCGACAGCAGCCGCAGCAGGAAACCCGCGTCCCGGTAGGGCACCGCGCTCTCCGGCTCCGACTGCCCGGCCATGGCTCCACCCAGATGATTGAGCTGCACCACGTTCATCATCGGCGCCCCCGGCCCGGTCAGCTCCAGCACCCGCGCGGCCCGCGCCGCGTCCAGCTCCCGGAGCATCAGCCCCTCCCCGTAGTACGCGTGCGGGAACGGCGGGTCGTTGTGGATCGCCGGGCTCTCTGTGTACCGCATCTCCCGCAGCGAGTCCTCCAGGACCGGCCCGATCGCCCGCAGCGGGGCCACCAGCCGTCCGCCCTCGGCCGCGTCCCCCGTGAACGCGACCCGCACCGAGACGACGTACCGCCCGCGCACCTCCTCGGGCACCTGCGGCAGGTCCGGGTAGGGCAGTGCGCACAGTGACGACGTCAGGGTCTCCGGCACGGTCCGGGTCCACTCCAGATAGCGGGCCGTCACCTCGGCCGCCCGCTCCCCGTCGAAGGCGATCGCACCCCCGTACAGCCGCTCCACCGCCACCAGGCCGATCTCCAGCGAGGTCACCACCCCCAGCCGGCGCCCGCCGCCGCGCAGCCCCCAGAACAGCTCCGGCTCGCGCTCCGGCGTGACCCGGCGCAGGGCCCCGTCGGCGGTCACCACCTCCAGCGCCCGGACCTGGTCGGCGGCGTACCCGAACTGCCGCGCGAGGATGCCCAGTCCGCCGCCCAGCGTGTACGAGACCGCGCCCACCGAGGGCGACGAGCCGTTGAGCGGGGCGAGACCGTGCGGGGCCGCCGCCGCGGTCACCGCGCCCCAGGTCGCGCCCGCGCCGATCGTGGCGGTGCGGCCGACCGGGTCGACGGTGACGGAGTCCAGGCCGCGGGTGACCACCAGCACGCCGCCCTCGACCGCCCCGGGCAGCCCGTGCCCGGTGGCGTGCGCGGTCACCCGGAGCCCGTGCCCGGCGGCGTACGCCACGGCCTCCCGTACGTCCTCGGGGGTACGGGCCTCGATCAGCCGGTCGGGCCGGATCGGGAAACCGGTCTGGAAGGTGGCGGGGGTGATGAGGCCCGATGATGCGGAAACCATGAGGGGAGGCTCTCCTTCGCTCGCGTTCTGCGCGGTTCGAAGAAAAGCCTCCCCGGGATACCTGACACCCTTCGTCAGGTATGGATCACTGCGAGACGGCCTTGCGGTTGCGCATCTCCCGGACCAGCGAGATGCCCACCACCAGAGCCGCGACCAGCAGCGACAGCACGACCTGCTCGCGGGCGGTGTCGTCGGTCAGCATGTAGACCAGGATGAACGAGATCGCCGCGATCGTCGCCCAGGTGAGGTACGGGAAGAGCCACATCCGTACGACCAGCTTGCCCGGGGTCTCGCGGAGGATGATCCCGCGCATCCGCAGCTGGGTGAAGCAGATGACCAGCCACACGAAGAGCGCGACCGCGCCGGAGGAGTTCAGCAGGAACTGGAACACCGTGTCCGGCCACTGGTAGTTGAAGAACACCGCCACGAAGCCGAAGACGACCGAGGCCAGGATCGCCGCCTGCGGCACACCGCGCCGGTTGACCTTGGCGAAGGACTTCGGCGCGTCGCCCCGCTCACCGAGCGAGAACGCCATCCGGGAGGCCGTGTACAGGCCGGAGTTGAGGCAGGACAGCACAGCCGTCAGCACGATGAAGTCCATGACGTTGCCGGCCTGCGGGATCCCGATCGAGTCGAGGGCGGCCACATAGCTGCCCTTCTCCTGGATCGACGGGTCGTTCCACGGCAGCAGCGTCAGCACGACGAAGATGGAGCCGAGGTAGAAGACGGCGATACGCCAGATCACGCTGTTGGTGGCCTTCGACACCGCGCGCTGCGGGTCGGAGGACTCGCCCGCGGCCAGCGTCACGATCTCACTGCCCATGAACGAGAAGACGACCATCAGCACACCGGTCAGGATCGCGCCCGGACCCTCGGGGAAGAACCCGCCGTTGTCCGTCAGATGGGCCAGACCCGACCCCGGGTTGTCCGAACCGGGGAGGAACCCGAAGACGGCGAGGAAGCCGACGACCACGAACGCGGCGATCGCCACGACCTTGATCCCGGCGAACCAGAACTCGAACTCGCCGTAACTGCCCACCGAGACCAGGTTGGTGGCGGTCAGCACGACCATCACGATCAGCGCCCAGGCCCACTGGGGCACGCCCGGGATCCAGTTCTCCAGGATCGCCGCGCCCGCCGTGGCCTCGACGGCGAGCACCACGACCCAGAAGAACCAGTACAGCCAGCCGATGGAGAAACCGGCCCACCGGCCCAGCGCCTGGTCGGCGTAGGCGGAGAAGGAGCCGGAGCTCGGCCGGGCGGCGGCCATCTCGCCGAGCATCCGCATCACGAGGACGACCATCAGGCCGACCATCGCGTACGAGATCAGGATCGCCGGACCGGCGGCCGCGATGCCCGCGCTCGATCCCACGAAGAGCCCGGCGCCGATCACGCCGCCGATCGCGATCATCGAGAGGTGGCGGTTCTTCAGGCCTGCCTGAAGCCCGCCCGACGAGTCCGGCCGGTCCGGCTCACCGGGATCCTGGCCCGGCTTCGCCAGCGTCGTCTGCGACGTCATGGGGGGATTCCTTACCTTTTCGAGCATGAGGGTGTGCCCTGCTCCGCCGTCGGATCGTGCCCGTGGGGTGTGCGAAGACAAGGCCACGCATTCAAGCCCGATACAAGGCGGAAGGGGAACCCCCTCTTTCGGATCGTTTGCCGGATCGTTGCTTGAGTGGTGTTCGCCACACAAAATCGGTTCCAGGCCTGCGAACCATCGAATCGGGGCCGGAGCCCCGCTGACCGCCGCCCCGTGACGGTTGCCCCGCCGAGTTCGTGCCACACTTCGCACCATGCGCGTGTACCTCGGATCCGACCATGCCGGCTACGAACTCAAGAACCACCTCGTCGAGTGGCTCGGCGCCCACGGCCACGAGGCCGTCGACTGCGGCCCCCACATCTACGACGCCCAGGACGACTACCCGCCGTTCTGCCTGCGGGCCGCCGAGAAGACGGCCGCCGACCCGGACAGCCTCGGCATCGTGATCGGCGGCTCCGGCAACGGCGAGCAGATCGCCGCCAACAAGGTCAAGGGCGTCCGCGCCGCACTGGCCTGGAGCGAGCAGACCGCCGCCCTCGGCCGCGAGCACAACAACGCCAACGTCGTCGCGATCGGCGGCCGGATGCACACGGTCGAGGAGTCCACGAAGTTCGTCGAGATCTTCCTCTCCACGCCGTACTCGAACGAGGAGCGTCACACGCGCCGCATCGAGATGCTCTCGGCGTACGAGAACACCGGCGAGCTCCCCCCGATCCCGGCCCACCACCCCCAGCAGGGCTGACCCCGCTCCCACCCCCTTGCGTGCCGCCGGGTCCCGGACCCGGCGGCACGGCCATGCCGCCGCCCGTCCTCGTCGCAGTCGCAGGAGCCCCGCCGTGCCCGAGGGACACACCATCCGCCGTCTCGCCGACGACCACGCCGAACGCTTCGCGGGCGCGCCGGTCCGGGTGAGCAGCCCGCAGGGGAAGTTCTCCGACAGCGCGGCCCTGCTCGACGGGCACACCCTCACCGCCACCGACGCCCACGGCAAACACCTCTTCCTCGGCTTCGGTGCCACCGGCTGGGTCCACATCCACCTCGGCCTCTTCGGCAAGCTCGGCTTCGGCGCCGCCCCGCCCCCGCCGCCCACCGACACCGTCCGCCTCCGCCTGGTCAACGCAGGCCATTACGCGGATCTGCGCGGCCCCACCACCTGCGCCCTGATCACCGAGCCCGAGAAGCGCGCGATACACGAGCGCCTGGGCCCGGACCCGCTGCGCGGCGACGAGAACGGGGAACGGGCCTGGCAGCGGATCTCCCGCAGCCGGACCACCATCGCCGCCCTGCTGATGGACCAGAAGGTCATCGCGGGCGTCGGCAACGTCTACCGCGCCGAGGTCCTCTTCCGCCACGGCATCGACCCGTACCGCACGGGCCGCGACCTCACCCGCGCCGCGTGGGACACGATCTGGGCGGACCTGGTGGAGCTGATGCGCGAAGGCGTCCGCAACAACCGCATCGACACCGTCCGCCCCGAACACCTCCCCGAGGCCATGGGCCGCCCGCCCCGCAAGGACGACCACGGCGGCGAGGTCTACGTCTACCGGCGCGCGAACCTGCCCTGCCACATCTGCGGTACGGAGATCCGCACCGCGGACCTGGTCTCCCGCAACCTCTTCTGGTGCCCCCGGTGCCAGCCCACCGCCCCCTCCGACGGCGGAAAAGGCTGAAAACCGCCCGAAGAAGACGGACGGGAGCGCGCGGACGACCCCATTTCGAGCGCATTGTCACCGGGGTCCCCCTGCACCGGAGGCCTTCGGGTGGATAAGGTCCCGGCAGTGGCCCGTAGCGGAGGAACAGACGACTTCTGGGCCCGGTGGCGAAGAAAGATGCACCGGGTCCGTATCGGGGTGCGCAAATCCGGGGTCGACTACTTCCGCGGGGACGGCTCCGACTGGATCGCCCTGGCCGGTCTGCTGCTGACGATCCCGGCCATCACCGTGGCCACCGTCGTCAGTCCGATCTGGTTCGACCCGGCCGCCCTCGCCCTGCCCATCGTGGCGGGCGGCCTCCTGCTGCGCCCCTCCAGCCTGCTCGGCCTGTACGCGACGGCAGCCGGTGCGCTGATCGTGGAGGCGCTCACCCTCGGCCCGTATCTGGACGGTCCCGCCCGGGTCACCCCGGGCACCGTGCTCGTGGTCGCCGCCTGCGGGTTCTTCGGGCTGGTCCTCGCCCAGTTCCGGGCCCGGGTCGGCGTGCCCTGGCGGCGCGGCGGCACGATGCTCTTCGACCTGCGCGAACGCATCCGGGTCCAGAGCTCCCTGCCCCGGCTGCCCCAGGGCTGGCACCGCGAGATGGCCCTGCGCCCGGCCGGAGGCCAGTCGTTCTCGGGGGACTTCGTCGTCGCGGCCCGCACCCACGGGGGCCGCACCCTGGAAGCCGTCCTCACCGACGTCTCCGGCAAGGGCATGGACGCGGGCTCCCGGGCCCTGCTGCTGTCCGGCGCCTTCGGCGGGCTCCTCGGCTCGCTGGCCCCGCACGCCTTCCTGCCCGCCGCCAACGGCTATCTGCTGCGCCAGGACTGGGACGAGGGGTTCGCCACCTCCATCCACCTGGTGCTGGACCTGGAGTCGGGCGACTACGAGATCTACTCCGCAGGCCATCCGCCCGCCCTCCAACTGCACGCGGGCAGCGGCCAGTGGGAGGAGAAGTCGGGGGAGGGGCCCCTGCTCGGCGTCTACGACGGGGCCGAGTTCGACGCGGTGAAGGGCTCGCTCGCGCCCGGCGACGTCCTGATGCTCTTCACCGACGGTCTGGTGGAGGCGTCCGACCGGGACATCGCCGAGGGCATCGACCGGCTGACGGGCGAGGCCGACCGCTATGTCTCCACCGGCTTCGAGGGCGCGGCCTGGCACCTGATCGAGGCCTGCGCCAAGGACGTCAACGACGACCGGGCGCTGCTGCTGCTCTCCCGCCGGGCCTGAGCCTTCCGGAAGCCGGACGGACCCCGGAGCCGTCGCCGGACCCGGACGGCGGAGAGGCGCCCGTCACCCGGGGCCGGGTATCGGGGCGCCTCTCCGCCGTTCGGTGGTGCTCAGCCGGTGCCGGGTCAGACCGACACCGGTACCTGCTCCTGGTCCTGGTGGTCGTCCTTGTCGCGGCCGCCCGGCAGGATGCGGGCCAGCCAGTGCGAGCGTCCGGCGGCCAGCGGCGCGAGGACGGCGAGCAGGAGGACATAGCCGGCGATGAACGGCGAGAGCCGCTCGTCCAGTCCGGCGGCCGCCGCCATCGTGGCGAGGATGAGCGCGAACTCACCGCGGGCCACCAGCGTGGTGGCGATGTTGGACGTGGCCTGCGCACCGAAGGAGTACACCTTCGCCGCCGCGAGTCCGGCCGCGATGTTCATGGCGAGCGTCAGCACCACGGCCGCCACCACGGGCCACAGCACGCTCGGCAGGTCACCCGGGTCGATGGAGAGGCCGAAGGCGAAGAAGAAGATGGCGCCGAAGGCGTCCCGCAGCGGATGGACCAGCTTGAGGATGCGGTCGCCCGACGAGGTGGAGCCGAGCATCAGGCCGACCATGAACGCGCCGATCGCGTCGGCGACGCCGAACATCTCCGAGACACCGGCGACGAAGACGGCCACACCCAGGAACGAGATGACGAGGAGCTCGTCGTCCTTGGTGTTCATGAGCTTGCCGATGAGCTTCGTGCCGAACCGGGCCGCCAGCGCGAGCAGCAGCAGGAAGCCGAAGGCCTTGCCGCCGTCGACCAGCGCGGCCGAGAGGCTGTCCGCACCGGACAGGATCGGCTGGAGCGCGGCGAGATACAGGGCGAGGAAGATGTCTTCGACGACGATGATGCCGAGGATCGGACGGGTCTCCGGATTACCGATGCGCCCGAGGTCCACCAGGATCTTGGTGACGATCGCGGACGAGGAGATACCGAGGACACCGGCGAGTACCAGCGCCTCCGAGGTGCCCCAGCCCAGCGCGAAGCCGAATACGAGACCGGCGCCGACGTTCAGGACGAGATACGTCCCGCCCGCGATGGCCATCTTCCGGCCGCCCGTCCTGAGGTCGTCCATGTGGAACTCGAGCCCCAGGTAGAAGAGCAGGAGGACGAGTCCCAGCGCGGAGAGCATCTCCAGGTCGTGCGGGTTGGAGAGGAGCGTGTATCCGGGGGTGTGCGGGCCGAGGAGGATCCCGGCCAGGATGAACAGGGGGATCGTCGGCAGCCCGATACGGCCGCCGAGGCGGGCGAGGACGGCAGCGGCCAGGAAGGCGCCGCCCATGGCGAGAAGGGTGTCTGCGTGTCCGATGAGCCTGGTCCTTCAAGGTCGGTCAAGAGCGGGTCAAGAGGGCATCAAGAATCCATCAGTAATTAGTTTACCGAACGATTGACGCTGCAACTATGGATCCGTCTGATTGCCCCTGTTTATCCGCTTGGTCCGATCAACAGGCCCCGTCAACACCGGTGTGGTAGCGGCGAGTTCGGATCCGGCCCCGGACGCGGCCGTAGAGTCGGCCCATGACTGGACGGCATCTGAGCGTCTCCGAGGTGGAGGCCATCGCCCGCGCGGCCCATGCGCGGCAGACCGACAAGGCGGGCCGCCCGTACGTGGAACACCTCGCGGCGGTGGCCGAAGGCGTGCGGGTACGTGGCGGCGACGACGGGCAGATCGCGGCGGCCTGGCTGCACGACGCGGTCGAGGACGACGCGCTCTCCGCCGGGTGGCTGGCGGCCGCGGCTCTGCCGCAGGCGGTGAAGGACATGGTCCTGGCGGTGACCAAGCGGCCGGGGGAGGAGCTGTCCTCGTACACCGCGCGGATCCTGGCCACCCCGGGCGCGCTGCTCGTCAAAGAGGCGGATCTCGCCCACAACGCGGATCCCGCCCGCCTGGCGGTCCTGGACGAGCCGACCCGTACCCGGCTGACGGCGAAGTATGCGCAGGTGCGAGAGCTGCTGGGGCTGGTCGGCGGCGAATCACCCTCGGACCGAAAGAATTCGGCCAACCCGGGAACGCACTGATCCACCCGCGGCGGGTCCGGCGGGTGGATCAGGGGAAGTGGCGCGGGGAGCGGCGGCGAGGGCGGCGACCGGGGCGGTGAAGGCGCCGGTCCCGCGGGGCTCAGCGCCGCGCGGAGACCTTCCGGAAGGCCCAGTTCATGTCCGGCTCGGTGGCCCACTTCAGCGCGCGGCCCACCAGCGGGGCGCACATGAGCGTCACGGCCACCGCCGCCACGAGCGAGACGACGACCAGCCCGACCGGGTCGGAGAGCCAGGTGTAGCGGTCGAACAGGCCCGCGTACTCGGCCCCCTTGATCAGGAATCCGTGCAGCAGATAGCCGCAGATCGTGCCGGCACCGAGCACCGTGAACCACCGCTCCCGGCCGGGCACCCAGGCCAGGAAGCCGACCGTCAGCACCAGGGCGCAGCCGAACATCGCGAGCGTCATCACCGCGCCCGACCACCACGGAGCGCCCATCTCCTGGGCGCTGTTGGCGCGGTAGAACCAGCCGAGCTGCATGCGCGGGGCGGCCCAGTACGCGAAGAGCAGCGCACCGGCGAACAGCGGCAGGGACAGCAGCCGCACCTCGCGCCGCCTGACCAGCTGGAAGTGCTCGGGCTTCACCAGCAGGCCGAGCACGAAGAACGGCAGGAACTGCAGCACCCGCTGGAGATCGAGGTCGTCACCGATGTCGGGCGAGACGGAGGCGAGCATGGCGATGGCGAGCGCCACCGGCAGCGGATGGCGGATCGCCTGCCAGATCGGCGTGGTCACCCGCCAGATGAACAGCGCGATCAGGAACCAGGTCAGGAAGAACGGGTCCACCAGGCTGATCGCCATGTCGGGCGAATCGTCGGCGTACCGCTTGAAGAGCGAATAGGCCGTCTCGAACACCAGGTACGGCACCACGACCGAGGTGAGCAGCCGCTTCACCTTGGGCGCCGTCATGTCGAACGACCGGGAGAAATAGCCGGAGATGAGGATGAACGCCGGCATGTGGAACATGTACACGACCATGTACAGCGCCCGGGTGGCCCGACTGCCGTCCATCACGGGTTCCCAGGCGTGTGCCACCGCGACGAGGACGATGGCCAGGTACTTCACGTTGTCGAAGTAGGGGTCGCGCTTCTTCGCCGCCGCGGGCGCCGGAGCGGCGGCATCCGGAGCGCTGGTCCCGGGGGCGGGCCGGGGCGCGGTGGCGGTGAGCGTCTGCGCGTGTCTGGGCTCCGACTCCCGGGTGGCCGGGGGGAGCGGGGCCCTCTGAAATACGCTCGGAGCGTGGAACATCTAAGGCACCTTAGACCGGTCGATTGCCTCGTGTAAAACTGCGGGGAGATAGCGCGTGTTCCCCTCAATTCGAATGTGAAACCGTCGAACACCGCCCGCTATGACACCATTGATCCGGCTTAAACAGGGCATAGCGCCGAGCAGTTGGCCGGAGTGAATTACGTCGCATCCACGCCGCCAATTGGCTGTGAATGAAGTGTGGGGATGCGGAAACGATCACGGTGACGGATATTCGGCCGCCGGGTATTCACAGCCGACGCACAGGGAGTGGCGCAGCGGCCCGGCTCCCGCCCGCTTCCCGGGCGCCGTGCGGCCGCGGCCCCGAGCCCGCACCCGCCGCCGCGACGGCGCCGGCCGTCAAGGATGGCGGGATCCCATCACCCCGTTCCGTCACCCGGCAGCAACCACGGGGGAGTTGGTGGCACGATGGAGGCGACGGGGCGCGCGGTGGTGCACGCTTCCGGGCCGGCAAGGCGGACCGACCGAGGGTGTGATCAGACGTGGCTATATCACTGTCTATGGTGCTGCTGTTCGCGGTCATCCTGGTGGTAATGATCCGTAGCGGCTCCATCAAGCCCGGACCCGCGATCGTCGCCGTGCTCTTCGGCTTCTTCCTGGCGTCGACCGGCATGGCGCCGTCGATCAACAGGTTCATGAACTCGGTGGCCGACACCATCAACCAGATCAGCTTCTGAAGCTCTGAATCTGAAGCACGGAGCGGTCTGCCGCGCACAGCGTGCCAAGCGCGAGGGCCCGGCCCGGAGGATCATCCTCCGGGCCGGGCCCTCGACTGCGTGGAGCGGGCGACGGGAATCGAACCCGCGTAGCTAGTTTGGAAGACTAGGGCTCTACCATTGAGCTACGCCCGCAAGCGTCGCACCGCAGGTCCGTGGACCGCGGCACGAAGAGCATCGTAGCGGGTCGGCGGCGGTGCCCGCACACCCGTTGTGCCGGCCGCCGGACCGGACCCGTTGCCGCGACCGTCCCGGCCCGGTGGAGCCGCTCCGTAAAGCGGCGGATCCCACGGTCGCCGTGCATGTACCCTACGTGTCGCACCGACGGGGTGTGGCGCAGCTTGGTAGCGCGTCCGCTTTGGGAGCGGAAGGTCGTCGGTTCGAATCCGGCCACCCCGACCACCAGCAAGATCGCATTGTGGGAGTCCTCCCCCTTGCCGTTACTATGCAAAATGCGTGCCCGTGTGTCTGATGTACCGGGCTCGGTCCGCGAAGCCGCCACTCGGCGGCCCAGCAGAACCCCAAGAAGTCAGCCACCAAGGAGACCGAACCGTGAAGAGCGCCGTGGAGACCCTGAACCCGACCCGGGTTCGGCTCAGCATCGAGGTGCCCTTCGAGGAGCTCAAGGACAGCCTCGACGCGGCGTACAAGAAGATCAACCAGCAGGTCACGGTGAAGGGCTTCCGCAAGGGCAAGATCCCCGCCCGGGTCATCGACCAGCGGTTCGGCCGCGGTGCGGTGCTGGAGGAGGCCGTCAACGACGCCCTCCCGAAGTTCTACACCGAGGCGGTCAACGAGGGTGAGCTGAACGTCCTCGGCCAGCCCGAGGTCGACATCACCGAGCTGAAGGACGGCGAGCTGCTGGCCTTCACCGCCGAGGTTGACGTACGCCCCGAGATCGAGATCCCGGACTACTCCGGCATCGAGGTCACCGTCGACGCCCTCGAGGTCACCGACGAAGAGGTCGAGAAGGCCGTGGAGCAGCTCCGCGAGCGCTTCGCCTCCACCAACCCGGTCGAGCGCGCAGCCGCCGACGGCGACGTCGTCACGATCGACCTGCAGGCCAAGGTCGACGGCGAGGTCCTCGAGGACGGCGTGGCCGACGGTGTCTCGTACACCATCGGTTCCGGCGAGCTCCTCGACGGCATCGACGAGGCCGTGACCGGCCTGGAGGCCGGTGGCGAGGCCACCTTCACCTCGCAGCTGAAGGGCGGCTCCGCCGAGGGCAAGGACGCGGAGGTCACCGTCAAGGTCACCGCCGTCGCCGCCCGTGAGCTCCCCGAGCTGGACGACGACTTCGCCCAGATGGCCAGCGAGTTCGACACGCTGGAGGAGCTGAAGGCGGACAGCCGCAAGCGTCTGGAGACCACCAAGCAGTACGACCAGGCCACGCAGGCCCAGGAGCGCGTCCTGGAGGAGCTGCTGAAGCTCGCCGAGGTCCCGATTCCGGAGAAGCTGCTCGCGGACGAGGTCCAGACCCGCAAGCACAACCTGGAGCACCACCAGCTCGGTCAGATGGGCCTCGACCTCGAGAAGTACCTCGAGATCCAGGGCAAGACCCTGGAGGAGTTCGAGAACGAGACCTCCGAGCAGGCCATCAAGGGCATCAAGACCCAGTTCATCCTTGACGAGCTCGTCAACAAGGAGAAGCTGAACGTCAACCAGGAGGAGCTCACCGAGCACCTCATGCGGCGTGCCGCCTCCTCCGGCATGAGCCCCGACCAGTTCGCCCAGGCCGTCGTCGAGGGCGGCCAGGTGCCGATGCTCGTCGGCGAGGTCGCCCGCGGCAAGGCGCTCGCCGTGGTCGTCGAGGCCGCCAAGGTCGTCGACACCAACGGTGAGGTCGTCGACCTCGAGGACGAGGACGAGGCCGCCGAGGCCACGGAGACGGCCGAGGCCGCCACCGAGGACAAGGCGGACGACAAGGCCGAGGAGAAGAACGAGGCCTGAGCCTCGCTCCGACCCGCGGCAGCCTCGCGCTGACCGTCACGACGGGCCCCGAACGCATCCTGTGTTCGGGGCCCGTCGGCGTAGTGCGCCGGATCGCCGTGCGCCCCCGGAACCCTTGTGCCCACTGCGGACCTTGCGCTCCCAGCGAACAGTTGCGGAAGCGGGATGGCGTTGTCCCACCTGCGCGTTAGGGTCCATGAAGAGGAAGGGTGGAGCAGTGGCTCCACCCGCCCGGTACGAAGACGCTGAGACGGCCGGAGCCGTCAGAGACGAGCAGGTGGATACGTGACGAATCTGATGCCCTACGCCGCCGGTGAGCCGTCCCTCGGTGGTGGCCTCGGTGACCAGGTCTACAGCCGACTGCTCGGCGAGCGCATCATCTTCCTCGGTCAGCAGGTCGACGATGACATCGCCAACAAGATCACCGCACAGCTCCTCCTCCTTGCCGCCGACCCGGACAAGGACATCTACCTCTACATCAACAGCCCCGGTGGTTCGGTGACGGCCGGCATGGCGGTCTACGACACCATGCAGTACATCCCCAACGACGTCGTCACCATCGGCATGGGCATGGCCGCCTCCATGGGCCAGTTCCTGCTCACCGGCGGTGCCTCGGGCAAGCGCTTCGCGCTCCCGAACACCGACATCCTCATGCACCAGGGTTCGGCCGGTATCGGTGGCACGGCCTCGGACATCAAGATCCAGGCCGAGTACCTGCTCCGCACCAAGACGCGGATGGCGGAGATCACCGCCCACCACTCCGGCCAGACCGTCGAGACGATCATCCGCGACGGCGACCGCGACCGCTGGTACACGGCGGAGGAGGCCAAGGACTACGGCCTCATCGACGAGATCATCACGTTCGCGTCGGGCATCCCGGGCGGCGGCGGCACCGGTGCCTGATCCGGTCCCCACCGGACCGTCGGCACCACTCCCGCACCCTCATCTCGTACGCCGAGACCTCCAGCCCCAGAACGCCACCAGGATGGTGAACACCCACATGAACAACTTCTCCGGCGCCTCCGCGAGCGGCCTCTACACCGGCCCGCAGGTGGACAACCGCTACGTCGTCCCGCGCTTCGTGGAGCGCACCTCGCAGGGTGTGCGCGAGTACGACCCGTACGCGAAGCTCTTCGAGGAGCGCGTGATCTTCCTCGGCGTCCAGATCGACGACGCCTCGGCCAACGACGTCATGGCGCAGCTGCTGTGCCTGGAGTCGATGGACCCCGACCGCGACATCTCGATCTACATCAACAGCCCCGGCGGCTCGTTCACCGCGCTCACCGCGATCTACGACACGATGCAGTTCGTGAAGCCGGACATCCAGACGGTCTGCATGGGCCAGGCGGCCTCCGCCGCCGCCGTCCTGCTCGCCGCCGGCACCCCGGGCAAGCGCATGGCGCTCCCGCACGCCCGGGTCCTCATCCACCAGCCGTCCTCGCAGACGGGCCGCGAGCAGCTCTCCGACCTGGAGATCGCGGCCAACGAGATCCTCCGTATGCGTACGCAGCTGGAGGAGATGCTGGCCCGGCACTCGACGACCCCGCTGGAGAAGATCAGCGAGGACATCGAGCGCGACAAGATCCTCACGGCCGAGGACGCCCTGGCCTACGGTCTGGTCGACCAGATCGTTTCCACCCGCAAGACCACCGCGGGCGCATCGCTCTGACGTCGGTCTTTCCCCTTGGCACATTCCGTTTGCACGACCACGGCCGTGTGAACCGTGCCAAGGGGGGCCCGAACGGGGGCCCAGGCAAGGTACCGTCGGATAGAGGCACCAGGAGCCGCTGAACCAGGCGGCGTCCCAGGCGAAGGGGAAGCACCTCGTGGCACGCATCGGTGATGGCGGCGACCTGCTCAAGTGCTCGTTCTGCGGGAAGAGCCAGAAGCAGGTGAAGAAGCTCATCGCGGGACCCGGTGTGTACATCTGCGACGAGTGCATCGATCTCTGCAACGAGATCATCGAGGAGGAGCTCGCGGAGACGAGCGAGGTGCGCTGGGAAGAGCTTCCCAAGCCCCGCGAGATCTACGAGTTCCTGGAGGGGTACGTCGTCGGGCAGGAGCCCGCGAAGAAGGCCCTCTCGGTCGCGGTGTACAACCACTACAAGCGGGTCCAGGCCGGGGAGAACGGCGGCGGCGCCGGTCGTGAGGACGCGATCGAGCTCGCCAAGTCGAACATCCTCCTGCTGGGCCCCACGGGTTCCGGTAAGACGCTTCTCGCCCAGACGCTGGCCCGCATGCTCAACGTCCCGTTCGCGATCGCGGACGCGACGGCGCTGACGGAGGCCGGCTATGTCGGCGAGGACGTCGAGAACATCCTGCTCAAGCTGATCCAGGCGGCCGACTACGACGTCAAGAAGGCCGAGACCGGGATCATCTACATCGACGAGATCGACAAGGTCGCCCGCAAGAGCGAGAACCCGTCGATCACCCGCGATGTCTCCGGCGAGGGCGTGCAGCAGGCCCTGCTGAAGATCCTGGAGGGCACCACCGCCTCCGTCCCGCCGCAGGGCGGACGCAAGCACCCCCACCAGGAGTTCATCCAGATCGACACGACGAACGTGCTGTTCATCGTGGGCGGCGCGTTCTCCGGCCTGGAGAAGATCATCGAGTCCCGGGCCGGCGCCAAGGGCATCGGCTTCGGCGCCACGATCCGCTCCAAGCTGGAGATCCAGGCGAGCGACCAGTTCCAGGAGGTCATGCCGGAGGACCTGGTGAAGTTCGGGATGATCCCGGAGTTCATCGGCCGTCTCCCCGTGCTGACCTCGGTCCACAACCTGGACCGCGAGGCCCTGCTCCAGATCCTCATCGAGCCGCGCAACGCCCTGGTCAAGCAGTACCAGCGCCTCTTCGAACTCGACGGCGTGGAGCTGGACTTCGAGCGCGAGGCGCTGGAGGCCATCGCCGACCAGGCGATCCTGCGCCAGACCGGCGCGCGGGGTCTGCGGGCGATCATGGAGGAAGTCCTCCAGTCCGTGATGTACGAGGTCCCGTCCCGCAAGGACGTCGCCCGCGTCGTCATCACGCCCGATGTCGTCCGCGACAACGTCAACCCCACGCTGGTCCCGCGCGAGCCGCGCACGATCGGCAAGAACGACGGCGGCCGCCACGAGAAGTCGGCCTAGCCGCAGAGGACTTGTCCTACGCCGAAGGGGCGCCCACCGGATGAACCGGCGGGCGCCCCTTCGAGCGGTCAGACCTTGGTGCGGGCGGTGTTGTAGAGCTTGGCGGTGAGGGCCGCGGCCTGGTCCTTGGGCACACCCTGACCGGCGAGTGCCAGCGCCTTGTCCGCGGTCGTCGTGATGCCGGCCGTGCTGTAGTCGGCCCAGACGCAGACCGCGAGGATGAAGTGCTGGGGCCCCTTGGCGACCGAGCCGTCGCCGTTCTTGTTGGTCACCTTGAGGTCCTGGCACTTCATCACCGCCCCGTCGAACCCCTCGGGTTCGGCGCTCTCGGCCGAACCGACGAGTTCGATGGAGACCTCGCCGCTGCCCGACTTGGCGTCCTTCTCGACGTCGTTGAAGGCGTCGTTGACCACCTTGGCCGGATCGGCGATCTCGCCCCAGAGGCCCTCGAAGTTGAGCACCTTGGTGGCGGCGGCCGCGGTGCCCACCGAGTAGTCGGCCTTGGCCGCGCTCGGGTTCTTGATGCCCAGCGCCTCGACGTCCGTCTTCTTCGTCCCGGTCAGCGGGGCGCTGAGCACCGGCTTCGTGGTGTCCCGCTTGTAGTCGTCGACCGCGTCCGGGGGCGTGATCTTGTAGCCCTTGGTCGCCTCGGAGACGTCCGAGTTGCTGGCCCGGTCGCCCGTGAGGAAGTACACCCCGCCCGCGATGACCGCCAGCGCCACCACGGCGACGCCGATGATCAGCCCGGTCTTCTTCTTCGGCTGCGGCGGCTGCTGGCCGTACAGGGGCTGCCCGCCGTACGGCGGCTGGGGCGGCTGCTGCCCGTACGGGCCGGGCTGCTGCGCCTGCGGATAGCCGTAACCCTGCTGCGGCGCCGGAGGCTGCCCGTACGGGTTCGGCTGCTGCTGGGGGACGCCCTGCGGGGCCTGCTGCGGGTAGCCGTAGCCGGGCTGGCCCTGCGGCGGCGGGGCGCCGTACGGGCCCGGCTGCTGTCCGTACGGTCCGGGCTGGCCCTGCGGCGGCTGCCCGCCGTACGGGCCCGGCTGGTTGTAGCTCATTGCGGTGTCCCCTCAAGAATTCCTTATGCGTTGCGAACATCCTGACGGAAGCCCCCCTGACACGGGGGGTCGGCCCGGACACCGTTACTGAACCAATCCGTTTCAGTGCAGACCTGTGACGGCCCTAAACTGTCTCCCGTGACCGAGAACTCATCGCAGCAGCCAGCCAGCAACCCCGAACTGCCGACCACGTACGCGCCGGCCGATGTAGAGGGGAAGCTGTACGAGCGCTGGGTAGAGCGTGGTTACTTCGAAGCCGACGAGCACAGCGACAAGCCGCCCTACAGCATCGTCATCCCGCCGCCGAACGTCACCGGCTCCCTCCACCTGGGCCATGCCTTCGAGCACACCCTGATCGACGCCCTCGTCCGCCGGAAGCGGATGCAGGGCTTCGAGGCGCTGTACCAGCCGGGCATGGACCACGCCGGCATCGCCACCCAGAACGTCGTCGAGCGCGAGCTCGGCAAGGAGGGCAAGTCCCGCCACGACCTGGGCCGTGAGGCGTTCGTCGAGCGCGTCTGGCAGTGGAAGAACGAGTCCGGCGGCCAGATCTCCGGCCAGATGCGGCGCCTCGGCGAGGGCGTCGCCTGGTCACGTGAGCGCTTCACCATGGACGAGGGCCTCTCCAAGGCCGTCCAGACCGTCTTCAAGCAGATGTACGACGACGGGCTCATCTACCGCGCCGAGCGCATCATCAACTGGTGCCCCCGCTGTCTCACCGCGATCTCCGACATCGAGGTCGAGTACCAGGAGGACGACGGCGAGCTCGTCTCCATGACGTACGGGGAGGGGGAGGAGACCATCGTCGTCGCCACCACCCGTGCCGAGACGATGCTCGGTGACACCGCCGTCGCCGTCCACCCCGACGACGAGCGCTACCGGCACCTGATCGGCAAGCAGATCAAGCTGCCGCTGACGGACCGCACCATCCCCGTCGTCGCCGACCACCACGTCGACCCGGAGTTCGGCACCGGCGCGGTCAAGGTGACCCCCGCCCACGACCCGAACGACTTCGAGATCGGCAACCGTCACGACCTGCCGTTCATCACCGTCCTCGACGAGCGCGCGGTCATCACCGTCCCCGGCCCCTTCGAGGGCCTGGACCGGCTGGAGGCCCGCTCCGCGATCGTCGCCGCCCTGCGCGCCGAGGGCCGGATCGTCGCCGAGAAGCGCCCCTACGTCCACTCCGTCGGGCACTGCTCGCGCTGCAAGACCACCATCGAGCCGCGCCTCTCGCTCCAGTGGTGGGTCAAGGTCGCCCCGCTCGCCGAGGCCGCCGGTGACGCGGTCCGCGACGGCAAGGTCAAGATCCACCCGCAGGAGATGGAGAAGCGGTACTTCGACTGGGTCGACAACCTCCACGACTGGACGATCTCGCGCCAGCTCTGGTGGGGCCACCGCATCCCCGTCTGGTACGGCCCGAACGGCGAGGTCGTCTGCGTCGGACCCGACGACGAGGCACCCACCGGCGAGGGCTGGACCCAGGACAGCGATGTCCTGGACACCTGGTTCTCCTCCGGCCTGTGGCCCTTCTCCACGCTCGGCTGGCCCGAACGCACCGACAGCCTCGCGAAGTTCTACCCGAACTCCGTCCTGGTCACCGGCTACGACATCCTCTTCTTCTGGGTCGCCCGGATGATGATGTTCGGCCTGTACGTCAATGACGGCGTCCCGCCGTTCGGGACCATCGTCCTGCACGGCATGGTCCGCGACGAGCACGGCAAGAAGATGTCGAAGTCCTTCGGGAACGTCGTCAACCCGCTGGACTGGATGGACAAGTACGGCTCCGACGCCCTGCGCTTCACCCTCGCGCGCGGCGCCAACCCCGGCACCGACGTCCCGATCGGCGAGGACTGGGTCCAGGGCTCGGCGAAGTTCTCCAACAAGATCTGGAACGCCACCCGCTTCGCCCTGATGAACGGCGCCACGATCGAGGGCGAGCTGCCCTCGGCCGAGGAGATGTCGGTCACCGATCGCTGGATCCTGTCGCGCCTCAACAAGACCGTCGCGGACGTCGACGCGTTCTACGACGACTTCCAGTTCGCCAAGATCAGCGAGGCGCTGCGCCACTTCGCCTGGGACGAGGTCTTCGACTGGTACGTCGAGCTCTCCAAGACCACGTTCTTCGCGGGCGGCCGCCCGGCCGAGGTCTCGGGCCGGGTCCTCGGCGAGGTCCTCGACGTGATGCTGCGGCTGCTGCACCCGATCGTCCCGTTCGTCACGGAGGCGCTGTGGACCGCGCTCACCGGACGCGAGTCGATCGTCATCGCCGAGTGGCCGGCCGACTCCGGTTTCCGCGACGACGCGGCCGAGAAGGAGATCGAGCTGGTCCAGCAGGTCGTCACCGAGGTCCGCCGCTTCCGCAACGACCAGGGCCTCCAGCCCGGCCAGAAGGTCCCGGCCGAGCTGACCCTGACCGGCACGGCGCTCGCCCCCCACGAGGCGGCCATGCGCCAGCTCCTGCGGCTCCAGCCCGCCGGCGACGGCTTCCACGCCACCGCGTCCCTCCCGGTCGCCGGGGCCACCGTCGCCCTGGACCTGTCCGGCACGATCGACGTGCCGGCCGAGCGCAAGCGCCTCACCAAGGACCTGGAGGCCGCGCAGAAGGAGAAGGCCCAGGCCACCGGCAAGCTCGGCAACGAGGCCTTCCTGGCCAAGGCCCCGGACAACGTGGTCGACAAGATCCGTGGCCGGCTCGCCAAGGCCGAGGCCGACATCGAGCGGATCTCCGCCCAGCTGGCGGCCCTCCCGCAGAGCTGATCCCCTGCACGGCGAAGCCCCCGCGCACCCGACCGACCGGGACGCGGGGGTTTCGCCGTACCGCTCGCCGACAGTTCGCCGGGCGCTGCGCGCGATGTCGGTGCCCATCCGTAGACTGGGGCCCGTGAGTGAGCCCCGCCCAGACCGGCACGACGCGTCCGATCCCGACGACACCTTCGAGGAGATCGTCGACGAGGCGACCCAGCGCGACCCCGACCTGGCGGTGATCGAGGCCGGGAGCCGCACGCTGCGCGCCCACTCGGGTCAGCCGCAGGGCGAAGCGGTCCCGGCCCGCCCGGCCGACCCGGAGACCGACAAGGCGCTGCGCGCGGTGGAGCAGGAGCTCGCCGGGCGCTGGGGCGAAACCAAGCTGGAGCCCTCCGTCACGCGTATCGCCGCCCTGATGGACGTCCTCGGCGAGCCGCAGCGCGCCTACCCCTCGATCCACATCACGGGCACCAACGGCAAGACCTCCACGGCCCGCATGATCGAGGCCCTGCTCAACGCCTTCGAGCTGCGCACCGGCCGCTACACCTCCCCGCACGTCCAGTCGATCACCGAGCGGATCAGCCTCGACGGCTCCCCGATCGAGGCCGAGCGGTTCATCGAGACGTACGAGGACATCAAGCCGTACGTCGAGATGGTCGACGCCCAGCAGCCCTACCGGCTCTCCTTCTTCGAGGTCCTCACCGGCATGGCGTACGCCGCCTTCGCCGACGCCCCGGTCGACGTCGCGGTCGTCGAGGTCGGCATGGGCGGCACCTGGGACGCGACGAACGTCATCGACTCCACGGTCGCCGTCGTCACCCCGATCTCGCTGGACCACACGGACCGGCTCGGCACCACGCCCGCCGAGATCGCCGGCGAGAAGTCCGGGATCATCAAGGAGGGCGCCACGGTCATCCTGGCGCAGCAGCCGGTGGACGCCGCGCAGGTGATGCTGAAGAAGGCCGTCGAGGTCGACGCCACCGTGGCCCGTGAGGGCATGGAGTTCGGCGTCACCTCGCGCGAGATCGCGGTCGGCGGCCAGCTCGTCACCCTGCGAGGGCTGGGCGGCGAGTACGAGGAGATCTTCCTTCCGCTGTACGGCGCCCACCAGGCGCACAACGCGGCCGTCGCCCTCGCCGCCGTCGAGGCGTTCTTCGGCATCGGCGCCGAGCAGGCCCGTTCCCTCGACATCGACGCCATCCGCAAGGCGTTCGCCTCAGTGCTCTCCCCGGGCCGCCTGGAGGTCGTGCGCTCCAGCCCGACCGTCGTCCTGGACGCCGCGCACAACCCCGCCGGGGCCAAGGCGGCGGCGGACGGCATCTCCGAGGCGTTCAGCTTCTCCCGGCTGATCGGCGTGGTCGGCACGAGCGACGACAAGGACGTCCGGGGGCTCCTGGAGGCCTTCGAGCCGATCTTCGCCGAGATCGTCGTCACGCAGAACTCCACCCCGCGCGCGATGGACGCGGACGCGCTGGCCGCGATCGCCGTCGAGGTCTTCGGCGACGACCGGGTCCAGGTCGAGCCGCGCCTCGACGACGCCCTGGAGGCGGCGATCACGCTGGCCGAGGAGGAGGACGAATACGCGGGCGCCGGGGTGCTGGTGACCGGGTCCGTGATCACGGTCGGCGAAGCCCGGCTGCTGCTGGGAAGGGGCTGAGAGAGGGATGCGGACGCTCTGCGCCTCGACGCTGATCGGTGAGTTCTTCGTCATCGGCTTCGCCGGTCTCGTCGCGATGAAGCTGGACGACACCTCCATGGCCGTGGTCTGGACGGTGTGCGGCATCGGCATGGCCCTGTCCGTGCTGCTGTGCGGAATGATCACCCGGCCCGGCGGCATCCAGCTCGGCTGGGTGCTCCAGGTCGCGCTGGTCCTCAGCGGGTTCGTGGTCCCGATGATGTTCATCCTGGGGCTCGCCTTCGGCGGACTGTGGTGGGCCTCGATCCACTACGGCCGCAAGATCGACGAGGCCAAGGCGCGCTGGGCTGCCCAGCAGGAAGCCGAAGAGGCCACGGCCTGAGCACCTCCGGCGGCGGCCGACACGCCCGTCGCCGCCGCGGGTTACGGCGGATCCGGGGGCCGAAGGTGACCCAGGGTGAACCCGGGCCCCGTACCCCTGTAATCTCGCCTCACCGCACCCGTATGCCTGGCCTTGCAAGGAGCCGTACATGACTCAGCGCACTCTCGTCCTGCTCAAGCCCGACGCTGTCCGCCGTGGCCTGATCGGCGAGATCGTCGGCCGCATCGAGCGCAAGGCCAACTGGCGGATCACCGCCCTGGAGCTGCGCACGCTGGACCACGAGACGCTGGAGCAGCACTACGGCGAGCACAAGGGCCGCCCGTTCTACGAGCCGCTCATGGAGTTCATGGCGTCCGGCCCCGTCGTCGCCCTGGTGGCCGAAGGCGAGCGGGTCATCGAGGGCGTCCGCGCCCTGGCCGGCCCCACCGACCCGATCGCCGCCGCGCCCGGGTCCATCCGTGGTGACTTCGGCACGATCACCCGGGAGAACCTCATCCACGCCTCGGACTCGGAGGAGTCCGCAGAGCGAGAACTGAAGCTTTTCTTTCCGGGACTTTCCTGACCCGATCGGCCAAACAGCGCTGTAGGCGAGGGGCGACCGAAGTAATTCGGTCGCCCCTCGGCATAGGGTTCGGTGTCGCGGGAACGCATCCCTCCGACGTAACGTCACCTTGGGTAGAACGGCGACCCGTTCCGCTCACAATGGCGAAGGACCCTCGCGCTGTGTCCGTGCATACGGCACTACGATGGAAGCTTCCACGCCCGCAGCGCCAACCTCGCCTACCAGAACAAGCCATCTTCGCTACCTGGGAAGGCCCGACGCATCCTCATGGGGAACAAGGGGAACTCAATGTCGTTCATCGGCCGTGACATGGCTATCGACCTCGGGACTGCCAACACGCTGGTGTACGTCAGGGGGCGCGGCATCGTTCTGAACGAGCCGTCCGTCGTGGCCATCAACACCAACACCGGCGGAATTCTGGCGGTCGGCTCCGAGGCCAAGAAGATGATCGGCCGCACGCCGGGCAACATCGTTGCCGTGCGGCCGCTGAAGGACGGCGTGATCGCCGACTTCGAGATCACCGAGCGGATGCTCCGCTACTTCATCCTCAAGATCCACAAGCGCCGCTATCTTGCGCGCCCCCGTGTCGTCGTCTGCGTGCCCTCCGGTATCACCGGGGTCGAGCGCCGCGCCGTCATCGAGGCGTCCACGCAGGCCGGCGCGCGCCAGGTGCACATCATCGAGGAGCCCATGGCCGCGGCCATCGGCTCCGGCCTGCCGGTCCACGAGGCCACCGGCAACATGGTCGTGGACATCGGCGGCGGCACCACCGAGGTCGCCGTGATCTCGCTCGGCGGAATCGTCACTGCCCAGTCGATCCGGACCGCCGGTGACGAACTGGACAACGCGATCATCCAGCACATCAAGAAGGAGTACTCGCTCCTCCTCGGTGAGCGGACCGCCGAACAGATCAAGATCACCATCGGTTCGGCGTTCGACCTGGAGAAGGACGAGCACACCGAGATCCGCGGTCGCGACCTGGTCTCCGGCCTCCCCAAGACGGTCGTCATCTCGGCCGCCGAGGTCCGCAAGGCCATCGAGGAACCGGTCAACGCCATCGTCGACGCCGTGAAGACGACGCTCGACAAGTGCCCGCCCGAGCTGTCCGGCGACGTCATGGACCGCGGCATCGTCCTCACCGGCGGCGGCGCGCTGCTGCGCGGTCTGGACGAACGGCTGCGCCACGAGACGGGCATGCCGATCCACATCGCCGAGGACCCGCTGGACTCGGTGGCGCTCGGCTCCGGCAAGTGCGTCGAGGAGTTCGAGGCGCTCCAGCAGGTGCTGGACGCCCAGCCCCGTCGCTAGACGGAGCGTGGATTCCCCGGGACACACCCGATCCGGCGAGCGGACGCACCCGCTCCGGTCGCCGGATCGTTGATATAGATCGTTGCTGTACGCGTACCGGAGCGGGGACACACCCGACCGGTACCCCGTACGGAGACGTATACAGGCACGAATATTCCGACGAGGAAGGCACGGCCGCCGCACGTGAGGGACACACGAGAGAGCCGGCTGCTCCTGGTGCTCTTGATCGCCATCGCATTCGCCCTGATCACGGTGGATATCCGAGGCGGCGAGGGGTCACCGGTCGACGGCGCGCGGCAGGCCGCGGCCACCGTCTTCGGACCGGTCGAGAACGGCGTCGCTGCCGCGGTCGACCCGGTGGGCAACGCCATAGGGGCGGTCAGGGACTCCGGCAACCGGCACGACCGGATCTCCACCCTGGAGAAGGAGAACGCGGCGCTGAAGGCCAAGCTCGGCAGCGACGACCGCACCAACAGCCGGGTCCGTCAGCTCGACGCCATGCTGAAGAACGCGGGCGCCGGACAGTACGGCATCAAGGGCGCCGAGGTCATCGCCATAGGAGCGGCCCAGGGCTTCTCCTGGACGGTCACCATCGACGCCGGGTCCGATGACGGCATCCGCCGCGACATGACCGTCCTCAACGGGGAAGGGCTGGTCGGCCGGGTCACCACCGTCGGCCCGAGCACCGCGACGGTCCTGCTCGCCAACGACCCCGACTTCACCGTCGGCACCCGGATGGAGAAGACCGACGAGCTCGGCTTCGCCACCGGCCAGGGCTCGCGCCCGCTGTCGGTGCAGTTCCTCAACGGCAAGGCCAAGGTGAAGGCCGGCGACCGGCTGGTGACCTTCGGCTCCAGCAAGGACAAGCCCTTCGTGCCCGGTGTCCCGGTCGGCGAGGTCGTCCGCGTCGACCCGTCCGGCGGCGCACTGACCCGCACGGTCTATGTGAAGCCGTACGTCGGGTTCACCAAGCTCGACATCGTCGGCGTCGTCGTCCAGGCCCCCCGCCAGGACCCGCGCGACACGGTCCTGCCCAAGCAGCCCGTCAAGACGAAGCCGAAGCCGACCCCCACGGTCACCGTCACGGTCCAGCCCAACGGCGACCTGGTGGACGGCTCCGGCAAGGTCGTCGGCAACATCAACGAGAAGCCGGGCGGCGGCGACGCCGGTGACGCGGCAGGCAACCAGCAGGGCGACGCCCAGCAACCCGACAACGCGGCCGACGGCCAGGAGCAGGGCTGATCCCCATGCGCATCAACCGGACCCTGCTCTCCATCGCCCTGGTCGTGGTCGCCCTGGTCATCCAGGTCTCCGTCCTCGCCCGTCTCCAGCTCCCCGGCGCCGTCCCGGACCTGCTGCTCCTCACCGTCCTCGGACTCGCCTTCGTGTACGGGCCGGTCAGCGGCGCCCTCATCGGTTTCGGCGCGGGCCTCCTCGCGGACCTCGCGCCGCCCGCGGACCACGCCGCCGGACGCTACGCCCTGGTGCTCTGCGTCATCGGCTACCTCGCGGGCATGATCCGCCCGGAGAACGGGCAGCTGAAGTCGGCCTTCGCCCCGATGGCCGCGGTCGTGGCCGCCGCGATCGGCTCGACCCTGCTGTACGCGGGCGTCGGCGCGCTCGTCGGCGACACCGCCGCCCGCCATGTCGGCCTCGGCAGCCTGCTGTTCACGGCAGTGATCTACGACCTGCTGCTGGCGCCCTTCACGGTGCCGCTCATCATGGCGCTGGCCAGACGCACCGAGAACGACCCCCTTGCCGAGGCATCCTCCGGGGGCAACGACGTCGCCGCCGGCTGGCTCGCCTCGGGCACCGGTCTGCGGATCGGCAACCAGCGCGGCGGCCTGCGGGCCAAGGCCGCCCGCAACCGGGCCTCCCGCGCGGGCAGGATCAAGGGGGTCAAGCGCCTGTGAGGCAGCATTTCCCGGGGGGCGGCCCCCGTACCCCCAGCCGGACCACGACCGGGGGCACCCCGTGAGCAACATTCCCGAGACCGGGCGGACCCAGCGGGTCCAGATCCGGCTCATCGTCATCCAGGTCCTCGTCTTCTCGCTGCTGCTGACCCTCGGCGGACGCCTCTGGTACCTCCAGATCCGCAACGGGGACGAGTACACCGCCGAAGCCGCGGGCAACGGGGTGCAGCAGGTCGTCCAGCCCGCCGTGCGCGGCTCGATCCTCGACGCCCGCGGCGTACCGCTCGCCGACAACGAGACCCGTCTCGTCGTCTCTGCCAGCCGCACCGAGCTGCTGAAGATGAAGGACGACGGCGTCGGCGTCCTCACCCGTCTCGCCGACGTCCTCGACATGAAGGTCCAGGACGTCCGGGACAAGGTCCGCCTCTGCGACTCCAAGACCCCCCAGCCCTGCTGGAACGGCTCGCCCTACCAGCCGATCCCGGTCACCGACGAGGCCACCACCCAGCAGGCCCTCCAGATCCGCGAGCGCGCCGAGGACTTCCCCGGCATCACCGCCGAACCCACCGCCGTACGCCGCTATGCCGCACCCGGCAAGGCGCGGACCGCGCAGGTGCTCGGCTATCTGTCGCCCGTCACCGACGACGAGATCCAGAAGGCGCAGGACGGCCCGTCGCCCTATCTGCGCTCCGACCAGGTCGGCCGGTCCGGGATCGAGCGCACCTACGACAAGGAGCTGCGCGGCAAGGCGGGCGTCACCCGCTACGAGGTCGACAACCTCGGCCGCGTCATGGGCGAGGCGGAGAACGACCCGGCGGTGGCCGGCTCCACCCTCGTCACCAGCCTCGACGCCCGCGTCCAGGCGGTCGCCGAGTACGAGCTCGCCGCCGCGATGAAGCAGGTCCGGAACGAGACCGACAAGATCACCGGCCGGAAGTACGAGGCCGACTCCGGCGCCGTCGTGGTCATGGAGTCGAAGACCGGCCGCATCGTGTCGATGGCCTCCCAGCCCGACTACGACCCCAACGACTGGGTCGGCGGCATCTCCGGCAAGCAGTACGCCAAGCTCACCAGCAAGAAGTCCAACTACCCGCTGCTCAACCGGGGCATCCAGGGCCAGGCCCCGGCCGGCTCGATCTTCAAGGTGGTCTCGGCCAGTGCCGCCGTGCGCGGCGGCCACGCCTTCAACGACCTTTACGAGTGCAGCAGCTCCTACAGCCTGGGCAACCAGACCTTCGCGAACTTCGAGTCCCAGGGCCACGGCCCCATCACCCTCGGGGACGCGCTCAAGTACTCCTGCAACACCGTCTTCTACCGCCTCGGCCACGACGAGTGGGTGAAGGACGGCGGCATAAAGCCCAAGAAGGACGCCAAGAACTGGTTCTACCGCACCGCCCGTGACTTCGGGCTCGGCTCCGAGACCGGCATCGACCTGCCCAACGAGGTCAAGGGCCGCATCCCGGACCGCCAGTGGAAGCAGGACTTCTGGGAGGCGAACAAGGACGCCTGGTGCAAGGAGGGCAAGAAGGGCGGCACCTACGTCCAGCAGATCGCGTACGAGAGCTGCCTCGAAGGCAACCAGCTCAAGGCCTACGACAGCATCAACTACTCGATCGGCCAGGGCGACGTCCTCGTCACGCCCATCCAGATGGCCACCGCCTACGCCGCCATCAGCAACGGCGGCACCCTCCACGAGCCCACCGTCGGCAAGGCCGTGATCAGCCCCGACGGCAAGAGCGTCCAGGAGATCAAGCCCAAGGTCAGCGGGAAGCTCCCGATCAACGCCCAGACCATCAAGGACCTCGACAAGGGGCTGCGTTCGGTGGTCGAGCCGGGCGGCACCGCCGCCTGGCGGTTCGGCGGCTGGCCGCAGGACAAGATCCCGATGCGCGCCAAGACCGGCACCGCCCAGGTCTACGGCAAGCAGACCACCGGCTGGTTCGCGACCTACACCGACGACTACACCATCGTCATGACGATCTCCCAGGGCGGCACCGGCTCCGGCTCCGCCGGGCCCGCCGTCCGCAAGATCTACGACGCGCTCTACGGCCTGGACTCCGCCGGCAACCAGGACAAGAAGAGGGCCCTGCTGCCCGAGCCCCAGAAGGCGCTGCCGAAGGTCCAGCCCGACGGCTCGATCCCCGCGCCCAAGGTCAAGCCCTACGACCCGACCCCGGTCACGCCCGAGGAGCAGCCGGGAGGACAGGAACCCCAGTTGCCCCTGCCGCCCGGAGGCCAGCCCGGACTCACCGGATCGCCCGCGTCCACGGGGAGGCAGCCGTAATGGCAGGTGGATTCTCCGTCTCCCGGTACACCCCCGATCAGGGTTCCTGGGCCAAGCTGACGGCCCGCGACTCCCTCGTGCGGCGGCTGGACTGGCCGCTGCTCGGGGCCGCGCTCGCGCTCTCGTTCCTCGGCTCGCTCCTCGTGTGGTCCGCGACCCGCAACCGCGACCACCTCACCCAGGGCGATCCGTACTTCTTCCTCCTGCGGCACGCCCTCAACACCGGCATCGGCCTCGCCCTGATGATCGGCACGATCTGGCTCGGCCACCGCACCCTGCGCGGGGCCGTGCCGATCCTCTACGGCATCTCGGTGCTGCTGGTCCTCGCGGTCCTCACCCCGCTCGGCACCACGGTCAACGGCGCGCACGCCTGGATCAAGCTGCCCGCGGGCTTCTCGATCCAGCCCTCCGAGTTCACCAAGATCACCATCATTCTCGTGATGGCGATGCTGCTGGCCGCCCGCGTCGACGCGGGCGACCAGGCCCACCCCGACCACCGCACCGTCGCCAAGGCGCTGGGCCTCGCGGCGGTCCCGATGGCCATCGTCATGCTGATGCCGGACCTCGGCTCGGTGATGGTCATGGCCGTCATCGTCCTCGGCGTCCTGCTGGCCTCCGGCGCCTCCAACCGCTGGGTCTTCGGCCTCATCGGCGCGGGCGCGGGCGGGGCCGTCGCCATCTGGCAGCTCGGCCTGCTCGACGACTACCAGATCGCCCGGTTCGCCGCCTTCGCCAACCCCGCGCTCGACCCGGCGGGCGTCGGCTACAACACCAACCAGGCCCGCATCGCGATCGGCTCCGGCGGACTCACCGGCACCGGACTCTTCGAAGGCACCCAGACCACCGGTCAGTTCGTGCCCGAGCAGCAGACCGACTTCGTCTTCACCGTGGCCGGCGAGGAGCTGGGCTTCCTCGGCGCGGGACTGATCATCGTGCTCCTGGGCGTCGTCCTGTGGCGCGCCTGCCGGATCGCCCGCGAGACCACCGAGCTGTACGGCACGGTCGTCGCCGCCGGGATCATCGCCTGGTTCGCCTTCCAGTCCTTCGAGAACATCGGCATGACGCTCGGCATCATGCCGGTCGCCGGACTGCCGCTGCCCTTCGTCTCCTACGGAGGGTCCTCGATGTTCGCCGTCTGGGTGGCGGTCGGACTGCTCCAGTCCATCAGGGTGCAAAGGCCGATGTCCGCCTGAACCCGGCCGGTCGCGGGTAGGTGTCCGTACATGGCGGACACCAAGCGCGAGATCGAGCGGAAGTACGAAGCCACCGAAGACACCCGGCTGCCCGACCTGACGCGGGCGGCCGGGGTCGGCCGGGTCGCCCCGCGCGGCCGGACCGAGCTCGACGCCGTCTACTGGGACACCGCCGACCTCCGCCTGGCGGCCGACTCCCTCACGCTGCGCCGCAGGACCGGCGGGGACGACGAGGGCTGGCACGTGAAGTTCCCCGTCGCGCTCGGCGTCCGGGACGAGATCCACGAACCGCTCTCCGAGACCCTGCCGCTCTCGCTGGCCGCCCTCCTGCGCTCCCGGGTCCGCGACGCGGAGATCGCCCCCGTCGTCCGGCTGCTCTCCTCGCGGGACGTCCACCATCTGCTGGCCGACGACGGCACGCTCCTCGCCGAGGTCAGCGTCGACACGGTGCTCGCGGAGCGGCTCGCGGGGGAGGGGAGCGGCACCAGCGCCGCCTGGACCGAGATCGAGGTCGAACTGGCCGACGACGGCGACCCGGCCGTCCTGGACGCGGTCGAGAAGCGGCTCCGCAAGGCCGGTGTGCGCCCCGCGGCATCCTCCTCGAAGCTCGCCAGGGCGCTCGCGGAGACGACCCCCGCACGGGACGGCAGGGAGCCGGAAGAGGAAGCGCCGCAGACCGCGGGCGACCACGTCCTCGCCTACGTACGCAAGCAGATCGCCACGATCGTCCGCCTCGACCCCGCCGTCCGCCGCGACCTGCCGGACTCCGTGCACAAGATGCGCGTCGCCACCCGCCGGCTGCGCAGCACCTTCAAGACCCACCGCAAGATCCTCGACCGCGAGGTCACCGACCCCCTCGGCGCGGAGCTCAAGTGGCTCGCCGCCGAACTGGGCCTCGACCGCGACCAGGAAGTCCTGGACGAGCGCCTCGGCTCCCGCGTCGAGGCCCTGCCCGCGACCCTGACCCTCGGTCCCGTGCGCGGCCGGCTCCGCGCCTGGTCGGCCGCCCGCCGCACCGGATCGCGCCGCAGGATCATCGACGTACTCGACGGGCAGCGGTATCTCGACCTCCTGGAGGCCCTCGACACCCTGAGCGCCGAACCGCCCCTGCGCCCCGCCGCCGGCAAGGCACCGGAGAAGGCCCTGCCCCGGGCCGTCCTCAAGGACCACGAGAAGCTCGCGCGCCGCATGGACCACGCGCTGGAGCACCCGCCGGGCCCCGAGCGGGACACCGCGATGCACGAGGCCCGCAAGGCCGCCAAGCGCGTCCGGTACGCGGGCGAGTCGGCCCGCCCCGCGCTCGGCAGGCCCGCGGGGCGCTTCGCCAAACGCGTGAAGGCCGTGCAAACCGTTCTCGGCGACCACCAGGACAGCGTCGTCGCCCGCGAGGCCCTGCGCGTGCTCGCGATCGAGGCGCACGCGGCGGGGGAGAACGCGTTCACCTGGGGGCTTCTGTACGGGCAGGAGGAGGCCGCCGCCGAGGCCCGGGAGCGCGAGCTGCCGGAGGTCTGGGCCCGCGCCTCGGACCCCGCTCTGCGGGCGGATCTGAAGCACTGAGACGCGGGGTACGCTTGATGGTCACCCCTGCCGGCTCACGAAGGTTCGCGAGATGTCTGCCGCATCGGTCTTCCCACAGCTCGAAGCTCTGCTCCCGCATGTGCAGAAGCCCATCCAGTACGTCGGCGGTGAGCTGAACTCCACCGTCAAGGACTGGGACAGCTGTGACGTCCGCTGGACCCTGATGTACCCCGACGCCTACGAGGTCGGGCTCCCCAACCAGGGCGTCATGATCCTCTACGAGGTACTGAACGAGCGCGAGGGCGTCCTCGCCGAGCGCACGTACAGCGTCTGGCCCGACCTCGAAGAGCTGATGCGCGAGCACGACGTGCCGCAGTTCACCGTGGACAGCCACCGCCCCGTCGGCGCGTTCGACGTCTTCGGGCTCAGCTTCTCCACCGAGCTGGGCTACACCAACATGCTCACCGCCCTGGACCTGGCGGGCATCCCGCTGGAGTCCAAGGACCGCACGGTGGACCACCCGATCGTCCTCGCGGGCGGCCATGCGGCCTTCAACCCCGAGCCGATCGCGGACTTCATCGACTGCGCGGTCATCGGTGACGGCGAGCAGGCCGTCCTGGAGATCACGGAGATCATCCGCGCCTGGAAGGCCGAGGGCCGCCCCGGCGGCCGCGACGAGGTGCTCTTCCGGCTCTCGAAGACCGGCGGCGTCTACGTCCCGCGCTTCTACGACGTCGAGTACCTCCCCGACGGCCGCATCGGCCGCGTCGTGCCCAACCGCTCCGGCGTGCCGTGGCGGGTCTCCAAGCACACGGTGATGGACCTCGACGAGTGGCCCTACCCCAAGCAGCCCCTCGTCCCGCTCGCGGAGACCGTGCACGAGCGGATGTCCGTGGAGATCTTCCGCGGCTGCACCCGCGGCTGCCGTTTCTGCCAGGCCGGCATGATCACGCGCCCCGTGCGGGAGCGAAGCATCACCGGCATCGGAGAGATGGTCGACAAGGGGCTCAAGGCGACCGGCTTCGAGGAGGTCGGCCTCCTCTCCCTCTCCTCCGCCGACCACAGCGAGATCGGTGACATCGCCAAGGGCCTCGCCGACCGCTACACGGAGGACAAGGTCGGCCTCTCGCTGCCCTCCACCCGCGTCGACGCGTTCAACGTGGACCTGGCCAACGAGCTGACCCGCAACGGCCGTCGCTCCGGCCTCACCTTCGCCCCCGAGGGCGGCTCCGAGCGCATGCGCAAGGTCATCAACAAGATGGTCTCGGAGGAGGACCTGATCCGCACGGTCGCCACCGCGTACGGCAACGGCTGGCGTCAGGTGAAGCTGTACTTCATGTGCGGCCTGCCCACCGAGACCGACGAGGACGTCCTGCAGATCGGCGACATGGCGGTCAACGTCATCGCCAAGGGCCGCGAGGTCTCCGGCCAGAACGACATCCGCTGCACCGTCTCCATCGGCGGGTTCGTGCCCAAGCCGCACACCCCCTTCCAGTGGGCCCCGCAGCTCAGCGCCGAGGACACCGACGCCCGGCTGAAGAAGCTCCGCGACAAGATCCGGGGCGACAAGAAGTACGGCCGCTCCATCGGCTTCCGCTACCACGACGGCAAGCCCGGCATCGTCGAGGGCCTCCTCTCGCGCGGCGACCGCCGCGTCGGCTCCGTCATCCGCGCGGTCTACGAGTCCGGCGGCCGCTTCGACGGCTGGCGCGAGCACTTCAGCTACGACCTCTGGATGAACTGCGCCGAGAAGACGCTCCCCGAGTTCGGCGTCGACGTCGACTGGTACACCACCCGCGAGCGCACCTACGAGGAGGTCCTGCCCTGGGACCACCTCGACTCCGGCCTGGACAAGGACTGGCTCTGGGAGGACTGGCAGGACGCCCTCGACGAGACCGAGGTCGAGGACTGCCGCTGGACCCCCTGCTTCGACTGCGGCGTCTGCCCGCAGCTCGACCTGGACATCCAGATCGGCCCGACGGGCAAGAAGCTGCTCCCGCTGAGCGTGGTCAACAAGTAGCAGCTCGGTGACACACCGCAGGCCCGGTCCGGCAACCCCGGACCGGGCCTGACGCGTCCTCGACGACATGGACTACGGCAAGCACCAGACACCCCAGGGGTACGAACCCGGCGAAGGAATCCTGACCACCCTGATCAGGATCCCCGTCCGGATTGTCGTCCTGGTGCTCGTCCTGCCCGCCCGCATGGTCTGGGACGCGCTCACCGCGCTCTGGCACGCCGCCGACCGCGTCCTGCTGCGCCCGCTCGGCCGCGCCCTCCTGTGGCTGCTCGATACGCTCGTCCTGACCCCGCTGGCCTGGCTGTACACCTGGGTCCTCACCCCCCTCGGCAAGGCCGCCGCCTGGCTGGCCGTCGCCCTGCTCGTCCGGCCCTGGATCGGCCTGTGGCGGTACGTGATCGTCCCCGTCGCCCGGTACGGGATCGCCGCGCCGGCGGTGTGGCTGTACGCCCGCGTCCTCACCCCGCTGGGCCACGGCCTGCGGTGGATCGGCACCGCCCTGCTCCTCCCCGCGCTGCACGGCCTCGGCAACGGCATCGGGTGGCTGATCACCGTGCTGCTGATCCTGCCGCTGCGGTTCCTCTGGCGGTACGTGGCCGTCCCGGTGGTGCGGTACGGCCTGGTCGTCCCGGTGGTGTGGCTGTACGAAGCCGTCCTCACGCCGATCGGCCGCGGCACGGCCTGGGTCCTGAGCACGCTCCGGCAGGGCACCGCCTGGACCCTGGGCATGCTCTGGCAGGGCACCGCCTGGGTCCTGACACAGCTCTGGCGGTGGATCGCGGCCACCGGACGCGGTCTCGGCCTGGCCGTCGCCTGGCTGGTGATGACGCTGCTGGTCGCGCCCCTCGGCTGGACGTACCGCCGGATCCTCACCCCGGTCGGCCGGGAGATCGCCGCCGGGTTCGAGGTCGCCTGGCGGATCGCCGGGTACATCTCCCGGGCCGTCGGCCGGGCCCTCGCCACGATCGCCTGGTACCTGATCGGCGCACCGTTCTCCTGGGCGTACCGCACGGTGTGCACCCCCGTCGGCCACTTCCTGCGCGACGCCGTCTGGGCCCCGGCCCGGCGCGCCGCCGCCGAAGCGGGCCGGGCCGCCCGCGCGGCCCTGGCCACCGCCCGGGAAACCGTGCGGCAGGCCCGTCGCGACGCCTGGCGGGCCCTCGTCGGCGCCCCGGGCGGCGCACGGTCCGGGGAACCGCGAGGGATCCCTGCGCGTACTCTGGGTAGTACAACGACTGTCCCCAGCGCGGCGCAGGCGTCCGAGACCCCCCTGGGCGGCGATCCCTTCGCCAAACAGGGGTGAGCCGGAGCGGCACCCCGGGGACCACCCGTATTTCGTGGGCGGCGCGCCACCGCGCCCGCCCCGCACCGAGGAGAAGAACCACTGGGCAAGCGACAGCCCGAAGGCCCGCCGCCCGCACCGGCAGTGCAGCGCATCCGTCTGCGCTACACCAAGCGCGGCCGCCTCCGGTTCACCAGCCACCGAGACTTCCAGCGGGCCTTCGAGCGGGCACTGCGCCGCTCCGAGGTGCCGATGGCGTATTCGGCGGGTTTCACGCCCCACCCCAAGGTCTCCTACGCCAATGCCGCACCCACCGGCACGGGCAGTGAGGCGGAGTTCCTGGAGATCGCCCTCACCGAAGCGCGGGACCCCGAGGTCCTGCGCGGACTGCTCGACGCGTCCATGCCGGCCGGCCTCGACATCGTCGACGCGGTCGAGGCCCGCACCTCGGGCCTGGCCGAACGGCTCACCGCCTCCGTCTGGGAGATGCGTCTGGACGGCGTCGACCCCGAGGACGTCCGCACGGCCGTGGCCGCGTTCAACGACGCCGAGACCGTCGAGGTCCAGCGCAAGGCCAAGAACGGCATCCGGACGTTCGACGCCCGCGCCGCCGTCGCCGACCTGCGGGTCGTCGACGCTCCGGCCGATAGGCCGGGCGAGCGGCCCTGTGCGATACTGCGCCTGGTTGTTCGGCACGTGACACCTGCCGTGCGACCCGACGACGTCCTGTCCGGTCTCCGAGCTGTGGCCGACCTGGCGCCGCCGGTCCCCGCAGCGGTGACCAGGCTGGCGCAGGGGCTCTTCGACGAGGAGTCCGGCACGGTGACCGACCCTCTCGCGCCCGACCGCGAGGCCGCCCCGACCGCACATCCCGCGGTCGCCGGGGCAGCCGTCGCGACGGCGCCGGAAGGTGCAGGATCCGCGTAAGGCGGTCGTTGTAGCGCAGCCCTGTGACCCGGGAGCCACCTGGGTCGGGCCGCGCACTGACCCACAAGACTTTCGCCAGGCCGTACGCACACCGCATACGGAACCGGCGAGCCAGACATCAGTTCCCGTGCGGCGCCCGCGCCCCGGACGGCGGTATCGCACCACTGCGGACCGAGCCGGACCGGAATCAGACGCGGCGCCCGGGAGCACGACGGGAGAACCGCCCGCATGCCTCAGCCGAACGAACCCGGCACGACCGGGAACAACGAAGAGAACACCCCCGGGGACAAGCTGCCGCCGCGCCGCAGGCGCCGCGCCGCCTCCCGCCCCGCCGGCCCGCCCGGCGGCCCCGTGAGCGCCGCCGAGGACGTCACGCCGGCCATACCGGCCGCCGAGTCCGCCGCCCCGGCCACGGACGACACGCCCGGCGAGACGGCCGCCGAGACCGCGCCGCCCGCCCGTACGCGCCGCCGCGCCGTGCGGAAGGTCACCGCCCCCGCGCCGGTGGAGGCGGAGACCGCCGAGCCCGCTCCGGTCGCCGAGACCCCCGCCCAGCCCCCCGCCGACGAGGAGCCCGCCGCACCGGCGCCGCGCACCCGCCGTCGCGCGGTCCGCAAGGCGACGTCCCCGGCCGGCGCCCCGCAGGCCGCCGAGGCCCCCGCGCCGGTCGCCGAGAGCCCGGCCGAGCCCGCTCCGGAACCCGCAGCCGAGGAAGAGACCGAGGTCGCCGTGGAGATCCCCGACGAGGCCCCGGCGCCCCGCCGCCGTCGCGCCTCCCGCAAGGCCACATCGCCCGCCGGCGCCCCGCAGTCCGCCGAGGCCGCCGTGGTCGTCGAGCCCGTCGCCGCCGCTTCCGCTGTCGCTGAGCCCGCCCCGGCCGCCGAGCCCGTGGCCGAGCCCGCTGCCGCGGAGCCCGCCGCCCCGCGTGGCCGTACCCGCCGTCGTGCCTCCGCCCCGGCCGGTGCGCCGCAGTCCGTCGCGCCCGCCGCCGAGCCCGCCGCCCCCGCCGCCGAGGCCGAGGCCACGGAGGAGGCGCCTGCCCCGCGCACCCGCCGCCGCGCGTCCCGCAAGGCGTCCGCGCCCGCCGGCGCGCCGCAGGCCGCCGAGAGCGTCGAGGAGCCCGTCGAGACCGGCGAGAGCCTGCCCGCCGCCGTCGCCGAGGAGCTCGCCGCCGAGGCCGACGAGGTCGAGGAGGCCGCCCCGCGCGGACGCCAGCGGCGCCGCGCCACCGCCGCCGGCCGCCCCGAGTTCACGGCCAGGACCGAGGAGCCGACCCGCAAGGGCCGCCGCGCGACGCGCCCCGCCGTCGCCGTCTTCCAGGCCCCGGTCTTCGCCGAGCCGATGTTCCAGACCCCCGAGACCGCGGCGGCCGCCGCCGCTGCGGCCGGTTCCACCTCCGCGCACGACGAGGTGGACGAGGCCGAGGAGCAGCAGACCGCCGAGGCCGAGCAGAGCACCGCGCCCGCCGAGGCCGCGCCGCAGGGCGGTTCGCGCCGCCGTCGCCGCCGCCGTGGCGAGGCCGAGGCGACCGAGCAGGCCGCCGAGCCCGCCGCCCAGGACCGGGCGCCCGCCGAGCAGAGCGCCGACGAGGCCCCCGAGGCCGAGGCGGACGAGCACGAGGGCGAGGACACCGACGAGTACGGCGACCGCCCCTCGCGCCGTCGTCGTCGTGGTGGCCGTCGTCGCCGTCGTGGCGAGGCCAACGACACGGACGACGAGCAGACCACCGAGGACGCGCCCGCCCGTGCCGAGGAGCCCCGCTCCGAGGACGAGCAGGACACCGGCCGCGGCCAGGACCAGGAGGCCGCCGAGGAGAGCGACGAGGACGACGACTCCTCGGCCTCCGGTTCGAGCAGCAGCTCCCGGCGTCGTCGCCGTCGCCGTCGCCGCAGCGGTGACGCCGCCGCCGACACCGACAACGGTTCCGACGACCCGGAGCGTACGGTCGTCAAGGTCCGCGAGCCGCGCAAGAAGGAGGAGCGCGAGCCGGGCACCGGCTTCGACGAGGTCCAGTCCATCAAGGGCTCGACCCGGATGGAGGCCAAGAAGCAGCGCCGCCGCGAGGGCCGCGAGCAGGGCCGCCGCCGGGTCCCGATCATCACCGAGGCGGAGTTCCTCGCCCGCCGCGAGGCCGTCGAGCGCGTGATGGTCGTCCGCCAGAACGGCGAGCGCACCCAGATCGGCGTCCTCGAGGACAACGTGCTCGTCGAGCACTACGTCAACAAGGAGCAGGCCACCAGCTACGTCGGCAACGTCTACCTGGGCAAGGTCCAGAACGTGCTGCCGTCCATGGAGGCCGCCTTCGTCGACATCGGCAAGGGCCGCAACGCCGTCCTGTACGCCGGTGAGGTCAACTTCGAGGCGCTCGGCATGGCCCACGGGCCGCGCCGCATCGAGACCGCGCTCAAGTCCGGCCAGTCGGTCCTGGTCCAGGTGACCAAGGACCCGATCGGCCACAAGGGCGCCCGTCTCACCAGCCAGGTCTCGCTGCCCGGCCGCTACCTGGTCTACGTGCCCGAGGGCTCGATGACCGGGATCAGCCGCAAGCTGCCCGACACCGAGCGCTCCCGCCTCAAGACCATCCTCAAGAAGATCGTCCCCGAGGACGCGGGCGTCATCGTGCGCACCGCCGCCGAGGGCGCGAGCGAGGACGAGCTGCGCCGTGACGTCGAGCGGCTCCAGCAGCAGTGGGAGGACATCCAGAAGAAGGCGAAGGGCACCAGCGGCTCCAACGCGCCGACGCTGCTCTACGGCGAGCCGGACATGACCGTCCGGGTCGTCCGCGACATCTTCAACGAGGACTTCTCCAAGGTCATCGTCAGCGGCGACGACGCGTGGGAGACCATCCACGGGTACGTCTCGCACGTCGCGCCCGACCTCACCGAGCGGCTCTCCCGCTGGACCTCCGAGGTCGACGTCTTCGCGACGTACCGCATCGACGAGCAGCTGATGAAGGCGCTGGACCGCAAGGTCTACCTGCCCAGCGGCGGTTCGCTGGTGATCGACAAGACCGAAGCGATGGTCGTCGTCGACGTCAACACCGGCAAGTTCACCGGCCAGGGCGGCAACCTGGAGGAGACCGTCACCAGGAACAACCTGGAGGCGGCCGAGGAGATCGTGCGCCAGCTGCGGCTGCGCGACCTCGGCGGCATCGTCGTCGTCGACTTCATCGACATGGTGCTGGAGTCCAACCGGGACCTCGTCCTGCGACGCCTCCTGGAGTGCCTGGGCCGCGACCGCACCAAGCACCAGGTCGCCGAGGTCACCTCGCTGGGCCTGGTCCAGATGACCCGCAAGCGGGTGGGCCAGGGTCTGCTGGAGTCCTTCTCCGAGACCTGCGTCCACTGCAACGGGCGCGGCGTCATTGTCCACATGGAGCAGCCGACGTCCGCCGGCGGCGGTGGCGGCGGCAAGAAGTCCAAGAAGCGCGGCCGCGGCGGCGCGGGCCAGGACCACGAGCACGACCACGCCCACGACCACGGCTCCGACGACCACGCGTCCGCCGAGCCCGTGGAGACGGAGACAGAGGCCGAGCTGGCCGCCGAGGTCGCCGCCCCCGTGGCCGTGGAGCCCGCGGTCAGGGACGACGACGAGTTCTACGGCAGCCCCGCCGAGGCCGAGGCGGCCGCCTCGCGCCGTGGCCGCCGCCGGGCCTCCCGCAAGGCGTCGGCCCCGGCCGGCGCCCCGAAGGCCGAGGCGCCCGCCCCGGTCGTGGAGGCGCCCGTTGCCGAGGCGCCGGTCGCGGAGGTGGCGGAGACCCCCGAGGCCGCGCAGGCCCCCGAGGCTCAGGCCGAGGCCGCGCCCCAGGGCCGTACGCGCCGTCGGGCCACCCGTAAGGCCACCGCCCCGGCGGGTTCGCCGAAGCAGGCCGAAGCGGCGGAGCCGGTGCAGCCGGCCGAGCCGAGCACGGACCCGGTCGCGGTCGAGGACCCGGTCGTCGAGGCGCCCGCCGCCGAGACCCCGGCCCCGGCGGAGCAGGCTCCCGAGGCCGAGGCCCCCGTGGCCGCGCCGCCGCGTGCCCGCCGCCGTGTGACCCGTAAGGTCACCGCTCCGGCCGGCTCGCCCACCGGGTCGGACGACGCGGAGATCGTCGTGGTCGCGTCGGCGCCCGAGACGAAGGCGTCCGAGGAATCCGCGGAGTCCGGAGCAACGGACGCCGGAACGGCGGATTCCGAGGCGGCGGAGCCGGCCCCGGCGAAGAAGACGGCCCGCAAGGCCGCCGCCAAGAAGGCCCCGGCGAAGAAGGCGGCGGCCAAGAAGACCGCTGCGAAGAAGACCGCCGCGAAGAAGACGACGGCGAAGACGGCCGCGAAGAAGGCGACGAAGAAGACCGTCGCCGCCGAGCAGTCGTCGCCGTCCGTGACGGTCAACGCGCCCTCGGCGGACGGCGAGTCGTCGGAGAGCTGACGAGTCCGTAACCGGTTGTTCACTTCAGGTGTCCCGTTCCGAGCACATCGGGGCGGGACACCTGCTTTGTTTCAGAACTGATGCAAGCGTCGGTTAACGAGCCCGAAATGGGCCGAGAAATCCCTGATAATGTGACGACGGTTGCCATGCCTGTGAGGTTTCTTCTCAAATCTGACAGGCGGTGACAAGGCCCGGCGGTGATTCCGGCCGGGCCGGAATCCTCGGCAGGGCGTCGGCATTGCGCCGGTGGGGTTACGCGCGACCTCGTAGGGCGTCCCGCACCTCAAGAGCTCTGCCTGGTAACGAGCTCTTGCGGTGTTCAAGGAGGACGTTCATGTCGAGCATCAACGAGCAGCCGATTCCTGCTGCCCGCCCCGTCATCGGGGAAGACGAGATCGAGGCTGCGGTACGCGTACTGCGCAGCGGTCGCGTCGTGCAGGGCCCGGAGGTCGCGGCCTTCGAGGAAGGCTTCTCGCGGCTGGTCGACGACCGGCACTGCGTCGCCGTCAACTCGGGCACCTCGGCCCTGCACCTGCTGCTGCTGGCCCTGGGCATCGGCCCCGGTGACGAGGTGATCGTCCCGTCCTTCTCCTTCGCGGCCTCCGCCAACGCGGTCCGCCTGGTCGGCGCCGACGTGGTCTTCGCCGACATCGAGCCCGGCAGTTTCGGCCTCGACCCGGCCGCCGTCGAAGCCGCGATCACGCCGCGCACCGCCGCGATCATGCCGGTGCACCTCTACGGCCACCCCGCCGCGATGGACAAGCTCATGCCCATCGCCGAGAAGCACGGGCTCGCCGTGGTCGAGGACGCCTGCCAGGCCCACGCTGCGGCGCTGAACGGCACCCCGGTCGGCGCGTTCGGCGCGGGCGGTACCTTCAGCTTCTACCCGACGAAGAACATGCACTCCCTCGAAGGCGGCATGGTCTCCACGGCCGACGCCGAACTGGCCCGCACCCTGCGCCTCCTGCGCAACCAGGGCATGGAGCAGCGCTACGCCAACGAGATCGTCGGCGCCAACATGCGGATGACCGACGTCTCCGCAGCCGTCGGCCGCGTACAGCTCGGCAAGCTGGAGGGCTGGACCGAGCAGCGCCGCGCCAACGCCGCCTACCTCGACGCCCACATCACCGCCCCGGCCGTCACCACGCCGCCGGTCGCCGAGGGCGCGCGGCACATCTACCACCAGTACACCGTGCGCATCCGGGGCGACCGGGACGCCGCGATGGCGAAGCTCACCGAGGCGGGCGTCGGCAACGCGGTCTACTACCCGACGCCGATCCACCGTCTGAAGCCCTACTGGGAGCCGGACCAGAAGGCGGGCCGCACCTGGGACCTGCCCGAGACCGAGAAGGCCGCCGCCGAGGTCGTCTCGCTGCCCGTCCACCCCTCGCTCACCCAGGGCGACCTGGAGCGCATCGTCGCCGCCGTGAACGACCTCGGGGAGAACCTGTGACCGCCGTACTCAAGGCCGGGCTCGTCGGCCTCGGCTCCATGGGCCGCCACCACGCCCGTGTCCTCGCGAGCCTGGAAGGCGTCGAACTGGTCGGCGTCGTCGACCCGATGGGCGACAAGAACGGCTGGGCCCAGGGCGCACCCGTGCTCTCCACCGTCGAGGAGCTCATCGCCCTCGGCATCGACTACGCCGTCGTGGCCTGCCCGACCGCGCTGCACGAGGAGGTCGGCCTCCAGCTCGCCGACGCCGGTGTCGGCGCCCTGATCGAGAAGCCGCTCGCCGACACCGTCGAGGGCGCCCGCCGCCTCGTCGACGCCTTCGAGTCGCGCGGCCTGGTCGCCGGGGTCGGTCACATCGAACGCTGCAACCCCGCCCTGCTCTCGCTCCGCGCCCGCCTGGAGGCCGGCGAGCTGGGCGACGTCTACCAGGTCGTCACCCGCCGCCAGGGCCCCTTCCCGCACCGGATCGCCGACGTCGGCGTGGTCAAGGACCTGGCCACCCACGACATCGACCTGACGGGCTGGGTCACCGGCCAGACGTACGCGTCGATCGCGGCGCACACCGTCTCCAAGTCGGGCCGCCCGCACGAGGACATGGTCTCCGCGGTGGGCCAGCTGTCCGACGGCACGATGGTCAACCACCTGGTCAACTGGCTGAGCCCGCTCAAGGAACGATTCACCTCGGTCACCGGCGAGCGCGGCTGCTTCATCGCCGACACCCTCACCGCCGACCTCACGTTCCACTCGAACGCCGCCGTCGCCACCGAGTGGGAGGCGCTGCGCGCGTTCCGCGGGGTCGCCGAGGGCGACATGATCCGTTACGCCATCCCCAAGCGCGAGCCGCTGCTTGTCGAGCACGAGCTGTTCCGCGACGCTGTGCAGGGCGAGCCCGCCGACATCTGCACGCTGCGGCAGGGGCTGCGAACCGTCGAGGTGGCGACATCGCTGCTCGACTCGGCCAACCGTGGCCGGACCGTCGTATTCGAGACAGGAGAGCCTGCCCGCCATGGCGATTGACAGCTCGGCCGCAGGGCCGGAGCGCAGTTCCCGGGGAAAGATCGTCATGCTCGTCGACAACGGCGTCAACGGCGATTCCCGGGTGCAGAAGGAAGCCCGCTCGGCGGCGGAGGCCGGGTGGGACGTGGTGCTTCTGGGCAAGTCGCCCACCAAGAAGTCCCAGAAGTGGTGGCTCGGCGATGCCCAGGTCCGCCTGCTGCATGTGCCGACGCCCATGCACCGCCGCCGTCACGAGTACCGCAGGGCCGTTCTGCGTTCGCCTCTCGCGTATCCGCCCGGTCCGCTCTCGGAGTACCGCAAGCAGCGGATGAAGGCGTGGCGCGCCGAGCTGAACGTCCGGAGCGTCGAGGCCAGGCGCAACGGTTCCTCGCTCGGCGCCGTGCGTCTGGTGCCCCCGCGTCTGCTGGCGAAGACGCTGAACAAGTGGGTCCGCTTCCGGGCCGGCCGCACGGAGGCGCTCGCCCAGCGCCGCAAGAGCATGGACTCGCCGCTGGACCGCTTCACCACGGCCTTCTGGGTCCGCACCATGGGCGACCGGGCCTGGCGGCGCCTCGACCCGGCCCTGTGGGACTTCGAGCTGGCGTACGGGAAGGTCATCGACCGGCTCGAACCCGACGTCATCCACGCCAACGACTTCCGCATGCTCGGCGTGGCCGCGCGGGCGAAGCTGCGCGCCGAGGCCAAGGGCCGCAAGGTCAAGCTCCTCTGGGACGTGCACGAGTTCCTGCCCGGCATCAAGCCGTGGAACCCGCACCCGCGCTGGCACATCGCGCAGTGCGGACACGAGCGGGAGTACGCCAAGTACGCCGACGCCGTCACCACGGTCTCCGGCACCCTGGCGGAGATGCTGGTCGAGCGCCACGGTCTGAAGGCTCTGCCGGAGGTGGTGCTGAACGCCCCGGACGCCGAGGTCTCCCCGGAGCAGGCCGCGGAGCCGGTGCCCGACCTGCGCGAGCTGTGCGGTATCGGCCCGGACGTCCCGCTGGCGGTCTACAGCGGTGCCGCGGCCCCGCAACGGGGTCTCGACATCATGGTCGAGGGGCTGCCCCAGCTCCCCGGTACGCACGTGGCCTTCGTCGTCCTGCGGCCCAGCTCGGCCTACATGCAGGAACTCAAGGAACGAGCTGCCGAACTGGGCGTCTCGGACCGGCTGCACATCCTGCCGTACGTGCCGCACTACCAGGTGGTCCCCTTCCTGTCCGCGGCCAGCGTGGGCGTCATCCCGATCCACCACTGGCCGAACCACGAGATCGCCCTGATCACCAAGTTCTTCGAGTACTCCCACGCCCGTCTGCCGTTCGTCGTGAGCGACGTCAAGACGATGGGGGAGATGGTCGCCCGGACCGGTCAGGGCGAGGTGTTCACCGCCGAGGACATCTCCGACTACGTACGGGCGGTCAAGTCGGTGCTCGCCGACCCCGCGAAGTACCGTGCCGCCTACGCACGCGAGGGGCTGCTGGAGAACTGGACCTGGGAGGCGCAGGCCGAGGTCCTGGACGGCGTGTACACGCGTCTCACCGGCGCCGAGCCGGTGAAGGCGCAACAGCCGGACTCCCAGGTGATGGCATGAGACGAGAGCCCGACGTCACCGTCGTCGTCGCCGTCTACAACACCATGCCGTACCTCACGGAGTGCCTGGACTCCCTGATCCGGCAGAGCATCGGCCTGGAGCGGCTGGAGGTCGTGGCCGTCGACGACGGGTCGACCGACGGCAGCGGTGCCGAGCTCGACCGGTACGCCGAGCGCCATCCCGACGTGGTGAAGGTGCTCCACCAGCCGAACTCGGGAGGCCCCGCCGCGCCCAGCAACCGGGCGCTGGACGTGGCCACCGGCCGTTTCGTCTACTTCATAGGCGCGGACGACCACCTCGGCGAAGAGGCCCTGGAGCGGATGGTCGACGCCGCCGACGCCAACGAGGCCGACGTGGTGGTCGGGAAGATGGTCGGCACGAACGGCCGGTACGTCCACCAGAAGCTGTACGACGGGAACCACCCCGACGTCAGCCTCTACGACTCGGCGTTGCCCTTCACCCTGGCCAACACCAAGCTCTTCCGCCGCGAACTGGTGGAGAAGCACAGCCTCCGCTTCCCTGAGGACATGCCGGTCGGCAGCGACCAGCCGTTCACCATCGAGGCGTGCGTACGGGCCCGGAAGATCTCTGTCGTCTCCGACTACACCTGCTACTACGCGGTCAAGCGCGGCGACGCCAGCAACATCACCTACCGGGCGAACCACCTGGCCAGGCTCCGCTGCGTCGAGCGCATCATCGAGCACACGGCCGGTCTGATCCCCGCGGGTCCGCAGCGCGACGCCGTGCTCAAGCGTCACTTCGACTGGGAGCTGTCCAAGCTGCTCCAGCAGGACTTCCCGGCACTCGACCTCGACACCCGGCGTCAGGTGTGCGAGGGCGTCGGCGCGCTGGTGGACGCCTACTTCACCGATGGTCTGCGGGACGGCACCGGAGTCAAGCGCCGGGTGCGCTTCGGCCTCGCCCGCAGCGGCGCCGTCGAGGAGCTCACCCGCGCCATCGCGGAGGAGACGGAGCACGGAGCGCCGCCCTTCCTGCTGGAGGGCAGCCGCGCCTTCGCCACCTACCCCGGATTCAGGGACCCGGCCGTCGGCCTCGACGACCGCTTCTACGAGGTGCTCGGCGAGACGGTGGCGGGCCGCCTCTCCGCCGGTACGCGCCTGGAGTCGGCCGACTGGGACCAGCACGGCACGGAGCTGTCCTGCGTCCTGAACCTGCGGGCCGGCATCACCGGGGACACCTCCTCCGCCGTCGTCGCCCTGGCCCAGGGCGCCATGCCCCAGAGTGCCGACAAGGCCGGTGCGCGCAAGCTGCCGGCGGACGCCCCGCGCCCGCAGCGCGTCGGCACGCTCACCGCAGACGCCGCGGAGGACGGCGGCACTCTGCTGACCGCCCGCATCCCGCTGGCGGCCACCCGGTCCAAGAGGGGCGTCCGCCTCTACGTGGACGTGGCGGGCTCGACGTACGAGATCCCGGTCCGCACCCAAGGGCAGCCGATGCCGCTGGCACGCCGCTGGGGGAGCACCGACCCCCACCGTGTCGCGGCGAGCCCGAACACGAAGGGCCGTCTCGTGATCACGACGGCCCCGCTGTGGGAACCGAAGCCCAGCGTGGGCGCGCGGCTGCGCCGAACGCTGTCCAGGTCGAAGAGGAAGTAACCCCGATGAACATCTGTGTAGTCGCGCTCGGCAAGATCGGGCTTCCGCTCGCCGTGCAGTTCGCCGCCAAGGGCCACAAGGTCATCGGCGCGGACGTCAACGAGAAGGTGGTCGAACTCGTCAACGCGGCCACCGAGCCGTTCCCCGGCGAGCACGACCTGGACGTCAAGCTGAAGGAGACGGTCGGCGCGGGTCTGCTCTCCGCGACGACGAACACCACGGCCGCGGTCGCCGCGTCCGACGCCGTCGTGGTCGTCGTCCCGCTCTTCGTGGACGCCGAGGGCACCCCGGACTTCGGCTGGATGGACGCCGCCACGAAGGCCATCGCGGCCGGCCTCAAGCCCGGCACCCTGGTCAGCTACGAGACCACGCTCCCGGTCGGCACCACCCGTACCCGCTGGGCCCCGATGCTGGCCGAGGGCTCGGGCCTGACCCCCGGCGAGGACTTCCACCTGGTCTTCTCGCCGGAGCGGGTGCTCACCGGCCGGGTCTTCGCCGACCTGCGCCGCTACCCCAAGCTCGTCGGCGGTATCGACGAGGCGTCCTCCGCCGCGGGCGTCGCCTTCTACGAGGCCGTCCTCGACTTCGACGAGCGCGAGGACCTGCCCCGCCCGAACGGTGTCTGGGACCTCGGTACGGCGGAGGCCTCCGAGCTGGCGAAGCTCGCCGAGACCACCTACCGCGACGTCAACATCGGTCTGGCCAACCAGTTCGCCCGGTTCGCCGACCGACACGACATCGACGTCAAGAAGGTCATCGAGGCCTGCAACAGCCAGCCCTACAGCCACATCCACCAGCCCGGCATCGCCGTGGGCGGCCACTGCATCCCGATCTACCCGCGGATGTACCTGTGGAACGACCCGGAGGCGACCGTCGTGCGTTCGGCCCGCGAGGCCAACGCCGCGATGCCCGCCTACGCCGTCGACCTGCTGGCCGCCGCCTACGGCGACCTGGACGGCGTCGGGGTCGTGGTGCTGGGCGCGGCCTACCGCGGCGGCGTCAAGGAGACCGCGTTCTCCGGTGTCTTCGGCGTCGTCGAGGCGCTGAAGGCGCGGGGCGCGGTGCCGTTCGTCTCGGACCCGATGTACACCTCCGAGGAGCTGACCGCGCTGGGCCTCGTCCCGCACGAGGGCCAGGCCGTCACCGCCGCGGTCCTCCAGGCCGACCACGCCGAGTACCGCGAGCTGTCCGCCGCCGACCTCCCGGACGTCCGCGTCCTGGTCGACGGCCGCCGCACGACGGACCCGGCCAACTGGGCGGGCGTGCGCCGCGTCGTCATCGGCGGCTGAGCCGTCCGAAGACACGGTGAGGGCGGGCGTCCGACCGGACGCCCGCCCTCACCGTGTGCTCCGTGATGTCGCGGAGGCGTATCTCAGCGCTCGGACAGCACGCCGTCCTTCTCGCCGTACAGCGTCCCGCTCTGCGGGCACTCCCACACGCCCGGCTCGTCCGTCCGCTCGGTCAGGCGTACTCCGGCCCGTCCGACCCAGCCGATCCGCCGCGCGGGCACGCCGACGACCAGGGCGAAGTCCGGCACGTCCTTGGTGACCACGGCGCCGGCCGCGACCATCGCCCACCGGCCGATACGGACCGGCGCGACGCAGACCGAGCGTGCGCCGAGGGAGGCGCCCTCGGCGACCTTCACGCCGACCGCCTCCCAGTCGCCGCCGCGCTTCTGCTTGCCGTCCGGGTCGACCGACCGCGGGTTGTGGTCGTTCGTGAGGACGACGGCGGGGCCGACGAAGACACCGTCGCCGAGCTCGGCGGGCTCGTACACGAGGGCGTAGTTCTGCAGCTTCACGTTGTCACCGATGCGCACGCCGGTGCCGACGTACGCGCCGCGGCCGACGACGCAGCCCTCGCCGAGCTTCGCTCCCTCACGGATCTGCGCCAGCTCCCAGACACTGGAGCCGTCCCCGATCTCGGCGGTCTCGTCGACCTGGGCGGTGGGCTGGACCCTGTAGTTCACGGCATGCCTTTCGGAGAGCTGATGCGCCCGGAAAGCATAAGGCGGGCGGCTCGCCGGCCCCGGCCCGCGGGTCCCGTCTCCGGTCCCTCGACCCGGTTTGACCCCCACACCCCGGCCCCGTAACCTTGACCCTCGGTGTGTTTCCTTAACGCGCCTACCCCTGAGCACATCCCTCCCGGTAACGGTCGGTGTTCGCGCCGTCCGCCAGGAGAGGCCGCTCATCCTTCCGGATCGACACGGGCCCCGGCCCGTGCGGGCGGCTGGCATCAGGGGTTCCGTTCCGAGCGAGAGAGAGATCCGCGTGTACGCCATCGTGCGCAGCGGTGGTCGCCAGCACAAGGTTGCTGTCGGCGACATCGTTGAGGTTGACAAGATTTCCACTGCCAAGGTTGGCGACACGGTCGAGCTCTCGACCCTGCTCGTTGTCGACGGTGACGCGGTCACCAGCGACCCGTGGGTGCTGGACGGCATCAAGGTCACGGCCGAGATCGTGGACCACCACAAGGGCGCGAAGATCGACATCCTTCGCTACAAGAACAAGACCGGCTACCGCCGCCGCCAGGGTCACCGCCAGCAGTACACGGCGATCAAGGTCACCGGTATCCCCACGGCTGCGAAGTAAGGGACTGAGAACACATGGCACACAAGAAGGGCGCATCGTCCACTCGGAACGGGCGCGATTCCAATGCTCAGCGGCTCGGCGTGAAGCGCTTCGGCGGTCAGGCCGTCAACGCCGGTGAGATCCTGGTCCGCCAGCGCGGCACCCACTTCCACCCCGGCGCGGGCGTCGGCCGTGGCGGCGACGACACGCTGTTCGCGCTGACCGCCGGTGCGGTGGAGTTCGGCACGCACCGCGGCCGCAAGGTCGTGAACATCGTTCCGCTCGCCGTCTGAGTCCTCTCGACGCGCGCAGAACGACACACAGCACCTTCCGAGGGCGGATCTCAGCTTTCCCGGTGAACGGGGAAGCGGGTCCGCCCTCGGCGTGTTACGACAGAGACAATTCCGCATTTTCCGCTGTACCTGGAGGCACCCACCATGACCACCTTCGTGGACCGCGTCGAGCTGCATGCCGCCGCGGGTAACGGAGGCCACGGCTGCGCCTCCGTACACCGTGAGAAGTTCAAGCCGCTGGGCGGCCCCGACGGGGGCAACGGCGGCCGCGGCGGCGACGTGATCCTCGTCGTCGAGCAGTCCGTGACCACGCTGCTCGACTACCACCACCACCCCCACCGCAAGGCCACCAACGGCCAGCCCGGCGCCGGCGACAACCGCTCCGGCAAGGACGGCCAGGACCTGGTCCTGCCCGTCCCCGACGGCACCGTCGTCCTCGACAAGGCCGGGAACGTCCTCGCCGACCTCATCGGCCAGGGCACCACCTTCGTGGCCGGTCAGGGCGGCCGTGGCGGCCTCGGCAACGCCGCACTGGCCTCGGCCCGCCGCAAGGCCCCCGGCTTCGCGCTGCTCGGCGAGCCGGGCGAGAGCCGCGACATCGTCCTGGAGCTCAAGACCGTCGCCGACGTGGCCCTCGTCGGCTACCCGAGCGCGGGCAAGTCCTCGCTGATCTCGGTGCTCTCCGCGGCCAAGCCGAAGATCGCGGACTACCCGTTCACCACCCTCGTACCGAACCTCGGCGTCGTCACCGCCGGTTCGACCGTCTACACCATCGCCGACGTCCCGGGCCTCATCCCCGGCGCCAGCCAGGGCAAGGGCCTCGGCCTGGAGTTCCTGCGCCACGTCGAGCGCTGCTCGGTGCTCGTGCACGTCCTGGACACCGCCACCCTGGAGTCCGACCGCGACCCCGTCTCCGACCTCGACATCATCGAGGAGGAGCTGCGCCAGTACGGCGGCCTGGAGGACCGGCCCCGCATCGTCGCCCTCAACAAGGTCGACATCCCCGACGGCCAGGACCTCGCCGACATGATCCGCCCCGACCTGGAGGCGCGCGGCTACCGTGTCTTCGAGGTCTCCGCGATCGCCCACAAGGGGCTCAACGAGCTGAGCTACGCGCTCGCCGGGATCATCGCCGAGGCGCGTGCCACCAAGCCCAAGGAGGAGGCGACCCGCATCGTCATCCGCCCGAAGGCCGTCGACGACGCGGGCTTCACGGTCACCGCCGAGGGCGAGGACCTCTACCGGGTGCGCGGCGAGAAGCCCGAGCGCTGGGTGCGCCAGACCGACTTCAACAACGACGAGGCCGTCGGCTACCTCGCCGACCGGCTCAACCGCCTCGGGGTCGAGGACGAACTTGTCAAGGCGGGCGCCCGGGCCGGCGACGGTGTCGCGATCGGCCCCGAGGACAACGCGGTCGTCTTCGACTGGGAGCCGACCATGCAGTCCGGTGCGGAGATGCTCGGCCGCCGCGGCGAGGACCACCGCATGGAGGCCCCGCGCCCCGCGGCGCAGCGCCGCAGGGATCGCGAGGCCGAACGCGACGACGCGCAGAAGGAATACGACGAGTTCGACCCCTTCTAGCCGCATCCCTTCCAGGGCCGTGACCGGTGGCCCGTCTCTGCGGAGGCGGGTCGTCCGGTAGCCTCGGGGCCGGGCGCAGGCGGTTTCCGCCGGTCACGCCGGGTGAACGTGCTGCAGATGTGCGGATTGAGCAACACATCTGTGGGGTCGGTCACCCCGGGTGTCACCTCGGCAGCGCCCAACCTCCCTGGCCAGAGGGTGAACTGCGGGTTTCCGCGGGGCGAGCGACGGACGACGTCCACCTTGCGAGACGGTCACGGAGAGTGCGACCATCACACTGTTCCCCCGTCATAGCAAGGTAGGTCGTCTGTGTCTGTGCCGCATGAAGCCAAGCCCCGGACCACAGCGGTCGTACTCGCCGGTGGCACCGGCCAGCGCGTCGGCCTCTCGATCCCCAAGCAGCTGCTGAAGATCGCCGGCAAGGCCGTCATCGAGCACACGCTGACCATCTTCGAGAACGCCGAGGGCATCGACGACGTCATCGTGCTGATGGCGCCCGGTTTCGTCCCCGACGTCGAGAAGATCGTCGCGAAGGCCGGACTGCGCAAGGTCACCCGGATCATCGAGGGCGGCACCACCCGCAACGAGACCACCGAGCGCGCCATCGCGGCCCTCGGCGAGGGTCTCGCCGAGGGCGAGGACCGCAACGTCCTCTTCCATGACGCGGTCCGCCCCCTGCTGTCACAGCGTGTGATCACGGACTGTGTCGACGCGCTGGAGCGCTACCAGGCCGTCGACGTCGCCATCCCGTCCGCGGACACGATCATCGTGACGCGTACGCACGGTGAGGACGGCGAGTTCATCACCGACGTGCCCGACCGCTCCCGGCTGCGCCGCGGCCAGACGCCGCAGGCCTTCAAGCTCTCCACGATCCGCAAGGCGTACGAAGTCGCGGCGGGGGACCCCAACTTCCAGGCCACCGACGACTGTTCGGTGGTCCTCAAGTACCTCCCCGACGTGCCGATCTACGTGGTAGCGGGCGACGAGTACAACATGAAGGTGACCCAGCCGGTCGACGTCTTCATCACCGACAAGCTCTTCCAGCTGGCCTCCACCGCCGCCCCGCGCCAGGCCGACGAGGCCGCCTACCGCGAGCTGCTCACCGGCAAGACCCTCGTGGTCTTCGGCGGTTCGTACGGCATCGGCGCCGACATCGCCGCCCTCGCCGAGAGCTACGGCGCCAAGGTCTACGCGCTGGGCCGCTCCACCACGGGAACGCACGTGGAGAACCCGGAGCACGTCGACGACGCGCTCTCCAAGGCGTACGGCGAGACCGGCCGGATCGACTACGTCATCAACACCGCGGGCGTGCTGCGGATCGGCAAGCTGGCCGAGACCGACAACACGACGATCCAGGAAGCGCTGAACGTCAACTACCTGGCCCCCGTGCAGATCGCGCGCGCCTCGTACAAGTACCTGGCGGAGACCCAGGGCCAGTTGCTGCTCTACACCTCCAGCAGCTACACCCGGGGCCGTGCCGAGTACAGCCTCTACTCCTCCACCAAGGCCGCCATGGTCAACCTCACCCAGGCGCTCGCCGACGAGTGGGCGGGCGAGGGCATCCGGGTCAACTGTGTGAACCCGGAGCGCACCGCGACCCCGATGCGGACCAAGGCGTTCGGCCAGGAGCCCGAGGGCTCCCTGCTCTCCTCGGAGGCCGTCGCGCGCACCTCGCTGGACGTCCTGCTCTCCGAGCTGACCGGCCATGTCATCGACGTTCGGCAGCAGGACCCGACGGCGGGCGCCGCCGAGTCCTCGGGCTTCGAGCAGGCCCTGGCCTCCGTGCTGGACCGTCAAGCAGATGTGTAATAATTCTTGACAAATGTGCTTTTCCGGGCCTCTGTTCATCGCTTTCCGCGATGACAGAGGCCCGAATGCGTGAAGCCGCACCTTCACATTTCCGCCAATACGTGAATCAACCGGCACCCCCTGGAGCAGGTTCTTCGTGATCTCGACAGCCATTCGCCTGGCCCGTGTGGGCAGCAGGTCAGAACTGGCGGCAGCAGTGTTGATGGGGCTGGGATATCCCTGCGTCATGCTCGCCGCGCTCATTCCGAACGTCTGGTTCTTCGCGGCGGCCACAGCTGTCACCTATGTCGCGGACTGGTATCTGCACCAGCGGGGGAGCTATCTGATCAACCGGCTCGGCAAGGTGCGGGCCGGGCTGTCGATCCGCTTCCTGCTCCGGCAGCTGATGGTCATCCTGCTGCTGGCCCGCCTGGACCTCGCCGAGTCGCCGCTGTTCTACGCGGCGGTGGCCTGCTTCCTGGTCTTCTACGGGCTCCAGGCGCCGCACGGGGCCATGGCGACCCTGATCCGGCTCCGCCGCACCATGCCGGTCGTCACCCGCAACGTGGACCTGCACGCGGTCCGCATTCCCGACGCCCCGCCCGGCGCGCTGATGCGGCGCTCCGCGGAGAAGATGCTGCACCTCGACATTCCGGCCGTGGTGGGCGTGCTGATCGCCGCCGGGACCGGTGAGAACGTCATCGGCTACGTGGGCATCGCCCTGACGCTGCTGCTGGCCCTGCTCTACCTCGCGCTGCTCGTCCCGTACGTGCGCCGCGGCCGGCTGGCTCCTCCGGCCCCCGCCGTGCTCAAGGCCGTCGACAGCTGGCTGCGTGAGTACCAGCCGACCGTGGTGCTCTACTTCTCCGGCTCCAACGAGTCCGCCTACCAGGGCAACATGTGGCTGGAGACCATGAGCCGGGTCGAGGGCCGCCCGCTGATCGTCATGCGGGAGCGCGGTCTCGTCCCGCAGCTCGCCGAGACCTCGGTCCCGGTGATCTGCGTCCCGGCGGGGACCCACCTGATGAACCTGGACCTCTCCACGGTGCGGGTCTGCCTCTACCCCGCGAACGTGGGCAAGAACATCCACATCCTGCGCGTCCCGACCATGAAGCACGTCTTCATCGGCCACGGCGACAGCGACAAGCTCGCCAGCGTGAACCCCTACTCCAAGGTGTACGACGAGGTGTGGACGGCGGGCCGGGCCGGCCGTGACCGGTACGCGCTGGCCGATGTGGGGATCCGCGACGAGGACATCGTCGAGGTCGGGCGCCCGCAGCTGGAGCCCATCAAGAGCTGGACGGGCACGGTCAAGAACCCCATCCCGACCGTGCTGTACGCGCCCACCTGGGAGGGCTGGGACGACAACCCGGGCAACACCTCCCTGCTGCTGGCGGGCGAGAACATCGTGCGCCGGCTGCTGAACGCCGCCGACCCGGTCCGGATCATCTACAAGCCGCACCCGTTCACCGGCATCCGCAGCGCCAAGGCCAAGGCCGTCAACGCCCGGATCCGGGCCATGCTGGAGAAGGCCGCCGCCGAGCGCGCGGCGGAGCCCCGCTGGGCGGAGGAGGCCTCGTCGGCCGCCGCCGCGCAGAGCGCCGCCAAGGCCGAGCTCGCCCGGATCGAGGCGCGGCTCGCGCAGCTCGCGGCCACCGGCCGTCCGGCCGGCGACGACGCGGAGGAGTCGCGGCTCTCGCTCGCCGACCCGGTCCGCGAGGCGGAGACCGTACGCCTGAGGGCCGATTGGAACGACGCCTACTGGCGCTCCTTCGGCTGGTGGGAGCACCGTACGGTGACCGGCGCACAGCCCAAGCTGTACGACTGCTTCAACGAGTCCGACGCCATGGTTTCGGACATCTCCAGTGTGGTCTCCGACTTCATCGCGAGCGGCAAGCCGTACGCGGTCACCGACTCGGCCGCGCTCGGGACCGAGGAGTTCAGGCGGCAGAACACCGCGGTGCGCGCCGCGGTCATCCTGTCCAACGGCGCCGAGGAGCTCGACGCGCTGCTGGCCGCGGTGGCCGACCCGGCGGCGGACACGCTGGCGGATGCCCGCCGCGAGCTGAAGACCTACCTCCTGGGGCCGGACGAGCCGACCTCCATGGAGCAGTTCAACGCCGCCGTACGGGCGCTGGCGGCCAAGGCCGAGGCCCGTAACCTGGCCGTCGCCCAGCGGATCGGTGAGCAGGCCGTGGCGGTGCCGGACGCGGAGGCCGTCACCAGCGGCGTCGGGACCGGCGATCCGCAGGCGGCCGTCGAGGCCGACGCCACGGCGGACCCGGACGCTCCGGAGGCCGACGCGGCCGAAGGCGAGGCGAAGGCCGCTCTCAGCGAGGGGGCCTCGTCCGTGCGCTGAGCGCCGTGCAATCGCACAGTCGCACGCCGTACGCCTGATCGAACTGGCTGAAAAGCAAGGCAACCCCGATCGCGACCCGTACGTCTCTCCTAAGGGAGGGATGTACGGGTCGTTCGGCATGTTGATGCATAAAAAGTGCATAGTCGGGCAATCTGCCTCCTTTCGTGATCAAATCGACAGGTGCACATGGCCGACATGCCCAGGAAGAACCACGAGCCCGATGTCAGTGTGATCATCGGGGCGTATGACGCGATGCCCTACCTGGTCCGGTGCCTGGAGTCCGTCGAGGCGCAGACCATCGGCGCGGACCGCATGGAGATCGTCGCCATCGACGACGGCTCCACCGACGGCACGGGCGCCTGCCTGGAGGAATTCGCCGCCCGTACCGCGATCCCCATGAGAGTCGTCCGGCAGCCGAATTCCGGCGGACCCAGCGGCCCGCGCAACCGGGGCCTCGACCTCGCCCGCGGCCGGTACGTCTTCTTCCTCGACGCGGACGACTACTTCGGCGAGGAAGCCCTGGAGCGCATGGTCGCCATGGGGGACCGGGCGGGCACGGACGTGGTGCTCGGGAAGATCGTCGGCGTCAACCGCGGTGCCGCGAAGTCGATGTGGAAAGAGACCGTCGAGCGCGCCGACCTGTACTCCTCCAACATCAAGTTCACCCTGAGCGCGCAGAAGCTGTTCCGGCGCGACCTCCTCGTACGCCTCGGCATGGCCTTCGACGAGAAGCTCAAGACGGGCGAGGACGCCCTGTTCACGATGGAGGCGTATCTGCGCGGCAACGGGATCTCCGTCGTCGCCGACTACACCTGCTACTACCTGGTGGGCCGCGAGGACCGCAACCAGATGACCAAGAAGGGCGGCTTCGAGCGTCGCTTCGACTCGGCCCGCGCCCTCATGGGGCTCATCGCCGAGTACGTGCCCCCGGGCCCCCGGCGCGACGCCTTGATGGTGCGCCCCTTCGTCATCACCCTGCTGCCGCAGTTCGGCCCCGGACTGGTGAAGCAGAAGGCCAAGGTCCACGAGCGGAAGATGGCGCTCGCGGCGCCTCTGATGAAGGCGTACTGGACGCCGGGACTCGGCCGCAACCTCAAGGTGAACGAACGGCTGCGGCTGATGTGCCTCGCCGCGGGCCGGCTCGACCTGCTCCTGGACATCGCCGCCTTCCTGCGCGACAAGAAGGAGCCCGAGATCGTCCGCCGGGGAAACCCGCCCCGTCCGCACCTCGCCTACCCGCACTTCGGCGAGAGCTCCGTGCTCCCCGACAGCGCTTACGAGGTGACCGTCACGGAATGGGTCGGCGGACGGCGGATCGAGGCGCCGCAGCACAAGGCCCGTCCCTCCTTCGCCCGGCGTGTGGTCCGCAAGGCCCGCCGGACCGTGCTCAGCGCCCTGCGCGCCCCCCGAGCACACCGCGTCTGACCAGGAGTTCGAGGGCTCGCGGGGGAGCCCTCGCCGGAGCTCCGGTCAGCCCTCGAACAAGCCTTCCCGTGCTGGGCGCCGCCCGGGGAGAGTTCGTCCTGTGAGGGGTGTCACGTCATACTGTGGGGCAACCATGAGACCGTTGAACACGTCTCATTAACGCCCCGTCTTCCTGGGGTTCATGATCTGCACGTCCCCCGGAAAGGCCTTCCCCCCGTGGCGTCCCTCGAAGCGGTCCCCGACGAGCTCAGTCGGCTCATGAAGTACTTCCCGGAGACTCCGGTCGAGGAGCGCCCCGAATTCCACCGGCAGGCCAAGGACTTCCTGGCCCGTGCCGCCCCGAAGGTCGTACGCCAGTTCTCCCCGATGGCCCGGGTCAAGTGGCACCTGGCGGCCAGCGGGCGCGGCGACGAACTCGTCGACCTGCTGCACTACGAGCGCGAGAACCCGGGCGCCTTCTCCGTCCGCGGCCTGCGGCGCGCCCGTATCGAGCTGCCCGGCGTCGAGAGCTCCTCGCTCCCCTCCTCCGTGCGCAACTTCAACCGCAGCGAACTCCCCGTACGCGGCAAGCTCCTCGGCCTCGCCTGGGAGGACGGCAAGCTCCAGATCAAGGGCTACGCCTACATCCCCAACGTCCCCTCGGCCACCGGAAAGCGCTCGCTGCGCGTCGCCGTGCTCCGCCGCCAGGGCAGCCGCTCCACCCTTCCGCTGCGGCTGCGTACGGTCGTCGAGCCCCGCGCCACCGCCGAGGCCAAGGGCGCCCTGCACAACTACGACTGGTCCGGCTTCGAGATCGCCGTCGACCCGGCCCGCCTCCGGGTACGCGGCCAGTGGCAGCCCGGCACCTGGCGCCTGGGCGTCGGCATCCCGCGCCCCGGCGGCATGTCGGTCGGCAGCATCACCAAGAACAACGCGGGCGCGGCCGGACACAGCCTCACCCGGACCCTCGACGACGGCGTCCGCCTCGTCGCCGGCTTCGACCGCAACCGGCTGAGGCTGTCCGTCGACGTCGTCCCGGCCGAGATCGTCGCCCAGGAAGCCGACGGCGACACCCTCGCCGTCACCCTGCGCTCCCGCGTCACCACCCCCGCGGGCAAGTACCCCACCGCCCTGCGCATCGACCACGAGCCCAGCGGCTTCGCCACCGACCTCCCGCTCCAGCAGGGCGAGACCGGCGCCGACGGCTGGCTCCGCCACACCGCCCGGCTGCCCCTGGCCGATCTGCCCGTCGACGGCGTACGGCCCGGCAAGGCCGTCAAGTACCGCACGCTCATCGTCTTCGCCGACGGCACCACCCGCCGCGCCACCACCGGCACCGGCCCCGTCACCGGCGTACACCCACTTCCCGAGGGCCGCGAGCTGGCGATCCTCACCGACGGCGCGGGCAACTTCACCCCGCAGGTCCGCACGGTCCAGCCGGTCGTCGACGGCGTCGAGTGGAGCGCCGACGGCGAACTGGTCCTGACCGGCGTCTACACCGGCCCCGCCGAGCAGATGAAGATGGTCCTGCGCCACACCGGCCGCAACGAGGACCGCCCGCTGCCCGTCGAGTTCGCCGACGGCCGCTTCACCGCCCGGCTGCGCCCGGACACCATGCCCACCTACGAGGGCACCGTCCCGCTGCGCGCCGGCCGCTGGATGCCGCGGCTGCGCCGCACCACCGAGTGGGACCACACCCGCGACCTGCCGGTCACCGTCCGCCCCGACCTCATCGGCACACTCCCGCTGGCCCACCGGGGTGAGCACCGCACGTACACCGTCGAGCGGGTCGACTTCGACCGGATCTTCGTGGAGTCCGGCCCGGTCCTCGGCCCGGAGCTGCGCGGCGCCTACCGCCAGCGCCTGATGCGCGACGTCTACACCCCCGAGCAGCGCAAGCTGCCGCTGCGCGAAGCCGTGCTCTACAACAGCTTCGGCGGCAAGCAGTTCTCCGACTCGCCCCGCGCCGTCTACGAGGAGCTCAAGCGCCGCGGCACCGAGGTCGAACACATCGCGATGGTCCACGACCAGCAGGTCGTGCTGCCGCCCGGTGTGCGGGGCGTCGAGTGGGGCAGCGAGGAGTGGTACGAGGCACTGGCCCGCAGCCGGTACGTCGTCACCAACGGCGGCATCCGCGAGTGGTTCGTCCGCCGCGAGGGCCAGGTGGTCGTCCAGACCTGGCACGGCACGCCGCTCAAGCGCATCGGCGCCGACCTCCTCGGCACCCCCAAGGCGAACCTCGCCTACATCGCGAGCCTCCCGCAGCGCTCGCGCCAGTACAGCCTGTTCATCACACCGAACGCCTTCACCACCCCGATCATGACCAACTCCTTCCGCCTCCAGTGCGAGGTCCTGGAGGCGGGCTACCCGCGCAACGACGTCTTCCACGCCCCGGACCGCGTCAAGCGCGCCGCGGCCGTACGGGAGAAGCTCGGCATCCCCGCGGGCAAGAAGGTCGTCCTGTACGCGCCCACCTGGCGCGACGACCAGCGCTACGGCGGACGCCGCTTCAAGCTCGACAACAAGATCGACGTCGAGGCCGCCCGGCGCGAACTCGGCGAGGACCACGTGCTGCTCTACCGCAAGCACCACAAGGTCCTCGACTCCATCCCCGGCGCCGGACAGGGCTTCGTCTACGACGTCACGTACTACCCGGACATCGCCGACCTCTACCTGATCGCCGACGTGATGATCACGGACTACTCCTCGGTGCTGTTCGACTTCGCGCACTCCGGGCGTCCGATGCTCTTCTTCACGTACGACCTGGAGCACTACCGCGACACCCTGCGCGGCTTCTACTTCGACTTCACCTCCCGCGCCCCCGGCCCGCTGATCAAGACCTCCGAGGACCTGGTCTCCGCGATCCGGAACATCGACGCGGTCAGCGAGGAGTACAAGGAGAAGTACGCCCAGTTCCGGGTCGACTTCTGCGAGCCCTCCGACGGCCGCGCCTCCGCCCGGGTCGTCGACCGGATGCTCGCCGTCAAGGACGAGCAGCAGAGCTGAGCCCACCGGCCGCCCCCGCCACCCGCCCGCACCCCGCCCACCGGACGCCGGCCCCGCGCCGGACGTCCACCGAGCGGAACGGGCAGGCGGCGGAGGCGGCCGCTCGCGTACTGTGACGTGCCGGGGGCGGCACCGGGCGACCGGCTGCGACGCTCCCGTCGGACACCGGGGCGATCCAGAGCGAGGAAGCACGTGGCAGAGCAGAGGCCGTCGCACCGCGAGTCGGCGGTGACCGGCGCCCGCAGAGTCGTCGTCAAGGTCGGCTCCTCCTCGCTCACCACCGCCTCCGGCGGCCTCGACGCCGACCGGGTCGACGCCCTCGTCGACGTCCTGGCCAAGGTCAGGGACGGCGGCGAACGCGAGGTCGTCCTCGTCTCCAGCGGAGCCATCGCCGCCGGACTCGCCCCGCTCGGCCTCGTCCGCCGGCCCAAGGACCTGGCCCGCCAGCAGGCGGCCGCCAGCGTCGGCCAGGGACTCCTCGTCGCCCGCTACACCGCCTCCTTCGCCCGCTACGGCGTCCGCGTGGGACAGGTCCTCCTCACCGCCGACGACACCAGCCGCCGCGGCCACTACCGCAACGCCTACAGCACCCTGGACAAGCTCCTGGAGATGGGCGCCGTCCCCGTCGTCAACGAGAACGACACCGTCGCCACCGACGAGATCCGCTTCGGCGACAACGACCGGCTCGCCGCCCTCGTGGCCCACCTCGTCCACGCCGACCTCCTCGTCCTGCTCTCCGACGTGGACGGCCTCTACGACGGACCGCCCGGCACCCCCGGCGCCTCCCGGATCGCCGAGGTCGCCGGCCCCGACGACCTGGCCGGCGTCACCATCGGCAGCGCCGGGAAGGCGGGCGTGGGCACCGGCGGCATGGTCACCAAGGTCGAGGCCGCCAACATCGCCACCGCCGCCGGGGTCCCCGTCGTCCTCACCTCCGCCAGCCGCGCCGCCGACGCCCTCGCGGGCCGCGACACCGGCACGTACTTCCACCGCACCGGCCGCCGCTCCGCCGACCGGCTCCTGTGGCTGGCCCACGCCTCCACCCCGCAGGGCGCGCTCACCCTCGACGACGGCGCCGTACGGGCCGTGGTGGAACGGCGCACCTCGCTGCTGCCCGCCGGAATCTCCGGCGTCGAGGGCGAGTTCAGCGCCGGCGACCCGGTCGAACTCCGCGATCCGCACGGCACCCCGGTCGCCCGCGGACTCGTCAACTTCGACGCCAAGGAGATCCCCCAGCTGCTCGGCCGCTCCACCCGGGACCTGGCCCGTGAACTGGGACCCGCCTACGAGCGCGAGATCGTACACAGGGACGATCTGGTCATTCTCACGCCGCGCCTCACCCCCTGAAACGGCTGAAAGTCCGGCTCTTCGGCGGGGACCTTCAGCAAAACCACCCCACGCCCGGCTGTGGACTGGTCCACTTTGTAGTGGGGAAACAGGGGACCGGACAGCAACACACCACAGGAGGCCGCCGGTGAGACGAGCGCGCCCGGGGGCGCCGCCCCGAGGCACGGCCAACCGCGCCCTGACGAGTGTCGGAGCGGGGGTGGATTTCGACCGGAATCCCCTTCCGTCGGACACCGCCGAACGGGAGCCGGTCACGACGGCGGAGGAGGAGTCCCCGCAGTCGAGACTCTGGCACATCACCCTCAGCGTGTCGGGCACCGAGACTCCGCTCGCGGAGATCAGACGCGGCCTGGAACAGCTCGCGCACGACCACCCCTTCCTGCTGACCAGCCGTTACGCGGGCGACCACGCGGAGATCCGCTACTGGGAAGAGGCCCGCGACCTGCACGACGCGGCCGCCGTCGCGCTGCGGCTGTGGGGCGAGCACCGCTCCAGCGCCCGGCTCCCGCCCTGGGAGATCGTCGGCCTCGAAGTCATCGACCGCGAGACCTACCACCTGCGGGTCGCCGAGGGCTACGGGCCGCCGCCCGCCTCCCCCGTGGGCGTCCACCCCTACTGACGGCCCCGCCGGCGGTTCCGGGGGAGGCGTCCGGCCCGCGGTCGGCCGTCTCGTATCACGGGATACGTGACGGATGCCCGCAGAGCGCGCATTACTCTGCGGGCATGACCACGCTCTCGCCCTACGACAACCTCTCCCCGGTCACGCAGGCCGCCTACCGGGCCCGCGCCGCCTCCGCCGACATCGCGCCCCTCCCGCGCGCGGCCAAGGACGACGCGCTGCTGGCCATCGCCGACGCCCTGGAAGTGCGGACCGCCGAGATCGTCGAGGCCAACGCGAAGGACGTCGAGCGCGCCCGCGAGGCCGGGACGAGCGAAGGCATCATCGACCGCCTGACCCTCACCCCGGACCGCATCCGCGCCATCGCCGCCGACGTACGGGACGTCGCGGCCCTCCCCGACCCGGTCGGCGAAGTGGTGCGCGGCTCGACCCTCCCCAACGGCATCGACCTCCGCCAGGTCCGGGTCCCCCTCGGCGTGGTCGGCATCATCTACGAGGCCCGGCCCAACGTCACCGTCGACGCCGCCGCCCTCTGCCTGAAGTCCGGCAACGCCGTTCTGCTGCGCGGCTCCTCCTCCGCCTACGCCTCCAACACCGCCCTCGTCCGCGTCCTGCGCGACGCGGTCGGCGGCTCCGGCCTCCCCGCCGACGCCGTACAGCTCGTCCCGGGCGAGAGCCGTGACTCCGTGACGGAACTGATGCGGGCCCGCGGCCTCGTCGACGTCCTCATCCCGCGCGGCGGCGCCTCGCTGATCCGCACGGTCGTCGAGGAGTCCACCGTCCCCGTCATCGAGACGGGCACCGGCAACTGCCACGTCTACGTCGACGCGCAGACGGACCTGGCCATGGCCGTCGACATCCTGATCAACTCCAAGGCCCAGCGCCCCAGCGTCTGCAACGCGGCCGAGACCCTGCTCGTCCACCAGGACGTGGCGGACGAATTCCTGCCGCTCGCCCTGAACGCGCTGGCCGAGGCCGGGGTCACCGTCCACGGCGACGAACACGTCCTCGCCCGCGCCGAGGGCTCGAAGGCCACCGTGGTCCCGGCGACGACGGAGGACTGGGAGACCGAATACCTCTCCTACGACATCGCCGCGGCGGTCGTCGACTCCCTGGACGCGGCGGTCGCCCACATCCGGCTCTGGTCCTCCGGCCACACCGAGGCGATCGTCACCACCTCGCAGGCCGCCGCCCGCCGGTTCACCCAGTTGGTCGATTCCACGACGGTCGCCGTGAACGCCTCCACCCGCTTCACGGACGGCGGGCAGTTCGGCTTCGGCGCCGAGATCGGCATCTCCACCCAGAAGCTGCACGCCCGCGGCCCGATGGGCCTGCCCGAGCTCACCTCGACGAAGTACATCGTCACGGGCGACGGCCACACCCGCTAGGTCTCTCCGGTCGGCCCCCTCCTGCACGCGGGAGGGGGCCGACCGCGTGTGCCCTCCCGGTCGATCCGGGGGAGTCCGCATCGATCCGGGGGAGTTTGCGGGGTCCCTGCCCAAAAGGTCCCGGCCCGGCTACGCTGAAACCGTGCCGGACGACGTGGGGGGCAAGCCGTTTCCTGACGGCTGGGAGCCCGACGACGACCGCGGGGGCGCGGACGAGGACTTCGCCTCCGTGGTGTTCGACGAGGACTTCGTCCGGTCGGCGCCCGTCCACGAACCCACCGCCGTGGAGCGCCTCCTCGCCGCCGCCGAGGCCCGTGCCGAGGCCGACGCGGCCCGCGCCCGCCGCACCCGTCGCGCCGACGACGACGAATACGGCTACGCCGGCTCCCGGGGCTACCACGACCCCCAGGACCTCGACTACGACCCGGACGACGGCTTCGGGGACGACGACGGCCCAGGGCCCTACGGCCGCCACGGCGGCTCCCTGCGCCCCTACCGCAACTCCGCCCGCTGGCACCGGCCGGTCGCCTGGCTGCTCGCCGTGGTGATGGGCGTCGGCATGGTCTCCCTCGCCTTCACCGCGGTCTACCGGGGCGCGTCGAACAACCGCCAGGACCAGGTGCCGCCCCCCGCCAGCAGCGGTGTGGACAAGCCCGGCGCCGCCCCGTCGGCCTCCGCCGACTACTCCCGCCCCGTGGTCTCCGCCGAGCCCCGGGTGCCCTGAGCCGGGCGCCGGGCCGCAGCCCCCGAGGGCCCCCGGCTCCTCCCGTCACCCGTTCGCCGACCGCGACCCCCGTCGCCTCCGCAGTTCCCGGCGGTCTCCGCGTTTACACGGACCGCAATCGACCTACCCTGAAGATGTGACCCCTCGTTCCCAGGGGGGCTTCTCGCTGCCGCACGCCCCGCTCGGCCGAAGCAGACCGTTGCGCACCGAACCGACCGGTGTGGAGATCGGGAGAGAAGTCATGACAGGCCGCTCAGAACCGCCGGACGGCCCGCCCGAGAACCCCGCGGGCGGCGAGGACGAATACCGCTCGCTCGTCTTCGACGAATCGTTCATCCAGGCTGCCCGGATGCGGGAGTACTCGGCGCAGGAACGGATGGGCGACCACGCCCGCGCCGTCCGCACCGTGCCCGAGGAGCAGCCGCCCGTGCGCAGCGGAGGCGGCTCCCGGGCCGCCATAGCCCTGGTCGTCCTCATCGCCCTGGCCTTCGCCGTGGCCGTCTACATCGGATTCCGCAGCCCGTATCCCCAGCCGGCCCCCCGACGTGCCGAACCCCTGCGGACCACCGTCATCCCCCTGGCCCCCCGGGGCGCCGTACCGGGCGGATCACCCGAGCAGCTGTACCGGGCCGAGCCGGTCTCCGGATTCCGCACGGGCGCGGAGGGCATCAACTTCCCCGCCGTGAAGCGCACCCAGAACTTCTCCGACAGCCAGATCACCGCCGCGCTCGCCACCGTCAAGGACTACCTGGTGGAGTCGTCCCTGAACCCCGACGTCCTCACCGGCTCCGTACGCCGGCCCGTGGAGCACCTCATCGACCCGGACCAGCGCACCCAGTTCGAACGGAGCCAGAGCGACCCGGCGGACGACGGGAGCCACGCCGCCACCGGCTGGCTGGTCCGCTTCGACCCGGAGCGGGTGGAGCTCGCGGACCCGCAGATCCGGGTCCAGGGCACCCTCCGCTACGAGGAGGAGGCGGCGGGCGTCCTCGGCGTCGTCTCGGACCACACCTTCACCTACGCCCTGCGCCCGGCGGAGGGGCCCCCGCGCAAGGACGGCGCGTCCCTGTTCACCGTGCGGCGCGAGCTGCACTTCCGCTTCGACCGGGAGGACCTGCGGCTCCACCGCCTGGAGGTGCGCACCGCCCAGGTCCAGGCCGGGCCGCAGTCCTGCTCGGCCGACGCGACCGAGATGCTCCGCCCCCTCCTGGCCGGGGAGAAGGCGGACGCCCGCGGCCCCGCCGCCACCGACCCGTACGCCTCGGGCCCGCCCACGGCGGCCCTGTGCGGGACCCTGGCGGCCGTCAGCCCTTCGACGGCCCCGAGCTCCCCTCCTCCGGGTCCTGAGGCCGACCGGACTCCCCGCCCGTAGCGGAGCCGCCGGAGCCGCCTCCGGTGAACTTGTCGCGCAGCTTGCCGCCCAGGTCCCCCGCGCCCCCGGCGATGTCGCCCACCAGCTTCATCAGCGGGTCCTTGCTGGTGCGCACCGTGTCCGCGTAGTGCGAAGCGGACTCCCGGAACGAGTCGGTCACCGAGGTGTCCTTGTCCTCGTCGCGCCGGGGGTAGTGGCCGTCCATAATCCGCTGGAACTCGCGGGTCTCCGACCACTTCTTCAGCTCGGCGGCCCGCACGGCGGTGAACGGGTGCGTCCGGGGCAGCACATTGAGGATTTTGAGGACGGAGTCGCGGAGGTCGCCGCTCTTCTCGTACTCGTCGGCCTGGGCGAGGAAGGCGTCCACATTCATCTCGTGGAGGTGGTTGCCACCCGCGATCTTCATCAGGCCGCGCATCGAGGCCTGGGTGTCCTGGCCCACCAGCAGCCCGGCCCGGTCCGCGGACAGCTCCGACTTGCGGAACCACTCGCGCAGCGCCGTCACGATCGCCATGATCGCCACATTGCCCAGCGGGATCCAGGCGACCTTCACGGCGAGGTTGGTCAGGAAGAGCAGTATCGTCCGGTACACCGAGTGACCGGAGAGGGCGTGGCCCACCTCGTGGCCCACCACCGCCCGCATCTCCTCCTCGTCGAGCAGTTCGACCAGGCCCGTGGTGACCACGATGATCGGCTCGTCGAGACCGATGCACATGGCGTTGGGCTGCGGGTCCTGCTTCACGTACATCGGCGGGACCTTCTCCAGGTCCAGGATGTAACACGCGTCGCGCAGCATGCCGTTGAGATGGGCGAACTGCGCGTCGCTCACCCGGACGGAATCGGAGAGGAAGAGCAGCCGCAGGCTCCGCTCCGGGAGCAGCCCGCTGAGCGCCTTGAACACGGTGTCGAACCCGGTCAGCTTGCGCAGGGCCACCAGGGCCGAGCGGTCGGCGGGGTGCTCGTAGGCCCGGGAGGAGATCCCGGGAAATCGCCGGCGCGCCCTGCTCGGCACGTTCTCGTGACTGCTGTCGGTCATGGATGGCCCCCTGTTCGTACGAGACGTTGCTCGTCCCCCGGACAAAAGCCAGCGTATGCGCTGGCGCTACGGTGTGCGGGGGGCTGTGGATAACTTTGAGGAGCGCCCGAAATGCCGCACACCGCCGTACTGCTCGCCGCCGCGTCCCAGGAGCAGGGACCGGGTGACACCCTCCGGATCGTGCTGCTCGTCTCGATCCTCGGAGCGGTGCTGCTCGCCTGGTTCCTGCTGCGTGGATACCGCAACGACGACAACAACGACTGAGTCGCCGTGAGCGTGCCCGAGGGTCCCGCATACGATGGCCCCGACGTCTTCCTTCCGACTCACGATCGATAGGTCCTGCCGAAGATGAGCCTCACGAGCACCACTCACCAGCTGGTCACTCTCGCCTCCGGGGGCGAGGGCGGCGGCAACCACGAAAGCCTGAACCCCTACTTCGTCGGCGCCGGGGCCTTTGTCGCGCTGATGCTGCTTCTGTTCATCACCATCAGCTTCAACCGCGACCGCTGAGCCGGGGGCGTACAGCTGTGCCAGTAGGCTCTGCACGCATGGGAGAGCAGGAAGTGCCTACCGGCCCCGGCAAGCGCCGTATCGGTGTGATGGGCGGGACATTCGACCCGATCCACCATGGACACCTGGTGGCGGCCAGTGAAGTGGCCGCCCAGTTCCATCTGGACGAGGTCGTCTTCGTGCCGACCGGGCAGCCGTGGCAGAAGAGCCACAAGAACGTCTCCCCGGCCGAGGACCGTTATCTGATGACGGTCATCGCCACCGCGTCCAACCCGCAGTTCTCCGTCAGCCGCAGTGACATCGACCGTGGCGGACCGACGTACACCATCGATACGCTGCGGGACCTGCGCGAGGTCCACGGCGACGCGGACCTCTTCTTCATCACCGGCGCCGACGCGCTCGCCCAGATCCTCACCTGGCGCGACGCGGAGGAGCTGTTCTCGCTCTCCCACTTCATCGGTGTGACCCGCCCGGGTCATGTGCTCACGGACGACGGACTGCCCGAGGGCGGTGTCTCCCTCGTGGAGGTGCCCGCGCTGGCGATCTCGTCCACGGACTGCCGTGAGAGGGTCGCGCAGGGGGAGCCGGTCTGGTACCTGGTGCCGGACGGCGTGGTCCGCTACATCGACAAGCGCCAGCTGTACCGCGGCGAATGAGCCACGGAGAGGGGCACCGGTGAACGACCGACAGAACCCGTACGACCCGTACTACCAGGAGCCGCAGATCGTCGGCTACGACGCGTACGGGCAGCCGGTCTACCAGCAGCAGGGGCAGCAGGGTCAGGGTTACGACCAGCAGGGCCAGGGTTACGACCCCTACGCAGCCCAGCAGAGCCAGGGCCACCAGACCCAGGACACCACCGGTTACGGCTACGACGCGTACGGCAACCCTCAGCAGCAGCCGGGCTACGACCCCTACGCCGCCGGTCAGCAGGGCCACCAGCAGGGCCAGGCGCAGCAGGAACAGGGCGCCGACCAGGGGTACGGCTACGGCTCCTACACCGACTACGGCTACGCCACCGGGCAGCAGCCCGCCGCGGTCGACACCGGCGAGCACTGGAGCATCCCGCAGCAGGGCGCCGCCCCCGCGCCGGAACAGGCACCGCCGCAGCCCCCCGTACAGCCCTCTCCGCAGGAGGCCGAGCCGGAGGCGGATGCCGCGCTTCCCGGGCAGCGCAAGCCCGCCCCGGACTACCGCACCGAGCAGTTCTCGTTCATCGAGGAGCCCGACGAGGACTCCGAAGACGTCATCGACTGGCTGAAGTTCACCGAGAGCCGCAGCGAGCGGCGCGAGGAGGCCCGGCGCAAGGGCCGCAACCGCATGGTCGCCCTGATAGTCGTCGCCGTTCTCGTCGTCGTCGGCGGGGTCGGCTATCTGTGGTCCGCCGACATGCTCCCGGGCCTGTCCGGAACGGACGAGAAGAAGACCGTCGCCGCCGGGGCCCAGCAGCGCGACATGATCGTGGTGCACCTGCACGACACGAAGAAGGGCGGCACCTCGACGGCGCTGCTCGTCGACAACACCACCACCAAGCAGGGCACCACCGTCCTGCTGCCCAACTCCCTCGCCGTCGCGGGCGACGACGGGGCCACCACCACGCTCGGCAAGTCCGTCGAGGACGACGGCAGGACCGGCACCCGGGAGGCGATCGACACCCTCCTCGGCACCCGGATCACCGGCACCTGGCGGCTGGACACCCCGTACCTGGAGAACCTCGTCGAGCTGGTCGGCAACATCGAGGTCGACACCGACACCGAGGTGCCCGCCGCGAAGAAGGGCGAATCGCCCCTGGTGAACAAGGGTGAGGCCCAGACGCTCAGCGGCCCGATGGCCGTCGCGTACGCCACCTACCGTGCGGAGGGCGAGCCCGAGGCCAAGCAGCTGACCCGCTTCGGCGAGGTCATGCGGGCCACCCTGCGCAAGATCTCCGAGGACCCCAAGGCCGCCACCGTCACCATCGAGACGCTGCTCCAGGTGCTCGACCCGTCGCTGCCCGAGAAGGACCTCGGGGCCTCGCTCGCCAAGCTGGCCTCGCGGGCCAAGGTCGGCGACTACAAGACGGCCCTGCTGCCGGTCCAGGAGGACGGCACGCTCACCGAGGCGGACACCCGCGGCGTGGTCAAGGACATCCTCGGCGGCACGGTGAAGGCGCCCGAGGACGGCGCTCCGCTCCGGGTCGCCGTCCGCAACGCCACCGGAAACCAGAAGGCCGCCGAGGCCGCCCGGGTCCAGCTGGTCAACGGCGGTTACGCCTTCGTGGACAGCGGCAAGGCCGGGGCCGAGGCGTCGTCCGTCGTGCTCTACCGGTCCGCCGAGGACAAGGAGAAGGCCGTCGAGGTGGCCAAGACCCTGGGTCTCTCCGCAGGCGATGTGAAGAAGGGCGAGCCGGCCGCCAACGCCGACGTGTCCGCGGTCCTGGGCCAGGACTACAAGGTCCAGTAGCCCGCCCGGGGCCGCCGGCCGGTGGCCCCGGGTGAAGGCAGTAAAGCTCTGTCGGCGGTCCGTGAGACCCTAGGGACTGCATCCGACCGCCGACGAAAGCCTGCATGTGACCGCCACGGACCGCTCCATCGAGCTCATCAACGCCGCCGCCCAGGCGGCCGCCGACCGGCTCGCGCACGACATCATCGCCTACGACGTCAGCGATGTGCTGTCGATCACCGACGCCTTCCTGCTGGCCTCGGCCCCCAACGACCGTCAGGTCAAGTCGATCGTCGACGAGATCGAGGAGCGGCTCCAGAAGGAGCTCGGCGCCAAGCCGGTGCGCCGCGAGGGCGACCGCGACGCCCGCTGGATCCTCCTCGACTACGTCGACATCGTCATCCACGTCCAGCACAGCGAGGAGCGCGTCTTCTACGCGCTGGAGCGCCTGTGGAAGGACTGCCCGGAGATCGCCCTCCCCGAGGACGCGATCAAGACCCGCGGCAAGGCCGAGGAGCACGCACAGCTCAACGGCGGCACGGAAGGTGACCAGAGCTGAACGGCAGCAAGAGCGGCAAGGGCCGCAGGATCGTCCTCTGGCGGCACGGCCAGACGGCATGGAACCTGGAGCGCCGCTTCCAGGGCTCCACGGACATCGAGCTGACCGAGGCCGGCGTCGGGCAGGCCCGCCGCGCCGCCCGGCTGCTCGCCTCGCTGAAGCCGGACGCCATCGTGGCCTCCGACCTCCGGCGGGCGGCTGCCACGGCCTCCGAGCTCTCCGCCGTCAGCGGCCTGACCGTCGCCCATGACGCCGCACTCCGTGAGACGTACGCGGGCGAGTGGCAGGGGCTGACCCACCAGGAGATCGTCGAGCGCTACGGCGAGCAGTACGCCGCCTGGAAGCGCGGTGAGCCCGTGCGCCGGGGCGGTGGCGAGCTGGAGACCGAGGTCGCCGACCGGGCGGCTCCGGTCGTTCTGGAGCACGCCGAGAAGCTTCCGGATGACGGCACGCTCGTCGTCGTCAGCCACGGCGGCACGATCAGGACGACGATCGGCCGGCTGCTGGGCCTGGAGGCGCACCACTGGGAAGGGCTCGGCGGTCTTTCCAACTGCTGCTGGTCCGTCCTCGGGGAGGGCGCGCGCGGCTGGCGTCTGCTGGAGCACAACGCCGGCACACTCCCGGAGCCGGTGCTCGGCGACGACGACTAGACCGGCCGTCCGGGCGGCCGTCCAGCGGTCGTCGGGAGGCCGTTCTCGGGCCGCCCTCGGGCGGCCCGGGCCGGATTTCACTTTCCGGCCGGTCGCAGGCTAAAGTTCATCTTGTTCGCAGCGCGGAAACGCAGGGAAACAGAGCGAACAGCGGGGCTATAGCTCAGTTGGTAGAGCGCCTGCATGGCATGCAGGAGGTCAGGAGTTCAATTCTCCTTAGCTCCACAATCAGGATCCCGTCCCCATCAGGGGGCGGGATCTTCTGCATGGAGGGGACGGAGGGCGTCGAGCGGGCTGCCCCTCTTGCGGGGCCATGGCAGAATCGGAACGCCGGAGGGGGCGACGTACCGATCGGGAGGGAGCGCGATGCCTGCGAGTCGCGAACACGTCCCCGACCAGCGCCTTGTCGCCGCCTCGCCCCCCGGCCCCGTAACGTCCGACGTTCGATCCCGTCTCGGCTGTCCGTCCTGCGGTTCGTCCCATGTGGCCCAGGTTCTGGGTGACAACGGAGGGGTCTCCTACGTGTGCACGGCCTGCGGCCACAGCTGGAGCTGACTGATGGGTGCACACAGGCGTAAATGCGACTGGTGCGGCAGCGGTACGCCCATCGTCAGGGACATGGACCCGGTCAACGCGGAGTACCAGTACTGGTGCGAGGAATGCGCACGGGCGCTGATCATAAAAGGCGACCCCATCGAGACCTACCGGGAGCTGGAGGGGGAGCCGATCTACGGGCGGCTCCTGGAGGAGCACTGCACCCTCAAGCGCTTCTACTCCTTCGCGACAGCCTGACCTGGTCTGACCTGCGACTGGCGGGCGAACGCCCTGGATGATCCGGGCATATCGGTGCGGACCGGAAACGATTTGGTGAAGCACCGGGGGGACCGTGTAATGTTCTCGATGTCGCCAAGGGGAACCGGGCGGCAAGCAGCGAGGGGCTATAGCTCAGTTGGTAGAGCGCCTGCATGGCATGCAGGAGGTCAGGAGTTCAATTCTCCTTAGCTCCACAGGATCGACAGTAAAGAAGCGGGCCACCCGGATCGGGTGGCCCGCTTCTTTGTGCCGGGATCAGCCGCGGGCACTGCCCAGTGCGCGCCGATGGGCGGCCGGCAGGGCGGGGCGCTGTTCGGCCGGCGGCTGCTCGATACGGAGCGCCAGGGCTGGGCAGCGCCGTACGGCCCGCTGGGCACGACCGCGCAGGTGCACCGGAACGGCGGCGTCCGCCAGTGCCGGATAGCCGTCCGCTCCCAGCCGGATGAGCTCGGGGACGAGGTCCGCGCACAGGCCGTGGCCCTGGCAGAGCGTCCAGTCGACCGCGAGCTTCTCGCCGCTCGGAATCGACTCCTCCAGATCCTGGTAGCCCGGTGCGGGCAGCGGCAGCACCCCGACCGTCTCGCGGCCGCAGCCGCCGTCCAGGACGTGTGCGGCGAGGTCGTCCGTGAACGCCGACAGGGTCGAGAGCAGGAACCGGGCGGAACCGTCCGGGTGTTTGCACGCCCCGCGGCCCTTCACGGCCTGGGTGACCTCGCGCAGGGCCTCCAGGGCGGCGGGCCCGCCGCCGTTCAGCACGTCGGAGAGGCCGCCCGCGGCGGCGGGGAGCCCCAGCTTGCACGGGCCGCACTGTCCGGCGGTCTCGGCGGCCAGCCAGTTGGCTATCCGGAGGGATTCGCCGAGCGGGCAGGTGTCCGGGCCGATCGGCAGGATGGCCCCCGCGCCGAGCGCACCCCCCGCGGTGGCCAGGGACTCGCGGGAGACCACGGCGTTGTGCGAGGAGACCGCGTCGATCCAGTTGCCGTGGTAGCCGCCGGTCAGCACGCCCTGGGGGAGCGGCGGGGCCCCGGCCATCTCCAGGACGTACCGCAGCGGCACCCCGGTCGGCACCTCGACGACCATGGGCCTCGCCACGGCGCCCGAGACGGTGAGCAGGACGGTGCCGGGTTCGTTCGGCAGCCCGGTGTGCCCGTAGCGGCGGGGGCCGATCCGGGCGGCGACGGCGAGCTGGGCGTAGGTCTCCGCGTTCGACAGCAGCGTCGGTGAGCCGCCCACCCCGGTCTCCGCCGCCCGCTCGCGCCGGCCCGGCGGCAGGGCGGGCCCGCCGTTCGCCGCCCTGATCACCGAGGAGGCCTCGCCCGAGACCATGCGTTCCGGGGTGCGGACCACGCGGGCGCGCAACTGCTGGCCGCGCCGGTCGGAGAGGCCGCGTTCGGCGAGGGCCGCCCGTACGGAGATCTCCGTGGAGTTGCGGGTGACGGCGACGACCAGGGTGCGCGCGCCGAGCGCCTCCGCGGCCAGCAGCGCACCGTCCAGGATCAGGTGCGGGGCGCGGTTGAGCAGGACGGTGTCCTTGCGGCAGGCCGGTTCGCCCTCGCTGCCGTTGATCACCACGACCGGCCGCACTCCGCGCCGGATGGACGCCTTCGCCACCGCGCGCAGCTTCTTGCCGAACGGGAAACCGGCGCCTCCCCTTCCGCGCAGGGAGATCGTTTCGGCCAGTTCGGCCAGCCGTTCACCGGTCATCGGCTCCAGCGGCCCGTGCACCTTGAGGTGCATGGCGAGGTCGAGCCGCTCCACCAGGTCGAAGCCGGTGGTCAGTTGCGGCAGTCCGACGACGCGGACCTCGGGCACATCGGGGAGGGGGACGTTCACTATCGGTCTCCTGCGGGTGCGTGCCAGGGTTCGCCGGCCGGGGGCGCGGTGAACGGCCCGGCCCCCGGTTCGGCACGGGGCGGGGCGAAGGGGGAGGGAGCGGGGGAAGGGGAGGTGAGGGGAGCGGATGTGGTGGTGTCGTACGGGGTCGGTGCGCCGGCGTACTCCGATGTCACGTAGGTCGGTGTGCCGGACCCGGGTGTGCCGGTTTCTGGTGTGCGGGATTCCGGAGCGGCGTGTTTCGGTTCGGCGGGTTCCGTGGATCCGTACCTCGGTGTGCCGTGCCCCGGCGTTTCGTACGGGGAGGTCGCGTACGCGTGCTCCTGCGTGGTGTACGCAGGCGGGTTCTGCGGGGACGGACCGTGGTGCGCCTGTCCGGGCAGAGCGGGGGAGGGCGAGGGCCAGCGACTCTCCGAGGGGGCCGCCGGGCCCGACATGCCGCCGCCGAGCGAGACGGCGCGGTACCCGGCCGTTATGCCCGGTCCAGGCCCCGGCCCCGCCTTCCTCCGCCCCGGGTCCGGCAGTTCCTCCGGCGGGCCGAAGGCGATGCGGTCGGCGCTGCGGGGCGGGGGCTCGTACAGCGGTGACCGGCCGCTGTACAGCGTTTCGGTCGGCGCTTCGTGCAGCGCGCCCGGGATCGCCGTCGGAGGGGGCGAGGTCGGGGGTATCGGCGCCGAGAGCGTGCGCGGGCGCACCGGCGTGCCCCGTACGTCCCGGTCCGTCTCGCTCCAGGCGGCCGGATCGGACCAGGGTTCCCCGGCGGACGAGGAGGACTCCCGCAGGACCGGATCGGGGGCGGCCGGGGGCCCCTGGCCCAGCAGTTCGGCGACCCGGTCGGCGACCCGCCGCTTCGTCGGGCGCGGCAGCAGCCGCAGACACAGCGCCCCGGCGACTCCGGCGAGGCAGAGCCCGTACATCACGACCACCCAGGTGGCAGGCGCACGCCCCGCGAACAGGCCGTGGACCAGCGCGGCGCACCACGCCGGATACGCCAGCGCGTGCAGGGCGCGCCACCGGCCCGCGATGCCGCCCGTGTCCCGGGGCGACCCCAGTGACTGCCCGAGCCGGGCGGCTTTGGGGGAAGGGTGGGCGAAGGCGCTGCGCAGGGCGCCGGTCGCGGCCGTGACAACCATCAGCAGCCCGGCCAGCGAACCGAAACCGATCAGCCCCGCCGCGCCGGTCACGCCGAGGCTGAAGGGTATGAGGGCACCGATCAGAGCCACATGCCCGAGGGCGACCTTCACGGTTCCGTGCAGCAGCAGAAAGCCGAGCGCGGCAATGGCGGTGGCCCGGTGGATGCCCTGGCAGACGATGCGCTGACGGGTGGAGAGGAACAGCCGGTCGGTGGCCAGCAGGCCCCAGGCGACGGCGGCGCTGAGCGACACCAGCGACAGGACGCCGGTGGTGAAATCGAGGGTGGCGCGCAGTTCGTCGCTCCCTGCGACGGCGAACAGAGGGACGAAGACCAACGCGGCGACCGTCAGGCCGCCCTGTACCGGCCGACTCATTGCGGGGCTCATGCTGGGGGATACGCGGATCTTGCGATGAGGGTTCATGGGGGCGACTCCGAATAGTTCGGCAAAGCGGTCCCGTTGCCGCATGCTAGGACGCCCCATACCAACCAGTACGAGGTTTGCTCGGTTGCCCCGATAGAGGTCGGTACGCGGAGTAACCCCTGCTTCCCGGGCGTTCTCCCTGCCGTCGAGGTCGTCCCAGGGCTCCGCGAAAACCTCATGCGAAGCGCGCGGGGCGCACACGCCGCAGCCACGGGAACGCCATGTTCCGACTACGGAGAGTGGCGTGCGGAGGGCGGTGGGCGGCGCGCGAGAGGGCGTGCGGGTGGTGCGGACCCGGGCTCCTGCGTGTGATGTCCGCCCTCCGGTTACTCCCCGCTCCCTTCCGGGTCCGTGCGGTACCCTGACGCCATGCGTGCCGTACGCCTTCTGCTTAGCGAGCCGCGCTGAAGAGTCCCGACCGGTGAGAACGCCTGGTCGGAGTCAGCGCGGCGTCCCCTCCTGTGCGAGGGGATTTTTCGTTTCCCGGCAGATGACGATCGATGGAGCTTTGAGGATCATGAGCGAGACGAATTCCGCTGCCGAGACGGCCGCGCCGCACCGCTACACGGCGGCGATGGCCGCCGACATCGAGGCACGCTGGCAGGACTTCTGGGACGCCGAGGGGACGTACGAGGCGCCGAACCCCACCGGTGACCTGGCGGGCGACCCGGAGCTGGCCGCCAAGCCCAAGAAGTTCATCATGGACATGTTCCCGTACCCCTCGGGCGCGGGTCTGCACGTCGGACACCCGCTGGGCTACATCGCCACCGATGTCTACGCCCGCCACCAGCGGATGACCGGCCACAACGTGCTGCACACCCTGGGCTTCGACGCGTTCGGACTGCCCGCCGAGCAGTACGCGGTGCAGACGGGCACCCACCCCCGGGTCTCCACCGAGGCCAACATGAAGAACATGAAGGTCCAGCTGCGCCGGCTGGGTCTGGGCCACGACAACCGCCGCTCCTTCGCGACGATCGACGCCGAGTACTACAAGTGGACGCAGTGGATCTTCCTGCAGATCTTCAACTCCTGGTACGACGCCGAGGCCGACAAGGCCCGTCCGATCGCGGAGTTGGTCGAGCAGTTCGAGAGCGGCACCCGCGCGACCCCCGACGGCCGTGAGTGGAGCGCGCTGAGCGCCACCGAGCGCGCCGACCTGCTGAGCCAGTACCGACTGGCGTACGCCTCCGACGCCCCGGTGAACTGGTCGCCCGGCCTGGGCACGGTTCTGGCCAACGAGGAGGTCACCGCCGACGGCCGTTCCGAGCGCGGCAACTTCCCCGTCTTCAAGGCCAAGCTGCGCCAGTGGAACATGCGCATCACCGCCTACGCCGACCGGCTGCTGAACGACTTGGACGGGCTGGACTGGCCCGAGGCCATCAAGCTGCAGCAGCGCAACTGGATCGGCCGCTCCGAGGGCGCCCGGGTCGAGTTCCCGGTGGACACCGCAGGCGGTATCACCGTCTTCACCACCCGCCAGGACACCCTGTTCGGCGCGACGTACATGGTGCTGGCGCCCGAGCACGACATGGTCGAGCGGATCATTCCGGCCGCTTGGCCCGAGGGCACCCACCCGGTGTGGACCGGCGGCCACGCGAGCCCGGCCGAGGCCGTCACCGCGTACCGCAAGCAGGCCGCCGCCAAGTCCGACGTCGAGCGGCAGGCCGAGGCCAAGGACAAGACCGGTGTCTTCACCGGTGCGTACGCCACCAACCCGGTCAGCGGCGAGAAGGTCCCCGTCTTCATCGCCGACTACGTCCTGATGGGCTACGGCACCGGCGCGATCATGGCCGTACCCGCGCACGACGCGCGCGACTTCGCCTTCGCGCGCGCCTTCGAGCTGCCGATGCGCTGTGTCGTCCAGCCCTCCGACGACCGGGGCACCGACCCCGCCACATGGGACGACGCCTTCAGCTCGTACGACGCGAAGCTGGTCAACTCCGCCAACGACGAGATCTCGCTGGACGGCCTGGGCGTCGTCGAGGCCAAGGCGAAGATCACCGAGTGGCTGCGGGAGCACGGCGTCGGCGAGGGCACCGTCAACTTCCGGCTGCGCGACTGGCTGTTCAGCCGGCAGCGGTACTGGGGCGAGCCCTTCCCGATCGTGTACGACGAGGACGGCATCGCCCACCCCCTGCCCGAGTCGATGCTGCCGCTGGAGCTGCCCGAGGTCGAGGACTACTCCCCGCGCACCTTCGACCCTGAGGACGCGTCCGCCCAGCCCGAGACCCCCCTGTCGCGCAACGCGGACTGGGTCAACGTGACGCTGGACCTGGGCGACGGCTCCGGTCCGCGCGCGTACCGCCGCGAGACCAACACCATGCCCAACTGGGCGGGTTCCTGCTGGTACGAGCTGCGCTACCTGGACCCGAACAACGACCGTCAGCTGGTCGACCCGTCCATCGAGCAGTACTGGATGGGCCCGCGCGAGGGGCAGCCCACCGGCGGCGTCGACCTGTACGTCGGCGGGGCCGAGCACGCCGTGCTGCACCTGCTGTACGCGCGTTTCTGGTCCAAGGTGCTGCACGACCTGGGCCACATCTCCTCCGCCGAGCCGTTCCACAAGCTGTACAACCAGGGCATGATCCAGGCCTTCGTCTACCGCGACAGCCGGGGCATCGCCGTCCCCGCCGCCGAGGTGGAGGAGCGCGACGGCGCGTTCTACTACGCGGGCGAGAAGGTCAGCCGCGTCCTGGGCAAGATGGGCAAGTCCCTGAAGAACGCGGTCACGCCGGACGAGATCTGCGCGGAGTACGGCGCGGACACTCTGCGCCTGTACGAGATGGCGATGGGCCCCCTGGACGTGTCGCGCCCCTGGGACACGCGTGCCGTGGTCGGCCAGTACCGCCTGCTGCAGCGGCTGTGGCGCAACGTCGTCGACGAGGAGACCGGTGAGGTCACCGTCGTCGACACGGAGCCCGGCGAGGACACCCTGCGCGCCCTGCACAAGGCGATCGACGGGGTCGGCCAGGACATGGCGGGGATGCGGTTCAACACCGCCATCGCCAAGGTCACCGAGCTGAACAACCACCTGACGAAGGCCGACGGCCCGCTGTCGCGCTCGGTCGCCGAGCGGCTGGTCCTGCTGATCGCCCCGCTGGCCCCGCACATCGCGGAGGAGCTGTGGCGCCGGCTGGGCCACACCGACTCGGTCGTCCACCAGGACTTCCCGGTGGCCGACCCGGCGTACGTGGTCGACGAGACCGTCACCTGCGTCGTCCAGATCAAGGGCAAGGTCCGGGCCCGCCTGGAGATCTCGCCCTCCATCACGGACGAGGAGCTGGAGGCGCTGGCCCTGGCCGACGAGGCGGTCGTCGCCGCGCTGGGCGGGGCGGGCATCCGCAAGGTGATCGTGCGGGCGCCGAAGCTGGTGAACATCGTCCCCGCGTGACACGGACGGCGGTGCTGTGACGGCCCCGTGAGCGGTGGGGGCCATCCCCTACGGGCAGGTTGGGGGTTCCGAAGGAACCCTCGGCCTGCCCGTTCCGTTTACGGTGGAAGGGGCAGGCCGGTACCGGCGGCCGCATCGAGACACCGAGGGGCATTCATGGAAGCCGCGCTCACGATCCTGGCGTTGCTCCTGGTCGCGTTCGTCGCGCTGGGTGTCTACGCGACCGTGAAGGCCGTCGGCGCGGCCAAGCGGGGCGTGGACCGCACGATCACGCAGGCCCGTCGCACGGTGGAGGACACCACGCTCCGGGCCAAGAGTTTCGGACAGGTGGGGGTCGCGGGCGAGCTCGCACAGCTCCGGCTCTCCCTGCGCACCTCGATGCGGGCCACGCAGGACGCCCTGCACGCCGGTGTCGCCGAGGACGCCTCGCTGGCGGAGTCGGTGGACCTTTTCCGGCGGCTGAGCGCCCACGGTCTGGAGCTGGACGACGAGCTGAAGAGGCTGGAGCGCGAGCCGGACCGGGCGACGGTCGCGGGCCTGCTGCCCAAGCTGCGGGAGCGCACGCAGCGGATCACGCACTCGGCGGAGTCGCTGCGCTGGGCGGCGCGAGACCGGGCGCGCCAGTTCGCCGACGACGACCTGGACGCGCTGAACGCGCAGATCGACATCGAGGCCGGGGCGCTGCGGCACTGGGCCGCGGACGAACCGTCGTCGCGGACGTCCGGCGCGGGCGCTTCCGCCACGACACCGGGTCAGGGCCCGGGGACGGACTGGCCGGAGCCGGCCGCCTCGGCAGACCCTTCGGTCGGCAGCAGCACGGCCGACGAGGCATGGTCCGGACCGGCCCGCGAGGAGAGCCCGCAGGCGATCACCGCCCCGGACCCGCGACTGCGCACGACCTACCCCTGGCAGAAGTCCACCCGGCCGGAAACGACGAACTGACGCACGTGGGTCGGTTCAGGCCCGAACGGATGCGTTCCGAAGCGGCCAGGAATGATCAGAGGGCCGGGGCCGGGCTGCCGCCCTCCCACCCCGCCAGGTAACCTCCGGCTCATGTCCCGCCATGTCGCTATCGTCACCGATTCCACGGCCTACCTGCCGCGCCCGACGATGGAACGGCACGGCATCACCGCGGTGCCGCTGACCGTCGTCCTGGGCGACCGGGCGCTGGAGGAGGGCACGGAGATCTCCGCCCGCTCGCTCGCCCTGGCTCTGCAGAAACGCCACTCCGTGACCACGTCCCGCCCCAGCCCCGAGGTCTTCGCCGCGGCTTACCGGGCGGCGGCCGAGGGCGGGGCGGACGCGGTGGTGTCGCTGCACCTGTCGTCGGAGTTCTCGGGCACCTACGACGCCGCGCAGCTCGCGGCGAAGGACGCCCCCGTTCCGGTGCGCGTGGTGGACACCGGCATGGTCGCCATGGCCCTGGGGTTCTGCGCCCTCGCGGCGGCGGAGGCCGCCGAGGCGGGCGGCGGCCTGGACGAAGCGGTGTCGGCGGCGGAGAAGCGGGCGGCGGGCACCTCGGCGTATTTCTATGTCGACACGCTCGACTATCTGCGCCGGGGCGGCCGCATCGGCACGGCCCAGGCCCTGCTGGGATCCGCGCTCGCGGTCAAGCCGATCCTGGAGCTCGACGGGGGCCGGATCGAGATGCTGGAGAAGGTGCGGACGGCATCGAAGGCGATCGCCCGCCTGGAGGAGATCGTCGCCGAGCGGGCGGGTACGGCCCCGGTGGACATCGCCGTCCACCACCTCGCCGCCCAGGAGCGCGCGGATCGCCTGGCGGAGCGGCTGCGTGAGCGTGTCCCCGGTCTCGTCGATCTTCATGTGAGTGAGGTCGGCGCGGTGATCGGAGCGCACACGGGGCCGGGGCTGCTCGGCGCGGTGATCTCCTCGCGGTGATCCGGCTGCGCTGATCCCCCTGGAGAGATTCACCCCGTGGAGTGGCCGAGTTTTCCACAACTGCCGCTCTGTCCACAGGAATCGGCGCCGCCCAGCGGGTTTCGGCGGATGTGCCTAACGTCGTGAGGCATGGCCCTTCGATCTTCTCGGGCGTCGGCTCCCGACGCGCCGTTCACCTCTGCGTCCTCGTCCGACTCCTCTGATTCCCCGACCTCGTCCACGCCCGAGCGGGGGCGACACGGTTCCGGCACTCGCCCGAGCGGCCGGGCGGGTGTACGCCCCGGGGCCCGTCCCGGTCCGCGCCACGGCGGGCGGCGGTCCGTGCGCGGGCGGTCCGCCATCACGTCGGCGGCCGCGCGTCGCCGGGCGGATGCGCTGATGGCGGGCGCCTCCGGGCTCGCGGGCGATGCCGTGCCCGTAGCGCTCCATGAGCCGGCGGAGACGCCCGCGCCCGCACCGAAACCACCCGCGCCGGAGACGGTGGGGGAGGTGCCCGTCGATACGTCGAGGGCGCGTCGTCTCGTGTCGGCCGTCCGGGAGCGGTTGCCGATGTGGGTGCGGCTGAGGTGCGGGATGGCGCCGCGTACGCCGGTGGTGCTCGGTCTGGTGCTGCTCGCCGCTGTGGCCGTCGCCACCGTGCACTTCTGGTCCGTACGCCCCGAGGCCGTACGTGTGCCGGAACCGGTCGCGGACGAAGCCGCGGCGCCCGCGCTGCCACCGGATCCCTTACGGTCCGGCGCCCCCGATCCGGTTTCCCGCCAGGCTTCCGGGGAGCCGGGCGGGAGCGGCGGGAGCGGGAGCGGGCAGATCGTCGTCGATGTGAGCGGCAAGGTGCACCGGCCGGGCGTCCGTCGGCTTCCGGCGGGGTCACGGGTGGAGGACGCGCTCGAGGCGGCGGGCGGTGTGCGCGCCGGCACGGACGTCACGGGACTCAACCGGGCGCGGGTCCTGGTGGACGGTGAGCAGGTCGCCGTGGGCCTTCCGCCGGGCCTGCCGGTCACCGGGGCGACCGGGGGCGGCGAAAACGGGTCCGGGGCGGCCGGTGTGCAGGGCGGGGCCGGGCCTTCGGTGCCGCTGAGCCTGAACACGGCGACCGCGGAGCAACTCGAAACCCTGCCGGGGGTCGGGCCCGTGCTGGCCCAGCACATGATCGACTACCGCACGGAGAACAACGGATTCCGATCCGTCGACGAACTCCGGCAGGTCAACGGGATCGGCGACCGCCGCTTCGCCGACCTCCAGCCGCTCGTACGGCCATGAGCAGCCGCGAGGCCCGGCTCGACTGCCAGGACGACTCCCAGGACCAGGACCAGCACCAGGACCTGGACCTGGACAGGGACAGCACCGGAAGCGCGGGCGCGGCCGGGGAGGGTTCACGGCGGGAGGGACCCACGGATCTGCGGCTCGTCCCGCCCGCCCTGGCGGTCTGGGCGGCAGCGGCGGCGACGCTGGGCCTTTCGGGGCGGTGGGCGATCGTCGTGGCCGTCGCCTGTTCGGTACCGGCGCTGGTTCTGCTGGCGGCGGCCGCGCGTGCCACTCGGCGGGGGAGGGGGACCGGAGGGGCGCGGGCCGGGAGCACCGGCGGAGATTCCCGGGCGGGGAGGCGGGCCGGAGGGTCCCGGGCCGGGAGAGCCGTCGGGCGGGCCCGGGTGCTCGCCGCCGCGGGAGCCGTGTTGCTCTGCGCGGCGGCGGGGGCGGCCGTTGCCGGGCTTCACGGGGCCGATGTGCGGCGCGGGCCCGTGCCCGGGCTGGCCCGCGAGTATGCGCGGATCGACGCCGAGGTACGGGTGACCTCGGATCCCCGGGCGACCCGACCGGCGGTTCGGGGCAACCACAGCGCCCCGGCCCTCCTCCTGATCGACGCGGAGGTCATGGAGGTGCGGACGCCGGACGGGCCCACCACACGGGTCCGGACACCGGTGCTGCTCATGGTCGCGGCGGGCGACCACCGGGCGGACTGGCAGCAGTTGCTCCCGTCCACGCGGCTCCGGCTCGCCGGCCGGCTCTCGCCTCCCGCCCACGGCGGCGAACGCCTCGCCGCGGTCCTGCGGGTGGACGATGCGGGGGAGCCCCGGATCACCGGGCCCCCGACGGGGATCCAGCGCGCGGCGGGAGACCTGCGCGCCGGACTGCGGGAGGCGACGGACGGTCTGGACACGGATGCGCGTGCGCTGTTGCCGGGGCTGGTGGTCGGCGACACCTCCAGGGTCCCGCCCGAACTCCAAGACGCCTTCAAAGCGACCGATCTGGCGCATTTGTTGAGCGTTTCCGGGGCTAATCTGTCGATTCTGCTGTTCCTCCTGGTCGGGCCGCCGGGATCGGCGTCGAGCGCGGAGCGGCGGGGCCTCGCACCCTTGCTGGGGCTCTCCCTGCGGGGGACCGCGGTGATCGGCGGTGTGCTGACCCTCGCGTTCATCGTCGTGTGCCGCCCGGAACCGAGCGTGCTCCGTGCGGCGGCCTGTGGGCTGATCACCCTCCTCGCGATCGGGACGGGCCGCCGGAGGTCCCTGATCCCAGCCCTGGCGGCCGCAGTCGTCCTCCTGGTGCTCTACGACCCCTGGCTCGCCCGGAGTTACGGATTCCTGCTGTCCGTCCTGGCCACCGGTGCGCTGCTGACGCTCGCGCCACGGTGGAGCGTCGCACTGCGGGCGCGGCGGGTGCCGGGCAGGCTTGCCGAGATTCTGGCCGCGGCGGCGGCCGCGCAGGCCGTGTGCGCGCCCGTGGTGGTGGTCCTGGCCTCGCGGGTCAGCCTGGTGGCTGTTCCGTGCAATCTGCTGGCGGAGTTCGCGGTGGCTCCGGCGACGGTGCTCGGGTTCACGGCTCTCGCCGTCGCCCCGGTCGCCCCGGCGGCGGCCGAGCTGCTGGCGTGGGCCGCGAGCTGGCCGGTCGGGTGGATCGCCACGGTCGCCCGGACGGGGGCGGGCCTTCCCGGGGCCGAGGCGCAGTGGCCCGGCGGGTGGCCCGGGGCCGCGCTGCTGGCCGGACTCACGGTCCTGGCCGTGCTCCTGGCCCCGAGGCTGGCCCGTCACCCCTGGGTCTGCGGTGCTGCCGGACTGCTTCTGGTGCTGGCGGTGCTGCGGCCGGTTCCGCTGACCCGGATCATGACCGGATGGCCGCCGCCCGGCTGGTCCTTCGCCCTCTGCGACGTGGGGCAGGGCGATGCGATGGTCCTCGCGGCGGGGGAAGGCACGGGGGTGGTCGTCGACGCCGGACCCGACCCCGGGGCGGTCGACCGGTGCCTGCGCGACCTGGCGGTGACCCGGGTCCCGCTCGTGGTCCTCACCCACTTCCACGCCGACCATGTGCGCGGGCTGCCGGGAGTGCTCCGGGGCCGGGCGGTGGGCGCGATCCAGACGACGAGCCTCGAAGAGCCGCCCGAGCAGGCGGCGTTCGTACGGAGGACGGCGGCCGCCGCACGGGTCCCGGCGGTGCGGGCCGTGGCCGGTGAGCGCCGCCGGTCCGGGCCGGTGGAGTGGCGGGTCCTCTGGCCCCGCCCCGGGCTCGGGGGAGCGGAGGGGGCGGCGGTTCGGGAGGCGAACGACTCCAGCGTCACCCTGCGCGTACGGGCGGCCGGAGGGCTGACGCTGCTGCTCCTCGGGGACCTCGAACCCCCGGCCCAGCGGGAGTTGCTGCGCGGGCGCGAGGCGCCGGGCCCGGTGGACGTCCTCAAGGTGGCCCACCACGGCTCGGCCTTCCAGGACGCCGGGCTGCTCCACAGCGTACGGCCGAGGCTGGCGCTCATCTCCTGCGGCGCGGACAACCCGTACGGCCACCCCTCGCCCCGCACGGTGGCCGCTCTCGGGGCGGCGGGGGCCAGGGTCCTGCGCACCGACACCGACGGCCCGATCGCGGTGGCGGGAGCGGGGAAGGAACTGCGGGCGGTGGGCCGGTCATGACACCGCGGGAACCGGCCCTGCGTGGCCGCCCGCCTCAGGCCGCGCCCCGCTCGCCGCCCGCGTCGTGGTGGACCTGCTCGTCCCGCCCACCTGTCCCGCCCCCTGTTCCGTCGCCGAGGCCGGAGCGCGCGGGTCAGGGCAGCCAGGTGCCGGTGTGCATCAGGTCGCGGTCGGCGAGTTCGTTCTCCTCGCGCCAGGCGCGCACGGTGAGGGGGGTGATGCGGAGGAACACCCAGCGGGGGCCGCGTGGGCTCCAGCCCCGGAGTTTCGCGGCGAAGGCATCCCTCGTCGCGGAGGGAAGGTCCGCCGCCTCCACGATCCTCGCCTCGCCCTCGATCAGCACCACGTCACGGGTGTGGCCGACGGTGACCCGGATCAGCCCGTGGGGAGTCACGTTGACGGCCGTCGGGTTGGTCCGCCGGGTGGCCATCACCAGCGTGCCGGTCTCGTCCTCCCAGAGGAACGACAGCGGCACCAGGGTGGGAACGCCGTCCGGGGACGCCGTCGCCACCCATGCGTCCTCGTCCTGCCGCAGGCGGTCGAGGACGTCCTGCTTGCGCTGTTCCCGGCTGCGCGGGGGCTCGTACTCGGTCATGATCGACACGCTAGAGGGCGGCCACCGCTCGCGCCTCGGGCCAGGGGCCTCGGGCAGGAGTCCTAGGACTCCTGGGACCTCGCAAATTCGGACCTTCGGTAACACCTCCGTACAACTCCTTCCGAGGCCCTTCGTTTGCCTCGAACGCCGCATTGGTGATCGAATGCATGCTCGTCGGCGGGCCGCTGATCCGACGAAGACGTCCAGCTGTCAGGGCCCCGAAGTGCGAAGCGCCCCTGGGGGTACGTAAGAGATGTTCGGCCGTTGGCTGGGAAACAGAGGCCGGGCGGGTGGGCGCGGTGGGGCCCTCGCCGGAGTCCAGGTACCGCGTACCGCGGGCGTGCTCAGCTGCCGGGTGCTGGACCCGGTCAACGAACCGGTTCAGCAGGCCGAGTTCGTCCTGACCGACAGCGTCGGCCGTAAGGTGACCGCCGGTGAGACGGACCCCTTCGGAAGTCTTCTCGCCACGGTCCCGGCCGGTGACTACCGGCTGGCGGTCAAGGCCGAGGGGTTCACCCCGTTCCACGGGGCGGTGACGGTGGCCGAGGGGGCGCACGCCACCCTGGGCGATGTGACGCTCCAGGTGGCGCAGCCCCCGCAACTGCCCGACCCCGGGGACTGGGACATCGAGCCGAACCACTCGCAGATCGGCTTCACCGCCCGGCACATCGGGCTGGCCCGCATCCACGGCCGGTTCAACACCTTCGCCGGGGCGGTCCGGATCGCCGACCGCATGGAGGACTCCGCCATGCACGTGATCATCGACGCGGCGTCGATCGACACCAATGTGCAGATGCGCGACGACCACCTGCGCTCCGGCGACTTCCTCGACGTCGGCCGCTATCCGACGCTGGAGTTCTACAGCGAGCGCTTCGTCCACCGGGGAGGCAACCGGTGGGGTGTCACCGGTGCGCTGACCCTGCACGGCGTCAGCCGTACGGTGACGCTGGACACCCGGTACCTCGGTCTCGGCAACGGCCTGGAGGGTGAGACGCGCGCCGCCTGCCGGGCCACCACCGAACTGCACCGTGAGGACTTCACCCTCACCTGGCAGACGATGCTGGCGCGCGGGATCGCGGTGGTGGGGCCCAGCATCAGCATCGACCTGGACATCCAGATCGTGCCCCGGGGCTGAACCGGCCGGGCGCGGGCGGGCGTGCCGGAGCGGTTACGGCTTCTCCAGCCAGCCTTCGTACTCGGCGGCGAACTCGTCGAGCGCGGCCGGGTCCAGGCGCCCGGTCGCGTCCTCCACGACGACCAGCCACTGGGCGTCCTCGGCGTCGTCCTCGCCGGCCAGCGCGTCCCGTACGAGCTGGGGCTCCTCGGCGACCCCGAAGCGGTCCGCCAGCTCTTCGGCCACCTCCTCGGCGGCGTCGCGGTCGGGCAGCACCAGTACATGTCTCACATCGCTCACCCGGACATTCTCCGGTACGGCAGCCGTGGCCCGTGCCCTGGGCCGCCTGGGCCGTCCTTGGCTGTCAGTGGGGCGTGGGATGCTGGATCGCGATGGCCACCAGGAAGAATTCCACCAACGATCCGCTCGCTCCCGTCACCCTCGCCGTGGGCCAGGAGGACCTCCTCCTGGACCGTGCGGTGCAGCAGGTGGTGGCGGCCGCGCGTGCTGCCGACGCCGACACGGACGTACGTGATCTGACGTCCGACCAGGTGCAGCCGGGCACGCTGGCCGAGCTCACCAGCCCTTCGCTCTTCGCCGAGCGCAAGGTCGTGATCGTGCGCAACGCGCAGGACCTCTCGGCCGACTCGGTCAAGGACGTCAAGGCGTATCTCGGTGCGCCGGTCGAGGAGATCACGCTCGTCCTGCTGCACGCGGGCGGCGCCAAGGGCAAGGGGCTGCTGGACGCGGCGCGCAAGTCCGGGGCGCGGGAGGTCGCCTGCCCGAAGACCACCAAGCCGGCCGAGCGGCTCTCGTTCGTACGGTCGGAGTTCCGGACCCACGGGCGGTCCGCGACGCCGGAGGCGTGCCAGGCGCTGGTCGACTCCATCGGCAGCGATCTGCGCGAGCTGGCCAGTGCGGTGTCCCAGCTGATCGCGGACGTCGAGGGCACGATCGACGAGGCGGTCGTCGGGCGCTATTACACCGGGCGGGCGGAGGCGTCGTCGTTCACCGTCGCCGACCGGGCGGTCGAGGGGCGGGCGGCGGAGGCGCTGGAGGCGCTGCGGTGGTCGTTGTCGACCGGGGTTCCGCCCGTGCTGATCACCAGTGCGCTGGCGCAGGGGGTGCGGGCGATCGGGAAGCTGTCCTCCGCGAGGGGCGGGCGGCCGGCCGACCTTGCCCGGGAGCTGGGGATGCCGCCGTGGAAGATCGACCGGGTGCGGCAGCAGATGCGGGGGTGGACGCCGGACGGGGTGGCGGTGGCGCTGCGGGCCGTGGCCGCGGCGGATGCGGGGGTGAAGGGCGGGGGGGACGACCCCGAGTACGCCCTGGAGAAGGCCGTCGTCGTGGTCGCTCGGGCCGCGAGGTCGGGGCGGTAGCCGTTCCTTCCGGGTTCGCCGCGGGGTGCGGGGCCCTGTCGTCACCGGTTCCGTCCTCAAGCGCCGGACGGGCTGGGATTGCCTTCGCGTCGCGCCAGCGGGTGCGGGCCTGCGTGTGATTACCTGTTCCGTCCTCAAGCGCCGGACGGGCTGGAAATGCGCCGGGTGGGCTGGAGATGCCCTGGGCGGGCTGAAGGCGAACGCGCGGAAGCCCCGGGGCTCGATCTGGGGAGATCGGAGGCCGGGGCTTCCGGGACATGCTGTGGTGCGCCGCACCCGCGTGGCGAACGCAGGTTCGGTGTGCGGCGCGGGGTGCCGGTCAGGGGCGGGAGAGAGGGCCCGCTGGTCCGTCCCGGCGCATCACATCAGTGAGCTTCGGGAAGAAGCTCAGGCCGACAGGGCGGCAACCTTGGACGCCAGCGCCGACTTCTTGTTGGCGGCGGCGTTCTTGTGGATGACACCCTTCGAGACAGCCTTGTCGAGCTGACGGGAGGCGTCGCGGGCGGCCGTGGTGGCCTTCTCGACGTCACCGGCAACGGCGGCCTCGCGGGCCTTGCGGATCGCGGTCTTGAGCGACGACTTGACGGCCTTGTTGCGCAGGCGCGCCTTCTCGTTGGTCTTGTTCCGCTTGATCTGGGACTTGATGTTCGCCACGAAAGAGCCTTTTCAGGTTCGTTGGATCTTCTAGGTGAGCCCCGCCGCTCGTGAGAGCCACGAGGCACAGCTGTCCACGGTAGCAGTCACCCTCCGACCGGCCCAAACCGGTCGCTGCCCCGCAGGCGTGGGACGATGGAGCCTACGTATCGATCCGACCGACGATCCGACCGACCCGACATCGACCCGAGACACGGCGTTCGGCGTCTCAAGAATCAGGACCCTGCGTGCCCGCGACTCCTTCCAACGTGCCCGAGCCGAGCCGTACCGACCCGGCGCTGATCCGCAATTTCTGCATCATCGCGCACATCGACCACGGCAAGTCGACCCTTGCCGACCGGATGCTCCAGCTGACCGGTGTGGTCGACCAGCGGCAGATGCGTGCTCAGTACCTCGACCGGATGGACATCGAGCGCGAGCGCGGCATCACCATCAAGTCCCAGGCGGTCCGGCTGCCCTGGGCCCCCACCGAGGGTGAGGACAAGGGGCTGACCCACGTCCTCAACATGATCGACACCCCGGGCCACGTGGACTTCACCTACGAGGTCTCCCGTTCGCTCGCCGCTTGTGAGGGCACGGTCCTGCTGGTCGACGCCGCGCAGGGCATCGAGGCCCAGACGCTGGCCAACCTCTACCTCGCGATGGAGAACGACCTCACCATCGTCCCGGTGCTCAACAAGATCGACCTCCCGGCCGCCCAGCCGGAGAAGTTCTCCGAGGAGCTGGCCAACCTCATCGGCTGCCAGCCCGAGGACGTGCTCAAGGTCTCCGCCAAGACCGGCGTCGGCGTGGACGCGCTGCTCGACCGGGTCGTGCGCGACGTGCCGGCCCCGGTCGGTGTCGCGGACGCCCCCGCCCGCGCGATGATCTTCGACTCGGTCTACGACTCGTACCGCGGCGTCGTCACCTACGTCCGTGTCGTCGACGGCCAGCTCAACAAGCGCGAGCGCATCCGGATGATGTCGACCGGCGCCACTCACGAGCTGCTGGAGATCGGGGTGTCCTCCCCGGAGATGACCCCGGCCGACGGCATCGGCGTGGGCGAGGTCGGCTACATCATCACGGGTGTGAAGGACGTCCGGCAGTCCAAGGTCGGTGACACGATCACCTCCTTGCAGAACGGGGCGACCGAGGCGCTGGGCGGTTACAAGGACCCCAAGCCCATGGTGTTCTCGGGGCTGTATCCGCTGGACGGCTCCGACTACCCGGACCTGCGCGAGGCGCTGGACAAGCTCCAGCTCAACGACGCCGCCCTGGTCTACGAGCCGGAGACCTCCGCCGCGCTCGGCTTCGGTTTCCGTGTCGGCTTCCTCGGCCTGCTCCACCTGGACGTGGTCCGCGAGCGGCTGGAGCGCGAGTTCGGGCTCGACCTGATCGCCACCGCCCCCAACGTGGTCTACCGCGTCGAGATGGAGGACGGCACCGAGCACGTCGTCACCAACCCGAGCGAGTTCCCCGAGGGCAAGATCGACAAGGTGCACGAGCCGGTCGTGCGCGCCACGGTGCTGGCCCCGAGCGAGTTCATCGGCGCGATCATGGAGCTGTGCCAGGGCCGTCGCGGCACCCTGCTCGGCATGGACTACCTCTCCGAGGACCGGGTCGAGATCCGCTACACCCTGCCGCTCGCGGAGATCGTCTTCGACTTCTTCGACCAGCTGAAGTCCAAGACCCGGGGTTACGCCTCCCTCGACTACGAGCCCACCGGCGAGCAGACGGCCAACCTCGTCAAGGTCGACATCCTGCTCCACGGCGACAAGGTGGACGCGTTCTCCGCGGTCACGCACAAGGACAAGGCGTACGCGTACGGCGTGCGGCTCGTCGCCAAGCTGCAGAAGCTCATCCCCCGGCAGAACTTCGAGGTGCCGATCCAGGCGGCCATCGGCGCCCGGGTCATCGCCCGTGAGACCGTCCGCGCCATCCGCAAGGACGTCCTCGCCAAGTGCTACGGCGGTGACATCTCCCGTAAGCGGAAGCTGCTGGAGAAGCAGAAGGAGGGCAAGAAGCGGATGAAGATGGTCGGCAACGTGGAGGTTCCGCAGGACGCCTTCATCTCCGTCCTGTCGACCGACGAGTCCGCGGGGGAGGGCAAGGGCAAGAAGTAGCCCCCGCCCGCTCCTCCGTGCACCGTCCCGGCCTCGGCCGTCGACGGCAACCGTCCCGGCCCCGGCCGTCAAGGGCACCAAGGGCCCTCACGCCGCAGTAACGTGCGGCGTGAGGGCCCTTTCGTTATGAAAGCGGCGGCCCGTTGCCTCTTACGTGGCGCGCGCGTGCGCTCTACTCTGATCACGCATCGTTGGTTACTCGCCAGTTAAACAAGCCGAACAAGCAGGTTGCGCAGCAGGACAGCCGCAGTAGTCGCAGGATCAAAGAAGCCGGTCGTAGCAATGCCGCAGGCCCGGAGGACGTCGTGAGCGACACACAGACCTTGATCGATAACCGGCCGCCCTCCGTGGCGTCCCTCTTCATCGACCGCGTGGCGGCGACCCCCGACGGGGAGGCGTACCGCTATCCGGTGCCGTCGGCCTCGGGGCAGGGTCCCGACGACTGGAAGTCGCTGAGCTGGGGCCAGGCCTCGGAGCGGGTCTACGCGATCGCCGCCGGGCTGATCGCGCTCGGCGTGCAGCCGGAGGAGCGGGTCGCTCTCTCCTCGGCCACCCGGGTGGAGTGGATCCTCATCGACCTCGGGGTGATGTGCGCGGGCGCCGCGACCACGACGATCTACCCCTCCACGAACGCCGAGGAGTCCGCGTTCATCCTGGCCGACTCCGAGAGCCGCATCCTCATCGCGGAGGACGCCGAGCAGCTGGCCAAGGCACGGGAGACCCGCGCCGACCTGCCGGACCTCGCCCATGTCGTGGTCATCGACCCGGCCGGCGTCGAGCCCGCCGAGGGTGACCCCGAGGGCTGGATCATCACCCTCGCGGACCTGGAGGCGCGGGGCAACGAGCTGCTCGCCAAGACCCCGGACGCGGTCACCGAGCGGGTCGCGGCCATCACCGCCGACCAGCTGGCCACCCTCATCTACACCTCGGGCACCACCGGCCGCCCCAAGGGTGTACGGCTGCCGCACGACAACTGGTCGTACATGGCCAAGGCCACCGTCTCGACCGGCCTCATCAACGCCGACGACGTGCAGTACCTCTGGCTGCCGCTCGCCCACGTCTTCGGCAAGGTCCTCACCTCGGGGCAGATCGAGGTCGGCCATGTCACCGCGGTCGACGGCCGCATCGACAAGATCATCGAGAATCTGCCGGTCGTCCAGCCGACCTACATGGCGGCCGTCCCCCGCATCTTCGAGAAGGTCTACAACGGGGTCGCGTCCAAGGCCCGTGCGGGCGGCGGAGCGAAGTACAAGATCTTCCAGTGGGCGGCGGGGGTGGGCCGCGAGTACGCCAAGGTCTCCCAGGACAACTTCCGGCGCACCGGCAAGGCCTCCGTCCCCTTCGCGCTCGGCGCCAAGCACAAGGTCGCCGACACGCTCGTCTTCTCCAAGATCCGCGAGGCCTTCGGCGGCCGGCTGCGCGCCTGTGTCTCCGGCTCCGCCGCCCTCGCCCCGGACATCGGCTACTTCTTCGCGGGCGCCGGGGTGCACATCCTGGAGGGCTACGGCCTCACCGAGAGCAGCGCCGCCTCCTTCGTCAACCCGGGCGAGGCCTACCGCACCGGCACCGTCGGCAAGCCGCTCCCCGGCACCGAGGTGCGCATCGCGGACGACGGCGAGATCCTGCTGCGCGGCCCCGGCATCATGCAGGGCTACCACAAGCTGCCCGACAAGACCGAGGAGGTCCTGGAGTCGGACGGCTGGTTCCACACCGGGGACATCGGCGAGCTGTCGGCCGACGGCTACCTGCGCATCACCGACCGCAAGAAGGACCTGATCAAGACGTCGGGCGGCAAGTACGTCGCCCCGGCGGAGGTCGAGGGCCAGTTCAAGGCGGTCTGCCCGTTCGTCTCCAACATCCTGGTGCACGGCGCGGACCGTAACTTCTGCACCGCGCTCATCGCCCTCGACGAGCCCACCATCCTCGGCTGGGCCGCCGAGAACGGCCTGGCGGGCAAGTCGTACGCGGAGGTCGTCGCCGCCCCGCAGACCGTCGAGCTGATCGACGGGTACGTCCAGCGCCTCAACGAGGGCCTGCAGCGCTGGCAGACCATCAAGAAGTTCCGCCTCCTGCCGCGCGACCTGGACGTCGAGCACGGCGAGCTGACCCCCAGCCTCAAGCTGAAGCGGCCGGTCGTCGAGCGCGAGTACCAGGGGCTCATCGACGAGATGTACGCGGGCTCGCGAGAGGCCTGAGGTACGCGGGCTCGCGCGAGGCCCAGCGGCTGCGCGCGTGAACCCGTCCGGGGGCTCGGCCCCGGACGGGCACGGCGGGGAGTGCGGACCCTCACGGGCCCGGGCTCCCCGCCCGTTTGTTTCCCTGCGCGGGGGCCGCATGCCGTGTCGCCGCCCCCGCCGGTTCAGTCGCGGCGAGGGCGGGCTTGCAGGACCCCGGCGAGCAGCACCACCAGCACTCCGGCGGCGGGGATCACCAGCAGGCCGGTGCGCAGGCCGGCCGCGTCGGCGACCTGGCCGACGACCGGCGGCGACAGCAGGAAGCCCAGGCGCATGAGCCAGGAGACGATCGTCAGACCGGAGCCCGGTTTGAGCCCGGGCAGCGCGTCGGCCTCGTGCATCGCGGCGGGCACCAGGGTCGCCACCCCGAAACCGGCCAGGGCGAAGCCCAGGACGGTGCCGGGCAGCGTCGGCACCGCCAGGGCGAGACCCATGCCGACCGCCGTGATCAGCCCGCCGGCCCGGGCCACGGCACGCTGGCCGAAGCGGTCGACGAGGCGGTCACCGATGACGCGCCCGATGAACTGGGCGCCCACCAGAGCGATGAAGCCCGAGGCGGCGAGAGCCGCGGAGGCGTGCAGGGCGTCGCTCAGATAGAGGGCGGCCCAGGAGTTCCCCGCGTCCTCCACGAGCGTCCCGGCCGTGGCGATCAGGACGAGGGCCGCCAGCACCAGCCCGACGCGCGAGGTGCCGCGCGCCCCTTCCGCGCCGCGCTGCTCCGGGCCGGTTTCCTCCGGTTCGCTGTCCGGTCCGGGGAGGCAGAAGCGCAGGGCGGCCCCGGCGGCGGCTACGAGGACGACGGCCGCGACCGCCAGGTGCACGCCCAGCGACAGACCCAGCGACATCGCCCCCGCCGCCATCAGCCCACCGGTGACCGCGCCGATGGACCAGATCGCGTGGAAGGAGTTGAGGATGGACCGCCCGTAGAGGCGCTGTACCCGCAGACCGTGCGCGTTCTGCGCGACGTCCGTGAGCGCGTCCATGGCTCCGGCCAGGAACAGGGCGGTCGCGAACAGGGCGACCGACGGGGCCAGACCGGCGGCCAGGATTCCGGCACCCGTCAGCAGCGTTCCGAGGACCGCGACCCGCGCCGAGCCCATACGGCGGACGAGCACCCCTGCCGCGAGGCCCGCCGTGATGGCCCCCGCCGGGAACGCGGCGACCGCGAGACCGTAGGCGCCGTTGCCGATCGCCAGATCCTCCTTGATCTGCGGATACCTCGGCAGCAGGTTGGCGAACAGGGCCCCGTTCGTGAAGAACAGGACGGCTACGGCGGCCCGCGCGTGGCGCGCGGCGGGGAGAGGCCGTGTCTCGATGTCGACGGTCATGCGGATGACCCTAGCTCCAGAGCGTACGAGCGTACACTCTTCGGGATCGGTGAATTCCGACCGAGTGGTAGGTAATCCCTCGCTCGGGAGATGGTCCGGGGCCCGGTACCCGCCGTATGCGCGTCCGGTTAGGCTGGCCTTGCCTGGTGTGGTACCCGGCGGACGGAACAGGGCAGAGGCGGGGCGCAGGTGAGAGACGGTGACCGGGCCCGTGCCCGGCGTGCGCCCGGGGTGAGGCGTCGTGGATGAGATCGCGCTCGCGGCCGGAGCCTTGTACGTCATCGTCCTGCTGCGCGCCGGAGGGACGTTCGCCGTCGGGTGGCTCGCCGGAGCCGGTGCCCGGCGCAGCCGGTTCGCCGAGCGGACCTCCTCGGCGAAGTTCCGGCGTGCCGAGCGGGCGATCCAGCGGTGGGGCGCGCCGGTGGTGGCCGTCTCCTTCCTGACGGTCGGCTTCCAGACCGCCGCCAACTTCCTCGCGGGGAGCATGCGCATGCCCCTGTCGCGCTACCTCCCCGCCCTGTTCGTGGGCGGAGCCGCCTGGGCGCTGATCTACGCGACCGCCGGCTTCGGCATCCTCAAGGGGCTGGGGCGGCTCTTCGCCGAGCAGACGGCCCTCGGAGTGGCCGGCGTGGTCGTCCTCCTCCTCGCGGTGGGCGGCGTGCTGGTGTACCGCAGGCGGCGCGCGGTGGGGATGAGCGGGACCCCGGACGCCGTGGTGATCGACGAGGCGGACGTCCCGTCCGCCGGTGACGCCGCTTCCGACAAGTCGTAACCCGTCCCGCGCGTTCGAATCTGCTCGATTTTCTGCTCACTTCCGTAACTCGGTGCTTATGGATGCGGCCGGTCTGTCACCCTGTCGGTGTCGTCCGATCCGTAGGAGCCGCCCCGTGGCGCCCATTCCCTTGCAGCGGGACACCGTGCAGCGTCCCGGCACCATCCGTGCCGGGGGTGTGTACGGCCCGCGCCTGGCCAGTCGCACCAGCCTGCCCGGGATACCGCTCGCCCCGTCCGCCGCCCGGCGGTTCGTGCGGGCCGCGCTCGCAGAGTGGACCGGGCTCGGGGTGCCCGCCGCCGTGGGGTTCAGCGACCGGCTGGCCGACGACGCCGTGACCGTCACCAACGAGCTGGTCACCAACGCCGTCGTGCACGCCGGCACCACCGTCGACCTGGTCCTCAGGCTGGAGGAGGAGGGCGGCGACGAGCCGTCCGCCGCCCTCGTCCTGGAGGTCACCGACCACCACCCGGCCCGCCCGGTCAGCGGCGACGAGCCGGCGCCCGCACCCGAACCGGGCCGGGCGGTCGCCGGGGAGCTGCCGGACCCTGCCGAGTACGGCCGAGGCCTCCAGCTCGTCGCCACCCTCGCCGACTCCTGGGGCATCACCTACCGCACCGGCCTCAAGACCGTCTGGGCCCGCCTCCCCGTCGATGACTGGAGCGCCCCGCCCGCCCCGCCCGACGGGGAGGCCCTGCGGCGCGGCCTGCGCGCCGCCGAGATCCTCGCCCCCGCCGCCCGGCGCACCGAGCGCGACGACGCGGTCTGGGACAGCCGGGGCGCCCCCGCCTTCCTCGCCGAGGCATCCGACCTCCTCGCCGGGCAGCTCGACGAGGACCTGGTGGCCGCCATAGCGGGCCAGCTGCTGGTGCCCCGGCTCGCCGACTGGTGCGCGATCTGGCTGGAGGCCGAGGGCGGAGGACCGGCCGCCGAACCCCGGCTCGCCCGGGTGTGGCACAGCGACGAGACCGGCGCCGAGCCTCTGCGCACCGCCCTGGAGCATGCCCCGGTCACCCTTCCCGCCGGGGCGGGCTCCGGCCCCGTCCCCGTGCCCTGGCCCGCGCACTCCGGCCACCCCGCCGATCAGCACGGGGAGCCCGAGGACGCCGCACCGGCGCATCCCGACGGCCGGGACGGGGCCGCGCTCGCGTTCCGCATCACCGCCGGGGGCCGGATGCTCGGCACCGTCCTCGTCGGACGGGAGGGCGACGCCCAGGTCCCCGAGGCCGTCTCCTCGCTGATCGAGGACTTCGTCCGCCGCCTCGGCCTCGCCGTCGGCGCCGCCCGCGCCTACACCCGGCAGGCCACCATCAGCCGGATCCTCCAGCGCGGCCTGCTCCCCAGCAAGGTCGCGGACATCCCCGGCGTCACCAGCTCCCTCGTCTACGAACCGAGCGACGACGGCGTGGTCGGCGGTGACTTCTACGACATCTTCCCGTGCCCCGGCGACCGCTGGTGCTTCGTCCTCGGCGACGTCCAGGGCTCGGGCCCCGAGGCCGCCGTCGTCACCGGCCTCGCCCGCCCCTGGCTCCGGCTGCTCTCCCGGGAGGGCTTCGGTGTCGGGGAGGTCCTTGACCGGCTGAACCGGCTGCTCCTCGACGACGCCATGGAGGCCGCCGAGGCCGCCGCCCTGATGGTCGCCGCCGCCGGGGGCCAGCAGCTCCACGACGGCACCCAGTCGCGGTTCCTCTCCCTGCTGTACGGGGAGGTCGTGCCGCTCCCCGACGGCGGGGTCCGCTGCACGGTGGCCAGCGCCGGACACCCGCTGCCCCTGCTGCTGCGCCCCGACGGCTCCGTACGCCCGGCCGCCGAGCCCCAGGTGCTGCTCGGGGTCGTCGAGGACGTGGCGTACGAGAGCCAGGTCTTCGACCTCGCGCCCGGGGACACCCTGCTCTGCGTCACCGACGGGGTGACCGAGCGGCGGTCGGGCCCGCTGATGTTCGACGACGGGGACGGGCTGGCCCGGGTGCTCGCCGGATGCGCCGGGCTGCCCGCCGAGGCCACCGCCGAGAAGATCCGGCGCGCGGTCCACGAGTTCGCCGAGCGGCCCCCGGACGACGACGTGGCCCTGCTGGTCCTGCACGCGGACTGAACGGGCCCGGTCCGGGCCCGAGCCGGGCCCTGGCCAGGCCCGAGCCCGCCCGGTCCGGGAAGCTCCGGCGGCGAGCGACAATGGTCGGTATGCCCTCCGTACTGCCCGATGGTGAGCCCGTGCCCGACGACGGGGCGCTGCCCCGCCATGCCCTGGAAGGCGCAGCCGGCCGCCCGCTCGGCTTCTACCTGCACGTTCCGTACTGCGCCACCCGCTGCGGCTACTGCGACTTCAACACCTACACCGCCACCGAGCTGCGCGGCTCCGGCGGAGCGCTGGCCTCCCGCGACAACTACGCCGTCCACCTGATCGAGGAGGTCCGCCAGGCCCGCAAGGTCCTCGGCGACGACCCCCGTCCGGTCCGTACCGTCTTCGTCGGCGGCGGCACGCCCACGCTCCTCCCCGCTGCCGACCTCGTCCGCATGCTGGGGGCGATCCGGGACGAGTTCGGGCTCGCGGACGACGCCGAGATCACCACCGAGGCCAACCCCGAGTCCGTCGACCCGGCCTACCTCGAAGCCCTGCGCGAGGGCGGCTTCAACCGGGTCTCCTTCGGGATGCAGAGCGCCAAGCAGCACGTCCTGAAGATCCTCGACCGCACCCACACCCCCGGCCGCCCCGAGGCCTGCGTCGCCGAGGCGCGCGCGGCGGGCTTCGACCACGTCAACCTGGACCTGATCTACGGCACCCCCGGCGAGTCCGACGACGACTGGCGGGCCACCCTGGACGCCGCGATCGGCGCGGGCCCCGACCATGTGTCGGCGTACGCCCTGATCGTCGAGGAGGGCACCCAGCTCGCCCGCCGCATCCGGCGCGGGGAGATCCCGATGACCGACGACGACGCCCACGCCGACCGCTATCTCATCGCGGACGAGGCCTTCGCCGCCGCCGGTTTCCACTGGTACGAGGTCTCCAACTGGGCCACCACCGAAGCCGGCCGCTGCCTGCACAACGAGCTGTACTGGCGCGGCGCCGACTGGTGGGGCGCGGGCCCCGGCGCCCACAGCCACGTCGGCGGCGTGCGCTGGTGGAACGTGAAGCACCCCGGCGCGTACGCCCAGGCGCTCGCCGAGGGCCGCTCGCCCGGCGCCGGCCGCGAGATCCTCGCCGGGGAGGACCGCCGGGTCGAGCGCATCCTGCTGGAGCTGCGGCTCCGCGAGGGCTGCCCGCTGGACCTCCTGAAACCCGACGGCCTCGCCGCCTCCCGCCGCGCCCTGACCGACGGGCTGCTGGAGGCGGAGCCGTACGACCAGGGCCGCGCGGTCCTCACCCTGCGCGGGCGGCTCCTCGCCGACGCCGTCGTCCGCGACCTGGTCGACTGAGCCCCCGGGACGAGGGCCTCACGGTGCGTCGACCGAGTACCCGGGACGACGGCCTCACGGCTTGCAGTCCTTGGCCGTCAGCGGCGGCGCGACACCGGCGGGCTTGCCGCAGACCAGCGCCCGTTCCGCGCTCGGCCCCGGCCGGACCACCTTGACGATGTTCAGGCCGTGCACATTGTCCGAGACAGAGGACCGCGCCCGGCTGAACGAGATCGTCCCCGTCGGCATGTTGTTCAGGTCCACCGTGTGCAGCGTCGCCCAGGTCTCCGCCGCGCTCCGCCGTTTGTCGCCGCGCGCCGCCGCGTCGTACAGAGCCGCCGTGGCGCTGTAGGAGATCACGGTCTGCCCGCTGGCGAACAGGTCGTCCTCGTACGCCGGACGCCCCGAGACCAGCGCGGTCACCTCGCCCTCGGGGTGCAGCCGCCGCAGAGTGCGGTACGCGTCCCCGTAGAAGCCGAGGTTCTTCCCCCGGTCCAGCGGGGCGAGCGAGGAGTGGTAGAGCGTGACGTTGGCCGCGATGGACGTCGAGTCGTCGAACGTCCCCTTCGTCAGATCGTCCCCGGTGAACACCGTCATCCGCCGGTCCGAGCACCCCGTGGTCTCCGACAGGCCCCGCATCAGCGTCGGTACGTCCTCGACCCGCCCCGCGAAGTACAGCGCGTCGGGAACCCGCTCGGCCTGGCAGATGGTCGTCAGCGGAGTGTTCAGGCTCGCCCCGCCCGCCAGGTCGTACGTCACCGCCTTCCCCGGTTCGAAGCCCGCGTCCTCAAGCATCTTGGCGCCCGCGTCCCGCTGCTCGGCGGTGTACCGGTCCAGGTCCCCGTTGCGGTCCTCGCGCGACAGCACGATCGCGTGCGGGCGGTCGAGGCCCTTCGCGATCTGCCGGGCCACCAGACCCAGCGCATGCGTCTGTTCCTCGTCCGTCGCCGCGAGGCCGAAGTAGTTCGGGTACTCGCGGGGCAGGTCGCTGCTGGAGTTCGTCGTGTTCACCACCGCCAGCCCGGCCTCCCGCAGCAGCTTCGTAGCCTTCTCGCTCTCCTGGGTGTTCCGGCCGAGACCGACCACCCCGACCACCGTCGGATCCCGCCGGGCCACGTCGATGATCTTCTTCACCGCGGTGAGCTGCCGCAGCATGTCCTCGCCGCCGTTGGCGGTCAGCACCCGCAACTTCACCGACCGGCGCACGGTCTTGTTCACCGCCCGCTGCTGGAGATAGACCCCCGTCAGCTCCTCCAGCCCCTTGCGGGTCGCCTCCCGGTCCTTGCCCGTGGCGGTGAGCGGACCGGCGTACACGACCGTCACATACGCGTCGCCCGCCTCGATGTCGTCGTTCTCCTCGCGGATCGCCTGCTCGATCCGCTCGAACGTGATGCCCTTGCCCGCCCCGTTCAGCTCCAGGTCGTTGCCCTCCGCGAAGAGCACCTCGGGCGCGGTCGCCACACCCACGCACTCCCGGTCGCCATCCGGCCCCTGCCATATCGCGTCCGTGTTCCGGTCGGTCAGCGGCCCGTGGCAGTACGTGTCGCGCCAGTGCCCGGCCCACAGGAACGCCCCCAGCAGCGAGCCCACGACGGCCACGGCGATCGTCGCCCGCGACATCACCCACCACGCCCAGGTCCGCCGCACCCGGTGGGTGACGAGCTGGGCGTGCGCGTGCTCATGGGTCAGCTTCTCGGTGGACAGCGGCAGCAGCAGCACCCACGCCAGGGTCGCCGCGGCCACCGGCGACTGGCCCAGGCTCAGATCGTCGACCCAGCGCTCGTAGCGGGCCCGGGCCCCGGACGAACCGGTCGGCGCACCCGGACCCGGCCGCTCCGGGGGCAGCGGCGGGGTGTGCCGCATGATCTCGGAGGCCGGCAGCGAGGCGAGCAGCAGCAGCGGATCGACCTCACTGCGCCGCGACCGTACGTTGTTGATCGCGTTGATCAGCAGGATGCCGCCGTTGTCCTGCGTGGCCCGGGGCAGGAACACCACCGGCGGGACCGTGCGCTTGCTGCGCCGCCAGTCCAGGGAGTGCGGGCGGTAGCTGTGCCGCAAATCCTCCAGCAGCGCCTGCACCCGCAGCTCCAGATGGAACTGGCGCGCGTGCTCGTCACCCGCCCCCGCGTCCGCCACCCGCTCCGCGACCGCCGCCGCCCGCGCCCGGATCACCCGCCACGAACCGCTCGGCGAGAACCACGACCAGCCGTCCGACGGATAGCCCGTGCTGGACGCGGCCAGCGAGGAGGTGGTGGCGAACCAGCGGCTGGCCCGGCGCAGCCACAGCAGCGGCGGCGCGGCCCGGCTCGCCAGGCCCACCACGGCCAGCCCGATCAGCGCGAGGGCCGCCACCAGGGCCGTCAGCAGCCAGTCGATCTCCCCGAGCAGCACGCTGAGCAGCGCGATGAAGAGCGCCCCGACGAACGTCTCGGGCCGCACCGACTGCCGCAGCGCTTCCCACCGGGTTCCCCCGCGCGGCCGGCCGGACCGCCAGCGCAACCGGCTCAGCTGCTCCAGGATCCTTTCCTCACGGACCTCGGAGGGGTTGCCGCCGGACTGCTCGACCACGGTCGCGGTGGCCTGCTCGATCGCGCCGAGCAGCCGCGAGCGCGGAAAGGAGAAGTTCTTGTACTGGGTGTTGTCCCGGGTCTCCCACGGCTTCTCGGAGAGCGTGCGCACCATGTCGAGCGCCGCCTCGTACGGAGTCGCCCCGGCGCCGTCGAGCAGCCGCACCGGGACCCGGCGTAACTCGTTGGCCCGGTGCACCTGGTGCACCAGCTCCTCCACCCGGGCGTCGATCTCCGGCCCGGCCCCGGCGTCCGCCGCCTGGGCGACCACGAGCGGCATCACCGGGCGGTTGACCCGGTAGCGGTCGATCAGCTGCTGCATCAGGTGGAAGACGGCCGAAGCCGCCTCGTTGTCGGCACTTTCCTGCCAGACCTCGCGCGCCATCGTCCCGTGCCCTTCCCCCGTGAACCGCCGGCCCGTTCGCACTCTCGGTAACCCTCAATAACCGATGGTGCGTGTGGGACGCAGGCATTCCTAGAGATCGGTACGTGATCGTCCGGGACGGACCGGAATCAGCCCGGGGACATCACTCCGGAAGGGTGACGAAGTCGATCAATTCCTCTACCCGGCCCAGTAGTTGGGGTTCCAGGTCCTTGTAGCTGCGGACCTTCGACAGAATGTGCTGCCAGGCCGCCCCGGTGTTCTCCGGCCACCCCAGCGCCCGGCACACACCCGTCTTCCAGTCCTGGCCCCTCGGCACCACCGGCCAGGCGTCGATCCCCACCGAGGACGGCTTCACCGCCTCCCACACGTCGATGTAGGGGTGCCCCACCACCAGCACATGGTCACCGGTCACCTGAGCCGCGATCCGGGACTCCTTGGAGCCGGGCACCAGATGGTCCACCAGCACCCCGAGCCGCGCGTCCGGCCCCGGCCCGAACTCCCCGACGATCACCGGAAGGTCGTCGACGCCCTCCAGGTACTCCACGACGACGCCCTCGATGCGCAGGTCGTCGCCCCACACCCGCTCCACCAGCTCCGCGTCGTGCCGGCCCTCCACATAGATCCGCCCGGCCCGCGCCACCCGGGCCCGCGCGCCGGGCACCGCCACCGAACCGGAGGCCGTACGCGTGGGACGCACCGGGCCGCCGGGGCCCGGGCGCACCAGCGTGACCACCTTGCCTTCCAGCAGGAAGCCGCGCGGCTCCATCGGGAACACCCGGTGCTTGCCGAACCGGTCCTCCAGGGTCACCGTCGGCCCCTGGGCGGTCTTCTCGCAGCGGATCACCGCCCCGCAGAAGCCGGTGGCGACCTCCTCCACGACCAGATCGGGTTCGGCGGGCACCTCGGGCACGGGGGCGGACCGCTTCCACGGCGGGGTCAGGTCCGGCTGGTAGCTGCGCATGGCCCGACGATAATCGGCCCGCCGCCGTGAAGAACCTCACGCCGCCGGGAAGATCCTCGACACCGCCGAGGAGATGGTCACACCGCCGCGAAAGTCCTCGCCGCCGCAGAGGAGATCCTCACGCCGCCGGGAACGTCCTCGACGCCGCCGCGAAGACGCTCACGCCGTCGCGAACCGCTCCGCCAGCGCCGCCCGTTGCTTCCGGACGAACGCCGCGTCCACCACCGCCCCGTGCCCCGGTACGTACAGGGCGTTCTCGCCGCCCAGCTCCAGCAGCCTCTCCAGCGCGGCCGGCCAGCGTCCGGGCGCCGCGTCCGGGCCCGCCTGCGGATCGCCCGACTCCTCGACCAGATCGCCGCAGAGCACCACCGGAGGCTCGCCGTCCGAGCCCGGCACCAGCACCGCGAGGTCGTGGCTGCTGTGGGCGGGGCCGAGATCGGCCAGCAGTACCCGGCGGCCGCCGCCCAGATCGAGCGTCCGCTCGCCGTGCACCTCCTGGCGCGGGACCACCAGCGTGTCCGCCGACCGGGCCGCCTCGTCCTCCGGGACGCCCTGCCGCACGGCGTCCCCGTACAGCGCCTGCTCCCCCTCCCGCAGCAGGGCGGTGAGCCCCGCCGAGCCGTACACCCGCACCCCGGCGAACGCCGCCGTGCCCAGCACATGATCGAAATGGGGGTGGCTCAGTGCGATATGCGTCACCCTGCGGCCGAGCAGCGCCTCGGCCTGCCGCCGCAGCTCCACACCCTCGCGCAGCGTCGAGCCGGTGTCGTACAGCAGCACCCCCTCCGCGCCGGCGACCAGCGCGACGGTGGCGTCCCAGCCCGGGAGCCGCCTCCGGCCGACACCATTGCCCAACCGCTCCCACCCGAAGTCTTCCCAAGCGACGTCCATACCAGGACGCTATCGGCAACGACCAGCGCGGTCCCGGGGCGGGGCGGCCGGTCGCCCTTGCCCAGGCCCCACCCCACCCCCGTACACTGACGACGGGATTGCTGGCACTCGTACGCACCGAGTGCCAGTCGGGGACCGGAGACGGACAGCTGGAGGTGTGCGCGATGCTCAGCGAACGCAGACTCGAAGTGCTGCGCGCCATCGTCCAGGACTACGTCGGCACGGAGGAGCCCGTCGGCTCCAAGGCGCTGACCGAGCGGCACCGGCTGGGCGTCTCCCCGGCCACCGTCCGCAACGACATGGCGGTGCTGGAGGACGAGGGCTTCATCGCCCAGCCGCACACGAGCGCGGGGCGCATCCCCACCGACAAGGGGTACCGCCTCTTCGTCGACAAGCTCGCGGGCGTCAAGCCGCTGTCCTCGCCCGAGCGCCGGGCCATCCAGAACTTCCTCGACGGCGCGGTCGACCTCGACGACGTGGTCGGCCGGACGGTGCGGCTGCTCGCGCAGCTGACCCGGCAGGTCGCCGTCGTGCAGTACCCCTCGCTGACCCGCTCGACGGTGCGGCACGTGGAACTGCTCTCGCTCGCCCCCGCCCGGCTGATGCTGGTCCTGATCACGGACACCGGCCGGGTCGAACAGCGTATGATCGACTGCCCTGCGCCGTTCGGTGAGACATCGCTGGCGGATCTGCGGGCCCGGCTGAACAGCCGGGTCGTCGGACGACGCTTCGCGGATGTCCCGCGCCTGGTGCAGGAGCTGCCGGAATCCTTCGACAGCGAGGACCGGGGGACGGTTTCCACGGTTCTCTCCACCCTCCTCGAAACACTCGTCGAGGAGACGGAGGAGCGGCTGATGATCGGCGGCACCTCCAACCTCACCCGCTTCGGACACGACTTCCCGGTGATGATCCGGCCGGTGCTGGAAGCACTGGAGGAGCAGGTCGTCCTGCTGAAGCTGCTCGGTGAGGCCACGGACTCCGGCATGACCGTACGGATCGGGCACGAGAACGCCCACGAGGGGCTCAACTCCACGTCCGTCGTCGCGGTCGGCTACGGTTCGGGCGACGAGGCAGTCGCCAAACTCGGCGTGGTCGGACCGACCCGCATGGACTACCCCGGAACGATGGGAGCGGTACGCGCAGTGGCACGTTACGTCGGACAGATCCTGGCGGAGTCGTAAGTGGCCACGGACTACTACGCCGTACTCGGCGTGCGCCGCGACGCATCTCAGGACGAGATCAAGAAGGCATTCCGTCGGCTCGCCCGCGAGCTGCACCCGGATGTCAACCCGGACCCGAAGACCCAGGAGCGGTTCAAGGAGATCAACGCCGCTTACGAGGTGCTCTCGGACCCGCAGAAGAAGCAGGTCTACGACCTCGGCGGCGACCCGCTCTCCGCGAACGGCGGAGGCGGCGGTGCGGGCGGTTTCGGAGCCGGCGGCTTCGGCAACTTCTCCGACATCATGGACGCCTTCTTCGGCAACGCCGCGCAGCGCGGGCCCCGTTCGCGGACCCGGCGCGGCCAGGACGCCATGATCCGGCTGGAGATCGACCTCAACGAGGCGGCCTTCGGCACCACCAAGGACATCCAGGTCGACACGGCTGTCGTCTGCAACACCTGCAGCGGCGAGGGCGCGGCCCCCGGCACCTCCGCCCAGACCTGTGACATGTGCCGCGGACGCGGTGAGGTCTCGCAGGTCACCCGGTCCTTCCTGGGCCAGGTCATGACCTCGCGGCCCTGCCCGCAGTGCCAGGGCTTCGGCACCGTCGTGCCGACCCCGTGTCCGGAGTGCGCCGGCGACGGCCGCATCCGCTCGCGGCGCACGCTCACGGTCAAGATCCCGGCGGGCGTCGACAACGGCACCCGTATCCAGCTCGCCGGAGAGGGCGAGGTCGGCCCCGGCGGCGGCCCGCCCGGCGACCTGTACGTGGAGATCCACGAGCTGCCGCACGCCGTCTTCCAGCGGCGCGGCGACGATCTGCACTGCACGGTCACGATCCCCATGACGGCCGCGGCCCTCGGCACCAAGTGCCCGCTGGAGACGCTGGACGGCCTGGAGGAGATCGACATCCGGCCCGGCACCCAGTCCGGCCAGTCCGTCCCCCTGCACGGACGCGGGATCACGCATCTGCGCGGTGGCGGCCGGGGCGACCTGATCGTGCACGTCGAGGTGATCACCCCGTCCAAGCTCGACCCCGAGCAGGAGCGGCTGCTGCGGGAGCTGGCCAAGCTGCGCGGCGAGGAACGACCCCTGGGTCAATTCCAGCCAGGTCAGCAGGGCCTCTTCTCCCGTCTGAAGGACGCGTTCAACGGCCGCTGAACCGCTTTTGGCCTTTCACCGCACCGCCCGCCGGTTCTCCACCGGCGGGCGGTGCGGCGTTCGGCGGGAGAACCGGTCAGGCCGTCGGCTGGCTGATTCGGCCCCGTGCACGGGACGTGGCACGATGCGCTCATGTCCTCCGAGTTGACCGATCTCTGCCGGTATCCGATCGTGCAGGCCCCCATGGCGGGCGGCGCGTCCGGTCCCCAGCTCGCCGCCGCCGTCGCCGAAGCCGGCGGGCTCGGATTCCTGGCCGCCGGGTACAAGACGGCGGACGGGATGTACAACGAGATCAAACAGCTCCGCCGGCTCACCTCCGGCCCGTTCGGCGTGAACCTCTTCATGCCGCAGCCCGCACTCGCCGACCCCAGCGCCGTCGAGGTCTACCGCCACCAGCTCGCCGGCGAGGCCGCCTGGTACGAGACCCCGCTCGGCGACCCGGACAGCAGCGGCGACGACGGCTACGAGGCGAAGGTCGCGATCCTGCTGGACGACCCGGTCCCGGTCGTCTCCTTCACCTTCGGCTGCCCCACCCGCGACACCCTGGACGCCTTCGCCCGCGCGGGGACGCACACCATCGTCACGGTCACCTCCGCCGAGGAGGCCCAGAGCGCCCAGTGGGCGGGCGCCGACACCGTCTGCGTCCAGGGCGTCGAGGCGGGCGGCCACCAGTCCACCCACCGCGACGACCCGCAGGTCGACCAGACCGGCACCGGGCTGCTCTCCCTCGTCACCCAGGTCCGCGAGACCGTGCAGATCCCGATCGTCGCCACCGGCGGCCTGATGCGCGGCTCCCAGATCGCCGCAGTCCTCGCGGCGGGCGCGGACGCCGCCCAGCTCGGCACCGCCTTCCTGGTCTGCCCCGAGTCCGGCGCGCACCTGCTGCACAAGCAGGCCCTGACCAACCCCCTGTTCGTCCGCACCGAGCTGACCCGCGCCTTCTCCGGGCGGCCCGCCCGCGGCCTGGTCAACCGCTTCGTCCGCGAACACGGCCCGTACGCCCCCGCCGCCTACCCCCAGGTCCACTACGTCACCAGCGGACTGCGCCAGGCCGCCGCCAAGGCCGGGGACGCCCAGGGCATGGCCCTGTGGGCCGGACAGGGCCACCGGATGGCCCGCGAACTGCCCGCGGGCGAGCTCATCGAACTGCTCGCCGCCGAACTGGAGGCCGCCCGGGCGGCCCTGAGCATGAGGAGCCCCCGGTGACCGCACCGGTCTTCGTCGTCGAACGGATGCCCACCGGAACGGAGTTCGTCCTGGAAGGGCCCGAGGGGCGGCACGCCGTCTCCGTCAAGCGGCTCCAGCCGGGCGAGGACGTCGTCCTGACCGACGGACTCGGCCACTGGGCGGAGGGCGAGGTCCGCTCCGCCGAGGGCAAGGACCGCCTCACCGTCACGCTCCCCGCGGGCGTCCAGGAGGAGCCGGAGCCCACGCCCCGGATCACCGTCGTCCAGGCGCTCCCCAAGGGGGACCGGGGCGAGCTGGCCGTCGAGACGATGACCGAGACCGGCGTCGACGCGATCGTGCCCTGGCAGGCGGCCCGCTGCATCACCCAGTGGAAGGGCGACCGGGGCGCGAAGGCCCTGACGAAGTGGCGCAGCACGGCACGCGAGGCGGGCAAGCAGTCCCGCCGGGTGCGCTTCCCCGAGGTGGCCGAGGCCATGACGACCAAGCAGGTCGCGGCCCTGCTCGCCGGAGCCGACTTCGCCGGGGTCCTCCACGAGGACCGCGACCACGACAGCACTCCGCTCGCCACCGCCGAACTCCCGGCCGAGGGCACGATCGTGCTCGTCGTCGGCCCCGAGGGAGGCGTCTCCCCGCAGGAGCTCGCCGCCTTCGCCGAGGCGGGCGCCCTACCGGCTCGGCCGCAGCGTGCTGCGTACGTCACGGCGGGGACGGCGGCGACCGCGCTGCTGCTGGGACGCACCGGCCGCTGGGGATGAACCGCTGCCGGGACGCACCGTGCCGCAGGCATGAACCGTGCCCGGCGGCCCGGCAAGAGGCTCTAGCATGAGCCGTACTGATCATCAGCGAATGAGGAGGCCCGGCGCCATGGCGGGAGAGCCGCAGTCCGACTGCCTGTTCTGCAAGATCGTCTCGGGGGACATCCCGGCGACCATCGTCCGCGAGAGCGAGACCACCGTCGCCTTCCGCGACATCAACCCGCAGGCCCCGACCCACGTCCTGGTCATCCCCAAGGTCCACTACCCGGACGCCGCCTCCCTCGCCGCCGCCGAGCCGAAGATCGCCGCCGACGTGCTGACCGAGGCCGGAGCGGTCGCCGCCGACGAGAAGATCGACTCCACCGGCTACCGGGTCATCTTCAACACCGGGTCCGGAGCCGGCCAGACCGTCTTCCACGCGCATGCCCACGTCCTGGGCGGCCGCGGCCTCCAGTGGCCCCCCGGATAACCCTTCCCGTACAGCAGCAGCGCAGGAGCGTTTCCCCATGTCCGTACGCGAGCTGGTGGTGCTCGGCACCGCCAGCCAGGTCCCCACCCGGCACCGCAACCACAACGGCTATCTGCTGCGCTGGGACGGCGAGGGCATCCTCTTCGACCCCGGTGAGGGCACCCAGCGCCAGATGCTGAGGGCCGGGGTCGCCGCGCACGACATCCACCGGATCTGCGTCACCCACTTCCACGGCGACCACTCCCTCGGGCTCGCCGGGGTGATCCAGCGGATCAACCTGGACCAGGTGCCGCACCCGGTCACCGCCCACTACCCGGCGAGCGGGCAGCACTTCTTCGACCGGCTGCGGTACGCCACCGCCTACCGCGAGACCGTCGCGCTTGCCCAGGAGCCGGTCGCCGGGGACGGCGGAATCCTCGCCACCACCCCCGCGTACACCCTGGACAGCCATCGGCTCTCGCACCCCGTCGAGTCGTACGGCTACCGCCTCACCGAGCCCGACACCCGCCGTATGCTGCCCGCCCTGCTCACGGAGCACGGCATCGCAGGACCGGACGTGGGCCGCCTCCAGCGCGAGGGCTCCTTCGGCGGCGTCACCCTGGAGCAGGTCTCCGAGCACCGGCGCGGGCAGCGGTTCGCGTTCGTCATGGACACCCGGCTCTGCGACGGGGTGTACGCGCTCGCCGAGGGCTGCGACATGCTCGTCATCGAGTCGACCTTCCTCGACGAGGACGAGAAACTCGCCGTCGACCACGGCCACCTGACCGCCGGACAGGCCGCCCGGGTCGCGAAGGAGGCCGGCGTCCGTCACCTCGTGCTGACCCACTTCTCCCAGCGCTACAGCGACCCGGAGCTCTTCGAGACCCAGGCCCGCGCCGCCGGGTTCGACGGCGAACTCACCGTCGCCCAGGACCTCATCCGCGTCCCGGTCCCCACCCGGCACCACTGACCCCACCAGCACCACCGTTTGCGAGACACCGTGCACCTCCCCAAGGCCGAACTCCACCTCCACATCGAAGGCACCCTCGAACCCGAGCTGGCCTTCGCCCTCGCGGAACGCAACGGGGTGACCCTGCCCTACGCCACCACCGAAGAACTGCGCGCCGCCTACCAGTTCGACGACCTCCAGTCCTTCCTGGACCTCTACTACGCGCTGATGGCCGTCCTGCGCACCGAGGACGACTTCGCCGAACTCGCCGACGCCTACCTCGCCCGGGCCGCCGCCCAGGGCGTCCGGCACGCCGAGATCTTCTTCGACCCGCAGGCCCACACAGCCCGGGGCGTCCCCATCGGCACGGTCATCGAAGGGCTCGGCCGCGCGCTGGAGCGCAGCGAGGAGACCCACGGCGTCTCCACCCAGCTCATCCTGTGCTTCCTGCGCGACCTGTCCGCCGAATCGGCCCTCGGCACCCTCGACGCGGCCAAGCCCTATCTCCACCGGATCAGCGCCATCGGCCTGGACTCCGCCGAGGTCGGCCACCCGCCCGCCAAGTTCCGCGAGGTGTACGAGGCGGCCACCGCGCTCGGCCTGCGCAAGGTGGCCCACGCGGGGGAGGAGGGCCCGCCGGAGTACATCCGGGAGGCCCTCGACATCCTCGGCGTCGAGCGCGTCGACCACGGGCTGCGCTGCATGGAGGACCCGGAACTGGTGGCACGGCTGGTCGCCGACCGGGTGCCGCTCACGCTCTGCCCGCTCTCCAACGTACGGCTGCGGACGGTCGACACGCTGACCGACCACCCGCTGCCCGCGATGCTGGCCGCCGGACTGCACTGCACCGTCAACTCCGACGACCCCGCCTACTTCGGCGGGTACGCCGGAGACAACTTCGACGCCGTCCGCGACGCGCTCGCCCTGGACCCGGAGCAGCTGCGCACCCTGGCCCGCAACTCCTTCGAGGCGGCCTTCCTCGACCACGACGAGGAGCGCCGGGCGCGCTACCTGGCCGAGGTCGAGGCGTACGCGTTCGACTGACCGGAACCGCCGTCCGGACCGGCCGTCCGGATCGCGCTGCGCACCAGCCGCCTGCGCCGTACGCGCAGTTCCGTGACGGCCTGCTCCGGCGAGCCGAGCTTCGGCACCGCGCCGGACAGGCCGCCGGTGGTGGCGGCGAGCAGCGCGGCCGGGGCGCCACCGCGACGGCGTACCGAACCGGGCACCAGCGGACGGCCGCCGGTGTGCAGCGCCACGGCGGTCACCGGGGCGGCGACCAGCAGGGTGGCCGCCCCGAGGATCAGCCCCATCGCCGGATAGCCGGCCTCCTCGGAGAGCACGCTCCCCAGCAGCGGGCCGCAGGCCACCCCTATCGAAGAGGCCGAGCCCGCCAGCACCGCCCAGCGGCCGCGTATGTCGAGGGAGGCGGCGAGACCGATCAGGTAGGAGAGGACCACCGGGTAGACGGTGTTCCACATGATCTCGCCGGTCGCGAACGAGCCGAGGTCCCGGGCCGACGAGCTGAGCACGATGCTCGCGGCGATGACCACGGTCCCGAGCCCGATCGGCACCGCCCGGCCGAGCCGTGCGCCGAGCAGCCCGGCACCGGTCACCCCGAGCAGCCCCGCACCGAGCGCGGCGGCGAACACCGCGCCGACGGTGACCTCGGACAGCCCCGCCTGGTCGAGGCCGATGCGGCTGCTCACGCCCCACAGCGCGTTCTGGGCCATGGACCAGACGAGCATGCCGCCCGCCAGGACGAGCCCGGAGCGGCGGTGCGGCAGCCGGCCGGTGATCGGCGAGCTGGTCTCCTCCGCCGTCCGCGCACCGTCGAGCCGGGCGGTCGCGGGCCAGACGAGCAGGGCGACCAGGGCGATCGCGGCGAAGGGAAGCCGGTGGCCGCCGCCGAGATGAGGGATCGTCAGGTAGAGGACACCCGCCGTGGCGGAGACGGTGAGCAGTCCGAGCGAGGAGGTCCGGTGCGGGTCGCGCCGGGCGGCGATCCCGGATGCCGCGACCGCCGTCGCCGTGCCCGAGCCGAAGCCGCCGACCATCACACCGAACACCACCAGCGGTACGGATCCGGCGAGCGCGGCACAGCCGTAGCCGACGGCGGCAAGTATCAGTCCGGCGCGGGCGGGGGTGCGGGCCCCGAACCGCTCGACCCGGCCCGCCAGGGCGAAGCCGGCGCCGGCCGAGCTGAGGAGCAGGGCGCTGCCGACCAGACCGGCCTGGGCGGGACTCAGCCCGAGATGGGCGCTGAGCCGGCCGACGACGGTGGGGAGGAGATAGGAGGCGAGGTAACCGGCGGTGAACACGGCCACCAGGGGCCACGCGGCACCAGGGCGCGAGGACATGGGCGTTCCTGAAGACATGCCTGAGCAGGCGGGGGGGAGGGGAGGGGGGTACGGCGAAAAGGCAAGGGGGAGGTAGGGCGCGGTACTGCGGGAGGGCAAGGGGAGGTAGGACGGGGCGCTGCGGGAAGGCAGCGGGAGGTAGGGCGGGGTCCTGCGCGAAGGCAGGGGGAGGCAAGGCAAGGGGTACTGCGGGAAGGCATGGGGGTGCTGCGGGAGGTATGGCGCTGTGCCAGGGGATTGCGGCTCTCGTCGGACAACGTCCCCGAAGGTGCTCGCGGGGCAATTTGTATCAAGCGCTTCCGGCTCCCCGAAAGCCGCCCTGATGTGATCTGAGTCACTTATGCGTTTATGCAGTCGAACACCGGGTATTAGCGCATGTTTATGCAGGTCAGGCGTGCTGCGAACACATGGGCGCGGACACTGCGTTCCCCTCCGCGGATCGGGCAGACTGACCGCACCTCACACGGTCCGGATCCCGCCGCGATCCGCCGCACGACCCCGGGAGCGCACGGTGAGCACAGACACTCCGGGCATCGACCCGCTGGAGGCGCTGCGCGCCCCGCGCGACCCCGCCTGCGACGTCTTCCTGACGGGCCCGGTCTTCCTCGACATCATCTTCACGGGCCTCGACAGCGCCCCCGTGCGCGGCACCGAGTCCTGGGCCCGGGGGATGGGCTCCAGCCCCGGCGGCGTCGCCAACATGGCCACCGCCCTCGCCCGCCTCGGGCTGCACACCTCCCTCGCCGCCGCCTTCGGGGACGACCACTACGGCGAGTACTGCTGGGACGCCCTGGAACAGGGCGAGGGCATCGACCTGTCGATGTCGCACACCGTCCCCGGCTGGCACTCCCCGGTCACCGTCTCCATGGCGTACGAAGGCGAGCGCACGATGGTCTCGCACGGCCACGAGGCCCCCGCCCCGGCTCCCGACGCCGGGACCGGAAGCCGGGCAGGGGCCACCGGAACCGGAAGCCGGGCAGGGGCCACCGGGACCGGAAGGGCAGGGGCCACCGGGACCGGAACCTCCACCGCAGCCGCCGCCCCGGTCTTCCCGCAGTGCCCGCCGCGCGCCCGCGCCGCCATCGCCTCGCTCGCCCCGGGCCGGAGCGAGCCCTGGGTGGCCACCGCCGCCCGGGACGGTGCGCTGGTCTTCGGCGACGTCGGGTGGGACGAGACCGGCCGCTGGGACCTGGACGCCCTGCCCGACCTGGCGCACTGCGAGGCGTTCCTGCCCAACGCGGAGGAGGCGATGCGCTACACCCGTACCGACTGCCCCCGCGCCGCCGCGCACGCGCTCGCCGAACGCGTCCCGCTCGCCGTGGTCACCCTCGGCGCGGAGGGTGCGTACGCCGTCGACGGCCGCACCGGCACCGCCGCGGCGGTGCCCGCCATCGAGGTGGAGGCGCTCGACCCGACCGGGGCGGGGGACGTCTTCGTCGCCGGTTTCGTGACCGGCACCCTCGCCGACTGGCCGCTCGCCGACCGGCTCGCCTTCGCCGGGCTCACCGCCGCGCTCTCGGTCCAGGAGTTCGGCGGCTCGCTCTCCGCCCCCGGCTGGGCCGAGATCGCCGCCTGGTGGCAGCTGATCCGCACCTGCGACCGCCAGGACCCGGCCGCCCTGGAGCGCTACGCCTTCCTGGACGACCTGCTGCCGGCCACGGCCCGAGCCTGGCCGCTGCGGCGCGCCGTGCCCACGATCGGCTTCCGCCAGTGAGCGGGCGGCGGCCGGTCGCACACGCGGGCGCCGGGCCGCGTCGTACACACGGACGGTAAAACCCCTCGGTGTTGTCACTGCCAGGTCGTAGGCTTGGTAATCCAGAGGTTGTCGAGCAGCGAGAACCCTGCAACGGGAGGTATGCGCAGGCCATAGGGCCGGCCCATGACTCAGTCACCCACACAGCCGCAGGCGCGTGCCCAGATCAGGATCCCGGCCGCACATCCCATGGTGATGCTCCTCGGATCGGGCGACTCGCTGTTGCGCGTGATCGAAGAGGCTTTCCCGGCGGCCGACATCCATGTCCGGGGCAACGAGATCAGTGCCACGGGCGAGGTCGCGGACGTCGCTCTCATCCAACGCCTGTTCGACGAGATGATGCTCGTGCTCCGCACCGGAGCGCCGATGACGGAGGACGCAGTGGAACGGTCGATCGCCATGCTCAGGGCGGCCGGCAACGGACAGGGAGACCCCCAGGGCGAGACGCCTGCCGAGGTGCTCACGCAGAACATCCTCTCCAACCGCGGCCGCACCATCCGCCCCAAGACGCTCAACCAGAAGCGGTACGTGGACGCGATCGACGAGCACACGATCGTGTTCGGCATCGGTCCCGCCGGTACGGGCAAGACCTACCTGGCCATGGCCAAGGCGGTCCAGGCCCTGCAGTCCAAGCAGGTCAGCCGGATCATCCTGACCCGGCCCGCGGTCGAGGCGGGGGAGCGGCTCGGCTTCCTGCCGGGCACCCTGTTCGACAAGATCGACCCGTATCTGCGCCCGCTCTACGACGCGCTGCACGACATGCTCGACCCCGACTCGATCCCGCGGCTGATGGCGGCGGGCACGATCGAGGTCGCGCCCCTGGCGTACATGCGCGGCAGGACCTTGAATGACGCCTTCATCATTCTCGACGAGGCGCAGAACACCAGCGCCGAGCAGATGAAGATGTTCCTCACCCGCCTCGGCTTCGACTCCAAGATCGTCATCACCGGTGACATCACCCAGGTCGACCTGCCGAGCGGCACCAAGAGCGGGCTGCGGCAGGTCCAGGAGATCCTGGAGGGTGTGGAGGACGTGCACTTCTCCCGCCTCACCTCCCAGGATGTCGTCCGGCACAAGCTCGTCGGCCGTATCGTCGACGCGTACGAGAAGTACGACAGCCGAAACGGTCAGCAGGACGGTCGGGCGGAAGGCCGCCAGGACGGCCGAAGCGACCGCCGAAAAGGGAAGTAGCCGCAGCGCACCATGTCGATCGACGTCAACAACGAGTCCGGAACCGAGGTCGACGAGCAGGCGATCCTCGACATCGCCCGCTACGCACTGGCCCGGATGCGGATCCACCCGCTGTCCGAGCTCTCGGTGATCGTGGTGGACACCGACGCCATGGAGCAGCTGCACATCCAGTGGATGGACCTCCCCGGTCCGACCGATGTCATGTCCTTCCCGATGGACGAGCTGCGTCCGCCGGCCAAGGACGACGAGGAGCCCCCGCAGGGGCTCCTCGGTGACATCGTGCTCTGCCCGGAGGTCGCGAAGAAGCAGGGCGAAGAGGCCCCGACGCAGCACTCCATGGACGAGGAGCTCCAGCTCCTGACCGTCCACGGGGTGCTGCACCTGCTGGGGTACGACCACGAGGAGCCGGACGAGAAGGCCGAGATGTTCGGTCTCCAGGCCGCCATCGTGGACGGCTGGCGCGGCGAGCACGGGCTCACCGGCGCGTCCCCCGCCCCCACCGTCTCGTGAGCGCCCCGTTGATCGTCGGCGCCGTCCTGCTGGTCATGGTCGGCTGGCTGGCCGCCTGTGCCGAGGCCGGTATCGCCCGCACCTCCAGCTTCCGGGCGGACGAGGCGGTCCGGTCCGGCCGGCGCGGCAGCGCGAAGCTCGCGCAGATCGCGGCCGACCCGACCCGCTATCTCAACGTCGCCCTGCTGGTGCGGGTCGCCTGCGAGATGTCGGCCGGGGTCCTCGTCACCTACGTCTGCCTCCAGGAGTTCCCCGAGACCTGGGAGGCGCTGGCCGTCGCCATGGGCGTGATGGTCCTCGTCTCCTACGTCGCCATCGGCGTCTCCCCGCGCACGATCGGCCGCCAGCACCCGCTGAACACGGCCACGGCCTCGGCGTACGTCCTGCTGCCGCTGGCCAGGATCATGGGCCCGATCCCGCAGCTGCTGATCCTCGTCGGCAACGCCCTGACCCCGGGCAAGGGGTTCCGCAAGGGCCCGTTCGCCAGCGAGGCCGAGCTGCGCGCGATGGTCGACCTCGCCGAGGCGGAGTCGCTGATCGAGGACGACGAGCGCCGCATGGTGCACTCGGTCTTCGAGCTGGGCGACACCCTGGTCCGCGAGGTCATGGTGCCGCGCACCGACCTCGTCGCCATCGAGCGCTACAAGACGATCCGCCAGGCCCTCACCCTCGCCCTGCGCTCCGGCTTCTCCCGGATACCGGTCACCGGCGAGAACGAGGACGACGTCGTCGGGATCGTCTATCTGAAGGACCTCGTCCGCAAGACGCACATCAACCGCGAGTCCGAGGCCGACCCCGTCTCCACCGCGATGCGCCCCGCCGCCTTCGTCCCCGACACCAAGAACGCCGGGGACCTGCTGCGCGAGATGCAGCAGGACCGCAGCCATGTCGCGGTCGTCATCGACGAGTACGGCGGCACCGCGGGCATCGTCACCATCGAGGACATCCTGGAGGAGATCGTCGGCGAGATCACCGACGAGTACGACCGGGAGCTGCCGCCCGTCCAGGAGCTGGAGAACGGCTCCTACCGGGTCACCGCCCGCCTCGACATCGGGGACCTCGGCGACCTCTTCGGGCTCGACGAGTACGACGACGAGGACGTGGAGACCGTCGGCGGCCTGCTCGCCAAGGCGCTCGGCCGGGTCCCGATCGCCGGTGCCTCCGCCGTCGTCGAGCTGCCGGACCAGCGCCGGCTCCGGCTCACCGCGGAGTCCCCGGCGGGCCGCCGGAACAAGATCGTCACGGTGCTCGTGGAGCCCGAGCCCCAGGAACCCGAGGAGAAGGAAGCGGAATGACGCCGGAGCGGCTGCGGGCCTTCTGCCTGGAGTTCAACGCGAGCATGGAGGAGTTCCCGTTCGGCCCGGAGACCTCGGTCTTCAAGGTGCTCGGCAAGATGTTCGCCCTCACCGCCCTGGACGCCCGCCCGCTCACCGTCAACCTCAAGTGCGACCCCGACGAGGCGATCCGGCTGCGCGAGACGCACACCGCGATCGTGCCCGGCTGGCACATGAGCAAGCGGCACTGGAACACCGTCACCGTCTCCGGCGTCCCCGACCGGCTGCTGCGCGAGATGATCGAGGACTCCTACGACCTGGTGGTCGCCGGACTCCCGAAAGCGGAGAGGCTCCGCCTGGACAGGCCCTGAACAGGACGAGGACGGGCCCGCTCCTCCCCCGTGGGGAGCGGGCCCGTTCTCGTACCGCCAGGGAGGTCAGCTCCGGCGCATCCCGGCCGCCACCACCGCGCCCGCCGCCAGCAGGATCGCCGCGGCGACCCGCCACCACCGTCCGTACGCCGTCGAACAGCGAGTCCTGCGTGGTCGCCAGCACTCCCAGCAGCGGGATACCGACCGTCAGACCCACCTGCTGGGTCGTGGTGACCAGGCCGGTCGCCAGGCCCTGCTCGTCGTTCGGGACGCCCGACGTCACGGTCAGCCCGTACGCGATGATCGCGCCCAGATGGAACATGCTCGCCAGCGACACCGCCACTGTCGCCAGCCACACCCCCGAATCCGCGCCCAGGCCCAGCAGCACGCCGATGAACAGCCCCTGGCCGATGAGGGACAGGGCCAGCGTCCGGCGGGCGCCGACCCGGCCGATCACCCTCGCCGCGAACATCCCCGCCACCACCGACAGCAGCCCCTGGACCCCGAAGACCAGCCCGGTGGCGAACGGCGAGAGGTGCAGGACCTCCTGGAGGTACAGGGTCAGGACGAAGACGACCGTGCTCATCACCGAGAAGGTCACCAGACCGCCCAGGTTGCCGAACGCCACCCGCCGCCGCACCCGCTCGTCGGCCGGCTCTGCCTGGAGGCCACCCAGCTGCGGGTGCCCGCCCGGCCGGACCTGGTGATCGTGCTGCACACCCCGCTGCCCGACACCGGCTGCGAGGCCCGGCTCCAGTGGCTCGCCTCGCCCGAGGGCCGGCGCGGCTCGATGTATCCGGTGCCGGGGTGAGTGCCCCGCCCCGTGCCGGGGTGACCTGCGCGGGCCCGCCGCCCGCTTCGTATGCTCGTGCCATGACCGACACCACCGACCTCGACGCCGAGGACCGCAAGATCGTCACCCTGGCGCGCAGCGCCCGCGCCCGCAACGGGGTGCCCGAGGGCGCGGCCGTACGCGACGAGACGGGACGTACGTATGTCGCGGGCACGGTGGCGCTGGAGTCGCTGAAGCTCAGCGCGCTGCAGACCGCCGTCGCCATGGCCGTGGCCAGCGGCGCCACCTCGCTGGAGGCGGCGGCCGTCGTCTCCGCCGCCGAGACCCCCTCCGACGACGACCGGGCCGCGGTGCGGGACCTGGGCGGACCGGACACCCCGGTGCTGCTCGCGGGCCCGGACGGCACCCTGCGCGTACGCGTCACGGCGGGCTGAGCGAGCGCTCCGGCGGCCGCCGCGCCCGGCGGCTCCGGCGCGTCCCGGCGTACCGCTGTACGAGAGCGCCGCCGGGATCGGGGAGAATGGTCGCCATGAGCGCTCGACCGAACCAAGAATCCGCTGCCCCGCAAGCGGAGACCACCTCCCCCCACCGGGCCGGCTTCGCCTGCTTCGTGGGCCGCCCCAACGCGGGCAAGTCCACCCTCACGAACGCTCTCGTCGGTCAGAAGGTGGCGATCACCTCCAACCGCCCGCAGACCACCCGGCACACCGTGCGCGGCATCGTGCACCGGGACGACGCGCAGCTGATCCTGGTCGACACCCCCGGCCTCCACAAGCCGCGCACGCTGCTGGGCGAGCGGCTCAACGACGTCGTGCGGACCACCTGGGCCGAGGTCGACGTCATCGGCTTCTGCCTGCCCGCCGACCAGAAGCTCGGCCCCGGCGACAAGTACATCGTCAAGGAGCTCGCGGGGATCAGGAAGACCCCCAAGATCGCCATCATCACCAAGACCGACCTGGTCGAGTCCAAGGCGCTGGCCGAACAGCTCCTCGCCGTCTCCGCGCTCGCGGAGGAGCTGGGCTTCGAGTGGGCCGAGATCGTGCCGGTCTCCGCCGTCGGGGACAAGCAGGTCGACCTGCTGGCCGACCTCATCGCCCCGCTGCTCCCCGAGAGCCCGCCGCTCTACCCGGAGGGCGACCTCACCGACGAGCCGGAGATGGTCATGGTCGCGGAGCTGATCCGCGAGGCCGCGCTGGAAGGCGTACGCGACGAACTGCCGCACTCCATCGCGGTCGTCGTCGAGGAGATGCTTCCCCGCGAGGACCGCCCGGCGGACAAGCCGCTGCTGGACATCCACGCCAACGTCTACATCGAGCGGCCCAGCCAGAAGGGCATCATCATCGGCCCGAAGGGCAAGCGGCTGAAGGACGTCGGCACCAAGTCCCGCAAGCACATCGAGGCGCTGCTCGGCACACCGGTCTTCCTGGACCTGCATGTGAAGGTCGCCAAGGACTGGCAGCGCGACCCGAAGCAGCTGCGGAAGCTGGGGTTCTGATCCCTCCCGTGCCCAGGTCCTGTCGTCAAACTGCCGCCTGCCGCGCGACGGCAGTTTGACGACAGGACCTAGGTGCTGATCTCACGCGCCCTCTTTCAGGACGCGTGAGATCAGCGTGCGCTGCGCCCCGGTCAGATCGGGGTCAGCGCAGTACACGGTGCGGCCGTCGACCGTGATCGCGTACCGGAAGCCGTCCGGCACCCCGGCCGACGGGGTGTCCCGCGCCGCGCCGAGCGCCTCGTCGGCGAGGGACCGCCACTCCGCGGCGTCCGCCCGGCCCTCCGTGTCGACCTCATGGCGGCGGGCGATGCCGGCGAAGCCGCCGGTCCGGCTGACCTGAATGCGCATGGGGTCCTGTCTATCGGGGGCCGGACGGACACTCAACCCCGCCCGTCGGCGCGGCGCTCGGTGGTCCGGGTCACGCCCGGGTGGGGCGCTGGGAGGCCGGGTCACGCCCGGGCGTGGCACTCGGGTCCGGGTCACGCCCGGGTGGGAACGCCCACCTCCGACCAGGCCTTGAGGACCGCCTCCCGCTCGTCCGCCTCGCCGAAGCGGGCGCCCGCCGCCGCGACCGTCAGCCGGGCGAACTCCGCGAAGTCCGCGGTGGCCGTCAGCTCGCCGCCGGTCAGCACGTCGAACCAGATCTGCCCGGCGCGCTCCCAGGAATTCCCGCCCAGCGCGGTGGCCAGGAGGTAGAACGCGCGGTTGGGGATGCCGGAGTTGAGGTGGACGCCGCCGTTGTCCTCCTCCGTCTCGATGTAGTCGTCCATGGAGCCCGGCTGCGGGTCCTTGCCGAGGACGTCGTCGTCGTACGCCGTGCCCGGGGCCTTCATCGAGCGCAGCGCGTCCCCGCTGACCCGGGGCGCGAGCAGCCCGGCGCCGATCAGCCAGTCGGCCTGCTCGGCGCTCTGGCCCAGCGAGTACTGCTTGACCAGGGAGCCGATCACGTCGGACACGGACTCGTTGAGCGCGCCCGACTGGCCCTCGTAGCGCAGGTTGGCGGTGTACTGGGTGAGGCCGTGGGCCAGTTCGTGGGCGATCACGTCGACCGCCACGGTGAAGTCGAGGAAGATCTCGCCGTCGCCGTCCCCGAAGACCATCTGCTCGCCGTCGAAGAACGCGTTGTTGTACTCCTGGCCGTAGTGCACGGAGCCGATCAGCGGGAGGCCCTTGCCGTCGATCGAGCTGCGCCCGTACGCCGAGAGGAGCAGCTCGAAGGTGGCGCCGAGCCCGGCGTACGCGCGGTTGACGCTGGCGTCGGACGTGGGCTTGTCGCCCTCCTCGCGGACCTTGACGCCGGGCAGGGTCGTGCCCGTCTCGCAGTCGTACAGGATGCGCTGCGGCTTGCTGGGCACCGCTCCGGCGGTGTGCCGGGTCGGGGTCGCGGCCAGCGCGGTGATCCGGCGGCGGTCACGGCGCAGGGCGTCGGCCGCCAGGGTGCGGCGGGCCGGGTCCGCGAGCCGGGCGTCGGCGGACCGGGAGAGGTGGTCGAGGACGTGGGGCGGAACGATGGTGCAGAAGACGGGGTTGAGCTCGCCGTCGGTTCGAAGGTGCATACCTACGACTGTGGCACTCCGTCACTACGCTGTCACTGGTTGCGACCATGATTGACGAAATGGAGTGATGAGTCACTGTTTACCCGTCATCGATGCCCGGTCCCGCATACTGATACGGACCGACACCACGGGCCACACTCGGTTACGCTCGTCGCATCATGCGTTTCGGGCTGCTTCTTCTTAGCTGCCGCGGCGAGGGCCTGTAGTCGTAGGCCGACCCCCTCCCCGCGGAGTCTGGTGCTGCAGCGACACAGTCGGCCGATCCCCGCTGGACCGAGGAGCCCTACGCCATGACCACCGTGAATCCCGCCGGTAATTCTGTCGGCCGCCCCACCCCGATCACCAACGCGACGCAGCTGCAGAAGCCCTCCGGGATGCCGGTCCACAAGTACGGCCGCTACGAGGCCGTCGACATCCCCGACCGCTCCTGGCCCGACAACCGCATCACCGCGGCGCCCCGCTGGCTGTCCACCGACCTGCGCGACGGCAACCAGGCCCTGATCGACCCGATGTCCCCGGCCCGCAAGCGCGAGATGTTCGACCTGCTGGTGAAGATGGGCTACAAGGAGATCGAGGTCGGCTTCCCGTCCTCCGGCGAGACCGACTTCGCTTTCGTACGCTCCATCATCGAAGAGGGCGCGATCCCCGAGGACGTGACGATCTCCGTCCTGACGCAGGCCCGCGAGGAGCTGATCGAGCGCACCGTGGAGTCCCTGGCCGGTGCCCACCGGGCCACCGTCCACCTGTACAACGCCACCGCCCCGACCTTCCGCCGCGTCGTCTTCCGCGGTTCGCGCGAAGAGGTCAAGCAGATCGCGGTGGACGGCACCCGGCTGGTCATGGAGTACGCCGAGAAGATCCTGGGCCCCGAGACGATCTTCGGCTACCAGTACAGCCCGGAGATCTTCACCGACACCGAGCTGGACTTCGCCCTGGAGGTCTGCGAGGCCGTCTGCGACGTGTGGCAGCCGGAGGAGGGCCGCGAGATCATCCTCAACCTGCCCGCCACCGTGGAGCGTTCCACGCCCTCCACCCACGCGGACCGCTTCGAGTGGATGTCCCGCAACCTGACCCGCCGCGAGCACGTCTGCCTGTCGGTCCACCCGCACAACGACCGGGGCACCGCCGTCGCCGCCGCCGAGCTGGCCATCATGGCCGGCGCCGACCGGATCGAGGGCTGCCTGTTCGGCCAGGGCGAGCGCACCGGCAACGTCGACCTGGTCACCCTGGGCATGAACCTGTTCTCCCAGGGCGTCGACCCCCAGATCGACTTCTCGCAGATCGACGAGATCCGCCGCACCAGCGAGTACTGCAACCAGATGGAGATCCACCCGCGCCACCCCTACGCGGGCGATCTGGTCTACACCGCCTTCTCCGGCTCCCACCAGGACGCCATCAAGAAGGGCTTCGACGCGATGGAGAAGGACGCGGCGGCCCAGGGCAAGACGGTCGACGACATCGAGTGGGCCGTGCCGTACCTGCCGATCGACCCGAAGGACGTCGGCCGCTCCTACGAGGCCGTCATCCGGGTCAACTCGCAGTCCGGCAAGGGCGGTATCGCGTACGTCCTGAAGAACGACCACAAGCTGGACCTGCCGCGCCGGATGCAGATCGAGTTCTCCCGGATCATTCAGGCCAAGACCGACGCCGAGGGCGGCGAGGTCACCCCGACCCAGATCTGGTCCACCTTCCAGGACGAGTACCTGCCCAACGCGGAGAACGCGGGGGCGCGTTGGGGGCGTATCCAGCTGCGCTCCGGCCAGACCACCTCCGACACCGACGGGACGGACACCCTGACCGTCGAGGCCGTCGTGGACGGCGTCGACACCGTCCTGACCGGTTCCGGCAACGGCCCGATCTCGGCGTTCTTCGAAGCGCTGCAGGCCATCGGCATCGACGCCCGGCTGCTGGACTACACCGAGCACACGATGAGCGAGGGAGCCAGCGCCCAGGCCGCCTCGTACATCGAGTGCGCGATCGACGGCAAGGTCCTGTGGGGCATCGGCATCGACGCCAACACCACCCGCGCCTCGCTGAAGGCGGTCGTCTCCGCCGTCAACCGCGCGGCCCGCTGACGCCGAACGGCTCGTTCCGGACCCCGACCGCCCGCTCCGGGAGGTCGGGGTTCGGCCATATCCGGGAGTTGTGACGTCCAAGAGGCTGACGCCCCCTCGCGAATGTGGCTAACATCACGTCCAACACACGGCAGTGTTGCCGGAGCGTTACGGAGGTGTGCGACGTGCGGTCAGCCAAAGGACAACGCGCTCTGAGGCCGGTCCTCTGCGGCGTTCGCACGGTCTGGGACGCCGTCGGCGACGGCGTCTTCTTCTGCCCGTGCTGCGGGGGAGACCGCAACTACCGCCGGCTCACCGGCCGCCGCCGTCTCACCGTCCTCGGAGTCCCGCTGGTCGGCCGGGGCGAGGCCGAGCCCGTCGTCGAGTGCGCCGCCTGCCTGGCCCACCACGCCCCCGAGGCGCTGGAGCACCCCACCACGACCCGGTTCTCCACGATGCTCCGCGAGGCCGTCCACACCGTCACCCTGGCCGTCCTCGCCGCCGGGGGCACCACCTCCCGCACGGTCCTGGAGGCCGCCGTCGCCACCGTGCGCGACGCCGGGCTCGACGACTGCACCCAGGAGCAGCTGTTCACGGTCGTCGAGGTGCTGGCCGCCGACACCGGCCGCGGCTCCGGCACCGACCCGGCCGCCGAGGCCTGCGGCCCCACCCTCGCCATCGAGCTGCACGAGGTGCTGGCCCCGCTCGCCCCGCACCTGGCCACCGCCGGCCGCGCGTCCGTCCTCCTCCAGGGCGCCCGGATCGCCCTGGCCGACGGGCCCTACTGCGCCGCCGAGCGCCAGGTCCTGACGACGGTCGGCAGCGCCCTCGGCATCCCCGCCGAGGAGACCGCCCGGGTGCTGGCCGAGGCGGCCCGTACGCCGTCGTAGGCGTTCGCCGGAACGCGTAGGCGTTCGCGGGAACTCGACTTCGTTCAGCGTTCGCAGGGACTCGGCTTCGTTCGACAGCCTTAATCAGCCGGCCCTGATGTTTCCCACCGGCCGGACGACGCTCCCCTACACGACGCCGACGGTCATCGCCGTGGGCCCACTCCTGCGCGAACTGCTGATCGCCTGCACCGAGCCCGGCCTCGCACCTGCCGAGCGCCGCCGGCTGCTCGGTGTGATCAACGACCGGCTGCTGCGTGCCGACATCACCGCCCTGCAGCTCCCCACGGCCCGCGACCCCCGCCTGGCCGCCGCATGCCGCCTCGTACTGCAGGATCTGTCCCAGCCGCGGACCCTCCCCTGGCTGGCCGGACGCGTCGGCGTGGGTGAGCGGCAGCTGGGACGGCTCTTCCGCGCGGAGTTCGGCGGAACCTATCCCCAGTGGCGCACCAACGCCCGGATCTTCCAGGTGATGATCGAACTGAGCGAGGGAGCCACCGTGACACAGGCGGCACACAGGTGTGGCTGGGCCACCCCCAGCGCCTTCATCGACACGTTCACCCGCGTCATGGGCCGGACCCCCGGCAGCTACCGCGGGTAGACGCTCCCGCAGGCCGCCCCCGGTGGGCGACAATGGGCCCATGAGCTTGTTCCGGGACGACGGCATCGTGCTGCGTACGCAGAAACTGGGCGAGGCCGACCGGATCATCACGATCCTGACCCGCGGCCACGGCCGGGTCCGCGCCGTCGCCCGCGGGGTGCGCCGCACCAAGTCCAAGTTCGGCGCCCGCCTGGAGCCCTTCTCCCACGTCGACGTGCAGTTCTTCGCGCGCGGCAGCGAGCTGGTCGGCCGCGGGCTGCCGCTCTGCACCCAGAGCGAGACGATCGCCCCGTACGGCGGCGGGATCGTCGCCGACTACGCCCGCTATACCGCGGGCACCGCGATGCTGGAGACCGCCGAGCGGTTCACCGACCACGAGGGCGAACCGGCCGTCCAGCAGTATCTGCTGCTCGTCGGCGGCCTGCGCACCCTCGCCCGGGGCGAGCACGCCCCTCATCTGATCCTGGACGCGTTCCTGCTGCGCTCGCTCGCCGTCAACGGCTACGCGCCCAGCTTCGAGGACTGCGCCAAGTGTGGAATGCCCGGTCCGAACCGGTTCTTCTCCGTCGCGGCGGGGGGCGTCATATGCGGTGACTGCCGGGTGCCCGGCAGCGTCGTACCCTCGGCACAGGCACTCGAACTGCTGAGCGCGCTGCTCAGCGGCGACTGGGCGACGGCGGACGCGTGCGAGGCGCGTCATGTCAGGGAGGGGAGCGGGCTGGTGTCCGCCTATCTGCACTGGCATCTGGAGCGCGGCCTGCGCTCGCTGCGGTACGTCGAGAAGTGACGCGGTGCGTCGAGAAGTGACGCGGTGCGTCGAGAAGTGACGCGGTGCGTCGGGCAGACGACGCGGTGCGTGGAGAAGTGACACAGGGAGACTGAGAAGCACATGGCAGTACGCGGGATCCTCGGCGGCCGTAACCGGCGCACGTACAAGACCCCCGAGCCGCACCCCTCGGGCGCGGTGCCGCCGAAGATCCCCGGCGAGCTGGTGCCCCAGCACGTCGCCGTCGTGATGGACGGCAACGGCCGCTGGGCGAAGGAGCGGGGCCTGCCCCGCACCGAGGGCCACAAGGTCGGTGAGGGCGTCGTCATGGACGTCCTCAAGGGCTGTATCGAGATGGGCGTGAAGAACCTCTCGCTCTACGCCTTCTCCACGGAGAACTGGAAGCGCTCGCCGGACGAGGTGAAGTTCCTGATGAACTTCAACCGCGACGTGATCCGCCGCCGCCGCGACGAGATGGACGAACTCGGCATCCGCATCCGCTGGGTGGGCCGCATGCCCAAGCTGTGGAAGTCCGTCGTCCAGGAGCTCCAGGTCGCCCAGGAGCAGACGAAGGACAACGACAAGATGACGCTGTACTTCTGCGTCAACTACGGCGGCCGCGCCGAGATCGCGGACGCCGCGCAGCGCATCGCCCAGGACGTGGCGGCCGGGAAGCTGGACCCGTCCAAGGTCAACGAGAAGACCTTCGCGAAGTACACGTACTACCCGGACATGCCGGACGTGGACCTCTTCGTGCGGCCCAGCGGCGAGCAGCGCACCTCGAACTACCTGATCTGGCAGAGCGCCTACGCCGAGATGGTCTTCCAGGACGTTCTCTGGCCGGATTTCGACCGCCGGGACCTGTGGCGGGCCTGTCTGGAGTACGCCCAGCGCGACCGCCGCTTCGGCGGGGCGCAGGAGGCGGAAGCCGCCAAGTGAGCCGAGAAAGGGGCGGGCCCGGTGCGTGGTGCACCGGGCCCGCCCCTTTCGTCGTACGTCCGTTACGCCTTCTTCTCGGCGCACTCCGCGCAGGTGCCGAAGATCTCGACGGTGTGCGCGACGTTCACATAGCCGTGCTGGGCGGCGATCATCTCGGCCCACTGCTCGACGGCCGGGCCCTCGACCTCCACGGCCTTGCCGCAGAGCCGGCAGACCAGGTGGTGGTGATGGTCGCCGGTCGAGCACCGCCGGTAGACGGCCTCGCCCTCGGTGGTACGCAGGACGTCGACCTCACCGGCGTCGGCGAGGGACTGCAGGGTCCGGTAGACCGTTGTGAGGCCCACGGAGTCGCCGCGGTGTTTGAGGACGTCGTGCAGCTCCTGGGCGCTGCGGAACTCGTCGACCTCGTCGAGCGCCGCCGCCACCGCCGCCCGCTGCCGGGTGGACCGGCCGCGTACCGGCGCTGCGTTCGTGCCACTGATCGGCGCCGTGGCCACAGGTGCCTCCTCGTGTCGCCCGTACATGTGTCGGGCCATTGTGCCAGCCCGACCGGGCGCCGTACTCAAACGCGCACGTCGTCCGCGCCCCGCCGGGCGGGTGGTACTTCCAGGGTGCACTCGGCACCCTTCGCCTCGCTCGCCCGGGCGCGCCGTCGCGCGAGCGGAGCGGCGAGCGCGGTCAGCGCGACGAACACCGCGATGGCCAGCAGCACGATCGTCGCGCCGGGCGGAACGTCCTGGTAGTACGAGGTCACGGTGCCGGTGAGGGTGACGGCGGTGCCGATCACCACGGACAGGACGAACGTGACCTTGAAGGACTTGGTGATCTGCTGGGCGGCCGCCACCGGCACCACCATCAGCGCGCTGACCAGCAGCAGCCCGACGACCCGCATCGCGACGGTCACGGTGACCGCGGCGGTGACCGCGACCAGCAGGTTCAGCACCCGGACGGGCAGCCCGGAGACCCGGGCGAACTCCTCGTCCTGGCTGACCGCGAACAGCTGCCGCCGCAGCCCCACCGTGACCAGCACGACGAAGGCCGCCAGGACGCAGATCGCGACGACGTCCGACTCGGAGACGGTGGCGAGCGAGCCGAAGAGGTACGAGGTCAGATTGGCGTTGGAGCCGGTGTCGGACAGGTTGATCAGCATGACGCCGCCCGCCATGCCCCCGTAGAACAGCATCGCGAGGGCGAGGTCGCCGCGCGTGTGTCCGTACCAGCGGATCAGCTCCATCACGACGGCGCCGGCCACCGCGACGGCGGTGGCCATCCACACGGGGCTGGTGGAGAGCAGGAAGCCGAGGCCGACGCCGGTCATCGCGATGTGCCCGATGCCGTCGCCCATCAGGGCCTGGCGCCGCTGCACCAGGTAGATCCCGATGGCGGGCGCGGTGATCCCGACCAGCACGGCCGCGATGAGCGCCCGCTGCATGAACGGAGGGTTGAGGAATTCGAAGAGCATCAGGTCAGCAGTCCCGTCCGGACGGGCTCGGCGGCCGCGTGGGGGTGTACGTGGTCGTGGCCGGGCAGGGCGTGCTGGCCGAGTGCCTCGGGCGGCGGCCCGTCGTGCGTCACGCAGCCGTCGCGCAGGACGACGGCCCGGTCGATCAGGGGCTCCAGCGGGCCCAGCTCGTGCAGCACCAGCAGCACGGAGGTGCCGAGCGCCACCTGCTCGCGCAGGGTCGAGGCCAGGATCTCCTGGCTGGCCAGGTCCACCCCCGCCATCGGCTCGTCCATGATCAGCAGCTCCGGCTCGGAGGCCAGGGCGCGGGCGATCAGCACGCGCTGGTGCTGGCCGCCCGACAGGGCGCTCACGGAGTCCTTCGCACGGTCGGCCAGGCCCACCAGCTCGATGGCACGGTCCACGGCAGCCCGGTCCGCCTTCCCGGGCCACCGCAGCCCCGTACGGGACAGCCGGCCGGAGGCGACGACCTCGCGGATCGTGGCGGGCACGCCGCCTGCGGCCGTGGTGCGCTGCGGGACGTACCCGATCCGGCCCCACCGGCGGAAGCGGCGCAGCTCGGTGCCGAACAGCTCGACGCTGCCGCCGGTCAGCGGGACCTGCCCGATGACCGACCGCACGGCGGTGGACTTGCCGGAACCGTTGGCGCCGAGCAGGGCGACGACCTCGCCGCGGTGCACGGTCAGGTCGACCCCGCGCAGCACGGGGCGCGCGCCGAGGGTGGCCGTGGCGCAGCGCAGGCTGATCACGGCCTCGCGGGGGGTGCTCTCACGCTCCGGCATGAGCGCCTCCGATCCGAACGTCACAGGTGATGCGGGTGGTGCGGGTCACTTCGCGCCGAGGGCTTTCTGCAGCGCGGCGAGGTTGGACTCCATGACCTCGATGTAGTCAGCGCCCTGGGACTTGTCCGTAATTCCCTCCAGCGGGTCCAGGACGCCGGTCTTCAGCCCGGTGTCCTTCGCGAGGGTCTTCGCCGTCCTGTCGCTGGCGAGCGTCTCGAAGAAGACCGTGGTGGCCTTCTCCTTCTCCGCGATGGTGTGGATCTCCTGGATCCGCGCGGGGCTCGGCTCGGCCTCGGGGTCGATGCCCGCGATGCCCTGCTGGGTGAGCCCGTAGCGCTCGGCGAGGTAGCCGAAGGCGGAGTGGGTGGTGATGAAGGTCTTGGTGGCCGGGTTCTTCAGCCCGGTCTCGTACGCCGTGTTCAGCTCGCCCAGCTCGGCGACGAGGGCGTCGGTGTTCTTCTGGTAGTCGGCGGCGTGGTCGGGGTCGGCTTTCTCCAGCGACTTGCCGACACCCTTGGCGACTTCGGCGTACTTCACCGGGTCCAGCCAGATGTGCGGGTCGGCGCCGCCCTCCTCGCCGTGGTTGTGGCCGTCGCCCTCGGAGTGCTCCTCGTGGGCTTCCTCGCCCTCGTGCCCGTGCTCGTCCGCGTGCTCCTCGCCTTCGTGGCCGTGGTCGTGGCCGCTGACCTCGGAGCCGTGGTTCTCCAGCGTGGTGAGGGTCGCGGCGTCGACGGTGTTCTGCACACCGGACTGCTTGATCGCGTCGTCCACGGCGGGCTGGATGCCCTTGAGGTACAGCACGTAGTCGGACTCGCTGATGGAGCCGATCTGGCGCGGGGTGAGCTCCAGGTCGTGCGGCTCGACGCCCGGCTTGGTGAGGCTGGTGACGGCGACGTGCTCGCCGCCGATCCTCTCGGCCAGGAACTGCATCGGGTAGAACGACGCGGTCACCTTGAGCTTGTCGCCGTTGCCCCCGTCCGCCGCGTCGGAGGTGGAGCAGGCCGAGAGAGCGGTCAGACCGAGGACGACTGCTCCGGCGACGGCGGTGGTGGGTATGAGGCGACGTACGTTCATGACAGTCATTTTCAACAAAAGTGGAAACGATTGTCAACAAGGCTGATGAGATGCCCGGAAGATCACGAGCCGACGGCACGGGGCTTCTTTTGAGCCCCTACCGATTTGATCCGGGGGGTGCGCACGCCGGTAACCTGAGTCATTCGCCGTTCGTCATCGTCGTATGAAGAGAGCACCGTGGCCGCCGACAAGATCGACACCATCGTCAGCCTGAGCAAGCGCCGTGGCTTCGTCTACCCCTGCAGTGAGATCTACGGTGGCCAGAAGGCCGCCTGGGACTACGGGCCGCTGGGCGTCGAGATGAAGGAGAACCTGAAGCGTCAGTGGTGGCGCTACATGGTCACCGCGCGCGAGGACGTGGTCGGTATCGACTCGTCGGTCATCCTGGCCCCCGAGGTCTGGGTCGCCTCCGGTCACGTCGCCACCTTCTCGGACCCGCTGACCGAGTGCACCTCCTGTCACAAGCGCTACCGCGCCGACCACCTGGAGGAGGCGTACGAGGAGAAGCACGGCAAGCCGCCGGTCAACGGCCTCGCCGACCTCAACTGCCCCAACTGCGGCAACAAGGGCACCTTCACCGAGCCCAAGCAGTTCTCGGGCCTGCTCTCCACCCACCTCGGCCCGACCCAGGACTCCGGCTCGGTCGCCTACCTGCGTCCCGAGACCGCCCAGGGCATCTTCACCAACTTCGGCCAGGTGCTCCAGACCTCGCGCAAGAAGCCGCCGTTCGGCATCGCGCAGATGGGCAAGTCCTTCCGGAACGAGATCACTCCGGGCAACTTCATCTTCCGGACCCGTGAGTTCGAGCAGATGGAGATGGAGTTCTTCGTCAAGCCGGGCGAGGACGAGGAGTGGCAGCAGTACTGGATGGACCAGCGCTGGAACTGGTACACGGACCTCGGCATGCGCGAGGAGAACATGCGCTGGTTCGAGCACCCGAAGGAGAAGCTCTCCCACTACTCCAAGCGCACCGCGGACATCGAGTACCGCTTCCGCTTCGGCGGCAGCGAGTGGGGCGAGCTGGAGGGCGTGGCCAACCGCACCGACTACGACCTCAAGGCGCACTCCGAGGCCTCCGGCACCGACCTGCGCTACCACGACCAGGAGGCCCAGGAGCGCTGGACGCCGTACGTCATCGAGCCCGCGGCCGGTGTCGGCCGCGCGATGCTGGCGTTCCTGCTCGACGCCTACGTCGAGGACGAGGCCCCCAACGCCAAGGGCGTCATGGAGAAGCGCACCGTGATGCGCCTCGACCCCCGCCTGGCCCCGGTCAAGGTCGCGGTCCTGCCGCTGTCCCGCAACGCGCAGCTCTCGCCGAAGGCCAAGGGCCTGGCGGCCGACCTGCGCAAGAACTGGAACATCGAGTTCGACGACGCCGGCGCCATCGGCCGCCGCTACCGCCGTCAGGACGAGATCGGCACCCCGTTCTGCGTCACCGTCGACTTCGACACGCTCGACGACAACGCGGTGACCGTCCGGGAGCGCGACACGATGAAGCAGGAGCGTGTCTCGCTGGACCAGATCCAGGCGTACCTGGGCGCGCGTCTGCTCGGCTGCTGACACCCGCATCTGTGCGTGAGGCCCCCGGTTCCGGGTACGGAACCGGGGGCTTCGTCGTACGGTCCACCGGAGCCCCCGCCGCTGTTCCGGGAGGTACGCCATGCCGTCGATCACCACCAGCAAGGTCAGCAGATGGGACCAGCACGGCCGTGAACACGTCGTGCAGGTACGGAAGTCGGGCGTGACGCGCCAGTTGACCTGCACCACCTGCGCCTGGCGGCGCTCGGCGCAGTTCCTGCCCTGGCTCAAGGCCGAGGAGCACCTGGCGGAGGCCCACCAGGCGACGGTCGACCCGGCGGCCTGACTCCTCCCCGGCGGCCTGAGACCCTCGACGGCCGGAAAACCTGGTGCGGTGCTCGCGGGGAGCGGGGTACGGTTTCCGCATGTCTTCGTTCTTCCAGATCTACGAGTGAGAGCGCGGCGGGTGCACACACCCCGCCGCAGCCCGGGACCGGCGCGACCGGCCCCGATCACCGTCACCTGACTCACTTCACCTTCCGTAGGGGAGAACACCATGGCCAAGAGCCGCAACAACCTCCTCGGCGTGGGCGGACAGCGCAAGAAGCTGTCCCGCGCCGACCAGCAGGGCGCGGGCTCCGCGCGCGTCGCCGACCGCAAGGTCGCCGAGGACAAGAAGCAGGAGCTGGTCCGCAAGATGCGCGAGCGCGCCGAGGCCCAGACGTCCACCACCGCGGAGCCGAGCGCCGACGAGAACGCGTCGCCCGCGCAGAGCTGACGCCGCGACACCACCGAACGGGCCCTGGAGGCAATGCCTCCAGGGCCCTGGCGTTCACCGCCGCACGCAGTCCTGACCCGTGAGCCTGAACCGGGCCGGCTGGTCCGCGCTCTCCGGGCCGGCCCACCGCTGGAAGCCCGCCTTTTCCAGTACGCGGACCGAGGCCGGGTTGGCCCCTTCCACATCGGCGGACACGGTGTGGACCTCGACCGCGGTGAGGGCGAACTCTGCGAGCGCCCGGGTGGCCTCGGTGGCGTAACCCCGTCCGCGACGGGAGGCCACGATGCCGTACCCGATGCCGACGACGCCCTCGCCGGGCGGCCAGAACAGGCCGATCGAGCCCACCACCAGGCCGCTCCCGCGCTCGACCACCAGGCGGTGGCCGTAGGCGTCGAACCAGGCGGGACGCTCTCCGAAGAGGCCCGCGATCACGCGGTCGCCCTCGGCGGGAAAGTCGTCCGCCCAGCGCGTGGACCTGCTGCCCTCAAGGACCGCGGCGGCCTCTTGCGAGGTCCAGGAACGCAGGACGAGGCGCTCGGTCGTGAGGTCGGCGGGGGCGGGTGAATCGGTGGGGGCGGGTGTAGAAGAGGAAGACACGTGTTCTCCTGGTCGTGGGAAACGACCCGGGCCGCGCTGTCGTCAGCGCGCGGGCCGGACAAGGGCATGACGAAGGCAGCCGACGGCAGCCATATTCATCAACCTCCCTGTCCGACCGAGCACGCGTCTCTTGCGCGGGCGTGACGCTAACAACCGCTCCTCGGCACGGGCAACTCACCTACCGGGCTGCTGACTTGCGACCCCGGCCAGCTCCTCCGAGACCCGCCACACCCGCCGGGCCTCCTCGGGGTCGGTCAGCCGGCTGCAGAGCTTCTGCTCGGCGGGCGGGCCGCCCAAGTTGCCGGGCCCGCCCGGCCCGTAGAGGGCACCGCCCCGGGCCTCCGGCGAGGTCGCCGCGTACAGCGCGGGGAACTTCGCGCTCTCCACGGTGCCGACCAGGATGCCCCGGGCGGACAGCAGACGGATCAGGCGGACGCCCAACGTGTCCTTGGCGCGGCCGACTTCGGGGCGGGCGGCGAGCAGGCTCGTCGGGGCGACGCCCGGGTGGGAGAGGTTGCTCGTGATGCCCCAGCCCTCGGCCTTGCTGCGCCGGTCGAGCTCCAGCCCGAAGAGCCCGAAGGCGATCTTCGACTGGCTGTAGGCGTGCATGCCGTTGTAGGACCGTTCCCAGTTGAGGTCGTCCCAGTTGATGGAGTTGCGGTTGGCGGCGACGCTGATCTGCGAGGTCACCCGGGCCTGCCCGGCCCGCAGGAGGGGCAGCAGCCGGAGGACCAGGGCGACGTGCCCGAGGTGGTTGGTGCCGAACTGCAGCTCGAAGCCGTCGGCGGTCGTCTGCCGGTCGGGCGGGGTCATGACGCCCGCGTTGTTGACCAGCAGATGGATCGGCCGGCCCTCGTCGACGAGGGAGTCGCCGAGTGCGGCGACGGAGTCGAGCGAGGACAGGTCGAGCGTGCGCAGCGACACCTGCGCGCCGGGTGCCTGCCGCCGGATGTCGGCGACGGCGGCCTCTCCCTTGCGCGGGTTGCGTACCGGCAGCACGACCTCGGCTCCGGAGGCGGCGAGCCGGGCCGCGATCCCGAGGCCGATGCCGTCGCTCCCTCCGGTGACGACGGCGCGCTTGCCCGCGAGGTCGGGGACGGGGAGGTCGATGGGCTGGCGGGCCATGAGAATCACTCCTGTGAGGTCGGGCCCCGGGGTCGGGCCTGTGACCGGCGGGGCCGGTGCGGTAGGGCCTCCGCGGTCGGGCCTGTGACGTTGGGCCTGTGAGGTGGGGCTCTCTCCACGGTGACCCTGGCGCCCCGGCCTATCCAGGGCCTCCCGGTCCACCGATCCGCGAGGCGAGGCTAGGGCCCGGCACGGCGCGCGGCCGGACGAGCGCCGCCGTACGGGAGACCGGGGCGGGAGCCGGCGGGGCCGTATGGGGGGATCGACGGTCCGTGGCTGCGGGCGGCTCCGGGCGCTACAAAGAGAGCAGGGGCCACCGGACGCCGAGGGGGCCCGAGCGGCTCAGGAACCGACCGGTGCCGCGAGAGGAGGCGGAGGAGACATGGAGATCGACCGCCCCGGCCTCGCCGCGTTCCTGCGGCGCCGCCGGGAGCAGCTGCAACCGGAGGACGTCGGCCTCCCGCGCGGGCAGCGCCGCAGGACCAGTGGGCTGCGCCGCGAGGAGGTCGCCGTGCTGTGCCACATGTCGACCGACTACTACGCCCGGCTGGAACGGGAACGCGGCCCGCAGCCCTCCGAGCAGATGATCGCCTCGATAGCGCAGGGCCTCCACCTCTCCCTGGACGAGCGCGACCACCTCTTCCGCCTCTCGGGCCACACGCCACCCGTCCGGGGCACCACCGGCGAACACATCAGCCCCGGCCTCCTCCGCATCCTGGACCGGCTGGACGACACCCCCGCCGAGATCGTCACCGAACTGGGTGAGACGCTGCGGCAGACCCCGCTCGGCGTCGCCCTCACCGGCGACACGACCCGGTACACCGGCCTCGCGCGCAGCATCGGCTACCGGTGGTTCACCGACCCCGACACCCGGGCGCAGTACGTGGCCGAGGACCACGCCTTCCTCTCCCGGATGTTCGCCTCCGGCCTGCGGGAGCTGGCCACCCTGCGGGGGACCGGCTCCCGGGCCGCGTACTGCGCCGAGCTGCTGCGCGAGGGGAGCGAGGAGTTCCGGAGGCTCTGGGACGAGTACGAGATCGGCATCCGCCCGAACGAGGTGAAGCGCTTCATCCACCCCGAGGTCGGCGTCCTGGAGCTGAACTGCCAGCGGCTGCTGGACCCGGACCAGTCGCACAGCCTGCTCGTGTACACGGCCGCGCCGGGCAGCGAGAGCTACGAGCGGCTGCGGCTGCTGTCGGTCATAGGGACACAGTCGCTGTGCTGACCCAGGTGGCGGAGCGCGTCACCCGCACCGGTCAGCGGGGCTCGCCCGTCAAGTGCCGGGCGAAGAACCGGGCCCCGTGTCGAGTTCGAACTGCGGTACGCCGGTGTGCCCGCCGAGGTTGGCGTGCAGGGTCTTCTCCCGGGACCCGAAGGCGTCGAACAGGTCCAGGGCCGCCTGCCGGTCGTTGCCCTCGTCGTCCCACTGCAGCAGGACGTGCAGGGGAATCGTGACCCGGCGGCCTCCTCGAACACGGCGGCGGGCACGAGGCTTCCGGCGAAGAGACCTGCGGCCACGATGCGCGGCTCGACGACCGCGAGGCGGACGCCGATGGAGATGACGCCCCCTTCGTACCCGACCGGCCCGCCGATCCCGGGCAGCGCCAGCAGTTCGTCCAGGACGGCCTGCCATTCCGGCACCGCCCGGTCGACCAGCGGAAGGATGAGGGCGTCGACGATCTCGCCGCCGACCACCCCACCGCTCTCCACAGCCATCGCCCGGCGCAGATCGGCGCGGGCCTGCTCGGCGGCGGCCCACCGGGGCCGTACACCGCAGCCGGGGAGCTCGATGGTGGCGGCGGCGAATCCGTACTCCGCCACGTAATGCCGCGCCCGCCGCGCCAGCCGGGGATACATCCGGCCGAGCTCCAGCGGGGGGTGGCCGATCAGGATCAGCGGCGCCGGTGCGGAATCGGGGGGCAGGGTGGCGGGCGTCCACAGGATGACGGAGGGTCGGGGGCCGCCAAAGGGTTTTCGGGGGCGGCCGAGTCGGTGCCGCGATGCGGTACGCGGCCTGATGGAACACCCCTCGCCGAGTTCGCAGAGGACGTGTCCGGCCCCCGGGCGGTGGGCCGGGGGCCGACAGGGCGAGTACGTGCTCCGGGGGCGGCAGTAGCGCGACGGCGGTGCACTGGTTCACGGTTACGGGGTCACCCTTCGGGGGAGTCGCCGGAGACGAGCCGCTCCGCGATCAGGTCGCCGAGCGGATCGGTCACGTCCCAGGAGTGGGACGCGGGGTGGTGGTCGAAGAGCGCGCACCGCCGTACGAGGCCGGAGTCGAGCCGACGCAGGACGGCGGGGCACCAGGGGGCGGGCTCGGCCCGGTGGGTGCGTTCGGGGCCGCTACCGGTCCAGAAGAACCAGAGCGCCGGTGAGTCGGGCGTTCGGCCGGGCCGGAGGTAGGCGGCGTGTTCGGTGTGCGGGCCGGTGGGGGTGCTGTCGTGCTCGCCGAGTTCGCACAGGACGTACGGCTCGGGGTCTTCGGGGCTGTCCGTCCCGGGCGCGGTGAGCAGCAGCACGGCGTCGGGCGGAAGTAACGTGACGGCGGTGCACTGGAGCACGACATCCAACTCCGTTTCGTGGCGGGGGACTACCGGTCGCCGGGGCGGCCGCGCCACCCGGCGAGCGTCAGGCTCAGCCCGACGGCGGGATCGAGAACGGTGAACAGCGCGGGAAACCCCGCCTCCAGGGTCTGTATCGCGTGGTCCTGGTGAGCGCTGTGGGTGGCCCAGCGGCGCAACTCTTCGGGCGCGTCCGAGCCGTGGAAGTAGACCGGCCGTACGTCGTCGCCGGTCGACAGCCGTACGGCCTCGGCCGCGAGGGGCAGCCCGTGACCGTTGGCCAGCCGGAGCGCCTGCCGCCGGAGCCAGAGGAGGACGAGCCGCCGGTTCCGTACGACGACCCCGCCGAGGGTGGCGAACCGCTGCCCGTCGGAGACGGTGACCTCGGCGGCGTACCCGGTGACGCGCCGCGTCATGTGGACGGCCCGGGTTCGGCGTGCAGGATCAGCGCCCGCAGCCGGTCGGCCGCCGCCTGGACCTCGGCGACCACGGCGGCGCGGTTCGCGAAGCGGTCCTGGATGGCTGCGTCCAACTCGGCGCAGAAGAGCGCTCGGTAGGCCGGGTCGGACTCGATGCGGACGAGTTCGGCGAGGGGGTGCGGATGCGGATACGGCTGCGGATTCACAGGACCTCACCCCGGCTGCGGGCGTTGAGGCGAGCGGTACGGGCGCGGAGCTGCTCTATGAGGAGGGCGGGGCGTACGTGGCGGGGCTCGGCCTCCCACTCCGCCCCGCCGCCGACGGGCCTCAGCGACCAGTAGGGGCCGGCGACCCCTCGGAATTCGCCCACGCGGTCGGCGCGGCTGGTGTCGACCATGAGGGTTCCGGGGGCGGGGAGGTCGGGGGGTTCCTGGTTATTCGGGCGTAAGTTCTCGCCGTACATCGATCGCTCCTCTCCGTAGCCGTTTGGCTACCGGGGCGATTCAGCGTGACCTAGGGTCGTGACGTCTTCAACGTGGGGATCTGGGAGGGCACGTTGGCCAACATCAAGGAACTGAATCCGGAAGCGGGCCCGCAGGCGGCCTTCGGTGCGCGTCTGCGCAGCATGCGCGAGGAACGTGGCTGGATCCAGGATCAGGTGGCTGACATGGTCGGCTGCTCGGGCAGGCACATCTCGGCGATCGAAACTGGCCGCAAACCGGCGACTCTGCCTTTCGCGAGGAAAGCGGACCGGTTATTTGATCTCATCGGTTCGAGCGAGTCGTTCGAGCGCCAGTGGCAGGAGATGAAGCACGGGAACCTGCTGGAGGGCTTCCCGGAGTACGTGGGGTACGAGGGCCGGGCGGTGGAGATCAGGCTGTTCCAGGTCGGCCTCGTTCCTGGGCTGTTGCAGACCCCTGAGTACGCGCGGGCTGTTGCCTATGGGGACGTCCAGCGCGGTTCCATCTCCCCGGAGCAGGCCGACGAACGCGTCTCATTCCTGGCCGAGAGGCAGGCGGCCTTGGTGCGGCCACGGCCGCCCATGGTCTTTGTCGTCATGGACGAGAGCTGCCTGTACCAAGCTGTCGGGGGGCCGGAGATCATGAACGCTCAGTTGCGAAGGCTGGAAGAGATGGCCGCGTTGCCCAACTGGATCATCCAGGTGGCGCCGTTCAGCCTGGGGGCGAGGAGGGCGTTCAATCTCCCGGTCAACCTGCTCACCCTTGCGGACCGATCCATCGTCGCGTATGCCGAGTCTCAGGCGTTGGGACATGTCGAGCGCGAAACCTCGTTCGTGGTGCCCATGCTCACGACCTACCATCAACTCCAGGGCGAGGCGCTGTCGAAGGCGGCGTCTGTGGCCAAGATCAGCCAGTTGCGAAAGGGCACCCCGTGACGACCGAATCCCCTCGTTGGTTCAAGTCCTCGTACAGCTCGAACGGCGGCGACTGCATCGAGGTCGCCGCGAACCTCGCCGCCACGCACGGCATCGTCCCGGTCCGTGACTCCAAGGCCGTCGACGGCCCCGTGGTCGCCGTCCCCGCCACCGCCTTCGCGGCGTTCGTCGCGGGCGTGCGGGGCGGGACGTTCGACACCGTCTGAGGAACCGAGCAGCAGGATGCCCCACTGTGCCGCGCATGGTGGGGCATCCTGCCGCAGGGAGAGAAGGGGCACTCGTCGAGGCATCTGAGATGCCCCGGATCAGTGGCCCCCAGGGCCGTCCGTTCCGTTCGGCTGGGCGGATCGCCTGTTCGCGTACCGGTCCCAGGCCCACTCGAAGCCGCCGCTCACCGCGAAGACGACCGGCACGGCCACGTACCGGGCGGCGTCGAGGAGCACCACGGCGGCGACGAGAACGCAGCAGACGAGGGGCACACCCACCACGGTCGGCGTGATGCAGTTCTGTCCATGGATTCCTGTCAGAGAGATTTCGGAAAGGGCCGCAGGTCAGCAGTGACTCATTTGCAGTTTCCTGCGCTGACCTCCGTGAGTTTGCCGTTCTTCGGGGTCAGCCTGGTCTGATAGCACGAGCCGGGGCTGAGCTTCTTGTCCTTCACGACCTTCTTGAGGAACGCTCCGTAGTGCATGCAGCCCCCTGGAGGCCGGCCTTGCGTCGGCCGGTTGAAGCTGCCTGCCGCGTTCAGCCCCGACTGCACGAGGTCCTCCTCGCTGAGCTTCGCAGCACGAACGTCCTGAACTTCTCGTAGGCGGCGGTTGATTGCTCGCGCATCCGCTGTTAAGCGGGCGCTTGGACCGTGTCCTGCGTGGTGAGTCGATCGCTGGGTTCACCATGGGGCGGGGTATGTGGACTTGGATTGTTCCCGATGGGTTGTGGGAGATCGCGGAGCCGCTGATCCCGCCGTCGAAGGTGCGGCCGCAGGGTGGTGGGACGCAGGACACGCCTGATGAGACGTTGTTCGCCGCGATCATCTACGTCCTGGTCAGCGGATGCTCCTGGCGGGCAATGCCGCCGTGCTTCGGGATATCGAAGTCAACAGCCCACCGTAGGTTCCTGATCTGGTCGAGAGCCGGTGTCTGGGGCCGGCTCAACCACCGCTACGAACGCCACCCCCCCCGCGACTACCTGGCCTTCCTCGGCCTCGTCGCAACCCTCTGCTGCTACGAACGACCCCTCCGACTCGCCGCATAGGACATGGTCTCAACCGGCGCTGGTGCCCCAGCACTTGGCTTCTATGCGTGTAGCGCACGTCACATGGATAGCGCTTTCCTCGGGGTCCACATGACTTGCGCGCCCCAACCTCGATTCGCCTGTTAATACCGGACTCTGGCCTCTCTTTCAAAGGTTTGGGCGATCAAAATCCTTGCCCTGACACACGGTCATGTGATCACCGTGTGTACTTACGCCCGCGGAATATGCCACTCCGGTGGGGAAATGTGATGAGGATGGGGAGGCGTGCCGGTGGGTGCGTCTTCCAACGCGCGTGGAAGCCCGAGTCCGCTTCGGGTGGCTGCGCGCTTTTTCAAGGGGGGTAGTGCACGTGAGACGTGCGCGCATAACGGGTCTCGCTGCGGTTGTTGCGACAGCGTTGTCAGTTCTGGGTCCAGGAGTTGCCTCGGCGGCGACCGGCCCAGGCCAGACCGCGCGGGAGCAAGCGGCGAACGAGGCAGCGGGGGCGGCAGGCACCGAGGCCGGCAATCCGCTCAGCAGCGTGGCGACGGCCGCAGGGGTGTGCTCGGACGCTGCACAGATCGGCACGACGGAGTACATCTACCGGGGCACCGAGAAGATCGCCTCGGTGAAGCAGTTCTACTCGGCGAAGTGCGACGAGAACTACGGCTATGTGTGGGCGTGGAAGTCGTTCCTGGACCAGAAGATCAATTTCGACCTGACGGTCGGAGTGTGGTCCTACGAGCGCAACGCGCTGGTAGGCCGCAAGGACGTGTTCGGCACCCACGCGCAGGAGTTCTGGGGGAACGCGGCCAAGACGGTGGACGAGTGCACCTCGGGCGACGGGACGATGAGCATCCCGGGAGACCCGCAGCCGCTGCACACTCGCACGTCCAAGCGCTGCTGACTCAGGCCCGAGCGTCGGCGCCATGCCGACGGCCTTGTGAAACGTACCCCCGGGCGGGAGGGGGCGGCACCCGTGCAGGGGTGCCGCCCCGTAGGCCCTGCTCACTCCGCATTCATTCAACGCATCGGAGAGACCTTCGTGAATCCTCGCATGCCCGCGTTCCGTCGGCGCAGACACTGGCTGCCGCTGTCGATCCTGGCGGCGGCCACCGCGACCGCGACCATGGCCACCGCCGTTCCGGCATCCGCACAGCCCGCGACGGCCCCCTCCACCGCCGCGGCGGCCAAGACGTCCCCCTCGCCCTTGGGCACGACGACGGCCCCGGCGAGCACGGCGTTCAAGGCGACAGGCAAGGTCGGCCGGCCGGTGGTCCAGTCGGCCGCGGCCGACCCCGGCTTCTACGCCCTCGGCATCGGGCAGGTGCCGTGGTCGGAGTTCTTCACCGCGCAGCTCTCGGACGGCGTCAGCGCCCAGGTCAACTACGGCAACGGCAACCTGCTGCTGACCGTCGACGGCTTCGACATAGCCGACTCCGGCCCGGGCCTGGCCTACGGCAACACCTTCAACAGCCTCAACGGTGTCGGCTGGAATGCCACCTCCGGCGCCGACTACCGGATCGAGGAGCCCACCGCCGACGGTGTGTCCGTGCAGGGCCCCACCGGCACGGTCGGCGTCTTCGCCCGCTCCGGCTCGTCCCTCACCCCGGCCAAGGGCTACAAGCAGGACCTGACCGAGGCGTCGGACAAGAAGTCCTTCACTCTCACCAGCCGCCGCACCGGTGAGAAGAACACCTTCTCCCGCTCCGGCACCACCGGTGTCGCGCGCGTGTCGAAGGTGGAGGACAAGAACGGCAACGCCACCACCATCACCTACTCCGGCAACTTCACGTCGAAGATCACCTCGGCGTCCGGACGCGCGCTGACGTTCACCAACGACGGCAAGCACATCACCAAGGTCACGGACAACACGGGCCGGTCGATCAGCTACACCTACTCCGGTGATCTGATCAGGACGTTCACCGATACCGACGGCAAGACCACCGTATTCGACTACGACACCTCGAACCGCCTTGCCAAGGTCACGACAGCCGAGGGCCGGCAGACGAAGTTCACCTGGGACAGCGACCGGGTCGCCTCCGTCAACCGGGTGGTCACCAACTCCACCGGCGACGGCAACACCACGGCCTTCCGCTGGATCCTGCCCCCCAACAACAACCCCAACGCCGAGGGCGTGGTGCGCGTCACCGACCCGCGGGGCAAGAACACCATCAAGACGGTCGACGGCTACTGGCGCACCAAGAAGACGGAAGACCCGCTCGGTCACACCCGCTCGAAGTCCTGGGGCCCGGACAACGACATCGCCACCGCCACCGACGCGATGGGCGCAGCCCCGGAGGACGGCAACGTCACCAGCTACAAGTACGACAGCGCCTTCAACCCCACCACAGCGACCATCCCCACGGGGGCGTCAGCGACGGCGACCTGGGTGAAGAAGGGCAGCGGCTACTTCCCCGAGACCGCCACCACGGCCTCGGCGCAGAAGACCTCCAACGGCTACGACACCTCAGGCAACCTGCTCACCTCCACCGACTCCACCTCCGGCGGAACCGCCGCCAAGTGGAGCTACGACTACAACCCCAAGTCCGGGACGATGAAGTGCGGCGGGCTGCCCGGCCAGCGCTGCAGCGCCACCGACCCGCGGGAGAAGAAGACCAGCTACACCTACGACTCCCAGGGCAACCTGACCAAGGTCACCCCGCCGTCCCCGCTGAAGCCGATCACCTTCACCTACGACGACCTCGGCCGTCAGAAAACGATGACCGACGGTCGAGAGGTCACCACGACCTACTCCTACGACAACCGCGACCGGATCAAGACCCAGAACGCCGGCTCGGCGAAGGCGGCATTCACCTACGACGCGGACGGCAACCTCAAGACCCGAACAACCCCCGGCGGCACCTCGACGTTCACCTACGACGAGCAGAACCGCGAGCGCACCCGCACCCTGCCCGCCACCCCCGCCACGTCCATCACCTACGACTCCACCGGCAACGTCGCCACCGCCACCGACTCAGCAGGGACCGTCACCTACGGCTACGATGACGCCAACATGCTGACCTCCGTCACCGAGCCCGGCGGCGCGAAGACCAGCTTCACGTACAACAACAACGGTGAACGCACCAGAACCACCTTCCCTGGCGGAACCACTCAGAACGTCACTCCGGACGACTCCGGCCGCCCCACGAAGATCGAGGTCAAGTCCGGCTCTACCACGGTGTCCTCGATCTCCTACGACTACGCCAACTCAGGCGTGGACACCGACAAGGTCCGCAAGCGCACCACCGACGGCGCGGCGCTCGCCTACACCTACGACACTCTGGGCCGCCTGACAAAGGCCGTCGAGACCAAGTCGGGCTCGACGACGGCAGGCTGGTCCTACTGCTACGACAAGGCCGGGAACCGCACCGGCCGCTCCACCGGAACGTCGCTGCCCTCCTCCTGCGACGACGCCGAGCAGAAGGCGGTCTACAACGGCGCCAGCCAGCTGACCTCGCTCGACGGCAACGACAACTTCAGCTACGACGGTGTCGGCAACGAGACCTCGGCCGCCAGCCCCACCGGCACCCGCACCGACGAAACCTGGACGCCCTACTCCCAGCTCGGCACCTACACCCAGTCCGGCATCACCACGAGCCAGACCTATGCGGGCACCGACAACACACAGCGCTTGACGGCCGGTTCCACGGCGTTCACCAACACTGCCGTCGGCGTCACTGGGCAGAGTGTCTCCGGCGCCGCTACCGGTTTCGTTCGCGAGCCCTCGGGCACGTTGGTCGCCATGAGGAGCGGCGGCAGCAGCCAGTACTACCTCACCGACGCCCAGAACTCCGTCATCGGCCTGGTCGACGCGTCCGGTAAGAGGACCGCCACCTACTCCTACGGCCCCTATGGCGAGACTCGCACCAGCACGGGCACCAACCAGCCGTTCCGCTACACCAGCACCTATCTCGATCCGTCAGGGCTGTACAAGATGGGGGCCCGCTACTACGACCCGAACCTCGGCCGCTTCACTCAAGCCGATCCGTCCGGCCAGGAACAGAACCCCTACCTCTACGCCGCAGGCGACCCCGTCAACCGCATCGACCCCACAGGCCTCTACTCTGTTGACGATTTCAAGTCGGACATAGGGTTTATCGGATCTACAGCAACGATTGGCGGATTCGTAGGAGGCGGAATCGGTTCGATCATTCCCGGCGCTGGAACTGCAGCCGGGACCCTGGTCGGCGGACTGGCCGGAACCGGATTCGGCGTCGGGTTCGTGATTGGGTCTCGACTCTGACGCTAGATGCAGACCGCACGGAGGGAGGCGCGCAGAACGCCTCCCTCCGTCAAGCCACTGAGGAACAAAATGGATAAAAGGCAACTATTTCTCCTTACCTCTGTCATACTTACCTTCCTCGCGATCGGGCTGGTAGTCGGCATTGCCGGAGCTTCGCGGACCTCGGCCATTCTCATTTTTGTCATTGTCGCCATCCCCCTCCTCTATTGGTTCCTCTCGCGCAAGGGCCGCAGTTGAAAGCACCCCCTGCGGCAGACGGCCGGTACCTGTATCTCCGGTACCGGCATGGCGGGGCTGAACGGGAAGGTTCTCCTGTACGTCGTCCTGCTCGGCCTCGCCGCGTGGCGCGGCTACGCCCTGGCCGACTGAGGCCGTACCCGTGGGAGGTTTGATGCCCAGCCGGTACGGCAGAGTTGATGTCGCCCTCGTCGTCGTGGTCTCGGCACTCCTCGTGTCTCTCGCGGTGGCTCTCGCCCACCGCACTCCGTCGGCATGGTTCCTTGTGGCCGTACTCCTCCTGCTGACCGCTGTCCTCACCGTTGCGAAAGCCGCTCCCGATGGGCGGATCTCCCAGGTGTTCCGCATCAGGAGCAAGCGGGACGAGCGGTTGATGCTCGCCATCATTCCGATCGACGCCGTACTGACCTGCCTGCTCCTCGTCCGGGGCGAACGAGGACTCGCCCTCGTCATGGCGGGGGCGACAGCCGTCGCCGCGGTCAGGCTCTGGGTTGCCAGGAGGGGGCGTGGGGCCCGCGACGTTCGGCCTGTTCCTTGACGACGCCGGTCTCTCCTCGCGCCGGCGTCTGCTCCGTACCGGCTCCTTGCGATGAACGGCGGCCGGCCATGGACCGCGGCTCCGAGGGCACTCGCGCTACCCGCGGTCTGCCCCCATGTCCCTTCCAAGGACCGGCGTTCCGCTGCACGCTGTGGTCCGAGGTGTAGTCCACGACCAGGGATGAGTGCCCGTGCGCGCACGCAGCAGCGAGAAGGAAGAGGCCGAACAGAGGTCCCCGCAGGGGCGGTCGGCGAGTTTCGTGGGCACTGAGCCCCTCGCCGGACCGCACCACCACCTGCCACGGGCGGCGGGCAACACGGCCGTCGCCCGCGCCATCGCCCGGGAGCGGCAGGAGGAGCACGGAGAGTCCGGCCACGCGGCCGCGCCGGCCGACGGTGCGCACCAGGGATCCGGGGCTGTGCACATCCAGCGGACCGCGGACAAGGAACTGCGGGAGGCGAAGACGCCCGAGCAGATCGTCGCCGCGCTCAAGAAGTCGGGGCACTCCGAGGACGACGCCTGGGAACTCATGCAGTACATGACGTCCCAGCAGTTCCCGGCCGGCGAGGGACAGGTCGATTTCGACATGCTCGGCAGCATCAAGGACGCCTCCGAGGCACTGCAGAAGGTCAAGGCCGTTCGCCGGAAGATGGCGGCGCCGCTGATGGCCAAGCGGTGGACGATCCGCCACTACACCGGCAGCGACCCGAACACGCCTCCGAGTTTCCAGCAGATCGCGTCGACCTACGACAACGCGGCCGCCGGCAGGGCGAGCGAGCACACCAACGTCGCGGACTGGCGCTCCCTCGGCAACATCAAGTTCACCTTCTACCTGGTGGCCGTGGACGGCCAGATCCCCCCGCGCAATTGGCTCAACAACACGCACTGGTACGCCGAGTGGGACCTCGACCGGATCCCGGAGTGCTGGGTCTCCCCGGACCTGCTGGAGCGGATGAACAAGCCGATGGACGCGGACGGGGCGCGAACGGCGATGCAAGGGGCCAAGGCCTTCCGCGGCACCGGCGCCCAGCTCAAGGAACTGCTGGCGATCAGCGCCTTCGGTGCCGGCAACGACCCGGCTTCCGCGCTGGACACGGCCATCGGCGGCGCGTTCGAGCTCAAGGTCCCCGACGGTCTGCCGGTCGCCGAGTGGCACAAGAAGTAGGCCGCGCGCGTCGAACCGGTCCGGGTCCTTGAGCGGTTTCGAACGGTTGCCCGGGGGCAACCGGCCGCCATGGACACCAACACGGGCATCAACGCGGGTACCGAAGAAGTGGCTCCGACCCAGGGCGAGGAGAACCACCTCCTCCTCAGCGCCGACACCAACGGCGACGGCAAGCCGGACGTGTGGATGACGGATACGACCGGCGACGGCAGAGCGGATCTCTACCAGTTCGACACCACGGGCGACGGCACGGTCGACGTGACGGTCGTCGAGGGCGCGGAGGAGCCCGGCACGGACCGGCTCGTCGTCGAGGGCGACGGCGGCCACCCTCAGGAGGTCTGAGGCGCCCCGCGGGGAACTCGGCACGGGGGGAGGTGGAGGACATGGCTCGTCCGGTCGGTACGGGTACGGACGCCGGGGTGAGCAGGGAGCGCCTGCGCGTGGTGGGAGTAGTCCTCGCCGTTCTGGTGGTGGCAGCGGCGGCGGGCTTCCTGGCGGGAGGGGGCTTCGGCACGGGGACTGCAGACGCTGTGCGCGGACTGGTCGTCGCCCTCGCCGTAGGTCTGCTCGCCGCGGGCGCGACCGTCGGCGTGTGGCGGCTGAACCGGCGGCACGCGGCGCGGCTCGGGATCAGTACGAGCAGATACCTGCGGGTGGCCCGCAGCGTCCGGCGGGGTGAGGCACCGGACGACCCCGTCGAGCGCGCGGCTGCGGCCGACCTGGTCAGCCGCATGCGGCGAGGGCCGGGGTCGGTGTCTCACCGCTGGGCACCCCGGCTGCTCATCGGCGGCGGAGTGTTGTGGGGTGCGGCCGGGGTGGTCTTCATCGCCGATGACGCGTACGGATGGGCGCTCTACGCTTTCGTCATGATGGGACTGGTTCTCGTCCAGCTCGTCTCGCTGCGGCGCCGAGAGCGGCGCCTGGAGGCGGCGGCGCAGGGCCTGGGGATCTGACAGGCCGCGCGCCTGAAGCCAGGCTGCGACAAATCGGGCACGCCAGGTCCGACGTGTTGTCTTCGAGCCACGGGCCGATCTCGTCCGGACCGGAGCCGTCGGCCACGGGACCGGCGGCGCGGCCTCCCCGGAGACGGGTCGTCACGTCGTCGCTCTGCTGACCGGGAGCATGTCGTCACGGAGTGATCCGATCGTCGCACCGAGGTCCGCGGTGCCCTCCCGGGCACCGGCCAGCACGGGCCTGGGCCGCACCCGGGAGGATGGGCCCGTGCCGGAGAACTCACCGGACCGCGCAGGCGGTCACCCTCGCCCCCACGACCTCACCCCGCCGATCCGGATTCCCGCCGGACTCGTCGTCCTCGTCGGACCGCCCGCCTCCGGCAAGACGAGCTTCGTCCGGGCGCTGGTCGAGGGGCGGCAGGTCGAGGCGGACGCCGTGGTGTCCAGCGACGAGATTCGTACGGAGCTGTTCGGCGCTTCGGCCGAGCCGGCGGACTCCGACGCGGCGGACGCCGCCGACGCGCGGATCTTCGAGGAGCGCGACCGCCGGATCGTCGCCCGGCTCGCCGACAGGCTCAGCGTGATCGCCGAATCGACGAACGTCACGCCCCGGGCGCGGGAACGGCTCATCGGCCTGGCCCGGCGCTTCGGCGCCCCGGTGACCGTCCTGCGGTTCGCTCCGGACGTCGCCGACCTTCTCCAGCAGTACGCCGAGCGGGGCCGTACGGACCTGACCGAGGAGGACGTCCGCGCCTATGCGGCCGTGATGAGCCGTGACGCCGGTGTCGACCGGCTCCGGGCCGAGGGCGCGGCCGCCGTCCACGATGTGCCGGGACGCCGCCAGTCGGTCACGCCCCGCGAAGCCGCCGCCGGTTTCACCTTCGCCTTGTGCCGTCCGGCGGGGCGGTGAACAGCCCCCACCCGCCCGTCGGCACGACGGGCCTCACTTCACCACGACGGTGTCCCCGGACGACTTCGACGCCCCCGTGGTGGTGTTGCCGTAGTACACCCAGCGCCACGTACCCGTCTTGGACGCCTTCACGGTCGTCTTGAGGTTGCCCGAGCCGTTCGCGTACACCTTCTTCACCGTCGTGTAGGAGGCGGAGCCGGAAGGCTTGAACTGCAGGCTGACGTGGCGGCCCCCGTACGCGGCGTACTTCCTGGTCTCCCAGTTGGCCCGCGTGACCTTGCCGGTCACCGTGATGGTCTTCCCCTTGGCCACCGGTTCCGGCGAGGCGTTGACGGTCAGGCGGGAGTTGCGCTGGACGTACACCGCCATGCCCTTGTCGTCGGTGTCACCGCTGCCGTCCTTGAAGCGCACCTGGGCCCCGACCCGCCAGGCCCCGGCCTCGCTGTTCCGCATGTCCCACACGCTCGGGTCGAAGTACATCGTCTCCGTGATGTCGCAGGCGCCCACGCGGTTGGGGCAGTCGTTCGTCTCGATCGAGTGCCACAACTGCTCCTCCCCTTTGTTGCGGTGGAGGAAGATCAACCCCGGCGCCTTCCACTGCTTCGTGGTCGTCATCCGGAAGGACGCGGGCACCGCGACCTCCTTCGTCGTCCCGATCACGATCGGCTTGCCGCCGTTCACCTGGATACGGCTGAACGAGGCCCCGCCCTCGGCCGCCCCGGCCGGTGCCGCCGCCATGGCCGTGAACACCGTCGCCGCACCACCGGCCACGACGGCTCTCCAGACCTGCTTCCCCACCTGATCCCCGATTCTCCGTACGGAAGGGCGCCGGAGGCTCGTCCCTCCAGCGTTTACCAGACACCCGGCACCCCTCCAAGGTTGTGCACCCGTGCATCACGATGAGGGGAAGCGGAACTCCATCAGGAGTTCCCCGGGTCCGCTCGTGACCTGCCGGAATCCCGCCTTCTCCCACGCGCGTACAGCCCGTACGTTCTCGCGTACGGGATCGACGGTCACGCGCCGCCAGCCCAGCTCGCCGCCCAGGTGCGCCAGGAGTGCCCGCGTGGCGTCCGGCCCCAACCCCCGTCCCTGAGCGTCCGGTTGAAGCACCAGGTCGATGCCGCCCTCGGCCTCGTCGGCGTACCAGAACTGGGCGTAGCCCACCGGGGTGCCCTCGGCCAGCACCAGGTAGGACTGCACGCGCGGCCGACGCCGTCCGACGTACTTCGCCGCCACCTCGGTACGTGACAGGGGTACGCCGCCCCAGTACGCGACGAAGTCCGGGGAGGCGAACCACCCGGCCAGCAGGTCCAGGTCAGCCTCTGTGGTCGGGACGAGGCGGGTCAGCGTTCCGTGGAGCGTCGTACTTCCGTCGGGCGTCATTCTTGCGTCGCGCACGATGCGGACTCCGATCCCGGGGCGGTCCCGTCGCGTCCGGCGGTCACCCTTCTCAGCAGGCTCATAGCCCAGGCCGAGGCCGGTCACGGGTTCAGCGGCCATGGTGGACGGCAGGGACGGCGTACCCCGTCGTGCCGGCACCGCTGACGGAAGGCACCCACGCGATGAGCAAGCCGAAACCCCGCATGACGCCCGAAGGTCCCGCCTACCAGGGGCGTCTGCTGCCGCACCCGGAGGAAGAGGTCGTCGACCAGGGCCTGGGCTTCGACCTGGGCACGCTGCACTCGCGCAGGAGAATCCTGGGACTCCTCGGCGGGGTCGGCGGCATGGCGGCTCTGGCGGCGTGCGGCTCGGACTCCACGTCCGCGAACCGTGCCTCCGCCTCTTCCTCGGCCTCTTCCTCCGCGTCGGCGGCCTCCTCGCTGACGGAGATCCCCGACGAGACCAACGGCCCCTACCCGGCCGACGGAACGAACGGAGTCAACGTCCTGGACAAGGACGGCATCGTCCGCCAGGACATCCGGTCGAGCTTCGGGGACTCCAGCACAACGGCCCAGGGAATCCCCTTCACCTTCGAACTCACCGTGCTGGACATCGTCGGCGGCGGCGAGCCGATGGCGGGTGCGGCCGTCTACGCCTGGCAGTGCGACCGGGACGGCAAGTACTCCCTGTACTCCGAAGGGGTCGAGAGCGAGAACTATCTGCGCGGCGTCCAAGTGGCGGACAGCCAGGGCCGGGTGACGTTCGTCAGTGTCTTCCCCGCCTGCTACCCGGGGCGTTGGCCCCACGTGCACTTCGAGGTCTACCCCGACCTCGACTCCGTCACCGACTACGACAAACGGCTGTCGACCTCGCAACTGGCGGTCCCCAAGAAGGCCTGCGACACCGTCTTCGCGACGGCCGGTTACGAGTCCTCCGTCGCGAACCTCGCCCAGCTCACCCTCAAGACCGACAACGTCTTCGGGGACGACGGCGGTGTCCACCAGCTCGCCGCCACCAACGGAACCCGGAAGCCGGCTACACCGCGACCCTGACCGTGCCCATCGACACCAGCACGGAACCCACCGGGGGCGACGCCCCGGGCGGGGGAGGACCGGAAGGCGGGAGCGGCGAAGGCCCGGGGGGACAGCCGCCCAGCGGGGCACCGGCCGGCGGTCAGCAGTAGCCGCCGGAGGGCGCTGAGGCCCGCACACGACACAAGCGCGCGTACGCAGCACAAAGGCGAGGAGAAACCTCTCCTCGCCATGCTCAACTTATAGCGCACAGGGGGTCTTGCCGCAAGGCCCGGGGAGGGGCGCAGAATGTCCGCCTATGCCACAGCCTGCGGAAGAAACCTGGAAGGACGACGTGCGCGACACGAGGTTCGACGAAGGATGCGAGACCGTGCTGGGTCTCGGCGAGGTCGGCGAGGATCAGGCCGGGCTCGTCGGCGGGAAGGGGGCCCAACTCGGTGAGCTCTCGCGGCTCGACGGTGTCCGGGTGCCGGACGGCTTCTGCGTGACGACGGACGCCTTCCGGCGGGTCGTGGAGCGGGCTCCCGAGGTCGACGCGCTGCTCGACCGGCTGGCGGGCGCCGACCCGGACGACCGGCAGGCGGTCCGGGCCCTGAGCGCGGAGGTCCGGCGGGCCGTCGAAGAGGCGGGGATCCCCGACGGCCTCGCGGCCGAGATCACCGGGGCGGTCGCCCGGCTCGGTGAGGGAGCCGCGTACGCCGTGCGGTCCAGCGCCACGGCGGAGGACCTGCCGACGGCCTCGTTCGCCGGGCAGCAGGACACGTACCTGAACGTCGTGGGGCCTGCGGAGGTCCTCCGGCACGTCCGCCGGTGCTGGGCTTCGCTGTTCACCGAGCGGGCGGTGATCTACCGGCGGCGCAACGGCATCGACGACCGTACGGTCCGGATGGCCGTGGTCGTCCAGCGCATGGTCCTCCCGGACGCGTCCGGGGTCCTGTTCACCGCCGACCCCGTCACGGGCCACCGGCGGACCGCCACCGTGGACGCCGGGTTCGGGCTCGGCGAGGCGCTGGTCTCCGGGCTGGTGAACCCCGACGTCTTCACCGTCCGGGACGACGCGGTCGTCGCCAAGGCGATCGCCGTCAAACAACGCGCCCTTCACGCTCTGCCGGGTGGCGGTACGCGGGAGGTGACGGTCGAACCGTGGCAGCAGGAGCGACCGGCACTGACCGACGCGCAGGTCGTGGAGCTCGTACGGCTCGGGCGGCGGATCGAGGACCGCTTCGGGTGTCCGCAGGACATCGAGTGGTGCCTGACCGACGACGGTTTCCGGATCGTGCAGAGCCGGCCGATCACGACGCTGTTACCCCTACCCGTCCCCGACCCCGTACCGGAGGCCGTGGAGCGCCCGACCCCGAGCGTCTACGTCTCCGTCGGCCACCAGCAGATGATGACCGACGCCATGAAGCCGCTGGGCTGGTCCATGTGGCAGCGCACCGCCATGGTGCCGATGCACGAGGCCGGCGGGCGGCTCTTCGTGGACGTCAGCCCGCGGCTCGCCTCGCCCGCGTCCCGCGCCGCCCTCCTGGACGTCATGGGGAAGGGCGATCCGCTGGTCCGGGATGCCATGGAAACAGTTCTGGAGCGGGACGAGTTCGAGCTGCCGGTTCCGGACCCGGGTGACGCGGGCGAAACGGACCACGCAGGCGACGCGGGGCAAGCGGGCCCCGCCAACCCTCGGGCGGGCGGCGCCTCCGAAGCGTCGGTGACCGAGGCCGATCCCGCCATCGTCGCGGAGCTGGTCGAGCGCAGCGAGACGTCCCTCGCCGCCCTGGAACGCGACATCCGGACGAAGAGCGGTCCGGAGCTGTTCGACTTCCTGGCGGAGGCCTTCGAGGAGCACAAGCGCGTGCTCAGCGACCCGCTGAGCATCCGGGCGATCATGGCGGGGATGGAGGCCACCTGGTGGCTCAACGAGAAGCTGGGGGAGTGGCTGGGCGAGAAGAACGCGGCTGACGCGCTCACGCTCTCCGCCCCCGGCAACATCACGTCCGAGATGGGCCTCGACCTGCTCGACGTGGCCGACGCGATCCGCCCGCACCCTGAGGTGGTGGCGTTCCTGACCGACGTCCAGGACGACGCCCACGGCGACGGCTTCCTGGACGGGCTCGTGAAACTGCCCGGCGGCAGCGCGGCACGCGAGGCGATCGAGACGTACCTGCGCCGCTACGGCATGCGCTGCGTCGCCGAGATCGACATCACGCGCCCCCGGTGGAGCGAGCGCCCCGCCACTCTGGTCCCGCTGATCCTCGACAACATCCGGAACTTCCGGCCCGGCGCGGCAGAACGCCGCTTCGAGCAGGGCCGGTTGCGGGCCCTCCGGACCGAGCAGGACGTGCTGTCCCGGCTGCGGGACCTGCCGGACGGGGAGCGGAAGGCCGACGCGACCCAGCGGATGATCGACCAGGTACGGGCCTTCGCCGGATACCGGGAGTACCCGAAGTACGGCATCGTCTGCCGCTACTTCCTGTACAAGCAGGCCTTGTTGGAGGAGGCCGGGAGGCTCGTGCGGGATGGCGTGCTCGACGAGCGGGAGGACGTCTTCCACCTCACCTTCCAGGAGTTCGAGGACGCCGTCCGTTCGCGCCGGGCCGATCCCCGGCTCATCGCGCGGCGCAAGGAAGCGTTCCGGTCGTACGAGGCGCTCACCCCGCCCCGGGTGCTGACCTCGGACGGCGAGGCCGTCAACGGCGCGTACCGGCGTGACGACGTGCCGGAGGGAGCACTGGCCGGTCTCGCGGTCTCCACCGGGAGTGTCGAGGGGCGGGCGCGCGTCATTCTCGACCTTGCCGACGCCGAGCTGGCAGAGGGCGACATCCTGGTCACGCGGTTCACCGACCCCAGCTGGTCCCCGCTGTTCCTCGGCGTCGCGGGGCTGGTGACGGAGGTGGGCGGCCTGATGACCCACGGCGCGGTGATCGCCCGCGAGTACGGACTGCCCGCCGTCGTCGGCGTGGACCAGGCCACCCGGCTGATCCGGGACGGACAGCGCATCCGCGTGCACGGAACGGACGGGTACGTCGAGATCCTGAGCTGACGGGGAGGGGAGGGGCGCTGAGGGGAGGGGAGGGGAGGGGAGGGGAGGGGAGGGGAGCGGTCGGCGGGAGTGGATGGCGCGTGGACCGCAGACCCGCCGGCTACAGGCCCGCCGACCAGGGGTGTCCCGGGTGGACGCGGTCCAACAACTGTGCCAGGGAGGTGCGTTGTTCCGGGTTCAGGTACGGGACCGTCGCGTCGAAGTCCGCCTGATCCTTCGGCCGGGCGTGCTTGGCCTTGAACAGCAGGACCAGTTCGGGCGCCAGGTACGGGATGCCGTCCCGGGTGTGGTGGACGATCTCGTCGTAGGGACGCCGGATGCTCCCGTCGCGGCGGCAGATCCAGGTGTCGCCGTCGTGCGGCTCGCGGAACACGTCCAGCAGGTAGTCGCCGGTGGCGGGATCGCGGAGCCACGTCTGGTGCACGGCGGCCAGCACGTTCGGCGCGGCGTTCTCCCAGATCCGGCCGCTGCCCGCCGCGTCGAAGACGTAGCCGGGGAAGCGGCGGCGCACCTCGGGGAACCGCCCGGCCGGGACCGCGATCTCGATGTCCCCGTGCGCCCGGGTCTGCCGGCCGCGGAACAGGTCCAGCGCCCAGCCCGCGGCCACGTACCACGGGGCCCGGACCCCGGCCAGCCGCCGCGCCACCTCGTCCGGAGTCCAGGAGGACGCCCACCGGGAGTCAAGAGCCTCGATCTCGCCCGGCGACAGTTCCGTGCCGCCGTCGGGTAGGCGCTCATCGGCGGGAAGAGGCCGTCCCGTTTCGCCGCCCGGCGGTCGTCGCTCACTCATCGCTGCAAGCTACCAGCGCCCGCGTCGGACCTGCTCCCGCGAGCAAACAGGCGTGTGGACAAGGGACTTGGGGGCACCCGAACGTCAGGCCGGTCACTTCGCGACCGGATCCCGGAGCGACCGACCCGAAGGAGCGAGAGATGACCACGCAGTACAGCAATCAGCCGACCGGACAGCAGCACTACGGCGCGCCCAAGGCCGGTGCCTCCGGCAACGTCTTCAGCATCATCGCGATCGTCCTGGGTGTGATCGGGTTCATCTTCCTGCCGATCGTCTTCGCGCTGGGCGGGCTCATCATGGCCATCATCGCCAAGACCGTACGGCACGAGAGGCTCGCCACCATCGCCATCGTGGTCAGCGCCGTCGGACTGGTCGGCGGCATGGTCCTGGGCGCGATCTTCGCGAGCATGTAAGCCCGGGGACCGGACGTTCACGGGCGCGCCCCTGAGGTGAGCCGCGCGGGGCGCGGGGCGTGGAATCGGCGGCGCGAGCCGTACGGGGCGCCGGGTGTGGAGTCAGGGGGACGCGGGAGCGCGGGCGAGGCACGCGGGACATTTGGGCTGCTTCCGGTGGGCGGGCAGAGTGTGGGCGCTCTCCCCGGCCCCGCTCCGGCCGCCGGGCCCCGCTCCGCTCCCCGTCAGGAATCGCCGTGTCCCACGCCTCCGCCGCCGTCCCGGCGAGCAGTGCCGCCCCGTCTGTCGGTGCGCACCGCTTCAGCGCCGTCATCAGCCGCATAGCCGAGGAGATGGCCGCCCGCGACGACCACGGCACCCCCGCCGACTACATACCGATGCTCGCGGGCGTCGATCCCCACCGCTTCGGCATGGCCGTCGCGGAGCCGGACGGGACCGTGTACGGGGTCGGGGACTGGCGGCAGCCGTTCTCGACGCAGTCCATCTCCAAGGTCTTCGCCCTGGCCCTGGCGCTCTCCCTGGACGGCGAGCGGATATGGCGGGGGGTGGGCCGCGAGCCTTCGGGCAACCCCTTCAACTCCCTGGTGCAGCTGGAGTACGAGAACGGCATCCCCCGCAACCCGTTCATCAACGCTGGCGCTCTGGTGGTGACCGACCGGCTGCAGGCGCTGACCGGGGACGCCGCCGGGCAGGTGCGGGAGCTGCTGCGTACGGAGAGCGGCAACGCCGCCATCGACTTCGTCCCGGACGTCGCCGCCTCCGAGGCGGCCCACGGCGACCGCAACGCCGCGCTGGCCCACTTCATGGCCTCCTACGGCAACGTCACGCTCCCGGTGCCCGAACTGCTCGCCGCCTACTTCCGCCAGTGCTCGATCGAGGCGTCCTGCGCGGATCTGGCCCTCTCCGCGGGGTTCCTCGCCCGGCACGGGGTCCGGGCCGACGGGTCCGCACTGCTGACCCGCAGCCAGGCGAAGCAGGTCAACGCGGTCATGCTCACCTGCGGGACGTACGACGCGGCGGGGGAGTTCGCCTACCGGGTGGGGCTGCCGGGCAAGAGCGGCGTCGGGGGCGGGATCATCGCCATCGTGCCCGGGGAGTGCACGCTGTGCGTGTGGAGCCCGGGGCTCGACCGGCGCGGCAACTCGGTGGCGGGCGTGGCGGCGCTCGACCGGTTCACCACGCTCACGGGTCTGTCCGTCTTCTGACGCGCCGGCCTCCGGCTGTATCAGATGACGATGACGCGGCGGCCCCGGGTGTGGCCCGCCCGGCTGTCGGCGTGCGCGGCCGCGGCCTCCGTCAGCGCGTAGGACTTCTCGACCGGGATGTGCAGCCTGCCGCGCGAGATGAGCGCGGCGGCCTCGGCCAGCGCGTCCGGCACGCTGCCCGCCACGCCGGAGAAGCGGACGCCGGACTCCGGCGCGTCCAGGTCCGCGATGGTGACCACCTTCTGGGGGTCTCCGGTCAGTTCGACGAGCTCGCGGATCACGCCGGAGCCCGCCAGATCGAGCGCCGCGTCGACCCGGCCGAGGCCGCGCACCCGCTCGGCCCAGCCCTCGCCGTACGTCGTGGCGAGCGCGCCCAGGCCGCGCAGGTAGTCCTGGTTGGCGACGCCGGCCGTGCCGATGACCTTGATGCCCCGCTCGCGCGCGATCTGCAGGACCGCTGAACCGACGCCGCCGGACGCGCCGCTGACCAGCAGGGTCTGGCCGGGCCGTACGCCGACCTCGCGGATGACGCGCAGCGCGGTCTCCACCACCGACGGATACCCCGCCGCCTCCTCGAACGTCAGGCCCTCCGGCATCCGGGCCCAGGCCCCCAGCACGGCGAACTCGGCGTACGTACTGGCCCCTTCGCCGAACACGGGGTCTCCGATCTCCACTCCGCCGACGCCCTCGCCGATCTCGTCCACCACTCCGGCGGCGTCGAGCCCCACCCCTGACGGCAGTTCGGTCGGATGCGCCCCGAGGACCTGGCCTTCGCGGATGCGCCAGTCGACCGGGTTCACCCCCGCGGCGCGTACGGAGATGCGTATCTCGCCGGGGCCCGCGTGGGGCTCCTCGGCATCGATGAGGCGGAGGACGTCGGGGCCGCCGAACTCGGCGAAGCTCACTTTCTTCATGCGCCGACCGTAACACTAACCGTTAGGGTTTTGGATCTGTTGTTGTTTTGTTCTTGGTAGTGTCAGCGCATGATCGAGCCGTCCGGGCGCCGCGAGCGCAAGAAGGCCGCGACCCGCCAGAAGATCGCCGACACCGCTCTGCGCCTCTTCCTGGAACGCGGCTACGACGACGTGGGCATCCGGGACGTGGCCGCCGAGGCCGATGTGGCCGTCACCACGCTCTTCTCGCACTTCCCCGCGAAGGAGGCGCTGGTCTTCGAGCGCGACCAGGGGTTCGAGCACGGCCTCGTACGGGCGGTCGCCGACCGGGCGCCGGGGGAGCAGCTGATCCCGGCGCTGCGCCAGGAGATCCACGCGCTGGTGCGCCACTGCACGGCACCCGAGGCCGCCCCGGTCCGGAGCCTGATCATGTCCTCACCGGCGCTACGGGAGTACGAACAGTCGATGCGGCTGCGCCACGCGGACGCGCTGGCCGCCGCGATCGCCGCCGGCCTCGGCGTACCGGAGACGTCGACGGCATGCCGGACCGTCGCGAGGTTCGTGATCGACGCCTACGCGCTGGCCTGCGAGGCGGCCGAGCCGGGGGACGCGGTGGACGAGGTCTTCCGGATGATCGAGGCGGCCTGGGACGCCTCGCGCCTCGCCTGAGCCGGACACAGCCCATGGCGCGGCCCGCTCACCCCACCGTGCGCGGCAACCGCAGGCTCAGCCCCACCGTCAGCGCCACCGCCGCCAACTGCGCCAGCAAGGTCACGACCAGCGCGTCCCGCATGCCGAGGGCCGGCACCAGCGCCAGGAACAGGGTGCCCAGCGTGGCCACCCCGAGGGCCAGTGCCGCCTGCTGGGTCGTCGTCATCACGCCGCCGCCCACCCCGGCCTTCTCCGGCGGTACGTCGGAGAGCACGATCCGGAACAGCACGGGGAGCTGGAGACCCTGGCCGAGGCCCGCGATCGCCACCCCCGGGAGCAGGCCCCAGATGCCGAGGCCCTGCCAGGCGCAGTGCGCCGTCAGCGCCAGGCCCACCACGCCCACCGCCTGGATCAGGCCGCCCGCCGTGACGACCCGGGTGCCGTACCGGCGTACCAGGCGGGGGCCCGCCAGGGAGGCGCCGAAGAAGGCCAGGGCCATCGGGGCCAGCGAGAGTCCGGCCGCCGCCGGGCCCAGCCGCAGGCCCTGCTGGAGCGCCACCGCGATCACGAACATGAAGCCGCCGAAGCCGATCGAGAACGGCACCACCAGCGCCAGGCCCCGCCGGAGCGAGTCCAGCCGCAGCAGGCTCGGCGGGACCAGGGGCACCCGGCCCAGCCGGTCGGCCCGGCGCTCCACCCGGTAGAAGGCGTACGCGGAGAACGGGAACAGGGCCAGCGAGAGCCAGGTCCACAGCGGCCAGCCCGCCGCCCGGCCCTCCGTCAGCGGGGCGAGGAGGGTGATCAGGGAGAGGGCGAGCAGCAGCGTTCCGGGTACGTCGACCGGGGCCGGGCGGTCCGAGCGGGTCTCCGGCACCGCGCGGGCGGCCAGGATCAGACCCACCACGACCACTGGGACGTTCACCAGGAACACCGACCGCCAGCCCGCGCTCTCACCGAACACCGAGGCCATCGGGGCGGCGGCGACCAGCACCCCGCCCAGGATCTGGCCGGCGACCATCGACAGCCCGGCCGTCGCCCCGTACAGGCTCATCGCCCGGGCCCGGCGGGGTCCCCGCGTCGCCGCCTGGATCGTGGCCAGCACCTGGGGCAGCATCAGCGCGGCGGCCGCGCCCTGCGCCACCCGGGCGCCGACCAGCGTCCAGGCGTCCGGGGCGAGCCCGCAGGCCAGCGACGTGATCCCGAAGGCGGCCATGCCGATGAGGAACAGCCGCCTGCGGCCCACCATGTCGCCGAGCCGACCGCCGAGGACCAGCAGTACGGCGTAGGCGAGACCGTAGCCCGCGACGACGAGTTCGAGCATGGCCGGGCCCGCGTCCAGATCGCGGTCGATCGTGGGCAGCGCGACGTTCACGATGAAGAAGTCGATGAGCGGCAGTGCCGCGCCCAGCAGCACGGTGAAGAGGCCGAGCGTGCCCAGCACGGGCGTGGGGTGGTCGTGGTGGCGGACGGGTTCCTGGCCGGCGGGGGTCGCCCGGGCCGGTCCGGAAGCCGCACGAGGAGAGGTGTGTACGGATGATTCACTCACGCCGTCGACTCTCCCGCCGATCCCAGCCTGGTACCAGAGTCTTCTTATCCTGGTACCAGGAGTACCTGGCAACAGGCGGCGAGACCCCGCACGCTGGAGGCATGACGACCATGGCAGCCGACCCCCTGCTCGCACCGGACAGCACGGAGTCCCCGTCCGACATCCGGCGGCACGAGCTGGCCGCCTTCCTGCGCAGCCGCCGCGAGCGCATCACCCCCGAGCAGGTGGGCCTCGTCCGGGGCCGGCGGCGCCGCACCCCGGGGCTGCGCCGGGAAGAGGTCGCCCAGCTCTCGGCGGTCGGGGTCACCTGGTACACCTGGCTCGAACAGGCCCGGGACATCCAGGTCTCCGCCCAGGTGCTGGACGCCCTCGCCCGCGCCCTCCTGCTCGACCCGAGCGAGCGCGCCCATCTCTTCGCCCTCGCCGCGGCCCCGGACCCGGCACCCGGCACGGAGTGCCCCACCGTCACCCCGGCGCTGCGGACCATGCTGGAGCAGCTGGACCCCATTCCGGCCTGCGTCCAGAACAGCCGGTACGACGTTCTCGCCTACAACCGCACCTACGCCCGGCTGCTCTGCGACCTGGACGCGGTGGCGCCCGAGGACCGCAACTGCCTGCTCCTGGCCTTCACCCATGACGACTGGCGTGCCTCGATCGTCGACCTGCCCGAGGTCACCCGCATGATGGCCGCCAAGTTCCGTGCTTCGATGGCGGGCCATCTCGCCGAGCCGGCCTGGAAGGCGCTGCTGCACCGGCTGGAGACGCGATCACCGGAGTTCCGCGAGGTGTGGGGCCGCCACGAGGTGGTCGACCAGCGCGGCCGCACCAAGTACATCCGCAACGCGCAGGTGGGACTGCTCCACGTCGAGCACACCAACCTCTGGCTCGGCCCGTCCAGCGGGCCGCGCCTGGTGAGCTATCCGCCGGTGGACGAGGAGACCCGGAGCCGGCTGGAACGGCTGCACCGCATCGCGGTGGACGGCGACCGGTGACGCCGTCGGGAGGTTTCGGTCAGCCGAGCCGCTGGGCCAGGGCGACGATGATTCCCGAAGGGCCGCGGAGGTCGCAGAGGCGGTAGGCGTCCTCGTACTGCACGATCTCACCGAGGAGTTCGGCGCCGTGGCCGCGCAGCCGGGCGACCGTGTCGTCCAGGTCGTCGACCGCGAACATCACCCGGTGCAGGCCCAGGGTGTTGGGCGCCGGGGCGTCCGCCCCGCCGCCGACCGCCGCCGGGGCGAGGAACTTGGTCAGCTCCAGCCTGCTGTGGCCGTCCGGGGTGCGCATCATCGCGATGGCGCTGCGCACCCCGTCGAGGCCGGTCATCCGGTCCGGCACGGCTCCCTCGACCTGCGCTTCACCCTCCAGCTCCAGGCCGAGCTCGATGAAGAAGGCGGTGGCGGCCGCCAGGTCGTCGACGACGACGGCCACGTTGTCCATGCGAAGAACGGTCACGGGGGACTCCTTCTCGGTCGTGCAGTCGGTCCGCTGCTGCGGCTTCTGCTTCCGTTTCTGCTTCTGCTTCTGGGACGGAGCCGCCGCTCGATTCTCGACGTCCGGCGCACAGGCGGCAGCCGCACGATGACGGCATCGCGAACATAGCCCGGTCCGCCACCCTCCGGCGTACGCGACAATGGAGCAATGACCACGCTCGCCCCCGCCCTCCCGCAGCTCCGTATCGGCCCGCACACCGTGCAGCCGCCGGTCGTGCTGGCCCCGATGGCCGGTATCACCAACGCCCCGTTCCGGACGCTGTGCCGGGAGTTCTCCGGCGGCAAGGGGCTGTTCGTCAGCGAGATGATCACCACGCGGGCGCTGGTCGAGCGCAACGAGAAGACCATGCAGCTCATCCACTTCGACGCGACCGAGACCCCGCGTTCGATCCAGCTGTACGGAGTGGACCCGGTCACCGTCGGCAAGGCCGTCCGCATGATCGTGGAAGAGAACCTCGCCGACCACATCGACCTGAACTTCGGCTGCCCCGTCCCCAAGGTCACCCGCAAGGGCGGCGGCTCCGCGCTTCCGTACAAGCGGCCCCTGCTGCGGGCCATCCTCCGGGAAGCCATCTCGGGCGCCGGGGACCTCCCCGTCACCATCAAGATGCGCAAGGGCATCGACGACGACCACCTCACGTTCCTCGACGCCGGGCGCATCGCCGTCGAGGAGGGGGTGACCGCTGTCGCCCTGCACGGGCGCACCACCGCCCAGCACTACGGCGGCACCGCCGACTGGGACGCCATCGCCCAGCTCAAGGAGCACGTCCCCGAGATCCCCGTCCTCGGCAACGGCGACATCTGGTGCGCCGACGACGCCCTGAGGATGATGCGCGAGACCGGGTGCGACGGGGTCGTCGTCGGGCGCGGCTGCCTCGGGCGGCCCTGGCTCTTCGCCGATCTGGTCAACGCCATGGAGGGGCGCGGCGAACGGCACGCGCCCACCCTGCGCGAGGTCGCGGACGTCATGGTGCGCCACGCGACGCTGCTGGGGGAGTGGATCGGCGACGAGGCGCGCGGCGTCATCGACTTCCGCAAGCACGTGGCCTGGTATCTCAAGGGCTTCGCGGTCGGCTCCGAGATGCGCAAGAAGCTCGCCGTCACCTCCTCGCTGGAGGAGCTGGGCGGCCAGCTGCACGAGCTGGACCTCGACCAGCCCTGGCCGGACGGCGCCGACGGGCCCCGCGGGCGGACCTCCGGCAACAACCGGGTCGTCCTCCCGGACGGCTGGCTCAAGGACCCGTACGACTGCGCCGGCGTCAGCGCGGACGCCGAGCTGGACACCTCCGGCGGCTGAGCCCGTACGCTGCGGGACTCCTGCGGCCGGGCCCGCCGGCGTACTCTCCGAGGCTGAGCCCGCACGCCGCCCGACTCCTCCTGCGGCCGGCCCTGCTTCCGCGCGCCTCCGGGGCTGAGCCCGTACCCGCCCCTGCGGCCGGTTCCGCTCGCGGTACGCGCCCCGAGCCCGGCGGCCGAGTGCGTACGCGCCCCCGGTCGGCCCGTCGCCGACCCCGCCGCTCATCTGATCGCGGTGACCGGCGGGACGGCGGCCGCACTGCCCGGCATCGCCGCCGAGCTCACCGGCTCCTTCCACCGCAAGGCCGACGCGGGCGCCCCGCTGTGCCCCGGTGCCGTTCGCCCTCGTCAGCGCCTCCCCCACAAGCGAAAGGGCGCGGCTCCCTTCGCCTTCACCCTCTCGGCCGACGACACCGTACGGACCAAGCCGCACCCCGATCCGTACAGGGCGGCGGCGACCCGGTTCGGGGTCCCCGCCTCGGCCTGTGTGGCCGTCGAGGACTCCCCGGACGGCACCGCGTCCGCGCACGCCGCAGGGTGTGCCGTGCTGGTGGTGCCCTCGCTGCTGCCGGTCGATCCCGCGCGGGGGAGGACCTTCGCCCGTAGCCTGGAAGAGGTGGATCTCGGGATGTTCAGCGACTGCCTGAGGCGTCCCGAGGCGTCCGGATCCTGAAATCCGGGGTCCGAATCGGGCGTGATTCACGCCACCCTTGATCGGGGTTGCGCTCAGATGAGCGAAAAGTGGCTGGCTGCACTTCTGGAAGACGTGGCACTCAGTGCCACCCTCTTGCCTTCGAGAAGTGGACTCACTTGCTCCGCACTCCGCTCAGGTGAGCGGATATGGTCAAGTTTCGGCCATGCCGCCTTCAGGAGGTGAAGGCAAGGATTCCTGCGCCTCGGCCGGGCGACCCTTTCGATCTGCTGGCGGACGGGTGGTTGCGGCCGCATGACGACCAAGTGGACGTACCCATACACCTTCGATCTGGGTATGTTCCTCGCCGTCAGGGCAGCCACCGCGTCCTCGAGGAGTCGAGACCCGTGTCGGAAAACAAAGATCCCCAGAAGTTCGTCTACGACTTCACCGAGGGCAACAAGGATCTGAAGGATCTTCTGGGCGGCAAGGGCGCCAACCTCGCCGAGATGACCAACCTCGGGTTGCCCGTCCCTCCGGGCTTCACGATCACCACCGAGGCCTGCAAGGTCTACCTGGAGAGCGGCGACGCGCCGACCGCGCTGCGCGACGAGGTGAGTGCGCACCTCAAGGCGCTGGAAGAGCGCATGGGCAAGCAGCTCGGCCAGGCCGACGACCCGCTGCTGGTCTCCGTCCGTTCCGGCGCCAAGTTCTCCATGCCGGGCATGATGGACACGGTCCTGAACATCGGTCTCTCCGACGCCTCGGTGGCCGGTCTCGCCACCCAGTCCGGTGACGAGCGCTTCGCCTGGGACTCCTACCGCCGCCTCATCCAGATGTTCGGCAAGACCGTCCTCGGGGTCGACGGCGAGCTCTTCGAGGAGGCCCTGGAGGCCGCCAAGCACGCGAAGAAGGTCACGGTCGACACCGACCTCGCCGCAGCCGACCTGAAGAAGCTGGTCAAGCAGTTCAAGAAGATCGTCGAGTCCGAGGCCGGACGCGAGTTCCCGCAGGACGCGCGCGAGCAGATGGACCTCGCCATAAACGCGGTCTTCGACTCGTGGAACACCGACCGGGCCAAGCTCTACCGCCGTCAGGAGCGCATCCCCGGCGACCTCGGCACGGCCGTCAACGTCTGCTCGATGGTCTTCGGCAACCTGGGCCCCGACTCCGGTACGGGCGTCGCCTTCACCCGCGACCCGGCCAGCGGCCACCAGGGCGTCTACGGCGACTACCTCCAGAACGCGCAGGGCGAGGACGTCGTCGCCGGTATCCGCAACACGGTGCCGCTCGCCGACCTGGAGTCGATCGACAAGAAGTCGTACGACCAGCTCATGCAGATCATGGAGACCCTGGAGAACCACTACAAGGATCTCTGCGACATCGAGTTCACCATCGAGCGCGGCCAGCTCTGGATGCTCCAGACCCGGGTCGGCAAGCGCACCGCCGGCGCCGCCTTCCGCATCGCCACCCAGCTCGTGGACCAGGGCCTGATCGACGAGGCCGAGGCCCTCCAGCGGGTCAACGGCGCGCAGCTCGCCCAGCTGATGTTCCCCCGCTTCGACATCGAGGCGAAGACCGAGCTGCTCGGCCGGGGCATCGCCGCCTCGCCCGGCGCCGCCGTCGGCAAGGCCGTCTTCGACTCCTACACCGCGATCAAGTGGTCCCGCTCCGGCGAGAAGGTCATCCTGATCCGCCGCGAGACCAACCCCGACGACCTCGAAGGCATGATCGCCGCCGAGGGCATCCTCACCTCGCGCGGCGGCAAGACCTCGCACGCGGCGGTCGTGGCGCGCGGCATGGGCAAGACCTGTGTCTGCGGCGCCGAGGACCTGGAGGTCGACACCAAGCGCCGCCGGATGACGGTCGGCGGCATCGTGATCGAGGAGGGCGACCTCGTCTCGATCGACGGCTCCACCGGCAAGGTCTACCGGGGCGAGGTCCCCGTCGTGCCGTCCCCGGTCGTCGAGTACTTCGAGGGCCGCATGCACGCGGGCGCCGACGACGCCGACGAGCTGGTCGCCGCCGTGCACCGGATCATGGCCTACGCGGACCGGGTACGCCGGCTGCGTGTACGGGCCAACGCCGACAACGCCGAGGACGCCCTGCGGGCCCGCCGCTTCGGCGCCCAGGGCATCGGCCTGTGCCGCACCGAGCACATGTTCCTCGGCGAGCGCCGCGAGATGGTCGAGAAGCTGATCCTCGCGGACACCGACGAGGAGCGTGAGACCGCTCTCGCCGCTCTTCTGCCGCTCCAGAAGGCCGACTTCATCGAGCTGTTCGAGTCGATGGACGGACTGCCCGTCACCGTCCGCCTCCTGGACCCGCCGCTCCACGAGTTCCTGCCCGACATCACCGAGCTGTCGGTGCGCGTCGCGCTCGCGGAGTCCCGCAAGGACGCCAACGAGAACGACCTGCGCCTCCTCCAGGCCGTGCACAAGCTGCACGAGCAGAACCCGATGCTGGGCCTGCGCGGCGTGCGCCTCGGCCTGGTCATCCCCGGCCTGTTCGCCATGCAGGTCCGGGCCATCGCCGAGGCCGCCGCCCACCGCAAGAACGCCAAGGGCGACCCGCGCGCCGAGGTCATGATTCCGCTCGTGGGTACGGTCCAGGAGCTGGAGATCGTCCGCGAGGAGGCCGACCGGGTCATCGAGGAGGTCCAGGCCGCCACCGGCACCGACCTCAAGCTGACCATCGGCACCATGATCGAGCTGCCGCGCGCCGCGCTGACGGCGGGCCAGATCGCCGAGGCCGCGCAGTTCTTCTCCTTCGGCACGAACGACCTGACCCAGACGGTGTGGGGCTTCTCCCGCGACGACGTGGAGGCCTCGTTCTTCACCGCGTACCTGGAGAAGGGCATCTTCGGGGTCTCGCCGTTCGAGACGATCGACAAGGACGGTGTCGGCTCGCTGGTCCGCAGCGCCGTCGAGGCCGGCCGGGCCACCCGCCCGGACCTCAAGCTCGGCGTCTGCGGTGAGCACGGCGGAGACCCGGAGTCGGTGCACTTCTTCCACGAGGTGGGCCTGGACTACGTCTCCTGCTCGCCGTTCCGCATCCCCGTAGCCCGCCTGGAGGCGGGCCGGGCCGCAGCCGAGTCCCGGGGCAGCGACAGCCGCTGACCCGGACTCACGGTCCGGGGTGCACGAACACCCCGGACCTCAGGGGCAGGGCTGCACGAACAGCCCTGCCCACCGACCAAGGCCGCCGAGCGGCCTGCCCCTCCGGGACCGCCCCGGAAGCCGAGCCCGGCCCTCACCGGGCGCACCGGCCCGGCGGCGGCCCCGGAGCACCGAGAAGCGGCGGCACCCTGTGCGGGGGTGCCGCCGCTTCGCTTTGCGCCGACCGGAAGTGACCGGCGGTAAGGGGGCCGGCGGCGTCGGAGGTGACCGGCGGTACGGGAGGGGTGTGCGCGGAAATGACCGGCGGTACGGAGAAGTCGTCAGGAGCGCGCACCGAATGCAGCGTGAAGAATGTGGCGCAGAGCACATTGCTTCGTTTAATGCGCAAAGAAATTCGGGTGACGCTTGGAGGATCGGACCGGGGTGCGGTCCATGGATCCCCACCCATGGACCGCACCCGGCTTACCCCCGTCGGGTACGGAGCCGCACCGTCGCCCACCGCCGCCGAACACACAAAGCCCCCCACGGCCTTCACGTGCTCATCCGGTGGGCACCGGATGCGTACCCGACGTCGTACAGCCTCATCGGTGAAGCGGAACGGGGCGAGGCCTTTCACTTCTGGCCGAAACCCCGTGGTGACCTCCTGTGACGGTCCGCATACCCTTCGGTGGGGGCAATTGCGGATGCAACAGAATGCAACAGGTGGGGGAGTAGTGCTGCGGATCCATGTGTCCAGGCTGGACCTTTCGCGGGTGCGGATGGCCACGAGACCGGACGCCTTGTGGGAAACCATTCTGAGTTTCCACCGGCTCAGGGACCGGCGTGCTTCGACGGTGTTCGGAAAATGGCGTACGGAATCCCGGGCGCGGTTGAATGGTGAAGCGCAGCTGCTGGCGGCGGTCGTTCCGCCCCGCGGCTATTTCCCGGATTTCCTGACGCCCTCCCAAGAGGCCGCCGAACCCTTCGGGCTCGACGCCGGCATCGAGGCCCTGCGCGACACCCCCGCCGACCGGGTCCACACCGAGCTGGAGCTGCTGGCCGCCGGCCGGACCCGGCAGCGGGCAGACCGGTCGGTCGGTCAGCGGGCCGCCGGGGCGGGGCGGGCCGTAGCGGCGCTGCCCGCCGCGCTCATGGAGGGCCACGCCGAACCGCTCACCCGGCTCATCAGCGCGCTCCGCAGCTACCACCAGGCGGCCGTCGAGCCCTACTGGCCGCACATCCGGGCCAGCGTCGAGGCGGACCGGGCCGTGCGCGGCCGGGCCCTGCTGGACGGCGGCACGGACGAGCTGCTGGCCACCCTGCCGCCGTCGATCCGATGGCGCTCCCCCGTGCTGGAGGCCGACTACCCCTTCGACCGCGATCTGTATCTCGACGGGCGCGGGCTGCTGCTCCAGCCGTCCTTCTTCTGCCGGGGCGCGCCCGTCGTCTACCGGAACCCCTCCCTCCCGCCGGTCCTCGTCTACCCGGTGGCCAACCCCGGCGCCCCCGTCTTCGCCGAGCCGGGCCCCTGGCTCGGCCGGCTCGTCGGACACACCCGCTCGGCCGTCCTCTCCTCCATAGGGACGGGCTGCACCACCAGCGAACTCGCCCGCAGGGCCGGGGTGTCGCTGGCGTCCGCGAGCCAGCACGCCTCCGTGCTGCGCGAGGCGGGCCTCGTCCTGACGCTGCGCCACGGCAGCTCGGTCCTCCACACGCTGACGCCGCTCGGCGGCTCCCTGCTGCGCGGCGGAGCTCCGCTCACCCTCCACTAGGGCGTGTCCGCAATGTCGTTTGGTCGTTGGGCCGTTCGTGGTGCGTCGTCATGAAGTGACTGATCAAGCGTGGGAAGTGGTCGGGCCGTTGCTGGCTCCGCCTCGGATGGGTCGTCCGGTGCGGGACCGGCGGCAGGTCCTCAACGGGATCCTGTGGAAGCTGTCCACGGGGGCGGCCTGGCGGGATCTGCCGGATCGGTACGGGCCGTGGAAGACAGTCTACGAACGGTTCCGTCGCTGGTCGGCGGACGGGACGTGGGACCGGCTCCTGGCTCATGTCCAGCAGCACTCGGATGCGGTCGGGAAGGTCGACTGGTCGATCGTCTGCGTCGACTCGACGATCGTGCGGGCCCACCAGCACGCGGCCGGGGCCCGAAAAGGGGGCCCTGCACCGGCGAGGCACTGGGCCGGTCCCGCGGCGGGCTGAGCACGAAGATCCACCTCGCCTGCGACGGGCAGGGCCGACCGCTCGCCTTCACGATCACAGGCGGAAACGTCAACGACTGCACGCAGTTCGAGCCGGTCATGGCCCGCATCGCCATCAAGCGGGACGGGCCCGGCCGGCCCCGCACCCGGCCCGACCGGGTAGCCGGCGACAAGGGCTACTCCTCCCGAAAGATCCGGGCCTACCTGCGCAGACGCGGCATCGCCTGCACCATCCCCGAACGCACCGACCAGATCAGCGGCCGCCGACGACGCGGCGAGACCCCCTGCCGCCTCGACCGCACCGCCTACCGACGCCGCAACGTCGTCGAACGCTGCTTCAACAAGCTCAAGCAGAACAAAGCCCTCGCCACCCGCTACGACAAACGCGCCCGCCACTACCAAGCTCTCGTCACCATCGCCTGCCTACGACTCTGGCTCCCCGCGGACATTGCGGACACCCCCTAGGTGTGCTGTTCGGAGAGGTTGGTGCCGCGGCTGGCGGGTGTTTGGCCGCCGATGCCGGTGTGGGGTCGGTGGTAGTTGTACCAGTGCAGCCAGTGGGTGAACGCTTCCCTGCGTTCGTGGTCTGAGGTGTAGGGCTTCTGGTAGGCCCATTCGTCGAGCAGGGTGCGGTGGAAGCGTTCGACCTTGCCGTTGGTCTGGGGTCGCCAGGGCCTGGTCCAGCGGGGGCTGATGTCCAGGTCGCGGCAGGTGTTTCGCCAGGTGTTCTTGCTGTAGGCCCAGGCGTTGTCGGTCAGGACCCGTTCGATCCGGATGCCCAGGGACGCGAAGTGGGCCGTGGCCCGGACGAGGAAGCCTGCGCAGGTCGGGGCGGTCTCGTCGGGCAGGTCCTCGGTATAGGCGATGCGGGTGTGGTCGTCGAGGGCGGTGTGCAGGTAGGCCCAGCCGGCGCCGTTGGTCCGGCTGCGGTGGCCGTCGGCCCGGCCGAGAGTCCTGTGGCCGCCGCCGTCGGGGATCCGGCCGAGCTTCTTGACGTCGATGTGGACCAGTTCGCCGGGTCGGGCGCGTTCGTAGCGGCGGACGGGCTCGCCGGTGGCCCGGTCCAGGGCGGCCAGTGGCGGCAGGCCGTGCCGGACCAGGATGCGGTGGGCGGTCGAGGCGGCGATGTTGCATCGGGCGGCCAGTCGTAGCGGCCCGATCCGGTGCTCGCGTCGCAGCCGGAGTACCTGTTCCTCGACGGTGACCGTGGTCCTGCGGGGCTGGTGGTGCGGGCGGCTGGAGCGGTCGCTCATTCCGGTGACGCCGAGCTGCCGGTAGCGGCTCGCCCAGCGGGCGGCGGTGGTGTGGCTGACCTGGAAACGCTCGGCCGCCCGCCGTACGGGCCATCCGTCCTCGACGACGCAGCGGGCCAGGCGGAGTCTCCCGGTCTCGGTCAGCGGGGCATTACGGTGGACCACGAGGGCCTCCTGATCTCGGTGGAGATGTCGCAATCCACACCGAACCCGGAGGCCCTCACCCATATCAAGAACCCAGCACGCGTGTCACCAACGTCCCGGGACTACACACCTAGGGCCTCGCCCGAGGTCCCGGAAAACTTCTCCGCCGACGGCGATGAGTTCTGCGCGGCCCCGCCGTCTACTGAGGTTGAACTCGTGATGTCGCTGGGTTGCTCAGGTGGGTCTGATGGTCAGGCCGGTCTCGGCGAGGCAGCCGTCTATGAGGTGGCTGCGGTATTGGATGTGGCGTAGGCCGTGTCGGATGCGCTGGACGAGGTGTTCGGGGGTGGAGAAGGCGACGTTGGAGAGCCAGCCGCGTCGTAAGAGGGACCAGATCCCTTCGACGGGGTTGAGGTCGGGTGCGTAGGGCGGCAGGTAGTAGATCGTCAGCCAGTCCCGGGAGGCGGCGAACTCCCGCAGCCCGGCGGCTTTGTGGACGTTCAGGTTGTCCCAGATGAGCACGATCGGCCCGCCGAGCTGCTGGTGGGCGGCGATCAGCAGGTCCCGGTAGTCGCGCCAGGAGAAGCTCTTGCGACTGTCGCGTCGGTCGTCGTCCCGGCGTGGCCGGTAGATCAGCCGGGACCGGTGGCCGGGCTTGTAGCAGGTCAGCGCGGCGATGGAGATGCGTCTGCGGGAACGGCCGCGGACACGCACCACCGGGGTCCGGCCGCGCTGGGCCCAGGTCCTGGCCTGCGGCGGCGTCATGGAGAAACCGGCTTCGTCCTCGAAGACGAGCCAGGCTCCACGGGCCGCCGCGAGTCTTCCGCGCACGGCCACACCTCCTTGACCCACCCGGCCACCGCCTCGTCGTCCCGCTCGATGGCGCGTCGGGCCGGGACCTGACAGGACCAGCCGTTGCGCACCAGGAGCTTGCGCACGCCCTGGATCGTGTAGGTCAGGTGGAAGCGTCGGCCGATCACCGTCTTCACACGGCTCAGGGTCCAGCGCTGGTCTTCCCAGCCATGCGCGGCCGGTCCCTTGGCCAGCTCCGCCTCCAACTGGGCGAACTGCTTCTCGCTCAGCCTCGGCAGCGATGCCGGGCCCTGTGACCGCAGAGCCCGCGGCCCGCCCTCGTCCCACATCCGCCGCCACCGCTGCACCGAGCGGACGCTGACCCGCAGGTCCCTGGCGATCACCGAGCTCGCCTCGCCCTGGGCGAACCTCTCGGCAGCCTTCAGTCGTAACTCCTCGCGGAACTGCTGCCGCTCGGCGGTCAGCCCGCCCCCTTGTGGATACCGCATGCCCCGGTGATACCGCACCGGCGAGGAGCCGTCAGCCCCTACGACACCACAAGTTCAACCTCAGTAACCATCGAAAGCGCCGGAGGGAACACCGCAGGCGCCACGGGACAGAGGAAGAGGAAACGACCATGGCTCAGATGATCTTCGTGAACCTGCCGGTGAGGAACCTGGAGACGACGGTGGGATTCTTCGGGAAGCTCGGCTTCACGACCAACCCGGCGTTCAGCGACGACAAGACCGCGTGTCTGGTGATCAGTGACACGATCTTCGCCATGCTGATGACGGAGCCGCGCTTCAAGGACTTCACCAAGAAGGACATCGTCGACGCCTCGAAGGCGACCGAGGTCATCCTCGCGCTCAGCGCCGACAGCCGCGAGAAGGTCGACGAGATCGTCGACGCCGCGCTGGCCTCCGGCGGGTTCCCGGCGGGCGAGACGCAGGACATGGGCTTCATGTACGGCCGCTCGTTCCAGGACCCCGACCACCACATCTGGGAGGTCATGTGGATGGACGAGGCCGCCGCCCAGGGCTGAGCCGCCCGAAGAGCAAGGGCGTGCGCCGGGGGCACGGGGGAGCCCCGGCGCACGCGGGCGTCCGCGTCAGCCGCGGAACGGCCCCTTCACCTCGTACGTGATGCCGCCGGAGGAGCTGCCGCTCGTCCCCCGCTGCGAGGAGAAGTAGAGGCGGCTGCCGTCCGGCGAGAACGCGGGACCGGTGATCTCGGAACCGGACTGGCCGGTGATCCGCAGGAACGGGGCCACCGTGTCGTCCGGCGTGATCAGGCAGATCTCCATGTTCCCGCCGTCCTCCGCGACGTAGAGGTCGCCGGACCCGGACCGGGTGACGTTGTCCACCCCGGTCAGCGGGGCGGAGCCGCCCGTCACCAGCGAGTCGTCGTAGGCGAGCGAGATCGACGAGGTGGCCGCGTCGTACGCCCACACCCGGTTGTCGCCCTTGGTGGTGAACCAGCAGGTGCCCGCCGCGTAGAAGCAGCCCTCGCCGCCGTTGAAGACCTTCGCCCCGGACACCTGGTGCCGCGTCTGCGTGGAGGAGGCGGCCGGATCCGGTACGTTCGCCCAGCTCACCGGCCCCGAGGTGCCCGTACCCGCGACCAGCACCTGCAACGTGCCGCTCGACAGATTCCCCCAGGTCGTGGGCCGGAAGCGGTAGAAACGGCCGTCGCTCTCGTCCTCGGTGAGATAGACGTAGCCATGGTCCGGGTCGGCCGCCGCCGCCTCGTGCTTGAAGCGGCCCATCGCCGGGCGCCGCACCGCCGCGTTCACGCCCCACGGGTCGGTCTCGTAGACGTACCCCCGGGTGACCTCCTCGCAGGAGAGCCAGGTCTTCCACGGGGTGGCACCGCCCGCGCAGTTGTTGTTGGTGTCGCCCAGGATCCGGTACGCGGAGGTCACCGTCCCCGAGGCGTTGAACCGCACCGCGCTCGCCCCGCCCCCGCTGCTCGGGGACACCTCGGCGTTGGAGACGTAGATCCAGCCCGAGCCGTCGGCGTAGGTCGCGCCGCCGTCGGGCGCGCTGTGCCAGCGGTAGGAGGTGCCGGGCACGGTCTGCCCGGAGCGGGCGATCACGCGGCTGGTGAAGCCGCTCGGCAGCTGGATCCCGTCCCCGTTGGCCGCCTGGAGCGCGCCGTACGGGCCGGGGGCCGGCTGGGCCGGGTCGGCGAAGGCGGCGCCCCGCCACAGGGTGCCGCCGAAGGCCGCCGCCGAGCTGCCGATCACCGCGGTGCGCAAGAAGTTCCGACGTTCCACGATCACTCCACGCATGAGTGTGGGCGGCCCCGCCGCTCCGGACGGACCGGCGGGTCGCGCGTCAGGACTGTAGGAGTGTGGAGTTGACGGAACGTCAAGTGCAGATGAACGGGCGGCGGAGGGGTTGCGCAGGCCTCCCCTCCGGCTTCCGGGCCGGGGCCGGGCCCTCCCGCCCGGGCCTTTCCCGTTGTCCGGATCAGTCCGCCCGTACGGCGAACACCGGCACCGACACCTCCTCGTCGTCCAGGCACACCCCCGTCGCCAGGTCGAAGCGCTGCTTCAGCAGCGGTGAGGCCACGAACGGCCGCCCGCCCGCCGAGCCGAGCAGCCCGCGCGAGAGGACGTACGCCCCGGTGAACGGGTCCCGGTTGCCGATCGCGTACACCTGACCGGACCGGTCCGTGAAGACGGCCGCCTGGTCCCCGTCCGGCAGCAGCACCGCCACCCCCCGGCCGGGGATCAGCAGTCCCCGTTCGCAGACCGTCAGCCAGTCCTCGCCGTGGGCGAGCCGGACGGATCCGGTGCCCCGCGCTGTCGTGATCGTCGCGATAGCCATCAGGATGCGGTCCCTTCGAGGGTGCGGACGGCGAGGACGGGTCCGGCGAGAAGTTCCAGATCCGGCTTGATCTGGTCCCTCTCCGGAATGAACCTCACCGAGGGGTCGGGGGCGTCGGGGGCGTTGACGAAGGTGACGAACCGGCGCAGCCGGTCCGGGTCGTTGATGGTCTCCGCCCACTCGTCGCGGTAGCCCGCGACATGGTCGGCCATCAGCCGCTCCAGCTCCTCGCAGAGCCCCAGCGAGTCGTGGACGACCACGTCCCGGACGTGGTCCAGGCCGCCGTCGATCCGCTCCAGCCAGGCGGAGGTGCGCTCCAGGCGGTCGGCGGTGCGGATGTAGAACATCAGGAACCGGTCGATCAGCCGCACCAGTTCGGCGTCGGAGAGGTCCTGGGCCAGCAGGTCCGCGTGGCGCGGGGTGGCCCCGCCGTTGCCGCCGACGTACAGATTCCAGCCCTGGGCGGTCGCGATGATCCCGAAGTCCTTGCCCCGGGCCTCCGCACACTCGCGGGCGCAGCCGGAGACCGCCGACTTCAGCTTGTGCGGGGAACGCAGGCCCCGGTAGCGCAGCTCCAGATCGATTGCCATCTTCACCGAGTCCTGCACGCCGTAGCGGCACCAGGTCTGCCCCACACAGGACTTGACCGTACGCAGCGACTTCCCGTACGCGTGCCCGGACTCGAAGCCCGCGTCGACCAGTCGGGTCCAGATCAGCGGCAGTTGGTCCACCCGGGCGCCGAAGAGGTCGATGCGCTGGCCGCCGGTGATCTTCGTGTAGAGGCCGAAGTCGCGGGCCACCTCACCGATGACGATGAGCTTCTCCGGGGTGATCTCGCCGCCCGGGATGCGCGGCACGATCGAATAGGACCCGTTGCGCTGGAGGTTGGCGAGGAAGTGGTCGTTGGTGTCCTGGAGCGCCGCCTGCTCACCGTCCAGCACATAGCCGCTCGCGCCGACCGTGGGCGCCAGCGAGGCGATGACCGAGCCGACCGTCGGCTTGCAGACCTCGCAGCCGTCGCCGCCCCGCGCCTCCTCGCGGCCGTGCGAGTCGAGCAACGCCGCGAACGAGGTGACTTCCAGGGTGCGCACGATCTCGTACAGCTCGCTGCGGCTGTACGGGAAGCAGCCGCACAGCCCCGAATCCTCCGGCGGCGGCATCAGCTGCCCGATCACCTTGAGGCAACTGCCGCAGCCCGTACCGGCCTTGGTGCATTTCTTCACCTCCGGCAGTGTGGTGTGCTCACAGATCGCGCCCTTGGTCACGTTGTGGCAGGAGCAGATCACCGCCTCGTCCGGCAGCGCGCCGGGGCCGAGCGACACCGGTCCGCCGCCCGACCCGGCCGGCAGGACCAACTGCTCTGGTGCGACGGGCAGTACGGTGCCCGTCAGCGGCCGCAGCGTGCCGTAACTCTCCGCGTCCCCGACCAGCACCCCGCCCAGCAGGGTCCCGTCCGGGCCCATCACCAGCTTCTTGTAGACCCCCGCCCGGGCGTCGGAGTACACGACGTCGAGCGAACCCTCGGCCGCCCCGTGCGCGTCGCCGAACGAGGCCACGTCGACCCCGAGCAGCTTCAGCTTCGTCGACAGGTCCGCCCCTGTGAACGCGGACCGTCCGCCCCCGATCACCTCGGCCGCCGTCCGGGCCATGTCGTAGCCCGGCGCGACCAGTCCGTACACCCGGCCGTCGGCGGTCAGCGCGCACTCGCCGATCGCGAACACCGCCGGGTCGGAGGTCCGGCACTCCTCGTCCACGACGATCCCGCCGCGCTCCCCGACCGCGAGGCCGCACTCCCGGGCCAGCTGGTCCCGGGGCCGTACGCCCGCAGAGAAGACGACCAGATCGACGGCGAGCGAGGACCCGTCGGTGAGGGACATCCCGGTCACCGACCCGCCCTCGCCCGCGGTGACCTCCTGCGTACCGACCCCCGTGTGCACCCTCAGACCCATGTCCTGGATCGTCCGCAGCAGCGCCGCGCCCCCGCCCTCGTCCACCTGGACCGGCATCAGCCGGGGCGCGAACTCCACGACATGGGTGGCCAGCCCGAGCCCCTTCAGCGCCCCGGCCGCCTCCAGACCCAGCAGCCCGCCGCCGACCACCGCACCGGTCGCCGCGCCCTTCGCGTACTCCTCGATCGCGAGCAGGTCCTCGATCGTCCGGTACACGAAGCAGCCCCGGGCGTCCTTCCCCGGCACCGGCGGCACGAAGGGGTACGAGCCCGTGGCCAGCACCAGCGTGTCGTACGGGAACACCGCCCCGGACCGCGCGGTCACCGTCCGCCCCGCCCGGTCCACGGCCGTCGCCGGGTCGCCGACGTACAGTTCGACGCCGTGCCGGGCCATGAACTCCGGCTCCACCAGCGAGAGGTCCTCGGGGCTCCGCCCGTCGAAGTACGAGGTGAGCCGCACCCGGTCGTAGGCGGGCCGGGGCTCCTCGCAGAGCACGACGACGCGGGCGCCGCCGGCCGCCGGGGTCAGCCCGCGCTCGGCCAGGGCCTCCAGGAACCGCTGGCCGACCATGCCGTGCCCGACGACCACGATCGTCGGGACGGCGGTGTGCGCCCGGGCGTGCGGGGTGGTGTTCGAGGCGGCGGCGGTGGTGCGCGGCTCGAAGGTGGGCTCCGGCATCTCAGTGGCCTCCGTCGGTTGTCCTCATGCCCCGAGCCTGGCCGGGAGGTGTTACCCGGCCGCATCCCGGCTGTTTCCCGGGCGGAACCTTGCGCTCAGCGACCGGGCAGGGGCCCTGTGAGGGACCGGGTGAGGAGGCGGGTGCGACAGGCGTCTAGTGTCGGTTCGTGCCTGACATAACCCTGACGAGCCTGATCCTCCTCTGCCTCGCCGCGGCCGCCGCGGGCTGGATCGACGCGGTGGTGGGCGGCGGCGGACTGCTGCTCCTGCCCGCGCTGCTGCTCGGCCTGCCGCACGTACCGGCGGCCCATGTCCTCGGGACCAACAAGGCCGTCGCGATCGTGGGCACTTCGGGTGCGGCGGTGACCTTCCTGCGGAAAGCCCCGGTGCGGGTGGGTCTTGCGGTGCGGATCGGGCTGATGGCGCTCGCCGGGTCGATGACGGGGGCGTTCTTCGCCGCCGGGATCAGCAGCGAGGTGCTCCGCCCGGTCATCATGGTCGTGCTGCTGGGGGTCGCGGCCTTCGTGATGCTGCGCCCGTCCTTCGGCACGGCGGCGGCGGGCGACGGCACGGACCGGCCGGTCGCCCGGGCCCGGATCATCACGGCGATCGTGCTGGTCGGCGGCGGGATCGGCTTCTACGACGGGCTGTTCGGGCCGGGCACCGGCACCTTCCTGGTGCTGGCCCTGACCGCCGTGCTCCACCTCGACCTCGTCACCGCGTCCGCCACCGCGAAGATCGTCAACGTGTGCACCAACGCGGGGGCGCTGGCGATGTTCGCGTACCAGGGCACCGTGCTGTGGCAGCTCGCGGCCGTGATGGCCGTCTTCAACCTGGCGGGCGGAATGATCGGGGCGAGGATGGCGCTGAGCCGGGGGAGCGGCTTCGTCCGGGCGGTGCTGCTGACGGTGGTGTTCTCGCTGGTCGCCAAGCTCGGCTTCGACCAGTGGAACGCGTAGCGCCCCAGGTGGTCAGCGCACGTCCGTGAGGTGCGCGTACGCCACCACGTTGCCCTGGTAGCCGGTCTCCTTCGAGAAGCCGCCGCCGCAGGTGATCAGCCGGAGCGCGGCGTGCGGCGCGTCGCCGTAGACGCGCTGGTCGGGGAAGTCGTCGTTGTCGTAGACCTCGATGGCGTCGATCGAGAACACGGCCGTGCGTCCGTCCCGGCGGTCCACCTCGACCCGGGTCCCTTTGGTCAGGGCGCCCAGGGCGTAGAAGACGGACGGCCCCTCGGCGTTGTCCACGTGCCCCGCGACGATCGCGGTGCCCTTCGCGCCGGGCGGGACGCCGTCCTCGTACCAGCCCGCGAGGTTGCGGTCCTCGTCCGGTGGTACGTCGAGGCTGCCGTCGGCGGCCAGTCCCAGCGGTGTCATCGGCGCGTCCACCTCGACGGACGGGATGCGGATGCGGACCGGATCGGACGGGTTCAGCGGCTCGGCGACCGGGGAGCCGGGCTGGAGCTGGGGGCCGGCGGCGAAGGCCTGGGCGCTGGAGGGCTGCGGCGGGATCAGCTGGCCGCCGGGCCCGTTCTGGATGAGCCAGATGCCGCACAGCACGGCGATGCCCACCAGCCAGCCCTTGGCCTTCTGCGCGCTCGGTGACACGGCGTCGTCCTCGGTCGGTGGTCCGGGACGGGCGGGGCGCGCTCGGGGACGCGCCCCGCCCGGTCAGAGGGGAAGCGGCGGTTCGGCTTCCTGTGGCGCCTTCGGAGGGGCATTCCCGCGGCGCCCGCAGATCGGTCGGCGCCTGCGGAAGGCCTCCCCGCGGCGCCCTCGGATCAGCTTCCTTCGGCGCCCCCGGAGCGGCGGCGGAGCAGCCACAGTCCGCCGACGGCGGCCAGACCGATCACGCCGACGCCCAGGGCGACCTGCGTGGAGTTCGGTTCGACGCTGCCGCCGACCCCGGTCCGCACATGGCCGGACGGGCGGTCGTGGATGGGCTTCTCGTGCTTGCCGCCGCCGATCACCTTGAGGTCGCCGACCGCGTCCTTGCCGTTGTCGCAGGATACGACGATCTCGTAGACACCGGGCTGGGTGTCGTGCGGCACGGTGAACTGGCCGACCACGACCTCCTTGTGGGTGCCGGGACGCATCTCGAAGTCGCCGGCGTCCAGCTCGTTCGCGTCACCGATGCCCGAGCCCTTCTTGCCGCAGGCGGTGGTGTTCACGGTGATGGTGGCGCCGGGGGGAGCGGTCGCGGGGGTGATCTCCAGTCGGCCGAAGTCACCCGCGTACGCGGACGGAGCGGCGGCGGTGAGACCGAACGCGATGACGGTGAACGCGGCACCGACGGTGCCGGTCACGAGGCGGGCAGGACTGCGCATGGGGATCCTCCGGGCAGACGGCGCGAGCGGGTGTGTCCTGTCCCCGAGCCAACGGGGGGACGGCCGCCCACGCCTTCTGACGCAGGATCAGCTTTCACCCGTACGGACCGGCGCGGCACCCTTGCCGAAATGGATCACCGCAGGTCGCAGCGGTGCGGCTGGGCCGTTCGGTCCGAGCTGCCGGGCCGGGTGCCGATCGGGTGAGGCGGACACATGAAGTGTGACGCAGGTCACATGTATGACGTTGTGGGCCCCGGGCACACGCAAGACATCCCCCGCACGGGACGGATCCCCGCCCCCCACGGCACCCGCCCCCGCCGGTCCACTCCCCCCTGGACCGGCGGGGGCGGTGTCGGATCCGCCTCCGGCCGGCGTACGGGGTAATCAGGCCCCGCCCGCGGCGCTCCAGACGATCTGCGGCGGACGCACCCGGGCGCACAGCGGCTGTCCCTTGGCGTCGGTGAGCCCGAGCCGCCCGGTGAGCTGCCCGGAGCGCGCGGCGGCGGCGAGGACCTCCGGATCGATGTCGCTGAACATCAGCTTCGCGCGCCGGAACATGGTGAAGGCCCCGGCGTCGTCCACCGTGCCCCAGGACAGATAGATGAACCGCCCGCCCAGCCGGTTCTGGACGTAGGGTCCCGACACCGCGACCCCGTCCTCCGTCACGGTGGCCTCGCAGTCGAGCACCCATGACGCGGAGGGGGCGTCCCCGGGGTGCAGGCCGAGCAGCTCGCCCGGCCGGTCCTTGCGCTGGACGCCGACGTGGATGTTCTCGTAGCCGGGGAAGTCGCTGTCCGGGCCGCAGGCGCGGCCGGGAAGGGCCGAGGCCTCGATGTGGATCTGCATGCCCCCATGGTCCGGCACGGCCGGGGCCGCCCGCCCTTCTTTCCGTACGGGGAGCCTCACACGGTCTCCTCCGGGGTGCTGCCGTACACCGCGCCCAGGTCCTTCATGAGCTCCTCGTCCACCGGGAACACGGTGTCGTCGATCCGCCGCACCGGTGCGATGCCCTGCGAGTTGCAGACGAAGGCGGCGGAGAAACGGCCCACCCCGTCGGGCCCGTCCAGCGTCACCGGACGGCGGACCGAAGGCCGTCCGGCCCGCTCCAGGCCCTGTTCCAGCAGGGCCATCGTGATGCCGATGAGCGCCGGGGCGTCGGGCCACACCACCGAGGTCCCGTTCCAGAAGCCGATGTTGGTGATCGCCCCCTCGGTCACCACACCGCCCGGCGCGGTCAGCAGCGCGTCGTCGAACCCCGCCCGCCCGGCCAGCACCCCGTAGTACGTCTGCCCGAACTCGCCGGGCCGCTTGATGTGCGGGGCGGTGCGTGCGTACGGCACCGGCATCAGGCTCTGCGCCCCGGACGGCATGACGGCGGGCTCCCGGACCGTCACCATCAGGGTCGTACGCGTCGCCCCGGGCGGCAGATAGCCGTTCACCCGCACCGAGGCGTCCCGCCGCCCCGCCCCGGCCAGGGCGTGCCGGATCAGCTCCCGCACCCGGCTGCCGTCCAGCGGCAGGCCGAACAGCTCCCGGTTGGCGGCGTCCAGCCGCGCGAGGTGCAGGCCCAGGCCCCGCACCCGGCCGTCCCGCACCTGAAGCGCGGTGAAGTGGCCGAAGCCGTACAGGGCGGGGATCCTCAGGGTCTCCTCGGTGGCCGGGCGGCCGTCGAGCTCGATGTGGGGCGGGGGAGGCTGTGTCGTCATGCGGCCACCGTAGGCGGCACACGTCGGGACGGGGGCTTGACCTCAACCTTGGTTGAGGGAGAAAGGTCGACGCCATGGACACCACAGCCGCATCCACGTCATCCATGTCACCCACCCCGTCCGCCGAGGCGGCCCCCCTCAAGGTCGCCGTCATCCTCGGCAGCAACCGCGACGGCCGCTTCGGCCCCGTCGTCGCCGAATGGTTCCTGGGCCGCGCGGCCCGGCACCCCGGCATCGAGACCGACCTGATCGACGTCGCCGAGGCCGGCCTGCCCACCGCGATCACCTTCAGCCCCGGCCCGGAGGAGGCGGCCCGGCTCGCCGCGGTCTCCGAACGGCTCGCGGCGGCCGACGCCTTCGTCGTCCTCACCCCCGAGTACAACCACTCGTTCCCCGCACCGCTGAAGACCCTCATCGACTGGCACAGCGCCGAATGGCAGGCCAAGCCCGTCGCCTTCGTGTCGTACGGCGGCATCTCCGGCGGGTTGCGCGCCGTCGAGCAGCTGCGGCAGGTCTTCGCCGAGCTGCACACCGTCACCGTCCGCGACACCATGTCCTTCCACAATGCGGGCGCCCTCTTCGACGACGAAGGGCGCCACCGGGACCCGGGCCCCGCCGACGCGGCCGCCAAGGTGCTGCTGGACCAGGTGGTGTGGTGGGGCACGGCCCTGCGCGACGCCAGAAAGTCCCGTCCGTACGGCGCCTGACGCCCGGTGGGCCGACAATCGCATCGAAGGCCCACGGGCAAGGTGCCCGCCGAGTCCGCATTCCGAGGAGACCGACGATGACAGCGCCGCCGGCATGGCTGACCGTACTGACCACGACCGACAGCGAGGACAAGGCCCACGCCCTGGCGCAGTCGGCGGTGGAGGCCAGGCTGGCGGCCTGCGCGCAGATCTCCGCCCCCGTCACCTCCGTCTACCGGTGGCAGAACGCCATCGAGACGAGCGAGGAGTGGCAGGTGCTCTTCAAGACGGCGGCGGAGCGCTACGACGAACTGGAGGAGCACCTCCAGCGCGAGCACGACTACGACACGCCGGAGATCATCGCCCTGCCGGTGATCCGGGGCAGCGCCCGCTACCTCGGCTGGGTGACGGCGGAGACGGCTCCTCCGGCAGCCCTGTGACGGCGGCGGCCTTGACCACCCCCGGCCCGGGCGGCGGCCCCGCCGACGCCGAACTGCCCTTCTTCGTGTACGGGACGCTGCTGCCGGGCGAACCCAACCACGACCTGTTCCTCCGGGGCCGTACGGCGGGGGAGCGCCCGGCCGTGCTGCCCCGGGCCCTCCTCTACGACGGCCCCGGCTACCCGTACGCCATCGAGGGCCACGGCCGCGTCCACGGCACCCTGCTCGTCGCCGCGCCCGGGGTGTACGGGGAACTGCTCGGGCTGCTGGACCACCTGGAGGAGTTCCTCGGGCCCGGCCACCCGCGCAACCTGTACGAACGCGTCGTCCGCGAGGTCGAGCTGCCGGGGCCCGGCGACGGGGGCTCGGTGCGGGCCTGGGTGTACCTCGCCGCGACCGCCGTCACCCGCTCGCTGCGGACCGGCGGCGTGCTCATCCCCGAGGGGCGGTGGGGCACCGGACGCGGACCGGGCGACTCCTAGAGCCGGTCCGGGGGTTCACCCGGTCGGCGCAAGCGCCTCCGCCACGCCCGGCTCCTCGGGCCCCAGGAAGCGCGGGTCGGGCCGGAACAGGGCGTCCAGGGCCGCCTTGCCCGAGGCGGCCAGCTCCCGGGCGCCGCCGTAGTACCAGGTGGCGTCCCGGGGTTCGTCGACCGCGACACCGTACGCGTCGATCCCGGCGGACCGGCACAGGGTGACCGCGCGGTGGATGTGGAAGCCCTGGCTCACCAGTACCGCCCGGTCGACCCCGAAGATCTTCTTGGCCCGGACGCAGGAGTCCCAGGAGTCGAATCCGGCGTAGTCGCTCACGATCCGCCCGTCGGGCACCCCGCGCCCGGTGAGGTACGTGCGCATCGCGTCCGGCTCGTCGTACTCCACCCGGCTGTTGTCCCCGGTGACGAGGACGACCTTGACCTTCCCGGTCCGGTACAGCTCGGCCGCCGCGTCCAGCCGGTGTGCGAGATACGGGGTCGGCCGGCCGTTCCACAGCCCGGCCCCGAACACCACGGCGACCTCCCGGGCCGGAGCCTCGGCCGTCGTACCCACCCGGTCACCGGCCGCGAGCCGCATCCAGGTCGCGGGCACGAGCGCCAGCACGCAGGCGGCCATCAGCCCCTGCACCAGCCGCCGTTGCCCGCGCCGGGTACGCGGCAGCCGCAGGGCGGCGCATCGCTCGCGGAGCCGTGGCGTGGGCCGTTCCGGCAGCCGCGGCCCGGCGACCCGGCCCCGGAGCCGCAGCGTGGGCCGCCCCGGCAGCCGCATGGCGGCGAGCCGCTCCCGGAGCCACGGGCCGAGCCCCTCCGGAGGCCGCGAGCCCGTCGACCGACCGGACCGCTTCCGTCTCTCCCCGCTCTTTCCGAGCACCGCAACCCCCACTCGTCCCCGCGTCGTCCGTCCGTCGGCCGCGCCGTGCGCGCGCCGCGCCCCCCACCTCACCTGACGACCGAGAAGCCGCAAAGGTTCGCCCGCGGCCCCGCTTGTGGCGCCCGACACCCGCGCCGGACCCGCGCACGCCGGCCCGCGCCGGACACGCGCCCGACACCCACCTCCGGCCCGGCCCTCCGAGGCACCGCACACCGCCCCCGCCCCCGCCGTGAGGCGGCGGAAAACACTGGTGACCCTCACGCAACGGCCCGGCAACCTCCGCCCGGCACCATCGGTCCATGACGGAGCCGGCCCCGGAACAGCCCCAGCAGTCACCCCCGCTGACCGACAGCACCGCGCACCTCCTCGCCCGCATCACCGACCAGCTCGGCGCACAGCTCAGCCTCGTCTCCCGGAACGGAACCCGCAGACCCATGCACCGCACCCGGCCCTCCGACCGCCCCGCAGCGGACGGCGGCACCTCCGCCCCGGCCCTGGTCGCCGTGGCGCACGGCAGCCGCGACCCGCAGGCCCTGCGCACCGTGCTGGCCCTCCTGGACCGGGTCCGCGAGCTGCGGCCCGGTCTCGACGTCCGGCTCGGCCACATCGAGCTGAACGCGCCGCTGCTCCCGGACACTCTGGACGGTCTGCGCGGGGCCGAAGCCGTCCTCGTACCGCTGCTCCTGGGGCGCGGCCACCACGTCAAGCGCGACCTGCCCGCGGCGACGGCCGCCGCCCCCGGCGTACGGACCCGGATCGCCGCGCCCCTCGGCCCGCACCCCCTGCTCGTGGAGGCGCTGTACGGGCGGCTCGTGGAGGCCGGCTGGGACCCCGGCGACCGGGACAGCAGGCGCGCGGGCGTGGTTCTCGCCGCCGCCGGGTCCCGCGACCCCGACTCCGCCCAGGACACCCGGCGCACCGCCCGCCTGCTCGCGATGCGCCTCGGCGTGCCCGTCGTGCCCGCGTACGCCTCCGCCACCACGCCCACCGTCCCGGCCGCCCTGCGCGCGCTGGCCGCCCGAGGACGCCACCGGGCCTTCGTCGCCTCGTACTTCACCGCCCCCGGCCGCTTCGCGAGCGCCTGCGCCGACGCCGTACCGCACCGGGCCGCCGCCCCGCTCGGCGCCCACCCGGCGATGGCCCGCCTCGTCCTGCACCGCTACGACCAGGCACGAGCAGCGGTCGCCCCCGCCGACGCCGTGAGCTTGCTCGCTTCCGCCTGACATCCCGGCCCGCTCACGCCCGCTGTCCGTCCCGGTCGCTACTGTCGGGACCATGGACGGCACACAGGGCGCACACGGGGCAGAACCGGCACACGGCACGCACGGCACACGAAGCGCACAGAGCGGTACGGGGGCGAGCCCCTACGGCCCCGCCGACACCGAGCGCTTCGACACCGAGGAGGACAAGCGGCCCGGCCGCACCGCCTTCCAGCGCGACCGCGCCCGGGTCCTGCACTCCGCCGCCCTGCGCCGGCTCGCCGGAAAGACCCAGGTGGTGACGCCCGGCACCCGCTCCCTCGTCTGGGACGCCAGCCCCCGTACCCGGCTCACCCACTCCCTGGAGTGCGCCCAGGTCGGCCGCGAGCTCGGCGCGGTCCTCGGGTGCGACCCCGACCTGGTGGAGACGGCCTGCCTCTCGCACGACATGGGCCACCCGCCGTTCGGCCACAACGGCGAACAGGCGCTCAACGACTTCGCCTCCGACTGCGGCGGCTTCGAGGGCAACGCCCAGTCGCTGCGCCTGCTGACCCGCCTGGAGCCCAAGCGCTTCGTCCACGACCCGCGCACCGGCGAGCTGGTCAGCGTCGGCCTCAACCTCACCCGGGCCGCCCTGGACGCCGCCACCAAGTACCCCTGGCCGCGCGGCGCGCACCCCACCGACCCGCACTCGGTGAAGTTCGGGGTGTACGCCGACGACCTCCCGGTCTTCGCCTGGGCCCGCGAGGGCGCCCCCGAGGACCGCACCTGCTTCGAGGCGCAGGTCATGGACTGGTCCGACGACGTGGCGTACAGCGTCCACGACTTCGAGGACGGGCTGCACGCCGGGCACATCGACCCCAACTGCCTCTACGCGGAGCCGGAGCGCGAGGAGATCTGGGCGGTCGCCATCGGCCGTTACGTCCCCGCCGGCACCGATCCGCAGGAGCTGGCCGAGGCCCTGGACCGGCTGATCGACCAGGACTGGTGGCCGCACGGCTACGACGGCTCCGCCGTGGCCCAGGCCCGCCTGAAGGACGCCACCAGCCAGCTCATCGGCCGCTTCTGCACCGAGGCCGAGACCGCCACCCGCGCGGTGTACGGCCCCGGCCGCCTCGGCCGGTACGGCGCGGAGCTGGTCGTCCCGCGCACCGTCCGCAACGAGTGCGCCGTCCTCAAGGCGGTCGCCGACCGCTACGTGATGCAGCGCGCCGAGCAGGAGACCCTCCGCGCCGACCAGCGCATCGTCATCGCCGAGCTGGCCGCCGCCCTCACCGCCCGCGCCCCCGAGGGCCTGGAGCCGCACTTCCGCGCCCTGTTCGACCAGGCCCCCGACGACCACGCCCGCAAGCGGGTCCTGATCGACCAGATCGCCGCCCTCACCGACGCCTCCGCACGATCCCTGCACGCCGCGCTCACAGCGCGCCACGGCTGAGGGGCAGACTGGAAGGGGCCGGACTTTTTGACCACTGGGTGTGACCTGTCCGGGGCACACCCTCTTTCGCCATCACGCTGCGTGCGGGACGCTCGCAGCTGTGGGGGCGCCGCGCAGCACAGCACTGAGGAGGCATCAAGTGGTCGACGCACACCAGACGTTCGTCATCGTCGGAGCAGGACTCGCAGGGGCGAAGGCCGCCGAAACACTGCGGGCCGAGGGGTTCACCGGCCGGGTGATCCTCATCGGCGACGAGCGCGACCACCCCTACGAACGCCCGCCGCTCTCCAAGGGATACCTGGACGGCAAGGCCGACCGGGACAGCGTCTTCACCCACGAACGCCCCTGGTACGCGGGCGCGGACGTCGAGCTGCACCTCGGCCAGCCGGTCACCGCGCTCGACCGGTACGCGAAGACCGTGCAGCTCGGCGACAACACCGTCATCCACTACGACAAGCTGCTGCTGGCCACCGGCTCCGAACCGCGCCGCCTCGACATCCCCGGCACCGACCTCGCCGGCGTCCACCACCTGCGCCGCCTCGCCCACGCCGACCGGCTGCGCAACGTGCTCGCCGCCCTCGGCCGCGACAACGGCCACCTGGTCATCGCCGGAGCCGGCTGGATCGGCCTGGAGGTCGCCGCCGCCGCCCGGGGCTACGGCGCCGAGGTCACCGTCGTCGAGGCCGAGCCCACCCCGCTGCACCAGGTCATCGGCCCCGAGCTGGGCCAGATCTTCACCGAGCTGCACAGCTCGCACGGCGTCCGCTTCCACTTCGGCGCCCGCCTCACCGAGATCACCGGCCAGGACGGCATGGTGCTCGCCGCCCGCACCGACGACGGCGAGGAGCACCCCGCCCACGACGTGCTCGCCGCGATCGGCGCCGCCCCGCGCTCCGCCCTCGCCGAGGCCGCGGGCCTGGAGCTGGCCGAGCGGGCCCACGGCGGCGGCATCGCCGTGGACGCCTCGCTGCGCACCTCCGACCCGCACATCTACGCCGCCGGGGACGTCGCCGCGGCGCAGCACCCCCTGCTCGGCACCCGGCTGCGCGTCGAGCACTGGGCCAACGCCCTGAACGGCGGCCCGGCCGCCGCCCGCGCCATGCTCGGCCAGGACGTGACGTACGACCGGATCCCGTACTTCTTCTCCGACCAGTACGACCTGGGCCTCGAATACTCCGGCTGGGCCCCGCCCGGCTCCTACGACGAGGTGATCATCCGGGGCGACGCCGGGAAGCGGGAGTTCATCGCGTTCTGGCTCAAGGACCGCCGCGTCCTCGCCGGGATGAACGTCAACGTGTGGGATGTCACCGAGACCATCCAGGAGCTGATCCGGGCCCGTCAGCAGCACGACCCGGAGGCCCTCGCCGACCCGTCGGTCCCGCTGGACTCCCTGCTCTGAGACGTACGGCCGGGGCGCGGGCCGCACCGCCCGCACCCCGGCCGGCCGCCCGCCGCGACCCGGGCTGTCCGAGCCCACCCGTAGACTTCACACGTGGCTGGCAGGATCAATGACGACGATGTGAAGGCGGTACGGGACGCGGTCCCGATCGACGCCGTCGTGTCCGAGTACCTCCAGCTGCGCAACGCGGGCGGCGGGAATCTCAAAGGCCTCTGCCCCTTCCACGACGAGAAGTCCCCCTCCTTCCAGGTCAGCCCCTCCAAGGGTCTGTTCCACTGCTTCGGCTGCCAGGAGGGCGGCGACACGATCGCCTTCGTGATGAAGATCGACCACCTCTCCTTCTCGGAGACGGTCGAGCGCCTCGCCGCCAAGGCGGGCATCACCCTGCGGTACGAGGAGGGCGGCTACAACCCCTCCCACCAGCGCGGCGAACGCATCCGGCTGATCGAGGCCCACCAGGCCGCCGCCGAGTTCTACGTCCGCGCGCTGGAGAGCCCCGAGGCCGAGATCGGCCGGACGTTCCTCGCCGAACGCGGCTTCGACCAGGAGGCCGCCACCCACTTCCGGGTCGGCTACAGCCCGGCCGGCTGGGACCACCTCACCCGGTATCTCCGCGGCAAGGGCTTCAGCGACAAGGAGCTGATCACCTCCGGCCTCTCCCAGGACGGCCGACGCGGCCCCATCGACCGCTTCCGCGGCCGGCTCATGTGGCCGATCAGCGACACCGCGGGCGACATCGTCGGCTTCGGCGCCCGCAAGCTCCGCGACGACGACAACGGCCCCAAGTACCTGAACACCCCCGAGACCCCGGTCTACAAGAAGTCCCAGGTGCTGTACGGCATCGACCTGGCGAAGAAGGACATCGCCAAGGCCAGCCGCGCCGTCGTCGTCGAGGGCTACACCGACGTCATGGCCTGCCATCTCGCCGGGGTCACCACCGCCATCGCCACCTGCGGCACCGCCTTCGGCAACGACCACATCAAGATCCTGCGCCGCCTCCTCATGGACAACGGCAGCGCCCGCGTGATCTTCACCTTCGACGGCGACTCGGCCGGTCAGAAGGCCGCCCTGCGCGCCTTCGAGGACGACCAGAAGTTCGCCGCCGAGACCTACATCGCCATCGCCCCGGACGGCATGGACCCCTGCGACCTGCGGCTCGTCAAGGGCGACGACGCCGTGCGCGACCTGGTCGAGCCGCGCACCCCGCTCTTCGAGTTCGCGCTGCGCCAGATCGTCGGCCGCTACGACCTGGAGACCCCGGCCGGCCGCGCCGCCGCCCTCGACGAGGCCGCCGCCGTCGTCGCCAAGATCAAGACGAGCAGCGTGCAGCGCGAGGTCGCCGTCCAGCTCGCGGGTCTCGTCGGCATCCTCGACCAGGAGTTCGTCGTCCGCCGCGTCGCCCAGCTCGCCCGCTGGGCCCGCGACAAGGGCGGCGACCACGGGGACCGGGGCGGCCGGGGCGGACCCCAGGGCCGGGGCCCGCGCGGCGGCGCCCCGCAGCAGACCGCCCCCGCCCCGGCGCCCGCTTTCTCCGGCCCCGCGCTCAACCTCCGCAGCCCCGCCCACCGCACCGAGCGCGAACTGCTCAAGCTCGCCCTCCAGAAGCCCGCCCTGGTCTCCCCGGCTTTCGACGCGTACGGCGTGGACGAGTTCACCGCTCCGCCCTACGCCGCCGTGCGCCGCTGCATCGAGGAGGCGGGCGGCGCCGAGCAGGGGATCGCCGACGACCGGGCGTATCTGGGCGCGGTCCTGGACGCCGCCCCCGACAACACCGTCCGCAACCTCGTCACCGAACTGGCCGTCGAGGTCTTCCACGGCCGCACCATCGACGAGACCTACGCGGGCATGCACCTCGTCCACGTCCGGCTGCGCGCGGTGGACCGCCGCATCGCCGACGTACAGAGCAGCCTCGCCCGCCTCGGCAACCACGTCGCACCCCAGGATCTGGCCGCCGCGCAGAACGAGGTCTGGGTCCTCCAGCAGTACGCCCAGACCCTGCGCGCCCACGGCGCCGCCGCGCTCTGAAGCTCCCGCCGATCCGCCGGGCCGGTAACCGCCCGGTGACGGACCGGAATCAGAAAGTCCCCGCACGCCCCTCGTGACAGCCGTGTGTCGTACCCCACACTGGGGAATGTCTGAGTCATCGGAGCACACCGGTCCGCAGGGGAACACCCGGGCCCGGACAGGCTTCCACCCCGTCATCCGGCAGCGATCACCTGGAGGTCGCCCCCGTGCAGACCCGGACCGTGACGACCACGACCGCGCCCATGGCGGCCATCCCCGCGCAGAACAGGGCCCTGCACCACCCGGAGACCGCAGCCGGCCCGCCCGGACACGCACCCGAGGCAGTCATGGTGGAAGCGACGCACCTCCCCGAACCGCCGGACCCCAGGAACCGGGCGGACTCCGGCGGCCCCACCTCCGACCTGTTCCGGCAGTATCTGCGCGAGATCGGCCGCATCCCGCTGCTCACCGCCGCCGAGGAGGTCGAGCTCGCCCGCCGCGTCGAGGCCGGGCTCTTCGCCGAGGAGCGCCTCGCGGGCACCCCGGACCTCGACTCCCGCCTCGCCGTGGACCTGGACCGGCTGGTGGTGATGGGCCGCACCGCCAAACGCCGCCTCATCGAGGCCAACCTCCGCCTCGTGGTCTCCGTCGCCAAGCGGTATGTGGGCCGCGGGCTGACCATGCTCGACCTCGTCCAGGAGGGCAACCTCGGCCTGATCCGGGCGGTGGAGAAGTTCGACTACGCCCGGGGCTACAAGTTCTCCACGTACGCCACCTGGTGGATCCGCCAGGCCATGTCCCGCGCCCTGGCCGACCAGGCCCGCACCATCCGCGTCCCCGTCCACGTCGTGGAGCTGATCAACCGCGTGGTGCGCGTCCAGCGCCGCCTCCTCCAGGAGCGCGGTGTCGAGCCGACCGCCGAGGACATCGCCGTCGAGCTGGACCTGACGCCCGAGCGGGTCACCGAAGTCCTGCGCCTGGCCCAGGAACCGGTCTCCCTGCACGCCCCCGTCGGCGAGGAGGACGACGTCTCCTTCGGCGACCTCATCGAGGACGGCGACGCCGCATCGCCCGTCGAGTCCGCCGCCTTCCTGCTGCTGCGCCAGCACCTGGAGGCGGTGCTCTCCACCCTCGGCGAGCGCGAACGCAAGGTCGTCCAACTGCGCTACGGCCTGGACGACGGGCGGCCCCGCACCCTGGAGGAGATAGGACGCATCTTCGGCGTGACACGCGAACGTATCCGCCAGATCGAGTCCAAGACCCTCAGCAGGCTGCGGGACCACGCCTTCGCCGACCAACTCCGCGGCTACCTCGACTGATCCGCGCGAGCGGAGTCAGTCCACCTCGGCCAGCGCCTCCGCGAACTGGGCCGCGTACAGCCGGGCATAGGCGCCACCGGCCGCCAACAGCTCGTCGTGCGTGCCCTGTTCGACGATCGACCCGTTCTCCATCACCAGGATGACGTCCGCGTCCCGGATCGTGGAGAGCCGGTGCGCGATCACGAACGACGTACGCCCGTGGGCCAGGCGTGCCATCGCCTTCTGGATCAGCACCTCGGTCCGGGTGTCCACCGAGCTGGTCGCCTCGTCGAGCACCAGGATCACCGGGTCGGACAGGAACGCCCGCGCGATGGTGATCAGCTGCTTCTCGCCCGCGCTGACCCCGGTCCCCTCGTCGTCGATCACCGAGTCGTACCCGTCGGGCAGCGTCCGGATGAACCGGTCCGCGTGCGCCGCCTTCGCCGCCTCCTCGATCTCCTGACGGGTGACCTCGCGCGAAGCGCCGTACGCGATGTTCTCCGCGATCGTCCCGCCGAACAGCCAGGTGTCCTGGAGGACCATCCCTATGGAGGACCGCAGGTCGTCCCGGGACATCCTCGCCACGTCGACCCCGTCGAGCGCGATCCGCCCGCCGGTCACCTCGTAGAACCGCATCAGCAGATTGACCAGCGTCGTCTTGCCCGCACCCGTCGGACCGACGATCGCGACGGTCTGCCCCGGCTCCACGCTCAGCGACAGGCCCTCGATCAGCGGCTTGTCCGGCTCGTAGCGGAAGGACACCTTCTCCAGCGCGACCCGGCCCTCCGGCCGCGCCGGGCGCTCCCCGTGCTCCGGGTCCGCGTCCTGCTCCTCGGCGTCCAGCAGCTCGAAGACCCGCTCCGCCGAGGCGATACCGGACTGCACCAGGTTGGCCATCGAGGCGACCTGTGTCAGCGGCATCGAGAACTGCCGCGAGTACTGGATGAACGCCTGCACGTCACCGATCGACAGCGCGCCCGAGGCGACCCGGAGCCCGCCGACCACCGCGACCAGCACATAGTTGATGTTCGAGATGAAGAACATCAGCGGCTGCATGATCCCGCTGGCGAACTGGGCCTTGAAGCCCGCCTCGTACAGAGCCTCGTTCTGCTCGGCGAAGTCCCGCGCGGACTCCTCCTGCCGGCCGAAGACCTTCACCAGGGTGTGCCCGGTGTACATCTCCTCGATATGGGCGTTGAGCGTGCCCGTCACCCGCCACTGCTGCACGAACTGCGGCTGGGACCGCTTGCCGACCTGGGTGGCCACGACCACCGACAGCGGGATCGTCACCAGCGCGACCAGCGCCAGCAGCGGCGAGATCCAGAACATCACGATCAGCACGCCGACGATCGTCAGCAGGGAGTTGATGAGCTGGCCCATCGTCTGCTGGAGCGTCTGCGAGATGTTGTCGATGTCGTTCGTCGCCCGGCTCAGCACCTCGCCGCGCTTGGCCTTGTCGAAGTACGACAGCGGCAGCCGCGCCAGCTTCGTCTGCAGGTCCTCACGCAGCTGGAACACGATCCGGTTGATCACCCGGATCGACAGACGGGTGGCCACCAGCATCAGCAGCCCGGCCCCGACGTAGACCACCAGGGCCAGCAGCAGGACGTTCCCCACCGCGCCGAAGTCGATGCCCTCGCCCGGGGTGAAGTCCACGGCCGACAGCATGTCGGCCATCGACCCGCGGCCGTTCTCCCGCAGCCCCTCGATCGCCTGCGCCTTCGTCGTGCCCTCGGCCATCTCCCGCCCGACGACGCCGGCGAAGATCAGGTCGGTCGCCCTGCCCAGGATCTTCGGCCCGGCCACCGACAGCGCGACGCTCACCGCCACCGCACCCAGCATCAGCCAGAGCGTGGTCTTCTCCCGCCCGAACCGCTTCAGCAGCCGCTTGCTCGACCCCTTGAAATCCATCGACCGGTCGGTGGGCGCGCCCCCGGCCATCATCCGTCCGCCCGGACCGGCCATTACGCGGCCTCCGCTTCCGTCAGCTGGGAGAGCACGATCTCCCGGTACGTTTCATTGCCGTCCATCAACTCGTGATGGGTGCCGGTGCCCACGAGCCGGCCCTCGTCCAGCACCAGGATCCGGTCCGCGTCACGGATGGTGGACACCCGCTGCGCCACGATCACCACGGTCGCCCCGGCCGTCTCCCGGCCCAGAGCCGCCCGCAGCGCCGCGTCGGTCGCGTAGTCCAGCGCGGAGAACGAGTCGTCGAAGAGATAGATCTCCGGCCGCTGCACCAGCGTCCGCGCGATCGCGAGCCGCTGCCGCTGACCGCCGGACACATTGGTGCCGCCCTGCGCGATCGGCGCGTCCAGCCCGTGCTCCAGCGCCTCCACGAACTCCTTCGCCTGCGCCACCTCCAGCGCGTGCCACAGCTCCTCGTCGGTGGCGTCCGGATTCCCGTACCGCAGGTTCGTCGCCACCGTCCCCGAGAAGAGGTACGGCTTCTGCGGAACCAGCGACACCGTCTTCGCCAGCAGCGCCGGATCCAGCGTCCGCACGTCCTCGCCGTCGACCAGCACCTCGCCGTCCGTCACGTCGAAGAGCCGGGGTACGAGCCCGAGCAGCGTGGACTTCCCGCTGCCCGTCGACCCGATGACCGCGGTGGTCTCACCCGGCCGGGCCACCAGATCGACGTTCCGCAGCACCGGCTCCTCCGCACCCGGGTACCGGAACTCCGCGCCCCGCACCTCCAGATGCCCGTGCCGGCGCAGCTCGGTGACGGGCGCGACGGGCGGCACGACACTCGAATCGGTCCCGAGGACCTCCTCGATGCGCTCGGCGCAGACCTCGGCGCGCGGCACCATCATGAACATGAAGGTGGCCATCATCACGGCCATCACGATCTGCATCAGATAGGCGAGGAACGCGGTCAGCGCACCGATCTGCATCCCGCCGCTGTCGATGCGGTGCGCGCCGAACCACACCACCGCGATCGACGACAGGTTCACCACCGTCATCACGGTCGGGAACATCAGCGCCATCAGCCGCCCGGTCGCCACCGACACATCGGTCAGCTCGGTGTTCGCGTGCCGGAAGCGCTTCTCCTCGTACCCGTCCCGGACGAACGCCCGGATGACCCGGTTGCCGGTGATCTGCTCGCGCAGCACCCGGTTCACACCGTCCAGCCGCTCCTGCATGGTGCGGAACAGCGGTCCCATCCTCCGCACGATCAGGCCGACCGAGACACCGAGCACCGGCACGACCGCCAGCAGCACGGCGGAGAGCGGCACATCGAGGCCGAGCGCCATGATGATCCCGCCGACGCACATGATCGGGGCCGACACCATCAGCGTGAACGCCAGCAGCACCAGCATCTGGACCTGCTGGACGTCGTTGGTGGTCCGGGTGATCAGCGAGGGCGCCCCGAAGCGCCCCAGCTCCCGGGCCGAGAAGGACTGCACCCGGTCGAAGACGGCGGCCCGCACATCACGCCCGAGGGCGGAGGCGGTGCGGGCCCCGTAATACACGGCCCCCACATTGCACAGCACCTGCAGAACGCTGACGGCGATCATGAGACCGCCGAACTCCAGGATGTAGCCGGTGTCGCCCGTGACGACACCGTTGTCAATGATGTCGGCGTTCAGGCTGGGCAGATACAGGGTGGCGCAGGTCTGGAGCAGCTGCAGGAGCACCAGCAGCACGATGGGTTTCTTGTACGGGCCCAGATGGGCCCGCAGGAGTTTTATGAGCACGCGGGTCTCTCGGAATCGGCGGCAGGCAGAGGGCGACCCAGTTTCGCGTACGCCGTACTCCACGAGCGAACCGTTTTCCCCAAGCCCGGGTCAAACCTGGAGCGCGGGGGAGGCCCCCGCGCCCGGGCTCACGGCGAGGCGCACCCGGTGTCAGGACGGCGCCGGGTGCGCGCCGCCGCGCGGGAAACGGGACCTGCGCGGTGCGGGCCGCTGACCGAGAAGCGGGCCCTACGCCGGGGGCCGGCCGCCGAAGGCTCCGGGGTGGATCTGGTCCCGCGTCGCCGTGTACTGCTGCCGCACCGCCCCGCCCACCGCCAGCTCGTCGCCGGGCTCCAGCACCTGGGCGGCCGCACCCTGCCAGGCCGGGGGAGTGCGCGGATCGAGGGCGCCCTGCGAGACCCCGAGTGCCCAGGCCGCCTGCCGGGCCGCGCCGATCGCCGCGTACTGGGCGGGCTGCGGCACCACGACCTGCGTGCCGAACACCGCCGGAGCCAGCGCCTGTACGGCGGGGAGCTCGGCGGCGGCCCCCAGCAGGAACACCCGCCGCACCTCCACGCCCCGCCCGCGCAGCACGTCCAGGGCGTCGGCGAGCGAGCACAGCATGCCCTCGAACGAGGCGCGCGCCAGATGCTCCGGCTTCATCGACTCACGCCGCAGCCCGCAGAGGGTGCCGGCGGTGTGGGGAAGCTGAGGAGTGCGCTCACCTTCCAGATACGGCAGCAGGACGAGCCCGGAAGCTCCGGGCGTCGACTTCAGGGCGAGGGCGGACAACTCCTCCAGCCCGTCCAGCCCCAGCATCTCGGCGGTGCCGCGCAGGGCACGTACGGCGTTGGAGAGGTGGACGACCGGCAGATGCATGCCGGTGGCGTCGGCGAAGGAGGTGATCATCCCGCTCGGATCGGCGAGCGCCTCGTGGTGGACCGCCATCACGGACCCGGAGGCCCCCAGCGACACCACCGCGTCGCCCACGGCGACCCCGAGCCCGAAGGCGGCGGCCATGGTCTCGCCGGTGCCCGCGGAGATCAGCAGCCCCTCCGGGGTCATCCCGGCGGAGTCCGCGGGCCCGAGCACCTCGGGCAGCGCGGCGGAGTGCCCGAGGGCCAGCTCGACCAGATCGGGCCGATAGGAGCCGGACCCGGCCGACCAGTAGCCGGTGCCCGAGGCGGCGCCCCGGTCCGTGGTCCGCCGGGCGGGCCGGCCCAGCAGCTGCCACACGAGCCAGTCGTGCGGCTGGAGCACGGCGGCCACCCGCTGGGCGTTCTCCGGCTCGGTCCGCGCCAGCCAGCGCAGCTTCGCCACCGGCTGCGCGGCGCTCGGCACGGCCCCGACGGCTTCGGCCCAGGCCTGCCGCCCGCCCAGCCCGTCGACGAGATCGGCCGCGGCGACCTGCGCCCGCCGGTCGTTGCCGAGCAGGGCCGGGCGTACGAGATTGCCCTGCTGGTCCAGGGGGACGAGCCCGTGCTGCTGGGCGGAGACCCCGATGGCCTGCACGCCTTCGAGCAGCCCGCCGGAGGCCGCCTCGCCGAGCGAGAGCAGCCAGGCCTGCGGATCGACCTCGGCGGCCTTGGCCTCGACCGGATGGGCGGCGTACCCCTCCCGGAGCACGGCGCCCGAATCCGTGTCGCAGACGACGATGTGAGTGAAGGCGGAAGAACTGTCCAGCCCCGCGACTATGCCCATAGGGAGATTCTGCCGCACCGCGGGACCATCCCGTAACTCACCGGCGCCCCACGGGCCCCTCAGGTGTTGGTCGTCCCCCAGTCGTCCTCGAAGCCGTTCTGGCTGCTGCGGTCCCGCAGCGACCGGACGCGCTCGGCGACGGAGGCGGGCACCTTGTCCCCGACCTTGTCGCTGACCGAGTGGTACGCCTTGCCGGCGATGTCCCGCCCGCTGTGGGCGGCGCTCTCGGCGGCGTTGCGCACGGCGGGGTTCTCCGTGAACCGCTGGGCCGACTTCTTCAACTGCTCGTAACGCTCGCGCCCGGCTCGTGTGCCGAGCACGTAACCGAGGGCCACTCCGGCGATGAACGTGAGCCGGTACCGCATGGCTGCCACCCTTCCTACGCTTGGTGCGACGTGTGCAGCCCGCCTACCCGCGAGCACCCGAGATCACCCCGGGCGATACCGATTGGCGGAGCACCCCCCTGCTTGCGCTAATGTATGTGTCGCAGCGAACGCGCGCCGCCCGGCAGCCGCCAGGCAGGTACGATTTCGAAGCAACGCAGCAATCCCCTGTAGCTCAATTGGCAGAGCAGCCGGCTGTTAACCGGCAGGTTACTGGTTCGAGTCCAGTCGGGGGAGCGCGATCCCCTGTAGCTCAATTGGCAGAGCATTCGGCTGTTAACCGGAGGGTTACTGGTTCGAGTCCAGTCGGGGGAGCAGAACGGGAGAGGACCCTTCGGGGTCCTCTTTCGCGTGTGCGGCCTGATCCCCTCCAGGGCGGAGGACGGGGCCTCGGGGTGACTCTTTCGGGTCTTCTCGATCTTCCCTGCAACCGGGCAGCACGCAGCGGCGTCCTCAAGATCAGCTGAAGTCGGTCAACCGAAGCGAGAGATCGTATGACCGGCTATGCTGCGGCAGACGGTGCGCACACTTGTACGCGCCACGCCGAAACGGGGCGGTAGCTCAGCCGGTTAGAGCAGCGGACTCATAATCCGTCGGCCGTGGGTTCGAGTCCCACCCGCCCCACCGTTCGGTCTCGTGGAGAACCGTTTCTACCCGCGGGAACGTGAAACGGGGGCCGCCACTCCAGAGTGGCGGCCCCCGTTCATCCGTTCAGATCACGATCCGGCGGCAGGCTCCCGGCAGGCCGCTGATCCCTCGACGGCCTTGGTGTAGGCGGTGAGGAGCTTCTCGATGGCCTCGGGGTCGTCGATGCCCGTGTCGCGGGTTTCGACCACGATGTAGAGGTCCTGCTCCGGGTGTTCCGACACCTCGCAGGACGAAACGGTCTGGCCGACGCCGGCCCTCCCGGTGTGGACGAAGCGTTCGTCCTCCGACAACGTTCCGTTGTCCGTGTGGGCGTATGCCTGCGCGACCCCCGCCGCGCTGTCTCTATCCCCCCACCAGGCCTGGGCGAGGCTGAGAGCCTCCTTGCCGTCCACGGACAGGTTGCAGCGCACCGTTCCCCCGTTCGGCTTCACGGTGGCCGTCGCGAGAGAGTCCCCGCCGGGCAGGACGTCCTTGACCAAGGCGGGGTCCACGGTGATCCCGCACAGGGACGTGGGCACGGTGTACGCCTTCTTGGGCGGTTCGTCGCCGGAGCACGCCGACAGGGTGGCGGCGAGAGCGACGGCGGCCGTCAGGGAGACGGCCCGGCCTATGAGCCGGTGACGCCGGAGAGATCTGCGGGGAGACAACGCGATCCTTTCGAGGTACGGGACAGGAAAAGCGATGGGTGCTGACTGCCGGAGGCGCGATCAGATGTCCGTCTTCAAGTGAGGAGACATCTGAAGGGTGTTTGTCCCCGCGGCCCGGAAACCGAGTTGGGCGGCCACGCGCGCCTTCTCGTCGATGCTGTCGTCCATCAGATCGTCCCGGCCGTGGGCCTTCGCCGCGGCTTCCACCGCCTTCTCGGTGTACTCCGAGTTCTGCTCGACGCCGCTCTCCCACAGCTCGCCCATGACGGGACCGGCGTTGTCCTTGGCCTTCCCCTCGGCGTCCTTGAAGAAGGATTCGAGGACCATGCTGCTCACCGTCTCCGCCGCGCCGCCGGCCACCGCGCCGCCGACGGGGCTGGCGACGAACGACGTGCCGACGCCGATACCCGTACCGATTCCCCCGGAGATGGCGTTCTTCCACTGCGCCACGGACTGCTCGTACTTCTTGTCGGCTTCTTCTGCTTCGCCGGCGACCGCCTCCTGGCGGCCGATGGCCAAGGTGCCGGACACCTCGCCCGACCCTTGGGCGACCTGCTCGAGGGTGAACTGCATGTCCTTCGAGTAACGCTCGTCGGCCGGCAGGTCCGGGTTCATGTGGTAATCCATGAGGTTCGCCATGTACAGCTTGTTGGCCACCTCCACGGCCGCGTACCCCTCGGCGTTCTGCCCCACGGTCAGCAACAGGGCGTTCACTTCACGGTGGTTGAGCGTGGCAGAGCTGCCGGCGACGGGGAACAGCTTGTCCGTCTCGCCGTCGGAGTCGTTGGTCATGGCCCGGTTGATGTCGGGCAGGTACTCCGAGGTGATCTGCCCGATGCTGTCGGTCATGTAGTTGTGCTTGGTGAGCCGTTCGTTGTCGTCCGCGACGGAGGCCACGAGCGACTCGAAGAGCTTGGTCTGCCCCTCGTTGTGGGCGGGCGTGTCCTTCGTCGGCAACTCGCCCGCGGGGTGCCCGGTCGTGGCGGCCTCCAGGGCGAGGGCGAGAGTGTTGCGGCCGGTGTTGTCGTCGTCGCCCTTGAGGTTGGTCTCCTGCGGCCACTCCCGCTCCTCGAAGAGGTACTGGAAGTTGGAGAGCGGGATCTTTCCGTTCTTGCCGTTGCCGTCCGTGTCGCGCTCGAAGGGGGAGTTCTCCTTGGAGACGTACTCCTGGTTGAAGAAGTCGGTCGCCGCGTCCGGACTGTTGGACAGCCCCTTGAGGTAGCCGGTCAGCGGGTCGTCGCCGCTGTCCTCGCCGATCCGGTTGAGCCACGGGTCCGGTCCCATGTGCTGCCACGCCATGTTGTCGTGCTCGCCGTTGCCGGTGAGCCTGCGTTCCGTCTCCATGAGCTTGGTGCCGTAGCTCTTGAGGAACTGGTCGTCGTAGTCGCCGGTCCGCATCAGATTGCTCATGACCTGGAACCCCATGGGGCCGCCGCCGTCCCGGCCGATGGGCTGGTCGCCGAGCTTGATCATGTTGCCCTTCCAGCTCGTCATGTCGGCGGAGTCGCTCTGGGTGGCGGTGGCGAGCGTTACGCCGAGATTGCGCTGGAGGTCGTCGAGCTTGTCGAGCCGTTCGCCGCCGACGTGCGGGTTCACCGCGAAGTCGTTGATGCCCTGCCAGAACTCCAGGGTCTTCTTGGGCCCGAGCTGCGTGGCGAACCGCTCGGCGAAGAGCGGGTCGTCCTTGTACGTGTCCAGACCGCTGTTGATCTTGTCGAAGTCGGCGGGCGCGAGGTCCTCGGGATTCTTCGCCGCGATCTTGGCGAGGCTCTCGGCTGCCTCGACGGCCTCGACCGCGGAGTCGCGGTCCTTGTAGGAGGCGTCCGAGAAGCCCATCTTGGCCTGGTCGGCGATCGCGGTCAGGACCTTGCTCGCCGAGTTGTCGCTCTCGGTGGCCTTCTTGAGGATGCCCTGCACCTCGTCCCGCAGCGCGGTGACATCGCTCTCGTCGTGCTCCGGAACGGACGTGCCCTTCGCTGCGCGGTCCGGATGGATGTTCATCGTGACGGTGAAACCGCCGCCGCCGGTGCTGGTGACGGTCAGATTCTTCCGGGCACCGCGGCTGATGGCTTCATCCAGATCCTTCTTGTACTGCCGCAACTCGTCACGGGTGTCGGAGAGGATCTTGTGGATGGTGTCGGCCTGGGTGTGGGCATCGGCGAACTCACCTGCGGTCTTACCGACGAACTCCTTGGTGACCTGGGCGTTCAGGCCGGCCCAGTCGGCCGCGTTGGCGGCCTTGCGCAACCCGTCCTGGGCCTGCTTCTTCAACTGCGCGAGGTTGCGCACGAGCAGGCCCCAGTCGGTGACCGACTCGTCCAGCGTGGCGAAGTTGCCGAAGCGCAGCGCGTCGAGATCCATGAGTGGTTGTTTCTCCTGTACGTCTCGGTGGTCGCGCCGCTACTTCTTCTGCTCGTACGCCGGGTTCTTCTTGCCCGGCTCGCCGACCCGCTCGTCGAACCCGGCGTCCAGGGTGTCGATGCTGCTCATCTGGCGTTGGATGTAGTGGTCGTCACCGGCGTGCACCTTCTTGGTGACCTGCATGTGGTTGGCGATGTGGGCGCACGCGTCCATGAGTGACTTCAGCTGTTCGTCCCACCGGTTCGACACGTGCTTGAGCCCACCGCCCAGCGCGAAGCCCTGGCCGCTGAGGTCACCGGCCGCCTTGTCGCTGCTGGGGACGGCCACCCGGGCCTTCTTCCAGAGCTGGTCGTAGAGCTCGTGCGCCTGGCTGCCGATCTTCACCAGATCGCCGTTGCTCACCTTGAGATCGCCGGTCTGCCCGGGCAGGGGCGCGGAGCCGCCGCCCCCGGGGTCGAGCTGGTTCAGCTGCATTCCGGTGGACTGACGCTGAACGGCATCCGCCTTCAGCTGTTCCCACTCGTCCCACGCCATGAAGAACCCTTCCCCCGCGCACCCGCTGTGTTCCGTCGCGCCCGGTTGACGCCTCTGCTTCGAGCCAAGCTAGCAACTCGACCAGGTGTTCACATGGGGCGAAGTCCGATCCCTGGACGGTCGTTGTGACCATCGTGTGGAGGGTTCGGGAACGGCACTGCCCGATGTCCGGGAGTCGGGCGGTTTGCTCGCCTTTGCGTCGTGCGAAGGCTCGGCGTGGGGCCGACGCCTCACCGGCAGGCCGGGGATCCTTCGACGGCCTTGGTGTAGGCGGTGAGGAGCTTCTCGATGGCCTCGGGGTCGTCGATGCCCGTGTCGCGGGTCTCGACCGCTATGTAGAGGTCCTGCTCCGGGTGTTCCGACGTCTTACAGGAAGGGACGGTCCTGCCGACGCCCGCCTGCCCGCTGTAAATGAAGCGTTCGTCTTCGGACATTGCTCCGCCCTTTGTGCCGGGGTACGCCGGCGAGACGGCTGCCGTGGCCTTCCCCTCACTCCACCACGCCTGGGCGAGGCTGAGAACCAGCTTGTCGTCCACGTACAGGTTGCAGCGGACTGTTCCGCCGTTCGGCTTCTGCGTGGCCGAGGTGAGGGAGTCCCCGCCGGGCAGCACGGCCTTCACCAGGGCGGGTTCCACAGCGATGCCGCACAAGGAGCCGGGCACGGTGTACGCCTTCTCGGGCGGTTCGTCGCCGGAGCACGCCGACAGGGTGGCGGCGAGGGCTATGGCGGCCGACACGGAGACGGCCGTGCCGATGAACCGGTGGCGCCGGAGAGACCCTCGGACAGACACGGACAACGCGAGCAGCCTCTCGGAACGATGACAAGGACGGCTCCGACCGTATCCCGGTGGGTGCATCCGCTTCCGGCCAAGTCGGCAACCTGTTCGGTTGTCCCTGCCGGCCGCGGCGCTGTCCCGGCCCCCGGAGCCGTCGGATCAGGGGCCCTGGCTACCATCCCCTGTGACCGAATCAGCCGAACCGCGTGCACGACGCACCCATATACTCGCCGACCTCACGCCCCTGCGGACCTCGCCCGACTACCGGCGGCTCTGGTTCGGGAACACCGTTTCCTGGATCGGCCAGGGCATGACGGCGCTGGCGGTCTCGCTCCAGGTCTACGACATCACCGGGTCCGCGTTCTCCGTCGGGCTCATCGGGTTCTGCTCGCTGGTGCCGCTCGTCGTCTTCGGGCTCTACGGCGGGGCCGTCGCCGACACCGTCGACCGGCGCAAGCTCGGTCTGTTCAGCGCCGCCGGGTCGTTCGGGCTCTCCCTCGTCCTGGTGGCGGCGACCGTCGTCGGCATCGAGCACGTCGGGCTGCTGTACGCGATCGTGGCCCTCCAGGCCGTCTGCTTCGCCCTCAACGCCCCGGCCCGCTCCTCGATGATCGCCCGGCTGCTGCCGGCCGAACAACTGCCCGCGGCCAATGCGTTGACGACCATGACCGGTACGACGGGCACGCTCGTCGGCCCGATGCTGGGCGGCCTGATCGTCGGCTGGTGGGGCTACCGGGCCGCGTACACCGTGGACGCCGTCTGCTTCACCGCCTCCCTGTATGCGATGTGGCGCCTGCCCTCGATGCTGCCCGACCGCAAGGACGGCGAGGCGGGCAAACGGGCCTCCGTCCTGGACGGGCTGCGGTTCCTCGGGACCCGGCCGAACCTGCGGATGACCTTCTTCACCGACCTGTGCGCCATGGTGCTCGCCCACCCCCGCGCCCTGTTCCCGGCCGTCGCCGTCCTCTGGTACGGGGGCGACGCGCGGACCACCGGTCTGCTCGTCGCCGCCCCGGCCCTCGGCGCGCTGCTCGGCGGGGTGTTCTCCGGCTGGCTCGGCCGGATCCGGCGGCACGGGCTCGCGATCCTGCTGGCGGTCGGCTCCTGGGGTGCCGCCATCGCCGTCTTCGGACTCACCCGCAACCTCTGGCTCGGGCTGCTGTTCCTGGCCCTCGCCGGCTGCGCGGACACCGTCTCCATGGTCTTCCGCAACACCATGCTCCAGGCGGCCGTGCCCGACGAACTGCGCGGCCGCCTCCAGGGCGTCTTCATCGTCGTCGTGGCGGGCGGCCCCCGCCTCGGCGACTTCCTGGCGGGCTCGGTGGCCGACCTCGCCTCACCCGCCGTCGCCGTCACCGGTGGCGGCGTCCTGTGCGTCACCGGCGTGACCCTGCTCACGCTGAAGTGGCGCGCCTTCGCCCGCTACGACGCCCGCGACCCGCAGCCGTAGCGGACGGAAGCGGCCGTAGCGTGCGGAAGAAGCCATAGCGGACGAAGAGGCCGCAGGCCGTGTACCCGCCGTCCACCGCCAGCGTGGTGCCGGTGATCCACTGCGCGTCCGGGCCCGCGAGGTAGGCCACCGCGTTCGCGATGTCCACGTCGGCCCCGCAGCCATGAGCGGGGCCGCAGCTGTGCCTAACCGACGATGGAGCGGGCGAAGCCCAGGTCCACGAGATCCTGCGGGCGCAGCCGCAGCTGGTCGGCCGTCGCGCCCGTCTCCGACGGCGGCCGCTTGAGGATCGCGGCGGCCGGTTCCGGGGCGATGACGGAGAAGTAACTGTCCACCGTGACATGGGTGTTGCCCGGTGCCGCGAGCGCCAGCGCCCCGCCCGAACCGCCCTCGCCGATCACCAGCGTCGTCACCGGGACCCGGGCCGCCGCGATCGCCGCGAAGGTGTCCGCGATGGCCGCGCCGGCGCCCGCCCGCTCCGCCTCGGCGTCGTTGGCCGCGCCCGGGGTGTCCACCAGGGTCAGGACGGGAACGCCGAGCCGGTCCGCCAGCCGGATCGTCCGGGCCGCCGCGCGGTATCCGGCCGGGCGGGTCGGCGTACCGCACTGGGCGACGTACGCCACCGGCCGCCCGTCCGCGCGCAGCCCGAAGCCGCAGAGCAGCCCGGGGTCCGTGGAGCCGGAGCGGTCCCCGTGGAGGGGAAGCCGTACGGCGAAGTAGTCGGCCAGATACGCCTCCGCGCGCGGCCGTCGCGGATCGCGCGCCCGCGCCACCGCCTCCCGCCCGGTCTCGGGGAGCCGGGCCGCCGGGTCCCTGCCGGCCGCCGACGGAGTGCCGGCTCCGGAGCCCGTGCCGGGTCCCGATCCCGTACCGGCTCCCGCCCCCGGCTCGCCACCGCCCGCCGACAGCGCACCCGGCACCGGCGCGGCGGGCAGCTCCCCGTGCGGCCCCAGTGCGCGCAGCCAGTGCGTCACCGCGGCGGCCAGCTCGTCGGCCGGGACGACCGCGTCCACCTGGCCCGCCGCGAACTGGCCCTCGGCGCTGTACGCGTACGGGTCGGCGTCCGGCGGCCGCACCCGGGATCCGGCGAAGCCCACCTGCGCGCCCGGCAGCGCCAGCACCACATCCGCGCCCGCCCCCACCGTGGCCCAGCCGCCGCCGGTCGTCGGGTCGCGGACCACGGCGACCTGCGGGAGCCCGGCCGCGCGCAGCCGGACGGAGGCCGCGGCCACCCGCTGGAGCTGGGTGAGCGCGACCATGCCCTCCTGCATCCGGCTGCCGCCCGTGGCGACGAGGGCGACCAGCGGGATACGGCGGGTCAGGGCCAACTCGTACGCGGCCGCCAGCCGGTCTCCGGTCTGCCGGCCCAACGATCCGCCCAGGAAGCCGAATTCGAAGGAGAGCAGGACGCACGCGCGGTCTCCGACGGCCCCGGTGCCGTACACCACGGACTCTTCCTCGCCGGTCCGGGCCGAGGCACGTTCCCGCGCCGCGTCGTACCCGGCCCAGCCGAGCGGGCCGTCCGGCGGCTGGGGGCTCGGCGGCGGGCGGTGCTCGGTGAAGCCCGCCGCGCCGGTGAGCAGGGCGATCGCCTCACGAGCCGTCGCGCGGACGGGGGTGGCGTCAGGCACGGAGCGACCTCTTCATGATCTTGCCCAGGTCGTTGCGGGGCAGCGCGTCCAGGTAGCGCACGGTGCGCGGGCGCTTGTGCGGGGCCAGCTGGGCCGCCACCCGGTCCGCCAACTCCTCGGCGGAGGGAGGAGAGTCGGGGTCCGTCGCGACCACCCAGGCCACCACCCGCTCGCCGAGGTCCGGATCCTCCTCGCCGGTGACCGCCACTTCCCGGACCCCGGGGTGCGCGAGGAGCACGTTCTCGATCTCGCCCGCGCCGATCTTGTAGCCGCCGCTCTTGATCAGGTCGGTGGCCTTGCGCCCGACGATGGTGACGTACCCGTCCGCGTCCACCGTGCCCACGTCGCCCGTGCGGAACCAGCCGTCCGCCGTGTGGGCGGCGGCCGTGGCGTCGGGCCGGTTCAGATAGCCGGTGAACAGGTTCGGGCCGCGCACCTGGATCTCGCCGATCGTCCCGGGCTCGTCGAGCACCGTGCCGTCGTCCTCCGCCAGCCGCAGCTCCACCCCGGCGAGCGGCGGTCCCACCGTGCCCGGGCGCGGTACGCCGTCCGCCCGGATCCCCGTGTTCATCAGGGTCTCCGTCATGCCGTACCGCTCGATCACCCGCCGCCCGGTCGCCGCCGCGATGCGCTCGTGGTCGTGCACGGGCAGCGCGGCCGAACCGGAGACCAGCAGCCGCGCACCGCTCAACGCCCGTGCCAGCACGTCCCGTTCGGCGGTTCCCGCCGGGCCGTCCAGCACCTCCGCCAGCCGGTGGTACATCGTCGGTACGCCGAAGAGCATCGTGCCCCCGGCTCCCATCTCACGGGCCACGCCCTCGGGTGAGAACTTCCCCAGATGGCGCACGGAGCCGCCGCGCCGCAGCGGGCCGAGGACGCCCAGGATCAGCCCGTGGACGTGGAACAGCGGCAGCGCGTGGACCAGGACGTCGTCGCCGGTCCACCCCCAGGCGTCCTCCAGTGCGTCCAGGGATGCGGCGACGGCCCGGCGGGGCAGGACGGCCCCCTTGGGCGGGCCGGTGGTGCCGGAGGTGTAGACGATCAGGGCGGGGGCCTCGGGACCGGCCTCGCCGATGTCGCGTGCGGCGGGACGCGCCTCGCCCGCCCCATCGGCCTCGCCGGTCTCGTACACGTCGGGGCCCGCCGCGCCCGCCTCATGCGCCTGAGAGCCCGCCGGGGCTCCCGAGGCCGCTGCCGCCCGCGCGTCCACCGTCACCCGGCGCAGCTTCTCCAGCGCCGGGGGCAGCTCGTCGTCCGGGCCGGCCAGTACGGCCGTGGGCTCGCTGTCGCCCAGGATGTGCGCCAGTTCGCGTTCGCCCGTCCGGGGGTTGAGCGGCACCGCCGGAACCCCGGCCCGCAGGGCCGCGACCACCGCGATCACCGTCTCCGGCGTCGGGGTGGCCAGGACGGCGACCCGGCCCGCGCCCGCGATCCGGGCGGCCAGGGCGGTGGAGGCGGCGGCCAGCTCGCCGTAGGTCAGGGAGAGGGCGCCGAACCGGACGGCCTCCCGGGAGGCCGCCGGGCCGGTTGGGGACTGGAGCGCGGGAAGGAGGGTCACGCCGGGAAGCCTAGGGCGTCGGCGGCGGCCTCGCCCGGACCCGGAGACCGATGAGGGCAGCGTCACCCCAGGTCCGGCATTCGGAGGGCCCGCCCCGTCCGCCACATGGCTGCACGGAGCATCGAACCGCAATTTCGACACAGCATTGACAAATTAATTTTGCGTTGCCAGCATGCAAAAAGCTTGCCTAGTAAGCGAGTTGGAGCGCTCTCTCCAGGGAAAAACCCGCCCCCACCCGAGCGCCCGAGCCTCCCCCCTGCACGTCGCAAAGCGCGACAGCGCCTTGCCTGACAGACCCCACGTACCGTCAGGAAGGAACCACCCGACCATGTCACCCGCACCCCCGCGGTGGTCCAGATACGCCACCGCACTCGCCGCACTCCTCGCGGCCACGCTCGCCGTCCCCGCCGCAGGACCGGCCCTCGCCGCCGACCCCGAGACGCGAGCCCCGCGCATCGCGGCCGACATCCCCGCCGCCGACTACCAGCAGGTCCAACTCGCCCTCGGAGCAGCCGAGCTGGGCGAGGCCATGTCGCTCGCCGTGCTGCCGGACCGGTCCGTGCTGCACACCGCCCGCGACGGCACGGTCCGGCTGACCGACGCCGCCGGGTCGACGAAGACGGCGGGCAAGCTCGACGTCTACACCCACGACGAAGAGGGCCTTCAAGGCATCGCCGTCGACCCGGACTTCACGGCCAACCGCTTCGTCTACCTCTACTACTCCCCGCTCCTGGACACGCCGCCCGGCGACGCCCCCACCACCGGCTCGGCCGCCGATTTCGCGGCATGGAAGGGGCACCTCAACCTCTCCCGCTTCGTCCTCAAGGCCGACGGCACGCTCGACCTCGGCAGCGAGAAGGTCGTCCTGGAAGTCGAGAGCGACCGGGGACAGTGCTGCCACGTCGGCGGCGACATCGACTTCGACGCCGCCGGGAACCTGTATCTGACCACCGGGGACGACACCAACCCCTTCGAGTCGGCAGGCTACGCACCGATCGACGAACGCACCGACCGCAACCCGCAGTTCGACGCCCAGCGCTCCTCCGGCAACACCAACGACCTGCGCGGCAAGCTGCTCCGCATCAAGCCCACGTCCGACGGCGGCTACACCGTCCCGGCGGGCAACCTCTTCGCGCCCGGCACCGCGAACACCCGGCCCGAGATCTACGCGATGGGCTTCCGCAACCCGTTCCGGATGTCCGTCGACAAGAAGTCCGGAGCCGTCTACATCGGCGACTACGGCCCCGACGCCGGGACCACCGACCCGAACCGGGGCCCCAGCGGCCAGGTCGAGTTCAACCGGGTCACCCAGCCCGGCAACTTCGGCTGGCCGTACTGCACGGGCACCAACACGCCCACGGAGACGTACGGCGAGTACACCTTCCCCAGTGGCCCGTCCGGCGCGAAGTACGACTGCGCCTCCGGCCCCGCCAACAACTCCTTCCGCAACACCGGCCTCGCCACCCTGCCGCCCGCCCGGCCCGCCTGGATCCGGTACGCCGGTGACGCGGGCTCCCCGCCGGAGTTCGGCGGCGGCTCCGAGTCCCCGATGGCCGGACCCGTATACAACTTCGACGCGGACCTCGACTCCGCCGTGAAGTTCCCCGCCTCCCTCGACGGCCGCTTCTTCGCCGCCGAGTACGGCCGCAAGTGGATCAAGCCGGTCGAGGTCAAGGCCGACGGATCACCGGGAACCATCGACACCTTCCCGTGGACCGGTACCCAGGTCATGGACTCCGCGTTCGGACCCGACGGCGCGCTCTACGTCCTCGACTACGGCACCGGCGCGGGCAACCAGGCCCTGTACCGCGTCGAGTACCTCGCGGGCAGCAACCGGTCCCCGGTCGCCAAGGCCGCCGCGGACAGGACGTCCGGGCCCACCCCGCTCGCCGTCTCCTTCTCCTCGGCCGGCAGCGCCGACCCCGAGGGCGGAAACCTCACCTACGCCTGGGACTTCGGCGACGGAACCACCTCCACCGACCCGAACCCCAGCCACACCTACACCACCGCCGGGACCTACAACCCGACGCTGACCGTCACCGACCCCGAAGGGCTCACCGGCACCGCGAGCCTGGTCGTGACGGCGGGCAACACCGCACCCACGGTCACCCTCACCACCCCGGCGGACGGCAGCCTCTTCTCCTTCGGCGACTCCGTCCCCTTCACCGTGACCGTCAGCGACCCCGAGGACGGCACGGTCGACTGCTCCAAGGTCAAGGTCACCTACCTGCTCGGCCACGACAGCCACCGTCACCAGATCACCTCGAAGAACGGCTGCTCCGGCACCATCGACGTCCCCGTCGACGGCGAGCACGACAGCGCCGCCAACATCTACGGGGTCTTCGACGCCGAGTACACCGACGCGGGCGGACTCACCACGCACAGCGACTCCATCCTCCAGCCCCGCCACCGCCAGGGCGAGCACTTCGCCGCCCAGAACGGCATCGAGATCGCCCCGCACGGCTCCGCCGAGGGCGGCTCGGCGGTCGGCTACACCGACGACGGCGACTGGGTCTCCTTCACGCCGTACGTCCTGTCCAACGCCACCTCCATCACCGCACGGGTCGCCTCGGGCGGCGCGGGCGGCACCCTGGAGGTACGGGCCGGCTCCCCGACGGGCACTCTGCTCTCCTCCCTCCCCGTCGCCCCGACCGGCGGCTGGGAGGACTACGTGGACGTCACGGCCGATGTGAACAACGCCCCTGCCGGATCAACCGAGTTGTTCTTCGTCTTCACCGGACCGACGGGCCAGGGAAGCCTCTTCGACCTGGACGCCTTCACCTTCACCACCCAGGGAGCGCAGGTGAACGACCGATGAGGCGATCCCGCATCCGCCGCCTCGCCTGCGCCGTCGCCCTCACCCTCGGAGCCGCCTTCCTGAGCCCCGGCGTGCAGAGCGCGGCAGCCGCCGACCCGTACCAGGTCCTGGTCTTCTCCAAGACCGCCGGATTCCGCCACGACTCCATCCCGGCGGGCATCGCCGCCCTCCAACAACTCGGCACGGACCACGACTTCACCGTCACCGCCACCGAGGACGCGACCGCCTTCACCCCGCAGAACCTCGCCGGCTACGAGGCCGTCGTCTTCCTCTCCACCACCGGCGACATCCTGAACGACACCCAGCAGAGCGCCCTGAAGGGATACGTCGACGGGGGCGGCGGCTTCGTCGGCGTACACGCGGCTGCCGACACCGAGTACGACTGGCCGGAGTACGAGGACCTGGTCGGGGCGTGGTTCCGGAGCCACCCGGCGATCCAGGAGGCCCGCCTCACCACCGAGGACCACGCCCACCCGGCGACCGCGCACCTGGACGACACCTGGACGCGGACCGACGAGTGGTACAACTACCGCTCCAACCCCCGCGACAGCGTCCGCGTCCTCCAGTCCCTGGACGAATCCAGCTACAGCGGCGGCGAGATGGGCGGCGACCACCCCATCACGTGGTGCCACGAACAGCAGGAGGGCCGCTCCTTCTACACCGGGCTCGGCCACACCATCGAGTCCTTCGCCGACCCGGACTTCCGCCAGCTCCTCCTCGGCGGCGTCCAGTACGCGGCCGGAGCCGTCGAGGCAGACTGCTCCGCCGGTGATCCGGGCCCGGACCCGGGCGGCGACAGCGCGGAGGCGGAGGCGTACACCTCCTCCTCCGGCGTCCAGAGCGCCGCCCACGGTTCGGCCAGTGGGGGAGCCACCCTCGGCTACATCGACGACGGCGACTGGGCGGGGTACTCCGCCCTCGACACCGCCGGAGCCACCGCCTTCACCGCGACCGTCTCCTCGGCCGGTGCGGGCGGCACGATCGAGGTCCGCTCCGGCTCGGCCACCGGTCCGCTGCTCGGTTCCGTGGATGTGGCCCCGACCGGCGGCTGGGAGACCTTCACCGAGGTCACCACGACGCTGACCGCCGGTACCGGCCCGCTGTTCCTGCGGTTCACCGGGGGAGCGGGCGCGCTCTTCGACGTGGACCGCTTCACCCTGACCCGCGCCCCGGCCACCGAGGACGAGGGCTCGTCCAACGTGCACCTCTTCTACTACCCCTGGTACGGCACCCCCGACGGTCCGGCGGGCAACTGGCGGCACTGGCAGCAGGGCGGCCACACCCCGCCGGACGCCATCGGCGCCGACCTCTACCCGAAGCTCGGCCCGTACGACTCCGGGGACATCGCCGGGGCGGTCGACCAGCACATGGAGTGGGTGAAGCGGTCCGGCGCGGGCGTCATCGTCTACAGCTGGTGGGGCCAAGGGGGGTACGAGGACAGCCTCGCCGGTGACGTGATGGACGCCGCCGCCCGCCACGGCATCGAGGTCGCCTGGCACATCGAACCGTACGGCGGCCGCACCGCCGCGTCCGTCGTCGACGACATCGCCTATCTGGAAGGGAAGTTCGGCGACCACCCCGCGTTCTACCGGGACGCGGCCAACGGCGACCGCAACGCCTACTACATCTTCGAGAGCCTGAAGATCCAGGACTGGTCGGCACTCGACGCCGTCAAGGACACCGCCATCGTCCTCGCCCAGACCACCGACACCAGCAAGGTCGACCACTTCGGCGGGATCTACACCTACGACGGCATCGCCGGCGCCACCGCCCCCGGCTGGAAGAGCGCGGGCGACTACGCCAAGGCCAACGGCCTCGTCTGGGCGCCCTCGGTCGCCCCCGGCTACGTCGACGACCGGGCCGTCCCCGGCAACACCACCCCGACCCTCGGCCGCGAGGACGGCGCCTCCTACGACCTGGAGTGGGACAACGCCCTCGACCCGGCCATCGGCGGCGACCCCACCTGGGTCTCCGTCACCTCGTTCAACGAGTGGCACGAGGGCAGCTCCATCGAACCCGCCTCCTCCACCCCGCCCCCGGGCCACGGTTACGAGACCTTCGAGGGAGCCTACGGAAAGACCGGGGAAGCCGCCGAGACGGCCTACCTCGACCGGACCGCGTACTGGGCGGACCGGTTCGAACAACAGCTCCGGCAGCGCCGGTAGCCCGCACACGAACGGCCGCGATCCGGCGGGAACGCGGCCGTTCTTCCCCGCCCGACGGCGTCACTCGTCGCGCTGGACGGTCCGCATCCGCCCGTAGGCGTACACACACCCCGCCAGCGCCAGATCGGACAGCAGCATGAAGCCGATCGCGTAGGAGTCCTTGGCGCTGTAGATCGCGCCCATCACCAGCGGCGGCACGAATCCGCCGAGCCCGCCCATCGCCCCTACGATGCCCGTCACACTGCCCACCTTCGGCTGCGGCGTCACCTGCGAGACCAGGGCGAACACACTGCCGCTCGCGGTACCGAGCCCGGCCGCCATGGCCAGCAGCGCGATCGTGCCCACCGGGTTCAGCGGCGGCTCGAAGGCCTGCACGATCGCCATCAGCGCGGCCAGCAGCAGCGCCACCGAGGTCACGACCGCCGGGTGGATCCGGTCCGAGAGCCAGCCGCCGATCGGCCGGAAGACCACCGTGACCAGGGCGAACCCGGCCGCCTTGGTGCCCGCCTCGGTCGGCGACATCGCGTACCAGGTCTTCAGATACGTCGGCAGATAGACGCCGAACGCCACGATGCCGCCGAAGCCGATCGCGTACAGCGCCGACAGCTCCCAGGTCACCCGCAGCTTCCCGGCCTCGCCGAGCCGGTGCGCCAGGGTGTCCGTGGGGATCTTCCGGTCGGGGTGGTCGCTGATCAGGACGGCGGCGAGCAGGGCGAACACCACCAGCGCCCCCGCGACCACCAGGAACGGCAGATCGTCACCGTGCTTCGCGATCCGCGGGGTGAAGTACCCCGACAGTGCCACCCCGCCCATGCCCATGCCGAACACACCCAGCGCGAAGCCCCGCTTGTGCGGCGGGAACCACGCGTTGACCAGCGGAACGCCGATCGCGAACGTCGTCCCGCCGAGCCCCAGCAGGAAGCCGACCGCGAGCATCGCCCCGTACGAGTTCCTCGCCGGGATCAGCAGCAGTACCGGCACGATCGTCAGAGCGGAGACCAGCGGGAACATCAGCTTCGCGCCGTACTTGTCCGTCAGCGCCCCCACCGGGATCCGGCCGAGCGAGCCGACCAGCACCGGCACGGCCACCAGGAACGACTGCTGGAACGAGCTGAGCCCCAGCCGGTCCTTGTAGTCCCCGGACATCGGCGCGATCAGATTCCACGCCCAGAAGGTCAGCGCGAAGCCCACCGTCGCCAGGACGAGATTGCGGTACGCGGCCGGGGACGGCGCCGCTGCCCCCGGTGCGGGCGGCTCGGAGGACTGCTTGACAGAGGTGTCCACACCAGCAAGTCAAGGGCGCGGGACATCGCACGGCCCGTCGGACTGCGCCGACCGGGCGACAGCGGACCGTCCCGGGCTTCCTCAGCCAATATCGTCACAAGCTGGGACAATTACCGTATGGATCGGCTGGACAGGGAAATCCTCGGCATTCTCCAGGAGGACGCCCGGATCTCGTACCGGGATCTGGGCGTACGCGTGGGGCTCAGCGCCAACGCGGCGGGCGACCGGGTCCGCCGGATGCGCCGCGACGGGGTCATCCGGGGCTTCACCGTCATCGTCGACCCGGCCGCCGACACCCGTTCGGGCCTGGTCGTCTTCATCGATGTGACGTTGCGCCTCGACACGACGAACGAGGAGTTCGAACGCTCGGTGCTGATGCTGCCCGGGATCACGGAGGTGGTGCACGTGACCGGCGGCCACGACTACCTCCTGCGGGCCGCCGCCGCCGACCCGGGGGCGCTGGACAGCCTGCTGCGCCGGCTGAAACGGGAGGCGGGCGTCGCCCACTCGAACACCCGGATCGCGCTGCGGGCGGCCCCGAAGCGCTGAGGCCCGGCCCGACGCATGGAGGACGGGCCCCGACACACCGAAGCCGGGGTCCGGGATCAGAACGGGGCCTGCCAGGTCACTGTCGTCGGCCTGCCGTCGTCCTCACCGCGCCCGTCGTCCGCGACCACCAGCCGCACCCCGCCCCGCCCGTCCGGCAGCCGGACCGTGGCGTCCACCTCGACCTCGATGGCCGTGACCCCGGGCCTGCGGTGCGCGGCGGCCAGCGCCCCGCGCAGGGCGGCCAGCAGCTCCCGGCCCGTCTCCTCGCCCACCAGCGCGTCCACGGCCCCGGTGAACTGCACGGACGGCGGGAAGCCCAGCAGGGCCGCCGCGCCCCCGGTCTCCCGCAGCACCCGGCCCCGGAAGGTGCTCGGGGCCGCGGCGGGCGGCTGCTGGAGCGCGAAGATGGCGGTGCGGACCTCCTGGATGGTGGAGTCCAGCTCGTCCACGGCCCGCCCCAGCAGCACCCCGGCCTCCGCCTGCTCCTCCGCCGCCCCGCCGTGCCCCGCCTCCGTGGCGTCCCCGCTCTCCTCATCCGACGCCGCCCGTCGCCGGGTCGACTCCAGCATCATCTCGGTGGCGAAGAGCCGCTGGACCACCAGATCGTGCAGGTCACGGGCGATCCGGTCGCGGTCCTCGTACACCGCGAGCTGTTCCCGGTCGGCCTGCGCGTCCGCCAGAACCAGGGCGAGGGCCGCCTGCGAGGCGAACTGGGTCGCCAGCAGCCGGTCCAGATCCGTGTAGGGGCGCTCGCCGCGCCGCCGGGGCAGGGCAAGGGTCCCGATGAGCCGCCCGCCGCTCTGCAGCGGCAGCATCATGCTCGGCCCGAAGCGGGAACGGACGCCGGTGGTCATCCGGGGATCGGTGGCCGAGTCGTCGATGAAGACCGGTTCGCCGCCGAGCAACTGCACGAGCACCGCGGACCCGGGTTCGATCACCGTGCCGACGATGCCCGCCGGATCGTCGGGAGTGGAGGCGGTGACGATCTCCATCCCGCCCGCCTCCGTCGGCTGGAGGATCACCCCGGCCGACGCGCCCGCCAGCACCCGCGCTTGCTCCGCCACCGTCATCAGCGCGTCGGCCGCGTCGCTGCCGGTCAGCAGGGCCGTGGTGACGGCCGCCGCGCCCGCGATCCAGCGCTCGCGCTGCCGGGCCGTCCCGTACAGCCGGGCGTTGCCGATCGCGATGCCCGCCTGGGCGGCCAGGACCCGCAGCAGGCCCAGGTCGGTGTCGGTGAAAGGGCCCGGCCGCTTCCCGGCGACGTGGAGGTGGCCGAACACCTCGGTCTGCACGACGATCGCCGCCCGGAGGAAGCTCCCTTCAGCCTCCGCCTCCGCCGTTCCGGTGGTGTACAGCGCGTCGATCCGGTCCCGGTCGGGTTCCAGCACGGCGAGCGCACCGTGGCGGGCTTCGGTGAGAGCGGTGGCGGTCTCCACGATCTGCTGGAGGGTGGAGCCCAGATCCAGATCGCTGCCGACGCTGAGGACCGCCTCCAGCAGCATCGGCAGCCGCCCGACGGCGGCATCGGACCCAGCCGCTCCGGGCTGAACCGGTTCCGGCTGAGCCGGCCCGCTCCCGGCCGGTCCGGAGTCCACCGTCCCGGGCGTCCGCGCCGACGCGCTCACCCCGCCAGCGGGTTGAGGACCATCGGCTGGATCTTCCCGTCCAGCATCGCGCCGAGACCGAGCACCGCGCAGACGTCGGGGCGCTCGGCGATATGCACCGGCATCCCGGTCGCGTCCCGCAGCATCTGGTCGAGGCCCGGGAGCAGCGCGCTGCCGCCGACCATCATGATCCCGCGGTCCGCGAGGTCGGCCACCAGGTCCGGCGGGCAGTCGCGGAGCACCTTGCCCACCCCGTCGAGCACCGCGGTGAGCGGGGTGTGGATGGCCTGCCGTACGGCGGCGGTGTCGACCTGCACCGTGCGGGCCAGCCCGGTCGCCACGTCGCGGCCGTGGATGTCGGTGAGCGCGGGACCGGTGAGCTGGATGCCGTTGCCGTGCAGCGCCAGCTGGAGCGGGCGCACGGACTGGCTCGGCAGCAGCAGCTCGTGGTGCTGGCGCAGGTACTGGATGATCGCCTCGTCGATCGCGTTGCCGCCCACCGGGATCCGTACGGCGGTCACGATCGAGCCGAGCGAGAGCACCGCGATCTGGGTGGTGGCGGCTCCGCACACCATGATCATGGTGGCGGTCGGCTGCTCGACCGGCAGCCCGCAGCCCACGGCCGCCGCGATCAGCGTGTCGACCAGCTCGACGCGGCGGGCGCCGAGCCCGACGAGGGTCTCCACCGTCGCCCGCTGGGCCAGCGGATCTGCCTCGTGCGGGGTGCAGGCGGCGGCGCGCAGCCGCGGCTTGCGGCGCAACTGGCGGCGGAGCTTGTCGCCCAGCAGATGACGCAGCATCCGCTGGGCCATCTCGATGTCGACGACGCTCCCGCCGGAGACCGGGCGGGCCACCCGGATGTACTCCGGGGTGCGGCCGGTCATCTGCTCGGCGAGCGCGCCGACGGCGATGAGGGAGCCGGTACGGGTGTTGACGGCGGCGACGCTCGGTTCGTCGACGACGAGCCCGAGCCCCTTCACGTACACCCGGGTCCTCGCGGCCCCGAGGTCGACGGCGACATGGCAACGCTGCAACTGCTCAAGGCTGACGGTCACGGCGATTCTCCCGAGCGCGCGGATGGAGGGGGCACCGGCGGGCGGCCGGTCTCTCCTTGCATGGTCGCGCCGTTCGGCCCGTCGCGCGCGTTGAGATGCGCCGGAAGGGGAGCAGGAGCTGACGGCTCCTCAGCTCACGCGCCCGGCAGCAGCCGCTGGAACAGGCCCCAGGTGAACTCGGCGACCCGCTCCCGGCCGGACCCGGGGTCCGTGACGGCCAGCGCCCACCGGGTCGGGGCGCTGCCCTCCATCGGCCGGGCCGGGGGAAAGGCGCGGGCCGCCTCGTCCACGGTGCACGACCAGGGGAGCAGATCGGTTACGGAGGTGAGCTCCGGGCCCGTCGCGCCCGGGGCCCGGACCAGCCACTCGTTCCAGACGGCGCCGCCGGGCCCGGCCATCACCTCGAACCGCAGGTCGGGCCAGAGCGGCACCGGCCACAGCAGCGCCTCGCACTCCAGGTCGCCGACCCGGCGCGGCAGGACCAGTTCCGGTTCGCCGAGGACCGAGCGGTAGCGCCGCAGCGATCCGCGTCCCCGGGGCGCCCGCACCATGGCCTGCCAGCGGCGGTTGGCCTCCCGCATGTCGGCGAGGGAGGCGCTCAGTTCGTGCCGGGCGTCCTCGACCAGGTCCGGCTGGAAGTCGGCCATCCGGCGCAGCAGGACGAGCTGGAACTGGAGCGGGCCGAAGGGGGCGGGAGTGCTCATGCCGCCCATCCTCCCGCGTGTCAGGCGTATCGGACCGGCCGTCACCGGAATCCTGGCTTCCTCACACGATCCTCACCTGGGCGGCTTCCCCGGTTGTTCCGCGCGCGCCTAACCTGCGGGCGCCATGGATTACTGCCACCCGTGCCGACGGCATCTCAACGGAGCCCTGGCCTGCGCCGGGTGCGGTACGCCCGCCGAGGCGCTGGGCCCCTATGCGATACCCGCGCCCGCCGGCCCCGCCCCGGAGGAGCCGTACGGGACGGCCGCCCGGGCCGACGCCCCCCGCCGCACCCGGAGGGACGCCCGGCGCGAGGCCGGCCGGAAGTCCCGGCGCGGCACCGCGGGCGAGGCAGGGCCGGAGTCCCGCGGCGAGGCCGCTGCGGTGTCCCGCCGTAGCGCCGCAGGTGACACCGGTCCTGGGGCCCGCAGCGTCGAAGGCGAGACCGGTCGGACCTCCCGCCGTGACGCCGCCCGTGAGCCCCGCCCCGGCTCCCGGCGGCGGGCCCGCGGCAGTCACCGCCGACGCGGCCGGACCGTGCTGCTCGGGGCCCTCGGGCTGCTCCTCGCGGCGGGCGCCCTGAGCCTGGCGGAACTGGCCCTGGAGCCCGGGCAGGACGACACCGCGGCCGACTTCGTCAGCGACGCGCCGGGCGACCCGGCCGCCGAGCCCGAGCCCACGGAGACCTCCGCCGAAGCGCCCCGCGACCCCGGCCCCGTCGGCTCCCGGGCCGGGGCGACCACGGGCCCCGGAACGGACGCGAAACCCGCGGACGCCCGCAGCGGGAGCCCGGACCCGTCCGGGTCGCCGAGCCCCGACGCCTCCACCCCGGACGAGCCCACCGCCTCCCCGGACCCCGACGAGGCGGACCCGTCCGACGCCCCGGACAGCCCGCCCGCCGACCCGCCGGGCCCGGAGGACCCGCAGGAGCCGACGACCGCGCCCGCACCCCCGCCGCCGCCCCCGGCGGAGCCGACGCCCAGCCCGACCCCGACCCCGACCTGCACCCGCTTCCTGTGGTGGTGCACGTAGGCGCGACGCCTACGGGGTCCCCTCGCCCAGCATCCGGCGCAGCAGATCCCGCAGCACCGTGCGCTCGGCATCCGACAGCCCGGCCAGCGGCTCCCGGGCGAAGTCCAGCGCGTCCCGCAGCTCACGGGCCGTGCGCCGGCCCCTCTCCGTCGCGGCGGCCAGCTTCACCCGCCGGTCGGCCGGATCGGGCCGGCGCTCGACCAGCCCCCGGGTCTCCAGCCGGTCGACGATCCCGGTGACGTTCGACGGCTCGCACTTCAACCTGACGGCGATCTTCCGCATCGGCTGGGGCTCCAGCGAGAGCAGCCCGAGCACCCGTGCCTGCGCGCCCGTGAGGGAGTGCTCGGCGGCGGCCCGGTCGTACTCCTCGTGGTAGCGCGCCACGACGGTGCCGATGAGCTCGACGACCTCAAGGGTCAGGGTGTCTGTACGAGTGGCCATGGACGACAGCGTACCGATTTACTTGACATCATGAAATATTCAGGAGCATGGTTGTTTCATGTCATGAAGCTTTTCGGGCCGTACGGCGCCGAGGCTCACCCCCCGTAGGACATTGAGGAGAACCCGAGCCCATGTCTGCAGCACTTCCCACGTCCAGCCGCGAATGGCACCTCGTCGCCCGCCCGCACGGCTGGCCCAAGGCCGAGGACTTCGCGCTGCGTGAGGCCGCGGTGGCCGCTCCGGCCGAAGGCCGCATCCTCGTCCGCAACAAGTACTTCTCGGTCGACCCGTACATGCGCGGCCGGATGAACGACGTGAAGTCCTATACCCCGCCCTTCAAGCTCGACCACCCCATGGACGGCGGCGCGGTCGGCGAGGTCATCGCCTCGAACGCCGAGGGCTTCGCCGTCGGTGACCACGTCCTGCACGGTCTCGGCTGGCGCGAGATCGCCGACCTGCCCGCCAAGCACGCGGTGAAGGTCGACCCGGAGATCGCCCCGCTCTCCGCCTACCTCGGCGTGCTCGGCATGCCCGGGCTCACGGCCTACGCGGGCCTGTTCGAGGTCGCCTCCTTCAAGGAGGGCGACGCGGTCTTCGTCTCCGGCGCGGCCGGAGCCGTCGGCAGCCAGGTCGGCCAGCTGGCGAAGCTCAAGGGCGCCTCCCGGGTCATCGGCTCCGCGGGCTCCGACGAGAAGGTCAAGCTCCTCACCGAGGAGTACGGCTTCGACGCCGCCTTCAACTACAAGAACGGGCCGGTCCGCGACCAGCTCAAGGCGGCCGCCCCCGACGGCATCGACGTCTACTTCGACAACGTCGGCGGCGAGCACCTCGAAGCCGCGATCTCCTCGTTCAATCTGCACGGCCGCGCCACCATCTGCGGCATGATCGCCCAGTACAACTCCACCGAGCCGACCCCCGGCCCGAGCAACATGGCGCTCATCATCGGCAAGCGGCTGCGCCTCCAGGGCATGCTCGTCGGCGACCACGCCCACCTCCAGGACCAGTTCGTCCAGGAGGTCGCCGGCTGGCTGGCCTCGGGCGAGCTGAAGTTCCAGGAGACCAAGGTCGAGGGCATCGAGAACGGGTACGACGCCTTCGTCGGCCTGCTGCGCGGCGAGAACACCGGCAAGATGATCGTCTCGCTGGTCTGACCCACCGCCTGCCGTTCGCCGGACGCGACCACGCGTTAGGCTCATCCGCAGGCCGTCGCGATCGTGGGCGCGAGTCGCGGCGCACCAACCGGAGGAATCGTCACACCATGACCATCCAGAAGATCGACGTCGCCTACACCGCCGTCGCCACCGCCGAGAACGGCCGCGACGGCCGGGTCTCCTCCGACGACGGTCAGCTCGACGTCGTCGTGAACCCGCCGAAGGCCATGGGCGGCAGCGGCGCGGGCACCAACCCCGAGCAGCTCTTCGCGGCGGGCTACAGCGCCTGCTTCCAGGGCGCGCTGGGCGTCGTCGCCCGCCAGGAGAAGGCCGACATCTCCGGCTCGACGGTGACCGCCTCGGTCTCCATCGGCAAGACCGAGGCCGGCGGCTTCGGCCTGGAGGTCGCGATCAGCGCCTCCATCCCGAACGTCGACGCCGCCACCGCGCAGGCGCTCATCGAGAAGGCCCACCAGGTCTGCCCGTACTCGAACGCCACCCGCGGCAACATCAAGGTCGAGCTCTCGGTCGCCTGACCGGACCCCGCACCGCACGCGAGGACCGCACCCCGCTCCGGGGTGCGGTCCTCGCCGCGTTTCCGCACGCCGTACGCTGACGCCCATGAGTGATCTCGGGGCGGGTTTCGGTTACTTGATGAAGGGGCAACGCTGGGTTGCCCAGCACGGACGGTGGTTCGGCTTCGGGCTGCTGCCCGGACTCGTCACCCTCGTCGTCTACGCCGGAGCGCTGATCGGACTCGGCTACGGGGCCGACGACCTCGTCGGCTGGGCGACCCCGTTCGCCGACGACTGGTCCTCACCCTGGCAGGGGCTGCTGCGCACCGGGCTGACCGCGCTCGTCTTCGTCTTCGGCCTGTTCCTCGCGGTCATCACCTTCACCGCCGTGACCCTCCTGGTCGGCCAGCCCTTCTACGAGTCGCTCTCCGAGGAGGTCGACCGCAGCGAGGGCGGCGAGGTCCCCGAGTCCGGACTGCCGCTCTGGCAGGAGCTGTGGATCTCCGCCCGCGACTCCGTACGCATCCTGCTGCGCGTCGCCCTGTACGGGATCATCCTCTTCGCCTGCGGTTTCATCCCGGTCGTCGGGCAGACCGTGGTCCCCGCGATCGGCTTCTGCGTCTCCGGCTTCTTCCTGGCCGAGGAGCTGACGGCCGTCGCCCTTCAGCGCCGGGGCATGGTCCTCAAGGACCGTCTCGTCCTGCTCCGCGGCCGCCGGCTGCTGGCGCTCGGCTTCGGCGTCCCGCTGGTCCTCGCCTTCCTGATCCCGGTCGTCGCGGTGTTCCTGATGCCGGGAGCCGTCGCCGGGGCCACCCTGCTCGCCCGCGACCTGGTCGACCCGGACCCGGACACCGAGCCCCGGCCCGGCACCGCGGACAGCGGTGACGTTCCCCCGGCCCCCCGGGCGTGGTCCGCGTGACCGAGCTGCTGGCGGTCGCCGCCATCACCGTCCTCGCGGTCGTCTCCCCGGGCGCCGACTTCGCCATGGTCGTCCGCAACAGCTATCTGTACGGGCGCACCACCGGCGTCCTCGCGGCAGCCGGGGTCGCCGCGGGCGTCCTGGTCCACGTCACGTACACGATGCTCGGCGTCGGGCTGCTCATCGCCTCCTCGACCGCTCTGTTCACCGCGGTCAAGCTGGCCGGAGCCGCCTATCTGATCTACATCGGGGTGCGCACCTTCCTGGCCCGCGCCGACCTCGACGTCGACCTGTCGGACCGGCCCGGGCTCTCCCCGTTCGGGGCGCTGCGCAGCGGTTTCCTGACCAACGCGCTCAACCCGAAGACGACCCTGTTCGTCGTCGCGACCTTCACCCAGGTCGTCGGCCCCGACACCGCGCTCTGGCAGCAGGCGGGATACGGCCTGTTCATGTCCGCCGCCCACCTCGGCTGGTTCGCCCTGGTCGCGCTGTTCTTCTCGCACTCCCGGCTGCGCGGGGCGATGCTGCGCCGCCAGAAGGCCCTGAACCGCGGAATCGGCTCGGTCCTGGTCGGCCTCGGCGTCACCCTGGGCCTGGCCCGCTGAGCGGAGCACCGTACAAGCAGCGTCTCAGCGCACCGAGAACGCGTACACGGTGCGCGAGGCGAACTCCTCGCCCGGCCGGAGGACCGTCGACGGGAACTCCGGCCGGTTCGGCGAGTCCGGGAAGTGCTGGGTCTCCAGCGCGATCCCGGCACACGGCCCGAACGGCCGCCCGTCGAAGTGGTCGGCGGTGTACAGCTGGAGCCCCGGCTCGGTGGTCCGTACGGTCAGCACCCGCCCGGACCAGGCGTCGTACAGCTCGGCCGCGACGGCGTCCCCGCCCCGGGCCCCCTCCTCCAGCACCAGGTTCTGGTCGTACCCCGCGCCCACCGCCCGCGTCCGACGGAAGTCGAACCGGGTCCCGGCCACCGGCGCCACCTCACCGGTCGGCACCGACGCCCCGTCCACCGGGGTGAAGTGCCCCGCCGCGATCCGCAGTTGCTGCCCCAGCGCGCTCCCGCTGTCCGCGCCCGCCAGGTTCCAGTACAGATGGCTGGTCGGGTTCAGCACGGTCGGCGCGTCGGTCACCGCCCGGTAGTCGAGCACCAGCGCCCCGCCCGGCTCCAGGGTGTACGTCACCGAGAAGTCGAGCCGCCCCGGATACCCCTCGTCCCCGTCCGCCGAGACCAGGGACATCCGCACCCCGCCCGGCACCGCCACCGCGTCCCAGACCCGCTTGTCGAAGCCCCTGGCCCCGCCGTGCAGATGGGTGGCGCCCTCGTTGGCCGTCAGCCGGTGCGTACGCCCGTCGAGCACGAACGACGCGCCCCCGATCCGGTTCGCGTACCGCCCGACCACCGCGCCGAAGTAGGGGCGGGGGAACTCCTCGTACCCGCCGACATCCGGCAACCCGAGGGCCACCGGGGCCCGGGAGCCGTCCCGCCCCGGCGCCTCCACCGACTGCACGATCGCGCCGTACGTCAGGATCCGCACCCGGACCCCGTCCCGCTCCAGCGTCCACCGGCGAACGGAGGTCCCGTCCGTGAGCGCGCCGAAGTCCTCCGCCTGTACCGCCGTGTCCGTCCCGCTGGTCATGGTCATCGACCCTACGCGGGCGGCTCCGCGGCCGTGACGTTGCGGTAGGCGATCTCCGCCAGCCGGGCCTGGCCGTCGCGGCTCGGGTGGAACCAGTCCCACGGGCTGAGCTGAGCCCCGGTGAACCGGAAGCCGAACACCGCCCCGCCGTCGTAACGGCAGTGACGATCCTTCGCACACACGTCCCGCAGCACCTCGTTGAACGCCACCACCCGGTCCTGCACCGCGTCCCGCCGGGCCACGGCGGCGGGCCCGAGGTCGTCCGCGTCGGCCAGCATCGACTGACAGATCCCGAGGTCCCAGATCTTCTTGCCCAGCTCGTTCACCCGCCCCGTCGACCAGAGCCGCTTCAGATCCGGCACGCTGGAGACGTACACCTGCGCCTTCGGCGCCTCGGCCCGCAGCTGCCGCATCGACGCCTCGAACGACGCCCGGAAGTCCGCCACCGGCGTCATCAGCCGCACCGAGTCCCGGCACGCGTCGTTCGCGCCGGTCATCACCGTCACCAGCTCCGGCCGCTCCTTCGCCGCCCGTGCCATCTGCTCGGGCAACTGCACCATCCGCGATCCCGACACCGCGAGGTTCCAGCTCCGGTCCGCCGCCTTCGACGGGCCGAGCAGCCGGACCGCGAGACTGCGCACCGTGTCGTCCGTACCCGTCGCCCACGACACGTCGGGGCAGTCGGCCAGCACCGAGCACGCGTCGAACCCCCGGGTGATCGAATCCCCGACCGCCGCGATCGAGCCGGGCCGGGGGTTCCAGTCCGGTGTGGGGGAGGGGGACGGCGAGGCGCTGCGCGAGGCGGCCGGCGCGTTCTGCGACACGCCGCCTTCCGAGCCGCCCCCGGAGCACCCGGCCAGCGCCGCGACGCCGACGAGCGAGAGCGCCGTCAGCGCGGCGGCAGCGGTACGCATTCGTGGGCGTGTCGCACGCTCCGGCATCGGTCGGATCCCCTCCGGTCAACCTGTGGCGTATGCCTCTGGACATGCCCCTGGCAAGCGCGAGATCCCCAGGTCGGGGCCGTGCGCGCCCTGCCGGGTGAAACCCGGCGAATCAGGGGCCTGAGACCGACGGTACGTCACACGGACGGCCCCGGCGCACGGTAGCTTTTCCCCGTCGAACCAGTGGCGTTCCGCCCGCCCGCGCACACACGGACGGCTCCGGTACATTACGTCACGTCACATGCTGTCCCTTTTCAGGAGATTAACTCCCGATGCTGTTTACTGATGACAACCTCGGGCTCTGGCCGGAAAGAGGCGGTACGGACGCGAGGCCGCTGGGGAAGGCGTACCTCGTCCCATACGGGAGGTTCCGGTGACGACACGTGGAGTCCTGTACGTACACTCCGCACCGCGCGCGCTGTGCCCACACGTCGAGTGGGCAGTGGCGGGCGTCCTCGGTGTGCGGGTCCAGCTGGACTGGATCAGACAGCCGGCCGCGCCCGGCACCTGGCGGTCCGAATTCTCCTGGAAGGGCCGCGCAGGCACCGCCTCGCAGCTCGCCTCCGCCCTGCGCGGCTGGGACCTGCTGCGCTTCGAGGTGACCGCCGAGCCGTGCCCCACCGCCGAGGGCGAGCGCTACAGCTCCACCCCCGGCCTCGGCATCTTCCACGCCGTCACCGGCCTGCACGGCGACATCCTGGTCCCCGAGGACCGGCTGCGGGCCGCGCTGGCGCGGTCGGTGCGCGGCGAGAGCGACCTGGAGGCCGAGATCGCCTCCCTGCTCGGCAAGCCGTGGGACGACGAGCTGGAGACCTTCCGCCACGCGGGCGAGGGCGCGCCGGTCCGCTGGCTGCACCAGGTCGTGTGACTTTCCGGGGGTGCTGCCCCGGACCCCGCTCCTCCATCGCCGGAGGGGTTTGACAGAGAAGCCCGCCTCCCGAGAACCGGGAAGCGGGTTTCACTCGTCAAAGGGCCGGCGTCACACGGACCGGAACGCCAGCACCACGTTGTGCCCACCGAACCCGAACGAGTTGTTGATCGCCGCGATCGGCCCCTCGGGCAGCGCCCTGGGCTCACCACGCACGACGTCCGCCTCGACCGCCTCGTCGAGGTCGTCGACGTTGATGGTCGGCGGTGCGATGCGGTGGTGCAGCGCGAGAACGGTGGCCACCGTCTCGATACCGCCCGCGCCACCCAGCAGGTGGCCCGTCATCGACTTCGTCGCGGAGATCGCGACATGGTCCAGGTCGTCGCCCAGCACCTTCCGCAGCGCCTTGATCTCGGCGATGTCACCCTGCGGCGTCGACGTGGCGTGCGCGTTGAGGTGGACCACCTCGGACGGCTTGAGGTCGCTGGAGTCCAGCAGGTTCTGCATCGCGGCGGCGATACCCCGCCCGGTGGGCTCGGGCTGCGCGATGTGGTGGGCGTCGGCCGACAGGCCCTGGCCCAGCACCTCGCAGTAGACCTTCGCGCCACGCTTCGCGGCGTGCTCGGCGGACTCCAGGATGACGACGCCCGCACCCTCGCCGAGGACGAAGCCGTCCCGGCCGGTGTCGTACGGACGCGAGGCCTTCTGGGGCTCGTCGTTGTTCTTGGACATCGCCATCATGTTGGCGAACGCGGCGATCGGCAGCGGGTGGATCGCCGCCTCCGTGCCACCGGCGACGACGACGTCGGCACGGCCGGTACGGATCATCTCGACGGCGTACCCGATGGCCTCCGCGCCGGACGCGCAGGCCGAGACGGGGGTGTGGACACCGGCCTGGGCGTTGACCTCCAGGCCGACGTTGGCCGCCGGGCCGTTGGGCATGAGCATGGGCACGGTGTGCGGGGAGACGCGGCGTACGCCCTTCTCCTTCAGCACGTCGTACTGGTCGAGCAGGGTGATCACGCCGCCGATACCGGAGGCGATGACCGAGCCGAGGCGCTCGGGGGCGATGGACTCGTCCTCGCCGGCCTTGGCGGTGAAGCCCGCGTCCGCCCACGCCTCGCGGGCCGCGATCAGCGCGAACTGCGCCGAGCGGTCCAGCTTGCGGGCCAGCGGGCGGGGAAGGACGTCGCCCGGGTCGACGGCCGCGAGGGCGGCGATCCGGACGGGCAGTTCGGCGAAGCGCTCGCCTTCGAGAGGCTTGACGCCGGACCGGCCGGCCATCAGACCTTCCCAGGTCGATGCGGAGTCGCCACCCAGCGGAGTGGTTGCGCCGATACCGGTGACGACCACGGTGCGATTGGTCGAGTTCACTGGAAAATCTTCTCCACGTGTAGAGGGTCGTGAATCAGCGGCGCCACCGCCGGGTGGCGACACAGCCGGGCTGGGATCAGCCCTGGTGCTTCAGGATGTAGTCGGCGGCGTCGCCGACCGTCTTGAGGTTCTTGACGTCCTCGTCGGGGATCTTCACGTCGAAGCGCTCCTCGGCGGCGACGACGACCTCGACCATGGACAGCGAGTCGACGTCGAGGTCGTCGGTGAAGGACTTGTCCAGCTGGACGTCCTCCTCCGGGATCCCGGCGATCTCGTTGACGATCTCGGCGAGACCCTTGACGATCTCTTCCTGCGTGGCGGCCATCTTGGCGCTCCTTCGGTGGTTTCTTCGGTGTTCGTGCGTCCGGACCCAAAAGGTCCGGTGTGCCTAGGGGAGGGTAACGACCGTCGCGGCGTAGACGAGACCCGCCCCGAAGCCGATGACGAGCGCGGTGTCGCCGCTCTTCGCCTGACCGGTCGCCAGGAGCCGCTCCATGGCGAGCGGAATCGAGGCGGCGGACGTGTTGCCGGTGGACTCGATGTCACGGGCGACCGTGACGTGCTCCGGCAGCTTCAGGGTCTTCACCATCGAGTCGATGATCCGCATGTTGGCCTGGTGCGGGATGAAGACGTCCAGGTCCTCCGGGGCGATCCCGGCCGCGTCCAGCGCCTGCTGGGCGACCTTCGCCATCTCGAAGACGGCCCAGCGGAAGACCGCCTGGCCCTCCTGCGTGATGGCGGGGAACTTGACCTCGCCCTTCGAGTCGAGCGGCAGCTGCGAGACGTCGCCGAGGCGGAACTCGTTCCAGCCGACCGTCTGCTTGATGGTCTCGGACTTGTCGCCCTCGGAGCCCCACACGGTCGGGCCGATGGCCGGCTCCTGGGAGGGGCCGACGACGACCGCGCCCGCGCCGTCGCCGAACAGGAAGGCCGTCGCGCGGTCCTCCAGGTCGGTGAGGTCGCTGAGCCGCTCGACGCCGATCACAAGTACGTACTCTGCCGAGCCCTCGACGACCATGCCCTTGGCGAGGGTGAGGCCGTAGCCGAAGCCCGCGCAGCCGGCCGAGATGTCGAAGGCGGCGGGCTTGCCCGCGCCGATCCGGTGCGCGATCTCGGTGGCGACGGCCGGGGTCTGCTTGAAGTGCGAGACGGTCGAGACGACGACCGCGCCGATCTGCTCGGGGTCGATGCCCGCGTCGGCGATGGCCTTGCCGGACGCCTCGATCGACATCGCGGCCACGGTCTCCTCGTCGGAGGCCCAGTGGCGGGTGACGATGCCGGAGCGGGAGCGGATCCACTCGTCGGACGAGTCGATCGTCTCGAGGATCACCTCGTTCGGCACGACCCGGGTCGGGCGGTAGCCGCCGACCCCGAGGATCCGTGCGTACGGGGCGCCCTTGCTGGGCTTGATCTTCGACATGCTCGCTCCTTAGACGCCTGCGTGCTCGGAGATGAGCGCGCGGGCCGCGTCGAGGTCGTCGGGGGTCTTGAGCGCGAGCGTCCGCACGCCGGGCAGCGCACGCTTGGCGATCCCGGTCAGGGTGCCGCCGGGGCTCAGCTCGACGAGTGCGGTGACGCCCAGGGACTGGAAGGTCTCCATGCACAGGTCCCAGCGGACCGGGTTGGCGACCTGCCCGACCAGCCGGGCGACGACCTCGGTGCCGGTGGCCACGGTGTGGCCGTCGGCGTTGGAAACGTAGCGCACGGTCGGGTCGGAGACGGTGAGGTCGCCGACCGCCGCGCGCAGCTTCTCCACGGCCGGGGCCATGTGGTGCGTGTGGAACGCGCCGGCCACCTTCAGCGGGACGACCCGGCGCACGCCCTCGGGCTTGTCGCCCTCCAGGGCGGCGATCTGGGCGGCGGTGCCGGCGGCGACGATCTGGCCGGCGCCGTTGACGTTGGCCGGGGTCAGCCCGAGCTTCTCCAGGTGCGGGACCGTGACGGCGGGGTCGCCGCCGAGGAGGGCCGCCATCCCGGTCTCGGTGACCGCGGCGGCCTCGGCCATGCCGAGCCCGCGGGTCCGGACGAAGCGCAGGGCGGCCTCGTCCTCGATGACACCGGCGAGCGTGGCGGCGGTGATCTCACCGACGCTGTGGCCCGCGACGACGTCGGGGGAGGCGGCGTCCAGGGCGGCCGCCGACAGCAGCCCCGCGGCCACGAGGAGCGGCTGGGCCACGGCGGTGTCGCGGATCTCGTCCGCGTCGGCCTTCGTGCCGTAGTGGGCAAGGTCGAGCCCGATGGCGTCGGACCAGGCCGCGATGCGGTCGGCGGCACCGGGGAGGTCGAGCCAGGGAGTCAGGAAGCCGGGCGTCTGAGCGCCTTGGCCGGGAGCGACGAGTACGAGCACCCTCACACTCTCTCTTGTGGACGGCTCCGCACGCCCGTGGGGACAGGGACGAAGAACCGTCGGGGGAATTGTTGAAGTCCAACAAAAGTCTAGGACTGAGGATCCGCTGCGGCCAAGCGCCCCAGGATCAGGGCGATCCGCAGCGTGAACGCGGAGCGCACATCGGAGGGTGACCATCCGGTGACGTCGGTCACACGTCGCAGCCGGTAGCGCACGGTGTTGGGGTGCACAAAAAGCATCCGGGCGGCGCCTTCCAGACTGCTCGCCTGCTCCAGGTAGACACTCAGCGTTTCCAGGAGAGCCGACCCGGCCTCCTCCAGCGGTCTGTAGATCTCCTCCACCAACTGGTCCCGCGCGGCCGGGTCTCCGGCCATCGCGCGCTCCGGGAGGAGATCGTCCGCCAGGACCGGGCGCGGCGCGTCCTGCCACGCCGAGCACGCCTTCAGCCCGGCCGCCGCGGCCTGCGCGGACCGGGTCGCGGCCAGCAGGTCGGGGACGACGGGGCCGGCGACGACCGGCCCGGCCGCGTACGGCCCGATCAGGCCCTTCGCGACCTGGAGCGGATTGTCGCTGCCGCCCGCGATGACGACGAGCCGGTTGCCGAGAACCCCGGTGAGGACCTGGAGCTTGGCGTGCCGGGCGGCGCGCCGGATCGCCTCCACGGTGAGCTCGCTGTCCCCGTCGGGCGCGGTGCCGAGGATGACGCAGACGTGCTCGGGGGAGTTCCAGCCGAGCGCGGCGGCGCGGGACACGGCACCCTCGTCGGCCTCGCCGGAGAGCACCGCGTTCACCACCAGCGACTCAAGACGGGCGTCCCAGGCGCCCCGGGCCTCGGCGGCCTGGGCGTAGACCTGGGCGGTGGCGAAGGCGATCTCGCGCGCGTAGACGAGCAGCGCCTCCCGCAGCAGCGACTCGTCGCCGGGGGCGGCCACCTCCTCGATCGCGGCCTCCATGACCTCGATCGTGGTCCGCACCATCTCCACGGTCTGCCGCAGGGTGATGGCCCGGGTCAGTTCGCGCGGGGCGGTGCCGAACACATCGGTCGAGATCGCCTGCGGGGTCTCGGGATGCCGGAACCACTCGGTGAACGCGGCGATACCGGCCTGGGCGACCAGGCCGATCCAGGACCGGTTCTCCGGCGGCATCGCCCGGTACCACGGCAGCGATTCGTCCATGCGGGCAATCGCGTTCGCGGCCAGCCGGCCGGAGGACTGCTCCAGCCGTTTCAGGGTCGCGGCATGCAGGTGGGCGTCGTGGGCGGGGGGCTGCTCAGGATCGGGTCGGGGCACGAGGACAAGACTGCCTTATCGGGCCGGTGGATCGGTGGGGCGGGGCGACGCTGCTCCGTACCGGCGGGTAGCGAAATACCGGGCGGGGCTGCCGGGCTACCGTCACCGGATCCGTACCGGCGGGTAGCGGCACACCTCTCGGAGCCCCCGGTTACCGTGGCCGGGTGATATCCGTGCACCGGTCCGACGACCGCTACCGGGGCGGCGACGAGGCCGCCGGGATCGACACCCGGCACGCCCTCTCCTTCGGCCCCTTCTACGACCCGGACAACCTCCGCTTCGGCCCGATCCTGGCCTGCAACGAGGAACGCCTCGCCCCCGGCGCCGGGTTCGAGGAGCACCCGCACAGCCATACGGAGATCGTCACCTGGGTCGTCGAGGGCGAGCTGACCCACCGCGATTCGGCCGGCCACTCCACCGTCGTCCGGGCCGGGGACGTGGCCCATCTGAGCGCCGCCTCCGGGGTCCGCCACGTCGAACGCAACGACGGCACCGACCCGTTGACCTTCCTCCAGATGTGGCTGGCCCCTCTGGAGCCGGGCGGCGAACCCTCGTACACGGTGGTGCCCGGTATCGCCGACTCCACCCCGTACGCCCTGCCCGGCGCGGGCGCGATGCTCCACGTCCGCCGCCTGACCGAGGACGAACGCACGGCGGTCCCGGACGCGGTGCGCCTGTACGTGCACGTGGTGCGGGGCCGCGTCGGCCTCGACGGCGAGGAGCTGGGCCCCGGCGACGCCGCCCGGATCACCGATGCCCGGGGCCTGGCGGCGGTCGCGGTGGCGGGCCCGGCGGAGCTGCTGGTCTGGGAGCTGGCGGGCTGAGGACTGCCGCTACCGGCGGGCCCGCCACAGGTCGCGCAGGAGCGCGATCTCGGCCATGTGGTGGATGAGCTCCAGATTGCCGTTGGCCAGCGTGCCGATGTACGCGTCGTCCGGATCGGAGCCGTACGGGTACTGCGAGAGGCCGACCGTGTCGAGCTGCTCCTCGGTGAGCGCGCCGATGCTCGCGCGGTGGCGGTCGAGGGTCGCCCAGAACCGCTCCAGCGCGAGCGAGGCGGACGGGGTGAAGTCGACCAGCAGATGCGGGTCCTGCCGCCGCTCGCCGAAGGTCCACTCCCAGCGGCCCTCGAAGTCGGAGTGCAGATGGCCCAGCCGCCACGCGATGGTGGTGACCGGTACGACGTCGGGCTCCGGCTCACCGGTGAACGCGAGGACCTCCTCGACCCGTTCGACGCTCACGCTCCAGTCCTCGGCGATCTTCGCGACGGACATCCCGTCCGCCGCCTGCCGGGCGACCTCCGCGTACTCGTTCGCCGGGATCTCCGGCGCCCCCTTGTCGATGACCCAGGCGCCGGGACCGTACGCCCGGGGCGTCACCGCCTCCTCCCGGCGGCGGATCGACCAGCTGCCGGGCGCGGGCTCCCAGAGGTACTCCTCGTCGCCGAGCCCGTGCAGCCGGACCTCGGCCATCTCCCGTGCCTGGTCGAACTGCTCCAGCAGAATGCCCAGTCGGTCGGTCCGCGGACCCTCGCCGCTCATACGCAGCCCCCTCGTCGTCGAGCCCCCGGCGAACCCCGGCGTCCGGAGGGAAGCTAACGGCTCACCCCGTGGGACGCGACCGAATTCCCGGAGGGGTGCCGGAGCCCGCCGATCGCCCCTGGGACTGCTCGGACTCCTTCGCGCGCCTCTCCGTCAGCCGGTCCAGCTCGCGCATCGCCTGGGCGTGCGAGCTCATCCGCCGGGTCACACTGCCGGTCGTGAACAGCGCGGTTCCCACGAGTGCCACGGGGATGGAGAGCCCGAGGACGGCCAGGGCCTCGGGCCAGTCGCGCTCGTCCGCGCAGTAATCCCCGGCGTACACCCCCTCGTTGGCGGTGCCGCGGTCCGTGAACAGCCGCGCCGCGCACTCCTTCTCGAATCCGGTGCGCGTCTCGATCGTGTACTCGGTCATCAGCAGAACGGCGCACCAGCCCCAGAGCAGACCCGCCAGGACCAGCAGGCCCACGCCCCAGTTACGTATGCGGGCGGCCCGTTCCCGGAATTCGACGTCGTACTCTCGTGATCGCATGGCGGACGAATCTAGCAGCGCACCCCACGGCGAACGCGGGGGGCGACGCCCTCCCCCTCGGCCGCGGCGTACGGCCGGGAGAAAGTCATCGCTGCATCGCCGCCACCTCCGGGGGCAGATCGTCCGGGAGCAGCAGGCGCAGGTCGTCCAGGCTCGGGGCGGACATCGCGCCGAGGCGGCCCGCCTGGCGCGTCATCATCGCCTCCAGGATCTGGCGGGCCGTCCGCGCGTTGCCGAAGGCGTGGTCGCGCGGCAGGGAGTCCACGTAGGCGTACAGCGCGGCGGTCGTCTCCGGGGAGCAGTCGTAGCCGTAGCCGGTGGCCTGCTGGGAGAGGATCTGCAACAGGTCGTCCGTGGAGTAGCTCTCGAACTCCACGGTGCGCGAGAACCGCGAGGCCAGGCCCGGGTTGGAGTCCAGGAAGCGGCGCATCTCGCGGGTGTACCCGGCGGCGATGACCACGACCTCGTCGCGGTGGTCCTCCATCAGCTTCAGCAGTGTGTCGACCGCCTCCCGGCCGAAGTCGGAGGTCGCGCCCTCCGGCGTGAGCGTGTACGCCTCGTCGACGAACAGCACACCGCCCATGGCGCGTTCGAAGGCGTCCTTGGTCAACTGCGCGGTGTGACCCACGTAGCGGCCGACCAGGTCGGCGCGCGCCACCTCGACCAACTGGCCCTTGGGCAGCACTCCGAGGGAGCGCAGCAGGTCCGCGTACAGCCGCGCGATGGTGGTCTTGCCCGTACCGGGCGGCCCGGAGAAGATGAGGTGGTTGCTGATCTTCGGGGTGGGGAGTCCGGCGGCCTTGCGCTGCTTCGTCGCGGTGAGGAGGTTGACCAGCGCGGTCACCTCGTTCTTCACCGCTGTGAGGCCGATCATGGAGTGCAGCTGGGCGAGGAGTTCCTCGGAGCCCGGGCCGTCGTCCGCCGGTGCGCCCGTGTCGGGTGCGACGTCCTCGGGCAGGAGGAGGGCCAGGTCGCTCTCGGCGGGATTCTTCATCGAGGCGAACCGGGAGGCCTGGCGGTCCACCATCTCCTCGAACACCCGGCGTGCCGCGCGCCCGTTGCCGAACGTGGCGTCGCGCGGCATGCGCTCGTAGTGCCGGGCGAGGGCCTCCCGGGTCTCTGCGGCCAGCTCGTAGCGGTGGCCCAGGCACATGTTCTCGGTGATGGTCACCAGCTCGTCCACCGAGTAGTTGGCGAAGTCGATGGTCCGGGTGAACCGGGAAGCCAGACCCGGGTTGGAGGAGAGGAAGCTCTCCATCTCGCCGGTGTACCCGGCGGCGATCACGGCGACGTCGTCGCGGTGGTCCTCCATCAGCTTCAGCAGCGTGTCGACCGCCTCGCGGCCGAAGTCGGCGCCGGAGCCCTTGCTGTCGGAGAGCAGGGTGTACGCCTCGTCGATGAACAGCACCCCGCCCAAAGCCTCGTTGAACGCCTCGGTGGTCTTGATGGCCGTGCCGCCGATCACCTGCGCGACCAGGTCGGCGCGGGAGACCTCCACGAGGTGCCCCGACCTGAGGACGCCGAGATCGGCCAGGATGCCGCCGTACAGCCTGGCGACCGTCGTCTTGCCGGTGCCGGGAGGGCCGGAGAAGACCAGGTGGCGGCTGACCTGGGCGACGGGCATGCCGAGCTGGGCACGGCGCTGGTTGAGCTGGTTCAGGTTGACCAGGTTGCGCACCTGGCTCTTGACCTCGGCGAGGCCGACGAGGGACTCCAGCTCCTCCAGCGGACCCTCGGGCCCCTTCTTCTCGGCGTCGGGACCGCCGCCCGCGACGTCCGGAGGAAGGGTGTCGCCCCAGGCGTCCGGGGCCGCGTTGCCGGCGCTGTTGAGGCCCTCGATCGTGAGGCGTTCGTTGATCCGGGTCTGCCGCAGGCCCGCACCGCGGTTGTCGCGGACGGTGCAGTCGGCGACGGTGACCGGTTCCGCGCTGTCGATCCGGATGCCGTCGCCGACGCTGCCGATGACCTGCGAGGAGGTGAGGGTGGCGCGGGAGCCGTTGGCGAGGAGGACGCCGTGGGCGCCGGAGTCGGTGATGTGGACCCGCAGGACGGAGAGGTCACCGCCGTTGTCCACCGTGATGCCGCCCGCGGCCGCGAACTCGACGGCGCAGTCCCGGACGGTCCCCCGCCCCTCCGTGCCGACGGAGATCGTGGTGTCCTCGGCCGCTCTCATGACCGTGTCGCGGATGTCGGGGTTGCCGCCCGAGGCGATCCGTACCGCCGATCCTCCCGCGCGGTCGATCTCGCAGTGCTCAAGACGGCCGCGCCCGTCCTCCGCCACCTCGACACCGTTGCCACCCGGCGAGGTGATCCGGACGCGACGCAGCAGCGGGTCGGCCCCGGTGCGGATGCGGACGGCGACCCCGGCCGCGTCGCTGACGAGCAGTTCGTCGAACTCGGCCGTCGAGTCCTCCTCCAGCAGGACGGCACCGTTCGCGTCCGCGCAGTCGCGCACCGCGCAGCCGATCAGGGTGGGTGAGCTGGAGTCGATCACCCGGACGGCCGGGGCGGCGGCGGTGTCGAACTCGCAGTGCTGGAAGGTGCCCCGGGAGCGCTCGCTGACCACGAGGCCGCTGCCCTTGGTGCGGGAGGTCCGGCAGTCGAGGAACTCCGGGTCGGCGCTCACGGCCAGCATGATCCCGGGGCCGGAGGTGTCGCTGACGGAGACGCGCTCCAGGGACGGGCGGGCGGAGCTGGTGATGTAGACGCCGACGGAGGTGTCGTGCACGGTGGTGCGCAGGACCCGGGTGCCGCTGCGGCCCTCCAGGGCGATGGACGGCTTGTCCGTGCCGGAGATGTCGCAGTCCTCCACCAGGCCCTGCGCCTCGTCCGAGGTCAGCACGCCGTTGGCCCGCGCGTCGAGGATGCGGCAGTCCCGGACCGTCGTCCGGGCCTCCGCGCCGATGACCACGCCGGAGGTTCCGAGGTTCGATATGCGGCAGCCGGCTATGACGCTGCCCGTGGGGGCGGAGTCCACGATCCCGGCGCCCTTGGGGTTGCTGACCCGGCAGTCGCGCATGGCGACCGAGCCCGACTCCCGGGCCAGCACGGCCGTCCAGCCGGAGCCGACGATCGTGCATCCGTCCATCGCCACCTGGCCGCGCGGGGCGTCGACCACCGGCAGGTCCTCGCTCCCGCCGCGCAGGGTGAGGTCGGTGAGCATGACGGCGTCGGCGACCAGGATGACGGCGGTGCCCCGGCGCGGGCAGATCTCGGCACTGCCCGGCTCCCCGTCCGCGACGATGGTGACCCGCGTCCGCACCGTCAGGTTCTCCGGGTAGCGGCCGGGGCTCACCCGGATCACCGCACCCGTGCGTGCCTTGTCCAGGGCTTCACCGATCGTCCGGAAGCTGTCCGGTTGGTCCGACCCGACCCTGAGCAATTGCCGTGACACGCCCGATCCTCCTCCTTGTGGTGCCGCTGCCCGCCTCTCCCGCCGGGGACCGGAAGGAGGTGACTGCTTCTCCCGCCGGCCCGGAAGGAAACCGGATCGCATCGGGGCCGCGCAGCTGTGCGCACGCGAGGAAGGCTACGGGACCGGCACCGCGATGTTCCAGGTGGGACAGGACAGTTCAGGCCGGAACCGGGAAGCGGGTGCCGCATCCCGTGCGGCGTACCGTCATCCGTTCGGCCTATCATGCGCGCCATGCCCCCTGCCGGATTTCGCCGCCGCCCCCGGGCCACGGCCGTCGCCGCCGCCCTGTCGCTCACCGTGCTCCCGACCGTGCTGGTCGCCTCGGGCACCACGCCCGCCGCGGCCGATTCCGTGGGACTCCCCGTCGTACGTTCCGTACTGGCGGAGGACGACACCTGCGTCGAGGCCTCCGAAGTGAAGGCCCGGTCCGAGCCCTGGACCATGGGCGCGCTCGGGGCGGCCCGCGCGAGGCCGCTCTCCCAGGGTGCCGGGCAGACCGTCGCCGTCGTGGACACGGGGGTCGGGGAGTCGGCCCCGGCGCTCGCCGGCCGGGTCACCGCGATGGGGGACGCGGGCAAGGACTGCGTCGGGCACGGCACCTTCGCGGCCGGCCTGATCGCGGCAACTCCGGGCGCGGCCGGCGGACCGGCCGGACTGGCCCCTGAGGCCCGCATCCTGGCCGTACGGGGCGCGGACGAGCGCGGCGGGTCCACGGTCGCCCAGGTCGCCGCCGGCATCCGCACGGCGGCCGACGAGGGCGCCTCCGTCATCTACGTCGCCGCCGCCCTGGCCGCAGGCAAGGCGGAGCTGACCAAGGCCGTCGCGTACGCGAGCGAGAAGGACGCCCTGGTCGTCGCCCCCCTCGCTCCGGACGCGCTGCCGAGGGACGCGAAGCCCGCCGCCTGGTACTGGCCCGCCGCCGCCCCGGGGGCGATCGGTGTCACGGACTACGGCCCGGACGGGCAGCGCCCCGCCAACGCGCCCGTGGTGGGCGGGGCGGACCTGGCCGCGCCCGGGGACGCGGTGGTGAGCATCGGCCCCGAGGGCTCGGGGCACTTCATCGGCTACGGGGCCTCGTTCGCCGCCGCGCACGTCGCGGGGGCGGCGGCGCAGGTACGAGCGCGCCACCCGAAGCTGTCGGCGGCCGGCACGGAACGCCGCCTGACCGAGGCGGCCTACCCGGCGAGCCCGCCGCGCCTGGACCCGTACGCGGCCCTGACGGCCGTCCTGACGGACGAGAAGGGGGCGGTGCCCCGGACCGAGCGGGCCGAGGTCCCGCCGCCGCCCGCGGCGGAGCCCCGTACCCGCGCGCTGATCGCGGCGGGCGTGGGCGGCGGCGTGGTGCTGCTGGTCGCCGCGGGCGCGGTGGTGATCCCGCGCGGGCGGGCCCGCAACTGGCGTCCTGCGGGGAGCTGACGGCGCTCGGGGGGTGCTGGGCCGTGCCGCGTGGGCGGAGCGGTTCAGCACCCCCCGGGACGCCGCTGAAGGCCGGGTGAGGCCCAGGTCCCGGTCTCCCCGTCCTGCCATCGGACCGGGGAGACCCGTGGGGCCCGCGGCTCAGGACTTCTCGTCCTCCAGCACGGCCGTCTGCACCTGGATCTGCTTGCGGCGCGTCACCCGCGTGCCCCGGCCCGGCGGCAGGTTGCGGCCCTTGACACTGCCCAGGATGAAGCCCTCCGACGGCGGGCACGACAGCAGCAGCGTCGGGGTGTTGACCTCCTGCATGCGCCGCAGCATGGGCTCGCCCAGACCGCGGCCCGCACCGGCGGCGGAGCGGGCGACGACCAGGTGCAGGCCGACCTCGTAGCCGAGCGCGAGGTGGTTCAGCAGCGGGTCGAACGGCGCGTTCATCGCACTGGTGCCGAGCATGTCGTAGTCGTCCACGAGGATGAACAGCCGCGGCCCGTCCCACCAGTCGCAGGTACGCATCCGGGCCGGGGTGATCTCCGGACCCGGGACGCGCGCCGCGACCGCCCGCGCCGCGCCGCCGATCAGCTCCTTGAGGGCGTCCATCGCCACCGCGTGGCCGAGCCGGTACTCGTCGGGGATCGCCTCCACCAGCGCGCGGCGGTAGTCCACGACCATGATCCGCGCCTCGGCCGGGGTGTACCGGTCCATGATGGCCTTCGCCGTCATCCGCAGCATGTTGGTCTTGCCGCTCTCCGTGTCCCCGACCACGATCATGTGGGGGGTCTCGGAGAAGTCGTGCCACACGGTCGACAGGCGCTCCTCCTCCAGGCCGATGGGCATCTTGAAGTCGCCCTTCGGGGCCGGGAGTTCCGACAGCTTGAGCCGGGTCGGCAGCATCCGTACCTGCGGTGCGGGCGGGCCCTGCCAGCTCTCGCGGACCGCCGCCACCAGACCGGCCACCCCGTCGGAGAGGTCGTCGGCGGACTCGACGCCGTCGATGCGCGGCAGCGCCGTGAGGTAGTGCAGCTTGGCGTCCCGGGTCAGGCCGCGCCCAGGGAGCCGGGGCACGGTCGCGGCGCGCCGGTTGTCGATCTCGGAGTCCATCGGGTCACCCATCCGCAGCTCCAGGTGGGTCGCCGCCTGGTCCCGGATCGCGGAGGTCACCTCCACCCAGCGGGCGGTGGTGACGATCAGGTGGATGCCGTAGTTCAGACCGCGCGCGGCGATCGCGCCGAACGTCTGGATGTACCGGTCGAAGTCCTGGCGCACCGTCGACCAGCCGTCGATCACCAGGAACACGTCGCCGTGCCGGTGCTCCGGGAACTCCCCGGCGGCCAGCCGGCGGCGGAACGTCGCCATCGAGTCGATGCCGTTGTCCAGGAAGAACCGCTCGCGTTCCGCCAGCAGGGTCGTGACCTCGGAGATCGTACGGCCCACCCGCTCGGCGTCCAGGCGTGCCGCGACCCCGCTGACGTGCGGCAGCCCGGCCAGCCCGGCGAGCGCGCCGCCGCCGAAGTCGAGGCAGTAGAACTGGACCTCGCGCGGGGTGTGGGTGAGCGCCAGCGCGGTGATGATCGTCCGCACCATCGTGCTCTTGCCGCTCTGCGGGCCGCCCGCGATGGCGATGTGTCCGCCCCCGCCCGAGAGATCGACGGTCAGCAGGTCGCGCAGCTGGTCGAAGGGGCGGTCGATGATGCCGAGCGGGATGGTGAGCCGCCCGCGATGCGACGCGTCGGTCGTCAGCCCGTACTCGGGGTGCGGGGTGAGCGGCGGCAGCACCTGGTCGAGCGTGGCGGGGAGGTCCAGCGGCGGCAGCCACACCTGGTGGGCCGGCGGGCCTGCGGTCAGCAGCCGGTCCACGGCCACGGAGAGCAGGGTCTCGCCGGTCTCCTCGTGCTGCTCGGGCTCGGGTTCCGGGGTGTCGGGGAGCTGGCGCGGTACGACGTAACTGCTGGTCCACGGCACGGTCTGGCTGGCCACCCGCGCCTGGTTCGCGCTGCCCCGGCGCTGCTGGTAGGGGCCGGAGACGTAGGCGGCGCGGAACCGGGTCAGCGCCTCCACGCCCGACTTGAGGAAGCCGCTGCCGGGGGCCGACGGCAACTGGTAGGCGTCGGGCACACCGAGCACGCCGCGGCTCTCCATCGCGGAGAACGTCCGCAGACCGACCCGGTAGGAGAGGTGGCTCTCCAACTGGTGCATGCGGCCCTCGTCCAGGCGCTGCGAGGCGAGCAGCAGGTGCACGCCGAGGGACCGGCCGAGACGGCCGATCATCACGAACAGCTCCATGAACTCGCGGTGCGCCGCCAGCAGCTCACTGAACTCGTCGACGACGACGAACAGGCTCGGCATGGGCTCCAGCGGGACGCCCGATGCGCGGGCCTTCTCGTAGTCCAGCGCGGAGGTGTAGTTGCCCGCCGAGCGCAGCAGCTCCTGCCGGCGCATCAGCTCGCCGTGCAGGGCGTCCTGCATACGGCCGACCAGCGCCGCCTCGCCCGCCAGGTTGGTGATGACGGCGGAGGTGTGCGGGAGGTCCTCAAGACCCAGGAAGGTGGCGCCGCCCTTGAAGTCGACCAGGACGAAGTTGAGGGTCTCCGAGGAGTTCGTCAGGGCGAGCGAGAGGACCAGGGTGCGCAGCAGCTCGCTCTTGCCGGAGCCGGTGGCTCCGATCAGCATGCCGTGCGGTCCGGTGCCGCCCTGGGCGGACTCCTTGATGTCCAGCTCGACCGGCTCGCCGTCCGCGCCGACCGCGATCGGCACCTTGAGCCGGTTGGGGCCGGTGTGCTGCTGCCACAGGGTGTTCGGGTCGTGGCGGTGCAGGTCGGGTATGCCCAGCAGTGTGGTCAGTTCGACGTTTGCGGAGAGCGGCTCCGAGGAGTCCGACGCCGAACCCAGGCCCATGCGGTACGGCGCGAGCCGCCGCGCGAGCGAGACTGCGCCCGTCAGCCCGAAGGTGTCGGGCCGGCCGAGCCGGGTGACCTGCTCCTTGCGCTCGCGGTCGGTGCGCACCAGGCCGAGTTCGTCCTCGTCGACCGTGAAGCGCAGCGTGATGCGGCCCGGGCGCCAGGAGAGTGCGCCGCTGAGGTCCAGGACGACCGTGTTGCGGAAGCCGGGACCGTCGAGCCGGTGGCCTGCCGGGATGACCCCGCCGTCCACGACGATCACGGTGAACGGCTCCTCGCGTCCGGGCACCGCGTCCGGGTCGAACTGCGGCCGCTCCATGAACTCGGCGCCGAGCAGATTCTCCAGCTCACCCCAGGCGGAGACCGTCATCCGGGTCGGGCCCGCGCCGTCGGTGTCGTGCGGGTGGAGGCTGTGGGGGAGCCACTTCGTCCACTCCCAGTCCGCGCGCCGCTCGTCGGAGACGCAGAACGTGATCCACACGTCGTCCGGCGAGTGGAAGGTGGCCAACTGACCGAGCAGCGCCCGCACCAGGGAACGTATCCGCTCCTCGTCCCCCTGGAACAGCACACGGGCCCAGGCGCGCAGGTAGATCGCGATGGGCTGGTCCGGAACCGTCGAGTAGGCGCGGATGAAGCTGCGCAGCGCGTGGGCGCTGAGCGGCTCCAGGTCCTCCACGGGGTTGGTCGAGTTCGACGCCAGCTTCAGGCCCAGCTTCTGCTCGCCGACGGCCATCCGGATCTCGCCGAAGTCCTCGTCCCGGGGGCGCCGCTCCCACAGCCGGGTGGTGCCGGTCAGCGACCACAGCGCGGCGGGCTCCGGGTGCCGCCATGCCAGCGCCAGTTGCTGGTCCACGACCGCGCCGCGCACCTTGCGCCGGATCTGGGTGAGATAGCGCAGATAGTCCCGGCGCTCGCCCTTGAGCTTCTGCTTGCGCTCCGCCGCCCGGCGCATGAACTGGCCGATGAACATCGCCGCGGCGCCGAGCACCATCAGCCCCAGGGCGATGTAGATGAAGCCGCCGGAGCCCCGCGTCATACCGGGACGCATGAACATGAACATCATCGAGACCGACATCAGCGCCATCGGCAGGTACGTCCACACGGCGGAGGTGTCGGGCACCGTCTCGGGGAGGACCGGTGGCTCCTGGAGGTTCAGCTCGCCGTCGGGCATCTCCGGGCCGCGGCGTCGGGCCGGACGGCGGAACAGGGTCACACTCAAGGAACCGTCTCCTTCAGGGGCATGGGGGGAGAGCGGGCGCAGCGGCGTCGCAGGGCACGCCGCCCGCCGTCGACCGGGGGCCGGGACGCGGACAGGCCTTCGCCGTGCACGCACCCTACGCCGCGCCCCGGCCGGAGCAGAAAGCCCGCCCGGGGCTTCCGCGGTGGGCGGGAGGGGGCCGGACGGTCATGTCACAGTTCTGCTACATCATGGCTTCGGGGCAGGGCCCGCGCGGCCGTTCGCCCGGCCGGAAGAGCGCAAACGGAAGCGCTTCCCGGCCGAACGGGCGCCTGTGGAGCCTTTCCCCTGCCCGGACGGGCGCACACGGAACGGATTTCGGGGCCGGACGGGCAGACGCGGAGCTATTCCCCGGCCGAAACCCCGCATGCCGAACCGCCCTTCGTGCCCGTGCGGCCGACCGCGCCGCAATTCGCCGGACGCGGAGGGCCGTTTCGTATTCCGTGGCGCGGGCCACGTGGTCCAGACTAGGCCGCTGATATTACGATCGCCGTATCGGTCGTCAACAACCGTCGCCATCACACGGTTTGGAACCCCCCACCGAAGCAGGGTGTTCACCGGTCCGCCGGCCCCTGTTCCCCCGCCCGTTCTCAGCCGTAACCGGAGAAGCGTGAGCCATCCCGATGACTGACACTCAGGTGGCCGAGCTGTGCCGTCTGACGGTACGAGCTCCTGCCAAGAGCATCGATCTCGCCGTGCCCGCCGACGTCCCCGTGGCGGACCTGCTGCCCGCCGTGCTCGGCTACGCGGGCGACAACCTCGAAGAGGCCGGTATCGACCACGGCGGCTGGGTCCTCCAGCGGCTCGGCGGCGAGCCCCTGGACGAGGAACTCACCCTCGACTCCTACGGGCTGCGGGACGGCGACACCCTCTACCTCCGGCCGCGGGCCGAGGCCCTGCCCGAGGTGCACCTCGACGACCTGGTCGACGGCATCGCCACCACGATGCGCGACCACCCCTTCGGCTGGACCCCCAAGGTGAGCCGCTGGGTGCTCCTCGGCATCGTTGTCGCGATCCTCGCCGGCGGCGTTCTGGTGATCGCCTGGCCCGGCGGCTCCTCGCTGTCCCGGTCCGTCTTCGCCACCGCGGCCGGCCTCCTCCTGCTCGCGGGTGCGGGCGCGGCGAGCAGGGCGGTCGGGGACGCGGGCGCCGGAGCCGCGCTCGGCTTCATGGTCGGGCCCTACCTGGCGCTGGCCGGCTGGCTGCTGCCCGGCGGGGAACTCGGCGGGCCGCACGCCTACGAGACCCTGGGGGCCCGGCTCCTCGCGGCCAGTGCGGCGATGGCCGGCGGGGCGGTCCTCGCGCTCGCCGTCGTGGCCGCCTTCGCCGCCCTCTTCCTGAGCGTCGCCGTCGTCTCGCTGTTCGCCGCGATCGCCGCCGTCCTGCTCCTCACCACCGACCTGGCGCCGGTGCACGCCGCCGGGATCCTCGCCGTCCTCGCGGTGATCCTGGGGGCGTTCGTCCCCTCGCTCGCCTTCCGGATGTCCGGGATGCGGATGCCCCCGCTGCCGACCAACGCCCAGCAGTTGCAGGAGGGCATCGAGCCGCACGCCGCGTCCGCGGTCTCGGCCCGCGCCATCCTCGCCGACGGCTGGATGACGTCGCTCTACGGAGCGGTGGGCCTGGTCGGCGCCGCGTGCGTGGCCGTCCTGGCCCGGGAGCGCGAGCTGGCCGAGATCATCATGACGGTGGCGCTGTGTCTCCTGCTCGTCCTGCACGCCCGAGGCCTCGGCAACATCTGGCAGCGCATGTCCCTGGTGGTCCCGGGAGTCTTCGGGCTGCTCCTGCTGGTGCTGGTCGCCGCCCCCGCCGCCTCCCCGGGGAGCCGTCTGGTCACGGCCGCGGGGCTGCTCGCGGCTGCCGCGGCGGTCGCCATCGCCGCCTGGACCGTGCCCGGCCGCCGACTCGTCCCGTACTGGGGCCGCGCGGGCGAAGTGCTCCACTCGGCCCTCGCGATCGCCGTGCTCCCGCTCGCCCTGTGGGTGCTCGGCGTGTACGGCGCCCTGCGGGCCATCAACGGCTGACCGGAAGGGAGAACCGCTGCCGTGCAGTCGAAACGCGACCAGGTCCAGGCCCACATGTTCGTCATGGGCCGGCTGACCTCCGGCATGCTCCGCGCCGACCCCGACGCCCCGGAGAGCCCGCAGGGGCGCACCAACCGGGGCGTGGTGATCGGCATCGTGATAGCCGTCCTGCTCTCGGCAGGCTCCTTCGTCCTCGGCCTCCTCAAGCCCGGCACCAAGGACTCCTGGCGGGCCGCCGGAACCCTCGTCGTCAACAAGGACACCGGATCCCGCTACCTGTACCTGGACGGGCGGCTGCGTCCGGTGCGCAACTACGCGTCGGCGCGGCTGCTCGCGGGCGCCGACATGAAGGCGGTGGCGGTCGGCTCGAAGTCCCTGGACGGTACGCCGCACGGGGCGCCCATCGGTATCAGCGGCGCCCCGGACGCCCTGCCCGGGAGCGCGGACCTGGACACGGGCCCCTGGCAGGTCTGTTCGGGCAGTGCAACCGGAAGGACCGGCACCACCGTCGCGGTGGGCCTGCCGGCGGACGCCACCGGCCTGCCCACCGACCAGGCCATGCTCGTCACGGGGCCGGACAAGGCCGACTACCTGGTCTGGCGCGGCAGCAAGCTGCTGATCGACGAGGACACCCGCGCCCGTGAGGCCCTCGGCTACGCCTCCGTCTCCCGGCTGCCCGTCTCCGCCGCCTTCCTGAACGCCCTGCCCTCGGGACCCGACCTGCGCCCGCCGAACGTCCCGGGCAAGGGCAGGAAGGGCCCCGCGCTCGGCGGCGGGGAGTCCCGGATCGGCCAGGTCTTCCGGGTCACCGTCCCGGGCTCCGCCGACCGCTACTACCTGCTGCGCCAGGAGGGCCTGACACCGCTCACGGCGACCGGGGCCGCGCTGGTGCTCGGCGACCCGGATACCCGCGAGAAGGTGTACGGGGGAGGCGCGGCGAACGTCGTGACGCTGGGCGCGGACGCGCTGAGCGGCCGACTGGCCCCCGGCGCCCAGGGCGGCGCGGACGAGGCGAACCTGCCCCCGGAGCCGCCGGAGGTGGTGGCCCTCGGCGAGGACCGCACTGTATGCATCCGGGTCCAGCCGAGTGAGCGCGGACCGCGCATCAGCGTGGCGCTGACCGGAACGGGCTCCCTGGGGCCCGCCGCGCAGGCGCCGCCTGAGGGCCTCACCCCGGCCTGCATGCCGGTCGGCACGATCAGCGTGCGGCCGGGCGGCGGAACCCTGGTGCGGGCGCTCGGGGCGAGCGGGAGCACGGTCGGCACCACCGTCTACCTGGTGACCGACACCGGGATGAAGTACCGGGTCGGCACCGCAGACGGCCTCGCCGCCCTCGGCTACAGCGAGGGCCAGGCCCGAGGCCTGCCGGCGCCGCTGCTGGCCATGCTGCCGACCGGGCCGGACCTCACCAAGGAGGCCGCGGCCCTGGGCCGGAACACGAACACGACCCCGCGCTGCGCGCGGACCTGAGGGACCGACGGATGGTTGTACCGAGGGAGGTGAATTTCTCGTGACGCGTCTGATAAAGGCGTGCGTCGTGACAACCGGAGGAGGTGATCCACCGTCCTCTTCCTCGAAGGGATCTGCCCATACCGTTTCCCACGGCGGGCATTGCCCGCTCGGGCGCGGGGAAACAGATCCATTCGGAAAGTGATTCCGCAAGGGGCGAACCTCAGATCCCCATCAAATCTCCTTCGCGAATCACCCCAAAAGCGGGGTCGGGGCCGAGAAGATGACGCAAGCCATTGAATCCTCAACGCGCCCTTCTTTAGGCTCCGTTCGTCCAGACCATTCGGACGCCGGTCTTCCGGCCGCGTCCGGCCAGGCACGCGCCGCGCGGGAACCGGAATCCGGCGGCGCGACACATCAGGAGGCGCAGCAACATGGCAGGTACGGGCGCACAGCAGTCACTGGCTTCATCCACCCAGAACGGTGTCACCGCACTGGAGATGGCCTTCACCGGTGTGCAGAACAGCCGTCAGGACGTGGAGAACATGAAGCACAACCTCGCCTCCGGCTACGCCGGCAGCGACGGTGGCGCGTTCCAGAAGCTGCTCGACCGGTGGGACCAGCAGGCGGAGATCATCTCCAGCAACCTCCGCGACATGATCACGACGCTGGAGGAGACCATGCGCGCGCAGGGCATCCAGCAGAACAACTCGAACGACTCGATCCAGCAGGCGTTCAACCGCTCCGAGGAGATCTTCAACGCGCTCGCCGGCTCCACCGCGGGCCGCTGACCACTCCTCCGTTGACCGGGACCCTGACGGGCGACCGGCCCCCCACATCACTGACCCTGACGCACCTGCCGCGAGACGAGGAAGACCATGACCCCTCCGCTTGACTTCACCGACGGCCAGATCTATGTCGACTACGGCCACATGGAGAACGCCGCCGACGACATGGTCCAGCAGACCAAGGCGATCGACAGCATCCTCACCAACCTGGAAGCCGAGCTCCAGGAGCTCCAGCGCAGCTGGGAAGGTGAGGACAAGGCCGTGTACGCCGAGAAGCAGGCCTCGTGGAACAACGCGGTCGAAGAGATGAAGCGCATCCTCGCCGAGCACTCGGCGCTGCTGACCGACGTCTCGGGCAGCTACAAGTACAGCGAGAACTCCCTGAAGTCCCTCTGGGAGAGCGTGCGCATCGGCAGCTGACCCGGGGGCGGCACGCCCTTGGTCCCTCCCGGGCGGCCGTTCGTGTGGCTCCTTCGCGCGCACGGCCGCCCGGTGCAGTCGGGGCGGTTGCACCGTCCGCCGAGGCCCCCTTGGGCTGCCGGCGGACAGGCACCGGCCCTGTGAGTCCCTGGACATCCCGGAAGACTGGAGAAGTGCGACATGGCGGAAGCACCCGCACTCAATCTCAACAAGGCATGGCTGCAGAGCTTCCTCGACAACGACCTTGTCCCGTTCCTCGCGGAGATCAAGAAGATGCGGGAGGACGGCACCACGTCCGACGGGACGACCGTGCCCGCAATTCCCTCGCTGCAGGGAGGCGAGGACGGGTCCGCGACGGCGGCGGGCTTCTTCGACGGCCAGAACAAGCCGCTCGCCATCGGGACGATGGCGGCCGACGAGAACGGCCGTACCAACGGCGGCTACCTGGTCAAGTGCCTGAACGGGCTGGTCGATCAGCTCGACGACATCCTCAAGCTCCAGATCGAACTCTTCGAGCAGATCGAGGAGGACCTGGAGGACACCATCGAGGAGCTCTTCAAGACCCAGGACGGCAACCTGGAGAAGATCGACGGCAAGGACATGATCGACTTCTTCGAGGGCGTGGACGAGGTGCTCTCCGAATCCGCCGGCGGCGGCTCGGGCGACGACGAGGACGACTGACCTTCGTCGAGGGCGGCCGGTAGCCCCGGCCGGCGCTCCTCCGCACGCCCGCGGTCCGGCGGACCGCACCCCGACCCTCCCGTCCCCCGTGTCTCCCCCCGACGAAAAGGCTTTCCGGCATGGCGCTCGATTCCAGCAAGGTCGTCGAAGACCTCGGCGGCGGTACCAACGACAAGTGGGCCGAGGCGGTCAGCTTCTTCACGGGTTTCAAGGCGCCGAACCGGAACGACCTGTTCGACTCGCTCGTCGGCAACGAGGGCATCCCCTTGATGAAGGTGGAGATCTCCGACGTCGGCTATGTGGACTACGTCGACCCCGAGGACATGAACTGGCTGTACGAAAACGCCGGTTCCGACATCAAGAACACCGACTTCGTCATCCCCTTCTACCACGCCAAGGGCGGGCCGGGCTCCGACGTGTCGATGTACCGGGCGCGCATCACCCTGCTCGGCAGCAAGGGGGACGGGCGGATACCCAGCCAGGGGTGGCAGGAGGGCGGGCAGTTCTCCAGCTCCATCGACGGTCACCTGGGGATGGACGGCAAGCCGACGTGGGACACCACGCCCACCGCGCGCTACGCCTACGGTACTGGGCTCGCCCTGGAGGAGTTGATCTTCAACTCCACGGAGGGCACCTACGGCTTCAGCTTCAACGGCAAGCCGGTGGACGACCCTGACTCGGTGACCCCCGCCAACTTCGAAACCGTCGCCGCGGCGTTCGACCGGGTCGCCAACTTCTTCTCGTCCCAGCAGAAGATCGTGGAGGAGTGGCAGAGCCGGCTGGGTAAGGAGAAGGACGAGGCGTGGCGGGGCAAGGCCGCCGGTGTCTTCTGGGACCTCATCAACAAGATCAACAAGCAGTACTCGGACTACGCCGACGACATGCTGCCCGCCGGAGGCACGAAGTCCAAGCAGGGCAACGAGATCCGGGACGCGCAGGAAGCCTTCCAGGAAGCGGTCAGCGACCTCCACGGGGTCTGGAAGGACTGGCAGTGGAAGTACGGCAATCCGCTCGTGGTGCTGCACACCCTGCTCTCCGCGATCATGGAGTACGTCTGGGACAACAACATCACGAAGATCACCTACGAGATCGAGACCCACGGGTCGTACGGCGGCGGCTACACCACCACGACGAACTACATCTCTGAAGATGAGTTCAGCAACCGGGCGAAGATCGAGAAGATCACCGGCACGGGCGACATGGGGCTGACCGTCGAGCCCAAGGACTTCGGCGAGCTCAAAGAGCTCAGCACCTGGGTGGAGGTCGGCAACAAGGCCCTCCTCATGTGGAAGCAGACCGTCGAGGACAACCTCGACAAGGCGGCGGTCGCGGCCATGACGAAGGTGCGCGACAGCTGGAGCAACAAAGAGCTGGACTTCGGATCGATCAAGTCGCGGGGGACCAGCGACACGCTGGAGTCCGAGTACAAGGAGGAGAAGGCCGAGCTCGCCGAGGAGAAGGCGGAGGCGGACGCGGCCGCGGCCAAGGCGGAAGCCGAGGAAGCCGCCCGGAAGCAGGAAGAGTTCATCCAGTGGCAGAAGGACCAGGCCGCCAAGGCCGAGGCGGAGCGGGAGAAGGAGAAGGCGGAGGCCGAGGCCAAGGAGGCCGCGGCCAAGGCTGAGGCGGAGCGCAAGGAGGCCGAGGCCAAGGCGGAAGCCGAGCGCAAGGAGAAGGAAGCCAAGGCGGAGGCCGAGGCCAAGGAGGCGGAGGCCGAGGCGAAGGCGGCCGCCAAGGAGGCGGAGGCCAAGGCCGAGCAGGAGGCCAAGGAGAAGGAAGCCGAGGCCAAGGCGGCCGAGCAGGAGGCCAAGGCGGAGGCCAAGGAGGCGGAGGCCAAGGCCGAGCAGGAGGCCAAGGAGAAGGAGGCGGAGCAGAAGCAGGCCGAACAGGAGGCCAAGCAGGAACAGCTCCGGGCCGAGCAGGAGGCCAAGCAGGAGCAGGTCCGCAAGGAGCAGGAGGCCAAGCAGGCCGAGGCCCAGGCTCGTGCGGAGAACATGCAGATGATGCAGATGAACCAGGCGAAGACCCAGCAGGAGGAGGCGAAGAAGGAGCAGGAGGCCAAGGAGGCCCAGGCCAGGGCCGAACAGGAGGCCAAGGAGGCCGAGGCCAAGGCCGAACAGGAGGCCAAGGAGAAGGAGGCCGAGCAGAAGCAGGCCGAACAGGAGGCCAAGCAGGAGGCCAAGGAGGCCGAGGCGAAGGCCGAACAGGAGGCCAAGGAGAAGGAGGCGGAGCAGAAGCAGGCCGAGGCCGAGCAGAAGCAGGACCGCATCCGCACCGAGCAGGAGGAGCGCCAGGAGCAGCAGCAGGCCGAGCAGGAGCAGAAGCAGGCCGAAGCCGAGGCGAAGGCGGAGCAGAAGCAGGCGGAGCAGGAGGCCAAGCAGGAGGCCAAGGAGGCCGAGGCGAAGGCCGAGCAGGAGGCCATGCGGAAGGAAGCGGAGCAGAGGCAGGCCGAGGCCGAGCAGAAGCAGGACCGCATCCGCGAGGAGCAGGAAGCCAAGCAGGACCGGCTCCGCGAGGAGCAGGAGGCCAAGCAGGACGAGGTCCGCGCCGAGCAGGAGGCCCGGCAGAAGGAGGCCGAGGCCAAGCAGGAGGAAGTCCGGTCCGAGCAGGAGGCCCGGCAGAAGGAAGCGGAGTCCAGGCTCGACAGCTCCCGGCGCGACCTCTTCGGCAACGGAGACATCCCCGACCTGTCGTCCACCCCCATCACCGGCCCGGTCAACGACGGCCCGCTCGAACTCCCCGGCGGTGGTGAGTCGCGGCTCGACGCGGACGGCCGCGTGGTCACCGAGTACCCCGACGGTTCCAAGGTCACGATCGACCCGGACACCCACTCCTCGACCATCACCCGGCCCGACGGCTCCGTCATCTCCGGTCCGCTCAACCCGGGTGACCTGCTGTCCAACCCCGGGGGCAGCGTCACGCACCTGGACCCCGGCGGCAATGTGGTCACGGAGTTCCCGGACGGCTCCACCCAGACGATCAACCCGGACACCGGCACCACCACCGTCACGCGGCCCGACGGCTCGACCGTCTCCGGCTACCTGGACGAGTCCGGCCCCTCCCGCTTCGAATCCGGCCAGCTCAACAACGGCTCCCTCAACAACCCCGGTTCCTTCGGCGACGGCCTCTCCGGCCACACGCCCCCCTCGTACGACCCGATCTCCTACGAGGAGGAGCTGTTCGACGACCAGCCCTACGAGTCGCCCCTGGCGGGCAACGGGGCGTCCGGTGGCTCGAACGCACCGAGTCACAACCGCCCGTTCCTGAACAGCGGGCCCTTCCCCGGCCCGAGCAGTTACGGCGGGGGCGAGGGCGGCAGCGGCGCACCGATGGGCGGAGCCCCGATGGGCGGCGGTATGGGCGGCGGCATGGGTGGCGGGATGGGCGGGGGGATGGGCGGTGGCGGAGGCCAGAACGACTCCGGTGAGCGCGTCCGCAACGTCATCGACGGATCGGTCTCCCGGAACCGCCGTGCGCGACCCGGCGCCGCCGCACCCGGCTCGGGCGGTCGCTACGCCGACGACGAGGTGCGGGTGGCGGCCGGCGGCCCCACCGCGGGCAGTTCGCCCTTCCTCCCGCCGATGGCCGGCGGTGCCCCGGGCGGGGGCGGCGCGCCCGGCCAGACCGCGACCCAGAGCGGCGAGCGGACCCGGGACTCCTGGGTGCCGGAGGACGACGACGTCTGGGGTACCGACGAAGGCGGCGCACCGGCGGTGATCGGACGCTAGGAGCGGTGCCCCGGTCGCGGCCGGAGCCCGTGCGGGGCGGTGGGAGACGGCCTCTGCCGTCTCGGAAGCCGCCCCGGCACGGGGGGAGTTCATAGCACGCACATGCGTACGACAGAATGGTGTACGCGCAGGTGAAAGGGCGACTGTTGAGCGACTCGATGGAGAAGAAGCTGGCCGAGGCCATGGCCGAGCTCACGGCTGTGCAGGAGGCCGTGGCACGTGCCGAGGGCGAACTCGGCCAGTCCTCCACGACGGCCCGGTCGCGGGACCGCGCGGTGGAGGTGACGGTCGGCCCCCAGGGCGAGCTGACGGGGCTGAAGTTCCCCGACAACCGGCACCGGTCCATGACGGGCCCCCAGTTGGCCGCCTCGATCATGGAGGCGGTGCAGGAGGGCCGCGCGGAGATGGCCCGCAAGGTGATGGACGTCTTCGAGCCGCTGACCCGGACCACGGGCCGGGCCACGGGCATCAGAGGAATCGACATCGACTGGGACCGGGCCTTCGGCTCGGCCCTGGACGACGGGACCGGCGGCGGGCGGCGGTCGTCGGCCCGCCTGCACGACGAGATCCACGAAGACTGACCGTACGGACCACCGGAGAGAGGGAGGCACCATGGCGGTAGGAAAGTTCACCGCGAACCCCGGCGAACTGCGCCGGGCCAGCAAGATGATGGAGCAACTGCCCGCGCAGGCGGCGAAGATCGGCGACAACTTCATCTCCGACATCCAGAACTACCGTGGCTGGGCGGGTTACAGCGACGACTTCGCCCTCGAAGTGCTGCCCAAGTACGACGCGAACAACCAGTCCTGCCTGGACATGGTCAGGGCTCTCAGCAGCGCGTTCACCGAGCTGGGCCAGGCGGTCTGGGCCAACGGCCAGCACATCGAGGGTGTGTCGAACTACGCGCGTGACGAGATCGACCGGCAGATGTCCAGCCTGGACACGCCGGGCGACTCCTCCCAGGGTGGCCGGCACTAAGTGGAGGAGATCGACTTTCCGCCGGACGTCCGGACGATGCTCTGGATCCTGCTGGGTGAAATGCCCCTGCAGGCCAGGGAGAATCTGGCGTGGGAAAGTCGTGAGCTCTACCTGGCCCTCCAGAAGGGCCTGATCGATCTGCGCGCGGCCTCGCGCGAGACGATCCAGATGGTGGAGGCGGCGTTGCCGCCCGAGGTGGCGCGTCCGTACATCGAGAGTGTGCGGATGCTCACCGACGAACCGGGCGGCACCGACCCCGTCCAGCAGCTGCTGTTCCAGCTCGACGAGCTGGCCAACGGCCAGGTGGACTACTCGCAGAACATCCAGGCGTCCAAGTGGGAGATCATCGCCGAGATCATCATGCTGATCGCCGAACTGGCGATCCTGGCGGCGCTGATCGCGTTCACCGGCGGCGCCTCGGTCTCGCAGATGTTCCTCGCGCGGGCCCGGAGCAAGCTCGCGATCCTCATCATCATCGACCGCCTGCTGCGGATGTCACCCATGGGGTCGCCCCTGGGTCAGGCGATCCATGAGGCCATCGTGGCGCTGGGGATCCGGCTGGCGCAGATCGGGTTGAACACCGGGGGTCGGAAGCCCGGGGGAGTGGACTGGAAGGACGTCGGTGTCGCGGCGGCCTTCGGTGCGCTCACCGGTGGCTTCATGGAGATCTTTGGCAAGTTCCTGAAGCCCATCGAGAACATCTTCAAGGATCTCCTCGGGGACATCTTCGGGAAGTTCAAGATCGACCCGAACAGCCTGCTGTTCAAGGGGCTGGTGAATGGCCCTCCCACGGTCGTCACCGTCTTCGTCGTCGGGGGCGCCGCCGAGAGCACCGCCGAAGTCATCATCAACGGTGCCTTCTACGACAAGTGGGACTTCAAGTGGGAGACGTTCGTCGGCTCCGGCACCAGCACCGTGTTCGACATGGGCGCGGGGCTGGCCGTCGGAGCGGGCGCCTTCTCGATCTACAACAACTACTTCAACAACAACAACCGGTTCACCGACATCAACGACATGCCGGGGCCGAACAGCATCCTGGGCGGCGGTGACGGCGGACCGTCCGGGTCGGAGAAGCCCGGTGGCCCGGCGAGCGGCACCGACGTCAAGGGCCCTCCGGTGGTGAAGACCAACCCGTTCACCCCCGGCCCCGCGACCCCCTACCCCAACACCGTCTCGGCCGACCTGCCGAACGGTCCGGGCAGCGGGATCGGCACCCTGCCGCCCGCCACGTACATGCCGCCGCCGGCCGTGCCGCCGCCGGCCGGCGTGAACACCCTGCCGAAGGCGGGATCCGACGCGCTGACCCGGCCCACCGACTTCTCCCCGCGCAACACCAGCGGCCCGAACGGCGTCACCGGTCCGAACAGCCTCCTCAACCCCGGCAACGTCGTCGGGACCAGCAGCGTGGTCGGTCCGAACGGCGTCACCGGGTCCGACGGTGTCACGGGATCGAACGGCATCACCGGTACGAGCGGGTCGCCCCTTCCCCACCTTCCGCCGCCCACAACGTCGTTGTCCTCGTCCTCGTCCTCGTCCACGCCCTCCACGCTGCCGTCCTCGTCCCCGACCGACAGCACGCCGCTGACGCCCCCGCCGACGTCGGGGCGCACCTCCGGGACCGGGACGAACACCGACCTCACCTCGTACGACCTGACTCCGGAGACCACCCCGGACCTCACGCCCGAGCTGACGCCCGACCTCCTGCCGGGTACGTCTCCGGACACCTCGGGGGCGACGAACGACCTCCCGAACAACCTGGGCGGGCCCAAGGGTTCGTCCTCCGCACCGGACCCGAGCACCATCGGCGGCTCGAACGACACGGGCAGCGCCAACCTTCCCGACGACGCCTCGGCCGACACGGACGCGGACGGCGTACAGGGCCGGCGGCAGGACGACGGCACCGGTCAGGAGGCCCCCGGCCGCGGCACGGGCGGCCGGAGCACCGGCGGGCAGCCGGGCCTCGACGACACCGCGCACCAGCGGACGGACGGCGCGGACGCCGACGCCGTGGCCCCGCCCACCCCCGTCGCCACCTCGGCGGGACCGAACACCCCCGCGCCCGCAGTCGGGAACCAGGGCACACAGCAGGGCAACTCCGCTACGGGGAACTCCTCGCAGCAGCCGTCCCAGAACGGCTCGGCCGAGCCCGGCGACGCCGACGACCTGCCGGGCGGGCAGGAGACCGGCCAGGCGGACGCGGAGGGCCGACAGGAAACGGCCCGCGGCGCGGAGAGCCCGGCTCCTCCGCAGCCCCGGGGCACAGGCTCCGACGACAGCGCTCGCGCTCCGGGCGGCGGACGGAGCACCACCGGGCCCGAGGACGCCCCGGCCGCGCCGGAGGCCGTACGCACCTCCTCGGACCTCTCCACCGGCGAGGTCACCAACGAGACCACCGGGGACCTGGGAGCCGAGACCGGGGCAGGCTTCTCCGCCGGTCCCACGCCCGAGCCCGCCGTGCCGGTGGCCGATCCCGTGCGGCCCGAGCAGTGGCGTTCGGGGCGGACCGACGCCCCCGCCACCGCCGTACGGATCGACCCGCCGCTCGATGGCGGCCGCACCCCGGCGGACACGACGCCGCTCGACGGCCCGGAGACCCCCGTACGGGCCTGGGTCCAGCGCATCCAGGCCGACGACGGCCGCTGGCTGAGCAACGTCTCGCTCCACCTGCCGGTCCGGACGGGGGAGGGGTTCTCCCCGGCCGAACTGGACGCCCTCCAGGAGCGGATGCGCACGCTCCTGGACACCCATCTGAACCACGGTCTCCAGCTCCCGGGCTCGGGCGACCAGCTGCACCTCGACGTCACGCTCACGGCCGCGCCCGACCACGCCGAGGTCGTCGAACTGAGCCGGACCGCCATGCCGGAGGGCTCCGACCACCTCAACTGGCGGCTGCACAGCACCGATCCGGCCACCTCCCCGGAGGAAGCGGCGGAGCTGCGGACCCGCGACGACGTGGCGGTGCTCCAGCAACTGCTGGGCTACGCAGGCATAGCGGACCGGGGCCCGGCGACCGAGGCCCTCCTGCGCCGACTGGTGCGGCAGAGCGACACGGACACCGGTACGCCCGCCCCGGCCGTTCCGCAGCACTTCCTCCAGGCGGCCGAGTCCGTCGTCACCAGCGCCGCCGTGGCCGACCACCCGCTCACCGCGCGGGGCACCCGGCCCCCGAGCGGCATCGACGACCCGGCGCAGGCCCTGCGAACACCGGCTCCCGGCAACGTGGACCCCGAGGCCCCGGTCCGGGCGGCCGTCCCCTTCCGCACCACCTCCGCCGCGCCGGCGGAGACCGGAACGCCGTCCCTGACCCCGGCATCCGCCACGGACTCCGACGCGGACGTCCGGTCGGCCACCGGGCAGGAAGCCACCGCGCAGGACGTCGAGGGGACCCCGCCCGCCGTTCCCCTCGCCACCGAGGGCCGGGGCGACGGCCGGGGGCCCACCCCGGGAGCGGGCAAGGGCAAGGGCCGGAGCACGGACCAGGAGAACGCGTCCGCCGACGAGCCGGTCCTGCTGGACTTCCCCGGCAGCACGGCGGTCGACGATGCTGTGGACGCGGCCCGCCGCGAGCACGAGGACGCCGTCGCCGCCTTCGGCCGGGCGGCCCGCACCGTCTCGACGCTCGACGCGCGGGTGACCAGCGGCCGGGGCGGCACCGACGACACCGCGCGGCTGTACGACGCCTGGCAGGACCTGAGCGCGGCGCAGCGGCGGCTCGACGCCGCCCTGGACCGGCTGCGCGACCTCGGCGCGGACGCCGCCCACGACGCCGCCGTCGCGTCGATCGTGCCGCGCGTGTCCCGGACGGAGACCGAACGGCGGTTCACGGCCGTCCTGGTCACCGCCGACGACCTGCCGACCGACCCGCCGCGCCCGGCGCCCGAAGACCTCGTCACTCCGGAGGAGCTGGCCGCCGCCGGGGTCACTCCGGACCAGGGCCCCGCGCTGGAGGCCGCTCTCAACGGCTCCGTGCGCTTCGAGGACAGCGGGATCACCGACCCGGTCCAGTGGGTGCGCCTGCTGATGAACCGGCCGGGCCCCTGGTCCGAGGCGCTCGACGGTATCGCGGCGCGCGCCTCCCGCCGCACCTGGAGCGCCGCCTACGAGAACTTCGCGCTCGACGCGCTCCGGGGCGCCGGAGTGCCGGCCGGCACCGATCCGGCCGAGGCGTGGCGGCGGGCGACATCGCTGGTGCTGCCGCTGGAGCTGCACCCCGTGCTCGCCGACTCCCGCCATGCGCGCGGCGACTACCTCGACGCCGTACGGCAGGTGGCCCAGCACCTCGCCGTGCACGGTGCGGACGCGGTGTCGGGTACGGAACTGGCCGTCCGGGTACGGCGTGAACTCGGCCTGCCTCCACGGCTGCCGGGCGGCGCCCCGGCGTCGGGTCAGTCGTACGCCGCCGCCGAACTGGAGCGGCTGGCCCTGCTGGAGGAGCCCGGCGTCACGCCGGACATCGACGGCCTGACCCGGCGCGTGCTGCACCTGCCCACGGGCTCCGAGGTCTCGGCGGGGCAGCGGGACCGGCTCCTCGTCACGGTGGAGAACGCGATGGCCGCCGGGTGGTCGTCGAGCGTCGACGCGCTCGGCGCCTACCACCTGGCGACCGGCGGGGCGCTGGACCACGGACGCCACATCATGGCGGCGAACGGCGCCTACCAGGGGCTGAACCTCACCGGGCGACCCGTCGGGCCGGTGGACACCACCCAGGTGTGGCAGCGCCGGAACGGCCAGTTCCAGGGGCCGCTCGACCCCCTGTGGGACGCCGGTACCGGCGCGTACGCCGTGGTGGCCGATGGTGGACACGATCACGTCACGCTGCCGTGGGGGCAGGGACAGATCCAGGTGCCCTGGCGGGAGTTCGTGGAGCTGGTGGCCCACGACCCCGGAATCGTCGGACTCCCGGCGGACACGCCCGTCATCCTCGTGCTCGCCCACGGCGGCGACCAGGGCCTCGCCCTGCCCCGCACCCTCGCGTTCCGGACCGGCCGCGACGGCGTCTGGGCGCACAGCGGTCAGGTCGGTCTGGTCACCGACCCCGCCACCGGCGTCGAGCGGATCGTGGTGGAGAACCGGCGGTCCGAGGGCCTGCCCCTGGGCGGATGGTTCGGCAGCGACGCCGACGACCTGGGCCCCGGCGGAGTCGCCGAGGAAGGCTTCGTGACCGCGCTGAACGGCATGATCCTCCCCGACGCCGCCCTGAAGACGCGGACCATCGGCGACGACGGCCGGTCCATCGGCCGCGTCACCATGTCCGACTCCGACCTGGTCACGAACGAGCCGATGCTCGAATCCATGGCGGAGATCACCGAGTTCGTCCAGTTCGACCCGGTGTCGGAGGGGGCGATCGGCCAACCGGCCGCGCTGCTGGAGAACGGGCGGCCGGTCTACCACTTCGCGCAGCACGGACAGCCGCTGCGCGGGGTGATGGAGGTGGCCGACGGCAGCCCGCCCGTCCAGGTGGGCGGAGAGGAGACCGGCCGGTTCATCCGGCGCAGGCCCAGCATGCGCAAGCTCGGCCCGAACGCCGTCATCGACCTCGGTTCGTGCTGGGCCGACGCCACGGCGGAGGACCTGCCCTATCTGTCGGACGCGGGGGAGCCCCCGTACGTCTTCGACGTCCTCGGCACCACCTCGTACGCGCAGGGCGTGGCCAACGGCAGCGGTGCCGGGGTCATGGCGGTGGACCGCGTCCATGTGCTGATGCGCGGGGCGACCCCGAAGGCGGGTGCGCTGGCGAGCCCCTCGGGCGAGCAGGGCGTGCGCAGCCTGCTGCTCCCCGAACCGGACCCGGCCGGGCTGGCCGCCCTGGCGCGTACGGCGCACCTGCACACCGGGGACGGGCCGGTCCCCGCCGACGTCCTCGACACCACGCTGCGCCTCGTGAAGGCCCTGCGGCGGTCGTTCGGCGCCGACGTGGCGTCGGACGGCCAGTTCGAGGCGCTGCTCAGGGGTATCGGTGCCCTCGAGAACATGCGCCGGGCCGACCCGCATCTGCGCGTCCTGGGCCCGTTCACTCTCCACCACCTGCACCTGGTCACGCACGCCCGCCACCAGCGCACCAGCAACGACCCGCCGTCCCGGGACGACGTCCGGCGGGTCCTGCTCGACGCCGCCGGGAAGAGGGACGAGGCCGCTGCCGGGCGGCTGACGCTGCACCAGTACACGCCCATGCCGTCGCTGGACTGGGCGCTGAAGCGCCTGGCCGGGCGGGATCTGGCCGCGCTCGCCGCCGACGTGCTGCGGCTGCCGGACGCGGGCGCGGTCTCCCGTGCGGACGTGAGCCGGCTGGTGTGGGGCGCGGTCAAGGGCGCCGAGGCCCTGCGGTCGGTGACCGACCCCGTCGCCCTGGCGAAGAAGGCGCTCCACCTGCCCGGCTCCGCCGCCCCGACCCCGGACGAGGCGGGCGACCGGCTGCTGTGGCTGATGGCCGGCGCGGCGGTCACCGGATTCGACCCCGCGGACCCGACGGAACTCGCCGCGTGGGACCTCGTACGGCACGGCGCTCTCGACGACAGCACCCGGCTGACGGCCGACGGCGTGCCGACCGGCCGCAACTGGACCCGCGGGACCGTCACCGGGGACATCGCGACCGAGGGGTACCTCGTCTCGCCCGACGGCGGCCCGGACGGCGCCACCCCGCACCCGGCGCCGTGGCCCGACGCCCCCAGGGGATCGGCCGCCACGGCTTACGTGCTCACCGCGGACAGCACCAACGGCCATGTCGCCATGCCGTGGACCGACGGCTCCAGCCGCTGGGTGCCGGGGAGCGAGATAGCCGCCCTGCTCCGCCACGACCGGGTCCACCAGCAGATCGCCCTGCGTGCCCCGCTCCTGGTGATCGGTACCCACACCAACCCCGGCAGCCTCGCGCAGCACCTCGCCGGGCGGGCGGGAACGGCCCGCACCACCCTGCTGTCCGAGCTGCCCGGCACCCTCGTCCCGCATCCGGTGAGCGGCCGGAACGCGATCGTCCTGACCGAGGGGACGGCCGCCCGGACCGACCACTGGCAGACCCGGCGGCCCGCCGCCCTGCCCGGTGTCTCCGCCCAGCAGGGCCCCCTCCACACGTTCACCGGACGGGCCCCCGGGACCGAGTCGTCCACGGCGGTGGCCACCTCGTCCACCGCGGCCGCCACCGCCCCGCTCTCGCAGTACATCCGCGACCACGGTCGGCGCCACGACGGGCACGTCGGCCTCGTCCTCCACGAGCCGACCCCCGCAACCGTCCTGGACGGACTGCACCGCAGCATCGTCGAGGCCCTCGGCGCCGACCCGGAGACCACCGACGGACAGCGGCTGCTGACCCGGCTCCAGGACGTGCTCAGCGCCGAGGAGATCGAGCTGAACCGCCCGTACCTGCGCAGCCGCCAGGGATACCGGATCACGCTCCGGCACGGCGGCCGCGACCGGACGGTGGACGTACGGCTCTCCTACGCCGACCCCGTACGGTCCACGAAGTACGGCAGCGACAGCGGCCAACGCCCGCCGACCCTCCCGGACATGGGCGTCGAGGCCCGGGCCGGCGGCGGGCAGTCCACCTCGCACGTCGAGGGCTCGGGCAACATCCGGACCGGCTCGGTGCCGTGGAGCGGGATCTTCCCGGACGACCGCGCCGGGGCGCTGCGCTGGTGGGACAGCACCGTCAACGTGTCCGCGACGCACAACCAGCTCACCCAGTCCGTCACCGTCGGCGAGACCTTCCTGGTCACGAGCAAGCAGCAGGCCGAGGAGCCCGCGCACCCGATGGACGTGGACGGGCGGTGGCAGATCCAGCTCGACACGCCTCGCGAGGGTGAGACCGACAACTGGCAGGCCGAGCAGTCGCACGGCGCCCTCACGATCTGGTTCCACGAGCACCTCGCCTTCGACGGCGACACCACCGCGCTGCCGGAACCCGGCGACGTCGACGACCTGCCGCTGTGGGGCGGCGACAGCGTCGCCGAACCGCGCCGCCTGCTGACCGAACTGCTCCAGGACGACACGTTCGCGGCGCTGCGGGACCTCGACGAGGACTCGGAACGGGCGCTGGAGAACTTCCTCTCGCAGCGCATGCTCCAGGGCACGCCGCACCTCCAGCGCGACGGCGGGGTGTTCTCGCCGACCCTCCTGGACGGCGACGGCAACGCGGTCGGCGTCCTGGAACTGACCGCGGTGATCGAACCCGGACGGCCGATGCGCAAGAGCGCCGACGGCAAGTCCACGCTGGAGACCTGGTTCTCCCACGCGTCCAGCGTGGACAAGTCGGCGAAGCTCACCAGCGGTATGGGCGTCGAGGCGGCCGGCGGGCCGGCGTTCACCACCGACCACACCCCCGGCCACCCGGCCGCCGCCTCGTCCTTCGGCGGCAACCTCATGGGCAAGGCCGCCGTCAACTGGCAGCTGACCGACCAGCTCAGCAACGTCAGCAGCGCCACGCTCATGCACGGGCTCCGCACCAAGAGCAGCCACCTGCTGACCAGCGGCCGGGTCGCCTACACCGCGACGCTGCACCGGGCCGGCGGCGGCCGTATCAGCTCGACCTTCGGCCCGTGGACGGACGGCCTGCGGCTGCGGATCGCCCAGCGCGCCACGATGGCGGGCCACCGCCCGACCCCGGCGGAACTGCGCGAACTCCCCGAGCACCTGGAGAACCTGGAGAGCATCGGGTACACCGAGACGCCGCTGAAGGTGGACGGGGCGGACCCGCTGTTCACCGCAGCGGAGGCCTGGCTGCGCAGGGAGGGGTTCCTGCCGCCCGTCCGGCACCGGAGCAGGTCGGCGGTCTTCCGGCTGGACGAGCCGCTCGTGGTCGCCCAGTTGGAGAACCTGCGGCGGCTGCGGCAGATGCGCTCGACCTACGGCCTCGCCTCGTCGGCGCCGGACGCCGTGGACGGCGGGGAGTCGGTCTGGTTCGAGCGGCCGAACGCGGTCTCGGGCACCCGTCGTGTGCAACTGGTCTTCTCCGCCGCCCGGGACACCACCCGGCCCGCCGTCCACACCCGCCGCCTGCCCGATGTGCTGCACGTCGGCTCCAGCTCGTACGAGTCCGGCGGCGGCCGCCAGCGCGGCACCGCGCTGAGCGGCGCCCTCGGCGGCGGAGGCGGCCTCAACGCCCCCATCGACCGGGGCTCCTGGGGACTGAACACGGCCCCGGACTATCTCGGCACCCGGCAGCTCACCGACGCCTCCTCGACCGCCGGCCAGGTCGGCTACGACCAGTTCACGATGACCACCCGCAACGGCAGCGAACTCTTCGAGGTGCCCGCCCGGCTCGGCCTCGACCTGTACGAAGGCACCGGCGAGGACCCCCTCGTCCGGTTCGCCGAGACCGACGCCGACGGGAACCCGGCGCGGCCCGAGGCGGAGCCGGAGGCGGAGGACGACCTGGAGATGCAGATCGGGGCCGCCGCCACGCCCACCGTGCCGGGGAGCGTCCGGCTGCTGGTGCCGCACTACCGCACCCGCGTCCCCGCCCCGGCGCCGCTGCCCGCCCCGGCCCCCGCACCCTCCCCGGGACATGTGATCCGGCAGCCCGTCACCGACGGCGGCCCGAGGGACGACCAGCGGCGCCTCGCCCTGGTCGACGAACGCGGCCGTCCGCTGCCCGGCCTGACCAGACTCCCCGAAGGCGCCATCGTCGACACCTTCCGGGGCACCACCGCGTTGATGACGGCCCTCCGGAGCATCGTCGCGGGCACCTACCCGGGCAGTCCGGGCCGGGGCCGGGTCGGGCGGGCCGTCCAGCGCGCCTCCGCGACGCTGTCCGGGCTGGCCACGGAGACGGCACGGCGGGGCTCCGCGATGAAGGAAGCCCTCCCGGCGGGCCTGTCCGGTGCCGTCAACCGGGCCGGCTCGGCCGTCAACTGGGCCGCCGCACCGGTGGTCTGGGCGGCCAAGACGTCCACGGACGGTGCGGCGGCGACCTACAAGTGGACCTCCGTCGCCGTGGCGGGCGCCTCCCTGAACGATCGCGGCACCCTGGCGGCCGAGGCCCGGCAGGACGCGATCAGGCCCGGCCAGCTCATCTCCAGGGCCCCGCAGATCCTGGGCGGCGCCTACGTGGTGGAAGGGCTGACGCTGCCCGGCATGGCGGCCGACCAGGTCATGATGCTGGAGGTCACCGGCTACCTCTCCAACCCCCGCAACCTGGGCTCCGAATCGCTCTACTCGGAGCAGGACGTCCTGAGCGGGGACACCTCCGGCCGGCAGCGCGGCGTCGGCGTCAACCACCAGGGCAACCTCCAGGTCACGGCGTTGCAGGCGGCCCCGACCCCGCCCGAGCTGCTGGTCCACCAGGCCAACCCGGGCGGCCGCTACTCCCAGTCCCGCCGCACCGACGACACCGCCACCGTGGGCTCCGGCACGAAGATCACCCACGCCACGGAGCACAGCGGCGACACCCTCTGGATCGGCAACGACCTGACGCTGCTGCTGACCGTCCGCTGGGGCGTGCGCAACGTCGCGGGGAACACCGTCGGCCTCGGCCCCTACACCCCGGTCACGGTCGCCATCGACCTGCCGCGCGCCGTCACGTACCTCGCCCCCGCCCAGGCCGTGGCCCAACTGGCGGCCTGGTTCCAGGGCATGCCCGGCATCCCCGCGCTGACCCTGAACCCGCTCGACGTCCCGCTGCCCGACCGGTACGCCCGGACCCGGCAGCTGGGCAAGGCGACCGTCCTGACGGTCACCCAGCTCGACGGCACGGCCAACCGCCGGGAGCGCCGCGACCGGATGCGCCAGGAGCTGACGGCCCTGGTGGACAGCGAGGCGCCCGGCACCCTCCGGCCCGGCCACGCCTCCTACCTGCCGGGCGTGGCCACCGAGATCGCCCGGGTCACCGAACCCGCCGCGCTGCGCGCCCTGCCCGGACGCGGCCCCGGCGGGCAGGTGCGCTTCCACTTCCTCCACGTCGCCTACGGCGGGGCGCGCCTGGTCGAGGTCGCCCTGACCGCCGAGCCGGTGCTCCAGACGCCCGCCCTGCGCGGCCTGCGCGGGCGCAGGGCGGGCGCGGGCACCGGCCTGGAGCACGTCGACACCCACACCCCGCAGTCCCGGGTGACCACCTCCGGGACCACCACCACCCGGCAGGGCACGGTCAATCCGGTCTCCCGCTATCCGCGCCCCGGCGCGACCAGCTGGACGGACCGCGCCGGCCCGTCCCTGGCGGTGGCCGAGACCCGGGCCCGTACGGCCCGTTCCGAAGTGGCCACGGAGGACCGCTTCTGGACCCGTTCGGGCAGCGTCGCCGACTTCGCCGTCGACTACCGCTACACCGCCACCGTCCGCTCCCAGGCCGTATGGCAGTGGCCCGCCAACCTGCCCGGCGCCCTCTTCCAGTCCGGCCTGCTCAACCTCTCCGGCCTGGAAGGGGACGTGGCGCAGCGGGTCCGCAGCTGGGCCGGGCGCCTGCTGCGTGGCCGCCCGGTCAGCCGCGTCTCCGTACCCGCCGCGACGGCCCTGCGGTTCGTCGCCTCCGAGGCCGACCGGCCCAAGCAGCACGAGGGGCCCCGGGCACCCGCGTTGCTCGGGGCCGACCCGCTGCTGCTCACGGCCACCGCCGCCGCGGCCCAGGGGACCACCCCCTTCCCGCAGGGTGTCCGGCTGGAGACCACCGGCCCGACACCGGTGTACGACTTCAACGCCGCCCCGCAGCTGATGCGGGCGCTGCACGACGTCGACCCCCGCATGGCCGCCGCGTGGGGGCTGCCCGCCAACGCCTCCGCGGAAGCCGTCGCCGCCCGCCTCGCCGAGCTGGTCCAGGCCGGCGAGATCACCCTCGACCCCTCCCGCACGGCGGCCGGGCTGACCGACACGATGCCCGGCAGCTGGCCGGTCGAGAGTCCCGGAACCGCGCCGTCCCTGCGCATAACCCTGCACAACCCGCGGCCGGTCACCGAGGCCGGCGACGTCGCCATCGACCGGGTCCGGCGGCAGAACCGCACCGCGGCCGTGGCCTCGTCCGCCGCCGGCTCCTTCGTCCTCAACCAGCAGGGCTCCTACAACCTTGCCGACGGCAAGAGCCAGGTGCTCGGAGTGACCTTCCCGCTGGCGGCGCAGCAGCCCCACGCCCTCTCCTCGGGCGGCAACGCCTCCGCCTTCTCCTTCAGCAGGCTGCGGACCGGCGCGACCAGCGATCCGGACGACCGGCGCATCCCCCGCACCTACGAGACCCTGGTCGACACCGTCATCGAGGTCGACGGCCCCGACGGCGTCCGGTACGTGACCGGCAGCTCCACCACCCGCCTGTGGGAACGCGACGTCCTCGGCTTCGGCGTCACCCCGGCGCGACCGGGCCCCCGGATCTACGACCTGCCCGCGATCCTGGCCGACCAGGGAGCGGACGACCTACGCGACTGGGCCCAGCACCCGGTCACCGACCTGCCGGACGTGCTGGCGGACGCCATCGACGAGCAGGACGCATCGGCCGAGCTGTGGCTCGCGCTCGGCCCCGACCCGGACGGCACCCGGCTGGCCCGCGCCCTGTTCGTCGGCTCGCTCACGGCCGCCCGGGCCGGGAAGCCGGTCGAACTGGTCATCCGCACCGGCCAGGGGCTCCGGATCTGGCCCTTCGCCGCCGACGGCTCGCTCACCGACACCACGGCCGCCACCGACGAGGCCTGGCAGAACGTGGCGGACACCATCGGCGTCCACCTCGACGCCGTACGGGCCGAGGCGGCCGCCCGGTACCGCGAGGGGCGGCTCACCCGGCGGCAGCCCGGCGCGCTCGCCGCCCTGGACACCGCCGATCGGGCCCTGGACACCGCCACCACCGCGCACCGGGACGCCGACCGAGCGCACACGGCCGCCCGCCGCGACGCCACGGCGGTACGGACGGAACTCACCACGCTGCGGGGCCGGATCACCGAGGCCCGGGATGAGATCACCCGGCTCGACACCGAGGCCCGGGAGGCGCAGGCCCGCTACGACGACACCGCCGACGAGGAGCGCGAGCTCCACGGCCGGTGGCAGCGGGCCCGGGCCGAGGTGGCCCGGCTCGAAGAGCTCGTCGCCGCCGCCCCGGACACCGACCCGGCGTCCCCGGACGGACAGGACGCCCTGGACGCGGCGATCGAACAGGCCGACGCGCTCCGGGACCGGGGCCGCGCACTGCACCAGCGGCGCGAGGAGGACCTGGACACGGCGGAGACCTCCCGCGAGGAGGCGGACGGGCTGCGGACCCGCCTGGAGCGGGCCGTCGCCCGGGAGACCACCCTCGCCGGGAACCTCCGCCGCGCCGAGACGACCGTCGCCGAGGCCGCCCGCGTCCTGCGGCAGGCGGAGGCCGGGCTGCGCCGGGCGACCGGGGTACGCGACACGATCCAGGACCAGGTCGACGGCATCGAAGCCGAACTGATCGACGTACGCGACGAGTTGGGCGAGCAGGCGCGCCGCCACACCCAGGCGTGGGAGGATCTGCCCGCCCTCACCGACGCGCTGGAGACCGGCCGCCGCGCCGAGGGGCTCGGCGACGGTCCGTCCCTGCGCAGCACCGTCTCCTCCGCGCCCGCCCGTCCGACCCGCGCCGGGCGGCTGCGCGGACAGCCCCTGCCCGCCCCGCCGCCCGAGACGGCCACGCCGTCCGCCGAGACCTCGGCGACAACCACCGCCACGGCCCCGCCGCCCGCCGCGACGCCGACACCCGCTCCGCGCCCCGGCCTGCCCGTCGCCGAACGCACCGAACTGGCCGCCGGGCTGGCCGCGATGACCGAGGACGAGCGGACCTCCCGGCTGCTCTCCCTGTCGTCCGCCGACCGCGAGGCCCTGGCCGCCGACCCGGCGCTCACCGCCGGGCTGCGCCGGACCCTGCCCGCCGACGCATTCGCCCGGACCGCCGCCCTCCTGATGGTCGACGTACCGCCCGGCGTGGACCTCCCCGTCTCCTCCGGCATCGAGGCGCGGGCGCAGGTGGCCCGGATGCTGCGCTCGCCCGCCGTGGCCGAACGCCTGCTGAACGAGGGCGCGCGGCTGATCGTGGTCCCCAAGGACGCCGCGACCACCTCGCTCGACGCGTTCGGCCTCCTGCGCGGCGAGAGGGACGAGAACGCGCGCCCCTACGACATCCTGCGCGGTGTCGAGGCCGGCGGACTGGCCGCCGTCGGCGAGGAGAACCTGCTGGGCGACACCACCGCCGTACCCGGGTCCGGGCTGTACGCCGACGGCTACTCCGCCGCGACCCACGAGTTCGCGCACGCCCTCCACCGCCACGGCCTCACCGACGAGCAGCGCCGGCTCATCACCGAGGCGTACCACGACAAGGTGCTGGCGGGCAGCTTCGGCGCCTGGCCCGACGGACCGCTGTACGACAGCACCGGCACCCACCGCAACTACTCGGCCCGCGACGAGTTCGAGTACTTCGCCCAGCTCACCAACGCCTACCTCGGCACGAACACCGGCACCGACCCCTACACCGGCCACCCCCGCAACAACGGCGCGAAGTGGGTCCGGCGCAACGAGCCGACGCTGCTGCCGCTCCTCCAGGAGCTGTACGGGCCCGACCCGCAGGCGGCACACCACTGGGGTGCCAACCCCCGGGCCGAGGACGACACCTGGGCGGCCTTCCGCGCCCTCTGGGACGGCCACGACGGGGCGTACGAGCCGCAGCCCCACGCGCCCGTCCCCGCTCCGCCCGCCCCACCGCGCTCCGCCCCGCTCAGCCGCCCCCGGCTGACGGCGACCGCCCGCCGGATCGCGGGCCCCACGCCCCGCCGGGGCCTCACCGAGCGGCGGTGCCTGGTCCTGCTCGGCGCGCTCCGCGATGCCCTGTACCCGGGCGGCGTACGTCCTGCGGCCACGGTCGACGACGCGGCGCTCTCCACCGCGACCCCGGCCTCCGCCCTGGTCCCGGGGCCGGGCTGGAGCCCCGTGGGCTCGTGGGAGGCGGTGGCCCGGACCGTCGCCGCCCAGGGGCCGGGCGCGGCGGCGTTCGTCCTGGCACGGCGTCAGGGGGAGGCGCTGGGCCACGCGTGGGCCGCCTACCACCTCGGCGGTTTCGACGGCGTGATGTGGCTGGACCTCTCGGCCCGGGACGGCCGTCAGCTCTCCTCCGCGCCGCCCCCGGTCGCGGCGTCCGAGGCGCGGGCCCTGGTCGTCGGCCCGGACGGCCGGGCCGTCGAGGGCGCCCTGCCCGCCTTCACCGCGTCGTCCTCCACCCCGCACTCCCTGCTGGACGCGGCGACCGGCCGCGCCTACGGAGCCATCGGCCTGGAGATCGAACGGCGGCTGGTCTTCGTGATCAGCGGCCTCGGCGACGTCCCGGCCAAGCAGATCCTGGCCACCGCCCCCGGCTTCAGCATCGTGACGGACCACGCGAGCGTCGCGCGGACGGCGGACGGCCGCCTGCACCTGACCCTTCCGCCCATCGCGCCGGGCGACCCGAAGCCCCAGCGGTTCGGCTACCTCATCGGTGAGATCGTCATCGAGCCGATGGCGGTGCTCCCGAGGGAGCGGCACCAGTCCTCCGATGAGACGCTGGAGCGGCTCGCCCGGGTGGAGCGGGCGCTGGACGGCCGTGACCAGCCGGGCGCGGCCCCGCAGACCGCCCTGGCCGACCTGCTGCCCGCCGAGGACGGCTGGACGCTCACCGAACTGGGCGGCAGGACCCTGGTCGGCCAGACCCCGGTCCGGACCAACCGCGCCTACGTACAGCCCACCACGGGCTTCCCCGCCCTGGGCCTGAGCCTGCTCCAGGACCGGGCGGTGGACCGGCTTCCCAAGGGCGCGATCGGGGCGGTGGAGGCTTCCGGCCGGGAGTTCGCGATGAAGGCCACCGCGGAGTTCGTCCGCGCCGTCACCGGACGGACCGACGTGCCCGACATCGTCGTCCCCTTCCTCGCCCCGGTCCCGGACGTCGACGACCTGTGGGGCTACCTCCGCTTCGCCTACGCCCACGCCGTCGCCCGGCCGACCGGCGTCATCCTCAATCAGGGCCCCGCCGCGTTCATGGTGAAGAACGGCCTGGCGGTGGCGTCACGTCCGGCCCTCGACCGGGTCCTGCGGGCGCTGCGGCCCCGGGCCAGGGACTTCCTCGACCGGCACCACGACACCGTCAGCGCGGGGCTCGCCGCCACCCTCGGACGGCTGCTGGACCTCTACCGCCGCACCATCACCCCGGACAAGCCCCTCTTCCCGGGCTACTTCGACGCCACGATCGGCGACGTCCCCTCCGCGCGCGAGCACACCACCTCCCTGCTGACCGGGCGCACCTCCGAGGGCAAGGCCGTCACGCAGAAGCAGACGGTCGACATGGACGACCACCGGTATCCGACCCTGGACACCGACGGCGGCCGCCTCGACATCCCGCTGGTCCTCACGGAGCTGCGCCACTTCGCCTACGACGGTGAGCAGTTGATGACGCCGGAGGAGATCCGGCAGGCCGTGGCCGAGCTGGCGGAGCTGAGCCGTCAGGCCTACCGCCGGGCTCTCGCGCAGCGCGCCCCGCTGCCCGACGACGTCCTGGCCGAGTCCCTGAACCGCATCCTGGACAACGAAGCCGTCCGGGGCCTCACCCACTTCGTGCAGATGGTCCTGATGGCCGGCCTGCCCCAGGCGTCGGGGTCTCCCCGCCGCCTGATGCCGGTGGGCGAGAGCCAGTTGATCTCCCGTGCCCTCGGCGAGTACGCGCTCGGCACCCCGCTGCCCGCCGACCATCCCTTGCACCGGGCCTTGCGCACGGCGGTCCAGGAAGCGGCCGACGCCGTCGACACGCTTCCCCCGGGCCACCGGCCCCGGCTCCAGGCCATGGTCACCGCCGCACAGGGCGCCCTGGAGGTCCTGGCCGACCCGGAGCGGACACCGCCGCCGCTTTTGTGGGCGTCCGAACTGATCGCGGCGGACGGCTCCCGCGTCCTCCTGGACCGGGTCCTCGCGGTCAGGCACCGTGCCGCGGACGGCACTCCGCTGGGCACCTCCTCCCGCCCCGACCAGGACTGGCAGGACGCCCGGCGGCAGACGTACGGACTGCTGCCCGAGGTGGTCGGCTTCACCTACGTGCGTCCCGGCCCGGTGACCCTGGAGAGCCCGGTCCAGAACCTGCCGTTCCACGACGCGTACCTGGTCGGGCTGCGCGGCGGACCCGGGACCGCCGCGCTGGCCCTGTCCGACGGCACCGACGCCGTCGTCGACTACGCGAGGATCGTGGACTTCCTGTTCGCGTTCGACGGCGATCTGACCGCCCTCGCCCCGCAACGGCCGGTGCTGGTGACCGGGGCCGATCTGGCGGGCCCGCCGTCCGCCGACCCGCTGGAGACGCCCCTGGCCGGCCAGCGGCTCGCCAACGGCCTGGACCACTGGATCTGGACCACCGGCCGTGGCATCGAACCCGTCCTCGCCCCGGGCGACGGGCCGACCGGACCCCGCTGGCAACTGGCCGAGGGCGACTGGTGGGCCGGGTTCCGCCCCGAGCCCACCACCCCCGAACTGGCCCGGTGGGCCGAGCGGATCACCGGCGACCGGGGCCGGGCCCCCGACGTCCTGCGATGGGTCCGGGCGGCCCGGCTGGTCTACGGCCCCACCGTCGACGACCAGGGCGACGCCCTCGCCACGCTGCTGCGCGGCTTCTGGGCGCTGGACCGGACGCGTGCGGCCGCCGGCTTCACGGGCCCGCTCACCTGGAGCGACCTGCGGACCGTGATCGGCGCGTACTTCACTGCCAACGGGCAGGCGGAACCGCCGCTGCCGGTGGCGCTTCAGTTCCTGCTGCTGTCCGCCGCCGGAGCGGTCGGGGTCGACCTGGAGCTGTCGGGGATGGCGATCACCCCGCAGCACCACAGCGTGCGCGCCTGGGACACGGCCACCCCGGGCGGCGTCGTCGAGGACGTCACCGACCAGGACGAGGAGATGTCCCTCTTCGCCCCGGCGCCCGCCGGACAGCCGACCGCACCGGCCGCACCCGCCCCCGCTCCGGCGTCGGACGCGTTCACCGGACCGAGCGACCCCGCGCTGGATTCCCGGACCAGGATCACCGGCCCGTCCGGGAGCACCCAGGGCCGCAACTGGACCCGCGCGAAGGTCGACCGGGTCCTCCCGGGGACGCTGCGGACCCTGGAGAAGCGGCCGGACACCGCGGCGAAGGTCGTCTCGACCGGCCCGGCACCGTGGCCGGACACCGCGTACGTGGTGATCGCCGACGGCGAGGACGGCCGGGTGCTGCTGCCGGACGGCCGGGAGCTCGGCCCGGAGGCGGTGGCCGACGCGCTGGCCGCCGACCCGGACCTGGCGAAGCTCCCGGAGGACGTGCCCGTCGTCCTCGCCGTCCCGTACACCGGCGACCGCTACCAGCAGACCCTGCAGGCCGTGGCCGACCGGCTGGGCCGCACCGTGTGGGGGCCGAGCGGGATGGGCCGCGCCGTCCCCGACGGGTCGGGCGACCATGTCCTGGCGTTGCTGGACCGCGACGCGGACGCTCCGGTCGGCGACTGGGTGTCCGTGGAGCCCTCGACCGCGATCGGGTCCTACCTCGACCGTACGTGGACGGCCCTGGACGGGACCGTGTTCCGCGACAGCGACGTCCTCACCGTGCCGCTGACCGACGAGGACCACCGGCACTTCGGGCGGCTGGCCGTCGAGCAGAAGGACGGCCTGCGGCGGCGGACGCAGCGGCTCCGCCGCTTCCTCAAACTGCGGGAGCTCTCCCACCGCCTCCCCGAGGGCACCGACGCCGGCACCGAGCACGGGCCGGTCGGTTCGGAGCCGGTCACGACGGACGCAGCCGTCCACGTCTACGCCGGACACGGCGCACCGGGCCGGATGAACCTTCCGCTGCGCGACGGCCGAACGGTTTGGCTGGCGAAGGCGGACGCGGCGGCGTACATCGCGGGGCTGCCCGAGGTACGCAATCTGCCGCGCGGCCACCGCATGCACCTGGAGGTCTGCTGGAGCTCCTCGGACGGCGACCCGCGCCGCCAGTACCCCTCGCTGGGCGACACGCCCCACGTGGACGACCCCCTCGACGACGTGCCGCTCGACCAGCTGGTGGCCAACCTCACCCGCCGGGAGACGGACGGCTCGCTCCGCCAGACCGGCTTCAACGACACCCAGCGCATCGCCCTGGCCTCCGCGACCGGCCAGCGGGGGGGCAGGGTCCTGCGCCGCCCCGAACCGCTCGGACCCGCACTCGACGCCCTGGCCCGGGACTTCGGACTGCACCGCGGTCCGGACCCGGTCTCCCCGGAGACGCGGCAGACGATGCTGCGGCTGCTCCGGGCGGTGCGCAGCGTCTTCGGCACCACCTTCGAGGACCACCGCGGCGGGCCGGACGGCCGGTTCGAGCGCGTCATGAAGGGCGTCGTCGCGCTGGAGCGGATGCGGGCGAACGACGGATCGATCTCCCGCCTCACCCCGTTCCGCCTCGACATGCTGGACTTCTTCGTCCAGGAGCACACCGGCCGGGCCCCCGACAAGCGGGGGTACGTGGAACTGCTCGACTTCGCCGCGGAGCGGATCGCCGACGACGGGAACGCCAAGCTCACCGACGCGGTGTCCGCACCGTCGCTGGAGATCGCCCTCAAGCAACTGGCGGACAACGGCGAGCAGATGATCCGCCACGTGCAGTCGCTGCCCGCCCCCGCGCCGTTCAACCCCCGGCAGGTCGCCTCGACCCTGTGGGCCACCACCCGTGCGGCCCGGCTGCTGCGCCCGATGACGCCGGCCGCCCGGGAGGCCATGGGCCGCAGGATCCTCCACCTCGACGCCGCCACCGCCTGGGACCGGTCACGGCAGGAGTCGCTGTGGGCGCTGCTCACCAAGGCGGTCGCCGAGGGCGTGGACGCCGGCGACCAGGACGTCATGGCGGCCTACGGCCTTGCGGAGAGCGGCGCGTTCTCCCTGCCCGCGGTGCTCCGGCAGGGAGCGAACGACCAGGGGATCAACTGGTCCGGCGCCCCCATGCCCGCCGGGGTCGACTGGGGCAGCGTGCGGCAGATGACGTTCGGGCCCAACGGCAGCAGCATGGCCTCGGTGCAGCCGGCCTGGACCGGCCCGCACAAGCCGATGCCGGTGCTGAACGTCGTGGAGGTCGACGGGGCCGGGCGGATCGTGCTGCACCTGCCGGGCCGCGCGCCCCTGCCCGTGTCCGAGACCGAGTTCCTGGCCCTGCTGGAACGGGACCCCGGCCTGCGCACCCTCCCGCTCAAGCACCCGGTGCTGTTCCTGACCACAGGACCGGGAACCCTGAGCCCCCAGCTGGTCCAGAGGTTCTCCGAGCGCACCGGACGCCCCGCGTACCGCTACAGCGCGCCGATGATGCTCTCCTCCGGCGACCCCGCCACCCCGCTCGGCATCCTCGCGCTGACCGACCCGGCCACGAAGACGCCGGGCACCTGGACCCGCGCCGCCCGGCAGACCAACGCCCCCGCGGCCGCCGCCGGCACGGGCGACCTGATCGTCTTCAGCCCGTCGGACCGGAAGGCCGGCGCACTGCCGGACATCGGCTCCCTGAGCGTCGGCGACCAGGGGCAGCCCCCGGCCGGTTCGCTCCTGTCGCCCGCGACGCTCATGACGAACGCCTCGGGCTCCCCGCGCGGCCGCAATCTCACGGACGAGAAGGTGCGCCAGCTGCGCATCGGACGCGTCCGGGTGTACGAGGAGGAGGCGGGCGCTCCGCCCAAGGAGAAGACCGGCGAGGACCGGGCCGCACCGTGGGGCGACTCTGCATACGTCGTCTGGGGCGGAAGCGCCCCGAACGGGGTGCGGTTCCCCGACGGGCGCACGCTGGACGCGGAGCAGCTGGCGGCCGAACTCGCGGCCGACCCCGAACTGGCGAAGCTGCCCCAGGACGTCCCCGTCGTCCTGGTCGTCCCGCACCTGGCCAACGAGCGGTACCTGGCCTACCTGCGGGCGGTCGCCAACCTGCTGGAGCGCCCCGTGTGGGCCCCCAGCGGCGACGGCCGACTGGTGCGCAACAAGAAGCGCGAGCACGTCCCGGCGCTCATCGACCACGGCGCGGACCAACCCCTCGGCTCCTGGGTGCCGTTCCGGCCCACGAAGAAGGCCGCACCGCTCCCGGACCGCGTCTGGACGGCGCTCGACGGCACGGTCTTCCGCGACAGCGACGTCCTCACCCGGCCCCTGGTCTCCGACCGGGACGAGCGGTTCGGCCGGATGTCGCACGGCGACGACGTCCGGGGCCGCGAGACCCTGATGCGTACCTACCAGCGCGCCAAGAAGCTGGTCCACCTGATGGCGTCCGGCAGTCGGACCGCGCTGATCAGCGAGGAGTCCCGGACCCCGGACCCGGCGTCGTACGTGTACGTCGCCCACGGGCTGCCGGGCGGCCTGCAACTCGCCCTGCGCGACGGCCGGACGGTGTGGCTGAGCGCGGAGGACGGCGGCCGGTACATCGGCGGACTGCCGGAGGTCGCCGAACTGCCCGAGGGCCACCGGATGAAGCTGGAGGTCTGCTGGAGCGACGCGCCGGGGAACCCGGCCCTGCCGCAGCTGGACAACCGCCCCGCGCCCGCCGTCCAGGACCCGCTGGAGGAGGTCTCGCTCGCCCAGCACACGGCGAACGTGAGCCGCCGCGTCACCGAGGGGTCGCTGACGAGCAGCGGCTTCCACACCGACGCGCACATCCTGCACGACGCCCCCGGTGGAGTCGCCGGACGCCGCAGGTGGGTCAGTCCCGAGCCGCTGCCGCACGAGCTGGACGCGATGGCCCGCACCGCGGGCCTGCACACCGGGGACGGGGAGGCGTCGCCGGAGGTGCGCGCCACCGCCCTCCGGCTGGTGCGGGCCCTGCGCATCGTCTTCGGCCCCGAGGCCGAACAGGACCAGAACCAGCACGCACGGCTGCTCCGGGGCATCGGCGCCATGGAGACCCTGCGCGCCAACGACCAGGCACTGAGCCGGTTCACCCCCTTCCGCATGGAGCTGTGGACCTTCATCGCCCAGCGGGTGGGCGGAAAGACCCCGGGCCCCGACGACTACCGCAAGGTCCTGGACCTGGCCGCCGGCCTGCTGGCGCAGAAGCCGGAGGCCCCCCTCGGCGAAGCCATCGGGGATCCGGCGATCCAGCACGCGATCCGGCAGGCCACCCAGTTCGGCGCTCCGCTCGTACGGAACGTGCTGCGGCAGCCCGAGAACGTACCGGTGACCAGACGTGCCGTCACCCAGGCCTTCTGGGCGATGGCGGGCGCCGCCCAGCAGATGGCGGGCCGGGACGACGCGTTCACGGAGAAGCTGGGCCGCCGGGTCCTGCACGTGTTCCCCGACGAGGCGTGGGCCCCGGCGCGGAAGCAGCACCTGTACATGCTGACGGCCCAGGCCATCGCGGCCGGACTCGACCCGGCGGACTTCTTCACGCTGTCAGCCTTCCACCTCGCTTCCAGGGGGGCTTTCGGCCCCGCCCACCAACTGCGTTCGGGGGAGGGCTTCCAGGGCTTCAACTGGAGCGGCGGCCCGGCGCCCGGCGGGATCGACCTGCGGGCCGTCGGCCGTCAGGACACCGGAGCCGACGGCGCAGCCCTCCAGCACTTCCGCGCGCCATGGGCCGCCGAGGGCGAACCCGCGGACGCCATGGTGGCGTGGACCGATACCGACGCCGAGGGCTTCGTGGTCCTCCACCTGCCCGGCATGCGGCCCCTCCGCGTCGCCGACCGCGAGTTCCTGGCCCTGCTCGACCTGGCCCCGCCGCTGCGGACCGTCGCGCTCGGGGTCCCCGTCGTGTTCGTGCTCTCCGGTGCGGGCAGTGGCACGGGACGCGCCGCCATACTCTCCGAGGCGTTCTCCAACCGCACCGCCCGCAACGGCTGGGCCTACAGCGGCGCGTTGACGGTGGCCCCGACCACCCCGCCCGCTGCCACGGGCACCCCGCAGCCCGGTGCCGCGGCCGCCCCGCTGCGGCTGATCGGACGGCCCGAGACCACGAGCGGCCGGCCGGGCGTATGGCGCAAGGCATGGCTGCAGGGCCTGAACTCCAGCGTCGTGATGACCGCCCCCTACGGCGATGCCCTGTTCTCCTCCCCGAAGCCGGCCGCGCGGCTCACCCCCGTACCGGACACGGAACCGGCCACCACCGCGCTCACCGCGCCGCGCAGCCTGACCGGGGCCGAGATCACCGTGGGCCCGCCGCTCGACCGGGCCGGACTCACCGCGCTGGTCCGCCGGGTGACGGGCCCGGAACCGGTGCGCGGCCTGACCGTCGAACGCTGCCTGGTGCTCCTGGGGACCCTTCGTGCCGAGCTGTTCCCGCAGGGCGTGCGCCCGGCGCGGACGGTGGACGACACGGCGGTCGGTGTCCCTGTCACGGAGTCGTCCCTGGTGATGGGCCCCGGGTGGGCCCGGGTCCGGTCGTGGGACGCGGTGGCCGGAGCGGTCACCGCCCAGGGGCCGGGCACCGTGGCCCTCGTCCTGGCCCACCGCCAGGGAGCGGCCCCCGGGCACGCCTGGGCGGCCTACCACCTCAGCGGCGGCGGTGTGGTGTGGGTGGACCTCTCGGCCGGCCACGGCCGGCAGGTGTCCCTCCTCCCGCCCGCGGTCGCGGCGTCCGACGCCCGTGCCGTCGTCGTCGGACCCGGCGGGCAGGCCCTGGAACACGCCCTCCCCGAGTTCGCCCCGTCCTCCTCCACGGCCCACGCCGTTCTGGACGCGCCGGTCGAGCCCGGCTACGGCGCCATCGGACTGGAGGTCGAGGAGCGCCGCGACCTCTTCCTCGACCTGCCCGGCCGCCTCACCTCGACGCTCGTCCTCGCCCACGGCCCCGGCATCACGCTCGTCACCGACAGCCGGGGCTTCTGGATGACGGCCGACGGCCTCCTCCACGTCAACGAGCCGCAGGTGCCGCCGGGGCAGCCGCGCCCGGTCCGCAGGAACTTCGCCATCGGCGAGTTCGTCCTCGACCCCATGGCCGTCCTCCCCGGCGAGCGCCGGCAGACCCAGGAGGAGGGCATGGCCCAGCTCCAGCGGGCGCGCGCCGCCGGACGGTTGCCGGACGAGCGCCAGGTCGCCGTCCCGCTCACCGAGATGCTGGGCCCGCTCGGCGGCTGGACGTTCACCGAGACCGGGCTGACGACCAAGGTCAACCCCGCCCCCGAGGGCTTCGACTGGACCGCCTACGGGCAGCTGACCCTCGGCTACCCCACCGTCGGCCTCCGGGAGCTCCAGGACATCGCCCACCAGCGGCTGACCGTCCCCAAGTTCGAGATGGCCGTCGCCGTCGCCCGCAACTTCGGCCAGTCGCTCACCGCCACCTACGCGAACCAGCTCCTCGGCACGACCTCCGTGGAGAGCCACATCGCACCGTTCCTCGCGGCGATCCCCGAGGTCGACGAGGTGTGGGGCTACGGATGGCTGGGCTTCCAGAACGTCGTGGCCGCGCCGGTCGGCGACGTCTTCGACAACGCCCGCCCGCCGGGCACCGACCCGGAGCTGATCAAGAACCTCCTGCCCGCCGCCTCACGCAACGCCCTGGACCGGATCCTGCGGGCGCTGCGTCCCGGCACCCGGGCGTTCCTGAACGAGCACCACGACCAGCTCTCCGCCGACGCAGCCGAGCAGCTGGAACGACTGCTGGGCTTCTTCCGGCAGCGACTGACGCCCCACCTGCCAGCCGACCCCGCGTTCTTCGACACCGCCGGCACGGAGGTGCCGACGCCCCGCGAGCACTGGACCGCCGTCCTCACCGGCCGCACGTCCCAGGGCGAGCCCGTCAGCCAGCGCTACGCCGTCGGCATGGACGACGGTGACTACCCGGTCCTGGACACCGACGACGGCCGGCTGGCCGTCCCCCTGGTCCTCGCCGAGCTGCGGCACTTCGGCTACACCGGCCAGTTCATGACGCCCGAGGAGATCCAGCGCGCCGTCACCGAACTGTCCGCGTTCGGCCGCGCCGCCTACGAGCGCGCCCTGCGGTCCCGGGCGCCGCTGCCCGAGGACGTGCTGCGCGAGTCCGTCCGGCGGATCGTGGACAACCCGGTGGTGCAGAGTGTCGCGGGCTTCCTGATGGTGGCGGCGCGCGCCGGCATCCCGCAGGCGGGCGGTGGCACCCGCAGGCCGCTGAGCGAGTGGGACAGCCGGAACATCTCCCTGGCGCTGGGCGAGTACGCGCTGGGCCGGCCCCTGCACGACGGCCACCCCGCGTACCAGGCCCTGCGGGCGGCGCTGACCGAGGCGTACGCGCTGCTGCCGAACATCCCCCCGGGCGGCCGGACGAAGGCCCGGGGCTTCTTCGACGCGGCACGCGGCGCCCTGGCCGTCCTCGCCGACCCGGCGCAGACCCCGCCGGTCATGCGGTGGTACGCGGAAGTGGTCGCGATGGACGGCGCCCGCGTCCTCCTGGACCGCGTGATGGTGATCCGGCACCGCGACGCACAGGACATCCCGGTGGGCACGTCCTCGCTGCCGCTGGCCGCCTGGCAGGACGGACTGCGGCAGCACTACGGCCTGCTGCCCCAGGTGACCGGCTTCACCTACCTGCGGCCGGGCCCGGTGCCGCTCGAAAGCCCCGTCCAGGCCCTGCCGTTCGAGGACGCGTACCTGGTCGGACTGCGCGGCGGCCCCGGCGGCGCGCTCCTCGCGCTGGCCGACGGCACCGACGCGGCGTTCGCCTACGCCCGCGTCGTGGACTTCCTGTACGCCGTGGACGGGGACCTCACCGCGCTGGCCCCGGAACGGCCGGTCCTGGTGACGGGGGCCGATCTCGCGGGCCCGCCGCCCGCCGACCCGCTGGACACCCCGGTGGCCGGCCAGCAACTGGCCGACGGCCTGGACCGCTGGGTCTGGGCCCCCGGCAGCGGAGCGGAGGCGTTCCTCGTGCCCGCCGACCAGCTGGCCGGGCCGCGTTGGCAGCTGGCCGAGGGCGACTGGTGGGCCGGGTTCCGCCCCGAGCCGTCGACCGCCGAACTCGGCCGCTGGGCCGAGCGGATCACCGGCGACCGGGGCCGGGCGCCGGACGTACGCCGCTGGGTCCGGGCGGTCCGGCTGGTCTACGGCCCCCTGCTGGAGAACGACGCGACCGCGTTCGAAGCGCTGCTGCGGGGCTTCTGGGCCCTGGAGCGGACCCGTGCGGCCAACGGCTTCACGGCACCGCTCACCTGGAGCGACCTGCGGACGGCGGTCAGCGGGTACTTCACCGCGAACGGGCAGGCCGAACCGCCGCTGCCGGTGGCGTTGCAGTTCCTGCTGCTCTCGGCCGCCGGATCGGTCGGGGTCGACCTGGAGCTGTCGGGGATGGCGATCACCCCGCAGCACCACAGCGTGCGCGCCTGGGACACGGCCATCGCCGGCCCGGACTTCTTCGCCCCCGTCGACACCGCACCCGCCACCGCGCCGACCACCGCCGCGCCCCAACCGGCCACCGGCGCGTTCACCGGGCCGAACGATCCACTGCTCGCGCCGGACACCCTGCTGACCGGGCCGTCCGGCGCCGCGCAGGGCCGCAACTGGACCGGGAAGAACGTCAGCCGTGTCCTCCCGGGGACCCTGCGGACCATCGAGCGCCGGCCCGGCACCGCACCGAAGGTCGTCGCGACCGACAACGCACCCTGGCCGGACACCGCGTACGTCGTCACCGCCGACGGCGAGGACGGGCGGGTGCGGACGCCGGACGGCCGGGTCCTGGACGCGGGGGCGGTGGCCGACGCGCTGGCCGCCGACCCGGAGCTGGCGAAGCTCCCGAAGGACGTGCCCGTCGTCCTCGCGGTCCCGTACACCGGCGACCGGTACCTGGAGACGCTCAGGGCGGTGGCCGACCGGCTGGGCCGCACCGTGTGGGGGCCGAGCGGCGTGGGCCGGATCGTCCCCGACGGCACCGGGGACGCGCACGTCCTGGTGACGATGGACCCCGACCCCGACGCACCGGTCGGGGCGTGGGTGTCCGTCGCCCCGTCGCCGACGGCCGGACCGCACGAGGACCGGACGTGGACGGCGCTGGACGGCACCGTGTTCCGCGACAGCGACGTCGTCACCCGTCCGCTGGCCGACGAGAACCACCAGCGGTTCGGCCGGATCGCGGTCCACCGGGGGGACGCGCTGCGGCGGCGCGAGCGCAACTTCCGCGCCCTGCGCAGGATGCGCCGGCTCGTCCACTGGACGCCCGCCGGCACCCGCGCCCAGGAGACGGCCTCCGAACCGGTCTCCATGGACGCGGCCGCCTACGTCTACGCCGGCCACGGCGAACCCGGCCGGATGCAGCTCCCGCTCCGCGACGGCCGGACCGTCTGGCTGGGCAAGCACGAGGCGGCCGCATACATCGCGGGGCTGCGCGAGGTCCGCGAACTGCCGCCGGGCCACCGCATGCACCTGGAGGTCTGCTGGAGCTCCTCGGACGGCGACCCCGCCCGGCCGCAGCCGTCGTTCGCCCCGGTCCCGCACGTCGACGACCCGCTGGGCGACGTCCCGCTCGACCAGCTCGTCGCCAACCTGACCCGCCGCGACACCGACGGCTCCACCCGGATGACCGGCATGGACGACACCCGGCGCTTCATCATGGGCGCGGCCGACGGCGGACACGGCCGCCGCGTGCTGCGCCGCCCCGAACCGCTCGACGGTGAGCTGGACCGGCTGGCGGGCGTCGCCGGACTCCACCGGACCCCGGGCGACGTGCCGCCCGAGACCCGGGAGGCGACGCTCCGGCTGGTACGCGCCCTGCGGGCGGTGTTCGGCGACGCCATCGAGGACGACCGGGCCACCCCCGGCGGGCGCTACGAACGGGCGCTCCGCTCCATCGGCGCGCTGGAACGCCTCCGCGCCAACGACCCGGCCCTCAACGCCTTCACCCCGTTCCGCAGGGACCTGCTCGACTTCTTCGTCCGCGAACACACCGGCCGGGCCCCGGACCTGGCCGGATACCGGGCTCTCCTCGACCACGCGGCCGCCCGCGTCGAGGCCGACCTCGACGCACGGCTCACCGACGCCGTGCCCTCGCCCGCGCTTCAGATCACCCTGAAGCAACTGGCGGACGCGGGCGAGCAGATGATCCGGCACGTGCAGTCGCTGCCACCCCAGGCGGCCTTCACCCCGCGCCACGTGGCGTCCACGCTGTGGGCCACGGCCCGGGCCGCCCAGCTCTTCCGCCCGATGACCCCCGCCGCCCGCGAGGCCATGGGCCGCAAGGTCCTCCATCTGGACCCCGCCACCACCTGGGGCCGGGACCAGCAGCAAGCCGTCTGGGCGGTGTCGGCCAAGGCGATCGCCCAGGGCATGGACGCCACCGACCACGACCTGCTCGCCGCGTTCCAGCTGGCGGAGAGCGGCGCCTTCGGCCCGGCGTCCCTGCTCCGGCAGGGCCCCAACATCCAGGGAGTCAACTGGTCCGGCGCCACCGCCCCCGCCGGGATCGACTGGAGCACCCTGCGCCGGCCCGACGGGACGGTCTCCCACCAGCTCACACCCGAATGGGCCGGCCCCGGCAAGCTCATGCCCCTCCTCAACGTCATCGAGGTCGACCCGGCCGGCACCCCCGTCCTCCACCTCCCCGGCCGCCCCCCCGTCCTCGTACCGGAGAACGAGTTCCTGGCCCTGCTGGATCTGGCGCCCGCCCTGCGCACGGTCTCTCTCGGCATTCCGGTGCTGTTCCTCACCACCGGACCGGGGGCGCTGAGCCCGGAGCTGGTGCAGCGGTTCTCGCAGCGCACCGGCCGCCCCGCCTACGGCTACAGCGCCCCGATGGCGCTCACCGCCCCCAGCCCCAAGACCCCGCTCGGCATCGTCGCCCTGCCGGACCCGGCGACCAACGCCCCGGGCCGATGGACCGCCGCCGCCCGCCGGTTGACCGCCGCCACCGCCACCGCCACCGGCCAGGACCAGCCGGCCTTCTTCGGGCCGCCGTCCCCGGCCGACCTGGGGACGGACCCCTTCCAGGACCCGGCCACCGTGCTGCGGGACGGCGCGGGGAAGGTGCTCGGACGCGATCTGACCGGCGCCTGGACCGACCGGGTGCGCACCGACCGGGTACGGGAGGTCGTGGACGGACAGGCCGCCCGGGAGCCGGACGAGCCCGCACCCTGGGGGAGCGAGGCCTATCTGGTCGGCGACCGTTCCCTCGACGGCCAGGGCCTGACCCCGGAGGCGTTCGCGGAGAAGCTGGCCACCGATCCGGAACTGGCCGCTCTGCCGCCCCACGTGCCGGTGGTCCTGGCGATCCCGTACGCCGGAGCGCAGTACCTGGACCTGGTGCGCGCGGTCGCCGGCCGGCTCGGCCGCCGGGTGTGGGCCCCCAGTGGCGACGGGCGGCTCCGACACGACTCGGCGCTCCAGGCGCGCATCCCGACGATGACGGTCCACGACCCCGCCGGCTGGCACGGCGACTGGGTGCCGTTCGATCCCCCCGCGGTGCCGGCGCCCTACGAGGACCGGCAGTGGACCTCGGTCGAGGGCAGGACCTTCCGCGACAGCGACGTGGCGACCCTGCCCCTTGTCTTCGACCGCCGGGAGCGGTACGGCAGGGTGTCGGTCGCCGACGACCTGGACCAGCGCGAGAAACTGCTGCGGGGGCTCTTCCGCCGACGGCAGCGGATCCACTACGCGGCCACCACCCTGGGCGACCAGCTGGTCAGCACCGAGCCGTACACCCCGGACCCCGCGATCTACACCTACTACGGGCACGGCGTTCCCGGTGTGCTGGCCATCGTCCTGCGCGACGGCTCGACGGTGACGCTGACCGCGGCCGACGGCGGGGCGTACATCGGCGGACTGCGCGAGGTCCGAGAACTGCCGCCCGGCCACCGGATCGGCCTCCAGGTCTGCTATTCGGCGTCGGCGGGCAACCACCGCGACCCGCAGCAGGAGGGCCGACCGGTACCGCCCGTGGAGGACCCGCTGGACGAGCTCTCCCTCATCCAGCACACGGCCAACGCCGGCCGGCGCGAGGTCGAAGGCCCGACCCTGGTCGCGGCGCTGGACGACGACTCCTACGTACTGGAGGACACCCCCGGCGGGGTGGTCGGCCGCTTGGTGCGCGTCCGCCCCGAGCCGACCGACGCCGAACTGGACCGCCTGGCCGTGATCGCGGGCCTGCACGGCGATCCGGACACCGTGCCGCCGGAGGTCCGGGCCACCGTCCTGCGGCTGGTCCGCGCGCTGCGCCTGGTCTTCGACCACGCGGTGGAGGACGACCGCTGGGTGCCGGGCGGCGGGTACGAGCGGGCGCTGAAGGGCATCGCCGCGCTGGAGACCCTGCGCGCCAACGACCCCGGCATGCGGCGGTTCACCCCGTTCCGGATGGAGCTGTGGACGTTCCTCGCCCGGCGCGTCGGCGGCGACTCCCCGGGCCGCGACGCTTATCGGAACGTCCTGGACGCCGCCCGGCAGCTGATCGGCGCGCAGCCGGACAGCACGCTCTCCGGGATGCTGCCGGACACCCCCCTGACGTACGCCGTCGACGAACTCTCCGGCAGCCAGGGCGAGGACCTCGTCCGCGACGCGGTGGGCCTCCCCGAACCCGTCACCCTGCGGCCCAAGGACATCACCCGCGCCTTCTGGGCGATGGTGGCCGGCGCCGACCTGGTCCTCTTCCGCCTGGACCCGGCGCAGCAGGAGAGCCTGGGCCGCCGCGCCCTCCACCTCGCCGGCACGGAGGTGTGGAGCGACGCGACGACGGCGGAACTGACGTTCCTGGCGGTACGGGCCCACGCCCGCCGGATCGACATCACCGACCCGCACCAGCTCGCCGCCCACCACCTCCGCGAACTGGGCGCCCTTGGGCAGACGCTCACCGACGGGACGGAGCCCACCGGCTACAACTGGAGCGGACGGCCCGCCCCGAACGGCGTGGAGAGCGGCCAGTGGTACGCGCGGATCAAGGCCGGCAACGACGTCCTCACCCTTCCCCACCCGGCCCAGTGGAGGTCCACGGAGCCGGGTGGAAAGTCCCTGGTGATCTGGACGGGGACCCGGGCGGACGACGGCGGCGTCGTCATCCACCTGCCCGGACACGCCCCGCTGCCCGTCCCCGACGAGGAGCTGTGGGCGCTGCTGGACCTGGCTCCGCTGGTGACCGACGCGGGCGTCGACGTCCCCGTCGTCTTCCCGATGAGCGGCTTCACGGGCGGCAGGGCGCGGCGGACCCAGCCGTTCACCGACCGCACCGGCCGCAGCGCCTTCGGCTACTCCGGACCCCTGGACCTGATCGAGGACGACCCGTTCGACCCGCTGCACATCACCGCCCTGCGGGAGAAGAAGCTGGGGCAGTGGACCAGGACTATCTGGAAGCCCCGGCCGACCCAGGGAGCCGCGACGGGGACGCCCGGCGGGGCGGTCAAGACCGGCCCCTCCGCCTGGCCCGAGCACTCGGCCCGGCACGACTCCGGCACCGGTACCTTCCACTTCACGACTGGCGCGCCCCGCCGTGCCCGGGAAGCCGACGGGGAGAGCGGCCGGCCGGACATCGCCTATCCGTCCGCCGTCCGCATCAACGCCACCCCGGTGTCCACGGCGGACCAGGACGACGCCCCGGGGAGTGACCCCGCCGATGCGGCGCCCGCGGCCACCGGACCGGTGCCCGCAGCCGCCACCGGCCCGGCCTGGGCCCTGCGGTCCTGGCGTCCCGCCGGGTCGCCCGGCACGGCCCGGTTCGCCGCCCTGTACCGCGACCGGGAGTGGCAGCGTCGCAGCACGGCCTTCGAGCTCGCGTTCGCCGCGCACACGGGCCGCGCCGCAGGGCTCACCGAGGCGGCGCGCGACGCGGTGTCCCGCATGGCCGGCGAACTCACCGCACGCCACGGCGAGCAGGCTGCCCTGCGCGCCTTCTTCGCCCCGGACGCACCCCCGGGCGACCCGGCCGCGACGCTGGAGCGGCTGCTGACCGCCCCGCCCGGGCCGCTCACCCTCGCCGCGCTCATGACCGCGTTCACCTACGCGGCCCACGCGGGCCACGGCCTGCCCCGCGAGACGGCCGAGACCCTGGCCCGCCCGCCCGGCAGGCAGGGGCGCTACACGCCGGGCAGCTCCTACCGCGAGGTGCACGACAGCCGCGGCATGCGCCGCGTGGGCGGCGAGGACGGCCCCGCGCTACGCCTCCTGCGCACCTACGCCGCGCTCGGCGCGGCACCGGACAGCCTGGCCGTCCTGCGCGACGCGCTCATCGCCTGGGCGATCCCGGCCGACCTCCAGTCGCTCCACGAGATCCTGCGCGCCTCCCACCGGGCCGGCGGGGGAACCGCCGCGGAGCGCGACACCGCGCTGCGCGACGGCGCCGGACTCCACACCTGGGCGGCCGGCGCGCTCATCGCGGGCTCCGCGGACGGCGAGGGACGGTCGGACCGTCCCGCGGCACCGGTCCCGCCGCACGTCGCCCTGTACGCGGAGCGGATGACGTTCGGCCGTGACATCACGCGCAGCGGGCTGAACCTCCCCGATGACCTCGCGCAGCTGGCCGACGCCGCGCTCGCCGGCACGCTGAGCCCGGACACCGCCCGGAACCGGGCGCTTCTCGCCTGGCTCGACCGCTACGGCGACGCGGGCCGGGACGCGCTGCGGCGGCTGTCGCCCGCCCATCTGACGGCGATCCACCTGTACAGCGGCGCCGACTACCGTCTGATGAAGGCGTTCCTCAACGGCGAGCGGTTCGGCGCGGGTATGGGGCGTCGACTCGTCCGTCTCAACGCCTGGACGATGACCAGCAAGATGGCGGAGGTCGGAGCCGCGGACCTGCTCCCGATGACGCTGCGTCGGCAGCGGGGTTTCACCGCCCTGTTCGACGCCATGTGGGACGTGGACGACCTCCAGGAGCGGACCGCCGAGGTGGCCGCCCTGAGGCGCCGTCTGGACGCGATGGCCGACGCGGTGTTCGCGGAGCTTCCGTCGCACGTCGACATGGTGGTCGAGGCGCTGGAGATCCTGCCCCCGCTGCACGGAGACGTCTGGTGGGGCGACCGTGGCATGCCCGGCCCGCTGGGCGCGCCACCGTCCGACGGACCGGTGTACGGGCGGAACCGCATCACCGTGCCCTTCTTCCGCAGCACGGCGCTGGAGCGTGACGAGGCGCTCGGCTTCATGCACCGGAGCAAGGGAGCCCCCGGCGACTCGCACCTCGGACTGGTCCACGTGTCGGACTCCACGGCGCGGGAGGTCAGCCCGTTCGTGGTGCTGCCGCTGGAGACCGAGGTCCTGTATCCGCCGGGAGCCTCCTTCGACGTCACCACCCGGACGGTCGTCCCCGGCGACCCGCGTACACGGGCGTACGAGAGCATCGACGTCACCGAGGCTGCCACGACCGGCACGGCATCCGGCACTCCCGACGACCTCTTCAACATCGCGCCCCCGGCCGGCACCCGGGAGACGCCGTCCCGTCGCGCACCGGTGCTGCGGACCGTACGCCGACAGGACGGCAGCACGATCGGCATCGCGTCGTTCGACGACGCCGACTGGGCGGAACGGCAGCAGGAGTACGGCCGGCTGGCCGACGCCACGGGCTTCGTGTCGTGGGAACGCGACGCCGACGGCAGGCACGTCCCCACCCACCGGGCGCTGCCCGGCGGCGGAACGACAGGGGGAACGTTCTTCTTCGCGTCGCACGGCGGCGGCGACGGGCTCGCGCTCGTCACCGAGGACGGCGGCCGGCGGACGGACGACGGTTCCTACGCCGGGCGGCTGCTGCGGTCGGCCGGCACGCGTGGCTTCGGCAGCGTGACGGTGCTCGCCTGCGGCCCCGGCGACGTGCCCCGCAACCGGGCGGAGGCCCAGGCGCGGGCCGAACGCATCGCCGACCGGGCGGGACTGCCGGTCCACCTCCCCACCGGCCGGGTGGCGGTGTCCGACGGGCTGCCGCACCTGCTGGAGGACGCCGACGGGCAGCCCACGGAGTGGGTCACGGCCTATCCGGTGGGCTGGACGGGCCCCCGCGTCCCGGCACCGGGTACGTCCGCCGCCGGACGCACCGCGCACCGCTACCCCGCACCCGGACAGTTCAACGTCCAGGGCCGGGTGCTGGACGCCGCCCCCGAAGAGCTCGACGACCTCGACGCCGACCGGGGCACGCCGTGGTCGGTGTCGTCCTGGGGCCCCGCCGGGGCGCCGGGCACACCGAGGTTCACCGGGTTCTACCGCGAGCGCGCCTGGCGACAGGCGAGCGTCGACTGGGAGGACTCGCTCGCCGAGGCGCTGAGCGAGGTCCCCCGGCTCGCCGAGGCCGCCGGGCTCGCGGTGCGCGGACTGTACGGCCAACTCGCCCTCCGCAACGGGGAAGAGCGTGCGGCACGCGCGTTCTTCGCCCCGGACGAGACGCCCGACGACCCGGCCGCCGAGCTGGAGCGGCTGCTCGACGAACCGCCGGGCCCCGAGGCGCTGGACGGGCTGATGCGGGCGTTCGTGTACGCGTCCTACGCCGGACCGGGGCTGCCGGCCCCCGTCCACGAGGCGCTCACCGAGGGCGGCGGGCGGTTCGGCGGGGACAGCGCCTACCGCGCCGTGCACGACAGCCGCGGCTTCCGCCGGGTCGGCGGCGAGCGGGGACCCGCGCTGCACCTGCTGAGGGTGGCCGCGGCACTCGGCCTGCCGTCCGAGCTGCTTCCCCCGTTCCGCGCCGCCGTGGCCGCCTGGACGATTCCGTACGACCTCCAGTCGCTGCACGAGGTGCTGCGCGCCTCCCACCTGATCGGCATGGGCGCGGCCGACGAACGCGGAGCCGCCACCCGCGACGGGGCCGCGCTGCATACCTGGACCGTGGACGCCTTCACGGCGGACGGCCTGCTTGCGCGCGAGGACGACGGACGGGCGCCCGCTGCCCTGGTCCCGCCGCACCAGGCGCTCTACCAGGACCGCATGTCCTTCCCGTTCGAGCTCACCGGGACGATGGACGTGCCCGACGCCCTCGTCACGATGGCCGACGCCGCGCTCGCCGGAGCGCTGCCGTCCCGCCCCACGCCCAGGCTCCAGGCCATGGCCGCATGGCTGGAGCGGTACGGGGACCGGGGCGCCGCCGCGCTCAGGCAGCTCATGCCCGCCCACATCACGGCCCTGTACCTCTACAGCTCCTACGACTACCGGCTGATGAAGGCGCTGCTCAACGGGGAGCGGCTGGGCCGGGGCGTCAGCCGTCACCTCGTGCGTTTCCACAGCTGGCAGTACCTGCGGGAGTCGGCGCGCGAGGAGGAGCTGGACATGCCGCCGCTCACCCTCGTCAGCCGTCCCGAGTTCGCGGACCTGTACGCCGAACTCACCGAGCTGCCCGACCTCGACACCCCCCACCCCGGCCTGGCCGCGCTGCGCCGCCGCGCGGACGCGATGGCCGACCTGCTCCACGACGAGCTGAGGCTCCACATCGACATGGCCATCGAGGCCCTGGAGATCCTGCCGTCCGTCGACCGGACCATCTGGTGGGGCGAGCGGGGTGCGCCCGGGCCCGTCGAGCGGCCCGCCCTGAACGGGCCCCTGTACGGCGACGGCGCCATCGAGGTGGCGTTCTTCCGCAGTACCTCGCTGAAGATCGAGGAGGCCGTCGAGTTCGCGCTGAGCGACAAGCCCGTGCCCGCCCGGTCGCACCGCAGACTGATCGAGGTCGCGAACTCCACGGCCCGCGACGCCGCCCCCTTCCTCAAGCACCTGTCGGAAGGGGAGGCGCTGTACCCGCCGGGCATGCGCTTCGACGTCGTCAGCCGACGCCTCGTCGAGTCCTACCGGCGGCCCCCGATGCTGCACGAGGTGGCGGAGGAGAGGGCCCCGCTGCCCGACGGCCTCTCCGAGGTGCCGCGGACCGGCCCGGTGCCGTACGCACCGGCCGTGTTCGAGGACGCGGTGGACGACGTGTTCGACCTCGGCCGCTCCGACGCCGACCTGTCGGACGTCGAGCTGTCGGATGTCGACGGGTACTCCGAGACGGACTCCGACGCGGACTCCGGCCTCGTCGCGGACCCCTCGGAAACGGCCACCCGTGCCTACCCCCGGCACGACTACTGGAATGCCCCGTGGGAGGGGCAGGCGACCGCGCCGGCCACGCAGCAGATCGTCGTCCAGGAGATCAATGCGGACGGCAGGACCGTCGGCAAGGCATCCTTCACCCGGCGCGACTGGGCGCTGCGCGAGCCCTTCTACAGCCGCCTGCCCCAGGCCACCCACTACACCGAGTGGAGCCGCGGACCCGCCCAGGAACGCATCGCCCACCGGCGTCCCCTCCCCGCCACGGGAGCGTCCGGCACCTTCTTCTGGACGTCGCACGGCGGGCCGGAAGGCTATGCCGTCGCCGGGGCGAACGACCTGCCCGCCGGCGCCGACAGCGCGGCGGTGGGACGTCTGCTCGGACCGGACCTGGCCGCCGCGGGCTTCACCAGCATCACCGTCCTCGCGTGTGACGTGGCCACCGCCACCGGCGGACCCGCCGGCACCGCACCCGGGGGCGAGAGCCTGGAGCGCGCCGTCCGCCGCGCCGCGGACATCGCCGACCTCACCGGCCTGGACGTGTACCTCACCACCGGTCGCACGGCGATCACCCCGGGCCGGGACGGGGACGGGGGACCGACCGCCGACATCCACCTCCTGGAGGCGGCGGACGGAAGCCCCACCACCGTCCTGCGGGTCCCGCCGGGGTCCCGGGCGGGCGCGGACGCCGTCCTGCCCGCCGTCCCGGCCCCCGCCACGGACGCCCCCGCCACCCAGCCCTGGTCGGTGCCCGGGTGGCGGGTCGCCGGAGCACCCGAGACCGTGCGGTTCGCCCGGCTCTACCGGGACCGGAGCTGGCGCACCTTCAGTTTCCAGTTCGAGGCGGGGCTGGCACAGAGACTGGCCGCCGAACCCGAGACCGTCCAGGCCGCCGCGCACGCCCTTTCCCGGCTCCGTCAGGCCCTCGCCCAGCGACACGGTCCGCTCGCGGCGGACGGCGCCTTCTTCCAGGGCCCCGAGGCCCAGCAGTGGGCCGGACGGCCGGACGCGGTGGCGCGCTTCCTGGAGAGCGGGCCGTCGGTTCCCCAGTTGGTCCGGGCGTTCGGCCTGGCGGCGTACGGCAACGGAGGACCCGTCACCCTGCAGCAGACCCTGCCCGGCTGGCTCGCGATGCCCTGGCCGCCCCGGCCGAACGGGAACCGCCAGGGCGCGTACCGGCTCGCGCACGACCCGCGCGGATTCCGCTATGTCGGCGGCATGGTCGGCCCGGCCCTGTGGATGCTCCAGGCGTACCGGGCGCTCGGGGCGAGCGGGCCCGAACTGCTGGCCTTCCGCAAGGCGGTGCTGTCCTGGTCGGTCCTGACCGACACCCAGTCCCTGCACGAGGTGCTGCGCGCCTCGCACCTGGCGGGTGTCGGCCTGGAGCCGGAGCGTGCCGCGCTCGCCCACGACGGCGCCCGGCTGCACCAGGTGACCGCGCGTGTCTTCGGCATGGGCCCGGTCCTGCCGCACCACCAGGCCTACGACCAGAGGACGCGCTTCTTCTCCCGCCTCGACACCCACGTCCCAGGAGACCTCGTCGCGGCGATGAACGCGGCGATGACCGGGGCCCCGGTGAGCGAGGAGCTGGAGGAGCGGACCGAGGTGGCCACCCAGTGGCTGGAACGCTTCGGCGACCGCGCGCGGGCCTCCCTGCGCGCCCTCACTCCGGGTCATATGACCGCCCTGTACCTCTACACCAGCCAGGACCACGAGCTCTTCAAGACCTACGTCACCGCCGGGCGCTTCGGCGATGCGGTCGGCCGCTGGATGTTCGCGCAACGGGTGTGGAGGTACGTCCGTGAGGACGCCGTGGAGAGCGGGCAAGGCCTGCCCGAACTGCTGGACCGCGACGAGGACTTGAGCGATGCCATGTCCGATCTGAGGGACCTGGACCCGGACGCGACCGGTCCGGACGTCCAGGAGATCCGCCGCCGGGTGGACCGCGTCGCCGACCGGCTGTACGACGACATGAGCATGCACGTCGACATGGCGGTCGAGGCGCTGGAGATCCTGCCGCCGCTCAACGGCCCGGTCTACTGGGGCGGCTGGCTGCCCGGGTCCCTGGACGCGATCCCGCAGGACTCGCCGCTCCTCACCGCGACCACGCTGTTCGTGCCGCGGTTCCGCAGCACCACCGAGAGCTGGGAGACCGCCGGAGGTTACACCCGGGGCGATCTGCAGGAGATGGGCGACGCCGGGGACAAACACGCGATGCGCGGATACGTCGAGGACTCCACCGCCCGCCCGGTGGTGCCGTTCTCGGCGTGGCTCGACGAGAAGGAGGTCCTCTATCCGCCGGGCGCGGCGCTGAGCATCGTCAACCGTGAGGTCGCGACGGAGCCCAGTACGGGACGCGACTACCTCGACTACGAATTCCGGGAGATGCCCGGCTATCCCCACCCGGCCTACTACAACGCGCAGGACGGCACCTCGCCCCGGATCGTCGAACTCACCGACGACGCCGACGAAACCGACGACACCGGCGAGACCGACGAGTCGGAGACACGGCAGCCGGAGGCGACCGCGCCCCGCGACGGCTACCGCCGCACGGGACCGTACGCCGCCGAACTCGACGGCACCCTCTTCACCCTGCACGACTCCCCGGGCGAGGGGGACCGGACCGCGGACGTCCTCCTGCTCGCGGTCCGCCAGGTGGCCGCGGACGGGCTGCGGGACGCGGGCGTCGACACGGCGGAGGACTTCCGTGCCTGGCTGGGCGGCACGGTCACCGAGGACGACGTGTCCGACCTGGACATCCCGCCCCTGGACGGCGGCCAGGACCTTCCGCTGGCCCTCCTCGACCGGGCCGGCGTCTCCCTCGGTATATCCCTGCGCACGGAGGCCATGCTCTACGGCGACCGCCTCCCGGCCTCGCGGCTGCAGCTGGCCCCGGTGCAGCGCCTGCGGGTGCTGCTCGCCGACCCCTCGTACCAACAGGACGGCACCACACTGCCGATGAGGCCCCTCGCAGCGGCGACGGCACGCCGTCTCGGTGTGACGGTGGCCGTGGCGGGCCCCGACGGCGAGGTGACGTTCCACGGTGAGCGCACCGAAGGCGGACCGCCCGCCCTGCTCGTCGCGGACGGGGACCGCCATCTGGCCGGGCTTCCGGAAGGACCCGGCGATACGGCCGTCGACGAGGAGGAGCGGCTGAACCGGCTGGTGCACGCCCTGTCCGTCGCCCCGGCGTCCGTACTGCGCCGGGCGGCGGACCGGCCGGCGCCGGAGTGGGTCATGGCCCGCATCCGCTACATGACCGAGGCCGTCCGTTTCGAGCAGCGCCTCGGCCGGTATCTCGGCGGCCACGCGGCGGTCGACGCCCAGCTCGCGGTGATGACCCGAGAGCTGTGGGACCGGGCCGTCGCGGCAGGCCGTTGGACGGAGCTGGGCTCGGACGACCCCACCGTCGACGGCGCGGTCGGCACCGGCCGGGACCAGCTCCTCGCCGTCGTGGAGTCGGGCAACACGCGGGAACGCATGGGCATGCTCTGGATCGGCTCCCAGGCGCCGGACGGCCAGGGCGGAGTCATCTCCGAACTGCTCGGCAGTCCCGACCCCAATCCCGACGTGATCACCGAGGAGTACCGGGCCGCCAGGCCTCCGTCCGGGACGATCACCGCCTACCAGCAGTTGTCGGGGCAGCCGGACAGGACTCCCGAGGAGCAGCGGCGGATGGAGCGGGCCGCGCGTGAGCTGCGGACCCGGGCGCGCGCCGAGGACCTCTCGCCGCCTCTGAGCGAGGCCGAGCGGGCCCTGATGCCGGACGACGGCATCCCGTGGATTCCGGGCATGCACCGGTACGACATCGCCATGGACAGCGTCCCGCAGGCGGAGGCGGAGGACAGGGGCGCCCTCGTGCGGGCCGCCACCTCCGGTTCGGCTCACCGGCTGATGTCGCAGGCGGTGAAGATGCGCCAGGAATGGGGCCTCGACATCGACCTCGGGCTGGTCCGGCTCGCCCTCATGGCGGAGATGCTGCAGGCGGAGCACCACGGTCTGGACGAGATCATGCGGGGCAGCCAACTGGTCCTCGACCGGCTGCGGCAGGCCGGTGCCCCGGAGCCGGCCGACCTCGACTACGTCGACAACTGGGGCCGCTACTGGAGGATCGCCCCCTTGACCGAGGCGGAACTGAGGCAGCACGTCGCGGTCGACGGACTGTTCCCCGACGAACACGCTCTGCACCCCTTCGGGGACGAGGAGTTGTCCGGACCGGCTGATCCCGCCGACCCCGCGGTGGCCGCCTGGGCCCGGGAGCACCACATCGTCCTGGAGGACGCCCTGCGCCTCCTGTCGGCGCTCGGTCCCGACACCGCGTCAGGGGCCGCCCCACTGACACCCGAGCGGCTGGAGCACCTGGTCGACGACTGGTTCCGGGCCCGGAGCCTGGTACCCCCCGGCAGCCTGGCCGACCGGATCCGCCGCATACTGAACGACGTCCGTGCCTGATCCCAGCGAGGAATCCATGAACGACAGCACTGCCGCAGGACCGGCCGCGACCGGCGACGACGCCGCGCCGCCGGTCCCCGAGGAGATCAGGGAGGCCGCCCGGCTCGCTCCCGATCACTGGCTCGGCATGGTCGACCCGGCATGGGCGGGCGAGGGCGATCCGCCGGAATGGGCCGTGGTGGGCCGGTGGCGGTCCGGCCTGGACGGCGACATCGAGGAGTGGCAGCCGAACGAGGCGTACCGGCCTTCGCCCCAGGCGCTCGGCTGGCCCGCCCCCACCGACCCGGTGGACGAGGCGGTGCAGCTCTCCGCCACGGGGTACGGTCCGGGGGAGGCGGTCCCCAGGGCGCTGGCCACGGCGGAGGTCGCCGTCCTGCTCGCGCCCGGCGGCGTACCGCTGTCGGCGGTCTCGCCCGACGGGACCGCGGTGGTACCGGTCTTCTCCTCACCTGTCCATCTGCACGCGGCCGGCCGCTTCGGCTACGAACTCGCGCCGGTCACCGAGGTGATGGAACGTCTGCCCGAGGGCCACCTGCTCTACGTCAACCCTTCCGGGCCGGTCGGTATGACCGTCGAGACCGACGCCCTGCGCCGGGCGGTCGACGAGGCCGCCGGGGCGACGCCGGAAGAACCGCGGCGCTCCACCGAGGCCGAGGCCGACGACCCGGAGCCCTCGGCCACCGGGGCGGGCGGGCCGGATTCCTCCCCCGCCGCCCCCCTCCCGGACCCCGCCGAAGAGACCGGCCGCGAAGCCTCCGCGCGCTCCGAGAGCTGACCGCCCCCGTACGACGCACGAAGCGAACCGATGGAGTTGCCCCGATGACGAGCCCTTCAGGTGCACCGGACCGCGAGCCCGACGGCCCCGCCGACGCGGAGACGGCCGACGGGCCCGCTGCTTCCGGACCGCGCCCTTCCGGTGTCCAGGGCGGCCCGTCCGCCGTGCTGCGGGGCCGACCGGGGTTCCGGGAGCCGCCCGAGGACTACGTGGAGGCCGCGAAGGCGGCCCCCGACCACTGGCTGTCCGTGATCGACCGGCACTGGACCGGCGACGAGGACGAGCCCACGCCTCCGTGGGCGATCCTGGGGCGCTGGCGCAGCGACACCCAGGGCGACATCGTGGAGTGGGAGGAGAACACCGAGTACCGCCCGTCGCCCGACGCACACGGCTGGGCCCCGCCGGTCAGCCCCGTGGACGCCGCCGTGCAGCTGGTCGCCACCGGATACGCCTCGGAGGATCTGTTCGCCCTGATGGTCGCCGACGCCGAAGTCGCCGTGTGCCTCGACGAGGTGGGTGGCCTGGCGGTCACCGACGCGCAGGACGGCACCCAGGCCGTGCCGGTCTTTCCGGCCTCCCCGACCCTGGACCAGGACAGGCTGCCGCCGCACGAGATGATGCTGGTACCCGACCTCCTGGACCGGCTCCCCGAGGGGAAGGAGGTGCTGGTCCTCAGTTCCTCCGCACCCGTGGGGCAACTCGTCACGGCGAGCGCCCTGCTGGCGGCCCAGGCCGAGCTGGAGGAGTTCGCCCGCCTGGAGGAGGCCGACGCCTGGCCACCCGGGCCGACGGCCGGCGGCGGCTCCGAGGCCACCCCCTGGCCCCCTGGATCCGCCGAGGAGCGGCCCGAGTTCTTCCGGGGAGAGAGCTGAGCCCGCGGGCCCCCGGCCCCCCGCGTCGGCGGTGGCAGGGCAGGGCCGGACGCCACGGAGGGCAGGACCGGGCGGTGAAGAGGGCAGGGCGGTACGGATCTGACTCCTCTAACTCCACTTTGTGCGGGTACGGTTCATCCGTGAGCAGAACCTCGTGTGGTCCGCGATTCCGCTTGCCGCCCGCACGCCCCTCCGTGCGCACCACGGCAGAGGGCCCGGCCCGGCCGTCCGTATCACCGGACTGTCAACTGATGAGGGTGAGTTCGCAGCAATGGCTCATGTCTTCTGTTCTTGGAGTGCCCGCCGGTGAGTGAGTACGTCGACAGCTCCGTCCCGGAGATACCTCCCGCGCCCGGACCCGAGCCCCTCCCCGCGGCCGAGGACGATCCGGCGATACCGGTGCCGGGACCCGCCGCGGCCGAAGCGGTTGCGACCGCCGGCGGGCCGGCGGACCCGGCCCCCGCCCCTGACGGGCCGGTGGCCCCGGCAGGTCCGCAGCCGGAGCCGCCCCCGGAGGTGGTCGAGGCGGCCCGGGAGCTGCCCGACCGCTGGCTGAGCGTCCCCGACGCCGCGTGGTCGGGGCGGGGCGCGCCGCCGGACTGGGCGGTTCCCGGCCGGTGGCGTACCGACGCCGCGGGGACGATCGTGGCGTGGGAGGACAACGCGGACTACCGCCCCTCCCCGGCGGCGCTCGGCTGGCCCAGGGCCACCGACCCCGTGGAGTCCGCCGTCCAGCGCGCTGTCACCGGTTACGGACCGGCCGCCGAGGTCCTGCGGACCCTGGCCGCGTCGAAGGTCGCGGTACTCGTCGGCTCCGACGGCGAGCCCACGGCCCTCCGGTCGGCCCAGGGCGACCCCGTGGTCCCTGTCTTCACCAGCCCGGCCCACCTCCGCGCCCTCGGATCGCTCGCCGCCCGGCTGGTCCCGGTGGCCGACGTGGTCGCGGGGCTGCCCGAGGGGCACTCCCTCTACCTCAACCCGACCGGACCGGCCGGAATGATCATGGAGACGGAGGCGTTGGCCGAGGAGATCGCCGCCCAGGAGCGCGGCGAGACCAGGGCGGTGAGCACGGACAGCCCGGAGGGGCCGAGCGCGCCGCGCATCCTGGCGGTCCACGTGACCGACGCCGACCGGCTCGTCGCCGACGCGCCCGGCCGGACGGAAACGGCCGTGTCCCCGGCCGGAACGGAGGCCCGGGCATGAAGGGCAGAGGAGTCTTCGCACGCCGACGCGGCACCGGACCCTCCACCGGTGCCGGGCGCGACCGCACCGCTGCCGCCTCCAGCAGACCGAACAGTGAGGCCGAGGAGGGGTTCCTGGTCGAGGACCACGACGGACTGCTGCTGTTGCGGACCTTCTCCGACGACACCCTCACCCCGGCCGACGTCGCCGACCTGGCCCGCACCATGCGTGCGGACGAGGACACCGTGACCGTCATCGCGGGCGCCGAGGGTGCGGGATCCGCCGCCTTCTGGCCGAAGCTGAGCGAACTGCTCGACACACTGAGCGAGTCGGGGGCCGACAGCGTACGGCTGGTCATGCCCGGAGCGGGGCATGACGCCGAGGGCCGGCCCGCCACCGCGCGCCGCATCGCCGACGCCTGGCGGATGGAGGTCGAGGCGCCGGACGGGCCGCCGCTCGTCGTGCCGGGCGGCTCCCTCTTCATCCCGTCCGTCGAAGGCGCCGGACGGCGGTCCTCGGCGGGTGCCTGGTGGCGGTTCGCGCCGGGGAAACGGCCCGAACCCCTGGGCCCGCGCAGCCCGCAGCCGTCCTGGCAGTCCGCGCTCGACGACCTGCCGGCGGCCCTGGCGGGCGGCTGCGTCGTCGAGCAGATACCTGCCGGGGTGCTGGTCCGTCCGTCCGGAGCCGCGCCGGCCCGGCCCGGCGACCTCTACCACGCCGTACCGGTCGACCCCCGCCGCCTGACCGTGGTGGTCGGCGTGCCCTTCGGCGAGGACATCTCCGCCGAGGAGGTCGCCGAGGTGCTCGAAGCCCTCCCGGACGACGTCCAGGTCGACGTGCGGCTCGTGCCCGGTGGGCGGCGCGATCTGCTGCCGCTGGCCCAGTCGGTCTCCGACCGGCTGGACATCGACGTGGAGGTCATGACCGGGCTGCCGCTCGTCGCGGCCGCCGGCCTGATGGGCACCTACTCCGTGCGGTCGGTCCTGGCGACGCCGGACGGCACTCCGGCGTGGATCCCGTTCGTGGACGCGGTCCGGTGCTCCCCGCCGGACGCGGAGGGCCGCGCCCGGCCGCCCCGGCTGCTGCGCTGGAGCCCTCCGCTGCCGGGGCCTGCACGTCCGGAGGAGGGCGTGGTCGGTCTGACCGACGACTGGCAGCTCACGGTGACCCGGGCCGGCATGTGGGTGGGGCCGCGCGGCGGCCCGGCGCTGTCTCCCACCGCCCGCCGGGTGGACCCGGCCGGTCCCATGATCGAGCTGGGCATGCCGGGTGAACTCCTCGACGCCTCGCTGTGGCCGGTCCTGTCGAACGTGCTGGAATCCCTGGCGCCGGACCTGCGCGGCCGCACGGTCCTCCATGTGCACGGTGTGGCCCGCGACGGCGGACGCGAACTGCGGCGGCTGGCGGCCCAGTACGGACTGCGTACCCTGCGCCACGCCGCCCCGGCCCCGGTCCGGTCCGGGCAGACGGCCCCGCGCCGTCCCGCCGCTGCCGGTGCGGTCCCTCCGCCCGGAGCCACCCCGCTGGCATCGTTGTCACCGCCGCCTCATGCACGGGGCTCCGAGCGCCCGGCGTCGTCCGGACCGGCGGAGCGCCCCGGCCCGGGCCCGCGTACCCAGTCCGGACAACCCGCGGTGCCCCACCAGCCGGGACGGGCCTCCGGGTCCGCCCCGGCCCCGCCCGCGAAGATCGGGGGCAGAGCGGCGCGCACGGAACGTGCACGGGAGCTCAGGGAGGCGATGGCCGCCGGTACGGAGACGGGGGCGAGCGCCTCGACGGCCGCGGGCACCTCCGGTACGCCGTCCGCCTCCGCCCCGTCGGGTACGCCGGGCGGACGCGGTCCGTCCGGTGCGCGCCCGGCACCTGGTACGCCCACGACGGCGGGCACCGCGGGTACTTCGGGCGTGCCGGGTACGGCGGGCACGCCGGGCGGCCCGGCGACCTCGGGCGGCTCGGGCGCCCCGGGCACGTCGGCACCTTTTGGCAAGCCGACCACCTCGGCAACTGTGGGCGCGCAGGGCACGTCGGCACCTGCGGGTGGCTCGGGCACCCCGGCCACCCCGGGCAAGTCCGGCGCGTCCGGCAGGAGCGCGGCGCGTGGGGAGCGGGAGCGACGGGCGGACACGTTCGACTGGTCGGACGACCGCGTTCCGACGGGGTTCGCCGGACGGGCCCGCTCGTCGGGAACGACCGCGGGCCCTGGGCTCGGCACCCATGCTGCTCCGGCGCCCCAGGCCCCGGGGCGGAACACCGGCCCGGCCGGGCGCCCCGAAGCGCGGGAGCCGGAGGCGAACGCCCCGGAGGCGAACGGTGCGGAGGCGAAGGCCCCGGAGGCGAACGCCCCGGCTCCGAAAGCCCGCGCCGCCGGTCGGGACGAAGACCCCGTACGGCCCCCAGGCCTCGACGAAGGCGGCCGCGCGGGAGCTGCGGCCGAGACCCGAAGCGACGACAACGGGGGAGCTGCTGAGACCTCCGGCCCGGACGAACGCGCCGAGGGCGGCCTGGCCACCGACGTGACGACCGGGAACGCCGCCACGACCGACGGCTCCGCAGCGACCGACGGCTCCGAACCGGAAGGCGGGCAGGGCCGGTCCGGTGCCGAGCGGAAGGACCCCGCACCTGGGGCGCCCGAAGGCCCCGACGGCGACGAGAGCCCCGACGCGGACGCCGGATCCGCGCCCCCCGGGGGGCCGGGGCAGCCGGAAGCGGGCGGCGCGTCGATCCTCGCGCCCGACCCCGGGGAAGCGGACGACGAGAAGACCTCGGCAGAGGCCGGAGCCCCAGGAATCTCCGCGGTTCCGGACGGTCCGGCAGCCGCCCCCACCCCGAAACCGTCCACCGGACCGGACGCCACCGAGGTCGCCCCGGCCGCTCCCCGCTCCGAAGGCCCGGACGTACGCGATCCGGAGCCGGCGCCCGCCCCGCCGGGACCGCCGCACCGGGTGGTGGCCGAATCCTCCGACCCCGTGCCCGCAACGGCGCCGCTCACCTCGACCGCCTCGTCGGACTCCGGTGCCGCCCGGCTTCCGGACGTACCGCCCGTACCGGATGCACCGGAGGTCCGAGGCGCTCCCGATCCCGAGGCCCCCGACACTCCCGACACCGGCCACGTGACCGAGGCCGAGGCCGAGGACGGAGAGGGCAACGAGGACGAGGGCGCGGAGGCCGTGCAGGCTCCGCTTCCCCCGGTCCTGCTGGACCCCGGGCACCGCAGCTCCGAGGCCGAGCGGACCGCCTTCCGCGCGCTCGCGGGCGACATGTGGGACCGGCACGGCGCGGCCGTCGCACGGGCGCTCGCCCGGATGCCCGCGCTGCGCGGAAAGGAGCAGGAGGCGGCCCGCGCCGATCTCATCGCGCTGCGGATGTACCTGCACCTTTCGGAAGGGCCCTTCAGCCATGGCGCGTTGACCTGGAGTCTGCGCGACCGTGAGCTGGACCTGCTGCCGTACGGCGCCTGTGTGGCCTCGGCACTGAACCGGATGCCGTCCTACCGGGGCGCGGTGCTGCGCGGCACCACCGCCTCCGGAGACGGCGGCCATCCCGGACCGCCGCGTCCCGGGACACTGCTGCGCGACGCGGCTCTGCTGAGCACCGTGCGGCTGGACGCCGGCACCGCACCGCCGCCGGGTGACAGCTATGTCATCTGGTCGGTGGCCGGCCGCCGCGTGCGGCAGTTCTCCGAGCAGCGCGGGCCGGAGGAGGTGGTGTTCGCCCCCGGGACGCTCTTCCGGGTGCTGGCCGTCCGCCGCGCGCAGCCCGGCGTGCAGATCCATCTGCGTGAACTCACCGGACCTGCCGGGGCGCTCGCGCCCGATCCCGAGGGGGATCGGGCCGTGCTCGCCCGGCTGGAAGCCGTCGCAGCCGGACCCGAAGCGACGCCCAAGGGCACCGGCCACTGGCCGGAGCGCTGCGCGGGCGCTGTGGGGGCCGGACCGTGACGCGACAACGAACCCCGACAAGAGCGAGGACCTTAGGTGGCAAGAGAGCATGATCCAACCTCCCGCATATCCACGCGGTCGGGCACGTCCACCGGCGAAGGTGGCACGGGGAACGGCCGGAACTCCGGCGGCTCATCGGTATCGGTCCGCCGATCGGTGACCATGCCCGGAACCCCCGGGGACCCCGGCAGCGCACTGGCGCCGGGCGGCGGCGAGCGGCCCGGCGGTAAGGCCGCGCCCGTCTCCGGAACCGCTCCGGAGGCCGCCACCCGAGCGGAGATCCCGGCGTCCGGGGACCCCGCGAAGACGAAGGCCGAGGCGAACACGAACGCCGCCACGGGCCCCGACGCCGCGAAGACCGGCGAGGCGACCGGGACGCGCGCCAACGCGCCCCGGGGCGAAGCGGAGGGCACCGCCGAACCCGCCGCCGCTCCGGCCGCGGCACTGTCCGGCGCCGCGTCGGCGTCGGCGTCGTCGGCTTCCGTTCCGACCGCGGAGCTGGCGACCGTCAGCACCGACGGCCCGGCTTCGGGCTCCTCCGTGGCGACCGCGACCGGTACCGGTGGCGGCGGTGGCGCGAGCTCGCAGGAGGGCGACGAACCGCCCGGCAGCCGGCCCAAGAAGCCGATGCTCGCGGCGGCCGGCATCGTCGGCGCGCTCCTGATCGCGGTGCCCTTCCTCCTGGCGGGGCAGGACGACCGCGAGCCCGAGCGCACCCGGACCGAGAACGCGGCCGGCACGGTGCTGGACAGCGAACGCCCTCCGGTTCCGGAGACCTACACCAGCCAGTCGCCGGCCCCCTCCCCCACGCCGAGCAAGAAGGAGAAGAAGGAGAAGAAGCCGGTCGAGCCCGTGGTCCACCAGCCCCCGGTCACGCCCTCGCCGACGCCCTCGCCGGAGAAGTCCAAGGACGCGAAGAAGCCCAAGGTCAAGGCCAAGGTGCTGACGCCCGCCGAGAAGCTCCGCCAGTGGGCCAACGGACGCTCCGGGGTCCAGAACACCGTGATCAAGAACGCGGACACCGGACAGTGCGTGGACGTCCCGGGCTGGGGCAAGGGCGAGATCGACGGCCGGATCAACCAGGACCCCTGCACAACCTCTACCTCCGACAACCAGCTGTGGAACCTCGACATCGTGGACAAGGACGGCGGGCCCCAGAACGCGCCCCTCTTCCTGATCCGCAACAGCAAGGGCGGGCTGTGCCTGGACCTGGGCTACTACAAGGCGAGGTCGGCGGGAACGAAGGTCACCCAGTTCCACTGCAACGCGACCGGAGACAACCAGCTCTGGTGGCTCGACCCTCGCGGGGACGGGACCAACTGGATCCGTAACGCGGTCAGCAACGACCTGTGCCTGCGCCCGACCGGCGGCGCGAGCGCGAAGGACGACACCGCGCTCGAAATCGCCAACTGCGGCTTCGGCGATCGCTGGATCGTCTGAGGATCCGCTCCGGCGGAGCGACGCCCCTGTTCCTGCGGTGCAGCCTTACGCACCCAGGGGAACGGGGGCGTCGCTCCTTCGTTTTCCGGAAGGCGGATGCGCGCCGCCGTCGCCGAAGGTTTGGTTCAGACCACCTGGGGTCAGCCGAGAAGTCAGGCCACGGTGTGATCGCGGGCAACCGGTTCTGAGGCGGGCCACCGACCCTGGGGCCTGCCGGAGCCGAGCGCCTCCGTAAGGTGCAGACGGCGTCGTATGCCCGTACGCCGTGTCTGCCGTACGCCGTTTTCCGTACACCCCGCGTTCGCCCGCGAAGGAGATCTGCCATCAACACCATCGTGTCCGGCCCCGAAGCCCTGGCCGCCCACCGAGACCGCGCGCAGCAGGACTACGCCGAGCTGGTGGAGCGGGGCCTCTCCCTCGACCTCACGCGCGGGAAGCCGGCCGCGGACCAGCTCGACCTCGCCGCACCGCTGCTCGCCCTGCCCGGCGAGACGCACCGCAGCGCCGAATCCGTGGACACCCGCAACTACGGCGGCCTCCACGGCCTGCGCGAGCTGCGGGAGATCTTCAGCGGCCCGCTCCAGGTCCCCGTCGAGCAGCTGGTGGCCGCGGGCAACTCCAGCCTGGAGCTGATGCACGACAGCCTGGTGCACGCGCTGCTGAGCGTGCTGCCGGGGGCCGCCTCCCGCTGGGTGGACCAGGAGCGGATCGCCTTCCTCTGCCCCGTACCCGGCTACGACCGGCACTTCGGCGTGTGCGAGCGGCTCGGCATCGAGATGATCCCCGTCCCGATGACCGACCAGGGCCCTGACATGGACACCGTGGAGCGGCTGGTGGCCGAGGACGCCTCGGTCAAGGGCATCTGGTGCGTCCCGAAGTACAGCAACCCGGACGGGATCAGCTACAGCGACGAGGTCGTCGACCGGCTCGCCGCGATGCCCACGGCCGCGCCGGACTTCCGGATCTTCTGGGACAACGCCTACGCCGTCCACCACCTGACCGACGAGCGCGTCGCGATAGCCGACGTGCTCGCCGCCTGCGCCGGCCACGGCCACCCCGACCGGGCTTTCGTCTTCGGCTCCACCTCGAAGATCACCTTCGCCGGGAGCGGCGTCGGCTTCTTCGGCGCCTCGCCCGACAACATCACCTGGCTGCTCGGCAACCTCGCCAAGCGCACGATCGGCCCGGACAAGGTGAACCAGCTGCGGCACGCGCTCTTCCTCAAGGACGAGGCGGGCGTCCACGCCCACATGGACCTCCACCGCGCCAAGCTCCGCCCGAAGTTCGACGCCGTCCTGCGCATCCTCGAAGCCGAACTCGGCTCCACCGGCCTTGCCACCTGGACGGACCCCAAGGGCGGCTACTTCATCACCCTGAAGGTCCTCGACGGCTGCGCCCGCGAGGTGGTCCGCCGCGCCGCCGACGCGGGCATCGTCCTCACCCCGGCGGGCGCCACCCACCCGCACGGCCAGGACCCGGACGACGCGGTGATCCGGATCGCGCCCAGCTTCCCCACCCCGGAGGAGCTGGAGCAGGCGATCGCGGGCGTCACGGCCTGCGTGCGCCTGGTCGGCTACGAGAAGCTGCTGGCCGACACGGCGAGTTGAGGGCGAGGGCCCTCGTCAGCGCAGGCCGTCCACGAACGCCTGCCAGGCGGGGGCCCCGAGGACGATGGCGGGGCCGGTGGGGTTCTTGCTGTCACGGACGGGGACGGAGCCGCAGGCGTGGGAGGGGGCGACCTCGACGCACTCGCCGCCGGTGCTGCCGCTGTAGGAGGAGGTGCGCCAGGCCGCGCCGCCGGTGACCGTGCACTCGACGCAGTCGCCGCCGGTGTTCCCGCTGTAGCTCGACTTGCGCCAGTCCGCGGTCGTCAGGTCAGGGCCGTGCTCCATAACGCTCCTCCACCACGGGCGATCCGCTGGACGACGGGGGCCGGGGGCTCGTCCTGGTCGACGCCGTCACCGATGAGTGGGGGGGGCATCAAGCGGTGGGACGGCGGCGGGAAGACCGTCTGGTTCGAATGCCTGACGCCGCCCGAGCGGGGCGGCAGCCGGTTCAGGACAGCTCGGCCAGAACCGCGTCCGTGAACGGGGTCCAGGCCTCGGCCGCCCACGGGCCGAAGGCGCGGTCGGTCAGCGCGACGCAGGCGGCGCCCGCGACCGGGTCGATCCACAGGAACGTGCCCGATTGGCCGAAGTGCCCGAAGGTGGCGGGGGAGGACGTGTTGCCCGTCCAGTGCGGGGACTTGGAGTCGCGGATCTCGAAGCCGAGGCCCCAGTCGTTCGGGCTCTGGTGGCCGTAGCCCGGCAGGACGCCCTTGAGGCCCGGATGCACGACGCTCTGGGCCTCCAGGACCGTACGCGGGTCGAGGAGGCGCGGGGCCTGGACCTCGGCGGCGAAGCGGACCAGGTCGGTGACGGTGGAGACGCCGTCGCGGGCGGGGGAGCCGTCGAGGGTCGTGGAGGTCATGCCCAGCGGCTCCAGGACGGCCTGGCGCAGGTACTCCGCGAACGGGATGCCGGACGCCTTGGCGATGTGGTCGCCCAGCACCTCGAAGCCCGCGTTCGAGTACAGGCGGCGGTTGCCGGGCGGGGCCGTCACCCGGTGCTCGTCGAAGGCGAGGCCGCTGGTGTGGGCGAGCAGGTGGCGCACCGTGGAGCCCTCGGGCCCGGCGGGCTCGTCCAGTTCGACGGCCCCCTCCTCGTACGCCACCAGCGCCGCGTAGGCCGCGAGCGGCTTGGTGACCGAAGCGAGGGGGAAGCGGTGGTCGGCCGGCCCGTGCGTGCCGAGGACCGTGCCGTCCGCCCGCACGACGGCGGCCGCCGCCGTCGTGACCGGCCAGGTGTCGATGATGCGCAGGCTCTCCATGTCCCCGAGCCTAACCGGCCTCACCGGTCGGCTTCGGTGGCCCTCCGGGGTCGGCCCCGGGGTTCACGTCGTGTACGCCGAGCGACGGGACTCCACCGCGTACGTGACGGCGAGCATGCCGGCGACGCCGGCAAGGAGGAGGAAGGCGGCGAGCAGCACGTGCACCGGTCTCGGTGCCGGGGGCACGAACCCGCCGATGAATTCCATGTGCGGGTAGGCGAGGACCATCAGCAGATTGCGTGGATCGAACCGGCTCAGGATCGGTACGAGGAAGAATCCGGCAACGAAAAGGGGAAGGATGTACAGCGGGCGCCGGAAGAGAACAGCGGTGCACATTCCCAGCAGGGCGAAGAAGACCCCGGTCGTGACCGTCATGGTGAGCGTGGGAAGCGCGTCCGGGAAAGACATGTCCTGGGGCACGCGCAGAAGACGGGTGTCGATGCGGCTCGAAACCGCCAGATGTACCGCGGTGGTGATGGCGAGGGCGAAGAGAAGAGCCGTGACGGTCAGCGCGGTCACCGCCGTCACCAAGGAGGCCGCCCGGGCCACGAAGAGCGGCCGATACCCTTCCCGTACCACGCGGAACTTCAGCGTCTTGTAATGCGCGTCACGGGTGGCCGCGATGGCGCCATAGGTGAAGAAGACGATCGGCCCGATGACGAAGCAGAGCACCTGGAGCAGATTCACCGCGCCCTGTACCGGATGGAGACCGGCGACGGCCTGTCCGGCCGCTTCCCAGGTCTCCTTCAAGGGCGCGTCGGTCGCATCCGGGCTCTTCCCGATGGCCCGCTGAAAGGTGTAGCCGCCGTCCTCGTGCAGAAACTGCCATTCCTGGTGCAGGCTGTCGACCGCCGCGCGAGCGCTCGCGTACGCACCGAGGGCGAAGGCCGACATGACGGCCGCGAAACAGGTCGCGGCGTAGAGAAAGTGGCGTGAGACCCACTGGTAGCGGAGATCACTGCGGAGCGTGCGCCCGATGGCGCAGATAGACCGCTTCGAGGCTGTCTCCGTCATCATGGTTGAAGTCAAGCCTGCTCAGCCTTTTCTCGGATAGGGCGAAAACGTCGTCCGCCACTTTGTCGTAGAAGTCGAATTGGTGGCCGGAGGCGACCACGACGCCGTTCTCCTTGAGCCGCTCGATGGAGCCGCGCAGCCATTGCAGACTGTCGTAGTCCAGACCGTTCGCCAGCTCGTCGAGCACGATGTAGGCGGGGCGGGCGATCAGCAGGCCGACGGTGTACAGCTTCTTCCGCTGCCCGTAGGAGAGGGCGCGGGCGGGCTTGCGCAGGCTCGTCCGGTCCAGCGCACCGTTCGCGACAGCTCTGACGTCGTCCCAGCTCACCCGGCGTCCGGTCAGGTGGCGAAGGTTCTCGAAGCCGGAGAGGTGAGGGTAGAGGGGGCAGTCGTCGAACACGGGGAAGACGTGCTCGCGTACATCCGTCAGCGGTCGGCCGGAGAACTCCACGGTCCCGCCGTGCCGCTCCAGGCCCAGCAGGCACTTGAACAGCGTCGTCTTTCCCGAACCGTTGGGGCCGAGGAGATAACTCACTCTGCCCCGGCTGAATACCGCGGAAGCATCGTCCAGGACCGTCTGGCCGCCGTACGCCTTGGACAGGGAGGTGATGGTGATCATTGGTGATGTCTCGATTCCCGCGCGGCGGGCGGCCGGTTCGCACGTACGCGCCCCAGCCGCCCGCGCCTGCCACGTCGGTACGGTCCGTATCTCGTTACGTCCGCACTCGGTACGTCGGTGAGCCGAACTGTCAGACCTTCCAGCTCCAGGCGCCGGACTTGCTGCCGGAGAAGTAGTGCGTGTAGTCCTTCGAATACGCCTTCACGTCACCCCACGGAGTGGGCACCCCTGCGCCGATCGTGTCCTTGGCACGCCACTTATGGGTCGAGGCGGTGTTGTGGTAGCGCTTGATCCCGTTGTTCTTCGCGATGTTCGGGAAGATGTGCCCGCTCTCCTGCCAACCCTTGGACGAGGTGACCTTCTTTCCGTTGTAGCCGAAGTACACGGTGTCTCGGGTCCACATCAGTGAACTGCCGCGCTTGTACTGGGCCTTCCGGTACTTCGTCTTGGCCGCGGCACGGGCCGTGACTCCGTCCCCTGCCTCATCGCCGGAAATATCGGCGGCTTCCGCGATCGGCTCATCGGTGAATGCCGCGAGCTGCTCCGGGCTGAGCTGATCCGTCGATACCGCCACTCCGTCCTCGCTGACCGCGATCGGCTCACCGGTGGTATCGGCAAAGGCGGTTGCGGCAGGGGCGGCTATCGCCAGAGCGATGCCGCAGGACGCGGCGACAGTGATGAAGCGGTTCCGCATGTATTCCCCCCTGGGGTCATCAGAACCCGACCGCAATCGGGCCGGGCCGGTCGAAGACTGATGCTATCTCAGGTTTTCCGGGGTAAATCGGTGCAGATGATCACGGAAAATCACTGGAACCGAAAGGCGTAAAATTCCGTCGCCCCGCACTAGTTGAGCTCATTCGGGATGGCCGCTGTTCCGCATCTCACCGGGCTCCCGTGCCGCTGAGAGAGCTGCTCGATTTCTCAACTCAGCAGCAAGGGAGGTGAATTGATTGCGCTTGCCTGACGCGCTCGACCTCCGTGTGTCTATGCGGCGCGATCGTAGTGAGGGGGCTCTTCGGGCGAGCAGGGGTCGGGTTCCTTGCCCTCGCTGCCGGCGACCCTTCGGAGGAGCCCCTTCTGGGTGGCCCGGAGCGGCACCCAGATGACGAAGAGAGCGGCGGTCAGCGCCCAACTGATGACCCACCAGCTGGTAGCCGTACGGACCATGGCCTCGGCAGCGGTGAGGGCGATGGCGATCGCGTGGGACCAGCACAGCGCGATGCCGACCCTGCTGGCAGTGCGGTCGATCCTCCGCAGGCCGGATCTGGCTCCGCGCTGTTGCTGCTCCATGTTTCCCCCGTCTCGTCGTGTGCTTCTTTGCCCGACCTTGACTGTTCATGCGTTTCGATGCGCGGAATGACGCAGTCCGGGGCTGGCTTTCAGCCCCGCTTTTGTTGACGCTGAAACAGTTGCCACAGGGAAAGTCGCGCTGGGGCTAGGTGCTTTTCGGGGCGAAGCGGGCGTGAAAGTCGGCTTGTTCTCGCTCATTTGCGCGTTTTTGGTCGAGAAATTGTTCGTGCCACGTGAAGGAGCCGTGTCAGCGTGTGGGCTTCCGGCGGTCGCCTCCGCGGTCGCCGCGTCTACGTGTCCCGTGGGGGGATCGCATGGTTTCGCGTGCTTTCGGCACGCCGTCTCGACGTGCCCGTATCCAGCGCAGAAGCGCTCTGACCGCCGCCCTGGTGGTGGCGGCTCTCGGGGCCTCGGCGCTGCCGTCACTGGCGGCACCGGGCGCAGGCCCGGCTGCTGACGGAGCGGCGACGTCCGCCTGGGGTCCGGGTGGCCCGAAGGCGGAGATCCCGCCGGTCAAGGTCGGCTCCAACAAGCCGGTCGGCAACGAGGCCGAGGCAGCGCCCTCGGCGCAGAAGGCGGCCTGGCTGGAGGCCGAAGAGGAGCGTGCGGCAACCGGTACACCGCCCGCACCGGCCGGCCGGAAGGCGGCCCGGGGGGCGGCGGCCGCGGCCGCGTACGTTCCGGAGGGTCAGGGGTCGGTCCCCTGGCACCAGATATCTGACTTCCGGATCACCGATGCGCTGGTGGCGCGGGTGAACTACTCCACCGGCAACCTGATGCTGGCGGGCACGGACTTCGAGATCGCCGGGGTGGGACAGAAGCTGCGGCTGGCCCGGACGTACAACTCGCTGGACGCCCCATGGGGCAAGGTGTCGCAGCGGTGGTGGCAGGAGTACGAGCGTTATCTGAACCTCGCGGACGGCGGCGAGGTGGTCCTGTACGACGCCACCGGGGCGGCGGTCCGCTTCGCGAAGGAGTCCGACGGGTCGCTGACCACCCCGAAGGGCTACTCCAAGGACCTGAAGAAGAACGCGGACGGCACGTACACGCTGACCGATCGCAAGTCCGGCTCGAAGGACACCTACAACGTCGACGGCACGCTGACCAAGGTGACCGACAAGAACAAGGGCGCCATCACGGTCACCCAGCACCATGAGGGCGGCGAGCACAAGGGCTTCAAGCTGACCGAGACCCGCTCCGGGCGCTGGGTGGACCTGGTCAAGACGCACGCGAACCAGTGGCAGGCCAAGGACCACACCGGCCGCACGGCCGTCTTCGATCTGAACGCTGCCGGGGATCTGGAGAAGACGACGGACACCGAGGGGAAGTCCACGGTCTTCGGCTACGACTCCTCACGCCGCCTGATGAAGATCACCACCCACGAGGGCCGGGTGACGGTCTTCACCTACGACGGCCACAACCGTGTCACCTCGATGCTCCGGGCCACCGAGTTGGGCGGCTCCGGCCACACCGGCCCGACCTGGACCTACGCCTACTCCGCCGCCTCTCCGTCGGCGGCCGGCAGGACGACCGTCACGGACCCGGAGAACCACGCGACGACGTACGAGCACGACGCGGACGGCCAGGTCGAGAAGGTCACCGACGCGCTGGAGCGGTCGCGTTCCAAGAAGTACGACGCGAACCGGAACGTGGAGGAAGCCGAAGACGCCATGGGCGTGGGCGGGGCCTCCGGAAACGTCACCACATACGGGTGGGACTCCCGCAACAACCCCACATCGTCCAAGCTTCCGACCGGCGCGACCGCCACGATGAGCGGCTACCAGACGATCGCCGGGTCGGACCTGCCCGAGACGATGACCACGGCGGACGGCGAGAAGACGAAGTACACCTACGACACGGCGGGCAACACCAAGTCCGTCGCCGTGCAGGGAACGGGCGGCGGCAACCAGTCCTTCGACTACAACCCGGCCACCCCCACCTGCGGCGGCTTCGAGGGCCAGGTCTGCAAGGTCACCACGAAGATGACGGATGCGAAGTCCGTCTCCACGAACTTCACTTACGACGCCCAGGGCAACCTGAAGACGGTCAAGGCCCCCGCGCCGCTGGGCACGACCACCTACACCTACGACGGCCTGGGGAGGGTGTCGTCGGCGAAGGACGCCCGCGGTATCACCATCACCTACGAGTACGACCACCGTGATCGGGTGAAGAAGGTCGACTCCTCCAACTACCAGGCCGTCACCTACGAGTACGACAGCGACGGCAACCTCATCCAGCGCTCGGACGGCACGGGAGTCATCAAGTACGACTTCGACCCCCTCTCCCGTGAGACGGTCCGCACCCTTCAGAACGGGGCGCAGACGGTCCTCGCCTACACCCCGGCGGGCAACGTCGACACCTACAAGAACCCCGCGGGCCTGACCGACTACACCTGGAACGAGGTCAACAAGCTCAAGGAGCTCAAGGACCCCAAGGGCAAGGTCACCACGTACGCGTACAACAGGAACGACGTCCGCACCACGACGACCTACCCGGGCAACACGGTGCACACGGTCACCCCGGACAAGTCCGGCCGCCCGGAGACGATCAAGGCCACCAGCCCCAGGGGCACCCTGGTCGACCTGGCGTACACCTATGCCCGCCCGGACGGTAAGGACGGCGGAAAGATCGGCACCACGACGGACGCGGTCGCCGGGACGAAGACGAGCTACGAGTACGACACGTCCGGCCGCTTCTCCTACGCGGCGGAGAAGAAGGGCTCCACGCTCACCTCCTCCTGGCAGTACTGCTACGACCTCGCCGGGAACCTCACCTCCCAGGGCGTCGACAAGGGCTGCCCGCGCGGCACCACCTACACGGTCAACGACGCCCAGCAGATCACCGCGAAGAACGGCTCGGCCACGAACTGGTCCTACGACAAGATCGGCAACGAGACGGCCGCCGCCTCCACCCCGGAGTCCACCCGCACCGGGATGAAGTGGTCGGACCACTCCCAGATGACGTCGATCACGACCGGCGGCACGACGTACGCGGGCCAGTACGGCTCCACCGACCAGTCCGAGCGCATCAAGCTCGGCGACACCTTCTTCCACAACGGTCCCCTCGGCCTCTCCGCCACCTCAACGGCCGGAGTGGACACGGGATTCAACCGCGAACCCGGGGGCACGCTGAACTCCATGACCCGTGGGGGGAAGAACCACTACTACCTGACCGACGCACTCGGCAGCGTCGTCGCCCTGGCGGACGAAGCGGGCACGAAGGTCAACACGTACGCCTACAGCCCCCGCGGCGTCCAGCGAGCCGCCACCGCCGAACAGGTCCCCCAGCCCTACCGCTTCGCCGGCGGCTACCAGGACCCCACCGGGCTCTACCACTTCGCGGCCCGCTACTACGACCCCAACATCGGCCGCTTCACCACCCCCGACCCCTCCGGCCAGGAACAGAACCCCTACCTCTACGCCGCAGGCGACCCCGTCAACCGCATCGACCCCACCGGGCTCCTCAGCCTGAGCGGCGTCGGCAACGGGATCAACAATGCCATCGGTGTGGCCAACGATATCGATACGGTGGGGAAAATCTGGAATGCGGGACTCGACGGAGATTGGGGCAAAGCCGCCGGTCTCTCTTTTGGTCTCGCAGTGGGTAAGGCAGTCGAAACCACCTGCCTGCGAGGTGCAGCGACCGGCGGGGGGATAGGGATCGCCGTGGGGACTGTTCCTTGTGTGGCGGCAGGTGAGTTCGCCGGTTCGTACGCAGAGGACAAGACCGTAGCGGCTTGGTCCTGATGACGAGCCGGGGGGCGAAGAACTCTTCGCTCCCCGGGCTTATATGAGAGGAGTTCCTATGTGGAATTTTGCTTCGGAAGGAAAAGGGTCGTGGGTGCCCGAGGGGTGGGCACTTCCCGGGCTGTTCATTTGTCTTGCCTTTGTCCTTGTTTCTACTCTGATCATTCGTCACCGAAAAAAGAAGTAGGCATACGCTGCGGGCGCCCATGACGAAAACGAGTTTCAGTCGCATGGACGGGTGCGGGCGGCAACCCTGGAGATATTCAACGAACGTTGCTATTCGGCATCCAAGGAAGGGTGATGTATGGCGCACGAGAATGCAAAAGTAAATAGGGCTTTCGGGCTTCTCTTGCTGGCCCTGACCTTGGTCATGACTGTTTCGGTTGTCGTGCTGCTCGCCCAGGGATCTCGCTTTACTCCGGTGATGCTGGCGCCTGCTCTCTTTCTCGGCATCGGGATTTAGATGTACAGATCCGGGCGGAACTCCAAGTAATCCTCCGGACGATATTCGCCCCGGCAAGGTTCCCATGGCTCGCTCGCTACGTGATCTTTCGAGATGCCCGACTGGGGCATGAGTAGTCGGGTGATATGTCGGACAAGCGCCGCCCCCGCCCTATCGCTTCATCGGCGGCTGCCAGGACCCCACCGGGCTCTACCACTTCGCGGCCCGCTACTACGACCCCAACATCGGCCGCTTCACCACCCCCGACCCCTCCGGCCAGGAACAGAACCCCTACCTCTACGCCGCAGGCGACCCCGTCAACCGCATCGACCCCACCGGGCTCCTCAGCCTGAGCGGCATCGGCAACGGGATCACGAGGGCCGTGTCGGGGGCGAAAGATATCTGAGCCGCATCTGAGCCGCCGGCCGAATGAGAGGTATCGGACTTCGACGCCGCCCCCGCCGCGGGGGCGGTCCGCACAGATCTGAAGGTGGCGGAATGCTTGATCGAGGAAGTCGGCCAGGAGAGGCCGCTGCAACTTCGGGGCTGTGGATGGCTGTCATGGGCGGGATTCTCCTTCTGGTCGTGGGGATAATTGCAGCCGTTGCGGGAATGCGGCCAGGTTTCTGGGTCATCCTGGTTGGTGCGGTCTGTGTCATGGGTGCAAGTGCCGCTCTGCGTTTTCGAACAAAGCAGACTTGAATGAGCCTATGGCCCCTCACGCGGCCAGCGGGGCCACCGGCGCCAACCGGGTCCCCAGCGCCATGATCCGCATCGCCCGCTCCGACGCGTCCGCCAGGAACTCGCCGCTCCGGCCGATCGCCTCCACCAGCGTCATCGGCGCGGGCAGGATCGCGCTGTAGGCGTCCACGCCCACCGCCCGTACGTCCTGCGCGCCCGGCCCGATCGTCCCGGCCAGCACCAGGACCGGCACCCCTGCCGCCCGGGCCCGGCGTGCCACCTCCGCCGGGATCTTGCCGCGTACGGTCTGGTGGTCGAGCGCCCCCTCCGCCGTGATCACGAAGTCGGCGCGGGCCAGGCGGGCGTCCAGGTCGAGGCCGTCGAGGAGGACGTCGTACCGGGGCAGGAGCCGGGCGCCCACGGACGCGAGCCCCGCCCCCAGGCCGCCCGACGCACCCGTGCCGGGGGCCGTCCGCAGGTCGATCGGGTCTCCGGCCCGTGGGGCGAACGCCGGGAGCAGGTCCCGGGTGAGGACGGCGGCCAGCCGCTCCAGGCCCGCCGAGAGCAGCTCCACCTCCGCCGGGGTCGCCCCCTTCTGCGGCCCGAACACCCGGGCCACCCCGCGCTTCCCGCACAGCACGTTGTACGGATTGCACGCCACGAGCAGCTCGGTGCCGGCCAGCCTGGGGTCCAGGCCGGACGGGTCGATGTGCTCCAGTTCGTCCAACGACCCCCCGCCCGGCCGGAGTTCGCGGCCGTGCCGGTCGGTCAGCCGGGCCCCCAGGGCCTGGAGCGCGCCCGCGCCCCCGTCCGACGTACCGGAGTCGCCGCAGCCGACGAGGATGCGCCGGGCCCCGGCGTCCAGAGCCGCGCGGATCAGCTCGCCGACACCGTACGTCGTCGTCGCGCCCGGGTGGCGGCGGTCCGGCGGGACCAGGGCGAGGCCCGCGACGGCCGCCATCTCCACGACGGCGGTGAGTGGGCCGGCCCCGCCCAGCAGCGCGAAGTGCGAGGCGACCGGGTCGCCCACCGGGCCCGTCGCGGTGACCGGCACCAGGCGCCCGCCGCCCGCCAGGGCCAGCGCCTCCGCCGTGCCCTCGCCACCGTCCACGAGGGGGATGAGGTCGAGGTCGGCGTCGGGGATCACCCGGCGCACCCCGGTGGCGATGGCCTCCGCGACCCGGGCGGCCGACAGGGACTCCTTGAAACCGCTGGGGGCGATGGCGATGCGGTGGGTGTGACGGGTCATGGCTGGGTCTCCAGAAGGACGGGCACGCCGAGCAGCGGCCAGACGACGAGGGCGAAGGCGAGGACGAGGGCCGCCGTGAGCGGCGCGAGGAGGGCGGACAGCCGCAGCAGGTCGCGCGGGGTGTACGTCGGGGTGCCGGGCACGTCCGCGAAGAGCGCGACCGGCTTGGCCGAGGACGGCAGGGTGTGGCAGAAACCGGCGGCGGCGGTGGACGCCAGCGCCGCCGTGACGGGGTTGACCCCGGCCCCGACCGCCGCCGCGACCACCAGCGGGACGAGGACGGAGGACCGGGCGGAGCGCGACTGGAGCGCCAGATGGGCGGCCGTGCTGACGACGACCACTCCGGCCAGGAACAGCCACGGGGGCGTGGACGCCCCCAGGGGTATCCACCCCACCAGCCAGTCGGCTGCACCCGAGTCGGAGAGCGCGACGCCCATCGCCATCGTGGCGGCCATGAACAGCAGTAGCGGCCAGGGGACCGTCCGCAGGCCGTCCTTGAAGCGGACCGTTCCCAGCGCGGGCGAGGTCGCCACCAGCGCGCCGATGAGCGCGACGACGGCGGGCGACACCCCGTGCAACGGCTCGCTGCACCACAGCAGGACGACCGTCGCCAGGAGCAGCAGACACCGGGACTCCGCCGGGGTGAACGGGCCCTCGACGGCCGTCTCGGAGTGCTCCTGGATCTGCGCCGCCGTGATCGTGACCGGTCCTTTTCGGTCGGCCCGCCGGGTCGTCGTCAACAGCACCAGTTCTGCGGCGAGATGGGACGAGACGACGGCCAACGGCAGCCCGAGGAGCAGCCATTGGACGAAGCTCAGCTGCTCCCCGGTCTGCTCCCACAGCGCTCCGACCGTGATCAGGTGCGCCCCCGCCCCGATCAGCGTCGCGACGGCGGACAGCAGGATGACGGTGGGGAAGAGCAGCGCCAGCATGACGACCAGGCGGGTCCGCTCACGGAGTGCGGCCGCCAGCGCCAGGAACACCGGGAGGGCGAGCGCGGCCCGCCCCGACGTGGCCGGCACGGCGAACGCGGTGACCACGAGACCGGCGGTGGTCAGGTGCACCAGCTGGCGTACGGTCCTGGCCCCGCCGACCAGGAAGACGGCGGCCCGGCCTGCGAGCCCGGTCCGGGTCACGGCGGCCGCCAGGACGAAGGCGCAGATCAGCAGCCACACCGTCTCGTCGCCCAACGTCGCGAACAGGGTCTCGCTGCTGATCACCCCCGTCACCGTCAGTGCCAGACCCGCGCCGAGCGCGATGTAGGCGTCGTCCACCGGGGTGGCGATCCAGGCGGCGGTGGCCAGGGCGAAGACGGCGAGCGAGAGCCGCCCGCCGACGCTGAGGCCGGGGGCGGCGCCGGGGACGGCGAGGAGAGCGCAGAGCCCGAGGACGGCACAGAGGCCGACGGTCTGCCGGAGAGGAAGAGGCACGCTGTACAGCCTCTGAAGGCGGGGTGAGCGGTCGATGAGCCGCCCGTGAAGGGCTTTTCATCTGCTCGGCGCCCCGACCACCTGATGGCGGACGGCGGTCCGGTCGGGCCGGCTCAGGGCAGCCCCTGGCCGCGCGCCGGAGCCGGCCGCTACGGCAGCCGGTACCCCATACCCCGTACCGTCTCCAGCCGCTCCGCCCCCAACTTCCGGCGCAGCGCGCGGACATACACGTCCACGATGTTGGAGCCGGGGTCGAAGTCGTACCCCCACACATGCGACAGGATCTGCTCCCGCGACAGCACCTGGCCCGGGTGGCGCAGGAACATCTCCAGCAGGACGAACTCGCGCGCCGTCAGATCCACCGTCCGGTCCTCCGCGCGGGCCCGGCGCGTGCGCAGGTCCAGGGCGAGGGTGCCGCTGCGCAGCATGGTGACCTCGGGGGCGCGGGCCGCGGTGCGCTGCCGCAGCCGTACCCGGGCGAGCAGCTCCTCGAAGCGGAACGGCTTCGTCATCCAGTCGTCGGCCCCGCCCTCCAGGCCGGCCACCGTGTCGCGCACGGAGTCGCGGGCGGTGAGGACGATCACCGGCAGCGTGACGCGCGCCTCGCGCAGCTCCCGCAGCACGGTGAAGCCGTCCCGGCCCGGCAGCCCGATGTCGAGCACCATCAGGTCGAACCCGCCGGTCAGCGCATGGCCGAGCGCCAGGTCACCGTCCTCGGCGACGACCGTGGTGAAGCCGTTGGCGCGCAGGCCCTTCTGGACGAACGAGGCGATGCGCTCCTCGTCCTCGGCGATCAGGATGCGGTTCATGAATCGGTCTCCAGCGTGAGTACGAAGGTGGCTCCGCCGCCCTCGGTCCGGCGGAGTTCGACGCGGCCGTGGTGGCCCTCCGCGATGGCCTTGACGATGGCGAGGCCGAGCCCGGCCCCGCTGGTGCGGGTCCCGCGCCGGGACGTGCCCCGGCGGAACCGCTCGAAGATGACCTCGGCGTCCTCCGGCGGAATGCCAGGCCCGTGGTCGGCGACGTACAGCTCGATACGGTCCCCCTCGGCGCGGGAGTCGGCGGACCGGGAGCCGATCCGGATGCGCTGGCCGGGCACGGTGTGCTGGACGGCGTTCTGCGCGAGCTGGACCATGGCCTGCGTCATCCGCTGCGGATCCAGGCGTACTTCGCGGTCCGCGACCCCGTCGAGCTGCCACTTCCGCTCCCCGAGGGTCCGCACCTTCACGAACACGTCGGCGGTCAGCTCCGCGAGCTGGACGGGTTCCGGGCGCACGAAGTCGGGGCGCTCGGCCCCCGCGAGCAGCAGCAGGTCCTCCACGATCCGGCTCATCCGGTCCAGCTCGTCCGTGACCAGCCGCACCGTCTCCTCCCGGTCCGCCGGATCGTCGCCCATCAGCTCCAGGTGGCCCCGGACGATGGTGATCGGGGTGCGCAGCTCGTGCCCGGCGTCGTCGACGAAGACCCGCTGCGCGGCGAACGCCCGCTCAAGCCGGTCCAGCATCGCGTTGAACGTCTCGGCGAGGGCGGCGATGTCGTCCCGGCCCTCCACGGGGATCCGCCGGGTCAGATCCTGCTCGGTCAGCTCCGCCGCCGTCGTCCGCACGAGCCGGACGGGCGCGAGGATGCGTCCGGCTACGGCCCAGCCGATCCCGGTCGTCATCAGCAGGGCGACCCCGGACAGGGCGAGCAGCATCCAGAACGTCTTGTCGGCGACGTCCCGTTCGCGCTCCGGGTGGAAGGCGACGACGAACGCCCCGGGCTGCCCGCCGGCCGACGGCCCGATCTCGACCTTCGCCCAGCGCAGTTCACCCTGCGGGCGCTCCAGCGTGCCGAAGGAGTCCTGGGAGGCGCGGATGCGGGTGAGCGATGCGGTGTCCTGCCACAGGGCGGTGTCCGGCGGCAGGTCGCGGCGCTGCCGGATGACATCGGGCCGGTCGCCCGTCGGGCCGGTCAGCCCCAGCAGCTCCTCGTCCGGGTCGGCGTACTGGCGTTGCAGATAGACGCGGAGCAGCCGGTCGGCGGTGTCGAACCGGCCGCCGGTGTCCGGGTCCACCCCCTGCGGCACGAAGTTCGCGAACTCGCCGGTCTCCTGCGTGAGCAGCTGGCTGATGCGGTGGTCCACGTCCCGCTGGAGGATCGAGCGCACGGTGACGGCGACCGCGCCCAGCGCGACCGCCATCACGACCAGCAGCCACAGCAGGATCCGGACCCGGGCGGAGATCCTCGGGAACCCCAGGGGCGACCGGCTAACCGTCATCACCGAAGTCGTCGTCATCGTCGTCGTCGGCCGCGGAGGGGCCCGGGACGACGGAGCTGTCCGGGGTACGGGTCGGGGTGGCGGAACCGTTCGGCGCCGGGAAACCGCTCGGGGAGGCGGCACCGCTCGGCGACGCGTCCCGGCCCGGCGACGGTGTGCCGCGCGGGCTCTCCTCCAGCTGGACGGTGGGGGGCACCTTCGGCGCCTCCGAGGTGTCGGTCATGGCATAGCTGGTGGCCGCTATGCCCAGCGGCACGGCGACGACGGCTGCCAGGGCCGCCAGACGAGGTGAGAAAGCCATGCGTTCACCCTGACGGTCCCGGGCGGTACGAACATGAAGTCAGGATGAACATTCCTTCATATCGGACAAACCAGGCATATGTGAGCGGAGGGGGTCGGGGGTGACGCGGCGAGACGACGCCGATTCCGCTTGCTTCGAGTGCACTCCAAGGATCTAGCGTGGAACACATGACGGAGCACCCCCGCCCCGCGGGCCAGGACAGCTACTCGATCAGCGAGGTCGTCGCCTTCACCGGGCTCACCGCGCACACCCTGCGCTGGTACGAGCGCATCGGGCTCATGCCCCACGTCGACCGCTCGCACACCGGCCAGCGCCGCTTCAGCAACCGCGACCTCGACTGGCTGGCCTTCGTCGGCAAGCTGCGGCTGACCGGGATGCCCGTCGCCGACATGGTGCGGTACGCGGAGCTGCTGCGCGAGGGGGAGTCCACCTTCGAGGCACGGCAGGAGCTGCTGGAGTCGACCCGCCGCGATGTGATCTCGCGGATCGCGGAGCTCCACGACACCCTCGCCGTCCTCGACCACAAGATCGATTTCTACGCGGGCGCCCGCCGGGCGCCGGAGAGGCACAGCGCCTGATGACTGTTGACAAGATCGCCACCGCCGAGCTGGGAGCGGGCGGACCGCAGGTCGGCGTCCAGGGCCTCGGCTGCATGGGCATGAGCGAGTTCTACGGCGACACCGACGAACGCGCCGCACGCGACACCCTCGACGCGGCCCTGGAGGCCGGCGTCACGCTCCTCGACACCGCCGACGCCTACGGGCGCGGGGCCAACGAGGAGTTCCTCGCCCCGTTCGTCGGGGCCCACCGGGACGAGATCACCCTCGCCACCAAGTTCGCCCTCGTCCGCACCGACGACCCCGGGTACCGGGGTATCAGCAACGACCCCGCGTACATCCGTACCGCCGTCGAGGCGAGCCTGCGCCGGCTGAACACCGACGTCATCGATCTCTACTACATGCACCGCCGCGACCCGGCCGTCCCGCTCGCCGAATCGGTCGGCGCGCTGGCGGAGCTGGTCCGGCAGGGCAAGGTCAAGCAGATCGGGCTGAGCGAGGTGACCGGCCCCGAACTGCGCGAGGCGTACGCCGTGCACCCGATCGCCGCCCTCCAGTCGGAGTGGTCCCTCTTCAGCCGCGACGTCGAGCAGAGCGCCGTCGGCGCGGCGGCCGAACTGGGCGTCACGCTCGTCCCGTACTCCCCGCTCGGCCGGGGCTTCCTCACCGGGGCCTTCACCGACGCGGGCAAGGAGCTCACCGAGGGCGACTTCCGTAAGAACCAGCCCCGGTTCACCGGCGACAACGCCCGGACGAATGCGGCCCTCCTGGAGCCCGTCCACAAGATCGCCGCCGCGCACGGGGTGACGGCCGCGCAGGTGGCCCTCGCCTGGGTCCAGCAGCGCGCCGAGGTTCACGGCCTGAACGTGGTCCCGATCCCCGGCACCCGCAAGCGCAGCCGCCTCCTGGAGAACGTCGCGGCGACCCGGCTGACCCTGACGGCGGACGAACTGGCCGCGCTGGAGCCGATCGCGGGGCGGGTGGCGGGGGACCGCTACCCGGACATGAGTAGTACGTCGGTGGCGCGGGAGTAGACGTTACGACGAGGCCGGGGGCGTACGCGGTGATCGCCTGGTTCATGAGGTTCATGGCGGCTGAGCCACGCGCCGGGCAGCACCCCCGACCCCTCACGCCAGCCCCAGCGCGAACACCGCGAACCCCGCCGCGAGCAGCCCCGCCAGCGCGCGGCGGGCGTTCGCGGCGCGGGTGCCCGCTCCCCACGGGGCCTCGAAGCGGCGCGCGTACCGGGCGATCAGCACCAGCAGCCCGGCGAACACCGGCAGCCACACGGCCCGGGCGAGGATCCAGCCCGCGGTGTCCGGCGCCGTCGTCAGCCCCGCCACCGCCGTGCCCCCGGCTCCCGCGAGCGAGGCCGGTACGGCGGCGGCCAGCATCGCCGTCTGGTGCCAGCACAGGATCGTCATCGCGGACAGGTTGACCACCACGACCGGCGCCCAGAGCAGCGGCTTGCGCAGCAGCCGCCCGAGCCGGTCGCGCAGCAGGATCGCCGCCCCGCTCTGGGCCGCCGCCAACGCCACCACCAGCAGCGACGGCGGATGCGAGTTCGTCCGCGCCTCGCCCGGCACCCCGACCATCGACGCCGGGTAGTGGAAGACCAGCAGCAGCACGGCGAACAGCACCCCGCCGCCGACCAGCAGCAGCCGGGCCCCGCGCTTCCCGATCCGCCCCTCGCCCCAGGACACACCGAGCTGATACGCGAACAGCCAGCCGGGCAGGACATTGAGCACGCTCAGCCAGGACGGCATGGCCTCCGCGAACGGCCCGTAGCGCAGGAAGTCCACGATGGCGACGGAGACCAGCAGCGGGAGCGCCGCCCAGCCGCCGAGCCTCCGCGCCAGCGTGACGCAGACCGGGGTGAGGGCCGTGACCACGGTGTACACCCCGACGAACCAGAGCGGCTGGATCACCAGCGTCGACCCCGTACGCAGGGTGTCGCCGGGGACGCCCAGCGCGGAGAGCACGGCGAGCAGCACCGCCCACACGGCACTCACCCCGAGGACCGGCCGGCCGAGGCGGGCCAGCCTGCCGCCCAGCCAGGCGGCCGTCGTCGAGGCCCGGCGGCGGTAGGAGAGGACCGAGGCGTACCCGCCGACCAGGAAGAAGATCCCCAGCATCTGGAGCACCCAGCTCGCGGGGGCGAGCGCGCCGAACGTGGCCAGCGGGCTCGCGTTGTGCAGGCCGTCGGCGTCCGGCCGGAACCCGCCGAGCATCCAGTGACCGAGCGGCACGGCGAGCAGGGCCAGGGCCCGCAGGCCGTCGACCGCCCGGTCGCGGTGGGCGGGGGTGGAGGCGTCGACACGGGCGGCGAGCCGCCGCGCGTTCTCCCGTACGGCGTTCATCGGGCGGCTCCTTCCAGGACCGGCGCCTGCGCCAAGACCCGTGCGTCCGCAGGCGACTCGGCCCCGTCCGGCGTGGCCGTGCCCCGCGCGATGGCGGCGAAGGCCCGCAGCGAATCCGTCCCCGGCGCGAAGTAACCGGCATGGCCCCGGGCCTCGTCCGCCGGTACGCGGCGGGCGCCGAACGCCGGGTCGGTCGGGTCCGTGCCGTGGCCGAGGCCCGCGAAGCGCACGTTCGGCACGTTGTCGATCCAGTCGGTCGGGTCCTTCGCCGCCCACACCCGCGCCTTCGTCCGCAGCCCCGCGGCATCGTCCGCCCGCATACCGGGGGAGCCGAGGACCACCACGTCGGTGGCGGGGAGACGGTGTGCGGCGATCCCGCAGACGACGGAGCCGTAGCTGTGGCAGAACACGGCGGGCTCGGGCAGCCCGTCCGCCGTCAGGCCCTCCGCGAACCGGGTCAGCCGCCCGGCGCCCGCCTCCGCGAGGCTGCCGGTGGCCGCGTCGATGCCGACGCCCACCGGGGTGGTGTACCCGACCCAGGCGACGACGGCCGTGCCCGGACCGGCTGCCGTGTGCAGGGTCCTGGCCATCCCGGGCGGGGCCCCGTGCGCGGCGACCTTCCGGTCGAAGGTCCCGGCGTCGTTGTCGGACCCGGGCACCACCACGGAGACCCGCTGCGCGGTGCGCAGGTCCCCGAAGACCTCGGCGACCTGGCCGCGTCCGCGCGGGTCGAACGCGAGGATCTGGCGGCCGGGAGCGGCGAGCGAACGGTAGCGGGGGTCGTCCTCGGCGGCCAGGGCGAGGGAGTTGGCGCGGTAGCGCAGTTCCAGCGGCGCCCCGTCGATGTTGCCGACGACGGACGGATGCCGCACCAGCAGCAGTTGCTGCTCGGCTGCGCTCAACCCCGCGAAGAACCGCGCGACTTCGGCAGGAGTGGCGCGCTCCGGATCGGGCAGCTCCATGCCCAGCAGCGCGCGGTCCGCCCGCCACTGCGCACTGCCCGGCGGCGGCCCGGTCAGCGCCTGCTGCGCATCCCCCGAAACCCAGCCGGTGGTTCCCGCCGCCATCCCGGCGGCCAGTGCGAACGCGACCAGGGTCCTCGCGTATCGGCGCATCGTGCCCTCCCTCTCCGGATCCGCACCGGGCGGTGCGACCGGGAGGAAGGTAGGAAGAGGACGGGTGACGCGACGTCACACCCGGGAGCCAACTGCGGGGTGATACCGGGGTAGGGGGTGGGGGAGGAGCCCGTACGGCTGGGCGGGTTGGGGACCCCGTCCGGCTACGCCCCCGCGTCCCCCGGCGTCACCAGCCCCGACTCGTACGCGAAGATCACCGCCTGCGCCCGGTCCCGCAGATCCAGCTTGGCCAGCACCCGCCCGATGTGCGTCTTGACGGTCTGCTCGGCCAGCACCAGACGCCCCGCGATCTCCTGGTTCGAAAGACCCCGGGCGATCAGCTCCAGCACCTCGCTCTCGCGTGGCGTCAGGCCGTGTCGCCGGAGCGCCTGCCCGGTGCGCGTCGCCCCGGCGGGCCGCTGCGCCGCGAAGTCCGCGATCAGCCGCCGGGTCACCGAGGGCGCGAGCAGCGCGTCCCCGGCCGCCACGACCCGTACCGCCGCGATCAGATCGGCGGGCGGAGCGTCCTTCAGCAGGAACCCGGACGCCCCGGCACGCAGCGCCTCGTACACGTAGTCGTCCACGTCGAACGTCGTCAGCATCAGGACCTTCGGCCGGTGCACCACCCCCACCGGCGGGTTCAACAGCTCGCGGGCGGCGGCCAGTCCGTCCATCTCCGGCATCCGCACATCCATCAGGACCACGTCGGGATGCTGGTTGCGGCTGACGTCCACGCCCTGGCGGCCGTCCGCCGCCTCGCCCACCACGTCGATGTCGCTCTGCGCCGCCAGCAGCGCCGCGAACCCGGCCCGCACCATGGCCTGGTCGTCCACGATGATCACGCGGATGGTCACAGATCCTCCGAAGAAGGTTGTACGGAAGGGGAGTCGGGCGGCGAGCCGGCCGGCGGCAGCGGCATCCGTGCGGCCACCCGGAAGCCGCCGTCGGGCAGCGGACCGGTGTCCAGCGTGCCGCCGGTCAACCGTACGCGCTCGCGCATCCCCACCAGCCCGTGCCCGGTCCCGGCGCTCTCCAGCGGCGAAGCGGGCTTCGGCGCGGGCCCGTTGACCACCAGCACGTTCAGATGGCCCGCGGATGCCCGGACCGAGACCTGGGTGCGCGCACCCGGCGCGTGCCGCACCACATTGGCCAGCGCCTCCTGCACGATCCGGTACGCCGACAGATCCACCGCCGACGGCACCTCGCCCAGGTCCGCGGCCAGCGACAGCTCCACCGGCAGCCCGGCCCGTACCGTCGCCTCCACCAGCTGCTGGAGCCGGTCCAGGCCCGGCTGTGGGGCCCGGTCGCCCTCGGTGCCGTCGCTGCGCAGCACCGACAGCAGCCGCCGCATCTCGCCGAGCGACTCCCGCGCGGCCGCCGCGATGGAGGCGAACTCCTCCTGCGCGGGCTCCGAGAGACCGGAGATCCGGTACGGCGCGGAGTCCGCCTGCACGGTGATCACCGACATGTGGTGCGCGACCACGTCGTGCAGCTCGCGGGCGATCCGCGTCCGCTCCTCCAGCAGTGTGCGCTGCGCCCGCTCCGCCTCGCTGATCGTCTCCTGCTCGGCCAGCCGCCGGGTCGCCTCGCCCCGCTCCCGTACCGCCGCGCCGATCACCAGAACCACCGCGCCGAGGATCGGCAGCAGCAGAGCGCTGCCGGTGGCGCGGTCCGAGGGCGCGATCAGCTGCAGGACCGCCCCGGCCGTGGCCGTCGCCGCCCACACCGCGACGACGGTCCGCCGGGTCTCGCGCAGGCCGAGGGCCAGCAGCAGGAAGAGGTAGGCGACCAGCGTCGGCGGGGGCCACGGCCAGGTGTCGTGCCGCCCGGGATCGTGGGCCAGCAGCACCAGCGCGGTCACGATGTCGGCCGGGAAGATGATCCACCACGCCTGGAGGGGCCGGTGGGCGAGCATCAGCAGCGGGGCCGCCTGGGCCACCCCGAGCGCCCCGGCCAGCGCGCCCGGCACGCCGTACTGCGAGGCCAGGACGGTGATGGTGACCGGGATGAAGGTCGCGGCCAGGGCGAGCACCACGACGTACGGCAGCAGTCGCTGCCACGGCTTCGGCGCGTCGGCCAGCAGCGGGGTGGACGGATGGGACGCGTGGGACAGCCCGTGGGCCAGCTCGCGCAGATTGCGGCGGGCGGCGCTCAGCAGACCGTCGGCGGGCGGCGGGGGCCCGGCGGGGGAGGGGGAAGGAGAAGTGGCCATGGCCCGGCCAGCCTAGGCAGGCGAAGGACCCTCGGGCGTCATACCGGGGTTCCGACCCGGCCGGACCGCCTCATACTCCGGTACGGGGTCACGGCCCCGGGTACGGTCGCGGCCCTGGGGGGCACGGCCCGGCGAACGGTCACGGCCCTGGGGGGCCACGGTCCCGCGGACGGTCACGGCCCGGCGAGGGCAGGGCACGGCGTATGCGGCAGCAGGCCCTGCCCCGGTCACAGCTCCGCGAGCAGCTGGGCCTTCTTCGCGGTGTACTCGGCGTCCGTCACCAGTCCGGCCTGGTGCAGCTCGCCGAGGTGATGTATCCGCTCGGCGATGTCCGCGGGATCGCGCCGCCCGGCGTTCACCAGCGCCGGGGCGGAGGCGGCGGGCGCGGGCTGGGTCCGGCGTACGGATTCCAGGACGGCGGCGGCGAAGGGAAGTGACTCGTGCACCGGCCCGTAGCCCAGGCCGAACAGCACGGCGGCCGGATCCTGGTCCGCGGCCCGGGTGACCGGAGCCGCCGCGGGCACCCCGTCGGCGCTCGCGCCGTCCGCACTCCCGGAGCCGCCGGGGCCGTGCAGATCGCCCAGGCTGCCGCCGGTGCGGTGGTCGACCGGGGCCGCCGCGCGGGGCAGCAGCCGCAGGTAGCCGTCGAGCGCCTCGGGCGAGCGCCATACGATTCCGGCCAACTCGCTCACTTTGAAGGTCTGGTCGCCGGCCTTCCACTTGGCGCTGGACGCCCCGGTCCAGGACCACCGGAAGGAGACCCGCTCGCCGTCGAAGCCGGCCCGGCCGTCGTACGCCTTGAAGTTCATCGGGGCCTCGGGGGCCGCAACGAGGAAGCGGTCGGCGGGCTCGTCGGACGCCGGGTCGAGCAGGGCCCTCAGCTCGTCCGCGTAGTACTCGGCGAGCACTTCGCGCTCCGCCGGAAGCACCAGGCGATAGGGGTCGCACCCCTCCTTGAGCTGCCCGGAGGCAGCCTCCACCAGAGGATCGGCGCCCGCCCTCGGCACGGCACGCAGAACCACCGTGCCCCGCTTCCCGGGGGTCAGCGTCACCGACGACAGCGCCGCATACGGGATGCGGCGCTCCCGCAGGCTCTGGAAGAGCTTCGGTGTGCGGATGCCCCGTTCGAAGCGGATGAGCACGGAGTCGGCGTCGAACTCCCAGGTGGCATGAATTCCGGCCAGCACATCACCCATGTGCCTCATCGTATGCGGCACAGTCCCGCACGTCCCCCCTCGAAGTACGTCCCAATTTTTCGGCCCGGTACGGTCCTCTACGCGCGTCAGCCGTCCCGCTCGCCGGAAATACCGCTGTGGCATGTGCTGTCGGCGCCCGCGCAGCTGACCGATCCGTACGCTCCGACGCCGATCGCGGCGAAGTTGTCGAGGCTCTCGGTGCCCGGTTCGAAGTAGCCGCTGTGCCCGGCCGCCCCGGCCGCCGAGACGATCCGCGCACCGAACGCCGGGTCGACCGGGTCGGCCCCGTGACCGATCCCGCCGAACTCCATGTGCGGTACGTCCCCGATCCAGTCGTCCCCGTCCCGCGTCGCCCAGATCCGGGCGCCGGTCTCCAGCTGCCCGGCGCTGGCGGCCCGCATACCGGGGCTGCCCGCGACCGCGATGTCGGCCACCCGGTCGGGGGCCCGGTGCGCGGCCACCCCGCACACCACGGAGCCGTAACTGTGGCAGAACAGCGAGACCTTCGAGGCACCGGGCAGCGCGCCGACCATCGCGTTCAGCCGCACCGCGCCCTCCGCCGCGAGCCCGCCCAGCGCCGCGTCCATACCGAGACCGGCCGGGGCGGTGTAGTCGGCCCACGCGATGACCGCCGTACGCGTGCCCGGGGAGGCCGAGCGCTCTGCCCCGTACAGGGACTTGGCCATGCCGACGGGGGCCGCATACGTGCGCTTGCTCCGCTCCAGGGTCAGCAGATGGGTGTCGACGCCCGGGACGACGACGGAGACCCGGGCGGCCCGGTCGAGATCGCCGAACACCTCGGCAGCCCGGCCCTTCCCGGACGGATCGAAGGCCAGGATCTGCCGGTCGCCCTTGACCAGCGAACGGAACCGGTCGAGCCGGGCCCGCGCCTCGTCGCGCCCGTCCGGTGACAACTTCTCGTCGTGCGCCCGCGTCTTCTCCACGGCCACCGCCTGCCCGAGGGCCACCCGGTTGGCGTGGTAGCGCAGCGTGACCGGCGCGCCGTTCAGGTTCCCCACCACCGACGGGTACTTGTCCGCGAGCGCGAACCGCTGGCCCGAGGTGAGCGTGGCGAAGAAGTGGGCCAGCCGATAGGCGGGGGCATCGGCCTCCGGCAGCGCATGGCCCGCTATCCGGTCCCGCGCCCAGGCGGCGAGCGCCAGCTCGCGCGGCCCGTCGGCCTGCTGATCGCGTACGGCACTCCAGCCCGTCGTCGCCAGCATCACGAACACCACCGCTACGGCGAGCAGCGCGCGCCATACGGTCAACGTGGGGGAGGTGTCGAAGGAAGTCACTGCGCCACACCCTAGGAGACGCGCGCCGACGACCGTGATTCAGGTGAGGTACATCACCCGTCCGCGAAGGATTCACTCCGGATTTCTCACGGAGGGTCACGGCCGCCTCGTGGCTGCGCTACCGGTGACCGGCAGGTCCGCCGGGCGACGACGGCAGTTCGACGACAGGGCCTAGCTCTCGCGCCAGTCGCGGGCGAGGGCCGGGACGAGCTGGTCGAGATACTCCTCGGTCAGATCGCGCAGCGCCTCCACGCTCGGATCGACCCCCTTCCCCCACAGCTGGCCGGTCACCCGCATCACCCCGGAGAACGCGGCGACGGCCACCCGCGGCCGGGGGTCGCGCTCCACGTCCAGCCCCTCACGCTCCGCGATCAGCCGGGCGATCTGGTTCTCCATGGCGATGCCGCGCCGCATGTGGGCGGCGAGCAGGGAGGGGGTCGACTCGATCATCTGGTAGGTCCGCATATGGAGGTCGACGGTGATGACCTCCTCGATCGCCTCGCCGATGCTGTTCCACGCGCACAGCACCGCCCGGCGCATGGCCTCGAAGGGCGCTTCGTGCGCGGGGCGCCGGCGCAGCTCCTCGACGAAGCGGGACTCGACCATCTCCTGCACGGCGAAGGTGGTCTCCTCCTTGCTCGCGAAGTAGCGGAAGAAGGTGCGCTGGGAGACCTCCACGGCGTCGACGATCTCGTCGACGGTAGTGCGTTCGTACCCCTGAGTGGTGAACAGTTCGAGGGCAGCGCGCAGCAAGGCGTCGCGGGTGCGCTGTTTCTTGCGTTCACGCAGTCCGGGTCGGGGCTCGACTGTCTGCCCGTCGGTCACGTACCGGTCCCTCTTTTCCCGTGTTCGTCCAGCTCAGCATAGCTGCGAGCGACGTGTGAGCTACGTGACAGTTACTGTCTTGTGAATTGGTTTGTCAACTGTCAGAGGCTGTCACTAGTCTCCCCGTTATGACTAGTCAGACCACCGTCGAGAAGGCGCCGCGGGAGCCCGAAGACAACGCAGGACCCGCCCCGGTCAAGGGGCTTCGCGGCCACCCCTGGCTGACCCTCTTCGCCGTCGCCATCGGCGTGATGATGGTCGCCCTCGACGGCACCATCGTCGCCATCGCGAACCCCGCCATCCAGAAGGACCTCGGCGCCACGCTCGCCGACGTCCAGTGGATCACCAACGGCTACCTGCTCGCCCTCGCGGTGGCTCTCATCACCGCGGGCAAGCTGGGCGACCGCTTCGGCCACCGGCAGACCTTCCTCATCGGCATCGCCGGCTTCGCCGCCTCGTCCGCCGCCATCGGCTTCTCCAAGGAGATCGGCCTCGTCGTTCTCTTCCGGGTGCTCCAGGGCCTCTTCGGTGCCCTGCTGATGCCGGCCGCGCTCGGCCTGCTGCGCGCCACGTTCCCCGCCGAGAAGCTGAACATGGCGATCGGCATCTGGGGCATGGTGATCGGAGCCTCCACCGCGGGCGGCCCGATCGTCGGCGGTCTGCTCGTCGAGCACGTCAGCTGGCAGTCGGTCTTCTTCATCAACGTGCCGGTCGGCATCGTGGCACTCGCCTTCGGCCTGGTGATCCTCAAGGACCACCGCGCCGCGAACGCGCCGCGCTCCTTCGACATCCCCGGCATCGTGCTGCTCTCGGGCGCGATGTTCGCCCTCATCTGGGGCATCATCAAGGCCGGTGAGTCCTGGGGCTGGGGCGACGGGCGGACCTGGGCCTGGCTCGCCTCCGCCATCGCGCTCTTCATCATCTTCGGCCTCTGGGAGACCAGGGTCCGTGAGCCCCTCGTCCCGCTGGGGATGTTCCGCTCCATCCCGTTGACGGCCGGCGTCGTGCTCATGACGCTGATGGCCTTCGCCTTCATGGGCGGCCTCTTCTTCGTGACGTTCTTCCTCCAGGGCGTCCACGGCCTCAGCCCGGTCGACAGCGGTCTGCACCTGCTGCCGCTGACCGCCATGATGATCGTCGCCTCGCCGGTCGCCGGCCTGCTGATCACCAAGTTCGGCCCGCGGGTCCCGCTGGTCGGCGGCATGGTCTGCACGGCCACCGCGATGTTCGGCATGACCACGCTCAGCGAGTCCACCGGCACCTTCGCGATGTCCCTCTGGTTCGCCCTGCTCGGCTGCGGTCTGGCCCCGGTCATGGTCGGCGCCACCGAGGTCATCGTCGGCAACGCGCCCATGGAGCTGTCCGGTGTGGCCGGCGGTCTCCAGCAGGCCGCCATGCAGGTCGGCGGCGCGCTCGGCACCGCCGTCCTCGGCGCGGTCATGTCCTCCAAGGTCAGCGCCGAGTTCGCGGACAACTGGGCGGGCGCGGGCCTGCCCGGTGCACCCGACCCGAAGCTGGAGGAGGCCGCCGAGTTCGGCATGGTCCCGGTCGACGCCCTCTCCAAGGCTCCCGGCATGACGCCGGACGTCGTCGAGCGCATCGGCGGGGTCATCCACGACACCTTCATGTCCGGCATGGGCCTGGCCTTCACCGTCGCGGGCAGTGTCGCGGTCGTCGCCGCCCTCGTCGCCACCCTCACCAAGCGCGGCGAGAACGCCGAGGCGGGTGCCGGGGTCGGTCACATCTGACGCGCCCCGCACGACGACGCGGATCGTCAACACAGTGCAGGTCACAGCCCCGCCGAATCCTTTCGGCGGGGCTGTCGCCTATCAGGGTGGAGCACCCCGGCCCCTCTTCCGCACCGCCGGCCCGGTGACACAGAGTGAGCGGCGGAAGCACATCACCGACCAACCACGGGGGTTGATCCGCCATGCGCACGAACGCCACGCACACGAACGTCACGGGTACGAACGCCTCGCGCACGAACATCACGGGCACGAATCCAACGCGGACGAATCCGATGCGCACGAACCTGACGCGTACAGCCGTTCTCGCGGCCGCCCTGGCCGTCACCGCACTCGTTCCCCAGGCCCTGGCCCACGACCGGGCGGCCGCTGCCCCCGAGCGGTCCCCGGGCGTCGCTCTCGGCGCCTGTGAGGCGGGCAGGCTCTGCCTCTGGAAGAAGCCCGACTTCACCGGGGCCCGCCACACCTTCGAGCTCTCCGACACCGACATCGAGAGCTGTGTCCCGCTGCCGAAGGGCGGCGACGCCCAGTCCCTCGCCAACCGCACCGGGCGGCCCGTCACCACCTACCAGTCCGCCGAGTGCGCGGAGACCGGGGAGTTCGAGACGTACCCGGGCGGGGGCACCTGGACGCCCCGGTCCCCGTACCAGGTGCGCGCCTTCAAGATCTGGGAGAACTGAGCCCGGACACGCGGGAGGGGCGGCGGCGCCCCAGCGCCACCGCCCCTCCCGGCCGTTCCTGCCTACGCGTCGCCGCCCGCCGCGCCCGGATCGGCCGCGGCCACGTCCAGGAGCTCGTAGCGGTCGACGGCCTTCTTCAGGGCCGACCGGTCGACCTTGCCCTCCTTGGCCAGCTCGGTCAGCACCGCCAGCACGATCGACTGCGCGTCGATGTGGAAGAACCGGCGGGCCGCACCCCGGGTGTCCGCGAAGCCGAAGCCGTCCGCGCCCAGCGACTGGTACGCGCCCGGCACCCAGCGCGCGATCTGGTCCGGCACCGAACGCATCCAGTCCGAGACCGCCACGAACGGACCCTGGGCCCCTTCGAGCTTCTTGGTCACGTACGGGACGCGCTGCTCCTCCTCCGGGTGCAGGAGGTTGTGGCGCTCCACGTCCACCGCGTCGCGGCGCAGCTCGTTCCAGGAGGTCGCCGACCAGACGTCCGCCTTGACGTTCCACTCGTCCGCGAGGATCTTCTGCGCCTCCAGGGCCCAGGGGACCGCCACGCCCGACGCCATGATCTGAGCCGGGATCTCGCCCTTCTCGCCGGTGGAGAAGCGGTGGATGCCCTTGAGAATGCCCTCGACGTCCACGTTCTCCGGCTCGGCCGGGTGCTGGATCGGCTCGTTGTAGACGGTGAGGTAATAGAAGACGTCCTCGTTCGCCTCGCCGTACATCCGGCGGAGCCCGTCCTGCATGATGTGCGCGATCTCGAACCCGAAGGCCGGGTCGTACGCGACACAGCCCGGGTTCGTCGAGGCGAGCAGCTGCGAGTGGCCGTCCGCGTGCTGGAGGCCCTCACCGGTCAGCGTGGTGCGGCCGGCGGTCGCGCCCAGCACGAAGCCGCGCGAGAGCTGGTCGGCCATCTGCCAGAACTGGTCGCCGGTCCGCTGGAACCCGAACATCGAGTAGAAGACGTACACCGGGATCAGCGGCTCGCCGTGCGTGGCGTACGCCGAACCGGCCGCGATCAGCGAGGCCGTGCAGCCCGCCTCGGAGATGCCGTCGTGCAGCATCTGGCCCGTCGGGGACTCCTTGTACGCGAGCAGCAGCTCCCGGTCGACCGCCTCGTACTGCTGACCCAACGGGTTGTAGATCTTCGCACTCGGGAAGAACGCATCCATGCCGAAGGTGCGGTACTCGTCGGGGGCGATCAGCACGAACCGCTTGCCGATCTCCTTGTCCCGCATGAGGTCCTTCAGGATGCGGACGAACGCCATGGTGGTGGCGATCGACTGCGAACCCGAACCCTTCTTCGCGGCCGCGTACGTCTTGTCCGCGGGCTGCGGCAGTGGCTTCGCCCGGACCACCCGGGTCGGGACGTAACCGCCCAGACCCTGCCGGCGGTCGTGCATGTACTGGATCTCCTCCGAGTCGCGGCCCGGGTGGTAGTAGGGCGGGTAGCCCTCGTCCAGCTGCTTGTCCGTGATCGGGATGTGCAGGCGGTCCCGGAAGCGCTTGAGGTCCTCGACCGTGAGCTTCTTCATCTGGTGGGTCGCGTTGCGGCCCTCGAAGTTCGGCCCCAGCGTCCAGCCCTTGACCGTCTGCGCCAGGATGACCGTCGGCTGGCCCTTGTGCGCCTTGGCCGCCGCGTAGGCCGCGTAGACCTTGCGGTGGTCGTGACCGCCGCGGCCCAGGTGCAGGATCTGCTGGTCGGTCATGTCCTTGACCATGTCCCGCAGCCGCGGGTCGTCGCCGAAGAAGTGCTCGCGGATGTACGCACCGGTCTCGGTCGCGTACGTCTGGAACTGGCCGTCCGGCGTGGTGTTCAGCTTGTTGACCAGGATGCCCGTGCGGTCCTGCGCCAGCAGCGGGTCCCAGGAACGGTCCCAGACCAGCTTGATGACGTTCCAGCCGGCGCCCCGGAACTGCGACTCCAGCTCCTGGATGATCTTGCCGTTGCCGCGCACCGGGCCGTCGAGCCGCTGGAGGTTGCAGTTGACGACGAAGGTCAGGTTGTCCAGGCCCTCACGGGCCGCGATGGACAGCTGGCCCAGCGACTCCGGCTCGTCCATCTCGCCGTCGCCCAGATAGGCCCAGACGTGCGACTTGGACGTGTCGGCGATGCCGCGCGCCTCCATGTAGCGGTTCATCCGCGCCTGGTAGATCGCGCCGAGCGGGCCGAGGCCCATCGAGACGGTCGGGAACTCCCAGAAGTCCGGCATGAGCCGCGGGTGCGGGTAGCTGGACAGACCGTTCGGGGCCTTCGACTTCTCCTGGCGGAAGGCGTCGAGCTGCGCCTCGCTCAGCCGGTCCAGCAGGAACGCGCGGGCGTAGATCCCCGGGGACGCGTGCCCCTGGAAGAAGATCTGGTCGCCGCCGTCGCCCTGGTCCTTGCCCCGGAAGAAGTGGTTGAAGCCCACGTCGTACAGCGAGGCGGAGGAGGCGAAGGTGGCGATGTGGCCGCCGACGCCGATCCCGGGACGCTGGGCCCGCGAGACCATCACGGCGGCGTTCCAGCGGGTCGCGTTGAGGACCTTGCGCTCGATCTCCTCGTCGCCGGGGAAGAACGGCTCGTCCTTCGTGGCGATCGTGTTCACGTAGTCCGTGCTGCGCATCTCCGGCACGGCGACGCGCTTCTCACGCGCGCGCTCGATGAGCCGGAGCATCAGGTAGCGGGCCCGCTCACGGCCGCGCTCGTCGACGGCGGCGTCGAGGGAGTCGAGCCATTCCTTGGTCTCCTCGGGATCAAAGTCCGGGACCTGGCTCGGAAGGCCGCCAATGATGATCGGGTTGCGATCGGATCCGGAAGCCACACTGTTCCTTCGCTGTTCGGTGGTGCTCGGGGCTGTTACGGGGAACGTGCCCCCCGAACAGCTCTGTCAACTCTGTGCGCGCCGCCTCCATCGTGCTACCGCGAGGCCCCGAACGTCATCTCTACCGACCGGTAACCGCACGGTTCGGAGAACTCGTCCGCGGGGCAGGCGTGTGGGCGGTGCACGGCTGGGTACGGGCAAACCGCAACCTTACGCCCAAGGCGTCCAAGCGTTCCCAAAGGCTGTTCGACTCCTATTGGCGGAGCGAAACCGCATAAGCTGAGGAAGGACGTAAACGGACGGAGCGACCGGGGCAGGCCCCCGGGAAGCCGCCGGAGAGACATGCCGGAACTTGCGGTGACGTGGCAGGGAACGTCACCGTATAGGCGGTCTCGCACGCTGGGTACTTGCGCGATTCGCCGGGCCCGTGTGGACTACGGCCTACGCCCCGCGCACGCGCGTGGCTGCAGCATTTTCCGAAGACATGATCAGGAGGCATCCCGTGAGCGCGACCGCGGACCACGCGGAGGAGCGGACCAACCCGGCAGCACGCCTGGGGTTCGAGCCCGGACAGGTGGTCCAGGAGATCGGCTACGACGACGACGTCGAGCTGGAGCTCCGTGAGGGCATTGAGGCCACTACCGGCCAGGAAATCGTCGACGAGGAGTACGACGACGTCGCAGACGTCGTCCTGCTCTGGTTCCGTGACGAGGACGGCGACCTTACGGACGCGCTGGTGGATGCCATCGGTCTGATCGAGGACGGCGGGATGGTCTGGCTGATGACGCCGAAGACCGGCCGTGACGGTTACGTCGAACCGAGCGACATCAATGAGGCCGCCCAGACGGCCGGGCTCGCCCAGACCAAGAGCATCAGCGCGGGCAAGGACTGGACGGGCAGCCGTCTGGCCACTCCCAAGGGGGCCAAGGCCAAGCGCTGAACCGCTTCTCGCACCACCCCGAGGCCCTCACGGGCGCATCCGCATCCGTGAGGGCCTTCGTCTGGCCGCAGCCGGTCTGCGTAGGGTGGGAGTCACCCGGACGGACCCGAGCCGGGAAGCGGAGAAGCGGCGAAGGGATACGTGTTCCATGACGATCGAGGTCGGCAGCCAGGCCCCGGACTTCCAGCTCAAGGACAACCACGGCCGGACCGTGCGGCTGTCGGAGTTCCGCGGTGAGAAGAACGTGGTGCTGGTGTTCTACCCGTTCGCCTTCACCGGCGTCTGCACCGGCGAGCTCTGCGCGCTCCGCGACGAGCTGCCCCGCTTCGAGAACGAGGGCACCCAGCTCCTCGCCGTCTCCAACGACTCCATCCACACCCTGCGCGTGTTCGCCGAGCAGGAGGGCCTCGAGTACCCGCTGCTGTCCGACTTCTGGCCGCACGGGGAGACCTCGCGGGCGTACGGCGTCTTCGACGAGGACAAGGGCTGCGCGGTGCGCGGCACCTTCGTCATCGACAAGGAGGGTGTCGTCCGCTGGAGCGTCGTCAACGGCCTCCCGGACGCCCGTGACCTGAACGATTACGTCAAGGCGCTCGAAGCGCTCTGAGACGATCTCCTGGCGACGCCCGGTCAAAAGCCTGTTTTGGCCGGGAACCGGTCACTAGGATCCAATCGTTGATCCGATGCCAACGAACGACGGGGACGCTGGTGTCTGCCGGCCCCTGAGAAAACTACTGGAGGACTCGTGGGAGTCAGCCTCAGCAAGGGCGGCAACGTCTCGCTGACCAAGGCCGCGCCCAACCTGACCGCGGTCATCGTCGGTCTGGGCTGGGACGCCCGCACCACCACCGGTGGTGACTTCGACCTCGACGCCAGCGCCCTGCTGGCGAACGCCGAGGGCAAGGTCGCCGCCGACGGCAATTTCGTCTTCTTCAACAACCTGAAGAGCCCCGACGGCTCCGTCGAGCACACCGGTGACAACACCACCGGTGAGGGCGAGGGCGACGACGAGGTCATCAAGGTGAACCTCGCCGGTGTCCCGGCCGACGTCGACAAGATCGTCTTCCCGGTCTCGATCTACGAGGCCGAGAGCCGTCAGCAGAGCTTCGGCCAGGTCCGCAACGCGTACATCCGCGTGGTCAACCAGGCTGACAACAGCGAGCTCGCCCGCTACGACCTGAGCGAGGACGCCTCGACGGAGACCGCGATGGTCTTCGGCGAGCTCTACCGCAACGGTGCCGAGTGGAAGTTCCGCGCCATCGGCCAGGGGTACGCCTCCGGCCTGCGCGGCATCGCCCAGGACTTCGGCGTCAACGTCTGACGTTCTGGCGCCAGGGGGGCGTCCGGCCGGTCCTGACCCGCCGGACGCCCCCGACCGGGCGCTTTCGACGCCCGACCCCGGGCGTCGAAAGCGCCCGGCAGCGTTTTTCACGACTCGGGGAGGACACACATGGGCGTCACGCTCGCCAAGGGAGGCAATGTCTCCCTCTCCAAGGTCGCACCCAACCTCACCCAGGTGCTGGTCGGGCTCGGCTGGGACGCACGCTCCACCACGGGCGCCGCTTTCGACCTCGACGCCAGCGCCCTGCTGTGCCAGTCGGGCCGGGTGCTCGGTGACGAGTGGTTCGTCTTCTACAACAACCTCACGAGCCCCGACGGCTCCGTCGAGCACACCGGCGACAACCTCACCGGTGAGGGCGACGGCGACGACGAGTCCGTCATCGTGCGCCTCGACCAGGTCCCGGCCCACTGCGACAAGATCGTCTTTCCGGTCTCGATCCATGACGCGGACAACCGGGGCCAGGCGTTCGGCCAGGTCAGCAACGCCTTCATCCGCGTCGTCAACCAGGCCGACGGCCAGGAGCTCGCCCGCTACGACCTGAGCGAGGACGCCTCGACGGAGACCGCGATGATCTTCGGCGAGCTCTACCGGTACAACGGCGAGTGGAAATTCCGTGCAGTCGGCCAGGGGTACGCGTCTGGCCTGCGGGGCATCGCTCTAGACTTCGGCGTCAACGTTTCATAATGCCGCGCAGGTCCTAGGCGCGGGGGGCCCCGACACTCCGGGGGAGACCCTTTTACAACACGATGGGGTAGCCAGTGGTACTGAAAACCTTCGGCTGGTCGTTCGCGGTCACCGCGCTCGGCCTGGTCGCAGCGATTTTCTACGGGGGGTGGCAGGCTTTCGGCATCGTCGCGATCCTGTCCGTCCTGGAGATCTCGCTGTCCTTCGACAACGCGGTGATCAACGCCGGAATCCTGAAGAAGATGAATGCCTTCTGGCAGAAAATCTTCCTCACCGTCGGCATCCTCATCGCCGTCTTCGGTATGCGACTGGTGTTCCCCGTCGTGATCGTGGCCGTGAGCGCCAAGCTCGGACCGATCGAGGCCATCGACCTGTCCTTCAACGATCCGGACAAGTACAAGGAACTGGTGACGGACGCCCATCCGTCGATCGCCGCCTTCGGTGGCATGTTCCTGCTGATGATCTTCCTCGACTTCATCTTCGACGAGGAGCGGGACATCCAGTGGCTGCGCTGGATCGAGCGTCCGCTCGCCAAGCTCGGCAAGGTCGACATGCTGTCGGTCTGCGTCGCCCTGATCATCCTGATGATCACCGCCATGACCTTCGCGACCCAGGCCCACCAGCACGGCGGCGGGCACGTGGACAAGTCGGCGACGGTCATGCTCTCCGGTATCGCCGGTCTGATCACCTACCTGATCGTCGGCGGGCTCTCCGGATTCTTCGAGGGCAAGCTCGAAGAGGAGGAGGAGCGTGAGCACGAGGCCGAGGAAGAGGCCAAGAAGAAGGGCAAGCCCGTCACCGGGGTCGCCCTCGCCGGAAAGGCCGCGTTCTTCCTCTTCCTCTACCTGGAAGTCCTGGACGCCTCGTTCTCCTTCGACGGCGTCATCGGCGCCTTCGCCATCACCAACGAGATCGTGCTGATGGCCCTCGGCCTCGGTATCGGCGCCATGTACGTCCGTTCGCTCACCGTCTACCTGGTGCGCGAGGGCACGCTCGACGACTACGTCTACCTGGAGCACGGCGCGCACTACGCGATCGGCGCGCTCTCGATCATCCTGCTGATCACCATCCAGCACGAGATCAACGAGCTCATCACCGGTTCGGTCGGCGTGATCCTGATCGCCCTCTCCTTCTGGTCCTCGGTCAAGCGCAACCGTGCGCTCGCCGCGGAATCCGGTGGAGGCGACGGCTCGGGCACCAAGGCGGAAGTGTCCTCCGGGGTGTGACCCGGTAAGGATTGAGGAACGCTCTCTGCGGGGCGGCCCACACGGCGACGGCTCTCCGGGAACTCCCGGACCCGGCCCGGAGGCCGCCCCGCAGTGATGTCCGGGCGCGCGAACAGGCAGCGCGAGCAGTCGGCGCGAGCAGGCGACGCGAACAGGTGGGGGTAGGGATGGGATTCTTCGACGGCCTGTGGCCGGGGCGCGCGGCACAGTTCGACTCGGGCAACGCGGCGTCGAGCGCCCTCGTGCTGTCCAAGCGGAACGCCACGGTCTCGCTCAACAAGCAGGGAGCCCTCTCGGGCAACCTCCGGGTCAACCTCTCCTGGCGGATGCGGACCTCGGACATCGAGGGCCGCTCACGCCAGAGCGGCAGGCTGCGGCGCCCCCTCCAGCTCTTCAAGCCCGAGGTGGTCCAGGCGCACACCCAGGGCGTCGTCAACGTCGACCTGGACCTCGGCTGCATGTACGAGCTGATGGACGGCACCAAGGGGGTCGTCCAGCCCCTGGGCAGCCTGATCGGCGACCTCAACGGCCCGCCCTACGTCCGGCTCAGCGGCGACGACCGGTTCGGCGCGCCCTCGGGCGAGACGGTCTACGTCAACCTCGACCAGCGCGACAAGATCAAGCGGCTGCTGTTCTTCGTCTACATCTACGACCGGACGCCGGCGTTCGACCGTACGCACGCCAAGATCACGCTCTACCCGGGCCACGGCCCACGTATCGAGATCGAGCTGGACGAACGCGCCCCGCAGGCCCGCTCCTGCGCGGTGTTCACCGTGGAGAACATCAAGGACGAGCTGATCGTGCGCCGCGAGGTGAAGTTCGTGTACGGATTCCAGTCCGAGCTGGACCGGCTGTACGGCTACGGCATGCAATGGGGGCGCGGCTACAAGTCCCGTACCTGATCCGGGGCCGCTCCCGGGGCACGGCTCAGGACCGGACGAACTGCGGACCTTGTGGAGGCAGCGCGAAATGGGGGTCGGGCGCGTGCGCGGCGGCTGCCGCGGGCTGCGGGTAGCCGTAGGCGGGCGGCGCGGCGGCGGGCTGCGGATAGCCGTACGCCGGCTGCTGGGCCCCGGAGGCAGCGGGGGGCGCGGCCGGGGGCGGATAGCCGTAGGAGGGCTGCTGATGCTGCACGGTGGCCTGGGAGTCGGGCCCGGTTCCGGTGGCCGCGGCCGGGACGGGCCCCGGCGGCGCGCTCGGAGGCGGCGGCACGGCGGCCGGGAGGGGCCCCGCGGCGGCCGGCTCCTGCGTCCCGTCGGCCGCCCGGTCCGCGCCCTCCGACTCGTCCACCGAGATGCCGAAGGCGGTGGCCAGGCCGATCAGGCCGGTGGGATAGCCCTGGCCGACCGCACGGAACTTCCAGCCCTCGCCGCGGCGGTACAGCTCGCCGCAGATGATCGCCGTCTCTTCCCCCGTCTCCGGCCGCACATCGAACACCGCCAGCGGCTCGCCGTCGGCGAACGCGGCGTCGAACAGGAGTATCCGCAGGTCCGGAACCTGCTCGAAGGCGGCTCCGTCGGAGGAGGCCGCGATGACGACCTGGTCCACCGAGGCGTCGAGCGCCCCGAGGTCCGCCTCGACCGTGTCCGTCAGCCCTTCCGGGACACTGCGCTTCGGCAGCCGCCGGACCAGGCCGGAGGGGTGCCTGGGCTGGTTGTAGAAGACGAAGTCCTCGTCCGACCGCACCCGTCCGGACGCACCGAGGAGCAGGGCGGAGGCGTCCACGTCGGGAACCCCGGTGCCCGGGGTCCAGCGCAGCACGGCCCGGACGGCCGCGGCATCGACAGGGACGTTCGAGCCCTTCAGCATCGTGTGCGTCATGACGGTCATCCTGCCTGCTGGGGACCCGTGCGGACAACGCGGGGGGCGGCACGGCCGCGCCCGGCGGTGGCGCTGACCGAGCGGGACAGTACCGCGAGAGAGGGTCGGACAAGAGGCGAGTAACCGGAAGTTCATGTACATGGGGAACTGTTGACACCCGTCCGTACGTACTATTACCGGCCATGCGTTGTTCGGCCGGTCAGGCAGTTCGGGGGAAAATCATGCGTCACTTCGGGCACATATCGCCCGCTGCCCGCGAGGGCCTGTTCCACAGAGAGCCCAGCACCTTCACCGCGGAGTCCCCGGCGAAGATGCTCTCCGTCGCCCTGGGGGCCACGCTCTACTCCCCGGCCACCCGTCCGTCGCTCGCCGAGGACGTGCTCAAGCAGGCCGCGCGCGGTGTCGTCTCCATGGTGCTCTGCCTGGAGGACTCGATCGACGACGCCGAGGTGACCGACGCCGAAGCCAACCTGATCAGGCAGTTCGTCGCGCTCGCCGCCCGGGACGCGGCGTCGGGGGCCGGATCCCCGCACGAGAGCGAGACCGGGAGCACGGCCGGCGCGGACGTCCCGCTCCTCTTCATCCGCGTACGGGAACCCGCCCAGATCACCGACCTGGTGCACCGCCTCGGCGACTCGGTCCGGATGTTGTCCGGTTTCGTACTTCCCAAATTCACCGAAGAGCGTGGCAGGCACTTCCTGGAGGCGCTCGCCGAGGCCGAGACGGCATGCGGCCGACGGCTCTTCGCCATGCCCGTCCTCGAATCCCCCGAGCTGCTCCATCTCGAGACGCGCGGCGACATCCTCCGGGGCATCGCCCGCAGCGTCGACAAGTACCGGGACCGGGTCCTCGCCCTGCGGCTCGGCGTCACCGACTTCTGCTCGGCCTACGGACTGCGCCGCGCCCCCGACATGACGGCGTACGACGTCCATATCGTCGCCTCCGTGATCGCCGACGTGGTCAACGTGCTCGGCCGGGCCGACGGCACCGGCTTCACGATCACCGGCCCGGTCTGGGAGTACTTCCGCCGCCAGGAGCGCATGTTCAAGCCCCAGCTGCGCCGCAGCCCCTTCCTGGAGGGCCGGGCCGAGGAGCTGCGCACGGCCCTCATCGAGCACGACATGGACGGACTGCTCCGGGAGATCGAGCTCGACCGGGCCAACGGCCTGCTCGGCAAGACCTGTATCCACCCGTCGCACGTGGCGCCCGTCCACGCACTGTCCGTGGTCAGTCACGAGGAGTTCACCGACGCGCAGGACATCCTGAGCCCCGAGCGCGGGGGCGGCGGGGTGCTGCGCTCGGCGTACACGAACAAGATGAACGAAGTGAAGCCGCACCGGGCCTGGGCCGAGCGCACGCTCCAGCGGGCCGAGGTCTTCGGTGTGGCGAGGGAAGACGTCGGCTTCGTGGACCTGCTGGCCGCCGGCCTGACGAACTGAGCGCGCGTCGATGAGCGAGCGCGCGACGAGAGAAGAGAACGTGGACGTGGTGTGGTCGGGCGACTGGGTCGCCGAGCGGCTCGGAGTCGCCCTCGAAGGCGACGGAGACCTGCGGGAGCTGCTGGGCCTGGCCCTGCGCCGCAACCCCAAGCGGGCGCACCTGCTCGTCTCCAACGTGCTGGGCAAGCATGTGCCCCAGCGGCCCTCCGTCGTGTACGGGGCGGGATACGGGCTCGGTGAGCGGGTCCGGGCGCTGCTCGGCGAGGAGGAGGCCCGCCGTGCGGTGGTCCTCGGATACGCGGAGACGGCCACCGGACTCGGCCACGCCGTCGCGGACGGCCTGCGCGACGCCCCGTACCTGCACTCCACCCGGCGTCCGGTGGCGGGCGTGGCGCAGGCGGGCGGCTTCGAGGAGGCCCACTCGCACGCCACCTCGCACCTGTTGCTGCCGGAGGACCCCGAGCTGCTGGCCCAGGGAGCGGAGGCCTCCGCCCTGGTGCTGGTCGACGACGAGTTCTCCACCGGCAACACGGTGCTGAACACCATCCGCGCCCTGCACGAACTGCACCCGCGCGACCGGTACGTCATCGTCGCGCTGGTCGACATGCGCTCCCCGGCGGACCGCGACCGGCTGACCGCCTTCGCCGCCGAGATCGGCGCCCGCGTCGACCTGGTGACCCGCTCCACGGGCACGGTCACGCTCCCGGACGGTGTACTGGAACGCGGCCAGGCCCTGGTCGCGGCCCAGGAGGCGGAGCAGTCGGAGGAGGCGCGGGAGGCCGGGGAAGCGCGGGAGGCTTCCGCTTCCGCGCCGCCCCCTGTACCGGCTCCCGCCCCGGTCACCCGCGTCGACCTCGCCTGGCCCGCGGGCGTACCCGACGGCGGCCGGCACGGCTTCACCCCGGCCCACCGGGCGGCGCTCGAAGCGGCGCTCCCGGGCATGGCGGAGCGGATCGCGGGCGCGCTGGGCGGCCGGGCCCGCCAGGGCCGGGTGCTCGTCCTCGGCTTCGAGGAGCTGATGTACGCGCCGCTGCGCCTGGGCACCGCGCTGGAGCAGACGCTGGGCGCGGACGCCGAGGTCCGGTACTCCACCACGACCCGCTCACCCGTCCTCGCCGTCGACGACCCCGGTTACGCGATACGCACCCGCCTCGTCTTCCCGGCCCACGACACCCCGGCGGACGGCCCCGGCGACCGGTACGCGTACAACGTGGCCGGCGCCGGCTTCGACGCGGTGGTCGCCGTCGTCGACTCCACCGCCGACACCCCCGAACTGCACGCCCCCGAAGGGCTGTTGACCCGCCTGGCGGCCCACGCCGGCCAGGTGCTCCTCGCGGTCGTCCCCTCGTACACCCCCACACCTGTCTCCCACTCGCAGGAGTCCGCCGTGCTGCCCGAGCCCCTCCGAGGCCCCGACTTCTCCAGCTACGCGCCCGAGGACGTCGGCTGGCTGCTCCAGGACCTCTCGGACACCGAGCTGGAGGCGCCCACCGAGGAGCGCGAGGAGGCGATCCAGAGCGGCGGCGCGCACTACGCGGAGTCGCTGCCCGTGGAGTACCAGCCGAGCGCCGAGTACCAGGCACTGTTCACCGCCGCCCTGGAGACCTCCGCCGCGCGCATCGCCCGCGCGGTCGGCACCGTCACCGAGACGGTCCTCGCCGAACGCGGTCCCCGCCCCGTCCTCGTCTCGCTCGCCCGGGCCGGAACCCCGGTCGGGGTGCTGATGCGGCGCTGGGCCCAGCACCGTCACGGCCTGGACCTGCCCCACTACGCCATCTCCATCGTCCGGGGCCGGGGCATCGACGCCACCGCCCTGCGCTGGCTGACCGCCCATCACGACCCGGCCGACGTGGTGTTCGTCGACGGCTGGACGGGGAAGGGCGCCATCACCCGTGAACTGGCGGCGGCGATAGAGGAGTTCGAGGCCTCGGGCGGGCCCGCCGGCTTCGACCCGGAGATCGCGGTGCTCGCGGACCCGGGCGGCTGTGTGCGGACGTACGGCACCCGCGAGGACTTCCTCATCCCCTCGGCCTGCCTCAACTCCACGGTCTCCGGCCTCATTTCCCGTACGGTGCTCCGCGCCGACCTGGTCGGGCCGAACGACTTCCACGGCGGGAAGTTCTACCGCGAGCTGGCCGGCTCCGACGTCTCGGTCCGCTTCCTCGACACGATCGCCGCCCGCTTCGACGAGGTGGCGGGCCAGGTCGAGGACGAGGCCAAGGAACTGCTCGCCGCCGACCGCGCCCCGACCTGGGAGGGCTGGGCGGCCGTCGAGCGGATCAGCGAGGAGTACGGCATCCACGACGTCAACCTGGTCAAGCCGGGCGTCGGCGAGACCACCCGGGTGCTGCTCCGCCGCGTCCCCTGGAAGATCCTCGCGAAGCGCGGCGCGGGCGCGGACCTGACCCACATCCGGCTGCTGGCCGAACAACGAGGCGTCCCGGTCGAGGAGGCCGACGACCTCCCGTACAGCTGTGTCGGTCTGATCCACCCCCGGTACACGCGCGGCGCGACGGGCGCGGACGGCAAGGCGGTGAAGGGCGCATGAGCGTGACCTCGTCGGCCACCACGCTGGTGGCGAGCGACCTCGACCGTACGCTGATCTACTCGGCCGCCTCGCTCGACCTGTCCATGCCGGACGCGGAGGCCCCCCGGCTCCTGTGCGTCGAGGTGTACGGCCACAAGCCCCTCTCGTACATGACGGAGACGGCCGCCGCGCTCCTCACCGAGGTGGCGGGCGCCACCGTCTTCGTGCCGACCACCACCCGCACCCGCGAGCAGTACGGGCGCATCCATCTCCCCGGCCCCGCCCCCCGGTACGCGATCTGCGCCAACGGCGGCCACATCCTGGTCGACGGGGTCTCCGACCGCGACTGGCAGCAGCGGGTGCAGTCCCGGATCGCGGCCGAATGCGCGCCGCTCACCGAGATCCGCGCCCACCTCGCCACCACCGCCGACCCGGCCTGGCTGCTCAAGGAACGGGTCGCCGAGGATCTCTTCGCCTACCTCGTCGTCGAACGGTCCCTGCTGCCCGAGGAGTGGGTGAAGGAGCTGGCGGCCTGGGCCCGCCCGCGCGGCTGGACGGTCTCCCTCCAGGGCCGCAAGATCTACGCGGTCCCGGCCCCGCTCACCAAGAGCGCCGCGATGCACGAGGTGGCCCGCCGCACGGGAGCCACCCGCACGCTCGCCGCCGGCGACTCCCTCCTCGACGCCGACCTGCTGCTCGCCGCCGACCTCGGCTGGCGCCCCGGCCACGGCGAACTGGCCGACGAGGGCTGGCGGGCCCCGCACGTGGTGGCCCTGGAGGAGCGGGGCGGGGCGGCGGGGGAAGAGATCCTGCGCCGCTTCCTGGCGGCCGCCGCTGTGTGAGTTCCCCTGCGCGCGGGCGCGCGTTGCGCCAGGCTGGGGTCATGACCAAGGGCAACGACACCACGATCACCGACGAGCTCTACCGGTACATGCTGGCCCACAACCCGCCGCTGGACCCGGTCCAGCGGGAGCTGGTGGACACCACGTACGCACGATTCCCCGACCACGCGGGCATGGTGTCGGCCGAGGAACAGGCCCCGCTGCTGGCCTTCCTCGTCCGGCTGGTGGGCGCCCGGCATGTGGTGGAGGTCGGCACGTTCACCGGGTTCAGCGCCCTGGCGATGGCCCAGGCGCTGCCCGCCGACGGCACGCTGATCGCCTGTGACATCTCGGAGGAGTGGACGGCGTACGGCCGTGAGGCCTGGGAGAAGGCGGGCGTCGCGGACCGGATCGACCTGCGGATCGCCCCCGCGCTGGACTCCCTGCGCGCGATGCCCGCCGAGCCGCACATCGACTTCGCCTACCTGGACGCGGACAAGGGCGGCTACATCGCGTACTGGGAGGAGCTGGTGCCCAGGATGCGGCAGGGCGGGGTCATCGCCACGGACAACGTGCTCTTCCACGGCGGGGTGACGGACCCGGAGGCGACGGGCCCGACGGCGGCGATCAAGGAGTTCAACGACCATGTGAGCGCGGACGCCCGGATGGACAGCGTGCTGCTGACGGTCGCGGACGGCCTGACGCTGTCCCGCAAGAGGTAGTGGCGGGCCGCTGCGGGGGCGGGTTCCGGGGGCTCAGCCGCAGCACCCGCCCCCGCAGCAGCCACCTCCACCGCCGGCGGAGGGTGCGGGAGCGGACCCGGCTGCGCCGCCCACGGCCACGGCGGACAACAGCTTGACGGTGTCGTCGTGGCCCGCGGGGCAGGAGGCGGGGTCCGAGGACTGCGCCATGGGACGGCTGACTTCGAAGGTGTCTCCGCAGGTGCGGCAGCGGAATTCGTAACGGGGCATGGGCTCAGGCTAGAGCACGCGTTCCCAGGGCCAGGCGTCAATCCGCAGTCGTCGCCCGGAGCGCGGCAGGCGGCAGTTCGACGACAAGGCCCTACGCGCCGCCGCCGCGTTCCTCGCGGATGTCGGAGACGACCCGGGCCGCGGTCTGCCGCACGGCCTCGGTCTCGGTCAGGAAGTGCCAGTAGTCGGGGTGGCGCCCTTCGAGCCCGGCGATGGCCCGCTCCAGCCGGGCGACGGAGTCGTCGAGCGGCCGTGCGTGCCGGGGGTCGGGCGTGTGCCGCCCGGCCATGGCGAGGCGCTGGGCGTCCCGCACCGCGAACCGGGTCCGCTCGATCTCCTGCTGCGGGTCCTTCGCCACCGCGTTCAGCTGCTGCAACCGGTCTCCGGCGGCGGAGACCGCCTCGTCCACCGTGTTCAGCAGGGCGCGGACCGTGGACAGCCGGGACGTGGCGTCCGCCCAGCGCTGCTCCTCCCGCGCTTTCGCCGCCTCGGCGAGCTTGTCCTCCGCCTGCCGTACGTTGACGGCGGCCTGCTCCGGGACGGGCTGGAGGTCCTGCCAGCAGGCGGCCGAGAAGCGCCGCCGCAACTCGCTGAGCACCGGCTCCACCGAGCCCGCCCGGGTCGTCAGCGCCTGCGCCCGGGTCCGCAGCGACACCAGCCGCCGGTCGATCTCGGCGGCCCGCTCGGGCAGCCGCTCCGCCTCGGTGCGCACGGCCTCGGCATCACGGAGGACCACATCGGCGCGCTGGAGGGTCTCCGGGACGCCGTGCTTCCCCGCACCCTGGTTCAGCTTGGTCAGCTCGGGGGCGAGCGCGGCGAGCCGGGCGGCGAGGTCGTCGGCCCGCAGCCCCGCGGCCCGCACGGTGTCGAGGGCGTTGCTCGCCGCGAGGAGCGCCTGCCGGGCCCGCTCTACGGCGGGCGCGGGCCGGGCGAGCTGGGTCTCCGCGCTGCCCAGCAGCGGCCCGAGCCCCTGGGCGAAGCGGTCCAGCTCGCCCTTGACCCGCACGAGGTCGTCCTTGGCCCGGGTCAGCTCGGTGCGGGCCCGGGAGGCGACGGCGGGCTCCAGATCGTCCCGGTCCAGGTCATGGCTGTCGACGGCGGTGATGTAGGCGTGGCTGACCTCGTCGATACGCCGCCCCAGCGCGGCGAAGTCCTCGGATGCCCTGCGGCCGCGCGAGGAGCTGTCCACGGCGTTGATGGTCTCGATGGAGATCCGCAGATCCCGCTGGGCGGTGTCCAGGTCGTAGAAAGCCTCGGCGGCGGCGTCCTTCGCGGCCTGCGCCTCGGCCCGCTGACTCTCCCCGCCGCGTCCGCCGAACCACCGGCGCGTACCGCCACCGGCGAAGGCGGCGGGCAGCACAGCCAGCACGAGGGGCACGGGCAGCAACATCAGCGCCAGAAGGTCCCGGCCACTGCGAACGGCGGAACTCGCACCCGCTCCTGCCTCCGGCCGCGCGTTGGTCGCCGTCACATCCCTCTCCCGTGCCGATTCGCCCTGCCCGGTACATTCTCCCACCAGGTAAGGACGAACACACGGGTCGGTTAGTTCGCGCTTCGCACGGTGACTTCCCCGTTGTCGCTGTAGGCCTTCACCACATGGGCGCTGTCGTCGCCGCGCGGCACGCCGACGGAGACGTCCCCGTTGTCCGCGGAGGCGTCGACCTTGTACTTCTGCCCGCCCGGCGGCAGATCGATGGTGATGCTCCCGTTGTCACTCACGGTGTCCACGAGGTCGGGCACGGAGGCGAAGCCCAGCCGGATCTCCCCGTTGTCGGCGCGGGCGGTCACGGAGGGGCCGGATATCCGCTCGGCCCGCACCTCACCGTTGTCGCTCTTGAGCTTCAGTGCGCCGCCGGCGTCCCGGACGGTGATCTCCCCGTTGTCGGACGACAGATCCAGCGCGTTGGTGAAGCCGGTGGCGGTGACCGTCCCGTTGTCCGAGGCGGCGGTCACCGCGACCCCGCGCGGCACCTTCACCCGGTGCCGGGAGTCGCAGCTGGAGATGCCTTCACACTTCACCCGGAGCGTGAGAGTGTCGCCCTCCATCTTCCACACGGCGTCGGGCCCGCTGCCGAACACCGCCCACCCGTCGAACTGCCGCTCCACCTCGACCTGCTCCACATCGGCCGGCACGAGGTCCACGACATCGCTCTCGGCGTCGATGGTCAGCGTCTTCCCTTCCAGGGCGAACGACTTGCGCTCGACGGGGGCGCCGTCCACGTCCGTGCTCCCGCACCCGGTGAGAGCCAGCGCCAGCAACGCCACCCCGCCCCCGAGCGCGAGGGCCCGCCCGGTGCCCCCGAGGCGCGCCCCGGAACGGGTGTGGGTTGGTGCGCTCGTCACGATGTCCACGGTGATCGGTCCCCCAGTGCGTGCGGTGCGTGCGGTGCGTGCCACCGGGCGTCGTTGCCGGTGCACTCAAACCGTATGCACCGACGGCTCCCGGCGGGATCCGGCCCACCACCGTCTCGGGGGTGGGGTTATCCCCCGGTCCTGAACGGTTTATGAGCAGCGCCCCGGTCCATGTACGCTGTTGCCTCATCCACGGGTGCGTAGCTCAGGGGTAGAGCGCTGCTCTTACAAAGCAGATGTCGGCGGTTCGAAACCGTCCGCGCCCACAGCAGTGAGTAGCAGGTGAGAGCCTGTTCCGGCCCCCCGGTCGTGATCGATCGGGGGGCCTTCTCATGCCGGAAGCCCACCAAGAGTCCACAGGGGCGTCAGGTGGACTGCGACCGTGTGTCGACGGCACGGCCGGGGGCCGACGCGGTGCCGTAGCCGGCGGCTGCCTGCCGCAGCTCGGTGTGGGTGTTGTGCGTACGCTGCCGCGCCGCCTCCAGCCGGGCCTCGATCTCCGGCGTGTAGCGGCCGTCCTCCGGGATGCCCGGGTCGATGTCGCTCAGCTCCAGGGCGCTCCAGGCCGCGCGTCCGGCCGCCCGGAGCAAGGTCTCGTCGGTGACCGCCAGGGCCAGGCGGTCCCTGGCCTCGGTCACATCGCTGCGGGCCTGGTAGAAGTCCGCCCGGACGACGGGGTCCGGCTCGCCCGCCCGGCGGGCGTCCACCCGGAGCCAGTACAGCTGGCGGTAGCGGAGCGCGGCGCTCAGGAGCCGGCCGGTGAGGTCCGCGACGCGCTCACGGTGCTGCTCGCGCTGTCGGCGCCGGTCGGTCAGCTGCTGGGTGACCGTGACCATGAGTCCGCCGGCGAGGGTGCCTATGACGGCGATCGCGCTCTCCCACATCAGACGTGATCCCCGTCGGTCTCGCTGCGGTCGCGGGGGGCGGGCTCGAACAGATCCTCATCGGTCACGGGGTTATCGTCCCTTCTGCCGTTGACCGTTGGAGGCCGATCCGCGTTTCTCCTGAGCGCGGGCGGTGAACGGCGAAGGACAAGGGGGACGTTGATGGGGCAGACACTGGCGGAGATCCTGGACGGGGCGGCGTGCGGGCGGTTTCCGGAGGCCGACGGGAGGACGACCGTGGTCGCCGCGCCGAGTGACCGCGACACGGGGGTGATCGCCTTCACCGCGCACTCGGTCGTGTTCACCGACGAGGACCCCGAGTGGGTCCATGCGACGCTGGCCGCGCTGGACTGCGATGCGCTGGCGGCGACCATGCATCCGCGCTTCCTGTCGGCCTTCCTGGAACGTACCGGGCGGACCACCGACACGATCGACCTCCTGACCGTGGCCTCCTCGCTGCCCGGTGAACCCGGCCTGGAGCTGCGGAAGGTCACCGATCCTGTGCACCCTCGGGTCGTGAGTGCCCGTCGGCGCCGGGACGGGGTGCGGATGTGGGAGGTCGACGGGGGAGTGCTGGTGCTCGGGCGCGGCGTGGCCGGTCGTTGGGAGGTGGCCGTCGAGCTGGACGAGGACGCACGGCACCGGGGGCTCGGGCGCGCGCTCGCGACCGCCGCACGGCATCTCGTACCCCCGGGCGAACCGCTCTGGTCGCAGCAGGCCGCAGGCAACGCGCGCAGCATCAGGGCGTTCCAGGCCGCCGGATTCCGGCCGGTCGGCTCGGAGGCGCTGCTCCTCGGCCGTCGGGAGGGGGCTTGATCGGCTCATCCACGACCCCGACGGACACCGAGGTCGCGGCAGCCGCCGCGCTGGCCGGGGCGGAGGTCGTACGGGCCCGGTACGGGCGGCTCCACTCCCGTATCGACAAGGGAGCCGGGGACTTCGCCACCGACGCCGACCTGGCCGCCGAGGAGGCGATCCTCGACGTCATCCGCGCCGCCCGGCCCGGGGACGCGGTGCACGGTGAGGAGGGCGGCCGGCAGGGGGCGGCCGACGCCGAGCGGGAGTGGCTGGTGGACCCCCTGTGCGGAACGCTCAACTACGCCTCCGGTGCCCAACTCGTCGCCGTCAACGTGGTGTTGCGCAACGGTCCGGCCGCCGTGGCCGATCCGTTCAGCGGCGAGGTCTTCCTCACCGACGGGGAGACCGCCCGGGTCCGGACCGGAGTGCCGGGCGAGGAGCGGCCGTTGGCGCCCACGGCGGACACCCGGCTGGTGGATGTGAACCTCGATCCGCCCTTCCCGAGCGCCCCGGGATTCCGGGCCGTCGACCTGCTCGCCCACCCCGGGTTCGTCGAGAACTTCCGCCCGCGCGTCGTCTCCACGACGCTGGCGCTGGCCTGGGTCGCGGCAGGCCGACGGGCCGCCTATGTCACGGACGGCGGCGACCTGAGCGGGAGCGTGCACTTCGCCGCCGGGATCGCTCTGTGCCGGGCCGCGGGCTGTGTCGTCACCGGGGTCGACGGCGGCCCGGTCGGACCGGGCGGGTCGGGAGGCAGCGGGCTCGTCGTGGCTGCGGACGCCGGGACGCATGAGCTGCTCATGTCGATGATCGGCGGTCGCGGGCGGACCGGCTGAACCCCTCAGATGTGCAGTTCGGGCGGGAAGCCGGTCCAGCGGAGTTCGGCGGGCAGATGGCCGGTGTCGTTGTACAGGAGGAGCGCGGAGGGACGGCCGGGCGCGTAACGGATCACGGTCAGCCCGGCGTTGGCGTGGTTGAGGCCCAGCCAGCGCCACTTCGGGGCGTCCAGCGCGGCCCGGACGAGCCAGCCGACGAGGAAGTTGTGGGTGACGAGGAGTTCATGGCGGGGCTCGTCACCCTCGACCGTTCCCGTGAACCGCGCGAGAGCCTCCTCCGCGAGACCGGGGCCCAGCTCGCGTTCCGCCGCCGGGAATTCGGCCAGCCGGGCGAGCGACTGATCGGCCGAATCCGCCGGCAGCTCCTCCCGCGACGGCAGGTACGGGATGTAGTCGCCGGCCGCTTCGGACCGCAGCAATGGAACCCCCGGCAACTGCTCGCCCATCAGTCGCGCCGTCTGCTCGGCGCGGGCGAGCGGGCCGTGGTGGATCGCCGTGATCGGGGCCCCGCGCAGCCGCTCCCCGAGCAGGGCGGCCTGACGGCGGCCGGCCTCCGTCAGCGTGGTCTCGTCCTGGGAGGCCTGGCCGTGCCGGGTCACGTACAGATAGCGGGCGGCCGTTGCCGTCATGGGCGGGTCCTCCGTCGTGGTTCATGATCGTAGAGACGTCTTCGGGGACGCCGGGCCGCGCCCGGGCGGTTCCGTGGAGCGGGGCGGGGCCGCCCGGGATGCGCGGGGGCAGGGCTCGGGGCACCGTGGAGGCATGGCCGAGCACCCGCCCGTGATCGTCTATCCGCCTTCCGCGACCGGAGGACGGCGGGTCACCGTGCACGGCCAGATCGTGGGCCTGGCGCACGGGCGGGGCGAGGTGGCCGCGCTGCTGCGGGCTGCGGGGTTCGCCGCCGGGCCCGACAAGATCGTCGAGCTGGACCGGCCCGGGCTGATCGAATGGCGCGGCGGCGACCTCGACACCTGGGGGTGATCCCGTGAAGCGTCGTCGAACGGTACGGGAGAGCGCGTCGATCGAACCACCGCCCGGCTATTACGTCGCGGGGGACGCCGGGCGCGAGCCTCCCGACGCGACGCAGCGGGCCCTCATCCTGGACTGGGTCGTGAGCCGGCGCATCGCGAGCGGCTGGCGCGTCGAGTCCCGCTCCGGGAGCCAGGTGGTGCTGGTGCACGGGCAGCCGGTGAACCATGTGCTGCACGCCTTCCTCACCGTCTTCTCGTGCCTGGTGTGGGGCTTCGTGTGGGCCGGTCTCGCCCTGGTCAACCGCGTCGAACGGGAGGCGCTCACCGTCGACGCCCAGGGGCGCATCGTCACGGTCAGCGCGCCGTGACCTTTCACCCGAACGGGTGCGTCCCGCTGGCTGCGCCCGGACGCCGCGAGGAACGTCGGAGCTGATCGGCCCGCACCACCGGGGCAGGTCAGGACAGCAGGCGTCCGGCATCCGTTCCGGCTGAACCGGCGCCTGTCACGGCCAAGGAGTCCTCATGTCGCAGTCCAGCACGTCCCCGCCCCCGCCCGGAGCCTCGCGCCCCGCCGACCCCCGTCCGGGCCGCGACCCGGGCAGCCCGTGGGCGGCCGGGGGAACGGTGTTCGCCGGTGTCCTGCTCTTCGTGGACGGTGTCCTCGGAGTGCTGAAGGGCATCGCGGGGATCGCGTCGAACGACGTCTACACGCGGATCAACGACTACGTCTTCAAGTTCAGCGTCACCTCGTGGGGCTGGATCCACCTCATCCTCGGCGTGGTCCTGATCCTCGTGGGCTGGGGCATCCTCAAGGGCGCGGCCTGGGCCCGGGGCGCGGGCGTCGCCCTCGCCTCCCTGAACCTCATCGCCAACTTCATGTGGCTCCCGTACACCCCGGTCTGGGCCATCGTCACCATCGCGATCGACGTCTTCGTCATCTGGGCCCTGTGCACCGACCGGTCGAGCGAGGACGGCTGGGCGCGCAGCGGCTGAGCGACCGGCGCGGCACCGAGCGCAGGCAGAGCGACACCCGGCCGCGGGGCGGCCGGGTGTCCGTTGTCAGTGGGGCGGTCCACACTGGAGTCATGTGCCGCAGCATCAAGACGCTCCGCCCGCCCGCCCTCCCCGAAGAGGCCACCGAGGAGGACATGCGGGCCGCCGCCCTTCAGTACGTACGCAAGGTCTCCGGGTTCCGCGCGCCCGCCGCGCACAACCGGGAGGTGTTCGACCGTGCCGTCGACGAGATCACCGCAGCGACGATGAATCTGCTCGACGGCCTGGAGATACGGGGCGCGTCGCGGGGCGCTTGACCAGGAACGCGGCCAGCGCGCCCGCCACGAACAGGGCCAGCACCGAGACGGCCGTGCCGAACCACGTGGAGCCCAGCCACCGGCCGCCGAAGTAGCCGAGCCCCACGCTGTAACCGGCCCAGGCCAGGCCCGCCAGCGCGGACCAGGGGAGGAAGTCGCGCTTCCTGCGGTGGGCGGCGCCCGCGCCGAGGGAGACCACGGAGCGGCCGGCGGGGGCGAACCGGGCGATGATCACCAGCGCGCCGCCGCCCCGGCTCAGTGCCGCGCCGAGACGTTCCTGCGCGCTGGTCAGGCGCCGGGAGCGGGCGATGGCCCGGTCCAGCCGGTCGCCCCCGCGCCAGGCGAGCCGGTAGGCGACGAGGTCGCCGAGCACCGACGCGGTGGCCGCGCACAGGATCAGGACGACGAGCGAAGGGACCTCCCCGCCGGTGCCCTCACCGGCGCCGTTCACGGTGGTGGAGCCCGCCGCCGCCGCCGTGGCGGCCGTGATGACGAGGACACCGCTGGGCAGGAGGGGCAGGAAGACGTCCAGGAGGACGGAGGCGGCGACCACCACGTAGATCCATGGGCTGCTGGTCAGCGCAGCCACACTCTCCAACACCGTCTACGACTCCCCGATCGTGTCGACGCCGCGACGGTCGCAGGGGAGCGGCAGGGCGGCAGGTTCAGCTGTACAGCGTACGCGTGGGGCTTCTCCGGAGATCGCCCAGGGCGGGTGATGTTGTGCAGGTCACGTACACCTGACGGCCATGCGCCCGTTAGGCGGGGAGAACGACCGGCACGAGCGAGGAGCAGCGCATGACGGCATGGATGGTACGGACGGGACACGGTCCGGCGCACCCGATTTCGGGAGGGTGGCCGACGGCGGGACCCGAGGGCGGTACGAGGTCGCGGGGCCGGGGGATCTCGAGGGTTTCCGGCGCGCTGGCGGGAGCGGCGGCGCTGCTGACGCTGGCGTACGGAGCGGGCGTCGGCATCGCCCAGGAGTCCGCCCACGGCGGGCACGGCACGCAGGGTGCTCATGGCGCCCACGACGCCCTCGGTGGCCACGGCGCCTCCGGTGCGCATGACGGCTCAGGAGACCACGGCGCGCCCGGCGCTCCCGCGGCGGACCCGAGCCGTACGGATGACCTCGTCGCCGCGGGCGACGGCTCGTGGATGCGGGCCGCGGGGGTGTTCTCCCCGCCCGGTTCGTTCGTTCAGTCCGACGCGCTGACGTACGACACCCGGCTGGTGCCGGCGGGCGCCCGGATCGAGGTCACCCAGTTCACCGGCCCGTCCGGCACCCGCGTCGGGGCGCGCCTGCACGGGCTCGTGCCCGGCCGTGCGTACGGGATGCACGTGCACACCTCGCCCTGCGGCGCCGACCCGGCCGCCGCGGGGCCCCACTACCAGCACCGCCCGTCCGCGACCGCGGACCCGGTCAACGAGGTGTGGCTGGACTTCCGGACGGACGAGGACGGTGACGGGCGCGCGGAGGCCCTGCACGAGTGGAACTTCCGCGAGGGCGGGGCACGGTCGGTGATCATCCACGACCGGCAGGGCGGCGCGGGGGAGCGGGCAGCCTGCTTCACGGTGCCGTTCGGGCCCGACGATCGGGCCTGACCGAGTAACACGGCCTACGCCGAGGCGCCCCGCTCCCTCCGCGAACTCGGGGAGCGGGGCGCCTCGGCGTATGTTCCCCGTCCCGCCGCGCGCCGGGTCGGCGCCGGAACGCGGGAGCCGAGGGGCCGGAGGGCCGGTCAGACCGAGACGGCCGGGGCCTTGTCCCGCCGTGTCGCGTCCTCGGCGGTGGCCGCCGTGTTCCGCGAACCGAAGAAGCGGTCCAGGGCGACGGCTCCCGGGCCGGTGAAGACCAGCAGCAGGAACGCCCAGCAGAACATCGCCGGCGGCTCGCCGCCGTTCTGGAGCGGCAGGAATGCTTCCGGCTGGTGCACCTTGAAGTAGGCGTAGGCCATCGAGCCCGAGGCGAGGAACGCGGCGGCACGCGTACCGAGACCGAGGGCGACGAGCGACCCGCAGACCAGCTGGATCAGAGCGGCGTACCAGCCGGGCCAGGCGCCGGTCTCCGCCTGGTTGCCGCCGAGGATCCCGAAGAGGGAGGCGGCGCCGTGGAAGGCGAAGAGCAGGCCGACGACGAAGCGGAAGAGGCTGAGCACATAGGGCTGCGCCTGGTTCAAGCGGATGAGCATGGGGGGTGGGCTCCTTCGGTCGGGGTGGGGACGTGAACCGACTGGGCGCATCAGGTTAGGGAAACCTCATCAGTGCTTGCAACTTCAACATTCTGTCGGATGGCTGAAAATCTTCTAACCCTCCGGGATGAGTGAACGCTCAAGAACCGCTTCGAGCTGGGCCCCCTGCTTCCCTGCTGTGGCCTGTACCAATGTCAGCGCAGACTTCCGGCCACGCAATGTGAGCGTCATGAGCTGGTTACCGAACCAGGGGCCGCCCGCCCTGTCCCAGGTGACCGGCGACGCTCCGGTGCGGCCGTGGCGCGAAAGGAACCGGCCGATCCGCCGGCCCGTCCGGCTCCAGCCGAAGCGGAATCCCACCTGGATCCACCGGGGGACCGAGTTGTGCACGGGGGAGCAGGTCAGCTGGAGGATGCGGGACACCGGGGCGCTTCCGGGGCCGGGGTCGGAGGTGGTACCGGAAGCGCGTCCGTCACCGGGCGGGGTGTCCGGCCACCGGGGCTCGGTGATGTAGGCGTGGTGCACATCGCCCGAGAGGACACATACCGTCGCCGGGGCGTCCGGACCGCTCGCGGCCTCCCGCAGCAACTCCGTGAACCGGTCGAACGATTCCGGGAAGGCGGCCCAATGCTCCAGGTCACCGGCGCGGCGCACCTTCTCGCCGAAGCGTGCCCAGCCGTCCCCGCGTACGCCGGCGCACAGCGAGGCGTTCCAGCGCTCCGCGTCGTGGACGAGCGGGGGCAGCAGCCACGGCAGGGAACTGCCGATGAGCAGATGGTCATACGAAGCGGGGTCGTCCAGGACCGCATCCCGCAGCCAGTCGGCCTCCTCGGGGTCGAGCATCGCCCGCCGGTCCTCGGCCAGGACGCGCGCCGCGCGGGTGTCGACCATCACCAGCCGTACTCGGCCGAAAACACGCCGGTAGCTCCACCGGGTACGGGCGGGATCCGCGTCGGTCTCGGCGGCGAAGCGGCGCAGCGCCTCCGTGCCGTCGTGCGAGGCCCTGACCGCCGCGTACACGGGGTCGGCGGCCAGTTCGGCGGGGGAGAGGTTGCCCAGGTGCTGGTGGACCCAGTACGACATCAGCCCGCTGACGATCCGTTCGTGCCACCAGGGTGTGGCCCGGATGTCCCGCTGCCAGGCGGCGCTGGTGTTCCAGTCGTCGATCACGTCGTGGTCGTCGAAGATCATGCAGCTGGGAACCGTGGAGAGAAGCCAGCGGACCTCCGGATCGCGCCACGATTCGTCGTAGAGGTAGGTGTACTCCTCGTAGTCCGCGATCTCCGTGCCGGGCGGCTCCTTCAGGTCCCGGCGGGCGGCGAGCCTGCGCCGGGTCGCGGCGGAGGTCTCGTCCGCGTACACCTGATCGCCCAGGAGCAGCAGGACGTCGGGCCGCTCGGCCGCCGGATCCGCGGCGAGGTGGGTGGCCAGGGTCACCAGGGCGTCCGGCCCCACGGGATCGTGCCCGCCGTCCGGGGCTGCCGCCCAGCGGCACGAACCGAACGAGATCCGCACGCCGTCCGACGCCGCCCCGGCGCTCTCCGCCGCGCCCTTCCCCGGCCCCGCCGGTGTCGCCGCCGGCGGCGTGGTGATGGTGCTCGGCGGGAGACGGGTGTCGTCGGGCGGCCAGACGCGCCGGGAGCCGATCAGCACCTCGTACGCCGTCGTCGAGCCGGGCGTCAGCCCCTCCACCACGACCAGGGCGTAGTGGTGCCCGGCCACCGAGAAGGTGGGCGACGTCCCCGAGGCGCCGTCCGCGCACCGCACTTCCACGGTGCACGGACGGCTCGCCTCGACCCAGACGGTCGCGGTGGACCCGGACTCCCAGTCGACGTACCGCAGCAGTGGTCCCAGGCGCAGCCCGGCCATGTGGTGCCTCCTCGCGACGCCGGAACGGATCGGCTCCGTAACGTACAGAACGCGGAGGGGCCGCGCACGGGTCCCGGCGGGAGCGTCAGGGGGCCCGCGACGGAATCAGCAGCCGTTCAGGGCCGACTGCAGGGCGCTCTTCTCGGCGGAGTCGACGCTCAGGTTGTACTGCTTCTTGACGTGGACCCACGCGCGGACGTAGGTGCACTTGTACGAGGAGCTCGGCGGCATCCACTCGGCCGGGTCCTTGTCGCCCTTGGCCTGGTTCACGTTGTCGGTGACCGCGATGAGCTGGGGGCGGGTGAGGTCGTTGGCGAACGACTGGCGCTGGGCGGTGGTCCAGCTGCTCGCGCCGGAGCGCCAGGCCTCGGCCAGCGGGACCATGTGGTCGATGTCCACGTCGGATGCGGCGCTCCAGGTGGCGCCGTCGTAGGGCGAGTACCAACTGCCGCTGACCGCGGCGCAGGAGGAGTCCTGCTGGACGTTCGTGCCGTCGCGCTTGAGGACGACCTCGCGGGTGTTGCAGGCTCCCGACTGGGTGATCCAGTGCGGGAACTTGTCGCGGCTGTAGCCGCTGGACGAGCCCTCCGCGCCGACGGTGAGCTGACCGAGGTAGGTCCGCGCGGTCGCCGCGCTGACCGGGGTGGGCATGGCGGCCTGGGCGCTGGGGGCGGTGAACAGGGCGGACGTGGCGGCGAGTGCTGCGGTTGCGGCGACGACGGAGAGGCGACGCGCGTAGACACCGGACATGCGAACTCCCTTGATGTGGGGGGTGCGTGGGTGGGCGACGATCGGGCTTCGGGCGGATCCCGGCCATCGTGGCGACGCCAGGTTTCTGTGGGGTAGGCGTCAGGTAACAGAGTGGCGACATGTGCACGTCACATCAAGGGGTGTGCAAGGGGAGTGACGGATCGCGGGGGCGCGTCGGTCCGTCACGGAGGGGTGATCCGAGTGGTGTTGGGCGGCCTGCGGGAGGGTCGGGGGCGCCCGGGCGTGCGGTCGCGCCCCCCTGAAGTGTTTTTGGGGGCCGGTTGCATGCCCTCTGCTGCCTCTGCAGTCTCGGCGGCCTCGGGGTCCCCGGGCGTAGGGTGCGGCTCTATCGTTGCCGCGTGTTGCTTCCGGTCTCCGTCACCCTCGGTGTCGTCCTCGCCGTCCTGCTGGTCTTCGCAGCCGCCGTCGCCGCGTGGGCCTCACTGGGCCGGTCGCGCGAGATCCTCGTCGCCGGGGTGCGGGCGGCGGCCCAACTCGCCTCCCGGCGCGGGGAGGTTGAGGCGGGCATGGCCCCAGGGCGTGACGCCCGGCTGGAGACCGTCCGGTCGGCGGCGTCGGACGCGTTGCTGCCCGGGCTCGATCAGACCCGGACCGTCGGACTCGTCACGCTGCCGGGGGCGTTCGCGGGCATGCTGCTGGGTGGCGCCTCACCCGTGGAGGCGGGCGCCGTGCAGTTGTTCGTCCTGGTGGCGCTGATGGCGGTTCAGGTGGTGGCCGTCGCGACGGTCCTGGAACTGGTCGCGCGCGGGCTGCTGTACCGGGACTGAACCCCGGGGCTCTCAGGCCTCGTCGATGTGCAGGCGGATCGAGCCGTCCTCGGCTGCCTCCACCCGTACCCGCGTCAGGTCCGCCACATGGGCGTCCGGCGCCAGGGCCGCGGTGCGCGGGCCGACGCCCACGACGCGCATGCCCGCCGCCCGGCCCGCCGCGACACCCGCCTCGGAGTCCTCGAACACGATGCAGTCCGCCGCGTCGAAGCCCAGCTCCGCCGCGCCCTTGAGGAAGCCTTCGGGGTCCGGCTTGCTGGCGCCGACCTGCTCGGCGGTGACGCGGACGGCGGGCATCGGCAGCGCGGCCGCACCCATCCGGGCCGTCGCGAGCGCGCTGTCGGCGGAGGTCACCAGTGCGTGCGGCAGCTCGGCGATCGCGGCCATGAACGCGGGCGCCCCGCCGATCGGCACGACGCCCTCGACGTCGGCGGTCTCCTCGGCGAGCATCACCCGGTTGTCCGCGTAGTTCTGCTCCATCGGGCGGTCCGGGAGCAGGACGGCCATCGTGGCGTACCCCTGACGGCCGTGCACCACCTTGAGCGCCGCCTCGGGGTCCAGTCCGTGCTCGATCGCCCAGCGCCGCCAGCAGCGCTCCACCACCGCGTCGGAGTTCACGAGGGTGCCGTCCATGTCGAGCAGGAGGGCGTGAGCGGTGAGGACGGTGGCCGGCATCGGCTGCTCCAGAAACGCGGGGAGGTGTACGAACGGCCCGGGCGCGCGTGCCGCAGGGCGGAACCAGAGCAACCCCCGCCCGCCGGTCAGGGAGTGCGGGCGGGAGCTACTTTGTTCCATCACGATACAAAAACGGGAGCCGGAACGCCAATCACCCCGTTGTCCGCTCTTCGTCCCGCCGGGTGTCCGGGCTCAGCGGTGTCCGCGGCCGGTCGTCTCCGCCTCCAGCGCGCGCCGGGTGTTCGGCCCGTACACGCCCACCGGATCGCCCTGGATCGCCTTGTACGACTGGTAGACCGCCACCGCGTTCCCCACCCGCTCGCTGTAGTTCTGGTCGGACGGCCCCGAGTAGAGCCACACCTCCCTGAGCCGGTTCTGCAGCACCCCGACCTCCGGGCCGCGGTCGCCCGGCCGCAGCGAGGGGCCGGCGAACTCCGCGGGCGGGGCGGCGGACGGCGAGGACGTGGGCGCGCCGCCGTCCTCCGGGGTGGGCGAGGCGCTCGCCGTCGGTGACGTGGACGCGCTGGCGGTCGGCGAGGGCTCCCGGCTCTTCGTCGCCGATGCGGACGCGGACGGCGAGGCCGACGGTGCCGCCGAGCGGGACGGCGTACGGGACGGCGCTGCCGACGCGGACGGGGACGGGGCCACCGACGCGGCCGGTTCGCCGTCCGTGTCCGGGACGCTCGTGGTCGCCTCCGGCAGCGCCTCGTCCCCGCTGTCGTCGCCGCCGAACAGCCCCCCGGCGAAGGCGGCCGTGCCGACCACCGCGGCCACGGCCGCCCCTGCGGCGAGCGCTCCGAAGGGCCGCCTGCGGCGCGGCTGCACGGGGTCGGGGGCGAAGGCGGGGTTCGCGGCGGCGGTCCGCCTGCGGTTGCGGTCACCGCTTCCGGCCGGTGCGGCGTACGCGCCCGTGGCGGTGCCCGAGCCCGGGCCTGCGCCCGTACCGGCGTCCGGGCCGTCGCCGCCCAGGAACAACGGCATCGTGGTCGCCGCCGCCCCCGGAACGCCTGCCCCAAGCCGCGCGGCCCCGGAAGTCGCACCCTCCGGCGTACGAGAAGCCTCACCCGCCCACGTGCCGGGCTGCGTGCCCTCCGCCGTACGGGAAGCCTCGCCCGCCCCGGTACGGTCCGCCCCCGGGCCCGTCTGCTCCGCCGTCAGTGTCACGTACGGCCGGATGCGCAGCGGGTCGAAGTCCTCGGCCGCGGCGATCTCCGCCGTGCGGGCCGCGCGCTGCTCGTCCTCCGTGAGCGGTGCCGAACCCGCGCCCGCGCCGCACCGGCACGGCACCCGGTGCTCCGTGCCGGGCTCCCCGGCCGTCCGTCTACCGCACTCCGGGCATGCGTGTCCGGTCATCGTGGGTCCCCTCCCCTTGAACTGCCTGCGATTATGCAGCCCGCTTCGGGGAAGCCCAACGGCCCGCAGCGGGCTCAGCCCGCCTTCGGCAGGCCATAACGGGGCGAAACGTCCAGGATGGGGGTGTAGTGGATCAGCGGACGCAGCGGATCGAGGAGACGCCATGGCCCAGCAGAGGAGACGCCCATGTCCCAGCAGCTGAGCCCGCAGCCCCCGGCCGCCGTTCCCGGTGAGGGGCATTCCCACCGGAGCGTCCTGGTGGCGATCGGAGCGCTGCTCCTCGGCATGCTGCTCGCGGCACTCGACCAGACCATCGTCTCCACGGCCCTTCCGACCATCGTCAGCGAGCTCGGCGGGCTCGACCATCTCTCCTGGGTGGTGACCGCCTATCTGCTGGCGGCCACCGCGGCGACCCCGCTGTGGGGCAAGCTCGGCGACCAGTACGGCCGCAAGAAGCTCTTCCAGACCGCGATCGTGATCTTCCTGATCGGCTCCGCGCTCTGCGGGGTCGCCCAGAACATGCCCCAGCTCATCGGATTCCGTGCTCTCCAGGGACTCGGCGGCGGCGGGCTCATGGTGCTGTCGATGGCGATCGTCGGCGACCTCGTCACCCCGCGCGAACGCGGCAAGTACCAAGGGCTCTTCGGCGCCGTCTTCGGGGTGACGAGCGTCCTCGGACCGCTCCTCGGCGGCTTCTTCACCGAACACCTCAGCTGGCGCTGGGTCTTCTACATCAACCTGCCGATCGGCGTCGTCGCGCTGGGCGTCATCGCGGCCGTCCTGCACATCCCGGTCCGCCGCGAGAAGCACACCATCGACTACCTCGGCACCTTCCTCATCGCGGCCGTCGCGACCAGCCTGGTGCTCATCGCCTCCCTCGGCGGGACGACCTGGGCCTGGACCTCCCCGCAGATCATCGCGCTCGCGGTGCTCGCCGTCGTCCTGCTCGTGGCCTTCATCGCCGCCGAACGGCGTGCCGTCGAGCCCGTGCTGCCGCTGAAGCTGTTCCGGATCCGCACCTTCACCCTCGTCGCCGTGATCAGCTTCGTCATCGGCTTCGCCATGTTCGGCGCGATGACCTACCTGCCGACGTTCCTCCAGGTGGTCCACGACATCACCCCGACGATGTCCGGCGTGCACATGCTGCCGATGGTGTTCGGCCTGCTGATCACCTCGACCGCCTCCGGCCAGATCGTCAGCCGGACCGGCCGCTGGAAGGTCTTCCCGGTCCTCGGCACGGCCCTCACCACGGTCGGCCTCCTGCTGCTCCACCGCCTCGACGAGTCCAGCTCCACCTGGCTGATGAGCTTCTACTTCTTCGTCTTCGGCGCCGGGCTCGGGCTGGTCATGCAGGTCCTCGTCCTGGTCGCCCAGAACTCCGTCTCCTACCAGGACCTCGGGGTCGCCACCTCCGGCGCGACGTTCTTCCGGTCCATCGGCGCGGCGTTCGGCGTGGCCGTCTTCGGGACCATCTTCACCAACCGGCTGACCGGCCAGCTGACGGACGCGCTCGCCGGGCAGCCGCTGCCCCCGGGCATCGACGCGGGGAGCCTGGCCGCCGACCCCCGGGCCCTCGGGCAGCTCCCCGCCGACCTGCGGCCCGGTGTCCTCAGCGCGTACTCGACCTCCATCACGGACGTCTTCCTGTACGCCGCCCCGGTCGTCCTCCTGGCCTTCGTCCTCGCCTGGTTCCTCCGCGAGGACAAGCTCCGGGGCTCGGTGACCGCCCCGGACACGAGCCAGACCCTCGCCTCCAACCCCGTCGAGCGCTCCTCGTACGACGAGTGCGCCCGCGCCCTGTCCGTGCTCGCCACCCGGGAGGGCCGCCGCGAGATCTACGAGAAGATCACCGCGCGGGCGGGGTACGACCTGCTGCCCGCGGCCAGCTGGCTGCTCCTGCGGATCAAGCGGCACGGCATGGTCGAACCCGCCCGGCTCGCCGAGACGGCTCCCGTACCGCTGCACGTGATCACCGACGCGGCCCGGCAGGTCGAGGAACGGGGACTGGCCCGCCGGGAGGGCCTGCAGATGATCCTCACCGAATCCGGGGCCGAGGCCGTCGTCCGGCTCTCGCAGGCCCGCGAGGACTCGCTCGCCGAACTCCTCGGCGACTGGTGGGGCCCCGAGCGCCCCACCGACCTGGTCACACTCGTCCATGAACTGACCGCCGAGGTCAGCGGCTCGACCAGGGAGCGGCCCCACTCCCCGACGCCTCCTCGCGACCACGAGGCCCATCTGCGCCGCGACGAGCGAGAGGCCCACAGCCGGGCCCTCGACGACCGGGACGACCACGGCCACCCGCACCCGCCCGCCTGAACCCCAACGGTTCCCGTGCGCCGGGGCCGGGTCACAGCTCCTTGGCGAACCAGTGCTCCGCGTACCGGTTACGGCGGTGGAACGCCGGCACCTCCCGGTACCCGTGCTTCGCATACAGCCCGCGCGCCTCGACCAGGTCGTTGCGGGTGTCCAGCCGCAGCAGCCGTACGCCGTACGCCCTCGCCTCCTCCTCCACCGCGGCCAGCAGCAGCCCGCCGCCACCCGTGCCCCGGAACGCCGGGCGCACGTACACCCGCGTCAGCTCCGCCGTGCCCGCCCCGGCCTCCTCCGTGAGCACAAGACCGGCACAGCTCGCCGCCTTGCTCCCGTACCGGCCGACGACGAACTGACCGGTCGGCGGTACGAGCAGGTCGGCCCCGTCGTCGGCCAGCCCGTCGGCGATCTCCTCGGCGGTCGCGGGCCGGTTCCAGTAGCTGCTCGCGACCTCGTCGTAGTAGTCACGGCGCAGCGCGCTCGCGTCGGGGGAGTCGAATCGTTCGGCGGCCACGGTCCAGGTCATGTCAGGCATTCTTGCTGCCGTACGGACTGACGACGACGCAATTACCTGTGCAGGGGGCAGCAGTGACCGACGTGTCCGCGACCGACGCCGCGACCACGACCACCCGGGCGATCCAGCATCTCGCCGAACGCTGGATACAGGACGGCATGGCGACCGAGGGAACAGCGGGCCGGGGGCGAGAGCGGTGGTGGCGCCGGGGCCGTACCGTGCAGACCGTCGGTTTCGTCTGTTCGCCCGCCGGGCTGTGGCTCGCCCTGGCCGCTGTCGCCGCCGGCGCCCGCGGCGCGACCGCGGCCGAGCTGCGGGCCCTCCTCGGCACCGCGGACCGGGAGGCCGCCCCGGCCGTCACGGCGGTGGCCCGCGGACTGGCGGCGACCGGGGCGCTGGGCGTGGCCACCCGGGTCTGGAGCCGGGTGCCCGTGCTGCGCGCGTACCGGGAGGCGCTGCCGGACGTCCGCTTCGACCCGATGGACCCGGCGGCCGTCGACACCTGGGTGCGCGAGGCCACCGGCGGGCTGATCGAGCGGCTGCCGCTGGAGATCACCGACGACACCCTGCTCGCCCTGGTCAACGTCCTGGCGCTGAAGGCCCGCTGGGAGAAGCCGTTCGAGGGGTGGCGCACCCGGGACCTGCCGTTCACCGACGCGGCCGGGACGGTCCGCCCGGTGCCGACCATGTCCAAGGACGTCCCGTTGGCCGATGCCTGGACGGCCGGCGGGGCGTACGTCGTCGAGCTGCGCTGCGCCCAGGAACCGGGCGGCGCCTCCGGAGCCCGGGTCCGCCTCGTCCTGGGCGAGCCGGGGGCGGGCCCGGAACGTGTCCTCCCGGTGGGCTGGGCGCCCCGGACCGCGGGCACCGCGCTGGACACCGACCGGGTGACCATCGGGCTGCCCCGGCTCGCCCTGCGGACCCGGGCGGCCGTCACCGAGCAACTGCCCGCCCTCGGCGTACGGCTCGCCACCTCCGACGACGCCGACTTCTCCGGCCTCTCGCCCGAATCCCTTCGCGTCTCCGACGTGATCCAGGAAGCCGTGCTGAAGATCGCCGAGGAGGGCGTGGAGGCCGCGGCCGTGACGGTGGTCGCGGCCCCGGCGGGCGCGGCGCCCCGGCCGCAGCGGCTCCACCACATCGCCTTCGACCGGCCCTTCGGCATCGTCGTGCTGGCCGGAGCCGACGACGTACCCCTGTTCACCGCCTGGCAGGCGGACGCCCCTGCCGACCCGGACGCCTGAGGCCCTTCCCGCGCCCATCTGAGGCCTTCCGGCGCCCCCGTCATCCCGACGGACGACTTCTTCCGGACCAAAGCAGGATGACAGTCAGGCAAAGAGGGGGTTGATTGTGTCTACCTCGTAGGGCAATGCGAGGCTTCATCCTGCATGGCCCCCACTCGAAGGGGCGGTGCATGGAACGGTGGGAGGGTCGGCGCAGCGTGGTGAATGCGGATCACAGTGTGCGCGGTGACGCGGCGGCGGACACGGGAGCGGGGGCGGGGCTGACCAGGGCCCTGCTCTGGCTGGTCGTGGCCGTGCTCGCGGTTCGGCAGGTGGCGGTGGTGCTCCGGCAGCCACCGGGGGAACGGCTCCTCGATCTGGAGACCTGGATCGGGGAGAACGGCGTCCTGCACATGACGGGCTCGCTGTACGACAGCGGCCGGTTCACCGGGACGCCCTTCGCCGGGCTCGTCCTGAAGCCGCTCACCGCCACGGCCCAGCAGACCCTGGGCGTGGTCTGGACGTTCGGGTCCCTGCTGCTCGTCGTCGCCCTCGGCCTCGTCGCGGCCAAGGCCCTGCCCGGGCCGGTGAGCCGACGGACGGCCCTGCTCGCGGCCCCCGTCGCGATCAGCCTGTTCATGCTGTCGTTGCCGGTCCGCAACGCCCTGCACCTGGGCCAGACGAGCATCCTGCCCGTCCTGCTGGTGCTCCTGGCCTGGTTCGTCGTCCGGGAACACCGGGCGGCGGGCGTCCTCGTCGGCATCGCCGCCGCCTTCCAGCCGGTGCTGGTCCTCTTCGCCGCCCTGCTCTGGCTGACCGGCCGACGGCAGGCGTCGGTGAGCGCGGGCGCGACCTTCGCCCTCGCCACGGCCGTCGCCTGGGCCGCGGCACCGAAGGACTCATGGACGTACTGGGTGCACCATCTCGCGGGCGCCGGACTGGGGGAGCGGCCGGACAGCCTCGCCAACCAGTCCCTGCACGGGGCGCTGCTCCGGCTCGGCCTCGAAGGCCCCGTGGAGATCGCCCTGTTCCTGGTGCTCGCCGCCGCCGTCGTGGTCCTCGGGCTGCGGCGCGCGGTGCGGTACGCCGAGGACGGCCAGCTGCTCCTCGCGGTGGCCGTGACCGGGTGCGTCGTCGTCGCCGTCTCGCCGACAGCCTGGCAGCACCAGCTGCTCTGGGTGCTCCTCGCGGTCGTCGGCAAGGTCGGCAAGCGCGCCTCCGACCGGCTGGTCTGGCCGTCCGTGGTGGTGCTCGCCGTCACCCTGCCGGGCACGATGCTCCTGCCGAACATCGAGGCGCTCTTCCCCGTACGCGACAACATCCTGCTCCTCGCGGCGCTCGGCGCGGCCTGCCTCGCCCCCTTCCTGCCCCGCACCTCGCCGTACTGGCAGCACCCGGTCCCCACCGACTACGCGAAACCGGTCGCGGCGCGCTGGAGACGCGTGCCGCTCCTGCCGTTCTGGCGCCGGGTCTTCACCCGCCCCAACCTGCTGCTGGAACTCCTGCTCATCCGGGTCGTCTACGACGCCTACGCCCAGGTCCGCCTCGCCGCCCGGGCGGGCCGCCCGCTCGCCGAGGAACACGGCCGGCAGATCCACGCCATCGAGCAGTGGCTGCACATCGACATCGAGCACTGGGTCAACCACGCCGTCGTCAAGATCGACTGGCTGCGCGAGTTCTTCGACTACTACTACTCCACGTTCCACTTCATCGTCCCGCTGACGATCCTCGGCGTCCTGTACGTGCGCCGCCCCGCCGACTACCGCTGGGTCCGCTCCTCCATCGGCTTCGCCACGCTCCTCGCGCTCGTCGGCTTCTGGCTCTACCCGCTGGCCCCGCCCCGGCTCATGCCCGGCCTCGGCTTCATCGACACCGTCCACGGGGTGCAGGACTTCGCGAAGCCCGACTACGGGACACTGACCACCGTCACCAACCAGTACGCGGCGATGCCGTCGCTGCACTTCGGCTGGTCGCTGTGGTGCGGTGTGGTGATCGTGATGCTGGCTCCGAAGCTGTGGATGAAGGCGCTCGGCCTGCTGCACCCGCTCTTCACCATCGCCGCGATCGTGGCCACCGCCAACCACTGGGTGCTCGACGCGGTCGGCGGCGCGCTGGTCGTGGGGCTGGGCTTCGGCCTGACGTATGTGCTGTCGGGTCCGCGGAAGCTGGTCGACGAGGAGCGGGAAGCGGGGGCGAAGCCCGCCGAGCCGCCGCCCGCGGAACCCGCGGGCGAGCAGGCGGAGCCCGTACCCGCCGGGAAGCAGGAGGCGGCGCACAGCGGGTGAGCAGGCCGAAGGGGTGCCGGGACGACGTTCACCGTCCCGGCACCCCTTCGGCGTGGATCGCCGCGTCCTTACATGGTCCGGCCGTCGCGCCCGCCCCGCCACTCGGGACGAGTATCAGGCTTCCGCCGCCGTGGTCACCTGGAGCTGTTTGATCCCGTTGAGCCAGGCCGATCGCAGCCGCCGCGGATCCTCCAGCAGCCGCAGGTCCGGCAGCACATCGGCGACGGCGTTGAAGATCAGGTCGATCTCCATCACGGCCAGCGACTTGCCCAGGCAGAAGTGCGGGCCGCCGCCCCCGAACCCGAGGTGCGGATTGGGATCGCGGGTGATGTCGAAGGCCTCCGGGGCGTCGAACACCTCCGGGTCGTTGTTGGCCGAGGAGTAGAAGAGACCCACCCGCTCGCCCTTCCTGATCCGCTGACCGCCCAGCTCCACATCCTGGGTGGCGGTCCGCTGGAAGGAGACGACCGGCGTCGCCCAGCGCACGATCTCCTCGGCGGTGGTCTTCGGCCGTTCCCGTTTGTACAGCTCCCACTGCTCGGGATGGGTGAGGAAGGCGTGCATGCCGTGGCTGATCGCGTTACGGGTCGTCTCGTTCCCGGCCACCGCGAGCAGGATCACGAAGAACCCGAACTCGTCGGACGACAGGTTCCCTTCGCCCTCCGCCGCGACCAGCTGCGTGACGATGTCCTGGGCCGGGCACTCCTTGCGGGCCGCCGCCAGGTTCATCGAGTACGCCACGATCTCCATCGCCGCCTCGGCGCCGACCTCCTCGGTGATCGCGTACTCCGGATCGTCGTACGCGGCCATCTTGTTGGACCAGTCGAAGATCTTGGACCGGTCGTCCTGCGGTACGCCGATGAGCTCGGCGATGGCCTGGAGCGGCAGCTCCACCGCGATGTTCGTCACGAAGTCGAAGGACCCGTCCGCGTCCGCCGACGCGAGGGCCGTCTCGACGATGGAGCGGGCCCGGGAGCGCAGCGCCGCCTCCAGCGAGCGCACCGCGCGCGGGGTGAAGCCGCGCTGGACGATCTGGCGGACCCGGGTGTGCTCCGGCGGGTCCATGTTCAGCATGATCAGCTTCTGGACGTCGATCTGGTCGCGGCTGATCGTCTCGTTGAAGCGGATGACGGCGGTGTTGGTGTTCGAGGAGAACAACTCCGGGTGCGTGGAGACGTACTTGACGTCCGCGTGGCGGGTGACGACCCAGTAGCCCTCGTCGCCGAACCCGGAGATGTTGGCCGGCTGGGTGCACCACCAGACCGGTGCGGTCTCCCGCATCAGGGCGAACTCCGGGTGCGGCACACGGTCTTGGAGGAGATCGGGATCGGTGAAGTCGAACCCGTCGGGCAGATGGGGGCAGCGCATGGGCACCTCTCCACTCCGGATCTGATCGCGAACCGTCCGAGTCCGACGGGCGCGCCGCCCTGCTTCTGACGGCCCATCAGGAGTTTCCCGCAAGGTAGTAACGAGTTCTACAAGTGGCAAGAGCCGTGGCCGGATCCATCGCCCCGGGCGGGTGTGCGGAAGCGTGGAAGGGGGCTTCCGTTGCGGAGTCGCGTGTGTGCGGTGCGTGCACGCCCCTTGCGCAGCCGGGGCGCCGTCACGAGACTGCTGGACAGAACTAGAACGCGTACTAGTTCCTTCCGCGGGCGCCGGGACGCCCCCTGCGGAAGCGCGAGGAGAGGACGAGCTCATGGCCGCGGAACCCGTCATCGTCGAAGCCGTACGCACCCCCATCGGCAAGCGTGGAGGCGCACTCGCCAATCTGCACCCCGCCTATCTGCTGGGCGAGACCTACCGTGAACTTCTCGGCCGCACCGGCATCCAGGCCGACTGCGTCGAACAGATCGTCGGCGGCACCGTCACCCACGCGGGCGAGCAGTCGATGAACCCGGCCCGCACCGCCTGGCTGACCGTCGGCCTGCCCTACGAGACCGCCGCCACCACCGTGGACTGCCAGTGCGGCTCCTCGCAGCAGGCCTCCCACATGGTCGCCAACATGGTCGCCGCCGGGGTCATCGACGTCGGCATCAGCTGCGGCGTCGAGGCGATGTCCCGGGTGCCGCTGGGCAGCGGCTCCAAGCACGGCCCGGGAAAGCCCTGGCCGGACGAGTGGAACGTCGACCTGCCCAACCAGTTCGAGGCCGCCGAGCGCATCGCCCGCAAACGCGGTCTGACCCGGGAGCGGGCCGACGCCCTCGGGCTGCTCTCCCAGCAGCGGGCGGCCGCCGCCTGGGCCGAGGAGCGCTTCAAACGCGAGACGTACGCCGTCCAGGTCCCGACCACCGAGGAGGAGCAGGCGGCCGGGCAGGGCATGTGGCGGCTCGTCGACCGGGACGAGGGGCTGCGCGACACCTCGATGGAGGCGCTCGCCGGACTGAAGGCCGTCATGCCGAGCGCGATCCACACGGCGGGCAACTCCTCGCAGATATCCGACGGGGCCGCGGCCATCCTGTGGTCCTCCAAGCGCATGGCGCGGGCCCTGAAGCTCAAGCCGCGGGCCCGGATCGTCGCCCAGGCCCTCGTCGGCTCCGACCCCCACTTCCACCTCGACGGTCCGATCGACGCGACCCGGGCGGTGCTCGGCAAGGCCGGCATGTCGCTGCGCGACATCGACCTCGTCGAGATCAACGAGGCGTTCGCGTCGGTGGTCCTGAGCTGGGCGCAGGAGTTCGAGGCGGACCTCGACGGCCTCGAGAAAGTCAACGTCAACGGCGGCGCGATCGCGCTGGGCCACCCGGTCGGCGCGACGGGAGCCCGGCTGATCACCACGGCCCTGCACGAACTGGAACGCCGCGACAAGGAGTTCGCGCTGATCACGATGTGCGCGGGAGGAGCCCTGGCGACGGGAACGATCATCCAGCGACTGTGACCCCGTAGCGGGGGCGTCCAGCGGTCCTCACGGCGGGGCGTTCGGCGGTCCTGTCGGCCTCAGCGGCCCCTCACGATGAGCCCGGGGCCGTCCCCTCGGGCCGCTTCTCCGGCTTTCCGAACGCCACCCGCGCGTCGAACGCGGCGCGGCGGGTGGCCCGGCGCAGCGCCTTGAGCAGTGTCGGGCCGAGCGTCAGGGTCAGGACCACCGTCAGCACCGCCCGCCCCAGGTCCCAGCCCAGCGAGGTCGCCGCGCAGTAGGCGAGGAAGCGCACCAGGTTCTCGTGCAGCGGGTCGCCCGCGACGAACGAGATCCCCGATCCGAGACCGGCGATGAGCGGCCAGCCCTGAAGGTTCATCACCGTGCCGTACGCGAACGCCGCCACGCACCCGTACCCCGCCAGCATCGTCAACTCGGCCCGCCCGCGCAGCCGGTCGGCCCCCGGCAGCAGCCCCGCGCCCATCGTGAACCAGCCCATCGACAGCATCTGGAACGGCATCCACGGCCCGACCCCGCCCGTCAGCAGCGCCGAGGCGAACATGGTCACCGAGCCGAGCACGAAGCCGAAGCCGGGGCCGAGCACCCGGCCGCTCAGCACCATCAGGAAGAACATCGGCTCAAGACCCGCCGTCCCCGCGCCGAGCGGGCGCAACGCGGCCCCGACCGCCGCCAGCACGCCGAGCATCGCGACGGCCTTCGCGTCCATCCCGGACTCGGAGATCGTCGCCACCACCACCGCGACGAGCAGCGGCAGCAGCGCCGCGAACAGCCAGGGCGCGTCCTTCGCGTGCGCGAGCCCGGATCCGGAGTCCGCCAGCAGCGGCCACCCGAAGGCGACCACACCGACGGCCCCGGTCAGCAGCAGCACGGCCACCGACTTCGGCCCGAGCCGCACGGGCCGGGGAGCCCGCTCGGTGACGTCCGTCATCGCCTTCACGCTCCCGCCTCCAGCGCCCCGCGCACCTGGGACACGGTCAGCCACTCCTGCGGGGCGAGGATCTTCGCCGTCTGCGGGGCGAACGCGGGGGAGGAAACCACGACCTGCCCCGTCGGTCCGTCCGCGACGACCTCCCCGTCGGCGAGGATCACCACCCGGTGCGCCAGCTCCGCAGCCAGCTCCACGTCGTGCGTCGCCAGGACGATCGTGTGTCCCTCGGCCGCCAGTCCGCGCAGTACGCCGACGAGCCGGGCCTTCGCCGCGTAGTCCAGGCCCCGCGTCGGCTCGTCCAGCAGCAACAGCGGCGGGCGGCCCGTCAGCACCAGCGCCAGGGCGAGCGCGAGGCGCTGCCCCTCGGACAGGTCCCGGGGATGGGTGTCGTCCCCGACCCCCGGCAGCAGCTCCGACACCAGCGCCCGGCAGGCGCCCTCCGCCGCGCCCGCGTCCCGGTCGGCGGCCGCGCACTCGGCGGCCACCGTGTCCGCGTACAGCAGATCGCGCGGCTCCTGCGGTACGAGGCCGACCCGGCGCACCATCGCGCGCGGGTCCGTCCGGGCCGGGGCCAGGCCGCCGACGCGCACGGAGCCCGCGGTGGGCTCGATCATGCCGACGAGCGCGCCGAGCAGCGTGGACTTGCCGGCCCCGTTGCGCCCCATCAGGGCCACGGTCTCGCCCGGAGCCACGGTGAGCGTCACCCGCCGCAGCGCCTCGACCCGGCCGCGCCGCACCCCGAGCCCGTCGACCCGGGTGACCGGATCGGCGGCGGCCGGGGTGACCGGGGCGGCGTGCCCTCGTCCCAGCAGCCGGGCGAGGCGGCCGGGGCGGGGCCGCTCCGCGGCGACCACCGGCACCGGTGCCGGCCCCGGCCCCGACGCCGGGGCAGCGTCCGCCCGCGCGGGCGCCGCGGCCCCCGGCAGTTTCGAACCCGACGCGCCCTCCGGTGCTCCCGTCGTCCCCGTGGGCGCGGGCGGCGACGCATCCGCCAGCCGCTCCCGCAGCCCGCCCGCCGCGCGCCGGGCGTCCCGTACCGACAGGGGCAGCGGGTCCCAGCCCGCCAGCAGGCCCAGCTCGGCCACCGGCGGCCGGACCGGCGACACCTTCATGATCCCGTCGGGCGGCCCCATCACCGGGGGTGCGCCCGGGGCGGGCAGCAGGATCACCTGGTCCGCGTACTGCACCACCCGCTCCAGCCGGTGTTCGGCCATCAGCACGGTCGTGCCCAGGTCGTGCACCAGCCGCTGGAGCACCGCGAGGACCTCCTCGGCCGCCGCCGGGTCCAGCGCCGAGGTCGGCTCGTCCAGCACCAGCACCTTCGGGTGCGGCGTGAGCACCGAACCGATCGCCACCCGCTGCTGCTGGCCGCCCGACAGGGTCGCGATCGGCCGGTCGCGCAGCTCGGCCAGGCCCAGCAGATCGAGGGTCTCCTCGACCCGGCGGCGCATCACGTCCGGGGCGAGACCCAGGGACTCCATGCCGTACGCGAGCTCGTCCTCGACGGTGTCCGTGACGAAGTGCGCCAGGGGGTCCTGGCCCACGGTCCCGACCAGATCGGCCAGTTCACGCGGCTTGTGCGTACGGGTGTCGCGGCCGTCCACCGTGACCCGGCCCGACAGCAGCCCGCCCGTGAAATGCGGGACGAGCCCCGAGACCGTACCCAGCAAAGTCGACTTGCCGACACCGGAGGGGCCGACGAGCAGCACGAGTTCGCCCTCGGGGACCGTGAGGTCGACCCCGGACAGTGTGGGGCGCTCCGTGCCCTCGTACCGCACGGAGACCCGCTCGAACCTGATCACGCCTGCTCCTTGCCGCGTCGCACTGGTCTGTCGGCCGCCCGGTTCGACGGCGGTACGGGGGCGACCAGCGCGGGCAGCAGCCCGATCAGCACCGCCGCCGCGGGCCACAGCGGCAGCACCGGCGCGGTCAGCGGTACGACACCGGGGCGCAGCGCCTCCGGATCCACCGTGCCCGCCCAGATCATCGCCGCCGCGACCGCCGCACCCGAGCACGCCACCAGCCAGGCCCGCACACCCCACCGGTCCGGGCGATAGCGGGTACGCACCGAGCGCCGCCCGCCGAGCCGCAGCCCGGCCATCGCGGTGACCAGACCGGCCAGCAGCAACGGGAGCCCGTACACCGCCCCCTGCGCGGCCAGCAGCCCGTACGTACCGGCGCACACCCCGAGCAGCCCGCCCAGGGTGAGGAGGTTCGTGGTGTGCCGGACGGCCGCCGGGACCTGGGCGGTACGCCCGTACCCCCGCGCGTCCATCGACGCGGCCACCGCCACCGACCGTTCCAGCGCCCCCTCCAGCACCGGCAGCCCGATCTGCGCCACCGCCCGCACCCCGCCGGTCGGCCGCCCCCGCAGTCGGCGCGCGGTGCGCAGCCGGACCACGTCGGCCACCATGTTCGGCGCGAACGTCATCGCGACCACGACGGCGACCCCGGCCTCGTACAGCGCACCGGGCAGGGACTTCAGCAGCCGCGCCGGATTGGCCAGCGCGTTCGCAGCGCCGATGCAGATCAGCAGGGTGGCCAGCTTCATCCCGTCGTAGAGGGAGAAGACGAGCTGTTCGGCGGTGACCCGACCGCCGATCCGCACGCCCTGCGCCCAGTCGGGCAGCGGCAGCTCGGGGAGCGTGAACACGGTGTGCGTTCCCGGGATCTGCGAGCCGAGGAAGACGGAGAAGACCAGGCGCAGCGCCACGACGAACAGGCCGAGCTTGATGAAAGCCCCGTACGAACGGGCCCACGGCGCGTCCGTACGCCGGGCCGCCACCACATACCCCGCCACGCCGACCAGCAGCCCGAGCAGCAGCGGGTTGGTGGTCCGGGAGGCTGCGGTGGCGAGCCCCAGCGCCCACAGCCACCACGCCCCGGCGGGCAGCGCGTTGGCGCGGTCCGCCTCGGGGGCGTGCAGGGCCCGGCGCAGCCGCCGGGCCGGGGCGGGGGCGGCGGTCACCGGCGGCGGCGGGCCTGGACGACGGCGGCGATGCCGAGCAGCAGGACGGCGCCGATGCCGACGAGGAGCCCGACGGACGGGCCGCCGCCGCCGTCACTTTCCTCGCCCTCGCCCTTGTCCTGGTCGCCGGTGGTCTTCGCGGGCTCGGACGGCTTCGCGCTGCCGGTGTCGCCGGACACCTGCTCGCCGCAGCCCGTCCTCGGATAGCCGGAGATCGCGCAGAGCATGGCGCTGTCGTCGTACCGCAGCGGCTTCGCCACCGCGGCGAGCGCCTCCGCGCTGCTGGCGTCCGGCGCGACCTGGGCGCAGGCCGTCCGCAGGGCCGGCGGCTTCTCCCCGTCCGGAGCGTCCGTGGTCGTCCCCGGGTCGATCACCAGTGCCACCCGCTTCCGGCCGTCCTTCGCCGGGGTGTCCGCGCAGATCGCCCCGAAGCCGGGGGCGCGGCGCGGCTGGTCCGCGTCGCCGGAGTCCTCACTCACGGCGAACCGGAAGCCCTGGACCGTACCGTCGTCCGGGCGCAGAAGGGACGGCCCCTGGGTGGCGTACTCCCAGTTCTTGCCGTTGCCCTCCCAGAAGGACCAGTAGCGGTACCCGGCGGCCTGGGCGCTGCCCGCGCCGAGGAGCACGGCGGAGGCGGCGACCAGGGCGGCGAGCAGCGAGACGAGGGGAACGCGAAGCCGGGCGGCAGCGGCCTGTGCAGGGCTCACGGCTGCCGAATCCTCCGGCGTACGGCTCACGGCTGCTTCTTCTTCCCGCGCATGCTGAGCAGGAAGCCGATGCCGGTACCGGCGAGCAGCCCGATGCCGATCAGCCACCCCAGGCTCAGCCCGCCGTCGTCGCTGTCGGTGCCACTGGAGGGCTGCGGGCCGGTCGGCGTCGGCGAGGGGAGGGCGGTGGCGGCCGGGGAGGGCCCCATCGAGTTGAGCTGCTTGACGAGGTCGACGCCGCCGAAGCTGCGCGCGTCGGCGCCGGTGGCGTGCGCGGCGAGGATCAGCTGCGCGGTGGCGGCCGGGCCGCCCTGCTTCGCCCAGCCGGTGCCGTTCTTCTGCAGCCAGGCGACCGAGGCCTTCGCCTGGTCCGCGTGCCCGGAGGCGGCGAGCGCGACGACGGCGTCCGAGGTGTTGCCGTAGTCGGGCTGCGGCGTGGATTCTTCGGCGCCCGGCATCGGGGCCTGCTCCAGATACGGCTGCTTCTTCAGCGTGTCCGCGAGGAAGGAGGCGCCGTTCTGGGCGGTCTGCTCCGGGCTGAGGTCGTCGCCCTTCGTGCAGGAGGGGTCCTTGACCGCGTTGGACGTGCCGGAGGCGATGCCCTTGCCCATCAGGCCGAGCACGGAGGCCGCGGTGGCGTCCATGTTGGCGGCCAGCTCGCCCTTCTTGCCCGGCTGGTAGGCGAACGCGCCGCCGTCCTTCTCACCGCAGGCGATCGCCAGGGACTGGAGCGCGGTGTAGGGGGTGCTGCCGTTCTTGGTGGTGAGCTCGTTGACCGGGACGCCGGTGCGGGCCAGCGCGCCGATGACGATGGAGGTGGAGTTCGCGTCGGACGGGCTGCCCGGGTTGTAGCCCCAGCCGCCGTCCTCGTTCTGCACGGACTTCAGCCAGTCGGCCCCGTTGTTGGCGTCCTCGCGGCGCTGGTTGATCTCGACGAGGGCCTGGACGGCGACGGCGGTGGCGTTGGTGTCCATCACGGTCGACGCGTCGCAGGGCTTGGAGGTGTCGCCCCGGTACGAGGTGAACGCCCCGCTGTCGCACTGCTGGCCCGCCAGCCAGTCGACCGCCTGCGTCGACGGCGTGACGTACTCGATCTTCTGCGCGAGGAAGGCGAGCGACTGCCGCCACACCCCGTCGTACGTGGGGTCCGTGGTGCCGTAGAGCCCGGCCGGCAGATCCGCCGACGGAGAGGGACTCGGTGCGGCTACCGCCACAGGGGCGACCGCCACGGGGGCGGCGACGCCCAGGAGCACGGCGGTGGTCGCGAGCGCGGCTGCGCTGCGGCGTACGGTCATGGCTGGCTGGGCCTCTCCTGCGAGGGCCGGACTCCCCGGGCGCACGAGGGCACCGGGCTCCGGCCCCGTATGCCTCGACGGTGCCGGCCACCGGGGTTCCGGTGGCCCGAGCCGGTCACGCTCCGCGGAGGGCGGTCCGGCTGCCGTCGGGCGGACGGGTCACGGCTGGGGCGCTGCGCCGGTGATCTCCGGCGTCCCCCTGTACGGGCATGATGACGACCTGCCCACTCTACCGGTCCGTAGAGGAGGGGCCGGGGCCACGCGTCGCGACGTACGTCACCGGGGTCGTCCGGGTCGGGGTCGGGCTCAGACGCCGAAGTAGGCCGCAGGGGTCGTCCCCGGTGGCGGCTCACACGGCGATGTAGGCCACCGGGGCGCGGGCACGACGGGGCGGGGCGTCACACGGCGATATACGTCACCGGGGGCCCGCCCGGGACGGCCTCCGCGCGGCCGAGCTTCACGAGCCGCCGCAGGTGGGACTCGGCCTCCGACACGGCGATGGACCGGGAACCGTGCGGGATCTGCTCCCAAGGCCGGTTCCACTCCATCCGCTCGGCGAGCTGCCACGGGGTGAGAGGCGTGGCGAGCAGGGCGAGGAGTCCGGTCAGCCGCTCCTCGTGGTGGTCCAGCAGCTCCCGCACCCGCCCGCCCGCGTCGGTGAAGGCGTGCTGGTGCGCGGGCAGCACCTCGGCCACCCCGAGCCGGCCGATCCGCTCCAGCGAGGCGAGGTAGTCGCCCAGCGGATCGGTGACGGCGGTGTCGTCCGGGTCCTCGTACAGCCCGATGTGCGGACTGATTCCCGGCAGCAGGTGATCGCCGGAGAACAGCCGCCCGTTCCCCGCCAGCCCGGCGGGATGCCGCTCCTCCAGATGGAGGCAGACGTGACCCGGGGTGTGCCCGGGCGTCCAGACGGCACGCAGCCGCCGCCCGGCGAGATCGAGCAGCTCACCGGGGACGATCTCCCTGTCCGGCAGGGCGGCACGCAGCCCGGGCAGGGTCCGCAGCCGCCCCCCGCTGCGGGCGGCGCGCAGCGGGGCGAGGTGGTCGTCGGGCGCGCCGACGGCGGCGAGTTTGCGGGTGAGGTAGTCGAGCCAGGTGCCGGGCTCGGATTCCCGGGTGCGCCGGACGATCGCGGTGTCGGCCTCGTGCATCGCGATCCAGGCCCCGGAGGCCTCGCGGACCTGGCCGGAGAGGCCGTGGTGGTCGGGGTGGTGGTGGGTGATGACGACGCCCTGGATGTCGGTGACGGCGGTACCGAGGGCGGAGAGCCCGGCGACGAGGGTGTCCCAGGAGGCGGGATCGTCCCACCCGGTGTCGATGAGGACGGGCCCGCGGTCGGTGTCGACGAGGTGGACCAGGGTGTGCCCGAGCGGGTTGTCGGGGATGGGCACCTTGATGCTGTGGACGCCTCCACCGTGGTCGGTCACCTGCGTCATGGGCTCCCCCTCTGCGGCTCGGCCTCCACTGTAACGAGAACTTGTTCCAGTGGTAGCCCTGGTCTGCCACTTATTCGCTCCCCGGGCGCGGTCCGCGCCGTGGACTCCTCGATCAGGAACTGGTATCAGTTCTGACGAACAGTCAGTTTCGGGTGCGGTGGACAGGTTCGCGGGAGGCAACAGCCATGACGGAACTTACGGAGCTTGTGGAACACGGACAGCTGTTCATCGGCGGGGAGTTCACCGATCCGCTCGGCACCGAGGTCATCGAGGTGATCTCCCCGCACACCGAACAGGTCATCGGCCGCGTGCCGCACGCGTCCGAGGGGGACGTGGACCGCGCGGTCGCCGCCGCCCGCCGCGCCTTCGACGAGGGCCCCTGGCCGAGGATGAGCCTGGACGAGCGGATCGCGGTGATCACCCGGATCAAGGACGCCTTCGCCGTACGCCACGAGGAGTTCGCGCGCCTGATCAGCGCGCAGAACGGCACCCCGTACAGCGCGAGCGTCATGGTGCAGGCACTGGCCGCGATGATGGTCTGGGATTCGGCGATCACGCTGGCGCGGGCGTTCCCGTACGAGGAACGGCGCGACGGCGTCCTCGGCCCGCTGCTGGTCCGCCGTGAACCGGTGGGGGTGGTGGCGGCGGTCGTCCCATGGAACGTCCCGCAGTTCACGGCGGCGGCGAAGCTGGCCCCGGCGCTGCTGGCGGGTTGCACGGCGGTGTTGAAGGTCTCCCCGGAAACCCCACTGGACGCGTATGTGTTGGCGGAGATAGCAGAAGAGGCGGGCCTGCCGCCCGGAGTCCTCTCCATCCTCCCGGCCGACCGGGAGGTGAGCGAGTACCTGGTGGGCCATCCGGACGTGGACAAGGTCTCCTTCACCGGCTCGGTGGCGGCCGGCCGCCGGGTGATGGAGGTGGCGTCGCGCAACCTGACCCGCGTCACTTTGGAGTTGGGCGGCAAATCGGCAGCAGTCATCCTCCCGGACGCGGACCTGGAGGCGGCGGTGGCGGGGATCGTCCCGTTCGCGTGGATGATCAACGGCCAGGCGTGCGTGGCGCAGACGCGCATCCTGGCGCCACGCAGCCGCTACGAGGAAGTAGCGGAGGCGTTCGCGGCAGCGGCCGGAGCCCTGCGGGTGGGCGACCCCTTGGACCCGACAACGGAACTGGGCCCGCTGGTGGCCCGACGCCAGCAGCAACGCTCTCTGGACTACATCAGGTTGGGCCAGGAGGAGGGCGCCAAGATCCTCACGGGCGGCAACGTGCCGGCCTCCCAGGAGCGCGGCTGGTACGTCGAACCCACCCTCTTCGGTTCGGTCGACAACTCGATGCGCATCGCCCGCGAGGAGATCTTCGGCCCGGTCATCTGCCTGATCCCGTACGGGGACGAGGCCGAGGCGGTCCGCATCGCCGACGACTCCCCGTACGGCCTCAGCGGCAGCGTCTGGACGGCGGACACGGAACGCGGCATCGACATCGCCCGCCGGGTCCGCACGGGCACGTACAGCGTGAACACCTTCAGCCTGGACATGCTCGGCCCGTTCGGCGGCTACAAGAACTCGGGCCTGGGCCGCGAGTTCGGCCCCGAGGGCTACGGCGAGTTCTTCGAGCACAAGATGATCCACCTGCCCGCCGGCTACCGGGAGGCGTGATGGGCGACCGCTGGCACGTGGAGGTCGACCGCTCGGTCTGCATCGGCTCCGGCATGTGCGTCAACCACGCGGGCGACGCCTTCCACCTGGACTCGGCCCGCCAGTCCCACCCGACGAAGGAGGACCGCGACGCGGGCGAAGACGTCCTGGCGGCGGCGGAGGGCTGCCCGGTGGAGGCGATCACGCTGACGCTGGCGGGGTCGGGGGAGGTGGTCTTTCCGCCGGAGGAGTGAGGGGAGCGGCAAGGTGTGTCCCGTCTGCGGACAACGCAACGAAGTCGGCAGTCCCGGTCACCGCAGCGATGCGCGACGGCAGGCCAGGGGGAGCGATGTCCTTGACGGGGACCCATCCGATGGCAACGCCACCGCTCCCCGGCGGCAGAATGAGGAACGTCCCGGACCCTGGGCCGGCGAGCACGGGCCACGCCTTCTCGTGCCACTGAAGATCGAGCTGCTCCAGGGCATCGGGCATCGCTGCATCGATCGTCAGGGTCGGTTCCACTTCGAAACCGGCGACCATGTGAATAGCCTCCGTCGGGGAAGCCGCCGCAGTGGGCACCTCGGCGCCTTCCGCCACCTCCAAACCACAGGCCTGCCAGTCCCATCGCGAGGGGCCGTGTCCGGCACCGGTTACACGGATGACGACACCAACCCCACGCGCGCTGCGGACAGGACGACGGAACGGGCGCGAAAGAGAAGAGACGCCTCCTCCGACGTGATGGAGACCGACAGCTTCTCGTCGGGGTGACGCCGAATGGACACCCTCTTGTGAGCCGGAGCCGCCCACCCCTGAACGGCGAGTATTTCAACCCAGGAGAAGACGAGATAGAAGTGAACGAGATTCCGGTCAGTCAGCCCAAGGGACAGACCTGTCGGTGACGCCATGAACCATCATCACTGTCCGCCCAGCACTTCAGTCCTGCGACCGCGAGCGCGTCGACGATGCCATGGCTTCGGGCCGCGGTCAGGTCCTGAGTGGCTCCGGGCGGAGCCGGGGAAGCCCAGGGCAGTCGGCCGAATGGGTCGGTGAGGAGCTGGACGTTCACGCCGTACCGCTTGTGTTTACCGAGTCGTGTAGTAGGGAGTTTCGGCGGCGACCCAGTCGATCGGCAGCAGAGTGCCGTCCAGGATCACGAACGCTTTCGTCCGGGCCGTTTCCATCGCTTGGGCCAGGGTCGGTGCGCGAGCGGTCAGGACTTCGATGGCCTCGTGTATGTACCGGTAGACGGTCGCGATGCCGATTCCGAAGCCGGCGGCAAACTGGGCGTAGATGTCGCCGCACCGAAGGTGGGCGAGGGCGAGCAGGGCCTGGCGGCCGGCGGGCAGGCGTCGCCACCGGGTACCGATCTCCCGTCGCCGGACTGCAAGCTGCTCGGCCAGGTGCTGCACGGTACTACTGGAAAGATAGATCGACGACGGGTAGGCAAGCACGCGAAGCTCCTGGCGGACTCGGGTGATCTTGGTCGAGAACCCGTCTACCAGGAGCTTCGTCGTTCAGTACAGCATGCACCGACCAAAGCCACAGCCCCACGGCCAGGTTGAAAGGGGCTCACTACCACTACCAGCCCTCGGCGCCGCCCCGGGGGGCAGTGCCGAGGGCCGATACTTTATGGGATCACCGAGGTTCATCAGGCCCCGCTGTGGGCCCCTCACTGCACCAGTCATCGAGAATCCGTACCTTGTCCTCGAAGCGTCGGTCTGCGAGTGACATGGGAGCACGCAGTGATGCTCGCTCACCGCTCTTGAGAATTATCGATACTTGCCGTACGCCCAGAGTGCTTCGCACGTCGATTCCGCGGACGGCTTCGCGTGGTATCCGGGAGCGGCGGTCTCCGAGGACGATGAGGGCATCCTGTGTGATTGCCACTCCGTACCGGCGTGACAGCAAAGGAATGGCCACGGTGGCAATCGCGGCGGCCACAAGGCACTGCATGAGCTCGGTGGGCTGCATCGGTGATGAAGTTGCCGCCGTGGCCGCGTAGACCAGGCCGGTGCCGACCAATGTGCCGACAAGGACGGGGAGGGCGATCTGAAGAGTGCCCAGCCGGAAAGTGACCTCGGCGCCCGGTGAGCGCGGAACAGCAGGAAGATCTGGACGATTCGGCATGGCGCCTTCGATTCAGTGGACAGGTGGGTCGGGTGCCGGTGGTGTCGTGGACGCCACCGGCACCCGTCGAGTCAATGCTGGGGGGTCACCGACTCGCTACTTGCGCTTGCAGTACTTGTCTTTCTTGCTCACGTTGCCGGGACGTGCCCAACCGTAGACTCCGTGGCCCACGGTGGCTCCGAACTTCCAGGTGAAACAACCTCCCCGCTTAACTGCCGCGTTGATGTTGTTGACTGACCACCAGGTGTAGGCCCAGGCCAGGGCCGTACATGCGCCGGCGGCCACGGGGTGTTTGAGCCTGGCGCACATATACGCCTCGGCGACGGCTGCGCCCGCAGCCCCCATGGTGCTGATGTCGTCCTTGAGGATCTCCGTGTGGTAGCGGGTGACGTAAAACTTGCACCAGAAGGAGTACCCCCTCCAGCCCCAATCGGTACCGCACTTGCGCACCCAGCGTCGCTGACCGTTGAGGTCGTAGCTGTTGACCGGATCCTGGTTGACGTAGTCGTAGGCCGTCGCCGAGCCGCCGTACACAGGGTCCGACTGCAGGAATCGGCCGGTTGACGGGTTGTACAGGCGTACGCCCATCAGCACATCGCCCGTAACCGTCTCCGTGGAACGCTGCTTGCTGCCGAGCCATCCGTAGCGAGCGGATGCTTGTCCAGTGCGAGGATTGCCGAACTCGTCATGGTCGAGCGCCACCGGCGCCTTCGTGGTGTCCAGCGGCAGCAGCAGTGCAACGTCGCCGTGGATGGTGCTCAGCTGCAGAACGGTGTCACCCGTCTTGCTCGTGGTGGCGCCGAGGCTGCCCGTGGCGGAGGTGACGTTACGAGTGACGGCTCCAGTGGCGGTGTCCTCGACGATCCATCGAGGGCTGTCTCCGTCGTCGCCGTAATGGTTCACCTTTGCGGCGGTCTGGGTCCAGCTTGTGCCGCTGCCTGTCTCGACCTTCCACGACCGCAGTCTCTGTGCGGCGTCGAGCTGCCACGTCTGTCGCTTGGTACCGGCTGACTGCTGGTGGATCAGGTCGTTGACGTAGTAGCTGAGCGTGCTGCCGGGCTCTGCTGTGGTGCGGCCCAGCGCGTCGTAGGTGTACCCGGTGTCGACCAGGCGGTCAGCGCTGTCGTAGGTGTGGTTGGCGGTGGTGCCTCCAGAAGTCGGGCAGTCGGCGCCGGGAGCAGCGACCGCTGTGGTCAGGGACTTGCGGTTGCTGCGGGTGTCGTAGGCGTAGGTGCGACGGGTGCAGACGGTGTCGGATGTGTCGTCGACGGTGCTGAGCCGACCCGCGCTGTCATAGCCGTAGGTCTGATCGGACCAGCCGGCATGTGAAGTGACCTGGCCGTGCACGGATTCGGTCACGTTGTCGGAGTAGACGAGTGCCGAGTCGCTGTCCCGCGTGTACGTCCGCTCGACCAGGGCACCGGTGGTGTCCCGGTTCTGGGTGAGAGTGAACCCGCCGGGCAGTGTCTCGCTGCTGACGCTGCCGTCCGCGTCGTAGGTGGCCTGGAAGCTTCCAGCGATCGAGTCGGTGACCTTGGAGGTGAGACCTCGCGGGTCGGTGTTCGTGTCGTAGGTGTAGGCGGTGGTGGAGGGCGCACCGTCGGTGACCTTGACGGGCCTGTCGAGCAGGTCGTACTCGATGGCTGTGGTGCCGTTGTCGGCGTCGGTGTAGGAGATCTGCCGGCCGAGTCGGTCGTACTTCCTGGAGATGGTGCCGCCGGTCGTCGACACGGTCCTGACCGGCTTTCCTGAGGTGGGGTCGTACTCCGTCGTGGTCTCCGGAAGGGCCTGGCCCAGACCGCCGGTCACCGTGACCATGCTCGGGCGTCCCGCGCCGTCGTAGGTCGTGGTGGCCGTTCGGGTGACCCCACTGGCACTTGTGGTGACCTTGGTGGGGTTGCCCCACCAGTCGTACTCGGTCGTGTTGGTGGGCAGTCCGGACGGGTTCGAGCCGCCGCCGGTGATCGCACCGCCCGCGCTTGTTTGGCAGGGCAGGTCTGCCCATTCGGGTCGACCGGCGCAGGTTCCGGTTCCGGTCGCGGACCAGTATCTGGTGATACGGGTTCCCGCGTCGGTGCCGGTGGCGCCGGGTTGCAGTTGCTTGGTCACCCGGCCTTGGGCGTCGTACTGGGCGGTCTCGGTGATGGCCGAGCCTCCAGGGTCCTGAATCGTCTGGGTGTTGACTCCCTTGGTCCAGTCGTAGACGGTCCGCACGGCTCGCTGCTCACCCTGCACCGTCGGGTGCTCACGCACCTGTGCGCCCGTGGTGGATGTGGTGAGCTGATCCTTGATCACCGCAGTGCCATCGGTGGGCCGGCCGGCGTCGTACTCGTTCTTCGTCCAGCTCCGTGCGGTCACGGGGGATCCGGCGGCTGCGAGAGTGGTCGAACCGGACTTCAGATCTGCCGTGAGGTCGATGCGGTGAAGAGGGCCGAGTTCTTCCAGCTCTCGCGCACCCTTGTCATCGAACACCCAACGGGTCGACAGCAGATCCGCACGCTCGCCGCTGGCCAGTGATGCTATGCCGAGCTCGGCCTGAGCCGCGCGGTCGGCTGCGGTGAGGCCCAGAGCGATGGCGCGGTTGGAGGCGGAGAGCTGGCGGACCGTGTTACCGAACCGGTCACCTTCGATCGTGGTGATGTGGCCGCCAGGAGCGGCGTTGTTGCTCTCCTCGCCGGAGACGCCGAGGTAGTGTACGCCGGCCCTCCGGTAGTCGGCCGTGGTCAGGCCGCCACCCGCGTGGGACGAGGGCACCACGTCAGGGGGGAAAATCGCGGTGGCGTCTGTCGGAGCGTCGAGCTGACCCCACTTCCGGACATCTGTGGCGCCCATCTGGAACGGGGCTTTGGTGCCGGTCAGGGGGACGTCATAGACCACCGAGGTGGCCGCCGTGCCTTCCTGTACATCGACTGTGCCCTGCTTGATCCCGCTGCGTGCGGCGGACAGCAGCATGCCGTCGGCCGCGGTCGCGCCGCTGCCCACCTTGCCGTAGGCGAACGTCCAGGGCAGCTCGCCAGGTGGTGTGATCCTGGTGACCCGGCCGGCACTGTCGTAGGTGTACTCGGTCTTGAGCGACGGGCTCACCTGCGGGTGCCATGCCTGCCGCAGACGACCGTTGTCGTCATACAGATACGTCTGCACTGCCTTTGATGTGGCGTTGGCCGCTCCGGAGGCTGTCGACCACAGACGAATCTCCTTCACCTGCCCCGCGACGTCTCCCAGGGTGCTGGCGGTGGCGGTCGTACTGCTGGCGTAGACGAACTCCATCAGGCGGCAACCCTTGGTGGCCGGATCGGCCTTGCAGGCTGCCGAAGTGGCCCCGGAGGTCGGGGCGAAAACCTTCCTCGGGCGGGCCAGTTGCTTGCCGTCCACGGCGACGGTCTCGGACTCCATACTGGTGGTCGAGTCCTCCTGGCCGTTGTTGCGGGTGCTGCTGACCTGCCAGGTGCTGGCGCCGGCGGGCTTGGTGAAGTCGGTGATCGTGCCTGCCGTGTCGTTGAGGGTGAAGTTGCCCGTGACGCTGCCGGTCAGGGTCAGAGCTTCTGAGCCCGGCTCAGGAACCCAGCCGTTCTTGGCCGCGTTGGCCGTGAAGTGAGTGGAATCACCGTCGATGGTGACCACGTCCACGGCGGTATCGGAGATCTTGCGGATGTGGCTGTAACCGGACTCGGTGACCTCGGCCTCGATACCGGATACCCACTCCTTGCCGAAGATCGGCGCCTGACCGTCCTGGCGGGTGGCCGCATCGGGCGCACGCGAGGATGCTGTACGCGCGAGTGACAGACCCAGTCCGGATACGTCGGTCGCGGTCAGGGAGTAGTCACCGGTCAGAAGATTGAGGCTGCCGGGACCGATCTCGTTGGTGGCGGCACCTTCGGCGTTACGGTCGACGACCACCGTCAGTGGCTGCGTGCTGCCAGCGGCACTGTTGGGCCCTGTGAAGTCGGCCTTGATCTGCACTGTGCCGTCGGGGTCGACGGTGTCGGTTGCGTTCCACACCAGGCCGCTGTTCTTGCCGCCGGTCAGTGTCACCGGCCATGCGGTGAGCGCGGTACCGCCGGAGGTGACGTCCCCGGCCGGGATCCTCACCCACGGATCCGCCTCTGATCGGCGCCAGGAGAAGGACACGGCGTTGTACTTACTCCCGTCCGCCTCCGCGATCAGCGGCAGACGACGGGCCGTGCTCTCTCCCTCCGACGGCTGGATGAAGCCCCCGGGACCGGCATGGAAGTCGTACTCGAGAGGCTCGGACTTGTTGTCAGCCTTGTCCACACTGCGGACCTGTAGGGTGTGGCTGCCGTCCTTGGGCGGCTTGACCGAAAGGGCCTTGTCGCCGACCGCGCCGTTGGTGGCCGCTTTGGTCCAGGTCGTGCCGTCCAGCGACCACTCCAGCCAATTGTGGTCCGAGGCGGGCGGGGTGACGGTGAAGGTTCCCGCTTGACCCGCTCCCTTGACCCACGAACCGGACGGGTAGTCCGTGGAGGTGATCTTCGTCGGGGCGGAGGGGGCGCTGGTGTCGACGGTGAAGATCTTCCACGCCGACCAGCCGACGTTGTAGTGAGCGCCGTCGTACGGTGAGGTGCGGAACTTGTACGTCTTGCCGTTGGTCAGCACACCGGTGGGGACCTTCGCCGAGGCGACCTGCCCGGAGGACACGTACGGGGAGACGATGACTCCGCCGACCTGGGTGTTGGTGACGTTGTCGAAGATCTGGAAGGTGCCGTTGACCTTGTCGCCGTTGGGGTCGACGAAGGTGTCACGGAGCGTCGGCGTCACCGTGTTGACGGTGTAGGCGCCGCCGAAGGAGAAGTACGGCGGACCGGCCTCCTGCTTTGTACCCGTGCGAGGCCGGTAGTTGTAGGTGACCACCAGCTTGGGCGGGTTGGAGGCGGCGTTGGCGGAGTTGACCCGCTTCCACTGCCCCGTGACGCTCTCGTCCGCGGCACGCAGGCCCATGTGGCCGCGGGTGGCCTTGGCCGAGGCCCACTCCTGCACCAGGGTGGTCACGTTGGCGTTGATCCAGCCGTCAGGCTGGGTCGAGCAGGAGGAGTGGCCTCGGGTTTCTGAGGAGGTGGCCCTCTTCGCGGTCCACGCCGGCTGATTCGGCGCTGCCCAGCGGGAGGACGTCGACGCGGCCCCGGCGGACCACACCTCCCACGGCTGGGTGGGGCAGGCGGAGTCGGCGTAGTTGCCGGAGTGGAAGTTCCACAGGGACAGCTTCGCGTCCGTCACCAGCGCGTCGGAGATCGGCGCGGTGTTCCAGGAGATGAACGACCGGGCGGTACGGAAGGTCCCATCGGCGTTCTTCGTGCCCGGGTTGCCCAGGTCGAGTTCGACATCCGTGGACCAGTCACGGGTCTCGCCCTGCTGGACGTAGGTGTCGAAGACGTTGGAGAGCGCCGACGTGGACGGGTCGACGATCACCGGGTACTTCGTGGCCGGGTCGGCGAGGAAGTCCGCGTCAGGGGTGACGACCAGGTCGATGGACGTGCCCCTCTTCACGACCTTCATCGCCACGGGCACGCGGCGGGTGTGCTCACCTGATGCCTCGTCGACAGTGGAATCCCACATCACCGGCGCGGGCATCACCGCGGTCTTCTTGTTCTTCTTGTCCGTGAACACCACGCTGCCGTCGGCCTGCTGCTTGGCCTTCAGGCCCTTGGCCCTCAGTGGCAGCGTGTAGGCGTAGCCGTCCGTCGTGGGCTTCTGCTTGATCTCGACGTACTGCTCGAACCCGGTACGCGTCGCCTCGACCACGACATCCGCGCCGGGAACCGCATTGACGTACTCAGCCCGGTTGCCGTCCAGCTTCGGGGCGGGCAGGCCGCCCTTCCACTGGAGGGTGATCTGCTCGTCGCCCTCGCCGAGCGTCACCAGATCGGCGGCCTTGACCGCCTGCGCCGCCTTCAGCGAGGCGGCCGGGGCACCGGTCCTGCCCGCCAGCTTCAGCCCCTCAGGGTGGGCCTTGGGCTCAACCCCGCCGCCAGCCACGGCGACCAGGTCCAGATCGACATCGCGCCACTTCCCGGTCACAGTGTCCTCGAAGCGGACTGGACCGGCCGTCAACTCGGTTGTGAGTGAACCGTCCTTGTTCGCCCAGGTCGAGGAGGTTTCCATACGCTCTGACAGCGCCTCGACCCGCTTGCCCGACAGCCGGGCGGCGACGCGGGCAGACGGAATGTCCGCGGCCTGCGTGACGGCCGTCGGCTTGTCCGGTGCTGCGGGTGCTGCGGGTGACTCACGTTCGGCAGCCATCGCGACTGTGCCATCGAGCAGCGTGATGGACAAGGCCAGGGCAAGACTTCCCGCTACGTAGCGCAGGCTTCCCCCGGACCAAGGCCGCCCGCGCCCCTCCGGCGCAGGACTGTGCATCGTCATGATTCCTCAGTCTCGTAAACACATCTGCATCACCCATGTGATGCAGATGTGAAGCTATCGGGGAATAAAAGACGGGCAACTGAGACAAGGGCCCCAAGTTCGACACCGGAGTTCCTGAATGTGAAGTGATACTCATCTCATGCGACTTGGGTACGGTGAGCCTTTCCCTCCACGTTTGCAGCGTGGATGCTCGCGCAGGGTCACATCAGCCCGGGGGAGCACGCACGAGAAGATCGTGTGGGGGATGCACGGTCCCTTCGGGTGCGCACCGTGCCCGGGCATGTGGCCTCTGCTGCTCTGGGGTGAGGCCGGATCAGTTGAAGGGGCGGGGCTGCGTGAAGCGGCGAAGAATCGCAGGGGGTATGGCTGTTGTCATGGCGGCGGGCATATCCGGGGTGCTGGTGTTCCAGTCGGTGACCGGCAGTCCTGCGGGAAGTACCACAGTGGACGCCAAGCCCGGTCCGGTGAAGGGCGGAACCCGAGCTGGGCATCACCGGGACTCCCAAGCCCTCGGCAAGTGACCAGCTGAGCCAGCTCCGTTGGTGAGCGGGTCGGCACCCACCGCCACGGCGTCGAGCAGAAGGCCGTCGGGTTCGCCCTCCCCGTCGCTCAGATGGAACCCCACACCGTCCCAGACACCGACGCCCTCTCCGAGCACGACGATGCCCTCGGTGCCGACCCCGACCATCACCTCGCGGGCAGAATGGGGCGCGGACGAGTCGATCAGCCCAGAGGCTCCCGGGTACCTGCAGGGCGGCGTGGTCAAAGCGGTCGTCGTGCACCACACCGCCGAGACCCAACAGCAGCCCTTCCCGGTCAAGCCGGTCGGCGGGACCGAGACCAGCCCCGAAGGCACCCTCGCCCAGACGGAGTCCGACTCAACCTCCCCGTCATCGCCACCATCGGCGGCATCGCGATCCTCGCCGGTGCCGGAGTCGTTTTCGGCCTCAAGTGCCGCTGCTCCAAAACCACCCAGGCAGCCTGACGCCGCGAGGGGGCCTCCCCGACCGCGCAGCGTGATGGGAGGCCCCCATGGACACCACCCGTGTCTCGCGAGCTGTTGCGCCCCAGTGCACCTCCGAGGTCTCATAGCTGGCGCATGACGCCGACCAAAGCGACGGACGAGGCGGTCAGCTTCGGCTTCGGTCGGCCAGTGACAATCTGCCCAGGGCCGCGCGGACGGCCGGGAGTCTGTGCATGACCGCGGGGTCTTTCGGTGTTTCATGGGCCGGGTCGATTTCCGAGACCAGGTGCGTGTACCTCCTGTGGCAGGTTGAGCCTTCAGGGCCCGAGGTGTGGCGGCGGCTTCCTGCCGTCGCTACAACCTTGCGCTAGAAGACGGGATCTACCGATGAACCCCGTATAGGCATGATCACAGGAATGAGCGGCAGGGCCTGGGACCGAAAGACGCGGCAGCTGATCGAGAGCCTTGCACACCGGGGGCGGTATGGAGATCGGCCTGGCCCCGGCCCGTACGGCGAGGCATTGGTCCTCGAAGCTGACGGCGCCATCCACCGAACACCGGCAAGATCGAGAAGAAGGTCCCCGGTGTGGGCGACTGGCAGGAGCGATCCACCGCTGACCGCGAGGGAGCGCGAGACGGCCCGGGCGTTGTTTGCCGCAGGTGGCTTCCGTCACCGTGGTAGATGGACACACGGTCGGCAAGACCTTGCTGGAACGCACGCGCCGGATCTCCGCGGTTGCAGGGGCCGCCCTGGTGGATACCGCATGCTCCGGTGCCACCGCACGGGCGACGAGCTGTCAGCCCCTACGACTCCATGCGTTCAACCTCAGTAGCCATCTGGACAAACCAGGAAGAACTGTGATGGCGGCATCACCGCATCCGGCTGTGGAAAATGATGACCGTGAGATCTGCAAGACTGAGCCGGAAATTGGCCCTCCTCCAAACTATCGAGGGTGGGGTCCACGTCGTCGTATCGGGGTGGGGAATGCCGAAGCACCGGTTGTCCAGAAAGAACCGCTACATCGCCTTGGCTGCGACAAGTGTCGTCGTCGTAGGCGGTGCTGGGTTCGCAGCGCAGAGCTCGATAGCCGCCCCGGCGTGGCCGACGCAGAAGACCTACACGGGCCGCGCGTTCGACGCTTGTGCGGCGCCCTCGCTCACTGCGATGAAGGCGTGGAAGAAGGACGCGTACTACGGCGGTGTCGCGGTCTACGTCGGTGGTAAGAACCGCGGCTGCGCGCAGCCCAACCTGACCAGGTCTTGGGTGAAATCGGTCGACACGATCGGCTGGCGTGTCATCCCCCTCTACGTCGGCGCCCAACCGCCCTGCCAGAAGAGCGCAAACAAGGAGAGGTTCACCGCGGCCTCCGCAGCCTCGGTCGGGGCGAACAACGCCAACGACGCGATCTCCAAAGCCTCAGCACTCGGCATGAAGGCCGGAAGCCCCATCTACCTCAACATGGAGTCCTACGACACCGCCGACAAGGCCTGCAACGACGCAACCCTCACCTACGTAAGGTCTTTCACGAGAGCGCTCCGCGCCAAGACCTACCGCGCCGGCCTCTACGGCTTCAGCAGCTCAAGCGCCAAGGCGATCGCAACCGCCAAGGACCGTACGGACCTACCAGGCAACCTCTGGTACGCCTTGTGGAACGGGCAGGAGACCACCACCAAGGACTGGCCTTGGAACCCGAAGCTGTACACCGACCACAGCCGCGGTCACCAGTACAAGGCCAACAGCAAGGAAACCCGCGGCGGTCACACCATCACCATCGACCGTAACTCCTGGGACGCACCGGTCGCCATAATCGGCTGAGTGGTCGACCGGAAAAGTACGACGCAGCTTCAAAGTCTCGTGACGGTCCGCCGACAGAGTCGGCGGACCGCTGTCATGCCGGGGGCTGAGGATGGGCGGGTCGAGAGCCCGCGGTCAGTCGGCGACCGGTCCACAGCAGCGGCCCCGGCAGTCCACACGACTGCCGGGGCTGTCTCCGTGATGGCCGCCGCTGGTAGTTCCTGATCGGGCTCGTTCGAGGGGAAGCATATGAGGAGAACGTTCGAGGTTCATCTGGCTGGGAGGACTCGCTGTGGCTGCCGTTGTTATGGCGGTGTTCGCGCCGCATCCCGTGGTGCTTCTTCTTGCCCGAGTGGTACGGCTGGTCGGCAGCGATGCGGTCGATCGGCAGCACGGTACCGTCGAGGATCACGTACACCTTGTTCCGCGCGGTCGTCATGGCCTGTCCCGGCGTGGGTGCGAGGGCGGCCAGGAGGTCGACGGCCTCGCGTATTTATCGGTAGACCGTCGCGACCCCGACGCGGAAACCTGCTGCGAGGCGGGCGTATGTGTCGCCGCAGAGCAGATGGGCCAGGACCAGCAGGGCCTGCCGGCCACAGGTCAGGCGACGCCACCGGGAACCGATCCGACGACGGTGACTTGCGAGCAGACCGGAGAGGCACTGCGGGTTGCGGCTGGACAGATCGATACCGGACGGGTGGGCAAGCACGCGAAAGCTCCCGGCGGACTGGCGATCTTGGTCGTGAACCCGTCTACCAGGAGCTTTCTTCATGCCCACCGCCGGGGTTGCCCGTCCAACCACCCGCCAGGTTGGAAACAGCTCAGTCCCACGTACCCCAACTCCGGCCTCGACAGGCCGAGTTCCCGCAACTCGGCGTGCGCCAGGTCGATGCCTGTCGAGCTACCTGTCCGGCGGCATTACATCCATCCAGCAGGCGGCGCGTCCGCCGGTGCCAAGTCGCTGACGAAGGCCCGCCAGGCGTCGTGGCCGAAGGTGATGGCCGGGCCGGCGGGACGGGTGCTGTCGCGGACCGGGACCAGGTGGGGGAGGTTCGGGGCGACCTCTACGCACTCGTTGTTGCCGCCGCTGTACGAGCTGGTGCGCCACCGCGCGCCCGACAGGTCCGCCGTGCTCTGGTGTGCGCTGTTCATACTTGATGCTCCTCGGCCCTGCGATGGATGACAGCGCGGGACTCGGCCGGGGAGAGCGCGGATGTGCGCGCGGCATCGAACAGGTCTTGGTAGCGCGAGACGTCCGCCTCCCGTTCCAGCCACATGGAGCCGGACGGGTTGTCCGCCAGCACCACGTCGAGCGCCCCCTCCTCGGGAAAGCCCAGCACTACGTACGGGCCGAACATACTCGCATGAGCCCCGCGCGAGAACGGCAGCACCTGCACCGTCACGTTCGGGCGGTCGGAGCTGGCCAGCAGATGCTGAAGCTGAGCGTCCATCACCTGTGCACCACCGACTTGTTGGAGGAGGACGGCTTCCGACACCACGGCCCACAGCTGTAGCGGAGTGTCACCCAAGAGTCGTTCCTGCCGCGCCAGGCGGACTTGAACGAACTTCTCGATCTCGTCAGCCGTCTGCCACTGGCGCGAGGCCACCGTGACCGCGCGAATGTAGTCCGGGGTCTGGAGCAGTCCGGGAATCAACTGTGCCTGAAAGGTCCGGATGGACCCCGCCATCGCCTCGAGCGCGATGTAGTCGCGGTAGGTGTCGGCCAGTACATCGCCGTACTGGTTCCACCAGCCCTCCCGACGCCTGCGGTTCGCCTTGCGCGCCAAGGAGGCGAGGCGGTCACGGATCTCGTCGTCGGAGAGCTGATACGCGTGCAGCATCGCTGTCAGGTCGGGGAGTCGTACCGCCACGCGGCCGTTCTCGATCCGGCTGATCTTGCCCTTGGTGCAGTCGAGTGCCTCCGCTGCCTGGTTGGTCGTCAGGCCGGCCGTCTCGCGCAACTTCCTCAGTTCGTCGCCCAGTTGACGCCCGAGGACGGTGGAGGTGTTGGTGGCGGTGCTCTTCGTCTGCATGTGAACACCTTTAGCAAAGTAGAGGCTCTGTCGGGGATGCGGATACCCGAAAGGATGAAAAGCGATGCCAAGGCCATCGGCAACGTTGCAGTTTCGGATGGTGCGCGCTCATTCTGACGGTGGCGGGCGGACTGTTCTGGCGAACTGGTCTCGCTCGCCAGGGACTTCGGTTGAGCCGTGACCACGTGGAGCTGTGATGGATGAACTGGGTGAAGTGAACTTTTGGCTGGCCCGCAGCCGCAGCAGTGTCCCCCGAGCCCGATCCCTCCTCCGAGCCAAACTCGGTGAGTGGCGGGCCGTGCAGGAATCGGTAGAAACGGCGGAGTTGGTGCTCTCCGAGCTCGTGACCAACGCCGTGCGCGTAGCCGTTCCCGGGGACCGGATGATCGGCGTACGCATCGAGTGCCGGGAGCAGGGTGCGTGGCTCCGGCTGGAGGTGAGCGACGCCGGTGACGGCCGCCCCGAGGTGCGATGGCCCGGTGAGCTGGACACGGGCGGGCGCGGACTGCTGATCGTCGACGCGTTGGCCTTCTGCTGGGGGGTGAAGGAGCGGCCGGGCGGGATCGGGAAGACGATCTGGGCGGAGATCGTGACCCCTGCCGTCGTTTCCGTACCGGAGCCGATGGTGGCCGACCCCTCGGTGATGTCATGAGGTGGTTGTGGCGTCTCCTCCGGCGGCGTTCGGCGTCGCCTGCCGAGCCACTGTTTTGCGGCACGCTGATCCAGCTCGTCGACCGGCGGCCGGTCGTGATCAGCGGCGTGGGTGACCCTGCCGTACCCGTACGAGAGTCGACCGTGCGGCGCCACGGGCGCGGCTCACTGCGTGGGCAGGTCCGGATCGCTCCTCACTTCGACGACCCCCACCCCCGTATCTCCGCAGCCTTCGGGATGGCGTGATGCACCTTCTTCTCGACACTCCGGTGATCCTCTGGTGGCTCGACGACGCACCGGACCTGTCCGAGGAGGGCAAACACCTCCTCGGTTCCGCCGACGCCGTACACATCAGCGCCGTCTCTCCCTGGGAGATCACCTTCAAACAGCACCTCGGGCTGCTGGAGGGCCCGGGCGACCTGGCCGAGCGCGTACGCGACCTCGCCTTCCCAAGCATCCCTGTCACCGCCGCCCAAGGCGTGCGGGCCGGTCGGTTGCCCATGGTCCACGAGGACCCCTTCGACCGGCTGCTCATCGCCCAGGCGCAGGCCCATCGCCTCGTACTCGTCACCCGGAACGCCTGGATCCCGCAGTACGACGTGACCGTTGTGCGGGTCTGATCGCGCGAGATCAGACCGCCGGTTCGCCCTCCACCTTCGTCCGGAGCACGCCCTCCGGCGCCCGCCGCAGCGCCCGGATCGCCGGGACGCTCAGCATCACCGCCAGCAGGGCGCACGACATCACCGACGAGAAGATCAGCACCTCGTTCGCGCCGAACGCGTCCGCCGCCGGGCCCGCCAGGGCGCGGCCCAGGGGGATGACCATGATGGAGCCCGCCACGTCGTACGCCGAGACGCGGCTCAGGACCGTCAGCGGGATGTGCGACTGGACGCTCGTCGCCCACATCACGCCCCAGAACGCGAAGCCGTAGCCCGCGATCACGTGCGCGATCGCCGTGGCCGCGAAGGACCATTCCAGCGCCGGGGCCAGGGGGTTGAGCGCGAAGCAGAGCATCGCCAGGGCGCCCGCGACCAAGGGGCGGCGCGGGCGGACCCGCATGCCGATCAGGCCGCCGATGATCGTGCCCGCGCCGTCCGCCGAGGCGATCCAGCCGTAGCCGCTCGCCCCGTGCTGCTCGATCATCAGCGCCGCCCCCAGCGGCAGCGCCGGGCCGAACACGAACAGGCCGTACACCGACCAGACCGCGATCACGCCCCACAGCCACTGGCGGGACCGGAACTCCTGCCAGCCCGTCGCCAGCCTGCGCCACATCGGGGCGTCGCCCTCGTCGCGTTCCGTGTGCAGCTTGCGCAGGGGGAGGAGGACGAGGGCGCTGAGCGCGTACGCGGCCGCGATGACGATGTACGAGCCCGAGACCTGCCAGTACGCGACGAGGATGCCCGCCAGGCCCGGGCCCAGCAGCGTGCTCAGCGCCTCGGAGATCCGCAGTAGCGCGTTGGCCTTCTGGATGTCCTCCGCGACCCGGGGGACCATGCTCGCCATCCCGGGCTGGAACATCGCCGTCGCGGCCCCGCTCAGCGCCATCAGCCCCATGATCTGCCACAGGGGGACGCTGTCCGAGGAGAAGAGGAGCGTGGCCAGCGTCAGCATGGCCAGCATGCGCGCCACGTCCGCGCAGATCATCATCAGCTGCGGCGTGAACCGGTCGGCCAGCACCCCGCCGAACAGCACCAGCAGCACGATCGGGGTCATCCACGCCGCCAGCGCGTACCCGACGCCGCTCGCCCCGTGGCCCGCCCCCAGCACCGCCGTGGTCAGGGAGACCATCAGCATGCCGTCGGCCAGCAGCGACGCGCTGCGGGCCGTGAAGAACAGCCGGAACCGGGTCGACCGCCAGGGGCTCGGCAGCGTGGCCGACTGCTGCGGGAGGGTCGTGTCGTCAACGCTCATGTCACACCTGCCGGCTTCTGCCGGTCCCTTCATCGATGGTGTTCAGTCGACGCCATGCGTCGCTCCGGTCCGGCTCGGCGGGTGGGTTCTCCACGAGTACGTAGCGGTGGGGCGCCAGGACCCCCGAACCGGCGGCCGGGATGAGGGCGGTCAGCGCCCGGTGGGCCTCGGTGGGTGTCAACGGGGTTTCGCCGCGGGCGATGTACGCCGTCAGGTACGGCTCCGCGCCGGACGCCTCGGTCACCTGCACCCGCACCGGCAGTCCGCCCACCGCCCGGCCGAGGGTCTCGCGCACCGCGTCGGGGGAGACCCAGCAGCCGTCCACCCGGAGCCAGTCGGGCCCGCGTTCGGCGGGGCGGACCCCCGTCACCTCGGCCAGCGCCTCCATCGGCACGTCCCCGGCGGCGGCCGCCTCCAGGAGCAGGACCAGCCCGGAGAGGAAGCCCTCCGCCTCGTCGGCGGTGAAGACCGAGGGGGCGGCCCACAGGGAGATGTGGAGCTGGGGCGCCGTCCGGTACGTGAAGGCGAGCAGCCGGGTCGGCAGTGCCTGGGGCGGCCCCCACGTCAGCTCCTGCTCGGCGTCGTCGCGGTCCTGCGCGTCCGTGCCCAGGAGCGGGGCGGGCAGGGCGCTCACGTCGTTGAACACCACGTCCCGGCCGAAGTGGCTGCCGCGCTCGGCGGTGACCCGGTCGATCATGTCCCACAGCCGTACGGAGTCGAACTGGCTGTGCCGGTAGGCGTTGAGCACCGCGCCCCACGTCCGCGTGACCAGCGCGTCGAACGTCTCCACCCGGACGTCCAGGTGCAGCAGCGCGTCCTGGGACGTCGTGGTCACCGAACGGGCGACCCGCGCGTGGAACCGGTTGGCGCTCGGAACGGCGGTGACACAGCTGTCCTGGCCCGCCCGGTGGGCGACCAGCGCGCACCAGGCGGCCATCAGCACGGTGGCCTCGGGGTGCCCGGTGCGGCGGGCCGCCCCGGCGAGCGCCCGGCCGCCCCGGCGCGAGCGCAGCGTCAGCTGCCGGGCCTCCTCGTCGGTCCCCGGCCTCCTGCCGCGCGGTTCCGCGAACATCTCCTGCGGCCCGGTGCGGAGGATCCGCTCCCAGTACCGCAGGGACGCCTCCGACTTCCGCAGCCCGGCCGGGGAGGCTTCCACGGCGGCCAGGTCGACCGGGGGCAGGGACGTGAGCCCCGGCAGCTCCTTGCCCGCCAGCAGTTCGGCGAACTCCTCGCGCAGGATGGCCATCGCGCTGCCGTCCGCCACCGCGTGGCTGAACGCCAGCGCCACGTAGGCCGGTTGTCCGGCCACGGTGAGCAGAGTGATCCGCACCGGGAACTCCCGCTCCAGGGCGAAGCGCCCGGCCCGGGCCGCCCGCGCCACCGACTCCGCGTACTCCGCCGGGTCGCCGGTGAGTTCGGCGTGGTCGAGCACGGTCACCGTGAACGTGCCCTCCGCCGCCACGACCTGGTCGACCGGTGCGGTGCCCGGCGGGTGCGGGAAGGTGGTGCGCAGCCCCTCGTGCCGTACGGCCAGGGCGCGCAGCGCGTCGGTGACGGCCGCCGAGGTGGTGCCCTCGGGGACGGGCCACACATCGTGGATGTTGATGTGGGTCGGGTCGTCCCGCAGGATGCAGCGGATCATGTTGGCCTGGCCCATGGTGACGGGGCCCCGGCGCTCGTCACCGCCCGTGTAGGCGACGGTGACCGTGGTCGTGGTGAGAGGCGGAGGGTTCTGGTGCATGGTGTCCTTGCCGACGGCGGGGGTCGGGGTCATCGGGTCACGGCCAGGCCCGCTTCGGCGCTCGCACCGGTCAGGGCCTCCCAGTGGTCCATCAGGTGCGCGAAGTCGGCCATGTCGTCACGGGCCTCGTCCAGGAGGCGGGAGCGGCCGTCGGTGAGTGTGTCCGCGACCGTCGTGTAGCGGCCGCCGAGCCGGCGGTACGCCCGGTCGATGACGTCCAGGCGGCGGGCCACGTCCGTACGGTCGAGGTCCACGCTGTCCCGGACGAAGCCGGCCACCGCCGACGCCCGGATGCGGCCCTCCGCGTCGAGCAGCGCGTCACCGGCCGCCGTCGTCCTCGCGTACACCGTGTTCAGATACGCCTTCGCCAGAAGGAACTTCGCGAACCGGACCTGGTACGCCAGGAACCCGGCGTCCGTACGCCGCTCCTCCGTATGGAAGTTCACGATGTGCCGGTTGTGCTGGAGGCCGGGCAACCGGGCGTCGTGGGTGAGGTGGAGCAGGAAGTAGTCCGTGCCGATGGTGTCCGTGGCGGGCGGCAGCGGCACCCGGCGGTAGACCTCGTGGTCCAGCGCCACGTTGCACATGTCCACGCGCATCGGGCTGATCGGGGCGAGCGTGGCGTGGTCGCCGTCGAACGTCCCGTTCCCCGCGCCCCGGAACGACGCGTCGATCAGGTGGTCGCGCCAGATCGCCGGGGAGCCATCGGGCAGCGACAGACCGACCAGTTCGCCGTACGTGTCCGGGTCGAGGTCGCGGATCTCCGCGACGTCCACCGACATCTCGCCCACGAACGAGCCGCCCGCCACCGCCACCCGCCGGTCTCCCGAGCCCGGCGGCAGCTTGCTCCTCGCCGCCGACTTCCTTACCTCGTACGCCCGTTGGCCCAGGTAGGTGAGTTCCTGGTGGAGGGGGAAGACCGGCTCGCCGTCGGCGTACTGGTAGCGGCTGTCGGAATCCCGGCGGTGGACGGACGTGCAGCCCAGGGCCTGGGCGATGAGGAACGCCCGGTTGGTGCACGCCCCGTAGGAGACGCGGGAGGGCAGCATCAGCTCCAGCAGCCGGTCCGCGGAAGCCGCATCCCCGGCGGACCGGGCCGTCACCTCGCGCAGGAAAGCCCGCTGCTCGTCCTCGTCGAGGTGGTGGACGGTCACCCCCGGCGTCCCGGGCAGCGCCGCCACCGCCTTCCGGTGTGCGGCGAGCACCGGCTCGGGGGAGGAGTCCAGGATCAGGAGGTGTACCCCCACCCCGAATTCCCTTGCTCCGTAAGCCGCTTCCTCGGCGATCGCCGTGATCGTCCCGGTGCACGCCCGGTGCGTGGGCAGGGTCAGGCAGACGCGGCGCACGAAGGCTCCCCGCTCCGCGCGGCGGGTGCTGTGTTCCCGGCGTTCCCGGCGTCCTCGACCGGGTCCTGCCAGGAGGCCAGCCCCAGCAGCCGGCTGCCCAGCGGGTTCAGCTCGGCCGTCGGGTAGCGCTTGGACTCGGGCAGCACCGGGTCGCCGACCAGCGTGCGGTTCCAGCGCGGGGTGCGCAGATGGCGCCAGGACTCCACCCGGGACTTGCGCAGCCGCTCGTGCTCCTCCAGGGCGGGCATCATCGACAGGTACTGCACAGCCCGCACCCCGTTCTCGGAGAGGTTGCGGGCCACCCCGTGGGCGAGCAGACCGTTCCAGATCAGCAGGTCACCGGGGCGCAGATCCGGCCGTACGACGGGGAGTTCGTCCCGGTCGATCGCCGGGCGCAACGGGTCCCGGTCCGCGGGCTGGGCGACCTTCCAGGCGTCGAACTGGCGGAACAGCTCCGGGCAGCACTGGAAGCCGCCCGTCTCCGGCCGGGTGTCGTTGAGCGCGATGATGCCCTGCACCCGCTGCGGCGGCACCGCGAGCGTGGTGTCGATGTCCCAGTGCAGCTCGATGTCGAAGCCCCGGTCCGTCGCCTCGATCAGGGCGCGGTCTCGGTTGCCCCGGTTGGGCGGGTTGAGGTTGAGCCGGTCCAGGGTGACCCACAGCTCCTCGCAGTCCCATACGTCGACGAAGGCGTCGTACACCCGCTGCGACTGCCGGTTGTCCCAGAGGAGTTGGTGGTGGTACGCCTCGACGAAGCCGTAGATGTGCAGCTGCTGGTCCAGCTCGGAGCGCAGTGGCCGGTCCTCGTACCAGCTCTCCGGCCGCTCCGGGTCCAGACCCTGGAACTCCCAGGTGAAGTCGAGCAGTCGGCGCGCCGTCGCCGCCGGTATCGCCTCTCGGACGATGACGTAGCCGTACGTCTGCCAGTGGGCGAAGTCCTCCTCGGACAGCACCCGCAGCGGACGGGACTTGTCGAGCTCCCGCAGGGCCGTCTGCGCGAGGTAGGCCTCGCCGTCCGCGCTGAAGTACGGGATGTCGGAGGCCGCGCGGTGCAGGCGGGGCCGACGGCGAGGGGCGGGGGTCGTCATGAGGTTCATGGCAGGTTCTTCTCCTCGGCCGGCCGCGCGGCGACCCCGGGGGAGCGGGGTCGCCACGGTCGGCGGGACGGATGGCAGTGCCGTGGTGCGAGGAGCCGTGACCACGTCGATCAGCAGGATTGGTCCAGACCGCCCAGACTGTCAAGTGCCCGGTACATATGGGGATATGGCGTGCCGTCCTGTGCCCGGTAGCCATGGAACCGATGCCTGGCGTTCGGTTATTTTGGTCTAGACAACAGGTGAGCGACAGGCCTAGTGTCCAAGGGCGTGGTCGGGTTCGTGACGACCTGTCAACCCGCTTTTCAGAAAGACGCGGTCCCATGAACACACCCAGCATCACCGCCCTGCCGGACATCGAGCTGAAGAGCCCCGGCGCCGGGCTGATCACGCTGGACCCGGTCCGCACCGCCCTGCTGCGGGGTCTGGACGACCTGCTGACCGGCCTGGCCGTACAGCTCTCCGCCCCCGAAGTGGTGGGGCCGCCCCTGCTCTCCGTCGACGGCCTTGCGCGGCTGGACTTCTTCCGGAACTTCCCCCATCTCGGCGTATCCGCAGGGAGGTTCGGCCCGGACGCGCTCGACGGTCTGGCCTCCGGCGGCTCGCCCCAGGATCTGCCGCTCCAGCCGACCGGCCATGTGCTGCCGTCCGCGACCTGCTACGGCCTGCTGCTCTCCCTGGAGGGCGAGGACGTCGGCGACGACGGGCTGCGGCTCTCGGCGGTCGGCCGCTGCTTCCGCAACGAGACCCACTACGACGGCCTGCGCCGCCTGTGGGGGTTCCACATGCGTGAGGTGATCTATCTCGGCACCAAGGACGGGGCGACCGAACACCAGGCACGGGGAGGGGAGTTCGTCCAGGAGGTGGCGAGGCGGCTCGGCCTGACCCTGACCCGGGCGGCGGCCGACGACCCGTTCTACGACAACGGGGGGTCGCGGGCCCGCCTGATGGCACTGGACCCGGTCAAGTACGAGTACAGCGCCCCCGACGGTACGGCCATCGCCTCCGTCAACCGGCACCGCAACTTCTTCGGCGAGCGGCTCTCCATCCGCGCCGGCTCCCACGGGCCCGCGTACAGCTCCTGCGTCGCCTTCGGCGTCGAGCGCTGGGTGCACGCGATGATCCTCGCCCACGGCACGGCCGAGCAGGCGCTGGAGCGGCTCCGGGCCGCCGTCACCGGTTCCTGACCTTCACCCCGTCCGCCGGCCGCCGGAACGGTTCGGTCACCAGAACAGCAAGAGGAGCGATTTCCCCCATGGACCAGGTCACAGCGTGGCTCCACGAGAAGAACCCCGGCCTCGACGGCCCGATCGGCGTGGACGAGGACCTCATCGAAGCCCGCCTCATCGACTCCATGGACTTCCTGGAGTTCGTCGATCTCCTGGAGGAGATCTCCGGCAGCAGCATCGATCTGCAGGAGGTCACCATCGACGACTTCCGCACCCTCGCCCGCGTCAAGGAACGCTTCCTCGACCCCGCCGGCCACGCGGAGGTCCCGGCCGGGTGAGCTCGGGCCCCGGTCGGGTGGGCGCGGCCGCCGTGGCGCTCGTCGCCACCACCGCCGAGGTGCTGGCCCACCCGGAGCTGGACGAGGACCTGCTCGCCCCGTGGGAGCGGCGCAGGCTCGTGGGCATCCGGGTGCCCGCCCGGCGCGACGACGTGGTGGCGGCCCGGCTGCTGCTGCGGCTGTGCGCCTCCCGGGTCACCGGGCTGCCGCCCCGGGATGTCACCCCGGCCCAGCGCTGCCCCGGGTGCGGGCGGGACGGGCACGGCCGGCCGTACCTTCCGGACCACCCCGGGCTCGGCGCCAGTCTCAGCCATGCCGACGGACTGGCCGCGGCGGTGGCCGGGCCGGGCCCGGTCGGTATCGATGTGGAGCCCCTGACGCGTCGGCCGGGGCCCGTCTCCGTACTGCGGAGGCTGCTGCCGCACGACGAGGTGGACGCCGCCTGCGCCGAGCCGGATCCCGGTCCGGCGCTGCTGCGGTTGTGGGTCCGGCGGGAGGCGTTGTTCAAGGCGGGGAGAGACGACGTCCGGCTGACCGTCTGGACGGACCGGCGCCGCGCGGCCGTGGTGGCCCTGGCGGGAGCGGACGGGGCCACCGGAGCCGACTGGGCGGACAGGGGCGCCGGTGCGGACGGAGCCGCCGGGGCCCTCCTGCCGTCGCTCAGTCTCCGTCAGGCTCCGCCGTCAGGTCGATGAGGCGGCAGACCGTCTCGATGTCGATCTTCACCTGGGCGATCGACGCCCGGCCCGACAGCCAGGTGATCAGCGCCGAGTGCCAGGTGTGCTCGATGACCCGGACCGCCGAGAGCTGCTCCGGCGTCGGATGCTCCAGGCCCATCGCGTCCAGGATGATCGCCGTGGTGAGCCGGGAGACGGTGTCCACCTCGGGGCTGACGCTGCGGTCGGCGAAGGTGAGGGCGCGGACCATGGCGTCCGCGAGGTGCGGTTCGCGTTGCAGGGCACGGAAAGCCCGCATCAGCGTCTCGGCCACCCGCTGGGCCGCGTCGTCACCGGCCGGCGGGCGCTTGCGGAGCGTGGTGTGCAGATGCTGGAGCTGGTCCTGCATGGTTGCGACCAGCAGGTGGATCTTGGACGGGAAGTAGCGGTAGAGCGTGCCCAGCGCGACCCCGGCGGCCTCGGCCACCTCCCGCATCTGCACCGCCTCGAACCCGCCCCGGCTGGCCAGCTGGGCGCTGGCGTGCAGGATGCGGCGGCGCCGGGCCTCCTGGCGCTCGGTCAGCGCAGGCGCTGCCGGTCTGGCGTCCGCGGTCATGCTGTCCCCGTTCCACGATCCACGATCCATGGCTTGATCCACCCGGACGGGCGAAGCGGGCGGTCCGGGCGCGGACAGCATGCCAGGGCGTCCGTCGTGGCGCGAATCACCTGATCCGGCCGTTCCGCCGCCGCTACCTGCCGGTAGATTCGATGCACGTCGAGCGATCAAGTATGAAACTTGTTCAGCTGAGTCTGAAACTTGTTCTAGATTAGCGCGACCGGTTACGCTCCGGCGAACAAGCAGTCAGAAGGGGGCCGAGGGTGACCGCTGAGGCCGTGGAGACAGGCCCCCGCACGGGCGACGGCAGCATCGCCGGGACCGGCGACCGGCCGTTGCGCATCGCACTCCTCACCTACAAGGGCAATCCGTTCTGCGGTGGCCAGGGCGTGTACGTCCGCCACCTCGGGCGCGAGCTGGCGCGCCTCGGCCACAGCGTCGAGGTGATCGGCGCCCAGCCCTACCCGGTGCTCGACGAGGGCGTCCCGCTGACCGAGCTGCCCAGCCTCGACCTCTACCGGCAGCCCGACCCCTTCCGCACCCCGAAGCGGGGCGAGTACCGCGACTGGATCGACCTCGCCGAGGTCGCCACCATGTGGACCGGCGGCTTCCCGGAACCGCTCACCTTCAGCCTGCGCGCCCGCCGCCATCTGCTTGCACGGCGCGGCGAGTTCGACGTCGTCCACGACAACCAGACCCTCGGTTACGGGCTCCTCGGCGACCTCGGGGCCCCGCTGGTGACGACGATCCACCACCCCATCACCGTGGACCGCAGGCTCGACCTGGCCGCCGCGACCAGCCGTCGCCGGCGTGCCTCCGTACGCCGCTGGTACGCCTTCACGCGGATGCAGAAGCGGGTCGCCCGCAAGCTGGACACCGTCCTCACCGTATCGGGCTCCTCCCGCGACGAGATCGTCGAGGACCTCGGCGTACGCAAGGACCGGATCAGCGTCGTCCACATCGGCGCCGACACCGACCTGTGGTCGCCCGACCCCTCCGTCCCCGAGGTCCCGGGCCGCATCGTCACCACCTCCAGCGCCGACGTCCCCCTCAAGGGCCTCGTCCACCTCGTCGACGCGCTCGCCAAGCTCCGCACCGAGAACCCCGCCGCCCACCTCGTCGTCGTCGGCAAGCGCGCCGAGGACGGGCCGGTTGCCCGCGCGATAGAACGGCACGGGCTCGCGGACGCCGTCGAGTTCGTCAAGGGCATCAGCGACGCCGAGCTGGTCGACCTGGTGCGCAGCGCCCAGGTCTCCTGCGTGCCCTCGCTGTACGAGGGTTTCTCGCTGCCCGCCGCCGAGGCCATGGCCACCGGCACCCCGCTCGTCGCCACCACCGGCGGGGCGATCCCCGAGGTCTCCGGCCGCGACGGGGAGACCTGCCTCGCGGTGGCGCCCGGCGACGCGGACGCGCTGGCCGGTGCGCTGGCCCGGCTGCTGGCAGACCCGGAGCTGCGCGCCCGGCTCGGCGCGGCGGGCCGCGAACGGGTGCTGGCCAACTTCACCTGGGCCCGGGCGGCCGCCGGAACGGCCGAGCTGTACCGTCAGGCGATCATCGCCCGCGGAGTCCGCAGGTGACCGCGGACTCCCGGGTGGCCGCGCGCCCCCGGGCGACCGCGGACCCGCTCGTCACCACCCGTACCTCCGACCTCGAAGGCAGGCCCTCGTGCTGACCGTCGACTTCACCCGCTTCCCGCTCGCCGCCGGCGACCGAGTGCTCGACCTGGGCTGCGGTGCCGGCCGGCATGCCTTCGAGTGTTACCGGCGCGGAGCGCAGGTCGTCGCCCTCGACCAGAACGCCGATGAGATCCGCGAGGTCGCCAAGTGGTTCGCCGCGATGAAGGAGGCCGGCGAGGCCCCCGAGGGCGCCACCGCCACCGCGATGGAGGGCGACGCCCTCAACCTGCCGTTCCCCGACGACTCCTTCGACGTCGTGATCATCTCCGAGGTCATGGAGCACATCCCGGACGACAAGGGCGTCCTCGCCGAGATGGTCCGGGTGCTCAAGCCGGGCGGCCGGATAGCGATCACCGTCCCGCGCTACGGCCCCGAGAAGATCTGCTGGACGCTCTCCGACGCGTACCACGAGGTCGAGGGCGGCCACATCCGCATCTACAAGGCCGACCAGCTCCTCGCCCGGATCCGCGAGGCCGGGCTCAAGCCGTACGGCACCCATCACGCGCACGCCCTGCACTCGCCGTACTGGTGGCTCAAGTGCGCCTTCGGCGTCGACAACGACAAGGCCCTGCCGGTGCGGGCGTACCACAAGCTGCTGGTCTGGGACATCATGAAGAAGCCGCTCGCGACCCGGATCGCCGAGCAGCTTCTCAACCCGGTCGTCGGCAAGAGCTTCGTCGCGTACGCCACCAAGCCGCACCTGCCGAAGGCCGAGGCGTGAGCACTCCCGAACAGACCGAACACCTCGTTCTGCCGGGTGTTCTGACGGTGTCTCAGGCCGCCGAGACGGTCGCCGCGATCGCCGCCGTACAGCGGGAGGACGGGGCGCTGCCCTGGTTCCGTGGGCACCACCTCGACCCGTGGGACCACACGGAGGCCGCGATGGCCCTGGACGCGGCCGGCGAGCACGAGGCGGCTGCCCGCGCCTACGAGTGGCTCGCCCGCAACCAGAACGCCGACGGCTCCTGGTACGCCGCCTACCACGACGGCGATCCGCAGCAGCCGACGGACCGGAGCCTGGAGAGCAACTTCTGCGCGTACGTGGCCGTCGGCGTCTGGCACCACTACCTCGCCACCGGCGACGACGCGTTCGTCGACCGGATGTGGCCCACGGTCTACGCGGCGGTCGAGTTCGTGCTCCGGCTCCAGCAGCCCGGCGGCCAGATCGGCTGGAAGCGGGAGCCCGACGGCACCCCGGTGAACGACGCGCTGCTGACCGGATCGTCCTCGATCCACCAGGCGCTGCGCTGTGCGCTGGCCATCGCCGAGCGCCGCGAGGAGCCGCAGCCCGACTGGGAGTTGGCGACCGGGGCGCTGGCGCACGCGATCCGCAACCACCCCGAGCGGTTCCTCGACAAGAACCGCTACTCGATGGACTGGTACTACCCGGTCCTCGGCGGCGCCGTCACCGGGGCCGAGGCCACCGCCCGCATCCAGGAGGGCTGGGGCCGCTTCGTCGTCCCCGGCCTCGGGGTGCGCTGCGTGCTGCCCAACCCCTGGGTGACCGGCGGCGAGAGCTGCGAACTCGCCCTGGCCCTCTGGGCGACGGGGGAGTCGGACCGGGCCCTGGAGATCCTCCAGTCGATCCAGCATCTGCGCGCCGAGGGCGGGCTGTACTGGACGGGGTACGTCTTCGAGGGCGACAAGGCCGTCTGGCCCGAGGAGTTGACCACCTGGACGGCGGGCTCCCTGCTGCTCGCGGTGGCCGCGCTCGGGGGGGACGAGGCGACCACCGCGGTCTTCGGGGGCGAGCGGCTGCCGGTCGGCCTGGAGCCGGACTGCTGCCGCTGAACACCGCCTGGGGCGGTGCCGGTTCAGCGACGGATCCGGCCCGCCACGGCATGCCCGATGAAGAGGTAGACCACGGCCGCGAGACCGTAGCCGGCGACGACGTTCGCCCACGTCTTGTCGAACGTGAACAGGTCGTACGACCAGCCGGCCAGCCAGCGGGCCGCGTCGTGCACCCACTGCACGAAGTCGTTGCCGCGGTTGGCGTCGAGCAAGTACATCAGGATCCACAGGATGATGATGAAGGCCAAGATGTCGGCCACGACGGCTATCACGCGTGCCGCTGAGCTGCTACCTGAACGGGTTCTGGGAGACATGGAACTCTGGTTGCCGCTTTACGCAGGGTGAAACCCGGACGGCCCACGCCGGGTGGCCGCCCCCTGAGGAACGGGTGAGTCTGGGCGGGAGTGTCGAGATTCGTCACTCTCGGTCAGGAGGCCCCGCCGTGCCCCGTTCCGTACCGCTTGGCCGCACCCTGGCCGCGCTGCTGCTGTCCTGCGCCCTGGTGGCGAGCGCCACCGCGTGCGGAGACTCCGACGACACCTCGGGCGGCAACGCCGCGAGCGCCTCGGCGGTTGCGAGCCCCTCCGTCTCCGTGTCCGCCACCGCCGAGAAGCAACGGCTCGCCAAGACCCGGTTCGTCGCCAACGCGGGCCTGGCGGCCGGGGCGACGTACCAGTGGATCGTGAAGCCGTACCGCGCCGGAACGTTCAAGAAGGGCGCGGAAGGGCGGAGGCTCGCCCTCGTCAAGGCGGGCCTGGCGGGCGGGTTCGCCTACAACCGGCTCAAGGCCGCGTCGGAGAACGCCAAGGGCGACCCGCTGCTGTCGAAGGCCGTCGCCCCGCTCACCGCCGGGATCGAATCGCTCAAGGGGCTGGGCGCCAAGCTCCGCAAGGGCGAGGCGGGGGAGGGCGACGTGGGAGCGTTCGAGAGCGTCATCGACAGCATCAAGAACGCGGGCAAGGACGCGGGCGCCGAGGTGAAGGACAAGGTTCCCTCCACCTCCCAGCTGACCGGCTAGCGGCACGCGGAGGTCAGGGCAGGTCCTCACCCGTGTCTTCGCAGTCCTTCTCCTCGCCGTCGGGGTTCAGCGGGTCCGCACCGGTCAGGGCGAGCACCAGATACGCGCCGTAGGGCGAGCCGTCCTGCTCGTCCTTCGCCTTCAGTGCTCCGCCGGCGCCGTCCTCGTCGGTCTCGAAGTCCGCCGGGTCCAGGCCGAGCCGGACGGCGAGCGCGTCCACGGCGGCGAGCAGCCGGCTCCGGGTGCTCCCGCCGCCCGTGGCCCGGTCCTCCGGGAGGGGGAGGACCACGAGGAGGTCGGCCAGGTAGCCCCGGCGCAGACCGTCCGGATGGGCCGCCTCGAACGCCGCCGAGACCGGCCGGAGCTCGGAGACCAGCGGCAGCCAGGCACGCATCGCCTCGTCGGCGGTGTGCACCTGCTCCAGATTGCAGGCGATGCGGCAGACGAGATCGTCGGAGGAGAAGCGCATCAGGGGGTCGCGTAGCCCTTCTTCGAGATGGCGGCGTCATTATTCCGTCGGTGAGCGGGGCGACGACCGGCGGATATCGGAATGATCATCCCAGGTGCCGCCGGTTAAGGTGCCGCATGACGTCTCTCTCCCACGACCGCTACTGCGACGAGATCCTGGCCCAGACCGACGCCCTGCGCGCGGTGCTGACCGGTGCCGATCTCGGCGTGACCGTCCCCAGCTGCCCCGACTGGACCCTCCGCGAGCTCGCGGTGCACGCCGGCGGCGCGCACCGCTGGGTCGGTGAGATCGTCCGGACCCGGGCTTCCGAGGAGTTCCCGGAGGACAAGGTGCCCGGCTTCGAGGGGCCGGACGGTGAGGACCCGGCCGCGCTGGACGCCTGGCTCGCCGAAGGCGCGGCCGCCACCGCGGCTGCGCTGCGGGAGGCGGGGCCGGACGCCGAGGTGTGGACGTGGGTGACCGAGCAGCGTACGGCCTTCTGGGCGCGCCGCATGACGCACGAGACGGCCGTGCACCGGGCGGACGCGGCGCTCGCCGCCCGCGCCCCGTACGAGGTCGACGCCGAGGTGGCCGCCGACACCATCGAGGAGTGGCTCGGCATCGTCGCCCTGGCCCAGGAGGAGGGCGACCCGGAGGCGGCGGACCTGCGGGGCGGCGGGCGGTCGTTGCATCTGCACGCCACCGATGTGCCCGGCGCGGAGTGGCTGATCGAGTTCGGCGAGGACCGCTTCACCTGGCGGCGCGCGCACGAGAAGGCCACGGTCGCGCTGCGCGGCACGCTCACCGATCTGATGCTCGTCTTCAACCGCCGCCTGGAGCCGACCAGTTCACGGGTCGAGGTGCTCGGCGACGCGGCGCTGCTGGACTTCTGGCTGGACCGGTCCTCGTTCGGCTGAGCGTCCTGTCGAGCCGTCCCGCCTAGGAGTTGAGCTCCGCCAGGACCCGCAGCGTGTGCGGGTCCGGGGCGGTGACCAGCAGATCCGTCACCGGGCCCGTGCGCCACAGCTCCAGCCGCTCCGCGATCCGGGCGCGCGGCCCGATCAGCGAGATCTCGTCGGCGAACGCGTCCGGCACCGCCCGCACCGCCTCCTCCTTGCGGCCCTGGAGGAACAGCTCCTGGATCCGCCGGGCCTCCTCCTCGAACCCCATGCGGGCCATCAGGTCGGCGTGGAAGTTGCGGACCGCGTGCCCCATCCCGCCGATGTAGAAGCCGAGCATCGCCTTCACCGGCCACAGCCCCTCGGCCACGTCGTCGCAGACGTGCGCGCGGGCCATCGGCGCGACCATGAACCCCTCCCGGAGCCCGGTGAGGGAGGTCTCGTAGACATCGGTGCGCAGCGGTGACCAGTACAGCGGCAGCCAGCCGTCCGCGATCTCCACCGTCTGCGCGATGTTCTTCGGGCCCTCCGCCCCCAGCAGGACCGGCAGCGAGGCGCGGAGCGGATGCGTGATCGGCTTCAGCGGCTTGCCGAGCCCGGTGGCGTCCGGACCGGCGTACGGGTGGGAGTGGAAGCGGCCCGCCAGCTCGACGGGCCCCTGCCGCGCCAGCACCTGCCGGATCACCTCGACATACTCCCGGGTCGCCGTCAGCGGGCTCTTCGGGAACGGCCGCCCGTACCACCCCTCCACCACCTGCGGCCCCGACAGGCCGAGGCCCAGCAGCATCCGGCCGCCGGAGAGATGGTCCAGGGTCAGCGCGTGCATGGCCGTCGCTGTGGGGGTGCGGGCCGCCATCTGCGCGATGCCGGTCCCCAGCCGGATCCGCGAGGTCTGGGCGGCGATCCAGGTCAGCGGTGTGAAGGCGTCCGAGCCCCAGGCCTCCGCCGTCCACACCGATGCGTAGCCGAGCCGCTCCGCCTCTTGGACCAGGGCGAGTTGGCCCGGGTCCGGGCCGCGGCCCCAGTAGCCGAGCGCGAGTCCGAGCCGCATACCGTTCCCTCCAGCCGTGACTGACGATGCGTCAGAAGCGTTGGGTGCGGGTTGGACTGTACGACAACGGCCCCCCGCCCGGAAGGGCGAGGGGCCGCGGGGTACGCGTCGGGGATCAGCCGCGCTGGATGCCCGTGGTGTCCTGGAGGACGCCACGGCGGCCGTCCTGCGTCTGCGCGATCAGGCTCTGGCCGCGCTGCTCCACCGCGAGGTACCAGGTGCCCGGCGCCAGCTCGGCGATCGGGTTCGGCGAACCGTCCTCGCCGTACAGCGGACGCGCCACCGGAACGGCGAACCAGAACGGGGCGAAGTCACCCGCCGGGGCCGCGCCGCCCTGCGCGGGCTGCTGCGCCTGGGCCTGGGCCTGCTGCGCCTGCGCCGGGTCGGCCTGGGCGGGCTGGCCCTGCTGGGGCGCGCCCGGGTAGCCGTAACCCTGGCTCGGCTGGGCGCCGTACGGCGCCTGCTGCTGGCCGCCCGGGAAGCCGTAGCCCTGGCCGGGCTGCGCACCGTACGGCTGCTGGCCGCCCTGCACGCCCTGCGCCGGGGCGGACGGGCTGAGGAGCGGGGACTTGAGGAAGGGCACCAGCGGTCCGGCGATCGCGGCACCGGCGAGCACGATGGTGGCGAGCAGGCCGAGGATCAGGCCGGCACCGGCGCTGCTGATGTCGAGGATCGTCCAGAAGGCGGTCCACAGGGCGAAGACGCTGAGCGCCGCACCGAACTGGCCGAGGTCCAGCCCGACGACCTTGCGGCCGGGCATCGCACGGCTGACGATCACCAGCGCCGCCGCGATGACGCCGGCGAGGTAGACGCTCATCAGGATGCCGAGCGAGTCCCAGGCGTTCGGGTTGTCGATCCGGGAGCAGTCGATGCCCTGCGGGCAGTAGCTGGAGTAGTCGAGGAAAGAGGCGATGAACAGCACGACCGCTGCTCCGATCACCACGCCGTCGCCTCGTGTGAGGGATCGGATATTCACGTGAAGGTCCTTAGTCGGTCGTCTCGTCGGGGCGGTCGTCGCTGCCGCCGGTGCGGCTCGAAGCTCGGGAGCGGCTCCCCATCGTACGGATGAATCTATCGTCTGCCCGGGCGGGTTGCTCCCGAGCCCGGATCATGAACGGTTATCCCCCCAATATCACCGCAGAACTACCCCTTCAGGTAGTCGGCAATGCCGTCGGCCAGTCCCTGGGCCGCCTTCTGCCGCCAACTCGCAGCGGTGAGCAGCGCGGCGTCCTTCGGATCACGCATATTGCCGCATTCGACGAACACTTTGGGCACGGTCGACAGATTCAGTCCACCGAGATCATCGCGGGTGTCCAGGCCGGTATTTCCGCCGATGTAATTGGAAGGCGCGCTTCCGGTTGTACGGGCGAAGTGCCCCGCGATCCTCGCGCCGAGATCGGCGGAACTCTTCACGATCTTCGAGGTGTCGGCCCCGCCGCCCTTGACCCCGGCGGGCAGGATCACATGGAAGCCCCGGTTGCCCACCGCGGATCCGTCGGCGTGCACCGAGACCACCGCGTCGGCCTTCGCCTCGTTCCCGATCCGGGCCCGCTCGTCGATGCACGGCCCGAACGGACGGTCCGCGTCGTGCGTCAGCCGGACCCGGGCGCCCTCGGTCTCCAGCAGTGCGCGCAGCCGGTGGGAGACGTCCAGGGTGAACCGGGCCTCCGCGTAACCGTCGTCGGTGGCCGTTCCGGTCGTATCGCATTCCTTGCGGCCGGTGCCGATGTCGACCTGTTTGTTGATCTCCCGGGTGTGATCGCGGTTACCGGGGTTGTGACCGGGGTCGATCACCACGGTCCGGCCGGTCAGCCGGCCCTTCGGCAGCGGCTGCTTCCCGGTCGGCGTCGGGGCCGCCGAAGTGGCGGCGTCAGCGCCCGGCCGGGGGGAGGCCGGCCCGGCCTCGCCGGTCTCCGGACCGCCGCCGCATCCGGCGGCGGTCAGACATACGGCGGCCAGCGCGGCGGCCACGGACAGGGGCCGGGCGCGGCGGGTGGGGGGAGGGCAGTCGTCGTACGGCACGCGGCGATGCTACCCATCGGGCCGTCCGGCGGCTCAGATCCCGGCGCCCGGACCGACCCGCGCCCGGGCCCAGTCCGGTCCCGGTGCCGTACGGCTCAGATCCCGGCGCCCGTGCGGCGCAGCACGCGCAGCGAGTCCGTCACCGACACCTCCGTGAACGCCCCGGAGGCCAGCGCCCGCCGGTAGATCCGGTACGGGGCCTGCCCGCCGTCGGCCGGGTCCGGGAACACATCGTGGATCACCAGCAGCCCGCCCTCCACGACATGCGGGGCCCAGCCGTCGTAGTCGGCGTTCGCGTGCTCGTCGGTGTGCCCGCCGTCGATGAAGACGAGCCCGAGCGGTCCGCTCCACACGGCGGCGACCTGCGGGGAACGCCCGACGAGTGCCACCACGTGGTCCTCCAGTCCGGCCCGGCGCAGGGTGCGGCGGAAGGTGGGGAGCGTGTCCATCAGCCCGACCTCCGGGTCCACCACGCTCGGGTCGTGGTACTCCCAGCCCGGCTGCTGCTCCTCGCTGCCCCGGTGGTGGTCCACGGTGAGCGCGGTCACCCCGGCACTCCGCGCCGCGTCCGCCAGCAGGATCGCGGAGCGCCCGCAGTACGTGCCCACCTCCAGCAGCGGCAGCCCGAGCGCACCGGCCCCGGTGGCGGCGGCGTACAGGGCGAGGCCCTCGTGGACCGGCATGAAGCCCTTGGCGGCCTCGAACGCGGCGAGGATCTCCGGCCCGGGTCCGGCGGCCGCAGCGGGTCCGGAGGCGGAAGCGGAAGCGGCGGCGGACTCGGCGGTCACGGGGTTCCTCCAGGAGGGGCGGGGCGGCTCACAGGCCGGTCGACGGCGACCCATCGTGCCGTACGTTCCGGCCGGCCGCCTCGGCGGGGGCCGTGGCGGCGACCGGGGCGACCGGCGCGGGGGAGGGAGCGGGGCCCGGTCCGGCGTCCGCGCTGCTCGCCAGGAGCACCGGGTGCGCGGAGGGCCGCTGCGCGGGCAGGAACGCCGCCAGCACCAGGCCGATCAGCACCGCGCCCGTGGCGATCAGGAACGAGATCCGGAATCCCTCCATGGACGGCACCTCGACGGAGCCCATGGTCACGGAGGTGTTGGCCAGCACCATGCCGATGACGGCGCTCGACACCGAGGTGCCGATGGACCGCATCAGGGTGTTGAGACCGTTGGCCGCGCCGGTCTCCGACGGGTCGACGGCGCCGATGATCAGGGCGGGCAGCGAGGAGTAGGCGAGACCGATGCCCGCGCCGAGCACCACCGCGATCAGCACGGTCTGCCAGGCGGCGGAGAGCAGGCCGAGCCCGGCCCCGTATCCGATCGCGATGACCAGCATGCCGAGCATCAGCGTGGCCTTGGGGCCCCGCCGGGCCGAGATCCGGGCGTACAGCGGGGCGACGAACATCATCGTCACGCCCAGCGGGGCCACGCAGAGTCCGGCGACCACCATGGACTGGCCGAGGCCGTAACCGGTCGACGTGGGCAGCTGCAGCAGTTGGGGCAGGACCAGGGAGACCGCGTAGAAGGCGACCCCGACCATGATCGAGGCGAGGTTGGTGAGCAGCACCTCGCGGCGGGCGGTGGTGCGCAGATCGACCAGCGGCGCCGGGGTGCGCAGTTCGAACAGGCCCCACAACAGCAGGGTGGCCACGGACGCGCCGAGCAGCCCGAGGGTCGGCGCCGAGGTCCAGCCCCAGTCGCTGCCCTTGGTGACCGGCAGGAGAAGGAGGACCAGGCCGAGCGAGAGCCCGAGGGCGCCGAGGAGGTCGAAGGAGCCGGGCGCGCGCAGCGCAGGTTCGGGGACGAGTGCGTACGTGAGCGCCATCGCGAGCAGGCCGAGCCCGGCCGACCCCAGGAACAGGGCGTGCCAGTCGGCGTGCTGGGCGACCAGCGCGGCGACGGGCAGCGCGAGCCCGCCGCCGACGCCGATGGACGAGCTCATCAGCGCCATCGCCGAGCCGAGCTTCTCGCGGGGCAGCTCGTCGCGCATGATGCCGATGCCGAGCGGGATGGCGCCCATGGCGAAGCCCTGGAGCGCGCGACCGGTGATCATCACGATCAGGTCGTCGGTGGAGGCGCAGATCAGCGAGCCGATCACCATCACGGCCAGCGAGGCGAGCAGCATCCGCCGCTTGCCGTGGAGATCGCCCAGGCGGCCCATGATCGGGGTCGAGACGGCGCCCGCGAGCAGGGTGGCGGTCATCACCCACGTGGCGTTGGCCGGGGCGGTGTCCAGCAGGACCGGCAGATCCTTGATGACCGGGACGAGCAGGGTCTGCATGACCGCGACGGTGATGCCCGCGAAGGCGAGGACGGGCACGATGCCGCCGGAACGCCGCGCTCTCGGCGGCTCGGGAAGCTCCTGTATGTGCCGTGTCTGTCGCGTCCGTCGCATGCGTGGGGCCTCCCGGGCAGCCTTCGGTCACCCGGGCTCCCCCCAAGTGTGTGCAGGGTGAACGCTTCCGGTCGGTGCTTCTATTCCGGCTGTTCTCTGTCTGGATCCTGCAGTCTTCTGACCTTCCGTCAGATTGAAACGTGTTCTACTCTTGCGCCGTTCCAGTGGCTGCGACCGGCGGAGACGCGCATGGGCAGGGGCACGGTCAGGGGCAAGGCGATCGGTACCGGCATCGGGATCACCGAGGAGCACCGCGCGCTGGCGCACTCCGTACGGGGGTGGCTGGCCCGCGCCGCACCCTCCGGTGAGGTGCGGGAACTCCTCGACGCGGGGAGCCCGGCCGCCCCCGGTGTGCGCCCCGCGCACTGGAAGGCGCTCGTCGCCCAGGGGCTCACCGGCGTCCATCTGCCCGAGGCGTACGGAGGTGGCGGCGGGGGCCTCCTCGACCTCGCCGTCGTCCTGGAGGAGGCCGCGTACGCCTCGCTCCCCGGCCCGTACCTCGCGACGACGCTCACCTCCGCCGTGCTGCACCAGGTGGTGGCCGCCGGGGCCGAGGAGCCAGCCGGGCACCGCTCCTCGGCCGGCGGGGCCGGGGCATCGGCGGCGCACCGCTCCTCGGCCGCCGGGGCCGAGGCGCTCATCGGGTCCGGGACCCCGGGCACGGCCGAGGCTCTGGCCGGGGCGCTGCGGGAGCTGGCTGAGGGGGAACGCACCGCCGCCCTCGCCCTCACCCCCGGCACCCTCGCCGCCACCCCCACCGCGACCGGCCACCGCCTCGACGGCACCGCCCCGCCCGTCCTGAGCGCCGACGCGGCCGACCTCCTCCTGCTGCCCGCCGCCACGCCCGACGGCGAGCGCTGGTTCCTCGTGGACGCCGGGACGGAGGGGCTCACCGTGCGCCCGCACCGCAGCGTCGACCCGACCCGGCCCACCGCCGAGGTGCGGGCCGACGCCGTCTCCGTACCGGCGGACCGGGCCGTGCCGATCGCCGACCCGGGGCTCGTCCGTGACCTGGCCGCCGTCCTCCTCGCCGCCGACGCCTGCGGCACCGCGGCCCGGAGCCTGGACACCGCCGTCGCGCACGCCGCCGTACGCGAACAGTTCGGGCGGCCCATCGGGGCGTTCCAGGCGGTCAAGCACCTCTGCGCCGACATGCTCGTCCGCCTCGAACAGGGCCGCGCCCTCACCTGGGACGCCGCCCGCGCCGTGGACGAGGCGGCCGAGGCCGAGGCAGCTGCGGATGAGGCGGCCGGCCCCCAGGCGCGCGGGCTCACCGCGGCCCTCGCCGCCGCCACCGCCCCGGAGGCCGCGTACACCTGCGCCAAGGACGCCATCCAGATCCTCGGCGGCATCGGCTTCACCTGGGAGCACGACGCCCACCTCCACCTGCGCCGGGCCGTCCTCGCCCGCCAGCTCCTCGGCCCCGCCGACGCCCACCGGCTGCGCGCCGCCCGCCTCGCCGAGGCCGGGGCCCGCCGCGAACTCACCCTGGAACTCCCCACCGAAGCCGACCGCCACCGTGCCGAGGCCCGCCCCCACCTCGCCGCCGCCCGGGGCCTCGCACCCCGCGAGGCCCGCCGCGCCCTCGCCCCCACCGGCTACGCCGCCCCGCACCTCCCCGCCCCCTACGGGCTGGGCGCCGGCCCCGTACAACAGCTAGCGATCCAGCAGGAGTTGCGCGAGCAGGGGATCCGGATCGGTGACCTCTCCATCGCCACCTGGGTGGTGCCGTCCCTGATCGCGTACGGGACGGAGGAACAACGCGAGCGCTATCTGCCGGCCACCCTGCGCGGCGACCTCCAGTGGTGCCAGCTCTTCTCCGAACCCGGCGCCGGGTCCGATCTCGCCGCGCTGCGCACCCGTGCCGTACGGACCGGCGAGGGCTGGCGGATCACCGGGCAGAAGGTCTGGACGAGCGCCGCCCGCACCGCCGACCACGGCATCCTGCTGGCCCGCACCGACCCGGACGCGCCCAAGCACCGCGGGCTCACCTACTTCCTGGTCGACATGAAGCAGGCCCGGGGCATCGACATCCGCCCGCTGAAGGAGATCACCGGCGAATCCCTCTTCAACGAGGTGTACTTCGACGATGTCCTGCTGCCCGCCGACGCCGTCGTCGGCGAGGTCGGCGGCGGCTGGCGGGTCGCCCGCAACACGCTCGGCAACGAACGCGTCCACATGGCCGACCAGATGACCTTCGACAGCGGTCTCGAAGCCCTGATCGCCCGCTCGCCCGGGCTCGACGAGGCCGTTCGCGCCCGGGTCGGGGCCCTCGCCGCCGAGGCCCACGCGCTCGCCTGCATCGGGCTGCGCACCACGCTCCAGCAGGTCTCCGGCAACGAACCGGGCTCCGGGGCCTCGGTCCGCAAGCTCGTCCAGACGCTCCACCAGCAGAAGGTCGCCGAACTCACCCTCGAACTCCTCGGCCCGCAGGGCGTGGTGGACGAGCCGGGGACCGGGGAGCGGGCCCTCCACGGCTTCCTGATGTCCCGCTGCCTGACCATCGCGGGCGGCACCACCCAGATCCAGCTCAACGTCGTCGCCGAGCGCATCCTCGGCCTGCCCCGGGACTGAACACCCCTTCCATCACGAGGAGTCGGAAGAGATGAAGGCCTACATCGTCGGCGTCGGCATGACGAAGTTCGAGAAGCCCGAGACCCGCGACCGGCAGTACTGGGACATGGTCCGCGAGGCGGGAACCGCCGCGCTGGCGGACGCGGGGGTCCGCTACGACCAGGTCGAACAAGCACCTGTCGGCTACTGCTTCCAGGCATCCACCGCCGGGCAACGTGCCGTCTACGAGCTGGGATTGACCGGCGTACCCGTCTACAACGTCAACAACAACTGCGCCACGGGCTCCACCGCCCTCATGCTGGCCCGGCAGTTCGTCGAGGGCGGCGGCAGCGACTGCGTCCTCGCCGTCGGCTTCGAGAAGATGGCGCGCGGATCACTGGGTGGCGGCGGCTCCGGCGCCGAGGACTTCGCGACCTCGCCCGTCGCCCGGCACTACGGCATCATGGCGGCCGGCCACGGCTTCGAGATGTCCCCGCCCACCGCCCAGATCTTCGGCAACGCGGCCCGCGAGCACATGGAGCGGTACGGGACGACGCCCGCGCAGCTCGCCGCGGTCGGGGCCAAGAACCACCGGCACTCGGTACCCAACCCGTACGCCCAGTTCCAGGACCCGTACACGGTGGAAGAGGTCCTCGCCGCCCGTACCGTCCACCGCCCCCTCACCAAACTCCAGTGCTCGCCCACCTCCGACGGCGCGGCGGCGGCCGTCGTGGTCTCCGAACGGTTCGTCGAGCGGCACGGTCTGGGGGAGCGGGCGGTGGAGATCGCCGCCCAGGCCATGACCACCGACACCGAGGCGTCGTTCGCCTCCGGCAGCTGCATCGACGCGGTCGGCGCGCCGATGTCGAAGGCCGCCGCCGAGCAGGTGTACGCCGCATCGGGCCTGGGCCCCGACGACCTCGACGTCATCGAGCTGCACGACTGCTTCTCCGTCAACGAACTCCTCACCTACGAGGCGCTGGGCCTGTGCGGCGAGGGCGAGTCCGGCAAGCTCGTCGAGTCCGGGGCCACCACTTACGGCGGCCGGTGGGTGGTGAACCCGTCCGGCGGGCTGATCTCCAAGGGCCACCCGCTGGGCGCCACCGGCATCGCCCAGGCCGCCGAGCTGACCTGGCACCTGCGCGGCGAGGCCGGAGCCCGCCAGGTCCCCGGCGCCCGGACCGCCCTCGCCCACAACATCGGGCTCGGCGGAGCGGCGGTGGTCACGCTGCTGCGGCGGTGCTGAGGCGCGGGAGGCGCCGAGCGGTGGCGACCGAGCAGGTGTAGGACCTTCGTCCCGGTCGCCGGGGACCGAGGGCCTCGATCCGATACCCGATGTACCGGCCACCCGACGCCTGCGACCATGGCCGTCATGCCCGATGTCTCCGCGCCCGCCGCCGCCCCGCCCGCCTCCTCCCGCATACGTCCCAGCACCTGGGCCGTCGTGCTCGCCGCCTGCACCGGCCAGTTCCTCGTCGTCCTCGACGTCTCCGTCGTCAATGTGGCGCTGCCCTCCATGCGGGCCGACCTGGGGCTGAGCGCGGCGGGGCTCCAGTGGGTCGTCAACGCCTACTCGATCGCGTTCGCCGGGTTCATGCTCCTGGGCGGGCGGGCCGCCGACATCTACGGGCGCAAGCTGATGTTCCTCGTCGGGCTCGGCCTCTTCACCGCCGCCTCCCTCGCGGGCGGTCTCGCCCAGGAGGGCTGGCAGCTCCTCGCCGCCCGTGCCGTACAGGGCCTCGGGGCCGCCGTCCTCGCGCCCGCCACCCTCACCATTCTCACCGCGGCCGTGCCCGAGGGGCCGGCCAGGACGAAGGCGATAGGCACCTGGATGGCCGTCGGGGCGGGCGGCGGCGCGGCCGGCGGGCTCATCGGCGGGGTCCTCACCGACGCCCTCTCCTGGCGCTGGGTCCTCCTGATCAACGTGCCCGTCGGCGCGCTCGTCCTGATCGCCGCCGCCCTCCGCATCACCGAGGGCCGCGCGGGCGACCGCCGCCGTATCGACCTGCTGGGCGCGGTCCTGGTCACCGCGGGCCTCGCCGCCGTCGCGTACGGCATCGTCCAGACCGAGGCCGAGGGCTGGACGGCCGCCGAGACCCTCGTGCCGCTGCTCTCCGGGCTCGCCCTGCTGGCCGCCTTCGTGCTGGTCGAGGCCCGGACCGCGGTCCCGCTGATCCCGTTGCGCGTCTTCTCCGTACGGGCCGTCTCCTCGGCCAACGTGTCGATGCTGCTCATGGGGTCGGCGACCTTCTCCATGTGGTACTTCATGACCGTGTACGCCCAGAACATCCTGGGCTACACGCCGTTGCAGGCGGGCCTCGCTCTGATCCCGACCTCGGCCGCCGTCGTCATCGGCTCCAAGCTGGCCCCCCGCCTCATGGTCCGCACCGGGGCGAAGAGCCTCGCCGTCGCCGGGGTCCTGATCACCGCCGCGGGTTTCGGCTGGCAGTCCACGATGGGCGTGGACGGCTCCTACCTCACCGCGATCTGCCTGCCCGGCGTCCTCATGATGGCCGGCGCCGGTCTCGCCTCCACCCCGCTCGCCACCCTCGCCACCTCCGGGGCGGAGCCGGGCGACGCCGGACTCGTCTCGGGCCTGGTCAACACCTCCCGCACCATGGGCGGCGCGCTGGGCCTCGCGGTGCTCTCCACCGTCGCCGCCGCGCGCACCGCGGGCTCCGGCGGCACGGCCGAGATCACCGCCGGATACGCCATGGCGTTCCGCACGGCGAGCGGCGTGCTGCTGGCCGGGGTGATCGTGATGCTGCTCTGGCTGCCGAACCACCGCGGGCCCCGGCGCCGCCCCGTACGCCACTGATCTGACGAGACGTCAGCAGGCTTCCCAACTTCCTTGGCCTGCGTTATACATGGGCCATCGGCTAGAACGCGTTCTAGAAGGGGCGTGCCCTGCCGGTCACCGCACGACCTCGGTGCGGCCGACGGTGCGGACGGCCGTGCCGAGGTCTTCCCACCGGCACGGACCACCGTCAAGGATCACCACCAAGGACTACCCCAGGACCATCAAGGAGCTGCTCCGTCATGCCCATTGATGTCTCAGCGGCCCTCGCCGCCGAACCCCGCCGGGCCGAGATCGGCTGGGACCACAAGGACGTCCAGCTCTACCACCTCGGTCTCGGCGCGGGCACCCCCGCCACCGACCCCGACGAACTGCGCTACACCCTGGAGTCCCGGCTCCAGGTGCTGCCCTGCTTCGCCACCGTCGCCGGCGCGGGCACCGCCGCCTTCGGGGGGATGGGCGCGCCCGGGATCGACGTGGACCTCGCCGCGGTCCTGCACGGCGGCCAGACCGTGCGCGTCCACCGCCCGATCCCGGTGACCGGCCGGGCCGTCCAGACCTCGAAGGTCGCTGCGGTGTACGACAAGGGCAAGGCCGCCGTCATCGTGCTGCGTACCGAGGCGAGCGACGACGACGGGCCGCTGTGGACCAACGACGCCGAGATCTTCGTACGGGGGGAGGGCGGGTTCGGCGGGGAGCGCGGGCCGTCCGACCGGCTCACCGTGCCCGAGCGGGCCCCCGACCGCACGGTCGAACGCGCCATCCGCGAGGACCAGGCGCTGCTCTACCGGCTCTCCGGCGACTGGAACCCGCTCCACGCCGACCCCGCCTTCGCCAAGCTGGCCGGGTTCGACCGGCCGATCCTGCACGGGCTGTGCACCTACGGCATGACCCTGAAGGCCGTCACCGACACCCTGCTGGAGGGTGACGTCTCCCGCATCACCGCCTACCGCACCCGTTTCGCCGGAGTGGTCTTCCCCGGCGAGACCCTCCGTATCCGGATGTGGACCGGGGACGGCCGCGTCCAGGTCACGGTCACCGCCGTCGAGCGCGACGACGCGCCGGTCCTCGCCGACACGCTCGTCGAACACTCCTGAACCCAGCAGCACTCATATCTGGCAGCCGAATCGAGGGAGTCCCACCCATGCGCGCAGCCGTACTGCACGAGATAGGCCAGGAGAAGCTCGAAGTCCTCGACGACGTCGAGGCGGTGGGCTTCGGCCCGGGGAAGGTCAAGCTCCGCATCCGCGCCACCGGCCTCTGCCACTCCGACGTCTCCGCGATGAGCGGCGTCCTCCCGCAGCCCGCCCCCTTCATCCCCGGCCACGAGGGCGCGGGCGAGGTCGTCGACGTCGGCGACGGGGTGACCGGGCTGAGCGCCGGCGACCGGGTCCTCGTCTGCTGGCTGCCCGCCTGCGGCGACTGTCCGTCCTGCAAGCGCGGCCAGACCCACCTGTGCCTGGCGGGCTTCATGAACGCCGGCACCCCCAACTTCAAGCGCCCCGGAGGCGACGTCTTCGGCTTCGCGGGCACCGGCACCTTCACCGAGGAGGTCGTCGTCGGCGCGGGCTGCGCGGTGCCGATCCCCGACGACGTACCGTTCGAGATCGCCGCCCTGATCGGCTGCGGGGTCACCACCGGCCTCGGCGCGGCCATCAACACGGCCCAGGTGGAAGCCGGTTCATCGGTCGCGGTGATCGGCTGCGGCGGCGTCGGCATCTCCACGATCCAGGGCGCCCGGGTCCAGGGCGCGGCCCAGATCGTCGCCGTCGACCCCGTCGCCTCCCGCCGCGAGGCCGCCCTCCGCTTCGGCGCCACCGAGGCCGTCGCCCCCGGCGAACTGGCCGACGCCAAGCAGCGCATCACCGGCGGCGAGGGCTTCGACTATGTCTTCGAGGTCGTCGGCAAGTCCGCCACCGCCCGCACCGCCTACGAGAACACCCGCCGCGGCGGCACCCTCTGCGTCGTCGGGGCCGGGGCCATGGACGACACCTTCCAGGTCAACATGTTCGAGCTGTTCTTCGACGAGAAGCGCATCCTGCCCTCCATGTACGGCGGCGGGGACGTCCTGCGCTCCTACGAGCGGGCCATCGCGCTCTGGCGGGCGGGCCGTATCGACCTGGAGTCGATGATCACCCACCGGGTCCGGCTGGACGGGATCAACGACGCCCTGGACCAGATGCGCACGGGCGAGGCGCTGCGTACCTGCATCGAGCTCTGAACCCCGCCCGCATCCAAGGAAGCCGAGGACCGTGATGTCACTTCCCCTCCCGCTGGACGGGCTGTCCGCGATCGTCACCGGCGCGGGCCGCGGTCTCGGCCGCGCCGAAGCCCTCGAACTGGCCCGCCTCGGCGCGGCCGTCGTCGTCAACGACTACGGACAGCCCGGCCGGGACGGCTCCGGAGAGGCGTCCGCCGCCCCCGCCGAGGAGGTCGCCGCCGAGATCCGCGCGGCCGGCGGGCAGGCGGTCGCCCACCTCGGCGACGTGTCCGACCACCAACAGGCCCGCGAACTCGTCGAGTCGGCGATCTCCGCCCACGGCCGGCTCGACATCCTGGTGAACAACGCGGGCATCCTGCGCGACCGGATGGTCTTCTCGATGACCGAGGAGGAATGGGACTCGGTGGTCCGCGTCCACCTCAAGGGCCACTTCAACACGACGCACTTCGCCGCCGCCCACTGGCGCGCCCGCTCCAAGGCCACCGGCGGGCCGGTCTACGGGCGGATCGTCAACACCTCGTCGGAGGCGTTCCTCGCGGGCTCGGCGGGGCAGCCCAACTACGCGGCGGCCAAGGGCGGCATCGTCGGGCTCACCACCTCCACCGCGCTCGCCCTCGCCAAGTACGGCGTCACCGCCAACGCCATCTGCCCGCGCGCCCGGACCCGGATGACCGAGGACGTCTTCGCGGGCTTCCAGGAACCGGCGGACGGCACCCTCGACCCGCTGGCGCCCGAGCATGTCTCCCCGCTCGTCGGCTATCTCGCCTCACCGGCGGCGGCCGGGGTCAACGGTCAACTGCTGGTCGTCCACGGGGGGATGGTCGCCGTCGTCGAACGGCCGAGGGTGGCGGCCCGGTTCGACGCGGCGAAGGAGACGTTCACCTTCGCGGAGCTCGACGAACTGCTCACCCCGTACTACGCGGACCGGCCGCCGAACGAGACGTTCGCCGCCGCCGAAGTGCTGGGGCTGAAGCGGCGGTAGCCGCATTCCATGTGCGCGGCCGTACCCCGGTACGCAGGGGAGGGTCGGTGTACGCACGGGAGGGCCGGTGTACGCAAGAGAGGGCCGGGACCGGCGGTCGTCCGCCGGTCCCGGCCCTCCTCCGTGCGCTGCCCGGCGGGTCAGGCCGCCGTGGATTCCGCTTCGGCGGGCCGGCGGTGTCGGCCGTGCGGCTGCACCGACGTGTTCTCCGCCGACGCACCCCCGCGGTGCTTTCCGGAACCACCGGTTCCAGTACCCTCGTCCGCCCCCGTCGGGCGCTGCTGGGTCGTGTCGGTCCGTGCTTCGGACATGTGGGAAGTCACCCCGTTGTGATCGCTTGCTTGTGTCGCGCCTACGTGTGTCGCAAGCCCCGCCACCGTCGTCCGACCCGGTCACCGTCGGTACCCGCCCGGAACGGTCGCGTAGCCCAGGCCCCGAATTCAATCAGGTCGAGCGGCTCCGTGCAGAGGTGCCTGCCCCAACGGAACGGGCTTACACACAACCGGAGCGGCATCGGCGGCGGACGGTTCCCCTCCACCTTCCCCGCGACCCGTACGGCCGGTCGCGGAGGAGGGTTCCACGTCCTCGGGGGCGTCCAGCAGCGCCACGCCGCAGGGCGTCGCCCCGTTCGCGTACGGCAGGCGCAGCACGCCGTCCCGGCTCCAGTACCCGGCGCCGGGCACCCAGCCCAACGGGGCCGCGAACTGGTGCAGTTGCCGGCCCGCCGGACGCCAGACGCCCACCCAGCTGCCCGGCGCACCGTCGATCCGCAGCGCCACCGCGCAGCTCTCCGGCGTCAGCATCTGGCCCGGCTGCACCGCGAACGGCGTCACCGCCACGTCCGCGAGGCGCAGGCACTCGGGGAACCTCACGGGCAGGCAGCTCCCCAGCACGCCCCAGCCGAGCCGGTCGTGGCCCGGGGCGTCGGAGCGGAGCAGCAGCAGCCCGCTGTCCGGGTCCGCGAGCAGCAGCCGGTCGTCGCTCCCCGGCGCGATCTGGAGCAGCGGCGTCACCTCACCCTGCCGCCCGAGGTCGACGGCGACCGCCTTGACCGGCCCGCCGCCCGGCTCCTGCCGGTCCAGCGCCAGCATCCGGCCCGCCCGGTCCAGCCACACCCCGCCCGAGCAGCGCCCGGGAATCCGCGCGACCTCCTCGGGCCCGAACGCGCCGCCCGCCACCAGCCACACCGACGCGTGGTCCTCGCCGGCCGCCAGGGCGTACACGCACCGGCCGTCCGGCGACGGCGGCAGCAGGGTCATCTCCGCGCATCCGACCGCGCCCAGCAGGAGTTCGCCGGTCCCGGGCCCGGTCGGGTAGAGCAGCGAGAACATCTGCCGGTCCGCCACCCTCCGCCGGATCAGCACCCGCCCGTCGGCGAGCGGGGCCACCTCGGAGTCCGGCTCCTCGGGCTGGTCGAGGGGGAGGGGCACCGCGTACGGCTCGGGCCCGTCCAGCGTCCACCGCTCGGGATACCAGGCGCGCTCGCCCGGCGGCCCGGGAGCGGCGGTGAGGCGGGCGGCATAGGCGCCGTCCGCGGTGAGCGTGAAACCGCCGGGGGGCGGTGGGGCGCCGGCGTCCGACCGTGCGGCGGCCCCCGTGGGCGACGCTTCCGCTTCTTCGGCTTCCCCGGCTTCCCCGTTCTCCTCGTCGGCTTGTCCGGCCGCGGTGGATTCGGGCAGCAGGCCGGAGCCGTCCGCCCCGGCGAGCTCTCCGGGCTCTTCCGGTTCGGGTTCCGCTTCCGGGTCCGCCGTCGCGGCGGCCCCGGCGGATCCACCCTCGATGGCACAGGCAGTCATGGACTCGTCACCTCCGGCTACGAAAGCTAGTTTTCGCACTTCCAGCCGAACAACACGAGCCTCCGCACTTCACACATAAGGGTGGCGATGCCCGGATTCTCCTGAGGTGGCAGGGGTGAGTGTGCTGTGGAGTCCTCGGTGGGGACCCGCCGAGGACCCTTCCGCGCGGGTCCGGCGAGGCTGATGACGAGGAGGATGCAGTAACGATTCGTCCTCCGGCCGCCGGTCCTGGCCCACAGGTCCGGCGGCCAGGGGCGGCGGACCACCCCGGACAGGTAGCCTTTCCCCTGTGCCCCGTCTGTCTGAAGTCATCGCCGCCCTCGACGCCCTCTGGCCACCCGAGCGGGCCGAGGGATGGGACGCGGTCGGGACGGTCTGCGGCGATCCGGACGCGGAGATCGACCGGGTGCTGTTCGCCGTCGACCCGGTCCGCGAGATCGCCGACGAGGCCCTGGAGCTCGGCGCCCAGCTGATCGTCACCCACCACCCGCTCTATCTGCGCGGGACGACGACGGTCGCCGCCGACACCTTCAAGGGCAAGGTCGTCCACACCCTCATCAAGCACGACATCGCCCTCCACGTCGCGCACACCAACGCCGACACCGCCGACCCCGGCGTCTCCGACGCCCTCGCCGGCGCCCTCGACCTGCGCGTCACGGGGCCGCTCGTCCCCGACCCCACCGACCCGGCCGGACGGCGCGGACTCGGCCGGATCTGCGAGCTGGACCACCCCGAGACCCTGGCCGCCTTCGCCGCCCGCGCCGCCGCCCGGCTCCCCGCCACCGCACAGGGCATCCGGCTGGCCGGCGACCCGGAGGCGTATCTGCGCACCGTCGCCGTCAGCGGCGGCTCCGGCGACAGCCTCTTCGACGCCGTGCGCGCCGCGGGCGTCGACGCCTTTCTCACCGCCGACCTGCGCCACCACCCGGCGTCCGAGGCCGTGCAGCACTCGCCGCTCGGCCTCGTCGACGCCGCGCACTGGGCCACCGAGTGGCCCTGGTGCGAGCAGGCGGCGGCCCAGCTCGACGCGCTTTCCGACCGCCACGGATGGGACCTGCGGGTCCATGTCTCGAAGCAGGTCACCGACCCCTGGACCACCCACCATTCCTCTGGAGCCCCCAACTGAACGCCGCGCCCGCCGACCAGATCCGACTTCTCGACGTCCAGGCCCTCGACACCCGCCTCGCCCAGCTCTCCCACAAGCGGTCCTCGCTGCCGGAGCACGCCGAGATCGAGCAGCTCAGCAGCGACCTCGCCCAGCTGCGTGACCTGCTGGTCGCCTCCACCACCGAGGAGAGCGACACCGCCCGCGAGCAGACCAAGGCCGAGCAGGACGTCGACCAGGTGCGTCAGCGCGCCGTCCGCGACCAGCAGCGCCTGGACTCCGGCGCGGTCTCCTCGCCCAAGGACCTGGAGAGCCTCCAGCGCGAGATCACCTCGCTCGCCAAGCGCCAGGGTGACCTGGAGGACGTCGTCCTGGAGATCATGGAGCGCCGCGAGGCCGCCCAGGAGCGGGTAGCCGAGCTGACCGAGCGGGTCTCCGCCGTCCAGGCCAAGGTCGACGACGCCACCGCCCGCCGCGACGCGGCCACCACCGAACTGGACGCCGAGGCCGCCACGGTGACCAAGGACCGCCAGGTCGTCGCCGAGGTCGTCCCCGCCGACCTGATGAAGCTGTACGACAAGCTCCGCGTCCAGCAGGGCGGGGTCGGCGCCGCCCGGCTCTACCAGCGCCGCTGCGAGGGCTGCCGCCTGGAGCTGAACATGGCCGAGGTCAACGACGTGAAGGCCGCCTCCCCCGAGACGGTCCTGCGCTGCGAGAACTGCCACCGCATCCTGGTCCGCACCTCGGCGTCGGGCCTGTAATGAGCGTCGCCCGCCAGGTGGTGGTCGAGGCCGACGGCGGCTCCCGGGGCAACCCGGGGCCCGCCGGTTACGGCGCGGTCGTCATCGACCCCGCCACCGGGGAGCCCCTCGCCGAGGCCGCCGAGTACATCGGCGTCGCGACGAACAACGTCGCCGAGTACCGGGGCCTCATCGCCGGTCTGACGGCCGCGAAGGCGCTGTTCCCGGACGCGGGGGAGGCGCTGCGGGTCCACGTCCGGATGGACTCCAAGCTGGTGGTCGAGCAGATGTCGGGGCGCTGGAAGATCAAGCACCCCGACATGAAGCCGCTGGCGGCCCGCGCCGCCGCGATCCTGCCGCCGTCCTCGGTGACGTACGAGTGGATCCCGCGCGCGCAGAACAAGCACGCGGACCGGCTCGCCAACGAGGCGATGGACGCGGGGCGCGACGGCCGGCAGTGGGAGGCCTCCGCCTCGACGGCCGCCCTGGACGCCCCGGCTGCCGCCCCGGCCCCCGACGCGCTCTTCTCCCTGCCCGAGGAGACGGCGGAATCGGGCGGCGAGCCGACGGACGCCCACCTCGCCCCGCAGCAGGCCGCCGGGACCCCGCAGGCCGGCTGGGGTGCGGCCCCCGATCTGGGCGCGCCCGCCACCCTCGTCCTGCTCCGGCACGGCGAGACCGCCCTCACGCCCGAGAAGCGGTTCTCCGGCAGCGGCGGCACCGATCCCGAACTCTCCGCCGTCGGCCGCGGCCAGGCCGAGCGGGCCGCCGGGCACTTCGCCGCCCTGGGCACCGTCCAGGAGATCGTCAGTTCCCCGCTGCGCCGCTGCCGCGAGACCGCCGCCGCCGTCGCCGCCCGCCTGGGCCTGGACGTCCGGATCGACGAGAGCCTGCGCGAGACGGACTTCGGCGCGTGGGAGGGCCTGACCTTCGGCGAGGTGCGCGAGCGGTACGGCGACGACCTCACCGCCTGGCTGGCCTCCCCGGACACCGCCCCGACCGGCGGCGGCGAGAGCTTCACCCAGGTCGCCGAGCGGGTCGCCGCCGCCCGGGACCGGCTCGTCGCCCGGTACGCGGGCCGCACGGTCCTGCTGGTCACGCATGTGACGCCGATCAAGACGTTCGTCCGCCTCGCCCTCGGCGCCCCGCCCGAGGCGCTGTTCCGGATGGAGCTGTCGGCGGCCTCGATCTCCACCGTCGCGTACTACGGGGACGGCAACGCCTCCGTACGCCTGCTCAACGACACCTCGCACCTGCGCTAGCGGGACCGGGCGCCCATGGACTGGCCGACGGGGCTGCTCGGGTTCGCCGCCGGGCTGCTGATCTCCGTGGCCACCGCGCCGGTGGGCGTCTCCGGCGCGGTGTTCCTGCTGCCGGTCCAGGTCAGCGTGCTCGGGGTGCCCAGCCCGGCGGTCACCCCGACCAACCTGCTCTACAACGTGGTGGCGGGCCCCGGGGCCCTGCTGCGGCACCACAGGGCCGGGACCCTGCGGGGGCCGCTGACCCGGCTGCTCGTCCTCGGCACCGTGCCCGGGGTGGTCGCCGGCGCGGTGATCCGGGTGTTCGCGGTGCCGGGCCCTTCGGTGTTCCGGCTGCTCATCGCCTTCCTGCTGCTGCCGTTGGGCGGCTGGCTCTGCCTGCGCACCCTGCGCCGCGCCTCCCGCCCGGACCCCGCACGGGAGCCCTCGCCCCGCGCCGTGACCCGGCTGGCCATGGCGGTCGGCGTCGCCGGAGGGATCTACGGGATCGGCGGCGGCTCGCTCCTCGGCCCGATCCTGGTCGGGCGCGGCATGCCGGTGGCGAAGGTCGCCCCGGCCGCGCTCGCCGCCACCTTCGTGACCTCGGTGGTGGGCGCGGGGACGTACGCACTGCTGTCCCTGACCACCACCGGCGACATCGCGCCCTACTGGTCCCTGGGCCTGGCCTGCGGACTCGGCGGGCTCTGCGGCGGCTACCTGGGCGCCCGCCTCCAGCCGCGCCTGCCGGAGACGGCGCTGCGGCTGCTGCTGGGGGTGCTGGCCCTGGGCGTCGGAGGGCTGTACGCGGTGCAACTCCTGGGCTGATCCCGCGCTGTTGGGAACAGGCCGGCGGTGGGATGCCTACGGCGCGAGCGCCGCCGCCTCGGCCGCCAGGCGGGCCACCCGGTCCCAGTCCTTCGCCGCCACCGCATCGCCCGGGACCATCCAACTGCCGCCCACGCATCCGACGTTGGGCAGCGCGAGATAGGAGGGCGCGGAGGCGAGCGAGATGCCGCCGGTCGGGCAGAAGCGGGCCTGGGGGAGAGGCGCCGACAGGGCCTTGAGATACGCCGTACCGCCCGCCGCCTCGGCCGGGAAGAACTTCATCTCGCTCACCCCGCGCTCCAGCAGGGCCACCACCTCGGAGGTGGTCGAGACGCCCGGCAGGAACGGCAGCCCGGACGCCTTCATCGCTTCCAGCAGCGCGTCCGTCCACCCCGGGCTGACCAGGAACCGGGCCCCGGCGGCCACCGTCTCCCGGACGTGCTCCGGCGAGATCACCGTGCCCGCGCCGACGACCGCGCCCGGCACCTCGGCGGCCATGGCCCGGATCGACTCCAGAGCGGCGGGGGGGCCCAGCGTCACCTCGATCGCCGGGAGACCGCCCGCCACCAGCGCCCGCGCCAGCGGCACCGCGTCGGCGGCGTCGTGCAGGACGACGACGGGGACGACGGGCGCGAGATCGAGCACGGAGGCGTCGGGGGTGGCTGCGGCGGAGGGCACGGCGGGCGGCACGGAGGAGGTCATGGGGTCATCCTGCCGCGCGGCCACCAATATCTGCAACGAGCGTTGCGTCCTGCGCAACGCACCTGTGCGGTCGGGTCAGTGGATCTCCGTCACCACCACGTCCAGCGACCACGGCCGCCCGGCCCGCGCGGGCGCCTCGGCCTCCACCACGTAACCGAGGTCCCGCAACACCTCCACCAGCCGCGCCGGGTCCTCGGGTCGCGCACCGGCCACCAGCAGGTCGCGCACCAGCCGGCCCTTGGTCGCCTTGTTGAAGTGGCTCACCACGGACCGCTTCTCCACGCCGTCCACGATCTGCGCGTGGAGCACCCGCACGCTCGCCGTCCGCGAGGCCACCTCGCCCTTCGGCTTCCACGCCGCCGTGTACGCGGAGGACCGCAGGTCCAGGACGAGCCCGTCGCCCGCGGCCTCGGGCAGCACGGTCTCCATCGGGGTGCGCCAGTACGCGCCGAGGGCACCGAGACCGGGCAGCTTCACCCCCATCGAGCAGCGGTACGGCGGAATCCGGTCACCGATCCGGACCGCGCCCCACAGCCCCGAGAAGACCAGCAGCGAGGCGGCCGCCCGGCGTCGCGCGGCCGTCTCCAGCGTGGCCAGGTCGAGGGCGTCGTACAGCACGCCGGTGTACAGGTCCCCGGCCGGGCGGGTCCCCGCGGTGCGCAGTTCGGCGTTCTTGCCGACCTCGCCCGCAAGACCCACGCTCAGCCCGAGCACATCCCGGGCCTTCTCCTCGTCTGCCTGGCACAGCTCGACCAGCTCGTCCAGCACCGCCGCACGGGCCGGTGCGAGCCCCGGCAGCGACAGCGACTCCGGCTTCAGCGAAGCCCCGCGCCCCGAGGCGGCCTTTCCTTCGGAGGGCGGCAACAGCACGAGCACGGCGGTTCTCCTTCGTACGTACGGCGAGCGCGGATCCGGGGGGCGTGCGGGCTCGCCGGGTCCTCGGCAAGGGTACGGGGGCGGGGCGGGGGTTCCCGTACGCCGGTGGGATCCGGGGATCCTCCTGCGGCCTCCCCGCGCGAGCCCGGGAGCTGCTGCCTCCGGACGCGGCCTCCCCGCGAGCCCTCGTCCACCACCCCCGAACGGCGGCCCGGGCGGTCGCCCCGGACGGGAACTCCCACCCGGGCCCCGGGAACCGCCCCGGATGCCGCCCGTCCCCTCCCGGCCTACGCTCGGGCCATGCCCCGCCGCCACCTGCGTATGACCGGCGCAGCCGACTGCTCGCTCGGGGCCGCCCTGCGGGCGCTGCGCACCGAACTCGACCTGCCCGGCGCCTTCCCGCCCGACGTGCTCGCGGAGGCGGCGGAAGCGGCCCGGGCTCCGGACCTGTCGGCCCACGAGGACGCCACCGGTCTCCCCTTCCTCACCATCGACCCGCCGGCCTCCACCGACCTCGACCAGGCGATGCACCTGGAGCGCCGCCGGGACGGGCGCGGCTACCGGGTGCACTACGCCATCGCGGACGTCGCCGCCTTCCTCCGCCCGGGCGGAGCGCTCGACGCCGAGGCCCACCGCCGGGTCACCACCCTCTACTTCCCCGACGACCGCATCCCCCTCCACCCCGCCGTCCTCTCCGAGGGCGCCGCCAGTCTCCTCCCCGGCGAGACGCGCCCGGCCGCGCTGTGGCGGATCGACCTGGACGGCGACGGACAGGCCGTCGCCACCGACGTACGCAGGGCCCTGGTCCGCAGCCGCGCGAAACTCGACTACGCGGGCGTCCAGCGGCAGATCGACGCGGGCAGCGCGGAGGAGTCCCTCGCCCTGCTCCGGGACATCGGGCGGCTGCGTGCCGAACAGGAAGTGGCCCGGGGCGGCATCTCGCTCGACGTCCCCGAACAGGAGGTCATCGAGCACGACGGCTCCTACGGCCTCGCCTACCGCGCCACGCTCCCCGCCGAGGCCTGGAACGCGCAGATCTCGCTCCTCACCGGGATGGCCGCCGCCCGGCTCATGGCCGACACGGGCACCGGCATCCTGCGCACCCTGCCGCTCGCGCCCGACGGGGCCGTCGCCCGGCTGCGGCGCTCCGCCCACGCCCTGCGCATCGACTGGCCGCACCACGTCCCCTACGCCGAGGTCGTCCGCTCCCTCGACCCGGAGAAGAGCAACCACGCGGCGTTCCTCCAGGAGTGCACCACCCTGCTGCGCGGCGCGGGCTACACCGTCTTCGAGGGCGGCGACCTCCCCGACCCCGCCGTGCACGCCGCGGTCGCCGACCTCTACACGCACTGCACCGCACCGCTGCGCCGCCTGGTCGACCGGTACGCCTCCGAACTCTGCCTCGCCGCGACAGCCGGGAAGGCGCCCCCGGAGTGGGTACGGGAGGCCCTTCCCGCCCTCCCGAAGGAGATGGCCGAGGGGACGCGCCGCGCGGGCACCGTGGAGCGGGCCTGCGTCGATCTCGTCGAGGCGGCGCTCCTGGAGGGGCGCGAGGGTGAACTCTTCGACGCGTACGTCGTCGACGTCCAGGACCGGGACCCGGCCATCGGCACGGTCCACCTCCGGGACCCGGCGGTCGTCGGCCGGATCGAGGGCGGCACGGCCCCGCTGCCACTGGGGGAGCGGCTGCGGGTCCGGCTCACGCGGGCGGGGCCGGCGGCGAGGACGGTGCTGTTCGCTCCGGCGTGAGGGAACGCGGCGCGGCGAGCGCGGCGACGACCGCCCGCGGATCGTCCGCGTGGAACCGGAGCGTCCGCGCACGCCCGTGCCGCCCGAGCGGCCGCGCGAACTCCACCGGCCCCGTCAGCTCCACGGTCACCGTCGTCTGGCTCCCCACCGCCAGATCCAGCGTCCCGTCCTCGTCGACCGCGACCAGCCCCCCGTCCGGGAAGCGCCGCTCGACCCGTGCGGAGGCGATGGCGGCGGCGGGCACCTGGAGGTCGAACAACGCCCCGTACCGCAGCCGCAGCGAACCGTCGGCCCCCACGAGATGCGGCCGGGTCACCGCGGCGGCGTGCAGGGCGAGGATGATGACGATCCCGTACACGTCCACCACGAGCACGACCGCGTGGACCAGCGGCCAGGGGATCACCAGGGCCAGCACCACGGTCTCGACGACGGAGACGAAGAGGAACGCCCACATGATCCCGGTCTGCGGTTCGGTGTACGAGAACGGCCGGGCCCCCTCCGGAATCCGGTGGCGGCGCCGTACGGTCCACAGCCCGAGACTGTGCAGCGCCCGGAACTCGTGGACGATCAGCCGCCGCAGGGCGACCGGCACCGCCGCACGCACCACGGCGAGCCCGGCCTCCCGCCGGGTGTCGCCCGCCCGCCGCCGGGCCGCGTACCGGGGCCACATCACGTACGCCTCCAGCGCGAGCATCCCCACGACCAGCGCCTCGGCCGCGGCAGAACGGCACCGGGTATCCGCACCCCGGCCACCAGGCAGACCACCAGCGCCACTTCGCCGGGCAGCACCGCCCACATCGCGACCCGAAGCCCCCTCGCCACCCGTGCCCTCATGACGCCCCCCTCCTCCGCACCCGCTCGGCCAGCTCCTCCATCACCCGGCGCACCACCGCGCGCTGCGCGGGCGGATAGTCGTCGAGCAGCACCCGCCCGAACCCCGTCGCCGACGGCTCCCCCTCGGGGATGACCGCCAGGACCTCGTCCGGCACGGCGCCGGCCAGCTCGGCCGCCAGCGGTGCGATCCGCGGGTCGTCCGCCCCGGCCTCCTCCAGCTCGTCGAGCCGCTCGTACATCGCGAGCACACCCGGGTTCTCGGCCAGCGGCCGCAGCGCCGCGAACAGCTCCGCCCCGGCCCCGTCGCCCGCCGCGTCCAGCAACGCCAGATGCTCGCGGTCCTTCGCGGCGGTCGGGGAGGTGGTGGCGGGCGCGTGGTCCAGGAGCGCGGCGAGGGCGGGCGAGAGCGGCCCGTCCGAGGTGAGCGGCGCCTCCAGCAGCACGGCCAGCACCTGCCGCCGCTCCTGGATCGCCCGCTCCTGCCGCGCCAGATCGGCGTCCAGCTCCGCGAGCACCTCGCCCAGCTCCCGCCCCGCGTCATCGGCGAGCACATCCCGCACCTCGTCGAGCGAGAGCCCGATCTCCGTCAGCCGCCGGATCCTGGCCAGCAGTACGGCATCGCGGACGGTGTACGCCCGATAGCCGTTGGCCTGCCGGGCGGGCTCGGGCAGCAGGCCGATGTGGTGGTAGTGCCGGACGGCCCGGGAGGTGACTCCCACGAGCGCGGCGATCTCTCCGATACGCATGCGGCCAGTAGAAACGTTGACGCTGCGACAAGGTCAAGCGGCGCGTTCCTTCCCGAGCCTTCGTCCACGCCGAGCGGTCCTGTGCCACGATCGGAGGAAGAATTCCCCTCTCACGGACGGCTGGTCCCCCGATGCCCGAGTCTGGCGAGCGACCGAGGAAGGAGCGTGACATGACTGCCATGGCGCACGAGCCGCTCACGCAGGCAGAAGTCCTTCTGGAGGGCTTCCTGGCCCTGGACACGCCGGAAGGCTTCCGGGCCGAGCTGATCGAGGGGGAGATTGTCGTGACGCCGCCGCCGGACGGGGACCACGAGGACTACATCAGCCTGGTTCTGAAGCAGGTGCTGAGGAAGTCCCGCACGGACATGGATTTCTCCGGGAACAAGGGCCTGAAGCTCCGCAGCGGGGGCGGCTGCCCCAAGAACCACGCCATCCCCGACGGCACCTTTGCCCCCACCGAGCGTCGCCTCTTCCGGGGCGCCGACCCCTGGATGCCCTGTGAGGGCGTCGCCCTCGTGGTCGAGGTCACCTCCACCAAGCCGCAGGCCGACCGCGAGGCCAAGCGCCGTTGCTACGCACGCGGTGGCATTCCCCTCTACCTGCTCCTCGACCGGGACGACAGCTCGGTGACGCTCTTCAGCGAGCCCGAGGGTGACGACTACCGCCAGCACCTGACCATCCCGTACGGGAAACCGCTCCCGCTCCCCGAGCCCTTCGCCTTCGACCTGGAGACCGGGGACTTCGGCTGAGGGGCACGGACGGGGGGCGGTCGGTACAGCCCGGTAGGATGGCGATCACGGCAGACGAGCCGTGCGGACGGCCGCGTGAGGAATCCCCGGATCCTCCCGAGGAACGTCCGGGCTCCACAGAGCAGGGTGGTGGCTAACGGCCACCCGGGGTGACCCGCGGGACAGTGCCACAGAAAACAGACCGCCCGGGACTTCGGTCGCGGGTAAGGGTGAAACGGTGGTGTAAGAGACCACCAGCGCCTGAGGTGACTCAGGCGGCTAGGTAAACCCCACCCGGAGCAAGGTCAAGAGGGGCCGTGCCGGAAACGGGACGGCCCTGCGCGGACGTTCGAGGGCTGCTCGCCCGAGTTCGCGGGTAGACCGCACGAGGCCGGCAGCAATGCCGGCCCTAGATGGATGGCCGTCTCCCCGGCCGCCGCGAGGCGACCGGGAGACAGAACCCGGCGTACAGCACGACTCGTCTGCCGCCCAAGAGCCCCTGACCGGCGTCGAGCCGGTCAGGGGCTCTCGGCCTGCTTCCCTGCTTCCTCTGCCGGCATCAGTACTTCGTGTACTTGATCCAGTCGTAGCGGGCGGTCAGCGGAGTGCCCGGATACGTGAACGGGCCGAGCCAGCCGTCGACCCCGGTCCCCGGCCACAGGTTGGTCATGATGCGCATCGGGCGGGTGGGAAGCGGACCGCGGGAGCCGTTCTCCTGGTGGACCAGTCTGCCGTCCACGAACCAGTTGATGGTGCCCTGGTTCCACCACTCGATGGCGTAGTCGTGGTAGCCGGCGGAGGCGTCGAACCCGAGGTCGATGACGGTCTCGTGGCCGCCGACGCCGTCGGTGAAGTAGTTGGTCTGCATCTGGGTGGTGTTCTTGCCGAGGATCTCGACGTCGATCTCGTCCCAGGGCTGACCGTCGCTCGGCCCGGTGTACGTGAAGAACCCGGTCACGACGCCTTCGCGCTTGACCGCCTGGAGCCGGGCCTCGAAGCGGCCGTACGAGTACAGCTCGTCGGTGCGGTACTCCCCGGAGGCGTAGGGCTTGCCCGAGCAGCCGGACGGGCAGGTCGCGACGTCGAGGTTCTGGCCCATGACGCCGCCGTTGAACCAGGTGTGGTCGGCGCGCCAGCCGACGTTGAACATGCCTCCGTTGGACCAGCCGTCGGCCTTGTGCCAGCGGCCGGTGTCGTAGGCGTCGAAGGTGTCGGTGAAGCTGCCGCCGACGGCGTACGCGGGGGCGGTCATCGGCTGGAAGATCAGGGCGAGGGCGGCCAGCGGAGCCAGCAGCCAGCGAGGTGTGGGGAACCGACGTGATCGCGTGCGGGAGTGCATCTCGGCCTCCTTGTGCCGTGAAACCCGTGTGCGGGACAGGTTCGGCGTCCGCTGGCGGCACGTCTGTGCGGGGGGAGGACGCCGGTGGTGCGGAGAAACTGGGAGCGCTTCCAGAAAGTAGCAGCGCACCAGATGGCCGACAATGCATCCGACAGGATCGGTCTTCCTGGAAGCGCTCCCGGAATCAGCGGCCGGGCCGGCCGCCGACACGGGCGGTCGGCCCGTCAGGTGCTGGAACGCTGCACCAGATGCGTGGGCAGGATCAGCGGACCGGCCGTACGGCCCGCGACGACCCCGACGAGCATCCGGGCCATCTCGCGCCCGAGATCCCGGATGGGCTGGTGGATCGTGGTGAGCGCGGGATCGGTGAGCTGGGCGACGGCGAGGTCGTCGAACCCCACCACGGACACGTCCTCGGGCACCGGCCGGCCGGCTCCGCGCAAGGCGCGCAACGCGCCCGCCGCCATGTTGTCGTTGGCCGCGACCACCCCGTCCAGGTCCGGATGGGCTTCCAGCAACCGGGTCATGGCGGCGGCTCCGGCGGCTTCGGAGAAGTCCCCGGCCTCGGGCGGCCGGGGCGTCAGACCGGCGAGCGTCATCGCTTCCCGATAGCCGCGATGCCGGGATCTGGCCACCTCGGTGTCCAGCGGTCCGCAGATCGTGACCACCCGGGTCCGCCCCCGCGCGAGCAGGTGCTCGGTCGCCTCCCGCGCGCCGCCGACGTTGTCGATGTCCACGTACCAGCGCGGTTCGAAGTCCACCGGGCGCCCGCCGAAGACGACCGGCAGCGGGCTCTCCTTGGCGATCCGGGCCAGGGGGTCGTCCTCGTGCGACGCCGTCAGCATCACCCCGTCGACGGCCCGGGAGCGCACGAGCTGCTCCACCCGCTCCCGGCCGCGCGGGGTGGCGGCCACGCACAGCATCATGTGCAGGTCGGCCTCCTCCAGGGCGCCGGCCACCCCGGCGATGAGCTGCCCGAAGAACGGGTCCGTCAACACCTCCGGGTCGTCCCGCGAGATGACCAGCGCGGCCGCACCCGCCTGACGCGTGGCCAGGGCGCGCGCCTTCGGATTGGGTACGTAGCCGAGCTTCCTGATCGCCTTCTCGACGGACTCACGCTTGGCCCGGCTGACATGGGGAGCGTTGTTGATCACTCGGGATGCCACCGACCGCGAGACACCGGCCAGCGCGGCCACCTCGTCCAGTGTGGCGTGCCGGTGCGGCAGTTCCTCGGCCATGGACACCGGCCTTCCCTCGCGACGGATCCGGAAGCCCTTCCATTGTGGCCTGTGGCAGGTGGCGGACGCGGGTCGGTCAGATGACCGGCGGGCGGCCCAGCCGCGTCATCTGCCACACCGTGGACCAGCGCATCGGGCGCCGCTCCCCGCACGGGGTGCGGACGCCCTCGACGAAGCCGCCCGCCCAGGCGCGCAGGCCCTTCGGGTCGCGGGTGCGGGCGAGGGTGAGCAGGGTCCAGGTGCCGAGGTAGGCGGGGACCAGGGGGAGGGGCAGGTTGCGGCGGGCCAGCCAGACGCGGTTGCGGGCCGTCATCCGGTAGTAGACCGCGTGCCGGGCCGGGGAGGTCTTCGGGTGCTGGAGCAGCAGCTCGGGGTCGTACTCCACCTTCCAGCCGGCGTCCAGCGCCCGCCAGGCCAGGTCCGTCTCCTCATGGGTGAAGAAGAACTCCGCGGGCCACAGACCGGTCTCCGCCAGCATCTTCATCGAGAACGCGTGGCCGCCGCCCAGGAACGCCGTCACCGGGCCGCCGCGCATCGGGTCGCCCGCCCGCAGCCGCGGCACATGGCGGCGCTGCGTCTCGCCGGTCTCGTCGGCGATCCGGAAGCCGACGATGCCGAGCCGGTCGTCGGCCGCGAAGTGGTCCCGCACCCGGCGGAAGACGTCCTTGTCGACCAGCAGCCCGTCGTCGTCCAGCTCGATCACCACGTCCACGTCGCCGATCTCGGCGAGCCTGCGCAGTCCCTCGTTCCGGCCGCCAGGGCAGCCGAGGTTCTCCGGCAGCTCGATGGTGGTCACCCCGCCGTCGAGGTCCTCCAGGCCGGGTGTGGCGGAGTAGTCAGGGAGGGCCGTACCGTTGCCGATGATCACGAGCCGGGTGGGCCGGACGTCCTGCATGGCCACGGACGCCAGCAGCGCCTCGACCGCCTGCGGGCGGTCTCCCATGGTCACGATGGATACGCCGATGCGCGGTGCGGACACGGTCGGTACTCCTGGAGCTCGGCTGCCGGTGGCCGGCTGCTGGTCGGCAGCGGTGCCCGCGATCGTAACGCCTCGGTGTTCAGTGTGCGGTTACCGCCCGGCCATCCACCGGTCCGTCGCTGTTCAGCAGCGCGTACACGGCCATGTCCCGCCGTTCGTCGCCCACCTGCTGCCAGCCGCGCAGCAGGCCCTCCCGCCGGAAGCCGATGTCCTCGGCGATCCGGGCGGAGGCGGTGTTCCACGGCTCGATGTAGAGCTGGAGGCGCGGGACACCGAGGTCGCGCAGGGCCCAGCCCGTCACCGTACGCAGCGCGGCCCGGGCGACGCCCTGGCCGCGGGCGAGGTCGGTGAGCCAGTAGCCGAGCGAGGCGCGGCCCTCGGGCAGCTCCCGGAGCCAGAGCCCGATCGCGCCGACCGGGCGCCGGTCCCGGGAGTGCACGATGGCGAACGGGTACCCCGCGCCGGTGGCCGCGCGCTCCCACTGCCTGCGTACGAACGCCTCCGCGGCCGCTTCGGAGTAGGGGGCCGGGATCGTGGTGATGAGCGGGATGTACGGGTCGAGCGAGGCCTCGCGGATCAGCGGGAGATCACTCATCTCCCAGGGGCGCAGGACGAAGTCCGGACCCGCGGACATGCTCGGGACGGTCAGCGGCTCGGGGCCGGGAGCGGGGTCGGGGGCCGAGCCGGGGTTGTCGTCGGTGTCGGCGGTGGAGCCGGGGGTGGAGCCGGTGCCGGGGGCGCGTCCAGGGTCAGGCTCGGGAGCAGCCATGTCCGTATCCTCCCGCTGTCGATCCGGGTCCGCTTCCCGGGCCGGTCCTGCCTGCCCGAGTTGTCCCTGCTTCCCGGGCCGGCCCGGGGCGCAGGACCGGCTCACCCGTTCTCCCGCCTCCGGGCCCCTCCCGCCAGGAAGTACCCGGCCAGTACGGCACCGGCCAGGACCAGCGCGGAGTTGACCAGGATCGCGCTGGAGACGCCGGACAGTACCGCGCCGGGCCCGTCCGCCGCCCCCATCCGGGCGGTGACCACCGCGCTCATCACCGGAATGCCGAGGGCGATGCCCACCTGCTGCGTCATCGTCGCCAGCCCGGTGGCCCGTCCCTGCTCCTCGTCCGGCAGGCCCGAGGTCGCCGTGACCATGAAGCCGACGATCACCAGCATGTTGCCGACGCCGCCGACGAAGGTGGCCGCCAGCAGGAGCCAGATCCAGGCCCCGGAGGTGCCGAGCGCCACGAGGGAGAGGGTGGCGGCGGCCTGGACGGTGCCGCCCAGGACGATGGCGCGCCGGTTGCCGAAGCGGCCCACCGCCCGTCCGCCGAGCACACCGCCGACGACCGTGCCCGCGCCGAGCACACCGAACGCGAGCCCGGTGGCGAGTGCGGAGTAGCCCAGGACCTCCTGGAGGTAGAGGGTCAGCAGGAAGACCAGCGAGGTCTCGGTGACGAAGGCGATCAGCCCGGCGGTGTTCCCCCAGACGACGCTGCGCCGCTTCAGGATGCGGATCGGGACGAGCGGGGCGGCAGCTCGCTGCTCGATGCGGACGAACGCGACCAGGAGGGCGGCTCCGGCGGCCAGCGCGGCCAGGGTGGCCGGCCTCGTCCAGCCGGTCTCGCCGGCCCGGGTCAGCCCGAGGACGAGCAGCAGCAGCCCGCCGGTGACGGTGATGGCTCCGGGTACGTCCAGCTTCGGGCGTTCCTCCGGCCGGGAGTCGGTGATCACGGACGGAGCCAGGATCACGACCAGAGCCGCCACCGGGACGTTGATGAAGAAGGCCCAGCGCCAGGAGAGCAGGTCCGTCAGGAGCCCGCCGAGGATCGCCCCGGCGGTGAACCCGGCCGACATCAGGGCTCCGTTGAGCCCCAGCGCCCGTTCGCGCAGCGGCCCCTCCCTGAACGCGGTGGTCAGCAGCGCGAGTCCGGCCGGGGTGACGGCCGCGGTGGCCAGGCCCTGCAGCACCCGGGCCGTGAGCAGCACCTCGGGCGAGGTGGCGAGGCCGCCGAGCACGGAGGAGAGGCCGAGGACGGCCATGCCGCCGACGAACACGTTCTTGCGGCCGACGAGGTCGGCGACCCGGCCGAAGAGCAGGGTGAACCCGGCGGCGGCGAGCGCGAAGGAGGTGGCGATCCACTGGAGACCGGCGAGGGAGAAGCCGAGCCCCTCCCCGACGACGGGCAGCGCCACGTTCAGGATCGAGAAATCCACCGCGATCATGAACTGGGAGCCGAGCAGCAGGGCCAGGACGAGTTTCTGGCGGCTGGACATGCGGAGGGAGGTGACGGGCGGACCGGTCGTGGGGCCCGTCGCGGGGCCGACGTCGGAGGATGCGGTACGGGGAGTGGGTGAGGGGGAGGGTGTGGGCATGGCGGGGCGCCTTCCTGGACACGGGAAACGCTAAACGGTTCTGTGGTTCCGTTAGAGTGGTGTCACCGTAGCAGGGGAGGCGTCGTTAATGGAACTGGAGGCCCGTTATGACTTCTGAAGGTGCGGAAGGCGCCGAAGGCGTCGGCGTCGAGGGGGTGGAGCCCGGCACCGTGCGTCCCGGCGGCCGCACCGCCCGGGTGCGCGAGGCGGTGCTGCGCGCTGCCGGTGACGCGCTGGTCGAGCACGGCTTCGACGGGCTCGACCTGGCCGACGTCGCCCGGCGGGCCGAGGTCGGCAAGACGACCGTCTACCGTCGCTGGTCCGCCCCCGCCGGGCTGGTCGCCGACCTGCTCACGGACATGGCGGAACAGTCACTGCCGCGCACGGACACCGGATCCCTGGCCGAGGACCTCCGGGCCAACGCCCGCCTCGTGGTCCGCACGCTGACCGACCCCCGCCAAGGGGCCCTTTTCGTGGCCGTCATCGCGGCCGCCGCCTGTGATCCGCGCACCGCCGACGCCCTCCACCGCTTCTACGCGGTGCGGATCGGGGAGTGGTCCGGCTGCGTCGAGGCGGCGGTCGAACGCGGTGAGCTGCCCGCGGGTACGGACCCGGGTGAGGTGATCGCGGCGGTGTCGGCGCCGCTGTACTACCGGCTGCTCGCCAGCGGCGCCCCGCTGGACGAGGAGGCCGCCGACCGGGCGGCCGCCGCGGCCGTCGCCGCCGCGCGGGCGGGAGTGTTCGTACGGTGAGGGGTGCGGGAGCCCGTGGCGGGGCCGGTTTCCCTTGGGCGGGACCGGCTTCCTGGCATCGAACGGGCCGTCGATAAAGTGGTGGAATGATATTCGGTAAAGCCGGGTTCGGGGGAGCCGTCGCCGACTTCGAGGCGGCGGTGTCGGCGCAGGACACCAAGCGGTCCGGCAAGGCGTTCGTCCGGTTGCAGGAGACCTTCGGGCAGGCCAGGGAGTCGGAACTGCTGGACGGCGGGCCGCGGCTCGCCGCCGTGCTGGAGCAGGTGCCGCCCGGCCCGCGGGCCGTCGTCGCCGTGCTCGTCGGGGCCTGCGTCGAACGCGGTGCGGACGCCGAGCGCTGCGCACCGGGGGTGCTGGCCGGACTGCGGTGGGCCCTGGAACAGGCCGTGGCGTTCGCCGACGCCTGGGCCGCGACCGGGGGCGGCGCGTTTCCCGCCCCGGACGGTGGCGAGCCGGGCCCGGAGGCCGTGGAGCGGGCCGGTCGCGACGCTGCCGTCGGCTGGTGGACGCTTCCCCAGTGGGAGATGGCCGCTGTCGCGATGCTGAACCACCCCGGCGTACGGCGGGAGGCCGGCTCCCGGGGCGACGCGCTGCGGCTGCTCGGCGCGGTGGAGCGGGCCTCCGGCCTGGAGCTGAAGTCCCTCGCCCACGCCCTCCTGGTGCTGGACGACGAACCGCTCGTCGCCCTCCACCGGACGAGCGGCACCGGCTACCTCCTGCGGATCTCCGGCATCGGGGACAACTTCCAGCTGCACACGCTGCTCGCCGACGCGCTCATCGGCGGTGGCCATGTGGCGGGCCACGCGCCGTCGTCGCAGGAGGTGGCCGTCTGCCGGGAGACCCCCGGCCAGGTGGACACCGTGGGCTCCTTCGACCTGGTGGCCCCGGACGGCGAACTGATCTGGAACGAGGGCGCCCCCGCCGACATACCCGTCGTCGACGGCGTCCGGCTGCTGGTCCTGGACGAGCCGTCCTACCGGCGGACCTGGCCCGCGGGCCGCTTCTTCCCCGGCATGCGCGGGGACGCCCTGCTGGAGCGTGCCCTCGACCAGGAGGAGACGGAGCGCTGGTACGCCCACGTCTCCCCGGCCAAGAGCGCGACCGGCTGACCCGGCCCCGCGGGCCCCCGGCCCTCCAGGTCTCAGCCGATCCGGGTGCCCGTTCCGCTGACCCGGATCCGGGCGTCGCCCGCGCGCAGTTCGACGGTGAGGGTGCCGGGGCGGCCCATGTCCGCCCCCTGGTGCAGGGTCAGCACCGCCGCCTCCGGTGCGAGCCCCAGCTCCCGTGCGTACGCGCCGAAGGCCGCCGCGGCCGCGCCCGTCGCGGGGTCCTCGACGACCCCGCCCACCGGGAACGGGTCCCGGACGTGGAACACCTCGGGCCCCTCGCGCCACACCAGTTGCAGGGTGGTCAGGTCGAGCCGGCGCATCAGCGCCTCCAGCCGAGCGAAGTCGTAGTCCAGCTCCGCCAGCCGTTCCCGGGTGGCGGCGGCCAGCACCAGGTGCCGGGCCCCCGCGTAGGCGATCCGGGGCGGCAGGGCCGGGTCGAGATCGGCGGCCGCCCAGTTCAGGGCCGCCAGAGCCTCCGTCAGGTCGGCCTCGGCGACCTCCTCGACATGCGGCGCCACGCTGGTCAGGGTGGCGCGGAGCGCGCCGCCCTCCCGGACGACGGAGACCGGGACCACCCCCGCGGGTGTCGTGAACTCCAGCGCGCCCGGCCCGTCCCGTTCGGCCAGCGCGAGCGCCGTGGCGACCGTGGCGTGACCGCAGAACGGCACCTCGGCCTTCGGGCTGAAGTAGCGGATCGTGTACGCGCCCTCGCCGGTCCGCTCCGTCAGGAACGCCGACTCGCTGTACCCCAGCTCCGCCGCGATCGCGAGCATCCGCTCCTCGTCGAGACCTGCGGCGTCCAGGACGACCCCGGCGGGGTTCCCGCCCGCGGGATCGGCGGAGAAGGCGGTGTAGCGCAGGACCTCGACCCGGTGATCATGTGTCATGCAGCAGACAACCGTGCCGCTGCCCCCGCCATTCCCGGCCCGCGGTCAGGGGCGGCCGGGGCGTGGGAGCGGGCTGGTCGCGACTCCCCGGCAGCCGCGACCAGCCCTCTGTCCGAAGCGCCGGGCGGGTCAGTGGCAGTTCTTGGCGCCCTTGTTGGCCTTCGTGGACTTGCCCCAGGAGCAGGAGTCCTGGAGCTTCCCGTTCGGCTTGATCAGCCGCGCCTTGTCGCCGGTGTTGTTCCAGACGTACGAGCCCCGGTTCCAGTGCACGGTGCCCGAGACGTTCTTGCCCTTGCCGGTGCGGACCTTGACCGTCTTGCCCGCGCCGATGGTGTAGCTGCCGAAGGTGTAGGTGTAGCCCGTGTCGTCCTTCACCTTGAAGCCCTTGAGCTGCACCTTCTTCTTGCTGTTGTTGTGGATGTTCACCCACTCGGCGTTCAGCGACTTCTTCGACCGGTCGTCCTTGCCGGGGCCGTCGAACTGAACAGCCCCGAAGTGCAGTCCGCCCTGGTGGGCGGCCGCCGAGGCCGGTGCCGCCGTGGCGAGGAGCGAGCCGGCCAGTGCGGTGGCGGCGGCCAGGGCGATCGGCGCAGCGGTGCGTATGCGCATGCGGTGTTCCTTCTGTGTCGTTCTGGTGAAGGCGTAACAGGATGCGATCATACGGACAGCACGCGCTTGCCCGGTCGCAGGCGGCGAAATCCGCAAATCCGGTTATCCATTGGCCAGTTCGATCAGATCTGATCGCAGATGATCACGCGCCGCGCCGCGCCGCCACGCCCGGCCCCGGCTCCGCCCCGGCCCCACCCTCGCCTCAGCCCCGTCCGACGTACGGCATGTTCGTCGCCATCACCGTGGCGAACTGGACGTTCGCCTCCAGCGGCAGCTCCGCCATGTGCAGCACCGTCCGCGCCACGTCGGCCGCCGCCATGACCGGCTCCACCGCCAGCTCCCCGTTGGCCTGGAGGATCCCGGTCTGCATCCGCTCGGTCATCTCCGTCGCCGCGTTGCCGATGTCGATCTGGCCGCAGGCGATCCGGTAGGGGCGTCCGTCCAGCGACAGCGACTTCGTCAGCCCGGTGATCGCGTGCTTGGTGGCCGTGTAGGCGATCGAGTGCGGGCGCGGTGCGTGGGCGGAGATCGAACCGTTGTTGATGATCCGGCCGCCCTGCGGGTCCTGCTCCTTCATCTGCCGGTACGCGGCCTGCGCGCACAGGAACGCGCCCGTCAGGTTCACATCGACGACCGCCCGCCAGTCCGCGACGGCCAGGTCCTCCAGCGGTACGCCGCCGGGGCCGAACGTGCCCGCGTTGTTGAACAGCAGGTCCAGCCGGCCGAACCGGTCCCGTACGGCGGTGAAGAGCGCGGCCACCTCGTCGGCGTCCGTCACGTCCGTGGTGACGCACAGCGCCTCGGTGTCCCCGGCGGCGGCCGCCGTCTCGGCCAGCGGCTCGGCCCGCCGGCCCGCGAGCGCCAGCGACCAGCCCCCGCTCGCGAGGGCGAGCGCGACCGCCCGTCCGATCCCCGAGCCCGCCCCCGTGACGACGGCGACCTTCCGGCCGGGCTGCCCTCCGTCCCTGCTGCGCGCGGTCCGCCCTGCCTGCTCTGTCTGCTCTGTGTTCATGGCCCGGCAGCGTACGGGACAGATCCGTGCACAGGGCACGCGGTGCTCATCGACCCGCCATGCGGATGTTGTGCACGCGACAACGGTGCGTCGTTCCCTCCCACTGCCATGAATCCCGACAGCATCCGGGCTGAGGAGGGGCATATGACAGCCGCACGGACCATCATGACGCCCGATCAGGGCACCCGAGCCATCGAACTCCGCACCGCCGCCCGCTTACTGGAACCAGGCGTGGGCCGTCGGCGCTTCCTGACCGGCACCGGAGCCGCCGCCGCGCTCGCCTTCGCCGTCAACCTGCCCGCCGCCGGCACGGCGAGCGCCGCCGAGGTCGACGCCCGCCGGATCGCCGAGGACCCGTTCACCCTCGGCGTCGCCTCCGGCGATCCGCACCCCACGTCCGTCCTGATCTGGACCCGGCTCGCCCCCCGCCCCTACGAGCCGGGCGGCGGACTGCCGAACGGCCGGGTCGAGGTGCGCTGGGAGATCGCCCGCGACGAGCGCTTCCGCCGGATCGAGCGGCGCGGCTCCGTCACCGCCCACCCCGAGTTCGCCCACAGCGTCCGCGCCGAGGTCCAGGGCCTCGCCTCCGGCCGCCTGTACTACTACCGCTTCCGCACCGGCAGCTGGACCAGCCCGGTCGGCCGCACCCGCACCGCCCCCGCCCCCGGCGCCCGCACCAGCTCCCTCACCCTGGCCGCCGTCTCCTGCCAGGCGTACCACGACGGGTACTTCACCGCCCTCGGCCACCTCGCGGCCGAGGACGTCGACGTGGTCTTCCACCTCGGCGACTACCTCTACGAGTACGCCGTCAACGCCACCGGCGGCGCCCGCAACTACACCGACCGCACCCTCCCCGCGCACTACAACCGCGAGACGCAGAACCTGGAGGACTACCGGCTGCGCTACGCCCTCTACAAGTCCGACCCGGACCTGCGCGCCGCCCACGCCGCCCACCCCTTCGTCGTCACCTGGGACGACCACGAGACCGAGAACAACTACGCCGGCGGGATCCCCGAGAACGACGTCACCCCCGAGGAGTTCCTGCTCCGCCGGGCCGCCGCGTACCGCGCGTACTGGGAGAACCAGCCGCTGCGCACCCCGCAGCGGCCCACCGGACCCGACATGACGCTCTACCGCCGCCTCCGCTTCGGGCGGCTCGCCCAGTTCGACATCCTCGACACCCGCCAGTACCGCAGCGACCAGGCGTACGGCGACGGCTGGCGCACCCCGGGCCCCGAGTCCGAGGACCCCGCGCGCACCATGACCGGGGCCACCCAGGAGCGCTGGCTGATCGACGGCTGGCGGGCCTCGGACGCCACCTGGAACGTCGTCCCGCAGCAGGTCACCTTCGCCCAGCGGCGCGATGTGCCCAGCGGCGCCTTCAAGCTCTCCATGGACTCCTGGGACGGCTACCCCGCCTCCCGGCAGCGGGTGCTGGCCGGCGCCGAGGCCGCCGGGGTGGAGAACCTGATGGTCCTGACCGGCGACGTCCACGTCTCGTACGCCTTCGACCTGAAGAAGGACTTCGCCGACCCCGCCTCGCGCACGATCGGCACGGAGATCGTCACCACCTCCATCGCCAGCGGCAAGGACGGCGCGGACCGGCCCGCCAACTGGCAGAACCAGACCCGCGCCAACCCGCACCTCAAGCACTACAACGGGCGGCGCGGCTACGCGGTCGTCACCCTCGGCACGAAGGAGGCCCGCGCCGACTTCCGTACGGTCGCTGCCGTCACGACCCCCGGGGCGGCCCTCACCACCGCGGCCTCGTTCGTCACGGAGGCCGGGAACCCGGGGCTCACGCCCGCATAGCCGGGCTCACGCCCGCGTAACAGGGCTCAGTGATCCGCCGGGTAGCGGACGCCGATGCGGTCCCGTACCGCGTCGAGCGTCCGCATCACCGCCAGCGAACCCTCCAGCGGGACGAGCGGCGACTCGGCCTCGCCCGCCCGCACCGCGCGCGCCACCTCGACCGCCTCGTACTGCATGCCCGACAGCCCCTGCGGCCCCGGCCCCGACGTGATCGTCTCCGGCTCCGCACCCGCCCGCCGCAGGACGAAGTGGTCCGGGTGGAAGAAGTCGCGCGGGATGTCGATCCGCCCGGCCGTGCCGATCACGGTGGCCGCCGTCGGATGGTGGCCGACGATCGAGCAGGACAGCAGCGCGGTCGCACCGGACTCCCAGCCCAGCAGCATGCCCGTGTTGAGGTCCACGCCCTCCGGCGACAGCAGCGCGTCGGCCTGGATCCGGTCCGGCTCGCCCAGCAGCAGGTGCGCGAACGACACCGGGTAGACCCCGAGGTCCAGCAGGGCCCCGCCGCCCAGGGCCGGGTCGCGCAGCCGGTGGCCGGGGGCGAAGTCGCCCGCGAAGCCGAAGTCGGCCTGGACGGTACGGATCTCGCCGATCGCCCCGTCCCGGACCAGCTCGGTCAGCCGGCGGACCACCGGGTTGAGGTAGGTCCACATGGCCTCCATCAGGAAGAGGCCCCGCTCCCGGGCGAGCGCCACCAGCTCCTTCGCCTCCCGGCTGTTGAGCGTGAACGCCTTCTCGCACAGCACGTGCTTTCCGGCCTTCAGCGCGAGCGAGGCCGCCGCGTGGTGCGCCGAGTGCGGGGTGGCCACGTAGACCACGTCCACCGTGTCGTCGGCGACCAGCTCCGCCCAGCTGCCGTACGCCCGGGCGATCCCGTGCCGGTCGGCGAAGGCCCGCGCCGAGGCCTCCGTACGCGAGGCGACGGCCACCACCTCGGCGTCGGGGAGCCCCTGTACGTCCGCCGTGAAGGTCGCGGCTATGCCGCCCGTCGCCAGAACACCCCAGCGCACCCTGTCACCCATGCCCGCCACCCCAGCCCGCCCGAAAAAGGTATCGACCACTCCGGTCGAGCTGAGAGCATAGATGCGGATTCAACGATGTGGAGATGAGAATGCCGGAGAGCGGCGGCAGCCGGGCCCAGCGAGCACACATACCCACCTCCGGGACCGGACCCGGAACCGACGCGGCCCTCGCCGCCGGAGCCGATGGCCACCCGGCCGTCCCGCACGGGGACGCGGGCGCCCTCGCCGTCGACCCGGCGGCCCCGCAGGCCACAGCCCCGGCAGGCCTGCCGGGAGCGCCCGGATCCTCCGCCTTGTCCGACCCGGCAGCGAAGGCCGCCCGGCGCACCGGACTCCTGGTCACGCTGGTCCTCGGCGGGCTCACCGCCCTGCCGCCGCTGTCCATGGACATGTACCTCCCGGCGCTCCCCGCCGTCACCGACTCCCTGAGCGCCCCCGCCGCCACCATCCAGCTCACGCTGACCGCGTGCCTGGCCGGGATGGCGCTCGGCCAGCTCGTCGTCGGACCGATGAGCGACCGCTGGGGCCGCCGCACCCCGCTGCTCCTCGGCATGGTCGTCTATGTCCTCGCCACCGCGCTCTGCGCCCTGGCCCCCACCGCCGGACTCCTCATCGGCTTCCGCCTCCTCCAGGGGCTCGCGGGCGCGGCCGGGATCGTCATCGCCCGGGCCGTGGTGCGCGACCTCTACGACGGCGTGGAGATGGCCCGGTTCTTCTCCACCCTGATGCTGATCTCCGGCGTGGCCCCGATCATCGCGCCGCTGATCGGAGGGCAGGTGATGCGGTTCACCGACTGGCGGGGCATCTTCGTCGTGCTGACCGCCGTCGGCATCGTGCTCACCCTCGTCGTGTGGAAGTGGCTGCACGAGACGCTGCCGCCCGCCGCCCGCCACACCGGCGGTGTCACCGACGCCCTGCGCACCATGCGCGGGCTGCTCGCCGACCGGGTCTTCACCGGCTACATGGTCGCGGGCGGGCTCGCCTTCGCCGTCCTGTTCGCGTACATCTCCGCCTCCCCGTTCGTCGTGCAGGAGATCTACGGGGCCTCGCCGCAGACCTTCAGCCTGCTCTTTGGGCTCAACTCCATCGGTCTGATCGCCGTGGGGCAGATCAACGGCAAGCTCCTCGTGGGCCGGTTCCGCCTCGACAAGGTGCTCGGCTTCGGCCTCGCCGTGATCGTGCTGGCCGCCGTCGCGCTGCTCCTGATGACGACCGGCGTCTTCGGCGAGGTCGGGCTCGTCCCCGTCGCCGCCGGACTGTTCGTCCTGATGTCGGCGATGGGCCTCGCGATGCCGAACACCAACGCCCAGGCCCTCATGCGGACCAAGCACGCGGCGGGCTCCGCCTCCGCGCTGCTCGGCACGTCCTCGTTCCTCATCGGGGCCGTCGCCTCCCCGCTGGTCGGCATCGCGGGGGAGGACACGGCCGTCCCGATGGCCGTCGTCCAGGTGGTCTGCGCGGTGGCGGCGGTGGGCTGCTTCCTGCTCCTGTGCCGCCCCTGGCAGCGCGCGGGACGCGAGGCCGGCGGCCTCTGAGGGCCCGAGGAGCCGGCCTGGGAGGGCTCGGCCCGTATGCGTCCGGGCGGTCTCAGCCCGTGCGCGGGTAGCCGATCAGATGCGTGCGGTCCTGCCGGTCGGTCCAGCGGAACACCCCGACCCCCGTCGTCTCCGTCCCCGGCAGCCGGGCGTTGCGCGACAACCGCTCGGTGCTCCAGGTGGCGAAGTCCATCGCGACCGGGAGCCCGCCGCCGGACAGCGCCTCCGAGGCGTCGCGGGCGTTCTCCGCGCCGTACGCGATGCCGTCGTCCGTCACCGTGGCCAGCGTCAGATGTGCGGTGCCGCCCTCGTCCTCGAAGCAGCGGCCCTGCTTCGCCTCCAGGTCGAAGGCCAGGTTCCCGGCGATCAGGTAGTCGCCCGAGGGGGAGAGGACCGCCTGCGGGTAGCGCCCCGGCTTTATGGCCGGCTTGTGGCACTCCACCGAGGTGAGCACCTCCCCGGTCGCCGCGTCGTGCACCGCCCACAGCTCATGGGTCCCCGCCCGCTTGGTCTTCTTCGCGGGCTGCCACTTCGCCAGCACCTGGTCCGGGGTCATCGACGTCACCACGCCGCTGCCCTTCTCGGTCCCCTTGGGCGCCACGTTCCGGCTGAACCAGCCGCCGCGCACCCAGAACTCCCGCGCCCCGCCCAGCAGCAGGCCGTCGGCGGTCTGCCCGTGCACCTCGGTCAGCTGCTTGCAGGCCGGGCATCCCTGGGGATACCCGAGCTTGTCCGCGCGCAGCTCGGTCACCTCACCGGTGACCGGGTCGATCAGGGTGCTGTTCGCCTTCGCGTCGCTGATCACGATGCCCGGCCCGGTCGTGGTCACCTTCGGGGCCCCGGACCACGGCACCTCGACGCGCTGCCGGTTCCCGTTCGTCACGTCGTACAGATCCAGGGCGAGGAAGGTGCTCGACGGGGAGAGGCCGTCGCCGACCTTCCCGTAGGACCAGGTCACGAAGTACTGCCGGTCGCCCTTGGCCACTGTGGCGAGCTTCGGGTAGTGCAGCGGGTCCGGCGGCTGCCAGGCCTGGCCCCGCCAGCCCAGCTCGCCGCTGGCCGTGTCGACCGTGCGCAGCCGGTAGCGGTTGCCCTCGGACCGCTCCAGATAGGCCAGCAGACCCGTCGTATGGGAGACGGCGACATCGGGGGAGGAGCCGATGATCTCCCAGCCCCGGTCCGTCGCGTACTCGGGCGGAACGGTCAGCCGGGTCACCGGACCCGCGCTCGGCAGCACCGGCTTCGCCGTGGCGGTGGCCGCGCCGTCCTTCGTCTCGCCCTCGGGATCGCCGCCGCAGGTCGCCAGCAGCAGGAGCAGGGCGAGAAAGACCACCCCGCCGACCAGCGTCAGCCGCACGATCTTCTGCCTCATGGCTCCCCCGCTGGACCATCTTGATCTGGTGCCGTGCACGCGCGGGTCAGCGTAGCAACAGGCCTCCGGCCACGTGGAGTTCGCCGGATTCCTGTTCCGTACCGGTTACGTGAACCCTTCGTGCGGCTCGTTCGGCCCCCTGTCCCGCCCGCGTACGTCCCTGCGTACCCCCGCCCGCCCCGGCGGAAGCGGAATGCGGCCGACGGGTCGCCTCCGCCTACAATTCGGCGGTGAACGCCACCCTCCCCACCGCACAGTCCCTGCGCGCGGCGCTGGCCGGGCTGCTCGACGGACTGCCGCCCAAGCAGGCCGCGCAGGCCGTCGACCGGCTGATCGCCAGCTACCGCGGGGAGACCCCGACGAACGCCCCGATCCTGCGGGACCGCTCCGACGTCGTCGCCTACGCCGCGTACCGGATGCCCGCCACCTTCGAAGCCGTACGCTCCGCCCTCGACGCCCTCGTCGAGGCCGCGCCCGACTGGACGCCGGCCACCCACACCGACGTCGGCGGCGGCACGGGCGCCGCGAGCTGGGCGGTCGCCGGGGCCTGGGAGGGCCCGGCCACCACCGTCCTGGACTGGGCCGAACCGGCCCTCGCGCTCGGCCGCGAACTGGCCGAGGCGTCCGGCGTGCCCGCGCTGCGCGACGCGCGCTGGGAGCGGGCCCGGATCGGCGCGGCCCTGGAGCTGGCCCCGGCCGACCTGATCACGGTCAGCTATGTCCTCAAGGAGCTGACGGCCGCCGCCAGGACCGAGCTGGTCGACGCGGCCGCCGCGGCCGGGCAGGCCGTGGTGATCGTCGAGCCCGGCACCCCCGACGGCTACGCCCGGATCATCGAGGCCCGCGACCGGCTGATCGCCGCCGGGCTGCGGATCGCGGCCCCCTGCCCGCACAGCGACACCTGCCCGATCACCCCCGGGGCCGACTGGTGCCACTTCTCGGCCCGGGTCAGCCGCTCCTCGCTGCACCGGCAGGTCAAGGGCGGCTCGCTGAGCCACGAGGACGAGAAGTTCAGTTACGTCGTCGGTACCCGCTTCCCCGCCGCCCCGGCGCCCGCCCGGATCACCCGGAAACCGCAGATCCGCAAGGGCCTGGTCCAGCTGGAGCTGTGCACCCGGGACGAGGGGCTGGCCCGCGCCACGGTGAGCAAGCGCCACGGCGAGCTGTACCGGGCGGCCAGGGACGTCGCCTGGGGCGAACCCTGGCCGCCGGAGGACCCCGCCTAGGCCCGCAGCTCCTGCGTACAGCACTTCACGCTGCCGCCACCCTTGAGCAGCTCGCCCAGGTCCATCGGGATCGGCTCGAAGCCCCGGTCCCGCAGCGGATCGAGCAGCCCGGTCGCGCCCTGCGGCAGCAGCACATGGCGCCCGTCGCTGACCGAGTTGAGCCCGAACGCCGCCGCGTCCGCCTCCCGGGCCAGCAGCGCGTCCGGGAACAGCCGGCGCAGCACCGCCCGGCTAGCGGCGGAGAACGCGTCCGGGTAGTACATGATCTCGTCGGCCGCCGTGTCCAGCACACAGAGCGCGGTGTCCAGGTGGTAGTAGCGCGGGTCCACCAGATCGAGGCCGATCACCGGCATCCCGAAGAACTCCTGGGCCTCCATGTGCGACAGCGGGCTGGAGCGGAAGCCGCGCCCGGCCAGCAGATAGGAGGCGGTGACGGCGAAGTCCCCCTCGCCCTCGTTGACGTGCTCCGGCTCCTGGACCTCGGCGAAGCCGTTCTCCCGGAACCAGTCCCGGTGGGCCCCGGCCTCCTCGAACCGCTCCCGGTACGCGAACAGCGCGCCGAGCACCCGGCCGTCGATCACCGTGGCGCCGTTGGCGGCGAAGACCATGTCGGGCAGGTCGGGGCGGGGGGCGAGCAGCTCGACGGTGTGGCCGAGGCTCCGGTAGCGGTCGCGCAGGTCCTCCCACTGGGTCTGGGCCAGCGGCAGGTCGACGGGTTTGGACGGGTCCATCCACGGGTTGATGGAGTAGGTGACCCGGAAGTGCGTCGGTGCGCACATCAGGTAGCGACGAGGGGTGGCGTCACGGTTCAAATCGGGCTCCTCACGATCGGCGGCCGGGGCCGCGGAACGGTGGGATGCGCACGGTCTGTGCGTGAGCCCATGGTGCGCCGTGCGCGCCGGATCCGCAGTGATCCGATCGGGTGGTTCACCGGACGCCGCACAGGACATGATCAGAACGTCACCGGGGCATTCCAAGACGATACGTATCGGCTCGTGCGGGGTAGATTGGCCGCATGGCACCCACCAAGGCCCCCGACTCCAGCCGCCGCAGCGACCGCTCCCGCCGCGCCATCCTCGACGCCGCCCTCGCCCTCGTCACGGAGGTGGGGTACCGGCGTACGACGATCGAGGGTATCGCCGCCCGGGCCGGGGTCGGCAAGCAGACCATCTACCGCTGGTGGCCCTCCAAGGCCGCCGTGCTGATGGACGCCTTCCTGGACCTGGCGGGCCGGTCCGCCGAGGGGGCCGGGTCCGGCGAGGACGCGTCGTCCGACGAGGCCGCCCAGGGCATCCCCGACACCGGTGACCTGGCCGCCGACCTCAAGCTCGTCCTGCGGGCCACCGTCGACGAGCTGAACGACCCGGTGCTGGAGGCCCCCACCCGCGCGCTGACCGCCGAGGGCATCGTGGACGCGAAGCTCGGCGCCGCTTTCGTCCACAAGCTGCTCGACCCGCAGCTCGCGTTGTACGTCACACGGCTGCGGGCCGCCCAGGAGGCCGGGGACGTCCGCGCCGACGTCGATTCCCGGATCGCCCTGGAGCTGCTCATCGGCCCGCTGATGCACCGCTGGCTGCTCCGGACGCTGCCGCTCACCCATGCGTACGCCGACGAGATCGTCGACTACGCGGTGGGCGGGCTCGCCCCGCGACCGTGACGCCGGACCCGCCGTCGTATCCGATATGTGGCGACATCGGGCGTGATGGTGCTCACTCGGTGCAGTGGTGCACGGCCCCGCTGGTGAACTCTGGCCACCCGAACCGCAGGATGGTGCGACCATGGACAGGCAACGCTGAGGTGAACTGCTGAGGTGAGGGGATAGATGGGCGCCGATTCCGGCCGTTTCCGCGGCACAGAGAGCAGGATCTCCCAGTGGCTGCGGCGACGTCCCAAATCATCCGGGGCCGAGACCGACGAGTCGGCCCGGGTGGCCATGCTCCTGGCCGTCGCCGACGCGGGCATGCCGATCGCGCCCGCCGCCCACCCCGTCGGATACCGATGTTCGTGCGAACGCATCGGGTGTCCCACCCCGGCCCGGCATCCCGTCTCCTTCGCCTGGCAGACGCAGTCGACCACCGACCGGGCCCAGATCGAGCGCTGGGCCGCCGGTCAGCCGCAGGCCAACTTCATCACCGCGACCGGCATGATCCATGACGTGCTGGACGTCCCGCTCACCGCCGGCCTCAGCGCCCTGGAGCGTCTTCTCGACGCGGGGATCGACGTCGGCCCGGTCGCGCAGTCCGGCGATGACCGTCTGCTCTTCTTCACCGCCACCCGCGGCACTCCCGAGGACGAGGACGAGTGGTGGCCCTGCGAGCTGGACTGCCATCCCGAGACCATGGACGCCCACCCGGGCCTGCGCTGGCACTGCCGGGGCAGCTACGTCCTGCTGCCGCCCGCCCGGCTCCCCGGTGAGCTGGACGTCCACTGGGTGCGCGGGCCCGAGCACGAGCTGCCCGACCCGCTGACCCTGCTGGAGACCCTCACCGACGCCTGCGCCCGGTACGCGGGCAGCGCCGAGCAGAGCGAGCTGGACCACGACGCGATCGCCTGGCCGCTGAGCCGCTGACTAGCGCTGAGCCGCTGAGTAGCGCGGAGGCGCTGAGCCGCGCTGCTCGCTCTCGGCCGCTGCTCGCCCCTGCCCCGGCTATTCGCCCTGCGCCGCGATCAGGCCCGGCAGCCGGTTCAGCATCCGCACCTTGCCGCCGGAGCCCGTGTCCGCACCGGAACCGGCCCCTGCGGCCCGCGGCGGTACGTGCACCAGCTGGCTGGAGACGCGCTCCTTGGTGAGGGTGCTGTTCACCTCGCCGGTGAGCAGCGCCTTCACATCCGGGTTGATCTCGGGCCGCAGCCCCTTCGCCGCGACCTGCCGTTCGAAGTGCTTGCTGTTGAAGAAGACCAGCGCCCCGCCGTCCTCGGTGCGCAGCCCCAGCGGTGCGAACGTGCTGCCCGTCAGCGGCTGGTCGATGTACTGGTACGAGAACCCCGCCCGCCGTGTGGTGCGGCGCGTCTCGCGCCAGCCGGAGGTCGACGTGGACGGGGTGAACACGTCCGGGGTGCCGTTCTGCAGATAGCCCGTGTACGAGGCGCTCAGGTCCCCGGGCGCCACGGCCAGCTCGTCGTCCTGCGGCTTCACCGGGGTGGCGAGCCCGTCCCCGTCGAGGGCGAACTCCGGCACCTGGGACGCCGGGAGGACGCCGAGGTAGGCCGCCTTCCACTGCGCGTCGGGGCCCGTCCGGACGAACACCACCAGCCAGCGGGTGTCCAGCTTCCCGCCGTCCTGGTCCCGGTTGGAGTCGGTGTCCGCGAGGAACCAGCGCGGCCAGCCCGCCTTCTTGGGGATGACGTACGTCGCGTCGTCCAGCACCAACGGCTTGTGCGCCTTGTTGCCGCCGGGGTTGTACGTCTGCCGCGCCTTCAGCCCGGCCTGGTTGATCGCGCCGAGCGAACCCGTCACCCGGTCCGCGTCCAGCGCCGGATCGAACGCCTTGTCCGCCGCGTTGTAGGCGGCGGTGAAGTCCTTGAGCGCCTGGGCGGCCTCGGACTTCTTCGCCCCGGGCAGCACTTCCAGCTCCCCGTGCACCGTCACACAGCCGGTCGCCGTCACGCACAGCACCGTCGCCGTCGCGAGCCCCGCCGTCAGCCGACCCAGCCCAGGGTGTCTCGTCATCCGTTGCTTCTGCGCCTTCTGCATCCGTCGCCCGCACTGACCGTCGAAACCCTACCGGGGCCGCGGCAGGCGTGCGGGCGCGGACCGGATACAGCGTCCACACCGTGACCTGCCGGCCGGACAAGCCCTGGAACCGCCTCAGTTCTGACGTACCGGCACGATCAGCGGCGTCCCCGTACGGGGGTGCGGGAAGACCTCCACCGGCTGCCGGTAGACCTCGCCGAGCAGTTCACCGCTGAACACCGCCTTGGGCGGGCCCAGTTCCGCGATCCGCCCGTCGTGCAGGACGGCGGCCCGGTCCGCGTACGCCGCGGCGAGACCCAGATCGTGCAGGACGACGACCACCGCGTCCCCGGCGGCGGCCCGCTCCCGGCAGATCCGCAGCACCAGCTCCTGGTGGCGCAGGTCCAGGGCGGCGGTCGGCTCGTCGAGCAGCATCAGCGGGGCCCGCTGCGCCAGCACCCGGGCCAGCGCCACCCGCGCCTTCTCCCCGCCCGACAGCGCCGAGAACGGGCGGGCCGCGAACCGGGTCACCTCCGTCGCCGCCATCGCAGCGGCCACCGCCGCGTCGTCCTCCTCCTCCCGCTCCGTACCCGCCCAGGGCGCCCGCCCCATTCGAACGACGTCCTCCACCGGGAACGGGAAGGACAGCACGGCCGCCTGCGGCAGCACCGAGCGGCGCAGCGCCAGTTCGGGCGCGGACCACGCGGTGGCCGGGCGGCCGTCGATCCGGACCTCGCCGCTCGCGGGGGCCAGATCGGCGGCGAGCGCGGCCAGCAGCGTCGACTTGCCGGCCCCGTTCGGCCCGACCAGGGCGACCACCTCGCCCGCGTGCGCGGTCAGGCCGACGGAGTCCAGCACCTGCCGCTGCCCGAGGCGGACCGAGAGCCCGGCGGCCTCGACGGCGGGGGAGCCGGGCGCGACGGGCGAGGGCAGCTCCCGGGTGCGCACCGCGAACAGATCTCTCAGCGTCCTCATGCCCAACCACCTTGCTTACGACGGGTCCTGCGCAGCAGCCAGAAGAAGAACGGGCTGCCGAAGAGCGCGGTCAGCACCCCGAGCGGCAGTTCGGCCGGGGCCGCCACCGTCCGGGCCGCGAGGTCGCCCGCCACCAGGACCAGGGCGCCGCCGAGCGCGCTGCCCGGGACGAGGAAGCGGTGACCGGGGCCGTTCGCCATCCGCAGCAGATGCGGGACGAGCAGCCCGACGAAGGAGATGATCCCGGCCACGGCGACCGCGGCGGCCGTCAGCAGCGCCACCACCAGCACCAGGACGATCCGCAGCCGCTCCACGTCCACGCCCAGGTGCCGGGCGGGCCGTTCGCCCAGGGCCAGCAGGTCCAGCTTGCGGGAGGAGAACGGGGCGATCAGCAGCCCGGCCAGCGCGCACGGCAGCACGGCCAGCACCTTGGGCCAGGTCGCCTGGGAGAGCGAACCGAGCTGCCAGAAGGTGATCTGGGTGATCTGCGCGTTGTCCGCGAAGAAGATGAACAGCCCGATCAGCGCGCCCGCGAAGGCGTTGACGGCGATACCCGTGAGGATCAGCGTCACGACCTCGGTCCGGCCGCCGGAGCGCGACAGCGCATAGACGAGCAGCACGGTGGCCAGTCCCGCGATGAACGCGAAGACGGTGATGGTCCAGTTGCCGAAGAAGGTCAGGCCGAGCGCGATGGAGGCGACCGCACCGACGGCCGCGCCCGCCGAGATCCCGATCACGCCGGGTTCGGCGAGCGGATTGCCGAACACGCCCTGCATCAGGGCGCCCGCGCAGCCGAGCGACGCGCCGACGAGGATCGCGAGGGCGACCCGGGGGAGCCGCACGTTCCACAGGACGCTCTCGCCGACCCGGTCCAGCGCCTGCCCGCCGAGCCCGATCCGGTGCTGCACGGAGGACAGGACGTCCCCGAGCGGGATGTTGTACGCGCCGATCGCCGCCGACAGCAGACACCCGGCGAGCAGGGCGAGGGAGAGCCCCACGGTGAGCAGATACGCCGTGCTGCGCGAGGACTTGGGGGCGGCTTTCGCCACCGGCCCGTCGGGGGACTTCTCCACGGACCCGGTGCGTTCCTCGTACGAGGTGGTCACTGGCCCTTTCCGCCCTTCGCGTACAGCTGCTCGACGATCTCGGTGAGCACCCGGTCGGTGCGCGGCCCGTAGTTCAGCAGCACGCCGTCGTCGACCGTGACGACCCGGCGGTCCATGCCGGCCGGGGTCTCGGCGATCCCCGGGATCTTCACCAGACCGTCCATGCCGCCGACGGACTCGAACCCCTTGGTCATCAGCAGGATCGCGTCCGGTGCGGCCTTGGCGAGGGCCTCGCTGGTGATGGCGGTGAAGTCCTTGTCCAGACCGGACTCCTTCCCGGCGTCGACCGCGCCCGCCGCCTCCAGCAGCGAACTGGCCCCGGACTCCGCGCCGCCCAGCAGATAGACGGAGGCCGAACCGCGCAGATAGAGGAAGGCGACCCGGGGCTTCTTGCCGTCGGTGTGGTCCGGGATGGACTTCTGGACGTCGGCGATCCGCTTCTCGGTGCGCTCCTTGAGCTCCGTACCGGCCGACGGTACGCCGAGGGCCTCGGCGACGGTGTCGATCCGGCGGCCCACGTCGTCGAGTCCCTTGGCGGGTTCGACGACGAGCAGCGGGATGCCCGCGTCCCGGATCTGGTCGATGGCCTCGGACGGTCCCGTGGTGGTGTCGGCCAGCACGATCGTCGGCTTCAGGGAGAGGACGCTCTCCGCCGAGACGTCGTGGGCCCGGGTCACCACCGGGAGCTTCTCGGCCTGTTCGAAGGTGGCGGTGATGTCCCGGGCGACGACCTGCTTGCCGAAGCCGAGGGTGAAGACGATCTCGCTCAGCGACCCCGTCAGCGGCACGATCCGGTCGGTGGAGTCGATCGTGACCTTCTTGCCGTCCGCCGAGTCGACCGTCACCGGCAGCTTCGGCGCGGGCGCACCGGCCAGCGGCTCGACCCGGTCCGCGTCCGCGGAGCTCTTCGCGGACGCGGACTTCGGCGCCGCATCGCTCCCGCCGCCGCAGCCGGTCAGCACCAGGGCGAAGGCGACGGCGGCGGTGAGCGCGGCGGCAGCCCTGCCCCGGGCCGGGCGACGGCGGGCCGTCGTCGCGGCGTCCGGGCCCGTCGGGGCGAAGTCCTGCGAGATGCGCACTGGGGCACCGTCCTGTCGTTCTGCGGCGTGCGGTCGGCCGTTCGCCGTAACGGCGTGACCGGAAGGGGTTCCGGCCCGGGCTGGGAATACCTTAGGTTAGCCTTACCTATGTATCCAGTCCTTGGAGGGTCCGTCATGCCGTCGTCCAGATCCAGCCGCGCGCTCGCCGTCGCGCTCCTCGCGGTACTGCTGGGGGCCCTGCTCCCCGCCGCCACCGCGCAAGCGGCAAGCCGCACGGTGCAGGGCGGACGGCTGGACTGGGGCATCAAGGCCTCCTTCCAGAGCTATGTCACCGGGCCCATCGCGAACGGCAGTTGGAGCCTGACCGGCGGCGCGGCCACGGTCGGCGGCAGCCAGTTCCGCTTTCACTCGGCGACCGGCTCCTACGACCCGGACTCCGGGGCGTTCAGCTCCGGCTTCTCGGGCGGTGTGCACTTCACCGGCCACAAGAAGGCCGACGGCGGCAACGAGCTGGACCTCACGATCAGCCGCCCCGCGATCCGCATCAGCGGCGGCAGCGGTGTGCTCCACGCGGACATGGTCAGCAAGGAGCGGGGGACCGGCAAGGTCTCCCACCGCTCCCAGGTACCCCTGGCCAAGCTCGGTCTCGGCGGGATCAACATGAAGGGCGGTTCCACCCCCATCTCCCTCACCGACGTCCCCGCCACGCTGACCGCCGAGGGCGCCTCCGCCTTCGCCGGCTACTACACCGAGGGCACCCCGCTCGACCCGGTCAGCCTCTCCGTCGACACCAAGGGCGCCGCCGAGCCGAAGCCGTCCGCCCCGGACGAGAAGAAGGACAAGGCGAAGAAGGACGAGGAGAAGGCGGGCCGCTTCGAGGACGCCGCCGTCGACTGGGGCGTACGCCGCACCTTCCGCGAGTACGTCACCGGCTCCATCGGCCAGGGCAAGTGGACGCTCGCCGACGGCGCCCAGGACGGCGGGGCCCTGTTCCGCTTCCCGCAGGGCAAGGGGACGTACGACGCGAAGAAGGAGACGCTGGACGCCGAGTTCAGCGGCAGCATCCGCTTCGCCGGCGCCCATGACCTCGACCTGAAGTTCGCCGCCGTCACCGTCGCCGTCACCAAGGGCGAAGGCACCCTCTCCGCCGACGTCACCAGCGAGGGCAAGACCACCAAGAACGTCCCGATCGTCACCTTCGGGGCCGAGGACTTCGCCCCGAAGGACGGCCTCGCCGCCGTCACCGAAGCCCCCGCCACCCTCACCGCCGAAGGTTCCAAGGCGTTCGGCTCGATGTACAAGGCGGGCACCGCGATGGACCCGGTCTCGCTCGCCGTGACCGTCGACGAGAAGGCCCAGCTGCCCGCGCTGCCCGACCTCGGCAGCGAGCCGACCGCGGCCGCCGAGCCCGCGGAGAAGGCCGCCGAGAAGCCCTCCGCCGCTCCGGCCGCCGCCTCCTCCGACTCCGGCCCGGGCGCCGGTACCTGGGCGGCCATCGGCGGCGGTGCGCTGCTCCTCCTCGGTGCCGTGGCGGCGTTCTTCGCCCTGCGCCGCCGGTCCGCGCGGCCGGCCCCCGAGGCCGCCGACGCCACCGCGGCCCCCGACTCCCCGCAGACTTCCTGACCCGGCATCCCCCATGTGTGCCTTATGGATCCTCACCCCCTCCCCCCACGCTTCTCTTCCCCCTCCCTCTTCGCTAGGAGACCCACCGACATGGCAGCAACCCGCCGCCCCATAACCCTTGCCGCGGCCGTCGCCACGGCCGCCGTCCTGGGCGCGACCTTCGCCCTCCCCGCCCTCGCGGCCGACAACTCCGAGGCCGCCCCGCCCGCCGCCGCCCCGAAGCTGGAGCTGGTGGACGGCACCCTGGACTGGGGCATCAAGGAGAAGTTCCGCGACTACCTGGTCGGCCCGATCGCGCAGGGCAAGATCACCCTCGCGGACGGCGCCAAGCAGGGCGCGGACAACGGGGTGTTCACCTTCGTCGACGGCAAGGGCTCCTACGACACCGGGACGCACGCCTCCGACACCGCGTTCAAGGGCGGCGTCCGGTTCGAGGGCCACCACGGGTTGCTCGACGTCCAGGTGAGCGACGTCAAGGTCGCCACGGGCCGGGAGACCGGCACGATCACCGCCGACTTCACCAGCAAGAAGATGGACGGCACCGTCGTCAGCAAGAACGACGCACCCATCGCCGACCTGGACATGACCAAGGCCAAGCGGGGCGGCGGCGCGGGCGGCGCGATGGTCTTCGCCGACATCCCGGCCAAGCTGACCGCCGACGGCTCGGACGCCTTCGGCGGCATGTACCCGGTGGGCACCGAGCTCGACCCGGCGACCCTGTCCGTGAAGACCCCGTCGACGCCCCCTACGGACAAGCCGACCGACAAGCCCACGGACAAGCCCACCGACAAGCCGACGGGCAAGCCCACCGAGAAGCCCAGCACCGAGCCCGCCCCGACCGCCTCCGAGACCGCAGCGCCCGTCAGCGGCCCGGTCGTCGACGGCAATCTCGACTGGGGCGTCAGGGAGAAGTTCCGCGACTACGTGGTCGGCCCGATCGCGCACGGCAAGATCGTGACGAGCGACGGCGCGTCCGACAACGGCGACAGCTACCGCTTCACCAAGGCCACCGGCCGCCTCGACGCCGACAAGAACACCCTCGACGCCGCGTTCCAGGGCAAGGTGCGCTTCCTCGGCCACGAGACCAAGGGCGAGTACGTCCTCGACCTGTCCCTCAGCAACCTGAAGGTCGACATCGAGGGCACCTCCGGCACGCTCCTCGCCGACGTCTCCACCAAGGACCAGCACACCGGCAAGGTCAGCAAGTTCACCGGCCGCTCCTTCGCCGACCTGAAGGTGCCCGCCGGCGCGCTCGCCGCGAAGGGCGGCATCGTGAACCTCAAGAACATCCCGGCGACGCTCACCACAGACGGCGCCAAGGCGTTCGGCGGCTTCTACCAGAAGGGCGAGGCGCTCGACGCGCTGAACGTCGCGGTCTCCGTCGACAAGGACGCCCAGCTCCCGGGCGGCTCCACCGGCGGCTCCGGCTCCACCGGCGGTTCGGGCTCCACCGGCGGTTCCACGGCGGGCGGTTCGACCACCGGCGGCGGCACGGTCGGCGGCGGCTCCACCGGCGGTTCGGTCGGCGGCTCCGGCTCCCTGGCGGCCACCGGCTCCGACGTTCCGACCGGCGCCCTGATCGCCGCGTCCGGCGTGGTCGTGGCGGCCGGCGCCGGTGTCGTGATCCTGGCGCGTCGCCGCCGCGACACCACCGCCTGATCCACCCGTACATCCCCGGGGCCGTACCGGCGGCAGCAGTGCTCGCCGGTACGGCCCCGCGGCCATGCCCGCTCAGCTCCCGCGCCGGTGCCCGGCAGTGCTTGAATGCCCTGGTGAACGACTACGACGTACCCCGGGGCATCGACGTCCTGCGGGTGTTCTGCGGACCCGACGGCCGGTACGGCAACGCCCTCGGCGTCGTACGCGACGCAAGGGGCCACCCCGACGAGGCCTCCCGGCAGCGGCTGACCCGGCAACTGGGCTTCAGCGAGACCGTGTTCGTCGACGATCCGGAGCGCGGCCGGGTGGACATCCACACCCCGGGGCTCCGGCTGCCGTTTGCCGGACACCCGCTGGTCGGCGCGGCCTGGCTGCTCGACCTGGAGATCCTGGAACTGGCCGTCGGGGACGTGTTCGCGCGCCAGGACGGCGAGTTCACCTGGATCACCGCCCGCCCCGAGTGGGCCCCGCCGCGCACGCTCCAGCAGTACGCGAGCGCCGCCGAGGTCGAGGCGCTGCCGGGACCGCCGCCCGGCGAGGGCTGGCTCTACGCCTGGGCCTGGGAGGACGAGGCGGCCGGACGCGTCCGGGCGCGGGCCTTCCCGAGGCGGGGCGAGGAGTCGGGGATCGTCGAGGACGAGGCGACGGGGGCCGCGGCCATGCTGCTGAGCGCCCACCTCGGCCGGGCCCTGAACATCACACAAGGACGCGGCTCCCAGATCCTCACCGCACCCGCGCCGGACGGCACGGTGGAGGTCGGGGGCCGCGTCCTGATGGCCGCCCGGGGCTGAACCCGGGCGGCGGTGAGCCGTGGAGCAGCGGTTACGCGCTGAGCGGGAAGACCTCGCCCAGCTCGCGGAAGACCGCGGTGTTCAGCGCGAAGGCGCGCTTGCACTCCTCGATGATGCGCTGCTTCTCCAGGTCGTCCGCGTTCACGCCGTCCAGCAGCTCGCGGTAACCCCGCTTGAAGGCGGCGGGGTTGGTGATCTGCTCGAAGACGTAGAACCGGACGCCGTCGCCCTTGCGCTCGAAGCCCCAGGTCTTCTCCGCCTTGTCGCGGATGATCTGGCCGCCCGACAGGTCGCCCAGGTAGCGCGTGTAGTGGTGGGCGATGTAGCCGGCGGGCCAGGTACGCGCGCACTCCGCGACCCGGGCCGCGTACGCCGCGGTGGCGGGCAGCGGCTCAAGACCCTCGCGCCAGTTCTCCCCGTGCAGGTGGGCGAGGTCGCGCTCCAGCTCGGTGGAGCGCATCAGCTCGGACTGTATGAACGGGCCCGCGACCGGGTCGTTCCGCAGGGCCTGAGCGCCCTCCTCCAGCGCCCGGTACACGAACCACAGCTGCTCGGTGTAGCGCGTGTACGCGTCCACTCCCAGCCGCCCGCCGAGGAGGTCACTCATGAAGGTCGAGGTCTCGGCCTCGGTGTGCTGCTCGTGCGACGCGGTGCGGATGAGCGTCGAGAAGGGAGTGACGGTGGCGGTTGCGTCCAAGGCGGGCCTCCGGGGACCGAGGGGACGGGAAGTCCAGAAACAGACGGAAATATCGGCAGGCGGCCGCCGCGACGGCGCGTGCCGGTACGCCGATCTTCCTACTTAGGCTTACCTAAGTCAACTGGTTCCCGACTGCTTGTCGGTAAAAAACTACGCCACGAGGGGGTGGAGGGCCCGATATCGGGCAGTTCGGGGTGATTGCGGATCGGGTGACTACGGGAGGGTGAGGATCTCCGCTCCGGTCTCGGTGACGACCAGCGTGTGCTCGAACTGGGCCGTTCGCTTCCGGTCCTTCGTCACCACGGTCCAGCCGTCCTCCCACATGTCGTACTCGTGGGTGCCGAGCGTCAGCATCGGCTCGATGGTGAACGTCATGCCCGGCTGCATCACCGTGGTGGCGTGCGGGCTGTCGTAGTGCGGGATGATCAGACCGGAGTGGAACGAGGTGTTGATCCCGTGCCCGGTGAAGTCGCGGACGACCCCGTAACCGAACCGCTTGGCGTACGACTCGATGACCCGGCCGATGACGTTGATCTGCCGCCCGGGCTTGACCGCCTTGATGGCCCGGTTCAGCGACTCCCGGGTGCGCTCGACCAGCAGCCGCGACTCCTCGTCCACGTCGCCGCAGAGGTAGGTGGCGTTGTTGTCGCCGTGCACCCCGTTGATGTACGCGGTGACGTCCAGGTTCACGATGTCGCCGTCGCGCAGCACCGTGGAGTCCGGGATGCCGTGGCAGATGACCTCGTTGAGCGAGGTGCACAGCGACTTCGGGAAGCCCCGGTAGCCGAGGGTCGAGGGGTACGCGCCGTGGTCGACCATGAAGTCGTGGGCGACCTTGTCGAGCTGGTCCGTGGTGACGCCCGGGGCGATGTGCTTGGCGGCCTCCTCCATCGCCTGCGCGGCGATACGGCCCGCGATGCGCATCCGCTCGACGGTGTCGGTGTCCTGGACCTCCGGGCCGGTGTACGGCGTCGGAGCCGGCTTCCCCACGTACTCGGGACGCCGGATGTTTCCGGGGACGGAACGGACGGGAGTGATCTCCCCTGGTACGAGAAGCGACTGGCCAGACATGTCAGCGAGTCTAACCAGCGGCCTCGGGGGCACCATGGCGACAAGGAAAGGAGCAGTCGATGGCCCTGTTCAAGAAGCGCACGGTCGGCAAGCCGGGCGAGTGGTACTACTGCCTGGAGCACAAGAAGGTCGAGGAGGGCCCGGAGTGCCCGGCGCTGAACCGTTTCGGCCCCTACACCTCCCGCGAGGCGGCCCAGCACGCGATGGACACAGCGCGCGACCGCAACCTGGAATGGGACACGGACCCGAAGTGGCACGACGAGGACAAGGGCGACCGATCAAGCCCGTCCGGGGGTAACCCCAGCCCGTCCGGCGATTGAGGACATCTTTCAGCCCCTCCGGCGCTTGAGGAGCGGGGCGCGGGGCGCGGGGCGGAGCCCCGGACCGGGTCACCCCTCCACCCGGGCCTCCCGCCTCCGCACCGCATCCTCATCCGTCTCCGAGTCGTACCGCACCAACTTCGGCAACGCGGCCGTCAACAGCACCACCGACGCCACGCACGCCACCCCGCCCGTCCAGATCGCCGACCGGGTCCCGGTCCAGCCGGCCATCGCCCCGGCCCGCACCTGACCCAGCTGCGGCCCGACGCTGTACGACAGCACCTCGATGCCCGCCAGCCGCCCCCGCAGCTCCTCGGGAATCGTCTGGTTCCAGATCGTCGAGCGCCCCAGCCCGCTCAGCATGTCGCCCGCCCCCGCCACCGCCAGGCAGACCAGCACCACCCACACGCTGGAGAACCAGCCCGCCGCCGCGATCGCCAGACCCCACGCCGCCGCGCCGAACACCACGAACAGCCCGTGCCTGCGCACCCGGCTCGTCCAGCCGCTGGTCAGCCCCAGCACCAGCGAACCGACCGAGCCCGCCGCGTACATCAGCCCCAGCGACCACTCCGCGTCCAGCTCGTCCGCCAGGAACGGGAAGATCGTGTTCGGGAAGGCGAAGAACATCGCCGCCAGGTCGATTGCGTACGTCCCCAGCAGCACCGGCCGGCTCCAGGCGTACCGGGCCCCCTCCACGATCCCGCGCAGCGACGGCTTCGCCGCCTCCTTGGCGGGCGGTGCGGGGGAGAGCCGCAGACACAGCACGACGGAGACGGCGAACGTGCACACCGTCACCGCGTACGCCGTGCCGTGACCGGCGTACGCCACCACCAGACCGGCCAGCGCCGGGCCTGCGATCGCCCCGATCTGCCAGCGCAGCGAGTTCAGCGCGGCCGCCGCCGTCTGCTGGGCGTGCGGCACGATCCGGGCCATCAGGGAGTCCAGCGCGGGCCGCTGGAGCCCGGCGAGCGCGGAGACCCCGCCGGCCACCACGTACAGCGGCCACAGCAGCGGCTCCGGGAGCAGGGCGTTGACCAGCAGGATCGCGGCGAGCACCCCGAGCCCCGCCTCGGTGAGCAGGATGACCCGGCGGCGGTCCACCGAGTCCGCGAGCGCCCCGCCGTACAGCCCGAAGACCACCAGCGGCACCAGCTCCACCGCGCCCATCGCCCCGACCGCGAGCGGGGAACCCGTGAGGTCCTTGATCTGGAGCGGCAGCGCGATGAGCGCCATGAAGCTGCCGAAGTACGTGATCAGGCCCTGCACCCACAGCAGCCGGAAGTCCGGCGAGGAACGCCACGGCGCGAGATCCGGCAGCAGGGCGCGCAGCCGCCCCGGCGGCGGCGGGGGCGAGGGAGAGGCGGGGGGTGGGGGAGGTGCTGAGGTCACGAAGGGCCATGATCCGCACAACGGGGTGTATCGGGCAAGCGAGTTTCCGGCCCGCCCCCGTTACCAGCGGGCCGGCGGCGGCTGGGTCAGCCGGTCGGCCAGCGCGGAGAGCCGGTCCCGGAACGTGTGCCGCCCGCCCGCCGGAGGCCTCCCGTTCTCCCCGGCGGCCGCGCTCACCAGGTGCTGCACGATGTCCAGGTCCACCTCGTCGTCCCCGCCGACCACCAGCGACTCGTGCGCGAGCCCGCCGACCTCGGGGTCGCCGCCGTCCAGGGTGAGCACCCGCGCCCCGGCCCGCCGGGCGTCGTGCACCCGCTCCAGCAGGCCTTCGCCCGGCCGCTCCGGCGCGACCAGCAGCACCGTCTCGCCCCGCCCCGCCGCCGCGATCCGGCCGAGCCCGACCGCCAGGTGCGCGGGGTCGCCCGCCGCCACCCGGTGCCGTACGAGCGTGGGAGCCAGCTCGGGCAGCCCCGACCAGGCGGACTCGTCGGACAGATGGGCCGCCAGATGCCACGGCTCGTACGCCTCGGTCCCCGCCAGCAGCAGCCCGCCGCCGCGCGGGACGACGGAGGAGCGCAGGGCCAGCGCGAACCGGCGGGCGTCCTGCGGCCACCGGGTCCCGGCCAGCACATCACGGAGCAGGGCGACGCGTACGGCATCCATGGCCCGGCATCCTGCCCGGGCCCGCCGCCCCGGCCATCCCTGTCGGCCCTCCCCTCACCCGAACGGGGGACCCGGCGGAAACGGAACCGGAGAGCGGAACCGACGGGCGGAACCGGGACCGGACCGAGGCCGACCGAGGCCGACGGGGCGGCCTCCCCGCCTCCTACCTGGCAGTAGGGTCGGCCCATGACTACACAGGACAGCGGCAGCGCGCCCAAGCCCCCCGCCAAGGACCCCTGGGACCTCCCCGACGTATCCGGCCTGAGCGTCGGCGTGCTCGGCGGGACCGGACCGCAGGGGCGCGGCCTCGCCTACCGGCTCGCCCGCGCCGGACAGAAGGTCACCCTCGGCTCCCGGGACGCGGCCCGCGCCGAGCAGGCGGCGGCCGAGCTGGGCTTCGGTGTCGAGGGCGCGGACAACGCGGAATGCGCCCGGCGCAGCGACATCGTGATCGTCGCCGTGCCGTGGGACGGCCACGCCAAGACGCTCCAGTCCCTGCGCGAGGAGCTCGCGGGCAAGCTCGTCATCGACTGCGTCAACCCGCTCGGCTTCGACAAGAAGGGCGCCTACGCCCTCAAGCCCGAGGAGGGCAGCGCCGCCGAGCAGGCAGCGGCCCTGCTGCCGGACTCCCGGGTGACCGCCGCCTTCCACCACCTCTCGGCCGTGCTGCTCCAGGACGAGTCCATCGAGGAGATCGACACCGATGTGCTGGTCCTGGGCGAGGCGCGCGCCGACACGGACCTCGTCCAGGCGCTGGCCGGGCGGATCCCCGGCATGCGGGGCATCTTCGCCGGCCGCCTGCGCAACGCCCACCAGGTCGAGTCGCTGGTCGCCAACCTGATCTCGGTCAACCGCCGCTACAAGGCCCACGCCGGACTGCGCACCACCGACGTCTGACCGGGCCGGCCCCGGCGGGCGCTCCGGCAACGTGTCCGGGCGCTCCCCGGGACGGGGCACAACGGGGCATGGGGGACACTGGACGGGACCGTGACCGTTCCCGGCAGGGAGCGCGACCCGTTCCCGACAGGAGCCGACCCCCATGCCCCGCATCGCTCTCTACGCCCTCGTCGTCTGCGTCCTCGCCGTCGTGGCGGCCGTGGTCTCCTTCGCCCAGGGCAGCCTGCTCGGGATCGTCTGGGTGCTCATCGCGGGTCTCTCGTCCAACATGACCTGGTTCTACGTGCGCAGGCACCGCCTGGCCGCCGCCCCCGGCGCGGGCTGAACCACCCGCCGCTCCCCGCTCCACCGCTCCCCGCCTCCGCCAATCAGGTCGAGCCCACGCCTCCCCGGGCGTGCCCCGGCCGGCCGACGCCGCCGGGGGCCGAGCATGTGACGGCCCTGCCACGGACGTGGCGGAACCGGACGAGGGAGGCCGTGTGGCAGACGCGAGGGACGACGTTTCGGGGTCGACCGTACAGACGGGGGAGCGGACCCAGGGCTTCTGGGAGGAAGTGCGGGACGCCGTCTCGACCCGGGCCGCACTCGTCATGCTCGGGGTGCTCCTGCTGCAACTGGGCTTCGCCCTCTCCTACATGGGCGCCTTCCACGCGCCCGAGCCGCACCGGGTGCCGATCACGCTGGTAGCCCCGCCCGCCGTGGAGGGTGACCTGGTGGCCCGCCTCGACGAGCTGCCCGGCGACCCCCTGCGGGTCACCGCCGTCCAGGACCGCGCCGAGGCTCGCGCGCGGCTGCTCGACCGCCGTACGGACGCCGCCCTCGTCGTGGACCCGGCGAGCCGCACCGACACCCTGATCGTGGCGTCGGCGGGCGGGCCCTCGGCCACCGCGGCGGCCACCGAGATCCTCCAGGAGGTCGCCCGGGCGGAGAACCGGACGATCGTCGTCCGAGACGTCCGCCCGCCCGCCGCCGGAGACTCGCGGGGCCTTTCCTCCTTCTACATCGTCCTCAGCTGGACCATCGGCGGCTATCTCGCGGCCTCGGCCCTGAACATGGCGGCCGGTTCCAAGAAGCCCACCCTGCGCCGCACCCTCGTCCGGCTGGCGGCGATGCTGCCGTACGGCTTCGTCTCGGGCATCGGCGGCGCGATCATCGTGGGCCCGGTGCTGGACTGCCTGCCGGGCGCGTTCTGGGAACTCGTCGGGATCGGCACCCTCGTGGTGTTCGCCTCCGGCGCGGTGGGCGTCGCCCTCCAGTCGGTGGCGGGCACGATCGGCCTCGGCCTCACCATCCTGATCTTCACGATCCTGGGGAACCCCAGCTCCGGCGGTGTGTACCCGTCCTCGCTGCTGCCGCCGTTCTGGAGCGCGATCGGCCAGGCGCTCCCGCCGGGCGCAGGGACGACCGTGGTGCGCAACACCGTCTACTTCGACGGCAACGCCACCACCGGCGCCCTCTGGATTCTCGGTGCCTGGGCCTTCGGCGGCGTCGTGGTCGCGATTCTCGCCGCCGCCGTACGGGCGTCCCGGGCGGCTCGCCCCGCCGCCCCGGCGGTCTGACACGGCGACCCGGCGGTCTGACACGGCGACCCGGGCCGCGCGGTCAGCCGACCGCGCATCCCGGGTCCTGCTCGTCGAAGAGGCCCCGCCAGAAGCGGTACAGGTCATAGCCGCAGTACCGCTGGAACTCCTCGACGCCCAGCCCCCGCAGCAGCGCGTGGATGGCGTCGAAGAACACGGTGTTCACCTCGGGGATCCAGAGCAGCGCGAACACCGCGATCAGCCCGAACGGCGCGATCGGCTCCACCTGACGCCTGATCCGGTACGAGAGCCAGGGCTCGATCACCCCGTACCCGTCCAGACCCGGGATCGGCAGGGAGTTCAGGATCGCCGCCGTCACCTGGAGCATCGCCAGGAACGCCAGCGCGTACTGGAAGGCGCGCGGCACCCCGTCCAGCGCGTCCAGCCAGAACGGGGCCGTGCACACGATCGCGAACGCCACGTTCGTCAGGGGGCCCGCCGCAGAGATCAGGCTGTGCTTCCACCGGCCGCGGATCCGGCCGCGCTCGATGTAGACCGCACCACCGGGCAGCCCGATCCCGCCCATGATCACGAAGAGCACCGGAAGCACGATGCTCAGCAGCGCGTGCGTGTACTTCAGCGGGTTGAGCGTCAGATATCCCTTCGCCCCCACCGACAGGTCCCCGCTGTGCAGCGCGGTGCGGGCGTGCGCGTACTCGTGGAGGCAGAGCGAGACGATCCAGGCCCCGGTGACGAACAGGAAGACCGCGAAGCCGGTGGCGTCCGCGAAGCCCGTCCACACCGCCCAGCCCGCGACCGCGGTGACGGCGGCGATGCCGAGGAAGACCGGGCTGATCCTGCGGTCGCCGCGGGTGGCTGCGGTGGTCATAGGCGTTGGACTCCCTCGGGTGGGGGCGGGGTGGCCGTACGGTCCGGCAGGACGGGAACGTCGGCGACCGCTTGTGGAGTTCCACCCTGTCGACGCCGGTCCGTCGTCCGTCACGGACAATAGGCCCCGTGCACTACTGCGTCCTCGGCACCACCCGGGCACTCCGCGACGACGGCACGGCCGTCACTCTCGGCGGAGCGCGGCTGCGCGCCCTGCTCACCGTCCTCGCACTGCGCCCCGGACGGACCGTCCCGGCCGGGGTCCTCGTCGACGAGGTGTGGGACGGCGACCCGCCCGCCGACGCGGCCGGTGCGCTCCAGGCCCTGATCGGACGGCTGCGGCGGGCGCTCGGCCACAGCGCCGTCGAGTCCGTGGCGGGCGGCTACCGGCTCGCCGCCCCGCCGGACGCCGTGGACCTGCACCGCTTCGAGCGGCTGGCCGCGGAGGGGAGCCGGGCCCTGGAGAACGGCGACGCCGCCGACGCCCTCACCGTCCTGGGGGAGGCCCTCGCCCTGTGGAGCGGGCCCGCCCTCGCCGACCTCCCCGACCGTACGGCGGCCGCGTCCCGCTGGGAGGCCCGCAGGCTGGACGCACGGAGAGCCGCGCTCGGGGCGCTCCTCGCCCTCGGCAGACCGGGGGAGGCGCTGCCGGAGCTGGCCGTGCTCTGCGACGCCCACCCGCTCGACGAACCGCTCCAGGTCCTGCGCATCAGGGCACTGCGGGACGCCGGACGCCCCGCCGAGGCGCTGGCCGCGTACGAGGAGGTCCGCACCCTGCTCGACGACCGCCTCGGCACCGCCCCGGGACCGGCCCTGCGCGGCCTGCACACGGAGCTGCTGCACCCGGGTCCGGCCGCCCCGGTGCGGTTCCTCCGGCCCTCGGGTGCGCCGGAGCCGGGGCCTTACGCCTGGTCCTCGGGTGCGCCGGAGCCCTCGCCCCGGGCCGGGCCCGGCCCGTCGGCCCCCTCGGTACCGCGCCCGGCCCCGGACGCCGGGGCGGAGAGCGCCCCGCAGCCCGCGCCCCGGACCGCCGCAGCACAGGGGCAGGACACCGCGCAGCGGCCCGCGCCCACGACCGGGGGCGCGCCTGGCCCCGAGGCCGTACCCGCGACCGGGGCCGGGCCAACCGCTGGGACCGCATCCGCGACCGTGCAGCCGCCCGCCACCGGCCCCGGGGCCGTACCCGCGACCGGGGCCGCCCCCGCCCCTGAGGCCACACCCGCCACGACCCAGCCGCCCGCCACCGCGCCCCCGCCCGTCCACGGAAACCTCCGGGCCCGGCTCACCAGCTTCGTCGGGCGCGAGGCCGACATCGCCGCCCTCCGCGAGGACCTCGGCCGCGCCCGGCTGGTCACCCTGCTCGGACCCGGCGGCGCGGGCAAGACCCGGCTGTCCCAGGAGACCGCGGAGGCTGCGCCCCACGCCTGGCCCGACGGCGTCTGGCTCGCCGAACTCGCCCCCGTCGACGACCCGGACACCGTTCCCGAAGCCGTCCTGACCGCGCTCGGCGCCCGCGAGACCGTGCTGCGCGGGGCCGGGGCCGAGGAATTGCGGGCCACCGACCGCACCGGCGGCGACCCCCTCGTCCGCCTCACCGAGCACTGCGCCCCGCGCCGGATGCTGCTTCTGCTGGACAACTGCGAGCACGTTGTCGGGGCCGCCGCCGCCCTCACCGACCACCTCCTCACCCACTGCCCCCAGCTCACCGTCCTCGCCACCAGCCGCGAACCCCTCGGTGTACCGGGCGAGTTCGTCCGCCCCGTCGACCCGCTGCCCGACCCGATGGCCCTGCGCCTCCTCGCCGAGCGCGGGACGGCGGCCCGGCCCGGCTTCCGTACCGACGCCGACGAGGCGACCGCCACCGCCTGCGCCGAGATCTGCCGGCGGCTCGACGGGCTGCCGCTCGCCATCGAACTCGCCGCCGCCCGGCTGCGGATGCTCACCCCGCGCCAGATCGCCGACCGTCTCGACGACCGCTTCCGCCTGCTCACCAACGGCAGCCGCACCGTGCTGCCCCGCCAGCAGACCCTGCGCGCCGTCGTCGACTGGTCCTGGGACCTGCTGGACGCCGCCGAACGCGCCGTGCTCCGCCGCCTCTCCGTCTTCGCCGGAGGCTGCTCGCTGGCCGCCGCCGAGGAGGTCTGCGCCCTGCCCGCCGGGCCGGGCGGCCCCGCCGTCGACAGCCTCGACGTGGCCGCCCTGCTCGGCTCCCTCGTCGACAAGTCCCTGGTCGTCGCCGCACCCGGCGACGACGGGGAGATGCGCTACCGGCTGCTGGAAACGGTCGGTGAGTACGCCGCCGAGCGCCTGGCGGAGGCGGGCGAGAGGGAGGCCGTCGAGCGGCGCCACCTCGTCCACTTCCGGGAGCTGGCCCGGATCACCGGCCCCCGGGTGCGCGGCAGCGGCCAGCGCGAGGCCATCGTGGTCCTCCAGCGCGAGTACGAGAACCTGCGCACCGCGCTGCGCCACGCCGTCACCGCCCGGGACGAGCACGAGGCGCTGTGCATCGTGCTCTCGATGGCCTGGTACTGGATGCTGCGGGACCTGCGCTCGGACGCAGGCCAGTGGAGCGCGTCCGTGGCGGCGCTCGGCCCCGACCCCTTCGCGGCGCCCGGCGTCCGGGCCCCGGCGCTCCTGGAGCACCCCATCGACCGGCCGCCGCCGATGGACGACGACCAGCTCGCGGAGGCGCGGCGTGGAGCGGCGCTCCTCCAACTGGCCGGTGTGGACGACGCGATCAGCACCTGGTCGAGCCCGGAGGGCAAGGAGCGGCTGCGGATCATCGCCGACACCTACCAGCCCGGCATGCCGCAGACCTGCCGGCTGCCCGGGACGCTGTGGCTGTTCGCGAATATGATCGCGGGTGACGAGGACCGGCTGAACACGGTTCTCGACGAGACGGTCCGGGCCTCGCGGGTCCACGGTGGTGAGTGGGAGCTGGGTTCCGCGCTGCACACCCGCGCCAACATCCGGTCCAACAGCCCCGAGCGGGTGGCGGAAGCGCGCGCCGACGCCGACGAGAGCCTGGAGATCTACACCCGGCTCGGCGACGACTGGGGAGCCGCCGAGGCGCTCTCCGCCCGGGGCGAGGCCAACGAGCGGGCGGGCCGCTTCCTGGCCGCCCTGGACGACTACCGGGAGGCCGTGGAGTACGCGCGGAAGATCGGAGCCCAGAGCCAGGCGGCCCTGCTGCGGGCGCGGTACGCCGGATCCCTCATCGAGCTCGAACGGCTCCCGGAGGCCGAGGCCATCCTGCGCGACGTCACCGAGAACGGCCGCGACCTGGGCCACGAGGCGATGCCGATGGCCCGGATGCATCTGGCGTTCGTCCTCGGGCTCCAGGGGCAGGTGGACGAGGCCCGGCAGCAGACGCATCTGGTCCGGGAGGACTTCAAGGACCGGGACGTCGCCATCTTCGGCGGCTTCGTCCACGGCGTGCTGGCCTGGCTCGACAATCTCGACGGCGACCACGTGTCCGCGCTCTCCAACGCGCTGACCGCGCTGGAGAGCGCGCGGGAACCACTGTCGATGATGGTGGCCCCGCAGATGCCGTCGGCCTATGTGACGGCCATGGCCCAGGCGATCGTCGGGTTCGAAGACGCCGACGCGGCGTGGGACGCCGTCCGGCTGCTCGGGTTTCAGGAGACGCTCCTGCCGAAGGGGCACGTGCCGACCGTGATGGAGAGACGCAACTGGGCGCTCACCGAGCAGGCCGCCCGGGACAGGCTCGGCGACGGAGCGGTGTACACGGCGGCGTACGAGCAGGGCGGTGGCCTCACCTTCGACGAGGCCACCGCCCTGGCGGAGACGTACCGGCGGGCGCACTCGTCGGCGTGACAGCCCCTCCGCTCATCCCCTCAGCTCAGGCCTTCTTGCGGAACTTGGCCACCGCCAGCGGAGCCATCACCAGCGTGATGCCGGCGGCCCAGGCGAGCGTCCACCAGACCGAGTCGCCGACCGGGCCGCCCTGCATGAGCGCCCGCGCCGCGTCGGCGAGGTTGGAGAGCGGGTTGTAGTCGGTGAACGCCTGGAGCCAGCCCGGCATGGTCTGGGTCGGCACGAAGATCGAGGAACCGAACTGCAGGGGCATCAGCACGAGCATCGCCGTCCCTTGAACAGCCTGGGCCGTCTTCATGGACAGCCCGAGCAGGATGAAGATCCACATGATGGCGGCGCCGAACACCGCCGACAGCGCGACCGCCGCGAGGAGCCCGAACACCGAGCCGTGCAGCTCCATGCCGACGACGAACCCCATGACGAGCAGGATGAACATGGCGACCATCAGCCGGCCCAGCTCGACCACGATCTTGGCGATGAGCACGGATGACCGGGCGATCGGCATCGTCCGGAACCGGTCCATGACCCCCTTGCGGAAGTCGTCGTTGACGCCGGTCCCGACGGCCATGGCGATGTTCAGCCCCATCATCGCCATCAGCCCCGGCACCAGGTAGTTCACGTACTCCTGCCGGTTCCCGCCGAGGCTGGCGCCGACCGAGCCGCCGAAGACGTACACGAACAGCAGGATGAAGATGATCGGCATCAGAAGGACGTCGAACATCGACTCCGGGTCCTTCTTGATCTGGAGCAGGTTGCGCCGCGCCAGGGCCCCGATGTGCCGGAGGTTGGCCCGCAGCCCGATCCGGCCCTCGTCCGCCGCGGCCGCCTTCACGGGTGCGGTGCTCGGGGAGCCGGAGGGCGCGGCGGTCGGTGCAGTGGTGGTGGTGCTCATGCGGCGACCTCCTGGGGAGCCTGGTCGGAGAGGTGGGCGGCCTTGTCGCCGGTGATCGCGAGGAACACCTCGTCGAGGCTGGGCAGGGCGGTGGAGACATGGGCGAGCGAGAAGCCGCGCACACCCAGCAGCCCGATGACGGCGGTCAGCTGCTCGTCGCTGAGGATCGGTACGTACAGCAGCCCCTCGTCCGGAACGGCCTGCGCCCCGGCGACGCCGTCGAGTCCGGCTTCCCGGATCGCCTGCGCCATCGCGGCGAGCTCCGCCGGGTCCGAGGGCCGGATGTGCAGGGTGCGGCCGCCGACCTTGGCCTTCAGCTCGTCGACCCCGCCCCGGGCGATGATCTTCCCCCGGTCGATGACCGTCAGCTCCTTGGCGAGCTGCTCGGCCTCCTCCATGTACTGCGTGGTCAGCAGGACGGTGGCGCCCTCGGCGACCATCCGCTGCACCTCGTCCCAGACCTCGTTACGGGTCCGGGGGTCGAGCCCCGTCGTCGGCTCGTCCAGATACAGCACGGCAGGGCTGCCGATCATCGAGGCGGCCAGGTCGAGGCGGCGGCGCATCCCGCCGGAGTACTCCATGCACGCCCGCTTGGCGGCCTCGGTGAGCGAGAACCGCTCCAGCAGCTCGTCGGCGCGGGCCCGGGCCTGCTTGCGGGGCAGATCGAGCAGCCGCCCGATCATGTAGAGGTTCTCCCAGCCGGAGAGCTTCTCGTCGACCGAGGCGTACTGCCCGGTCAGGCCGATGGTGCGGCGGAGCTGCCGGGGCTGCTTCACCACGTCGTAGCCCGCGACGACCGCGTGGCCGGCGTCGGGGGTGATCAGGGTGGACAGGCAGCGTACGAGGGTGGTCTTGCCGGCGCCGTTGGGGCCGAGCACACCGAGGACGGTGCCCTCGCGCACATCGAGGTCCACGCCGTCCAGAGCTTTGGTCTCGCCGTAGTGCTTGACCAGCCCCCGCACCTCGACGGCGTTCCGGCCGCTGCTGGGGTTCTTGTCGATTCGTTCCATGCCCACCAGCAGACCAGCGTCCACCGACAGCTCACCGACAGCCCGCCGACACGGACCGGCGCGGGGCGGCAGACGCGCGACAGCCCGCCGATGGGGGATGTCGGCGGGCTGTCGGTGGTGCGGGAAATGGCTGGTGGGAGCCGCCGTCAAGGAGCGGCGGCGGCCGGGTGGATCAGTGGAAGGTGTGCTCCGCCGCCGGGAACGTGCCCCCGACGACCTCGTCGGCGAACTCCTTCGCCGCGTCACCGAGGACCTGGCGCAGATTCGCGTACTGCTTGGTGAAGCGGGGCACCTTGCCGCCGGTCAGCCCGACCATGTCCGTGTAGACGAGCACCTGCGCGTCGGTCCCGGCCCCGGCGCCGATGCCGACGGTCGGGATGTGCAGCGTACGGGTGACCTCGGCGGCCAGCTCGGCGGGGACCAGCTCCAGCACGACGGCGAACGCGCCCGCGTCCTGGACGGCCTTGGCGTCCCGCAGCAGCTGCTGGGCGGCCTCCTCGCCGCGGCCCTGGACCCGGTAGCCCATCGCGTTGACGGACTGCGGGGTCAGGCCGATGTGGGCCATGACCGGGATACCGGCCTCGACCAGCAGCCGGATCTGCTCGTGGGACCGCTCGCCGCCCTCCAGCTTGACCGCGCCGACGCCCGACTCCTTGATCAGCCGGGTGGCGTTGCGGAGCGCCTGGACGGGACCTTCCTGGTACGAGCCGAAGGGCAGGTCGGCGACGACCATGGCGCGCTTGGTGCCGCGTACGACGGCGGCGGACAGCAGGGCGATCTCGTCCATCGTGACGGGCACGGTGGTCTCGTAGCCGAGGTGGACGTTGCCCATCGAGTCCCCGACGAGCATGACCGGGATCCCGGCCTCGTCGAAGACGGACGCGGTCATCGCGTCGTAGGCGGTGAGCATGGGCCACTTCTCGCCGCGCTCGGTGGCGGCGGCGATGTCGTGGACGGTGATGCGGCGGGTGGACTTCCCTCCGTACAGCGCTTTGCTGCTGTCGGCGGACGGGCCCGCGGGGGAGGACTGATTCTGCGCAGCCTGAAGCGACATGGCCAACGGCTCCTTCGTCATCTCGAGGCGCCCTGTCGGCGTCCCCGGATCCCTTCCATGGTGGCATCCCGCCCCGCCCCTCGTGAAGTGGGCCCGCACACACCCCTCCGTACGGCTTCATGGGGGAAAGCCGTACGGCCCCGTTGGGGAAAGCTTTAACAATACGAGACGGTCTCGTATCGAAATGACGTCTAGGCTCTCCCCATGTCCATACCGTCCGGCGCTCCCGCCGCCGCGCCCCGTGTTCCCGAGGCGATCCACCGCCGCCGCTGGTGGATCCTCGCCGTCCTCATGTTCAGCCTGCTCATCGTGGTGCTGGACAACTCGATCCTGAACGTCGCGGTCAAGACGATCGCGAGCCCCGCCCCCACCGGCATCGGCGCCACCCAGAGCGAGCTGGAGTGGGCGATCAACTCCTACACGCTCGTCTTCGCCGGACTGCTGTTCACCGCGGGCCTCCTCGGCGACCGGATCGGCCGCAAGAAGGTCCTCCTCGCCGGCATCCTGGTCTTCGGCATCGGCTCCGCCCTGGCCGCCTTCTCCGCCTCGCCCGGTGAGCTCATCACCTGGCGTGCGCTGATGGGCTTCGGCGCCGCCTTCGTGATGCCCGCCACCCTCGCTGTCCTGGTGAACGTCTTCGAGCGCGACGAGCAGCCCAAGGCCATCGGCATCTGGGCGGGCAGCGTCGGCCTCGGCATCGCCATCGGCCCGATCACCGGCGGACTGCTCCTGGAGCACTTCTGGTGGGGTTCGATCTTCCTGGTGAACGTCCCCGTCGTCGTGATCGCCCTGATCGCGATGGCGGTCCTGGTCCCCGACTCCCGCGACCCGAAGCCCGGCAAGGTCGACCCGCTGGGCGTCGCGCTCTCCATCGTGGGCCTGGTCCTGCTGGTGTACGGGATCATCCGGGGCGGCGAACTGGCCGACTTCACCGACACCACCGTCCTCCTCGCCATCGCCGGCGGGCTGCTCGTCCTGGCCGGATTCGTCTGGCACGAGAAGCGCAGCAGCCACCCGGCCATCGACATCACGTACTTCCGGAAGCCCGCGTTCTCCGCCGCCGTCGCCGCCATCGCGCTGGTCTTCTTCGCCCTCATGGGCGTGACGTTCTTCTCCGCCTTCTACCTCCAGAGCGTGCGCGGCTACACCGCCCTGGAGTCGGGCCTGCTGATCGTTCCGCTCGCGGCCGCCCAGATGATCTTCGCGCCCCGGGCCCGGCTGGTCGTCGACCGCTTCGGCGCCCGCGCGGTCTGCACGGCGGGCATGCTGCTCGTCGCGGCCGGACTCGCGGCCTTCGCCCTGTTCGACGCCGGTACGCCGGTGTGGGTGATGTGCCTCGTCTTCTTCGTCCAGGGCACCGGGATGGCGCACATCATGCCGCCCGTCACCGTCGCTGTGATGCAGGCGCTGCCCCGTGAGAAGGCCGGTTCCGGTTCGGCCATCAACAACACCTTCCGCCAGGTCGGCGGGGCGCTGGGGATCGCCGTGCTCGGCTCGGTGCTCTCCACCGTCTACCGGGGCGACATCGAGGGCCACCTCGGCGCGGTCCCGGCCGGGGTCAGGGACGTGGCGGGCGAGTCCATCGAGGCCACGCTCGGCGTCGCGGAGAAGCTCGGCCCGGTGGCCGGAAAGCCGCTGGCCGCCGCCGCCAACGACGCGTTCATCAGCGCCATGCACGTGACCGCGCTCGGCTCGGCGGCCGTGGCCCTGATCGGTGCGGTGGTCGTCGGCCTGTTCCTGCCGGGCCGCCCTCCGGCGAGGACCGAGGCCCCCGAGGAAGCCTGCCCCCCGGCGGAACAGCTGACCCGCTGAGCCGCTGACCCGACGAGGCCCGTCGATCCGCGGACCCCGGGTCGGCGAGAATCGAGGCGACGGACGTACGCGGGGCGTACGGCGGACGTGCGAGGGACGACGACGGCGCGGCGAGAGGCGGCTTCACGGTGCAAGGCCAGGACGGCGAGCGGGACCGGCACGGGGCACGGAACGGGGGCGACCGGCCGCCCGGCGCACCGGACGGGGCGTCCGCCGGGGCGTCGGCCGAGACGTCGGCCGAGGCTCCGACCGGGACACCGGCAGGGGTTCCGGCAGAAGTTCCGGCCGGTGCTCCGGACGGGACATCGGCAGGGGTTCCGGCCGAGGTCCCCGATTCGGAGCCGCGCCGCGGACGCCCCCGTTCCGCCGCGGCGGAACGGGCGATCCTGGACGCCGTCATCGCCCTCCTGGAGGCGGGCGAACCGCTCGCGGGCCTCTCCATCGAGCGCATCGCCCGCACGGCCGGCGTCGGCAAGGCCACGATCTACCGCCGCTGGTCGGACAAGGAGGAGCTGTTCGTCGACGTCGTACGGGACATGGAGCCCGACGACCCGCCGGTCTCCGGCACCGAGGGCCTCGCCGACCTCCGCGTCATGCTGGAATCCCTGCGCACCCGGGGCCTCGCCCAGCGCTCCTCGGCGCTGCTGCACAACATCTTCGCGCAGATGAAGAGCCACCCGAAGCTGTGGAACGAGTACCACGGCACGGTCATCGCCCCCCGCCGCCTCGCGATGGTGGAGGCGGTGCGGCGCGCGGTGGCCGCCGGGGAGCTGCGCGACGACCTCGACGTCGAGCTGATCGACGACCTCTTCGTCGGCCCCATGCTCGTCCGCACGGTGCACCGCCCCGACGCGCCGCTGCCCGACGACCTCGCGGACCGCATCATCACGGCCCTGCTGCAGGGGCTCGCCCCCGCGGCACAAGTGTGATCGTTCTGTCACAAGCCCCACCGGTCGGCCCCGGACCGGAACCCCTCGTCCCGCCTGTGTCGTCCTGGTCTCCGTACGGGGTCCGAGGGGCCTCCGTACGGTCGTCGCACACCGAGCACCGGCCGGGCCGCCACACAGGCGCCCCGGCGGGCCGGTAGGTCGACGGCGGGAAAGGCGCCGCTCATCACCTAGGGTCGAGGGCGCGGCGATGTGCAGGGCAAGGCAGTGAGGACAGCGCGATGGTGCAGGCGTACGGAGCGGACACGGACAACGGCAGCGCCGAGCAGCCCGGGGCCCGCGGATCCCGCTTCCGGGGCCTGTGGGACCGGCTGAGAAACGACCCGGGCTACTGGCGGCGCGGCATTCTCCTGGCCCTCTGCTCGGTGCTCCTGACCCTGCTGATGGTCGTCCACGCGCAGATCCCCAACCGGCTCGGCAACCTCGGCAGCCTCATCGAGACGTTCCTGCCGTGGCTCGCGCTCTTCATCCCGGTGCTGCTGGTCCTGGGCCTGCTGCGGCGCTCCGCGACCGCCCTGATCGCGCTCCTGCTGCCCGCCGTGGTCTGGCTCAACGTGTTCGGCGGCCTGCTCACCGACAAGTCCGGCGGCGGCGGCGACCTCACCGTCGCCACCCACAACGTCAACGCGGGCAACCCCGACCCCGAGGGCACCGCCCAGCAGGTCGCCGGATCCGGGGCGGACGTCGTGGCCCTCCAGGAGCTCCCGGGCCGGCAGGTCTCGACGTACGAGAAGTCGCTGGCCGGCCGCTACCCGTACCACTCGGTCCAGGGGACCGTGGGCCTGTGGAGCAAGTACCCGCTAGCCGACACCAAGCCCGTCGACATCAAGATGGGCTGGACCCGGGCGATGCGCTCGACGGTCAAGACCCCGCAGGGCGAGGTCGCGGTGTACGTGGCCCACCTGCCGTCCGTCCGTGTGAAGCTGCACGCCGGGTTCACCGCCAACCAGCGCGACGACAGCGCCGACGCGCTCGGCGAGGCCATCGCCGACGAACGCGTGGAACGCGTCGTCCTGCTCGGCGACCTGAACGGCACGATGAACGACCGCTCGCTGAACGCGGTCACCGCCCAGATGCGCTCCACCCAGGGCGCGGCGGGCGACGGCTTCGGTTTCAGCTGGCCCGCCTCGTTCCCGATGGCCCGGATCGACCAGATCATGGTCAAGGGCGTCGAGCCGATGGCCTCCTGGACCCTCGCGGCGACCGACAGTGACCACCTCCCGATCGCGGCCCGCGTGGAGCTGTGATCACGGCCACGCAACCGCCCGTTCACCGCGCGGCATAAAACGTCTGCGACAATTTGTTCCAGTCGCATACATAAAGAAGACTCAGCCGTCGCCCGGCGTCCACGCCGAGGCGACGGCTCTTCGTTCTGCCCCCGCTCCGAGATTGCGAAGGTTCCCATGCCCCTGGCCCTCCTCGCCCTGGCCGTGAGCGCCTTCGGCATAGGCACGACGGAGTTCGTCATGATGGGCCTGCTGCCCAATGTGGCGGACGACCTCGGCACGTCCGTGCCCACCGCCGGATACCTCGTCTCCGCGTACGCGATCGGCGTCGTCCTCGGCGCACCGCTGCTCACCGGCCTCGGCTCCCGCATCCCCCGCAAGAAGATGCTGCTGCTCCTGATGGCGCTGTTCACCATCGGCAACCTGGCCTCCGCGCTCGCCCCCGACTTCGGCTGGCTGGTCGCGGGCCGCCTCCTCGCCGGTCTCCCGCACGGGGCGTTCTTCGGCGTCGGCGCGGTGGTCGCCGCCCGGCTGGTCTCCGAGGGCCGCCAGGCGCGGGCGGTCGCGACGATGTTCCTCGGCCTGACGGTGGCGAACATCGTCGGCGTCCCCGCCGCCACCCTCCTCGGCCAGCACCTCGGCTGGCGCGCCACGTTCCTCGTCGTCGCGGCGATCGGCTTGGCGGCCATGGCGGCCCTGGCCCGCCTGATACCGCACATCCCCGTCGAGGCCCACCAGGACGTACGCCGCGAACTGCGCGCCCTCGGCAACCGTCAGGTGATCCTCGGCCTGCTCACCGCGGTCTTCGGCTTCGCCGGCGTCTTCGCGGTCTACTCCTACCTCTCGGCCATGACCACGAAGGCGATGGGCTTCGGCGAATCCTCCGTGACCCTGGTCCTGGCCCTCTTCGGCATCGGCATGACCCTGGGCGCCCTGGCCGCGGGCCCCCTCACGGACCGCGCGCTGCGCCCGACCCTGTACGGCTCGCTCGGCGCCCTCGCGGTGGTCCTGGTGGCGTTCCCGTTCACGGTGCACGTGCAGTGGGCGGCGCTGACGATGGTGGTGCTGCTGGGCGCGGTCGGCTTCATGACGACGACCCCGCTCCAGATGCTGGTCATGAACAAGGCGAAGGACGCCCCGACCCTGGCCTCCGCCTCCAACCACTCCGCCTTCAACCTGGCCAACGCGGGCGGCGCATGGCTGGGCGGCGTGGCGATAGCGGCAGGCTGGGGCTGGACGTCCCCGGCGTTCGTGGGCGCGATCCTGGCGGTGGCGGGCCTGGCGATAGCGGCGACGGCGGGATTCCTGGACCGGGGCGAGGGGAAGGCGTCGCGGGTGGTGGCGGCCCATCCAGCCCGTCCGGCGTTTGAGGACGGAACCGGTTCGCCGGGCGGGCCCGCAGCCAAATCCGCCAACTCCAGCCCGTCCGGCGTTTGAGGACGGAACCGATACGCCGGACGGGCCGGACACCCACGCGGGAGCCCAGCCCGTCCGGCGCTCGAGGACAAGGGCGGCCGCCGGACGCCCCCGGCAACCACCCACCCCCACTAAGACGACTCGCGCCAGCGATTCGTGATCGGCAACCGCCGATCCTTCCCGAACCCCTTCGGCGAGATCTTCGTCCCCGGCGGATACTGCCGCCGCTTGTACTCGGCGGTATCCACCATCCGCAACGTCTTCGCCACCAGCTCCGCACCGAACCCGGCCGCGACAATCGCGTCCATCCCCTGATCCCGGTCCACGTACATCTCCAGGATCGCGTCGAGCACCTCGTAGTCCGGCAGCGAGTCCGTGTCGACCTGCCCCGGCCGCAGCTCCGCGCTCGGCGGCTTGGTGATCGAGGCCTCGGGGATCGGCGGGGTCTGGCCCCGCTCCTCCGCCGCCCGGTTGCGCCACTTCGCCAGCCGGAACACCGACGACTTGTAGACGTCCTTGATCGGCCCGTACGCGCCGACCGCGTCCCCGTACAGCGTGGAGTAGCCGACCGCCAGCTCCGACTTGTTGCCGGGCGCCAGCACGATCTGCCCCTCCTGGTTGGAGATGGCCATCAGCGTCGTCCCGCGCAGCCGGGCCTGGAGGTTCTCCTCGGCGAGCCCGGTGAGCTCCAGCGACTCCATGTACGCGTCGAACATCGGCGCGATCGGCACCGTACGGAAGTTGAGCCCGGTACGCCGCGCCAGCTCGGCCGCGTCGCCCTTGGAGTGTTCCGAGGAGTACTTCGACGGCATCGAGACCCCGTACACGTTCTGCGCACCGAGCGCATCGCACGCGATGGCCGCGCAGATCGCCGAGTCGATCCCGCCGGAGAGCCCGATCAGCACACTGCTGAAACCGTTCTTCGCAGCGTACGCACGGAGCCCCACGACCAGCGCCGAGTAGATCTCCTCCTCGTCCTCCAGCCGTTCCGCGTACCCGCCCGCGAGCTCCGGCTCGTACGCGGCGACCGGCTCGTCCGACAGCACGACGTGGTCGATCCGCAGCCCGTCGTCGACGACCCCCGAGGGCGCTTCGGCCGCCGCCGCGGGCAGCTCCAGATCAAGGATGACGCTGCCCTCGGAGAACTGCGGGGCGCGGGCGATGACCTCGCCCTCCTTGTCGACGACGATCGAGTCACCGTCGAAGACCAGCTCGTCCTGACCGCCGATCATCGCCAGATAGGCCGTCGTGCAGCCGGCCTCCTGGGCCCGCTTGCGGACCAGCTCCAGCCGGGTGTCGTCCTTGTCCCGCTCGTACGGCGAGGCGTTGATCGACAGCAGCAGCCCGGCCCCGGCGGACCGGGCGGCCGGGACGCGCCCGCCGTCCTGCCACAGGTCCTCGCAGATCGCGAGGGCCACGTCGATGCCGTGGACCCGGACGACGGGCATCGAGTCGCCCGGCACGAAGTACCGGAACTCGTCGAAGACGCCGTAGTTCGGCAGGTGGTGCTTGGCGAAGTTGAGCGCGATCCCACCGCGGTGCAGTACGGCTGCGGCGTTGCGCGGGGAGCCGGCCGGCTGCCCGTAGCGCGCCGCGGCGTGCTCGGAGCGGTCCAGGTAGCCGACGACGACCGGCAGTTCGCCGAAGCCCTCCGCGTCGAGCCGGGCGGCCAGCGCGCGGAGCGCCTGCCGCGAGGCCTCGACGAAGGACGACCGCAGGGCCAGGTCCTCGACGGGGTAGCCGGTCAGCACCATCTCGGGGAACGCCACGAGGTGGGCGCCCTGTTCGGCGGCGTGCCGGGTCCAGTGGACGATCGCCTCGGAGTTGCCGGCGAGGTCGCCGACGGTCGAGTCGATCTGATTCAGTGCGAGGCGTAGTTGAGGCACGTCCGCCAGTGTAATCGTCTTTCTGACGCGATGTCCCGGTGGGCCGGGCAAAATCTGCTCCGGCCCGCCGGAACCGCAGGTGGGAGCGGCTGTCCGCGCCGCCCCACCGAGAGTCGCGGAAGGTCAGCCCCGGTAGCCGAGGACCGTCATCATCCCCGCCTCCGCGTGGTAGACGTTGTGGCAGTGGACCATCCACAGCCCCGGGTTGTCGGCGTCGAAGTCCACCGTCAGCGACCGGTGCGGCAGCACGATCGCGGTGTCCTTGCGGGCCCCGGCGGCGTTCCCGCCGAGCGCGAAGGTGTGGCCGTGCAGATGCAGCGGATGCCACATGGCCGTCCCGTTGTCGAAGACGAGCCGCACCCGCTCGCCCGCCTCCACCGGCCGCCGCCGCTTCGCGTCGTACGGCTGCCCGTCGAAGGCCCAGTCGTACCGAGCCATCCCACCGGTGAGCCGCATGCGGATGGTCCGGTCCGGCAGACGGATAGGCAGCGCCACCGACGGATCCGGCACCAGCCGCCCCGCTTCGACGAGCTTCCCGTCCAGCTCCTTCGGCCGTACGGAGGCGGCGGGCGCGGCCCCGCCCCCGGTCCGCAGGACGGCGAGGGCGGCCGCCTTCTTCCCCTCCGCCAGGGCGGTCAGCGGGAAGACCCCGTCCCCGGCGGTGACGAGGACGTCGTACCGCTCACCCATCCCCAGCAGCAGCGCGTCCCCCGTGGTGTGCCGGACCGGGAACCCGTCGGTGTGCGTCACGGTCATCCGGTGCCCGCCGAGCGCGACGCGGAAGGCGGTGTCGCCGCCGGCGTTGATGATCCGCAGCCGGACACGGTCCCCGGGCCGCGCCCGGAACGTCTCCGGATCGTCCGCGACCCGCCCGTTGACCAGGTAGTGCGGATAGGCGACATCACCGGCGTCGCCCCCGAGCAGCTCACTGCGGGCGTCCATCATCATCCGGGAGGGACCGCTGTCACCCGGATCGTCCTCACCGGAACCGGACATGGTGTGCGCGCCATGATCCATCCCGCCGTGCCCGCCGCCGCTCATACCTCCGGACAACTCATCGAGGACGGCGTCCGGGGTGGACCCGTCCACGCCGTCGACCCAGTCGTCGAGGACGACGACCCACTCCTTGTCGTACGCCAGCGGCTCCTTCGGGTCCTCGACGATGAGCGGCGCGTACAGCCCCCGGTCCTGCTGGACGCCGGAGTGCGGGTGGAACCAGTACGTCCCCGGATGCGGTACGGCGAACCGGTAGGCGAACTCCGCCCCCGGGGCGATGTCCCGCTGGGTCAGCCCGGGGACCCCGTCCATGTCGTTGCGCAGCGCGAGCCCGTGCCAGTGCAGGGAGGTGGGCTGCGGAAGGTGGTTGGCCAGGGTGAGGGCGAGGGTGTCCCCGGCCGTCACCCGCACCTCGCGCCCGGGCAGCCGGTCCCCGTAGGCCCAGGAGGCGACGGTGGTGCCGCCGCCCAGATCGAGCCGGGTCCGGGTGGCGGTGAGGGAGACCTTCCGTACGGGCCCGGAGCCACGCGCCGCCTCGGCGGCCTCGACCTCCTTGCCGCCGGGCGTGACGTACGTACCGGAGTCCTGGGCCCCGCCGCCGGGGGAGTGGGCGCCGCTGTGGCCGCTGCCGCCGTCGGAACAGGCGGCGAGGGCTCCCGTACCGGCGACGGCGAGAGCGGCGCCGAGCACGGCGCGGCGGGGGAGTTGGTGCATGGGCATGCTGAAGACACCTCTGAAGAACTGGGTGATCCGGTGGTTTCGGGAAGGGGCGGAGGTGAGACGCCCACTCCTAAATGCGCAGCACCGAGACGCTGGCGAGCACCGATATCGGGGGCGGCGGATTCGGCCGCAGCACGCGCAGGAGCCCCGCCCCCACCGGCGTACCGAGAGGCCGCCCGTCGGCGCGCAGCCCGAGCAGCCAGGAGCCGACGAGGGCGAGGCCCCAGACACCGAGGACGGCGAGGCAGACGGAGAGCGGATCCATGCCGCTCATGGGGGCATCGGCCCCGGGGGAGCCGTGCGGCGCGGGGTGCTCGCGCATGGCGGTCGGCGAAGCCGACGAAGGTGCCGATGCCGCCGACATCGCGGCCGATCCGCCGTGCTCGGCCGGATGCCCGACCGTGTGCATGGTGACGATGCCGAACAGCAGGGCGGCGAACAGCGCCAGCTGCCCGTACGTCACGCTCCTGCTCCGCGTCCTGCCCGCCATGCGGGCCACCCTACCCCCGGCGGGTATACGGACGGACGGCGGCCCGGCCCCCTCCCGCCGAAGCGGACCAGAGGCGCCGGGCAGCTGTCACGCGCACGATTCGGCTTCTCGGCCGGGGAATCAGCTGCGGGAGTAGACCTTCTCCGCCCAGCCCGCGATCTGCTCCTCGGTGAGGTGCTGCGCGAGGTCAGCCTCGCTGATCATGCCGACCAGCTTCTTGTTCTCGACGACGGGCAGCCGGCGGATGCGGTGGGTCTGCATCTCCTCCAGGACCGCGTCGACATCGGCCTCCGCCTCGATCCAGCGGGGCGTGCCCTGCGCCAGATCGCCCGCCGTGACCTTCGACGGGTCGTGCCCCTTGGCCACACAGCCGACGACGATGTCGCGGTCGGTGATGATGCCGACCATCCGGTCCGAGTCGCCGTCGGCGGAGACGGGCAGGGCGCCCACGTTGTGCTCGCGCATCAGCTGCGCCGCACGGTCGAGGGTCTCGTGGGCCGGGATCCAGCGGGCCCCGCTGTGCATGATGTCTTTGGCGGTCGTCATGGGGGATTTCCTCCTGCGTGCCGATGGCACTGCCGTACGGCCCCGAGCGCACCCATCGTCATCGGCGGGGGACGCGCGCGCGACCGCAATCACCCGTTCGGGTGCGCCGATGCGAGGACGCAAGCTGACGCGCGTCGTCCGGGCCGTGGCCCCGGGCTCAGGACCGGGGCCGGGCCTTCCGTTCGGTGAGCATGTCGCGCATGAGCCCCAGCTCGGACTGCTGCCCCTCGACCATGCCCTGGGCGAGCCGCTGCTCCACCGGGACGGTGCACCGGGACGCACACGCCTCGGCCATGGCGACGCCGCCCTTGTGGTGGTCCGTCATGAGCTGGAGGTAGAAGACCTCGGCCTGCCGGCCGTCGAGGCGCGCGAGCCGCTCCAGCTCGGCGCGGGAAGCCATCCCGGCCATGAGCACACCGTCACCGCCGCTGCCACTGCTGGGATGGTGCCCACCATGCTCATGCCCACCGTCACCTTCGCCGCCGCCCATCCAGGCCATCGGGGGCTGGTCACCGCCCGCGACCTTGGGCAGCCCCCAGAGGTCGAGCCAGCCGAGGAGCATGCCGCGCTGGTTGGCCTGGGTGTTGGCGATGTCGTACGCGAGACGGCGGACGTCCTCGTCCTCCGTACGGTCGCGGACGATGAACGACATCTCGACGGCCTGCTGATGGTGGACGGCCATGTCCCGGGCGAACCCGGCGTCGGCGGAGTCCGGGGCGGGCGCACCGGCCGCGCCCGGCGCCGAACCGTCGTCACGGGCGGAGGCGACGGCGGCGGCCCCGGCGAAGAGCAGGGCGAGGGCCACGGCGGCCCCGGCCGCCCACCGCACACGCGCGGTCTTCCGCCGCTCGGCAGTCGGCACCGGGTCCGTAGGGTCTGTTGTCCCGGTCACTGAGGCACCGTCGCCAGCCCGCCGGTGCAGGGGGCGCCGGGCTCGGGCGTCTGGGCGCCCTGGACGTACTCGGTGAGGAACTGGTCCACCCGCCGGTCGTCGGCGGAGTCCACGGTGACCTGCTTGCCCCAGGCGCTGAGCGTGATCACGCCCTCCTGGCCGGCGTACGGGCTCATCAGGGTGAACGGGGTCTTCTCGACCCGCTCCGCGAGCGCGGCGACATCCGTCTCGGCGGCCGAGCCGTTGTACGTGACCCAGACCGCGCCGTGCTCCAGGGAGTGGACGGCGTTGACGTCCGGGAGGGCCTTTTCGTATACGTCGCCGTCGCAGTTCATCCAGGACGCGTTGTGGTCGCCGCCGACCGGAGGCTTCATCGGATAGTCCACCGTGCCCGCCACATGCCGGCGGCCGAGCTTCGCCGCGTCCCAGGACTTCAGCCCCTCGATGGCCCCGCCCTTGGCGTCGCCGTGCCCGCCCGGGTGCTTGCCGTCGTGGGCCGCCGAGGCGTTGTCGGACTTCTCGTCGGCCGCGGAGTTGTCCAGCAGCATGAACGAGCCGAAAGCGACGAGACCGGCCACGACGGCGGCGCTCAGCCCTATGGCGATGGCCCGGTTGCGGGTGGAGCGTGCGCCGGGGGCGGGAGCCTGCGGCTGGGGGTACCGGGGGTCGAAGCTCATGTCGTGGAGTCCTTCTGCGAAGGGGCCGGGAGACGGGAGAACGGTCCGTGGACCGGGGTGCGCGGACGGGCGGAAAGCCGGAGAGGAAGCAGGCACCGAAGCCGACCGCTGCTCGGTCGCCGATCGTAGTGGGTGGCCGAGTGCTCTCTCTCACACCGTGTGCGTAATCTGGGGGAAATCCCGGGTCGCGATACTGAAGTGTCCCCCTACCCCGGGCGGTGGTGCACGGACCGTCTGAACTGCAAGGATGTGGCAATGGACAAGCAGCAGGAATTCGTCCTCAGGACCCTTGAGGAGCGCGACATCCGCTTCGTGCGGCTGTGGTTCACCGACGTCCTCGGGTTCCTCAAGTCCGTCGCCGTCGCACCGGCCGAACTGGAGCAGGCCTTCGACGAGGGCATCGGCTTCGACGGCTCGGCGATCGAGGGCTTCGCACGGGTCTACGAGTCGGACATGATCGCCAAGCCGGACCCGGGGACCTTCCAGATCCTGCCCTGGCGCGCGGAGGCTCCCGGCACGGCGCGGATGTTCTGCGACATCCTGATGCCGGACGGCTCGCCGTCCTTCGCGGACCCGCGCTATGTCCTGAAGCGGATCCTGGCCAAGACGTCCGACCTTGGCTTCACCTTCTACACCCACCCCGAGATCGAGTTCTTCCTGCTGAAGAACAAGCCGGTCGACGGCACCCGCCCGACGCCTGCGGACAGCTCGGGCTACTTCGACCACACGCCGCAGAACGTCGGCATGGACTTCCGCCGCCAGGCGATCACGATGCTCGAATCGATGGGAATCTCGGTCGAGTTCAGCCACCACGAGGGCGCCCCGGGTCAGCAGGAGATCGACCTCCGCTACGCGGACGCGCTGTCGACGGCGGACAACATCATGACGTTCCGCCTGGTGATGAAGCAGGTGGCGCTGGAGCAGGGCGTGCAGGCCACGTTCATGCCGAAGCCGTTCTCGGAGTACCCGGGTTCGGGCATGCACACCCACCTCTCCCTCTTCGAGGGCGACCGCAACGCGTTCTACGAGTCGGGTGCGGAGTACCAGCTCTCCAAGGTGGGCCGCTCCTTCATCGCGGGCCTCCTGAAGCACGCGGCGGAGATCTCGGCCGTCACCAACCAGTGGGTCAACTCCTACAAGCGCATCTGGGGCGGCTCGTCCCGCGCGGCCGGCGCGGGCGGCGAGGCCCCCTCGTACATCTGCTGGGGCCACAACAACCGCTCCGCCCTCATCCGCGTCCCGATGTACAAGCCCGGCAAGACCGGCTCGGCCCGCGTCGAGGTCCGCTCCATCGACTCCGGCGCCAACCCGTACCTCACCTACGCGGTCCTGCTCGCCGCAGGCCTCAAGGGCATCGAGGAGGGCTACGAACTCCCGGCCGGCGCCGACGACGACGTCTGGGCCCTCTCCGACGCCGAACGCCGCGCGATGGGCATCGAGCCGCTGCCGCAGAACCTGGGCGAGGCGATCTCGCTGATGGAGAAGAGCGAGCTGGTGGCCGAGACCCTGGGCGAGCACGTCTTCGACTTCTTCCTGCGCAACAAGAAGCAGGAGTGGGAGGAGTACCGCAGCGAGGTGACCGCTTTCGAGCTGAAGGCGCTGCTGCCGGTGCTGTAGGGCGTACGTACCTACGTACGTGACTGTGGGCGGGTCGCCCGATTCCATCGAGGTGGCCCGTCCACAGTGTGACCCGGTGCTGAAGAGGTGAAGGGTTGCACCTTCCGTAGCGGCATGTGGTCCGGTGGACGTACGTCCTCGACCCTTGAGAGAAGGTCCTCGCCCATGCCCGCGTCTTTCGTGCCACCCCGTCAGGTCAAGATCGGCGACGCGGCGGCCTTCGCCGGCTGTACGCCGCGGGCGATCCGGCACTACCACGAGATCGGCCTGCTCCCGGAGCCCGAGCGGGGTGGCGATGACCGCCGCCGCTACGGGTACGAGGACATGATCCGGCTGCTGTGGATCCGCAGGATGGCCGACGCCGGGATCGCGCTGGAGGATATCCGCGAGGCCTTCGCCGAGGACTCCGCCGACGCGCACGGCGGAGACGGCATCGAGGCCGTGCTGGAGCGCGTGGAGGGAGCCCTCGCCGCCCAGGAGGCGGAACTGCGACGCCAACGGACCGCCGTGCAGCGGATGCGCGTCGAAGGCAGCCGGATGGGGCTGCTCTCGGACCTCGTCACCGAACGCCTCAAGGGCCTGCCCGAGGGCTCCCTGCACCAGGCCGACCTGGACACCCTCCTGGTCACCGAGCGGATCTTCGGGCCGCTCGGAGCAGCCGTGCAGGCCACGCGGTTCGTCGCCCTGGCCGTGCACCCCGCCCTGCGGGAGGAATCCGATCGTGTCGACGCCGCCGAGGAGGCACTCGACGACAGTGTCGCCGTCGATGACCCACGGGTGGCTCAAGTGGCCGCCCAACGGCATGCCTTCGAAGGCGCCCTGCACGCCGTCATCGAGGAGTCCGGCCTCGACGCGGACGACGACGCGCTCTTCGACGCCTGGGACGCTGCGCACCCTGAGACCGGCGACAACGAAGAGAACGGTTCAGGCTCCAGCTCCGGCAGAGCCATGAGTGTGCTCGAAGCGACCGGCAAAATGCCCTACGAATTCTCCCCGGCCCGCCTGCGCTGTATGGAACTGGCCGCAGAGCTGTCCGTGCTCACGGCGGATGAGGGGGGTGGGAATCCACGGCTTCCAACATAGTCCCGAGGTGGCTCCCGGGGACCTTTGTGCCCACCCCCCTTGACCGCGTACCTCGAAGGTCTGACCGGTCTTCTGCCACCAGGGAATCTAGCAAGGGGCACTGACAACGCCCCCGGCTTGGGGAGCGCGCCCCCTACACCGGCGGCGTCCCCGGCGGTGACGGGGCCGGGGGAGGGTTGGGCAGTGGCGGGCCCGGGTTGGGTGGGAGCTTCGGGGGGCCGCTGCCGTGCCGGCCGTCGTTCAGGAGCTTGCGGGGCGTCAGGCCGTAGATGCCGAACGGCGGGAAGAGGTCGACGCGGCGTGGGTAGTCGCCCTCCGCGCACTCCTCGCAGAGCAGGTCACGGCCGGCAGGGGTCTGCCGGGCGGCGGCGACCGGGGCGTTCCAGCACGCCTCGCAGTCGAGGACGTCGGTCGGGGAGAGGGTGATCATTCGAGCCTCCCGGGTGGTGTCGGTAACGCCTGGCGGGTCTTGCGCATCAGGTGCCTCCGTCGCTGGTCGGGACGGTGGGCGTGGTGGGGCTGATGTGGCCGGGGCCTCACCGGCGGGTCTCCCGCCAGACGAGGCCGGGCGCCCTCATCGGCGGGTCTCCCGCCAGACGCGGACGAGCTTCGCCGCGTCGGGGCAGATCGCCCCGGTCCGGCAGGCGGTGCAGGTCATCGTGTGGCCGAGCAGGGCGCGGTAGGCCGTGTCGGGGGATTCGGTCGTGGTCACGTTCGCCTCTCTGCTGATCTCGGCCCAGACGTACTCGGCGGCGCGGGTGCGCGTGTGCCCGTAGCGGTCCGCCGTGGCCAGGGCTGCGAGGACGGCCGCGTGGGCGGTCGCGCTCAACTCGGCGGGGAGATCGGCCTCGACGCGGATGACGTCCAGGTCGGTGGCCACACGCGGTTCGGTGCCTGTGGCGGCGGCGAGCATGCCGGTCAGCGCCGCAATCCGCGCTTCTGCAGAGCGCACACTTCTCCCCTGTGAACTGAAGGTCACTCCAGGTAATGCTGAGTATTCAGCTTCAACCTGATGGGTTAGCTTTGTCAACCAGCGACGCCCATACCGACGCCGAACACACGGAGCTGCTCAAATGCCACGTGATACGCCGTACTTGCAGGTGGCGGACAAGCTGCGGGCTCGCATCCGGGCCGGTGAATGGGCCGTCGGCGACAAGCTGCCGTCCCGGGCGCGGTTCGCCGAGGAGTATGGCGTGGGCCAGTCCGTGGCGCAGCGGGCCATGGAGCGTCTGATCATCGAGGGCATCCTCGAAGGGCGCGCCGGCTCCGGTACGTACGTCCGCCGGGCCCGCGAGCGCCGGCGCATGGTCCGTTCACGCCACCGCGAGCAGCGGAACAGGAGTCCGTTCGCCTCGGACATGGCCGAGCTCGACCACGAGGCGGACTGGGAGTGCACGAGTGTGGCGCGCGTACCCGCACCGGAGGACATCGCGGAGCGCCTGGCGATCGAGCCGGGCGACCTGTGCGTCGTGACGGACTACGAGTTCCTCGCCGACGGCATGCCTGTACAACTCGCCAAGAGCTGGGAGCCGATGGCCATCACGGACGGGACGCCGGTCCTGCTCCCGGAGATGGGCCCGCACGGCAAGATCGGCGTCGTCGAGCGCATGCGCTCCATCGGCGTGGACATCGCCACCGGCATCGAACTGCCCCGCCCGGCCCGTGCGACGCGGGAACAGGCCAACCTGCTCGGGATCTCCATCGGCGATCTGGTCATCGAGATCGAGCGCACGTACTTCGACCGCGAGGGCCGCCCCGTGGAGACGGCCGACGTCGTCGTGCCGGACATCCGCTGGGAGATCGCCTACGAGATCCGCATCGACCGGCCGGACTCCGACCAGCCGGACTCCGACCGCCCGGACTCCGACCAGCCGGATTCCTGACGCGGCTGCCGAGGGGCGGGTTCACCGACGGGCCTGGCCCGTCGGTGAACCCGCCCTCACGCGAACCCCCGCCCCATCTCGTCCAGGATCTCGTCGATCACCGCCGCCGGCTCCCGCGCCAGGTCCTCCTCGATCCACATGCGCATCGCGATCCTGAGCGAGGCCAGGAATCCCGCCGCCAGGACGATCGGGCGGATGGGGGCCGACGACGGGCCGGGGCGGGCTGCCACCGCTTCGGCCAGGTCGCGTTCCAGGGCGGCGTGGTTGGCCAACTGGCGGGCCAGCAGCGAGGGGTGACGCATCGCCAGGCGGGTGCGGATCGCCCATTCGCGTTCCGGTGGTGCCACGCGGTCCGCGAACTGGGCCACCGCCGCGCGCAGCGCCGGCCAGGCGGGCTCGTCGGCCGGGCGCTCGCGGACCGTCCGGACCAGGGCCCTGATCTGCTGCTCCTCGCCGTAGAGGAGGGCGTCCTCCTTGTTGGTGAAGTAGTTCGAGAACGTTCTGCGGGAGATCCCGGCCGCGTCCGCCACCGCCTCGACCGTCACCTGGTCGAAACCGTGCTCCACCGTCAGGCGCAGGGTCGCCTCGTGCACAGCCTGGCGGGTGGCTTCCTTCTTGCGTTCCCGAAGTCCAGGGCCCGCGGTGCTGCTGTCCATGGGGGCATTATCCCCCGGGTGCATCCCCCGAGGTATGAGATTCTTGCTCAGTGGGCAAAATTGCCCAGTGTGCATGTATGGTGAAGTCTTCTCCCTCCCGTACGGGGTCGTGCACGGATTCGGGTTGACCCGGTCCCGACACCGCTGACGGGCCTCTCGTACGAACATTTCCGGAGGTTGCGCGTGAGCGCAGCAGACACCGCCGCCGCCCCGGCCGGGGCCCCCGCCGCCGCGCCCATGGACCACCGCCACGTCCTGCGGGCCCTCAGCGGGCTGCTCATCGTGCTGTTCGTGGCGATGATCAGCAGCACCGTGGTCTCGGTCGCGCTGCCGCAGATCATCGGGTCCCTCGACGGCACGCAGTCCCAGTACACCTGGGTCGTCACCGCGACCCTGCTCGCCTCCACGGCCTCCACCCCGATCTGGGGCAAGCTCGCCGACCTGTTCAGCAAGAAGCTCCTGCTCCAGATAGCCATCGGGCTCTTCGTCGTCTCGTCGGTCGCGTGCGGGTTCGCCCAGTCCACCGAGCAGCTCATCGCCTTCCGTGCCGTTCAGGGGCTCGGCATGGGCGCGCTCCAGGTGCTCGTCCAGGTGATCATCGCCGCGATGATCAGCCCGAAGGAGCGCGGACGCTACAACGGTTACCTCGGCGGCGTCATGGCCGTCGCCACCGTCGGCGGGCCGTTGCTCGGCGGGTTCATCACCGACGCCTCCTGGCTCGGCTGGCGCTGGTGCTTCTTCGTCGCCGTGCCCTTCACCCTCCTCGCCTCCGTGTTGCTCGCCCGGACCCTGCACCTCGTCGAGGTCCGCCGGCCCGACACCAAGGTCGACTACCTCGGGGCCTCGCTCATCGCGGCCGGGGTCAGCCTCCTGCTCCTCTGGGTCACCTTCGTCGGCGACGACTTCGACTGGATTTCCTGGCAGAGCGCACTGATGGTCGGCGGGAGCGTGGTCATCCTCGGGGCGGCCGTTCTCGTGGAGAACCGGGTCAAGGAGCCAGTCGTTCCGCTCCACGTCGTCCGCCGCCGCGACCCCGCCCTCGCCATCGTCGCCAGCCTCGCCGTCGGCATGGCCATGTTCGGCGGGGCCGTCTTCCTCGGGCAGTACTTCCAGATCGGCCGCGGCTACTCGCCGACCGAGGCCGGGCTCCTCACCATTCCGCTCATGGCCGGCGTCCTCGTCTCCTCCACCGTCGCCGGGCGGCTGGTCTCCAAGACCGGCAAGGTCAAGCCGTTCATCGTCGCCGGAGTCGTGGTCCTCGCCCTCGGCTTTCTCGGACTGTCCTTCATCGACCACGAGACCTCGCTCGTGATGGTGTCGCTGGGCATGCTCGGCGTGGGCGTCGGAGTCGGTATGTCGATGCAGAACCTGGTGCTCGTCCTCCAGAACACCGTGCCGCTCAGCGAGATCGGCGCGGCCAGCGGGGCCATCACCTTCTTCCGCTCCCTCGGCGGCACCATGGGCGTCTCCGTCCTCGGCGCGGTCCTCGCCCACCAGGTGTCCACGAAGATCACGGACGGGCTGGCGAAGCTCGGCATCGGTCCCGCCGCCTCCGGTTCCGGCGGTTCCACCCTCAACGTCGCCGCCATGCCGCCCCAGGTCCAGGAGGTCGTCCGGGCCGCGTACGGGGACGCCACCGGCCACATCTTCCTCATCTCGGCCGGTATCGCGGTGATCGGCGTCATCGCGTCGCTGTTCCTCACGCCGACGAAGCTGCGGGACAGCGTGGATCTGTAAGTCACCCGCACGGCTCGTACAGCCCGCTTTCGCGCCCCCCGCGGGTGCGGAAGCGGGCTGTTGTACTGTTACGACCCCCGTACGCCACGGGGAACGACGCGATCGACCGAGGAGGTGAGACCCATGACCGCTGGATCAGGCTGGGTGCTCACCCCCACGCGATCACGTCGGACGACCGGCGGCAGCCGAAGCTGACCGGACGGACTAGGACGATCGTCGAGCGCCCATCGGATGTCCCGAAAGGCTTCGCTCGTATGTCGGTTCACCCCGTCAGCACCACCCTCTCCGCCACCGTCCTCGCCCTCCGCCGCGCCGGCTGCGTCTTCGCCGAGGACGAGGCCCTCCTCCTCCACGAAGCGGCCGCTTCCCCCGATGAACTGTCCGCCCTCGTCGAGCACCGCGCCGCCGGGCTCCCGCTCGAACACGTCCTGGGCTGGGCGGAGTTCCGCGGTCGCCGCTTCTCCGTGGACACCGGTGTCTTCGTGCCCCGGCGGCGTACGGAGTTCCTCGTGGCGCAGGCCGCCGCCCTCGCACCCCGCCGGGCCGTCGTCGTCGACCTCTGCTGCGGCTCCGGCGCCCTCGGCGTCGCCCTCGCCGACGCGTCGGACACGGCCGAACTGCACGCCTGCGACGTCGAACCCGCCGCCGTGCGCTGCGCCCGGCGCAACGTCGGCGACATGGGGGAGGTGTACGAGGGTGATCTCTTCGCCCCCCTTCCCGGCGGCCTGCGCGGCCGTGTCGACGTACTCCTCGCCAACGTTCCGTACGTTCCGACCGCCGACGTCGCACTGCTCCCCGCCGAGGCCCGCGTCCACGAACCGCGCGTCGCCCTCGACGGGGGCGGCGACGGCCTCGACGTCATGCGCCGGGTCGCCGCCGAAGCGCCCGAGTGGCTCGCGCCCGGCGGCAGCCTGCTCGTCGAGGCCGGTGAGCGGCAGCGCGACACGGCGGTGGAGGTCCTGCGCTCCGCCGGGCTCACCCCGCGGGTCCTGGTCTCCGAGGAGCTGTACGCCACCGTCCTCGTCGGGACGGCCTTGCGGATCACGTGACACCGTCCTCGTCGGGTCGGCCCGGATCACGTGAAGCGGTGGCGCGTCTGGCTGTACGGCTCCCCCTTGCCGAAGCCGAACGCCGTACGGGGGTGGACCGCGAACACATGGGCGCGGCCCGCCTCCGCCTGGACGAAGCTGCCGTCCTCGACGTCGAAGTGCCAGTCGGCGCCGTACTTCGCCTCCCACTCCCGGGCCAGGGTGGTCAGCCGCTCGTGGTCCGTCACCCGGTCCGCCCGGCCCTCCACCACGACGTCGAAGCCGGAGTCCAGGGTGTTCGCACCCGTCGTCAGGACCACCTCGGGGTTGGCCGCCAGATTGCGTGCCTTGCGCTCCTGCGGGCCCGTGCAGAAGTGGAGGGCGCCCTGCGACCAGACGCCGATCAGCGGGGTGACGTGGGGGCGGCCGTCGGGGCGGACCGTGGAGAGCCAGTACAGCGGGGCGTCGGTCAGTACGGCGGCCGTCTCCGGCCAGGGGCGGGCCGTCGCAGCCTCGCTGCTGTAGCGGGCGTCCAGCTGGGTGGCCGGGGGCTGCTCGGTCGTGGACATCGTTCCTCCGAGGGGGGCGTCTAGTGGTGCTGTCGCGGGGTGCTGTCAGGTGTTCTCCCTGTGGGTGGACTCCGCCGCTGCCCCGAATTCATCGGTACGGGACTAGGCTCGGAGAGCTGTGACGCCGAGAGGGAAGCGGCCGAGCAGTTACGCAGATCGGTTCGGCTGGCAGGAGAGCACGGGATGACGACCGCGCCGGGGCGCAGAAGCAGTACGTTCACCAGGCTGCTGCGGCACGGATTCACCGACCCGTCCGCCGCCGAGCAGCTCCTCGACCTGGACGCGCTCGCCTCCGTACGGTCCGATCCGGTCCTCCTGGAGGCGCTCGGGGCCACCGCCGACCCCGATCTGGCCCTGCGCGGACTGGTCCGGATCGTGGAGGCGGGGGAGGAGGGCGAGCGGCAGGTGCTGCTCGACACCCTCGTCACCGCCAAGCCCCTGCGCGACCGGCTCCTCGGGGTCCTCGGCGCATCCGAGGCGCTCGGGGACCATCTGGCCCGGCACCCGCGCGACTGGCAGGCGCTCGTCACGTACGAGTCGGCCGACCTGCACCCCGGGGTCGCCGAGTTCGAGCAGGGGCTCGCCGAGGCCGTCGATCCGGACTCGCTGCGGGTCGCCTACCGCCGGTGCCTGCTCACCCTCGCCGCCCGGGACGTCTGCGGGACGACCGGCCTCGCCCAGACCGCCGCCGAGCTGGCCGACCTCGCCACCGCCACCCTGCGCGCCGCGCTCGCCATCGCCCGCACGGCGGCGCCCGAGGACGCCGCGCAGTGCCGGCTCGCCGTCGTGGCGATGGGCAAGTGCGGCGGGCGGGAGCTGAACTACATCTCCGACGTCGACGTGATCTTCGTCGGGGAGGCGCGCGACGGGGTCGACGAGACCAAGGCCATGCAGGCCGCCACCCGGCTGGCCGCGCACATGATGCGGATCTGCTCCGACACCACCGTCGAGGGCACCATCTGGGAGGTCGACGCCAACCTCCGCCCCGAGGGCCGCAACGGGCCGCTCGTGCGTACCCTCAGCTCCCACCTCGCCTACTACCAGCGCTGGGCCAAGACCTGGGAGTTCCAGGCCCTGCTGAAGGCCCGGGCGGTGGCAGGCGACCCCGAGCTGGGCGCCGGGTACGTCGAGGCCGTGTCGCCGCTCGTCTGGGGGGCCGCCGACCGGGAGAACTTCGTCCCCGACGTGCAGAAGATGCGCCGCCGGGTCGTCGACAACATCCCCGCCGACCGTATCGAGCGCGAGCTGAAGCTCGGCCCCGGCGGGCTGCGGGACGTCGAATTCGCCGTCCAGCTCCTCCAGTTGGTGCACGGCCGCAGTGACGCCTCGCTGCACAGCGGCTCCACCCTGGAGGCGCTGCGGGCGCTCGCCGAGGGCGGGTACGTCGGCCGCGCGGACGCCGCGCAGCTGGACGAGGCGTACCGCTTCCTGCGCGCCATGGAGCACCGCATCCAGCTCTACCGGCTGCGCCGCACCCATCTGGTTCCCGAGGACGAGGCGGATCTGCGGCGGCTCGGGCGGTCGCTCGGGATGCGCACCGATCCGGTGGCCGAGCTGAACAAGGCGTGGAAGCGGCACGCCTCCGTCGTACGGCGGCTGCACGAGAAGATCTTCTACCGGCCGCTGCTGGACGCCGTCGCCCAGCTGGCCCCCGGCGAGTCCCGGCTCAGCGCGAAGGCCGCCGCGATCCGGCTGGAGGCCCTCGGGTACGCCGACCCGGCGGCCGCCCTGCGGCACCTGGAGGCCCTCTCCTCCGGGGTGACCCGCAAGGCCGCCATCCAGCGCACGCTGCTGCCGGTGCTCCTCGGCTGGTTCGCGGACTCCGCCGACCCGGACGCCGGGCTCCTCGGCTTCCGCAAGGTGTCCGACGCGCTCGGCAAGACCCCGTGGTATCTGCGGCTCCTGCGCGACGAGGGGGCCGCAGCGGAGAACCTCGCCCGGGTCCTGTCCGCGGGCCGCCTCGCCCCGGACCTCCTCATGCGGGCCCCGGAGGCGGTGGCGATCCTTGGCGATCCGGAGGGGCTCACGCCGCGCACCCGGGAGCACCTGGAGCAGGAGGTGCTGGCCGCGGTGGGGCGGGCCGGGGACGCGGAGTCGGCCGTCGCGGTGGTGCGCGGGGTGCGCCGCCGGGAGCTCTTCCGTACGACGGCCGCCGACCTCATCGGCTCGTACGGCACCGAGGACAGCCCTGCCGAGCAGGACCACGGGGCCCTCGTCGACCGCGTCGGCTCCGCCGTCACCGACCTCAACGCCGCCACCATCGCGGGCGCGCTGCGGGCCGCCGTCCGCGAACAGTGGGGCGACACCCTGCCGACCCGGTTCGCCGTCATCGGCATGGGCCGCTTCGGCGGGCACGAGCTGAGTTACGGCTCCGACGCGGACGTCCTCTTCGTCCACCGGCCGCGCGAGGGCGTGAGCGACGAGGAGGCCGGGCGGGCGGCGAACGCGGTCGTGAGCGAGATGCGGCGACTGCTCCAACTGCCCACCGCGGACCCGCCGTTGCTCATCGACGCCGATCTGCGTCCCGAGGGCAGGACCGGGCCGATGGTCCGCACGCTGAAGTCGTACGAGGCCTACTACCGGCGCTGGTCGCTGGTCTGGGAGAGCCAGGCGCTGCTGCGGGCGGAACACATGGCGGGCGACGAGGAGTTGGGGCGGGCCTTCGTCGAGCTGGTCGATCCGCTGCGCTATCCGATGGAGGGGCTCGGCGAGGACGCCGTACGCGAGATCCGCCGGCTCAAGGCGCGGATGGAGTCCGAGCGGATGCCGCGCGGCGCGGACCCCACGCTCCACGCGAAGCTGGGGCGGGGCGGGCTGAGCGATGTCGAGTGGACCGTCCAGCTGCTCCAGATGCAGCACGGGTGGGCGGAGCCCGGCCTGCGCACGACGCGCACGCGCGAGGCGCTGGCCGCCGCGTGCGCGGCCGACCTGATCCCGGCGGAGGACGCGCAGACGCTGGACGAGGCGTGGGTGCTGGCGGCGCGGGTGCGCAACGCGGTGATGCTGGTGCGGGGGCGGCCGGGCGACACGTTCCCGTCCGATCCGCGGGAGCTGGCGGCGGTGGGGCGGTACCTGGGGTACGAGCCGGGGCATGTCGGGGACATGCTGGACGACTACCGGCGGACCACGCGGCGGGCCCGGGCGGTGGTGGAGGAGCGGTTCTACGGGGCGGCGGGCTGAGGGGACTTCCCGGGCTCGGGCCCGGGATTCCTCGGGGCTCCGCACCCGCCAGGCCCCGGCTCCGCACCTGCCAGGCCCCGGCTCCGCACCCGCCAGGCCCCGGCTCCGCCCCGGGCCGGCCCCGGCGCTCCCTCCCGGGGCTCCGGCCCCGGACCCCGCTCCTCAAACGCCGGAGGGGCTGGGTGGTGCGCCCGGAGGTGCTGGATCAGGGGTCCTCAACCGCCGGGCGCCACGTGCGCGAGCGGAAAAGATGTCCTCAAACGCCGGACGGGCTGGAGGGGGCGGGCGGGTCGGAATCGGCGGCGGGTGGGCCGAGGTGGGTGCGGCAGTGCTCCATGAACGCCCCCAGTGCCAGTTCGAACGCCGCGTCCGCCCGGCCCGGGCCGATCGCCGCCAGTGCCTCCGCCAGATTCTCCGTGCCGGGGGAGTCCGCCGGGAGTTCCCACATGGTCTCCGGGGCCGCCAGGTCCAGCGCCGAGCCGAGTACCAGGTTCTCCAGGGCCGTGATCACCGTCATCACCCGCTCCACCGGGAAGCCCACGTCCAGGAGCAGCCGGACCGCCTGTTCGTACTGGGCCAGCACCTTCGGGGCCCGTACCGGTGACGTCATCAGCAGCGGGATCGCGTGCGGGTGGGCGGCGAAGGCGGCGCGGTAGGAGCGGGCCCAGGCGGTCAGGGCCGTGTCCCAGGGGTGGAGGTCCAGCGTGGCCGTGTCGATCGACGCGCTGACACGTTCCCGGACCAGCTCGATCACCCCGGCCCGCCCGTCCACATGGTGATACACCGAACCCGTCTGCACCCCCAGCCTGCGGGCCACCTGCGGCACGCTGAACTCCCCCTGTTCATCGAGCAGTTCGAGCGCTGTGGCACCGATGCGCTCCCGGTCGAGCAGCGGTGTGCGCGGCCGTCCCATGTGTGGTTCTCCTGATCTGCGTCGGCGAAAGGTCTTCCCCGATGACCTGGGGTGAGGCTACATTCCCCGAAACCGAAAGGCTTTAGGTTTACGTCGCGGAAGGGCTCTCCCTGCACATGTCTGCGCCCACCCTCCGGAGCGGCACGCTCGGCACCGCCGACATCGCCTTCTTCGTCATCTCCGCCGCCGCCCCGCTCACCGTCATGGCCGGGGTCGCCCCCGTCGCCCTGATGCTCGGCGGCATCGGCGCCCCGGTCGGCTATCTGCTGGCGGGCATCACGCTCGCGGTCTTCGCCGTCGGGTTCACCGCGATGAGCCGGCACGTCCGCAGCGACGGCGCCTTCTACGCGTACATCACGCGCGGGTTCGGCATCCCGGTCGGCATCGCCGCCGCGCTCATCGCCATGCTCGGCTACAACGGCATGGAGATCGGCGTCTACGGACTCCTCGGCTCCGCCACCGCAGACACCTCCCACGCCCTGTGGGGCGTCGACGTGCCCTGGCTGCCCGTCTCCCTCCTCGGCCTGGCGCTCATCTGGTACGGCGGCTTCCGCTCCATCGACTTCGGCGCCAAGGTGCTCGGTGTCCTCCTCGTCGCCGAGACGGGGATTCTCGTTCTGCTCGCGGGCGGGGTGCTGCTCGAAGGCGGTGCCTCCGGCGGGCTCTCCTTCGGCTCCTTCTCGCCCGGCACCGTCCTCGTGCCCGGCATGGCCGCCGTTCTCGCCTGCGCCTTCGCCGCCTTCACCGGGTTCGAGTCCACCGTCATCTACCGCCGCGAGGCCCGGAGCCCGGAGCGGACCGTCCCGCGCGCCACCTACATCGCCGTCGCCTTCCTCGGGCTCTTCTACGCCTTCATCGTCTGGACCGTCATCCAGGCGTTCGGCGAGGAGAAGGTCGTCCAGGCCGCCGCCGACGACCCCGGCGGGCTCTTCTTCTCCGCCATCACCACCTACGTCGGGGCCTGGGCCGCCGACCTGATGCACATCCTCATCGTCACCAGCGTCCTCGCCTCGCTGCTCGCCTTCCACAACGCCATCAACCGGTACGGGCTCGCGCTGGCCGAGGAAGGCGTCCTGCCCGCAGCCCTCGGCCGCGTCCACCCGCGCCACCGCTCCCCGTACGTCGCCGGGGCCGCGCAGACCGTGCTCGGGGCGGTCGTCGTCATCGGATTCGCCGCCGCCGGGGCCGATCCGTACGCGCAGCTCCTGCTGTGGGTCAACACCCCGGGCATGATCGGGCTCATGGTCCTCCAGCTCCTCGCCGCCGTGGCCGTCTTCCTCTTCTTCCGGAAGATCCCGCACGGCGAAGGCGTCCTGCGCACCGTCGTCGCCCCGCTGGTCGCCGCCGTGCTGCTGGCCGGGGCCATCGGGCTCGTCTCGTACAACGTGGAGCTGTTCACCGGCGCCTCGACCGGGGTGAACGTCGTCCTCGTCTCGCTCGTACCGGGCACCTTCCTGCTGGGCCTGCTCCTCGCCCGCCGGCTGAAGCGCCGCCGGCCCGAGGTGTACGCCTCCTTCGCCGCCGAGCTGGCCGATGTCCCGGAGGGAACTCCAAAACCCGCCTCCGCCACCTCCGTAACCCGCTGACCACCACGCAAGGAGCCCCACCATGCCCGCAGCCGACCTCCTGATCACCGGAGCCCGGGTCCGCACCCTCGACCCCGCCCGCCCCGAGGCCACCGCCGTCGCCGTCCGGGGCGGCACGATCGTCGCGGTCGGCGACGCCGAGGATCTGCGGGAGCTGAAGGGGGCCGGCACCGAACACCTCGACCTGGCCGGGGCCACCCTCACCCCCGGGCTCACCGACGCCCACAGCCACCCCGTCTGGGGCCTGGAGATGGCCACCGGCGTCGACCTCACCGCCGTCCGCGACCTCGACCGGCTCCGGGCGGCCCTCGCCGCCGCCCCGCGCACCGAGGGGTGGGTCCTCGGGTGGGGGCTCGACCACAACGCCTTCGGCGACCAGCCCGTCGACCACACCCTCATCGACGAGGCCCTCGGCGGCGCGCCCGCCTTCATCCGACTCTACGACGGGCACTCCGCCCTCGCCTCGGCCGCCGCACTGGAACGCGCCGGGATCACCGGGCCCCGCACCTTCGCCCAGCGTTCCGAAGTCGTCTGCGACCCCGGCGGGCGGCCCACCGGGCATCTGATCGAGCACGCCGCGATGGATCTGTTCACCGGGCTCCTGCCCCGGCCGTCCCTCGCCGAGCGGCGGGCCGGGCTGGTCGGGCTGCTGTCCGCCATGGCCGCCACCGGGCTGACCGGGGCCCATGTGATGGACCTCGGCGACGGCTCCGTACCGGATCTGCTGGCCGCCGTGGAGGACGGTACCGACCTGCCCGTACGGCTCCGGCTCGCCCCCTGGTGCATGCCGGGCGTCGACAAGGAGGGGCTGGAGGAGCTGGTGCGGCTCCAGAGCAGGGCGGGTCGGCTGTGGCGGGTCGGCGGGGTGAAGTTCTTCATGGACGGCACCGTCGAGGGCGGTACCGCCTGGCTGGAGCACGCCGACTGCCACGGCCAGGGCACCGAGGCGTTCTGGCCCGACCCGGCCGCGTACACCGAGGCCGTCGCCCAGCTCCACCGCGCCGGAGTCCGCACCGCCACCCACGCCATCGGGGACGCGGCCGTACGGCACGTCCTGGACACCGTCGAGTCGCTGGGGGAGAGCGGGCGGCTGTGCCACCGCGTCGAGCACATCGAGACCGTGCCGCACGAGATCGCCGAGCGGTTCGTCCGGCTCGGGGTGATCGCCTCCATGCAGCCCACCCACTCCGCGTACACCCGCGCCGACCACACCGACGCCTGGTCCCGGCGGCTCGGCGACGAGCGGGCCGCGCGCGCCTGGCGCTGCCGCGACCTGCGGGACGCCGGGGCGTATCTGGCGCTCGGCTCGGACTGGCCGATCGCCCACTACGACGTACGGCAGGTGCTCGCCACCGCCCGGCTGCGGCGGCTGCCGGGGGCGTACGACACCGAGCCCGTCGCCCCGGAACAGGCGCTCACCGGGCTGATGGCCCTGGAGGGCTGCACCTCTCACGCGGCCGTCGCGGCGGGGGAGCAGGAGGTGGCGGGGCGGATCGCGCCCGGCTACCGGGCCGACCTGACCGCCTTCGGCCTGGACCCGGTCGACGCCCCGGCCGACGAGTTGGGTGAGGCGCCGGTGCGGCTCACGGTCACCGGGGGACGCGTGACGCACCGGGGGTAGCGGGCTCCGCCTCCGCCTCCGCCTCCGCCTCCGCCTTCGGTTCCGGTTCGGACGCCGGGCGGGGCAGGCGGGCGGCGGCGCGCAGGCCGGTCAGCCGGCCCTTCCTCGCCCCGGGCACCCACTTCGGCAGCCGGTGCGGCAGCGAGCCGTACCAGGCGCGGGAGACCGCGTAACCGAAGGCGAGGCAGGCCATGCCGCCCACCGCGTCCAGCCAGAAGTGGTTGGCGGTGGCCACGATGACGACCAGGGTGAGCGTCGGGTAGAGCAGGCCCAGGATCTTGGCCCACGGCGCCGAGGCCAGGGCGAAGATCGTCAGACCGCACCAGAGCGACCAGCCGATGTGCATCGACGGCATCGCCGCGTACTGGTTCGACATGTTCTTGAAGTTGCCCGACGCCATCGAGCCCCAGGTCTCGTGCACGAGCACGGTGTCGATGAAGTTGGCCCCGTTCATCAGACGGGGTGGCGCCAGGGGGTACAGGTAGTAGCCGAGCAGGGCCACGCCCGTCGTCGCGAAGAGGACGAGACGGGTCGCCGCGTAGCGGCCCGGATGGCGGCGGAACAGCCAGACGAGGACGCCGATGGTCACGACGAAATGCAGCGTCGCGTAGTAGTAGTTCATCGACACGATCAGCCATGTCACGGAATTGACCGCGTGATTGACCGATTCCTCGAAGGCGAGCCCCAGGGACTTCTCCGCCGACCAGATCCAGTCCGCGTTGGCCAGCGCCGCCGCCTTCTGCTCCGGGACCGCGTTGCGCACGAGCGAGTACAGCCAGTAACTGACCGCGATGAGCAGGATCTCGAACCAGAGCCGGGGGCGGCCGGGCGTCCGCAGCGAACGGATGCGGGCCTGCCAACCGGACTTTCCGGGGGCCGGGGGAGGTGTCGACGACGCGGTGGCGGCCTGGGGGGCCGCCTCGGCCGCGATGGGTGAAGGACCGGCCGTCGACCGGCCTTCCTGTGCTGTCACCTGTGTTTCACCCATAGGCAGAGAGTCTTCCATAGAGCTTCCTCTGCCTACGATCATCCTCCGGTCGGGTTCCGGTCGCACGTTCTGCGTCTCAAGGACGAGGGGCCGACCCTGAACCCCCTGCGGGTCCGGCGGCCGTCGTGCCGCGTACCACCAGCTCGGGCATGAAGACGAACTCGCTGTGCGGGGCCGGGGTTCCGCCGATCTCCTCCAGGAGCGTACGGACCGCGGCCTGCCCCATCGCCGTCACCGGCTGCCGGATCGTCGTCAGCGGCGGGTCGGTGAACGCTATGAGGGGCGAGTCGTCGTAGCCGACCACGGAGAGGTCCCGGGGCACTTCCCTGGCCTCCCGGCGGGCCGCCCGGATCGCCCCGAGCGCCATCATGTCGCTCGCGCACACGACCGCCGTGCAGCCGCGCTCCATCAGGGCGGTGGCGGCGGCCTGGCCGCCCTCCAGCGTGTACAGGGAGTGCTGGACCAGCTCCTCGATCTCCTCCTCGGAGAGGCCCAGCTGTTCCCGCATCGTCGCGTGGAAGCCCTCGATCTTGCGGAGCACCGGCACGAAGCGCTTGGGGCCGACCGCCAGGCCGATCCGGGTGTGGCCGAGCGCCACCAGATGCGTCACCGCGAGCCGCATCGCCGCCCGGTCGTCCGGGGAGATGAACGGCGCCTGCACCTTGGCGGAGAAGCCGTTCACCAGAACGAAGGGGACACCCTGGCCGCGCAGTTGCTCGTACCGCTGCATATCGGCCGAGGTGTCCGCGTGCAGCCCGGAGACGAAGATGATGCCCGAGACGCCCCGGTCCACCAGCATTTCGGTGAGTTCGTCCTCGGTGGAGCCGCCGGGGGTCTGGGTCGCCAGCACCGGGGTGTAGCCCTGCCGGGTCAGCGCCTGGCCGATGACCTGGGCCAGCGCCGGGAAGATCGGGTTCTCCAGCTCCGGGGTGATCAGGCCGACCAGCCCCGCGCTGCGCCTGCGCAGCCGCACCGGGCGTTCGTAGCCGAGGACGTCGAGCGCCGCGAGGACGGATTCGCGGGTGGCCGCCGCTACTCCGGGCTTGCCGTTCAGGACCCGGCTGACCGTCGCTTCGCTGACCCCCGCCTGAGTTGCGATATCGGCAAGCCGTGCGGTCATGGGATGCGACTGTACCGGGCCCGTGTCGGATTGCCCACTGTGCGTGGGGCCGTACGGGAAGGGGTTTCGGGCGTGCTTCCGGCAACGTCTTGCAAGGTCTTGCGGTTCCGGATCGCGGACCGCTGTCGGCTCGTCGCCCTGCGGATATGGCCAGGCCCGCCCGCCCCTGCCAGGGGTGGACGGCGGTCGTCAAGGGGCTTGACGGCAACCTTGAGGACACGCGAATGTAACGATCACCAGGGCTTGCAGAAATCTTCCGCAAGGTCTTTCGGTCGTCTTTCATCCTTGTTACGTTCACGTCGACCCGGCGCCGCGACGGAGCGGTACGGCAGTTGAAGGAGTTCAGATGCGACGTGGCATAACGGCCACCGCCCTGGTCGCGGCCCTGGCGCTCGCGGCGACCGCTTGCGGCAGCGACGACGAGACCGGCAGCAAGAGCTCGGGCGAGCTCTCCGGCACCGTGACCTGGTGGGACACCTCCAGCGTCGGCAGCGAGGACAAGGTCTTCAAGAAGCTGGCCGAAGGCTTCGAGAAGAAGCACCCGAAGGTCGACGTCAAGTACGTCAACGTGCCCTTCGGCGAGGCGCAGAACAAGTTCAAGAACGCCGCCCAGGCCGGCGACGGCGCGCCCGACGTGATCCGCTCCGAGGTCGCCTGGACGCCGGACTTCGCCAACCTCGGCTACCTGGCCCCGCTGGACGGCACCGCCGCCCTGAAGAACCAGGACGACTTCCTCAAGCAGGCCGTCGCCTCCACCAAGTACGAGGACAAGACCTACGCCGTCCCGCAGGTCATCGACTCGATGGGCATCTTCTACAACAAGAAGATGTTCAAGGAGGCCGGTGTCGAGGCGCCCGCCAGCCTGGACGACCTCAAGACCGTCGCCAAGAAGATCAAGGACAAGACCGGCAAGACCGGCCTCTACCTCCGCGGCGACGACCCGTACTACTTCCTCTCCTTCCTGTACGGCGAGGGCGGCGACATGGTCGACGCCGGCTCCAAGAGCGTCACCATCGACAAGCCCGAGGGCGTCAAGGCGTTCAAGGCGGTCAAGGACCTGGTCGACGACGGCACTGCGAAGACGGACGCCTCGGACGGCTGGGAGAACATGATGCAGGCGTTCAAGAACGGCGACGTCGCCATGATGATCAACGGCCCCTGGGCCGTCGCCGACACCCTGACCGGCAGCCAGTTCACCGACAAGGACAACCTCGGCGTCGCCCCGGTCCCGGCCGGCTCCGCCGCCCAGGGCGCCCCGCAGGGCGGCCACAACCTCGCCGTCTACGCCGGCTCCAAGAACCTCGACGCCTCCTACGCCTTCGTCGAGTACATGACCTCCGTCGACAGCCAGGCCACCGCCGCCGGCGAGCTGAACCTGCTGCCCACCCGCACCTCCGCGTACGCCAAGAAGGAAGCGGTCGACAGCGAGATCGTCGGCTTCTTCAAGCCGGTCGTCGAGACCGCCGTCGAGCGCCCCTGGATCCCCGAGGGCGGCAGCCTCTTCGAGCCGCTGCGCATCGAGTACACCAAGGTCCTCACCGGCCAGACCACGCCGGAGAAGGCCGCCAAGGCCACCGGCGACTCGTACCGCAAGCTCCTGAAGGACTGGAAGTAACAGGAAGGTTGGCCGACTGATGGCTGTCCACACCAGCCAGTCGGTGGTGAAGGCCGCGGGCGAGAACACCGCCCGCGGCCGGAGCCGCGGTACTGGCACCCCACCGCCGACCCCCGGCCGCCTCCGGCGCGCCCTGTCGGTCCACTGGTACGCCTGGGCCATGGTCGCCCCGGTCGTCGTCGTGATCGGCGTGATCATCGGTTATCCGCTGGTCCGCGGCATCTACCTCTCGATGACCGACGCCGACGAGCGCAACGTCGCCCGCTCCATCGGGGTCAACGAGATCCCCGCCACCTACGAGTTCGTCGGCGCCGACAACTACGTCGACGCCCTGACCGGCTCGCAGTTCCTCGGCACGCTCGGCTGGACACTGGTGTGGACGGTCTCCTGCGTGAGCATCACGTTCGCCCTCGGCATGGCCCTGGCGAACATCCTCAACCGCCGTATCGCCGGACGCTCCGCCTACCGCATGGCCCTCATCCTGCCCTGGGCCATCCCCGGCTTCGTCTCCGTCTTCGCCTGGCGCTTCCTCTACAACGAGGAGCGCGGCCTGCTCAACAAGGTCCTCGGCGGCGCCGGCATCGACGCCGTCCCGTGGCTGAACGACCCGACCTGGGCCAAGTTCGCGGTCATCGCCGTCAACGTCTGGCTCGGCATCCCGTTCATGATGGTCGCCCTCCTCGGCGGACTCCAGTCCATCCCCTCCGAGCAGTACGAGGCGGCCGAGATGGACGGCGCGACCGCCTGGCAGCGCTTCCGCCACATCACGCTGCCCGGACTGCGCCCGGTCTCCACCACGGTGATCCTGCTCTCCACCATCTGGACCTTCAACATGTTCCCGGTGATCTTCCTGCTGACCCGCGGCGGACCCGGTGAGGCGACCCAGATCCTGGTGACCCAGGCGTACAAGTTCTCCTTCGAGATCAGCCCGCGCGACTACGCGCAGTCCTCCACGTGGGGCGTGCTGATCCTCGTCCTCCTGATGGTCTTCGCCGTCGTCTACCGGCGGGTCCTGCGCTCCCAGGGAGACAACTGGTGACCACCGCGACCGACACCCCCGCCCGGCACGCCGCCGTACGCAAGGTCCGCCTGCGCGGCGAGCGCTCCCCGCTCGCCTCCGTGGCCCTGCACCTCACCCTGATCGTCGCCTCGGTGATCGCGGTCTTCCCGGTGCTGTGGGTCCTGCTGACCTCGCTCAAGCCCGCCAAGTACGCGACCACCACGGACTTCTTCCGCGAGACGACGTTTCTCAACTACACGAACCTCATCCGCGACACCGAGTTCCTCAACTGGTTCGCCAACTCCGTCATCATCTCCGCGCTCTCCACCGTGATCGGCGTCTTCGTCGCCGCCACCACCGGATACGCCGTCAGCCGCTTCCGCTTCCCCGGCAAGCGCGGGCTGATGTGGACGCTGCTGATCACCCAGATGTTCCCGGTCGCCGTCCTCATCGTGCCGATCTACAACATCATGTCGACCCTCGGGCTGCTCAACCAGCCGACCGGTCTCGTCATCACCTACCTCACCATCTCGGTGCCGTTCTGCGCCTGGATGATGAAGGGCTTCTTCGACACCATCCCGCGCGAGATCGACGAGTCGGGCGAGGTCGACGGCCTCACCCCCTTCGGCACCTTCTGGCGGCTCATCCTGCCGCTGGCCAAGCCGGGCCTCGCCGTCACCGCGTTCTACTCCTTCATCACCGCCTGGGGTGAGGTCGCCTACGCCTCCGCCTTCCTGGTCGGCGACGAGAACCTCACGCTGGCCGGCGGACTCCAGAAGTTCGTCAACCAGTACGGAGCCCAGTGGGGCCCCATGACCGCGGCCTCCGTCCTCATCGCCATCCCGGCCGCCCTGGTGTTCCTCTTCGCCCAGAAGCACCTGGTCACCGGCATGTCCGCCGGAGCCGTCAAGGGCTGACACCACCAGGACGCCCAGCACCCGCCCGCACCACCGCACCCGTCACGGCGGCGTCGGAAAACCCCGACCCGGTCACCGGCGCCGCTCCCCACCCAGACACCCCAGGGACGACATGACCCAGCACCTCGCTGCCCCCTCCACCGGCACGTCCGACGACGCCCCGGGCCACCGCACCGGCTGGTGGCAGGACGCGGTGATCTACCAGGTCTATCCGCGGAGCTTCGCCGACGGCAACGGCGACGGCATGGGCGACCTCCCCGGCGTCACCGCTCGCCTGCCCCACCTCAAGGACCTGGGCGTCGACGCGGTGTGGCTCTCCCCGTTCTACGCTTCCCCGCAGGCCGACGCGGGCTACGACGTCTCCGACTACCGGGCCATCGACCCCATGTTCGGCAACCTGCTGGACGCCGACGCGCTGATCCGCGAGGCGCACGGCCTGGGCCTGCGCGTCATCGTCGACCTGGTCCCCAACCACTCCTCCGACCAGCACGAGTGGTTCAAGCGCGCCCTGGCCGAAGGCCCCGGCTCCGCCCTGCGCGAGCGCTACCACTTCCGCCCCGGCAAGGGCGCGAACGGCGAACTCCCGCCCAACGACTGGGAGTCCATCTTCGGCGGCCCCGCCTGGACCCGTACGGTGAACCCGGACGGCACCCCCGGCGACTGGTACCTCCACCTCTTCGCCCCCGAGCAGCCCGACTTCAACTGGGAACACCCGGCCGTCGCCGACGAGTTCCGCTCCATCCTGCGCTTCTGGCTCGACATGGGCGTCGACGGCTTCCGCGTCGACGTCGCCCACGGCCTCGTCAAGGCCGAGGGGCTGCCCGACCTCGGCACCCACGACCAGCTCAAGCTGCTCGGCAACGACGTCATGCCGTTCTTCGACCAGGACGGCGTGCACGCCATCTACCGCAGCTGGCGCACCATCCTCGACGAGTACCCCGGCGAGCGCATCGCCGTGGCCGAGGCGTGGACCCCGACCGTCGAGCGCACCGCCAACTACGTGCGCCCCGACGAGATGCACCAGGCGTTCAACTTCCAGTACCTGTCCACCGCCTGGGACGCCGCCGAGCTCCGCAAGGTCATCGACTCCTCGCTCGACGCCATGCGCCCGGTCGGCGCCCCCACCACCTGGGTGCTCTCCAACCACGACGTCACCCGGCACGCCACCCGGTACGCCAACCCGTCCGGCCTCGGCACCCAGATCCGCACCCCCGGCGACCGCGAACTGGGCCTGCGCCGCGCCCGCGCCGCCTCCCTGCTGATGCTCGCCCTGCCCGGCTCCGCCTACGTCTACCAGGGCGAGGAGCTCGGCCTGCCCGACGTCACCGACCTGCCCGACGAGGCCCGCCAGGACCCGTCGTTCTTCCGCGCCGAGGGCCAGGACGGCTTCCGCGACGGCTGCCGCGTCCCGATCCCCTGGACCCGCGAGGGCACCAGTTACGGCTTCGGCGACGGCGGCAGCTGGCTCCCGCAGCCCGTCGGCTGGGGCGAGCTGTCCGTCGAGGCGCAGACCGGCGTGGCGGGCTCCACCCTGGAGCTGTACCGGGCCGCCATCGCCGCCCGCCGCGACCACCCGGGCCTCGGCGCGGGCACCGACGTCGAGTGGCTGGAGGGCCCCGAGGGCGTCCTCGTCTTCGCCCGCCCCGGCTTCGTCTGCACCGTCAACACCACCGGCGCCCCCGTCCGGATCGCCGCCCGCGGCCGGGTGCTGCTCGCCAGCTCCCCGGTCACCGTGGACGGCGCCGAGGCCGAGCTGCCCGCCGACACCACGGTGTGGTGGACGGTGTGACACTCCCCGCGCCCAGGACCACCGCCACGCCCCGCCTCTCCGACATCGCCGGACAGGCGGCGGTCAGCGAGGCGACGGTCAGCCGGGTCCTGAACGGGAAGCAGGGCGTCGCGGACTCCACCCGTCAGCGGGTGCTCGCGGCGCTCGACATCCTGGGCTACGAACGCCCCGTGCGGCTGCGGCAGCGCAGCGCCGGACTGATCGGCCTGGTGACGCCCGAACTCACCAACCCGATCTTCCCGGCGTTCGCGCAGTCCGTCGAACAGGTGCTGGCCGGGCACGGCTACACCCCCGTGCTCTGCACCCAGCTCCCGGGCGGGGCCACCGAGGACGAACTCGTCGAGCAGCTCGTCGAGCGCGGCGTCGGCGGCATCGTCTTCCTGTCCGGGCTGCACGCGGACACCTCCGCCGACCCGGGACGGTATGCCGCGCTCACCGAGCGCGGCGTGCCGTTCGTCCTGATCAACGGCTACAACGAGCGCATCAGCGCCCCGTTCGTCTCGCCCGATGACAACGCTGCCGTACGGATGGCCCTCCAGCACCTCGCCGACCTCGGCCACCGCCGGATCGGCCTGGCGATCGGCCCGCAGCGCTACGTCCCCTCCCGCCGCAAGCGGGACGGGTTCGTCGAGGCGGCCGTCTCCGTGCTCGGCATGGACCGGTCCGAGGCCGAACCGCTCGTCTGCTCCACCCTGTTCAGCGTCGAGGGCGGCCAGGTGGCGGCGGGCGCCCTGCTGGACGCGGGCTGCACCGGCATCGTCTGCGGCAGCGACCTGATGGCGCTGGGCGTGGTCCGCGCCGCCCGGGGGAGGGGGCTCGACGTGCCGCGCGACGTCTCGGTCGTCGGCTTCGACGACTCGCAGCTCATCGCGTTCACCGACCCGCCGCTGACCACCGTGCGCCAGCCCGTGCAGGCGATGGCGGCGGCCGCGGTGGGGGCGCTGCTGGAGGAGATCGGCGGGAGCCCGGTGCAGCGCACGGAGTACGTCTTCCAGCCGGAGCTGGTGGTACGGGGCTCGACTGCGGCGGTACGCGCGTAGGGCGGGTCCGGCGGGACCGAGCGGGACACGCACAGGAGAGGCACCAGGAGTCGGCCCAGGAAGGGCCGGCGGGGAGTTTCAGCGACTCCGGGTGCCTCTCTTGTCGTGACCGGCCCGGCCGGCCGGGCGCGTGGAGTCCGGAACCCCTCCCTGCGGACGGGCCCGGAACCCTCGGCCGACCGGACCGGAGTCGAAGGCAACGTAACAGGCCCGCAATCTCTTGCGAAAGACCTTGCAACGAGAAACCGCGAAGAAAAATGGCTTGTTTCGTGGATGTGAGCGCAGCGTGTCCAAAGGGTTGACCGGTGCCTGGCGGCCTCGTACGGTCTGGTCCGCAGCAAGGTTTGCATTCTTGCAGCAAGAACCTTCAGGAGCCTTGAGGGCATGGCGCGTTGCCGACTGAGGCTGCACCGTCACCCGCGTTTCCCCCACCCGCAGGAGGAAAGACATGGCACGCAGACCACTGTCTGCCGCGCTCGCCCTCGTGGCCGGCGCCGCCGCCCTCGTCGTCCCCACCGGATTCGGCGCCGCGTCCCCCGCGCAGGCCGCCGCTCCGGGCGACAAGGACGTCACCGCCGTGATGTTCGAGTGGAAGTTCGTCTCCATAGCCAAGGCCTGCACGGACACCCTCGGTCCGGCGGGCTACGGCTACGTCCAGGTCTCGCCGCCCCAGGAGCACATCCAGGGCGGCCAGTGGTGGACCTCCTACCAGCCCGTCAGCTACAGGATCGCCGGGCGGCTCGGTGACCGGGCGGCCTTCTCCGCCATGGTCAACACGTGTCACTCGGCGGGCGTGAAGGTCGTCGCCGACTCTGTCATCAACCACATGGCGGCGGGCAACGGCACCGGCACCGGCGGCTCCGCGTACACCAAGTACGACTACCCGGGCCTCTACTCCGGCGCCGACCTGGACGACTGCCGCTCCCAGATCACCAACTACAACGACCGCGGCAACGTCCAGAACTGCGAGCTGGTCGGCCTCGCCGACCTGGACACCGGCGAGGACTACGTACGCGGCAAGATCGCCGGGTACCTCAACGACCTGCTCTCGCTCGGCGTGGACGGCTTCCGCATCGACGCCGCGAAGCACATGCCCGCCGCCGACCTGGCCAACATCAAGTCCCGGCTGACCAACCCGAACGTCTACTGGAAGCAGGAGGCGATCTTCGGGGCGGGCGAGGCCGTCTCGCCCTCCGAATACCTCGGCACCGGGGACGTCCAGGAGTTCCGGTACGGGCGGAGCCTCAAGCAGGTCTTCCTCAACGAGAACCTCGCCCACCTGAAGAACTTCGGCGAGGGCTGGGGCTTCATGGAGTCCGGCAAGTCCGGCGTCTTCGTCGACAACCACGACACCGAGCGGAACGGCGAGACCCTCAACTACAAGAACGGCTCCGCCTACACGCTCGCCAACGTCTTCATGCTGGCCTACCCCTACGGCTCCCCGGACGTCCACTCCGGCTACGAGTTCAGCGACCACGACGCCGGGCCGCCCGGCGGCGGCCAGGTCAACGCCTGCTACAGCGACGGCTGGAAGTGCCAGCACGCCTGGCGCGAGATCTCCTCCATGGTCGGTTTCCGCAACGCGGCGCGCGGCCAGTCCGTCACCAACTGGTGGGACAACGGCGGCGACCAGATCGCCTTCGGCCGGGGCAGCAAGGCGTACGTCGCCATCAACCACGAGGGCTCCGCGCTGAACCGGACCTTCCAGACCTCGCTGCCCGCCGGCGACTACTGCGACGTCCAGTCCGGCAAGGGCGTCACCGTCAACGGCTCGGGCCAGTTCACCGCCACCGTCCCGGCCGGCACCGCCGTCGCCCTGCACGCCAACGCCCGGACCTGCTCCGGGGGCGGCGGCACGAACCCCGACCCGGGCCCCGGCAACGGCTCCTCCGGCGCGTCCTTCGGCGTGAACGCCACCACCCAGCCCGGCCAGAACATCCACGTCACCGGCGACCAGGCCGCCCTCGGCAACTGGAACCCGGCGAACGCCCCCAAGCTCGACCCGGCCGCGTACCCCGTCTGGAAGCTCGACGTCGCCCTGCCCGCCGGGACCACGTTCGCCTACAAGTACGTCCGCAAGGACGCGGCCGGCAACGTCACCTGGGAGAGCGGCGCCAACCGCACCGCCACCGTCCCGGCCTCCGGGAAGGTCACGCTGACCGCCGACGTCTGGCGCGCCTGACCCGTACCCCTCGCCAACGGGCCGGTGGCATCGCCACCGGCCCGTCTCCGCACCGATCAAGCCCCGAGGAGCACCCTCCGTGTCCCGAACCACCCTCAGACGAGGGGCGGTGGCCGTCCTGTGCGCGGCGCTGCTGCCCGTCGTCCCGGCGGCCACCGCAGCCGCCTCGCCCCGGCCGCCGTCCCCGCCCTCGGACGCCAAGCTGGCCCGGGAGTCGGCCCGGCACGACCTCACGCGCGAGCAGTTCTACTTCGTGCTGCCCGACCGCTTCGCCAACGGTGACGCCTCCAACGACCGGGGCGGGCTGACCGGTTCACGTCTCGACCACGGCTACGACCCCACCGACAAGGGGTTCTACCAGGGCGGCGACCTCAAGGGCCTGACGCAGAAGCTGGATTACATCAAGGGCCTCGGCACCACCGCCATCTGGATGGCGCCGATCTTCAAGAACCGGCCCGTCCAGGGCACCGGCAAGGACGCGTCGGCGGGCTACCACGGCTACTGGATCACCGACTTCACCCAGGTCGACCCGCACTTCGGCACCAACGCCGACCTGGAGAAGCTGATCGACAAGGCCCACGCCAAGGGCATGAAGGTCTTCTTCGACGTCATCACCAACCACACCGCCGACACCGTCGACTACGCGGAGAAGGCCTACGGCTACAAGCCCAAGGGCGCCTTCCCCTACCTCGACAGGACCGGCCGCCCCTTCGACGACCGCGAGGGCGTCAAGAAGGTCGACCGGGACTCCTTCCCGTACACCCCGGTGCAGGCCCCCGGCACCGGCAAGAAGGTCCCGTCCTGGCTCAACGACCCGACCATGTACCACAACCGGGGCGACTCGACGTGGGCCGGCGAGTCCAACGAGTACGGCGACTTCTCCGGGCTCGACGACCTGTGGACCGAGCGTCCCGAGGTCGTGAAGGGCATGGAGAGGATCTACGAGAAGTGGGTCCGCGACTTCGACATCGACGGCTTCCGGATCGACACCGTCAAACACGTCGACCTGGACTTCTGGACCCAGTGGGCCACCGCGCTCGACGCCTACGCGGCCAAGCGCGGCCGGGACGACTTCTTCATGTTCGGCGAGGTCTACTCCGCCGACACCGAGGTCACCTCGCCGTACGTCACCCGGGGCCGCCTGGACTCCACGCTGGACTTCCCGTTCCAGGACGCCGCCCGGCAGTTCGCCTCCCAGGGCGCTCCCGCCGACAAACTCGCCTCGGTGTACGGGAACGACTTCCGCTACACCACCGACAAGGCCAACGCCTACGAGCAGGTCACCTTCCTCGGCAACCACGACATGGGCCGCATCGGGACCTTCCTCAAGCAGGACAACCCGAAGGCGGATGACGCCGAGCTGCTGCAGCGGGCCCGGCTCGCCAACGAGCTGATGTTCCTCGGCCGCGGCAATCCGGTGATCTACTACGGCGACGAGCAGGGCTTCACCGGCGCCGGTGGGGACAAGGACTCCCGCCAGACCCTCTTCGCCTCGAAGACCGCCGACTACCTCGACGACGACCAGCTCGGCACCGACCGCACCCACGCCTCGGACGCCTACGACACGAAGCACCCGGTCTACCGCTCCATCGCCGCGCTCTCGAAGCTCACCAAGGAGCACCCGGCGCTGCGCGACGGCACCCAGACCGAGCGGCTCGCGGACGGGTCGGTGTACGCCACCTCGCGCATCGCGACCGAGCGGCCGTACGAGTACCTCGTCGCCTCCAACAACGGCACGAGCCCGAAGAAGGTCCAGCTCGCCACCGAGTCGGCCGACATGAACTTCCGTACCCTGTACGGCGGTTCCGGCACGGTCCGCAGCGGCAAGGACAAGAAGGTCACCGTCACCGTGCCCGCCCTGTCCAGCCTGGTGCTGAAGGCGGACCGGACCGTCGGCGCCCCCGCCGCCAAGCCCGCGATCTCCCTGAAGGCCCCGGCCACCGGCGCCACCGGCACCGTCGAGATCACCGCCGACGTGGACGGCGGACAGCTCAACCGGGTCGTCTTCGCCGCCCAGGCCGGCAACGGGAAGTGGCAGACGCTCGGCACCGCCGACCACGCCCCGTACAAGGTCACCCAGCACCTCGACACGACGGTGAAGGCGGGCACCCCGCTGCGCTACAAGGCCGTCGTCGTCGACCGCACCGGCCGCACCTCCAGCGCTCTCGCCTCCACGACCGCCGGACAGGCCCCGCCGCCCGGCAAGCCCGTCGCCGTCGAGCGCGACCGGGCCGTCGTCCACTACCAGCGTCCCGACGGCGACTACGACGGCTGGCAGCTCAAGTCCGGGGAGAAGACCGCCGAGTTCATCGGCAGGACCGCCTACGGCGCGTTCGCCTGGATCGACCTGGAGAAGGGTACCGACTCCGTCCCGTACACCGTCGAGAAGAACGGCACGGCCGACGGACCGCAGCGGACCATCGACCTCGGCGTGACCGGACAGGTCTGGATCGAGCAGGACAAGGACGGGCAGCAGGCCGAGGCCCCCGAGACCCCGCCGCAGGACACCACCAAGGCCGTCCTCAACTACCACCGCCCGGACGGCGACTACGACGGCTGGGGGCTGCACACCTGGACCGGCGCCAAGGAGCCCACCGACTGGGCCAAGCCGCTGATGCCGGTGAAGAAGGACGCCTACGGGGTCGCCTTCGAGGTGCCGCTCGTGGAGGGGGCCACCAGCCTCAGCTACATCCTGCACAAGGGCGACGAGAAGGACCTGCCCAGCGACCAGTCCCTCGACCTCGCCACCTACGGCCACGAGGTCTGGATGCTCGGCGGCAAGCCCGGCTACCTCCTCCCGCAGACCGGCGGCGGCGCGGCCCCCGACCTGTCCAAGGCCGAGGCGCAGTGGATCGACGCGAACACCGTCGTCTGGAAGGTGAAGACCACCGACGCCACCAGCCAGCAGCTCGTGTACGCGAAGAAGGGCGGCATCTCCGTCGTCGACGGGGCGCTCTCCGACGAGGGTCAGTGGCTGCGGCTCCAGCAGGGTGAGCTGAGCGACGCCCAGAAGGCCAAGTTCCCCCACCTGAAGGACTATCCGGCGTTCACTGTGGACGCCCGTGACCGTGACCGTGTCCGCGAGTCCCTGCGGGGCCAGCTGATCGCGACCCAGCGTGCCGCCAACGGGGCCCTGCTCGCCGCCACCGGCGTACAGACGGCCGGAATCCTGGACGACCTGTACGGCAAGAAGGCCGCCTCCGCCGAACTCGGCCCGGTCTTCCGGGGGTCGACGCCCACCCTCTCCGTGTGGGCTCCCACCGCTCGTACCGTCTCGCTCGAACTCGACGGCCGGACCGTCCCGATGAAGCGCGACGACCGCACCGGGGTCTGGTCCGTCACCGGGAAGAAGAGCTGGCAGGGCAAGCCCTACCGGTACGCCGTGACCGTCTGGGCCCCCACCGTCCAGAAGCTGGTCACCAACAAGGTCACCGACCCCTACTCCACCGCCCTGACCGCCGACTCCGCCCGCAGCCTCGTCGTCGACCTCACCGACCCGAAGCTCGCGCCGCGCGGCTGGTCCGGCCTGAAGAAGCCCGCCGCCACCCCGCTGCGGGACGCCCAGATCCAGGAGCTGCACGTCCGGGACTTCTCGATCACGGACCGCACGGCGAAGCACCCCGGTGAGTACCGGGCCTTCACCGACACCCGCTCGCAGGGCATGCGGCACCTCAAGAAGCTCGCCGACTCCGGCACGAGCTACGTCCACCTGCTGCCCGTCTTCGACATCGGGACCGTCCCGGAGAAGAAGAAGGACCAGGCGACCCCCGACTGCGACCTGACCGCCCCCGCACCCGACTCCGAGAAGCAGCAGGAGTGCGTGAGCGAGGCCGCCGCCAAGGACGGCTTCAACTGGGGCTACGACCCGCTGCACTACACCGTCCCCGAGGGCTCCTACGCCTCCGACCCGGACGGCACCGAGCGCACGGTCGAGTTCCGCCAGATGGTCCAGGGCCTGAACGAGGCCGGGCTGCGCACGGTCATGGACGTCGTCTACAACCACACCGTCGCCTCCGGTCAGGACGACAAGTCGGTCCTCGACAGGATCGTGCCCGGCTACTACCAGCGGCTCCTGGAGGACGGCACCGTCGCCACCTCCACCTGCTGCGCCAACACCGCGCCCGAGAACACCATGATGGGCAAGCTCGTCGTGGACTCGATCGTCACCTGGGCCAAGGAGTACAAGGTCGACGGTTTCCGCTTCGACCTGATGGGCCACCACCCCAAGGACAACATCCTGGAGGTCCGCAAGGCGCTGGACCGGCTCACGCTCGCCAAGGACGGCGTCGACGGCAAGAAGATCATCCTGTACGGGGAGGGCTGGAACTTCGGCGAGATCGCGGATGACGCCCGCTTCGTCCAGGCCACCCAGAAGAACATGGCCGGCACCGGCATCGCCACCTTCTCCGACCGGGCCCGCGACGCCGTGCGCGGCGGCGGCCCGTTCGACGAGGACCCCGGCGTCCAGGGCTTCGCCTCCGGCCTCTACACCGACCCCAACTCCTCGCCCGCCAACGGCACCCGCGCCGAGCAGAAGGCCCGGCTGCTGCACTACCAGGACCTGATCAAGGTCGGCCTCACCGGCAACCTCGCCGGCTACACCTTCACCGACACCTCCGGGCGCACGGTCAAGGGCTCCGACGTCGACTACAACGGGGCGCCCGCCGGATACGCGGCCGCACCCGGCGACGCGCTCGCCTACTCCGACGCGCACGACAACGAGACCCTCTTCGACGCCCTCGCCTTCAAGCTCCCGGCCGACTCCACGGCCGCCGAGCGGGCCAGGGCCCAGGTGGTCGCCATGGGCGCCTCCGTCCTCTCCCAGGGGCCCTCGCTCTCCCAGGCGGGCACCGACCTGCTGCGCTCCAAGTCCCTGGACCGCAACTCCTACGACAGCGGCGACTGGTTCAACGCCCTGCACTGGGACTGCCGCGACGGCAACGGCTTCGGCCGGGGCCTCCCGCCCGCCGCCGACAACCGGGACAAGTGGTCGTACGCCAAGCCGCTCCTGGCCGCCACCGGCACCATCGCCCCCAAGTGCGCGCAGATCGACGGGGCTTCGGCCGCCTACCGAGACCTGCTCACCATCCGCTCCACCGAGAAGGAGTTCTCCCTGCGCACCGCGGATCAGGTGCAGTCGTCCCTGTCCTTCCCGCTTTCCGGCAAGGACGAGACCCCCGGCGTGATCACCATGCGCCTCGGCAAGCTCGTCGTCGTCCTCAACGCCGCCCCGGACACCGCGACCCAGCGGCTCGCCGCACCGGCCGGGAAGACGTACGCGCTGCACCCGGTCCAGGCCAAGGGTGCGGATCTTACGGTCAAACGAGCCAGGTACGACGGGAAATCAGCCACTTTCACCGTACCGGGACGTACGGCGGCCGTCTTCACCCTGCGCTGACCTCCCACGGCACTACGGTGACGGCAGACGTCGGCAACGGAGCCGCGACAGCCGTACCCGGTACCGTCCGGCCGGCCCCGCCCACCCCTCCGGGGGAGGACGGGGCCGGCCCGCGGCTGTCGGCCCGCCGGCGCACCCTGCCCCAGCGCGCGGACGGTGATGATGACCAAGGTGGGACACCTTCCCGAGGAGACGAGCAGCTTCGTCGGGAGGCGGGCCGAACTGGCCCGGCTGCACACCGCGCTGACCACCCGGCGGATGACCACCCTGATCGGCCCGGGCGGGGTCGGCAAGACCCGGCTCGCGCTCCGGGCCGCCCGCGCGGCCGCCGACCGTTACGCGGACGGCGTCTGGTGGGCCGACCTCTCCCCGCTCTCCGACGACCGGCTGCTGCTCCCCACCGTCTCCGACGCGGTCGGGCTCGCCGACCACACCCTGCGGATGCCCGTCGAGGCGCTCTGCGAATGGCTCGGCGACAAGCACCTCCTGCTGGTCCTCGACTCCGCCGAACACCTCCGCGGCCCCTGCTCCCACCTGCTCGCCGAGATCCTGACCACCTCGATCGGGCTGAGCGTCCTCGTCACCAGCAGGCAGCCGCTCGGCACCCGCGGCGAGTACGTCGTCGAGGTGCCGCCGCTCCCGGTGGACGGCGCGCCCGACGCCCTCCAGCTCTTCGCCGACCGGCTCCGCTCCGCCGACCCGCGGGCCGGCCTCGACGCCCCCGGGGACGAGGCGGCCGCCGCCGAGATCTGCCGCCGCCTCGAAGGCATCCCGCTCGCCATCGAACTGGCCGCCGCGGGCATCGGCCGGCACAGCGTGGCCCAGCTCGCCCACCGGATCGGCACCCGCTTCGACGCTCCGGGCCTCACCGTCGGCGCGCCCGGGGCGTACGGCTCCTCCGGCGCGGCCGGGCTCCCTGGCGGCGTCGGGGCGTCCCCGGCCCCCGGGACCTCCCGGCTCGACCTCCTCGCCGACGAGACCGCCTGGCCCCGCCGCCACCGCACCCTGCGCACCGCCATCGGCTGGTCCCACGAGCTGTGCACCCCGCTGGAGCGCCTCCTGTGGGCCCGGCTCACCCCGCTGCGCACCGACTTCGACGCGGAGGTCGCCCGCGAGGTCTGCGCCGGGGGACCGCTCACCCCCGACGGGGTGGACCGGGCGCTCCAGGGGCTCGTCGCCCAGTCCGTCGTCCAGCGCGACGGCGACCGCTACCGGATGCTCGACACGCTGCGCGAGTACGGCCGGATGTGGCTCACCGAGCTGGGCGAGGCCCGCGCCGCCGCCGACCGGCACGCGCGCAGCTTCCTCGGCCTCGCCCGCCGCGCCCACGAGGGCTGGACCGGCCCTGACCAGGTGTCCTGGTACCACAAGGTGTCCGACACCCACCTGGACCTGTGCGCCGCTCTGGAGCACCTGCTCGCCCACGACGTCGAAGGCGCCCAGGAGATGGCGGGCCGGGTCGGCTTCTTCTGGGCCTGCTGCGGCCACCTCTCCGAGGCCCGGAACTACGCTCAGCGGGCCCTGGACGCGGGCCCCGTCGAGGGACCTCACCGGACCAGGCTCCAGTGGGTCCTCGGCGTCGCGGCCCTGCTCCAGAGCGACTTCGCGACCGCCGAGAAGTACGGGGCGCTCTGCACGGCCACCGCCCTGTACGACCAGGACGACGAGGGCATGCTCGCCGCCACGTATCTCTCCGGCATCACGCAGCTGATGACCGGGGAGCCCGAGGCGGCCCTGGAGGCGGCCCGGCGCGTCCTGCGGATGACCGAGGGCGTCCCCGGGGACTCCGGCCACCGGCTGCGCTGCCGCCTCGTCACCGTCTTCGCGCTCACCGCGCTCGGCCGGCTCGACGAGTCCGAGGCGGCGGCCACCGCGCTGCGCCGGGCCTGCGAACGCGGCGGCGAGTTCTGGACCCGCACCTACGCGGACTACCAGCTCGCCCTGATCGCCCTGCTCCAGGGCCGCCCGGAGGCCTCCGCCGCGCACGCCCGGGCGATGCTCGCGGGCAAGCACCGGCTCCGCGACAGCTTCGGCATCGCGCTGGGGCTGGACCTCCTCGCCGCCGCCATCGCCGCCCAGGGCGCCGGCGCCCAGGCCGCGCGGGTCTACGGCACCGGGCACGCGTACTGGCGGATGGTCGGCCACCCCCAGCGCGGCACGCCCGAGCTGGGCCCGGTCCGCGAGCGGTGCGAACTCCAGGCGCGGGCGGCCGTCGGCGACGAGGCCTACCAGCGGGCCTTCGAGCGCGGTCAGTCGGACAACGCGGAGGTCGGCCTCGCAGCCGCCCTGCGTACCGAACTACAGCTCTGACCAGGGCCTGTGTGTCACTCGTGTCCCCGGACTACCCGCATCCACTGCCCTGTGGGTAAGGTTAGGCATACCTAAGTAGCCTCTTGGGTTCCGCTGACCCTCCCTGGAGAACTCGGATGCGTCTTTCCCGCCCCCGCGCCACGCAGCCGACCCGCGCCGAGCGTGTCCGGTCGATCCTGACCGTCGCCCACTCCATGACGGTGGTCAGCGACGGGCTGCACACCGAAGTCCGCCGCCTCGACGGCACGGGCGCGATGGGCCACATCCACCTGCACGCCCCGAACGACGGCAACCACGCGCCGAGCACCGAACGCGTCCCGGCCCGCCTGGAGTTCACGGACATCGCCGCCGCTCCCGTACGCGACCGGCTGCGCGCCCGCGTCACGGTCACCGGGCTGCTGGCCTCCCCGTACAGCACCGACACCGAGCAGTCCACCTGCATGGAGTTCGGGCAGGCCGTGCTGGAGGACGCCGAGGGGCGCGCCTTCGTCACCCTGGAGGAGCTGGAGGAGGCGGAGACCGACCCGATCGCCGCCTGCGAGGCGGGCATGCTCACCCATCTCGTGGACGACCACGCCGAACTGGTCCCGCTGCTGCTGCGCCTGGTCCACCCCCGCCCGGAGCGCGGCATGACCCGGGCCGTGCCGCTGGCGATGGACCGGTACGGCGTGACCCTGCGGCTCGAATACCCGAGCACCCACGAGGACGTCCGGCTGCCGTTCCCCCGCCCGGTCACCGAGATCGACCAGGCCGGCCCGCAGATCCACGCCCTGCTGGCCGCCGCCCGCCGCGTCTCCCACCGCAACGGCCTGCCCGCCTGAGCGGTCCTACGGCTTCGGCAGCCGCTGCGGCGGGACCGTCGGCACATCCGGGGCGAACGCGGAAAGCCGCGCCAGCAGGTCCCCGAACGGGCCGTCCGCCGGCTCCTGGGACAGCACCCGCAGCACGATGCCCGCCATCTCCTGGTCGTACGCGGCGCTGACGGCGGCCAGCGCCGCGAAGTCGTGCACCAGCTGCTTCTCCAGCTCCTCGCGCGGAATGCGCCGACCGTCCAGCCAGATCAGCGCCGTGGACTCGGCGAGCGACACCCAGGAGCGCACCACCAGCTCCAGCCGGGCGGGCGGTTCGCTCACCCCGAGGTGCGTGATGATCTGCTCGTACGCGGCCTGCCGCACCCCGTCGATCATGGCGTTCGCCGTCGAGGAGCCGGCCGCGGGCCCGCCGCGCATCAGCGCCGAGAAGCCCGGGCCGTGCTCGTCGACGAAGTCGAAGAACCGTCCCATCACCCGCAGCAGCCGCGCTCCCAGAGGCCCTTCGAGGGGCTCCAGGAAGCGGGTCGCCAACTCGTCGGCGGCCCGGCGCAGCGCCGCCTCGTACAGGCTCTGCTTCCCGGGGAAGTAGTGGTACACCAGCGGACGCGAGATGCCCGCCGCGGCGGCGATCTCGTCGATCGACACATCCTCGGGCGAGCGGCGGCTGAACAAGTCCAGCGCGACGCCGATCAGTTGCTGTCTGCGCTCGTCGACGCCCATCCTGCGCCGCACCCCGGTCGTCATGCGAACAGCCTATCCGGGGTGCGGCCGCGAAGACCCTAGAGGTCCAGGACGAGACGCCCGCCCCGGCACCGCGAGACGCAGATCAGCATCGAGTCGCCCCGCTCGTCGTCGGTCAGCAGCTCGTCCCGGTGGTCGATCTGGCCCTCCAGCACCCGCTGTTGGCAGGTCCCGCAGAACCCCTGCTCGCAGGAGTACGCCACATGGGGCAGCTCCGCGCGGACGGCGGCCAGCACCGACTGCCCGGCCGCGACCGGCACCGTACGCCCGCTGCGCCGCAGCTCCACCTCGAACGCCGCGGAGCCCTCACCGGGGCCGGCCGCGCCGCCCGTCGCGGCCGAGAACCGCTCCAGATGCAGGGTGCAGCCCTCGGGAAGTGCGGCGGTCGCGGCGGACATCAGCGGCTCGGGGCCGCAGCAGTAGACCGCCGTCCCCGGGGCGACGTCCGCCAGCGCCCCCGCCACGTCCGGGTGGCCCGCCTCGTCCTGGGCGACGACCGTGACCCGGCCCCCGTCCGCGCCCAGCTTCTCGATCTCCTCCAGGAACGGCATCGAGGCCCGCGACCGGCCCCCGTACAGCAGCCGCCACTCGGCACCCGACGCGGCGAGCGCCCGCAGCATCGGCAGGACCGGGGTGATGCCGATGCCGCCGACGACGAAGACGTACCCCGGGGCCTCGGTCAGCGGGAAGCGGTTGCGTGGTCCGCGGACCTCCACCTCCAGGCCCTCCTGGAGCTGTTCGTGCACCTCCCGCGAACCGCCCCGGCCGTCCGTCACCAGCCGGGTCGCCACTGTGTACGCCCCGGTGTCCTCCGGGGCGCCGCACAGCGAGTACTGGCGCACCAGGCCGGACGGCAGCACCAGATCCAGATGGGCGCCGGGCGACCAGGGCGGCAGGCCGGGCCCTTCCAGGCGGAGCTGGACCACTCCGTCGGCGACCTCGGTCCGCCCGGTGATCAGCAGCTTGCGGACCGCCGTCGCGCGCCGCTTCGAGTGGCCCGATACCGGCTCGGGCAGGGCGGGCAGCGGCCACAGTGGGGACCGGGCGATCCGGCGTTTCAGGGCGCGCCGGGTGAGCAGGGCGGCGCCGGAGACCAGCACGACGGTACGGAGACGGGACAGCGCCATCGGTCAGGCCCCCTTCGCCGTGGCGGATTCGGCGGCGAGGGCGGCGGGGGAGCGGGTCAGATACTCGACGGCCTGGGCCGTACTGCCTTCATGTGAAGGGTGGTAGGACCGGCTGAGGTAGCTGGGGACCGAGCGCAGGATCGCGCCGGTGCTCGGCAGCGTGCCCTGCTTGCCGCTCGCGTGGAACGCCTTGAAGGAGGCCTTGCCGTCCAGCAGCGTGGGGTCGTTCTCCATGAAGAACCGGGTGCCGCGCTGCCAGAGGAACACCAGCGCGGAGAACGCCGCAGCCCAGGTGCGCACGCGCCGCCGGTAGCCGCCGTCCACATGCATGAAGACGTCGAAGGCCACCGACCGGTGCTCCACCTCCTCGGCCCCGTGCCAGCGCAGCAGGTCCAGCATGGTCGGGTCCGCGCCCTTGCGGTCCAGGGCCTCGGCGTTGAGGATCCAGTCGCCGAGGAACGCGGTGTAGTGCTCGATCGCCGCGATCGTCGCCACCCGCTCCATCAGCCACCACTTCGACGCCCGCCCCGGCGGCAGCGTCCGGTCCCCGAGCAGCTTCTCGAAGAACCAGTCGACCTGCGCGGTGTACGGGGTCGGGTCGAGGCCCAACTCCCGCAGATGCGGCAGCACATCGTCGTGCGCCTGCGAGTGCACGGCCTCCTGCCCGATGAACCCGATGACGTCCTCGCGGAGCTGGTCGTCGTGGATGTACGGGAGGATCTGCCGGTAGACGTGGATGAACCAGCGTTCCCCGGCCGGGAGCAGCAGATGGAGCACGTTGATGGTGTGCGTGGTGAACGGGTCGCCCGGCACCCAGTGCAGGGGGGTCTTCTCCCAGGCGAAGGACACCTTGCGGGCCTTGAGGGGCGTCCGCTCCGACGCGACCGCCGCTGGCTGCGTGTTAGACATACTGTCAATGTACTGACGGGTATGCGGGCGGACCAGAGGCGTGCAGGGATTCTCCCAGCGGCTCCGCGGGGTGTCGCGCGATGATCGCTGTATGACAGAACCTGTGCAGGCCCGCTCCTTCGACGCCATCGCCGCCGCCTACGACGCCCACCGTCCCTCCTACCCGCCCGCGCTGTTCGACGCGATCGAGGAGCTGGCCGGAATCCCGCTCGCCGGGGCCCGGGTCGCGGACGTCGGCGCGGGCACGGGGCTCGGCACGGCCCGGCTGCACGAGCGCGGGGCCCGGGTCACCGCGGTGGAGCCGGGCGACGGGATGGCCGAGCAGTTCGCCCGGAGCCTGCCGCACGTGCCCCTGGTCCGGGGCGACGGGAACAACCTGCCGCTGCGGACCGGTTCGATGGACCTGATCACGTACGCCCAGGCCTGGCACTGGACCGACCGCGCCCGCTCGATCCCCGAGGCCCGCCGGGTGCTGCGGCCGGGCGGGGCGCTCGCCCTGTGGTGGAACGACGGCGACCCGGCCGTGGAGTGGCTGGCGGACCAGGAGAACCGGATGCGGGTCTTCTTCGGCGTGGACATCCCGGTCGTCCCCGGCGTGAGGGCCCGCTACCGGGCCGTGCTGCCCGACGGGCTCGACTACCGCACCCGGCAGGTTGCGTGGAGCCGCCGCGTACCGGTCGACGTCCATATCGCCAACATGGCCACCCACTCCGACTTCCTGATCGGCGACCCGGTGGCGGTCCGCGACTTCTTCGACCGTGAACGGGCCCTGCTGGCCGCTCTGTTCCCGGACGGCGAGGTCGAAGAGGCGTATCTCGTGAGTCTTGCCGTAGCCCACCCGTAGCCCCGCTTCCGGGTGCAGGATGGCCCGATGGTGACACAACCGGAATGGCGAGACATGAGGCGCGGCGGGGCAACGGCCCTTGTCCTGGCGGGATTTCTGCTCGTGGCCGGGTGCAGCGCGGAACCGGCCGACGACAACGGCGGCCGGGAGCGGCCCACGCCGAAGCCGGCCGCGACGGGCACGCTGGAGGAGCTGGCGAAGAAGGCCGGCTGCGCCCCGAACGTGCAGACCGACGCGGCCGAGCTTCGGCAGGCGAACTGCGAGGCCGATGAGGGGCGTTACGTCCTCACCACCTTCGCCACCGACCGCGGGCAGCGGGAGTGGATCAACGAGGCCAAGGACTACGGCGGCTCGTACCTCGTCGGACGGCGGTGGGTGGCCGTCGGTGAACCGGAGGTGATCGCGGCGCTGCGCGGCCGGCTCGGGGGGACGGTGGAGACCGCCTCGCCTCACCACCCGGGGGACAGTGGCGGAGGGGGGAGCGAGGACGGGCACTCCGGTCACCACCCGGGCTGACCGAGCAGGTTCACGGGGGCCGCACGCGCCGCGTCAGCGGCAGCGGCGGCCGTCGTTGATGCACCGCACCATCTTGTTCATCAGCCGGTCGTCGAAGACGTTGATGAAGTCACCATGATCGGTGATCGGCTTGTGCAACTGCTCGGGGAACGAGTCCACGGCGAAGCCGGGCCCCGGCGGAACGTCGTAGACGATGCGCTGCACCAGCTGCGGCACCGCCCGGAACCCGTTCGGGCACCGGCCGTTCTCCTGCGCGAACGCCACATGGGTGCGGTGGTTGGCGCTGTCGGTGTTCTGCCCGTCCCAGCAGTTCTGGAAGGCGAACGTCCGCACCACCTGACTGCCCTCGGGGCAGATCGGGTACTTGTCCGTCAACTGACGGTCCTCGAATCCGGTGCAGCTCCACGAGGCGTTGGCGTTGGCGTCGCCGTTGGTGAACGCCTTCGCGTCGCCGGTGATGATCCGCAGGAAGCGCGGCATCGCGGTGACCCGGCCGACGGGCGAGCCGACGAACTTCAGCGTCACCTGCGACGGGGTCTGGATCTCCCCGACGTTCTGGTCCCGGCCGCCGCCGTCCGCGTCCACGTCGTCCTCGTTCTGTCCGTTCTGCAGACGCAGGACCGGCCAGTAGTAGGTGGAGCGGTCGCCCTGGTTGCGGCAGGTGGTCGCGCCGTTCGCCAGATCGTCGTCGCTCGCGAAGGCGTCGTTGGCCTGGTTGCCGATGTAATCGTGCATATGGTGCGCGCCGTTGCTCACGCCGGGCGCGACGATGACGTTGTCCGGGTTGAATTTCCCGTTCTCATTACGGCCGCAGTCGGTGGTGAAGGTGCCCCGGGACGCGCCGCGGCGCTGGCGGGGCCGGTCGACGTTGGGTTGCACGGACTGGATATCGACGAAATCGGCGGCCACGGGCCCGTTGCCGCCCTGGCCCTGGTCCTGCCCGGGGTCCTGCCCCTGGCCCCCGTCCTGGCCCTGGTCCTGGCCCTGGCCATCGTCCTGGCCACCGTCACCGCCGCCGTTGCCGCGGCCGCCGCCGTTTCCGCCGCGGCTGTCGTCGGCGCGCAGGCTGCATCCGGCGAGGCTCTCCAGCCCCGCCGGCCGCTCGCCAGCGCGTCCGATCGCGATGCCGATACGGTCGAGGCTCGCCGTCCGCTTGCTGCGCAACGGGCCGAGCACGGCGTTCTCCGCCAGCCCGGGATCCCGGGCTATCTGCTCCTTCCGGTCCGCGAACTGCCGGTAGGCGTCGGTGATCTGGGTATCCATCGCCGCGAGTTCGCGGTCGACCTCCCCGCGTGCCTCGTCCGGCACCTGGGGCAGTCCGTTGACGGCTTCGGGACAGTCGATGGTGGACAGCTGGCGGCCGGCGTTCTGCGTCCGGGTGGGCGGAGAGGAACCGGACGGTCCTTCTCCCGCGGAGGCGTAGACATTGACCGCGACCAGACCGCCTCCCCCCAGGATCAGGGCTGCGGAGGCGGCGATGGCCCGGTTGGCCAGCGTGGAACGTTTCTTGCGCGATGTGCGTCGCATGGGACTCCTCGTGCTTCGAGGGAGAAGCGTGACGTCCCATACGGACGGGAGGCCCGGCCCGTTCAGCTCATCCCCCGACTAGCCTGCGATAGCCGCCAGTTGCTCGTCCACGGGGGCTCCGGTGAGCCGGTTGGCCAGGGTCGACAGGGTGTACGCGCCGATGCCCAGCACCACTTCCAGGGCGTTCTGCTCGGTGTAGCCGTACGCGAGGAAGTCCCGCAGGTCCGCGTCGTCCACCGCGCCCGCCGAGGCCAGCACCGCCAGGGTGAACCGCCGTACAGTGTCCAGACGTTCGTCCGGCAGCGGAGCCTCCATACCGTCGCGCAGGGCGGCGATCAGCGCCGGGTCGGCGTCCAGGGCGGTCAGCTTCGCGGTGTGCATCGCGACGCAGACATGGCAGTCGTTGCGGGTGGCCATCGTCATGATGACGACCTCGCGGGAGAGCGGGTCCAGCGTGCAGGCATCGAAGATCGCGCTGATCTTCAGGAAGCCGTCCAGGGCGTGGGGCGAGGCCGCGAGCCGGGCGACGGCGGCGGGGCGGTAGCCGAGGCGCTCCGTCACCGCCTCCATGGCGCGCCGCGATGCGGGTGGGGCGGTGGCGGGGGTGAGATCGGCAAAGGGCATGGGGAACCTCTCAGGGAGATAGGGTCGACAACATGGTTGACGAAAAAAAGGTAAACCAGGTTGTCGAGTCCCGCAACGGCTTCGAACTGCCACTGCTCCTCTTCGCCGGCTTCCGCTCGATCATCGACGCCCTGCACCGTGACCTCGCCGAGCGCGGACACCCCGAGACCCGGCCCGCGTACGGCTTCGCCCTCCAGGCGGTGGGGCGCGACGGCGCGGCCATCAGTGACATCGGGCGACGCCTCGGGGTCTCCAAGCAGGCCGCCGGGAAGACCGTCGAGAAGCTGGAGGGGCTCGGTTACGTGGAGCGCACCCCGGACCCCGCCGACGGCCGGCGCACCCTGATCCGCCTCACCCCGCACGGCGTCGACCTGCTGGCCCGGTCCGCCGAGGGCTTCGACCGGCTGCGGGCGGACTGGGCCCGGACGCTCGGCGAGGAACGGCTGGCCGCCCTGGAGCAGGACCTCCGCACGATGGCCCCGGGCGGCGCGTTCCGGCTGGACGCGGCGGGCTGGTTCACAGGCTGAACGCCCTCATACGCACCCCGTCCGCGCGTACCACCGCTCAGCCGCGGTCCAGATATGCCAGCACCGCCAGCACCCGGCGGTTGTCGTCGTCCGACGGGGGCAGGTCCAGCTTCCCGAAGATGTTCGACGTGTGTTTGGCCACCGCCCGCTCCGTGATGACCAGCTGCGAGGCGATGGCGGCGTTCGACCTGCCCTGCGCCACCAGCTCCATCACCTCCCGCTCGCGCGGGGTGAGGCCGCCCATCGGCTTGTCCTGCGAACGGCGCGACAGGAGCTGGGAGATGACCTGCGGGTCCATCGCCGTGCCGCCCGCCGCCACCCGCCGTACCGCGTCGATGAACTGGTCCGCGTCGAAGACCCGGTCCTTCAGCAGATAGCCGACCCCGCCGTTGCCGTCCGCCAGCAACTCCCGTGCGTACAACTGCTCCACGTGCTGCGAGAGCACCAGCACCGGCAGCCCCGGCCGGGCCCGTCGGGCGGCCAGGGCGCACTGGAGGCCCTCGTCCGTGTGCGACGGCGGGAGCCGGACGTCGACGACAGCGACGTCCGGCTCCAACTCGGCGAGTGCCTTGGTCAGTTCGGGCCCGGTCTCCACAGCCGCGGCGATCTCGAAGTCGTACGCCTCCAGCATGCGCACCAGGCCGTCGCGCAACAGGAAGAGATCTTCGGCTAGGACAACTCGCAAGGGATCTCCATGGTCACCATGGTGGGACCGCCCGCGGGACTGCTGACGGCCAGGACGCCGTCGAATGTACCCAGTCGCCGTTCGATACCGCTCAGGCCCGAGCCCGATCCGACCGCCGCGCCGCCCCGGCCGTCGTCTGTCACGGAGATCCGGAGCATCCCCTCCGCGTGGTGCAGATCCACGTACACCCGCTCGGCCTCCGCGTGCTTCGCCGTGTTCGTCAGGACCTCGCTGACCGCGAAGTACGCCGCCGACTCCACCGCGGCCTCGGCCCGGCCCGGCAGCTCGACCGTCACCTCGGATGCGACCGGCAGCCGCAGCGCCAGCGCCTTGACCGCGTCGCCGAGACCGCGCTCGGCGAGGACCGGCGGGTGGATGCCCCGGACCAGGTCGCGCAGCTCGGTGAGGGCCTCCGCCGAGGACTCCCGGGCCATCGCCAGCAGCTTCTTGGCCTGCGCCGGATCCTTCTCGATCAGCGCCTCGATCGTGCCCAGGTTCATGCCCATCGCGACCAGCCGGGCCTGCGCCCCGTCGTGCAAGTCCCGCTCGATGCGGCGGAGTTCGGCGGCAGCGGTGTCCACGGCCTGGTGCCGGGTCTCCGTCAGCCGCTCGACGCGCTGTGCCAGTTGCTCGTCCCGGGTGGGCTCCAGCAGGGTGCGGGCGAGCAGGAAGTGCGACCGCAGCACCGCCTCGGTTGCCCGCATCCCGAAGTGGAAGAGCACGATGCCCAGCGCGAGAGCGGCCAGCCCGGTCAACTGGCTGTCCACCGGAACGAACATGTACCAGTACGGCTCGTCCTGGAAGACCCGCCACAGCCCCGCCGCCAGCACCACCGATTCAATCGGGTAGAGCATCAGCCCGGCGGCCACCACCGCCAGCACCGTTCCCGCCGTCATGTCCACCAGCAGCCACAGCAGATCCCGCCAGGTCGCCGGATCCCTCAGCATCAGCGTGGTCCGCTCCACCTGACCGGTGACACCCGGCCGCAGGTCCTTCGGGAAGGGCCGGTACGGCACCGGGATCCGCACGTCCGACCAGGTCATCGCCCACAGCCGCCGCTGGTTGGCGTGCTTGCGGACCGCCTCCAGCACCACCGGGGTGGTGAACACCCCGATGCCGAGGGAGATGAAGGCGATCGAGAGCATCGCGAGCACGAACAGGGTGATGGACACCGCAAGACCGACCACGGACAGGAACAGCCCCCGCCCCGCCGCCAGCATCGCCGGCCCCAGCCGCCCCGAGAACACCTTCATCGCGATCCCTCTCCCCTCACCGGAGCCGGGCCGATGCCCGATCCGGATGCCAGTCTCACCCGGGCCCGCCCCGCCGCGTCAGCCGGTCCGCCACCCGAAGGGGGTGTACCTGGCACCACCCCCGCATCCGCCCCTTACGCCTCCGCGACCGGGGGCTTCGACGGCTGGGGCGGACCGCCCCCGATTCCTAGATTCGAAGCGTCCCGATCCATTTACCTGACGCTTACCTCCGGGGGAGAGACCACATGAGGCGCAACCTCGCCGCACGCATCGGCGTGTGGAGCACGCACCACCGCAAGACCGCCGTATTCGGCTGGCTGCTCTTCGTCGTGCTCGCCACGGGCATCGGCGGAGCCACCGGCATGGTCGAGATGACCAACGCGGAGAACGGCGCCGGGGAGTCCGCCCGCGCCGAGCAGATCCTCCTCGACGCCGGGCTCGACAAGCCCGCAGGCGAACTGGTCATGGTCTCCGCCCCCGCCGCCGGCGACTGGAAGCCGGCCGCCGAGGCTCTCGCCACCGCCGTACGCGAGACCGGCGAGGCGCAGAACATCGCCCCGCCCGTTGCCTCGAAGGACGGCAAGGACGCCCTGGTCACCTTCGAGATGAAGGGCGACGCCGCCACCTCGCCCGACCGGATCCAGCCCGTCCTGGACGCGGTCGCCGCCGTGGGCGACGACCACCCGGGCGTCGAGATCCACCAGTTCGGCGAGGCCAGCGCGGGCAAGTGGCTCGGCGACCTGCTGGCCGAGGACTTCAAGAAGGCCGAGTTCACCGCCGTACCGCTGGCCCTCGGCATCCTCGTCGTCGCCTTCGGCGCGATCGTCGCCGCCCTGCTCCCGGTCGGGCTCGCCCTCACCGCGTGCATGGCCGCCTTCGGCCTCCTGTCGATCGCCAGCCACCAGCTGCACCTGTTCCAGACGACGTACTCGGTGATGTTCCTGATGGGCTTCGCCGTCGGCGTCGACTACTGCCTCTTCTACCTGCGCCGCGAACGCGACGAACGCGCCGCCGGACGGGACGCCGAGACCGCCCTGCGCATCGCGGCCGCCACCAGCGGCCGGGCGGTCCTCGTCTCCGGCCTCACCGTGATGGTCGCGATGGGCGGCATGTTCCTCTCCGGCCTTCTGCTGTTCAAGGGCTTCGCGCTCGCCACGATCATCGTCGTGTTCATCGCCATGCTCGGCTCGGTCACCGTCCTGCCCGCCCTGCTCTCCTGGCTCGGCGACCGCGTCGACGCGGGTCGTATCCCGCTGCTGAACCGCCGCGCCAAGCACGGCCACACGGGCAGCGGCCGCATCACCGGCCGGCTGCTCGGCCCCGTCCTCGCCCGGCCCCGCACCTTCGTCGTCGCCGCCGTCGTCCTGCTGCTCGCCCTCGCCGCGCCCGCCCTCGGCATGAAGACCGAATCCCTGGGCCTGGAGAAGCAGTTCGGCTCCGACGCGCAGCTCTCGATCGCCTACAACCGCATCACCGACAGCTTCCCCGGCGGTCCTGCCCCCGCCCTCGTCGTGGTCACCGCGCCCGACATCACCACCCCGGAGGTGACCAAGGCCCTGGGCGGCTTCGAGGACGTGACCGTCCACCGGGACAAGAACGTCGCCGAGATCGAGATCCCCCTGCCGAAGGGCGAGGCCGACCTCACCGAACTGCGCGAGCGGACCCTGCCCGCCGCGTTCGACGGCACCGGGGCGCAAGCCCACGTCGCGGGCGAGACCGCCGGATCGGTCGACTTCAACGACCAGCTCCGCCGCGGCATCGTCCCGGTCTTCGCCTTCATCACGGCGGTCACCTTCCTGCTGATGCTGTTCTGCTTCCGCAGCTACGTCATCGCCGTGACGTCCATCGTCCTCAACCTGCTCTCGGTGGCCGCCTCCTACGGGGTGATGACCGCCGTCTTCCAGCACGGCTGGGGCGCTTCACTCATCGGTTCGGAGGGCGTCGGCGCGATCGAGGCGTGGATGCCGCTGTTCGTCCTCGTCGTCCTGTTCGGCCTCTCCATGGACTACCACGTCTTCGTCGTCTCCCGGATCCGCGAGGCACGCGGCGGCGGCCTGGACAACCGGTCGGCCATCGAGACCGGTCTGCGCCGCACGGCCGGCGCGGTCACCGGAGCGGCGGCCATCATGGTGGCGGTCTTCGCGGTCTTCGGGACGCTGTCCATGCAGGACATGCAGCAGATGGGCGTCGGCCTCGCCGTCGCGGTGCTGCTGGACGCCACCGTCGTACGGATGGTGCTGCTGCCCTCCGTGATGCTGCTGCTGGGCGAGCGCAACTGGCGCACCCCGCGCGGGCTTTCCCGGCTCCCGAGCCTGGAGCACGAGGAGCCCGCCGAGCCGGAGCGCGACACCGTACGCGTCTGAGGACAGGGCGGCGACCCCGGAGCACGGTGAACGAGAACCGTGCTCCGGGGCCGCCGGACGTGCTGTCATGCAAGGCCCGACCGGCTGGTCAGGGCGTGTACTTGTACCCCACCCGGCGGACCGTCTGGATGGAACGGCGGTACTCCGCGCCCAGTTTGCGGCGGAGCCGGGCGACATGGACGTCGACGGTGCGCCCGTCGCCCACATGCCCGTAGCCCCACACCGTCGTCACCAACTGGTCGCGGGTGTGCACCCGGTGCGGGTGCGCCACCAGATGGGCCAGCAGCTCGAACTCCAGGTACGTGAGGTCGAGGACGACGCCGTCGACCGAGGCCGTACGCCGGGTGGCGTCGATCCGGACCGGACCGGCCGACCCCCCCTCGGCACCGGCAGCCGCACCGGAGCCCGCGTCGGGCGCCGGCCGGAGCGGGGCGCCGGCGACGGCCCCCGCGAGCGCGGGCTGTTGGTCGGCCGGCACGAGCACCAGGTAACCGATCATCGGCGGCTGGCCGGGCAGCGAGGGCAGGGTGTGCGGCGGGGCCGGCAGCCAGGTGGCCCCGGGCGGGAGGAAGCCCGCCACATCGGCCGGGGTCGCGACCTCGTCGCGGTCCACCGCGCGCAGGCGGTGCCGGTTCGGGTGGGCGGGAACGGAGCGAGCGGTGGGGTGGGCCGCAGCGGGCGCCGGGGACGCCGCGGTGGCGGCGGACGCGGCGGAGAAGGTACGGGTGTTCGCCATGAGGGTCAGCTCTTTCGCGCGAGGAGTCGTCAGGGACGGACTTGCGTCGTACGCGCGGACCGAAGGCCGGGGTGAGCGGCTTTAGTGGGCCTGCGCGTTCCACGCGCGGCAACACACCCGGTCGAAATCATGGTGCTGACGGGAAGGCCAGAACGGTTCGAGGTCGCTGCGACCCGACGCGATGTACTGGAAGCTGGCCATGTCCTCCATTGAAGCAGACATTGCGGCCGTGCATCAGACTCCTCTCGCCCCTCGATACGGCCCGCCGCGTTACGTTCCTCACGCGACGCCGACAGCGGCCACGCCGGAGGGGCCCGCCGGCGAACCTGCGGGCCCCTCGTACGTACGCGATCGGCGTCGGGATCAGACCTGGTCGGCCTTCTCCAGCGCGGTGCAGCAGGTGTCGACGATCAGCCGCGTGACGACGTACGGGTCGACGTTGGCGTTCGGGCGGCGGTCCTCGATGTACCCCTTGCGGTCCTGCTCGACCTGCCACGGGATACGGACCGAGGCGCCGCGGTTGGAGACGCCGTAGCTGTACTCGTTCCACGGGGCGGTCTCGTGCAGACCGGTGAGCCGGTCGTCGATGCCCGCGCCGTAGTTCTTCACGTGGTCCATCGGCTTGGAGCCCTCACCCAGCGACTCGCACGCGGTGATGATCGCGTCGTAGCCCTCGCGCATCGCCCGGGTGGAGAAGTTGGTGTGCGCGCCCGCACCGTTCCAGTCGCCCTTGACCGGCTTCGGGTCCAGCGTCGCGGAGACGTTGAAGTCCTCGGCGGTGCGGTAGAGCAGCCAACGGGCCACCCACAGCTGGTCGGAGACGTCCAGCGGGGACAGCGGGCCCACCTGGAACTCCCACTGGCCGGGCATGACCTCGGCGTTGATGCCGGAGATCCCGAGCCCCGCCGCCAGGCAGTTGTCGAGGTGCTTCTCCACGATCTCGCGGCCGAAGATCTCGTCCGCGCCGACCCCGCAGTAGTAGCCGCCCTGCGCGGCCGGGAAGCCGCCCTCGGGGAAGCCGAGCGGTCGGTGGCCGTCGAAGAACGTGTACTCCTGCTCGATGCCGAAGATCGGGGCCTGGCCCGCGAACTGCTCGGCGACCGGACGCAGCGCGGCACGCGTGTTGGACTCGTGCGGTGTCATGTCGATGTTGAAGACCTCGCACAGGACGAGGACGTCGTCGCCACCGCGGATCGGGTCCGGACAGGTGAAGACGGGCTTCAGCACCCGGTCGGACGCGTGGCCCTCGGCCTGGTTGGTGCTGGAACCGTCGAAGCCCCAGATCGGCAGATCCGCCACGTCCCCCGACGGCGCGCCGTCCATGATCTTCGTCTTGGAGCGAAGCTTGGCGGTCGGCTCGGTGCCGTCTATCCAGATGTACTCAGCCTTGAACGTCACGGACGCCATCCTTTGCGGGTGCAGCGGTCTATGCAGCGCAGCTTGGCAAGATGCGATTTCCCGTCCGTTGCCCGAGTGTGAACCCCGTGTTACCGAGGTTTCCTGCGGTTTTCCGCTGTGCGCGGGCGGCCTCAGGGGCTGCGTTTCAGAGGCTGCTCCTGAGCAGGGCCGAGAACCCGGCCGCCCGCATCCGGCGCACCAGCTCCTCCCGGCTCGACCCCAGCGCGGCGGCCGCCCGGTCCAGCTCCCAGCCGGCCCCGGCCACGGTCCGCAGCAGATGGCCCCGGCGGATCTGGGCGTCGGAGAGCCGGAACGTCTTGAGGTAGGCGACCTGCCCCTGGTGGTCGGTGATCGTCTCCCCGATGTGCTGACCGCCACCGTCCCGGACGAACGGCGGCAGAAAGCGCCACAGAGTGAAGGACTTCATCCGGTACACCCGGTCGAACGCGTACGAGGTGTCCAGCAGCTCCCGCGCGAACAGGGTGTCGTGCGCCTCGGCCCACGCCCGCTCCTGCGCCCGCGCGGCCGACCGCAGCTCCCCGAGGTTCCGGATGTGCTCCGCGCCCCCGATCCGCACCGGAGCATCGGCCACCGGAGCCCCGTACAGCGCGTACTGGTGCACCAGCTCCCCGTAGAGATCCTCCACCAGCGAGCCGTGCAGCAGGCGGTAGTCGTCCGGGTGCGGCACCACGAACGCGGCGGCGAGCGCGTCGGAGACGTACACCATCACCCCGCACTGGCCCGGATGGATCTCGAAGATCCGCAGCGCGTCCGGGAGCCCGCGCACCGACAGCCCGAGGTACGCGTCCTCGGCACGCGGCGAGAGTCCGTCGCGCAGGGCCGTGCGCGACCACTCCTCCCAAGCGGTCGACGGACCGCCGAAGTGCAGCGCGAGATACCCCTCCAGCGCCAGGTGCAGCGGCAGGAACCGCAGCCGGTCGCCGGGCCGCCGCTTGGCCATCCGGTGGTGCGGCACCGGCGGCAGGGGAATGGCCCGGGGCGCGTCACCGCCACCGAACTGGGTGCCGTACGCGGCCGACTGCCGGCCCGCCCCCGGGCCCCGGCCGCCGTCCTCCTCGCCCGACCAGTCGGCGACCAGCCCGTGCGGAATGTACGAGAGATAGCGCTCCCGGGGCCCGAGCTCGACGATCCCCGCACCGAGCCCCTCGTACACCTCGCGATGCAGCCGCAGCCCCGCCACCGGCGCCTCGCGGAGCAGCGGGACGAGCCGGACACCGCCCCACACCTGCGCGGGACCGGCGGTGAGTCCGGTCAGCTCCAGCCGGTTCACGGTGTCACGTCCTCTCCGGGCGCCCGCGCGGTGCGGGCGGTCGTCGGTTCCTGCTCCGGCCGCTTCACGAGCGCGCGCCCTCTCCGCTGACGAACCGGGCCACTTGCCGGTCCAGATACGCGTACAGCTCCGCGGAGCCCGAGCGCCCCTCCGCGAACCGGGCGACCTCCACCAGGGCGGGCAGATCCTCCGCATCCCGGATCCCGGCCGTCGCCACCCCCGCCGCCAGCCGCCGCACGTCGAAACCCTCCGCGTCGTATACGGGGTTGACGTGCACCACCGCCGTCCGCCGCGCCGGATCCAGCCGACGCCGCCACACCCGCAGCACCTCGCCCGCCAGACCCGCCGGGGCGTTGTCCCAGCCGTCCGAGACGATCACCAGCCGGTCCGGCGCGGCCCCGTCGGCCCCCGGCTCCAGAGCGTCCAGGATCCGCATCCCGAGCGGGGTCGGCCCCGACGGACGGACGAGCAGGGCGTCCCGCGCCCCCGAGGTCCACAGCCCCCGGTACGCTCCCGGAGCGGCGAGCACCGCCAACAGGTGGTGGCAGGCCAGCGCCACGGCGAGCGGCCGACGCCGCTTCTGCCCCGAACCGGACGAGGAGAAGCTGTCGTCCAGCACCGCGTGCACCCGCCCCCAGCTCCCCGCGTGCGCGCCCGCCGCCCGCCGGGCCGCCGCGCGCAGGGCGCCGGTGAGCTCGGCCCGGCGCTCGGAGCGCTCCTCGAAACCGAGCGACAGCACGTACAGCGCGAGCCGGGTCAGCGGCATCACCCTCAGATCGACGTCCGGCCGCCGGTCGCCCACCACCCGCTGCTCCTGGGTGCGCAGCCGCTCCAGCCGGGTCATCCGGGGCGCGGCCCGCTTCAGGAACACCTCGCGCTTCATCCCGTGCTGGGCGGCGAACCCCTCCGCCACGGTGAACGGCAGCTCGGCCACGGCCCCCTGCTCGTAGTGGGCGCGCCGCCAGGCGTCCAGCGTCCCGTGCTCGTACCGGGGCAGCCGGCCCGGCCGGAACAGGAACGCCCCGACCTCGGCGAGCGGTCCGCGCCCCTCGGGGCAGGGCAGGTGGATGTGCCGGGCGACGGTCTTCAGCCCGGCCCGGTACTTCACCGCGTCATGGCCCAGATCCGGCCGGGCCGCCAGCCAGTCCCGCATGATCGCCCGGGTGCGCCGGTTGTTGACCTTGGCGCGGCGCAGCTCGCCGAAGAGCCGGTAGACGCGCTGCGGCGGCAGCGTCGCCAGCCGGGCCGCGATCAGCCGGCCCTCGGTCCGCCGCTCCTCGGGGGACGCCTCGTCCGAGGTCTCCAGCAGCCGGCGCACGATGAGCGCCGCGTTGTGGTGATTGATGTCCAGTGCCAGCGAAGCCGCGTACACCCGGCGGTAGTTGACCCGTACGTAGGTGTGCAGGAAGTCCAGGGAGAGCTGCTGGTCGACGGCGCGGGAGCGGAACTCGCGCTGCCCGGTCGCGGTGATCGCCGCGTTCACGAAGAGGAGGACGTCCTCGGCGGCGACGAGGTCGGCGGGGCTGTCGGCGCGGCTGTCGGGCATGTTCATGGTCGTCCCCCGGGTGGCTGGAGTGCCGGCCGGGGAATGGGGGCGCGAACAGCGAAATCATTGCTTCACAGGCAGGTCTCGGAAGTCGCACCGGAGTCCCGCGGCCGGCTCCGGAAACGTAACGGGGCGGGGCGGCCTCGCGCCACCGCATTCGGGTCCGGAGCCGCTCGGGGCCCGGCGTGGGCTCAGGGGCTCGGCGTGGGCTCAGGGCCCCGCGTCCTTCGAGCCTGGCGCGACGGCGGGCCCCGGGCCCCTGTCCGCACGCCCGCCGCGCCCGGCACACTGGCACGTATGACGACTGCGGACACCACTCCTCCTCTGCGCATCGGCCTCCTCGGCACCGGCCCCTGGGCCCGTAACACCCAGGCCCCCGCGCTCGCCGCCCACCCCGGCGTCGAGCTGAGCGGAGTCTGGGGCCGCAGGGCCGAGGCGGCGGACGCCCTCGCCACCGCCCACGGGACCCGGGCGTACACGGGCGAGGAGGGCATCGACGCGCTCCTTCAGGCGAGCGACGCGGTGGCCTTCGCGCTGCCGCCGGACGTCCAGGCCCCGCTCGCGGTCCGGGCGGCGGAGGCGGGCTGCCACCTGCTGATGGACAAGCCGGTCGCCACGACGGTCGCCGGGGCCCGCGCGGTGGCCGAGGCCGCGGAGAAGGCGTCGGTGGCCTCGGTCGTCTTCTGCACGCTGCGGTTCGCACCCGAGACCGCCGCCTGGATCGCCGAACAGGCGGCGGTGGACGGCTGGTTCACGGCGCGCGCCCAGTGGCTGGGCTCGCTCTACGCCGCCGGTTCGGACAGCGAGTACGCGGACTCCCCGTGGCGGCGCGACAAGGGCGGCCTGTGGGACGTCGGCCCGCACGCGCTGTCCGTGCTGATCCCGGTCCTGGGCGAGGTCGAGCACCTGACGGCCGCCGCCGGACCGGCCGACACCACGCACCTGATCCTGCGCCACACCTCCGGCGCGTCCAGCACGGTGACCCTCGGGCTGAGCGCCCCGCCCGGTGCGGCGGGCGTCGAGATCGAGGTGCGGGGCGAGCGGGGTACGGCGTCGATCCCGGGCTGGGCCGGAGCGGAGACCGCGTTCCGGGGCGCGGTGGACGCCCTGGCCGAAGCGGTACGCACGGGAGTGCCGCACGCCTGCGACGCGCGCTTCGGCCTCCACCTCACGGAGCTGCTGGCGGCTGCGGAGGCGCAGGCACAGGCGGCGGGCTGACCGGCGGCAGCGAGCGGCACAGGGCGTCGAGCGCCTCCGGGTAGGCGGATTCGGCGGGGGTCGCGTACCCGACGACGAGCCCGTCGCGGTGGGGGAGGGGGCAGGCACCGGCCCGAGCGGTAAGACGGGCGTTCTCCGCACCCGGGTGCATATAGTCGCCCAGGCCCTCCACCGCGAGCCCCTGCCAGGCCGCCGCCCGGACCGCCGACCGCTCGGTGCCGGGCGGCAGTTCCAGCACCGCGTGCAGCCCGGCCGCGATCCCGGTGACCCGGACGTGCGGGGCCCGCGCGTGCAGGGCGGCCACCAACTGGTCCCGGCGGCGGCGGTGGCGCTGCCGCATCCGGCGTACCTGCCGGTCGTACGCGCCCGACTCGATGAAGTCCGCGAGGGTGAGCTGTTCGGTGGCGCTGGAGAACTGCTCGCGCTCGCCCTTGGCCGCGACGACGGGGGCGACGAGCCGCTGGGGGAGCACCATCCACCCGATCCGCAGAGCGGGGGAGAGGCTCTTGCTCACCGATCCCACCAGCACCACATGGTCGGGATCGAGCCCCTGGACGGCCCCCACGGGCTGCCGGTCGTAGCGGAACTCCCCGTCGTAGTCGTCCTCGACGACGAGCCCGCCGGTGGCCCGGGCCCAGTCGACGACGGCCGCCCGCCGCGCGGGGTGCAGGGGCCCGCCGGTGGGGAACTGGTGGGCGGGCGTGAGGAGTACGGCCCGGTCGTGGCGGGTGAGCCCGTCGACCCGGGCGCCGTCCGCGTCCACGCCGAGCGGCCGGGTGCCGACCCCGTGGGAGGCGAGCAGCCCGCGGTGGAAGGGCAGCCCGTACTCCTCCGCCGCCCACGGCCCGCCGACCACCTCGGCCAGCAGCCGCAGCCCGTGCGCGGCGCCCGAACAGAGCACGATGCGATCCGGCGCGGCCCGCACCCCGCGTACCCGGGCGAGATAGCCGGCCAGGGCCCGCCGGAGCTCGGGCCGCCCGTGCGGATCACCGGGCCCGAACGCGTCGTCGGGCGCGGCGGCCAGCGCCCGCCGCGCCGAGGCCAGCCAGGCGGTGCGCGGGAAGACCGAGGGGTCCGGCTGCCCCTGTACCAGGTCGTGGACCGGACGGGCGGCACGCTCGGGGGTACGGGGCCGGTGCACCGGGGTCACGGGGGCGGCACGCTCGGCGACCCGGGTCCCCGACCCCTGGCGGGCGGCCAGCCACCCTTCCGCGACCAGCTCCGCGTACGCGTCGGCGACGGTGTTGCGGGCCAGGCCCAGGTCGGCGGCGAGGGAACGGTAGGGCGGCAGCCGGGTGCCCGGGGCGAGCCGCCCGCTGCGCACGGCCTCACGCAGGGCGTCCATCAGCAGGGCCCGGCGGTTCCCGGTGCCGGAGAGTTCCAGAGGCAGATCGCTGCCCAGGATCTCCGCCGAATTGACCCATGAATTCATCACAGAAATGCACCCCGTATCCAGTCGCCTGCCGCCCTAGATTCGTACCCATGACGACGACGGAGATCAAGACGAACGACCGCACGACCGCCCCCGCCACCACCGTCCGGAGCAACCCGGCCAGTGCCCGGCTCGACTTCGCGAAGACCGTCCCGAAGGTCTTCCGGGCCGTGATCGGCCTGGACGCTGCGGCCCGCGAGGGCCTGGACCCGGCCCTGGTCGAACTGGTCCAGATCCGCGCCTCGCACCTGAACCGGTGCGCGTACTGCCTGCACATGCACACCGCGGACGCGCGCAAGGCGGGCGAGAGCGAGGAGCGCCTGCACATGGTCGCGGTGTGGCAGGAGGCGGACCACTTCTTCACGGACCGGGAGCAGTCCGCCCTGGCCCTGACGGACGCGGTCACCCGGATCGGCGACGCCGGGGTGCCGGACGAGGTCTACGACCGGGCGGCGGCCCACTTCACCGAGGAGGAGCTGGGCCACCTGCTGGCCCTGATCTTCACGATCAACACCTGGAACCGCATCGCCCTGTCCACGGCCAAGCGCGCGGGCACGGACGAACGCTGAGCCTGCCCGGCACGCACCGGCCCCGGGCTCGTATCAGCCGGGTCGTCAACGGGCCCTCGCCCTCAGGCACCTCGCCCTCAGGCACCACGCCCCAGCGCGTCCCGCACGGCCTCCTCGCTCCGCGCCACCACGGCGGTGCCGTCCTCGGCCGTGATGATCGGCCGCTGGATCAGCTTCGGATGCTCGGACAGCGCGACGATCCACCGCTCCCGCGAACCGGCCTCCCGCGGCCAGTCCTTGAGACCCAGCTCCTTTGCCGCCGCCTCCTGCGTCCGCGTGATGTCCCACGGCTCCAGACCGAGCCGGTCCAGCACGGCCCGGATCTCCTCGGGCGAGGGCACGTCCTCCAGATAGCGGCGGACGGTGTAATCGGCCCCTTCGGCGTCCAGCAGAGTCACCGCGCTGCGGCACTTGGAACAGGCGGGATTGATCCAGATCTCCATGGGGCCAAGGGTACGCGAGGGACTGCCGAAAAGGCCTCTGGCCAGGGGCGATTGTCAGTGGGGGGCAGTAAAATGGAGGGAGTTCGTGAGGGTTCCACCACGCTGCCAGGAGGATGCCGATGGCCGTCGCCACAGTCACGACCGAGCCGCTCGACCGACAGCTCCCGATGCCCTTCCACCCGCCGCTCCCCACGCCGCCCGCGAAGAAGCGGCTGCCCGCCGGCCGCCCCCGCGAGTGGTACGTCTCCCACAACCGCCGCCTCAAGGCCATGCGCCTGGCCATCGCCCTGCTCGACAGCGGGGTCTACCAGCCCTCCAGCGCCGGCAACCACCGGATACGGATCACCGCCGAGCGCCTGGGCATCCACCCGCCGTCCGACACCACCTGCCGCATGGTCCGCGCCCTGATCCGTTACGGCCGCTGACCCCACCGCTCATCGACCGCTCCACCCGTGCCCCCGGCCCCTCTGCATCCGGCCGGGGGCACCGGCACGCCGTCGGCCGCCGTCCGGCACCATGACCTCGACCGAACAGGGGAACGGGCGAAGGGGCATCACCATGGCTGCCGATCTATGGACGTCGGTCGTCTCGCTCGCGGGTGTGGCGCTGGGCGGCGGATTGACAGCCCTCGCCCAACGCGCCACACAACGCGCGGAGGAACGTCGCCAGACCGCAACCACCACGGAGAGCCGCAGGGCCGAACAGATCGACGTACTCAAGGAGTTCGTCTCCTGCGCCCAGGCCGCGGAACGGGCCGCCTACCGCCGCCCCGAGCCGTGGGGCGACGACGAGGACGGCTGGATGACGCAGACGGGCCCGGTCATGACCGCGCTGTGGACCGCGTCCGGCAATGTCACGCTGCTGTGCGACGAGGCCCTGCGCGAGCCGGTGCGGACGTACGGCCACGCGCTGAACGCCGCCGTGTGGCGCGACATCGGGGACGTCGAGGTCAACGAGCACCTGGAGGAGGCGAAGACGGCGTTCATGAACGCGGCACGGGCGAGCCTCGCAGGCGCCTGAGCAGCAGAACGACGACAGGTAGGATCCCACCCCCATGAAGGCACTCATCTCGGTCGACATGGAAGGCATCTCGGGGATCGTCCACTCCTCCGAGACCAACCCCGAGCGTTACGACTACCGGCGCGGCCGGGAGCTGATGACCGCCGAGGCGAACGCGGTGATCGCGGGCGTTCTGGACGCCGAGCCCACGGCCGACGTCCTGGTCGCGGACGCGCACGGCACCTTCCGCAACCTCCTGCCGGAGCAACTCGACCGCCGCGCCCGCCTGGTAAGGGGCAAGCCGCGCGCACTGAACATGCTGGCCGGGCTCGACGAGGAGACGGACGCGGCGCTGTTCGTCGGTTACCACGTCCGCGCGGGCGAGGGCCCGGGCGTGCTGGCGCACACGATGAACGGCGAGATCCTCGACGTACGGGTGACGGGCCGCGCGTCAGGCGAAGGCGTACGGATCACTGCCCACGCGCCGGACGAGGACGTACGGATCACCGCCCCCAAGCCGGGCGAAGGCGTACAGGTCACCGCCCCCAAGCCGGGCGAAGACTCACGGACCACCGCCCGCTCCCTGGGCGAGATCGGGCTCAACGCCGCCATGGCCGGCCACCTCGGCGTACCGGTCGTCCTGCTCAGCGGCGACGACGCGGCCTGCGCCGAGGCGGCCGACCTGATCCCCCAGGTGGTCACCGTCCCGGTCAAGGAGGCCCTGGGCATGGCGGCCGCCGTGACCCTGCACCCGGAGGAGGCCCGGGACCGGCTGCGCCGGGCGGCGGCGGACGCGGTGAGCCGCCGCACGGAGATCCCGCCGCTGGCCCTCACCGGCCCGCTGGACGTGGAGGTCGACCTCGCGAGCCCGCACACGATCGACCTGGCGACCCTGGTCCCGGGCGTCTCACGCACTGCGGGCGCCCGGACGGTCGCCTTCACGGCCCCCGACTACGGGACGGCGTACCGCTTGATCCTGCTGCTGGCGCAGCTCGCCACGATCAGGCCCGCGTAGGCCGCGCACGGCGGACGTCCCGGAAAACACCTCGAACACCGCACGCCTTGCCTCTACCGTGTCCGGGTGACCATCCAGGTGATCGTGCTGAACGGCGGCTCCAGCTCCGGCAAGTCCGGCATCATCCGCTGCCTCCAGGCGGAGCTGCCGACCCCGTGGCTCGCCGCCGCGATCGACGCCTTCGTGGACTCCCTGCCCGCGTCCCTGCGCACGACGGACGCGGGCATCGCGTTCGCGGAGGACGGTGGCGTGGCCATCGGCGAGGAGTTCCGGAGACTGGAGGCGGCCTGGCGCGAGGGTGTAACCGCGACGGCCCGGGCGGGCGCGAACGTCATCATCGACGACGTGTTCCTCAGCGGCCCCGCCTCCCAGGAACCGTGGCGGAAGGCGCTCACAGGCCTGAACGTCCTGTGGGTGGGCGTCCGGTGCGCGAGTGAGGTGGCCGAGGCCCGCGAGATCGCCCGGGGGGACCGCCCAAAGGGCATGGCCGCAGCCCAGGCGGAGAAGGTGCACGACGGGGTGTCCTACGACCTGGAAGTGGACACGACACACATGGAGTCCCTGGCCTGCGCGAGGACGATCGCAGCCCACGTAACCTGACCGCCGACTGAGCGACCTGCCCCTACACCCCTCCCACCCTGCTGGAGCGAGATGACCGACCTGTGGACCGGCGAGCGAGTACGCCTGCGAGGCATCGAACCCCAGGACTGGGAGGGCTTCCGGGCCCTGGCCCTGCACACCGTGGACGCCCGCAACGCCGACGTGGTCGAACCCCCGCGCTCGGACGAGAGCTTCCGTACCTGGGCCGCCGAGCGCGCCGGCCGCACCCCGAACCCGGCCTCGTACCAACTGGTCATCGAGACCCGCTTCGAGCACGCCTTCGTCGGCGCGGTGTCGGTCGGCGAGACGGACACCCGGGCGGGCCGCTTCCGCACGGGCATCGAGGTCACCCGGGAACACCGCCGCCAGGGCTACGCCGCCGAGGCCACCGAACTGATCCTCACCTACATGTTCGCCGAACAGCGCTGCCACAAGTGCGAGGTGGAGGTCTACGCCTTCAACGACGCTTCCCTCGCCCTCTACCGCAAACTCGGCTTCGTGGAGGAGGGCCGTCTGCGCCAGCACGAGTACTTCGCGGGCACGTACCACGACGTGGTCCTGCTGGGCATCACGGCGGACGAGTACTGGGCGGGACGGGCGCGGCCGCTGCTGCGGTGAGGGCTGCGCCGAGGGTCAGCAACCAGTCGACCGGATACTGCCCGGACGTCGTCTCCTGGCCGGCAGTCGCCCACGCGCTGGACGCCATCGAGCTCGGGCGCCCACCCCACTTCACCCACCCAGTGGTCTTCCGACGCTGCCCCGGCTGCCAGGAGTGCACCATCGTGCGCGAGGACGACTTCGTCTGCGTCTTCTGCGGCAGTGATCTGCCGAAGGCGTGGAACATCGATGCCGACAGCCGCTGCTAGCGTCCCCCACGTGAACGACAGCGTGTACGTGGGCAACGCGGGCAAGGACGGGGCACTGGACCGAGGATGGCTCCTCGGGCGTTTCAAGGACGTCGGAGACCCGCGCCACAGCGAGGCCGTGGAGATCAAATGGGGCGTCCACCCTCGTGCCGACAGACGAGCGCAGTGGGTGAGGGGCGAGGAACGCACGGCTCTCCTGGTCCTCATCAGTGGCCGCTTCCGCGTCGAACTGCCGGGCCGTGACGTCTTGCTGAAGGAGCAGGGCGACTACGTCGTGTGGGGGCGCGGAGTCGATCACTCATGGTTCGCGGAGGAGGAGTCGGTGGTGCTGACGGTCCGCTGGCCTTCCGTGCCGGGCTATGCGGTGCCGGAGAAGGATCAGCCGTAACTCGGCAGCCCGCCCGGAGACCGTACGGCCGTGGGCCCGCCACCTCCAGCTGGAGGTGGCGGGCCCACGGTGTTTCGGAGCGCGGAGGCCCGAGAGGTCTTCCTAGATGTCGAAGTACAGCTCAAACTCGTGCGGGTGCGGCCGCAGCTGGATCGGGGCGATCTCGTTCGTGCGCTTGTAGTCGATCCAGGTCTCGATCAGGTCGGACGTGAAGACGCCGCCCGCCTGGAGGTACTCGTTGTCCGCCTCCAGGGCGTCGAGCACGGCCGGGAGGGACGTCGGGACCTGCTGGACGTTGGCGTGCTCCTCGGGAGCCAGCTCGTAGAGGTCCTTGTCGATCGGCTCGGCCGGCTCGATCTTGTTCTTGACGCCGTCCAGGCCCGCCATCAGCAGCGCGGAGAACGCGAGGTACGGGTTGGAGGACGGGTCCGGGGCGCGGAACTCGACGCGCTTGGCCTTCGGGTTCGAGCCGGTGATCGGGATACGCATCGCGGCGGAACGGTTCCGCTGCGAGTACACCATGTTGACCGGGGCCTCGAAGCCGGGGACCAGGCGGTGGTAGGAGTTCACCGTCGGGTTGGTGAAGGCCAGCAGCGACGGGGCGTGCTTCAGGATGCCGCCGATGTAGTAGCGCGCCATGTCCGACAGGCCGGCGTAACCCTGCTCGTCGTAGAAGAGCGGCGAGCCGCCCTGCCACAGCGACTGGTGCACGTGCATGCCCGAGCCGTTGTCGCCGAAGATCGGCTTCGGCATGAAGGTCGCGGTCTTGCCGTTGCGCCAGGCGACGTTCTTCACGATGTACTTGAAGAGCATCAGGTCGTCGGCCGCGGCGAGCAGCGTGTTGAACTTGTAGTTGATCTCCGCCTGGCCGGCGGTGCCGACCTCGTGGTGCTGGCGCTCGACCTGGAGGCCGTTCTTGTCCAGCTCCAGGGAGATCTCGGCCCGCAGGTCGGCGAAGTGGTCCACCGGCGGGGCCGGGAAGTAGCCGCCCTTGTAGCGGACCTTGTAACCGCGGTTGTTCTCGACCGCACCGGTGTTCCAGGCGCCGGCCTCGGAGTCGATGTGGTAGAAGCTCTCGTTCGCCGACGTCTGGAAGCGGACGTTGTCGAAGACGTAGAACTCGGCCTCCGGGCCGAAGTACGCGGTGTCCGCGATGCCGGTCGAGGCGAGGTAGGCCTCGGCCTTCTTGGCGATGTTGCGCGGGTCACGGCTGTACTGCTCGCCCGTGATCGGGTCGTGGATGAAGAAGTTGATGTTGACGGTCTTGTCGCGGCGGAAGGGGTCCACCCGAGCCGTCGACAGGTCCGCACGCAGCGCCATGTCCGACTCGTGGATGGCCTGGAAGCCGCGGATCGACGAACCGTCGAAGGCCAGTTCCTCGGCCGGGTCGAAGGACGCTGCCGGGATCGTGAAGTGCTGCATCACCCCGGGCAGGTCGCAGAACCGGACATCGATGAACTTGACGTCGTTGTCCGCTACGTACTTCTGCACTTCGTCGGCGTTCTGGAACATCCAACTCCTCCTCCTCCCGACCCGGGAGGGGCGGGGGTTGTGTAGCTCGTGGTGCGGCCAGTGCGGTGGCGCACGCTGGACCCGACCATAGGCAGGCTCGATTTCTCAAGCGTGACCCATTTGTTTCGCCCAAGTTAACCGGGGCGGTGGTGGGCGGCATCTCAGCGGCGGTCTCCGTGCGGCTGTTTCCGTGCCCCGCCCGGCCGGGCCCAAACCCGGGCGCAGTACCGTGGACGGGTGGACAACAGGCAAGCAATCGGATCGTGGCTCTCGGGGCCCCGCGCGGCCGCCGAGGAGATGGGCGCCGACTTCGGCTACCGGGGCAAGGGCCTCGGCCTGCCCGAGGAAGGGCCCGGCTCGATCGCGCCGCTCGGCCGGCGCTTCGGGGCCATCTTCATCGACTGGACCCTCTGCATGCTGATCGCATACGGGCTGTTCGCTCGCGGTGACCAGCAGGCGGCGGGCAACTGGGCCCTCGGGGTCTTCCTCGTGATGAGCCTGCTGACCGTCGGCACCGTCGGCTGCACGCCCGGAAAGCGGCTGCTGGGCGTGCGCGTGGTCGCCGACGACGGCGGGCGGCTCGGGTTCGTGCGCGTGGCCGTGCGGACCGTACTGCTCCTGCTCGTCATCCCCGCGCTCGTCTGGGACCGCGACGGGCGCGGCCTGCACGACCGGCTGTCGCGGTCCGTCCAGGTCCGGATGTGACCCCTCCCGGGAGCTCCTGAGACGTACGGACATGAGAAACGGGGCGGCCCCGGACCGGTGAAGGTCCCGGGGCCGCCCCGTTCACGTAGGTCGCGGTCAGCGCATCTTTCCGCCGCGCGGCATCCGCATGCCCTTCGGCATCGGGCCCTTCGGCAGCGGCATGTTGCTCATCAGGTCGCCCATCGCGCGCAGCCGGTCGTTGGTGGAGGTCACCTGCGGGCCGGTCAGGACGCGGGGAAGCTTCAGCATCTTGGTGCGGACCTTCTTCAGGGGCACCTGGCCCTCGCCGTTGCCGACGATGATGTCGTGCACCGGCACGTCCACCACGATGCGGGCCATCTTCTTCTTCTCGGCCGCCAGCAGGCCCTTCACCCGGTTCGGGTTGCCCTCGGCGACCAGGACGATGCCGGCCTTGCCGACCGCCCGGTGGACGACGTCCTGGCTGCGGTTCATCGCCACCGCGGGGGTGGTCGTCCAGCCGCGTCCGATCCGGTCCAGGACGGCGGCCGCCGCTCCGGGCTGGCCTTCCATCTGACCGAAGGCCGCCCGCTCGGCGCGTCGGCCGAAGACGATCGCCATCGCGAGGACGGCCAGGACGAAGCCCAGGATGCCCAGATAGACCGGGTGGCCGATCGCGAAGCCGATGCCGAGGAGGACACCGAACGTGACGATTCCGACACCTGCGACGACAAGACCGATCTTGCTGTCGGTCCGCCTGGTCATCTTGTAGGTCAGGGCGATCTGCTTGAGTCGCCCCGCGTTCTCGGCGCTGTCCGCGCCTTCAGTTTTTGCCTTCCTCGCCATGTACTGAAGTTTACGTGGCGAGGGAGCGACCCAGGAACGTGGGAGCGGTCCGGGTACGCGCGAGCGACCCCGGGAGGGGAGGAGCGGGCTAGGAGCGGTGGCCGGCCACCGCGTCCAGCACGTGCTGGGCCTCCACCCGGTCCTTGGCGCGGCGGCGGTCCTCCAGGACGGCCGTCCAGGCGTTGCGGCGGGCGGTGCGCTGGCCGCTGCTCAGCAGCAGCGACTCGACGGCGCGCAGGGCGGTGGTGACGGACGGAAGGGCGTGGGCGCGGACCGGTGCGGCCTGCATCGTGGTGTTCCCCCTCGGAAACGATGCGCCCCAGGGGCGCGGATGAGTGCGGGAAGCAGTGACGGCGGCGGCTGGAGTCGCTGCCGCACGTGTACCTAGGGTCACTGCTCGGTGTTACCAGCGCGTGACCGGGCGGTCAAACACCAATGAAGCCTTGATTCCGGCGCCGCGCACGCCGAAGCGGTCCGTACGCGTCCCTCACCTGCGGGGAGCGTCCGGACCGCTTCGGTCATGCGGCGCGGGCGTGGTGGCCACTCGTGAGCGGATTCACACGGCCTGGACGGTCCCTGCGGCGGCACCGCGCGCGTCCATCGCCTGCTGGAAGAGCCGCCCCGCGCGGTACGAGGACCGCACCAGCGGACCCGACATCACACCGGAGTAGCCGATCGCGTCGGCCTCGTCCTTCAGCTCGACGAACTCCATCGGCTTCACCCAGCGCTCGACCGGGTGGTGCCGTACGGAGGGGCGGAGGTACTGCGTGATCGTGATGAGCTCGCAACCCGCGTCGTACAGGTCCTGGAGCGCCTCGCTGACTTCCTCGCGGGTCTCGCCCATGCCGAGGATCAGGTTCGACTTGGTCACCAGACCGGCCTCGCGGGCCCGGGTGATGACCTCCAGGGAACGCTCGTAGCGGAAGCCGGGGCGGATCCGCTTGAAGATCCGCGGCACCGTCTCCACGTTGTGCGCGAGCACCTCGGGACGCGAGGAGAAGACCTCGGCGAGCTGCTCGGGCTCCGCGTTGAAGTCGGGGATCAGCAGCTCGACCTTGGTCGCGCCGGCCTCCCGCTCCGCGGTGAGCGTGTGGATCTGGCGGACGGTCTCCGCGTACAGCCAGGCGCCGCCGTCCTCCAGGTCGTCGCGGGCGACGCCGGTGATGGTGGCGTAGTTCAGGTCCATCGTGACGACGGACTCGCCGACGCGGCGGGGCTCGTCACGGTCCAGCGCCTGCGGCTTGCCGGTGTCGATCTGGCAGAAGTCGCAGCGCCGGGTGCACTGGTCGCCGCCGATGAGGAAGGTGGCCTCGCGGTCCTCCCAGCACTCGAAGATGTTGGGACAGCCCGCCTCCTGGCAGACCGTGTGCAGGCCCTCACCCTTCACCAGCTGCTGCAGCTGCTTGTACTCGGGGCCCATCTTCGCCCGCGTTTTGATCCACTCGGGCTTGCGCTCGATGGGGGTCTGGCTGTTCCGGACCTCCAGGCGCAGCATCTTGCGCCCGTCGGGTGCGACAGCGGACACTCCGGCTCCCCTTTGCTCTCTGCTGCGTTGGATTCGCGTCGGGTTCGCGTGGGATGCGCGAGCGATGCGCGAGGGATTCACTTTGGATTCTTCGGCGAACACCAGGGTACGCCCCTACATCGAACGGCCTTACGTCTGGCCAACCTGCGGCCGACGGGGCCTATTCCCCGGCCGATGGCGATGGCCGGGCTACTGACCGGTACGGCCGTGGCGCCCCGGGCGGCCCCTACGGCGGTGGCTTCTCACGCCGGGACCGAAGCCTGCGGCGCCGGCACCGGAGCCTGTGGCCGCTCGATCTCGCGCGGTGCGAGGTCCGCGTTCTCCAGGATGTCCCGCAGATGCTTCTCGACGACCGGCAGCACCTCCTCGATCGTGATCTCCCGGCCCAGTTCGTTGGCGAGGGAGGTGACCCCGGCGTCCCGGATGCCGCACGGGACGATCCGGTCGAACCAGGTGTTGTCCGGGTTCACGTTGAGCGAGAATCCGTGCATAGTGACGCCCTTGGCCACCCGGATGCCGATCGCGGCCAGCTTGCGGTCCTCGCGGCGCTGCCCGGCGTTGGACGGGGCGTACTCCGGGCCGTTCAGCCGGGCGTCGAACTCCTCGTCCTCGAGCCTCGGGTCGAAGTCCAGCGAGAGCCCGCCCAGCGCCTGGCGCTGCTCGACCGGGTCGCCGAGCACCCAGACCCCGCTGCGGCCCTCGACCCGGGTGGTCTCCACGCCGAAGTCGGCGGCCGTGCGGATCAGCGCGTCCTCCAGCCGCCGCACATGCGCGACGACATCGACCGGACGCGGCAGCTTCTGGATCGGGTAGCCGACGAGCTGGCCCGGACCGTGCCAGGTGATCTTCCCGCCGCGGTCCACGTCGATGACGGGGGTGCCGTCGAGCGGACGCTCGCTGTCGGCCGTGCGGCGCCCCGCGGTGTAGACGGGCGGATGTTCCAGGAGCAGACAGGTGTCCGGCACCCGGTCCTCGAACCGGTCCGCGTGCACCTCGCGCTGCTTCTGCCAGGCCTCCGTGTATTCGACGGCCTGTTCGCCGAAGCCCAGACGGACGAACCGCAGCTCGCTCACCGATGCCTCCCTCTGTGGGCCCCGCAGGCCCGGAGGGGTGTCCCCGGGATGACGGTGCCCTGCACTGATCGCGCCCCCATCCACTGTACGACCGTCGCCCGAACAGCCCTCCGGCAGGTGGAAAGGCTGTTCCGCGCGCCCGGCGGGCGCGCACTCATGTGTCGGGCGTTTCCGTCAGCTCTGTCCGGAATCCTCACACGATCGGATGAACGTGGAGCAAAGGGTGGCAGTGACCGCCCCGGTGGCCGCTAAATTCGCGCCGTTCCCATGAGGGCTGCCCGTCCGGCCCCGAAGGCAGGAGACCGTACAGCTGATGTCGGAACGACCCTCGCAGCGCACGCCCAACCGCCGACTCGCCTCACTCATCGCGGAAGCCGGGTTCTCCCACGCGGGCCTCGCCCGCCGGGTCGATCAGCTCGGCCTCGAACACGGCCTCGACCTGCGGTACGACAAGACCTCGGTCACCCGCTGGCTGCGGGGACAGCAGCCGCGCGGCACCACCCCCGCGCTGATCGCCGAGGTGTTCACCCGGCGGCTCGGCCGGCGGCTCTCCGCGCAGGACCTCGGGCTCGACGCCTGCGCCCCCGTCTACGCGGGACTGGAGTTCGCGGCCACCCCCGCCGAGGCCGTCGACATCGTCAGCGGCCTGTGGCGCAAGGACTCCGGTACGCACACGGAGCTGCGCAAGATCGCCTTCACGCCCGCCGGACTCGTCGTCCCGAGCCGCGACTGGCTGATCGGCCGGGCCGACGAATGGGTGGCCCGCGACGGCGGGGCCACCCGCCGCGCCGGGGGAGAGGCTGGGGGCGCGGCTGCGGGGCGCATGGACCCGGGGCGTACGGACGGGGCATCGCGCACCGAGGCCCGCACCCTGGCCCGACCTCCCGCCGGGCCGCACCGGCCCACCCCGTCGGGGCCCGCCGCGACGCACCCGCCCGCGACGCACCCGCCCGCCGCCGGGGCGCACCCCGGGGCCGGGGCGCTGCCCGTGGTCCCGCGCCAGCGCCAGACGGACCGCGGCCCCGGTCAGCGGGTCGGATCGGGGGACGTCGCCGCGCTGCGCTCGGTCGGCGAGCTCTTCCGGACCCTGGACCACGCCTACGGCGGAGGCCACGCCCGGCAGGCCCTCGTGCGGTATCTGGAGCACGAGGCCGAGCCGATGCTCCGGGGCACGTACGGCGAGACGACCGGGCGGCGGCTGTTCGCCGCGGTCGCCGACCTGACCCGGCTGGCCGGCTGGACCTCGTACGACATCGCCGCCCACGGCCTCGCCCAGCGGTACTTCGTCCAGGCGCTCCGGCTCGCCCAGGCCGCCGGGGACCGCGGTTACGGCGCCTACGTGCTGCTCACGATGAGCCGCCAGGCGGTCTACCTCGGGCACGGCAGGGAAGCCGTCCAGCTCGCCCGCGTCGCCCAGCAGGGCATCGGCTCGGCCGCCCCGCCCCTCGTCCAGTCGCTGCTGCACGCCGTCGAGGCGCGCGGCCACGCGGTGCTCGGCGAGGCCCGCTCCTGCACCGCCGCGCTGACCCGCGCCGAACACGCCCTGGAGACCGCGCGCCCCGGCGACGAGGCGCCGCACTGGGCCCGCGCCTTCGACGAGGCGCAGCTCGCGGACGAGCTGGGCCACTGCCACCGCGACCTCCAGCAGTACCGGGCCGCCGCCCAGCACGCCGAGCGCTCGCTCCAGCTGCGCGCCCCGGCGTACGCCCGCAGCAGGCTGTTCTGCCGGGTGGTCCTCGCCTCGGCCCGCCTGGGCCTCGGCGAGCTGGAGCAGGCCTGCCAGCTCGGTGCTGAGGCGGCCCAGCAGGCGGCCGAGATGCGCTCGGTGCGCGCCACGGAGTACGTCCGCGCCTTCGAGCGCAGCCTGGAGCCGTACCGGGACGCGGTCGCCGTACGCGGCTACCGCGACCGGGTCGCGGCCCTCGGCTGAGCCCGCAGGGGCCGGGCGGGGCGAGCGACACGGGCCCGGCGTCCGCACGGCGACCGCGGCACGCCGCCTCCGGCAGCCCGGCCTCATGCGGCGGGGGCCCACGCGCGGTGCGGCCCCATCGCCTCCGGCAGCCCCGGCCTCATGCGGCCCGGGGCAGGCCACCCTCGTGCGCGCCCGGCACGCCCAGGTCCGTGAGGATCGCCCCGGCCGCCCGGCGGCCCGAGTGCAGCGCGCCCTGGACCGTGCTCGTGTCGCGGTGGTCGCCGCACACGTAAAGACCGGCCAGCACCCGCACCGGGCGGCGCGGATCGTGCGGGGCCTCCATCGCGGGCACCGCCTCCGGGTCGTGATGGGCCGCCAGCAGCTCCCAGCCGTCCGTCGGTACGCCGTACAGCGCCGCCAGATGCGCCCGCACCGAACGGTCCAGGTCCGGCGGCGGGGTCCCGAGCACCGTCGAGGTGATCAGCGCCCGGCCCTCCGGCGCGCGCGAGGGGTCGACCTCGCTCATCACCGAGGTGTACGCCACCGGGCCCGACCGGTCACCGTCCAGCACCAGCGACCTGCCCGTGGGCGGCGGGGCGGGCGCGGTGTGGTGAAGGACCGTCACCGGGCGGAAGGACGGCACCCGCAGCCCGGGCAGCAGCTCGGCCGCGGCCCCCGCCCCGGTCGCCAGCAGCAGCGAGCGGCACCCCAGTTCGCCGTGCTCCTTGGTGCGTACGGAGGTGATGCCGACGGCCGTCACATGCACCCCGGTCCGGACCGTGCCCGCCGGCAGCGCGGCCGCCAGCAGTTCCGGCAGCGCGGCCGATCCGCCCGCCGGTACGCACAGGCCGCCGCGCGCGTAGTCCCGCAGCGCCAGATCGGCGGACCGGCTCGACGTGGTGAGGGCGGGGTCGCTGAGCAGCGCGGCCAGCAGCGGGCGCAGGATGCCGTCCACCGTACGGCCGGGCAGCCCCACCCCCGCCAGGGCGTCGGCGGCCGTTCGCTCCGGGCGGGCCAGCAGCCGGGCCTCCGGGGTGAGGGCCAGCCGGTGCAGCGCCGCACCCAGCCGGGCCCGGTCGATCGCGCCGGTCACCACGCCGCCCCGGCCGCCGCCGCGCGCCGGAGCGCCGATCTCGTGCCCGTACACGCCCTGCGCCGAACCGGCGGCGCCCGAAGCCGCAGGAGCCCCGGCAACCGCGGAACCCCGGAGTACGCGGGGCGTGCGTGGAGCGCGGTGGGCCCAGGGGGCGCTCGATCGGGTGCGTGCCGCCTTGAGTGCGCCCCTCGCGCTCCGTATGTCGCCGGTGAGATGGCGACGTCCCTCGCTGTGGACCAGGACCCCCGGCGCGAACTCCCGCAGCTCCGGGGCGCCGAGCCCCGGGGTGCCGGTCAGCTCGGGCCAGGAGGTGCAGAGCAGCGGGCCGAGGCGGTCGAGCCGGAAGCCGTCCACCGCGTCGGTGGCGAGCCGGCCGCCCACCCGGGGCGCGGCCTCCAGAACACTGACGCCGAGCCCCGCCCCGGTCAGCAGATGAGCCGCTGACAGGCCGGCTATCCCGGCCCCGATGATGATCACGTCTGCGTGATGTGCCGTGCTGCGCACGTGCCCCTCCCCGAGTCGGTGCGACTGGTGGGGGGTTCTTGCCCCCAACAGGTCCCCGGAAAGCCGGAGTTCGCATCGAGGCTAGGAGGATGGCTGATACTGGGTCAGACGCGCGCCGGGGAGCACCGGGGCACGGGGTCGCACACGCCGCCCCGGGACCGCCGAACCGCCTACGGACCGGATTCCCCGCGCTCGGTGATGCGGGTCAGCAGACGCGTCGTGGTCTCCGGAGCTTCGAGCATCATGTCGTGACCGGCCGAGACGGAGTGGATGTCCCAGCCGTGGGCCCGCGCTCTCTCCAGGGACGGTTCGAGGCTGGGAAGCGGCGGCCGGGTGTGCTGCACGTACGCCGTCGGAAGCCCGGCGAGCGGGCCGGGGTCGAAGTCGACGGCGTCCGTCTGGCAGCGCAGCGGGAAGTCGGTGAGACGGGGCGCCACCCAGGCCCTCAGCACCTCGTCCGTGATGCCCCACTGGGTGAGGAAGGAGGCGTCGGCGGGCAGATACCAGCCGTCACCCTTCGCGGCGGCCAAGGCGCGGTACCGGTCCGCCGTCTCGGGCGGTTCGACGTCCAGAAGGCACTCGCCCGGCCGGACCACGAACGCTCCGAGGAAGGTGACCGAGGCGAGACGCCCGGCCGCCCGCTCGGCCACCGGGCCCGCCAGGACTCCGGCGTAACTGTGCAGGACCAGGTGCACCTCGCCGAGATCCTCGTAGTGGAGGAGACCGGCCACGTCCTGCACGTGCGTGGCGACGCCGACGTCCGGGCCGAGAAGGTGACGGTGCTCGCCCTGACCGGTCAGGCTCGGCGTGAACACCCGGTGGCCGGCCCGGGAGAGCAGGTCGCGCACGGAGCGCCAGCACCATCCACCGTGCATGGCCCCGTGCACCAGGACATAGTCGCCCATGACATCCCACCTAGTTACAGAGGAATCCTGCCCATCGGAACCTTAGGGGCACATCACCCCACAGGTGTGATTCCGGACGGCCACGCGCCCCGCTCACCGCAGCGCGGCGCGAATCGCCCCGTCGATGTCGGGAAACGCGAAGGAGAAGCCGGAGTCCAGCAGCTTCGCCGGGATCACCCGCTGACTGCCCAGCACGTCCTCCGCGAACTCCCCGAGTACGAGCTTCAGCGCGGGCGCCGGCGCGGGGAACAGCGTGGGACGGCGCAGCACCCGGCCCATGGCGGCGGTCACCTCGGCGTTGGTGACCGGCCTGGGGCCGGTCAGGTTCACCGGCCCGGCCAGCGACTCCGTGTCCAGGATGTGGCGCAGCGCCGCGACATGGTCGTGCAGGGCGATGAAGCTCCAGTACTGGCGGCCGCTGCCCAGCTTTCCGCCCAGCCCCGCCTTGAACAGCGGGAAGAGCCGCCCCCAGGCACCGCCCTCGCGGCCGACGACCAGTCCGGTCCGGGCGTGCACGGTACGCACCCCCGCCTCCTCGGCGGCGGCGGTGGCCGCCTCCCACTCCTCGCAGACCGACGGCAGGAACCCGTCCCCGGGCGGCGCGCTCTCGTCCACCGGGGAGCTTCCGGTGTCGCCGTAGAAGCCGATGGCGGATCCGGAGAGCAGGACCCGCGGCGGGGTGTCGAGCGAGGCGACGGCCTCGGCGACGGCGGCGGTCCCCAGGACCCGGCTGTCCCGGATCTCCCGCTTGTAGTCCTCGGTCCAGCGGTGGTCGCCCACTCCGGCCCCGGCCAGATGCACGACCGCGTCGCAGCCGACGAGGCCGGCCACGTCCACGTAACCCCGCTGGGGGTCCCACTCGACCTCGTCGCCGGTTCTCGCGGGTCGGCGCACCAGGCGGGCCACCTCGTGCCCGTCGGCGCGCAGCGAGCGCACCAGCGCCGCTCCGATGAGTCCGGACGATCCGCTGACGGCGATACGGGAGCTCGGCATGGGCCCATCCTGCCCCATCAAACGCCTCGAACACGGGGAACACCCCATGACACAGTGAGCCCATGGTCGCCCCCGTACTCCGCTCCGTCCGCCCCGCCCTCCTCGCCGACGACGACGCGCTCGCCGAGCTCGACCGGTCCACCTGGTCGACGCTGCACGCGGTCCTGCCGAGGCCGGTGCCTCCGTACGAGCCCTTCTTCGACGCGGGCCACGGGCCGGAGGACTTCCTCGTGGTGGAGGCACAGACGCCGGACGGTCAGGTGGGCATCGCCGGGTACATCCGGCTCGTCCCGCCCACCCCGCTCGTCTCCAACGCCCACGTCCGCCAGATAAAGGGGCTCGCCGTGGCGACCTGGGCGCGCGGGGCCGGGGTCGGGCGGACCCTGCTGCGGGCCGCGTTCGCCGAGGCCCGCCGCCAGGGCGCCAACCGGATCACGCTGCGGGTGCTCGGCCACAACACCCCCGCCCGCGCGCTCTACGCCTCCGAGGGCTTCGCCGTCGAAGGGGTGCTGCCCGGGGAGTTCTTCCTGAACGGGGCCTACGTCGACGACGTCTGCATGGGCCGCTCGCTCGGCCCCGCCTGAGCGCGGGTCGTCACCGCGGCCCGAAGCGGTCCCACAGCTCGGGGAAGCGGGCGGCGAGCGCCCCCTCGTCCTCGAAGTCGACGGGCGAGCCCAGCGGCTCGGCGGACTGCGGCGGCAGCCCCAGGTCCGGCGCGACCACCCCGGTGAGCTGCTCGTACGCCTCGTCGGCCGCGTAGCCCAGCTCCTCGCCGTCCCCGTCGACCTCCTCGTCGAAGTCGTCCAGCAGCTCCGCCAGGGCGTCCGGATCGTGCAGCGCCCCCTCGAAGACCTCCCGGCCCTGGCCGATCAGCCAGCAGCGGAACCAGTCGAAGGCGTCGTCGCTCGCCCCGCCCAGCAGCACGGCCGCGGCGCCCCACAGGTCCCAGACGTAGGCGCGGTTGTAGCGGGCCTCGAAGTGCCGGGCGAAGTCCAGCACGGAATCGGGATCGAGCTGCGTCAGCCGTTCCACCAGCAGGTCGGCATGGTCCTCGGGGTCGCCGTCGGCGGCCTCGCGGGTGCTGTCGATGATCTCCCAGAATTCCGTTTCGTCCATCACGGGTCCAGCATCCAGCCTGCCGGGGGCTCCCGCACGCGCAGACACCGAATTGACGCCTTTCAGCGATACAACTCGCGCAGGCGTTCGGCCGCTTCGGTGAACCGCGCCCGCAGCTCCTCGGGCGCCACCACCTCCAACTCGGGCCCCAGCGCCAGCAGCTGGCCGTACGCCACATCCAGGGATTCCACCGGCAGCGTCAGCGTCCGCCACCCGTCCGGGCCCGGCTCCGAGGCCTGTGCGAGCGCCGCTGCGGCCGCCGCCCGGTCACCGGCGTACGCGAGCATCCGCCCGCCGCGCTCGGACACCCGTACGGTCACCTCGGTACGCAGCAGGGACCGGGCGAACCCGGCGGCCCGCTCCGCCCAGAACCCGGGCAGGTCGAAGCTCTCGTCCCGGTCGAAGCGCTCGTCGGCAGCCTCCACCGAGGTGAAGCGGTCGATCCGGTAGACCCGGAAGTCCTGGCCCGCCCGGGCGCAGAGGTACCAGATACCGGCCTTGAGGACGAGACCGTACGGAGCGAGCTCCCGCGCCACCTCCGCCCCCGTGTGGTCGCGGCCCCCGCCCCGGCGGTAGCGCACCCGCAGCAGCCGGTCGTCCCAGACCGCGTCGGCGATCGCGGGCAGCAGTTCCGGGGTCTCCGGCTCGTGGTACCAGGAGGGCGCGTCCAGGTGGAAGCGGCGGGCGGCGGAGGACGAGGCGTCGCGCAGGGAGGGCATGAGCGCCGCCGACACCTTGAGACGGGCGGCCGACGCCGCGTCCTCCAGGCCCATCTCGCGCAGCGCGGCGGGCAGCCCGGAGAGGAACAGCGCCTCCGCCTCGTCCCGGGCGAGACCGGTCAGCCGGGTGCGGTAGCCGCCGACGAGCCGGTAGCCGCCGGCCCGGCCGCGCTCCGCGTACACCGGGACGCCCGCGTCGGAGAGGGCCTGCGCGTCCCGGGTGACCGTACGCTCCGACACCTCCAGCTCGGCCGCCAGCTCGGCGGCGGTCATCGCGGGGCGGGCCTGCAGGAGCAGCACCATCTTGATCAGCCGGGCAGCGCGCATGGGCCCATTGTGACGGTGGCGAAAACCCCCGGCCGCCGGGGCGGAAGCGCTGTCGGGCACTTCCGCCCCGGCGGCCGGGGGTCAGGTCACGCCGACGGCTCAGAGGCCGTAGCGCTCCCGGGCCTCCTTGACCGCCGAGGCCGGGACCTCGCCGCGCTTGGCGAGCTGGGCCAGCGAGGCCACCACGATCGACTGCGCGTCGACGCCGAAGTGGCGGCGGGCCGCGTCGCGGGTGTCGGAGAGGCCGAAGCCGTCCGTGCCGAGCGAGGACCAGTCCTGCTCCACCCACTGGCTGATCTGGTCCGGTACCTGGCGCATCCAGTCGCTGACCGCGAGCACCGGGCCCGGGGCCCCGGAGAGCGCCTGCGTCACGTACGGGACCTGCACCTCACCGCGGAGCAGCGCCTCGTCGGCCTCCAGCGCGTCGCGGCGCAGCTCGCCCCACGAGGTGGCGGACCAGACGTCGGCCGTGACACCCCAGTCGGCGGCCAGCAGCTCCTGGGCCTCCAGGGCCCAGTGGATCGCCGTACCGGAGGCCAGCAGCTGGAGACGCGGCGCGTCCGCCGTCGCGGGCGTGCCCTCCTTGAAGCGGTACAGGCCCTTGACGATGCCCTCCTCGACGCCCTCGGGCATCGCGGGCTGGGGCTTCGGCTCGTTGTAGACCGTCAGGTAGTAGAAGACGTCCTCGGCGTCGGGGCCGTACATCCGGCGCAGACCGTCCTTGACGATCACCGCCACCTCGTACGCGAACGCCGGGTCGTAGTTGAGCGAGGCCGGGTTGGTGGCCGCGATCAGGTGCGAGTGGCCGTCCGCGTGCTGGAGGCCCTCACCCGTCAGGGTCGTACGGCCCGCCGTGGCGCCGACGATGAAGCCCTTGCCGAGCTGGTCGGCGAGCTGCCACATCTGGTCGCCGGTCCGCTGCCAGCCGAACATCGAGTAGAAGATGTAGAACGGGATCATCGTCTCGCCGTGCGTCGCGTACGACGTGGCGGCGGCGATGAAGTCGGCCATGGCGCCGGCCTCGGTGATCCCCTCGTTGAGGATCTGGCCGTCCTTGGCCTCCTTGTAGTACATCAGCTGGTCGCGGTCGACCGGGTCGTACGTCTGGCCCAGCGGCGAGTAGATACCGGCCGACGGGAACAGCGACTCCATACCGAAGGTACGGGCCTCGTCCGGGACGATCGGCACCCAGCGCTTGCCGGTCTCCTTGTCCCGCATCAGGTCCTTCACCAGGCGGACGAACGCCATGGTGGTGGCCATCTCCTGCTTGCCGGACCCCTTGTAGAGGGCCTTGAACGCGCGCTCCTCGGGCTGCGGCAGCGGCGCCGAGGCGTGCAGCCGGCGGGCCGGGGCGGGGCCGCCGAGCGCGGCGCGGCGCTCCTGGAGGTAGCGGACCTCGGGGGAGTCGGCGCCCGGGTGGCCGTAGGGGACCAGGCCGTCCTGGAAGGCGCTGTCGGGGATCGGGAGGCCGAGCAGCTCGCGCATGCCCTTGAACTCGTCGATCGACAGCTTCTTCATCTGGTGGTTGGCGTTCTTGGACTCGAAGCCCTTGCCGAGCGTGTAGCCCTTGACCGTCTGGGCCAGGATCACGGTCGGCGCGCCCTTGTGCTCGACGGCCGCCTTGTACGCCGCGTAGACCTTGCGGGCCTCGTGGCCGCCGCGCGAGGTGTAGAAACACTCGGCGATCTTCGCGTCGGTGAGCAGTTTCGCCAGCTCGACGAGGGCGGGCTCGGTGCCGAAGAAGTGCTCGCGGATGTAGGCGACGTCGCGGGTGGCGTACGTCTGGAACTGCGCGTCCGGGACCTCGCGCAGGCGGCGCAGCAGCGCACCCTGGGTGTCCAGCTGGAACAGCTCGTCCCAGGCGTTGCCCCAGAGCGTCTTGACGACGTTCCAGCCGGCCCCGCGGAACTGCGCCTCCAGCTCCTGGACCACGCGGAAGTTGGCGCGGACCGGGCCGTCGAGGCGCTGCAGGTTGCAGTTGATGACGAAGGTCAGGTTGTCGAGCTGCTCACGGGCCGCGAGGGCCAGGGCGGCGGTCGACTCGGGCTCGTCCATCTCGCCGTCGCCCAGGAACGCCCAGACGTGCGAGTTGGCGGTGTCCTTGATGGAGCGGTTAGCCAGATAGCGGTTGAAGCGCGCCTGGTAGATGGCCGAGAGCGGGCCGAGGCCCATCGACACGGTGGGGAACTCCCACAGCCAGGGCAGCCGCCGCGGGTGCGGGTAGGAGGGCAGGCCCTCGCCACCGGACTCCTGGCGGAAGTTGTCGAGGTGCTGCTCGGTGAGCCGCCCGTCGAGGAAGGCGCGGGCGTAGATGCCGGGGGAGGCGTGGCCCTGGATGTAGAGCTGGTCGCCGGAGCCGTCCCCCTCCTTGCCGCGGAAGAAGTGGTTGAAGCCGGTCTCGTAGAGCCAGGCCGCCGAGGCGAAGGTGGCGATGTGGCCGCCGACCCCGTACCGGGCTCCCCGGGTCACCATCGCGGCCGCGTTCCAGCGGTTCCACGCGGTGATCTTCGACTCCATCTCCAGGTCGCCGTCGAACGCGGGCTCGGCTGCGGTCGGGATGGTGTTGACGTAATCGGTCTCCAGCAGCTTGGGCAGCGCGAGACCGGCGCCCTCGGCGTGCTGCAGCGAGCGGCGCATCAGGTACGCGGCACGGTGCGGGCCGGCAGCCTTGGTGACGGCGTCGAGGGAGGCCGCCCATTCGGCGGTCTCCTCGGGGTCACGGTCCGGGAGCTGGTCGAGCTCGCTCGGAAGCTTTCCTACGGGGTCGGTCATGATCGCCGCCTTCCGGAGAGGAGGGGGGTGGAGAAGGCTCTATCTGGCAGGACAGAGCGATGGGGCCGGTGGGCCCGCGGAATGAACTGTAAGACGCTGATCGATGATCGATCAAAGGATTGAAGGCAAAACTTCTCGATACGAAGAAAAGTGGCATGGGGTGCCTCGAAACAGGGCACGGAGTGACGCCAAATAGCGCGCAAAAAGGGCGCTGACCTGCACGGAAGAGCAGGCCGCACGCCAGATGATCCGGTGGTTCAGGCGCGCGGCGCGCAGCCCAGGACGTGCGCCTTCACCAGGGCCCCGATCTGCGGGTCCTCGGCGAGGAACGCGTCGATGAGCGCCTGGTGCTCCTCCGCGTACGACTTCTGCACCGTGCCCAGCCAGCGGATCGACAGCGCCGTGAACACCTCGATGCCCAGGCCCTCCCAGGTGTGCAGCAGCACCGCGTTCCCGGCGGCCCGCACCATCTCCCGGTGGAAGCCGACCGTGTGCCGCACCTGGGCCTCGCCGTCGGCCAGCCGGTCCGCCTCGTACAGCGCCGCCACGTGCGGCTCCAGCGCCGAACAGTCCCGGCCGAGCCGGGGGGCCGCGAGCTCGGCCGCGATCTGCTCCAGGCCGGCCCGGACCGGGTAGCTCTCCTCCAGGTCGGCGGCGGTCAGATTGCGGACCCGGACGCCCTTGTTGGGGGCCGACTCGATCAGCCGGAGCGTCTCCAGCTCCCGCAGCGCCTCACGCACCGGGGTCTGGCTGACCTCCAGCTCGGTGGCGATGCGGCGCTCCACGATCCGCTCACCCGGCTTCCAGCGCCCGCTGACGATCCCCTCCACGATGTGCTCGCGGATCTGTTCGCGCAGCGAGTGGACGACGGGCGGGGTCATGGAGGGCTCCTTCAGGGCAGACCGGTGCTGCCTACATCATCACGGGCGCGGCAGGTCGCCCGTGGTGTTTAGACAATACGGCGGCGCCCCCGCCCGGAAGGGTTCCGGGCGGGGGCGCCGCTGGTGAGGCTGGTTACAGCCGGGGCGTTCAGAGGCCGAGCTCGACCTCGAACTCACCCGCCTCCAGGATCGCCTTGACCGACGTCAGGTAGCGGGCGGCGTCCGCGCCGTCCACCAGACGGTGGTCGTAGGAGAGCGAGAGGTACGTCATGTCGCGCACCGCGATGGTCTCGCCGAGGTCCGGGTGGTCGATGACCACGGGACGGCGGACCGTCGCGCCGATGCCCAGGATGGCGGCCTGGTTCGGCGGGACGATGACGGTGTCGAACAGGGCGCCGCGCGAACCGGTGTTGCTGATGGTGAAGGTGGCGCCGGACATGTCGTCCGGCGTCAGGCCGCCACCGCGCGCCTTGCCCGCGAGCTCCGCGGTCTTCTTGGCGATACCGGCGATGTTCAGGTCGCCCGCACCCTTGATGACCGGGGTCATCAGACCCTTCTCGGCGTCCACGGCGATGCCGATGTTCTCCGAGTCGAAGTACGTGATGGTGCCCTCGTCCTCGTTGATCCGGGCGTTGATGACCGGGTGGGCCTTCAGCGCCTGGGCCGCCGCCTTCACGAAGAACGGCATCGGGGACAGCTTGACGCCCTCACGGGCGGCGAACGCGGCCTTGGCCTGGTTGCGCAGCTTCATCAGCTTGGTGATGTCGACCTCGAGGACCGAGGTCAGCTGGGCCTGCGAGTGCAGGGCCTTCATCATGTTGTCGCCGATGACCTTGCGCATCCGGGTCATCTTGACGGTCTGACCGCGCAGCGGGGAGGCCTCCAGCTTCGGCGCCTTGGCGGCGGCCGGAGCAGCGGCGGGCGCCGGGGCTGCGGCGGCGGCCTTGGCGGCCTCCGCGGCGGCGACGACGTCCTGCTTGCGGATACGGCCGCCGACGCCGGTGCCCTTGACCGAGCTCAGGTCCACGTTGTTCTCGGACGCGAGCTTGCGGACCAGCGGCGTGACGTACGCGCCGTCGTCACCGGAGGGCGCGGCCTGGGCGGCCGGTGCCGGGGCGGCGGGGGCGGGCTGCGCCGGGGCAGCCGGTGCCGGTGCCGGAGCCGCGGGGGCGGCCGGAGCGGCCGGAGCCGGAGCGGCCGGAGCCGGGGCGGGAGCCGCGGGGGCCTCCTGCTTCGGCGCCTCGGCCTTGGGGGCCTCGGCCTTCGGGGCCTCCTGGGCCGGGGCGGCGGCGGGCTGCGCCGGAGCGGCGGCCGGAGCCGCGCCCGGGGCGCCGATGACGGCGAGCTTGGCGCCGACCTCGGCGGTCTCGTCCTCGCCGACCACGATCTCCAGCAGCACACCGGCGACCGGGGCGGGGATCTCGGTGTCGACCTTGTCCGTGGAGACCTCGAGCAGCGGCTCGTCCTCGGCCACCTCCTCGCCGACCTCCTTGAGCCAGCGGGTGACGGTGCCCTCGGTGACGCTCTCGCCGAGCGCGGGGAGGGTGACGTCGGTGCCCTCGGCGGAACCGCCGGAGGCGGCCGGGGCCTCGGCCTGGGGGGCCTCCTGGGCCGGGGCGGCGGGCTCCTCGGCGGCGGGGGCCGGAGCCTCGGCGGCCGGGGCCTCCTCGGCGGCCGGAGCCTCGGCCTCGGCCGGAGCGCCGGAGCCGTCGTCGATGACGGCCAGCTCGGCGCCGACCTCGACGGTCTCGTCCTCGGCGACCTTGATGGACGACAGAACGCCGGACGCGGGGGCCGGGATCTCGGTGTCGACCTTGTCGGTCGAGACCTCGAGCAACGGCTCGTCGGCCTCGACGCGCTCGCCCTCGGCCTTCAGCCAACGGGTGACAGTGCCCTCGGTGACGCTCTCGCCGAGCGCCGGAAGGGTTACGGAAACCGACATGGTTTCAGTTGCTCCTTACGAAAATGCGGAAGTGGTCGGTCGTCGCGCCCGGGACCGGGGGATCAGTCGTGGGCGTGGAGGGGCTTGCCGGCCAGCGCCAGGTGAGCCTCGCCCATCGCCTCGTTCTGCGTCGGGTGTGCGTGGATGAGCTGGGCGACCTCGGCGGGCAGCGCCTCCCAGTTGTAGATCAGCTGGGCTTCGCCGACCTGCTCGCCCATGCGGTCGCCCACCATGTGGACGCCGACCACGGCACCGTCCTTGACCTGGACGAGCTTGATCTCGCCCGCGGTCTTCAGGATCTTGCTCTTGCCGTTGCCCGCGAGGTTGTACTTGAGGGCGACGACCTTGTCCGCGCCGTAGATCTCCTTGGCCTTCGCCTCGGTGATGCCGACGGAGGCGACCTCGGGGTGGCAGTACGTCACCTTGGGCACGCCGTCGTAGTCGACCGGGACGGTCTTGAGACCGGCCAGACGCTCCGCCACCAGGATGCCCTCGGCGAAGCCGACGTGGGCGAGCTGGAGGGTGGGGACGAGGTCGCCCACGGCCGAGATCGTCGGGACGTTGGTCTGCATGTACTCGTCGACCAGGACATAGCCGCGGTCCATCGCGACGCCCTGCTCCTCGTAGCCGAGGCCCTGCGAGACCGGGCCGCGGCCGATCGCGACGAGGAGGATCTCCGCCTCGAAGGTCTTGCCGTCGGCCAGCGTCACACGGACGCCGTCCTGCGTGTACTCGGCCTTGTCGAAGAAGGTGCCGAGGTTGAACTTGATGCCGCGCTTGCGGAACGCGCGCTCAAGAAGCTTGGAGCTGTTCTCGTCCTCGACCGGCACGAGGTGCTTGAGGCCCTCGACGATCGTGACCTCGGTGCCGAAGGACTTCCACGCCGAGGCGAACTCGACGCCGATGACGCCGCCGCCCAGGACGATGGCCGACTTCGGGACGCGGTCCATCTTCAGCGCGTGGTCCGAGGAGATGATCCGGTTGCCGTCGATCTCCAGGCCGGGCAGCGACTTCGGCACGGAGCCGGTCGCCAGCAGCACGTGGCGGCCCTGGATGCGCTGGCCGTTCACGTCCACCGAGGTGGGCGAGGAGAGCTTGCCCTCACCCTCGATGTAGTGGACCTTGCGCGAGGCGATGAGACCCTGCAGACCCTTGTACAGGCCCGAGATCACATCGTCCTTGTACTTGTTGACGGCCTCCATGTCGATGCCCTCGAAGGTGGCCTTCACGCCGAACTGGGCCGACTCGCGGGCCTGGTCCGCGATCTCGCCCGCGTGCAGCAGGGCCTTCGTGGGGATGCAGCCGTTGTGCAGGCAGGTACCGCCGACCTTGCCCTTCTCGATCAGGGCGACGTCCAGGCCCAGCTGCGCTCCGCGCAGGGCCGCGGCGTAACCGCCACTGCCACCGCCGAGGATCACTAGGTCGAAAACGGTGCTGGCGTCGTTCGCCACGTCACGTCCTCCATGCATGTGCGCCGTACGCCGGGCCCCGTCGCTGGGGTGTGACCGGCCGGTCGGCTGGTGTGCGGCCGCTTTTGTCTTCGGCCCTGTGGTGGGGGCCCTGTCCTGCCGAGAACCCATCTTCGCACTTGTCGACGGTGGGCGGGACGCGGGGCCCGGGTCCGGGACGGATGATCGTCCGTTCCGGAGGGTTACTGCTGCGTAGGTACCTACGGATTCCGCTGCTGTTCGTCGAGAGCGAAACCCTGTCTCCTTCTCACCGGTTCCGCCCGGACAACACGTACGGCCCCGGACCTATGCCCGGGGCCGTACACGGCTGATCGCTCAGCCCAGGTCGCCGTCGGCGGTGCGCTCGGCGAGCCGCACCAGGGTGCGGACCGCGGAGCCGGTGCCGCCCTTCGGTGTGTAGCCGTACGGGGCGCCCTCGTGGAAGGCCGGGCCCGCGATGTCCAGGTGCGCCCAGGCGATGCCCTCGCCCACGAACTCCTTCAGGAACAGGCCGGCGACCAGGCCGCCGCCCATCCGCTCGCCCATGTTGGCGATGTCGGCGGTGGGGGAGTCCATGCCCTTGCGCAGGTCGGCGGGGAGCGGCATCGGCCAGGAGGCCTCGCCGACCTCGTCGGCGATCTCGTGGATCGACGTACGGAAGGCGTCGTCGTTGGCCATGATGCCGAAGGTGCGGTTGCCGAGCGCCAGCACCATCGCGCCGGTCAGGGTCGCCACGTCGACGATCGCGTCGGGCTTCTCCTCCGAGGCGCGGGTGAGCGCGTCGCCCAGGACGAGCCGGCCCTCGGCGTCGGTGTTGAGGACCTCCACGGTCTTGCCGCTGTACATGCGCAGCACGTCACCGGGGCGGGTGGCGTTGCCGGACGGCATGTTCTCGGCCAGCGCCAGCCAGCCGGTGACGTTGACCTTCAGGCCGAGGCGGGCGGCCGTGACGACGGCGGCGAACACGGCGGCGGCGCCGCTCATGTCGCACTTCATCGTCTCGTTGTGGCCGGCCGGCTTGAGCGAGATGCCGCCCGAGTCGTAGGTGATGCCCTTGCCGACGAAGGCCAGGGTCTTCTCCGCCTTCGGGTGGGTGTAGGCGAGCTTCACCAGGCGCGGACCGTTCGCGGAGCCCTGGCCGACGCCGAGGATGCCGCCGTAGCCGCCCTTGACGAGGGCCTTCTCGTCGAGGACCTGGACCTTGATGCCGTGCTCCTTGCCCGCGGCGGTGGCCACGGCGGCGAAGGACTCGGGGTAGAGGTCGTTCGGCGGGGTGTTGATGAGGTCGCGGGCCCGGTTGATCTCCTCGACCAGGGCCAGGGCGCGCTCGACGGCCGCCTTGTAGCCCTTGTCGCGCGGCTTGCCGCCGAGCAGGGTCACCTCGGCGAGCGGCTGCTTCGGGCCGCTGTCCTTGGACTTGGCGTCCTTGGGGGCCAGCTTGTTCTCGCCGCCCTGGTAGGCGGTGAAGGCGTACGAGCCGAGGAGCGCGCCCTCGGCGACGGCGGCGGCGTCCTCGACGGAGCCGGCGGGCAGCGCGAAGCCCGCCTTCTTCGAGCCGGACAGCGCACGGGCCGCGGTGCCCGCCGCGCGGCGCAGCGCCTCGGCGTCGTAGGCGTCCTCCTTGTCCGGGACCGGACCGAGGCCGACCGCGACGACGACCGGGGCCTTGAGGCCGGACGCGGCGGGCAGCTTGGTCAGTTCGCCCTCGGCACCGGTGGCACCCAGGGTCGCGAGGACGGCGGCGAGCTTGCCGTCGAACGCCTTGTCCACGGCCTCGGAGCCGGGTGCCAGGACCGGTCCCTTGACGCCCTTGGCGACGCCGACGACGAGTGCGTCGGCGCGCAGCGTCGCCGCACCGGCAGTGCTGAGAGTGAGAGCAGTCACGGTGGTGAAATCTCGCTTCCGTTGAGTTCGTGTGCGGCCGAGGGGTGGGCCGACCGTGCCCGGCGCATCGTAGACGCCCCGACGATGTGCCGGGAATGAGCCTACGCGCGCAGTTCCTGCTCCGTGACGGCGGCGGCCTTCCCGACGGTCCTTCTGACCGGTAAGGCGGTCGGGAAACGGCCGCCCTGCGGGGAGTGCCGCCCCGTCAGCCCCCGAGCGCCAGCACCACCAGGGCCGCCGTCGCCGCGGTCTCCTCGACGCCGCCGAAGACATCCCCGGTGACCCCGCCGAACCGCCGTACGCAGTGCCGCAGCAGCAGTTCGGCGGCGGCGAGGGCGCCGAGCACCGCGAGCCCGTGGTGCAGCGCTCCGTACGGCCCGAACAGGGCGCCCGCCGCCGCGCACAAGGCGACCGTCACCGTCGCCGCGAGCAGCGCCCGCCCGGCCGGAACCGTGCCCGCCACCGTCGCCCCGAGCCCCTCCGGCCGGGCCGCCGGGACGCCTTGACGGGACGCCAGGGTCAGCGCCAGGCGGGCGGCGACGGCCGCGACGACGGTCCCGAGGGCTCCGTGCGCCCAGCCCTCCCCGTACAGCTCGAAGAGGACCGCGACCTGCGCCAGCAGCACCAGGAGCAGCGTGATGACACCGAACGGCCCAATGTCGGACTGCTTCATGATCCGCAGCGCGTCCTCGGCCGGTTTCCCGCTGCCGAGGCCGTCCGCCGTGTCCGCGAGACCGTCCAGATGCAGCCCCCGGGTGAGGGCGGCCGGCACCGCGACGGAGGCCACCGCCGCGAGCAGCGGCCCCGAGCCGGCCAGCAGCGACAGCGAGCCGAGGGCGGCGGCCAGCAGCCCCACGACGAGCCCGGCGAGCGGGGCGCAGAGCATGCCGGAGCGGGCGGTCGCGCGGTCCCAGCGGGTCACCCGGACCGGCAGCACGGTCAGGGTGCCGAAGGCGAAACGTATGCCGTGGCTGTTCAGGGAGGTCACCGCGCGCAGGCTAGTCGCTGGGCCGCACCGATAGATTGGGCGAAACGCGCCGAACGCCGCGAAACCTGACGTATCGGGAGTGGGTGGCATGGGTCACTGGTGGTACGAGAACATCGCGGAGCCGGGCAAGCTGCCGCTGCTCCTCGCGCTGGCCGCCTTCGTCCTCACCTTCGCGATCACGCGCACCATCACCCGCATGATCCGCGCCGGGAAGGGCCCGTTCCGCAACATCACCCCCGGCGGGATGCACATCCACCACGTGGTGCCCGGGGTCGTCCTCTCCGTCGTCGGCGGGTTCGGCGCGGTGGCCAGCGGGCGGCACGGGGTGGCCGCCGGGGTGTTCGCGGTGATCTTCGGGGTGGGGGCCGGTCTGGTGCTCGACGAGTTCGCCCTGATTCTGCATCTGGACGACGTGTACTGGACCGAGGAGGGCCGCCAGAGCGTGGAGGTGGTGGTGCTGACCGCCTCGCTGGTGCTGCTGGTCCTGGCCGGCTTCTCCCCGCTCGGCGTCGACGACGTCACCGACGAGGAACAGCAGGGCAGGCTCGGCCTCATCGCGACGTACGTGATCAACTTCTGCTTCGTCCTGATCTCCTTGTTCAAGGGCAAACTGCGGATGGCGGTGCTCGGCACCCTCGTCCCGTTCGTCGCACTGGTCGGCGCGATCCGGCTGGCCCGCCCCACCTCGCTCTGGGCCCGGCGCTTCTACCGCCACCGCCACCGGGCCCGCTCCCGGGCGATGCTGCGGGCCTACCACCACGACGTGCGGTGGGCCGGGCCGCGCCGGAAGTTCCAGGACCTCATCGGCGGCGCCCCGGACCGGGTCCCGCTGCCGCCCGCCGGTAAGTCCTGACCGCCGCGCCGGGGTCCCGGGGATCACGCCGCCGCCCGCGCCACTCCCGTACGCCGCACACCACCAGGACGGCGGCGATCGCGGCCAGATGCTCACGGCCCGCAAGGTTGTCCTTGACCAGGACCTCCACCACCATCGCGAGGACCACCAGCGCCCCGGTGATCCAGGCGCGCCGCTGGTGGCAGACGTACACCGCGAGCCCGACGACCGCCGCCGACGGGCCGGTGTCCACCACCTGCGCGTCCGAGGCGGGCAGCCCCGGGAACGTCCCCGGCCCGAGGGCGACGCCGATCCGGGCGTACAGCGTCCCGGCCAGCGTCGCCCCGTACGCCACCGCGAGCGTGCGCCACCGCCCCAGGCACACCTCCGCCACCCCGAACACCAGCAGGATCTGGGCCAGCGCGCCCCACACCGGCAGATCGAGCGCGGGCACGAACAGCGACAGCGGGGTCCGCAGGAGGGCGAGCGGGAGCGGGTCCTCGGCCCGTACGGCTCCTAGGCTCCGCACCGGTCCGTAGCCCCACGCCTGGTTCTGCGTCACCTGGATCACGGCCGTCAGCGCCACCGCGCTCAGCGTCAGCGCGAGCGCCCGCACCCCGTGTTCGGCGAGCCGTTGCCGTACGGCGGTGAACAGCGGGCCCCACTCGCGTACGGCCGCCCGGCGCAGCGCCGGGGAGAGGCTCATCCGCTCGTCACGAACAGCATGGAACGGGCCCCCGGTCGGTCAGTCGGTCGGTTCGTCAGGCGTCGGTCGGATCCCTACCGAAGACGGGCCGGGGCGGCGAGAAGTTGAGCGGCGCCGGAGTGACGCCGCTCTCGTCCGCGCGGTGGGGGAGCGGCGCTCAGGCCCGGTCGACGGCCGCCGCGTCCTCGGCCTCCGACGCCTCCTCGGCCTCGGTCTCGTCGTCCGCTTCCACAGCCTTCTCCGGCTCACGCTCCGGGAGTTCGGCGGCCAGCGCCGCCGCGGCCTGCACCAGCGGCAGGGCCAGCAGCGCACCGCTGCCCTCGCCCACCGTCACCCCGTGGTCCAGCAGGGGGGTCAACGCCATCCGGTCCAGCGCCTTCGACTGCGCGGGCTCCCCGCTGACCTGACCGGCCAGCCACCAGTCCGGCGCCCGGAACGCCGCCCGCTGCGCCACCAGCGCGCAGGCCGCCGAGACGACCCCGTCCAGGATCACCGGCATCCGGCGCACCGCGCTCTGCAGCAGGAACCCCGTCATCGCCGCCAGGTCCGCCCCGCCCGACGTGGCCAGCAGCTCCACCTGGTCGCCCAGCACCGGCCGGGCCCGGCGCAACGCGTCCCTGATCGCCGCGCACTTGCGCATCCACGCCAGGTCGTCGATGCCCGCACCGCCGCGCCCGGTCACCACGGAGGCGTCCGTTCCGCAGAGGGCGGCGACCAGGGTGGCCGCTGCCGTGGTGCCGCCCACGCTGAGGTCGCCGAGCACCACCAGATCGGTGCCGGAGTCCGCCTCCTCGTCGGCGATCGCCATGCCGAGGCGGATGGCCTGTTCGGCCTCCTCGGCGGTCATCGCGTCCTCGACGTCGATCCGCCCCGAACCCCGCCGCACCCGGTGCCGCACCACGGACTCGGGCAGCAGCTCCGGATCGCAGTCCAGGGAGACGTCCACGATCCGCGTCGGCACCGAGAACCGCCGGGCCAGCACCGCGGCCGGGCTCGACCCGTCCAGGACCGCCCGCACCAGCTCGTACGCACTGCCTGCCGACCGGCCCGAGACGCCCAGTTCCGCCACCCCGTGGTCACCGGCGAAGAGCACCAGACGCGGCTGCTCGACGGCCCTGACCGGCACGGACTGCTGCGCGGCGCTGAGCCACTCGCCCAGCTCGTCCAGGCGCCCGAGCGCTCCCGGGGGGACGGTCAGCCGCTCGCGCCGCTCCTCGGCATCGCGCCGCACACCCCCGTCGGGGCGTTGGATCAGGTCGGAGAAGTCGTCCAGGTTCACGGAGGTCTGCCTCGCGGGTCGTCAGGTCGGATCCGGGTCGGGGGACCCGGCGGCGGGCCCCGGGGCGTGTCCGCCGGACACGCCCTGCCGGGAACAGTACCGGTCGGCCCCGGGGGAGGAACGGGCCGCGAGCTGCGGAAGCGGCCATCCCGCCGCACCCCACGGGAGCCGGGGCCCCGAACACTGACGCCCCCTCACCCGGCCGTCGACCCCCTCACCCCCGCAGCACCAGCACCTGCCCCGCCACCACCAGCAGCACCTGCTCGCACTCGGCCGCCACCGCCGCGTTCAGCCGCCCCAGCTCGTCCCGGAACCGCCGCCCGGCCGCCGTCGCCGGGACCACCCCCGACCCCACCTCGTTGGTCACCAGCACCACCGGCCGCAGGGTCCCGCGCACCGCGGCGACCAGCTCCGCGACCCGCTTCCGCAACGCCGCCTCGCCGCCGTCGTGCCACCGCTCGTCCTCCCAGGCCCCCACCCGGTCCATCGCGTCGGTCAGCCACAGCGACAGGCAGTCGATCAGCAGCGGCGGCCCGTCCGCCCCCAGCAGCTCCGTGAGCTCGCAGGTCTCCTCGGTCCGCCAGGCGCCCGGCCTGCGCTCCCGGTGCAGTCCGATCCGGGCCGCCCACTCCGGGTCCCCGTCGCGGCGGCCGCCGGTCGCCACGTACACCACCTCCGGGAACGTCTCCAGACGCTGCTCCGCCTCCAGCGACTTCCCCGACCGCGCGCCCCCCGTCACCAGCACCCGGCGCGGCACGTCCGGCACCGCGTGGTACTCGCCCACCACCAGCGTCGTCCCGTCCGGTACCGCCCGCGCCCCGGCCGCCGCGAGCCGCCGCTCCAGCGCCGGGCCCGGCGGGGCGTCGTGGTCCAGGTGGACCGCGATCACCTCGGTGGTCGGCCCGACCGCGCCCACCGCCCGCAGCCGGGCCACCGCGTCGGGGCGCCCGATGGCATCGAGGACGACCATCTCGTACGGCGCCTCCACCCGCTCGGGCAGCCCGGAGGGGGCGGCGCCCGGCGGCAGGTACAGCAGCCGCTCGCCGTCCGGGGCGGTCACCTCGTACCCGGTCCCCGGGGCGTCCATCGCCACCGCCCGCACCCGGTGCCCGCTGATCAGCGTCAGGACCTGACCGTCCGGGACCCGCCCGGCGGGTGGCAGCAGGGCGGGCAGTTCGACGGCGGGCCCGTCGTGCGGGTGGGTCAGCAGCACCTGGCGGACCGCGCCCAGTGAGCGCCCCGCCCGGGCGGCGGCGAACATCGCGCCGGGGGTGAGGTCCAGCAGCAGCGCGTCGTCGACCAGCAACGCCGTCGCGGCCCGCGCCCACGGGCCGCGGGCCGAGGCGCAGACCGCACAGGGGCAGGAGGGGCGCGGCAGCCCGTCGGGGGCTCCGGTGCCGAGCAGTGTCAGTTCCACACCTTGATCCTCCCGTGTCCCCGCTCAGGCCGCCCGCCCGGCTAGGCTTCGGGCAGCAACGTGACCCAGGAGGCGGACATGGCGTGGACGTGGCGGTTCGAGAAGTCCGACGGTACGGAGACGGAGCCGGCGCTGCAGCCGGAGGAGTTCACCACCCAGGGCGATGCGGAGTCCTGGATCGGTGAGTACTGGAAAGAGCTCCTGGAGGGCGGTGCCGCACAGGTGACGCTCTTCGAGGACACCACCAAGATCTACGGCCCGATGAGCCTGCAGGCCGACGGCGCCTGACGCCCGGCACACGGGGAGGGGCGGTACGGGAGACCCCGTACCGCCCCTCCCCGGATCCGGCCCGGCTCCGGGGATCAGATCTCCCCGAGCGTGACCTCCGCCGTCCGGCTGTCGCCGTCCCGTGTGTACGTCACGGTCACCTTCCCGCCCGGCTTCTCGCCCGCCAGCGCCTCGGAGAGCGAGGTGATCGTGGTGACCTCGGCGTCCCCGATCTTCGTGATGGTGTCCCCGGGCCGCAGCCCCGCGTCGGCCGCCGCGCCGCCCCGCTCCACACTGACCAGCGCCACCCCGGCCGGGCGGTAGTTGTCGTCGACGACCGTGCGGCCGGTGATGTTCAGCGCCGCCCGGCCCGAGTCGGTGACCTTGCCGTCCTTGATGATCTGGTCGGCGACCGTCCGCACCATCGAGACAGGGATCGCGAAGCCGATGCCCGGCGCCGCGCTGTCGCCCATCTGCGGGTCGGTCGCGGCCAGGGTCGGAATGCCGATCACCTGACTGTCGAGGTTCACGAGCGCACCGCCGCTGTTGCCCGGGTTGATCGCCGCGGACGTCTGCACCATGTTGGCGATCGTCGCGCCCGTGCCGCCGCCCGACCGGCTCTCGCTCACCGTCCGGCCGAGCGCGGAGACGATGCCCTGGGTGACACTGCTGGACAGGCCCAGCGGTGAGCCCATCGCCAGGACGATCTGCCCGACCTCGACCTTCTCCGCGTCGCCGAACTTCGCGGCCCGCAGCCCGTCCGGCACCTCGTCGAGCTTGATCACCGCCAGGTCCTGCTCCGGGTAGGAGGAGACCAGCGAGGCGTTCAGCACCGCCTCCCCGGTGGCGACGCTGACCTTGAACGTCTTCTCGTCACCGACCACATGGGCATTGGTGACGATGTGCCCCTTGTCGTCGTACACGATCCCGGAGCCGAGCCCTTCCGAGGCGTCGATCTGCACCACCGACGGCAGTACGTCGTTGATGACGTCCTGGTAGGCGTTCTCCAGATCGTCGGGGGCGCGCTTCACCGCACCCTGCGCCGTACCCGACGCACTGGCCTCGGGGGCCGGGGCCGCCGGACTCGTACCGGAGCAGCCGCCCGCCAGGGCGATGGCGCAGACGGCCGCGGACAGGGGGAGCAGCAGCCTGCGCGCCCGGCTGCGGGAGGGGTGGGAGTCCATGTCCGAAAGTCTCGTGCCGGGCCCGTTCGGGTGCCCGTACTGATGGGCCGAACGGGCCCGCCGGCCTTCGGCTAGCCGCGTACCCCGCACAGATGCAGCAGCGCCGCCACACCCCGGTACGGGTCGGTCCGCCCGGCCCGGTCCTCCAGGGTCAGGACCCGCTCCAGCTCCTCGGCCGGCAGCTCCGCGTCGTTGCCGACGTTGTCCGTGAAGACCCGCACCCCGTACCAGGCGTGCAGCGGGGCGGCGATCCCGGCGAGCGTGGCCCGCAGGGCGTCGAGCCGGTCGGCACGCACGGTGAGGCCGAGGCGGTTGGTGTACGCGGCGGTGTCGAAGGCGGCCAGGGCCGCGCCGAAGTCACCGGCGAGTCCCGGGCGCATCGCGAGCGCGTCCGCGTTCCGTACGAGCAGGGAGAGCAGACCGCCCGGTGCCAGCATCCGGGCGAGCCCGGCCAGCATCGGGTCCGGCTCCTCGACGTACATCAGGACGCCGTGGCACAGCACCACGTCGAAGCTGCCGGGCAGGAAGTGCACGCCGGTCTCCCGGCCGTCGCCCTCAATGAGCCGGACCCGCTCCCGGATGCCCTCCGGCTCGCTCGCCAGGGCCGCCCGGGCCGAGGCCAGCATCTCCGCGTCCGACTCCAGACCGGTCACCGAGTGACCGGCCCGCGCGAGGCGCAGTGCCTGGGTGCCCTGGCCCATGCCGACGTCGAGAATGCGCAGCCGACGGCCCACCGGGAACCGTCCGGCTATCTGCTCGTCCAGCTGCCGGGCGACCAGCTCCTGGCGGACCGTGTTGCGTACGCCGCCGAGACCCGCCAGCCACGCCGAGGAGACCCCGGTGAAGCCGGAGGCCTCCGTGCTCAGGGCCGCTCTCCGCGCTTGACCTGCGGCTTCGGCAGCCGCAGGCGGCGCATCTGCAGCGTGCGCATCAGGCCGTACGCCACGGCCCCGCGCTTCGGGGTGTCCGGGAAGCGCTCGCTGAGCTGCTTCTTCAGGCGGATCGACAGACCGATCGAGTCGATCACGATCAGGATGATCACACCGAGCCACAGCAGCAGCGAGATGCTCTGGATGTTCTGCACCTGGATCACGCTGAGGATCAGGATGATCACGGCGAGCGGCAGGAACCACTCGGCGACGCAGAAGCGCGAGTCCACGTAGTCGCGGACGAAGCGCCGCACCGGGCCCTTGTCGCGGACCGGGAGGAACCGCTCGTCGCCCGACGCGAGCGCCTCACGCTGGCGGGCCAGGTCGGCGCGGCGCGCTTCGCGCTGGCGCTTCATGGCCGCCTTGCGGTCGGCGGGCGCCGCGGACGCGGCACGACGCCGCTGCGTCTGGGCCTCGCTGCGCTTGGGGGTGGGGCGACCCTTGGGAGCCTGCGGGTCGCGGGGCTGCTGGGAGAGGTCCGCCGTCACCTTGTCGGTGGGGGCCTTCTCTGTCTTGGCACGGCTACGGAACACAAAACCCAAGGGTACGGGGTCGGCGCGCGGACCCGGTGACCCGGGCGGGCACGATCCGGCAACGGACGGGGTGCCCACAAGGGCCCCGACCGGCCGATACGGGCGTTTACCGGCTGTTCCGCAGTCCGTCACGGGACGGTCCCGGGGCCTCACCTACACCTTGGGCGGGAGCACCGGCCGGGTGCAGTCGTCCTTGGGGAGGAGCACATCAGGACTTGAACAGTGCGGTAATAGAGACAGGGCCCGTACTCTGGGTCCTATCGGGAGTGCTGGAGCTCAGTCCGTCAGAAGGGGGCGCGCGAAGCCCATGAGCGGTGTCATGAAGCGTATGGGGATGCTTTTCCGCGCGAAGGCAAACAAGGCCCTTGACCGGGCCGAGGATCCGCGCGAGACCCTCGACTACTCGTACCAGAAGCAGCTGGAGCTGCTTCAGAAGGTGCGTCGCGGCGTCGCCGACGTGGCGACGTCCCGCAAGCGCCTGGAGCTGCAGCTGAATCAGCTGCAGGGCCAGTCGTCCAAGCTGGAGGACCAGGGCCGCAAGGCGCTGGCGCTGGGCCGTGAGGACCTGGCGCGCGAGGCGCTCTCACGGCGCGCCGCCCTCCAGCAGCAGGTCACCGACCTGGAGACGCAGCACACCACGCTGCAGGGCGAGGAGGAGAAGCTCACCCTGGCGGCGCAGCGTCTGCAGGCCAAGGTCGACGCCTTCCGCACGAAGAAGGAGACCATCAAGGCCACCTACACGGCGGCCCAGGCCCAGACCCGGATCGGCGAGGCCTTCTCCGGCATCTCCGAGGAGATGGGCGACGTCGGCCTCGCGATCCAGCGGGCCGAGGACAAGACGCAGCAGCTCCAGGCGCGGGCCGGCGCCATCGACGAGCTGCTCGCCTCCGGCGCCCTGGACGACCCGACCGGCACGGCGAAGGACGACATCGCCGCCGAGCTGGACCGGATCTCCGGCGGCAGCGACGTGGAGCTGGAGCTGCAGCGCATGAAGGCCGAGCTGGCCGGCGGCCCCTCGTCCTCGCAGCAGGCCATCGAGGGCGGCGCCCAGGACGGTTCCCAGCAGTCGCAGCAGTCGTCCCCGCACAAGTTCGACAAGCAGTAAGGGCAGCGTCATGATCGTACGGATCATGGGGGAGGGCCAGGTCAAGCTGGCCGACAGTCACGTCGTCGAGCTGAACGAACTCGACGACGTCCTGCTCAAGGAGATGGAGAGCGGCGACGGCCCCGGCTTTCGCACCACCCTCCACGCACTCCTGGACAAGGTGCGCGAGCTCGGCACTCCGCTGCCGGACGACTCCCTGGAGCCGTCCGAGCTGATCCTGCCGGCGCCCGACGCCACCCTCGAAGACGTCACCGCCATGCTCGGCGACGACGGGCTCATCCCCAACTGACCCCACCAGCACCCAGCACCCTCTCTGCCCCGCGTCCGGTCCGCCGGCCGCGGGGCAGCGGTGCTTCCGGCGGCTCTCTCGTGGGGGAAGGCTCACGCCGCCGAGGACCGGCCGCGTACCGTTGCTGGACGTGACCACCCTCTCGTCCGGCTTCGCGCGCGCCCGCCGCTGGCTCCGGGAACATCCGCTCGCCTTCGACGCGACCCTGGCGTTCTGCACCCTCGTCGCGATGATCTGCAGCTCGTTCACCGACCCGGGCGACGGCCACGGGCCGCCCGCCTTCGGGGCCCGTACCCCCAAGCTGTTCAGCGTCCTCCTGATGACCCTCACCGCCGCGGCCCTCGTCCTGCGGCGCCGCCGCCCGATGCAGGTCCTCGCGGTCACCGCGGCGCTCGCGGCCGTCGAGTACGTCCTGATGGACCCGCCCGCCCCGGTGGTCATGAGCACCGTCATCGCCCTCTACACGGTCGCCTCGCGCACCGACCGCCCCACGACCTGGCGGGTCGGGCTGCTGTCCATGGGAGGGCTCACCGCGGCCGCGATGGTCTTCGGCTCGACCCCCTGGTACAGCCAGGAGAACTTCGGCGTCTTCGCCTGGACCGGTCTCGCCTCCGCCGCCGGGGACGCCGTACGCAGCAGGCGCGCGTTCGTCGACGCCATCCGGGAGCGGGCCGAGCGCGCCGAGCGCACCCGGGAGGAGGAGGCCCGCCGCCGGGTCGCCGAGGAGCGGCTGCGGATCGCCCGGGACCTCCACGACGTCGTCGCCCACCACATCGCCCTGGTCAACGTCCAGGCCGGGGTCGCCGCCCACGTCATGGACAAGCGCCCGGACCAGGCCAAGGAGGCGCTCGCCCACGTCCGCGACGCCAGCCGCTCCGCCCTCAACGAACTCCGGGTCACCGTCGGCCTCCTGCGCCAGCAGGGCGACCCCGAGGCGCCCACCGAACCGGCCCCCGGACTCGCCGTCCTCGGCGAACTGGTCACCACCTTCCGCAACGCCGGGCTCCCCGTCGAAGTGGCCTGCGCCGACCGCGACCGGCTGCCGGCCGCCGTCGATCTCGCCGCCTACCGGGTCATCCAGGAGGCCCTGACCAACGTCCGCAAGCACGCGGGCGCCGGGGCCAAGGCCGAGGTGAGCGTCGTACGGGTGGGCACCACCGCCGAGGTCACCGTGCTCGACAACGGCCGGGGGAGCGCCGGCCGGCGCCCCGGGGCCGGGCCGGCCGACGGCGGCCCGGGAGACAACGACGGATCCGCCGGCGGTGGCCACGGCCTGGTCGGCATGCGGGAACGCGTCACCGCCCTCGGCGGGGCCCTCACCGCGGGACCTCGCTACGGCGGCGGCTTCCGGGTCCATGCGATCCTTCCGGTCGAGGCCCGCACGGGTGAACCGGAGCGGCCGGGCACAGCGGGCGGGACGGGGCTCCGCCGATGACCCAGCCGACTCCGGCAACGACGCCCGACGCGCGGGAGGCGCCGATCAGGGTGCTGCTCGCCGACGACCAGGCGCTGCTGCGCAGCGCGTTCCGGGTGCTGGTGGACTCCGAGCCGGACATGGAGGTGGTCGGCGAGGCCGCCGACGGGGCCCAGGCCGTCGAGCTGGCCCGCGCCACGGGCGCCGACGTGGTGCTCATGGACATCCGGATGCCGGGCACCGACGGACTCGCCGCCACCCGCATGATCAGCGCCGACCCGGAGCTGTCCGCGGTGCGGGTGGTCATGCTCACCACCTTCGAGGTCGACGAGTACGTGGTCCAGTCGCTGCGCGCCGGAGCCTCCGGCTTCCTCGGCAAGGGCGCGGAGCCGGACGAACTCCTCAACGCCATCCGGATCGCCGCCGCCGGTGAGGCCCTGCTCTCCCCGGCGGCGACCAAGGGGCTCATCACCACGTTCCTGGCCCAGGGCGGCAGTTCGCAGGAGGGGCCGGACAGCGCGGAGTACGCGGAGCGGCTGGCGGCGCTCACCGGCCGCGAACGCGAGGTGCTGGTGCAGGTCGCGGGCGGCCACCCCAACGACCGGATCGCCGAGCGGCTGGAGGTCAGCCCGCTCACCGTCAAGACCCATGTGAACCGGGCGATGGCGAAACTGGGAGCCCGCGACCGGGCGCAATTGGTGGTCATCGCCTACGAATCGGGCCTGGTGCGTCCCCGCGCGGACTGACCCGGAGACGGCACGGGTGTACGGCGGTGTACTCCACCTGCGGTATGCGCGGCATAAGAAAGCAGCCCGGCGGGCGACGTTTCGGCAGCGCGGAGCGGAGATCGTAGGACTGGGCTGGAGGGGTGGTCCCCGATGTTCTCCCCTCCCCGCCCCTCGCCGCGTACGCCACAGAAGAGAGACCCACCCATGTCCTGGCTGTCCAGATTCAGCCTCGCGCAAAGGGCCCTGATCGGGCTGATCTCGATCGTCGCGCTGGTCTTCGGCGCGATAGCGATCCCGCAGCTCAAGCAGCAGCTGCTGCCGACCATCGAACTGCCGATGGTCTCGGTGCTGGCGCCCTACCAGGGTGCGTCTCCCGATGTGGTCGAGAAGCAGGTCGTCGAACCGCTGGAGAACTCCCTCAAGGCCGTCGACGGCGTCGAGTCCATCACCTCCACCGCCAGCGAGGGCAACGCCCTCATCATGGCGACCTTCGACTTCGGCGACGAGGGCACCAAGCAGCTCGTAGCGGACATCCAGCAGGCGGTGAACCGGGCCCGCGCCCAGCTGCCCGCCGATGTCGACCCGCAGGTCGTCGCCGGTTCCACGGACGACATCCCGACCGTGGTCCTCGCCGTCACCTCCGACGAGGACCAGCAGACGCTGGCCGACCGGCTCGACCGCACGGTCGTCCCGGCCCTCCAGGACATCGAGGGCGTCGGCCAGGTCACCGTGGACGGCGTCCAGGACCTCCAGGTCTCCGTCGTCCCCGACGACCGGAAGCTCGCCGCGGCCGGTCTGAACGCGGGCACGCTCGCCCAGGCCCTCCAGTCGGGCGGCGCCACCGTCCCGGCCGGTTCGTTCTCCGAGTCCGGCAAGAGCCGCACCATCCAGGTCGGCGGCTCCTACACGTCCCTGAAGCAGATCGAGGACCTCCAGGTCGTCGCCAAGGACCCGGCGGGCGGCGCGGACGCGCCGGGCAAGCCGGTGCGCCTCGGTGACGTGGCCGAGGTGAAGCAGGAGCCGTCCGCGGCGGTCTCCATCACCCGCACCAACGGCAAGCCGAGCCTCGCCGTGATGGCGACGATGGACAAGGACGGCAGCGCCGTCGCCATCTCGGACGCCGTCAAGGACAAGCTGCCCGACCTCCGCAAGGACCTCGGCGCCGGCTCCGATCTGACCGTCGTCTCCGACCAGGGCCCCGCGGTCTCCAAGTCGATCTCGGGTCTGACCACGGAGGGCGCGCTCGGCCTGGTCTTCGCGGTCGTCGTGATCCTGGTCTTCCTCGCCTCGATCCGCTCGACGCTGGTCACCGCGGTCTCCATCCCGCTCTCGATCGTCCTCGCGCTGATCGTGCTCTGGACCCGCGACCTGTCGCTCAACATGCTCACCCTCGGCGCGCTCACCATCGCCATCGGCCGGGTCGTCGACGACTCGATCGTGGTCCTGGAGAACATCAAGCGCCACCTCGGCTACGGCGAGGAGCGCCACGCGGCGATCATCAACGCGGTCAAGGAGGTCGCCGGAGCGGTCACCTCCGCGACCCTCACCACCGTCGCGGTCTTCCTGCCCATCGGTCTGGTCGGCGGCATGGTCGGCCAGCTCTTCGGCTCGTTCTCGCTGACCATCACCGCGGCGCTGCTGGCCTCCCTGCTGGTCTCGCTCACCGTGGTGCCGGTCCTGTCGTACTGGTTCCTGCGCGCACCCAAGGGCACCTCCGAGGACGCGGCGGAGGCCCGGCGCCTGGCCGAGGAGAAGGAAGCGGCCAGCAGGCTCCAGCGGATCTACGTCCCGGTCCTGCGCTTCGCGACCCGCCGCCGGATCACCAGCCTCGTCATCGCCGTCGCCGTGCTGCTGGGCACCTTCGGCATGGTCCCGCTGCTGAAGACGAACTTCTTCGACGCCGGCGAGCAGGAGGTCCTGACCGTCAAGCAGGAACTCGCCCCCGGCACCAGCCTGGAAGCCGCCGACGAGGCCGCCCGCAAGGTCGAGAAGGTCCTGACCGACGACAAGGGAGTCAAGGACTACCAGGTCACCGTCGGCTCCTCCGGCTTCATGGCCGCCTTCGGCGGCGGCACCGGCTCCAACCAGGCCTCCTACCAGGTCACCCTCAAGGACGCCGCGGACTACGAGAACGCCCAGGACCGCATCGACGAGGCCCTCGGCAAGCTCGACGGCATCGGCGACACCACCATCGCCGCGGGCGACGGCTTCGGCTCCCAGGACCTGAGCGTCGTGGTCAAGGCCGCCGACGCCGACGTCCTGAAGAAGGCGTCCGAGGCGGTCCGTGACGAGGTCGCCACCCTCAAGGACGTCACCGACGTCCAGAGCGACCTGGCGCAGAGCGTCCCGCGCATCTCGGTCACCGCCAACGACAAGGCGGCCGCCGCCGGATTCGACTCCGCCGCCCTGGGCGGGATCGTCGCCGGGGCCGTCCGCGGTACGCCCGCCGGCTCCGCGACGCTGGACGACACCGAGCGCGACATCGTCATCCGGTCCTCGAAGCCCGCCGCCACCGTGGCCGAGCTGAAGGCCCTGCCGCTCGGCCCGGTCAAGCTCGGCGACATCGCCGACGTGAAGGTCGTCCCCGGCCCGGTCTCGATGACCCGGATCGACGGACAGCGCTCCGCGACGGTCACCGCCAAGCCCGTCGGCGACAACACCGGCGCGGTCAGCACCGATCTCGCCACGAAGATCGACGCCCTGGACCTGCCGGAAGGCGCCACCGCCACCATCGGCGGCGTCACCGAGGACCAGAACGAAGCGTTCATGCAGCTCGGCCTCGCCATGCTGGCGGCCATCGCGATCGTCTTCATGCTGCTGGTGGCCACCTTCCGGTCGCTCGTCCAGCCGCTGATCCTGCTGGTCTCCGTGCCGTTCGCGGCGACCGGCGCGCTGGCCCTCCTGCTCATCACGGGCACCCCGCTGGGCGTCCCCGCGATGATCGGCATGCTGATGCTCATCGGCATCGTGGTCACCAACGCGATCGTGCTGATCGACCTGATCAACCAGTACCGGGCCCAGGGGCTCGGGATCATGGAGGCGGTCATCGAGGGCGGCCGCCACCGCTTCCGTCCGATCATCATGACGGCGCTCGCGACCATCTTCGCCCTGCTCCCGATGGCGCTCGGCGTCACCGGCGAGGGCGGCTTCATCTCGCAGCCGCTGGGCGTCGTGGTGATCGGCGGTCTGATCAGCTCCACGCTGCTGACCCTGCTGCTCGTGCCGACGCTGTACGCGATGGTCGAGCTGCGCAAGGAGCGCCGCGCCAAGAAGAAGGCCGCCAAGCGCGCGGCCAAGGCCGGCGTACCGGACCAGCCGGAGCCGGAGGAGGCCCGCGAGGCCGAGACCGCGCAGGCCTGACCCGCAGGCGCAACCCGAGGGCAGGGGCCCGGTCCACGCACCCGCGTGGGCCGGGCCCCTGCCGCGTACACTGCGGCGCTCACGTGCGTACGGCGGCGGCGTGTACGGCCCCGTACGGCGGCTCTCAGGCGTCCCCGCCCAGCGCCCGGACGATCCGGTGCCCCATCTCCTTGCGCTGCTCGGGGAGCCGGGTGCTCACGGAGACCGTCTCCCGCACCAGCCGGGCCCGGGTCTCCTCCGGGGCCTTGTGCAGGAGCGCGGCGAGGTCGTCCGGTTCGAAGCCCTCGGTGGCCCCCGCGAGGACCAGCGCCACCTGGGCGTGGGTGAGCGACGAGAGCCGGTCGCCGAAGACCTGCCCCTCGATGCCCCCGCCGTGCATCAGCGCGACGCCGTCCCCGGCCTCCAACGCCCGTGCCACGTACGCCTGGAGGGCTACGCGGTCCTCGACGAGACGGTAGGCGGCGTCCAGCCCCTCGGCGCGGCCGATGTCGAGCATCGCCACGTGCGCCAGCGGGGTGTCCTCGGGCGGCTGGACGGCCAGGAGGCGCGGGTGCTCCTCCAGATAGGCCCGCGACTCCTTCCAGTCCGCGCACTCCAGCCACTGGGCCAACTGCTCCTGGAGGATCAGCGGATCGTAGGCGGCGGTCACCCCGTGGACGAGGACGGCCTCGCGGAGCAGCGCGTGCCGCCGGGCGCCGCCCGGGTGCAGAAGGGCCAGCTCCTCCAGCGCCACCGCCGCCTGCGCGCCGCCGAGGACCTCGGCGTTCCGCGACCAGAAGTCGCGGGAGCGGGGCCAGTTCGGCGCGAACATCCAGGCGCTGACGAGGTCCAGGGTCTCCCGGGACAGCGCGAGCCAGTCCGGCACGGGCGTGAACGTCTCCTCCTCCCACGCCGTGTGCACCGCCGCGGTGTCACCGTGACCGCGCAGCGCCTGCCGGGCCCGTACGGTCACGGCGTCCGGGCCGCCGGCCCCCTCCGCTTCCTCGTCGAGCCGGTTCACCAGCTCGACCACCCCGGTCGCGGGCCAGGGGGCGGGGCAGCGCAGCAGGAAGGCGCTCCGCTCCACGGCCAGCCGCCGGGCGGTCGCCGGATCGGCCTGGGCGAACTCCTTGACGCTCTCGTCGAACTCCTCGATCGCCGCCGCGTGTTCGCCGGTACGGAGGAGAGCCCGGGCCAGGTCGTCCAGGGCGGATACGAGAGCGGAGACCGGGGGAGCGTCCGGGGTGCTGCCGGGGGTCTCCAGTGCGAGGGACCGATGGAGGGCCACCGCCTCCCAGAACGCCTCCACCGCCCCCTCGGCGTCCCCGTTCCGCTCCAGATGCGTGCCGAGCACCTGGAGGGCGCGGGCCAGCTCGGGCAGCAAGGCGTCCCCCCGGTCGCGCAGCAGCTCGACGGCCTCCCGCGCCGGGGACAGGGTCTCCCCCGGGCCACCCGTGACGGGCGGGCTCCCGGCAAGGGTGCCCAGGGCGGCGGCGAGGCCGGCACCGAAGGCTTCGGGGCGCTCCGCCGCGAGCTCGCGGTACAGGGCGACGGCGTCCTCCGCGGTCCGGCGGCCCGTCGGGTCGCCGGACCTGGTGAGGTGAGCAGCGAGACCGTCGAGCGCGGTGGCCAGCTCCGGACGGAACTCGGGCCGCAGGGTGGCGAGTACGCGGAAGCGGCTGCGCGCCTCCTCGCCCGCGTCGATCGCCCCGGAGACGTCGCTCACGGCCGCGCGGTGATGGCCGAGGGCATGGAGAGCCGAGGCGAGCCGGGGGAGGAAGGCGTCGGGCTCCTCCTCGGCGAGCCCGCGCAGGAGCGCGACCGCCTCCTCCGCACCGGGCACGGCATCCACGGCCTGCCCCGCGTCCGCGAGCCGCGCGGCGTAGGTCAGGAGGTACGCCGCGAGCGCCGGGACGGACGCGCCCGGCTGTTGCTCCTCGACCAGCTCGCGCTGGAGCCGTACGGCCTGCTGCGCGAACGGCAGGGCGGCCGCCGCGTCCCCGGTGCCGGCGACGCGGTCACCCAGGGCGCCCATGGTCAGGGCCAGTTCCGCCTGGTAGTCCCCGGGGCGCTTCATGCCGAGCTCGGCGTAGATCCGGGCGGCCTCCTTCGCCGGGGTCAGCGCGCCGGTGCGGTCCCCGGCGGCGGCGCGGAGGTCGGAGAGCCGGTGCAGAGCCCCGGCGAGCGCGGGCAGCCCGGCGGCGGGGTCCCGCTCGGCCTCGCTCCGCCGGTCCCGTACGTCTGCCTCCGCCCGTGCCAACGCGTCGGCAGACGATTCCTCCGCCCCCGTCTCCTCGCCCGCACCCGTCCCGCGGTCCTCGTGGTTCATGCCCGCCCCACCGTCCTCGCCGTTCTCACCCGCGCGAAGATTCGCTGCGGTGCGTAGCAGCGTAATTACGCGCTGGTGTCATCGGCTGTCGTATGGAAGAACCGGCCGGACCGGGGGCGCATCCCGGCCACGGCCCCCGGGACACGTGAAAGCCCCGGTACGCCGACCTGCGGCATACCGGGGCTCCCGGCAGGGAACAGCGTCCGTTACGGCAGCGCCAGCATGCGCTCCAGGGCGAGCTTGGCGTACTTCTCCGTCTCCGGGTCGACCTCGATCCGGTTGACCAGCTTGCCGTCGGCCAGCGACTCCAGGGTCCAGACCAGGTGCGGCAGGTCGATGCGGTTCATCGTCGAGCAGAAGCAGACCGTCTTGTCGAGGAAGACGATCTCCTTGTCCTCGTCGGCGAAACGGTTCGCCAGGCGGCGTACCAGATTCAGCTCCGTACCGATGGCCCACTTCGAGCCGCGCGGGGCCGCCTCCAGGGCCTTGATGATGTACTCCGTCGAGCCCACGTAGTCCGCGGCGGCGACGACCTCGTGCTTGCACTCCGGGTGCACCAGCACGTTGACCCCGGGGATCCGGGCCCGGACGTCCTCGACCGACTCGACCGAGAAGCGGCCGTGGACCGAGCAGTGGCCGCGCCACAGGATCATCTTCGCGTCCCGCAGCTGCTCGGTGGTGAGGCCGCCGTTCGGCTTGTGGGGGTTGTAGAGGACGCAGTCGTCCAGGCTCATCCCCATGTCCCGCACGGCCGTGTTGCGGCCCAGGTGCTGGTCGGGGAGGAAAAGGATCTTCTCGCCCTGCTCGAAGGCCCACTCCAGGGCGCGTTTCGCGTTCGAGGACGTGCAGATCGTGCCGCCGTGCTTGCCGGTGAAGGCCTTGATGTCGGCGGAGGAGTTCATGTACGAGACGGGCACCACCCGGTCGGCGACCCCGGCCTCCGTCAGCACGTCCCAGCACTCGGCGACCTGCTCGGCGGTCGCCATGTCGGCCATCGAACAGCCGGCCGCCAGGTCGGGCAGCACGACCGCCTGGGCGTCGGTGGTCAGGATGTCCGCGGACTCGGCCATGAAGTGCACACCGCAGAAGACGATGTACTCCGCCTCCGGGCGCGCGGCCGCGTCGCGGGCCAGCTTGAACGAGTCACCGGTGACGTCCGCGAACTGGATGACCTCGTCGCGCTGGTAGTGGTGGCCGAGGACGAACACCTTGTCCCCGAGCTTCTCCTTCGCGGCACGGGCGCGCTCCACCAGGTCCGGGTCGGACGGGGAGGGGAGGTCGCCGGGGCATTCGACGCCGCGCTCGCTCCTCGGGTCGGCCTCGCGGCCGAGCAGCAGCAGCGCGAGGGGTGTGGGAGTTACGTCCAGGGGCTGGGCCGTGGTCACGTCACGCACCCTTTCTTCTCTGCGTTCTGCTCTGCGGCTTCGGCGAACGCGCCTTTTCGTCTGTTTGACGCTATCTATGATAGCCGCTTCGTGTCACTTTGACGATGCCGATAGCGTCGATGTGACGCATCCCCCGGGCGAGCGGGTGTGCGAGCATGAAAAGGAACAGACACGCGCTTGGCCCGGAATGATTCCGGCGCTGAGACGGTTGAACCGTCGGCAAGCAGTCCGTACAACCCGGGAGAGAAGCAGATGTCCGTATCGGACGAGACCACCACCGTGAGCGACGGCATCCTCCTGTCCGACGCCGCCGCAGGCAAGGTCAAGGCCCTGCTGGAGCAGGAAGGCCGCGAGGACCTGGCGCTGCGCGTCGCCGTTCAGCCCGGCGGCTGCTCGGGCCTGCGCTACCAGCTCTTCTTCGACGAGCGCTCGCTCGACGGCGACGTGGTGAAGGACTTCGACGGTGTCAAGGTCGTCACCGACCGTATGAGCGCCCCGTACCTGGGCGGCGCCTCCATCGACTTCGTCGACACCATCGAGAAGCAGGGCTTCACGATCGACAACCCGAACGCCACCGGCTCCTGCGCCTGCGGCGACTCGTTCAGCTAAGCGCCGCGAGCACGGCGTACGGAGGCGGCCCCGGGAGTGATTCCCGGGGCCGCCTCCGTACGCCGTGTGGTGCGTAGGTCCGCGTCAGCCGCGCGGCACCGCGCCGCCCGAGGCCGCGTCGATCACCGTGCGGTCGCCCAGCGGCTGCTCCAGCGTCACCGTCCGGGTCAGCTCCTTGGCGATCATGATGCAGGCCTTCTTGCCCTCCTGCGGCTTCTCCGTCACCGTGATCCGCACCTGGCCCGCGCTCTCCTTCGCGCTCGCCGTGTACGTACTGCACACCCCGCCCCAGAAGGTCACCTCAAGGGTCCGCCCGTCCGCACCGTACGAGGTCACCTTCCGGTCCCCGGAGGGCGTCGTCGGCGGCTCCGGCTTCTCGATGAACTTCGGGTCCACCGCCACCTGCGTGACCGTGTTCTCCGGGCCGCCCGGCGCCTGGCGGACGGTGAAGAGCCAGGACGGCACCAGCGTCGGCCGGCCGTCCACGTGGTTCAGCGCGAGACCGAACACCGCGTCCTCGACCGTCTGCGTCACCGGCGCCCGCTTGCCGTTCGACGGCACGCACTGCGGATCGGCGGGAGGCTTCGGCTCGCCCTCCAGCGGTACGGGAGTGGCGCAGCCGCCGATGTCCCGGCCGCCGTCGCCCTTGCCCTTGCTCGCCTCGTTCAGCTGCTTCAGCGCCTCGTCCGCGCCGACCGCCGGGTAGGTGGCGCCCTTCTCCAGCGCCTTGAGATGCCCGCTGCCGCCGGTCACCTTGCCGTCCGGGCCCACTTGGACCCCGGTCGACCAGCCGTAGGTCGGAAGCCCGCCGATCTTCGGGTCGGCGTTCACCACGCGGACGTCGCCCATGAGCTGGCCCGCGTTCAGCGCCGCGTCGTCCTGGCCCGCCGCCTTGAGCACCGGGGCCGCGGCCGCCTTCGCCGCCTTCTCGCTCACCGGGTCACCGCCGGGCTCCGTGGCGCCGTTCGCGCACATCTTTCCCGGCTCGCAGGGCTTGGACGGGGTGGTGCGGGCGAACGTCCAGGTGCCCGGGGCCTGCTTGGCCACCTTCAGGAGCGCGCCGGGGCCGTCGTCGTCGCCGACCACCCACGAGGTGCCCTCGGTTCGCGGCGAGCCCGGAATGCCCAGCGCCTTCGCCAGCCGGGCGACATCGGCCGACGCCACCGTGCCCTTCGCCTGGTGGACGGCCGCCTCGTCCGGACCGTCGGGGAGCTCGCCCGCGGCCCGGTAGATCACCGGCGGGCCGCCCGGGTCCGGTTCGCCGGGGGCGATACCGGCGGGCGGGGAGTCCGAGGCCGAGGACGTGCCACCCGGGCCGTCCGCCGGGGCGTCCAGGGCCAGCAGGGGGGCCGACTTCTTCGCCGCCGTACCGCTGTCGGCCTTGTCGCCCTCGCTCGAAGCGGTCGAGGCCCAGTACGCCCCGCCGCCCCCGGCCAGCAGGACGGCCGCGGCCACCGAGGCCACCGCGAGCGGCGGACGCCGCCGCCGGGGGCCGGTCACGTCGTTGTCGGGTCGCTCGGTGCTCACCGGATCGCTCCTTCGCCTGCGTTGCCGTCGCGGCGCCTACCGCGTGTCCCCCGGACGGGGACACCGGTGGGACGGAGCCGAGGAGCGTACGGTTCCACCGGCCGGGGGAGCCGCGGGGCGCGGGCACACGCGATGTGCGCCCGGAGGGGCGGGGAAGGGCCGAAAAGCGATGCCGCCCGGCCGGTCCCTCTCCGGTCCTTGGCGGGCGTCAGTCCCCGTACTCGGACATCGCGTCGATCAGCCGCGCCGACGAGGGCGGGATCGTCACCCCGCTGATCAGGGACGGCTTCACCGGGTCCGGGGCGCTCTTCACCGGCGCCGTCCAGTGCGGCGCCATCCGCGCGCAGTCACCGCGCAGTGCGGCCAGGCTCAATTCCGACTCGGGCAATGCGGTGTGCTTCGACATATCCGCACCGTAACCACGGGCGATCTCAGGTAGAAAGCCCTACTATCGGGTAGTTTTCCCTTTTCCTGGAGGTCGGCTCACCCGGTAGCGTGAACTGTCACGTCGTCCCGGAGGGCGCACTCACGGCCCTTCGCCTTCCGCAGGAGCAGTCTCCCCGTGCGTATTGCAGTCACCGGCTCGATCGCCACTGACCACCTCATGACCTTCCCCGGCCGCTTCGCCGACCAGCTGGTCGCGGATCAGCTGCACACGGTCTCCCTCTCCTTCCTGGTCGACAACCTCGACGTCCGCCGCGGCGGCGTCGCCGCCAACATCTGCTTCGGCATGGGGCTGCTCGGCACGAAGCCGATCCTGGTCGGCGCCGCCGGGGCCGACTTCGACGAGTACCGCGCCTGGCTCGACCGGCACGGCGTCGAGACCGGTTCGGTCCGTATCTCCGAGGTCCTGCACACCGCCCGCTTCGTCTGCACCACCGACGCCGACCACAACCAGATCGGCTCCTTCTACACCGGCGCGATGAGCGAGGCCCGCCTCATCGAGCTGAAGAGCGTCGCCGACCGCGTCGGCGGCCTCGACCTCGTCTCCATCGGCGCCGACGACCCCGAGGCGATGCTCCGCCACACCGAGGAGTGCCGCTCCCGGAACATCCCGTTCGCCGCCGACTTCTCGCAGCAGATCGCGCGGATGGACGGCGAGGAGATCCGCATCCTCCTCGACGGCGCCACCTACCTCTTCTCCAACGAGTACGAGAAGGGGCTCATCGAGTCCAAGACCGGCTGGAGCGACGAGGAGATCCTCTCGAAGGTCGGCCACCGCGTCACCACCCTCGGCGCCCGCGGTGTCCGGATCGAGCGGGTCGGCGAGCCGGTCATCGAGGTCGGCTGCCCCGAGGAGGACACCAAGGCCGACCCGACCGGCGTCGGCGACGCCTTCCGCGCCGGCTTCCTCTCCGGCCTCGCCTGGGGCGTCGGCCTGGAGCGCGCAGCCCAGGTCGGCTGCATGCTCGCCACCCTGGTCATCGAGACGGTCGGCACCCAGGAGTACACCCTGCGCCGCACCCACTTCATGGACCGCTTCACCAAGGCGTACGGCCACGAGGCCGCCGCCGAGGTCCAGCAGCACCTGGCCTGATGCAGCACCTGGCCTGATCAGGAGAGCCGGCGGACCACATGGGCCGAACCCCGGTCCGCCGGCTCCTCGCCCACGTACTCCTGACCGCGCATCTCGCACCAGGCCGGGATGTCCAGCCGCGCCGCCTCGTCGTCGGCGAGCACCGTCACCGTGGCGCCCACCGCTACCTCTCCGATCACCTTTGCGAGTTCGATCACCGGGATCGGGCAGCGGCGGCCCAGCGCGTCGACCACCAGGGAGGCGGCGGGCGCGGGGGAGGGGGGCGCGGACACCGGGGCCCCGAGCCGCTCCCGTACCTCCGCGACCACCTCGGGCAGCACCTCCAGGAAGCGGTCCACGTCCGCCCCGGCCGTGCCCGGCGGCAGCGACACCCGGACGTTCCCCTCCGAGAGCACCCCCATCGCCTTCAGCACATGGCTCGGCGTCAGCGTGCTGCTCGTGCAGGACGAACCGGACGAAACGGAGAACTCTCTCCGGTCCAGCTCGTGCAGCAGGGTCTCCCCGTCGACATAGAGACAGGAGAAGGTGACCAGATGCGGCAGCCGCCGCACCGGATCGCCCACCACCTCCACATCGGGCACCCGCTCGGCCACCACGCTCCGGATCCGGTCCACCAGGGCCCGTAGCCGTACCGCCTCCGCCGTCGCCCCGTCCCGTACCGCGCGCAGTGAGGCCGCCGCCGCCACGATCGCCGGCAGGTTCTCGAACCCCGGCGCCCGTCCCGACTCCCGCTCCCCGGCCGGACCTTTAGGCGAGAAGCGGGTCCCCTTGCGGACCGCGAGCAGCCCGACCCCGGCCGGTCCGCCCCACTTGTGCGCGCTCGCCGTCAGCAGCGACCAGCCGGCCGGGACCGGCCCCCAGCCGAGCGACTGGGCCGCGTCCACCAGCAGCGGCACCCCGGCCTCGGCGCAGAGCGCGGCGACCTCGGCCACCGGCTGCTCGGTGCCCACCTCGTGGTTGGCCGACTGGAGGCAGGCCAGTGCGGTGTCCGCTTGCAGCGCCCCGCCGAACGCCGACGGGTCCACCGCCCCGAACCGGTCCACCGGCACCTCGGTGCGCGAACCGCCCGCCGTCTCGTGGGCCGCCGCCGCATGGAGCACCGACGAGTGTTCGACCGCCGAGTGGGCCAGATGGCGGCCGACACGCCGACGCCCCGAAAGAGCCCCGGCAATTCCCGCGTGCACCGCCGTCGTCCCGGACGAGGTGAAGACCAGCTCGTCGGGGCGGCACCCGACGGCCTCCGCGGCCGCCTCCCGGGCCGCGTCCAGGAGCAGCCGGGCCCGCCGCCCCTCCCGGTACAGCCGGGCGGGATCGGCCCAGCCCTCGTCGAGCGCGGCAAGCAGCGCCTGGCGTGCGACGGGGTGCAGGGGGGCGGCGGAGGCGGCATCGAAGTAGGGCACCCCGCCACGCTAGCCCGCACCCGGCCTCACCTCGCCGGGGGCCGCCTCCTCCCGGACGCGCGAGGGGGCGTCAGATGAGGTACGGAGGCCCGCATTCCACCCCAAGGGGGTGTCGGGCGGCGCGTTGGGCACCCTCCCCGCGCGACCCCAAATAGCGTCCAGTAGGGTTTGGTCCGCATAAACATCCAAACCCCTGCCCGCGTCAGGGCCGGCGACCGACCAGAGACATACGGGCGCGCCGACCGTGCGGGCGAGACTCTCGGGAAGGCGCTACGTGAGTCCCAACGGCTCCGACCGCTCGTCGCGGCGCCCGATGCGGCGGAAGCTGCCGCAGGTGCTGACTGCGGGCCTGGTCCTGGCGACGGCCTCCGGTTGTTCATACAACTGGGAGGATTTTCCCCGCCTCGGTATGCCCACCCCGGTAACGGAAGAGGCCCCTCGGATCCTCTCCCTCTGGCAAGGCTCGTGGGCGGCAGCGCTCGTCACGGGTGTCCTTGTCTGGGGGCTGATCCTCTGGAGCGTCTTCTTCCACCGGCGTAGCCGGACCAAGGTGGAGGTACCTCCGCAGACCAGGTACAACATGCCCATCGAGGCGTTGTACACAGTGGTTCCCCTCATCATCGTCTCGGTGCTCTTCTACTTCACCGCGCGTGATGAGTCGAAGCTCCTCGAGCTCTCCGACAAGCCGGCCCACACCATCAACGTGGTCGGCTTCCAGTGGAGCTGGGGCTTCAACTACATCGAGAAGGTGGATGGCCAGCCCGCAGCGGGCTCCGAGGTCCCCAAGGAGCTCAACGCCATCCCCGACAAGTTCCAGAAGGACTTCCCCGAGGGCGCCGGCGGCGTCTACGACGTGGGCATCCCCGGGACCCGCAACCCGCAGAACGGCAACCCGGGCCCGACCCTGTGGCTGCCGAAGGGGGAGAAGGTCCGCTTCGTCCTCACCTCGCGTGACGTCATCCACTCCTTCTGGGTGGTGCCGTTCCTCATGAAGCAGGACGTCATCCCGGGCCACACCAACGTGTTCGAGGTGACCCCCAACCGCGAGGGCACCTTCATGGGCAAGTGCGCCGAGCTCTGCGGCGTCGACCACTCCCGGATGCTCTTCAACGTCAAGGTCGTCTCCCCGGAGCGTTACCAGCAGCACCTCAAGGAGCTGGCTGAGAAGGGCCAGACGGGCTACGTGCCGGCGGGGATCGCGCAGACGGACCCGGCCAGGAATGCGGAGAAGAACCAACTGTGAGCATTCTCAACGAACCTCAGGGTGCCGCTCCGGCAGACGACTCGTACGAGGACGAGCTGCCCGTGCGGCGCAAGCAGCCGGGAAACATCGTCGTGAAGTGGCTGACCACCACCGACCACAAGACGATCGGTACGCTCTACCTGGTCACCTCGTTCGTGTTCTTCTGCATCGGCGGACTCATGGCGCTCTTCATGCGCGCCGAGCTGGCCCGTCCGGGCACGCAGATCATGTCGAACGAGCAGTTCAACCAGGCGTTCACGATGCACGGCACGATCATGCTGCTGATGTTCGCGACGCCGCTGTTCGCCGGATTCGCCAACTGGATCATGCCGCTGCAGATCGGCGCGCCCGACGTGGCGTTCCCGCGGCTGAACATGTTCGCGTACTGGCTGTACCTCTTCGGCTCGCTCATCGCGGTGGCCGGGTTCCTCACCCCGCAGGGTGCGGCCGACTTCGGCTGGTTCGCCTACTCCCCGCTCTCGGACGCGGTCCGGTCGCCGGGCGTCGGCGCCGACATGTGGATCATGGGTCTGGCCTTCTCCGGCTTCGGCACGATCCTCGGCTCGGTCAACTTCATCACCACGATCATCTGCATGCGCGCCCCCGGCATGACGATGTTCCGCATGCCGATCTTCACCTGGAACGTCCTGCTGACCGGTGTTCTGGTCCTGCTGGCCTTCCCGGTTCTCGCCGCCGCGCTCTTCGCGCTGGAGGCGGACCGTAAATTCGGTGCGCATGTCTTCGACGCCGCCAACGGCGGCGCATTGCTCTGGCAACACCTCTTCTGGTTCTTCGGACATCCAGAGGTGTACATCATCGCGTTGCCATTCTTCGGAATCATTTCCGAGGTCATCCCGGTCTTCAGCCGCAAGCCGATGTTCGGCTACATCGGTCTGATCGCCGCGACGATCGCGATCGCCGGCCTTTCCGTGACGGTGTGGGCGCACCACATGTACGTCACCGGCGGTGTCCTGTTGCCGTTCTTCTCCTTCATGACGTTCCTCATCGCCGTACCGACAGGCGTGAAGTTCTTCAACTGGATCGGCACGATGTGGAAGGGGTCGTTGTCCTTCGAGACACCGATGCTCTGGGCCGTCGGCTTCCTGATCACCTTCACCTTCGGTGGTCTGACCGGCGTCATCCTCGCCTCGCCCCCGATGGACTTCCACGTCTCCGACTCGTACTTCGTCGTCGCGCACTTCCACTACGTCATCTTCGGCACCGTGGTCTTCGCGATGTTCTCCGGATTCCACTTCTGGTGGCCGAAGTTCACCGGCAAGATGCTGGACGAGCGGCTCGGCAAGATCACGTTCTGGACGCTGTTCGTGGGCTTCCACGGCACGTTCCTGGTGCAGCACTGGCTCGGTGCCGAGGGCATGCCGCGTCGTTACGCGGACTACCTCGACGCCGACGGCTTCACCGCGCTGAACACGATCTCGACGATCTCCTCGTTCCTGCTCGGCCTGTCGATGCTCCCGTTCTTCTACAACGTCTGGAAGACCGCGAAGTACGGCAAGAAGATCGAGGTCGACGACCCGTGGGGTTACGGCCGTTCGCTGGAGTGGGCGACCTCCTGCCCGCCGCCGCGGCACAACTTCCTCACGCTGCCGCGGATCCGTTCCGAATCCCCGGCGTTCGACCTGCACCACCCGGAGATCACCGCGCTGGAGCAGCTCGGCCATGACTCCGAGTCGGACAAGGCTCTGGCCGGCGGCAAGGAGGCAGGCAAGTGAAGATCCAGGGACAGATGTTCATCTGGCTGAGCGTCTTCATCCTCGGCATGGCCGTCGTGTACGGCGTGTGGTCGAAGGAGCCGGTCGGGACCACGGCCCTCTTCCTGGCCTTCGGCCTGGCCATCATGATCGGCTTCTACCTGGCCTTCACGGCCAACCGGGTCGACGCGATGGCCCAGGACAACAAGGAAGCCGATGTCGCCGACGAGGCGGGCGAGCTGGGGTTCTTCTCCCCGCACAGCTGGCAGCCGCTCTCCCTGGCGGTCGGCGGAGCCTTCGCCTTCATGGGCGTCGTCTTCGGCTGGTGGCTGCTCTACTTCTCCGCCCCCCTGCTCCTGATCGGCCTCTTCGGCTGGGTCTTCGAGTACTACCGGGGCGAGAACCGCACCCAGTGACACCGCACCCCGTGCCACCGCACCGCCGGTGACACGCGCTACACCACGAAAGGCCCGCGCCGCAGCAAGCGACGCGGGCCTTTCGCCCGTTTGCAGTCACTGAGCGCGCTGGAACGGGGGAACCTTCCTAGCGTGGAGCGCATGAACCACACGCCACGCATCCGCACCGTAGTGAGCTGCACCCTCCTGGTCGTGACCCTCGCCGCGGGTGCGACCGCATGTGGCTCACCCGACGGCGACCCGCTCTCGACGAAGCCTTACGACGCGGGCGACCAGGTCTCCTTCAACGGCCCCTCCGACAACGAGAAGGCCGACCCGGACAAGCCACTGGAAGTCACCGTCAAGGGTGACGACGGGCGCATCACCGACGTCAGCGCCGTGGACACCGGCGGCCGTCACCTCGCCGGCGAACTCTCCGCCGACGGCAGGCGCTGGCGCTCCACCGCCCCGCTCGCGGCCGGCACCGGATACACCGTCAGGGTCTCCACCGAGAACGGCGACGGCGCCCCAGGCGTCCGTACGCTCTCCTTCGACACCTCCTCGCCCAAGAAGCTGCTGAAGGTCGCCTTCGGCCCGGAGGCGGGCACCTACGGCGTCGGACAGCCCATCACGGCGGAACTCAGCGCTCCGATCACCGACAAGGCGTCCAGGGCCACCGTCGAGCGCGCCCTGAAGGTCCGCTCCACCCCGGCCACCACCGGCTCCTGGTACTGGGTCGACGACAAGAAGCTGCACTACCGCCCGAAGGAGTACTGGCCGGCGAACGCCACCGTCGAGGTGCGCTCCAATCTGGCCGGCATCAAGGTGACCAACGCGCTCTACGGAGCCGAGGCCAAGCCCCTCAAGCTCACCACCGGCGATCGGATCGAGGCCGTCACCGACGCCTCGGACCACTCCATGACGGTGCTCCGCAACGGAGAAGTGATCAATACCATTCCGGTCACCACCGGCAAGCCCGGCTTCTCCACCCGCAACGGGGTCAAGGTGGTGCTCGCCAAGGAGCAGTTCGTACGGATGCGCGGCGAGTCCATCGGCATCGCCGCCGGCTCCTCGGAGTCGTACGACCTGCCGGTCTACTGGGCCACCCGGGTGACCTGGAGCGGCGAGTACGTCCACGCCGCCCCCTGGTCCACCGGCTCCCAGGGCAACGCCAACGTCAGCCACGGCTGCACCGGCATGAGCACCAGCAACGCCGAATGGTTCTTCGACACCGTGCGCGAGGGCGACATCGTCAAGGTCGTCGGCAGCGAGGGCGAGGACATGGACCCGTTCGGCAACGGGTTCGGCGACTGGAACCTCTCCTGGGAGAAGTGGCAGCAGGGCAGCGCGCTGAACGAAGGCGCGCCGGACAGCCCGCAGACGCTCCAGACCGCCCGGCTGCGGCCCCACGTCTGACCGTCCGGGCCCGCAGGCTGCCGAGAAGCCCCCACGTCCGCCTGCGGGCCGTGGGGGCTTCTCCGTGCCTCAGGCGTCCGAGGCCGCTCTTCACGCCTCCACGGCGAGCCGCTGCCGCAGCAGCGCCGCCAGGGCGTCGGCGAACTCCACCGGGTCCACCGGCAGCGTCACGGCGGACTCCGCACGGCTCCAGGTGGCCAGCCACGCGTCCTGCGGGCGGCCGATCAGCAGGAGGACCGGCGGGCAGTGGAAGATCTCGTCCTTGATCTGGCGGCAGACGCCCATGCCGCCGACGGGAGCCGTCTCCCCGTCCAGCACACAGACGTCGACGCCGCCGCCGTCCAGCGCCTTCAGGACGGCCGGGAGCGTCGCGCACTCCAGGAACTCCACCGGTGGGACGTCCGCGGCAGGCCTGCGACCGGCTGCCAGCCTCACCTGCTCGCGGATGTTGGCGTCGTCGCTGTAGACCAGGACCGTGGCGGTCGCCTGCATTGTTCCTCCGTGACATCGACGTCGTCGGGGCTCTCGGGGCATGCACCGATGCGCGGATCGTACTCCGCCCGACCGGCCGTCAGCACCGGTAATGACGACGTTGCGATGGGCCGTTCGGCGCAGGGTGGGACCCCTGCGGACGGTACGGACACACCGAACGGCACCCCCCGGGGTGAGGGCGGGATAAGCGACCGACATAATGTCGGTCGTGGCGACAGCAACGACAGTAGAAACCGGGCACGCGCACCCGTCGGTCAATCGGCCGAACCTCACCAGCGTCGGAACCATCATCTGGTTGAGTTCCGAGCTGATGTTCTTCGCGGCCCTCTTCGCGATGTACTTCACCCTGCGATCGGTGATGGGACCCGATTACTGGAAGGAGATGTCCGATCATCTGAACTTCCCGTTCTCGGCGACGAACACCACGATCCTGGTGCTCTCCTCACTCACCTGCCAGCTCGGCGTGTTCGCCGCCGAGCGGGGCGATGTGAAGAAGCTCCGCACCTGGTTCATCATCACGTTCGTGATGGGTGCGATCTTCATCGGCGGCCAGGTCCTGGAGTACACCGAGCTGGTCAAGGACGCGGGGCTCTCCCTCTCGTCCGACCCCTACGGCTCGGTGTTCTACCTGACCACCGGCTTCCACGGTCTGCACGTGACAGGCGGTCTCATCGCCTTCCTGCTGGTCCTCGGCAGAACGTACGCGGCCAAGAGGTTCACCCACGATCAGGCCACCGCCGCCATCGTCGTGTCCTACTACTGGCACTTCGTCGATGTCGTATGGATCGGCCTGTTCGCAACGATCTACATGATCAAGTAACCCGGGCTCGCACCCGCCCACCATCGACGCAGAAGATCCTGACACCGGGGTAATCCGTGAAAAAGCTCTCCGCACGACGACGCCATCCGCTGGCGGCGGTCGTCGTACTACTCCTCGCGCTGGCGGCTACCGGGGGGCTGTACGCCGCGTTTGCGCCTGCGGGCAAGGCGCAGGCCGATGAAACCGCCCAGTCCCTCGCCATCGAAGAGGGCAAGAAGCTCTACTCCGTAGGCTGCGCCAGCTGCCACGGAACCGGCGGTCAGGGCACCACCGACGGGCCGTCCCTCGTGGGCGTGGGCTCCGCCGCCGTCGACTTCCAGGTCGGTACGGGCCGCATGCCCGCGCAGCAGCCGGGCGCCCAGGTACCGAAGAAGAAGGTCATCTACAGCCAGGCTGAGATCGACCAGCTCGCGGCGTACATCGCGTCGCTCGGCGCCGGTCCGGTCACCCCGACCGACAAGCAGGTCGACCCGGCGGGCGCGGACGTCGCCAACGGCGGCGAGCTGTTCCGTACCAACTGCGCCCAGTGCCACAACTTCACCGGTAAGGGCGGAGCCCTGACCGAGGGCAAGTACGCACCGGACCTCGAAGGTGTGAGCCCGAAGCACATCTACGAGGCCATGCAGACCGGCCCGCAGAGCATGCCCTCCTTCCCCGACACGACGATGCCGGAGCAGGAGAAGAAGGACATCATCGCGTACATCGAGTCCGTGAACGGTGACGAGACGGAGAGCCCCGGCGGTCTGGCCCTCGGCGGTCTCGGTCCGGTCAGCGAAGGTCTGTTCGCCTGGATCTTCGGACTCGGCGCGCTCGTCGCAGTCGCCGTTTGGGTCGCGGCCCACACCGCTAAGGCCAAGAAGTCATGAGTAGCCAACAGATTCCAGAAGACAGCCTGCCCGCTGTGCAGGAGACCGCGCACGGCGCGGTCGAGGGTACGGACGACCCGTTCGCCGACCCGGGGCTGCCGGCTCACAAGCCGCGCATCCAGGACCTGGACGAACGCGCCGCGAACCGCTCCGAGCGGGCCGTCGCGCTCATGTTCACCCTCTCGATGCTGGCGACGGTGGGCTTCATCGCCTCCTACGTCATCTTCCCGGTGGACAAGATCGTCTACATCTGGCCGTTCGGCCATGTGAGCGCGCTCAACTTCTCCCTGGGTCTCACCCTGGGCGCGGCGCTCTTCTTCATCGGAGCGGGAGCCGTCCACTGGGCGCGCACCCTGATGTCCGACGTCGAGGTCGCCGCCGAGCGTCACCCGATCGAGGCGACGCCCGAGGTCAAGGCCCAGGTCATGGCCGACTTCGCGGCCGGCGCCGAGGAGTCCGCGATCGGCCGTCGCAAGCTGATCCGCAACACCATGTTCGGTGCGCTGGCCCTGGTGCCGCTCTCCGGCGTGGTCCTGCTGCGCGACCTCGGTCCGCTGCCGGAGAAGAAGCTCCGTAACACTCTCTGGGCGGAGGGCAAGCAGCTCATCAACATGAACACGATGAAGCCGCTGCGCCCCGAGCACATCACCGTCGGGTCGCTGGCCTTCGCCATGCCTGAGGGGCTCGACCCGGAGTCGCACGACTTCCAGACGCAGATGGGCAAGGCCGCCCTGATGATCGTCCGCATCGAGCCGGATGACATCAAGGACAAGCGCCAGCGTGACTGGGCCCACGAGGGCATCGTCGCGTTCTCCAAGATCTGCACCCACGTCGGCTGCCCGATCAGCCTGTACGAGCAGCAGACGCATCACGTGCTCTGCCCGTGCCACCAGTCCACCTTCGACCTCTCCGACGGCGCTCGCGTCATCTTCGGTCCGGCCGGCCACCCGCTTCCGCAGCTGCGGATCGGTGTCAACAGCGAGGGCAACCTCGAGGCGCTCGGCGACTTCGACGAGCCCGTCGGTGCTGCCTTCTGGGAGCGCGGATGAGTACTGCGACAAAGAACCCCTCCGCCGCCGAACCGGCGAGCGGGCGCAAGGCTCCGGCCGGCGAGCGGGTTGCCGACTGGGCGGACGGCCGGCTGGGCATCTACGGCCTCGCCAAGGCCAACATGCGCAAGATCTTCCCGGACCACTGGTCCTTCATGCTCGGTGAGGTCTGCCTCTACAGCTTCATCATCATCATCCTCACGGGTGTGTATCTGACGCTGTTCTTCCAGCCGAGCATGGGCGAGATCGTCTACCACGGTCCGTACGAGCCCATGCAGGGCATCCGGATGTCCGAGGCCTACGCCTCGACCCTGAAGATCAGCTTCGAGGTCCGCGGCGGTCTGCTCGTCCGGCAGATCCACCACTGGGCCGCGCTGATCTTCCTGGCCGGCATGTTCGTGCACATGATGCGCGTCTTCTTCACGGGCGCCTTCCGCAAGCCGCGCGAGATCAACTGGCTCTTCGGCTTCCTGCTGTTCGTGCTCGGCATGTTCACCGGGTTCACCGGCTACTCCCTCCCGGACGACCTGCTCTCCGGTACGGGTGTCCGCTTCACCCAGGGCGCGATCCTGTCCGTGCCGATCGTCGGCACGTACATCTCGATGTTCCTGTTCGGCGGCGAGTTCCCCGGCCACGACTTCGTGGCCCGGTTCTACTCGATCCACATCCTGCTGCTGCCGGGCATCATGCTCGGCCTGCTGGTGGCCCACCTGATCCTGGTCTTCTACCACAAGCACACGCAGTTCGCGGGCCCCGGCCGGACCAACAAGAACGTCGTCGGCATGCCGCTGCTGCCCGTGTACATGGCGAAGGCCGGAGGGTTCTTCTTCCTCGTCTTCGGCGTGATCGCGGCCATCTCGGCCATCGCCACGATCAACCCGATCTGGGCCCTGGGCCCGTACCGGGTCGATCAGGTGTCCACCGGCGCCCAGCCCGACTGGTACATGGGCTTCGCCGAGGGTCTGGTCCGGGTGATGCCGGGCTGGGAGATCAACCTGTGGGGCCACACGCTCGTCCTGGGCGTGTTCATCCCGCTGATCGCCTTCGGTCTGGTGCTCGGTGCCATCGCGCTCTACCCGTTCATCGAGTCCTGGATCACCGGCGACAAGCGCGAGCACCACATCCTGGACCGCCCGCGCAACGCCCCGACCCGGACCGCGTTCGGCGTCGCCTGGATCACGGTGTACTTCATCGGCCTCGTCGGCGGTGGAAACGACCTGTGGGCCACGCACTTCCACCTGTCGATCAACTCGATCACCTGGTTCGTCCGGATCTTCTTCTTCGCCGGACCGGTCATCGCGTTCATCGTCACCAAGCGGATCTGCCTCGGCCTCCAGCGCCGCGACAAGGAGAAGGTGCTGCACGGTCGCGAGAGCGGCATCATCAAGCGCCTGCCGCACGGTGAGTTCGTGGAGATCCACGAGCCGCTCAGCCAGGGGCAGCTGCACACCCTCACGGCGCACGAGCAGTACAAGCCGCTCGAACTCGGCCCCGCGGTCGACGAGAACGGCGTCAAGCGCAAGATCTCCCCGGTCCAGAGGCTGCGCGCCAAGCTCAGCAAGGGGTACTTCGCCGACGGGAACCAGATCCCCAAGGCGAGCGCCGAGGAGTACAAGGAGATCAGCGAGGGCCACGGCCACCACTGATCCCCTGACCTGATCGCCACCGTGAGAGCCCCGTCCATTCGATGGACGGGGCTCTTCGCGGTCCCCGGGGCTGGATAGGGTGGAGCCGACTCTTCTGACCGGCTGTGGACCCTGGAGCGGACCATGAACGTTGTGACCCCGAACGGCGGCGACAGCGTGGCGGACCGTTCCTGGCCCGGCCTCCTGAACCCCCTGCTGCGCGGCGAGAACCTCAGCTCCGAGGAGACCGCCTGGGCCATGGACCGCATCATGAGCGGCGAGGCCACCGACGCGCAGATCGCCGGGTTCGCCGTGGCGCTGCGGGCCAAGGGCGAGACCGTCGACGAGGTCACCGGCCTGGTCCGCGCGATGTACGCCCACGCCAACACCATCGAGGTGCCCGGCCGCACCGTCGACATCGTCGGCACCGGCGGCGACCTCGCCAAGACCGTCAACATCTCCACCATGTCCGCGATCGTCATCGCCGGCACCGGCGCCAAGGTCGTCAAGCACGGCAACCGGGCCGCGTCCTCGGCGAGCGGCTCCTCCGACGTACTGGAGAAGCTCGGCGTCAACCTGGAGCTGACCCCGCGGCGGGTCGTCGAGGTCGCCGAGCAGGCGGGCATCACCTTCTGTTTCGCCGTGAAGTTCCACCCCGCCCTGCGGTACGCCGCCAAGGCCCGCAAGGAGCTCGGCGCGCAGACCACGTTCAACATCCTGGGCCCCCTCACCAACCCGGCCCAGGTGCGCTCCCAGGCCGTCGGGGTCGCCGACGCCCGGATGGCGCCCATCGTCGCGGGCGTGCTGGCCGACCGTGGCAACTCCGCCCTCGTCTTCCGCGGTGACGACGGGCTCGACGAGCTGACCACCACCGCCACCTCCCGGGTCTGGGTGGTGCGCGACGGCGCGGTCCGCGAGGAGGCGTTCGACCCGCGCGACGTGGGGCTGCCCATCGTCCCGGTCGAGGCGCTGCGCGGCGCCGACGCCTCGTACAACGCCGATGTGGCCCGCCGCCTGCTGGACGGCGAGAGGGGCGCGGTACGGGAAGCGGTGCTGCTCAACTCGGCGGCCGCCCTGGTCGCCCTGGACCCCGGCCCCGGCACGCTGACCGAACAGCTCGCGGCGAAGATCGCGGTGGCGGCCGAGTCCATCGACTCCGGGGCGGCCAAGCGGGCCCTGGAGCGCTGGGTGGCGGCCAGCAACGCCTGAGAGACACCTCCGGCGCACACGGTGTGACACAGGGCGCAGTCCGGATGCCGGACTGCGCCCTTGCGCGTGTGCATACGTATGGCAAGATGCTGCGCAGGTCATGAGTGACAGCGACTACGGCCCCGGCCCGCTGTCCGGCAACCCTCCGTCCGTGGCGGGGTGCCCCGGGTGAAGACCAGGCCGTAGGCAGCGAGGTCTGCGGCAAGCGCGGGCCCCTCGGCATCCAGCGGATGCCAGCCCCCGGGGTCCTGGTCCCTAGGGAGCCTTCTGTGAGCAAGCGAATGCGTTAGGGCTCGTCCCAGGGCTTTTCACGCCCTGAGCTGACCGCCCTTCTTCAGCGCACCCTTTTCCTTCCCTCTCCGCGCCGCCGTGTACCCGCAGGCGCGCAGATTTCGCCTGCCTGTTACGGGAGTTCGCCATGTCTGTCTCCACCGCTGCCCTCGACCCGTCGGTTTGTGCCCCGCTGCCCGTTCTGGGCCAGGACGTCACCGTTCCGCTCGTCACCGGCGGTGAAGTCACCTACGCCGCCCTCGACTACGCCGCCAGCGCCCCGGCCCTCCAGCGGGTCTGGGACGACGTCGCCGCGTACGCCCCGTACTACGGCAGCGTCCACCGCGGCGCCGGCTACCTCTCGCAGCTCTCCACCGACCTCTTCGAGAACAGCCGCCGCACGGTCGCCGAGTTCCTCGGCTGCCGCCCGGAGGACCAGGTGGTCTTCACCCGCTCCACGACCGACTCCCTCAACCTGCTGGCCGCCGCGATCCCCGCGAACTGCCAGGTCTTCGTGTACGAGACCGAGCACCACGCCTCGCTGCTGCCCTGGCGCGACGCCCAGGTCACCTACCTCAACGCACCACGCACCCCGGGCCAGGCCGTCGAGACCCTGGAGCGCGCGCTCGCCGACCGCGACCCCTACGGCCCGGCCCTCGTCTGTGTCACCGGCGCCTCCAACGTGACCGGTGAGCTGTGGCCGGTGCGGGAACTGGCCGCCGCCGCCCACGCGCACGGCGCGCGCATCGTCCTGGACGCCGCCCAGCTCGCCCCGCACCACCCCGTCGACATCGCCGAACTGGGCGTCGACTGGGTCGCGTTCTCCGGCCACAAGCTGCACGCGCCCTTCGGCTCCGGGGTCCTCGCCGGCCGCGCCGACTGGCTCCAGGCCGCCGAGCCGTACCTCGCCGGCGGCGGCGCCTCCCGCAAGGTCGCCCGGCGCGCCGACGGCGGTGTGGACGTCGACTGGCACACCACGGCCGCCCGCCACGAGGCCGGTTCGCCCAACGTCATCGGCGTCTACTCCATCGCCTCCGCCTGCAAGGCCCTCACCGAGGCGGGCTTCGACAACCTGGTCGCCCGGGAGCAGGAGCTGGTGTCCCGGGTCCGCGAAGGGCTCGCCGAGGTGCCCGAGGTGCAGGTGCTCTCGCTGTTCGGCGACGACGCCCCCCGGGTCGGCGTCATCTCCTTCGTGGTGCGCGGCTGGAACAGCTCCCACTTCGCCGCCGCCCTCTCCGCGGAGTACGGCATCGGCGTCCGCGACGGTCTCTTCTGCGCCCACCCGCTCGTGCGCACCCTCCTCGGCAGCGACCCGCAGGACCCGGGGGAGTGCGGCGCCCCCGAGGCCGAGCCGGGCGAGCGCTCGCTGAACGCGATCCGGGTGAGCTTCGGGGCCGGTACCCCCGACGAGCACATCGACCGCTTCCTGCGCGCGGTGACCGAACTGGTCCGCGAGGGCGCCCAGTGGAAGTACCGCACCGAGGACGGCCGCTGCGTCCCCGACCGGGGCGAGGCCCCGCAGGTCTGAGGCCCGGAAACCACTTCGGCCGGGGACGGGCGCGCTGCCCGTCCCCGGCCGAAGTGTGCCGGAGCTACGCGTCGAGGCCGATGGCGAACGCCGCTTCCAGGTCGTGCTGGGAGTACGTACGGAACGCCACATGGGTGTCCGTGCCCTCGACGCCCGGGATCTTGCTGATCCTGCCGGGGATGACATCGGCGAGGTCGTCGTGCCGGGCGACCCGGACCATGGCGATCAGGTCGTAGGTGCCGGTGACGGAGAAGACCTCGCTGACGCTGTCCAGCGCGGCGATGGCCTCGGCGATCTCCGGAATCCGGTCCACACTGGTCTTGATGAGCACGATCGCGGTGATCACGGCTGGCTGTCTCCCTCGGTGGCCGTGGCTGGAACCTTCACTCTAGCTCTCCGCCCATAGCCCACCCAGGCGTAGAGGAACCCCGCAGCGAACCCGGCCACATGCGCCAGATACGCCACCCCCGGCCCGGCGTCCGCGCCCTGCGCCGCCGCCCACTGGAGCCCGAACCAGAAGATCAGCACGATCCAGGCGGGAAACCGCAGCGGCAGGAAGAAGAGGAACGGGAACAGGCTCGTCACCCGGGCCTTGGGGAAGAGGTAGAGGAACGCGCCGAGCACCGCGGAGATCGCGCCCGACGCCCCGACCAGCGTCTGTTCGGAGTCCGCGTGCGCCGCCGCGTAGCAGACCAGCGCCACATAGCCGCAGCCCACGTAGAACAGCGCGAACTGCGTCCGCCCCATGCGCTCCTCGGCCATCGCGCCGAACACGTAGAGGAAGAGCAGGTTCCCCAGCAGGTGCAGCCAGCTGCCGTGTACGAACAGCGCCGTGAACGGAGTGATCAGGGCGTGCGCCGAGCCCTCCCACAGCTCGGCGGGGATCACCCCCCAGCGCTCGAAGTACGCGACCTGCGCGGCGAGCAGCGCCTCCTCGCTCCGGTGGGCGGCGCCACCGAACCCGGAGAGCGGACTGATCAGGAAGACCACTCCGCAGACACCGATCAGCCCGTACGTGACCGGGGCGCCGCTCGACACCGCCGCGTCCCGGATCCTGCCGACCGTGGTCCGCCATTCGGCCTGCCGCCACTCGAACATGTACAGAGCATGACGTACCGGTCGAGAACGGGACGGAGCGCCTCGCCGTGCCGATGCCTATACGCGAGGCCGTAGGGTTACGCCAGGACTTCCGCAGTTCGACGGCGCACCGCGAGATCCTTGACGTAGACAGGTGGAGTCGCGGCGGCGCGCCCGGCGCGGGCTCCTGGAAACGACGAAAGAGGACGCTAACGATGACGACGGTTCCCCTGCCGACGGACTCGACCCGCTGGCGCTGCACCCTGTGCGGCAACCTCACGCGCTTCGACGTCACCCGCTCCTCCAAGGTCGTGGAGTACGTGCACCTCGACCTGGCCGGTGAGTCGAGTGTCGAGGAGCGGGAGGTCGTCAGTGAGACCATCGAGTCGGTCCGCTGTCGTTGGTGCAACGCGGTGGACCAGATCGAACTGGTGGACAGGCCGGGTGCCGCTTCCTGAGGGAGCGCACCCTTCGACATATCTATGGGGTGACGGACGGTGGATCAGCCGACCAGCGGCGCCGGACCGGCCGATGAGGCCGACGGCGGTGCAGAGGCGCTCGGCCGTCCGCTGCCCGAGGGTGTGCGACGGCGGGTGATCGCGCTGGTCTCGGACGCCTTCGGCGCCCTGACCGTCGCCGAACTGCCCGCCCAGCTGCGGCAGTACGCCCGGTTCACCCCGACCCGGCGGGCGAAGTTCGCGGGGAACGCGATGGCCGCCGCGCTGGAGAGCGACGCCGTCTTCCGGCAGCGGATCGGTGAGCGGCTCGGCCAGTCCCAGCCCGAGCTGACCGGTGCGCTGGAGGCGGGCGCGCCGCCCGCCGCCGCCGATCCCCTCGATGTGGCCGCGGCCGCCTATGTGCTGCGCCCGGTCGGCTGGGTCAAGCTGGTCGAATCGGCCGGCGAGGAGGTCCAGCGCGCCGACGCGGAACGGGCGGACGAGGAGACCCGGCGGGAACTGGACCAGCTGCGCGAGGAGCTGGAGCGGGCCCGCGCCCACACCCGTACCGAGACCGAGCGGCTGCGCACCGAGCTGGAGGCGGCCCGCAAGGAGGCCGAGTCGCTGCACCGCAAGCTGCGCAGCGCGCTCAGCGAGGTGAAGCGCGGCGAGGCCGCCCTGCGCCGCAGTGCCGCCGAGACCGACACCGTACGGGCCGAGTCGGCCGCCCAGATCTCCGCCGTGGAGAGCGAGTCACGCCGGCTCAAGGGGCGGCTGGGGGAGGCCGAGGCGGCCCTGGAGGCGAGCCGGCGCGCCGCCCGCGAGGGCCGCTCGGTGGAGGACATGCGGCTGCGGCTGCTCCTGGACACCGTGCTGGACGCGGCCTCGGGGCTGCGCCGGGAGCTGGCGCTCCCTCCGGCGACCACGCATCCCGCCGACACCGTGGACGCGCTGGAGCCGGGCCGGATGTCGCCCAAGGACATCGCCGCGCGCGCTCTTTCGGAGACCGATCCGGCGCTGCTGGACCAGCTCCTGGCCCTGCCGCAGGCGCACCTCATCGTGGACGGCTACAACGTCACCAAGACCGGCTATCCCCAGATGCCGCTGGAGAAGCAGCGGTTGCGGCTGCTGGGCGGGCTCTCGGTGCTCGCGGCGCAGACCGGTGCCGAGATGACCTGTGTCTTCGACGGGGCCGAACTGGCCGCCCCGGTGCTGCTCGCCCCGCCGCGCGGCGTCCGGGTGCTGTTCAGCAAGCCCGGTGTCACGGCGGACGAGGTGATCCGTCAACTCGCCCGCGCGGAACCGCCCGGGCGGCCCGTGGTGGTCGTCTCCACCGACCGTGAGGTGGCGGACGGTGTGGCGAAGGCCGGGGCGCGGCCGGTCGCGTCCGTCTTGCTCCTCAAGCGCCTTTCACGCGTCTAAAGGGGTTTGGGTGGCATGTGTGACATGCCGGATTTCTGGGAACGTACCGTCAAGTCGCCGCTACACGCGGTGGGGTGAGAGTAAAGAGTTGCCTGGTGTGACGAGAAAAATCCTGTGAGGATTTGAACTGATCACAAGATGGTCACTAGGGTCAGGCCTCGAACCTTCGCACGGTTGATCACCCATTGGGGGTGGCGGCGAAGGAACCGCCGAGTCCGTCATGTGCACGGAGCCGGGGATTCTTTCCCCCACTTGCCCGGTAGGCGGCTGAGGAAGAAGGAGCTCGTCCTTCGTGGCGTCCCACCGTCGTCCCAAGCAGCCGAGCCGCACCCGCGTGACCGTGCTCACCGCGACCGCCGCCGCGGCCGTGGCCCTGACCTCCCAGGCCGCCCACGCCGACCCCAAGCCGAGCAAGAGCGAAGTCAAGGCGAAGGTCGACAAGCTCTACCACGAGGCCGAGGCCGCCACCGAGAAGTACAACGGGGCCAAGGAGCAGCAGGACAACCTGAAGAAGGAAGTCGACGCGCTCCAGGACAAGGTCGCCCGCGGCCAGGCCGAGCTCAACACGCTCCGCACCGAGCTGGGTTCGATCGCCACCGCGCAGTACCGCTCCGGCGGCATCGACCCGTCGGTCGCCCTCTTCCTCGCCTCGGACCCGGACAGCTTCCTCGACCAGGCCTCCGCGCTCGACCAGCTGACGGTCAAGCAGACGGAAGCGCTGCAGAAGATCCAGTCCAAGCAGCGCACCCTCGCCCAGCAGCGCAAGGAGGCCCAGGACAAGCTCGGCGACCTCGCCGACGTCCGCAAGGCGCTCGGTGAGAACAAGAAGAAGTACCAGGGCAAGCTGGCCGACGCCCAGCAGCTCCTCAACACGCTGACGCAGGCCGAGCGGGCCAAGATGCAGCAGGACGAGCAGCGCGCCAGCCGTGCCGCCAGCGACCGGGTCGAACTCGGCAACGAGGCCCCCGCGTCCGGCCGTGGTGCCGCCGCCCTCAGCGCCGCCGCCACGCAGATCGGCAAGCCGTACGTCTCCGGCGGCTCCGGTCCCAACTCCTACGACTGCTCCGGGCTGACGCAGTGGGCCTTCGCCCAGGCCGGCGTCTCCATCACCCGGACCACGTACACCCAGCAGCACGACGGCCAGCGGATCGGCCGCAGCCAGCTCAAGCCGGGCGACCTGGTCTTCTTCAACGGCCTGTCGCACGTCGGCTTCTACGCCGGCAACAACCAGATCCTGCACGCCCCGAAGCCGGGCACCGTCGTCCGCTACGAGTCGATGGACTACATGGGCACCTTCCAGTTCGGCGTCCGCGTCTGACCGGACCGCGCCGAGCGGCACGCCACGGCACGCCCGAACGAGGGAATCGCCGCGCACCACGCTGACGCCCCCGCCCCGCCGGAGACCAAGGTCACCGGCGGGGCGGGGGCTTTTCGGCCCCTCTCGCGCCCACGGCACGGTCTTTGGCCGGTGCGTAGTCGTCCGATTACTGTCTGGCTGCTGTGCAGCTCCCGGACTCCGTCCGCCCGCCCCGGGCGGCAGGGGCTGCGCACCACCGCGTGAGCGGAAGGGAGTGCGGCTACCAGTGGTGTCCCATCGCCGTTGCACACAGTCCGGCTTCACCAGAGGCGTCCGGGTCACGGTCGTCTCGGCGGCCGCCGCCACCGCGGCCGCCACCCTGACCGGGGCCCCGGCGAGCGCCGACCCGAAGGAGACCCGGGAGAGCGCCAAGGCCGCCGTCGACCGCCTCTACGAGGAGGCCGAGCAGGCCACCGAGCGGTTCAACGCGGCCGGGGAGCGCGTGAAGCGGCTGCGCGGCGAGGCGGACCGCGCCCAGGACGCCACGGCCCGGGGCCAGGAACGCGTCAACGAGATGCGCAACGCGCTCGGCGCGATGGCGGGCGCCCAGTACCGCACCGGCTCCATCGACCCGTCGGTCGCCCTGCTGCTCTCCGCCGACCCGGACACCTACCTGGAGCAGGCCGCCGCCCTCGACCGGGCCGGCGCCCGCCAGGCGATGACCCTGGACAAACTGCGGCACGCCCAGCGGGGGCTCGCCCAGACCCGCGCCGAGACCACCCGCGCCCTGACCGACCTGGAGCGCAACCGGGCCGCCGTCGCCCGCCACAAACGCGCCGTCGAGTCCAAGCTCCGCGAGGCCCGCCGGCTGCTGGACTCGCTGCCGCCCGAGGAACGCGCCTCCTTCGACCGGGCCTCCCGCTCCGGCCGCGACGGCGTGCCCGACCTCTCCGGCGTCGCCCCCGGCTCGGCCCGCGCGATGTCCGCCGTGGCCGCCGTCCACCAGGCGCTCGGGAGACCCTACGTCTGGGGCGCCAACGGGCCCTCCGGATTCGACTGTTCCGGCCTGATGCAGTGGGCCTACGCCCAGGCCGGGGTGAGCCTGCCCCGCACCTCCCAGGCCCAGCGCTACGCGGGCCGCATGGTGCCCCTCTCCCAGGCACAGCCCGGTGACCTGGTCGCCTACCGGGCGGACGCCAGCCACATCGGCATGTACGTCGGCAACGGCCAGGTCATCCACGCCCCCTACCCGGGCGCCCCGGTCCGCTACGATCCGGTCGGCATGATGCCCGTCTCCTCGGTCACGCGGATCTGACCGTACGATCGGCAGGGTGGCCGGACGAGGACGAGACGCGCGTGGGGGAGGCCCCCGGGGACGGCGGCGTGCGGCGGGCCTGCTGCTCGCCGCGCTCCTGACCGCCTCCGCCTGCACGGCATCCGGCGAACCGGACACCTTCCTCACCACCGGGGCCCTCGACGCCACCCTGGAGCGCCGCGCGGCGGCCGTCCTCGCCCACGACCCGGCGGGCTACCTCGACGGCCTCGCCCCGGACGCCGCGAAGCTGCGGGCCGTCCAGCGCACCGAGCTGGACCGGCTCGCCGACGTACCGCTGAAGTCGTGGACGTACGACGTCAAGGACATCACCGAGCAGGACGGGCAGTGGGCCACCGCCGAGGTGGAGCTGCGCTACCGGATCGACGGCTACGACACCGCCCCGGTCGCCACCCGCCGCGTCCTGGAGCTGATGCGCGACGGTGACCGCTGGTACATCACCGAGGACCGGCCCGCCAAGGGCGCCTCCGGGCAGCTGTGGCAGCAGGGGGACGTGGAGGTCGTCCAGGGCGCCCACAGCATCGTCCTGGGCGTCGGACGGGGCGAGGAGGAGTTGCGGCAGATCGCCGACACCGTGGACCTCGCCGTACCGGCCGTCTCGGACGCCTGGCCGCGCCCGTGGAACCGGCGGGTGGTCGTCCTGGTCCCGGACTCCGTCGAGTCGATGGCGGGGCTGCTCGGCTCGCCGGAGGCCAGCTACCGGGGCATCGCCGCCGTCACCACCGGTGAGGTCGGCGGCACCGGCGAGAGCCCCGCCATCGCCGACCGGGTCATCGTCAACCCGCAGGCGTACGCCACCCTCGGCAGCTTCGGGCAGCGGATCGTCCTGACCCACGAGACGACCCATGTCGCCACCCGGACCAGCACCTCCACCGCCACCCCCGTCTGGCTCTCCGAGGGCTTCGCCGACTGGACCGCCTACCGGGGCGAGGACCGCGCCGCCGACAGCGTCGCGCCCGAACTGGCCGAGGCCGTCCGCAGCGGCCGGACCCCCGCGGAACTCCCCGCCGACCCGGACTTCGGCTTCGACGGCGACCCGGCGAAGCTCGCGGGGGCGTACGAGGGCGGCTGGCTGGCCTGCGAGCTGATCGCGGAGCGGTGGGGCAAGGAGAAGCTGATCGCCTTCTACGAGGCCGTGGGCGCGCACGACGGACGGAAGGGGGCGGTGGAGAAGGCCCTGAAGGCGGTGCTCGACACCACCCCCGAGCAGTTCACCGCCGACTGGCGCGACTACCTCGCCACCCGGCTCGGCTGACCCCCGACCACGTTCGGGGCCGCCTCCGCGCCCGGTCTCCCCGGCACCGTCGACCGCCACAGCCGCCCCGCCGCGATCAGCGAGGCCGCCACCAGCAGCCCGTTCCGTGCGACCAGGAGCGTCACCCCGCGCGCGTCGCTCTCCACGACATGGACGAAGCCGACCGGGAACTCCAGCAGCGTCACCCCCGCCGCCACCAGCACCAGGACCGCGGGCAGGGTCATCGCCGTTCCCCGGAACAGCAGGCACACCGCGGCCAGACCGACCAGCCACACCACGTACTGCGGGCTGATCACCCGGCTGGTCACCGTGAACAGCAGCACCGCCGTGAACGCCGCCTCGGCCGGGGTGCGCACCGCGAACGACCGGGCCCGCAACCGCCAGAGCAGCAGCCAGCCCAGCGCCAGGACCGCGAGCCCCAGCGCCAGCGTCGACACCAGCTCCACGTGCGGCCCGACGAACTCCATCGAGCCGTAGCGCAGCTCCACCCTCCCCTCCCAGCCGAACTGCCGCGCGAGGTGGAAGACCAGCGCCCCCAGCGACTCGATCTCGGTGCCCCGGTCCCGCTGGAAGGCCAGGAACGCGAACGCCCCGGGCATCCACAGCGCGAACGCCGCAGCCAGGCCCGCGGCGCTCAGCGCCGCCGAGGTCCAGGCCGCCCGGGTCGGACGCCCCTTGCGCACCCCCACCAGCAGCAGCGCGGGCCACCCCTTGAGCAGCGCCCCGAACGCGGCCAGCGCCCCCAGCGCCCGGGGCCTGCGCACGCCCGCCAGCAGCGCCGCCACCGCGACCGCCGTCACCATCAGGTCGTAACGGGCGTAGACCGTCGGGCCCAGCAGCGGCACCCCCACGACCCACACCCACGCGCCCGCCACCCTTATGCCCGGCCGCCGGCCCGCATACAGCAACAGCCCCAGCACCAGCGCGTCGCAGACCAGCACCAGCACGAAGAACGCGGTCGCGTACTCCAAGAACGGCAGCAGGGCGGGGGAGAGGACCGCCAGCGCCGCCCCGGGCGGGTACTGCCAGGTGACGTCGTCCAGCGGGTACGTGCCGGCCAGCAGGACCTCGTACCAGCCCCGGTAGATCACCGACACGTCCACCGTCACGTCCGGACCGGGCACCGTGACCACCTTGAACACGCAGGCCAGCAGCCAGGCCCGGGTCAGCGCCCACACCGCGTACGGCCACGGTCCGGTGCCGGTGGGTGCTCGTCCCGTCGTCATCGCCGCCGCCTCGTCGTCGCTCGTCCCCGGCCGCCCCCCGGCGGCTCATGATGCCGTCGGGAGAGGTCCCCAGCGGTGAAGCGCGGCCGTTCGGTACTGTCGGCGGCGATGGACAAGACCTTGATCGTGACCAACGACTTCCCGCCCCGCCCCGGTGGCATCCAGGCGTTCCTGCACAACATGGCGCTGCGCCTGGATCCCGAGAGGGTCGTCGTCTACGCCTCCACCTGGAAGCGCGGCGAGGAGGGCGCGGCGGCCACCGCCGCCTTCGACGCCGAGCAGCCGTACCCCGTGGTCCGCGACCGGACGACGATGCTGCTGCCGACCCCGCGCGTCACCCGCCGGGCCACCGAGCTGCTGCGCGAACACGGCTGCACCTCCGTCTGGTTCGGCGCCGCCGCCCCGCTCGGCCTGATGGCACCGGCGCTGCGCCGCGCGGGCGCCCGCCGCCTGGTGGCCACCACCCACGGCCACGAGGCGGGCTGGGCGCAACTGCCCGCCTCCCGGCAACTGCTGCGCCGGATCGGGGAGGGCACGGACACGATCACCTATCTCGGTGAGTACACCCGCTCCCGGATCGCCGCCGCGCTCACCCCCGACGCGGCCGGCCGCATGGTCCAACTGCCGCCCGGCGTCGACGAGAAGACCTTCCACCCGGGCTCCGGCGGTGACCGGGTCCGGGCCCGCCTCGGGCTCTCCGACCGCCCGGTGGTCGTCTGCGTCTCGCGCCTGGTGCCGCGCAAGGGCCAGGACACGCTGATCCTGGCCATGCCCGCGATCCTGGCGCGGATCCCGGACGCGGTGCTGCTGATCGTGGGCGGCGGACCGTACGCCAAGGACCTGAAGCGGCTCGCGGAGCAGACCGGGGTGCAGGACTCGGTGCGCTTCACCGGCCCGGTGCCCTGGGCGGAGCTGCCCGCGCACTACGGGGCCGGGGACGTCTTCGCGATGCCCTGCCGGACCCGGCGCGGCGGGCTCGACGTGGAGGGCCTCGGGATCGTCTACCTGGAGGCGTCCGCGACCGGGCTGCCCGTGGTGGCCGGGGACTCCGGCGGCGCCCCGGACGCGGTGCTGGACGGCGAGACCGGCTGGGTGGTGCGCGGCGGCAGTGCCGAGGAGTCGGCGGACCGGATCGTCACGCTGCTCGGCGATGCGGAGCTGCGGCGGCGGATGGGGGAGCGCGGCCGGGCCTGGGTCGAGGAGAAGTGGCGCTGGGACCTGCTCGCGGAGAAGCTCAAGACGTTGCTGTGACCGTACGGACGACGCAGAGGACTGTACGGCGAAGGGGCCCGCGCTTGTCGAAAGCGCGGGCCCCTTCGCCGTCATCCTCAGGCACTCTCAGGCGCGGTAGATCGACTCCACCTCGTCCGCGAAGTCCTTCGCCACCACGTTCCGCTTCAGCTTCAGCGACGGGGTGATGTGGCCCGCTTCCTCGGTGAACTGGGTCGGCAGGATACGGAACTTGCGCACCGACTCCGCCTTGGAGACCGCCGCGTTCCCGTCGTCCACCGCCCGCTGCACCTCGGCCAGCAGCTCCGCGTCCTCGCGCAGCGACAGGGCCGTCGAGCCGGCCGGCTTGCCGTTCTCCTCGGCCCAGCGGCCCAGGAACTCCTCGTCCAGGGTGACCAGCGCGCCGACGAACGGGCGGCCGTCGCCGACCACCATGCACTCGGCGACCAGGGCGTGCGCGCGGATCCGGTCCTCGATGACGGCCGGGGCGACGTTCTTGCCGCCCGCCGTCACGATGATCTCCTTCTTGCGGCCGGTGATCGCGAGGTAGCCGTCCTCGTCCAGCGTGCCGATGTCCCCGGTGTGGAACCAGCCGTCGGCCAGCGCCTCGGCGGAGGCCGACTCGTTGTTCCAGTAGCCCGTGAACAGGTGCTCGCCGTGCAGCAGCACCTCGCCGTCGTCCGCGATCCGCACGACCGAGCCGGGCAGCGGCTGGCCGACCGTACCGATCTTCGGCCGGTCCCACGGGTTGAACGCGGTGGCCGCGCACGACTCGGTCAGGCCGTAGCCCTCCAGGACCGTGAAGCCGATGCCCCGGTAGAAGTGGCCGAGCCGCTCGCCCAGCGGGGCACCGCCGGAGATCGCGTACTCGCCCCGGCCGCCGAGCACCGCGCGGAGCTTGCTGAAGACCAGCTTGTCGAAGAGCTTGTGCTTGAGCTTCAGACCCAGCGCGGGGCCCTGCGGGGTGGACAGCGCCCGGCTGTAGGCGATCGCCGTGTCGGCGGCCCGGTCGAAGATCTTGCCCTTGCCGTCCGCCTGCGCCTTGGCGCGGGCCGCGTTGTAGACCTTCTCGAAGACCCGGGGGACGCCCAGGATCAGTGTCGGCCGGAACGAGGCCAGCTCGTCGGTGAGGTTCTTGATGTCCGGGACGCAGCCGAGCTTGATCGGGGCCATCACCGACGCCACCTCGACCAGCCGGCCGAAGACGTGCGCGGCGGGCAGGAACAGCAGCACCGAGCACTCGCCCGTACGGAACAGCGGCTTCAGCCGCTCCACCACGTTGCCGCACTCCGCGAAGAAGCTGCGGTGGGTGAGCACACAGCCCTTCGGGCGGCCCGTGGTGCCCGAGGTGTAGACGATCGTCGCCGGGTCGTCCGCCTTGGCGCTGACCATCCGCAGGTCCATGGTCTCCTCCGAGACCTCGGCACCCGCCTTGCCGAGCGCCTCCACGGCGCCCGCGTCGATCTGCCAGACATGCGCCAGCTCCGGCAGGGAGTCCCGTACGGAGGCCACGGCCGCGGCGTGCGCGTCGCTCTCCACGAGCACCGCGACCGCCCCGGAGTCACCGAGGATCCACTGCACCTGCTCGGCGGAGCTGGTCTCGTACACCGGCACGGTCACCGCGCCCGCGCTCCAGATCGCGAAGTCCAGCAGCACCCACTCGAAACGGGTGCGCGACATCAGGGCGACCCGGTCGCCGGGCTGCACACCCGAGGCGATCAGCCCTTTGGCGGCTGCTCTCACCTCGGCCAGGAACTGGGTGGCGCTGACGTCCGTCCAGACGCCGGCCACCTTGCGGCTCATCACCGCGACTTCGGGATGCTGAGCGGCATTGCGGCGGATGAGATCCGTCAGGTTGCCGTCCGTCGGGACCTCGTACAGGGCCGGAAGGCTGAACTCGCGCAAGACTGCTGCTCCTCATCGGGCTCCGGTGCCACGGCTCTGTGTGACGCACCGGCTGCGGTCCAAGATTGGCGGGTGCTCAGTGGGGTGAGCACGACTGGACTGCCCGGACGTTACCCACCGGTACTCGGTTCCGGATAGGGGGTTCCGGCCAGATGTCTTATGCATCACACATATAAATGGCCCTTTCGCGCACAGTAGTCCACTGCCGTCCCGACGTGGAAGTAACCGCAGGTCCGGACGGTCTACCCGGGACCGGAGGGGCACTCTAGGGTGATCGCATGCGAGGCAGCGAACCGGACAGCCGGGACCCGGCCACCAGGCCGACCCGGATCCATGTGGTCAGCGACGTGCACGGCAACACCGAGGCCCTGGCCCGCGCCGGGGACGGCGCCGACGCGTTGATCTGCCTCGGTGACCTGGTGCTCTTCCTCGACTACGCCGACCACTCGCGCGGCATCTTCCCCGACCTGTTCGGCAAGGAGAACGCCGACCGCATCGTCGCCCTGCGCACCGCCCGCCGCTACGACGAGGCCCGCGCCTTCGGCCGCGAGCTGTGGGCCGGCCGCGACCGCAACACCGAGATCCTCGGCGCGGTACGCAAGCAGTACGCCGAACTCTTCGCGGCCTTCCCCACTCCGACGTACGCCACCTACGGCAACGTCGACGTCCCCACCCTCTGGCCCGAGTACGCCCGCCCCAACACCACCGTGCTCGACGGCGAACGCGTCGAGATCGGCGGCCGGGTCTTCGGCTTCGTCGGCGGCGGCCTCAAGACCCCGATGAACACCCCGTACGAGATCAGCGACGAGGAGTACGCCGCCAAGGTCGAGGCGCTCGGCCCGGTCGACGTCCTCTGCTCGCACATCCCGCCCGAGGTGCCCGAGCTGACGTACGACACCGTCGCCCGCCGCTTCGAACGCGGCAGCACCGCTCTGCTGGAGGCGATCCGCGCCACCCGCCCCCGATACGCGCTTTTCGGCCATGTTCACCAGCCGTTGGTCCGCCGGATGCGCATCGGTACCACCGAGTGCGTCAACGTCGGCCACTTCGCCTCGACCGGAACGCCCTGGGCGCTGACCTGGTGAGCGCGGGCGGCCGGGGCGTGGACCGGAGCGCCCCGGGCACGCGATAGCCTGCACAGCGGCAGGCTCCTGCCGACAGCGACCGGTTACACCGCACTGGAGGGCCACGGCGATGGCTGAACACACCAGCTCGAGCATCACGATCGAGGCGGCACCGGCCGACGTCATGGGCGTGATCGCCGACTTCGCCCGCTACCCGGAGTGGACCGGCGAGGTCAAGGAGGCCGAGGTCCTCTCCACCGACGACCAGGGCCGCGCCGAGCAGGTCCGCCTCGTCCTGGACGCCGGGGCGATCAAGGACGACCACGTCCTCGCCTACACCTGGACCGGCGAGAACGAGGTCAGCTGGAGCCTCGTCAAGTCGCAGATGCTGCGCTCCCTGGACGGCACCTACGCCCTGACCCCCCTCGCCGGCGGCGAGCGCACCGAGGTCACCTACCGGCTCGCCGTCGACGTCAAGATCCCGCTCCTCGGCATGATCAAGCGGAAGGCCGAGAAGGTCATCATCGACCGCGCCCTCGCCGGTCTGAAGAAGCGCGTCGAGTCCGCCCCCAAGGCCTGAGCGACATGCGTACGGTCCTGGTCACCGGCCCCGGCGGCGCGGGCCGTACCACCGTCGCGGCGGCCACCGCACTGGCCGCCGCCGACCGCGGCGACCGCACCCTGCTGCTCTCCGCCGAGGCCATACCCGGCTTCCCGGCCGCCGCCGGACCCACCCCGGTCACCGACCGCCTCGACCACGTCCGCATCGACTCCGGCGAGCACTTCCGCGCCGAACTCACCGAGCTGCAGAACCGTGCCTCCGGCGTCCTGGACCTGCTCGGCGCGGGCCGGCTCGACGGCGAGGAACTCACCGAACTCCCCGGTTCCGCTCAGCTTGCCCTGCTGCACACGCTGCGCCGCGCCGCCGAGGGCGACCTGTCCGGCTACGACACCCTCGTCGTCGACCTCCCGCCGCTGACCGAGGCCCTGGCCCTGCTCGCCCTCCCCGCACAGCTGCGCCGCTACCTGCGCCGGCTGCTCCCCGCCGAACGCCAGGCCGCCCGCGCCCTGCGCCCCGTCCTCGCCCAGCTCGCCGGGGTCCCGATGCCCGCCCAGTGGCTGTACGAGGCCGCCGCCCGCAAGGACGAGGAGCTGGCCGCCGTCCAGACCCTGATCGAGGACGGGGCCACCACGCTCCGGCTGGTCGCGGAGCCGGGCCCGGCCGCCGAGGACGCCCTGCGCACCGCCCGGACCGGCCTCGCCCTGCACGGTCTGAGCGCCGATCTGCTGGTCGCCTCCCGTGTGCTGCCCCGGCACTCCTCGGACCCCTGGTTCGCCGCGCTCGCCGCCCAGCAGGACAAGTGCCTGGACCACTGGCACCAGGACGTGGCCCCCGACCTCCCGGTGCACGAGGCCGCCCACCTGGGCCGGGACCCCGAGGGCGCGGGCGACCTGGCCGCTCTGGAGATCCCCGCCCCCGACGACCGGACGCCCGGCCGGGCCGGCGACCCCTGGTGGACCGAGGAGGAGCAGGACGCGGACGACGGGGCCACGACCATCGCCTGGTGCCTGCCGCTGCCCGGGGCGGCCAAGGAGGACCTGCGCCTGGTCCGCCGGGGCGACGAACTGCTCCTGACCGTCGGCCCCTTCCACCGGATCGTGCGGATCGCCTCCGCGCTGCGCCGCTGCACCGTCTCCGGCGCGGCCCTGGCCGACGGGGTGCTGCGGGTGCGGTTCACGCCGGACCCGGCCCTGTGGCCGCGCACCTCCTGAACGCCGTGCGGCCATTCGGGTAACGTCGGTAGTACGTGAACCGCAGGCCGACCGTCGGCCGCCCGCGTCGCAGGAGTCCGCCATGAGTGAAGCCACCGATCGTCCCGTCGACGGCGACGCGTGGGCCGACGCCTGCGCCGAGGACCTCGCGGCCGAGAAGGCCCGCCGCCGCGCGGAGTACGGCCCGCCGCCCGGATCCGCCGCCGAGGAGCTGCGCAAGCTGGTCGACGCCGTCGCCGACAAGGTCTCCTCGCTCCAGACCCCGCTGTTCGGCGTCGCCGCCCCCGCGGTCCAGCAGGCCATCCGGCAGGCGAAGTCCGCCGTCGAACCGGTCATCGAGCGCAACCCCCAGGTCTTCGACCACCTCGCCGCCGCGGGCAACGAACTGCTGGCCGCCTACCGCTCCGCGGTGGAGGGCCAGGAGAGCCGCTGGACCCGCACCACCGAGGGCGCCTCGGGCACCGCGGGCCCCTCGAAGAAGGCCGCCGACGACCCGTCCGACCCCCGGGACGAGGGCCCTTCCGGCACCGAACGCATCGACCTGGACTGACCGGCTCCGGCCGGTACCGGGTGCGGCCTCGGGTACGGTTGCCCTTAGCGGGGCTCGACCGAAACTGAGGGATTCATGGGACTCACCATCGGCGTCGATATCGGCGGCACGAAGATCGCGGCTGGAGTGGTCGACGAAGAGGGCCGGATCCTCTCGACGTTCAAGGTGGCGACCCCGCCGACGGCCGAAGGCATCGTCGACGCGATCTGCGCGGCGGTCGCCGGGGCGAGCGAGGGTCACGACGTGGAGGCCGTCGGCATCGGCGCCGCCGGTTACGTCGACGACAAGCGCGCCACCGTCCTCTTCGCACCGAACATCAACTGGCGTCACGAGCCGCTCAAGGACAAGGTCGAGCAGCGCGTCGGCCTGCCCGTCGTCGTCGAGAACGACGCCAACGCCGCGGCCTGGGGCGAATACCGCTTCGGGGCAGGCCAGGGCCACGACGACGTCATCTGCATCACGCTCGGCACCGGCCTCGGCGGCGGCATCATCATCGGCAACAAGCTGCGCCGCGGACGCTTCGGCGTCGCCGCCGAGTTCGGCCACATCCGGGTCGTCCCGGACGGTCTGCTCTGCGGCTGCGGCAGCCAGGGCTGCTGGGAGCAGTACGCCTCCGGCCGCGCGCTCGTCCGGTACGCCAAGCAGCGCGCCAACGCCACCCCCGAGAACGCCGCCATACTGCTCGGCCTCGGCGACGGCTCGGTGGACGGCATCGAGGGCAAGCACATCAGCGCGGCCGCCCGCCAGGGCGACCCGGTGGCCATCGACTCGTTCCGCGAGCTGGCCCGCTGGGCCGGCGCCGGACTGGCCGACCTCGCCTCGCTGTTCGACCCGTCCGCGTTCATCGTCGGCGGCGGCGTCTCGGACGAGGGCGAGCTCGTCCTCGACCCGATCCGCAAGTCGTTCCGGCGCTGGCTGATCGGCGGCGAATGGCGCCCGCACGCCCAGGTGCTCGCCGCCCAACTCGGCGGCAAGGCAGGGCTCGTGGGCGCGGCCGACCTGGCCCGCCAGGGCTGAGTCCCGTACGGCACGACGCATCGGACGCCCGCCGCCGCCCTCCGGGGCAGCGGCGGGCGTCCGCCGTATCGTGGCCCGCATGGTCCTGACGCCCCTGCCCGACTCCCGTACCGAGCCGGACGGTTCAGCCGTCATCAGAGTGCTGAGCTACAACGTCCGTTCCCTGCACGACGACACCGCGGCCCTGGCCCGCGTCATCCGCGCCTGCGCACCCGATCTGGTTCTCGTCCAGGAGGCCCCGCGCTTCTTCCGCTGGCGCAAGGCGGCGGCCCGGCTCGCGAAGAGCAGCGACCTGGTGGTGCTGAGCGGCGGGGCCACCGCCGCCGGACCCCTGCTGCTGTGCTCGCTGCGGGCGAGGGTCGAGCGCACCGAGGACGTCCTGCTGCCCCTCACCCCCGGCCTGCACCGCCGGGGCTTCGCCACCGCCGTCGTGCGGATCGCCGGGGCCCGGCTCGGGGTGCTGAGCTGCCATCTGAGCCTCCAGCACGACGAACGCCTCGCCCAGGCGGACCGGCTGCTGGAGCAGCTGGCCTCGATGGGCGTGGAGCACGCCGTGGCAGGTGGCGACCTCAACGACGTACCGACGGGGAAGCCGTTCCGGCACTTGGCCGGGGAGCTCCAGGACTGCCGGGCCGTCGCCCCGTGGGGCGACGAGCTGACGTTCCCGCCCGACGAGCCCCGTAAGCGCATCGACGCCGTCTTCGCGACCCCGGGCATCGAGGTGCTCGGCTGCGGGGTGCCGGCCGGGCTCCCCGGGGTCAGTGACACAGACCTGAGGGCGGCCACGGACCATCTGCCGGTCCTGGCCGCCCTCAGAGTGCCTGCCGCGAAGTGAGCTGCGGGGTGTCCGGCCCTGATCCGCCGGACACCCCTACACGACCGCGCCGCGCCCCGGGTCGCCGTAGGTGTCGTCATCGTCGTCGTGCGGCATCCGGGCCACCAGCGTGGCGAAGCCGCCGAGGAAACCGCCGATGCAGAGCGTGGTGAGCCACCACGTCATCTCCCACTGGAACAGCACCGCGATCAGCATCAGCACCGGACCGCCGATCACCGCGAGCCAGGCGAACTTCGCCGTGACGTCGGCCTCCGGCAGCGGCGGCGGCTCCGGGGGCACGAAGTGGCCCTCGTCCTCGTCGTCCGGTTCGTCGATGCCGGCGTCCTTGGACGCGGGCAGTTCGTAGTCGCGGGGGCCCGCGACGCCGGGCGCGAAGACCACCGAGCTGCCCAGCGCCTTCTTCTCCGGCGGCTTCGGGGGGCTCTTGTCGGGCCCCTTGTCCGCCGGGTCCCCGGCCGAGCCGTCGCCGGACCCCGTCACATTGCGCTGGTCGTCCTCCAGCAGGGCCAGGTCCTCGATGGACTTGAACGGCTTGGCGCCCGGCGGGTCCGGCGGCTCCTCCCCGTACCCCGCGACGATCGCGGCCCACGCCGCGTCCTCGTCGATCGCCCGCTCCTGCTCCGCTCCGCCGTCCCCCGCCGGCTTCGTCCCCTCCGGGACGGCCGCCGGCTCCGTGGCGCGCGGTTCGCGCTCCTCGTCGCTGCCTGTGCGTTCCGCGTCGTGCTCAGCCACCGGACGTGCTCCCCTTCATCCCGACGTTCGGTGCGAGACGGCCGATGAACCGGTAGCTCTCATCGAAGATCCGCTCCGCATCATGGTCCAACGTCGCCACGTGGTAGCTCTGTTCCAGCAGGATCTCGGAAACATCCGTGGAGGAGATCCGGCTGAGGATCCGCGCGCTGTCGGCGGGCGGCACGACATGGTCCTGCGGGCTGTGCAGGAGCACCACCGGCTGGGTCACCTGGGGCAGCTCCCCGTCGACCAGCCGGAAGAACTTCCGCACCGAGTGGGCCGCGTGCAGCGGAACCCGGTCGTAGCCCACCTCGTGCGAGCCCGGCAGCGCGATGTCGTCGGCCAGACCCTTCGTCGTCCGCACCAGATGGCGGGCGACCGGCAGCGCGTACGCCGAGAGGCCGTGCACCTTGTTGGCCGGGTTGACCAGCACCAGACCGCTGATCGCGTCCCCGTGCTTGGCCGCGAGCCGCAGGGACAGCGCGCCGCCCATGGAGAGCCCGAAGACGAAGACCTGCTCGCACCTCTCGGTGAGGACCCGCAGCTCCCGGTCCACCTCCGCGTACCAGTCCTGCCAGCCGGTGGCCGCCATGTCCTCCCAGCGGGTGCCGTGGCCCGGCAGCAGCGGCAGCGAGACCGTCAGTCCGCGCTCGGCGAGATAGTCGGCCCAGGGGCGCAGCGACTGCGGGGATCCGGTGAAGCCATGGCAGAGGAGGACGCCGACCTCTCCGCCCTCGTGGCGGAACGGCTCGGCTCCAGGGAGGACCGGCACCAGGGTCTCCTGTTCGTGGGACGGGGCGGGGGAGGGCGCACCTGGGGGAGTGCTTGACGGATGACTTCACCGTACGCGACCGGACCGACACCGACCAGGTCCTTCACGCCCCCGTGAAGCGCCCCCGGAGCCCGGCCGGGAAGGCGGGCCCCCTGCCGGGCGGAGGCCGCGACGGCGGCACAGGCTAATCTCTAGCGACAGCACACAGGAGGAACCAGAGTTGATCTACGGCGCCATGAAGTTCTCCATCGGCGGGTCCCTGAAGCTCGCCTTCCGGCCGTGGGTGGAGGGCCTGGAGAACATCCCCGAGCGCGGTCCGGCGATCCTCGCCAGCAACCACCTCTCGTTCTCCGACTCGTTCTTCCTCCCGGCCGTGCTGGACCGCAAGGTCACGTTCATCGCCAAGGCCGAGTACTTCACCTCGCCCGGTGTGAAGGGCAAGCTCACCGCCGCCTTCTTCAAGGGCGTCGGCCAGCTCCCCGTCGACCGCTCCGGAGCCCGCGGCGCCGGTGAGGCGGCGATCAAGGCGGGCATACAGGTCGTCGAGAGCGGCGGCCTCTTCGGCATCTACCCCGAAGGCACCCGCTCGCCCGACGGCCGCCTCTACCGCGGCAAGCCCGGTGGCCTCGCCCGGGTGGCCCTGGCCACCGGCGCCCCCGTCATCCCGGTCGCCATGATCGACACCGAGAAGATCCAGCCGCCCGGCCAGGTGATGCCCAAGCTCATGCGCCCCGGCATCCGGATCGGCAAGCCGCTGGACTTCAGCCGCTACCAGGGCATGGACGGCGACCGCTTCATCCTGCGCTCGGTGACCGACGAGGTCATGTACGAGATCATGAAGCTCTCCGGCCAGGAGTACGTGGACGTCTACGCCACCGCCGCCAAGCGCCAGCTCGCCGACGAGGCGAAGGCCAAGGCCGAGGAGGCCAAGCGGCAGCGGAAGCAGGCCGCCGCGGGAAACGAGAACGGAACGGAACGGTCCGGCGCGTAATCGCGTCGTTGACCGTCCGGGGGGTGGGGCCATGACCAGGCGTGAGCGGGTCGTACGGATGTCGGTCGAGCTGCCACTGTGGCGTGCGCTGACGGGCTACCGCGTCCTGACGATGATCTACGCGGTGCTGCTCGCGATCTTCGGCAAGGACAACCTCGGCCGGGAGCGGTTCGAGCGGCCCTGGGTCGCCGTCGCCTATCTGGCGTTCCTCTGCGTCTGGACGCTCGCCACCCTGCCCAAGGTCCGCTCGGCCGCGAACTGCACCAAACGCTTCCTCGGCGCCGACCTCGTCGTCGCGCTGACCGGCATCCTGCTCACCCCGCTCGCCGACGTCGACTCCCAGTCCTTCGACGGGCCGACGCTGCCGTCGATCTGGACGGCCGGCGCGGTCCTCGCCTTCGCCATCAAGGGCGGCTGGCGGTGGGCGGCCTTCGCCTCCACGTTCGTCGCCGCCGCCAACATCATCCAGCGCGGCGAGCCCAGCCGGGACACCTACCACAACGTCCTGCTGGTCTGGGTCGCCTCCATCGCCATCGGGTACGTCGTCGAGGTCGCCCGCGCCAGTGAGCGCACCCTCGCCCGCGCCCTGGAGATCGAGGCCGCCACCCGCGAACGCGAACGGCTCGCCCGCGACATCCACGACAGCGTGCTCCAGGTCCTCGCCATGGTCCAGCGCCGCGGGACGGCCATCGGCGGCGAGGCGGCCGACCTGGGACGGATGGCCGGGGAGCAGGAGGTCGCCCTGCGCACCCTGGTCTCCAGCGGCCTGGTGCCCCCCACCCGGGTCTCCGAGGACGCCGCCGAGGGCGCCGTGGTCCGCACGGTCGAGGTCGACGAGGAGGAGGGCCCCGGCGACGGGGGCGCCGTGGACCTGCGCGCCCTGCTCGCCCCGCACGCCGGATCCCGTACGAGCTTCGCCGAGCCGGGCGCGCCGGTCCTGCTCCCCGCCGCCTCCGCCCGGGAGCTGGCCGCCGCCGTCAGCGCCGCCCTGGACAACGTCCGGGTGCACGCGGGCCCGGATGCCCAGGCGTGGATCCTGGTCGAGGACGAGCCGGACGAGGTGATCGTCACCGTCCGGGACGACGGCCCTGGCATCCCCGAAGGGCGGCTCGCCCAGGCGGAAGGGGAAGGGCGGCTCGGGGTGGCGCTCTCCATCCGCGGCCGGCTGCGCGACCTGGGCGGCACGGCAGAGCTGATCTCGGTGCCCGGACAGGGCTGCGAGGTCGAGTTGAAGGTTCCCAAAGCACCGAAGGTTTCCCGGGGGAAGGCAGGATCGGCCCGATGAGCACGAACACACCACAGGACGAGCAGGGGGCGGCGGCGGACCGCCCCATCAGGGTCATGGTCGTCGACGACCACCCCATGTGGCGCGACGCGGTCGCCCGCGACCTGACCGAGTCCGGCTTCGACGTCGTCGCGACCGCCGGGGACGGCGCGCAGGCGGTGCGCCGGGCCAAGGCGGTGAGCCCGGACGTCCTCGTCCTCGACCTGAACCTCCCCGGCATGCCGGGCGTCCAGGTCTGCAAGGAGCTCGTCGGCTCCCACCCCGGCCTGCGGGTCCTGGTCCTCTCCGCGAGCGGCGAGCACGCCGACGTCCTGGAGGCGGTGAAGTCCGGAGCCACCGGCTATCTGCTGAAGTCCGCCTCCACCCAGGAGCTGACCGACGCCGTCCGCTCCACCGCGGCCGGCGACCCGGTCTTCACCCCGGGCCTGGCGGGCCTGGTCCTCGGCGAGTACCGCCGGCTCGCCTCCGACCCCGCACCCGTGGCGTCGGACGAGCCCAAGGCCCCGCAGCTCACCGACCGGGAGACCGAGGTGCTGCGGCTGGTCGCCAAGGGACTCTCGTACAAGCAGATCGCCGAACGCCTGGTGATCTCCCACCGCACGGTCCAGAACCATGTGCAGAACACCCTCGGCAAGCTCCAGCTGCACAACCGGGTGGAGCTCGTGCGGTACGCCATCGAGCGCGGCCTCGACGACGTCTGACCCGGCGGGGGCGGGGCCGTGGCCGTATATTCGCGCTGACCGGCCCTGCCCTGTTCCGACCCCAGACACAGCTCGGGAGAACCCGTGGAAATCCTGGCCTTCGGTGTGCAGTCCGACGAGAAGCCCCTCATCGAGAAGGCCTTCGAGGGGCTGCACGAGGTCCGCTGCCTGGACGTCTTCCTCAACCGGGACACCGCCCCCATCGCGGCCGGCCACGAGATCATCTCCACGAGTGTCAACGCCGACCTCAGCGCCCCGGTGCTCCAGACGCTCGCCGCGGGCGGCACGCAGATGATCGCCCAGCGCTCCACCGGCTTCAACAACATCGACCTGGAGGTCGCCGAGCGCCTGGCCCTGCGCGTCGCCCGGGTCTCGTACTACTCGCCGTACTCGGTCGCCGAGTTCGCCTGGACGCTGGCCATGGCGGTCAACCGGCGCATCATCCGGGCCGCGAGCCGTACCCGGGACTTCGACTTCCGCCTCGACGGGCTGCTCGGCCGGGACATGCGCGGCCGCACCGTCGGCGTGCTCGGCACCGGCAAGATCGGCGAGGCGTTCACCCGGATCGCCCACGGCTTCGGCATGAAACTGCTCGGCTGGGACGTCGTCGAGAACCCGGCCTGCGTCGAGCTGGGCATGGAGTACGTGGCGAAGGAGCGGCTGTTCGCCGAGGCCGACCTGATCAGCCTGCACGTGCCGCTGCTGCCCAGCACCCAGCACATCATCGACGAGGCCGCCCTCAAGGCGATGCAGGACGATGCGATCCTCGTCAACTCCAGCCGCGGCGGCCTCATCGACACCGCCGCCCTGGTCACCGAACTCCGCGCGGGCCGCTTCCTCGGCGTCGGACTCGACGTGTACGAGGCGGAGGCCGGGCTGTTCTTCCTCGACAAGTCCCTGGAGGGCATCGACGACGACACCCTCGCCCGGCTGGTGACCTTCCCCAACGTCATCGTCACCTCCCACCAGGCGTACTACACCGAGGACGCGGTGGGCCAGATCATCGACGCGACCGTACAGAACGTCACCGACTACCTGGCCCGCCGCACCGGCGAGAACGTCCTCGTGCCGAGGACGTGAGACCGGCCGCTCAGCCCGCCACGGGCAGCCCCGCCAGCAGCTCCGTCACGATCGCCGAGCCCCGCACGGTCAGCACCGACTCCGGGTGGAACTGCACCGAGGCGAAGCCCGGCCCCCGCAGCGCGTGCAGCTCCCCGCTCTCCTCGTCCCGGCTCACCTCGATCCCGTGCGCGGCCAGCTCGGCGGCGGCCGGGCCGTCGCAGCGAGCGGTGAAGCTGTTGTAGAAGCCGACCGTCTCCGGCCGCCCGAACAGCTCGATCCTGGTCTGCGCCCCCTGGTACGGCACCGCCTTGCGGACGATCTCAAGCCCCAGCTCCGCCGCGATCAGCTCGTGCCCGAGGCACACCCCCAGCAGCCCGTGCCGGTGGTCCCGCACCAGCTCGGCGGCGACCTCCCGCAGCAGCCGCATCTTGGGGTCGCCGAGGTCGCCCGGATTCCCCGGGCCGGGGCCCAGCACCACGGGCCCCTCGTGCGCCCGGACCACCTCGCGCAGCCCCGGCTCGTCGTACCGGCGCACCGAGACGTCGAGCCCGGATGCCCGCAGCAGATGGGCCAGCATCGCGGTGAACGTGTCCTCGCCGTCCACCACCAGGGCGTGGCCGGACAGGTCCCGGACGCGCTCCTGCATCCGCAGCCAGAACGGGGCGAGCCCCCCGCGCCGGTCGTCCAGCGCCGCCTGCACCCGGGGGTCGGAGGCGAGACGCGGACGGTCCGCCTCCGCCGCCGGGCGGCCCGGCCGCACCCCGAGGGCGGCCAGCACCCCGGCCGCCTTGGCGTGCGTCTCGGCCACCTCGCTCTCCGGGTCCGAGTGGCGTACGAGCGTGGCCCCGACCGGCACCTTCAGCGAACCGTCGGGAGCGATGTCGGCGGTACGGATCAGGATCGGCGAGTCCAGCGTCTGCGCCCCGTTCGTGTCCCGGCCCAGCAGCGCCAGCGCCCCCGCGTAGTAGCCGCGGCCCCCGGACTCGTACCGCTCGATCACCCGGCACGCGTTCTGCACCGGGGAGCCGGTCACGGTCGCCGCGAACATCGTCTCGCGCAGCACGTCCCGGACGTCCAGCGAGGACTTCCCGCGCAGCTCGTACTCGGTGTGCGCGAGGTGGGCCATCTCTTTGAGCCGGGGGCCGACCACCACCCCGCCCATGTCGCCCACCGTGCACATCATCTTCAGCTCCTCGTCGACCACCATGGACAGCTCCTCGCTCTCCTTGCGGTCCCCGAGGAACGCCAGCAGGCTCTCCGCGGTGGGCCCCCCGTCCGGGTAGCGGTACGTCCCGCTGATCGGGTTCATCACGACCGTCCCGCCCGACATCCGCACATGCACCTCCGGGCTGGCGCCCACCAGCGTCCGCCCACCCGTCGCCCGCCGCCGCCCCGAGACGGAGGCCCCTTCGGGCCCGCTGCCACCTGTGTGCACCACGAACGTCCAGTACGCGCCCCGCTCGCCCGCCAGCAGCCGCCGGAACAGCGCCAGCGCGTCCGCCCGCCCGAACCCGGGGATCTCGCCCCGGAACGTCCGCCGGATCACGAAGTTGGCGCCCTCGCCCTGCCCGATCTCGTCCCGGATCACCCGCCGCACGATGTCCGCGTACTCCTCGTCCGGCACGTCGAAACCGCCGTCCGCCACGGTCACCTCGTGCGCGGGCAGCGCCGCCAGCACCTCCGCGAGCTCCAGCTCGTACGACTCGTCGGCGACCAGCACGCTCAGCGGGGTGCCGTCGTCGCGGACGTCGAAGCCGCGCTCGGCGATCTGCCGGAACGGCACCAGGGCCAGCGCGGGCGACGCGCCCACCGGCAGATCGGCCAGCCGGTCCGCCTCCCGCACCCCGCCGATCAGCAGTTCGACGTGATCGTGGTCACGGCCGGGCGTACGGCGGCGCAGCAGCGCGAACGGCGGGGCGTCCTCGGCGAGCAGCCGGCGGATGAGGGCGGAGGCGGATCTGGACGGGGTCTGGGACATGGGGAGCAGGTTCCTTCCGGACGGTCCGCACGGGTATCCGCAGGGGATCCGCACGGGTTCACAGGGAGAGGAACGGCTCCTGAACACAGAAAAGGCCGCCCCTCGGGCGGCCTTCGCGAAGTGTCAGCGCGATGAATCAGCGGGCCGCCGGATGAGCGGTCCACCACCAGTTCTGGATCGAGATCTGGATCTTCTGCGTCGACATGCCCCGACCTTAGCGGACGATCCGGGCACCTGAGCGGGTGTCTCACCCATTGAGCGCTCGAATGGACGCCCACCGGGACCCCGTAATGTTGTGCACGTGACCGTGAACGCCAATACCTCCGTCGCCGGTGGCAACACCTGGCGAGACCTTCCCGCGGCGCAGCAGCCCGAGTACCCCGACTCCGAGGCGCTGCGCGATGTACTCGCGGACCTCGCGTCGTATCCGCCGCTCGTCTTCGCGGGCGAGTGCGACCAGCTGCGCGCCCGTCTGGGAGCCGTCGCCAAGGGCGAGGCGTTCCTGCTGCAGGGCGGCGACTGTGCCGAGGCCTTCGACGCCGTGTCCGCCGAGCACATCCGGGCCAAGCTGAAGACGCTGCTCCAGATGAGCGCCGTCCTGACCTACGCCGCCTCCGTGCCGGTCGTCAAGGTCGGCCGGATCGCGGGCCAGTACTCCAAGCCGCGCTCCAAGGGGACCGAGACCCGCGACGGCGTGACCCTGCCGACCTACCGCGGCGACTCGGTGAACGGCTTCGCCTTCACCGAGGAGGCCCGGGTCCCGGACCCGCAGCGGCTGAAGCAGATGTACCACGCGTCCTCCTCCACGCTGAACCTGGTGCGCGCCTTCACCACCGGCGGTTACGCCGACCTGCGCCAGGTCCACGCCTGGAACCAGGACTTCGTGAAGTCGTCCCCCGCAGGCCAGCGCTACGAGGCCCTGGCCCGCGAGATCGACAACGCGCTCAACTTCATGAAGGCGTGCGGCACCGACCCGGCCGAGTTCAAGGCGGTCGAGTTCTACGCCTCGCACGAGGCGCTGCTGCTGGACTACGAGACGGCGCTGACCCGCACCGACTCGCGCACCGGCCAGCTGTACGACACCTCCGGCCACATGGTCTGGATCGGTGAGCGCACCCGCCAGATGGACGGCGCGCACATCGAGTTCGCCTCGAAGGTCCGCAACCCCATCGGCATCAAGCTCGGCCCGACGACCACCGTCGACGAGGCGCTCGGCTACGTCGACCGCCTCGACCCCGAGCGCGAGCCCGGCCGGCTGACCTTCATCGTCCGTATGGGCGCCGACAAGGTCCGCGACAAGCTCCCCGAGCTGGTCGAGAAGGTCACCGCCTCCGGTGCGACCGTCGCCTGGGTGACCGACCCGATGCACGGCAACACCTTCGAGGCCGCGTCCGGCCACAAGACGCGCCGCTTCGACGACGTCCTGGACGAGGTCAAGGGCTTCTTCGAGGTCCACAAGGGCCTCGGCACCCACCCGGGCGGCATCCACGTGGAGCTGACCGGCGACGACGTCACCGAGTGCGTGGGCGGCGGCCACGAGATCTTCGTGGACGACCTGCACCAGCGCTACGAGACGGCCTGCGACCCCCGGCTCAACCGCAGCCAGTCGCTCGACCTGGCCTTCCTCGTCGCCGAGATGTACCGCGACCAGTAGAAGTCCTCGCCGGACGCACCTGTGGGGCACGGATCCATGTGATCCGTGCCCCACAGTCGTACCCAGGACTTTCGCGCCACCCGGGGGGCGGGTAAGGTTAGGTTAGGTTAGCCTCACCGATGAAGACGGGGACGGCACCAGCGACCGACCCGCAGGGAGGTGAACCGCATGTACGTCTGCTCCTGCTTCGGCGTCACCGAGGCACAGGTCAAGAAGCATGCGGACGCCGGTGCCTGCACACCCCGGCAGATCGCGTCGGCCTGCAAGGCCGGCACGGACTGCGGCGGCTGTGTGCGCCGCATCCAGGCTCTGCTGGGCCGCGGTGACTGCCCGCGCCGCGAGCTGCTCGACCAGCGGCCGGAACCCGTGGCCGCCTCCGTCGCCAGCCCGGTTCTCTCCGACGCCGCCTGAGCGGCCGCCCGGCGGTCAGCTCTCCGGCTGCTCGATCAGCTGCGCGATGTAGAGCGGCTCACCGAGCTTCTCCACCAGCTCCAGCTGGGTGTCGAGATAGTCGATGTGGTGCTCCTCGTCCTCCAGGATCGACTCGAAGATGTTCGCGGAGGTGATGTCTCCCTTGCCGCGCATCACCTCGATACCACGCTTGAGGCGGTCGATCGCCTCCACCTCGACCTGGCGGTCCGCCTGGAACATCTCGGTCACCGTCTGACCCACCCGGACATGGAACAGCCGCTGGTAGTTCGGCAGTCCGTCCAGGAACAGGATCCGGTCGGTGAGGATCTCGGCGTGCTTCATCTCGTCGAAGGACTCGGCCCGGGTGTACTTGGCGAGCTTGGTCCACCCGAAGTTCTCCTGCATCTTCGCGTGCAGGAAGTACTGGTTGATCGCAGTCAATTCGGCGGTCAGCTGCTCATTGAGAAACTCAAGGACCTCGGGGTCGCCCTGCATGGCAAAGGTTCCTTCCAACCGGTGATCGATCTGGCAAGTAGGCCAGATCCTCGCACCGTGCCCAGCGGCCGTCCAGTAAGTGCACGCTTAGTACGAGTTGCCCCCATGGCGGTCCTCCCTGGTCATGACCACCCCTGCCTGTCTGTCACCATGGAGACATGGGTCAGCCGGAAAACCGGGAGAATCGCGGAGCAGAGCAGTCGGAGCTTCCACCAGGACAGCGACTGCAGCGCGGATGGCCGGTCACCCACTACGGGCCCGTTCCCAAGTTCAAGCCCGACCGCTGGGAGTTCCGGGTCTTCGGAGCCACCGCCGACGGCGACAAGCACTGCTGGAACCACCAGGACTTCTCGGCGCTGCCGTTCTCCTCGGTCGTCGCCGATCTGCACTGCGTGACGAAGTTCAGCATGATCGGCGCCGAATGGGGCGGGGTCCCCGCCCGCGCGATCCTCGACCTGGCACCGCCGGCCCCCGACGCCACCCATGTGATGGTCTGGGCCGAGTACGGCTTCTCCTCGAATCTGCGCCTGGCCGACTTCGCCTCCGAGCGCACCCTCTTCGCCACCCACAAGGACGGCGAACTCCTCACCGCCGAGCACGGCTTCCCGCTCCGCCTCGTCGTCCCGCACCTGTACGCCTGGAAGGGCCCGAAATGGGTCCGGGGCATCGAGTACATGACGGCGGACCGGCGCGGATTCTGGGAGGAGCGGGGCTACCACAACATCGGCGACCCCTGGTCCGAGCAGCGCTACTCCTACCAGGAGGAGCCGGGCGACGGCCCGGAGCTGTAGCGCGCTAGCGGGTGCCGCGCAGCTCCTTCAGCCGGGCCACGTCCGCCGCGTGCCCCTCCTTGCCGCCGGGCGTCTCGATGATCAGCGGTACGCCCTCGGTCGCCGGATGGGCGAACAGCTCGGCGAACGGCTCCGCCCCGATGTGCCCTGCGCCGATGTTCTCGTGCCGGTCCTTGTGGGCGCCCACGACGTCCTTGGAGTCGTTGGCGTGGATCAGCTTCAGCCGCCCCTCGCCGACCGTCCCCACCAGGAGGTCCAGCGTCTGCCGCATCCCCGTGGGACCGGTCAGGTCGTGCCCGGCGGCGTAGATGTGGCAGGTGTCCAGGCAGATGCCGAGCTTCGGGTGGGAGTCCAGCGCCTCGAAGTACGGGCCGAAGTCCCAGGTCCGGGAACAGAGCGAGAAGCCCTGGCCGGCCGTCGACTCCAGCAGCAGATCCGGATCGTCGTCATGGGTCAGCTCGTCCAGCAGCGGCCGCATGTGCTCCCGCACCTGGGCCAGCGCCTCGGCGCGCGGCCGCCCGCCGGTCGCCGAACCGGTGTGCACCACCACGCCCAGCGCGCCGATCTCCCGGGCCCGCCGCAGTGAGTGGCGCAGGGACTCCACGGACTTCTCCACCGTCGCCTCGGTGTGCGAGCCGAAGTTGATCAGATACGGGGCGTGGACGTACGCCGGGATCGAGGCCGCCGCGCACTCGGCGCGGAACAGCTCGTCCTGCGCCGGGTTCCCGACGGGTGTCGCCCAGCCGCGCGGGTTCGCCACGAAGACCTGCACGGTCTCCGCCGCCAGCTCGCGCGCGTACTCCAGGCCGACCTTGGCGAGGCCGCCCGCCACCGGGACATGCCCGCCCACCGGGTTGCGCAGAGAGTCCATCGGTTCTAGAGCCCCTTGGTCTTGATGGTGATCGTGGAGCCTTCGGGGGCCTGCTCGCCGCCGTCCACGGACTGGCTCGCGATCGTGTCGCTGAACGAGAGGAACGGCCGGTCCACCTTGACCTCGAAGCCCGCCTCCTCCAGAGTGCTCCGGGCCTCGTCGACGTCCCGGCCGGTGACGTCGGGGACATCCAGCATCCGGGGGCCTTTGGAAACGGTCAGCTGGATCGTGTCGCCCTCGGCGGCCTCGGCGCCCTCCTTGGGGGACTGCTCGGCGACGGCTCCCTCGTCCTCGGGGGAGTGGACCCGGCCGGGCAGCACCTCGGCCTTCAGCCCCTCGGCCTCCAGCTCGGCGGTGGCTTCCTCGGCGGAGAGCCCGGTGACGTCCGGGACGTCGACCGGGGCGCCCTTGCTGACGACGAGCGCCACGGCCGTGTCCGGGTTGCGGTCCGTACCGGCGCGGGGATCCGTGCGGATCACCTCGCCCCGGGCCACGTCCTCGCTGAACTCCCTGGTCACCATCCCCGGGACCAGGCCCACCTTCTTCAGGGAGCGCCGGGCGTCCCCGAGGGAGCTGCCCACCACATCGGGCACCCGCACGATCTCCGGGCCCCGCGAGACGACGAGCCGCACCGAGCCGTTGCCCCGGATCCGGTCGCCGGAGGCGGGCTCGCTGCTGACGACCTCGCCCCGCTCGACCGTGTCGCTGAAGACCCGGTCCACGCCCTTCAGCCCGAGCCCGGCGTCCGCGATCCGCTCCTCGGCGGTCTGCTGGGTCTGCCCGAGCACCGAGGGGACCTGGGTGAACTGGCCGGAGTTGATGTACCAGACGCCCGTGCCGATCCCCAGGGTCAGCAGGACGGCGGCGAGCGTGATGATCAGCTTGCGGTGCGGCCCGCCGAACGGACCGCGCCGGCCGGCCCGGCGCCGGGCCGGAGCGGCGGGCCCCGCGGGCGGCATCGCCAGGCGGCTGGTGCGGTGCACGCCGTCCCCGTCACCGTCCTCCGGAAGGGCCCGGGGGATCACGCTCGTACGGTCGTCCGCGCCGTCATGGGAGTCCGCCAGCGCCTGCGGCGGTACGGCGTCCAGCTCGGCGTCGGTCAGCCCGGCGCGGGCCTCACGGGTCTCGGCCAGCAGCAGCACCGCGTCGTGCGGGCGCACCTCGGGGTTGCGGGCGGTCGCGCTCGCCACCAGGGAGTCCAGGGCGACCGGGAGCCCGGGCACGACGGCGGACGGGGCCGGGACGTCGGAGTTGAGGTGCTGGTAGATGACCTGGGCGGCGTTCTCGCCGGTGTGCGGCTTGGCGCCGGTGAGCATCTCGTACAGCACGACCCCGCAGGCGTACACATCGCTGCGGGTGTCGGCGGTGCCGTGCTCGATCTGCTCGGGGGCCAGATACGAGACCGTGCCCAGCAGCGAGCCGGTGGTGTCGGTGGCCGTGCCGACCGCCCTGACCAGGCCGAAGTCGGCGACCTTCACCCGGCCGTCGTCCCCTATCAGGACGTTCTCCGGCTTCATGTCGCGGTGCACGAACCCGGCCCGGTGCGCGGCGCCGAGCGCGGCGAGGACCGGCTCCAGGATGTCCAGCGCGGCCCGGGGCTGGAGCGCCCCGCGCTCGCGCAGCACGTCGCGCAGGGTGCAGCCCGCCACGTACTCCATCGCGAGATAGACGTACGCGCCCTGAGCGCCCTGGTCGAAGACCGCGACGACATTGGGGTGCGCCAGGCGGGCCACCGACTTGGCCTCCCGGATGAAGCGCTCGACGAACGAGACGTCGGTGGCGAGCGCCGGGTGCATCACCTTGAGGGCGAGCACCCGGTCCAGGCGGGTGTCCACGGCCCGGTAGACCGTGGCCATCCCGCCGACGGCGATGCGCGCCTCAATGCGATACCGGCCGTCGAGCAGTTGCCCGACGAGAGGGTCCTGGAGGGTCGTGTCCACCCCGAGAGTCTACGAGCCGCCACGGACACCCCGGACGGGCCGGGGCATTCCCGGGGCCGTTCTGCAGCCGATCCGTGACAGGGCACGTTCTGCGGCCGCGGTGCAGTTCAAACCCCTCCGCTGGCCCGTTCAAGCCCCTCCGGTGATTGAGGAGCGGAGGTTCGGGGCAGCGCCCCCGACGATCACCGGCTCAGAACGCGGGCCGCTCCGGATCCAGCGCCGCCCGCCCCGCCACCGGCGACGACGCCTCGGCGAAGTGGCGGCGGGGAATCCGGCCGGCACGGCGGGCCAGTCGGCCCGCCTCCACCGCGTGACGCATCGCACCCGCCATCAGCTCCGGCTCCCGGGCCCGGGTCACCGCCGAGGCGAGCATCACAGCCGCGCACCCCAGCTCCATCGCCTGCGCCGCGTCCGATGCGGTCCCGGCCCCCGCGTCGAGGATCACCGGCACCCCGGCCCGCTCCACGATCAGCTCGAAGTTGTGCGGGTTGCGGATGCCGAGCCCGGAGCCGATGGGGGAGCCCAGCGGCATGATCGCCGCGCACCCCACGTCCTCCAGCTTCCGGGCGAGCACCGGGTCGTCGTTGGTGTAGGGCAGGACCACGAACCCGTCGTCGACCAGGATCTCCGCCGCGTCCAGCAGCTCGACCGGGTCGGGCAGCAGGGTCCGCTCGTCGGCCACCACCTCCAGCTTCACCCAGTCCGTACCGAGCGCCTCCCGGGCCAGCCGGGCGGTCAGCACCGCCTCACCCGCGGTGAAGCAGCCCGCGGTGTTCGGCAGGACCTGGATGGAGAGCCGCTCCAGCACGGAGAGCACCGACCCCTGCACGGTCGGGTCGAGACGGCGCATCGCGACCGTGGTCAGCTCGGTGCCCGAAGCGATCAGCGAGCGCTCCAGCACCTCCAGGCTCGGGGCCCCGCCGGTGCCCATGATCAGCCGGGATCCGAAGGTGGCGGGTCCCAGTGTGAAGACGTCGTCCGACATGGTCAGCCTCCCTGTACGGCCGTCAGGACCTCGACGCGGTCGCCCTCGCCGAGTGTGGTGGTGGCCCACAGGCCGCGCGGGACGACGCTCTCGTTGACCGCTGCGGCGACCCCGGACCGGGCCTGGGTCAGGGCGCCGACCAGGGCGCCCAGATCGGTCCCGGCGGGAACGGCACGGGCTTCCCCGTTCACCGAGACGGAAACGGTGGTGGCCGCGGCGGATTCCGGTGCGGCTGCTCGCGGTACGGAGGTGCCTTCCGGTGCGGCGGGCTGCTGGGTCATACGGGCTGCTCCTGGAGTACGGGGGCGGCGGGTTCGAAGCGGCCGGGGGCGAACGGGCGGGCCTCCTCGGGCAGCTCGCCGGTGGTCAGGGCGTCGGCCATCGCGTCCCCGGTGACGGGCGTCAGCAGGACGCCGTTGCGGTGGTGACCGGTGGCGAGCAGCAGGCCGGGCAGGGCGGTCGGGCCGAGCAGCGGGGCGTTGTCGGGCGACGCGGGACGCAGACCGGCCCGGGTCTCGGTCAGCGGCAGCTCGGTGATGCCCGGCACCAGCTCATGGGCGTCGCGCAGCAGCTCGTACACCCCGCCGGCCGTGACCGTGGTGTCCCAGCCCATCTCCTCGCTGGTGGCGCCGACGACCAGCTCGCCGTTCTCGCGCGGTACGAGGTAGAGGTGGCCGCCCCGCACCACGGCGCGCACGGTGCGGCTGAGGAAGGGGGCGTACGCCGGGGGCACGGTGAGCCGGAGGACCTGGCCCTTGACCGGGCGTACCGGTGGCACGAGCTCCGGCGGGAGCCCCGCGAGCCGCCCGCTGAGGCTGCCCGCGGCGAGCACGACCTGGTCGGCCGCGAACTCCGTACCGTCGCCGAGCGACGCTCCGGTGGCCCGGCCCCCGTCGGCGGTGAGCCGCTCGGCGGTCGTCCGGCGGAACCCGACCCCGGCCCGCTCGCACGCGGTCAGCAGCGCCGAGGCGAGGCGGCGCGGATCCACCTGGTGGTCGCCGTCGACCCGCAGCCCGCCCCGGACACCCGGGGCCAGCATCGGTTCGAGACGACGGCACTCACGGCCGCTCAGCCAGACCGACTCCAGACCCGAACGCTCCTGGAGGGCGTGCAGTTCGCGCAGATGCGCCCGGTCGTCGGAGTCCAGCGCGACGGCGAGCGTGCCGCAGCTCCGGAAGCCGGTGTCCCGGCCGCTCGCCTCCTCCAGCTCCTCGACGAACGCCGGATAGCGGGCGGCGGAGGCCAGGTTGAGCCCGAGCAGCATCTGCTCGCCGTAGTGCAGTTCGGTGACGGCGGCCAGCATGCCCGCCGCGACCTGGGCGGCTCCGCCGCCCGGTGCGGGATCGGCCACGGTGACCGTCAGCCCGCGCTGCGCGGCCCGCCACGCGGTGACCAGGCCGATGATGCCGCCCCCGATGACGAGGACGTCGGATCCTGAGGTTCCCGTTCCCCCCAGGGCTCCGGAGGTCTTCCCCGAGACGCGCATGAGTGTCCAGCCCCTCCCTTCGCCGGCATGACCCGGATCAGGTTCGTACGGTCGGAGGCCGTCCAGCCTCCCTCTCAGCCCGGTGCGTCCGGGCTCCCGCGAGTGTTCTACGTTGGCCACCCTAAACCCACCCGCCTTTCGCCCAGTAGGGGAGCAGCCACCGTGGCCCGTTCGCTCGACGGACTCGTCCTCGCGCCCGTCGCCGACCAGGCCCCCGGCCAGGTCGGCACCCGCACCCGCTTCACGTACCACGAGCAGGACGGCCGGATCTGGGCCGAGTACACGGGCGGCGACGTGGTCCGCGGCCATCTCGTCGGCACCCGGGACGGGGATGCGCTGGACTTCCGCTACGTCCAGCTCAAGCACGACGGAACGACCTCTTCCGGACACTGCCTCTCCACCGTCACCGAGCTCACCGATGGCCGGGTCCGGCTGGAGGAGCGCTGGGAGTGGGAGTCCCAGGAGGGCAGCGGGACGAGCGTGGTGGAGGAAGTGGCCTCCTGAGGGCCGTTCTGAAGGCCGGTGTCCGGTAGCCGTGTTCCTGACACTCCGTCAGATGATTAAGGTGGACAGGTGAGCGAGCAGCAGACGGAGAAGAGTCCCGCCCGGAACGTCGTGGTCGTCGGCGCGGGCATGGCGGGCGTGCAGAGCGCCGTCGCCCTGCGCGAGGCGGGCTTCACCGGCCCCGTCACCCTGATCGGCGCCGAGCCCCACCAGCCCTACGACCGCCCGCCGCTGTCCAAAGCGGTACTGCTGGGCAAGGCCGAGGATTCCGCCTTCGACGTCGACTTCGAGGCGCTGGACATCACCCTGCGCCTCGGCCTGGACGTCACCGCCCTGCGCGCCGCCGACCATGTCCTGGACACCGCCGACGGGCCCGTCCGCTACGACGCCCTGATCCTCGCGACCGGCGCCGAACCCCTGACCCTGCCCGGCACCGAGGGCGTACCCGGCGTCCATCTGCTGCGCACCCTCGACGACGCCGCCCGGCTGCGGCCCGTCCTGGACCGGCAGCACGACGTGGTCGTCGTCGGGGCGGGCTGGATCGGCGCGGAGTTCGCCACCGCCGCCCGTGCCGCGGGCTGCACGGTCACCGTGGTCGAGGCCGCGGCCCGCCCGCTCGCGGGCACCCTGCCCGCCGAGGTGGCCGCCCCGATGGCCGCCTGGTACGCCGGGAGCGGCGCCGAACTCCTCACCGGGGCCCGGGTCGAGCGCGTCGAGGAGGGGGCCGTGATCCTCGCGGACGGCCGCACCCTGCCCGCCGGAGCCGTGGTCGTCGGCGTCGGTGCGCGCCCCGCCACCGGCTGGCTGGCGGGCTCCGGGATCGCGCTCGGCCCGGACGGCTCGGTCACCGCCGACAGCGCCCTGCGCACCTCGCTGCCCGATGTGTACGCGGTCGGCGACTGCGCCTCCTTCCCCTCCGCCCGCTACGGAACCCGGCTGCTGGTCCACCACTGGGACAACGCCCTCCAGGGCCCGCGCACCGCCGCGGCCGCGATCATGGCGGCGGAGAGCGGCGCACCGCTTCCGGTCTACGACCCCGTCCCGTACTTCTGGTCCGAGCAGTTCGGCCGCTTCGTGCAGTACGCCGGCCACCACGCCGACGCCGACACCCTGCTGTGGCGCGGCGACGGGGCGGACGCCACCTGGTCGGCCTGCTGGCTGCGCGGCGGCGCGCTGGCCGCCGTGCTCGCCGTGGGCCGCCCGCGCGATCTCGCCCAGGGGCGCAGGCTCATCGAGTCGGGGGCCGCCCTCGACCCGGAGAAGGTCGCCGACCCCGCCGTACCGCTGAAGTCCACCGCCCTCTGACCGCCCCGGGGCCGCCGCTGACACCCCCCGTACGGTCGGCCCGGCTACCGGCTGTCAGTCCCAGGTGGCACGCTTGTCCCTGTGACCGAGATTGACGCAAAGACCGATGCTCTCGTCCCTGCCTGGCTCCACCTCCCCGACATCGCCGAGATGCTCGACATCGAGGTGACGCGCGTGCGCCAGCTGGTCAAGGAGGGCCAGCTCATCGCCGTGCGCCGTGGTGAGAACCGGACGCTCCAGGTGCCCGCCGCCTTCATCGACGGCGACAAGGTGGTCAAGGGCCTCTCCGGCACCCTGACCCTCCTGAAGGACGACGGCTTCTCCGAGGAAGAGATGCTGGAGTGGCTCTTCACTCCCGACCCGACCCTGCCCGGCACCCCCGCGCAGGCGCTGAGCGAGAATCGCGGGACGGAGGTGAAGCGCCGCGCCCAGGCGCTCGCCGTCTGATCCGATACGACAGGAAGCGGTGCACGGGCCGTCCGACACGGCCCGTGCACCCGCACGACCACGGGGGAATCCACTCCGCCGTGACGACCACGGGGGGTTTCCACCATGTCCACACCTCGCGAGCTGCTGTCCGACGCCCGGCTCTACCTGTGCACGGACGCCCGCAAGCGGCAGGGTGACCTCCCCGCCTTCCTCGACGCCGTGCTCACCTCGGGCGTCGACATCGTCCAGCTCCGGGACAAGGGCATGGAGGCCGCCGAGGAGCTGGAACACCTCGCGGTGTTCGCCGACGCCTGCCGCCGGCACGGCAAGCTCCTCGCCGTGAACGACCGCGCCGACGTCGCCCACGCCATCGGCGCCGACGTCCTGCACCTCGGCCAGGGCGACCTGCCCGTCCCCGCGGCCCGCGCGATCATCGGCGCCGACCGGCTGATCGGCCGGTCCACGCACGCCGAGGCCGAGGTCGACGCCGCCGTCGCCCAGGACGGTGTGGACTACTTCTGCACCGGCCCCTGCTGGCCCACCCCCACCAAGCCCGGCCGCCACGCCCCCGGCCTCGACCTCGTGCGCTACACCGCCTCGCTCGGCGGACAGCGCCCCTGGTTCGCGATCGGCGGGATCGACGCGGGCAATCTGGACCAGGTGCTGGACGCCGGGGCCCGCCGGGTCGTCGTCGTCCGGGCCATCACCGAGGCCGACGACCCGGCCGCCGCCACCGCCGAACTGGCCCGCCGCGTCCGGGCCCACACGAGCTGAACGCCAGGCGTACGGGCGGCGGGCATCCCGGGCCTGAATCCGAGGAGCGTCCGAGGGGTGGACAACAGTCCGGCAAAACAAGACAAAGTCTCCGGCTCCGGTTGGGTGAGTGTCCACCCCCTGGTTAACCTCCCCTTATGGCCCTCGGAACACCTTCGACCAGGACGGATCACGCGCGTACCGTGCGTGACCTCCTGGCGACCGGCAAAACGTCGTACTCCTTCGAGTTCTGGGCTCCCAAGACGGAAAAAGGTGAGCGCAACCTCTGGAACGCGCTGCGCCGGGTCGAGGCGGTCCGGCCGAGTTTCGTCTCCGTGACGTACGGCGCCGGAGGCTCCACCCGCGCCGGGACGGTCAAGGCCACCCAGGAGATCGCGGCGGACTCCACGCTCACCCCCGTCGCCCACCTCACCGCGGTCAACCACTCGATCGCCGAGCTGCGCAACATGGTCGGGCAGTACGCCGACGCGGGCATCAGGAACATCCTCGCGGTCCGCGGCGACCCGCCGGGCGACCCTATGGGCGAGTGGGTGGAGCACCCGCAGGGGGTGAAGTACGCCGCCGACCTCGTCCGCCTCATCAAGGAATCGGGCGACTTCTGCGTCGGCGTCGCGGCATTTCCCGAAATGCACCCCCGGTCCACCGACTGGGAGACGGATATCGGTCATTTCGTGGACAAGTGCCGGGCGGGCGCGGATTACGCGATCACCCAGATGTTCTTCCGCCCGGAGGATTATCTCCGGATGCGTGACCGTGTGGTCGCCGCGGGTTGCGAAACGCCGGTGATCCCCGAGGTGATGCCCCTCACCAGCGTGAAGCAACTGGAAAAGTTCTCCCAGCTCAGCAACGCGACCGTGCCCGAGTCGTTGAAAGAGCGCATCCTCGCGGCCAAGGACGATCCGGCCGCTGTACGCTCCATTGGCATCGAGTTCGCAACGGAGTTCTGCGCGAAGCTGCTGTCCGAGGGTGTGCCCGGGCTGCACTTCATCACGCTCAACAACTCGACGGCTACGCTCGAAATCTACGAGAAACTCGGACTGCACAAGCAGTCGTGACCGGTCGTACCCGCCCCCGAAGCGGTGACGGCCGAAGGAGGGGGCGGGCGTGGGCTGGACGGTCCTCTACATCGCATTCGGTCTGGTGGCACTGTGGCTGCTCGGCGAGGTGCTGCTGCAGTACAAGGCACGACTGCGCTGGCGGCTGCTCGCCTTCGGCGGCTTCCTCGGCGTGGTGGTCGGGGTGCTGCTGGCCTCCGTCCCGGTCATCATCGTCGGGACGCTCGCCTTCGCCACCGGCCAGACCTTCGTGACGCTGTCCTTCCGACGCGGCTTCTCCACCGGCTGGGCCATAGGCGGCAGCCCGGGGGAGAGCCGCCGGCGCAAGAGCGGCGGCGAGGGCGCGGCGGTGAAGGACCCCACGCTGCAGGTCTCGGACCTGGAGGTCGCGGAGCCGGGCGCCCCCGCCGGATACGACCGGCCCCCGGCCGCCCCGCCCGCACCGTCCGTCTACGCGACGGAGCCGCTCCCCGACGACACCGGCCAGTACGGCGTGTACGGGGACACCGGCTACGACACGAACGGCCACACCCACCAGGACCAGGGCCACGACGCCGACCCCTCGGCCCAGCCGCAGTACGCCGCGTACGACCCGTACACCGGCTACGGCCAGCAGCAGGCCCAGGACCCCTACGCCGGAACGTACGACTACGGCACCGGCGAACAGAGCTACGCCGCCTACTCCGACCCGTACATCGGCACCACCAACCAGGCCCCCTCCTACGGCTACGACGCCTACGGCAACGGCGACGGCTACGACACCCAGGGCGGGCAGCAGAGCTACGCCGACCCCTACGCCCAGAGCTACGGCGCCGACGCGTACGACACGGGGGCGTACTCCACGGACACCCCGCCCGGCGGCGTCTGGGTCCCGCAGCAGCGCGACGCCGAGCAGTACCCCCCGATGCCCCCGGAGCAGCCCACCGAGCCCGCCCCGTACGGCAACGGCAACGGTCACGACACCGGCCAGAACGAGCAGTACCGGTACTGAGCGCGCTCCTGCCGGGGCCCGCCCGCGCTGCCGGGCCCTCAGCGGGAGCCGCGGAAGCCGTCGCCCTCCACCACGAGTCCGGCCACCAGCGTCCCCGACATCCCGGCGTGCGCGAGACCGCCGCCCGGATGCGCCCAGCCGCCCGCGAGATACAGCCCCGGCAGCCGGGTCAGGTTGCCCGGGTGCAGATACGCGCCGTCCGCCCCGGCCAGTGCGGGCGGCGGCACCGCCCCGCCCTCGGCCCCCGTCTCCGCCTCGGTCTCCGCCGGCGTACGGATCTCCGTGTGCAGGATGCGCTCCCGCAGCCCGGGAACGGCCGCGCCCGCCCGCTCGACCAGGACGTCCGCGAACCGCTGCCGCACCTCCGCGTCCCGCCAGTCGACCGGACCCTGCGGAGCCACCGTCGCGGAGAGCGTCACCGCCTCGTGCTCCGCGTCCGGCCGGGTCGCCGGATCGTCGGGGCGCAGCACCGTCACCGTGGGGTGGCCGGCGACCCGGCCCGCGAACACCGCCTCCTGCTCCGCCGCCCCCTCCGCGCTGTGCACCACGGTCCGGTGCACCGCGTCCGCCTCCCGGGCCCCGCGCAGCGACAGCAGCACCGTGAACCGGCCCGCCGCGCCCGCCCCCGAGCCCGCCCGGACCGGCACATCGCCCGCGCCCCACACCTGCTGACCCGGCACCAGACCCGGACGCGGCCGGACCCCGAGCACCACCCGGTCGGCCTCGGCCACCTCACCGCCCGCCAGCTCCACGCCCGCCGCCCGGCCGTCCTTCTCGACGACCCGGACCACCTCGGCCCCGAAGACGAACTCCACCCGGCGGGCCACGCACCGCTCGTGCACCGCCCGGGCCAGCTCCCGCATCCCGCCCATCACGTACCAGCTGCCGAAGGTCTGCTCCATGTACGGCAGCAGCGCGGCGCTCGCGGGGGCGTTACGCGGGTCGAGGCCGTGGGCGAGCGCATACCCGTCGAGCAGGGCCGCCAGGCGCGGGTCCGCCAGCTCCCACGCGCCGGTCTCCGCGACCGTGGCCGCCTGCCGGGCCGGGCGCAGCAGCCGCCGCTGCCGCACCGCCGGATACGGATCGCGCCCCAGCACCTGGTGGTCCGCGCGCAGCGGCTCCTCCAGCAGCGGCCGCCGGGAGCGGTCCCAGGCGTCCCGGGCCCGGTCCATGAAGTCGCTCCAGCGCGCCCCGGAACCCGCGCCCAGCGCCCCGTCCAGGGCCGCGGCCACTCCGGCCCGGGAGGCGTTCGGCAGGGACACCGCGGTGCCGTCCGCGAAGAGATGGCGGCTCGCCGGATCGACCTGGGCCAGCGTCACGGACTGCTCCAGCGACTCCTTGCCGGTCTTCACGAAGAGGTCCCGCTGGACGGCGGGCAGATGCAGCAGCCCGGGCCCGGTGTCGAAGACGAAGCCCTCGTGCTCATGGCGGCCGACCGAGCCGCCGTAGCTCGCGGACCGCTCGTAGACCGTCACCTTCTCGCCCGCCACGGCCAGCCGGGCGGCCGCCGCCATCGCGCCCGTCCCGGCGCCGATCACCGCAATACGTGCCATGCCGGTGACTTTATCGACCGGCACCGACAGCTCAGCCGGGAGGCCAGTGCCCACCCGTCCCGGCCAGGCGTTTCTCCTCGCGGCGCTGGGCCCGGCGGCGCAGGAAGCGGCGGATCCGGGAGGCCAGGAAGAGCACGGTGACGATCCCGAGCACCAGCAGGACGGCCGCGATCACGGCGGCCGCCACCGGGTTGAATATCGCGAAGGTGATGACCCCCGCGACCCCGAGGTCCTCGGCGATGCTCATCCCGACGTTGCTGAAGGGCTCCGGGGAGGTGTTGACGGCCATCCGCGTACCGGCCTTCACCAGATGGCTCATCAGCGCCGTGGACCCGCCGATCGCCCCGGCCGCCAGCTCCGGCAGCGAGCCGCTCTCCCCGGCCAGCAGCGCGGCCACCACCGCCCCGGCCACCGGCCGGATCACGGTGTGCGCGGTGTCCCAGACCGAGTCCACGTAGGGGACCTTGTCCGCGATCGCCTCGCAGAGGAACAGCACACCGGCCACGATCAGGACGTCGGTGCGCTGGAGTGCGGCGGGCACCTCGTCGGAGACGCCGGTCGCGCCGAACAGACCGAGCAGCAGGACCACCGCGTACGCGTTGATCCCGCTTGCCCAGCCGCTGGTGAACACGAGAGGGATGACAGACACGCAGGCGATCGTAACGACCCCCTGCCGGACCCGGGTGAGGTCGCGGGCGCAGCCCTGAGTATCCGTACCTAGGCGCACAGATGAGTACCTGCGCGGATAGGCCCCGACCTGCGGGGACGGCAGAGTGATGACCACGGAAGGGGCGCTGCGCCAGGACCGCCGGCACGGGGCGGCAGAACGGTGCGGTTCCCCCGACGCAACGGGGGTGCGCGACGGAGCCCGGGGACCACGGGGGACATACGGGGTCACGGGGAACGGGTTTCCGGATGCACGGAAGACGCCGGTCCGATGGTGTTCGCGGGGGATGCGAACCTCATCGGCCGGCGTCTTCGGCTTTCCCGACGCCGTCTCAGTGCCCGCTGACCCGCCCGTGCAGCAGCAGGGACAGCGCCGAGTGGACCTCGTCGATCGAACGCTCCGGCTGGAACGCCTGCCAGTCCAGCGCCGCCACCAGCACCATCCCGACCAGCGCGGCCGCCGTCAGCGGGATGTCGATCTCCTCGCTCAGCTCACCGCTGCGCACCGCGTCGCGCAGGACGCCCTCGACGACCGCCACGGCCTCCTGACGCACCACCAGCAGCGTGGACTGCCAGGCGCGGTTGGTGCGCCAGAGCTCGGCCACGTACAGCTGGGTGAAGGCCGGGTAGCGGTCGATGAAGGCGAGCCCGGCCCGGATCATCGCGTCCAGCGCCTCGACCCGGGTGCCGCCCCGCTCCTCGGACTCCTCGGCGGCGGCCCGCAGCGAGGCGGTGAGCAGCCCCACGCCGTGCCGGAGCAGCTCCTCGAACAGCTCGGTCTTGCTCTTGAAGTTGTAGTAGACCGTGCCCTTGGCGACCCCCGCCCGCTCGGCGATCTCGTCGACCGTGGTCGCCGAGAAGCCCTTCTCGGCGATGAGCGTCACCGCCGCCTCGTAGAGCCTCTGCCGGGTGGCCTGGCGGCGCGTGGTGCCACTGCTTTCCATGGGGCCGATTCTTCCAGGCCCGGGCACACCCGGGGACGCGACCGCGGGCGCGCTCACAGGCTCAGCTCCGGGTGCAGCCGGCTCAGGCTCCACACCTGCTTGCGGCGGGCGGTGAACGCGGTCAGGGCGAGCGCGCCGACCGTGAAGGCCGCCAGCACAGCGCAGCCCAGCCAGACCGGGGTGAGCGGACCGCCCGTGATCAGCCTGCGCAGCCCCTCGACGACGTACGTCATGGGGAGGTACGGGTGGATCGCGCCGAAGAATCCGGGGCTCGTCTGGACGGGGTAGGTGCCCCCGGCCGAGGTCAGCTGGAGCATCAGCACGACCAGTACCAGGATCCGTCCGGCCGCCCCGAAGCAGGCGTTCAGCCACTGCACGATCGCGGCGAAGCAGCAGGTCACCAGGGCCAGGAAGCCGATCGTTCCGGCCGCATGGGTCATCTGGAGGCCGAGGCCCCAGTGCAGGACGGCCATCAGGGCGCCGACCTGGGCCGTGCCGATGGCGGCGACCGGGAGCCAGCCGGCGAACGCGATCCGCCACGAGGAGGCCCCGGCGGCGAGCGCCCGCCGGTTCATCGGCTGGATGAGCATGTACGCCACCATCGCGCCGACCCACAGGGACAGCGGGATGAAGTACGGGGCGAAGCCGGTGCCGTAGTTGGGGGCCTCGTGCAGCGACTTGGAGGCCAGCTGGACGGGGTCGGCCATGACGTCGGTCCGCGCGTCGCGGTCCTTCTTGTCGTAGTCCGGGATCCTCTCCACGCCGTCGTTGAGGCCCTGCGCCAGCTGGGCCGAGCCGTCGCCGAGCCGGAACAGCCCGCCGTCCAGGTTCTCCGCGCCGGTCTTCAGCTTGCCGACGCCGGTGTCCAGGCTGCTGGAGCCGGTCTGCGCGGTGCCGAGGCCCGTGTGCAGCGCCTGCGCACCCTTGGCGACCTTCTTGGCCCCGGAGTTGAGCTCGTTGACCTTGGCCACGGCGGTCGCCAGGTCGTCGTCCAGCGTCGGGGCGCGCTGGGCGAGCGCCTCGGCCTGCTTCTGGAAGGTGACCAGCTGGTTGCTCAGCTTCTTGAGATCGCCGTTCTGGTTGGCGACCAGGGTGTTCACATCGGCGGCGATCTTCGCGGCGTCCTCGGCCGTGACCTTGGCGCGCTCCAGCGGCGGGCAGACCGTGGCGTCGGGCTCCTCGGCCTCCTCGCACCGGGTCCGGTGTATCTCGGCCAGGTCGTCGGCGGCCTTCCTGGCGCCGGACGCCGCGGTGGGCGCGGTCTTCACCAGCACGTCGAGGTTGTGCCGTACGGCGCCCGAGGTGTCGGCGACGAGCCGGGCGGTGTCCTGGATGGACTTCCCGTTGTCCTTGAAGAACGGGCGTACGTCACCGGCGATGCCGTTGACCTTGTCGGCCAGGACCTGGGTGCCTCCGGCGACCTGCTGGGAGCCCGTCGCCAGGTCGCGGGAGCCCTGGTTCAGCTTCACGATCCCGTCGGAGAGCTTCTTGCTGCCCGCCTTGGAGTCCTTGAGGCCGTCCGCGAGATCCTTGGAGCCCTGCTTGGCCTTCGAGATGCCGCCCTTGAGGTCGTCGGCGCCCTTGGCCGCCTCGGCGGTCTTGTCGTGCAGATCGGAGAAGTTGATGAAGATGCGGTCCAGGAAACCCCGGGAGGCGTTCGTGGAGGCGGCGTTGCGCACCTCGCCGAAGACCGTCTTCGAGATCTGCCCGACGATGTAGTTGTTGGCGTCGTTCGTCCGCACCTGGAGCGCGCCGGTCTCGGGGGAGTCCCCGCCGCTGGACGCGATCTTCTCGCTGAAGTCCGACGGCATCGTCAGCGAGAGGTAGTACGTGCCCTCCTCGACGCCCTTCTCGGCCTCGGCGGAGCCGACCTCGTGCCAGGCGAAGACCTTGGAGTCGAGCAGCTTCTCGCTGATCTCGTCCCCGGCGGCGATCCGCTTGCCGTCGCTGGAGGCCCCCTTGTCGTTGTTGACCAGTGCGACGGGCAGCTTGTCGAGCTTCCCGTACGGGTCCCAGAACGAGCAGAGGTACAGGGCGCCGTAGAGCAGCGGCAGGAGCAGCAGGGCGACGAGCGCGGCGGCGGGAAGCTTGCCCCGGCCGAACCGCTTCAGCTCAAGCGCGGCGAGCTTCGGCGAACGCATCGGCCGTCTCCTCTTCGGTGGTGGGTCCCTCGGCGGCGGGCTTCTCGGTGGCCGGTTCTTCGGCGTCGGCTTCGTCATCGGCCGGTGCGGCGACCGGCTCTCCGGCGCCGGCTTCTCCGTCGGCCGGTGCGGTGCGCACGACCTGGGTGTTCCCGGGGGCCTCGCTGCACACGGCGAGCACCGTCGTCCCGGCGTCGGCCACGGACCGCAGCAGCGCCCAGGCCTGCTCGCGTTCGGCGTCCGAGAGCTTGAGGTCGGTGTCGTCCACGGCCAGCAGCCGCGGCCTGCCGATCAGCGCCAGCGCGACGGACAGCCGCAGCGCCTCAAGACGCTCCAGGTCGCGTACGGAGGTGCGCCCCGACTTCGGCAGGGTGGCGGGGTCGAGCCCCGCGGCCTCCAGGGCCTCGTCCACCCGTGCCTCGGCGGCGGTCCGGCGCTCGGCGCGCGGGCGCAGCAGGGCGCGCAGGGTCGAGCCGTAGCGGCCCTGGAGCAGGGCGCGTTCGCCCAGGTGCTCGGCGACGGTGAAGGCGGGGTCCAGCTCGCTGACGCCCGGCACCGGACCCAGGGCGGCGATCCTGCGGACGGCGGCGGCCTGCTTGGGCAGACGCAGTCCGCCGGTCTCCGCATGGCCCTCGGTGGTCCGCATCCGGCCGGTCAGGGCGAGCAGCAGACAGGTGCGGCCCGACCCCGACGGCCCCTCGATCGCCACCAGTTCCCCCGGCTCGGCGCTGAACGTCACGTTCTGGAAGACCCGGCCGCGCGGTCCTTCCAGTCCGAAGTCCTCGGCGCTCACAGCCGCGCCGTGCGGGCTCTCCACAGACCCTCCCCTTTTGAACTGACCAGTCAGTTCAAAAGGTAGCCCGAACATGCGCCCGATAGCAAAGTCGCTGCTCAAAGCGGGTACACGGCCGATTGTCAGTGGTGGCCGCCACCATGGACACAGACGGCCACGGAGCCGTCACACGACGACAGGAGGTTCGTCATGGCCAGCTCGTCCGCAGCAGCCGCCCCGCGGCGCCGCGCAGTCAGCCCTGCCCCCTCACTGACCGGCGCCTCCAGCGATGTCCATCCCGTGCTGCGCCGGGCCTCGGCGCCGCCGGCCGCACTCGACCTGCTCGCCAAGGCCCGTTCCGGCCTCGACGAGGCCGCCGGGCTCCCCGAGCCCAACGAGCGGTACGCCACCGCCCACCTCGCCGCCCTGCGCACCGCGGCGGCCGTGCTGGCCGCCCGCGGCCGCCCCGAGACGAACAAGCGCCACCGCGACCGCATCCGCAGCGCCTGGGAAGTCCTCCCGGAGATAGCTCCCGAACTGACCGAGTGGAGCGACCTCTTCGCCTCCGGCGCCGAGCGCCGGGCCCGTGCCGAGGCGGGCATGCCGGGAGCAGCGAGCGGAGGCGACGCCGACGATCTGCTGCGCGACGCGGCCATGTTCCTGCGCCTGGTGGAACGGCTCCTGGTGCTCCAGCCGGTCCTTCCGCAACCCCGGCAGGAGTCGCCGGGCGGCGGGTGACGCAGGGCCAGGCGTCGGACTGCCGTCGTCGCCCGGAGGGCGGCCGGGCGACGCCTGGCCCTGGACGGCGGGGCGAGGCCATAGGGTGGTGACCACTCACATCACCACCCGCACTGTTCACGCTCCGCCGTCCCCGGCGGCATCGTGCCGAGGAGACATCTGCCGTGTCGGACCAGCCGCGCCCCCGCGCCTCCCTCCGTACCGCCGTGGTCTGGGAGGTCCTCAAGGAGGCCCTGGACCGTCAGGTCAAGGCGACCGGCAGGGACGCCCTGGATGTCCTGGACACCGGCGGCGGCACCGGCAACTTCGCCGTGCCCGCGGCCAAGCTCGGCCACCGGGTCACCGTCGTCGACCCCAGCCCCAACGCCCTCTTCGCGCTGGAGCGCCGTGCCGCCGAGGCCGGGGTCGCCGACCGGGTCCGGGGAGTCCAGGGCGACATCCTCGGCCTGTTCGACGTCGTCGAGCGCGACGGTTTCGACGCGGTGCTCTGCCACGGCGTCCTGGAGTACGTCGACGAACCCGCCGAGGGCGTCCGCAACGCGGTCGAGGCGCTGCGGCCCTCCGGCGCGCTCAGCCTGCTCGCCGCCGGCCTCGGCGGAGCCGTTCTGGCCCGCGCGCTCGCCGGACACTTCACCGAGGCCCGGCAGGCGCTCACCGACCCGGCCGGCCGCTGGGGCGAGGGCGACCCCGTGCCCCGCAGGTTCACCGCCGAGCAGCTCTCCGACCTGGTCTCCGACGCGGGGATGGAGATCACCGCGGTGCACGGCGTCCGGGTCTTCGCCGACCTCGTGCCGGGCGTCCTGGTGGACACCGAGCCCGGTGCCGTGGAGGCACTCCTCAAGCTCGAAGCGGCCGCCGCCGAGCAGCCCGCGTTCCACTCGGTCGCCACCCAGCTGCACGTTCTGGGCGAGAAGCGCCACTGATCAGCAACGAAGCTGCGCACGGAGTGGGACTCAGGACCCCCGTACAGGGCGTAAGCCCCGTATGATCGGGTGACACCATCCGGCATGGCGGATCGGTCGTCGGGGAATCTACGCCTCAGCAGCCGAGCCGACATAGCGGTCCGGACTGGCTGAACGCTAGAGGGCGGGTTTCACGGGGGCGAATCCCTGCCTATCCTGGAAGGGCCGCATACCGGTCGCCCCCGCGGCCGACGACGAGGAGGATCCCGTGCCGCTCTCGGAGCACGAGCAGCGCATGCTCGAGCAGATGGAGCGAGCGCTGTACGCCGAAGATCCCAAGTTCGCGACAGCGCTCGAGGGAAGCGGGCTGCGTACGTACACCCGCAAAAGGGTCTACCAGGCGGTCGCAGGCTTCCTGGTGGGTATCGCGCTCCTCATGGCCGGAATGGTCGCCCAGCAGATCTGGATCAGCGTGGTGGGGTTCCTCGTCATGCTCGGCTGTGCCGTGCTCGCGGTCACCGGTTGGCGCAAAGCGCCCAAGCCCGGTGAACAGCAGCCGGCCGCCGCAGGTGGCGGGGACAGCGGCGCACGCCGCCGACCGAGACAACGCCGGTCGATGATGAACCGCATCGAGCAGAGGTGGCAGCGCCGCCGCGACGAACAGGGCCAGTAGTACGCACCGGCCCTGTTCTTCCCGCCCAGGGCCGGGCGATGGTACGACGCAGGACACCGATGGGTGAGGGGCGGCCGCATTTCCGCGGCCGCCCCTCAGCCGTTGCCGGACGGTGTCCCGGGCGGTAGACCCATGTCCCGCGCGGTTACGGTGACGCCCCGCGCAAGAGGCGCGGTTACGTCCGCGCCCAAGGCGGGAGACGCGGTCACCCCCGCGCCCCGCGCGGGAGAACCCCCTCCCCCTCCAGAACCGCGAGAGCCTCCGGCCCGGGCCCCCGTTCGCAGGGTCCGGACCGGAGACTCGGGTCGGGCGAGCCCCTGCCCGCCTCAGCCGTGCTGGCGTGTGAGGCGGCGCAGCCGGGCCGTCCAGCGACCGGCTCCCGCGCGGCCCGTCCACCGCTCCGCGAGCGCCGTCCGGCGGTCGGCGACGGCCCACACCACCCGGACGGACGAGCGGGGCAGAAGCGTTGCCCGCAGCCGGGTGCCACGGCCCGCCGATCCCCGCAGACCCGCCCGCACCGCCGACGCGTCCTCGGCCAGGCCGGCCGCCGGGCGCGGCTCGGGGGCGTACAGCACCTGCTCCACCGAGCCCGCGATCCGGTGCATCGCCTGGGCCGCGGTGGTGTCGAGCCGGCCCAGCCGCACGATCCGGGCCGCCGCCTTCCGGGGGGTCAGCGAGTCGTCCGGGGCGATGCCGTGGTCCCACGCCGTGTCGGTGATCTCCCGCCAGGCGGCCAGCGTCCGCGCCGCGGCGTCGGCGGGCGTCCGGCCCCCGGAGCCCAGCCGGCGGTTTCTCGTCCGGGTCCGCCACAGCAGCGGTGACAACGGCAGCACCAGCAGGAGGACCGCCGCCAGGACCACCAGCAGTACCGTCCCGAGCGGGGTGCCCCGGTCGGTCGGCGCCGCCGCCCCCGCCGCCTGGGAGGGCCCGCACCCGCCTTCCTGGCGCAGCTGCGGCGGGCAGCTGTCGTCGGCGGAGGGGAGGGCGGACGGTGCGGTGGAAGTGTCCGCGGAGGGCTCGGCCGCATCGCTCGCGGTGTCCGTGGGGACCTCGGGCCGGGTCCACGAGGGGGTGCTGCCCCGGCTCGGGGTGGGCTCGAACCGGGTCCACCCGACGCCCTCGAAATACAGCTCGGGCCAGGCGTGCGCGTCGCGCAGCCCGACCGAGATCGCCCCGTCCGACTTCATGGTGCCCGGGGTGAAGCCCACCGCGACCCGGGCCGGGATGCCCAGCGTCCGGGCCATCGCGGCCATCGAGAACGAGAAGTGGACGCAGAAGCCCTCCTTGTCACGGAGGAACCGGGCGATGGCGGACGACCCCGTGCCCGAGGTGACCGTCGTGTCGTAGGTGAAGCCGCCCTCGGAGGCGAACCAGTCCTGGAGCTTCACGGCCCGCTCGTAGGCGTTGGCCGAGCCCTCCGTCACCTGCGCGGCGGTCTCGGCGACCACCTCCGGAAGCGAGCCGGGCAGCTGGGTGTACTCGCGGCGCAGCTCCTCGGGCGGCGGACCCGCGGTCGCGAGCTGCTCCGCCGTGGGCTCGACGACCAGACTGCCGACCTCGTACTGCGCGCCGCGCGTGGTCTGGCCGTCGTCGCCGACCAGGGTGCGGCCCTCGGGTTCGTACCGCCAGCGGCCGCCGACCCGGACCTCGCTCGCCGGGTAGGGGAGCGGCAGATACGTCTGCTGGTAGGAGCGCGAGGCGGAGATGTTCGTCCGGACCTCTGTGACCGAGACGTCCCCGCCGAGCCCCGCGGGGAGGGGGAGGCGGTCGGGAACGTCCGTCAGCCGCCGGGTGGAGGAACGCCACTCGCTGCCGTTGAACTCGTCCAGGGCCAGGATCCGGAGATAGAGGTTCTGCGGGTTCTCGATGTTGCTGCGGTACGTCATCACCTCCCGGTTCTCCGGCTGGTTGAGGTTGTTCTGGAGCGAGACCAGCGGATTCACCGCGGAGATGGTGCCGCCGCCGCTGCCCTTGCCGTTCCCCGGGCCGTTGCCGCCGAGCAGGCCGCTGTCCAGCGCGGGCAGGGCGAGGGGGGCCACCAGGGCGATACCGAGCGCCAGCACGCCGATCCGCCGCCCGGTACGGACGGGGGAGGAGCCGCCGCTCACCCCGGACAGTCCGTCGGTCAGACCCCCCTTGGTCCGCGAGGCCCCGCCGAAGACACGGCCCCACTGGGAGAGCCGGTCCCGGCCCTCCGCCAGCAGGAGCAGCAGGTAGCCGGAGGCGGCCAGCAGGAACCACACCCAGCCCGCCCCGCCGTCGGAGAGGCCGGCCGCGACCGAGTACAGGGCGAGGAGCGGCAGCCCGGCGGGGGCCGCGCTGCGGAAGGTCACGGCCATGGCGTCCACGACGAGGCCGATCAGGATCACCCCGCCGACCACCATCAGCTTGATGCCGTCGGTCAGCGGGGCCGGGGTGGAGTACGTACCGACGTCCTCGCCGCCCGCCACCAGCAGCTCACCGAGCCGCATGACGGCCTGCGGTCCCGGCAGGACCCCCAGCAGGGCGTGGTCCCGCGCGAACACCAGCGTCAGCAGCACCAGGGCGGCCAGCGCCTGGGCGGCGACGGTCAGCGTCCGGGCCAGCGGGACCCGGCGCGCCAGGGCGCCCACCCCGCTCTGGACGCCGAGCAGCACCGCGGCCTGCACCAGCCAGCCGACCCCCTCCACCAGCGGGATCAGCGCCCCCGCCGCCAGCAGGGTCGCCACATAGGCGCTCAGCGCCAGCCTGGCCCGTCCGCTCATGACCATCCCCCCGGGAAACCGTTCGGGCCGCCGCTCGGGGCGGACGGTGCGTCCGTGCGCATCCCGCCGGCCAGTTGCCACAGCTCGGGCAGCTCGTCACCCGGCTCCACCGGCACCGCCGTCCAGCCGGACTCGCGCAGCCGTCGCAGCCGGTCGTCGGCCGCGCCCGTCGCGCTCTCGTCGTCGGCCCAGGCGGCGCTGTCCAGGACGAACGCGACCCCGGCGCCGGCGCGCTGCCGCATCCGGGCCGCGACCGCGGTCTGCTCCTCGTCCAGATCGCCGAAGAAGGCGATGAGCAGTCCCTCGTTGCCACCGCGCAGGACGTCATGGGCGCGGCTGAGGCCCCCGCCGTCGGAGTGGCGGACGACGGCGAGCGTGTCGAGCATCAGTCCCGCCGAGTCAGCGGACTCCTGGGTCGAGCCCGCGTAGCCGTCGGTCCCCTCGCCCGGCACCGCGTTCCCGTCGTCGGTGAGGAGCCGGACGGCGAAGCCGCGCTCCAGCATGTGCACGAGGGCGGAGGCCGCCCCCGAGACCGCCCATTCGAACGCCGAGTCGGGCCCGGCGCCCTGGTAGCCGATCTGCCGGGTGTCCAGCAGGACCGTGCATCTGGCCCGCTGCGGCTGTTCCTCGCGGCGCACCATCAGCTCGCCGTGGCGCGCGGTGGAGCGCCAGTGGACCCGGCGCAGATCGTCGCCGTGCCGGTAGCCGCGCGGAATGATGTCGTCCTCCCCGGCGAGCGCGAGCGAACGCTGCCGCCCGTCGCCGTACCCGGAGGCCTCGCCCGCCAGCCGCAGCGCGGGCAGCGGCACCGTGCGGGGGATGACGACGAGGGTGTCGTACGCACTGAAGGAACGCGTCAGCTCGCACATCCCGAAGGGGTCGCCGAGGCGCAGCTGCAGCGGGCCCAGCGGATAGTGGCCGCGCAGGTCGGAGCGGACCCGGTAGGACACCTCGCGCCGGCCGCCCGACTCCACCCGGTCCAGGACGAAGCGGGGGCGCGGGCCCAGCACGTACGGAACGCGGTCCTGGAGCATCAGCAGACCGGTGGGCAGCCGGGAGACGTTCTCCATCCGCAGATGCACCCGGGCCTCCGCGCCCGCCGGTACCCGGGACGGCGAGAGGCGCCGGGTGCCCGTGACCCGGTAGCGGGTGCGGTAGAGCACGGTCACACAGACCAGCGGCAGCACGGCGAGCAGCAGCCCGACCCGCAGCAGATCGCCCTGGCCCAGGACGTACGCGCAGACGGCGGCGGCGAGACCGGCGGCCAGGAACGAGCGCCCCCGGGTGGTCAGTCCGCCCAGGGCCGTCCGGAGACCGCCCTTCCGCCCGCCGCCCTCCACGGCGCCGGGCTCGCCGGCCGCCATCACAGCCGCCGTGACCCGGGCTGCTGCTGGTGGTACAGCGGGCGGCCCGGCTCCTGCGCGGGCGGCGCGGTGCCGCCGGCCGAGGTCGGTACGGGGATGCGCTGGATGATCTCCCCGACCACCTGCTCCGCCGTGCGGCGGTTCAGCTGGGCCTGGGCGGTGGGCAGCAGCCGGTGCGCGAGCACCGGGGTGGCCAGCGCCTGGACGTCGTCCGGCAGGGCGTAGTCGCGCCCGCTGAGCGCGGCGGACGCCTTCGCGGCGCGCAGCAGATGCAGCGTCGCGCGCGGGGAGGCGCCGAGCCGGAGGTCGGGGTGGGTCCGGGTGGCCGCGACGAGTTCCACGGCGTAACGCCGCACGGCGTCGGCGACATGCACCGTACGGACGGCGTCGATCAGCTTCACGATGTCGTGGGCGTGGGCCACCGGCTGGAGGTCGTCCAGCGGGGAGAGGCCCCCGTGCACATCGAGCATCTGGAGCTCGGCCTCCGGGCTCGGGTAGCCGATGGAGACCCGGGCCATGAAGCGGTCGCGCTGGGCCTCGGGCAGCGGGTAGGTGCCCTCCATCTCGACCGGGTTCTGCGTGGCCACCACCATGAAAGGGTCGGGCAGCTCGTAGGTGTGCCCGTCGATGGTGACCTGGCGCTCCTCCATCGACTCCAGCAGCGCCGACTGGGTCTTCGGCGAGGCGCGGTTGATCTCGTCGCCGATCACGATCTGGGCGAAGATCGCGCCCGGCTTGAACTCGAAGTCCCGTCGCTGCTGGTCGAAGATCGACACGCCGGTGATGTCCGAGGGCAGCAGGTCCGGCGTGAACTGGATCCGCCGCACCGAACAGTCGATGGACCGCGCCAGCGCCTTGGCCAGCATGGTCTTGCCTACCCCGGGGACATCCTCGATGAGGAGATGTCCCTCGGCGAGCAGCACGGTCAGCGATAGCCGTACGACCTCGGGCTTGCCCTCGATCACACCCTCCACCGACCTGCGCACCCGCTCTGCGGTGGTGGTCAGATCCGTGAGGCTCGCTCGATCGTCATAGGTCGTCACCCGGCCCTCCTCGGCCCTTTTGCGCAGGGGCCGTCGCGCGTACCCGCGCGGCCCACCCCGGAAAATCGGACACCCCTCCGGAAGACCCGGGGGAGGTCACACCCGCATTCTTGTTGCCGTTACCGCTTCGTGTCACTCGCCTGTGGATAAGTGGGTGTGAAAAGGCAGTGTCTGTCACGATTCCGGCGCCGCGGGACGCGGCGATGCGTGCGTGAGGTGCAGCAGAGGGCCGGGAGGCGGCGGGGATCCGTTCAGGAAACGGAGTCGATCTCCCGCAGCAGACCGGTGGTCACGTCGAAGACGAAGCCGCGCACGTCGTCGGTGTGCAGCAGGAACGGCGAGGTCCGCACCCGCTGCATCGACTGGCGCACGTCCTGGTCGGCGTCCGTGTAGGCCTCCACGGCCCAGGCCGGACGCTGGCCCACCTCGCGCTCCAGGTCCTGCCGGAAGCCCTCGGTGAGGGACTCCAGACCGCAGTTGGTGTGGTGGATCAGGACCACGCTGCGGGTGCCGAGCGCCCGCTGGCTGATGGTGAGCGAGCGGATCACGTCCTCGGTGACCACACCGCCCGCGTTACGGATGGTGTGGCAGTCACCGAGCTCCAGGCCGAGCGCGGCGTGCAGGTCGAGACGGGCGTCCATGCAGGCGACCACGGCGACCTGGAGGACGGGGCGCGCGTCCATGCCCGGGTCGCGGAAGTCCTTCGCGTACTCGGAGTTCAGCGCGACGAGGCGGTCGGTGACCTGGCCCCCCTCGCGGACCGCCGCAGCGGTGGACGTGGCGGACTCGGCGGGGGAGTGAGCAGAAGTCGACATGGCTACGACGTTAGCCTTCCCACCTGGTCCGGGCGGGCTGTGAGAGCGGACAAAGAACGTCAACACGGCTTGTTGTGAGCTAACCCACAGGCCCTCGTGGACGCACCCGTTCGGGTGGGTTCGCCGCATCCGGTCGGGTGGCGCGACGCGCTGCGCGGTTCGTTGATCGCGAATCGATCGAATGGCAGGGTGGACTAAAGTAACGCGAAGTCAACACCCGCATTCCCGCTCCACTGCCCCATCGCACCCCCCGCACCTCCTGCATATTCCGTATTTCCCCCGTGATGTGCGGCGTACGTGCGACCCGGCCCTCTCCCGCTCTCGGTCGGCCGACGCCCCTTCCCCGGCGCCGGCGGGCCTCCCCTTCAGAGCGGGCGGGGACCAGGACGTACGTGCCGGCCGCGGGACAGAGCCTGAGAGGGCGCATTGAGCCAGACCCGACACGTCCCGGTGATGCTCCAGAGGTGTCTGGACCTGCTGGCCCCGGCTCTCCAGGATCCGGCCCACCCGCAGCCCGTGGTCGTCGACTGCACCCTCGGCCTCGGCGGGCACAGCGAGGCGCTGCTCGCCGCGTCCCCCACCGCCCGGCTGGTCGCCCTGGACCGCGACAAGGAGGCGCTCCGCCTCTCCGGCGAACGGCTCGCCCCCTACGGCGACCGGGCCACCCTCGTCCACGCGGTCTACGACGAACTCCCCGAGGTCCTCGCGCGGCTCGGGATCGCGAAGGTCCAGGGCGTCCTGTTCGACCTCGGCGTCTCCTCCATGCAGTTGGACGAGGCCGACCGCGGGTTCGCCTACGCCCAGGACGCCCCGCTCGACATGCGCATGGACCAGTCCACCGGGATGGGCGCCGCCGAGGTGCTCAACACCTACCCGCCCGGCGAGCTCGTGCGGATCCTGCGCGCGTACGGCGAGGAGAAGCAGGCCAAGCGGATCGTCTCGGCGATCGTGCGCGAGCGCGAGAAGGAGCCGTTCAGCAACAGCGCCCGGCTCGTCGAGCTGATCCGCGACGCGCTGCCCCAGGCCGCCAAGCGCACCGGCGGCAACCCGGCCAAGCGCACCTTCCAGGCCCTGCGCATCGAGGTCAACGGCGAGCTGAGCGTCCTGGAGCGGGCCATTCCGGCCGCCGTCGACAGCCTCGCCGTCGGCGGCCGCATCGCGGTGCTCTCGTACCACTCGCTGGAGGACCGGCTGGTCAAGCAGGTCTTCGCGGCCGGCGCCGCCAACACCGCGCCCTCCGGACTGCCCGTCGTCCCGGAGCGCTACCAGCCCCGGCTGAAGCAGCTCACCCGCGGTGCCGAGCTGCCCACCGAGGAGGAGGTCGCCGAGAACCGGCGCGCCGCCCCCGCCCGGCTGCGCGGCGCCCAGCGCATCCGCGAGGAGGAGCGATGAGCACCGGGGCCGGACGCCGCAGCGGGGGAGTCGCGGGGTGAGCAAACCGGCCGCACCGCTGAAGGGGCGGGCCGCCCGGCTCGCCCGGCTGATGCCGTCCACCGGGCCCAGCACCGCCGCCCGCACCCCCTTCGTCCTGCTGGTCGTCCTGCTCCTGGGCGGCGGACTCATCACCCTGCTCCTGCTGAACTCCGCTCTCAACGAGGGATCTTTCCGGCTCAGCGAGCTGAAGCGGGACACCACCGAGCTCACCGACGAGCAGCAGGCCCTCCAGCGCGACGTCGACAGCCGGTCCCAGCCCGACGCCCTGGAGAGGCGCGCCCGGGAGCTGGGCATGGTCCCCGGCGGCAGCCCCGCCTTCCTGAACCCCGACGGCACGGTCCGCGGCAAGCCGACGGAAGCGACGGCCCCGCCGCCCAGCCCGAGCCCCAGCCCCACCCCGAGCCCCAGCGCCTCACCCGGTGCCGACGCCCCGGCGGCCGGACCCTCGGCCTCCGGTACGTCGGCCGGCCCCTCCGGCTCCCCGTCGCCCTCCGGATCCGTATCCGCGACAACGCCGGACCCCGCAGCCGCCCCCTCGGCGGAGAACAGCCCGCCCCCGACGAGCCCCGGCAGGTGACGCAGTGCCGCCCAAGGAACCGCCGCGCCGCCGCGTACCCGGACCGGCCCGCCCCCGTAACGGGGCATCCGGATCCGGACGCTCCGGCGCGCGCCCACCGGCCCGCCGCCCCCGCCCCGCCCCGGGGCGCACCACCCGGCGCGGCACCGCACCCCGCTCCCTGCGCCTCGGCAGCCCGCGCCCCCGGCTGCGGCTCGTCAGCCTCGGGCTGACGCTGGTCATGCTGGCCTTCGTGGCCCGGCTGCTCCAGGTCCAGGCCGTCGACGCCAGCGCGTACGCGGCCAAGGCCGAGAAGAACCGCTACCTGGAGTACACCGTCGCCGCCGAGCGCGGCGAGATCACCGACCGCAACGGTGTCGCGCTCGCCACCAGCGTCGACGCGCACAACATCACGGCCGACCCCAAGCTCTTCACGCCCGGGGAGAGCAAGGCGCCCGACGCCCCGCAGCAGGCCGCGGCGCTGCTCGCCCCGATCCTCGGCAAGGACGTCGACGAGCTGGTCAAGAAGCTCTCGGCGCCCAAGAGCCGCTACACCGTCCTCGCCTACCGGCAGACCCCCCAGGTCTGGAAGCAGATCAAGGACCTCAAGGCCGTCTTCGCCGAGAAGGCGTCCGAGGACCAGCTCAAGGGCGGCCCCGGAGCCAACGTCCTGGCCGGTGTCCTCCAGGAGCCGACCACCAAGCGCGTCTACCCCAACGGGGATCTCGCCGCCGGGATACTGGGCTTCGTCAGCGCCGACGGCAAGGGCGGCGGCGGCCTGGAGTCCCAGCTGAACAAGGAGCTGGCGGGCGAGGACGGCAAGATCCGTTACGCCCAGGCGGGCGGCCGGCGGGTCCCCACGGCGGGCAGCAGCGAGATCCCGGCCGTGCCCGGTTCCGACATCGAGCTGACCATCGACCGCGACATCCAGTGGGCCGCGCAGAAGGCCATCAGCGACCAGGTCGAGAAGTCCAAGGCCGACCGCGGCTACGTCATCGTGCAGAACACGAAGACCGGCGAGCTGCTGGCCATGGCCAACTCACCCGGCTACGACCCCAACGACCTCTCCGAGGCCACCTCGGCCCAGCTCGGCAACGCGGCCCTCCAGGACGTGTACGAGCCCGGCTCCACCAGCAAGGTCATGTCGATCGCGGCCGTGCTGGAGGAGGGGGCCGCCACGCCCGGCACCCATGTCACCGTCCCCAACCGGCTGCACCGGGGCGACCGCCTCTTCAAGGACGACGTCGACCACCCCACCTGGTACCTCACGCTCAACGGGGTCCTCGCCAAGTCCAGCAACATCGGCACCATCCTGGCGACCGGTCAGCTCGGCAAGAGCCAGGCCGAGTCGAACAAGGTGCTCTACGACTACCTGCGCAAGTTCGGCCTCGGCCAGAAGACCGGGCTCGGCTACCCGGGCGAGTCGCCCGGCCTGCTGGCCCACCCGAAGGACTGGTCGACCTCGCAGCAGTTCACGATCCCCTTCGGCCAGGGCCTCTCCATCAACGCCGTGCAGGCCGCCTCGGTCTACTCCACGGTCGCCAACGGAGGCGTACGGGTCGCCCCCACGCTCGTACGCGGAACCAAGGGATCCGACGACCGCTTCACCCCGGCCGAGGCCCCCGAGGAGAACCGGGTGGTCAGCGAGAAGACCGCCAAGACCCTGGCGACCATGCTGGAGTCCGTCGTCGACGACACCGAGGGGACCGGCACCAAGGCCGCCATCCCCGGCTACCGGGTCGCGGGCAAGACCGGCACCGCCAACCGGGTCGACCCCGTCCGCGGCGTCTACAAGGGCTACACCGCCTCCTTCGCCGGCTTCGCCCCCGCCGACAACCCGCAGATCACCGTCTACTGCGCGATCCAGAACCCCACCAAGGGCAGCTACTTCGGCGGCCAGATCTGCGGCCCGATCTACAAGCAGGTCATGGAGTTCGCGCTCAAGACGCTCCAGACCCCACCGTCCGGCAGCAAGCCCCCTCGGCTGCCGGTGTCCTTCAAACCCGGCGAGTGAACACGGGGATGCGCGAGCATCTCCTCCAAGGGAACCCTCAGTGACAACGATCACCCCCGACCCCGGGAACCGGAACGAGAACCGCCGGAACCAGGGTCCCTCGCTTCGCGAGAGCCCGCACCGGCCCGGTACGCTCACCGCCGTGCCCCACGCTGATCAGTCCCAAACCTCTCAGAAGGACGCGCCTGTGACCTACCCGGGAGCGCCCCGACCGGACCGGCTCCGGCCCACCCCTCTCGGCGAGCTGGCCGACCGGCTCGGCGTCGAGACCGCCGGGAGCGGTGACGTCACCGGCATCACGCACGACTCGCGTGCCGTGCGGCCCGGCGACGTGTACGCCGCCCTGCCCGGCGCCCGTATGCACGGCGCCGACTTCGCGGCCCAGGCCGCGGGCCTGGGTGCCGTCGCCGTCCTCACCGACCCCACCGGCGCCGAACGCGCCGCCGCGACCGGCCTCCCGGTCCTGGTCGCCGAGAACCCGCGGGCCGTGATGGGCGAGCTGGCCGCCGACATCTACGGGCGGCCCGGCATCGGCCTGCTCCAGATCGGCATCACCGGAACCTCCGGCAAGACCACCACCGCGTACCTCGTCGAGGGCGGGCTGCGCGCCGCCGGACGCCCCACCGGGCTGATCGGCACGGTCGAGATGCGGATCGGCGACGAGCGCATCAAGTCCGAGCGCACCACCCCCGAAGCCACCGACCTCCAGGCCCTGTTCGCCGTCATGCGCGAACGCGGCGTCGAGGCCGTCGCGATGGAGGTCTCCAGCCACGCCCTCGTGCTCGGCCGGGTCGACGGCTGCGTCTTCGACGTCGCCGTCTTCAACAACCTCAGCCCGGAGCACATGGAGTTCCACTCCGGCATGGAGGACTACTTCCAGGCCAAGGCCCAGCTCTTCACCCCCGAGCGCAGCCACCGGGGCGTGGTCAACTTCGACGACGAGTACGGCCGCAGGCTCATCACCGAGTCCGGCGTACCCGTCACCACCTTCTCCGCCGAGGGCCACCCGGACGCCGACTGGCACGCCGAGGACGTCGAGGTCGGACCGCAGGACAGCACCTTCACCGCCGTCGGCCCCAAGGGCGAGCGGATCACCGCCCGTGCCCCGCTGCCCGGCCCGTTCAACGTCGCCAACACCCTCGCCGCGATCGTCACCCTGGCCGTCGCGGGCGTCGACCCGCAGATCGCCGCCGACGGGGTCGCCGCCGTCCCCGGGGTCCCGGGCCGGCTGGAGAGGGTGGACGCCGGACAGCCCTATCTCGCCGTCGTCGACTACGCGCACAAGACCGACGCCGTCGAGTCCGTCCTGCGCTCCCTGCGCAAGGTCACCGAGGGCAAGGTGCACATCGTCCTCGGCTGCGGCGGCGACCGCGACACCACCAAACGCGGCCCGATGGGCGCCGCCGCGGCCCGGCTCGCCGACACCGCCGTCCTGACCTCCGACAACCCCCGCTCCGAGGACCCCCTCGCGATCCTCGCCGCGATGCTCTCCGGCGCCGCCGAGGTCCCCGTCCACGAACGCGGCGACGTGCTGGTCGACGCCGACCGGGCCGCCGCCATCGCCGCCGCCGTCGCCCGCGCCGAGCCGGGCGACACCGTCCTGGTGGCGGGCAAGGGCCACGAGCAGGGCCAGGACGTCCACGGAGTGGTCCGCGCCTTCGACGACCGCAAGGTCCTGCACGCAGCCATCGAGCGGTCCCTGGCGCACCCCGGCGCCGACCGTGCCCCTCACCACGAGAACAACAGTCAGGGATGACCAAGTGATCACCCTTTCCCTCGCCGAGATCGCCGAAATCGTCGGCGGGCAGCCGCACGACATACCGGACCCGGCAGTCACCGTGACCGGACCCGTCGTCATCGACTCCCGCGAGGTCGCGCCCGGCAGCCTGTTCGCCGCGTTCGCCGGCGAACGGGTCGACGGCCACGACTACGCCCAGCGCGCCGTCGAGGCGGGCGCGGCAGCCGTGCTGGCGGCCCGCCCCGTCGGCGTTCCGGCGATCGTCGTGGACGATGTCGTCGGCGCGCTCGGAGCCCTCGCCCGGGCCGCCGTGGAACGCCTCGGCACCAGCGTCGTCGCCCTCACCGGCTCGGCGGGCAAGACGTCCACCAAGGACCTGATCGCGCAGCTCCTCCAGCGCCACGGCCCGACCGTCTGGACGCCCGGCTCCCTCAACAACGAGATCGGGCTGCCGCTCACCGCCCTGAGCGCCACCGCCGAGACCGAGCACCTGGTCCTGGAGATGGGTGCCCGCGGCATCGGCCACATCCGCTACCTCACCGAGCTGACCCCGCCCCGGATCGGCCTGGTCCTCAACGTCGGCTCCGCGCACCTCGGCGAGTTCGGCAGCCGGGAGGCCATCGCCCAGGCCAAGGGCGAGATGGTCGAGGGCCTGCCCGAGGACGGCTGCGCCGTGCTCAACGCCGACGACCCGCTCGTCCGCGCCATGGCCTCGCGTACCAAGGCCCGCGTCCTGCTCTTCGGAGAAGCCCCCGAAGCGGACGTACGGGGCGAGAAGGTCCGGATGACCCCCGACGGGCGGCCCGCGTTCGAGCTCCACACACCCACCGGGTGCAGCGACGTGACCATGCGCCTGTACGGTGAGCACCACGTGTCGAACGCGCTCGCCGCGGCCGCCGTCGCCCATGAGTTGGGCATGTCCGTGACCGAGATCGCCGATGCGCTCTCGGAGGCGGGCACCCTCTCCCGCTGGCGCATGGAGGTCACCGAGCGCGGGGACGGTGTGACGGTTGTCAACGACGCCTACAACGCGAACCCCGAATCCATGAGAGCCGCACTGCGTGCGCTGGCCGCCATGGGCCAGGCCCGAGGGGCCGACGGGGGACGCACCTGGGCGGTGCTCGGCCAGATGGCCGAGCTCGGTGACGCGTCGCTCGCCGAGCACGACGCGGTCGGACGGCTCGCCGTCCGGCTCAACGTCAGCAAGCTCGTCGCTGTCGGGGGGACAGAAGCCTCCTGGCTGCAACTGGGCGCATATAACGAGGGTTCGTGGGGTGAGGAGTCGGTGCACGTGTCCGACGCACAGGCGGCCGTCGACCTGTTGCGCAGTGAACTGCGCCCGGGAGACGTCGTGCTGGTGAAGGCGTCCCGGTCGGTCGGCCTGGAGAAGGTCGCCCAGGCACTGCTGGAGAACTCGACCGAGGGCGAGGTCGCCGGCCGATGAGGCAGATCCTCTTCGCGGGGGCCATCGGGCTCTTCCTGACCCTGGTCGGTACCCCGCTGCTGATCAAGCTGCTGGCCCGCAAGGGCTACGGGCAGTTCATCCGGGACGACGGCCCGCGCACCCACGGCAGCAAGAAGGGCACGCCCACGATGGGCGGCATCGCCTTCATCCTGGCGACGATCATCGCGTACCTGCTCGCGAAGATCATCACGGGTGAGGACATCCGCTACTCCGGTGTCCTCGTGCTGTTCCTCATGGCGGGCATGGGCCTCGTCGGCTTCCTCGACGACTACATCAAGATCGTCAAGCAGCGTTCGCTCGGTCTGCGGGCCAAGGCGAAGATGGCCGGACAGCTGATCGTCGGCATCGCGTTCGCGGTGCTCTCGCTCCAGTTCCCCAACTCGATGGAATACACCCCGGCCTCCACCCGGCTCTCGTTCGTCGAGGACTTCGGCTGGTCGATCGGCCCGGTGCTGTTCTGCGTCTGGGCGCTGTTCATGATCCTCGCCATGTCCAACGGCGTGAACCTCACCGACGGCCTCGACGGTCTGGCCACCGGCGCCTCGGTCATGGTCTTCGGCGCCTACACCTTCATCGGCCTCTGGCAGTTCCAGGAGTCCTGCGCCAACGCGGACAACCTGACCAACCCCAGCGCCTGTTTCGAGGTGCGCGACCCGCTCGACCTCGCCGTCGTCGCCGCAGCCCTGATGGGCGCCTGCTTCGGCTTCCTGTGGTGGAACACCTCGCCCGCCAAGATCTTCATGGGCGACACCGGCTCGCTCGCCCTCGGCGGCGCGCTCGCGGGCCTCGCGATCCTGTCGCGCACCGAGTTCCTGCTCGCCATCCTCGGCGGCCTCTTCGTGATGATCACCATGTCCGTGGTCATCCAGGTCGGTTCGTTCAAGATGACCGGCAAGCGCGTGTTCCGCATGGCGCCGCTCCAGCACCACTTCGAACTCAAGGGGTGGTCCGAGGTCCTTGTCGTGGTCCGCTTCTGGATCATCCAGGGCATGTGCGTGATCGTCGGACTCGGCCTCTTCTACGCGGGATGGGCAGCCAAGAAGTGAGCACCGTGGACTGGCAGGGCAAGCACGTCACCGTCGCCGGGCTCGGCGTCAGCGGAATCCCCGCTGCCCGCGCCCTGCACGAGCGCGGCGCGCTCGTCACCGTCGTCAACGACGGCGACGACGAACGCGCCCGCGCGCAGGCGGCCGAACTGGAGGCGCTCGGCATCACCGTGCGCCTCGGCGACGGCGCGACCCTGCCGCCGTCCACGGAACTCGTCGTCACCGCCCCCGGCTGGCAGCCGGACAAGCCGCTCTTCCTGGCTGCCGCCGAGGCGGGCGTCCCGGTCTGGGGCGACGTCGAACTGGCCTGGCGCCTGCGCGGCGACAACGGCAAGAAGGCCGCCCCCTGGCTCGCGGTCACCGGAACCAACGGCAAGACCACGACCGTACGCATGCTGGCCTCCATCCTGGAGGCGGCGGGCCTGCGCACCGCGGCCGTCGGCAACATCGGCGTATCGCTGCTGGACGCGGTGCTCGGCGAGACGGAGTACGACGTCCTCGCCGTCGAACTCTCCAGCTACCAGCTGCACTGGGCGCCCTCCCTGCGCGCCCACTCCGCCGCCGTCCTCAACCTGGCCCCCGACCACCTCGACTGGCACGGCTCGATGGAGGCGTACGCCGCCGACAAGGGCCGGGTCTACGAGGGCAACACCGTGGCCTGCGTCTACAACGTCGCCGACCCGGCCACCGAGGACCTGGTCCGCGAGGCCGACGTCGAGGAGGGCTGCCGCGCCATCGGCTTCACCCTCGGCGCCCCCGGCCCCTCCCAGCTCGGCGTGGTCGACGGCATCCTCGTCGACCGGGCGTTCGTCGCCAACCGCCAGAAGCAGGCGCAGGAACTGGCCGAGGTCTCCGACGTCAACCCGCCCGCCCCGCACAACATCGCCAACGCCCTCGCGGCCGCCGCCCTCGCCCGCGCCTTCGGCGTCGAGCCGGCCGCCGTACGCGACGGGCTGCGCGCCTTCCGGCCCGACGCCCACCGCATCGAACACGTCGCGGACATCGGCGAAGTCGCCTACGTGGACGACTCCAAGGCCACCAACACCCACGCCACCGAGGCCTCGCTGGCCGCCTACGACTCCATCGTCTGGATCGCGGGCGGCCTCGCCAAGGGCGCCACCTTCGACGAGCTGGTCACCGGCGCGGCCAAGCGGCTGCGCGGCGTCGTGCTGATGGGCGCCGACCGCGCCCTGATCCACGAAGCCCTGACGCGACACGCCCCGGAGGTCCCGGTGGTCGACCTCGAACGGACCGACACTGGGGCGATGTCCGAAGCGGTCGCGCGGGCCGCCGAGCTCGCCCGGCCGGGCGATACGGTACTGCTGGCCCCGGCCTGTGCCTCGATGGACATGTTCACCAACTACAACAAGCGGGGCGAGGCGTTCGCGGACGCGGTCCGCGCACGCGCCGACGAGAGCGCCTGACCGACCGGGCCTCCGCGGCCGGGGTCACGGGCCCCGGGCACGAGCAGTGGAGGGGACAGCGACAATGCCGGCCGACGAGAGATTCGCCGTACGGCGGGAGAGCGCACGGGCCTCGGTACCCCGCCCCCTCACCGCGGCGCCCGCCCCCGCAGGCGTACCCCTGCCTCCCGGGCTCGCCCTGCGCGGACGGCTCGCCACCGGCGCCCGGCGCCCCGAGACACCCCGTGGCTCCGGACGCGGCGGGTCCGGCTCCCGTACCCCGCGCTCCGGGCGCGACGGCGGACCGCGCCGGGCCTACGAGCGGGCGCGGCGGGCCTGGGACCGGCCCCTGACCGCCTACTACGTGATCCTCGGCTCCAGCCTCCTGATCACCGTGCTGGGCCTGGTGATGGTCTACTCCGCCTCGATGATCAAGGCGCTGGACATCAGCAAGCCCGCGACGTACTTCTTCGGCAAGCAGTTCCTCGCCGCCGTCATCGGGGGCGGGCTGATGCTGATCGCCGCCCGGATGCCGGTGAAGCTCCACCGGGGCCTCGCCTACCCGATACTGATGGTCACCGTCTTCCTGATGGTCCTGGTCCAGGTGCCGGGGATAGGGATGTCGGTCAACGGCAACCAGAACTGGCTCTACCTGGGCGGCCCGTTCCAGCTGCAGCCCAGCGAGTTCGGCAAGCTGGCCCTCATCCTGTGGGGGGCGGACCTGCTGGCCCGCAAGCAGGACAAGCGGTTGCTGACGCAGTGGAAGCACATGCTCGTGCCGCTCGTCCCGGTCGCCTTCATGCTGCTCGGACTGATCATGCTCGGCGGCGACATGGGAACAGCGATCATTCTCACGGCGATCCTGTTCGGTCTGCTCTGGCTGGCCGGCGCCCCCACCCGCCTCTTCGCCGGGGTCCTCGGCTTTGCCGCGGTCCTCGCGTTCCTGCTGATCAGGACCAGCCCCAACCGGATGTCCCGGCTCGCCTGCATGGGCGTCAGCGAACCCGATCCGGAGGGCGGCTGCTGGCAGGCCGCCCACGGAATCTATGCTCTGGCGTCCGGCGGATGGTTCGGTTCCGGGCTGGGTGCGAGTGTGGAAAAATGGGGCCAACTCCCGGAACCCCACACGGACTTCATCTTCGCGATCACCGGTGAGGAACTGGGTCTGGCGGGGACGCTGTCCGTGCTCGCCCTCTTCGCGGCTCTAGGCTATGCGGGTATCCGCGTGGCCGGACGCACGGAGGACCCCTTCGTACGGTATGCCGCGGGAGGCGTGACCACGTGGATCACGGCCCAGGCCGTGATCAACATCGGTGCGGTGCTCGGCCTGTTGCCGATCGCCGGGGTCCCGCTCCCGCTGTTCTCCTACGGGGGATCGGCCCTGCTGCCGACGATGTTCGCGGTCGGGCTGATGATCGCCTTCGCACGGGAGGACCCCGCGGCGAAGACGGCCCTGGCCATGCGGAAGCCCGGGGTGAGATGGAAGACGATGAGACGGCGCGTCAAGAAGCGTTCGTCCGGAGAGCGGTGAATTTCGGTGCATGTCGTACTCGCCGGCGGGGGGACCGCCGGACACATCGAGCCCGCGCTTGCCCTCGCAGACGCCCTGCGCAGGCAGGACCCGACCGTGGGAATCACGGCCCTCGGCACGGAACGCGGCCTGGAGACCAGGCTCGTACCCGAGCGGGGGTACGAGCTGGCGCTCATCCCCGCCGTCCCGCTGCCGCGTAAGCCCACGCCCGAACTGATCACCGTCCCGGGCCGGCTGCGCGGCACGATCAAGGCCGCCGAGCAGGTCCTGGAGCGCACGAAGGCGGACTGCGTGGTCGGCTTCGGCGGCTATGTCGCCCTGCCGGGCTACCTGGCCGCCAAGCGCGTCGGCGTACCGATCGTCGTCCACGAGGCCAACGCCCGCCCGGGCCTGGCCAACAAGATCGGCTCGCGGTACGCCCACGGGGTCGCCGTCTCCACCCCGGACAGCAAGCTGCGCGGCGCCCGCTACATCGGCATCCCGCTGCGCCGCACCATCGCCACCCTGGACCGGGCCCGGGTCCGTCCGGAGGCCCGCGCCGCCTTCGGCCTCGACCCCAACCTCCCCACGCTGCTGGTCTCCGGCGGCTCGCAGGGCGCACGCCACCTCAACGAGGTGGTCCAGCGGGTCGCGCCGCTGCTCCAGCGCTCGGGGATCCAGATCCTCCATGTGGTGGGCCCGAAGAACGAATTGCCGCGAATCGACAACATGCCCGGGATGCCGCCCTACATCCCGGTACCGTACGTGGACCGGATGGATCTCGCGTACGCCGCGGCCGACATGATGCTCTGCCGCGCGGGCGCGATGACCGTCGCCGAACTCTCCGCCGTCGGGCTCCCCGCCGCCTACGTCCCGCTGCCCATCGGCAACGGCGAACAGCGGCTCAACGCCCAGCCGGTGGTCAACGCCGGCGGCGGCCTGCTGGTGGACGACGCGGCGCTCACCCCGGAGTGGGTGCAGTCCAACGTCCTGCCGGTGCTGTCGGACCCCCACCGGCTGTACGAAATGTCCCGCGCCGCCGCCGAGTTCGGCCGGCGCGACGCCGACGACCTGCTCGTCGGCATGGTGTACGAAGCGATTGCCGCGCGCCGCTAGGCGTACGGCGCGATGCGGTGCGGACCCGGGGCGGGCGTCCCGGGTCCGGCGAAGGAGCGAGCGTGGCCGGACCGACGACCGCCCAGCGCGGCGCACCCGGACGGGCGGACACCTCCGCCCGCCCGCCGCACATCGGCCCCGAGGGGCCCCGGATCAGCCGCCGTGCCCTGCTGATCCTGATCGGGGCCGCGGCCGCCCTGCTCACCGCGTTCGTGATCTGGGCGCTCTACGGCTCCTCCTGGCTCCGCGTCGAGAAGGTCACCACGAGCGGCGTCGAGGTCCTGACCCGCGAAGAAGTGGAAGCGGTTGCCGCGACGCCGGTCGGCGCCCCGCTGGTCTCCGTGGACACCGACGGGATGGAACGCCGGTTGCGCCAGAAGTTGCCTCGTATCGACAGAGTTGATGTCGTTCGGTCCTGGCCGAACGGAATCGGCCTTAAGGTGACGGAGCGGAAGCCGGTGCTTCTGGTCGAAAAGGGCGGGAAGTTCGTGGAAGTGGACGCCAAGGGCGTGCGCTTTGCCACCGTGGACCGGGCCCCGAAGGGCGTGCCCCTGTTGGAGCTGAAGCCCGAACCGTCCGCGAGCCTCCGCCGCTTCGGCGGTGACCGTCTGTTGCGGGAAGCGGTCCGGGTCACCGGCGACCTTCCCGCCGCCGTCGCCAAGGACACCGAGGTCGTCCGGGTCACCTCGTTCGACGCGATCTCCTTGCGGCTCACCCGGGACCGCGAGGTGATCTGGGGCAGCGGCGAGGACGGCGCGGCGAAGGCGCTCATCCTCTCCGCGCTCATGAAGGCTGAGCCCAAAGCGGGACAGTTCGACGTAACCGCTCCCACCGCCCCGGCGGTATCGGGCAGTTGACGGGCATTTGTGCTGGCCAGCCCCCTGGTTGGTCAGCGCTACGGGTGATCACATAGGGTGAAAAGAAAAACGGGAGGTTCGGCGTGTTCGTTGAACGTGCGCCACTTGTCGACTTAGTGTCCTGTTCGGAAGAGTCCAGGAAGCAGACACACTGGTAACCCTAAACTTGAACGTTAGGGTTTGGGTCGGCGTTCGGACCGTCCCCATCGACATCAGTCGTCGCCGCGGGGCCACCGCAGAGCGACGACACGTAACTCGAGGCGAGAGGCCTTCGACGTGGCAGCACCGCAGAACTACCTCGCAGTCATCAAGGTCATCGGTGTCGGCGGCGGTGGTGTCAATGCCATCAACCGAATGATCGAGGTCGGCCTCAAGGGCGTCGAGTTCATCGCGATCAACACGGACGCACAGGCCCTGTTGATGAGCGACGCCGACGTCAAGCTCGACGTCGGCCGCGAACTCACCCGGGGCCTCGGCGCCGGGGCGAACCCGGCCGTCGGTCGTAAGGCGGCAGAGGACCACCGTGAGGAGATCGAGGAGGTCCTCAAGGGGGCCGACATGGTCTTCGTCACCGCCGGCGAAGGCGGCGGCACCGGCACCGGCGGCGCACCCGTCGTCGCCAACATCGCGCGCTCGCTGGGCGCCCTGACGATCGGCGTGGTCACCCGCCCGTTCACCTTCGAGGGCCGGCGACGCGCGAACCAGGCGGAGGACGGCATCGCCGAGCTCCGCGAAGAGGTCGACACCCTCATCGTCATCCCCAACGACCGCCTGCTGTCCATCTCGGACCGTCAGGTCAGCGTGCTCGACGCGTTCAAGTCGGCCGACCAGGTGCTGCTCTCGGGTGTCCAGGGCATCACCGACCTCATCACCACCCCCGGCCTGATCAACCTCGACTTCGCCGACGTCAAGTCGGTCATGTCCGAGGCCGGATCGGCGCTCATGGGCATCGGCTCGGCGCGCGGCGACGACCGCGCGGTGGCGGCCGCGGAGATGGCGATCTCCTCGCCCCTCCTGGAAGCCTCCATCGACGGCGCCCGCGGGGTTCTGCTCTCCATCTCCGGCGGCAGCGACCTCGGTCTCTTCGAGATCAACGAGGCCGCCCAGCTGGTGAGCGAGGCGGCCCACCCCGAGGCCAACATCATCTTCGGCGCCGTCATCGACGACGCCCTGGGCGACGAGGTCCGGGTCACCGTGATCGCAGCGGGCTTCGACGGCGGACAGCCGCCGGCCCGCCGGGAGAACGTCCTCGGTGCGAACAGCACCAAGCGCGAGGAGCCGGCCACCCCGGCCCGGTCCGCCCCCGAGGCCGCGCGCCCGTCCGGCGGACTCGGTTCCGTACCCCCGCGCGAGGAGAGCCCGGCCCCGGCCGAGCCCGCCCCCACGTCGGCTTCGAGCGAGAGCGCGCTGCCGCCCGTCTCTCCGCCGCACGTCCCGCCGGCCCGTCCCTACCAGGACACCCAGGCCGAAGAGCTGGACGTACCGGACTTCTTGAAGTGATAGATCAGCACCGGACGGCAACCGTCACGGGCAGCGCTCACTTCGCCTTCACCGACCGGTGGGGCGGAGTGAGCGCCGCTCCGTACGGCGAACTCAACCTCGGCGGCGCGGTCGGAGACGACCCCGCCGCCGTCGGCGCGAACCGGGAGCGTGCCGCGCGCGACCTCGGTATCGACCCGGCGCTCGTCGTCTGGATGAACCAGGTGCACGGCCGGGACGTCGCGGTGGTGGACGGACCCTGGGGTGCGGACGCTGAGATTCCGGCCGTGGACGCGGTGGTGACCGCCCGGCGCGGGCTGCCGCTCGCGGTCCTCACCGCAGACTGCACCCCCGTCCTGCTCGCCGACCCGGTCGCCGGAGTCGCCGGGGCGGCGCACGCGGGGCGGCCGGGACTGGTCGCCGGAGTCGTTCCGGCGGCGGTCGAGGCCATGGCCGCGCTCGGCGCACACCCCTCCCGGATCATCGCCCACACCGGACCGGCCGTCTGCGGACGGTGCTATGAAGTGCCGGACGCGATGCGGGCCGAGGTCGCCGAGGCCGTCCCCGGCACCTGGTCCGAGACCAGCTGGGGAACCCCGGCGGTGGACGTCACCGGCGGAGTCCACGCCCAGCTCGCCGCCCTCGGCGTGACGGACCGGCACTCCTCGCCGCACTGCACCCGGGAATCGGGCGACCACTTCTCGTACCGCCGCGACCGCACCACCGGGCGGCTCGCCGGATATGTCTGGTTGGACGGATAGGGCATGACGGACCGTAAGGCAGAACTCGCGGCGAATCTCGCGCAGGTGGAGGAAAGGATCGTCTCCGCCTGTGCCGCCGCGGGGCGCAAGCGGGAGGAAGTGACCCTGATCGTGGTCACCAAGACCTACCCCGCGAGCGATGTGCGGATCCTGCATCAGCTCGGGGTGCGCCATGTCGCGGAGAACCGTGACCAGGACGCCGCCCCCAAGGTCGCCGCTTGTGCGGATCTTTCGCTGACATGGCACTTTGTCGGACAATTGCAGACGAACAAGGTTCGCTCCGTGACCAGTTATGCCGATGTGGTGCAGTCGGTGGACCGCGCCAAGCTGGTCACCGCCCTCTCCGCCGCCGCGGTGCGCGGGGATCGCGAACTCGGCTGTCTGATCCAGGTCGCCCTGGACGCGGAGAGCGGTGAGCGCGGTGAGCGCGGCGGTGTCGCGCCGGACGGCGTCGAGGAGTTGGCGGTCGCGGTCGACGCGGCCCCCGGGCTCCGGCTCGACGGGCTGATGACCGTGGCACCCCTGGCCGGGGAGTACGCCGGCCGGCAACGGGCCGCGTTCGACCGGCTGATGGAAATCTCATCCCGCCTGCGCGCCGGTCATCCGGCTGCGAACATGGTCTCCGCTGGTATGAGCGGGGATCTGGAGGACGCGGTGGCGGCCGGAGCGACACATGTACGCGTCGGTACGGCGGTACTCGGAGTCCGACCCCGGCTCGGGTAACGTCGCGAAGCAAGTCGGACCACAGCAGAAAATATGGTCATTCCCACTTCTAGCGGGCAGACCACAGTGGATCGCTGGCACTTGGTGACGAATGCCGATCCACCACAGAGCGGAGGACTCGGAGCATGGCCGGCGCGATGCGCAAGATGGCGGTCTACCTCGGCCTCGTGGAGGACGATGGGTACGACGGTCCGGGGTTCGACCCCGATGACGAATTCGAACCTGAGCCGGAGCCCGAGCGCGACCGGCGGCGGCACCAGCCCCCGCACCAGGTGGAGCGGGAACGGGAGCGCGACCGCGAGCGTGAGCGCGAAAGGGACGAACCGGTACGAGTGGTGCAACCACCCGCCCAGCGAGAGCCGGTTCAGCTCCCCGCGGAAAGCGTGCGACCCGCCCGGATCGCACCCGTGGCATCCATCACACCTGAACGCCCGAACATGGAGAAGAACGCACCGGTGATCATGCCCAAGGTCGTGTCCGAGCGGGAGCCGTACCGCATCACCACGCTGCACCCCAGGACCTACAACGAGGCCCGTACCATCGGGGAACACTTCCGTGAGGGCACTCCGGTGATCATGAATCTCACGGAGATGGACGATACGGACGCGAAGCGACTTGTCGACTTTGCCGCGGGACTCGTCTTCGGTCTCCATGGCAGCATTGAACGCGTGACGCAGAAGGTGTTCCTGTTGTCGCCTGCTAACGTCGATGTCACGGCGGAGGACAAGGCCCGCATCGCAGAGGGCGGATTCTTCAACCAGAGCTGAGAACACGACACCGGGAACGACCCGGCCGCAAGGCCGGTGCCGGCCGCGAGGCCGGAGCTGACGAGAGCCAGGGGAGAGGGAAGCGCGAGACATGGGCGTCGCACTGGATGTGGTCTATATCGCGCTGATGTGTTTCCTCATCGTGCTGATCTTCCGGCTGGTCATGGACTATGTCTTCCAGTTCGCACGTTCATGGCAACCCGGCAAGGCGATGGTGGTCGTACTTGAGGCCACCTACACTGTCACCGATCCACCGCTCAAGCTTCTGCGGCGGTTCATCCCGCCGCTGCGTCTCGGGGGCGTGGCACTCGACCTGTCCTTCTTCGTTCTGATGATCATCGTCTACATCCTGATCAGCGTTGTGGTCAGGTTGTGAGCGATACGGTCTTGCCGACTGCCGACGACTACGTAGAGGTGAAGAAGAGATGCCGTTGACCCCCGAGGACGTGCGGAACAAGCAGTTCACGACCGTCCGCCTCCGAGAAGGCTATGACGAGGACGAGGTCGATGCCTTTCTCGACGAGGTCGAATCGGAGCTGACCCGTCTGCTCCGTGAGAACGAGGACCTGCGCGCCAAACTGGCCGCTGCGACGCGCGCCGCCGCGCAGAACCAGCAGCAGCAACAGCAGCAGGGTATGCGCAAGCCCCCGGAGCAGCAGGACCGCCCCGGTGCGCCCGTTCCCGCCGCCATATCTGGACCGCCGCAGCAGCAGCAGCCCCCGCAGATGGGTCCGCCCCAGCTGCCCGGTGGCGCGCCGCAGCTGCCCGCAGGTCCCAGCGGCCACGGCCCCCAGGGTGGCCACGGTCCCGGTCCGCAGGGCCCGCACGGCCCCGGCCCGATGCAGGGCGGTCCCATGGGTGGCCCGATGGGCGGCCCCATGGGTCAGCACCCCCAGCAGCAGATGCAGCAGATGCAGCCGCCGCAGATGCAGCAGCAGGGGCAGGGCCCCGGTGGCGACAGCGCCGCCCGTGTCCTCTCGCTCGCGCAGCAGACCGCCGACCAGGCGATCGCGGAGGCCCGTTCCGAGGCCAACAAGATCGTCGGCGAGGCGCGCAGCCGCGCCGAGGGCCTGGAGCGCGACGCGCGTGCCAAGGCCGACGCCCTGGAGCGGGACGCGCAGGAGAAGCACCGCGTGGCGATGGGCTCGCTGGAGTCGGCCCGCGCGACGCTCGAGCGCAAGGTCGAGGACCTGCGTGGCTTCGAGCGCGAGTACCGCACGCGGCTGAAGTCCTACCTGGAGAGCCAGCTGCGCCAGCTGGAGACCCAGGCGGACGACTCGCTCGCCCCGCCGCGGACGCCGGCCGCCGCTTCGCTGCCGCCGTCCCCCTCGCTGGCTCCGGCCGGTGCGGGTGCGATGGGGCACTCCATGGGCGGCTCCACCCACGGTGGCCACGGCGGCCAGCAGATGGGCGGCGGTCAGTCGATGGGCAGCGGACCGTCCTACGGTGGCCAGCAGCAGATGTCGCCGGCCATGACGCAGCCGATGGCGCCGGTGCGGCCGCAGGCGCCGCAGCCGATGCAGCAGGCTCCTTCACCGATGCGTGGGTTCCTGATCGACGAGGACGACAACTGAGCGGTGCGCGCTCGCTGAGCGCGTAGCCGTCGGCAGGCTGAGGGCCGGGCCCCGGGTTTTCCCGGGGCCCGGCCCTTTGCCGTGGGCGGGGGCCCGGGCCCCTTTGCCCTCAAGCGCCGGGCGGGCTGGGTTTCGGGGCTCCGCCCCGGACCCCGCTCCTCAAACACCGGAGGGGCTGAAAATGCCCGGCCTCGGCTTCTCGGGTGCGGGAGGGTACATCCAGCCCGTCCGGCGCTTGAGGACATCTTCTGAGCCCCGCCGGCGATTGAGGCGCGGGGGTTCGGAGGCGGAGCCCCTGAGCGGGGATGCGGAAGGGCCCGCCGGGATCCTTCCCGGCGGGCCCTTCCCCTTCGTGCGGGCTACCCCTACCGCTTGCGCAGGCGGAACGTCAGCCCCAGGCCCTCGTCCTCGAACGGCGTGCCGTACGTCTCGTCCGCCTCGCCCTCCGCGTAGTCCACGGCCAGGACCTCCTCGGAGATCAGGGGGGCGTGCTCCGTGAGGGCCTCCGCCGTTGCCGGGGACGTCGTCGTCCAGCGGACGGCGATGCGGTCCGCCACATCCAGGCCGCTGTTCTTGCGGGCCTCCTGGATCAGGCGGATCGCGTCACGGGCCAGGCCCGCCCGGCGCAGCTCGGGAGTGATCTCCAGGTCCAGGGCCACCGTCGCGCCCGAGTCCGAGGCGACCGACCAGCCCTCGCGCGGGGTCTCCGTGATGATCACCTCGTCGGGGGTGAGGGTGATCAGCTCGCCCTCCACCTCCACCGACGCCGTGCCTTCGCGCAGGGCCAGGGAGAGCGCTGCCGCGTCCGCGTTCGCGACCGCCTTGGCCACCGCCTGCACGCCCTTGCCGAACCGCTTGCCCAGCGCCCGGAAGTTCGCCTTCGCCGTCGTGTCGACCAGCGAGCCGCCCACCTCCGAGAGCGAGGCGAGGGATGTGACGTTCAGCTCTTCCGTGATCTGCGCCCGCAGCTCGGGGGAGAGCGAGTCGAAGCCCGTCGCCGCCACCAGCGCGCGCGACAGCGGCTGGCGCGTCTTCACGCCCGACTCGGCGCGCGTCGCGCGGCCCAGCTCCACCAGGCGGCGCACCAGCGCCATCTGGGAGGAGAGGGTCGGGTCGATCGCCGCAACCTCCGCCTTGGGCCAGGACGCCAGGTGCACCGACTCCGGGGCGTCCGGTGTGACCGGCGTGATCAGGTCCTGCCACACCCGCTCCGTGATGAACGGGACCAGCGGGGCCATCAGCCGGGTCACCGTCTCGACGACCTCGTGCAGCGTGCGCAGTGCCGCCTTGTCGCCCTGCCAGAAGCGGCGGCGCGAGCGGCGTACGTACCAGTTGGAGAGGTCGTCCACGAACGCCGAGAGCAGCTTGCCGGCGCGCTGGGTGTCGTAGCTCTCCATCGCGACGGTCATCTGGTCGACCAGCGCGTTGAGTTCGCTCAGCAGCCAGCGGTCCAGGACCGTGCGGTCCGCCGGGGCCGGGTCGGCCGCCGACGGGGCCCAGGACGAGGTACGTGCGTACAGGGCCTGGAAAGCCACCGTGTTCCAGTACGTCAGGAGCGTCTTGCGGACGACCTCCTGGATCGTGCCGTGGCCCACCCGGCGTGCTGCCCAGGGGGAGCCGCCCGCCGCCATGAACCACCGCACCGCGTCCGCCCCGTGCTGGTCCATCAGCGGGATCGGCTGGAGGATGTTGCCCAGGTGCTTGGACATCTTGCGGCCGTCCTCGGCGAGGATGTGGCCCAGGCAGACCACGTTCTCGTAGGACGACTTGTCGAAGACCAGCGTGCCGACCGCCATCATCGTGTAGAACCAGCCGCGGGTCTGGTCGATGGCCTCCGAGATGAACTGCGCCGGGTAGCGGCTCTCGAAGATCTCCTTGTTCTTGTACGGGTAGCCCCACTGCGCGAACGGCATCGAACCCGAGTCGTACCAGGCGTCGATGACCTCCGGGACGCGGTACGCCTCCAGCTGGCAGTTCTCGTGCGTGCAGGTGAAGGTGATCTCGTCGATGAACGGACGGTGGGGGTCGAGGGACGACTGGTCCCGGCCCGTCAGCTCCGTCAGTTCGGCTCGCGAGCCCACGCACGTCAGGTGGTCGTCCTCGCAGCGCCAGATCGGCAGCGGCGTGCCCCAGTAGCGGTTACGGGACAGCGCCCAGTCGACGTTGTTGTTCAGCCAGTCGCCGAAGCGGCCGTTCTTGACCGAGTCCGGGAACCAGTTGGTCTTCTCGTTCTCTTCAAGAAGACGGTCCTTGATGGCCGTCGTCCTGATGTACCAGGAGGGCTGCGCGTAGTAGAGCAGCGCCGTGTGGCAGCGCCAGCAGTGTGGGTAGCTGTGCTCGTAAGGGACGTGGCGGAAGAGCTTGCCGCGCGCGTCCAGGTCCGCGGTGAGCGTCTCGTCGGCCTTCTTGAAGAAGACGCCGCCGACCAGGGGGAGGTCTTCCTCGAATGTGCCGTCGGGGCGGACCGGGTTGACCACCGGGAGGCCGTACGCACGGCAGACCTGGAGGTCGTCGGCGCCGAACGCGGGGGACTGGTGGACCAGACCCGTACCGTCCTCGGTGGTGACGTACTCGGCGTTGACCACGTAGTGGGCCTCGGCCGGGAAGTCGACGAGGGTGAAGGGGCGCTCGTACGTCCAGCGCTCCATCTCCGCGCCGGTGAACGACTGGCCGGTCACCTCCCAGCCCTCGCCCAGCGCCTTCTCCACCAGCGGCTCGGCGACGACGAGCTTCTCCTCGCCGTTCGTCGCGACGACGTAGCGGACCCCGGGGTGCGCGGCGACCGCCGTGTTGGAGACCAGCGTCCACGGCGTGGTCGTCCAGACCAGGAGCGCAGCCTCGCCGGCCAGCGTGCCGGAGGTCAGGGGGAAGCGGACGAAGACCGACGGGTCGACGACCGTCTCGTACCCCTGGGCCAGCTCGTGGTCGGAGAGGCCCGTGCCGCAGCGGGGGCACCAGGGGGCGACCCGGTGGTCCTGGACCAGCAGGTCCTTGGTGAAGATCTCCTTGAGCGACCACCACACGGAGTCCACGTACTCCGGGTCCATCGTGCGGTAGGCGTCGTCCAGGTCGACCCAGTAGCCCATGCGGGTCGTCAGCTCGGCGAACGCGTCGGTGTGCCGGGTCACCGAGTCACGGCACTTGGCGTTGAACTCGGCGATGCCGAACGCCTCGATGTCCTTCTTGCCGTTGAAGCCCAGCTCCTTCTCCACCGCGAGCTCGACAGGCAGGCCGTGACAGTCCCAGCCGGCCTTCCGGCCGACGTGGTAGCCCTGCATGGTGCGGAAGCGGGGGAAGACGTCCTTGAAGACGCGGGCCTCGATGTGGTGGGCGCCCGGCATGCCGTTGGCGGTGGGCGGGCCCTCGTAGAAGACCCACTCGGGGCGGCCCTCGGACTGGTCGAGGCTCTTGGCGAAGACCTTGTTCTCCCGCCAGAAGTCGAGCACGGCGTGCTCCAGCGCGGGCAGGTCGACCTGGGCGGGTACCTGGCGGTACTGCGGCGATGTCATGTGCGGCTTCCTCCAACGGATGTCTTCCACTTCCGTCGGAGGGACGAGAGCGTCTCGGCTCCCGCGGTACCACCCTCCTTGGCCCCGGGCGCAGCCCGTGGCCCCCTCATTGGGGTCGCGATGCCGGGTCTAGTGGCCTGGGTGTCCGTGGGCGTGACCCACGTGTCCAAGGCGTTCTTCCGGCGGCTCAGGGGTGATCTTCACATCGCGCTCGCCCCCGGGCTCCCACCGTCCCCGGGTCGCTGCTGGCTGCGTACGGCGCTACTCGTCCCGTCGATGCCTCTCGCTGGGGCCAGTGTACGGGCCCGTACGGGCGACGGCCGACCGGTTTACCGGGGGCGCGTGGGCGTGACCCGAGTGGCGGGACGGGGTAGGAGCACTTCCCGGCGAGGCGCGGGGGCCGGATTACCGGGCGGGGAGCTGGGAACAACGGAGGCAGGCGCGCCACGACCGGACACGGGGGAGGGGAGAGGGCGGCGTGCCCCGTTGCCGCGGGGCTGGAGTCGATTTATCGTCCCAGCACGATTCGCGAGCAAGATCACAATATGTGAAGGGGCCGCGGCCATGGTGGCGAAGAAGGCAGCGAAGAAGACGGTGAAGAAGGCCGCCGCCAAGAAGACCGCGGCCAAGAAGGCGGCGGCCGGCGACAAGCCCGCCGCCAAGAAGAGCACCGCCAAGAAGACCGCGAAGAAGGCCGCACCGGCGGCCACGGAGGCGGCCCGCGCCGCCGAGCAGACGGGAGCCCCCACGGTGGTAGCCAAGAAGAGCGCGAGTCGTCCCGCAGCAGGCGCACAGGCCACGGCCCCGGTGCCGCCCGCCCGTGCCGCCGCCCCGGACGAGCTGGCCGTCCGGCCCGGGGAGGACCCCTGGACGCCCGAGGAGGTCACCGAGGCCCGCACCGTGCTGACCAGCGAGATCCTGCGGCTCCGTACGGAGCTGGAGACGTCCGGCGCGGCCCTCGCCGGGCTGATGCGGGACTCCGGCGACGGCGCGGGCGACGACGAGGCCGACACCGGTACCAAGAACATCACCCGCGAGCACGAGCTGGCCCTGGCCGCCAACGCCCAGGAGATGCTGGAGCAGACCGAGCGGGCGCTCGCCCGGCTGGAGGCGGGGACGTACGGGCTCTGCGAGATCTGTGGCAAACCGATCGGCAAGGCGCGCATGCAGGCCTTCCCCCGGGCCACCCTGTGCGTCGAGGACAAGCAGAAGCAGGAGCGGCGCGGCTGATCCGCACAGGTGTGTCGTACCCTCATCCGAAGGCAGGCACCTAGGGTTGAGGGACTTACGTGGCAGAGGCGGAGCGCATCATCGGTACGCCGGACAATCCCGAGGCCGAGGGCACGGACGAGGGCGGCAGCACGGCCGCAGACGCCGACGTCAACGCGGGCCGGGGCAAGCGGAAGGTCCTCGTTCTCCTGAGCGTGGCCGTCGTGGCCTATCTGCTCGACCTGGTCACGAAGATGATCGTGGTCGCCAAGCTGGAGCATCAGCCGCCGATCGACATCATCGGCGACTGGCTGCAGTTCCGGGCGATCCGGAACGCGGGCGCCGCGTTCGGGTTCGGCGAGGCGTTCACCGTGATCTTCACCATCATCGCCGCCGGCGTGATCGTGGTGATCGTCCGGCTGGCCCGCAAGCTCTACAGCCTGCCGTGGGCCATCGCCCTGGGTCTCCTCCTGGGCGGTGCGCTCGGCAACCTCACCGACCGGCTCTTCCGGGCACCCGGCGTGTTCGAGGGCGCGGTGGTCGACTTCATCGCCCCCAAGCACTTCGCCGTCTTCAACCTCGCCGACTCCGCCATCGTCTGCGGCGGCATCCTCATCGTGATCCTGTCCTTCAAGGGCCTGGACCCCGACGGGACCGTCCACAAGGACTGACCGGGCTGCACGGGGAGCGTGTCGCGCAAGGCATACTCGACTGGTGAGTACGCACCCCGAGATCCGCACCCTGCCCGTACCGGACGGCCTGGAGGGCGAGCGCGTCGACGCCGCCATCTCCCGGATGTTCGGTTTCTCCCGCACCAAGGCCGCAGAGCTGGCCGCCGCCGGGAAGGTCCAGGTGGACGGCTCGGTGGCCGGGAAGTCCGAGCGGGTCCACGGCGGAGCCTGGCTGGAGGTCGAGATGCCGGGGGCGCCCGCTCCCGTCCAGATCGTCGCCGAGCCCGTCGAGGGCATGGAGATCGTCCATGATGACGACGACATCGTCGTCATCATGAAGCCGGTCGGCGTCGCCGCCCACCCCAGCCCCGGCTGGACCGGCACCACCGTCATCGGCGGCCTCGCCGCCGCCGGCTACCGGATCTCGACGTCCGGCGCCGCCGAGCGCCAGGGCATCGTGCACCGCCTCGACGTCGGCACCTCCGGCCTGATGGTCGTCGCCAAGTCCGAGCGCGCCTACACCCTGCTCAAGGCCCAGTTCCGCGACCGGGTCGTCGACAAGAAGTACCACGCCCTCGTCCAGGGCCACCCGGACCCGATGAGCGGCACCATCGACGCCCCCATCGGCCGCCACCCCAACCACGACTACAAGTGGGCGGTCACCGCCGAGGGCAAGCCGTCGGTGACCCACTACGACCTGATCGAGGCCTACCGCGCTGCCAGCCTCCTCGACATCAAGCTGGAGACCGGCCGCACCCACCAGATCCGGGTCCACATGTCCGCCCACCGCCACCCCTGCGTCGGCGACCTCACCTACGGCGCCGACCCGACGCTGGCCAAGCGCCTGGGGCTGACCCGGCAGTGGCTGCACGCCGTCCGCCTGGGCTTCGAGCACCCGGCCGACGGGAGCTGGGTGGAGTTCTCCAGCGGCTACCCGGCCGACCTCCAGCACGCCCTCGACACCATCTCCGCGGAGAGCCAGTGACCGGCGCCCCGACCGCGTACAGCACGCGCAGGGCCGTCGAGGAGAGCGACCTCCAGGCCTGCTTCCAGGTCCGCAAGGATGTCTTCGTCGGCGAGCAGAACGTGCCCGAGGAGCTGGAGTACGACGCCTACGACGCGACCGCCGTGCATGTCCTGGCCGTCGCCGCGGACGGGACCGCGCTCGGCACCGGACGGCTGCTGCACGGCGCGGCCGCGTCCGGGAAGACCGGCGGTGACCTCACCGTCGGCTCGCTCGGCCGGCTCGCCGTGAGCCGCGAGGCCCGCGGCCTCGGCGTCGGCGCTGCCCTCGTACGGGCCATCGAGGACGAGGCGCGCACGCTCGGCCTCGCCGCCGTCGACCTGCACGCCCAGACCCACGCCCTCGGCTTCTACGAGCGGCTGGGCTATGTCGCGTACGGCCCCGAGTTCCCCGACGCGGGCATGCCGCACCGGGCCATGCGGCGGGAGATCCGCCCGGCCTGAGCGCCGGAAACCGGGGGATCGGCCCGGTCCCGGGGGGTATCTGCGGAAACGCGCACCCCGCGTGGCAGGGTGGAAGCCCTGTTCGGCCGCTCCTGACCTGCCGGACCCGCACGCTCCGGAAGGCCCCTTTCGTGGAACAGATGGCCCTGCTGCTCCTGCTGCTGCTCGGAGCCGTGGTCACGGTGCCGCTCGGCGACCGGCTGGGGCTGCCGGCGCCGGTGCTGATGACGCTCGCGGGCATCGCGATGGCGTTCACGCCGTTCGTCCCGAACGTCGACATCCCGCCGGAGATCATCCTCCCCGCGCTGCTCCCGCCGCTGCTCTACGCCACCGTCCAGCGCACCTCCTGGCGGCAGTTCGCCGCCAACAAACGCCCGATCTTCCTGCTGGCCGTGGCCCTCGTCTTCGTCACCACGGCCGCCGTCGCCGCCGTCGCCAACTCGATCGTGCCGGGGCTGCCGATCGCCGCCGCCGTCGCGCTCGGCGCGCTCGTCGCCCCGCCCGACCCGGTCGCGGCGACGGCCGTCGCGGGCTCGGTGGGCCTGCCGCGCCGGCTGGTGTCGATCCTGGAGGGCGAGGGGCTCTTCAACGACGTGACCGCCATCGTGCTCTACCACGTGGCCATCGCCGCCGCCGTCAGCGGCACCTTCTCGCTGCCCGAGGCCTTCGGGCTGCTGATCCTCTCCGCCGTCGTCGCGGTCGCCGTCGGCCTCGCGATCGGCTGGCTCACCATCAAGCTGATGAACCTGCTCGGGGACGCCACGCTCCAGGTCGGCCTGACCCTGCTGGTGCCCTTCGTCGCCTACGTCCTCGCGGAGGAGCTGGAGGGCTCCGGCGTGCTGGCCGTCCTGACCGTCGCGCTCTTCCTCGCCGAGCACACCGCCGACGCCGACGACGTGCTGGGCCGGCTCACCGGACGTACCTTCTGGGACATCGTCGACACCCTCGTCACCGGTGTCGCCTTCGGGCTGATCGGCCTGGAACTGCACACCGTGTTCGGCACGGCCGACGGGCACGCCCTGGAGATGGTCGGCTGGGGGCTCGCGATCGTCGCCGTCGTCGTCGGCGTACGGCTGCTGTGGCTGCTGCCCGCGACCTGGCTGGCCAAGCGGCTGCACACCCGTCGGGATGTCAGCGAGGAGATCCCCACCAGCTGGCGGGAGACCGTCGTGATGTGGTGGGCCGGGATGCGCGGGGTGGCCTCCGTCGCCCTGGCGCTGGCGATCCCGCTGGAGACCGACGACGGGCAGCCCTTCCCCGGCCGCGAGGAGATCATCTTCATCGCGTTCGCCGTGATCATGGCCACCCTGGTCTTCCAAGGGCTCACCCTGCCCTGGCTGGTGCGGAAGCTGAAGGTCCGGGCCGACACCGCCGCCGAGGAGGCCCTGGAGCGGGACCTCGCGATCCGGGCCGCCAAGGCCGCCAAGTACCGGCTCAAGGAGATCCAGGAGGTCGAGGAGTTCCCCGAGGAGGTCGTGGAGCGGCTCCAGCGCGCCGCGTACGACATCGGCGCCCGGATCAGCCCCGACATGATCGACGAGGAGCGGCGCGAGGCCTACGCCCAGCGCGCGAAACGCTTCAAGGCGATCAGCCGGGTCCAGCGCGAGATGATGTCGGCCGCCCGCCACGAGGTGCTCTCCGCGCGCAGCGAACCCGGCTCCGACCCGGAGGTCGTGGACCGGGTGCTGCGGTATCTGGACTTCCGCTCCCTGCGGTGAATCGCAGGGAGCGGAAGTTCTCAGCCGCGGCCCGTGCGCGGGGCCTTGGCGTCGTCCCGGTCGGCGGGCGGCGCCGATCCGTTGCGGCCCGCCCGGCCCAGCTTCGCTCCCGTCAGCTCCGCCCACTGCTCGCCCGGCGGCAGTGCGGCGGGCGCGGTGGCGATCCGCGGCAGCGCGTACGGATGGTGGTCGCGCAGCCAGCCGATCAGCTGCTCGCGCACCGCGCAGCGTACCGTCCAGATGTCGTCCGCGTCCTTCGCCGTGACCACGGCCCGCACCTGGATCGTGGACGGCGTCGTGTCCGTGACCGCCAGCGACCAGTCCCGGCCGTCCCAGGCGGCGATGTCACCGAGGATCTCCCGCAGCTTCTCCCGCATCGCGGCGACCGGGGCGGAGTGGTCGAGGTGGAAGAAGACCGTGCCGGTCATCTGCACCCCGCCGCGCGACCAGTTCTCGAACGGCTGGCTGGTGAAGTACGAGACCGGCATCGTGATCCGCCGCTCGTCCCAGGTCCGTACCGCCAGGAACGTCAGGGTGATCTCGTCGATCGTGCCCCACTCGCCGTCCACCACCACGGTGTCGCCGATCCGCACCATGTCGCCGAACGCGATCTGGAGTCCGGCGAAGAGATTGCCCAGCGTCGACTGGGCGGCGACGCCCGCGACGATGCCGAGCAGACCGGCCGAGGCCAGCATCGACGTACCGACCCCTCGCATCGGGGGGAATGTCAGCAGCATCGCCGCGATCGCCACCACCGTCACGACCGCCATGACGACCCGCTGGATCAGCGTCACCTGCGTCCGGACCCGGCGGACCCGGGCGGGATCGCGGGTGCCCGTGGCGTAGCGCGAGTAGCTCGCCTCCACGACCGTCGCCGCTATCCGCACCACGAGCCATGCCGAGGCGCCGATCAGCACCAGGGTCAGGACCTGGCCGATTCCGGCCCGGTGGTCCCTCACCCAGTCGATCTTCGTCGCGCGGTAGCTGCCGCGCAGCAGCGCCGTGATGACGACCACCTGCAAGGGAGGCCGGCAGCGCCGCAGCAGTCCCCACAGCGGGGTCTCGTGGTGCCGGCTGTCGGCCCGCCGCAGCAGCAGGTCGACCAGCCAGCCGATCAGCAGGGTGATCACCACGGATCCGCCGATGACGATCAGCGGGCGCAGCACGCTCTCCATTCCCTCGTCCTCCCAGCCGTTGAGCGGCCCTCAGGGGGTGCGAACTGGCACCATGGGGCCCATGAACATCATGCTTTTCCACTCGACGTACGGGCTCACGCCCGCCGTGCACGCCGCGGCCGCGCGCCTCAAGGACGCCGGCCATGAGGTGCGCGTGCCCGATCTGTTCGAGGGGCACACCTTCGACTCGGTGGAAGAGGGCATGGCCTACAAGGACGAGGTCGGCAAGGACGAACTGCTCAAGCGGGCCGTGCTGGCCGCCGCGCCCTACTCCGACCAGGGGCTCGTCTACGCCGGCTTCTCCCTCGGCGCGGCGACCGCGCAGACCCTGGCGCTCGGGGACGCGAAGGCCCGGGGGCTGCTGCTGTTCCACGGCACCTCGGACATCGCCGAGAACGCCACGGTGGACGAGCTTCCCGTCCAGCTGCACGTCGCGGACCCGGACCCCTTCGAGTCCCACGACTGGCTGAACAGCTGGTATCTCCAGATGCAGCGCACCGGCGCGGACGTGGAGATCTACCGCTACCCCGGGGCCGGGCACCTGTTCACCGACCCCGATCGGCACGACTACGACCAGGCGGCCGCCGAGCAGACCTGGAAGGTCGCGCTCGGCTTCCTGGCCACGCTGTAGTCCGTCTCCGGGCCATCCGGTGAAACGCGCGGAACCCGGCGTTCCCGGGCGGTCGGACCGCCCGGGAACGCCGGGTTCCACGGAGCTGTGGGGCGTTACGCCTTGAGCGCCTTGTCGATGGCCTTCGTGAACTCGGCGGCCGTCATCGGGGCGTTCTCGCTGCCCTCGGCCGTGATCTTCTTGTCGTCCATCTTCAGCGTCGGCGTGCCCTGAACCCCGCTGCTGTCGAAGGTCTTGGACATCTTCATCGCCCAGGCGTCGTACGTGCCGTCCTCGACGTTCTTCTGGAAGTCCTTGTTCCCCTTCAGCGCCTCCACGGAGTCGGCGACCTCGATGAGGTAGCTGTCCTTGGCGAACTTGTCGTCGCTCTCCTCGGGGTGGAACTTCGCCGAGTACAGCGCGGCCTTGTACTCCAGGAAGGCCTCGGGGCTCACGTCCAGCGCCGCACCGAGCGCGCTCAGGGCGTTCTTGGAGCCCTGGCCGTTGTCGGTGTTGTCGATGAAGGTCGCGCCGACGTACTGGACCTTGTACTTGCCGGCCTCGACGTCCTTCGAGACGGTCTCGCCGACGCCCTGCTCGAACGTGGCGCAGACCGGGCAGCGCGAGTCCTCGTACAGCTCCAGGGTCTTCTTCGCGCTCGGCTTGCCGACGACCACGGTGGTGCCGTCCTTGCCCGAGGTGTTCTTCGGCGCGGTGACGTTCTTCGCGTCGGCGGCCGCCTCCCAGGCGTCGGGCTTGTTCAGCTGCGTCACGCCGTAAGCGATGCCGCCGATCACGGCGAGGGCCGCGACGACCGAGCCCGCGACGACGAGTTGCTTGCGGGACTTGTCCTTCTTCGCCTGGCGCTCGCGCTCGGCGCGCAGCCGCTCGCGGGCCGCTGCCTTGTTCGCCTGGCTGTTGCGGTTGCTCATGTCTGTTCTCCGTGCCGTACGTGTGTGGGGAGTGGGCGGTGGTGCCGTCGTCGCGTCGCCGTGCCCTCAGGCAGCGGCGTACAGCGCGAGCGGCGGGCCCCTGCGTCCCACACAGTGCACGAGGAAACGGGCGGTCAGCGGCGGGTGCGGGCGCCCGGCGGGCCGGGAGCGGCGGGCCGCGGCCCGTACCCCCGCGCGCACCACGGCGACCGCGGTCAGCAGCGGCCGGAACGCCAGCAGGGCCGCCGCGCGCAGCAGCCCGGCCAGGGCGGCCTCGCCGCGCCGCAGCCAGGCCGCGGCGAGCAGTCCGACCGCCACATGGGCGGCCAGCAGCAGCCACGGCACCGCGGGCCCGGGCTGGGCGAGGAGGGCCGCGGCGCGGTCGCCCGCACCGGCCACATCGGCCAGCGGGGTGCCCACCGCGCCGACGCCCGCGATCCGGGCCCCGCCCGTGCCGACCTCGCCGCCGCCGCACAGGACGTCGAAGCCCACCGCGCGCAGCGGGCCGGCGACCGGGCCGCCGGCCGCCCCGTAACAGAGGTTCTGGCCCGTGGTGAAGAGCGTGTCGGCGGCCAGCTCCAGCGGGACCAGCAGCCCCGCGATCGCCCCGAAGCCGCGCTCCCGGCCGGCCAGCGCATAGGCCACGGCGAAGACGGCGGCGGCCGGCAGGCCGACCGCGGTCAGCGGCAGCGGTACCCCGGAGAGCAGCACATGGGACGCCGTGGACAGGGTGACGACGAGCGCGGTGAAGACCGCCGCGCGCGCGACCCTGAGCTGCGTCCCTGAGATGTCCATCGCCGGAAAGTGTGTCATGCGTGGAGGTAAGCGGACCTTAAAAGAGGCTGAGAGTCCCCGGGACGCCGAAGATTGCGGGGGCGCCCGGGGGCTCTCCCTCCTTACAGGCCCGGGATCTTCCCGTTGCGGAAGAGGTCCACGAAGATCTGGTGGTCCGCACGGGCCCGCGCCCCGTAGCTGTGGGCGAAGTCGACCAGCAGCGGCGCGAAGCCCTCCTCGTCTGCCGCGATGGCCGCGTCGATCGCCCGCTCCGTGGAGAACGGCACCAGCGAGTGGCCGCTCTCGTCGTCCGCCGCCGCGTGCATCGTGGCCGTCGCCCTGCCCAGATCCGCGACGACCGCGGCGATCTCGTCCATCTCGTCGATGTCGGACCAGTCCAGGTCGACCGCGTACGGCGAGACCTCGGCGACCAGCTGGCCCGCCCCGTCCAGCTCGGTCCAGCCCAGCCACGGGTCCGCGTGTGCCTGGAGCGCCCGCTGCGAGATCACCGTGCGGTGCCCCTCGTGCTGGAAGTACTCCCGCACGGCGGCGTCCGTGATGTGCCGGGAGACCGCCGGGGTCTGCGCCTGCTTGAGGTAGATCACCACATCGTTCTCCAGGGCGTCGCTGTTGCCCTCCAGCAGGATGTTGTACGAGGGCAGCCCGGCGGATCCGATGCCGATGCCCCGGCGGCCCACCACGTCCTTGACGCGGTAGGAGTCGGGGCGGGTGAGGCTCGACTCCGGCAGCGTCTCCAGATAGCCGTCGAACGCGGCGAGCACCTTGTAGCGCGTCGCGGCGTCCAGGTCGATCGACCCGCCGCCGTCCGCGAACCGGCGCTCGAAGTCCCGGATCACCGTCATCGAGTCCAGCAGCGAGAACCGGGTGCGCGAGCGGGCGGCGCGCAGCGCGCCCAGCAGCGGGCCGTCCGCGGTGTCCAGCGTGAACGGCGGCACCTCGTCGTTCTTCGCGCCCGTCGCCAGCGCGCGGATCCGCTCGCGGTAGGACGTGGCGAAGACCTGGACGAGCTCGGAGATCTGCTCGTCGGCGAGGGCCTTCGCGTAACCGATCAGCGCCACGGAGGCGGCGAACCGCTTCAGGTCCCAGGTGAAGGGGCCCACGTACGCCTCGTCGAAGTCGTTGACGTTGAAGACGAGGCGGCCGTTGGCGTCCATGTAGGTGCCGAAGTTCTCCGCGTGCAGATCGCCGTGGATCCACACCCGGCCCGTGCGCTCGTCCAGGAACGGGCCGCCGTGCCGCTCCCTCTCCAGGTCGCTGTAGAACAGGCAGGCCGTGCCGCGGTAGAAGGCGAAGGCCGAGCCCGCCATCTTGCGGAACTTGACCCGGAAGGCCGCCGGATCGGCGGCCAGCAGCTCCCCGAAGGCGGTGTCGAAAACGGCGAGAATCTGCTCCCCGCGCTGCGCTGCGCCGGTCTGCGTTTCCGACATTTCTTACTGCCTCCTGCGGTAGCTGACGTATGGGGTGGAACTGTGGATCGACGTGACCGAGTGCATGACAAAACGGACACTCGTCCCGCCCTCTCCAACGCTCGGCGGAAGCCGGGAGTGCCCGTCGTTCGACTCCGTCACGTCGTAGACTTCCACGCTGTCCCCCCGTCCGTCATCGCCCGACTTCCCGGAGGCCCGACGCCGTGACCAAGCCGCCCTTCACGCACCTGCACGTTCATACCCAGTACTCGCTGCTGGACGGTGCGGCGCGGCTCAAGGACATGTTCGAGGCGGCCAACGAGATGGGCATGACGCACATCGCGATGACCGACCACGGCAACCTCCACGGGGCCTACGACTTCTTCCACTCGGCGAAGAAGGCGGACGTCACCCCGATCATCGGCATCGAGGCGTACGTCGCCCCCGAGTCGCGCAAGCACAAGCGCAAGGTGCAGTGGGGACAGCCGCACCAGAAGCGCGACGACGTGTCCGGTTCCGGTGGTTACACCCACAAGACCATCTGGGCGTCCAACAAGACGGGGCTGCACAACCTCTTCCGGCTCTCCTCCGACGCGTACGCCGAGGGCTGGCTCCAGAAGTGGCCCCGGATGGACAAGGAGACCATCTCCCAGTGGTCCGAGGGGCTCATCGCCTCCACCGGCTGCCCCTCGGGCGAGGTGCAGACCCGGCTGCGGCTCGGCCAGTTCGACGAGGCGGTGCAGGCGGCCTCCGACTACAAGGACATCTTCGGCGAGGGCAAGTACTTCCTGGAGCTGATGGACCACGGCATCGAGATCGAGCGCCGGGTCCGCGACGGGCTGCTGGAGATCGGCAAGAAGCTGAACATCCCGCCGCTCGTCACCAACGACTCCCACTACACGTACGCCCACGAGGCGACCGCCCACGACGCCCTGCTCTGCATCCAGACCGGCAAGAACCTCTCGGACCCCGACCGCTTCCGCTTCGACGGCACCGGCTACTACCTGAAGACGACGGACGAGATGTACGCCGTCGACTCCTCCGACGCCTGGCAGGAGGGGTGCGCCAACACCCTCCTGGTCGCCCAGCAGATCGACACCACCGGCATGTTCGAGGCGAAGAACCTCATGCCGAAGTTCGAGATCCCCGAGGGCTTCACGGAGATCACCTGGTTCCAGGAGGAGGTCCGGGTCGGCATGGCCCGCCGCTTCCCGAACGGGGTCCCCGACGACCGGCAGAAGCAGGTCGAGTACGAGATGGACATCATCATCCAGATGGGGTTCCCGGGGTACTTCCTGGTCGTCGCCGACTTCATCATGTGGGCCAAGAACAACGGCATCGCGGTCGGCCCCGGCCGTGGCTCCGCGGCCGGTTCGATCGTGGCGTACGCCATGGGCATCACCGACCTCGACCCGATCGAGCACGGGCTGATCTTCGAGCGGTTCCTCAATCCCGAGCGCGTCTCCATGCCCGATGTCGACATCGACTTCGACGAGCGCAGGCGCGTCGAGGTGATCCGGTACGTCACCGAGAAGTACGGCGCCGACAAGGTCGCCATGATCGGCACGTACGGCAAGATCAAGGCGAAGAACGCCATCAAGGACTCCGCCCGTGTGCTGGGCTACCCGTACGCGATGGGCGACCGGCTCACCAAGGCCATGCCCGCCGACGTCCTCGGCAAGGGCATCGACCTCAACGGCATCACTGACCCCAAGCACCCGCGCTACAGCGAGGCGGGCGAGATCCGGGGGATGTACGAGAACGAGCCGGACGTCAAGAAGGTCATCGACACCGCCAAGGGCGTCGAGGGCCTGGTCCGGCAGATGGGCGTGCACGCCGCCGGCGTCATCATGTCCAGCGAGCCGATCGTCGACCACGCACCCGTCTGGGTCCGGCACACCGACGGCGTCACCATCACGCAGTGGGACTACCCGCAGTGCGAGTCGCTCGGCCTGCTGAAGATGGACTTCCTCGGCCTGCGCAACCTGACGATCATGGACGACGCCATCAAGATGGTGAAGTCCAACAAGGGCATCGACCTGGAGATGCTCTCCCTGCCGCTGGACGACCCCAAGACGTATGAACTGCTCTGCCGCGGTGACACGCTCGGCGTCTTCCAGTTCGACGGCGGGCCCATGCGCTCCCTGCTCCGCCAGATGCAGCCCGACAACTTCGAGGACATCTCCGCCGTCTCGGCCCTCTACCGGCCGGGCCCGATGGGGATGAACTCGCACACGAACTACGCGGAGCGCAAGAACGGCCGCCAGGAGATCACCCCGATCCACCCGGAGCTGGAGGAGCCCCTCAAGGAGGTCCTCGGCCTCACCTACGGCCTGATCGTCTACCAGGAGCAGGTCCAGAAGGCCGCCCAGATCGTCGCCGGGTACTCACTGGGCGAGGCCGACATCCTGCGCCGTGTGATGGGTAAGAAGAAGCCCGAGGAGCTGGCGAAGAACTTCGTCCTCTTCGAGAAGGGCGCCAAGGAGAAGGGGTTCTCCGACGCGGCGATCAAGTCGCTCTGGGACGTCCTGGTGCCGTTCGCCGGATACGCGTTCAACAAGGCGCACTCCTCGGCGTACGGCCTGGTCACCTACTGGACCGCCTACCTCAAGGCGAACTACCCCGCCGAGTACATGGCCGCCCTGCTGACCTCGGTCAAGGACGACAAGGACAAGTCCGCGGTCTACCTCAACGAGTGCCGCCGCATGCGCATCAAGGTGCTCCCGCCGAACGTCAACGAGTCGCTGTCCAACTTCGCCGCCCAGGGCGACGACGTGATCCTCTTCGGCCTGACCGCCATCCGCAACGTCGGCCAGAACGTCGTCGACTCGATCATCCGGTCCCGCAAGGCGAAGGGGAAGTACAGCTCCTTCCCCGACTTCCTGGACAAGGTCGAGGCGGTCGTCTGCAACAAGCGCACCGTGGAATCGCTCATCAAGGCCGGTGCCTTCGACGAGATGGGCCACACCCGCAAGGGCCTCGTCGCCCACCACGAGCCGATGATCGACAACGTGGTGCAGGTCAAGCGCAAGGAGGCCGAGGGGCAGTTCGACCTCTTCGGCGGCGGCGAGGAGGAGAGCGGCGAGCCGGGCTTCGGGCTCGACGTGGAGTTCTCCGACGTCGAGTGGGAGAAGGCCTATCTGCTCGCCCAGGAGCGGGAGATGCTCGGCCTGTACGTCTCCGACCACCCGCTGTTCGGACTGGAGCACGTGCTGTCCGACAAGGCCGACTCCTCGATCTCCCAGCTCATGGGCGGGGACTACGGGGACGGCGCCATCGTCACCGTCGGCGGCATCATCTCCGGCCTCCAGCGCAAGATGACCAAGCAGGGCAACGCCTGGGCCATCGCCACCGTGGAGGACCTGGCGGGCTCCATCGAGTGCATGTTCTTCCCCGCCACCTACCAGCTGGTCTCCACCCAGCTCGTCGAGGACACCGTCGTCTTCGTCAAGGGACGCCTCGACAAGCGTGAGGACGTGCCCCGGCTCGTCGCCATGGAGATGCAGGTCCCGGACATCTCCAACGCCGGCACCAACGCGCCGGTCATCCTCACCATCCCCACCGTGAAGATCACCCCGCCCATGGTCACCCGGCTCGGCGAGGTGCTCAGCCACCACCGGGGCGACACCGAGGTGCGCATCAAGCTCCAGGGCCCGAGCAAGACCACCGTGCTCCGGCTCGACCGGCACCGGGTCAAGGCCGATTCGGCGCTCTTCGGCGACCTGAAGGTGCTGCTCGGCCCGGCCTGCCTGGCCGGCTGAGCCCGAGCACGACACGACATGACGAGAGGGGCGCCCCGCATCGGCGGGGCGCCCCTCTCGCTGTCTTCAACGCCTGTCACAACTCGCTACCGCAAGCGGCCGACGGGTCAGTTGTGGCCGAAGCGTCGCTGATGCTTGCGCGCCACGTCGGACGGGCTGCCCTGGGCCTGCGCCTGCGGCTGGTTCTGGGACTCGAACGCCGTCGACTTGGCCTGCTCCGCGCTACGCTCCGACGCGGACGCGCGGTCGTGCTGGCTGCCCTGCTTGCGGTTCTTGTTCTTGGCCATGGTGAATGCCTCCTGTGGGGAATCCTGGGGGGCCAGGACCGCTGTCAGACTCACATAGCGCCGCAAACACCGCATGTTGGATCATTACCGTCCGTAGCGGTTCTCGCGGTGACCCCCGATTCCGCGCACCTTCTTCCTTCCTTTTCCGCTTCCTTTCCGGATCCGCCACGCCGATGATCCAGTTCCGGCCGTTAACCCCTGCGCGGTCGGGCAGACTCGAAGGAAACCCTGGGTAAGCGGACCGGGTCATCGAGGAACGGGCCGCTGAACCGTTCCCGAGTTCTGGAAGAGGGTGGATCGCGTGGACCGTTGCGTCGTCCTGGTGGACGCCGGCTACTTGCTGGGCGCAGCCGCGAGCCTGCTGGCCGGAGAGCCCGCCCGTTCCCGCATCACCGTCGACCACGCCGCCCTCATCCAGGGGCTGCGCGAGCGGGCCGAGGCCGACACCCAGCAGCCCCTGCTGCGCATCTACTGGTTCGACGGCGCCCCCGACCGGGTGCCCCAGCCCGAGCACCGCAGGCTCCGCGTGATGCCCCGGGTGACCGTACGCCTCGGCGCCCTGACCCGCAGCGACGGACGCTGGGCCCAGAAGGGCGTCGACGCCGCCATGCACGCCGAGCTCACCGAACTGGCCAGGAACCGGGCCTGCTCGGACGTGGTCCTGGTGACCGGCGACGGCGATCTGCTGCCCGGCCTGATGTCCGCCAAGGAACACGGGGTCGCCGTCCACCTCTGGGCCGTCCAGGCCGCCGACGGCGACTACAACCAGTCCGAGGACCTCGTCGCCGAGGCCGACGAACGACGCGTCCTCGACCGGGCCTGGATCACCAAGGCCGTACGCGCCAAGGACCTCGGCGGCGCCTGCGCCCCGCAGCCCGCCACCCGCCCCGAGATCGCCGCGATCCTCTCCGCACCGCTGCCCGAGGCCGCCCTCGCCGCCTCCGCCGAACGCGCCTCCGAGGCCGCCCAGGCCGCCGCGGCCCGGTCGGGCACCCCGGATCCGGCCGAGAGCGCACCCGCCGCCACCGGCACGCCCACGACCGGCCACAAAGGCGTGCCGACCCCCAAGGACCTGGCCGCACTGCGCGCCCACGCCGCCCACCCGGACCGCCAGCAGCCGGCCCAGCCCGCGAGCGCCACGCTGCGCTGGTCCTCCGACAAAGGGTGGGTGGAGCGCGGCGGCCCCCTCGGCGAGCCCGCCGAGACCGCGTCCCTGCCGACCCTCGCCCAGGTCACCAGCGCCGAACAGCGCTGGGCCGACCGCGAGGAGGACATCACCACCGTCGGCGGCGACCCCTTCGAAGTGGGCCAGGTCTTCGCCCGCCGCTGGATGGAGCGCCTCCCGGAAAGCGTCCACCTGCAGAAGCTCTCCACCATGTACCCGCGCATCCCGCACCGGATCGACGGCGAACTCCTGCGGTACGCGGCCCGCTTCGGACTGCTCGCCCACAAGGACGACCAGATCGACGAGCACGACCGCTACGCGATCCGGGCCGGTTTCTGGCGGGAGATCGACGTACGGGCCGCCGCCGAGCACGTACCGGCGGGCGAGTAGCGTCCTCACGGGCGGCGACGCGGGGCGGCCCCGGGCGCGAACCGGGGCATGTGACCCCGTACCCTCATACCTCGTGAGTACGGGCACAGCACAGGCGCAGCGGGACACCGGCACCGTGTGCGCGGTGCGCGATCTGGTCAAGACCTACCCCGCGACCCGGGGCCGCCGGGGCGCACCCGCGAGCCCCGAGGTCCGCGCCACGGACGGCATCCGCCTGGACGTCGAGCGCGGCGAGATCTTCGGACTGCTCGGCCCCAACGGCGCCGGCAAGTCGACCCTGGTCCGCCAGCTCACCGGGCTGATGCGGCCCGACTCCGGCAGTGTCGAGGTGCTGGGCCACGACCTCGTACGCCACCCCGAGCTGGCCTCACGGCTGATCGGCTATCTCGGGCAGGAGTCCACCGCCCTCGACGAACTGACCGTCTCCCTCGCCGCCGAGACCACCGGCCGGCTGCGCGGCCTCTCGCTCCAGGAGGCCCGCGCCGAGCGCGACGCCGTCCTGGAGGAGCTGGGCCTCACCGCGATCGCCGGGCGGCCCCTGAAGAAGCTCTCCGGCGGTCAGCGCCGGCTCGCCTGCTTCGCCGCCACCCTGGTCGGCGACCGGCCCGTCCTGGTCCTCGACGAACCGACCACCGGTATGGACCCGGTCGCCCGCCGTGCCGTCTGGGCCGCCGTGGACCGCCGCCGGGCGGAGCGCGGGGCCACGGTCCTGCTGGTCACCCACAACGTCATCGAGGCCGAGACCGTCCTCGACCGGGTCGCCGTCCTCGAACGCGGCCGGGTCATCGCCTGCGACACCCCCGCCGGGCTCAAGGAACGGGTCGCCGGGGAGGTCCGCGTCGAGCTCGTCTGGCGCGAACGGGCCCCGCTGGACGTCCCCGAGGTGGCGGCGCTGCGGCCGTCCGCCCAGGAGTCCGGACGGCGCTGGGTGCTGCGGCTCGGGCCGGACGAGGCACGGGCCGCGGTCGCCGCGGTGACAGGCGGCGAGGCCTTCGCCGCGCTCGACGATTTCACCCTGGCCACCCCCAGCCTGGAAGATGTCTACCTCGCGCTCGGGGGAGACGCCGGCGATGCGACCGAGGGGCTGGTGAAGGCGTGAGAGCCGTACGTGCCGTGGGGGACGTGAACGCGCCGGGCGCGGAGGACGTATTCGGCGGGTGGGGCGAGTTCCCCGGACCGAACGTGCCGAACGTGCTGGGCGTGCCGAACGTGCTGGGCGTGTTTGACGTGGTGGATGTGTCGAAGGGGAGCGGCCTCAGGTGACGAGCATCATTCCGGCCAGGACCGCGGCGACGCGTACCCGGCCCGCGCCCGGCTCCTCCGACACCGGCCCCGCCTGTACCGTCGCGGCGCCTCTCGCCCCGCGCGCCCGGCTGCTGCCCTCGCTGGCCGCCGTCTACCGCGCGCAGCTCTCCCGGGCGCGCGTCGCCCGGATTCCGCTGCTCTTCGTGGCGACCTTCCAGTCCGTCGGGATCATGATCCTGATGCGGGGCGTCGTGGACGGGGGCGCGGAGGCCCGCGCCGTGGTCGCGGGATCCAGCGTCCTGGTCGTTGCGTTCGTCGCGCTCAACCTGCTCGCCCAGTACTTCGGGCAGCTGCGGGCGAGCGGCGGGCTCGACCACTACGCCACGCTGCCCGTGCCGCCCGCCGCGGTGGTGCTCGGGGCGGCCGCCGCGTACGCCTCGTTCACCGTGCCCGGCACAGTCGTCACCGCGATCACCGGGAGTGTGCTGTTCCAGCTGCCGATGACGCACCTGTGGGTCCTGGTCGCCGTCATCCCGCTCTCCGGCGCCGCCCTGGCCGGGCTCGGCGCGGCCCTCGGGCTGCTCGCACCGCGCCCGGAGCTGGCGACCCTGCTGGGCCAGCTGGGGATGTCCGCCGCCCTGCTCCTCGGGGTGCTGCCGGCCGAGCGGCTGCCGCAGCCGGTGGGGTGGGCGCGCGACCTGCTGCCCTCGACGTACGGGGTCGAGGCGCTGGCCCGGTCCTTCGACGCCCGCCCGGACTGGTGGATCATCGCCTTCTTCCTCGCGATCTGCGCGGCGGTGGGGGTGCTCTCGCTGGCCGTGGCGACGTGGGCGTACCGGCGGGCCGCCGTACGGTAGCGCCCCGGGTCCTGCGGGCACGGGTGCGGTATCCGGTGAGGCGCCTCACAGGGTGGCCTGGCACGATGGCACGGTGACCGCACCTCTGACGCCGCCTCACCAGCCCGGCCCCCACGATCCCTGGCAGGCCCCGCCCCCGGGCTCCCACCTCGCGCCCTCCCCGGGTGCGCCGGACGACCCGGACACGGCCACGGAGCTCCGTCAGGCCGCTGTCGTCGCCGTCCTCGTCGCGGTCTCGGGCATCGCCCTCGGGCTGCTGTGGCTGTGGCTCGCGCCGCGCGTTCCGCTGGTCTCCGACGACACGGCGGTCTTCCTCAAGAACAGCGAGGGCGAGGAGGCGATCGGCGCGGACGGCACGTTCGTCCTGCTGGCCATCGGCTTCGGCGTGCTCTCGGCGGCCCTCGTCTTCTGGCGGCTGCGCCGCGGGGGCGTCCTCGTGGTCGTCGGCCTGGCGCTGGGCGCGCTGCTGGCCTCGCTGATCGCGTGGCGGGTCGGTATCTGGCTGGGGCCGTCCTCCGACGTGGTGGGGCGGGCCCGGGAGGCGGGGCAGGGCGTGACGTTCGACGCCCCGCTGGAGCTGCACACGGTGTGGGTGGCGGTGCTGGCGTGGCCGTTCGCGGCGATGGGGATCCATCTGCTGCTGACGGCGGCGTTCGGGCCGCGGGATGTGGAGCCGGACTGGTCGTATTACCAGGGGCCCGTGCAGGGGCCCCTGGCGGGGCCGGGGTCCGGGTCGTCGCCGTCGTCGCCCGCAGGTGGGGGTGGGGCGGCGTAGGGGCGCCTGCGGCGGGCCTGTTCCCCTACCCATCCCCAAGCTCTCAGCTTCGTTCGAGCAGGGGAGACCCCACTCTTCCCGGAACCGGGGCGCTGCCCTGGGCCCCGGTGTCCTCAAGCGCCGGACGGGCTGGATTTCGGGGCTCCGCCCCGGACCCCGCTCCTCAAGCGCCGGAGGGGCTGGACTACGACCGCGCGATCTCCGCGAACGTCGCTCCCGTCAGCTCCGCCAGGTCCGTCGCCGACAGCTCCACCTCCAGGCCCCGGCGCCCCGCCGAGACGCAGATCGTGGCGTGCGTCCGTGCCGACGCGTCCAGCACCGTGCGCAGGCGCTTGCGCTGGCCCAGTGGGGAGATGCCGCCCCGGACATAGCCCGTCGTGCGTTCCGCCGCCGCCGGGTCCGCCATCGTGGCGCGTTTGCCGCCCACCGCGGCTGCCAGGGCCTTGAGGTCCAGGGAGCCGGCCACCGGGACCACCGCGACCGTCAGGGCGCCGTCCACGTCCGCGACCAGGGTCTTGAAGACCCGGTCGGGGGAGACGCCCAGGGCCTCGGCGGCCTCCTCGCCGTAGGACGGGGACGCCGGGTCGTGGTCGTAGGCGTGGACCGTGAACGCGGTGCCCGCCGCGGTCAGGGCGACCGTGGCGGGGGTGCCGCCCGGCTGGTGCTTTTTGGACTTCTTCGCCACCGGGGCCGGTCCTCGTCAGTTGGGGTGGGTGGGGGCCCGCGTCAGGTCCGTCGCGGGCAGCGAGGGCAGGTGCCGGATGACCGCCGTCTCCTTGCGCAGCAGCGTCAGCTCCTCACGCAGCCGGGTCGCGGTGTCCGGGGCCTGGAGCAGGCGCTGCTTGGTGGGGACGTCCAGGACCGTCGCCGCCGCGACCAGGTAGGAGATCACGGACGGGTCGTCGGGGAGGTCCGCGCCGGTCGCCAGCGAGCGTTCGCTCGCCCCGGCCAGGCGCTTCTGGTAGGAGCGGAAGGCCCGCAGAACGCCCTCCGCGAGGGCTCCGGCCTCGTCGGTCTCGTCCCCGGCGGGCGGTTCCTCGGCCAGGTCCTCGACCTCGGCGGTCAGATACGGGCCGTCCGCCTCGACGGACAGCAGCCTGACCCGGGTGGTGCCGGTGGCCAGGACCTCGAAGCTGCCGTCGGCGCGCTCGCGGATCGTGGCCGCGTCGGCGACACAGCCGACCCGGTGGAAGGTCTGGATCGGATCGGGGCCGAAGCCGTCCGCCGGGGCGCGCTCGGCGGGCGGGGCCGACGCGACCGTGTCCGGCATGCCGGTGGCTGTCGGGGCGATCTCGCGGCCGTCGCGGATCGCCACCACGACGAAGCGGCGAGGTTCGTCCTCGTCGCTCTTCAGCAGCTCCCGCATCATGGCGCGATATCGCTCTTCGAAGACGTTGAGCGGCAGCACCAGGCCGGGGAACAGCACCGCGTTGAGCGGGAAAAGGGGAAGGCGGGCGGTGGTCACAACGCTCAAGCGTAATGGCCCCTGGGGCGGCCGTGACCGGCCCGGTCGCGCAGCGGGGTCAGGGAGGCCACCTGGAGGCGTGCGCCGTCCCGCGCGTCCAGGAACCGGCCGAGCGCGTCCTCGGACACCGACGACCACGGGAACGACGTCGCGTGCAGCCCGATCAGGTTGAACTGGTGCAGCGCCTCCGCCCAGCGGCCCCGGGCGAGCAGGACGTACGCGAGGAGGTTGCGGACCTCGGCCGGCCAGGGATCGCCGGGCCGGTAGGCGGCGGAGAGCCTGATCGCCAGATCGGCCGCCGCGTCGATCCGCTCCTCCAGCACGGAGGTGGTCCGGCCCGCCGCCTGGGTGTCCAGGAGCAGCGCGAACGCCGCCCGGACCGGCAGGGCCTGCACCAGGGAGTCGGGCAGCGCGTCCGCCGCGGCCTGCTCGGCGAAGTCGAAGCATTCGCGGTGCGAGCCGTACCAGGCGGCCGAGAGATAGCGCAGCGCCGCCACATGGCAGCCGTAGTGGTGCGCGGAGCGCCGTACGGCCTGCTCCCACAGCGACTCGAAGGCGGTGTGCGTGGCGTGGGTGCCGCGCGCGTGGTCCAGGGCCAGGCGCCAGGGCACGGGGTCGCGCGGGTCCGCGTCGGCGGCCGCGGTGATCAGCGGGCCGACCTCGCGGAGCCGTTCCGCGCGGGCGGGCGACTCCCAGGCCCGGCGGACCGACAGCTCCGCCTTGACCAGCAGCGCGTCCGGGTCGCGGGGCGCGGCGGCCAGCCAGTCGACGAGCCAGCCGTCCCGGCTGCGGGCGAACGCGACGAGATGGCCGAGGTAGCGGTCCCGGTTCTCCCAGTCGGCGGAGTCCCGGGTGGTGGCGAGCAGCTTGGCGGCCGGTTCGTGGTCGCCCAGGGCAGCGGCGACCAGCGCGGGAGAGAGCCGCTCGTCCGGGGCGTCGAGCAGCACCGCGTCATCCGCGGACAGTCCGGCGGACAGCGGAGGGCTGTGCCGGATCATGCGCGCGGTACCGATGAGAGCGCGAAGGAAAGCCATGGTGCAGACCATTGAAAAGCGCTGGTGAGGGCCGCGCCAGAGGCGTGCTGTGAAGCTTCTGTGCCGAGTGAATGGGTTGTATCGAGCCTGGTCAAGAAAGGGCAAAGGAAATGCCCGCCATTGGCTTGATTGGATCCACCCGGGGGCCTCTTCCGTCCCGGTGGCCACCGGGTGCGAGGGCGGCCGAGGCCGGGGGAGCGACAGCCCCCGATCGTGCGGTTACGGCTCCCGGAGCAGTCCCCGTACGGCATCCGCCCCCCTCTGCCCCGCCCGCCGGGGTCAGCCCCTGCGCAGCATCCGGGAGGCCCCCGCCGCCACCGTGGTGGCCAGAACCCATCCCACCAGCACCAGACCGGCCGCGGCCCACTGCCAGGCGCCCTCCATCCGCCAGTAGCCGTCCTGCCCGAGGTTGATCACCGGGACCAGCAGATCCAGCGCGTACAGGGCGGGGTTCCACTGCGGATGCTCCTCGCGCTTCATCGAGGGCGGGGCGTGCTGGGCGAACGCCACCGTCCCCGCCGCCCACAGCACCGCCATCCACACCGCCGCCCGGCCCGGCCGGTAGCCGTACGCCACCGTCCAGTCCTGGAGGTACCCCCAGGCCTTCGCTGCGGGCGGCAGCGTCTCGCGGCGGCGGCGCTGCTTGGCGAGCAGCACCTCGCGCGCGTCCGCGTCCTCCCCGCAGCTGCGCATCACCGTGGCGAGGCGCTCGTACGGCTCGGGGACGTACTCCGGGGTCGCGGCCTGCACCCACTCCAGCCGCCGGGAGAGCGGGAAGTGGCCGTAGGGGACGAGGTTCTCGTAGACGAAACCGCCCATCGCCAGACCCCCGGGGCCCGGCCAGCTCGTCGACAGGTCGATCAGGGTCACCACCTTCGCGCCGTTCAGCACGACCCGCCCCTCCTCCGGGCGCTCCGCGTTGAACCGCAGCTCCGGCGTGACGATCCGGCGCAGCGACAGCTCCTCCTGCCGGGTCATCGTGAACCGGGCCTTGTGCAGGTCCACCGCGTCCCCGAACCGCCCGTCGTCCAGCCGCACCCCGCCCCTGCTCTCGAAGACCTGCGAGCGGGTGCCGCGCGCCGGGGTCGGGGCGTAGACCACGCCGTACGGGGGAGTGGTGCCCTGGTTCCCCGTGTCGACGCTCACCCACGCCTCGGTCATGTAGAGCGTGCGCTCCACCGTCAGCTGCGGGGCGTTCAGCGCGCGCCGGTCCTCCGCGGCGCGCAGCCGGCTGCCGCGCAGGCTCAGCGAACCGCCCACCTTCGTGCCCCGCAGGCTCAGCTCGCCCAGCGTCTCGATCATCTCGGCCTGGAGGTCCTGCGCGACCGCCATGCCGTCCCCGACGATGGCCCGTCCGTGCCGGTCCGGGCCCACACTGAGCTGGTTGATCAGCAGATCCGTGCCGATCTGGGCGTCGGTCAGCCGGATGCCCCGGTCGATCCGGCAGCGCGGCAGATGCAGATCGCCCTCGGTCTGCAGGCGCGCGGCCTCCAGCCGGGGCAGCGCGCAGCCCACCAGCCGCAGCGTCGTGAAATGGCACTCCGGGAGCACCACCTCCTGCTCGAAACGGCAGCCGGTCAGCTCCACGTACGGAGAGACCCGGCCGCCCGCCAGATCCAGCTTCCCGGTGATCCGCACCCCCCGGAGCTTCAGCGCCGCCACCCGGCCGGGCCGGGCGGGCGGGCCGTCCAGCAGCAGCCGCGCCACCGTGCGCGCGCCGACGCTCCGCTCGGGCCCCCACGTCTGCGGGGCGAACGGGTCGTTGCGGGTCGTGTCGTAACTGCGTAAGTCGTAGGTGGTCCCGTTGCGGAAGGACTGCCACATGCCCAGCTCCGCTGCGCTGAGGCCGTCCGGGATGTCGCCTTCGTGCGGCTCGGTCACGGCCGCTCCCTCCGTGCACACATGCTCTGGCGCTGCCGCCATGCCCTCGTGGTGGGCACACATGCCGTAGAGCCGTTATGCCCCTGTGTGACGCCGTGAAAGCCAGCGGTCAGCAGTGACGGCCGGACATGGCCGAGACACGTAGGAGTCAGTGGTGCGGACGACCGGTATCAGCCAGTGATACGCGCGACCGGCCGTCCCGGACGGTCTGAGAGAATTGCCGTGTGATCTCTCGAATCGACCTGCGCGGCGACGCCCTCCCCGAGGGTGGAGCCCTGCGCGACCTGCTGCCCCGTGCCGAGTTCGACGTGGAAGCCGCCCTGGAGACGGTGCGGCCCATCTGCGAGGACGTACGCCATCGTGGCTCCGCGGCAGTGATCGACTGGGGAGAGAAGCTCGACGGTGTCCGGATCGAGTCGGTACGGGTGCCCGCCGAGGTCCTGACGAAGGCTCTCCAGGAGCTGGACCCGGCCGTCCGCGCCGCGCTGGAGGAGTCGATCCGCCGCGCCCGCCTCGTCCACCGCGAGCAGCGCCGCACCACGCACACCACCCAGGTCGTCCCGGGCGGCACCGTCACCGAGAAGTGGATCCCCGTCGCGCGCGTCGGGCTCTACGTCCCCGGCGGCCGCTCGGTCTACCCCTCTTCCGTCGTGATGAACGTCGTCCCGGCCCAGGAGGCGGGCGTCGAGGGCGTCGCCGTCGCCTCCCCGCCGCAGAAGGACTTCGGCGGCCTCCCGCACCCCACGATCCTCGCCGCCTGCGCCCTGCTCGGCGTCGACGAGGTGTACGCGGCCGGGGGCGCCCAGGCCGTCGCGATGTTCGCGTACGGCACCGAGGACTGCTCCCCGGTCAACCTGGTCACCGGCCCCGGCAACATCTACGTCGCCGCCGCCAAGCGCCTCCTCAAGGGCCGCATCGGCATCGACGCCGAGGCCGGGCCCACCGAGATCGCGATCCTCGCCGACGCCACCGCCGACCCGGTGCACGTCGCCGCCGACCTGATCAGCCAGGCCGAGCACGACCCGATGGCCGCCGCCGTCCTGGTCACCGACTCCGAGGAGCTGGCCGCCGCCACCGAGGCGGAGCTGGTCCCGCAGGTCGCCGCCACCAAGCACATCACCGACCGCGTCGAGCCCGCGCTCGCCGGCCGCCAGTCCGCGATCGTCCTGGTCTCCTCGATCGAGGACGGACTCAAGGTCGTCGACGCGTACGGCGCCGAGCACCTGGAGATCCAGACCGCCGACGCCGCCGCCGTCGCCGACCGGGTCCGCAACGCCGGAGCGATCTTCGTCGGCCCCTGGGCCCCGGTCTCGCTCGGCGACTACTGCGCCGGTTCCAACCACGTCCTGCCCACCGGCGGCTGCGCCTGCCACTCCTCGGGCCTCTCCGTGCAGTCCTTCCTGCGCGGCATCCACATCGTCGACTACACCCGCGACGCGCTCGCCGAGGTCACCCACCATGTGGTGACCCTCGCCGAGGCGGAGGACCTCCCCGCCCACGGCGCCGCCCTCAAGGCAAGGTTCGGCTGGAAGGTCCCGCAGCAGTGACGAACGGCAGCACCACCTCCCGTAACCCCTGGGACGAGCTCCCCATCCGCGACGAACTGCGCGGCCAGTCCCCGTACGGAGCGCCCCAGCTGGACGTCCCCGTACGCCTCAACACCAACGAGAACCCCTACCCGCTCCCCGAAGCCCTGGTCGAGCGGATCGCCGAGCGGGTCCGCGAGGCCGCCCGCGGCCTCAACCGCTACCCCGACCGGGACGCCGTCGAGCTCCGCACCGAGCTGGCCCGCTACCTGACGCGCACCGCCGGGCACGAGGTGACCGCGGCCCACGTCTGGGCCGCCAACGGCTCCAACGAGGTCCTCCAGCAGCTCCTGCAGACCTTCGGCGGGCCCGGCCGCACCGCGATCGGCTTCGAACCCTCGTACTCGATGCACGCCCTGATCTCCCGGGGCACCGGCACCGGCTGGATCTCCGGGCCGCGCAACGAAGACTTCACCATCGACGTGGACGCCGCCCGCGCCGCCATCGCCGGGCACCGGCCCGAGGTCGTCTTCATCACCTCGCCCAACAACCCCACCGGCACCGCCGTCGAGGCCGACACCGTCCTCGCCCTGTACGACGCCGCCCAGGCCGCAGGACCCTCGATCGTCGTCGTCGACGAGGCGTACGGCGAGTTCAGCCACCAGCCCTCGCTGCTCCCGCTGATCGAGGGCCGCCGCAACCTGATCGTCTCCCGGACCATGTCCAAGGCGTTCGGCGCGGCAGGGCTGCGCCTGGGCTACCTCGCCGCCGACCCGGCCGTGGTCGACGCCGTCCAGCTGGTCCGGCTCCCGTACCACCTCTCCTCCGTCACCCAGGCCACCGCGCTCGCCGCCCTGGAGCACACCGATACGCTGCTGGGGTACGTCGCGCAGCTCAAGAGCGAGCGCGACCGGCTGGTGGCCGAGCTGCGCGCCACCGGCTACGAGGTCACCGACTCGGACGCCAACTTCGTCCAGTTCGGCCGCTTCGACGACAGCCACGCCGTCTGGCAGCGGATCCTCGACAAGGGCGTCCTGGTCCGGGACAACGGCGTACCGGGCTGGCTGCGGGTCACCGCGGGCACCCCGGCAGAGAACGACGCGTTCCTCGATGCGGTACGCGAACTCAAGAAGGAGCACGACGCATGAGCCCCCGCGTAGGCCGCGTGGAACGCACCACGAAGGAAACGTCCGTGCTCGTCGAGATCAACCTCGACGGCACCGGAAAGGTCGATGTCGCCACCGGGGTCGGCTTCTACGACCACATGCTCGACCAGCTCGGCCGCCACGGCCTCTTCGACCTCACGGTCAAGACCGAGGGCGACCTGCACATCGACACCCACCACACCATCGAGGACACCGCGCTCGCGCTCGGCGCCGCCTTCAAGCAGGCCCTCGGTGACAAGGTCGGCATCTACCGCTTCGGCAACTGCACCGTCCCGCTGGACGAGTCGCTCGCCCAGGTCACCGTCGACCTCTCCGGCCGCCCCTACCTGGTGCACACCGAGCCGGAGAACATGGCCCCGATGATCGGGACCTACGACACGACGATGACCCGCCACATCTTCGAGTCCTTCGTCGCCCAGGCGCAGATCGCCCTGCACATCCACGTCCCGTACGGGCGCAACGCGCACCACATCGTCGAGTGCCAGTTCAAGGCGCTCGCGCGCGCCCTGCGCTACGCCTCCGAGCACGACCCGCGCGCCGCCGGCATCCTGCCCTCCACGAAGGGCGCCCTGTGACCGGCCTCAACACCATCCTGATCGTCGTCGGCCTCTTCCTGGCCGGCGGCGTCTACTCCTTCGCCAAGCAGGGGATGCCCAAGGGCGTCATCGTGCTGCTGTCGATCGGCTCCGTGATGTGCCTGGTGGCGGGCATCCTGCGGATCCAGGGCCTGTGGGACTGAGGAGCACCCTGTGACTGACTCGAAAAAGGTCGTCGTCTTCGACTACGGCTTCGGCAACGTCCGGTCCGCCGAGCGGGCCCTCGCCCGCGTCGGCGCCGACGTCGAGATCACCCGCGACTTCGACCGCGCGATGAACGCCGACGGGCTGCTCGTCCCCGGCGTCGGCGCGTTCTCCGCCTGCATGGACGGGCTGAAGCGGGCCCGCGGCGACTGGATCGTCGGCCGCAGGCTCTCCGGCGGCCGCCCCGTCATGGGCATCTGCGTCGGCATGCAGATCCTCTTCGAGCGCGGCATCGAGCACGGCGTGGAGACCGAGGGCCTGGACGAATGGCCCGGCACGGTCGGCCCCCTGAAGGCCGACGTCGTCCCGCACATGGGCTGGAACACCGTGGACGCCCCCGAGGACTCCCGGCTCTTCGCCGGACTTGACCCCGAGGCCCGGTACTACTTCGTGCACTCCTACGCGGCGCACGACTGGACCCTCGAAGTCACCAACGCCAAGATCCGTGCGCCCAAGGTCACCTGGTCCACGCACGGCGAACGGTTCGTGGCCGCCGTGGAGAACGGCGCGCTGTGGGCCACCCAGTTCCACCCCGAGAAGTCCGGCGATGCCGGCGCCCAGCTGCTGACCAACTGGATCGAGACGCTGTAATGCCGAAGCTTGAACTGCTCCCCGCCGTCGACGTCCGCGACGGCCAGGCCGTCCGCCTCGTCCACGGCGAGTCCGGCTCCGAGACCTCCTACGGCTCCCCGCTGGAGGCCGCCCTCGCCTGGCAGTCCGCCGGCGCCGAGTGGCTGCACCTCGTCGACCTGGACGCCGCCTTCGGCACCGGCGACAACCGCGCCCTGATCGCCGAGGTCGCCGGGGCCATGGACATCAAGGTCGAGCTGTCCGGCGGCATCCGCGACGACGCCTCGCTGGAGGCCGCGCTCGCCACCGGCTGCCGCCGCGTCAACCTCGGCACCGCCGCCCTGGAGACCCCCGAGTGGGTCGCCAAGGTCATCGCCGAGCACGGCGACAAGATCGCCGTCGGCCTCGACGTCCGCGGCACCACCCTGCGCGGCCGCGGCTGGACCCGCGACGGCGGCGACCTCTACGAGACCCTCGCCCGCCTCGACGCCGAGGGCTGCGCCCGCTACGTCGTCACCGACATCGCCAAGGACGGCACCCTGGAAGGCCCCAACCTGGGCCTCCTGCGCGACGTCTGCGCCGTCACCGACCGCCCCGTCGTCGCCTCCGGCGGCGTCTCGTCCCTGGACGACCTCCGCGCGATCTCCCTCCTCGTCCCCGAAGGCGTCGAGGGCGCGATCGTCGGCAAGGCGCTGTACGCCAAGGCGTTCACGCTGGAAGAGGCGCTCAAGGCGGTCGCCGCGTGACCGATTCCGCTTCCGCTGTACGCCGGATCTCCACCGGCGCCCCCTGGGAGGAGAAGTTCGGCTACTCCCGGGCGGTCGAACTCCCCAACGGGCTCGTCCTGGTGGCCGGCTGCACCTCCGTGGTCAACGGCCAGATCGCCGCGGGCTCCCCGTACGAGCAGGCCGTCACCTCCTTCGACGTCGCGTTCGCGGCGCTGGAGCAGGTGGGTCTGGGACGCGAGGACGTCGTCCGCACCCGGATGTACCTCACGCACGCCCGGGACGTGGACGAGGTCGGCCGCGCCCACAAGGAGCTGTTCGACGCCGTACGCCCCGCCGCCTCGATGATCATCGTGTCCGGTCTCGTGGACCCGAGCCTGGTCGTCGAGGTCGAGGTCGAGGCCTACCGAGGAGGCGCGAAGTGACGCTCGCCGTACGGGTCATCCCCTGCCTCGACGTCGACAACGGCCGGGTCGTCAAGGGTGTCAACTTCCAGAACCTGCGCGACGCGGGCGACCCCGTCGAGATGGCCAAGCTGTACGACGCCGAGGGCGCCGACGAGCTGACCTTCCTCGACATCACCGCCTCCAGCGGCGACCGCGAGACGACGTACGACGTGGTCCGCCGCACCGCCGAGCAGGTCTTCATCCCGCTCACCGTCGGCGGCGGCGTCCGCACCCCGGAGGACGTCGACAAGCTGCTGCGCGCCGGGGCGGACAAGGTCGGCGTCAACACCGCCGCCATCGCCCGCCCCGACCTCATCCGCGAGATCGCCGAACGCTTCGGACGCCAGGTCCTGGTGCTCTCGGTCGACGCCCGCCGCACTCCGGAGGGCACGTTCGAGGTCACCACGCACGGCGGGCGCAAGGGTACCGGCATCGACGCCGTCGAGTGGGCCCACCGGGCCGCCGAGCTGGGCGCGGGCGAGATCCTGCTCAACTCGATGGACGCCGACGGCACCAAGGACGGCTACGACACCGAGATGATCGAGGCGGTCCGCAAGCACGTCACCGTGCCCGTCATCGCCTCCGGCGGCGCGGGCCGGCTCGCCGACTTCGCCCCGGCGATCGAGGCGGGCGCCGACGCGGTGCTCGCCGCGTCCGTCTTCCACTTCGGCGACCTGCGGATCTCCGAGGTCAAGGGCGCGCTGCGGGACGCGGGGCACCCGGTCCGCTGACCGTGCGGCCCGGTGCCTCCGACGGCACCGGGCCGCACGCTCCCGGGGGTTGCGAGACCGTGATGACGAGTTCCGCGCAGACCCCTAGGTACCGACTGGGCGGTATGTCATTCTGCGGGCGTCAGGATCGTCTCGCCGCGCTCGCGCCCCGCCCGGGCCGGTGCGCCGGGCCCGCCGCTCGCGCGGCCGGCCGATTCCCGGTGGAGGCCGCCATGCCACAGGTCGTACGTTCGCGGAACGGGGCGCTGCACGGCCCCTCCCCGGTACCGCCGTTGCCGCACCGCTTCCGGTCCCTGGCCGACCGCGAGTCCGTCGAGGCGCTGCACCGGGCCGCCCGGGTCCTCGTCGCCTCGCTGCCCGCCCTCACCGACCGGCTCGTCGAGGCCCTGTACGCCCAGGAGCCCGCCTACCGGGCGGCGATCGACTCCGACCGGGCCGAGGTCTGGCAGGAGGTCCACCACTCGCTGCGGCACAACGTCGGCTCCCTGATCCAGCCCCGCGAGTTCCGGGAGTCGGCCCATCGCACCTCCCGCTGGATCGGCGAGATCCGCGCCGAGCAGGGCGTCCCGCTCGACGCCGTCCTGCACGCCTTCCGGATGGGCGGCGCGATGGTCTGGCAGGACCTTGTGGACGAGACCGCCCGGCGCGACCCCGACGACATCCGGCTGCTCGTCCATGTCGCCGCCGATGTGTGGAACTTCGTCGACGAGCACTGCGGGGTCGTCGCGGACGCCTACCGGCAGGCCGAGCGGCGGCTGTCCTGGCGCCGCGAGAACCGCCAGCGGCTGATGGTCGCCGCCCTGCTCGACGGGACCGCCCGGATCGCGGACCTGGCCGAGGCGGCGGAGATGCTGGGACTGCCGGAGCAGGGGCGGTACGCGGTGCTCGCGGTGGCGGTCGGCCCGGGCGGGCCGGGAGCCGGTGTCGCGGACGGGGCGGGGAGTGACGGGCGCGGGTCAGGGCCCGCCGACGCGGCAGTCGCCCGGCACGGGCCGGGGGCCGTGGCCCGTACGCCGGTGGTGCTGCCCGCCGCCCATCCGGGAGCCGCTGCGCTCTGGCACCCGGGCCCGGACGCCGAGTTCGCGATCCTGCCGCTGACGGGCCCGCCCGGCGAGCTGAGCGAACTGGCCGCCGCGCTGGACGTGCCGGCCGGGACCCGGGCCGGGATCGGCTCCGCCGTCGAGGGACTGGCCGCCCTCGGCGACGCCCGGCGGCTGGCGGAGACCGCGCTGCGCGCCTGTCCGGCCACCGGGGGGACCGTCCTGCTCGACGAGCACCTCCCGGACGCCCTGGTCGTGTCCTCCCCGGCGCTCGCCGGAGCCCTCGCCGACCGGGTGCTGGGCCCGCTGGACCGGCTGGACCCCGCCGACCGCGATGTCATCGTGGAGACCCTCACCGCCTGGCTGGACGCGGACGGCTCGGCGCAGCGGGCGGGCGCCCGGCTCTACTGCCACCGCAACACCGTCCTCAACCGACTCCGCCGCTTCGAACAGCTCACCGGCCGCTGCCTCACCCGCCCCCGGGACGCGGTCGAGGTCTCGCTCGCACTGGCGGCGCGGCGGCTGCGGGGCACCTGAGGACCCGGCCCGCACGACGGTTGCCCGGCACCTGAAGCCCCCGCCTGTCCGTCACCTTCTGACGCCCGAAAACTCCGCAACAGACATTGCGCAATTATTCTTGCGCAACTTTTCCTGCGCATCTACGGTCGTGTCATGCCCAGTGACGAACGACGCCGCATCTCCGAGCTCGACACCCTCAAGGCGATCGGCCACCCCCTGCGCCTGAAGCTCTACCGCGCCCTGCACATCAAGCGCACCGCCACCGCCTCCCAGCTCGCCGACCAGGTCGACGAGGCGGTCTCCCTCGTCAGCTACCACCTGCGCAAGCTCGCCGACCACGGACTGATCGAACCGGCCGAGGGGCAGGGCACCGACGGCCGGGAACGCTGGTGGCAGCCGTCCTCCCGAGGGCTGACCTACAACGATGCGGACTTCGACGACGCACCGGACAGGGCGGCCGTCTACGCCGCCGCCAGCCGGATGTCCTTCGACCAGCACGTCGAGCTCTACCGCGCCCACCAGAGCGCACGGCACACCTGGGACGCGGAGTGGCGCAGCGCCTCCTGGAGCTCGGAGAACCTCCTCAGGCTCACCGCCGCCGAACTGGCCGCCCTCAGCCGGGAGATGGGCGCGCTGATCGACCGATACGAGGAAGCGGGCCGCGCCCGCGACGACGCGGGCGACACGGAGGGCCGGGAGAGCGTCGCCCTGCACACGTACGGCTTCCCCTTCCGCCCGTGAACCCACCCGGCTCTCCCGGAAAGGCCGCACCCGTGACCGCCATCGCTGTGGAGGCCGCCGAACGCCCCGCGCACCGCGACCCGAACGTCCTGCGCTGGCTCGGCGCGTACACCGCGTCGATGATCGGCGACAGCGTCTACTTCATGGCCCTCGCCTGGGCCGCCGCCCGTACCGGCAGCGCCTCCGGCACCGGCCTCGTCCTCGCCGCAGGGTCGATACCCCGGGCGCTCCTCATGCTCGGCGGGGGAGTGCTCGCCGACCGGCTCGGGCCCCGCCGCGTCGTCATCGGCAGCGACGCCGCCCGCGCCGTCCTGGTTCTTGCCCTCGCCGCGATCCTGGTTCTCACCGCGCCCACCGTGGGCGTCCTGCTGGTCGTCGCCCTGCTCTTCGGCGCGGTCGACGCCCTGTTCCTGCCCGCCGTCGGGGCGCTGCCGCCCCGGATCAGCACCCCCGGGCAGCTCGCCCGGATCCAGGGCCTGCGCGCACTGGCCGCGCGCGGCTCCTCGATCATCGGCGCGCCGACGGGCGGGGTCGCGGTGGCGACCGGCGGCCCCTCACTCGCCTTCGCCGCCGCCGGTGTGCTCTTCGCCCTCTCCCTGCCGCTGCTCCTGAGCCTGCGGATCAGCCCCCTGGCCGAGCCGGAGACCTCCGGTGGCGCAGCGGCCGCCGCGAAGGCCCCCAACGCCTGGCACGACCTCGTCGGCGGGCTCCGGTACATCCGCCGCCACCACCTCCTCGGCCCGCTCATGCTCGTCATCGCCCTCAGCGAGCTCGGCTTCGTCGGACCGCTCAACCTCGGGCTGATCCTGCTCTCCGAGCAGCGCGGCTGGGGCGCCTCCGGCATGGGCTGGATCGTCGCCGGATTCGCCGGCGGGGCAGCCGGGTCCGCCCTGCTGCTCGCCGTCCGGGGCCGAGTGCCCCGCGCCGGACTCGTGATGAGCCTGACGGCGCTCGTCGGTGCCGTCGGCATCGCCGCCCTGGCCCAGGTCCCCACGGTCGCCCTCGCCGCCGCGGTCGCCGCGTTCGTCGGGCTCACGGCCGGTCTGGCCGGCGCGCTGTGCGGAGCCCTCGTCCAGACCGCCGCCGACCCGGCGTACCTGGGCCGGGTCACGTCCGTGTCGACGTTCTCCACCTACGCGCTGATCCCGCTGAGCTATCCCGTCACCGGGGCGGCCATCGCACTCTGGGGGACCGGACCGGTGTACGCGGTGAGCGCGGCCGTGTGCGCGTCCGGCGGCGCGATGGGCCTCGCCCTCACCGCACTCCGCCGCGCCGAACTGCCCCGCTGACCCGGCGACCGCCCGACCGGGGCCGCCACCCCCGGCCGGAAGCCCGCCGGACGCCCGGCCTCGTCACGCGCCCCGCGTCACATCCCCAGTTCGGCCTTCCGTACCCGCTCCACCGCCGCCTGGTCGCCCTCCACCTGCACGTCCGCCGCGCTCTGCCGCCCGTACGCGAACAGCAGCAGCTCGGCCGGCTCGCCGGTCACCGTCACCACCGGGGTGCCCTTGTGGGCCACCGCCGTGCGGCCGTCCGGGCGGCGCAGCACCAGGCCGACGGGGGAGCGGCGGCCCACCAGCCGGGCGGTCTTCTCCACGTTCGACCAGAGCACATCGGCGAAGACCGGGTTCAGCTCGCGGCGCGACCAGTCGGGCTGGGCCCGCCGCACATCCTCCGCGTGGACGAAGAACTCGACCGTGTTGGCCGCCTCGTCGATCTGCTTCAGGGCCATCGGGGAGAACCGGGGCGGGCCGGTACGGATCAGCTGGATCAGTTCCTCGTACGGCTTCGCCGCGAACTCCGCCTGCACCCGCTCCAGCCGGGCCTTCAGCGCACTCACCAGCAGCCCGCCCGCCGCGTCGGCGCGGCGTTCGCGGACCACCACATGGGCGGCCAGGTCGCGGGTCTTCCAGCCGTCGCACAGGGTCAGGGCCTCGGGGCCGGCCGCTTCCAACAGATCGGCGAGCAGAAGACGTTCACGCTTCGCATGGGTCGACATGCCCGCCAGCGTACGACCGTCACCCGTGGTCCGCCCAGTGGACGTCCGCCCGGAAAGCCCCCGCCGACGCGGCACAATGGGCCCATGACCAGCACGCCCGGCCCCACGCCGCCCGCCAGCAGCCTCGACCCCGCCATCGCCGCCCGCCTCAAGCGCGGCGCCGACGGTCTGGTCCCGGCCGTTGCCCAACAGTACGACACCGGCGAGGTGCTGATGCTCGGCTGGATGGACGAGGAGGCGCTGCACCGCACGCTCACCACGGGCCGTGCCACCTACTGGTCGCGCAGCCGCCAGGAGTACTGGGTCAAGGGCGACACCTCGGGCCACATCCAGCGGGTGAAGTCCGTCGCCCTGGACTGCGACGCCGACACCGTCCTCGTCAAGGTCGACCAGACCGGCGCCGCCTGCCACACGGGCGACCGCACCTGCTTCGACGCCGACGTCCTCCTCCTCGACAGCTAAGGTCCGGCCATGGATCTCGACACCTTCCGCAAACTGGCCGTCGACCGGCGCGTCGTCCCCGTCAGCCGCCGCCTCCTCGCGGACGGCGACACCCCGGTCGGCCTGTACCGCAAGCTCGCCGCCGAGCGCCCCGGCACCTTCCTGCTGGAGTCCGCCGAGAACGGCCGCACCTGGTCGCGCTACTCCTTCATCGGCGTCCGCAGCGACGCCACCCTCACCACCCGCGACGGCGAAGCCCACTGGCTGGGCACCCCGCCCGTCGGCGTCCCCGTGGCAGGCGACCCGCTGGACGCGCTGCGGGCCACCGTCGAGACCCTGCACACCCCGCGCGACCTGGTCGTGGACGAGGGCCTCCCGCCGTTCACCGGAGGCATGGTCGGCTACCTCGGCTACGACATCGTGCGCCGCCTGGAGAAGATCGGCGAGCACGGCGGTGACGACCTGAAGCTGCCCGAGCTGACCATGCTCCTCACCTCGGACCTCGCCGTCCTCGACCACCAGAACGGCACCGTCCTGCTGATCGCCAACGCGATCAACCACAACGACCTCGCCACCGGCGTCGACGAGGCCCACGCGGACGCCGTCGCCCGCCTCGACGCGATGGAGCGCGACCTTCGCCGCCCGGTCGAGAACGCCCCCGCCGTCCTGCCCCCGTCCGAGCTGCCCCCGTACACCGCGCTCTGGGGCGGCGAGGCCTACCAGGACGCCGTGGACGACATCAAGGAGCGCATCCGGGCGGGCGAGGCCTTCCAGGTCGTCCCCTCCCAGCGCTTCGAGACGCCCTGCACCGCGAGCGCCCTGGACGTCTACCGGGTCCTGCGGGCCACCAACCCGTCCCCGTACATGTACCTCTTCCGCTTCGACGGGTTCGACGTCGTCGGCTCCAGCCCCGAGGCCCTCGTCAAGGTCGAGGACGGCCGGGCCATGGTCCACCCGATCGCCGGGACCCGGCACCGCGGCACCACCCCGCAGGAGGACCAGGCGCTCGCCGAGGAACTGCTCGCCGACCCCAAGGAGCGCGCCGAGCACCTGATGCTCGTCGACCTCGGCCGCAACGACCTGGGCCGGGTCTGCGAACCGGGCAGCGTCGAGGTCGTCGACTTCATGTCCATCGAGCGCTACTCCCACGTGATGCACATCGTCTCCACCGTCACCGGCCGCGTCACCGAGGACCGCACCGCCTTCGACGTCCTCACCGCCTGCTTCCCCGCGGGCACCCTCTCCGGCGCGCCCAAGCCCCGCGCCATGCAGATCATCGAGGAGCTGGAGCCGAGCCGCCGCGGACTGTACGGGGGCTGCGTCGGCTACCTCGACTTCGCCGGGGACTCCGACACCGCCATCGCCATCCGGACCGCCCTCCTCCGCGACGGCACCGCGTACGTCCAGGCCGGAGCGGGGGTCGTCGCCGACTCCGACCCGGTCGCCGAGGACACCGAATGCCGCAACAAGGCGGCGGCCGTGCTCCGCGCCGTCCATACGGCCAACCGGCTCCACGGCCGCTGAACGCCCGCTGAACCGCTGACGGCCGACCGGCTCCGCGGGCGTCGGGGCGGTAGGGGATAGTGGAGGGCGTGAGTGCTGTTCCCGTACCCCAGCCCCGTGCCCGCACCGCCGACTCCGCGTCCGGCGCCGCGCCCGACTCCGCGGGGAGTCGCCGCTCCCTCGCGGCCGGTCTGCTCCTGGGCGCGGTGGGCGCGACCGTCGTCCTCCTCGCCTCCGGGCAGACCTGGGCCGAGGGCCAGGCGGCCACCGGCGGCGGCGCGCTGCCGCTGACCGCCGACGGCCGGGACGTCACGGGCGCCCCCGCCGCCCTCGCCATCGTCGGGCTCGCCGCCCTCGTCGCCGTCTTCGCCGTACGCGGCGCGGGCCGCCGGATCGTCGCCGCGCTGCTGGCCCTCAGCGGCCTCGGCGCCACCCTCAGCGCCTGGGCCGGCGCCTCCGACAGCACGGCCCTCGACGAGGAGGCGGCCAGGACCACCGGTGACGCGGCGGCCACCATCCACGCCCTCAGCCATACCGCCTGGCCCTACGTCACCGCCGTCGGCGGTCTGCTGATCCTGCTCGCCGGGCTCCTCGCCCTGCGCTATGGCAGCCGCTGGCCCGCCATGTCCGGAAAGTACGAGCGCGACGGCACCCCCCGCCCCGGCAAGGCGCCCCGCACCGCCCCCGACCCGGACCGGCCCGAGGACCTGTGGAAGGCCCTGGACCGAGGCGAGGACCCGACGCGCGAGGCGTGACCCCCACGCTCACCCCCGGCGGCCCCGTACGGGACAATGGAACCGAGCCGTCCCCCGGGCGGCGGCCCATCTACCGCGTCACCCACAGCGCAACACCAACGAGGAGCAACTCATGGCGGGCACGAGCCACGGACACACCCCGGCCGCCTGGACCGGTGCCATCATCACGTTGATCGGCTTCTGCGTCGCAGGCGTCTTCATGGTCGCGGCCAACCCGCTCGGTTTCTGGGTCGGCGTCGCCGTGATCTTCGCCGGCGGACTCGTGGGCCTCGCCATGCGGGCCGCCGGTCTCGGCGCGCAGAAGGAGTCGGCCGAGATGGTCGAGGCCCGGGCGCGCGCCGGGCGGGCGCAGATCTCCCACTGATCCGGCCGCCGGACCGTCCCGGCGACCGACACGCAGACAGGCGCAGCCCCGGTGGGGCTGCGCCTTTTCGCGTCGTCGGGGGACAATCGGCGGGTGGACGCCTCGCCTACCCCCGCCGCAGCCCAGCCCCCGGACCCCGACCCCCAGGGCGTCGGCCCCTGGAACATGCCCCTGACGGTCTGCCCGACGCCGGACGCCCCAGCCCGTCCGGCGGACATTCCAGCCCGTCCGGCGTTTGAGGACGGAACCATTGCCACGGGGACCCCGGACATTCCAGCCCGTCCGGCGATTGAGGACGGAACCCTCGGCGGGGAGAGCCCGCAGCTCACAGGGCCCTTGGGCGAAGGAGCCCAGCAGGTGCCCGCACCCCACGGCCCCGGTTCCGTCCTCAAACGCCGGACAGGCTGGAAAAGGCTCGGCACGCCCCTGGGCATCCTCGCCGCCGTCACCGGCGCCTTCGCCTACGTCGGCACCGTCGACCCCAACGAGCCCGGCCACTACCCCGTCTGCCCGCTGCTCCAGCTGACCGGCGTCTTCTGCCCCGGCTGCGGCGGCCTCCGCAGCGCTCACGCCTTCATCACCGGCGACCTCGGCGCGGCCTTCTCAGCCAACGCGATCGCCACGGCCGGCTACTTCCTCTTCGCCGCCGTCTGGGTCCTCTGGCTGGTCCGCGCCTGGCGCGGAAAGCCCCTGCGGATCGCCCTGGCACCCGCCTGGTGGTGGGGCGTGGGCGCCGTCCTGCTGATCTTCACCGTCGTCCGGAATCTGCCGTTCGGCTCGGCGCTGGCCCCCTGAAATGCCCAGGTAGTGGGACGCGGCGTGGCCGGATGCGAGCCCTGGGCGCTCCTGCGGATACCATCGGTACGGCTGATCCTGTTCCCTATTCACCGTTCCGGAAGGGGGCCGCTCGCGTGAGTGTGCTCGACGAGATCATCGACGGCGTTCGCGCCGACCTCGCGGAGCGACAGGCGCGCGTCAGCCTCGACGAGCTGAAGGAGCGCGCCGCCCGCGCCCCCCAGGCCAAGGACGGAGTCGCCGCCCTGCGCGGCGAGGGCGTCACCGTCATCTGCGAGGTCAAGCGCTCGTCGCCCTCCAAGGGGGCCCTGGCCGCCATCGCCGACCCGGCCGCGCTCGCCGCGGACTACGAGGCCGGCGGCGCGTCCGTCATCTCGGTCCTCACCGAGGAGCGCCGCTTCGGCGGCTCGCTCGCCGACCTGGAGGCCGTCCGCGCCAAGGTCGACACGCCGATCCTCCGCAAGGACTTCATCGTCACCTCGTACCAGCTGTGGGAGGCCCGCGCCTACGGCGCCGACCTCGCCCTGCTGATCGTCGCCGCCCTCGACCAGGAGGCCCTGGTCTCCCTGATCGAGCGCGCCGAGTCGATCGGGCTCACCCCGCTCGTCGAGGCGCACGACGAGGAGGAGGCGGAGCGCGCCGTGGACGCCGGAGCCAAGATCATCGGTGTCAACGCGCGCAACCTGAAGGACCTCAAGGTCGACCGCTCCACCTTCGAGCGGGTCGCCCCCGAGATCCCCGACCACATCGTCAAGGTCGCCGAGTCCGGCGTCCGCGGCCCGCACGACCTGATCGCGTACGCCAACGCCGGCGCCGACGCCGTCCTGGTCGGCGAGTCCCTGGTCACCGGCCGCGACCCGCGCGCCGCCGTCGCCGACCTCGTCGCCGCGGGCGCCCACCCGGCGCTCCGCCACGGCCGCGGCTGACCCGGGGACGACAGCGACCATGACCGGACGTCCCGTGCCCCGCACCCGACCGGGCCTCGCCCCGGCCGGGGCTCCGGCGCGGGACCCGCACGCCCCGCTGGCGCGCGGCTGCCGCCCTCGTGGCTGCCGTGCCCCCGCCCGGCGTGTGCACGGACGGCGTGTGCGGTACGTCATCGGGGACGAGCCCGGTCAGGTCAACGGCATGCGATGGCGCCCGGGGTCCGCGCAGTAGGCGAGCCCCGGCCGACGTACCGCAGTACCCGCAGTACCTCCGTACGTACGACCGCGTCACCGTGACCGCACGCCGGTTCCGGTGGCGCCCGCCGCTCCGCGCATACGGTGAACCCACCCGTTGCCATGCCAAGGAGCACGTCGCATGACGTCCGAGTTCTTCATTCCGGACCCCGAGGGTCTGATCCCCAGCGCCGAAGGCTATTTCGGCGCGTACGGCGGCAAGTTCATCCCGGAGGCGCTCGTCGCCGCCGTGGACGAGGTCGCCGTCGAGTACGACAAGGCCAAGGCCGACCCGGCGTTCGCCGCCGAGCTCAACGAGCTGATGGTGAACTACACCGGCCGCCCCAGCGCCCTGACCGAGGTCCCGCGCTTCGCCGAGCACGCGGGCGGCGCCCGGATCTTCCTCAAGCGCGAGGACCTCAACCACACCGGCTCGCACAAGATCAACAACGTGCTGGGCCAGGCGCTCCTCACCAAGCGCATGGGCAAGACCCGTGTCATCGCCGAGACCGGAGCCGGCCAGCACGGCGTCGCCACCGCGACCGCCTGCGCCCTCTTCGGCCTCGAGTGCACCATCTACATGGGCGAGATCGACACCGAGCGCCAGGCCCTGAACGTGGCCCGGATGCGTATGCTCGGCGCCGAGGTCGTCGCCGTGAAGTCCGGCTCGCGGACCCTGAAGGACGCCATCAACGAGGCGTTCCGCGACTGGGTCGCCAACGTGGACCGTACGCACTACCTCTTCGGCACGGTCGCGGGCCCGCACCCCTTCCCCGCGATGGTCCGCGACTTCCACCGGGTCATCGGCGTCGAGGCCCGCCGCCAGCTCCTGGAGCGCGCGGGCCGCCTCCCCGACGCGGCGGTCGCCTGTGTCGGCGGCGGCTCCAACGCCATCGGCCTCTTCCACGCCTTCATCCCCGACGAGGGCGTCCGCCTGGTCGGCTGCGAGCCCGCCGGGCACGGCGTGGAGACCGGCGAGCACGCGGCGACCCTGACCGCGGGGGAGCCGGGCATCCTGCACGGTTCGCGCTCCTACGTCCTCCAGGACGACGAGGGTCAGATCACCGAGCCGTACTCCATCTCGGCCGGGCTCGACTACCCGGGCATCGGCCCCGAGCACTCCTACCTCAAGGACGTCGGGCGCGGCGAGTACCGCGCGGTCACCGACGACGCGGCCATGCAGGCCCTGCGCCTGCTGTCCCGCACCGAGGGCATCATCCCGGCCATCGAGAGCGCCCACGCGCTCGCCGGGGCCCTGGACCTCGGCAAGGAGCTGGGCAGGGACGGGCTGATCCTCGTCAACCTGTCCGGCCGCGGTGACAAGGACATGGACACCGCCGCCCGCTACTTCGGGCTCTACGACACCGACGCCGTCGTCGAGGCGGACGCCGACAGCGACCGCGCCGAGATCGAGGGGGACGCCAAGTGAGCGGCAACATCGAGCTGTTGAACACCACCCTGGCCGCCGCGAAGGCCGCGGACCGGGCGGCGCTCATCGCCTACCTCCCGGCGGGCTTCCCGACCGTCGACGGCGGCATCGAAGCGGTCAAGGCCGTCGTCGCGGGCGGCGCGGACGTCGTCGAGGTCGGCCTCCCGCACAGCGACCCGGTCCTGGACGGGCCGGTCATCCAGACCGCCGACGACATCGCCCTGCGCGGCGGCGTCCGGATCGCCGACGTGATGCGCACGGTCCGCGAGGCGTACGAGGCCACCGGCGTCCCGATCCTCGTCATGACGTACTGGAACCCCATCGACCGCTACGGCGTCGAGCGCTTCACCGCCGAGCTGGCCGAGGCGGGCGGCGCCGGGTGCATCCTGCCCGACCTGCCGGTCCAGGAGTCCGCGCTGTGGCGCGAGCACGCCGACAAGCACGGCCTGGCCACCGTGTTCGTCGTCGCCCCCAGCAGCCAGGACGCCCGCCTCGCCACCATCACGGCGGCCGGCAGCGGCTTCGTCTACGCCGCGTCCCTGATGGGCGTCACCGGAACCCGCGCCTCCGTCGGCGCCCAGGCCCAGGACCTGGTGGGACGCACCCGCGCCACCACCGACCTGCCGGTCTGCGTCGGCCTCGGCGTCTCCAACGCGGCGCAGGCCGCCGAGGTCGCCGGATTCGCCGACGGCGTGATCGTCGGCTCGGCTTTCGTCAAGGCGATGCTGGACGCCCCCGACGAGGCCGCCGGCCTCGCCGCCGTCCGCTCCCTGGCGGGCGAACTGGCCGAAGGTGTTCGAAAGCGCTGAGCCCGTGAACCACCCGAATGGGTGGATTGTGGACCGGGGAGGCGCGGAGGTGCCTCCCCGGTTCGTTCCCCGGGTGTGAGCGACAAGATCCCTGAGGGAAACAGAAGCGCGCGCGAGCGCCTGGCCCAGCAGCGCGAGCGGGAGAAGGGGCGCGAGAAGCGCCGCCGGACGCTGATCGTCGCCTCGGCGGTGGTCGGGGTGCTCGGCCTGGCCGCCGTGGTCGGCCTGATCGCGGCCAACGCGGGCAAGGACGACGGCGGCGACTCCGCCTCAGGACCGGCGGTCGCCCCGTCCGGCGCGATCGGCGAGGCCGCCCTGACCCTGCCGGTCGGCGCGGCCGACGCCCCGTCCACCCTCACGATCTGGGAGGACTTCCGCTGCCCGGTCTGCGCCCAGTTCGAGACGGCCTTCCGGGACACGATCACCGAGCTGGCCGACGACGGCCAGATCCGGGTGGAGTATCACCTGGCCACCATCATCGACGGCAATCTCGGCGGCACCGGATCGCTGCGCGCCGCCAACGCCGCCGCCTGCGCCCAGGACGTCGGCAAGTTCGCCCCGTACCACGACGTCCTCTTCAGCAACCAGCCTCCCGAGCCGGACGACGCCTTCGCGAAGAACAGCCGGCTGATCGAGCTGGCCGGCGAGGTCGAGGGGCTCGACACACCGGGCTTCCGCAGCTGTGTGGAGGACGGCGAGCACGACAGCTGGGTGAAGAAGTCCGACACGGCGTTCCGCGAGGGCGGCTTCCAGGGCACGCCGACGGTGCTGCTCAACGGGGAGTCCGTCTTCCCGGGCAAGGGCGACGAGCAGATCTCCCCGGAGAACCTGAAGAAGTGGGTCGCCGAGGCCAACAAGGGCAAGAAGCCGGGCAGCGCCTCCCCGGCCGAAGGGTCCACGACACCGTCCGCCCCGGCCGAAGGGTCCACGACACCGTCCGCCCCGGCCGACGGTTCCGCCGCCCCGTCCGGCCCGGCCGAAGGGGCCTCCACCCCGGTCGCGCCCTCGTCCGCCGCCGGTTCCTGACCGGAGCCCCCGGCGGTGTCCGGCCCCGCGTGACGCGGTCCCTGTTACCCAGACGTTGCCGGGTGGCTTGCCGTACCCACCGCCCGGCAAGGTAGCGTCGACCTCGCCATGAATCTTGCCTCCATTCCCAGTCCGTCGACCGGCGTGATCGAGCTCGGCCCGATCCCGCTCCGCGGCTACGCGTTCTGCATCATCATCGGTGTCTTCGTCGCCGTCTGGTTCGGCAACAAGCGCTGGATCGCCCGGGGCGGCAAAGCCGGCACGGTGGCCGACATCGCCGTCTGGGCGGTGCCCTTCGGCCTCGTCGGCGGACGGCTCTACCACGTGATCACCGACTACCAGCTGTATTTCAGCGAGGGTGAGAACTGGGTCGACGCCTTCAAGATCTGGGAGGGCGGCCTCGGTATCTGGGGCGCCATCGCCTTCGGTGCCGTCGGCGCGTGGATCGGCTGCCGCCGCCGGGGCATCCCGCTGCCCGCCTGGGCCGACGCGCTGGCCCCGGGCATCGCCTTCGCGCAGGCCATCGGCCGCTGGGGCAACTGGTTCAACCAGGAGCTGTACGGCAAGCCCACCGACCTCCCCTGGGCGGTGGAGATCAGCGAGGGCGCGAACCGGGTCGCCGGGACCTACCACCCGACCTTCCTGTACGAGTCGCTGTGGTGCATCGGTGTGGCGCTGCTGGTCATCTGGGCCGACCGCCGCTTCACGCTCGGCCACGGACGGGCGTTCGCGCTGTACGTCGCCGCCTACTGCGCCGGTCGTGCCTGGATCGAGTACATGCGCGTCGACGAGGCCCACCACATCCTGGGTCTCCGCCTGAACGTGTGGACCGCGATCATCGTCTTCGTCCTCGCCGTCGTCTACATCGTGGTCTCCGCGAAGCTGCGTCCGGGCCGCGAGGAGATCGTCGAGCCCGACCGGGACACCACTCCCGGGAAGGACTCCGACCAGGACGGCTCAGCGAAGGCGGACGCCGACGCGAAGGACGCCGCAGACGCCGACGCGCAGAAGGACCCGCTCAGCAAGGACGAGCCGGGCAAGGGCCGTACCGCCGAGAGCACCGAAGCGGCGGCCGAGAAGGGCTGACCCCCCGCGCCCTCCCCGCACACCTCCCCCTCGCCGGGCGGGCCCGCAGTCTCAGGCCCGCCCGGCGAGCGCGATCGTACGGCGGGCGGACGCCACCACCGCCGCGTCCACGAACCGCCCGTCCGGCAGCGCCAGCGCCCCCGCCTCCACCGCCGAGGCCGCGACGATCTGCTCGGCCGCCTCGATCTCCTCGGCCGTCGGCCGGAACGCCCGCTCGATCACCTCCAGCTGGCGCGGATGGATCGCCGCCCGCCCCAGCATCCCGAGCGCCCGCCCCCGCCCGCACGAGGCCCACAGCCCGTCCAGGTCCTGGACGTCCGGGAACACCGACTGCACCGGCGGAGGCAGCGCCGCCGCCCGGGCCGCCACCACGACCCGGCTGCGCGGCCAGTCAAGACCGGCGTCCTCCCGTACGCCCAGATCGGCCCGGAGGTCCGCCTCGCCCAGGGCGATGCCCCGTACCGCGTGATGCGCCGAGGCGATCGAGTACGCGTGCTCGATCGCGAGCGCCGACTCCAGCAGCGGATACAGCGGTACGCCGGGGGCCACGGCCGCCACATGGTGCACCGAGACCGCATGGGTGATCTTCGGCAGCCGGAACGCCGCCAGGCCCGGCAGCCCCGCGAGCGCCCGGATGTCGTCCTCGCCGTGCACCCGGACATGGACCGGTACGGCGTCGGGGGCGGCGGTCACCTGGTCGCCGAGGAGTTCGGCGGTGGCGGAGCGCGCGTACTCCTTACGGTCCGGGGCGACGGCGTCCTCCAGGTCGACGATCACCACGTCCGCCCCGGAGCCGAGCGCCTTTGCCACCACCTCCGGCCGGTCCCCGGGCACGTACAGCCAGGTCAGCGGCGGCCGGCACGGGTCGTTTTGCGGGTGGTCCTCCGGCAGCGGCGGGAAGGGCGTGGCGCAGCCGGTCACAGCGCCCCCTGGTCCCGCAGCGCCGCGATCCGGGTCTCCGAGAGGCCGAGCCCGGCCAGGATCTCCTCGGTGTCCGCGCCGTGCGGGCGGCCCGCCCACCGGATACCGCCGGGGGTCTCCGAGAGCCGGAAGAGCACGTTCTGCATCCGCAGCGGCCCCAGCTCCGGGTCGTCGACCTCGGCGATCGTGCCCAGCGCCCGGTACTGCGGGTCCTCCATCACCTCCCGTACGTCATGGATCGGCGCGACCGCCGCCTCCGCCTTCTCGAAGCCGTTCAGCACCTCCTCGCGGCTGTGCCGGGAGATCCAGTGGCCGACCGCCCCGTCCAGCTCCTCGGTGTGCTCGGCCCGGGTGGTGCCCGCGCCGAACCAGGGCTCGTCGATCAGGTCCGGCCGGCCCACCAGGCGCATCACCCGCTCCGCGACGGACTGGGCGGAGGTGGAGACCGCGACCCAGTGGCCGTCGGCGGTGCGGTAGGTGTTGCGCGGGGCGTTGTTGCGGGAGCGGTTGCCGGTGCGCGGCTGGACGTAGCCGAGCTGGTCGTACCAGAGCGGCTGCGGGCCCAGCACGGTCAGGATCGGCTCGATGATCGCCAGGTCCACCACCTGCCCCTCGCCGGTCTTCTCCCGCCCGGCGAGCGCCGCCATCACCGCGTACGCCGTCGCCAGCGCCGCGATGGAGTCCGCGAGCCCGAACGGCGGCAGCGTCGGCGGCCCGTCCGGCTCCCCGGTGATCGCCGCGAACCCGCTCATCGCCTCGGCCAGCGTCCCGAAGCCGGGTCGGTGCGCGTACGGCCCCGACTGGCCGAAGCCGGTGACCCGGGCCAGGACAAGACGCGGGTTGACGGCGTGCAGCTCCTCGGGGCCGAGCCCCCATCGCTCCAGCGTCCCGGGCCGGAAGTTCTCGACGATGACGTCGGTCTCGGCAGCCAGTTGCAGGAGCACGTCCCGGCCTCCGGGCGCCGACAGGTCGAGCGTCAGGGTGCGCTTGTTGCGGCCGAGCAGCTTCCACCACAGGCCGACCCCGTCCTTGGCGGGCCCGTGCCCGCGCGAGGGGTCCGGCTTACGGGGGTGCTCGACCTTGATCACATCGGCGCCGAAGTCCCCGAGCATGGTGGCGGCGAGGGGGCCGGCGAAGAGGGTGGCCAGGTCGATGACCTTCAGCCCGGTCAGGGGTCCCGCTGTCGTGCTCATACGGCATCGGCCTCGATCTCGCTGCGGTAGGGCATGGAGGTGGACGCGCCGGGTTTCTGGACGCAGAGCGCGGCGGCGGCGGACGCGAACGCCACGGCCCCGGCCACCGGCCGCCCCTCGCCGAGCGCCACGGCCAGCGCCCCGACGAAGGTGTCCCCGGCCCCGGTGGTGTCGACGGCGGTCACCGAAGGGGCCTCGAAGAGCACCGGCTCGCCGCCCCGGGCGGCGTACAGACAGCCCTTCGCGCCGAGCGTGACGATGACCTCGGGCACCCGGCGCAGCAGGATCTGGGCGGCGGCGTGCGGTTCGTCCTGCCCGGACAGCTCGGCGGCCTCGTGCTCGTTCGGCACCAACAGGTCGATGTGGTCGAGGAGTTCGTCGGGCAGGGGCTGCACGGGAGCGGGGGTGAGGATGGTCCGCACGCCCTGGGCCCGGGCCGCGCGGGCGCCCTCGACGACGGCGGACAGGGGGAGTTCGAGCTGCATGAGGAGGATCTCGGACGCGGCGATCGCCGCGATCTCCCCGGGGCCGAGCGTGGTGACGACGCCGTTCGCCCCCGGGACCACCACGATCGCGTTGGAGCCGGTGTCGTCGACGACGATGTGCGCGGTGCCGCTGGGGCCCTCGGCGGTGTGCAGGAGGTCGGTGTCGACGCCTGCGTGTTCGAGGCCCTCGCGCAGCTGCGCCCCGTACGCGTCGTCACCGACCGCGCCGATCATCATCACCTCGCCCCCCGCGCGGGCGGCGGCGACGGCCTGGTTGGCGCCCTTGCCGCCGGGGATCGTCCGGAACTCCCGTCCGGTGACGGTCTCACCGCGCCCGGGGGCGCGGGCCGTGTAGGCGACGAGGTCCATGTTGGTGCTGCCGAGCACCGCGATGCGGGTCATGGGCGCAGAGCCTCCTGGTGGGTCAGTGCGGCGAGGGTGTCGAAACCGGCCCGGTCGAAGCCGGGTACGGAGGTGGCGAGCCGGTTCTTCAGGGGGGCGGTCCAGTGGTGGGGCAGGGCGTCCGGCCCGCCCGCCAGCAGTCCGGCCAGCGATCCGGCGGTGGCCCCGTTGGAGTCGGTGTCCCAGCCGCCGGAGACCGCGTTGCCGATCGACCGGGTGAAGTCGCCGTCGGCGTGGGTGAGGGCGGCGGCCAGCAGCGCGGCGTTGGGCAGCACGTGCACCCAGTGGTGGGTGTCGGCGTAGACGGCGTGCAGCCGGTCCACGACGACGTCGAACTCCCCTTCCGTGCGCGCGGTTTCGATGCCGAGCCGGACCGCGCGGGCGTACCGCGAATGCGGCGGCACCACCCGCAGACCGGCCGCCAGGCAGCCGTGCACATCGCTCTCGCCCCCGGCCGCGACGGCGAGCGCGGCGGCGGTGAACATCGCGCCGTACACCCCGTTGCCGGTATGGGTGAGGACCGCGTCCCGGTGCGCCTGGGCGGCGGCCCCGGCCGGGTCGCCGGGGTGGGTCCAGCCGTGCACGTCGGCCCGGATCTGCGCGCCGATCCACTCCCGGAACGGGTTGCGGCGGCGGGCGGTCTCCGGGGGTTCGACGCCCGCCAGGAGGTTGCCGTACGCGATGCGCTCGGCGGTGAAGGTGCGCCCGGCCGGAAGCTCGTCCAGCCAGAGCCGGGCCAGGTCGGCGGTGGTGAAGGAGCGCCCGTGACGCTGCAGCAACAGCAGGGTGAGCAGCGGGTAGTTGAGGTCGTCGTCCTCCGGCATGCCGTCGATGTTCTCGGCGAGGGATGTGGGGGCCGAGCGGCGGTTCCAGGGGTGGGCGGCGAGCAGCTCGGCGGGCACGCCGCGGGCCGTGAACCAGGTGGAGAGCGGCCAGTTGCCGGCTGCGCGGGCCAGGGCGCGGATGCCGGTCAGCGGCAGCTTCTCCACCGGCTTGCCCAGCAGGCAGCCTGCCGCCCGGCCGAGCCAGGCGGCGTGCAGTGGGGAGGGGGTGACGGCGGGCGTCCGGCCCCGGCCGGCGGGCTGTCTGTCCTGGCTGGGCGTTCGGTCTCCGACGGCGAGCGCGGCCCCGGGCGGCCCCGGCCAGTGCGGGCAGGCGGCCACGATCGCGTCCAGGTCGGTCGGCTCATCGGAGGCCAACGGCGCATCCAGCGCGGCGAGTTCATCCAGCAGCTCACCGGCCAGCGTCCGCAGCCGGGCCGGTGCGGGCGGCTCGGACGTGCCCGCGCGGTCCGGGGCGGGGGAGCCCCCGGCCGCGTACCACCGCTCCTCGATCTCCCGGGCGTCCCGGCCGTCCTGCGCGGCCTGCCGCAGCTCGTGCCCGACCAGATCCTCGGGCTGCACCCAGGTGAGGCGGACGCGTGGGTCCCGGGGCGGGGCGGCGCTCACCTCTCACCGGCCAGCGCGGTGAACGCCTCCTCGTGGGCCGCGCGCCGCTCCAGGTCGCGGGCGAAGACTTCCCGGGCCACCTGCGCCAGCGCCCGGGCCGGGGTGTGCAGATCCAGACGGCTCGCCTCCGCCACCCTCTCCGCCCAGTCGGCCGGGACCTCACCGCCCAGCGCGCCCACGATCGCCCCGCTCATCGTGGCGATGGAGTCGCAGTCCCGGCCGTAGTTCACCGAACCCAGCACTGTACGCCGGTAGTCGCCGCCCCCGACCAGCAACATCCCCAGGGCGACGGGCAGTTCCTCGATGGCGTGCAGCCGGGAGGGGCGGCGGGCGCCGAGTGCGGGGGAACGGTAGTCGGGGCCGACCGTGTCGAAGGGCTCCACGGCCGCCCGCAGCGGGGTGAGCGCGGACTCGAAGTCGTCGTGCTGCAGGGCGGCTTCGCAGACCGCCTCGATCGCGGAGCGGGTGCCGTCCTTGGCGAGCGCGAGGGCGGCGTCGACCACCGTGGCGGGGGTCGCGTCCGGGTGGCAGGCGGCGGCGACGGCGGCCGCGAAGACCCCGGCGGCCTCCCGCCCGTACGAGGACTGGTGCGGGGCCGCCACCTCCAGCGCCTCGGTGTAAGCGGCCTCCGGGTGCCCGGCGTTGACCAGGCCGACCGGGGCCATGTACATCGCCGCACCGCAGTTGACGATGTTGCCCGCCCCGGCCTCGCGCGGGTCCATGTGCCCGTAGTGCAGCCGGGCCACGATCCACTTCTCGGCCAGGAAGATCCGCTGGAGGGGGAGCGCCTCGGCCTCCAGCTCCGGGATCCAGCGGGGCGAGAGCAGATCCGGTACCAGATGGTCGGCGACGGCGTACGCGTCGAGGTGGTCGCGGACCTGCTCGTAGACCCGGATCAGGGCGTGGGTCATCAAGGTGTCGTCGGTGACGTGGCCGTCGCCCTTGTGGTACGGCGCGATGGGGCGGGCGGTGCGCCAGTCCTCGCCGTACCAGGGTCCGACGATCCCGGTCACCCGGCCGCCGTGGCGCTCGGAGATCTGCTCGGGGGTCCAGCCCTCGACCGGACCGCCGAGCGCGTCTCCGACGGCCGCGCCGACGAGGGCCCGGGTGAAGCGGTCATCGAGTCCGGGGGCGGAGGGAGAGGTCTGCGGGGTCGAGGCGGCCGGAGCTGTGGCCGTTGTGGGCGTCATGTCGGAATTGTCCACCCGGGAGGGCTGGTTCCGTGGCTGCCAGCAGCCCGGCGAGTTCGATCAGGTCGGTGCCCGCGAGCCGGGGCAGCGCGCAGCCCGCGAGCGTCCGGCAGGCCTCGCGCCAGCCCGCCGGTACGGCGGTGACCGAGCCGATCGCCCCGGTCAGCGCCCCGGCCAGGGCGGGCGCGGAGTCGGCGACCCGGGAGAGGCAGGCGGCGGCCGGGATGGCCTGGGCGATCTCGCCCCGGGCGGCGGTGGTGAGGGCGAGGGCTACGGGGACGGTCTCGGCCGCCGCGATCCCGTAGCTGTAGACGTGGTCGACGATCTGGTGCTCCAGGACCGGGACCAGGGCGAACGCCCCGGCCGGCTCGTCCGCGAACTCCCGGGCCAGGCGGACCGCGTGCACGGCGTTGCGGGCGATCTCGGTGCCGTCGGGGAGCCGGTCGAGAGCGGCGTTCACCACGGCGTCGACGTCCGCCCCGGCCAGCGCCACGGCGATCGCGGCGGCCACGGCCCGGGCCCCGTGCACCCCGTCGCCGTCCTGGGTGTACCGGGCGTCGAACTCCGCGAGCGCCGCGGCCTCCGCCGGATCGCCCGGGTGGACCACGGCGAGCACGGCCGCCCGGACGCAGGCGGCGTCGTCGAAGTAGTGCGGGTTGTCGTGCCCGGTGGCGGGCGGCCGCAGCCCGGCGGCGAGGTTGCCGAGCCCGGCCCGTACCGAGATCCGGGCCCGCAGCGGAAGGACGGCCGCCTCGACCTCGGGGGCCCGGGCGCTGGCGGCGGCGACGGTGGCGGCGAGCGCGTTCCAGGCCCGGTCGACCGCGTCCCGCATCCGGCGGCCGGGCGGGAGGCCGTCCGCCTCGTCGGCGGCTGCCGCGAGCACCGTACGGGCGGCGAACGCGGCCCACTCGGCGTCGTCGGACGGGCCGCGCCGCAGCGGCTCGGGCGGCTGGTTGAGGGCGATGGGCACGGGGAGCGTGGTGGTGGCGTTCTGCTCGGCGAAGGTGTCCAGCTCCCGGGTGAGCCGCCGGGTCCACTCGGGCATCCGGGCCGCCCGATGCCGCGCGGCGGGCCACCCGGCGGCGTCCCCGGCGGCCAGCCCGAGCAACAGCCCTTCGATCCGGGCACGCCGGGAGGGGGCGGGGGAGTGGGAGGTTTCCGTACCCGGTCGGGTGACCCCCGGGCTTCCGGTGGGCCCTGCCGTCGTCTCGCCCGTCGTCGTCATCGCCGCTCCTCCCGCCCCGGCTCGAAGGACGCCGCCACCGACGCCATGTCCCGTACGGCCGAAGGTTCGCGGCCGCCGCCCCGCTCCCGCGTCGCCCCCGCCTCCGGGTCGTCCGGGGTCAGGAGCTCCGCGATGTCCAGCACGTGGTAGCCGCGCATCGAGGGCAGGCAGCTGCCCCGGACCGGGCCGATCGCGCTCGCCCAGTCCGGCGGGATGGCGCTCTCCCCGTGCAGCGCCCCGGCCAGCGCCCCCGCCACCGCCGCCGTCGTATCGGCGTCCCGGCCCATGTTGACCGCCGTCAGCACCGCCGCCGGGAAGTCCCCGCGCGCCGCCGTGAACGCCCCGAAGGCCAGGCCCACCGCCTCCGGCGCGAGGTCCGTCCACGGGTAGCCGGCGATCACCACCGCCGAGCGCACCGCCCGTTCCATCGTGAGGCGGTCGGGGTAGGGGCGCTGGGCCGCCGTCACCGCCCGGCGCAGCGAGCGGGCCGTCCAGGAGTCCATCGGGACCACCGAGAGCGCGGCCGCGATCACCGAGGCGAGGCCCGAGCCGACCATGGCCGCCGCGACCCCGGCCGCCACGGCCTGGCCTCCGTAGATCCCCTCGCCCTCGTGGCTGACCCGGCCGTCCACCGCGACCAGCCGGGCCGCCTCGGCCGGGCGGCCCGCCGCGAACACCCCGAAGGGCGCCGCCCGCATCGCGAGCCCGTCGCTCCAGGCGTGCCGGTGCTGGGCCGAGATCGGTGCCGCCAGGCCCCGGCGCAGGTTCTCCAGCGTGCCGCGCTCGCTGAACCCGGCCCCCCGGAACGGGCCCTCGTCGAGATCGGCGATCCAGTGGTGCCAGGCCCGCTCCACATGGGTGACGTCGAGCGCGGAGCCGTGCCGGGCCAGCAGCAGCCCGGAGAAGATCGCGTACTCCGTGTCGTCGGTGCCCGCCGGGTCGTCGCTCACGAACCCCTCGATCCGCCCCCAGCGGCGGCGGATCTCGGAGGGCCGCAGGTTCTCCGCCGGGGCGCCGAGCGCGTCCCCGACCGCCAGTCCCAGCAGTGCGCCCCTGGCCCGGTCATGGCCGATGGCCGTGTTCATCGCGTCGCCCTTCCGTATCTCCGGCGGGTCCGAGCCCGAGTCGGACCGGGTCCGTTTCCGGGCCCTGTCCGCATCTGTCCCCCGTGGAGCGCGAAGGGAGGCGGAAATCGCCGGGAAAGGAGCCAGGCGGATGACGGCCGAGGAAGCTGAGGCTGGCCTTTCTTCGCAGGTCAGAGCGGGTGTAGGGCAGCCTTTCCTTGCTGGCGGCGAACCCCCGGACGGCGTACCTTGGACTTTATCGAAAGTTGTACACAGTAGGGGAGAAGCACGTCGTGGCCATCATCGAGACGGACGCCGTTCTGCACGAGGCGCACCGGGACAACCACACCCACCGGGATGTCAACGGTGGCTGGCTGCGTCCCGCCGTCTTCGGTGCGATGGACGGCCTGGTCTCCAATCTCGCCCTGATGACCGGTGTCGCCGGCGGCGCCGTCTCCCAGCAGACCATCGTGATCACCGGGCTCGCGGGTCTGGCCGCCGGGGCCTTCTCCATGGCGGCCGGCGAATACACCTCCGTCGCCTCCCAGCGCGAACTGGTCGAGGCCGAGCTGGACGTCGAGCGCCGCGAACTCCGTAAGCACCCCAAGGACGAGATGGCCGAGCTGGCCGCGCTCTACGAGTCCCGGGGTGTGGACGCCCCACTGGCCCGCGAGGTCGCCCGGCAGCTGTCGCGCGACCCGGAGCAGGCGCTGGAGATCCACGCCCGCGAGGAGCTCGGTATCGACCCCGGCGACCTGCCCTCGCCGCTGGTGGCCGCCGTCTCGTCGTTCGGCGCGTTCGCGCTGGGCGCCCTGCTGCCCGTCCTGCCCTACCTCCTCGGCGCGAGCGCGCTGTGGCCCGCCGTGCTGCTCGCGCTCATCGGCCTCTTCGCCTGCGGCGCGGTCGTGGCCCGGGTGACGGCCCGCAGCTGGTGGTTCAGCGGTCTGCGCCAGCTGGCCCTCGGTGGTGCGGCGGCCGCGATGACGTACGGGCTCGGCACCCTGTTCGGCGTCGCCGTCGGGTGATCCGTGCGGGCTGGCGGCCCGGCGGGGTGACCCCCGCACGCCGCACACGGCCCGGTGAACGGCGTAACCGGGCCGCCCGAACGGCGCAACCGCCCCGCAACGCGTGTGACGTACGTCTTGGCGCCGCCCACTGGGCGTGATGGGCTCCACAGTCGTAAAATGAGACGCTATGCAGGGCTACACATAAGTAGCCGTTACTCGGTGGTTTCGTTTCCCGTGCCGCCGGGCATGAGCCGTAGGCACCGCAGGCAACGACGCCTGCTCTCTGCGACTCCCCGGGCGCCGATCGTTCCGACAGCGGCCCACCTCCTGGTCAACCGGTCACCTCTGGTCACCCAGTCACTTCCGGTCACCACGGTGTCCGTATGCTGGAACAAGCCTTCCGCTTCTTGAGAAGCGCCCCATCATGTAACCTGCACGAAATTTCGCAGAGGGCCAACGTCGTCCCTCGGCACCGCAAATGCCACGACGACGACGGGAGAGCCGATGCGTATCGACGCCTGGTCGCCCATGGACGGTCGCCCCGCCCAGCAGGGGATGTACGACCCCCGTAACGAGCACGACGCCTGTGGCGTCGGGTTCGTGGCCACTCTGACCGGTGTGGCCAGCCATGAGCTGGTCGAGCAGGCGCTGACCGTACTGCGCAACCTCGAACACCGCGGCGCCACCGGCTCCGAGCCCGACTCCGGCGACGGCGCCGGCATTCTCTGTCAGGTCCCGGACGCCTTCCTGCGCGCCGAGACCCCCTTTGAGCTTCCCGAGGCCGGCTCGTATGCCGTGGGCATCGCCTTCCTCCCCGCCGACGACTCCACCGAGGCCGTCCGCACGATCGAGAAGATCGCGACCCAGGAGGGCCTGAAGGTCCTCGGCTGGCGCGACGTCCCGGTCACCCCCGAACTTCTCGGCAACGGCGCCCGCGCCACCATGCCCACCTTCCGCCAGGTCTTCGTCGCCGACGGCGAGTCCACCGGCATCGTCCTGGACCGCAAGGCGTTCGTCCTGCGCAAGCGTGCCGAGCGTGAGGCCGGGGTGTACTTCCCCTCGCTCTCCGCCCGCACCCTCGTCTACAAGGGCATGCTCACCACCGGCCAGCTGGAGCCGTTCTTCCCGGACCTCTCCGACCGCCGCTTCGCCTCCACGGTCGCCCTGGTCCACTCCCGGTTCTCCACGAACACCTTCCCGAGCTGGCCGCTGGCCCACCCGTACCGCTTCGTCGCGCACAACGGCGAGATCAACACGGTCAAGGGCAACCGCAACTGGATGAAGGCCCGCGAGTCCCAGCTCGCCTCCAGCCTCTTCGGCCAGGCGCAGCTCGACCGGATCTTCCCCGTCTGCACCCCGGACGCCTCCGACTCCGCCTCCTTCGACGAGGTCCTGGAGCTGCTCCACCTCGGCGGCCGCTCGCTGCCGCACGCCGTGCTGATGATGGTCCCCGAGGCGTGGGAGAACCACGACTCGATGGACCCGGCCCGGCGCGCCTTCTACCAGTACCACTCCGCGATGATGGAGCCCTGGGACGGCCCGGCCTGCGTCACCTTCACCGACGGCGTCCAGGTCGGCGCGGTCCTCGACCGCAACGGTCTGCGCCCCGGCCGCTACTGGGTCACCGACGACGGCCTCGTCGTCCTCTCCTCCGAGGTCGGCGTCCTCGACATCGACCCGGCCAAGGTCGTCCGCAAGGGCCGCCTCCAGCCCGGCCGGATGTTCCTCGTCGACACCGCCGAGCACCGCATCATCGAGGACGACGAGATCAAGGCGTCCCTCGCCGCCGAGCAGCCCTACCAGGAGTGGCTGGAGACCGGCGAGATCGAGCTGAGCGACCTGCCCGAGCGTGAGCACATCGTGCACACCCACGCCTCGGTCACCCGCCGCCAGCAGACCTTCGGCTACACCGAGGAAGAGCTGCGCGTCATCCTCGCGCCGATGGCCCGCACCGCCGGTGAGCCGCTCGGCTCCATGGGCACCGACTCGCCGATCGCCGCGCTCTCCGAGCGCCCCCGGCTGCTCTTCGACTACTTCACCCAGCTCTTCGCCCAGGTCACCAACCCGCCGCTGGACGCCATCCGCGAGGAGCTCGTCACCTCGCTGCGCTCCTCGCTCGGCCCCCAGGGCAACATCCTGGAGCCGACCGCCGCCGCGGCCCGCAGCGTCACGCTGCCCTTCCCGGTGATCGACAACGACGAGCTCGCCAAGCTGATACACATCAACGCCGACGGCGACATGCCGGGCATGCGGGCCGCCACCCTCTCCGGTCTCTACCGGGTCAGCGGCGGCGGCGACGCGCTCGCCGCGCGGCTGGAGCAGATCTGCACCGAGGTCGACGCCGCCATAGAGGACGGCGCCCGCCTCATCGTCCTCTCCGACCGGCACTCCGACGCCGAGCACGCGCCGATCCCCTCGCTGCTGCTCACCTCCGCCGTCCACCACCACCTCATCCGCACCAAGCAGCGCACCCAGGTGGGCCTGCTGGTGGAGGCCGGGGACGTCCGCGAGGTCCACCACGTCGCGCTGCTCATCGGCTACGGCGCCGCCGCGGTCAACCCGTACCTCGCCATGGAGTCCGTCGAGGACCTGGTCCGCGCCGGGACGTTCATCGAGAACATCGAGGCCGAGCAGGCCATCCGGAACCTGATCTACGCGCTCGGCAAGGGCGTCCTGAAGGTCATGTCCAAGATGGGCATCTCCACCGTCGCCTCCTACCGCGGAGCCCAGGTCTTCGAGGCCGTCGGCCTCGACGAGGAGTTCGTCGCCACGTACTTCAACGGCACCGCCACCAAGATCGGCGGCGCCGGCCTGAACGTCATCGCCAAGGAGGTCGCCGCCCGGCACACCAAGGCGTACCCCGCCTCCGGCATCGCGGCCTCCCACCGCGCGCTGGAGATCGGCGGCGAGTACCAGTGGCGGCGCGAGGGTGAACCGCACCTGTTCGACCCGGAGACGGTCTTCCGCCTCCAGCACGCCACCCGCAACCGGCGCTACGACATCTTCAAGCAGTACACGGACCGGGTGAACGAGCAGTCCGAGCGCCTCATGACGCTCCGCGGCCTCTTCGGCTTCACCTCCGGCCGGGCCCCGATCTCCATCGACGAGGTCGAGCCCGCCTCCGAGATCGTCAAGCGCTTCTCCACCGGCGCCATGTCGTACGGCTCCATCTCCCGCGAGGCCCACGAGACCCTCGCCATCGCGATGAACCAGCTCGGCGGCAAGTCCAACACCGGCGAGGGCGGCGAGGACCCGGACCGCCTGTACGACCCGGAGCGCCGCTCCTCCATCAAGCAGGTCGCCTCCGGCCGCTTCGGTGTGACCAGCGAATACCTGGTCAACGCGGACGACATCCAGATCAAGATGGCCCAGGGCGCCAAGCCCGGCGAGGGCGGCCAGCTGCCCGGCCACAAGGTCTACCCGTGGGTCGCCAAGACGCGTCACTCGACGCCCGGCGTCGGCCTCATCTCGCCGCCGCCGCATCACGACATCTACTCCATCGAAGACCTCGCGCAGCTGATCCACGACCTCAAGAACGCCAACCCCGTGGCACGCATCCACGTGAAGCTGGTCTCCGAGGTCGGCGTCGGCACGGTCGCCGCCGGTGTCTCCAAGGCCCACGCGGACGTCGTCCTCATCTCCGGCCACGACGGCGGAACGGGCGCCTCGCCGCTCACCTCGCTCAAGCACGCGGGCGGCCCCTGGGAGCTCGGCCTCGCCGAGACCCAGCAGACCCTGCTGCTCAACGGCCTGCGCGACCGCATCGTCGTGCAGACCGACGGCCAGCTCAAGACCGGCCGCGACGTCGTCATCGCCGCGCTGCTCGGCGCCGAGGAGTTCGGTTTCGCGACCGCGCCGCTCGTCGTCTCCGGCTGCGTCATGATGCGCGTCTGCCACCTGGACACCTGCCCGGTCGGCATCGCCACCCAGAACCCGGTGCTCCGCGACCGGTTCTCCGGCAAGGCCGAGTACGTCGTCAACTTCTTCGAGTTCATCGCCGAAGAGGTCCGCGAACTCCTCGCCGAGCTGGGCTTCCGCTCCATCGAGGAGGCCGTCGGCCACGCCGAACTCCTCGACACCGACCGGGCCGTCTCCCACTGGAAGGCGCAGGGCCTGGACCTGGCTCCGCTCTTCTACGTCCCCGAGCTGCCCGAGGGCGCGGTCCGCCACCGCATCGTCGAGCAGGACCACGGTCTGACGAAGGCGCTCGACAACCAGCTCATCAAGCTGGCCGCCGACGCGCTGGGCGCGACAAGCCCCGAGGCCGCCCGGCCGGTCCGCGCCCAGGTCGCGATCCGCAACATCAACCGGACCGTCGGCACGATGCTCGGCCACGAGGTGACCAAGAAGTTCGGCGGCCCGGGCCTGCCCGAGGACACCATCGACATCACGTTCACCGGCTCGGCCGGCCAGTCCTTCGGCGCGTTCGTTCCGCGCGGCATCACCCTGCGCCTGGAGGGCGACGCCAACGACTACGTCGGCAAGGGCCTCTCCGGCGGCCGCGTCATCGTCCGCCCGGACCGGGGCGCCGACCACCTCGCCGAGTACTCCACCATCGCCGGCAACACCATCGGCTACGGCGCGACCGGCGGCGAGATCTTCCTCCGCGGCCGCACCGGCGAACGCTTCTGCGTCCGCAACTCCGGGGCCCTCGTCGTCTCCGAAGGCGTCGGCGACCACGGCTGCGAGTACATGACCGGCGGCCATGCCGTCGTCCTCGGCGAGACCGGCCGCAACTTCGCCGCCGGTATGTCGGGCGGTGTCGCGTACGTCATCGACCTGAACCGCGACAACGTCAACGTCGGCAACCTCGGCGCGGTCGAGGAGCTGGACGACACCGACAGGCAGTGGCTGCACGACGTCGTGCGCCGCCACCAGGAGGAGACCGGCTCCACCGTCGCAGAAAAGCTTCTTGCCGAGTGGGACACCGCCGTGACCCGCTTCAGCAAGATCATCCCGTCCACGTACAAGGCAGTGCTCGCCGCCAAGGACGCCGCTGAGCTCGCCGGTCTCTCCGAGCAGGAGACCACCGAGAAGATGATGGAGGCGGCGACCCATGGCTGACCCCAAGGGCTTCCTGACCACCGGACGCGAGGTCGCCCAGACCCGCCCCGTGGCAGAGCGCGTCAAGGACTGGAACGAGGTCTACGTTCCGGGCTCGCTGCTCCCGATCATCAGCAAGCAGGCCGGCCGCTGCATGGACTGCGGTATCCCGTTCTGCCACAACGGCTGTCCGCTCGGAAACCTCATCCCCGAGTGGAACGACTACGCCTACCGCGAGGACTGGACCGCCGCCTCCGAACGGCTGCACGCCACGAACAACTTCCCGGAGTTCACCGGGCGGCTGTGCCCGGCCCCCTGCGAGTCGGCGTGCGTGCTCGGCATCAACCAGCCCGCCGTGACCATCAAGAACGTCGAGGTCTCCATCATCGACAAGGCGTGGGACAGCGGCGACGTCACCCCGCAGCCGCCCGAGCGCCTCTCCGGCAAGACCGTCGCGGTCATCGGCTCGGGACCGGCGGGACTCGCCGCCGCCCAGCAGCTGACCCGGGCCGGCCACACCGTCGTCGTCTACGAGCGCGCGGACCGCATCGGGGGCCTGCTGCGCTACGGCATCCCCGAGTTCAAGATGGAGAAGTCGCACATCAACCGCCGCATCGAGCAGATGCGCCTGGAGGGCACCAAGTTCCGTACGGGGGTGGAGATCGGCCAGGACATCGACGCCGCCAAGCTCCGCCGCCGCTACGACGCGGTCGTCATCGCGGCCGGTGCCACCGTCTCCCGCGACCTGCCGGTCCCCGGCCGTGAGCTGAACGGCGTCCACTTCGCCATGGAGTACCTGCCGCTCGCCAACAAGGTGCAGGAGGGCGACCTCACCGTTCCCCCGATCACCGCCGAGGGCAAGCACGTCGTCGTCATCGGCGGCGGCGACACCGGTGCCGACTGCGTGGGCACCGCCCACCGCCAGGGCGCGGCCTCCGTCACCCAGCTGGAGATCATGCCGAAGCCGGGCGAGGAGCGGAATCCGGGTCAGCCGTGGCCGACCTTCCCGATGCTCTACAAGGTCACCTCCGCGCACGAGGAGGGCGGCGAGCGGGTCTACTCCGTCTCCACCACCCACTTCGAGGGCGACGAGGACGGCAACGTCCAGGCCCTCCACCTGATCGAGGTGGAGTTCAAGGACGGTAAGCTGGAGCAGAAGCCCGGCACGGAGCGGCGCATCCCCGCGCAGCTCGTCACCCTCGCCATGGGCTTCACCGGAACCGACCAGTCCAACGGTCTGGTCCAGCAGTTCGGCCTGGAGCTCGACCAGCGCGGCAACGTCGCCCGCGACGAGAGCTACGCGACCAACGTCGACGGCGTCTACGTCGCCGGAGACGCGGGCCGCGGCCAGTCGCTGATCGTCTGGGCGATCGCCGAGGGCCGCTCCGCCGCCCGCGGAGTCGACCGCTTCCTGACCGGGACCAGCGCCCTGCCGGCCCCCATCCGCCCGACGGACCGGTCCCTGCTGGTCTGAGCACCACCCGGGTTCCCCCTGGGCCACGCGGCCCGGGGGCACCCCCTTGATACGTCCCGTACAACGGCGTACGGAACTGAACGCGGCGCCCGCCTGTCCCCGACCGGACTCAGTGGGCGCCGTGGCGCGTCCGGGGTCGGCTCCTTCAACCGCCCCGGACGCCTCAGCCGGATGGTCAGCCCGTCAGCGCCGACGTCCTCACCACCACCGCCACCGCGAACAGCCCCAGCAGCACCGCCCCGCCCGCGAGCTGGAGGGCCCCGGTCCGCAGCCTCGCCGGTGCGTAGGCCAGCCCGTACGTCACCAGCGCCCCGGTCAGCAGCCCGCCCAGGTGCCCCTGCCACGAGGTGAACAGCGCCGAGAGCACCATCCAGATCAGGAACCCGGCCATGAACCGGTTGACGGCCGCCATGTCATGGCCGAGCCGCCGGTGGATGACCCAGTACGCGGCGGCCAGGCCGAAGACCGCACCGGAGGCACCGACGGTGGAGGTGTCCGGGGCCAGCAGGTACACCAGCACCGAACCGCCCACCGCCGACAGCAGATACAGCGCCAGATAGCGGGCCCGGCCGAGCTGCCCCTCCACCGCCCGGCCGATGTTCCACAGCGCGAACATGTTGAACAGCAGGTGCATCACCCCGAACGAGGCGTCCGGCGGCAGGTGCAGGAACGCCCCGGTCACCAGCCGGTACCACTCGCCGTCCGCGATGCCCGTCAGCTCGTACCCCGGGAAGGTATCGCCCCGGTAGTAGTACTGCTCACCGTCCGGCCCGGTGAGCGCCGCCCCCAGCACCGCGAACCGGTCCACGATCTCCGGCCGGACCACCTCGCCGAGGTAGGCCAGCACGTTGAGCGCGATCAGGACGTACGTCACCACCGGCGCCGTCGCCCGGGACACCGCACCGCCGAAGACGGTACGGGGCTGCCGCGACGACCGCTGCCCCTCCTTCACGCACACCACGCACTGGTGGCCGACGGAGGCCTCCCGCATGCAGTCCGGGCAGATGTAGCGGTCGCAACGGGTGCAGCGGACATACGCCTCGGTGGACGGATGGCGGTAACACGTGGTGGCGGCGGCCTCCATGGCCGGCTCCTTCACTGGGGGTGGGCAACGGGGCCGGTGGGGGCGGCGGCGATCAAGATAGCGAACCGGGGTGACGGGCCGTGTGCCCGGGGCCCGGCGGTGGCCTAGGCTCGTCACTCCGCGGAACGCGGAACGCCGAGTGGGGGGAGCCGTCATGCACGGTGTGGACACGGCCCTGGGCAGGAGCGGCCCGGCCATCAGCCTGACCAAGGTCCAGGAGACGGCTCCGGCCCTGGTCAGCCTGTACAAGAGCGCCGGGGTCTCGCTGGAGAAGCACGGGCTGAACGGTCACCGCGCGGCCGTCTACCTCGTCCTCGACTACTCCGGTTCGATGAACCCGTACTACAAGGACGGCAGCGTCCAGGCGTTGGCCGATCGGGTCCTGGGCCTGTCGGCGCACCTCGACGACGACGGGCGCGTTCCGGTGGTGTTCTTCTCCACCGACGTGGACGGGCACGCGGAGGTCGGGCTGAGCAGGCACCACGGGATCATCGACAAGGTCGTGGCGAACCTCGGGCACATGGGCAGAACCAACTACCACGTCGCTATGGACGCAGTCATCGACCACTACCTCGACAGCGGCTCCATCGAACCCGCTCTGGTCGTCTTCCAGACGGACGGGGGCCCCACCAGCAAGCTCGCCGCCGAGCGCTACCTCTGCAAGGCCGCGAAGCTGCCCCTGTTCTGGCAGTTCGTCGGCTTCGGCAACACCCGCAGCAGCCAGTTCGACTTCCTGCGCAAGCTCGACGACCTCGCTGTCCCCGCCAAGCGGCCCGTCGACAACGCCGGGTACTTCCACGCGGGCCTCGACCCCCGGAAGGTCCCGGACTCCGAGCTGTACGACCGGCTCGTCGCAGAATTCCCTCTCTGGCTGGCCGCCGCCCGTGAGCAGGGGATCGTCCGTTGACCGTACGGATCCTGCGCGCCGCCGAGCTGGCCCCCACCTCCTGGAAGAACGGCGGCGGCCTCACCCGGGAGATCGCCACCGGCCCCGAGGGCACGGGGGCCGACGCCTTCGACTGGCGCGTCAGCCTCGCGGACGTCACCGCCGACGGTCCGTTCTCCGCCTTCCCCGGGGTGGACCGCATCCTCACCGTGGTCGAGGGCGCGGGCATGGACCTCGTCGTCGGCGGCGAGCACCACATCGTGGACGAGCCCCTGTGGCCGCACGGCTTCCCCGGCGACCTGCCCACCGAGGGCTTCCTGCTGGGCGGCCCGGTCGTCAACCTCAACGTCATGTACCGCCGGGCCCGTACGCGGGCGGAGACCGCCGTCGTCTGCGGCACGGTCCGCCTGCTGGCGCCGGAGGGCGGCACGGTGCTCGCCGTCTCCCTCGACGACGGAGCGGAGCTGGAGGGCGGCGGGGGCGACGGTGTCCGGCTGGATCGCTACGACGCGGTGCTGGCGGCCGAGGAGTCACCCGGGGTGCTGCGGACGATGGGCCAGGCGGTGCTGATCACTTTCTCGGGCGGGTGAGCGTCCGCGAAGAGCCGGGGAAATCGGACAGTAGGTGTCGGGTATCCGGTGTTCCATGGCGCCCATGACGTCTTCTGCACCCCTCTCCTGGGGCGGCTTCGCCACCGCCGAACCCGACTTCGCCGACACCGTCCAGCGCCGCTTCCGCCTCTACAAGCACCATGTCCTCGCCACCCTGCGGAAGGACGGCTCGCCCCGGGTCACCGGCCTGGAGGCCGACTTCCGCTTCGGTGAGCTGCTCCTCGGCATGATGCCGGACTCGCTGAAGGCCCTGGACCTGCGCCGCGACCCGCGCTTCGCGCTCCACGCCAACCCGGGCCCGGACGCCGAGATGAACGACGGCGATGTCCGGGTCAGCGGCCGGGCCGTGGAGATCACCGACCCGGAGGTGATCGCCCGCTTCATCGAGGAGGCCACCCCGCCCGAGCCCTTCCACCTCTTCCGTGCGGAACTGACCGAGGTGGTCCGTATCGGGCTCGACAACGACGAGCTGGTCATCCAGTCGTGGCGGCCGGGGCAGGACCTGCGCACCGTGCGCCGGACGTGACCACGTGCCCTGCGGCCGGGCGGACCCGGCCGCAGGGCCGTTCACCCCGCCAGCACCCGGGCCCGGCACACGGACGGCGTCCCCCAGGCGTCCCGCAGCGGCCGGGCCCGGCGCAGCCACCACGCCAGGTCCAGCTCCTCGGTGTAGCCGATCGCGCCGTGCAGTTGCAGGGCGGTAAGGGCCGCCGCGTACCCCGCCTCGCCCGCCGTCACCTTCGCCGCCGCGACCGCCGCCCCGGCCCCGGGCGACCCCTCGGCCGATCCCGTTCCTGCCCCGGGCCGGGAGACCTCCGAGGCCAGTTCCACCGCCGCCCCGTACAGCAGCGGGCGCGCGAACTCCAGGCCGATCAGGGTGTCCGCGAGGCGGTGCTTGACCGCCTGGAAGGAGCCGACGGGCACACCGAACTGGGTGCGCTGCTTCACGTACGCCACGGTCGCCCGCAGCAGTTCCTCCCCGCAGCCGAGAGCCAGGGCCGCCGTGGCGAAGGCGGCCGTGTCGCCCGCCGCCCGTGCCACTGCCCGTATCGCCGGGCCCTTGGCGACCGGGGCGCCGCCCGGCTCGGGACGGAACAGGCGGCGCGCCGGGTCCGCCGACGCCGAGAGCTCTCCGGGGCCCGGGGCGAGCCGCAGTTCGTCGCCGGTCACCGTGAACACCGCGTCCGCCGCGTCCGCGTCCGGGGCGTACGGCCCGTACCCCTCCAGGGTCAGCGACACCACCGCGGCGCCCGACGCGATCGCCGGCAGCCACTTCTCGGCCACCGGCCCGCCCGCCCCGGCCAGCAGCACCCCGGCCGCCAGGGTCTCCGCCACCGGTCCCGGCACCGCGTGCCGACCCAGCTCGACGCAGGCGACGGCCGCCTCCACGGGCAGCGGCCCGACACCCCCGTACGCCTCCGGGACCCCCAGCGCGAACACCCCCGCGTCCGCGAGCCGCCCCCACAGGGCCCGCCCCGGACCGTGGTCCCCGGCCGCCCACGCCCGCAGGGCCGCCGGGGTGTCCGCCGCCCTCAGCAGCGCGTCCAGGGACCGCCCGAACTCCCGCTGCTCGTCGGTGAGCAGAAAACGCATCAGCGCCGCCCCTTCGGCAGGCCGAGCAGCCGCTCGGCGATGATGTCGCGCTGGATCTCGTTCGTCCCGGCGTAGACCGGCCCGGCGAGCGCGAAGACGTACCCCTCCGCCCACGCGGTGTCCGCCACCTCGGCGTCCGGGCCCAGCAGGTCGAGCGCCGTCTCGTGCAGCGCGATGTCGTAACGCGACCAGAACACCTTGTTCAGGCTGGACTCCGGCCCGAGCGCCGCGCCCGTCGCGAACCGCGACGCCGAGGCGGCCGTGAACAGCTGGTACGCCCGTGCCCCGATCACCGCGTCCGCCACCCGGTTCCGCAACGCCGTGTCCGCCGGGTCGCCCGCCCGGCGCCACAGCTCGCGCAGCCGGCCGGCGGCGGCCAGGAAACGGCCGGGGGAGCGGAGCGTGAGGCCCCGCTCGTCGCCGGTCGCCGACATGGCGATGCGCCAGCCCTGCCCCGGCTCCCCGATGACGTCCTCGTCCGGTACGAAGACCTCGTCGAGGAAGATCTCGGCGAAGGCCGGCTTCCCGTCCAGCCGCCCGATCGGACGGACCGTCACCCCGGGGTCCCGCAGCCCGAACATCAGATACGTCAGCCCCTGGTGCGGTTTCGCGGCCCCCGGGTCCGTACGGAAGATCCCGAACGCCCGGTCCGCGAACGCGGCCCGGGACGACCACGTCTTCTGCCCCGACAGCAGCCAGCCGCCCTCCGTCCGCACCGCCCGCGACCGCAGCGCCGCCAGGTCCGACCCGGCCTCCGGCTCCGACCACGCCTGCGCCCAGATCACCTCGCCGCTCGCCATCGGCCCCAGCACCCGGGCCCGCTGGGCGGCCGTGCCGTGGGCGAGGAGGGTAGGGGCGAGGAGGCTGACCCCGTTCTGCGAGACCCGGCCCGGCGCGCCCGCCGCCCAGTACTCCTCCTCGAACGCCAGCCAGCCGAAGAGATCCGCGCCCCGGCCGCCGTACTCCTCGGGCCAGGAGACCGCCGACCAGCGCCCGGAGTGCAGCAGCGCCTCCCACTCCCGGTGCGCGGCGAACCCCTCCTCGGCCTCCAGGGAGGGCAGCGGGCGGTCCGGTACGTGCTCCCGGAGCCAGGCCCGGGCCTCGGTCCGCAGCGCCTCGGTCCGTGCTGTCTGCTCCAGATCCATCGGGTCCGCCTTCCGTGAGGCCGTTCCCTAACAAGTGTTTGGTAGGTTAACGTACGGCTCACGGACCGTCGAGGAGTCATGAGACGTCAGGGGGATGGGCCGATGAGCGCACCGCCGTACCTGCCGGGACACGGACTGCTGACCGGCCGCACCGCCGTCGTCACCGCCGCCGCCGGAGCCGGGATCGGCGGCGCCACCGCCCGCCGCTTCCTGGAGGAGGGCGCCCGCGTCCTCGTCAGCGACGCCCACGCCCGGAGGCTCAAGGAGAGCGCCCACGCCCTCGCCGACGTGTTCGGCCCCGACCGCGTCACCGCCCTGACCTGCGACGTCACCGACGAGAACCAGGTGGCCACTCTCTTCGCCCACGCAGAGCGCACCCACGGCGGCCTCGACATCGTCGTCAACAACGCCGGACTCGGCGGCACCGCCGAACTCACCGAGATGACCGACGACCAGTGGACGAAGATCCTCGACGTCACCCTGAACGGCACCTTCCGCTGCACCCGCGCCGCCCTCCGCTCCCTCAAGGCAGCCGGGCGGGGCGGCGTCGTCGTCAACAACGCCTCCGTCGTCGGCTGGCGCGCCCAGCGCGGCCAGGCCCACTACGCCGCCGCCAAGGCCGGCGTCATGGCCCTCACCCGCTGCGCCGCCGTCGAGGCCGCCGACTACGGCGTACGCGTCAACGCCGTCGCCCCCAGCCTCGCCATGCACCCCCACCTCGCCAAGGTCACCTCCGCCGAACTCCTCGCCGAACTCACCGGGAAGGAGGCCTTCGGCCGGTACGCCGAACCCTGGGAGGTCGCCAACGTCATCGTCTTCCTCGCCAGCGGCTACTCCTCGTACATGACCGGCGAGGTCGTCCCGGTCAGCAGCCAGCATGCGTGAACACCCAGGCCGTGGACGGACAATGGCCGGGTGTCTACCAAGAAGAAGCCCCAGGTGACCCCCACGCCGGAGCGACGCCGGGAACTGCTCGCCACCGCCGCCGAGGTCTTCGCCGCCCAGGGCTACAACGCCACCACCGTGCGCCGCATCGCCGACGAGGCCGGGATGCTCGCGGGCAGCCTCTACTACCACTTCGATTCCAAGGAATCGATGCTCGACGAGATCCTCTCCACCTTCCTCGACGAGCTCTGGCAGGGCTACGACGAGGTCCTGGCGGCCGGCCTCGGCCCCCGCGCGACCATCGAGGCCCTGGTCACCGAGTCCTTCCGGGAGATCGACCGGCACCGCCCCGCCGTCGCGATCTACCAGAAGGAGTCCAGGCACCTCGCCACCCAGCCGCGCTTCGCCTATCTCGCCGACTCGCAGACCAAGTTCGAGAAGGCCTGGCTCGGCACCCTGGAACGCGGCGTCACCGAAGGCGTCTTCCGCGACGACCTCGACGTCCGCCTCACCTACCGCTTCGTCCGCGACACCGTCTGGGTCGCCGCCTCCTGGTACCGGCCCGGCGGACACCACAGCCCCGAGGAGATCGCCCGCCAGTACCTCTCGATGGTCCTGGACGGCATCGCCCTGCGTACGTAACCCCGAGCGCCCCGAGGAGCAGCAGCCATGACCGAGGCCTACATCGTCGAAGCGGTACGCACCCCCGTCGGACGGCGCGGAGGAGGCCTCGGCGCCGTCCACCCCGCCGACCTCGGCGCCCATGTGCTGCGCGAACTGATCGCCCGCTCGGGCGTCGACCCGGCGGCCGTCGAGGACGTCGTCTTCGGCTGCCTCGACACCGTCGGACCGCAGGCCGGCGACATCGCCCGTACGGCATGGCTCGCCGCAGGACTGCCCGAGGAGGTCCCCGGCGTCACCGTCGACCGGCAGTGCGGCTCCTCCCAGCAGGCCCTCCACTTCGCCGCCCAGGGCGTCCTCTCCGGCACCCAGGACCTCGTCGTCGCGGGCGGCACCCAGAACATGACCCAGATCCCCATCGCCTTCGCCTCCCGCCGGGCCGCAGAACCCCTCGGCCTCACCCAGGGGCCGTACGCGGGCAGCGAGGGCTGGCGCGCCCGCTACGGTGACGCGCCCGTCAACCAGTTCCACGGCGCCCAGCTCATCGCCGAGAAATGGGGCATCAGCCGCCGCGACATGGAGGAGTACGCCCTCACCTCCCACCGGCGGGCCGTCCGCGCCCTCGACGAGGGCCGCTTCGCCCGCGAGACCGTCGCGTACGGGAACGTCACCGCCGACGAGGGGCCGCGCCGCGACACCACCCTGGAGAAAATGGCCGGACTCCGCCCCGTCGTCGAGGGCGGCACCATCACCGCGGCCTGCTCCTCCCAGGTCTCCGACGGGGCCGCCGCCCTGCTCATCGCCTCGGAACGGGCCGTCGCCGAACACGGCCTCACCCCCCGGGCCCGCGTCCACCACCTGTCCGTACGGGGCGAGGACCCCATCCGGATGCTCTCGGCCCCGATCCCCGCCACCGCCCACGCCCTGAAGAAGACCGGCCTCACCCTCGACGCCATCGACCTCGTCGAGATCAACGAGGCGTTCGCCCCGGTCGTCCTCGCCTGGCTGAAAGAGACCGGCGCCGACCCCGGGCGGGTCAACGTCAACGGCGGGGCCATCGCCCTGGGCCACCCGCTCGGCGCCACCGGCGCCCGGCTGATGACGACCCTGCTCCACGAGCTGGAACGCACCGGCGGCCGCTACGGCCTCCAGACCATGTGCGAGGGCGGCGGACAGGCCAACGTCACGATCATCGAGCGGCTCTGAGCGCCGCCCCGACCCGCGGCGGCGTGTCATGATCCACCGCCGCGGGGGAGGGCGTGCTAAGGTGGTCCGCGTTGCAGTTTTGGTACCCATAGACATTATGTGCGCCTGACGGGAATGCTTCGTCAGGCGCTTTATTGTTTTCCGGCTTTCTCCGGATGGGGCTCAATGCGGCGACTTGGAATTCGTAAAGTGCGGATTTCCGGCACTGCACCTGTTTTAGGAGAATGACATGGCCACCGGTACCGTGAAGTGGTTCAACTCGGAAAAGGGCTTCGGCTTCATCGAGCAGGACGGCGGCGGCGCCGACGTCTTCGCCCACTACTCCAACATCAACGCCTCCGGCTTCCGTGAGCTGCAGGAGGGCCAGAAGGTCTCCTTCGACGTCACGCAGGGCCAGAAGGGCCCGCAGGCCGAGAACATCGTCCCGGCCTAATCGTCGGACGCGTACCTCGCTGACCGGGGCCCGCACCGTGAAGGTGCGGGCCCCGGTTTGTGCTGTCCGAGCAAACCAACCGTTCTGTGCGCACATCCTGGGGGCGCACGGGGAACGGCCGGGCCGGCACATCGCAGTAACCCATTCGGCAGTTGCCCAGGAATCCCCCAGGAGGGCAATTCCGTATGACCAGCTCCGACCGCTCCGAGCGATCCGAACGCCAGGACCGCACGCCCCGCTCCCGACCGGCCCGTGGCCGGGGCCGCGGCCAGGGCGCCGGCTCCCCGGCACCCGCGAACGGCCGGGGCGGCGCACCCCGCTCCCGGACCCAGGGCGGCTCCAAGCCCGCGGCCCGCCGCAAGCCCGCCGTCGCGCCGCCCGCAGAGTTCGCCCTGCCGGAGACCGTGACCCCCGCGCTGCCGTCCGTCGACGCCTTCGCCGACCTGGACATGCCCGCCGCGCTGCTGAAGACCCTCGCCGCGCAGGGCGTCACCGAGCCGTTCCCGATCCAGGGCGCGACCCTGCCGAACTCGCTGGCCGGCCGCGACATCCTCGGCCGGGGCCGCACCGGCTCCGGCAAGACCCTCGCCTTCGGCCTGGCGATGCTGGCCCGCACCGCCGGCCGCCGCAGCGAGCCGCGCGCCCCGCTCGCCATGGTCCTCGTCCCCACCCGCGAGCTGGCCCAGCAGGTCACCGACGCACTGACCCCGTACGCGACCGCCGTGAACCTGCGGCTCGCCACCGTCGTCGGCGGCATGTCGATCACCAAGCAGTCCGCCACCCTGCGGCGCGGCGCCGAAGTGCTCGTCGCCACCCCCGGCCGGCTCAAGGACCTCATCGAGCGCGGCGACTGCCGCCTGGACCAGGTCGCCATCACCGTCCTCGACGAGGCCGACCAGATGGCCGACATGGGCTTCATGCCGCAGGTCGTCGCCCTGCTCAAGCAGGTCGAGGCGGACGGCCAGCGCATGCTGTTCTCCGCGACCCTCGACAAGAACATCGACCGGCTCGTCAAGATGTTCCTCACCGACCCGGTCGTGCACTCCGTCGACCCGTCCGCCGGTGCGGTCACCACGATGGAGCACCACGTGCTCCACGTCCTGGACGAGACCGACAAGAAGGCCGTCGCCACGAAGATCGCCGCCCGGGACGGCCGCGTGATCATGTTCGTCGACACCAAGCGCGCCGCCGACCGCTTCGCCAAGCGGCTGCTCGCCAGCGGTGTCCGGGCGGCCGCGCTGCACGGCGGGCGCTCCCAGCCGCAGCGCAACCGGACGCTGGACCAGTTCAAGAACGGTCAGGTCACCGCGCTCGTCGCGACGAACGTCGCGGCCCGCGGCATCCACGTCGACGACCTCGACCTGGTCGTCAACGTGGACCCGCCGACCGACCACAAGGACTACCTCCACCGGGGTGGGCGCACGGCCCGCGCCGGGGAGTCCGGCAGCGTCGTCACGCTGGTGCTGCCCGACGAGAAGCGCGAGATGACCCGGCTGATGCAGGACGCGGGCATCGCGCCGCGCACCACGCGGGTCACGTCCAGCGACGAGGAGCTGAGCCGGATCACGGGTGCCCGTGAGCCGTCGGGCGTCGCGATCGTGATCGAGGTCCCGCAGCCGACCCCGCCGAAGCAGCGGACCCGGTCCGGCTCCGGCTCCAGCGGTGGAGCGGTGCGCTCCGGGAGCCGTGGGCGGGGGCGGCGGGGGTCGGGTGCCGGTGCCGCTACCGGCGCGCAGGGCGGTGCGCCGCGCTCCGGCGCCCCTGCCCGCTCCGGCGCCCCTTCGCGGCGCCGCCGGGCGGCGTAGGCCCGCATCCGGCCGCCCGCGCACTTTAAGCCGTTTGGCGGTTGAGGACGGGCATACGTCCGGCCGCCCGAGGGGTGCGGACCGGGACACTTCCGGCCGCCCGAGGGGTGCGGACCGGGGGCGTTTCAAGCCGTCCGGCGATTGAGGACCGGGGTCCGGGGAGGAGCCCCGAAAGCCCCGGGACGGGGCTTGTCCTCAAGCGCCGGACGGGCTGGAATGTGCCGCCCGGTTCTCGGCTCGGCTACAGACGTCCTCAAGCGCGGGACGGGCTTGATGTGCCCCGGTCCTCGGCCTCGGGCAAAAGACGTCCCCAATCGCCGGACGGGCTTGATGTGGCCGGAGCCGTCCTCAAGCCCGGGCCCGGGCTTGAGGGGGGTGGCCTGGTCCTCAAGTGCCGGAGGGGCTTGATGGGGCGCCTGGTCCTCAAGTGTGGGACGGGCTTCATAGGGCGCCTGGTCCTCAAGCGGCGGGCGGGCTTGAGGGGCCGGCCCGGTCCTCAAGCGGCGGGCTCGACATCGCATCCAGGGCCGCACAAGCCCCCTCCGCGTCCGCCATCACCCGCTCCACCAGCCCCGCCACACTCGGCAGGTCCTCGATCAGGGCCGCCACCTGGCCCGAGGCCATGATCCCGAGGTCCGTCCGGCCCTCCACCATCGCCGCCCTCAGCAGCATCGGCGTGTTCGCCGCCAGCAGCACCTGGCTCCAGCTCAGCTCCTTGCCGTGCCGCATCGCGAGGCCGTCCCGGACCATGCCCGGCCAGCTCAGGCCGGACAGCCGGCGGAAGCGGGAAGCCCGGCGCACCGCCCCGTACAGGGCACGCAGCCGGCCCGCCCCGCCCTCCAGTTCCGCCACCATCTCCGTACGGAGCATCCGGTGCGGCAGCCCGTCCACCGCACGCGTCAGCGTGATGTCCTTCGCGGTCGCCGCCAGATAGCGGGCCTTCACCGCGTCCGGGACCGTCGAGTCCGACGTGAGGAGGAAACGGGTGCCCATCGCCACCCCCGCCGCCCCGTACGCCAGCGCCGCCACCAGCCCCCGCCCGTCGTGGAAGCCGCCCGCAGCGACCACCGGGATGTCCACCGCGTCCACCACCTGCGGCAGCAGGACCGTCGTCGCCACGTCCCCCGTGTGGCCGCCGCCCTCCCCGCCCTGCACGATCACCGCGTCCGCACCCCAGGCCGCGACCTTCTCCGCGTGCCGCCGGGCCCCCACCGACGGGACGACGAGAACGCCCGCGTCCTTCAGCTCCGCGATCAGCTCCCGCGACGGGGCGAGCGCGAACGACGCCACCCGGACGCCCTCCTCGACGATGATCCGCACCCGCTCCCGGGCGTCCCCCGCGTCCGCCCGCAGGTTCACCCCGAACGGCGCCTCGGTCCGGGACCTCACCTCCCTTACGGCGGACCGCAGTTGCTCCGGAGTCATGGTCGCCGAGGCCAGGATGCCGAGCGCCCCGGCCCGTGCGGTCGCGGTGACCAGGCGGGGGCCCGCCACCCAGCCCATCCCGGTCTGCACGATCGGGTGCCGGACGCCGACGAGGTCGGTCAGGGCGGTGCGCATCAGGCCCTGACCTCCCGGTCCCGGGCGCGCGCCGGGTCGATGACCTCGCGGATCAGGGCGAGTTCGGCGGGGGAGGGGTCGCGGGTGTACGGGACGTCGGCGGGAACCGTGAGCGCGAAGCCCGTCGCCTCGCGGACCCGGTCGACCGTGACGCCGGGGTGGAGGGAGGCCAGCCGCATCGAACGGTCCGGCGTCGCGAAGTCGAAGACCCCGAGATCGCTCACGACCCGGGGGATGCGGTGGAAGCGGGTGGCCGACGGGCCTGCCGCCCGCGCGCTGTCGTGCCCGACCCCGCAGATCATGTCGACGCGTTCGACGAAGACCCGGGGAGAGTGCCGGGGGATCCAGTAACTCACAGGGTTGTTCAGGGTGTTGACGGGTGCGCCGCGCACCCCGAGGAGCTGGCGCGCCGGCTGCTCCCAGGCGCCGATGCAGGAGATGTTCTGGTTGCCGAAGCGGTCGATCTGGCTCGCGCCCATCATCACGTGCCGCCGTCCGCCCGTCACCAGGGCCAGATGCCTGCGGTAGGGGAGCCAGCCCTCCGGCTCGCCGTCCGGGCCGACGAGCGTCGCCTCGCCGTCCGTGAGCAGCAGATCGGGGGCGAAGGTCAGCCGGGCCAGCCGGGCCCCCACCGCCGGCACCGCGCCCATCGGACTGGCCAGGATCTCCCCGTCGCCCCGCCAGGCCTCCGCGCAGGCGATCACGCAGTACTCGGCACGGGTGACGCTCTCCACGGCGGACGCGTTCATTTCTGCTCCTCGTGCCAGAGGCGGACGGCTTCCCGGTAGCTCTTCTCGTCGCCGTCCGGCGGCAGGAAGCGCGCGGCGAAATCCGCCCAGGCCACGGGGTCCGCCGCCGCGGCCGCGTACGCCTTCTGGAACGGCTCGTCGCGCGGATGGTCGGGTACGCAGGACGTGAAGTGCGCCCCGCCGGGCGTCTCCACCACCCCGGTGACGGAGTGCCGTTGCACGAGAAGGGTCGGCAGCGCCCCCGCGCCCTCCGTCAACTCACGGGTCTCCACCAGGCGTTCGCAGGAGACGTACGCCGCGTCCGCCGCCTCGCAGAACAGATCGTCGAAGTACGGGTCGGGGCCCAGGTACTGCCCGTTGCCGAGCCGGTCCGCCCGGTTGAGGTGGACCAGCGCCGCGTCCATCCGCAGGGCGGGCATCGCGACGAACTCCTCCCCGTCCTCGTACGGTGAAGTCACCGTCCGGAGATCCGGGTTGACCCGCATGACGTCCGAGCCGAGCCCGGCCCGCACCGGCAGGAACGGCAGCCGGTTCGCCGCCGCGTGCAGCCCCCACATGAACATCGCCTCGTCGATCTCCGTCAGCGCGAACGCCCCGCGCTGCCGGGCCGCCCGGTAGTGCGGCTCCAGCGGGATGGAGTCGAGCGTCACGAACGGCGTGACCAGACGACGGATCCGCCCCGCCGCGGCGAGCAGACCGACGTCCGGGCCGCCGTAGGAGATCACGGTGAGATCGGTGACCGATGACCGGAGCAGCGCCCTGACCAGGGCCATCGGCTTGCGGCGCGACCCCCAGCCGCCGATCCCGACCGTCATCCCGCTGCTCAGCCGGTCGACGACCTCCTCGGGTGTCATCGTCTTGTCGCGCGCGTACGGGGCGGTGGTCACGGATCAGGCCTCCTTGCCGAAGGTGTCGCGGACCCGGGCGGCGGTCCCGGCGAGGTTCGCCTCGAAGGTGAACCCCTGCTCGAAGCGGTAGCTGCGCTGTACGTCGACGGGGTCGATGCCGTTGAGCGCGGCCTTGGCCAGCCGCAGCAGATGGCCGTCCTTGGCGGCGATCTCCGCCGCCAACGCCAGTGCCGCGTCCTGGAGTCCGGTGGACGGCACCACCTGCCAGACCGAGCCGTGAGCGTGCAGTTCGGCGGCCGTGACGGTCCGCGAGGTGTAGTACAGCGTGCGCATCAGATGCTGCGGGACCAGCCGGGCGAGGTGGGTCGCGGCGCCCAGCGCGCCCCGGTCCAACTCCGGCAGGCCGAAGACCGCGTCCTCGCTCGCCACGATCGCGTCGGCGTTCCCCACGAGCCCGATGCCGCCGCCCAGGCAGAACCCCCGCACCGCCGCGACGACCGGTACCTCGCACGCGTACACCGCCGCGAACGCCTCCGCGCAGCCCCGGTTGGCGCCGATCAGGGACGCGTGCCCCGGGTCGCGCTGCAACTCCTTGATGTCCACGCCCGCGTTGAAGCCGCGCCCCTCGGCGGCCAGGACGACGCAGCGCACCTCCGGGTCGCGGCCCGCCGCCCGCACGGCATCGGCCAGGTCGTACCAGCCCCGCACGGGCAGCGCGTTGACGGGCGGATGGTCGACGGTGACGACGCGGACGCCGTCGGTCCCGGAGGGGGAGGAGGTGGAGACAGTCATCGGAGGATCAGCTACCTTTCCACCAAACATTTGTTAGGTGGACGGTAGCAGGCACCCCGCCCGCCAACCAGGCTCACTTCCACGGGAGATCAGATGACCGCACCCACCGCACACCGCGCCGGAATCTGCGCGGACCGGGTCGTCGCCGTCACCGGCGCCGGGCGCGGGCTCGGCCGGGCCCATGCGCTGGCCTTCGCCGCCGAAGGGGCCCGGGTCGTCGTCAACGACCTCGGTGTCGGTCCGGACGGGAGTGGGGGTCAGCGCTCCGGCGGACCTGCCCGCGGGGTCGTCGAGGAGATCGTGGCGGCGGGCGGCGAAGCCGTCGTCCACGGCGGCGACATCGCCACCGCAGAGGGCGCGGCCTCCCTCGTCGCCACCGCCCTGGACGCCTTCGGCCGCCTCGACACCCTGGTCAACAACGCGGGCTTCCTGCGCGACCGGATGCTGGTCAACCTGGACGAGGACGACTGGGACGCGGTCGTACGGGTCCACCTCAGGGGCCACTTCCTGCCCCTCAAGCACGCCGCCGCCCACTGGCGCGCCGAGGCGAAAGCGGGCCGCACACCGGTCGCCCGGGTGATCAACACCAGCTCCGGCGCCGGACTCCTCGGCAGCGTCGGCCAGGGCAACTACGCGGCCGCCAAGGCCGCGATCGTCGCCCTGACCCTGGTCGCGGCGGCCGAGCTGGGCCGGTACGGGGTCCACGTCAACGCCCTCGCCCCCGCCGCCCGGACCCGGATGACCGAGCAGACCTTCGCCGAGGCGATGGCCGCCCCGGGGGAGGGGGAGTTCGACGCCATGGCCCCCGCCAACGTCTCGCCCCTCGTCGTCTGGCTCGGCTCCGCCGCGAGCGACGGGGTGACGGGCCGCGTCTTCGAGGCCGAGGCGGGCCGCATCACCGTCATGGAGGGGTGGCGCCCCGGCCCCACCGACGACCGGGGCGCGCGCAGATCCCCGGCCGAGGCGGGCGAGACGGTGCGCCGGCTGCTGGCGGACGCGGAGAAACCGGGGCAGGTGTACGGGGCGTCGTAGGCGGTTCCGCAGCCGCAGTCTCAGGGGCTTCGGGGGGAAACTCGTTTGCGCGGACGTCCGGGCGCCCGGTATCCAGCACAGGACACCCGAGGAGCGCACGATGACGCGGCACGGCCCCCTGAACGAGTTCTGCTGGATGGACCTCAAGACCCGCGACCCCTCCGGCACCGCCGCCTTCTTCTCCGCGGTGCTGGGCTGGAACTTCGCCGTGGACGAGGCGGACTGGCGCCGGGCCGTCGTGTTCTGGGCAGGTGACCACCGGATCGGCGGCCTGAGCGACCTTGCGCAGCCCGTCTACCCGCCCGGCCTGCCCGCCCATGTCGCCTACTACCTGGCGGTCGACGACGTGGACCACCGCACGGCCGTGGCGGCGGAGAGCGGCGCACGGGTCCTCCTCCCGCCCTTCGACGCGGGGGACCAGGGCCGGATCGCCACCCTGATCGACCCCGTGGGCGCGGCCGTCTCCCTCTGGCGGCCGCGGGGGTTCGCGGGGTGGCCGGTATCGCCTCCGGACGAGGGTGTGGCGATCCCTCACCACATGGTCCTGGTCTGCGCGGACCCCGAGCGGGCCCGGCACTTCTACACCGGGATGACCGGCGCCCCGCTCGCCCGGGTCACGTTCCTGGAAGCCGCCCCCGGGGCCGCGCCGCACTGGGAGGTGTCCGTGGCCGTGGGCGATCCGGACCGCGTCGCCGCCCGGGCCCGCGAGCTCGGCGGTGAGCTGGTCACCGTGCCCGGGGGCGCCGCACGGCTGTCGAGCCCGGAGGGCCTGACCGTCCGCCTCACCACCACGCCGCAGGCCGCTCCGGCGTTCCTGGAGACCGACCGGCTCGTCCTGCGGCCCGCCACGGCCGCCGATGCCCCCGACCTGCTCGCCCTCGACAACGACCCGGCCGTCATGCGGTACATCAACGGCGGCCGGCCCACCAGCCCCGAGCACATCCGGGACCGGACCCTGCCGAGGCTCCTCCACGACCACGCGTGCACCGGAACCCGCGGCTACTGGATCGCACGGGAGAAGGACACGGGGGCGTTCCTCGGCTGGTTCGAACTCCGGCCGCTGGCCGACCACGACCCCGCCGTGGTCGAGCTCGGCTACCGGCTGAACCGGGCCGCGTGGGGCCACGGGTACGCCACCGAAGGCGCCCGGGCCCTGGTCGACAAGGGGTTCACGGACCTCGGGGTCCATCGGGTCACCGCCAACACCATGGCGGTCAACACGGGGTCCCGGCGCGTGATGGAGAAGGCGGGGCTGACCTTTCTGCGGGCCTACACCGAGGACTGGCCGGAGGCCATCGAGGGCTCCGAACACGGCGAGGTGGAATACGAGCTGACGCGGGAGGCGTGGACGCGCGGACGGTGAGGGAGGGGGCCGCCCGGCTCACCGGGGCCGCCCGGCTCACGCCCACCGGAGCCCGCCCGGCTCACGTCCGGCCCGCGCCCGGCTCACGCCCCGCTCAGGCCCACCGGGGCCCGCCCGGCTCCTCTCCCGGCTCAGGCCCACCGGGGCCGCCCGGCTCACTGGGCCCGCCCGGCTCACGCCCGGCAGCCGGGCTCCTGCCCCGCTCAGGCCCGCCCCTCCAGCAGCGCCACGATCTCCGCGTGCCCCGTGTGCTGGTCCACCCCCGCCGAAGGCACCCCGTCCCGGAGCAGCTCCACCGCCACGGTCTCCTCGCCGTCCCGCCGCTCGCGGAGCACCACCGTGTCCAGCCCGGAGCCGTACGTCTCCTCCAGTCGTCGCAGCAGCTCCCGCTCCGGATCGAGTCCGGCGATGCGCCGCGCCTCGGCCAGGGCGACCGCGACCGCGGATTCCTGTCCCTCCGCCGCCGCGCCGTGCGCGAGCAGCGCCCGTACCGTACGCACCGAGCCGCGCTGCCCCGCCAGCACCAGCATCGCCTCGCCCCGCAGGCCCGGCAGCAGCGGGTCCGCGCCCCCGGCGAGCAGCGTCTCGACCGTCGCGGCGTGGCCCAGGCCGACCGCCCAGCGCAGTGCGGTGAAGCCGAACTCCTCGCGCAGATCCGGCCGGGCCCCGGCGGCGAGCAGCGCCTCCACCACCTCGGTGTGCCCGCCGCACGCCGCCCCGCACAGCGGCAGATCACCGGCCTCGGGCCCGCTCGCCCGGTCGGGGTCGGCCCCGGCCGCGAGCAGCAGCCGGACCATCTCGGGGCGGTCCTGGACCGCCGCCGTGTAGAGCGCGGTCGTGCCCTCCTCGTCGCTCGCCTCGGCCCGCGCACCCGCGCGCAGCGCCCGTACGACCGTGTTCTCGTCCTCGTACAGCGCGTCGAACAGGCTTGGTTCGTCCCTGATCGGCTCGTTCGTCATCCTTCGACCCTACGGCCGGACACGGACAACGCCCGAGGTCAGGTGTCGCACTCCAGGCGCGTACGGCACAGCCCGCAGCGTGCGCTGACCCGGCCCCGGACGGGGAGCCGGATGCGCTGGTGGCAGATGGGGCAGGGGAAGGAGACGCGCAGCCCTTCGGTGCCGGTCTCGAAGGCGTACGGGACGCTCGGGTCCGGGGCGGTGCCGGGGTGGTCCTGGGCGTACCGCCGGTCCTTGGCGTAGCGGCGGCGGCCCGCCCAGCCGGCGGCGGTCAGCGGCGGTCGGCGCAGATCGTCCAGCGCCCGCTGACGCCCCTTCGTGTACGCGGTGTACGCCTGGGGGCTGGTGAACCACGGGGAGGGGTCCTCGTCGAAGGCGAACGCCCGCTTGGCCAGGACGTATCCGAACTCCTCCGGGGTCAGATAGCCGAGCTTCTGGCGGGAGGTCGCGTCCTCCCGGAACGCGTCCAGCAGCAGCCAGCCCGTGCCGAGGTAGGCCGTCGTCGTGTCGGTCAGGATCTCGTTGGCGCGGGTGCCGGGGAACTCCAGACCGAGCCGGTGCAGCAGCACATGGGTGATCTCGTGCGCGAGGGCCGCGCCGATGTCCCTGCGGTGGGTGCGGAAGCGGTCGTTCAGCTCGATGAAGTACTCGGGGCCCGCCGTCAGTTCCACGCTCGCCGCGTGCTCCATCGCACGGAAGCCGACGATCATCCGGGCGTCGGGGAGGCGCAGGTGCTGGACCAGGGAGCGCGCCACCCGCTGGGCTCCCAGATGCAGATCGTCCTCGTCCGCGAACGCGGCGTCGACGGGCGCGAGGCTGGTGGCGTAGGTGCGGACGCCGTCCGCCGAGAGCCGCCGGTAGAGCGCCGTGATCGCGGAGCGGACCGTGTCCAGATGCGGGAAACCGTGGGCGACGGGTGCGCCCGGAGGACTGTTCGTCACGCCGGAATCCCCCATCCGCGACGGTCGACGGACCTCCACTGTATGCCGGGCGGGGGAGAGGGGCCGGAAAGACGGTGAGCCGGGCGGGGAGAGGGGCCGGAAAGCCGCCGGGTGATCTTGGCCGAAAACTGCACCTTGTGTCAGCGGTCACTCGGTACCGATAATCGGAGAGTTCTTGTCGCGTACATGGCAAGTTCAGTTTCCGTGCCGGTACGCCCCGTACGTCAGCACCCCCTACAGGGACTCCTGCACGGCGACGCGGTACGGCAACCTCCCACAGCAACCCCCCACACGAAATCCCCCCACGAAAGCAGGCATCTGTGAAGCTTATGAGCGCGCTGAAAAGGTGTTCCGTCGCCATAGCCGCCGTCGCCCTCGCGACCGTCAGCCTCCAGCCGGCCTCCGCCGCCCCCCAGCCGATCGTCGGCGGGGAACGCGCCGAGCAGGGCGAATTCCCGTTCATGGTCCGGCTCTCCATGGGCTGCGGCGGTTCGCTCTACACCCAGGACATCGTCCTCACCGCCGCCCACTGCGTGGACGGTTCGGGCGACAACACCTCGATCTCCGTGACCGGCGGCGTCGCCGACCTCGAGTCGCCCGACGCGATCACGGTCAACTCCACCAAGGTCCTCCAGGCCCCGGGCTACAACGGCACCGGCAAGGACTGGGCGCTGATCAAGCTCGACAAGCCGATCGACCAGCCCACCCTGAAGATCGCCACCGACGCCACCTACGACGAGGGCACCTTCACCGTCGCCGGCTGGGGTGCCGACAAGGAAGGCGGCAGCCAGCAGCGCCACCTGCTCAAGGCCGACGTCCCGTTCGTCTCCGACTCCGACTGCCAGGGCGCCTACAGCAACCTCGTCGCCGACGAGGAGCTGTGCGCCGGCCTCCTCGACACCGGCGGCGTCGACAGCTGCCAGGGCGACTCCGGTGGCCCGATGTTCCGCAAGGACGACTCCGACGAGTGGGTCCAGGTCGGCATCGTGAGCTGGGGCCAGGGCTGCGCCCGCCCGAACTACCCGGGCGTCTACACCCAGGTCTCGCACTTCGCGGCCGACATCGCCTCCGCCGCCGACTCGCTCTGAACCACGCGGAGCGGCTCCGACCCCACGCGGAGCGGCCCACCGGCTCAGACCTGAGCCACCCGGTCGTCGGACGTCAGCCCGGTGATCATCGCTGAACCACCCCGGGGGTGCCCGCTCGAACGGGCACCCCCGGACCCAGTTCCACCCACGGCCCGCCCGCGTCCTCCAGCTCCAGCACCCACACCTCGTTGGCGCCCTCGCGGAGCACCGGACCCGGCACGTACAGGATCCGCTGCGGGCCCGCCGACCAGTACCGGCCCAGGCAGAAGCCGTTCACCCAGACGAACCCCCGCGTCCAGCCCGGCAGTTCGATCCCCGCGTGGCCGAGACCCGCTGCGCCCTCGACCGTGAACTCCCCCCGGAACAGCCCCGTCCGCCCCGCGTCACCCGCTCCCACGGCGGCCTCCACCGGTCCGAACGGGAGCGCCGCCACCGCGCCCGGCGCCTCGAAGGCCTCCAGCCGCAGCCCCCGGGCCCGTACCCCGTGCAGATACTGCCGCTCGTGCAGCACCCCGCCCGTGATCCCCTTCGGCTCGCCGAGCCGCGGCCCGTAGTTGACCCGGCCCAGCGACTCCACCCACAGCTCGACCTCCGCGGGCCCCGCCACCGGCTCCGGCAGCGTGCCGGACTCCTCGGTCAGCACCCCGGCCCGCACCCCGTCCACGTACACCACCGCCCGGTCCCGCAGCCCCGAGGCGCCCAGCGGATACGCCTGGCGCGGCCCCGGCACCGCCACCCGATAGCGCACCAGACCCCGGTCCACGCCCAGCTCCTCGAAGGCCGGCGGCACCCCCGACTCCGTCTCCGGATCGCCCAGCGCCTCCAGTACGTCCCCGAGCCCCGTCCACCCGGTCAACTCCGCCCGCACCGGCACCGCCAGACCCTTCGGCTCCGGCGGCAGCTCGGGCAACGGCCCCTCCGCGTACTCCCGGAGAACCTTCCGGAACAGGTGGAACTTCTCCGTGGCCCGCCCGTACTCGTCGACCGGCGCGTCGTAGTCGTACGACGTCACCGTCGGCTGGAACTCCCCGTCCTGCAGGGGGCCACCGCGATTCGCCCCGGCCCAGCCCGCGAAGTTCGTCCCGCCGTGCGCCATGTAGACGTTCACCGACGCCCCGCACTCCAGGATCTCCCGCAGCGCCCCCGCCGCCTCCTCCGCGTCCCGCAGCACCGGTTCGGCCCCCCAGTGGTCGAACCAGCCGCACCAGAACTCCATACACATCAACGGGCCCTTCGGCTGATGCCGGCGCAGCACCTCGAAGCCCTCCCGGGCCCCCGAACCGAAGTTCGCCGTCGCGAGCAGCCCCGGCACCGAACCCCCGGTCAGCATGTGGTCCTCCGGGCCGTCCGACGTGAACAGCGGGACCGTCACCCCGCACTCCCGCAACAGTCCCGCCAGCCACTCCAGATACACCGCGTCGCTGCCGAAACTCCCGTACTCGTTCTCCGCCTGGACGAGGATCACCGGACCGCCCCGCACCACCTGCCGTTGCACCACCTGCGGCAGCAGCTCCCGGAACCACCGCTCCACCACCGCCCGGTACTCCGCGTCCCGGGTCCGCACCCGCCGCCCGAACCGGCCCGTCACCCACACCGGGAGACCGCCGTTCTCCCACTCGGCGCAGATGTACGGACCCGGCCGCACGATCGCCCACAGCCCCGCCCGCTCCACCGCGTCCAGGAACCGGCCGAGCGCCCCCACGTCCCGTACCTCGCCCTCCCGGGGCTCGTGCAGATTCCACGGTACGTACGTCTCGACGCAGTTCAGGCCCATCGCGGCGAGCATCGCGAGCCGGTGCTCCCACTGCTCCTCGTGCACCCGGAAGTAGTGCAGGGCGCCCGACAGCAGCCGTACGGGCTTCCCGTCGGACCGGAAGCCGTCGTCCCCCACGGTGAAGTCGGTCATGGTGCAGTTACGCTCCTGTGCTCGGCCGCCCGGCGGCCCCCGGGTCGATTGGTCCGACCACTGTCACCTCTGGCGCGCACCGGGTCCATGGACAAAGATCGCTGTTGATTGGACGCAACGGACTGGCCGGGACCCGCCGGATCCGGAACCGGTGGACCACCTGGGAGGGGAAGACCGTGACCTACCACACCTGGATGCGCTTCTTCACCCCGAGCCCGCTCCACCACCGCCTGGGCCTCGTCTGCCTCGGCGTCGGCCTCCAGCACGGGGCGCTGCCCACCGTCGGACCCCGCACCCTCGACCACCACGTCGCCGTGATCGTCAACTCCGGCACCGGCTGGTTCAAGGGCCCCGACGGCCGCCGCACCCCCGTCACCGGCCCCAGCCTCATCTGGCTCACCCCCGGCACCCCCCACCACTACGGCGCCGACCCCGGCACCGGCTGGGACGAGAGCTTCGTCGACTTCACCGGCCCCGCCACCGCCACGTACACCGAACTCGGCTACATCGAGCCCGAACGCCCCCTCGTCCCGCTCGCCGACACCGCCGCCCCGCGCGCCGCCGTCGGACGCATCGTGCGCGCCGCCCGCCGCGGCAACCCCCTCCTGGAGGTCGAGACCGGGGCCGCCGTCCACGAACTCCTCGTCTCCCTGCGCCGCGCCCGCGCCGACATCGGCCCCGACGGCGACCCGGTGCTCCAGGCGCTCGCCCGCGACGCCTACCAGCCGCTCACCGTCGCCCAGCACGCCTCCCGGCACGGCATGACCCCCGCCGAACTGCGCACCGCCGTACGGCGCGGCGCGGGCTGCAGCCCCAAGGACTATCTGCTCGGCATCCGCCTCGGCCGGGCCAAGGAACTCCTCGCCGCCACCGACCTTCCAGTCGCCGCCGTGGCCCGCCGCGTCGGCTACGACGACCCCGCCTACTTCTCCCGGCTCTTCGCCCGCCGGGTCGGCACCGCCCCCGTCCGCTTCCGCGAACAGCAGGGCCGCAGCGTGCCCGGCGGCTGGAGCGACCGGGTGCCCGACCCCGACGACCCGCCGACGATCGGGCCGTGAGGGCGGCCGTCTAAGCTCGCTGACCATGAGTACGAGCGAGATCGACGCGACCGTCCGGGCCGAGCTGAACCGGCTGCGCGAGAGCATCGACAACATCGACGCCGCCGTCGTCCACATGCTGGCCGAACGTTTCAAGGCCACCCAGCAGGTCGGCCGCCTCAAGGCCGACCACAAGCTGCCGCCCGCCGATCCCGCCCGCGAGACCCGCCAGATCGCCCGGCTCAGGGAACTGGCACAGAGCGCCAACCTGGACCCGGCCTTCGCCGAGAAGCTGCTGAACTTCATCATCGCCGAGGTGATCCGCCACCACGAGCGCATCGCCGAGGAAGCGGAGAACGGCCAGGCGGAGACCGGCCAGGTACAGAACGGCCAGGCGAACAACGGCCAGATGTAGAGCGGCCAGGCGGAGAACGGCCAGGCGCGGAACGCCTGAGCGGCTACCGGGCCGGTCGCCGCAGCCCCGTGCGCCCCGCGAGCCACGCGCCGAGCAATGCCCCCACGGCGGGCCCGAGCACGTACACCCACAGCCGCCCGGTGTCCCCGGCCAGCAGCGCCGGGCCGAACTGCCGCGCCGGGTTCGCCGATCCGCCGCTCAGCGGGCCGAGCACCCCGATGACCAGGGCCGTCGTCAGCCCCACCGCGTACGGCAGCACCCGGCGCCCACCCGGCGACGCGAGCAGTACGGCGAGCATCAGCGTCGACCCGGCCAGGATCCCCGCCTCGGCCGCCAGGACCGCCGTGTCGCCCCACGCCGGATCGGCCCGCACCGAGGCGTGGCGGACCGGCGGGCGCGCGGTGACCGGGCCCCACACCAGCGCCGCGCACCACACCCCGAACACCGACCCGGTCAGCTGGGCCACGGCGTACGGCACGACCTCGCGGCCGGGGAAGGCCCGGAGCCGCCACAGGGCGAGGGTGACGGCCGGGTTCAGATGGCCGCCCGAGCAGCGGCCGGGCGGGGACATCATGAACAGGGCGAGCAGGGTCCCGACGACCGCGCCCAGCAGCGCCGGACGGGCGGCCGCCGCCCCCGGGTCCGGCCCGACGAGCCACCGCACGGCCGTCACGATCAGGAACAGCAGCAGCCCGGTCAGCGCCGCCTCGCAGACGGCCCGCGGCAGCAGGGGAGCGGGACCGGCATCAGGCCCGTGCGGCGACTCCGGCGACCGGGGGCCGACCGCGGTGGGCCGGATCTCCGGCCCGGGTCTCGGGACGACAGGTTCGGGCGCAGGCGTGAGCGTCATGAGGGACGTCCTCGGTACTCGGTGTGCCGCGCCGAGGAGATGGTAAGCGGCAACAGCCCCCGGGGGGTATCCACCCGGCACGATCACGCCACCTGCCCGCCCGTCCGCCCAGGGAGAACCCCGCTGCGCCCGCCGTCCCCCGTACGGCAGCATGGGGCCATGTCCGTACTGACGCGCGACGAAGCGCAGACCCGAGCCCAGATCCTCGACGTGGAGCGGTACACGATCGCCCTCGACCTCACCACCGGCGAGGAGACCTTCGACTCCGCCACCGCCATCCGGTTCACCGCCCGCGCGGCCGGAGACACCTTCGTCGAGGTCAAGCCCGCCACCCTGCGCTCGATCAGTCTCGACGGACAGCCCCTGGACCCCGCCCTCCTCGACGGCAACCGCTACCCCCTCACCGGACTCACCGCCGGCCCCCACGAACTGCGCATCGACGCCGCCATGCACTACTCCCGCACCGGCGAGGGCATGCACCGCTTCACCGACCCCACCGACGGCGAGACCTACCTCTACACCCAGCTGTTCATGGAGGACGTCCAGCGCGTCTTCGCCGCCTTCGACCAGCCCGACCTCAAGTCCGTCTTCGCCATCGACGTCACCGCCCCCGAAGGCTGGACCGTCCTCGGCAACGGCGTCGCCGAACGCACGGGGGAGGGGCGCTGGACCATCGCCCCCACCCCGCTCATCTCCACCTACCTCGTCGCGATCGCCGCGGGACCCTGGCACTCGGTCACCACCGAGCACGCCGGACTGCCCTTCGGCATCCACTGCCGCCGCTCCCTCGCCCCGTACCTGGACGCCGACGCCGACGAGATCCTCGACATCACCCGCGCCTGCTACGACCGCTACCACGAGAAGTTCGACGAGCCCTACCCGTTCGACTCCTACGACCAGGCCTTCGTCCCCGAGTTCAACGCCGGCGCCATGGAGAACCCCGGACTCGTCACCTTCCGCGACGAGTTCGTCTACCGCTCCGCCGTCACCGACACCGAGCGCCAGACCCGCGCCATGGTCATCGCCCACGAGATGGCCCACATGTGGTTCGGCGACCTCGTCACCCTGACCTGGTGGGACGACATCTGGCTGAACGAGTCCTTCGCCGAGTACATGGGCTACCAGACCCTCACCGAAGCCACCCGGTTCACCGACACCTGGGTCGACTTCGGCGTCGCCCGCAAGGGCTGGGGCTACGACGCCGACCAGCGCCCCTCCACCCACCCCGTCGCCCCCGACCCCGACGCCGTCCCCGACACGGCGTCCGCCCTCCTCAACTTCGACGGCATCAGCTACGCCAAGGGCGCCTCCGCGCTTCGCCAACTCGTCGCCTGGCTCGGCGAGAAGGACTTCCTGGCCGGGATCAACACCCACTTCGCCCGGCACAAGTTCGGCAACGCCACCCTCGCCGACTTCATCGACAACCTGGCCTCCGCCACCGAGCGCGACGTCCACGCGTGGGCCGGACAGTGGCTGCGCACCACGGGCATCGACACCCTCACCGCCGAGGTCGGCACCCCCGCGCCCACCGAACCGGCCGGAACCCCGGCGAACGGCAACGGCCAGTCCTGGGCCCTCACCGTCACCCGCGACGGCTCCCGCCCCCACCGCATCACCGTCGGCGCCTACGACCACGCCCTGAACACCCAGGCGGGCCCCGGCCACCTCGCCCTGCGCGACCGCTTCGAGACCGACGTGCCCGGCGACGGGACGCCCGTCGTCCGCCCCGGCCGCCGCCCCGCCCTCGTCGTCCTCAACGACGGCGACCTCACCTACGCCAAGATCCGCCTGGACACCGCCTCCTGGGACACCGTCCTGGCCGGCCTCTCCGGCATCCCCGACGCCCTCACCCGGGCCGTCCTGTGGAACACCGCCCGCGACATGGTCCGCGACGCCGAACTCCCCCCGGCCACCTACCTCACGGCCGCCCGCACGCACCTCCCGTACGAGACGGATCTCGCGCTCGTCCAGGGCGTCCTGTCCTTCGCCGCGGGCCAGGTCGTCGACCGCTACACCGTCCCCGAGGACCTGCCCGCCGCCCGCGCCACCCTCACCGACCTCTGCCGCGACCTGATCCGCCGCACCGAGGACGGCTCACAGCCCGGCCTCCGGCTCATCGCCGTACGCCACTTCATCGACGCCGCCACCCAGCCCGACACACTCCGGACCTGGCTCGACGAAGGCACCGTCCACGGCGGACCCGAGCTCGACCCCGAGCTGCGCTGGCGCATCCTCACCCGGCTCGCCGTCCTCGGCGCCACCGACGAGGCCGCCATCGCCACCGAACTGGCGGCGGACCCGAGCGCCACCGGCCGCGAAGGCGCCGCCCGCTGCCGCGCCGCGCTGCCCACCCCCGAGGCCAAGGCCGCCGCCTGGGACGCCCTGTTCACCGACGACACCCTGTCCAACTACCTCTTCACGGCCACCGCCCAGGGCTTCTGGCAGCCCGGGCAGGAAGAGCTGACCGGCGACTACGTGCCCCGCTTCTACCCGGACGCCATCGCGCTCGCCGCCCGCCGGGGCCCCGCCATCGCCGAGGCCGCCGGGCGGTACGCCTTCCCCGCGTACGCCATCGACGCCGGCAGCCTCGCCACCGGCACCCGGGCCCTGGAGGACCCCCAGCTCATCCCCGCCCTGCGCCGCAAGCTCGTCGACCAGCTCGACGACCTCCGCCGCGCCCTCGCCGTACGCACATCGGCCACCGGCTGACCTCTCCTGACCTCTACGGGGTGTCCTGACGGCCCGGGCGAGCATCGTCCGGGCCGTCGTTCGCCGACCGCAGATCGGCCAGCAGCTCCGCCTGACCCGCCAGCACCCCGGTCAGGATCGTCCGCGCCACCCGCAGCAGCTCCGCCACCCCCGGATCGGCCAGCGAGTAGTGGACGGCCGACCCCTCCCGCCGGGCCGTCACCAGACCGGCCCGGCGCAACACCGCCAACTGCTGCGAGAGATGGGCGGCCTCGACCCCCACCTCGTTCAGCATCTCCGAGACCGCGTGATCGCGTTCACTGAGCAGTTCGAGCACCCGGATCCGGACCGGGTGCCCCAGCGTCTTGAAGAACTCCGCCTTCAACCGGTACAGCGGCGTGCTCACCTGCGGCACCCCGTTCCGTACGACGGGAGTCCGCCGCACCACTGCTGACCTGAACTCGTCTCCATGGGGTCATCCTCGCGCCTCCGCACCCCGGGCGTGCACCCGAGGGTCACCGGAGGCCGCGCCGCAGCGGCAGAGTGACCCAGATGCTCTTGCCGCCTTCGTCGGCATCGCCCCGCACCACCGCGCTGCCGCCCAGACCATGGGTCAGCTCCATCACGGTCGCCAGCCCCCGCCCCGGCGCTGTCCCGGCCGATGCGAACAGCGCCGGACGGTACGGATGACGGTCGTGCACGCCGAACGCGAACGTGTCCGGGCCGCCCGCGAACACCACCGTCACCTGAGGCGAGAGCGCCGCCGCATGGCGCACGCTGTTGGCCACCAGCTCACTGAGGATCAGCAGCGCCGCATCCCGGCACGGCTCCCACGCCGCCACCCCCCACTGCTCCAGCACCTGCTCGGTGGCCTCCCGGGCGACGCGCACGGCCCGCCCCGTCGTGGGCAGGGTCAGCACATGCCGGTACGGCAACGGATCGGGCGGCGTGAGCATCGTGCTGGCTCCCTGTCAGGGCGGAACGACCCGTACAGCATGTAGTGAATTGCATAAATCTGCAATTCACTCATCAGGCAGACAGGGCAGCCCCCCGTACGCCGGTCCAGAAATCGCACACCCATACCACCCCCGCCCGCCCCCATCAGGCCGCTCCGGCCGCCAGTACCCCTTTCGAGTTCGAATCGTTGGGCTCTTCGGCCGCGCCACCCGAACCACGGACAAGCTGGCATGTCCACCCCCGCGCACCCGAAGGACCACCCCACCCATGCCCACCCCGCCCCTCGCCGGAGGCACCGCAGGCCCCGCCGCGCTGCGCCCCCTCCTCGACACCGTCCTCGCCGCACTCCACGACGGCGCGGCCCTCCGCGGCGGCCCCCTCCCCGCCGGCGGACCCGACACCGTCACCCCCCGCACCCGCACCGCCACCCACCCCCTCATCCCCGACCACGGCACCGGCCCCCACCACGCCCTCCGCGCCCTCGTCACCGCCCTCGCCCAAGGCGCCGCCGACCCCGCCCACCCCCACTGCGCCGCCCACCTGCACACCCCGCCCCTCGCCCTGGCAGCCGCCGCCGACCTCGCCGCCAGCGCCCTCAACCCCTCCATGGACTCCTGGGACCAGGCCCCCGCCGCCTCCGCCCTCGAAGCCGACCTCACCAGCGCACTCGCCACCGAGATCTACCCCCACGCCCCCTCACCCGACGCCGTCATCACCACCGGCGGCACCGAAGCCAACCAACTCGCCCTGCTCCTCGCCCGCGAACGCCACGGCCCCGTCCAGACCGTCTGCGGCGCCAACGCCCACCACAGCATCGCCCGCGCCGCCTGGCTCCTCGGACTCCCCGAACCCGTCGTCGTACCCGCCCCCACCGGCACCCTCGACCTCGCCGCCCTCGACGACGCCCTCACCGAACTCCACCGCCCCCTCCTCGTCGTCGCCACCGCCGGCACCACCGACACCGGCGAGATCGACCCCCTCGACGCCATCGCCGGCCTCTGCGCCACCCACGACGCCGAACTCCACATCGACGCCGCCTACGGAGGACCACTCCTCCTCAGCCCCACCCACCGCCCCCTCCTCCACGGCCTCGACCGCGCCCACAGCGTCACCCTCGACCTCCACAAACTCGGCTGGCAGCCCGCATCCGCCGGCCTCCTCGCCGTACCCGAACACCACCACCTCACCCCCCTCCACCACCACGCCCCCTACCTCAACGCCGACGACGACACCGAAGCCGGCCTCCCCGACCTCCTCGGCCGCTCCCTGCGCACCACCCGCCGCCCCGACGCCCTCAAGATCGCCGTCACCCTCCAGGCCCTCGGCCGCAGCGGACTCGCCGACCTCATCGACCGCACCATCGCCACCGCCCACCACCTCGCCGACCTCATCACCCAAACCCCCGCCCTCGACCTCTACGACCGCCCCACCATCAGCACCGTCCTCTTCCGCCCCACCGGCGCCGACGACCACACCGTCGCCACCGTCCGCCGCACCCTCCTCCAACGCGGCCACGCCGTCCTCGGCCGCGCCCACGCCGAAGGCCGCCTCTGGCTCAAGGCGACCCTCCTCAACCCCCACACCACACCCCAGGACCTCCAGACCCTCCTGGACCTGGTCACCGGCACCACGACCGACCTCCTCACCGGCCCCCCGGCCGCCCCCCTCACCGGCTCACAGGCCCACCTCCGCACCGGCCCACCCGCACCCAAGGCCCCGGAGACCGCACCGACTCCCACCCCCGCCACCACCCACCCCACCCCCCACCCCACGGAAGGCGACACCCCGCGATGACCGCCCGGCCCGCCCACGAACCCGACCAGCCACACGACCTCGTCGGCATCGGCATCGGCCCCTTCAACCTCTCCCTCGCCGCCCTCGCCCACACCATCCCCGCCACCCCCGGCGACCCCCGCCCCCTCGCCGCGACCTTCTACGAACAACGCCCCGCCTTCCACTGGCACCCCGGCCTCCTCCTCGACGGCGCCAGCCTCCAAGTCCCCTTCCTCGCCGACCTCGTCACCCTCGCCGACCCCACCAGCCCCTGGACCTTCCTCAACTACCTCCGCACCCGCGACCGCCTCTTCCCCTTCTACTTCGCCGAGCGCTTCCACATCCAACGAGCCGAATACGACGCCTACTGCCGCTGGGTCACCGAACAACTCCCCGGCCTCCACTTCGGCCACCAGGTCGACGCCGTCCGCTGGAACACCGACCGCGCCCTCTTCGAAGTCGACTTCACCCAACTCGACCGCGACGGCGAAGCCGAAGCACTCGGCCGCGCCTACACCCGCCACATCGCCCTCGGCATCGGCACCGAACCCTTCGTCCCCGAACCCCTCAAACCCCTCGCCGAAGCCGAAGCCGTCCCCGTACTCCACTCCGCCGACTACCTCCGCCACCGCGAACGGCTCCTCACCGCCGACCACATCACCGTCATCGGCTCCGGCCAGTCCGGCGCCGAGATCTTCCTCGACCTCCTGCGCGCCCGCCCCGAAGGCGCCGAGAAGATCCACTGGCTCGCCCGCACCCAGGCCTTCGCCCCCATGGAATATTCGAAGCTCGGCCTGGAGCACTTCACCCCCGACTACAGCCGCTACTTCCACGCGCTCCCCGAATCCGCCCGCGACGAACTCGTCCCCCGCCAATGGCAGCTCCACAAAGGCATCGACGCCGACACCATCGCCGCCATCCACGACGAGCTCTACCGCCGCACCCTCCACGGCGGCTGGCCCGACGCCACCCTCACCCCCGGCGTCCACGTCCGCACCGCCGGACGCCTCGCCAACACCCGCGTCGAACTCCACCTCGAACACACCCAGCAAGGCACCCGCTCCCGCCTCACCACCGACGCCGTCATCCTCGCCACCGGCTACCGCGAACGCCCCCTCGACGCCGTCCTCGGCGGCCTCGACCCCTACCTCCGCCGCGACGCCTCGCACCGCCCCCGCATCGACGACCAGTACCGACTCGTCCTCGACCCCACCGTCACCGGCCACGTCTACGTACAGAACGCCGAACGCCACACCCACGGAGTCGGCGCCCCCGACCTCGGCCTCGCCGCCTGGCGCAGCGCCACCATCCTCAACAACCTCACCGGCGCCAACCCCTACCCCCTCCCCGAACGCACCGCCTTCACCACCTTCGGCCTCACCCCCCACCCCCCGGCCATCCCCGCCCAGAGCCCCGCACTCGTACCCCTGAGCCAGACCCTCTAGGTGTGCTGTTCGGAGAGGTTGGTGCCGCGGCTGGCGGGTGTTTGGCCGCCGATGCCGGTGTGGGGTCGGTGGTAGTTGTACCAGTGCAGCCAGTGGGTGAACGCTTCCCTGCGTTCGTGGTCTGAGGTGTAGGGCTTCTGGTAGGCCCATTCGTCGAGCAGGGTGCGGTGGAAGCGTTCGACCTTGCCGTTGGTCTGGGGTCGCCAGGGCCTGGTCCAGCGGGGGCTGATGTCCAGGTCGCGGCAGGTGTTTCGCCAGGTGTTCTTGCTGTAGGCCCAGGCGTTGTCGGTCAGGACCCGTTCGATCCGGATGCCCAGGGACGCGAAGTGGGCCGTGGCCCGGACGAGGAAGCCTGCGCAGGTCGGGGCGGTCTCGTCGGGCAGGTCCTCGGTATAGGCGATGCGGGTGTGGTCGTCGAGGGCGGTGTGCAGGTAGGCCCAGCCGGCGCCGTTGGTCCGGCTGCGGTGGCCGTCGGCCCGGCCGAGAGTCCTGTGGCCGCCGCCGTCGGGGATCCGGCCGAGCTTCTTGACGTCGATGTGGACCAGTTCGCCGGGTCGGGCGCGTTCGTAGCGGCGGACGGGCTCGCCGGTGGCCCGGTCCAGGGCGGCCAGTGGCGGCAGGCCGTGCCGGACCAGGATGCGGTGGGCGGTCGAGGCGGCGATGTTGCATCGGGCGGCCAGTCGTAGCGGCCCGATCCGGTGCTCGCGTCGCAGCCGGAGTACCTGTTCCTCGACGGTGACCGTGGTCCTGCGGGGCTGGTGGTGCGGGCGGCTGGAGCGGTCGCTCATTCCGGTGACGCCGAGCTGCCGGTAGCGGCTCGCCCAGCGGGCGGCGGTGGTGTGGCTGACCTGGAAACGCTCGGCCGCCCGCCGTACGGGCCATCCGTCCTCGACGACGCAGCGGGCCAGGCGGAGTCTCCCGGTCTCGGTCAGCGGGGCATTACGGTGGACCACGAGGGCCTCCTGATCTCGGTGGAGATGTCGCAATCCACACCGAACCCGGAGGCCCTCACCCATATCAAGAACCCAGCACGCGTGTCACCAACGTCCCGGGACTACACATCTAGGGCCCCGAGACAGCGAACGGCCCGGGCCCCCACACAGGGAGACCCGGGCCGAACGAACCCACCAGCGCTACGGGAAGACCGGCGTCCCCCCACGCGTCAGCCGCCACCCCACCGAAGCGAACGCCGCCGGGTCCACCGAACCCTTCTCCCGCACCCACCCGATGATCGTGTTCCGGATCTCGTCCGAATTCGCCCACAACTGCTGCGCACCCGGCACATGCGGGAAGTTCCCCCCACCGCTCGCCCGGTAGTTGTTCACCGCGAAGACGAACCGCGCCGCCGGATCGATCGCCTTCCCCTCGAACGACAACCCCACGATCCGCGAACCCGCCGGCTGCGCGATGTCGACGTCGTACGTCACACCCGACACCGCGTCGTAGTTGTAGTCCGGAATCCCGTCCGCGTTCGTCAGCTTCGCCGTGTCCACCGGACCACCCGCAGCCGTCCGCACGTAATACCGCGCCGAATACTCCAGGTAGTCCTTCAACTGGGCGCCCGTGATCAGCCGCGCCTCCAGCGTGTTCTCGAACGGATACAGCCCCGCCGCGTCCTTGATCGTCACCTCACCGGCCGGAATCCCCGCCGTACGCGAGAAACACGACGCCTGCGACAGCACCGGCAGCGCCGCGAACTCCCCGCCCGCCAGCGCCGCCTTCACCGTCTCCGTCTGCACCTGGTTGATCAGATCGATGATCGGCTCGTCCTTCCACGGCGCGTCCGCCGTCGACATCGCCACCACCGACGTACCGATCACCTGGTTGACGTACTCCACCACCTTGCGGTGCTCACGGCGCAGCAGCGACGTCACCTCCGGGTCCTCCGGCACCGTGTTGGAGTTCAGCACCCGCGAACCGGCCTTCTCCACCGACCAGCGGCCCTTCTCCCACACCAGGTCGAAGTCGAACAGCGTCAGCCGCTGCCCCCACTTCGCCGGCTCCGACAGCACCACCTGCTTGCCGGTCTCCTTGTTCGTCACGAAGTGCTCGGCGATCTCCACATGCGCGTGACCCACCAGAATCGCGTCGATCCCCGGCACCTGCTCCGCCACCAGAGCCGCCGCGTTCTCCACGTACGGCAACTGATCACCCCACGACGACGTCCCCGACGAACCCGAATGCGCGGAGACGATCACCACGTCCGCACCCATCGACCGCAGCTTCGGCACCCACTTCGCCGCCTGCTCCTCCAGACCCGGGAACACCATCTTCCCGCCCACATTCGCCTTGTCCCAGATCGCGATACCAGGATTCGTCAGCCCCAGCACCGCCACCCGCACATCACGCCCGCACGGCGTGTGCATCCGCTTGATGACATACGGGGCGAACGCCGGCCGCAACGTCTTCGCATCCAGCGCATTCGCCCCCAGCAGCGGGAAATCGCACTGCTCCTCGAATTTCCGCAGCACCGGAATGCCGTAATTGAACTCGTGGTTCCCGAGCGCCGCCGCGTCGTAACCGATCGCGTTCATCGCCCGCGCCATCGGATGCACCGGACCGCGCCGCGCCGTGATCGGATCGACCTTCGCGTAGTAGTACGACAACTGCGTGCCCTGGATCGTGTCACCCGCGTCGATCAGCAGCGTGTTCCGGCGCCCCTTCTCCCGGCGCACCTGATCCACCAGCGTCGAGATCTTCGCCAGACCCACGTCGTTGTGGGCGGAGTCGTCGTACTCCTTGTCCGTGAAGTAGTCCCAGTTGAAGACGTTCCCGTGCAGGTCCGTCGTGCCCATCACCGTGAACGAGTACCGCTTCGCAGGCCGTCCATGGCCATGCCCGTGGCCCTGCCCCGTGGCCTGCGCCGCACCGGCCGAGCCGACGACCGCACCGCCCGCCATCGCCACACCCGCGCCCGCGGCGGCCGAACGGCCCAGAAACGTCCTACGGTTCAACGGCATCTCTTCACTCCTCGTTCAGTACGGCAACGCGCGTAGATTCTGGCCCAGCACCCCACACCCGCAACACCCCGCGCAGGTTTCGATCTGATGACCACCCGACACACACCCCGAGGCGCCACCCGCCGTGCCACAGTGAACACATGACCGAAACCGCCACCCCCGCACCCCACCCCTCCCACGGCACCCCCACCGCCCCCCGCGTCACCGTCCGCGGCGAAGCCCACCTCGAAGTCGACCCCGAGATCGCCCGCATCGCCGTCACCCTCACCGCCCGCAACACCGACCGCCGCACCACCCTCGACGACCTCACCCGCCGCAACACCGCCACCCTCGACCTCATCAAGGGCTACGGCGACGCCGTCGAAAAACTCGAAACCGGCACCATCACCATCCGCCCCGAACTCGCCCGCCACGGCCGCGGCGAACGCATCCGCGCCTACCACGGCAGCATCCAACTCACCGCCGCCCTCAGCGACTTCACCGTCCTCGGCGAACTCGTCGCCCGCCTCGCCGACCAGGAACTCATCCGCGTCGACGGCCCCTGGTGGGCCCTGCGCCCCACCTCCCCCCACCACGCCGCCGCCCGCCGCCAAGCCGTCCAGGAAGCCCTCCAGCGCGCCCGCGAGTACGCCGAAGCCCTGGACACCCGCATCGGCGCCCTCCTCGAACTCAGCGACACCGGAAGCGTCGGCGGAGCCACCTTCGCCACCGCGACCTACGGCGGCGCCGGAGCCTTCCGATCGGCCCGCGCGGAAAGCGCAGCCGACGCGGCCCCCATCGACCTCGAACCCGTACGCCAGAACGTCGACGCCCAGGTCGAAGCGGCCTTCACCCTCATCCCCCCGAACCTCGGATAAACGCTCATCAGAGCGGGCCGCCGCACAATTCAACACTTGTCAATAACCCTTCACTCAAAGGTTGTTGAGGTGTCATACGGAGCCAAATACCTACCCGTAGGTAAGGTTTAGGCTCGACCTATGCGCCGAGCGAAAATCGTTTGTACCCTGGGACCCGCCACCGACTCGTACGACCAGATCAAGGCCCTGGTCGAAGCGGGAATGGACATCGCCCGCTTCAACCTCAGCCACGGCAGCTACGCCGAACACGAAGAGCGCTACCACCACGTGCGCAAGGCGTCCGAGGAAGTCGGCCGCAGCGTCGGCATCCTCGCCGACCTTCAAGGCCCGAAGATCCGCCTCGGACGCTTCCGCGAAGGCCCCGTACTCCTTGAACGCGGCGACACCTTCACCATCACCGTCGAACCCCTCGAAGGCCAGGGCACCGGCGACATCTGCGGCACCACCTACGACGGACTCGCCGCCGACGTCACCACCGGCGAACGCATCCTCGTCGACGACGGCCGCGTCACCCTCGAAGTCACCGGCGTCGACGGACCCCGCGTCCACACCACCGTCATCGAAGGCGGCATGGTCTCCGACAACAAGGGACTCAACCTCCCCGGCGTCGCCGTCTCCGTCCCCGCCCTCTCCGAGAAGGACATCGACGACCTCCGCTGGGCCCTGCGCACCGGCGCCGACATCATCGCCCTCTCCTTCGTCCGCACCGGACGCGACATCGACGACGTCCACCGCATCATGGACGAAGAAGGCGGCCGCCTCCCCGTCATCGCCAAGGTCGAGAAACCCCAGGCCGTCGACAACATCGACGACATCGTCGCCGCCTTCGACGGCATCATGGTCGCCCGCGGCGACCTCGGCGTCGAAATGCCCCTGGAACAGGTCCCGATCGTCCAGAAGCGCGCCATCAAACTCGCCAAGCGCAACGCCAAACCGGTCATCGTCGCCACCCAGATGCTCGACTCGATGATCGACAACTCCCGCCCCACCCGCGCCGAAGCCTCCGACGTCGCCAACGCGATCATCGACGGCACCGACGCGGTGATGCTCTCCGGCGAGACCAGCGTCGGCAAGTACCCCATCGAGACCGTGCGCACCATGTCCCGCATCGTCGAGGCCGCCGAGGAAGACCTCCTCGCCAAGGGCCTCCCGCCCCTCACCGAACGCAACAAGCCCCGCACCCAGGGCGGAGCCGTCGCGAGGGCCGCCGCCGAGATGGGCGACTTCCTCGGCGCGAAGTTCCTCGTCGCCTTCACCCAGAGCGGCGACACCGTCAAGCGCCTCTCCCGCTACCGCTCACCCATCCCGCTCCTCGCCTTCACCCCCGACGAAGCGACCCGCGCCCAGCTCAACCTCACCTGGGGCGTCGAGACCTTCCTCGGCCCGAAGGTCGACTCCACGGACGCGATGGTCGCCCAGGTCGACGAACAGCTCCTGCGCATCGGCCGCTGCGCGAAGGGCGACGTGGTCGTGATCACGGCCGGCTCCCCGCCCGGCGTCGCGGGCTCGACGAACCTGGTCCGCGTGCACCACATCGGTGAGGACGACAGCCCGAAGTAGGGCGGCTCAGTATTTCGGCCCGACGTGCGCATCCATGAGGGTTACGGATGCCCGTCGGGCTACGGAGATGTTGTAGGGCTTGCCCGCGCGCGTGCAGTGCGTCCAGGTGATGCCGAGCGCGTCGAGGGTGTCGGTGTAGAGGCGGCGGATGTCGTCGGAGACGTTGGTGAACCAGTAGCGGGGATATTCGTAGCGCTTGCGTTCACCGCCGACCACGCGGGTCGTCCAGTTGGTGAGCCGACAGCCGTCGGAGTGGATGAGACCTCGGACGAGCTGCCAGGGATGGGCGTCGACGATCTTCTGCTGCCAGGGCTCCAGGACGATCGCGCGCTCGTGCTTTCTGCCCGGACCGTGCTGCGGGAAGTAGCAGACGAGGTGCTTCGAGTACACCTTGATGTTGTGGCAGCCGGTCCTGCGGACCCGGCAGGTGGCGTTGTCCGGGAAGGTCCTGCGTAACGCTTCCTCCGCTTCGTTCTGGATGCCGGGCCAGGCGTCGTCCAGCGTGATCATGAGGTTGGGTGCCCGGTGGGCCGAGTGCTGGCTGATGTGGCCGTCGCCCAGGTAGACACCGAGCAGATAGGCATAGGCGGGCTCGTCGAGTGCCGTGGCGTCGCACCGGTGGCAGGACGGTGCGTGTGACTTCTGGCGCACTCCTGTGCTGTGTACGTTCATTCGCCCACTCTTGGTGGAGAGGAGCGACTCCGAGCAGCAAAAAGCGGATGTTCACGCGAAAGTGAACATCCGCTCCGCAGGATGTGCCGGGTATGGGATTCGAACCCACATGTCCTTTCGGACAGAGGTGTTTGAGACCTCCGCGTCAACCAATTGCGCCAACCCGGCGTGGTGACCGATCAGCAGTGTACCTGGTGACAGAAGGCAGCAGCAGGTAGGTAGGCTGCTTCGCAGCAGCGCCTGCCCTGAAACAAGGAGCCCCGTGACCACCCCCGAGTCGCCCCAGCCCGTAGACGCCGTCGACGACGACAAGTCGCACGTCCCGCCGCTGACGACCCGCGTCGTCATCGCCGAGGACGAGGCCCTCATCCGCCTCGACCTCAAGGAGATGCTGGAGGAGGAGGGCTACTCCGTCGTCGGTGAGGCGGGCGACGGGCAGCAGGCCGTAGAGCTGGCCCGGGAGCACAAGCCGGACCTGGTCATCCTGGACGTGAAGATGCCGGTCCTTGACGGGATCTCCGCCGCCGAGAAGATCGCCGAGGAGTCCATCGCCCCGGTCCTCATGCTCACCGCCTTCTCGCAGCGTGACCTCGTCGAGCGGGCCCGTGACGCCGGGGCCATGGCGTACCTCGTGAAGCCGTTCAGCAAGAGCGACGTCGTGCCGGCCATCGAGATGGCCGTCTCCCGGTTCGCCGAGCTGAAGGCACTGGAGAGCGAGATCGCCGACCTCTCCCAGCGGCTGGAGACCCGGAAGCTGGTGGACCGGGCCAAGAGCATCCTGCAGACGGATTACGGGCTCTCCGAGCCGGCCGCGTTCCGGTGGATCCAGAAGACGTCGATGGACCGCCGGATGTCGATGCAGCAGCTCGCGGAGGCGCTGATCGAGGACGCCGAGGAGAAGAAGAAGTCGGCGGAGTAGCCGCGTACACGACGTACACGTACACGTACGGGTACCTCCGCAACGAGAGAGGCCCGCACCCGGAACGAACCGGGTGCGGGCCTCTTCCGTACGGCAGCGGCGTCAGTCCTCGCCGAGGTACGCCTTGCGGACCGACTCGTCGTGGAGCAGGTCCGAGCCGGGGCCGGAGAGGACGATCTTGCCGACCTCCATGACGTGACCCTGGTCCGCGAGGGACAGGGCGGCCTGGGCGTTCTGCTCGACGAGCAGGATCGTGGTGCCCGCCGCCTTGAGCTCGACGATGGTCTCCATGATCTTCTGCATCATGATCGGGGAGAGCCCCATGGAGGGCTCGTCGAGCATGAGCAGCTTGGGCTGGGACATCAGGGCGCGTCCCATGGCGAGCATCTGCTGCTCTCCGCCCGAGAGGGTGCCGGCGGCCTGCTTCCGGCGTTCCCCGAGGATGGGGAAGAGGTCGTAGGCGCGCTGGACGTCCTTCTCGATGCCTGCCTTGTCCGTGCGGAGGAACGCTCCGAGCTGGAGGTTCTCCGTGATGGTGAGGCGGGGGAAGATGTGCCGGCCTTCGGGGGAGTGGGCGAGTCCGAGCGCGACGATCTTGTGCGCGGGGACGCTGCCGAGGGGCTTTCCGTCGAAGGTGATGCGGCCGCCGGAGGGCTTGAGGAGTCCGGAGAGGGTCCGCAGGGTGGTGGTCTTGCCCGCGCCGTTGGTGCCGATGAGGGTGACGACCTGGCCGGCTTCGACGGAGAAGGAGATGCCCTTGACGGCTTCGATCTTGCCGTAGGCGACGCGGAGGTCTTCGACCTCTAGCAGGGCGGTCACTGGGTTTCCCCTTCCGTGCGGGTGGTGCGGGTGGCGCTCTGGGCCTCTGCGGCCTCGACCTCGGCGACTTCGTCGGCGCCGGGGTCGCCTTCGAAGGGGGTGCCGAGGTAGGCGGCGACGACGCGTTCGTCGGCCTGGACCTCGCCGGGGGAGCCCTCGACGAGCTTCTCGCCCTGGACGAGGCAGGCGACGCGGTCGCAGAGGTTGAAGATGAAGCGCATGTCGTGCTCGATGACGAGGACGGCGATGCCCATGTCCCGGATCGCGAAGATGAGTTCTTCGGTGACGCGGGTTTCCTGCGGGTTCATGCCGGCGGTGGGCTCGTCCAGGAGGAGGAGGCCGGGGTCGCTGGCGAGGGCGCGGGCGATTTCCAGCTTGCGCTGGTCTCCGTAGGGGAGGTTGCGCGCGAGGTGGTCGGCCTTGTCCTGGAGGCCGATGAACTCCAGGAGTTCCATGGCGCGTTCGTGGGATGCGGCTTCGGCCTTCTTGAAGCCGGGTCCGCGCAGGAGGGCGGACCAGAGGCCTTCCTTGGTGCGGGTGTGGCGTCCGACGAGGACGTTCTCCAGCACGGTCATGTTGGCGAAGAGCCGGATGTTCTGGAAGGTGCGGGCGATGCCTGCCTGGGTGACGAGGTGGGGCTTGGGCGGCAGGACGGTGCCCTTGTAGCGGACCGTGCCCTCGGTGGGGACGTAGAGGCCGGTGAGGCAGTTGAAGAAGGTGGTCTTGCCGGCGCCGTTGGGGCCGATGAGACCGACGATCTCGCCCGCCTTGACGGTGAGGTCGACGTTGCGTACGGCGGTGAGTCCGCCGAAGCGCATGGTGACGCCGCTCGCGTCGAGCACCGTGGTGGCGGTTTCGGGTGTGGTGGTGGTCATGGTGTTCACGCCCCCGCCTTCGTGGTGCCGGAGGTGGTGCCTGCCAGGGTTTCGTCGGGTACGTCGAGCTGGCCGGTCTCGTGGTATTCCAGCTTGGCCCGCCGGTTGGCGATGAGGCCTTCGGGGCGGAAGCGCATGAGGAGGATGAGGGCGAGTCCGAAGCCGAGGAGCTGGTAGTCCGAGAGGAACTGGAGCTTGGCCGGGATCATGTAGAGGAGTGCCGCGCCGATGAGGGGTCCGCTGATGGTTCCCATGCCGCCGAGGATGACGGCGGCGAGGAGGAAGGCGGAGTTCGGCGGCACGGGTCCGGCGAAGACGTACATCTCGGGGACGACGGTGCTCTGGACGTGGGCCTGTACGGTGCCGGCGATGCCGGCGAGCGTGGCGCCGAGGGCGAAGGCGATGAGCTTGACGCGGAAGCCGTTGATGCCCATGGCGGTGGCGGCGGTCTCGTCCTCGCGGATGGCGACCCAGGCGCGCCCGATGCGGGAGCTGCCGGCTCGGCTGAAGACGAGGACCACGAGGATCATCGCGAGCAGCATGAGCATGTAGTAGTTGGCGTAGGCGCCGAGTTCGAAGCCCAGGATGGTGTGCGATTCGCCGAAGTCGTACCCGAAGAAGTTGAGGTCGGGGATGTTCGGTACGCCGTTGGGGCCGTTGGTGACGCGGGGTCCGGAGACGCCGTCGAGGTTGCCGACGGCGATGCGGAAGATCTCGCCGAAGCCGAGGGTGACGATGGCGAGGTAGTCGCCGCGGAGGCGGAGGGTGGGTGCTCCGATGACGACGCCGAAGATCAGGGAGACGGCGGCGCCGACGAGGACGGAGGCCCAGAAGGGGAACTGGACGCCGAAGGCGGATGCGCTGGTTCCGGAGACGAGGGCGGCGGTGTAGGCGCCGACGCCGAGGAAGGCGACGTATCCGAGGTCGAGGAGTCCGGCGAGGCCGACGACGATGTTCAGGCCCAGGGCGACGGTCGCGAAGATGAGGATGTTGACCGCGATGAGGGTGTACTGGTCGGTGCTCTGGGTGAACGGGAAGACGGCTGCGGCGACGAAGGCCGCGGCGACGGCGATGGAGCGGTACTTCGTGGTGATCGCGGAGAGGCGGGCCATGAGGCCGGCCTTGAAGAGTGCGGTCACGGCGAAGCCGGTGATGATCAGGTAGCCGACGAAGAGTTCGGGGTAGGCGGTGTCGATGCCGTAGGTGACGACGAAGAGACCGATGCCGAACGCGGCGACGATGATCAGGATCTCGGCCCAGGAGGGGAGTTCCTTGGGGCGTCCGGGCGCGGGGGCGCGGAGGCTGTTGAGGAACTTTTCGAGGGGGGAGGGGGTGGTGGTGTCGGTGATGTCCTGGTCGTGCGGGAGGCCGAGGGAGGCGACGACGGTGATGATGGCGCCGACGAGGCCGATCCAGGCTCCGGGTTCCAGGTTGACGACGCCGCCGAGTTCGACGGAGATGGCGCCGACGGTGAAGCCCATGGTGCCGAGCAGGCCGAGTGCGGCGAGCCGGACGGGGCTGTTGGTGCCGCCGGGGGTGAGCCAGCGGAGGCCCTTGATGCCGTACCCGGAGAGGGTGAACAGCAGGGTGAGGGCGGCGCCGACGAGGGTGAGGACCTGGAGGCCGCCGGGGTAGCCGGTGACGGTGAGGTCGCCGGGGAACTTCGCGGTCCAGGTCCAGGCGAGGAAGGTGGAGCCGAGAGTGAGTGCGGCTCCGGCCGCGGTGGCCGCGCGGGCCACGGTTGCGGGGATGGCGAGGACGGGCGTCGTCTGGTGGGTCTTGGTGGTCATGGGTATCACGCCCTGTCCGTGACGCGCTCGCCGAGCAGGCCTTGTGGCCTGACGAGGAGGACGACGATGAGGAGGACGAAGGCCCAGACGTTGGCCCAGGCGCCGCCGCCGAGCTGCTGCATGCCGGGGATCTCTTCGATGTAGGCGATCGAGAGGGCTTCGGCGAGGCCGAGGACGACGCCGCCGACCATGGCTCCGTAGATGTTGCCGATGCCGCCGAGGACGGCTGCGGTGAAGGCCTTGAGGCCGAGGATGAAGCCCATCTCGAAGTTGATCTGGCCCTTGTCGAGGCCGTAGGCGACCGAGGCGACGGCGGCGAAGGCGGCGCCGATGGCGAAGGCCATCACGATGATGCGGTCGGTGTTGATGCCCATGAGCTTTGCCGTGTCGGGGTCCTGGGCGGTGGCCTGCATGGCGCGGCCGCTGCGGCTCTTGGCGACGAAGAGGCCGAGGGCGAGCATGCAGAGCGGGGCCAGGACGAGGACGAAGGCGTCGGCGCGCTGGAGGTAGAGGTTGTCGAGCAGCTTGAAGGATTCGCCCTGGAACTCGGGGAAGCTGCGGGGCTTCTTCGCGTCGGGGTAGAAGCCCCAGACGAGCTGCTGGAGCACGATCGAGAGGCCGATCGCGGTGATGAGCGGGGCGAGGCGGGGGGCGCCTCGCAGGGGCCTGTAGGCGAACCGTTCCGCGGCGGTGGCCACGGCGACGGAGGCGATGGCACCACCGATGATCATGAGCGGGATGGCGACCAGGAGGGTGGTCCCGCTGGGGAGCATGATGTAGGTGGTGAGGGCGCCGAAGCCCCCGATCATGAAGATCTCGCCGTGGGCGAAGTTGATGAGCTGGACGATGCCGTACACCATGGTGTACCCGATGGCTATGAGGCCATAAAGGGCGCCGAGGGCAAGGCCGTTGGCCAGCTGTTGCGGCAGTTCGTGCACCGCAGGGCCTCCGATGAGCTTGTCGGATATGACTCCGCGCGAGGGCGCTGTTTGCGCCCTCGCGCGGTCTGGGTCAGGTGGGGCGGGGCTGTGCCGGTGGGATCAGTCCTCGAACGTGGCGCTCTTGACGTCCTTCCAGGCGCCCTTCTGGACCTCGTAGACGGTGAGCTGCTTGTTGGTGGTGTCGCCGTTCTCGTCGAAGGAGACCTTGCCGGTCACGCCGTCGAAGGAGACCTTGGCCATGGCCTCGGTGACCTTGGCGCGGGCGTCCTCGGGGAGCTTGCCGTCGTTGTCGGCGACGACGGCCTTGACGGCCTGGATGATGGCCCATCCGGCGTCGTAGGAGTAGCCGCCGTAGGCCGCGTACGGGTCCTTGTAGCCGGCGGCCTTGTAGTCCTCGATGAACTTCTTGGCGGTCGGGAGGGCCTCGACGGGGTAGCCGATGGAGGTGGCGTAGTCGCCGTCGTTGGCCTCGCCGGAGGCGCTGATGAAGGCGGGGTCGTAGATGCCGTCGCCGCCCATGGTGGGGATCTTGGCGCCGGTCTTCTTGATCTGGTCGGAGAGCAGGCCGCCCTCGGGGTACTGGCCGCCGTAGTAGACGGAGTCGGCGCCCGAGCTCTTGACCTTGTCGGCGGTGCTGGAGAAGTCGGTCTCCTTGACCGTGACGTGGTCGGTGCCGACGACCTTGCCGCCGAGGCGCTTGAACTCGGCGGAGAAGATCGCGGCGAGGCCGGCGCCGTAGGTCTGCTTGTCGTCGACGACGTAGACCTTCTTCTTCTTGGCGTCGTTGTAGAGGTACTGGGCGGCGAACTTGCCCTGGACGACGTCGGTGGCGCAGGTGCGGAAGTAGGTCTTGAAGGGGCGCTGGATGTCGCCCTTGGCCCAGTTGTCGCCCTGGCTGAGCGCCGGGTTGGTGTTGGCCGGGGAGACCTGGGCGAGGTCGGCCTTCTCGAAGACGCCCTGCATGGACTGGGCGACGCCGGAGTTGAGGGGGCCGACGGCGCCGAGGACGTCGTCGTTGCCGACGAGCTTGGTGGCGTTGGCCTGTCCGGAGGCGGGGACGGCCTGGTCGTCGAGGGCTTCGATCTTGAACTCGATGCCGGGGACCTCGTTGTTCTTGTTCGCGGTCTTGGCCGCGAGGTCCACGGAGTTCTTGATGCCCTGGCCGAGCGCCGAGAGGGAGCCGGTCAGGGGCGCGTCGACGCCGATGACGACGGTGGTCTTGCCACCGCTGTCGCCGCTGTCCTTGCTGCCTTCGTCGCGCGACCCGCAGGCGGTGAGCGTCAGTGCTCCGGTGGTGAGCACTGCGGTGAGTATGAGCAAAGAACGGTGTCGCACGAGAGGGTCCTTTCCCTGGCGCGGCGCTCCTCGGGCATGAGGTGCCGTGATCATCGCCGGGCCGTACTGGGGTGGTACAGGGCCGTGCAGCAGACGCGCCCGGCGGCGCGGTGACTGGCCGTGACTCTAAGCGCAGCCGGGGGCCATCGGGATGGGTCGGCTGCGGATGTGACTCTCTTGTTATGCCCTTGAGCAAGGCTTGAGGTTCCTGTGAGGGGATGTGCGGGTTTCGCCTGGACTGCGCATTGCCCACATGGTGAGAACGCGCAGCTCTGCTAAGGGGCTTGGGGTGATCTTGGTGCTGTCGCGCGGGCCGGGGCGCGAGGGTGGCGGGGGGAGGCGGGCCGGGGGCGCGGGGGTGGGGGTGCCGGGTTTTTCGTGTATTGCGCAAACGTTACGCAGTGTTACATGTGTGGGATATGTGTGCTGCGCCGACGGGTCGGTGCCGCTGTTGAAGCAGGTCATGGAACGGGTGCGGCCGTCAAGGGTGTTGACCGTGCGTTTCCATCAACTTCCTCTTACCGCGCCGGATATGGGGATGCGCGGTCCGGAATGCGGTGCGGCCGCGGACGGCGAACGGCCCGCCGGTCGAGGCCGGCGGGCCGTTCGCTTGCTGTGACGGGGGTCGGTGACGGCTCAGCCCGCTTCGGGCTGGGGGATGTCGCGGAGCAGGCAGGTGAGGCGTGCGGTGCAGACCCGCTTGTCCTGTTCGTCGGTGATGACGATCTCGTACGTGGCGGTGGAGCGGCCCCGGTGCACGGGGGTGGCGACGCCGGTGACGAGGCCGTTGCGGACGCCCCGGTGGTGGGTGCAGTTGAGGTCGACGCCGACGGCGATCTTGTTGGCGCCGCCGTGGAGCATCGAGCCGATGGAGCCGAGGGTCTCGGCGAGGACGGCGGAGGCGCCGCCGTGCAGGAGGCCGTAGGGCTGGGTGTTGCCCTCGACGGGCATGGTGCCGACGACGCGGTCGGCGGCGGCCTCGACGATGGTCACGCCCATGCGCTCGCCGAGGTGGCCGGCGGAGAAGAGGGCGGGCAGGTCGATGCCGAGTGCCGCGTACTCGTCGATGACTTCCTGCGGGAAGAGGGGTGCGGTGTGCTCGCCCATGGATCCTGCTCCGTTCGTCTGCTGCGCTGGTTCGTTGCTGTCTGCACTGTTCTTATCAGACGGCTGAGCGCGCGCTTAGTCGGTGGCGGTTTTCAGTCGCTGCCGGGGGTGCGCCGGGGCTCCTCGAAGCGGACGACGACCGACTTGCTGGCCGGGGTGTTGCTGGTGTCGGCCGTGGAGTCGAGGGGGACCAGGACGTTGGTCTCCGGGTAGTAGGCGGCGGCGCAGCCCCGGGCGGTGGGGTAGTGGACGATGCGGAAGCCCTCCGCGCGGCGTTCAACGCCGTCCTTCCACTCGCCGACGAGGTCGGTGTACGCGCCGTCGGCGAGGCCGAGGGCGGCGGCGTCCTCGGGGTTGACCATGACGATGCGGCGGCCGCCCTTGATGCCCCGGTAGCGGTCGTTCAGGCCGTAGATGGTGGTGTTGTACTGGTCGTGGGAGCGCAGGGTCTGCAACAGGAGCCTGCCGTCGGGGAGTTCGGGGTACTCGACGGGGGCGGCGGTGAAGTTGGCGCGGCCCGTCGCGGTGGGGAAGCGGCGCTCGTCGCGGGGGGCGTGCGGGAGGGCGAAGCCGCCGGGACGGGCGATGCGGGTGTTGAACTCCTCGAAGCCGGCGACGACGCGGGAGATGCGGTCGCGGATGGTGCCGTAGTCCCGCTCGAACTCCTCCCACGGTGTACGGGAGCCGGAGCCGAGGACAGCGCGGGCGAGGCGGGCGACGATGGCGGGCTCGGAGAGCAGGTGGGGGCTCGCGGGGGTGAGGTTGCCGCGGGAGGCGTGGACCATGCCCATGGAGTCCTCGACGGTGACGAACTGCTTGCCGCCCGCCTGGACGTCCTTGTCGGTGCGGCCCAGCGTCGGGAGGATCAGGGCCCGGGCCCCGGTGACGGCGTGGCTGCGGTTGAGCTTGGTCGAGACGTGGACGGTGAGGCGGGCGCGGCGCATCGCGGCCTCGGTGACGGCGGTGTCGGGGGTGGCCGCGACGAAGTTGCCGCCCATGGCGAAGAAGACCTTCGCCTCGCCGTCGCGGAGCGCCTGGATGGAGCGCACGACGTCCATGCCGTGGTGGCGGGGCGAGGTGATGCCGAACTCCTTGTCGAGGGCGTCGAGGAAGGCCGGTGCGGGGCGTTCGAAGATGCCCATGGTGCGGTCGCCCTGGACGTTGGAGTGGCCGCGCACCGGGCAGACACCCGCGCCGGGTCGGCCGATGTTGCCGCGCAGCAGAAGGAAGTTGACCACTTCGCGGATGGTGGGCACGGAGTGCTTGTGCTGGGTGAGGCCCATGGCCCAGCAGACGATGGTGCGCTCCGATGCGAGGACCAGGGCGAGCGCCTGCTCGATCTCGGCGCGGGTGAGGCCGGTGGCGCGCAGCGTCTCGTCCCAGTCGGCCGCTTCGGCGGCCTTGGCGAACTGCTCGTAACCGTGGGTGTGTTCGGCGACGAACGCGGTGTCGACGGCGCCCTCGGTGGCCAGGATCAGCTTGTTGAGGAGGCGGAAGAGGGCCTGGTCGCCGCCGATGCGGATCTGCAGGAAGAGGTCGTTGAGCGGGGTCCCCTTGAGCATGCCGTGCGGGGTCTGGGGGTTCTTGAACCGCTCCATCCCGGCCTCGGGCAGCGGGTTCACCGAGATGATCTTCGCTCCGGACTGCTTGGCCTTCTCCAGGGCGGAGAGCATCCGGGGGTGGTTCGTGCCGGGGTTCTGTCCGGCGACGATGATCAGGTCGGCCTGGTGGATGTCCTCCAGGGAGACGCTGCCCTTGCCGATGCCGATGGTCTCGTTGAGCGCCGATCCGGACGACTCGTGGCACATGTTGGAGCAGTCGGGGAGGTTGTTGGTGCCGAACTCGCGGGCGAAGAGCTGGAGGAGGAACGCGGCCTCGTTGCTGGTGCGGCCCGAGGTGTAGAAGAGGGCCTCGTCGGGGGAGCCGAGCGCGGTCAGCTCCTCGGCGATGATCGCGAAGGCGCGTTCCCAGGTGACGGCCTCGTACCGGTCGGCGCCCTCGGGGAGGTACACCGGCTGGGTGATCCTGCCCTGCTGGCCCAGCCAGTAGCCGCTGCGCTCCGCGAGGTCGGCGACCGGGTGCGCGGCGAAGAAGTCCGGGGTGACGCGACGCAGCGTCGCCTCCTCGGCCACGGCCTTCGCGCCGTTCTCGCAGAATTCCGCGATGTGCCGCTTGTCGCCCTCGGGCCAGGCGCAGCCGGGGCAGTCGAAGCCGTCCTTCTGGTTGACCTTGAGGAGGGTCTGCGCGGTGCGGCGCACCCCCATCTGCTGCTGGGAGATGCGCAGGGAGTGGGCGACGGCGGGCAGACCGGCGGCGGCGTGCTGCGCCTGGTCGACCTGCGGGGCGTCCTGGACCGGGTCACCGGTCGGCGGCTTGGTGGCCATGATGCTGCTCCCCTTCGAGCGCTCGTCCGCGTGGCGAGGTGGTGCATGTCCTCACCATCGATCCTGTCACGGCCGCGCAAGGCCGTGCCGGTCCGGATTGTCAGTGGGGCGTGGCAGGATCGGGGGCGTGGCTGAGACGGCATCGAAGAAGACGGCAGACAACCGACCGCGCCTGCTCCTCATGGACGGGCACTCCCTGGCGTACCGGGCGTTCTTCGCCCTGCCCGCGGAGAATTTCACGACGGCGGTGGGGCAGCCGACGAACGCCGTGTACGGCTTCATGTCGATGCTGGCGAACACCCTGCGTGATGAGGCGCCCACGCACTTCGCGGTCGCGTTCGACGTGTCCCGCAAGACGTGGCGGGCGCAGGAGTTCCCGGAGTACAAGGCGAACCGCTCCAAGACCCCCGACGAGTTCAAGGGGCAGGTCGAGCTGATCGGCGAGCTGCTGGACGCGATGCACGCGGACCGGTTCGCGGTGGACGGGTTCGAGGCCGACGATGTCATCGCGACGCTGGCGACCCAGGCCGAGGCGGCCGGGTTCGAGGTGCTGATCGTCACCGGCGACCGGGACTCCTTCCAGCTGATCACGGACAACGTGACCGTGCTGTACCCCACCAAGGGGGTCTCCGAGCTGACCCGGTTCACCCCGGAGAAGGTCGTCGAGAAGTACGGGCTCACCCCGCAGCAGTATCCGGACTTCGCCGCCCTGCGCGGCGACCCGTCGGACAACCTCCCGGGCATTCCGGGCGTCGGTGAGAAGACGGCCGCGAAGTGGATCAACCAGTTCGGTTCGTTCGCCGAGCTGGTCGAGCGGGCCGAGGAGGTCAAGGGCAAGGCCGGGCAGAATTTCCGCGACCACCTGGACGCGGTGAAGATGAACCGCGTGCTGACCGAGATGGTCCGGGACGTGGAGCTGCCGAAGACCCCGGCCGAGCTGGAGCGCGCCCCGTACGACCGCACGGCGGTCACTGGTGTCCTGGACATACTGGAGATCCGCAACCCGAGCCTGCGCGAGCGTCTCCTCGCCGTCGACCCGGGGGCGGCCGAGGCCGAGCCGCCCGCGCCCGCCGCCGGGATCGAGCTGGACGGGGCCGTGCTCGGCTCCGGCGAGGTCGCCCCCTGGCTGGAGGCGCACGGCGCGCAGTCGCTCGGCGTCATGACCGTCGACACCTGGTCGCTCGGGTCCGGCACGGTCACCGAGGTCGCGCTCGCCGCCGCCGACGGGGCCGCCGCCTGGCTGGACCCGACCCAGCTGGAGGAGGCCGACGAGCAGGCGTTCGCCGCCTGGGTGTCGGACCCGGCACGCCCGAAGGTCCTGCACAACGCGAAGAACGTGATGCGGGTCTTCCCCGAGCACGGCTGGCAGCTCGAAGGCGTCACCATGGACACCGCGCTCGCCGCGTATCTGGTGAAGCCGGGCCGCCGGTCCTTCGCCCTGGACGCGCTGGCCGTGGAGTATCTGGGCCGCGAGCTGGCCCCGGCCGCCGCCTCCGACGGGCAGCTGGCCTTCGGCGCGGACGACCGGGCCGAGCAGGACGCCCTGATGGCGCAGGCCCGCGCCGTCCTCGACCTGGGCGACGCGTTCACCACCCGCCTCAAGGAGGTGGGCGCGGCGGAGCTGCTGCACGACATGGAGCTGCCGACCTCCATCCTCCTGGCCCGCCTGGAGCGCCACGGGATCGCCGCGGACCGGGCCCATCTCGAAGGCATGGAGCAGCAGTTCGCCGGGACCGTGCAGCAGGCGGTGAAGGAGGCGCACGCGGCGGTGGGCCGCGAGTTCAACCTCGGATCGCCCAAGCAGCTCCAGGAGATCCTCTTCAACGAGCTGGGCCTGCCGAAGACGAAGAAGACCAAGACGGGATACACGACGGACGCGGACGCGCTGGCCTGGCTGGCCGCGCAGACCGAGCACGAGCTGCCGGTCCTCATGCTGCGCCACCGCGAGCAGGCCAAGCTGCGGGTCACCGTCGAGGGCCTGATCAAGACGATCGCCGCCGACGGCCGGATCCACACCACGTTCAACCAGACGGTCGCGGCGACCGGCCGGCTCTCCTCCACCGACCCGAACCTGCAGAACATCCCCGTCCGCACCGACGAGGGCCGCGCGATCCGCCGCGGGTTCGTCGTCGGTGAGGGCTTCGAGACGCTGATGACGGCCGACTACAGCCAGATCGAACTGCGGGTCATGGCGCACCTCTCCGAGGACGCCGGTCTCATCGAGGCGTTCACCTCCGGCGAGGACCTGCACACCACGGTCGCCTCGCAGGTCTTCAACGTCGAGAAGGACGCGGTCGACGCGGAGATGCGCCGCAAGATCAAGGCCATGTCCTACGGCCTCGCCTACGGTCTCTCCGCCTTCGGCCTCTCCCAGCAGCTGAACATCGACCCCGCCGAGGCGCGGGTGCTGATGGACACCTACTTCGAACGGTTCGGCGGCGTACGGGACTATCTCCACCGGGTCGTCGAGGAGGCCAGGGCCACCGGCTACACGGAGACGATCCTCGGCCGCCGCCGCTATCTCCCCGACCTCAACAGCGACAACCGCCAGCGCCGCGAGGCCGCCGAGCGGATGGCGCTCAACGCCCCGATCCAGGGCACCGCGGCGGACATCGTGAAGGTCGCGATGCTGCGGGTGGACAAGGCGCTGCGGGAGGCGGAGCTGACCTCGCGGATGCTGCTCCAGGTCCACGACGAAATCGTCCTGGAGATCGCGAAGGGCGAGCGGAAGCAGGTCGAGGAGATCCTGCGCCACGAGATGGCGAACGCCGTCGAGCTGCGCGCCCCGCTCGACGTCTCGGTCGGCGTCGGCAAGGACTGGGAGTCCGTCGCTCAGTGCGGCTTTCTCCGACGCTACCTACGGCCCGCCGGTGCCTCCGTCCGCGGTCCCTCCGGTACGGAGACGGGGACCCGGGTCCGCCGGCGCAGCAGCATCCACACCCCGTACAGCAGCAGTCCGGCCGCCAGCCCCGCGCCCGCGCCGAAGCAGGCCGTCGGGATGATGTCGAGCGGGCTCTCCACCCGGCCGAAGTGGGCGTACCAGCGGGCGCACCGGTGGACGACACCGGCCAGCACGCACAGCGCCAGCAGACCGAGCGCCCCCCACCGCTCCCGGTGGCCGAGCACCGGCACCTCCACGGGCGCGGGGACGGCGGGGGCCCGGCGCAGCCCGGTGGCGACGAACCAGCCGATGACCACGAGGGCCAGCGCCGAACTCCCGTACTGCACGAACTGGAACACCGGGAAGCCGCCGACACTCCGGTTCAGGAACGGCAGCAGCTCCGTGCCCCACCGGCTGTGGTGCGTGAACGCGTCCCACACCACATGCGTGGCCGCGCCCAGCGCACCCGAGACGGCGAACCACAGCCAGGCGGACGGACCGAAGGAGGCCCGCGTCCACCGCTGCCCCCGGACGAACGCGTGGACCCGGCCCCGTACCCGTACCGGCAACAGCGCCTCCAGCGGCTCCCGCAGCAGCGCCCACACCGCGACCAGCACCGCCGCGATGGCCACGTTCACCGTGAGGACCCCGGCGAGGGTGTGCGTGAACGAACCGAACTCCATCGCCCCGGGGACCACCGTGTCCGCGAAGTAGGTGATGTCGGGCGCGAACGAACCGGCGACGAGGGCCGAGGGGAACAGCGGCCACCGGGCCGTCCCGTTCCGGCGGATCGCCGGGAGCACGGCGGCGGCATGACTGAGCGTGAACGGCATGGCGGCAAGTATGCGGGACCGCCGGGGCAGCCTTTCGTGGCCCACCGGACAACGTGCGCCCGCGAACGTGAAAAAACAGTAAGAAGCGGTCAGCCCTCGGTGCCCGGGCGACACAAGGTGCCGTAGGGTCGCTGGAGTCGTTGCGCTGGGGAGCGCGAGCAGCCTTCGAGGGGGAGGGACCGGAACGTATGGCAGCGCACATTCGCCGACGTCTGCGCAAGGGAGCCACGACCACCGCCGTGGCGGCGGCCGCAGTGGCGGCGCTGGCGGCCTCGCAGGCGCCCGCGGCGACCCTGGCCGACGGATCCGCGGGCAGCGGTGACCCGAAGGCGGCGGGCGAGGACACCGCGAGCGGCGAGACCGACGGCGCCGCCACCGGCAACTCGCCCTACTACACGGACCTTCCGCCCCTGGTCACGCCCGACAAGCCCGGTTCGTCCAGCAATCTTCCGGCGGCGGGCCGTGCCGAAGCGGGCATTCCGGCGTCGATCCTTGCCGCGTACAAGCAGGCCGAGCGGACCGTCGCGACCACCGACCCCTCCTGCCGGCTGCCCTGGCAACTCCTCGCGGCCATCGGCAAGGTCGAGTCCGGCCAGGCCCGCGGCGGCCGCGTCGACGCGAACGGCACTGCCAGCCCCCGCATCCTCGGCCCGGCCCTCAACGGCCAGGGCTTCGCGCTCATCAAGGACACCGACGGCGGGGCGTACGACGGCGACGCGGTCCACGACCGCGCGGTCGGCCCGATGCAGTTCATCCCCTCGACCTGGGCCTCCTGGGGCCAGGACGCGAACGGCGACGGCCGCAAGGACCCCAACAACATCTACGACGCGGCTCTCGCCGCCGGCCGTTACCTCTGCGCCAACGACCGCGATCTGGCCCTCGCCGCCGACCTCGACCAGGCCGTGCTGAGCTACAACCGGTCGACGGAGTACCTGCGCACGGTCCGCTCCTGGTTCTCCTACTACCAGCGCGGCACGCACGAGATCCCCGACGGCACCGGCACGCTCCCCAGCACCCCGAGCACCCCCACCCCGAGCCCGCGTCCGGGCACCGGTTCGGGCCCGAGCGCCACTCCGAGCCCGAGCCCTTCCCCGTCCAAGCCCGGCGGCAAGCCGAGCCCGGGCCCCTCGAAGCCCGGTGGCGGAGGCTCCACCAGCCCGACGCCGAAGCCGCCCACCCCCAAGCCGACACCGCCGTCCGAAACCTTCGGCTCCCTGGAGAACGCGGGCACCGGCCCGCTGCGCGCCACCGCGGGCCAGGAGTTCGACGAGCGGGTCTCGGTGCTGGCACGCAACGCGGTCGGCGCCCCGCTCGCCAAGGTGCCCGTCACCTTCACCGTCACCGGCGGCACCGGCACGCTCTTCGCCGGCGGCAAGAAGAGCGTGACGGTACGGACCGGGGCCGACGGCACCGCCACCGCACCGAAGCTCCAGGCCGGGGAGAAGACCGGGGAGTTCACCGTGACCGCCGTCGCGGGCACCGGCCGCCCGCGCACCCTGACGTACGCGGCGACCGTCACCGCCCGCCAGGCCGACGCGATCGCCCGGACCGACGAGAAGGCGCTCGTCGCCGCCCCCGGCGAGAAGTTCGCGGACGCCGTCACCGTCAAGGCCACCTACAAGGACACGGCCGCGGCCGGAGTGGCCGTCACCGCCACCATGGTCAAGGACCCCCTGGGCGTCATCGACAACGACAAGGGCCCGTACTTCAAGGACGCGGACGGCAAGCCGGTCCGCACCCTCACCACGCTGACGACGGACGCCGACGGGCAGCTGCGGCTCCCGGAGATCTTCGCCGACGACAACGAGGGCACCTACCTGCTGCGCCTGACCACCGAGGGCGGCGCCTCGACCGTCATCAAGCTGACCGTCGAGGCCCCGGAGGAGACGGCCCCGGAGGAGCCGGCGCCGGACGCGACGGAGACCCCCGCGGCCACCAAGCCCTGACCCCGGCTCTCCCTGCAGCGAATCTCACAGCCCCTCGGCCCCCCGGCCGAGGGGCTGTCCGCTCTGTTCTCATCTCGCGCCCCGGTTGCTACGGTGCCCCAGCCCTGACGGCCCATCAGGCCGCCGTCGCCGGACCACCGCCCCGGGAGGCCGAGCATGCGTGCCCTCGTCGCCGCCGCCATCGGACTGGCCGCCGCCCTCGCGCTCGTGTTCACCGTCTCCGCCATCGGCTCCCCGGCCGGGGAGACCTCGCCGAAACCCCTGCTGACCACCGTCCCGGGACCGAAGAGATAGCCGCCGCAGAGGGAAGAGGTCACCACCATGCGCCGCCGAGCCGGTCTCGTACTCCTGGCCTTCGCCGTGTTCTTCGCCGCCCTGTCACCCCTGCTGCGCTGGTACGCCTTCCCGCGCCTGGCCAAGATCCCGCCGAGCCAGTACCAGGAAGTCGTCCTGGAGGCGAAGCCCGCCGTCCTCCTCGACTACTCCACCCTCAAGGCGAAGAAGGTCGACAAGGTCACCATCGTCCAGACCCTCAAGGGCAACGTGGAGGAGTCCGAGAAGATCGAACGCAGCGCCGGACGCGACGTCGTCGTCTGGGACGCGCTCTCCTACGTCCAGGGCCCCGACGGAAAGATGGTCTCCGCCATCCCCGAGCGCTACATCTTCGACGCCCACACCCAGGCCCCCGTCAACGCCACCGGCGAGATGGTCGACGGTGACCCGGTCCGCCGCGAGGGCATCGAGTTCAAGTGGCCCTTCCTCACCGAGAAACGGGACTACGAGTACTTCGACGCCCAGACCCGCACCACCGCCCCCATCCACTACCGGGGCACGCGCAACTTCCGCGGCCTGGAGGTCTACTACTTCGAGCAGACCATCCCGTGGACCAAGGTCCCCATGCCGAAGAAGATGCCCATCGAGGGCATCACCGCCGAGCAGATCGCGCAGACCGGCATGACCCGCTGGTACACCACCAAGCGCATGTTCTGGGTCGACCCGGTCACCGGCGCCCCCGTCAACGGCGAGGAGATCCACCGCGAAGAGCTGCGCGACGCCAAGAAGATGGGCATGTCCGAGGACACCGTCACCGCGTTCTCCGGCCATGTGAAGATGCGCGAGGACTACATCGTCGACACCGTCGACCTGGTGAAGTCCCAGCGCGTCCTGGTCCTCCTCCTCACCTCGTACCTGCCCTGGGGCTTCCTGGGCCTCGGCATCGGACTGGCCGCGCTGGCCCTGTGGCTGGAGGCGCGCTCGCGGCGGCCCGAGACCCCTACGAACGCTTGAGCCTCGCCGACGTGTACCGCGTCGCCGGTACGGTCGCGGGGTCCTCCGGCCACGGATGCTTCGGGTAGCGGCCGCGCAGCTCCGCCCGCACCGCCTTGTAGCCCTCCCGCCAGAACGACGCCAGGTCCGCGGTGACGGCCGCCGGGCGTCCGGCGGGGGAGAGCAGGTGCACCAGGACCGGCACCCCGGCCACCCGGGGCGTCTCGGCCAGCCCGAACAACTCCTGGAGTTTCACGGCCAGTACGGGCTGGTCCCCGCCGTACTCGACCCGGATCCGGGACCCGCTCGGCACCTCGATCCGCTCCGGCGCCAGCTCGTCCAGCCGGGCCGCCTCGCCGGTCGCCCAGGGCAGCAGCCGCCGCAGCGCCTGGCCCGCGTCGATCCGGGCCAGATCGGAGCGCCGCCGGGCCCGCGACAGCTCGGGCTCCAGCCACGCGTCCGGAACCGCCAGCAGCGCCCCGTCCGACACGTCCGGCCACGGCGCCCCCAGCACCCCGTGCAGGAACGCCAGGCGCGACCGCAGCTGCTCCGTGTCCCGGTTCCAGCGCAGCAGCCCGAGCCCCTCGCGCCGCAGCCCGTCCACCAGGGCCCCGCGCACCAGCTCCGGATCGGGCTGCTTCAGCGGCCGTACCGCCAGCTCCACCGCCCCCAGCCGGTCCACGGACCGGGCGGCCACCTCGCCGTCCACCCAGCGGACCTCCTCGCCCCGCACCCGCAGATGCCCGGCGGCCGCCAGCGCGGTGTCCTCGTCGAGCACCGCCGCCAGCCGCACCCGCGCGGACGCCGCGTGGGAGGGCCGGTCCGCGACCGCCACCGCCAGCCAGGGCGAGCGGCGCAGCGGCGACCCGTCCCGCAGCTCCGCGCCCGTGCCCGACGCCATCAGGAACGCCCCGTCGCCCCGGGCCCGCGCCACCCGCTCGGGAAACGCCAGAGCGGCGACGAGCCCGACGACGGCGTCATCGGAGCGACCCGCGCCGGTTCCGGAACCGGAGCCGGAGCGGTGGCCGGAGCCGGTCCCGGAACCGGACCCCGTGCCGGTGCTCGTGCCCGGCGCGGCCCCGGCCCCGGTGCCCGGCGCGGCCCCGGAGCTCGCCGATCTCCCGGAGCCGGAGCCCGCGCCGGCCGCCTGGCCCGACAGCCGCCGCACCTCCTGCTTCCAGCGCGCCGCGTACCCGTCCTGGCCCCGGCGGGCGGTCCGCAGCGCTGCCGCGAGATCGTCCCCGTACTCCCTGGGCGGCTCCTCGCTCAGCAGCGCCACCACCTCAGCCGCCCGCCGCGCCCCGACCTCCGCCGCCCCGTCCAGCAGGGCCCGCGCCAGCCGGGGGTGCAGCCCGAGCCGGGACATCCGTACGCAGCGCCCGGTGAGCCCGCCGCCGCCGTCCACCGCGCCGATCGCGCCCAGCACCTCCCGGGCCGCGCCCATCGCCCCGGCCGGCGGCGGGTCCAGCAGGGCGAGCGATGAGGCGTCCGGATCGCCCCAGCACGCCACCTGGAGCGCGAACGCCGCGAGGTCGGCCACCTTGATCTCGGGGGAGGGGAAGCGCGCGAGCCGCCCGTCCTCGGCCTGGTCCCAGCACCGGTACACCGCCCCCGGAGCCTCCCGCCCCGCCCGCCCGGCGCGCTGCCGCCCGGCCGCCTGCGAGGCCCGTACGGTCGTCAGGGCGCTCAGCCCCCGGGCATGGTCGGTCCGGGGTTCGCGCGCGAGGCCCGAGTCGACGACGATCCGCACGCCCGGGACCGTCAGCGACGACTCCGCCACCGAGGTCGCCAGCACCACCCGTCGTACGCCGGACGACCCGGCCAGCACCGCGTCCTGCACGGTGGCCGGAGCCCGCCCGTGCACCTGGAGCACCTCCGCGTCCACCCCGGCGAGCTGCCCGGCCACGCGGCCGATCTCCCCCACGCCGGGCAGGAAGCAGAGCACGTCCCCCTCCCGCTCCGCCAGCGCCCGCCGCACGGTCGCCGCCACATGCGTCAGCAGCGCCGGATCGACCCTCATCCCGTGCGGCGGCTTCACCGGCCGCGCGGGCGGCGCCCAGAGAACCTCCACCGGGTACGAGACGCCCTCGGCCTCGACGACCGGGGCATCGCCCAGCAGCCGCGCCCAGCCCTCCGCGTCCGTCGTCGCGGACGCCGCCACCAGCCGCAGATCGGGCCGGATCGCCTCCCGTACGTCCAGGAGGAAGGCCGCGACCGTGTCCGCGTCCAGGTGCCGCTCATGGCACTCGTCGATGATCACGACGTCGATCCCGGGCAGCTCCTGGTCGCGCTGGAGCCGCTGGAGCAGCACCCCGGTGGTCACGACCTCCACCACCGTCTCCCGCCCCACCACGCGCTCGCCGCGCACCGTGAAGCCGACCCGTTCGCCCGGCCGCTCGCCCAGCAGCCAGGCCATCCGCCGCGCCGCCGCCCGCGCGGCGATCCGGCGCGGCTCGGCGACCAGGACCCGGCGCACCGGCCCGTCCCCGGTCAGCCCGGCCAGCACCAGCGGAACGAGCGTCGTCTTGCCGGTGCCGGGCGGGGCGCACAGGACGGCGACGCCCCGGTCGTCGAGTGCGCGCTCCAGGGCGGGCACGGCGGTGCGGACGGGCAGGCGGTCCAGGGCTTCGGTACGGATCACGCCCCCAGTGTCGTACGGGGCGGACGCGGTCCGGACGGTCAGTCCCGCTCGCACACGAAGATCGCCGTGCCCGGGATCAGGTTGCCCCGGAGGGGGGACCAGCCGCCCCACTCCTGGTTGTTCCAGGCGGGCCATTCCGGTTCGACCAGGTCGACCAGCCGGAAACCGCCCGCGACCACGTCCCGGACCCGGTCGCCGAGCGTGCGGTGGTGTTCCACATAGACGGCGTTGCCGGCCTCGTCCTGCTCGACGTAGGGGACACGGTCGAAGTAGGAGGCCGCGACGGACAGCCCCTCGGGCCCGGGCTCGTCCGGGAACGCCCAGCGGATCGGGTGCGTCACGGAGAACACCCACCGCCCGCCGGGCCGCAGCACCCGGTGGACCTCGCGGAAGACCCGCACGGGATCGGCGACGAACGGCACCGCCCCGTACGCGGAGCAGGCCAGGTCGAAGGAGGCGTCCCGGAAGGGCAGCCGGCCCGCGTCCGCCTCCACCAGGGGGAGCCCCTCACCGATGCGCAGGGCGTGCTGGAGCTGGCGGTGGGAGAGGTCCAGCGCCACCGGGCGGGCGCCCTGCGCGGCCAGCCAGCGCGAGCACTGGGCGGCCCCGGCCCCGATCTCCAGGACGTCCAGCCCCTTGAGGGAGGCCGCGGGCCCCAGCAGACCCGCCTCGGCCTCGTCCAGCCCCTCCGGACCCCAGACGAACCGGTCGTCCCCCAGGAAGCCGCCGTGGTCGCTCTGGTACTCGTCGGCGTTGCGGTCCCACCAGCCGCGGCTGGCCCGGCTGCTCTCGGCCTCGTCCGCCGCCCGGCGCGTGGCTTCCGGCTCCGCGTACTCTGCGGGTTCTCCGGGTTCCGAGGAGTAGGTCCCGTGGATCTCTTGGCTCATCGTGCCCGTCGTTGTAGTTTGCCTTCACCCGCCGCGTGCGGTCCGTACCAGGGGCGTACCCCGGGGCTACGGAGGCCTGCCCGCGGCGCCGTGCCGTAGTGTTCTCGGGCCGATGTGGCCTCGGAGAACACGAGTTGTGCCGGGTTTGGGGCGATGTGCCCCGGGTGTGCGCCTTCGCGCATTGACCCTGTCCGGCTGCCCCCGTATGCTACAAGTTGCGCTGCGAGCCTGCGCGCCTCAGACCTAGCAGGCCGCGCTCGCGTCTGTTGCATGTCCCCTCGGTTGTCGAGGCGTCTCTCCGGAAACGGATTGCGCGCTTTCCAGGCTGTCCGGCTTCTGCAGAGGCGATACGGGCTTTCGGCGTAGCAGTACCTACGACTCTCTGTCCGTACCGGAGCCCTTTCCCACATGACGAGCAGCACCGAGACCACCGCCACCACTCCGCAGGTTGCGGTCAACGACATCGGCGACGCGGACGCGTTCCTCGCGGCGATCGACGAGACGATCAAGTACTTCAACGACGGCGACATCGTTGACGGTGTCATCGTCAAGGTTGACCGGGACGAGGTTCTCCTCGACATCGGTTACAAGACCGAAGGTGTCATCCCGAGCCGCGAGCTCTCGATCAAGCACGACGTCGACCCCAACGAGGTCGTCAAGGTCGGCGACGAGATCGAGGCCCTGGTTCTCCAGAAGGAGGACAAGGAAGGCCGCCTGATCCTCTCGAAGAAGCGCGCTCAGTACGAGCGTGCCTGGGGCACCATCGAGAAGATCAAGGAAGAGGACGGCATCGTCACCGGTACCGTCATCGAGGTCGTCAAGGGTGGTCTCATCCTCGACATCGGCCTCCGCGGCTTCCTCCCGGCGTCGCTCGTCGAGATGCGTCGTGTCCGCGACCTCCAGCCCTACGTGGGCAAGGAGCTCGAGGCGAAGATCATCGAGCTGGACAAGAACCGCAACAACGTGGTCCTGTCCCGCCGTGCCTGGCTCGAGCAGACCCAGTCCGAGGTTCGCCAGACGTTCCTCACCACCCTGCAGAAGGGTCAGGTCCGCTCCGGCGTCGTCTCCTCGATCGTCAACTTCGGTGCCTTCGTGGACCTGGGTGGCGTCGACGGTCTCGTGCACGTCTCCGAGCTGTCCTGGAAGCACATCGACCACCCCTCCGAGGTTGTCGAGGTCGGCCAGGAAGTCACCGTCGAGGTCCTCGACGTCGACATGGACCGCGAGCGCGTCTCCCTGTCGCTCAAGGCGACGCAGGAAGACCCGTGGCAGCAGTTCGCCCGTACGCACCAGATCGGTCAGGTCGTCCCGGGTAAGGTCACCAAGCTCGTTCCGTTCGGTGCGTTCGTCCGCGTCGACGAGGGCATCGAGGGTCTGGTCCACATCTCCGAGCTGGCCGAGCGCCACGTGGAGATCCCGGAGCAGGTCGTCCAGGTCAACGACGAGATCTTCGTCAAGGTCATCGACATCGACCTCGAGCGCCGTCGCATCAGCCTCTCGCTGAAGCAGGCCAACGAGTCCTTCGGTGGCGACCCGGCCTCGGTCGAGTTCGACCCGACGCTGTACGGCATGGCCGCGTCGTACGACGACCAGGGCAACTACATCTACCCCGAGGGCTTCGACCCCGAGACCAACGACTGGCTCGAGGGCTTCGAGGCGCAGCGCGAGGTCTGGGAGACCCAGTACGCCGAGGCGCAGCAGCGCTTCGAGCAGCACCAGGCCCAGGTCATCAAGTCCCGCGAGGCCGACGAGGCCGCTGCGGCCGAGGGCGCTGCTGCCCCGGCCGGCGCTGCTCCGGCCGCCTCCGGCGGCAGCGGTGGCGGCGGCGGTTCGTACTCCTCGGAGTCGGCGGACAACTCCGGCGCCCTGGCGTCGGACGAGGCCCTTGCCGCGCTGCGCGAGAAGCTCGCGGGCGGCCAGAGCTGACGCTCTGACCCCGGCGGCTCATCGGCTGCAGTAGCTGTAGAGCGGTAAGTGAGGCCCGTTCCCCTCGGGGGGCGGGCCTCACTCGCATATCCGGACGCTCAGGGGGTGACGGCGATGTTGGTCAGCCCCTTGCCGCCGGTGACGGTGTTGCTCGCGTAGACCGTGGTGCGGCAACTGGAGCTGTTGTTGGTGACGTTGATGGCGAGCTGCCTGTCGCCGGTGGCCCCGGTCAGGTTCGAGGAGTTGTTCCGGAAGACGGTGCCGCAGCCCCAGCCGCTCTGCTGGGTGTGCGTCTCGTAGCCGTTGTTGGTGGTGCGCGACCCCTTGTTGCCCTCGACCAGGACGTTGTTGCCCTTCACGTCGACCCAGGAGTCGTCGTAGTTGGCGCCGGTCAGGCCGTGGCCGTCGAAGGTGTTGCCGATGATCCGCGCGCCGGTCGTGCCCTCCTTGATGTCGACGGACTCGCCGCCGACGTCCGGCCCGATGGTGTTGTTCAGGATCTGCGCGTTGTCGCTCCGGTCGGACAGATCGCCGGCCGAACCGACGTACACGCCCTCGCCCATGCCGCGCCCGTTCTGCCCGGTGTCGTAGATCCGGGAGTTCTTCAGGACGCCGTCCCTGCTGGACTTGCGGAAGTGGACGCCCTCCATGTCGAGGTCGTGCACGGTCACCGAGTCGATCACGACACCGTTCGCCGTGTCGGCCATGATGCCCTTCTGCCCGCCCTTGATCGTGACCCCGTGGACCGTCCAGTACGAGGCGCCGTTGAGGTGCAGCCCGTAGCCGCCGCCCGCTGTCAGGACCGCGCCGCTGGAGCCGGTGAGGGTGATCCGGGCCCCGGAGGTGCCGGGCCGGGTGGCCTTGAAGTTCCCGGTGTACGTGCCGTCGGCGAGCCGGATCGTGTCGCCGGGGGAGACGGTGGTGAGCGCCGACTTGAGCTGGGCCGCGGTGCTCACATCGATGACCGCGGCGTTCGCGGGCCCGGCGCCGGCCAGGGTGAGACCGCCGGCGGCCAGGGCGGCGGCGAGCAGGACGGTGAGGGGGGAGCGGGTGCGCATGGAGGTGCCTTCCCGTCGGAGGAGTTCAGATGTTCCCGTACATGAATATGAGACGTGTCTCTGAACGTGTTGCCCAGTGACGGTAGGGACGGCGGCGGGGCGCGTCAAGGTCTGGACCAGGATCGGCGGGGTGGTGCCGGACGCGCTGAAGTGCCTTCGCCCCCATCGCACCTGACGTGCCGTGACCCGTCCTCGGCGGGGAAAGGTCGGGGCGCGGGGAATGCCGGTGCGGCCGGTCGTGTTCTTGTCTAGGAACATGAGGAGGAGCGGTAACCGTGCCTGATCCGCAGAGTTTGTACGAATGGGAGCCGAAGGGCCTGGCCGTCGTCGACATGGCGTTGGCGCAGGAGTCGGCCGGTCTGGTCATGCTCTACCACTTCGACGGCTACATCGACGCGGGTGAGACCGGCGAGCAGATCGTCGAGGGCCTGCTGGAGACGCTGCCCCACCAGGTCGTCGCACGCTTCGACCACGACCGGCTCGTCGACTACCGCGCACGGCGTCCCCTGCTCACCTTCCGGCGCGACCGCTGGGCGTCCTTCGAGGCGCCCGCGCTGGAGGTCCGGGTCGTCCAGGACGCCACCGGAGCGCCCTTCCTGCTGCTGTCGGGCCCGGAGCCGGACGTGGAGTGGGAGCGGTTCGCCGCCGCCGTCGAGCAGATCGTCGAGCGCCTCGGCGTCCGGCTCGCGGTGAACTTCCACGGCATCCCCATGGGCGTCCCGCACACCCGCCCCGTCGGCATCACCCCGCACGGCAACCGCACCGACCTGATGCCCGGCCACCGCAGCCCCTTCGACGAGGCCCAGGTGCCCGGTTCCGCCGAGGCTCTCGTGGAGTACCGGCTGATGGAGGCCGGCCACGACGTCCTCGGGGTCGCCACCCACGTACCGCACTACGTGGCCCGCTCCGCCTACCCGGACGCGGCGCTCACCGCGCTGGAGGCGATCACCGCCGCGACCGGTCTGGTGCTGCCCGCCCTCGCGCACTCCCTGCGCACCGAGGCCCACCGCACGCAGACCGAGATCGACCGGCAGATCGGCCAGGGGGACGAGGAGCTCGTCTCCCTCGTCGAGGGCCTTGAGCACCAGTACGACGCCGTCGCCGGCTCCGAGACGCGCGGCAACCTCGTCGCCGAGCCGGTCGACCTGCCGTCCGCCGACGAGATCGGCCGAGAGTTCGAGCGGTTCCTCGCCGAGCGGGAGGGCGAGGGCTGACCGCCCGGGACCGGCCCGTAGGCTGCGGCCCATGCTGAAAGTGGGCCTGACCGGCGGCATCGGCGCCGGCAAGAGCGAAGTGTCGCGGCTGCTCGTCTCGTACGGGGCCGTGCTCATCGACTCCGACCTGATCGCCCGCGAGGTCGTCGAGCCCGGAACGCCCGGACTCGCGGCCGTCGTCGAGGAGTTCGGGCCGGACGTCCTGACCGCCGAAGGCGCCCTGGACCGCCCGGCGCTCGGTGCGCTCGTCTTCGCCGACGACGGGCGGCGGGCCGCCCTCAACGCGATCGTCCACCCGCTGGTGGGCGCCCGCGCGGCCGAACTCGAACGGGCGGCCCCCGCGGACGCCGTCGTCGTCCACGACGTCCCCCTCCTCACCGAGAACGGGCTCGCCCCCTTCTACGACCTGGTCGTGGTCGTCGACGCCTCCGCCGAGACCCAGCTCGACCGGCTCGTGACGCTGCGCGGAATGACGGAGTCCGACGCCCGTGCCAGGATGGCCGCCCAGGCCACCCGGGAGGAGCGCCGGGCCGTCGCCGACCTCATCGTGGACAACGACGGGCCCCGGGAGGCGCTGGACGCCCGGGTCCGCGAGGTCTGGGACGAACTGGTCCGCAGGGCTGCCGCCGCTGGCTGAGGGTGGCTGAACGGAACGCTCCGGTCCGGAACAGCGCAGTCGGAGCGGACGTTGACACGCGCGAGGAAGCGACGGTGGACCCGCGCGGGAAGACCGCGAGGAGAGGAAGGGACGCGACCGTGCCCGAGAGGAACCCGGAGACCGACGTCATCGACTTCCGTGCGGCCGAGCACCTGCTCGACGCCCGGGACCCCCGGGGTGCCATCAAGCTCCTCGACTCGGTGATCGCCGCCCACCCGGAGAACACCGCCGCCCGGCTGCTGAGGGCCCGCGCCTTCTTCGCTGCCGCCCAACTGCGCCCCGCCGAGCTGGAATTCGAGCTGGTGCTGGAGCGCGAACCGGACAACGCGTTCGCCCACTTCGCCCTGGCCCGCACCTTCGAACGGTCCGGCAGCCCGGAGCGGGCGACCCGCCACTTCCGCCTGGCGGCGGCGCTGGACCCGAAGCCGGAGTACCTGCGGGCGGCGAAGTTCGACGAGCGGGACTGACGGGGCGCGTCAGGGGCGCCCGGAGGAGGGTCCGGTTCGTCCCTGACCCGGCCGCCCGCCGTCGACGCCGTGGCCCGGCCCGTGCGGACGGCCGTCGCCGTGGCCCGGCCCGTGCGGACGGCCGTCGCCGTGGTCCGGCTCGTACGGCGGGACGTCCCGGCCCGGCTGGTAGTGCGGGCCCTGGCGCATGCGGTACGTGATCACGCAGAGGTCCACCACGGCGAGCAGCAGCACCACCGCGCAGGCCGCCGCCCAGCCCGGCCGCCCGTTCATCGCGAAGGCCACCAGGCCGAAGAGGGCCCAGGCCATCCCCCACAGGCTCAGCCAGAGCCGCATCCGCAGGGGACTGCGGGCGGTCGCGGGTTCACTGCCCGTACGCATGGCGATCACCTCACTTTCCAGCATGGACCCACCCGGCGGCGGAACGGAAAGCGGTGGCCGGAACAGCGGCGGGGCGGGGAACCGCGCCCGGAGACGGCTCGTTCCCCCTCCATGGGCGAATCACTGGTACGTGAGGGGTACGCGGGGACGGGTCCCGGAGCCATCACGCCGGACGGCTGCGCGGTGGAGCTGTACCGCCGGCTGGCCGTCGGCGACGAGCCGGACGTGATCGCGGGCGTGGCCCCCGCAGGTGCGAGCATTCTCGAACTGGGCTGCGGGGCGGGCCGGGTGACCCATCCGCTGGTGCGGCGCGGGTTCGACGTCACGGCGGTGGACGAGTCGCCGGAGATGCTGGCGGAGATCTCCGGGGCGCGCACGGTGCGCAGTCCCATCGAGTCGCTGGACCTGGGCGACGAGCGGTTCGACGTGGTGCTGCTCGGCTCGTTCCTGGTCCACGCGGGCGAGCACCGGGTGCGCGACGGGATGCTGCGGGTCTGCCGCGCCCATGTGCGGGACGACGGGATCGTCCTCGTCCAGCGCGAGGGCGTGGCGCACCGCTCGGAGCTTCCGTGGGAGCGGACCGACCCGTCCGGATGCCTGGTCCGGATCGTCTCCGCGGATCCGGTGGGCGACGGCGTGCGCTCGGTGCGCGCGGAGTATCACTTCGACGACGCGCGGTGGACACAGACCTTCCTGTCACGGGAGCTGTCCGAGGCGGACCTGGCCGGACATCTCGTGGCGGCCGGGCTCACGGTGGACCGCACCCTCACCGACGACGGCACCTGGCTGCTGGCCCGACCGGCGCTCTGACCGGCTCTTTGTCAGCGGGTCAGTGCGTGCATGGTCCGCGGGTCAGTGCACGAAGCTGTAGCTGCGCCACGGGCCGCTGCCCGGCGCCGTCACATCGCTGAACCGGGTCGGCACGTAGGTCGTCCCCCGGCCCGTGCAGTCCCGGGTGCGGTAGAGGATCACGTCGACCAGCGTCCCGTTCTCCACCTCGTGGGCCCCCGCCGGGGCGATCCGGTGGCAGCCGCGTACCGACGGGCTGTTCACCTGGATCACCGCTTCGCGCTCCGTCGTGTAGGTCACCGGGCCCACGGCGGTGCGGCCCAGCCCGGAACAGCCCGTGGCGGCGAGGGCGAGGAGCGAGACTCCGGCGGCGACGGTGAGACGGCGTCGGCGGCGGGGAACGGTGGCGGTCACGGACATGGGCGGGTCCTCGTCTGCTCGTCCGGTGCTCGTCCGGTGAAGTCGGTACGTCGGGAAGACGTGCTGGCGCTGGCCACCCTGCCCGGCCCGGCCGCGCCCGGCATCCCGGGCGCGGCCGACCGGGCGAGCCGCGGAGCGACGGGGGGTTCGCCGGCGCAGCGGTTCGGCCGTCACCGAGCGTGGCGGCCCGCTCGCGGGCCCGGGGGTGCCCGGGACGTCCTCCTGGCCGGTCGAGCAATTGCTGAGCTGGGGTGATGCGGTGGGCGTCCGGAGTGTCAGACCTCCCGCCTAGACTCGCAGAGTCAGCACATTCCGTGCCGACGGAGACCGGAGCCCCTGATATCGGAGCCCCGGAGACCGGGGATCGAGTGGGAGGGGGAGTGGACATGACGGAACAGACCCGTGAGGGCGAGGCGCGGACCGCCGACGTCGCCCGCCTGCTGCGCCACCCCGCGGTCTTCCTGCCAGGACCGGTGCCCAGGGAAGGCCGCATCGCCTTCTGGGACCCCCGCGCCGACGGCGGCTCCCATGCCGACGGCGACCCGTGGCGGCCCGACCCCGCTCCGGAGCGGACCGGGACGCCCTTCGCGTACGCGGACGCCACCGTGCGTCCCGACACCGTCCCGTACACCTCCGCCCGGCTCACGGTCGTCCGGCCGGACGACGCCGCGGGCCCCGGGGGCATCCGGACCCGCGAGGTGCCCGCGGCCCTGCTGTCCGTGGCCGACGCGCTGCCCCTGCTCGTCCGGGCCCGGCAGCAGGCGTCCGCCCACCCCGCCACGCGCTGCTGGGGTGCGGCCGCCCTGCACGCCCTCCACCTCCTCGCCCGGGGCCGGATCCTCCCCGGGCTCACGGCGGACGGCCACGACGCCTGGCGGGCCGGTCCTTCGGACGCCGAGGACGTGGCGCATCTGCGGGCGGTCGCCGCCGCCCTGCCGCCCGAGGGGCACGCGGTGCCGGTCCCCGGCTCCGCGCCGCCCCGGCTGCCCGACCCCGAGAGACTGACCGGTGCGTTCCTGGACGCCGTCGCCGACACGCTGCCGCGCACGCCCGCCGCCGCGTTCGCGATGGGCGCTCCGTTCGCCGCCCGCGAGGCCCAGCATCTGCCCCAGGCCGCCGCCTGGGCCGTCGAGGTGGCCTCGGGTTTGGACGCGGGTGTGCGGGTCTCGCTGCGCCTGGACCTCTCCGCGTACGAGCTGTTCGACACCGCCGACACCTACGCGCTCACCGCGGCCCGCGAGGAGGCGGAGACCGCCGGCGAAGCCGTCCGGCCGGAGCCCGCGGACGATCCGGCGGTCCGCCCCGCCGCCGCGGCGATCGTGCAGGTGCACAGCCTCGCCGACCCGACGTACGTGGTGGACGCGGCGGCCCTGTGGAACGGCGGGGCGGGCGAGCCGTTCGGGCCGCGCTCCCAGGTCGACGCGGTGCTGGCCCTGCGCCGCGCCGCCCGCGTCTGGGCCCCGCTGGAACGGCTCCTGGGGCAGCCCGTCCCCGATGTCCTCGCGATCACCGAGGACGAGCTGTACGAGCTGCTGAGCGACGCCGGAGCCCGGCTGGCCGCCGCCGGGGTCGAGGTGCGCTGGCCGCGCGAGCTGGCCCGTTCGCTCACCGCGGCCGCCGTTGTGCGGCCAGCGCCCGGATCGGCCACCGACGGCACGTCCTTCTTCGAGGCCGAGCACCTCTTCGCCTTCGACTGGCAGCTGTCCCTGGGCGACGAGCGGCTGACCGAGGCCGAGATGGACCTCCTGGCCGAGGCGCACCGCCCGGTGGTGCGGCTGCGCGACCAGTGGGTGGTCGTCGACCCCGCGCTCGTACGCAAGGCGCGCAAGCGGGAGCTGGGGCTCCTGGATCCGGTGGACGCGCTGGCCGTCGCGCTCACCGGCAGCGCGGAGGTGGACGGCGAGCGAGTGGACGCCGTCCCGGCCGGGGCCCTCGCCGCTCTCCGGACCCGCCTCCTCGCCGACGACACGACGATCGCACCGCCGCCCGGCCTGGACGCGACCCTGCGCGACTACCAACTGCGCGGTCTGGCCTGGCTGGACCGGATGACCTCGCTCGGTCTCGGCGGCTGCCTCGCCGACGACATGGGCCTCGGCAAGACGATCACCCTCATCGCCCTCCACCTGCACCGGGCGCACCCCTCGCCCACCCTCGTCGTCTGCCCCGCCTCCCTCCTCGGCAACTGGCACCGCGAGATCAACCGCTTCGCCCCCGGCGTGCCCGTGCGCCGCTTCCACGGCGCGGACCGGAGCCTGAGCGATCCGGACGGCGGGTTCGTCCTCACCACCTACGGCACCATGCGCTCCAGCGCCGCCCAGCTCGCCGCGCAGAGCTGGGGCCTGGTCGTCGCCGACGAGGCGCAGCACGTCAAGAATCCGCACTCCTCCACCGCCAAGGCGCTGCGCACCATCCCCGCCCCCGCCCGGGTCGCCCTCACCGGCACCCCCGTCGAGAACAACCTCTCCGAGCTGTGGGCGCTCCTCGACTGGACCACCCCCGGACTGCTCGGGCCGCTCAAGGCGTTCCGGGCCCGGCACGCCCGGATCGTGGAGAACACGGACACGGCCGCCGGTCTCGGCAACGACGAGGCGGTCGAGCGGCTGTCCCGGCTGGTGCGCCCCTTCCTCCTGCGGCGGAAGAAGTCCGACCCCGGTATCGCCCCCGAACTGCCGCCCAAGACCGAGACCGACCACCCCGTCTCCCTCACCCGGGAACAGGCCACGCTCTACGAGGCGGCCGTCCGCGAGACGATGGCGCAGATCGAGGGGGCGGAGGGCATCGCCCGCCGGGGCCTGATCATGAAGCTGCTCACCTCGCTCAAGCAGATCTGCAACCACCCCGCGCAGTATCTGAAGGAGGAGCCCACCCGGCTCACGGGCCGCTCCGGCAAGCTCGCCCTCCTCGACGAACTGCTCGACACGATCCTGTCCGAGGACGGCTCGGTCCTGATCTTCACCCAGTACGTGTCGATGGCGCGGCTCCTCTCCGCACACCTCGCCTCCCGCGCCATCCCCTCCCAACTCCTGCACGGCGGTACGCCGGTGCCCGAGCGGGAGCGGATGGTGGACCGCTTCCAGTCCGCCGAGGTCCCCGTCTTCCTGCTCTCCCTCAAGGCGGCCGGCACCGGACTGAACCTCACCCGCGCCGCCCATGTCGTCCACTTCGACCGCTGGTGGAACCCGGCCGTGGAGGAGCAGGCCACCGACCGGGCGTACCGCATCGGCCAGACCCAGCCCGTCCAGGTCCACCGGATCGTCGCCGAGGGCACGGTGGAGGACCGGATCGCCGAGCTGCTGGAGTCCAAGCGGGCCCTGGCGGACGCGGTGCTCGGCAACGGGGAGAGCGCCCTGACCGAGCTGAGCGACCGGGACCTCGCCGACCTCGTGTCCCTGCGGAGGCCCGCATGAGCCCGCGCATGAGCCCCCGTCCGACGACGGGCCCGGCCGCCCGCAGATCCGCCCCGCGCGCCCGGATCGGCCCGGACGACCTGCGGCGCACCTTCGAGGCGGTGCCCGCCCGCACCTCCGCCGGGGGCGAGTCCTTCGCCGACAGCTGGTGGGGCCGGGCCTGGGTGGACGCGCTGGAGTCCCTGTCGATGGACGAGGCCCGCCTCGCCCGCGGCCGGGCGTACGCCGACGACGGCCAGGTCGCCGCGATCACCGTCACCCCCGGTCGCGTCGTGGCCTACGTGCACGGCAGCCGGGCCCGCCCCTACCGCGCCGAGCTACGCCTGCGCACCTTCGCCGACCCGGGCTGGGAGGCCCTGCTCGACGCGGTCGCCGAGCGCCCCGGCCATCTGTCCGCGCTGCTGGCCAAGGAGATGCCGCACTCCCTGGCCCGGACGGCCGAGGAGGCCGGGGTCCGGCTGCTGCCCGCCGCCGACGACCTCGACCCCAGCTGCACCTGCCCCGACCACGGGCGGCCCTGCAAGCATGTCGCCGCCCTCTGCTTCCAGACGGCGCTGCTGCTCGACAGCGATCCGTTCGTCCTGCTGCTGATGCGCGGCCGGGGCGAGCGTGAGCTGCTGGACGCCCTCGCCCGGCGCAACGCCGAACACTCCGCCCGCGAGCGCCCCGCGGCCCCGGCCATGCCCTCGATCGCGGCGGGCGAGGCCTTCGCCGCCCGCTTCCTGCCGCCGCTCCCGGAGCCCCGCCCCGTCCCGCCGCACCCCGGCCAGCCGCCGTCCTACCCGGACCTGCCCGGCGCCCGTGATCCGCTGGGCCTGGACGCCCTCGCGACCGATGCCGTCGCCCGCGCCCACGCCCTGCTGACCACCGGCCACGATCCGCTGGCCGGGCTCTCCGCGTGGCAGGACGCCGTCCGTCTCGCCGCCGCGCGCCCGACCGCCGGGCTCACCGCCACCACCCGCGCGCTCTACCGCGAGCTGGCGTACGCCACCGGCCGTACGACCACCGACCTGGCCCGTGCCGTAGCCGCCTGGCGCCAGGGCGAGGCCGAGGGCCTGGCCGCCCTGGAAACGCCCTGGGACCCGCCGGCCGGCCCCTTCGACCGGGCCAGGCCCGCGCTCGCCGCCGCCGGCTTCCCGCGCTTCACGCCCTGGCGCAACCACCTCACCCACCCGGCCGGTTCGCTCCAGCTCCGCTTCGGCCAGGACATGCGCTGGTACGGCTACGAGTCCGACCCCGGAGCCGACGACTGGTGGCCGCGCGCCGCCCCGGACCCCGACCCGGTCTCCGCCCTCGAAGCCCTGCTCGCCGGTGACTCCGTCCCGGACACGGCCGGGGACGACGACCCCCACTACGTACGGTAAAACCCTTGGCCGTCAGGGCGTTGACCTTGCTAGCGTCCTCGACGTGGCGAAACTCAATCAGATCATCGCAGTGGAGAAGGGCGTCAAGTCCAAGGCGCACCAGGACCTGACGGCGGCCCATCACGGCCTCCAGAAGGCCGCGTTGCTGGCCGGGATCTCCCGTACCTACCAGCCCAAGGACGAGGAGGGCGAACAGCTTCCGCCCGAGTCGACGCTGGTCCAGGTCAAGGCCGAGGACGTGCTGCGGGACACGGCGACGACGCTGACCCGCCTCTTCGATGTGACCGCCACGAAGGACTGGGCGAACTGCTCGGCCCGCGCCGATGTGAAGGTCGAAGGACGGGTGCTGCTGAGCGAGGTGCCGGTGGCGTATCTGCTCTTCCTGGAGAAGCAGCTCACCGACCTCAACACCTTCGTCCGCAAGCTGCCCGTACTGGACGCGGCCGAGGCCTGGGTGCAGGACCCGTCGACCGACTCCTGGAAGACCGAGCCGGTCCGTACGCTCCGCACCAAGAAGGTCCCCCGCAACCATGTGAAGGCGGAGGCCACCGAGAAGCACCCGGCGCAGGTCGAGGTGTACTACGAGGACATCCCGGTCGGGTACTGGACGACCGTCAAGTTCTCCGGGGCGCTGCCCGCGCGGCGCGTCAACGAACTGCTGGACCGGATCGAGAAGCTCCAGCAGGCCGTGAAGTTCGCCCGCGAGGAGGCCAACGGCGCGGAGGTCACCGACCAGCGGGTGGGTGATGCGGTATTCGGTTACCTCTTCGGGTGACCGACCATGGATTCCCCGGCCGCCGATGACGGTGACCGGGGTGCGCGAGGAGCGCAAGCTGAAACTGAAGCTTGTCGTGAAGGCGCGGTCCCAGTGGAGGTTCGACTCCTCCCTCCGGCACGGGCCGGAGTAGCCCAAGTCGGCAGAGGCAGACCGCCGTCAATCTCAGACTCTTGCTCCAGACTCAGCATTCGCCGCCGATCGCCGGATCGAACGGGCCCGGGCCCGCGCGCGTCGAGATGCCGGTTCAAGTCCGGCCCGCAGAGCTCCGATCTGCGGTGGTCCAAAGGCAGGACGCGACGACATCATGACTGACCCGGACCCTTAAACGTGCCGGCGTGCCAGATGGGTGGCATTCACAGGGCCCGGAGGCCGGCTACGCCTCCGGGCCCGCTCCCGTTTCCGATGCCTCCGCTGATCCCAGCGAGACGCCCCGGCCCGCGAAGAACCGCTCGAACTCCGTCAGCGGGAGCACGGCCGCCCGCGTCCCGGCATCCGTCCCCGACGGATTGTGGAAGTGGACGCCCGCCCCGTCCGTCGTGCGCGCGGTCACCAGCACCAGATGCCCGCCCCGCCCCGGAGCCGGCCGCTCCGGATGCCGGATCCCGTAGTGGACGGAGGCCAGCACGGTCCGGCCCGCGTCCAGCAGCCCGGGGATCTCGGCCACGTCCAGGTGCCGGTGCACCGTGGCCTCACGCCCGTACACCTCGCTCACGTACTCCGCGAAGGGCGCGTAGACCAGGCCCCGGATCGTGCCGTCCACGTCCTCCGTGTACGCCCCGTACTTCAGCGCCTCGTCCCGCAGCGCGAACAGCGAGGGGGCGCCGGCGCCGAGCGCCATGCGCAGACAGGTCATACCGCACAGATGACCTGCCCAGCGGGCGTACTCGGCGGGTGAACCGGCCCCCGAACCGGCCCAGCCGGGGTCCTCGGCCGGTTCGAGCCCGCCCTCCACGATCGCCCCCACCAGCTCCGGCGTGGCGAACTGGGTGTGGACGGGGACGGAGCAGAGGGCACAGGTCACTGGCGATATCCGTTCAGGAAGCGGCCGATGCGGCTGATCGCCGCGTCGAGATCATCAGCGTGCGGAAGGGTCAGGATGCGGAAGTGGTCCGGGCGCGGCCAGCTGAAGCCGGTGCCCTGCACCACCTGGATCTTCTCCCGCAGCAGCAGGTCCAGCACGAACTTCTCGTCGTCCACGATCGGATGGACCTTCGGGTCGATCCGCGGGAAGGCGTACAGCGCACCTTTCGGCTTCACGCACGAGACGCCGGGGATCTCGTTCAGCCGCTCCCAGGCCCGGTCGCGCTGTTCGTGCAGCCTCCCGCCCGGGGCGACCAGCTCCTTGATGGACTGCCGGCCTCCGAGCGCTGCCTGAATGGCGTACTGCGCGGGCGCGTTGGGGCACAGCCGCATGGAGGCCAGCATCGTCAGGCCCTCCAGGTAGTTGCGGGCGTGCTGGTGCGGACCGGACACCACCATCCAGCCGGAGCGGAACCCGGCCACCCGGTACGTCTTCGACAGGCCGCTGAAGGTCAGGCAGACCAGGTCCGGGGCGAGGACGGCCGCACTGTGGTGCTCGGCCCCGTCGTACAGGATCTGGTCGTAGATCTCGTCGGCGAACACCATCAGCCCGTGCCGCCGGGCCAGATCGAGGATGCCTTCGAGGATCTCGCGCGGATAGACCGCGCCGGTGGGGTTGTTCGGGTTGATGATCACGACGGCCTTGGTCCGGTCGGTGATCTTGGCGGCCATGTCGGCGAGATCCGGGTTCCAGTCGGACTCCTCGTCGCAGACGTAGTGCACGGCCTTGCCGCCCGCGAGCGTGGTCACCGCGGTCCACAGCGGGAAGTCCGGGGCCGGGATCAGCACCTCGTCGCCGTCCTCCAGCAGCGCCTGCACGGCCATCGAGATCAGCTCGGAGACCCCGTTGCCGAGGAACACGTCGTCCACGCCGACCTCGGTCAGCCCCATCGACTGGTAGCGCTGGGCCACCGCCCGCCGGGCCGAGAGGATGCCGCGCGAATCGGTGTAGCCGTGGGCCTGCGGCAGCATCCGGATCATGTCCTGGACGATCTCCTCGGGCGCCTCGAAGCCGAAGAGCGCGGGATTGCCCGTGTTGAGCCGGAGCACGCTGTGGCCCGCCTCCTCCAGGGCGTTGGCGTGCTCGATGACCGGGCCCCGGATCTCGTAGCAGACCTCGTTGAGCTTGCTGGACTGCCGGAACTCCATGCGCTGCCTCCCGAGCCGAATTGCGATACTTGGTTTTACCAAGCTTGAGCTTGGAAAGTCCAACAACATGTCTAGACTGCGTCGCATGCCACGTCAGCAGCAGCCAGCAGCACATCCAGCGGCACGCCCCGTCCGTCGCCGGAGCTACGACCAGTTCGACGCCACCGCCCGCGCCCTCGACTCCGTCGGCGACCGGTGGACCCTGCTGATCGTCCGTGAACTGCTGGGCGGGTCGCGCCGGTACACGGACCTGCACGCCGACCTGCCCGGCGTCAGCACGGACGTGCTGGCCTCCCGTCTGAAGGACATGGAGCAGAGCGGGCTGGCCCTGCGCCGCAAGCTGCCGCCCCCGTCGGCCGCGTCGGTCTACCAGTTGACCGAACGCGGTCACGGCCTGCTGCCGGTGCTCGCCGCCCTCGCCGAGTGGGGCGCACCCGCCCTCGCCGAGCGCCGCCCGACCGACGCGGTGCGGGCCCACTGGTTCGCCCTGCCGCTGCTCGGCGCCCTCACCGGACTCACCCGGGAGGGCCTCCTCGAAGTCCGCCTCGACGAGGGCGAGTTCCACCTCCATGTCGGTCTCCGTGCCGGCGGGGGAGCAGGGTTCGTGCTGCCGGGAGCCGAGGCGTACGGGGCGGTGTACGGGTACGGTCCCGCCGACCGCCCCGACGCCCGGATCGTCCTCGGCGCGGAGGTCTGCCTGGAGCTGGCGCGGGGCGGGGCGACCCTCACGGAGGCGGTGAAGGACGGCCGCGTCGAGGTGCTGGGTGACGGCCCGCTGGCGGCGGAGCTGCGCGGGGAGTGAGCATCCGCACGGAGAAACCCCTCACCCCTCGGCCATGATGGAGCCGTGCGACTCGAAGCGATCACCTGGGAACGGCTGGCCGGCGAACTGGCCCGGTACGGCGACGGGCTGTCCGCCGCCGACGGCGGGCCCTGGCTCGCCCTCGGGATCGACGGCGCCCCCGCCGCCCGCACCGGCGAGGCCGCCGAACGCCTCGCCGAGGAGCTGCGGCTGCGCGGCCGCTCGGTCCTGGTGGTCCCCACCGAGGGGTTCCTGCGCCCGGCGAGCCTGCGCTTCGAGTACGGGAAGCAGGACGCGGACGCGTACCTCGACGGCTGGTTCGACACCGGGGCGCTCTGGCGCGAGGTGTTCGGGCCGCTGGAGGCGGGCGGCTCCGGCCGGGTGCTGCCCGACCTCTGGGACCCCGTGACGGACCGGGCCACCCGCACCCCGTACCACCCGCTGCCCGAGGGCGGAGTGGTCGTCGTGCACGGTCCGTTCCTGCTGGGGCACTGGTTCCCGTTCGCGCTCACCGTCCATCTGCGGCTGTCGCCGGGGGCGTTGCGGCGGCGCACGGCGGAGCCGGAACGCTGGACCCTGCCCGCCTTCGCCCGGTACGAGGACGAGGTCGCGCCCATGGAGCGGGCGGACGTGGTGGTCCGGGCGGACGATCCCGCGCACCCGGCCTGGTCGGGGCTGCCGCGGAGCGGGTGAACCGCGTGCGGTGCGGCTCACCGGACGCGTGGGCGGCCACCTGTGCTCAGCGAAACGGTGGCCGGCCGCCAGGCACCTGTGCTCAGTGAACCGGCGGCCGACCGCCCACCGTCGCCACGGCCGCCGCTCCCGCCCGGCAGCCCTCGGCCGCCGCGCCCCTCTCGTCCGCCCCGGCCAGCAGGGCCGTCAGGAACCCACCGGTGAACGCGTCGCCCGCCCCCGTCGAGTCGACCGGCTCGCGCACCGCCGCGCCGGGGACGCGGCCGATGACCTCGCCCCCGGCGGCCACCACGGCCCCCCGCGCACCCAGGGTGACGGCGATGCGCGGGAACCACCGGCTCAACTCGGCCGCCGCGGCATCGGGTTCGGGCAGTCCGGTGAGCAGCCGGGCCTCGTCCGCGTTCGGCAGCAGCAGCTCCGCGCCCTCCGCGAGCTCCAGGAACCGCTTCGGCCCCAGCTCGCCGAGGAACCCGGCCGACGCAGGATCGACGCTCACCGGAACGCCCCGCTCCACGGCGGTCCGCAGGGCGAGCAGCGCCGCCGCCCGGCTCGACGGCGCGAAGAGGAGGTAGCCGGAGAGATGCAGCCGCCCGACCCCCTCCAGCATCGACGGCGCGAAGTCGTCGGAGGCGAGCCGCAGCACCGCACCGGCGTCACTCAGGAACGTCCGCTCGGCCGCCGCGTCGACCAGGGCGATGACCGTCGCCGTCGGAACCTCCTCGTCCACCGCCAGGAACGCCCGCACCCCCGCCCGCTCCAACGCCTCCCGGTGCCAGGCGGCGGACCCCGCCCCGGCCCTGGCGAGCAGCCGCACGTCGGCACACCCCGAACGCACCGCCCAGCAGGCGACGTTGGCCCCCGCACCGCCCGGCAGGGTCCGGATCCGGGCCGACGTGTCCGTACCGTGCGCGAGCGCCGACCCGTACCGCGCCACCACGTCCGTGACGACTTCCCCGACCACCAGGAGTCCGCCGCCCGCCGCCGGACGGTTCACCGGGCGGCCGCCGTGACGGCGATCCTCGCCGCGAGCGTCACGTTCCCGCGTACGGCCGCGAGGTTCGCCTCCAGCGACGCGCCCCCGGTCCGCCGCATCAGCTGGTCCAGCAGGAACGGCGTGACGCCCTGCCCCGAGATGCCTCGCTCCCGGCACGCGTCCAGCGCCTCCGCCAGCACCCGGTCGTGCAGGGCCGGATCCAACTGATCGGCTTCCGCCACGGGGTTGGCGACGATCAGCGCGGACGCCGGCCCGCCCAGCGCCTCCCTGGCCCGGATCACCTCCACCACCTCCTCGGGGCTGTGCACCGTCCAGTCGACGGGTTGGCCCGAACTGCTCAGATAGAAGCCGGGAAAGTGCCCGGTGCCGTAGCCGACGACACAGACGCCGAGGGTCTCCAGCCGCTGGAGGGTCGCCGGGACGTCGAGGATCGACTTCACCCCCGCGCAGACCACGGTGATCCCGGTGCGGGCGAGGAGCCGCAGATCGGCCGACTCGTCCTGGTCGGCGGCCCACTCCCGGTGTACGCCGCCGAGCCCGCCCGTGGCGAAGACGCCGACGCCCGCCCGCGCCGCCAGGAACGCCGTCGCGGACACCGTCGTCGCTCCGCTCGCCCCGGCCGCGAGCGCGGGGGCGAGATCGCGGTGCCCCAGCTTGCGTACCGCCGGGTCCCCGGCGACCCGCTCCAACTGGTCATCGCCCAGGCCCACATGGGCCCGGCCGTCGAGAACGGCGACGGTGGCCGGGACGGCGCCCGCGGACCGGACGAGCCCCTCCAGCTCCCGCGCCACGGAGAGGTTGCGGGGGCGCGGCAGACCGTGCGCGATGATCGTCGACTCCAGCGCCACGACGGGCAGACCGGTACTCAGAGCCGCGCGCACCTCTGCCGAGAGCACCGGCTCGTAGGGTTCTGGTGAGTTCTGAGGCATGCCCCATCCCTGTCGCGGCCGGGAGGGGCGCAAACCACGGCCGGACGTTCTCCGGCGGGTCCTGGTCACCCGGTGGCTTGAAGCGGTCGCTAAGGTGACCGGCCATGACGACAAACGACCAGGTCCCCGCCTCCTTCGCCGTGCACATCCCGGACGCCGAGCTCGTACCGGAACCCCTCGATCCGGCGCAGATCGTCTCGGGCGACCCCGTGGTGACGGGCAAGGTGCTGGGGGAGTCGCCCGACGGCAAGCAGATCCGGGGCATCTGGCAGATCACGCCCGGCGTGGTCACCGACACCGAGGCGAACGAGCTGTTCGTGGTCGTCAGCGGCCGGGCGACGGTCGCGGTCGAGGGCGGGGCGACGCTGGAGATCGGCCCGGGGGACGCCTGCGTGCTGCGCGAGGGCGACCGGACGACCTGGACCGTTCACGAGACGCTCCGCAAGGCGTACCACATCAGCCTCTGAGGGCTGCGGTTCTCCGACAGAGCAGCCGGGGCGACGTCCCGAGGTGCAGCGCGTCCGGACCGGCGGCGCGCGGGTCAGCCGCCGACCGCACCCGGGCCCGCCCCCGGCCGCCTCCGCAGGCTCCGGCGCAGGGCGAGCGCGGCGACCGGCAGCAGCAGCGCGGCGCCGATCGCGTTGAGGGGCCCGTATCCCCACTGGGCGACGATCACCCCCGCCGTCGCCCCGCCGACGCCCGCCGCCGCGCTCATGGTCAGGTCCGAGAGACCCTGCACCGCCGCCTGGGCGGACCGGGGCACCGCGTCGGTGAGCAGCGCCGAACCGGCGATCATCCCCGCCGACCAGCCGAGACCCAGCACGAAGAGGCCCGCCGCGGTCTGCCCGTGCCGGGGCCCGGCCGTGCCCGCGAGCAGCGCGGCGCAGCTCAGCAGTCCGACGGCCAGCCCGATCACGGTCAGCCGGCCGAACCGGTCGGCCAGCCACCCCATCACCGGCGAGAACGCGTACATGCCCGCGATGTGCCCGCTGATGACGAGCCCGATCAACTGGAGGTCGGCGCCGTGCCGGCTCAGATCTACCGGGGTCATGACCATGATCGACACCATGGCGGTGTGCGACACGGTGACCGTCACCAGGGCGAGCCGCGCCATCGGGGACGCGCGTACGGCCTCGATCCCGGCGCGCAGGGAGCGCTTCGGCGGCCCCGACGGGCCCTCCGGGGCCAGGGCGCGGGCGGTGAGGAGCGGGTCCGGGCGCAGCGCGAGCGCCACGACGAGCCCGGCGAGCAGGAAGACGACGGCCGAGCAGAGGAACGGCCCGGCCGCCTCGGGCACCGGCGTACCGCGGAACAGCCGGCTCGCCGGGGCCGAGATGTTGGGGCCCAGGACCGAGCCGATCGTGGTCGCCCAGACGATGGTGGAGATGGCCCGCCCCCGGCGTTCCGGCCCCACCAGGTCGGCCGCGGCGAACCGCGCCTGGAGACCGGCCAGCGACCCCGCGCCGAACCCGGCCATACCGAGCAGCAGCAGGGGGAAGCTCGGCAGCATCGTGGCCAGGACCACCAGACCGCCGCCCAGCGCACCGATCAGATACGCGAGCATCAGCCCGGACCGGCGGCCCCGGGAACTCATCAGGGAGGCCAGCGGCAGTGACAGCAGCGCCGTGCCGAGGACGGACGCGGTCGGCGCGAGGCCGGACAGCGCCTCCGATCCGCTCACCTCTGCGGCGAGCATCGGGGCCAGGGCGATGCCGATGGCCACGCCGAGGCCGCCGAGTATCTGGCTGACGACGAGCACGGCCGACGTCCGCCGCTGCAGAGCGGGCAGGCCGACGGCCGGGGCCGGGGGGAGGGAGAGGGGTCGGGTCACCGGCGCAGTGTGCCACCGCCGGGCCGCCGCCGTGCACCCGAGCGGGTGAAACCGGCCCCCGCGAGAACCGTGCCCGTGCCCTGTCGGCCCTCTAGAACAGCGGCTGCGGCAGCACCCCCTCCAGTGCCAGCAGTTGCCGCTTGGTCTCCAGGCCGCCGCCGAACCCGCCCAGGCCCCCGTCGCTCTCCACCACCCGGTGGCACGGCACCACCACCGGCAGCGGGTTGGCCCCCATGGCCGCGCCCACCGCCTGCGCTCCTTCCGGCCGGCCCACCCGCGCGGCCAGATCGCCGTACCCGACGACCGTCCCGTAGGGCACGCCGGACGCCAGCTCGCGGAGCACCTCACGGTGGAAGCCGGAGGTCAGCGACCAGTCCAGAGCGAGATCGAAGTCACGCGGCTCACCCGCGAAGTACGCCGCGAGCTCGCGTATCGGCTCGGCGAGCCGGGCCGAGCCGGGCGCCGCCACCGGCTCCGTGCCGAACCGGGTCCGCAGCCGGTCGAGGGCTGTGTCCCGGACGTCGGGGCGGGCGTGGAAGGCCACGTTCACCAGGCCCGTCGCGGTCGCCGCGAGCAGCAGCGGGCCGATGCCGCTGTCCACGACGTCCCACTCGACGGCCGGCTCTCCACCGGCCCCGTAGCTGTCCATGCCGACCACCGTACGACCCGCCACTGACAGCGACGGGCCCATCGGTGAGAAGCCGGGAAGGCCGGAAGGCCGCCCCCGCCGCGTCAGCTCGTCGCGTCGCGGACCACGTCGGGGAAGTTGGTGATGATGCCGTCGACCCCGTAGTCACGGGCCTTCACCGCGTCCGCCGCCTTGTTGACCGTCCACGTGTTCACCCGCAGACGCTTGCCGTGCGGGCCCTTGAGCCGCTGGACGGCCGCCACGTAGTCGGCGCCGATCGTCGCGTACGACGGGTTGATCTGATCGGTGAACGCCGCGTACGAGGGCAGGTCCGCCACCGCCGGGGTGCCCAGGAAGCCGGTCGTGATGTCGGGGCGCAGCGCGTGCACCGTCTTCACGCTGTCGGCGCCGAAGCTCTGGATGACCAGCCGGTCCCGTACGTGGGAACGGTCCAGCCACCCCGACCGGCCCAGCGTCCGGATGATGTCCCGCTCGATGCCCGGGTAGGTCGCCGGGCTCTTGATCTCCAGGAGCAGCTTCTGCCGGTTGCGCTCCAGGCGGTTCAGGAACTGGGTCAGCGTCGGGATCCGGGCCCCGGTGAACTGCTCCCCGAACCAGCTGCCCGCGTCGAGTCTCGCCAGCTCCGCGGCGGTGAAGTCCTTGACCGCCCACGGCGCCCGGTCGGGGAAGACCTCCTCGACGTCCGTCGTGCGCTTCAGGTCGGTGTCGTGCAGCACGACGAGCACCCCGTCACGGCTGCGGTGGACGTCGTTCTCGACCCAGTCGATGCCGAGCGCGTCCGCGGCGTCGACGGCGGCGAGGGTGTTCTCCGGCGCGTAGCCCGACGCCCCCCGGTGGGCCACGACGACCGGGTTCGCCCGCTGCGCGGAGACCTGGTCCGGGGCCTCGGGCCGGTCGGCGGGCAGCAGCAGGGCGCCGGCGCCGAGCAGGGCGGCGGCCGTGGTGGAGGCGGTTGCGGTACGGACGAACACGGGGACTCCTCACGTCGGGAGTGTGCGGACACGCAGAGAGTGACAGCGGCCCGCCAACGCCCGGCGGGGTGGCGATGGCCGCGAAATGAACGGAACCTTCGGTCCCGGGGACCACCGCCGGAGCACGGCGTGCGGCCGTGCCGATAAAATGCGCTTTCTTTTGTCTGTCTGCCGGGACGCGCCCCTTGGGGACCCTCCTCGACCCCGGGCATTCTCGAAGGGCGTACGCGCATGCAAGGAACAGTCGACGGATTCACCTACGGCCTGGTGACTCCGGTCGCGGCGTTCCTCATGGCCGCCTTGGGAGCCGCCCTCGGGCTCCGCTGCACCACCCGGTCCCTTCACGCCACACGCTCGTGTCGGGTCGGCTGGCTGGCGCTGGGCTCGCTCTCCATCGGCTCCGGGGTGTGGACCATGCACTTCGTCGCGATGACGGGCTTCACCGTCCAGGAGACGCCGATCTCCTACGACAAGCCCCTCACCTTCGCCGGCCTGGCCGTGGCCGTGGTCATGATCGGCATCGGCATCTTCATTGTCGGGTACCGGGGCGCGACCCGCATGGCGTTGATCACGGGCGGCACCATCACCGGCCTCGGCATCGCCTCGATGCACTATCTCGGCATGGCGGGCATGCGCATGGCCGCGCAGTTCGCGTACGACACCCCCCTCGTCGTCCTCTCGGTGCTGATCGCCGGGTGCGCCGCCACGGGCGCGCTGTGGGCGGCCGTCACCCTGCGGGGTGCCCTCTCCGGCCTCGGCGCGAGCATTCTGATGGCCGTCGCGGTGACCGGGATGCACTACACCGGCATGGCGGCGCTCGACGTGCACCTGCACCTGCCGCCCACCCTGCCGTCCGACCTGTCCGCCGTCCTGTCCGGCGACCGGCCCGCCGAGATGATCGGCCCGATGCTGGTGGGCCCCGGCTGCTTCCTGCTCCTCGCCGCCGTGGTGCTCCTGTTCGACCCCGGGGCCGTGACGGGCGAGCCCCGCCCGGGCCACCGCCCCGGGGACCACAGGGACCACCTGGTCCCGCAGGCGCGACAGCGCCCTCGGAACGATCCCCACGCGCGCGACCGGCGCCCGCGGAGCACCGCCCGGGAGGGCACGGGAAGGGCCCGGTACCGCTGATCCGAGGCCGTTGTCAGTGGTGGGTCGTACGGTGGTTGCATGCGGCCCGTTTCCCAGATCGAACGTTCCACGCGGCCTTTCGAGGTCGTCAGCCCCTACCAGCCCAGCGGTGACCAGCCGACGGCCATCGCCGAGCTGGAGCGGCGTATCCGCGCCGACGAGAAGGACGTCGTCCTGCTCGGCGCGACCGGCACCGGCAAGTCGGCGACCACCGCCTGGATGATCGAGAAGCTGCAGCGCCCCACCCTGGTGATGGCGCCGAACAAGACGCTCGCCGCCCAGCTGGCCAACGAGTTCCGCGAGCTCCTCCCGAACAACGCGGTGGAGTATTTCGTCTCGTACTACGACTACTACCAGCCCGAGGCGTACGTCCCGCAGTCGGACACCTACATCGAGAAGGACTCCTCCATCAACGAGGAGGTCGAGCGGCTGCGCCACTCCGCGACGAATTCGCTGCTCACCCGGCGCGACGTCGTCGTGGTCGCCTCCGTCTCCTGCATCTACGGCCTCGGTACGCCCCAGGAGTACGTGGACCGCATGGTCCAGCTCAAGGTCGGCGAGGAGATCGACCGCGACCAGCTGCTGCGCCGCTTCGTCGAGATGCAGTACACCCGCAACGACCTGGCGTTCACCCGCGGCACCTTCCGGGTCCGGGGCGACACCATCGAGATCTTCCCGGTCTACGAGGAGCTCGCCGTCCGCATCGAGATGTTCGGCGACGAGATCGAGAACCTGTCCACGCTCCACCCGCTCACCGGCGAGATCATCAGCGAGGACCCCACGGTCCACGTCTTCCCCGCCAGCCACTACGTCGCCGGGCCCGAGCGCATGGAGCGGGCCGTCAGCGGCATCGAGCAGGAGCTGGAGCAGCGCCTGGCCGAGCTGGAGAAGCAGGGCAAGATGCTGGAGGCCCAGCGCCTGCGCATGCGCACCACGTACGACATCGAGATGCTCCGCCAGATCGGCACCTGCTCCGGCGTCGAGAACTACTCGATGCACTTCGACGACCGCGCGCCCGGCACCGCCCCCAACACCCTCCTCGACTACTTCCCGGACGACTTCCTGCTCGTCCTGGACGAGTCCCACGTCACCGTCCCGCAGATCGGCGCGATGTACGAGGGGGACGCCTCCCGCAAGCGGACCCTCGTCGACCACGGCTTCCGGCTGCCCTCGGCCATGGACAACCGGCCGCTGAAGTGGGAGGAGTTCCTGAAGCGGATCGACCAGACGGTGTACCTCTCCGCCACCCCGGGGAAGTACGAGCTCTCGCGCGGCGACGGGTTCGTCGAGCAGATCATCCGCCCCACCGGTCTCGTCGACCCCCAGGTCGTGGTCAAGCCCACCGAGGGGCAGATCGACGACCTGGTCCACGAGATCCGCGAGCGCACCGAGCGCGACGAGCGGGTCCTGGTCACCACGCTCACCAAGAAGATGGCCGAGGACCTCACCGACTACTTCCTGGAGCTCGGCATCCAGGTCCGCTATCTGCACAGCGACGTCGACACCCTGCGCCGTATCGAGCTCCTGCGCGAGCTGCGCTCCGGTGAGTACGACGTGCTCGTCGGCATCAACCTGCTGCGCGAGGGCCTCGACCTTCCCGAGGTGTCCCTCGTGGCCATTCTCGACGCCGACAAGCAGGGCTTCCTGCGCTCCGGCACCTCGCTCATCCAGACCATCGGCCGCGCCGCCCGTAACGTCTCCGGCCAGGTCCACATGTACGCCGACAAGGTCACCCCGGCCATGGAACAGGCGATCGACGAGACGAACCGGCGCCGCGAGAAGCAGATCGCCTACAACACCGAGCGGGGCATCGACCCGCAGCCGCTCCGCAAGAAGATCAACGACATCGTCGCGACCATCGCCCGCGAGGAGATCGACACCGAACAGCTCCTCGGCACCGGCTACCGGCAGGGCAAGGAGACCAAGGCCCCGGTCCCCGCACTCGGCGGCAAGGCGGCCCAGGGCGGGGCGAAGGGGAAGGGCAAGGCCGCCAAGGCCGGCGCGGTCGTCAGCGACCGGCCCGCGACCGAACTGGCCGGGATCATCGAGGAGATGACCGACCGGATGCGGGCCGCCGCCGCGGATCTGCAGTTCGAGGTGGCCGCCCGGCTGCGCGACGAGGTCGGCGAACTGAAGAAGGAACTGCGGCAGATGAAGGAAGCGGGCATGGCCTGATTCCGCCGTCGATCGTCGGTGCCGGCCGCGGGGCCGGGCCGCTCCCGGCACCGGCGACCGGCACCGTTTCCACCGCACCGGGCGGGCCGCGCCGGGTGTGTTGCAAGACCGACACAAAAAAGGACCGAACCTGCTGCCACCCGGGGTGGAATGCGTAGGGTGCGGGGAAACCGCACACGGATGGCTGCGGGGCAATGCCGAGAGGGGACAGCGCGTGACGGTCAATATGACCAAGGGCCAGGCCATCAACCTGCAGAAGAGCGACGGGGGGACCCTGACCGCGGTACGGATGGGGCTCGGCTGGCAGGCGGCTCCGCGCCGTGGCCTGTTCGGTTCGCGCACCCGCGAGGTCGACCTGGACGCCTCGGCGGTGCTCTTCGCCGACAAGCAGCCCGTCGACGTCGTGTTCTTCCGCCACCTCGTCAGCGATGACGGCTCGGTCAAGCACACCGGTGACAACCTGGTCGGCGGCGCGGGCTCCGGCGGCGACGACGAGGCGATCCTCGTCGACCTCCAGCGCGTCCCGGTCCACATCGACCAGATCGTCTTCACGGTGAACTCCTTCACCGGGCAGACGTTCCAGGAGGTCCAGAACGCCTTCTGCCGCATCGTCGACGAGACCAACGGCCAGGAGCTCGCCCGGTACACGCTCGACGGCGGCGGCCAGTACACCGCCCAGATCATGGCGAAGGTGCACCGCGCGGGCACCGGCTGGAAGATGACGGCCCTCGGGAACCCGGCCAACGGCCGCACCTTCCAGGACCTGATGCCGTCGATCCTCCCGCACCTGTAGGACCCGGGCGGGTCCGGGTCCCGACCCGGCGTCGAAACGAGCGGGGGCGGCTCCCGGCGGCACAGGCCGCCGGGAGCCGCCCCACGCACAGCACGGCAGTACGCAGCAGGAACACGGCATCGCTCGGCCCGGCGCCCACAGCGGCGCGCGGGTCATCGTCGAGGGGGACAGGGGACATGACGGCCGAACTGGTCCGGGGGCAGAACCACACCTTGCCCCAGACCCGTCTGGAGATCCGGGTGTCGGCGGGCACGCCCGTCGTGGCGGGCGCCACCCTCGGCGACGAGCGGGGCACGGTGCGCGGCATCGAGTGGATCGCCCACCCCGGCTCGCCCCAGCTCCCCGGGCTCGAAGTCTCCCAGCAGGCGGCGGCCGACCACCGGCTCGCCGTCGATCTGGATGCCCTGCCCGCCGGCGCCCACCGGGTCACCGTGCTGCTCGCGCTGCCCGTCGGAGTCGGCGGCCCGGTGCGGTTCGGTGCCGTCCCCGCCCCCTTCGTCGCCGTCACCGGGCTCGACGGCACCGAGATCGCCACCTTCACGCTCACCGACCTGGACGCCGAGTCCGCGGTCAGCGCCCTGGAGCTCTACCGCCGCCAGGACGCCTGGAAGGTCCGGGCCGTCGGACAGGGGTATGCGGGCGGGCTCGCCGAGATGCTCGCCGACCAGGGCGTGACCGACCCAGCCGCCCTGGCCGGATCGATCCAGGAAGCCGTCACCCGGGGCCTGGCCCGCTCGGTGGCCCCGCCGCCGCCCCGCACGGAAGGCGACCGCGTACGGCACGCGACGGGCTCCGCCGACCACCGGCCGACCGCGCCGCCCCCGGCCCCGGAACCCCCCGAGCCGCTGGCCGACCCGGCCGCCACCGGGCCGGCGCACACCACCCAGCCGCACACCGCCCGCGGACCGGCCGCCGCGGCAGCTTCGGCCGCGGGACCCTCCACCGGTGGGCCCATCAACTACGCGCACCCGCGGCGGCAGCATGCCGCGCCCCCCTCGCCGCCGCCCGCCGCGCCCCCCGCCCAGCCCGGACAGCCCGCTCAGCCGGTCGCGGGCGACGCCACCGGCTGGTCGATGGACGAGCGCCTCTACAACCAGATCTGGGGCATGTTCGAGGACCTGGCCCGCGCCGTCGCCGCCCACCGCAGCGCCGTCGGCTTCGCCGAGTCCCGGATGGACCAGGAGATCGACCGTGTCCTGTCCGACCCGCGCAACCGGATCGGCGGAGCGGGCGACCGCGCCCGTGAGGCGGCCCGCGCCAAGCGCGACGAGCTGGCCTCCCGGGCCCGGGAGGCCCTGGACCGCGATCTGGCCCAGCTGGCCGCCGAGGCGGCCGTCGTCGAGCCCGCGCTTCCGGCGGCGTACGCGGGCTGGGGCAACCCCGTCTGGCACGCCCACCGGATCCCCATGGAGATACCGATGGCCCTGCGCATCGGCGATCTCCATCTGCCCGAGCGCACCGACCTGCGCATCCCGCTGCTCGTCCGGCTGCCGCTGGAGCGCGGGATGTGGGTGGACAGCGGCCGGACAGCGTCCGAGGCGGCCACCCTGATGGACACGGACCGGCTGCGACGGCTGGCCATGGAGACCGCGGTCGCGCACGCGGCGCGGCTGCTCGCGGTGTATCCGCCCGGGGAGTTCGCGGTGCACGTCATCGACCCGGCGGGGTCGGCGGCCGGTCCGCTCGCGCCGCTGGTCGAGTCGGGCGTCCTCGCCGGACCGCCCGCCGCCGGACCCGGGGGAGTGGCCTCCGTCCTCGCCCACCTCACCCGGCGGGTGGACCTCGTGCAGATGGCGGTGCGGGCCCGGGCGGCCGACTCGCTCCCGCCCGACCTGGACACCGGCGAACAGCTCCTGGTGGTCAACGACTTCCCGCACGGCTTCGACGACCGCGCCGTCACCCAGCTCCGCTACCTCGCCGACGAGGGCCCCGCGGTCGGGGTGCACCTCCTGATGGTCGCGGACCGGGAGGACGCCAGTGCGTACGGGCCGGTCCTCGATCCGCTGTGGCGTTCGCTGCTGCGGATCACCCCGGTCGCCGACAGCCACCTCGCCGATCCCTGGGTCGGGCACGCCTGGACGTACGAGCCGCTGACGATCCCGCCGGGCAGCCAGGTCCTGGAGCAGGTGCTCACGGCGGTGGCAGCGGCCCGCAGAGCCGCCGGCCGCTGACGGAGCAGACGGATCCGACCTGCGGTTTTGACGACTTCTTTACCCTTTTCTTTACCTACCCTTGGTGATGCCTGTACTGTTCGGGGAACGGAGGGGAGTACTCCTTACGCGACGTGCCCGTCAATACGGATCGCAATCGGTCCCGGGGCGTCGGTCCAGGCGCGCACCACGCGCAGGGATGGAAGAGACCTCCGGCAGCGACGACGCTGATTCAGTAGCCGTAGCGAACTGCCGGAGGCGCAGTGGACGTTTCATGGACCGTATGGGCCCTGACCATCGTTGGTCTGTCGGCCCTCATCGCCGTCGACTTCTTCATCGGGCGCAAGCCCCATGACGTGTCGACCAAGGAAGCCGGGATCTGGACGATCGTCTGGATCGCGTTGGCCGTCCTCTTCGGAGTCGGCCTCATGGTCGTCGGCGAGAGCCAGGCCTCCGGCGAGTTCTTCGCCGGATTCATCACCGAGAAGTCGCTGAGCGTCGACAACCTCTTCGTCTTCGTCCTGATCATGGCGAAGTTCTCGGTGCCCTCGCACCTCCAGCAGCGCGTGCTGCTGATCGGTGTGCTCATCGCCCTGGTGCTCCGCGCGATCTTCATCGCCGCCGGCGCCGCCGTGATCGCGAACTTCTCGTGGGTGTTCTACATCTTCGGCGCGTTCCTGATCTACACCGCCTGGAAGCTCATCCAGGAGGCCCGGGCCGGCGAGGACGAGGAGGACTGGGAGGAGAACCGTCTCCTCAAGAAGATCGAGACCCGTTTCGGTGTCGACGACAAGTACCACGGCACGAAGCTCTTCATCCAGAAGAACGGCAAGCGCATCATGACCCCGCTGATGGTGGTCATGCTCGCCATCGGTATGACCGACGTGCTGTTCGCGCTGGACTCGATCCCGGCGATCTTCGGCCTGACCCAGGACCCGTACATCGTCTTCACGGCCAACGCGTTCGCGCTGATGGGCCTGCGCCAGCTGTACTTCCTCATCGGCGGCCTGCTGAAGAAGCTGGTCCACCTCAGCTACGGCCTGTCGGTGATCCTCGGCTTCATCGGCGTCAAGCTGGTGCTGCACGCCCTGCACGAGAACGGCGTGCACACGCCCGAGATCAGCATCCCGTTCTCGCTCTCCGTCATCGGCGGTGTCCTGGTGATCACCACGATCACCAGCCTCATCGCCAGCAAGAAGCAGGCGGCGGCCGAGGCGGAGGAGGCCGCGAAGGCGGATGCGGCCGAGACCGCCGGCCCGGCCGACGAGGAGAGCAAGACCCTCAGCTGACCCGGGGCCGCCCCGAGCGGCACAGGGACACACCGGCAGCGGCCGGGGTGGACACGGCGAGAGCCGTCCACCCCGGCCGCTTTCGCGTGCGCGCCCGGAAGGCGCGTACGCGAAGGGTACGGGTGCGCCGCAGGCGCGGGGCGGCGGGTGCGGGCTACCAGCCGCGGGCGCGCCACTCGGGCAGCTGGGGGCGCTCGGCGCCCAGCGTCGTGTCGTGCCCGTGGCCCGGGTAGACCCACGTCTCGTCGGGCAGCCGGTCGAACAGCTTCGTCTCGACGTCGTTCAGCAGGCTCGCGAACGCCTCGGGGTCCTGGTGCGTGTTCCCGACCCCGCCGGGGAAGAGGCAGTCCCCGGTGAACAGGTGCGGGGCGCCGTGCGGGTCGTCGTAGACCAGGGCGATGGAGCCCGGGGTGTGGCCGACCAGATGGCGGGCGGTCAGCTCGACCCGGCCGACGGTGATCGTGTCGCCGTCCTCGACCAGGACGTCGGTCGGCACCGGGATGCCGTCGGCGTCGTAGCGGCCCGCGTACGTCCGGGCGCCCGTCGCCCCGGTCACCTGGGCCAGTGCCTGCCAGTGGTCCCCGTGCTGGTGGGTGGTGACGACGGAGGTGATCCCGTCGTCACCGATCAGCGCGAGCAGGGTCTCCGGCTCGGCGGCCGCGTCGATCAGCAGCTGCTCGCCGGTGGCCCGGCAGCGCAGCAGATACGCGTTGTTGTTCATCGCGCCGACGGCGACCTTGGAGATCATCAGATCCGTCAGTTCGTGCACGCTCGCCGGTCCGCCGACCTTCACCGCTCCGCTGTACGTCATACGGCTCAGCCTATAGCGGGGGCAGCGTGGGCAACGGGCCTCCGGCCACCGTCAGGGCGGAGCCGTCACGGCGGCCGCAGAGCCAGCCCAGCAGCTCCGCGGCGGGCCCCTGCACCGTTACCAGGTCGCTCGGCGGGCCGCCGCCCGTGCTCCAGGTGCGGCCGTCGAGGTCGGTCAGCCCGGTGGCGGGCACGCTCTCGTTGCCCAGGAAGCGATCGGCGAGGAAGGCGATCTCCCGCTCCACGAACTCGGCGGGCAGGTCCTCCAGCTCGTAGCCGATGTCGAGGTCGACGTGGTGCAGCTCCACCTCGACCCAGCGCCGGAAGGGCACCCGGGCCGCCGCGTCCGTCACTCCGTTGCGCAGGGCGACCGTACGGGACCAGTCGGCCGGTTCGGCGCTGACCGCCTGAAGGGCGTCCGCGGTCTCCCGCAGGTCGGCCAGCTGCTCGGCGAGCGGGCGGGGGGCGCCGTCGGCGATGTCGGCGTCGCGGGTTTCGCTGCTCGCGTACATCGGGAGGCCTCGGAGAACATTTCCGATCGCGTCGGCGTTACGTGACAGGTGGGTCAGGACATGGCTCCGACTCCATCCGGGCAACCGTGACGGCTCGGCGACAGCGGCGTTGTCCAGTTTGCCGACTGCGTCGAGCAGCCGTTCGGTCGCTTCGCGTACAGCTCCCAGGTCGTGCGCATGATCAATCATGCGGCCGAGCCTAGCCCCGCCACTCATTCGGGTGAAGGAGGGGAAGGGTGGCCGTAAATCGAATGTGCGTGCTATACGCTCGGAGTCGAAAGCCTCTGACACCGCTGTGGCGCCCCCCATACCCTGGGAGAGGGGCTCAGTTCCCCCGCTTCTCTCTAGAAAGGTGCGGACCGGCGTGGCCGACCGTCTCATCGTCCGTGGCGCGCGCGAGCACAACCTGAAGAACGTCTCGCTCGACCTGCCCCGCGACTCCCTCATCGTCTTCACCGGGCTCTCCGGGTCGGGCAAGTCGTCCCTCGCGTTCGACACGATCTTCGCCGAGGGGCAGCGCCGCTACGTGGAGTCCCTCTCCTCGTACGCCCGGCAGTTCCTCGGCCAGATGGACAAGCCGGACGTCGACTTCATCGAAGGTCTGTCCCCGGCCGTCTCCATCGACCAGAAGTCGACCTCGCGCAACCCGCGCTCGACGGTCGGCACCATCACCGAGGTCTACGACTACCTCCGGCTGCTCTTCGCCAGGATCGGCAAGCCGCACTGCCCCGAGTGCCACCGGCCCATCTCCCGGCAGTCGCCGCAGGCCATCGTCGACAAGGTCCTCGGCCTGCCCGAGGGCAGCCGCTTCCAGGTCCTCTCGCCGCTGGTGCGCGAGCGCAAGGGCGAGTTCGTCGACCTCTTCGCCGACCTCCAGACCAAGGGCTACAGCCGCGCCCGGGTCGACGGCCAGACCATCCAGCTCGCCGAGCCGCCCACGCTCAAGAAGCAGGAGAAGCACACCATCGAGGTGGTCGTCGACCGCCTCACCGTCAAGGACAGCGCCAAGCGCCGGCTGACCGACTCGGTCGAGACCGCGCTCGGCCTCTCCGGCGGCATGGTCGTGCTCGACTTCGTCGACCTCCCCGAGGACGACCCCGAGCGCGAGCGGATGTATTCCGAGCACCTCTACTGCCCGTACGACGACCTCTCCTTCGAGGAGCTGGAGCCGCGCTCCTTCTCCTTCAACTCGCCCTTCGGTGCCTGCCCCGACTGCACCGGCATCGGCACCCGCATGGAGGTCGACCCGGAGCTGATCGTCCCGGACGAGGAGAAGTCCCTCGACGAGGGAGCCATCCACCCCTGGTCCCACGGCCACACCAAGGAGTACTTCGGCCGGCTGATCGGCGCGCTCTCCGAAGCCCTCGGCTTCCGTACGGACATCCCCTGGGCCGGGCTGCCGCAGCGGGCCAAGAAGGCCCTGCTCTTCGGCCACAAGATCCAGACCGAGGTCCGCTACCGCAACCGCTACGGGCGCGAGCGCGCCTACACCACCCCCGCCTTCGAGGGCGCGGTGCAGTTCGTCAAGCGGCGCCACACCGAGGCCGAGAGCGACTCCAGCCGGGAGCGTTTCGAGGGCTACATGCGCGAGGTGCCCTGCCCCACCTGTGAGGGCACCCGGCTCAAGCCGATCGTCCTCGCGGTGACGGTGATGGAGAAGTCCATCGCCGAGGTCGCCGCGATGTCGATCAGCGAGTGCGCCGAGTTCCTCGGCCGCCTCAAGCTGAACGCCCGCGACAAGAAGATCGCCGAGCGGGTGCTCAAGGAGGTCAACGAGCGGCTGAAGTTCCTCGTCGACGTCGGCCTCGACTATCTGTCGCTGAACCGCGCGGCCGGCACCCTGTCCGGCGGCGAGGCCCAGCGCATCCGGCTCGCCACCCAGATCGGCTCCGGCCTGGTCGGCGTGCTGTACGTCCTGGACGAGCCGTCCATCGGCCTGCACCAGCGCGACAACCACCGGCTCATCGAAACCCTGGTCCGGCTGCGCGACATGGGCAACACGCTCATCGTCGTCGAGCACGACGAGGACACCATCAAGGTCGCCGACTGGGTCGTGGACATCGGCCCCGGCGCCGGTGAGCATGGCGGCAAGGTCGTCCACTCCGGCTCGCTCAAGGAGCTGCTGGGGAACAAGGCCTCGATCACCGGCCAGTATCTGTCCGGCAAGCGGTCCATCCCGACTCCGGACATCCGCCGCCCGGTCGACCCGGCCCGTAGCCTCACCGTGCACGGCGCCCGGGAGAACAACCTCCAGGACATCGACGTCTCCTTCCCGCTCGGCGTCCTCACCGCCGTCACCGGCGTCTCCGGGTCCGGGAAGTCGACCCTGGTCAACGACATCCTCTACACCCACCTGGCCCGCGAGCTGAACGGCGCCAAGTCGGTGCCCGGCCGCCACACCCGGGTCGACGGCGACGACCTCGTCGACAAGGTGGTGCACGTCGACCAGTCGCCGATCGGCCGGACCCCCCGGTCCAACCCGGCGACGTACACCGGAGTCTTCGATCACGTCCGCAAGCTGTTCGCCGAGACGATGGAGGCGAAGGTGCGCGGCTATCTGCCGGGCCGCTTCTCCTTCAACGTCAAGGGCGGCCGCTGCGAGAACTGCTCCGGCGACGGCACGATCAAGATCGAGATGAACTTCCTGCCCGACGTGTACGTCCCGTGCGAGGTCTGCCACGGTGCGCGCTACAACCGGGAGACCCTGGAGGTCCACTACAAGGGCAAGTCCATCGCCGAGGTGCTGGACATGCCGATCGAGGAGGGCCTGGAGTTCTTCGAGGCCGTCCCGGCGATCGCCCGCCATCTGCGCACCCTCAACGACGTGGGCCTCGGCTATGTCCGGCTCGGCCAGTCCGCGCCGACGCTCTCCGGCGGTGAGGCGCAGCGCGTCAAGCTGGCGAGCGAGCTCCAGAAGCGCTCGACCGGCCGCACGGTCTACGTCCTGGACGAGCCGACCACCGGTCTGCACTTCGAGGACATCAGCAAGCTGATCACGGTGCTCTCGGGCCTGGTGGACAAGGGCAACTCGGTGATCGTCATCGAGCACAACCTCGACGTCATCAAGACCGCCGACTGGGTGGTCGACATGGGCCCCGAGGGCGGCAACGGCGGCGGACTGGTCGTCGCCGAGGGAACACCGGAGCAGGTCGCCTCCGTGCCCGCCAGCCACACCGGGAAGTTCCTCCAGGGAATCCTGGACGCGGACCGGATCGCCGAGGCCGTGGTGCCCTCGGGCGGGACCCCCCGCAAGACGGCCGCCCGCAAGGCCGCCCCGGCGAAGAAGACGGCAGCCGCCAAGAAGGCCACGGCCACCAAGGCCACGGCCACCAAGGCGAAGGCCACGGCCACCGGCACGAAGGCCGCTGCCGCCAAGAAGACGACCCGGGCCCGCAAGGCCTAGGGGGCGTCCGGCGGATCATGACCGGGGGCCTGATCCGCCGGACACCCCCCAGCCCCGGGCTCACCGATGGCGGCGGCCCCCGCAGGACGAGGGGGGCCGCCGCCACCGGCGTAGGCGGCCGTCCTGGGCGGAGACGGGACCGGACCCGCTGAGACCCTGCCCAGGCGGCCAGCCGCGCCCGCGGCCGTCCCCTCTCGACCGGCCCGCCCGCAAGGCTCCCGATCCCCGCCGGTATCGTCGGTTCTGTCACCGGCACACGCGGCCGCCGTCGTCGCTCCGCGCCCGTCCGGCGATCCCGACCGCGGTGATCCACCGCGATCCGCCTCGAACGACACCCCGTGGAGTCCGCATGCCCGGCCTGCCCGCCGCCCGCCGTACCGTGCTGAAGGGCGCCGCGCTCGCCGGTGCCGCCGGGCTGGGAGCGGCCGCCTGCTCGACCGAGTCCAAGCTCGGGCATGCCAAGAACCCCACGCCGACCGCCCCCGTTCCCCTCGGCGCGGCCTCCGAGGTGCCGGTCGGCGGTGCCAAGCTCTACCGGGAAGCGCGCCTCGTCGTGAGCTGCCCGGCCAAGGGCGAGTACAAAGCGTTCAGCGCCCAGTGCACCCACGGCGGCTGCGTCCTGACCAAGATCGAGGGCACCGAGGGGCACTGCCCCTGCCACGGCAGCCGCTTCGACACGACCACCGGCGAGGTCATCGAGGGCCCGGCCACCGTGCCGCTGCCCGCCGTCCCCCTCACCGCCGAGGGCGGAAACCTGATCGCGGGCCCCGACGCCTGAACCACGAGCGCCGGCTCGTCGGCTCACCGGCCGCCCCTCACTCCCAGTCCCAGTCGATCCCGATCAGTCCCGGCCGTACGCCCTCCTCCACCAGGTGCACGGTCCGGTGCCGACCGGTCAGGGTGAGGTCCCCGCGGGCCCCGCGCGCCGCTCCCGCCGACGCCTGGGCGAACCGGCGGCACCGCACCGGGAGCGCGGCCTCGTCGAAGCCGACCTGGAGCACGTACTGGCCGCCCCCGAAGGTGAAGCCGCGTACGTACTCACCGCTCGCCCCACCCGTACCGTCGTCGAAGCCGTACCCGAAGAGGTACGTCTCGCCGGACCGCAGCCGGGTGTCGAACAGCAGCTCCGCCACCAGCACCCCCGCGTCCCCGTCCCAGCGGACCCGGCCCGTCCGGCAGTTCTCCAGGGCCCGCACCGCGATCCGCGACGGGTCGCAGCCGGGGTCGCCCCGGTGCACCGCGAGATAGCGGTCCACGCCGTCCCGGTGCGCGCGCACCACATGCCGGGAGGTGCGGCCGGCCAGCTCCCGGCGCGCCCCGATCCGTACCCGCTCCTGGTGGCCCACCGTGTGCAGCCCGCCGTCCACGGGTGACTCCATCGCCGCGAGGAGCCGCTCCACCGAGCCCGACGCCTCCATCAGCGACCGGTACGAGCGTCCCGCCGGGCGGTCCCCCTCGCCCGGGGCGTCGCCGTCGCGCAGCAGCCGCAGCAGCGAGTCGTCCGGCAGCGCGAGCACCTCCTCCAGCGCCCGTACGGCCCGCAGCGACTCGGCCCGCCGGGGGCGGCGCACCCCCTGCTGCCAGTAACTGAGGCTCGTCACCCCGAGCTTGACGCCCCGGTGCGCCAGATGGTGCTGCACCCGCTGGAGCGGCAGCCCGCGCACCGACAGGGCCGTGCGCAACGCCAGATGGAACGGTCCGGTCCGCAGCACCTGCGCCAGTTCGGTCTCGGTCTCGGTCTGCCGCATGGGCGGGCCTCCGGTGAACGTTCACGTGGGGAGTGGCGACACCGACCCCCGGGGGATGCGGGGGAGCAGGTGACCGGGGCGGTGCCGTTCACACGGACGCCGTGCCGTTCACACCGTGATGTCACCTCGCATTGAAGCGTGTTGACCTGCTCCGGACAACGCCGGATGCTCTTTGTCAGCGTCCGGACGCGCTCCTCCGATCCCCACCCCCGTTTCGGGAGGAACGCCATGCGCAACCGAAAAGTCAGCCCCAGACGGCCCCTGAGGTCCGGAAGGCGCGGAAGGCTCTCGTTCACCGCCCTTCTGGCCGCCGCCCTCCTTGCTGTCCCCACAGCCACCGCCACCGCCGTCCAGTCCCCCGCCTCGACCGGCTCCACCGTCGCCGCCGCCCAGCGGCTGAACATCACCATGCAGGCGCAGCAGCAGAGCAACTGGTGCTGGGCGGCCGGCGGCAACACCATCGCCGCCTGGTTCGGCCGCAGCTACTCCCAGAACCAGTTCTGCAACGCCGCCTTCAACCGCAACCAGAACACCCAGTGCCCCAACTCGCAGGCCACCCTGGGCAATGTCCAGACCGGCCTGTCCTGGGCCGGGGTCAGGCCCGGCAGTTACGTCACCGGCTGGCTGCGCTACCCGACCGTGCAGGCCGAGATATCCGCCCAGCGCCCCATCGAGACCCGGATCCAGTGGTCGTCCGGCGGCGGCCACATGCATGTCATCTACGGGTACGACGACGCCAACAGCTGGGTCTACTGGGGCGATCCCTGGCCCTCCAGCGACCGCTACAACTGGGCTTCGCACGCCTGGTACGTGAACAACAACGAGTTCTCCTGGACCCACTCGCTCTACCGGATCGGAGCGTGAGGACATGAACTCCACCACCCGGCGCACAGCCACCACGCGGAACGCGGCCACCACCCGGCGCATCGCCGTCGCCACCGCCCTCACCGGTGCCGCCCTGTTCACCGCCGCCGCTCCCGCCCTCGCCGACGACGGCCGCGCGGCCCCGCCCAAGCTGACCGCGTCGACCCTCGAAGCCGCCCACGAGGCCGCGACCGAGCCGGCGACCCTGGACACCCTGTCCCGGTTCTTCGCCCGGGAGGGCGCGGTGAGCAGGAAGGCCAGCGCACCGAGGATCGAGGGCGAGGCCGTTCCCGTCCGCACGCTCTCGGCCGCCTTCGTCGCCGGAAAGCCCGGGGCCGCCCCGAGCACCCTGGACTACCTCGCCAGCACCGCCGTCTCCTCCGACGGCCAGAAGGCCTCCCTGTGGACCCTCCCCGGGGCAAGCGCCGACGGCGACTGGCAGGTGGTGAACATCGCCACCGGCGACGACGAGGCCCGTTACGTCGCCCAGGGGGCCCGCGCGCTCCCCGGCGGCACCGTCTTCCGCGAACCGCAGATCGACGCCTGGTACGTCCACGACGGCTCCCGGGTGCTCCCGCTCGACCAGGACGCGAAGGCCGCCGTCGGAGCCAAGGGCGCCACGCTCGACGCCTACCGGACCCGGGTGCAGGAGGCCTACGGCGACAAGCTGCCCGGCTCCGGATACGCCCGCTCCGGCAAGGCGGGCGGCTACGGCCCCGACGCGGCAACCGGACCGGCCGGCGGATCCGCGCCCGCCCCTGGCCCCGTCTCGGGCCCGGCGGCGGACCAGGCCGCCCCGGACCGCGGCACAAGCCCCGCACTGGCCGGCGCGGCCCAGGGCCCCGACACGGCTCTGACCGCGGTCTCCACCACCGCCGGCGCCGGGGCGCTGCTCGCCCTGGTCCTGTGCGGGGCCGCCGCGCTGCGCCGCCGGAGCCGTACCGGGCGATCCCCGGCCACGGACGCCTGAGCGGCGACTCCAGCGGCCCGTCGGCCCGCGCTCCGGGGTGCGGAACACCCCACGGCACTCCGGAGCGCGGCACCGCCCCCGGCAAGACGTGAGGACGACGCACTGTCACTGCCCGCAAGTAGGGTGTGAGACATGGCAGACCCCTCCAGCTACCGCCCCAAGCCGGGACAGATCCCCGACTCCCCGGGGGTCTACAAGTTCCGCGACGAGCACCGCCGGGTGATCTACGTCGGGAAGGCCAAGAACCTGCGCCAGCGCGTGGCCAACTACTTCCAGGACCTGGCCAATCTCCACCCGCGTACGCGCACCATGGTCACTACCGCCGCGTCCGTCGAGTGGACGGTCGTCTCCACCGAGGTCGAGGCGCTCCAGCTGGAGTACTCCTGGATCAAGGAGTTCGACCCCCGGTTCAACGTCAAGTACCGGGACGACAAGAGCTATCCCTACCTCGCGGTCACGCTCAACGAGGAGTTCCCCCGCGTCCAGGTGATGCGCGGCGCCAAGAAGAAGGGCGTGCGCTACTTCGGTCCGTACGGCCACGCCTGGGCGATCCGCGAGACGGTCGACCTGATGCTCCGCGTCTTCCCCGTCCGCACCTGCTCCGCCGGGGTCTTCAAGAACGCCGAGCGCACCGGCCGTCCCTGCCTGCTGGGCTATATCGGCAAGTGCTCCGCCCCCTGCGTCGGCCGGGTCACCCCCGAGGAACACCGGGATCTGGCCGAGGACTTCTGCGACTTCATGGCCGGGCGCACCGGCACCTACATCCGCCGCCTGGAGAAGGACATGATGCAGGCGGCCGAGGAGATGGAGTACGAGCGGGCCGCCCGCCTCCGCGACGACGCCGGGGCCCTCAAGCGGGCCATGGAGAAGAGCGCCGTCGTCCTGGCCGACGCCACCGACGCCGACTTGATCGCCGTCGCCGAGGACGAGCTGGAGGCCGCCCTCCAGATCTTCCACGTACGCGGCGGCCGGGTGCGCGGCCAGCGCGGCTGGGTCACCGACAAGGTCGAGGCGGTCGACACCTCCGGCCTCGTCGAGCACGCCCTCCAGCAGCTGTACGGGGAGGAGCGCGGCGACGCCGTCCCCAAGGAGGTCCTGGTCCCCGCCCTGCCCGAGGACACCGAAGCGGTCTCCCAGTGGCTCGCCGAGCGCCGGGGCTCCCAGGTGAGCCTGCGCATCCCGCAGCGCGGCGACAAGAAGGACCTCATGGCCACGGTCCAGCGCAACGCCCAGCAGGCCCTCGGGCTGCACAAGACCAAGCGCGCCTCCGACCTGACCACCCGCTCCCGCGCCCTGGAGGAGATCGCCGAGGCGCTCGGCCTGGACACCGCCCCGCTGCGCATCGAGTGCTACGACATCTCCCACCTGCAGGGCGACGACGTGGTGGCCTCCATGGTGGTCTTCGAGGACGGCCTCGCCCGCAAGAGCGAGTACCGCCGCTTCCAGATCAAGGGCTTCGAGGGCCAGGACGACGTCCGCTCGATGCACGAGGTGATCGGCCGCCGCTTCAGGCGCTACCTCCAGGAGAAGGAGCGCACGGGGGAGTGGGAGGAGCAGCCGACGGGTACCCCGGCCGACGGCCCCGCCCCCTCCGGCCCCGTTCCCGGCCCGGTCCCCGCCGCAGGCCCGGCCGTCGGAGACGGCGAGCCCACCGCCGTCGCAAAGGACACCGAGCCCCGGGAGGACGACGGCCGTCCCAAGCGGTTCGCCTACCCGCCGCAGCTCGTCGTCGTCGACGGCGGGCAGCCCCAGGTGGCCGCCGCCAAGCGCGCCCTGGACGAGCTGGGCATCGACGACATCGCCGTCTGCGGCCTCGCCAAGCGCCTCGAAGAGGTCTGGCTCCCCGACGACGACGATCCCGTGGTCCTGCCCCGCTCCAGCGAGGGCCTCTACCTCCTCCAGCGCGTCCGGGACGAGGCGCACCGCTTCGCCATCACCTACCAGCGGGCCAAACGCGCCAAGCGCATCCGCACCAGCCCCCTCGACGACGTGTCCGGCCTCGGCGAGACCCGGAAGCAGGCACTGATCAAGCATTTCGGCTCGGTGAAGAAGCTCCGGCAGGCGACAATCGACGAGATCTGCGAGGTCCCCGGGATAGGGCGAAGGACGGCGGAATCGGTGGCCGCCGCCCTCGCCTCGACCGCTCCCGCGGCACCTGCCGTGAACACGGCCACAGGAGAGATCATTGAAGAGGACGACGGGGGCAGCTCATGACCGAGAACAGCCACGAGACCGCACAGCACACAGAGCACACCGCAGACCGAGCACACCGAGCAGACGGAGCAGCAGACGTGAGTACGAACACCCCGAACGAGACGGGTGACGCGGCCATCCCCGAGCTGGTGATCATCTCCGGGATGTCGGGCGCCGGCCGCAGCACCGCCGCCAAGTGTCTGGAGGACCTCGGCTGGTTCGTCGTCGACAACCTGCCGCCCGCGCTGATCCCCACGATGGTCGAGCTCGGCGCCCGGTCCCAGGGCAACGTGGCCCGGATCGCCGTCGTCGTCGACGTACGCGGCCGGCGGTTCTTCGACAACCTCCGCGAATCCCTCGCGGACCTGGAGGCCAAGCACGTCACCCGGCGGATCGTCTTCCTGGAGTCCTCCGACGACGCCTTGGTGCGCCGCTTCGAGTCCGTCCGCCGCCCGCACCCCCTCCAGGGCGACGGGCGCATCGTCGACGGCATCGCGGCCGAGCGCGACCTGCTGCGCGAGCTGCGCGGCGACGCCGACCTGGTCATCGACACCTCCAGCCTCAACGTGCACGAGCTGCGGGCCAAGATGGACGCCCAGTTCGCGGGCGAGTCCGAGCCGGAGCTGCGGGCCACGGTGATGTCCTTCGGCTACAAGTACGGCCTGCCCGTCGACGCCGACCTGGTCGTCGACTGCCGCTTCCTGCCGAACCCGCACTGGGTCCCCGAGCTGCGCCCCTTCACCGGCGTCAACGAGGAGGTGTCCGACTACGTCTTCGACCAGCCGGGCGCCAAGGAGTTCCTCAACCAGTACACCGAGCTGCTCCAGCTGATCGCCGCGGGCTACCGCCGCGAGGGCAAGCGGTACGTGACCATCGCCGTGGGCTGCACCGGCGGCAAGCACCGCTCCGTCGCCATGTCCGAGAAGCTCTCCGCCCGCCTCGCCGCCGAAGGCATCGAGACCGTCCTCGTGCACCGCGACATGGGGCGAGAGTGACCGGACGCAATCTGCGGATGCGGCGCCTGAGCCGCGCCACATCGGCGCTCTCGGGCCGCAAGCGCGGTGCTCAGCCCAAGGTCGTCGCGCTCGGCGGCGGCATGGGCCTCTCGGCGTCCCTGACGGCGCTGCGCCGGATCACCGGCGATCTCACGGCCGTGGTCACCGTCGCCGACGACGGCGGCTCCAGCGGCCGGCTGCGCGAGGAGCTGGGCGTGCTGCCGCCGGGCGACCTCCGCAAGGCGCTCGCGGCACTGTGCGGCGACGACGACTGGGGCCGCACCTGGTCCCAGGTGGTCCAGCACCGGTTCGAGTCCAAGGGCGACCTCCACGGGCACGCGGTCGGCAATCTGCTGATCGTCGCCCTCTGGGAGCAGCTCGGCGACCACGTCCAGGCGCTCGACCTGGTCGGCAAGCTGCTCGGCGCGCACGGCCGGGTGCTGCCGATGTCGGCGGTCCCGCTGGAGCTCCAGGCACTGGTCAAGGGCCACGACCCCGACCTGCCCGACGCGATCGTCACCGTGCGCGGCCAGGCCACGGTGGCGCTCACGCCCGGCGAGGTGCAGTCCGTGCACGTGGTCCCGCCCGACCCGCCGGCCGTCCCGGAGGCCGTGGCGGCGGTCCTGGACGCCGACTGGGTGGTCCTCGGCCCCGGCTCCTGGTTCTCCTCGGTGATCCCGCACCTGCTCGTGCCGGAACTGCTCGACGCCCTGGTCACCACGAAGGCCCGCAAGGTCCTCTCGCTGAACCTCGCGCCCCAGCCCGGTGAAACAGAAGGCTTCTCACCGCAGCGTCATTTGGAGGTTTTGGGGCGACACGCCCCTAAACTCGCCTTGGACGTGGTGCTGGCCGACGAGGCCGCCGTGCCCGACCGTGAGTCCCTCGCCGACGCCGCCCAGCGGCTCGGAGCCGCGGTCGAGCTGGCGCCGGTGGCATCGCCCGACGGCGTTCCGGTCCATGATCAGGAGCTGTTGGCCGCCGCGTACGACCGTATTTTTCGGATGCATGGAAGGATCGGCCCATGGCGATGACGCCAGCGGTGAAGAACGAAATCTCTCATCTTCCCGTCACCCGGACCTGCTGCAGGAAAGCAGAGGTCTCGGCGATTCTTCGGTTCGCGGGCGGGCTGCACCTGGTGAGCGGCCGGATCGTGATCGAGGCGGAGCTGGACACCGGCAACGCCGCCCGCCGCCTCAAGCGCGACATCCTGGAGATCTTCGGGCACAGCTCGGAGCTGATCGTGATGGCCCCCGGCGGACTGCGGCGCGGCTCGCGCTACGTCGTCCGCGTGGTGGCGGGCGGCGACCAGCTGGCCCGCCAGACCGGTCTGGTCGACGGCCGCGGCCGGCCGATCCGCGGGCTGCCCCCGCAGGTGGTCTCGGGGGCCACCTGCGACGCCGAGGCGGCCTGGCGCGGTGCCTTCCTCGCCCACGGCTCGCTCACCGAGCCCGGCCGCTCCTCCTCCCTGGAGGTCACCTGCCCGGGCCCCGAGGCGGCCCTCGCCCTGGTCGGCGCGGCCCGCCGGCTCTCCATCGCCGCCAAGGCCCGCGAGGTGCGCGGCGTGGACCGCGTGGTCGTCCGCGACGGCGACGCGATCGGCGCCCTGCTGACCCGGCTCGGCGCCCACGACGCTGTGCTCGCCTGGGAGGAGCGGCGGATGCGGCGCGAGGTCCGCGCCACGGCCAACCGGCTCGCCAACTTCGACGACGCGAACCTGCGCCGCTCGGCCCGCGCCGCGGTCGCCGCCGGGGCCCGGGTGGGGCGCGCGCTGGAGATCCTCGGCGAGGAGGTCCCCGAGCACCTCGCCGCCGCGGGAAGGCTGCGCATGGAGCACAAGCAGGCCTCCCTGGAGGAGCTGGGCGCGCTCGCCGACCCGCCGCTGACCAAGGACGCGGTGGCCGGCCGGATCCGCCGGCTGCTCGCGATGGCCGACAAGCGGGCCCAGGACCTGGGCATCCCGGGGACCGAGGCGACCCTCAGCGAGGAGCTCGCCGACGGCCTGGTCGGCTGACTCGGCGGCGGGCGGGGGACGTTGGTCCCGAACCCACCGGGACCTCGGTCCCGGGCCACCGGGACGCATGTCCCGGCAGGCGAAACGGAGGTCCGTACTCCTACTGGCGAGTACGGGCCTCCGGTCGTTTCCGGTGGCGCACAGTGCCCCTCTCGATGTCACTCCCCGGCCCTCGGAGAGGTAGGGTCGGAAGCGGTCGGGGACATCCCTATACAACTCGCCGGCGTCGAAAACCGGCGTACCTAACGAGGAGATCGGTTCGTGACGATCCGCGTAGGCATCAACGGCTTCGGCCGCATCGGTCGCAACTACTTCCGCGCGCTGCTCGAGCAGGGTGCGGACATCGAGATCGTGGCTGTCAACGACCTGGGTGACACTGCGACCACTGCACACCTGCTGAAGTACGACACCATCCTGGGCCGCCTCAAGGCAGAGGTCAGCCACACCGCCGACACCATCACCGTCGACGGTCACACCATCAAGGTGCTCTCCGAGCGCAACCCGGCCGACATCCCCTGGGGTGAGCTGGGCGTCGACATCGTCATCGAGTCGACCGGCATCTTCACCAAGAAGGCCGACGCCGAGAAGCACATCGCGGGCGGCGCCAAGAAGGTCCTCATCTCGGCTCCGGCCAAGGACGAGGACATCACCATCGTGATGGGCGTCAACCAGGACCAGTACGACGCGGCCCAGCACAACGTCATCTCCAACGCCTCCTGCACCACCAACTGTGTGGCGCCGATGGCCAAGGTCCTCGACGAGAACTTCGGCATCGTCAAGGGTCTGATGACGACGGTCCACGCCTACACCAACGACCAGCGCATCCTGGACTTCCCGCACTCGGACCTGCGCCGCGCCCGCGCCGCCGCCGAGAACATCATCCCGACCACGACCGGTGCCGCGAAGGCCACCGCCCTGGTCCTCCCGCAGCTCAAGGGCAAGCTCGACGGCATCGCGATGCGCGTCCCGGTCCCGACCGGCTCCGCCACCGACCTGGTCGTCACCCTCCAGCGCGAGGTCACCAAGGACGAGGTCAACGCCGCGTTCAAGAAGGCCTCCGACGACGGCGCCCTCAAGGGCTTCCTGACGTACACCGAGGACCCGATCGTCTCCTCGGACATCGTCGGCGACCCGTCGTCCTGCACCTTCGACTCCTCCCTGACCATGGTCCAGGAGGGGAACTCGGTGAAGATCCTCGGCTGGTACGACAACGAGTGGGGCTACTCCAACCGCCTCGTCGACCTCACGGTCTTCGTCGGCGAGCAGCTCTGATCCTCGGGTCGGCAGGCACATCGATGTGAACTGAGGGGCTCGCCCGGCGCAACGACGCGCCGGGCGAGCCCCTTAGCATGCTCATCGGTCCTTCCAAGGAGTAAACGGAACAGATGAAGACGATCGACGAACTTCTCGCCGAAGGGGTCGCGGGCAAGCGGGTATTCGTCCGCGCCGACCTCAATGTGCCGCTGGACGGCACCACGATCACCGACGACGGCCGGATCCGCGCCGTCCTCCCGACGGTCGCCAAGCTCGCCGAGGCCGGCGCGCGTGTCGTCGTCGCCTCGCACCTCGGCCGCCCCAAGGGCGCCCCGGACCCGGCCTTCTCGCTGGCGCCCGCCGCCGCCCGCCTGGGTGAACTCCTCGGCGCCGACGTCGCCTTCGCCACCGACACGGTCGGCGAGTCCGCCCGCGCCACGGTCGCCGGCCTCGCCGACGGCCAGGCCGCCGTCATCGAGAACCTCCGCTTCAACCCCGGCGAGACCTCCAAGGACGACGCCGAGCGCGGCGCCTTCGCCGACCGGCTCGCCGAGCTCGCCGACGTCTACGTGGGCGACGGCTTCGGTGCCGTACACCGCAAGCACGCCTCGGTCTTCGACCTCCCGGCCCGGCTGCCGCACTACGCGGGCTACCTCATCGCCACCGAGGTCGGCGTCCTGAAGAAGCTCACCACCGACGTCCAGCGCCCGTACGCGGTCGTCCTCGGCGGTGCCAAGGTCTCCGACAAGCTCGGCGTGATCGACCACCTGCTGGAGCGGGCCGACCGCATCCTCATCGGCGGCGGCATGGCGTACACCTTCCTCAAGGCCCAGGGCCACGAGGTCGGCAGCTCGCTGCTCCAGGAGGACCAGATCCCCGCCGTGCAGGAGTACCTGCGCCGGGCCGAGGAGAAGGGTGTGGAGTTCGTCCTCCCCGTCGACGTCGTCGTCGCCCCCGCCTTCCCCGACCTGAAGACCAAGGCCCCGGCCCACCCCACCACCGTCGCCGCCGACGCCATGCCGGCCGGCCAGATGGGGCTGGACAACGGGCCCGAGACCAACAAGCTCTACGCATCGAAGCTCGCCGACGCGGCCACCGTCTTCTGGAACGGCCCGATGGGCGTCTTCGAGCACCCCGACTTCGCCGACGGCACCCGCGCGGTCGCCCAGGCGCTCGTCGACTCCCCGGCCTTCAGCGTCGTCGGCGGTGGCGACTCCGCCGCGGCCGTCCGCATCCTGGGCTTCGACGAGAATGCTTTCGGACATATTTCGACCGGTGGCGGCGCGAGCCTCGAATACCTCGAGGGCAAGACGCTTCCCGGGCTCGCCGCACTGGAGGACTGACCTTTCATGACCACCCGCACCCCGCTGATGGCGGGCAACTGGAAGATGAACCTCAACCACCTCGAGGCCATCGCCCACGTCCAGAAGCTCTCCTTCGCGCTGACCGACAAGGACTACGAGGACGTCGAGGTCGCCGTCCTGGCGCCCTTCACCGACCTGCGCTCCGTGCAGACCCTCGTCGACGGCGACAAGCTGAAGATCAAGTACGGCGCCCAGGACATCTCGGCGCACGACTCCGGCGCGTACACCGGTGAGATCTCCGGCCCCATGCTCGCCAAGCTGCGCTGCACCTACGTGGCCGTCGGCCACAGCGAGCGCCGCCAGTACCACGCCGAGAGCGACGAGATCTGCAACGCCAAGGTGAAGGCGGCCTTCAGATGCGGCCTGACCCCGATCCTCTGCGTCGGCGAGGGCCTGGACATCCGCAAGGCCGGTGACCAGGTCTCCTACACCCTCGCGCAGCTCGACGGCGCCCTGAAGGACATCCCGGCCGAGCAGGCCGAGACCATCGTCATCGCCTACGAGCCGGTCTGGGCCATCGGGACCGGCGAGGTCGCCACCCCCGAGGACGCCCAGGAGGTCTGCGGCGCGATCCGCCGCCGTCTCGCCGAGCTGTACTCGCAGGAGCTGGCCGACGCCGTCCGCATCCAGTACGGCGGCTCCGTCAAGTCCGGCAACGTCGCCGCGATCATGGCGCAGCCCGACGTGGACGGCGCCCTCATCGGCGGCGCCGCGCTGGACGCCGACGAGTTCGTCAAGATCGTCCGCTTCCGCGACCAGTGAGTATGCGGTAGCGCCGATCCGTCGTACCCTTGCGGGGGCCGAGGGGGTGGTCACCCTCCGGCCCCCGCTGTACGTACAGGCAGTATTCGAGAAATCCGGAAAGTAGGGACCAGCCGTGATTCTGGCGTTCCAGATCGCCCTGATCGTCTTCAGCCTGCTGCTGATGCTGCTGGTGCTCATGCACAAGGGCAAGGGCGGCGGCCTCTCCGACATGTTCGGTGGCGGAATGCAGTCCTCCGTCGGTGGCTCCTCGGTCGCCGAGCGTAACCTCGACCGGATCACCGTGGTGGTCGGTCTGGTCTGGTTCGCGTGCATCGTCGTCCTCGGTCTGCTCATCAAGCTCGACTGAACGACCCGTTCCGCGATTCCGGTAACGGTGTAACTCCTTCCACTGGACGCACGTTGGGCCTTACGTAGACTGAGGCATCCTTCGAGCACCATCACGCAGGGAGTTACGACCGTGGCAAGTGGCAACGCGATCCGGGGAAGCCGGGTCGGAGCGGGGCCGATGGGGGAGGCCGAGCGCGGTGAGTCCGCGCCGCGCGCCCGCATCTCCTTCTGGTGCTCGAACGGGCACGAGACGCAGCCGAGCTTCGCCCATGACGCGCAGGTGCCGGACACCTGGGACTGCCCGCGCTGCGGCTTCCCGGCCGGCCAGGACAAGGACAGCCCGCCCGACCCGCCCCGCACCGAGCCGTACAAGACGCATCTGGCGTACGTACGCGAGCGGCGCAGCGACGAGGACGGCGAGGCGATCCTCGCCGAGGCACTGGCCAAACTCCGCGGCGAGATCTGACATCTCCCCGCACAGCTCCACGGAAACCCCAGTCGTTCACCGGCCGGACACCCCACAGGTGTCCGGCCGTATCGCGTTCCCGCGCCACCCTCCTCCTCCACGCCGTCGGCCTCCTCGATCAATTAGGTTGGAGGGGCAGCGGGGATGCTGATGACGAGTGAGAAGTGGGCTGATATCCCGGATGAACGCAGCAAGCCGAACCAAGCTCAACCAGACGCCCGAGTGGACGGCTCTCGCCAAGCACCGTGAGGAGCTCGGCGCACCCCGGCTGCGCGAGCTGTTCGCGCGGCAGCCGGAGCGGGGCACCGCCTACACCCTGCGGGTCGGCGACCTCCACCTCGACTACTCCAAGCACCTGGTCACCGACGAGACGCTGCGCCTGCTGCGCGAGCTGGCCGCCGCCACCGGGGTCGCGGAGCTGCGGGACGCGATGTTCCGCGGCGAGAAGATCAACACCACCGAGGACCGGGCGGTCCTGCACACCGCGCTCCGCGCCCCGCGCGACGCGGTCGTCGAGGTCGACGGCGAGAACGTCGTCCCGGCCGTGCACGCCGTCCTCGACAAGATGGCCTCCTTCGCCGACCAGGTCCGCTCCGGGCAGTGGACCGGCCACACCGGCAAGCCCGTCAAGAACATCGTCAACATCGGCATCGGCGGCTCCGACCTCGGCCCCGCCATGGCCTACGAGGTGCTGCGCTCCTTCACGGACCGCGACCTCACCCTCCGCTTCGTCTCCAACGTCGACGGCGCCGACCTCCACGAGGCCGTCCGGGATCTCGACCCGGCCGAGACGCTGTTCGTCATCGCCTCCAAGACGTTCACGACGATCGAGACCATCACCAACGCCACCTCCGCCCGCGACTGGCTGCTGACCGAGCTGAGGGCCGGTCAGGACGCCGTCGCGAAGCACTTCGTAGCACTGTCGACCAATGCCGAGAAGGTCGAGGAGTTCGGCATCGACACGGCCAACATGTTCGAGTTCTGGGACTGGGTCGGCGGCCGCTACAGCTACGACTCCGCCATCGGCCTCTCGCTGATGGTCGCCATCGGCCCGGACCGCTTCCGCGAGATGCTGGACGGCTTCCACCTCGTCGACGAGCACTTCCGCACCGCCCCCGCCGAGCAGAACGCCCCGCTCCTGCTGGGCCTCCTCGGCGTCTGGTACGGCAACTTCTTCGACGCCCAGTCGCACGCGGTGCTGCCCTACAGCCACTACCTGTCCAAGTTCACCGCGTATCTCCAGCAGCTCGACATGGAGTCCAACGGCAAGTCCGTCGACCGCGAGGGCGACCGCGTGGAGTGGCAGACCGGCCCGGTCGTCTGGGGCACGCCCGGTACCAACGGGCAGCACGCCTACTACCAGTTGATCCACCAGGGCACCAAGCTCATCCCGGCGGACTTCATCGGCTTCGCCGCCCCGGTCCACGACCTGCTGCCCGGGCTGATCGCCCAGCACGATCTGCTGATGGCCAACTTCTTCGCCCAGACGCAGGCTCTCGCCTTCGGCAAGACGCCCGAGGAGGTCCGGGCGGAAGGCGTGCCCGAGGAGCTGGTCCCGCACAAGACGTTCCGGGGCAACCACCCCACGACGACGATCCTCGCCGACAAGCTGACCCCCTCGGTCCTGGGCCAGCTCATCGCGCTGTACGAGCACAAGGTCTTCGTCCAGGGCGCCATCTGGAACATCGACTCCTTCGACCAGTGGGGCGTCGAGCTCGGCAAGGTCCTCGCCAAGAAGATCGAACCGCTGCTGACCGGTGACGGGGGAGCGGACGCCGGGCAGCTCGACAGCTCCACCGCCGCCCTGGTCGACGCCTACCGCACCCTGCGCGGGCGCTGAGCCGATGCCACAGGGGGAGGGGGAGACGGTCCGGCTGCGGCCGCCGCGCAACACGCTGAACGAGCGCGCCGTCGGCTGGTGGCGGGCGCAGTGGCTGCTGATGACCGCCGTGCCCGTCGTGCCGCTCGCGGTGCTGGGCGCGCTGATCGAGCCGGCCCGCTTCTGGCTGCTGCTGCCCGCCGCGGTCCTGGCCGCGGCGGGCACGGCGACCGCCGTCCTCTTCCCCCTGTGGTGGTTCCGCACGCACCGCTGGGAGGTCACCGAGGACGCGGTGTACGTCCGCACCGGCTTCTTCTGGCAGGAGTGGCGGATCGCCCCGATGTCCCGCATCCAGACCGTGGACACGGTAAGGGGCCCGCTGGAGCAGCTCTTCCGGCTCGCCACCGTCACGGTCACCACCGCCTCCGCCAAGGGTGCGGTACGGATCGAGGGCCTGGACCACGAGGTCGCCGCCGACCTGGCCGAGCGGCTCACCCGCATCACCCGCGACACCCCCGGCGACGCCACATGAGCACCGTCGCCCCGCCCGCCGACTGGAGCCGCCTCGACCCCCGTACGGTCCTGGTCACCGCACTCGTCGTGGCGGGGGTCGTCGCGGGCGCCGCCGTCCCCCTCACGCTCGGGCTCACCCGCTGGTTCAGCCTCCCCGTGGCCGTGCTCCAGGTGCTCGCCGGAGCCGTCCTGGTCATCGGGGTCGCGGCGGGCGCCGACCGGGTCCGCTGGCACCGCACCCGCTACCGCGTCGGCCAGGAGCACGTCGACCTCCACACCGGCCTCCTCCTCGTCAAACGCCGCTCCCTGGCCCGCGACCGCATCCGTACGGTCGACCTCACCGCCAACCCGATGCTCCGCCTCCTCGGCCTGGTCACCGTCCGGATCGGCACCGGCGAACAGGGCTCCGAGTCCACCCTCGAACTGGACCCGGTCACCCGCGCCGAGGGCGAACGGCTGCGCCGCCTCCTCCTGGACCGCGCTGCCACCGCACCGGCCGGCGGCACCCACCACGAGGGCGAACTGGCCGTCCTGGACCCCCGCTGGATCCGTTACGCCCCGGTCTCCTTCGTCGCCCCCATGCTCGGCGGGGCCGCCGCCGGGGCCGTGATGCAGGTCAGCGAGTGGGTCGGGGCGCAGGGCCAGGTCATCGAGTGGGTCGGCGACCGGTTCCGGGACACCCCGCTGCTCTGGACGATCATCGCCCTGGTGCTGGCCGCCCTGGTCGCCGGTGTCCTCGGGGCCCTCGGCCTCTGGATCGAGATGTGGTGGAACTACCGACTGGAGCGCGAACCGGGCGGCACGCTGCGGGTCCGGCGCGGCCTGTTCACCTCCCGGTCCATCTCCGTCGAGGAGGCCCGGCTGCGCGGCGTCGACCTGGTCGAGCCGCTGGGGGTCCGGCTCCTCGGCGCGGCCCGCCTCGACGCCATCACCACCGGCCTGGCCAAGGACCACGAGGCCAGGAACGCCGACCACAACACCCTGCTCCCGGTCGCGCCCCGGATCCGGGCCGACACCGTCGCCGCCGACGTCCTGCGCGAGGCGGACACCCCGACCGGCGCGGCGCTCACCCCGCACCCACGCGCCGCCCGGGGCCGCCGGCTGCGCTGGTCGCTCGCCGCGGTCCTCGGCCCGGTCGTGATCGTGACCCTCCTCGGGGCGCTGCTCACGCCCGTCCTGCTGTGGATCGCGCTCGGCTGCGCGGTGGTGGGCGTCCCCGTGGCGGTGGTGCTCGCCCTGGACGCGTACCGGGGCCTCGGGCACGCGCTCTCCGGCCGCTATCTGGTCACCCGCTCCGGTACGGTCCGCCGCTCCACGGCAGCCCTGGAACGGGCCGGGGTGATCGGCTGGACGGTCAAGCAGTCGGTGTTCCAGCGCCGGGCAGGCCTGCTGAGCGTCACGGCCACCACGGCTGCCGGGGGCGGCGCGTACACGGCGTACGACAGCGACGCGTCGGAGGGCCTGACCTTCGCCGCCGAGGCGGTCCCGGGGCTGCTGGAGCCCTTCCTGGAGCGTTCCCCGAAGGACGCCTGAGGCAGCCCGGGGCGGTCAGCCGCCGTGCGTCGTGTCGATGACGCAGAAGCGGTTGCCCTCGGGGTCGGCGAGCACCACGAAGTCCGGTTCCGGCGGGTAGAGCTCCCACGCGACCCGCTCGGCGCCCAGGCCCATCAGCCGCTCCACCTCGGCCTCCTGCTCGTCCGAGTAGAGGTCCAGGTGGACCCGGGGGACCTCCTGCACGGGGGAGGTGGAACGCCCCAGCGCCACGCCGACACCGGGCCCCTCGACCGGGACCAGCACCACCCAGTCGTCCGTCCCCGGCTCGCGCTCGGTGTACGTGAGCGCGGCCTTCCAGAAGGCGGCGGCCCTGCTCACGTCGGTCGCGCCCATCACCACGGTTCCGATATGCACCATGAGCGCGAGCCTTTCACGCCGAAGGCCCGGACCGCTCGGGAAAAACGGGCCGGGCCTTCAGGGCGTCAACACTCAGGCGGAGGCCGGAGGGTAGAGCGCGCGCGGCAGTTGCGAGGCCGCCGCCGCGTCCAGCAGCCACAGGGTGCGGCTGCGGCCGTACGCGCCCGCCGCCGGGGCCTGGATCTCCCCGGCCCCGGACAGCGCGATGGCCGCCGCTTCCGCCTTGTCCTCGCCCGCCGCGAGCAGCCACACCTCGCGCGCCGCGCGGATCGCGGGCAGCGTGAGCGAGACCCGGACCGGCGGCGGCTTGGGCGCCCCCTGCACACCGACGACGGTGCGCTCGGTCTCCCGTACCGCGGGCAGCTCCGGGAAGAGCGAGGCCACATGCGTGTCCGGGCCGACGCCCAGCATCAGCACGTCGAACGTGGGCACCGGGCCGTGGTCCTCGGGACCCGCGGCGGCGGCCAGTTCGGCGGCGTAACCGGCCGCGGCGGCGTCCGCGTCGTCGCCGTACGGGCCGTCGGACGCGGGCATCGCGTGCACCCGGGCCGGGTCCAGCGGCACCGCGTCGAGCAGCGCCTCGCGGGCCTGGGTGACATTGCGCTCCGGGTCGCCCTCGGGCAGGAACCGCTCGTCGCCCCACCACAGGTCCAGCCGTGCCCAGTCCACCGCGTCCCGTGCGGGCGCGGCGGCGAGCGCGGCCAGCAGGCCGTTGCCGTTGCGCCCGCCGGTCAGCACCACCGAGGCGTGGCCCCGGGAGGCCTGGGCGTCCACGATCTTCGTGATCAGCCGGGCCGCCGCGGCCTGGGCCATCAGCTCCTTGTCGCGGTGGACGACCAGTTGGGGAGGCGTCACTTCGACGCCGCCTTCTTGGCCGGGGCCTTCTTCGCGGCGGGAGCCTTGGCCTCGGCGGCCCTGTCCGCCTTGTCCGCGGCGCTGTCGACCGGCTTGGCCGTGACCTCGCCGCCCGCGTGCAGTTTGTCGACGCCGAACTTCACCGACGAGGCGTAGGTGTTGTCCGGGTCGAGCCGGCGCAGCTCCTCCGCCAGCAGCTCGGCGGTGTCACGGCGCTTGAGCGCCACCGCGCGGTCCGGCTGGTTCTGCATGGAGAGCGTGGCCAGCCCGCCGTCGGCGCGGTCCAGGACGATGACACCGTTCTTCGTCTCCATCCGGACCGCGGTGAGACCGGGCCCCTCGGAGAGCGTGCGCTCCACCGGGACGCCGAGCCGGTCCGCGAGCCACATGGCGAGCAGCTCGCAGCTCGGGTTGTCGCTCTCGCCCTCGACGGTCGCGCCGATGACCTCGGCCGGCTGCTGGTCCAGCGCGGCGGCCAGCATCGAGCGCCACGGGGTGATCCGGGTCCAGGCCAGGTCCGTGTCGCCGGGGCTGTACGTCGCGGCCCGCACCGCCAGTTCGTCGAGCGGTCGCTCGGCCGAGTAGGTGTCGGTGATCCGGCGCTGGGCCAGCGCCCCGAGCGGGTCCTTCGCCGGGTCGGCGGGCGCGTCCTCGGGCCACCACACCACGACCGGGGCGTCCGGCAGCAGCAGCGGCAGGACCACCGACTGGGCGTGGTTGGCCAGTTCGCCGTGGAGACGCAGGACGACCGTCTCGCCGGTGCCCGCGTCGGAACCGACCCGGACCTCGGCGTCGAGGCGGGCGTCCCGGCGGGCGCGCGGCGAGCGGCTGAGCCGCTTGATCACCGCGATGATCCGCGAGGGGTGCTCGCGGGAGGCGTCACCGGCCGACTTGAGCGCGTCGTACGCGTTCTCCTCGTCGGTGACGATGACCAGCGTGAGCACCATGCCGATGGCGGGGGTGCCGATGGCCCGGCGGGCCGAGACCAGCGCCTGGTTGATCTTGCTGGACGTGGTTTCCGTGAGATCGATCTTCATGGCCGCCTCCAGCTCCGTCCGTCACGTGCGAGCATCTCGTCGGCCTCGGCCGGACCCCAGGTGCCGGCCGCGTACTTCGCGGGCTTGCCGTGCTTGTCCCAGTACTCCTCGATCGGGTCGAGGATGGTCCAGGAGAGTTCGACCTCCTGGTGGCGGGGGAAGAGGTTGGCGTCGCCGAGCAGGACGTCCAGGAGGAGCCGCTCGTACGCCTCCGGGCTGGACTCCGTGAACGACTCGCCGTACGCGAAGTCCATCGTGACGTCCCGGACCTCCATCGAGGTGCCGGGCACCTTGGAGCCGAAGCGCACGGTGACGCCCTCGTCCGGCTGGACCCGGATGACCAGGGCGTTGCCGCCCAGCTCCTCGGTCGCGCCCGACTCGAAGGGGAGGTAAGGGGCGCGCTTGAAGACGACCGCGATCTCCGTGACCCGGCGGCCGAGCCGCTTTCCGGTGCGGAGGTAGAACGGCACGCCCGCCCAGCGGCGGTTGTTGATCGTCAGCTTGATGGCCGCGTAGGTGTCGGTCGTCGACTTGGGGTCGATGCCGTCCTCCTCGCAGTAGCCGAGGACCTCCTGGCCGCCCTGCCAGGCGTGCTCGTACTGGGCGCGCACGGTGTGCAGACCGAGGTCCTCGGGCAGCTCGACGGCGGTGAGCACCTTGAGCTTCTCGGCGACCAGGGCCTTCGGGTGGAAGGAGCCGGGCTCCTCCATCGCGGTCAGCGCCAGCAGCTGGAGCAGGTGGTTCTGGATGACGTCACGGGCGGCACCGATGCCGTCGTAGTAGCCGGCGCGGCCGCCGATGCCGATGTCCTCGGCCATCGTGATCTGCACGTGGTCGACGTAGGACCGGTTCCAGATCGGCTCCCACATCGTGTTGGCGAACCGCAGCGCCAGGATGTTCTGGACCGTCTCCTTCCCCAGGTAGTGGTCGATCCGGAAGACCTCGTTGGGCGGGAAGACGTCGTGCACGAGCTGGTTGAGCTCCTGCGCGCTGGCCAGGTCGTGACCGAACGGCTTCTCGATGACGGCACGCCGCCAGGAGCCCTCCTTCTGGTCGGCCAGGCCGTGCTTCTTGAGCTGCTGGACGACCTTGGGGAAGAACTTCGGCGGCACGGAGAGGTAGAAGGCGAAGTTGCCGCCCGTCCCCTGCGCCTTGTCGAGCTCCTCGATGGTCGCCTTCAGCGTCTCGAACGCCTCGTCGTCGTCGAAGTTGCCCTGGACGAAGCGCATCCCCTGGATGAGCTGCTGCCAGACCTCCTCGCGGAACGGCGTACGGGCGTGCTCCTTGACGGCGTCGTGGACGACCTGGGCGAAGTCCTCGTCCTCCCAGTCGCGGCGGGCGAAGCCGATGAGCGAGAAGCCCGGCGGCAGCAGGCCGCGATTGGCCAGGTCGTAGACGGCAGGCATCAGCTTTTTACGGGACAAATCGCCCGTGACGCCAAAGATGACCAGGCCCGACGGCCCCGCGATACGCGGGAGCCGTCGGTCCTGTGCGTCACGGAGCGGGTTGGCTCCGGGAACAGCAGACAAAGTGGTCAGCCCTCCGAGGGGGCGAGGCGCGAAAGCTCCGCCTCGGTCGACTTGAGCAGGTCGTTCCAGGACGCCTCGAACTTCTCGACGCCCTCGTCCTCCAGCAGCTGTACGACCTCGTCGTACGAGATGCCGAGCTTCTTGATGGCGTCCAGGTCCGCGCGCGCCTGGTCGTAGCCGCCGGCGACGGTGTTGCCGGTGATCTCGCCGTGGTCGGCCACCGCTTCCAGCGTCGCCTCCGGCATGGTGTTCACCGTGTTCGGCGCCACCAGGTCGTCGACGTACAGCGTGTCCTTGAGCGACGGGTCCTTGACACCGGTCGAGGCCCACAGCGGACGCTGCTTGTTGGCCCGCGCCTTGTCCAGGGCCGCCCAGCGGTCGGAGGAGAAGACCTCCTCGTACGCCTCGTAGGCCAGGCGGGCGTTGGCCAGGGCGGACTTGCCCTTGGCGGCCTTCGCCTCGTCGGAGCCGATCGCGTCCAGACGCTTGTCGATCTCGGTGTCCACGCGGGACACGAAGAACGAGGCCACCGAGTGGATCTTGGAGAGGTCCAGGCCCGCGGCCTTCGCCTTCTCCAGGCCCGCCAGGTAGGCGTCCATGACCGCGCGGTAGCGCTCCAGCGAGAAGATCAGCGTCACGTTGACGCTGATGCCACGGCCGATCGTCTCGGTGATCGCCGGGAGGCCCGCCTTGGTGGCCGGGATCTTGATGAGCGTGTTCGGCCGGTCGACCAGCCAGGCCAGCTGCTTGGCCTCGGCGGTGGTGGCCAGGGTGTTGTGGGCCAGGCGCGGGTCCACCTCGATGGAGACCCGGCCGTCCTGGCCGTCGGTGGCGTCGAAGACCGGGCGCAGGATGTCGGCGGCGTCGCGGACGTCCGCCGTCGTGATCATGCGGACCGCTTCCTCGACGGTGACCTTGCGGGCGGCGAGGTCGGTGAGCTGCTGCTCGTAGCCGTCGCCCTGCGAGATCGCCTTCTGGAAGATCGACGGGTTGGTGGTGACGCCGACGACATGGCTCTGGTCGATCAGCTCGGCCAGGTTGCCGGACGTGATCCGCTTGCGCGACAGGTCGTCGAGCCAGATCGCCACGCCCTCGTCGGAGAGGCGCTTGAGTGCGTCTGTCATGAGTTGCATCTCCTACTAGTCGTATCTACCGGCGTCAGCGTGCTGCGGCTTCGAGAGATTCCCGCGCGGCGGCGGCCACGTGCTCGGGCGTGAAGCCGAACTCGCGGAACAGCACCTTCGCGTCGGCGGAGGCCCCGAAGTGCTCCAGCGAGACGATCCGGCCGGCGTCGCCCACGTAGCGGTACCAGGTCAGGCCGATGCCCGCCTCGACGGCGACGCGCGCCTTCACCGACGGCGGCAGCACGCTGTCCTTGTAACCCTGGTCCTGCTCCTCGAACCACTCGACCGACGGCATCGAGACCACCCGGGTCGGCACACCGGCCGCCTGGAGCTGCTCGCGCGCCTCGACGGCGACGTGCACCTCGGAACCGGTCGCGATGAGCAGCACCTGAGGCTCGCCACCTTCGGCCTCGAACAGGACGTAACCGCCCTTGGCCGCGTCCTCGTTCGCCTCGTACGTCGGCACACCCTGGCGGGTCAGCGCCAGACCGTGCGGGGTGCCCTTGCCGAACACCTTGGTGTAGCGGCGCAGGATCTCGCGCCAGGCGATGGCGGTCTCGTTGGCGTCGGCCGGGCGCACGACGTTCAGGCCCGGGATGGCGCGCAGCGAGGCCAGGTGCTCGACCGGCTGGTGGGTCGGGCCGTCCTCGCCGAGGCCGATCGAGTCGTGCGTCCACACGTACGTCACCGGCAGGTGCATCAGTGCGGAGAGCCGCACCGCGTTGCGCATGTAGTCGGAGAACACCAGGAAGGTGCCGCCGTAGATGCGGGTGTTGCCGTGCAGTGCGATGCCGTTCATCGCGGCGGCCATCGCGTGCTCGCGGATGCCGAAGTGGATCGTCCGGCCGTACGGGTCGGCCTCCGGCAGCGGGTTGCCCGCCGGGAGGAACGACGACGTCTTGTCGATCGTGGTGTTGTTCGAGCCCGCGAGGTCGGCGGAGCCGCCCCACAGCTCGGGCACGATCTCACCGAGCGCCTGGAGGACCTTGCCGGAGGCGGCCCGGGTGGCCAGACCCTTGCCGGGCTCGAAGACGGGGAGCTTCTCCTCCCAGCCATCGGGCAGCTCGCCCGCGGCGATCCGGTCGAAGGAGGCGGCTCGCTCCGGGTTGGCCGTGCGCCACGCGGCGAACGACTTGTCCCACTCGGCACGGGCCTCGCGGCCGCGGTCCAGGGCCTCGCGGGTGTGGCCGATGACCTCGTCGGAGACCTCGAAGGTCTGCTCCGGGTCGAAGCCGAGGACCCGCTTGGTCGCCGCGACCTCGTCGTCGCCGAGTGCCGAGCCGTGCGCCGCCTCGGTGTTCTGCGCGTTCGGGGCGGGCCAGGCGATGATCGAGCGGGCCGCGATGAACGAGGGGCGCTCGGTCTCGGCCTTGGCCGCCTGCAGCGCCGCGTACAGACCCGCCGGGTCCAGGTCGCCGCTGGGCAGCTGGTCGACACGCTGGACGTGCCAGCCGTACGCCTCGTACCGCTTGATGGTGTCCTCGGAGACCGCGGTCTCCGTGTCGCCCTCGATGGAGATGTGGTTGTCGTCCCAGAGCAGGACCAGGTTGCCCAGCTTCTGATGCCCGGCCAGCGAGGACGCCTCGGCCGAGATGCCCTCCTGGAGGCAGCCGTCACCGGCGATGGCCCACACCATGTGGTCGAACGGGGAGGTGCCGGGGGCCGCCTCGGGGTCGAACAGGCCGCGCTCGTAGCGGGCGGCCATCGCCATGCCCACGGCGTTGGCGACACCCTGGCCCAGCGGCCCGGTCGTCGTCTCGACACCGGTGGTGTGGCCGTACTCCGGGTGGCCCGGGGTCTTGGAGCCCCAGGTGCGGAAGGCCTTCAGGTCGTCCAGCTCCAGCCCGTAGCCGGCCAGGTAGAGCTGGATGTAGAGCGTCAGGCTGGAGTGGCCGGCGGAGAGGACGAACCGGTCGCGACCGGTCCACTCGGCGTCCGCGGGGTCGTGCCGCATCACCTTCTGGAACAGGGTGTACGCGGCAGGAGCCAGGCTCATCGCCGTGCCCGGGTGGCCGTTCCCGACTTTCTGTACGGCGTCCGCAGCGAGGACGCGGGCGGTGTCCACGGCCCGCTGGTCCACATCGGTCCACTGGAGGTCTGTGGTGGTCGGCTTGATGCTCACCCTGAGTCAGGGCTCCTCTCCACTGTTGTAAACCGGTGACCGTTACCGCACCGGGCGCTGTCGAGCCTACCCCCGTTGCCGGGCGCACTTTCCGTGCACTTTCCAGGGTGTGGGCGACCCGTGGAGTTCGCCTCCCGGCGGAATGCACATCCGGCGAACAGTCACCCTCAACACGACCCCACCCCCGCGAAGGGCGGTGTATCCCCAACGTCTAGAGTGGTCGAGTTCGCGCAAGTCTTCACAAGGGCCTCCATGCCCGGAGCTTGCTGGGATTTCTCTGTCAGGGGTGTGCGTGACGGCCGTCGAGTCCCGACCCGCAGGGGTCGCCTTGACTCCCAGCCCAGGGGGCCATCGCCCGTTCGGGGCCCGCGTCAAGGCATTCGTGGCGCTTACCAAGCCACGGATCATCGAGCTGCTGCTCATCACCACCGTTCCGGTGATGTTCCTCGCTGCCCAGGGTGTGCCCGATCTGTGGCTCGTCCTCACGACCACCATCGGGGGATACCTCTCCGCGGGCGGCGCCAACGCGCTCAACATGTACATCGACCGGGACATCGACGCGCTGATGGACCGTACGTCCCAGCGCCCGCTGGTCACCGGCATGGTCAGCCCCCGCGAATGCCTGGCCTTCGGCATCGGCCTCGCGGTGTTCTCCACGCTCTGGTTCGGGCTGCTGGTCAACTGGCTCTCGGCCGCCCTCGCGCTCGGCGCGCTGCTCTTCTACGTCGTCGTCTACACGATGCTGCTGAAGCGCCGCACCTCCCAGAACATCGTCTGGGGCGGTATCGCGGGCTGCATGCCGGTCCTCATCGGCTGGTCGGCCGTGACGAACACGGTCTCCTGGGCCGCCGTCATCCTCTTCGCCGTCATCTTCTTCTGGACGCCGCCGCATTACTGGCCGCTCTCGATGAAGGTCAAGGACGACTACGCCCGGGTCGGCGTTCCGATGCTCCCGGTCGTCGCCACCAACCGGGTGGTCGCCAAGCAGATCGTCCTCTACAGCTGGGTGATGGTCGCGGTCTCGCTGCTGCTCACCCCGCTGGGCTACACCGGCTGGTTCTACACCGCGGTGGCGCTGCTCTCCGGCGGCGCCTGGCTCTGGGAGGCCCACGGCCTGCAGAACCGCGCCAAGGCCGGGGTGACCGGGGCCAAGCTCAAGGAGATGCGGCTCTTCCACTGGTCCATCACCTACGTCTCGCTCCTCTTCCTCGCCGTCGCGGTGGACCCCTTCCTCCGCTGACACCTCCGCTTCCGGCGTACGGGCGGGTCGCGTGGCACAAGCCACGCGACCCGCCCGTCGCCAGTTCATCTACCCGTCGGTAGCATCCTGTTCATGGCAGAGACGGCAGCAGACGCAGCGGACACCGAGCAGACCTCACGGACGGACGCCCGGAAGGCGGCGCGCGACGGGCGCAGGGCGGCGAAGCTCGCCCGCGAGATCGGCGCCTTCGCCAAGGAGCACGGCGGTGCGGAGGGACACCTCGCCTACATCGGCCAGGCGGGCGCCCGTATCGTCCTGGTCGGCCAGGACGGCGCCTGGGGCGACCTGGTGGCCCCGACCTACGCGGTGGCCGAGAGCGCGGCCGCGAAGTCCGGCATCACGATGCACGACGAGTTCGACGGCGAGTTCGCGCTCAAGGTCCGCACCGGCCCCTACGAGTGGTCCCGGATGGCCGGGATCCAGGTCGGCGGCCCGTCCAACGACCGCTGAGGCTTCCGCCCCCGGACGGTGTCCCGCCGGGGGCTCACCCGTTAGGCCGTGCGTAGACACGCCGTCCCAGGGAGCCCCCGGATGACCGACCCCGTGCCCGTGGCCGATCTGGTCGACCAGAACTGCCACGGAGTGCTCCGCACCGAGCTGGGCCTCGGCACCTTCGAGGCCCGGCTCGGCGCCGCCCGCGCCCCGGCCGCCCCCGGCACCACCCTCTTCGACACCCAGACCGGTTTCGCCGTACGCCGCTGGTGCCCGCCGTTGCTCGGCCTCGAAGCGCACTGCCCGCCCGCCTCCTATCTGGCCAGGCGGCGCGAACTGGGCGTCGCCGAGACCTCCCGCCGCCTGCTGCGCGCCACCGGGGTCTCCGCCCACCTCGTCGACACCGGCCTCCCCGGCGACCTCACGGGACCGGCCGAGCTGGCCTCGGCGGCCGGGTCCGACGCCCGGGAGATCGTCCGGCTGGAGGTCCTCGCCGAGCACGTCGCCGACACCTCGGGCACCGTCGACACCTTCCTCGTCAACCTCGGCGAGGCCGTGCACACCGCCGCCGCGTCGGCCGTCGCCCTCACCTCCGTCGGCGCCGCCCCGTACGCCGCCCCCGAGCCGCCGGGACCGGTCCGGGTGCGGGCGGCGGCCGGGCGCTGGCTGGCCCGGCGGGAGGCGGAGCGCCGGGCCGCCCGCCGGGGCGCGGCGGGCCGGGAGGGCGGCGGGGCGCCCGTCGAGCCGGAGCTGCTGGACCATCTGCGCTGGTCCGCGGTGGCCTGCGGGCTGCCGCTGCAACTGCGCCTGGGCACCGCGGACCCGGCCCGCCTCGCCGACTTCGCCGCCGCCACCGAGGGGCACGGCTGCGACCTCGTCCTCCTGCACGGCTACCCGTACCACCGGCAGACCGCCGCACTGGCAGGCCGGCATCCCCACGTCTACGCGGATCTCGGGGCCGTACCGGCGCGGACGGGGGCGCGGGCGGCGGCCGTGCTCGCGGAGGTCATGGAGCTGGCACCGTTCGGCAAGCTGCTCTTCTCCAGCGGGGCACAGGCCCTGCCGGAACTGCATCTGGTGGGCGCCCGTCAGTTCCGCGAGGCGCTGGGACGGGTGCTGGGCGCCTGGGTCGAGGACGGCGCGTGGACCCGGCAGGACGCGGCCAGGGTCGCCACGATGATCGGGTCGGGCAACGCACGCCGGGTGTACGGCCTGGGGTGAGGGGCCGGGACATGAGGAAGGGGCGGCAGGCCCCCCCGGTCCGCCGCCCCTCACCCGCCGTACGTGTGTCTGCTTCAGACGGCCGTCGCCGGTGCCGTCTCCGGCCGCTCGGCGGACGGGCCGGGCAGCGGCGCGGGCGTGTCGTCGCCACGCTCGCGCATGCTCAGGACGAGCCGGACCACGGCGATCAACAGGATGGCCGAGCCGAACATGTGGATGCCGACCAGGATCTCGGGGACGTCGCTGAAGTACTGCACGTAACCGATCGCGCCCTGGGCGAGCAGGACGAGCAGCAGGTCACGGGCGCGGGCCCGGGTGTCGGCGGGGGCGTCGACCACCCGCAGGGCCAGCCACATCGCGATGGCCAGCGCGCAGACCACCCAGGCGGCGATGGCGTGGACATGGGCGGCGGCCGACCAGTCCCACGGCATGCGCGGTACGTCGCTGCTGTCGCCGGCGTGCTTGCCGGAACCGGTCACCGAGGTGCCCAGCACGATCAGGACGACCGTGGTCGCCACGATCGCCCACGCCAGCCGGCGCACCGGCAGCGGGGTCCGAGGACGCGGCGAGCCGTCGCCCTCGCCGATCCGCACCCACGTGGTCACGGTGACCGCCAGGAGCACGTTGGCCAGCAGGAAGTGCCCGGCCACCGACCACGGGTTGAGTCCCGCCCAGACCGTGATCCCGCCGAGCACGGCGTTGCCCAGCACGATCCAGAACTGCGACCAGGCCAGCCTCGTCAGCTTGCGGCGGCGCGGCTTCATCGAACTGACGGCGATGATCGCCCAGCCGACCGCGGCCGACAGCACATACGTCAGCATCCGGTTGCCGAACTCGATCGCGCCGTGCAGCCCCTGCTCGGGCGTCGCGAACAGGCTGTCGTCGGTGCACTTGGGCCAGGTGTCGCAGCCGAGACCCGAACCGGTGAGCCGGACGGCCCCGCCGGTGATGATGATGAAGACGCTCATCACGACGGCGGAGAGCGCGGCGCGCTTCACCACCTTGGTGGACGGCGTCCAGCGCTTGGCGATGAGGGAGATGGGGGTTTCCACGCGGACCATCGTAGGACGGGGCTTGTGCGCGTTTTCACGAGGGGTGGGTACGCGTCTGCTTGCCCGGGATCGTCCCTGTTGCGGGCCCTACTCCCAGCGGAAGAACTTCGCCGCCGCGCCGAGCCCCAGCACCGCCCACACCGCGAGGATCCCGGCCTGGGCCCACGGCAGCGACGCGCCGTGCTGGAGGACGTCCCGCAGCCCCTCCGAGAGCGCCGAGACGGGCAGCAGCCCCAGCACCGACTGCACCGCGTCCGGGAACTTGTCCAGCGGCACGATGACCCCGCCGCCGACCAGCAGGAGCAGGAAGACCAGATTGGCGGCGGCGAGCGTCGCCTCCGCCTTCAGGGTCCCCGCCATCAGCAGCCCGAGCCCGGAGAACGCGGCGGTCCCGAGGACGAGGAGCAGCAGCACCGAGAGCGGGTTGCCCTCGGGCGACCAGCCGAGCGCGAAGGCGATCGCCGTCAGCAGCACGATCTGGAGCACCTCGGTGACCAGCACCGACAGCGTCTTCGCGGTCATCAGCGCCCAACGGGGCAGCGGGGAGGCCCCGAGCCGCTTGAGGACCCCGTACCGGCGTTCGAAGCCGGTGGCGATGGCCTGGCCGGTGAAGGCGGTGGACATCACGGCGAGCGCCAGGATGCCCGGGGCGAGGAAGTCGACCGACGCGCCCGCGCCGGTGTCCACGATGTCGACCGCGCTGAACAGCACCAGCAGCAGCGTCGGGATGATCACCGTCAGCAGCAGCTGCTCGCCGTTGCGCAGCAGCATCCGGGTCTCCAGCGCGGTCTGCGCGGCGATCATCCGGGGGAGCGGAGCGGCGCCGGGGCGCGGGGTGTAGGTACCGGCGCTCATGCGCGCAGCTCCTTGCCGGTCAGTTCGAGGAAGACGTCCTCCAGGGTGTGCCGCTCGACCGAGATGCCGTCGGGCATCACGCCGTGCTGGGCGCACCAGGAGGTCACGGTGGCCAGCAGCTGCGGGTCGACGCTCCCGGTGATCCGGTACGTCCCCGGCAGCGGCTCGGCGGCCCCGCAGCCGTCGGGCAGCGCCTTGAGGAGGGAGCCGAGGTCGAGCCCCGGCCGTCCGGTGAAGCGCAGGGTGTTCTCCGCGCCGCCCCGGCAGAGCTCCTCCGGGCTGCCCTGGGCGATGACCCGGCCCGCGTCGATGATCGCGACGTCGTCCGCGAGCGTTTCGGCCTCGTCCATGAAGTGGGTGGTCAGCACCACGGACACGCCGTCGGCGCGCAGCTCGCGGACCAGGTCCCAGGTGGACCGGCGGGCCTGCGGGTCGAGGCCGGCGGTCGGCTCGTCCAGGAAGACCAGCTCGGGCCGGCCGACGACCGCCAGGGCCAGGGAGAGCCGCTGCTGCTGGCCGCCGGAGAGCCGCCGGTAGGTGGTGCGGCCGCAGTCGCCGAGGCCGAGGCGCTCGATCAGGGCGTCCACGTCGAGGGGGTGGGCGTGCAGCCGGGCCATGTGCCGCAGCATCTCGTCGGCGCGGGCGCCGGAGTACACGCCGCCGGACTGGAGCATCACCCCGACCCGCGGACGCAGCCGCTCCGCGTCGGCGACCGGGTCGAGGCCGAGGACCCGTACGGTGCCGGCGTCGGGGCGGCGGTAGCCCTCGCAGGTCTCGATGGTGGTGGTCTTCCCGGCGCCGTTCGGGCCGAGGACGGCGGTCACCGCGCCGGCCGCGACGGCCAGATCGAGGCCGTTCACCGCGGTCTTCGCGCCGTACCGCTTCACCAGGCCGGTGACCTGTACGACGGGCTCGTTCTCCATGGCGCACCAGTCTAGGCAGCGGCCGGAGGGGGCCTTCCCGCGGGGCCAGATTAGGTAACCCTAAGTGACGAACCACACCGTAGATCGTTTCGGACCGTGGTTGTCAGGGTCGAATGAATTACGCAACAATGGTGTTGTGAAATACGACGGACGGGCTCCTCAGGAGGAACTCGCGACCGGTGAGCGCTCGACGCGCAACCGGGTCGCGCGCTCCATCCTGGACCACGGTCCCTCCACCGTCGCGGACCTCGCCAAGCGACTCGGCCTCACCCAGGCCGCCGTCCGCCGCCACCTGGACGCCCTCGTCTCCGACGATGTCGTCGAAGCCCGTGAACAGCGGGTGTACGGGGCACGGACCCGAGGCAGGCCCGCCAAGGTGTTCGCCCTGACCGACTGCGGCCGGGACGCCTTCGACCAGTCCTACGACAAGCTGGCCGCCGACGCCCTGCGCTTCATCGCCGAGTCCGGCGGGGACGAGGCGGTCATCGCCTTCGCCCGCGCCCGGATGGCCGCGATGGGCGAGGCGTACCGCGCGGCGGTCGAGGCCGCGGAGCCCGAAGGGCGCACCGAGGCCCTGGCCAAGGCCCTGTCCGCCGACGGGTACGCTGCTACGGCGCGAAGCGCGCCGGGCCCGCAGCAGGGCGAACAGCTGTGTCAGCACCACTGCCCGGTGGCGCATGTCGCCGAGCAGTTCCCACAGCTGTGCGAGGCGGAGACGGAATTCTTCTCCAGCCTCCTCGGGACCCATGTGCAGCGGCTGGCCACCCTCGCCCACGGCGACGGCGTGTGCACGACCTACGTGCCGCGAAGTGGCCACGCAGCACCCCCACAGACCACCCATTCAGCATCTGCAAGCACGGCCGGGAGGAACCCCGCATGACGCTCCCCACGGAGACTGCCCACCCTGAGCTCGAGGGTCTGGGTACGTACGAATTCGGCTGGGCCGACTCCGACGCGGCAGGCGCGGCGGCGAAGCGCGGTCTCTCCGAGGCTGTCGTCCGCGACATCTCGGAGAAGAAGAACGAGCCCGAGTGGATGCTGAAGCTGCGGCTCAAGGGCCTCAAGCTCTTCGACAAGAAGCCCATGCCCAGCTGGGGCTCGGACCTGTCGGGCATCGACTTCGACAACATCAAGTACTTCGTGCGCTCCACGGAGAAGCAGGCCGCCTCCTGGGAGGACCTGCCCGAGGACATCAAGAACACGTACGACAAGCTCGGCATCCCCGAGGCGGAGAAGCAGCGCCTCGTCGCCGGTGTCGCCGCGCAGTACGAGTCCGAGGTCGTCTACCACCAGATCCGCGAGGACCTGGAGGAGCAGGGCGTCATCTTCCTGGACACCGACACCGCGCTGAAGGAGCACCCGGAGCTCTTCAAGGAGTACTTCGGCACCGTCATCCCGGTCGGCGACAACAAGTTCGCCTCGCTGAACACGGCCGTGTGGTCCGGCGGTTCGTTCATCTACGTGCCCAAGGGCGTCCACGTGGACATCCCGCTCCAGGCCTACTTCCGTATCAACACGGAGAACATGGGCCAGTTCGAGCGGACGCTGATCATCGTCGACGAGGACGCCTACGTCCACTACGTCGAGGGCTGCACCGCCCCGATCTACTCCTCGGACTCGCTGCACAGCGCCGTGGTCGAGATCATCGTGAAGAAGGGCGGCCGCTGCCGCTACACGACCATCCAGAACTGGTCGAACAACGTCTACAACCTGGTCACCAAGCGGGCCGTGGCCTACGAGGGCGCGACCATGGAGTGGGTCGACGGCAACATCGGCTCCAAGGTCACCATGAAGTACCCGGCCGTCTACCTGATGGGCGAGCACGCCAAGGGCGAGACCCTGTCCATCGCCTTCGCGGGCGAGGGCCAGCACCAGGACGCCGGCGCCAAGATGGTCCACATGGCCCCGAACACCTCCTCGAACATCGTCTCGAAGTCGGTGGCGCGAGGCGGTGGCCGTACGTCCTACCGCGGACTGATCGAGATCGGCGAGGGCGCGCCGGGCGCGAAGTCCAACGTCCTCTGCGACGCTCTGCTCGTCGACACGATCTCCCGCTCGGACACCTACCCCTACGTCGACGTCCGCGAGGACGACGTGTCGATGGGCCACGAGGCGACCGTCTCCAAGGTCTCCGAGGACCAGCTCTTCTACCTCATGAGCCGCGGACTCACCGAGTTCGAGGCCATGGCGATGATCGTGCGCGGCTTCGTCGAGCCGATCGCCAAGGAGCTGCCCATGGAGTACGCCCTGGAGCTCAACCGGCTGATCGAGCTGCAGATGGAGGGTTCGGTCGGCTAGTCCTCGACCCGAGGACGACACGGGGCGGTCGCACGCGGCCGCCCCGGCCCCCGACCGAACCACCCCCCTTCTTGACTGAGAAAGCGAGCACTACGACAGCCATGGCTGAGGCTCAGAACACTCCGGTGGGCTCCACCACCGCCGGCTCCATCGCGGTCGCCGCCGAGTCGACCGTCGCCACCCGCATGAGCGCACCCCCGTCCTTCGACGTCGCGGACTTCCCCGTCCCGCACGGCCGCGAGGAGGAGTGGCGCTTCACGCCGCTGGAGCGCCTGCGCGGACTGCACGACGGCACCGCCGTCGCCACCGGCAGCGGCGTGAAGGTCGCCATCGAGGCCCCCGAGGGTGTCACCGTCGAGACCGTCGGCCGGGACGACTCCCGGCTCGGCAAGGCCGGCACGCCGGTGGACCGGGTCGCCGCCCAGGCGTACAGCTCCTTCGAGCAGGCCTCGGTCGTCACGGTCGCCAAGGAAGCCGTGCTCACCGAGCCGATCCGGATCGCCGTGCACGGCGAGGGCGGCACCGCCTTCGGCCACCAGCTCATCGAGCTGGGCGCCTTCGCCGAGGCCGTCGTCGTCATCGACCACACCGGTGACGCGGTGCTCGCCGCCAACGTCGACTACGTGCTGGGCGACGGCGCCAAGCTGACCGTCGTCTCCGTCCAGGACTGGGACGACACGGCCGTCCACGTCGGCCAGCACAACGCGCTGGTCGGCCGGGACGCCTCCTTCAAGTCGATCGTCGTCACCTTCGGCGGCGACGTCGTGCGCCTGCACCCCCGGGTCGCCTACGCGGCCACCGGCGGCGAGGCGGAGCTCTTCGGCCTGTACTTCACCGACAAGGGCCAGCACCAGGAGCACCGCCTCCTGGTCGACCACAACACCCCGCACTGCAAGTCCAACGCGGTGTACAAGGGCGCCCTCCAGGGCGACGGCGCACACGCCGTCTGGATCGGCGACGTCCTCATCCAGGCCGCTGCCGAGGGCACCGACACCTACGAGATGAACCGGAACCTCGTCCTCACCGACGGCGCCCGGGTCGACTCCGTGCCCAACCTGGAGATCGAGACCGGCGAGATCGTCGGCGCCGGCCACGCCTCGGCGACCGGCCGCTTCGACGACGAGCAGCTCTTCTACCTCCAGTCCCGCGGCATCCCGGCCGAGGAGGCCCGCCGCCTGGTCGTGCGCGGCTTCTTCGCCGAGCTGGTCCAGCAGATCGGCCTGCCGGACGTCGAGGAGCGGCTCATCGAGAAGATCGAGGCCGAGCTGAAGGCGTCCGTCTGATGTCCTTCGTCAAAGCCTGTGCGCTGAGTGAGCTGGAGGACGACACCCCCAAGCGGGTGGAGCTCGACGGCACACCCGTCTCCGTCGTCCGCACCGAGGGCGAGGTGTTCGCGATCAACGACATCTGCTCGCACGCGAACGTCTCCCTCTCGGAGGGCGAGGTGGAGGACTGCGCGATCGAGTGCTGGCTGCACGGATCCGCGTTCGACCTCCGCACCGGCAAGCCGTCCGGCCTTCCCGCGACGCGCCCCGTCCCCGTATACCCCGTAAAGATCGAAGGGGACGATGTGCTCGTCTCCGTCACCCAGGAGTCCTGAGTCACCCATGGCAACGCTTGAAATCCGCGACCTGCACGTCACCGTCGAGGCCGACAACGCCACGAAGGAGATCCTCAAGGGCGTCGACCTGACCGTGAAGCAGGGCGAGACCCACGCCATCATGGGCCCCAACGGGTCCGGCAAGTCCACCCTCGCGTACTCGCTCGCGGGTCACCCCAAGTACACGATCACCGGGGGCACGGTCACCCTGGACGGCGAGGATGTCCTGGAGATGTCCGTCGACGAGCGGGCCCGCGCCGGCCTGTTCCTCGCCATGCAGTACCCGGTCGAGATCCCCGGCGTCTCGGTCTCCAACTTCCTGCGCACCTCCGCCACCGCCATCCGCGGCGAGGCCCCCAAGCTGCGGACGTGGGTCAAGGAGGTCAAGGAGACGATGGCCGAGCTCCAGATGGACCCGGCCTTCGCCGAGCGCAACGTCAACGAGGGCTTCTCCGGCGGTGAGAAGAAGCGCCACGAGATCCTTCAGCTGGAGCTCCTCAAGCCGAAGATCGCCGTCCTGGACGAGACCGACTCCGGCCTGGACGTCGACGCGCTCAAGACCGTCTCCGAGGGCGTGAACCGGGTCCGCGCGACCGGCGAGGTCGGCACCCTGCTGATCACCCACTACACCCGCATCCTGAAGTACATCCAGCCCGACTTCGTGCACGTCTTCGCCAACGGCCGGATCGCGGCCTCCGGCGGCGCCGAGCTGGCCGACCAGCTGGAGAACGAGGGCTACGAGGCCTACACGAAGGGTGGCGCTTCCGCGTGACTGACGCCCGACAGGGGCTCTCCGGCCTCCTCGACACCGAGGCGATCCGCAAGGACTTCCCGCTCCTGGACCGCACGGTCCACGACGGCAAGAAGGTCGTGTACCTGGACTCCGCGGCGACCTCGCAGAAGCCGCGCCAGGTCCTCGACGCGCTCAACACGTACTACGAGCGCCACAACGCGAACGTGCACCGCGGCGTCTACACGATCGCCGAGGAGGCCACCGCGCTGTACGAGGGCGCCCGCGACAAGGTCGCCGCCTTCATCAACGCACCCAGCCGCGACGAGGTGATCTTCACGAAGAACGCCTCCGAGTCGCTGAACCTCGTGGCGAACATGCTCGGCTGGGCGGACGAGCCCTATCGGGTGGACCGCGACACGGAGATCGTCACCACGGAGATGGAGCACCACTCCAACATCGTGCCGTGGCAGCTGCTGGCGCAGCGCACCGGCGCGAAGCTGAAGTGGTTCGGCATCACCGACGACGGCCGGCTCGACCTGTCGAACATCGACGAGATCATCACCGAGAAGACGAAGATCGTCTCCTTCACGCTGGTCTCCAACATCCTGGGCACGGTCAACCCGGTCGAGCAGATCATCCGCCGCGCCCAGCAGGTCGGCGCGCTGGTCTGCATCGACGCCTCGCAGGCGGCCCCGCACATGGTGCTGGACGTGCAGGCGCTCCAGGCGGACTTCGTGGCCTTCACCGGCCACAAGATGGTCGGCCCGACGGGTATCGGCGTGCTGTGGGGACGGCAGGAGCTCCTGGAGGACCTGCCTCCGTTCCTCGGCGGCGGCGAGATGATCGAGACCGTGTCGATGCACTCGTCGACGTACGCCCCCGCTCCGCACAAGTTCGAGGCCGGTACGCCCCCGATCGCCCAGGCCGTCGGCCTCGGCGCGGCCGTGGACTACCTGACCTCGATCGGCATGGAGAAGATCCACAGCCACGAGAAGGCGATCACCGAGTACGCGCTGAAGCGTCTGCTGGAGGTCCCTGACCTGCGGATCATCGGTCCGACGACGGCCGAGGACCGCGGCGCGGCGATCTCCTTCACGCTCGGCGACATCCACCCGCACGACGTGGGCCAGGTCCTCGACGAGCAGGGCATCGCCGTCCGGGTCGGCCACCACTGCGCCCGCCCGGTCTGCCTGCGGTACGGAATTCCCGCGACGACGCGAGCGTCGTTCTATCTGTACTCCACGCCCGCCGAGGTCGACGCCCTGGTGGACGGCCTGGAGCACGTCCGGAACTTCTTCGGCTGAGGGCTGACTGGTGAAGCTTGATTCCATGTACCAGGAAGTGATCCTGGACCACTACAAGCACCCCCACGGGCGTGGCCTGCGGGACGGCGACGCCGAGGTGCACCACGTCAATCCGACGTGCGGCGACGAGATCACGCTCCGCGTGAAGTACGACGGCGAGACCATCGCCGACGTGAGCTACGAGGGCCAGGGCTGCTCCATCAGCCAGGCCTCCGCCTCCGTGCTGAACGAGCTGCTCGTCGGCAAGGAGCTGTCCCAGGCGCAGAAGATCCAGGACGCCTTCCTGGAGCTGATGCAGTCCAAGGGCCAGCTGGAGCCGGACGACGCGATGGAGGAGGTGCTGGAGGACGCCGTCGCGTTCGCCGGTGTCTCCAAGTACCCCGCCCGGGTCAAGTGCGCGCTGCTGAGCTGGATGGCGTGGAAGGACGCGACGGCCAAGGCGCTGTCCGAAGGGAAGACCGCATGAGCGACAACGAGACCGCGACCATGAAGCCGGCCTCCGAGGAGGAGGTCCGCGAGGCGCTGTACGACGTCGTCGACCCCGAGCTGGGCATCGACGTCGTCAACCTGGGCCTGATCTACGGCATCCACGTCGACGACGCCAACATCGCCACCCTCGACATGACCCTGACGTCCGCGGCCTGCCCGCTGACCGACGTCATCGAGGACCAGGCGAAGTCCGCCACGGACGGCATCGTCAACGAGCTCCGGATCAACTGGGTCTGGATGCCGCCGTGGGGCCCGGACAAGATCACCGACGACGGACGCGAGCAGCTCCGGGCGCTGGGGTTCAACGTCTGATCCCGCGCTAGAGCACCATGTGAACGGCCGTGCCCGCCGGTTCTGACCGGCGGGCACGGCCGTTTCCCTGCGGCAGGGCGTCAGACGTGGGCAGGCGGCGGCGGGCCGTACTGCTCGGGCAGCGTCGAACCCGCCGCCTCCGCCAGGACCGGGCCCAGGTTCTCCGTACGCATCCGGAGGTCGACGTAGAGCAGGCCGGTGACCAGCGGCGGGAAGATCGCCGTGAACAGCTGGGCGATCAGCTGGCTGATGAACGACAGCAGCATCAGACCGCCGAACAGGGCGATGAGCTCTCCGCCGCTCGGGTCGGCGCTCATGTCCTCGGGTTCGAAGAGGCCGGGGAGTATGCCGACCATCTGGAACGGCATCTGGATCGTGTAGCCGATCATGGACGCGAGCACGTAGGCGAGCAGTCCGACGCCGAAGACCCGCCACCACGTGCCGCGCACCAGCTGGGCCGAGCGGCGCAGGGCCGCGACCGGGCTCTGCCCCTCGAAGACCACCACCGTCGGGGCCAGGGAGAACCGCACCCAGAGCCAGACCGCGAACGGGCCGATGAGCAGCGCCCCGATGAGTCCGACGGCGATCAGCGGCATGACGCCGTCCTCGTCACCCAGCGAGACCGTGTAGATCATCAGCCCGGCGAAGCCGGCGAAGAAGAGTGCCATCGGGACGAGCATGATCAGCCCGCTCAGGAACACCGTGCCGATGACCGACCAGACCCGCGCCCAGGCCCGCTTCCAGACCTCGCCGAAGCGGATCGGCCGGCCCAGGACGGCCTCCTGGAGGACGACGGGCACCGCCGCCTGCACCACGGCCGACGCCAGCAGGTAGCTGATCATGCCGAGGACCATCAGCACACCGAACGCGACGCCCAGCGGGACCAGTTGCGCAGCGTCCGGGGACCCCGGGGAGTTGGACGTCAACTCGTCCCACTGGCTCGCGACGGCGGAGGCGGCCACCACCAGCGCGACGATCATCACGAGCGTCGCCGCGCCGAACAGCGTCAGCGCCATACCGATCAGCGGCTTCCAGTACCGCCCGAGCGTCGTGAAGGCGCCGCTGAGCATGTCCGAGATCCTCAGCGGCGCCAGGGGTATCACCCCCGGCTTGGGCGGTGCCGCCCATCCGCCGTGCCAGCCGCCGCCCGGTCCCTGCGCACCCCCGTGGAAGGGCCCCCCACCGTGAGGTGCGCCCCCGTACGGGCCGCCGCCCCACCCTGCATCCTGCGCCACTGCGTCTCCGTCGAGTCGTCGGCCCGGTCGGCCGGGCCGTTCGTTTTGTCGGCACACCGTAGCGCCCCCGACGCGGGCCGATGATATGTACGGCCGTACGCAACGTTGGGTACAGTCGTACACATGGGATACGCATACGGACTGCTCGCCGGCGCCATCGCGGCGGAGGTGGCCGGGACGACGGCCATGAAGTACAGCGAGGGCTTCACCCGGCTCTGGCCCTCGATCGGCACCGTGGTGGGCTACCTGATCGCCTTCACCCTGCTCGCCCAGACCCTCAGGACCCTCTCCGTGGGCACCGCGTACGCCATCTGGGCCGGCGTCGGCACCGCGGCCGTCGCCCTCATCGGGATCCTGTTCCTCGGCGAGTCCAGCAGCCTGGTCAAGATCGCGGGCATCGCCCTGATCGTCGCCGGGGTCGTCGTCCTGAACCTGGGAGGGGCCCACTGATGGCCCGCCGGTACGACCCCGGGCGGCGGACGCGGATCATCGACGCGGCGCTGACCGTGATCGCGGCCGACGGCATAGCCGGGCTCAGCCATCGCACCGTGGCCGCCGAGGCCGACGTGCCGCTCGGCTCGACCACCTACCACTTCGCCTCGCTCGACGAACTCCTCGTCGCCGCCCTGCGCCGCTGCAACGAGAACTTCGTCCAGGCGCTGCGCGCCAGCGGCCTCTTCGCCGAGGAGGGGGACGGCGAGCGGGGTGCGGCGGAGGCGGACCTCGCGGGGGAGCTGACCCGGCTGCTCGACCGGTGGTTCGCGGGTGAACGCGGAGCGATCGAGCTGGAGTACGAGCTGTACCTCGCGGCCCTGCGCCGCCCCGCGCTGCGCCCCGTCGCTGCCGAGTGGACCGAGGAGGCCGTCGCGCTGCTGTCCCGGCGCACCGATCCGGAGACCGCGCGGGCCCTCGTCGCGCTGATGGACGGCGTCTGCCTCCAGGTCCTGCTGACCGGGGGCACGTTCGACGCACCGTACACCCGCGTGATGCTGGAGCGGATCGTCGCGGGCGGCGACGCCTGACCCGCGAGCCGGTCCTGACCGGGCGGGCCCTCCCGGCCCCCGCTGCCATGCCTGACCCGCGAGCCGGTCCTGCCCCGGCCCCGGCCCGGCCCGGCTCGGTTCCGCTCTGCGGGCGGCGACGCCTGACCGCGTCGCGGCCCCGTCGGTCCGCCCCCCGGCAGTCCGCCCCCCCCTGTTGGTCCGTCCCCGTCGGCCCGCCCCCGTCAGTCCGTCCCTCGGCGCACCGCCTCCAGCGCCTCCCGCACGCTCGCCCCGATGTCCGTGATCGGGTACAGCACCTCGCGGATCGTCCGCTCCCGGTCCACCACCAGCGTCAGCCGTTTGAGCCTGCTCACGCCCGCTGCCCGGAACGTCGGCAGCCGCAGCGCCGCCGTCAGGGCCAGGTCCGCGTCCGAGAGCAGCGGGAAGCGCAGCCCCTCCTTCTCCGCGAACGCGCGCTGCTCGTCCGGGCGCTGCACGGACACCCCGTGCACCGTCGCGCCCGCCGCCGTGAACTCGGCCAACTGGTCGCGGTACGTGCACGATTCGAGGGTGCAGCCGCTCGCCCCCGGGATCCCCGCCCAGCCCGGCGGATAGGCGGCGCGGGTGGCGTAGGCGCTCGGGAAGCAGTACAGGACGGTGTACGGGGTGTCGGCGACCGGGTCGCGGAGCCGGCCGTCGTTCCCCGGCAGCAGCAGCTCCGGCAGCCGCGTTCCCTTGAGCGCCCGCACCCGGGCCGCCTCCTGCGAGGCCTCCGCCGTCGTCGCCATCGTCTCCCCTTCGCCCAGTACCCAGGTGTCGCCCCAGTCCTGGAGCGCGATCAGCACGGGCAGCAGGGCCCGGCCGCGCGGGGTGAGGCGGTACTCGTACCGGACCGGGCGGTCGTGGTACGGCTCCCGCGCCAGCACACCGGCGTCTACCAGGAGCCGCAGCCGCTCGGTCAGCACCTTGCGCGAGACGCCCAGCTCCTGCTGGAGTCCGTCGAACCGGTGCACTCCGCGCGCGGTGTCCCGCACGATCAGCAGCGTCCACCAGTCGCCCACGACGTCGAGCGCCTGGGCGATCGAGCAGTCGGCGTCGGCCAGGCTGGTGCGCTGGGGCATGGTCGTCCTCCGGTTGTGGCCGCTGTCCGCCCCGCCCACCCCGCCGGGGCCTTTCGGTTGACCCCGATGGAATCATGCTGCCATAGTCCGTTCCCATAAGGAACTCACTGCGACGCGCAGGGGGGCGTCAGGAGTCCTCAGGAGTCGTACGAGGGGGCGGGGGGATGGGCATGGTGCGCGGAGTGCCGAGGACGGTACGGCTGCTGGCGCTCGGGGGGTTCCTCAACGCCGTCGTGAGCTTCACCTTCGTCTATCTCTTCGTGTACCTCGTCGGGCCGCGCGGTCTGAGCGTCACCCAGGCCGGAGTGATCAGCGGCGTCGGCGGTATCGGCCTGGTCGCGGGGAACTTCACCGGCGGCTGGTTCGGCGACCGGTTCGGACACCGCCGCGCCCTGCTGACCGGCGCCTGCGTGAGCGGCGCGGCGCTCGTCGTCCTGCCCCTCCTGCCGGTCGCCGCCCTGTACGCGGTGCTCCCGGTCGCCCAGTACGCGGCGGGCGTCGTCCGCGCCGCCAACGCCGCCCTCGTCGCGGTCTCCGTACCCGAGGGCGGAAGCCGCCGCCAGAGCTTCGCCCTCTTCCGGTTCGCCTCCAACGGCGGCTTCGCCATCCGCCCGCCGCTCGGCGCCCTGGTCGCCACCCGCTTCTCGTACGACTGGCTCTTCGTCGCCGACGGCCTCGGCACCCTGCTCTTCGCGCTCTACGCCGCCCGGATCCTGCCCGCCCGCGGCAGCGCCCACGCGGTGCGCTCCCACGACCCGGACGCCCCGGGCCTCCGGAGCGAACTGCGGGCCAGACCCGCCGTCCTGGTGCTGCTCGCCGTGATCGTGGTCGTCGACACCGTCTACCGGCAGCAGTACTCCACCCTGCCGGTCTTCCTCGCCGACCACGGGCACACCACCCAGCTCTACGGCTGGCTGCTCGCCATCAACGGCGGCGTCATCCTCTGCCTCGAACTGCCCGCCGCCCACGCCCTGCGCCGCCGCACCCCGCTGGGCCTCGTCGGCGCCGGACTCCTGCTCGTCGGGCTCGGCTACGCCGTCCTGATCACCGGCGCCGGCGCGCTCTTCGCCGTCACGATGATGCTCTCCCTGACCCTCGGCGAGATCCTCTACAAGACCCCCGCCACCGCCTACGTCGCCGACCAGGCGCCGGGCCACGCCCAGGGCCGCTTCCAGAGCCTGTACGCGGGTGCGTCGATCAGCGGGCAGGTGCTCGCCCCGCCGCTCGGGGCCGCTCTGTACGCGGCGTCCCCGGGGCTGCTCTGGCCGGTATGCGCCCTGCTCGCGGCGGCCGCCGGGGGAGCGGTGCTGGCGGCGCGGCGGCTGCCCGGGCCCAGGGAGCGGGTACCGGTGGCGGGAAAGGGGCCGCACGCTGAGACCGGTTCGCCCGAGCGGGCCCCGGCCGGTTAGGTTGCTGTTCATGACCGACACGACTTCCCAGGGCTCTGCCCGCACCACCGGCGCCGTCGCCGCCGGCCTCGCCACCGTCGCCGGTGACGGCACCGTCCTCGACACCTGGTTCCCCGCCCCCGAGCTGACCTCCGACCCCGGCCCGGCGGGTACGCAGCGGCTCACCCCGGACGAGGCCGTCAACCGGCTCGGCGAGGGCGCCGCCAAGGCGATCGGCGTGGACGCCCGGCGCGGCGTCGAGATCGTCGCCGTGTCCACGGTCATCTCCTCGCTCGACGACAAGCCGCTCGACGCGCACGACGCCTACCTGCGTCTGCACCTGCTCTCGCACCGGCTCGTCCAGCCGCACGGCCAGAACCTCGACGGCCTCTTCGGGCTGCTCGCCAACGTCGCCTGGACCTCGCTCGGCCCGGTCGCCGTCGACGACCTGGAGCGCGTGCGGCTCAACGCCCGCGCCGAGGGCCTGCACCTCCAGGTCACCTCGGTCGACAAGTTCCCGCGCATGACGGACTACGTCGCCCCCCAGGGCGTCCGCATCGCCGACGCCGACCGCGTCCGGCTCGGCGCGCACCTCGCCGCCGGGACCACCGTCATGCACGAGGGCTTCGTCAACTTCAACGCGGGCACCCTCGGCACCTCCATGGTCGAGGGCCGGATCTCCGCGGGCGTCGTCGTCGGCGACGGCTCCGACATCGGCGGCGGCGCGTCCACCATGGGGACCCTCTCCGGCGGCGGCAAGGAGCGCATCATCATCGGTGAGCGCTGCCTGGTCGGCGCGGAGGCGGGCGTCGGCATCGCGCTGGGCGACGAGTGCGTCGTCGAGGCCGGTCTGTACGTCACCGCCGGTACGCGCGTCACGCTGCCGGACGGCCAGGTCGTCAAGGCCCGCGAGCTGTCCGGCGCCTCGAACATCCTCTTCCGCCGCAACTCGGTCACCGGCACCGTCGAGGCCCGCCCGAACAACGCGGTCTGGGGCGGCCTGAACGAGGTCCTGCACGCCCACAACTGACCTGTTCGCCAGGGGGCGTCCGGACTCGATCCGCCGGGCGGTCCTCTAGGCCGCGAGGAGTTCCTCGTACGCCTTCCGCAGCCCGTCGGCCGCCTCGCGCCCGGCGGGCTGCAGCGGTTCCCGGACCGGGCCCGCGTCCAGGAGGGCCTTGGCCGTGACGGTTCCGGGCAGCCCGCTCGCCATCATCAGCTCGACGAGCCGGGCCGTGAGCCCGTTGAGCCGGGCCGCCTCGTCGGTGCGGCCCGCGTCGAACGCGTCCAGCGGTGCCCGCACCTGGCGCGGGGCCACGTTCGCGACCGTACTGACACAGCCCGCGCCGCCCACCGCGTACAGCGGAAGGTTGAGCTCCTCGCAGCCCGAGTAGTACGCCAGCGAGGTGCGGGCCAGCACCTTCGTCGCGCCGAGCAGGTCGTAGGAGCAGTCCTTCACCGCCACCACCCGCGGGTGCTCCGCCAGCCGCAGCAGGGTCTCCGGCTCGATCCGGACGCCGGTGCGGCCGGGGATGTCGTAGACCATCAGCGGCAGACCGGTGGACTCGGCCACCCGCAGGACGTACGCCTCGACGGCGGCCTGCGGCGGGCGGCTGTAGTACGGGCTCACCACCAGCAGCCCGTCCGCGCCCGCATCCTCGGCCTCCCGGGCCAGGCGCAGGGTGGCCGCGGTGTCCGGGCCCCCGACGCCGGAGAGCAGCGGCACCCCGTCGCCGATCTCGGCCCGGACGGCCCGCAGCAGGGCGGACTTCTCGGCGTCCGTCGTGGTGGGGGACTCGCCGGTGGTGCCGCTGAGGACGATCCCGTCGCAGCCCTCGGCCACCAGGCGCGCGGCGTGCGCGCGGGCGGCGTCCGGGTCCAAGAACCCGGCGGCGGTGAAGGGCGTGATCATGGCGCAGAGCGTGCGGCCGAAGGGGCGCGGTGCGGTGGCGGTCATCGGGGAAGTCTCGACGCCCGGAACCATGAAGGTCCACTTAGATCTCCTTGTGGTGAACGGCAAGAGCTGCTGAAGAGTGCGGTGACCGCTGCTGTTCCTCTGACAAGATCGACCGCGCGGACGACCGGCCGCGGCGAGGGGTGGGCGACATGAACGAGCGCGTACGGGTACGGAGACGGGTCCGGGTGGCCCTGCTGACGGCCACGCTGACGGCACTGACCGGCTGCTCCGGCTTCCTCGTCCCGGCCGGCGAGGGCGAACGGCCGGACCCCGCCCCGTCCGCCTCCGCGCCCCGTGCCGAGACGCTGCCCCCGACCCCCGCACCCGGCGCGGACGCCCCCGCCCAGGGCGCCCCGGCGCAGACCGGCCCGACCGCCGCCCCGCCCGGGACGTGCCCCTCCTCCGGAGTCGTCGTCGACATGGGCCCGGTGGAGACCGGAATGATGCACCGGGCCGTCGTGCTCACCCTCACCAACTGCGGCCGCAAGCCCTACGCCGTCGACGGCTACCCATGGGTCCAGGCCCTCGGCGAGGACGGCAACCCGCTCCCCGTGAAGGTCAACGAGGACGGCTCGTACTTCGGCAGCGACCCGGGCCCGAAGAAGCTCCTGCTCGACCCCGGTCTGACCGTGAAGTCGATCCTCGCCTGGGTCTCCACACCCGAGGGCGGCGACCTCATCGAGGGCGACGCCCTGGCGATCTCGGCCGCCCCCGGTCTCCCGGTGCGGGTCTTCCCGCTGGAAGGGCACGACATCCGGCTGATGGACGAACTCAACACGACGGCCTGGCGCACCGAACTCAGCGGCTGACAGCGGGGTCGGTCGTCGGGACGGTGTGGGTGACCCAGGCCGCGCCCGCCGCAGCCCCGGGCCGCACGTGCAGAAAGAAGGCCGGGGGCTCGTCCGGATAGCCGGGCACGCCCTCCCGCAGCACCAGTCCGCTCTGCCGGTACGTGCTCGGCGCGACGGCCACCGTGCTGCCCGCGAAGGGCGCCGTCACCGGGCGGTGCACGTGGCCCGCCAGCACCCGGACGACCCGGGGATGCGCGGCGACCACCCCGGCCAGCGCGGGGCCGTCCGCCAGACCCATCGCGTCCAGGAACGGGATGCCGACCGGAACCGGCGGATGGTGCAGGCAGACGAGCGCCGGTACGCCGGGGCGCCGGGCGAGGGCCCGGTCCAGCCAGGCCACCTGCCCGGAACCCAGGCGTCCGCCCGGCGAACCGGAGACCCATGAGTCCAGGACCACGACCGTGAACGCCGGGTGCTCGACCAGGTACGACGTCTCCGTCCCTCCGCCCAGGAAGCGCGTCCCGCCGAACCCGCCCACGAGCGCCTCGGGCCCATCGTGATTCCCCGTCACCAGATGCAGGGGCAGCGGGAACGCGTCGATCTCCGCGCGCAGCGCCGCATACTCGCCCGGCTCCCCGCGCTCGGTGAGATCACCGGTGATCACGGCACAGTCCGGGAGCGGGTCCAGGGCGAGCACCCGGCCGAGGGCGGCCCGTAACCCCGCCGCCGGGGCCGCCGCCCCGGGGCCGATGGTGATGTGCGGGTCGCTCAAGTGGGCCACGGAGAGGGTCATTTCCGCACCCTTCCCCGGCGCCGGAGGACCGCACCCGCACCCGCTCACGCCCTGGGCGAACGGAGTCCGGCCGCATCCGGCGGAACGGCCTTGACCTCAACCGGACTTGAGGTGTGAACGTGGGTGGTCAAGCGCACCGAGCGGTGCGCGGGAGAGGGGAACACCATCATGACCACGCACGTCACCGACCGCCCCGACCCGGCCCGCACCGATGCCGGGATCGCCAAGGCCAGCACCTGGAACGTCGGGACACCGCAGCGGCAGCAGGAGGCCGTCGACGCGATCCGGAAGGTGTGGGGCAGCCGGGAATGGCCGCATCCCGGGCTGCTCTCCTACAGCGTCCACGCCGGGGAGGACGGCGCGACCCTGCTGCACTACTCCCAGTGGACCGGCGAACAGGCCTACCAGGACTTCGTACGGGAGGGGCGTGACACCCGCAACGCCGAGATCGACGCGGCCGTCCCCGGCATCGAACGCCTCGGGCTGCACACGTACGAGCTGTACCGCTCCGGACTGCGGGCCGAGGGCGACACCCGGGAGACCGGCTGCGTCGTCATCGTCGACGTCGAGTTCGACGGGCCCGACGCGGCGCGCCAACGCGACTGGGTGGACAGCGTGTTCGAGGCGCTGGGGCAGGAGGAGAGCCTGCCCGCCGGCGGCATCGCCGCACACTTCCATGTCGGCACCGACGGCACCCGGGTCCTCAACTACGCCGAGTGGGAGAGCGCCGAGCACCACATCGCGGCTCTCGCCGCACCCGGCGAAGGCGTCGGATCCCCGTCCCCGCTCTGGGAACGCGTCCAGAAGTACCCGGGCATGACCGGCGGCGGCGTGCACCGCTACACGCCCGCGCTCAGCATGGAACCGGGCGGAGGCGCCTGAGGGGGAGGGCAGGCTGCCGAAGCCGTGGGCGGCATGCGGTGAAATGCGTCTAGGCTTGGGCGGCTGAACCGCGTACGCGCTCCGTACGCTCCCGAGCACGCACCGAGGAGAACCCCCGATGTCCGCAGAGCGCCCCTCCCTGCCGCCGGTGCGGCTCACCTCCGAGGCCGAACTGGCACGGGACGCGCTCGCCGCTCCGCTGTTCGTCCGGGCCGTCAGGCTCGCCCGGTGGGCCGGCCCCGACACCCGGGTCGGCGCGGGCGGCGAACTCGTCGAGGCGCACCTGCCCGCGGCCGCCGAGCACCTCGGGCTCGCGGCCGACGAGGACGGTGCCGCGTACGCCAGCGAGGCCTGGCGGCTCGCCGTGGACACCGGCCTCATCGATGTCACCGATCCCGAGGAGGAGGACGCCGAGGGGACCGCCTCCGCGGGTGAGAATCTCGGCCTGCTCACCGGCGGCTCCCCGCAGGACGTCCTGTCCATCTGGCTCGACGGGCTGGACGCCGTGCACGCCGACGCCACCGCGCCCGTCCTGGACGACTTCGCGGAAGTCGTCGGCGAGGACGGCTCGATCGACTTCGACGCCCTGGACTGGGACCCGGAGGCCGAGGCCGAATTCCTCGACGGCGTCCTCGGCAACCTCTACCTGCTCACCCTCTCGGACAACGGCGCGGGCGAAGGACCGGTCCCGCTGCCCGCCCTCGCCGCATCGATGATCGTCCCCGACGACATGGGCGAGCCCACCGACGACGTCCTGGAGCAGGTGTCGGAGGCGATGATGCGCCTCGACGACCAGTTCCGGCTGCTCGAACCCATCGGGATCGTCGAGTACCGGCCGGTCGACGAGGCGTTGATGGTCGAGGAGGGCGAGGCGCCCGACACCGTCGCAGGCGACGAGGACGACGTCACCCGGTACGGCATGGTCAAGCTCACCCCCCTCGGCCTGTACGGCGTCCGGGCCCGGATGCTGGAGGCCGGGGTGGACGCCCCCGCCGTCGGCGACCTCGCGGGCAAGGGCGCCGATGCCCTCCTCGACGGCATCGCCCACTACCCCGAGTCCGCCGCCCGCGCCGAGATCAAGCTCTGGCTCGCCGGGTGCGCCGACGGCGAGGTGTCGGCGGCGGCCGAGCTGCTGGCCGCCGCGCGCGGCGCGGACGAGGGCGGACCGCTGCGCCGCCTCCACTGCCAGCAGGCCCTCGCCCTGGCCGGCCCCGAGGCGGAGCCCGCCGTACGCGCGGTGCTCGGCGACCAGGAGCTGGGCGGCCTCGCCCGCGTCTGGCTCGCGGAGCACGGCGCCGCCGACGTGCCCGCCCCGCCGGAGGACATGATCTTCTGGCTGGCCATCGACACCATCGCCGCCCACCTGGACGCGGACGGCGAGCTGGACGAGCTCCAGGGCCTGATCGAGGGCCTCTCCGCCCAGCACAGCGGCTTCTTCGACGAGGTCTGGCGCGTCGACCACCCGGCCACCGCCGATGTGCTGGAGGCCATGGGCCGCCTGCACAGCGACAAGAAGGCCGCCAAGGACGCCCGCAAGGCGGCGTTCAAGGCCCGGTCGCGCGCGGGGCGCTGAGCGAGAAACGCCACACGTTCGGGGTGCTTTTCCGGTGCCCCGTTCCGCCTGATTCTGCTGCTGGAAGCCGGGGAAAGCGCTGACCCGCCCCGGTCGGCGCGGGTCACGAATGCGGTACGTCTGGGGGTCGAGCGGCAGACGGGCATGGCGTCGGGCCTTTACAGGGCGCATACTCGACTTGATGAAACAGTCAGCCGGTTCCCGGCGTCACCTGCCGTCCAGTCCCTTCAACCGCCCGGCCCAGGAGGCCCCACCGGTCGAATGCTTCGATGTGGGCGACAGGGTGTCGCACGACCAGTTCGGACTCGGCAGGATTCTTGCTGTCGAGGGCGACAACGACGCGGTCCTCATCGACTTCTCGGGGCGCCAGGGAAGGATCCTGAGCCCCTACTCGAAGCTGACCAAGCTCTGAGGCCCTCGCCTTCTCCGGATCCGGGGCACCCGAACCGCAGCGGTTCGGGTGCCCCGGACACGTCTAGAGCGCCTGGGCGGCGGGCTTCACCATGCCGCGCACGGTGCGCGACTTCACGAACTCGCCCATCGCGGTCATCTCCCACTCGCCGGTGAACTGCTTGATCAGCTTGGCCATCATCACGCCGGTCTGCGGCTCGGCGCCGGTGAGGTCGAAGCGGACCAGCTCCTCGCCGGAGGCGTCGTCGATCAGCCGGCAGTAGGCCTTGGCGACCTCGTTGAACTTCTGGCCGGTGAACGAGTTCACCGTGAAGACCAGGCCCGTCGCATCGGAGGGGATGCGGCCCAGGTCCACGACGATCGTCTCGTCGTCGCCCGCGCCCTCACCGGTGAGGTTGTCGCCGGAATGCTTGATCGCCCCGTTCAGGATGGTCAGCTTGCCGAAGTAGCAACTGTCCAGGTGGTTGCGGTTGGGGCCGTAGGCGATCACCGACGCGTCCAGGTCGATGTCCTTGCCGCGGAACGCGGGCTCCCAGCCCAGGCCCATCCGGACCCGCGAGAGCAGCGGTGCGCCACCCTTGACGAGGGACACGGTCTGGTTCTTCTGGAGGTTGACCCGGCCCTTGTCCAGGTTGATCTTGCCGGAGCCCGGGGCGGGCGCCGCCGGGGGAGCGGGCGGGGCGGCCGGGGCGGGCGGCGCGATCCTCGGGTCGACGGGGGCGGCGACCGGGGCCGGGGGCTGGGGGGCGACCGGGGCGGGGGCCGCCGGAACCGGAGGGGCGACCGGGGCCGCGGGCTCCTCGACCGAGACGCCGAAGTCCGTGGCGATCCCGGCCAGCCCGTTCGCGTACCCCTGGCCGACCGCGCGGGCCTTCCAGGCGCCGTTGCGCAGGTAGATCTCGATGACCACGAGCGCCGTCTCGGCGCCCAGCTGCGGCGGGGTGAAGGTGGCGATCGCGCCGCCGTCGTCCGCGTTGCGCACGGTGGCGGTGGGCTCGATGCCCTGGAAGGTCTGGCCCGCGGCGTCCGGGCTCGCGGTGACGACGATCTTCTCGATGCCCGGCGGCACGGCGGTGGTGTCCACCACGATCGCGTCGGGCGCCGAGCCCCCGCCGGCGCGGTAGGTCACGCCGGGGCCCGAGGGCTGGTTGTAGAAGATGAAGTCGTCGTCGGAGCGCACCTTGCCGTCGGCGGTGAGCAGCAGGCCCGAGACGTCGAGCCGCACCGGAGCGGCGACGTCCACCGCCACGCGGGCGGCGGAGAGGGGAATGTTCGAGCCGGGGGTCATTGCGGTCATGCACGGGGTAACGAACGACCCGGCTTTGCCGTTCCCTTACCTTTCCCTCTGTCCACCAGATGCATTTCGGCCGTCGGAACGACCCGACGGAAGGGCCCGGAACGGGGTCAGCGGCGGTTGCGCGGATGGTTGCGGGCCGTGCGCTCGTTGCCGTGCTTGTACGCGCCGGTCCAGCGCGCCATCACCAGCTGCGCATCGCCCGATGTCACCTCTGCCAGGAACTTCTCCGCCCGGCCGCCGCGCAGCGTGCCCGCGGGCCTGCCGTGGTGGGTGATGGTGACGCTCTGGTCGCCCTGCTGTTCGTACTGGAATCCGGAAGGTCTCGGCATGGCCGTATCCTGCCCGCCCGGATGCCCCCGCGTCGCCCGGATTTCCGTCGCCCCGGCCTTGCGCCCGCCGCCGTTCCCGGCCTTGCGCCCGCCGTCCCCGCCGTCGCTCCCGGCGGCTCAGTGCGGCCAGACCGGCGGGTCCGTCACGAAGTGGCCGCCCACGCAGGCGTGCGCCGGGTTGGCCGGGTCCAGCTCGCCCTGGTCGGCGACGAGTTTCGCCGCGTACGGCTCGGAGTCGTCCAGCGGCCGGTAGCCCAGTGCCCGCGCCGGGGCCAGGTCCCACCACAGGCGCGTGTTGGCGGAGGAGCCGTAGACGACGGTGTGGCCGACGCCCTCGGCGGTGAGGGCCGCGTGGAACAGCCGGGCACCGTCGGCCGGGCTCATCCAGACCGACAGCATCCGCACCGAGGTGGGCTCCGGGAAGCAGGACCCGATCCGCACCGAGACCGTCTCCACGCCGTGCTGGTCCCAGTAGAGCTGGGCCAGATCCTCGCCGAAGCACTTCGAGAGCCCGTAGAAGGTGTCCGGGCGGCGCGGTGTGTCCAGCGGGATCAGCGGATCGCCGGCGGCCGGGCGCGGGGTGTGGCCGATGACGTGGTTGGAGGAGGCGGACACGATGCGCCGGACGCCCTCCTCGCGGGCCGCCTCGTAGAGGTGGTGCGTGCCCTGGATGTTGGCGCGGAGGATCTTGTCGAACGTGGACTCCAGCGAGATGCCCGCCAGATGGATCACCGCGTCCACGCCGCGCACCGCCTCGCGCAGCGCCTCCCGGTCGTTCAGGTCGGCGGTGATCGCCTCGGGCTCCCCCTCCACCGGTACCAGGTCGAACAGCCGCAGGTCGTATCCGTACGCGGGCAGCAGACCCCGCATCAGGGTGCCGAGGCCGCCTGCGGCGCCGGTGAGCAGGACGGTGCGGGGAGCGGTCATACGGGGTCTCCTCGGTGTGGCACTCGGGTGCTGTGCGACATGCTGTCCGGCATTCACATGCGTGGACAACGTAGGGATGGGTGATCGGCGGCGTCAAGAGGCCGCGTCCGCCTTGACCTGTCGCCGGAGGCTGGCTTAGCGTTACGGTGTTCAGAAATATGGACATCGATCAGAACTGTGCACGCCTGGATCTGCTCAGGGAGCGCCCGTGACCTCAGCCCCCCTTGCCGCCCGGCTCCGTGAAGTCGCCGGGCCGCTCTTCTTCCCCGTGACCGCGTTCGGGCCGGACGGCACCGTCGATCCCGACGTCCTCCGCGCCCATGTGCGGGCCGGGATCGACGCCGGAGCCGCCGCGGTCTTCGCCTGCTGCGGCACGGGCGAGTTCCATGCGCTGACCATCGAGGAGTTCCGCCTCGCGGTCGCCGCCGCCGTCGAGGAGACGGCCGGGCGGATCCCGGTCGTCGCCGGGGCCGGCTACGGCACGGCCCTCGCCGTCCAGTACGCGCGGGCCGCCGAGGAGGCCGGGGCCGACGGGCTCCTCGCCATGCCGCCCTACCTCGTCGTCGCCGACCAGGAAGGGCTGCTGAACCACTACGCGGCCCTCGCGGCGGCCACCGGCCTGGAGACGATCGTCTACCAGCGGGACAACGCCGTCTTCACCCCGGAAACCGTCGTCGCCCTCGCCCGCACGCCCGGCATCATCGGGCTCAAGGACGGCCTCGGCGACCTCGACCTCATGCAGCGCATCGTCAGCGCGGTCCGCACCCACCGGCCCGACGACGACTTCCTCTACTTCAACGGACTGCCCACCGCCGAACTCACCGGCCTCGCCTACCGGGGCATCGGCGTCACCCTCTACTCCTCCGCCGTCTTCGCGTTCGCCCCGGACATCGCGCTCGCCTTCCACCGGGCCCTGGACTCCGGCGACGACGCCCTGGCCAACGGGCTGCTCGACCACTTCTACCGGCCGCTCGTCGAACTGCGCGCCCAGGGCCGCGGCTACGCCGTCTCCCTGGTCAAGGCAGGTGTCCGGCTCCAGGGGCTGGACGTCGGCGAGGTCCGCACCCCGCTCACCGAACCGTCCGCCGCGCACGTCAAGGACCTCATCGAGATCATCGCGAGCGGCCGCACCCTGCTGGAGGAGCACGCCGCCGAGGGGCGCAGCGTCGAGGGCCACCCCGCTCCGGGAGGCCGGGCGTGAAGGCGGGCGTCTTCCTCTACCCCTGGGACGTCGTCGGGGACCCGGACGCCGCCGGCCGGATCGCGGACCTCGGCGTCCGGCAGGTCACCCTGGCCTCCGCCTACCACTCCACCCGGGCCCTGACCCCCCGCCACCCCGCCCGCCGCATCGTGACCGCCGGGCACGCCGCCGTCCTCTACCCGCCGGACCCGGACCGCTGGGCGGGCCGGGCCCTCGCCCCGTACCGCCAGAGCTGGACGCCCGGCGACGATCCGTACGGGGAGGCGGCCGAGGCGCTGGCCGCCGCGGGCCTGGAGGTGCACAGCTGGGTGGTCCTCGCGCACAGCTCCCGGCTCGGCGCGGAACACCCGGACACCTCGGTGGTCAACGCCTACGGCGACCGCTACCCCTGGGCCCCCTGCATCGCCCGCCCCGACGTGCGCGCCTACCTCGTGGACCTCGCGGCGGAGGCCGCCGCCCGGCCCGGCACGCACGGCACCGAACTGGAGTCCTGCGGCTGGTACGGCTTCGCCCATCTCCACGCCCACGACAAGGTCGCGGGCGTCGGCCTCGGCGATGCGGCGCAGTACCTGATGTCGCTGTGCTTCTGCGCGGTGTGCCGCGAGGGGTACGGGGAGGAGGGCGCCGACCCGGAGGCGCTGTCCGCCGCCGTACGCCGGGCCCTGGAGCCGGCCTGGTCCGGCGCCGGGTCCCCGGAGTCCGGCCCCGACGGCATCGCGGAGCTGCTGGGGCCGACGTACGCGGATGCCACCCTGCGGTGGCGCGGCCGGGTGGCCCGTACGGTGCAGGAGGCGGCCGTCGCAGCCGTACGGGCGGCGGCCCCGCCCGGCTTCCAGGTGCTGCTGCACGCCGACCCCGTCCCGTACCGCACGGGGGCCAACGCCGGCGTCGAACCGGATCACATCCTCGCCGTGGCCGACGGGGTGGTGCTGCCCTGCACCGGGTCCGACGCCGTACGGGAAGCCGCCCTCGGGCCGTTCGCCGGGCGCGGCGGTGTGCGCGCCGCCAACTTCGGGGTCGTCACCGGGATGGGCGGCAGCCCCCGCACCCTGGAGCGCGACGCGGCCCACGCCGCCACGCTCGGCGCGGACCAACTGCGCCTGTACCACGCGGGACTGGCCTCCGGGCCGGACCTGGAGGCGGTCGCGGTGGCGCTTGCGCGGCTGGGGTGACGGGCCCGCCCGCCAGGGCGGCGGGACCGTCACCCGCCCTCTCGCGGCTGTGGTGACGGGCCCGCGCCTCGCGCCCGGCCCCGCCCTCTCACGCCCGGCGTGACCGGTCTCGCACCCTCACGCCCGGGGTGAGGCGGTGGCGTCGCGCCGGCGTCGCGCGCCCGCCGCCAGGACCATCGCGGCCAGCACCCCCGCCACCCCGGCCGCCGCCGTCAGCACCCGCACGTCCACCACCGCGACGAGCCCCGCCCCCAGGGCCAGGGCCACCGCGTTGGGCGCCGTCATCAGGGAGCCCGCCGTCGCCGCCGTACGCCCCAGCACCGCGTCCGGCGTCTCCCGCTGCACCGCGGTCATCGCCGCGATCAGCACGCACGGCAGGCCGAACCCGATCGCGGCGCTCGCCCCCAGCGCCACCGCGTCCGGCGACACCGTCCGCGCCCCGACCCCCAGGGTGAACACCGCGATCCCGCCCGCCGCGAACAGCCGCTCGGGCAGCCGGCGCAGCAGCGGGCCCGCCAGCAGCCCCACCGTCACCGAACCCGCGCCCTGCACCGCGTACAGCACCCCCGCGTACGCCGGGGCCCGGCCGAGCACCTCGTCGACGTACGCGAAGGTCACGGCACCGTTCACCCCCGCCAGGAACATCGTCACCGCCCCCGCCGTCACCAGTGGGCGCAGCACGGCCGAGGCGCGGATCCGCCGCAGCCCGGCGGCGAGTTCATCGCGCCAGGAACCCGCCGGGTGCGAGTCCGCGGTCGCGGGCGTCCTGCGTACCGGCAGCCGGGCGAAGACCAGGGCGGCCAGCGCGCAGGTCGCCGCCGCCAGCAGCGCCACGGCGGGGCCGCCGAACCGGACGTACAGCCCCGCGCCCGCCAGCGGGGCGACCAGCTTCATGCCCTCGTTGGCCGTCATCCGCAGCCCGTTGAAATCCGCCAGCAGCGAGGCGGGCACGGTCCCCGCGACGAGCGCCGACTCCGCCGCGTCGAGCACGACACCGCTCGCCCCGTGGAGCACCAGCACCGCGAAGAGCAGCCAGACGGTGCGGCCCGATTCCACCAGCACCAGCGGGACCAGCAGGCAGGCCGTCACCAGATTGCCCCGTACCAGCAGCACTTTCCGGTCCATCCGGTCCGCGAGCGTGCCGAGCGCCGGCCCGGCCAGCACCGGGGCCCACATCGCGAACACCGTCAGCGCCGCCAGACTGTCCGACCCCGTCAGCGACTTGACCCAGATTCCCGCCGTGAGCCACATCGCCGACGTACCGAAACCGGAGACGACGACCCCCGCCAGGCAGCGCCCCGCCGTCCGGTCCCGCAGGACCCTCACCACCGCCGAACCGCCGCCCATGCCGCCGTCCTCTCCGCTCCACGTTCCGCATCCGCGCTGTGTGCGGCTCATGGTGGGGAGTAAGGCCGTCCGGCGGCATCGGGTGGATGCCTTAGGTGTCCTCAGACGTCCTCCGTGCGGTGCGCCTCCGCGCGCTCCACGAAGATGCGGTGCAGATCGCGCGCGGCCCGGGTGACCGAGCCCGAGCGGCTGCGCTGCACCACCAGGAGCACCGTGGTCGTGTCGTCCTTCAGCGGGCGGCAGGTGATCGCGCCGGTGCGCTCCAACGGATCCCCGATGACGCTGTAGTCCGGCAGCACGGTGGCGCCAAGCCCCTCCGCCACCATCAGCTTGCCCATCTCCGCGCCGTCGGCGGAGTACGAGAACGAGGGCACCCGGCCCTTCAGCAGCCGGTGCGTGAAGCGGTGCATCAGATAGCCGGAACGCATCACGATCAGCGGCTCGCTCAGCAGGTCGTCCACCCCGACCGACTCCAGGGACGCCAGCGGGCTGTCCGGGCGCAGACAGACGACCGGGCGGCCCCGGAGCAGCTCCGTGGTGTGGAGGTCGGGCGCCAGGTCGTCGCCCTCCAGGTAGTTCACCAGGCCGAGGTCGACGCCGCCCTCCAGCAGGGAGCGGTGGATCACCGACTGCTGGGCCGCGATCACCTCCACCTCCGTGGCCGAGTGCAGCGCGTGGAACTCCCGGATCGCCGGGACGAGCAGGGGGACCGTCGCCGCGAAGACCGTGCCGAGCCGGACCGTACGGCTCGTGCGGTGCTGCTCGTCCGCCGCCCGGCGCAGCCGGTCGACCGCGTCCAGCACCCCGATGATGTGCGGCAGCAGCTCGCGCCCGGCGTGGCTGTTCGTCGCCCCCGACCGTTTGCGGTCCAGCACGGTCACCCCGAGCTCGCGCTCCAGGTTCCGTACGGTCTCGCTCAACGCGGGCTGGGACAGGTGCAGTTCCTCCGCCGCCCGGCGCAGGGACCCCAGCCGGGTGACGGCCTCGATGTACTCCAGCTGTTCGATCCGCATCGCCTTTCCTCACCTCCGGAGGCGGTGGAAGGGGAACCCTATCGCTCCCTCGTCGATGCCTTCTCGACCTGGAGCGTTCCCGCACCCTACTCTGGAACCCGAAGGCGCCCCGTGAGCCACCGGGCGCCCGCCGCGGAACGCGAAAGGAGAGGGATGTGCGCCGCTTGACCCGACGCCGCCACATCGACCTCGGCCGCGTTTCCAGCGCCTTCTGTTGTTCCCGCTGACCGCGAGGTCCGAGGGGCCGGCCCCTCCTTCGCGCTCCCGCACCCCCACACGTACGCCCATGTCCGGCCGTGTGTGTCCGTGCGCGCCCTCGCGGCTCCCTTGCCGCACCCATCGCCCCTGATCGGGTTTCTCGATCACCGGGGCCGGTTCGCCGTGCCCGTCACCACGCCCGACCCGTCTTCCTGCGCCTGTTCCTGGGCCTGTTTCCTGTTCCGGGAGAACCCATGTCCCCTCCGTCCTCCGCCGACCCGGTGCGCTTCGCGTACTGGGTCCCCAACGTCAGCGGTGGCCTCGTCACCAGCACGATCGAGCAACGCACCGACTGGGGCTACGACTACAACCGCGAACTCGCCGTCCTCGCCGAGAACAACGGGTTCGACTACGCGCTCAGCCAGGTCCGCTACATGGCCAGCTACGGCGCCGAGTTCCAGCACGAGTCCACCTCCTTCAGCCTCGCCCTGCTGCTCGCCACCCAGCGGCTGAAGGTCATCGCCGCCGTCCACCCCGGCCTCTGGCACCCCGGCGTCCTCGCCAAACTCGGCGCCACCGCCGACCACCTGAGCAACGGACGCTTCGCCGTCAACGTGGTCAGCGGCTGGTTCAAGGACGAGTTCACCGCGCTCGGCGAACCCTGGCTGGAACACGACGAGCGCTACCGCCGCTCCGAGGAGTTCATCCGGGCCCTGCGGGCCGTCTGGACCGAGGACCACGCCGAACTCGCCGGAGACTTCTACCGCATCCGGGACTTCTCCCTGAAGCCCAAGCCGATCGCCTCGCCGGAGCGCCCGCACCCGGAGATCTTCCAGGGCGGCAACTCCACCGCCGCCCGGCAGATGGCCGGACGCGTCTCCGACTGGTACTTCTCCAACGGCAAGGACTTCGACGGCGTCACCGAGCAGATCCAGGACGTGCGCATCGCCGCCGAGAGCGCCGGACGCACCCCGCCGCGCTTCGGCCTCAACGGATTCCTCATCGCCCGCGACACCGAGGCGGAGGCCCGCGACACCCTGCGCGAGATCGTCGCCAAGGCCGACACCGAGGCCGTCCACGGCTTCGGCTCGGCCGTCAAGCAGGCGGGGAGCTCCACCGCCGACGGCAAGGGCATGTGGCAGGACTCCTCCTTCGAGGACCTCGTCCAGTACAACGCCGGATTCCGTACGGGGCTGATCGGCACCCCGGAACAGATCGCCGAGCGCATCGTCGCCTACAAGCGCCTCGGTGTGGATCTGCTGCTCCTCGGCTTCCTCCACTACCACGAGGAGGTCGAGTACTTCGGCAAGAAGGTGCTGCCACTCGTGCGGGAGCTGGAGGACCACCAAGCCCGTCAGTCGTCGAAAGGTTCGTCATGAGCACCGTCGCGCCCACCCAGTGGAAGACCCTCCCGGCCCCTGACGGCCCCGACGCCTGGATCGAGCGCGCGGCCGAGGTCGCCGCGATCCTCGCCACCGACGCCGCCGCCCGCGACAAGGCGGGCGCCACCCCGTACACCGAGATCCAGCTGCTCAAGGACTCCGGGCTCGTCACCCTGCTCGGCCCGGCCGGGCACGGCGGCGGGGGACAGGACTGGACGACCGCCTACCGGGTGATCCGCGAGGTGGCCAAGGCCGACGGTTCGATCGGGCAGCTCCTCGGCTACCACTACCTCTGGAACTGGGCCGCCCGCCTCGTCGGCACCCGCGAGCAGTGGGAGCACGTCGAGGCCGAAGCGGTCCGGCACACCTGGTTCTTCGGCGGCGCGGTGAACCCGCGCGACAGCGACGTGGTGGTCACCGAGGACGGGGACGACCTCGTCTTCACCGGTGCCAAGACCTTCTCCACCGGCAGCAAGGTCTCCGACGTCACCGTCCTCGAAGGCATCCTGGAAGGCACCGACCGGCACATCTTCGCCATCGTGCCCTCCGACAGCCCGGGGCTCGTCTTCCACGACGACTGGGACAACATCGGCCAGCGCCTCACCGAGAGCGGCGGCGTCACCATCGACGGCGTCCGCACCCCGTGGGCCTCCGCCGCCGGTTATGTCGACAAGGAGTTCCGCCCCCGCGTCTACAACACCCTCAACGTGCCCACGATCCAGCTGGTGTTCATCAGCTTCTACCTGGGCATCGCCGCCGGGGCCCTGGAGACCGCCGCCACCTACACCCGCACCAAGGCCCGCTCCTGGCTGCACGGCGGGTACGACCAGGCCGTCGACGAGCCGTACGTCATCGACACCTACGGCGACCTCACCGCCAAGCTCTGGGCCGTGGAGGCCCTGGCCGACGCGGTAGCCGCCGAGGGGCAGCAGCTGCACGACGCGCCCGACGAGGTGACCGAGCAGTCCCGTGCCGCGTTCGAAGTGCGGGTCGCGGCAGCAAAGGCCCGGGCCACCGATGTCGCGCTGGAGGTCACCAGCCGCATCTTCGAGGTCACCGGGGCCCGCGCCACCGCCTCCGCCGAGGGCCTCGACCGCTTCTGGCGCAACGTCCGCACCCACACGCTCCACGACCCGGTCGCCTACAAGCGGCGCGAGGTCGGCCGGCACGTCCTGACCGGCGAACTCCCCGAGCCCACCTGGTACTCCTGACCCGCCGCCGGGCCCGGGGCGGCATCCCGACGCCCCGGGCCCGGCACACCTCCCGCCTGGAAAGAGGCCCCCATGGCCACCGTCCTGTCCGTCTCCGGCAGCCCCTCCGCCACCTCCCGCACCGCCCGCCTGCTCCGCCACCTCGACGCCGACCTGGCCGCCCAGGGCCACGAGGTGATACCGCTCGACGTCCGCACCCTGCCCGCCGACGCCCTGCTCGGCGCGGACTTCGCGCACCCCGAGATCGTCCGCGCCACCGAGCTGTTCGCCCGCGCCGACGGCATCGTCATCGGCACCCCCGTCTACAAGGCCGCCTACTCCGGGCTGCTGAAGACCCTCCTGGACCTGCTGCCCCAGTACGCCCTGACCGGCAAGACCGTCCTCCCGCTGGCGACCGGCGGCACCACCGCCCACGTCCTCGCCCTCGACTACGCGCTGCGCCCGGTGCTCTCCTCGATGGGCGCGGCCCACATCGTCCCGGGCTGGTTCGTCCTCGACCGGCACATCACGGCCGGCGACGACGGGGGAGTGGTCCTGGACCCGGCCTCCGCCGCCCCGCTCGACCAGGTGGTCGCCCAGTTCGCCGCGGCCCTGGACCGGACCGCCCCCGTCCCCGCCACCCGCTGACCCCTACCCGTACTCACGCTGGAGGCAGGCCCGTGACCGCGCCGACCCGACGACGACCACCCCTCACCGCGCGGGTGATCCGCGACGACGCCGAGGCGCTGCGCACCGCCGCCGAACTCGCCGAGGAGTTCCGCCCGGGCGCCTCCGGGCGGGACGCCCGCCGCGAACTGCCCCGCGCAGAACTCGACCGGCTCACCGCCACCGGCCTCCTCGCCGTCACCGTCCCGGCCGAGCACGGCGGGGCCGACGTCTCGGCCGTCACCCTCGCCGAGGTCTTCCGGCTGCTGGCCTCCGCCGACGCCAGCCTGGCGCAGATCCCGCAGAGCCACTTCGCGTACGTCAACGTCCTGCGGCAGCAGGGCAGTCCGGAGCAGCGGGCGTTCTTCTTCGCCGAGGTCCTGGCGGGCCGGCGCTTCGGCAACGCCCAGTCCGAGGCCGGGACCAAGCACCTCCAGGACATCCGCACCCGACTGGTGAGCGCGGGCGACGGCTCGTACCTCCTCACCGGGGTGAAGAACTACTCCACCGGCGCCCTCTTCGCCGACTGGATCCCCGTCCTCGCACGCGCCGACGACGATCTGCTCCATGTCGCGTACGTCCCCGCCGACGCGCCCGGCCTCACCGTCACCGACGACTGGGACGGCATGGGTCAGCGGACCACGGCGAGCGGCACGGTCGAACTGGCGGACGTCGTGGTCCCCGCCGCCCATGTCGTCCCGCACCACCTCACCTTCACCGGCCCCCAACTCCACGGTGCACTGGCCCAGTTGCTGCACGCCGCCATCGACGCGGGGATCGCGGCGGGCGCGCTGGCCGAGGCGGCCGAATTCGTGACGACCCGGAGCCGGCCCTGGTTCGAGAGCGGGTACGAGACCGCCGCCGAGGACCCCCTCCTCATCCAGCGCTTCGGCGAACTGGCCCTGCGCCACCGGGCCGCCGACGCCCTGCTCGCCACCGCCGCCCGGGCCGTGGACGCGGCACGCGGCGACCTCGACGACGACAGCGCGGCCGAGGCGTCGATCGCGGTGGCGGCGGCGAAGGCGTACACCGGGAGCGCGGCGCTGGAGATCGCCGACGCGCTGTTCGAGGTGTCCGGGACGCGCGCCGCCCTCGACGGTCTCAACCTGCACCGGCACTGGCGCGACGCCCGCACCCACACCCTGCACGACCCCGCGCGCTGGAAGATCCAGCACCTCGGCCGGTACGTCCTCAACGGCACCCGCCCGCCCCGCCACGGCCTGCTCTGACTCACCACCCCCTTCGGAGAAACGATGTCCCTGACCTTCCACTGGTTCCTGCCCACCAACGGCGACAGCCGCCATGTCGTCGGCGGCGGCCACGGCACCCCGGTCACGGCGGCGGGCGGGGACCGCCCGCCGACGGTCCGCTACCTCGCCCAGATCGCCCGCGCCGCCGAGGGCCTGGGCTTCACCGGGGCGCTCACCCCGACCGGGGCCTGGTGCGAGGACGCCTGGCTGACCACCGCGATGGTCAGCCAGCACACGGAGCGGCTGAAGTTCCTCGTCGCCTTCCGCCCCGGTTTCGTCTCGCCGACCCTCGCCGCCCAGATGGCCTCCACCTTCCAGCGGCAGAGCGGCGGACGGCTGCTCCTGAACGTGGTCACCGGCGGCGAGAGCCATGAGCAGCGCGCGTACGGGGACTTCCTCGACAAGGACGCCCGCTACGCCCGCACCGGTGAATTCCTGGAGATCGTCCGGCAGTTGTGGGACGGCAAGACCGTCGACCTCAAGGGGGAGCACCTGCACGTCGAGCAGGCCCGGCTCACCCAGCTCCCCGACCCCGTGCCGGAGGTCTACTTCGGTGGCTCCTCCCCGGCCGCCGCCCGCGTCGCGGCCCGCCACAGCGACGTCTACCTCACCTGGGGCGAGCCGCCCGCCCAGGTGGCGGAGAAGATCGCCCGGATCCGGTCCCTCGCCGCCGAACAGGGCCGTACCGTACGGTTCGGCATCCGGTTCCACGTGATCACCCGCGACACCTCCGAGGCGGCCTGGACGGAGGCGGACCGGCTGCTCGCCGGCTTCGACCCGGCCACCGTGCGGGCGGTCCAGGAGGGACTGGCCCGCAGCGAGTCCGAGGGGCAGCGACGGATGCTGGAGCTGCACGGGGGCGGCCGGGACGGCCTGGAGATCCACCCCAACCTGTGGGCGGGCATCGGCCTGGTCCGGGGCGGCGCGGGTACGGCCCTGGTCGGCAGCCATACGGAGGTGGCGGACCGCATCCGGGAGTACCACGCCCTGGGCATCGACGAGTTCGTGCTCTCCGGCTACCCGCATCTGGAGGAGGCGTACTGGTTCGGCGAGGGCGTGCTGCCGCGGCTGGCCGAGGCGGGGCTCTGGGCGCACCCGGGCGGCCCGGTGCGCGCGGTCGGCGGGGCGGAGATCCCGTTCGCGGCGGGAGCCACGGGGGCGGCGGCGCGCTGAGCGTACGGAGCCGCAGGGGCCTCCGGAGCCGCCGGGGTCGCTGGGGCCTCCGGAGCCGCGGGGCCTCCGGGTCCGCCAGGGCCGCTGCGGTCGCTGTGCGTCAGCCGTGCCCCGGCCGCAACGGACCCCAGCCGCCCCCGCTCACACCGCCTGTCGCCGGATCTCCTCCGCCAGCTCCGCCGCCGACGTGGTCAGCACCATGTGGTCCGCCTCCGGGAGCACCACGTGCCGGCCGTGCGGCGACTGGCGGGCCCGGTACGCGTGCGAGGCGGTCGCCCGCTCGCGGACCGACTTCGGCATGCCGGGGGAGACGCGTCCCGCCGAGACCACCGTCACCGGCAGCCCCGCCAGGCCCGGCGGGTTCTCCAGCAGGGCCCGCAGGTCGCCCGCCGCGTCCTCCAGCTCCCGGCCCCGGGTCCGGGTCATCGCGACGGTGTAGCCCTCGGCCCGCATGTCGGCCGCGGCGTCCGGCGGCAGCGTGGCGGTGAGCGAGCGGTAGGCGCGGCCCAGCGGTCCCAGCCGGGCCAGCGCGACCGTCACCACCTGCCCGATCCGCTCGGCCCGCCGCATCGCGGGCTGGAACAGCAGCTCGCAGGACTCGTCGGTCGGGTCGACGAGCACCAGGCCCGCCACCCGCGCGGGCTGCGCGGCGGCCGCCAGCCGCACCAGCGGCCCGCCCCAACTGTGGCCGACCAGGAGGAACGGGCCGCCTGGGCCGACACGTTCGAGGTGGTCGAGCAGGTCCCCGAGGTCCTCCGCGAGCGCGTGCAGCCGGCGCGAGGCCCCGGCCGGGGCGGCCGGGCTGCGGCCGAGACCGCTGCGGTCGTACACCACTGTCGGCGCCACATCGGCCAGCACGGCCTGGGCGCCCGCCCAGGAGGAGCGGCCCGCGGCGAGCCCGCCCTCGAAGACCACGGTCGGCCGGGCCCGGTCAGCACCGGCGGGGCCCGGCAGCCACTGGTAGTACAGCTCGCGCCCGTCGCGGGTGCGGGCCCGGCCCGCCTCGCCCTGGCTGGGGGCGGGGGCGACGGCGTCGCGCCCCGTTCCGTGTTCCGCCGGAGCCATCCCCGTACCTCCCACACGTCCGCACGTCGGCACATCGGCACATCGGCACGTTGGCGCCCCGGGACCGTTCGGGGCGCCAAGTGAGGTAAGGGTGACCTAAGTCAGAGGCTCCGGGGGTTCGTTCACCTCTCCAGTGCCGCCTTCATCATCTTCTGGGCGATCGGTGCGGCCAGTCCGTTGCCGCTGACCTCGGAGCGCGCCGAGCCGGAGTCCTCGACGATCACCGCGACCGCGACCTCCTTGCCGCTGCTGTCGTCCTTCGCGTACGAGGTGAACCAGGCGTACGGGGTATTGCTGTTGTCCACGCCGTTCTGCGCGGTGCCCGTCTTCCCGCCGACCTCGGCCCCGCCGATCCTGGCGTTGGTGCCGGTGCCCTCCTCGACGACGGTCACCATCGCGCTGCGGAGCTGCTCGGCGGTCTTCTCCTCCACCACGCGCTTCGTGTCGCCGTCCTCGGTCTCCTCCAGGGCCGTGCCGTTCCCGTCGGTCACCGACGAGACCATGTGCGGCGCCGCCAGCTCACCGCCGTTGGCCAGCGCCGAGGTGACCATCGCCATCTGGAGCGGGGTCGCGGTGACCTCGAACTGGCCGATACCCGTCAGGGCCGTCTGCGCCTTGTCCATGTCCGTCGGATACACGCTCTTCGCCGCCCGGACCGGGACGTCCAGCTTCTCGGTGTCGAACCCGAACGCGTCCGCCATCTCCTTGACCTTGTCCTGGCCGAGGTCGGCCGCCGCCTTCGCGAAGACGTTGTTGCAGGAGTACTGGAGCGCGGTGCGCAGGGTCGCGTTCTCACAGGGGGCGGACGCGTTCTCGTTGCGCAGGACCGTGCGGGTGCCGGGCAGGGTGTACGGGTCGGGACTGTCGGTGCGCTCGTCGACCGAGCCGTAGAGCCCGTTCTCCAGCGCGGCCGCCGCGACCACCAGCTTGAACGTGGAACCCGGCGCCAGCGGCTGCCGCAGCGCCCGGTTGACCAGCGGCTTGTCCGGATCGTCCAGCAGCTTCTGCCAGGCGTCCCCGTCCGTCGTTCCGCTGATCTTCGAGGGGTCGTACGAGGGGGTCGAGACCATGCCGAGGATCCGGCCGGTCTTCGGGTCGATCGCCACCGCCGCGCCCTTGTCGTCGCCGAGCGCCTCGTACGCCGCCTTCTGGACACCCGGGTCGATGGTGGTGAGGACGTTGCCCGGCTTGGCCTGTCCGCCGGTGATCAGGTCCTTCGGGTTCTTCAGCCGGTCGTCCGTGCCGTCCAGGACGTCGCTGTGGATGCCTTCGAGCTGGGTCGCCCCGTACGCCTGCGAGCTGTAGCCGGTGACGGCCGCGTACAGCTCACCCTGCGTGTAGGTCCTCTTGTACCGGAGGTCGCCACCACTGGTCCCCTTCGATCCGGTGACCGGCGAACCGGCCACGATGATGTCCCCGAGCGGCTGCGCGTACTGCGCGATGGTGTTCCGCCGGTTGTGCTCGTCGTCTGCGAGCGCCTTGGCCTCGTAGCCCTGCACCCAGGTCGCCCGCACCAGCAGGGCGAGCACCATGAGCAGGCAGAAGACCGAAGCGCGCCTGATTGTCTTGTTCATCCCGCTGGAGGGACGAGCGGGCCCGCTCCGGCCGTTCCCGATCGTGCCGCTTCTCACCGTTTTCTCACCTGGCGCGCGAGCCGGCCTCCTCCTCGGCGCGCGACGCCGCTCATCCGGCGCGTGACGCCCGCGCGGCTCAGCCCGGGGTGATGAAACCGGACTCGTACGCCGCGATGACCGCCTGGGTCCGGTCCCGGGCGCCGGTCTTCGCGAGGACCGCCGCCACATGCGTCTTCGCCGTCGCCGGGCCCACCGAGAGCCGGCCCGCGATCTCCGCGTTGGTCAGCCCCGCCGCCATCAGCCGCAGCACGTCCGCCTCCCGGTCGGTCAGCCGCGCCACCCACGCCGGGGCCCTGGCCGGCTGCCGCGCCGCGTGCTCGGCGGCCAGCGTGCGCACCGCCGCCGGGTAGAGGAGCGAGTCGCCGCATGCCACCAGGCGCACCGCCTGCACCAGCTGCTCCGCCGCCGCCCGCAGTGCTATCCGGGCCATCAGAGCCGCCGCGTCGCGAGGGAGAGCCGGTCCCGGGCGTCGAACAGGGCGTCCTTCACCATCTGTTCGTGGCCGGGGGTGAGCCGGGCGACCGGCACCGAGCAGCTGATCGCGTCCCGGGCGGGCGTCCGGTAGGGGATCGCGACCCCGAAGCAGCGCAGGCCGAGGGTGTTCTCCTCGCGGTCCACCGCGTAGCCCTGCTCCCGGACCAGCCTCAGCTCCTCGATGAGCTTCTCGCGGTCCGTGATGGTGTGTTCGGTCAGCGCGGGCAGCGTCTCGGGCAGCATCTTGCGGACCTGCTCGTCGCTGTGGGTGGCCAGCAGCGCCTTGCCCAGCGACGTGGAGTGCGCGGGCAGCCGGCGGCCGACCCGGGTGAAGGGGCGCAGATAGTGCTGGGACTGCCGGGTCGCGAGGTAGACCACGTTCGTCCCGTCGAGACGGGCCAGGTGGATCGTCTCCGTGGTGTCGTCGGACAGCCGGTCCAGCGTCGGCCGCGCGGCGGCCACGACCTCGTCGCCGTCGATGTACGAGGTGCCGACCAGCAGGGCGCGGACCCCGATCCCGTACCGGGTGCCCGTCGCGTCCGTCTCGACCCAGCCGAGCTCCACCAGGGTGCGCAGCAGCATGTAGAGGCTGGACTTCGGGTAGCCGACCGCCTCCTGGACGGCGGCCAGCGAGTGCATGCCGGGCCGCCCCGCGAAGTATTCGAGGAGTTCCACGGTCCGTACCGCGGACTTGACCTGTGCCCCACCGGACTCGGCGACCGACATCGCCCACGCCCCCTTCTTCTTCCAGCTCATCGACTTCTCGTCCGTATCGCCGTCCGTGTCGGGGTCCGCGCCACCGTGCGAAAAGCCGCCACACGATTGCCAACACGGAACGCCCGGAAATAGAGTCCCAGGACATTCACGATCAGGAACTCTGTTCAGAATACCGAACACTTGCTGATGTGCGGCCGAAGTCGGCCGGGACGCCGGCGGGGCGTCGGTCGCGCGGCGACCGGGAACCGGCCGGGAACCGGCCGCGCTACGGAAGGGAATCACGGTGAGCGCAGTACCAGTCTGGAGTGTCGACCCCCGAACGGGGAAGCCGCGCGAGCAGGTTGCCGTGGAGGCCACCGCCGAGGAGGTCGACCGCGCGGTCCGGTCGGCCCACGCCGTGCGGGACGCCCTCGCCGACCGGGCGGCGCGCGTCGCGTTCCTGCGGGCGGCGGCGGAGCTGCTGGAGGAGTCCGGCGAGCACATCATCGAGGCCGCCGACGCGGAGACCGCCCTCGGGCCGGCCCGGCTCACCGGCGAACTCGCCCGTACCGCAGCCCAGTTCAGGGCCTTCGCGGAGGTCGTCGACGAAGGCGCCTACCTCGACGTCCACATCGACCACCCGGACGCCACCCGGACCCCGCCCTGGCCCGACCTGCGCCGTTACAAGATCCCGCTCGGGGTCGTCGCCGTCTACGCGGCCAGCAACTTCCCGCTCGCCTTCTCCGTCCCCGGCGGCGACACCGCCAGCGCCCTCGCGGCCGGCTGCCCGGTCGTCGTCAAGGCACACCCCGACCACCCGGCCACCTCCGAACTCTGCGCCTCGGTCCTGCGCCGCGCCGCCGCCCGCACCGGGCTGCCCGAGAACGTGCTGACCGTCGTGCACGGCTTCGACGCGGGCGTCGAGCTGATCCGCCACCCGCTGGTGAGCGCCGCGGGCTTCACCGGCTCGGTACGCGGCGGACGCGCCCTGTTCGACGCGGCGGCCGCCCGCCCCGCCCCCATCCCCTTCCACGGTGAACTCGGCTCCCTCAACCCGGTCGTCGTCACCGCGGCCGCCGCGGCCGAGCGCGCCGGGGAGATCGGTAGGGGCCTCGGCGGGTCGATGACGCTCGGTGTCGGCCAGTTCTGCACCAAGCCCGGCTTCGTACTCGTCCCCGAGGGCGCGGCGGGCGATCAGCTCCTGAAGACCCTCACCGAGACGGTCAGCTCGACCGGCTCCGGCGTCCTGCTGGACCACCGCATGCGGGACGCCTTCGTCACGGGCGTACGGGAGCGGGCCGCGCTGCCCGGTGTCGACGCCCCGGTCACCCCCGGTGCGGGCGGCGAGCACACCGTCTCCGCCGGATTCCTCACCGTGCCCGCCGCCCGGCTCACCGCCGACGGCCCGCACGACGCGCTGCTGGAGGAGTGCTTCGGCCCGGTCACCGTGATCGCCCGGTACACCTCCGTCGACGAGATCGCCGCCGTCCTCGCCCGGCTGCCGGGGAACCTCACCGCCACCCTCCAGACCGCCGGCGACGAGACCGGGGACCCCGACGCGGGCCCGCTGCTCGCCGCCCTCACCCCGCTCGCCGGGCGCATCCTCGTCAACGGCTGGCCGACCGGTGTCGCCGTCGCCCCCGCCCAGCACCACGGCGGCCCCTACCCGGCGACCACCTCCACCTCCACCTCGGTCGGCGCGACGGCGATCGAACGCTGGCTGCGCCCGGTCACGTACCAGTCCACCCCCGAGACACTCCTCCCGGCCGAGCTGCGCGAGGACAACCCGCTCGGCCTGCCCCGCCGGGTGGACGGGCGCCGCGCATGAGCCCGCACCTGGACCCCCTTCCCTTCGCCCTGGACCCGGTGGGCCCCGACGGGCGCTGGACCCACGCGGACGGCGTCCTGACCGGCCGGGCCGGCCCCGGCCAGGACCTCTTCGTCCCGCCGTCCGGTGACTCCCTCGACCCGGCCTCCGACGCGCCGCGCCTGCTCGGCGCGGTGGGCGACGGGGACTTCCGGCTGGTGGCGCGGGTCCGGCCGGGGCTGGTGGCGGCCGGTGACGCGGGGGCGCTGTTCCTCGACGTCGCGGACCGGGAGTGGGCCAAGCTCTGCCTGGAGCGCTCCGCCGACCTCCCGACCGTCTGCACCGTCGTCACCCGGGGCCACTCCGACGACGCCAACGCCTTCGTGGTGGAGGAGGGCGTCTGCTGGCTCCGCCTGAGCCGCACCGGCAGCGCCTACGCCTTCCACGCCTCCGCCGACGGCGACAGCTGGACCTTCGTCCGCGTCTTCACCCTCGGTACGCCCGAGGAGCGGGCGGCCGCCCGCGTCGGCTTCCTCGTCCAGTCGCCCACCGGGGACGGCTGCGGCGCGGTCTTCGACCGGATCGCGTTCCTGCCCGGGGGAGTGGCGAACCTGCGCGACGGGCGGTGAGGCGAGAGGGGCCGGGTGCGCGCGGAGAGCGTCAGGACGCCGTCGCGGCCCGGTCGGACTCGCTGCGCAGCACGCAGAACTCGTTGCCCTCGGGATCGGCGAGCACCGCCCAGCCGGAGCCGTCCGGATTCCGGAGATCGGCGACGAGGGTGGCGCCGAGGGCCAGCAGCCGCTCCACCTCCTCCTCGCGCGAGGTCTGGGGGCGCAGACACAGATGGAGCCGGTTCTTGCCCACCTTGGCCTCGGGGACCTGATGGAAGTAGAGCATCGGGCCCTCCGCCATCATCACCTGTGTCTCCGGCATGCCCGGTTCGTCCTCCGGATGCATCGGGCGGCCGGTCACCTCGCTCCAGAACCGCGCCAGCGCATACGCGTTCACACAGTCGATCGCCACGTTCTGCACCACTGAGACCATGCGCGCGAGCTTTCCCGATTTCCGCGCCGGACGCCAGCGGGTCGCGGTGCGGGAATCACCAGGTCAGGTTTGGTGTTCGTACGGAGACGTGACGTACGGAGGGCCTCTCCGCACGCCCCCTCGCGAGCCTGGGAGAGAAGAAGAGTCATGCGCGTCGAGATCTGGAGCGACATCGCCTGCCCGTGGTGCTACATCGGCAAGGCCCGCTTCGAGAAGGGCCTCGCGGAGTTCGCCCACCGGGACGAGGTCGAGGTGGTGCACCGGTCCTTCGAGCTCGACCCCTCCCGGGCCAAGGGCGACACCGCGCTCGTGATCGACATGCTGGCCGAGAAGTACGGCCGCAGCCGCGAGGAGGCCGCAGCGATGGAGGCGAACGTCGCCGCCAACGCGCAGTCCGAGGGCCTCGGCTACCGCACCGAGGGCCGTGACCACGGCAACACCTTCGACATCCACCGGCTGCTGCACCTGGCCAAGGCCCGGGGCCGCCAGGACGAGCTGCTGACCCTCGCCTACCGGGCGAACTTCGCCGAGGAGCGTTCCGTCTTCGATGCCGAGGTGCTGGTCGCCCTCGCCGAGGAGGCCGGGCTCGACGCCGACGAGGCCCGCGCGGTCCTCGCCGACCCCGAGGCGTACGCGGAAGACGTCCGCACCGACGAGCGCGAGGCGGCCGAACTGGGCGCCAACGCCGTGCCGTTCTTCGTCCTCGACCGGCGGTACGGCATCTCCGGCGGCCAGCCCTCCGAGGTCTTCGTCCAGGCGCTGGAGCAGGCCTGGAAGGACCGCCCCGCCACCGCCCTCACCACCGTCGGCGGGGACGCGGCGGCCTGCGACACCGACGGGGCCTGCGAGGTTCCGCGGAGCTGAGCCCCAGCGCTGAGCTTCTGCCGCTCCTATCGGTTCCATCGGTTCTGCCGGTCGCGATCCATAAGCGTTGCTTTGGAGTCCCCCTTAACTCTCCGTAATTGACTTCGGGTTGAGGGGGCTCCAGGGTGGACGCATGACGATCCTCGCGCCCATCCAAGCCGCAGCCGTCGAGTTCGCGCCCGAGGTCACCTACCTCAACACCTCCAGCTGGGGCCTGCTGCCCCGCCGGACGATCGCCGCCGTCAGGGCCCTGGCCGACGAGAACGCCGCGGGCCGCCGGGTGGGGGCCGGCAGCTTTGACGCCGTGGAGGCCGCCCGGGTCGGCTTCGCCCGGCTCGTCGGGGTCCACCCGGACCGGGTCGCCACCGGCAGCTCCGTCACCGTCCATGTCGGCCTGATCGCCGCCTCGCTGCCGCCCGGCGCCGAAGTCCTCTGCCCCGAGGGCGAGTTCTCCTCCGTGGTCAGTCCGTTCGCGCTCCGCGGCGATCTGCGCATGCGGTACGCGCCGCTCGCGGACCTCGCCGGGGCCGTCCGCGAGTCGACCGCGCTGGTCGCCTTCTCCGCCGTCCAGTCGGCCGACGGCCGGGTCGCCGACCTCGCCGCCGTCCGTGCCGCCGCCGCGGCGCACGGGGCCCGCACCCTGCTGGACGCCACCCAGGCGGCGGGCTGGTTCCCGGTGGACGCCGGGGTGTACGACTACACCGTCACCGGCGGCTTCAAGTTCCTGCTCTGCCCGCGCGGTGCGTCGTTCCTGACCGTCACCGAGGAGGCGCAGGACACCCTGCCCGCCCTCTTCGCGGGCTGGGTCGCCGCGGGCGCCCCCTGGACGAGCAACTACGGCCCGCTGGAGCGCCTCGCCCCCACCGCCCGGGGCTTCGACGAGCCGCCCGCCTTCCTCTCGTACCACGGGGCCGAGCACTCCCTCGCCCTGCTCGCGGAGGTCGGCGCCGACGCCCTGTACGCGCACGCCACCGGGCTCGCCGCCCGGCTGCGGGAGGGGCTCGCGACCCTCGGGCACAAGCCCGTTCCCGGGGAGTCGGCGATCGTCGCCGTGCCGGGGCTCGACGGGCGGCAGCCCGAGCTGGTGGAGGCCGGGATCGCCGTCTCCGCCCCGGCCGGGAATCTGCGGATCTCCTGCCACCTCTACAACACCGAGGCCGATGTGGACCGGCTGCTGGACTTCCTGGCCTGAGCCGTACGAACGCGGCTCAGGGCGTACGAACCGCGACTCAGGGCGTACGGGAACGGCTCAGGCTGTACGGGAACGGCGCAGCCCGTGCGGGTACGGCTCAGGCGGACGCGGCGCGGCGCCGGTCGGGGCAGTCCTCGGTCTCCCGGCAGAGGTTCTCCTCGACCTTCGCCAGCAGCCGCACCAGCTCCGTGCGCTCGGCCGGGTCCAGACCCGCGAGCGTGTGCTCCTCCAGGCTGCCCCAGGCGGCCTCCACCGCGGTGTGCAGCGCGCAGCTCTCGTCCGTCGCCTCGACCAGCACGGCCCGCCGGTCCGCCGGGTCGGGGCGGCGGCGCACATGCCCGGTCTGCTCCAGCCGCTGGAGCATCTTCGTGACGGTGGACGGGTCCAGCTCCATGGCCTTGATCAGCTCCGTCTGCCGGACCGCCCCCCGGTCCCACAGGTGCATCATCAGCAATTCCTGCCCCGGGTAGAGGTCCACCCCCTTGAGCACCTTGCCCGCCGCGATCCGGTGCAGCCGGGCCACCCGGGAGACGGCGTGGCTGACGGGCCCGCCGAGCGCCGCCGTGGGCAGCGCGTTCGTACAGGCGTCCTCCGCGGGGGTGGCGCGGGTCATGGCGGGCTCCTGGGGTCCTCGGGGCGGTGAGCGGCGGCTTCGGTCGTGGTCTCGGTGGCGGCTTCCGATGATGCCCGACGGTTTTGGACAACTTTACCTTGGTCGGCCAATGACCGGGTTACAGTTGCTCCCGGCGGCGATCGTTGGCCGACCACATACTTTCTCTTGGCCGACCACATGCTTATCCGGGAGCCCTCATGACCACCGTTTTCGACCCGATCGACCTGTCCGGCACCCCCCTGGCCAACCGCATCGCACTGGCCCCGATGACCCGCAGCCGGGCCGGCGAGGGCGGCACCGCCACCGAGCTGACCGCCACGTACTACGCCCAGCGCGCCTCGGCGGGACTCGTGATCACCGAGGGCATCCAGCCCTCCGTCGTGGGCCAGGGATACCCCTCCACGCCCGGCCTGCACAGCGCCGAGCAGGTCGCCTCCTGGCGTACGGTCACCGACGCGGTGCACGCGCGGGGCGGCAGGATCTTCGCGCAGATCATGCACGCGGGCCGCATCGGCCACCCGGTCCTGCTGCCGGACGGGCTCGTCCCCGTCAGCGCCTCCCCGGTCAAGGCCGAGGGGCAGGTCTACACCCACGTCGGGCCGAAGGACTTCGTCGAGCCGCACGAGCTGACCGACGCCGAGGTCAGCGCGACCGTCGCCGACTTCGTCACCGCCTCCCGCAACGCCGTGGAGGCCGGGTTCGACGGGGTCGAGCTGCACGGCGCCAACGGCTACCTCATCCACCAGTTCCTCGCCCCCAACACCAACCGGCGCACCGACGCGTGGGGCGGCTCCGACGAGGCCCGCACCCGCTTCGCCGTCGCGGTCGTCAAGGCCGTCGCCGCCGAGATCGGCCCGGAGCGCACCGCCCTGCGCATCTCGCCCGGCAACCCGTACAACGACATCGACGAGCCCGCGCCGGAGGCCACGTACACCGCGCTGGTCCGCGCGATCGAGCCGCTCGGCCTCGCCTATCTGCACATCCTGGAGGCCACCCCGATCCGCGAGCTGACCCTCGCCCTGCGCAAGGCCTTCTCCGGGACCCTCGTCATCAACGTGCACTCCGAGGGCCCCACCGGCCCCGGCGACCACACGGTCATCGACGACGGCATCGCCGACCTGATCTCCTACGGGGCGCTCTTCCTCGCCAACCCGGACCTGCCCGCCCGGCTGAAGGCGGGCGGCCCGTTCAACACTCCCGACCCGTCGACCTTCTTCGGCGGCGACGCCAAGGGCTACACCGACTACCCGGCGCTCGACGCCGTCTGATCCTCCAGGGGCCGCCCGTCCCACCGCCACGCGGTGCGGCGCGGGTGGCCCGGCAGTTCGGCACGGCCGGTGGCCCACAGCAGGACGGCCCACCGGTCGCCGCCCGCCGGCGCGTCCGGGAAGAGCCGGGCCAGCGCCCGGTCGCAGAGCGCGGCGGGCGGCGCCCACTCCAGGCCGAGACCCTCCGCGAGGTCATGGGTGTGCACCAGGGTCTCCACCACGCCCATCGCGGCGAAGCCCTCCGGGTCGGAGATCCCGTACCCGTGGTACGAGCGCACCTCGGGCGGCGTCGTCCGCGCCATCGAGGCCAGCAGCGCCCCGCTCGCCTCCAGCGTGGCCAGCAGCCCGCCGGGCCCGGCCTCCCGGTCGGCGAAGACCGCGTTGTGCGGCCCGCCCTGCCGGTCGGGCGCCCACCGGAAGGGCACCTCGCCGTCCAGCGGAGGCGTACGGGGCCCCAACTGCACCGCGTACGCGAACAGATCGTCGCCCAGGTGCTCCGCCGTCTCCCAGCAGGTCCACTCCAGCGAACCGGCCCGGGTCTCCCAGCGGTCCACCGGGGCCGTCGCCAGCGTGTCCACCGCGAGTCGCACGGCGGTCGTCACGTCATCGGCGGTCACCGGCAGCCGGGTCCCGCTCAGCGCCGCCCGCTCGGCCCCACTGCACTCCACGCAGAACTCGTTGCCCTCGGGGTCGGCCAGCGTCGCCCAGCCGCGCCCGTTCGGCCTGCGGTGGTCGCCGACGAGGGTCGCGCCGAGCGCGAGCAGCCGCTCGACCTCCTCGTCGCGGGAGCGGTCGTGCGGCTGGATGTCGAGATGGACGCGGTTCTTGGTCTGTTTCTTCTCGGCCACCTGCACGAAGAGGACCGCAGCACCGGGGGTCTCCAGCAGCGCCTCCGGGTCGCCGGGCTGGTCCTCGTCGGAGAGCGGCGCCCCGAGCACCTGGGCCCAGAAGCTGCCCAGCGCGTAGGCGTCGGCGCAGTCGATCGTGATGTGGCGTACATGGGAAGTCATGGCGGACACCTTCTCCGCCGACTCGGTCCCCGGTCCAGCGAGTTACGCGTCGAGCCGCCCGTGCCCCGGACCCGTACGGCACGCGCGAAGGGCCGGGACGGCGTACCGTCCCGGCCCTTCCGCCTGCGCGTCGCGCTACTTCACCGGGGTGAAGTCCCGCGCCCCGATGAACTCGGGGCGGCGGATCGGAGCCGCGAAGGGCTCCTGCGCCTCGTTCTCCACGCTGTTGAAGACGATGAAGACGTTGCTGCGCGCGTACGGGGTGATGTTGTCGCCCGAGCCGTGCATGGCGTTGCAGTCGAACCAGGTCGCCGAACCGGCCTTGCCCGTGAAGAGCTTGATGCCGTGGCGGTCGGCCATCTTCGTCAGCGCCTCGTCGGACGGGGTGCCGGCGTCCTGCATCTGAAGCGACTTCTTGTAGTTGTCCTTCGGCGTCTCGCCCGCACAGCCGAGGAACGTCTTGTGCGAACCGGGCATGATCATCAGCCCGCCGTTGGTGTCGAAGTTCTCGGTCAGCGCGATCGACACGGACACCGTCCGCATGTTCGGCAGGCCGTCCTCGGCGTGCCAGGTCTCGAAGTCCGAGTGCCAGTAGAAGCCCGTGGCTCCGAAGCCCGGCTTCACGTTGATCCGGGACTGGTGGACGTACACGTCCGAGCCGAGGATCTGGCGGGCCCGGCCCACCACCCGCTCGTCGCGTACCAGCCCGGCGAAGACCTCACTGATCTTGTGGACCTCGAAGACGGACCGCACGTTCTGCGTCTGCTTCTCCACGATGGAGCGCTCGTCGGCGCGGATCAGCGGGTCGGAGACCAGCCGGTCCAGCTCCGCCTGGTAGACGGCGACCTCGTCCGGCGTGATCAGCTCCCCGATGCTGAGGAAGCCGTCGTGCTCGAAGCTCTGGAGATCCTTGGCGGCGATCGGACCCGGTGCGCCCGGCGCGGACCAGATGACCGGGTCCTGGCGGGGAGTGGTCATCTCGGCGGCGCCGCGCGAGGGGTACAGATCGGCGCGTACTTCGGTGGTCATGGTTCAGCCCTCCTCGGTCAGCAGTGGGTAGACACCGTTCTCGTCATGGTCCTCCCGTCCGGTGACGGGGGGATTGAAGACGCACACGCAGCGGAAGTCGGTCTTGGGCCGCATGGTGTGCCGCTCATGCCCGTCCAGCAGGTACATCGTGCCGGGCGAGATCCAGTGCTTCTCGCCGGTCTCGTCGTTGGTGAGCTCGGCCTCGCCCTCGGTGCACAGCACCGCCTCGATGTGGTTCGCGTACCACATGGAGGTCTCCGTGCCCGCGTACAGCACGGTCTCGTGGAGCGAGAAGCCCACCTTCTCCTTGGCGAGCACGATGCGCTTGCTCTCCCAGGTGCCGGACGCTGCCTTCACATGCCGGTCGGTGTTCTCGATGTCACTGAACGATCGGACGATCACGGTGAGCGGTTGCCTTTCTCTTCTCTGCACAGGGCCCGGGCAGCGAAGCCCGGGCCCCTCTTCTCTTCCGCCTGCCCCGGCAGCGCCGGGTCAGGCCGTCTCGCGGACGCAGCGGGCCAGCGTGCGCAGGCCCTCGTCAAGTTCCTCGGGGGTGATGGTCAGCGGCGGCAGCAGCTTGACGACCTCGCTCTGCGGGCCGGAGGTCTCCAGCAGGAGCCCCAGCTCGAAGGCGCGGGCGCAGACCGCGGAGGCGCGGGCCGGGTCCTCGAACTCCATGCCCCACACCAGGCCCCGGCCGCGGAAGCTCGCGGTCGACTCCTCGGCGCAGATGGCCAGCAGGGTCTGCTCGATCTGCTCGCCGCGGGCCAGGGTCTGCTTCTCCATCTGGCCGTCCGCCCAGTACGCCTGCAGCGCGGCGGCGGCCGTGACGAAGGCCGGGTTGTTGCCGCGGAAGGTGCCGTTGTGCTCGCCCGGCTCCCAGATGTCCAGCTCCGGCTTGAACAGGCAGAGCGACATCGGCAGCCCGTAGCCGCTGATGGACTTCGACAGCGTGACGATGTCCGGGGTGATCCCGGCCTCCTCGAAGGAGAAGAAGCCGCCGGTACGGCCGCAGCCCATCTGGATGTCGTCGACGATCAGCAGCATGTCCTGGCGCTCGCACAGCTCCTGCAGCGCCCGCAGCCACTCGGCGCGCGCGACGTTGATGCCGCCCTCGCCCTGGACCGTCTCCACGATCACCGCGGCGGGCTTGTTCAGCCCGGAGCCCTGGTCCTCCAGGAGCCGCTCGAACCACAGGAAGTCCGGGACCTGGCCGTCGAAGTAGTTGTCGAACGGCATCGGGGTGCCGTGCACCAGCGGGATCCCGGCCCCGGCGCGCTTGAAGGCGTTGCCGGTGACGGCCAGCGACCCCAGCGACATGCCGTGGAAGGCGTTGGTGAACGAGACGACGGACTCGCGGCCCTTGACCTTACGGGCCAGCTTCAGCGCCGACTCGACGGCGTTGGTGCCCGTCGGGCCGGGGAACATCACCTTGTACGGCAGGTCGCGCGGGCGCAGGATCACGTTCTGGAACGTCTCCAGGAACGCCCGCTTGGCGGTGGTCGCCATGTCCAGGCCGTGGGTGATGCCGTCGCGCTCGATGTAGTCGATCAGCGCTCGTTTCAGCACCGGGTTGTTGTGGCCGTAGTTCAGCGAGCCGGCCCCGGCGAAGAAGTCCAGGTAGGAGTGGCCGTCCTCGTCGGTCAGCCGGGCGCCCTGCGCGCGGTCGAAGACGGCGGGCCAGCCGCGGCAGTAGCTGCGGACCTCGGACTCCAGGGTCTCGAAGACGCTCAGTGCGGGCGGGGTGATGGTCACAGCGGGTCTCCTGCGTGAGGGGGTGTGACGGGCGGTGGTCTGTGCTCCCCGCCGCACGGATGCGGCCGGGACCGCGCCGGGTGGTCGGCCGGCGCGAAAAGTCGTGGGGGCCGGGCGCACGGGTCGGGTGCGCCGGGCTGTGTCGGGCGTCGGGCGTACGGGTCGGGTACGCGGGAGGCGCGCGCCCTGGCGGGCTCAGGTGGTGAACGGACCGATCCGGTAGAGCACCTCGGGCAGGTGGGTTCCTTCCGGGAACAGGTCGCCGTCGAAGAGGACCTCCTGCTCCAGCGCCACGTCGTGCCGCTGGGCGTAGGACGTGAACAGCCGGTCGGAGGCGGTGTTGTCCGGGGTGATCGTCGTCTCCACGGACGACAGGCCCTGGTCGGCGGCGACCCGGGCGGTCAGCGCGTCCAGCAGGGTCGCGGCCAGCCCCTTGCCGCGGTGGGCCGAGTCGACGGCCACCTGCCAGACCACGAGGGTCTGGGGGCGGTCGGGCCGGATGTAACCCGTCACGAAGGCGATGGGCTCGCCGTCCTCGCCACGGGCGACCACGGAGGTCGCGGCGAAGTCACGGCACCACAGCAGGTAGCTGTACGAGGAGTTCAGGTCCAGGACCTGGGAGTCGCGGGCAATGCGCCAGATCGCGGCTCCGTCCTCCACTCGCGGCGCATCGATACTGAGGAATTCGCTTCGGGCACGGGCAAGATCTGCTGGTGCGGCGGTCATGAAATTGAATTTACCCAGCAAATCTCGAAATTGCATCGAGCTAAGGGGTTGGGTGGAGGGCGTCCGTGTGTTATCAGGCGTGCGCGATCCCGTCGCCGAATCAGGGGTGACTTCGGTGCGTTTGTCCTGAATTTAACGGGCATAACGCCGAGCTTGTGGAGTCGGTCACAAGGTCGTAACTCTCTCGGTACGCGTCCGAATCATGAAGTCGGATCTGCGGGAAAGCTGGTGCGTTTAGGTGCTGGAAAAGCGGGCAGAAGAATGCGGGAAGCTGTTTTCCGATTAACAGCTTCCCGCATGAATGGTTAATTTATCGGCTCGGCCAGGTTTCCGAAACAGCCCGGCGGGCAGCCTCGACATCGACCTGCCGGCCCGCATCGGTCAGCGCCGCCCCCAGAGCCGCGAGCGAGGACAGCACCGCGCCCCGCGTCGCATCCGCCCCGTAATGGTTGACCCGGATCATCTCCTTGGACAGCGCCCCACCGCCCGCGACCAGCGGCAGCGCGGGGTCCGCCGCCAGTGCCGCCGCGACCAGCGCGGCCGCGTCCGTACCCGCCGGCGCGCGCAGCGTCGTCGCCACCGGGGCTGCGTCCCGCGCCGCGCGGACGTACGGCTCAAGACCGCCGCCCAGCGCCACCGCTCCGGCCCGGGTCGCCGCGGCGGCCGAGGCGTGGCGGGCCATCACCGTCTCCAGCCCCTCGTCCTCGATCCGGGCCACGCACGCCTCCAGGCCCAGCATCTCCAGCTGCGCCGGGGCGTGCGGCAGAGCCGTGCGGCCGCCGTCGATCCAGCGCTCCTTCCAGTCCAGCAGCGAGAGGTAGGAGCGGCGCGGGGCGGCCGGGTTGGCGGCGATCCGCTCCCAGGCCCGCGCGCTCACCGACACCGCGGAGACCCCGGCGGGCCCGCCCATGGCCTTCTGCGCGCCGATCACGCACAGGTCGACGCCCCAGGCGTCCGGCAGCAGCGGCTCGGCGCCCACCGAGGCCACCGCGTCCAGCATGAACAGCGCGCCGTGCGCCCGGACCACCTCGCCGATCTCCGCGACCGGGTTGGTGTTGCCGGTCGCCGCCTCCGCGTGCACCAGCGAGACGAAGTCGATCTCCGGGTGCTCGGCGAGCGCCTCGGCGACCTGGTCGGCGGTCACCGCCGTGTGGAAGGGCACCGCGAGGTCGACGACCTGCGCACCGCAGTCCCGCAGCCAGTTGCCGAACGTCTGCCCGTACGGGCCGGTGACCACGTTCAGCGCGGTCGAACCGGGCCGCGCGCCGCCGCGGATACAGCCCTCCAGCGGCAGCAGCGCCTCGCCCTGGGTGATGACGACGTCCTGCTCCGTGGCGAGGAGCCGGGCCACGCGCCGCTCGATCGCCGCGAAGTGGCCGGCGGTCAGCGGGGGAAGGTCGAGGAAGGGGTGCGTCACGGTGGGGCTCTCTTCGGGTTCGTCCGTCGGTCGAAAGGCACTGGCAGCCTACCGACGGCCCAACGGCGGCCTCGTACAGTGCCGCGTATGAGTGATCAGGTGAGTGATCGGGTGAGGGGCCTGGCGGGTGGTCGGAGTGCGTGACCGGGAGGAGCGGCCGGTGCTGCGGGTGAAGGGCCGGGTGCTCGTCGGCCCGGACGAGGTGCGGGACGAACTGTGGGCCGTGGACGGGCGGATCACCTACGAGCGGCCGCCCGGCGCCGACGACGCGGTGACGGTCAGGGGCTGGGCGCTGCCCGGCCTCGTCGACGCCCACTGCCATGTCGGGCTCGACCGGCACGGCCCGGTCGACGCGGCGACCGCCGAGAAACAGGCGCTCACCGACCGGGAGGCCGGCACCCTGCTGATCCGGGACGCCGGATCGCCCTCCGACACCCGCTGGATCGACGACCGCGAGGACCTGCCGAAGATCATCAGGGCCGGCCGCCACATCGCCAGGACCCGCCGCTACATCCGCAACTACGCGCACGAGATCGAGCCGGGCGACCTCGTCGCGTACGTCGCCCAGGAGGCCCGGCGCGGCGACGGCTGGGTCAAGCTCGTGGGGGACTGGATCGACCGCGACGCCGGGGACCTCACCGCCTGCTGGCCGCGCGGCGAGGTCGAGGCGGCCATCGCCGAGGCGCACCGGCTGGGCGCCCGGGTCACCGCGCACTGCTTCGCCGAGGAGTCGCTGCGCGATCTGGTCGAGGCGGGCATCGACTGCATCGAGCACGCCACCGGCCTCACCGAGGACACCATCCCGCTCTTCGCCGAGCGCGGCGTCGCGATCGTCCCGACGCTGGTCAACATCGCCACCTTCCCCGACCTCGCGGCGGGCGGCGAGGCCAAGTTCCCCCGCTGGTCGGTCCATATGCGGCAGCTGTACGACCGCCGCTACGACACCGTGCGCTCCGCCTACGACGCCGGGATCCCGGTCTACGTCGGCACCGACGCGGGCGGCTCCCTGGCGCACGGCCTGGTCGCGGGCGAGGTCGCCGAGCTGGTCAAGGCGGGCATCCCGCCCCTGGAGGCCCTCTCCGCGACCGCGTGGGGGGCCAGGCGCTGGCTGGGGCGGCCCGGCCTGGAGGAGGGGGCCCCGGCGGACCTGGTCGTGTACGACGCGGACCCGCGCGCGGACGTCCGGGTGCTGGCGGCACCCCGGTACATCGTGCTGAACGGGCGGGTCGTCGGCTGACCCGGCGGTGTGTTGACGGGCAGTGACGGATGCGGCTGTCGGCTCGTTGGTACAGCCCGGCCCGTTCCCGCACCTCGTCCCTGCCGTGTGAAACGGGTGACGGGGAGAGGCGGGAGGGAACGCACGTGCCGAAAGATTCGAATATGCGCGCGGAAACCCCCCTTTGGGGTGAACTCACGTCAGGTATCCGCCAGTTCACCCTCAGTGCGTAAAGATTCACGGAGTCGAGGCCACCGGCGCAGGCGATGTCCCCCATTGGACTGTGCCGGTGGCTCCATGTCTCTTGTGGGGGTTCCACCATCTTGAACAGCAACACCTTCCGTCTCGCCGCCGTGGCGGTCGCCGCCGCCCCCGTCGCCCTGCTTGCCGCCGTCCCCGCGCACGCAGCCCCGGCGACGCCCACCACCGGCGGCGAGGGCAGGGCGAGCGCGGTCGTGCTCCGTACCGGACTCGACGTCTCGCTCCTCAACAAGTCCATCCAGGTGCCCCTGAAGGTCACGCTCAACGAGGTGCAGGCCCCGGCCAGCGCCGAGAAGACCGCGCTGACCGTCAACCTGGACGGGGTCGAGGGCCGCCCGGTGAACGTCCTGCGCGCGGACGTGGCCACCGCGAACGCCACCGTGGACGAACACAAGGCCGAGGGCTACACCAACCTGGCGAAGGCCCGGATCCATGTCCCCGGACTCGCGGCGCTCCCGCTCATCGAGGTCGAGAAGGTCACCTCCAAGGCGCTCTGCGAGGCGGGCAAGCAGCCCGTCGCCGAATCGAACGTGCTCGGCCATGTCGCGGTGCTCGGCAAGAAGGTGACCCTCAGCGCGGGCGGCCCGACCCAGGTGTCGGTGCCGGGCGTCGGCGAGGTCTCCCTCGACCTGTCCAAGACGGTCACCACCGAGCGCACGGCGGCCGCGACGGCGCTCCAGCTCAAGGTGGCGGTCAACCCGCTCAAGCTCAACGTCGCCGAGGTCAACGGCGAGGTCACCCTCGCCGAGGCGACCTGCGAGACCCCGAAGGCGCCGAAGACCCCCGAGGAGCCGAAGACGCCCGAGGAGCCGAGCTCGACCGACGGCGGCTCCACCGGCGACGACGTGAAGACGCAGACCGGCTCCGACACCGGCCCCGCCCCCGCCGAGGCCAACCTCGCCGAGACCGGCGGCAGCTCCACCACCCCGTACATCGCGGGCGGCGCGGCTCTCCTCCTCGCCGTCGGCGCGGGCGCCACGGTGCTGGCGCGCAGGCGCAGCAGCGGCCAGAGCTGATCCGTACGACGGGGGACGGGGGCGGCATGACGGGGGACGGGGGCGGCGTTCGCACGAAGAACGCCGCCCCCACGTGCGGGGCCGCTCAGCGCCCCGATCTCGCGGGCAGCGCCTGCACGGCCTGGTCCAGGGCCTGGAGGAAACGATTGGTCGTGGCCCGGTCGCGGACCGCGAGCCGCAGCCACCGCGGCCCGAGCCCCGGGAACGTATCGCCGCGCCGGGCCGCGAAGCCCAGCAGCCGCAGCCGCTCCCGGACCTCCGCCGCCCGCTCCAGACGCACCAGCACGAACGGCCCCCGGGCCGCCTCCACCACCTCCACCTCGCTGAACTCCGCAAGACCTGCGAGCAGATGGGCCCGGTCCACCGTGATCCGGTCCGCCGCCTCCGCCGCCTCCACCAGTGCCCGCGGCTCCACGCACGCCTCCGCCGCCGCCAGCGCCGGGGTGGACACCGGCCACAGCGGCTGCGCCTCGGCGAGCCGCGCCACCGTCTCCGGCTCGGCCAGCACGTAGCCGATTCGCAGCCCGGCCAGCCCCCACGTCTTGGTGAGGCTGCGCAGCACCACGAGCCCCGGGATGTCCGTCCGGTCGCACAGCGCCTCGCGCTCGCCCGGCACGACGTCCATGAACGCCTCGTCGACCACCAGCGTCCGCCCCGGCCGCGCCAGCTTCTCCAGCAGGGCCGCCGGATGCAGCACGGACGTCGGGTTCGTCGGATTGCCGACCACCACGAGGTCCGCCTCCTCGGGCACCGCCGCCGGATCGAGCCGGAATCCGTCCTCGGCCCGCAGCAGGACCCGCCCCACCTCGTGCCCGGCCGCCCGCAGGGCCGCCTCCGGCTCCGTGAACTGCGGGTGCACCACGACCGGGCGGCGGGCCGGGAGAGCCCGGGCGAGCAGGACGAACGCCTCGGCCGCGCCCGCCGTCAGCAGCACCCGCTCCACCGGCAGCCCGTGCCGGCCGGCGACCGCGGCCCGGGCGGACGACCCGTCGGGATAGGCGGCCAGCGAGGTGAGCGACGCGGCTATCCGCTCGCGCAGCCACGGGGGAGGGGTGTGGGTACGGACGTTCACGGCGAGATCGGTCAGATTCTCGCCGCGCACCTCCGCGTCGCCGTGGTGCCGCAGGTCGGGCCCGGCGCTCTCGATGTCCCGCATGGGGGGATGCGTGGGGGGGTTCATGGCAGCCATGGTGAACGGGCGGGAGCCTGCCGTCACCGGTGAGGTGGAAGTTTTCCTGCCGGAAACACCGAAAGTCCCCTCGCCGGCCGGAAAACGGCGCGCCACCGCACAGGTCGCCACCCCCTTCACCGCCGCCTTCCCGCCCGGGGCGCGGGTCTTCGGCACCAGCAGTTCGTCCGCATCGATCAGCGCTGCCGCCTCCGCGACCGACGGCGTCCCCACCGCCGCGCCCACCGCCCCCGAGGGGTGCGGCACCCGGACCGCGGCCAGCGCCCCGGCCGGATGGGTCCGCACCGGCACCCCGAGCCGGGCCGCCGCCCCCAGAATTCCCGGCTCGTCTCCCTTGGAGTCGACCGTGGCCACCTCCACCACATCCGCCGGGTCCAGCCCCGCCCCGCTCAACACCGCCTCGATCAGGGCGAACACCGCATCACCCGAGGCGCCCCGGCGCGCGCCGACCCCCACCACCAGACTGCGGGCACCGGACTCCGGTCCGGGGCCGACGGATGCTCCGGTCATCGGCGGAGTCCTGCCTTTCAGGTCATACGTCTCGGTGGTACGGGGAAGGGGGCGGGGCCGGTCCGTATACGAAGCACGGACCCGGGCGCGGGGAAGGGCGGCGGGAACGCCGCCGGTAAGGACACCCTGAGATGCGCGGAGGGGGCCCGATCGGCTAGCAAGGCCCCATGGCGGTGTTCGTCGCGCTCGGCGCGTTCCTGATGACCCTGGCCGGCGGCTGGGTCGCCCAGCGCGTCACCGACCGCCGCCATCTGGTGCTCGGCCTCGCGGGCGGGCTGATGCTCGGCGTCGTCGGCCTCGACCTCCTGCCGGAGGCGATCGAGGCGGCGGGCGAGCCGGTGTTCGGGGTGCCGATGGCGCTGCTGCTCTTCGTGGGCGGCTTCCTGGTGGCCCATCTGGTCGAGCGGCTGCTCTCCGCACGCCAGGTGGCACACGGGGCGGGCGGTGGGCACCACGGCGACCGCGTGCCGCAGGTGGGGCTGACGGCGGCGGCCGCGATGGTCGGCCACAGCCTGATGGACGGCATCGCGCTCGGCGCCGCCTTCCAGGTCAGCGGCTCCATGGGCGTGGCCGTCGCGCTGGCGGTGATCAGTCATGACTTCGCCGACGGATTCAACACGTACACCCTCACCAGTCTGTACGGGAACGCCCGCCGCAAAGCGCTCCTGATGCTGTTCGCGGCCGCCGTGGCACCGGTCGTGGGCGCGGCGACGACGCTGCTGTTCACCCTTCCGGAGGAACTGCTCGGCGGCTATCTCGGCTTCTTCGGCGGAGCCCTGCTCTACCTGGCCGCTGCGGAGATCCTTCCCGAGGCGCACCACACCCATCCCGCCCGCTCCACCCTTCTCTGCACCATCGGGGGCGTGGGCTTCATCTGGCTGGTCGTCGGCATCGCCGAGTGAGCCACGCGTACGCCCCGAACGTCCCGGTGCGCCGGATGCGCCGCCGCCGACCGGGCCGGAACCGCCCGCCGATACGCGGTCCGCGACACCGGGCGGAGGTGATCCGCTCACCGCGCCGGAAGCGCCCGGCAGTGCTCCACGAACCGCCGGGCCACCTCGGGCGACGCGGCCCAGTGGGTGTGCAGATAGCTCGCGTGCACGCCCCGCTGGACATACCCCTCGACCCGCCGCTCCGGCTGGTGCATGCCCCAGGCCGGCGTGTTCCCCGCCGCAGGCTCCAGCACCGTGCGGTGGAACTCATGGCCGCGCATCCGGGTCCCGGCGACCGCGAGCGGGCTGTCCGAGACCGCCACCGCCTGCCGGTACCCGAGGGTCAGCCGCTCCGACATCCGGGCCTCGGCGTCCAGCACCCCGCACATCGGCTTCCCGTCCAGCTCCCGGGCCAGATACAGCAGCCCCGCGCACTCGGCGGCCACCGGCGCACCGCTCAGGGCCAGTTCCGTGACCGCCCGCCGCAACGGCTCGTTGGCCGACAGCTCGGGGGCGTACATCTCCGGGAACCCGCCGCCGATGACGAGCCCCGCTGTCCCCGTCGGCAGCTTCTCGTCCCGCAGCGGGTCGAAGGTCACGACCTCCGCACCGGCCGCCGTCAGCAGCTCGGCGTGCTCCGCGTACGCGAAGGTGAACGCCGCCCCGCCCGCCACCGCGACGACGGGCTTCTCGGCGCCGGGCCCGAGGGCGTACGCGGGCTCCCACGGCTCGTCCGCCAGGGCGGGCGCCGTCCGCGCCAGCGCCATCAGCGCGTCCAGGTCGCACCCGGCACGCACCCGCTCGCCCATGGCCCCTATGGCGTCCACCGCGTCGCTCTGCCGCTCGGCCACCGGGACCAGACCCAGATGCCGCGAGGGCGTCGCGACCTGTGGCGCCCGCCGGATCACCCCGAGCACCGGCAGCCCCGACTCGTCCAGCGCGTCCCGCAGCAGCGCCTCGTGCCGGTCGGAGGCCACCTTGTTCAGGATCACCCCGCCGATCCGCACCTCGGGGTCCCAGGAGGCGAACCCGTGCACCAGGGCCGCCACCGACCGGGACTGCGAGGAGGCGTCCACCACCAGCACCACGGGCGCCCTGAGCAGCTTGGCGACCTGCGCGGTCGACGCCAGCTCCCCCTGCCCCGAGGCACCGTCGTACAGCCCCATCACGCCCTCGACCACGGCGAGGTCGCACCCCGCCGACCCGTGCGCGAAGAGCGGGGCGACGAGATCCGTCCCGCACATGTACGCGTCGAGATTCCGGCCGGGGCGGCCCGTCGCCAGGGAGTGGTAGCCCGGATCTATGTAGTCCGGGCCGACCTTGTGCGGCGAGACGGCGAGCCCGCGCGCGGCGAAGGCGGCCATCAGACCGGTGGCGACGGTGGTCTTGCCGCTGTTGGAGGCCGGAGCGGCGATGACCAGACGGGGCACACTCACCACTCGATGCCCCTCTGGCCCTTCTGCCCCGCGTCCATCGGGTGCTTGACCTTCGACATGTCGGTCACCAGGTCGGCGGCCTCGACGAGCTTGTCGGGCGCGTTGCGGCCGGTGATCACCACATGCTGCGTGCCGGGCCGGTTCCGCATGACCTCGACGACCTCGTCGGTGTCGATCCAGCCCCAGTGCAGCGGATAGGCGAACTCGTCGAGCACGTACAGCTTGTACGTCTCCGCCGCCAGGTCCCGCTTGACCTGCTCCCAGCCCTCGCGGGCCTTCTCCTCGTTGTCGAGCTGGCCGTCGCGCTGGACCCAGGACCAGCCCTCGCCCATCTTGTGCCAGTCGACGGTGCCGCCCTCGCCGCTCGCGCCCAGCACCTTCAGCGCGTTCTCCTCGCCGACCTTCCACTTCGCGGACTTCACGAACTGGAACACCCCGATCGGCCATCCCTGGTTCCAGGCCCGCAGCGCGAGCCCGAAGGCGGCGGTCGACTTGCCCTTGCCTATGCCCGTGTGGACGAACAGGAGCGGGCGGTTGCGCCGCTGACGGGTGGTGAGCCCGTCGTCCGGCACGGTGGTCGGCTGTCCCTGCGGCATTAAGCGGCCCTCCCGGCTGCGGTGACGTCCTTGACGAGCCCGGCGATCGAGTCGGCCCGCAGCTCGTCGAGCGTGACGGCGGTACCTCCCAGCTCCCGGGCGAGCTCCCCGGCGAGACCGAGGCGTACGTACCCCGACTCGCAGTCCACGACGACGGACGCGGTCCCCTCCGAGCGGTGCAGCCGCCCGGCCCGCCCCGCGAGCGCCACGGGCTCCGGCCCGCCGGTGGCCCGCCCGTCCGTGACCACGACGAGCAGGGGCCGCCGCGACGGATCGCGCAGCCGCTCCACCCGCAGCACGTCATGGGCTTTCAGCAGCCCGGCGGCCAGCGGAGTGCGCCCGCCCGTCGGCAGCGACTCCAGCCGGGCGGCGGCCGCGTCCACGGACGAGGTCGGCGGCAGGGCCACCTCGGCCACCTTGCCCCGGAAGGTCACCAGACCGACCTTGTCCCGCCGCTGGTAGGCGTCCAGCAGCAGCGACAGCACGGCCCCCTTCACCGCACTCATCCGCTGCCGGGCCGCCATCGACCCGGAGGCGTCGACGACGAACAGCACGAGGTTGCCCTCACGCCCCTCGCGGGTCGCCTGCCGCAGATCGTCCCGGCGCACCACGAGCCCGCGCCCCGCACGCCCGCGCGCACGCTGGTGCGGGGCGGCGGCCTGCACGGTCGCGGCCAGGTGCAGCTTGGTCAGCGCTCCCTCGGGCCGCCGCGCGCCGGTGGTACGGCCGTGCTCGGTACGGGCCCGGGAACGCCGCCCCGCAGCACCTTCGCCGAGCCCCGGCACGCTGAGCATCTTCGCCCGGAACGGCTCGGCGGCGGCCACCGGCTGCTGCTCGCCCCCGGCGGGCCGTCCGGGCGCGTCGGGCGTGCCCTCGGGGGCCTGGGACGGTGCGTCGCCCTCCGAGCCCTGGGGCGGCGTACGGTCCTCCCCGTCGGCCTGCGGCGGCACACCACCGCCACCGCCACCACCGCCGCCGCCGTCATCGTCCCCGCCCCCGTCGGGATCGGGCTGGTCGTCGCCGTCGCTGTTCTCCGGCGGCCCGGCCTCGTCCAGGGTCTGGTCGAGCTTGTCCTCGTCGAGGCCCGGCGCGTCGAACGGGTTGCGCCGCCGCCGGTGGGGGAGGGCCAGCAGGGCGGCCTGCCGTACGTCGTCGGCGGTGACCTCCTCGCGGCCGGCCCAGGCGGCGAGCGCGGTGGCGGTACGGGCCATCACGATGTCGGCCCGCATCCCGTCGACCTCGAACGCGGCACAGGTGGCCGCGATCTGCCGCAGCACGCCGTCGCTCAGCACGACCCGGGGCAGCAGGACGCGCGCGGCGGCGATCCGCTCGCGCAGGGCGCCCTCCTCCTCGGCCCAGCGCGCGGCGAACCCCTCGGGGTCGTCGTCGTACGCGAGCCGGCGCCGCACGACCTCGACCCGCTCGTCGGTGTCCCGGGACGCGGAGACCTCCACGGTCAGCCCGAACCGGTCCAACAGCTGCGGCCGCAGCTCGCCCTCTTCCGGGTTCATCGTCCCGACCAGCAGGAACCGCGCCGCGTGCCGTACGGAGACGCCTTCGCGCTCGACGTACGAAGCACCCATGGCCGCCGCGTCCAGCAGCAGGTCCACCAGGTGGTCGTGGAGGAGGTTGACCTCGTCGACGTACAGGATCCCGCGGTGCGCGTCGGCCAGCAGCCCCGGCTCGAACGCCTTCACACCCTCCGAGAGCGCCCGCTCGATGTCCAGCGCCCCCACGAGCCGGTCCTCGGACGCCCCGACGGGCAGCTCCACGGTCCGCGCCGGACGCGACACCCCGGCCGCCTCCGCGTGCGGCCCGTCGGGACACGCCGGATCGGGCGAGACCGGATCACAGGAGAACCGGCACCCGGGTACGACGGGGACCTCGGGCATCAACGCGGCGAGGGCCCGCACGGCGGTGGACTTGGCGGTCCCCTTCTCACCCCGCACGAGCACCCCGCCGACGGCCGGACTGACGGCGTTCAGCAAGAGCCCGAGCCGCAGGTCGTCCTGCCCGACGATCGCGGTGAAGGGATACGGCGTACTCACAAGGCCTCCTGGTCGACATGCTGTTCAGCTTCTTGCCCGAGCCCGTGGGGCGTGGCTTCCGCGGACCCGGCATCCTCAAGCCTCTGGCCCCTTGACCCAGCGGACCCGGCCATTTCAAGCCCCTCCGGCGATTGAGGAGCGGGGTCCGGGGCAGCGCCCCGGCTCTCCGGCCCACCCGCCCCCACCGGCGGCGCCCCCGGCGGCACGAACGGCAACCCCCCAGGCGCACCCCCCTCGATCAACCCCCACAACGCATCCGTGTCCGCATGCTCCTCCACCAGATCCCCGAGCCGATCCAGCTGCTCCTCCCGCAGCACCCCGAAACTCGTGTCCGGCGCAGGCACGAACCGCCGCCCGGCGGCCCGCGCCACCTCCACCAGGAACCGCCGCCGGAACGCATCGCTCTCCAGCGACCCGTGCCAGTGCGTCCCCCACACCGCCCCCACCCGGCACCCGTCCAGGAACGGCTCCCCGCCCCGTACGTCGGCCACCCCGTGGTGGATCTCGTACCCCTCCACCGGCTCGCCCAGCGCCGAACCGACCGGCCGCGCCAGCGTCTTGTCCCGGTCGAAGCGAATCCGTACGGGAAGGACCCCGAGCCCGTCCACGACCCCCGCCCGCGACTCCACCTCGTCCTCGATCCGCTCACCGAGCACCTGGAACCCGCCGCAGATCCCCAGTACCGGCCGGCCCTCCGCCGCACGCCGCACCAGCGCCTCCGCGAGACCGCGCTCACGCAGCCAGGCCAGCGCCTTCACCGTGCCGCGCGTCCCCGGCACGATCACCAGATCCGCGTCGGCCAGCTCCTCCGCCCGGTCCACGAACCGCACGACGACGCCCGGTTCGGCGGCCAGCGCGTCCACGTCCGTGAAGTTGGACATCAACGGCACCGCGCAGACCGCGACCCGCAGCACGTCCTCCCCGTGCGGCGGCGCCACGACCGACTCCCGCACCGCACCCCGCAGGGAGACCCGCAGGCCGTCCTCCTCGTCGATGCCGAGCCCGTGGGCGTACGGCAGCACCCCGTACGTCCGCCGCCCGGTCAGCCCGTACAGCATGTCGAGCCCCGGCTCCAGCAACGAGACGTCGCCCCGGAACTTGTTCACCAGGTAGCCCGCGACCAGCGACTGGTCCTCCGCGCTCAGCAGCGCCGTCGTCCCGAAGAACGAGGCGAAGACCCCGCCCCGGTCGATGTCCCCGACGACCAGCACGGGGAAGCGGGCGGCCCGCGCGATCCCCATGTTCACGATGTCGGTGCGCCGGAGGTTGATCTCGGTGGGGGAGCCCGCCCCCTCGCAGATCACCGCGTCGTACGTCGACCGCAGCTCCTCCAGGCAGTCGGTCACCGTGCCGAGCAGCGCCTCCTGACGGCCCCCGTGGTACCCCCGGGCGCTCATCTCGCCGACCGGCTTCCCCATCAGGACGACCTGGCTGGACCGGTCGCTGCCGGGCTTCAGCAGCACCGGGTTCATCAGTGCCGTCGGCTCCACCCGGGCGGCCTGCGCCTGCATCGCCTGGGCGCGCCCGATCTCCGCGCCCTCGCGGGTCACGAAGGAGTTGAGGGACATGTTCTGCGCCTTGAACGGCGCGACCTTCACCCCTCGGCGCACCAGCCAGCGGCAGATGCCCGCCGTGACCACGCTCTTGCCCGCGTCCGAGGTCGTTCCCGCGACCAGCAGCCCGCCGCCCCTCATGCCCGCCCCCGTTCCCGTACGGCACTCCACCGTGTCGCACCGCTCATGCCCGTCCCCGCTTCCGCCCCGCGACCGACCGCCGCGCGGCCAGGTGGCCCGCCGCCAGCCGGCCCGCCACACACACCCCCAGGGCCAACGCACCGACCCGGCGCGACAGCCGCACCGCGCGCTCGATGTCCGCGCCCCGGACCTCCCGCCCGGCCGCCCCGTTCAGCACCGGCCGGTGCTCGACGCGCCCCGCGTACGCGAGCGTGCCGCCCAGCCGTACGCCGAGCGCCCCCGCGAACGCGGCCTCCACGGGCCCCGCGTTCGGGCTCGGGTGGCGGTGTGCGTCCGCCTTCCAGGCGCGTACGGCCTCCGAGGGCCGCCCGCCGCCGACCACGGCCAGCGCGGCCGTCAGCCGGGCGCCCGGCCACCCCGCGACGTCGTCCAGGCGGGCCGAGGCCCAGCCGTAGCGGCGGTGACGGGGCGACTTGTGGCCGACCATCGCGTCCAGCGTGTTCACCGCCCGGAACCCGACCAGACCCGGCACCCCGCCGATCGCCCCCCACACCAGCGCGCCGACGACGGCGTCCGACGTGTTCTCGGCGACCGACTCCACGACCGCGCGGGCGATCCCCGGCCCGTCCAGGGAGTGCGGATCGCGCCCGCACAGATGCGGCAGCCGCTCCCGGGCCACCTCCAGGTCCCCGGCGGCCAGCGCGCCCCCGATCGCGCGGGCCTCGCGGCCCAGCGACGTACCGCCGACGACGGACCAGGCGGTGGCGGCGGTCAGCGCGACGGCGAGCGCGGGGCGTCCCCGTACGGCGCGGGCGGTCAGCGCGGCTGCCCCCACAGCGCCTCCGGCGCACACCAGGGTGTGCAGCGCGCCCCGGCCACGGTCGTCACGCCACAACAGGGACTCGACCCGCGCCGCGGCGCGGCCGAATCCGGCGACGGGGTGGCCCCGCCGGGGATCGCCGAGCAGCGCGTCGGCGACCATCCCGGCCGTGGCGCCGTACGCGAAGATGCGATCGGCACGCACGGCTCAGCCCGTCGCGGAAAGAGGCGTTCCGGCACGGAGGGGCACAGGAAGCGGCGCAGGGAAGGGCGCACGGCGGCCGGGCATGGCGTAGGTCCTCACTCAGGGTCCGCGCCCTGGTTCGACGTGACCGACGACGAGAGTCTCCTGGCTCCCGGATCCGCAGTTCCCCCGGCCTTCCAGCCCGCGTACCGCGAGCCGTGACGTCCGGTGTGGGGGAGTGCTCCCCGGTGACAGTGGCGGGACCGCGCCGGATTCGCACCGGCTTCCTCTGCTGTCGCCGTAAATGGCTCCGGCAGTCCACCACGCCCCGAGAACAGCCGTCAACTCGCTGTTGACCTGCGAGGCTCCACTGTGGGCGGACGCACATCGGGCCGGACACACGAGGTGTGTCCGGCCCGAAGGGAGTGCGAGGAACGCGGGGGTGCGGCGTCAGGCGACGATCAGATAGATCCCGTACGAGACCGCCGCGACGCACAGCGCGAAGCAGGCGTACGCGCCGGTGCGCGCCAGCGCGACCGACCCGCCGGAGGCGCTGCCTCCGGCCGTGGCGGACTGCTTGGAGAGAGCGACGATGCCCAGGGTGAAGAGGCCGACCAGCGCGACGGTGACCACGAGGCTGACACCGAAGACGGAGGCGAGAGCTGCCCAGTCGATTTTCATGCGGATCTGTCCTTACACCTTGGCCGGCGGCCGGGCCGGGTCGTCGGGCGCCGAAGCCGGGGCCGGGATGCTGGAGATGAGCTCGGGCTCGGAGGCCGGGACTCCGATGGGCGGCGGCTGGACCGCGGCGATGGCCGTGGTGACGACGCCCTGGGGCTCGTCGCCGTCCGTGTCGTTGACGTTGGTGTGGTCGACCGGCTGGCGGCGCGAGGCCACCCAGATGGCGAACGAGCCGCCCACCAGGATGACCGCCGTGACGGCGATGCCCCAGGGGCCCTGCTTGGTCAGGAACTCGGCGCCCGCGCCGACCAGACCCGCGGCCGGCAGGGTCAGACCCCAGGCGACGAACATCCGGGTGGCGGTGGACCAGCGGACCACGCCCCCCTTACGGCCGAGGCCCGAGCCCATCACGGCGCCGGAGCAGGACTGCGTGGTGGAGAGCGAGAAGCCGAGGTGCGAGGAGGCCAGGATGACGGTCGCCGCGCTGGTCTGGGCGGCGAAGCCCTGCGGCGGCTGGAGGTCGGTCAGGCCCTTGCCCATGGTGCGGATGATGCGCCAGCCGCCGAGGTAGGTGCCGAGCGCGATGGCGACACCGGCGGAGACGATGACCCACATGGGCGGGTTGGAGCCGGGGGCCAGGACACCGCTGGTGACCAGGGCGAGGGTGATGATGCCCATCGTCTTCTGGGCGTCGTTGGTGCCGTGGGCGAGCGAGACGAGACCGGCGGAGGCGATCTGCCCGGCCCGGTAGCCCTTGGCGGTCGACTTCAGCTGGTTCGGGTCGGTGACGTTCCGGTTGATCCGGTACGTCAGCCGGGTGGCCAGCATCGCGGCGATACCGGCGACGAGCGGGGCGGCGATCGCGGGGAGCAGCACCTTGGTGACGACGGTGCCGCCGTTGATCGAGGACCAGCCGGCCGACATGACCGCGGCGCCGATCAGACCGCCGAACAGGGCGTGGGAGGAGCTGGAGGGCAGCCCCAGCAGCCAGGTCAGGAGATTCCACAGGATGGCGCCGACGAGCGCCGCGAAGATGACCTCTGTTCTGATGCCGTCTTCGTTGACGATCCCGCCGGAGATCGTCTTGGCGACCTCCACCGACAGGAACGCGCCGATCAGGTTGAGAACGGCGGACATGGCCACCGCTGTCTTGGGCTTCATCGCGCCGGTCGAGATGGTGGTCGCCATCGCGTTGGCGGTGTCGTGGAAACCGTTCGTGAAATCGAACACGAGAGCTGTTACGACCACAATCGCAAGCAGCAGCGTGATGTGTTCCATTTACCCAGGCAATCGTTCGACGTCAGTGGCTCGTGGACCGTAGGCAACCTGAGTGAACGGAAGATGAACTGGGCAGGGCGTTGCGGTGACTCCAAGCGGAGTGAGCGGCTTCCGCTTGTGTGCGGGTGAAGTTGTGCGAGGCCGGTGGGGCGCGGCGTGGGCTGCCCTTTGCCGCCCGTTGACGAACATTTTGAACGGCCGTTCGGCACCCGGAAGAGATCCCCGTCACGCCCTGTGTGACGTTCCGGTTGCGCGCCTGCCCGCCTAGGCTCGCCCCATGAGCGAGCAGCAGCCGGAATCCGTCCGCCAGGCCTGGCGGGACGTCGTCGACACGGCCCGGCGGAGCGCGGCGGACGGCCTCGTCGTCGGCACCTCCGGCAATGTGTCCGCCCGCGTCGGCGACCTCGTCCTGGTGACGCCCAGCGGGGTGCCCTACGACCGGCTCGGACCCGAGGACGCGGTCGGCGTCGACCTGGAAGGACACCAGGTCCTCGGGGACCTCGGGCCGACCAGCGAACTCCCCCTCCACCTGGCGGTCTACCGCTCCACCGACGCCGCCGCCGTGGTCCACACCCACGCCGTGCACGCCACCGCCGTCTCCACCCTCGTCGCCGAGGTCCCGCTCGTGCACTACGCGGCGGCCATCCTCGGCGGCCCCGTCCGCACCGCCGCCTACGCCCGCTACGGCACCCCGGAGCTGGCCGACGCCATGCTCGAAGCCCTCCGGGGCCGCACGGGCTGCCTGCTCGCCAACCACGGCACCGTCACCTACGGCGACACCCTCGACCAGGCCTACGACCGCACCGCCCAACTGGAGTGGCTGTGCCACCTCTGGCTCACCGCGAGCTCGGTGCCCGGCCGCACCCCGGCCCTGCTCACCACGGCCCAGCTGGCCGAGGTGACCGAGGCGCTCAAGGGGTACGGCCAGCGCGGCTGACCGGGCCCCGCCCGAGGCCGGCACCGGGGCGAGGTAGGCGGAGCTTCGGTCCCGCCCCGGACGGCCCCCGCCCACTGGCCGCCCGCCGCCCGCCCCACGACACTGAAGCGGTGCGCCCGGTAACCGCGACGGCAGCGGCCGTCACCTCGATCCTCGGCGTCGGTGCGGCAGCGGTCGCGGCCGGCCGGTACGCCAGCGACGTCGCCCTCAAGGCGACGCCCGGGCGTCCCCTCCCCGCCGACCGCAGACTCACCGTGCACGCCACCGCGGCCGGGCAGGTCACCCTGACCCGGTCCCTCTCGGCGCTCCGGCCCGGCACCTGGGGCATCGCCGGACCCGGGGTCCACGCGGTGGTCGGCCCCGTCGTCGACGGGGCCTCCGAAGGCGCCGACACCGTCGTCCGCAGGCTGGAGAGCGTCGGCCAGGGGATCCTCGAACCGGGCGTGAAGGTCCGGCTCACCCCCGCCCTGTACGGCGGCGACCCCGGCAGCGACCTCGGCCTCGACCACCAGGAGGTCGAGATCCCCGGCGAGCTCGGGCCCCTCCCCGCCTGGTACGTCCCCGGGGCGCGCGACACCTGGATCATCACCGTGCACGGCCTCGGCGCCACCCGGGCCCACCCCATGAACCTCATGCCGTTCCTGCACCAGCAGCTCTTCCCCGTGCTCGACCTCGCCTACCGGGGCGACCCCGGAGCCCCCCGCCCCGCCGACGGCCTCGGCCACTTCGGCGCCTCCGAGTGGCGCGACCTCGACGCCGCCCTCCGCTACGCCCTGCGGTACGGCGCCCGGAACGTGATCGTCCACGGCTGGTCCACCGGCGCCACCACGGCCCTGTACGCCGCCGTCGAATCCCCGCTCCGCGACCGGATCAGCGGCATCGTCCTCGACTCCCCGGTGCTGGACTGGCAGGCCACCGTGCGCGCCCTGGCCGCCGCACGCGGCGTCCCGGCCGCCCTGCTGCCACTCGCCGTCCGTGCCGCCCAGGGCCGCACCGGGATGGGCGCCACCCCGGTGCTGGAGACCTCCGTACCGGCCTCCCTGCGCACCCCGACCCTGATCCTGCACGGCCCCGACGACACGATCGCCCCGTGGGGCCCGTCCCGCGAACTCGCCGCCCGCCGCGCGGATCTGGTCAGCCTGCACGCCGTACCGCAGGCTCCGCATGCGTCGATGTGGAACGCCGGCCCGGCCCGCTACGAAGAGACCCTGCGACGCTTCCTCACGCCCCTGATGTGAGCCGATGGGGTGAACTCTCCCCCTTGCAGCCCCGCCCGGGGAACCTTTCACGTACCGGTGAAACGGCTTCCGTTTGGGCTTTCGGGCCGTCAGGGGCAAGACTGCTCCCGTGACGTCCCGTACTCCGCGCGACTCCAGGCTGCGACTTGTCCGCCCGCGACCCCTTGCCACCGCCCGCAAGGCCGTGACCACCCGGCGCACCCGGCCGGCTCCCCGGCCCCCCGAGGGCACCCCGCCCCGCGCGGAACTGGCCCGCCAGGCCAGGGCGGTGCTCGCCGACGCCGTGCGCATCGCCCACTGGGCGGCCGGCACCCCGGGGCCGGGCACCGCCGCCCCGCTCGCGGCCCACGCCCTCGAACGGGCGGCCACCGCCCTGGAGCTCTCCCCGGCGCAGGTCCGCGCCGGCTGGGACCGGGCCCGGCTGGCCGGCCTCGTCGAGCTCCACGGCGACACCGCCCGCCCCGGCTGGCGGCTGCGCGCCTGGGACCGGGACGACTCCGCCGTGCTGCGGGGCTGGGTCGCGCTCTTCGACGCCTGGTCGCTCGTCCACGCCGCCCCGGAGGGCATCGAGGCGGGCGCGGTCGCCGAAGCCGTCGAGGCCGTGCCCCAGGTGCTCTCCCTCCTCCAGCTCTCCGCGGGCCCCGTCACCGTCCCCGCCCTGCTGGACCTCCTCGGCCAGCGCGTCGCCGAACTCCAGGAGGAGCGCTGCGAAGTGCCCCTGGGCCCCGGCAGAACCGCGCCCGCCTCCCCGGCGGAGACGGCCGCCGATCAGGCCGCCGCCAGCGCCGGACCCGCCCGCAGCGCCGACCTCAACGCCCTGCTGCTCGACTGGGCCCTGGAAGGTCTCGCCGCCGTCGGGGCGCTGACCCTCGGCAAAGGGCACGCCACCCTCACCCCGCTCGGCAACTGGGCGGTCTGGGTCAAGCTGGAACAGATCTGCGTCGCCGCCCAGAGCCCGGCCGGAAACATCGAACAGTCCGCCGCCGACATGCTCCTCGGCTGCGCCCGGCTCACCCCGGGACCGGCCCGCGACGAATACCGTGCCTGGCTCGCCGCCCGCACCGTCGGCAGCGCCGTCGCCGAACTGCTCGCCGTCGCCCGGGGCGAGGACGCGCTGCTGCGCGGACTGGCCTTCGAGGCGCTGCGCGTCGTCGGCGCCCCCGCCGAACCCGAGGTCCGCGCCGTGCTCGCCGAACCCTCGCTGCGCCCCTACGCGCTGCTCTGGCTCGCCGAGTACGAGGGCAACGACCCCGACGACGCGCAGGACGTCCTCAGCCGCGAGGAGGCCACCTGGCTCTGGGTCGACACCGCCGCCGCGGTCGCCGACCACGGCGAGACCGGACTGCTGGTGCGCCACCTCGACTCCGCCGTCCAGGGCACCGTCCCGGCCCTCCTCGACGAGGTGAGGGCCGTCGGCCACCCCCGCACCGTCCAGGTCCTGGTCGCCCTGGCCGCGGCCCATCCGGACCCGGCCCTGGCCAAAGCGGTCCGCCGGGCCGCCTTCCAGGTGCACACCGGAGGAGCCTGATCCGTCCGCCCCGGATCTTGACGCCCCGGGCCACGCTCAGCCGGCGGACCCCGGGGCGTACGTCCCGAAGCTCCACACATTGCCCTCGGCGTCCCGCGCCATGTAGTCCCGGGAGCCGTAGTCCTGGTCGGTCGGGTCCATCAGGATCTCCACGCCGAACTCCCTGGCCCGGGCGCAGTGCTCGTCCACCTCGTCGACCACCACGTACACCCCCGCCGGGCCCGCGCCCGCCATCGCCCGCGCGAACACGCCCTCGCGCCCCTTGGAACCGAGCATCACCCTGCCGTTGCCCAAGGACAGCTCGGCGTGCAGCACACTGCCGTTCTCGCCCTCGTACACCGCCTCCTCGGTGAAACCGAGGCCCTGCGTCAGCGTCCTGATCGCCGCCCTCGCGTCGTCGTAGAGGATCGTGGGGTAGATCGTCGGAACCCCGCTCGCCGCGCCCGCCATGACACTCACCTCTCCAGCCGTCCGCACCGTTCGATGTGATCTGCGTCTCAGTCTTCCACCAGGCACTGACAACGGCGGGCCGTCCCGGACCCGTCGTCCCGGACCGGGGCGGCCTGCCGGATTCAGGCGAACGTGTCGCACCGCTCCATGTCGCCCGTGCTGAACCCGGTGGAGAACCACTGCTGCCGCTGCGCGGACGAACCGTGCGTCCACGACTCCGGGGTGACCCGGCCCTGGTACCGCTCCTGGATCCGGTCGTCGCCGACCGCGGCCGCCGCGTCCAGGCCGTCCCGGATGTCCGCCCGGGTCAGCTCGGTGATCAGCGGCCGGCCGGTCGACTCGTCCGGCGTCGTCGTGGCGTGGTGCGCCCAGACCCCGGCGTAGCAGTCGGCCTGCAGCTCGACCCGCACCGCGTTGCTGTTCTCGCCCTGCCGCCCGTCCTGCGACCGGCCCAGCGTGCCCATCAGGTTCTGCACATGGTGGCCGTACTCGTGCGCCACCACGTACGCCTGCGCGAACGGGCCGCCGCTGGAGCCGAACTTCGTGCGCAGGTCCTCGAAGAACCCGAGGTCCAGATAGACCTTCCGGTCGCCGGGGCAGTAGAACGGCCCGACCGCCGAGGTGGCGGCCCCGCAGGCGGTGCCCACCTGCTGGCTGAAGAGGACCGTCCGGGCCCCCGCGTACGTGGCGTCCCGCCGCTGGAACTCCAGCCGCCAGAAGTCCTGCACGCTGTTGACCACCGCCACCGTCCGGCAGTCCTCCCGGCTGTTCGCGTCCTGCCCCTTCAGGCAGCTCTCCTGCACCTGCCCGGCCGACGAGGCGGTTGCCGCCGGGTCCGCGCCGTCGGAGGAGAGCCCCAGCTGATCGGGGCCCACACCGAAGAGCAGGCCCAGGATCAGGGCGATCACCCCGGCGATGCCCCCGCCCACGGTGGCCCGCCCGCCCGGGATCCGGCTGCCGCGGACGTCCTGGACCTCGGAGGTGTCCAGATCGGCGTCGTCGTCGAACTGCACGCTCGCACCACCCTCGGGATCGGGCGGGCGACGGCGTGCCGCCCTGGGCCGAGTATCGGACGGTTCGTCCCACCGGGCACGCGGAAAAGCAGTTGCGCACCGCCAGTAGAATGGCCGTATGGCCTACCTCCTTGTGCATTAGCGGCGTCGAGAGACCTCCGCCCTCGTCCCTCCGCCGTCCTGACTGCCCTGGAGTTTTCCCGTGATCACCGCTTCCGGCATCGAGCTGCGCGCCGGCGCCCGCATCCTCATCGAATCCGCTTCCTTCCGTATCGCCAAGGGCGACCGCATCGGCCTCGTCGGCCGCAACGGAGCGGGCAAGACCACCCTCACCAAGTGCCTCGCGGGCGAAGGCACCCCCGCCGGCGGCACCATCACCCGGTCCGGCGAGGTGGGTTACCTCCCGCAGGACCCGCGCACCGGCGACCTCGACATCCTCGCCCGGGACCGCATCCTCTCCGCCCGCGGTCTCGACACGATCCTGCGCAAGATGCGGGAGAACGAGGACCGGATGGCGAACGGGCAGGGCGCCACCCGCGAGAAGGCGATGAAGAAGTACGAGCGCCTGGAGACGGAGTTCCTCACCAAGGGCGGGTACGCCGCCGAGGCCGAGGCCGCCACCATCGCCGCCGCGCTCAGCCTGCCCGACCGGGTGCTCGGCCAGCCCCTGCACACCCTCTCCGGCGGCCAGCGCCGCCGTGTCGAGCTGGCCCGGATCCTCTTCTCGGACGCCGACACCCTGCTCCTGGACGAGCCGACCAACCACCTCGACGCCGACTCCATCGTCTGGCTGCGCGACTACCTCAAGACCTACCGCGGCGGCTTCGTCGTGATCTCCCACGACGTCGAACTGGTCGAGACGGTCGTCAACAAGGTGTTCTACCTCGACGCCAACCGCTCCCAGATCGACATCTACAACATGGGCTGGAAGCTCTACCAGCAGCAGCGCGAGGCCGACGAGAAGCGCCGCAAGCGCGAGCGCCAGAACGCCGAGAAGAAGGCCGCGACCCTCAACGCGCAGGCCGACAAGATGCGCGCCAAGGCCACCAAGACCGTCGCCGCCCAGAACATGGCCAAGCGCGCCGACCGGCTGCTCTCGGGCCTGGAGGCCGTGCGCGTCTCCGACAAGGTCGCCAAGCTGCGCTTCCCCGACCCCTCGCCCTGCGGCAAGACACCGCTGATGGCGGAGGGCCTGTCCAAGTCGTACGGCTCGCTGGAGATCTTCACCGACGTCGACCTCGCCATCGACAAGGGTTCCCGCGTCGTCATCCTCGGCCTCAACGGTGCCGGCAAGACCACGCTGCTGCGCCTGCTCGGCGGGGCCGAGCAGCCCGACACCGGCGAGATCATCCAGGGCCACGGCCTCAAGCTCGGCTACTACGCCCAGGAGCACGAGACCCTCGACCCGGAGCGCACGGTCCTGGAGAACATGCGCTCCGCCGCCCCCGACCTCGACCTCGTCGCGGTCCGCAAGACGCTCGGCTCCTTCCTCTTCTCCGGCGACGACGTCGACAAGCCCGCGGGCGTCCTCTCCGGCGGCGAGAAGACCCGGCTCGCGCTCGCGACCCTGGTCGTCTCCTCCGCCAACGTGCTCCTGCTCGACGAGCCGACGAACAACCTCGACCCCGCCAGCCGCGAGGAGATCCTCGGCGCGCTGCGCACCTACAAGGGCGCCGTCGTCCTCGTCACCCACGACGAGGGCGCCGTCGAGGCGCTCCAGCCGGAGCGGATCATCCTGCTCCCGGACGGTGTCGAGGACCTCTGGGGAGCGGACTACCGCGACCTCGTCGCCCTCGCCTGATCCACCGGGGCGCCTGCCCGATCCACCGGGGATAGATCATTCGGCCTACGCGTGATCCGTCATCTGCGTGAGAGCGTCTCGTACTCCGGTGGTGCGCCCGGCGCTCACCCGTCGCACGCCCCTTTTCCGGGTGCTCCTCCCCGTACGGCCCTGACCTGCCGGTTCTGCGGTCGGTGAGGGCCGTGCGCCCTCGTGCGCCCGCGGGAATCAGGGATTCCGCTCGTGTCGACGCGCCTCTCGTCAGGGAAACCGCTCGCACCGACCTTGCCGAATGGGTGGCCAGGAAGCGCGGGAGGGGTGATCATGAGAAGTCCAGAGCGCACTTCCCATGAGGAGGCACGGGTGGCCGAGACTCTGAAGAAGGGCAGCCGGGTTACCGGCGCCGCGCGTGACAAGCTCGCGGCAGACCTGAAGAAGAAGTACGACTCCGGTGCGAGCATCAGGGCGCTGGCCGAGGAAACCGGCCGCTCCTACGGGTTCGTCCACCGGATGCTCAGCGAGTCCGGAGTGACGCTGCGGGGACGCGGCGGCGCGACACGGGGCAAGAAGGCCGCTTCGGCCTGAGGCCTCAAAATTTCGGCGTCGTCGGCGTCATTCGGGACCGACGGATTTCGGGGTGGCCACCCGGCTGACCGCAAGGTCGCCCGGGTGGTTACTGTTCAGTCACTTACTACCGAGTGCTGACTGCACCCCATCCGGAGGCGCCCCATGACCTCGCTCGACACTGTGCTCGACAAGGACGGCGTACGGCTCACCGTCGACGATGCCGTCGCCACGGTGACGCTCACCAACCCGGCCAAGCGCAACGCTCAGTCTCCCGCTCTGTGGCGGGCGTTGACCGAGGCCGGACGGGCGCTGGCCGGCACGGTGCGGGTCGTGGTGCTCCGCGGTGAGGGCAAGTCCTTCTCCGCGGGTCTCGACCGGCAGGCCTTCACCCCCGAAGGCTTCGATGGCGAGCCGTCGTTCCTCGACATGGCGCGCGGCCCGGAGGCCGAGCTCGACGCGACCATCGCCGAGTACCAGGAGGCGTTCACCTGGTGGCGCCGCAACGACCTCGTGTCGATCGCGACGGTCCAGGGCCACGCCATCGGCGCCGGCTTCCAGCTCGCCCTCGCCTGTGATCTGCGCATCGTCGCCGAGGACGTGCAGTTCGCCATGCGCGAGACCAGCCTCGGTCTCGTTCCCGACCTCACGGGCACCCACCCCCTGGTGAACCTCGTGGGGTACGCCCGCGCGCTCGAAATCTGCGCCACGGGCCGCTTCGTCCACGCGGAGGAGGCCGAGCGCACCGGCCTCGCCAACCTCGTCGTCCCCGCCGACCAGCTCGACGCTGCGGCCCGCGACCTCGCCGGCGCCCTGCTGGCGGCACCCCGCGACGCCGTCGTCGAGACGAAGGCCCTCCTCGCCGGCGCGCTCTCCCGCGACTACGAGCAGCAGCGTGTCGCGGAGCGGGCCGCCCAGGGCCGCCGCCTGCGCGACCTGGCGGGCATCACCGACTGACACCCAGCGGGGCCGCGCGCCCCCGCCAGGCGTTGTCCCGGCCGGGGGCCGTCAACCGGGAGCCGTCAGCCGGTGTTCCGGCCGGGCTCGCCCGTCGGAGCCCGGCCCGCCCCCACCACGTCCGTGACCAGCACCGACACCGGCAGCCGTTCCTCCGTGGCCGCCGCCACCGCCGTACGCACCGACCGGGCGACATCCAGCGCCCGCCGGTCCCCGGCCGTCGCCACCTCGACCCGTACGTGGTCCCGCGCGGTATGCACCGGGCTGCCCAGGACCCGGGTCAGCGCGACGACGCCCGGCGCCCCGGCGGCCGCCTTCGCCACCGGATCCTCCGGCTCCGCGACCCGGGCAGGCGGTGCGATCGGAGCCGCGGTCACCTGATCGGACGCACCGTCCTCCAGCAATGCCGCCACCGTCAGGTCCACCTCGGCGATCTCCAGGCCCAGCCGGGCCGCGGCGGCCGTCAGGAGCGCCGCGCGCAGGGCCGCGGCGGTGTCCGGCAGCGGGCGGTCCGGGGCCGCCGCGAACTCCGCCTCGATCCGCAGCGGCCCCGTCGGCAGCGCGCTCGGCGGAGCCGGGGGCGCCCCCGGGCCTCCCGGGTCCGCAGAGGCCCCCGCACCAGCGGGGCCGGCCCCGGCCCCCGCGCCGGCCACCGGATCACCCTCCCCGGGAACCGATTCCTCCGCCAGCCCGATCCGCAGCTCCCCGAGCACCGCCCCCGGGCGGGCCGCCGCCCCGCGCAGCACCGACGCGGCAGCCGTCTCCGCGATCCACACGCCGTCCCCCGGACCGCCCAGCGGCAGCAGCCGGCCCAGACCCAGCCGTTCCCGTACCCCAGCGGTCCATCCGTCGGCCCTCCGCGGGCCCCGCGCCGTTGTCATCGCCCCAGCCTGCCGTATCCACGGCGCGGGATGGGGAAAGCGCACTTAACGTGGGCAAGGAAGTCCAACCCTGTCCCGAAGGGAAGAGCGGCGATGACTGAGAGCTCACAGCGCAACAACCCCACCGGCGGTTCGGGCGACAAGTCCCTCGGCAAGCGCGGCGGCGGTGACCCCGGGACCCGGGGTCGTACCACCATCGCCGACGGCGTCGTCGAGAAGATCGCCGGAATGGCGGCACGCGATGTCGTCGGCGTCCACGCCATGGGCAGCGGCCTGTCGCGCACGTTCGGCGCGGTCCGCGACCGGGTCCCCGGCGGCGGCAAATCCGTCACCCGCGGCGTGAAGGCCGAGGTCGGCGAGTCCCAGGCGGCCCTCGACCTGGAGATCGTCGTCGACTACGGCGTGTCCATCGCCGACGTGGCCCGGGACGTCCGCGAGAACGTCGTCTCCGCGGTCGAGCGTATGACCGGTCTCGAAGTCGTCGAGGTCAACATCGCGGTCAGCGACGTCAAGCTGCCCGACGAGGACGACGACGAGGACGAGAACGAGCAGCGGGTCCAGTAGCCCTTCCGCACCTCCGTCGCACGGCAGTTGAGGAGAGAGACACGATGAGCATGGCTGTCGCCGGTCTGTTGGCCGGCATGGCGCTCGGGTTCGCCGGATATTTCGGCGGCTTCGGAGCCTTCGTCCTGGTGGCCGCGCTGGGCGCGATCGGCTTCATCGCCGGCCGCTTCCTGGACGGTGACCTGGAGCCCGGCGACTTCTTCCGGAGTCGCGAGCGCGGCGACCGGCGACGGTGACGGCGGTGACCGGCCGGGTCGCCGCCGCCGAACGGGGCGAGACCCGGATCGCCGACCGTGTCGTCGCCAAGATCGCCGCCCAGGCGGCGAAGGAAGCGGTCGAGGAACCGCCCGCGGACGGGGCGTCGCCGCGTGCCACGGTCACCGTGCACCGTGACGCCGCCCGGGTCCGGGTCAGCCTGGAGCTCGGCTACCCCAGCGACATCGGCCGCCAGTGCGGTGCCGTACGCCGCCGGGTCGCCCAGCGGGTCAAAGCGCTGGCCGGCATGGAGGTGCCCGAAGTGGCCGTCCAGGTCGAACGGCTGCACCCCGCCGCAGCGAACGCCGCACACGGGAGGATCCGATGACCGACCCCGGCGAACCGACCGGCTCCACCCGGCGGATGCCCACCGTGGAACCGGGCGACGACGGGCGCACCCCCGCGCCGGACACGCCGACCGACGCCCGCGAACCGGTCCCCACCCTGGAACAGGGCGACGGACGGGCCGGCCGCTTCTGGTCCGCCCGCCGGGTCCCGGCCGCCCTGCTGGCCCTCGTGCTCCTCGGCGCGGCCGGACTGCTCCTCTACGACATCGCCGCCGTACGGGCCGATCACCCGGCCATGCAGTGGCGGCGCTCCCTCGCCGACGGCCTGGCCGAACAGCGTCTGGACGACACCCCCGTGCTCATCGGAGCCGGGGTGGCCGCGGCGATCGGCCTCTGGCTGATCCTGCTGGCCCTTACCCCCGGGCTGCGCGACCTGCTGCCGATGCGCCGCGACCGCGCCGACATCCGGGCCGGCCTGGACCGCACCGCCGCGGCCCTCGTGCTGCGGGACCGGGCCGTCGAGGTGTCCGGTGTGCAGTCCGTACGGGTCAGGATGGGGCGGCGGAAGGCGAAGGTACGGGCGCTCTCGCACTTCCGGGAACTCGGCGACGTACGGACCGACCTGGACGCCGCGCTGGAGAACGCCGTCCGGGAACTGGGCCTGGCCAGACCGCCGGCCCTCTCCGTCCAGGTGCACCGACCGGCGAAGAAGGGATGAGCCGCATGCGCTCCACCGTCAACCGGGTCCTGCTGGCCCTGGCCGGGCTGGTGCTGGTCGCCGTCGGCGGAGCCGTGCTCGCCACCGGCCTCGGCGCTTCCGTACCGTCCTGGTGGCCCTGGGACGGCAAGAACGACGTCCTGCTCAGCGCGGCCGACCGGCAGCGCTGGCGCGACGAGGGTTGGTGGTGGCCGGTCGTGATCGCCGTCCTGGCCGTCCTCGTGGTCGTCGCACTGTGGTGGTTCTTCGCCCAGTTCCGCCGCGGCCGGCTCACCGAGGTCCTGGTGGACAGCGGCGACGGCGAAGGGGCCCAGCTGCGGGGCCGGGCCCTGGAGGGCGTGCTCGCCGCGGAGGCGGGCGAGCTGGACGGAGTGGCCCGCGCCCAGGCGATGCTGACCGGCCGCCGCACCGCGCCCCGCTCCCGGCTCCGGCTGCTGATGGAACCGCACGCCGCGCCGCTCGGGACGCTGAAGGCGGTCGCCGACGGGGCGCTGGCGCACGCACGCGATTCGGCCGGTCTGGACGAGCTCCCCGCCGAGGTGCGCCTCAAGGCCGTCAAGCACCGCGCGGAACGGGTGTCCTGACGGCCCCTGGGCGTACGTACGGTCCTGAGTCCGGGCTCAGAAACCGTGCCGGTATCCGCCGTCGACCGGGACCATGATGCCCGTGAGGTACGAGGCGGCGGGGGAGAGCAGGAAGGCCGCGGTCTTCCCGAACTCCTCCGGCGTCCCGTAGCGCCGCAGCGGGATCCGCGCCTCGTTCGCGGTGCGGGCGGCCTCCGCGTCGCCGGACAGCGCGTCCAGTTCACGGACCCGGTCGGTGTCGATCCGGGCGGGCAGCACGCCCACCACCCGGATGCCGCGCGGGCCCAGCTCGTCGGCGAGCGACTTGGCGAAACCGGCGAGACCGGGACGCAGCCCGTTGGAGATGGTCAGCCCCGCGATCGGCTCATGGACCGACCCGGAGAGCACGAAGCCGATCACGCCGCCCTCGCCGAGCGCGGCCGCCGCCGTCCGGGCCAGCCGTACCGCTCCCAGGAACACCGTCTCGAACGCCGTCTGCCACTGGTCGTCCGTGTTGTCCGCGAGGAAGCCGGGGGCGGGTCCGCCGACGCTGACGAGGATGCCGTCGAGCCGCCCGAAACGTTCCCGCGCCGTGTCCACCAGGCGCTGGGCGGCGCTCGGGTCGGCGTTGTCGGCGGCGAGCCCCAGCACCTCCCCGCCCAGCTCGGCGGCGGCCTCCTCGACGGACTTCTCGTCCCGGCCGCTGATGATCACCTTCGCTCCGTCGGCGGCCAGCGCCCGGGCCGTGGCGTTGCCGAGGCCCCGGGTCGCTCCGGTGACGATGTAGACGCGGTCCTTCAATCCAAGATCCATGGCCCTATCCTGCCGGGTCGTCCCCGGCCAGGTCGATAGCGGAGTTCACCAGTCCGATATGACTGAAGGCCTGCGGGAAGTTGCCGAGCTGCCGTCCCGCCGCCACGTCGTACTCCTCCGCCAGCAGCCCCATGTCGTTGCGCAGCTCCAGCAGATGCTCGAACAGCTCCCGCGCCTCGTCCGGCCTGCCGATCCGCTCCAACGCGTCCACCAGCCAGAACGAGCAGGCCAGGAACGCCCCCTCGTCGCCCGGCAGTCCGTCCACGGAGGTGCCCTCGGTGCTGTAGCGGCGGACCAGCCCGTCGCTGCCCAGCTCGGCGCGGACCGCGTCGACCGTGCCGATCACCCGGGGGTCGTCCGGCGGCAGGAACCCGGTCCGCACGATGAGCAGCGTCGCGGCGTCCAGCTCCCGTGACCCGTAGGACTGGGTGAAGGTGTTCCGCTCGGGGTCGTACCCCTGCTCGCAGACCTCGGCGTGCACGGCGTCCCGCATCGCCCGCCACCGGTCGGCGTCGCCCGGCAGCTCCGGGTTCTCCTCCAGCGAGCGCACCGCCCGGTCGGCGGCGACCCAGGCCATCACCTTGGAGTGCACGAAGTGCCGCCGCGCGCCGCGGATCTCCCACAGCCCCTCGTCCGGCTCGCGCCAGCTCGACTCCAGGAAGCCGAGCAGGCTGAGCTGGAGGTTCCAGGCGTGCGGCTTGTCGTCGAGCCCGGCGACGCGGGCGAGCCGGAGCGCGTCGATGACCTCGCCGTACACATCGAGCTGACGCTGCCGCACGGCCGCGTTCCCGATCCGCACCGGACGGGAGTGCTCGTACCCGGTGAGCCAGGGCAGCTCCATCTCGGGGAGCCGGCGCTCGCCCGCCAGCCCGTACATGATCTGGAGGTCGGCCGGGTCCCCGGCGACGGCCCGCAGCAGCCAGTCCCGCCAGGCCTCTGCCTCCTCCAGATAGCCGGCCGAGACCATCGCGCCGAGGCTCAGCGTGGCGTCCCGCAGCCAGCAGAAGCGGTAGTCCCAGTTCCGTACGCCGCCGATCTCCTCCGGCAACGAGGTGGTCGGGGCCGCCACGATGCCGCCGGTCGGGGCGTACGTCAGCGCCTTGAGCGTGATCAGCGAACGCAGCACCGCATCGCGGTAGGGCCCCTCGTACGTGCACCGCTCGGTCCACTTCGCCCAGTCGTGCAGCGTGTGTTTCAGCGCCTTGTGCGGGTCGATCAGCTTCGGGCGCGGCGAGTGCGAGGGGTGCCAGGTCAGCACGAACGCCACGCTCTCGCCCTCGGCGACGGTGAACGAGGAGCAGGTGCTGAACTGCTGGCCCCACGTCTTGACCGGCGGCTCGCTGCGCAGCCACACGGAGTCGGGACCCGCGACGGCGACCCGGTGGCCGTGGGACTTGCGCACCCAGGGCACCACGGATCCGAAGTCGAAGCGCAGCCGCAGCACCGAACTCATGTCGACGGTGCCGCTGACGCCCTCGACGATCCGCATCAGGTCCGGCGCCTTGTCGCGCTGCGGCATGAAGTCGACGACCTTCACCGTGCCGGTCCGCGTTTCCCAGTACGTCTCCAGGACCAGGGAGTCCTTGACATAGGCGCGCCGGGTGCAGGTGTCCGAGGTGTCCGCGCCCTTGGGCGCGATGCGCCAGTGGCCGTTCTCCTCGGTGCCGAGCAGGGCGGCGAAGCAGGCGCCGGAATCGAAGCGGGGAAGGCACAGCCAGTCGACAGAACCGTTCCTGCCGACGAGCGCGGCGGTCTGGAGATCGCCGATCAGAGCGTAGTCCTCGATGCGTGGGGTCACGCCAGGCGTTTTCCCGAACCGGGCGGTTGTCAACCAGCCTGTGCGACCCGACGGGTGTGTGCCGTGAGTCTCAGGCGCTCGCCGGTTCGGGCTGCTCGGGGGCGTCGGCCGTCGCGTTCCCGGCCGCGGCCTCCTCGCGGTCGCGCTTCTCCCGGCGTACGAGAATGATCCAGCCGACCGGGACGGCGGCGACGAACAGCCACCACTGGACGGCGTAGGCCATGTGCGGGCCGATCGAGCCGTCGTCGGGGCGGGCGATCTGCTCGGGCAGGTCACCCGACGGCACGGGCTCGGTCTGCTCGATGTATCCGCCGAGGACCTTCCGGGACAGCAGCTGGGACTGCTGCTCGCTGTTGATCAGCATCACCTGACGGTCCGGCAGCCCCGCCAGGTCCTTGATGCCGCTGCTGCCGGTCGTCTCGTCCGCCTTCAGACGGCCGGTGACGGTCACTTCGCCCCGGGGCGCGGGCGGCACGTCGGGGAAGGCGGTCTGGTTCGGCGCGGCCGGGACCCAGCCCCGGTTGACCAGCACGGTGCCGCCGTCCTTGAGGTCCAGCGGGGTCAGGACGTGGACGCCGATGCGGTCGTCGTCCGAGGTCCGGCGGCGGACGACCACCTCGTGCCCGGTGTCGAACGTGCCCGTCGCGGTGACCGTCCGCCAGTAGTCCGAGCGGGGGACGGTGTGCCCGGCGGAGGTGAGGTCGGTGACCGGGACCGGCTGGGCTTCGAGGTTCCGCGAGATCAGCGCGTTCTGCTCGACCCGGTGCTCGTGCTTGTGGAACTGCCAGAAACCCAGCTCGATCATCGTCGGGATCAGCGCGAGGCCGAGCAGGGTGAGGATCACCCACTGCCGGGTCAACAGGAAGCGGTACACCCCATGACCGTACAACCGGGGTCATGGGGTGCGGCACTCAGGGGTACCGCCGGGCAAGCCCGACAATGAGGCGGTCCGTCACACTTTGTCCACGATGCCCGCCTTCCCCTCGGCGCGGGCGCAGTGGGCGCCGCAGTACCAGTGCCCGTCGACCTCGACGCCCTGCCCGATCACCTGGACCCGGCAGTGCTCGCAGATCGGCGCCATGCGGTGGATGGCGCAGGAGAAGCAGTCGAAGACGTGCACCGCGCCCTGCGCGTGCACCTCGAAGGACATGCCGTAGTCGTTTCCGCAAACCTCACAACGTGCCATGCGCCACAGGGTGGGACGCCCGGCGGTCCCGGGCGAGCGGCTGCCGGGCGAGTCGTGCCCGGTTCACTCCGATGACGGGGTCGCCTCCGGTGGCGGCGGGGACGCCTGCTGCGGCAGGACGGCCCCGTCGGCGGGGACCACATCGCGCAGCAGATGGGTGAAGGCGCTCTCCTCCAGGATCGGCGTGCCGAAGGACTTGGCCTTCTGCGTCTTGGAGGTGGCCGCGTCCGGATCGTTGGTCACCAGCAGACTGGTCAGCCGCGACACGCTGGTCGCCACATGGAGCCCGGCCTCGATCGCCCGGTCCTCCAGCAGCTCCCGGTCGATCGAGGTGTCCCCGGAGAAGGCCACCCGCATCCCCTGCTGGAGCGGCTTCTCCTTCTCGTACCGCCCCGGATTGGGATACGGGCAGGCAGGCCGCTTCCGCGAGGGCCGCCAGCTGTTCGGCTGCCGCGAGGTCTGATACCCGACGCGCGGGGTGACGGGGGAGTCGGACCACTCGGTCAGCGGCCGGCACTCCAGCAACGGCAGCCGCACCCCGTCCCGGGCCGCCGCGTGCAGACTCGGCCGGAACGCCTCGGCCAGCACCCGGGCGTCGTCCAGGGCGTGGTGGGCCTGCTGCTGGACGACCCCGAAGTGCGCGGCGAGGGAGGCCAGCTTGTGGTTGGGCAGCGGCAGCCGCAGCTCCTTGGCGAGCGCGATCGTGCACAGCCGCTGCTCGACCGGGGCGACCGCCGAGGCCCGGGCGTACTCCCGGGCGATCATCGACCAGTCGAACGCCGCGTTGTGCGCCACGAGCACCCGGTCCGCGAGCCGCGCGGACAACTCCTCGGCCACCTCGGGAAAGAGCGGAGCCCCTTCGAGCACGTCGCTCGTCAGCCCATGGATCCAGACGGGCCCGGGGTCGCGCTCCGGGTTGACCAGCGTGTACCAGTGGTCCTCGACGTTGCCCAGGGCGTCCAGCCGGTAGACGGCGGCGGAGATTATCCGGTCGTCGCGGGCGAGGCCGGTGGTCTCCACGTCGACGACCGCATACCCCTGGGGGTAGGCGGTCGGCCACGGTGCGGCTGTCTGGCGGTCGTCGAGCATGGTCACAGAGAATACGGGCCGCGACTGACAGTGCCCTATTCGGCCGGGTGGGCCGGGTCGGGAGTTGCCTGGCGGAACTCGCAACTCCGTTCGTTCTCCGCCGCCTTCGGGTCAGCCGAGTGAGGCCACCAGGTCGCCCGCGGCCACCCGGTCGAGACCGCAGCCGTCCACCGGGCCGGGCAGCAACCGGTAGACCGTGCCGCTCACCTGCTCCGGGGCCGCGTCCCCGTTCACCACCGCGAGCAGCACCCGCTTCCCCGCCGCCGCCCGCTCCACCGCGGCGACCCCGTCCCCGTCGCCGGACTCCGTACCGTGCGGCTCCTCAGCGTCCGGGGTGCGGAGCGTGCGTATCCGGCCGGCGAAGGCGGCCGTGCCCTCCCCGGCCCCGCGCCGGTAGCGCACCAGTCCGTGCCTGCGGGAGACCGCCACCTCGTCGGTCCGGGCCGCCGCGTGCCACACCGCCAGGTCCCACAGCGTCGTACGCCCCGCGGAGAAGTACTGGTACAGGTCCCTGCCCGCCCGGCCCAGCTCGTCGATGTGCCGGCTCACGCTGTGGTAGCCCGCCGACGGCGGCAGATGCAGATCGGTCCAGAGGAAGGTGCGCCGCTCCACGTCCACCACCATCGGCACATGGACCCGGGAGTGGCCGATCAGGTCGTAACGCTGCCGGACGGTCCGCGGGTCGAAGTGCGCGACGCGCCCGTCCACCGACGGCAGCGCCATGAACCCGGCGAACGCGTCGGGCAGCAGCTCGAAGGGCACGTTGTTGTAGCTGAACACCACCGGCATCGCGAACCGCACCCCGGCCCGGGTGAGCCCGTCCAGGTCCAGGTCGGCGTACTCGCTGGCGCCCCTCGGCGCGGGCGCGGAGGTCAGGTCGCCGGAGTGCACGGCCACCCGGTTCCGGTACACCAGGTTCGTGTAGTCGCAGAGCCCGAGGTACGTCCAGTCGGCGTCGAAGAAGGCCACCGACAGGTCGAGGTCGACGGTCTCGGCGGGCGGCTGCATCCAGTGCAGGAACATCCGCAGCACCTCGCCCTCGGGCAACGGCTGCGTACTGCCCCGGGGAACCGCGACCAGCGCCTTGGCCGCCGCGCTCTCGGCGGAGGGCACGGCGAGCGCGGCCAGCCCCTCGTCGAGCACCGCCAGATCGAAGCGGGACGCGGTGGAGAGGCGCCGCAGCACCTCGCGCTCCAGCAACGCGCAGACCCGCTCCACGGTCGGTGCGGGCAGCGGGGGACGGGTGTCGTCGAGGGTGTACGAGTGCGTCACCTGGCCGCGGGGGAAGAAGACCCGCCGCCCGCCGGGAACGTCACGGATCCTCAGCCGCCCCAGCGCGGCCAGCAGCGGACCCGGCCCCGCACCGGCGAGCCCGTGCTCCAGCACGCCGGCCAGGGCGTCCGGCAGCGTCCCGTCCCCCTCCAGCCGCAGCACCTGGTCGAGCCGGCGCAGCAGGGTGCCCGGGCGCTGGGCGAGGAGGGCGATCACGGTGCCGCTTTCGCGCGCCGCGAACGCCTGCTCCACCCGCCCGGTCCAGGTGTTGGCCTTGAACAGCGCCCCGTCCGCCCGTACGGCGAGCGGGTTCTCGGCCGCCGTACGCACCAGGGTCGCCGCGAGCGGTTCCGACACCGTGGACACATGCGTCGCCCGCAGCACGGCGAAGGCCAGGGCGGCCCGGGGGTGGCGGGCGTGCTGCTCGTTCGGGTGCAGCGTCTCGGCGGCCCGCTTCCACCGCTCGGGGTGCCGCAGGACGTCCTCGACCAGGGCGGAGGGGTCCAGTCCGTCGAGTACGGCGAGGAGTTCGCGCCGCAGCCCGCGCGGCAGGGACCGGTGCCGGGGCGTGTCCAGCAGGTCGGCCCCGCCGCCCGACCACACGGCGAGCAGCCGCAGCACATCGGTGGCGGTGGTCAGCCGGTCGGGCAGGACCGCCCGCACGGCGTCCCGGGTCCGCCGGTCCCGCAGCAGCGTGCCCAGGACCAGCGCCTTCGTCTCTCGTACGGGAATCTCCACCGGCAGCCATCCGAGCCCCGCCGGAGTGTGGGCCAGCAGCGTCACGACATCGTCCCGGTCCTGCGGAGGCAACGGGGTGCGCCGTGCGAGCAGCCGCCCCAGCGCCGTGACCGCGTCCGCCGCCGCGTCGGTGCCGGGGGCCAGCGGCTGCACCGGCCCGGCTGCCGTCTCCACCCGCCGGCGCGGCGGCGCGGGTCTCGAGAACGGGTCGTCGTCGGCGGTGCGGCGGTGGCAGATCGGGCAGCCGGAGTAGTCGGCGCCGTCCCAGCACTCCCGGCACACGAGGTGGGCGCAGGGGGCGACCGGGTGCACGCTGCCGACCGTGGAACAGAGCACGCACGGCTGGTGCGGCCACTGGAGCAGCAGGGTGAACACCCGGTCCACGTACAGCTGGAGCGTGTCGTCCGGCACGGAGGCCGGGAAGCTGCGGAAGAGCGGCATGTGCGTACGGTCAGCGCCGAGTTCGGCGTCGATGTGCCCCACCAGCCGCTTCCCCGCGTCGGCCAGTCCGGCGGGCCCGAGCCACGCGAGGGCCGCGTGCAGAGCCGGTGTGAGGGCGAACCCGCGGTCCAGGAGTTCGGCCTCCAGGGCCACCAGCCCGGTCGTGGTCGGCGGATCACCGGGCCGGTGCCCGGCCTCCCCGACGTACACCGTCCGAAGACGGCGGAGCAGCACGGACGACAGCGACGGCGACACGGACAAACAGGCCCCCGGGGCGGGTGAGGAGAAGGAGAGAGGCAGCGGGGGCGGAGAGTGGGCGCGCTACGAGTGTCGTAGAGGTGGAGAAGGAAGCACACCGCGGAGCCGCCCCCGCGCAAGAAGGAGCTTAGAGAGGCGTGTTGAAGGGCGCCACGTATTTGTCGGGCCGACCGACGGGCGGAGGTCCCTTGGCAGAAGGTGCCAAAGGCTGCTGACAGCAGGTCTCGCATACTTGTGGGTAACAACCTCTAGCCCTCACCGACCGACGGCCCTACGGTGCTCGCATGGAGCCGAACCTGCCCGATGTCGTGCTGTGGTCAATACCGGCCTTCGTGCTGCTCACCGTGATCGAGATGGTCAGCTACCGCCTCCATCCGGACGAGGACGCGGCCGGATACGAGACCAGGGACGCCGCCACCAGCGTCACCATGGGGCTCGGCAGCCTGGGCTTCGACCTGCTGTGGAAGATCCCCATCCTGGCCATCTACATGGGGGTCTACGAGCTGACACCGCTGCGGGTGCCCGTGGTGTGGTGGACCGTCCTGCTGATGCTTCTCGCCCAGGACTTCTTCTACTACTGGTCCCACCGCGGCCACCACGTGATCCGGATCCTGTGGGCCTGCCATGTGGTCCACCACTCCAGCGAGAAGTTCAACCTCACCACCGCGCTGCGCCAGCCCTGGACCTCCGCGACCGTCTGGCCCTTCTACCTGCCGCTGATCGCCTGCGGCGTGCACCCGGCGGCGCTCGCGTTCTGCCAGTCGGCCAACCTCGTCTACCAGTTCTGGGTGCACACCGAGCGGGTCGGCAAGCTCCCGCGCCCCTTCGAGTACGTCCTCAACACCCCCTCCCACCACCGCGTCCACCACGCCTCGCAGGGCGGCTACCTGGACCGCAACTACGGCGGCATCCTGATCATCTGGGACCGGATGTTCGGGTCCTTCGCGGCGGAGGCCGAGCGGCCCGTCTACGGGCTGACCAAGAACATCTCCACCTACAACCCGCTGCGCGTCGCCACCCACGAGTACGCCGCCATCGCCCGGGACGTCCGGGCCGCCGACACCTGGAGCGAGCGGGCCGGCCGGGTCTTCCGAGGGCCGGGCTGGCAGCCGGCGGCGAAGGCGGGGGCGCCTGCGCACGGTTCGGCACCCGTACAGGCCGCCGCGGTATCCGCACCGGACCAGGCCCCCGCCCCGGAACGCGCCCTGTGACCGCCACCGCCGCCCGCCCCGGCTCCACGGGGGCCGGCGGGCGGGCCGAGCGCTTCGCCCGCCCCGTGCTCCTCGCCTTCCTCCTCGTCGCCGCGGCCGACCTCGCCGGGCTCCTCGCCGGGGCCGAGACCGTCCATCTGGTCGCCAAGCCGCTGCTGACGCCGTTGCTCGCCGGGTACGCGGCGCTGCGCGGGGCCCCCCGACTGCTCGTCGCCGCCCTGCTGTTCGGGTGGGGCGGCGATGTCTTCCTGCTCGCCGACAACGACCTGGCCTTCCTCGTCGGCATGGGGTCGTTCGCCGTCGGCCATGTCTGCTACCTGACCCTGTTCGGTCGGGGGGAGGGGCGAGGCCGGGCTCCCGCACCCCTGGTCACCGGGGCCGGGTACGCCGTCGTCCTCGTCGTCTTCCTCGTGCTGATCTGGCCGGACCTCCCGGCGGACCTGCGGATCCCGCTCACCGGCTACAGCCTGCTGCTCACCGCCATGGCCTGGCGGGCGGGCGTGTTCGGACCGTACGCGGCGGCCGGCGGCGCGCTCTTCCTGCTCTCGGACGCCCTCATCGCCACCGGTATCGCGAAGTGGCCGCAGGCGCCCGCCCCCGACTTCTGGGTGATGCTCACCTACATCGCCGCGCAGACCCTGCTGACGCTCGGAGTGCTGACGAAGCACAAGCCGGGGGCGTGAGCCCGGGGAAGGCCCGAGGGCCCGGGGAGAACGATCTCCCCGGGCCCTCGGCCGTACCGCGACGTGCCGTTACCAGCGCACCGCGTCCAGCGCGTCCACCACTCCGGCCCCGTAGAAGCCGTTGTAGCTCTTGCCGCCCTCGCAGACCGCGTCGATGACACCGTCACCGTTGATGTCGTACGGCTCGCCGCATGCCTTCGCGTCCGCCTCCACCGTCAGCAGCGCCTTGACCGCGGCCGGTGAAGCGTAGGGGTGCTTCGACTTGATCAGCGCCACGACGCCCGCGACATGCGGGGACGCCATCGACGTACCGGCCTTGTAGCCGAACTTGCCGCCGGGCAGCGTGGAGAGGATCAGGCCGTTGACGGCGGGCGGCTCGGGGGTCTGGTAGACCGTCGAGTCACCGCCCGGTGCCGCCACGTCGATGATGCCCTTGCCGTAGTTCGAGTACGAGGACTTCAGGCCCTTCGCACCCGTCGCGGAGACCGTCACGACGCCCGGCAGCATGGTCGGGATGTCCGGGCAGGCGCTCGGGTCGATCGTCCGCGTGACCGGCTCGGTGTCGTTCGGGCTGGTCGTGTCCTCGATCGCGTCGAGGGACAGGTCGTGGCGGGAGTTGCCCGCCGCCGCGACGCTGACCGTGCCCTTGCGCTCCGCGTACTTCACGGCGCGGGTGAGCGCGTCGACCAGGGCGCCCTGGTCGGGGTCGTTCTTGCAGTTGAACAGCCACGGGTCGGTGTAATAGCTGTTGTTGGTCACCTCGACACCGCGCTCGGCGGCCCAGAGGAACCCGCAGACGACGGCCTCGGTGTAGAAGAACCCGTCCGGGTTCGACACCTTGATGCCCGACACCTTCACGCCCGGGGCGACACCGGTGACACCGGCGCCGTTCTTCGCGGCGGCGATGGTGCCCGCCACATGCGTGCCGTGGTCGCTCTCGCCCGCCGCCGGACGCCAGGAGCCGGCGGTGGTGTCCGGAGCGCCCGACACGCAGTTCGCCGAGGCGCGCTCGTCGAAGTTCGGGGCCAGGTCCGGGTGGGTGTCGTCGACGCCCGTGTCGATGACGGCGACCGTCACCTTCTTCGAGCCCAGCGACTTCTGGTGCGCCTTGTCCGCCTTGATCGCGGGCAGCGACCACTGGAGCGGCTCCAGCGGGTCCTCGCCGGCCTTCGCGTCCGCGGCGGCGGCCGCCGCCTGCTCGGCGGTGAGCGGCTCCGCTATCGAGCCGATGTCCTTCGTCGCCTGCGGCACGATCGGGTTCGTGCGGGTGGCGCCCGCCGACTCCACGCCCCGTGCGCGGCGGATCGTTTCGCCGAAGGCCGGGTTCTGCGAGTGGACGACGATGACGCCGATCTGCTCATAGGCGATGACGACGGTGCCGCCGGCCTTGGCGATCGCCTTCTTGACGTCCTTCACCGTGCCGTGGCCGCCCCGGACGTTGACCACGTAGGACAGCTTCGGCCCGTCGGTCCGCACGCTCGCGGCGGCCTGTTCGCCGGTGGGCGCCGCCGTGGCCGTCGCCGTCGGCAGGAAGCCGATCGAGGCGGTCAGCGCGAGTCCGACGGGGACCGCGAGTGCGCGGGTCCGTCTCGATGCCAGATGAGCCATGGGTTCTCCACATCATCCGTGCCGAACGACCGGACACCTGGCGTGTTCGGTCGCGTACATGACGAGTGAAGCTATCGCTGATCATCCCGGCACATCAACGTTTACGGGCAAGTGAGTTCGAAGAGTGACCGATGCGGCCGAATGTGAACGGGTGACGCCCCGCCAACACGCCGAACGGGAATCCCTCCGGGATGGCGAACGAGAAGGCGAAAGACGCGGTGAACCGCTTCGTCGCGCCCTCCGTGCCGTTGTCCAGGAGGTACATCACCGTCCCCCGCCGGTAACGAGGCCTCCCTTTGGCACCCAACGTCCCCCAGATCACCGCACCCGCGTCGCGAGGAGATTCCGTGGCTACCGATGCACCGCCCCCCGAGGGCACATCGCCCACCGGGCCCGTCCAGCCCACCACCGAGGCGTTCGTCGCGGAGCAGTCGAGCCCGGAGTTCGCCGACCTGCGCCGCTCCTACCGGTCCTTCGCCTTCCCCCTGACCATCGCCTTTGTGACCTGGTACCTGCTCTACGTCCTGCTCTGCAACTACGCGGGCGGATTCATGGCCACCAAGGTCGTCGGCAACATCAACATGGCGCTCGTCCTCGGACTCGCCCAGTTCGCCACCACCTTCCTCATCGCCTGGCTCTACTCCCGGCACGCCGCCGGGAAGCTCGACCCCAAGGCCGAGGCGATCAAGTCCCGTATGGAGGCCGACGTATGAGCGCCGCCCACGCCCTCTATCCCACCGTCCAGCTCGCCGCCACCGAGGGGGCGAGCGAGCACCGGCCGCTGATCATCACGCTGTTCGCCGCGTTCGTCGTCGCCACCCTCTTCATCACCGTGTGGGCGGGCCGCCAGACCAAGAGCGCCTCCGACTTCTACGCGGGCGGCCGCCAGTTCACCGGATTCCAGAACGGACTCGCGGTCTCCGGCGACTACATGTCCGCCGCGTCCTTCCTCGGCATCGCCGGAGCCATCGCCCTCTTCGGGTACGACGGCTTCCTGTACTCCATCGGCTTCCTCGTCGCCTGGCTCGTCGCCCTGCTCCTGGTCGCCGAACCGCTGCGCAACTCCGGCCGCTACACGATGGGCGACGTCCTCGCCTACCGGATGCGCCAGCGCCCCGTCCGTACCGCCGCCGGTACGTCCACGATCGTCGTCTCGATCTTCTACCTGCTGGCCCAGATGGCCGGAGCCGGCGTCCTCGTCTCGCTGCTGCTCGGCATCACCAGCGACTTCGGGAAGATCGTCATCGTCGCCCTGGTCGGCATCCTCATGATCCTCTACGTCACCATCGGCGGCATGAAGGGCACCACCTGGGTGCAGATGGTCAAGGCCGTCCTGCTCATCGCGGGCACCCTGCTCATCACCTTCCTGATCCTGCTGAAGTTCAACTTCAACATCTCCGACCTGCTCGGCACCGCCGCCAGCAACAGCGGCAAGGGCGGGGCCTTCCTGGAGCCCGGCCTGAAGTACGGCGCCACCGGGGTCTCGAAGCTGGACTTCATCTCGCTCGGCATCGCCCTGGTCCTCGGCACCGCCGGCCTGCCGCACATCCTGATCCGCTTCTACACCGTGCCCACCGCGAAGGCCGCCCGTAAGTCCGTGAACTGGGCGATCGGCATCATCGGCGCCTTCTACCTGATGACGATCGTGCTCGGCTTCGGCGCCGCCGCGATCCTCAAGCCGGACGACATCATCGCCTCAAACAAGGCCGGCAACACCGCGGCGCCACTCGCCGCACTGGAGATCGGCGGCGGCTCCGGGTCCACCGGCGGAGCCATCCTCCTCGCGGTCATCTCCGCGGTCGCCTTCGCCACCATCCTGGCCGTCGTCGCCGGACTGACCCTCGCCTCCTCCTCGTCCTTCGCGCACGACATCTACGCCAACGTCATCCGCAAGGGGCAGGCCACCGAGAAGGAGGAGGTCCGCGCGGCGCGCTGGGCCACCGTCGCGATCGGCATCGTCTCCATCGCGCTCGGCGCACTCGCCCGCGACCTGAACGTCGCCGGACTCGTCGCCCTGGCCTTCGCGGTCGCGGCCTCCGCCAACCTGCCGACGATCCTCTACAGCCTCTTCTGGAAGCGCTTCACCACGCAGGGGGCCCTCTGGTCCATCTACGGAGGTCTCGCCTCCTCCGTCCTGCTGGTGCTGTTCTCGCCGGTCGTCTCCTCCAAGCCGACCTCGATGTTCCCGGACGTCGACTTCGCCTGGTTCCCGCTGGAGAACCCCGGCCTGATCTCGATCCCGCTGGGCTTCCTGCTCGGCTGGATCGGCTCGCTGGTCTCCAAGGAGAAGGCCGACTCCGACAAGTACGCCGAGCTGGAGGTCAAGTCCCTCACCGGCGTCGGAGCCCACTGAGCGCACCGGACCGGGCGGGCCCGTTCGGCCCATCGCCCACCCCCTGCGGCCGGGCCGCGTCGTAGAGTCCTACGACGCGGCCCGGCCGCACCTCGTGGCAAACGGGCCACGCCGTTGTCACATGTCTCACGTAGGCTCGGAAGTACCAGAAGCGAAGAAGAGCGATCGCACCACCGGGGGAGGGACCCACCGTGCTCATCGACACCTACGACCGGGTCGCCACCGACCTGCGCGTGTCACTCACCGACAAGTGCAATCTCCGCTGTACCTACTGCATGCCGGAAGAGGGCCTTCAGTGGCTCGGCAAGAGCGAGCTGCTCTCCGACGACGAGATCGTGCGCCTGATCCGGATCGCCGTCACCTCGCTCGGCATCACCGAGGTCCGCTTCACCGGCGGCGAGCCGCTGCTGCGCCCCGGCCTCGTCTCCATCGTCGAGCAGTGCGCCGCGCTCACCCCCCGCCCCCGGATGTCCCTCACGACCAACGGCATCGGACTCAAGCGGACCGCCACGGCCCTCAAGGCCGCCGGTCTCGACCGGGTCAACGTCTCGCTGGACACCCTGCGGCCCGACGTCTTCAAGACCCTCACCCGCCGTGACCGCCACAGGGACGTGCTGGACGGCCTGGAGGCCGCCCACGAGGCCGGGCTCACCCCGGTGAAGGTCAACTCCGTCCTGATGCCGGGACTCAACGAAGACGAGGCCCCCGAGCTGCTCGCCTGGGCCGTGGCCCACGACTACGAGCTCCGCTTCATCGAGCAGATGCCGCTCGACGCCCAGCACGGCTGGAAGCGCGACGGCATGATCACCGCCGGGGACATCCTCACCTCGCTGCGCACCCGCTTCACCCTCACCCCCGAGAGCGACGCGTCCCGGGGCTCCGCCCCCGCCGAGCGCTGGACCGTCGACGGCGGCCCGCACCGCGTCGGCGTGATCGCCTCCGTCACCCGCCCGTTCTGCCGCGCCTGCGACCGTACGCGGCTCACCGCCGACGGCCAGGTCCGCACCTGCCTCTTCGCCCGTGAGGAGACGGATCTGCGCGGGGCGCTGCGGGGGGACGCGCCGGACGAGGAGATCGCGCAGCTCTGGCGGACGGCGATGTGGGGCAAGAAGGCGGGCTCCGGACTGGACGACCCGTCCTTCCTGCAGCCCGACCGCCCGATGTCGGCGATCGGCGGCTGACGCCCGGACGCCTGGGGAACTGCTGCTCAGGCGTCCCGCGAGCCCTCGGGTCCCGGGTCCCAGTCCCTCAGCGCCACGACATCCTTGAGGAAACCCCGTACACCGAGGAACGAGGACAGGTGCTCCCGGTGCTCGTCGCAGGCCAGCCAGGTCTTGCGCCGCTCGGGCGTGTGCAGCTTCGGGTTGTTCCAGGCGAGCACCCACACGGCGGCGGCCCGGCAGCCCTTGGCGGAACAGAGCGGGGCACCTGAGGGACTCTCGGCGGACGTCTGGGGGAAGATCACGGGTCCCAGCCTAAAACAGGTGCCCGCGAGCCGAGTCAGGTGGATCGCAGGCCTTCCGAGGCATCCCCTGCCGGAGAAAAGGCGACGCCGGGCAGCCACGGGGGGAGCTGCCCGGCGTCGGTCCATCGCTCCGACGGGGGATGCGGAGCGCTTTCGAAGTATGTCACGGGGACCGGGGTGCGGTGCACCGGAACGTCATGATTGATCTGAGCTTTTCCTGGGCTTCGCGCAACGCGTGGGATCAGCCGGGCTCATGCGGCGGGGGAACCCGGCCGGACGCCCCCTGCGCGTCCCCCGACTCCGCCGAACCGGCCTCCAGAGCCGGGCGCATCGGCATCGGCACGAACGTCGTCGGCAGCGAAGTCACGTTCTCCCGGCCCGCGTTGGCGATGACCACCGCCACGTACGGCAGCAGGACACCGAGCACGAGCGCCACGATCGCCACATGCCGTTCCACGTTCCACAGCACCGCGGCCAGCACCACCGACACCGTGCGCACCGACATCGAGATCACATAGCGCCGCTGCCGGCCGCGGACGTCCTCCGTCAGCCCCTGACGGGCGCCCGTGATCCGGATGACCTCCGAATCCGCGTTCTTCCGCAGCATGCTCCACCACCAGATGTCGTCGCCGGACGCTCACGGACCGGGCCGCATCCACGGTACGCCCGGCATCCGCCGGGCAGGCGACCGGGGCCCGCCCGACGGGTGAGACCCGGGCTCCCCCGGACGGCCCAACCGGGCATGCGGGCACCCGGACGGCGGGCCGAGACTGGGCGGACGCGCACTCCGCGCCGTACGAGGAGGCGAAATGAGCTGGTTGTGGGCAATCATCGTGGGACTGGTGCTCGGTGTCATCGCCAGAGCGATCCTGCCGGGTAAGCAGGACATCCCGCTCTGGCTGACGGCCGTGTTCGGCATCCTCGGCAGCATCCTCGGCAACGCCGTGGCGGGCTGGATCGGTGTGGAGGACACCAAGGGCATCGACTGGATCCGCCATGTGCTCCAGTTGGCGGGCGCCGTGGCGGTCGTCGCCGTCGGCGACATGGCCTGGCAGAAGATCCGGGGCGGCCGCAGTCAGAGAACCTGACCGGTCACCGCTCCACCGAACGCCGCGGCCGGACACGCGAGGAAGGCGTGTCCGGCCGCGGCGTCGTGCCGAACGGGTCAGCCCGCCGGGCTGACCTCCACGGCCGCCAGGTTCTTCTTGCCGCGGCGCAGCACCAGCCACCGCCCGTGCAGCAGCTCCCCGGCGTCCGGTGCGACCTCGCCGTCGGCGACCTTCACGTTGTTCACGTAGGCGCCGCCCTCCTTGACCGTACGGCGGGCCCCCGACTTGCTCGGCGCGAGACCGACCTCCACCAGCAGGTCCACCAGCGGACCCAGCTCGGCGACCGTGGCGTGCGGCACCTCGGACAGGGCGGCGCTCAGCGTCGCCTCGTCCAGCTCGGCCAGGTCGCCCTGGCCGAACAGTGCCTTCGACGCCGCGATCACGGCCGCGCACTGCTCGCCGCCGTGCACCAGCGTGGTCAGCTCCTCGGCCAGTGCCCGCTGCGCGTTGCGCGCCTGCGGCCGCTCCTCGGTCAGCTTCTCCAGCTCCTCCAGCTCCTCACGGCTCTTGAAGCTGAGGATGCGCAGGTAGCGGGAGACGTCCCGGTCGTCCACGTTCAGCCAGAACTGGTAGAACGCGTACGGCGTCGTCATCTCCGGGTCGAGCCAGACGGCGCCGCTCTCGGACTTGCCGAACTTCGTCCCGTCCGCCTTCGTCATCAGCGGCGTCGCCAGAGCGTGCACGACCGCCCCCGGCTCCAGCCGATGGATCAGGTCGATGCCCGCGGTGAGGTTGCCCCACTGGTCGCTGCCGCCCTGCTGAAGGGTGCAGCCGTGCCGGCGGTACAGCTCCAGGAAGTCCATGCCCTGGAGCAGCTGGTAGCTGAACTCGGTGTAGCTGATGCCCTCCTGCGACTCCAGCCGGCGGGCGACGGAGTCCTTGGTGAGCATCTTGTTGACCCGGAAGTGCTTGCCGATGTCCCGCAGGAACTCGATCGCGGACATGCCCGCGGTCCAGTCCAGGTTGTTGACCATCGTCGCCGCGTTCGGGCCCTCGAAGGTGAGGAAGGGCTCGATCTGGCCCCGCAGCCGCTGCACCCAGGCGGCGATGGTCTCCGGGTCGTTCAGCGTGCGCTCGGCGGTGGGCCGCGGGTCACCGATCTGGCCCGTGGCCCCGCCGACCAGCGCCAGCGGCTTCAGCCCGGCCTGCTGGAGCCGCCGCATGGTGAGCACCTGCACCAGGTGCCCGACGTGCAGGCTGGCCGCGGTCGGGTCGAAGCCGCAATAGAAGGTGACGGGACCGTCCGCGAGAGCCTTGCGCAATGCGTCCTCGTCAGTGGACTGGGCGAACAGCCCGCGCCACTTCAGCTCGTCGACGATGTCCGTCACGGTTCCGGTGCTCCTTATGCCTGGTAGAGATGTACGGGTCAGTCTAGGCGGGTCACACCCCCAGGCTGACCGAGCTCATGTTGAAGTCCGGGATGCGCAGCGCGGGCATCGCCGCCCGGGTGAACCAGTCGCCCCACTCGCGCGGCAGCGTCTTCTCCGTACGCCCGGCCTCCGAGGCCCGCGACAGCAGGTCCACCGGCGACTCGTTGAACCGGAAGTTGTTCACCTCGCCGACCACCTCGCCGTCCTCGACCAGATAGACGCCGTCCCGGGTCAGCCCGGTCAGCAGCAGCGTCGCCGGGTCCACCTCGCGGATGTACCAGAGGCAGGTCAGCAGCAGCGCCCGCCCGGTCGTCGCGGCGACCATCTCCTCCAGCGACTTCTCGCCGCCGCCCTCCAGGAGCAGGTTGTCGATGCCCGGGGCGACCGGGAGGCCGGTCAGGCCCGCCGAGTGCCGGGTGGTCGTCAGCCGCTCCAGCTTCCCGTCCCGGACCCAGTCCGTCGGGGCCAGCGGCAGCCCGTTGTCGAAGACGGAACCGCTGTCGCCGGAGGAGTGGGCGATCACGAACGGCGCAGACTCCAGACCCGGGGCGTGCGGGTCGCTGCGCAGGGTGAGGGGGAGCGGAGCGAGCTGCTCGCCCAGCCGGGTCCCGCCGCCCGGCGTCGAGAACACCGTCCGGCCCTCCACCGCGTCCCGCGCGGTCGACGACCAGAGCTGGTAGATCAGCAGGTCCGCCACCGCGGTCGGCGGCAGCAGCGTTTCGTACCGGCCTGCGGGCAGCTCGATGCGCCGCTCCGCCCAGCGCAGCCGCTGCGCCAGCTCCGCGTCCATCGCCGCCGGGTCGACGTCCTTGAAGTCCCGGGTCGCCCGGCCCGCCCACGCCGAACGCGTCCGGTCCGGCGACTTCGCGTTCAGCTCCAGCGTCCCGTTCGGCTGGTCGTGGCGCAGCCGCAGCCCCGTCGACGTCCCCACGTAGGTGGAGGTCAGCTCGTGGTTGGCGAAGCCGTACAGCTCACGGCCCCCGGAACGGGCGCGCGCGAAGGCGTCGCCGAGCGCCGGGGCGAAGTCCGCGAAGACCTCCGAGCCGGTCTCGGCGGGCGCGTCCGTGAAGTCGGGCGATGCGGGCACCCCGCTGACCAGGGGCTGCGCGTCCTCCGCCGGACCCGCGCCCCGGGCGGCGGCCTCGGCGGCGCGGACCAGCGGCTCCAGGTCGTCGGTGGTCACGGCGGACCGGGAGACCACTCCGGAGGCGGTCCCCTCGGCCCCGTCCACGGTCGCGATGACGGTCAGGGTGCGCCCCCGGGTCACCCCGTTCGTGGTGAGCGCGTTGCCCGCCCAGCGGAGATTGGCGGAGGACTGCTCGTCGGCGATGACCACCAGACCGTCCGTGGTGGACAGCTCCAGAGCCCGCTCGACGATCTCGTACGGCTTGCTGACGCGGCTCATCGCCCGGCCTCCTGCGTCGTGTTGAGACTGCGCTTACCCGGGGGACGACCCCCGGACCCCCAGCCGGTTCCGTGGTCGCCGCTCATCGCCCGGCCTCCTGCGTCGTGTTGAGGATGTTGACGCCCCGGAAGAGGGCGGAGGGGCAGCCGTGCGAGACCGCCGCGACCTGGCCCGGCTGGGCCTTGCCGCAGTTGAAGGCGCCGCCGAGCACATACGTCTGGGGGCCGCCGACCTTCTCCATCGAGCCCCAGAAGTCCGTGGTCGTCGCCTGGTACGCCACATCGCGCAGCTGTCCGGCGAGCCTGCCGTTCTCGATGCGGAAGAACCGCTGCCCGGTGAACTGGAAGTTGTAGCGCTGCATGTCGATGGACCACGACCGGTCGCCGACCACGTAGATCCCGCGCTCGACCCCGCCGATCAGGTCCTCCGTGGAGAGCCCGCCCGGATCCGGCTGCAACGACACGTTCGCCATGCGCTGGACGGGGACATGGCCCGGCGAGTCCGCGAACGCGCAGCCGTTGGAACGGCCGAGGCCCGTCAGCTTCGCGATCCGGCGGTCCAGCTGGTAGCCGACGAGGGTGCCGTCCTTCACCAGGTCCCACGACTGCGCCTCGACGCCCTCGTCGTCGTACCCGATGGTCGCGAGCCCGTGCTCGGCCGTGCGGTCGCCGGTCACGTTCATCACGGGGGAGCCGTACGCCAGCTTGCCCAGCTGGTCGAAGGTGGCGAACGAGGTCCCGGCGTACGCCGCCTCGTACCCCAGCGCACGGTCCAGCTCGGTGGCGTGGCCGATCGACTCGTGGATCGTCAGCCACAGGTTCGACGGGTCGACGACCAGGTCGTACGCCCCCGCCTCGACGCCCGGCGCCCGCATCTTCTCCGCCAGCAGCCCGGGGATCTGCTCCAGCTCGGTGTCCCAGTCCCAGCCGGTGCCGGTCAGATACTCCCAGCCCCGGCCCACCGGCGGCGCGATGGTGCGCATCGAGTCGAACTCGCCGGTCGTGCCGTCCACCGCGACGGCGGTGAACTGCGGGTGGATCCGCACCCGTTGCTGCGTGGTGACCGTGCCGGCCGTGTCCGCGTAGAACTTGTTCTCGTGCACGGTCATCAGGGACGCGTCCACATGCGCGACGCCCTCCGCGCCCAGCAGCCGCCCGCTCCACTCGGCGAGCAGCGCCGCCTTCTCCTCGTCCGGTACGGAGAAGGGGTCGACGTCGTACGCCGAGACCCAGGTCCGCTCACCGTGCGACGGCTCGTCCGCCAGCTCCACCAGTTCGTCCGAGCCGGCCGCCGCGATCACCTTCGCCGACAGCTTGGCCATCGCGACGGCCTGCGAGGCCACCTTCGCGGCCGCGTCCATCGTCAGGTCCACCCCGGACGCGAACCCCCAGGCCCCGCCGTGCACCACGCGTACCGCGTACCCGAGGTCCGTGCTGTCCGACGCCCCGGCGGGCCGCGCGTCCCGCAGCCGCCAGGTGGCGCTGCGCACCCGCTCCAGCCGGAAGTCGGCGTGCGTCGCGCCGAGGGCCCGCGCTCGGGCGAGCGCCGCGTCGGCCAGCGCGCGCGACGGCAGTGCCAGGAATGACTGATCTACCTCGTGGGGCACAGGGAGTTCCCTTCTCGATACACCACGGCAGTGAACCACGCCGGAGGGTGACCGCACCGGGGGATATCGCAGACGCGTGGGCCGACCACGTATCGGCGCGGACTGTAGGAACCCCACAGCACCCCGGACAAGCCACTGTCAGGGCCCGATTCCCCGATCGGAGCACGGTACCGATAGGTTTTCGACGTACCCGACCGCCCGGGACCACGCACCAGACCGCCAAGGAAAGGGTGATCCGTTGAGCCGCTCGGTTCTCGTCACCGGAGGAAACCGGGGCATCGGCCTCGCCATCGCCCACGCCTTCGCCGACAACGGCGACCAGGTCGCGATCACCTACCGCTCCGGCGAGCCCCCTCAGGCCCTCACCGAAGCCGGGGTCCTCGCGGTCCGCTGCGACATCACCGACGCCGAACAGGTGGAGCAGGCCTACAAGGAGATCGAGGACAAGCACGGCCCCGTGGAGGTGCTCGTCGCCAACGCGGGCATCACCAAGGACCAGTTGCTGATGCGGATGTCGGAGGAGGACTTCACCTCCGTCCTCGACACCAACCTCACCGGCACCTTCCGGGTCGTCAAGCGTGCCAACCGCGGCATGCTGCGCGCCAAGAGGGGCCGGGTCGTCCTGATCTCCTCCGTCGTCGGCCTCCTCGGCTCGGCCGGTCAGGCCAACTACGCCGCCTCCAAGGCCGGGCTGGTCGGCTTCGCCCGGTCGCTGGCCCGTGAACTCGGTTCGCGGAACATCACCTTCAACGTCGTCGCCCCCGGTTTTGTCGACACCGACATGACCCAGGTGCTCCCAGAGGAGCAGCGCAAGGGCATCGTGGCCCAGGTGCCGCTCGGCCGCTACGCGCGGCCCGAGGAGATCGCCGCCGCCGTGCGCTTCCTCGCCTCCGACGACGCGTCGTACATCACTGGAGCCGTCATTCCCGTTGACGGCGGATTGGGCATGGGTCACTGATCACCATGAGCGGAATTCTCGACGGCAAGCGCATCCTCATCACCGGGGTGCTGATGGAGTCGTCCATCGCGTTCCACGCCGCGAAGGTGGCCCAGGAGCAGGGTGCCGAGGTCATCCTGACGGCTTTCCCGCGTCCCACCCTGACCGAGCGCATCGCCAAGAAGCTGCCGAAGCCGGCCAAGGTCATCGAGCTGGACGTGACCAACCAGGAGCACCTGGACCGGCTGGCGGGCCTGGTCCGCGAGGAGCTCGGCTCGCTCGACGGTGTCGTCCACTCCATCGGCTTCGCGCCGCAGGACGCGCTCGGCGGCAACTTCCTCAACACCCCGTTCGAGTCCGTCGCCACCGCGATGCACGTCTCGGCGTTCTCCCTGAAGTCGCTGGCCATGGCCTGCAAGCCGCTGATGAGCGAGGGCGGCTCGATCGTCGGCCTCACCTTCGATGCCCAGTACGCCTGGCCGCAGTACGACTGGATGGGCCCGGCCAAGGCCGCGCTGGAGGCCACCTCCCGCTACCTCGCCCGTGACCTGGGCAAGGACGGGCTGCGCTGCAACCTGATCTCCGCCGGACCGATCGGCTCCATGGCCGCCAAGTCCATCCCGGGCTTCTCGGAGCTGGCCGACGTCTGGAACCACCGCGCCCCGCTCGCCTGGGACATGTCCGACCCGGAGCCGGCCGGTCGCGGCATCGTCGCCCTGCTCTCCGACTTCTTCCCGCGCACGACCGGCGAGATCATCCACGTCGACAGCGGCGTGCACATGATGGGCGCCTGACCGCTCACCGCCCTGAACGGCCCCCGGCCGCGTCACCCCGTTCCGGGGGCGGCGCGGCCGGGGGCCGTCGCCGTGCGTGGCCGCTCCGGTCGAAAAGTCGGCCGATCCACCGCAGAATGAGGAGGAACCGGACTTCTGGTCAGGCTGCGGGAGGGAGATCGCTGTGCGCCCCACGCGCCGACGAACCCGTCTCCTCCTGGCCGCCTCGGTGGCCGCCGCGGCTCTCGCCGTACCCCTGGGGGTGCACGCCGCCAGGGGAGCCGACTCCGGTACGGAAGTGGCGCCGCCGAAGCCCGAACCGGCCGGCTCGGAGTGCCGTACGAGCGTCGAGGGCTCCCGGGTCGTCGCGTACTGCCACAACCCGTACCCCTCCGTCGACCTGGTCCGGCTGCACACCGAGTGCGACCGGTGGTGGGACGTCGACGCGGACGGCGAGGTGGTCGCGGTGGAGCCCGGCCGGACCGTACGGCTGGAGGACCGCTGCTGGAAAGAGGTCGCCACCGCCTGGGTCAGCCACCGCCCCGCCCCGCTGTGAGCGAGCCTCCGGGCCGCGCCCGGTGCTACACCCGGTCCGTCAGGCAGTTCAGCGCGTGGCTCGCCGCCTCGGCCGCTGCCGTCTCCGCATCCCCGGCCCGGATCGCCTCGACCAGCCGGCCGTGGTCCATGTGGTTCTCCGGCCGCAGCTCGGGACCCACATCGCCGCGCAGATAGTCGCGCAGCAGATCCCCGAGGTCGGCGTAGAGCCCGGTCAGGACGTCGTTGTGCGAGGCGGCGACCACCGCCAGGTGCAGCGTCGCGTCCGCCGCCACGAACGCCTCCGCGTCGCCCGACGCCCAGGCCTCCTCCCGGCGCGCCATCAACGCGTCCAGCTGCCGCAGATCCCGCTCGGTGCGCCGGGCCGCCGCCAGCCGGGCCGCCGACGACTCCAGCGTCGAGCGCAGCTCCGCGACATGCCGGGGGTCCGCCGCCGCGAACCTGCGGTGCATCACCCCGGCCAGCTCGCTCGTGGCGATCACATACGTGCCGGAGCCCTGCCGGATGTCCAGCAGCCCGTTGTGCGCGAGCGCCCGCACCGCCTCGCGGACGGTGTTACGGGCCACGCCCAGCTGCTCGACCAGCTCGGGCTCGGTCGGAATCCGCGAGCCGACCGGCCACTCGCCCGAGGTGATCTGGTTCCGCAACTGGGCGATCACCTGGTCGGAGAGTGCCGAACGCCGAGGGGACGTCAGCGCCATGGTGCTCCTTGCTCGTGAGCTTGAGGTCCGGGCCGCATTCTCTCCCGCATTCTCTCAACGCGTGCGGGGGATGCCGGGCCCTGACCGGATTGGACAATCAATCATCCCATGATTCTATGATGGCTCCATGCCGGACGACGAGACGCAGACCCCGACCCTGAACCGCGAGGCCATCGCGCGCACGCCCCACGACACCCGGGCCCAGCCGCTCCCCGGAGCCGCCGAAGGGCCCTCGCCGTGGTTGCTGCGCCTCATCGCCGTGGGACTCGTCCTGGCCGCGCTCAACCTCCGCCCCGCCATCACCAGCCTCGGCGCCCTTCTCGAAGAGGTCCGCGAAGGGCTGCACATGAGCGGCAGCGTGGCCGGGGTCCTCACCTCCGTGCCGCCGCTCTGCTTCGCCGTCTTCGGCGTCATGGCGCCGCGTCTGGCCCGCCGCTTCGGCGCGGGCACTGTCGTCTGCGCGGGCATGGCCGCCATCGCGGCCGGCCTGATCATCCGCCCGTACATCGGCTCCACCGCCGGATTCCTGGCCGCCAGCGCCCTGGCCCTGATGGGCATCGCCGTCAGCAACATCCTGATGCCGGTGATCGTCAAGCGCTGGTTCCCCGACCGCGTCGGCACCATGACCGGCCTCTACTCCATGGCCCTGGCCCTCGGCACCGCCCTGGCCGCCGCCGTCACCGTCCCCCTCACCGGGGCGCTGGGCGGCAGCTGGCAGACCGGTCTCGCCCTCTGGGCCGTGCTCGCCGCCGTCGCCGTGCTGCCCTGGATCGTCCTCCTGCGCGACCGCACCCCGGCCCCCGGCCAGCCGGGCCCGGCGGTCGCGAACGCCGCCGAGGCGCCGGCCCTGAAGATCACCCGCAGCCGCACCGCCTGGGGCCTCGCCTGCTTCTTCGGGCTCCAGGCCACCGCCGCGTACATCACCATGGGCTGGATGCCGCAGATCTTCCGCGACGCCGGGGTCTCCGCCGGCACCGCCGGGGTCCTGCTCGCGGTCACCATGGCGATGGGCGTCCCGCTCGCCTTCGTCATCCCCCGGGTCGCCTCCCGGCTCAAGCAGCAGGGCCCCATCGTCGTCGTCCTCGGCCTCTGCGGCCTGATCGGCTACGGCGGCCTCTACCTCGCCCCCGCCGCCGGAGCCTGGGCCTGGGCCGTGCTCCTGGGCGTGGCCAACTGCGCCTTCCCGCTCGCCCTCACCATGATCGGCATGCGGGCCCGGTCCGGCGCGGGCGTGGTCCGGCTCTCCGCCTTCGCCCAGTCCACCGGCTACCTGCTCTCGATCCCCGGCCCGCTGCTCGTCGGTGTCCTCTACCAGCACAGCGGCGGCTGGGGGCTGCCGATCGCCCTGATGGCGGGCCTCATGATTCCCCAGATGGTGGCCGGAATCCTGGCCGGCCGGGACCGGACGATCGAGGACGAGTGCTGAGATGCGACACTGACCTCATGCCAGTGCTCGATCCGAATCCCCAGAACGGCCAGAAGAAGCTTCTCCTCGTGTTCGGGGCGATGCTCCTCATCACCGTCGTCATCGGTGTGATCGCCACGATCGCCTCGCCCTGACGCCCGTGAACCCTGCGAGGGGTGGGGCTAGCCCCACCTTCCCCTAGGGGGCCAGGGTCAGGGTGAAGTGGGTGGGTCACCGGATGGGACCGGCCGTCCCCGTTCCGTAGGTTCTTCGGTGACGAACCGATGACTTGACGGAGGCGGACATGCCGGCACCGACGCACACCACGTCCCACCGACCGGCCGCCGACGGTGTCGAGATCCGGCTGCCCTGGTGGGCGGTCGCTCTGCCCGCCGTCGCGTTCGCCGCGCTGCTGCTGATGATCCTCAGCCCCGGACAGGCCCAGGCCGCCACCGCCGATCCCGCGCTCGGACAGCTGATCGAGCGCACCTTCCAGCTGCTGTTCCGCTGAGCCGAAGCCGCCCCGGACCAGCGCGTGAACTGTCCGGACGAGCCCGTCAACACCCTGCGCCGGAGGGCGCGTTTCATGCGAAGCTGAGATGTATGAGCGTCGAGACACCTCGCAGGATCGTCCTTCTCCGGCATGCCAAGGCGGAATGGTCACAGGCTTCCGACCATGAGCGCCCGTTGGCCGAGCGCGGCCGAAAGGACGCGCCCGTGGCCGGCCGCAGGCTCGCCGATTCCGGCATCGACTTCGATCTGGCCCTCTGCTCCAGTGCCGCCAGGACACGGGAGACCTGGAAGCTGGCGGTCCATGAATTCTCCCAGCGCCCCCGGACCGTCTACGAGGAGAGGCTGTACGAGGCCTCCCTCGGCGAACTGATCGCCCTGTTCAACGAGACCCCGGACGAGGTGCGCAACCTCCTGGTCATCGGTCACAACCCCGGGATGCACGGGGCCGCCGACGCCCTCTCCGGCTCGGCCGAGGGCGACACCCTGGCCCGGATGACCCGGGACGGTTTCCCCACCGCCGCCTACGCCGTGGTGGAGTTCCCCGGCTCCTGGAAGAGCGTGGAGCACGGAGCGGGCCGGCTCACGGAGTACTGGACCCCGAACGACTGAGCGCGCGCACAGACCACTGAGCACGCGCAGAACGACCGAGCGCACGCGCAGGGCCCCGGCACCACCGCGGTGCCGGGGCCCTGCGCGTGCGCTCGGACGGGTTCAGTCGACGAGGCCGTCCGCCGCCTCGACCTCTTCCCGGGTGATGCCGAGCAGATAGAGCACGGTGTCCAGGAACGGCACGTTCACCGCGGTGTGCGCCGCCTCGCGGACCAGCGGCTTGGCGTTGAACGCGACACCGAGCCCGGCGGTGTTCAGCATGTCGAGATCGTTCGCCCCGTCCCCGATCGCCACCGTCTGGGCCAGCGGTACGCCTGCCTGCTCGGCGAAGCTGCGCAGCAGCCGGGCCTTGCCCGCCCGGTCCACCACCTCGCCGACGACCCGGCCGGTGAGCTTGCCGTCCACCACCTCCAGGGTGTTGGCCGAGGCGAAGTCGAGGCCGAGCCGCTCCTGCAGATCGTCGGTGACCTGGGTGAAGCCGCCGGAGACGACGCCGACCTGGTAGCCGAGCCGCTTCAGCGTACGGATCAGGGTGCGGGCGCCGGGGGTGAGCCGTACCTCGGTGCGGACCTTGTCCACCACCGAGGCGTCCAGACCGGCCAGCAGCGCGACCCGGGCGTGCAGCGACTGCTCGAAGTCCAGCTCGCCGCGCATCGCCTGCTCGGTCACCTCGGCGACCTTGTCCTCGCAGCCCGCGTGCGCCGCGAAGAGCTCGATCACCTCGTCCTGGATGAGTGTGGAGTCGACGTCCATGACCACCAGCCGCTGGGCCCGCCGGCTCAGCCCGGCCGAGACCACCGCGACGTCCACGCCGATCTCGGCGGCCTCGGTCGCCAGCGCGGTCCGCAGCTCGGCCGTCCCGGTCCCCGACACCGCGAACTCGACGGCGGTGACCGGGTACTTCGCCAGCCGGAAGATACGGTCGATGTTCCCGCCGGTCGAGGTGATGGTGGCCGCTATGGCGGCGGTCGACTCGGCGGTGAGCGGGTGCCCCAGCACCGTCACATGGGAACGGCCGTCACCGCGGGGCCGGTTGTCGCCGATGCCGGAGATGATCTCGGCCTGCAGTTTCAGGGAGTCGGCCCAGCTGTGCACGGTCGCCCGCAGATCGCCCTCGGTGATCCCGCCCGCCGTGGGCGAGGTGACCAGGGCGCACAGCACGATGCGGCCACGGGTGACGACCTGCTCGATGTCCACGACGTCGACCGCGTACGCGGCGAGGGTGTCGAAGAGCCCGGCCGTGATGCCGGGACGGTCCTTGCCGAAGATCTTGACCAGCAGCGTGGGTGCGTCACTGCCCGGTGGCGGCCCGAGGGGCTCAAGAGACTCAGAGGGCTCAGATGAGGAGGGGGGCTGAGGTGGCTGAGATGCGCTCATGGTGTTCCCACCGTATCGGTCCCGCCACCTCCTCCGGCCGTCCGTCCCGAGTGCCGGACGGAATCGCACCGCTGCCGCCGGCATCGCGTCCGGATCTGGCCGGTACACGTCTTGCGCCCGGCCGCACCGGCTGTCTCGTATAGGGCGATATCGCGTCGCTGGACATCTTCCGGGTGGTAACCGGCCCTTCATGCGGACTTGACCGTATCCACTCCCGTTTCGCCCCCCGGTATCGGGGTGTTCGCGCAGGTCTCCTCGCGCTCTTCACCCGCCCGACTTTCGGATCGGGGACTCATCCTGGAATAGTTCCCCACGATGTTCAGCATCCCTAGACTCCCTGCGACGGGGGTATCACGGGGGACAACTAGTGGGGCGCGGAGTGCCGGAACTCGTACTGGAATTGAATGGCAGCACCTGGACGCTCGATCCGTCCAGGTCGTACACCCTGGGGCGTGATCCGCAGGGCGACCTGACGATCGACGACGCCAGAGTGTCGTGGCGGCACGCCACGATCAGCTGGAACGGCCGCAGTTGGTCCATCGAGGACCACGGCAGCACCAACGGCACCTATGTGCAGGGCCGGCGGATCCAGCAGGTGGAGCTCGGCGCAGGTTCGGTGCTGCACCTGGGCAACGCCACCGACGGACCCCGGGTGAGCCTCAGCGCCGCCGCGGGAGCCGGTGTCGCCGGCGGCCAGGCAGCCGGCGCGCAGCAGGCCCCGGCGCACCAGCCCCACCAGCAGCCCCAGGGCGGTGCCGCGGGCTGGCACGGGCAGCAGGCCCCTGCCCAGCACCAGGCCCCGGCGCACCACCAGGCCCCTGCCCAGCAGCAGGCCTGGCAGCAGCCGCAGGCGCCCCAGCAGCAGGTCCCGCACCAGCAGCCCGCGCACCAGAACGTGCCGCACCAGCAGAACCCCGGGCAGCAGGGCGGACCGGGACAGGGCGGTGCCGCGGGGGCGCCGCCGGTCTACGGCGACCGCAGCCCCACCACGTTCCACCAGCTGGCCCTCGGCCGGGTCATGCGCATCGGCCGTGCGCTGGAGAACGAACTGGTCGTTTCCGACCTCCAGGTCTCCCGCCACCACGCCGAGTTCCACGCGACGCCCGACGGCCGCTTCGAGATCCGCGACCTCGGCTCGCACAACGGCACGTACGTCAACGGCCAGCCGCTCCACAAGTCCGGCTCGGCCCTCATCGGCCCGAACGACATCGTCGGCGTCGGCCACTCGACGTTCCGGCTGGTAGGCGGCCGGCTCGAAGAGTTCGTCGACACCGGTGAGGTCTCCTTCTCCGCCCGCCACCTCACGGTGACGGTCGACGGCGGCAAGCAGATCCTCAAGGACGTCTCCTTCGGCGTCCCCGAGAAGTCGCTGATCGCGGTCATCGGCCCGTCCGGTTCCGGAAAGTCCACCCTGCTCAAGGCGCTCACCGGCTACCGGCCCGCCAACCAGGGTGACGTCCTCTACGACAACCGGAACCTGTACAAGCAGTTCGCCGAGCTGCGCCAGCGCATCGGTCTGGTCCCGCAGGACGACATCCTGCACAAGGAGCTGACCGTTGCCAAGGCCCTCAAGTACGCGGCCAAGCTCCGCTTCCCCGCGGACACCACCGAGGCCGAGCGCCAGTCCCGGATCACCGAGGTCCTCGCCGAGCTCAAGCTCGACATCCACAAGGACAAGAAGATCACCTCGCTCTCCGGCGGCCAGCGCAAGCGCGTCTCGGTCGCCCTGGAGCTGCTCACCAAGCCGTCGCTGATCTTCCTGGACGAGCCGACCTCCGGCCTCGACCCGGGCATGGACCGCGACGTCATGCAGCTGCTGCGCGGCCTCGCCGACGACGGCCGCACGGTGCTCGTGGTCACGCACTCGGTCGCCGAGCTGGCGATCTGCGACAAGCTCCTCGTGATGGCGCCCGGCGGTTCCGTCGCCTACTTCGGTCCGCCGGAGGAGGCGCTGAACTTCTTCGGCTACACCAGCTGGGCCGACGTCTTCTCCGCCTTCGAGAACTACCGCGACTACGACTGGGCGGGCCGCTGGCGCGGTTCGCAGCACTACCAGATGTACGCCGCCGACATCGACGCGGTCGCGGCCCAGCCGGTCAACATGCCGCCGCCCCAGCAGATGAGGCCCCCGAAGGCGCAGAGCTGGGGTACACAGCTGTGGACCCTGGTGCGCCGGTACACCTCCGTCATCGCCTCCGACAAGGCCTTCCTCGGCCTGATGGTGGCGCTGCCCGCGGTCATCGGTGTGCTGGCCGCGGTCATCCCGGCGGACTTCGGACTGGCCCCGCCCACCCCGCCGACCCAGTTCAACGGCAAGGCCGGGATGATCCTGCTGATCCTCGCGGTCGGCATCTGCCTCGCCGGGTCGGCCAGCTCCGTACGAGAGCTGATCAAGGAGCGCGTGATCTACGAACGGGAACGGGCCACCGGCCTCTCCCGCTCGGCCTATCTGACGTCCAAGGTGATCGTCCTCGGCGTGATCACGGCCTTCCAGAGCGTCATCCTCTGCGGCATCTGCTTCGCTGTCCGTGATCTGCCGGAGGAGGGGCTGTTCATGCCTCCGGCCGTCGAGATCTGCATCTCGATCGTGGCCCTCGGGTTCACCTCGATGATGTTCGGCCTGATGATCTCCGCGATGGTCAAGACCTCCGAGATGACCATGCCCCTGCTGGTCATGTTCGCGATCGTCCAGCTGGTGTTCACCGGCGTCCTCTTCCAGGTCTACGGGACGCCCGGTCTGGAGCAGCTCACCTGGCTGATGCCGTCCCGCTGGGGCGTGGCGGCGGCCGGTACCACGTTGGACCTGGCCAACCTGATGCCGCCGTGGGACCCGAAGAACCCGACCGACCTGGACCCGTTGTGGGAGGCCACGGCGACCCAGTGGGGGATCAACATCTTCGTGCTGCTGGTGATCGGCGCCGTCTGCGCCGTCGCGGTCGCGCGCCTGCTGCGCCGCCACGAGCCCGAGGTCATGCGCAAGTAAGCACCGGGTACGACACCGAGGCCGGCACCCCCGCGGGGGTGCCGGCCTTCGGCGTGTGTACGGCTGGTCTCGAAGACGCGGAGACCCGGCGGATCAGTACGCGCTGTTCACGTTGTCCATGGAGCCGTAGCGGTCGGCCGCGTAGTTGCAGGCGGCGACGATGTTGGCGACCGGGTCGTACAGGTCCTTCTTGGTGCCCGCCACGTGGTAGCGGTCGAAGGTCGGCTGGATCACCTGGAGCAGACCCTTGGACGGGATGCCGTTCTGGGCGTTGATGTCCCAGTTGTTGATGGCCCAGCGGTTACCGCTGGACTCACGGATGATGTTGCGGTGGATCCCGTCGTAGGAGCCGGGGATGCCTTCCTTTTTCATGATCGACATGGCCTCGCGGATCCAGCCGTCCAGGTTGTTGGCGTAGACCGGCTTGCGCGGGGTGGAGCGGTTGGCCTTCTCGGACGCGCGCTTCTTCGCGTCCGCCTTGGCCTTGGCGGCCTTCTCGGCCTTGTCCTTCGCGTCGGCGGCGGCCTTGGCCTTCGCCTCGGACGCGGCCTTCGCCTTCGCGGCCTTGGCCTTGGTCTCGGCGGCGGCCTTCGCCTTGGCGGCGTCGGCGGCCTTCACGAGCTTCTCGGCGGTGGAGTGCTGCTCGATCATGCTGTTCTGCACGGTCTTGGCCTGTGCGGTACCCGTGGCGTTGGTGAAGGCCACGGGCGCAGCGGCGGCTGCCGCCTGCGGGGCAATCTCGGCATCGGCGTTCGACGGGACGAGCGAGAAGGTCAGGGCGGCGACGCCCAGGGCCGACACACCGGCCACGGAGATCTTCTGGACCTTGTTCAGACGACGGAGACGACTGGGAATGCGAGTCGCAGACATGTAGGGCTACCTCTTCGAATGCTCAGGTGTCCTCACGGAGGACGAGACCGGAGGCGGTGATGCGCACCTCCGTCGGGGACGAGAGCAATTCTTAGCGGCAGCAAAATCCTGAGGCAAAGGTGTGACGTACGAAGCCAGATAGTGGAGAAGGGTCCCGTTCGCCCGAAATGACCCTCGTGTGTGCCTGCTCAAAACGCCCTTATGGGCCCACTAGGTACGTTCGTAAGTGATGTACACCCTATGCCTGGGCTCACATCGGCGACGTAACAGTCTCACCACTCGTTGCTGAAGCAATCCGGAGCGTTACGTTCCTCATCCGGCAGGATGAGGTGGACGTCCCCGAACTCATGCCAGAGGTACCGCTCCTGGAGCGCCGCCTCGTACCCGCGGCGCAGCGCCTCGCGCCCCGCCACCGCCTCCAGCATCAGCAGGTGCGAGGCCTGCGGCTCATGCAGCCCGGTCAGCAGCCCGTCCACCACCCGGACCCCGCGCCGCGGCGTCACCACGAGGTCCGTCCACCCCTCGGCGGGCCGCACCACCCCGTCCGCGCCCACCGCCGACTCCAGCGCCCGCACGGCCGTCGTCCCCACCGCGACCACCCGCCCGCTCCCCGCCGCCCGTACGGCGTTCACCAGCCAGGCCGTCGCCGCCGGTACCGCGAACCGCTCCGGGTACGGCGGCTCGTGCGCCTCCGCCGAGGCCACCCCCGTATGCAGGGACAGCGGGGCGAACAGCACCCCCCGGCGCACCAGCTCCGCCACCAACGGGACCGTGAAGGGGCGCGCGGCGCTCGGCATCTCCGCCGAACCGCTCCCGTCCGGGGAGTCCACCGCGAACACCGTGCGGTACGCCGACAGCGGCTGATCCCGGTCCGTGTACCCGTACCGAATGGGCCGCCCGTACCTGCGCAACAGCTCGGGCACCCGCTCCGGCGCCTGTGCCCACCACAGCCGGGCCCCGGCCGCGGGCCCCAGCGGCTCCTCCAGCACCAGGGCCCGCCCGCCCGGCAGCCGCACCACGGCCCCCGCCGGACCACCCGGCCGCGGCCCGGTGACACCCGCCCCCCTGGGCGCCCGCAACTCCACCGCCCACCGCCCGTCCGCACCCCGCGTCGAGAAGTGCACGACGACCCGCTCCCCGCCGACGCGCCCGTTCACCGCGGCGGGCAGCGTCATGGACGTGTTCACCACCAGCACGTCCCCGGCCCGCAACTGCTCCGGCAGCTCCCGGAACGCATGGTGCGTGACCGCCCGCCCCCGGGACACGAGCAGCCGTACGTCGTCACGCCCCGCCCCGCGCTGCTCGGCCGGCACCCGGGCCGACAACGCGTCCGGCACCCGCAGAGCCTCCAGGGCGGTGACCTCCGCTACTACGGCAGTCCCGGCCCGGCCCGGGCGCTCGTCCAGGGCCGGGGGATCCGCGGCGGCCGTCGCCGGCTCCGCCCCGCCCGCCCCCGGCACGGCGAGGGCCACGTCGCCTCCCTCGCACCGCCCCCGCGCGGTCATCGCGCACCCCCGCCCTGCCTCGCCGGCCCCTCCAGCAGGGCCGGAGCCGCGTACCGGCCGCCGGCCGGCCGCTCCCGCACCAGCCGCAGGAACGCGGGAGCCACGCTCTCCGGCGACGGCCGCGCCGCGTCCGCGTCCTCCGGCACCGCCGCGGCGTACAGGTCCGTCGCCATGTCACCCGGGTCGACCGCCCACACCCGCAGCCCCGGCTCCTCCTCACCCAGCACCGCCGCCAGCTGGTCCAGCGCCGCCTTCGACGCCCCGTAACCGCCCCACGTCGGATACGGCTCCGCCGCCGCGTCCGAGCTGATCACCACCACCGCCCCCGCCTCCGAGGCCCGCAGCGACGGCAACGCCTCCTGTACGAGACCGAGCGCCGCCACCACGTTCGTCTCCAGCGCCCGCCGGAGCCCCTCCAGCGGCAGTGCGTCCAGCCGGACCAACGGCTCCGCGCCCAGCACGCTCGCGTTGCTCACCAACAGGTCGAGCCCGCCCAGCGAACCGGCCGCCGCCACCAGATCCGCCCGGTGCGCCGCGTCCGTGACGTCCCCCGGCACGGCCACCACCCGCGTCCCGTACCGCCCGCGCAGCTCCCGTGCCGTCTCCTCCAGCACCCCGGCGGTCCGGGCGTCCAGCACCAGGTCCCAGCCCTCCCCGGCCAGGGCCCCCGCCAACGCCCGTCCCAGCCCCTTCGAACCACCCGTGATCATCGCGACCGGCATGGTGACCGTCCCCTTCGTACCCTCGGCGTCCGCCGGGAGACCCCGGCGATGTCACCGTAGGAAGGCCCGGCCGCACCGCGCCTCGCCCGGGAGGCGCACCCGTACCCGGCACTTCGGCGTAGGTCCGGGCAGTCCTACGACCTCCGGCCGAGGGGCCGGCCGCCGGGGCCTAGGCCCCGGCGCGCCGAGCACCGACCCGGGCCCGATACGACCGCCCGGCCCCCGCCGGTACGGTGATCCCATGAGTCATCGCCCACCGTCGGGCCTCGCCGCGGTGAGTGCCGCGCTGCTCGCCATGAGCCGGCACCTCGAAGTGGGCGACGTCCTGAAGACGATCGTCGCCTCCGCCCGCGAGCTGCTCGACGCCCAGTACGCGGCCCTCGGCGTGCCGGACGACCACGGCGGCTTCGCCCAGTTCGTGGTCGACGGCGTCAGCGACGAACAGTGGAAGGCCATCGGCCCGCTGCCCCGCCAGCACGGCATCCTCGCCGCGATGCTCCACCAGGCGAAGCCCGAACGCCTCGCCGACGTCCGCGAGGACCCCCGCTTCGAGGGCTGGCCCGACGCCCACCCCGACATGTCCGACTTCCTCGGCCTGCCCATCACGGACGGCGACGAGATCATCGGCGCGCTCTTCCTCGCCAACAAGATGTGCCCCAAGCCCGACGGCGGCTGCGGCTTCACCGCCGAGGACGAGGAACTGCTCCAGATCCTCGCCCAGCACGCAGCTATCGCCCTCACCAACGCCCGCCTCTACGAACGCAGCCGCGAGCTGACCATCGCCGAGGAACGCTCCCGCCTCGCCCACGAGCTGCACGACGCGGTCAGCCAGAAACTGTTCTCGCTCCGCCTCACCGCCCAGGCAGCCGCCGCACTCGTCGACCGCGACCCCGTACGCGCCAAGGGTGAGCTCCAGCAGGTCGCCGTCCTCGCCGCCGAAGCCGTCGACGAACTGCGGGCGGCGGTGGTGGAGCTGCGTCCGGCGGCCCTCGACGAGGACGGTCTGATCGCCACCCTCCGCACCCAGATCCAGGTCCTGGACCGGGCGCACACCGCCGAGGTCGCCTTCGAGAGCTGCGGAGTGCGCGCACTGCCCGCCGCCCAGGAGGAGGCGCTGCTCCGGGTCGCGCAGGAAGCCCTCCACAACGCCCTGCGTCACTCCGGGGCGGAGCGCGTGAGCGTCACCCTGGCCCGGCGCGGCACCGCCACCGTCCTGCGCGTCACCGACGACGGGGGCGGGTTCGACCCCACCGCCGTCCGGCGTGCGGGCCGTCACCTCGGCCTCGTCTCCATGCGCCACCGGGCGAGCAGCGTCGGCGGCCGACTCACCGTTGCATCGGAGCCCGGCAAGGGCGCCACGATCGAGATGGAGGTCCCCGGTGGCTGACAAGATCATCAGGGTGCTGCTGGTCGACGACCATCAGGTGGTCCGCCGCGGACTGCGCACCTTCCTGGAGATCCAGGAGGACATAGAGGTCGTCGGCGAGGCGTCCGACGGCGCGGAGGGCGTGGCCAGGGCCGAGGAGCTGCGCCCCGACGTCGTGCTGATGGACATCAAGATGCCCGGCACCGACGGCATCGAGGCGCTGCGCCGCCTGCGCGAGCTCGACAACCCGGCCAAGGTCCTCATCGTCACCAGCTTCACCGAACAGCGCACCGTGGTCCCCGCCCTGCGCGCCGGAGCCTCCGGTTACGTCTACAAGGACGTCGACCCGGACGCCCTGGCCGGCGCCATCCGCTCCGTCCACGCCGGACACGTCCTGCTCCAGCCCGAGGTCGCCGGGGCCCTCCTCGCCCAGGAGGACGCGGGCACCGGCACGGGCCGGGGGAGCACCCTCACCGAGCGGGAACGCGAGGTCCTCGGCCTCATCGCGGACGGCCGTTCGAACCGGGAGATCGCCCGAGCCCTCGTCCTCTCCGAGAAGACGGTCAAGACCCATGTCTCGAACATCCTGATGAAGCTCGACCTGGCCGACCGCACCCAGGCGGCGCTGTGGGCGGTACGCCACGGAGCGGTGGGCTGACGCCGCGGCCGCGGGTGCGGGTTCCCGTCCGGACTGAGATTCATACTGTCGGGTGTATGTCACCCGAACGGCGCACCCTTCCGGGCGCCACGGCGTTCTCCAGGACGTGCTGCGGCGGCCTGCCGCAGCCCTTTCTAGGAGGATCCTGAAGTGAAGAACCTGAAGAAGGCCGCCGCCGTCACGATGATCGCGGGCGGGCTCATCGCCGCCGGCGCCGGCGCCGCCTCCGCCACCGGCCACAGCGGTGCCGACGCCCACGGCGCGGCCATCGGCTCCCCGGGCGTCGCCAGCGGCAACCTGGTGCAGGTCCCGGTCGCCGTCCCGGTGAACGTGGTCGGCAACACGGTCAACGTCGTGGGCCTGCTCAACCCGGCCTTCGGCAACCTGGGCCTGAACCACTGAAGCCTTAGACATTTCAGCCCGTCCGGCGGTTGAGGACGGAACCGCCCAGGCGGGGCTCCCGCACACCAGCGGGCTCCCCGCCCGGGGCATCCCAGCCCGTCAGGGCATCTCACCCAGCCCGTCCGGACACCCCCAGCCCGTCCGGCGCTTGAGGACAAAAGGCCCGCGCCCCTAGCGCCGCACCTCCCCGCCCTCCACATACGCGTTGTACGCGGCGACAAGCGCCCGCCGAGCCACCCGCTCCACCGGCCGCAACGCCTCCCCCCGCGCCGCGATCTCCGACGAGCTCACCGCACCGCCGTGCCCGTTCTCGTACGCCACCGAGACCAGCAGCCCCACCCGCTGCGCCATCTCCAGCACCCGCACCGCCCGCGGCGGATACCCGGGCGCCAGCACCTCGCGCCCCCGCTCCACCCGCGCCCGGTACGCGTCCACCGCCGCCTCCGCCACCGGCCCGGAACCCGCCACGTCCAGCCGCGACAGCACCGCCGTCGCATCCCGCAACGCCTCCGCCAGCTCCCGCTCCGCCTCGCCCAGCGACGGCACATCCGCGGGCGGCGCCTCCCGCACCGGCAGCACCCGCCACACCACCTCGATGTGCAGATCCCCCTCAGGACCGGCCTCGCTCACCTCCGGCACCAGCCCGTACGGCACCCCGTACGCGACGACCGCCTCCTCCGCCTCCAGCGCCCGCGCGTTGAAGTCCGGCGGACCGCTCAGCCCCAGAGGATGCCCCGGCACCGGCAGCGCCACCCGGAAACCGGTGGCCCCCAGACCCCTCAGCCGGCCGAGCGCCAGCGTGAGCCCGACCGGCCCCGCCTCACCCGGCAGCCCCTCGACGCGGTGCACCGCGTCCTCTCCGACAATCGCGAGGGCCGCCTCGTCCGGCGAGACGAGTCCCGCCAGAAGCGCGTTTCCCCAAGCGGCCAACAACCCTGAACGTGGTTCGACAAGCATGCCGACAGCCTAAGGAACGCCCGGGCCGAGCCCGGGGTCCGGACCTCACGCCCGAACCACTCACGCGGTGGCGTAGGTTTTCCCTGGGAGCCGTGCCCACCGGCACGCGACGATCGACGAGACTGCATGGGGAGACAACGCGCCATGAGCGATGTACTGGAGCTGGTGGACGTATCCGTGGTCCGCGACGGACGCGCTCTGGTGGAAGACGTCTCCTGGTCGGTCAAGGAGGGGGAGCGCTGGGTCATCCTGGGCCCCAACGGCGCCGGCAAGACGACCCTCCTCAACCTCGCGTCCAGCTACCTCTTCCCGAGCAAGGGAACGGCCACCGTCCTCGGCGAGAAGCTGGGCGGCGTCGGCACCGACGTCTTCGAGCTCCGCCCCCGCATCGGCATGGCGGGCGTCGCGATGGCCGACAAGCTGCCCAAGCGCCAGACCGTCCTGCAGACGGTCCTCACCGCCGCGTACGGCATGACCGCCACCTGGCACGAGAACTACGAAGCCGTCGACGAGGAGCGCGCCCGCGCCTTCCTCGACCGCCTCGGCATGACCGAGTACCTGGACCGCAAGTTCGGCACGCTCTCCGAGGGAGAGCGCAAGCGCACGCTCATCGCCCGCGCCATGATGACCGACCCCGAGCTGCTGCTCCTCGACGAGCCCGCCGCCGGGCTCGACCTCGGCGGGCGCGAGGATCTCGTCCGCCGCCTCGGCCGCCTTGCCCGCGACCCGTTCGCCCCCTCCATGATCATGGTCACCCACCATGTCGAGGAGATCGCACCCGGGTTCACCCACGTCCTGATGATCCGCCAGGGCAAGATCCTCGCGGCCGGCCCCATGGAGACCGAGCTCAGCTCCCGCAACCTCTCCCTCTGCTTCGGCCTGCCCCTCATCGTCGAGCACACCGGCGACCGCTACACCGCCCACGGCCTCCCGCTCTCCTGACCGTCACACCCCGATCGGCAGGCATTTCACCGGAGTTGACCTCCGTGCGCCCTGTCGGTGACGCACCGACAGTCCTACGATGACCATGTGGACATCGATGCATGGGTGTGGTGGCTGATCGGCGCGGTGGGACTGGGCATCCCCCTCGTCCTGACCGCGATGCCCGAATTCGGCATGTTCGCCGTCGGGGCGGTGGCGGCCTCGGCCGTCGCGGCCCTCGGCGGCGGAATCGTCGCCCAGGTGCTGGTCTTCGTCCTGGTCTCGGTCGCGCTGATCGCCGTCGTGCGCCCGATCGCCGCCAGACACCGGGCCGGACAGACCGGACAGGCCAGCGGCATCGACGCCCTGAAGGGCCGCCAGGCAGCCGTGCTCGAACGGGTATCGGCCGACGGCGGCCGCATCAAGCTCGCCGGCGAGGTCTGGTCCGCCCGTTCCTACGACGCCGAACAGGTCTTCGAGCCCGGCACCCAGGTCGATGTCATCGACATCGACGGAGCGACGGCCGTCGTCATGTGACCGAAGCGTGCACGGCGCGGGCCCCCGTCTGCCAGACTCGAAGTCGATCATGTCGATCATCATGGGACTCCGGCCCGGCCCATAACTCGCCGACCACCGGCCGCACATGACCGCCGACCCCGATCACCGCGATCCACCGGCCAACCGAAGGGCACGAGAGACACGATGCAACCGATCATCATCGTTCTGATCATTCTGGTGGTGCTCGTCTTCATCGCCCTGATCAAGACGATTCAGGTCATCCCGCAGGCCAGCGCCGCCATCGTCGAGCGATTCGGCCGCTACACCCGCACCCTGAACGCGGGCCTGAACATCGTCGTCCCGTTCATCGACTCGATCCGCAACCGGATCGACCTCCGTGAACAGGTCGTGCCCTTCCCGCCGCAGCCGGTGATCACCCAGGACAACCTGGTCGTCAACATCGACACCGTCATCTACTACCAGGTGACCGACGCCCGCGCCGCGACCTACGAAGTGGCCAGCTACATCCAGGCGATCGAGCAGCTCACCGTCACCACCCTCCGCAACATCATCGGAGGCATGGACCTGGAGCGGACCCTCACCTCCCGCGAGGAGATCAACGCGGCCCTGCGCGGCGTCCTCGACGAGGCCACCGGCAAGTGGGGCATCCGCGTCAACCGCGTCGAGCTCAAGGCGATCGAGCCGCCGACCTCCATCCAGGACTCGATGGAGAAGCAGATGCGCGCCGACCGCGACAAGCGCGCCGCGATCCTCACCGCCGAGGGCATCCGGCAGTCCCAGATCCTCACCGCCGAGGGTGAGAAGCAGTCCGCGATCCTGCGCGCCGAGGGTGAGGCCAAGGCCGCCGCCCTGCGCGCCGAGGGTGAAGCCCAGGCCGTCCGCACGGTCTTCGAGGCCATCCACGCCGGAGACCCGGACCAGAAGCTCCTCTCGTACCAGTACCTCCAGATGCTCCCGAAGATCGCCGAGGGTGACGCCAACAAGCTCTGGATCGTGCCCAGCGAGATCGGCGACGCCCTCAAGGGCCTCAGCGGAGCCTTCGGCAACCTCGGCGGCGGCGTGCCCGGCTTCAACACCGGCGGCGACGGCGGCAACGGCGGGGGACCCAAGGGCGGCATCCCTGCCCCCGCGGTGGAACGACGCGAGGAACCCCCGGTCTCCTGACCCGGAATGCCCTTCGTGCATGATCAGTGAGGCCCCTCGACCTTCATGGCGGGGAGGCGTCACTGACCACCGAAGGAGATGGCCTTGTCCATCTGGGAAATACTCGCCGTCTTCGCGGCCGGAGTCGGCGCGGGCACGATCAACACGATCGTCGGCTCGGGCACCCTGATCACCTTCCCCGTCCTCCTCGCCACCGGCCTCCCCCCGGTCACGGCGACGGTCTCGAACGCGCTGGGCCTCATCCCCGGCTCCATCAGCGGAGCCATCGGCTACCGCAAGGAACTGGCCGGCCAGCGCCGCCGGATCATCAGACTGGGCATCGGAGCCGCCATCGGCGGTCTCACCGGAGCCACACTGCTGCTCGCCCTGCCCTCCACGGCCTTCGAGACGATCGTCCCGGTCCTGGTCGCCCTGGCGCTCGTCCTCGTCATCCTGCAACCACGCATCAGCAAAGCCGTACAGCGCCGCCGCGAACACACCGGCACCGTGGCCCGCACCGACGGCGGCCCGCTCCTGTTCACCGGCCTGATGCTCGCCAGCGTCTACGGCGGCTACTTCACCGCCGCCCAGGGGATCATCTACCTCTCGCTGATGGGCATGCTGCTCGACGACACGATGCAGCGCCTCAACGCCGTCAAGAACGTCCTGGCCGCCATCGTCAACAGCATCGCCGCGCTGTTCTTCCTCTTCGTCGCCCACTTCGACTGGACGGCCGTCGTCCTCATCGCGGTCGGCTCGGCCATCGGCGGCCAGATAGGCGCCAAGGTCGGCCGACGTCTGAGCCCCACCGTTCTGCGCGCCCTCATCGTGGCCGTCGGCACGATGGCCATCGTCCAGCTGCTGCTCCGCTGACACACGTGGGCCCGCCCCCTCCAGGGGACGGGCCCGTACATCCATCACCAGGCGTACGCCGACTACGCCGCCGCGGCCGCCCGGTCCAGCCACTCGGGCAGCCCCGCCCGGTCGCCGGCCCCCATCGCGAGCAGCATCGCCTCGGCGGGTGAGGGGACGAACGGCTGCTTCAGCAGCGGCATCCCCGCCTGCTCGGGCGTCCGGGCCGCCTTGCGGTGGTTGTCCTCGGCGCAGGAGGCCACCGTGTTCAGCCAGGTGTCCTGCCCGCCCTGGGCACGCGGCACCACATGGTCGACGGTGGACGCCCGCCGCCCGCAGTACGCGCACCGGTGCTGGTCCCGTATGAGCACACCCCTCCTGGACCACGGGGCCTGTCTTCGGAAAGGCACCCGTACGTACCGGCAGAGCCTGATCACCCGGGGCGCCGGAATGTCCACGGCGGCACCACGCATACGGAGCTCGGGATGCGACTGCTCGACGACGGCCTTGTCCGTCAGGATCAGGACCACCGCACGGTTGAGCGTCACTGTCGACAGCGGCTCGAAGCTCGCGTTGAGAACCAACGTGTCACGCATCCTGCCCACCTCCCGTGTGCCGCCCGCCCCCTGGCAGGCCCGGATCAACTCTGGCTGGGCAGGCCGCGATGGACAACGCAATAAAAAATGCCCTGCTCTGATCTCTCCAAGACCAGAGCAGGGCAAACAGCAGACGAACTAATCGCCGGCGGGAGCCTCGTACTCACCGATCAGCTGCGCACGCCCGAGCGTGTGGAACCGGAGGTTGAACCCGACCACCGCGGGCGAGGAATCACTGTCGATCCCGAGCGTCTCGGTGTCCACCGCGTACACGGTGAACACGTACCGGTGATTCTCGCCGGCCGGCGGCGCGGCGCCGCCGAACTCCTTGGACCCGTAGTCGTTACGCGCCTGAACGGCACCCTCCGGCAGCCCCTTGAACTCCCCGCTGCCCGCACCGGCCGGCAGCTCGGTCACCGAGGCCGGGAGATCGAAGAGCACCCAGTGCCAGAACCCGCTGCCCGTCGGCGCGTCCGGGTCGAAACACGTCACGGCGAAGCTCTTGGTCCCCTCGGGGAAACCCTCCCACCGCAGCTGCGGCGAAGTGTTCCCGGCCGCAAGCACCTGAGCGTCGCCCAGCACGGCCCCGGGCTCGAGGTCGTCGCTCACCACGGTGAACGCCGGCACCTCCGGATGGAAGTCATGCGGCAGCGGGGCCCTGTTCGGCTCGGTCACGTCTCGCACCTCTCCTGATCGGTTCGTCTGCCTTCTTCCCCGACTGTAGGGGGCGTACCGCCCTCGTTCCGGAGGGCGTACCGCCGCCTAGAGCCAGTTGCGCTGACCGCCGACCTGGGCGAGCCACTGGTTGAGGTACGCCGCCCAGTCGGTCTGCTGGTAGTCGTGCAGCCCCACCTTGAACGCGCGGTAGGAGTCGCTGCCCTCGCTGAACAGCCCCGGCTTCTTGTCCATCTCCAGGACGACGTCCATCTCCCGGTCGTCGGCGACGAAGGTCAGTTCCACCTGGTTCAGCCCGCGGTACTGCGCCGGCGGGACGAACTCGATCTCCTGGTAGAACGGCAGCCGCTGACGCGTCCCGCGGATGTGCCCGCGCTCCATGTCCGCGCTGCGGAAGCCGAAGCCCAGCTGCCGGAAGGCGTTGAGGATGGCCTCCTGCGCCGGCAGCGGGTGCACGTTGATCGGGTCCAGGTCACCGGAGTCCAGCGCGCGGGCGATCTCCAGCTCGGTGGTCACCCCGATATTCATCCCGCGCAGCTGCTGGCCGCCGAACATCGTGATCGGCGTCTCCCACGGGATCTCCAGACCGAACGGCACCACGTGCACCGCGCCCGCCTGCACCTCGAAGGCGCCGCCGAGGTTCAGCTTGGTGAACTCGATGTCCTGCTTGGTCTCCTGGTCCGCGCTCTCCACCTCGACCCGCGCCTGGAGCCCGACGTTGAGTCCCTCGATCTGCTGGGCGACCGAACCGCCCTGGATCCGCACCTCGCCCTGGACGACCCCACCGGGGACGACATTCACCTCGGTGAGCTCGGTCTCCACCGAGGCACCGCCGGCACCCATGCTCGCGAGCAGCCGCTTGAAGCCCATAGTCACTCCTTCTTGGTCCTGACCCCTACATACGCGCCACGACGGTAGCCGGTTCCCGCCGGAGCGATCCCAGTACCCTCGGACCCCATGACCAAAAGCCCGGACCGCACTCCACTGACGCGAGACTTCTTCGCCCGCGATGTCCTGGAGGTCGCCCCGGACCTGCTCGGCCGCACCCTCGTACGACGGGAGCCGACGGGCACGATCGAACTGCGCCTGACCGAGGTGGAGGCGTACGCGGGCGAGATCGACCCGGGTTCGCACGCCTTCCGCGGCCGCACGGCACGTAACAGCGTGATGTTCGGCCCACCCGGCCACACGTACGTCTACTTCACGTACGGGATGTGGCACTGCCTCAACCTGGTCTGCGGCCCGGAGGGACGTGCCAGTGGAGTCCTGCTCCGGGCCGGCGAGATCAACGTCGGCGCCCACCTGGCCCGCGACCGACGCATCTCGGCCCGCAACGACAAGGAACTGGCCAAAGGCCCGGCCCGCCTCGCCACCGCCCTCGACGTCGACCGCGACCTGAACGGCAGCGATCTCTTCGACGGTCCCACCCCGGCGCTGTCCATCCTGCACGGCACCCCGCCGCCCCGTGACCTCGTACGGAGCGGCCCCCGCACCGGAGTGGGCGGCGACGGAGCCCACCAGCCGTGGCGCTTCTGGATCGAGGGGGACCCCACGGTGAGTCCGTACCGCGCCCACGCGCCACGCCATCGGCGGAGCCGCAAGGCGACTTGACGCGCCCTCGGCGGACCCCTAATGTAGTCCGAGCCACTTGACACGGGTACAGCTCTCGGCACAGTCCATCGGACCGGACCGAGCCACTCGAAGCGGCCACACCACTACCTACGACTCACCCTGGCGGGTGCGAATTCGGCATGCCCGTAATTCGCCCTATCGGCTCGATTATGAGCTGCCAAGAGAATCGGTTAACGTAGTGGACACGCCGAAAGGCAAGGCCACTCCACAGGCCACCGGAAATCGAATTCGGACCGGAAACGGAACGAAAAAGAGTCTGGTAAAGTTGGAACCGCCGGAAAGGGAAAACGCGAAAGCGAAGGACCTGGAAAGCGAAACTGAAGGGCCCGCTTCGACCGGGAATCGGACACGAAAGAGTCTGATAGAGTCGGAAACGCAAGACAGCAGGACAAAGAAGTAAAGACGAAGGGAAGCGCCCGGAGGGCCCCGGTGATACGGGACCGAAGGAAGCGTCCGTTCCTTGAGAACTCAACAGCGTGCCAAAAGTCAACGCCAGATATGTTGATACCCCGTCTCCAGCATCACGCTGGGACGCGGTTCCTTTTGAAATACACAGCGAGGACGCTGTGAACAACGGGTCTTATTCCGACCGGTTGTTCCGCTCTCGTGTGTGTGCACCCGATTACGGGTAAACATTCACGGAGAGTTTGATCCTGGCTCAGGACGAACGCTGGCGGCGTGCTTAACACATGCAAGTCGAACGATGAAGCCCTTCGGGGTGGATTAGTGGCGAACGGGTGAGTAACACGTGGGCAATCTGCCCTTCACTCTGGGACAAGCCCTGGAAACGGGGTCTAATACCGGATAACACTCTGTCCCGCATGGGACGGGGTTGAAAGCTCCGGCGGTGAAGGATGAGCCCGCGGCCTATCAGCTTGTTGGTGGGGTAATGGCCTACCAAGGCGACGACGGGTAGCCGGCCTGAGAGGGCGACCGGCCACACTGGGACTGAGACACGGCCCAGACTCCTACGGGAGGCAGCAGTGGGGAATATTGCACAATGGGCGAAAGCCTGATGCAGCGACGCCGCGTGAGGGATGACGGCCTTCGGGTTGTAAACCTCTTTCAGCAGGGAAGAAGCGAAAGTGACGGTACCTGCAGAAGAAGCGCCGGCTAACTACGTGCCAGCAGCCGCGGTAATACGTAGGGCGCAAGCGTTGTCCGGAATTATTGGGCGTAAAGAGCTCGTAGGCGGCTTGTCACGTCGGATGTGAAAGCCCGGGGCTTAACCCCGGGTCTGCATTCGATACGGGCTAGCTAGAGTGTGGTAGGGGAGATCGGAATTCCTGGTGTAGCGGTGAAATGCGCAGATATCAGGAGGAACACCGGTGGCGAAGGCGGATCTCTGGGCCATTACTGACGCTGAGGAGCGAAAGCGTGGGGAGCGAACAGGATTAGATACCCTGGTAGTCCACGCCGTAAACGTTGGGAACTAGGTGTTGGCGACATTCCACGTCGTCGGTGCCGCAGCTAACGCATTAAGTTCCCCGCCTGGGGAGTACGGCCGCAAGGCTAAAACTCAAAGGAATTGACGGGGGCCCGCACAAGCAGCGGAGCATGTGGCTTAATTCGACGCAACGCGAAGAACCTTACCAAGGCTTGACATATACCGGAAAGCATCAGAGATGGTGCCCCCCTTGTGGTCGGTATACAGGTGGTGCATGGCTGTCGTCAGCTCGTGTCGTGAGATGTTGGGTTAAGTCCCGCAACGAGCGCAACCCTTGTTCTGTGTTGCCAGCATGCCCTTCGGGGTGATGGGGACTCACAGGAGACTGCCGGGGTCAACTCGGAGGAAGGTGGGGACGACGTCAAGTCATCATGCCCCTTATGTCTTGGGCTGCACACGTGCTACAATGGCCGGTACAATGAGCTGCGATGCCGCGAGGCGGAGCGAATCTCAAAAAGCCGGTCTCAGTTCGGATTGGGGTCTGCAACTCGACCCCATGAAGTCGGAGTTGCTAGTAATCGCAGATCAGCATTGCTGCGGTGAATACGTTCCCGGGCCTTGTACACACCGCCCGTCACGTCACGAAAGTCGGTAACACCCGAAGCCGGTGGCCCAACCCCTTGTGGGAGGGAGCTGTCGAAGGTGGGACTGGCGATTGGGACGAAGTCGTAACAAGGTAGCCGTACCGGAAGGTGCGGCTGGATCACCTCCTTTCTAAGGAGCATCTAGATTCCGTAAGGAATCCAGAGCCACTACGTCGGCAAATGTTCGACGGTGGTCAGCTCATGGGTGGAACGTTGACTATTCAGTACCTGGTGGTTCAACCGGGACGTGAGTACTGCTCCTCGGAGTGTGGAAAACGAACCGAATGAATTCCGGGTACTGGGCGCGCTGTTGGGTGTCTGAAGGTACGGCCGAACAAGGCTGCCTTCGACGCCGGCCCCAGTGAACTCGTCCCAGGACGAGGTGATGGGTGGCTGGTCGTTGCTTGAGAACTGCACAGTGGACGCGAGCATCTGTGGCCAAGTTTTTAAGGGCGCACGGTGGATGCCTTGGCACCAGGAACCGATGAAGGACGTGGGAGGCCACGATAGTCCCCGGGGAGCTGTCAACCAAGCTTTGATCCGGGGGTTTCCGAATGGGGAAACCCGGCAGTCGTCATGGGCTGTCACCCGCTGCTGAACACATAGGCAGTGTGGAGGGAACGAGGGGAAGTGAAACATCTCAGTACCCTCAGGAAGAGAAAACAACCGTGATTCCGGGAGTAGTGGCGAGCGAAACTGGATGAGGCCAAACCGTATGCGTGTGATACCCGGCAGGGGTTGCGCATGCGGGGTTGTGGGATCTCTTTTTCATAGTCTGCCGGCTGTGAGACGAGTCAGAAACCGTTGATGTAGGCGAAGGACATGCGAAAGGTCCGGCGTAGAGGGTAAGACCCCCGTAGCTGAAACATTAACGGCTCGTTTGAGAGACACCCAAGTAGCACGGGGCCCGAGAAATCCCGTGTGAATCTGGCGGGACCACCCGCTAAGCCTAAATATTCCCTGGTGACCGATAGCGGATAGTACCGTGAGGGAATGGTGAAAAGTACCGCGGGAGCGGAGTGAAATAGTACCTGAAACCGTGTGCCTACAAGCCGTGGGAGCGTCGCTGGCAGCACTTGTGCTGTCAGTCGTGACTGCGTGCCTTTTGAAGAATGAGCCTGCGAGTTAGCGGTGTGTAGCGAGGTTAACCCGTGTGGGGAAGCCGTAGCGAAAGCGAGTCCGAACAGGGCGTTTGAGTTGCACGCTCTAGACCCGAAGCGGAGTGATCTAGCCATGGGCAGGTTGAAGCGGAGGTAAGACTTCGTGGAGGACCGAACCCACCAGGGTTGAAAACCTGGGGGATGACCTGTGGTTAGGGGTGAAAGGCCAATCAAACTCCGTGATAGCTGGTTCTCCCCGAAATGCATTTAGGTGCAGCGTCGTGTGTTTCTTGCCGGAGGTAGAGCACTGGATAGGCGATGGGCCCTACCGGGTTACTGACCTTAGCCAAACTCCGAATGCCGGTAAGTGAGAGCGCGGCAGTGAGACTGTGGGGGATAAGCTCCATGGTCGAGAGGGAAACAGCCCAGAGCATCGACTAAGGCCCCTAAGCGTACGCTAAGTGGGAAAGGATGTGGAGTCGCAGAGACAACCAGGAGGTTGGCTTAGAAGCAGCCACCCTTGAAAGAGTGCGTAATAGCTCACTGGTCAAGTGATTCCGCGCCGACAATGTAGCGGGGCTCAAGCGTACCGCCGAAGTCGTGTCATTCGTACATATATCCCCAACGGGAGTACGGATGGGTAGGGGAGCGTCGTGTGCCGGGTGAAGCAGCCGCGGAAGCGAGTTGTGGACGGTTCACGAGTGAGAATGCAGGCATGAGTAGCGATACACACGTGAGAAACGTGTGCGCCGATTGACTAAGGGTTCCTGGGTCAAGCTGATCTGCCCAGGGTAAGTCGGGACCTAAGGCGAGGCCGACAGGCGTAGTCGATGGACAACCGGTTGATATTCCGGTACCCGCTTTGAAACGCCCAGTACTGAATCAGGCGATGCTAAGTCCGTGAAGCCGGCCCGATCTCTTCGGAGTTGAGGGTAGTGGTGGAGCCGATGAACCAGACTTGTAGTAGGTAAGCGATGGGGTGACGCAGGAAGGTAGTCCAGCCCGGGCGGTGGTTGTCCCGGGGTAAGGGTGTAGGACGCACGGTAGGCAAATCCGTCGTGCATATAGTCTGAGACCTGATGCCGAGCCGATTGTGGTGAAGTGGATGATCCTATGCTGTCGAGAAAAGCCTCTAGCGAGTTTCATGGCGGCCCGTACCCTAAACCGACTCAGGTGGTCAGGTAGAGAATACCGAGGCGTTCGGGTGAACTATGGTTAAGGAACTCGGCAAAATGCCCCCGTAACTTCGGGAGAAGGGGGGCCATCACCGGTGATAGCACTTGCTGCTTGAGCTGGGGGTGGCCGCAGAGACCAGCGAGAAGCGACTGTTTACTAAAAACACAGGTCCGTGCGAAGCCGTAAGGCGATGTATACGGACTGACGCCTGCCCGGTGCTGGAACGTTAAGGGGACCGGTTAGCTGCCTTTCGGGGTGGCGAAGCTGAGAACTTAAGCGCCAGTAAACGGCGGTGGTAACTATAACCATCCTAAGGTAGCGAAATTCCTTGTCGGGTAAGTTCCGACCTGCACGAATGGCGTAACGACTTCTCGACTGTCTCAACCATAGGCCCGGTGAAATTGCACTACGAGTAAAGATGCTCGTTTCGCGCAGCAGGACGGAAAGACCCCGGGACCTTTACTATAGTTTGATATTGGTGTTCGGTTCGGCTTGTGTAGGATAGGTGGGAGACTTTGAAGCGGCCACGCCAGTGGTTGTGGAGTCGTCGTTGAAATACCACTCTGGTCGTGCTGGATGTCTAACCTGGGTCCGTGATCCGGATCAGGGACAGTGTCTGATGGGTAGTTTAACTGGGGCGGTTGCCTCCTAAAGAGTAACGGAGGCGCCCAAAGGTTCCCTCAGCCTGGTTGGTAATCAGGTGTTGAGTGTAAGTGCACAAGGGAGCTTGACTGTGAGACCGACGGGTCGAGCAGGGACGAAAGTCGGGACTAGTGATCCGGCAGTGGCTTGTGGAAGCGCTGTCGCTCAACGGATAAAAGGTACCCCGGGGATAACAGGCTGATCTTCCCCAAGAGTCCATATCGACGGGATGGTTTGGCACCTCGATGTCGGCTCGTCGCATCCTGGGGCTGGAGTCGGTCCCAAGGGTTGGGCTGTTCGCCCATTAAAGCGGTACGCGAGCTGGGTTTAGAACGTCGTGAGACAGTTCGGTCCCTATCCGCTGTGCGCGTAGGAATATTGAGAAGGGCTGTCCCTAGTACGAGAGGACCGGGACGGACGAACCTCTGGTGTGCCAGTTGTCCTGCCAAGGGCATGGCTGGTTGGCTACGTTCGGAAAGGATAACCGCTGAAAGCATCTAAGCGGGAAGCCTGCTTCGAGATGAGTATTCCCACCCTCTTGAGGGGTTAAGGCTCCCAGTAGACGACTGGGTTGATAGGCCAGATGTGGAAGCCCGGTAACGGGTGGAGCTGACTGGTACTAATAGGCCGAGGGCTTGTCCTCAGTTGCTCGCGTCCACTGTGTTGTTCCCGGGTTGCGAACAGTTATCGCACCGGTTGAACAGTTTCACTACTTAATTGAAGAGTGTGCTTGTTCGCTAGAACCCGATAGGGTTTCGGTGGTCATTGCGTTAGGGAAACGCCCGGTTACATTCCGAACCCGGAAGCTAAGCCTTTCAGCGCCGATGGTACTGCAGGGGGGACCCTGTGGGAGAGTAGGACGTCGCCGAACAATCTTTCAAGGACCCCTGGTCCCAGCGTTCACGCTGGGACCAGGGGTCCTTTTGTTTTTTCCGAAGCGCGTCGGCCGGTCGGCTGCGCGAGAATGTCTGTGGTACCCGAAGACAGGAGTCACACCCATGTCCACCAACTCTCCCGACGACCGTCCGGAGCGCGAGCCGCGTCGCCGGGACGGCGGTGACAGGGGCGGTTACCGCGGTGGTCGTGACGACCGGTCCGGTTCCGGCGCACCTCGACGCGACAACGACCGTGGCGGCTTCCGCCGCGATGACCGGGATCGCGACCGCGGCCCGCGCCGTGACGACAGCCGGCCGAGCAGTGGCGGCTTCCGCCGTGATGACAGCCGTGGTGGTGGTTCCGGCGGTGGCTTCCGTCGCGATGACAACCGTGGTGGTGGTTCCGGCGGTGGCTTCCGTCGGGACGACACCCGGCCTTCCGGTGGCGGCTTCCGCCGCGACGACCGGGATCGTGGGCCCCGTCGTGATGACGACCGTGGTGGGTACCGGGGTAGCCGCCCCAGCGGTGGCTTCGACCGGCGTGACGACCGCCCGCGCGGTCCCCGTCGCGATGACGACCGGCCCTCCGGCGGCGGCTTCCGCCGTGATGACAGCCGTGGCGGTGGCTCCGGCGGTGGGTTCCGTCGGGACGACAACCGTGGCGGTGGCTTCGACCGGCGTGACGACCGCCCGCGCGGTCCCCGTCGCGATGACGACCGGCCCTCCGGCGGCGGCTTCCGCCGTGATGACAGCCGTGGCGGTGGCTCCGGCGGTGGGTTCCGTCGGGACGACAACCGTGGCGGTGGCTTCGACCGGCGTGACGACCGCCCGCGCGGTCCCCGTCGCGATGACGACCGGCCCTCCGGCGGCGGCTTCCGCCGTGATGACAGCCGTGGCGGTGGCTCCGGCGGTGGGTTCCGTCGGGACGACAACCGTGGCGGTGGCTTCGACCGGCGTGACGACCGGGGTGGCCGGCCCAGTGGTGGCTTCGATCGCCGTGACGACCGCCCGCGCGGTCCCCGTCGCGATGACGACCGGCCCTCCGGCGGCGGCTTCCGCCGTGATGACAGCCGTGGCGGTGGCTCCGGCGGTGGGTTCCGTCGGGACGACAACCGTGGCGGTGGCTTCGACCGGCGTGACGACCGGGGTGGCCGGCCCAGTGGTGGCTTCGATCGCCGTGACGACCGCCCGCGCGGTCCCCGTCGTGACGACGACCGGCCCTCCGGTAGCGGCTTCCGCCGCGACGACCGGGATCGGGACCGGGATCGTGGGCCCCGTCGTGATGACGACCGTGGTGGGTACCGGGGTAGCCGCCCCAGTGGTGGCTTCGACCGGCGTGACGACCGCCCGCGTGGTCCCCGTCGTGACGACGACCGGCCTTCCGGTGGCGGCTTCCGCCGTGATGACCGGGACCGGGGCGGTTCCGGTGGTGGCTTCCGCCGTGACGACAGCCGCGGTGGCGGGTTCCGTCGGGACGACAACCGGGGCGGTGGGTTCCGCCGAGACGACCGGGGTGGGTACCGCGGGGGCCAGCGTGACGACCGGGACCGTGGCGGATTCCGGGGGCGCGATGACCGGGACCGTGACCGCGAGCCGATCAAGCGGCTGCCGATTCCGGACGACGTCACGGGTGACGAGATCGACAAGGACGTACGCCAGGAGCTCATGAGCCTGCCGAAGACCCTGGCCGAGGATGTCGCGCGCAACCTCGTCATGGTGGCCCGGCTGATCGACGAGGACCCCGAGGAGGCGTACGCGTACTCCCGGATCGCCCTCCGGCTCGCGTCCCGCGTCGCCGCCGTCCGTGAGGCGGCCGGGTTCGCGGCGTACGCGACGCAGAAGTACGCCGAGGCGCTCGCCGAGTTCCGGGCGGCCCGGCGGATGACCGGGTCCGTGGAGCTGTGGCCCGTCATGGCGGACTGCGAGCGCGGGCTCGGGCGGCCCGAGCGGGCGATGGCGATGGCCGGCGAGCCCGAGGTGCAGAAGCTGGACAAGGCCGGGCAGGTCGAGATGCGGCTCGTGGCCGCCGGGGCCCGACGCGACATGGGCCAGATCGACGCCGCCATCGTGACGCTCCAGAGCCCCGAGCTGGCGTCCAGCTCCGTGCAGCCGTGGACCCCTCGTCTGCGGTACGCGTACGCGGACGCCCTGCTGGAGGCCGGACGCGAGGACGAGGCCCGGGAGTGGTTCGGGAAGGCGCTGGAGGCCGACAAGGACGGTGCCACGGACGCGTCGGACCGGCTCGCCGAGCTGGACGGCGTGGAATTCGTCGACGTCCTCGGTGCCGACGAGACGGACACGGCCGACGAGGCCGCGCCCCGTGACGAGGACGGCCCCGCGGACGGTTCCGACAAGGCCTGATCGCTGACATGAGAAGACTGACATGAGAAGAAGGGGCGGCACTCCGACCGGAGTGCCGCCCCTTCTTCGTGAGCTTCGTCGGCTTCGTCAGCGGGTGGTCAGTCGAGGGCGAGGCTCCGCATGACCAGGCCCGTGGCCGGCTTCGGGCCGAACGACGTCGACTTGCGGGGCATCGTCACGCCCTGCCGGGCCAGGTCCCGGACGACCTCTTCGCGTACGGGATGCATCAGGACCGCCGTGGCGTCGAGGCGTTCCGCCTGTTCGACGGCTGCCGCCGTGTCGTGGATGTAGCCGATGTGCTCGGGAGCGTCGGGGATCCGCCACACCTCGTCGAGCAGCGCGGAGTGCAGGACCGTCGCGTCCAGGGTGCGCCAGGCGTCGGGGCGGTCCGCCCGGACGGTGCGGGCCAGGAGGGCCGGGTCGGGGCGGTCCACCAGGTGGAAGCCTCCGTCGCCGGCGAGGAGGAACGCGTTGCCGGCGGTCGCAGCCTCGGCCAGGGCGTCGAGGGCCCGGGGGAGCGGCCCTTCGACCCGCTGGACGCGGAAGTGGCCGGTGAGCGCCTTCAGGGCCCGGGAGACCGGCAGGCCGCGCAGGAGCCGGTGGATGGCGCGGACCTGGAGCGGGTGGCGGGCCGTGTCGACGAGAAGGACCAGGCCGTAGTCCCACGGTCCCGGGGCGCTCTGCTCCCGCTGGAGCCGGAGATAGGTGGCCCAGCGGTGGTGGCCGTCCGCGATGAGCGCCTGGTGCCCGGCCAGGTCTGTCTCGATCTCGCGCCGGTCCGACGGGTCCGTCACCGCCCAGAGCCGGTGCCGGAAGCCGTCCTCCGTCGTCGTGGCGAACAGCGGTTCCCGCAGAACCGTGCGGTCGATCACCGAGCCCGCGCCCGTCGGCGTACCCCCGTCGCCGCGGTACGTCAGCAGCAGCGGCTCCAGATGGGCCCCTGTCGTACGCATCAGCTCCGCGCGGTCCGCGACGACGTCGTCCATGACGTCCTCGTGGGGCAGCACGATGCCCTCGGCGGCGGGGGAGAGGGCCAGCGCGCCGATCAGGCCCCGCTGGAGGATCTCGTCGTTGCGCTGCTCGTAGACGTACAGCACCGGGTCCGGGTCGGGGGCGATGACCCCCTCGGCCAGCCAGCGGTCCAGCGTGTCGGCCGCCTGCCGGTGCCGGTCTTGGGCCGTGTCGGCCTGGGGGAGGATGAGGCGCACGATGTTGTGCGGATCCGCGGACTCCAGGTGGTGCAGCCCGTCCGGCCGGACGACCACGTCGTACGGGGGCGAGGTCACGGCGGCAAGGCTGCCGACCCGCTCGGGGACGTAACGCAGCCCGCGGAACGGGATCAGCCGCAGCCCCTGGTCGACGGGACCTGAAGTGTTCATCAGGGCATCGTATGTGTGCCTGGGGCATACGCGATGATCGGGGCAGAAGCAGAGCGAAGAGGAGCGAACCATATGAGCCACCAGCAGGACGGCGTTCGGCCGTCGGGGAGTGCCACGGCGCTGAGCGAGGCGTACGACACCGCTCTCCTCGACCTCGACGGGGTGGTGTACGCGGGCGGCGAGGCCATCGTCCACGCCGTGGAATCGCTGGCCACCGCGCGGGCCGGGGGCATGCACCTCGCGTACGTCACCAACAACGCCCTGCGGACGCCGGACGCGGTGGCGGAGCACCTGACGGAGCTGGGCGTGCCCGCCGAACCCTCCGACGTGATCACCTCCGCCCAGGCTGTCGCCCGGCTGGTGGCCGACCAACTGCCTCCCGGGGCACGGGTGCTGGCGATCGGCGGCGAAGGGCTGCGGGTCGCGCTGCGGGAGCGGGGTCTTGAGCCGGTGGAGTCGGCGGACGACGACCCGGCCGCCGTGGTCCAGGGGTACGGCGGGCCGGACATGACGTGGGGGCGGTTCGCCGAGGCGAGTTTCGCCATTCGGCGCGGGCTGCCGTGGTTCGCGTCCAACACCGACCTGACCATCCCGAGCGCCCGGGGCATCGCCCCCGGCAACGGGGCCGCGGTCGAGGTCGTCCGGATCGCCACCGGGGCCGAGCCGCAGGTGGCGGGGAAGCCGCTGCCGCCGATGCACCGCGAGACCGTGCTGCGGACCGGGGCGAGGCGGCCGATCGTCGTCGGGGACCGGCTGGACACGGACATCGAGGGGGCGTTCAACGGAGGCGTGGACTCGCTGCTCGTGCTGACCGGGGTGACCGACGCGGCCCAGCTGCTCGCCGCCCCGCCGGAGCACCGGCCGACCTATGTGGACCGGGACCTGCGGGGGCTGCTGACCGGGCAGCCCGAGGTGACCTTGGCCGGGGACGCGTACCGCTGCGGGGGCTGGACGGCCGCCGTGCGCGGGGACGCGTTGGCCCTGGACGGGGAAGGCGACGCGCTCGACGGGCTGCGGGCACTCTGTGCGGCGGCCTGGGCCTTCGCCGGTGCGGGTGTGTGCGAGCTGGAGACGGGGAAGGCCATCGCCGGGCTCCAGCTCTGAACCGGCCTTCAGTTCTGAACCGGACGGCCCTTCTTCGTCAGGGCGTTGAGCGTGTGGGGCGGTCGCCGGGACCCGTGGCGCAAAGAGGAAGATAGGTTGACCTAACCTGGTGCTGCCCGGTGGTCCGCCCGTGCCCCGCGCCGTACCGCTTCACCTCACCGACTCCGGGAGTACGACCATGCAGCGCCTCACCGCGGAATCGGTGACCCTCGGCTACGACCAGCGGGTCATCACCGAGAACCTCTCGGTCGAGATTCCCGACAACTCCTTCACCGTGATCGTCGGCCCCAACGCCTGCGGCAAGTCGACCCTGCTGCGGGCCCTCGGCCGGATGCTGAAGCCGAGCCAGGGGCAGGTGCTGCTCGACGGGCAGACCATCCACCAGCTGCCCGCGAAGAAGGTCGCCCGGACGCTGGGGCTGCTGCCGCAGTCCTCCATAGCCCCCGACGGGATCACCGTCGCCGACCTCGTCGCCCGCGGCCGCTACCCCCACCAGGGGCTGCTGCGGCAGTGGTCGCCGGAGGACGAGCGGGTGGTGAACGAGTCCATGGAGTCCACCGGCGTCGCCGAGCTGGCGGAGCGCTACGTCGACGAGCTGTCCGGCGGTCAGCGCCAGCGGGTCTGGATCGCCATGGCGCTGGCCCAGCAGACGCCGCTGCTGCTGCTCGACGAGCCGACGACGTACCTCGACATCCAGCACCAGATCGATGTCCTCGACCTCTGCGCCGAGCTGCACGAGACGCAGGGACGCACCCTGGTCGCCGTGCTCCACGATCTGAACCACGCCGCGCGGTACGCCACGCATCTCATCGCGATGCGGGACGGGGCGATCGTCGCCGAGGGGGCGCCATCGGACATCGTCGACGCGGAGCTGGTGGAGCAGGTGTTCGGGATGCGGTGCCAGGTGATCGACGATCCGGAGACGGGGACGCCGCTGGTCGTGCCGGCGGCACGCAAGGCGCGGAAGGTTGCGGCCTGAGGGCTCGGTGAGCGTAGTGCCGGGGTGCGTACCGGCGGGCGCTTTGTCCTCAATCGCCGGGCGGGCTTGATGGGGCGCCCGTACGTCCTTGATGCGCGGGCGGACGGGCTTGGGTTCCTGCAGCTTCCTACAGCAGCGATCTCAGTTTCAGCAGGTCCCTGAAGCCCGCCTCCAAACGTACGCGGCCCGATGCCCACGCCTTCGCGAAGTTCAGGTCGCCGTCCACCAGGGCCACCAGGTCGTCGCTCGTCATCGCGAGCCTGATCTCGGCCTTCTCCCTGGGCGGTCCCTCGACCGTGTCCGCCACCCGGATCCGGCCATCGGCCAGCCGGCCGGTGAACGTGATGTCGAGATCCTTGATGTGACAGCTCAGCGAGCGGTCGAGGGCAGCCGCGCTGCGCACGTCGCCCTCGGCGGCTGCGAGGTTGTCGGAGAGTTTGTCGAGTGCGCTGCGGCACTCCGCCATGGTCGCCATCGTGCTCGACGGTACACCGGCCGGTCGCGGTAGCGTTTCGGCATGAGCGACTGGACGCCGGAGGCGGGGAACCCGCCCGTGAGCACGCCCGATGAGCCGGCGGGCGGGGAGCCGGCCGCCGCTGCCCCCTCCTTCGAGCCCGCCGGGCCCGCGCCCCTCGGGGTCGTGCGCACCCCCACCGGCCATGCCGCGGTGGACGCCCGGCTGGAGCGGCTCGCCGACGCCGACCACCTCCCGGCGGACGGGCACATCGAGGTGTACGAGGATGTACACCGTGGGCTGCGGGCCGAGCTGACCTCGCTGGACGCCCGTCCGGCCGCCGCACCCGGGCCGCCCGGGACCGCAGCCGCACCCGGAGCCCGATCCGCGTACGACAACACGCACGACCACAGGAGCTGAACCGAACGTGGCAGGAGTGGCACGTCGCCGCCTCGACGCCGAGCTGGTACGCCGCAAGCTCGCCCGCTCGCGCGAGCACGCGAGCCAGCTGATCGCCGCGGGGCGCGTCACCGTCGGCCGGACCACCGCGACCAAATCCGCCACCCAGGTCGAGACGGCGGCCGCGATCGTCGTCACCCAGGACGACGACGATCCGGACTACGTCTCGCGCGGCGGGCACAAGCTGGCCGGGGCGCTCGCCGCCTTCGTCCCGCTCGGGCTGACGGTGGAAGGGCGGCGGGCGCTGGACGCCGGGGCCTCCACCGGCGGGTTCACCGATGTGCTGCTGCGGGCCGGCGCCCGGCAGGTCGTCGCCGTGGACGTCGGCTACGGGCAGCTCGCCTGGTCGCTGCAGTCCGATGAACGGGTCGTCGTCAAGGACCGCACCAACGTGCGGGAGTTGACCTTGGAGGACATCGACGGGGAGGCGGTCGACCTGGTGGTGGGGGATCTGTCCTTCATTCCGCTGGGCCTCGTGCTGCCCGCCCTCGCCCGCTGTGCCGCACCCGACGCGGACCTGGTCCTCATGGTCAAGCCGCAGTTCGAGGTGGGCAAGGAGCGGCTCGGCAGCGGCGGAGTGGTGCGGAGCCCGGAGCTGCGCGCCGAAGCCGTACGGGAAGTGGCGCGGCGGGCCTGGGAGCTCGGGCTCGGCGTCCGCGCGGTGACGGCGAGTCCGCTGCCCGGTCCTTCGGGCAACGTCGAGTACTTTCTGTGGCTGCGGGCCGGCGCACCCGAGCTGGATCCCGCGGATGTCGACCGTGCAGTGGCGGAGGGGCCCCGTTGACGACGAATGTGACGACCGAGACGGCACGAACTGTCTTCCTGCTGGCGCACACCGGCCGCCCGGCCGCGATCCGCAGCGCGGAGCTCGTCGTGCAGGGGCTGCTGCGCAACGGGCTCGGCGTACGGGTCTCGGCGGCCGAGGCGGCCGATCTGCCGCTGCCGGACGCCGTGGAGACGGTCACCGACACCAGCCCCTCCGCCGTGGACGGCTGCGAGCTGCTGATCGTCCTCGGCGGTGACGGCACCCTGCTGCGCGGCGCGGAGTTCTCCCGCGCCTCCGGGGTACCGATGCTCGGCGTCAACCTCGGACGCGTCGGCTTCCTCGCCGAGGCCGAGCGCGACGACCTCGACAAGGTGGTCTCCCGGGTCGTCACCCGCGACTACGAGGTCGAGGAGCGCATGACGATCGACGTCCTCGTGCACAGCAACGGCGATGTCGTGCACAGCGACTGGGCGCTCAACGAGGCGGCCGTGCAGAAGGTGTCGCCCGAGCGGATGCTCGAAGTCGTCCTGGAGATCGACGGGCGTCCCGTCACCGGGTTCGGCTGCGACGGGATCGTCTGCGCGACCCCGACCGGTTCGACGGCGTACGCCTTCTCGGCGGGCGGGCCCGTCGTCTGGCCCGAGGTCGAGGCGCTGCTGATGGTCCCGATCAGCGCCCACGCGCTGTTCGCCAAGCCGCTGGTGACCTCGCCCACGTCCGTGCTCGCGGTCGAGGTCCAGCCGCACACCCCGCACGGGGTCCTGTGGTGCGACGGCCGGCGGACCGTGGAGCTGCCCGCCGGCGCCCGCGTCGAGGTGCGGCGCGGTGCGGTGCCCGTACGGCTGGCACGACTGCACCAGGCCTCGTTCACCGACCGTCTGGTGGCGAAGTTCGCGCTGCCCGTCTCGGGGTGGCGGGGGCTGCCGCACTGACGGTCACAAGCAGCGCCCACGGCCCCCGTCCTACCCGGGAGAGTGAATCCGGGAGCGGGGGCCGTCGCGCGTCCGGCCCGGGACCTCGTAAGGTCATGTCCGTGTTGGAGGAGATGCGGATACGGTCGCTCGGAGTCATCGACGACGCGGTGGTGGAGCTGTCACCCGGTTTCACCGCGGTCACGGGTGAGACGGGCGCGGGCAAGACCATGGTCGTCACGAGCCTCGGGCTGCTGCTCGGCGGGCGCGCGGACCCCGCTCTCGTACGGGTCGGGGCCAAGGCCGCGGTCGTCGAGGGCCGGATCACCGTGTCCGAGGGTGACACGGCGGCGCTGCGGGCCGAGGAGGCCGGGGCGGAACTCGACGACGGTGCGCTGCTCATCAGCCGTACCGTCTCCGCCGAAGGACGCTCACGGGCCCACCTCGGCGGCAGATCCGTGCCGGTGGGGGTCCTGACCGAGCTGGCGGACGAACTCGTCGCCGTGCACGGCCAGACCGACCAGCAGGGCCTGCTCAAGCCCGCCCGGCAGCGGGGCGCCCTGGACCGGTACGCCGGGGACGGTGTCGAGGTCCCGCACGCCAAGTACGCGGCGGCCTACCGGCGGCTGCGCGCCGTCGCCACGGAGCTCGACGAGCTGACCACCCGGGCCCGGGAACGGGCCCAGGAGGCGGACCTGCTGCGCTTCGGGCTGAACGAGGTCGCCGCCGTCGAGCCGTTGCCGGGGGAGGACGTCGAGCTGGCCGCCGAGGCGGAGCGGCTCGGGCACGCCGAGGCCCTCGCCTCCGCCGCCTCCCTCGCGCACACCGCGCTGGCGGGGAACCCGGAGGACCCGGAGAGCGTCGACGCCACCACCGTGGTCGCCGCCGCCGGGCAGGCCCTGGACGGGGTCCGAGCCCACGACCCGGCACTCGCCGCGCTGGCGGACCGGGTGGGGGAGATCTCGATCCTGCTCGCCGATGTCTCCGGCGAGCTGGCCGGGTACGCCGACCAGCTCGACGCCGACCCGGTGCGGCTGGCCGTCGTGGAGGAGCGCCGGGCGGCTCTGACCGCTCTGACCCGTAAGTACGGCGAGGACATCGCGGCCGTGCTGGCCTGGGCCCAGGAGGGCGCCGGCCGGCTCACCGAGCTGGAGGGCGACGACGAGCGGATCGGCGAGCTGACCGCCGAGCGCGATGCGCTGCGGGCCGAACTCTCCGTGCTCGGGCAGGCCTTGACCGACGCGCGTACGGAGGCCGCCGCGCGGTTCGCCGATGCGGTGACCGAGGAGCTGGCCTCGCTGGCCATGCCGCACGCCCGGGTCTCCTTCGCCATCCGGCAGACGGAGACGGCGGACGAGGCGTCCGGCATCGACATCGGCGGGCGGAGCGTCCTCTACGGCCCTTCGGGCGCCGACGAGGTGGAACTGCTCCTCGCCCCGCACCCGGGCGCGCAGCCCCGGCCGATCGCCAAGGGTGCGTCGGGCGGTGAGCTGTCCCGGGTGATGCTCGCGGTCGAGGTCGTCTTCGCGGGCTCCGACCCCGTACCGACGTATCTCTTCGACGAGGTCGACGCGGGCGTCGGCGGCAAGGCGGCGGTCGAGGTCGGCCGCCGGCTCGCCAAGCTCGCCAGGTCCGCGCAGGTGGTCGTCGTGACCCACCTGCCGCAGGTCGCGGCCTTCGCCGACCGGCAGTTGCTGGTCGAGAAGACCGTGGACGGCTCGGTGACCCGCAGCGGCGTCACCGTTCTGGAGGGCGAGGACCGGGTCCGGGAGCTGTCCCGGATGCTGGCGGGCCAGGAGGACTCCGAGACGGCCCGCGCCCACGCCGAGGAGCTGCTGGCCACGGCGCGCACCGACGGGTGAGGTCCGGGGGCGCGGTGCCGTCCGGCGCGGCGTGCTCCGGTCCGGTCCGGTCCGGTTCGGTCCGGTGTGATGGTGCGGGTGCGGGCGGGATTCTTTCGCCGGTGCCCGCCCCCTCCCCGGATGACGTCAACCCCGCGTCCCGTCATTCACCCGTGAGGGTGCAGCGGTGTGGTCGGTTGTCGCCGTGGATGCGGCAGCAACGTTCCGCCAGTGCCGGAACGTGCGTACGGGCTGGCATCCTTGGCGCTGTCCTTGTTCCGCCGACTCCGGAGCCCCGGGGAGCCAATCAACGTGTCACAGCTGCGTACGGTCCAAGTCCTGGGCGGCGGCAGTGCGGGCAGCAGCGCGCACGTCGGTTCGCTGGCCGCCGGGCTGGTGGCGCGCGGGGTGCAGGTGACCGTCTGCGCGCCGGCCGCCGTGGACCGCGCCTACGACTTCACGGCGACCGGAGCCCGCTTCCTGCCGGTGCCCCGCCGCAGCGACCCGGCCGCCGTCGCCGCGTTGCGGGCCGCCTGCACGGGGGCGGACGTCGTCCACGCCCACGGGCTCCACGCGGCCGCCCGCACCGCCCTCGCGCTGAGCGGACGCACCGTGCCCCTCGTGACGACCTGGCACACCCGGCGGTACGCGGAAGGTGCCCGCCGCCAGATCCTGCACCTGCTGGAACGGCGCGCCGCACGGGCGGCGGCCGTGGTCCTCGCCCCCTCCTCCGACCTGGTGGACCTGGCCCGGGAGCGGGGCGCCCGCGACGCCCGGCTCGCCCCCGCCGCCGTCCCGCCCGCGCACCCGGACGGAGCCGTCGACGCGGGCAAGGTGCGGGCCGAACTGGGAGCGGTGGACCGGCCGTTGCTGATGGCTGTCGGCAGTCTCGTACCGCATCACGGCTTCGGCACCCTGCTGGACGCGGCCCGCGCCTGGCGGCGGCTGGACCCCGTGCCGCTGCTCGTCATCGCGGGGGAGGGGCGCGACCGGGAGGCCCTGCAACGACGGATCAGGGACGAGGAGTTGCCCGTCTCCCTCATCGGGTCGCGCGAGGGGGTGGGGGAGTTGGTCGCCGCCGCCGATCTGGCCCTGCTGCCGAGCCGGTGGGAGGGCCGCTCCCTGCTGGCCCAGGAGGCGCTGCGGTCCGGGGTGCCGCTGGTGGCGACCGCGGTCGGTGGTGTGCCCGAACTGGTCGGTGAGGCGGCTGAGCTGGTGCCGTACGGCAACGCCGAGGCTCTCGCCCGTACGGTCGCGCGGCTGCTCGGGAATCCGGCGGAGCGGACCCGGCTCGCCGAGGCCGGGCGGGTGCAGGCGGCGGGCTGGCCCACCGAGGACGACACGATCGCCCATGTGCTCAGCGTCTACGACGAGTTGGCGCAGCCGCTGGCGACGGGGCGCGGCCGCTGACGGGACCGGCGAGGCGGCTGAGCCCGCTGCTGCTTCCCGGCGCGGGCGGCACGCCGTTGCCGTCAGGTCGTGTGGCGGCGGGCAGGTGCCGTCAGCTCGTGTGGCGGCGGGCCCGTAGCGCCAGGCTCAGCGCCAGAACCGTCTGCGGGTCGTCCAGGTCCGTGCCCAGCAGCTCGCCGATCCGGGCCAGCCGGTTGTAGAGGGTCTGGCGGTTGAGGTGCAGCTCGCGGGCGGTCTCCGCCTTGCGGCCCGCGTGCGCCAGATACGCCTGGAGCGTCGGCAGCAGCGGCGGGCGCGAGGTGCGGTCGTGCTCGCGCAGCGGGCCGATCGCCCGGTTCACGAACGCCGCCAGGTCCGGATGGTCCCGCAGCCGCCACAGCAGCAGATCGATGTCGAGCCGCCGGGCGTCGTACCAGGGCCGGTCGTCCAGGCCCTGCGCGGCCGTCGCCGTCTCCGACGCGTGCCGCAGCCCGGCGCCCGCCGCCGCCCAGCCGCCCGCGACGCCGACCACGACCACCGGCTGCTGCGATCCGGCCCGGTCGAGACCGGCCCGCTCCACGCCCGCCCGCAGCGCCGCCGCCACCCGGTCCGCGACCGCGGTGCGCTCGCCCTCCGACCGCAGCCCCAGCAGCAGCGGAACCCGCCCCTCCACGGGGCGTACGCCGAGCAGCACCGGCACCCCGACCGAGGCCAGCTCCTCCAGGACCGCACGGGCCAGCAGCGCCCAGTTGCCCGACGGGGACAGCTCGGGGGCCAGCCGCATCACGACCGGGAGCAGCGGTGTCCCGCCGGGGCGGAAGCCGAGCACCCGGGCCTGGGCGGGGGCGTCCTCCGGGGCGATCCGGCCCTCCGCCAGGTCGGTCAGGAAGTCGCCCCGGCCCCGGGCGGCCAGCTCCTCCTCCTGCCGGGCCTGCATCAGCACGACCGCCAGGAGGCCCGCCGCACGCTCCGCCGCCATCCGGTGCACGGTCGCCAGCGGTCCGGCCACCGCGAGCAGCACCAGCCGCGCCCGCACCGAACCGGTCTCGGGCCCGCCACCGGGCACGTCCACCAGCAGCGCACCGGCCGGCGGGGACTCCCGGGCCGCCCGGTCGCCGCGCATACCCTCCCAGACCTGGAGCGGGTCCGCGCCGACCGGTCCTGTCCCGGTGGACGCCGCGTACAGGAGCTGGCCGTCGGGCGTCTCCAGGAAGACCGGGTTGGCGGTGAAGTCGGCGAGGATCCCGAGGACCTGCGGCACCCCGCCCCCGTCGAGCAGCGCCCGGGTGGCGCGCCGGTGCACCTCCTCCGCCTGCTGGAGCAGCGCGTAGTGCCCGTTGACGATCTCGGTGTGCACCTCCTCCGTCACCGCGACGAACGGCACCTCGCGGTGCAGCTGGACCAGCGGAAGGCCGGCCGCGCGGGCGGCGTCCACGATGGAGGCGGGCAGCCGGCCGAAGCGCGGGCCCAGCTCCACCACCAGGGCCGCGATGCCCCGGTCGGCGAGACGGCGGACGAAGGCGCGCTGTTCGGCGGGGCGGGTGCCCAGGCCGAGACCGGTCGTCAGGAGCAGCTCGCCGCCCTTGAGGAGCGAGGCGATGTTCGGGACCTCGCCCGCGTGCACCCAGCGCACCGTACGGTTCAGCCGGTCGGCGCCGGCCACCACTTCCGGGAGCCCGGCGCGCAGCCCCGGCAGCTCCAGCGCCCGCTGCACGGTGATTCCGCTGTGGCTCTCCACGTACCCGGCCCGCTTTCCCCTGGTGCCCTGCCCGCTTCCCGGGCGGTCGTCCTGATCCGGACTGTCCTGTTCAGGACGCTACCGCCCGGGGAGCCGGTTGCGCATGGCAGGGGAGGCCCGGATGCCGTGGCCGGGCCGTCACCGCTCGGCCAGCAGCCCCACCAACGCCCCCCGGCTCCGCCGTAACGCCTCGATCTGCTCGTCCAGGTCCGCCAGCTCCCCGTCCAGGATCGCCCGCAGCTCCGCACACCAGTCGAAGCCTGCCTGCTCGCCCCGGGCACACGGCAGCACCTGACGGATCACCTCGGTGGAGAGCCCGGCCCGCAGCAGGGCCCGGATCTTCCGTACGGAGGCGACCGCGTCCTCGTCGTACGCGCGATAGCCGTTCGTCCCCCGCCGCGCCTCCAGCAGCCCCTGCGCCTCGTAATACCGCAAAGAGCGTGCGCTGACGCCCGTCCGCCGCGACAACTCCCCGATCAGCATGCCTGCCCCGCCCTCGACGCTTGACCTTGACACCGGTGTCAACGCCTAACGTCCGGGCCATGAACGAAGATTCCCCGCACATCGCGCACCTCGACGGCCGTCCGGCGACCACCGACGACCTGGCACCGCTCGCCTTCTCGGGCCATGCCCACTTCACCGCCGCACAGATCCGCGACGGGCGGATCCGGGGCCTGGACCTCCATCTGGAGCGGCTGCGGTCCGCGTCGGTGGAGCTGTTCGGCCGGGCCCTGCCCGAGGACGTGGTGCGCGCCCACCTCCGTAAAGCACTTCACGACGGACCGGCCGACCTGTCGCTGACGGCCACGGTCTTCTCCACGGCCGGCGAGTTCTCCGCGGCCGAGGGGGAGCCGACGCTGCTGGTGCGGACCGGACCGCCGTCCTCCGGCCCCGACGGCCCGCTCGCGCTGGCAGCGGTGGAACACGAACGGTTCCTGCCGCACATCAAGCACGTCGGCGAGGTGGCCAAGACACACCTGCTCCGGCAGGCCGTCGCCGACGGCTTCGACGACGCCGCCTTCCTGGACCGGGAGGGCCGGTTCAGCGAGGCGACCATCTGGAACCTGGTGTTCTGGGACGGCGACGCGGTGGTGTGGCCCGAGGCCCGGATCCTGACCGGTACGACCCTGGGCATCGTCCGCAGGCAACTGGAGGCGCTCGGCATCGGCCAGCGGGTCGTCCCGGTCACCCCGGCCGACCTGCCTTCCCTCGCCGGTGCGGCCGTCATGAACTCCTGGACCCCGGGGATCCCCGTCCACCGCATCGGCTCCACCGACCTGCCCGCGGCGCCCCGGTTCCTTCAGACGCTGCACCGGGCGTACACAGCCGAACCGCCCACCGCGCCCTGAGGAGCGCGATGGGCGGTTCGGTCACGCCTCAGCCTCAGCCCACGTACGCGCCGCTGGCCGTCAGCCGCAGGGCCGTGTCGATCAGCGGGACGTGGCTGAACGCCTGCGGGAAGTTCCCCACCTGGCGCTGGAGGTTCGAGTCCCACTCCTCGGCCAGCAGGCCCAGGTCGTTGCGGAGCGACAGCAGCTTCTCGAACAGCTGGCGCGCCTCGTCGACCCGGCCGATCATCGCGAGGTCGTCGGCCATCCAGAACGAGCAGGCCAGGAACGCGCCCTCGTCGCCCTCCAGACCGTCGACGCCCGCGTCCTCGCCCTCGGTGGGATAGCGCAGGATGAAGCCGTCCTCCGTGGACAGCTCCCGCTGGATCGCCTCGATCGTGCCGATGACCCGCTTGTCGTCCGGCGGCAGGAAGCCCATCTGCGGGATGAGCAGCAGGGAGGCGTCCAGCTCCTTCGACCCGTAGGACTGGGTGAAGGTGTTGCGCTCCTTGTCGTAACCGCGCTCGCAGACGTCCCGGTGGATGTCGTCGCGGAGCTCGTACCACCGCTCCAGCGGACCATCCACGTCACCGGACTCGACCAGCTTGATCGTCCGGTCGACCGCCACCCACGCCATCACCTTCGAGTGCACGAAGTGGCGGCGCGGCCCGCGTACCTCCCAGATGCCCTCGTCGGGCTCCTCCCAGTGCTTCTCCAGATACTCGATCAGCTTCAGCTGGAGGCCCATGGCGTAGTCGTTGCGGGTCAGACCGGTCATGTGCGCCAGGTGCAGCGCCTCGGTGACCTCGCCGTACACGTCCAGCTGGAGCTGGTTGGCGGCGCCGTTGCCGACGCGGACCGGGGTGGAGTTCTCGTAACCGGGCAGCCAGTCCAGCTCCGCCTCGCCGAGCTCACGCTCGCCGGCGATGCCGTACATGATCTGGAGGTTCTCCGGGTCGCCCGCCACCGCCCGCAGCAGCCACTCGCGCCACGCGCGGGCCTCTTCCCGGTAGCCGGTGCGCAGCAGCGAGGAGAGGGTGATCGCGGCGTCCCGCAGCCAGGTGTAGCGGTAGTCCCAGTTCCGTACGCCCCCGATCTCCTCGGGCAGCGACGTCGTCGGCGCGGCGACGATACCGCCGGTCGGCGCGTACGTGAGGGCTTTGAGCGTGATCAGGGAGCGGACGACCGCTTCCCGGTAGGGCCCGTGGTACGTACACTGCTCGACCCATTCGCGCCAGAAGTTCTCCGTCGCCTCCAGCGAGTTCTCCGGCTCGGGGAGGGCGGGCGGCTCGTGGTGCGAGGGCTGCCAGCTGATCGTGAACGCCACCCGGTCGCCGGGGCCCACCGTGAAGTCGGAGTACGTGGTCAGATTCTGGCCATACGTTTCCGCTTCGGTGTCCAGCCAGACCGAGTCGGGCCCGGCGACCGCGACCGTACGGTTGTCGACCTTGTGCACCCACGGCGTCACCCGGCCGTAGCTGAACCGCATCCGCAACTCCGAGCGCATCGGCACCCGGCCGCTGACACCCTCCACGATCCGGATGAGCTGGGGCGCGCCGTCACGCGGGGGCATGAAATCGGTCACCCGTACGGTGCCGCGCGGTGTGTCCCACTCCGATTCCAGGATGAGGGAGTCACCGCGGTAGCGCCGCCGGTCGGCGGAGGCTGGTTCCGTTCCCTCCGCTCTCGCGGGGCCCAGGCGCCAGAAGCCGTGCTCCTCGGTGCCCAGCAGCCCCGCGAAGACGGCGTGCGAGTCGAAGCGGGGGAGGCACAGCCAGTCCGCTGTGCCGTCCCGGCAGACCAGGGCTGCGGTCTGCATGTCTCCGATGAGTGCGTAATCCTCGATGCGCCCGGCCACGTGCGTCTCCAGTCGAACGGCCATGTCGCCCCGTCAAAGGGCGCTTACTGCGGGTCAAGGGGGTCGTAGGGTCTTTCACCCGGGAAGATCCGACGAGTTCCTGTACCGGTGGGCGGCCTGGGTGGTGCCGCCGCCCGGCCGTCTCGGCAGCGAGTGTTTGAGCAGGATACGACGCACGATGAAGATCCGCGCGACGGTGTCCGCAAGATCTCTGAGCTGATCGGGTGGGACGTGAAATGCCTGAGGTGATGGTGTGAGGTCTCTGTGCAGGGTGTGGCCGGAAGCAGCCTCCCGCCGTCGCTGTTACCCTGGTAGCCCGTGGACGGTGGTCGTCTCTGACAGCGGACGAGGCCCCCGAACCGCAGCGACGGCACCCCCGGAATCCCCGGTTCGGCTGCCGTTCGCACCTCAGAACCGCGACCACGGGAGCCCCCTTTGGCTATGCAGCCCACATCCACGACGACCAAGCACATCTTCGTCACCGGGGGTGTCGCCTCCTCCCTCGGCAAGGGTCTGACTGCCTCCAGCCTGGGTGCCCTGCTCAAGGCACGGGGCCTGCGGGTCACCATGCAGAAGCTCGACCCCTACCTCAACGTCGACCCCGGCACGATGAACCCGTTCCAGCACGGTGAGGTGTTCGTCACCAACGACGGCGCCGAGACCGACCTGGACATCGGCCACTACGAGCGCTTCCTCGACGTCGACCTCGACGGCTCCGCCAACGTGACGACCGGCCAGGTCTACTCCCAGGTCATCGCCAAGGAGCGGCGCGGCGAGTACCTGGGCGACACCGTCCAGGTCATCCCGCACATCACCAACGAGATCAAGCACCGCATCCGCCGCATGGCCACCGACGACGTGGACGTCGTCATCACCGAGGTCGGCGGCACGGTCGGCGACATCGAGTCGCTGCCGTTCCTGGAGACCGTCCGCCAGGTCCGCCACGAGGTCGGCCGCGACAACGTCTTCGTCGTGCACATCTCGCTGCTGCCCTACATCGGTCCCTCCGGCGAGCTGAAGACCAAGCCCACCCAGCACTCGGTCGCCGCCCTGCGCAACATCGGTATCCAGCCGGACGCCATCGTCCTGCGCGCCGACCGCGAGGTCCCCACCGCCATCAAGCGCAAGATCTCGCTGATGTGCGACGTCGACGAGGCCGCCGTGGTCGCCGCCATCGACGCCAAGTCGATCTACGACATCCCCAAGGTGCTGCACACCGAGGGCCTGGACGCCTACGTCGTGCGCAAGCTCGACCTGCCGTTCCGCGACGTCGACTGGACCACCTGGGACGACCTGCTGGACCGGGTCCACAACCCCGACCACGAGGTCACCGTCGCCCTGGTCGGCAAGTACATCGACCTGCCCGACGCCTACCTCTCGGTCACCGAGGCGATCCGTGCCGGCGGCTTCGCCAACAAGGCCCGGGTCAAGGTCAAGTGGGTCACCTCCGACGACTGCCGCACCGCCGCCGGAGCGGCCGAGCACCTCGGTGACGTGGACGCGATTCTCATCCCGGGCGGCTTCGGCGAGCGCGGCGTCGACGGCAAGGTCGGCGCCATCCGCTACGCCCGTGAGAACAAGGTCCCGCTGCTCGGCCTCTGCCTCGGCCTCCAGTGCATCGTGATCGAGGCGGCGCGCAACCTCGCCGAGATCCCCGACGCCAACTCCACCGAGTTCGACGCCGCCACCTCCCACCCCGTCATCTCGACGATGGAGGAGCAGCTCGCCTACGTCGAGGGCGCGGGCGACCTCGGCGGCACCATGCGGCTCGGCCTCTACCCGGCCAAGCTCGCCGAGGGCTCCGTCGTGCGGGAGGCCTACGCGGGCGAGCCGTACGTCGAGGAGCGCCACCGCCACCGCTACGAGGTCAACAACGGCTACCGCGCCGAGCTGGAGAAGAAGGCCGGACTGGTCTTCTCCGGCACCTCTCCGGACAACAAGCTCGTCGAGTACGTCGAGTACCCGCGCGAGGTCCACCCCTACCTGGTCGCCACCCAGGCGCACCCGGAGCTGCGCTCGCGCCCGACCCGCCCGCACCCGCTCTTCGCGGGTCTGGTGAAGGCCGCCGTCGCGCGCAAGACCGGCGCGGCCGAGTAGTCCCGAGGCATTACGGTTGACCGGGGTACGGATCCTTGACGGATCCGTGCCCCGGTTTCTCGTTTTGTTCGTGGTACGTGGGAGGACGCAGTGGGTATCCAGGACACGCCCGAGGAGTGGCAGGTCACCGGCACGGTGACCCCCTTCACCGGCAACAAGACCAGCGTCCGCACCGACCAGGTGGTGATGCCCGACGGCTCCGTCCACGGCCGTGACTACCAGGTCCACCCGGGCTCCGTCGCCGTCCTCGCGATCGACGACGAGGACCGGGTCCTCGTGCTGCGCCAGTACCGCCACCCGGTCCGCCACCGGCTCTGGGAGATCCCGGCCGGACTGCTCGACATCCCGGGCGAGAACCCCCTGCACGCCGCCCAGCGCGAGCTGTACGAGGAGGCGCACGTCAAGGCCGAGGACTGGCGGGTGCTGACCGACGTCTACACCACGCCCGGCGGCTGCGACGAGGCGGTGCGGATCTTCCTGGCCCGGGATCTCTCCGAGGCGGAGGGCGAGCGGTACGCGGTCGCCGAGGAGGAGGCCGACATGGAGCAGGCCCGGGTGCCGCTGGACGAGCTGGTCCGCTCGGTCATCGCGGGGGACCTGCACAACAACTGCCTGGTCGTCGGGGTGCTCGCGCTCACCGCCGTCCGCGCGGGCGACGGCGCCGACGCGCTGCGCCCCGCCGAAGCGCCGTGGCCGGCCCGGCCCTTCGAGGCCTGACAGTCCGTCCGGCCCCGCTCCGCCCCTGATCGGTCATACGAGATGCTGATCCGATCGGGGGATATCGGGGGCGGTCCCGCCTCGCTCCGCAGTGATCGCCCCTGCCGCTGAACTACGCTCGAACCGCGCCCGACCGGAGTTCCGGCGGGCATCGCGTGCAGCGAAGTGGAGCGTGGCTCGTGACCGATCAGGCGGTGGACACCAGCGGCCCGGTGAAGGCCCCGGGGGCCGAGGAGCCGTCCGGCGCGACCCCACCCCGATTCTTCGGCCGCGAACGGGAGTTGAAGGATCTCAGGGCGGACATCGAGCGCGCGGGACTGGACACCCTGGCCGGCCGCAAGGCCCCCCGCGCCCGGGTCCTGCTCATCGCGGGCCGCCCCGGCTCCGGCCGCAGCGCACTCGCCGAGGAGCTGGCCGGGGCGCTCACCGGAACCGACGCCGCCGAGGCCGCCCGGGCCGCCACGGGCGCCCTGCCCTGGGCCGTCGCGGGCACGGGCTCCGGCGACTATCCCGACGGGGTGCTCCGGGCCGGTCTCACCGACCCCGACGGCGAGCGGGTCCCCACCGAACGCACCGCAGGCGAGATCCTCGGCCTCCTCGGGATCGCGGTCCCGCCCGGCGCCGACCAGGACGAGCTGTCCGAGCTGGTCCGCGAGGCCCTGGCCGGGCGCCGCCTCGTCCTGGTCCTCGACGACGCGGCCGACGCCGAACAGGTCGACCCGCTGCTCCCGGAGAACCCCGACTGCCTGGTCCTCGCCACCGCGACCGGGCCGCTGACCGGCATCCCCGACGTACGCCCCTGCACCCTCGGCGGACTGGAGAAGGGCGCGGCGGTGCGGCTGCTGGCCCGCGCCATCGGCCAGGTCCGCATCACCGTCGACCCCCGCACCGCGGAGCAGCTGGCCGAGGAGTGCGGGGGACAGCCCGCGGCGCTCGCCCTGGTGGGCGGCCTGCTCGCCGCGAACCCCATGGCCTCGGTCGCCGATGTCGCGGGGCAGCTGCACGAGCTGCCCGACCCCGATGAGCAGCAGCCCGTCGGCGCCCGCCCGCTGGCCCGCGCCTTCCGCCTCGTCCACGACTCCCTGCCGCAGACCGCCGCCCGGATACTGCGTCTGCTGGCTCTCGCCCCCGCCGGACTGGCCGACGCCCACACCGCCTCCGCGCTGGCCGGCTGCTCGGTCTCCGCCGCCCGCGCCACCCTCGACGACTTCGTGAAGCTCGGGCTGCTGCGGACGGACGGCGCGGCCCACCCCCAGTACGCGGTGCCCGGCTGCCTCGCCCCGCTGCTGCGGGCGCTCCTGGAGGACCGGGACCGCCCGGCCGAGATCCAGCTCGCCCGCGCCCGGATGCTGGAGCGGACCGTGCGCCGGCTCCAGGCCTGCCATGCGATCGCGGAGCCCGAGGGGTCCAGTGCCCGCGGCAAGGTCGCCGGACTGCCCCGCTCGCTGCGCTTCCCGAACGCCGAGGAGGCGGGCGCCTGGCTGCGGGTCCGCCAGCCCGCCCTGCTCGCCTCGGCCCGGCTCGCCGTGGCCGACGGCGAGCTGGACACCCTGGCACGACGCCTGGTGGCGGCCCTGGTGCGGGCGCTGGCCGCGCACCGGGGAACCGAGGAGGCCGCCCCCGAGCTGTACGGGCTGCACGGTCTCGTCCTGGACGTGGCGCGCCGCCGCGAGCTGCCCCGCGAACAGGCGGCCGCCCTGCTCAACCTCGCCGACCTGGACGCCCGCACCGGCCGCACCCGGGAGGCGCTGACCCGCTACCGGGCCGCGCTGGACGCCGGAAAGGCCGCGAAGGACCTGTACGCCACCGGCCGCGCCATGGAATCCGTAGGCGGCGCGTACGAGGAGCTGGGGGACTACCACCGGGCCGCCGACTGGTACGGCCGGGCGCTCTCCCAGCGGCTCACCCAGGGGGAGCGGGCCGACGAGGCCCGGCTCTACGGACGGCTCGGGGCGGTCCACACGTACGCCGGGCGGTACGGCGAGGCCCTGCGGAACTGGCGCGCCGCCGCCTCCGGCCACCGCAGGCTCGGCGACCCGGCTGCCCAGGCGCGCTCGCTCAGCGAGGCGGCCCGGGTCCAGGAGTACGCGGGCCGGCCGCACGACTCGCTCCAGACCTGCCGGGAGGCCGTCGAGCTGGCCCGGAGCGCCGGTGACGTGCGGCTTCAGGCCGCGCTCCAGCTCCGGCTGGCGGACACGCTGGACCGGCTCGGGGATCCCGCGGCGGCCCGGTTGCACCGGGGCGCAGCCGACAGATTGCTGGGCGAGGAGGTCTCAGCCTACGAAATCCGTAGTGCTTCGACAGAAAATTAAAGCTTTGTAAGGCTAGACAGCGCGAAGTCCTTCATTAGACTGGCTCTGCCGCGTCCCTCCGTGGCGTCTCCATTTATGCTGTATATGTCCGGGTGTGCACCGTTGTGCCCGGGTAACCCTCCGAGCCAAGGACCGTGATCGACGTGAAGGTCGGCATCCCCCGCGAAGTCAAGAACAACGAGTTCCGGGTGGCGATCACCCCCGCCGGAGTGCATGAGCTCGTCCGCCACGGCCACCAGGTCGTCATCGAGCACGACGCCGGTGTCGGCTCGTCCATCCCCGACGCCGAGTACGTCGCCGCCGGTGCGCAGATCCTGGCCACCGCCGACGAGGTCTGGGCCGCCGCCGACCTGCTGCTCAAGGTCAAGGAGCCGGTCGCCGAGGAGTACCACCGCCTCCGCAAGGACCAGACGCTCTTCACCTACCTGCACCTCGCCGCCTCCCGCGAGTGCACCGACGCGCTGCTGGCCTCCGGCACCACCGCCATCGCCTACGAGACGGTCGAGACCGCAGGCCGCGCGCTCCCGCTGCTCGCCCCGATGTCCGAGGTCGCGGGCCGCCTCGCCCCGCAGGTGGGCGCGTACCACCTGATGCGCTCGGTCGGCGGCCGCGGCGTGCTCCCCGGCGGTGTCCCCGGCACCCACGCCGGCGAGGCCGTCGTCATCGGTGGCGGTGTCTCGGGCTGGAACGCCACCCAGATCGCCGTGGGCCTCGGCTTCCACGTCACGCTGCTCGACCGCGACATCAACAAGCTCCGCGAGGCCGACAAGATCTTCGGCACCAAGGTGAAGACCGTCGTCTCCAACGCCTTCGAGCTGGAGAAGGCCGTCGTCGAGGCCGACCTCGTCATCGGCGCCGTGCTGATCCCCGGAGCCAAGGCCCCGAAGCTGGTCACCAACGAGCTCGTCGCCAAGATGAAGCCCGGAAGTGTACTTGTCGACATTGCAATCGATCAGGGTGGCTGCTTCGAGGACTCGCGTCCGACGACCCACGCGGAGCCGACCTTCCTGGTCCACGACTCGGTCTTCTACTGCGTCGCCAACATGCCCGGCGCGGTCCCGAACACCTCCACCTACGCGCTCACCAACGCGACGCTTCCCTACATCGTGGAGCTCGCCAACCGTGGCTGGGCCGACGCCCTGCGCCGCGACGCCGCGCTGGCCAAGGGCCTCAACACCCATGAGGGACGGGTGGTTTACCGCGAGGTGGCCGAGGCGCACGGTCTCCCGCACGTCGAGCTGAGCACGCTCCTCGGCTGACGGGTCAACCGACTTCGTCAACATCCCGACTCCGGCCGGACCTTGCCGCGCAAGGTCCGGCCGGACGCGTATCGGGCCCTGTGGGGCCCTTGCGCAACTCGCGCCGAACATAACCCTTTACCCGTTTCGTGCAGCGGTGAAATGTGCGGCTTGGTCGCTGTGCACCCTTGACAGCGAGGCGTTCGATTGCCGACACATCGGGCCGGGTCCGGCGGATTGTGTTGCTGCGGACCGGTGACACGCCATAGAGTCGCCAATCGTCGGCATGGTGCCACGCTGACCTATCGATAAGTTTCCTGGTCACGTCCAAGGAGGTAAGACGACTTGTGAATGAGTCGACAATTACTCCTGGGGGTGGTCAACCAGGGATGCCTGTACGGGGTCTGAGCCCGACCGGGCTCGAAGCTGTCGGCTCCGTCGCGGTCCGCACCTTCGCCACCCAACAGCACATGACGACAGCCCCCCAGATGATGGACGGCCCACACGTGAACGCCACGGCCGGCAACGAGAGCAGCCGGGACACCGACCGCTTCGCCGACTTCGCCGAGGTGCCCGAGGGGCACTTCTACGACCCCGACGCCGAGTACGAGCCCGATCCGGAGTACGCGGCCACCCTCGCGCCCGACGCCGCGCGTCAGCGCCGCGAGCGCATCGGCCCGACCGGACGGCCCCTGCCGTACTTCCCGATCCCGGGTCCCCTGACCGACCACGGCCCCGCGAAGATCATCGCGATGTGCAACCAGAAGGGCGGCGTCGGCAAGACCACGTCGACCATCAACCTGGGTGCCGCCCTCGCGGAGTACGGACGCCGGGTCCTGCTCGTCGACTTCGACCCGCAGGGCGCGCTCTCCGTCGGCCTCGGGGTCAACCCGATGGAGCTGGACCTCACCGTCTACAACCTGCTCATGGAGCGGGGCATGGCGGCCGACGACGTCCTGCTCAAGACCGCGGTCCCCAACATGGACCTGCTGCCCAGCAACATCGACCTCTCCGCGGCCGAGGTGCAGCTCGTCAGCGAGGTGGCCCGCGAGTCCACGCTCCAGCGCGCCCTGAAGCCGCTGATGGCCGACTACGACTACATCGTGATCGACTGCCAGCCCTCGCTCGGTCTGCTCACCGTGAACGCCCTGACGGCCGCTCACAAGGTCATAGTGCCGCTGGAGTGCGAGTTCTTCGCACTGCGCGGGGTGGCGCTGCTCACCGAGACCATCGAGAAGGTCCAAGAGCGGCTCAACCCGGAGCTGGAGCTCGACGGCATCCTCGCCACCATGTACGACTCCCGTACGGTGCACAGCCGCGAGGTCCTGGCGCGCGTCGTCGAAGCCTTCGACGAGCACGTTTACCACACGGTCATCGGGCGCACGGTCCGCTTCCCGGAGACCACGGTCGCCGGTGAGCCCATCACCACCTACGCCTCCAACTCGGTCGGCGCCGCCGCCTATCGCCAGCTCGCCAGGGAGGTGCTCGCCCGGTGTCACGCCGAGTGAGTCTGCCGGGGGCCGACGAACTGTTCCGTACCACCGGAGGCGGGATGGGCCTCCAGCCGTCCTCCCCCGCGGAGCGGCGGCGCAAGGCGAACGGCGAGCCGCGGGTGCCCGCACCCGCCGGGGAGAGCGATCCCTCCGGCCAGGCCCCGTCGTCCGCCGACCGTGAGGAGCACTCCGCGGCCGACGCCGACGGCGGCGACGCGCGCGGTCGTGGCGGCGAGGGCGAGCGAGCCCCGTCCGCCAAGGCCGCCGGTGAGCGCTCCGCCGCCTCGGCCCCGGCCGAGCAGCAGCCGGCGGTCCAGCCCCAGCGCCGGCGCGGCGGCGCACGCGGCGCGAACCGCCGCCCCAGCGGCCGGGAACGCCACGACGAGAAGATCACGGTCTACGTCTCCGCCGAGGAGCTGATGGACCTCGAACACGCCCGGCTCGTCCTGCGCGGCGAACACGGCCTCGCCGTCGACCGGGGCCGTATCGTCCGTGAGGCGGTGGCGGTGGTCCTCGCCGACCTGGAGTCCCGGGGCGACGCGAGCATCCTCGTACGGCGGCTGCGCGGCCGCTGAACGGCGCGGCACGGGTAGCCTGCCCCGCAGGACCCGCCACCGCCGCCGCCCCACCCCTGGACCTCCATGCCCACGCCCGACGACCCCGCAGCCCCGCGCCGCCGCGCCCTGGGCCGGGGACCGGGCGTGGCGGCGTTCCCGGAGCCGGAGCCGGAGCCCGTTTCCGTACCGGTAGCCGAGCCCGAGCCCGTACCCGAGCCGCAGTCGGTACCCGAGCCGGAAGCCGTACCGGAGCCCACGGCCGAGCCGGAGCCCACGGAAACGGCCGGGCCGGAGCGCGCGCCCGAGCCCGACGACAAGCGGTTCACCGTCCGCCTCGTGAACTTCGAGGGCCCCTTCGACCTCCTCCTCCAGCTCATCTCCAAGCACAAGCTGGATGTGACCGAGGTCGCCCTCTCCAAGGTCACCGACGAGTTCATGGCGTACATCCGCGCCATGGGCCCCGACTGGGACCTCGACCAGACCACCGAGTTCCTCGTCGTCGCCGCCACCCTCCTCGACCTGAAGGCCGCCCGGCTGCTGCCCGCCGCCGAGGTCGAGGACGAGGCGGACCTCGCGCTCCTGGAGGCGCGGGACCTGCTCTTCGCGCGGCTGCTCCAGTACCGCGCGTACAAGCAGATCGCCGAGATCTTCCAGGGCCGCCTGGAGTCGGAGGCCCGCCGCCACCCGCGTACGGTCGGCCTGGAGGACCAGCACGCCGAGCTGCTGCCCGAGGTGGTCATCAGCATCGGGCCCGAGGGCTTCGCGAAGCTGGCGGTGAAGGCGATGCAGCCGAAGCCGAAGCCCCAGGTGTACGTGGACCACATCCACGCCCCCCTGGTCAGCGTCCGGGAGCAGGCGGGCCTGGTGGTGGAACGGCTGCGGGCGGCCGGGGCGGCGGTGAGCTTCCGCACGCTGACCGAGGACGCCCCGGACACCCTGACCGTGGTGGCCCGGTTCCTGGCCCTGCTCGAGCTGTACCGCGAGAAGGCCGTCACCCTCGACCAGGAGGAGGCGCTGGGCGACCTGCTGGTGGCCTGGTGCGGCGGGGAGGGCGCGGAGCCGGTGGTGACGGACGAGTTCGACCAGGAGCTGAACGGCGGCACGGACGAGGAGGGCGTACGGGAATGAGCGAGCAGCCGGATCAGGAGCGGGACGGGGGCGCGGTCGCCTCGCTCGACCTCAAGCCCGCCCTGGAGGCGGTCCTCATGGTCGTCGACGAGCCCGCGACCGTCGACCACCTCGCCAAGGTGCTCCAGCGGTCCCGCAGGGCCGTGGCGGACGCGCTGCGGGAGCTGGCCGACGAGTACACCGTGCAGCGCCGGGGCTTCGACCTGAGGCTCGTGGCGGGCGGCTGGCGGTTCTACACCCGGCCCGAGTACGCGGCGGCCGTGGAGGGCTTCGTCCTGGACGGCCAGCACGCCCGGCTCACCCAGGCCGCGCTGGAGACCCTGGCGGTCGTCGCGTACCGGCAGCCGGTGAGCCGCTCGCGGGTCTCGGCGGTGCGCGGAGTCAACTGCGACGGTGTCATGCGGACCCTCCTCCAGAGGGGCCTGGTGGCCGAGGCGGGCGCGGAACCCGAAACAGGTGCGATCCTGTACAGGACGACGAACTACTTTCTGGAGCGAATGGGCCTGCGCGGCCTGGACGAGCTCCCGGAGCTCGCGCCCTTCCTCCCGGAGGCGGACGCGATCGAGGCTGAGACGCTAGAGGGTGTGCCGTCGTTCGATCCGGACGCACCGGACACCCCGGATACTCACGCAGACGACAAGACGGAATTTTGATGCGAAGCAGTGGCAGGAACAGCGGAAGCGGCAGCGGCGGTCAGGGCGGCCGGAGCGGCGGCCAGGGCGGTCGCCCCGGCGGTCAGGGCGGCGGCGGTCGCGGCCAGGGCGGCCGCAGCGGCGGCGGAGCCTTCCGCCAGGGCCCGGGCGGCGGCCAGGGCGGACGCTCCGGCGGCCAGGGTGGCGGCGGACGCGGCGGCAGCGGCCAGAGCGGGCGTTCCGGCGGTCAGGGCGGCCGTCAGGGCTTCCAGGGCGGGCGCGACGAGCAGCAGGACCAGCGCCCCCGCCGTCCCCGCCCGGAGGAGCGCCGCTACGACGTCGGCAACGACGCCCCCGGCGCCCGGGGCGGCCAGGACGGCCCCCGCAAGGGCCGTGGCACGGCGGCCCGCGGCGGCGCCAAGGGCGGCCCGAAGTCCGCGCAGGGCGGCAGCGGCGGCGGCTTCCGGCGCGGCGGCTCCCCCTCGCGCCCCCGTGAGCTGGACGCCAAGATCGAGCAGCGCAACCGCGACCGGTACGCGAACAAGCCCGACATCAAGCTGCCCAAGACCCACCCGGGCGCCGAGCAGGAGGGCGAGCGGCTGCAGAAGGTCCTCGCCCGGGCCGGCATGGGCTCGCGCCGCGCGTGCGAGGAGCTGATCGAGCAGGCGCGCGTCGAGGTCAACGGCGAGATCGTCGTCGAGCAGGGCATGCGCGTCGACGTGCACAAGGACGAGATCAAGGTCGACGGCCTCACCGTCGCCGCCCAGTCGTATCTCTTCTTCGCGCTGAACAAGCCCGCAGGCGTCGTCTCCTCGATGGAGGACCCGGACGGCCGCCAGTGCCTCGGCGACTACGTGACCAACCGCGAGACGCGGCTGTTCCACGTCGGCCGGCTCGACACCGAGACGGAGGGCATCATCATGCTCACCAACCACGGTGAGCTGGCCCACCGCCTCACGCACCCCAAGTACGGCGTGAAGAAGACCTACCTGGCCGCCATCCAGGGCCCGCTGCCGCGCGACCTCGGCAAGCGGCTGAAGGACGGCATCCAGCTGGAGGACGGCTACGCCCGCGCCGACCACTTCCGCGTCGTCGAGAACACCGGCAAGAACTACCTGGTCGAGGTGACCCTCCACGAGGGCCGCAAGCACATCGTGCGCCGGATGCTGGCCGAGGCCGGCTTCCCGGTCGAGCGGCTCGTGCGGACGTCCTTCGGGCCGATCCCGCTGGGCGACCAGAAGTCCGGCTGGCTGCGCCGCCTCACCAACACCGAGGTCGGCATGCTGATGCGCGAGGTCGGTCTCTAGAGCTCACCGTCAAGGCCCGCGGCCGGTAGCTGTTCGGAGAGTTCGAACAGAACCGGCCGCGGGCCTTTCGCTGTCCCCGCCCACCCTTTATAGTCAGAGTGACTATTAAGAAGGAGGCGGGCCCGTGAGCCTCGCGGAGATACTCGATCCCCTGCAGCAGCCCCTGGTGACGGTCCTGGACACCCCGGTCAGCTGGACCGAGGTGCTGGGCTTCGGCAGCGGGGCGCTCTGCGTCTGGCTCGTGGCCCGCCAGCACATCGCCAACTGGCCGATCGGCATCGCCAACAACCTCTTCTTCATCCTGCTGTTCACCCAGGCCGGTCTGTACGCCGACGCCGGCCTCCAGATCGTCTTCATCACCCTCGCCGCGTACGGCTGGTGGACCTGGACCCACGGGGGTGGACCAGGGACCTCGGTCCTGCCGGTGCGCAGGACGACCCGCACCGAATGGGTCTGGCTGCTCGCGGCGGGGGTGGTGGGGACCGCAGCGATCACGCTGCTGCTGTCCCGGGCCACCGACTCCACCGTCCCGTTCTGGGACGCCCTGACGACCTCGCTCTCGCTGATGGCGACGTACGGACAGTGCCGGAAGCGGCTGGAGTCCTGGTGGCTGTGGATCGCCGCCGACGTGGTCTACATCCCGCTCTACGCCCACAAGGGGCTGTATCTGACCTCGCTGCTGTACGCCGGGTTCCTCGCGCTCTGCCTGGTCGGCCTGCGCAACTGGCACCGCGACCTGACCGCCCGCACCTCGCGTCCGGTGGAGGTGGCTGCCGCGTGAAGCGCTACGAACACGGCCTGGTGCTCGGCAAGTTCTACCCGCCGCACGCCGGCCACCACCACCTCGTCCGGACCGCCCAGGACCGCTGCGAACGGCTGACCGTGCTGGTCTGCGCGGCCTCCGTGGAGTCCGTCCCGCTCGCGGACCGGGTCGCCTGGATGCGCGAGATCCACCCGGACGTCACGGTGGTGGGCGCGGTCGACGACACGCACATGGATGTCAACGACCCGGCGGTCTGGGACGCGCACATGGCCGTCTTCAGGGCGGCCGTGCCCGAGCGCGTGGACGTGGTCTTCACCTCGGAGGCGTACGGGGAGGAGCTGGGCCGCCGCTTCCGCGCGGACTCCCTGCTCGTCGATCCCGACCGCACCCTCTTCCCGGTCTCCGGCACCGCCGTGCGCAAGGACCCCGTCGGCTGCTGGGACTTCCTCCAGCCGCCCGTACGGGCCGCCCTCGCCCGCCGTGTCGTCGTCCTCGGCGCGGAGTCCACCGGCACCACCACCCTCGCCCGGGCGCTCGCCGCCCACTACCGGGCGCGCGGCGGGGTGTGGGCGCGTACGGGGTACGTCGCCGAGTACGGGCGCGAGTACAGCGAGGACAAGCTCGCCGACCTGCGCGGACGGTGGCCCGGGGCCGCCTGGGAGGACGTCACCTTCACCTCCGGCGACTTCCCGCTCATCGCGCGGACCCAGAACGACCGCGAGGAGGCCGCCGCCCGCGCCGGGTCCCCGGTGCTCTTCTGCGACACCGACTCCTTCGCCACCACCGTCTGGCACGAGCGGTACGTCGGCGGCCGCAACCCCCTCGTCGAGGAGATCGCCGACCGGGTCGACCACCACCTCTGGCTGCTCACCGACCACGAGGGCGTCGCCTTCGAGGACGACGGGCTGCGCGACGGCGAGGAGCTGCGCCCCTGGATGACCGACCGCTTCCGCGCCGAACTCACCCGTACCGGACGGCGGTTCATCGAGATGACCGGACCGCCCGAGACGCGGCTCGCCGCAGCCGTCGCCGCCGTCGACGAACTCCTGGCCACCGGTTGGGACTTCGCCGCACCCCTCCCGGAGAAACGATGACCACCCCCGCCCCCGAGGGCTACGACCCGCACGCCTACGCCCCGTTCGCGGTCACTGTCGACCTCGCGGTCTTCACCGTCCGCGAGGCCCGGCTGCACGTCCTGCTCGTCGAACGCGGCCAGGAGCCCTTCCGGGGCCGCTGGGCGCTGCCCGGCGGCTTCCTGCTGCCCCGCGAGTCCGCGGGCGACGCCGCCCGCCGCGAACTGGCCGAGGAGACCGGCCTCGGCCCGGACACCGTCGGCGGGCTCCACCTCGAACAGCTGCGCACCTACACCGCCCCGGACCGCGACCCGAGGATGCGGGTCGTCTCCGTCGCCTACGCCGCCCTCCTGCCGGACCTCCCCGAACCGCGCGGCGGTGGCGATGCGGCGAGCGCCCGGTGGTGGGAAGCGGACGCGGCCGGACCCCTCGCCTTCGACCACGACACGATCCTCGCCGACGCCCGCGACCGGATCGGCGCCAAGCTCGAGTACAGCTGCCTGGCCACCGCGTTCTGCCCCGCCGAATTCACCCTAGGCGAGCTCCAGCAGGTCTACGAGACCGTCTGGGGCGTCGAACTGGACCGGCCCAACTTCCGGCGCAAGGTGCTGAGCGCGCCGGGCTTCGTCCAGCCGGTCGGCGGCCCGCCGCGCCGCACCGGCGGCCGGGGCAAACCCGCCGCCCTCTACCGGGCGGGCGACGCCACCGCCCTGCACCCGCCGCTCCTGCGCCCGCCGCGCACCGACGTCTCCTCCTCCTCCGCAACGGAAGGACACGACCGATGACTCTCGCCATCCCACCCCTGACCAAGCAGGCCGCGACCGGCGTCCTGACCGGGCTCGCCCTCGGCGACGCGCTCGGCTTCCCCACCGAGTTCAACGACGTGCCCTCCATCCTCTCCAAGTTCGGCCCCTGGCGGCACATGCCCCTCCTGGACCCCGCCGTCGTCTCCGACGACACCCAGATGACGATCGCGCTGGGCCGGGGCATCCGTACCGCCATGGACCGCGGGCTGCTCACCCCCGAACGGATGGCGGGCCCGGTCAGCGCCGAGTTCGTCGCCTGGTACCACGCGCCGGACAACAACCGCGCCCCCGGCAACACCTGCCTCACCGCCTGCCGGCTGCTCGAACACACCCGGATCTGGCAGGAGGCCAGCCAGACGGACTCCAAGGGCTGCGGCGCCAACATGCGGGTCGCCCCCGTCGGCCTGGTCCCCGGCCTCAGCGAGGAGCAGCGGGCCGGCGCCGCCCAGCTCCAGGCCGCCCTCACCCACGGCCACCCCACCGCCCTGGCCGCCTCCGACCTGCTGGCCCGCGCGGTGTTCCTGCTCGCCCAGGGCGCCGAACCCCTCGGCCTGATCGGCCAGTTGCGCAGCTACGCCCTGGAGAACCGGGGCCGGTACCACACCCGCTGGCTCGGCAACCTCTGGCACCACGCGGGCGACGCCACCCCGCAGGCGTACATCCAGCGCGGCTGGGACGAGTGCCTGGCGGCCCTGGAGACCGTCCGGGACGCCCTGCGCGACCCGTCGCCGGAGACCGACCCGTGCGAGCGGACCGGCGACGGCTGGATCGCCGAGGAGGCCCTCGCCACCGCCCTGCACTGCTTCCTGCTCTTCCCCGAGGAGCCCGTCACCGCCCTGCGCCGAGCCGCCTGCACTCGCGGCGACTCCGACTCCATCGCCTGCCTGACCGGCGCGCTGGCCGGGGCGCACCTGGGCGCGGCGGCCTGGCCCAAGGAGTGGTCCGAGCGCATCGAGTACCGCAGCGACCTGCTGTCCCTGGCGGCACTCTGGGACGCCTGAGCGGCGGGGGAGGGGGTACGAGAGGGCGGAACCCGTTCCCGTACGAAGGCCTGGTGGTATCCGTGTCCTCCTCACTCGTCGAGACCGTCGACATCAAGGCCCCGGTGGCCGTCACCTGGTCCCTGTGGAGCGATGTCACCCAGTGGCCGCGGTTCCTGAGCCACGTCCAGCGCGTCGATCCGATCGACGAGCGGCGCTTCGCCTGGCAGCTCTCGCTGCCCGGCGCGGACAAGAACTTCGTCGCCGAACTCACCGAGGTGGTCCCCGAGGACCGCATCGCCTGGAAGACGGTCGAAGGGGTCCACCACGCGGGGGTGGTCACCTTCCACCGCCTCGACGACACGTCGAGCCGCGTCGCGCTGCAGATCGAGTACGACCCCCAGGGCTTCATCGAGCGCCTCGGGGCGCTGACCAACCTCGACTCCACGCTGGCCAACTACGACCTGGGCGAGTTCCAGAAGCTGGCCGAGCTCACGGCCGAGGCGGGCGGTCCCCGGACACTCTGAGCCCGTCAGGGGCCTCGGCGCGCGCCGAGGCCCGCCGGGTCCGGACGAGGAAGTCCTCCACGGCCGCCCGGTCCGGCTCCGCCGGCAGCGGGGAGCGGGCCGCCGCCTCGTCGTTCTCCTCGCCGAGGCGGTCCATCCGGCGCTCCACCTCCGCCCAGGGCACCTCGCCCCGCTTCACCGCCAGCAGCTCCTCCCGGGCATCGCCGACGTCGATGCGCAGCTCGCCCGTGCGCAGCAGGTCCCGGCTGCTCGCCAGCAGCCGCAGGAGATGCATCGCGTGCTTCCAGCGCGGCGCCCCGTGCACCCGTACGTCCGCCTCCAGCTTTCGCCGCTGGCCCAGCGCGTACCGGACGAACGTGCCGTGCGCGAGCCGCGACAGGAACGCCCCGCGCACCGCCAGCAGCTCCCGCCCGGTGCCGTCCACGGACTCCACCAACGGGGAGTGCAGGCACTCCAGCACATTCGGATTGGCCCGGAGCGCCAGCTCGCAGAAGCGCTCCAACTCCCAGGAGAACTGCTCCGGCGCGGGCCCGTCGACATGCGTCGGCGGCTTCTCGAACCGCCAGAACAGCTCCGTGGGCGCGAGGAACACACCCCGCCGGTCGGTGTCGCTGTCCTCCGTGGCCAGTCCGAACGCGCGCGAACCCATCACACAGGCGTAGACCGTGTGGTCGCGTACGAGTGCCTCGTCGGTGGCGGAGATCATGGCCGCGAGCGTACGGGGGAGCGGGCCACGGCGCCTCCGGGATTCCGGGTCCCCCTCAGCCCAGCCGGATCGCCCCGCCCGAGACGCTGATCTCCTCGGCGGGCAGCGGCCGGGTCGCCGGGCCGGCCTCGACCGCCGCGTCCGTGATGCTGAACTTGCTGCCGTGACAAGGGCAGTTGATGGTGCCGTCGCTCACCGTCGAGACGAGACAGCTCGCATGGGTGCAGACCGCGGAGAACGCCTTGAAGTCGCCCTCCGTCGGCTGCGTCACCACGATCTTCTGCTCCTTGAAGATCGTGCCGCCGCCGACCGGGATGTCCCCGGTCCTGGCCAGCTCCGCCCCGCCCGTGGCGTCCCCCGGGGCGCTCGGCGTCGGGCTCGCGTCGTCGCCGCCGTCCCCGTCGGAGGATCCGCAGCCGGTGGCCAGGGCGGCGGCGCCCGCCGCACCCGCGGCCAGCACCGTCCTTCGCCGTGCGTTCATGAGAGCTCTCCTTCGGTGACGGGGCGGTGCGGGCGGGTGCTGGCCATGGTGACGGCGGAAGGACGCCGGTCGAAGCAACCGGGCGCACAGATTTCCTGTACAGTTGTCCAGGAAATCCAGGAAGGACGTTCGTCATGCAGGTCGCAGCTCAGGTTCTGGTGGCGCTGGTCGCCGCCATCCACGTCTCCTTCCTGATCCTGGAGATGTTCCTCTGGGACACCGAACGCGGCCGCAAGGCCTTCGGTACGACCGCCGCCTTCTCCCGAGAGAGCGCCACGCTCGCCGCCAACCAGGGCCTCTACAACGGGTTCATGGCCGCCGGGCTGATCTGGAGCCTCTTCGCGAGCGATCCGGTCCGGCACCAGATCCAGATCTTCTTCCTTCTCTGCCTGATCGTGGCCGGCGTCTACGGGGCCGTCACCGTGAGCCGGAAGATCCTCTTCGTCCAGGCCGGGCCCGCCGCGCTCGCGCTCGTTCTCGTCCTCGTGGCGGGCTGAGGCCGATGGGGCCCGCGGTCACGGACGGCAGCGCCGATCCGCGCACGGCGCGGACCAGGGCCAGGCTCCGCGCCGCCCTGCTCGCCGCCTGTGAGGAACGGCCGCTCGACCGGGTCGGCGTCGCCCAGGTGGCCCGGGGCGCCGGGGTCGGCCGGGCCACGTTCTACCTGCACTACGACGACCTGCACGCCCTCGCCGTGGACGCCTGCGCCGAGACCGTCACCCGGGCCGTCGACGCGCTGCACGCCTGGGACGGCGCGCCCCCGGGACCGGACGCCCCACCCGCCCCGCTCGGCGCGCTGCTCGTGGAGATCGAGGCCCGCGCGCCCGTCTACCGGAGTCTGCTGAGGGAGGGCGGCGGCGGCCCGCTCGGTGAACTGCTGCACGCCCGACTCCGGCAGCGCAGTCTCGGTGAACTGCGCACCCGGCGACCGGCGGATCCGGGCCAGGACCTCACGGCGAGCGCCGTGGCGGCACTCTTCACCGGGGTCCTCGCCGACTGGGTGCACGGGCGGACCAGCGCCACCCCCGCCCTGCTCGCCGCCCGGATCTGGCGGATGCTCCTGGCCGTGCACGCCACCGCCCGTCTCACGGACGGAACACCGTGATCACGTCCGGCGCGGCCGATCTAGGCTGAGGAGAGCAGCGGACCGCGCCGGAAGGCGCCGGGCCCGGGCACCGATGAGCGGCGAAGAACGAGGAGTGCGACGTGGCGGTACGAGCGGTCCGGGGCGCCGTCCAGCTGGAGCGGGACGAGGCCGGGCACATGGACGAGCGGGTCGGCGAGCTGCTGACCGCCGTCCTGGAACGCAACGAACTCGTCGCCGACGACCTGATCAGCATCTGGTTCACCGCCACCCCGGACCTGCGCAGCGACTTCCCGGCCGCCGCCGCGCGCGGCCTCGGGATCGTCGACGTACCCCTGATCTGCGCCCAGGAGCTGGACATCGACGGGGCGATGCCCCGGGTCGTCCGTATCCTCGTGCATGTCGAGACCTACCTCTCGCGCGCCGAGATCAGCCACGTCTACCTCGGCGCCACCGCCGCCCTGCGCAAGGACATCGCCCAGTGAGAACCGCCCTCGTCATCGGAACCGGGCTCGTCGGCACCTCCGCCGCCCTCGCACTGTCCGGCCGGGGCATCCAGGTGCACCTCGTCGACCACGACCCCGAGTCGGCCCGCACCGCCGCCGCCCTCGGCGCCGGGACCGAGGAGCCGCCCGCCGGCCCGGTCGACCTCGTCGTCGTCGCCGTGCCGCCCGCGCACACCGCCGCCGTCCTCGCCACCGCCATGCGCGACGGGGTGGCCCGCGGCTACCTGGACGTCGCCAGCGTCAAGGGCGGCCCGCGCCGCGAGCTGGAGGCGCTCGGCCTCGACCTCACCCCGTACATCGGTACGCATCCGATGGCGGGCAAGGAGCGGTCCGGTCCGCTGGCCGCCACCGCCGACCTCTTCGAGGGGCGCCCCTGGGTCCTCACCCCGACCCGGGAGACCGACACCGAGGTGCTCAACCTCGCGCTGGAGCTGGTCGCCCTGTGCCGGGCCGTCCCCGTCGTCATGGACGCCGACGCCCACGACCGGGCCGTCGCCCTCGTCTCGCACACCCCGCAGCTGATCTCCTCGATGGTCGCCGCCCGGCTGGAGGAGGCCGACGAGACCGCCGTACGCCTGTGCGGCCAGGGCATCCGCGATGTCACCCGGATCGCCGCCTCCGACCCCCGGATGTGGGTGGAGATCCTCTCCGCCAACCCCGGCCCGGTCGCCGACGTGCTCGCCGGGGTCGCCGCCGACCTGGAGGAGACCGTGACCGCGCTGCGCGGGCTCGGCTCCGCCGACGCGGACCGGCGGAGCGCGGGCACCCACGCCATCGAGGACGTCCTGCGGCGCGGCAACGCCGGCCGCGTCCGGGTCCCCGGCAAGCACGGCGCCGCCCCCACCGCGTACGAGACCGTCGCCGTCCTCATCGGCGACAAGCCGGGCGAGCTGGCCGCGATCTTCGCCGACGCCGGGCGGGCCGGGGTCAACATCGAGGACGTCCGCATCGAGCACGCCACCGGCCAGCAGGCGGGTCTCGTCCAGATCACGGTCGAGCCCAGCGCCGCCCCGGTCCTCGGCGCGGCCCTCCAGGAACGGGGCTGGTCGATCCGCGGCTGAGCCCGGCGCCCGCGGTCCGGGCGAGGGTGGCGGGCGCCTCCCCCGTACGGGGTACAAGGGCACGTCCCGCACTCGGTAACCTGGTACGAGGCCGTTCCCTGGCCCGTCCGTCCCCACCCCGTGTACCAGGAAGGTGTCCACCACCGTGGAAACCGCACGCTCCTCCGTGATCGTCGCCATCGACGGGCCCTCGGGCACCGGCAAGTCGAGCACCTCCAAGGCCGTCGCCGCCGCGCTCGGCCTGAGCTACCTGGACACGGGCGCGCAGTACCGGGCCATCACCTGGTGGATGCTGACCAACGGCATCGACGTGAGCAACCCGGAGGAGATCGCCACCGCCGCCGCCAAGCCCGTGATCGTCTCCGGCACCGACCCCGCCGCCCCGACGATCACCGTGGACGGCGAGGACGCCTCCGGACCGATCCGCACCCAGGAGGTCACCTCCAAGGTCAGCGCCGTCAGCGCGGTCCCCGAGGTGCGCACGCTCATCACCGCGCTCCAGCGCTCCATCGCCGCGGCCGCCACCGGCGGCATCGTCGTCGAGGGCCGGGACATCGGCACCACCGTGCTGCCCGACGCCGACCTCAAGATCTTCCTCACCGCCTCCCCGGAGGCCCGCGCCGCCCGCCGCAGCGGCGAGGTCAAGGGCTCCGACCTGACCGCCACGCGTGAGGCCCTGATCAAGCGGGACGCCGCCGACTCCGGCCGCAAGACCTCCCCGCTCGCCAAGGCGGACGACGCCGTCGAGGTGGACACCACCGAGCTGACCCTCCAGCAGGTCATCGAGTGCGTCGTCACCCTCGTCGAGGGGAAGCGGGTCGCCGCGTGAGCGATGCCACCGGCGCGCCCACGCTGCGCGGAGCGGCCGTCGGGCGCACCATCGGCATCGGCCTGATGTACGGGCTGTGGAAGCCCCGGGTCCTCGGCGCCTGGCGGGTGCCCGCCGCCGGACCCGTCATCCTCGCGGTGAACCACTCCCACAACATCGACGGACCGATGCTGATGGGCACCGCACCCCGGCCGGTGCACTTCCTGATCAAGAAGGAGGCGTTCGTCGGCCCCCTCGACCCGTTCCTGCACGGAATCGGGCAGATCGAGGTGGACCGCCGAGTCGTCGACCGCACCGCGATCGGCCACGCCCTCGGCGTACTGGCGGACGGCGGCGCCCTCGGGATCTTCCCGGAGGGCACCCGGGGCGGAGGAGACTTCGCCTCGCTGCGCGCCGGGCTCGCCTATTTCGCGGTACGGAGCGGGGCCCCGATCGTTCCCGTGGCGGTCCTGGGAAGCACGGAGCGCCGCGGACGGTTGATACCCGGGCTGCCCCCGCTGCGCAGCCGGGTCGACGTCGTCTTCGGTGACGCGTTCGACGCGAGCGCCGGCGACGGGCGGCGTACGCGCAAGGCGCTGGACGAGGCGACCTTGCGGATCCAGGCGAAGCTGACCGCCCACCTGGAAAGCGCCAAGCGCCTCACCGGGCGATAGGCGAGACTTGACCTGACTTGAGTAGTGGACCGCGCTGATCGTGGTCCATCGATGATGATGCAAAGAGGAACGGACTTCATGAACGACCAGATTCACTCCGAGGGCTCGGGCCACGAGCACGGAGAACTTGGCGATGCCGAGTACGCGGAGTTCATGGAGCTCGCCGCGCAGGAGGGCTTCGACCCCGAGGAGGTCGAGGGCGCCCTCGGCGAGGCCGGTCACGGCCCGCTCCCCGTGCTCGCCGTCGTCGGCCGCCCCAATGTCGGCAAGTCGACCCTGGTGAACCGGATCATCGGCCGCCGCGAGGCCGTCGTGCAGGACAAGCCCGGCGTCACCCGCGACCGCGTCAGCTACGAGGCCGAATGGGCCGGCCGCCGCTTCAAGGTCGTCGACACCGGCGGCTGGGAGCAGGACGTGCTGGGCCTCGACGCCTCCGTCGCCGCCCAGGCCGAGTACGCCATCGAGACGGCCGACGCGGTCGTCTTCGTCGTCGACTCCACCGTCGGCGCCACCGACACCGACGAGGCCGTCGTCAAGCTGCTGCGCCGGGCCGGCAAGCCCGTCGTCCTCTGTGCCAACAAGGTCGACGGCCAGAGCGGCGAGGCCGACGCCACCGCCCTGTGGTCCCTCGGCCTCGGCGAGCCCTACCCGGTCTCCTCGCTGCACGGCCGCGGCACCGGCGACATGCTCGACGCGGTCCTGGAGGCCCTGCCGGACGCCCCGGCCCAGAAGTTCGGCACCGCGCTCGGCGGGCCCCGCCGGATCGCCCTGATCGGCCGCCCGAACGTCGGCAAGTCCTCCCTGCTGAACAAGGTCGCGGGCGAGGACCGGGTCGTCGTCAACGAGTTGGCGGGCACCACCCGCGACCCGGTCGACGAGCTGATCAACCTCGGCGGCATCACCTGGAAGTTCATCGACACGGCCGGTATCCGCCGCCGCGTCCACCTCCAGGAAGGCGCGGACTACTACGCCTCGCTGCGTACGGCCGCCGCCGTCGAGAAGGCCGAGGTCGCCGTCGTCCTGATCGACTCCAGCGAGTCCATCAGCGTCCAGGACCAGCGCATCATCACCATGGCCGTGGAGGCCGGGCGCGCCATCGTCGTCGCCTTCAACAAGTGGGACACCCTCGACGAGGAGCGCCGCTACTACCTGGAGCGCGAGATCGAGACGGAGCTCGCGCAGATCGCCTGGGCCCCGCGCGTCAACGTCTCCGCGGTCACCGGCCGCCACATGGAGAAGCTGGTCCCGGCCATCGAGACCGCGCTGGAAGGCTGGGAGACCCGCGTCCCCACCGGCCGGCTCAACGCCTTCCTCGGTGAGATCGTCGCCTCCAACCCGCACCCGATCCGCGGCGGCAAGCAGCCGCGCATCCTCTTCGGCACCCAGGCGGGCACCAAGCCCCCGCGCTTCGTGCTCTTCGCCTCCGGCTTCCTGGAGCACGGCTACCGCCGCTTCGTCGAGCGCCGGCTGCGTGAGGAGTTCGGCTTCGAGGGGACCCCGATCCACATCTCCGTCCGGGTCCGCGAGAAGCGCGGCCGCAACAAGTAACGCTCGGTGTACGACGAAGCCCTGGGCCGCTCTCGCGAGAGCGGCCCAGGGCTTCGTCGTACACCGGGTTTCAGGAGTCCCGTGACCCCGGCGGCAGCGCCGCGGGACGGGGCCGCCCCGCATGCCGCCCGACCCGCTGCCAGGAGCCGAGGCTGCCGGTCGTGTGCTGGCTCTGCCCGCCGCTCCCGCCGTGGCCGTGGTGTCCGCCGTGCGAGCCGGAGGCGGAGTGACCGCTCAGCGGGGCCCTGGAGGCGAAGAGACCGGCTCCGAAGGCCGAGAAGGAGAGATTCTCCTCGCCGCTCCGGTCGCCCGGCAACGCCCGGAACGAACGCCGGTACTCGGAGTACAGCGCGTCGTAGATCGGGGTGGGGGACACGCCCCCCGACGGATCCTGCGAAGGACGCATGGCAGGGATCTGACTCTGATGCTGGCGGGGGGAGTCGTATGAGTGCACGTAGGTGCCAACGACCTCACGGCCCGTCGGATGCGGCCCCGCCGGAGAAATCGCTGTTCGGCGGGGGTGGCCGAGCCGGCCGGACATGATCAGGTCCCGGCCAGCGGCATCGAGGCGGCGACCAGCAGCCCGTTGACCGCGGCCTTCTCCAGGGCGTCCCGCAGCAGGTCCTCGCGCGGCTGCTGGCCGATGGTGCCGGCCGGGGCGGCGAAGACGAGGACCGTCTGCGACTTGTTGACCGCCGCCCGCCAGCCCTCGGTCACCTGGAGCGGCTGGTGGGCCTGCCACCAGGCGACCGGGTTGCCGCCACCGGCGCTCGGCTGCAGTACGGCGTGCAGCTGACCCACCGCCAGCAGCACGGACCAGCCCGCGAGGACCTCCGGCAGCCGGTTCATGTCTGGGGCCGGGCGGAAACCCTGCTCCAGCAGCAGCTGGAGGAACTCGTCGCCCCCGCTGCCGTCGGTGCCGGGCCGGGCGACCGGGCCGGTCGGTTCGACGACCAGGGCCGGGCGCAGATCGTCCTCGATGAGAACGAGTCCGCTGGTGATACCGAGGACGGCCTGTTCGGGCATGAGCCCCTCCGTGTCCTTCTGCTCGCTTCCGGTGATACTGCGCACCGCGCCCTGGAGCTGGTCCTCCGCGACCCTCACGACCTGCGAGGGGATGCACGTCGCGTGGGCGAACGCGAGGACGGCGGTCTCGTCGCCGATGAACAGCACCGTGCTGGTGCGTTCCTGGTCGGAGTCGCCGGGGGTCCGGCAGGAGGTGCAGTCGTAACTGCCCGGGGCGTTGTCGCCGACGAGCAGCCGGTCGGCTTCGTCGTCGCCGATCTCGGCGCGTACGTCCTGGCTGACGTCGAGCATGCGCGGCACGGGGGCTCCTCGAACTCGGTGCGTGGGCCGGGTGGTTCCCGGCTCATGAAGAGACAACGCGGGATCCGTGGCCGGGGTCACGCACCTGGGCGGACGGAAGTGCGGCCAGGTCGACACATCGGTACATCGACTGTTCGGCGCACAGCCCTCGCGCGTCCGGCGAACGTCTCCGGCGTGTCCGGCGAACGTCTCCGGCACGTTCGGCGAACGTCTCCGGCACGTTCGGCGTACGGCTTCCGCGTCCCGCCCGGAATTTTTGCCGGGACGCGGGCAACCTCCCGGCATTTTCCTTCGTCAGGCTTGGAGGAAAGCATTGGCGAACGGGTGGCGGGTAGGCGCCGGTTTACCGCACCGGTGGGCCCGCAGCGGCGGTCCCGGCACTTCCGGGCCCGCAGGAAAACGGATGGACAGCCTCCGGAAGCCGCAGGTCAGTGGGGGTCCGGTGGCGGAACCGGGGATCTCGTGCGCCATGTCGCGGATGCTCCGGGATTTCCCGGCGCATTTCGGGCAGAAATCCGCCGGGAAGTTACAGTCTTGACAAGGCCGGGTCGACAGGGGAAACAGCGACACCATGCATATTTCTTTTCTTCTGCACAATGCCTACGGAATCGGAGGAACGATCCGGACGACGTTCACGCTCGCCCGTACGCTCGCCGAGCAGCACGACGTCGAGATCGTGTCCGTCTTCCGGCACCGTGACGCCCCCGTCCTCGGCGCACCCGAGGGCGTGACGCTGCGCCACCTCGTCGACCTGCGGAAGAAGAGCGCGACCTACGACGGCGAGAGCGCCGAACACGCCCGGCCCGCGACTGTTTTCCCGCGCGGCGACAGCAGGCACAAGCAGTACAGCCGGCTCACCGACGCCCGGATCGCCGCCCATCTCCAGGGCATCGAGGCGGACGTCGTCGTCGGCACCCGCCCCGGACTCAACGTGCACCTCAGCCGGCAGACCCGCCGCGGACCGGCGCGCGTCGGGCAGGAGCACCTGACGCTGGACAGCCACGGCTACCGGCTGCGCCGCGAGATCGCCCACCGCTACACGCTGCTCGACGCGCTCACCACCGTCACCCGCGCCGACGCGGACGACTACCGCAGCCGGCTGAAGCTCCCCGGCGTACGCATCGAGGCCATCCCCAACGCCGTCCCCGAGCCCTTCTGCCCGCCCGCTGACGGCGACCTGAAGTGGGTCGTCGCGGCGGGCCGGCTGCACCGGGTCAAGCGCTACGACGACCTGGTGCGGGCCTTCGCCCAGGTGTCCGAGGCCCGCCCCGACTGGCGGCTGCGCATCTACGGCGGCGGCGACGCCACCGGGAACGAAGAAGCGGCGCTGCGGACCCTCGTCGACGAACTCGGCCTGCACAACCATGTGTTCCTGATGGGCTCGGCCAACCCGATGGAGGCCGAGTGGCCCAAGGGGTCGATCGCCGCCGTCACATCGGAGCGCGAGTCCTTCGGCATGACGATCGTCGAGGCGATGCGCGGCGGACTGCCGGTCGTCGCCACCGACTGCCCGCACGGACCGGCCGAGATCATCGAGGACGGCGTCGACGGCCGCCTGGTGCCGGTCGGCGACCCGGACGCGATCGCCGCAGCCCTGCTCCAGCTGATCGAGGACGACGGGCTGCGCCACCGGATGGGCGGGGCCGCGCTGAAGGCCTCGGCCCGCTTCGACCCCGTCCGGATCGCCGAACAGCACGAGAGCCTGTTCACCGAACTCGTCGCGCGCGGCAGCCAGGGGCACGGGCACGGCGCCCTGCGCACCGCCCTGCACCGCACCCGGGGCAGCGTCCTCGACGGGGCCTACGCCCTGCGCTACAAGGCCGCCGACGTGCTCCGCAAGGGAAGGACCTCATGAGCTCCACCGCCGTACGGGCCGACTGCGCCGCCGATCGCGCCGGAACGCTCACGTTCGACCTGACCGCCCCGGCCCCCGCCCCCGACTCCGTGCTGCTCCTGCGGCGCCGGGGTGCGGCGGGCGGAAAGCCCGGCGGCACGGTGCGCATACCCCTCAGCAGGCCGGCGCCCGGGCGGCTGCGGGCGGTGCTCCCGGCCGCCGCCGAACTGGCCGAGGGGCGCTGGGACGCGTATGTGGAGGAGCCCGGGGACGAACCCGCCGAGGCCGTCGTCGAACCGGGGCTGCGCGACCTGCGGGCCCTCGTCGACCGCTGCCCGGACACCGGAGCCGCGAGCGTCAGCGCCCGGGTCCCGTACCCCACCCTCGACGGCCGGCTCGCCGTGCGCTCCTGGGTCCGCGCCCCGCACGCCGAGGCGGGCCACGTCCTCGCCGGCCCGGCCGGGATGACGGTCCAGGGCATGCTGTACGGCGTCGAGACGGGGGAGGGGGCCGCGGTGGAGGCCCGGCTGCCGGGGCAGCCGGACCGGACGCACAGCGTCCCGCTCACCGCGCCGGACCCGGACGGACCTGCCGGGTCCTTCGCCTTCACCCTGCCCTACGCCCCGTCGGCCGCCGGACCGGTGCCCGAGGCGCAGCTCTGGCAACTGTGGCTGGTCCCGGCGGCGGGCGCGGACGGGGTCAGGATCTCCCGGATCCTCGACGACGTCTGGTCCCGGAACAAGTCCTTCGTCTACCCGGGCCACCCGGCGCCCCCCGGGGTGCTCGCCACACCCTGCTACACCGCCGACAACGATCTCTGCCTGCGTCTGGAGCCCGCACCCGCGGACCGCTGAGGAGGAGGCTTGCGGACGGGGGCTGTCCGCAAGCCCTGACAGACTCGCCCCATGTTGGAGACCTCGGCACGCCTGTTGCGCCTGCTCTCACTGCTCCAGACCCACCGCGACTGGTCCGGCGCCGATCTGGCCGACCGGCTCGGTGTCACCCCGCGCACCGTCCGCCGGGACGTCGACAAGCTGCGCGGACTGGGCTACCCGGTGAACGCCTCCCGGGGCACCGGCGGTGGCTACCAGCTCGGGGCGGGCGCCGAGCTGCCGCCGCTGCTGCTGGACGACGAGGAGGCCGTCGCGGTCGCCGTCGGCCTGCGCACCGCCGCCGGGAACGGTATCGAGGGCATCGGTGAGTCCTCCGTACGCGCGCTGGCCAAGCTGGGACAGGTGCTGCCGAACCGGCTGCGCCGCAGGGTGGGCGCGCTCGGCGCGTTCACGGTGCCGATGCTGCGCGGCCAGGACGCCTCCGCGGTCGACCCCGCTCTGCTCACCGAGCTGGCCGGGGCCTGCCGGGACGCCGAACGGCTCCGGTTCGCCTACCGGACCCACGGCGGGGAGGTCTCGCGCCGCACGGTCGAGCCGCACCGGCTGGTCTGCACCGAGCGCCGCTGGTATCTGGTGGCCTGGGACCTGGAGCGGGAGGACTGGCGCACCTTCCGGGCGGACCGGATCACCCCGACCCCGCCCCACGGCCCCCGTTTCGTCCCGCGCCCCCCGCCCGCGGAGGATCTGGCGGCGTACGTCTCGCGGGGCGTCGCGGTCTCGGTCTACGCGCGACGCGCCGTGGTCCGGCTGAAGGCGCCCCTGGCGGAGGCGGCCCGGCTGGTCTCGCCCTCGGCCGGGGTCCTGGAGGCCGAGAGCGCGGAATCCTGCCGGCTCACCACGGGGGCGTCGAGCCTTGACGAGTTGTCGGTCCACGTCCTGATGATGGGGATCGATTTCGAGGTGATCGAACCGCCCGAGCTGACCGAGGTCCTGAGGGAAGCGAGGGACCGGATCTCGCGGGCGCTCGACGGACCGTGAGCCGGCGGAGTGATAAGGAAATGAAGGTTTACGGGTGAGGGAAATTCCGGTGCCCCGGCCATTCTGAAGATCTGCCGCTCCGATCGTAAAAGAAGCAGGTCACCCCATGATTTCGGGATGCTTCCCGCCGGTCCGTTCGGGTGAATGGAAGCGCGTATAAGCGTGTGGGGATCTTGTGACACAAGCGTGACCGCCCCGGCATGTGGAGATGCAGCGGAACGCCCTGACGGCCCCGCCTTCCGTCACGGTCCGGGGCCGCCTACGGTGAGGGCATGGCATCTCTACCGACCCCTCCAGCACAGCCGGACGACGACGCCGACGCGTATGTCGGCCTCGACTCCGACGCCGCCGACCGGCAGGCCAGAAGCCGTGGCTGGGATACGGTCCGGGCTGTTCCCCCGGGCACGTTCCTGACCATGGAGTTCCGCCACGGCCGCATCAACTTCCAGGTCGAGGACGGCACCGTGACACGCTGCTGGGTGGGCTGAACGGCTCGCCCCGCAACGTCGAAGGCCCCGACCGCGGTCGGGGCCTTCGACGTCTCCACAGGCTCGTTTCAGCCGCCGGTCATCGGGCGGGCCGGGCTGCCCGCGCGCGGGCCCCGCTCGGTGTGCGGCGGGGGACGGCGGACGCCCGCCGGGGCCACCGGCATGGAGCCCGGGCGCGCGGGGTGCCCGCCGTGGGCCCGCGCCCTGGTGGCTCCCGCCGGATGCCCGGCGGGAAGCACCGGTTCGGCCGGGGCCGTCACGGCCTCGGCGGTCAGGCCGTCGGTGGCCATCGACTGCGGCAGCAGCACCGGCTGCGGCCCGGCATCGGCCACGGGCGCCGGACGGGACCCGCCGCGACGCTCCCGCCACCGCTCGCGCATTGCGAAGATCCACTCCTCGGTCCGGGCGATCAGCGGCTCGAACCACGGCAGCGCCAGCAGGATGAGCAGCCCGGCCGCCCACCCCAGCAGGACATCGCTGAGCCAGTGCGTACCGATGTAGACGGTCGTGAGGCCGACCCCCAGCGAGACCGTCGCGGAGACCGCCGACAGATAGCGCCTGGCCCGTGGCGTGGTGGCCAGATAGGCGAGGATTCCCCAGGTCACGACGGCGTTGGCGGTGTGCCCGGAGGGAAATATATCGCCGCCGGCGAACATCTCGGCCGAGCCGATCTGCGTCGCGTAGTGCGGGCCCAGCCGCCCGAGCCCCAGCTTGACCGCGCCCACCGTCACATTGAGCAGCAGCAGGGACGTGCCGAGGACCAGCAGCGGCCGGAGCGTGTGCTGACGCCAGGAGCGCCAGCCCAGCCAGCAGGCGACCATCACCGCCGTGGGGCCGCGCTGGCCGAGCACGACGTAGTAGTCCAGGAAGGGGTGCAGCTCCGGCCACTGCTGGTAGGGCCGGAACAGCATGACCTTCCAGTCCAGGGCCACGAGCCAGGACGTGATCAGCACCGCCCAGACGATGGCGAGATAGAACGCCAACGTCCCGCCGAAGAGGGCGATGCGGTGACGGCTCATCCGCGGTGCCTCTATCTTCGGCGGTTCCGGCTCCCGGTCCAGCCGGGCAAAGATGTCGGTACGCACCCAATCGACGTTACAGCGAGTGAGTGTGTGAGCAGGCCAATCCGGCCGCTTTGTGATGACGATGTGATGTGGACTTTGTCTCGGGACGGCGTCTTTTCCGGACGTCGGGAAGAATCCTCGTGATCTTGGCCCCAATAGCGCGCCGGTTCCGTTCGTAAGCGTGTTTGATCTCTCGGAAAATTCTGCCCACCGGAATCAGCGGTATTCGATCCCGCCATTCGGGGGACGCGCGCGCCGCCCCGCCGTCTCCGCGCCGACCGCCCGCAGCCCCGCCGCGACGGGCCTGCCGGGCCCTTCGGAGGGAGCCCCCCCCGACCGGGCCCGGGATGGCGTACGCCACACTGTGCGGCGGGCCGGGGTATGACGTGGACCACGTGTGACCACCCCGAACTCGCGTACGCTGGCGAATCACTCGACCGTCGATGCCGGGCCCGAGGGACGCGCACCTCACACGTCACCGCCGGTCCGCCGAGCGCGAGGGACTCATCGGGAGGTACGTAGATGTCCGGGACGACCACGGCCGGGGTCCGGCTGCGCAAAGCCGCCGACGACGCCAACCGCTGGGTCGTCCTCGTCGTCCTCTGCCTCAGTCTTCTGGTCGTCGCCCTCGACGCGACCGTGCTCCATGTCGCGGTTCCGTCCCTCACCGAGGAGCTGCGCCCGAGCGGCACGGCCCTCCTGTGGATCGTCGACGCCTACCCCCTGGTCTGCGCCTCGCTGCTCATCCTCTTCGGCACGCTGGGTGACCGGATCGGCAGACGGCGCGTGCTCCTGATCGGTTACGCGCTCTTCGGCGTGGCCTCCGTGCTCGCCGCGACGGCCGACTCCTCCGGCGTCCTGATAGCCGCCCGGGCCCTCCTCGGCGTCGGCGGCGCGATGATCATGCCCGCCACGCTGTCGATCCTGCGCCAGGTCTTCCCCGACCGCCGGGAGCGGGCGCTCGCCATCGGCGTGTGGACCGCGGTCGCCGCGGTCGGCGCCGCCACCGGGCCGGTCGTCGGCGGCTTCCTGGTCGAGCACTTCTGGTGGGGCTCGGTCTTCCTGATCAACATCCCGCTGATGGCCGTGATCCTGCCGCTCGGCCGCTGGCTGCTGCCCGAGTCGCGCGGCGGCGACGACGGCCCGTGGGACGTGCTGGGCGCGCTCACGGCGGCGGCCGGGGTGCTCGGCGTCGTCCTCGGCGTCAAGCGCCTGGGCGGCGGCGCGGGGCTTCTCGATCCGGTGGCACTCGGCCCGCTGGCTCTCGGTCTCGCTCTTCTGATCCTCTTCGTCCGCCGGCAGAAGCGCCGCAGGCATCCGCTGATCGACGTCGCGATGTTCGCCCGCCCGGCCTTCTCCACTGCCGTCGGCTGCATCGTGCTCGCCATGCTGGCGCTGGTCGGCCTCCAGCTGATCGCCGTCCAGTACCTCCAGCTGGTGCTGGGCCTCACCCCGCTGGAGACCGGGCTGCGCCTGTTGCCGCTGACCTTCGCGGCGATGGCCGCGGGCGCCACCGGCTCGTACACCCTGCGCCGCTTCGGCCCCCGGCGCATGGTCGGCTGGGGCTTCGTCCTCACCGCGTCCTCCGTGCTGCTGCTCACCGCGATGGGCCAGCACGACCGGCCCGCCCTGCTGACCGCCGCGTTCGTCCTGCTCGGCTTCGGACTGCAGACCACGCTCTTCGGGGCGTACGAGTCGATGCTCAGCGACGCCCCGCCGGAGCGGGCGGGCGGCGCGGCGGCGGTCGGCGAGACCTCCTACCAACTGGGCGCGGGCCTCGGCATCGCCCTGCTCGGCAGTGTCATGAACGCCGCCTACGCCCCCGGCCTCGCCTCCCTCGGCGACAAGGGCGTCCCGGCCCGCGCCGGAGCCGAGGCCTCCCACTCGCTGGGCGAGGCCTACCAGGTCGCCGCGCAGCTCGGCGGCCCGATGGGCGATCTGCTGCGCTCCACGGCCCGGCACGCCTTCATCGGCGGACTCCACATCACGCTCTTCGTCAGCGCCGGGCTGCTGCTGCTCGGGGCGCTGGCCGCCCTGCGGCTGCCGAAGGTCATGGACTGCCCGCCGAAGGAGCCCTGCCGCCGGAGCGAGGCCGAGCCGGCCGAATCGGCCGACCTCGCCGGGGCCTCCGAGACCGCCGAGGCCGTCCGTCCGGCCGCGCGGAACCGCCGGGTCCCGCGCCCGTTGGTGCCCGCGCGCCGCGAACCGGCCGAGGCGGCCGTCTCTGGACGAGCGGCACACTGACCCGTAACGTCAGCACGACGCCCTGACTACCACTGCTAGTTTTCGGAGGGCGGGCGTCTCCCGGTCCCTCCGAGCACCGTGCGAGCCGCCGGAGGCACCCTCATGTCCAGCACCGAGTCCGCGAAGCCGTCGAAGCTCCCGCCGTTCGACGCCGCCGATCCCCTCGGCATCGACGACCTGCTCGGCCCGGACGACCTCGCGATCCGCGACACCGTCCGCACCTGGGCCACCGACCGCGTCCTGCCGCACATCGCCGAGTGGTACGAGAAGGGCGAGCTGCCCGGCATCCGGGAGCTGGCCCGCGAGCTCGGCGCCCTGGGCGCGCTCGGCATGTCGCTGGACGGCTACGGCTGCGCCGGGGCGAGCGCCGTCCAGTACGGGCTGGCCTGCCTGGAGCTGGAGGCCGCCGACTCCGGGATCCGCTCGCTCGTCTCCGTACAGGGGTCGCTCGCCATGTACGCGATCCACCGCTTCGGCTCCGAGGAGCAGAAGCAGCGGTGGCTGCCCGGCATGGCCTCCGGCGAGATCATCGGCTGCTTCGGCCTGACCGAGCCCGACCACGGCTCGGACCCGGCGGGGATGCGGACGTACGCCAAGCGCCACGGGGAGGACTGGGTCCTCACCGGCCGCAAGATGTGGATCACCAACGGCTCGGTCGCCGGGGTCGCCGTCGTCTGGGCGCAGACCGACGAGGGTGATGACGGCCGGGGCATCCGCGGGTTCGTCGTGCCGACCGACGCCCCCGGCTTCTCCGCGCCGGAGATCCACCACAAGTGGTCGCTGCGCGCCTCGGTCACCAGCGAGCTGGTCATGGACGAGGTGCGGCTGCCGGCCGACGCGGTGCTGCCGGACGCGAAGGGGCTGCGCGGCCCGCTCAGCTGTCTGAGCCACGCGCGCTACGGCATCGTCTGGGGGTCCATGGGCGCGGCGCGGGCCAGCTTCGAGTCGGCCCTCGACTACGCGAGGAGCCGGGAGCAGTTCGGCCGCCCGATCGGCGGCTTCCAGCTCACCCAGGCCAAGCTGGCGGACATGGCCCTGGAGCTGCACAAGGGCATCCTGCTCGCCCACCACCTGGGCCGCCGGATGGACGCGGGCGGGCTCCGGCCGGAGCAGGTCAGTTTCGGCAAGCTGAACAACGTGCGGGAGGCGATCGAGATCTGCCGGACCTCGCGCACGATCCTCGGGGCCAACGGAATCTCGCTGGAGTACCCGGTGATGCGGCACGCGACGAACCTGGAGTCGGTGCTCACCTACGAGGGAACCGTGGAGATGCACCAGCTGGTCCTGGGCAAGGCGCTCACCGGTCTCGACGCCTTCCGGTGACGGAGGTGCGCCGTGACGCACGCGTCGGCCGGATGCGTTGACCGGAACTTTCCGGCGAGCGCCCCGCTCAGCTCTGGTTGAAGAAGCCGTCGGTCTTCCGGCCGGCGGCTTCGCCCGCCACCACCTGGGTGTCGGCGGGGGAGAGCAGGAAGACCCGGGTGGCCACCCGGTCGATCGAACCGCGCAGACCGAAGATCAGCCCGGCGGCGAAGTCCACCACGCGCTTGGCGTCGGCGGGGTCCATGGCCGTGAGGTTGACGATCACCGGGACGCCGTCCCGGAAGAGCTCGCCGATGGCCCGGGCGTCCCGGAAGCTGTCCGGGGTCACCGTCGCGATCCGGCGGTCCCGCTCCTCGGCGGCCTCGGCGGCCACCTGCACCCGCGGGTCGGTGACCCAGGCCGCCTGGTGGCCCGTACCGGTCTCCGTGCCCTCGTTGTACTCGTCGTCGTAGTACCGCTCGTTGTCCTCCACGAGGCCCAGCCAGGCACTCGCCTTGCGCACCGATCCCATGGACGCCTCCTCTCACCGCGGTTCTGTGGTGTTCCGCATCTCTTTCGTATCCCTATGGTCGTCCATGATGCGGATAGCGCGCCAAGTAGATAGTCGGCTCGCAGGCGATTCGTGACGCTACTGGTGCAGAGGATGTGGCGATTCGTCAGGGTTCGTCCTGCATAAGGGGGGTTGCGAAAAGAAAATATGATGCGTCGAGCCGTACGGGTGATGCTGCCGACGGACGGGTGAAGGGATGGCTGGATACGATGCACGACGCCCCGGTGCGCGAGCGTCGCGTACCGGCTGAACGGCTCCCGGGGGATCGTCGTGTTCGGAATCGTCAGGCCCTGCACCCACCGCCTCTCCGAAGGTCTCAGAGTCGAGTGGATGGCCCATCTCTGCGGTCTCTGCCTGGCCCTGAGGGCGGATCACGGACAGTTCGCCCGTATCGTCACGAACTATGACGGCCTCATCGTCTCCGTCCTGACGGAGGCTCAGACGGGCCTCGCCCCCGGCGGACGGCGCACCGCCGGCCCCTGCCCGCTGCGCGCCATGCGCACCGCGCCGGTCGCCCAGGGCGAGGGGGCCCGGCTCGCCGCGGCCGTCTCGCTCGTCCTCGCCTCGGCCAAGGTCCGCGACCACGTCGCCGACCGCGACGGGCTGTTGGCCCGCCGCCCGGTCGCCGCCGCCGCGCGCCGCGTGGCCGCCGGGTGGGACCGGGCGGGCGCCCGGACCGGGGCGGCCCTCGGCTTCGACACCGCCCTCCTGATCGACGCGGTCGACCGGCAGACCGGGATCGAGACGCTCGCCGGGATCGGCACGCCGCTGCTGACGGTCACCGAACCCACCGAGACCGCCACCGCCGCCGCCTTCGCCCACACCGCCCACCTCGCCGGGAAGCCGCAGAACGCCGCGCCCCTCGCGGAGGCCGGCCGGCTCTTCGGACGGCTCGCCCATCTGCTGGACGCGGTCGAGGACCGGGAGGCGGACGCGGCGTCGGGCGCCTGGAACCCGCTGACGGCCACCGGCACCCCGCTCGCCGAGGCGCGCCGGCTCTGCGACGACGCGCTGCACGGCGTACGGCTCGCGCTGCGCGAGGTGGAGTTCACCGACGGCAAGCTCGTCCACGTCCTGCTCGCCCACGAGCTGCGGCGCTCGGTCGACCGGGCGTTCGGCACCTCCTCCTGCTCGCACCAGGAGGGTCAGGGGCTGCTGACCCCGGACGGCTCCTTCGGGCCCCCGCCCGGCAATCCGTACGGTGCGCCGCCCGGCGGCCCGTACGCCCCCGGCGGCCCCGGCTCCCCGCCGCCCCCGCCGCAGCCGCCCCGCGACCGGCGCGGGCTGATCGCCGGCTGCCTGGTGTGGGTCGGGCTCGCCTGCACCTGCCAGATGTGCTGCGGGAGCTTCGAGGACCCCTGGAGCAGGGAGCAGCGGCAGTCGCCGTGCCAGAGCTGTGGCGACTGCTGCGAGGCGTGCAACTGCTGCGGCGACTGCGGTGAGGGCTGCTGCTGTTGCGGAGAGTCCTGCGGCTGCGACTGCTGAGGCATGCGTGCCTCCTCGCCTCGCTGACGCCGGGTCACTTCAGCTCGGGCGGGGAGATCTCGGAGGTCTCGATCGCGGACTCGGTGGTGCCCCACTTCTTCAGGATGCGGTCGTAGGTCCCGTCCTCCTTGAGCCGGTTGACGGCGGCCTGGAAGGCGGGGGTCAGCGGGCTGCCCTTCTTGAAGGCGAAGCCCACGTCGAGCCGCTTGAACTCGTTGAGGAAGCGCAGCCCCTCCTGCTGGGTCACCGCGTAGCGCAGCCCGTTGATGGTCGACATGACGACATCGGAGCGGTTCTGCTGGAGCGAGATCCAGACCGCCGCCTGGTCGGCGTAGGTCTTGACCTTGTACGGCTTCTTTCCCGCCTCCGCGCACCGGGGCAGATTCTCCTGGAGCGTCACCTCGAAGGTGGTGCCCGCCCCGGTGCCCACGGTCAGGCCGCACAGCTGGGTGAGGTCGGTGACCTTCTTCAGGTCGCTGTCCTCGCGGACCGCGAAGCCCTGGCCGTCGTTGATGTAGGTCACGAAGTCGATGGTCCTGCGGCGTTCGTCGGTGACGCCGAAGTTCCCCGTGCCCAGGTCGTACTTGCCGCTGCCGAGCGCCGGCAGGATCGCCTCGAAGGACGCCACCTCGCGCTTCAGCTTCAGCCCCAGCACTCGGGCCGCCGCGTCCGCGAAGTCGATGTCGGCGCCTGCCGCCGTGGAGCCGTCCTTCTCGTAGAAGGCGCCGGGCGGCGTGCCGACGGACGAGGCGATCCGCAGCGTGCCCGCCTCCCGCACCCCGGCGGGCAGCAGCTTCGCGGCGGCCTCGTCCTTATGGACCTTCGAGACGACGTCGGTCGTCGGGGTCTTCCCCTTGGCGGCGGCCCGGTCGGATCCGCCGCCCGCCGGGTCTGTCGGCTCGGCGCAGGCGGTGAGCGTCAGCGCGGCCACGGTGACCAGGGCGAACAGGGCGGTATGCCGGGATCGGGACATGGGGGTGCTTCTCCGGGTTCGTCGGGGGATGCCGACCGCCCCCGGGCCGCGGCGGCACGGAGCCTGGACGGCACGGGGGGACGGCGAAAGTCTTCAGCGGTGCGCAAGAGCGTTCAGCAAGGCGAGGGGAGGGTGGAGCGGTGTGGCGAAGGCGAGGGTGAAGTCACGCGGGGAACGGGGCTCGAACGCCGGAAAAGCGGCGTGAGCGGGATGAAACCGGACAGCAGAGGGTCAGCTCAACAGGAAGAGGACCACACGCGACCGAAGTCGATGTGGGAGCGGGTGACCAGCCACTGCTGCGGATGCATGGGCCAAGTGGAACAGGCATCCGAGTGCGCGTCAACCGAGGTGAGATCTACAGCTCACAGTGTGGACAGGCTTGACAACTCCCCGCGCACGCCGCTTATCTCGGAACAGGACCGGCGCTGAGGGGCCCGGTCCACGTGTGGTTTTCCGGTGTGAAGGCACGCCCCGTGTTCGATCTGAGCATCCACGGAGCTCCCGCATGCCCCCGCAGACCGTCTCGCTGCCCTCCTCCTCGCCTCCCCCCGCCTCACCGTCGCTCGCCAAGGACGCCGATGCGGTGCCGCGCATCGTCCCCGTCCGCCGAACAGGCCGCTGGGCAGCGGCTGTTGCCGTACTTGTGCTGCTCGCGCTCGCGATGGACTCCGTCATCCGCAACGACGCCTTCCAGTGGGACGTCGTGCTCGCCTACTTCGCCACCGTGCCCGTCCTGCGCGGGCTCTGGCTCACCCTCTGGCTCACCGCGGTGGTCATGGTGCTCGGATTCGCGCTGGGCGCGCTGCTCGCCGTCCTACGACTCTCCGGCAACCCGGTTCTCCAGGCGGTCAGTTGGGGGTACGTCTGGCTCTTCCGCTCCACCCCGATCCTGGTCCAGCTGCTGTTCTGGTTCAACATCGGCGCCCTGTACCCGCAGATCCTCGGTGTCTCCACGGTCAGCCTCCTGGGCCCCGTCACCATCGCCGTCATCGGGCTCACCCTGCACGAGGCCGCGTACGCCGCCGAGGTGGTGCGCGGCGGCATCCTCTCCGTCGAACGCGGACAGATCGAGGCCGCCCAGTCCCTCGGCCTCGGCCCCTGGCGGCGGTTCCGGCGCATCGTGCTGCCGCAGGCCATGCGCTCCATCGTGCCGCCCGCCGGGAACATGCTGATCGGCACCCTCAAGGGCACCTCCATCGTCAGCATCATCGCCGTGCAGGACCTGCTGTACTCCGTCCAGCTCGTCTACCACCGCACCTACCAGGTCATCCCGCTGCTCCTCGTCGCCACCATCTGGTACGCCGCCGTCACCACGCTGCTGAGCATCGGCCAGCGTTACGTCGAGCGGTACTACGCCCGTGGCACGGCGGGTGCGCGATGACCGCCGCGCCCAGCATCGTGGTGATCGGCGGCGGCCCCCGCGGCACCGGCGTGATCGAGCGCATCGCCGCCAACGCCGTCGAGCTGTACGGGGACCGGCCCCTGGACCTCCACGTCGTCGACCCCCACCCGGCGGGCGGCGGCCGGATCTGGCGGCCCGACCAGTCGCCGCTGCTGTGGATGAACTCCATGGCCGAGGACGTCACCATGTTCACCGACGAGACGGTGGAGCTGGCCGGACCCGTGGTGGCGGGACCGGCCCTGGACGCCTGGGCCGAGGACGTCCGCACCGGGCGCATCACCCCGGACGCGGACCCCGCAGTGCTGGCCGAGATCCACGGCCTCGCCGGAGCGGACTTCCCCACCCGGCGCCTCCAGAGCGCCTATCTGCGCTGGACCTACGAGCGCGCGCTGGCCGCCCTGCCGCCCGGCATCACCGTGCACGAGCACCGCACCACCGCCCTCGCCGTCACCGGACCGCGCGGCGGCCTCCAGCGCGTCCGGCTCCAGGGCCGCCCCGAACCCCTGCTCGCCGACCTCGTCGTCCTCACCGTGGGCCACCTCGACGCCGAACAGGACCCCGAGCAGAAGGGACTGGCCGACTTCGCCCGGCGGCACGCCCTGGTCCACCTGCCGCCCGACTTCACCGCCGACAGCGACCTCGACGCCCTCCGTGCCGGGGAACCGGTCATCGTCCGGGGCTTCGGCCTCGCCTTCGTCGACCTGATGGTCCTGCTCACCGAAGGACGCGGCGGACGGTACGAGAGGGGGGAGTACCTGCCGTCCGGCCGCGAGCCCGTGCTGTACGTCGGATCGCGGCGCGGCGTCCCGTACCACGCGAAGATCGGCTACCCCTGGTCCGGTGAACGGCCGTCCCTGCCACAGCACTTGGGGCCCGCGTGGACCGAGGAGCTGCTGAAGCGGACCGGGCCGCTCGACTTCCGGCGCGACATCTGGCCGGCGGTCGCGAAGGAGCTGGGCCACGCCCACTACCACCGGCTGTTCACCGCCCACCCCGAACGCACCGCCCTGGCCCACGAGGTCTTCGCCGAGAAGTACACCGCCGCCGATCCGGGCAGCCCCGAACTGGCCGGACTGATCGCCGAGGCCGTGCCCGATCCCGCCGACCGGCTCGACCTCGACGCGCTGGACCGGCCCCTGGACGGCGTCCGCCACGACTCGCCCGAAGCCCTCCAGGAAGCCCTGCGCAACTACATCACCGCCGACCTGGCCCGCCGTCACGACCCGGAACACAGCGAGGACCTCGCCGTCTTCCTCGGGCTGCTCTCCGCCTACGCGCAGATCGTCCGGCTCGGCGACATCGGCTCCTGGTGGCACGGCTTCTTCAGCTATCTGGCCTCCGGCCCGCCGGGCCCCCGCCTCCAGCAACTCCTGGCCCTCTCCCGGGCCGGCGTGGTCCGCTTCCTCGGCGCCGGCCTCACCGTGGAGACCGACGAGGAGCAGGGCCTCTTCCGGGCCCGCAGCGCCACCGTCCCCGGTGCCCGCACCGAGGCCCGCGCGCTGGTCGAGGCCCGGCTGCCCGACCCCTCGCTCCGGCACACCGCGAGCCCCCTGCTCCGCGCCCTGCGCGACGGCGGTGCCGCCATCGCCGACGACGGGCTGCTCGCCGTGGACCCGGCCGACAGCCGGGTCCTGGACGACGAGGGCCGCCCGCACCCGCGCCGCTTCGCGCTCGGCCCGTTCACCACCGCCCGCTCCAGCGGGGCCTTCACCCGGCCCCGTACCGGCGGGCCCGCGTTCCGGCAGAACGACGCCGCCGCCCGCGCCGCGCTCACCTTCCTGCGCGACCTCTCCTGTCGCGGCCACCTCGCCTCCTGAGCGCCGCCCGGCTCCCTTCCGTACAGCCGGACCCTCAGCACCTCTCTCCCGTACCGCCGCTTCCGCGCCCAAGGACTCCTCTCATGTCACTGACCAGCGACCCACCCATCGATCCGCCCGTCGAGCCGCCCGCAGATCCGCCCGCCGCGAAGGAGGCCGGAAGCGGGGCGGGCCCCGACGAGCTGACCGTCGTGCCCGTACGCCATCCGTGGCGGTGGGTCGCCATCGCCGCGACGGCCGTCCTGCTGGCCCAGTTCCTCCACGGGCTGATCACCAACCCCGGCTGGGAATGGGACGTCTTCGCGCAGTTCTTCACCGCGCCGACCATCCTCAAGGCCGTCTGGATCACCCTCCAACTGACCTTCTACGGAACGGCGATCGGCTTCGCCCTCGGGATCGTCCTGGCCTTCATGCGGCTGTCGGCGAGCGGGTTCCTGAGGACCGTCGCGTACGGCTACATCTGGGCGTTCCGCTCGATCCCGCTCATCGTGCAGCTGCTGTTCTGGTTCAACCTCGCCTACCTCTACAAGGAGTTGACCTTCGGCATCCCGTTCGGCCCGGGGTTCTTCTCCTTCGACACGATGAACCTGGTCGGGGCGATGAGCGCCGCCGTGCTCGGCCTCGCCCTGCACCAGGCGGCCTACGCGGCGGAGATCGTACGAGGCGGCGTCCTGGCCGTCGGTGGCGGCCAGTCGGAGGCGGCTGCCGCGCTCGGCATCCCCAAGTTCCGGCAGCTGCGGCGGATCGTCCTCCCACAGGCCATGCGCTCGATCCTGCCCAACGCCGCCAACGAGATCATCTCGCTGTTCAAGGGCACCTCGATCGTCTCCGTCATGGCGATCGGTGAACTCTTCTACCAGGTGCAGGTGGTCTACGGCCGCAACGGCCGGGTGGTGCCGCTGCTGATGGTCGCCACCGTCTGGTACATCCTCCTCACCACCGCGCTCTCCGTCCTCCAGCACTACGTCGAACGTCACTACGCCAAGGGGGCCGTGCGATGAGCGCACCCAGCGATGCCATGGTCGAAATCCGCTCCGTGCACAAGAAGTTCGGCTCCCTGGAGGTGCTGCGCGGGATCGACCTGTCGGTCCGCCCCGGCGAGGTCACCGTCGTCCTCGGCCCCTCCGGCTCCGGCAAGTCCACGCTCCTGCGCACCATCAACCACCTGGAGAAGGTCGACCAGGGCTGGATCAGCGTGGACGGCACCCTGGTCGGCTACCGCAGGGACGGCAACAAGCTCTACGAGCTGCGCGAACGCGAGGTGCTGCGCCAGCGCACCAAGATCGGCTTCGTCTTCCAGAACTTCAATCTCTTCCCGCACCTCACCGTCCTGGAGAACATCACCGAGGCCCCGGTCTCGGCGCTGGGCCGCCCCCGCAAGGCGGCCGTGGCGGCGGCGGAGAAGCTGCTGGAACGGGTCGGCCTCTCCGACAAGGCGACGGCCTACCCCGCACAGCTCTCCGGCGGCCAGCAGCAGCGCGTCGCCATCGCCCGTGCCCTGGCCCTGGAACCCCGGCTGCTGCTCTTCGACGAGCCGACCTCCGCGCTCGACCCCGAACTCGTCGGCGAGGTCCTCGACGTCATGAAGGACCTGGCCCACGGCGGCACCACGATGATCGTCGTCACCCACGAGATCGGCTTCGCCCGCGAGGTCGCCGACACCGTCGTGTTCATGGACGAGGGCCGCATCGTCGAACAGGGCCCGCCCGCCGACGTACTCGACCACCCCACCCAGGAGCGCACCCGCGCGTTCCTCTCCAAGGTCCTCTGACCGCCCAGCCCGCCATCTCCCTCACTTCCCACGCAAGGAGCACGTACGTGTCCGTCCGCCGCAGCATCACCCTCGCTCTCGCCACCCTCACCGCCACCGGTCTGCTCACCGCCTGCGGCACCTCCGACCCCGCGGCCGACCTGGCGGCCCCGAAGGGCCACAAGGACGGCGGGGTCAACATCGGACCCGACCAGGACCGGATCAGAGGCAAGAAGGTGGCGGCCGCCGCCGATCTCGTCCCCGAGGCGATCCGCAAGCGCGGCACGCTCCGGATCGGGGCCAGCGCCGACGCCTCGCCGCCGCTCGGCTTCTACGCCACCGACGACAAGACCCGGATCGGCTCCGAGATCGACATCGCCACCCTCGTCGCCGACACCCTCGGTCTGAAGCCGCAGTTCGAGGAGGTCTCCTGGGAGAACCTCTTCGTCGGCCTGGACAGCTCCAAGTTCGACGCCGTCCTGTCCAACGTCACCGTGACCGAGGAGCGCAAGGAGAAGTACGACTTCGCCACCTACCGGCTCGACAACATCGCCTTCGAGGCCAAGAAGGGCTCCGGCTGGACGGTGAAGGAGCCCGCCGACGTCGCCGGGAAGACGATCTCGGTCTCCTCCGGCACCAACCAGGAGAAGATCCTCGTCGAGTGGAGCGAGGAGAACGTCAAGGCCGGGCGCAAGCCGGTGGACATCAAGTACTTCCAGAAGGACACCGACTACTACCTGGCCCTCCAGTCCGGCCGTATCGACGCCCACCTCGGCCCGAGCCCCACCGCCGCCTACCACGTCGCCACGGCCGGCCAGTCCGAGATCATCGGCCAGCTCTCCGGCGCGGGCGGCGACCTCCAGGGCAAGATCGCCGCCACCACCAGGAAGGACAGCGGTCTGGTGAACGCGTACGCCGCCGCGATCGACCACATCGTGCAGGACGGCTCCTACGGCAAGGTCCTGGGGCGCTGGGGGCTCAGCGGCGAGGCCGTCGAGAAGTCGGAGATCAACCCGCCCGGCCTGCCCAAGACCAAGAGCTGACGCCCGGGCCTCAAGGGCCTGTCGTCGTGGCCGGGCTCCGTCCGGCCCGGCCACGACGGCACCCGTGAGGCCCCCGACCGACCGCAGACCCGAGAGGTCCCCGACATGTCCGCCCGTACATCCCTCCATCTGGCCGCCGAGATCGGCGGCCCGCCGCACTACGACGCCGGGCACTACCTCCGGCTTGCGGGGCTCGCCGAGGACGGCGCGCTCGACTACGTCACCCTCGGCGACTCCTTCGCCCGCCCCGGGCTCGACGCGCTCGCCGTCCTCGCCCGGGTCGCCCCCGCCACCGACCGCATCGGCCTCGTCCCGACCGTCACCACCACCCACACCGAGCCCTTCCACGTCTCCTCGGCCGTCGCCACCCTGGACTGGGTGAGCCGGGGCCGCGCGGGCTGGCAGGCCGACGTCTCCACCACCGAGGCGGAGGCCCGGCTCTTCGGCCGACGCCCCGCCGCGCCGCCCGCCGCGCTCTGGCAGGAGGCCGGTGAGGTCGCCGACGTCTCCGGGCGGCTCTGGGACAGCTGGGAGGACGACGCCGAGATCCGGGACGCGGCCACCGGCCGCTTCATCGACCGGGACAAGCTGCACTACGTCGACTTCGAGGGTTCCACCTTCACGGTGAAGGGCCCCGCGATCGTGCCGCGACCGCCGCAGGGCAGCCCGGTCACCGTCATCGACGCCACCACCGTCCCGGCCCGCGAGGCGGCCGCCCGGCACGCCGATGTCGTCCACATCCGGGCCACCACCCCCGAACAGGCCGCCGCCGTCCGCGACGATCTGCTCCGCAAGGCCGCCGCCCACGGGCGCGACCCCGGGTCCCTGCGGGTCCTGGTCGCGCTCACCGTCGACCTCGGGGACGTGGAGACCGCGCCGGAACCCGGTCTGGAGAGCGGACCGCAGCTCGCCGGGCGCGGCACCTACTTCCGGGGCGGCCCGGTCGACCTCGCCGACCTCATCGCCCAGTGGCACCGCTCCGGCGCGGCCGACGGCTTCCACCTCACGCCCATCACCCCCGAACGCGACCTCGAAAGGATCGTCAACGGCACCGTGGCCCTCCTCCAGCACCGCAGCCTCTTCCGTACCTTCCACCCCGGCGGCACCCTGCGCGAACACCTGGGGCTCGTGCGCCCCGCCAGCCGCTACGCCGCCGCCAGGACCGCTGCGAAGGAGGCCTGACCGTGCCCCGTCCGATGCATCTCGCCGCCCACTTCCCGGGCGTCAACAACACCACGGTGTGGGCCGATCCACGCTCCCGCAGCCAGATCGACTTCTCCTCCTTCGAGCAGCTGGCGAGGACGGCGGAGCGCGGGAAGTTCGACTTCTTCTTCCTCGCCGAGGGGCTGCGGCTGCGCGAGCACAACGGCCGCATCCACGACCTCGACGTGGTCGGCCGGCCCGAGTCGCTGACCGTGCTGAACGCGCTGGCCGCCGTCACCGAACGGCTCGGCCTCGCCGCCACCGTGAACGCCACCTTCAACGAGCCCTACGAGCTGGCCCGCCGGATCGCCACCCTCGACCACCTCAGCGGGGGCCGCGCCGCCTGGAACGTGGTGACCTCGTCCGACGCCTTCACCGGGGAGAACTTCCGCCGGGGCGGCTATCTGGACCGGGCCGACCGGTACACCCGGGCCGCCGAGTTCGTCGCCACCGCCCGGGAACTGTGGGACTCCTGGACGCCCGAGGGCGTCTCGCGGCCGTTCGCCCACGAGGGGCCGCAGTTCACGATCTCCGGGGAGTTCACCGTCCCGCGCTCGCCGCAGGGCCACCCGGTCGTCATCCAGGCCGGGGACTCCTCCGAGGGCCGGGAGTTCGCCGCGTCCGCCGCCGACATCATCTTCACCCGGCACGGCACCCTGGAGGCGGGCCGGGACTTCTACGCCGACGTCAAGGGCCGGCTCGCGGCGTACGGCAGGGAGGCCGACAGCCTCAAGATCATGCCCGGGGTCACCGTGGTCGTCGGCGACAACGATGCCGAAGCCCAGGAGAAGGCCGCCGAGATCCGCCGTCAGCAGGTCTCCCCGCAGAACGCGATCCTCGCCGCCGAGCAGATCTGGGGCACCGACCTCTCCGCGTACGACCCCGACGGGCCGCTCCCCGACATCGACCCGGTCACCGACTCCGGGATCACTCGGGGCCGGGTCCTGCACGGTGACCCCTCCGCGGTCGTCGCCCGCTGGCGCGCGCTCGCCGAGGCCAAGGGGCTCTCCCTGCGCGGGACCGTCATCGAGACGACCACCCGGCAGTCGTTCATCGGCTCGCCCGGCACCGTCGCGGCGGAGCTGACGGCCTTCGTCGACCAGCGGGCCGCCGACGGCTTCATCCTCGTCCCCCACCTCACCCCCGGCGGCCTGGACGACGTCGTCGACCGGGTCGTCCCGCTCCTCCAGGAGAGCGGGGCGTTCCGCTCCGAATACACCGGCTCCACGCTGCGGTCGCACCTCGGCCTCCCGGAGCCGGTATGGAAAGGTTGACCGTATGAGCACGGACGCACAGCAGCAGGAACAGGGCGGCGGTGGGCCGGACGCCGCGCGGGACTGGCAGCGGTGGCACGAGGGGCGCGTCGTCGCCGTCGCCGCCCCGTACGGCCCGCTGTCCCTGACCGGAACCCACTGGCTCTCCGACTACCCGGAAGGGCGAATTCCGGCCGTCCCCGGTCGCTGGCGCGAGGACGGCGACGAGGTGGTCCTCACGGCCGCCCCCGAGGACGGCATCGTCGTCGACGGCAAGCCCCTGACCGGCGAGGTCCGGCTCGGCGCGGACCGCGGCCCCATCGACGACTCCCGGGTCGCGCAGGGGGAGCGGCGACTGGTGGTTCTCCGTCGCGAAGGGCTGTGGGCGGTACGGGACTTCGACCCGGGATCACCGGCCCGGCACGCCTTCTCGACCATTGAGGCCACCCCGTACGACCCCCGCTGGACGCTGTCCGGGGCCTTCCGCCCGTACGCCGACCGGACCGTACGGGTGGCCAACGCGGACGGGGTCGAGCGCGGTCTCGGGCTCGGCGGGGAGCTCGCCTTCACGGTGGAAGGACAGGAGCACACGCTCCAGGTCGCGGTCGAGCCCGACGGCTCGCTGTGGGCCGTCTTCGCCGACGCGACCAGCGGGAACAGCAGCTACCGCTTCCGTTTCCTGCGACCGGGCGCGCCCGCCGCCGACGGCAGCGTGAGCGTCGACTTCAACCGCGCGCTGCTGCCGCCGTGCGCGTTCGCCGATCACTTCATCTGCCCCTTCCCGCCCCCGGGCAACACGCTCACCGTGGCGGTCGAGGCGGGGGAGCGGAACCGCATCGACGCCTGACCCCGCGCGAGACCTCTCCGGCCCCGGCAGCCCCACGGCTCCCGGGGCCGGAGACGTGTGGGACCCGCGTGGCCGAAAGGCATTCTTGCGCCTCCCGTCCGGGCGCCTCGATACTCCGGTCAGCGATTGTCAGGGGCACGGCAACTCCGGAATCCGGACAGGCCCCCGACTGCGCCTCACGGGCCCGCCACCCCACAGGAGGGCCCCCGATTCCCCTCGGAGGAACCCGACGTGAGGATCAAGCGAACCAACAACCGCTCCAACGCGGCGAGACGCGTCCGTACCACGGCCGTCCTCGCGGGGCTCGCCGCCGTCGCGGCGATGGCCATCCCCACCGCGAACGCCGAAACCCCCCGGACGTTCAGCGCCAACCAGCTGACCGCGGCGAGCGACGCCGTGCTCGGCGCCGACATCGCGGGCACCGCCTGGAACATCGACCCGCAGACCAAACGCCTCGTCGTCACCGTGGACAGCACGGTCACACAGGCGGAGATCAACACCATCAAGAAGTCGGCGGGCGCCCACGCCGACGCGCTGCGCATCGAACGCACCCCCGGCAAGTTCACCAAGCTGATCTCCGGCGGCGACGCGATCTACTCCAGCACCGGCCGCTGCTCGCTGGGCTTCAACGTCCGCAGCGGCAGCACCTATTACTTCCTCACCGCCGGTCACTGCACCGACGGTGCGACGACCTGGTACGCCAACTCCGCCCGCACCACCGTGCTCGGGACGACCTCCGGGTCCAGCTTCCCGAACAACGACTACGGCATCGTGCGCTACACCAACACCACGATCCCGAAGGACGGCACGGTCGGCGGCCAGGACATCACCAGCGCCGCCAACGCCACCGTCGGCATGGCCGTCACCCGCCGCGGCTCCACCACCGGCACCCACAGCGGCTCGGTCACCGGACTCAACGCCACCGTCAACTACGGGGGCGGCGACGTCGTCTACGGCATGATCCGCACCAACGTGTGCGCCGAGCCCGGCGACTCCGGCGGCCCGCTCTACTCCGGCACCCGGGCGATCGGTCTCACCTCCGGCGGCAGCGGCAACTGCTCCTCCGGTGGCACGACCTTCTTCCAGCCGGTCGTGGAAGCCCTGAACGCGTACGGCGTCAGCGTGTACTGACCGGCCCCGCCGATCAGGTACGGAGCTGTCCGTACATACGTGCCCCCGTCCGGAATTCCGGACGGGGGCTCCCGCTCGCCGGGGGGCTCTTGAGAGGATGTCGCCACGACGGATCGTCGTGACGGGGCGGCAGGGGGCGGGGGCGCTCCCGGGGTGCGCTCCGCTGGCATCAGGGGGTAGCAGGTCCGTGTATCGCATCGGAGTGACCGGTCACCGCTCCATCCCCGCCGAGGCGGAGGCCCATGTCCTCGCCGGAATGCGGGCCGCCCTCTGCGGACGCGACCGCCCCAGCCAGGCCCTCTCCAGCCTGGCGGTCGGCGCCGACCAGCTCTTCGCCGACCTCGCCCTCACCTGCGGCGCCGAACTGACCGCCGTGATCCCCAGCGGCGACTACGAGGCCTGCTTCGACAACGCCGCCGACCTCGCCCGCTACCGCACACTCAAGGCGCGCGCGGCACGGGAGGTCCGGCTCGACTTCCCGCACTCCACCGACGAGGCGTACTACGCGGCGGGCGCCTACATCGCCGACCACTGCGACCGGCTGCTCGCGGTCTGGGACGGCCTCCCCGCCCGGGGCCTCGGCGGAACGGGCGACATCGTGACGTACGCCCGCACGCTCGGCCGCCCCGTCACCGTCATCTGGCGCGACGGGGTGCTGCGCGGCTGACCCCGGCCGGGGCGGGGGAGCGGGTCACACGCGGTGTCTGACCAGCCAGTCGGTGTGCTCGGGCGACACGATCCGCTCGGTCTCGAACACCGCCGCCGGCCAGTGCCGTTCGGTGAGGGTGGTCTCCATGGCGGCCTGCATCGACTCCAGGTCCTCCTCCACCAGCGAGTGCGCCGAGATCAGCGGATGGTGCCGGCGCATCTCGTTCCAGGCGAGACAGGCCGCCGCCGCCGCGGACAGCGCCCCCGTCAGACCGAACGACCGGCCCACGCCGAAGGTCTGGAGCACACTCAGCGCCAGCGCCGGGAGCGTCAGCGCGACAATGGCACCCGACCACATGAGCGCCCCGCGCCGGGAGGCCTGCTGACGCCGGCGGTACCAACGGCGCTGTTCGATGAGCCGGTCCCGTACGTATGTCTCCTTGCGGACCGTGTACGCCTTGTTCCGCAAGGCGCGCATGGACTCCGTGATCAGTCCGCCGGAATCCGGCAGCTCCTCGCGCGGGTCGGCCCAGCCCACCTTCCGCAGCTCCTGGAGACCGTCCTCCAGACGATTGGCGAACAGCGCCTCCGGATGCTCGGACGCACTGTCGAACGGGGCGCCGTGCACCGCGTAGCGCCAGCAGTTCGATTTGATGAACTCCGCTGCGGAGCGGTTGAGTTGCCAATGCGACTTTGCTTTGCGCTGGGAGGCGAGGAAGGTAGTGAAGAGCACGCCCAGATAGGCCAGCACCGCCGCGCCGTACAGCGCCCGGGCCGCGGGCCCGTCGTCGGCGTCCCAGGGCAGCGCCGCGGGCACCGTGCCGGCCACGAGCAGCGCCAGCTGCACCCGGGTGGTGTTCACGGCCTCGCGCTGGCGGGCCACGGCGATCGCGTCCGTGTGATGGAACAGCTCAGGCAGGTCGTCGTTCCTGAAGACCATGGATCTCAGCGGCTCGGGCAGCGCCGTCACGGTCGCCTCCGTCTGCAGTTGTCGTATGACCCGGCCGGCCGTCACGCCTCACCCGCCCGGGGCCACGAGAGTAGGGGGGAGGGAAGGGCCGGGCAAGAGCGTCCCGGCCCCCCGGACGGCTGCCACGACGGGGTTCGGCCACCTCCGCGAAGGGGGTGACGAGCAGGCCGGGCCGCTCCGTGATCGGGCCGGGGCCGGCGCACGGACCTCATGACCGCCGCGCGGAAGGCGACCTCCCCGGCGCGGAACCGGTGAACGAGTGAATTACCGACGTCGCCAGGGCGTCCCGGCGGCTCCGCGAGGCCGTGGCGGACGCGTCACGGTTCGCGCGAGCGCCCCCTCTCCGGATCGGCTCCGAAACCGCCCGCAAGCCTCCCACCTGCGAAAGCCGGCGGCGGACAAGCCGGCTCTCCCGCCCGAAGCCTCCGCCGCTCGTGGCCCGCCCACCCAAGAGGCCGAACGGAGGGGATGTTTCGACTTTCGAAACACTGGAGTGAAGGCTGTTCCGCCGGCATGTGGAGGGGCCCTACCGGTAGTAAAGTGCGCGTGCCGGGACGTGTGATGACACGGAATCCGGCAGCGTTTCAATGTCCGGAAACAGACCCCCTCAGGATCCCCCTAGGACGGCCGTGAAGACCTACGGAACCACCCCCGACTTCGCCCCTGCGAAGACCCGCGCAACCCTCGCGGCGACCGACGTCCGCAGCGCCGACGCCGTCACCAAGATCAACCGCGTATGCGGTGCGACCACGGCCCGGTCCACCCGGATCTCCACGTTCAATTCCGCTCTCTGAGCAGGCGTCAGAACTGGCTAGAATGGCGGAATGACAGGACCCCTGGTCCCCTTCCGTGAATTCGTTCTCAAAGTGCACAGCAGGTGCGATCTCGCCTGCGACCACTGCTACGTCTACGAACACGCAGATCAGAGCTGGCTGACCCGACCGAAAGCCATCTCCGACGAGGCAATTTCCTGGACGGCCCGGCGTCTGGCCGAGCATGCGACCACCCATGCGCTTCCCTCCGTCACAGTGATCCTGCACGGCGGGGAACCGCTCCTGGCAGGGCCCGCGCGACTGCGCCGGGTCTGCGAGGAGCTCGGCTCGGCCCTGAACGGCATCGCTGAGCTGGACCTCAGGATCCACACCAACGGCGTCCAGCTCAGCCCCCGTTACCTCGACCTCTTCGACGAGTTCCACGTCCGCGTCGGGATCTCGCTCGACGGCGACCGCGCCGCCAACGACCGCCACCGCCGGTACGCCGACGGACGCAGCAGCCACCCGATGGTGCTGCGCGCGGTCGACCTGCTCCGCGAGGAGCGCTACCGCCACCTGGACCTCGGCCTGCTCTGCACGGTCGACATCCACAACGACCCGGTGGCCGTGCACGACGCCCTCGCCGCGCTCGAACCCCCGCTCGTCGACTTCCTGCTGCCCCACGCCACCTGGGACGACCCGCCGCCGCGCCCGGACGGCTCGCCCACCGCGTACGCCGCATGGCTCCTGACGGTCTTCGACCGCTGGACGGAACAGGGCCGCCCCATGCCCGTCCGGATGTTCGCCTCGGTGCTCTCCAGCCTGAGCGGCGGCCCCAGCCTCACCGAGTCCCTGGGTCTCGCCCCCACCGACCTCGTCGTCATCGAGACCGACGGGAAGCTGGAACAGGTCGACTCGCTCAAGAGCGCCTACGAGGGCGCCGCCGCCACCGGGTTCGACGTCTTCCGCAACACCTTCGACGAGGTCGCCGCCCACCCCGGCGTCCGGGCGCGCCAGCTCGGTCTGGCCGGCGTCAGCGAGACCTGCCGCAGCTGCCCGGTCGTACGTTCGTGCGGCGGCGGGCTCTACACCCACCGGTACCGCTCCGACGACTCCGGCGGGGGCTTCGACAACCCGTCCGTGTACAGCGACGACCTGGCCGCCCTCATCCGGGGCATCGAGGAACGGACGGCCGCCGCCACCGAGTCACCCGCCGTCCGGTCGCCGGACGCCCTGCTCGCCGCCCACCAGGACCTGACCCGGACCCTGCTCGCCCTGGTCCACGACACCCTCGGCGGGCGGGGCGGAGCGCTCTGGGACGACGCCTGGCGGCTCGCCGCGGCGGTCGAGGCGGACACCGCCGGCGCCGACGCGCTCGACGCGGTCCTCGCGCACCCCTACACCCGTACCTGGCTGGTCGACGCCCTGGCGGACGTCGACGCCGGCCGAGGACTCACAAAACCCGCCGCCGAACGGCTCGCCGCGACCGTGGCCGCCGCCGCCGTCCGCGCCCGGCTCGACCTCCCCGTCCCCGTGGCGTACCGCGACGGAAGACTCCACCTGCCCACCCTCGGCACCGTGGTCCTCGGCGGTCCGGGGGAGCGGGGGACGGCCGTCGTGCACCCCGCGGACGGCGGATTCCTCGTCCGGGGGACGGACGCCACACCCGGCACCGAACGGCGCGTCGCACCCGACGAGCCCGAAGCCCCGCACTGGCTGCCCGTGCGCGTCCTGCGGCAGGCACCGGCCCCCGCCCTCCTCCTGGACGACCTCGACCCCCTCCGCGACTGCTTCGACGCCCCCGCGGCCGACCGTCTGGAAGCGGAGGACGCCGAGGCCTGGGCACACCGCATCGCCGAGGCCTGGTCGCTGCTGGCCGACGCCGTACCGGACCAGGCCGCCGAGGCCGCCCGTACGCTCACCACGCTCACCCCGCTGTCCACCGGGGCGGCCGCGCCGGGGCACCACGGACCCGGCGCACTCGGCGCCGGGCCGCTGACCGGCGCGGACGAGCTGGCACTCGGCCTGCTCAGCGGATTTCGCCGGGCGAAACTGCGCGCGCTCGGTGAAGTGACGGATCTTTACGCCCTGGACGGTACCTGGGACCATCGAACGCCTTGGGGGAGCGAACACGTGACGTTCTCCCAACTGCTGGCCGAGACATTCGAACGGGCGGGGCTCGGGCTTTACGAACCGCGCTTCCTCACGGGTGTTCCGGAAGCACTCGACATGATCGAAAAAGCGGCGGAGGTGACGGTCGACGGAAAACAGCTGATCGCCGCTGTCCGCAAGGAGATCAGCGGAACGCGGAGTGCGGCCGGTAAGAATCACGGAAGGAGCCTCTCGCCGTCCGGTCCTTCGGTGAACGTCCTGGCCTCTGACCGGAAAGTGACGTTCGAATGACCGAACGGGAGGGGCTGGAATGCGGCCCGCTCCGGAATGATGAGTTCGCTTGCACTCCCTTCCTCCTTCCGGGATGCGAGTGCTCATACAGGACGGGGGGCGGGTGCACGCATCGACGCAACAGCGAGCGGTGGGCCATCGGCCGTATTTCTTTCTGAGTTACGCCCACACGCCCGGGTACGGCGCCGGCACGGACCCCGATATGTGGGTCGAACGGCTTTTCCAGGATCTCTGCGGCCATGTGATGGCCATGACCGACTTACCCGCCGGCGCCCCCGCGGGCTTCATGGACCGGGAGATACGCTCCGGCGAGGGCTGGTCGGAACGGCTCGGCGACGTCCTCGCCACCTGCCGGGTCTTCGTTCCGCTGTTCTCGCCGCGCTACTTCGCCAGCGAGATGTGCGGCAAGGAGTGGTACGCCTTCGAACAGCGGGCCATCCACCACCGGGCCCGCTCCAACCAGCCGGCCGAGGCCATCGTCCCCGCGCTCTGGGTGCCGGTTCCCCCGAGCCAACTGCCCGGCTCCGCTGAGCGGTTGCAGTTCAACCACCGCGACTTCGGCGAACGGTACGTCAGTGACGGCCTCTACGGTCTGATCAAGCTCAGACTCTTCGCCGAGGAGTACGAACGGGCCGTCTACGAACTGGCCAAACGCATCGTCAGCGTCGCCGACTCGGTCCGCATCGACACCGGCCGGCCCGTCGACTACCGGCTCGCCCCCAGCGCCTTCGGCTCCCCCAGCAGCGGAGTCGGCGCCCCCCGGCCGATGCAGATCACCATCGCGGCGCCCACCCGCCACGATCTGCCCGAGGGACGCAACAGCGACCACTACGGCGACCATCCCCAGGACTGGAACCCGTACTACCCCGCCTCCGCCCGGCCGCTGGCCTACGTGGCCGAGGAACTGGTCCGCTCGCTCAACTACCAGGCCGTCATCACCTCGTTCGACGAGGACCGGCACGACGGCAAGGCCCCGCCCAGCACCCCCGAGATCCTGCTCGTCGACCGCTGGGCCCTGCGGGACGAGGACCACTGCCGCAGGCTCGCCGCCTTCGACGCGGAGAACCGGCCCTGGGTGACCATGGTCGTCCCGTGGAGCCGCGAGGACCACCAGAGCAGAGCGGCGGAGACGGAGCTCACCGAGAAGCTCGAAGCGGTCATGCCGGTCAAGATGGGCCAGGGCCGGGCCCTGTGCCGTGCCGCCGCCAAAGGAGTGCCGACGATGGAGGCGTTCGGCCAGCTCCTGCCCCAGGTGGTCGAGGTGGCCGCCCAGCAGTATCTGAAGCACGCGAAGGCCTACCCGCCCGGATCCGGCGGCGGATCCGGCGAGCGGACCCGGCTCACCGGCCCTATGGGCAACACGAGCTACATACCCGACCCGCACGACCCTGCGACGGAAGCGGAGGACCTATGAGTGCCGGTCGTGACGGGCGCATCGTCACCTTCTACTCGTACAAGGGCGGTACCGGGCGCACCATGGCGCTCGCCAACACGGCCTGGATCCTCGCGGCCAACGGCAAGCGGGTGCTGGCCGTCGACTGGGACCTGGAAGCCCCCGGACTCCACCGGTTCTTCCACCCCTTCCTCGACCCGTCCACCCTCGGCGCCACCACCGGTGTGATCGACCTGATCACCGAGTACGCCTGGGCCGCGACCAGCCCCGCCCAGCGCGCCGAGGACTGGCACCGCGACTACGCCCGTATCCAGCCGCACGCCGTGTCGCTGACCCCTGAGTCGCTCGGCTGGGAGTTCCCGCAGGGCGGCACGCTCGACTTCGTCTCCGCCGGACGGCAGAACCGCGAGTACAGCGCCACGGTCTCCACCTTCGACTGGGACAACTTCTACGACCGGTTCGGCGGCGGCCACTTCTTCGACGCCCTGCGCGACGACATGAAGGCCAACTACGACTACGTCCTCATCGACAGCCGGACCGGCCTCAGCGACATCGCCGACATCTGCACCGTCCACCTCCCGGACGTGCTCGTCGACTGCTTCACCCTCAGCGACCAGTCCATCGACGGCGCGGCCTCCGTCGCCCGCCAGATCGCCGAGCGCAACACCGGCCGCCCGATCGCCCTCTACCCCGTACCGATGCGGATCGACGAGGGCGAGAAGGAGAAGGCGGACGCCGGACGGGCGCTGGCCCGGCTCAAGTTCGACCGGCTGCCGCGCGATCTGTCCGGCGATGAACTCACCGCCTACTGGGGGGCGGTGGAGATCCCGTACCGGCCCTACTACGCCTACGAGGAGACGCTGGCCACCTTCGGGGACGAGGCCGGGCTCACCAACTCGCTGCTCTCCGCCTTCGAACGGCTCACCGCGGTCATCACCGACCGGGAGATCACCTCGATGCCCCCGGTCGGCGAGGAGGTCCGGCTGCGGATCCGCGACGCCTTCACCCGGCGCAGGCCCGCCCTGCCCGCCGATCTCCACCTCAGCTATGTGGCGGAGAACCGGATGTGGGCCGACTGGCTCGAATCGATCCTCACCCGGGCCGGTTTCCGCGTCGTCCCGCGCGACGTCTCCGCCGAACGCCCGCCCGAGGAGCCGGCCGACACCACCGCCGAGAACGCCGCCCGCACCGTGGTCCTGCTCTCCAGCGCCTATCTCAAGTCCCAGCGCGCGGTCGAGCTGTGGGAACGGACCGCATCCGAGTCCATGGGCAGCGGTCGCCGCCGGCTGGTCCCGCTGCGGGTCGGGGACGTACGGCTGACCACCCCGTACATCGACCGGAACCCGATCGACCTCTACCGGCTGGACGAGGTGCACGCCACCACCGCCGTGATGCGGGCCCTGGACCGCCCGGTGCAGGTGACCGACGGGGTCTCGCCCGGGCCCCGCTTCCCCGGCACCGTGCCGAGGATCTGGAACGCGCCGCCCCGCAACCCCGGCTTCACTGGCCGCTCGCTCGTCCTGGAGCGGATGCGCGACCAGCTCGGCGGCGGTTTGGCCGTCGTCCTGCCGCAGCCGCAGACCCTGTACGGACTCGGCGGCGTCGGCAAGACCCAGGTGGCCCTGGAGTACGTGCACCGCTTCATGGCCGACTACGACCTGGTGTGGTGGATATCGTCCGAGCAGCCCGACGACGTCGTCGCCTCGCTCGCCGAACTCGCCGGCCGGCTCGGCGCCCAGGGTGGCGACGACATGGCGGCCGCCTCCCAGGAGGCCGTCGACCTGCTGCGGCGCGGGGTGCCCTCCGACCGCTGGCTGCTGGTCTTCGACAACGCGGACGACCCCGAGCAGCTGCGCCGCTACTTCCCGCAGGGAGGGTCCGGCCACATCCTGGTGACCTCCCGCAACCAGAGCTGGTCCCAGCACGGTGACGCGCTGCCCGTGGACGTCTTCCTCCGCGAGGAGTCCATCGAACACCTCCAGCGCCGGGCCCCGGGGCTCAGCGACGACGACGCCGACCAGGTGGCGACCGCGGTGGGCGACCTGCCGCTGGCCGTGGAGCAGGCGGCCGCCTGGATCGCGGAGACCGCCACCCCCATCGGCACCTATCTCGAACAGCTCGCCCAGCAGGCGACCCAGGTCCTCGCGCTCAACCAGCCGGCCGGCTACCCGGAGCCGGTCGCAGCGACCTGGAACATCTCCATCTCCCGGCTCAAGGAGCGTTCGCCCGCCGCCGTTCGGCTGCTTCAGCTCTGTGCCTTCTTCGCCCCGGAGCCGATCTCCGCGAACCTCCTCTACAGCAAGGAGATGATCGACGCGCTGAAGCCGTACGACTCCTCGCTCCAGGAGAAGCTGGTGCTCGGCCGGGTCATCCGGGAGATCGGCCGCTTCGCCCTCGCCAAGGTCGACCAGGTCTCCAACTCCATCCAGGTGCACCGCCTCGTCCAGGCCGTGATCAAGGCACAGCTCAGCGAGGAGGAGCAGCGTGAGGCCCGGCACGTCGTGCACCGCATCCTCGCCGGGGCCCGGCCCGACGACGACGAGCCGATAGACAATCCGGCCACCTGGCCGACCTTCGCCACGATCTGGCCGCACCTCGGCCCCTCCGACGCCCGCAACTGCACCGAGCCGGAGACCCGCAGGCTCCTGATCGACCGGGTCCGCTACCTCTGGAAGCGCGGCGACGTCAGGACCGCGTGGGCGCTGGGCGAGGATCTGCGCGAGCTCTGGCGCGAGAAGCTGGGCGAGCGCGATCTCCAGTACCTCTACCTCCGCTTCCACCTCTCCAACATCCTTCGCACACGCGGGCGTTACGTGGAGGCGAGGGAGCTGGACCAGGTCACCCTGGAACGCCAGCGCGAGGTGCTGGGACCCGAGCACCCGCACACGTACATGACCACCAGCAGCCTGGCCATCGACCTCGGCCTGCTGGGGGACTACGCGGGGGCGATCGAGATGGCGACCGAGGCCCACGAGGGGTTCGGGCAGATCTTCCACGACTCCCACCCCCGGACCCTGGCCGCGGCCAACAACCTGGCGCTGAACCTGCGCAGCGTCGGCCAGTATGCCCGCGCCCGGGAGATCGACCAGGACGTCTACGACCTCCGCACCCAGGTGCTCGGAGCGGAACACCCCTACAGCCTCTCCTCGGCCATGAACCTCGCCCGTGACCTGCGGGAAGTCGGGCGTTACGAGGACTCGGCGGCACTGCTCAGCACGACGTACAACAGCTTCAAGGAGACGATGGGCCGCAGCTTCCCGACCACGCTGAGCGCCGCCAAGAGCCTCGCGGTGTCGTTGCGCAGGGCGGGCCGGCTGGAGGACGCGCGCCGTCTCACGGTGGCGACCCGCGCCCGGTACCGGGCGAAGTACACCACCGCCAACCCCGATTCACTGGCCTGCGACCTCAACCTCGCCGCCGACCTGTTCGCGGCCGGGGAGAGTGCCGAGGCGAGGGACACGGCGCAGGAGGTCGTCGACCAGTACATGAAGGTGCCGGGGGAGAAGCACCCGTACACCCTGGCCGCGCAGAACAACCTCGGCGTCTATCTGACCGGGGCCGGAGAGCCGGAAGCGGCGGAGCGGGTGCTGAAACTGGTCGTCGCGGGCATGCGCGAGGCCTTCGGCCGGGAGCACCCCAACACCCTGTTCTGTGTGATGAACCTGGCCAGCGCGACGGCGGACCGGGGTGAGCTGGACATCGTGCTGGAGACCGAGCAGCGGCTGTGCGGCCAGTTGCGGGAGGCGCTCGGGGCGCACCATCCGGAGACCCTGGCCATGACCTCGAACATGGCGGTCACGCTGGACGCCATGGGGCGCGAGGAGGAGGCGGTACAGCTGCGGGCGGACATCGTTCCCGACCTGTCGCGCCTGCTCGGCGACGACCATCCGCTGGTCCGGATCGCCCGGTCCGAGGAGCGGTTCCGGCGGGAGCTGGAACCCATGTCGGTGTGACGCACCTCGCGCCGGGAGGCCAGGGGGTGTCCGGCGGATCAGGGCCGGACGCCCCCTCCTCCTCCCGGCGCACGGCGGCCGGGGTCAGTTCCCGCCGCAGTGCTCCCGCTCGTCCAGCAGCCAGTCGAGGATGCGGGGGAGCATGGGGAACGCGTCGAAGTGCGCCGCCCTCGGCTCCAGTACGGTCGTGGCGCCCGGGATCTGCCCCGCCAGCCAGCGGGAGTGGCCGACCGGGGAGAAGACGTCCTTCTCCCCGTGCCAGAGCAGCACCTTGCCGACGATGTGGGCCGGATCGAACCCCCAGGGGCGGCAGAACGCGATGGCGTCGTCGATCCAGCCGTACGCCGAGTTGCGCAGCCCCTCGCTGAAGTTGCGCAGCAGCATGGACCGGATGCCCGCGTCGTTGACCACCAGCCGGTCGGAGTCGGTCAGTTCCCGGCGCAGATCGTCCAGCAGCCGGACCGGGTCCTGCCGGATCTGTGCCGAGCGGACGATGAAGGACCGTGCCAGGGACTCCGGGTCGTCGGCCGCCGTGGAGTACGCGAGCACATTGGACGCGCTCATCCCCTCGAACCAGTCGAGCCCGGCCGCGTCCCGGGGTGCGAGACTGACCAGGGCCGCGGTCCGGGTGACCCGTTCCGGCATCAGCGCCGCGCAGGCCAGGGCGTGCGGGGCCCCGCCGGAGCGGCCGACCACGGCGAAGCGGTCGAGTGCCAGCGCGTCGGCGATGGCGCGGACGTCCTCGACGACGTCGCTGATCCGCCGGCCCTCGTGGCGGTCGCTGCCGCCGTAGCCCGGGCGGTCGTAGGCGATCAGCTGCGTATGGCGCTGGTAGAGGACCATGCCGCGGGGAGCGGGGCCGAGCCGGCTGCCCGGGGTGCCGTGGAGGAGGAAGACGGGTCTTCCCCGTGGATCGCCCATCCGCTCGACCATCAGATGCCGCCCGTCCGCCGCGAGCACCCGATTGCGCACCCGTGCCTCCCCCGCTCGGTCAACCGGTCACCCGGCGGGCCCGGACCCGTGGTGCTCCCGGTGCCTGCCGCCGTTTCGATGATGACCCATCAGGGGCGTTACGGGGACCGTTCGTCGACGAGGAACTGTGAAGGTCCTGGGAGGCGGCCGAGGGACGATTCCCGTCGCCATCCGGACGGACCGCACCACCATCCGGACCGAGGGGGCGAGAATCGGACAGGACTAGTCCTCACCCTGGGGCCGTCGACGGTTGCAGCGGGTGTTTGCGAAGGGAACCGACATGGCGTGACCCGGGGTAAGTGAACGACCCGAGGGCGAAGCGTCGGTGTCGTGTGCACGTCCGGAAGTCGGCCTTGTGTGCGTTTCCCGGCCTCGGAATAGTGGGCGCCCCATCCTCCGTGTACGGGCACCCCACATGCTCCGTGCGCGGCCCCACAGGAGGTCGAAGTTGAAGCATCGACGCATATCCAGGAAGCGCGCGACGCTGGCCGGCTCGGCCGTCGTCGCCCTGGTCGCAGCGGGATTCACGTTCCAGTCTGCGAACGCCAGTGACGATGTGCCGCAGTTCGCGGCCAAGACTCTCAGCGCGGACGCGGCCGGAAAGCTCGCCGACAGCCTGGACCGTGATCTGGGTGCGGACGCGGCGGGCTCGTACTACGACACGACGGCGAAGGCTCTCGTCGTGAACGTCGTCGACGAGGCCGGCGCCGAGCAGGTCCGCCAGGCGGGCGCCAAGGCCAGAATCGTGCAGAACTCCCTCGCCGAGCTGAAGTCGGCCCGGCAGACCCTCACCGACAAGGCGACGATCCCGGGCACCTCCTGGGCCGTCGACCCGGTGACCAACAAGGTGAAGGTCACCGCCGACAGCACGGTCGACGGCGCGGCCTGGAAGAAGCTCTCGGCCGTGGTCGATGGCCTCGGCGGCAAGGCCGAACTCACGAAGACCAAGGGTGAGTTCAAGCCGCTGATCGCGGGCGGCGACGCGATCTGGGGCTCCGGCTCCCGCTGCTCGCTCGGCTTCAACGTGGTCAAGGACGGCGAACCGTACTTCCTGACCGCCGGGCACTGCACCGAGTCCGTCAGCAGCTGGTCGGACAGCCAGGGCGGCGCGGAGATCGGGGCGAACGAGGGCTCCAGCTTCCCGGAGAACGACTACGGCCTGGTCAAGTACACCTCGGACACCGAGCACCCGAGCGAGGTGAACCTCTACGACGGCTCCACCCAGGCGATCACCCAGGCCGGTGACGCGACGGTCGGCCAGGCGGTCACCCGCAGCGGTTCCACCACCCAGGTGCACGACGGCGAGGTCACCGGGCTGGACGCCACGGTCAACTACGGCAACGGCGACATCGTCAACGGCCTCATCGAGACGACGGTCTGCGCCGAGCCGGGCGACAGCGGCGGCGCCCTCTTCGCGGGCGACACCGCACTCGGTCTGACCTCGGGCGGCAGCGGCGACTGCTCCTCGGGAGGTACGACCTTCTTCCAGCCGGTCCCGGAGGCGCTGGCCGCCTACGGCGCCGAGATCGGCTGACACGCACCACCGCTCCACCGTGCGACGGCGCGAGGAAGGGCCCCCGGTTCGCCGGGGGCCCTTCCCGTATGCCCGGACGTGATCGAGATCGGGCTCAGGCGGCCCGGGGCAGATTGCGGGCGCCCCCGTCCGCCGGGGAGACGCCGAAGACCTTCACGGCCTGGTAGTAGGTCCAGGCCGTGCTGTTGCACGAGGTCTTCGTCGCGCCCGAGTAGCCGGCGCACACACGCTTGAGGTCCTCGTAGAAGGCGGAGTCGATCCGGGCCTTGTTGGCGGAGAACGTGCCCGCGGCCTTGTGGTTCCGGTACCCGAAGTCGTGGCGGGCGCAGGAGTTCTGGAACGGGAAGCCGAAGGGGTTGTCGGGGGAGCTGCTGCAGTAGTCCGTCGACCAGTCGAAGCCGTACGCCGCCCAGGCGCCCTGGTTGTTGCGGGCGGCGTTCCAGGCGTTGTAGCTGGAGGCGCTCGTCTGGGTCCAGGAGCTGAGCACCTGGGGCTTGTCCGCGGGGGCGGCCGAGGCGGAGACGGCGGAGCCCAGGGTGAGGGGGAGTGACAGGGCGACGGCGGCGAGCGGAACCGTGAAGCGACGACGCATGGACGACCTCCGTGGGGGTGAAGGGAGTTGCTCCTGAGGCGCTCCTCGCCGGGTGGTGCGAGGGAGCAGGAGCAGCATGTCGTCATGAACGCGTCATGCCTAGATGTCGCACCGAGTGGACATCGGGAATTGTCCGTCCGGCACCGGGAGTTGGGGCGCACGTCGGTCGGGGTGGCCGTCGGGGCTCTGGCCGCGGCCGACGTCATTACGTGATCCCGCCCGGGGTCGCGCCACTTTTTACCGACGCGTAACTTCCCTCGCCTGCTTACTCGTGCGTAGCTTGGCATGAGCACATAAAGCTTGTGGTCCGGACCACAGGGCGCACCGCCATCGCACCTCCCTTGAGCCGCAAGGAGACCCCACGATGCTGCCCTGGTTCCGTGCTGCGCGCGTTCCCCGCACGCGCAGTCTGCTCGCCGCCCTGCTTCTCGCCCTCACCGTTCTCGTCGCCCCCACGGCGACCGCGAGCGCGGCCCCCGCTGCCGAAGCGGCCACGTCGCGAGGCTGGAACGACTACTCCTGCAAGCCTTCCGCCGCTCATCCCCGCCCGGTCGTCCTGGTCCACGGAACCTTCGGGAACTCGATCGACAACTGGCTGGTCCTTGCCCCCTACCTGGTCAACCGGGGTTACTGCGTCTTCTCCCTCGACTACGGCCAGCTGCCGGGCGTGCCGTTCTTCCACGGCCTCGGACCCATCGACAAGTCCGCCGAACAGCTCGACGTGTTCGTCGACAAGGTGCTCGACGCCACCGGAGCCCCGAAGGCCGACATCGTCGGCCACTCCCAGGGCGGCATGATGCCGAACTACTACCTGAAGTTCCTCGGCGGCGCCGACAAGGTCAACGCCCTCGTCGGCATCGCCCCGGACAACCACGGCACCACGCTGCTCGGCCTCACCAGGCTCCTGCCGTACTTCCCCGGCGTGGAGAAGTTCATCAGCGACAAGACCCCCGGACTCGCCGACCAGGTCGCGGGGTCGCCCTTCATCACCAAGCTCACGGCGGGCGGCGACACCGTTCCCGGCGTCCGCTACACCGTCATCGCGACCAAGTACGACCAGGTCGTGACCCCGTACCGCACGCAGTACCTGGACGGGCCGAACGTACGCAATGTGCTGCTCCAGGACCTGTGCCCGGTCGACCTCTCCGAGCACGTCGCGATCGGGACCGTCGACCGCATCGCCTTCCACGAGGTGGCCAACGCCCTCGACCCGGCCCGCGCCACCCCGACCACCTGCGCCTCGGTCATCGGCTGACCCACCGCACGGCAACGGGCCGGGGCCCGCCGTCCGACAGTACGGACAGCGGGCCCCGGCCCGTCTCATGTCCTGCCGCGCCCGACGTCCCGGAGGGACGCGGCAGGGGTACGGAGAGGGGCGCCGCGGTCAGCGGCTGTGGCGCCCCGCCGCGGCGGCGGCCCGCCGGCGCTGCGAGGCGAACAGCACGGCCGCACCGGCGGCGAGCACTCCGGCGCCCCCGATCGCCAGGTAGGTGCTGCTGCTGGAACCACCGGTCTCGGCCAGCACCTCGTCCTTGCTCGCGGTGTTCACCTCGGGGGCGTTGCCCTCGGCCTTCGTCTCCGGGGCGGCCGGAGCGGCGGCGGTGACCTTCGCCCCGGTGCCGGCGTCGTCGTCACCGTGGCCGTTGTGCTCGACGGAGGACTTCTCGGCGCCCTCGGTGATCGCCTCCTCGGACGGCGCGGAGGGAGCCGGCGCCGGAGCCTCGGCACCGGCGTCACCACCGGACCCCTGCTCACCCTCTTCCTTCTCCGCCGACCCGCCGCCCGCCGACCCGCCGCCGAACGTCACGTCGGAGCAGGCGTAGAAGGCCTCGGGGGAGTCGGAACGCTGCCAGATCGTGTAGACCAGCTGGCGCCCGGAGCGCTCGGGGATCGTCCCGTCGAAGACGTACGAACCGTTCTCCAGCACCGGGTCGGTGACCTCGGCGAAGGGCTTCGCCTCCAGGTCCGACCAGGCCAGCGGCTTCGTGGCGTCATACCCCGGCTTCGTCATGTACAGCTCGAACGACCCCTTGTGCGGGGCCGTCGCCCGGAACCGGAAGGTGTGCTTGCCCGCCGACAGCGCGGTGGCCGGCCAGTCGGCGCGCGGCAGGTCGAGGCCCTTGAACTTGTCGTTGGCCGCGCTGCAGAGCTTGCCGTCCGGGATCAGATCACGGTGCTTGCCCGCCGCGTTGGCGATGTTGACGCCGTTCCAGTCGTACAGCGCCTGCGTACCCCCCGCCGCGACGGCCGCCTGGCACGCCGCCGACTTCGGACTCTCCGGCCCCTCCGCGAAGCACGCCGACACCCGGCTCACCGGATCGGTCAGCGAACCGTGCGCGACGGCCGGCGTGGCGGTCAGCCCGGCGAGCGCGAGCGGTGCGAGTCCGAGGGCGAGAACTCCGGCGGCCTTGCGACGAGCGGTCATGGGTGGAACTCCTTCGAAACGGCAGTGCTGTCGGGGGGTGGCGATCAGCAAGCTAGCCGCTCGGAAGGGCGAAAACCCCTGTTGGGAGGGGTGAGGGTGATCCTTATGGTGCGGTTAAGGAGGGGCTAAGAGGGCGCTCAGGTAGGAGGCCGCCACCATCGTTGCGGACCGGGTGCGAGAGGATCGGAGCGTCCGGTTCGCCCACTCGTCCATGAGGTGTCGTGATCGACGGTGTGCATGCCGTGGAGCTCTTCCGGTTCGCTGACCGGGTGCAGAGCGTGACCCTCCGGGTCGCGTGTGATGCACCGATGGTGCCGGGGGAGGAGAGCTACTACGCGGCCGAGATCGTGCTGGAGAGCGACTTCGTCAACGGCACTGTGGGACTGCACATTTCAGGCGGGGGCCTGGATGAGTGGGGCCGTTGTCTCGATGCGCTCGAGGCGGAGGAGGGAGCCGAGTGGCCGCCCGGCGGTCGGAGTGCGTGGCTCTCCGTGGTCCCCGACGATCCGCTGGAGGTGACGGTGCACGACTCGTCATCGACGCAGATTGCCGTACGGGTTCCCGTGGACGTGGCGACCGGGTGGCTGGAGGAGAACCGGCTGCGGCTCGAGCACGTCCGCGAGGCGATCGCGCGGATGCGACCCGGAGGCCCGACGCGATGAGGTGACCCTGGGGGCGCGACGCGCTCCAGGTTCAGCGGCGCCCCGGCCCCCTCACCCCTTCCACCGGTACCGCCGCTCCGGCCGCCCCGTCCCCCCATAGCGCAGCGTCACCTCCGCGCGGCCCGTTCCGGCGAACCACTCCAGGTAGCGGCGCGCGCTCACCCGGGACAGGGATCCCGCCTCGGCGCACTCCGATGCCGACAGGCCCCCGGGGTGGTCGCGCAGGGTGCGTTCCACCAGGTCGGCCGTGGGGGCGGCCAGGCCCTTCGGCAGCTCGCGGGAGCCGGGTGGGCGGGTGCCGAAGATCTGGTCGACGTCCTCCTGGCGGGCCTCTCCCAGCTCGTCCAGGCGGGTCCGCAGCGAGGCGACATGGCGTAGCTGTTCCTGGAGGGCGGACCGGTTGAACGGCTTGATCAGGTAGTGGAGGGCGCCGGCCCGCAGCGCCGCCCGGATCACCCCGGCGTCCCGGGCCGCCGTGATGAACAGGGCGTCCGTGCTGGGGCGGGAGGCGTCCCGCTCCTCCGCCGTGCGCAGGGCGCGCAGGACGTCGATCCCGTCCATGTCCGGCAGATAGATGTCGAGCAGCACCAGATCGGGGTGCAGCCGCTCGGCGGCCCTCAGGGCATCCGCGCCGTTGTGCGCCACCCCTACCACCGTAAAACCGTCCATCGCGGACACATAGCGGCCGTGCAGCTTCGCGACCATGAAGTCGTCGTCCACCACCAGCACCGTCGTCACGCCGCCACGGTAGGCCGCGACCTCAACGACCACAACGTCCGTTGATACCGGAAGAGAGACAGCTTCTTAACGCGCAGGCAACATGTGGGCCACTTCACAGCGAAAGGCGGAACCTGTGCGACTGCGCACTCTCCTCGCCCTGTTCGGGGCCGCGCTGCTCGTGGTGGTGGGGCCACCCCTGCTCTCCACGGGCGACGGCTCCGACACCGGCACTCAGATTCCCGGGCTCCGCTTCATGGTCCCCAACACCCCCGGCGGCGGTTACGACATCACCGCCCGCACCATGGCCAAGAACGCCGAGGACGCCGGACTCACCCACAACATCGAGGTCTTCAACCTGCCGGGCGCCGGCGGAACGGTCGGCCTGACCCGGCTCGTCGGCGAACACGGCAACGGCAAGCTCGCGCTCTCCATGGGCCTCGGCGTCGTCGGCGCCGTCCACACCAACAAGTCCCCGAGCACCCTCGCCGACACCACCCCGATCGCCCGGCTCACCGAGGAGCCCGACATCGTGGTGGTGGCCAAGAACTCGCCCTACCGCACCATCGCCGACCTCCTCGCCGCCTGGAAGAAGGACCCGGCCCGGGTCCCCGTAGGCGGCGGCTCCTCGCCCGGCGGCCCGGACCACCTCGCCCCGATGCTCATGGCGCAGGCAGCCGGAATCGCGCCGAAGACGGTCAACTACGTGCCGTTCGACGGCGGCGGCGAACTCCTCGCCTCCATCCTGGGCAACAAGGTCGGCTTCGGGGTCTCCGGCCTCGGCGAGTACCGCGACCAGATCGAGGCGGGCGAGCTGCGGCTGCTCGCCGTGACCGGCCCCCAGCGGGTGCCGGGCCTCGACGCCCCCACCCTGCGCGAGGCCGGACTCGACACCGAGTTCACCAACTGGCGCGGCATCGTCGCACCGCCCGGCCTCTCGGACGCCGAACGCGACAAGCTCACCGGTCTCATCCGCAAGCTCCACGCCTCGAAGGAGTGGAAGGAGTCGATGAAGACGAACGGCTGGGACGACGCCTTCCTCGCCGGTGAACCCTTCGGCGACTTCCTCGACGAGCAGGACCGGCGCGTCGCCACCGTCCTCAAGGAGCTGGGACTGTGACCACCGAATCGACAGAACCCGCCGGGTCCACCGGATCGGCCGAAACCGCCGGACCCGCCGGGTCGGCCGAACCCACAGGTGCGAGCGGGAACACCACCCGCGCCTGGCTGCGCGAACGCTCCGAACTCGGCGTCTGTGTGCTGCTGTTCGCGCTCGGCGTGCTCGTCCTCACCGACGCCCTCACCATGGACGTCGACATCGCCCAGCGCGGTCCCATCGGCCCCCGCACCGTCCCCTTCGTCGTCGGCGCCGGGCTCCTCCTGGTCGGGGCCCTGCTCGCCGTCGACGTCCTGCGCGGCGGACGCGGTGAGGCAGAGGGCGGCGAGGACGTCGACCTCGACGAGCCCGCCGACTGGCGCACCGTCCTCCTGCTCACCGGGGTCTTCCTCGCCGCCGCCGTCCTGATCGGCCCGCTCGGCTTCCCGATCGCCGGGGCGCTGCTCTTCTGGGGGGCCGCCTACGCACTGGGCAGCCGCCACTACGACCGCGACCCGCTCATCGCGGCCGGGCTCTCCCTCTTCACCTACTTCGTCTTCGACAACCTGCTCGGTGTCCCCCTTCCGGGCGGCCCGCTGATGGGGGTGCTCTGACCGATGGATTCCCTCAACTCCCTCATCGACGGCTTCGGTACCGCGCTCACCCCGATGAACCTCCTGTGGGCCGCGACAGGCGTCCTGCTCGGCACGGCGATCGGCGTGCTGCCGGGCATCGGCCCGGCGATGGCCGTGGCGCTGCTGCTCCCGGTGACGTACGGACTCGACCCGACCGGCGCGTTCATCATGTTCGCGGGCATCTACTACGGGGCGATGTTCGGCGGCTCCACCACCTCCATCCTCCTCAACACCCCCGGTGAGAGCGCCGCCGTGGTCGCCGCCATCGAGGGCAACCCGATGGCGAAGGCCGGACGGGGCGCCCAGGCGCTCGCCGCCGCCGCGATCGGTCACTTCGCGGGCGGCATGATCGGCACGATCCTGCTGGTCGTCCTCGCCCCGACCGTCGCATCGCTCGCCATCGGCATCGGCGCACCCGACTACTTCGCCATCATGGTGCTGGCCTTCATCGCCGTCACCTCCGTCCTCGGCGCCTCCCGCATCCGCGGTATCGCCTCCCTCCTCATCGGCCTCACCATCGGCCTGGTCGGCCTCGACCAGATGACCGGCCAGCAGCGCCTGACCTTCGGTTCGCTCCATCTGGCCGACGGCGTCGACGTGGTGATCGTCGCGGTCGGGCTCTTCGCCATCGGCGAGGCCCTCTGGGTCGCCGCCCACCTGCGCCGCTCCACCGGAAAGCCGATCCCCGTCGGCCGGCCCTGGCTCGGCCGTACCGATCTGAAGCGCACCTGGAAACCCTGGCTGCGCGGGCCCGTCATCGGCTTCCCGTTCGGGGCGATCCCGGCGGGCGGCGCGGAGATCCCCACCTTCCTCAGTTACGTCACCGAGAAGCGGCTCTCCAAGCACCGCGACCAGTTCGGCAAGGGCGCCATCGAAGGCGTCGCCGGACCCGAGGCCGCCGCCTCCGCCTCCGCCGCCGGGACCCTCGTCTCGATGCTCACCCTCGGACTGCCCACCACCGCCGTCGCCGCCGTGATGCTGGCCGCCTTCCAGCAGTACGGGATCCAGCCCGGCCCGCTGCTGTTCGAGCGTGAACCGGAGCTGGTCTGGGGCCTCATCGCCTCGCTGTTCGTCGGCATGGTGCTGCTGCTCGCCCTCAACCTGCCGCTCGCGCCCGTCTGGGCGAAGCTCCTGCGGATCCCGCGCCCCTATCTGTACGCGGGCATCCTCTTCTTCGCCGCCGTCGGCGCGTACGCGGTCGGTGGAGAGTCCCTCGACCTGGTGATCCTCCTGGTCATCGGGCTGATCGGGTTCGGGATGCGGCGGTACGGGCTACCGGTGCTGCCCGCCGTCATCGGGGTGATCCTCGGCCCGGCCGCCGAACAGCAGCTGCGCCGCGCCCTCCAGATCAGCGACGGCAGTGTGACCGGCCTGGTCAACACCCCGTTCTCCGTCACCGTCTACGCGATCGTGGTGCTGATCGTGGCCTGGCCGCTGATCGGCCGGCTGATCGCACGGCTGCGCGGTGGCCGGAAAACGGCAGAGGAGTCCCGCACCGTCAGTGGCGGCTGAGAGCATCGGAGCCATGACCACGATCGACTGGGACGCGGCGGCCGGATCCTTCGACGAGGAGCCCGACCACGGGCTCCTCGACCCCGCGGTGCGCGACGCCTGGGCCGGGCGGCTGGAGAGCTGGCTGCCCGCCACCCGCGGCGACGTGCTGGACCTGGGGTGCGGCACCGGCAGCCTCTCGCTGCTCGCCGCGGGCCAGGGCCACCGGGTCACCGCCGTCGACCGCTCGCCCCGCATGGCCGAAAAAGCCCGGGCCAAGCTCGCCGGGACCGGCGCGGAGGTCCTCGTCGGGGACGCCGCCCGGCCCCCGGTCGGGGAGCGGGCCTTCGACGTGGTCGTGGCCCGGCATGTCGTCTGGCTGCTGCCCGACCCGGCCGCAGCCCTGGAGCACTGGTTCGGCCTGCTGAAGCCGGGCGGGCGGCTCGTCCTGGTCGAAGGCGTGTGGAACGGCACCGGACTGTCCGCCACCACGCTCACCGCCCTGCTCTCCGCCCACACCGAGCGCATCCACCACGAGGACCTGGCCCCCGACAGCCGGCTCTGGGGCAAGAAGGTCGACGACGAACGCTATGCGCTCATCGCCCGCGCGGTGCCGGCGTCCCGGCACACCGAAGTGGTCGACGTCCATCTGATCCTGCGCCGGGGCCCGGACGTCCTGCTGGCCCGCCGCTCCAACACCGGCTACGCGGACGGGCTGCTCCACATGCCCTCCGGCCACGCGGAGGACGGCGAGGACGTCCGCGAGGCGATGATCCGGGAGGCCGCCGAGGAGATCGGCCTCGATCTGGACCCCGACGAGCTGCGGGTGGCCCTCGTGATGCAGCACCGGGGCCCCGGCGGCGGGGCGCGCATGGGCTGGTTCTTCGTCGCGGAGTACGACCCGGAGCGCCCGCCGCGCAACGCGGAGCCGGAGAAGTGCTCGGAGCTGGCCTGGTTCCCGCTGGCCGCGCTACCGGACGACATGGTGGCGTACTGCCGTGCGGGCCTGGACGGTTACCGGGCGGGCGAGCACTTCATGATCCACTGGCATCGGGACGGGGAGCCGATCGCTTACGTCCCGGGCGGTGCCGGGCGGGCCGTCCCGCTCCCGGCTGCCGGGGAGACCACCGGCCGGGTGCACCACATCGAGCTGTGGGTGGCGGACCTGGCGGCTGCGGAGCGCAGTTGGGGCTGGCTGCTGGACCGCCTCGGCCATGTCCCGTACCAGCACTGGGCCCATGGCCGCAGCTGGCGGCGCGGCGACGCGTATGTCGTCCTTGAACACTCCCCGGACCTGGTCGCCGGTGATCACGACCGCCGCCGCCCCGGGCTCAACCACCTGGCGTTCCACGTCGCGGACCGGGCCGCCCTGGACGCCCTGACGGCCGAGGCCCCGGCGTACGGCTGGCGCCTGCTGTTCGCCGACCGCCATCCGTACGCGGGCGGCGACGGGCACCACGCCGCCTACCTGGAGGACCCGGCGGGATACGAGGTGGAGCTCGTCGCCGCCTCCCGGCCACGCCCCTGAGCCGGTTGCCGTACGGGGAGCCACCGCGCCGCCCCTGAGCCGGTTGCCGTACGGGGAGCCACCGCGCCGGCCCCGAGCCGGGAGCAGTACGGGGAGCCACCGCGCCGGCCCCGAGCCGGGAGCCGCACACAGGGCCCGGGGCGGGGCCGGTCGGATCAGACCAGCAGAGGAGCCAGCCCCTCGGACCTCGCCAGGCGTTCCAGTTCGTCCAACGCCGAGGACGCCGAACCGGCCGCCGCCGGATCCTGCTCGGCCAGGCCGCTCGCCTCGAACTCGTCCTCGTCCAGTCGCAGGACGCACGAGCCGTCGGCCGAGACCCACAGATCCAGGTCCAGGTCCTCGACCGCCAGCACCCCGTCCGCGAGCACGGCGGGCCGGGTGATGTCGCAGTACCAGCCCTTGAGCCCGCCGTCGCCGGTGCGGACCTCCTTCACCGCGAACCACCGGTCCCGCCAGTAGTGCTCGGTGAACACATCGCCCGGCTCGAACCGGACGAAGCCGAAGTCCCGCACCCCGGGCGCGGCCCACGGCGCCCGGACGGTGACGCGGACGCCGTCGTCCCGGACCAGCTCCGCCGGATAGCGGATCTTGGTGCGGCCCGCCTTGGTCAGGGCGACGACCAGCTCCTCCGGGCCGCCCGCGCGGGGCTCAGAGGGTGCGGACATGGCGGACCTCCGTCGCGCAGACCTGGTAGCCGAACCACTGGTTGACGGCCAGCATCGGGCCGTTGCCGGTGTCGTTGGAGGTGTAGGCGTCCGTGTAGCCGGCCGCCCGCGCCCGGTGCAGCGAGTCGTTCTTCGCCAGCTTCGCCAGGCCCCGCCCCCGGAACTCCCGCAGGGTGCCGGTCATGGCGCTCAGATAGGTCCGCTCGCCGTCGGTGGTGGCCGCGCTGAACGCCGCCACCTTCCCGTCCACCAGCGCCACCGACGTGAGCCCCTGGTCGAAGGCCGGGTGCCGCCAGACGCTCGTCAGCCAGTCCTCGTAGTCGTCCAGCTCGGAGGTGATGTCGCCCGGTTCGTCCACCGTCACCTCGGAGTCCGCCTCGAACAGCGCCCGGGGATCGTCGGCGAAGTCCACCCCGGTCCGCAGCTCGACCCCCTGCGGGAGCTCCTGACGCGGCGGCAGGGCCCCGCCCGCGAGGTCCAGCCGCTGGAAGTGCGCCGACCGCTTGGGCTCGTAGCCCCGCTTACGGGCGAACTCCAGGCTCTCCGGGTTGTCCAGCACCCACGCGTACAGCACCGTGGCCCCGACCCCGGCCAGGTGTTCCTCCGCCGTGCGCAGCAGCAGCGAGCCCGCGCCGCGGTTCGTGCGGCCGGGGAGCGTCTGCGGGGTGAAGTAGCCCTGCCCCGGCTCGGGGCTCTCGTGGGCGATGCCCGCCTGGGCCGTGGCGATGATCTCGCCGTCCTCCTCGGCGACCAGCAGCCGGTAGTGCTTGTCCGGATGGGCGTGCGTCAGGTCGTGGACGATCTGCTCGGGGGTGGCCACCATCCAGGGGACCGAGGCCCGGCGGGCCCGGGTCCAGGCCTCCGCGTCGGACGGGCGGAAATCACGCACGATCACAGTCATGCGGTGGACCGTATGCGCAGCCGCGCCCCGAACGCCTCCTCTTTTTCCGCCGGTGGGGGACAATCGGCCCGTGACTGAGAAGATCGTCCTCGACCCGGACTCCGGCATCGCCCCGTACGAGCAACTGCGCAACCGGCTCTCCGAACTGGCCCGTTCCGGTGCGCTGCCCGTCGGCCACCGGCTCCCGACCGTACGCGGCTTCGCCGAGGAGCTGGGCCTCGCCGCCAACACCGTCGCCAAGGCCTACCGGGCCCTGGAGGCGGACGGCGTGATCGAGACCCGGGGGCGTAACGGAACGTTCGTCGCGGCCGCCGGGGGAGCGGCCGAACAGCGGGCCGCGACCGCCGCACAGCAGTACGCCGAGACCGCCGAGCGGCTCGGCCTCACCCGGCAGCAGGCCCTGTCGCTGGCCAAGGACGCGGTGCGGGCCGCGTACGGGGACTGACCTCTCAGCCGCGACCGCGTACGGGGACTGACCTCTCAGCCGCGACCGCGTAGGGAGATCAGAGGTACAGCCCCGCGTCCGCCCCCGTGTCCTGCTTCGGCACCGACGCGGGGCCGATGCCCCGGCGCAGCGCGTACAGCTCGGCCAGGGAGTTGCCCTCCCGGCCGACCCCCTCGTCCGTGCCCAGCCAGGCCACCGACTCCTGGCGGGTCAGCTGGCCGACCTCGATCCTGGCCAGGCAGCGGCCGGGCCGGACGACGGCCGGGTGCAGCCGTTCCAGGTCCTCGTTGGTGGTGACCCCCACCAGCACGTTGCGGCCCTGGCCCAGCAGACCGTCCGTCAGGTTCAGCAGCCGGGACAGGGCCTGGCCCGCCGTGTGCTTGGCCTCGCCGCGGATCAGCTCGTCGCAGTCCTCCAGGAGCAGCAGCCGCCACCGGCCCTTCTCCGTGCCGTCGTCCTCGCCGATCGCGATGTCCATCAGATAGCCGACGTCGCTGAAGAGGCGCTCGGGGTCCAGCACGCAGTCGACCTGGCACCACTCGCGCCAGGAACGGGCCAGGGTGCGCAGCGCGGACGTCTTGCCGGTGCCGGGCGGGCCGTGCAGCAGGAGCAGCCGGCCCGCGATGTCGTCCGGCGTGACCTTCATCAGCCGGTCCATGGCATCGGCCACCGGCGCGGTGTAGTTGGGGCGGACCTCGTCCCAGCTCCCGGCGGCGATCCGGCGGGTGGTGCGGTGCGGGCCGCGGGTCGGCGAGACGTACCAGAAGCCCATGGCCACGTTGTCGGGCTGGGGTTCCGGCTCGTCCCGCGCCCCGTCCGTGGCCTGGCCGAGGACCTTCTCCGCCAGCTCCGCGCTGGTCGCGGTCACGGTGACGTCCGCGCCCCGGTTCCACCGGGAGACCAGCAGGGTCCAGCCTTCGCCTTCCGCCAGGGTCGAGCTGCGGTTGTCGTCGCGGGTGGTCCGCAACACCCGGGCGTCCGGCGGCAGCAGCGTCGCCCCGGCCTTGATCCGGTCGAGGGAGGAGTTGTGCGCGTAAGGCTGCTCGCCCGTCGCGAAGCGGCCGAGAAAGAGCGCGTCGACGACATCGGACGGTGAGTCGCTGTCGTTGAGGAAGAGCCGGATCGGCAGAGCGGATGCGGGGGAGTCGGGCATGGCGCTCATGATCCGGCACGGGGGCACCCCGCGCACCCGGTTTCCCGGCGCGTGCCGGGCGCGCGGGCCGCGGTGACCGGGGGAGCGACCCCCGGGCGCCGGCGGAGCGCCCCCTCCGGCAGCCGGCGGAGCGACAGCGGAGCGCCGGTGAGCGCCCGTTGAACCGCCGGGGGCGGACGGAAGCACTCCACTCTATTTTTGGCATGGACACTTCCGGTCGGGCGGAGGCGCTGCTACTACGGAGTAGGCAGATACCCCCTGCTCAAGGAGGTTCCATGAAAATGTCCAGACTCGTGGCGTTCTCGTCCTCTCTCCTGCTCGGTGCCGCTCTCGCCCTGACCGGTGCGGGGGTCGCGAACGCCGACTCGTCCGCCGCCGCCGTCGACTACGTCGCCCTCGGCGACTCGTACTCCTCCGGTGTCGGAGCCGGCAGTTACGACGGCTCCAGCTGCAAGCGCAGCAGCCGCGCCTACCCCGCCCTCTGGGCGGCCGCCAACTCCCCCTCGTCCTTCGACTTCGCCGCCTGCTCCGGCGCCAGGACCAACGACGTCACGGGCGGTCAGCTCGGCAGGCTGAACGCCTCGACCGACCTCGTCTCGATCTCCATCGGCGGCAACGACGCCGGGTTCGCCGACGTCATGACGACCTGTGTCCTCCAGTCCGAGGCCACCTGTCTCAACCGGATCGCGACCGCCCGCGCCTACGTCGACTCCACCCTCCCGGGCCGGCTCGACTCCGTGTACTCGGCCATCCGCTCCAAGGCCCCCTCCGCCCAGGTCGTCGTCCTCGGCTACCCCCGCTTCTACCAGCTCGGCGGCAGCTGCATCGCCGGTCTGAGCGAGAAGGAACGCTCCGCCATCAACGGGGCGTCCGACCACCTCAACACGGCCACCGCCAAGCGGGCGGCGGACCACGGCTTCACCTTCGGCGACGTCAGGGCGACCTTCACCGGGCACGAGATCTGCTCAGGCAGCTCCTGGCTGCACAGCGTGAACTGGCTCAACATCGGTGAGTCCTACCACCCGACCGCCGCCGGACAGTCGGGAGGCTATCTCCCGGTCTTCAAGTCCGCTCTCTGACGGGCGCGTTCCTCCGTCGGCCGCCTCGTGCGGGAGTCCTCGCCGGTCGAGGCTCCCGCTTCGGGACGGAACGACGGGCGATCTAAGGGGCAAAACTTCCGAACTGTCCCAAGTCGCCCTGGAATCGCGCGGATTCAGTAACGGGCCGTCAACCTCCGTATATGTGTGCGCAATCGTGTGGCCGGGATACACGGGTGTCACCGCGGGACGATAGGGTTAACCTGCCCGGACCGGGTGCCCTCGTACGGGTGGGGAGTGACATGGAACAGATAACGGTGCGAAGCAGGGCGCGTGTGCCTGCCATCACATGCGGGAGCGGTGCGACCAGTACGCGCCTCGACCGCCATCTCGCGGTGCTCGGCGGCCCTGTCGTCCCGCAGCGCGAAGCGGCGGAAGCGACGCTGCTCATGCGTGAGCTGACCTCGCGCGACGCCGCGCACGCCCGCCGGAGCAGGAGCGCCCGTGTGTCGCTCTTCGCGCCGCTGCGGCGACTGCGGCGCTCGCTCTTCGGCAGCCGCCGCTGACCCACGGCCCGCCCCGGACCGGCCCTCCGCTCGGGACGGACCAGGTCAGGCGATCACTCCGTCCCGGCGCAGCACCGATGTCTGCTCGTCCGTCATCCCCAGGGCTCGCAGCAGTGCATCGGTGTGCTCGCCCAGCGCCGGTACGGCACCCATCCGTGGATCCTCGCCGCCCGGCAGCGTGATCGGCGGCAGCAGCGCCCGCAACGGCCCCACCGGTGAACCCACTTCCCGCCACCGGTCCCGTGCCGCGAGCTGCGGATGCGCCGCCACATCGGCCACCGTGTTCAGCCGGGCGCAGGCGATGCCCGCCGCCTCCAGACCGGCCAGCGCCTCCTCGCCCGTCAGACCCGCCAGCGCCCGCCCCACCGCGTCGTCGGTCCGCTCCCGGTTCGCGGTGCGCGCCGCGTTCGTCGCGAAGTCCGGGTCCTCGGCCAGCTCGGGGCGCCCCAGCACCTGCTCCGCCAGCCGCCGCCACTCCCGGTCGTTCTGCACGGAGAGCAGCACCTGCCCGCCGTCGGCCGTGGCGAAGGCGTCGTACGGGGCGATCACCGAGTGCGCGAGGCCGGTACGCGGCGGAGGCGTGGCCCCGTGCATCCCCTGGTGCAGCGGGTGGCCCATCCACTCGGCCAGCGCGTCCAGCATGGAGACCTCCACCGGGCCGCCCCGCCCGGTGGCCGACCGCCGCAGCAGCGCCGCGAGCACCCCGGAGAACGCGTACATCGCCGCCGCGATGTCCGCCGCCGGAATGCCCGCCTTCACCGGCTGCTCCGCCGTCCCCGTCACCGAGACGAGCCCGGCCTCGCACTGCACGAGCATGTCGTAGGCCCGCTTGTGGGCGTACGGCCCGCCGGCCCCGTACCCGGAGATGTCGACGGCCACGAGCCGCGGGTGCGCGGCGCAGAGCGAGGCGGCGTCGAGCCCGAGCCGGGCCGCCGCCCCCTGCGCCAGATTCTGGACGAACACATCGGCCCCGGCGACGAGTTCACGGACCACCGCGAGGCCGCGCGGGTCCTTGAGATCGACGGCGAGGGACTCCTTGCCGCGGTTGCACCAGACGAAGTGCGAGGCGAGACCGCGCGCCGCCGTGTCGTAGCCGCGAGCGAAGTCACCGCCGTCCGGGCGCTCCACCTTGATGACCCGTGCTCCGAGGTCCGCGAGCTGCCGGGTGGCGAAGGGGGCGGCGACCGCCTGCTCGACGGCCACCACCGTGATGCCGTCGAGGGGGAGGGGCAATGTGTTCATGACCCCGTGCATACCCGCTGACCGGCGCTTTCGCCACCCTCCGCCGCCCGGGCCGCCGCTCCCGGCAGCCCGGACTGCCTCTCTCCGGCCGCCGCTCACGGCAGTGCGCACTGCCCTCCGGCCGCCGCTACAGCAGCGCGAACTGCCCCTCCGGGCCCTCCTCCTGGTGGCCGAGGACGGATGCCGGACGCCGTGCCGAGGCCGGGACGGGCAGCACCCCGGCCGCCCGCAGCTCTGCCGGACCGATCAGCGGACCCGCCTCCAGCGCGGCCCGCAACTCCTTGCGGGGGCCCGCAGTGCCGTCCAGCAGGGCCAGTACGGTGATGAGTTCGAGCAGCTCCGAGGTCCACTCCCGGGGCCAGCCGCGCGCCCCGACCGCGTCGAGGCCGTCCGTACCAGCTCCCTCCGGCCCCCGGCCCGCCGCCGCTGCCGCCCGGCGGCCGAACCAGAGCTCCAGCACCCGCACCCCGCCCACCGTGAACTCCCAGGCCGCCGCGGGCACCGGCGAGATCCGGCCGTCGCCGACGATCAGCGCCTCCTCCCCGGCGTCGTAGGACAGCTCCGTGGGGCGCGCGGGGAGCGCCGCCCGCACATAGGGCCTGCGCCCGCCCGGCAGCCGGGGCCGCTCCCCGCCCCGGGCCCCGCGCGACTGGAGCCGCAGCAGCTCCCGGCCGAGCGCCACCCCCTGCGACCACACCGCCCCGTCGGCCGGCAGCGGGACCAGGACGCCGGAGGCTGAGGGCCCGGCGGCGGCCAGGATCCAGGCCAGCGCCGCTTCCGGGGTGAACCTGTCCGGCTCGGCGCCCCCGCTGCCGCCGAGCCGCCCGCGCAGCAGGTCCAGGAGCCCCGGCGCGAGGTTTGGCTCCGTGCCCCCGGGCCTGCGGTGGAGCGGCCTGATCCGGCCGGGCCGCCCGGCGGGGGAGTGCCCGTCGGGCAGCAGTGCGGTCACGGACAGGGCGGGCCCGGCATCTTCCGGGGCGGGGCTGTGTTCGACCGCGAAGAGCTGCTGCCCGTCGGCGACCCGCCACAGCTCCGGACGGGCCGCGTCGATCAGCCGGTGGTCGGGGAGCAGCCACTGTTCGTCGTAGGGGCCGTGCAGAATCCGTACGGGGTCGGGGCAGGGGCCCGGATCCCGGGCGAAGCGGGCCGTGCCGGTCGACTGGCCGGGCAGGGCCGCGACCGAGGTGCGGGGCGTACGGGAACGGGTGGGCGCGAACAGCCGCTCCTGCTCGGCGGCGTCGGCACCGGCCAGCCGCTCCCAGCGGGCCCGGAGCGCCGCGGGGTCGGGGCCGCTCACCCAGGCACGGCCGGTTCTCAGCGGCCTCACCGACCACGGCATCAGCTCGTCCAGAAGGACGAACGCGTCGAGCGGCGAGGACTCCGTGTCCCCGCCGGATCCGGCCGCCGCCGTCCTGCGCGCTGCCACCGAGCCGTCCCTCCCCTGTCCGCCGTGACCCTTCGCATCGTAACGGCGGGCGGAGTCCGCGTGGGGCGGGGTCAGTGGGCCTCCACCGTCACGGAGAAGGAGAACCGGTCGCCCCGGTAGCGGATCCGGGCCACGTCCACCACGCGCCCCTCCTCGTCGTACGTCACGCCCGTGTAGTGCAGGATCGGGCTGAGCAGCGGGACCTGGAGCAGCTCGGCGGTGACGGGGTCGGCGAGCCGGGCCTCCACCGTGTCGGTGATCCGGGAGATCCTGACCCCGACGACATCGCGCAGGACCTTCGTCATCGGCCAGCGTTCGAGGTCGGCCACGTCGATCCGGGCGGCGACGTCGGGGCGCACCGCGTTCTCCGCCCAGTTGGTGGGCTCGTCGCTCTCGCCGTCGCGGCGCAGTCGCCGGTAGCAGGTCACCTCGTCGCAGTCCGGGAAGTACTCCGCGAGATCGCCGGGGAGCGGGACCGGGCCGTGGCCGAGCACGGTCGTCGCCTCGCCGGACTGCTGGGCCACGATCGCGTCGACCGAACCCAGCAGCCGGACCGGGGAGACCCGCCGGGCGCGCGGCTCGATGAACGTGCCGCGCCGCCGGTGCCGGCTGATCAGCCCCTCCGTCTCCAGCTCCTTGAGCGCCTGGCGCATCGTGAGCACGCTGACCCCGTAGTGCGCGGCGAGCTGTTCCTCGGTGGGCAGCCGGGCGGAGGCGTCCTGCGGGCGGCCCAGTATGGAGGCCCGCAGGGACTGGGAGACCTGGTACCAGAGCGGCAGCTTCCGGTTCAGCACGAGGGAGTCGGGGGCGAAGGCGGGCGGATGGCGCGGCTGTTCCGCCGTACCGCCGTCCGCCTCGGCCCGCTCATGGCTCTCGGTCATGTCGTCCCCGTCCCCGTCCCGTCCCGTTTCCGCTCCTGCGGGCCACCCGCGCCCGTCGGCTACGGACGGAAGTTGCGGCTCAGACCCTGCCACACGTCGTCGTAGTCGCGCTGCAGATGACCGGCGGACGCCGCCTGCTCCGTCGCCGTGACAGGCCAGCGGGTCTCGAACATGAAGGCCAGACCGTCGTCGATCTTCTGCGGCTTCAGCTCCGCCGCGCTCGCCCGGTCGAAGGTCTCCCGGTCCGGGCCGTGCGCCGACATCATGTTGTGCAGGGAGCCGCCGCCGGGGACGAAGCCGTCGGCCTTCGCGTCGTACGCCCCGTCGATCAGGCCCATGTACTCGCTCATCACATTGCGGTGGAAGTACGGCGGGCGGAAGGTGTCCTCGCCGACCAGCCAGCGCGGGGCGAAGACGACGAAGTCCACCCCGGCCAGCCCCGGGGTGTCGGACGGCGAGGTCAGCACCGTGAAGATCGACGGGTCGGGGTGGTCGTAGCTGATCGTGCCGATCACGTTGAACCGGCGCAGGTCGTAGACGTACGGGGTGTGGTTGCCGTGCCAGGCGACCACGTCGAGCGGCGAGTGGTCGTACGTCGCCGACCAGAGGTTCCCGCAGAACTTGTTGACCACCTCCACCGGGCCCTCGTGGTCCTCGTACGCGGCGACGGGGGCGAGGAAGTCCCGGGCGTTCGCCAGGCCGTTGGCCCCGATCGGGCCGAGATCGGGCAGCGCGAACGGGCGGCCGTAGTTCTCGCAGACGTAACCGCGCGCGGTCTCCTCCAGCAGCTCCACCCGGAAGCGGACCCCGCGCGGGATCAGCGCGACGTGGCCCGGCTCGGCGTGCAGCAGGCCCAGCTCGGTGCGCAGCAGCAGCCCGCCGTGCTCGGGCACGATCAGCAGCTCGCCGTCGGAGTCGCTGAACACCCGTTCCGTCATCGAGGAGTTGGCGTGGTAGAGGTGGATCGCCATCCCGGCGCGCTGTGCGGCGTCGCCGTTGCCGCCGAGCGTCCACAGGCCGCTCAGGAAGTCCGTGCCGGGCGCGGGGTCGGGCAGCGGGTTCCAGCGGAGCCGGTTCGGGTCCGGCACGGTCTCGGTGAACGGGGCCGAGCGCAGGGCGCCGTTGTCGATGCGGGTGAACGCCGGGTGGGCGGCCGAGGGGCGGATCCGGTAGAGCCAGGAACGGCGGTTGTCCGCGCGCGGCTCGGTGAACGCGGAGCCGCTCAGCTGCTCCGCGTACAGCCCGAGGGGTGCGCGCTGCGGGGAGTTGCGGCCGTGCGGGAGCGCCCCCGGCACCGCCTCCGAGCTGTGCTCGTTGCCGAAGCCGGAGGAATAGGTCAGCCCCTCGGCCGTCTTCCTCGCCTGGTCGATCGCGCTCATCCCGCACTCCCGGTGCCCAAGAAAGCCCTCGGATCCGCCGGACGACGAATCCTATGCACCACCGTAGGAATAGGAGCGGGGCGCGTCAACGGCATACATCGCGCCATTCGGTGCGTGTGTCCGTGGAGTCGGCCCTCGCTGCCTGTGGTGTCCGCCTTTGCCGTCTTCGGTGCCCGCCCCGCCGCCTCCGGTGCCCGCCCCGCCGCCTCTGGTGTCCGGCCCGTGCGCGGGGCACGGCATCATGGGCCCGTGCCTCCTCAGCCCCCTGTCAACCCGAACCTCCGCCGCGCCCCCGTGCAGCAGCGCAGCGCCGACCGGCTGGCCCGGATACTCGACTCCTGCGCCGGGCTCCTCGACGAGACCGGTTACGAGCAGCTGACCACCCGGGCCGTCGCCGAGCGCGCCGAGGTGCCGATCGGCTCCGTCTACCGGTTCTTCTCCAACAAGCGCGCGCTTGTCGACGCCCTCGCGCTGCGCAACCTGGACACCTACGCGGACCGCATCGCCGCCCGGCTCACGGACCTGCCCGCCACCGACTGGCGCGCCGCCATCGACGCGGTGCTCGACGAGTACCTGGCGATGAAGCGGAGCGTCCCCGGCTTCGCGCTCGTCGACTTCGGGCCGCCGTTCCCCGCCGAGGGTGCGGCGGACGACGCCAACCGGCGGCTGGCGGACCGGCTCGCCGTCCTGCTCGCCGGGCACCTCGGCCGACGGCCCGACGAGGGGCTGTCCCGGGCGATCCTGGTGAGCGTCGAGGCGGCCGACGCGCTGCTGCAACTCGCCTTCCGCATGGACCCCTCGGGCGACGCGGCCATCGTCGCCGAGACCCGGACGCTGGTCAGGTCCTATCTCGCGCAGACGCTGGACTGAGCGACGGCTCCGGGCCCCAGGGGGTGTCTCGGGGGTTCCTGCCCCGCCCGCCTCCCTCCGGCGCCGGGGTCCGCCCGCCTCCTTCCGGCGCCGGGGTCGGCCCGTCCCCCTCGCGAGGCCCGTCCGCCGTCTTCTCCGTTTCTCCGTGCGAGACCTCCCCGCCGTGCGTACCGGTCGGTATGCTCGCCCGTGCCGGGCTTCCGGGGCTCCCACGCCCCGCCCGGCCCATGTCCGCGTGCCGTCGCCGCAGCCGCCCCGGGGAGGGCCCATGTCCCACGACTCCCGCACCGCACCGCGTATCTGCCCCCTCTGCGAGGCCACCTGCGGCCTCACCCTCACCATCGAGGGGACCACCGTCACCGGTGCGCGCGGCGACCGCGACGACATCTTCAGCCGGGGCTTCATCTGCCCCAAGGGCGCCTCCTTCGGAGGGCTCGACGCCGACCCCGACCGGCTGCGCGTCCCCCTCGTGCGCGGCGACGACGGGGAACTGCGCGAGGCGGCCTGGGGCGAGGCGTTCGACCTGATCGCCGCGCGGATGCCGGACCTGGTGAAAGCCCACGGGCCGCAGGCCGTCGGCGTGGTCCTCGGCAACCCCAACGTGCACACGATGGCGGGCTTCCTCTATCCGCCCCTGCTGCTCGGGGCCCTGCGCACCCGCAACGTGTTCACCGCGAGCACGCTGGACCAGATGCCCAAGCACGTCTCCAGCGGCCTGCTCTTCGGTGACGCGCACGCCATCCCCGTACCGGATCTCGACCGCACCGACCATCTCCTCCTGATCGGTGCGAACCCGCTGGAGTCCAACGGCAGCCTCTGCACCGCCCCCGACTTCCCCGGCCGGCTCAAGGCCCTGCGCCGGCGCGGCGGCACCCTCACCGTCATCGACCCGCGCCGCACCCGCACCGCCCGCCTCGCCGACCGGCACGTCGCGATCCGGCCCGGCGCGGACGCCCTGCTGCTGGCCGCCCTCGCGCACACTCTCATCGACGAGAAGCTCGCCGACCCCGGGCCGCTCGCCGAGCACCTGGAAGGCCTCGGCGAACTCGCCGCCGCCCTGGCCGACTTCACCCCGGAAGCGGTCGCCGCCGCCTGCGACGTGGACGCGGACACCATCACCGCCATCGCCCGCGAACTCGCCGCCGCGCCCACTGCCGCCGTCTACGGCCGCATCGGCAGCTGCACCGTCGAGCACGGCACGCTGGCCAGCTGGCTGGTGGACATCCTCAACATCCTCACCGGCAATCTCGACCGGCCCGGCGGCGCGCTCTTCCCGCTCTCCGCCACCGCCCGGGCACCGCGCACCGCCGAACCCGGGACCCGTAAGGCCGCCCCCGGCAAGGGCTTCGCGCTGGGCCGCTGGTCGAGCCGGGTCTCCGGGCACCCCGAGGCCAAGGGCGAACTGCCCATCGCGGCCCTCGCCGAGGAGATCGACACCCCGGGCGAGGACCGCATCCGCGCCCTGGTGGTCATCGCGGCCAACCCCGTGCTCTCCGCGCCCGACGGCGACCGGCTCGACGCGGCCCTCGCCGACGGGCTCGACTTCATGGTCAGCGTCGACCCCTACCTCAACGAGACCTCCCGCCGCGCCGACGTCGTCCTGCCCCCGCCGCCGCCCTCGCAGAGCGCCCACTTCGACTTCGCGTTCAACAACTTCGCCGTCCACAACCAGGTCCGCTACACCCGCGCCGCCGTCCCTCTGGAGGACGGGCGGATGGACGAGAGCGAGATCCACGCCCGGCTGATCCTCGCGGTGAGCGGTATGCACGGCGCACCGCCCTCCGCCGTCGACGACCTGGCCGTCGACACCGCCCTCACCCGCACCGGGGCTCCGAAAGAGCTGGCTGCCGGGCTCACCGGCGAGAGCGGCCCCGAACGGCGACTGGACCTGATGCTGCGCCTCGGCCCCTACGGGCTGACGCTGGAGCAACTCCTCGCGAACCCGCACGGCATCGACCTCGGCCCGCTGAAACCCCGCCTCCCGGAGGTCCTGCGCACCCGCTCCGGCCGCGTCGAACTGCTCCCGGACCCGATCGCCGCCGATCTGCCGCGCCTGCGCCGGGCGCTGGGCGACCGGCCCGCCCCGCTCGTCCTCGTCGGCCGCCGCCATCTGCGCTCCAACAACAGCTGGATGCACAACGTCGGCTCGCTCACCGGCGGGTCCAACGTCTGCACCCTCCAGATCCACCCCGACGACGCGGCCCGCCTCGGTCTTGCCGACGGGGACACCGCCCGCATCGAGTCCTCGGGCGGCGGCATCGAAGCCCCCGCCGAGATCACCGACACCGTGCGCAGCGGGGTGGTGAGCCTCCCGCACGGCTGGGGCCACAGCCGCCCCGGCACCCGGATGTCGGTCGCCGCCGCCCACCCCGGGGCGAACGTCAACCAGCTCCTCGACGGCACGCTCCTGGATCCGCTGTCCGGCACGGCGGTCCTGAACGCCATCCCTGTGTCCGTCACCCCAGCTCACTAGCACCACCGCGTTGACCTGGGGTTTTGCTCGTATTGCTCACGCGTCAACGTCTTGTTAACTCTTCGAGGAGGCCCCTAACGTCATCCGGACCGACCGCCGAGACCGGTGGGAGTTCAAGGATGAACGTTAGGTATCCCCCATGCTGACAATCCTCGGCTTCGCCATGATCGCGACCTTCCTGGTCCTGATCATGACGAAGAAGATGTCGCCGATCGCGGCGCTGGTACTGATCCCCGCACTGTTCTGTGTCGCCGTCGGGCAGGGCGCCCAACTCGGCGACTACGTGATCGAAGGCGTCGGCAACCTCGCCCCCACCGCCGCCATGCTGATGTTCGCCATCGTCTACTTCGGCGTGATGATCGACGTCGGCCTGTTCGACCCGATCGTCCGGGGCATCCTGAAGTTCTGCCAGGCCGACCCGATGCGCATCGTGGTCGGTACGGCGGTGCTCGCCGCGATCGTCTCGCTGGACGGCGACGGGTCCACCACCTTCATGATCACCGTCTCGGCGATGTATCCCCTCTACAAACGCCTGAAAATGAGCCTGGTGGTGATGACCGGCGTCGCGGCCACCGCCAACGGCGTCATGAACACCCTGCCGTGGGGCGGCCCCACCGCCCGCGCCGCCACCGCCCTCAAACTGGACGCCTCCGAGATCTTCGTCCCCATGATTCCGGCGCTCGCCATGGGCCTGCTCGCCGTGTTCGTGCTGGCGTACGTGCTCGGCATCCGGGAGCGCAAGCGCCTGGGCATGCTCACCCTCGACGAGGCGCTCGCCCGGGAGCCGGAGCCGGAGCCGGAGCCGGAGACCGTCTCGGCCGGCACCGGTGGCACCGGCGGCAAGGACCGCCTCCACAAGGGCACCGGAGCCTCCGCGGGCGCCACGGGGACCGGGTCCGGGGCCTCGGCCTCCGCCGGTGGTACGGAGAACGCGGAAGAGGACGACGACGCGTTCCAGGGCCTCGACCCGAACCGGCCCACGCTCCGCCCCAAGCTCTACTGGTTCAACGCCGGACTCACCGCCGCCCTGCTCGCGGCGATGATCATGGAGCTGCTGCCGATCCCGGTGCTCTTCCTGCTCGGCGCGGCCCTCGCGCTCACCGTCAACTTCCCCCACATGCCCGACCAGCGGGCCCGGATCGCCGCGCACGCCGACAATGTCCTCAACGTCTCCGGCATGGTCTTCGCCGCCGCCGTCTTCACCGGGGTCCTCACCGGCACCGGCATGGTCGAGCACATGGCCGACTGGGTCGTCGGCACGGTCCCCGAGGCGATGGGCCCGCACATGGCCATCGTCACCGGCCTGCTCAGCCTGCCGCTCACCTACTTCATGTCCAACGACGGCTTCTACTTCGGCGTCCTGCCCGTCCTCGCCGAGGCGGGCGCGGCCCACGGGGTCTCGCCGGTGGAGATCGCCCGCGCCTCCCTGGCCGGCCAGGCCCTGCACATGTCCTCGCCCCTCGTGCCCGCCGTGTACGTCCTGGTCGGCATGGCGAAGGTCGAGTTCGGCGACCACACCCGCTTCACCGTCAAGTGGGCGGTGCTCACCTCGCTGGTGGTGCTTGCGGCGGGCATCCTCTTCGGCATCATGTGATGACCGGACGACCGCGACCCGGGCCCGGCAGGGGCTGGCTGCTGCGCCTCGTCATCGCCTTCGCCTTCGCGCAGGGGGCGGTGTCGATGGCGCGGCCCGCCGTCTCCTACCGGGCCCTCGCGCTGGGCGCGGACGAGACGGCCGTCGGCGTCATCGCCGGGGTCTACGCCCTGCTCCCGCTGTTCGTCGCCGTACCGCTCGGCCGCCGCACCGACCACGGCCGCTGCGCACCCCTGCTGCCGCTCGGCGTCCTGCTGATCTCCGGCGGCTGCGCGCTCAGCGGCCTCGTCTCCTCGCTGCCCGCGATGGCCGCCTGGAGCGGGGTGATGGGCCTCGGCCACCTGTGCTTCGTGATCGGCGCGCAGTCGATCGTGGCCCGGCAGTCCGCACCCCACGAACAGGACCGCAACTTCGGCCACTTCACCATCGGGGCCTCCCTCGGCCAGCTCATCGGCCCGATCGCGGCGGGCGCGCTCATCTCCGGACAGGGCGGAGCCCTCGGCCGTACGAGCGCGCTCGCCCTCCTCGTGTCGGCCGGGGTCTGCGCGGTCGCCCTCACCTCGCTCTGGCGCATCGAGCACCGCCGTACGGCCGACACCCGGCCGCGGACCGGCGGCAAGGTCCCCGTCCGGACGATCCTCGGCACGCGGGGCGTCCCCGCGGGCATCCTCATCAGCATGGCGGTGCTGTCCGCCACCGACATCCTCACCGCCTACCTGCCGGTCGTCGGCGAGCACCGCTCCATCGCCCCGGCCACCGTCGGCCTGCTGCTGAGCCTGCGGGCCGCGGCCACGATCGCCTGCCGACTGGTGATGACGCCGCTGCTGCGACTGCTGGGCCGCCGGGCCCTGCTGACCACCAGCTGCCTGCTCGCCGGACTCCTCTGCGCGGGCGTCGCGCTCCCGGTCTCCGTCCCCGTCCTCGCCGTGATGCTGGCCGTGCTCGGCTTCTGCCTCGGCGTCGGCCAGCCCCTGTCCATGACCACGGTCGTCCGCGCCGCCCCCGACGGGGCCCGCTCCACCGCCCTCGCCCTCCGGCTCACCGGCAACCGGCTCGGCCAGGTCGCCGCCCCCGCCGCGGCGGGTCTGATCGCGGGCGCGGTGGGGGTGGCGGCCCCGTTCGTGCTGCTCGGCGTGGGGCTGGTGGGCGCTGCGGGCCTCGGCCTGCGCGGCGAGGACCGTGCGGGGCCGGCGCCTGCGGGGACGGAACCCGCCGACGAGGGCCCCACGGAACAGGCGCCCGTCGGCGAGGCGGTCAGCGACCGGTCGAGCCGTCGATCAGCTCCCGGAGGATGTCCGCGTGACCGGCATGCCGACCGGTCTCCTCGATCAGGTGGGTGAGGGCCCACCGCACACTGGGGGAGGGCTTGCCCGGCCGTGTGCGGGGCAGCGGTGTGCCGAGGTCGGCGCACCCGTCGAGTACGGCGTTCGCCTCCTCGACCGCCTTCCGGTAACGGTCCACGACCTCGGCCACACCGTCCTCGGGGGCGGCGTGGAACGTCGACGGCCAGTCGGTGACGCGGTCCCCGAGGAAGGTGGCCCGCTCGACGAAGGTCAGATGGTGGAGCAGCCCCAGCAGGTTCGTACCCGAAGGCACCCCGGCGGCCCGGGCCTCCGGACCGGGTGCGCCCTCGACCTTCGCGGCGATCGAGGCGCGCAGGTAGTCGAGGAACCCGCGCAGCACCTCCGCCTCGCTGGCGCCGGTCCGGGGCGGCGGGGTGTCCCGGCGCCGGGTGCGGGGGCGGGGCGTGGCGGTCATGGTGCCTCCTCGGTCGGGGCGGCGCGGGTGCGGGCTCGCCGGTCTCGCCCCAGTGTCGTCCGGTCGGCCGCCGCCGGGGCAAGGGATCATGCCGTTCCGGCAAGTCGCCCCCGGTGGCCGGATGGCCGTCCCGGGAAGCGGGTAGAGGTCGCGGGGGTGCACACGCCCCGCCCGGCCGGCGTCACGGGTGTCACCGGCGTGACGGGGGTCTCGGAAAGCTCTCTGGCGCCGGAAAACTAACGGCGCTAGTTTGGCCGGGTGCGACGTGTGCCCCGCGCCCGCCGCACGGCTTCGGCGCTCCGCACAGCCCGTCCGGGAGGAAACAGCCATGCAGGCCCATGACCAGATGTACATCGACGGCGCGTGGCGGCCCGCCGTCGGCCGGGACACGATCGCGGTCGTGAACCCGGCGGACGAGCAGGTCATCGCGCACGTGCCGGCGGGAACGGCGGAGGACGTCGACGCGGCGGTGCGGGCCGCGCGCGCCGCCTTCCCCGCCTGGGCCGCGACGCCGCCCGCCGAGCGCGCCGCCCGGCTCACCGCGCTGGCCGACGCGCTGGCCGCCCGCAAGGACGTGCTGGCGGAGACGATCACCGCGGAGCTGGGCTCACCGCTGCCGCTGTCGCAGATGGTCCACGCGGGTGTGCCCGTACTGGTGGCCGCCTCGTACGCCGAACTGGCCGCCCGCCACACGTTCGAGGAGCGGATCGGCAACTCCACCGTGCTGCTGGAGCCGGTCGGCGTGGTCGGCGCGATCACCCCCTGGAACTACCCGCTCCACCAGATCGTCGCCAAGGTCGCCCCCGCCCTCGCCGCCGGCTGCACCGTCGTCCTCAAGCCCGCCGAGGACACCCCGCTCACCGCCCAGCTCTTCGCCGAGGCCACCGAGGCCGCCGGTCTGCCGCCGGGGGTCTTCAACCTCGTCACCGGATTCGGACCGGTCGCCGGCCAGGCGCTCGCCGCCCACGAGGACGTCGACCTGGTCTCGTTCACCGGCTCCACCGCCGTCGGCAGGCAGATCGGCGCCACCGCCGGGGCCGCGGTCAAGCGCGTGGCCCTGGAGCTGGGCGGCAAGTCCGCCAACGTGATCCTGCCCGGCGCGGACCTCGCCAAGGCGGTCAACGTCGGCATCGCCAACGTGATGACCAACTCCGGTCAGACGTGCAGCGCCTGGACCCGGATGCTGGTGGACGCCGAACGGTACGACGAGGCCGTCGAGCTGGCGGCGAACGCCGTCACCAAGTACGTGGTCGGGGAGCGGGTCGGTCCGCTCGTCAACGCCAAGCAGCAGGCCCGGGTGCGGGGTTACATCGAGAAGGGCGTCGAGGAGGGGGCCCGGCTGATCGCGGGCGGCCCGGACGCGCCCCTGGAGACCGGCTTCTACGTCAGCCCGACCGTCTTCGCCGACGTCACCCCGGACATGACGATCGCCCAGGAGGAGATCTTCGGCCCGGTCGTCTCGATCCTGCGGTACGAGGACGTGGACGACGCCCTCCGGATCGCCAACGGCACCGTGTACGGGCTCGCCGGGGCGGTGTGGGCCGCCGACGAGGAGGAGGCGGTGGCCTTCGCCCGCCGGATGGACACCGGGCAGGTCGACATCAACGGCGGACGGTTCAACCCCATGGCGCCGTTCGGCGGTTACAAGCAGTCGGGGGTCGGCCGTGAGCTGGGCCCACACGGTCTGGCGGAGTACCTCCAGACGAAGTCGCTCCAGTTCTGACCCCCGTACCCCTTTCCTCGTAGCTCGTAGCTCGTAGCTCGTATCTCGTAACTCGTAAGGAGCCTGTTCGTGGTCCGCGCCGCCGTACTGCCCGCCGTCGGAGCTCCGCTGGAGATCACCGACATCGTTCTGCCGGAGCCCGGCCCCGGTCAGGTGCGCATCGCGCTCGCCGCCGCCGGGGTCTGCCACTCCGACCTGTCCCTGTCCAACGGCACCATGCGCGTTCCGGTGCCGGCCGTCCTCGGCCACGAGGGAGCGGGCACCGTCCTGGCCGTCGGCGAGGGCGTCACGCACGTCGCGCCCGGCGACGGCGTCGTCCTCAACTGGGCCCCCTCCTGCGGGGTCTGCTTCCACTGCGGGATCGGCGAGGTGTGGCTCTGCGCCGACGCGCTCAAGGGAGTCTCCCGCCTCCACGCCCGTACGGCCGACGGCACCGACCTCCACCCCGGGCTCAACGTCGCGGCCTTCGCCCAGGAGACCGTCGTCGCCGCCAACTGCGTCCTCCCCGCCCCCGACGGCATCCCGCTCACCGACGCCGCCCTCCTCGGCTGCGCCGTCCTGACCGGCTACGGGGCGGTCCACCACAGCGCCCGGGTCCGCGAGGGCGAGAGCGTCGTCGTCTTCGGGATCGGCGGCGTCGGCCTCGCCGTGCTCCAGGCGGCCCGGATCGCCGGCGCGTCGAAGATCATCGCGGTCGACGTCTCCCCGGCCAAGGAGGAGCTGGCCCGGCAGGCGGGCGCCACCGACTACGTCATCGCCTCCGCCACCACCCCGCGCGAGATCCGCAAGCTGACCGGCGGCCAGGGCGCGGACGCCGCGGTGGAGTGCGTCGGCCGGCCCGCCACCATCCGGGCCGCCTGGGAGTCCACCCGGCGCGGCGGCCGCACCACGGTCGTCGGGATCGGCGGCAAGGACCAGGAAGTCACCTTCAACGCCCTGGAGATCTTCCACTGGGGCCGGTCCCTGACGGGCTGCGTCTACGGAAACAGCGACCCGGCCCAGGACCTGCCCGTCCTCGCCGACCACATCCGTGCGGGCCGCTTCGACCTGTCGATGATGGTCACCGAGCACATCGGCCTGGACGGCATCCCCGCCGCCTTCGACAACATGATCGCGGGCAAGGGCGGCCGGGCGCTCGTGGTGTTCTAGAACGCCGCTAGTGGTCCGTGGTCCGGGAGGTCGAGGCGACCGGCCCCAGCAGCCGGGCGTCCATCTCGCCCTCCTCGAACAGCCGGGAGGCCGGGCCCACGATCAGCGGGTCCGGCTTCCCCACCACCTCCGGGTCCTTGCCCGGGTAGTCGAAGCGGTCCAGCACATGCCGCATCGCCTCCAGGCGGGCCCGCTTCTTGTCGTTGCTCTTCACCACCGTCCAGGGCGCGTCGGCCGTGTCCGTGTGGAAGAGCATCAGCTCCTTCGCCTCGGTGTACTCGTCCCACTTGTCGAGGGAGGCCAGGTCGACGGGGCTCAGCTTCCACCGCCGTACGGGGTCGATCTGCCGGATCATGAACCGGTTGCGCTGCTCGTTGCGGGAGACGGAGAACCAGAACTTCACCAGGTGGATGCCGTCCCGGGCGAGCATCCGCTCGAACCCCGGCGCCTGGTGCATGAACTCCAGGTACTCGCGGGTCGTGCAGAACCCCATCACCCGTTCCACGCCCGCCCGGTTGTACCAGGAGCGGTCGAACAGGACGATCTCCCCGGCGCTCGGCAGATGTGCCGCGTACCGCTGGAAGTACCACTGCGTGCGCTCGCGCTCGGTCGGCTTCTCCAGCGCCACCACCCGCGCGCCACGCGGGTTGAGATGCTCGGTGAACCGCTTGATCGTGCCGCCCTTGCCCGCCGCGTCCCGGCCCTCGAAGAGGATCACCAGCCGCTCGTCGCGCTCCTTCACCCAGTGCTGGAGCTTCAGCAGCTCGATCTGGAGGTCTCGCTTGGCCTTGTCGTAGTCGCGGCGGCGCAGCTTGCGGTCGTACGGGTAGTCCTCGCGCCAGGCGTCGCGGGCGTGGCCCTCCGGCGTCACGAGGACCGGATCGTCGTCCCCGCTGTCAACGACACCGAAACCGTCCAGGTACGCCCCGCCGTGACGCGCCGCCCGCGCGCTCGCCCCCTGGCCGCCGGGGCTCTCGGGGCTGCCGGTCGGGCTCGCCCCGGGGGCGTCACGTTCCTCGGGGGCGTGGGGCTGGTCGCGGCCCGCCCTGCCCTTGCCCCCGTTACGTCCGTTCCGCTTGGCGCTCCTCGTCATGACGGGATCCCTCCACCGGCCGGGCCGGATTTCCGCGTGTGGGCCCAGTCTGCTGACGGCTCCGGGAGACCGCCACCCCGGCCAGGCACAGCACCCCGCCGACGATGCCGAGCGGGGTCGGCACCTCGTCCAGCAGCACCCACGCCATCCCCACGACCAGCGCCGGGACCGCGTACGTGGTCGCGCCCATCTTCCCCGCGGTGGTCCGGGCCAGCGCGTAGCCCCAGGTGGTGAAGGCCAGCGCGGTCGGGAAGACGCCCAGGTAGACCATGTTCAGGGTGGCGGACAGCGGGGCGTCGGCGGCCTCGGAGACCAGCACCCCGGTGAACGGCAGGCAGGCGACGGCTCCGATCAGGCAGCCGAAGGTGTTGATCTGGAGCGAGGAACCGTGCGCGAGGGCCGGCTTCTGGCTCACCACGCCCGCCGCGTACGCCACGGCGGCCAGCAGGCACAGGGCCACGCCCAGCACGGAGGGGCCGCCGTGCCCGGACATCGCGAGCCCCACCACGACCGCGCCCGCGAACGAGACGCCCATGCCCAGCAGCAGCCGGCGCGGCAGCCCCTCGCCGAGCATGCGGGCGCCGAGCAGGGCGATCAGGATGGGCCCGATGTTCACGAGCATCGCGGCCGTTCCCGCGTCGACCTCCTGCTCGCCCCAGTTCAGGGCGACCATGTACAGCCCGAACCACAGCACCCCCGAGGTGATGATCCCGGGCCAGGCGCCGCGCCTCGGGAGCCCCTCCCGGCGGACGATCAGGATCGCCCCGAGCACCAGCGTGCCCGCCAGCAGCCGACCCAGGGCCAGCGCGCCGGGGGAGTAGGCCTCGCCCGCACTGCGGATGGAGACGAAGGCGGAGGCCCACAGCACGACGGTGGTGCAGGCGGCGGCGGGGGCCCGCCAGCGGTGGGCCGGTGGGGAGGCGGGGAGGGGGGCCGGGGCCGTCGTCATGGCCACGACCGTAAAGCCGAAACGCTTCGCTCCCCACCGAATTGTCATTCCCCGTCAATCGACGCCCCGGCGAGCTTGTCAGCCCCCTCCAGCCCGTCCCGCATTTGAGGACGGAGCCCTGCCACACCCAGCCCGTCCGGCGTTTGAGGACGGAACCGTGGCGCTGGTACGGGGCGACTCCTCCGTGTCCGGGAAGCAGGGGTGCCGCCCAACCCGAGCGCCGGTTCCGTCCTCAAACGCCGGACGGGCTGGAATGGTGCGGGTTCGTCAGCAAACGCCGGATTGGCTGGAATGATGCAGGTTCGTCCGCAAGCGCCGGACGGGCTTGTGAGGCGCGGGTCCGTCCGGCAGGCGGCGGGCCCCCGTGCTGGGGCGTCAGGCGGCCGGGCCGTCGGCGGTGAGGGACGCGGGGTCGACGCCCAGCGCGTCCGACAGCGCTGTCACCCCCGCCGAAGTCACCCGCACCGCCCGCCCCGACCCCACCCGCTCGCACCACCCCACCCCCAGCACATGCGCGCACAGCGCCGCCCGCGCCGCCCCTGCCAGATGCGGGCGCCGCTCCGTCCAGTCCAGGCAGCTCCGCACCAGGGGGCGCCGCCCCGACCGGTCCAGGGAGATGCCGAGCGCGCCGAACCACTCCAGGCCCGCCTCGGTCAGCGCGAACCCTGTGTCCTGCCGCAGCAGCCCCCGTACCGTCATCGCCTCGGTGATCCGGATGCCGAGCCGCCCCGCGAGATGGTCGTAACAGGTAGTCCCGCGAGGAGGGCGGCCAGCGCGGCGAGGCGTCCGGCGGTGGAGTCGTGCGGCCGTGGCCGGGGGGAACGGTCCATACGTCCAGCGTGCGTCACGGACGGTTCGGCACCGGCCGAACCGTCGCCGCGTCGCCGCCCACCGGCCGCGCGTACTGCTCGTACTGGATCGCCAGCCCTTCCAGCAGCGCCCGCAGCCCCGTCTCGAAGGCCCCTTCGTCGACCTGACGGCGGTGGTCGGCCAGCAGGTGGGCCTGGCCGAGGTGCGGGTAGTCGGCGGGGTCGTAGGCGGTCTCGTCGTCGACGAAGCCCCCGGCGAAGGAGCCCAGCGCCGAGCCGGTGATGAAGTACCGCATCAGCGCCCCGATCCGGGTCGCCTGCGCGGGCGGCCACCCCGCCCCCACCATCGCCCCGAACACCGCGTCGGCCACCCGCAGCCCCGCCGGGCGGCGGCCGGGGCCCCGGGCGAGGACCGGGACGATGTGCGGATGCGCCGCGAGGGCGGCCCGGTAGGACAGCGCCCAGTCGTGCAGGGCCTCCCGCCAGTCGCGCGGGTCCGGCTCCTCGAACATCGACAGGTCGACCTGTGCGGAGACCGCGTCGGCGACGGCGTCGAGGATCTCCTCCTTGTTGCGGAAGTGGTTGTAGAGCGAGGGCCCGCTCACCCCCAGGACGGCCGCCAGCCGACGGGTGGAGACGGCGTCGAGCCCCTCGGCGTCCACGAGAGCGCTCGCCGCCCCGACGATGCGGTCTCTGCTGAGGAGGGGCTTGCGCGGTCGGGCCATGCGGCTCATAGTAGGCCCTGCGCACCAGAAACTAGCAGTGCTAATTAAGTGATCGACGGAAGCGGGGTGGCGCACGATGGACCTGGCGCTCAGCGAGGAGCAGGAAGCCGTCCGGAAACTGGCCGAGGACTTCGTCGCCCGCGAGGTCACCCCGCACGTCGTCGCCTGGGACCGGGCCGAGAATGTCGACAGGTCGGTCGTGAAGAAGCTCGGCGGTCTCGGCTTCCTCGGGCTGACCGTCCCCGAGGAGTACGGCGGCTCCGGCGGCGACCACCTGTCCTACTGCCTGGTCACCGAGGAGCTGGGGCGCGGCGACTCCTCGGTGCGCGGCATCGTCTCCGTATCGCTCGGCCTCGTCGCCAAGACGATCGCGTCCTGGGGGAGCGAGGAGCAGAAACGGCAGTGGCTGCCCCTGCTCACCTCCGGCGAGGCGATCGGCTGCTTCGGCCTCACCGAGCCCGGCACCGGATCGGACGCCGGGAACCTCGCCACCAGGGCCGTCCGCGAGGGCGGTGACTACGTGATCAGCGGCACCAAGACGTTCATCACCAACGGCACCTGGGCCGACGTCGTCCTGCTCTTCGCGCGGACGAACGACAGCCCCGGCCACCGCGGCGTCTCCGCTTTCCTCGTCCCCGCCGACACCCCCGGCCTCACCCGCCGCACCATCCACGGCAAGCTGGGCCTGCGCGGCCAGGCCACCGCCGAACTGGTCCTTGAGGACGTCCGGATACCGGCGTCCTGCCTCCTCGGCCCCGAGGGCAAGGGCTTCTCCATCGCGATGTCCGCCCTCGCCAAGGGGCGCATGTCGGTCGCGGCGGGCTGTGTCGGCATCGCCCAGGCCGCCCTGGACGCGGCCGTGCGCTACGCCGGTGAGCGCGAGCAGTTCGGCAAGGTCATCGCCCGCCACCAGCTCGTCCAGGAGCTGCTGAGCGACATCGCCGTGGACGTGGACGCCGCCCGGCTGCTGACCTGGCGGGTCGCCGACCTGATCGACCGGGGCCAGGATTTCGCCACCGCCGCCTCGAAGGCCAAGCTGTACGCCTCCGAGGCCGCCGTCCGCTGCGCCAACAACGCCCTCCAGGTCTTCGGCGGCTACGGCTACATCGACGAGTACCCGGTCGGCAAGCTGCTGCGGGACGCCCGTGTGATGACGCTCTACGAAGGCACCAGCCAGATCCAGAAGCTGATCATCGGCCGGGCGCTCACCGGCGTCTCCGCTTTCTGACCGGTGACCGTGCCTTCTGACCGGCGCCCGGGCTCGTACGGGTGTCTGAGTACCGGTCTGAGTACGGGCACGGATGTGGCGTGCGCCACGTCGGCGGATGCTGGGCCCATGAGTGAGACGACATCGGTCAAGCAGCAGAGCACCGCGGCCTTCTACGTCCAGGCCGTGGCCTCCTTCATGGTGGCCATCGGCGCGGTCGCCTTCGGTATCTTCTTCCTCGACGCCGACGCCTGGGTGCGCGGATTCCTCGCCATCGGCGTGCTCTATCTGGTCACGTCCTGCTTCACGCTCGCCAAGGTGATCAGGGACCGCCAGGAGGCCGGGCAGATCCACAGCCGGGTCGACCAGGCCCGGCTGGAGAAGATCCTCGCCGAGCACGACCCGTTCCAGAAGCTCTGACCCCGTACCGCCGACCGGACCGCCCCTAAGCGCTTGCTCAGGTTCGGGGTATGGTGTTCGTCCTGTTGACGGAGAGGGGCCCTGGGCGATGAGTGCGGCGGAGGAGACGAGCGGCGAGGACACGCCGTGGGGCGAGGTCACTCCCGAGGCGGCCAGGCGGCTCCTCGTCGCCGCCGTGGACGCCTTCGCCGAGCGCGGGTACCACGCGACCACCACCCGTGACATCGCCGGCCGGGCCGGAATGAGCCCGGCCGCGCTCTACATCCACTTCAAGACCAAGGAAGAGCTGCTCCACCGGATCAGCAAGATCGGCCACGAGCGGGCGCTGTACGTGCTCGACACCGAGGCGGACCGGGACGGCACGGCCGCCGAGCGGCTCGCCGGAGCCGTCCGCTCCTTCGTCCGCTGGCATGCGGAGCGGCACACCACCGCCCGGGTCGTGCAGTACGAACTCGACGCGCTGGGCGAGGAGCACCGCACCGAGATCGTCGCGCTGCGGCGCAGGAGCGACGCGGTGGTGCGCCGGATCATCAACGAAGGCGTGCGCGACGGTGAGTTCGACGTCCCCGACGTCCCCGGCACCACGCTCGCGGTGCTCTCCCTCTGCATCGACGTGGCCCGCTGGTTCAACGCCCAGGGCAGCCGTACGCCCGACGAGGTCGGCGAGCTGTACGCCGACCTCGTCCTGCGGATGGTCGGGGCCCGTACGGCTTCGGGTCAGAAGTAGTAGCGGGACACCGACTCCGCGACACAGGCCGGCTTCTCGCTGTCCTCGCGCTCGACGGTGACGACCGCCGTGACCTGCACGCCGCCGCCCACCTCCGTGACCTCCCGGAGCACCGCCGTGGCCCGCAGCCGCGAGCCGACGGGGACGGTCGAGGGGAAACGGACCTTGTTGGTCCCGTAGTTGATGCCCATCTTCATGCCCTCGACCCGCATCACCTGCGGTACCAGCGCGGGCAGCAGCGAGAGCGTCAGATAGCCGTGCGCGATGGTCGTGCCGAACGGCCCGTCCTTCGCCCGTTCCGGGTCCACGTGGATCCACTGGTGGTCGCCGGTCGCCTCGGCGAACTGGTCGATCCTCTTCTGTTCGATCTCCAGCCAGTCGCTGTGTCCCAGCTGCTCGCCCACACCGTCCCGCAGCTCCTGTGCGGACGTGAAGATCCTCGGCTCTGCCATGTTCCCGGTCCCTGCCTTCCGGCTCGACGCACCATCCGGCGCGATGTCTAAGCGCTTGCTCAGCATCGTTGGGCGGCCCGTTCCTGTCAACGACATGGCAGTAGGTTTGAGGGGTGCCCCAGATCCCGCAGACACTCCACGAACTCTCGGTCGGCCAGCTCTCGGCGCGCAGCGGCGCCGCCGTCTCGGCCCTGCACTTCTACGAGTCCAAGGGCCTGATCACCAGCAGCCGCACCAGCGGCAACCAGCGCCGGTACTCCCGTGACGCGCTGCGCCGGGTCGCGTTCGTCCGGGCGGCCCAGCGCGTCGGCATTCCGCTGGCCACGATCCGGGACGCGCTCGCCGAACTGCCCGAGGAGCGCACGCCGAACCGCGAGGACTGGGCCCGTCTCTCCGAGGCGTGGCGCAAGGAACTGGACGAGCGCATCACGCAGTTGCACCGGTTGCGCGACCATCTGACCGACTGCATCGGCTGCGGCTGTCTGTCGCTGGAGACCTGCGTCCTCTCCAACCCCGACGACATCAACGGCGAGAAGATCACCGGTTCCCGTCTGATGCCCGAACGCAAGCAGCCGGCCGAACACCGTCCTTAGCGCCGAGCTACCGAACTTCGTTCCTGGTCACGTCACGCAGCCGCCGCCGCGGCCGGCCTCCGGTGTCGTGGCAGCCGGGCCCTGGCCAGCGTGCGGTCAGTCAGGGCGGGCTGCGGCACCGCGATCCCGCAGCCCGTGCACACCGGACCCGCCCACGGCTCCTCGCCCCGCTCCTGCCGCCACTCGATACCGGTGCCCGCACAGACCGGACAGGCCGAGCCGGGACCGGAGCCGAGCGCCGCGATCAGTCGGCGCAGGACCTCCGCGAGCGGCTGCGTCGGATGGACGCCCGGGTCGGTGCAGCGGGCCACCCCGTGACCGCCCCAGGTGCGCCGGTGCCAGTCGTCGAACGCGCCGGGCCGCCGCAGCCCCGCGTGCTTCTCGCGCCGCCGCCGCTCCGCGAACCCCGCCTCGTACGCGAGCCAGACCGCCCGCGCCTCCTCCAGTTCGTCCAGCGCGCGCAGCAGGCGCACCGGATCGGGCTCCCGGTCCTCGGGGTCGATCCCGTGCCGGGCGCACAGATGGTCCCAGGTCGCCCGGTGCCCGTACGGGGCGAACCTCTCCAAACACTTCCGCAGCGAATACCGCCGCAGGGCCAGATCACCCCGCGGATCTCGGACCTGTCTCGCAAGACTCCGGAAACCGGCCATGACACCGCCACCTCCGTCGCTCGTCCTTGGACGTCATGGAATGGACGTACGCCTGCCCGTTTCGGCTCCATCGAAAGATGAAATCCGTCCATTGGCCGAGAATCCCCATGTGGGGTGGGGTGCCACGGGCGGAAGCGGAGTGGCGCACGGGCGGGTGGTCCGCGGGCGTGCGCGCCTGGCGCGGGTGGCGAAATTGCCTGGCGCCGTCGCGGGCCCGTGAGGTTGGGTTCCCCCCCATGGCAACAGCTCGACCGGGCCTGGAAAAGATCACCGCCGACAACGTGCTCGACGCCTGTCGGCTGGAAGTCGCACCCGAGCAGCGCAGGTTCGTCTCCCCGGTCGCGCAGTCCCTGGCCGAGGCCTATGTGCACCCGGACCTCGCCTGGCCCCGGCTGATCTGCGACGGTGAGCGCGCCGTCGGCTTCGTGATGGCGTACTTCGACCTGGCGTTCGACTTCGACGCCGGGGTGCCGGACGCTCCGAAGCGCTCCGGGCTCTGGCGGCTCGCCGTCGCCGCGGGGGAGCAGGGCCGGGGCTACGGGCGGTTCGCCGTCGGGGCGGTGAACGAGGAGATCCGCCGGCGCGGCGGGACGGTCTCGACCGTGACCTGGAAGCCCGGCGAGGGCGGGCCGGAGGAGTTCTACCTCCGGCTCGGCTACCGCAAGCGGGGCCTCACGGACGACGGCGAGTACCTCGGCGACATGGATCTCACGGCAGCCTGAGCCGGGAGGCTAGCCCCCGTACCGCAGATACCTCCGCCGCTTCGCCCGGAACGCCGACAGGTCCCGCTGCCACGCCCGTACCACCGCGTCCGTGTCCGCGCCCGCGTCGATCATCGTGCGGACCCGGGTGTTCCCGGTGAGCTTGTCGATCCAGTTGTCCGGCCGCCAGGCGAAGCCGCTCCAGGTCCGCTTCGCGGTCACCAGCAGGGCGATCCCGGTGCGGACCGGGTCGAAGACCTCCCGGTCCTGGACGTGGAGCTGGACCCCGCCCACCGTCCTGCCCTGGAACTTGGAGAACGTCGGCGCGAAGTACGCCTCCCGGAAGGCGACTCCCGGCAGCTCCAGCGCGTTCGCCGCGGCCGCCCAGCGGTGGTCGATGCCCTCCGCGCCGAGGAGCTCGAAGGGGCGCGTGGTGCCCCGGCCCTCGGAGAGGTTCGTCCCCTCGAAGAGGCAGGTCCCGGAGTAGACGAGAGCCGTCTCGGGCGTCGGCATGTTCGGGCTCGGCGGCACCCACGGCAGCCCGGTGTCCTCGAAGAAGTCCGAGCGCCGCCACCCCGACATCGTCACCACCTCGAGCCGCACCGGATTCTCGTGCAGGAACTCCGCGTTGAAGAACAGCGCCAGCTCCGCCACCGTCATTCCGTGCGCCTGGGCGATCTCCCGGCGGCCGACGAACGTGGCGAACGCCGGGTCCAGCACCGGGCCCAGCGCGGCCCGCCCGGTCACCGGGTTCGGCCGGTCCAGCACGACGAGCCGCTTGCCCGCGAGCGCCGCCGCCTCCATGCAGTCGTACAGCGTCCAGATGTACGTGTAGAAGCGCGCACCCGCGTCCTGGATGTCGAAGACGACCGTGTCCACGCCCGACGCGGTGAAGATGTCCGCGAGGTCCTGCCCGCTCTTGAGGTACGTGTCGTAGACCGGCAGCCCGGTCGCCGGGTCGTCGTAACGGCCCTCGGAGCCGCCCGCCTGCGCGGTGCCCCGGAACCCGTGCTCGGGGCCGAACACAGCGGTCAGGTTCACCCGCTCGTCCGGGTGCATCACATCGACGATGTGCCGGACGTCGGCGGCGATGCCGGTCGGGTTGGTGACGACCCCCACCTTCTGGCCCCGCAGCAGCCGGTAGCCGTCGGCCGCCAGCCGGTCGAAGCCGGTACGTACCTGGCCGCGCCCGTGCCCCGGGGAGCCTTCGGGGGCGGCGGAGGCGGTGCCGGTGCCGGCCGCCGTCGCCGCGAGCGCTCCCATCGCGCCTCCCGCGGCCAGCACACCACGTCGGGACAGGCTCATTCCGCTACCTCCATGATCGCGCCGACTGTCATGGCCACGCACGCTAGCGCGGGCCGGGGCCGCGCGGAACGACCTGGGCCGCGCCGATTCCCCGAGCCGCCCCCGTACGCCGCGCCGGTCCTTCCCCGGCCCCTCCCGACCCTTTCCCGATCACATACCGACCGGTTAGTCTGCCGGTGCAGCCGGATCGGAGAGGTGGGATGACGATGAGTACGGTGCAGGGCGCCGGCGTGGTGGTCACGGGGGCCGGAGGCGGCATCGGAGCCGCTCTGGCCCGCAGGTTCGCCGCCGGAGGGGCGCGGGTCGTCGTCAACGACCTCGACCTCGCGCGGATCGAACCGCTCGCGAAGGAGATCGGTGGCATCGCCGTCGCCGGGGACGCCTCGGGGATCGTGGACGCGGCCCGGGAGGCGCTGGACGGCACGGTCGACGTCTACTGCGCCAACGCGGGTCTGGCCTCGCCCGGTGACGCGTTCGCCGACGAGGAGGTCTGGGCCGCCGCCTGGGACGTCAATGTGATGGCCCACGTCCGCGCGGCCAGGGCCCTCCTGCCGGACTGGCTGCAGCGCGGCAGCGGGCGGTTCGTCACCACCGCGTCCGCCGCCGGGCTGCTGACGATGATCGGCGCCGCCCCCTACAGCGTCACCAAGCACGGGGCGGTGGCCTTCGCCGAGTGGCTCTCGCTCACCTACCGCCACCGCGGGATCAAGGTCCACGCGATCTGTCCGCAGGGCGTGCGCACCGACATGCTCACCGCCGCCGGATCGGCCGGCGAGCTGGTCCTCGCCCCGGGTGCCATCGAGCCGGACGCCGTAGCCGACGCCCTGTTCGAGGCGATGGACGCGGACCGCTTCCTGGTCCTGCCGCACCCCGAGGTGGCGGGCTATTACCAGGCGCGTGCCGCCGATCCCGACCGGTGGATGGGCAACATGAACAAGCTCCAGCAGAAGTGGGAGGAGGGGAGCGGAGCATGAGCGACCCCACCGACCCCACGTCCTCCGGCGCCCCGGCTCCCGGAGCCACGCCCTCCGGCGGCCCGCCGGCTCCCGGAGCCCCCGCGTCCTCCCCCACCACATCGATCTACGCCGCCCAGCCCTGGCTCGCCCTGCTCAGCGAGGCTCAGCGCGCCCCCGTAACCCCGCCCCCGACCGTGCTCCACGCCTGGCGGGCGGCCGTGGACCGGGCCCCGGACCACCCCGCCCTGGCCTACTTCGACGGCCGGCTCAGCTACCGCGAGACCGACGAGCTGTCCGACTCGGTTGCCGGGCACCTCGCCGCCCGGGGGCTGCGCCGCGGCGACCGGGTCGCGATCATGCTCCAGAACAGCCCGCACTTCGTCCTCGCGCTGCTCGGCGCGTGGAAGGCGGGGGCCACCGTCGTCCCGCTCAACCCGATGTACAAGGCGGGCGAGGTCGGCCATGTCCTCGCCGATGCCGGGGTCACCGCGCTGATCTGCTCGGACCGGGCGTGGGAGGCGTATCTCCGGGACACCGCGGCGGCCGCCCCCGACCTCCGTATCGCGCTGACCGCCTGCGAACTGGACCTCCAGAGCGTGAACGACCCGCGCGTCCTCGGCTTCGAGCGGCTCCCGGCCCCCGGCCCCGACGACCTCGCGGACGACCTGCTGACCGCCGCCCGCGCCGGGAACCCGGCCCCGGCCGACCGCGGTCTCACCGCCGAGGACGTGGCGCTGATCAGCTACACCTCCGGCACCAGCGGCACCCCCAAGGGCGCGATGAACGCCCACGGCAACATCATGGTCAATGCCGAACGCCAGCGCACCGGCCATCCGATCGCCGAGGGCTCCGCCTACTTCGCGCTCGCCTCGCTCTTCCACATCACCGGCATGGTCTGTGAGCTCTCCGCCTGCATCGCCAACGCCGGCACCCTCGTCCTGGCCTACCGCTTCGAGGCGGGCGTCGTCCTGGAGGCCTTCGCCGCCCACCGCCCCGCCTACACGGTCGGGCCCTCCACCGCCTTCATGGCGCTGGCCGCGCACCCGGACGCCACCCCGGACCACTTCGCCTCGTTCCGGGTGATCTCCTCCGGCGGCGCGCCCCTGCCGCCCGCGCTCGTGGAGAAGTTCCGCGCGGGCTTCGGCCCGTACATCCGCAACGGCTACGGGCTCACCGAGTGCACCGCCCCCTGCGCCTCGGTCCCGCCCGAGCGGGAGGCCCCCGTCGACCCGGTCTCCGGCACGCTCTCCGTCGGTGTCCCCGGGCCCGACACGGTCGTCCGGATCCTCGACGAGGAGGGGCGGGAGGTGTCCTTCGGGGAGCAGGGCGAGATCGCGGTGCGCGGCCCCCAGGTCGTCTCCGGCTACTGGAACCTCCCCGAGGCCACCGCCGCCGCCTTCCCGGACGGCGAGCTGCGCACCGGTGACATCGGGTTCATGGACGCGGCCGGCTGGCTGTACGTCGTCGACCGAAAGAAGGACATGATCAACGCCTCCGGATTCAAGGTGTGGCCCCGCGAGGTGGAGGACGTCCTCTACACCCACCCGGCGGTGCGGGAGGCGGCCGTCGTCGGCGTGCCCGACGCCTACCGGGGGGAGACGGTCCGGGCGTACGTGAGTCTGCGCCCGGGGGCATCGGTGGAACCCGGCGAGCTGGGCGCGTACTGCAAGGAACGGCTCGCCGCGTACAAGTATCCGCGCGAGGTGGAGATCCTGACCGAGCTGCCGAAGACGGCGAGTGGGAAGATCCTCAGGCGGGAACTGCGTTCCCCCCGTTAGAACAGCGTCCCAACAGCACACGCACAGTACGAAAGGAAGGTGGCGGCTCATGGCCAAGGCGACGGACCAGAACGGCACTCCCGTCCCCCAGAGGCTGCTGGCCGCCGCCACCCGGCTCTTCGCCGAGCGCGGGTACGACCGCACCTCGGTCCAGGAGATCGTCGAGGCGGCGGGCGTCACCAAGGGGGCGCTCTACCACTACTTCGGCTCCAAGGAGGACCTGCTCCAGGAGGTCTACGCCCGGGTGCTGCGGCTCCAGCAGGAGCGTCTGGACGCCTTCGCGGACGCCGAGGCCCCCGTCGAGCAGCGGCTGCGCGACGCGGCGGCCGACGTGGTGGTCACGACCATCGACAACCTGGACGACGCCGCGATCTTCTTCCGCTCCATGCACCACCTGAGCCCCGAGAAGAACAAGCAGGTACGCGTCGAGCGCCGCCGCTACCACGAGCGGTTCCGGGCCTTGATCGAGGAGGGGCAGAACAGCGGCGTGTTCTCCTCCGCCACCCCCGCCGACCTCGTCGTCGACTACCACTTCGGTTCGGTCCACCACCTCTCCACCTGGTACCGCCCGGACGGCCCGCTCAGCCGCCAGGAGGTCGCCGACCACCTCGCGGACCTGCTGCTGCGGGCCCTGCGCCCGTAGGGGCTCCCGTCCCGGGGTGATCCAGTGGCCCGCCCGGCCGGGCGGGGCGAATCTGGATGTATGAGGTATGTCCGGCCTCCTCCGGAGGCGCCAGCGTTCACGGGCCGAGGTCCGTTCGTTAATAGAACGGACCTGTCCGGTTTCCGCTCTTGACGGAGCACTGTCATTTCCCTGAGCATCGGTCACGCATTGCGCACCTCTGGGCCGCTTGTCCAGGCCCACGCTCCAGGACCCGGCCGGATCACCGCGCGGCCGGGGACCCCCCGCACGTTCCGTCAGTCCCCAACGGAATCCGGAGCCCGTGAATGAGACCGAACCGTTCCACCCTGCGCAGATCCCCGGCGGCCGTCGCCGCCGTAGCCCTCGCTGCCCTTCTCGCGACCGCCGCGCCCGGCGCGCAGGCCGCCGGAGCGCCGACGCCGGAGGCAGCCGCCGCGGCCGCCCCCGACATCCCCGTGGCCAACGTCAAGGCCCATCTCTCGCAGTTCTCGACGATCGCCGCGAACAACGGCGGCAACCGCGCCCACGGCCGCCCCGGCTACAAGGCGTCCGTCGACTATGTGAAGGCCAAGCTCGACGCGGCCGGATACACCACCACGCTCCAGCAGTTCACCTCCAACGGCGCCACCGGCTACAACCTGATAGCCGACTGGCCCGGCGGCGACCCGAACAAGGTCCTGATGGCCGGGGCCCACCTCGACTCGGTCTCCTCCGGCGCCGGGATCAACGACAACGGCTCCGGCTCGGCCGCCGTGCTGGAGACCGCGCTCGCCGTCTCCCGCGCCGGGTACCAGCCCGACAAGCATCTGCGGTTCGCCTGGTGGGGCGCGGAGGAGCTGGGCCTGATCGGCTCGAAGTACTACGTCAACAACCTGCCGTCCGCCGAGCGTTCCAAGCTCTCCGGCTATCTCAACTTCGACATGGTCGGCTCGCCCAACGCCGGCTACTTCGTCTACGACGACGACCCGGTCATCGAGAAGACCTTCAAGGACTACTTCGCGGGCCTGAACGTCCCCACCGAGATCGAGACCGAGGGCGACGGCCGCTCCGACCACGCCCCGTTCAAGAACGTCGGCGTCCCCGTCGGCGGCCTCTTCACCGGCGCGGGCTACACCAAGTCCGCCGCCCAGGCGCAGAAGTGGGGCGGTACGGCGGGCCAGGCCTTCGACCGCTGCTACCACTCGTCGTGCGACAACTTGAGCAACATCAACGACACGGCCCTCGACCGCAACAGCGACGCCGCCGCCCACGCCGTCTGGACCCTGTCCTCCGGCACCGGCGAACCGCCCACGGGCGAGGGCGTGTTCAGCAACACCACCGACGTCGCCATCCCGGACGCCGGAGCGGCGGTCACCTCGTCGGTCGCGGTCACCGGACGAACGGGCAACGCCCCGGCCGCACTTCAGGTCGGCGTCGACATCAAGCACACCTACCGCGGCGACCTCGTGGTGGACCTGCTCGCCCCGGACGGCAGCGCGTACCGGCTGAAGAACTCCAGCAGCGGCGACTCGGCCGACAACGTCATCACGACGTACACGGTCAACGCCTCCAGCGAGGTGGCCAACGGCTCCTGGAAGCTCCGCGTCCAGGACGTCGCCCGCCAGGACACCGGCTACATCGACAGCTGGAAGCTCACCTTCTGAGCCTGCTGTACACGCACGCGTGCGGCCGCGGCCCCCTCCCGACGAGCACCTCGGGAGGGGGCCGCACCGCGTCCGTCACACGTACCGCTTGATCTCCCGACGGGCCAGCGACCGCTGGTGCACCTCGTCCGGCCCGTCCGCCAGCCGCAGCGTCCGCGCCGAGGCCCACAGCTCCGCCAGCGGGAAGTCCTGGCTCACCCCGCCCGCGCCGTACAGCTGCACCGCGGAGTCCAGGATGTCCACCACCGCGCGCGGGGTGGCGATCTTGATGGCCTGGATCTCGGTGTGCGCGCCCTTGTTGCCCACGGTGTCCATCAGCCAGGCCGTCTTCAGCACCAGCAGCCGCAGCTGCTCCACCGTGACCCGGGCGTCCGCGATCCAGTTCTGCACGACGCCCTGCGCGGCCAGCGGCTTGCCGAACGCCGTACGCGCCACCGCCCGCCGGCACATCAGCTCGATGGCCCGCTCCGCCATCCCGATCAGCCGCATGCAGTGGTGGATCCGGCCCGGACCCAGCCGCGCCTGGGCGATGGCGAAGCCGCCGCCCTCCTCGCCGATCAGGTTCGCCGCGGGCACCCGTACGTCGTGGAAGACCACCTCGGCGTGGCCGCCGTGCGAGTGGTCCTCGTACCCGTACACCTGCATCGCGCGCCGCACCTCTACGCCCGGGGTGTCGCGGGGGACGAGGATCATCGACTGCTGGCGGCGGATGTCCTCGCCGTCCGGGTCGGTCTTGCCCATCACGATGAAGACCGCGCAGTCAGGGTTCATCGCCCCGGAGATGTACCACTTGCGCCCGTTGATGACGTAGTCATCGCCGTCCCGGATCATCCGCGTCTCGATGTTCGTCGCGTCCGACGACGCCACGTCCGGTTCCGTCATCGCGAATGCGGAGCGGATCTCCCCGGCGAGCAGCGGCTCCAGCCACTGCTTCTTCTGTGCCTCGGTGGCGAACTGGAACAGCACCTCCATGTTCCCGGTGTCCGGGGCGGCGCAGTTCGTCGCGGTCGGCGCGAGGTGCGGGGAGCGTCCGGTGATCTCCGCGAGCGGGGCGTACTGGAGGTTCGTCAGCCCGGCCCCGTACTCCGCGTCGGGCAGGAAGAGGTTCCACAGCCCCTGCCGCCTGGCCTCGGCCTTCAGCTCACCGACGACCGCCGGGGTGTCCCACGGCGAGGCGAGCCGCGCCCGCTGCTCCTCGGCGACCTGCTCGGCCGGATACACGTGCTCGTCCATGAACGTGAGCAGGCGGGAGCGCAGCTCCTCGGTACGGGCGTCGAATGCGAAGTCCATGGGGGTTCAGCCTTCCTGGAGGGTGGTGAGGCCGTGCGCGATGAAGACGGGGACCAGCTCGCCGATCCGGTCGAAGCCCGCGCCGACGGTCTGGCCGAGGGTGTAGCGGTAGTGGATGCCCTCCAGGATCACGGCGAGCTTGAACCAGGCGAACGCGGTGTACCAGGAGATGGCCGAGGTGTCCCGGCCCGAGCGGGCCGCGTAGCGCTCGATCAGCTCGGCGGGGGCGGGGTGCCCGGCCGCCCCGCTGGTGGTGGAGACGGGCGACTGCGGCAGACCGAGGTCGGAGCTGTACATCACGAGCAGCCCGAGGTCGGTCAGCGGGTCGCCGAGGGTGGACATCTCCCAGTCGAGGACGGCCTTGATCCGGTCGTCGGAGCCGATCAGGACGTTGTCCAGGCGGTAGTCGCCGTGGACGACGGTGGGCGCGGGGGAGGAGGGCAGCGCACGGCCGAGCGCCGCGTGCAGCTCGTCGATGCCCGCCAGGTCACGGTTGCGGGAGGCGTCCAACTGCTTGCCCCAGCGCCGCAGCTGCCGGTCCAGGAAGCCCTCGGGCCGCCCGAAGTCCCCGAGCCCGACCGCCTCCGGGTCCACGGCGTGCAGATCGACCAGGGTGTCGACGAGCCCGAGGACCGCCGCCCGGGTGCGCTCGGGGCCCAGCGGGGCGAGCTGCTCGGCGGTGCGGTACGGGGTGCCCTCGACGTACTCCATCACGTAGAACGGCGCGCCGATCACCGAGTCGTCCTCGCAGAGCAGCAGCGGCTCCGGCACGGGGACGGCGGTCGGGTGCAGACCGCTGATCACGCGGTGCTCACGCGCCATGTCGTGCGCGGTGGCCAGCACATGGCCGAGCGGCGGTCTGCGCACCACCCACTGTCCGGTCCCGTCGCCGACGACGTACGTCAGGTTCGAGCGGCCGCCCTCGATGAGCCGCGCTTCGAGGGGTCCGCTCACCAGCCCCGGTCGCTCGCGGTCGAGGTGGCCGCGCAGCAGCTCCGGATCGAGACCTGGTGGGGGGACTGGGCTCATGGTGCGTACCTCCGGGCGACTGCGGACGGGTCGGAACCATGATGCCGACCAGTCGGTATGTCGTCCAGTGCCCTTCGGGATCTGCCACTGCGGAAGTCGTCCGCACTCTGGTGGTGAAACGCATCTCTGAATATTGTTCACGTATGAATACAGCTTTGGTGATCGAAGACGTCCGGCTCACCCCGATCCTCGTATCCGATCCGCCCCTGCTGAACACGCAGGGAGTCCACCAGCCGTACACCCCGCGCCTGATCGTGGAGGTCGTCACCCGGGACGGGACGACCGGTGTGGGGGAGACGTACGGCGACGGCGCCTACCTGGAGCCCGCGCGTTCCCTCGCCGAGGCGCTTGCGGGCCGGGCGGTCACCGACCTGAACGGGCTGTTCGCCCTGGCCGACGAGGTGTGCGACGGGTCGCACGCCGCAGCCGACGACCGGGTGGACGCCGGAGGGCTGCGCGGGGTCAGGAACGCCGGGAAGATCCGGCTCTCGGTCGTCTCCGCCTTCGAGGTCGCCTGCCTGGACGCCCTCGGCAAGGCGCAGGGCCTGCCGGTGCACGCGCTGCTGGGCGGCAAGGTCCGCGACAGCGTCGAGTACAGCGCGTACCTCTTCTACCGCTGGGCCGCCCACCCGGTCTCCGGTGAGCGGGACGACTGGGGCGCTGCGCTCGACCCGGCCGGCGTGGTCGCCCAGGCCCGGCGCTTCGCCGACACCTACGGCTTCGGCTCGTTCAAGCTCAAGGGCGGCGTCTTCGAGCCCGACCGGGAGATCGCCGCGATCCGCGCCCTGGCCGAGGCGTTCCCCCGCCGCCCGCTGCGGCTGGACCCGAACGGTGCCTGGTCCGTGCCCACCTCGCTGTACGTCGCCGAGCAGCTGAAGGACGTCCTCGAATACCTGGAGGACCCCACCAGCGGCACCGAGGGCATGGCCGCCGTCTCGGCGGGCACCGACGTCCCGCTCGCCACCAACATGTGCGTCACCACCCTGGCCGAGGTCCCCGAGGCGTTCGCCCGCGACGCCGTGCAGATCGTCCTGAGCGACCACCACTACTGGGGCGGACTGCACCGCACCCGGGAACTGGCGGGCATCTGCCGCACGTTCGGCGTCGGACTCTCCATGCACTCCAACACCCACCTCGGCATCAGCCTCGCCGCGATGACCCACGTCGCCGCCACTGTGCCGGACCTCGCGTACGCCTGCGACAGCCACTACCCCTGGCAGACCGAGGACGTCATCACGGAGCGCCACACCTTCACCGGCGGCCGGCTGACGGTCTCCGACGCCCCCGGACTCGGCGTCGGACTGGACCGCGACCGCCTCGCCGCCCTGCACCGCCGCTGGCTGGCGGACGACGGCACCTACCGCGAGCGCGACGACGCGGCGGCGATGCGCGTGGCCGACCCGGACTGGACGACGCCGGAGGTCCCGCGCTGGTGAGGGCGGGGCCCACGGCCGTACCGCCTGAGTTGCGGCGACCCGGACCTGCGCGGAAGGTCGAGGGATGAAGGCGATCAGCTACAGCGCGTACGGCTCCGCCGACGTCATGGAGTACGGCGAGCGGCCCGACCCCAAGGTCGGCCCCGACAGCGTCCTGGTGAAGGTGCGGGCCGCAGCGGTCAACCCGGTCGACTGGAAGGCCCGCGAGGGCTACCTCCAAGGCGCCCTCGACGCCGTCTTCCCGGTGATCCCCGGCTGGGACGTCTCCGGGGTCGTCGTGCAACCGGGCGTCGCCGTCGACGAGTTCGCGGTGGGCGACGAGGTCATCGGCTACGTACGCGAGGACTTCCTCTCCCGCGGTACGTTCGCCGAGTACGTCGCCGCCCCCGTGCGCACTCTCGCCCGCAAGCCCCTGAGCCTGAGCTTCGAGGAGGCGGCGGGCCTGCCGCTGGCCGGGCTGACCGCGTACCAGGTGCTGCACCGCACCCTGAAGATCCGCGAGGGCGACACCGTCCTGGTCCACGCGGCGGCCGGGGGCGTGGGGTCGCTCGCCGTCCAGATCGCCCGGCACACCGGCTGCCGGGTCGTCGGCACCGCGAGCCCCCGCAACCACGAGCACCTGCGGAGCCTGGGCGCGGAGCCCGTGGAGTACGGCGAGGGCCTCGTCGAACGGCTGCGGGACCTGGTCCCCGAGGGCTTCGACGCCTCCTTCGACACGGTGGGCGGCGACGCGCTGAAAGCCTCCGCCGAGACCCTCGCCCCGGGCGGCCGGCTCGCCTCCATCGCGGACGACGAGGTCTTCTCCTACGGCGGCCGCTACGCCTTCGTGCGCCCCGACGCGGCGGACCTGGCCCAGGTCGCGGAGCTGGCCGAGCGGGGCATCGTCACCGTCCACGTGGACCGGGTGTTCCCGCTGGAGGAGGCCGCCGAGGCGTACCGGCTCAACCAGGAGGGGCGGACGCGCGGCAAGATCGTGGTCACGGTGGACTGGGACGCGTAGGCGCGCTGCCCGGCCGCCTGCAGAATCGGCCGGTTTCAGAACAGCATCGCCGCCGCCGCAGCCCGGCCGTCAGGTGTCGGGCGCCCGGCCTCAGAAGAGCATCGCCGCCGCGAACACCGCCAGCGCCACCGTGCACAGCGCCGCCGTCAGCGCCCCGCGCGGCGTGAACTGCTCGGGTCGCGCCACCCCCAGCACGCTCACCCGGCGGTGGGCGACCAGTAGGAACCCCAGCCAGGCCAGCGCGCTCAGTGCCACCGCGACCAGCGCGGCCGGGGTCGCCCCGCTGTGCAGCGCCTGCCGCCCCGCGAGGAGCGCGACCACCGTGGCGGTCAGCGTCGTCCGCCGCCAGGCCAGCCGCGTCCGCTCCGGCTGCAGCCCCGGATCCCGGTCCGCCGTCGCCGTCACACGCCCTCCCAGCCGAAGAGGACCACCACCACCATCGCCACGGCGACGACGGCGACCACCAGACTCAGCAGGGTCGGGAACCGGGACACCGGCAGGTCCTCGCCCCGCCGCATCGCCCGCTCGCACCGCACCCAGTGGTTGACCGCCCGCAGCGCGCAGAGCACCCCGGCGGCCAGCAGCCCGAGCGCGAGCCCGGCCCGGACACCCCACACCAGCTCGGGCAGGAACTGGTCGACGGCGAAACCCCCGCCGATCAGGGCCAGAGCCGTCCGGATCCAGGCGAGGAACGTCCGCTCGTTGGCCAGCGAGAACCGGTAGTCGGGGGTGTCCCCCTCCTCCCGGATCCGCTGCGGCGCGAACCACAGCCGTACACTCCGCGCGATCTTGTTCACACGGGGAACCCTAGGGGGTGTGCGTGGTACGGGCCCGGTCAGCCCGCCCGCAGCTCCCGCAGTCGCCGGTACGCCTCCAGCCCGTCCGGCACCCAGGGCCACTCGCCGAGCCGCCGCTCCAGCTCGGCGTCGTCCAGGAAGGCGTGCCAGGCGACCTCCTCCACCTGCGGCGAGACCGGCAGCTCGCACCGCACCTGATGGACGGCCGACCACCAGGTGTGCTCCCCGTCGGCGTAGAGGAACCGGAACAGCGGCTCGGGCCGCGGAAGCCCCGAGACGCCCAGCTCCTCCTCCGCCTCGCGCAGCGCCGCCTCCTCGTACGACTCGCCCGCACCGACGACCCCGCCGACGAACATGTCGTAGTGCGAGGGGAAGACGAGCTTCGAGGCCGTACGCCGGTGGACGAAGATCCGCCCCTCCGCGTCGCGCGCCTCGATGAACACGCAGCGGTGCCGCAGCCCCCGCGCGGTCGCCTCGCCGCGCGGGGCCTGGCCGATGACCTCGTCGTTCTCGTCGACGATGTCCAGAATCTCGTCAGAAGGCGTCATGCGTTTCATCCAACAGCAGCCGGACGGTTGACGTGGCAGCGGCCGGTATCCAAGATCTGACGCACGGGTAACTTGTCTCCCGGCCCGCCCTCCCCGACAGGATGGAACCCATGGCGTACGACGCTGATGTGATCGTGATTGGGGCGGGACTCGCCGGGCTCGTGGCCACCGCCGAACTGGTCGACGCCGGCCGTTCCGTGATCCTCCTCGACCAGGAGCCCGAGCAGTCCATCGGGGGCCAGGCGCACTGGTCCTTCGGCGGCCTCTTCCTCGTCGACTCGCCCGAGCAGCGTCGGCTGCGGATCAAGGACAGCCGGGCACTGGCCCTCCAGGACTGGTTCGGCACGGCGGGCTTCGACCGCGAGGAGGAGGACCGCTGGCCGAGGAAGTGGGCCGAGGCGTACGTCGACTTCGCCGCCGGTGAGAAGCGCTCCTGGCTGCACCAGCAGGGGCTGCGGATCTTCCCCGTCGTCGGCTGGGCCGAACGCGGCGGCTACGACGCGACCGGCCACGGCAACTCCGTCCCCCGCTTCCACATCACCTGGGGCACCGGACCCGGCGTCGTCGCGCCCTTCGAGCGTCGCGTGCGCGAGGGCGTCGCCAAGGGGCTCGTCCAGCTGCGGTTCCGCCACCGGGTCACCGGCCTCGCCCGCACGGCCGGGGCGCTGGACACGGTCACGGGCGAGATCCTGGAGCCGAGCGGGGCGGAGCGCGGCACCGCGAGCAGCCGGGAGGCCACCGACACCTTCGAGCTGAAGGCCCAGGCGGTGATCGTCACCTCCGGCGGCATCGGCGGCAACCACGACCTGGTCCGCGCCCAGTGGCCCGAGCGGCTCGGCACCCCGCCCGAGAAGATGCTCTCCGGCGTCCCCGCCCACGTCGACGGGCTGATGCTGGGCATCGCCGAGAAGGCGGGGGCGCACCACATCAACCGCGACCGGATGTGGCACTACACCGAGGGCATCGAGAACTGGAACCCGATCTGGTCCCGGCACGGCATCCGGATCCTGCCCGGCCCCTCGTCCCTCTGGCTCGACGCGCGCGGCAAGCGGCTGCCGGTCCCGCTCTTCCCCGGTTTCGACACGCTCGGCACCCTCGAACACATCATGGGATCGGGCCACGGCTACACCTGGTTCGTGCTCAACCAGCGGATCATCGGCAAGGAGTTCGCGCTCTCCGGCTCCGAGCAGAACCCGGACCTGACCGGCAAGTCCGTCCGCGACGTGATCGGCCGGGCCCGCGCGGACGTGCCCGCACCGGTGAAGGCGTTCATGGACAACGGCGCGGACTTCGTCGTGGAGAAGGACCTCGACGCCCTGGTCCGGGGGATGAACGCGGTGACGGGCGACGGCCTCATCGACGCGGCCGAGCTGCGCCGCGAGATCACCGCCCGGGACCGCGAGATCGCCAACCCGTTCACCAAGGACCTCCAGGTCACCGCGATCCACGGGGCCCGCGCCTACCTGGGCGACCGCCTCATCCGCACCGCGAAGCCGCACCGGATCCTGGACCCGGCGGCGGGCCCGCTGATCGCCGTCCGCCTCAACATCCTCACCCGCAAGTCCCTGGGCGGCCTGGAGACGGACCTGTCCTCCCGCGTCCTGACCGCCGAGGGCACCCCGCTCCCCGGCCTCTACGCGGCCGGCGAGGCGGCGGGCTTCGGCGGCGGCGGAGTCCACGGCTACCGCTCCCTGGAGGGCACGTTCCTGGGCGGCTGCATCTTCTCGGGCAGGGCGGCGGGCAGGGCGGCGGCGGAAGCGGTCGCCTGAGCGCCGCGGACGGGGCCCGCATTTCAAGCCCTCCGGCGATTGAGGAGCGGGGCCCGGGGCAGAGCCCCGGCGTTCACCCGGCCGAAGGCCCGCCTCGCTCTGCGGACGCCCCGAGCCCCGGACGACCCCTGCGCCCGGTCACCCCCACCGCTCCACCACCCGAAACCGCTCCGCGACGATCATCGTCCCGTCATCCACGGTGAACCCCGGATCCCCCAACGCCTCCCGCATCTCCTCGCTGTGCCAGAACCGCTCGTGCCCCGCCCGCCACTCCGCCACCGACGTGTACCCCTCCCCCTCGTCCAGCGCGTGCTGCAGATCGACGGCCCCCAGCGGCAGCACCCGTACCTCGGTCACCTCGACCACCGCCACCTCCCGGCCGTCCGAGTCGATCAGCGCGGAGCGTTCGCCCACCGGAGGCAACTCCTCCTGCTCCAGCTCGTACTCGCACAGCAGACCGGTGGTCGACACCTTCTCGCCGGACAGGACCGCCGCCACCAACCGGTCGCGCAACGGCCCGGGAAAGGCGAGGAGGAAGGGGGCGAGGGGTTCACGAGGCTCCATGCACGCAGTGTGTCAGGCGTCACCCCCGCCCCGCCCGCCCCGCCCGCACGCTGCGCCGATACCGCCGACGGTCGAGCAGATCCAGCCAACTGGCCGAGAAGCCGGAGCAGTTGCCGGACGGTGCCCCTTGACGTGGAGCATGACCTGCCGCTTTGCTGTGCGCGATCATCTGCTCGCACACCGCATCGAAAGAAGCCCGCGGCATGCCCCCGCCCCCGCCGCCCCTGGGTCGCTCCCGTCGTCGGGGCAGCCGCTCGGACCACGTCTTCGACCCGGCTCTCGACGACGGCGAACTCATCTCCGCACGAGGACAGTTCGTCCAGGGCAGATGGTCCGACGCGCGCACCCTGCTGGTGGCCACCGGGCGGGACTGGGACCGCCGCGGCCATCGCGTACTCGCTCTCGCCGAGACCCCGTCCGCCGAGGACTGGGCCGGTGACTGGCTGCTCGTCGAACCCGAGAGCGCCGACGCGGCCGTCCTCCTCGCCTGCGCCCGGGTCGTGCGCGCGCTGCGGCCCAAGGCCAGGGCGAACGAGGCCGCCCGTGCCCGGGAAGCCTGCCTGGCCGCCGCCCGCCGCACCCCCGAGGACCCCACGCCCTGGCTCGCGCTGCTCCTCCTGGACCGCGGCCGCGACGACGGTGCGGACGAGACCGGCAGGCTCTTCGAGGAGGTGCGCTCCCGCCACCCCGACCACCACCACGCCCACCATGTGATGACCGCGCTGCTGGCCGAGAGCAACCCGGAGAGCGGCCACGACCCCCTCCACGAGGTGTACGACTTCGCCGCCTGGGCCGCCGAACTGGCCCCCGCCGACTCCCCGCTGGCCGTACTCCCGGTCGTCGCCCACGCCGAGCGCTACCGCGTCCTGGTCGCCGCCGGCATCGAGCCCGACGACCCGGCGCGCTCCGAGCACTGGTCCGGCCGCCGGTCCCGCCAGGTGATGAAGGCCGCATTCGACTGGTGGCTGGAGTGGGAGCGCGACGACCACCCGCGCCACCGCCTCGACCTGAACTTCCTGGCCCACGCCAAGGTCTGCGAGGGCCGGCCCGCCGAGGCCGCGGCCCTCTTCCACCGCATCGGCTCCTACGCCACCCCCGCGCCCTGGTCGTACTCCGGCCACGAGCCCCACGCGGCGTTCACGGCCGCGCGCACATACGCACTCGGCACCCCGTGAAGCATGCAACACGGCACGCAACACAGCCACCGGCACAGCACGCAGCACAGCACGGAATGCAGCACGAAGGGCACCACCCCACCACCAGGAACAACGAGAAGGGGACCCATCCCGCCATGTCGACCGGCAGTTCATTTTCCAGCGAGACCGGCACCACCAGGGGGACGGCCGATACCGGCGGGATCAACACCTACAAGGGCGAGGAACGCGCCCTGCGCGCGAACCGGCTCGGCACCCCCGGCCTCCTGCTGTCGGTGGTGGCGGCCAGCGCCCCGCTGATGGTGGTCGCCGGTGTGATGCCGACGGTCTTCGGCGTGATGGGCATCGTCGGCCAGCCGCTGCTCTACATCATCCTGGGCGCCGTCCTGATGCTGTTCAGCGTCGGTTACGCGGAGATGAGCCGGCACGTCCACAACGCCGGGGCGTTCTACGCGTACATCGCCCGGGGGCTCGGCCCGACGGCCGGCGCGGGGGCCTCGCTCGTGGCGCTGGTGGCGTACAGCGCGATGCAGGTCGGCATCTACGGGATCCTCGGCTTCGAGGTCTCCGGCATCTTCGCCACGTACCTCGACATCGAGCTGGCCTGGTGGATACCTGCCCTGGTCTCGGCGGCCGTCGTCGGCGTCCTCGGCTGGCTGAAGATCGACCTCAACGCCAAGGTGCTCGGCGTCCTGCTGGTCATCGAGTGCGCCCTCGTGGTGATCTTCGACATCGCCGCCGTGAGCAAGCCCGGCCCCGAGGGCCTGTCGCTGCACGCCTTCAACCCCGAGACCCTCACCGGCGCCGGGCTCGGCACCGCGCTCTGCTTCTGCATCGCCGCGTTCGTCGGCTTCGAGCAGGCCCCCGTGTACGCGGAGGAGACCAGCCGCCCGCAGATCGTGGTCTCCCGGGTGATGTTCCTCGCGGTGGGCTACGCCGCGCTGTTCCTGGCCATCAGCTCCTGGGCCCTGACCGTGGCCGCCGGACCCGGCTCCATCGCCGACACCTCCCTCAAGGAGGGCCCCGGCATGCTGTTCGGCCTCACCGAGGAGCGGCTCGGCTCCACCTTCACCGACGTGCTGCACATCCTCTTCGTCACCGGGATGTTCGCGGCGCTCCTCAGCTTCCACAACGTCGTGGCCCGCTACGCGTTCGCGATGGGCCGCGAGGGGCTGCTGCCCGCCGGCTTCGGCCGCACCAACCGGGCGAGCGGCGCTCCCGGCACCGGTTCGCTGCTCCAGTCCGCCGTCTCCGTCGTGATCATCGCGGCGTTCGCGTTCACCGACGACAACCCGGTCGGCGATCCCACCGCCCCCGTCCTGCGGCTGTTCACCTGGATGGGCAACGTCGGCGCGCTCGGCGTCATCCTGCTGATGGCCGCAGCCTCCTTCGCCGTCATCGCCTTCTTCGTCAAGCGCGGCGCCGGCCGCGCGCAGGCCCCGCGCCTGGTCGCCTCCGCCCTCGCCGGACTCGCGCTCCTGGCGATCGCCGTCTTCACCGTCCGCGACTTCGACGTCCTCGTCGGCTCCGGCCCCGGCTCGGCCCTCAACTGGCTGCTGCCCGGCGTGATCATCCTCGCCCTCGCCGGCGGCCTGGTGTACGGGGCGGTGCTGCGCAAGGCCAAGCCCGAGGTGCATGCTCGGATCGGCCTCGGCAACGAGGCGTTCCAGCTGGAGAAGGCGGCCGAGAGCGAGGCGTCCCGCCGCTGACACACCCCCGTACGCGCGACGTGAGCACGCGCGACGTACGTACGCGAAGACGCCCGCCCCGGTGACGTACCGGGGCGGGCGTCCGTCGTTCATCGCCGTACGGAACCGGCTACAGCAACAGCGACAGCAGCAGGATGAAGGCCATGGCGACCACGGAGATGATCGTCTCCATCACCGACCAGGTCTTGATCGTCTGGCCGACGTTCATGCCGAAGTACTCCTTCACCAGCCAGAACCCGGCGTCGTTCACATGGCTGAAGAAGAGCGAACCGGCGCCGACGGCCAGCACCAGCAGAGCCGCGTGCGAGGTCGACATGTCGGCGGCCAGCGGGGCGACCAGACCGGCGGCCGAGATGGTCGCGACCGTGGCCGAGCCGGTGGCGAGGCGGATCGCGACCGCGATCAGCCAGCCCAGCAGCAGGGCGGGGATCGACCAGTTCTCGGAGAAGTCCAGGATCATCTGGCCCACCCCGGCGTCGATCAGCGTCTGCTTGAAGCCGCCGCCCGCGCCGACGATGAGCAGGATCCCGGCGATCGGGGCGAGGGACTTCTCCACGGTGCCGGCGATCCGGTCCTTGGTGAACCCGGCGGCCCGGCCGAGCGTGAACATCCCGACCAGGACGGCCGCGAGCAGGGCGATCAGCGGCGAACCGATGACCATGGTGACCTTCTGGAGGCCGTTCTCCGGGTTGTCGACCACGATCTCGACGAGCGCGTTCAGCAGCATCAGGACGACCGGCAGCAGGATCGTCGCCAGGGTGGCGCCGAAGCTCGGACGGCGCTCCAGCTCCTCGGAGGGGCGCTGCGGGATCATGTTCTCCGGCGGCTTGATGTCCACCCAGCGCGCGGCGTAACGGGAGAAGACCGGACCGGCGATGATCACCGTCGGGATGGCCACCAGCACACCGAGCGCCAGCGTCACACCGAGGTTGGCGTCCAGGGCGTCGATCGCGACCAGCGGGCCGGGGTGCGGCGGGATCAGCCCGTGCATCACCGAGAGCCCGGCGAGCGCGGGGATGCCGATCCGCATCAGGGAGTAGTTGCCGCGCTTGGCGACGAGCAGCACGACCGGGATCATCAGCACGATCCCGACCTCGAAGAACAGCGGCAGCCCGATGATCGAGGCGATGAGGACCATCGCCCAGGGCATGGCCCGGCCACTGGCCTTCGCCAGGATGGTGTCGACGACCTGGTCGGCCCCGCCGGAGTCGGCGAGCAGCTTGCCGAGGATCGCGCCGAGCGCGATCAGGACGCCCACGCCCGAGACCGTGGAGCCGAGGCCCGCGGTGAAGCTGAGAATCGTGTCGCCCGGGGCGGCTCCGGCGAAGGAGCCGAGCGCCAGCGAACCGATGGTCAGCGCCAGGAACGCGTGCATCTTGAGCTTGGTGATGAGGAGAACGATGACGGCTATACCCGCCAGGACGGCGATGCCCAACTGAGCGTTGCCTGCCGAGGTGATCGGTTCGGCGGCGTCCGCTGCCAGCATCTCGACGCTGAGACTGGTCACGGTGATGGTCCTTAACTGTCGAGCCGGCGCAGCGCGGCGGCGGCTCGCTGGGTGATTTCCTCGGGGGTGCCGGACACGTCGACACTCACCCCGGCCTCGTCGGCCTGGAGCGGCTGAAGCGTCGAGAACTGCGAGTCGAGCAGCGCGGTGGGCATGAAGTGGCCCTTGCGGTCCGCCATCCGCTCCTCGATCAGCGCCCGGTCACCGGTCAGATGCAGGAAGAGGGCGTCCGGCGCACCGCCCCGCAGCCGGTCCCGGTAGACCCGCTTGAGCGCGGAGCTGGAGACGACCCCGCCGAGCCCCGCCCGCCCGTGTGCCCACGCGCCGATGGCGTCCAGCCAGGGCCAGCGGTCGTCGTCGTCCAGCGGGGTGCCGGCCGACATCTTGGCGATGTTCGCCGGGGGATGGAAGTCGTCTCCCTCGGCGTACGGAACGCCGAGTTCGGCGGCGAGCAGGGGACCGATCGTGGTCTTGCCGGTTCCTGCTACGCCCATCACCACGACGACGTGGGGGGTGCTCATGCGGGGTGCGGTGCTCATGGGGGTGTCTCGCTGTCTTCTTCGACATCGGTCCGTCGCGCTACTGAAACCTATTAGATACGACTTATTCAAGACCCTGTGACGTAAACGTCGTACTTATTATTCCCGGGGGTCGCCCCGTAGGCTTGACCCATGACCACACAGAGCCAGGGGCTGCATACACATGTGCTGGACACCCTGGGTCTGGAGATCTCCTCCGGCCAGTGCCCGCCCGGCAGCGTGCTGCGCACCGACGAGCTCGCCCAGCGCTTCGACGTCTCCCGCACGGTGATCCGCGAAGTCATCCGGGTCCTGGAATCGATGCACCTGGTCGAGTCCCGCCGCCGCGTCGGTGTGACGGTCCGCCCCACCGAGACCTGGAACGTGTACGACCCCCAGGTCATCCGCTGGCGCCTGGCCGGCGCCGACCGCCCCCGCCAGCTGCGCTCCCTCACCGTGCTGCGCTCCGCCATCGAGCCGGTCGCGGCGGGCCCCGCCGCCCGCCACGCCACCGCCGAACAGTGCGCCGAGCTCACCGAACGGGCCCTCGGCATGGTCGCCACCTCGCGCGGCCAGCAGCTGGAGGGCTACCTCGAACACGACATCGCCTTCCACCGCATCGTCCTCAACGCCTCCGGCAACGAGATGTTCGCCCGCCTCGGGGACGTCGTCGCCGAGGTCCTCGCGGGCCGCACCCACCACCAGGTGATGTTCGAGGACCCCGACCCGGCCGCCGTCACCCTGCACGTCCGGCTCGCCGAAGCGGTCCGCGAGGGCGACCCGGAGGCTGCCGAGCGGATCACGAAGGAGATCGCGGTCGGCGCCCTGCACGAACTGGACGTCCTCGCTCCGTAGCAGCCCTCCCAAGGCGTACGGTGGTCCGCGATCGATCTTCGCGAAGCGCGGGAGCAGGGAGAGCACGGTTATGGCACAGCAGGTGCAAGCGGTCATCGCACCGGGCAAGAACGAGCCGGTCAGGGTCGAGACGATCGTCATCCCGGACCCCGGCCCCGGCGAGGCCGTCGTGAAGATCCAGGCGTGCGGCGTCTGCCACACCGACCTGCACTACAAGCAGGGCGGCATCAACGACGAGTTCCCCTTCCTCCTCGGCCATGAGGCGGCGGGCGTCGTGGAGTCGGTCGGCGAGGGTGTCACGGACGTCGCCCCCGGCGACTTCGTCATCCTCAACTGGCGTGCGGTGTGCGGGCAGTGCCGTGCCTGTCTGCGCGGCCGCCCCTGGTACTGCTTCGACACCCACAACGCGAAGCAGAAGATGACGCTGCTCGACGGCACGGAGCTGTCGCCCGCCCTCGGCATCGGTGCCTTCGCGGAGAAGACCCTCGTCGCCTCGGGCCAGTGCACCAAGGTCGACCCCGAGGTCGCCCCCGAGGTCGCCGGACTCCTCGGCTGCGGCGTCATGGCGGGCATCGGCGCCGCCATCAACACCGGCCAGGTCGGCCGCGGCGACTCGGTCGCCGTCATCGGCTGCGGCGGCGTCGGCGACGCGGCGATCGCCGGGGCCCGGCTGGCCGGCGCGGCGAAGATCATCGCGGTCGACATCGACGACCGCAAGCTGGAGACGACGAAGAGGATGGGCGCCACCCACACCGTCAACTCCCGCACCAGCGACCCCGTCGAGGCGATCCGCGCCCTCACCGACGGCAACGGCGCCGACGTCGTCATCGAGGCCGTCGGCCGCCCGGAGACGTACGAACAGGCCTTCTACGCCCGCGACCTCGCCGGAACGGTCGTCCTCGTCGGCGTCCCCACCCCCGACATGAAGCTCGAACTGCCGCTCCTGGACGTCTTCGGCCGCGGCGGCTCCCTCAAGTCCTCCTGGTACGGCGACTGTCTGCCCTCCCGCGACTTCCCGATGCTCGTCGACCTCCACCAGCAGGGCCGCCTCGACCTCGCCGCCTTCGTCACCGAGACCATCGGACTCGGCGACATCGAGCAGGCCTTCGCCCGCATGCACGACGGCGACGTCCTCCGCTCGGTGGTGGTCTTCTGATGACCGCCCGCATCGACCACCTGGTCACCTCCGGCACCTTCGCCCTCGACGGCGGCGAATGGGACGTCGACAACAACGTCTGGATCGTCGGCGACGACACCGAGGCGATCGTCATCGACGCCGCCCACGACGCCGCCGCCATCGAGGCCGCGCTCGGCGGCCGTACGCTGCGCGCCATCGTCTGCACCCACGCGCACAACGACCACATCGACGCCGCCCCCGCCCTCGCCGCGGCCACCGGCGCCCCGATCCTGCTCCACCCGGACGACCTGCCGCTCTGGCTGCAGACCCACCCGGAGCACACCCCCGACGGCGCCCTCACCGACGGCCAGGAACTCACCGTGGCGGGCACCACGCTCACGGTCCTGCACACCCCGGGCCACGCCCCCGGCGCGGTCTGCCTGTACGCCCCCGAGCTGGGTACCGTCTTCACCGGCGACACCCTCTTCCAGGGCGGCCCCGGCGCCACCGGCCGGTCCTTCTCGTCGTTCCCCACGATCATCGACTCGATCCGGGACCGGCTGCTCACGCTCCCGGGCGACACCAAGGTCCGCACCGGCCACGGCGACCCCACCACCATCGGCGCGGAGGCCCCGCAGCTCGACGAGTGGATCAAGCGCGGCCACTGAGCGCGTACGTCACCGATCCGGCCAGGCGGAGAGTCGCAGCGCACTCGCGAAGCGACGCGGCTCCCCGCCGACCGGATCGGTGAACGCCAGCACCCGGGCCAGCAACTGCAAGGGCCGGTCCCAGTCCTCCACCGCTGCCTCCGGCACCACCACCGGATACAGCGGATCGTGGACGATCGGCAGCCCCAGGGCGTTCATATGGACCCGCAGCTGATGCGTCCGCCCGGTCGCCGGCAGCAGCCGGTACCGCCCGACCCCGCCCCGGTGCTCCACCAGCTCCACCCGGCTCTCGCTGTTCGCCTCGCCCGGCTCCTCCCGGGCGGCGAGCACCCCGCGCTCCTTCACGATCCTGCTGCGTACGGTCCGGGGGAGCGTCACGCCGGGGTCGTACGGGGCCACCGCCTCGTACTCCTTCCGCACCCGCCGGTCCCGGAACAACGTCTGGTACGCACCCCGGTCCTCCGGCCGCACGACGAACAGCACCAGCCCCGCCGTCAGCCGGTCCAGCCGGTGCGCGGGCTGGAGGGCGGGCAGCTCCAGCTCCCGCCGCAGCCGGGCCACCGCGGTCTCGGTGATGTGCCGCCCCCGGGGCATCGTCGCCAGGAAGTGCGGCTTGTCCGCGACCACGATCCGCTCGTCCCGGTACACCACCCCGACCGGGAAGGGCACCGGCACCTCGGGCGGGAAGTCCCGGTGGAACCAGAGATACCGCCCGGCGGCATACGGCTCCGAGCCCCGCACGGCGACCCCATCGGCGTCCACGAACCGCCCGGCAGCCAGCATCCCGGCCACCCGGTCCGCCCCGATCGCCCCGCCGTACCGGTCGGCCAGATGCTCTCCGACGGTGGCCCAGAGCCCTTCGGGATCCTCCGGCAGCCGCACCCGTACGGCATCGATCCCGTCCCGCTGGGGAAGAGGGGCGGCGGGCGGCTTCCTGCGACCCCGCATCCTCGCCCCTCTCCGTGATCGCCCGGTGACGCAAAAGAGCCCCACCGAAGTGGGGCTCCTGCTGGTGTCCGAGGGGGGACTTGAACCCCCACGCCCGATAAAGGGCACTAGCACCTCAAGCTAGCGCGTCTGCCATTCCGCCACCCGGACAAGGTGTCTGTCTCGCGGGCCGTGCCCGTTCCGACGTGGAAAACCATAGCAAACATTCGGGGGTGCTCGATCACGCCCGGATGGCTGTGAACGGTGCGTGACGGGGGGTGTGCGGCCTTGGGTGTACGCCGTGGGCGCGGGAGGATGGGGAGGAGCACCAGCGACCGTGGAGGGAACCAGCGTGAGCGAGAGCAGCACGGGCAAGGCCGGTACCGGCAGGGCCGAGCAGGAGGTCGTCGACCTCTGTCGTGACCTGATCCGGATCGACACCAGCAACTACGGCGACCACTCGGGCCCCGGCGAGCGGCTCGCCGCCGAGTACGTCGCGGAGAAGCTCGCGGAGGTCGGCCTGGAGCCGCAGATCTTCGAGTCGCACAAGGGGCGCGCCTCCACCGTCGCCCGGATCGAGGGCGAGGACCCCTCGCGCCCGGCGCTCCTCATCCACGGGCACACCGACGTCGTCCCGGCCAACGCGGCGGACTGGACGCACGACCCGTTCTCCGGGGAGATCGCGGACGGCTGCGTCTGGGGCCGGGGCGCGGTCGACATGAAGGACATGGACGCGATGACCCTCGCGGTCGTCCGGGAGCGGATGCGCAGCGGCCGCAAGCCCCCGCGCGACATCGTGCTCGCCTTCCTCGCGGACGAGGAGGCGGGCGGCACGTACGGGGCCCGCTACCTCGTGGACAACCACCCGGGTCTCTTCGAGGGCGTCACCGAGGCGATCAGCGAGGTCGGCGGCTTCTCCTTCACCGTCAACGAGAACCTGCGGCTGTATCTGGTGGAGACCGCCCAGAAGGGCATGCACTGGATGAAGCTGACCGTGGACGGCACCGCCGGACACGGCTCGATGATCCACAAGGACAACGCCATCACCGAGCTGTCCGAGGCGGTCGGGCGGCTGGGCCGGCACAAGTTCCCGGTGCGGGTCACCAAGACGCTGCGGCACTTCCTGGACGAGCTCTCCGACGCGCTCGGCACCGAGCTGGATCCGGAGAACATGGACGAGACGCTCGCCAAGCTCGGCGGCATCGCCAAGCTCATCGGCGCCTCCCTCCAGAACACCGCCAACCCCACCCAGCTCGGCGCCGGCTACAAGGTCAACGTCATCCCGGGCCAGGCCACCGCCCACGTCGACGGCCGGTACCTGCCGGGGTACGAGGAGGAGTTCCTCGCCGACCTGGACCGGATCCTCGGCCCCAACGTCCGGCGCGAGGACGTGCACGCGGACAAGGCCCTGGAGACCACGTTCGACGGGGCGCTGGTCGACGCCATGCAGACCGCGCTGGTCGCCGAGGACCCGATCGCCCGGGCCGTGCCGTACATGCTCTCGGCCGGCACCGACGCCAAGTCCTTCGACGACCTGGGCATCCGGGGCTTCGGCTTCGCCCCGCTGAAGCTGCCGCCGGAGCTGGACTTCGCCGGGATGTTCCACGGCGTCGACGAGCGGGTCCCGGTCGACGGGCTCCAGTTCGGCGTGCGGGTGCTCGACCGGTTCATCGACCACTCCTGACCGGTCCATGACCGATTCGCCGTCGGATCACCGCTGATTCGGCCACCCGTGCGAACATGTCCGAACGGGTGAAACGAGCCGTTCACACGTAGCCCCGCGAATTCCTCCTCGTTACAAGGTTTGCGGTCCGCGGCTGGGACCGCATTTTCCAACTAGGAGGAATCATGATCAAGAAGGTCGTCGCAGTTGCGGCTGCCACCGGTGGCCTCGTTCTCGCGGGTGCGGGCATGGCTTCCGCCGACGCGGGCGCCCAGGGTGCGGCCATCGGCAGCCCCGGCGTGCTCTCCGGCAACGTCGTCCAGGTTCCGGTCCACGTGCCGGTCAACGTGTGCGGCAACACGGTCTCCGTGATCGGTCTGCTGAACCCCGCCTTCGGCAACACCTGCGTCAACGCCTGATCGTTGAACGTCAACCCGTAAGGGTTTGAGCTCGACCGGTCCCGGAGTGCACTCCATGCACTCCGGGACCGTTCGGCATTCGGCTCCCGCACGGTCATGTCCGGGGGTTTTTCGGAAGCCAGAAGGCAGGAAACGAACCTATGCGACAGGTCACTCGTAAAGGCCTGATCACCATGGCGGCTGCGGGCGGAGTGCTCGCGCTGAGCGGTGGATACGCCCACGCCGACTCCGGAGCGGCGAGCACCGCCTCCGGCTCGCCGGGCGTGCTGTCCGGCAACTCGGTCCAGGTCCCGATCGACATCCCGGTCAACGTCTGCGGAAACTCCGTCAGCGTCGGCGGACTGCTCAACCCCGCCAGCGGAAACGACTGCGGAAACGGATCAGCAGGATCCGACCGGTCCGCGCAGTCCGACCGGTCCGCGTCCGACCGGTCCGGCGGGGCCCAGGACCGCTCGGTCCCCGGCGGCTCCGGGAACGGCGCCCAGGCCGGCGACACCACGGCCTCGGACCGCACCTCCGAGCCCGGCACGGGCCGTCACCGGGCCCCGGGCGGCGGCGCCACGGCGGAAGGGGTCGCCCAGGGCTCGCCCGGCATCCTCTCCGGCAACGCGATCCAGGCGCCGATCGACATCCCCGTGAACCTCTGCGGGAACAGCGTCACCATCGGCGGACTGCTGAACCCCGTCTTCGGCAACGGCTGCTCCAACGACGCCGAGGTTCCGCCCCCGCCGCCCGAGCAGCCGGAGAAGCCCCCGGTCACCCCGGAGAAGCCGGTCGACCCGCCGGTCAGCCAGCCGCCCGAGCCGAACGCCCCCGAGACCCGGAACGTTCCCCGCGAGCAGCTCGCACAGACCGGTGGTGACGGGCTCGAACTGCTCATCCCGGCCAGCGCCGGACTGCTGTTCGCCGGTGCCGGATCGGTTCTCTACCGCCGCTCGCGCAGCGCCGCCTGATCCGGGCGCGTCCAGCGCGGCACACCGCACGGAAGAGAGCGGGCCCCGCCACCGCGGGGCCCGCTCCACGTCACCAGGTCGCCCGCAGCTGACGGATGATCCGTCGGCGCAGCCGCACTCTGCGGCTGCCGTCCCTGCGGAGCGTCAGGCGGTCCAGCTCCCAGTGTCCGTACTCGGCGTGGTCGGTCAGGAGTCGGGCCGCATCCTTGCGGGAGACCCCGCGCGGCACGTACACGTCGATGAATTCGTATTCCGGCATCGCATCTATTGTGCGGGCACAGCCCCGCTACGGATAGCGTCTGCACTATGTCTGATGCTGCGCAGCCCACCGCTGCCGAGGTACGTGCCGCCGCCGAGGCGGTCAAAGCCGCGATCGACCGTCACCTCGACGCGGTCGAACGCCGTACCGGGGACGACGACCCCGCCGTCTACGACGCGTTCAACGCCCTGGCCGCTGCCGCCGAGGTCTACGACGAACTCCTCTACGACCGCTACGACGAAGTCACCCCCTTCGAGATCCCCGGCGCGGACGACTCCCTGCCTCCCTACGCCGGTCCCGCGGAGCCCAGCGCGCTCAGTGTCCTGATCCGCCGCGACTACGTGGTCGCCGAGCCCCAGCGTCTCCTCGCCCAGGCCCAGCGCCTCGCCGACGTCGACGCGGGTCCGGGAGCCGAGGACACCACCCCGGTGGTCGGCACCAGCGTCCACGCCGCGCTCGGCGTGCTCTTCGGCGAGTACGAACCGGACGAGATCGCCTCCCGGCACAAGGAGTTCGGTCTGGAGGAGGGCGACTCCACCCTCTGGGTCTCGGCCGGGGAAACGGCGCCGGAACCGGGGGAGTGGCTCGGCGCCCCCTTCGAGGACGCCGATCCCGAACTGGTGGTCTGCCGCTTCGACGTCAGCGCGGTCTTCGACGAGGAGGACGAGCCGGACGAGGACTTCGCCGGACCGGCGGCGGGCGGCGCCTGACCGGAGCCTGTTCCCGCCCCGCACCGGACGTGACGGTGGGCCCCGGCGCGCATCGCGCCGGGGCCCACCGCTGTCCGGGCCGGGTGCCGCTCAGGAAGCCGCGTCGGGCGTCGGGAGCGCCTCCAGCAGCGGGCGCAGCCGGGTCGTCCGCTCCTGGGCCGGGACCTGCGCCACCGCGCGGGGGAGCGCCTGGTCCACCCCGTGCACCACGGACAGATGCCGCTCGCCCCGGCCGAACGCGGTGTACACCCACGGCCGGCTCAGCCCCTGCGCCGCGTCGCCCGGCAGCACGACCACCGCGGCGGGCCAGCGCATCCCGGCCGCCTGGTGGGCGCTGAGGGCCCAGCCGTGCCGCACCGACGACTCCACCCGCTCCTGCGGTACGACGACGGGGACGCCCCCGCAGTCCAGATGCAGCCCCTCGGCGTCGGCCGAGCGCACCACCCCGGGCACGGCACGGCCGGGAGCGGGCACATGGACCACCCGGTCGCCCGGGTCGAAACCGCCGAACCGGCCGGGGCCCGGGTTGAGCCGCTGCTTCAGCGCCTCGTTCAGCACCCTGGTCCCGGCGGCACCGCCATGGCCCACCGTGATCACCTGGGTCTCGTCGGCGGGGATGGAGAAGGCCCGGGGTACCGAGTCGGCGACCAGCTGCACGGTGCGGTGGACGGCCTCGCCCGCGTCCCGGACGGGGACGATCACCACCTCCTTGCCCGGGGCGTCGACCTGATTCAGCTCGCCGATGCCGATGCCGGAGACCAGCTCGCCGATCGGGCCGGGGTCGGGGGTGCGGGAGACGACCTGCGGGCAGGTGCGGGCGGCCAGCACATCGGCGAACACCCGCCCGGCGCCCGCCGAGCCCAGCACACCCGGGTCACCGCTCAGCACCAGCCGGGCACCGTCGGCCAGCGCCTCGACCAGGACCGCCGCGCCCTCCACGTCCAGCTGCGGGGCGTCCAGTACGACCAGCAGGTCCAGGGCGAGCGCCCCGTCCTCGTCCCGGCCGGGGCCCTGGGCACCGGACAGCAGACCGGCCAGCGTGACCGCCGTGTCCGGATCGCCGGTGGCCTCCGCCAGCCGCCGCCGCCCGTCCTCGCTGTGGGCGGCGCCGAAGGCCCGCAGCCCCAGACCCCGTGCCGCGGCGATCAGCGCGGCGGGCTCGGCCCGCGCCGCCTCACCGCCGCTGTGCGCGACCAGTCCGGCGGCGGCCGTCGTACGGATCAGCTCGGCGGCCGACGGGCTCGGGGCGGCGGCAGCGGCCTCCGCCCAGTCGGCGGCCTTCTCGCAGGTGTTGACCAGCCGGGCCAGGCCGTCGGCGAGACTCTCCTCGGCCAGGGCGTAGCGGTCCAGGCCCAGCAGGACCCGGACCGGCTCCCGGGGCGTATCGGCGTCCGGGGCGAGGCCGCCCTCATCCGTTCCCTCCGCGTCCGCCTCGGTCTCCTCCGGCTCCTCGTCCCCGCCCTCCTGGAAGAGCAGGGCGACACCTTCCTCGACGGCCTCGCGCACCGCCGCGTCCGGGTCGCTCACCGCACGCTCGGCGAGCGCCGCCCGGACGTCTCCGGCGTCCAGGGCCGTGTGGCCCTGGAGGGCGGCGCGCTCCAGCACCCAGCCGACCAGCGCCGCCGTCCGGCGGCCGTCGTCCGGGCCGCAGTCGGCACCCAGCAGGGCCCGGGCGAAGCCGTCGGCCTGTTCCGGGCGCACGCCGGGCAAGGCCAGCAGCTGCCAGGGGTCGGTGCGCAGCAGCCCGCCCGCCTGCTCGCCCAGCGCGCCGACGGCCGGGCGGGCCAGCGCCTCGGGGGCCCCGCCCTCCACGAGCACCGCACGCACCGCTTCCAGGGCCTCCGGCGAGGCGCTCTGCGGGGCGGGGGCGGCCTGGGGCACGGGGGTCCGGGGCGGCTGGGCGGCGGCCGGGGCGGGGCGCCGGGGGGCCTGTGCCGGGGCGGGCGACGCGAAGAACGCGGAGCCCGTCTTCTCACCGCTCTCCACGGCCCGGACGGCCGCGAGCAGATCGGCGGCGGTGCCGCTCAGACCCGCACCGGCGGCGATGGGCGCGGCCTTCGCCGCCTTGCGCTGCTCGATGCGCTCCCGCAGCTCGCGCTGGGCGGCCAGCTCGGCCTGCGCCTCCGAGAGCTCGGGGGCGGGCGAGGCGGCGTCGGTGCGCGCGGCCTCGGTGTCGGCGTTCGCGGCCTCGGCCTCAGGGGCGCCCTCGGTGCTCGCGGCCTCAGCCTCGGCCCCGGCGTCGGGCTCGGCGGCCTCCGTGCTCGCGGGGTCGACCACCTCGGCGGCCCCGGCCGCGTCGCTCGCGGGGTCGGCGTCCGCCGTGGGCTCCGGGGCCCCGGCCTCGTCCGGCGGGGACACGGCGTCCTGCGGGGTGTCCGTGCCGCCGGTGCCGGGGGTCTCCCCGGGAAGCGCAGTCACAGCGTGCTCCAGTCCTGATCGGGATAGCGGTGCACGGGCGCCGACACATCGTCGAGCGCCTGGCAGATCTCGTAGGGAAGACTAAGCGCCTCCACCGACAAAGCCTCCGCGAGCTGCCCGGCGTTGCGCGCACCGAGGATCGGCGCGGCCACCCCCGGCCGGTCCCGGACCCAGGCGAGCGCCACCTGGAGCGGGCTCGTCGCCAGGCCGTCCGCCGCCGTCGCCACCGCGTCCACGACCCGGGCCGCCGCGTCGTCGAGATACGGCTCGACGAACGGGGCGAGGCGCTCGGACGCGCCCCGTGAGTCGGACGGGGTGCCCTGGCGGTACTTGCCGGTGAGCACCCCGCGCCCCAGCGGGGAGGACGGCAGCAGCCCGATCCCGAGGTCCAGCGCGGCGGGCAGCACCTCGCGCTCGATGCCCCGCTGGAGCAGCGAGTACTCCATCTGCGTACTGGCCAGCCGGGTGCGCACCCCGGGCGCGGCGAGCTGCCAGGTGGCCGCCTTCGCCAGCTGCCAGCCGCAGAAGTCCGACACGCCCGCGTAGCGCGCGCGGCCCGAGGAGACGGCCAGGTCCACCGCCTGAAGGGTCTCCTCCAGCGGGGTCGCCGGGTCGAAGGCGTGGACCTGCCACAGGTCCACGTAATCCGTGCCGAGCCGCTCCAGGGAGGCGTCCAGGGCGGCGAGGAGATGTCCGCGCGAGGCGTTGACGCGGCGATAGGGGTCGGGGACGTTTCCGGCCTTCGTGGCGATGACCAGGTCCTCACGTGGGATGAGGCTGCCGACGAGCCGCCCGAGCAGATACTCGGCCTCGCCGCCCCCGTACACATCGGCGGTGTCCACCAGGGTGCCGCCCGCGTCCCAGAAGGCCTTCAGCTGGTCGGCGGCGTCGTGCTCGTCCGTGTCGCGGCCCCAGGTGAGGGTGCCGAGCCCGATCCGGGACACGCGAAGGCCGGTACGGCCGAGATGCCTCTGCTCCATGGGCGCTGAGATTACTGGCCATGGCCCCACGGGGTGCAGGGGCTGTGGACAACCCGAGGTCCGCCGGGCCTGCCGGATCGCCGCCGCCCGCGCTAGAGTCCGGAGAAAGGGACGTTACTGATCAGTAAGGGGAGCGGCTATGCGGCTCGGCATCAATCTCGGTTACTGGGGCGCCGGCATGGACGGCGACAACCTCGCCGTCGCACAGGAGGCCGACCGGCTCGGCTACGACGTCTGCTGGGCGGCCGAGGCGTACGGCTCCGACGCCCCGACCGTGCTGACCTGGGTCGCGGCCCAGACCGAGTCGATCGACGTCGGCTCCGCCATCATGCAGATCCCGGCCCGGCAGCCCACCATGACGGCGATGACCGCCGCCACCCTCGACTCGCTCTCCGGCGGCCGTTTCCGGCTCGGCCTCGGCGTCTCGGGCCCGCAGGTCTCCGAGGGCTGGTACGGCGTCAAGTTCGACAAGCCGCTGGCCCGCACCCGCGAGTACGTGGAGATCGTCCGCAAGGCGATGACCCGCGAGCGTGTGAGTTACGAGGGCGCGCACTGGACGCTGCCGCTCCCCGACGGCCCGGGCAAGCCGATCAAGCTCACCGTGCACCCGCAGCGCGAGCACATCCCGCTCTACATCGCCGCGATCGGCCCCAGGAACCTGGAGCAGACCGGTGAGATCGCCGACGGCGCCCTGCTGATCTTCCCCTCCGCCGAGCACCTGGAGGAGACCGCGATCCAGCCGCTGCGCGCGGGCCGCGAGAAGGCCGGCAAGACCATGGAGGGCTTCGACGTCAGCCCGACGCTGCCGCTCGCCGTCGGCGACGACGTGATGGGCCTCGCCGACATGTTCCGCCCGTACACCGCCCTGTACGTCGGCGGGATGGGCAGCCGGAAGCAGAACTTCTACAACCAGCTCGCCCAGCGCATGGGGTACGAGAAGGAGGCCGCCGAGATCCAGGACAAGTACCTGGACGGGGACAAGGCCGGGGCCGCCGCCGCCGTTCCGCACCAGCTGATCGACCAGACCGCGCTGCTCGGCCCCGTCGAGCGGATCGCCGACCGCATGCAGGCCTACGCGGCCGCCGGGGTCACCACGCTCAACCTCGCCCCGGCCGGCTTCACCCTGGAGGAGCGGCTCACCGCTCTGCGCGCCGGCACGGACGCCCTGGAGCGCTCAGGCCTCGCGTAAGACCTACGGGCAGCACTACGGCCGTGGTGGGGGCTCGGGGGTCTTCCCCGCCACGGCCGTCAGCAGGAACAACGCGCGACGCGCCCAAGGGTTACGCCGTCCCGGCGGGCGTGCCGGCCGTGGGCGCCCCCGACCGCCGCCGTGCGCGGTGCGTGACCGCTCCGGTTGCCGACCGCCCCGTAGCCCATTTGACTCGTTCTGCGGAACACCGCTCCGCGGGCCTGGGCTCCGCGGAAATCGGGTACGGAGGTGGCCCTCATGCTCTCTGCGCAGACCCTGTTCCAGGAGATCCTGGACAACGACGAGTCCTACCGGCTCTTCTGTTCCATCGCCGCGAGCGGCGAGGCCCAGGGCGGCTGGGAGAACGCCCGTATCGCCGCCCTCGTCCCGGAGGGCCGCCGTGAGCTGGCCCCCAGGATCGTCCGGCACGGCGCCGACGAGGACAAGCACGGCCGGATCTTCAACGCCCTTCTGAAGAAGCGCGGACTGCCGCCCGTCGAGGTCCCCCCGGAGACCGACTACACGATGCTCCTGGAACAGCAGGGCATCGGCCTCGCGCACTCCCGGCTGCGCGGCGAGGAGCGGCTCACCGAGCGCGACATCATCACCTATCTGGCCCACAGCCGGATCACCGAGCAGCGCGCATCGGAGCAGATGGAGCTGCTGCGCCGGCACTTCGCCGACCACCCCGACATCGGCCGCGCGGTGAAGATGATCTCCAACGACGAGGACAACCACCTCGCCTACTGCCACGAGGAACTGCTCGCCCTCGCCCGCGAGGGGCACGGCCGCACCATCCAGCAGATCATGCGCGAGTGCGCCCTGGCCGAGATCCGTGTCTACCGCGACGTCAGCCTCGCCGTGATGGCCAACATGGGCCGCATCCTCGGCTGGTCCCGCCCCAAGGCCGCCGTCCTCGCCGCGGGCATCCACGCGGTGTACGCGTACGAGCGCCTGGTCGGCTGGCGGCGCATGGTGACCCTGGAGATGCCGGAGCGGCGCAACGCGCTCGGCAGCCCCGCGGTGCCCGAGCACGAGTACGCCTGAGGCCCTGGCGGCCCGGTGCCCCGGGCCGCTAGAGCCAGCCGCGCCGCTTGAACAGCCGGTACAGCCCGTACACCGCGAAGCCCATCAGCGCGACCACCGCCGGGTACGTCCACGGCCAGTGCAGCTCCGGCATGTGGTCGAAGTTCATCCCGTAGATGCCCGCCACCATCGTCGGCACGGCGGCCATCGCCGCCCAGGCGGAGATCTTGCGCATGTCGTCGTTCTGCCGCACCCCCATCTGCGCCAGATGCGCCGACAGGATGTCCGAGAGCAGCCGGTCCAGCCCCTCCACCTGCTCGTTGGCGCGGGTCAGGTGGTCGGCCACGTCCCGGAAGAACGGCTGCGCGTGCTCGTGGACGAACGGCACGCCCGCGGCCGAGAGCCGGGCCATCGGCGCCGTCAGCGGACCGGCCGCCCGGCGGAACTCCAGCACCTGCCGTTTGAAGGTGTAGATCCGGGCGGCGGTGTTCTTCGAGTCACCGGAGCCGGTCGGCGCGAAGACCTGCGCCTCCAGCTCCTCCAGGTCCACCTGGAGCTCGCCGGCCACGTCCATGTAGTGGTCCACGACCGCGTCGCTGACCGCGTACAGCACCGCCGTCGGGCCGTGCTTCAGGACCTCGGGCTCGGCCTCCAGCCGCTTGCGCACGGCCGCCAGCGGGGCGCCCTCGCCGTGCCGGACCGTCACCACGAACGCGTCCCCTATGAAGACCATCAGTTCGTCGGCGCTGACGGTGTCGCTCTCGGGCTCGTAGACGATCGGCTTGAGCACCACGAACAGGGAGTCGTCGTACACCTCCAGCTTGGGCCGCTGGTGTGCCCGCAGCGCGTCCTCGACGGCCAGCGGGTGCAGCCCGAACTCGTCCCGTACGAGGTCGAACTCCTCCTCCGTCGGCTCGTGCAGCCCGATCCACAGGAACGCGTCGTGCGAGGCCCGCGCCTCGTCCAGGGCGTCGGAGAAGTCGTCGGGCCGTTCGGTGCGGCGCCCGTCCCGGTAGATGGCACAGTCCACGATCACGGCGGGCATTCTTCCCCGTGAACCCGTCCCCACGCACCTCGGACGTACGCTGGCGGGTATGCCCACGCTGATCCTCGTACGCCACGGACGGTCCACCGCCAACACCGCCGGGGTGCTCGCGGGCCGCACCCCCGGCGTCCTTCTCGACGAACGCGGCGCCGCACAGGCCGCGGCCCTGCCCGGCCGGCTCGCCGCCGTCGTCCCGGTCCTCGCCGTCAGCAGCCCCCTGGAGCGCTGCCGGCAGACGCTCCAGCCGCTCCTCGACGCGCGCCCGGATCTGCCCCTGCACACCGAGGACCGGATCAGCGAGTGCGACTACGGCCACTGGTCGGGCCGGAAGCTCGCCGAACTCGCCGACGAGCCGCTGATGTCGGTCGTCCAGCAGCACCCCTCCGCCGCGGCCTTCCCCGGCGGTGAGTCCATGCGTGCCATGCAGGCCCGCGCCGTCGACGCCGTCCGCGACTGGAACGAGCGCGTCGAGGCGGAGCACGGCGAGGACGCCACGTACGTCATGTGCTCGCACGGCGACATCATCAAGTCCCTCGTCGCCGACGCCCTGGGCATGCACCTGGACCTCTTCCAGCGCATCCACGTCGACCCCTGTTCGGTCACCGCGATCCGCTACACCCGGCTGCGGCCCTTCCTCCTCAGGCTCGGCGACACCGGCGACCTCGACTCCCTGGCGCCCCGCGAACACGCCGTCGGCGCGGACGCCGCCGCGTCCCCCGCCGGTGACGGTTCGGCGGACGCGACGGTCGGGGGCGGCGCGGGCGCGCCGTGATCGCTCCGGGCAGTAGGGTGGACGCGCCGTAGCGCCGCCAACCACCATCGAAGCTCAAGGGAGCAGGACGTGTCCCGTCAGGTGTTCCTCTACGACCCACCGGACCGATTCGTGGCCGGTACGGTCGGGCTGCCTGGCCGCCGTACGTTTTTCCTGCAGGCGTCCTCCCAGGGCCGGGTCACCAGCGTGGCCCTGGAGAAGACCCAGGTCGCCGCGCTCGCCGAGCGGATCGACGAACTGCTCGACGAGGTCGTACGCCGCACCGGCGGCAACTCCCCGGTGCCCGCCGTGGCGCCCACCGACGTCGCCGACACCGCCCCGCTCGACGTGCCCGTCGAGGAGGAGTTCCGGGTCGGCACCATGGCCCTGGCCTGGGACGGCGAGGAACAGCGCATGATCGTCGAGGCGCAGGCCCTCGTCGAGCTCGACGCCGACTCCGAGGACGACCTCGCGGAGGCCGAGGAGAAGCTCCTCCAGGACGAGGAGAACGGCCCGCCGATGCTCCGCGTCCGGCTCAGCGGCGGCCAGGCCCGGGCCTTCGCCAAGCGGGCCCTGGACGTCGTCAACGCCGGCCGCCCGCCGTGCCCGCTGTGCAGCCTGCCGCTCGATCCGGAAGGACACGTATGCCCGCGCCAGAACGGATACCGTCGCGGAGCCTGACCGACCCCCAGCTGCTCACCCTGCTCACCGAGGGCACGCTCACCGTCCTCGGGCAGGTCGGCGGGGCGTCCAACGCGGTGCTGCACTGCACGGTGGCGTACGACGGCGAGGAGCGCACCTGCGCCTACAAGCCGGTCGCGGGGGAGCAGCCGCTCTGGGACTTCCCGGACGGCACCCTCGCCCAGCGGGAGGTCGCCGCGTACGAGATCTCCCGGGTGACCGGCTGGGACCTCGTGCCGCCGACCGTGCTGCGGGACGGGCCGTACGGGCAAGGCATGGTCCAGCTCTGGATCGACGGGCCCGAGGACGGTGAGGACGCCCCGGAGCTGCTGGCGCTCGTCGAGGGCGAGGAGCCGGGCGACGGGTGGAAGGCCGTGGGCTTCGCGGACGTGGGGGAGGGGAGAACCGCGCTGCTGGTGCACGCGGACGACCCTCGGCTGCGGCGGCTCGCGGTGCTGGACGCGGTGATCAACAACGGCGACCGCAAGGGCGGCCATCTGCTGCCCGCGTCCGGCGGGCGGCTCTTCGGCATCGACCACGGGGTCACCTTCAACGCCGACGACAAGCTGCGGACCCTGCTCTGGGGCTGGGCGGGCGAACCGCTCACCGAGGAGGCCCTGGCGGTACTGGGCCGGCTCGCCGCCGAGCTGGCGCCGGGCGCCGGCCTCGCCACCCGGATGGCCGAACTCATCACCCCGGCCGAGCTGGAGGCCCTGCGGGAGCGGGTCGACGGGCTGCTCAAGAGTGCCGTGCACCCGAAGCCGAGCGGCCAGTGGCCGCCGATTCCCTGGCCCCCGGTGTAGTCGGCGCCCTGCGCTCTAGCCCCTGCCGGGCGTTGCACGCAAGAGGGCCTCTTCGGACAGGTTTGCGGAGCCGGTTCGTATCCGGAAGCAACGTCCGGTTACGCTCATGACATGCATGCCTGGCCCGCTTCTGAGGTCCCCGCCCTGCCCGGCAAGGGCCGCGACCTTCGGATCCACGACACCGCGACCGGCGGACGGATCACCCTTGACCCCGGTCCCGTCGCCCGCATCTACGTCTGCGGCATCACGCCGTACGACGCGACCCACATGGGTCATGCGGCGACCTACAACGCGTTCGACCTCGTTCAGCGCGTGTGGCTCGACACCAAGCGGCAGGTTCACTACGTCCAGAACGTGACCGACGTGGACGATCCGCTGCTGGAGCGGGCCGTGCGCGACGGTCAGGACTGGACCGAGCTCGCGGAGCGCGAGACGGCACTCTTCCGCGAGGACATGACCGCCCTGCGGATGCTGCCCCCGCGGCACTACATCGGAGCGGTCGAGGCCATACCGGGCATCGTGCCCCTCGTCGAACGCCTCCGGGACGCGGGCGCCGCCTACGACCTGGACGGCGACACCTACTTCTCCGTCGACGCCGACCCGCACTTCGGCGAGGTCTCCGGCCTCGACGCCGAGGCGATGCGCCTGCTCTCCGCCGAGCGCGGCGGCGACCCGGAGCGCCCCGGAAAGAAGAACCCCCTCGACCCGATGCTCTGGATGGCCGCCCGCCCGGGCGAGCCGAGCTGGGACGGGGCCTCCCTGGGCGACGGCCGCCCGGGCTGGCACATCGAGTGCGTCGCCATCGCGCTGGACCACCTCGGCATGGGCTTCGACATCCAGGGCGGCGGCTCGGACCTCGCCTTCCCGCACCACGAGATGGGCGCGTCGCACGCCCAGGCGCTGACCGGCGAGCACCCCTTCGCCCAGGCCTACGTCCACGCGGGCATGGTGGGCCTGGACGGCGAGAAGATGTCCAAGTCGCGCGGCAACCTGGTCTTCGTCTCTGCGCTGCGCCGCGACGGCGTGGACCCGGCGGCCATCCGGCTCGCGCTGCTCTCCCGCCACTACCGCTCCGACTGGGAGTGGACCGACCAGGTGCTGGCCGACGCCGTCGAGCGCCTCGCGCGCTGGCGGGCGGCCGTCTCGCGCCCCGACGGGCCGTCCGCCGACGCGCTGGTCGAGGAGGTCCGCGCAGCCCTCGCCGACGATCTGGACAGCCCCGCCGCGCTCGCCGCGGTGGACCGCTGGGCCGCGCTCCAGGGCGCGGAGGGCGGCACCGACGAGGGCGCGCCCGGCCTCGTCTCGCGTACGGTCGACGCCCTGCTGGGGGTCGCGCTGTAGGCGGTTCCCCCGCCCGCCCGATGGCTTGAACCGGCCTCGGACTTCTCTACGAAGTTCGGGGCCGGTTCCTTTTTGTCCATGGTCATGTGCTCGAAGTTGCGCTAAAAGCCTTCTATGCAAACATCAACGCGCATGAGAGCGGCAGTGGTTGCTGCACTGCTCGGGCTGCTCGCAGCCCTCTCGGGGCCCGGCGGGGCCCACGCCGACGAGGCCCCGCCGGAGAGCACGGAGACCACCACCGTCGGGGACGTGACCGGCTTCCGCGCGGACGGAGCGGTCTACCGGCTGACCGCCGGGCAGGCCGAGGCCCGGGTCAGCTTCGTCTCGGACGAGACCTTCCGCATCGAGCTCGCCCCCGACGGGAAGTTCACCGACCCCACCGGCGACGACATCGTCCTGCCGCAGGGCGAGCCGCCCCGGACCCGCTGGAAGGAGCGCGGCGACCGCTACGAGCTGTCGACGGGCGAGGTCACCCTGCGGGCCTACAAGAAGCCGCTGCGCTTCGCCCTGCACCGGGCGGACGGCAGCCGCATCTGGTCCGAGACGAAGGGCCTCAGCTGGACCGGCGAGAAGACCGTCCAGACGCTGGCCCGGGGCGCCGGTGAGCAGTTCTACGGGGCCGGGATGCAGAACGGCCGCGGCAACACCACCCACCGCGACAAGACCGTCGAGGTCGCCGTCGACTACAACTGGGACGACGGAGGCCACCCCAACTCCGTGCCGTTCTACCTCTCGTCGGCCGGCTACGGCGTCTTCCGCAACACCTATGCCCCGGGCACCTACGCGTTCACCGACCCGGTGACGACCAGTGCGAAGGAACAGCGCTTCGACGCCTACTACTTCGCGGGCGAGGGGGCCGACGCCGCCAAGGACGTCATCGGGCAGTACACCGACCTCACCGGCAAACCCTTCCTGCCGCCCGTCTACGGCATGGAGATCGGTGATGCCGACTGCTACCTCCACAACGCCAACCGGGGCGAGCGCCGCACCCTGGACTCGCTGAAGGTCGCCGACGGTTACGTCGAGAACGACATGCCCAACGGCTGGATGCTCGTCAACGACGGCTACGGCTGCGGCTACGAGGACCTGGAGGAGACCGCCCAAGGGCTGAAGGACCGCAAGATGGAGCTGGGCCTGTGGACCGAGGACGGCATCGAGAACCTCGAAGCCCAGGTCAAGGCCGGCCAGCGGGTCGCCAAGCTGGACGTCGCCTGGGTCGGCCCCGGCTACAAGTTCGCCCTCGACGCCTGCAAGGACGCCTACCAGGGCATCGAGGACCACAGCGACGCCCGCGGCTTCACCTGGGCCCCCGAGAGCTGGGCGGGCGCACAGCGCTGCGGAGTCCAGTGGTCCGGCGACCAGTCCGGCACCTGGGAGTACATCCGCTGGCAGATCCCCACCTACGCGGGCGCCACCATGTCCGGTCTCGCCTACACCACCGGTGACGTCGACGGGATCTTCGGCGGCAGCGCCAAGACGTACACCCGCGACCTCCAGTGGAAGATGTTCCTCGGCACCACGATGACCATGGACGGCTGGGCCCCCATGGACAAGCAGCCCTTCCGCTACGGCGAGCCGTACACCTCGGTCAACCGCGACTACCTCAAGCTCAAGGAGTCGCTGCTGCCCTACCAGTACAGCTACGCCCACGAGGCCACCAAGACCGGAGTGGGCATGGTCCGCCCGCTGGTCCTCGAATACCCCGACGACCCGAAGGCGTCGACGGAGGCCGCGAAGTACGAGTTCCTCTCCGGCGAGCACTTCCTCGTGGCGCCCGTCTACCAGGACACCACCGAGCGCAAGGACATCTACCTCCCCCAGGGCACCTGGATCGACTACTGGAGCGGCCGCACCTACGAGGGCCCCACCACCATCGACTCCTACAGCGCCCCGCTCGACACCCTGCCGCTCTTCGTGAAGGCGGGCGCGGCCGTCCCGATGTGGCCGGGCATCCGCTCGTACCGTGACCGCACCGCCGACTCCCCGCTGGCCTGGGACGTCTACCCGCAGGGGAACACCTCCTTCACCCTCTACGAGGACGACGGCGTCACCCGCCGGCACCGCGACGGGAAGTACGCCACCCAGCGCGCCGACGTCCGGGCCCCGAAGCACGGCGCGGGCGACGTCTCCGTCACGATCAACGAGAGCAAGGGCAGCTTCACCGGCAAACAGACCGCCCGCCCCTACGAGTTCACCGTCCACACCGGCTCCGAGCCGCGCGCGGTGAAGCTGGACCGGACGCTGCCGGAGCTGACCTCGAAGGCCGCGTACGACAAGGCCCGCCAGGGCTGGTGGTACGACCGTGACGACCGGGGCGGCGTGGTGCACGTGAAGACGGCGCCCCTGAGCACCGCGAAGAAGTTCACGGTCAAGCTCCTGGGCACCAGCGCGGTCGGCGGCAAGAAGGCCTCGGCGGCCGCCGCCCTCACCGCCCCCACGGGCCAGGAGGCCGGAGCGGGCACCCCCGGCACGGTCCAGGTCGACGTGACCGCGGGCCGGTCCGACCTCACCGACACCACGGTCTCCCTCCAGGTCCCCGAGGGCTGGCAGACCGCCACTGCGAAGGTCCCGGGCCGCATCCCGGCCGGTGCCACCCGCCGGGTCGAGGTGGCGCTCACCCCGGCGAAGGACGCCGAGGTGCGCGAGACCCGGCTGACGGCGCTTGCCCGATACCGGACCGCCGGGGAGACCCGCACGAGTCAGCAGCGGCTCGCCGTGTCCGTCCTGCCACCGGCCCCCGAGGGCGAGGCCTGGGCGAGCGATCTGGTCTGGCTCTCCGAGACCAACGGCTACGGCCCCGCCGAACGCGACCGCTCCAACGGGGAGTCGGGTGCCGACGACGGGAAGACGCTGACGCTCGCGGGGAAGACGTACGAGAAGGGGATCGGCACCCACGCCGACTCCGACATCGCCGTCCATCTCGGCGGCCGCTGCACGGCGTTCACGGCCGACGTCGGGATCGACGACGAGATCGACGGCTACGGAGAGGTCGCGTTCTCCGTGGAGGGTGACGGCAAGGTGCTGTGGACCTCACCGAAGCTGACCGGCGCCTCGGCGACCGTGCCGGTGGACGTGAAGCTCGACGGCGTACGCCAGGTACGGCTGAAGGTCACCGACACCAACGGGTCCAAGACGGGGGACCACGGCGACTGGGCGGCGGCGAAGTTCCACTGCGCCTGAGCCGCACCGGGACCCTCAGGAACAGGGGCGCCGCGCGGGATCATCTCCCGTGCGGCGCCCCGTCGTTCATCCCTCAGCTCTCGCCGTCCTCCTCGGGACGGCCGCCGGAGCCTTCCTCGCCGTCGGACCCCGACGCGTCGTCAGACCCCCTGGCCTCCTTGTCGTCGGAGGCCTTCCCGCGTCCCGTCTCCGGGCGCGGCGGCTTCGGCGGGCGGGTGCGGCCGCTGGACGGATCGCGCAGATAGGAGACGTCCCCGGTCTCCGTGGCGTGGCCGCCCGGCCCCTGCCCGGGACCGCCGTCCCGCCGCCGCAGATACCGCTCGAACTCGCGGGCGATCGCCTCGCCGGACGCCTCGGGCAGCTCCGCGGTGTCCCGCGCCTCCTCCAGCGTCTGCACGTACTCCGCGACCTCGCTGTCCTCCGAGGCCAGCTGGTCGACCCCGAGCTGCCAGGCGCGCGCGTCCTCGGGCAGTTCGCCCAGCGGGATGCGCAGCCCGATCAGGTCCTCAAGACGGTTCAGCAGGGCCAGCGTCGCCTTCGGGTTCGGCGGCTGCGACACGTAGTGCGGGACCGCAGCCCACAGGCTGACCGCGGGCACCCCGGCGTGCGTGCACGCCTCCTGGAGGACTCCGACGATGCCCGTGGGGCCCTCGTACCGCGTCTCCTCCAGGTCCATCGTCCGCGCCAGGTCCGCGTCGGAGGTGACCCCGCTCACCGGCACCGGCCGGGTGTGCGGGGTGTCACCGAGCAACGCGCCCAGGATGACGACCATTTCGACGCCCAGCTCATGGGCGAAGCCGAGGATCTCGTTGCAGAACGACCGCCAGCGCATCGACGGTTCGATCCCGCGCACCAGGACCAGGTCGCGGGGCTTCTCGCCGCCCACCCGCACCACGGACAGCCGTGTCGTCGGCCAGGTGATCTTCCGTGTGTTGCCGTCCAGCCACACGGTGGGCCGGTTGACCTGGAAGTCGTAGTAGTCCTCGGCGTCCAGCGCCGCGAACACCTCGCCCTTCCACTCCCGGTCCAGATGACCGACCGCTGTGGAGGCGGCGTCCCCGGCGTCGTTCCAGCCTTCGAACGCGGCCACCATGACCGGGTCGACCAGCTCGGGCACCGACTCGAGCTCGATCACCCGGGCCTCCTTCCGATGTCTCCATTCGTACGGAGCAACCTTACGGCTTCCCGGGCCCCCGGCCGCAGCCCCCTTGCACGGCCGGGTGAACACTGTTCGATCAGTCCCGCAGCGAGGACGGCGCCTCCCGCCGCACCACCGGGGCGATCTCCTCCGCGAACCGCTGGAGCGTCTCCACCTGCTCAGGACGGCCCAGCCCGAAGCCGTCCACGGTGATCGACTGGAGATCGTGGCGGTACACCTCGTGCCAGCCGAGGATCTTGTCGATGATCTGCTGCGGACTGCCGATCAGCTGCGGGCCGCCCTCGATCGCCTCCTCGATCGTGCGGAAGGGCGTGTTGTAGCCGGCCTTGCCCGCCAGATGCGGCTTGAACGTCTGCCGCACCCGCGCCTCGTACAGCTCCTTGTACCGCGTGACGGCCGCCTGCGAGCTGTCCGCGATGAGCAGCCCGCCCGATCCCGCCGCGACCTTCGCGTCCGCCGGATCGTGCCCGTACGCCTCGAACCGCTCGCGGTAGTGGGCGATGAGCTTCGCGTACGCCTCACGGGGCTGGATGGCGTTCGCGGTGAACAGCGGATCGCCGTGTTTGGCCGCCAGCTCCGGGGAGTTGAGGCTGGTGGCCGAGCCGTGCCAGATCCGGGGGAGACCGTCGTACGGACGCGGCACGGTCGTCACGTTCTTCAGCGGCGGCCGGAACTCGCCCTCCCAGTCGACGCCTTCCTCGGTCCAGAGCCGGCGCAGCAGCTCGTACTTCTCCTTCTGGAGGTCCCACTGCCGTTCCTCCTCCAGACCGAACAGGTCGAAGTGGCCCGCCTCCGCGCCCTTGCCGACGACCAGTTCGACCCGGCCCCGGGAGATCTGGTCGAGCGTCGCGAAGTCCTCCGCCACCCGGACCGGATCGAGGATCGCGACGACCGTCACACCGGTCAGCAGCCGGATGGCGCTCGTCCGGGCCGCGATGGCGCCCAGCACCACGTTCGGGCTGGAGGAGAGAAAGGCGCCCGCGTGCCGTTCGCCGACGGAGTAGGCGTCGAAGCCGAGCCTCTCCGCCACCGAGGCCGTATCGATCACTTCTTCGAACCGATCGGCGGCTGCGGGCAGGTCACCGGTCAGCGGGTGCGGATCGTGACCGATCAGGGAGAGCACGGAGAATCGCATGAACTCCACTGTCCCCGCGGCACGTTGCACGCGTATGGCGGGAGTGTGGCACCCGGCCGGTGTCCTGCGGGTACGGGAACGGGGGCGGCTCCCGTGAGGAAGCCGCCCCCGTTCCCGTACCCGTGGGGGGTGGGTCCGGTGGGTCAGTCGCGGTCGGCCAGCAGCTTCTCGACGCCCTCGCGGACGTCGTCCGTCGCCAGGCCCCGGATGGTCAGCGTGGTCCGGCGGCGCAGCACGTCGTCCGCCGTCTCGGCCCACTCGTGGTCCCGGGCGTAGGCGACCTGCGCCCAGATCTCCGGGGCGTCCGGGTGGACGCGCTCGGCCAGCTCCGGGTTCTCGTTCGCCAGCCGGGCGATGTCGAAGGCGAGCGAGCCGTAGTGCGTGGCCAGGTGCCGGGCGGTGTCCGGGGCCATGCGCGGGCCGGGGGCGGGGCCGTCGATGAGCAGCCGGTGGGCGACCGCGTTCGGGTTGGCGATACCGGGGAGCGGCAGCTTCCGCGGCAGCCGGCTCATCGGCTCCATGTCCTCGGCCAGCGGGTGCCCGGGCAGGGCGGCCAGCTTGTTCATGACCGTACGGCCGATGTGGCGGAAGGTCGTCCACTTGCCGCCCGCGACCGACAGCATCCCGCCGCGGCCTTCGGTGACGACCGTCTCGCGCTTGGCCTTGGAGGTGTCACCCGGACCGCCGGGCAGCACCCGCAGACCGGCGAACGAGTAGGTGATCAGATCGCGCGAGAGCTGCTGGTCCTTGATCGAGAACGCCGCCTCGTCGAGGATCTGCGCGGTGTCGGCCTCGGTCACCGAGACGTCCGCCGGATCGCCCTCGTACTCCTCGTCCGTCGTGCCGAGGAGCAGCATGTCCTCCCACGGCAGCGCGAACGTGATGCGGTACTTGTCGATCGGGGTGGCCAGCGCCGCCCGCCACGGCCGGGTCCGCTTGAGGACCAGGTGCGCGCCCTTGGAGAGGCGGATGGAGGGGGCCGCGTTCGGGTCCTCCATCTTCCGGAGGTGGTCGACCCAGGGGCCGGTGGCGTTGAGCACGAGCCGGGCGTCGACACCGAACTCGGTGCCGTCGGTGCTGTCCTTCAGCTCGGCGCCGGTGACCCGGCCCCGGGTGAAGCGCAGCCCGGTGACGGCCGCGTGGTTGAGGACGACCGCGCCCGCGTCGACGGCCGCGCGGACCGTCATCAGCGCCATGCGGGCGTCGTTCATCTGGTCGTCGCGGTAGACCGCGACCGCCTTCAGGTCGTCCGTGCGCAGCTCGGGCACATCGCGCTGGGCCTTGGCCGGGGAGATGACGTGGCCGACGCCGTCGCCGAACGCGGAGAGCGCGGAGTAGGCGAAGACGCCCGCGCCGAGCTTGGCCGCGCCGTGCGGGCCGCCCTTGTAGACGGGCAGGTAGAAGGTGAGCGGGTTGGCCAGGTGCGGGGCCACCTCGCGGGAGACCGCGCGCCGCTCGAAGTGGTTCTCCGCGACCAGCTTCACCGCACCGGTCTGGAGGTAGCGCAGACCGCCGTGGAGGAGCTTGGAGGAGGCGGAGGAGGTGGCGCCGGCGAAGTCGCCGGCGTCCACCAGAGCCACCCGCAGCCCGGACTGCGCGGCATGCCAGGCGGTGGAGATGCCCAGGATGCCGCCGCCGATGACCAGGAGGTCGTACGTGGCCCGGGACAGCTGGTCCCGGGTCTCGGCGCGGCTCGGCAGCGAGCCGGAGGCCGGGTGCGTTCCGAGGGCGGGAACGCTCTGCAGGGTGGTCATGGTGATGCTCCTCGTCAGCTTTCTTCGTCCTCGACCCAGCCCATGGTCCGTTCGACGGCCTTGAGCCAGCTCTTGTACTCGCGGGCACGGGTGTCCGCGTCCATGCGGGGTGTCCACTCGGCGGCCCGGCGCCAGTTGGCGCGCAGCGCGTCGGTGTCCGGCCAGAAGCCGACGGCGAGACCGGCGGCGTAGGCGGCGCCGAGGCAGGTGGTCTCGGCGACCATCGGGCGCACCACCGGCGCGTCCAGGAAGTCGGCGAGCGTCTGCATCAGCAGGTTGTTGGACGTCATGCCGCCGTCGACCTTGAGCGCGGTCAGCTCGACGCCGGAGTCCTTCGTCATGGCGTCGCTGATCTCGCGGGTCTGCCAGGCGGTGGCCTCCAGGACGGCACGGGCGATGTGCGCCTTGGTGACGTAACGGGTGAGACCGGTGATGACGCCACGGGCGTCGGGGCGCCAGTAGGGGGCGAACAGGCCCGAGAAGGCGGGCACGAAGTACGCGCCGCCGTTGTCCTCGACCGAGGAGGCCAGCGTCTCGATCTCGGCGGCCGACTTGATCAGGCCCATCTGATCGCGCATCCACTGCACCAGCGAACCGGTGACCGCGATGGAGCCCTCCAGCGCGTACACCGGGGGCTGGTCGCCGATCTGGTAGCCGACGGTGGTGAGCAGCCCGTTGTACGAGTTCACCGGGGTGGAGCCGGTGTTCATCAGCATGAAGGTGCCGGTGCCGTACGTGGACTTGGCCTCGCCCTCGGCGAAACAGGTCTGGCCGAACAGTGCCGCCTGCTGGTCACCGAGTGCGGAGGCGACCGGGACGCCGTCCAGGATGCCGCCCTTGGCATTGCCGTAGACCTCGGCCGAGGAGCGGATCTCGGGGAGTACCTCGGCCGGGATGCCGATGGAGGAGAGGATCTTCTCGTCCCACTCCATCCGGTGCAGGTTCATCAGGAGGGTGCGCGAGGCGTTGGTGACGTCGGTGACGTGGACGCCGCCGTCGGTGCCGCCGGTGAGGTTCCAGATGACCCAGGAGTCCATGGTGCCGAAGAGGATGTCGCCGCGCTCGGCGCGCTCGCGCAGCCCCTCGACGTTGTCGAGCAGCCAGCGCACCTTGGGGCCCGCGAAGTACGAGGCGAGCGGCAGCCCGGTCTCGCGGCGGAACCGGTCCTGGCCCACGTTGCGGCCGAGCTCCTTGCAGAGCGCGTCGGTGCGGGTGTCCTGCCAGACCAGGGCGTTGTGCACCGGCTCACCGGTGTTCTTGTCCCACATCAGCGTGGTCTCGCGCTGGTTGGTGATGCCGATCGCCTTGACGTCGGCGGAGGTGATGCCGGCCTTGACGATGGCCCCGGCGACGACCTCCTGGACGTTCTCCCAGATCTCGGTCGCGTCGTGCTCGACCCAGCCCGGCTTCGGGAAGATCTGCTCGTGCTCCTTCTGGTCGACGGAGACGATCCGGCCGTCCTTGTCGAAGACGATGCAGCGGCTGGAGGTGGTGCCCTGGTCGATGGCCGCGATGAACGGCCCGGTGCCATGGGTGCCGGTGGTGTGTGCGTCGGTCACGGTGTGCTCCCGGAAGTCTGTGAGGTGATGGGCGAGCGGCTAGGCGAAGGCGAGGTTGTAGAGCCCGCCGGCGAGTGCGCCCCCGACGAGCGGACCCACGATGGGTACCCACGCGTAGCCCCAGTCCGAACCACCCTTGTTCGGCAGCGGCAGCAGGGCGTGCACGATGCGCGGACCGAGGTCGCGGACCGGGTTGATGGCGTAGCCGGTCGGGCCGCCGAGCGAGAGGCCGATACCGACGACGACCAGGGCGGTGATCAGCGCGCCGAGCACGCCGATGCCGTTGCCCCCGTCGTTGAGGCCCTGGGTGAGGATCGCCAGGACCAGCACGGTCGTCGCGATGATCTCGGTGACGACGTTCTGCACGCCGTTGCGGATCTCGGGACCGGTGGAGAAGATCCCGAGCACCGGGCCCGCCTTCGGGGCGGCGGTCTGGTCGACCATGCCCTCGTCGGTGGACTTGGTGCCGACGATCTCCGGGTCGGTCAGGTGGGCGTGGAACTGGCCGTAGTAGACCGCCCAGACCAGCAGGGCGCCGATCATCGCGCCGAGCAGCTGCGAACCGAGGTAGAGGGGGACGTCGCCCCACTCCGTGCCGCCCTGGATGGCCAGGCCGATCGTGACCGCGGGGTTGAGGTGGGCGCCCGATACGCCGCCGGCGAGGTAGGCGCCGGTCAGCACGGCGAAGCCCCACCCGAAGGTGATGGCCAGCCAGCCCGCGTTCCGGGCCTTCGAGCTCTTCAGCGTGACGGCGGCACAGACACCGCCGCCGAGCAGGATGAGTACGGCGGTACCTATGGTCTCGCCGATGAAAATGTCGGAGCTGGACACCCGCGACTCCTTTGTCCTTCGTCCAGGGGAGAGCGGATCACCGGTCCCGCCGGTGTTCCGCGCCCCAGATGGGTATCCACGAAGCGTGGGCAGCCCATCTGTAAGGGCTTGACCGGCCCTTGGCACTGTCACACCCTAACGCGTATTGCCGTTAGGCGTTCGACAATGCCGACCGTTGAACGGCAGTGTTTCCCCGAAGTGAAGGAAGCGTCAAGGGTTCTGTGGTCCACGACTCGGTGTGCGACGGGATCGTTACCGGCCGGTGTCGGATGTGGCGGTGCATGGGCGGGCCGGGCCCGGACGCGCCGGGCTGAGCCGGAGGGTGCGGGCCGAGCCGGGCGTGTGCCGGGCCGGAGTGGCGGGTGCGGGCGGGCCGAGCCTCAGAAGCGCCCGGCGCCCAGATCCCGGGAGACCGCGCGGGCGCAGTCCCGTACGGCCGCGATCAGCTCGGGGCGCAGCGTGCCGCCCGGGGCCACGCGCTCCACCGCGCCGGTCACGGCGACCGCACCCACCGGCATCCTGCGCCGGTCGTGCACGGGGGCGGCCACGGCGGCGACGCCCTCCCAGGTCTCCTCGGCGTCGGCCGCCCAGCCCTGGGCCCGGATCAGGTCGAGCATCGACTCGAACGCGTCGGCCTCGGTGACGGTGCGCCCGGTGAAGGAGCGGCGCTCCGCCTCCATGACCTCGCTGTGCGCCACCGGGTCGTACGCGGACAGCACCTTGCCCAGCGCCGTGGAGTGCAGCGGCTGCATCGCCCCCACCTCCAGCACCTGGCGGCTGTCGTCGGGCCGGAAGACGTGGTGGACGATCAGTACGCCGTGCTGGTGCAGCACCCCGAGGTGGACGCTCTCGCCGCTGGAGCGGGCCAGGTCGTCGGTCCAGACCAGGGCGCGCGCCCGCAGCTCGTGCACGTCCAGATAGCTGTTGCCGAGCCGCAGCAGCTCCGCGCCCAGCTGATAGCGGCCCGACGCCGCGTCCTGCTCGACGAAGCCCTCCAGCTGAAGGGTGCGCAGAATGCCGTGCGCGGTGCCCTTGGCCAGCCCCAGCGAGGAGGCGATGTCGGAGAGCCCGAGCCGGCGCTCGCCGCCCGCCAGCAGACGCAGCATCGCGGCCGCCCGCTCCAGCGACTGGATGTTCTTGGCCATCGCGCCGTACTCCTCCACCTCGGTTCGACAATGCTGAACACTATCGGTCGATGCCGACCTGTGCCGGACTCCGGGGAAAGTCTCCTCCCGGCGGCCCGGCGCGCCCGCACCCGCACAGCATGCAGTCCGCCTCATGGACGAACCGACCACGCGTCGAGGTGTCCGGCTACGCTGACGGAGTGCGCCTTCCCCAAGAAGGACGCAAAGCCGACAGCCGTCGCATCCCTGGGAGATCATCCATGGCCTCGTTGCCGACATCCGCCGCCGACAGCCGGACCCGCGCAGAAGCACTCCGAGAGGCACTCGCCACCCGCGTGGTGGTGGCCGACGGGGCGATGGGCACCATGCTCCAGGCACAGGACCCCACGCTGGAGGACTTCGAGAACCTCGAAGGCTGCAACGAGATCCTCAACCTCACCCGGCCCGACATCGTGCGCTCGGTCCACGAGGAGTACTTCGCGGTCGGCGTCGACTGCGTCGAGACCAACACCTTCGGCGCGAACCACTCCGCCGCCAACGAGTACGAGATCGCCGACCGGATCTTCGAGCTCTCCGAGTCCGGCGCCCGGATCGCCCGCGAGGTCGCCGACGAGTTCGGCGCGAAGGACGGCCGCCAGCGCTGGGTCCTCGGTTCGATCGGCCCCGGCACCAAGCTGCCCTCGCTCGGCCACACCACGTACGACATCCTGCGCGACGGCTACCAGCAGAACGCCGAGGGCCTCCTCGCGGGCGGCTCGGACGCGCTGATCGTCGAGACCACCCAGGACCTCCTGCAGACCAAGGCCAGCATCATCGGCGCCCGCCGCGCGATGGACGCCCTCGGCCTCCAGGTGCCGCTGATCTGCTCCCTCGCCTTCGAGACCACGGGCGTCATGCTCCTCGGCTCCGAGATCGGCGCGGCCCTGACCGCCCTGGAGCCGCTGGGCATCGACCTGATCGGGCTGAACTGCTCGACCGGCCCGGACGAGATGAGCGAGCACCTGCGCTACCTCGCCCGCCACTCCCGTACGCCCCTGATGTGCATGCCCAACGCCGGCCTGCCCGTCCTGACCAAGGACGGCGCGCACTTCCCGCTCGGCCCCGAGGGTCTCGCCGACTCCCAGGAGCACTTCGTCCGGGACTACGGCCTCTCCCTCATCGGAGGCTGCTGCGGTACGACCCCCGAGCACCTGCGGGTCGTCGTCGAGCGGGCCCGCGAGCTGACCCCGACCGAGCGCGACCCGCGCCCCGAGCCCGGCGCCGCCTCCCTCTACCAGCACATCCCCTTCCGCCAGGACACCGCCTATCTGGCCATCGGGGAGCGCACCAACGCCAACGGCTCCAAGAAGTTCCGCGAGGCCATGCTGGAGGCCCGCTGGGACGACTGCGTGGAGATGGCCCGCGACCAGATCCGCGAGGGCGCGCACATGCTCGACCTCTGCGTCGACTACGTGGGCCGCGACGGCGTCGCCGACATGACCGAGCTGGCCGGCCGCTTCGCGACCGCCTCCACCCTGCCGATCGTGCTGGACTCCACCGAGCTGCCCGTCCTGCGCGCCGGGCTGGAGAAGCTCGGCGGCCGGGCCGTGCTGAACTCGGTGAACTTCGAGGACGGCGGCGGCCCCGAGTCCCGCTTCGCGCAGGTCAGCGCCCTGGCCGCCGAGCACGGCGCCGCCCTGATCGCCCTGACCATCGACGAGGAGGGCCAGGCCCGCACGATCGAGCACAAGGTCGCCATCGCCGAGCGGCTGATCGAGGACCTGACCACCAACTGGGGCATCCGCGAGTCGGACATCCTCATCGACACCCTGACCTTCACCATCTGCACCGGCCAGGAGGAGTCCCGCGGCGACGGCATCGCCACCATCGGGGCCATCCGCGAGCTGAAGCAGCGCCACCCCGACGTCCAGACCACGCTGGGCCTCTCCAACATCTCCTTCGGCCTCAACCCGGCCGCCCGTGTCGTGCTGAACTCCGTCTTCCTCGACGAGTGCGTCAAGGCGGGCCTGGACTCCGCGATCGTGCACGCCTCGAAGATCCTGCCGATCGCCCGGCTGGAGGAGGAGCAGGTCAAGGTCGCCCTCGACCTGATCTACGACCGCCGCGCCGAGGGCTACGACCCCCTCCAGAAGCTCATGGAGCTGTTCGAGGGCGTCAACATGAAGTCGATGAAGGCGGGCAAGGCCGAGGAGCTGATGGCCCTCCCGCTCGACGAGCGGCTGCAGCGCCGCATCATCGACGGCGAGAAGAACGGCCTGGAGGCCGACCTCGACGAGGCCCTCCAGGACACCCCCGCCCTCGACATCGTCAACAACACCCTGCTGGAAGGCATGAAGGTCGTCGGCGAGCTGTTCGGCTCCGGCCAGATGCAGCTGCCGTTCGTTCTCCAGTCCGCCGAGGTCATGAAGAGCGCGGTGGCCCACCTGGAGCCGCACATGGAGAAGTCCGACGACGAGGGCAAGGGCACCATCGTGCTCGCCACCGTCCGCGGCGACGTCCACGACATCGGCAAGAACCTCGTCGACATCATCCTCTCCAACAACGGCTACAACGTCGTCAACCTCGGCATCAAGCAGCCCGTCTCCGCGATCCTCGAAGCCGCCGAGGAACACCGCGCCGACGTCATCGGCATGTCAGGTCTCCTGGTGAAGTCGACCGTGATCATGAAGGAGAACCTCCAGGAGCTCAACCAGCGCAAGATGGCCGCCGACTTCCCGGTCATCCTCGGCGGCGCCGCGCTCACTCGGGCCTACGTCGAGCAGGACCTGCACGAGATCTACGAGGGTGAGGTCCGCTACGCCCGCGACGCCTTCGAGGGGCTGCGCCTCATGGACGCCCTCATCGGCGTCAAGCGCGGCGTGCCGGGCGCGGCCCTGCCCGAGCTGAAGCAGCGCCGGGTACCCAAGAAGAACATCGACACCGCCGTCCTGGAGGTCAAGGAGCCCGAGGGTTCGGTGCGCTCGGACGTCTCCATCACCAACCCGATCCCCGAGCCGCCCTTCCGCGGTACCCGCGTCATCAAGGGCATCCCGCTCAAGGAATACGCCTCCTGGCTCGACGAGGGCGCCCTGTTCAAGGGCCAGTGGGGCCTCAAGCAGGCCAGGACCGGCGACGGACCGACGTACGAGGAGCTGGCGGAGACCGAGGGACGCCCGCACCTGCGCGGCTGGCTCGACCACCTCCAGTCCAACAACCTCCTGGAAGCCGCCGTCGTCTACGGCTACTTCCCCTGCGTCTCCAAGGGCGAGGACCTGATCCTCCTCCACGAGGACGGCTCCGAGCGCACCCGCTTCACCTTCCCGCGCCAGCGCCGCGGCCGCCGCCTCTGCCTCGCCGACTTCTTCCGCCCCGAGGAGTCCGGCGAGAGGGACGTCATCGGCCTCCAGATCGTCACCGTCGGCTCCCGGATCGGCGAGGCCACCGCCGAGCTGTTCGCCGCCAACTCCTACCGCGACTACCTGGAGCTGCACGGCCTCTCCGTCCAGCTCGCGGAAGCCCTCGCCGAGTACTGGCACGCCCGGGTCCGCAGCGAGCTGGGCTTCGGCGGGGAGGACCCGGACGACGTCGAGGACATGTTCGCGCTGAAGTACCGCGGCGCGCGGTTCTCGCTCGGTTACGGGGCGTGCCCGGACCTGGAGGACCGGACCAAGATCGCCGACCTGCTCCAGCCGGAGCGGATCGGCGTGCACCTCTCCGAGGAGTTCCAGCTCCACCCGGAGCAGTCCACCGACGCCATCGTCATCCACCACCCCGAGGCGAAGTACTTCAACGCCCGGTAGGACGCACTTCGCCCCGCGCTCACGCGCCTGCCGCGCACCGCGGGGCGACACGTCGTACACTGGTCGGTCCAGCGCAGGCCGGTCGCCTTCCCACTTCTGGGAATGGCGGCCGGCCTTCTCGTCCCTTACGGAAGGTGTGCCGGATGACCAGTACGGTCCCCGCGTCCTTGACCCGCACGGCCGAAGAGGCCGCCCTGCAGGCGGTCCTTCTCGACATGGACGGAACCCTGGTCGATACCGAGGGTTTCTGGTGGGACGTCGAGAAGGAGGTCTTCGCCGGCCTCGGACACCGCCTGGACGAGTCCTGGCGGGATGTGGTCGTCGGCGGCCCGATGTCGCGCAGTGCCGGCTACCTCATCGACGTCACCGGCGCCGACATCCGGCTGGACGAGCTGACGGTGCTACTCAACGACGGATTCGAGAACCGCATCAGCCGGGGTGTGCCGCTGATGCCGGGTGCCGAGCGGCTGCTCGCCGAGCTGGCCGTGTACGAGGTGCCCACCGCACTCGTCTCGGCCTCCCACCGCCGGATCATCGACCGGGTGCTGGAATCCGTGGGCCGTCACCACTTCGCGCTCACGGTCGCCGGGGACGAGGTCACCCGGACCAAGCCGCACCCCGAGCCCTACCTCACCGCCGCCGCGGGCTTCGGCGCCGACCCCTGGCGCTGCGCGGTCATCGAGGACACCGCGACCGGAGTGGCCGCCGCCGAGGCCGCCGGCTGCCGGGTCGTCGCCGTGCCGTCCGTCGCCCCCATCGCCCCGGCGGCCGGACGCGTGGTCGTCGGCTCCCTCGAAGAGGTCGACCTCGCCTTCCTCCGCGGGCTGATCACCGGATCGAGCACGCGTTTGTGAACGAACGGTGGATTTCCTGCTCCCCTTCGTGTGTTTTCCGGCAGTGTTCCGTGGATGTAGATCATTCGCAGGGTGATTCTGTGAAGAGGTCGGACGGGTGACCTTGCTCACTCGCGAGTCCCCGGCGCCCCACCGAAACGGGTGAGCTGTCCGTAATGATGATCGTATGTCCGCCGCGCTGGGTGCCGGGGGAGCGCGGACCGTTCGTCGGGCGGTCGGAGGGCTCACCCACGGCTACTAACTTGGATTCCTCACCCGCCGGGATGAGGGAGAACGTCCAGATGAACCGCAAGACCCTGGTGCTGCCGGCCGTGGTCGGCCTGCTCGCCCCCGTGCTGGCCGCCTGCGGCAGCGCGGACAGCGGCGCCGGTGGCAAGGGCGCCATCGTCGTCGGCACCACGGACCAGCTCGTGGCCTCCAAGGAGAACCCCGCGCCCCTCGACCCGGCCATCGCCTACGACGCGGGCGTCTGGAACGTCCTGCGGCAGACCGTGCAGACCCTGACCACCGTGCCCAACGGCGGTGGCGAGCCGGTGCCCGAGGCCGCCCGCAGCTGCACCTTCACCGACACCGCGAACGAGAGCTACCGCTGCACCCTGCGGGCGGGCCTCACCTTCGCCGACGGGACGCCCGTCACCGCCGAGGACGTGAAGCACTCCATCCAGCGTGTCATCGACATTCAGGCGGACAGCGGGCCGGTCGGCCTGCTCGACAACATCGACATGATCGAGACCAAGGGCGAGGACCAGGTGATCTTCCACCTGAACACGCCCGACGCGACCTTCCCGTACAAGCTCGCCACCCCCGCCGCGGGCATCGTCCCGAAGGCGCAGTACCCGGCGAACGAGGCGCGCACCGGCTTCCAGGTCGACGGCTCCGGGCCGTACACCATGAAGCCCGAGGTCGAGAACGGCCGGGTCGCCAAGATCGCCTTCGAGAAGAACCCCTCGTACAAGGGCGAGCTGAAGGTCCTCAACGACAAGGTCGAGATGGACCTCTTCCCCGACGCCGAGGCCATGGGCAAGGCGCTCGACGAGGAGAAGATCCACCTGATGACCCGGGCGATGTCGCCCGAGCAGGCCCAGGACATGCTGGTGGAGCCGAAGGAGGGCATCGACCTCACCGAGCTGCCCGGACTGGCCATCAGCTACCTCGGGTTCAACACCAAGGACCCCGTGGTCGACAAGCCCGTCCGGCAGGCCATGGCGCAGATCATCGACCGGGGCCAGATCGCGGGCAAGGTGTACGGCACCACCGCCGAACCCCTCTACTCGCTGATCCCGTCCAGCATCGCCGGGCACACCAACGCCTTCTTCAACAAGTACGGCGAGCCCAGCACCGCCAAGGCCGCGGCGATCCTCCGCGACGCCGGGACCAAGACGCCGGTGAAGTTCACCCTGCACTACACCAACGACCACTACGGCCCGGCCACCGCCGCCGAGTTCAAGGCCATCCAGCAGCAGCTGAACAAGTCGGGCCTCTTCGACGTCTCCGTCCAGGGCAAGGAGTGGTCGAAGTACCGCCCCGAGCAGAAGCGCGGCGACTACGCGGCCTACGGCATGGGCTGGTTCCCCGACTTCCCGGACCCGGACAACTACACCGCGCCCTTCCTGGACGCCAACAACTTCCTCAACTCGCCCTACCGGTCGCCCGAGGCGGAGAAGGTCCTCATCCCGCAGTCCCGCCGCGAGGCCGACCGCACCGCAGCCGCCGCCACCTACGAGAAGCTCCAGGACATCGTCGCCACCGATGTGCCGGTGCTCCCGATCTGGCAGGGCAAGCAGTACATCGCCTCCCGCGACGGGATCGCCGGAGTGGAGCGCTCCGTCAGCGCCACCTCCGAGCTCCAGCTCTGGGAGCTCAACCGGCCCAGCGCCTGAGCCCCGACCGCAGACGCCGTCCGGCCCGCACCCTCCTCGCGACAGGAGAGGTGCGGGCCGGACGGCGTCGTGCTGGGCGAACTTCCTCGCGCGAGCGCCGAACCGGGCTACTGCGCGCCGGGGCGCACCAGCCCGCTCTCGTACGCGTATACCGCGGCCTGTACCCGGTCGCGCAGCCCGAGCTTCGTGAGCACATGGCCCACATGCGTCTTGACCGTTGTCTCACTGACGAACAGCTCCGCCGCGATCTCCGCGTTCGACAGCCCCCGCGCCACCAGCTTCAGCACCTCGACCTCACGGTCCGTCAGCGTGTGCAGGGCGTCCGGCACCGGCTCCTCGCCGGACGGCAGATGGTCCGCGTACTTGTCCAGCAGCCGGCGCGTGATGCTCGGCGCGAGCATCGCCTCGCCCGCCGCCACCACCCGGATCGCCTGCACCAGCTCGGCCGCGGGGGCGTCCTTCAGCAGGAAGCCGCTCGCCCCCGCGCGCAGCGCCTCCACCACGTACTCGTCGAGATCGAAGGTCGTCAGAACGAGCACCTTCGCCGGGCCGTCCTTCCCGGGGCCGGTGATCTGACGGGTCGCCTCCACCCCGTCCATCCGCGGCATCCGGATGTCCATCAGCACCACATCGGGCTGCAGCGCCCGCACCTGATCGATGGCCTGCAGACCGTCACCGGCCTCGCCGACCACCGCCAGATCGCCTTCCGCCTCCAGGATCATCCGGAAACCGGTGCGCAGCAGAGGCTGGTCGTCGACCAGAAGGACGCGGATCGCCACAGGAACTCCTTAAGGGCCCTCAAGGGCCACGGCTCGGCCGGCCTCGGCCCGGACCGGTCCCATTCTGCCCTGGTCATCCTCTCCCGGGCCCGCCGGGCGGACCGACAGCGGATAGACCGGGGGAGTCCCGCCGAATTCCGGACACACCGCCTGGTGGTCGCACCAGCCGCACAGCTTCGTCGGCCGGGGCCGCCAGTCGCCGGTCTCCGTCGCCAGCCTGATCGCGTCCCACAGCGCCAGCAGCTTGCGCTCCACCCGCTCCAGGTCCGCCACCACCGGGTCGTACGTCATGACGTCCCCGCTGCCCAGATAGACCAGCTGGAGGCGGCGCGGCACCACGCCCTTCAGCCGCCAGATCACCAGCGCGTAGAACGTCATCTGGAACAGCGGCCCGTCGGAATACTCCGGCCGCGGCGCCTTGCCCGTCTTGTAGTCGACGATCCGGACCTCACCGCTCGGCGCGATGTCCACCCGGTCGATCACCCCGCGCAGCCGCAGCCCCGACTCCAGCTCCGTCTCGACGAACATCTCGCGCTCGGCCGGCTCAAGGCGCGTCGGGTCCTCCAGCGAGAACCACCGGTCCACCAGCCGCTCCGCCTCGCCCAGCCAACGCGTCAGGCGCTCACCCTCGGCGTCCTCGGCGAACAGATCGCTCAGCTCCGGCTTCGACTCCAGCAGCCGGTCCCACTGGCCGGGGATCAGCGCCCGCGCCCGGGGCGCCGTACGGTCGGCCGCCGGGACGTCGAAGAGCCGCTCCAGCACCGCATGGACCAGCGTGCCGCGGGTAGCCGCCTCGCTGGGCTTCTCCGGCAGCTTGTCGATGACCCGGAAGCGGTAGAGCAGAGGACACTGCATGAAATCGCTCGCCCGCGACGGCGACAGGGACGAAGGCGGCTGAGGCGGCCGCGGCACGGAGGTCATGTCTCAAGACCCTACGGCCCGCCACTGACACCGAGCGGCATACCATCGACGGCAGACCCTCGCACACTGCATGATCGTGGCACAGACCACGCACCGAACCGAAGGGACCCCGTGGACGACAGCGGCGACAGCGGGCGGCCGCAGCCCGGCGCAGGGGGAACGGCCCCCGGCACCGACCCGGACAACGGCAAACCGAAACGCCCCGCGGAGCCGGGCGGCGGCCTGCTCATGGGCCGCCCCTTCGGCGTGCCCGTCTACGTCGCCCCCAGCTGGTTCGTCGTCGCCGCCCTCATCACCTGGGTCTTCGGCGGCCAGCTCGACCGCGTGCTGCCCGAGCTGGGCGGCGCCCGCTACCTCGTCGCCCTGTTCTTCGCCATCGCCTTCTACGCCTCCGTGCTCGTCCACGAACTGGCCCACACGGTCGCCGCCCTGCGCTACAAACTCCCGGTCCGCCGCATCCAGCTCCAGTTCTTCGGCGGCGTCTCGGAGATCGAGAAGGAGACGGAGACCCCCGGCCGGGAGTTCGTCCTCGCCTTCGTCGGACCGCTCCTGTCCCTGGTACTCGGCGGCGTCTTCTACGGCGCGATGCAGCTCGTCGAGCCCGGCACCGTCCCCGGCGTCCTGCTCGCGGGCCTGATGATCTCCAACCTCATCGTGGCCGCTTTCAACCTGCTGCCCGGGCTGCCGCTGGACGGCGGCCGGATGCTCCGCGCCGTCGTCTGGAAGATCACCGGCAAGCCCATGAGCGGCACCATCGCCGCCGCCTGGGTCGGCCGGGGCCTCGCCGTCACCGTCCTCGTCGGACTGCCGCTGCTCACCCACACCGGAGCCCTCGGCGGCACCGCCCAGGACATCGGCGGCGTCGAGACCGTCATGGACGCGCTGCTCGCCGCGATCCTCGCCGGCATCATCTGGACCGGCGCCGGGAACAGCCTGCGCATGGCCCGCCTCCGCGAGCACCTGCCCGACCTGAGGGCCCGCACCCTGACCCGCCGCGCCGTCCCCGTCGAGTCCGCCACCCCGCTCTCCGAAGCGCTGCGCCGGGCCAACGAGGCCGGCGCCCGCGCCCTGGTCGTCGTCGACGGACAGGGCAACCCCAAGGGCGTCGTCCGCGAGGCCGCCATCGTCGGCGTCCCCGAGCACCGCCGCCCCTGGGTCGCCGTCAGCGGCCTCGCCCAAGACCTCACCGACGGCATGAAGGTCCCCGCCGAACTGGCCGGCGAAGCCCTCCTGGACCGGCTCAAGGCGACCCCCGCCACCGAGTACCTGGTCGTCGAGGAGACCGGCGAGATCTACGGCGTCCTCTCCACCGCCGACGTGGAGCGCGCCTTCGTCAAGGCCATGGCCCGCCCCGGCGCCTGAGCCCTCTCCCGGCGGGGGAGCGGCGGCAGGAGGCCCCGGAATCACCGGTAGGCTGGTCACATGTCTGAACCGACCGGTGCCGCCCGCCGACGTGGGCCCTTCAAGGTCGGGGACCAGGTACAGCTCACCGACCCCAAGGGACGCCACTACACCTTCACGCTCGAAGCCGGAAAGAACTTCCACACCCACAAGGGTTCTTTCCAGCACGACGAGCTGATCGGTGCTCCCGAGGGCAGTGTTGTCCGCACCACGGGAAACGTCGCCTACCTCGCGCTGCGCCCCCTGCTCCCCGACTACGTCCTGTCCATGCCCCGCGGCGCCGCCGTGGTCTACCCCAAGGACGCGGGCCAGATCCTGGCCTTCGCCGACATCTTCCCCGGCGCCCGCGTCGTGGAGGCGGGGGTCGGATCCGGATCGCTCTCCACCTTCCTGCTGCGCGCCATCGGTGAGCAGGGCATGCTGCACTCCTACGAGCGCCGCGAGGACTTCGCCGAGATCGCCCAGCAGAACGTCGAGCGCTACTTCGGCTCGCCGCACCCCGCCTGGCAGCTGACCGTCGGAGACCTCCAGGACAACCTCTCCGACACCGACGTCGACCGCGTCGTGCTGGACATGCTCGCCCCCTGGGAGTGCCTGGAGGCCGTCTCCAAGGCCCTGGTGCCCGGCGGCATCCTCTGCGCCTACGTCGCCACCACCACCCAGCTCTCGCGCACCGTCGAGTCCATCCGCGAGATCGGCTGCTTCGCCGAACCGCAGCCCTGGGAGTCGATGATCCGCAACTGGCACGTGGAGGGCCTCGCCGTCCGCCCCGACCACCGGATGATCGGCCACACCGGCTTCCTGGTCACCGCCCGCCGTCTCGCGGACGGCGTCGAGCCGCCGCTGCGCCGACGCCGCCCCTCCAAGGGGGCCTACGGCGAGGACTACGAGGGCCCGGGCAGCCAGAGCCGCGGAGGCTCCGCCACCGACCGCGGCTGACCCTCACAACGCACCGGCGCCGCCGCGCAGTTCCCCGACCGACCGGAGAACGGCGCGGCGGCGCCTTTTCGTTGACCCCGGCGTTCCACCCGGGTGTGAGGTGTGGCACGATGCCGGGCAACCCCTCGGGGTGTTCCCAGCCCTCCACCGGGCTCCCAGGAACCATCAGGAGACATACCGCGTGCAGACCTCCGCGCTCCCGGACCTCGCCCACACCGCCGCCAAGCCGATGCACTGGCTCGCCACGGCCGCGGCGATGGCGGGCGTCGTCGCGCTGGCCGGGCTGCTCCAGCCCCGTACGGCCACGGCGACCGCCACGGCCTCCGAGCAGCGGACCACCACGCAGCACGGCGCTCCCGTGCCCGCCCCTGACCCGGCCGGAGTCGACTTCCCGCTGCAGTGCGGCGGCGCCGGGACGACCGTCGCGAAACAGGCCCCCGGAGACCTCGACGGCGACGGGCGGCCGGAAACCGTCGCCGTGGTGCACTGCGCCGCCGGATCGGGGACCCCGCCCGGCGGCATCTACGTCCTGACACAGGCGAGCGGGGCCGCACCCCGGGTCGTGGCGACCCTGGTGGACCCCGCTGACAAGAAGACCGTCGGGGACTTCGCCGTACGCGACGGCGTCGTCTCGGCGACCCTCCTCGGCTACTCCTCGCTGGAGGTGCCCCGCTGCTGCCCCGACCAGGAGGAACAGGCCTCCTGGCGGTGGAAGGGGCAGGCGTTCGTCCGCAGCTCCGGGGAGCTCGCCCGCAGCGTCTGAGCGCCGCCTGTACGCCCTTGGGGCTCGCCCCCGGACGACTACTCGGCGTCCGGCCCGTACACCTCGACGTTGTCCTTGACGCGCCGCACGTGGATGCAGTCGCCGGGGCACTCCTTGGCCGAATCGACGACGTCCTGGAGGAGCGGCAGCGGCACCGGAGTGGTCGCCCCCGGGTCCTGCAGCAGCTCGTCGTCCGAGCTCTTCACATACGCCAGGCCGTCGATGTCCAGCTCGAAGACATCGGGGGCGTACTGCACACAGATGCCGTCCCCCGTACAGAGGTCCTGGTCGATCCAGACCTCCAGGTCCTGCGTGTCACTGTCGCCCGGCGAGTCCTGCTGCACGGTCATGTGTCCTGCCGTTCCTGCGTATCCGAACCAATTGGAGCCAGCCCTGACGGGTGTTGAACAGTTCGACGATACAACCGGCGGCTTTCCGGTGCCGAAGGGTGGGTATTCCCTTGACGTGAGGGAGAGCGCAAGGGTGAAGATCGGACACGCCCCGCAGTCTTTGTGATCTAGGGGTTTCAATCACCACCCACCCAGGTAGGGTCAGGAAGCGTCCAGCTCCCCATGGAGGAGGTGAGGACCGTGGCAGCCCACGACGACGACATCAACCGCGGCTCCCGGCCCGCGCGAGGGTCCGAGGACCCAGCCGGCCAGGTTGCCTATCTCGAGCAGGAAATCGCCGTCCTGCGACGTAAGCTCGCCGACTCTCCGCGTCATACGAGGATTCTCGAAGAGCGGATCGTCGAGTTGCAGACGAATCTGGCAGGCGTGTCCGCTCAGAACGAGCGGCTCGCCAACACGCTCCGTGAGGCGCGTGACCAGATCGTGGCCCTCAAGGAAGAGGTCGACCGGCTCGCGCAGCCGCCGGCCGGCTTCGGCGTCTTCCTGCAGGCCAACGAGGACGGCACCTGCGACATCTTCACCGGGGGCCGCAAGCTCCGGGTGAACGTCAGCCCCAGTGTCGAGCTCGAGGACCTGCGGCGTGGCCAGGAGGTCATGCTCAACGAAGCGCTCAACGTGGTCGAGGCCATGGAGTTCGAGCGGGCCGGGGACATCGTCACCCTCAAGGAGATCCTCGAGGACGGCGAGCGTGCCCTGGTGGTCGGGCACACCGACGAGGAGAGGGTGGTGCGGCTCGCCGAGCCGCTGCTGGACATCACCATCCGCTCCGGCGACGCCCTGCTGCTCGACTCCAGGTCCGGCTACGTCTACGAGGTGGTCCCCAAGAGCGAGGTCGAGGAGCTCGTCCTCGAAGAGGTCCCGGACATCGACTACGACAAGATCGGCGGCCTGGGCGACCAGATCGAGCTGATCCGCGACGCGGTCGAGCTTCCGTACCTGCACCCCGACCTCTTCAAGGAGCACGAGCTTCGCCCGCCGAAGGGCATCCTGCTCTACGGCCCGCCCGGCTGTGGCAAGACGCTCATCGCCAAGGCCGTCGCCAATTCGCTCGCCAAGAAGGTCGCCGAGGTGACCGGGCAGCCCGCGGGGAAGAGCTACTTCCTCAATATCAAGGGCCCCGAGCTGCTCAACAAGTACGTCGGCGAGACCGAGCGGCACATCCGCCTGGTCTTCCAGCGGGCGAGGGAGAAGGCGAGCGAGGGCACCCCCGTCATCGTCTTCTTCGACGAGATGGAGTCCCTCTTCCGCACCCGCGGCAGCGGCGTCAGCTCGGACGTGGAGAACACCATCGTCCCGCAGCTGCTCGCCGAGATCGACGGGGTGGAGGGCCTGGAGAACGTCATCGTCATCGGCGCCTCCAACCGCGAGGACATGATCGACCCCGCCATCCTGCGGCCCGGCCGGCTCGATGTGAAGATCAAGATCGAGCGTCCGGACGCCGAGGCGGCGAAGGACATCTTCGCGAAGTACCTGACCCCGTCGCTCCCGCTGCACGCGGACGACCTCTCCGAGCACACCGGCTCGCGCGAGGCCGCCGCCCACGCCATGATCCAGTCGGTCGTGGAGCGGATGTACACGGAGTCCGAGGAGAACCGCTTCCTCGAGGTCACGTACGCCAACGGCGACAAGGAAGTCCTGTACTTCAAGGACTTCAACTCCGGCGCGATGATTCAGAACATCGTCGACCGGGCAAAGAAAATGGCCATCAAGGCATTCCTGGAACAGGGCCAGAAGGGGCTGCGGGTCGCTCATCTCCTGCAGGCCTGTGTGGACGAGTTCAAGGAGAACGAGGACCTGCCGAACACCACCAACCCGGACGACTGGGCCAGGATTTCCGGTAAGAAGGGTGAGCGGATCGTCTTCATCCGCACGCTCGTCACCGGAAAGCAGGGCGCGGACACCGGACGCTCCATCGACACGGTGGCCAATACCGGCCAGTACCTGTAATACCCGGACCGGCTGCGGAAGGCCCCAGGGGCCTCCGCAGCCGGTTTCATTCCCAGTTCCGGCCATGCCGGAGCAAACTCGTAATTGATCTCCCCACCGGCGCAGAGGCGCTCTAGGCTCTGCGGTACCGCCGAGTCGCGCAGTGCGGTGACGGGCACCGCACAGACGCACCGGACACAGCAGCGGTACGTGAGCGTCGCTCCGGGAGGGGCCGACGCCGGGCAAGGAGGGCCGCATGACCGTACGGCGAGTAATGGGCATCGAGACGGAGTACGGGATCTCCGTCCCCGGTCACCCCAACGCCAATGCCATGCTCACCTCGTCCCAGATCGTCAACGCCTACGCGGCGGCGATGCACCGGGCGCGACGTGCCCGCTGGGACTTCGAGGAGGAGAACCCGCTGCGTGACGCGCGAGGCTTCGATCTCGCCCGTGAGACCGCCGACTCCAGCCAGCTCACCGACGAGGACATCGGCCTGGCCAATGTCATCCTCACCAACGGCGCCCGGCTCTACGTCGACCACGCGCACCCCGAATACAGCTCCCCGGAGATCACCAATCCGCGCGACGCGGTGCTCTGGGACAAGGCCGGCGAACGGATCATGGCGGAGGCCGCCGAGCGGGCGGCCGCCATCCCCGGCGCCCAGCCGATCCACCTCTACAAGAACAACACCGACAACAAGGGCGCCTCCTACGGCACGCACGAGAACTACCTCATGCAGCGGGAGACGCCGTTCTCGGACATCGTGCGCCATCTGACGCCGTTCTTCGTCTCGCGCCAGGTTGTCACGGGCGCGGGCCGGGTCGGCATCGGCCAGGACGGCCACGAGCACGGCTTCCAGATCAGCCAGCGCGCCGACTACTTCGAGGTTGAGGTCGGCCTGGAGACGACGCTCAAGCGCCCCATCATCAACACCCGGGACGAGCCCCACTCCGACGCCGAGAAGTACCGCCGGCTCCATGTGATCATCGGCGATGCCAACCTCTCGGAGATCTCCACGTATCTCAAGCTCGGCACCACGTCCCTGGTGCTGTCGATGATCGAGGACGCCTTCATCAACGTCGACCTGGCCGTCGACCAGCCCGTGCGCACCCTGCACCAGGTCTCCCACGACCCGGACCTGCGGCAGCTGATCACGCTCCGCAGCGGCCGGACACTCACCGCGGTCCAGCTCCAGATGGAGTACTTCGAGCTGGCCCGCAAGTACGTCGACGAGCGGTACGGCGCCGACGCCGACGAGCAGACCAAGGACATCCTGACCCGCTGGGAGGACACCCTCAACCGGCTCGAGACCGATCCGATGAGCCTGTCGGGCGAGCTGGACTGGATCGCCAAGCGGGAGCTGATGGAGGGCTACCGCCGCCGCGACGCGCTGGACTGGGACGCCCCCCGGCTGCATCTGGTGGACCTCCAGTACGCGGACGTACGGCCCGACAAGGGCCTCTACAACCGTCTGGCGGCCCGCGGGAAGATGAAGCGCCTCCTGAACGAGGACCAGGTCACCAAGGCCCGTACGGCGCCTCCGGAGGACACCAGGGCCTACTTCCGCGGCCGCTGTCTGGAGCAGTACGCCGACGACGTGGCGGCGGCCTCCTGGGACTCGGTGATCTTCGACCTGCCGGACCGCGACTCCCTGCAGCGGGTGCCCACCCTGGAGCCGCTGCGCGGGACCAAGGAGCACGTGAAGGATCTGCTCGACCGCTGCCGTACGGCGGAGGAGCTGGTCCGGACGCTGTCGGGCGGCTGAAAGGCCTCCGGGCTGGGAATCAATCACCTGAGGCACGGGCTTGCATCAACTACCGGGCCAAATGTCGGACCCGGTGGGTAGGGTCTGATCAAGAGCTTCGATTGCTTCGAACCGAGCGGGGTGAGCTACATGGCGACCAAGGACACCGGCGGCGGACAGCAGAAGGCGACACGTTCCACCGAGGAGGTCGAGGAGCAGGCGCAGGACGCGCAGGCGTCCGAGGACCTTGCGGAGCGACAGGAGAAGCTGAGCGACGACGTCGACTCGGTGCTGGACGAGATCGACGACGTGCTCGAAGAGAACGCCGAGGACTTCGTGAGGTCCTTCGTCCAAAAGGGTGGCGAGTAGTTCACGAGTGTGAACGCTCGATAGGAATCGGTAGGAAGCGGGGTGACGGCGCAGGCCGTCACCCCGCCCGCCGAACGGGGCCCGGCCGACGGGCCGCCGGATCGGCGCGGATATCCCCCGCCGAACATGTGGATCACTCCCGCGGGGCGGGTAGGGTCCGTGGCACAAGTTGCTTCAACGGCAATTCGGCCATCGGCAAGTTGGGGGATGATCCTGACTCTCTTGCGCAGGGCCATCGCATACCTGGAGGGAAACGCGTGGAAGCCAACACTCGTAGCACCGGGCGTCTACCAGCTGCCTTCCTGACGCCGGGTTCGTCCTCGTTCATGGACTTCCTGTCCGACCAGTCGCCCGAGATGCTCCCGGGCAACCGCAGCCTGCCGCCGCTCCAGGGGGCGATCGAGGCGCCGCACGGGACGACCATCGTCGCCGCGTCCTTCCCCGGCGGCGTGGTCCTGGCCGGCGACCGGCGCGCCACCATGGGCAACATGATCGCCCAGCGCGACATCGAGAAGGTCTTCCCGGCCGACGAGTACTCCGCGGTGGGCATCGCGGGCACCGCCGGACTGGCCGTGGAGATGGTCAAGCTGTTCCAGCTGGAGCTGGAGCACTTCGAGAAGGTCGAGGGCGCCCAGCTCTCCCTGGAGGGCAAGGCCAACCGGCTCTCCACCATGATCCGCTCCAACCTCGCCATGGCCATGCAGGGCCTCGCCGTGGTTCCCCTCTTCGCGGGCTACGACATCGACCGGGAGAAGGGCCGCATCTTCTCCTACGACGTCACCGGCGGCCGCTCCGAGGAGACCGGCTACGCCGCCACCGGCTCCGGGTCGATCTTCGCTCGCGGCTCGATGAAGAAGCTCTACCGCGAGGACCTGACGCAGGAGCAGGCGCTCACCCTGGTCGTGCAGGCGCTGTACGACGCTGCGGACGACGACTCGGCGACCGGCGGCCCGGACGTGGCCCGCCGCATCTATCCGATCGTCACCGTCATCACCGACGAAGGCTTCCGGAGGCTGACCGACCAGGAGTCCTCCGAGATCGCGCGCTCCATCCTGGAGCGCCGACTCGAGCAGCCCGACGGCCCGCGCGCCGCGCTGCTCTGATCCGGACTCCGAGCCTTTTTCCGATGCACTCGTCACTGACAGGAAGGGACGGATAGCCGGTGTCGACGCCGTTCTATGTCTCACCCCAGCAGGCCATGGCCGACCGGGCGGAATACGCCCGCAAGGGCATCGCCCGTGGTCGCAGCCTCGTTGTGCTGCAGTACGCCGACGGCATTGTGTTCGTCGGCGAGAACCCGTCCCGCGCGCTCCACAAGTTCAGCGAGATCTACGACCGGATCGGCTTCGCCGCCGCCGGCAAGTACAACGAGTACGAGAACCTCCGCATCGGCGGTGTGCGCTACGCCGATCTGCGCGGATACACCTACGACCGGGACGATGTGACGGCCCGCGGGCTGGCCAACGTCTACGCCCAGACGCTCGGCACCATCTTCTCCAGCGCGGCCGAGAAGCCGTACGAGGTGGAGCTGGTCGTCGCCGAGGTCGGCAGCGAACCCGAGGGCGACCAGATCTACCGGCTGCCGCACGACGGTTCGATCGTGGACGAGCACGGCTCGGTCGCGGTCGGCGGCAACGCCGAGCAGATCAGCAGCTTCCTGGACCAGCGCCACCGCGACGGCATGACGCTGGCCGAGGCGCTCAAGCTGGCCGTCCAAGCGCTCTCGCGAGAGCCGGGCGGCGGCGAGCGGGAGATCCCCGCGGAGCGTCTGGAGGTCGCGGTCCTGGACCGCACCCGCCCCCAGCAGCGCAAGTTCAAGCGGATCGTCGGCCGTCAGCTGGCCCGGCTTCTGGAGACGGAATCCGCCGCCAGCACGCCCACGGACGCCCCGTCCGACGACGAGGACAACGACTCCACCGGTACGGACACCGGCGGCGCGTCCGGCTCCACGGAGGAGACCGACCAGTAGCCGAGCGACGCTCGACCGTGCCCCCGGGTCCCGGCTCGGGGGCACGGTCATGCCCGGGCGGCGGGCGGGGGCGCCGTGGAGCCGCGTACGACGAGCTGGACCGGCAGACCGCCCTGCCCGGCGGGCCGGCCGTCCAGCACGGCGAGGAGCGCCTCCATGCCCCGCTCCCCGACCTGCTCCGCCGGCAGCCGCACGGTGGTCAGCTCCGGCTCCAGCGCGGTGGCCAGCGCCAGATCGTCGAACCCGGTCACCGACAGCTCGTCCGGCACCCGCAGCCCGAGCCTGCGCGCCGCCTTGCAGGCCCCGGCGGCCAGGATGTCGTCGTCGCAGACGATCGCGGTGGGCCGCTCCCCGGCGGCCGCCAGAGCCTGTTCGGCCGCTTCGCGCCCCGCCCCCACGTCCAGCGGAGCCCGTACCGTACGCACCGTCGCGTCACCCGCCGCGCCCAGCGCGTCGTGCAGCGCCTCGGCGCGCACCGCGAACGTCCAGGTGTCCACGGCGGACGCCAGATGCAGGAAACGACGGTGGCCGAGCCCCAGCAGGTGGTCCGTCACCTGCCGCATCCCGTCCGCGATGTCGAGGTTCACATGGGCGGCGGGCCCGGTGCCCGAGGGGTCGCTGTCCAGCATCACGAGCGGCAGATCCGCCCCGTGCAGCGCGTCCAGCGCATCGGCGGCCATCGAGGACGCGATCACCCCGTCGAGCGCGGCCCGGGCCGAGGCGAAGGGGTCCCGGGCCGGGCCCGTGCCGTCCGGCGACGGGTAGAGCACCACGCCGAAGTCGTGCTCGGCGGCGAGCGCCGCGGCCCCCGCGTACACCCGGGCGAAGAACTCGTTGGTGAGCGCCGGGACCACCAGCAGCGCCGTCCTGGTGCGGCCGAGCCGCAGGCTGCGGGCCGCCAGATTGGGCCGGTAGTCGAGCTCCGCCGCGGCCTCCCTCACCCGCTGGGCCGTGACCTCCGACACCCGGCCCGGCCACTTCCCGCCGAGCACCAGGGAGACCGTCGCCTGGGAGACACCCGCCGCACGGGCCACGTCACGACTGGTGGGCCGGGCGGGGACGGGCTGCTGCGCGCTGGTCACTCGTGCCTCCGTGCGGGACGTCTCCGTACGCCGCGGGGTGGACCCGCGAACTGCGCACATGGTACGTATGAACCTCGACGTTATACGTAACACTTCGGTGGGCGCACGGTCGGCCGGGGCGGAGAGGGGCGGGAATGGCCGCAGGATATCTGGACATCCTCCGGGCGCGGCATGCCGCCCGGCTGCTGACGGGCACCCTGGTGGGGCGGCTGCCCAACGGCACCGCCCACATCGCGATCGTGCTGTTCACCCGGGCGGAGGGCGGCAGCTACACCCTGGCCGGCGCGCTCGCCGCCGCGTACGGCCTGGCCACCGCCGTCGGGCAGCCGCTGCTCGGCCGGGCGGTGGACCTCTACGGGCAGCCGCGCGTCCAGCTCCCGGCCGCCGTGCTCTCCGCGCTCGGCATGTCCCTGCTGGCCCTCGCCGGCCTCGGCTCTCTCCCGCTGGCCTACCTCGCCGTCATCGTCGCCGGAGTCGCCACCCCGCCCCTGGAGGGCGGCCTGCGGGCCCTGTGGCCCAGCGTCCTCAAGGGCGAGGGGCAGGTGCACCGGGCCTACGCCATGGACGCCGTGGCGCAGGAGATCATGTTCACCGTCGGGCCGCTCCTGGTGACGCTGCTCGTCTCGCTCTGGTCCCCGGCCGCCGCGCTGCTCGTCATCAACGCCATCGGCGTCCTCGGCGCCCTCTCGGTCGTCCTGTCCGAGCCCTCCCGCACCTGGCGCTCCGCGCCCCGCGAGGCGCACTGGCTCGGCGCCCTGCGCTCGCCCGGACTCCTCGCGCTCCTCGGCGCGTTCTTCTTCGTCGGCCTCGCGCTGGGCTCCATCACCGTGGCCGGGGTGGCGTACGCCGACGACCACGGGCGCGAGTCGGTGTACGGCTGGCTGATGGCCGCGCTCGGCCTCGGCGCGCTGATCGGCGGACTGGCATACGGGGCGCGGCAGTGGGCCGGCGCCCCCGAGAAGCGGCTGCGGGTCATCGTCGGACTGCTGGCGCTGGGCTATCTGCCGCTGACGCTCACCCCTTCCGTGCCCGTCATGACCGCCTTCGCCGCCCTCGCCGGCGTCTTCCTCGCCCCGGCCATCGCCTGCTCCTTCATCGTCGTCGACCGGCACGCCCCGCGCGGCACGGTGACCGAGGCGTTCTCCTGGCTCGTCACCACGTTCGGCGTAGGCGCCGCGGCCGGCACCGCCGTCGCCGGACCGGCCGTCGAACTCGGCTCGACCGCCTGGAGCTTCGCCGTCGCGGGGGCCGGGGGAGTGGCGGCTCTGATCGTCCTGCTGGCCACCGGAAGGGTCCTCGCAGCTCCCGCCCGTACGGCTGCCGTCGTGACGGGATCGGAAAATGATCGAAACGGTGCCGTCGAACCCGGTTTCAGCTCGGGCCATAAGGCGTAATGTTCAGTCATGGACCGCCGCATTTTCGGGCTGGAGAACGAGTACGGCGTCACGTGCACGTTCAGGGGACAGCGCCGACTGTCACCTGACGAAGTGGCGCGCTACCTCTTCCGCCGTGTTGTGTCATGGGGCCGCAGCAGCAACGTCTTCCTGCGGAACGGCGCCCGCCTCTACCTCGACGTGGGATCGCATCCGGAATACGCAACCCCGGAATGCGACAACGTGACCGAACTGGTCACCCACGACAAGGCCGGCGAGCGCATTCTCGAAGGCCTGCTCGTCGACGCCGAACGCCGCCTGCACGAGGAGGGAATCGCGGGCGACGTCTATCTCTTCAAGAACAACACCGACTCGGCGGGAAACTCCTACGGATGCCACGAGAACTACCTCGTGGCCCGGCACGGAGAATTCTCCCGGCTCGCGGACATCCTCATCCCGTTCCTCGTCACCAGGCAGCTGATCTGCGGCGCCGGCAAGGTGCTCCAGACCCCGCGTGGCGCGGTCTACTGCGTCAGCCAGCGTGCCGAGCACATCTGGGAGGGCGTCAGCTCCGCGACGACCCGCTCCCGGCCGATCATCAACACCCGTGACGAACCGCACGCCGACGCCGAGCGGTACCGCCGCCTCCACGTCATCGTCGGTGACTCGAACATGTCCGAGACGACCATGCTGCTCAAGGTCGGCGCCACCGACCTGGTGCTCCGCATGATCGAGGCGGGCACGGTGATGCGCGACCTGACCCTGGAGAACCCGATCCGGGCGATCCGCGAGGTCAGCCACGATCTCACCGGACAGCGCAAGGTGCGCCTGGCCAGCGGCCGGGAGGCCTCGGCCATCGAGGTCCAGCGGGAGTACTACGAGAAGGCCGTGGACTTCGTCGAGCGCCGGGGCATCCGCACCGGCACCGTCGACCAGGTCCTGGAGCTGTGGGGCCGCGCCCTGGACGCGATCGAGGCCCAGGACCTCGACCGGATCGACACCGAGATCGACTGGGTCATGAAGTACAAGCTCATCGAGCGGTACCGGGCCAAGCACAACATGACCATGTCGAACCCGCGGGTCGCCCAGATAGACCTCGCCTACCACGACATCCACCGTCGCCGCGGTCTCTTCTACCTCCTGGAGAAGAAGGGGCAGACGGCCCGCATCTGCAACGACCTGAAGATCTTCGAGGGCAAGTCGGTGCCCCCGCAGACCACCCGGGCGCGGCTGCGCGGCGACTTCATCCGCAGGGCCCAGGAGCAGCGGAGGGACTTCACCGTCGACTGGGTCCACCTCAAGCTCAACGACCAGGCGCAGCGCACGGTGCTGTGCAAGGACCCGTTCCGGTCCGTGGACGAACGGGTGGAGAAGCTCATCGCCGGCATGTGACCGGTCCGCCCGCGCGGAGCCCACGGGACTCGCGGAACCCGTGGGACTCGCAGGAAAAGGGACACATTGTACGCCGGGGCCGGTCGCCCCGGCGTACAGCCGTGTCGGTACTCGTGATGCAGCTGGGGCGAAGTCGTAGAGTGGCGGGAGTGCCCGGAGCCCCCTACGCGAGTTGGACTGATGATCCCCACGAAAACTGCCCGGCGTGTCGCCGCCGTCCTGGCCGTGCCCGCTCTGCTGATCACCGCCGCCTGCGGTTCCGATTCCAAGGACGACGCCGCCCCGAAGAACTCGGATCCCGTCGCCAAGGTCTCCGGGAAGTTCGGCGCCGAGCCCAAGATCGAGATCGCCAAGGACGCCAAGGTCTCCGACAAGGTCGTCGCGAGCGACGTCTCGACCGGTGACGGCGCCGAGGTCAAGAAGGGCGACATCGTCCGTCTGGACTTCGCCGGAAACATCGAGGCCCTCGGCTCCACCTGGGCCCAGCGGCAGGGCGCCGACCCGAAGGCCCCCCGCGCCCAGGTCGTGCAGGAGGTCGGCACGCAGGGCCAGATGCTGCCGACCAAGGTCGCGGACGCGCTGACCGGCCACAAGGTCGGCAGCCGGGTCCAGGTCGAAGGGACGGCCGAGGCGATCGTCGGCGAGCAGCTGAACCCGCAGTCCGGGATCAAGCCCACCGACCCGCTGGTCTGGGTCGTCGACATCGTCAACGCCAAGAAGGTCGACAAGAAGGGTGAGGTCAAGGGGGACCAGGCCGCCAGTGAGGCCGGGATGCCCGAGGTGAAGGCCGCGTCGCAGAAGGCCGCGACCATCACCATCCCCAAGGGCGAGAAGGCCCCGAAGGACCTCAAGGAGCAGGTGCTCATCAAGGGCGACGGCGCCGCCGTCAAGGCCGGCGAGGGCCTCGTCGTCCAGTACACCGGGGTGAAGTGGGAGGACGGCAAGAAGTTCGACTCCTCCTGGGACCACGGTGGCGCGAGCGCCTTCCCGATCGGCGTCGGCGGCGTCATCCAGGGCTGGGACAAGGGTCTGGTCGGCAAGAACGTCGGCGACCGCGTCCTGCTGACGATCCCGCCGAACCAGGCCTACGGAGCCGACCCCTCCAACCAGCTCGCCAAGAACAACCTGGTCTTCGTCGTCGACATCCTCGGCACGGTCTGAGACACCTCTCGGTACGGTCCGGGCGACGGGGCGACTCGTGCAAGACTTGTGGGGTTTTCCCCAAGATTCTTTTAGGAGCAGTTCAGTGAGCATCGAGAAGCCCGAGGTCGACTTCCCGGGCGGCGAGCCGCCGGCCGATCTGGAGATCAAGGACATCTGGGAGGGCGACGGCCCGGTGGCCCAGGCGGGCCAGACCGTCTCCGTCCACTACGTGGGCGTCTCCTTCTCCACCGGTGAGGAGTTCGACGCCTCCTGGAACCGCGGCACCCCGCTGCAGTTCCAGCTCGGTGCCGGCCAGGTCATCTCCGGCTGGGACAAGGGCGTGCAGGGCATGAAGGTCGGCGGCCGTCGCCAGCTGACCATTCCCGCCCACCTCGCCTACGGCGACCGCGGCGCCGGCGGCAAGATCGCCCCCGGCGAGACGCTGATCTTCGTCTGCGACCTCGTCGCGGCCTGATCCCGTTCCGCTGTACGCCTGAGGGCCCCCGCCGCGCGGCGGGGGCCCTCGGTGCTGTCCGGAGGCCCCCACCGCGCTCCGGACAACGGCCCGGCTTTGGATCCCCACACCCCGGGGCGGTACGGTCGACCGTCGTAGAGCACCGGAGAAAGGGCGTCGATGGCGATTGCCAAGGCCGAGCGGTTGATGAACCTCGCGCTGTGCCTGCTGGGGACCCGGCGCCCCCTGAGCAAGCGTGAACTCCGCGGATCCATCGAGGCCTACCTCGAGGCGGGCTCGGACGACTCCTTCAACCGGATGTTCGAGCGCGACAAGGACGATCTGCGCGAGCTCGGACTCGTCATCGAGACCGTCGAGAATCTCGACGGCGACACCGGCTACCTCGCCCGCCGCGACAGCAACCGGCTGCCCCCCATCACCCTGGACGCCGAGGAGGCCGCCGCCCTCGGCCTCGCCGCCAAGGTCTGGCAGCAGGCCCGCCTCGCCGGGGCCGCCAGCGGCGCCCTGCAGAAGCTGCGCGCCGCGGGAATGCCCGAGGCCGAGGACGACTACGAGGTCCACAGCGCCCTCGAACCCCGCATCCCCGTCCACGAGGCCGCCTTCGAGCCCCTGATGCTCGCCTGCCGCGACCGCCGCCCCGTCACCTTCGACTACCGGAAGGCCAACTCCGCCCGCGCCGAGCAGCGCCAGGTCGAACCCTGGACCCTCGAATGCTGGCGCGGCCACTGGTATCTGGCCGGCTGGGACCGCGAGCGGGGCGCCGAACGCGTCTTCCGGCTCTCCCGCATCACCGGCAAGGTCCGCTCCCGCGCCGGAGCCTTCAGCGCCGAGGTGCCCGACGTGGTCACGGTCCGCGAGACCGTCGAGAGCTGGGCCGGCGAGACCGCGACCCGGACCGCCCGGATCAGGCTCCGCGCCGGAGCCGGCTACCCGCTGCGCTCCCGCGCCACCGCCGTACGGGACCGGGGCGACGGCTGGGACGAGCTGGAGATCCCGTACGGACACGGCCTCGACGCCTGGCTCGTCGAGTTCGGCCCGGACGTCGTCGTGGAGGAGCCCGCCGACCTGCGGGCCGATGTGGTGGACCGGCTCCGAGCCGTGGCCAAGGACTAGGGGAGCCGACACGATGGCCACGAACGCGATCGACCAGACCCGCCGCATGCTGTCCCTGGTGACGTATCTGCGCGAGCGCCCCGGCGCCCACGTCCAGGACGTGGCGCGGGCCTTCGGGATCACCGAGGACGAGCTGATCTCCGACCTCGACGTCCTGCCCATGTGCGGCACCAGCTTCCGCGGCGGCGACCTCCTCGACATCGACACCGACGGCGACCGCATCTGGTGGCACAACCCGGACGACGTCGCCGAGCCGCTCCGGCTCGCCGCCGACGAGGCCACCGCGCTGCTCGTCGCCGCCCGCGCCGTCGCCACCCTGCCCGGCCTGCGCGAGAGCGACCGGGACGCCCTCGTCCGCGCCACCGCCAAGCTCGAGACGGCCGCCGGCGAGTCCGGCGCCGCCAGCTCCCGGCTCTCGGTGACCTTCGAGGCGGAGGGCGGCGTCTTCGCCGACGTCGACCGGGCCATCTCCGAGCGCCGCCGGCTCTGGCTGCGCTACTACTCGCCCGCGCGCGACGAACTCACCGAGCGCGAGGTCGACCCGATCCGGCTCTTCGCCGTCGGCCACACCTACATGGAGGGCTGGTGCCGGCTCTCCGAGGCCCGCCGGACCTTCCGGCTCGACCGCGTCGCCGAGATCCGCCTCCTCGACGCCCCCGCCGCCCCGCCCGAGCTGGAACTGCGCGACCTGTCCGCCGGTCTGGTCCAGCCCGCCGCCGAGGACCCGGAAGTCGTGATCGAGGTCGGCACCGGCGGCCGCTGGGTCGCCGAGTACTACCCGCACGACCGCGCCGAGGAACTGCCCGACGGCGGCCTGCGCATCACCCTGCGCACCCCCGACCCGGCCTCGCTGCGCCGGCTCGCCCTGCGGCTCGGCGGCGACGGCCGCATCGTCGCCCCGCCGGAACTCGCGGACAGCGCCCGCGAGGCCGCCCGCGAGGCGCTCGCCGCCTACGAGGACGCGGTCTGAGGGCCCGGGGGAGGGAGACGACGATGAACCGGACGCTCCTGTTCCCGGCCGCCGCCGGAGTCCGCCCGGAGGCCCCACCCGGCACCGGGATACGCCCGGCGCCCCGGTCCGCCGCCGGTCCCGTCCCCGTGCCGGTCCCCGCCGCCGTCCGCTTCCGCGCCGCCTGCCCCGACTGCCGGGGGCGCTTCGAACTGGCCGCCGCCGCACTGCGCCTCGCGATCGGCGCCACCCGCCGCACCACCTTCTACACCTTCACCTGCCCCGAGTGCGGCGCCTCGGTCCGCAAGCCCGCCGGGGAGCGCATCATCGAACTGCTCACCGGCGGCGGCGTACGGACCCTGCGCCTCCACACCGCCCTGTAGCGCCCCGCCCGCCGCAAGCCCGCGGGAAGCTCGTAGGAAGAGGCACCCCCTATGTTCTGGCCCATGCTCGCCATCGCCCTCGGATTCCTGGGCATCGCCGTGCTCGGCGTGCTCGGCATCAAGGTCTTCGTCGAGGCCCAGCGCCTCGGCCGGCAGGTCACCGACACCACCGAGCGCATCAACCGGGCCTCGGAGGACCTGGAGCGGGCCGCCACCCGGCTCGCGGCCACCGGTGACGGCCTGCGCTAGCGCGCCGGGGGCCTGATGCCCCACGGCACAGGGGGGTACGCTGCATGGGTCGGCCCAGGCAGGGAGGTGCGGGGCCGCAAGCCGGAGTACGCACGGGCATTGCCTCGCGTTTACCCCTGCGGGTTACGATCGCTGCCAAGCGCAACGATCGGACGTATGCCCGGTCGAACGGGTAGCGAGCCCACCCCCCAGCCGCCTCAGTGAGAAGGAAGTCGCACATGATCGGCAATCTGAAGCCCCTCGAGATCGTTCTGATCATCGCTGTCATCCTGTTGCTCTTCGGTGCCAAGAAGCTCCCCGACATGGCGCGCTCGCTCGGCAAGTCGGCCCGCATCCTCAAGAGCGAGGCCAAGGCCATGAAGAAGGACGACGCGGCGACCGCGGCGCCCACCACGGAGACCGTCGACGACACGGTCCCGCCGCAGTCCACCACCGCGCGCACCATCCAGGCCGCGCCGGGAGACGTCACCAGCTCCCGCCCGGTCAACGAGGCCAAGCCCACCACCCAGAGCTGACCGCCGACGCGCTCCGCCGACAGCCGCCGCACGAGACGAGGGAAGTGGGTTGCTCAAGTCTGCCCGCAAGCAGGAGAAGGACGACGAGGGGCGGATGCCTCTCCTCGATCACCTGCGTGAGCTGCGTAACCGGCTGCTGAAGGCCGTGCTGGCGATCGTCGTGGTGATGATCGTCGCGGCGTTCTACCAGAAGGAGATCTACGAGTTCCTTCTGGCCCCCATCCAGGAGTCCGTCGGCTGCAAGAACGGTGTGGTCACCACCGTCGACGGCAAGTCCTGCGCCCTGCTGAAGACCGACACGCTGATCGGACCGTTCACCAACGCGCTCAAGGTCGCGCTGATGTCCGGTGTGCTGCTGGCGACCCCGGTCTGGCTCTACCAGCTCTGGGCCTTCATCGCCCCGGGGCTGCACAAGGGCGAGAAGCGTTACGCCTACGCCTTCGCCGTCGTCGGCGCACCGCTCTTCCTGTCCGGCGGCTACCTCGCCTACGCGATCCTGCCGCAGACCGCCGAGATCATGCTCGGCTTCAGCCCGGACGACGTACAGAACCAGATCGGGCTCGACAGCTATCTGGACCTGCTCGTCCGCATGGTGATCGTCTTCGGGCTCGCCTTCGAGCTGCCGCTGCTCCTCGTCGCGCTGAACATGACGGGTGTGGTCTCCGGCAAGCGGATGCTGGGCTGGTGGCGCGGCATGGTCGTCGGTCTCACCGCCTTCGCGGCCATCGCCACCCCTGGCGGCGAGCCCATCTCGATGCTGCTCCTCGCCGGGCCGCTCGCCGTCCTCTACTTCATCGCCACCGGCTTCTCGCTGCTCAACGACAAGCGCCGCAACCGCAACAACCCCGACGCCGAGCTCAGCGACGACGAAGCCTCGGAACTCGATCTGACGCCCGAGCCCGTCGGCCGCGTGGAGAACGTCTCCTCGTCCTCCCGCCCCGCGCTGCCCGGCCAGAACACCGGTGAGGCGGACGGACCCGGATCGCACCGGCTGAACGGTTACGACGACATCACCTGACCTTGTAGGGTCCGGCGGGTGACCAGCGAGATCACCCTCTTCGTCAATCCCACCGCGGGACGCGGCCGGGGCGCGCACGCCGCGCAGCCGGCCGCTTCCGCGTTGCGGGACGCCGGATTCTCCGTCCGTACGGTGCTGGGCGAGGACGCCGAGGATGCCCTGCGCCGCGCCCGCGAGGCCGTCGCGGCGGGGACCGGGGCACTGATAGCCGTGGGCGGGGACGGGCTGATGTCCCTCGCCCTCCAGGCCGTCGCCGGGACCGCCACCCCGCTTGGGGTCGTCGCCGTCGGCACCGGCAACGACTTCGCCCGCGCGCTGGGGCTGCCGATCCGCGACCCGGCCGACGCCGGACGGCTGGCCGCACGGGCCCTCAAGGACGGCGGCCATCGCGAGATCGACCTGGGACGGGTCGGGGACCGCTGGTTCGGCTCCGTCCTCGCCTCCGGCTTCGACTCCCGGGTGAACGACCGGGGCAACCGGATGCGCTTCGTCGGCGGCCGGTTCAAGTACGACCTCGCGATCCTCGCCGAACTGGCCGCCTTCAAGCCGATCCCGTACCGGATCCGGCTCGACGCGGGAGAGGTCCGCGAGATCGAGGCGACGCTCATCGCGGTGGGCAACGGGACCACGTACGGCGGGGGCATGCGGATCTGCGCCGACGCGGAGATGGACGACGGGCTCTTCGACGTGACCGTGGTGGGGGAGTGCACCCGCACCGAGTTGCTCAAGGTCTTCCCGAAGGTCTACAGGGGCACGCATCTGGACCACCCCGCCGTCACCGTGCACCGGGTCTCCTCGATCGAGCTGGTGGCAGCCGGTGTCACGGCGTACGCGGACGGCGAACCGATGGGTGCGCTGCCGCTCACCGCCACCTGTGTACCGGGGGCCGTGCGGGTGCTCACCGGGCCCTGACCGGCGCCGAGCGGGTGGAAGCCCAAGGGGATTTAAAGATCGGGCTGACTGTCGGAGGTGACGGGTAGGCTCGTAGCCAAGATGACAGAGGACCTCTCACCAGCTGAGCGATACCAGGCATCCCGCGCCCGTGCGGCCGAGATGGCGACGGCCCTCGGGCCCTTCCGGGAGATGTACGACTTCGGCCTGGACCCGTTCCAGATCGAGGCCTGCAAGGCCCTGGAGGCGGGCAAGGGGGTGCTGGTCGCGGCGCCCACCGGGTCGGGCAAGACGATCGTCGGCGAGTTCGCCGTGCACCTGGCCCTGGAGCAGGGCCGCAAATGCTTCTACACCACGCCGATCAAGGCGCTCTCGAACCAGAAGTACGCCGACCTGGTCAAGCGGTACGGCGCGGACAAGGTCGGTCTGCTGACCGGCGACAACAGCGTCAACTCCGAGGCGCCGGTGGTCGTGATGACCACCGAGGTCCTGCGGAACATGCTCTACGCGGGCTCCCAGTCACTCTCCGGCCTCGGCTATGTGGTCATGGACGAGGTCCACTACCTCTCCGACCGCTTCCGGGGCGCGGTGTGGGAGGAGGTGATCATCCACCTGCCGGAGTCGGTGACGCTGGTCTCCCTGTCGGCGACCGTGTCCAACGCGGAGGAGTTCGGCGATTGGCTGGACACCGTGCGCGGCGACACCGAGGTCATCGTCTCCGAGCACCGTCCTGTGCCGCTGTGGCAGCACGTGATGGCCGGACGCCGGATGTACGACCTCTTCGAGGAGGGCACCGACCACGGGGGCCGGGGCGCCGGACGCCGCGAGGTCAACCCGGACCTGGTCCGGCTCGCCCGGCAGGAGAGCCAGAACACCTACAACCCGCGTGACCGCCGCCGGGGCAAGATGGTGCGCGAGGCCGACCGCGAGCGCGAGCGGCGTCAGCGCGGCCGGATCTGGACGCCCGGCAGGCCCGAGGTCATCGACCGGCTGGACAACGAGGGGCTGCTCCCCGCGATCACGTTCATCTTCAGCCGGGCGGGCTGCGAGGCCGCCGTCCAGCAGTGTCTGTACGCGGGACTCCGGCTCAACGACGAGGACAACCGCCGGCTGGTCCGCGAGATCGTCGAGGAGCGGACCGCGTCCATCCCCGGCGAGGACCTCCACGTCCTGGGCTACTACGAATGGCTCGAAGGCCTGGAGCGGGGCATCGCCGCCCACCACGCGGGCATGCTGCCGACGTTCAAGGAGGTCGTCGAGGAGCTGTTCGTCCGGGGGCTGGTCAAGGCTGTCTTCGCCACCGAGACCCTGGCGCTCGGCATCAACATGCCCGCGCGCTCGGTGGTGCTGGAGAAGCTCGTCAAGTGGAACGGCGAGCAGCACGCCGACATCACCCCCGGCGAGTACACCCAGCTCACCGGCCGGGCCGGACGCCGCGGCATCGACGTCGAGGGCCACGCGGTGGTCCTGTGGCAGCGCGGCCTCGACCCGACGGCGCTGGCCGGCCTCGCGGGGACGCGGACGTATCCGCTGCGCTCCAGCTTCCGCCCCTCGTACAACATGGCGGTCAACCTGGTGCAGCAGTTCGGGCGGCACAGGTCGCGGGAGCTGCTGGAGACCTCGTTCGCCCAGTTCCAGGCCGACAAGTCGGTGGTCGGGATCTCCCGGCAGGTGCAGCGCAACGAAGAGGGCCTGGAGGGCTACAAGGAGGGCATGACCTGCCACCTCGGGGACTTCGAGGAGTACGCGCGCCTGCGGCGCGACCTCAAGGACCGCGAGACGGAGCTGGCCAAGCAGGGTGCGGCGCAGCGGCGGGCGGCTGCGGCCTCGTCCCTGGAGAAGCTGAAGCCGGGCGATGTCATCCACGTACCGACGGGGAAGTTCGCGGGTCTCGCGCTGGTGCTGGACCCGGGGCTGCCCGCAGGGCGGGCCAACGGGCATCGCGGCTTCGACCACCACGACGGGCCTCGGCCGCTGGTGCTGACCGCCGAGCGGCAGGTCAAGCGGCTGGCCTCGATGGACTTCCCGGTGCCGGTGGAGGCGCTGGAGCGGATGCGCGTCCCGAAGTCGTTCAACCCGCGCTCGCCGCAGTCCCGGCGGGATCTGGCCTCCGCGCTGCGGTCCAAGGCCGGGCACATCGTGCCCGACCGGCACCGCAAGGGGCGGGCGCCGGCCGCCGACGACCGGGAGATCGCCCGGCTGCGGACCGAGCTGCGCGCCCACCCGTGCCACGGGTGCGACGAGCGGGAGGACCACGCGCGGTGGGCCGAGCGCTACCACCGGCTGCAGCGGGACACCCGGCAGCTGGAGAAGCGGATCGAGGGGCGGACGAACACGATCGCCCGGACCTTCGACCGGATCGTCGCGCTCCTCACCGAGCTGGACTACCTCCGGGGCAACGAGGTCACCGCCAACGGGCGGCGGCTGGCGCGGCTGTACGGGGAGCTAGACCTGCTCGCCAGCGAGTGTCTGCGGGAGGGTGTGTGGGAGGGGCTCAACCCTGCCGAACTCGCCGCGTGTGTCTCGGCTCTGGTCTACGAGGCGCGGCAGGCGGATGACGCGGTCGCGCCGAAGCTGCCGGCCGGTCCTGCCAAGGTCGCCATGGGCGAGATGGTGCGGATCTGGGGGCGGCTGGACGCCCTGGAGGAGGACTTCAAGATCAACCAGACGGAAGGGGTCGGGCAGCGTGAGCCCGATCTCGGCTTCGCCTGGGCGGTCTACATGTGGGCCTCCGGCCGGACGCTGGACGAGGTGCTGCGCGAGGCGGAGATGCCGGCGGGGGACTTCGTGCGGTGGTGCAAGCAGGTGATCGACGTGCTGGGGCAGGTGGCCGCGGCGGCGCCTCGGGATGCGGGGGAGGGGGCGTCCGGGGTGGCGAAGAGTGCGCGGAAGGCGGTGGATGCGGTGTTGCGGGGGGTTGTGGCGTACAGCTCGGTGGGGTGAGCGGTTGGCGTGGCGGGGGAGCGGGGCGCCTGCGGCGGGCTTTTTCCCCTACCCGCCCCTTCCCGAAACCGGGGCGCTGCCCCGGACCCCGCTCCTCAAGCGCCGGAGGGGCTGGAAGGTGGGGCGCTGCCCCGGGCCCCGCTCCTCAAGCGCCGGAGGGGCTGAGAGCCCCAGGCCGACGTGAGGAGCGGGGTCGTAGGGGGTGCGCCTCGTGCTCGTCCGTCACGTGCTGCGCATCCTCGTCGCTGCTCCCGCGCAGACCATGCCCAAGAGCACCGTCAGTCCGCCGACGATGATGTTGTTGATCATGATTCCCGCGTCCGGGCTGCTGCCCACCACCCAGGTCGACACGATGATCCACGCCCCGATGGCGCACATCGCCCAACTCAGGCCGTACATGCGCTCGGGCATCACGGTGAAGCCGAGAGCCAGTACCGCGATGGCGATCCCCATCACCAGGTTGTGCGTGACCAGGGCAGGCTGGCTCGCCGTGAAGTGGAGCACCCACGGGGAGACGGCGCAGTAGAGGCCGACGAGGAAGACCGGCGCGTCCACCAGCGCCACATCGCGGCCGCCCATCACGCGGTCGTACCGTGCACGCATTTCGGAGGCGTCGGGGTGGCCCGACAAGTCGCTCCTCGCGTGTGAGACGTTGCTCATGAGTTTTCGTCTCCTTCGGTCCTGCGGGCCCTGCCGCTGTGCGGATGGGTGCGGCAGGCACCCATACCTCCATAGTGCGCTTATCCGGCGCTTATGTGTACATTTCGGGCGGGGTTTTTCCCGGGTACGACGAGGGGCGGGCACCCGCGTGCACCGCGGCTGCCCGCCCCTCGTCGATGGGGGAGTCGGTGGAGGACTACTTCGGGGGCATCAGGACCGTGTCGACGATGTAGACCGTCGCGTTGGCGGTCGGGACATTGCCGCAGACGACCTTCGAGTTGTCGTTCACGGTGTACTCCGTGCCCGAGCCGGCCGTCGTCAGCTTGCTCTTCTCCAGGGTGTCGAAGGACCCCTTCTCCAGCTGCTGCGGCGTCAGCTTCTCGCCCACCACGTGGTAGGTGAGGACCTTGGTGAGCTCGGCCTTGTTCGCCAGCAGCGCGTCCAGGTCGGCCTTCGGGATCTTCGCGAAGGCGTCGTTGGTCGGGGCGAACACCGTGATGTTCTCGGCGTTGTTGAGCGTGTCGACCAGGCCGGCCTGCTTCACGGCGGCCACCAGCGTCGACAGCTCCTCGTTGTTCGAGGCGGCCGTCGCGACCGGGTCCTTCGCCATGCCGTCGAACGAGCCCGCGCCTTCCTTCGGCACCGAGGAACAGGCCGGGCCGAACGGCTCGTTCATGGTCGCCGAGTCGTCGGCCGAGGGGCTCGCCGGCGCGGAGGCGCTGGGCGTGGAGCCGGCTGCCGAGTCCTTGGAGGAGTCGTCCGACGAGCAGGCGGTCAGCGCCAGCGGCAGCACGGCTGCTGCGGACACGGCGACGGCTGCGCGGCGGAAGAGGAGCGTGTTCATGGCGTTTCTCCTGGATCGGGAGGGTCGTGTTGAGAGGGGTCTGTCCTGACACAGGGGGTTCGGCGCCGGGGCGGCCGGCGGATTGGTCCCGGACTCCTCATTCACCCGTTCGGAGCAGATCCGGTGATCGACCAATCCGTTCGGCCACCGGCCACGAATGGCACGTGAGGGGCGCTCCAGCAGCGTTCCGACCAGGCGGAAGAACCGGAGGGAGCCGGAATGGCAGGGGAACGGCGGCGCACGGCCGTGGTGGGGGCCGGAGTGGCGGGACTGACCGCCGCCCACGTTCTCCGCGACGCTCATGAGGTGACGCTCTACGAGGCGGACGACCGCGTCGGCGGTCACGCCCACACCCATGAGCTGGCGGCGTCCGACGGCCGGGTCCACCGGGTCGACTCCGGGTTCATCGTGCACAACCGGCGGACGTACCCGAACCTCCTGCGGCTCTTCGACGAACTGGGCGTCGACACCCAGGAGTCCGAGATGTCGATGTCCGTACGCTGTGAGGGCTGCGGTCTGGAGTACGCCGGAGCCCGTGGCCCCGCCGGGCTCTTCGCGCAGCCGCGCTCCGCCGTGCGCGGCCCCTATCTGCGGATGCTCGCCGAGGTGCCGCGCTTCCACCGTGCCGCCCGGGCCCTGCTGGCGCTGCCGGAGAGCGGGGCGAGCGGGATGACGCTGGGGGAGTTCGCCCGGCGCGGGCGCTTCTCGCCGTACTTCCACGCCCACTTCCTGACGCCCATGGTCTCCGCCGTCTGGTCCTGCGACCCGGTCACCGCCCTGCGCTACCCGGCTCGCTATCTCTTCCGCTTCCTCGACCACCACGGCATGCTCACCATCGGGAACTCCCCGGTCTGGCGCACCGTCACCGGCGGGTCGCGCAGTTACGTCGACCGAGTCGTCAAGCAGCTCGCCGCCGTGCACACCGCGACCCCGGTCCGCGCCGTCACCCGGCACGCGGAGGGCGTCGACATCACCACCGAGGACGGCACGACCACCCCGTACGACTCCGTCGTCATCGCCACCCACCCCGACCAGGCGCTGCGGATGCTCGCCGACCCGACCGAGGCCGAACGCAGCACGCTCGGCGTCTTCCGGTACTCCCGCAACCCGACCCTGCTGCACACGGACACCACGCTGCTGCCGCGCGCCCGAGGGGCCAGGGCGTCCTGGAACTACCTGATGCCCTCGTGCGCCGCCGACGCCGACCGGGTGACCGTCAGCTACGACATGAACCGGCTCCAGCGGCTCGACGCCCCGGACGCCTTCGTCGTCACGCTGAACGGCGCCGACCGGGTCGACCCGGACACCGTCCGCGCCCGCATGGTCTACCAGCACCCCGTCTACACCCCGGAGTCGGTCGCGGCGCAGACCCGGCTGCACACCCTGTCCGGCCCCGTGACCGCCTACGCGGGGGCGTATCACGGCTGGGGCTTCCACGAGGACGGCTGCCGTTCGGGGGTCGAGGCCGCCGCCGCCCTGGGGGTGAGGTGGTGAGCGCCCTCTACCCGTGCACCATCACGCACGTACGGAACAGGCCGACGAAGTACGCGTTCCGGCACCGGACCTATCTGTGGCTGATCGACCCCGACCGGCCGCCCGAGCTGCCGCGCGCCCTGCGACCGCTGGCCCGGTTCGACCCCCGTGACCACTTCGGCGGCACCGCCCCCACCATCCGGGCCGGTCTCGACCGTTTCCTGCGGGCCCGGGGCGTGGAGCTGGGCGACGGCACCGTCACCATGCTCACCCAGGCCCGGGTGTTCGGGTACGTCTTCAACCCGATCACCGTCTACTGGTGCCACCGCGCCGACGGCAGTCCCCTCTGCGTCGTCGCCGAGGTGCACAACACGTACGGCGGGCGGCACGGCTACCTCCTGCGCCCCGACGGGAATGACCGTGCCGCGACCGGCAAGGAGTTCTACGTCTCGCCGTTCTTCCCCGTGGACGGCGGCTACCGGATGCGGCTGCCCGAGCCCGGGTCCCGGCTCGACCTGAGCGTCCACCTGGAGCGTGAGGGGGCGCGCCCGTTCACCGCGACCGTACGGGGCGCCCGCCGCCCGGCCACCTCCCGGGAGCTGGTGCGCCTCGCCCTGCGCCACCCCCTCTCCACCGTCCTCGTCTCCGCCGCGATCCGCCTGCACGGAATCCGGCTCTATCTGCGCGGACTCCCCGTGCAACCCCGTCCCCCGCACCGCACACAGGAAGGCATGCAGTGACCGCTCCCACCTCGGCGCTGCCGGCAGAGCACACCCCCGGGACCGACCCGGAACGCTGGCCCGACATCGTCACCCTGCCCCGGGTCTCCCGCGCCCGGACCGCCGTCGCCGAACGCATCGTCCGCCACGCGCTCGGCGGGCTCCCCCTGCGCGCCCGGCTCGCGGGCCAAGGCGACATCGGCCTCGGCGGGCCGCTCATGGACATCCGCGACCCCGACGCCTTCTTCCGGCGGATCGGGGCGAGCGGACTCATCGGCTTCGGCGAGTCCTACATGGCCGGCGAGTGGGACGCACCCGACCTCGTCGCCGTGCTGACCGTCCTCGCCGACAACGCCGCCGACCTCGTCCCCCGCTCCCTGCAACGCCTGCGCGGCATCTGGCATCTGCGCAGGCCCGCCGCGCAGATGAACACCCCGGAGGGCTCCCGGGACAACATCAGCCACCACTACGACCTGTCCAACGAGCTGTTCGCCCTCTTCCTGGACGAGACGCTCTCCTACTCCTCCGCCGTCTTCCGCGGCTTCCCCGCCGAACAGGACCTGCTGCCCGCCGCCCAGCACCGCAAGATCGACCGGCTGCTCGACGCCGCCGGGGTCACCGACGGCACCCGGCTGCTGGAGATCGGCACCGGCTGGGGCGAACTGGCCATCCGCGCGGCCGCCCGCGGCGCCCGGGTCACCACCGTCACCCTCTCCGCCGAACAGCGTGAACTGGCCCGGGTCCGCATCCGCGAAGCCGGGTTCGAGGACCGCGTCGAGGTACGGCTGAGCGACTACCGCCATGTCACGGGCGACTACGACGCCATCGTCAGCGTCGAGATGATCGAGGCGGTCGGCGAGGAGTTCTGGCCGGTCTACTTCCAGACGCTCGACCGGCTGCTCGCCCCCGGCGGCCGGGTCGCCCTCCAGGCCATCACCATGCCCGACGACCGACTGCGCGTCAGTCGCTCCACGTACACCTGGATCAGTAAGTACATCTTCCCCGGCGGACTGCTGCCCTCCACCGAGGCCGTCGAGCGGATCACCACCGGCCACACCCGGCTGCGCACCACCCAGCGCATCCGGTTCGGCGCGCACTACGCCGAGACGCTCCGGCTGTGGCGGGAACGGTTCACCGAGCGGACCGCCGAGGTCGACGCCCTCGGCTTCGACGCCGTCTTCCGCCGGATGTGGACCTTCTACCTCGCCTACTCCGAAGCGGGCTTCCGCTCCGGCTATCTCGATGTGCAGCAAATGCTGCTGACCCGTGAGGAGACCGCGTGACCACCTCCGCCACCAGGCCGCCCGCCCGGCGCACCCCGACCGGGGCCGCCCAGCGTGTCGAACCGCTGATCGAGCGGTTCCTCGGCGGCGGACTGCCGGTCCGGGTACGGATGTGGGACGGCAGCGAGACCGGGCCGCAGGACGCCCCCACCGTCCATGTGCGGACCCGCAGAGCGCTGCGCCGCCTGCTGTGGGAGCCGGGCGAACTCGGCCTCGCCGAGGCCTACATCACCGGGGACATCGATCTCGACGCCGACCTCGGCGACGGGCTGCGCGCCATGCGCCGCGCCGTCCGCGAACGCGGCCTCACCGCCCCCGCCCCCGCCCTCGCCGACCGCGTCAAGGCGGCCGGCCTCGCCCTGCGCCTCGGCGCGGTCGGCCCCCGGCCGCCGGTGCCCGCCGCCCGCGCGGGACTGCGCGGGGAACTGCACAGCAAGGCCCGGGACCGGGCGGCGATCAGCCACCACTACGACCTGTCCAACGCCTTCTACGCCCTGCTGCTCGACGAGACGATGGCGTACTCCTGCGGCTACTGGACCAGCGACGCACCCGACTACGGCCCGGCCGACGCCCAGCGCGACAAGCTGGAGCTGATCTGCCGCAAGCTCGGACTGCGGCCCGGCGCACGGCTGCTGGACATCGGCTGCGGCTGGGGTTCGCTGACCCTGTACGCGGCCGAGCGCCACGGCGTCCGCGTCACCGCCGTCACCCTCGCCGCCGAACAGGCCGCGTACGTACGGAAGCAGGTCGAAAGCCGTGGACTCGGTGAGCTCGTCGAGGTGCTGAACATCGACTACCGGGACATCGCGGAGCGGCCCGGGACCCGGGGCGTGTACGACGCCGTCTCCACCATCGAGATGGGCGAGCACGTCGGGGACGCCGAGTATCCGGCGTTCACCCGGATCCTGCACGACGTGCTCCGGCCGCAGGGCCGGGCCATGGTCCAGCAGATGTCACGCGGTACGACCGCCCCCGGCGGCGGCGCGTTCATCGAGTCCTACATCGCCCCCGACATGCACATGCGGCCGCTCGGCGACACCGTCGCCCTGTTGGAGGGATCGGGGCTGGAGGTCCGCGACGTCGAATCCCTGCGCGAGCACTACGTGTGGACGGTGGAGGCGTGGCGGCGCACCCTGGAGGAGCGCTGGGCGGAGTTCGTCGCCATGGTGGGGGAGGAGACCGCGCGGGTGTGGCGGCTCTATCTCGTCGGCGGCGCCCTCGCGTTCGAGGAGCGGCGGATGGGCGTCGACCAGATCCTGTCCGTACGGCCCGACGCGGTCGGCTCCGCCGCGATGCCCGCCACCCGGCGCGACTGGTACGCACCGGACGGGCCGGAGGAGAAGCGGTGAGCGGCTTCGCCTGGGCCGCGTTCGCGAGCGGGCTCGCGGGCGCGGCCGTCGCCGCACTCGGCGTCATGCTCGTCACCTTCGCCGTCGCCCTGAAGAAGGGCGTGCACCGGATCGTCGACGTCGCCTGGGGCATCGGGTTCGCCGCCGTCGCGCTGGTCTCCTACGGCCTCTCGGCGGGCGAGGGCGACGACGCCCGCCGACTGCTCGTCACCGCGCTGACCGTGATCTGGGGGCTGCGCCTCGCGATCCACATCGGGCGGCGCGGGAAGGGCCACGGAGAGGACCCGCGTTACGAGAAGATGCTGGCCAAGGCCCCCGGGAACCCTCAGCTGTACGCTCTGCGCAAGGTGTATCTCCTCCAGGGCGCGCTGGTCTGGCTCGTCTCGCTCCCGGTCCAGGCCGCGCAGTACCTCACCGCGCCGCTCGCCTGGTGGGCCTGGGCGGGGGTGCTGCTGTGGGCGGTCGGGCTGGCCTTCGAGGCGATCGGTGACGCCCAGCTCGCCCGGTTCAAGGCCGACCCCGCCAACAAGGGGAAGATCATGGACCGGGGGCTGTGGTCCTGGACCCGCCATCCGAACTACTTCGGCGACTTCTGCGTCTGGTGGGGCCTCTTCCTCTTCGTCTGCCAGGCGCCGGCCGCCGCTGCCGCCACCGTCGTCGCCCCGCTGGTGATGAGCTTCCTGCTGACCAAGGGCAGCGGCGCGGCCCTGCTGGAGCGTCATATGGCCGACCGGCCGGGCTTCGACGCCTACATGGCCCGGACGAGCGGCTTCTTTCCGAGGCCGCCACGCCGGGTGTGAGAACCCGGAAGGGGCCTGTTCCGCAGCCGCGCGGAACAGGCCCCTTCCGGGTGGTCGTACGGGTCAGCCCAGGCCACGCGCGCGTTCGAAGCGGGACCGCGCCTCGGCCAGGTCCACCACCGGGTCGGGATAGCCGATGCCCGCCCGGTCCGGGCCCGCCAGCTTCCAGGGCTCGTGGATCGCGGACCCCTTCACCTCCGCCAGCTCCGGCACCCACCGCCGTACGTAGGCGCCGTCCGGGTCGAAGCGCTTGCCCTGGACCACCGGGTTGAGGATCCGGTTGGGGCGGGTGTCCGTGCCGGTGCCCGCCACCCACTGCCAGTTGAGCTGGTTGTTCGCCATGTCCCCGTCGACCAGCAGGTCCAGGAAGTGCCGGGCGCCCACCCGCCAGTCCACGTACAGCGTCTTCGTGAGGAAGCTCGCGGCCAGCATCCGGCCCCGGTTGTGCATCCAGCCCTCGTGCGCGAGCTGCCGCATCGCCGCGTCCACCAGCGGAAAGCCGGTGAGCCCCGTCTTCCAGGCGTCGATCTCGTCCGCGTCGGAGCGCCAGCGGTCGTGGCGCGGCCGGTAGTCGGACCAGGAGGCGTCGTGGCGGGCCGCGAGGACCTGGTGGTGGAAGTCGCGCCAGGCCAGCTGCCGCACGAACGCCTCACCGCCGGGGCCGCCCTTCTCGCGTGCCCGGTTGGCCAGTTCGGCGGCGGAGACCGTACCGAAGTGCAGATGGGGGGAGAGCCGGGAGGTCGCGTCGCCGGCGAGGTCGTCGTGGCCGTCCTCGTAGTCGGCCATGGGGCCGTGCAGCCAGGACGCCACCAGCTTGCGGCCCGCCTTCTCGCCGCCCCGTGCGAGGCCGGGGGAGAGGTTCTTGATGGTGTCCCGGTCCGGGAGCGCGTCGCCGGACACGCCGTCGGGCACCCGGACCGTGCGGGGAGCGGTCAGTGTGCCCCGTACTCCCTCCGCCTCCCAACGGCGGAAGTACGGGGTGAACACCGCGAAGTGGTCCTTGCCGCCTGTCGGGACCACCCGGCCCGGAGGGAGCGCGGTGACCACCGCGTCATGGACGCGCAGATCGCAGCCGGTGCCCGCGAGGGCCTCCCGGACGCGTTCCTCGCGCTGTGCCGCGTACCCGCTGACCCCGGCGGCGATGTGCACGGATTGAGCCCCGGTCTCCTCGACGACCCGTTTCACCTCGCGGGCCGTCCCGCCCCGGCGGACGATCAGTCTGCCGTCGCGGTCACGGAGTCCGGCGTCCAGGTCCGCCAGGCAGTCCGCGAGGAACGCCAGCCGGTTGGGCGCGTCGAACCCGGCCCGGTGGACGGCGTCGTCCCGCACGAACAGCGGGACGACCTCGTCCGCGTCCCGCAAGGCGGCACGCAGCACCGGATTGTCGTGCAGACGCAGGTCGGAGGTGAACAGCACCACCGCGACACTACTCATGGAACGGGCGCTCCCTTGCGGTACTCATCGGTGAGACGTCAGGCGGTCGGGAAGTCCATCAGCGCCACCGGATCCGAGGTCGGTTCGGCGGAGCCCCCGGCGGGCTCGACCGTGATGCCCATCCCGGACGCCTGGTCCACCGGCCCGTCCAGCAGGACGGCGTCGTCGCCCGCCTTGGGGTCCATCAGTCCGGCCGAGCGCATCGTGCCCTCGTCGTTGTACCAGAGCTGGTAGACCTTGCCGCTCGGCGGCGGAGCCATCCCCGAGGCCAGGAACACCGCGCGGTTCTGGCTCTGCGAGACGACGACGGTGCCGCGGGCCCCGCCTGTCAGCTCGCCCGACGAGGTCTTGGCGTCGGAGGCCGAAAGCACCTGCGCCACCTGCTCGTTCTGCCGCTGCGCCTGGTTCGCCTCCTGCTGCGCGTCCTGGGCCAGCTGGTTCTGCCAGACCGCGACCCCGCCGAACGCGGCGGCCGCCGCGACGCAGGCGGCGAGCGCGTAGGCGTACCACCGGCCGGTGCGTCCGCCGCCGCCGGACCGCTCGCGCCGGCCGTGCGACGGAGCCTCCTGGCGTACGGTCGTGATGTCCCGCAGCACCCGGTCGCGCAGCTCGCGCGGTGGGGGCTCGGCGACGGCGAGACCGAGCCGGGCGGCGGTCGCCGACAGCTCCCGCACCTCCTGGGTGCAGGCCTCGCAGTCCTCCAGATGCCGCTCGAACGCCCGCTGTTCGGACTCCGGCAGCGCATGCAGGGCATAGGCCCCGGTCAGCGTGTGCAGTTCGGCCGTGCTCATGCGCTCACCCCCAGGCAGTCGCGCAGCCGGATCAGGCCGTCGCGGAGTCGTGTCTTGATGGTGCCCAGCGGCACGGCGAGAAGTTCGGAAACCTCACGGTAGGTCAGGCCCTGGTAGTACGCCAGGGTCACCGACTCCCGTTGCAGCTCGGACAGCGTGCGCATACAGCGCCTTACCTGCTCTCTCTCCAACCGGGTCTCGACCTGTTCGGACACCTCGTCGAAGGCGGGCGTCCGATCCAGAAGCGCCGCCTTGTGCTCCCGGGCGGCGGCCGCCTCGGCGGAGCGGACCCGGTCGACAGCCCGGTGGTGGGCCAGGGTCAGCACCCAGTTCATCGCGCTGCCCCGGGATGCCTGGAAGCGGGGCGCGGTGCGCCACACCTCCACCAGCACCTCCTGCGCCACCTCCTCCGACTGCGCCGGGTCGCGGAGGACACTGCGCACCAGGCCGAGGACGGGCCCGCTCACCGCGTCGTACACCGAGGCGAACGCGTCCTGGTCACCCCGCGCGACCCGCACCAGGAGTTCCTGGAGATCGGGACCGGGGGAGGGCACCCCACTGATGTGTACGGCTTCGTTCACGCGGGTTTCCTCCCGGGGCGATCGCTGGTTCCGGAAATGGTTCGGAGCCGGCGGCCGTGCGGATTGGTCGGATCTCCGCGATCTTCCCAGACCGGGCCCGGGAGACGCGTGACTCAGGCGGCCAGCGTTTCGCGCCGCCGCAGACGGATGGTGCGGACCGCGAGGAAGATCAGCAGCCCGAACGGCGACAGCAGGATCGTCAGCACCAGGAGCGGGCCCATCAGCAGCGGTGAGAGCCCCAGCTTCCGGCTCTGGAGGTACATCCACTGGCCGAGCAGGAGATCCCAGGCGATCACCTGCGCCCAGACGGCCCCCGCTCCGCCGGCCAGCGCCGTCAGATCGCGGAAGGTGCCGATGTCCGGGCTGCTCACCGCCGTCCACAGTTCCGGGAAGACCGGGACGGCCAGGACGGTGTAGACGGCGAGCACCGGCAGCACGGTCAGCGGGGACGCGGCGACGCGGGCGGTGCCGGACCAGGTGGGAGCGAAGATCATCAGCAGCCAGAACGGGGCGGCCAGATAGAACGTGATCTCGAAGAGTGCACCGGTCATGCCACAGGCTCCTGTTCGGCGGCGGTACGGGACGGGCGGGCGGGGGCGGTCGGGCGCAGTGCCCTCCAGGTGCCGTACGCCACCGCCGCGAGGATCGCTCCGGCGGCGGCGAGCGTGGCCCCGTCGGGGTGGATCAGGGGCTGGCCGCGGAGCGCCTGCCAGGTGATGAGCGCGAGGAGCGCCGCGTAACCGCCGACGGCGACCCGGACGAGACGCAGCCGCACCCCGGCGTCGCGCAGCCGGACGAAGCGGGGTGCGAGGAGCACCAGCGCCATGAGGAGGAGCGGCAGCAGCTGAAGTGCGTGCATGCCCACGAAGTGCGGGGCCCGCAGATCGCCGCCGGTCGTGGACCAGCCGGTCAGGGGCATGGACGGGCCGCCGTCCGGTACGCCCACGGAGTGCGCGCCCATCGTGTCGGCGGCGTCGACATTCCCGGCGGCCTGCGGGGTCTCGCTCGGCAGCGTCATCAGGAACCCGAGTCCCGCGCCGGCCAGGGCGATCAGCAGTCCGCCCCGGACGGCGAGGGCCGTCGCACGGTCGGTGATACGGGTGCGCAGCAGCAGGACCGCGATCACCAGGGTGGCCGCCCACAGCACGACGATGGTCATCCCCATCGCGTTCCACAGCGCCGAGTCGAAGGCGGTCGCGGTGTTGAAGTGGCTGCGCTTCCCCCGGACGACCTGCACGGTGATGATCACCATCTCGATCAGCCCCGTCAGCACGACGACGTGCCCCGCCCACCGGCCGGTCCGTGGCCCGCGGGTGAGGAGCGTCAGCATCCAGGCCAGCGTCAGGCAGTACACGACGAAGGACACGCTGAACTTGAACGGCTTCGCCCAGATCGGCGCCCCCACCAGAACCCGGTCGTCGACCACGAGGCCGACGGCGGAGATGACGGCGGGAGCGGCCATCGCGGCGGAGAAGACGACTAATGGGCGATGCCAGGAACGCCATGAGGGCATGGAAGACCCCCTGTGGTGATGCGGTGGTGACGCGATCATTATGGATAGCCGTACTGTCTGCTATCCGATAGGGGGACTATCTATGATGGGGGCGGTTTCTGGCAAGGGCGGAAGGGCGAACACGCGGTGCGCATCGGTGAACTGAGTCGCAGGTCCGGGGTTCCGGTGCCGACGATCAAGTACTACCTACGTGAAGGGCTGCTGCCCGCAGGCGAGTTGACCAGCCCGAACCAGGCGCATTACGGCCCCGGGCACGAGCGCAGGCTGCGGCTGATCCGGGCGCTGCTGGATGTCGGCGGCCTCCCGCTCGCGGCCATCGGCGAGGTCCTGCGGGCCATGGACGACCCCGGGCAGCCGGTGCACAAGGTGCTCGGGGCCGCGGCGGACCGCGTCACACCGACCGGCGGGGAGGCGGCGGGGCCCGACCTGGAGGACGCGCGCGAGGAGGTCGCCGAACTGGTGCGGCGGCGCGGCTGGCAGGCGGACGAGCGGGGCGCCGCCGCGGAATCGCTGGCGGGGGTGCTGTGCGCGCTGCGCAGGGCCGGGCACGGCGGGTACATCGACCTGCTGGACGTCTACGCGGACGCGGCGGAGCCGATCGCCCGCGCCGACCTCGACTACGTGCAGCGGCGGGTGGCGCGCGAGGACCTGGTCGAGAGCGTCGTGGTGGGGACCGTGCTGGGCGAGGCGATGTTCGGCGCGCTGCGGAGGCTGGCGCACATCGACGTGTCGTTCCGGCGCTTCGAGTCGCCGGAGCATCTGTCCGGGCCGGTCGAGCCGGTCGAGCCGGGAGGTCCGGGGGGCTCCGGTGGCGGGGAGGCGGGCGCTGCGGGCGACTGAAGCCCGGCGCGTCGGGCGCCCGGTCGCGCCCCCGATCGAACGGACCCCGCCCGCCGCGATGTGCGGCGGGCGGGGTCCGGGATCTGCTCGTCGTGCAACCAGGTGAGCTCGCGGTCAGGCCCGCCGCAGGACCGGACGACCCGGCGGCCAAGAGGTTCGGCAGCCGGGGCTGTGCGCCTGCGGCCGGGCCGGCCCGCGGTGAGGGCGCCAGGCGGCCCCGGCCGGGGACCCCGGCGCTCAGGCGACCCGGAGGCCCCCGGTGGGTCAGGCGCCCCGGGCAACCCGGCAAGCAGCCGCTACGCGGCCTGCGTGCCGCTCTCCTGCTCGCGCTCCACCTGCTCGTTCCACTCGCGCTTCACCGCGCGCCACGCGTCGTCGTTCTGGCCGAGGCGCCAGTAGCCCGAGATCGACAGCTGCGGCAGCGGGATCTGCCGCTCCACGCGGAGATAGCGGCGGATCTCCTTCACGAAGCCCGCCTCCCCGTGCACGAACGCCTGGACCTCGCCCTCGGGGAAGTCCAACCCCTTCACGGCGGCGGTCAGCAGCTCGCCGACGGGCCGGTCCCCGCGGTGCAGCCAGGTCACGGCCACCCCGTCGGGCGTCACGATCTTCTGCTCCTCCGAGGCGTCCGGCACCTCGACGAAGGCGTGCACCAGCGCGCCCGCGGGCATCTGCTCCAGCGCCGCCGCGATCGCCGGCAGCGCGCTCTCGTCGCCTACCAGCAGATGCCAGTCCGCCGAGGCGTCGGGGCCGTAACCGCCGCCGGGGCCGAGGAACGTCACCTGCTCGCCCACCTGCGCCCGCTGGGCCCACGGTCCCGCCAGGCCCTCGTCGCCGTGCACGACGAAGTCCACGGCCATCTCCCGGGCGGCCGGGTCCCACGAACGTACCGTGTACGTACGGGTGGTGGGCCACAGCTCGCGCGGGTAGGACTCCCGGATGGCCGCCATGTCGAACGGGTGCGCGTAGTCCGCGCCCTCGGGCGCGAAGCACAGCTTGATGTAGTGGTCGGTGAAGCCGGAGAGGGAGAAGTCCGCGAGCCCCTCGCCGCCGAGGACCACCCGCACCATGTGCGGGGTGATCTGCTCGGTGCGCACGACCTGCGCCCCCTGGGCCTTGGGTCCCTGCCGGGCCGGCCGCTCTGCCACGAGGTACTCCCTGGTTCGAAGACTTAGGTATGCCTAAGTTAACACCTCGGCCGAGGCTCCGGTCGACCCCTCAGCGCTGAAGGACGGTCAGCAGGCGCTGGATCGCCCCGCTCAGCCCCCACTGCTCCGCCAGCGCCTCCAGGGCGGCCGGATCGAGTGGCTCGCCCGGCAGCGCCGGATCGAAGTCGGGCAGCGGGACATCCCCGGCCACCCGGACCACCTTCGGCGCGACGGCGACATAGGCGCGCGACTCGTCCAGCCGCTTGCGCTGCGACGGGGTCAGCTTCGCCCTCGGGTCGTCCACCGCCGCCATGATCCCGTCGAGATCGCCGTACGCGTCCAGCAGCTTCGCCGCCGTCTTCTCGCCGATGCCCGGGACGCCCGGGAGCCCGTCGCTCGGGTCGCCGCGCAGCAGCGCCAGATCCACGTACCCCGCGCCGTCCACACCGTACTTCTCACGCAGCCACGCCTCGTCGGTCAGCTGGAGCGTGCCGACGCCCTTGAGCGGGTAGAGCACGCGCACCTGGCGGGCGTCGTCCACCAGCTGATACAGATCGCGGTCTCCCGTGACGATGTCGACCGGGCCCTTCGCCCGCGCCGTGAGCGTGCCGATGATGTCGTCCGCCTCGTACGGCGTGACGCCGACCCGGGCGATCCCGAGCGCCGCCAGCACGTCCTCGATGATCGGGACCTGCGGCGACAGCGTGTCGGGGATCTCCTCCTCGTCCGTCTGCCCGGCGGGCGTCTCCTCGGCGACCCGGTGCGCCTTGTAGGTCGGGATCAGGTCGACCCGCCACTGCGGACGCCAGTCGTTGTCCCAGCAGGCGACCAGCTCGTCCGGCCGGTGGTCGTGCACCAGGCGGCCGATGAAGTCGAGGAGGCCGCGCACGGCGTTCACGGGCGTCCCGTCCGGCGCGCGCACCGAATCGGGCACCCCGAAGTAGGCGCGGAAGTACAGGGAAGCGGTGTCGAGGAGCATCAGGCGTCGCGTCACAGACCCGATGATGCCCCACGACACCGACAGTCGCTGAAAGTAACCGCTTACCCGCGCTCCGTTGCAGGTCAGTGACCTGGGTCACGGTCGCGTTTGGGTTGTGTAAGTGCGGGCAGGCGCGCCACCGGAGCGGACCACGTCGCATTTTCAACTAGTGCATGTGCCACGCGGACAGAGCCCGCATCGCTCCACGGTCTGCCGGAGGGGGTGGCAGACCGTTTTTCGGTTCAACGCGTGAGGTGTATGTGTCCAGGCTGCAGGCCGAGCACTTGTACAAAGTGTTCGGCAGACGACCCGATGAAGCCGTGCGGAAGCTCGAGAGCGGCTCGGACCGCGACGAGCTGCGCGCCGAAGGAACGACCGCTGCGGTGATCGACGCCTCGTTCACCGTCGAGCCGGGTCAGATCTTCGTCGTCATGGGGTTGTCCGGCTCGGGCAAGTCCACCCTGCTGCGGATGCTCAACGGTCTCCTCGACCCCACCGCGGGCCGGGTGCTCTTCGACGGTCAGGACCTGACCGCCCTGAGCCCCCGCGAGCTGCGGAGCGTCCGCTCCACCAAGATCAGCATGGTGTTCCAGCACTTCGCGCTCTTCCCCCACCGGAGCGTCCTGGAGAACGCCGCGTACGGCCTGGAGGTCCAGGGCGTCCCGCGCGAGGAGCGTGAGGTGCGCGCCGCCGAGGCTCTGCGGCTCACGGGCCTCGAAGGCTGGGAGAAGTCCTGGCCCGACGAGCTGTCCGGCGGTATGCAGCAGCGCGTGGGCCTCGCCCGCGCCCTGGCGACCGACGCCGACCTGCTGCTCATGGACGAGTCCTTCAGCGCGCTCGACCCGCTGATCCGCCGTGACATGCAGGACCAGCTCCTGGAGCTCCAGAAGCGCCTGAAGAAGACCATCGTCTTCATCACGCACGACCTCAACGAGGCCATGCGCCTCGGCGACCGGATCGCCGTCATGCGCGACGGGAAGATCGTCCAGCTCGGCAGCGCCGAGGACATCCTCGTCACCCCGGCCAACGACTACGTCGCCTCGTTCACCCAGGACGTCGACCGCTCCCGGGTGCTCACCGCCGGCGCGATCATGGCCGAGCCGCACACCGTGATGGGCGGCAGGGCCGCGGACGGCACGGAACTGCGCACCCCGCAGGACGTGCTCGCCGCCGCCCCCGCCACGGTCGCCGAGGACACCCCGATCATCGACCTGTTCACGCCGTGCTCGCAGAGCCCGGACCCGGTCGCCGTCACCGACGCCAAGGGCAAGCTCGTCGGCGTCGTCCCCAGCTCCCGGCTGCTCGCCGTCCTCGGCGAGCCGATGACCCCGGCCGAGGCCCCCCGCGACACCGAGCCCACGGCCGACATCAAGAAGGCCGACGTGAAGAACGCCGACGTGAAGAAGGTGGCCGGTGTTTAGGCTCCCCCTCGGCGAATGGGTCGACTCCGCGGTCGACTGGCTGCAGACCCACCTCGTCTGGCTCTTCGACGCCATCAGCTCGATCGTCAGCGGCATGTTCGACGGCATAGCCGCCGTCCTGTCCGCCCCCGCACCGCTGCTGTTCGCGGGCATCGTCGCCGTCATCGCCTGGTGGCTGCGCGGCCTGCCCGCCGCCCTGCTCACCTTCGTCGGATTCGCCCTCATCGACTCCGTCGAACTGTGGGACGAGGCGATGGACACCCTCACCCTGGTGCTCGTCGCGACCCTCGTCACCCTGGTCATCGCCGTACCGCTGGGCATCTGGGCCTCCCGGTCCAAGACGGTCAGCGCGGTGGTCCGCCCGGTCCTGGACTTCATGCAGACCATGCCCGCCATGGTCTACCTGATCCCCGGCGTCATCTTCTTCGGCGTCGGCGTGGTCCCCGGCATCATCGCCACGATCATCTTCGCGCTGCCCCCGGGCGTCCGGATGACCGAGCTCGGTATCCGGCAGGTCGACGGTGAGCTCGTCGAGGCGGCCGAGGCCTTCGGCACCACCTCGCGCAACACCCTGCTGCGCGTCCAGCTGCCCCTCGCCCTGCCCACGATCATGGCCGGAATCAACCAGGTCATCATGCTCGGCCTGTCCATGGTCGTCATCGCGGGCATGGTCGGCGGCGGCGGCCTCGGCGGCTCCGTCTACCGCGCCATCGGCAACGTCGACGTCGGCCTCGGCTTCGAGGCGGGCATCTCCATCGTCATCCTCGCCATGTACCTGGACCGGATGACCGGCGCGCTCGGCACCGTGGTCTCCCCGCTGGGCCGCCGCGCGGTCGTCAAGGCCCGTGCGATGGCCGAGGGCTGGAAGATCTGGACCTACCGCCCGCAGCCCGTGGTCGCGGTCGCCGCCATCGTCGCCCTTGCCCTCGTGGCGGGCGGCATGAGCGTCTTCGGCGGCTCCAAGAACGACACCGCCGGCAAGAGCGCGCAGGTCGGCGACGGCAAGAAGATCTCCATCGGCTACATCCCGTGGGACGAGGGCATCGCCTCCACGTTCCTCTGGAAGGAGATGCTGGAGCAGCGCGGCTTCGAGGTCGACGTCAAGCAGTACGAGGCCGGCGCGCTGTACACCGGCATGGCCAACGGGCAGATCGACTTCCAGACCGACTCCTGGCTGCCGGTCACCCACGCCAGCTACTGGAAGAAGTACCAGGACCGCCTGGAGGACATGGGCTCCTGGTACGCCCCCACCTCGCTGGAGCTGGCCGTCCCGGCGTACATGAAGGACGTCAAGACGATGGAGGACCTGAAGGGCCGGGCCTCCGAGTTCAAGGGCCGTATCGTCGGCATCGAGCCGAGCGCCGGCGAGATGGGCCTGCTCAAGGACAAGCTGCTGCCGGGTTACGGCCTGGACAAGGAGTACAAGCTCATCGACGGCTCCACGCCGTCCATGCTGGCCGAGCTGAAGCGCGCGTACGCCAAGAAGGAACCGATCGTCGTTCCGCTCTGGTCGCCGCACTGGGCCTACAACGACTTCGACCTCACCAAGCTCAAGGACCCCAAGGGTCTGTGGGGCAAGGGCGACGGCATCCACACCCTGGCGCGCAAGGGCTTCTCGCAGGAGAACCCCGAGGTCGCCAAGTGGCTGAAGAGCTTCAAGATGACCGAGAAGCAGCTCACCAGCCTGGAGGCCGAGATCCAGAAGGCCGGATCCGGCAAGGAGCAGGAAGCCGTCCGCACCTGGCTGAAGGCCAACTCCGGTGTCGTCGACAAGTGGGCCCCCGCCCCGAAGGCCGCCCAGGCCGTGAGCGGTGACGACGAGCGCAAGCGCCCGGTCGAGGTCGCCTGGTTCCCCTGGGAGGAGGACATCGCCGCCACGTACCTGTGGAAGGCGGTCCTGGAGGAGCGCGGCTACAAGATCAACCTCAAGCAGTTCGAGATCGGCCCCATGTACGCGGCGATGTCGCGCGGCCAGATCGACGTCCAGTTCGACGGCTGGCTGCCGTACACCCAGAAGAATTACTGGGACAAGTACAAGGACAAGCTGACGGACATCGGCTCCTGGTACGGGCCCACCTCCGTGGAGGTCGCGGTCCCCGACTACGTCAAGGACGTCAAGTCGCTGGAGGACCTGAAGGGCAAGGGCTCCGACTTCAAGGGGCGGATCGTCGGCATCGAGCCCGGCACCGCCGTCATGGAGAACCTCAAGGAGAACGTCCTGCCGAAGTACGGCCTGGACGGCGAGTACAAGGTCGTCGACTCCTCCACGCCCGGCATGCTGGCCGAGCTGAAGCGCGCGTACGCCAAGAAGGAGCCCATCGCCGTCCTGCTGTGGACTCCGCACTGGTCGTACAACGAGTACGAGCTCACCAAGCTGAAGGACCCGCAGAAGGTGTTCGGTGAGGGCGACCGGCTGCACACCATCGCCTCCAAGGCGTTCCCGGAGCAGTACCCGCAGCTGACCAAGTGGTTCAAGGACTTCAAGCTCACCGAGAAGCAGCTCGGCGGCCTGGAGAACGAGATCCAGAAGCGCGGCGCGGGCCGTGAGGAGGAAGCCGTGAAGGCCTGGATGGACGACAACCCGGGCATCGCGGACACCATGGCGCCCCAGTAGGGCCCACGGGCACGAGAACACCGGCAGGAAAGGGGTGGCGCCGCCTTCGGGCGGGCCACCCCTTTCCGGCTTTCCGGAGGTCGTTTTCCGGACGTCGTGCGCAACCATGTGCGTAAGGTGCTGGCAACCGCGAGGATGGGCGGGTGCGGGAGGGAGCTCGGACATGGACGACAAGGACACACCGCGGGTGGGCGCCGCGGTCCGGCGCCGACGCAGAACCCTCGGCCTCACGCTGGCCGCGGTCGCCGAGCGCAGCGGGCTCTCCGTGCCCTTCCTCAGCCAGATCGAGAACGAACGGGCCCGCCCCAGCGCGCGCTCCCTCGACCGGGTCGCCGAAGCGCTGGAGACCACCACCAAGAAGCTCCACGCCGCCGCCGACTCCGCCCGCGCCGTGGACGTCGTCCGGGGCGAGGAGGGCGAGGGCGTACGCCGCCTGGTGCGCGGCCGCCACCAGCTCAGCGCCCTGGAGTTCTCCGGCGAACCGGACCTGGGGCGCGAGTTCCAGCACCGCAACGACGAGCTGATGTACGTCGTCGCGGGCGCCGTCGACGTCGAGGCGGAGGGCCAGGTGCACCGGCTGGAGAGCGGCGACACCCTGTTCCTCTCCGGCGGGGTCCGCCACCGCTGGCGCGCCACCGTGCCCGCCACCAAGCTCCTGGTCGTCTCGGTGGCCGAGCACATCGATGCCACCTTCGACTCGCGCCGCTGAGCGTCCTGGAGGCTGGAGTGCCCGTGCGCGTCGTCTCGCTGGTCCCCTCGCTCACCGAGGCCGTCGCCGTGAGCGCCCCCGGGCTGCTCGTCGGCGTCACCGACTGGTGCACCCATCCCGCGGACCTCGCCGCCGCCCGGATCGGCGGCACGAAGAACCCGGACGTGGCCGCGATCGCCGCCCTCGCCCCCGACCTCGTGATCGCCAACGAGGAGGAGAACCGGGCCCCCGACCTCGACGCCCTCCGCGCCGCCGGGCTCGACGTCCTGGTCACCGAGGTCCGCACCCTGGACCAGGCCCTCGCCGAACTCCACCGCGTCCTCGTCGACGGCTGCGGGCTCGCCCGGCCCCGCTGGCTGGACGAGGCGGAGGCCGCCTGGGCCGCCCTGCCCGCGCCCGTCGCAAGCCCGCGCCCCGCCGTCGTACCGATCTGGCGCAGGCCCTGGATGGTGCTCGGCCACGACACCTTCGCCGGGGACCTCCTCTCCCGCCTCGGCGTCCGCAACGTGTACGCCGACCACCCCGAGCGCTACCCCCGCATCCCCGTCGACGAGCTGAACGCCTCGGGGGCCGAGCTGGTCGTGCTGCCCGACGAGCCCTACCGCTTCACCGCCGACGACGGGCCCGAGGCCTTCCCCGCCCTGCCCGCCGCACTCGTCGACGGGCGGCTGCTCACCTGGTACGGGCCGTCGCTGGCCGAGGCGGCACGGGCGCTGCCGTCAGCGCTCCGCTGAGCACCCCGCGCACCGTCCGCGTCCCGGCCGCCGCCCACGCCACGACCAGGAACACATACAGCGCCACCGCGAGCCAGGCCAGCGCGTCCAGGCCGGTGTGCCGGGCCAGACCCGCCGCCCCCGTCACACACGTACCGACGGGGAAGGTGAACGCCCACCACGTCATCGCGAACCCCATCCCGTTCCGGGCGGCCCGCACCACCATCGCGGCCGCCAGGGCCAGCCACAGCAGCGCGAAGCCCATCACCGGCACCCCGTACAGGACGGCGAACGCGCCGAACGCCGAGGCGTAGGGGGCCGCGACCGCCCCCGGGGCGACATCGGCCAGCTGGTTGACGGCGGTCGTCGACTGGCCGAGCGGCCCCAGCACCAGAAACAGCGTCGGGGTCAGTGCGAGCGGCAGCAGACCGTGGTGGACCAGCCGCGAGAAGACCAGCGGCAGCACCACCAGCGTGGCCAGCAGCGACAGGCCGAACATCGCGTAGCAGGCCAGCAGCAGCGCCTCGCGCCCCTGCCCGGGCCCCAGGTGCGGCACCAGCAGCGCCCCCTGCGAGGCCGACACCATCGGCGCGACCAGCGGCAGCAGCCAGACCGGCGACGCGGTCCCGGGCGCGGGACGGTGGCGTACGACCATCAGATACGGCACCACGACGGCGGCGGCCAGCCCCACCGCCGTACCCGCCGCGAACAGCACCACGTCCACCGCGACCGCCGCCCGCGCGCCCACCACGTCCACGCCCACCGTCAGGGTGGCCCCGCCGACGGCCATCAGTGCCATCGCCAGACAGCCGTAGAACGGGGCGACCGCCGGGTCCAGGAGGTGGGCGCGGGCCTGGTCGCGGTGGTGGATCCAGTGCCCGGCCCGCGCGGTGAGGACGGCCAGGAGCAGCACGGCCGACAGCGCCCACACCAGCGTGCAGGCCGTGCGCAGCCCGGGAACGTCCACCGGGAGGGCCGCGCCGGCGGACGCGACGATCGCGGTGCCCATCACGCTCGCGTACCAGTTCGGGCCGATGTGCCGCAGGGACGGCAGCCGCGTCGGAACCGCCGTCCGGGGGAGCGTGGGGTCGGAGAACGGCTGAAGCGATGCCTGGGTCTGCGGAAAGATGGCCATGCCACGATTCTTCGCGGGCGCTTCTCCCCCCACCAGAGACCGCGTTCCTATGAGGCCATAAGCTGACTTTATGACCGGCGACGAACCCCAGACACCCCCCATCCCCCTCGCCCACCGGGTTCCCGACCTCGGGGCGCTGGAACTGCTGCTCGCCGTCGCCCGGCACGGCAGTCTCGGCCGGGCCGCCCGGGACGTCGGCATCACCCAGCCCGCCGCCTCCAGCCGCGTCCGGTCCATGGAGCGGCAGCTCGGCGTCACCCTGCTGGACCGTTCCCCGCGCGGCTCCCGGCTCACCGACGCGGGCGCGCTGGTCACCGACTGGGCGCGTCGGGTCGTCGAGGCGGCCGAGGCCTTCGACGCGGGCACACAGGCCCTGCGCGACCGCCGCGACTCCCGGCTGCGGGTCGCCGCCAGCATGACCATCGCCGAATACCTGCTGCCGGGGTGGCTGATCGCGCTGCGCGGGGAGCGCCCCGACACCGCGGTCTCGCTCCTCGTCGGCAATTCGGCGGCCGTCGCCCGCCGCCTGGTCACCGGCGAGGCCGACCTCGCCTTCGTCGAGGGCCTGTCGATACCGGAGGGCCTCGACGGCACCGTCATCGCCCACGACCGCCTCGTCGTCACGGTCGCCCCCACCCACCCCTGGGCCCGCCGCCGCACCCCGCTGCTGCCCGGCGAACTCGCCGCCACCCCGCTGATCCTGCGCGAACACGGCTCCGGCACCCGCCAGGTCCTGGACGCCGCTCTCGCCGTGCACGGCGGCCTCGCCCAGCCGCTGCTGGAACTCTCCTCCACCACGGCGGTCAAGGGCGCGGCCGAGAGCGGCGCGGGCCCCTGCGTCCTGAGCGAACTGGCCCTGGGCGAGGAGCTGTCCTCCCGCCGCCTGGTCAAGGTCCCGGTCGCGGGCGTACGGCTGCGCCGCCAGCTGCGGGCCGTCTGGCCCGGCGGCCACCGCCCCACGGGCCCGGCCCGCGATCTGCTGTCCCTGACGGGCCGCGACAGCTGAACCCGGGACTCTCGTGAGCGTGTCGGAGGCGGACTTTAGAGTGTGGGCATGAGCTACGCGACGCCGCCCGGCTGGTATCCGGACACGGGTGCACCCGGCCTGGAGCGCTGGTGGGACGGCACGGCCTGGACCGCGCACACCCGCACGCTCGCCGCCGAACGTGCCGCACCGCACCAGTCGCCCGCACCGGCGCAGTCCGGCGCGGCGGGGATCGGCCCGGGGGAGTTCGGACCGGCCGCGTCCGGTCCTGCCGCGTCCGGTCCGGCGGGGTTCGGCCCGGCGGAGGGCGGACCGGCACAGTCCGGCGCGGGGGAGTTCGGTCCTGCCGGGTTCGGTCCGCCGTCGCTTCCGCCGTCGCTTCCGCTCCCGCACCAGCGCGGCCCGCACGACGGAGCCGGAAGCGGCAACCGGACGAAGATCCTGGCGCTCACGCTCTCCGGGGTGCTGGTCCTGGGCGCGGCCGTCACCGGCGCGATCCTGCTCGGCCGCGACGAGGGCGGTACGCCGGCGGCCCCGGCGACGACCACCTCGACGTCGGCCCCCGTCACCACCCCCTCGGCCACCGCCACGGCCTCCGACGAGCTCGCCCCGGACGAGAACCCGGCTGTCCTCGTCGACCAGCTCAACGGGGTCACGGTGCCGGTGCCCCAGGGCTGGGAGAAGCCGAGGAGCAGCTCGTCCGACGTCCCCACCATCCGTACCGTCCAGTCCTACGACTGCCCCGGCGGCTCGTCCTTCTGCTACCACGGCACGGTCACCACCCACACCACCCGGAGCGCCGAGACCGACCCCGAGGCCCTGGCCGAGGCCGATATCGTCACCGCCGCCGACCTGGCCTACGAGGAGGACAGCCTCGGCCGCCGCAACCACGGCGGCATCACCGCGCACAAGGTGCTCAAGGCCGAGCAGCTCTCCGTCGCCGGACGGGCCGGCTACCTGGTGCGCTGGCAGGTCACCACCGGCAAGGGGCCCGGCGGATACGTGCAGTCCGTCGCCTTCGCCTCCTCCGTGGGCAGCGGCACCCCCGTCATCGTCCGGCTCGCCTTCGACGCGGACGTCGCCGAGCTGCCGCTCTCGCTGATGGACACGATCACCCGGGGCATCCGCCCCCTCGGCGACAGCGCGACGAGCGGAGGCGTGGGCGCGTCGATCAGCCCCTGAGCCCGCCGAACCCGCGCGTCCTCCGGGTCAGAGGAAGGTCTGCCCCTCGCCCCGGTACGTGGGAACGCTCGCCGTGACCCGGTCGCCCTCGATCAGGTGCAGCGTGTCGAAGCGCTCGCACAGCTCCCCGGCCTTGGCGTGCCGGAACCAGACCTTGTCACCGATCAGCAGATCGTCGGCGGGGGAGCCCAGCAGCGGCGTCTGCACCTCGCCCGCGCCCTCCTGCGGGTCGTAGCGCAGCCCCTCCGGCAGATACGGCACCGGCGAGCGGTCCGCGCCGGCCGCACCGGACGCCGGATAGCCGCCCCCGAGGACCGTCACCACGCCCACCCCGGGCCGGCGCACCACGGGCTGCGCGAACAGGGCCGCCGGGCGGGCGGTGAACGACGTGTAGTTGTCGAACAGCCGGGGCACGTACAGCCCCGAACCGGCGGCGATCTCCGTCACCGCGCTCTCGGCCGCCGTGTGCTGCACGCTGCCGGTGCCGCCGCCGTTGACGAACTCCAGCTCCGGCGTGACCGCCCGGACCGCCCGTACCACCTCGGCCCGGCGCACCGCGAGCTCCTTGCGGGCGGCGGCCTGCATCAGCCGGATCGCCCGGGACCGCAGCGGCCGCCCGGCGACCGCGTCCCCGACCCCGGCGACATGGCCCTCGTACGCCATCAGACCCACCAGCCGGAAGCCAGGCCTGCGCGCCACCGAGCGGGCCAGTTCGGCGAGCTGGGCGGGGGAGCGCAGCGGCGAACGCAGCGCCCCGATCCGCACCCGGCCGCCCAGCATCCGCAGCGAGGTGTCCAGCTCCAGGCAGACCCGGATCTCCTGGCGCCCACCGGCTCGGGAGGCGTCGATCAGCTCCAGCTGGGAGTGGTCGTCCACCATCACGGTCACCGCCGCGGCCAGCTTCGGATCGGCGGCCAGCTCGGCGAAGGCGCCCCGGTCGGCCGACGGGTAGGCGAGCAGGACGTCCTCGAACCCGGCCCGCGCCAGCCACAGCGACTCCGCCAGCGTGTACGACATGACCCCGGCGAACCCGGGCCGCGCGAGCACCCGCTCCAGCAGGGCCCGGCACCGCACCGACTTGCTCGCCACCCGGACCGGCTTCCCCGCCGCCCGTCGCACCAGATCGTCGGCGTTGGCGTCGAACGCCTCCAGATCCACGATCGCGATCGGGGCGTCGAGATGGGCGGTGGCCCGGTTGTAGCGGGTCCGGTCAGCGGCGCGGGCAGTCATGGCCGCAGCTTGCCAGAGAGCCGCTACGGCTGGGTAGGGGGACGATCGGGACAGATCCTCCACCGGCGGGGAGTCCCGTTCCCCGCGGCCCGTCCGCAGCCCGTAGAGTGACCTGCACGCGAGCACCAACGGGCCTGTCAGCGGCGGTGATCCGTGGTCGGTACGAGGATGTGTCAGCAGGGGGCCGGATGAGTACCGAAGCGCAGCGCGCTCCCGTCCCGCCCCGCCCGGCCACCCCGCCCGCGAAGCCCCCGACACCACCCCGGCCCGTCACGCCCCCGGCCCCCGTCGCCTCGGCCCCGGTGCCCCCGGGCCCCGCCTCGGCGGCCCCTCCGGTTTCCGCGACCTCGGCCCCGTCGGCTCCCGCTTCCGCGCCCCCTGCCGGTTCGGTTCCGCAGGGAACGTCCGCGCCGACGGCCCGGCGGCCCTCGCCCCCCGGCCCGACGAGCCCGGCAGGGCAGTCCCGCACGTCGGCCTCCGCCTCGGAGGCTCCCACCGCGCCGTCCGCCCCGTCGGCCGCGTCGGACCGCTGCGGCCCACCGGCGGCCTTCACCCAGCAAGGCGCATCGCGCCGACAGGCGGCTCCCTCGCCCGCCCCACCCGCCGCGCGCCCCGCGCAGGGCCCGGCGCCCGTGGCGAGCCCCGCGTCCTCCGCGCGTGCCGCGAACCCCGCGCCCGTCACACGCCCGGGCCCGCCCGCCGCGCAGGGCCCGGCGCCCGTGCCGCCCGCCGCGAGCCCGGCCCCGCCCACCACGCGCCCCGCGTACCCCGCCCCGCCCGCCACCCACCCCACCCCGGTCACTCCCACCCCACACCCCGTCACCCGCCGCAGGCCCGTCGGAGCCGTCGATCTGACGCCCGCGCCGGGGGCCGTTCCGCAGCCCCCCGGTGGCTATCGGGCCCCCGTCCGTTACGCCTTCCCGGAGACGCCCGTCGAGACCACCACCCGGCTGCGCCCCGTCCGGCCCCGGCAGCGGTGGCGTACGGCCGCGGCCGCCGCCTGTGTCGTGCTCGGCCTCGGGCTCATCGGCGGGGCCGCCACCGGCGCCTGGCTGACCGGCGACTCCTCGGCCGGGACCGCCAAGAGCCCGTACACCGCCGCCCGTGCCGCCTGGCACAGCGTCCCCGCCGACACGCTGTTCCCGCGCACCCTGAAGGGCCGGGGCGCGGGCCCCGGCGGCACCCACCGCACCTGGAACCGGGTCGCCGTCGCCGCCGACAGCACCTGCAAGGACGGGCTCGACCCGCTGCTCCTGACCACGCTCCGGTCCGTCGGCTGCGAGCGGATGGTGCGCGCCACCTACACCGACGCCACCCGCTCCGCCGTCACCACCGTCGGTCTCGTCTTCACCGAGGCCGACGCCTCCGGCATGCAGGCCCTGCGCACCCGGTTCACCGAGCAGAAGCTCGGCGCGCGCAAGGACCTCATGCCCCGTACGTACGCCCCCGAGGGCACCCCCGCGGCCTCCTTCGGCAACGGGCAGCGCGCCAGCTGGACGGTCAACCCGCTCACCGAGATCCCGGTCGTCGTCCTCTCCGTCTCCGGTTTCGCGGACGGCCGCGCCGTCGCCGAACCGCAGCCCGCCGCCGACGCCATGGCCTCCGGCGCCGGGACGGACATCGCCCAGGCCGGGCTCGGCCACGAGGCGAAGGGCGTCGCGGACCGCGTGGAGCGCGGACTGCGCACAGCCGTCGCCGAACTCACGGAGCAGCCCGGATGACCCGACGACCCCGCCGCGCCCTCGCCGCGGTCTGCGCCGCCGCCGTCCTCGCCCTCACCGCCGCCGCGCCCGCCCACGCCGACGCCATCCGCGATCAGCAGTGGGCCCTGGACGCCCTGCACACGGACCGGGCCTGGCAGACCACCCGGGGCGACGGCGTCACCGTCGCCGTCCTGGACACCGGGGTCGACGACGCCCACCCCGACCTCACCGGCCAGGTGCTCCCCGGCAAGGACCTCGTCGGCTTCGGCGCCGCCCGCGGCGACTCCTCCTGGGCCCTGCACGGCACCGCCATGGCCGGCATCATCGCCGGACGCGGCAACGGCCCCGGCCGCACCGACGGCATCCTCGGCATCGCCCCCGAAGCCCGGATCCTGCCGGTCCGGGTCATCCTCGAATCCAAGGACCCGGCCCGTGCCAAGGCCCGCAAGTCCCGGGGCGCCGCCCTCGCCGACGGGATCCGCTGGGCCGCCGACAACGGCGCCGACGTCATCAACCTCTCCCTGGGCGACGACAGCAAGTCCGCCCACCCCGACCCCGGCGAGGACGCGGCCATCCAGTACGCCCTGTCCAAGGGCGTCCCCGTGGTCGCGTCGGCGGGCAACGGCGGCGAGAAGGGGGACCGGATCTCCTACCCCGCCGCCTACCCGGGCGTGATCGCGGTCGCCGCCGTCGACGAGTACGGCACCCACGCCTCGTTCTCCACCCGCCGCTGGTACGCCACCGTCAGCGCCCCCGGCGTCGACATCGTGGTCGCCAACCCCGACGGGCACTACTACATCGAGTGGGGCACCTCCGCCGCCGCCGCGTTCGTCTCCGGCGCGGTCGCCCTCGTCCGGGCCGCCTACCCCGGTCTCTCCCCGGCCCAGATCAAGAAGCTCCTTGCCGACACCGCCCGCGACGCCCCCGCCCAGGGCCGCGACGACGCCCGCGGCTACGGCATCGTCGACCCGGCGGAGGCCATCGAGGCGGGCGCCCGGCTGCGCCCCGCGGACCTGGACGCCAAGGCCGCCCCGGCCGGACACCGGGGGCGGTACTTCGGCGCCGGCCCGACCCCGCCCCGTACCGCCGACGGGACGGCCAACTGGGCCGCCCCGCTCGCCGGCGGCCTCGGCGCGGCGCTGCTGGCGGCCGCCGTCGTCCTGTGGCGCGGCCGGAACGCCCCCGCCCGCCGTTGAGCACCGCTCACCCCTTCGGCGTACGCCGGGCCCGGCCGCCGCGATCGAGCACGGGCGCCGCGACACCTGCGGGCAGGCCCCCGGACGCCAGGCACTACCCTCGTCCCGTGGAGCTCAAGAACATTCCGGACCCCGGTTTCTCCGACGACGACGGCTCGGCGTCCCCGGCCCTGACCAGCGCGCTCGACGCCTGGTCCCGGGACCGCAGCGCCGTCGGCCCGGTTCTCACCGCCCTGCGGGACGCCCGGCTCCTCGTCCCCGTCGTCGCCGTTCTCGGCGAGGTCGAGGAGGACGAGAACGGACTCCGGCGCGAGAAGACCAGCGACATGGCCGTCCCCACCCTGAAGGCGGGCGACCGGCGGGCGCTCCCCGCCTTCACCTCCACCGCCTCGCTGGCGCTCTGGGACCCCGAGGCGCGCCCCGTCGCCGTACCGCTGCACCAGGCCCTCCAGGCCGCCGCCCACGAGAAGGCCGACACCGTCGTGCTGGACCTCGCCGGGCCCGTCGCCTTCGAGCTGAGCGGGCAGGCGCTCCTGGCACTGGCCGAGAACCGCACCAGCACCGACCCGCTCCAGGACCCCGCCGTCATCGAAGCCGTCCGGGAGACCGTGGCCGCCGACCCCGCCGTGGTCCGCGCCCACCTCGGCCCCGGCACCGCGGACGGCACCCTCGCGCTCGTCCTCGCCCCGGACGCGGTGCCCGCCGATGCGGCCCGCCGTATCGCGCAGGCCCTCTCGGCCAGCGAGGTGCTGCGGGCCCGGCTGGTCAGCGGCCTGGACCTCGCCCTCCTCCCCGCCGGGACGACCATGCCGGGAGAGCCCCTCTTCGCCCGCTGATCGCCCCTTGATCGTCGGGTCGGCACCGGCCCGACGAGCGCGAACCGCGCGCCGCCGTGAGAATTGTCGGGAAAATCGGATGAATCCGACCTATCGGACGACATCGCGAGGTGGTTCCATGCAGAAGCGGATCGTGGCGTCAGAGTTTCTCGGCACTTTGCTGCTGGTGTTCTTCGCCGTGGGGTCCGCGGTGGTCGCCGTCGAATACCTCGGCACGGTGGGCATCGCCCTCACCTTCGGCTTCACCCTCCTCGCGCTGGCCTACGCGCTCGGCCCGATCTCCGGCTGCCATGTCAACCCGGCGGTGACGCTGGGCATGCTCATGGCCGGCCGCATCGACCTCCGTACGGCCGTCGAGCGCTGGGTGGCCCAGTTCCTCGGCGCGATCGTCGGAGCCGCCCTGCTGTTCCTGCTGGCGAAGCAGATCCCCGGTCTGGAGACCAGCGGCGAGTTCGGCACGAACGGCTACGACGACCGGTCGGCCGTCGGCATCAACATCGGCGGCGCGTTCCTCGCCGAGGTCGTGCTGACGTTCCTGCTCGTCTACGTGGTCCTGGCGGTCACCCACAAGGTCGCGGTCACCGGCTTCGACGGGCTGCCCATCGGCCTGGCGCTCGCGGCGATCCACCTGGTGGGCATCCCGCTGACCGGCACCTCGGTCAACCCGGCGCGCAGCTTCGGCCCGGCGCTCTTCGCGGGCGGCGCGGCCCTCTCCCAGCTCTGGCTGTTCATCGTCGCGCCGCTGGTCGGCGGAGCGATCGCTGCCTACGCCCACCGGCTCACCCACCCCTTCCCCAACGTCCTGCCCGAGGAGACCGAGGACGCCATCTGAGGGCCCGCGAACGGTCCCGGCGCGCACGCGCGGGAGCCCGCCGCCCCACGGGGGACGGCGGGCTCCTTGGCGTACGGGGGAGGGGTGCGGCTAGCCGTAGACAGGACCGGTGTACTTCTCGCCGGGGCCGTGGCCGGGCTCGTCCGGCACCAGCGAGGCCTCACGGAAGGCGAGCTGGAGCGACTTCAGGCCGTCGCGCAGAGGTGAGGCGTGGAAGGTGCTGATCTCCGTGGCGCTCGCGTCCAGCAGTCCGGCCAGCGCCTGGACCAGCTTGCGGGCCTCGTCGAGGTCCTTGTGCTGCTCGCCCTCCTCGGTGAGGCCGAGCTTCACGGCGGCCGCGCTCATCAGGTTGACGGCGACCGTCACGATCACCTCGACCGCGGGGACCTCCGCGATGTCGCGGGCCATGTCGTCGAAGCCGGGGTTCTCACTGCTGGGGGTCGCGTCGCTCATGCCCACACGATAAGGCCAGGCCACCGCCCTCCTGCCCGCGGGCGTCCCTCCGGTCTCCGTGGTGCGGGCCCCGGGGATCGTGCGGTAGTCTGGAGGAACGACCGGCCGGACATCTATGTGCCCGGCCCACAAGTGGAGGCTCCGATCTCCCACCTGGCTGTCCGTTCAGGACGGCGGGTCACCGGTCAGGCGGCGACCATCGTTCCGTACGGACGATGGGCCCGCCCGATAGCCCCGCGGTTCACCGCGGCGGTGTTCCGGTAGTTCCTGGAGCCTCGCCTTGTGTCCCGTCCGGGGCATTTTTGCGCTTCCGGCGCGGTTGGTCTTGACGTTACAAGACGTTACGCGGCTGTCCGCCAGGCGGTCGCGTGGTGCTACCGAGGAGGATCCATCAGCGCCGAGCCCCGCATCAACGACCGGATTCGCGTTCCCGAGGTCCGACTTGTCGGTCCCAGCGGCGAGCAGGTCGGGATTGTTCCGCTTGCCAAGGCCCTGGAACTCGCACAGGAGTACGACCTCGACCTGGTCGAGGTGGCGGCGACAGCCCGTCCGCCCGTGTGCAAGCTCATGGACTACGGGAAGTTCAAGTACGAGTCGGCCATGAAGGCCCGTGAGGCGCGCAAGAACCAGGCGCACACGGTCATCAAGGAGATGAAGCTCCGGCCGAAGATCGACCCGCACGACTATGACACCAAGAAGGGTCATGTCGTCCGGTTCCTCAAGCAGGGCGACAAGGTCAAGATCACGATCATGTTCCGTGGTCGTGAGCAGTCCCGCCCTGAGCTGGGCTTCCGACTGCTCCAGCGTCTCGCTTCGGACGTCGAGGACCTGGGCTTCATCGAGTCCAACCCGAAGCAGGACGGCCGGAACATGATCATGGTTCTGGGCCCGCACAAGAAGAAGACCGAAGCCATGGCCGAAGCCCGTGAGGCCCAGGCCGCCCGTAAGGCGGAGCGTCAGGGCACGACCGACGCACCGTCCGAGGGCGAGACCGCCGAGGCCCCGGCCGACGCGGCCGAGGCTCCGGCCGAGACACCTTCCGAGGCGTGACCTTCGGGGGCCGCCACCCAGGCGCCCCCGGGTCATCCCGGAATCCCATAGAGATCTGACGCCCCTGCAGTCCGGTGCTCCGCACCGTGAGGGGCGCCACTGACGAGGAGAGAACGGCGCGATGCCGAAGAACAAGACGCACAGCGGTGCCAGCAAGCGCTTCAAGATCACCGGCTCCGGCAAGGTGCTCCGCGAGAGGGCCGGCAAGCGCCACCTGCTCGAGCACAAGTCGTCCAAGAAGACCCGCTCGCTGACCGGCACGGTCGTCGTGGCTCCGGCCGACGCCAAGAAGATCAAGAAGCTTCTCGGCAAGTGAGGCCCGGCCTCCGGTTCGCCCCGGAGGCACGACCTCGATCACACCGGGACCAATTCGTTTCCGGGCCGTGTGAAGACACCCACGGCCCCGCTACAAGGAGTTAACAAGTGGCACGCGTCAAGCGGGCAGTCAACGCCCACAAGAAGCGCCGGGCAATCCTCGAAGCCGCCAGCGGCTACCGCGGTCAGCGCTCGCGTCTGTACCGCAAGGCCAAGGAGCAGGTCACCCACTCCCTGGTCTACAACTACAACGACCGCAAGAAGCGCAAGGGCGACTTCCGTCAGCTGTGGATCCAGCGCATCAACGCCGCTGCCCGCCAGAACGGCATGACGTACAACCGCCTCATCCAGGGTCTGAAGGCCGCCAACATCGAGGTGGACCGCAAGATCCTGGCCGAGCTCGCGGTCAACGACGCCAACGCGTTCGCCGCCCTCGTCGAGGTCGCCCAGAAGGCCCTCCCGAGCGACGTCAACGCCCCGAAGGCCGCCTGATCCAGGCCCCACCTTCCAGGTACGTGAACCGGACCCGCAGGCGCACGCCGCCTGCGGGTCCGGTGCGTTGCCGCTGACCCCCACCGCCGTACGCAGAGAGGCTCGCCGCCGACCATGGGCACCCCCGAACTGATCTCCCCGCGCTCCCCGCGCGTCGCCGCCGCCCGCCGGCTGGCCCGCCGCAACTTCCGGGGCAAGGAGCGCAGGTTCATCGCCGAGGGGCCCCAGGCCGTACGCGAGGCCGCCGCCCACCGCGGCGGGGACGGTGAGCCGACCCTCATCGAACTGTTCGCTACCCCCGAGGCCGCCGACCGGTACGCCGACATCGTCGAGGCCGCCCACACGGCGGGCGCCCGGGTCCACCTGGCCGACACCGACGTCCTCGCCGACGTCTCCCAGACCGTCACCCCGCAGGGCCTCATCGGCGTCTGCCGCTTCCTGGACTCCCCGTTCCAGGAGATCCTGGACGCCCGGCCCACCCTGGTGGCCGTTCTGGCCAACGTCCGCGACCCCGGGAACGCCGGTACGGTACTGCGCTGCGCGGACGCCGCGGGCGCGGACGCGGTCATCCTGACCGACGCCTCCGTCGACCTCTACAACCCCAAGTCCGTACGCGCCTCGGTCGGTTCGCTCTTCCACCTCCCCGTCGCCGTCGGCGTCCCCGTCGACCAAGCCGTCCAGGGCCTGCGCGACGCCGGGGTGCGGATCCTCGCCGCCGACGGGGCCGGGGCCGACGACCTGGACGACGAACTGGACGCGGGCACGATGGGCGGCCCCACCGCCTGGGTCTTCGGCAACGAGGCCTGGGGGCTCCCCGAGGAGACCCGCGCGCTCGCCGACGCCGTCGTCCGCGTCCCCATCCACGGCAAGGCGGAGAGCCTCAACCTCGCCACCGCCGCCGCCGTCTGCCTCTACGCCTCGGCCCGCGCGCAGCGTCCGCGGCGCGCCCCCGACGCGTAACCCAGCGCCGTCCTCGCGGCCCTGCCATCCGATCCCGGCCATTCCCGCGCCCCCTCCCACCGGCGCACTCCCCTCCGCGCCCCCACAGGGTGTCGCCGGTTCACCGACGACTAGTAGGGTGACGAACTCGGGGGCCCACTGCACCGGTTCGAGAGGTGGGGTACGGGAAGATGGCTGTCGGCATGAGTTCGCCGCGACCGGCGCGCACCACCGCCGTGCGCGCCGCGGCCGAGGCGCCGGCCGGTCCTGCGGCCGGTCCGGACTCCCTCGGAGCGGGCCTTGACCCGGACGACCTTCCCGACGGTCTCGTCGTCGCCGACGAGCACGGACACGTCATCTGCTTCAACACCGCCGCCGCCCGGATCACCGCCACCCCCCGCGCCGACGCGATCGGCCGGCCGCTGGAGGCCGTCCTTCCGCTGGAGGACCTCAAGGGCAAGCGCTGGTGGCCGCTGACCGACCCGTACGGCGGTCTGGCCACCCGCAACGGCCAGCCCGAGCGCAATCTGCTGCTGCCCGGCGGCCGCGAGGTGCTGGTCTCCGCCCGTTACGTACGGGAGCACCCGACCGGGCCGGTGCGCCGGGTCGTGGTCTGCCTGCGGGGGACCGAGGCCCGTCGGCGTACCGAACGCAGCCACGCCGAACTGATCGCGACCGTCGCCCACGAGCTGCGCTCCCCGCTGACCTCCGTCAAAGGGTTCACCGCCACGCTGCTCGCCAAGTGGGAGAGGTTCACCGACGACCAGAAGCGGCTGATGCTGGAGACCGTCGACGCCGACGCCGGCCGGGTCACCCGGCTCATCGCCGAACTGCTCGACATCTCCCGCATCGACTCCGGACGCCTGGAGCTGCGCCGCCAGCCCGTCGACATCTCCGCCGCCGTGGCCCGGCACATCCAGGCGCTCATCACCGGCGGCCAGGCCGCCGAACGCTTCCTCGTCCGCACCCGAGGACCGCTGCCCGACCTGTGGGCCGACCCGGACAAGGTCGACCAGGTCCTCGGCAACCTCCTGGAAAACGCGGTGCGCCACGGCGAGGGAACCGTCACCATTGAGATCGCCCCGGCACCCGCGCCGGGCGCCGACGACGAGACGGGAACGGCTGTCACCGTGAGCGACGAAGGCCCCGGCATCCCCGAGGAGTCGATGAGCCGCGTCTTCACCCGCTTCTGGCGGGGCAGCAAGCGCGGCGGCACGGGCCTGGGCCTCTACATCGTCAAGGGCATCGTCGAGGCCCACGGCGGCACCATCACCGTCGACCGGGGACCCGGCGGCGGAGCCGAGTTCCGATTTATTCTGCCCGTGAGCATGCCCGCCTATCTGAAGTAGAGGGGTTTGCGCAGCAATCAGGCAGGGTGGTGGTGGGCGACGGGAGGGCTGAGCGGCCCCACGGGCGCCCCGACCGTCCTGCGGCCCGTAGACTCGACCTTTGGCACCTTTGCGTCCAACGGTCTCCGGCCGGGTCGCGCCATCAGCCAATCGGAAGCACGGGAAGAGATGTCGGCACCGAACAAGTCGTACGACCCAGTCGAGGTCGAGGCACTGAAACCGGAAGAGATCGAGCGCCTGCGGGACGAGGCGTTCGCCGCCTTCGCCGCCGCCGGTGACCTCGACGCGCTCGCCCAGGCGAAGACCGCGCACACCGGAGGTACCTCGCCGCTGTCCCTCGCCAACCGCGAGATCGGCGCCCTGCCCCCGCAGGCCAAGGCCGAGGCGGGCAAGCGCGTGGGCCAGGCCCGCGGCGCCGTCTCCAAGGCCCTGGCCGCCCGCCAGGCCGAGCTGGAGGCCGAGCGCGACGCCCGGGTGCTCGTCGAGGAGGCCGTGGACGTCACGCTGCCCTACGACCGCACCCCGGCCGGCGCCCGCCACCCGCTGACGACGATCATGGAGCGCGTCGCGGACGTCTTCGTGGCCATGGGCTACGAGGTCGCCGAGGGCCCCGAGGTCGAGGCGGAGTGGTTCAACTTCGACGCCCTGAACTTCGTGCCCGACCACCCGGCCCGCCAGATGCAGGACACCTTCTTCGTCCAGGGCACCACGCCCGACGGCAAGGCCACCGAGGGCGACGAGTCCGGCGTCGTGCTGCGTACGCACACCTCCCCGGTCCAGGCGCGCTCGCTGCTGGAGCGCAAGCCCCCCGTCTACGTGGTCTGCCCCGGCCGGGTCTACCGCACCGACGAGCTGGACGCCACGCACACCCCGGTCTTCCACCAGATCGAGCTGCTCGCCGTCGACGAGGGCCTCACCATGGCCGACCTCAAGGGCACCCTCGACCACATGGTCCAGGCGCTCTTCGGGCCGGACATGAAGACCCGGCTGCGGCCGAACTTCTTCCCGTTCACCGAGCCGTCCGCCGAGATGGACATGGTCTGCTACGTCTGCCGCGGCGAGTCCGTCGGCAACCCCGACCGCCCCTGCCGCACCTGCGGCAGCGAGGGCTGGATCGAGCTGGGCGGCTGCGGCATGGTCAACCCCAAGGTGCTCACCGCCTGTGGCGTCGACCCCCAGAAGTACAGCGGATTCGCCTTCGGGTTCGGCATCGAACGGATGCTGATGTTCCGCCACAACGTCGAAGACATGCGAGACATGGTCGAGGGTGACGTCCGGTTCACCCGGCCGTTCGGGATGGAGATCTGATGCGCGTCCCGCTTTCCTGGCTGCGGGAGTACGTCGACCTGCCGGAGACGGAGACCGGCCGTGACGTCCAGGCCAAGCTCGTCTCCGTCGGCCTGGAGGTCGAGACCGTCGAGCAGATCGGCGCGGGCCTCAAGGGCCCCCTGGTCGTCGGACAGGTCCTGACCATCGAGGAGCTGGAGGGCTTCAAGAAGCCCATCCGCTTCTGCACCGTCGACGTCGGCACCGCCAACGGCACCGGCGAGCCGCAGGAGATCGTCTGCGGCGCCCGTAACTTCTCGGTCGGCGACAAGGTCGTCGTGGTCCTCCCGGGCGCCGTCCTGCCCGGCGACTTCGCGATCGCCGCCCGCAAGACGTACGGCAAGACCTCGCACGGCATGATCTGCTCCACCGACGAGCTCGGCATGGGCGACGACGGCACGCACGGCATCATCGTGCTGCCGCCGGAGCACGAGGTCGGCACCGACGCGATCGAGCTGCTCCAGCTCGTCGACGAGGTCCTCGACATCGCCGTCACCCCGGACCGGGGCTACTGCCTCTCGATGCGCGGTGTCGCCCGCGAGACCGCCACCGCCTACGGGCTGCCGCTGCGCGACCCGGCGCTGCTGGACGTGCCCGCGCCCAACGCGTACGGCTACCCGGTGCAGATCTCCGACCCGATCGGCTGCGACCGGTTCACCGCCCGCACCGTCACCGGTCTCCAGCCCGAGGCCCGCTCCCCGATCTGGATGCAGCGCCGCCTCCAGAAGGCCGGGATGCGGTCGATCTCGCTGGCCGTCGACATCACCAACTACGTGATGCTGGAGCTCGGCCAGCCGCTGCACGCCTACGACCGCAACCGGGTCGACGGGCCGATCGGCGTGCGCCGCGCCACCCAGGGCGAGAAGCTCACCACCCTGGACGGCACCGTGCGCGTGCTGGACGCCGAGGACCTGGTCATCACCGACAACCGGGGCCCCATCGGCCTCGCGGGCGTCATGGGCGGCGCCAACACCGAGATCGCCGACGCGGACGGCGAGCACGCCCTCACCACCGAGGTCGTCATCGAGGCCGCGCACTTCGACGCGATCTCGATCGCCCGCACCGCGCGCCGCCACAAGCTGTCCTCCGAGGCGTCCAAGCGCTTCGAGCGCGGCGTCGACCCGCAGGCCGCCGCAGCAGCGGCGCAGCGCACGGTGGACCTGCTGGTCCTCCTCGCGGGCGGCACCGCCGAGGCCGGGGTCACCGAGATCACCTCGCCCCACGCGCCGCGCACCATCGCCATGCCGGCGAACCACCCGGACAAGGTGGCCGGTGTGGAGTACGGCCGTGAGACCGTCGTCCGCCGCCTCCAGGAGGTCGGCTGCGACGTCTACGGGCAGGACGAGCTGATCGTCACCGTCCCGTCCTGGCGTCCCGACCTGAACGAGCCGAACGACCTCGCCGAAGAGGTCATCCGGCTGGAGGGCTACGAGAACCTGCCCTCCACGCTGCCCACGCCCCCCTCCGGGCGCGGTCTCACCGAACGGCAGCGGCTGCACCGCCGCATCGGCCGAGTGCTGGCCGGAGCCGGTTACGTCGAGGCGCTGAGCTACCCGTTCATCGGCGACGCGGTCCTCGACCAGCTCGGCCTGGAGGCGGACGACGCGCGCCGCCGTACGGTCAAGCTGGTCAACCCGCTCTCCGACGAGGAGCCGGCGCTGCGCACCACGCTGCTGCCGGGCCTCCTCGGCGCCCTGCGCCGCAACGACGGCCGCGGCAACCACGACCTGGCGCTCTTCGAGACGGGTCTGGTCTTCCGGCCGACGGGCGAGGAGAAGCAGGCCGTCCGGCTGCCCGTCGACCGCCGCCCCACCGACGAGGAGGTCGCCGGTCTGAACGCGGCCCTGCCGCGTCAGCCGCGCCGCGCCGCCGTCGTCCTCGCGGGCGCCCGCGAGCAGGCCGGCTGGTGGGGCAAGGGCACCCCGGCGACCTGGGCGGACGCGATCGAGGCCGCCCGGTCCATCGCGGCCGAGGCAGGCGTCGAGGTCATCGTCCGCGCCGACCAGCACGCCCCGTGGCACCCGGGCCGCTGCGCCGCGCTGTACGTCAACGTGAACGGCGAGGAGACCCTCTTCGGACACGCGGGCGAACTGCACCCGCGGGTGATCAAGGCGCTCCACCTGCCCGAGCGGACCTGCGCCGCGGAGGTCGAGCTGGACGTCCTGGAACAGGCCGTCGACGGAGCGCTCCAGGCGCCCCGGATCTCCACCTTCCCGGTGGCGACCCAGGACGTCGCGCTCGTCGTCGCCGGGGACGTCCCGGCCGCCGACGTGGAGCGGGCGCTGCGCGAGGGCGCGGGTGAACTCCTCGAATCGCTGCGGCTGTTCGACGTCTTCACCGGCGAGCAGATCGGCGGGGGCAACAAGTCCCTGGCGTACGCGCTGCGCTTCCGCGCCGCCGACCGCACGCTGACCGTCGAGGAGGCGTCGGCCGCCCGCGACAGCGCGGTGGCCCTGGCCGCCGAGCGTACGGGCGCGGTGCTGCGCGGGGCGTGACACCCCCTGGGCGTGCGTGACACCCCCTGGGCGTTGAGAAGGGGCGTATCCGGCCACCGGATACGCCCCTTCTCCGTCCCGCCGATCGGCGGAGGGACCACACGCCGGATCCGGAGCGGGAACCGGGAGGAAACGCGGTTCCGGCCGCCGTTCCGCAGCCACCCTCCTTCGTCGTCGGTCAGTGGGCCGTGCGGTCCGGGCGCCGTCCGCACTGCCTCGGAGTGTCGGGCAGGTAGCAGCGCGGACGGCGCGGGTGCGGGTCGTAGGCCGTTACGAGGGGGAGCCGACGACCCGGCCGCCTCTTGCGAGGGAGTTCATTCAACCGAGCCGGGGTCCCGCGCGGCAGAGCGCACAGCAGGAGGGTTCGGGCATTCCGTTCACACCCCGTGTGAATCGTGCTCCACTAGGCTCATTGCGACACGCACCTGGGGGGACGATGGAGCCCAATGTCCTGCTCGAATCGTTGATCGAGGAGTCCGGTGTCTCCCGGGCGGGCCTCGCCGGACACGTCAACCGGGCGGGCCGGTCCCGCGGGCTGAACCTGCGGTACGAACACACCGCCGTCTCCCGCTGGCTCAAGGGCCAGCGCCCGCGCGGCCAGGTGCCCGACCTGATCTGCGAGGTGCTGGGCGGACGGCTCGGCCGGCCCGTCGGGCTCGACGACATCGGGATGGGCGCGTCGGCCGCATCCGCGGCGCCGGACGGCGGCGCCGGGAGCGCCTCCCTCTCCGGCTTCGTCGAGCGGGCCACCGCGCTGTGGCGCTCCGACGAACAGCAGCGCCCGCACCTGACCACCGTCCCCGCCGTCACGGGGACCTCGGCGGTGATGCCGGTCTGGGAGTGGGAGAACCCCCCGGAGGACACCGACGTCTCCCGTCCCGGCCCCGGCCGGGTGAGCGCCTCCGACATAGCGGTGCTCAAGGCGGCCCGCGACCACTACGAGCAGATGTACCGCAAGGCGGGCGGCATCGCGACCAGGTCCCGGATCGTCCGCTTCCTCAACGCCGAGGCCGCCCCGCTGCTGCGCGGCGGCCACAGCGACGCGCTCGGCCGCAGCCTGCACCGGGCGACGGCGGGACTGGTCGCGGTGGCGGGCATCTGCGCCTACGACTCCGACGCCCACGGCCTCGCCCAGCGCTACTTCCACCAGGCGCTGCGGCTCGCCAAGTCCAGCGGGGACCGGGGGCTCGGCGGCTATGTGATCGCCCTGCTGGTCACCCAGTCGCTGTTCCTCGGCGACTACCGCCGCTCCATCGCGTTCGCCGAGGCCGCGCTGCGGGCCGCCGGCGGCCACATCACCCCGGCCCTCGCCGCCGATCTGCACGCCATGCAGGCCAAGGCGTACGCCCGGCTCGGCGACGCGGCGAGCGCTCGTGCCTGCATCGGACGGGCCGAGGCGCAGGCGGGCCGGATCCATACGGGCCGGGAGCCGGACGAGACCGGGTACGTCCAGCCGGGCCTGGTCGACGTCCAGGTGGCCGAGGCGCTGATCGGTCTCGGCGATCTGCCCGCCGCCCGGGAGCACGCGGCCTCCGCGGTGCGCGCCCCGGCGCACGACCGGGGGCGCGTGCACCGGCTCGCGATGCTCAGCCATATCGAGCTGCTCCAGGGCGAGGCCGACCGCGCGGCCGCCACAGCTGCCGAAATGGCCGTACGGGCCCGGGGAATGGAGTCCCAGCGGCTGCGCGACCGGCTGCGGCAGGTCCGAGGCGAGCTGGCCGCGAGCGGCTGCGCCGACGCCGTGGGAACCACCGACCTCATCGACGAGGCGCTCCGCGTGCCTCTGTGAGCTCCACCGACGCCCCGCCGTTTGTTCCCCCTGACAGCCGAGCCTGCTGGCATGTTGACCCCAACATGTCGAAAGGCGGCAGAACCGTGCAGTGGACGAACTTAAGCGAACAGAATGTGTATCAGAACCCTTGGTTCCGGGTGAATCTGGCGGATGTCGAACTCCCCGACGGCAGCCACCTCGACCACTTCGTCATCCGGCTGCGCCCCGTCGCGGCCGCCACCGTCGTCAACGAGGCCAACGAGGTGCTGCTGCTCTGGCGGCACCGGTTCATCACCGACAGCTGGGGGTGGGAGCTGGCCGCGGGCGTCGTCGAGGACGGCGAGGACATCGCGGCGGCGGCGGCCCGCGAGATGGAGGAGGAGACCGGCTGGCGCCCCGGCGAGCTACGCCCCCTGCTCACCGTGGAACCGTCTAACGGCCTGACCGACGCCCGCCACCACCTCTACTGGTCCGACGAGGCACACTGGACCGGCCAGCCGCAGGACGCCTTCGAGTCGTCGCGCCGCGAGTGGATACCCCTCAAGGTGGTCCCGGACATGATCGCCCGGGGCGAGGTGCCCGCCGCGAACATGGCGGCCGCCCTGCTGATGCTGCACCACCTGAGGCTGGGCTGACTCGCGCCCCGCGACGGAGCCTCTGCAGGCGACAACCTCCGAGGAGGAAAATGCGATTCCTCGTCCGGGCCGACCGTGACATGACCGTGGTGTTCGAGCCCACGGCGGAAGAGGTTTCCCTGAAGCCGGGCGAGACCCTCACCGTGGAGTGGTTCGCCGAGAGGACGGACGGGATGGTCTCGCTGGAGGAGGGAGACCTCGTGGTGTCGGCCCCGAGCGGCGGGTACACGCGCGTCTGGGGATCCGACGGGGCGGAGATCTACGTCGGCCCCGACTCGGGCGGCGCCGCACGGTGATCGACGCCCCGGCCGTACGGTCCTGACCCCGGAAAAGTGCTGAGGCGGGCCCGGCTGCGTGAGCGCCGGACCCGCCTCCGGGACGGTCAGTAGGCGTAGAAGCCCGAGCCGCTCTTCCGGCCGAGGCGCCCCGCGTCCACCATGCGCTGGAGCAGCGGGGGAGCGGCGTACAGCGGCTCCTTGTACTCGGCGTACATCGAGTCCGCGACCGAGGCCACGGTGTCCAGGCCGATCAGGTCGGCCAGCTTGAGAGGACCCATCGGGTGGGCGCAGCCCATCTCCATGCCGTTGTCGATGTCCTCGCGGCTGGCGATGCCCGACTCGAACATCCGGATCGCGGAGAGCAGGTACGGGATCAGCAGCGCGTTCACGACGAAGCCGGACCGGTCCTGGGCGCGGATCGGGTGCTTGCCGAGCACGTCCTGCACGACGGCCTCGGCGCGCTTGATCGTCTCGTCCGACGTGGTCAGCGCCGGGATCAGCTCGACGAGCTTCTGCACCGGTGCCGGGTTGAAGAAGTGGATGCCGATGACCCGGTCCGGGCGCGAGGTGGCGACGGCCAGCTTCACCAGCGGGATCGAGGAGGTGTTGGAGGCCAGGATCGCGTCCTGCCGGGTCACCACCTGGTCGAGCACCTGGAAGATCTCCGTCTTGACCTGCTCGTTCTCCACGACGGCCTCGATCACGAGATCGCGGTCGGCGAACTCCCCCAGGTCGGTCGTGAAGCTCAGCCGGCCGAGGGTCTCGTCCCGCTCCTCCGCCGTGATCTTGCCGCGTTCGGCGGCCTTCGAAAGGGAGTTGTGCAGACGGGTGCGGCCGATCTCCAGCGCTTCGCCGGTGGTCTCGGCGACCTTCACTTCGAGGCCGCTGCGCGCGCACACCTCCGCGATACCTGCGCCCATCTGGCCACAGCCCACCACTCCGACGCGTGCAATGTCGGCCATAAGGTCCGTCACCTCGTGCCTTTCGCTGTTCTCCGTATCGCAGGGTCCCGTGTGATTCCGGTGCCCGCCTCGACCCCACGACGTTACTCCGAATGCCGACGCGAACGTCCCGCGGGTCACAGCGGCTACGGATGGGCATGATGCGGTTACGTAGAGCCATTGGAGTCGGGTGCGGGACACGGCGGAGAGAGGTGGGCCGGGATGCGGCGCACAGGTGTGGCGAGAAGGGCGTTCGTGCTGAGCGCGGCCGGACTGCTGGCGGCGATGACGACCGCCGGTGATGCGGTCGCCTCCCCGTCGGGGAGACGGAAGGCCGGCGGGCTTCCGGAGGCGGCGGGGGAGGTGCGGGGCATGTGGATCGCCACCGTCGCCAACATCGACTGGCCCTCGAAGCCGGGCCTCACCGCGGCGAAGCAGGAGGCGGAGCTGTTCGCCTATCTGGACCGGGCGGTGGAGTTGCGGCTCAACACGGCCGTGTTCCAGGTCCGGCCGACCGCCGACGCCCTGTGGCCCTCGCCGTACGAGCCGTGGGCCGACTGCCTCACCGGCACCCAGGGCAAGGACCCGGGCTGGGACCCGCTCGGCACGGCGGTGCGCGCGGCGCACGACCGGAGCCTGGAGCTGCACGCCTGGTTCAACCCGTACCGGGTGGCGAACCACACGGACCCGTCCCGCCTGACCGCCTCCCACCCGGCGCGGAAGCACCCGGACTGGGTCGTGCCGTACGGCGGGAAGCTCTACTACAACCCGGGGCTGCCGGAGGTCCGCCGCTTCGTCCAGGACGCGATGCTCGACGCCGTACGCCGCTACGACATCGACGCCGTGCACTGGGACGACTACTTCTACCCGTATCCGGTGGCCGGGCAGACCTTCGACGACGACGCCGAGTTCGAGCGGTACGGCGGCGGCTTCGCCGACCGGGCGGCCTGGCGGCGCGACAACATCGACCGGCTCGTACGTGAGACCGGCGAGCGGATCCGGGCGATCAAGCCGCACGTCCGCTTCGGCATCAGCCCCTTCGCGGTCTGGCGCAACAAGGAAACCGATCCGCTGGGGTCGGACACACGGGCGGGCGTGCAGACGTACGACGACCTGCACGCCGACACCCGCAAGTGGGTCAGGGAGGGGTGGATCGACTACATCTGCCCGCAGATCTACTGGCACATCGGCCAGACCGCCGCCGACTACGCCAAGGTCCTCGCCTGGTGGAGCGCGACCGTCCGGGGCACGGGCGTCGAGCTGTACGTGGGCGAGGCGCTGTACAAGGCCGGTGACCCGGCCCAGGCGGACGCCTGGCAGGATCCGGCGGAACTCTCCCGCCACCTCACCCTCGCCCGGGACCACGAGGAGGCGGGCGGTCATGTCTTCTTCTCCGGGAAGAGCGTGATGGCGGACCGGATCGGCGCGATGCGACGCGTGGTGGCCGACCACTACTCGGACCGGATCCGGCTCTACCCGGACCGGGGGCGCGCCCGTTCCCACCGCCGGGGCCCGTTCCCGGGCTGAGCCCACCAGGGCGGTTCGCGGGCCGAGCCGCCGGGAACGGCTCCCGGGCCGAGCCGCCGACGCCGGGGGCCGGGATCCTTCCGCACGGTCCCGGCCCCCGGCGCTGCTACCGCGCCTGCTCGTCCTTCGGCGCCTCCCTGTGCTGGACGACGCTGTCGGGACCCGGTGACATCAGGTGTTCATGGCCGTCGTCGAAGCGGAGCCGGTACGGGGGAGCGCCCCCGTCACCGAGCACCTCGATGATTTCGGCGACCCGGTCGTGCTGTCCCACGGTCCTGCCGTGCATCAGCAGCCGGTCGCCCGTGTGCGCCTCCATCGGGAGCGACCTCCTCACAGGGGGAGATGGTGTCCGTGTCGACAAGTCTATGACCGTGCGGTCCTGGCTTCCCGTCCTGACCGTGCGGACCTGGACCGCCGGCCCGCACGACGGCCGGCCCGCTGGGTGGCGGCGATGCAGACGAGTACGGCCACCGCCGCGACCGGAGCCGCCGCCGACAGCTCCTCGCCGAGCAGGAGGAAGGACCACACGAGCGTCAGCAGCGGCTGGGCGAGCTGGAGCTGGCTGGCACGGGCCACCCCGATCGCCGCCATCCCCCGGTACCACACGTACAGCCCGAGGAAGGTCGATCCGGCGGCGACCCAGACCAGGCCAAGGACGCCGTGGGCGTTCAGGTGCACGGGTTCGAGCGGCAGAGCCACCAGGCTGCCCGCCACCGCGAGCGGCAGGCACAGGACCAGCGCCCAGCCGATCACCTGCCACCCCGGCATCACCCGGGCCAGCCGGCCGCCCTCGGTGTATCCGGCCGCGCAGACCAGCAGAGCGCCGAACAGATACAGATCGCCGGTCGTCAGGGCGCCGCCGCTCTGCTGAAGGGTGAAGGCGATCACCACGGCCGCCCCGGCGAGGGCCGCGATCCAGAACCCGCGCGAGGGCCGCTCGCCGGTACGCAGGGATCCCAGCACCGCCGTGGTCAGCGGCAGCAGACCCACGACGACGGCCGCGTGCGAGGTGGTGGAGGTCTGCAGGGCCAGCGTCGTCAGCAGCGGGAAGCCCACCACCACCCCGCCCCCGACCACCGCGAGCCCGGCCCAGTGCCGGCGCGCGGGCAGCGGGACGCGGGCGGCCAGCAGCACCCCGCCGGCGACCAGAGCGGCGAGCACGCTGCGCAGTGCCACCAGGGACCAGGGGCCGAAGCTCTCCAGGCCCCAGGCCGTGGCCGGAAAGGTGAGCGAGAACGCCACGACGCCGAGCCCGGCGAGCACGGTGCCGCTCCGGCCGGTCGAAGGAGTCGCCGGAGGGCCGACCGGAGGAACGGCCGAAGAAGTGGCCGCCGAAGTGGGGTGCGGGGTGGCCGCCGGATCGGCGACCGCTATCGCTGAAAACGGGGTAGCGCTATCCTGTGCTCTCATGCAAGAGCGTAGCAGCGTCGCCGAACTGGTCACTTCCCTGCGGGCCGAGCTCAACCGCTACTCACCCGGTGGAAAGCTGCCATCCAGCCGCGCACTCGTCGAACGGTTCCGGGTCAGCCCCGTCACTGTCTCCCGCGCCATCGCCCAGCTCGCCGCCGAGGGGCTCGTCACCACCCGCCCCGGCTCCGGCGCGTTCCGGGCGGAGCCCCGCGCCGCGCTCCCCGCCCCGGGCGACACGTCCTGGCAGGAGGTGTCGCTGAGCGGCGACGGCGGGCCCGAGGTGGTGCCCCGTACGGTCGACGCCTCCGGGGTGCTGGTCACCCTCGCCGCTCCGCCGCCCGGCGTCATCGAGTTCAACGGCGGCTACCTCCACGCCTCGCTCCAGCCCGAACGGGCGCTCTCCGCCGCCCTGGCCCGGGCGGGCCGCCGGCCGGGCGCCTGGAGCCGTCCTCCCACGGACGGGCTGCCCGAGCTGCGGTCCTGGTTCGCCCGCGAGATCGGCCCCGCCGTCAGCGCCGCCGACGTCCTGATCACCGCGGGCGGCCAAGGCGCCCTGGCCACCGCCCTGCGCGCCCTCGCCCCGCCCGGCGCCCCGGTCCTCGTCGAGTCGCCCACCTACCCGGGGATGCTCGCCGCCGCCCGCGCCACCGGACTGCGCCCCGTCCCCGTGCCGATGGACGCCGACGGGGTCCGCCCCGAGCTGCTCGCCGACGCGTTCCGGGCCACCGGCGCCCGGGTCTTCGTCTCCCAGCCCCTCTTCCAGAACCCCACCGGAGCCACCCTCGCGCCCGCCCGCCGCCCCGAGGTCCTGGCCATCGCCCGGGCGGCCGGGGCCTTCGTGGTCGAGGACGACTTCGCCCGCCGGCTCGTCCACGACGACTCAGGACCGCTCCCCGCACCGCTGGCCGCCGACGACCCCGACGGGACCGTCGTCCACGTCTGCTCGCTGACCAAGGCCACCTCGCCCAGCCTCCGGGTCGGTGCCCTGGCCGCCCGAGGCCCGGTGCTGGAGCGCCTGCGGGCCATCCAGGTCGTCGACAGCTTCTTCGTACCCCGGCCGCTTCAGGAAGCCGCGCTGGAACTCGTCGGCTCCCCGTCCTGGGGACGCCATCTGGCCGCCGTCTCCGCCGAGCTGGGGCGCCGCCGTACGGCCATGGCGGCCGCCCTCGGCAGCGAACTGCCGGAACTCACGCTGCCGCACCTCCCGGCGGGCGGCGGCAGTCTCTGGCTCCGGCTCCCGGGCGGCGGCGCGGGAGCGGGCGCCGACGAGCCGGCCGTCGTCTCGGCCGCGCTGCGCGCCTCGGTCGCCGTCGCCCCCGGCCGCCCCTACTTCTGCGCCGAACCCCCGGCCGGACACGTCCGCCTGAGCTTCGCCGGGGTCTCCGGCGCGGCTGAGATCGCGGAGGGCGTCCGCCGTCTCCGTACAGCTTTCGACAGCCTCCTGGAGAGCTGAACGCGACGCCCGGCGCACAGGCCCTCTTGACCAAACAGGCGTTCGGCACCACGATCCCGCCATGACGCTTCGGGTCACCCTGGTCGCAGCGGCGCGCACCTCCTCCCGGCTCACCGAACGCTTCGACGACGACCGGCCGCTCGACCAGGCCGGCTGGCACGAGGTGCAGATCGTCGCCCACACGCTCGTCCCGCTCGGCGCCGCCGAGCTGCGTTACTGCTCGCCCACCCCGCGCAGCCGCGCCACCGGGGACGCCCTCGGCTTCGCGCCGATGGCCCAACCGGCCCTGCGCGACTGGGAGATGGGCCGCTGGCGGGGAATGACCCTGGGCGAGGTCACCGCCCGGGAACCGGCCGCCGTCGACCTCTGGCTCGCCGACCCGCGCAGCGCCCCGCACGGCGGCGAGTCGATGCTCGGCTTCATCGGGCGCGTGGGCGGCTGGCTGGACACCCGCCCCGCCGACGACGCCCTCGTCGTCGCGGTCGCCGAGCCCGCCGTGATCCGGGCGGCCCTCGTCTACGCCCTGAACGCCCCGCCCGCCACGTACTGGAACGTCGACGTCCGCCCGCTGTCGACGATCACCCTGACGGGCCTGCCGGGCCGCTGGAGCCTGAGCCTGGAGTCGGGCATCCGCTGATCCGCGCAGCGGCAACCGGGACCTTCGCCGCTCCCGGACACCGGCCCTTCCCTCCGGTCCGACCAGTCGGTACGTTGCGTGAGGCGCCCGGTTCCGCCTCCGGACGCCCGCCCGCGACGAGGGAGGCTCCGTGCCGCAGATCCACGGCCACTGCGACGACCGGTTCGCCGGGGTCCGGGCCGCCTTCGAGGAGAACTTCACCGAGCGCGGCGAACTGGGCGCGGCGGTCACCGTTCTCGTCGACGGCGCCACGGTGGTGGACCTCTGGGGCGGCTGGGCGGACGCGGCCCGCACCCGCCCCTGGGAACGGGACACCCTCGTCAACGTCTGGTCCACCGGCAAGGGCCCGACCGCGCTCTGCGCCCATGTCCTGGCCGACCGGGGACTGCTCGACCTCGACGCCCCGGTCGCCCGCTACTGGCCGGAGTTCGCCGCGAACGGTAAGGAATCCGTCCTCGTACGCCACCTCCTCTCGCACCGCTCCGGAGTGGCCGGCCCCGACACCCCGCTCACCCTCAAGGAGCTGTACGACTGGGAGACGGCCTGCGCCCGGCTCGCCGCCACCGCCCCCTGGTGGGAGCCCGGAACCCGCTCCGGCTACCACGCGATCAGCTACGGATTCCTCGTCGGCGAAGTGGTCCGCCGGATCACCGGACTGCGGCCCGGGGCGTTCCTCCGCCAGGAGATCACCGGACCGCTGGGCATCGACTTCACCTTCGGCCTCCCGGAGAGCGAGACCCACCGCCTCGCCGAACTGGTCCAGGAACGCCCCGACCGGGCCGCCCAGGCAGCCCTCCTGGACCGGATGACACCGGTCGCCGTCGCCTCCCTGCTCAACCCGCCCACCGGCCGGGCCGCCGCCAACACCCCCGCCTGGCGCGCGGCGGAGATCCCCGCCGCCAACGGCCACGGCACCGCCCGGGCGGTCGCCGCGCTCTACGGGATCCTGGCCGGACGCGGCAGCCTCGACGGCCGCCGGATCCTCTCCGGGAAGGCGGCCGCCCGCGCCGGGGAAGGACAGGGGGCCTGCCGCGACCTCGTCCTCGGCGACGGCTTCCCGCACGAGACCGAGATCGCCCTCGGCTTCTGGCTGAGCGGCGAGAACCGCTCCTACGGCCCCGACCCGAGGGCGCTGGGCCACGACGGCGCGGGCGGTTCCTGCGGCCTGGCCGACCCGGATGCCTCCATCGCCCTCGGCTACGTCATGAACCGGATGGGCTCCCGGCTCGCCGACGACCCGCGCAAGACCGCCCTGGTGAACGCCGTTTACGCGGCCCACCGGGGAGCCGCCGGAGGGTGAGCGGAATCCGGACATCCGACGTGCCGAACCAACCCGGGTTTCACCTGCGGTTGCCAGGAATGTGAGGATGTCACCATGACAACCAAGGTCTACTTCGACATCACCATCGACGACGCCCCCGCGGGGCGGATCACGTTCAACCTGTTCGACGACGTCGTCCCCAAGACGACGGAGAACTTCCGCGCGCTCGCCACCGGCGAGAAGGGCTTCGGCTACGCCGGCTCGTCCTTCCACCGCGTCATCACGGACTTCATGCTCCAGGGCGGTGACTTCACCCGCGGCGACGGCACCGGCGGCAAGAGCATCTACGGCGAGAAGTTCGCCGATGAGAACTTCAAGCTCAAGCACGACCGTGTGGGTTTGCTCTCGATGGCCAACGCCGGCCCTAACACCAACGGTTCGCAGTTCTTCATCACCACGGTGCTCACCCCGTGGCTGGACGGCAAGCACGTGGTCTTCGGGGAGGTCGCCGACGAGGACAGCATGAAGCTCGTCCGCAAGATCGAGGCCCTCGGCTCCGGCAGCGGCCGCACCAGCGCCAAGGTCACCATCGCCGAGTCCGGCGCTCTCTGACCCGACCGCCAGACCCGAGCGGTATCCGACGGGCCCGTGGCAGGGCCGCGCCACCGACGTACGCGTCGGCGGGGCGGACCGGCCACGGGCCCGTGGCATGGCTCCGGCCGTTTCCGTGGTGCCCGCCCCCGCGATCGGGCAGTATTTGAGGTGTCCACGACGGGGGGAGCGGCGATGCGACGCACCGAAGCCGCACGGGAACTCGGCGGATTCGTCCGCGAACACCGCACCGACGGCAGCAGACGGCTACGCCTTGCCGGGGCCCTGCTGGTCACCGGAATCGTCGGTCTCGCCTTCGGCGTGCCGGTGACCATCGCCTCGATCGGAACCACCGACGGCGCCCCCGAACTGGCGGGCCTGCTCCTCGGGGTGGGGCTGGTCGGTCTCGGACTCGGAATCTGGCGCCTGACGCAGGCACTCCGTACCCGGGAACAGTGCTTCGACGTCCACGAGCGCGGTCTGACCCACCGGGTCGCGGGAACCACCACGCTGATCCCCTGGAGCGACATCGAGCGGATCGGATCCGCCTCGGCCGAGGACGGACGCCCGCTGGCCGAGGCCCGGGGGATGGGCTTCGGCTTCGCCGTCGAACTGCGCGACGCGCGGAAGATCCGGGTGGACACCTTCACCGAGGACGCGCGCGAACTGGCCGCCACGATCCACCGTGCGGTGAGCCTGGGGGAGTTTCCGCAGGGCCGGGGCCGCAGGCCCTGACGCGCGAGCCGGACGCCCTGACGGGAGGCCCGGGGACCTACTCCTGATCGTCGGAGCGCGCGGCCCGCTCGGCGTTCCGCTCCTTGATGCGAGCGGCCTCCTTGCGCACCTCGGCCTGCGTGGCGCGCTCCTTCTCGAGCCACTCGGGCATCTCGTCCTTCAGCGCGTCGATCTGCTCGGTGGTGAGCGCCTCGGTGACCCCGCCGCGGGCGAGCCCCGCGATGGAGACGCCGAGCTTCGCGGCGACGACCGGGCGGGGGTGCGGGCCGGTGCGGCGCAGCTCCACCAGCCAGGCGGGCGGGTCGGTCTGGAGGGCGTTGAGCTCGGTGCGGGAGACGGCACCCTCCTGGAACTCGGCGGGCGTGGCCTGGAGGTACACACCCAGCTTCTTCGCCGCCGTGGCGGGCTTCATGGTCTGGGCGGTCTTGTGCGACGTCATGGGTCCAGGGTATCGACCATGGGACATACCTCCGACCACCGACCGGTAGCCTGGTTCCGTGACAGGCTCGGACATCCCCTCATCCTTCCGGCTCGCGTACGTCCCCGGCGTGACGCCCACCAAGTGGGTGAGGGTCTGGCACGAGCGGCTGCCCGGCACCCCCCTGGAGCTCGTCCAGGCCACCGCCGCCGACGCCCCCGGCCTCCTGGCGGACGGCGGCGCCGACGCCGGTCTCGTACGGCTGCCGGTCGACCGGGACATCCTGGCCGCGATCCCCCTCTACACCGAGACGACCGTCGTGGTGATCCCCAAGGACCACGTGGCGACCGCCGCCGAAGAGGTGTCGCTCGCCGAGCTGGCCGACGAGATCGTGCTGCACCCGCTGGACGACGTCCTCGACTGGGAGACCCTGCCCGGGCGCCCCGCCGTCGAGCGCCCGGCCACCACTGCGGACGCGATCGAGCTGGTCGCGGCGGGCGTCGGCGTCCTCCTCGTCCCGCAGTCCCTGGCCCGGCTGCACCACCGTAAGGACCTCACCTACCGCCCGGTCCCGGAGACCCCCGAGTCCCGTGTCGCCCTTTCGTGGCCCCAGGCGGATGAAGCCCCCGACCTGGTGGAGGAGTTCATCGGGATCGTCCGGGGCCGCACCGTCAACAGCACCCGGGGCCGTGCGGCCACCCCGCAGCGCCCCACCGCCAAGGCCAAGGAGAAGGCCAAGGGCAAGCGGGCCGGTACGGGCGGCGGGCAGGGCGGTGCCCGGCACAAGCCCGCGGCGGGCAGGAAGCCCTCACCGGGCGGCCGGGCCGGCGGCCAGAGCGGCAAGCGCGGAAAGCCGCGCGGCCGGTAGCGGGCACCGAGCCCGCCGGGACCGGCACGCGCGCCGACTCCCGGGAAACGCCGTGTCCCGGCCCGCGCGCCGACTCCCGGAAACCACGCCGCAAACCGCCCCGGAACGCCACCCTGCGCCGGTTCTCTCGTTGATGAGGCAACCGCCGTACGCAGGGGAGCGCCCGTCCGATGCCGAACATCCGCAAGAAACAGCACCTGGGCCTCATCGGGATGCTGCTCATCGCCGTCTCCTTCGCCGGACTCCATCTGACAGCGGTCACCGGCCGGGCCTCGCCCGACACCAAGAACTACCTCTCCTACGCCCTGAGCCTCAGCGGCGAGAGCCGCGAGGAAGCGGGCCGCCGGGCCATCGCCTACTCCTGCGCCAGCGGGCAGCACGCGTCCCTGAGCCCCGTCCCCTGGACCAACAGGAAGACCGTGGGGGAGTCGGAGGAGCAGTGCGTCCGCCGGCTGGACAACTCGGTCGCGTACTGGTCGCGCCACGGCAACACGTCAGGGATGACCGCGCCGTTCGCCAATCAGCGGTTCATGGCCATCTTCGAGGCCAGGCCCGGCTATCCGCTGTTCCTGGTCCCCTTCGTCGCCGCCTTCGGCATCACCTGGGGCCTCTGGCTGGCCGGGCTCGTCATCGCGCTCGCGGGCAGTGTCTGCGTTCTGCTCACCCTCCGCGCGGCGAGCGCTTCCCGGCGCGCCGGTCTGGCCGGGCAGGCGCTGTACCTCGCCCTGCCCACCGGCACCGTCGCCATGAACCCCCTGAGCGACGGCCTCTCCCTGGCGCTGGGCACGGCGGTGGTCCTCGGCTGTGTCCTGCTGCTGCGGGACCGGCCCCGTACGGACGGGGCATCCGGCACGGGCGGAGGGCCGGGGGCGGGGGCCTGGGCGGCCGCAGCGGGACCCCGCTCGGGCGCGGCGCTCGTTGCCGGCGGCCTCGCCTCGATGTTCTTCGTCCGCTATTCGCAGGCACTGCTGCTGGCAGCCGCTCTCGCGGGAGCCCTCCTCCTGTGGGCCGGATGGCTCCGCCGCAATCGGCGGCAGTTCACGCCCGTACTCCGGGCGGCCGCACTCTGCGCCGGCCTGACGGTGTGCGTCTACGTCGGGGCGCATCTGCTGGGGTGGCCCATGGGCCGGGACAGCGCCCAGGACCTGCTGACGCACCACTACCAGCGGCCCGATCTGCCCAACCCCTGGCCCGAGTTCTTCGTACAGGAGGGGGTCTTCTGGTCGGCGTGGCTGCGCCGCCAGGCCGCCTCCCCCGTCCTCCCCGTCCTGCTCGCGCTCTCGGCCTGGGCGCTGCTGAGGCGGCGCTCGGTGGTGCTGCCCCTCGCCCTCGCGGCGGGTGCGGCGGGCCTCCTCAACCAGGCCGGCCACCCCAACCTGGGCCAGCTCTACGGCTTCCGCCTCATCGTGTTCCTCTGGCTGCTGCCCGTCCTGGCGATCCCGCTGCTGCTGGACCGGCCGTCCCGGGAACCCTCACCCGTCCCCGCGCAGCCGGAGGAGGTAGGTGGCGGTCAGCGCGACGGCACGGTCGGCGTCGCCCACCAGGTCCGCGAGGGCGCGTGAGGCCGTGGCGCCCGGGATGCCGGCCAGCGCCTGGGTGAGCCGCCCGCGCGCGGGCGGCTTGGTGGTCCCGTCGCCGATGCGGCCGACGAGGAGGGACGCGATGCGGTCCGCGGCGGCGGCGTCGCCGGCCAGCACGCTCAGCGCGTCGGCCGCGTCCGTGTCGTTGCTTCCCGCGACGATCATGTCGACCAGCACCGGGGTCGCGGCGGCCTCGCCCTGGGCCCCGAGCGCCAGCGCCGCCCGGTTCCGGACCACGGCATCAGGGTGCGCCAGCGCGTCCCGCAGCAGCGCGACGGCCTCGTCGCCGGGCAGTTCGGTGAGGGAACGCACGGCACGTTCCCGCACCTCCGGCACCGGCGAGCCGAGCCCTTCGGCCAGGAGGGCCGCACTGCCGTCGGACCGGGCCAGGGCCCAGCGCAGGGCCCCGGCCACGACCGGGTCCCTCTCGTCGAGCGCCGCCTCGACCAGGGCCTCCACCGGAACCTCGTCGACCGGGGCCAGGGCCGCGCGCTGACGGGCTCCGGCGCTCGGGGACCCCAGGGCCCGCAGCACCGCGAGGACCTGGAGGACGTCCTCCCAGCCGGCCGGACCCGTGGCGTGGACCCGGTCCAGCCGGGTGAGCAACTCGGTCTCGGCGGCGATACGTTCGCGCGTCCGGCGGATGAGGTCGTCGACCAGGTCCGCGGGGGTGAAGCCGGGATCGTCGAGCGCGCGGCCGATCTCCCGCAGCGACAGCCCCACCGCCCGCAGGCTCTCGATATGGAAGATGCGCCGGACGTCCTCGCCGGAATACTCCCGGTAGCCGGACCCGGTGCGGCCCGAGGGCCGCACCAGACCGAGCGACTCGTAGTGCCGGAGCATGCGGGCGCTGACGCCGGACCGCCGCGCGACCTCACCGATCAGCACGCGCTACGACCCTCCCTCGTTGCTGCCCGCCCCGCCCAGGGCCACCACGCGCTTCGCCTCCTCCAAGGCGAAGGCGAAGCCGGTGTCCGGGTCGTCCCGCAGCCGCTCGGTGGCGAGCGCGTGCGCCCGTACGTCCGGGTCGGGGGCCCGCTTCGCGGTGTCCAGGGCCGGCACCACCGTGCTCCCCAGATCGACCAGTGCCCTGCTGAGGCTCAGCTGTGTCTCCTGCCCGCCCCGCCCGAGCTGTGTCACCAGCACCGCGGCCAACGCGGCCTCCTCCCCTTCCGGTACGAGCACGACGGCCGTCCGCCAGGCGGTCCGGGCGACCTCGTCGTCGGCGTCGGTCAGGAGCGCCCGGGTGATCACGGGCCATGCCCGCGGGTCCCCGACCTTGGACAGGGTGTGCAGCGCCTGGCTCCGCGCCTGCGCACGCTCCGAGCGGACTTCCCGGAGCAGCAGGGGCAGTGTGGCGGCGACCGGGTGGCGGGTGAGCGCCCACGTCAGCATGTCGCGGACGAGGAACTCCGGCTCGACCGCGCACCGTTCGACCAGCGGGCCGACGAAGCGCTGATCCGGCGTCGAGCCGATCGCCAGAGCGGCGCCCAGCCGCACCGACGAACGCTCGTCCCGCAGCGCCCGGAGCGCCCGGAGCGCCCGTGCCTCGTCCGTACCCTGTCCCGTGACCGTCATCGAGACCACCTCCTCGGCAAGCAGTGAAGAGCTTGTCACCGTGTCAAGGTCAAACCGGGGGAGGCCGGGTGCCGGCTCAGGGGCCGCGCCAGACGTTGGCGAAGGCGGTGTTCTCGATGGTCCGCCGCTGCCGTACGGCCTCCAACTCCATCACCGCTTCATGGACGGTGGCGACCACGGTGGTCACCGTCTCGTCACCGAGACTCGGTTCGGCGTCGTCCGACGGCTCGTCGCCGAGGCCCACGGCCGACGCGAGGGAGGCGAGGACGGGGTCCCCCTCGTCCCGGCGGGCCACGGCCCGGCGGCGGGCGGGCGTGTCCACCAGCTCCACCTCCTTCGGGCCGAACGGCAGCAGGCCGCTCCGCTTCCGCGTGAGCTCGCCGTCCTCCTCCAGCGCGTCCTGGTAGGCGGCCGCGAGGTCCCGGCCCCGGCGCCACAGCCAGTCCTCGATCCGCTCGTGGGGCGGTTGCCGGGTGATCCCCGCGGCAGCCGCGGCGAGCAGCCGGTCGTCCGGCACCGACGATCCGCCCGGTACGACGAGGTCGCCGTCCACGGTGATGGTGCCCGCGTCGAGGAGGTCGAGCAGTTCGGCACCGGCAAGGGCGAGCGACAGATCGCCCTGCCCCACCGTGTGCTCCGGTGCGGGGTCCATCGCGATGATGAACAGGTCTTTCGCCGTGGTCATGAACGGCTCCCCTCAAAGGCGTCGACGCATCCGGTGCAGCCGGGCCTCGCCGGACCGCCCCGGCGGGACGCCGGTTCGGGGGCGGGCGACTGCTACGACCAGTATCGTCCTCATCCCCTCCGGACCGGCGGCCGCAGCCTGCCGTGGAGCACCGCGAAGGCCGTGCACGCCACCGGGAGGACGAGGGCGGCGGTGACCAGGACACCGACGACGACGGGCGCGAGAATGCCCGCGTAGTACGCGGCGAAGAAGTTGCCCGTGGCCGGTTCGAGCAGCTCGCCGACGACGGGCCTCAGCGGCAGGGCGGCCTGTACCGCGAGGCGGAGCACCCCGGCCGCGACCGCGGCGAGTGGCAGAGCGAGGACCAGTACGCGCGGCGCCCCCGTACGCGTCCATGCCAGCGACCAGGAGCGGCGCACGGCCGCCCACGGGCCGAGCCCGTCCGCGGCGGCGGCCGGAGCGAGGGAGAGGGCGAGGCGGAGCAGGACGGCGACGCCCAGGGCGACGGCGGGGGAGGCCGAGACGAGGGCGTAGGGCCACGATCCGCGTTCCAGGGGCAGAGGCGTGTCGAGGTGGTAACCGGTGAGGGAGTCCGCCCAGGCCGCGACGGCGATCGGCAGCGGCCAGACGATCAGTCCGCGCAGCGCGTACACGAAGAGCACCGGACGCACCCGTGCCCGCAGCGGCTCCGGCCCTGTCCCCGCCGTACCCGGCGGCCCGCCGGTCTCCGCCGCCACCGCCCGCGAGCACACCGACTGCAGGGCCGCGCCGCCGATGCCGAGCAGCAGGAGGAAGAGGGGGAGCGCGCAGAGGGCGACCAGTGCCAGATCGGTGGGGTCGTGCAGGGCAGGGGTCCTCGACGTACTGGTACCAGGCACGCCGGTTCCGCATCCGGGTGAAGAGGGGCCAGGCGAGCGCGAATATCGCGGCCGTCACCAGCAGACCGGTCAGCCCGGCCGCCCCGACGACGCGTACGGTCGCCCTCGCCGGCATGGCGCCCGGCCACCGCACCCGCAGCCCGGCCCCGTCCACTCTTTGCATAAAACTGCATGCTTGCGTATAGTCATGCCATCGATCAGGAGGGTTACCGATGGTGGTGCGAGCAGCAGTGGCAGGGGCGAGCGGATACGCCGGCGGTGAGCTGCTCCGTCTTCTGCTGGCGCACCCGGAGGTCGAGATCGGCGCTCTCACCGGGCACTCCAACGCCGGGCAGACGCTCGGTTCGCTCCAGCCGCACCTGCGGCCCCTGGCCGACCGGGTGCTGGAGCCCACCACCGCCGAGGTGCTCGCCGGGCACGACGTCGTCTTCCTCGCCCTCCCGCACGGGCAGTCCGCCGCCGTCGCCGAGCAGCTCGGGGACGAGGTCCTCGTCGTCGACATGGGGGCCGACTTCCGGCTCAAGGACGCGGGGGACTGGGAGGCCTTCTACGGGTCCCCGCATGCCGGGACCTGGCCCTACGGGCTGCCCGAGCTCCCGGGCGGACGCGCCGCGCTCGCCGGGTCGAAGCGGATCGCGGTGCCGGGGTGCTACCCGACCGCCGTGTCCCTCGCGCTCTTCCCCGTGTACGAGGCCGGTATCGCCGAGCCGGAGGCCGTCATCGTCGCCGCGTCGGGCACCTCGGGTGCGGGCAAGGCGGCCAAGCCGCATCTCCTCGGCTCCGAGGTCATGGGCAACATGACCCCGTACGGCGTCGGCGGCGGGCACCGCCACACGCCCGAGATGATCCAGAACCTCAGCGCCGCCGCCGGACAGCCGGTCACCGTCTCCTTCACGCCCACCCTCGCCCCCATGCCCCGGGGCATCCTCGCCACGTGCAGCGCGAAGGCGAAGCCCGGAGTGAGCGCTAAGAGCCTGCGCGCGGTGTACGAGAAGGCGTTCGCGGACGAGCCGTTCGCCGGGCTCCTGCCCGAGGGGCAGTGGCCCGCCACCGCCGCGGTGTACGGCTCCAACGCCGTACAGATCCAGGTCGCGCACGACCCGGCCGCCGGACGGATCGTGGTCGTCTGCGCCATCGACAATCTCGCCAAGGGCACCGCGGGCGGCGCCCTCCAGAGCATGAACATCGCCCTCGGACTCCCCGAGGACACAGGTCTTTCGACGATCGGAGTGGCACCGTGAGCGTCACGGCAGCACAAGGGTTCTCCGCGGCGGGCATCGCCGCGGGAATCAAGGAGAGCGGCAACCCGGACCTGGCCCTCGTGGTCAACAACGGGCCGCGCCGCGCCGCCGCGGGCGTCTTCACCTCCAACCGCGTCAAGGCCGCCCCCGTCCTCTGGTCCGAGCAGGTCCTCAAGGGCGGCGAGGTCACCGCCGTCGTCCTCAACTCCGGTGGCGCCAACGCCTGTACGGGACCCCAGGGCTTCCAGGACACCCACGCCACCGCCGAGAAGGCCGCCGAGGTGCTGGACGGCCACAGCGCGGGCGAGGTCGCCGTCGCCTCCACCGGGCTCATCGGCATCCTGCTCCCCATGGACAAGCTGCTTCCCGGCATCGAGCAGGCCGCCGCCGCCCTCAGCGAGCACGGCGGTGAGAAGGCCGCCATCGCCATCAAGACCACCGACACCGTCCACAAGACGGCCGTCGCGGGCGGCGACGGCTGGACCGTCGGCGGCATGGCCAAGGGCGCGGGCATGCTCGCCCCCGGCCTCGCCACCATGCTCGTCGTGCTCACCACCGACGCGGATGTGGAAGCCCCCGCACTGGACGCCGCCCTCCGCGACGCCACCCGCACCACCTTCGACCGGGTCGACTCCGACGGCTGCATGTCCACCAACGACACCGTGCTGCTCCTCGCCTCCGGCGCCAGCGGCATCACCCCGGAGCAGGGCGTGTTCGCCGAGGCCGTACGGGCCGTCTGCGACGACCTCGCCCGGCAGCTCATCGGCGACGCCGAGGGCGCCTCCAAGGACATCCGGATCGAGGTGATCAACGCGGCCACCGAGGACGACGCCGTCGAGGTCGGCCGGTCCATCGCCCGTAACAACCTCCTCAAGTGCGCCATCCACGGCGAGGACCCCAACTGGGGCCGGGTCCTCTCCGCGATCGGCACCACGAAGGCCGCCTTCGAGCCGGACCAGCTCAACGTCGCCATCAACGACGTCTGGGTCTGCAAGAACGGCGGCGTCGGCGAGGACCGCGACCTGGTCGACATGCGCTACCGGCAGGTCAAGGTCACCGCCGACCTCGCCGCGGGCACGGAGTCCGCCGTCATCTGGGCCAACGATCTCACCGCGGACTACGTCCACGAGAACAGCGCGTACAGCTCATGAGCGCCGCGCGGAAGCACACCGCACTCCCGAAGGCGCAGACCCTCATCGAGGCGCTGCCCTGGCTGACCCGGCACCACGGCAAGACCGTCGTCATCAAGTTCGGCGGCAACGCCATGATCGACGAGGAGCTGAAGGCCGCCTTCGCCCAGGACGTCGTCTTCCTGCGGCACGCCGGCCTCAAGCCCGTCGTCGTGCACGGCGGAGGCCCCCAGATCAGCGCCCAGCTCGACAAACAGGGCCTGGTCAGCGAGTTCAAGGCCGGGCTGCGGGTCACCACCCCCGAGGCGATGGACGTCGTCCGGATGGTGCTCGCCGGACAGGTCCAGCGCGAACTGGTCGGCCTCCTCAACCAGCACGGCCCGCTCGCCGTCGGCATGACCGGCGAGGACGCCCACACCATCACCGCCACCCAGCACCGGCCCACCATCGACGGCGAAACCGTCGACATCGGCCGGGTCGGCGAGATCACCGCCATCGACACCGGGGCCATCCAGGCGCTCCTGGACGACGGCCGCATCCCGGTCATCTCCTCCATCGCCCGCTCCGCCGACGACCACCACGTCTACAACGTCAACGCCGACACCGCGGCCGCCGCGCTCGCCGCCGCGCTGAACGCCGAGACGCTGATGGTCCTCACCGACGTCGAGGGGCTGTACGAGGACTGGCCCCACAGCGACGACGTCATCAGCCGGCTCACCGCGAGCGAGCTGGAGAAGCTGCTGCCCGAGCTGTCCAGCGGCATGGTTCCCAAGATGCAGGGCTGTCTGCACGCCGTGCGCAACGGCGTCGAGACCGCCCGCGTCATCGACGGACGCGTCCAGCACTCGATCCTGCTGGAGATCTTCACCGACGAGGGCATCGGCACCATGGTCGTGCCGGACGCCCCCATCGACGTACACACGGGTCCTGAACTGGGGGAATCATGACAACCGGCACCGGAACCACGACCGGACTCACCGCGCGGTGGCAGGGCGCGCTGATGGACAACTACGGCACCCCCCGCCTGTCCCTCGTCCGCGGCGAGGGCGCCCATGTCTGGGGCGAGGACGGCACCCGCTACCTCGACTTCGTCGGCGGCATCGCGGTCAACGCCCTCGGCCACGCCCACCCGGCCGTCGTCGAGGCCGTCTCCACCCAGATCGCCTCCCTCGGCCATGTGTCGAACCTGTTCATCGCCGAGCCGCCGGTCGCCCTCGCGGAGCGGCTGCTCCAGCTCTTCGGCCGTCAGGGCCGGGTCTTCTTCGCCAACTCCGGTGCGGAGGCCAACGAGGCCGCGTTCAAGATCGGCCGGCTCACCGGGCGCACCCACATGGTCGCGACCGACGGCGGCTTCCACGGCCGGACGATGGGCGCGCTCGCGCTGACCGGCCAGCCGGCGAAGCAGGAGCCGTTCCGCCCGCTCCCCGGTGATGTCACCCATGTTCCGTACGGGGACGTGGACGCCCTGCGCGCGGCCGTCACCACCGACACCGCACTGGTCGTCATCGAGCCGATGCAGGGCGAGAACGGTGTCGTCGTCCCGCCCAAGGGCTATCTGGAGGCCGCCCGGGAGATCACCCGGGCGACCGGGACGCTCCTCGTCCTCGACGAGGTGCAGACCGGCATCGGCCGCTGCGGCCAGTGGTTCGAGCACCAGGCCCACCAGGGCGTCGAGCCGGACATCGTCACGCTCGCCAAGGGCCTCGGCGGCGGTCTGCCGATCGGCGCCACGGTCGCCTTCGGCCCGGCCGCCGACCTGCTGAAGCCGGGGCACCACGGCACGACGTTCGGCGGCAACCCGGTCGCCTGCGCCGCCGGACTCGCCGTCATCGACACCCTCGCGGCCGACGGCACGCTCGACAACGTCAAGCGGCTCGGCGAGAAGATCCGCGACGGTGTGGAGGCGCTGGGACACCCGCTGGTATCCCATGTCCGCGGCAGCGGCCTGCTGCTGGGTATCGTGCTCACCGGACCCCTCGCACCGCAGGTGCAGCAGGCGGCCCAGGGAGCCGGCCTCCTGGTGAACGCGCCCGCCCCCGATGTCGTACGGCTCATGCCGCCGCTGATCATCGGTGACGCGGAGGTGGACGCGTTCCTGGAGATCCTGCCGGGCGCTCTCGACGCGGCACACGGGGACGGACGATCCGGAGCATGACCCTCCGGAGAATGAGGCGACGACGATGACCGAGGCGCAGGAATCCGAGCACGGCGGGCCGTCCGTGCCGCAGACCCGCACCGCCCGCCACCGCCGGATCGTGGACATCCTGAACCGGCAGCCGGTCCGCTCGCAGAGCCAGCTGGCCAAGCTCCTCGCCGACGACGGGCTGAGCGTCACCCAGGCGACGCTCTCCCGCGACCTCGACGAGCTGGGCGCCGTGAAGATCCGCAACACCGGCGGCGAGCTGATCTACGCGGTGCCCAGCGAGGGCGGATTCCGCACCCCGCAAGCCCCGCTGGGCGGCTCGGCCAAGGAGGAGCGGATGCGCAGGCTCTCGGCCGAACTGCTCATCTCGGCCGAGGCGTCGGCCAACCTCGTGGTGCTCCGTACGCCGCCGGGCGCCGCCCAGTTCCTCGCCTCGGCCATCGACCAGGCCGAACTGCACGACATCCTCGGCACCATCGCGGGCGACGACACCCTGATGCTCATCAGCCGCGACGCGCACGGCGGTCAGGCGCTGGCCGACCATCTGCTGAGGCTCGCTCAGAACGACCGCTGAGCCGCTCCGTTCAGTAGCGCGTGATCGCGGTCGGGCCCGACGAGGTCCCGACCGCGATGTGCGGCCGCCGCTCCGGCTCCGCCCAGGCCAGGATCTCCGCCATGGCGTCGGCGGGTACGGACACACAACCCGCCGTCGCCCCGCGCCCGTTCACATGCAGGAAGATCCCCGCGCCCCGATTGCGCACCGGCTGCTCGTAGTTGAAGCCGATCACCAGCGCCCGGGCGTACTGCGTGCCGTAGGAGACCAGGTGCTCGGCCTCCGCCGCCCGGCAGTGGGAGGGCCGCGGTTCCACCCAGCGGTTGTACGCGACCGAGTCGTTGTCCTGGCACCACCAGGAGTCGTCGTCCACCTTCCGGTACGGATACGTCGTCCCCGCCGGGGCGTCCTCGATGCCGAAGGCGTACGGCAGGTCGTACAGCCCGGTCGGCGTGGTGCTGGTGCCCTGCTCCCGGGTCGCCCCCTCGGCCAGCCCGTTCGCCCCGAACCGCGCGGGCGCGGACCCCGCCTCCGCCCACCGGCCCCCGCGCCGCTCCCACCAGGTCACCGTGCCGGTGGTGGACCCGGCGTCCGGGGCCTCGGCGGTGATCAGCTGCGTGCCGCCGCCCGTGTCCGCCAGCCGGTCCGGCAGGGGCGGTGCGTCGGAGGCGGGGGCGGCCCCGAGGGAGCCGGCCAGGGCGAGGAGAACGGCGGCGGTCACCAGTGATCTGCGCATGCTCCGGACCGTACGGCGACCGGGGCCGAGGCCCCACCGGACCTGCTCCGTACGGCCCAGCGGCGCACTTCCGGCGGGCCCGCCCCGTTCGGCCCGGCGGCGTTCCTCGGGCGGGGCGTCACCGGTACCCGGGGGCCGGGCGCCTCTGCAGCCCCGCCGCCCGCAACTGCCGTCCACCACTGCCCCTCCCCGCTCCCCGTGCTCGGCTGCCGATGCTAGGTGCCCTCCGGACCGAAAGTGCCGGAATTTCTCCGCCATGCAGTCAAGAGCGCCCCTCTGACCTGCCGCTTTGACAAACAATACGGAGGACCGCATAGTTATACCCATCAGTGATTGCACCGTAAGGAGAAACCCGTGACCGAGCGCGTCGTACTCGCCTACTCGGGCGGCCTGGACACCTCCGTCGCCATCGGCTGGATCGCCGAGGAGACGGGCGCCGAGGTCATCGCCGTTGCCGTGGACGTCGGCCAGGGCGGCGAGGACCTGGACGTCATCCGCAAGCGCGCGCTCGCCTGCGGTGCCGTCGAAGCCGAGGTCGCGGACGCCAAGGACGAGTTCGCCGAGGAGTACTGCCTCCCGGCGATCAAGGCCAACGCCCTCTACATGGACCGCTACCCGCTGGTCTCGGCCCTCTCCCGGCCGACCATCGTCAAGCACCTCGTCGCCGCCGCCCACAAGCACAACGCCGGGATCGTCGCCCACGGCTGCACCGGCAAGGGCAACGACCAGGTCCGGTTCGAGGCCGGCATCTCCGCGCTCGGCCCCGACCTGAAGTGCATCGCCCCGGTCCGGGACTACGCGATGACCCGGGACAAGGCGATCGCCTTCTGCGAGGAGAAGAACCTCCCGATCGCGACCACCAAGAAGTCGCCGTACTCCATCGACCAGAACGTCTTCGGGCGGGCCGTCGAGACGGGCTTCCTGGAGGACATCTGGAACGCGCCGATCGAGGACATCTACGAGTACACCGAGAACCCGGCCCTCCAGCGTGAGGCGGACGAGGTCGTCATCTCCTTCAAGGAGGGTGTCCCGGTCGCCATCGACGGCCGCCCCGTCACCGTCCTCCAGGCGATCCAGCAGCTCAACGAGCGGGCCGGCGCCCAGGGCATCGGCCGGATCGACATGGTCGAGGACCGGCTCGTGGGCATCAAGTCCCGTGAGGTGTACGAGGCGCCCGGCGCGATCGCGCTGATCACCGCCCACCAGGAGCTGGAGAACGTCACCGTCGAGCGCGAGCTGGCCCGCTACAAGCGGCAGGTCGAGCAGCGGTGGGGCGAGATGGTCTACGACGGCCTGTGGTTCTCCCCGCTGAAGCGGGCCCTGGACGGCTTCATCAACGAGGCCAACCAGCACGTCACCGGCGACATCCGGATGACCCTGCACGGCGGCCGCGCCGTCGTCACCGGCCGGAAGTCCGAGGAGTCGCTGTACGACTTCAACCTCGCCACCTACGACTCGGGCGACACCTTCGACCAGTCGAAGGCACAGGGCTTCATCGAGATCTTCGGTCTCTCCTCGAAGATCGCGGCCAAGCGCGACCTCGCCTGACTCCCTCTCGTTGTACAGCCGCCTCCCCGACGTCACGCGGCGGGGAGGCGGCCGCATATCCGCACCCTGCCTTCGCTTATGTCTTTACCTGGGCCTTCGTTCTTGAGGAGCACGCAGTGAGCAGCAACAACGGTGACGTCCGGCTCTGGGGCGCGCGGTTCGCCGACGGACCGGCCGAGGCGCTGGCCAAGCTGTCCGCCTCCGTCCACTTCGACTGGCGGCTCGCCCCGTACGACATCGCCGGCTCCCGCGCCCACGCCCGTGTCCTGAACAAGGCGGGCCTGCTCACCGAGGACGAGCTGACCCGGATGCAGGAGGGCCTCGACCAGCTCGAAGCCGACGTCGCGGACGGCTCGTTCACCGGCACCATCGCCGACGAGGACGTCCACACCGCCCTGGAGCGCGGACTCCTGGAGCGTCTCGGCCCCGACCTCGGCGGCAAGCTGCGGGCCGGCCGGTCCAGGAACGACCAGATCGCCACGCTGTTCCGGATGTACCTGCGCGACCACGCCCGGATCATCGGCGGCCTGATCGCCGACCTCCAGAGCGCGCTGGTCGGCCTCGCCGAGGCCAACGCGGACGTCGCGATGCCGGGCCGGACCCACCTCCAGCACGCCCAGCCCGTCCTCTTCGCCCACCACGTGCTCGCCCATGTGCAGTCCCTGTCCCGGGACGCCGAGCGGCTGCGTCAGTGGGACGAGCGCACCGCCGTCTCCCCGTACGGCTCCGGGGCGCTCGCCGGTTCCTCGCTCGGGCTCGACCCGCAGGCGGTCGCCGCCGACCTGGGCTTCGAGCACGGGTCGGTCGCCAACTCCATCGACGGCACCGCCTCACGGGACTTCGTCGCGGAGTTCGCCTTCATCACCGCGATGATCGGCGTCAACCTCTCCCGGATCGCGGAGGAGGTCATCATCTGGAACACGAAGGAGTTCTCCTTCGTCACCCTCCACGACGCCTTCTCCACCGGCTCCTCGATCATGCCGCAGAAGAAGAACCCGGACATCGCCGAGCTGGCCCGGGGCAAGTCCGGCCGCCTCATCGGCAATCTGACCGGCCTCCTCGCCACGCTCAAGGCGCTCCCGCTGGCGTACAACCGGGACCTCCAGGAGGACAAGGAGCCCGTCTTCGACTCCTGCGACCAGCTGGAAGTCCTGCTCCCCGCCTTCACCGGCATGATGGCCACCCTCACCGTCAACCGCGAGCGGATGGAGGAGCTGGCCCCGGCGGGCTTCTCCCTCGCCACCGACATCGCGGAGTGGCTGGTCAAGCAGGGTGTCCCCTTCCGGGTGGCGCACGAGGTGGCCGGCGCCTGCGTCAAGGAGTGCGAGCAGCACGGCATCGAGCTGGACCAGCTCACCGACGAGCAGTTCGCGAAGATCTCCGAGCACCTCACCCCCGAGGTCCGCACGGTCCTCAACGTGCGGGGCGCCCTCGCCTCCCGCGACGGCCGGGGCGGGACGGCCCCCTCCGCCGTCGCCGTGCAGCTCGCCGAGGTGAAGGAAGACCTGGCGGTCCAGCACGCCTGGGCGACTGCCCGCCGGTAAGGGCAGCAGGTGGTGGCGGTGTCGTAAGAGGTCCACGAAGGGTGTCGCGAGCTACGTTCACCGGGGTAGGAGTAACCGAAACCCGACCCCGAGGAGCCCGCGATGCCCTTCGCCGCCCTGGCCGCCGCGACGACCCCGACCGCCCACATCGGACTCGGCCTGGCCGCTGTAGGGAGGCCCGGCTACATCAACCTCCATCGGGACCGCGACCTGCCCGCCGACCGCGACCCCGACGCCCTGCGCGCCCGTACCCACGAGCTCCTGGACGCCGCCTACGCGCAGGGCGTCCGGTACGTCGACACCGCCCGCTCCTACGGCCGCGCCGAGGAGTTCCTCGCCGAGTGGCTGGACGCCCGGCCCTCGTTCACCGACCTCGTCGTCGGCTCCAAATGGGGCTACACCTACACCGCCGACTGGAGCGTCGAGGCCGAGCACCACGAGGTCAAGGACCACAGCCTCGCCACCTTCGAGCGCCAGTACGCCGAGACCCGCGAGCTCCTCGGGGGCCGGCTCAGCCTCTACCAGGTCCACTCGGTCACCCCGGACAGCCCGGCGCTCACCGACAAGGAACTGCTCGACCGGCTGGCCGCCCTGGCCGCCGACGGCGTCACCGTCGGCCTCTCCACCAGCGGGCCCGCCCAGGCCGACGCGATCCGGGCCGCCCTCGCCGTCACGGTCGACGGCGAGCCCCTCTTCCGTACGGTCCAGGCCACCTACAACGCCCTGGAGACCTCGGCCGCGCCCGCGCTCGCCGAGGCCCACGACGCCGGGCTCACCGTGATCGTCAAGGAGGGCATGGCCAACGGGCGGCTCGCCGGGGACGAGGCCCCCGCCGTGTTCCAGGAGATCGCCGCCGACGCGGGGGTGGGCGGCGACGCCGTAGCCCTGGCGCTCGTCCTGCACCAGCCCTGGGCGGGCGTCGTGCTCTCCGGCGCCGCCACGGCCGCCCAGCTCTCCGGCAATCTGCACGCCGCCGTCGTCGATCTGGACGACGAGCAGCGGGCGAGCCTCGACGCCCTGGTCGAGGAGCCGGAGGCGTACTGGCGGCACCGCGCCGGGCTGCCCTGGCACTGACGCCGACCCGGCCCGGCGGCCTGCCGAGCCGTGCCGCCGACCCGGCCCGGCGGCCTCAGGGACGCGTGAGGATCACGAGTTCCCGGGTCGCCCGGGTCATCGCCACATACCGGTCCACCGCTCCCCGGACGCCCTCGCCGAACGTCTCCGGGTCGACGAGCACGACCAGGTCGAACTCCAGGCCCTTCGACAGCTCCGGGGTCAGCGACCGCACCCGGGCCGTCGGCCGGAAGTCCGGGGCGCCGATGACACAGGCGGTCCCGTCCTTGTGCGCGGCGAGCCGGTCGGCGAGAACGGTGTCCAGGTCGTCGACGGAGCCGTGGGCGACCGGGATGCCGCTGCTGCGGACGGAGACCGGCACATTGGCGTCCGGGAGCGCGGCCCGGACCACCGGCGCCGCCTCCGCCATGATCTCCTCCGGCGTGCGGTAGTTGACGGTCAGCGAGGCCAGGGTGATCCGGTCGAGACCGACCCGTTCAAGCCGCTCCCGCCAGGTCTCGGGGAACCCGTTCCGGGCCTGCGCCCGGTCCCCGACGACGGTGAAGCTACGGGACGGGCAGCGCCGGATCAGCATCTGCCACTGGGCGTCGGTCAGTTCCTGGGCCTCGTCCACGACGATGTGAGCGAACGGCCCGGCCAGCACATCCGGCTCCACCCCGCTCGGCCGGTCGGCGGTGGCCAGGGACTCCCGCAGATCCTCCCCGCGCAGCATCACCAGCGCCCCCTCGCCGTCCGCATCGGCGTCGGCCAGCGTCTCGTCGGCGAGCAGACTCTCGACGACCCGGTCCATCTGCTCCCGCTCGGCGGCGGCCGCCGCCTCGTGGCGGCGCCGGCGCCGGGACGCCTCCGGATCGCCGAGCCGCAGCCGTGCCGCGTCCAGGATCGGCAGGTCGGACTCCGTCCAGGCCTGAGCGTCCGCCCGCCGCAGCCGCCGGACCTCCTCGGCGGTCAGCCAGGGGGCGCACTTACGCAGATACGCGGGTACGGACCAGAGGTCGGCGACCAGGTCGGCCGCCTCGATCAGCGGCCAGGCGCGGTCGAAGAGGGCGAACAGCTCCCGGTTCCGCCGCAGCGAGGCGCGCAGGTGCTCCTCGGGCGCATCGCCCTCGTGCTTGTCCACCAGGGTCGTGAGCAGCTCCTCCCAGACCTGGTCGCGCGCCTGGTTGTGCGGCGTGCCCGGGTCCGGCGCCCCGAAGGCCGAGGCCCAGTCGGCGGCGCTCAGCCAGACGTCGGACCAGTGCGTCTCCACCCGTACGCCCTCGGCGGGCGGCTCCTCGTAGAACCGGACGGCCGGCTCGACCGCCGCCACCAGCTCCGCCGACGCCTTCAGCCGGGCCACCTCCGGATCGCTCTCGGGCCCCGCCGCCGCGCCCTCGGCGACCAGGTCCCGCAGGGTGCACGTCTGCACCCCCTCCTCGCCGAGGCTCGGCAGGACATCGGCGACGTACCCGAGATAGGGCTCGTTGGGCCCGACGAACAGCACGCCGCCGCGGCGGTGGCCCAGGCGCGGATCGGCGTACAGCAGATAGGCGGAGCGGTGCAGGGCGACGACGGTCTTCCCCGTGCCGGGCCCGCCGTCGACGACGAGCACGCCCCGGGAGCCCGCCCGGATGACGGCGTCCTGGTCGGCCTGGATGGTGCCCAGCACATCGCGCATCCGGGCCGACCGGGCGGAGCCCAGACTCGCGATGAACGCGGACCGGTCGTCCAGCGCGGCATGCCCGGCGAGCCCCTCAGGCGCGAACACCTCGTCCCAGTAGTCGCCGACCCGGCCGCCGGTCCACCGGTAGCGTCGGCGGCTCACCAGGCCCATCGGGTCGCCGTGGGTGGCCCCGAAGAACGGCTCGGCGGCGGGGGAGCGCCAGTCGACCAGCAGCCGGCGGCCCGTGCTGTCGGTGAGGCCGAGCCGTCCCACGTACAGCGCACCGGAGCCGTCCGCGGGGACCATGCGCCCGAGGCACAGGTCGAGGCCGAACCGGCGCAGGGTGCGCAGCCGGGCGGTCAGCCGGTGGATCTCCACGTCCCGGTCCATCGCGGCCCGGCTCGCCCCGCCGGGCGTCCGGCGCTCGGCCGCGAGCCGGTCGGTCAGCTCGGCGACCGACTGGTCCAGGCAGTGGGCGATCGCCGCGAAGTGCTGCTCGTCCTCGGCGATCAGCGCCGGGTCGGCCTTGGGGGAGAGCCGGTCGGGGAGGTCGAACGCGCTGGTGGTCAGGGGTGTCACGTCGTCAGTTCCGATCTGCGGGTGGTTACGGGGGCGGCGTCCCGTCCCGGCTACGGCGGACGATTCTGCGGCATTTGGGGGGCCTTGCCGCAAGGCCCCCCATGCGCTATAAGTTGAGAGTGGCCAGGAGAGGTTCTTCCTCCGGCCACTTTTTTGTTTCCCGGTCCCACCCCGCCGCGCCCGGTTCGCCCCCGGGTGAGCCCGCACGCTCTTCGATGAGACAAAAATGTCTCACATGGGTTATGGTCGTCTCATGACACTCGACCGTGAGCAGGTGCTGCGCAGCGCCGCCGCCCTGCTGACCCGTAAATCGACCGCCACCATGGACGAGGTCGCCAAGGCGGCGGGTATCGGCCGGGCCACCCTCCACCGCCACTTCGCCGGGCGCGACGCCCTGGTGAAGGCGCTGGAGAACCTCGGCCTCCAGGAGTTCGAGGCGGCCCTGGACACCGCCCGGCTCGACGAGGGCACCTCGGAGGAGGGGCTGCGCCGCCTCATCGCGGCCGTCGAGCCCAGCGCCGGGCTGATGTCCTTCCTCGTCAACGAGAACCAGCTCTTCGAGGGCGACGAGGTCAACGAGGGCTGGAACCGGGCCGACGCCCGCGTCTCCGCCTTCTTCCGCCGCGGCCAGGAACGCGGCGAGTTCCGTATCGACCTCACCCCCGCCTGGCTGACCGAGGCCCTCTACGGCCTCGTCGGCACCGGAGCCTGGTCCATCCAGGCGGGCCGGGTCGCCGCACAGGATTTCCAGTACATGATCGTCGAGCTGCTGCTCGGCGGAGCACGCCGGAGCGTGGAGCAATGATCAGCACCGAGAAGAACCCGGACACCACGGACGCGGTACGCCGCCCCGGGCGGTGGATCGCGCTCGCCGTCCTCGTCCTCGCCGTGCTGCTGGTGGCCGTGGACGCCACCGTCCTCGGTCTCGCCACCCCGTTCCTCAGCGAGGACCTGGAGCCCACCGGGAACCAGCTGCTCTGGATCGGTGACGTCTACTCCTTCGTCATCGCCGGCCTGCTCGTCTCGATGGGCAGCCTCGGCGACCGCATCGGCCGCAAGAAGTTGCTGCTGATCGGTGCCGTGGCTTTCGGCGCGGTCTCCGTGCTCAACGCGTACGCGACCTCGCCCGAGATGATGATCGTGGCCCGGGCGCTCCTCGGTGTCGCGGGCGCCACCCTGATGCCGTCCACGCTCGCCCTGATCCGCAACCTCTTCCACGACCCGCGCGAGCGCAGCCTCGCCATCGGGATCTGGGGCGCCATGGCCTCGGCGGGCGCGGCCGTCGGCCCGGTCGTCGGCGGATTCCTCCTGGAACACTTCTGGTGGGGCTCGGTCTTCCTCATCAACCTGCCCGTGATGGCGGTCCTCGTGGTCGTCGGCATCAAGCTGATCCCCGAGTCCAAGAACCCGGCCCCCGGCCCGTGGGACATGCTCAGCGTCGGGCTCTCCCTGGTCGGCATGATCGGTGTCGTCTACGCCATCAAGGAGACGGCCTCGCACGGAGTGAGCTGGGACTCGGCCGTGGCCGCCGTCGTCGGCGTCGGCGCGCTGACCTGGTTCGTCCGCAGGCAACTGCGGCTGCCCGCACCCCTGCTGGACATGCGGCTCTTCCACCACCGGGGCTTCTCCGGCGCGGTCCTCGCCGACCTGCTGACCATCCTCGGCCTGTCGGGCCTGGTCTTCTTCCTCTCCCAGTTCCTGCAACTGGTCCAGGGCCGCGGCCCGCTGGAGGCCGGACTCGCCGAACTGCCCGCCGCGATCGGCGCGGTGACCGCCGGTCTGCTGGCCGGATTCGCGGCCCGCCGCTTCTCGGTCCGCTCCGTCGTCTCGGGCGGCCTGGCCGCGGTCGGTCTGGCCCTCGGCAGTGTGACCCTGCTCGACCAGCACACCGGCTATCCGCTGCTCGGCGCGATGCTGCTGGTCGTCGGCGTCGGCGCGGGCTTCGCCTTCACCGTCACCGCCGACGTCATCCTCTCCAGCGTCCCGAAGGAGCAGGCGGGCTCCGCGTCCGCCGTCTCCGAGACCGCGTACGAACTGGGCGCCGCCCTCGGCATCGCCCTGCTCGGCTCCATCGTCACCGGTGTCTACCGGGGCTTCCCGACCCCGGCCGGCATCCCCGCCGACGTCGAGTCGGCCGCGCACGAGTCGCTGGGCGGTGCGGTCGAATCGGCCGCGGCGCTGCCCGCCGCGCAGGCGGGGCCGCTGGTCTCGGCGGCCCAGGAGGCGTTCGTCGACGGACTGCGGTCGGCCGCGGGCGTCGGCGCGGCGGTCCTGCTGGCGGCGGCCGTCGCCGCCTGGTTCCTGCTCCGGGGCCAGAAGCTGGAGGACGGCATCGAGCACCCGTAAGGGTGTACGACGAAGGGCCCGCACCCCACCCCGGGGTGCGGGCCCTTCTCACGTCTGCACGGCCCGTGGAATCAGGCCGCCTTCGCCTTCGTCGCGTACATGTCCACGTACTCCTGGCCGGACAGCCGCATCACCTCGGCCATCACCGAGTCCGTCACCGCCCGCAGCACATAGCGGTCGCGGTCCATGCCCTCGTAGCGCGAGAACTCCATCGGCTCCCCGAAGCGCACCGTGACCTTGCCCGGCCGGGGCAGACCCGCGCCGCCCGGCTGCAGTTTGTCGGTGCCGATCATCGCGAACGGGATCACCGGAGCGCCCGTCATCAGCGTCAGCCGCGCGATGCCCGTACGGCCCCGGTAGAGCCGGCCGTCGGGGGAGCGGGTGCCCTCGGGGTAGATCGCGAAGGCCTGGCCCTCCTCCAGCACCCGGCGGCCCGTCATCAGCGCCGCGACGCCGCCCCGGCCGCCGTCCCGGTCCACCGGGATCATGCCGCAGCCGGTGAAGAACCAGGCCATCAGCCGGCCCTTGAGCCCCTTGCCCGTGACGTACTCGTCCTTGCCGATGTAGAACACCGGCCGGTCGACACAGATCGGCATGACCATTGAGTCGATGAACGTCAGGTGGTTGCCCGCGAGGATCACCGGACCGGTCCCGGGAATGTTCTCGGCGCCCTCCACCTGGGGGCGGAACATCAGGCGCAGAATCGGTCCGAGCACTGCCTTGATGACCGTGAGACGGGACAACGGTTCCTCCGGTGTCGTGGCCGGGCCGGCCGCGCGGGAACGGGTCCCACGGGCGGTGGCCGGTGCCGACGGATGATGGTCGGTGCAGGTGAGGACGATACTCGCGGGTATGGGCTGATCGCACATCGGGTTCACGGAGCGGATACGCGGTGTTGACCTGTGTTTCCGCCACGTTGGCCGAAGGTCCGTCCTCTCTTACGTCTCCCAGCCTACGATCGGGCCTCGCTGGACCGGTCCCGGACATCACCGAGCGAGGAGTATTCATGACGGAGCGTGCGCGGAAGACCCCTGGCCGGCGGACCCTTCTGGGCGCCGCGGTCCTCGGCACCGCGGCCCTCGGCCTGCCCGCCGCCGCCCAGGCCGCCGAGCAGGGCCGCGGCCACGGCACGGGCGGCCACGGCTCGCTGCGCGATCTGCCCGTACCCACGGTGATCGGCCACCGCGGGGCCAGCGGCTACCGCCCCGAGCACACCCTCGGCTCCTACCAGCTGGCCCTCGACATGGGCGCGCACATCGTCGAGCAGGACCTCGTGCCGACCAAGGACGGCCATCTCGTCTGCCGTCACGAGAACGACATCACCGGCACCACCGACGTCGCCGACCACCCCGAGTTCGCCGGCCGCAAGGCCACCAAGAGCATCGACGGCGTCTCCTACACCGGCTGGTTCACCGAGGACTTCACCCTCGCCGAGCTCAAGACCCTGCGGGCCAAGGAGCGCATCCCGGGCAACCGTCCCGACAACACCCTCTACAACGGCCGGTGGACGATCCCCACCTTCGAGGAGGTCCTGCGCTGGGCCGAGAAGGAGGGCCGCAAGCGCGGAAAGCCCGTCTGGCTGTACGTCGAGACCAAGCACCCCACCTACTTCCGCAAGCTCGGCCTCGGCCTGGAGGAGCCGCTCGCCCGGCTGCTGCGCCGGTACGGCCGGGACCGCCGGAACTCCGCGCTCATCCTCCAGTCCTTCGAGCCCGGCTCGGTCCAGCGCCTGGCCCGGCTCGTCGACACCCCGCGCATCGTCCTGCTGTCCGGCCCCAAGGAGCGCCCCTGGGACTTCGTCGAGTCGGGCGACCCGCGCACGGTCGCCGACCTGGTGAAGCCCGCCGGACTGAAGTGGATGGCCTCCTTCGCCCAGGGCATCGGCCCCACCCTCGACCTGGTCATCCCCAAGGACGCCTCGGGGCGGCTCACCACCCCGACCACGCTCGTACGGGACGCGCACGCCAAGGGCCTGCTGCTCCACCCGTACACCCTGCGCAACGAGAACAGCTTCCTGCCCGCCGACTTCCGGCGCGGCACCGACCCCAACGCCTACGGGGACGTGTTCGGCGCCTGCGCGGCCTACTTCGCCACCGGCATCGACGGCATCTTCGCCGACCACCCGGACACGGCGCTGCTCGCCGCGGCGGACCACACGGAACGCTGACGCGGCGGCGCGCCTCCGGTACGCGGGGCGCGCCGTCAGCCGTACGCCCCCGCATGCCCCGGTCGGGTGGTGCGGCGCGACCGGAGCAACCGGCCGCCCCCACCGGCACGTCCGCCGGGGCATGACGCTTCTCGATCATGACCTCGACCCTGACTCCTCCACCGCCCTCGTCGTCCGCGCCCTGCAACCCCTGGTGCGCGCGGAGGCGAGGGCCGAGGCCCCGGCCGCCGGAGTCGAACCCGCCGACCTCGAACAGAGCGTCTGGGTGCGGCTGCTGGAGCGCCCGGCCGCCGCAGGAGCGCCCGCCGACGCCGCTCGCTGGGTCCGCGACACCGTACGGGCCGAGGCCCGCCGCGGCCGGCGCACGGTCCGGCGGGAACGCCCGTACGCCGGAACGGAACCCGTCGCCGGGGCGGCCGACTGCCCGGAACGCGCCGCGCTCGGGGCCGCCGAACGCCGGGCGCTGCGCTCCGCGATGGCCCGGCTGCCCGGACGCTGCCCCCGGCTGCTGGAGGCGTTACTCGACCCCGGCGACCCGACCTACCGGGAAATCGCAGGGGAGTTGGGTATGTCACAGGGGAGTTTGGGTCCGATCCGTTCCCGTTGCCTTGGATGTCTGCGCAGAATGCTGGCTGCGGAGGTTGTCGCCCCATCCGTGCGGGGATAGGGAGCGGTAGGCAACCGGCGGACAGGTGAGCGGGAGGCGTGCACACATGGGCATGAGCGTGACCATCTCGGCGGCGACGGCACAGGACGTCGAGCAGATCTTCAGACTTCAGTACCTCTGCTTCCAGCGCGAGGCGGAGCTGTACGACAACTACCGGATCGACCCGCTCGTCCAGACCCTCGACTCACTGCGCGCCGAAGTCGCCGACGACCTGGTGTTCGTGGCCCGGCTCGGGGATGAAGTCGTCGGCTCGGTCCGAGGATTCACCGACCCCGACGGCACGGGCCTGATCGGGAAGCTCTGCGTCCATCCCCGGCTCCAGGGCCACGGCCTCGGTGCCCGGCTGCTGCTGGCCGCCGAATCGGCACTGACCGCCGAGCGGGCGGCGACCCGCTACCGGCTGCACAGCGGCCACCGCAGCGAGAGCAATCTGCGGCTCTACCGGAAGGCCGGATACGCGCAGGTGGGCGCCGTCACCGGAGCCGACGGCGTACAGCTGATCCTGCTGGAGAAGGACGCCGCCGACCGGGACTTCGTGGCCAGCGCCTGACCGGACGCCGCGCGAGGCCCGGCGGAACGGTCCGGGTGGAGCCCCGGGCTCAGACCGCCACCGTCTTCGCGCGGCGCAGCCAGATCATCCCGGTGACCGGCAGGATCACCGGGATGAAGAGGTAGCCCATCCCGAAGTCCGACCACACCGTCGCGTCCGGGAACGCGGCCGGCTCGGCCAGCGTCCACGCGCCGACGACCAGCACGCCCAGCAGCTCCGCCGCGCAGCACACCAGCGCCGCCCTGCGGGCTTTCTCCCCGCCGCGCACCAGTGAGTAGGTGATGAAGCCGTACACCACGGCAGCGACGGCCGAGAGCACGTACGCCAGCGGCGCCCGGTCGAAGTCCATGATCATCTGGACGATCGAGCGTGAGGCCGCCGCGACCGTGAACACTCCGTAGAACCAGACCAGGACCCTGCCCGGTCCCGTGCCCAGTTCGAAGGCCGGCTTCGGGGCCGTGGCCACCTCGGGGCGGTCGGTGTCGCTCACGTCAGTTTCCCCAGATGTCATAGAGCCGGACCTCCAGAACCGCCAGCACGACCGCGCCCGCCGCCACCGTGACCGAGCCCCAGCGGGTCCGCTCGGTCAGCGACAGGAAGCCGGCCGCGGGCACCGCCGCGAATGAACCGATCAGATAGGCGATGAACACCGCCATGCCCTGCTCCGGCCGCTCCCCGCGCGCCAGCTGCACGACGCCCACCACCAACTGGGCCAGCGCCAGCACGGAGACGACCGCCATCCCGATGAAATGCCAGTCCTTCGTCGGCTGGTCCCGGTAGGCGGCGTGTCCGCACCAGGCGGCGAGGGCGAGCGCGGTCACGGCGACCGCGACCGTCAGGGCGTCAAGCATGAGTCGAGGGTATTACGGACGGAACGCCCGCCCGCGTGCGGCCCCGCCCGCCGCACGGGCGGCTGTCACCCCGCCCGCGCGAGGGTGGCCTTGAACACAACCGGCGGTCAAGGTTCCGCTCCCCGAGGGGCCGGGCGCCATCGGACACACTCCCGCATCATGCCCGTCGTCCCAGGTCAAAGCCGTATTCACAGGGCCGGGCGGTCTAACCGGAAGGCAAGCGTCCAGCCATCCAGCACTGTCCGCTATGCGGACAGCCGGGATCGCGGCGACCTCACGTCTGTTTTACTTGGGCCCATGACCACGACGAGCAGCCGCACCCTTGCGACCGAGGCGATCAGCACGCCCGGTGCTCGTTGTATGTGTCGAATGCGCGCCTTCTGAGGGCCCCCGCTGAGCCTCGCGCCCCGAAGCGAGACCCGAGCCTGTGCCGTTCGCAGTCCCTGGAGCGAGCCCGCCCGCGCATGCGCTGACCCCCGGCCGATCGCCGCCCGAAGCCATGCCGAGACGTACCCCGGCCCACCAGCCCGAACAGTCTCCTCGACGAATGCCCCGTGCCCGGCGGACACCGCGCCGCGCACTCGACAGTGACGGAAACCCCCTGTGATCACCACGACGGGCCTCACGAAGGTCTACCAGTCGCGCGACCGTGAGGTCACCGCACTCGACGGCGTCGACCTGCACGTCCGCGAAGGCGAGGTGTACGGCGTCATCGGACAGAGCGGCGCCGGCAAGTCCTCCCTCATCCGCTGCGTCAACCTCCTGGAACGCCCCACCTCCGGCACCGTGACGGTGGCCGGCCAGGACCTCACCGCCCTCGCCGGCCGCGGCCGGCGGGCGAGCGCCGAGCTGCGCCGGGCGCGCACCCGCATCGGCATGGTCTTCCAGCACTTCAACCTGCTGGGCTCCCGCACCGTCCTGGACAACATCGAACTGCCGCTGGAGATCCTCGGCGTCTCCGGCCAGGCGCGCACCCGCAAGGCCAAGGAGCTGCTCGACCTGGTCGGGCTCGCCGACAAGGCGAAGTCCTACCCCGGACAGCTCTCCGGCGGCCAGAAGCAGCGCGTGGGCATAGCCCGCGCCCTCGCGGGCGACCCCCAGGTGCTGCTCTCCGACGAGGCGACCTCCGCGCTCGACCCCGAGACCACCCGCTCCATCCTCCAGCTGCTGCGCGACCTCAACCAGCAGCTCGGCCTCACCGTCCTGCTCATCACCCACGAGATGGACGTCGTCAAGACCATCTGCGACTCCGCGGCGCTCATGCAGCGCGGCCGGATCGTCGAGTCCGGGACCGTCGGCGAACTCCTCGCCACCCCCGGCTCCGAACTGGCCCAGGAGCTGTTCCCGGTCGGCGGCACCGCCTCCGGCCCGGACCGCACGGTCGTCGACGTCACCTTCCAGGGGGAGTCGGCCTCCCAGCCGGTGATCTCCCAGCTCTCGCGGACGTACAACATCGACATCTCGATCCTCGGCGCCGCGATGGACACCGTCGGCGGCAAGCAGATCGGCCGGATGCGCATCGAGCTGCCCGGCCGGTTCGAGGAGAACGTCGTCCCCATCGGCTTCCTGCGCGAGCAGGGCCTCCAGGCCGAGGTCGTCGACGGCGAGAGCGCCGCGACCGCCGCAGCCCCCGCCGTACCGGAGCAGACGCCCGCCGCGATCACCAAGGAGGCCGTCAAGTGACCTGGTCCGAAATGCAGCCCCTGCTGACCCAGGGCACCTACGACACCCTCTACATGGTGCTGTGGTCCGCCCTGGTCACCGTCGTCGGCGGACTGCCGCTCGGTGTTCTGCTGGTCCTCACCGACAAGGGCGGACTGCTCCAGAACACGGTGGTCAACAAGGTCATCGGCGTGATCGTGAACATCGGCCGCTCGCTGCCCTTCATCATCCTGCTGATCGCCCTGATCCCCTTCACCACCTGGGTCGTCGGCACCTTCATCGGCCCCACCGCGATGATCGTGCCGCTCGCCGTCGGCGCCATCCCGTTCTTCGCCCGGCTCGTCGAGACGGCGATCCGCGAGGTCGACCACGGGCTCGTCGAGGCGGTCCAGTCGATGGGCGGTTCCATCCCCACGATCGTCCGCAAGGTGCTCCTCCCGCAGGCCCTGCCCTCGCTCGTCTCGGGCGTGACCACCACCCTCATCGTGCTCATCGGCTACTCCGCGATGGCCGGTGCGGTCGGCGGCGAAGGGCTCGGCTCCAAGGCCGTCACCTACGGATTCCAGCGCTTCGACAACCAGTTCATGCTGATCACCGTCGCGCTGCTGATCGTCATCGTCACCGTGATCCAGCTGATCGGCGACCTCACCGTCCGGCTGCTGGCCCGTCGCGGCCGCACCGTCTCCTGAGGCCCGGCCCCCAAGACTTTCCGTCCCCACCGAGCCCGAACTCCTTGTCCGGGCGCACCACCACAAGAAAGAGGCACTTTTCGTGCGCAAGAACATCAAGATCACCGCGGCTGCCGCCGCCACCGCCGCCCTCGCCTTCGGCCTCAGCGCCTGCGGTACGTCCTCCGACCCGGCGTCCAAGAGCGAGACCGGCGCGAACGCCGACACCTCCAAGGCCCTCGTCGTCGCCGCGTCCCCGACGCCGCACGCCGACATCCTGAACTTCGTCAAGAAGAACCTGGCGGACAAGGACGGCCTCAAGCTGGAGGTCAAGGAGTTCACGGACTACGTCCTGCCGAACACCGCCACCCAGAACGGCCAGGTCGACGCCAACTTCTTCCAGCACAAGCCCTACCTGGACGACTTCAACGCCAAGCAGAAGACCACCATCGTGCCGGTGGTCAACGTCCACCTGGAGCCGCTCGGCCTCTACTCCGACAAGGTCAAGGACCTCAAGGACATCAAGGCCGGCCAGACCATAGCCGTCCCCAACGACACCACCAACGGCGGCCGCGCCCTCCAGCTGCTCGCCGAGAACGGCCTCATCACCCTCAAGGACGGCGTCGGCACCAGCGCCAAGCTGAGCGACATCACCGACAAGAAGGGCCTGGAGTTCAAGGAGCTGGAGGCCGCCACCGTGCCCCGCGCCCTGAACGACGTGGACGCCGCCGTCATCAACGGCAACTACGCCATCGAGGCCAAGCTCAAGCCCGGCAAGGACTCCATCGCCCTGGAGAAGGCGGAGGGCAACCCGTACGCCAACTTCCTGGCCGTCAAGGACGGCAACGAGAAGGACCCGCGCGTCGAGAAGCTCGCGAAGCTCCTCAACTCCGACGAGGTCAAGAAGTTCATCGAGGACACCTACCAGGGCTCGATCGTCCCGGCCTTCGGCGCCCCCGCCAAGTCCTGACCCCTGCCCGGCACTTGCCGACGGAGCCCCGCATCTCCCTGCCGGAGGCGCGGGGCTCCGTCGTGCCGACCCGCCCATGCACAAGGCGGACCCGATGCTGCATGCTGTGCTTTTACCCGGTCCTCGGCATGGAGCTGCGCATGACTACCACCTTTCCGTCCATCTCCATCAGCACGGACAGGTTGGTGATGCGCCCCTTCGAGATGGCCGACATCCCCGCGTACATCGAGATGATGAACGACGAGGCGGTCGTCGCGTGGATGGACGGACCGAACCCCTACGCCCAGGTCGACGCCGAACGCTGGGTCCGCAGGATCGCTCCTGCCGAACGGACCGGCGGCCAGGGCATCGCCCTCGCCGTCACCGAGTTCCTCACCCAGCGGCTCGTCGGCAGCGTCCGCCTCCTGAACACCGACTGGCGCACCCGCTCCACGGAGGTCCGCTACATCACCGCCCCCTGGGCCCGTGGCGAGGGGTACGCCACCGAGTCCGTGCTCGCCATAGCCGAATGGCTCTTCCGCGACCAGGGCTTCGAACGCATCGAGCTGCGCACCCCCGCCGACAACACCGCCTCCCAGCAGGTCGCCCAGAAGCTCGGCTGCATCAGCGAGGGCGTCCTGCGCAACGCCCGTATCGCCCGCACCCGGACCGAGAACGGCACCGACGGCGGCTGGACCGACATCCGGACCGACCTGATCGTCTGGGGGCTCCTCCCCGAGGACCTCGAAGGGGTGGCCGAACAGCTCGCGGACGCCGGCGGCTACGGCACGTACAACGACTGGAAGTAGAGCCCGAAGGCCTGTCGTGGGCCACCCGCGGGCCCTTGGCCCGGACCAGGTACTCTCACCCCTGCCCGGCTCCGCGAGGCAAACGCCCCGCACCGCACGGGTGAACGCCATACCCCTCCGACACCCCAGGAGACAGACGACGATGGCCGACCGGGTCACGGTGATCGGCTGGGACGGCTCGCCACTGCCCGGAGCGGCCACGGCCGCGCTCTCGGCCGCCACGCTCGTCGCCGGCGCCGCACACCACCTCGCCCTGCCGGAAGTGCCCCCGAACGCCGAACGCATCCGCCTCGGCAGCGTCGACCTCGCCGCCCGCAGGATCGCCGGACACCGCGGCAGCGCCGTGGTCCTCGCCGACGGCGACCCCGGCTTCTTCGGCGTCGTCCGCACCCTGCGCGCCCGCGAACACGGCCTGGAGGTCGAGGTCGTCCCCGCCGTCTCCTCCGTGGCCACCGCCTTCGCCCGGGCCGGCATGCCCTGGGACGACGCCCAGATCGTCGTCGCCCACCCCCGCACCCTGCGCCGCGCGGTCAACGTGTGCCGGGCCCACCACAAGGTCGCCGTCCTCACCTCACCGGGTGCGGGCCCCGCCGAACTGGCCCTTCTCCTCGACGGCGTCCACCGCACCTTCGTCATCTGCGAGGAGCTGGGCAGCGACCGCGAACGCGTCACCGTCCTCACCTCCGACAAGGCCGCCGACCACACCTGGCGCGACCCCAACGTCGTGATCGTCATCGGCAGCGGACCCGAGACCACCGCGTCCGGCGCCTGGATCGCCGGCCGCCTGCCCGCCTACCCCCAGGGGATACGCGGCTGGGCCCTGCCCGCCCAGGCCTACCGGGCCGCCGGGGCCGAACGCATGCAGGAGTCCGGCGAGGGCGAGTTCCCCGGGCTGCGCGCCGCCCAGCTCGCCCGCCTCGGCCCCCGCACCGGCGACCTGCTCTGGGACATCGGCTCCGGCAGCGGCGCCCTCGCCGTCGAGGCGGCCCGCTTCGGCGCGGCGGTCCTCGCCGTGGACGCCGACCCGGCCGCCTGCGCCCGCACGGAGGCCGCCGCCCGTGCCTTCGGCGTCCCCGTCCAGGTCGTCCGCGGCAGCGCCCCGCACATCCTGGAAAGGCTGCCCGAACCCGACGTCGTACGGATCGGCGGCGGGGGAGTGCCGGTGGCCCGGGCCGTCATCGACCGGCGGCCGGAACGCATCGTCACGCACGCCTCCAACCGGGACGAGGCCGAGGCGCTCGGCGCGGCCCTCACCGGCAACGGCTACACCGTCGAGTGCTCGCTGCTCCAGTCCGTCGACCTGGACACCGAGGTGTGGACCGAGCGGGAGAGGTCCGTCGTGTTCCTTCTCTCCGCAGGGCGTTCGGACCTCGCCCCCTGATCCGTTACGCCCGGTACGCGAGGTAGGCTGGCCGATTGTTGTACCGCGCCCGGGCGTTCGTCGCTTCGTTCGTCAATGTCCGGAAAAGTGGACTGTTTTGGTCCGCTCTGTGGTACGGCACAACCCGGGGGACGCGCAACGTGGCGCAGTCCACAGTGAGCCGTGGCAGAACTGCCTGTCGCGGCGGCGATCGGCCGCGAGAATAGGAAGCCCGCGGGCGTTTCGTGCCGCGCGGCGAGCCCGCTCGTTCTTGATGACGAGCACCGGCGTGCCGTGGTTCGGCGTCCCGGGTGAAGGGCCGAAGGAGCACTGACGATGGGCGAGGGGTACGCATGACTGACACCGGCCAGATCCCGGGCGAGGGACTGCCGGAGAACGCAGGCATGGTGGAGCAGCCGGGCATCCCCGCCCCGGACGCGCACACCTTCCTCGACCCCTCCGAGCACACCCCCGAGGACGACGACCTCCTGCTGATGCCGACCTCCCAGGGCGCCTGGAGCGACCCGCAGGCCGCCCCCGCCCCCGCGCAGCAGGGCCAGCCCCTCGCGCAGACCGCGACAGCGCAGCCGCCGGTGGCCGACCACGGCCCGGTGCAGCCCCAGCCGCAGGTTGCCGCGCAGCAGGTCCAGGCGGCCCCTGCCGTGGAAACGCACAGCACGCACGAGTCCGGTGGCCGCGACTCCGGCTCCGTGGACCTCAACGGGGTACGCATCCCGGCGCCCGCCCCCGCGCCGGTGGGCGCACACGCCCCCGCCCCCGCCCGCCGCCCCCTGCACCGGGGCCCGGCCGCCGCCGACCCTCCGACGTACGGCGGCGGTACGCAGGGCGGCGTCGTCCGCTCCCTGGCCGACCGGGGCCCCGCCGGGGCCACCCGGACCGCCGCCCCCGCCCGCCACGCGGGCCCGCCGACGACCGGCCCCGAGTACTTCGACATCCCGGCCGAGGACCCCTCGACCCTGCCGGGCCCGCAGCTGGGCGAGATCCCGCCGCAGGCCGGCGCCCCGTGGGGGGCACAGCCGGAGCAGCCCGGCGCGGAGCCGGTGGCCGAGCCGGTGGTTGCGGAGCAGCCGGCAGCCGAGCCGGTCGCGGTGGAGCCGGAGCAGGCGGTCACGGCCGAGCAGCCGGTGACGGAGCCTGCGGTGGCCGAGCAGGCCGAGGCGGTTGCTGAGGAGCCGGTTCAGGCCGAGCAGACCGAGGCAGCGGCCGAGCCGGTCCGGATGGCCCCGCCGGTTCAGCCGGCCGAGCAGGCGGCCGTGCCCGCCCCCGAGGACGTCCTGGTGGCCCCGGTCGCCCCGGCGGTCCCGGCCGCCCCGGTCGAGCAGCTGGACCAGCCGGTGCAGCCCGCTGCCGGTGTGCAGCCCGAGCCGGCCCCACAGGCCGTCCCGGCAGAAACGGTCGTTCCCGAGCCGGTCGCGGTGGCGATGCCCCCCGCCGGACCGGTCCTCGTCCCGGAGCCGGTGGAGGCCCAGCCGGAGACCCCGGCCGAACCGGCGGAAGTACCCGCACCGGCCGCGCAGGAGACGCCGGAGCCGGTGGAGGCCCAGCAGGTCGTTGCCGTGGCCCCGGAGCCCGAGGCAGAGGCAGTCCCGGTGGAAGCCGGCGCCCCGGAGGCCCAGACTCCCGTGCAGGACCAGCCCGTCGTCGAGCCGGTGGCACAGCCCGAGCCCGTGGTGCAGCCCGAGCAGGAGCAGCCCGGCGAACCGGCCCCGGCCGCAGCAGTGGCCGAGACTCCGGAGGCGGCGGTTACGGCGGCCGCCGCGGCGGAGGACCAGGTGGCCGCGCCGCTCGCCCCCGAGCCCGTACAGCCCGAGCCTGTACAGCTGGAGCCCGTGCAGCCGGAGCCCGTCGCGGAAGAGCCCGTCGACCAGCCCGTCGAGGCCGCCGAGCCCGTGGCCGAGGCAACGGCCGGAGAGAACGCGCCGCAGCAGGAAGCGGCCCCGGTTCCCGCCCCCGAGCCCACTGTCGAGCCCGCAGTGGCAGCGACGGAGCCCGAGGCGGCCCACGTGGTCGCGCCCGACGCCGAGGACGGCACCGGCCCCGAGGTCATCGAGACGCCGGAGCTCCTTCCGGAGCCGCCGGCGACCGAAGCGCAGCCCACGGAGCCGCAGCAGGCGGAGGCACCGCAGCCCGAGGAACTGCCGGAGCGGGTGGAGGCCGTGGAGGCGGCCGAGCAGCCGGCCACCCCGCCCGCCCCCGGTTACGACGACGCCGAGCGCGAAGCGGTGCTGCGGGTCATGCGCGAACGCCGGGACATCCGCAACGGCTTCCGCAGCGACCCGATTCCGCACGAGGTCCTGCTCCGGGTGCTGGAGGCGGCGCACACCGCGCCGAGCGTCGGCCACTCGCAGCCGTGGGACTTCGTCGTCATCCGCTCGGCGGAGACCCGCCGCTCCATGCACGAACTCGCCCAGAGCCAGCGCGACGCCTACGCCAAGTCGTTGCCCAAGGGCCGGGCGAAGCAGTTCAAGGAACTGAAGATCGAGGCGATCCTCGACACCCCGGTCAACATCGTCGTGACCGCCGACCCGACCCGCGGCGGCCGCCACACCCTGGGCCGGCACACCCAGCCGCAGATGGCCCCCTACTCCTCGGCCCTCGCTGTCGAGAACCTGTGGCTGGCGGCCCGCGCCGAGGGCCTCGGCGTCGGCTGGGTCAGCTTCTTCGACGAGCGGGAGATGGTCCGCGCGCTGGGCCTGCCCGAGCACCTGGAGGTCGTGGCCTACCTCTGCGTGGGTTACGTCGACGAGTTCCCCGAGGAGCCCGAGCTGATGCAGGCGGGCTGGTCGAAGCGCCGCCCGCTGTCCTGGGTCGTCCACGAGGAGACGTACGGCCGCCGCGCGCTGCCCGGCGCCGAGCCGCACGATCTGCTCCAGGAGACGATCTCCGCGATCCGCCCGCTGGACGCGAAGGCGCTCGGCGAGGCGTGGGAACGCCAGAAGCGGATGACGAAGCCCGCCGGTGCGCTGGGCATGCTGGAGATCATCTCCGCGCAGCTGTCCGGGCTCTCCCGGATGTGCCCGCCGCCGATCCCGGAGCCCGCGGCCGTCGCGATCTTCGCCGGTGACCACGGGGTGCACGCCCAGGGGGTCACCGCCTGGCCGCAGGAGGTCACCGCCCAGATGGTGGCGAACTTCCTCGGCGGCGGAGCCGTCTGCAACGCCTTCGCGGCCCAGGTCGGCGCGGAGGTCTGCGTCGTGGACGTCGGCGTGGCGACGGACCTGCCCGCGACCCCCGGTCTGCTGCCCCGTAAGGTGCGCCCGGGTACGGCGGACTTCACGACGGGCCCCGCGCTCACCCGCGAAGAGGTCCTGGCCGCGATCGAGGTCGGCATCGAGACGGCCAGGGACCTGGTGGCGGCGGGCAACAAGGCGCTGCTCACCGGCGAGATGGGCATCGCGAACACCACGGCGTCGGCTGCGCTGATCTGCGTCTACACGGGGATCGACGCGGCCGAGGTGACCGGCCGGGGGACCGGCATCAACGACGAGATGCACGCCCGCAAGGTCGACGTCGTACGCCGCGCCCTCGACCTCCACCAGCCGGACCCGGCCGACCCGATCGGCGTGCTCGCGGCGGTGGGCGGCCTGGAACACGCCGCGATGGCGGGCTTCCTCCTCGGCGGAGCCTCCCTGCGTACGCCGGTGGTCCTGGACGGCGTGAGCGCCGGGGCCGCCGCCCTGGTCGCCCGCGCCATCGCCCCCGAGGCACTGGCCGCCTGCATCGCGGGCCACCGCAGCGCGGAGCCCGGCCACGTCGCCGCGCTCAACAAACTGGGCTTGCGCCCCCTGGTCGACCTCGACCTCCGCCTGGGCGAGGGCACCGGCGCGCTGCTGGCACTGCCGATCGTGCAGAGCGCGGCACGGGCGATGCACGAGGTGGCGACGTTCGACTCGGCAGGCGTGACGGAGAAGTAGAACACCCGACTCCGCCCCGGCCCCATTCCAGCCCCTCCGGCGCTTGAGGAGCGGGGTCCGGGGCGGAGCCCCGGTTTCGGGAAGGGCGGGGCAGGGGAGCAGGCCCGCCGTAGGCCCGCCGTAGGCGCCCACACCCGCCCGCCCCGGCGCCCCACCCACCCCCACCCCGTATCGTGTTCCCACCCGCACCCCCACTTCCCGCACGTCACAGCCGCTCCACCGCCGCAGCGGCACGCAACGCAGCACCCGCACGAGGAGCCGTACCGCCATGGCCGAGCACGCAGACCACGCCGACCGCTCAGGTCACGCCGACCACCCCGCGTACCCCGTAGGCCTGCGCCTGCACGGCCGCCGCGTCGTCGTCATCGGCGGCGGACAGGTCGCCCAGCGGAGGCTGCCGCAGCTCATCGCCACCGGTGCCGTCATCACCCTGATCTCCCCCTCCGCCACGCCCTCCGTCGAGGCGATGGCAGACGCCGGGGAGATCCGCTGGGAGCGCCGCCGCTACCAGGACGGCGACCTCGCCGACACCTGGTACGCCCTCGTCGCCTCCTCCGACACCCCGGCCAACGACGCCGCCTCCGCCGAGGCCGAGCGCACCCGTACCTGGTGCGTCCGGTCCGACGACGCCGAGGCCGCCACCGCGTGGACCCCGGCCACCGGCCGCATCGAGAACATCACCGTCGCCGTCCTCAACACCACCCCCCGGGGCCGCGACCCCCGGCACTCGGCCGCCCTCCGCGACGCCATCGTCGAGGGTCTGCGCGACGGCAGCATCGCCGCCCCGCACCACCGCACCCGCGCCCCCGGCGTCGCGCTCGTCGGCGGCGGCCCCGGCGACCCGGACCTGATCACCGTCCGCGGCCGCCGCCTCCTCGCCGAGGCCGACGTGGTCATCGCCGACCGCCTCGGCCCCCGCGACCTGCTCGACGAACTGCCGCCGCACGTCGAGGTCATCGACGCCGCGAAGATCCCGTACGGCCGGTTCATGGCCCAGGAGGCGATCAACCAGGCGCTGATCGAGCACGCCAAGGCGGGCAAGGCCGTGGTCCGGCTCAAGGGCGGCGACCCGTTCGTCTTCGGCCGCGGCATGGAGGAGACCCAGGCACTGGCTGCCGAGGGCATCCCCTGCACGGTCGTCCCCGGCATCTCCAGCACCATCTCCGTCCCCGGAGCGGCCGGAATCCCGGTCACCCACCGGGGCGTCGCCCATGAGTTCACCGTGGTCAGCGGGCATGTCGCCCCCGAGGACCCGCGTTCACTGGTCGACTGGGCGGCGATCGCCCGGCTGCGCGGCACCCTCGTCCTCCTCATGGCCGTCGACAAGATCGGCGCCATCGCCGCCGCCCTGATCGCCCACGGCAAGGACCCGGCCACCCCGGTCGCCCTCGTCCAGGAGGGCACCACCGCCGCCCAGCGCCGGGTCGACGCGACCCTCGCGGACGTCGGGGAGCGAGCGGTCGCCGAGGACGTGCGCCCGCCCGCCGTGATCGTCATCGGCGACGTCGTCGCGGTCGGCCCGGACTCCGCGCCCGCCTCCGCCGAGGACGCGGCCGAGTAGGCAAGAGCCCGCCCCCGCCCCGTAACCCGCGGTTACACAACTCCCTCCCGGGCGTTGGCACCGCACACCGGACAAGGCAGTATCACCCTGTGGCAGAACTCATCACCGTCGACGACCCCGACGACCCGCGGCTGAGCGACTACATCGGCCTGACCGACGTCGAGCTGCGACGACGGCGCGAACCCGCCGAAGGGCTCTTCATCGCCGAGGGCGAGAAGGTGATCCGCCGCGCCCGGCAGACCGGGTACGAGATGCGGTCCATGCTGCTCTCGGCCAAGTGGGTCGACGTGATGCGTGACGTCATCGACGAGGTCCCGGCCCCGGTGTACGCGGTCGCCCCCGAGCTGGCCGAACGCGTCACCGGCTACCACGTCCACCGCGGCGCGCTCGCCTCCATGCAGCGCAAGCCACTGCCCGCCGCCGACGAACTGCTCGCCACCGCACGCCGGGTGGTGGTCATGGAGTCGGTGAACGACCACACCAACATCGGCGCCATCTTCCGCAGCGCGGCGGCCCTGGGCATGGACGCCGTCCTGCTCTCCCCGGACTGCGCCGACCCGCTCTACCGGCGCTCCGTCAAGGTCTCCATGGGCGCCGTCTTCTCCGTCCCCTACGCCCGGCTCGAAGCCTGGCCCAAGTCGCTGGAAACGGTACGGGAGGCCGGCTTCCGGCTCCTCGCCCTCACCCCGGACGCCAAGGCAACCAGCATCGACGAGGCCGCCCCGCACCGGTTGGAACGGGTGGCGCTGATGCTCGGAGCCGAGGGCGACGGGCTGTCCACGAGGGCCCTGATGGCCGCGGACGAATGGGTCCGCATCCCGATGGCGCACGGCGTCGACTCACTGAACGTGGGCGCCGCCGCCGCGGTTGCCTTCTACGCGGTGGCCACGGGACGCCCGGAGAACTGAACGCGGACGAACCCGGCCGGTCCGGGCGTCGGCGTCAGGACGCCGCGGCTTCCGGGACCGCGGACCCGGCAGCGGCACCGGAGGCGGAACCGAGACCGGACCCGGAACCGCCCGGCGCCCCATCGGCCTGCGCCTGCGACATCCCGTCGCCCGGCCGCTCGCTCCCGCCCAGCCCGCGCGCCGGCCCCTGGCAGCCCTGCGCCGCCGCGATGCCCAGCGCCACCAGCAACGTCACCACGACGAACACCACCAGCCGCTGACGCAGCAGCCGCGGATTGGCCGGACGCCGCCCCGCCGAGGTCGTGCGGCCCCCGGAACGCGTGCCCGGGCGCCCGTTCGTCCCGGCCGGAGCCCCTTGCCGCTTCCCCGTCTTCCCACCCGAACGCGTCGTGTTGCGCGACGCCTGCTGCGGGCGCGAGCCACCGGTGCGCTGCGGCCCCGAACGAACCGGCGCGCCACGTCGGCCCGGCTGGGGGCGGGAGCCGGACGGGCCCTCCGAACGACGGGTGTGCTCATCGGCGTACGGGTCGGCCATCCGCCCCGTCGGCCGTTCGGTGTCCGGGGCGGAACGCTGGACGGGCGGCCGGCTCTCGTGCAGCCCCTGCGCCTCGCGCGCCGCGATCTCCTTGAGCCGCATGGACAGTTGCAGCGTGCTCGGTCGCTCCTCCGGATCCTTCGCCAGACAGGCGCTGATCAGCGGGGCCAACGCGTCGTGCACCCCGCGCAGCTGCGCCTCCTCGTGCACCACGCGGTACAGCATCACCTCGGAACTGCCGTGCCCGAACGGGGAGTCGGCCATCGCCGCGTACGCCAGGGTGGCGCCGAGCGAGAACACGTCCGTCGCGGGCGTCACCGCCGCGCCCCGGACCTGCTCGGGCGCGAGGAACCCGGGCGACCCCACCGCCGTACCGACATGGGTGAGCGTGCTCGCCCCGGTCGACCAGGCGATGCCGAAGTCGATGATGCGGGGCCCCTTGGGGGAGAGGAGGATGTTCGACGGCTTCAGGTCCCGGTGGACCACCCCCGCCTCGTGCACCGCCACCAGGCCCTCGGAGAGCGCCGCCCCGATCGAGGCGACCTCCGCGGCGGCCAGCGGCCCTTCCTCGGCGACCTTGTCGTGCAGCGAGGGGCCGGGCACGTACTGCGTGGCGAACCACGGGCGGTCCGCCTCCAGATCGGCGGCGACCAGCCGGGCCGTGCAGCCGCCGCGGATCCGCCGCGCGGCGGACACCTCGCGCGCGAACCGCGAACGGAACTCCTGATCCTCCGCCAGGTCGGGCCGGATCACCTTGAGGGCGACCCGCTGGCCGCGCCGGTCGGAGCCGAGGTAGACGACGCCCATGCCGCCCGCGCCGAGCCGCCGGTGCAGCCGGAACGAGCCGACGAGACGCGGGTCCTCGCGCCGGAGCCGCATCATCGCCATCGTCTGCCCATCCCCGCTGCCTGGTCCGCCTGACGAGGCACAGCTTACGTACCCCGCGCCCGGCGCGCTCAGAGGCCGCGCCCTCGCCGGGGTTTCGATTGTCCGTGCCGGGCGGGAGAAGTGAAGAGAGGTCAGTGCGCGGGGGATCCGGGCCCGTCGGCCGACCGGTCGCCCCAAACGGCCACCGGGGCAGGGGGATTGGATCACCGAGGGAACGCCGGGGCGTGGCCGCCACCCAGGACGTGACCACCGGCTTCGGATACGGGGCGGAGGTGTCCCGGTGGTCCCGGCGCGGGACGGCCGCCCACCGGGGAGCGGCGGACGTGAGTGAAGTCACCCGCCGGCGCAAGTCACCCGCCGGCGCCCTTCCGAGCCCCCGGGCCGCACCGGCCGTGCACCCGACGGGCCCCGGAGCCCCTCCGGGATGACCCCAACCTCCGGGGGGCCGTCTCCACCCAGGGGAGTACGCCGATCGACGACCACTCATCCTCCGGGAGGCCCGCCATTCGGTACGCGGGCATGACGCCCTGTGCCCGCCGCTTACCTAATGTTGAGATCAAGCGGCGGGCGAAGCACTCGTCCCCCGAGGTCACGCCTGCCGCTTCCCGATCAGGTCAGGAGAGGAACCATGGCGGACACGGCAACGCGGACGGTGGTCCGTATGCGGGGACGCAAGGCGTACGCCTCGTTCGGCGCCCGTCCGTCCGGCACCCGTCACCCGTTGGTGGCGACGGCGATGGTCCTTCCCCTGGCGGCCCTGCTGGTGGTCGTCTTCGGCGGCTGGGAAGCGGTGGTCACACAGGCGTCGTCCGTGGCGGTGATGCTGGGGCGCTGAGCGGCGCCCGGGGTCCGGAAGAGCGGTCCGGACCCACGCATCCGGCCAACAGCCCCGTGGGGACGGGGGTGCGGCGGACGGCAGCGTTTGTCCGGTCAGCTGGGGAGCTGACCGGGCATCGCGCTGTCCGGGGCCGGATGTTCCGGTCGTCCGAGCCGAGGTGCTCTCCGGCTGTCCGGGGCCGGATGCTTCCCGGCTGTCCGGGCCGAGGTGCCTTCCGGTTGACCGGGCCCGGACGTTCCCTGACCGTCCAGGCCCGGGGCTTCCCGGCTGACCGGGCAGGCGCTTCCCGAAGGGCCGACGGGCCGACCCCGCGCACCGCCGTGGCGGGGACCGTCTCGCGCGTTACGCTCACGGCGGGCCCGGTGCCACGGCCGGGCCGACCGCCGCCGGGGGGAGCCGTTGACCACCACCCAGACCTCAGTAGTCCATGACCTGGGCACGCTCGCGCACCGTCTCTCCCACCCCGCCCGGACGCCGTGCGTGTGCGAGCCGCCGCAGGTCCTCGCGGACCGGCCCGACGGCACGGTGGTGCGCAGCGGCGCGATCGTCGCGAAGGCCCATGCCGCGGACACCGACCGCGAGGCGCTGGCCGCCCGGATCGCCCTGGCCGCCGCCCCGCAGCTGACCGGCATCCTGCTCCCGCCGCTCACCGCCCCGGAGCCCCCCGCACCCACCGCCCGCCCGGTCACCCTCTGGCCGCTCGGCGCGCCCGTGGACCCCGCCGACCCCGGGGCCGCCCCCTGGGCCGAGGCCGCCGACCTGCTCGCCCGCCTCCACCGGACGAAGCCCCCGTTCCCACTGCCGCCGATGCGCGGTCCGGCCAAGGCGGCCCGGGCCGTGGCCCGGATGCGCGCGGCCCTCCACGTCGACGCGACCGCTGTTCGCTGCGGGACCGGTGACGCGACCGCCCTGCCCGCCGACGCGACCGCCCTGCCCCGTGACCCGGCCGTCGAACCCCGCGGCCCGGCCGCCCTGTCCGTGCTGGCCGGCTGGCGGGGCCTGCCCGCCTGGGCGCGGGGTGAGGTCCCGGCTCCCGTACGGAGGGGCGGCTCCCTGTGCCACGGGGACCTGCACCTCGGCCAGCTCGTCCGCCACCCCGCCCCCGACGGGCCCTGGCTGCTCATCGACATGGACGACGCGGGGGTGGGCGATCCCGCCTGGGACCTCGGCCGGCCCGCCGCCTGGTACGCGGCCGGACTCCTGGCCCCCGAGGACTGGTCCACCTTCCTGAACGCCTACCGCTCCGCCGGGGGACCGGCCGTTCCCGGCGACGGCGACCCCTGGCCCGCACTGGACGTCCCCGCCCGCGCGCTCACGGTGCAGACGGCCGCCGTCGCCCTCGCCAAGTGCGCCGCGGAGCAACGGGATCCGGACGAGCATGAGCAGCTGATGATCGAATCCTGTGCCCGAATCGCTACGTTGCCGCCCGAGTTGGCCGCCGGTCCCGCGTCGTAGGGTGAACGGACCGTGGCCGGGCAGACATTCCGGCGACGGCACAACGAGGGCGAGGAGCCGAGCCGATGATGCAGTGTCCGAAGTGTCACGCGCAGATGAACACCTACAACCGCAACGGTGTTCAGATCGAGCAGTGCAACGGTTGCCGGGGGATATTCCTCGACTACGGCGAGCTGGAGTCCCTGACCCGCCTGGAGTCCCAATGGGCCCAGCAGGCTCCGCCCGCGCCCCCCGCCCCGCCGCAGGCCTACCCGGCCGCACCTCCTGCCGCCCACGCCCCGGCCTGGGGTGCGCCGCAGCACGGCGGGCACTACGGCCACCACCGCCAGAAGGGCTTCGGCCGGATGCTCTTCTCGTCCTGAACCGTTCCGAGCCGCTCCCTGCGTGGCCCGGGCGCCGGGCCACGCAGGGCGGTAAGGGCGGATGGACCGTACGACGAAAGAACCCCCGGCCGTGGAGACGGCCGGGGGTTCCTGCTGGTGCGCGATACTGGGATTGAACCAGTGACCTCTTCCGTGTCAGGGAAGCGCTCTCCCGCTGAGCTAATCGCGCAGGTGAACCTGCGTTTACTGCCCGTGTACTGCGTGCGCGATACTGGGATTGAACCAGTGACCTCTTCCGTGTCAGGGAAGCGCTCTCCCGCTGAGCTAATCGCGCGGGGATCCTTACGGACCGGTGATCCTTGCGGATCAGTGGACGATACTGGGATTGAACCAGTGACCTCTTCCGTGTCAGGGAAGCGCTCTCCCGCTGAGCTAATCGTCCTTGGAGGTGGAGACGGGATTTGAACCCGTGTAGACGGCTTTGCAGGCCGTTGCCTCGCCTCTCGGCCACTCCACCAGGGGCGGGAGCTCGGGAAGAATCCCCCACCTTCTGCGAGCGGACGACCAGGTTCGAACTGGCGACCTCAACCTTGGCAAGGTTGCGCTCTACCAACTGAGCTACGTCCGCTTGTCTTTCCCGTTCCGCTTGCGCGTCCCGGCGACGTGTTGAACTCTAGCGGATTCCTGGGCCAGTACAAAAACGCGTTTGTGCAGCGTGCTGCGGCGACCCCGGGCCGGTCCTGGCCCCGACGCAGGTCACCGTGCACCGTCCTAGACTCATTCGCGTGTCCGACCTCGCCCCCTTGGCCCGTTTCGACGGCCTCATAGCCTCCGGTCTGCAGGATGTGACCCACGATCCCGCGGCGCTCGACTCGTCCGGTTTCTGGGCGGTATCAGCCGATTTCGAGGGGCGTATCGTGTGCGCCCGCTTCTCCGACGTACGCAGGGAAGCGGTGCCCCCTCCCGTGCCCGGAGCCTGGCGCGGGCCCGCTGCCGGGGACTGGACCTCCTCGCTGGACCGTGACGCCTACACGGCGGGCGTACGGCGGATCCGTGAACACATCGCGGCGGGCGACGTCTACCAGGCCAACCTCTGCCGGGTGCTGTCCGCACCGCTCCCCGGCGGCGGGGCTGCCGCCGACGTCGACGCCCTGGCCTCCCTGCTCGCCCGCGGCAACCCCGCCCCGTACGCGGGAACGATCCGGTTGCCCGGCCACGGTGTGGAGATCGCCACCGCCTCCCCGGAGCTCTTCCTCCGGCGCGACGGGCGGACGGTGGAGTCCGGGCCGATCAAGGGCACCGGCCGGACCGAGGACGATCTCCTGGAGAAGGACCACGCCGAGAACGTGATGATCGTGGACCTGGTCCGCAACGACCTGGGCCGTGTCTGCGCCACCGGCAGCGTGACGGTGCCCGATCTCTGCGTGGTGGAGAAGCACCCGGGCCTCGTCCACCTCGTCTCCACGGTCCGGGGCCGGCTGGCCGACGGGGCGGGCTGGCCGGAGCTGTTCGCGGCGGCCTTCCCGCCCGGCTCGGTCACCGGCGCGCCGAAGTCCAGCGCGCTGCGGATCATCGCCGAGTTGGAACAGGGGCCGCGAGGGCCGTACTGCGGGGCGATCGGCTGGGTCGACGCCGACCGGGGCGCCGCATCGCTCGCCGTGGGCATACGGACGTTCTGGATCGACCGGACCGGGCCTGCGCCGCTCCTGCGATTCGGGACCGGCGCGGGGATCACCTGGGGTTCGGACCCGGAGCGCGAATGGGACGAGACCGAACTCAAGTCCTCCCGGCTGCTCGCTGTAGCGTCGGGGATGTTCGAGGAGACAGGAAGGGACGCATGATGAGGATCTGGGTCAACGGCGGACTGCGGGACGCCGACGACGCCCGGCTTTCGGTGCTCGACCACGGACTGACCGTGGGCGACGGCATCTTCGAGACGGTGCGTACGAGCGAGGGGCGCCCCTTCGCGCTGACCCGGCACCTCGACCGCCTCACCCGCTCCGCCCGGGGCCTGGGACTGCCCGACCCGGACCACGACGAGGTCCGCCGCGCCGTCGCCGCGGTCATCGACGCCAACCCCGTCGCCCTGGGCCGGCTGCGGATCACCTACACCGGCGGGCTGTCCCCGCTCGGCTCGGACCGGGGCGACCACGGGACGAGCCTCGTCGTCGCCCTCGACGGGGTGAGCCGCCGCCCGGACAGCACCGCGGTGATCACCGTCCCCTGGACCCGCAACGAACGCGGCGCGCTCACGGGCCTGAAGACCACCTCGTACGCGGAGAACGTCGTCGCCCTGGCCCGGGCGCGGGAGAGGGGCGCTTCCGAGGCGCTGTTCCCCAACACCGCCGACCGGCTCTGCGAAGGCACCGGTTCCAATGTGTTCGTCGTCCTGGGCGGCCGCGTCCACACCCCGCCGGTCGCCTCCGGCTGCCTCGCCGGGATCACCCGCGCGCTGACCGTGGAGTGGACCGGGGCCGAGGAGACCGATCTGCCGATGGACGTCCTCGCCGAGGCCGACGAGGTGTTCCTGACCTCGACCCTCCGCGACATCCAGGCGGTGCACCGGGTCGACGGCCGGGAGCTGACGCCGGAGATCGGACCGGTGACGGCGAAGGCCATGCGGATCTTCGCCGAGCGGGCCGGCGACGACCTCGACCCGTAAAGCGCGTGACGGGGTGTCGTCCAGGGGATACAAACCTTTGATGACGACGACACTCCGGCCGTCCGGGCCGCTTCAGCAGGGCGCCGACGGCGCGCGGGCCCGCCACTATGACGTGTGCGACAACGGGCGGCCCGTCGGCTCCGTCGCGATCAGCACCGACGACGCCTTCGGCCCGACCGCCGGCGTGCTGCGCTCCCTCAGCGTGGAGGAGTCCCGGCGCAGACGGGGCCGGGGCGTCATCGCGGCGCTCGCCGCCGAGGAGGTGCTGCGGGGGTGGGGCTGTACGCGAGTCCGGGTGGAGGTCCCCGCCGACAACGACCCGGCCCGGCGCCTCGCGGCCGCCCTCGGCTACACCGAGCGCAGCCGCAACATGGTCAAGGACCTCGGCCCGGACACCGCCCCGCTGCCCGCGGGCCTCACCTCGCGCGACATGAGCGAGGAGGAGTTCGCCGCCTGGCGGCAGGACGCCGTGCGGACGTACGCACAGAACTGGATCGACCGCGGCGTCGAGCCCGAGCAGGCCCGGCTCAAGTCCGAGACCGACCACGCGGCCCACCTGCCGGACGGACTGGCGACCGAGGGGATGCGCTTCCGGGTGCTGCTCCAGGCCGGCGTCGTCGTCGGCCATGTGTGGGCGGCCCTGCGGGAGCTGGAGCCGGGCGACACCGCCGGATACGTCTTCGACGTCGAGGTGCGCGAGGAACACCGGGGCCGGGGGCACGGCCGGGCCCTCATGCTGCTCGCCGAGGACATCACCCGCGCCTGGCGCGTGGACCGCCTCGGTCTGCACGTCTTCGCCTCCAACACCCCGGCCCTGCGGCTGTACGAGTCCCTGGGCTACACGACGACTCGGTACAACCTGGCCAAGGCGCTGTAGGCGGTCCTCCGGAGCCGTCGCCCGGTTCCCGCCCCGACCATCGGCTACCGGTCCCGCGCGGCCAGGGTCCGGTCGACGATCTCCTCGATCCGCTCGCGCAGCCCCTCCTGGCTCTTGCCGCCGTCCAGCCGCTCGTCGCCGATCACATAGGTGGGCGTGCCGGTGACGCCGATCGCCTTGCCCTCGGCGTGGTCGGCGTCGACGATCAGCAGATGCCGGCCGTCGATCAGTGCCGTGTCGAACTCCTCGGTGTCCAGGCCCAGTTCGCGGGCGACGTCGAGGAGCACCGGCTCGCCCGCGCGGCCGAGGTCGTCGGTCCGGGACAGCAGGGCCTCGATGTACGGCCAGCCCCGGCCCTGCTCGACGGCCTCCTCGGCGGCCTGGGCCGCGGCGAACGCGTGCTTGTGCTTCTCCAGCGGGAAGTGCCGCAGCCGGATCTCGAGGCGGTCCCCGTACCGCGCACGCAGGGCGCGTACGTCGTCGAGGGCGCGGTGGCAGTCGGGGCATTCGAGATCGCACCAGAGGTCGAGGACGACCGGTGCCGCGGGGGTGGAATCGCTCATGCGGCCAGTCTTCCAGGCCGGGCGGGCGCGACCCAATCCGCACCGGACCCCACCCCCTGGGGAGGAGCCCGGCCCTGAAATGTCCCTGAGGTGGACCGCCGCCGTGGCCCCGACGGCGCTCGTCGGTGCAGGATGGAAGGGACGTACCCCCTGCGCCTGGAGGCCGTGATGCTTGCCGAGACCATCTGTTCCGCGGTGTCGGCGGCCGGCCTGGGCATCGCCGCGGTGACCGCGTACCGCAAGCGGTTCCTCACGGCGACGAGGATCGCCGCCTACTCCCTCGTCCCGATCGGGCTCGTGCTGACCGGGGTCGTCGAGTGGGTCGCCGGGATCGCCTTCAAGCCGAGCGTCTGGCTCGGCTTCGGGGTGCTCGGCCTCTCCTGGCTGCTGTTCATGACCACCCGCGCCATCGAGCGCCGCAGCGGTACCACCCGCGCGGAACGCAAGGCCGCGCGGGCGGCCGGGCGCAACGAGGCGGTCGCCCCGGGCGCCTCCGCCCCCTCGCTCGGCGCGGGCGCGGGCGCCGGGGCCGGGCCCGCGGTGACGGCGGCGAAGCCGAAGAAGAAGCAGGAGGCCGCCGCGCCCGGCGACGACTTCAGTGACATCGAGGCGATCCTCAAGAAGCACGGCATCTGAGGCACCGCGCGCCCGGCGGGCCCGGCGGGCCGGGGCGCCCGGGCCCGTTCGGGCCGAATGCCTGACGGCGACCCGTACGCCGGAGCGATTTCCGATGGCCACGGGACGGTGAACTCCCGCGGGAATGACCCCGGTTGAGCGCAAACCTGTCCACGCGTGCGTCATGATCACACCGAGATGGTGGACACTTCCCGGGGCGAAGCCCCCGCACGCCCCGCCGAAGAGCCCCGCGGCTGCCTCTTCGCGCTCTCCCAGCCGCCTCTGATGATCTTCCTGACGGTCATCGGGGTGCTGCTGCTGATGGCCGCCCTGCACGACCTCTTCATGCTGTGACGCGCCGCGCCGCCACGCGGGGTGGCGTCGGCGACGGCGTCAGCCCGCGGCTTCCTTGCGCCGGGCCCGGTACGCCGCGACGTGGAGCCGGTTCCCGCACGTACGGCTGGAGCAGTAGCGGCGGGAGCGGTTGCGCGACAGGTCGACGAACGCGTGCCCGCAGTCCGGGGCCTCGCAGCGCCGCAGCCGCTCCTGCTCGCCCGCCACGATGATGAAGGCCAGCGCCATGCCGCAGTCGGCCGCGAGATGGTCGGCGATCGAGGCGTCCGGCGCGAAGTAGTGCACGTGCCAGTCGTAGCCGTCGTGGTCGGTGAGCTGCGGGGTGGTCCCGGCCGCCGCCACGAGCCGGTTGACCAGGTCGGCCGCGGTACGGGGGTCGGGCGCCGCGAAGACCTCGGCGAAACGGTCCCGTACGTCCCGCACGGCGGCCAGGTCCTTCTCGCCGAGCGTGCCGACCCCGCTGATGTGGTGCCGCTCCGCGAAGGCGTACAGCGCGGGGATGTCGGCGAGCCCGTCCTCGGGTCCGTCCCCGGTGCCGTCCGGCGGCGGCTCGCTCTCCGGCGCGGTGTTCATCAGATCGACCACCGTGTCGAGGGCGATCCGGGTGTCGTGAGGGATCAGCACGCTTCGCTCCCTGGCCTCCGGCGGGCGGGCCCCTGCCGATGGCGGCTGACTCTACTGGCTCGGCCCGTCGGCCCCCGGGCCGGTGCGGGCCCGGCCGGGAACGGAACGAGCCCCTCCGGCGCCCGGGGGAGGGAGCGGGAGGGGTGAGACGCACCGGCGCCGTCGCCGCGGTGGATTCCGCGGCGACGGCGCCGGTGTCTGCCCTATGCGGTTGTCGTCACGACGCCGTCGCCCCGAGTCGGACGGCGTCGAGCGGCTCTCTGCCTGGCTCAGCTCTCGGCCAGGATGTGGGAGAGCTCCGTGTCGAGATCGAAGTGACGATGCTCGGTGCCGGGTGGAACCGCGGCGTCGGTCCTCTTCAGGAACGACTCCAGGGCCCGCGCCGGAGCTTCGAGCAGGGCTTCTCCCTCTGGGGAGCTCAGGGCGATGCATACGACGCCTTGACCGTGACTACGAGATGGCCAGACGCGGACGTCTCCGGTGCCGGTGGGCCGGTGCAGCCCCTCGGCGAGGAGGTCACGGGCGAATACCCATTCGACCGTCTCCTCCGCTCCGGTGTGGAAGGTGGCGTGCACGGCATAGGGATCGGCCGTGTCATACCGCAGGCCCGCGGGTACAGGCAGTGAGGACTCGCTCGACACAACGAGGCGCAGGTGCAGCTCGCAGCTGACCGTGGTGTTCATAAGCGCCAGGGCCTTTCGCTCAGTGTGCGCTCGGGGATTCGCACGTCGGCGAAATCGACATGCCACCTACGGTGGCGTTGTAAACCCCTCTGACCCATTTGTGATGCTTCGGGTCCCTCGCTCAGCGGCGTGTAACTTTGAGTTGTGCGTCCATTCCAGTGACAAAAGTGTGACCGCGGCGGGTCGGGTAAGTTGGGTCCATGAACGCGGAGAGTGACGAGCGGAACAGGGTCGCCGAGCAGGCGCCCCCGGCATCCGCCACGGGGGAATCGGACCGGGAGGAACGCGAGCTGGGCTCGCGGGCGCCGGGCTTCATCAAAGCGTCGAAAACGCTGCACCTGAGCTGGCAGGTCGGCGTCTTCGTCGTCGGCCTCGGCGTCGTGGTCGCGGGCGTGCTCATGCTGGTGCTGCCCGGCCCCGGCTGGCTGGTGATCTTCGCCGGCATGGCGATCTGGGCGACCGAGTTCGTCTGGGCCCAACTGGTGCTGCGCTGGACCAAGCGCAAGGTCACCGAGGCGGCGCAGCGGGCCCTCGATCCCAAGGTCCGGCGGCGCAACATCATCCTCACGACGGTGGGGCTCGTGATCGTCGCGGTGCTGGTCGGGATCTACGTCTGGAAGTTCGGCATCACCATGCCGTGGAAGATCAGCGAGTAGCCCGGGGACGGTCCAGGAGCACCGCTGACATGGGGTAATGTTTGCGGTGCGCCCGGGCGATTAGCTCAGTGGGAGAGCGCTTCGTTCACACCGAAGAGGTCACTGGTTCGAACCCAGTATCGCCCACCCGGACAGAGGGCCCGGGAGACGGAATCCGTCTCCCGGGCCCTCTGCGTTCCCCGCACCCCTCCGCCGGTCGGGGCCGCTGCGGACAGCGGCCCCGACCGGCACGGCTCACCGCATCCGCCCCAGCGCCTCCTTCAGCCGGCGGGCGTCGCGCAGCCGCTGCTCGTATGTCGCCCCCACCACCAGCAACAGCAGTCCGGCCAGGGCCGGCGGCAGCCAGCGGGGGAGCGCCCCGGCCACCTGCACCACGTACGGCGCCAGCTCGTGCAGCCCGTCCAGTGCCAGCACCGACCCGCCGAGCAGCAGCAGCGCCTGGAGGCGGTACCGGGCACCCAGCAGCGTGACCACCAGCGCCGCCACGCCCAGCAGCAGCGGCCGCTGCCAGTCCGGATCGGTCCAGGCCACCGTCAGGCTCGGCAGCAGCGTCGCCGCGAGCCCCGGCCCGTACGCCGTCCACGACGACGCCTCCGGATCCTTGCGCCGCCGCAGGAAACCGACCACCAGCGCGGGCACGGTCACCGGCAGCGTGTACGCCTCCGGGAACGACACCTCCGATGCCGCCAGCCGCACCCAGGTGGCCAGCACGAACAGCGCCGCCGCGAGGTAACCCGCCACCGGGCGCCGCTCCGGCCGCACCGCCGCACCCGCCGCCAGCACACCGCACAGCGCGAGCACCAGGGCCAGGAACGGCGCGTCCGGCACCGCCAGCCCCACCGCGACCAGCGCACCCAGCGCGCCCGTCAGCTCCACCGGCAACGCCACCGGATTCCGCCGCAGCCTTGCCCCGAACAGCACCGTCAGCGCGGGCACCAGGAGCATCAGCGGCGCGGCCTCGTGCGGGGCGAGCCCCAGGGAGCGGCCCGCGAACCCGGAGAGCACGGTGGCCCCGACCGTGGCGGCGACCGCGAACACCGCACGCTCCACCCCGGCTCCAGCCCGGACGGACGCCCCGGCGAACAGGGCCGTCAGCGCGCCGAAGACGGCGTAGGAGGCCCCCTCGGACGCCAGCGACAGCAGCCCGGCGCTCACCGCCGCGGCCAACGCCACCACCAGCGCGGTCACCGGCACCGCCGCCGACGCGCCCCGGCCGGTCCCCGCGCGGCGTACGGCCAGGGCCAGCAGACCGGCCACCAGGACCGTCTCCCCGGCCACCGCGACCGCGTACGGCACATCCAGCACGGCTCCGGCCAGCAACAGCGCACCCCAGCCCAGCACCGCGGCCCCCGCACCGGCCGCCCCGCGCAGGGCCGCCCCGGACGGCCGCCTGCGGGCAGCGGGCGCCCCACCGGCGTACCAGGACGCTCCGGCCCGGCCTCCGGCGTACCAGGGCGCTCCGGAAACCCCGGGAGCGGCCGCTCCGGGTGCGCCCGGGGCCGGCGTGCCGGCTGTCCCTGCGGTCCCGGCGCCCGGCTCTGCACCGGTCCCCGGAACGGCCGCTCCGCCCGCCTCCGGCGTCCCGGTGCCCGGTGCTCCCGCCGAGCCCGCCGGACCCGCGCCGTACGCGGCCGCACCGGCCGTCCCCGGCTCCTCCCGTGCGATCAGCGGCGCGGCGATCCGGGCCAGCGACGGCCACCACCGGTACGCCGCCCCCAGCAGACCGGCCGACACCGCGAGCACCACCGGGGCCGCGGCCAGGCCCGTCCACGGCAGCGTCGGGTCCAGCGCGGAACGGAAGCTCCCGGGCGATCCCGCCCACACGTCCGACAGCAGCGTCACCGGGCCCAGCAGCACCGCCGCGAGCCCCGGCAGCGCCCCCGTCAGGGCTCCGCCCACCACCGCCGCCGACGCCACCAGCACCCCGAGTACCGCGTCCCTCGGCAGCCCGGTCCGGACGACCGCCGTCAGCGCCAGACCGGCCGACAGGTACGCGAGCACCCCCCAGCTCTCCGGCACCGCCGCCGCCGGTACGCCGCCCACCGCGGCCACCACCGCGAGACCGGCCACCACACCGCCCGCCCGCGCGAAACCCTTCGGCGCGCGCCATGCCCCGGCCAGGGCCGCCGCGGCGGCCGTCAGCAGCAGCGCACCGGGTGCCAGAGCCCCGAGCGGTCCGGAGGCCGTCACGGAGAGCGTCAGGCCCACGATCAGCGCCGAGAACGCCATCACCGACCCGCCGACGCACGCCGTGACCCGCGCCCCGGTGCCCTTGCCCCACAGCGCTATCGCCCCGTCCAGCACCGCCGTGGCCAGCAGCGCCCACCCGACCACCAGCGCCGGTGCGCCCGCGGCCCACGCCCCGAACAGCAGCGGCCACTGGGCGAGGGCCACGGCGGCGGGCAGCGGAAGGTGCAGCTTGCCCAGCGCCAGCCCGTACGCCGTCCACAGCGCCGCGAGCACCGCGGCGGCTACGGCGGTGAAACCGAGCCCGTCCGTGTCCGGGGCCGCCACCGCGTGGACCGCGTAGGCGTCCAGCAGCGTCAGCACCAGGGCCAGGGCGGCCAGTGCCTCGGCGGTCGCGGTCAGGCCCCGCCGCAGCAGCACAGCCGGGGCGGCCAGGGCCCCCACGGTCACCAGGGCCAGCACGGCCGACCGGCCGCCGATCCCCATCGAGCCCCAGCTCACCAGCGTGAACGCGATGGCCGCGATCGTCAGCAGCAGACCGCCCAGCGTCAGCAGCACGTTCTGCGCACCGCGCGGCGTGGACGGCTGCTTCGGCGGAACGTAGCCCCACGGCTGGGCCGGAGCGCCCGGCCGGCCGGAGGGAGGCGCGCCCCAGGCCGACGGGTTCCAGCCCGGGGCGGCCGTCGGCGCGGGCGGTCGCAGCGCGGCGAGCAGCCAGGCGCGCCGGGTCAGCAGCTGGGCCCGGCGCGCGTCCAGCTCGGCCAGTTCACGGTCGAGGCGGGCCAGTTCCTCGGCGGGCGGGGGCACATGTTCCATGTACGGGAGTGTGAACCCGGCCGCCCGGCCCGTACATGCGCTCGGATACTCACTTCCCGGCCGGGACGCCCTGAGTAGAACGCGGCCGGAAGCGGTTTGAACGAAGCCCGCGACGCCCTGTATGGTTCAACCCGTTCCCGGGCGATTAGCTCAGTGGGAGAGCGCTTCGTTCACACCGAAGAGGTCACTGGTTCGAACCCAGTATCGCCCACCGGGGAAAGCCGGTCCGCAACGATCACGCGGACCGGCTTTCGCATGTCCGGGGCACCTGTCCGGGCCACCCGCGCCGTCACGCCGCGGCGGGCAGCTCCGGGCGCAGCGGCCACGACGGGTCCACCGCCTCCGGCGTCCCGCTCTTCGCGAACCAGGCCTCCAGGCCGCGCGCCTGGGCCGCGTGCCACGTCGCCTGCAGGGTGTGCAGCTCCGACGGCGACAGCCGCTCCAGCCGGGTCGAGAAGCGCCGGCACACCGCCCGCACCAGCTCCAGCGAAGCCGTCGCGTCGGCCGCCGCGTCATGGGCCCCGTCGAGCACCACCTCGTACCGCGCGCACAGATCCGTGAGTGTGCGGCGGCCCTTGCGGTAGCGGTCCAGATGCTTGTCCAGCACCCGCGGGTCCACCACCCGCATCGGCACCCCGTCGAGATACCTCGTCAGGGACGACGCCCGGTGCCGCCGCAACTCCCGGTCCAGCAACGTCAGATCGAAGGGGGCGTTCATCACGACCAGTGGCCGGCCCGTCGCGCAGCTCTCCGCCAGTGCCCGGGCTATCTCGTCCATCACCGGGGCGGGCCAACGTCCGTTGCGCTGAAGGTGATCGTCGGTCAGCCCGTGGATCTCGGTCGCCCCGGGCGGGACCGGAACCCCCGGATTGACCAGCCAGCGGGTGACGCGGACGCGACCGCCCGCGGTGTCCTGCGCGACGAGAGCGGCCGAAACGATCCGGTCCTGCTCGACGTCCACGCCTGTCGTCTCCGTGTCAAAAGCGGCCAGCGGCCCTTCGAACCAGTGCATCATCCCCGAACTCCTCGCACCCGCACGGCAGATGGAATCATTCCTCTGCCCGATATCGGTGATACCCGGGCTGTTTGCCGGATACGCCGTTTGCGGGCGGTCTGATGCGGTGACAACACAGGTGAGACGTCCGGCAGTTGCCGCCGACGTCCGTCGATCCGTCCCGCCCACGAAACCCACCGGCAGACCACCTGCCATCGATCGGCACGCCCGGAAGGCACACGGAGCCATGGCGCTCGCGCAGCCCGACCCCGGGGGAACCGCCCGCGCCGAGCCCTTCGGGCCCCGGCCGCCGCAGCAGCCGGACGCGCCGCTGCGCGGCTCCCTCGCCACCACCGCCTGCATGGAGACCCTGCAGGTGGGCTATCTGCACGCCGTCGCGGCGGCGGCGGGATGCTCCCTGTCCCAGCCCTTCCCCGACAACGGCATCGACTGGCACGTCAGCCACGGCGCCCCCACCCACACCGTCGACGACGAGGTGACCATCAAGGTGCAGCTCAAATGCACCTACCAGATACCGCCGCACCCGGCGGGCGGGGCGTTCTCCTTCACCCTCGACAACGCCCACCTCGTCAAACTCGCCCGCAGCCCGGTGACGGTGCACAAGATCCTGGTCGTGATGATCGTGCCCCGAAGCCAGGACGACTGGCTGCGCGCCGGGCCCGGCGGCCTCGATCTGCGCCACTGCTGCTACTGGACCAACCTGGCCGGCCACGCGGTGACGGGCCGGTACCGGACCACTGTGCGCATCCCGACCTCGCGGATCTTCGACGACCGCGCACTCTGCGACATCATGGCCCGGGTCGGGGCCGGAGGGAGACCCTGATGCACCGGTCGATGGACGAGCCCACGGGCGCGGCGGGACTGCCCGCCGCCCGCTCGCACCCCACCGTCCGCCCCTGGCCCCCGCCGCTCGCCGAGGCGGGCACCGAGCTGCCCGACCCCGCCGTCCTCGGGGCCCTCCTGCGCCGGCACGGCTGGCAGCGGCGCGGGGGAGCGCCGGGACGCTACGGCCGCTGGACCCCGCCCGGATCCGCCGCCGGGGCCACCAGCCTGCTGGTGCCCGAGAGCGCGGCCTTCCCCGACAGCGGGGAGCTGGTCGAGGAGGCACTCCTCGCCCTCGGCCGCAGCGCCGACCCCTCCGCCCGCGACGTCCTCGTCTCCCTCGCCGTGCCCAGCGACGAGATCCGCTGGTGGCGCGAGGTCCCCGAATCGGCGGCCGGAGCGGCCGGGGCCGCGGGCTGGACCGAGGCCGAGGAGCTGCGGTCGGCGGCCCGGCAGGTCCTCATGGCCGGGGCACTCGCGGCCCGCGGCCGGGCCGGCTACCACGGAGCCCGGCACCGCCGGAAGGCCCGGGCCGCCCTCGACGACGCCCTGATCGGGCCCGGCGCCGGCGGCCGCAGCCTCACCGCGTACGTCCCCGTCGCCTCCGGGCGCGCCGTCGCCGTCCAGCTCTGCCACGCCCTGCACGCCACCCGGGAGGCCGTGGACTACCAGCGGGCCACCGGCGGCATGGAGGCCTTCGACAGCGCGGTCGCCGCGGGTGTCGGCCGGGAGCTGACCGAGGCGCTGATCGCCCTGGTGCGCGGCTCGGAAGGGGCCCGGATCGATCTGCGGTGGGCGCCCGCCGCGGGCACCCCGGACGGCTGCCCGGCCCGCCCCGCGCCCGTGGAGTTCTCCCCGGGCGACCTGCCCGCCCTGCGTGCCGCCGGGGCCCGTTACCTCCGCGACGAACCCGCCGTGCAGGTCCGGCTCACCGGCGCGGTGGTCCGGCTGCGCCGCTCCGGGCCGCGCGGCGCCGGGATCGTACGGCTGCGGGTGCTGGCCGGTGCCGAGGTCGCGCACGTCCGCGTGGAGCTGGACGAGGAGGCGTACCGCATCGCGGGCCACGCCCACCTCGTGGGGCTGCCGCTGCGGGTGGAGGGGCGGCTGGAGAACCGGGGCGGCTTCCGGCGGCTCACGGGGGCCTCGCAGGTCGCGCCCGTCCAGGTCGACGAGGCGGAACGGGACCGGCTGATGAAGGCGCTCCAGGAGAACGTCGACTTCTTCGAGGAGGCGTGCGCGGGGGAGGAGGCGTAGGGCCGCCCGGAAGGCGTTCGCGTCGGGGGCGTACGGCTCGGTACGATTCGTATCTCCCTGGCCGAGCGAGCCGGGGTGCCCCCTCAGACAGGAGAGACCGGTGTCAGACGTCCGTGTGATCATCCAACGCGATTCCGAGCGGGAAGAGCACGTGGTGACGACGGGCACGACCGCCGGTGAGCTCTTCCCGGGTCAGCGCACCGTCGTCGCCGCGCGCATCGGCGGCGAGCTGAAGGACCTCTCGTACGTCCTCCAGGACGGCGAGAGCGTCGAGCCCGTGGAGATCTCCTCCGAGGACGGCCTCAACATCCTGCGCCACTCCACCGCGCACGTCATGGCCCAGGCCGTGCAGGAGCTCTTCCCCGAGGCCAAGCTCGGCATCGGTCCGCCGGTCAAGGACGGCTTCTACTACGACTTCGACGTCGAGAAGCCGTTCACCCCCGAGGACCTCAAGGCCATCGAGAAGAAGATGCAGGAGATCCAGAAGCGGGGCCAGAAGTTCTCCCGCCGTGTGGTCTCCGACGAGGACGCCCGCGAGGAGCTCGCGAACGAGCCGTACAAGCTGGAGCTCATCGGCATCAAGGGCTCCGCCTCCTCGGACGACGGCGCGGACGTCGAGGTGGGCGGCGGCGAGCTGACCATCTACGACAACCTCGACGCCAAGACCGGCGAGCTGTGCTGGAAGGACCTCTGCCGCGGTCCGCACCTGCCCACCACCCGTTTCATCCCGGCGTTCAAGCTGATGCGCAACGCGGCGGCGTACTGGCGCGGCAGCGAGAAGAACCCGATGCTCCAGCGCATCTACGGCACCGCCTGGCCCACCAAGGACGAGCTGAAGGCGCACCTGGAGTTCCTGGAGGAGGCCGCCAAGCGCGACCACCGCAAGCTCGGCAACGAGCTGGACCTCTTCTCCTTCCCCGACCAGATCGGCCCCGGCCTCGCGGTCTTCCACCCCAAGGGCGGCGTCATCCGCCGGGCCATGGAGGACTACTCGCGCCGCCGGCACGAGGAGGAGGGCTACGAGTTCGTCTACAGCCCGCACGCCACCAAGGGCAAGCTCTTCGAGCAGTCCGGCCACCTGGACTGGTACGCCGACGGCATGTACCCGCCCATGCAGCTCGACGACGGGGTGGACTACTACCTCAAGCCGATGAACTGCCCGATGCACAACCTGATCTTCGACGCGCGCGGCCGCTCCTACCGCGAACTGCCGCTGCGCCTCTTCGAGTTCGGCACGGTGTACCGGTACGAGAAGTCGGGCGTCGTGCACGGCCTGACCCGCTCGCGCGGCTTCACCCAGGACGACGCGCACATCTACTGCACCAAGGAGCAGATGGCGGAGGAGCTCGACCGCACGCTCACCTTCGTGCTGAACCTGCTCCGCGACTACGGGCTGACCGACTTCTACCTGGAGCTGTCCACCAAGGACCCGGAGAAGTACGTCGGCTCCGACGAGACCTGGGAAGAGGCCACCGAGACGCTGCGCCAGGTCGCCGAGAAGCAGGGCCTGCCCCTGGTCCCGGACCCGGGCGGCGCCGCGTTCTACGGCCCGAAGATCTCCGTGCAGTGCAAGGACGCCATCGGCCGTACCTGGCAGATGTCGACCGTGCAGCTCGACTTCAACCTGCCGGAGCGGTTCGACCTGGAGTACACCGGTCCCGACGGTTCCAAGCAGCGCCCGGTGATGATCCACCGTGCCCTGTTCGGCTCCATCGAGCGCTTCTTCGCCGTGCTCCTGGAGCACTACGCGGGCGCGTTCCCGGTCTGGCTCGCCCCGGTCCAGGCCGTGGGCATCCCGATCGGCGACGCCCACATCCCCTACCTCCAGGAGTTCGCCGCCAAGGCGCGCAAGCAGGGGTTGCGGGTGGACGTGGACGCGTCCTCGGACCGGATGCAGAAGAAGATCCGCAACCAGCAGAAGAACAAGGTCCCGTTCATGATCATCGCCGGTGACGAGGACATGGCCAACGGCGCCGTCTCCTTCCGCTACCGCGACGGTTCGCAGGAGAACGGCATCCCGGTCGACGAGGCCATCGCCAAGATCGCGAAGGCCGTCGAGGACCGCGTACAGGTCTGATCCCCTCATCGGGGTACGGCCCCTGGAGCGCTACCCGCGCTCCGGGGGCCGCTTCTCGTCCTCCCGGGTGAACACCTGGATCAGCCACGACGAGAACGACCCCGTCACCGCGCCCAGCAGCGCCAGACCGCAGGCCATCAGCCCCGCCGCGACCACCCGCCCCCAGAACGTGACCGGGGTGGCGTCCCCGTAACCGACCGTCGTGAGCGTCGCGCACGCCCACCACACCGCGTCGCCGAACGTGCGGATCGAGGCGTCCGGGGCGCGGTGCTCCAGGTGGTAGACCGCGAGCGAGGCGGCGAAGCCGAGCAGGACGGCCGTCACCCCCGCGTACGCCATCACGCGCGCGTACAGGTCCAGCCGGGGCCGGTCGTGGCGGCGCTGGACCGCCGTGTACACCTTGACCATCCGCAGCGGGCGCAGCAGCGGCAGCAGCAGGACCACGGTGTCGAGCCAGTGCGTACGGAGGAAGCGCGCGCCCAGGCCGCTGAGGTGCAGCCGGATCGCGTAGTCGGCGAGGAAGAGCAGCCAGGTCGACCAGACGAGGATCAGCGCGATGTCGTTCCAGGGTTCGGCGTCGTGCGGGGTCAGCACCCGGACCGCGTACCCCGTCAGGAAGATCAGCCCCGCGAGGAAGAGCGGCACCTCCGTGCGCTGCTCCCAGCGGGTCAGCCGGGCGGGTGGATCGGGGGTGGTTCGGTCGCTCATCGCCTCAGCATCGTGGGCGGCCGGGCGGTGCGGCCCCGGCGACACGCTCGGCCGGGGTGACGCAATATGCTGATCGGCATGACGAGTGAGCCGGAGCAGCAGATCGGCGTGGGGACGCCCGACGCATTCCAGCGCCTGTGGACGCCCCATCGGATGGCGTACATCCAGGGCCAGGACAAGCCGAGCGGCCCGGGGGCCGAGGACGGCTGTCCGTTCTGTTCGATTCCGGCGAAATCCGACGAGGACGGGCTCGTGGTGGCGCGCGGCGAGCACGTCTACGCGGTGCTGAACCTCTACCCGTACAACGGCGGGCACCTCATGGTCGTCCCCTACCGGCACGTTGCCGACTACACGGAGCTGGACGGTCCGGAGACGGCCGAGCTGGCGGACTTCACCAAGCGGGCGATGGTCGCGCTGCGCGCCGCCTCCGGTGCGCACGGCTTCAACATCGGTATGAACCAGGGCTCCGTCGCCGGTGCCGGGATCGCCGCCCACCTGCACCAGCACCTGGTGCCGCGCTGGGGCGGGGACACCAACTTCATGCCGGTCATCGGCCACACGAAGGTGCTGCCCCAGCTGCTGGGCGACACCCGGGCGATGCTGGCCGACGCCTGGCCCGCCGCCGTCTAGGACATCGAACGCAGAGGCCCCCGCCGCGGCGGGGGCCTCTGCCGTACGCGTCGTACCTACGCGTCGTAGACGTCGGCCTTGCGCGGGGCCGGGTCCTGGACGAGGCCGCTCAGTATGCCCGAGCGGTTGTCGAAGCGCTCCGTGTCGACGCCGTTCTCCGCGAGGACCCGCATCGCCGCCGAGTGGACCGCCCGCAGCACCGGGGTGGCGGCACGCATCGCGTCGTCCGCCATGAAGCGGTGGTTCCACGGCTTGGCCGCCCACGCGTGCCGCAGTCCGAACGGCTCGGGCAGCACGATCTTCCCGCCCAGGTAGTCCAGCATCGGCGGATACCAGGTCAGGGGCGCGCGCAGGGCCAGCCGGACGACCTCCTTGGCGTCCACCAGCGCCAGTTGGACGTCCCGGGTCTCCCAGAAGCGGACGGTCTTGTTCACCGTCTTCGTCTTCGCCGCCGGCTTGGTGAGGAACAGTCCGTGCACCGGGCCGAGCGCATGTCCGGTGACCTCGATGCGCAGCGTCTCGTGGAGCACGGTGACGGTGATCATCATGGTGATCACCAGCTGGCCGTCCCAGAGCGTGAACTGGACGCCCAGGTAGTGCCGGTCACCGCTGCCGAACTGCTGGTGGTTGCAGATCCGCTGTATCTCGTGGGGCTTCACCTGGAAGGTGGCGACGTCCTCGCCCTCGGGGCGGGTGACGGCGTCGGCGTTCTCCCCGATGGGCGAGACGATCCAGTGCTTCACGGACGGCTTCGGGAAGCCGCCGGTGTTCAGCGGCCCGCGCTCCAGCATCTTCAGCTGGTCGTGGATGATCCGGATCAGGTCCCAGCTGCGGAACTGGTGGATCTCCTTCGTCGGGTCCTTGGGGGTCAGCTCCTCGGCCAGCTGCCAGCTGCCCCAGCGGGTGCCCATGCCGAGGACGCCCTTGGGGCCGGCGTAGAAGACGGCGTTCGACTGCTGCTCGGCCGACAGCTTCTCCAGGCCCTGACGCAGCGCCTCGCGCGCGGTCTCGTTGGGGTTCTTGGGCACCGCCTCCGGGATCTTCGCGATCACCCCGGTGCCGGAGAGAAGGCCTTCCCAGCGGGCCCGCAGGTCCCGGGCCGAGGTCTCCGCGATCCGTTTGGCGAGCACCCAGCCGATCACCGGGGCGACGATCGCGCCCCGGAGGTAGAGGTACCAGAAATTGTCCAGCGGCAGCTTCACCAGCAGGATCACCGCACCCACGCCGAAGGCGGCCAGCAGCACCGTGCCGACGGCCTTGAACGCCGGGTCGCTGGACTTGTTGAGCGCGTCCCGGATCCGGAAGGCGATCACCCAGGCCAGCATGCCGGGCAGGAACAGCACGCCGAACACCACGGTCACCAGGGTGAGACGGGTGTCGCGGGCCTTGCGCAGGTTGTTCGCCGACAGGCAGTGCTCCACCACGGTCTGCGGGTCCGTGCCGAAGGACTGGATGAGCGCCTTGCGGGCGCCGCCGAGCATGCGCTCCTGGACGGCACGGGCGAACGCCTCACCGAGATTCGGCTTGAAGTAGTCGGACTTGAAGAGCTTGGAGGCGCCCGGCTTCACCTGCGATTTGTGCCACTCGCTGTTGGCGTCGAGGATCGTCTCCACCGGACTGTCCCGGTACGCCGCCGAGGCCAGGGCGTTGGTCGCCACGGTCTGACTGCCCGCGCCCTGGATCGGGATCTGGGCCCCGGGTGAGAAGTCGAATCCGTCGTTGGCCACCTTGTCGCCCCCACTCGCCGCACGTCTGCTCCTGCGGTGTGCCCAACTACCGTACGCGGCATACCTTCTGAGCTGCGACCACAGCGTATCGTCCGGATCACACCACCACCGGTCACCGGCGTGAACGGGACGGCGTGTGCGACAGTGCGCCGGTCACGCGCCGGGGGACCCGTCCGCCGACTCCGCGCGGACCCGGTCGGCGATCTGCGGCGGCATCGCCTCGTGCCGGGCGTACGCGCGGTCGAAGCGGCCGGTGCCGTGCGACAGGGAGCGCAGGTCCACCGCGTACCGGCCGACCTCGATCTCCGGCACCTCCGCCCGTACGAGCGTGCGCCCGCCCGCGCTCTGCTCGGTGCCCACGACCCGGCCGCGCCGCCCCGACAGGTCGCTCATCACCGGGCCCACGTAGTCGTCGGGGACCAGGACGCTCACCTCGCACACCGGCTCCAGGAGCTTGATGCGGGATGCGGCCGCGGCCTCGCGCAGCGCGAGCGCTCCGGCGGTCTGGAACGCGGCGTCCGACGAGTCCACCGAGTGCGCCTTCCCGTCCAGCAGCGTGACCCGTACGTCGACCAGCGGGTGCCCGGCGGACAGCCCCTTGGCGGCCTGGGCCCGCACCCCCTTCTCCACCGAGGGGATGAACTGGCGCGGCACCGCACCGCCGACGACCTTGTCGACGAACTCGATGCCGGAGCCCGGCGGCAGCGGCTCCACCTCGATCTCGCAGATCGCGAACTGGCCGTGTCCGCCGGACTGTTTGACGTGCCGTCCGCGCCCGGCGGCCCGCCCGGCGAACGTCTCGCGCAGCGGCACCCGGTGCGGTTCCGCGTCGACCTGGACGCCGTAACGGCTGCGCAGCCGCTCCAGGGCCACCTCCTGGTGGGCCTCGCCCAGGCACCACAGGACGACCTGGCCGGTGTCCGGATTCTGTTCGAGGCGCAGCGTGGGGTCCTCGGCGACCAGCCGGGCCAGGCCCTGCGACAGCTTGTCCTCGTCCGCCTTGCCGTGCGCCCGTACGGCCAGCGGGAGCAGCGGGTCCGGCGTCGACCAAGGCTCGATCAGGACCGGGTCGCCGGCCGGGGAGAGCGTGTCGCCGGTCTCCGCCTCGCCGAGCCGGGCCACGCACGCCAGATCGCCCGCGACGCACCGGTCCAGCGCGTGCTGCCGGCGGCCGAACGGAGAGGTGAGCGCCCCGACGCGGATCTCCGCCTCGTGGCAGGGGCGCGGGGCGTGCCCCGTGGCGTCCAGGCCGTGGCCGCACAGATGCACGGAGTCGTCGGGGCGCAGGGTGCCGGAGAAGACGCGGACCAGCGAGACGCGGCCCACGTACGGGTCGGAGGACGTCTTGACGACCTCGGCGACCAGCGGGCCGTCCGGGTCGCAGACCGGCGCGGGGCGGGGCTCGCCCGATGGGGTGGTGACGACGGGCGGGGTGCGCTCCAGCGGGGTCGGGAAGCCGCGCGTGATCAGCTCCAGCAGTTCGACGGTGCCGATGCCCTGGCGGGCGCCCTCGGCCGCCGGGGCCGCCGTGAGGACGGGGTGGAAGGAGCCCCGGGCGATGGCCCGTTCCAGATCGGCGATCAGGGTCGCGACGTCGATGTCCTCGCCGCCGAGGTAGCGGTCCATGAGGGACTCGTCCTCGCTCTCGGCGATGATCCCCTCGATCAGCCGGTCCCGGGCAGCCCGCAGCGGTTCCTCCTGCTCGGGCGCGGGCGGCAGCTCGGTGCGTTCGCCCGAGGAGTGGTCGAGAATCCGCCGGCTCAGCAGGCCGGTGAGGCCGGTCAGCGGGGCGTGCCCGTCGGCGCTCTCGGGACCCAGCACGGGCAGGTACAGCGGCAGTACGGCGTCGGGGTCGTCGCCCCCGAAGTTCCCGGCGCAGATCCGGGTCATGTCGTCGAAGGAGGTACGGGCGGTGTCGAGGTGCGTGACGACGATCGCGCGCGGCATGCCGACGAGCGCGCACTCCTCCCAGGCGGCCCGGGTGGTCGCCGCCACGGACTGCGCCTCCTGGGCCGCCGAGACGACGAAGAGGGCCGCGTCCGCCGCGCGCAGACCGGCCCGCAGCTCCCCGACGAAGTCCGCGTAGCCGGGGGTGTCCAGCAGATTGACCTTGCACCCGTCCCAGGCCACCGGGACCAGCGAGAGCTGTACGGAACGCCGTCGGCGCTGCTCGATCTCGTCGTAGTCGGAGACGGTCGCCCCGTCCTCGACCCGGCCGGCCCGGTTCACCGCCCCCGCCGTCAGGGCCAGGGCCTCGACCAGGGTGGTCTTGCCCGATCCGCTGGGGCCGACCAGCACCACGTTCCGTACGGCGGAGGGGCGGACGGCCGCCGGTGCTCCTCCGGCGGCTCCGGGGTGTGCGTGTGCCTTGTCGCCCATGGTGCGTGCCTCCCGGTCGACGGCGCGGTGCGGGGGAGGGCGACCGCGCGCGGAGCAGCGGTGGTCACGGGGTGGAGAGGCCGCCGCGGCGGTCTCGGCGACGCCCGCGGTCCTTCGAGCTTGGCACCGCGACGGGGCCTCGTCCATATCTCGCGCACGGGCGCCCTCGTCCATGGACCGCGCCCCGGACACGGCGGGGCACGGGCCGGGTGACACCCGGCGGCGGGTGCCCGTCCGGTGGAAGGGACCGGCCGTGACTACGATGGGCCAGCCGGTGGCCGAAGGGGCCGCCCGGCGAACCGAACCCTCGGGAAGGCCATGCTGAACAAGTACGCGCGTGCATTCTTCACGCGTGTCCTCACACCGTTCGCCGCTCTGCTGCTCCGCCTCGGGGTCAGCCCCGACGCGGTCACTCTCATCGGTACGGCCGGAGTGATGGCAGGTGCGCTGGTCTTTTTCCCGATGGGGGAGTTCTTCTGGGGCACGATCGTCATCACGATCTTCGTCTTCTCCGACCTCGTCGACGGCAACATGGCGCGGCAGGCCGGGATCTCCAGCCGGTGGGGCGCGTTCCTCGACTCGACGCTGGACCGGGTCGCCGACGGGGCGATCTTCGCCGGCTTCGCCCTCTGGTACGCGGGCAGCGGTGACGACAACATCCTCTGCGCCGTCGCGATCTTCTGCCTGGCCAGCGGCCAGGTGGTCTCGTACACCAAGGCGCGCGGCGAGTCGATCGGGCTGCCGGTCGCGGTCAACGGCCTCGTGGAGCGCGCCGAACGCCTGGTGATCTCGCTGGTCGCCGCCGGTCTCGCCGGACTGCACACGTTCGGCGTCCCCGGCATCGACGTCCTGCTCCCGATCGCGCTGTGGATCGTCGCCGTCGGCAGCCTCGTGACGCTGATCCAGCGGGTGGTGACCGTACGCCGCGAGTCGGCGGAGGCGGACGCCGCCGAGGCGGCCGTCACGGGACCGGCCGCCACGGATTCCGCGGGGTCCGCCGGGCAGGGGAGCGAGGCCGACCGGTGAGCGCGCTGAGGGGCCGGCTCACCGACGGGCTGTACGGACTGGGCTGGAGCGCGGTCAAGACGCTGCCCGAGCCCGCCGCCACCCGCCTCTTCCGGACCATCGCCGACCAGGTCTGGAAGCGGCGCGGCAAGAGCGTGCTGCGCCTGGAGTCGAACCTGGCGCGCGTCGTCCCGGACGCGGGCCCGGAGCGGCTGGCCGAGCTGTCCAAGGCCGGGATGCGCTCCTACATGCGCTACTGGATGGAGTCGTTCCGGCTGCCGACCTGGAGCCCGGAGCGGATCAGGGAGGGCATCGACGTCAAGGACGCCCACCACCTGACCGAGGGCCTGGACGCCGGGAAGGGCGTGATCATCGCCCTTCCCCACCTGGGCAACTGGGACCACGCGGGCGCCTGGGTCACCACCCACCTCAAGGTCCCCTTCACCACCGTCGCCGAACGCCTGGAGCCCGCGACGCTCTACGACCGGTTCGTCGCCTACCGCGAGGGCCTCGGCATGGAGGTCCTGCCGCACAGCGGCGGGGCCGCCTTCGGGACCCTGGCCCGGCGGCTGCGCGCGGGCGGCCTGGTCTGCCTGGTCGCGGACCGGGACCTGTCCGCGACCGGCGTCGAGGTGTCGTTCTTCGGCGCCACCGCCCGGATGCCCGCGGGCCCGGCGCTGCTCGCCCAGCAGACGGGCGCCCTGCTGCTGCCGGTCACCCTCTGGTACGACGGCACGCCGGTGATGGGCGCCCGCGTCCACCCGGCGGTCGAGGTGCCCGAGGAGGGCACCCGTACCGAGAAGACCTCCGCGATGACGCAGGCGCTGGCCGACGCCTTCGCCGGCGGGATCGCCGAGCACCCGGAGGACTGGCACATGCTTCAGCGGCTCTGGCTGGACGACCTGGATCCCCGGGGGGAACCCACGTGAAGATCGGCATCGTCTGCCCGTACTCCTGGGACGTACCGGGCGGCGTGCAGTTCCACATCCGGGACCTCGCCGAACACCTGATCCGGCTCGGCCACGAGGTCTCCGTGCTGGCCCCCGCCGACGACGAGACCCCGCTGCCTCGTTACGTCGTCTCGGCGGGCCGGGCCGTCCCGGTCCCGTACAACGGCTCGGTCGCCCGGCTGAACTTCGGCTTCCTGTCGGCCGCCCGGGTACGGCGCTGGCTGCACGACGGCACGTTCGACGTGATCCACATCCACGAGCCCACCTCCCCGTCGCTGGGCCTGCTGGCCTGCTGGGCGGCGCAGGGCCCGATCGTGGCCACCTTCCACACCTCCAACCCGCGCTCCCGGGCGATGATCGCCGCGTACCCGATCCTCCAGCCCGCGCTGGAGAAGATCAGCGCCCGGATCGCGGTCAGCGAGTACGCCCGGCGCACCCTGGTCGAGCACCTCGGCGGGGACGCCGTCGTCATCCCCAACGGCGTCGACGTCGGCTTCTTCGCCGACGCCGAGCCGAAGGCGGAATGGCAGGGCCGGACGCTCGGCTTCATCGGCCGCATCGACGAACCCCGCAAGGGCCTGCCCGTCCTGATGAAGGCGCTGCCCGCGATCCTCGCCGCCCACCCCGAGGCCCGGCTGCTGGTCGCCGGGCGCGGGGACGAGGAGGAGGCGGTGGCCACGCTGCCGAAGGAGCTGCGCGAGCGCGTCGAGTTCCTCGGCATGGTCAGCGACGAGGACAAGGCGCGGCTGCTGCGCAGTGTCGATGTGTACGTGGCCCCGAACACCGGCGGCGAGAGCTTCGGCATCATCCTGGTCGAGGCGCTGTCGGCCGGTGCGCCGGTCCTCGCCAGCGACCTGGACGCCTTCGCGCAGGTGCTGGACCAGGGGGCGGCGGGCGACCTGTTCGCCAACGAGGACGCCGACGCGCTGGCCGAGGCCGCGATCCGGCTGCTGGGCGACCCGGAGCGCCGCAAGGGGCTACGGGAGCGGGGCGAGGCCCACGTACGGCGCTTCGACTGGGCGACGGTGGGGGCCGACATCCTCGCGGTGTACGAGACGGTGACCGACGGGGCCGCCTCGGTCGCGGCGGACGAACGCTCCGGGCTGCGGGCCCGGTTCGGGCTCGCGCGGGACTGAGCCCCGGAGGCCCGCGAGGGACTAGCTCCGGGGGCCCGCGCGGGACTGAGCTCCGGGGGCCCGCAGCCGACGGTGGCGGGGACCGGGCCCCGGTACGCGGCCTCCTGTTGAAGCGGGGGCCGCCGGCGACGGTAGCGTGTGGGCCCGTGACCGTAACCCTCATCGTCTGGATCGTCCTCGCGCTCATCGCGATCGGCGTGTACCTCAGCTGGACCGCCGGCCGGCTCGACCGTCTGCACTCCCGGATCGACGCCGCCCGCGCCGCCCTCGACGCCCAACTGCTGCGCCGCGCCTCGGTCACCCAGGAGCTGGCCACCTCCGGTGTCCTGGACCCGGCCGCCTCGATCGTCCTGTACGAGGCCGCGCACGCAGCCCGGCAGGCCGAGGAGGACCACCGTGAGGTCGCCGAGAGCGAACTGAGCACCGCCCTGCGCGCCGTCTTCGGCGAAACGGCCCAGGTCGACGCGGTGAAGGAGATCCCCGGCGGCGAGGACGCCGCCACCGAACTGGCCGCCGCCGTACGCCGCGTGCCCATGGCCCGCCGCTTCCACAACGACGCCGTGCGCGCCGCCCGCGCCCTGCGCCGGCACCGCACCGTCCGGCTCCTGCGGCTGGCCGGGCACGCCCCGTTCCCGCTCGCCTTCGAGATGGACGACGCCCCGCCGGTGGCCCTCGCGGACCGGCCGGGTACCTGAGATACGGGCGGATCCCAGGCCAAAACGATCCACGGCCTCTTCATTGGCCCTTGCTGTGGCCTGCTCCCACAGCGTTTGCTCGGCGATGCAGTATCCAGCGTCTTTCACCGAGTGAGGTCCCGTGTCCACGCTTCCCAGCACCCCGCAGTCCGCCGAGTCCCCCGCCACCGGCACCGCCCGCGTCAAGCGCGGCATGGCCGAGCAGCTCAAGGGCGGCGTGATCATGGACGTCGTCGACGCCGAGCAGGCGAAGATCGCCGAGGACGCGGGCGCCGTGGCCGTCATGGCCCTGGAGCGGGTCCCCGCCGACATCCGCAAGGACGGCGGCGTGGCCCGGATGTCCGACCCCAACATGATCGAGGAGATCATCGGGGCCGTCTCCATCCCCGTCATGGCCAAGTCCCGCATCGGCCACTTCGTCGAGGCCCAGGTCCTCCAGTCCCTCGGCGTCGACTACATCGACGAGTCCGAGGTCCTCACCCCGGCCGACGAGGTCAACCACAGCGACAAGTTCGCCTTCACCACCCCCTTCGTCTGCGGTGCCACCAACCTGGGCGAGGCCCTGCGCCGCATCGCCGAGGGCGCGGCCATGATCCGCTCGAAGGGCGAGGCCGGCACCGGCAACGTCGTCGAGGCCGTCCGCCACCTGCGCCAGATCAAGAACGAGATCGCGCGTCTGCGCGGCTTCGACAACAACGAGCTGTACGCCGCCGCCAAGGACCTCCGCGCTCCCTACGAGCTGGTCAAGGAGGTCGCGGAGCTGGGCAAGCTGCCCGTCGTGCTGTTCTCCGCCGGTGGCGTCGCCACCCCGGCCGACGCCGCGCTGATGCGCCAGCTCGGCGCCGAGGGCGTCTTCGTCGGCTCCGGCATCTTCAAGTCCGGCGACCCGGCCAAGCGCGCCGCCGCCATCGTGAAGGCCACCACCTTCTACGACGACCCGAAGGTCATCGCGGACGCCTCCCGCAACCTGGGCGAGGCCATGGTCGGCATCAACTGCGACACCCTGCCCGAGTCCGAGCGCTACGCCAACCGCGGCTGGTAACCACTGATGAGCGACACCCCTGTGATCGGCGTCTTGGCGCTCCAGGGCGACGTACGGGAGCACCTGATCGCCCTGGCCTCGGCTGACGCCCTGGCCAGGCCGGTCCGGCGCCCCGAGGAGCTCGCCGAGGTCGACGGCCTGGTCATCCCGGGTGGCGAGTCGACCACCATGTCCAAGCTGGCGGTCCTCTTCGGCATGATGGAGCCGCTGCGCGAACGGGTCCGGGCCGGGATGCCCGTCTACGGCACCTGCGCCGGCATGATCATGCTGGCCGAGAAGATCCTCGATCCGCGCTCGGGCCAGGAGACCGTCGGCGGCATCGACATGATCGTGCGGCGCAACGCCTTCGGCCGGCAGAACGAGTCGTTCGAGGCCTCGGTCGAGGTCGCCGGGATCGACGACGGCCCCGTCGAGGGTGTGTTCATCCGCGCCCCCTGGGTGGAGTCCGTCGGGGCCGAGGCGGAGGTCATCGCCGAGCACGGCGGTCACATCGTGGCCGTACGCCAGCGAAATGTCCTCGCCACGTCGTTCCATCCCGAACTGACCGGCGATCATCGCGTGCACGCTCTGTTCGTGGACATGGTGCGCGCAGTGAAGTGAGCGGACCCCGGTAGGATCTCTCGGGTTCGACTCGATTTTGGTGACGCGAAGGAGAAGGCAGATGTCCGGCCACTCTAAATGGGCTACGACGAAGCACAAGAAGGCCGTGATTGACGCCAAGCGCGGCAAGCTCTTCGCGAAGCTGATCAAGAACATCGAGGTCGCGGCCCGCTCCGGCGGTGTCGACCCCGATGGCAACCCGACACTCGTCGACGCCATCCAGAAGGCGAAGAAGAGTTCCGTCCCGAACAAGAACATCGATTCCGCCGTCAAGCGCGGCGGCGGTCTCGAAGCGGGCGGTACCGACTACGAGACGATCATGTACGAGGGGTACGGCCCCAACGGTGTCGCGGTGCTCATCGAGTGTCTGACCGACAACCGCAACCGCGCCGCGTCCGACGTACGTGTCGCGATGACCCGGAACGGCGGCTCGATGGCCGACCCGGGCTCCGTCTCGTACCTGTTCAACCGCAAGGGCGTCGTGATCGTGCCCAAGGGCGAGCTGACCGAGGACGACGTCCTCGGCGCGGTCCTCGACGCGGGCGCCGAGGAGGTCAACGACCTCGGCGAGGCCTTCGAGGTGGTCAGCGAGGCCACCGACATGGTCGCGGTGCGCACCGCCCTCCAGGAGGCGGGCATCGACTACGACTCCGCCGAGGCCAACTTCCTGCCGACCATGCAGGTCGAGCTGGACGAAGAGGGCGCCCGCAAGATCTTCAAGCTCATCGACGCGCTGGAGGACAGCGACGACGTGCAGAACGTCTTCGCCAACTTCGACGTGTCCGACGAGGTCATGGAGAAGGTCGACGCCTGAGGCGCGGCCGGCACAGCACGGTACGACGGGCCGACGGGGACACCCCGTCGGCCCGTCGTCATGTGGTTGCGAGGCTTTGTCGGTGCGAGCCGATAGCCTGCGGGAACAGATGAACGAGTGGGCGTCGCGAGCAGCGAGAACAGGGGGGCTCCATGCGGGTTCTGGGCGTTGACCCGGGGCTGACCCGGTGCGGTGTCGGTGTGGTCGAGGGGGTCGCGGGCCGCCCGCTGACCATGCTCGGCGTCGGCGTCGTGCGCACCCCGTCCGACGCGGAGCTGGGCGACCGGCTCGTCGCCGTGGAGCGGGGCATCGAAGCCTGGCTCGACGAGTACTCCCCGGGTTACGTGGCGGTGGAGCGGGTCTTCGCCCAGCACAACGTCCGTACGGTGATGGGCACCGCCCAGGCCAGCGCGATCGCCATGCTCTGCGCCGCCCGCCGGGGCATCCCGGTCGCCCTGCACACGCCCAGCGAGGTCAAGGCCGCCGTCACCGGATCGGGCCGCGCGGAGAAGGCCCAGGTCGGGGCCATGGTGACCCGGCTGCTCCGGCTGGACGCGCCGCCCAAGCCCGCCGACGCCGCCGACGCCCTGGCCCTCGCCATCTGCCACATCTGGCGGGCTCCCGCGCAGAACCGGCTCCAGCAGGCGGTGGCGGCCCACCGCACGTCCGGCGCGCCCGGGGCCTCCGGCACCCCCCGAACCTCCGGCGCGACCGGCGTCTCGCGCACGCCGCGCACATCCCGTACGCCCGGATCGTCCGGCAACGCTCCCGGCGTAACCGGTACCTCCGGCACCCTCGGCGCGCCCGGCACCCCCCAGACCTCCGGCGCGCCCGGGACCTCCGGCACCCGCCGGACCTCGGGCGCGACCGGTACCTCCGGCATCGCCCCCGCGCCCGGTGCGTCCGCCGCACCCCGAACCTCCGGCGCTTCCCGCGCCCCGCGCACGCTGAAAGGCCGCACCGCATGATCGCCTTCGTCTCCGGCCCGGTGGCCGCCCTCGCCCCGACCACGGCCGTCATCGAGGTCGGCGGCATCGGCATGGCCGTCCAGTGCACCCCGCACACCCTCGCCGACCTGCGCGTCGGCAAGGAGGCGCGGCTCGCCACCTCCCTCGTCGTCCGGGAGGACTCCCTCACGCTGTACGGCTTTGCGAACGACGACGAGCGGCAGGTGTTCGAGCTGCTCCAGACGGCCAGCGGAGTCGGACCCCGGCTCGCCCAGGCGATGCTCGCCACCCACAGCCCCGACGCCCTGCGGCTCGCGGTCTCCACCGGCGACGAGAAGGCGCTGACCGCCGTCTCCGGCATCGGGAAGAAGGGCGCCCAGAAGCTGCTGCTGGAGCTCAAGGACCGGCTCGGCGAACCGGTCGGCGCGCACATCGGCCAGCAGGGCATCGGCACCCCCGTCACCTCGGGCTGGCGCGATCAGCTCCAGGCCGCCCTCATCGGCCTCGGCTACGCGAGCCGCGAGGCCGACGAGGCCGTCAACGCCGTCGCCCCGCAGGCCGAGGCAGCCGCCGCGGAGGGCACCGCACCCCCCGTGCCCCAGCTGCTGCGGGCCGCCCTGCAGACTCTCAACCGCGCACGCTGACCGGCACCGAACCACCGAAGAGGCCCTTGATGAACTGGGACGAGACCGGACCCGAGACCGACGAGCCGACCGGCCCGGTCTTCGACGACCGGCTGGTCGACGCCGACGCGGACGGCGAGGACACCGCGGTCGAGGCGGCGCTGCGCCCCAAGGACCTGGAGGAGTTCGTCGGCCAGGAGAAGGTCCGCGAACAGCTCGACCTGGTCCTCAAGGCGGCCCGTGCCCGCGGCGCCACCGCCGACCACGTGCTGCTCTCCGGCGCCCCCGGCCTCGGCAAGACCACCCTCTCGATGATCATCGCCGCCGAGATGAACGCCCCGATCCGCATCACCTCGGGCCCCGCCATCCAGCACGCCGGCGATCTCGCGGCGATCCTCTCCTCCCTCCAGGAGGGTGAGGTCCTCTTCCTCGACGAGATCCACCGCATGTCCCGGCCCGCCGAGGAGATGCTCTACATGGCGATGGAGGACTTCCGGGTCGACGTCATCGTCGGCAAGGGTCCCGGCGCCACCGCGATCCCGCTGGAACTGCCCCCCTTCACCCTGGTCGGGGCCACCACCCGGGCCGGACTGCTGCCGCCCCCGCTGCGCGACCGCTTCGGCTTCACCGGGCACATGGAGTTCTACGCCCCCGCCGAGCTGGAGCGCGTCGTCCACCGCTCCGCCCGACTCCTGGACGTCTCCATCGACGTGGAGGGCGCCGCCGAGATCGCCGGACGCTCCCGGGGCACCCCTCGTATCGCCAACCGGCTGCTCCGCCGCGTCCGCGACTACGCCCAGGTCAAGGCGGAGGGAGCGATCGACCGGGAGATCGCCGCTGCGGCCCTCAAGGTGTACGAGGTCGATGCCCGCGGACTCGACCGGCTGGACCGCGCCGTCCTCGGCGCCCTCCTGAAGCTGTTCGGCGGCGGCCCCGTGGGCCTGTCCACCCTGGCGGTCGCCGTGGGGGAGGAGCGCGAGACCGTCGAGGAGGTCGCCGAGCCCTTCCTCGTACGGGAAGGACTGCTGGCCAGGACCCCGCGCGGCCGGGTCGCCACCCCCGCGGCCTGGGCCCACCTGGGACTGGTCCCGCCGCAGCACGGCGTAAAGGGACAACAGGGTCTGTTCGGGGCGTGATACGTCACAGGTTCGCGCGGACAGGAACCTGGGTGCCATGCTGGGCGTTGTTCCATCGATGCGGACTCATCTAGACTCCGCCGATGCCGCCCTAACCGGTCGGTGTACCCACCCCCGTATATAGAGGCCGCATTCCAGTCGCGGTCGTGCGAAGGAATTCCCGTCCCGTGGATCTCATCACTCTTCTCCCCTTCATCGTGCTCATCGGGGCCATGTTCCTGATGACCCGCTCCGCCAAGAAGAAGCAGGCGGCGGCCGCGCAGATGCGCAACGACATGCAGCCCGGTACCGGCGTCCGCACGATCGGGGGCATGTACGCGACCGTGAAGGAAGTCCACGACGACACCGTGCTCCTCGAGGTCGCCCCCGGCGTGCACGCCGTCTACGCGAAGAACGCCATCGGCGCCGTCCTGGACGACGCGGAGTACAACCGCATCGTGCACGGCGACGACCCGGAGCTGGACACGGACGGCACCGTCGTTCCCGACGACGCCTCGTCGCTGACCGGTGACGGCGACGCCGAGGTCGCCAAGATCGACCTGGGCAAGGACGGTGCGGCCGACGACGCCGAGAAGACCGAGGACGCCACGGCCAAGGACGTCAAGGCGACCGAGGACGTCAAGGACGCCAAGGGCGGGGGCAAGACCGACGGCGACGCCGACTCCAAGTAGTTCTCACGATCCCGGGGACGTCGCGCGCCCACCGGCGCGGGGCGTCCCCGGGACCGTGCGGTCGTCTGCGGGGGCAGGGTCCCCACTACACTTCGTGGCCGCTCGGGCGCGTACCCGGCGCGGGGCGGTTGGACAGGGAGAAACGAGAAGGTGGCAGCACCCAAGAAGGGCCGAGGGCCGGCCGTCGGTCAGGGCAGGCCGGGGCGTGCCCTGGCGCTGATCCTCATCGTCATGGTCGCGCTCGCCGGCGGGATGTTCCTGTCCGGGCACACCACACCCCGGCTGGGCATCGACCTGGCCGGCGGCACGTCGATCACGCTGGAAGCGCAGAACCAGCCCGGCAAGCCGAACGCGATCAACCAGACCAACATGGACACCGCGGTCGGCATCATCGAGCGGCGGGTCAACGGTCTGGGCGTCTCCGAGGCCGAGGTCCAGACCCAGGGCAACAAGAACATCATCGTCAACATCCCCAAGGGGACGAACTCCAAGCAGGCCCAGGAGCAGGTCGGTACCACCGCCCAGCTCTACTTCCGGCCTGTTCTGACGGTGCAGGCGAGCGGCCCCGAGGCGCCCAAGCCCTCCGACTCCGCCAGCCCTTCGGCCTCCGGCACCCCGAAGCCCGGCGAGTCCGCCCAGGGCGAGGACAAGGCGACGGACGAGGACAAGCCCCAGGGCGAGGAGGCCACCGGTTCGGAGGCCACCCCCTCGGCGAGTGCCACCACCCAGGGCCGCGCGGTCACCGGCGCCCTGACGAAGGACGACCCGACCCCCGGCGCCTCCGACAAGCCGAAGGCGTCGGAGTCCCCCGAGGCGTCGCCCTCCGCGGACCCGGCCACGGCCAAGCTCCAGGAGGAGTTCACCAAGCTCGACTGCACCGACCCCAAGCAGCGGACCGAGGCGGGCCAGGGCGCCAAGCCCAGCGACTCGATCGTCGCTTGCGGCTCGAACGTCCCGGGCTCCTACGAGAAGTACGTGCTCGGCCCGGCCGAGGTCTCCGGCAGTGACGTCGACGACGCCAAGGCCGCCATCGACCAGCGCACGGGCCAGTGGATCGTGTCGATGGAGTTCACCTCCGCCGGCGCCAAGAAGTTCCAGACGATCACCGGCCGGCTCGCCCAGCAGCAGCCGCCGATGAACCAGTTCGGGATCGTTCTGGACGGCGAGGTCGTCTCCGCTCCCTCGGTGAGCCAGGCGCTCAGCAAGAACGCCCAGATCTCCGGCAGCTTCACCCAGCAGTCGGCCGAGGACCTCGGCAACATCCTGTCCTACGGCGCGCTTCCCCTCACGTTCAAGGAAGTCAGCGTCACCACGGTGACCGCCGCGCTCGGCAGCGAGCAGCTCAAGGGCGGACTGATCGCCGGTGCCATCGGTCTGGCGCTGGTCGTCCTCTACCTGGTCGTCTACTACCGGGGACTCTCGTTCATCGCGCTCCTGAGCCTCCTGGTCTCCGGTGTCCTGACGTACACGATCATGTCCTTGCTGGGTCCGGCCATCGGCTTCGCGCTGAACCTCCCGGCCGTCTGTGGCGCCATCGTCGCCATCGGCATCACAGCCGACTCGTTCATCGTCTACTTCGAACGCGTCCGGGACGAGATCCGCGAGGGACGCACGCTCCGCCCGGCCATCGAGCGGGCCTGGCCGCGTGCCCGGCGCACCATCCTGGTCTCCGACTTCGTGTCGTTCCTGGCGGCCGCGGTGCTCTTCATCGTCACCGTCGGCAAGGTGCAGGGCTTCGCGTTCACGCTGGGCCTGACCACCCTGCTCGACGTCGTCGTGGTGTTCTTCTTCACCAAGCCGCTCATGACGCTCATGGGTCGGACAAAGTTCTTCTCCAAGGGCGGCCCGTGGTCCGGACTGGACCCGAAGCGGCTCGGCGCCCAGCCGCCGCTGCGTCGCTCGCGCCGTGTGAACGCCCCCACCGAACCGAAGGAGGCGTGAGATGTCGCGACTCGGCAATCTCGGCGCCCGGCTCTACCGCGGCGAGGTCGGCTACGACTTCATCCGCAACCGGAAGATCTGGTACGGCGTCTCGATCCTGATCACCATCACGGCCATCATCGGCGTGGCGGTCGGCGGTCTCAAGATGGGCATCGAGTTCCAGGGCGGCGCGGTCTTCACGACCGACACCAAGGCCCAGATCTCCACGGCCCAGGTCACCGACGTGGCGACCGAGGCCTCCGGGCACATGGCGATCGTCCAGGAGCTCGGCAACGGCGGTCTGCGCATCCAGATCACCGAGGTCGACACCGCGAAGGCCAACGAGATCAAGGAGACCCTCTCCGACGAGCTCGGCATCCCCGCCGCGGACATCAACGCGGACCTGGTCGGCCCCAGCTGGGGTGAGCAGATCGCCAACAAGGCGTGGACCGGTCTCGGGGTCTTCATGGTCCTGGTAGTGGTCTATCTGGCCATCGCCTTCGAGTGGCGGATGGCCGTCGCCGCCCTCATCGCGCTGATCCACGACATCACCATCACGGTCGGCGTCTACGCCCTGGTCGGCTTCGAGGTCACCCCGGGCACGGTGATCGGTCTGCTGACCATTCTCGGTTACTCCCTGTACGACACGGTGGTGGTCTTCGACAGCCTCAAGGAGGGCCAGAAGGACATCACCAAGCAGACCCGCTTCACGTACAGCGAGATCGCCAACCGGTCGATCAACAGCACCCTGGTCCGCTCCATCAACACCACGGTGGTGGCCCTGCTGCCGGTGGCCGGGCTGCTCTTCATCGGTGGCGGTGTCTTCGGCGCGGGCATGCTGAACGACATCTCGCTGTCGCTGTTCGTCGGTCTCGCCGCCGGTGCCTACTCTTCGATCTTCATCGCCACGCCGCTCGTCGCCGACCTCAAGGAACGCGACCCGCAGATGAAGGCGCTGAAGAAGCGGGTCCTGGCCAAGCGGGCCGCCGCGGCCGCCAAGGGCGAGTCCCCCGATGACGGCCCCGAGGACCTGCGCGACGACGCGGAGACCGCGGGTACGGCGATCGGCCGCCCCCGGTCGCACCGCACCCCCGGGAAGCGCTGAGCGATGACGAGCACCACCGAATCCCTCAGGGAGCTGCTGCTCAGCCGGATCCGCGATGTCGCGGACTACCCGAAGCCGGGCGTGGTGTTCAAGGACATCACCCCGCTGCTCGCGGACCCGGTCGCCTTCACGGCGCTCACCGACGCCCTCGCGGAGCTGTGCGTACGGCACGGCGCCACGAAGATCGTCGGCCTGGAGGCGCGCGGCTTCATCCTGGCCGCGCCCGTCGCGGTCCGGGCGGGTATCGGCTTCGTCCCGGTCCGCAAGGCCGGAAAGCTCCCCGGAGCCACGCTGAGCCAGACCTACGAGCTGGAGTACGGCAGCGCGGAGATCGAGATCCACGCCGAGGACCTCGACGCCGAAGACCGGGTCATGGTCATCGACGACGTCCTCGCCACCGGCGGCACCGCCGAGGCCTCGCTGGACCTCATCCGGCGGGCCGGCGCCCAGGTCGCGGGGGTCGCGGTGCTCATGGAGCTCGGCTTCCTCGCGGGCCGCGCCCGCCTGGAGCCGGGCCTCGCCGGCACCCCGCTGGAGGCGCTGATCTCGCTCTGACGACCGTCCGCGATCACAGTGGCTGACGACTGTTCTCCGGCCACTGCCTGAAGACGGGGAGCGTGAGTCATAGCAGGCGCAACGTAGCGAGGAAGAAGGAAGAGGGCTGCGGGTCATGGACCCGCAGCCCTCTTCTGTGTTCTCCACCCTGCTGAGCTGCTGCTTTCTTTCCTTGGGAGCAGGTGGTCCACGTTTGTCTCAGATGCGCGTTCGGTTGGCTTGGATGTTGCTGGTGGGAACAAAGTGATGGTTGTTGACTCTGGGGTGACCACCCCCGCAAGGGGGTTTAGCTATACCCGAGGGAACGATTCATGAAGATCTCGTACAAGCTCGCCACGGGGGCCGTGGCTCTCATGTCCGCTGCGGCGCTGTCGGGCGCGACCGCCCCGGCGATCGCGGCTCCGCAGACCAAGGCTCCTCAGAGCGCGGCGCCGACGGCCACGGAATCGACGATCGGGCTCGCGGCGGCCTGCCCCAGCAAGTGGAAGAAGGCCGGCGGCGTTCCGGGCAAGTGGAGCACCGCCAAGGACCAGTGCTCCATCTTCGGACGCCCGGGGTACAAGGCGGTGTACCAGTGGAGCGCCACCCGCGGGAAGCCGTGCATTCAGGTTCTCGGCTTCGACAGCAAGGGCCGGGACAAGTGGCACAAGGCCGGCTGCGGCAAGACGGGCGCCATCAAGGTGCCGTGGGGCAACGTGGCCGCGAACAAGATCATCAAGATCAAGGGTGCCTCGCTCCTCGAATGGCGATAGGACCTCACCCGCCGTCCCGGTGACCTGACGAAGACGAGTCGGCTGTCTCAGGGACCGCACGTCGTGCGGCGGACGATGTATACAAGGGCGGGCGCCGGATCTGTTCCGGTGCCCGCTTTCCCGTCCCCTGTCCCCGGGCGAGGTCCCGCCGGGGGATCGATACCATGGGCTCTCCGGGTACCCCGGATCCGCACGAGGAGCGCTCTTGCCAGACGAGGCCCAGTCAGCCGCCGCCCCGCAGCCCGACAAGCCCGTGGCGGCCCCCGCCACGCCGGAGAAGGCTGCGCCCTCGAACGCGCCGGCGCCCGCGCCCGCCGAGCCGGCCGCCGATTCCGCGCGCCCCCGGGCGGCGAAGCCCGCCGCTCCTCCCGTGAAGCCCGCGGCCCCCGAGGCCCCGCCGAAACCGGCCGGGACGACGGGCCCCGCGCAGCCTCCGGCCAGGAAACCGGCCCCCGCCACGCCCAAGCCCCCGCCCCCCGCGCCCCCCGCGAAGTCCGGATCCGCCACCGGCTCCGCCTCCCGCTCCGGCGGCTCCTCCAACCGGGTGCGGGCCCGCCTCGCCCGGCTGGGCGTACAGCGCTCCAGCCCGTACAACCCGGTCCTGGAACCCCTGCTGCGTACGGTCCGGGGCAACGACCCCAAGATCGAGACGGCCACGCTCCGCCAGATCGAGAAGGCCTACCAGGTCGCCGAGCGCTGGCACCGGGGCCAGAAGCGCAAGAGCGGCGACCCCTACATCACCCACCCGCTGGCCGTCACCACGATCCTCGCCGAGCTGGGCATGGACCCGGCGACGCTGATGGCGGGCCTGCTCCACGACACCGTCGAGGACACCGAGTACGGCCTGGACACCCTCAAGCGCGACTTCGGCGACCAGGTCGCCCTGCTCGTCGACGGCGTGACCAAGCTGGACAAGGTCAAGTTCGGCGAGGCCGCCCAGGCCGAGACCGTACGCAAGATGGTCGTCGCCATGGCCAAGGACCCCCGGGTCCTCGTCATCAAGCTCGCCGACCGCCTCCACAACATGCGCACCATGCGCTACCTCAAGCGGGAGAAGCAGGAGAAGAAGGCCCGCGAGACGCTGGAGATCTACGCTCCGCTGGCGCACCGGCTGGGCATGAACACCATCAAGTGGGAGCTGGAGGACCTCGCCTTCGCGATCCTCTACCCCAAGATGTACGACGAGATCGTCCGCCTCGTCGCCGAGCGCGCCCCCAAGCGCGACGAATACCTCGCCATAGTGACCGACGAGGTCCAGTCCGACCTGCGCGCCGCCCGGATCAAGGCCACCGTCACCGGCCGCCCCAAGCACTACTACAGCGTCTACCAGAAGATGATCGTGCGAGGCCGCGACTTCGCCGAGATCTACGACCTGGTGGGCATCCGCGTCCTCGTCGACACCGTCCGCGACTGCTACGCGGCGCTCGGCACCGTCCACGCCCGGTGGAACCCGGTGCCCGGGCGGTTCAAGGACTACATCGCGATGCCCAAGTTCAACATGTACCAGTCGCTGCACACCACGGTGATCGGTCCCAGCGGCAAGCCCGTCGAGCTCCAGATCCGTACGTTCGACATGCACCGCCGCGCCGAGTACGGCATCGCCGCCCACTGGAAGTACAAGCAGGAAGCCGTCGCGGGCGCCTCCAAGGTCCGTACCGACGTCCCCAAGAACACCGGGCGCGGCCAGGACACGGTCAACGACATGGCGTGGCTGCGCCAGCTTCTGGACTGGCAGAAGGAGACCGAGGACCCCGGCGAGTTCCTGGAGTCCCTGCGCTTCGACCTCTCGCGCAACGAGGTCTTCGTCTTCACGCCGAAGGGCGACGTCATAGCGCTGCCCGCCGGCGCGACCCCCGTCGACTTCGCGTACGCCGTCCACACCGAGGTCGGCCACCGGACCATAGGAGCACGCGTCAACGGGCGGCTCGTCCCGCTCGAATCGACGCTCGACAACGGCGACCTGGTCGAGGTCTTCACCTCCAAGGCGGCCGGCGCCGGGCCCTCCCGGGACTGGCTCGGCTTCGTCAAGTCGCCGCGCGCCCGCAACAAGATCCGCGCCTGGTTCTCCAAGGAGCGCCGCGACGAGGCGATCGAGCAGGGCAAGGACGCCATCGCGCGCGCCATGCGCAAGCAGAACCTGCCGATCCAGCGCATCCTGACCGGCGACTCCCTGGTCACCCTCGCCCACGAGATGCGCTACCCCGACATCTCCTCGCTGTACGCGGCGATCGGCGAGGGTCATGTCGCGGCGGCGGGCGTCGTCCAGAAGCTGGTGCAGGCCCTCGGCGGCCACGACGAGGCCAACGAGGACATCGCCGAGTCCACCCCGCCCTCGCACGGCGGTCGCAGCAAGCGCCGCGCCAACGCGGACCCCGGCGTCGTCGTCAAGGGCGTCGAGGACGTCTGGGTCAAGCTCGCCCGCTGCTGCACGCCCGTCCCCGGCGACCCGATCATCGGCTTCGTCACCCGGGGCAGCGGCGTCTCCGTGCACCGCGCGGACTGCGTCAACGTGGAGTCGCTGTCGCAGCAGCCCGAGCGCATCCTCGACGTCGAGTGGGCGCCCACCCAGTCCTCCGTCTTCCTGGTCGCCATCCAGGTCGAGGCGCTGGACCGCTCCCGGCTGCTCTCCGACGTCACCCGGATCCTCTCCGACCAGCACGTCAACATCCTGTCGGCGGCCGTCCAGACGTCCCGCGACCGCGTGGCCACCTCGCGCTTCACCTTCGAGATGGGCGACCCCAAACACCTGGGCCACGTCCTGAAGGCCGTACGCGGCGTGGAGGGCGTCTACGACGTCTACCGGGTCACGTCCGCCCGCAGGCCGTAACAGCGACAACGGAAAGGCCCCGGCACGCAGCGCGTACCGGGGCCTTCCTGTCGGGCTTCTCAGCCGCCGAACTCCTCCAGGCCCTTCAGCGCCTGGTCCAGCAGCGCCTGGCGGCCCTCCAGCTCCTTGGCCAGCTTGTCCGCGCGGGCGTTGTTGCCCTGGGCGCGCGCGGTGTCGATCTGGCCGCGCAGCTTGTCCACGGCGGCCTGGAGCTGACCGGTCAGACCCGCGGCGCGGGCCCGCGCCTCCGGGTTCGTCCGGCGCCACTCGGACTCCTCGGACTCCAGGAGCGCGCGCTCCACCGCCTGCATCCGGCCCTCGACCTTCGGGCGGGCGTCACGCGGTACGTGGCCGATGGCCTCCCAGCGCTCGTTGATGGACCGGAACGCGGCGCGGGCCGCCTTCAGGTCCTTCACCGGCACCAGCTTCTCGGCCTCGGCGGCGAGCTCCTCCTTGAGCTTGAGGTTCTCGCCCTGCTCGGCGTCCCGCTCCGCGAAGACCTCGCTGCGGGCGGCGAAGAAGACGTCCTGGGCACCGCGGAAACGGTTCCACAGGTCGTCCTCGGCCTCGCGCTGGGCGCGGCCCGCCGCCTTCCACTCGGTCATCAGGTCGCGGTAGCGCGCCGCCGTGCCGGCCCAGTCCGTGGAGCCGGACAGCGACTCGGCCTCGGTGACCAGCTTCTCCTTGGCCTTGCGGGCCTCCTCGCGCTGGGCGTCCAGCGCGGCGAAGTGGGCCTTGCGCCGCTTGGAGAACGCCGAGCGGGCGTGCGAGAAGCGGTGCCACAGCTCGTCGTCCGACTTGCGGTCGAGGCGGGGGAGACCTTTCCAGGTGTCCACCAGCGCCCGCAGCCGCTCGCCGGCCGACCGCCACTGCTCGCTCCGCGCCAGCTCCTCGGCCTCGGCGACCAGCGCCTCCTTGGCCTGCTTGGCCTCGTCGGTCTGCTTGGCCTTCTGCGCCTTGCGCTCCTCGCGCCGCGCCTCGACCGTCGCGACGAGCGCGTCCAGCCGCTTGCGCAGCGCGTCCAGGTCCCCCACCGCGTGGTGCTCGTCGACCTGCTGCCGCAGATGGTCGATGGCCGTCGTCGCGTCCTTGGCCGACAGATCGGTGGTCTTCACCCGCCGTTCGAGGAGGCCGATCTCGACCACAATGCCGTCGTACTTGCGCTCGAAATAGGCCAGAGCCTCCTCGGGGGAACCGGCCTGCCACGATCCGACGACCTGCTCGCCCTCGGCTGTACGCACGTACACGGTGCCCGTCTCGTCGACGCGGCCCCACGGGTCGCTGCTCACAGCGCCTCCTCCACCTGATGCCTGCGAGGGGGTTCGCCCCCCGGGCATCGTCCACAGTTTCCTGGGGCGGGCCTCGCCCGCCCTGCACAACGCCAATCTAGGCGACCGGCCGCCCGGCTGTCCGCACTCAGCGCGGCTGAAATTATCCGCTCGGGCAGGGAGAGGGGCCTCCGCCCCGGGCGGAGGCCCCTCTCCCTGCCGGTCGCTGTGCCGCGCGGGCTCAGCTCTTCTCGACGGTCGCCTTCTCCACCGTCACGGCCTTCTTCGGGGCGCCGTCGCCCGCACCGCCCTCGACCCCGGCCTCGCCGACCTTCTGGACGGCCTTCAGCGAGGCGTCGTCCATCGTGCCGAACGGGGTGTACGTGGGCGGGAGCTTCGTCTCCTTGTAGACCAGGAAGAACTGGCTGCCGCCGGAGTTCGGCTGGCCGGTATTGGCCATCGCCACCGTGCCCGGCGGGTAGACGACCGTGCCGTCACCGCCCGCCTTGCCGAGCGCGTCCAGGTTCTCGTCCGGGATGTTGTAGCCCGGACCGCCGGTGCCGTCGCCCTTGGGGTCGCCGCACTGGAGCACGAAGATGCCCTGGGTGGTCAGCCGGTGGCACTTGGTGTCGTCGAAGTAGCCCTTGTCGGCGAGCGCCTTGAAGGAGTTCACGGTCTGCGGGGTCTTCGCCGCGTCCATCGAGAACCCGATGTCACCCTGGCTCGTCGTGAGCGACATCGTGTACTTCGCCTTTTTGTCGATCTTCATCGCGGGGAGCGGAGCCTTGCTCTCGCTCTCCGAAGGCTCCGGAGTGGGGCTCTGACTCGCCGCCGCATCGCTCTTCTTGTCCTTGTCGTCGTCCTTGCCCGCCACGACGAACGCGCTCACGCCCACGACGGCGACCACGGCCACCGAGGCCGCGACGATCGCGGTGATGCGCCTCGTCCTGCGGCGGGCTTCCTCCCGGCGCTTCTGCTGGCGCTCGAACTTCTCCCGGGCGAGCTGCCGCCGCCGCTGTTCGCTGCTGGACACCGGTTGGGCTCCTTGTTACGTCGTGGATCGTCGGATGGGGGCCTGAGCTGCCCGTACCGTATATGGGTTACCTGTGTCATGAGGAGCGCCGGTAGGCTCTGATCCGCCGCATCCTTGTACTGCGGGCCGCATCCTCCGCCGAACATTAAGGACGATCGTGCTTATTGCCGGGTTCCCCGCCGGGGCCTGGGGGACCAATTGCTATCTGGTCGCCCCCGCCGCCGGTGAGGAGTGCGTGATCATCGACCCGGGCCACCAGGCCGCCCAGGGCGTCGAGGAAGCGCTGAAGAAGCATCGGCTCAAGCCCGTCGCCGTCGTTCTCACCCACGGCCACATCGACCACGTCGCCTCGGTCGTGCCCGTCTGCGGCGCCCATGACGTCCCCGCCTGGATCCACCCCGAGGACCGCTACATGATGAGCGACCCGGAGAAGGCGCTCGGCCGCTCCATCGGGATGCCGCTCATGGGCGAGCTGACCGTGGGGGAGCCGGACGACGTCAAGGAGCTGACCGACGGGGCGAAGCTGACCCTGGCCGGCCTGGAGTTCGGCGTCTCGCACGCGCCCGGCCATACGAAGGGGTCGGTGACGTTCGGGATGCCCGAGGCCGCGGACATTCCGCCGGTCCTCTTCTCGGGCGACCTGCTCTTCGCCGGCTCCGTCGGACGCACCGACCTGCCCGGCGGCGACCACGCCGAGCTGCTCGAGTCGCTGGCCCGTGTGTGCCTGCCGCTCGACGACTCGACCGTGGTGCTGTCCGGCCACGGCCCCCAGACGACCATCGGCCGCGAGCGCGCGACCAACCCGTATCTGAACGGGCTGGACGCGGCGCCGCGCCGAGGACTGTAGACGAGAGACGTAATCACGTGAGCACCTTTCAGGCCCCCAAGGGCACGTACGACCTGACCCCGCCCCGTTCCGCGACGTTCCTGGCGGTGCGCGAGGCCATCTCCGCGCCCCTGCGCGACTCCGGCTACGGCTACATCGAGACGCCCGGCTTCGAGAACGTCGAGCTGTTCGCACGCGGTGTCGGTGAGTCCACCGACATCGTCACCAAGGAGATGTACACCCTCACCACCAAGGGCGGCGACCAGCTGGCGCTGCGCCCCGAGGGCACCGCCTCCGTCCTGCGCGCGGCCCTGGAGGCCAACCTCCACAAGGCCGGCAACCTCCCCGTCAAGCTCTGGTACTCCGGCTCGTACTACCGCTACGAGCGCCCGCAGGCGGGCCGCTACCGCCACTTCTCGCAGGTCGGCGCCGAGGCCATCGGCACCGAGGACCCGGTCCTGGACGCCGAGCTGATCATCCTCGCCGACCAGGCGTACCGCTCGCTGGGCCTGCGCCAGTTCCGCATCCTGCTGAACTCGCTGGGCGACAAGGAGTGCCGTCCGGTCTACCGCGAGGCGCTCCAGACCTTCCTGCGCGACCTGGACCTCGACGAGGAGACCCGCCGCCGCATCGAGATCAACCCGCTGCGCGTCCTGGACGACAAGCGGGCCGACGTCCAGAAGCAGCTGACCGACGCCCCGAAGCTCCGCGACTACCTGTGCGACGCGTGCAAGGCGTACCACGAAGAGGTCCGCGCCCTGATCACGGCGGCCGGGGTCGTCTTCGAGGACGACGAGAAGCTGGTGCGCGGCCTCGACTACTACACCCGTACGACCTTCGAGTTCGTCCACGACGGACTCGGCTCGCAGTCCGCGGTGGGCGGCGGCGGCCGCTACGACGGCCTCTCCGAAATGATCGGCGGCCCCGAGCTGCCGTCCGTCGGCTGGGCGCTCGGCGTGGACCGCACGGTCCTCGCCCTGGAGGCCGAGGGTGTCGAGCTCGACCTCCCCGCCACCACCAGCGTCTACGCCGTCCCGCTCGGCGAGGAGGCCCGCCGGGTGCTGTTCGGCGTCGTCACCGAGCTGCGCCGCGCGGGCATCGCCGCCGACTTCGCGTTCGGCGGCCGCGGCCTGAAGGGCGCGATGAAGAGCGCCAACCGCTCGGGCGCCCGCTACACCCTGGTCGCGGGCGAGCGGGATCTCGCCGAGGGCGTCGTCCAGCTCAAGGACATGGAGTCCGGCGAGCAGACCGCGGTACCGCTGGCGGAGGCCGCGGCGGAGCTGGCGAAGAGGCTCGGCTGAGCAAGGAAGCAAGCGCGGCCGCCGGGGTCCCGGCGGCCGCGCTTTTCCGTCCGCCGTCAACCCGGCGAGCGTGCGTTCACCCTTGACGGCGCACCCCGTTGGGGGCCGGTCATGGGCTCCGCTTCGACGGGCCGGCACCGGGAAGCCGTCCATCCTCGGTCGTCGGGGCCTCGCGGCCGTCCGAGTCCGACCGTCGGGGCCTTCGTCGACGTACGTCTTTATGTCCATCGAACGGTGGGCCGGTACGGGGTTGCGGCACAATGACCTTGCCCGGCTGACCACTCGGTGACGGAACGGCGATATGACGACTGCAGCGGTAGACCACGATCTCTCCTCCGATCAGGACGAGGGCGGCCGCAAGCGCACCTTCGGGGCCGGACGCGGTCTCGCCCTGCTTCTGGTGATCACCGGCGCGGCCGGCCTGCTGGCCTCCTGGGTCATCACGATCGACAAGTTCAAGCTGCTGGAGGACCCCTCCTTCACGCCCGGCTGCAGCCTCAACCCCGTCGTCGCGTGCGGCAACATCATGAAGAGCGACCAGGCCTCCGCGTTCGGGTTCCCCAACCCGATGCTGGGTCTGGTCACGTACGGGATGGTCATCGCGGTCGGGATGGGGCTGCTCGCCGGTGCCCGGTACCGGAGCTGGTTCTGGCTCGGGCTGAACGCCGGGATGCTCTTCGGTGTCGGCTTCTGCACCTGGCTCCAGTACCAGTCGCTGTACAACATCAACTCGCTCTGCCTGTGGTGCTGCCTCGCCTGGGTCGCCACCATCGTCATGTTCTGCTACGTGACCACGCACAACGTCAAGCACCGCATCCTCCCGGCCCCGGCCTGGCTGCGGAACGGGCTCACCGAGTTCCCCTGGGTGCTTCCGGTGATGTGGATCGGGATCATCGGCATGCTGATCCTGACCCGCTGGTGGGACTTCTGGACCAGCTGATCGCCGGGCCACTCCCGTAGGCGGCCCTGTCAGTGGGGTCGCTTAGGCTTCATGACGTGGAGCCCGACCTCTTTACCGCAGCCGCCGAAGACCGCCAGGAGAAGGACCCGTCCAGCAGCCCCCTCGCTGTCCGGATGCGCCCCCGCACCCTCGACGAGGTCGTCGGCCAGCAGCATCTGCTGAAGCCGGGCTCGCCCCTGCGCCGCCTCGTCGGCGACGGGGGCGGTCCGGCGGGGGCGTCCTCCGTCATCCTGTGGGGCCCGCCCGGCACCGGTAAGACGACCCTGGCGTATGTGGTCAGCAAGGCCACCAACAAGCGATTCGTGGAGCTCTCCGCGATCACCGCCGGCGTCAAGGAGGTCCGCGCCGTCATCGAGAGCGCGCGCCGCGCCACCGGTGGCTTCGGCAAGGAGACCGTCCTCTTCCTGGACGAGATCCACCGCTTCTCCAAGGCCCAGCAGGACTCCCTGCTGCCCGCCGTGGAGAACCGCTGGGTGACGCTCATCGCCGCCACCACGGAGAATCCGTACTTCTCGATCATCTCCCCGCTGCTCTCGCGCTCCCTGCTGCTCACCCTGGAGCCGCTGACCGACGACGACCTGCGCTCCCTGCTGCGCCGGGCGCTGACCGAGGAGCGGGGGCTCGGCGGGGCGGTCACCCTGCCCGAGGACGCCGAGGCGCACCTGCTGCGGATCGCCGGCGGCGACGCGCGCCGGGCGCTCACCGCGCTGGAGGCCGCGGCCGGTGCCGCCATCGCCACGCAGGAGGCGGAGATCACGCTGGAGACGGTCGAGGCGACCGTCGACCGGGCCGCCGTGAAGTACGACCGTGACGGCGACCAGCACTACGACGTGGCCAGCGCGCTCATCAAGTCCATTCGCGGGTCCGACGTGGACGCGGCACTGCACTATCTGGCCCGGATGATCGAGGCGGGGGAGGACCCCCGGTTCATCGCCCGGCGGCTGATGATCTCGGCCAGCGAGGACATCGGGCTCGCGGACCCCACCGCGCTGCCGACGGCGGTGGCGGCCGCCCAGGCCGTCGCCATGATCGGCTTCCCGGAGGCGGCGCTCACCCTCAGCCACGCCACCATCGCGCTGGCGCTCGCCCCCAAGTCCAACGCGGCGACGCTGGCGATCTCCGCCGCGCAGGACGACGTGCGCAGAGGGCTCGCCGGACCCGTCCCGACCCATCTGCGCGACGGTCACTACAAGGGCGCGGCCAAGCTCGGCCACGCCCAGGGCTATGTCTATCCGCACGATGTGCAGGGCGGCATCGCCGCCCAGCAGTACGCCCCGGACGCGGTCCGGGACCGGCAGTACTACACACCCACCCGCTACGGCGCCGAGGCGCGGTACGCGGACGTCGTCGAGCGCGTCCGCGAGCGCCTCGGCCGCGTCGGCGAGGGCGGCGAGGGCGGCGAGCAGGCGTAGGGGTCCTCGAGCCGGCCGGTCAGGACGCGGCCGCCTCGAAGAGGGTGTGCATGGCGCGGCGCAGCTCGGTCACGTCCCGCACCGGCTCGGGGAACTCGAAGCGGGCGTCGAAGCACGCGTCCCTGCTCTCGATGAAGCGCACCCGCAGCCCGAAGCGGTCCAGCGCCACGGGCACCGCGCCCGGCTGGTTCGGCGCCAGGGCCCGGGCGGTCCGCTCGCCCAGCAGACCGCACAGCGTGCGCATCTGCTCGTCGTGGGCGGAGGCCAGGTGCTGGAGCAGCTCCGCCTCGTGGAGGACCAGCGGGTCGGGGGCCGCGTCTCGGAAGGCCTCCGGCTCGATGTCCTCGGCGCCCCAGAGGTCGTCCACGTATGCCTCGCCGAACTCCAGGCGCAGCATCATCCGCCCGGGCTCGGCGATGCCGGGGACGGAGGTGAGCCAGCCGGAGATCCAGGCGCGACCGCGGATCCGGTGCGGTACGGAGACCGGAGCGACGTCCGTGATCTCCAGCACGGCGGTCAGCTCGTCGCCCTGCGCGTGCGTCGCGGCCCGAACGGCCGGGGAATCCGCGGCGAATTCGAGGAACACATCGCCCTCGGGTCCCACGCTCCGGCTGTCCGGGACCAGGGGTTCGGCGCGGGCCAGATTCAGCCCCGGTACGACCAGCAGCGCGGAGCAGGTACTCTGTACGAGAGTTCGTGTGCGCTCGGCTGCTGACGGCATCCGAGTGTTTTCTAGCCCGCTGGGACGCGGCTGACCACGATCTGATCGGCCTTCCGTCGTAGCAGCATCCTCCTCTGAGGTGCTGCCGCTGTCTGTGCTGTCCGTGACGTGAGTGGTGTTCCCAGGGCGAGACATGCGATCTCCTTGAGTAAGGTAAGTCTAACCTAACTACAACGGAGGTCTGGAGAACGTGCCTAACCAGTCGCGTCCCAAGGTCAAGAAGTCGCGTGCCCTCGGCATCGCCCTGACGCCCAAGGCTGTCAAGTACTTCGAAGCTCGTCCGTACCCGCCGGGCGAGCACGGCCGTGGCCGCAAGCAGAACTCGGACTACAAGGTCCGTCTGCTGGAGAAGCAGCGCCTGCGTGCGCAGTACGACATCAGCGAGCGCCAGATGGCGCGCGCCTACGACCGCGCCAAGAAGGCCGAAGGCAAGACGGGCGAGGCGCTGGTCGTCGAGCTCGAGCGCCGTCTCGACGCCCTGGTCCTGCGTTCGGGCATCGCCCGCACCATCTACCAGGCCCGTCAGATGGTCGTCCACGGCCACATCGAGGTCAACGGTGGCAAGGTCGACAAGCCGTCCTTCCGCGTGCGCCCGGACGACATCGTCCAGGTCCGCGAGCGCAGCCGCTCCAAGGTCCCCTTCCAGGTGGCCCGCGAGGGTGGTTACGACACCGAGGGTGAGACCCCGCGCTACCTCCAGGTGAACCTGAAGGCCCTGGCCTTCCGCCTGGACCGGGACCCGAACCGCAAGGAGATCCCGGTGATCTGCGACGAGCAGCTCGTCGTCGAGTACTACGCCCGCTGATCCAGGCGTAGCCGCTCTCACCAGCGCTCCGGCCCGCCCCTCCCTGTCATCCGGGAGGCGGCGGGCCTTCGCGTTCCCCCGGGCCCGCCCGGCGCAGGCACCCCGCCCGCGCCCGGCGCGTCCCCCGGCGCGCCCGGTCCGCCACCGGCCAGGGCCCGGTCGACCGCCGTGGCCGGATCCAGCCGTCGGCCCGCCCGCAGCCCCTCCTCGTACGCCGCGTTCCCCAGCTCCCGGCGCACCCGCTCCTCGCACTCCACCCTGGGCCGCCCGTAGAACGCCGAGCCGAACAGCTGCAGACCCACCGACGGCCAGATCCCCTCCGCCGCACCCTGGAGCACGGCGGCCTCCCCGGCGTCCCCCTCCACCGCCGTCACCAGCGCCAGCAGCTCCAGCGACAGCACCGTGCCCAGCAGGTCGTTGAACGTCCGGCCGATCGTCAGACACTCGCCCAGCATCTGCCGCGCCCGGGCCGGCCGCCCCCGCCGCAGCGCCGCGTACGCCAGGACGTACAGCGCGTACGCCAGCGCCCACCGCTCCCCGTGGTCCTCGCAGATCTCCCGGACCTCGTCGCAGATCACCGCCGCCGCGTCCAGATCGCCGAGGAACGCCACCGCCATGGCCAGCTCCACCTGCGCCATCAGGACGTTGCTGTTCAGCTCGCCGACCTCGCGGTACCGGCCGAGCGCCTCGCGCAGCAGTTCCTCGGCGCGCTCCATGTCGTCCGTCACGATCGCCAGACACCCCGTGCGGTGCACCGCGTACGCCAGTGCCGTCGCGTCCCCGCAGCTCTCGGCCTCCTCCCGGCACTCCTGGAGCGCCGAGATCGCGCCCACCGCGTCGCCCTGGAGCACCGCCACATAGCCCAGCACCCACAGCACCTTCAGCCGGGCGGCATCGTGCGGGGTCGGCTCCTCCAGGACGTGGTCCAGCCAGTGCCGCCCCTCGGACAGCCGCCCGCAGCCGGTCCAGTAGAACCACAGCGTGCCCGCCAGGTGCTGAGCGAGATGCACCTCGTCGGGGCTCTCCATCGAACATTCCATCGCCCGGCGAAGATTGGGCAGTTCGCTGTCGATCCGCGCCGCCACCTCCGCCTGGCGCGGACTGAACCAGTCCAGCTCGCACCAGGTCGCAAGCCCCAGGAACCAGTCCCGGTGTCGGCGCCGCAGCCGCTGGGCGTCCCCGGCCGCCGCCAGCCACTGCGCCCCGTACTCGCTGACCGTGTCCAGCAGCCGGTAGCGGGCCCCGGCCGGGCCGTCCTCGCGCTCCACCACCGACTGCGCGATCAGCTCGTCCAGCACATCGAGCACCGCGTCGGCCGGCAGATCCGCCCCGCCGCAGATGTACTCGGCGGCCTCCAGGTCGAACTGCCCGGCGAACACCGAGAGCCGCGCCCACAGCAGCCGCTGCTCGGGCGTGCACAGCTCATGGCTCCAGCCGATCGCCGTCCGCAGCGTCTGATGGCGCGGCGGCACACCGCGACGGCCGCCGGTCAGCAGCCGGAACCGGTCGTCGAGGCGCAGCAGCACCTGCTCCACCGAGAGGGCGCGCAGCCGCCCGGCCGCCAGCTCCAGGGCCAGCGGAATCCCGTCGAGGCGGTGGCAGAGCTCCAGCACGGCCGCCCGCTCGCCCGCCGCGGGCGCCCAGCCCGGCCGCACCCCGCGCGCCCGTTCGGTGAAGAGCTCCACCGCGTCCCCGTCGGACATCGGGGCGAGCGGGTACGTCCGCTCCCCGTCCACCCGCAGCGGGCAGCGCCCGGCCGCCAGCACCTGGAGACCCGGGGCCCGGCGCAGCAGATCGGTGACGAGATCGGCGCAGGCGTCGACGAGGTGCTCGAAGCCGTCGATCACCAGCAGGGTCCGGCGCTCGCGGAGGTGATCGACGAGGACGGCGCGCGGCGGCCGGCTGGTGTGATCGGCCAGCCCCAGGGCGTCGATCAGGGCGTGTTCCAGCAGGTCGGCATCGCGTACGGTGGACAGCTCGGCCAGCAGAACCCCGTCGCAGTACCGTTTCTCCCGGAGCGCGGCGACCCGGATGACGCACCGGGTCTTGCCCACGCCCGCCACTCCGGCGACGGTGACGAGCCGGGACTCCTCCAGCAGCCCTTCCAGCTCGGCCAGTTCGCCCTCGCGGCCCACGAACCTGGTCAGTTCGGCCGGGAGGTTGCCGGGCGCCGCCACGGGACGGGCGTCAGGATCATCGGGATTCGGGCAGGGGTCCTGCAGGCGTCGCATGAAACACGGAGCGTACTGGCTTGAAAGCTCTCCGTACAATCTCGTCGGACAACTCCCGTCCGGCCCGCGGGGAATGCGGTAGGGGAGGAGATGCGCGGCGCGATAGGCTCGTGGGACGACGATCGGGCGCGCGGGCGGCAGCCGGGCGGCACCGATGGAGACAAGCCCCCGAAGGGGCCGATCGAGAAGCAGAGAGCGGTGCACTGTGTCCGGTGGAGAGGTGGCCGGAATCCTCGTGGCCGTCTTCTGGGCGATCCTGGTCTCGTTCCTCGCCGTGGTGCTGGTGAGGCTCGCCCAGACGCTCAGGGCGACCACCAAACTCGTCGCGGACGTGACCGAACAGGCCGTTCCGCTGCTGGCCGACGCCTCGGCGACGGTGCGCTCCGCGCAGACCCAGCTGGACAAGGTCGACGCCATCGCGAGCGACGTCCAGGAGGTCACCTCCAACGCCTCCGCGCTCTCCACCACCGTCGCCTCCACCTTCGGCGGCCCCCTCGTCAAGGTCGCCGCCTTCGGCTACGGCGTACGGCAGGCGCTCGGCCGCCGTACCGAGCCCGAACCTGAACCGGCGCGGGGCCGTGGCTCCGCCCGCCGTACGGTGATCGTCGGCCGGACCGTACCCTCGGCGCGCGAACGCAGGCGCGAACGCCGAAACGCCCGCGGACAGAAGGACTGATCGAGCGATGTTCCGCCGCACGTTCTGGTTCACCGCCGGCGCAGCCGCCGGTGTGTGGGCCACCACCAAGGTCAACCGCAAGCTCAAGCAGCTGACCCCCGAAAGCCTCGCGGCGCAGGCCGCGGACAAGGCGATCGAGACCGGTCACAAGCTCAAGGACTTCGCCCTCGACGTACGCGAGGGCATGGTCCGGCGCGAAGCCGAACTGGGCGGCGCACTCGGCCTGGAGGCCCCGGCCGACCCGGACCTTCCCGTACAGCGGCACTGGGCCGTCGAAGCGCCCGAACCCGCCGCGCGCCCGAACACGTACCGCAAGCTTCCCTACACATCGAACGACCGGAATGAGGACCACTGATGGAGTCGGCTGAAATTCGCCGCCGCTGGCTGAGCTTCTTCGAGGAGCGCGGTCACACTGCCGTGCCTTCGGCGTCGCTCATCGCGGACGACCCGACTCTGCTGCTGGTCCCCGCGGGCATGGTCCCCTTCAAGCCGTACTTCCTCGGCGAGGTCAAGCCGCCCGCCCCGCGCGTCACCAGCGTGCAGAAGTGCGTGCGTACGCCGGACATCGAAGAGGTCGGCAAGACCACCCGCCACGGCACCTTCTTCCAGATGTGCGGCAACTTCTCCTTCGGGGACTACTTCAAGGAAGGGGCCATCCAGCTCGCCTGGGAGGCCCTGACCAACTCCGTCGAGGACGGCGGCTACGGCCTCGACCCCGAGAAGCTCTGGATCACCGTCTACCTCGACGACGACGAGGCCGAGGCCATCTGGCGCGACAAGATCGGCGTCCCCGCCGAGCGCATCCAGCGCCTGGGCAAGAAGGACAACTTCTGGTCCATGGGCGTCCCCGGCCCCTGCGGCCCCTGCTCGGAGATCAACTACGACCGCGGCCCCGAGTTCGGCGTCGAGGGCGGCCCGGCCGTCAACGACGAGCGGTACGTGGAGATCTGGAACCTGGTCTTCATGCAGTACGAGCGCGGCGCGGGCGACGGCAAGGAGGACTTCCCGATCCTCGGGGACCTGCCGTCCAAGAACATCGACACCGGTCTCGGCCTCGAACGCCTGGCGATGATCCTCCAGGGCGTACAGAACATGTACGAGACCGACACCCTGCGCGTCGTCATGGACAAGGCCACCGAGCTGACCGGCGTCCGCTACGGCGCCGAGAAGTCCACGGACGTCTCGCTCCGCGTCGTCGCCGACCACATCCGTACGTCGGTGATGCTCATCGGCGACGGCGTCACCCCCGGCAACGAGGGCCGCGGCTACGTGCTGCGCCGCATCATGCGCCGCGCCATCCGCAACATGCGTCTGATGGGCGCCACCGGCTCCGTCGTCAACGAGTTGGTGGACGTCGTGATCAACACGATGGGGCTCCAGTACCCGGAGCTGATCACCGACCGCAAGCGCATCGAGACGGTCGCCCTCGCCGAGGAGGCCGCCTTCCTCAAGGCTCTCAAGGGCGGCACCAACATCCTGGAGACCGCGGTCACCGAGACCAAGGCCGCCGGTGGCCAGGTCCTCGCCGGGGACAAGGCGTTCCTGCTCCACGACACCTGGGGCTTCCCGATCGACCTCACCCTGGAGATGGCCGCCGAGCAGGGGCTCTCCGTGGACGAGGACGGCTTCCGCCGCCTCATGCAGGAGCAGCGCGACAAGGCCAAGGCCGACGCCCGCGCCAAGAAGACCGGTCACGCCGACCTCTCCGCCTACCGCGAGGTCGCCGACACCGCCGGCGCCACCGAGTTCACCGGTTACGCCAGCCTCGCCGGCGAGTCCACCATCGTCGGCCTGCTGGTCGACGGCGTCCCCTCGCCCGCCGCCACGGAGGGCGACGAGGTCGAGGTCGTCCTGGACCGCACCCCCTTCTACGCCGAGGGCGGCGGCCAGCTCGCCGACACCGGCCGCATCCGGCTCGACACCGGTGCCGTCATCGAGATCCGTGACGTCCAGAAGCCGGTCCCCGGCGTCCACGTCCACAAGGGCGTCGTCCAGGTCGGCGAGGTGACGGTCGGGGCCCCTGTCTTCGCCTCCATCGACGCCACCCGCCGCCGCGCCATCACCCGCGCCCACAGCGCCACGCACCTCACGCACCAGGCGCTGCGCGACGCGCTCGGCCCGACGGCCGCCCAGGCCGGCTCCGAGAACTCCCCGGGCCGCTTCCGCTTCGACTTCGGTTCGCCCGCCGCCGTTCCCGGCACGGTCCTCACCGACGTGGAGCAGCGGATCAACGAGGTCCTCTCGCGCGAACTCGACGTCCAGGCCGAGGTCATGTCGATCGACGAGGCCAAGAAGCAGGGCGCCATCGCCGAGTTCGGTGAGAAGTACGGCGAGCGGGTCCGCGTCGTCACCATCGGCGACTTCTCCAAGGAGCTGTGCGGCGGCACCCACGTCGGCAACACCGCCCAGCTGGGTCTGGTGAAGCTGCTCGGCGAGTCCTCCATCGGCTCCGGCGTGCGCCGCATCGAGGCCCTCGTCGGGGTCGACGCGTACAACTTCCTCGCCAAGGAGCACACGGTCGTCGCCCAGCTCCAGGAGCTGGTCAAGGGCCGCGCCGAGGAGCTGCCCGAGAAGATCGCGGGCATGCTCGGCAAGCTGAAGGACGCCGAGAAGGAGATCGAGAAGTTCCGCGCGGAGAAGGTCCTCGCGGCCGCCGCCGGGCTCGTCGAGTCCGCCAAGGACGTCCGCGGCGTCGCCCTGGTCACCGGCCAGGTCCCCGACGGCACCTCCGCCGACGACCTGCGCAAGCTGGTCCTGGACGTGCGGGGCCGCATCCAGGGCGGCCGCGCGGCCGTCGTGGCCCTGTTCACCACGGCCAACGGCCGCCCGCTCACCGTCATCGCCACGAACGAGGCCGCCCGCGAGCGCGGTCTCAAGGCCGGTGACCTCGTGCGCACGGCAGCCAAGACCCTCGGCGGCGGTGGCGGCGGCAAGCCGGACGTCGCCCAGGGCGGCGGCACGAACCCGGCCGCGATCGGCGACGCCGTCGCCGCGGTCGAACGCCTCGTCACCGAGACGGCGTGACGACCGGGATGACCGCGATGCGCCGCGGCCGACGGCTCGCCGTCGACGTCGGGGACGCCCGGATCGGGGTCGCCTCGTGCGACCCCGACGGGATCCTGGCCACGCCGGTGGAGACCGTGCCGGGACGCGACGTCCCGGCCGCCCACCGGCGGCTCCGCCAGATCGTCGAGGAGTACGAGCCGATCGAGGTCATCCTCGGCCTGCCGCGCTCCCTCGGCGGTGGCGAGGGCCCGGCGGCCGCCAAGGTCCGGGAGTTCGCGCAGACGTTCGCCCGGTCCATCGCGCCGGTTCCGGTGCGACTGGTGGACGAGAGGATGACCACAGTGACGGCCGCCCAGGGCATGCGCGCCTCGGGCGTGAAGTCCAAGAAAGGCCGGTCTGTCATCGACCAGGCTGCCGCTGTGGTGATCCTTCAGAACGCTCTGGAGTCCGAACGGGCGTCAGGTAATCCCCCGGGCGAGGGCGTCGAAGTGGTTGTCTGATCGCGATACGGTAACGTTCCGCGCGATGCGGCGGTGTTCGAACAAACCGCACAGCGAAGCGAAGAGACGGAACGTCGTCTCGCGGCTCTAGGGGATCGATGACTGAGTATGGCCGGGGCCCCGGCTCCGAACCGTGGCATCCCGAGGATCCCCTGTACGGGGACCAGGGATGGGATGGCCGCCAGGCCGCCCACGGCCAGGGCCAGTACGGCGACCAGCAGCAGTCCTATCCGCAGGACCCGTACGCCCAGCAGCACCAGAACCACCAGCAGTACCAGGGTCACCAGCAGCAGCCCTACGACCAGCATCAGCAGTACGGCCAGCAGCAGAACCACCAGCATCAGCACCAGAACCACCAGCAGTACGGCACGCCCCAGGACCCGTACGCCCAGCAGCCCGGTGCCCAGCCGCAGTACAACGGCGGTTGGGACACCGGCCAGCAGGCCGCCATGCCGTACGGGGCCGAGCCCCAGGACCCGTACGCGCAGCACCCCGGCGGCTACGACACCGGCCAGGACTACTACGGCACGCCGGAGGCCTACCCTCCGCCGCAGCCCCCGGGCCGCCGCGAGGCCGCGCCCGAGCAGCAGCCCCAGCAACAGCAGCCTCACCAGCAGGGGTCGACGGACTGGGATCCGGATCAGCCGCAGGAGGAGACGCACCCTTTCTTCACCGGTGCGGACGACCCGGCCGACCGTGAGCCGCGCGACGACGACGATGACCCGGACGACGACGGATCACGCTCCTCGCGCCGTGACCGCGGAGGCAAAGAGCGCCGGGGCGGCAAGGGCAAGAAGAAGAGCCGCAGCGGCTGCGCCTGCCTGGTGGTCTCCGTCGTCCTGGTCGGCGGCCTCGGCGGGGTCGCCTACGTCGGCTACACCTTCTGGCAGAAGCAGTTCGGCGCCCCGGCGGACTACGCGGGGTCGGGCAGCGGTGAGCAGGTCGAGGTCGAGATCCCCGAAGGCGCGTTCGGGTACGACATCGCGAACATCCTTCGCAAGAAGGGCGTCATCAAGTCCTCCGACGCGTTCGTCGCGGCGCAGAACGACAACCCGAAGGGCAAGTCGCTCCAGGCCGGGGTCTACCTCCTGAACAAGGAGATGTCGGCGGCCAGCGCGATCACGCTGATGCTCGATCCGAAGAGCCAGAACGCGCTCGTGATCCCTGAAGGGACCCGTAACGCGAAGGTCTACGAGCTGATCGACACGCGGCTCAAGCTCAAGAAGGGCACCACGGCCGACATCGCCAAGACGAAGGCGGAGTCGCTGGGGCTGCCCGACTGGGCCGATGACAACCCGGATGTGAAGGACCCGCTGGAAGGATTCCTCTATCCGGCGGCCTATCCGGTCGCCAAGGGGTCCAAGCCCGAGGACGCGCTGAAGCGGATGGTCTCGCGGGCGAACAAGGAGTACGGCAAGCTCGACCTGGAAGGCAGCGCGAAGAAGCTCGGGCTGAAGACTCCGTGGGAGCTCATCACCGTCGCGAGCCTCGTGCAGGTCGAGGGCAAGTACAAGCACGACTTCGACAAGGTCGCGCGGGTCGTCTACAACCGGCTCAAGCCGGGCAACATGGAGACCGTCGGACGGCTGGAATTCGACTCCACGGTCAACTACATCAAGGGCCAGAGCACGCTGGACATCGGTGCCGTCGACGATCTGCGGAAGATCGACGACCCGTACAACACGTACAAGATCATCGGTCTGCCGTCCGGCCCGATCAGCAACCCGGGTGCGGACGCCCTGCACTCGGCCATGAATCCCACACCGGGCCCCTGGTACTACTTCGTCTCGATCAACGAGGACAAGACCGTCTTCGCCGAGACCAACGAAGAGCACGAGAAGAACCGGCGGGAGTACGAGGACGGGAAGGCCGGCCAGTGAGCGTGCCACGCCGGGCCGCCGTCCTCGGTTCGCCCATCGCCCACTCCCTCTCCCCGGTCCTGCACCGCGCCGCCTACGCCGAACTCGGCCTGGACACCTGGTCCTACGACCGGTTCGAGGTCGACGAGGCGGCGCTGCCCGGATTCATCGAGGGTCTTGACGCCTCCTGGGCGGGGCTGTCCCTGACCATGCCGCTCAAGCGGGCGATCATCCCGCTGCTGGACGAGGTCAGCGCGACGGCCGCCTCCGTGGAGGCCGTCAACACGGTCGTGTTCACCGAGGACGGCCGCCGGGTCGGCGACAACACCGACATCCCCGGCATGGTCGCCGCCCTGCGGGAACGCGGCGTCGACAAGGTGCAATCCGCCGCCGTCCTCGGCGCCGGCGCCACCGCCTCCTCCGCGCTGGCCGCGCTCGCCGTGGTCTGCGCCGGGCCGGTCACGGCGTACGTGCGCAGCCCCGAGCGGGCCGCCGAGATGCGCGGCTGGGGCGAGCGGCTCGGGGTCGACGTCATCACCGCCGACTGGGCGGACGCGGCGGCGGCACTGGGCGCACCCCTGGTCATCGCCACCACCCCCGCGGGTGCGACGGACGCTTTCACCGGCTCCGTGCCCGAGGCTCCGGGCATCCTCTTCGACGTGCTGTACGAGCCGTGGCCCACCCGGCTCGCCGCCGCCTGGTCCGCGCACGGCGGGGCGGTCGTCGGCGGGCTCGACCTCCTGGTTCACCAGGCACTGCTCCAGGTCGAGCAGATGACCGGCCGGGTCCCGGCGCCGCTGGCCGCCATGCGGCAGGCCGGGGAAGCCGCGCTCGCCTCCCGCTGATCGTCCCGTCCACGCCCGTCGCCGGTCCGTCTGCTGGACCGGCGACCGGATCGTGCCTCCGTTCGTGGGAGGATCGGGGGTGGCGGGCCAGGGCCGCGCACCCTGTGGCGCCGTTGGATTTCAGGCGCGAGCATGAGGAGCACCGTTGAGCAGGTTGCGCTGGCTGACCGCGGGGGAGTCGCACGGACCCGCACTGGTGGCGACGCTGGAGGGTCTTCCCGCCGGTGTCCCGATCACCACGGAGATGGTCGCGGAGGCGCTGGCCCGGCGACGGCTCGGCTACGGCCGCGGCGCGCGGATGAAGTTCGAGAAGGACGAGGTCACCTTCCTCGGCGGCGTACGCCACGGGCTCACCATGGGCTCCCCGGTCGCCGTCATGGTCGGCAACACCGAGTGGCCCAAGTGGGAGCAGGTCATGTCGGCCGACCCGGTCGACCCCGAGGAGCTCGCCCAGCTCGCCCGTAACGCCCCGCTGACCCGCCCCCGGCCCGGCCACGCCGACCTCGCGGGGATGCAGAAGTACGGCTTCGACGAGGCCCGGCCGGTCCTGGAGCGCGCCAGCGCCCGGGAGACCGCCGCCCGCGTCGCCCTCGGGACCGTCGCCCGCTCCTACCTCAAGGAGACCGCGGGCATCGAGATCGTCAGCCATGTCGTCGAGCTGGCCGCGGCCAAGGCACCGTACGGCGTCGTCCCGGTCCCCGGCGACGTGGAGAAGCTGGACGCCGACCCGGTCCGCTGCCTGGACGCCGACGCGTCCGAGGCGATGGTGGCCGAGATCGACCAGGCCCACAAGGACGGCGACACCCTCGGCGGCGTCGTCGAGGTGCTCGCGTACGGCGTGCCCGTCGGGCTCGGCTCGCACGTGCACTGGGACCGGCGCCTGGACGCCCGGCTCGCCGCGGCCCTCATGGGCATCCAGGCCATCAAGGGCGTCGAGGTCGGCGACGGCTTCGAGCTGGCCCGGGTTCCCGGCTCGAAGGCGCACGACGAGATCGTCGCCACCGATGAGGGCATCCGGCGCACCTCCGGGCGCTCCGGCGGCACCGAGGGCGGCCTCACCACCGGCGAGCTGCTGCGCGTCCGCGCCGCGATGAAGCCCATCGCGACCGTGCCGCGCGCCCTGGCCACCGTGGACGTCACCACCGGCGAGGCCACCAAGGCCCACCACCAGCGCTCCGACGTCTGCGCCGTCCCGGCGGCGGGCATCGTCGCGGAGGCGATGGTCGCCCTGGTCCTGGCCGACGCGGTCGCGGAGAAGTTCGGCGGTGACAGCGTGGCCGAGACCCGCCGCAACGTCCAGTCGTACCTCGACCACCTCCAGATCCGATGAGCGGCCCCCTGGTCGTCCTCGTCGGCCCGATGGGCGTCGGCAAGTCCACCGTCGGCGAACTGCTCGCCGCCCGGCTCGGCACCACCTACCGGGACACCGACGCGGACGTCGTCGCCGAGGCCGGCAAGCCGATCGCGGAGATCTTCTACGACGAGGGCGAGGAGCACTTCCGTGCTCTGGAGCGCCGGGCCGTCGCCGCGGCCGTCGCCGGGCACCCGGGCGTCCTCTCCCTCGGTGGCGGAGCCGTCCTGGACGGGGCGACCAGGGAGCTGCTGGCCGGCCGGCCGGTCGTCTACCTCTCCATGGACGTGGACGAGGCCGTCCGCCGCGTCGGGCTCGGCGCCGCCCGTCCTCTGCTCGCGGTCAATCCGCGCCGGCAGTGGCGCGAGCTGATGGACGCCCGTCGCCATCTGTACGAAGAGGTCGCCCGTACCGTCGTCGCGACCGACGAGAACACCCCCGAAGAGGTCGCCCAGGCGATCATCGACGCACTGGAACTGCCGGAGGGCGAAGCCGCCCCCGGCGTGGAGAACACCGGCATGACGCAGCAGGGCCCCACCCGCATCCAGGTCGCAGGCTCCGCGGGCTCCGACCCGTACGAGGTCCTCGTCGGCCACCAGCTCCTCGGCGAGCTGCCCCAGCTCATCGGCGACCGCGCGAAGCGGGTCGCCGTCCTGCACCCCGAGGCGCTCGCCGAGACAGGTGAGGCGGTCCGCGAGGACCTCGCCGCCCAGGGGTACGAGGCCATCGCGATCCAGCTGCCCAACGCGGAGGAGGCCAAGACCGTCGAGGTCGCCGCCTACTGCTGGAAGGCGCTCGGCCAGACCGGCTTCACCCGCACCGACGTCATCGTCGGCATCGGCGGCGGGGCCACCACGGACGTGGCCGGATTCGTCGCCGCCAGCTGGCTGCGCGGGGTCCGCTGGATCGCCGTCCCCACCACCGTGCTCGGCATGGTCGACGCGGCCGTCGGCGGCAAGACCGGCATCAACACCGCCGAGGGCAAGAACCTCGTGGGCGCCTTCCACCCGCCCGCCGGGGTCCTCTGCGACCTCGCCGCGCTGGAGTCGCTGCCGGTCCACGACTACGTCTCCGGCATGGCCGAGGTCATCAAGGCCGGGTTCATCGCCGACCCCGTCATCCTCGACCTGGTCGAGGCCGACCCCGAGGGTGCCCGTACGCCCTCCGGGCCGCACACCGCCGAGCTGATCGAGCGGTCCATCCGGGTCAAGGCCGAGGTGGTCTCCAGCGACCTCAAGGAGTCCGGCCTCCGCGAGATCCTCAACTACGGCCACACCCTGGGCCACGCGATCGAGAAGAACGAGCGCTACAAGTGGCGTCACGGCGCGGCCGTCTCCATCGGCATGGTCTTCGCCGCCGAGCTGGGCCGGCTCGCCGGACGCCTCGACGACGCCACCGCCGACCGGCACCGCACGATCCTGGAGTCGGTGGGCCTGCCGCTCACCTACCGCGGCGACCAGTGGCCCAAGCTGCTGGAGAACATGAAGGTCGACAAGAAGTCGCGCGGTGACCTGCTGCGCTTCATCGTCCTCGACGGCATCGGCAAGCCCACCGTCCTGGAGGGCCCCGACCCGGCCGTGCTGCTCGCCGCCTACGGGGAGGTCTCCGCGTGACCCGCAGGGTCCTCGTCCTCAACGGCCCCAACCTCGGCCGGCTCGGCTCGCGCGAGCCCGACGTCTACGGGGCCACCTCCTACGCCGGACTCGTCGAGACCTGCACCGTGCTCGGCAAGGAGCTCGGCTTCGACGTCGACGTACGGGAGACCAACGACGAGGGCGAGCTGATCCGCTGGCTCCACGAGGCGGCGGACGGATCGATTCCGGTCGTTCTCAACCCGGGCGCCTTCACGCACTACTCGTACGGCATGCGGGACGCGGCCGCCCAGCGCACCGCCCCGCTGATCGAGGTGCACATCTCCAACCCGTACACCCGCGAGGAGTTCCGGCACACCTCCGTGGTCGCGGCGGTGGCCACGGGCACGGTGGCCGGGTTCGGCATCGGCTCCTACCGGCTCGCCCTGCGCGCCCTGGCCGACGAACTGACGGACTGACACCCCGCGGTTCCCGTCCGCCCGCCGCGCGGCCGACGGGCACTTCGTACCCTCCCGGGCCGTTCACCCCGAGACGGCCCGGGAAGGTACGGTAGCCCTCCCAGCAGCGCCAGTTGCAGTGACGAGACGGAGTGGCACCGGATGCAGCACGCAGTGGGGGCCCCGCTGCCGCCCCACGGACCCGGTAGCGGGCACGTCGGCCGGCCGTACCAGGCCCAGCAGCCCGGCCACCCCGGCCCGCCCCCGATATCCCCGCCGCCCCCGGGCCCCGGCCAGGCACTGCCCTCGCCTCCGCCCCCCGGCCAGGCCCCGCCCCCGCCGGCCCCCGGCCAGGCTCCTCCCGCCCCCGGACACGTTCAGCCTTCGCCCGCACCCGGCCAGGCCCCGGGCCCCGCCTGGAGCGGCACCGGCCCCACGCCCCCCGCCAGGGAGGCCGTCGGACACACCGGACACGTCCAGCTGCCCCCGGGCGGCCCCGTTCCGCTGCCCGCACCCCCCGCCGAGCCCGGCACCGGCGGCGCGACGCTCGCCGTGCTGCTCATCGGCCCGGCCGGCGCGGGCAAGACCACCGTCGCCAAGCTCTGGGCGGCCCGCCGCCGGGTGCCCACCGCCCATGTCTCCCTCGACGACGTGCGCGAATGGGTCCGCTCCGGCTTCGCCGACCCGCAGGCCGGCTGGAACGACCACTCCGAGGCCCAGTACCGGCTGGCCCGCCGTACCTGCGGCTTCGCCGCCCGCAACTTCCTCGCCAACGGCATCTCCTGCATCCTCGACGACGCCGTCTTCCCCGACCGCCCGGTCGTCGGCCTCGGCGGCTGGAAGCGCCATGTGGGCCCCGGTCTGCTGCCCGTGGTCCTGCTGCCCGGCCTGGAGATCGTCCTGGAGCGCAACGCGGCGCGCAGCGGCAACCGCCGCCTCTCCGACGAGGAGGTCGCCCGGATCCACGGCCGGATGGCCGGCTGGTACGGCTCCGGCCTCCCGATCATCGACAACTCCACGTACGACGTCGAGACCACCGCCCGTGTCCTGGACGACGTGCTGGCCCGTTCCATCGCGAGTCCGCCCGCCTGGTAGCGACGGGCCCCCGGGTGGGTGCGCTGGCCGGGCGGGCCACCGCACCCGCTCGTACGCTCGAACCATGTCTGAGGTGCACGCCGTCCGACGCGGGCTGCTCCGCGACCGGTGCGCCGCCGCGGGTTCCGCGGCCGCCCTGGTCTCCCGCCCCGCCAACGTCCGCTATCTCGCGGGCGGAGCGCCCCCCGGCGCCGTGCTGCTGCTCGGCCCCGGCGAGGACGTTCTGCTCTGCCCCCGCGCCCCGGCCGGCGAAGGCGCCCACGGGCGGCCCGACGAGGCCCTGCGGATCGACCTCCTGCCCGCCCCGGACGAGGACCCGGTGGTCGCCGCCGCCGGTCTCGCCGCCGCGTCGGGGGCGGAGTCGCTCGCCGTCGAGGAGCACGACCTGACCGTGGCCCGGCACCGGGCCATGGGGAAGTCCGCCCCGCGCCTGGCCCTGGCCGATCTGGGCTTCACCGTGGAACAGCAGCGGATCGTCAAGGACGAGGAGGAGATCGGCTGCCTCCGGATCGCCGCCGAGATCACCGACCAGGCCCTGGGCGAACTCCTCGAATCGATCCTCGTCGGCCGCACCGAACGCCACCTCGCCCTGGAACTGGAGCGCCGCCTCGTCGACCACGGCGCGGACGGCCCCGCCTTCGTCACCTCCGTGGCCACCGGACCCAACTCCGGCCAGGGACGCCACCGGCCCTCGGACCGCAGGGTGGAGGAGGGAGATTTCCTCTCCGTCCGCCTCGGCGCGAGCTACCACGGCTACCGCTGCGAGATCGGCCGCACCTTCGTCATCGGCACCGCCCCCGCCGAGTGGCAGATCGAGCTGTACGACCTTGTTTTCGCCGCTCAGCGGGCAGGCAGGGAGGCCCTGGCGCCCGGTGCCGCCTACCGGTACGTGGACCGTGCGGCCCGGCATCCGCTGGAGTCCGCGGGGCACGGAGAGGGCCTTCAGCCGAGCACCGGGCACGGTGTGGGGCTCGAAATCGAGGAGGACCCGCAACTGGCACCGACAGCCATGGGTAAACTGGACGCTTGTGTGCCGGTCACCGTCGGACCGGGGGTCCACCTCCCGGGCCGGGGCGGTGTCCGGATCGATGACACGCTCGTCGTGCGCCCCGAGGCGGACGGCGGACCCGAGCTACTCACCATGACGACCAAGGAGCTGCTCGCGCTCTAGCGCGGATCCTCGGTCGTTCCACCAGCTTCAGTCCAGGAGATTCCGCAACCGTGGCTTCCACGAACGACCTCAAGAACGGCATGGTGCTCAAGCTCGACGGAGGCCAGCTCTGGTCCGTCGTCGAGTTCCAGCACGTCAAGCCCGGCAAGGGCCCTGCCTTCGTGCGCACCAAGCTCAAGAACGTGCTCTCCGGCAAGGTCGTCGACAAGACGTTCAACGCCGGCGTGAAGGTCGAGTCGGCCACCATTGACCGCCGCGACATGCAGTTCTCGTACATGGACGGCGAATACTTCGTCTTCATGGACATGGACACGTACGACCAGCTCATGGTCGACCGCAAGGCCGTCGGCGACGCCGCCAACTTCCTGATCGAGGGCTTCACCGCCTCCGTCGCCCAGTACGAGGGTGCGGTGCTCTACGTCGAGCTGCCCGCCGCCGTCGAGCTGACGATCCAGCACACCGACCCGGGCGTCCAGGGCGACCGCTCCACCGGCGGCACCAAGCCCGCCACGCTGGAGACCGGTTACGAGATCGGCGTGCCGCTCTTCATCACCACCGGCGAGAAGATCAAGGTCGACACCCGCTCGGGCGACTACCTCGGCCGGGTGAACAGCTAACCGTGGCCGCCCGGAACAAGGCCCGCAAGCGCGCCTTCCAGATTCTCTTCGAGGCCGACCAGCGCGGTGAGTCCGTGCAGAGCGTCCTCGCGGACTGGGTACGGCACTCGCGGACCGACGACCGTCAGCCGCCGGTCGGTGAGTTCACGATGGAGCTCGTCGAGGGGTACGCGCAGTACGCGGACCGGATCGACGACCTCATCGTCACCTACGCCGTGGACTGGGAGATCGACCGTATGCCGGTCGTCGACCGGAGCATCCTGCGGCTCGGTGCGTACGAGCTGATCTGGATGGACGAGACCCCGGACGCCGTGGTGATCGACGAGGCAGTCCAGCTCGCCAAGGAGTTCTCCACCGATGACTCCCCGTCCTTCGTGAACGGCCTGCTGGCCCGTTTCAAGGACCTCAAGCCGAACCTCCGCCGGGAGCAGTAGCCCCCGGCGGCCCCGATGCGGCCGCACACCACGAAGGGCCCGCAGCCGACCGGCTGTGGGCCCTTCGGTGTACCCGGGGCGACCTCGGGCACACAGACGCCGGGTGGGCGGGAACCCTAAGGTCCCCGCCCACCCGGCGGCACGTTTCTTCTGTGGGGCCCGGCCCCGCTCGCTCAGCTCTCGTCGTGGGAGACCGCGCGGCGCGCGTCCGCGTCCAGCACGCCCCAGCTGATGAGCTGCTCCGTCAGCACGGACGGCGACTGGTCGTAGATCACGGCCAGCGTGCGCAGGTCGTCCTGGCGGATCGAGAGCACCTTGCCGTTGTAGTCACCGCGCTGGCTCTGGATGGTCGCCGCGTAGCGCTGCAGCGGACCGGCCTTCTCCGGCGGGACGTGGGCGAGGCGTTCCAGGTCCAGGACGAGCTTCGGCGGCGGCTCGGCGGCCCCGCCGGGCGTCGTGCCGGGCAGCAGCTCCTGCACCGGGACCCCGTAGAAGTCCGCCAGCTCGGCGAGGCGCTGCACGGTCACGGCTCGGTCGCCGCGCTCGTACGAACCGACCACGACGGCCTTCCAGCGACCCTGGGACTTCTCCTCCACGCCGTGGAGGGAAAGGCCCTGCTGGGTGCGGATGGCACGGAGTTTGGCCCCGAGCTGTTTTGCGTATTCGCTGGACATATGGCTCCCCGGACGCTGGAACAGTGTGCGGCTCCGCCGCGTGGCTGGTAACTCACTGTGAGGTTACGCAGCGTTACTTGGATGCGTCAAGCCGAATGGTCCGGACCGGCACCTCCTGGGGTGGGGCCAGGGCCGGGCGCAAGCCCTGGTAGCGTGGATGACGCAAATTCGACGTCCTTTAACGATCCGTCCCGTGAGGCGGAGAAGGAGGTCCGTTTCTTATGGACGCACAGCACGACGCCACCGGCAACGCGGCGCGCCCCGTTCTCGAGGCCCCCGACATCGCCCGTGTGCTGACCCGTATCGCCCACGAGATCGTCGAACGCGCCAAGGGCGCCGACGACGTGGTGCTGCTCGGCATCCCGACCCGGGGCGTGTTCCTCGCCCGTCGGCTCGCCGACAAACTCGAAGAGATCACCGGCCGGAAGACGCCGGTCGGATCGCTCGACATCACCATGTACCGCGACGACCTGCGGCTGCGCCCGGCGCGCGCCCTGGCCCGCACCGACATCCCCGGCGAGGGGATCGAGGGCAGCCTGGTCGTCCTGGTCGACGACGTGCTCTTCTCCGGCCGCACGATCCGCGCCGCCCTCGACGCGCTCGGCGACATCGGCCGCCCCCGCGCGGTGCAGCTCGCGGTCCTCGTCGACCGCGGCCACCGGGAGCTCCCGATCCGCGCGGACTACGTCGGCAAGAACCTCCCCACGTCGCTGCGGGAGACAGTCAAGGTCCAGCTCGCCGAGGAGGACGGCCGCGACGCCGTGCTGCTCGGCGTCAAGCAGGCCGCCCCCGCGGACGCGCAGTAGCCCGAACCCTCCCGTACGCCCCTGTGGGGACGTACGGCGCCCTTCTGCGCGCCCGCATGCCTGAAACCCCCTCCAGCCACCCGGAGAACCCCAGATGAAGCGTCACCTCATCTCGGCCGCCGACCTCACCCGCGACGACGCCGTCCTGATCCTCGACACCGCCGAGGAGATGGCCCGGGTCGCGGACCGGCCGATCAAGAAGCTCCCCACCCTGCGCGGCCGTACCGTCGTCAACCTCTTCTTCGAGGACTCGACCCGGACCCGCATCTCCTTCGAGGCGGCCGCCAAGCGGCTGTCCGCCGACGTCATCAACTTCTCCGCCAAGGGCTCCTCGGTCTCCAAGGGCGAGTCGCTCAAGGACACCGCGCTGACCCTGGAGGCGATGGGCGCCGACGCCGTCGTCATCCGGCACGGCGCCTCCGGCGCCCCCTACCGGCTCGCCACCTCCGGCTGGATCGACGGGGCCGTGGTCAACGCCGGTGACGGCACCCACGAGCACCCCACCCAGGCCCTGCTGGACGCTTTCACCATGCGCCGCCGGCTCGTCGGGCCCGACGCCGGGCTCGGCCGCGACCTGGACGGCCGCCGCATCACGATCGTCGGCGACATCCTGCACAGCCGCGTCGCCCGCTCCAACGTCCACCTGCTCACCACGCTCGGCGCGCACGTCACCCTGGTGGCCCCGCCCACCCTCGTCCCCGTGGGCGTCGAGCAGTGGCCCTGCGACGTCAGCTACAGCCTCGACGACGTGCTGGCGAAGTCCGACGCGGTGATGATGCTGCGTGTGCAGCGCGAACGGATGAACGCCGCCTACTTCCCGACCGAGCGCGAATACTCCCGCCGCTACGGCCTGGACGGCGAGCGGATGGCGAAGATGCCCGAACACGCCGTCGTCATGCACCCCGGCCCGATGGTCCGCGGCATGGAGATCACCGCCGAGGTCGCCGACTCCGACCGCTGCACGGTCGTCGAGCAGGTCGCCAACGGCGTCTCCATCCGCATGGCCGTGCTCTACCTGCTGCTCGGCGGCTCCGACACCGCGCTGTCCGCCGCCCCCGCCCGTACCGAGGAGAACAAGTAACCATGAGCAAGATCATCATCCGCGGTGCGCGGATCCTCGGCGGCGAGCCGCAGGACGTCCTGATCGACGGCGAGACCATCGCCGAGGTGGGCGCCGGCCTCGACGCCGAGGGCGCCACCGTGATCGAGGCCGAGGGGCAGATCCTGCTGCCCGGCCTGGTCGACCTCCACACCCATCTGCGCGAGCCCGGCCGCGAGGACTCCGAGACCGTCCTCACCGGCACCAAGGCCGCGGCCGTCGGCGGCTTCACCGCCGTGCACGCCATGGCCAACACCTTCCCCGTCGCCGACACCGCCGGCGTCGTCGAGCAGGTATGGCGGCTCGGCAAGGAGTCCGGCTACTGCGACGTGCAGCCCGTCGGCGCCGTCACCGTCGGCCTGGAGGGCAAGAAGCTCGCCGAGCTCGGCGCCATGCACGACTCGGCCGCCGGGGTGAAGGTCTTCTCCGACGACGGCAAGTGCGTCGACGACGCCGTGATCATGCGCCGCGCCCTGGAGTACGTGAAGGCCTTCGACGGCGTCGTCGCCCAGCACGCCCAGGAGCCCCGCCTCACCGAGGGCGCCCAGATGAACGAGGGCATCGTCTCGGCCGAGCTGGGACTCGGCGGCTGGCCCGCCGTCGCCGAGGAGTCGATCATCGCCCGCGACGTCCTCCTCGCCGCCCACGTCGGCTCCCGCGTCCACATCTGCCACCTCTCCACCGCCGGCTCCGTGGAGATCGTCCGCTGGGCCAAGTCCAAGGGCTGGAACGTCACCGCCGAGGTCACCCCGCACCACCTTCTCCTCACCGACGAGCTGGTCCGCACCTACAACCCGGTCTACAAGGTGAACCCGCCGCTGCGCACCGAGGCCGACGTCCTGGCCCTGCGCGAGGCGCTGGCCGACGGCACGATCGACTGCGTCGCCACCGACCACGCCCCGCACCCGCACGAGGACAAGGACTGCGAGTGGGCCGCGGCCGCCATGGGCATGGTGGGCCTGGAGACCGCGCTCTCGGTCGTCCAGCAGACGATGGTGGACACCGGTCTGATCGACTGGGCGGGCGTCGCCGACCGCATGTCGTTCCGCCCCGCGGCCATCGGCCGGCTCGAAGGACACGGCCGTCCCGTCTCGGCGGGTGAGCCCGCCAACCTCACTCTGGTCGATCCGGCATACCGTGGAGCAGTGGACCCCGCGGGCTTCGCGTCCCGCAGCCGCAACACCCCCTACGAGGGCCGTGAGCTGCCGGGCCGTGTCACCCACACCTTCCTGCGGGGCCGTGCCACGGTCGTCGACGGGAAGCTCGCGTGACAACTCTGACCCCCCTGTACCACCTGGCCGCCGAGCAGAAGTCGGCGGAAGTGACGGACTGGGCCGCCCGCATCGCCTGGGTGGTCGGCCTGTTCGTCTTCATCGCCCTCGTCTACTGGCTGATGCGCCAGGGCTGGAAGTGGCGCGCCAGCCTCCAGTCGGACCTGCCGGAGCTCCCGGCCACCCCCGAGGACTTCGCCGGCGACGAGACTTTGCTGACGCTCCAGGGGCGCTACCACGCCTCCACCACCGCCGGGCAGTGGCTCGACCGGATCGTCGCGCACGGCCTCGGCACCCGCAGCCGTACCGAGCTGACGCTCACCGCCCGCGGCCTGGACGTCGTACGCCCCGGAGCGGCCGACTTCTTCATCCCGGCCGACGCCCTGCGCGAGGCCCGCCTCGACCAGGCGCTCGCCGGCAAGGTCCTCCCCGAGGGCGGCCTGCTGATCATCACCTGGGCGCACGGCGAGAAGCTGATCGACTCCGGCTTCCGCTCCGACCGCTCCGCCGAGCACCAGGCCTGGGTCGACGCCGTCAACCGGCTCACCAGCACCCCGGCCGCCACCGAACTCACCAGCACCACGACGGAAGGCACCGCACGATGACCCTCTCCACCCGGGGGGCACAGACCCCCGCCGTACTCGTCCTGGAGGACGGCCGCGCCTTCCGCGGCCGCGCCTACGGGGCCGTGGGGGAGACCTTCGGCGAAGCGGTGTTCTCCACCGGCATGACCGGCTACCAGGAAACGCTGACCGACCCCTCGTACCACCGCCAGGTCGTCGTCATGACGGCCCCGCACGTCGGCAACACCGGCGTCAACGACGAGGACCCCGAGTCCGGCCGCATCTGGGTCTCCGGCTACGTCGTCCGTGACCCCGCCCGCAAGCCCTCCAACTGGCGCTCGCAGCGCTCGCTGGACGAGGAGCTGGCCGCCCAGGGCGTCGTCGGCATCAGCGGTGTCGACACCCGCGCCCTCACCCGCCACCTGCGCGAGCGCGGCGCGATGCGCGTCGGGATCTTCTCCGGCGAGGCGATCCCCGACGAGGGCACCCTCCTCGCCAAGGTCCGCCAGGCCCCCGAGATGACCGGCGCCGACCTCTCCGCCGAAGTGGCGACGAAGGAGGCGTACGTCGTCCCCGCGATCGGCACGAAGAAGTTCACCGTCGCCGCGATCGACCTCGGCATCAAGGGCATGACCCCGCACCGGATGGCCGAACGCGGCATCGAGGTCCACGTCCTGCCCGCCACCGCCACCCTGGAAGAGGTGTACGCGGTCCAGCCCGACGGCGTCTTCTTCTCCAACGGCCCCGGCGACCCGTCCACCGCCGACCACCCCGTCGCCCTCATGCGCGGCGTGCTGGAGCGCTCCACCCCGCTCTTCGGCATCTGCTTCGGCAACCAGATCCTCGGCCGCGCGCTCGGCTTCGGCACCTACAAGCTGAAGTACGGCCACCGCGGCATCAACCAGCCCGTGCAGGACCGCACGACCGGCAAGGTCGAGGTCACCGCGCACAACCACGGCTTCGCCGTCGACGCCCCGCTCGACAAGGTGTCCGACACGGAGTTCGGCCGCGCCGAGGTCTCCCACGTCTGCCTGAACGACCAGGTCGTCGAGGGGCTCCAGCTCCTGGACCGGCCCGCGTTCAGCGTCCAGTACCACCCCGAGGCGGCTGCCGGCCCGCACGACGCCGCGTACCTCTTCGACCGCTTCGTTTCCCTGATGGAGGGCCAGCGTGCCTAAGCGCTCCGATATCCAGTCCGTCCTGGTCATCGGCTCCGGTCCGATCGTCATCGGCCAGGCCGCCGAGTTCGACTACTCCGGCACCCAGGCCTGCCGCGTCCTCAAGGCCGAGGGCCTGCGCGTCATCCTGGTGAACTCCAACCCGGCGACGATCATGACCGACCCGGAGATCGCCGACGCCACCTACGTCGAGCCGATCACCCCCGAGTTCGTCGAGAAGATCATCGCCAAGGAGCGCCCCGACGCGCTCCTGCCCACCCTCGGCGGTCAGACCGCCCTGAACACCGCGATCTCCATGCACGAGAACGGTGTCCTGGAGAAGTACGGCGTCGAGCTCATCGGCGCCAACGTCGAGGCGATCAACAAGGGCGAGGACCGCGACCTCTTCAAGGGCGTCGTGGCAGCCGTCAAGGAGAAGATCGGCTACGGCGAGTCCGCCCGCTCGGTCATCTGCCACACCATGGACGACGTCATCGCCGGCGTCGACACCCTCGGCGGCTACCCCGTCGTCGTCCGCCCCTCCTTCACCATGGGCGGCGCCGGCTCCGGCTTCGCCCACGACGAGGAGGAGCTGCGCCGCATCGCCGGACAGGGCCTCACGCTCTCCCCGACCACCGAGGTGCTCCTGGAGGAGTCCATCCTCGGCTGGAAGGAGTACGAGCTGGAGCTGATGCGCGACAAGAACGACAACGTCGTGGTCGTCTGCTCCATCGAGAACTTCGACCCGATGGGCGTCCACACCGGCGACTCCATCACCGTCGCCCCGGCGATGACGCTCACCGACCGCGAGTACCAGCGGCTGCGCGACGTCGGGATCGCGATCATCCGCGAGGTCGGCGTCGACACCGGCGGCTGCAACATCCAGTTCGCCATCGACCCCACCGACGGCCGGGTCATCGTCATCGAGATGAACCCGCGCGTCTCCCGCTCCTCGGCGCTCGCCTCCAAGGCCACCGGCTTCCCGATCGCCAAGATCGCCGCCAAGCTGGCCGTCGGCTACACCCTGGACGAGATCCCCAACGACATCACCGAGAAGACCCCAGCCTCCTTCGAGCCGACCCTCGACTACGTCGTCGTCAAGGCCCCCCGCTTCGCCTTCGAGAAGTTCCCCTCCGCCGACGCCACCCTCACCACCACCATGAAGTCGGTGGGCGAGGCCATGGCCATCGGCCGGAACTTCACCGAGGCCCTCCAGAAGGCCCTGCGCTCGCTGGAGAAGAAGGGCTCGCAGTTCGCCTTCACCGGCCCGGTCGGCGACAAGGCCGAGCTGCTCGCCGAGGCGGTCCGCCCGACCGACGGCCGCATCAACACCGTCATGCAGGCGATCCGCGCCGGAGCCACCCAGGAGGAGGTCTTCGACGCCACGAAGATCGACCCCTGGTTCGTCGACCAGCTCTTCCTGATCAAGGAGATCGCCGACGAGCTGGCCTCCGCCGAGCGCCTGGACGCCGACCTGATCGCCGAGGCCAAGCGGCACGGCTTCTCCGACGCCCAGATCGGCGAGATCCGCGGGCTGCGCGAGGACGTCGTCCGCGAGGTCCGGCACGCGCTCGGCATCCGCCCGGTCTACAAGACGGTCGACACCTGCGCCGCCGAGTTCGCCGCGAAGACGCCGTACTTCTACTCCTCCTACGACGAGGAGAGCGAAGTCGCGACCCGCACCAAGCCGGCCGTGATCATCCTCGGCTCGGGCCCCAACCGCATCGGCCAGGGCATCGAGTTCGACTACTCCTGTGTGCACGCCTCCTTCGCCCTGAGCGACGCGGGCTTCGAGACCGTCATGGTCAACTGCAACCCGGAGACCGTCTCCACCGACTACGACACCTCCGACCGGCTCTACTTCGAGCCGCTCACCCTGGAGGACGTCCTGGAGATCGTGCACGCCGAATCGCTGGCGGGCCCGATCGCCGGTGTCGTCGTGCAGCTCGGCGGCCAGACCCCGCTCGGCCTCTCGCAGGCACTCAAGGACAACGGCGTGCCCGTCGTCGGCACCTCCCCGGAGGCGATCCACGCCGCCGAGGACCGCGGCGCCTTCGGCCGGGTCCTGGCCGAGGCCGGACTGCCCGCGCCCAAGCACGGCACCGCCACCACCTTCGCCGAGGCCAAGGCCATCGCCGACGAGATCGGCTACCCCGTCCTCGTACGGCCGTCCTACGTCCTCGGCGGCCGCGGCATGGAGATCGTGTACGACGAGACGCGCCTCGCCTCGTACATCTCCGAGTCCACCGAGATCAGCCCCACCCGGCCGGTCCTGGTCGACCGCTTCCTCGACGACGCCATCGAGATCGACGTGGACGCCCTCTACGACGGCCACGAGCTCTACCTCGGCGGCGTCATGGAGCACATCGAGGAGGCCGGCATCCACTCCGGCGACTCGGCCTGCGCCCTGCCCCCGATCACGCTCGGCGGCTTCGACATCAAGCGGCTGCGCGCCTCCACCGAAGGCATCGCCAAGGGCGTCGGCGTGCTCGGACTGATCAACATCCAGTTCGCGCTGTCCGGCGACATCCTGTACGTCCTGGAGGCCAACCCGCGCGCCTCGCGCACGGTCCCCTTCACCTCGAAGGCGACCGCCGTCCCGCTCGCCAAGGCCGCCGCCCGCATCTCGCTGGGCGCGACCATCGCCGAGCTGCGCGAGGAGGGCCTGCTGCCGAAGACCGGCGACGGCGGCACCCTGCCGCTGGACGCGCCGATCTCTGTCAAGGAGGCCGTGATGCCGTGGTCGCGCTTCCGCGACATCCACGGCCGGGGCGTCGACACGGTCCTCGGCCCGGAGATGCGCTCCACCGGCGAGGTCATGGGCATCGACTCGGTCTTCGGCACGGCGTACGCCAAGTCGCAGGCCGGCGCCTACGGCCCGCTGCCCACCAAGGGCCGCGCGTTCATCTCGGTCGCCAACCGGGACAAGCGCTCGATGATCTTCCCGGCCCGCGAGCTGGTCGCCCACGGCTTCGAGCTGATGGCCACCTCCGGCACCGCCGAGGTCCTCAAGCGCAACGGCATCAACGCCATCGTCGTGCGCAAGCAGTCCGAGGGCCCCGGTCCCAACGGCGAGAAGACGATCGTCCAGCACATCCACGACGGCGAGGTCGACCTCATCGTCAACACGCCGTACGGCACCGGCGGCCGCCTCGACGGCTACGACATCCGCACCGCGGCCGTCTCCCGCTCCGTGCCGTGCCTGACCACGGTCCAGGCGCTCGCCGCCGCCGTCCAGGGCATCGACGCCCTCAACCACGGCGACGTGGGCGTCCGTTCCCTCCAGGAACACGCCGAGCATCTGACAGCGGCGCGCGACTAGCCGCCCGAGAGGGGGACACCGGAAACGGTGTCCCCCTCTTTGCGAGCCCTGTCGATCACACCGAGCACCAAGGACATCTCTTCATGTACAAGCTCTTCTTCCGGCTGGTCTTCAAGCGGGTGGACCCCGAGCAGGCCCACTACGCCGCCTTCCGCTGGATCCGCCTCGCCGCCCGGATCCCCGTCCTGCGCACCTTCGCCGCCGCCGCCCTCGCCCCCCGCTACCAGGAGCTGCGCACCGAGGCTCTCGGCCTGCGGATGCACGGCCCCTTCGGCCTCGCCGCCGGCTTCGACAAGAACGCCGTCGCGATCGACGGCATGGCGATGCTCGGCTTCGACCACATCGAGATCGGCACCGTCACCGGCGAACCGCAGCCCGGCAACCCCAAGAAGCGCCTCTTCCGGCTCGTCGCCGACCGCGCGCTGATCAACCGCATGGGCTTCAACAACGAGGGCTCCGCCGCCGTCGCCGCCCGCCTCGCCGCCCGTAACCCCGTCTTCCGAACCACGGTCGGCGTCAACATCGGCAAGACCAAGGTCGTCCCCGAGGCCGAGGCCGCCGCCGACTACGTGAAGTCCACCGAGGCCCTCGCCGCCCACGCCGACTACCTGGTCGTCAACGTCTCCTCGCCCAACACCCCCGGCCTGCGCAACCTCCAGGCCACCGAGTCGCTGCGGCCGCTGCTCACCGCCGTACGCGAGGCCGCCGACCGCACCGTCACCACCCGGCGCGTCCCGCTGCTCGTCAAGATCGCCCCGGACCTCGCGGACGAGGACGTCGACGCCGTCGCCGACCTCGCCGTGGAGCTGGGCCTGGACGGCATCGTCGCCACCAACACCACCATCGCCCGCGAGGGCCTCGGCCTGAAGTCGGGCCCGGAGCTGCTGGGCGAGACCGGCGGACTCTCCGGCGCCCCCCTCAAGGCACGCTCGCTGGAGGTCCTGAGCCGCCTGTACGCCCGGGTGGGGGACCGGATCACCCTGGTGGGCGTCGGGGGCGTCGAGACCGCCGAGGACGCCTGGCAGCGCATCCTCGCCGGAGCCACCCTCGTCCAGGGCTACAGCGCCTTCATCTACGAAGGCCCCTTCTACGCCCGCGCGATCCACAAGGGCCTCGCCGCCCGGCTCGCCACCTCCCCGTACGCTACCCTCGCCGAGGCCGTCGGCGCCGAGACCCGGAAGAAGGCCGCCCTATGACCCCCGAACCCTTCGGCGCCCGCCTGCGCCACGCCATGGACACCCGCGGGCCGCTCTGCGTCGGCATCGACCCGCACGCGTCCCTGCTCACCTCCTGGGGCCTCAACGACGACATCGCGGGTCTGGAGCGCTTCACCCGGACCGTTGTGGAGGCGCTGGCCGACCGGGTCGCCGTGCTCAAGCCGCAGTCCGCGTTCTTCGAGCGGTTCGGCTCGCGCGGCATCGCCGTCCTGGAGAAGGCCGTCGAGGAGGCCCGCGCCGCCGGGGCCCTGGTTCTGATGGACGCCAAGCGCGGCGACATCGGCTCCACCATGGGCGCTTACGCGGCGACCTACCTGGACAAGGACTCCCCGCTCTTCTCCGACGCGGTCACCGTCTCCCCGTACCTGGGCTTCGGCTCGCTGCGCCCGGCGCTGGACGCCGCCGCCGTCTCCGGCGCGGGCGTCTTCGTCCTCGCCCTCACCTCCAACCCGGAGGGCGCCGAGGTCCAGCGGGCCACGGCCGCCGACGGCCGCTCGCTCGCCCAGCTGATGCTCGACCACATGGCCGCCGAGAACGAGGGGGCGGCTCCGCTCGGCTCGGTCGGCGCGGTGGTCGGCGCGACGCTCCGCGACGCGGGGGTGGACCTGGCGATCAACGGGCCGCTGCTCGCGCCCGGCATCGGCGCCCAGGGGGCGACCCCGGCGGATCTTCCGGCGGTGTTCGGCGACGCGGTGGGCAACGTGGTGCCCAGCGTGAGCCGGGGCGTGCTGCGCCACGGCCCGGACGCGTCAGGGCTGCGCGAAGCAGCCGAACGGTTCGCGGACGAGGTCCGCGCCGCCGTATCCGGCAGCTGACCCTGACACGTTTACAGCGTGTTGACGAATTACTGACGGGAAACCTGGTCGATATGTCGGGAAAATCCTGGTCGGCCACAGCTGACCAGGACTTTTCGTCCGTTCTCGCTGACTACAGCGGCCCTTGGCGCTAGTCTCCGTCGAAGAGCGGCCGAGCACAGCGTGTCCGGCTCTCACCTGGTGGGGCTGCGTCCAGCTTCCCCGCCGGTCCGTATCCGACAGATCGACATCCGAGGTGACGTAGGCGTGGCTCTTCCGCCCCTTACCCCTGAACAGCGCGCAGCCGCGCTCGAAAAGGCCGCCGCGGCTCGCCGGGAGCGGGCCGAGGTCAAGAATCGACTCAAGCACTCCGGCGCCTCCCTCCACGAGGTCATCAAGCAGGGCCAGGAGAACGACGTCATCGGGAAGATGAAGGTCTCCGCACTGCTGGAATCCCTGCCGGGCGTCGGCAAGGTCCGCGCCAAGCAGATCATGGAGCGTCTCGGCATCTCCGAGAGCCGCCGGGTCAGGGGTCTTGGCTCCAACCAGATCGCATCCCTGGAGCGTGAGTTCGGCGGTAGTCCCGCCTGACGTTCTCAGGCACTCCTGAGAACCTGGATAATCGCTCCATGGCTGCAACATCCCGGGGGACGTCCCCCGTACCCCCGGACGTACGTCCGCGGCTGACCGTGCTCTCCGGCCCCTCGGGGGTCGGCAAGAGCACGGTCGTCGCCCATATGCGCTCCGTGCACCCCGAGGTCTGGCTCTCCGTGTCGGCGACGACACGCAAGCCGCGCCCCGGGGAGCGCAACGGCGTCCACTACTTCTTCGTGGACGACGAGGAGTTCGACAAGCTCATCGCCAACGGCGAGCTGCTGGAGTGGGCCGAGTTCGCGGGCAACCGCTACGGCACGCCCCGCCGGGCCGTGCTGGACCGCCTGGAGGCGGGCGAGCCGGTCCTGCTGGAGATCGACCTCCAGGGCGCCCGGCTGGTCCGCCAGTCGATGGACGACGCGCGTCTGGTCTTCCTGGCCCCGCCGAGCTGGGAGGAGCTGGTGCGCCGGCTCACCGGCCGGGGGACCGAGGCCCCCGAGGTCATCGAGCGCCGGCTCGACGCCGCCAAGGTCGAGCTGGCCGCCGAGGCGGAGTTCGATACGACGCTCGTCAACACCTCCGTCGAGGATGTGGCACGCGAGCTGCTAGCCTTGATGCTTCAGGCCTAGATCCCGGCGATCGTCAAGATCACTCGGATCTTTGATCTACACCCCCTTCGGAAGGCAGAGAGTGTCCTCTTCCATCACCACGCCCGAGGGCATCATCAACCCGCCGATTGATGAGCTCCTCGAGGCCACCGACTCGAAGTACAGCCTGGTGATCTACGCGGCCAAGCGCGCCCGTCAGATCAACGCGTACTACTCGCAGCTCGGTGAAGGCCTCCTCGAGTACGTCGGTCCGCTCGTCGACACCCACGTGCACGAGAAGCCGCTGTCGATCGCGCTCCGCGAGATCAACGCGGGCCTGCTGACCTCCGAGGCCATCGAAGGCCCCGCGCAGTAACGCAGCAGCACCACAGCACCTTCACTCCAGGCCCGGCGGCCCGTCCGCCGGGCCTGGAGTGTGTCCGGGGCCGGATGAACGGGCCGCGCGCGGTGAGGCAGCATGGGACGCACATGTTGCCGTTACGGTGCCGAGTGCGGGGAGACGCAGTGGACAAGCCGAAGGTGGTCCTGGGGGTCAGCGGGGGCATCGCCGCCTACAAGGCGTGCGAGCTGCTGCGCCGGCTGACCGAGTCGGGCCACGACGTACGGGTCGTCCCGACCGCCGCGTCGCTGCACTTCGTGGGCGCGGCCACCTGGTCGGCACTCTCCGGCCACCCCGTGTCCGACGAGGTCTGGCAGGACGTCCACGAGGTCCCGCACGTACGGATCGGGCAGGGAGCCGACCTGGTCGTGGTCGCCCCGGTCACCGCGGACATGCTGGCCAAGGCAGCCCACGGGCTCGCCGACGACCTGCTCACCAACACGCTCCTGACCGCCCGCTGTCCGGTGGTCTTCGCCCCCGCCATGCACACCGAGATGTGGGAGCACCCGGCCACCCAGGAGAACGTCGCCACCCTGCGCCGCCGGGGCGCCGTCGTCATCGAGCCCGCCGTCGGGCGGCTCACCGGCGTCGACACCGGCAAGGGTCGGCTGCCCGACCCCGGCGAGATCTTCGAGGTCTGCCGCCGGGTGCTGGCGCGCGGGGTTCCCGTGCCCGACCTCGCGGGCCGCCATGTGGTGATCAGCGCCGGCGGCACCCGCGAGCCGCTCGACCCGGTGCGCTTCCTGGGGAACCGCTCCTCCGGCAAACAGGGCTACGCGCTGGCGCGCACCGCCGTGGCCAGGGGGGCCCGGGTCACCTTGATCGAGGCCAACACCGGGCTGCCCGACCCGGCCGGGGCCGACGTCCTGCGGGTCGGCACCGCCGTCCAGCTCCGCGAGGCCGTGGTGAAGGCCGCCGCCGACGCGGACGTCGTGGTGATGGCGGCCGCGGTGGCCGACTTCCGCCCCTCCGAGTACGCCACCGGCAAGATCAAGAAGAAGGACGGCGAGGAGGCGCCCGGGCTCACCCTGGTCCGGAACCCCGACATCCTCGCCGAGGTCGCGGGGGAGCGGGCCCGGCCGGACCAGATCGTCGTCGGATTCGCCGCCGAGACCGACGACGTGCTGGCCAACGGCCGGGCCAAGCTCCGCCGCAAGGGCTGCGACCTCCTCGTGGTCAACGAGGTGGGGGAGCGCAAGACCTTCGGCTCGGAGGAGAACGAAGCGGTCGTCCTCGCCGCCGACGGCCAGGAGACCCCGGTGCCGTACGGCCCCAAGGAATCCCTCGCCGACACGATCTGGGATCTGGTTTCCGTCAGGTTCCAGTCGAATCCCGCTTCAGCCCTTCGGCCGAGCGAAAACGCCTCATAACGCTGAAAAAGACGGCCGGGCGGGGTGAATTGTCCTACTGGTTCTCTGTGTGGCGCACCTCACGAACCTCCCAAAGGGCGAGACACCTGGCCCGATCGCCGGAAGTGACCGATAAACTGGCCGACGGTACGCGCCGAGCGCAGCTCTCGGACGTACCACCCATGATCAGCCAGCAGCCGCTGCAACCCCAGGGAGCGATGTGTCCCGCCGCCTTTTCACCTCGGAATCTGTCACCGAGGGTCACCCCGACAAGATCGCTGACCAGATCAGCGACACGATTCTCGACGCCCTCCTGCGCGAGGACCCCTCCTCGCGTGTCGCCGTCGAGACCTTGATCACCACCGGTCTGGTGCATGTCGCCGGCGAGGTCACCACCAAGGCCTACGCCGACATCCCCAACCTCGTGCGCAACAAGGTTCTGGAGATCGGTTACGACTCCTCCAAAAAGGGCTTCGACGGTGCTTCCTGCGGCGTCTCGGTGTCGATCGGCGCCCAGTCGCCGGACATCGCGCAGGGCGTCGACACCGCGTACGAGAAGCGGGTCGAGGGTGACGAGGACGAGCTCGACAAGCAGGGTGCGGGCGACCAGGGCCTGATGTTCGGGTACGCCTGCGACGAGACCCCGGAGCTCATGCCGCTCCCGGTCCACATCGCCCACCGCCTCTCCCGGCGGCTGTCCGAGGTGCGCAAGAACGGGACCATCCCCTACCTGCGCCCCGACGGCAAGACCCAGGTCACCATCGAGTACGACGGTGACAAGGCGGTCCGTCTCGACACGGTGGTCGTCTCCTCGCAGCACGCCTCCGACATCGACCTGGACTCGCTGCTCGCGCCCGACATCCGCGAGTTCGTCGTCGAGCACGTCCTCGCGCAGCTCGTCGAGGACGGCATCAAGCTCGACACCGAGGGCTACCGCCTCCTGGTGAACCCGACCGGCCGCTTCGAGATCGGCGGCCCGATGGGCGACGCGGGCCTCACCGGCCGCAAGATCATCATCGACACCTACGGGGGCATGGCCCGCCACGGTGGTGGCGCCTTCTCGGGCAAGGACCCGTCCAAGGTCGACCGCTCCGCGGCGTACGCGATGCGCTGGGTCGCGAAGAACGTCGTGGCCGCCGGTCTCGCCGCCCGCTGCGAGGTCCAGGTCGCGTACGCGATCGGCAAGGCCGAGCCGGTCGGTCTCTTCGTCGAGACCTTCGGCACCGCCGCCATCGACACGGAGAAGATCGAGCACGCGATCGGCGAGGTCTTCGACCTCCGCCCGGCCGCGATCATCCGGGACCTCGACCTGCTCCGTCCGATCTACGCCCAGACCGCCGCGTACGGCCACTTCGGCCGGGAGCTGCCGGACTTCACCTGGGAGCGCACGGACCGCGTGGACGCGCTGCGCGCGGCCGCGGGTCTGTAAGGGCCGTACGAGCATCGGCACTGAGTGACTGCGGGGCCCGGACACCGAACGCGGTGGCCGGGCCCCGCTGCCGTGCCCCACGGCTTCCGTGCTCTCCGGACTGTCGGTGCCCTCTGGTAGGAATGCAGCTGTGAGCAGCGAGAACGAGCAGTCCGCCGAACCGGGTGCCGGGCCGCCGGAGCAGCTTGCGCTGATCCGGGAGACCGTGCGCCGGGCCAAGGTGCCGCGCGCCAAGCCGCGGACCTGGCGCGGCGCGGCCCTCGCCGAGGAGCTGCCCGTCGCCCGTGTCCTGGTCAACAAGGGCGTCCTCCACCTCGACCAGTTCTTCGACTACGCGGTGCCCCAGGAGCTGGACGCCGACGCACAGCCGGGCGTCCGGGTGCGGGTCCGGTTCGGGGCCGGCGGGCGCAACGTCCAGGGCGGGCGGCGCGAGGGCGGCGGTCTGATCGACGGCTTCATCGTCGAGCGCCGCGCCGACTCCGACTACCAGGGCGCGCTGGCCGCCCTCGCCTCCGTGGTCTCCCCGGAGCCGGTCCTCGGGCCCGAGCTGCTCGCCCTCTGCCGAGCCGTCGCCGACCGGTACGCGGGCAGCCTCGCCGACGTCCTCCAGCTCGCCGTCCCGCCCCGCAACGGCAGGGCCGAGGCCAAGCCCTCCCCGGGCCCGCTGCCCCCGCCCCCGCCCCCGGGCCCGGGCACCTGGGAGCGGTACGGCCAGGGTCCCGCCTTCCTGCGCGCCCTGGCCGAGGGCGGCGCCCCGCGCGCGGTGTGGACCGCCCTGCCCGGACCGCACTGGCCCGCGGAGATCGCCGGGGCCGTCGCGGCGACCCTCTCCTCCGGGCGCGGCGCACTCGTCGTCGTCCCCGACGGGCGGTCCGCCGCACGGGTCGACGCGGCCCTGACCGAGACGCTCGGCGCGGGGAGGCACGCCTTGCTGACCGCCGAATCCGGCCCCGAGAAGCGCTATCGGCAGTGGCTCGCGGTACGCCGGGGCTCGGTACGGGCGGTCGTGGGCACCCGGGCCGCCATGTTCGCCCCCGTCCGCGACCTCGGCCTCGTCGTCGTCTGGGACGACGGCGACTCCAGCCACAGCGACGACAACGCCCCCTTCCCCCATGTCCGCGAGGTCCTGGAGCTGCGGGCGGCCCAAGGGCGCTGCGGTTTCCTGCTCGGCGGGACCAGCTGCACGGTCGAGGCCGCCCAGCTCGTGGAGAGCGGCTGGGCGCTGCCGCTCCTCGCGGACCGCGAACGGCTGCGCCGCGCCGCACCCCTCATCCGTACGGTCGGGGACGGCGAGCTGGCCCGGGACGGGGCCGCCCGCTCCGCCCGGCTGCCCAGCCTCGCCTGGGGAGCCGTGCGCGACGGACTGCGCACCGGACCGGTGCTGATCCAGGTCCCGAGGCGCGGTTACGCCCCGCGCCTCGCCTGCGAACGCTGCCGCACCCCCGCCCGCTGCCGGCACTGCGCGGGTCCCCTGGAGGCGCCGGACCAGCAGGACTTGAACTGCGCCTGGTGCGGGCAGGCCGAGCGGGCGTGGAGCTGCGCGGAGTGCGGCTCCACCCGGCTGCGTGCCCGGATCGTCGGCGCCCGTCGCACCGCGGAGGAGCTGGGCCGGGCCTTTTCCGCCGTGCCCGTCCGCACCTCGGGGCGCGACCACATCCTCGACGCGGTGCCCGACGCCCCGGCCCTGGTCGTCTCCACGCCCGGCGCCGAGCCCGTCGCCGAGGGCGGGTATGCGGCGGCCCTGCTCCTGGACGGCTGGGCCATGCTCGGCCGGCCCGACCTGCGCGCGGGGGAGGAGGCGCTGCGCCGGTGGCTGGCGGCGTCGGCGCTGGTGCGGGGGCAGGAGGAGGGCGGCACGGTGGTGGTCGTGGCCGAGCCGACGGAGCGTGCGGTGCAGGCGCTGGTCCGCTGGGATCCGGCGGGGTTCGCCCGGCGGGAGCTGGCGGAGCGGGCCGAGCTGGGCTTCCCGCCGGTCTCCCGGATGGCCTCGGTGACCGGCCCGCCCGAGGCCCTGGCCGCGTTCCTGCAGAACGCCGGGCTGCCGCCGGAGGCCGAGATCCTGGGACCGGTGCCGGCCCCTTCGGCCGCGCCCGGGAGGGCCCGCAGGCCGGGGGACGCGCCGCCGGGCGAGACCTGGGAGCGGGCCCTGGTCCGGGTGGTCCCGGGGCGCGGGGCGGCGCTCGCCCGCGCCTTGAAGACGGCGCTCGCGGCCCGCACGGCCAAGGGCGCGAGCGAACCGATACGGATCAGGATCGACCCGCCCGACATCGGCTGAGCCGGTGCCGGAGTCCCGCGAGGCGGGTCCGGGCCGGAGCCGCCTCGCGGGCCTCGGGGCCCGGGCCCCGGACAGGGAACTGCCCCGCCGTGCGACCGGCACGGTGGGGCAGAAGGGCGGCGTGCGGTCAGCCGTTGCGCGGGCCCGGGAACGCGCCGGGGCGCAGCTCCTCGCGGGCCGGCTGCGGGGCCGCCGACGGCTGCGGCGGCATCGAGCGGGCCGCCGGGACCGAGGGCACCGGGGAGCCGGACCCCTTGGCGGAGGATCCGGTCAGGCCGGTGCCGACGGAGACCGGGCGCGGCGCGGCGGTGTTCTCGCCACCCGCCTCGGCGGCGGGCTGCGGGGTGGCGCGGCGTGTTCCGTAACGGCGGTGGACGGCCTGCTTGGTGACGCCCAGGGCGGAGCCCACCGCGTCCCAGGAGAAGCCCAGCGAGCGGTCGAAGTCCACCGCGGCCGTCACCAGGGTCTCGACGCTGTCCCGCAGTTCCTGCGCGAGGCGGACGGTGGGGGCCGGGGCCCTGCCGTAGACGACGAAGCCCGCGGAAGGGCCGGAGCGGCGCGGACGGTAGACGTTGCCCAGCTGGGCGGTGAGGGTGCGCAGCGCGTCCACCTGCCGCCTGACCCGCTCGATGTCCCGCACCAGAAGATGCAGACTGGCCCGCGCTTGGGCGTCGTGCGTTGCGTGGTCGGCCATGAAGAAGCCTCTCGAACCGGCGTTGAAAGGGATCGGGCCGCAATAGGGGCGGCCCGCTTCGGTCAATCTCCTTTGACCAACGCCCGAGCCGGGGATGTGGTCACGCTATCGGGGCGTATGTGCATATGCACGGGGCGTGCGCGGCGCGCGTACGCCCCCTGGTCGCCGCCCCGCGCAAGGGAGTCGCCGCCCCCGCGACAGGGGAGCGGCCGGGCCCGGTCCGACCCGAGACCCTAGACTGGTGTGCTGCTCGTCACCGTACGTCTTGGCCCGAGAGGCAGTCAGCCACCCATGAAGCTCGTCTTCGCCGGCACCCCCGAAGTCGCCGTCCCCGCCCTGGACGCCCTGATCGCCTCCGACCGCCATGAGGTGGCCGCCGTCGTGACCCGTCCCGACGCCCCCGCGGGGCGGGGCCGCCGACTCGTCGCGAGCCCGGTGGCCGAGCGGGCGGAGGAGGCCGGGATCGAGGTGCTCAAGCCCGTCAGGCCGCGGGACGAGGAGTTCCTCGCCCGGCTGCGCGAGATCGCCCCGGACTGCTGCCCGGTCGTCGCCTACGGCGCCCTGCTGCCCAAGGTCGCCCTCGAGGTGCCCGCCCGGGGCTGGGTCAACCTGCACTTCTCGCTGCTGCCCGCCTGGCGCGGCGCGGCCCCCGTGCAGCACTCCCTGATGGCCGGGGACGAGGTGACCGGCGCGTCGACCTTCCTGATCGAGGAGGGGCTCGACTCCGGCCCGGTCTACGGCGTCCTCACGGAGGAGATCCGCCCCACCGACACCAGCGGCGATCTGCTCACCCGGCTCGCCTTCGCGGGGGCCGGGCTGCTCGCCGCCACCATGGACGGCATCGAGGACAACACGCTGCACGCCGTGCCCCAGCCGCACGAGGGCGTGACGCTGGCCCCGAAGATCACCGTCGAGGACGCCCAGGTCCAGTGGTCCGCGCCCGCACTGCGGGTCGACCGGGTGGTGCGCGGCTGCACCCCGGCCCCCGGCGCCTGGACCCTGTTCCGCGGCGAGCGGCTCAAGCTGATCCAGGCGATCCCCGTCCTGGACCGTACGGACCTGGCACCCGGCGAGCTGTCGGCCGCCAAGAACAACGTGTACGTGGGCACCGGATCGCACGCCGTCGAGCTGCTCTGGGTCCAGCCGCAGGGCAAGAAGCCGATGCGGGCCGCGGACTGGGCGCGCGGCGTCCGCATCGCCCACGGCGAGCTGCTGGGCCTGTAGCGGGCTTCCGGGGCCCGGGGCGGCGTCCGCGAGCCCCGGGCTGCCGTTCGGGCGGCCGCGGGCGGCGTCGTACGCTGGGAGAGTTCGCACCTCTCACCATCAGCGGAGCACCTTTCACGTGAACGACCAGCCGCGTCGCCGTCCCGCCAAGCCCCACCGCCGGCCCAAGAAGGACCCGGTCCGCTTCCTCGCCTTCGAGGCGCTGCGGGCCGTCGACGAGCGCGACGCGTACGCCAACCTCGTGCTGCCCCCGCTGCTGAAGAAGGCCCGTGCCAAGGGCGACTTCGACGGCCGGGACGCGGCGCTGGCGACCGAGCTGGTCTACGGGACGCTGCGCCGCCAGGGCACGTACGACGCGATCGTGGCGGCCTGCATCGACCGGCCGCTGCGCGAGGTCGACCCGCCGGTCCTGGACGTCCTGAACATGGGCGTCCACCAGCTGCTCGGCACCCGGATCCCCACCCACGCGGCCGTCTCCGCCAGTGTGGAGCTGGCCCGGGTGGTGCTGGGGGAGGGGCGTGCGAAGTTCGTCAACGCGGTGCTGCGCAAGGTCACCGCGCACGACCTGGACGGCTGGGTGGAGAAGGTCGCCCCGCCGTACGACCAGGACGCCGAGGACCACCTCGCCGTCGTCCACTCCCACCCCCGCTGGATCGTTTCCGCCCTCTGGGACGCGCTGGGCGGCGGCCGGGCGGGCATCGAGGATCTGCTGGAGGCCGACAACGAGCGGCCCGAGGTGACCCTGGTCGCCCGCCCCGGCCGCTCCACCACCGAGGAACTGGTCAAGGCCCTGGGCGACGACAACTCCCTGCCCGGCCGCTGGTCGCCGTACGCGGTCCGGATGGCCGAGGGCGGCGAGCCCGGCGCGCTGGAGGCCGTCCGGGAGAGCCGGGCGGGCGTCCAGGACGAGGGCAGCCAGCTCGTCGCCGCCGCCCTGGCCGCCGCCCCCGTCGAGGGCCGCGACGACCGCTGGCTGGACGGCTGCTCGGGACCCGGCGGCAAGGCCGCCCTGCTCGCGGCGCTCGCCGCCGAGCGCCGCGCGACACTGCTCGCCGCCGAGAAGCAGCCCCACCGCGCCCGGCTGGTCGAGCGGGCGCTCGCCGGCAACCCCGGCCCGTACCAGGTGATCACCGCCGACGGCACCCGCCCGCCGTGGCTGCCCGGCACCTTCGACCGCATCCTGGTGGACGTGCCCTGTTCCGGACTCGGCGCGCTGCGCCGCCGCCCGGAGTCCCGCTGGCGGCGTCGCGCCGAGGACCTGGAGGCCTTCGCCCCGCTCCAGCGCGGCCTGCTGCGCGAGGCGTTGAAGGCCGTACGGGTCGGCGGCGTGGTCGGTTACGCCACCTGCTCGCCGCATCTCGCGGAGACCCGGGTGGTCGTCGAGGACGTGCTCAAGGGGCGCGGCGGGGAGCCGGTCGAGGCGGAGTGGATCGACGCCCGCCCGCTGATGCCCGGGGTGCCCGCGCTGGGCGAGGGGCCCGACATCCAGCTCTGGCCGCATCTGCACGGCACGGACGCGATGTATCTGGCTCTGCTGCGCCGGACCGGCTGAATATCACCGCGTCAGGGCTCCCGCCCGTACGGCAAAGGAACAGTAAAGCGCTGGCAAAATGCCCAGAATGTGCGGACTGTGAGGGCCGTGTGAGGCTTCGGAGGGCATCGAGGCGGGGAACCGGCCTCAGACGTGGCAGGCTTGGGTCATGGCGCAGATCAACCCCAGCATCCTGTCCGCCGATTTCGCGCGTCTCGCCGAGGAGGCGAAGGCCGTCGAAGGCGCGGACTGGCTCCATGTCGATGTCATGGACAACCACTTCGTGCCCAACCTGACTCTCGGCGTGCCGATCGTCGAGGCGCTCAGCAAGGCCACGGACACCCCGCTGGACTGCCACCTCATGATCGAGGACGCGGACCGCTGGGCCCCGCAGTACGTGGAGGCCGGCGCCGGGTCCGTCACCTTCCACGCCGAGGCCGCCGCCGCGCCGGTGCGCCTCGCGCGGGAGATCCGGGCGAAGGGGGCGCGCGCCTCGATGGCGCTCAAGCCCGCGACGCCCATCGAGCCGTACGAGGACCTGCTCCCCGAGCTGGACATGCTGCTGATCATGACGGTCGAGCCGGGCTTCGGCGGGCAGGCCTTCCTGGACATCATGCTGCCGAAGATCCGCCGCACCCGGGAGCTGATCAGCAAGCACGGCCTCGAACTGTGGCTCCAGGTGGACGGCGGGGTCTCGGCCGCCACCATCGAGCGCTGCGCCGAGGCCGGAGCCGACGTCTTCGTGGCCGGATCCGCGGTCTACGGGGCGGCGGACCCGGCGGCGGCGGTGCGGGACCTGCGGGCCCTGGCGGACGTGGCGACGGCCGCGGCGCCCTGGGCGTGCGACCACTGAACCAAGGGCAGATGAACGCGGTCCGACAGGGCCGATCAAGGATCGCCGGATCTGACAGGATGAACGGCGTATCGGGCGTGTGAACAGCAGTGAGGAGATCGCGGTGTCTGGCATCTCGGCGGGTCGGTCAGCCATGCGGATGGGACCCGCGGAGCTGGTGCAGGCGGCGGCCATGGCCCGCCGGTTCTACCTGGAGGGCAAGTCCAAGATCCAGATCGCCGAGGAGTTCGGCGTGAGCCGCTTCAAGGTGGCCCGGGTCCTGGAGACCGCCCTCGAACGCGATCTCGTACGCATTGAGATCCGGGTCCCGGCCGAGCTGGACGCCGAACGCTCCGACGCCCTGCGCGCCCGCTACGGGCTGCGGCACGCGGTGGTCGTCGAGTCCCCGGCCGAGGAGCAGGAGGACGCCCCCGACCCGGAGAACCTGGGCGAGGTCGCGGCCGATCTCCTGGGTGAGCTGGTGGCCGAGGGCGATGTGCTCGGCCTGGCCTGGGGGCGCTCCACCATCCACATGGCGGCCGCCCTCGACCGGCTGCCGCCCTGCACGGTCGTCCAGCTGACCGGGGTGTACGACGCGGGCACCGCCGAGCGCGGCTCGGTCGAGGCGGTCCGCCGGGCCGCCCAGGTCTCCGGCGGCGAGGCCCACCCCATCTACGCCCCGATGCTGCTGCCCGACCCCGCGACGGCCGCCGCGCTGCGCGAGCAGACGGGCATCGCCCGCGCCTTCGAGTACTTCGACAAGGTCACCGTCGCCGCCGTCTCCATCGGCTCCTGGGAGCCGGGCATCTCCACGGTCCACGACATGCTCTCGGACGAGGAGCGCGCCCACTACGCCTCGCTCGGCGTCGCCGCCGAGATGTCCGCGCACCTCTTCGACTCCGACGGCCGCCGGGTCGGCCGCGACCTCGGGGAGCGCTGCATCACCGTGGAGGCGGACCGGCTGCGCCGGATCCCCGAGGTGGTCGCGATCGCGGGCGGCCAGCGCAAGGCGGCGGCGATCGGCGCGGTGCTCCGCTCCGGCCTGGTCACCAGCCTGGTCACGGACACCGCAGCGGCCGACTACCTGCTCACCGAGTCCGCCGCGGGGGTCCGCCCGGCCCTGGAGCGGGCCGACCCCGACGGGGAGTGACACCGAGGACGCGCCGGGGGCCGTGCACCTTGCGGGGTGCACGGCCCCCGGCATGTCGTCCCTGGGGCCTTTCGCCCCAGGTCCCTCAGACGGCCGGGGGCGCCTTGGCCGTGCTCGGGGCGGGGGCGGCGGCCTCGCTGCGCGCGGGCGGGACGCCCAGCACCGTCTCCTCCAGATACTCCTCGGGCTCCTCGTACTGCCCCACGTCCGCGGGGTTGTAGCGGGGCGTCTGGCGCGACCAGTCCAGGTTGCCGCGCATCCAGCTCCGCATCCCGTCGAGGTAGGGCACCAGCAGCCCCGACAGCTCCGGATACAGCTCCAGCAGCTCGTCCTCGGCGGTCAGGAACCGCTCGGTCTCCATCGCGAGGCGCTCCGCGACGTGGTCCAGCGCCTGCTGCTCCCCGAGGCCCCGGTGGTGGCGGACCAGGTGGACGAGGTTGTGGATCTCGCCGAGCACCTGCTCCTTCTCGAAGGAGTACACGTCATTCGCCCAGCAGACGTGGTTGCACGCGGCCTCCAGGGCGGTGATGAAGCGGGGGTCGTTGTGGAGCGACTCCGGCGCCTCGATGCCCGCCACGATCTCTATGAGGTCCATGCAGACGTGGATGGCCCCGGTGTGCCGCCGCTTGGCGATGTACGTCTCCTCCGAGGGCACCACGTCCTCGGCGCGGTTGCCCGCCTCCCAGGTCGTGGCGGTCGTGAGGTAGGTGACCAGATGCCAGGCGAACCGGGTCCGCCAGTGCGGGGCCGCGTTCGGCGTCGTACGTTTCCACAGATCGGCCAGGGCGGTCACGGCGGCGGGGACGTCTTCCCCCGGCAGCGGCTCGGGGGCTGAGCCGTCGACGACCGCGCGCATCCGTTCGACCACGCTTCTCACCCGGTCGGGTGAACGGCCGAGGTGGCCGTCGTCCAGCTGGTCGTCGACCAGGAAGAGCCAGACGAACCAGTCGGCCACCAGATCGAGGTGTTCCTCGTCGGCCGTCGGGTAGACCATGCCGACGAACGCCCCGAAATCGGCTTGTTCGAATCGGTTCCTCGCGGACTCGCGATGGACCAGACCCGTCCGTCTGGTCCAGGCGTCCAGATGCCCCCGGGTGTGTCCCACGTGCGGGTTGGTCCGCTGCGGGAACGGGCAGTAGATGTCCGGCAGTTCGCTGTCCACAGGCGGATCGGGATCCTCTCCGGTCATACGGTGTGCCCAGGGTTGCCGACGAGCCGGATCGACGCTTCCGACACCCCCGAGACCTGCGGCTTTGAAGCTACCTGACCCCTTGTCACCCGGTCCAGGGATGGTGATCACGAATGATTCGAATCCCGTTCGGGTACAGTCCGTGGGTAAGGCAGGTTCACTTGCCCGGGACCCCCGGCCGCCTCTTCGGAGGATCAAACGAAAGCGGGGGTCTTTTGCTGTGTCTTCGGGGAAACGACCTGCGCGGTTTCGTATGAAAAAATGAGAGTTATGCGTTTTCTTGAGCCGGGCACCGGTCGTTACACAGAGTCCCCCGCGGTCCCGTACGACCTCACGTACGACGACGTCTTCATGGTCCCGGGCCGCTCCGCGGTCGGCTCCCGCCAGGGCGTGGACCTCTCGTCACCCGACGGGACCGGTACCACCATTCCGCTCGTGGTCGCCAACATGACCGCCATCGCGGGCCGCCGGATGGCCGAAACCGTCGCCCGCCGCGGCGGCCTCGTCGTCATCCCCCAGGACATCCCGATCGAGGTCGTCACCGACGTCATCTCCTGGGTCAAGACGCGCCACCTCGTCCTCGACACCCCGATCGAGCTGGCCCCCGGCCAGACCGTCGCGGACGCGCTCTCGCTGCTGCCCAAGCGGGCGCACGGCGCGGGCGTCGTCGTCGACGCCGACCGCCGCCCCGTCGGCGTCGTCACCGAGCACGACCTCAGCGGCGTCGACCGCTTCACCCAGCTCTCCGAGGTCATGACCAAGGACCTCGTGCTGCTGGACGCGGACATCGACCCGCGCGACGCGTTCACCAAGCTCGACGGCGCCAACCGCAAGCTCGCCCCCGCGGTCGACGCGGACGGCCGCCTCGTCGGCATCCTGACCCGCAAGGCCGCCCTGCGCGCCACGCTCTACAGCCCCGCCACCGACGCCGAGGGCAAGCTGCGCATCGCGGCCGCCGTCGGCATCAACGGCGACGTGGCCGGCAAGGCCAAGCAGCTCCTGGACGCGGGCGCCGACGTCCTCGTCGTGGACACCGCCCACGGCCACCAGGAATCCATGATCAGCGCGGTGAAGGCGGTACGGGCCCTCGACCCGCAGGTGCCGATCGTCGCGGGCAACATCGTCGCCGCCGAGGGCGTGCGCGACCTGATCGAAGCGGGCGCGGACATCGTCAAGGTCGGCGTCGGCCCCGGCGCCATGTGCACCACCCGGATGATGACCGGCGTCGGCCGGCCGCAGTTCTCCGCCGTCCTGGAGTGCGCCGCCGAGGCGAAGAAGCACGGCAAGCACGTCTGGGCGGACGGCGGTGTCCGGCACCCGCGCGACGTCGCCATGGCGCTCGCCGCCGGCGCGTCCAACGTGATGATCGGCTCCTGGTTCGCGGGCACCTACGAGTCGCCCGGCGACCTCCAGCAGTCCGCCGACGGCCGCTTCTACAAGGAGTCCTTCGGGATGGCCTCGGCCCGCGCCGTGAAGAACCGCACCTCGGACGAGTCCGCCTACGACCGCGCCCGCAAGGCGCTCTTCGAGGAGGGCATCTCCACCTCGCGGATGTTCCTCGACCCGACCCGCCCGGGCGTCGAGGACCTCATCGACTCGATCATCGCGGGCGTCCGCTCCTCCTGCACCTACGCCGGTGCCGGCTCGCTGGCGGAGTTCGCCGAGAAGGCGGTCGTCGGCGTCCAGAGCGCCGCCGGTTACGCCGAGGGCAAGCCCCTGCACGCCAGCTGGAGTTGATCCTGGATCACCCCAACGACCCCGCCCCCTCAGGCAGTTTCACGCCTGCGGGGGCGGCGTCGTTTCCGGCCTGCCCGAGTGGCCGGGGGAGCGCTTCAACTCTGTTGAGATCTCAGTAATATGAACCGCAATCAGCTGCCTGCCTCTCTGCGGTAAGGGATCTCATGTCCTTCTTCACTGACCTGGCCCACCAGTACATCGACGGCGAGTGGAGGCCGGGGAAGGGGTCCTGGGACATCATCGACTTCAACCCGTTCGACGGGGAGAAGCTCGCCTCGATCCCGGTCGCCACCGCCGACGAGGTCGACCAGGCCTACCGGGCCGCCGAGCGCGCGCAGCAGGCATGGGCGGACACCAACCCGTACAGCAGGCGGGCCGTCCTGGAGAAGGCGCTGCGCATCGTCGAGGAGCGCGAGCCGGAGATCGGCGAGGCGATCGTCGCCGAGCTCGGCGGCACCCGGCTGAAGGCCGCCTTCGAACTGCACCTGGCCAAGGAGTTCCTCCGCGAGGCGATCCAGCTGGCGCTGCGCCCCGCCGGACAGATCCTCCCCTCGCCGACCGAGGGCAAGGAGAACCGCGTCTACCGCGTGCCCGTCGGCGTCGTCGGCGTGATCAGCCCCTTCAACTTCCCCTTCCTGCTCTCGCTGAAGTCCGTCGCGCCCGCGCTGGCCCTCGGCAACGCCGTCGTCCTCAAGCCGCACCAGAACACCCCGATCTGCGGCGGCACCCTGCTGGCCAAGGTCTTCGAGGACGCCGGGCTGCCCGCCGGGCTGCTGAACGTCGTGATCACCGACATCGCGGAGATCGGCGACACCCTGCTGGAGCACCCCGTGCCGCAGGTCATCTCCTTCACCGGCTCGGACAAGGTCGGCCGCCACGTCGCCACCGTCTGCGCCCAGAACCTCAAGCGCGCCGTCCTCGAACTCGGCGGCAACAGCGCCCTGATCGTGCTCGACGACGCGGATGTCGACTACGCCGTCGACGCGGCGGTCTTCAGCCGGTACGTCCACCAGGGCCAGGTCTGCATGGCCGCCAACCGCATCCTGGTCGACCGCGCGGTCGCGGCGGAGTTCACCGACAAGTTCGTCGCCAAGGTCGCGTCCCTCACCGTCGGCGACCCCGCCGACCCGGCCACCCAGATCGGCCCGCTGATCAACTCCTCGCAGGCCGAGTCCGTCTCCAAGCTCGTCGACCAGACCGTGGCGGCCGGGGCGACGGCCCTTCTGCACGGCCGCGCCGACGGCAACCTGGTCAGCCCCTCCGTGCTGACCGGCCTGGCCGCCGACTCGCCCGTCCTGCACCAGGAGATCTTCGGGCCCGTCGCCCTGCTGATCCCCTTCGACGGCGAGGACGAGGCCGTCCGGATCGCCAACGACACCCCGTACGGCCTCAGCGGCGCCGTCCACACCGGCAACATCGAGCGTGGCGTCCGGGTCGGGCAGCGCATCCACACCGGCATGATCCACATCAACGACGGCACCGTCCACGACGAGCCGATCGTCCCCTTCGGCGGCGAGAAGAGCTCCGGTCTCGGCCGGCTGAACGGCGACTCGATGATCGAGGCCTTCACCACCCAGAAGTGGATCTCCATCCAGCACGGCCGCTCGCAGTTCCCCTTCTGACGGCCTGCCCCGCCGCACCGGGCGCGCCCAGGGCGGCGGCCCGTGGTCTACTGCGGGAGGCGGCACACACCGCCTCCCGCAAGCCGACCCACCGCAGAGAAGTGAACCGCCCGACGTGCGCCTGAACGACCTCGACGAACGCATCGTCCACGCCCTCGCCGAAGACGCCCGGCGCTCCTACGCCGACATCGGCGCCATCGTCGGCCTCTCCGCCCCCGCCGTGAAACGCCGCGTCGACCGGCTGCGCGCCGAAGGCGCGATCACCGGCTTCACCGTGCGGGTCGACCCGGCGGCGCTCGGCTGGGAGACCGAGGGGTTCATCGAGATCTACTGCAGCCGCAACACCTCCCCGGACGCCATCAAGCAGGGCCTCGCCCGCTACCCGGAGATCGCCTCGGCCTCCACGGTGACCGGCGAGGCGGACGCGGTGGTGCAGGTCTTCGCCGCCGACATGCGCCACTTCGAACAGGTCCTGGAGCGCATCGCGGGGGAGCCGTACGTGGAGCGTACGAAGTCGGTGCTGGTGCTCTCGCCGCTGCTGCGCCGGTACTCCGCGGAGGCCCCGCCGGCCTGAAACGGGTGGCGCACATCACCCCGCTGACCTGCGGTGATGCCCGACGCAACGATTCGCCGCCTTCGGCCCTTCCCGCGCAACGAATCAACGGTCGACGCGCAACGCTCGCGCCTTGTCCGGGCCGATCGGGGCCACGTACCTTCGATACGTCTCCCCACCCCGCCCGCACCGCCCGAGGTCAGCCATGCCGTCGTTGCGCACCGCCCTGCTCCAGAGCTCCGGACGGCCCGGCGCCGTCGCCGAGAACCTGAAGGCGCTCGACGAGGCCGCCGCCCGGGCCACCGACGCGGGAGCCCGGCTGCTGGTCGCCCCCGAGCTGTTCCTCACCGGATACGCCATCGGCGACGCCGTGCCCGAGCTGGCCGAGCCCGCCGACGGACCCGGCTCGGCGGCGATCGCCGAGATCGCCGTACGCCACGGCCTCGCCGTCCTCTACGGCTACCCCGAGCGCGACGGGGAGCGGATCTTCAACGCCTCCCAGCTCATCGGCGCCGACGGCGTCCGGCTCGCGAACTACCGCAAGACCCACCTGTTCGGCTGCTTCGAGCAGGAGTGGTTCACCCCCGGCGAGCAGACCGTCGTCCAGGCCGATCTCGACGGCATCCGCATCGGCCTGCTGATCTGCTACGACGTCGAGTTCCCGGAGAACGTCCGGGCGCACGCCCTGGCCGGCACCGATCTGCTGCTGGTGCCCACCGCGCAGATGCATCCGTTCCAGTTCGTCGCCGAATCCGTCGTCCCCGTACGGGCCTTCGAGAGCCAGATGTACGTGGCGTACGTCAACCGCACCGGCCCGGAAGGGGAGTTCGAGTTCGTCGGGCTCAGCTGCCTGGCCGGCCCCGACGGGGTGGTGCGCACCCGCGCCGGACGCGGCGAGGAACTCGTGATCGGCGAGGTGGACCCGGAGTTCCTGGCCGCCTCGCGCGCCGCCAACCCGTATCTCGCGGACCGCCGCCCCGGCCTCTACGGCTCCCTCGCCTGAGCCCGCCCCCTCCCTGAACCTCCGTACCGCGCAAGGAGTCCGTACCCCATGACGTCCACGGTGCCCAACGCCGTCCAGCACACCGACGCGGCCGCCCCGCCGATCACCATGTTCGGGCCGGACTTCCCCTACGCGTACGACGACTTCCTCGCCCACCCGGCGGGACTCGGGCAGGTACCGGCGACCGAGCACGGCCAGGAGGTCGCCGTCATCGGCGGCGGGCTCTCGGGCGTCATCGCCGCGTACGAGCTGATGAAGATGGGCCTCAAGCCCGTCGTCTACGAGGCCGACCAGATCGGCGGCCGGCTGCGCACGGTCGGCTTCGACGGCTGCGATCCCTCGCTCACCGCCGAGATGGGCGCGATGCGCTTCCCGCCCTCCTCCACCGCGCTCCAGCACTACATCGACCTGGTGGGCCTGGAGACGCAGCCCTTCCCCAACCCGCTCTCCCCGGCCACGCCCTCGACCGTCGTCGACCTCAAGGGCGAGTCGCACTACGCCGAGACCATCGACGACCTGCCGCAGGTCTACCGCGACGTGGCCGAGGCCTGGAGCGCGTGCCTGGAGGAGGGCGCCGACTTCTCCGACATGAACCGGGCGCTGCGCGAGCGTGACGTCCCGCGCATCCGGGAGATCTGGTCGCAGCTCGTCGAGCGGCTCGACAACCAGACCTTCTACGGCTTCCTCTGCGAGTCCGAGGCCTTCAAGTCCTTCCGGCACCGCGAGATCTTCGGCCAGGTCGGCTTCGGCACCGGCGGCTGGGACACCGACTTCCCCAACTCCATCCTGGAGATCCTGCGCGTCGTCTACACCGAGGCCGACGACCACCACCGCGGCATCGTCGGCGGCAGCCAGCAGCTTCCGCTGCGCCTGTGGGACCGCGAGCCGCAGAAGATCGTCCACTGGCCGCTCGGCACCTCGCTCTCCTCCCTGCACGGCGGCGAGCCGCGCGGCGCGGTCACCCGGCTGACCCGTACGGCGGGCAACCGCATCACGGTCACCGACGCCACCGGCGACATCCGCACCTTCCGGGCCGCGGTCTTCACCGGCCAGTCCTGGCTGCTGCTCTCCAAGATCGCCTGCGATGACGCGCTCTTCCCGATCGACCACTGGACGGCGATGGAGCGCACCCACTACATGGAGTCGTCCAAGCTGTTCGTGCCGGTCGACCGGCCGTTCTGGCTGGACAAGGACGAGACCACCGGCCGCGACACCATGTCGATGACGCTCACCGACCGGATGACCCGGGGGACGTACCTCCTGGACGACGGGCCGGACAGGCCCGCCGTCATCTGCCTCTCCTACACGTGGTGCGACGACAGCCTGAAGTGGCTGCCGCTCTCCTCGAAGGAGCGCATGGAGGTCATGCTCAAGTCGCTCGGCGAGATCTACCCGAACGTCGACATCCGCAGCCACATCATCGGCAACCCGGTCACCGTCTCCTGGGAGAACGAGCCCTGGTTCATGGGCGCGTTCAAGGCCAACCTGCCCGGCCACTACCGCTACCAGCGGCGGCTGTTCACCCACTTCATGCAGGACCGCCTGCCGGAGGACAAGCGGGGCATCTTCCTCGCCGGGGACGACATCTCCTGGACGGCCGGCTGGGCCGAGGGCGCGGTGCAGACCGCGCTGAACGCCGTGTGGGGCGTCATGCACCAGTTCGGCGGGGCGACGGACGCGACCAACCCGGGCCCCGGCGACGTCTTCGACGAGATCGCGCCGGTGGAGCTTCCGGAGGACTGAGTCCGGGGCCCTACCGACGCGGGCGTCAGCGGCACGGGGTGAGCAGAAGCCGCCCCACCAGCCCCGCGCCCGCGTCGGTCCGCTGCCGGAACTCCTCGGCCAGCGAGGGGAATTCACGCAGTCGCCAGAGCGTCCGGGCCGCCGACCAGGCCGTCTCGCGGGCCCGCTCCAGGCTCCAGGAACTCACCAGATGGGTCAGCGGATCCGCGATCTCCAACAGGTCGGGCCCCGGCATCAGTTCGTCGTGGATCCGCTCCTCCAGCAAGGCGAGGAGTTCGCCCACGCGCTCGAACTCCCCTTCCAGGTCCGGTGGTTCGCAGCCGAGCCTACGACAGGTGTCCACCACCGCCAGGACAAGGTCGTGGCCCGCATGCGCCTGGAGACTGCTGAGGGCGAACTGCAGCGGACGTACGCCGGGATGGCGGCGGCAGGGCAGCAGCGGACGCCAGCACGCCGGCGGCCGCCCGCCCGCCGTGGCCGTCTCGGCGGCCGACAGATAGTGCTCCGCGCACCGTACGCCCAGCAGGGCGGCGGCTTCCCGGTCGTCGAAACCGCCCCTGCCGAGGTCCGGGGCCACCCGCTCGACGACCTCCAGATAGGCGGTGTTGAAGACCGCCACCCCCTCCCCGGACGGCCACCGGGAACGCAATTGCCGCATACGTTCGATCACCGGGGAGCCGCCCGTCGGCGGGCCACCACCTGGGGCCGGTACTGCGGACTGCTCGATCTGCGTCATGCGCGGAGCGTCCCAGGCCTAGGCTCGCCACGGCACCGACCGGCCCGACTATTCATCGGAACGGACGAACAGCGGTGCCGGAAAAGGGGATCGAGGAGTGCCGGGCACCCGCGTACGACGCCGCACCGCTCACCGTGAACGCCGCCGCGCGGCCCGCCGCCACGCCCTGCTCGCCGTCGCATCGGCGGTCGTGGCGATCGGCGCTACGGCCGGGCTGATCGACGCGGGTCACCAGGACGGGCGCGACACGGCCCGCCCCGAACCCACGCCCCCGCCGGTCCTCCAGCCGCTCCCCGCCGTCCCCACGCCCACGGCCCCCGCCCCGTCCGCCTCCTCCGCGCGCCCCGCTCCGGCCCCGTCCCCCTCCCGCACCGCGGCCCGCCCGAGCGCCGCCCTCACGCCCCCGCCCGCCCGGCCGACGGCGCCCGCACCCGCGCCCCGTAACCGCCTGTTCCGGCACCCGCACTCCCAGGTCCTGGACTGGGTGCGGGCGAACCCCGACGACCCGCGCCGCCCGGTCATCGAGTCCCGGATCGCGGAGCGGCCCGCCGCCGTCTGGTTCACCGCCCACAACCCGGGCGAGATAGCCGGGCAGGTCCGTGCGGTCACCCGGGGCGCGGCCGCCGCGGGCCGGACCCCGGTGCTCGTCCCGTACGCGATACCCGACCGGGACTGCGGCGGCGCGTCCCAGGGCGGCGCCCCGGACCTCGCCGCGTACGACGCGTGGATACGGGAGTTCGCCGAGGGGCTCGGCGCGGGGGCGGCGATCGTGATCCTGGAACCGGACGCCATCGCCCTCTCCGACTGCCTCACCGCCCCGGAACGGGCCGCCCGCTTCGCCTCGTTGGCCCGCGCAGGACACACCCTGCGCACCGCCAATCCGCGGGCCCGGGTCTACTTCGACGGCGGCCACTCGGGCTGGCACACCCCCGCCAAACAGGCCGCCGCGCTGCGGGCCGCCGGAGCGGCCACCCATGGCGACGGCATCTTCACCAACGTGGCCAACTTCCACCGCACCGCCGACGAGACCGCCTACGCCCGCCGGGTCCTCACCGTGCTCGGCGGCCCGCCCCGCCTCGGCGCGGTGATCGACACCAGCCGCAACGGCAACGGAGCGCCCGCAGCCGGTGAGTGGTGCGACCCGGCGGGCCGGGCGCTCGGTCAGACCCCGACGACACAGACCGGCGAGGCCCGGATCGACGCGTACCTGTGGGTGAAGCTGCCGGGGGAGTCGGACGGCTGCTCGGGCGCGGCGGGTTCCTTCACGCCGGAGTACGCCTATGCCCTGGCCACGGGGTGAGCCCAGGCCGATCCCGTACGGCTTGATCCCGGGGCCGCTCCCGTACGGCTCAGCCCTTCTCGGGCCCCTCGGGCCCAGGCTTCTCGTCGTACGCCGACGTCCCGGCGTCCAGCAGTGGTTCCTCGGTCTTGAGGTGGGCCGGGGCGAAGGCCCGCAGCACGTGGTAGCCGGTGATCACGACGAGCGTGCCGAGCGCGATGCCGCCCAGTTCGAAGTTGTCGGTGATCTTCAGGCTGACCCCGCCGACGCCGATGATGATGCCCGCGGCGGCCGGCACGAGGTTGAGCGGATTGCGCAGGTCCACCCGGCCGTTGAGCCAGATCTGGGCGCCGAGCAGGCCGATCATCCCGTACAGGATCACCGTGATCCCGCCGAGCACCCCGCCCGGGATCGCGGCGACGACCGCGCCGAACTTGGGGCAGAGGCCGAAGAGCAGGGCGAAGCAGGCGGCGGCCCAGTAGGCGGCCGTGGAGTAGACGCGGGTGGCGGCCATCACGCCGATGTTCTCGGAGTACGTGGTGTTGGGCGGCCCGCCCACGGCGGTGGAGAGCATGGAGGCCGCGCCGTCCGCCGCGATGGCGGTGCCGAGCTTGTCGTCCAGCGGGTCGCCGGTCATCTCGCCGACGGCCTTGACGTGCCCGGCGTTCTCCGCGACCAGCGCGATCACCACGGGCAGCGCCACCAGGACCGCCGACCACTCGAAGGCGGGCGCGTGGAAGGACGGCAGCCCGATCCAGTCGGCCTGGCCGACGGCCGAGAGGTCCAGGCGCCAGTGGTCGACGGCCTCCGCCCCGCCGGCCGGGGAGTGGATCTTCCCGAAGACCAGGTCCAGCACCCAGGACAGCACGTACCCGAAGACCAGCCCCAGGAAGATCGCGATCCGGGAGAGGAAACCGCGCAGGCACACCACGGCGAGGCCGGTGAACAGCATCACCGCCAGCGCCGTCCACTGGTCCTGCGGCCAGTACGTGGAGGCGGTCACCGGAGCCAGGTTGAAGCCGATCAGCATCACGACCGCGCCCGTCACCACCGGCGGCATCGCCGCGTGGATGATCCGCGCGCCGAACCGCTGCACGGCGAGACCCACCAGGAACAGGGCAGCGCCGACCACCAGCACCGCGCCCGTGACGGTCGCGCTGTCCCCGCCGCTCGCCCGGATCGTGGCCGCGACGCCGACGAAGGAGAGCGAGCAGCCCAGATAGCTGGGCACCCGGCCCTTGGTCGCCAGCAGGAAGATCGCGGTCGCGACACCGGACATCATGATCGCGAGGTTCGGGTCCAGGCCCATCAGGACCGGGGCGACGAACGACGCCCCGAACATCGCGACGACGTGCTGGGCGCCGAGCCCGAACGTACGGGGCCAGGTGAGCCGTTCGTCGGGGCGGACCACCGCCCCGGGCGCGGGGGTCTTCCCGTCGCCGTGCAAGGTCCAGCGCACGCCGAGGCTCATGGTTGCTCCCTGAAGGTCTGCTCGGTGTGCCGACCGGTCTGCGAGCCGGGGTTCGGTGTTCACCTGCGGAAAAGATCAGCGCCATGGTAGTGGTGCGTCCGGTGGCCGCCGCGCGGAGGTCACCCACCGCGCGCGCCGCCGCGCCAGGCTCATGCGCGATCGGTCGCCCCACCCCGCGCCGCCGCGCCGGGTTCATGCGCGATCGGTCACCCCGCCGCGCGCCGCCGCGTCAGCTTCCGGCCGCGCTCTTCGTCGTCGTGCCCGCGCCGACCGCCGAGCCGGCGACCTTCCGGTCGGCCGACCGGAGCACCCCCGCGCCCAGTACCAGGCCGAAGGCCAGCACCGTCACCACGCCGAACGACACCACCAGCGAGGTCGCCTCGGCCAGCGAGCCGATCGCCGAGGGGGCGATCAGACCGGAGGTGTACGTGATGGTGGCGACGCCCGCGATGGCCTGGCTCGGGTTCGGCCCGCTGCGCCCCGCCGCGGCGAAGGCCAGCGGGACCACGACCGCCACGCCGAGGCCCAGGAGCCCGAAGCCGCACATCGCGGCCGCGGGGGAGGGCGAGAACACGACCAGCAGCCCGCCCGCGGTGGCCATCACTCCGCCGGTCCGCACCGTGCGGACCGCGCCGAACCGGTCGACGATCCGGTCCCCGGCGATCCTGGCCACCGCCATCATCAGGGCGAACGCCGTGGTGGACGCGGCCGCGAGACCGTCCGAACTGCCCAGGACATCCCGCAGGTAGACGGCCGACCAGTCCAGGCTGGCCCCCTCGGCGAACACCGCGCAGAATCCGACCGCCCCGATGATCAGGGCAGACTTCGGCGGCAGCGTGAACCGCGGCGGCGGCTCCTCGTCCGGGTGGCTCTGGATGTCGAGGACGTGGCGGCAGGCGATCAGGCCCAGCGCCGTGAGCACCAGGGCCGCGACGAGATGGTGGGTCCGGGCGTCGGTCGCGGTGTGGGCCGCGACCGTGCCCGCCGCCGAACCGATCAGCGCGCCCACGCTCCACATGCCGTGCAGACCCGACATGATCGACTTGTCGAGACGGTTCTCCACCTCGACGCCCAGCGCGTTCATGGCCACGTCGGACATCCCCGCCGTCGCCCCGTAGACGAACAGCGCGGCGCAGAGGGTGAGCAGGTTCGGTGCCAGCGCGGGCAGGATCAGCGCCAGCGTCCACAGTGCCAGTAGCCCCCGCAGCGCGGTCCGGGCGCCGAACCGGTGGCTGATCCGGCCCGCCAGCGGCATCGCGATCGACGCGCCGATCGCCGGGAAGGCCAGCGCCAGGCCGAGCTGACCCGCGCTCACCCCTGCGTGGTCCTGGATCCACGGCACCCGGGTCGCGAAGCTGCCGGTCACCGCCCCGTGCACGGTGAAGACGGCGGCGACGGCGATCCGCGCCCGTTTCACCTGCTCCGTGCTGTAGACCGTGACGGTCGAGTCCTTCGTCATGCCGTCGAGCCCCTCCCCTGGGAATCCTCGGATGCCGGCCGTTCCGGCGCTTCCGGCGCTTCCGGCGCTTCCGCGCGACGATGCGGGCCAATGCGTGGCGTAAACTATCAGGAACCCTGCCTGATAAATAGTCGTTTCTCATCGGCCCGGAAAGCGGCCGGAAAAGCGGCGGGGCGGCCATCTGGAAGGATCCCGGTATGCCCGCATCTCCGAGCACGGCTCGGGCCATCAACGACCGGCTCGCCCTGCGGCTGCTCCAGCAGGACGGCCCGCTGACGGCCACCCAGCTCAAGACGCTGACCGGACTCTCCCGGCCCACCGTCGCCGACCTGGTCGAACGGCTCCGCAGCGCCGGTCTGATCCAGGTCGTCGGCGAGTCCGGAGCCGTCCGCCGCGGCCCCAACGCCAAGCTGTACGGGATCGTGGCCGACCGGGCCCATCTCGCCGCGCTCGACGTGCGCCTGGGCAGCGTCAGCGCGGTCGTCACCGATCTGCTGGGGACGACGCTCGCCGAGGACTCGCTGCCCATCGGCAGCGACACCGGCACCGAACCCGCCGTCGAGCGGGCCGCCGCCCTCCTGGAGCGCACCGCCCGCGCGGCCGGGCCCGTACCCCTGCACAGCGTCGGCATCGGCGCCCCGGGCCTGATCGACCCGGCCACCGGCGAACTCCGCGACAGCTCCGGCCTGCCCGCCTGGCACCGGGGCCTGGTCCGGGAGCTCCAGCGGCGGCTCCCGGCCACCGTCCTGGTGGAGAACGAGACGAACCTCGCGGCCGTCGCGGAGCACCGGGAGGGCGCGGCCCACGACCGGGAGACCTTCGTCCTGCTCTGGCTGGGCCAGGGGATCGGGGCCGCCGTGATGCTGGACGGCAAGCTGCGTCAGGGGGCCTCCGGCGGCGCGGGGGAGATCGGCTTCCTTCCGGTCCCCGGGGTGAGCGGGCTGCCCTCGGCTGTCAACTGCGAGGGCGGGTTCCACTCCCTGGCCGGCTCCGGCGCGCTGTGCGAACTCGCCGCCGCGCACGGGCTCGTGGACCGCGGGACCGTGGCCGAGGGGCAGGAGGAGGCGGCCGCCGTGGACGCCGTGCGGGCCGCCCTGGAGGCGGGGGAGGCGGGCGAGCCCTTCCTGAAGGAGGTCGCCGACCGCCTCGCCCTCGGGTCCGCCGCCGTCGTCTCGGTGCTCGACCCCGGCTGTGTGCTGCTCGCGGGTGCCGTCGGCCATGCGGGCGGGGCCGCGCTCGCCGCCCGGGTCGAGGAGCGGCTGGCCGCCATGTCGCCGCTGCGCACCGAGGTCCGCGCCGGTTCGCTGGGCGACGGGGCCGTGCTGCGCGGTGCGCTGCTCACCGCCCGGGACGCGGCGCAGGACGTGTTGTTCGCCCCGGGAGGCTGACGCCCAGGAACTCCGCTCAGGCCGGGTGCCGGTGGCGGCGGTCGAGGAACTCCTCGAACGTCACGGTTCCCCCGGCGTGTTCGGGCGTCAGATGGTCACCGCGCCGGTAGCCCGCGTACGCCTGGCCCGCCAGCCGGACCGGGACCACCCGCCGCCTGCGCCCGGTGGCCCGCAGGTACGCCCCGGCGAGGTCGGTCAGCGTACGGACCTCGGGGCCGCCCAGGTCGGGCACCCGGCCCGCCGGTCCGGCGAGCGCCAGGGCGGTCAGGCGGCCGGCGACCTCGCCGCTGTCGACGGGCTGGAGCGACACCCCGGCGGGCACCGGCAGGACGGGCAGCCGGGCCGCGCCGGACAGGATGCGCAGGGCCAGGTCGTGGAACTGCGTGGTCCGCAGGATCGTCGCGCCGAGCCCGGAGTCCTCGATCATCCGCTCGACCCGGTGCTTGACCGTGTAGTAGCCCAGCGGCAGCCGGTCCACGCCCACGATCGAGATGTAGACGAGGTGCGGCGTCCCGGCCCGCTTCGCCGCGTTGATGAGGAAGCCGGCCGCCCGGTCGTCGCCGCCGCGCGGGGTGGTGGCGCAGTGGACGATCACGTCCGCGCCCTCGACCGCCGCGTCAAGGCCCTGGCCGTCGCGCAGATCGACGGCGTACGAGGGGGAGCGGCGGCTGAGCCCCCGGACGTCTGCCCCTTCCGTGCGGAGGCGCTCCGCGACCTGCCGCCCGAGGGTTCCGGTGGCGCCGGTGACCAGAATCGTCGTCATGGGGCCAGCCTGCCAGAGCACGGTCCGGCCCGGCGGCGACCCGGGGAGAACCGCGCGGCCCGGTGTGAGCGGGAAGAGCCGCTCACACCGGGCCGGACCATACGGGAGGGATCAGCAGGCGCCGAGGTCCTTCCAGACGCCCCACTCACCGGTGGTGCCGGGCTTCTCGCCCTTCGTCCACCAGGACGCCTTCCACTGACGGCCGCCCTGGCTGACGGTGGAGCCGCCGCCGTACTCGGTGGCGGCGTTCCACGCCGGGGCCGAGCAGCTGCCGCCCGGCTGCGTCGGGGTCGGGGTGGGCGTCGGGTCCGGGGTCGGGGTCGGCGTCGGGTTGGTCCCGGTGCCGGGCTCGACCACCGTGGTGCCGCGGGCCAGGTCACCGGCGAGGGAGTAGGACTTCCCGCCGAAGGTCACGGTCCAGTTCGACGGGGTGGAGGTGGGCAGGTAGTAGACGAAGTCCAGCTCGACCGAGGCGCCGGGGGCCAGGCTCTGCCAGGCCGGGAGCTTCAGCGAGACCCGGTTGTAGTCGCCCTTCAGACCGCCGATGTTGTTGGCCGCCGTGTGGTCGCTGCGGATGATCGACGTACCGAAGCCGGACTGGTCCTTGGCGTTGGCCGGGGCGGAGGTGGAGTAGTCGAACTGGAACTCCGTACCGCCGGGCAGCGTGGCCTGGGTCCGGTTGGTGATCTTCAGCTTGGGGCTGATCGGGTAGTTGGAGTCGCCCAGCGGGAACTGCCCGAAGGAGACGTCGATGTTCAGCGCCTCGGTCGGCAGGGCGGTCGTGGCGCGCTTCGCGCCGTACGGGGTGGCCGACTTGAACGCGTCGTACATCGCGGTGGTCAGCGTGGACCCCGTCTCGTACTGGCCCTTCGCAGCGTTCCACTGGTAGTCGCCGGCCAGCTCCCAGATCATCGTGCCGCCGATGCCCTTGTCCACGACGTAGTCCGCCTTGGCCTTCACCGACTGCTCGTCCTCCGTGGAGAGGAACACCTTCTTCTCGGCGTTCCACAGCCACGGGGCGACCAGCGTGGAGTCGTACTTACGGGCGTACGTGCCGGTCAGCTTGGTGTTCGCGGCGAAGCCGTAGTCGGTGACGTAGTCCCCGACGATGCCCTTCTCCAGGTTCTTCGCGTGCCACATCGGGTTGGAACCGGCGGGCGATTCCTTGCCGTTGGTGTCCTTGTCGTGCCACAGGTTGTCGATGCCGACCGCGCCGTCACCGCACTTGGTCAGCCCCGCGCCCGCCGGGCAGTCGGTCGTGGCCGCCTTGCCCCACAGGCCGTCGGTGCCGCCCTGCACGTTCTTGAAGCCGCGGGTGTAGTACGGCAGGCCGATGTTGATCCGGCCGGCCGGCATCGAGCCGCGGAAGTAGTGGTAGGCCCAGTCGGTGTTGAGGTAGCCGAGGCCGCCGTACTGCGAGGTGGTGTAGACACCCGCCTGCGCCAGCTCGTTGTCCTTGCCGTCGTCGAACAGCGAGGCGTTGGGCCCGACGTACTCGTTCCAGGCGCCGTGCAGGTCGTAGGACATGATGTTGACGTAGTCCAGGTACTTCTGCATCTGGTACGTCTCCATGCCCCGCAGCAGATAGCCGGAGGAGGGGGCGGCGACGGTCAGCAGGTAGTGCTTGCCGTCGGCCTCGCCCGCGCGGTCGAGCTTCTCGCGCAGCGTCTTCATCAGGGCGTCGTACCCCTTGACCAGGCCCGCGCGGCGGCCGTTGGCCAGCGTGTGGTCCAGCGGGTTGCCCGCGTCCTTCATCGTGGTGGCGTACTCGTAGTCGATGTCGACGCCGTTGAAGCCGTACTTCTTGATGAAGGAGACGGCCGAGTCGGCGAAGGTGTTGATGCCCGCCTGGTTGACCGAGCCGTCGGCGTTGGTCGCCATCGAGTAGAAGCCGCCCGAGTCGACGCGCTTGCCGTCCGGCCCGAAGTAGCCGCCGGTCTCGGCCCAACCGCCCACGGAGACCAGGGTCTTCACGTTCGGGTGCTGCTTCTTGTACTTCGTCAGCAGGTTGAAGTGCCCCTTGTAGGGGAGCGTCGGGTCCATCTCCGCGCCTGCGACACCGGGCCAGGTCATCCCGGTGGAGGCGTTGTCGGCGCTGTCCGGGCCGACCGAGAGCTTGTTGGAGCCGTCGACGTGCGCGAAGGCGTAGTTGAGGTGCGTGACCTTGTCCCACGGGATGTCCGGGACGAGGTAGGCGTCCTTGCCGTCCTTGCCGGTACGCCAGTTGGTGAAGTAGCCGATGACGCGGCGTTTGTGGTCGGCGCCCATCTTCTCGCGCCCGTCGGCGTCGTAGACGGAGCAGTACGGGACGTTGACGCCGGGGGTCTGGTAAAGCCCGTCGGGGCGACAGGAGTTCTGGTCGGCGGCGGCCGAGGGGCCTGCGGCGAGCGAACTCAGCAGCAGTCCGGCGACGGCCGCGCCGGCGGCGAGGAGCGTGGCTCTCGCTCGGGTGGGGGACAGCATGTGGTCGTTCCTCCTGGGGAGGTCGGCAGAACACAACTGGCGAAAAGGGGGTGGGTCTGTCGGGGTCCCGGTGTGCGCCCACCGTGGGACCGAACCTCGGAGGTGACGCAGAGATTAAGAGGACTAGACCAGTGCGTCAATAGGTATGGACCTTTAAGGCTCAACTTCGTGAATGACTACGTTGTCGCGTTCGTCCCGACGGGAACGCGCCACGTTTTCCGTGACCCAACGTGACGCCATCCATGGATCCTGTGACCCAGCCCACAGTGCTCACCCGCATGGTCGAGAGACGTCCGTGGCAGACTGGTTCCGTACCAGTAGCAGCGCACTCCGGGGTCGGTGCAATTCCGAACCGGCGGTTACAGTCCGCGACCCGTCCGCAGCCAGCGGCCGGTTGACCAGGTGAAATTCCTGGACCGACGGTTAAAGTCCGGATGGGAGGCAGTGCGCGGCGGTTCGTCATCGGTACGCCGCCGTCGGCGGACGCATGGCCGGGAATGTCCCGGGACGCCGTGCGTTCCTGGCGTTTCCCGTCCTCGGGTTCGCGGCGTTCTCGCTGGTGATCTGCTTTCTCTGTCGTCATCGACAGGCCCCGGAGTCCGTGCCCGAAGAGGCAGGAGGACCCGGTGGACACCGCAGCCGACATCACCGCCATGCGCCGAGCGATCACGCTCGCCGCCCGCGGTCTCGGCTCCACCAGCCCCAATCCGGTCGTCGGATGTGTGATCACCGACGCCGCCGGAGCTGTGGCCGGTGAAGGCTTCCATCAGCGCGCCGGAGGGCCGCACGCCGAGGTCCACGCCCTGCGCGCGGCCGGCGACCGGGCCCGTGGCGGCACCGCATACGTCACCCTCGAACCCTGTAACCACACCGGCCGCACCGGCCCCTGCGCCCAGGCCCTCCTGGCCGCCGGGATCAGCCGCGTCGTGTACGCGGTCGGCGACCCGAACCCGCAGGCCACCGGCGGCGCCGACACCCTGCGCGCGGCCGGTGTCCAGGCGGAGCAGGGCCTCCTCGCCGAGGAGGCCGAGGCGGGCAACGCCGCCTGGCTGACCTCGGTGCGCCTCGGGCGGCCGTACGTCCTGTGGAAGTACGCGGCGACCCTCGACGGCCGTATCGCCGCCGCCGACGCCACCAGCCGCTGGATCACCTCGCCCGAGGCCCGCGCCGACGTCCACCGGCTGCGCGCCGAGGCCGACGCCGTGCTCGTCGGCTCCGGCACCGCCCGCACCGACGACCCCCAGCTGGGCGTACGCGGCATCGACGGCGCCACCCAGCCGCTGCGGGTCGTCGTCGACACGAACGCCGCCGCCGTGAAGCCCGGCGCCCGGGTCCTGGACGCCACCGCGCCCACCCTGATCGCCGTCGCCGAGGACGCCCCGGCCGGCCACCTCCCCGAGGCCGCCGTCCTGCGGCTGCCCCGCGCCGCCACCGGCCCCGGACTCGACCTCGACGCCCTCCTCGAAGCCCTGCACACCCGGGGCGTCCGCTCCGTACTCCTCGAAGGCGGCCCCACCCTCGCGGGCGCCTTCGTCGCCGCCGGAAAGGTCGACAAGGTCGTCGGCTATCTCGCCCCGGTCCTGCTCGGCGCGGGCCCCGCCGCCCTCGCCGACGCCGGAATCTCCACCATCTCCCAGGCGTTGCGCCTCGATGTGACCGAGACCGTGCCGATCGGCCCCGATCTGCGGGTCACCGCCGTCCCCGCCCCTGCTCGGAAGGGAAACTGAGTGTTCACCGGAATTGTCGAAGAACTGGGTGAGGTCACCGCCGTCGAGCAGCTCGCCGACGCCTCCCGCTTCCGGCTGCGCGGCCCCCTCGTCACCGAGGGCGCCCAGCACGGCGACTCCATCGCGGTGAACGGGGTCTGCCTCACCGTCGTGGACACCGGCGACGGGGAATTCACCGCCGACGTGATGGCCGAGACGCTGAAGCGCTCCAGCCTCGGCGCGCTCGCCCCCGGTTCCCGGGTCAACCTGGAGCGCCCGATGGCGCTCGGCGGCCGGCTCGGCGGACACCTCGTCCAGGGCCATGTGGACGGCACCGGCACCATTGTCGAGCGCACCCCCTCCGAGCACTGGGAGATCGTCAAGGTCTCCCTGCCGCCCGAGCTGACCCGGTACGTCGTGGAGAAGGGCTCCATCACCGTCGACGGCGTCAGCCTCACCGTCGTCGACGCGGCGGCCGACTACTTCACCATCAGCCTCATCCCCACCACCCTCGCCCTGACCACGCTCGGCCACAAGCAGCCCGGCGACCCGGTCAACCTGGAAGTGGACGTCATCGCCAAGTACGTCGAGCGGATGCTCGGCGACCGGGCCGGACAGGACCCGCGATGAACGCCGCGTCCTGGCTCAACTCCGAGGCCTTCACCGTGTTCGGCCAGCACATCAAGTGGTCGGACATGATCGGCAACATCATCGGCCTGATCGCCCTGGCCCTCGGCTGGCGGCGCTCCATCTGGACCTGGCCCGCCCAGCTCCTCTCCGGCGTGATCCTGCTCGTCGCCTTCGCCTCCGCCCACCTCTCCGGCAGCGCGGGCAAGCAGCTGGTCGTCATCGTCGTCGCCCTGTGGGGCTGGTGGTCCTGGAACCGCGGCAGGCAGCAGGCCCAGGACGGCTCCATCGCCGTCCGCTTCGCCACCTGGCGCGAGCGCGGCGTGCTGATCGGCGGCGCCGCGCTGGGCACCCTCGCCGTCGGCGGCCTGTTCACCGCCTTCCCCTCGCTGTCCTGGGACCCGTGGCCGGACGCGTACATCTTCGTCGGCACGGTCGTCGCGATGTACGCCCAGGCCCGCGGCATGGTCGAGTTCTGGTTCGCCTGGCTGCTCGTCGACCTCGTCGGCGTCCCGCTGAACTTCGCCAACGGCTTCGCCTTCTCCGGCTTCGTCTACATCATCTACGGCGCCCTCGTCCTGTGGGGCATGCGCGACTGGTGGCTGCGTACGCGGACACCCGCTCTGGAAGGAGCCACGGCATGACTGCTCAGCCCACCTGGCTGCACCCCGGCCACGACCCGCTCGCCGAGAACCTCTCCCTGGACCCGGTCGAGCAGGCCATCCGTGACATCGCCGCCGGCCGCCCCGTCGTCGTCGTGGACGACGAGGACCGCGAGAACGAGGGCGACCTCGTCATCGCCGCCGAGAAGGCCACCCCCGAGATCGTCGCCTTCATGATGAGCGAGTGCCGCGGCCTGATCTGCGCGCCCATGGAGAGCGACGAGCTGGAGCGCCTCGAACTCCCGCAGATGGTCGAGGACAACACCGAGTCGATGCAGACCGCCTTCACGGTCTCCGTCGACGCCTCCGCCGCCCACGGCGTCACCACCGGCATCTCCGCCGCCGACCGCGCCACCACCCTGCGGATGCTCGCGGGCGGCGTCGCGGGACCCGGCGACTTCGTCCGGCCCGGCCACATCTTCCCGCTGCGCGCCCGCTCCGGCGGCGTCCTCGTCCGCAACGGCCACACCGAGGCCGCCGTCGACCTCGCCCGGCTCGCCGGACTGCGCCCCGCCGGGGCCATCGTCGAGATCGCGGGCGAGGACGGCGTGATGCTCCGGCTGCCCGAGCTGGTCCCGTTCGCGCGCAAGCACGGCCTGACGATCATCTCCATCGAGGACCTGATCGCCTACCGCCGCAGCAACGAGCCGACCGTCCGCCGCGAGGCGCAGCCCCGGCTGCCCACCGCGTTCGGCGACTTCACCGCGTACGGCTACCGCTCCATCGCCGACGGCGTCGAACACGTCGCCCTGGTCCACGGCGACATCGGCGACGGCGAGGACGTCCTCGTCCGCATCCACTCCGAATGCCTGACCGGCGACATCTTCCAGTCCCAGCGCTGCGACTGCGGCCCCCAGCTGCACGCCTCCATGCGGCGCATCACCGAAGCGGGCCGGGGCGTCGTCGTCTACCTCCGCGGCCACGAGGGACGCGGCATCGGCCTGCTCTCCAAGCTCCGCGCGTACGAACTCCAGGAGCGCGGCGTCGACACCCTCGACGCCAACCTGGAGCTCGGCCTGCCCGCCGACGCCCGCGACTACGCGGCGGGCGCCCGGATCCTCAAGGACCTCGGCGTCACCAGCCTGCGGCTGATGACCAACAACCCCGAGAAGACCGCGGCCGTCGTCCGCCACGGACTCGCCGTCACCGGCCGCGAGCCCATGCCCGTCCAGGCGGGCGAGCACAATCTGCGCTACCTGCGCACCAAGCGTGACCGCATGGGCCACGATCTGCCGTGGCTCGACGGAACCCCGGCGTCTACCTGCGCCAACCAGTAACGATCACCTCTTAACCAGCAACAGGAGAGACATGAGCGGCAAGGGTGCACCCGAACTGTCCGTACGCAACTGCGGCGACCTGCGCGTGGCCGTGATCGCGGCCCAGTGGCACGAGAAGGTCATGGACGGACTCGTCGACGGCGCGCTGCGCGCCCTGCACGAGCTGGGCATCGACGAGCCGACCCTGCTCAGGGTCCCCGGCTCCTTCGAGCTGCCCGTCGTCGCCAAGGTGCTCGCCGGACGCGGCTACGACGCGATCGTCGCCCTCGGCGTGGTCATCCGCGGCGGCACCCCCCACTTCGAGTACGTCTCCCAGGGCGTCACCCTCGGCCTCACCCAGGTCACCGTCGACACCGGTGTTCCCGTCGGCTTCGGCGTACTGACCTGCGACACCGAGGAGCAGGCGCTCGACCGGGCCGGGCTCGAAGGGTCCAACGAGGACAAGGGGCACGAAGCGGTCACCGCCGCCGTCGCCACCGCCGCCACGCTGCGGACCGTCAGCGAACCCTGGCGCTGAGTGCGCCCCGGCGACCCCGTATTCTGAGGACCATCATGGCCAACAAAACCTTCGAAGAGCTCTTCACCGAGCTCCAGCTCAAGGCCGCCGAGGGCGACCCCGCGACTTCCCGCACCGCCGAGCTGGTGGACAAGGGCGTCCATGCCATCGGCAAGAAGGTCGTCGAGGAGGCCGCCGAGGTCTGGATGGCCGCCGAGTACGAGGGCAAGGAAGCCGCCGCCGAGGAGATCTCCCAGCTGCTGTACCACGTCCAGGTGATGATGGTCGCCCGCGGGATCTCGCTCGACGACGTCTACGCCCATCTCTGAGCACACCCCGTCCGTCCCACAACCCCTTCGCTCAAAGGAAACCTGACCTCATGCTGCGCATCGCCGTCCCCAACAAGGGTGCAATCTCCGGGCCTGCGATGGCGATGCTCCATGAGGCGGGCTACCGGCAGCGCAAGGAGTCGAAGGAACTGGTCCTCGTCGACCCGACGAACGAGGTCGAGTTCTTCTACCTGCGGCCGCGCGACATCGCGATCTACGTCAGTTCCGGCAAGCTGGACATCGGCATCACCGGACGCGACCTGCTGCTGGACTCGGGGGCGGACGCCGAGGAGATCCTCCAGCTCGGCTTCGCCCGCTCCACCTTCCGCTACGCCACGAAGCCCGGCACGGCCACCGGCCCCAAGGACTTCACCGGCATGACGATCGCCACGTCCTACGAGGGCATCGTCGCCAAGCACCTGGCCGACGAGGGCGTCGACGCCTCCGTCGTGCACCTCGACGGCGCCGTCGAGACCGCCATCGAGCTCGGCGTCGCCCAGATCATCGCCGACGTCGTCGAGACCGGCACCAGCATGCGCAACGCGGGCCTCGAAATCATCGGCGAGCCGATCATGAAGTCGGAAGCCGTGGTGATCCGCCGCACCGGCGCCCCCGCCGACGACCCCAAGGTGCAGCAGTTCCTCCGCCGCCTCCAGGGCGTCCTGGTCGCCCGGTCCTACGTGATGATGGACTACGACTGCCGCGTCGAGCACCTGGAGCGCGCCGTGGCCCTCACCCCGGGCCTGGAATCGCCGACCATCTCCCCGCTGCACCACGAGGGCTGGGTCGCCGTCCGCTCCATGGTCGCCGCCAAGGAGGCCCAGCGGATCATGGACGACCTGTACGAGCTCGGCGCCCGCGCCATCCTCACCACGGCCATCCACGCCTGCCGCCTCTGACGGCCCCGGCCGCCCGCACCTCCCGAGAGAAGACCCCGATGTCCGCGCCCAGGCCCGAACTCCCCACCCTGCCGGTCACCTTCCGGCCCACCCTCACCCGGGTGGTCCTGCTGAGCGTGGGCCTGGCGATGTTCCTCGTCATCACCGCCGTCGCGCTGATGCTGGAGCGGCTCAACCCGGGGGAGCGGGCCAGCTTCGTTTTCATCGCGGCGCTGTTCTTCGGCGTCCTGGCCCTGCTCAGCAGGCCCCGGGTCGCCGCCGACGACACCGGGGTCACCGTCGTCAACCTCACCCGGACCCGCAGGCTGGCGTGGGAGGAGATCCTCCGCGTCAACCTGCGCTCCGGCGACCCCTGGGTCTTCCTCGACCTCAGCGACGGCACCAGCCTGCCCGCCCTCGGCATCCAGCCCGGTCTGGCCAAGGAGCAGGCCATCCGCGACGCCCGCGCGCTGCGCTCCCTCGCCGAGGCGCGCGGCGCCGGCGGCGCCGACACTCCCGCCGGCGGCTGAGCCCCTGCCCGGCACGGGGCCTTCTTGTCTACTCTGGTGGGCGGCGGCGCCCCGTGCGCCCCGCCCCGCCCGTACCACGGCCCCACCGGGCCCGCGGGGTTCTTCCTGCGACCCAAGGAGTGACTCCCTCCAGCAATGGACGGATCGTCCGGTAGTACCTGCGCCGCCCCTTCCCCGGAGGCGGCGGCCTCATGACCACCCCTCTGCTGCTCCTCGCGGCGGCCTTCCTCCTCATCCTCGCCAACGGCTTCTTCGTGGCAGCCGAATTCGGGCTCGTCACCGTGGACCGGCCCGACGCCGAACGAGCCGCCGCCGAGGGCGACCGACGGGCCCGTACCGTCGTCCGCGCCCTGCGCGAGCTCTCCTTCCAGCTCTCCGGCACCCAGCTCGGCATCACCCTCACCTCCTTGGTGGTGGGCATGCTCGCCGAACCGGCCCTCGCCCAGCTGCTCGCCGGACCGCTCACGGCCACCGGACTGCCCGCGGGCGCCGTGTCCGGTGTCGCGGTCGTCGTCGGCATGCTGCTGGCCTCCGCCGTCCAGATGATCGTCGGCGAACTCGTGCCGAAGAACTGGGCGGTCTCCCGGCCGCTCCAGGTGGCCCGCTTCGTCGCCGGACCGCAGGCCCGCTTCGCGGCCCTCCTGCGCCCGGTCATCACCCTCCTCAACACCCTGGCCAACCGGCTGGTCCGCCTTCTGGGCGTCGAGCCCACCGACGAACTGGCCTCCGCCCGCACCCCGGGCGAACTGGTCTCCCTCGCCCGGCACTCCGCCGAGGCCGGGGCCCTGGAACAGGACACCGCCGACCTCTTCGTCCGGACCCTCTCGCTCGCCGGACTCACCGCCCAGCACGTCATGACGCCCCGGGTGAAGGTCAGCGCCCTGCACTCCTCCGCCACCGCCGAGGACGTCCTCAACCTCACCCGCGCCACCGGCCTCTCCCGCTTCCCGGTCTACCGGGACCGCATCGACGAGGTCATCGGCATGGTCCACCTCAAGGACGCCCTCGCCGTCCCCGCGCACGAGCGTCTGCGCACCCCGGCCGGCCGGATCGCCGTCGCCCCGCTCCTGGTGCCCGGCACCCTGCCGGTGGAGCATCTGCTGCGGCGGCTGCGCCACGAACAGCCGATAGCCGTGGTCGTCGACGAGTACGGCGGCACCGCCGGTGTCGTCACCCTGGAGGACATCATCGAGGAGCTCGTCGGCGAGGTCCGCGACGAGCACGACGCCGAGGGCGCGGGCCGCCCCGAGCTGACCGCCGCCACCGCCGAGGACGGCCGCCCCGCCTGGGACGCCGAGGGCAGCTGCCGGGTCCACACCCTGCGCCGCGGCGGCCTGGACGTCCCCGACGGACCGTACGAGACCGTCGCCGGGCTCGTCGCGGAACTCCTGGGCCGCATCCCCGCCCCCGGCGACCGGGCCGAACTCCCCGGCTGGCGGATCACCGTCCGCCAGGTCGGCCACAACCGCGCCGAACGCGTCCGGTTCACCCGGACGGGCGACCCGCTGCCGGAACCGGCCGTACCAGGTCTGCTGGAGGCCGCCCGATGAGCCTGCTCCAACTCCTCCTCGCCGCCCTGCTCGTGCTGGCGAACGGCTTCTTCGTCGGCGCGGAGTTCGCCCTCGTCTCGGTCCGCCGCAGCCAGATCGAACCGCTGGCCGCACAGGGGTCGGGCCGGGCCCGCACCGTCCTGCACGGCCTGGAGAACCTGCCGCAGATGATGGCCGCCGCCCAGTTCGGCATCACCGTCTGCTCCCTCACCCTCGGAGCCGTCGCCGAGCCGACCGTCGCCCACCTCCTGGAGCCGGTCTTCCACGCGGCGCACGTCCCCGACGGGCTCGTCCACCCCCTCGGCTTCGCCCTCGCGCTCCTGTCCGTGGTCGTTCTGCACCTGGTCATCGGCGAGATGGTCCCGAAGAACCTCGCGATGGCGGCGCCCGAGCGGACCGCGCTGTGGCTGAGCCCCGGCCTGGTCGCCTTCGCCCGGCTCTGCCGCCCGGTCACCACCGCGCTCGGCGCCTGCGCCGGCCTGGTGCTGCGGCTCTTCGGCGTCGAGCCGAAGGACGAGGTGGAGGCCGTCTTCACCAGTCAGCAGCTCAACCGGCTGGTGGAGGACTCCGGACAGGCCGGCCTCCTCGGACCGGAGGCGGCGACGCGCCTGGAGGACGCCCTCGAACTGGGCAGCAGGCCCGTCGCCGACGTCCTGCTGGAGCGGGCGTCCCTGATCACCGTCGACCCGTCGGTGACTCCGCGCCGGATCGAGGAGCTGACGGTACGCACCGGCTTCTCCCGCTTCCCGGTCTGCGCGGAGGGCGGCGGCCCCTTCATGGGCTACCTCCACGTCAAGGACGTCCTGGAGCTGGAGGACGCCGACCGCGCGGTCCCGCAGCAGATCTGGCGTCCGATGGCGACCGTACGGGCCGAACTCCCGCTGGACGACGCGCTGACCGTGATGCGCCGCGCCGCGACGCACCTGGCCCAGGTCGCCGACGGATCGGGCCGGGTCCTCGGCCTGGTCGCCATGGAGGACGTCCTGGAGATGCTGGTGGGGGAGGTACGCGACCCGGCCCACCGGGTGGTGTCCGTGCCCCGACGTACGGTGGACGTCCCCGGGACACCGGGGCGGCCGCCGTCCGGGGCCCTGGTGCACTGAGACAGCCTTCGTGCGCTGAACCGGTGGTGAGGGCCGGGCCGGGAGCGAACGCTCCCGGCCCGGCCCTCACACCGCGCCCGGCTCCTGCTTGCCCCGGCCCACCGCACCGCGCCCCGACAGCACCTCGCCGTAGGCCTGCATCAGATCCGCCAGCCGCAGCGTCGACAGGTCCTCGCGGGTCAGCTCGCCCGGGTAGCCGGAGAGCCGCAGATCACGGTAGGCGCAGCTCTTCTCGTACAGCGTCCGCAGGAAACGGCCGTTGCCCAGCTCGTCGATCCACCCCTGGTCCACCACATGGCCGCTGATGGAGCGCAGCTCGTCCACCGCCTCCTCGTCCCACACGTCGTCGTTCTCCGCGGCCAGGACACTGCCGATCGCGGTGAGTTCGAGCGGCCGGTAGCTGGGGAAGTCGACCCGGGTGGTGAACCGGGAGGAGAGCCCCGGGTTGGTGGCGAGCAGCCGGTCCATGCCCTCCGGATACCCCGCGAGGATGACGACGAGATGGTCCCGGTTGTCCTCGGCCCGCTTGAGGAGCACCTGCAACGCCTCGTCGCCGTACGCGTCGCCCTTGCTGTAACCGGAGTTGGCCAGGCTGTACGCCTCGTCGACGAACAGCACCCCGCCGAGCGCCGAGTCGATCAGCTCGTTCGCCTTCACCGCCGTCTGGCCCAGGAACTCCCCGACCAGATCCGAGCGCTGGGCCTCGACCAGGTGATCGCCGCCGAGCAGCCCGAGGGCGTAGAAGACCCGGCCCAGGATGCGGGCCACCGTGGTCTTGCCGGTGCCGGAGGGCCCGGAGAAGACGAAGTGGCGCTTCGGCGGCTGCACGGGCAGCCCCTGCTCGGCGCGCAGCCGGGCCATGTTCAACTGCGCCGACAGCGCCTTGACCTGCCGCTTGACCGGCTCCATGCCGACCATCCGCTCCAGCTGTGCCAGTGCTTCGGCCAGCAGGACGGGATCGCTGGGTCCGGCCGGGAAGGGCGGCGGCTTGCGGGTCTTCGTGCGCCGGGCCCCCTCGACGGGAACGGGCGGACCGGGGACCGGATCGTCGCCGAGCAGCCCCGCCTCGCTCACCGGCCAGGACTCGCGCCCTTCCACCAGATCGGTGCCGAGCAGCGCGTCGCCCTCCGGCTGGGCCTCCGCCCCCGCGCCCCCCGAACCGAAACCGGTCAGGGACACGGCGGCCAGATCCGCCGACTCGTCGAACCCGTCGCCCTCCACGAGCGCCGCCAGCCGGGCGGAGGTGTCCATGAACGCCGGGTCCACCCGGTGCACCGCCCGGTAGAGCGGCAGGGCGGCGGCGCTGCGGCCGGTGCCCTCATGGGCCCGCGCCAGCCAGTAGCGCAGCTCCTTGCGCTGCGGCTGCTCGCTGCGACAGCGCATCAGCGCGGCCGACAGCAGCGGCTCCGCCTGCCCGAACATCTCCAGCCGCACCCGGGCCATCCCGCCGAACAGACCCGCCTCGATGCCCAGCATCGGATCGTCGACGAGCTGCTCGGTGCAGCGCACCAACTGCTCCCAGTCCTTGACCAGATACGAGCGGCAGGCGTGCAGGAACCGCACCTGCGGGTCCGTGTCCACCGGCGGCAGACCGGCCAACGCCCGGTCCAGCTCGGGTACATGGCGCCCGTCCAGCCAGTGCGAGGCGTGCGCCAGCAGCAGATCCCGCGGGCTTTCCAGCACCGGCTGCACCCACCAGCCCAGCCAGTACCAGGAGTTGAGCGTACGGCGGTGGCGGGCGCGCTGTTCGCCGAAGCGGTCGCGGTGCCGGTACATGCGTAGCAGGGCCGTGGTGGTGTCGATGCGCAGCGCGTGGAGGCCGAGCCAGCCGTCCGCCATGCCGGGATCGAACCGCACCGCGGCTCTGAACTCCTCCTCGGCCTGCGGGTAGGCGCCCATCGTGTAGGCGTCCAGGCCACGCAGCCAGGCGAGGTCGGCGGGGGCTCCAGCGCCCTGTGTGCCGATGTCCATCAGGTCCCCCACAAACCGTGCCCCCAGGATGTCCCGCCCGCACAGCATGCCCACCTGAGCGTGCTGAATCACGGCGTGGAGGAAGGGAATTGACCACACCGAGGTGCATCGTACCCGCGCACAGGGGGAGTGGCGGCGCAACGGCCGACCCTCAGGGGTGGTCACCGAGGGTGAGTGGATCGCTCTGCGTAGTCGCCGGAGCGGTGCGGTGAGCACAGAGCGAAGCCCCCGATCACGGGGGAACAACCGGGGGCTTCGCGTCTGCGGGGGCTCCGAAAAGCCGCACAATGAGAACGTAAGACCAGTAAGGCCCGCCGGTCAAGCGGAGTTGAGGCTCTGTTGAGCTGATTTCCGACTGCTCAGTATGGCGCGGTGCCGTGGCTACGGTATGTCACGTTCCGGTTCGCTCCCGCTGTCGCCCCGGGCCCCGGCAGCCACGCGTACCCCTCGGGCAACTGGCGTACCAGCGCGTCGGCGTACGGCCGGGAGGGGTCCCCCGCGAAGTGGCGTTCCTCGGCGAGCGTCCACCCGTCCCAGAACCCGGTGAGCCCGGCCCCGTCCCGGCGCCGGCCCCGCTCCCAGGACGTCTCCCGGTCCAGCTCCATCCAGCACAGCGCCGCCAGCCACGGCCGCACCTCCCGGCGTCCCGCGCCGACCCCCTCCACCAGCACCACCGGGGCCGGCTCCAGGGCCCGCGCCGGTGCGAAGCGGCGCTCCGTCCAGTCGTACGGGGCGTAGCGGGCGCGCTCGCCGCGCGAGAGCGGTCCGAGCACCTGCTCCCGCAGCCGCCCCGTCCAGCCGAACAGCTCCTCGTGCGTGGCGAGATCGTCCAGATGGAGGACCGGGGCACCGCCCAGCGCCGCCGCGAGGCGGGTGGCGAAGGTGCTCTTGCCCGAACCGGCGTGTCCGTCGACCGCGACGAGCCGGACCGGCCCGCAGGAGGGGGGCAGTGCGGCGAGGTCATCGGCGTGGCGGGCCAGGTCGTCCATGGCCCCAGGGTACGTTCCGGCACGCGGGCGCCGGGGAACCGCCGCAGGTCATGCCAGTGGTCCAGACCCATATTGGTTCGGCGGCGACCGCCGAACCGCTGGCCCGATCCGCCCCGGAGCCGGGATAGTTGGCGAACCGCACGGCATCCGAACCCAACCGCACGGCATCCCCACCGCACCGAACCGCACGGCATCCGCAGACCACCTTCCGCATCCGACCGGGGGTCACGACCATGACCAGTCCGACTTCGCGCAGAACCGTTCTGACCGCCGCGCTCGCCGCCGCGGCGGGCGCCGGCACGGTGGCCGCGTCCGCCGCGCCCGCGTCCGCCGCCCCGTCCTCACCCGCAGGCCCCTCCGCACCCCCGGCGGCCCTCGTGGACAACCGCTTCTGGCACACCTACACCGACTGGCGCTGCGGCACCGGCGACGGCACCCGGATCCTCCCCGGCGCCCGCCCCGGCCTGGTGATCGCCACCCCGGCCGGCCGCGTCGACCACACCGACCCGCACACCGGGGAGACGGCCGCCTGGGACTACGCCACCTGGACCTCGCCCGTCCACCGCTCCGCCGTCCCGGCCACCGAGGTGATCGCCTCCTGGAACGCCCGTACGCCGGCCGGCACCTGGATCCAGGTCGAGCTGAGCGGCCGGTACGCCGACGGCACCGACACCCCCTGGTTCGTGATGGGCCGCTGGGCGGCGGGCGACGGCGACATCCGGCGTACGTCCGTCGACGGCCAGGGCGACCCGCGCAGCACCGTGTGGACGGACACCCTCTCGGTGGACGACCCGGCGAGCGGCGTACGCCTGGTCTCCTTCCGGCTGCGGCTGACGCTGTACCGCGCCCCCGGCAGCCGCCTCACCCCGACCGTGTGGCGGGTCGGCGCGATGGCCTCCGGCGTGCCCGACCGCTTCACCGTGCCCGAGACCGCCCCCGGGCCCGCCCGCGAACTGCCCGTGCCCCGCTACTCGCAGAACATCCACATCGGGCAGTACCCCGAGTACGACAACGGCGGCGAGGCGTGGTGCAGCCCCACCTCCTCGCAGATGATCATCGAGTACTGGGGCCGCAAGCCCACCGCCGAGGACCTCGCCTGGGTCAAGCCCGGCCTGCCCGACCCCCAGGTCTGCCACGCCGCCCGCAGCACCTACGACTACCAGTACGGGGGCTGCGGCAACTGGCCGTTCAACGCCGCCTACGCCGCCACGTACCGCGACATGAACGCCGTCGTCACCCGGCTCGGCTCGCTCACCGACGTGGAGCGGCTGGTCCGCGCCGGAATCCCCGTCATCACCTCCCAGTCCTTCCTGAAGGAAGAGCTGACCGGCGCCGGATACGGCACGTCGGGCCACCTGATGACGGTCATCGGCTTCACCCCCGAGGGCGACGTCATCGCGAACGACCCCGCGTCACCCGACAACGACGCGGTACGCCGGGTCTACCGCAGGCGCGAGTTCGAGAACGTGTGGCTCAGGACCAAGCGGTACGACGCCGAGGGGAAGGTCAGGAGCGGGACGGGCGGGGTGTGTTACGTGTACTGGCCCGACCGGCCGACGCCTTCCCGGCAGCGGGTCCTCAGGTCGCTCGGGCTGGTGTGACCCCGCCGGATCGAGGGGAATCCCCCCGAAACGTATGCGCGCGGTGATCATGGGATGCCACAGTTGAAGCATGCGCAGTGACGAGGTCGGCACACAGGGTTCCGTCGCCGACCTGGCACAGGAGCGGTGGGGAGTCGCGCTGGGAGAGCCGTTCCCGGCGCGGTTCGCCGAGGCGGGGTGGAGCTATGAGGAGGCCGTCGACCGCCGCTGTCCGGCGTGCGAGGGCGAACTGCACGCCCTGCGCCGACCGTACGAGTCGCAGGGCCGTATCTACCAGTACACGGCGCTCGTCTGCCCCACCTGCCCCGCCGTCTTCACTCTCGCCGACCTCGGGGTGAAGCGGTACGACCAGCTGACCCGCAAGGAGCGGCCGGGGCTCACGATCACGGCGATCGCCAAGGTTCCGGCGCAGCCGGGGCCGGGGGCACGCGCGGGCGGCGGCCCGGCATGGCCCCCAGGACCTGCCCGTGCCCGAGGGGGCCGAGCCGCGCGCCCTGGCGTGGTGGAAGGCCGCCGACCCGACGTGGCGCCCGGCCGAAGCGGCGCTCGCGGCGGCCGAGGACGCGCGGGTGATCCTCCCCGACGGCCCGGAGTACGAGGAGCTGCGGGGCTGGCTGAAGGAGCGTGACGTCCCGTACCGCGTCAGCCGCCACTGGGAAGAGGCCGAGCAGGTCGGCACGGTGAACGACACCGGCGGCCGTACGGAGTTGGTCGCGGTTCCCCAGGGCGCGGCCCCGGCGGCGGGGCCCTGGGCGGTCGCCGCCCGGGACGCCTTCGCCGCCCAGTGGGACGCGTTGGAGGAGTTGCCGGAGGGCGACGCCGACACCTACGTGCCCGTCGGCGCCCTGGTGCCGGCGGACTGGGCGGAGCTGCTGCCGCACCCGTCGTTCAACCCGGTCCAGGCCGCCGCCGTCCCGGTGGTGCTGGAGGGTCAGAAGCATCTGGTCGTCGTGGCGCCGACGGGCGCGGGGAAGACCCCGATCGGGATGGTCGCGGCGCTGGAGGCCTACGCCCGCGGGCGCAAGGCGGCCTGGCTGGTGCCGCAGCGTTCACTCACCGACGAACTCGACCGTGACCTCCAGCTGTGGCGGAGCCGTGGGCTGCGGGTGGTGCGCCTGACCGGCGAGGCCGCGGTGGACACGGAGTTGATCCGGTCGGCCGACGTCTGGGTGGCCACGACCGAGAAGTTCGAGGCGATCTGCCGCGCGGGCTCGCTGCGGGACGCCCTCGCGGAGGTCGGCTGCCTGGTGGTGGACGAGATCCATCTGCTCGGCGACCCGACGCGCGGAGCCGTACTGGAGGCGCTGCTCGCCCGCGTCCGGGAGGACAGCGCGGGCACCCGCATCGTCGGCCTGTCCGCGACGGTCGCCAACGCGGAGGAGGTGGCCCGGTGGCTGGGCGCCCGCCTGGTCCGCACCACCTGGCGCCCGACCCGGCTCACCTGGCAGTTGCCCCTCCTGGACCCGGTCGACGAGACGGACTGGGCGGCGCGGGCCGCCGTCCGTACCGGGGCCGCCGTGCGGATCGCCCGGCAGGTCACCGACGGCGGCGGCAGCGTCCTCGTCTTCTGCGGGAGCAAGCGCCGGGTGCGCTCGACGGCGCTCGCGCTGGCCGCCGACCGGGGCGTCTCCACCGTCGGCGTGGACGCGGACGACGCCGAAGCCGTGGAGCGGCTGTGCACCGGGGCCGGGGTGCGGCTGCACTACCGGGACTGGCCGTACAAGCGGGAGGCCGAACAGGCCTTCCGGGCCCGCGAGGCGGATGTCCTGGTCGCCACCTCCACGGTGGCTGCGGGCGTCAATCTGCCCGCCCGCGCGGTGATCGTCAGCGACACCACCCTCGGCATGGACCGCGTCGAGGTGTCGATGGTCCAGCAGATGTTCGGCCGCGCAGGCCGCATCGGCGCCGGAGAGCGTGAGGGCTGGGCGTTCCTGCTCACCGACCCGGCGGAGCGGGCCCACTGGCAGGCGAGGCTGGCCGCCGGATACACCGTGCGGTCACGTCTGGCCGACCACGTGGCCGACCATCGCCTCGCCGAGGCCGTGCAGCAGCGGCTGTCGACCCTCGAAGAGGCGGGGAGCTGGTGGGCCGGGACGTTCGCCGCGTACCAGGGCCACGACAGTGTCGAACCGCTGCACGAGGCGGCGAAGTTCCTCGCCTCGGTGGGCTGTCTGCGGCCCGCTGCCGACGAGGACCGGCTGGAGCCCAGCGCGCTGGGCCGGCTGACCAGCCGCTTCATGGTCGACGCCGTGCTCGCCGACGACCTGGCGACGGCACTGCGGCAGGCCCCGGTGCCCGACGACCCGCTCGCCGCCGAGAACCTGCTCGCGGACCTGCTCAGCACCTGCCTGCCCGTACTCGAACAGGCGCCGTTCACCGAGCGGGCGAAGACGGCCCTGCGCGCGGCCCTCCGGGAGACCGGACGGGCGGCCGACGAGCCGGACACCCCCCGGCGGCCGGTCCCTGCGGAGGCACCGGCGCCTGCCGAGGACGAACAGCGGCCCCGGGCCGGAGACCTGGCCCGCGCGGTCCTGCTCCTCGCGGCGCACCGGCCCGCCCTCTTCCGCGGCCGTCCCGCGTACGTCCTGGGCATCCCCGTGGACTCCATGACCGGCATCCTGGAGGAGGCCCGGCGCTACCTGGCCTGGCTCGGTGCGCAGGGCCCCCTCGGCACGGTCCACCCGTGGGTGGCCGTCGTCGCCGCCGACCTCTCGCTGCGCATCCGCTGGCGCACGCTGGGGGCCGGCCGAGGAGCCGGACGCCTCCTCTGGATGTGCGAGCGCATGGCCACGGCCCCGCTCGCGCCCGGCCTCGTCCCCCGCATGTGGAAGGCGGCCCGGGCCCGCGGCATCGACGCGCCCGACTGGAACGGCACGACGCCGCCGGGCGACTGCGCCATCTCCCGGGACGGCTACCGCGCTCTCCTCGCGGAGCGGGTCACCGGAACCCGCCTCACCCTCCAGGGCGAAGAAGTCCGCGTCTGGGCCCCGCCGGGGGCGGCCATCCGCCTGTGGAGCGGGGCGACCACGACGCTGCACATCGCCGACGGCGAGGAGACCACGCTGCTCCTGCCGCCCGCCGGCCCGGCCGGTGCGGGGGACGGATGCCGGGGCGCGGCCGTCTTCACCCGTGGCGACCGGCTGGCGTCGGGATGGCTCGGAACGTACGCGGCGCTGCCCGTCTGACCCGGGCGGCCGCGGCCGGACCGGATGTGAGCAAAGCGCCCCCGGCGTAACGGAGTTGCCAGAGGGGCGCGCTATGTTGAACGTGTGACCGACATCGAATCGCGTATCGACACCACCCGGCCGCACACCGCCCGCATCTGGAACTACTGGACCGGCGGCAAGGACAACTATCCGGTCGACCGGGCGGCCGGTGACGAGATCCGGGCGCTGCACCCCGGGATCGGCGATTACGCGAAGGCGGACCGGCTGTTCCTGGGGCGGGCGGTGCGCCATCTGGCCGAGCAGGAGGGCATCACGCAGTTCCTGGACATCGGAACGGGGCTGCCCAGCGCCGACAACACCCACGAAGTAGCCCAGCGTGTGGCCCCCGACGCCCGTGTCGTGTACGTGGACAACGACCCGCTCGTCCTGGCGCACGCCCAGGCGCTGCTGGTCGGGACGCCCGAGGGGCGCATCGACTACCTGGACGCCGATCTGCGCGACGTCGACGGCATCCTGGCCGCGGCGGCGAAGACGCTCGACCTCTCGCAGCCGGTGGCGCTGATGCTCCTCGGCGTCGTCATCTTCATCGAGGACGACGAGCAGGCGTACGCGATCGTGCGCCGGCTCATGGACGCGCTCGCGCCCGGCAGCCACCTGGTCCTCTCCCACACGGTCACGCACCCCGACATGCCGGACGTCGACGAGGCGGTGGCGTTCTGGAACGAGCACGGCACCCCGAAGCTCACGCAGCGCACCCCGGACGCCGTCGAGCGCTACTTCGACGGCCTGGAACTGCTGGAGCCCGGCGTGGTGTCGTGCTCCGCGTGGCGGGCCCCGACGCCGACGCCGGACGTCGCGATGTACGCGGGCGTCGGCCGCAAGTGACGGTTCGTCCCCGGGGCCGGCGTTCCTCGCCGCCGGCCCCGGGAGCCTCACCCCGTCACCGTCAGGCGGTACGTCGTCGGCGCACCGCCCCCACCACCGCGTCGACCACCAGGAACCCGGCCAGGGTCACCCCCAGGACCGGCAGCGCCCAGCCCAGGGCCGCCACGGCCGGGATGCCCAGGACGAGGGCGGGCAGCGGGATCCGCCGCCACGCCCCGCGCTCGGGGGCCTTGCCGACCGGCGCGGGCCGGTCGCCCCGGGTGGGCCGCCGCTGCCACCACATGCGGTAACCCCAGACGATCACCGCGGTCAGACCGAGGGCGATCAGCGCCAGCACGATCTGGTTGACGACCCCGAACAGCACCCCCATGTGGCCCTGCACGCCCAGCTTGCTGAGCTTGTTCAGGGCCGGGTGGTCGGCCCAGCGGGTGCGCGAGGTGATCTCGCCGCTCGTCGTGTCCACGGCCACCCGGTCGTAGTGCACCGGCCAGGTGTTGTCGGTCTGCGCCACGACCCAGGCGCTCGCCGCGTCCGCCGGGGGCGTCACCTCCACGATCCCGCCGAGACCCGCGCCCCGGGCCGCCGCGAGAGCCGCGTCGAAGTCCGCCGGATCGGCGTCGGCACTCGCTCCGCCGGAACCGCCGTGCCCGGCGTGCTCCGAGTGGTCCTCGGCAGGGGCGTCGGCGCCCGGCAGCGCCGTGTCCAGGGCCGGGGCGTTGCCGTTCGCCGCGTCCAGCAGCCGTCCGAACCGCTCGCCGCCGTAGTTCGACCAGGTGAGGCCCGTGGCGCTCAGGAACAGAAGCCCCAGCGCCAGCCACACCCCGGTGGCCGCGTGCCAGCCGCGGGTCCGCCGTACCCCCTTGGCCGTACGGTCCGGAAGCAGCACACCGCGGGCCGACCTGGCGCGCAGCCCCCGGGCTCGCCCGAGCCACAGCACCAGGCCGCCCGCGACGGCCACCCACAGCCAGCTCGCGGCGACCTCGGAGTAGAGGCGGCCGGTCTCGCCGAGGTGGAGATTGCGGTGCAGGTCGTCGAGCCAGGTGGTGAGCGGTGTCGACCCGAACCAGGTCGTCAGCTCGCCCCGCACCTCCGCGGTGTACGGGTCGACGAACACCGTGCGCTGGTTCTCGCCCAGCTCCGGCACCGCGAGCACCACCCGGGTGGTGTCCTCGGGGCCCGGCGGAGTGATCACCGACGCCAGGGTGCCCTCGGGGTACGCGGCCCGCGCGGCGGCGATCTGTTCTGCCAGCGGGCGCACGTCGTCGCCGACCCGGTCGACCCGGAGCTGGTCGCCGTAGACGAGCCGGTCGAGCTGGGGCGTCAGCGTGTAGGCCAGCCCGGTCAGCGCGGCCACCACCAGGAAGGGGGCGACGAGCACCCCGGCGTAGAAGTGCAGCCGGACCAGGAGATGCCGCACCTCCGCCCAGGAGCGGGCCGGGCGCGGCCGCCCGGACGTGGCTTTCGCGGGGCCGCCCGGTCTCCCGGCAGCCGAATCCTGGGCCTTCCCCTCTCCCTCGTTCTGCTCTTCCTCGTTCTGCGGTATTTCTTCGGTTCTGTGGGACATGGATGCTCCTCGGAGGGCGGACGGTGACGGACGCGCGCCCGACGGCTCCCGCACGCATGCCTCAGGGACGCCGGAGCGGTTCCGGCGTCGGGACAGGTGAGGGGAGAGGTCAGGCGGAGGCCGCCACGGGCGGCCCGCGCCGGGACCGGGACCGGGCGAGGAGCGCCCCGAACCGGATCCGCGCCGCCACCGGCGGCACCGGGCGCGACCGGGACGGGCAGGGGAGGGACGGGGCGGACCGGAGGACGAGGCGCGGGGCGAGCAGCGCGCCGAGGCGTCGCAGCACCCGCTCCCCGTACAGCACGCAGAGGGCCGCCCCGAGCGTGGCCGCCGCGTGGGCCAGGATCATCCCGGCGTCCATGGCATGCGCGGCCCCGGGGTCCCCGGACGCCCCGGCCATGTGGTGCTGGTGCCCGTGCCCGGCGGGCATCCCGGGGTGCGTGCCGCCACCGGGGGCCGGGAGGAAGTGGAACGCGTTGTGCAGGGCGAACTGGGTCGCCCCGAGCGCCGGCACCACGACGTCGAAGCGCCGCTTCCGCCCGCCGAGCAGCAGGGCGCCCTGCACGGTCAGAGCGAGGAACAGGAGCGCGAGCACCCCCGCGCCGGGCAGCCGCCCGCCCGCCGCGACATGGCTCGCGGCACCGAGGGCCAGGCACGCCGAGCCGCAGAGCAGGCCCCTGGCCGCTCGCCTCGGCAGGCCGCCCGGTGCACGCATGGACACAAGGTAGCCAGCCGCCTCGGGAGGCTCGGCGGGGGGTACGGCGTGCGGCTCGGTGCCGCGGTCTCTTCCCATGGGGCAGTAGTCGGCCGGATGGCCGAAAAAGTTCCCGCAGTGTTGGGATCCGGAAAGGAGCCCGGCACCGACGCCGGTGCCCGAGCCCCGACCCCGCAGGCCCACCGCAGTCCCGGCCGTCCCCGCGAGGTCTCCCCCCCCCCCGCCGGGGACTCAGCCCCCGTGCTTCTTCCCGGCGGCCACGGCGGCCCGCTCCAGTCGCTCCCGGTGGCCTGCCCAGTACGCCGCGTCGCCCGGCGGGACGCCGGTGTTGGCCTGGTTCATCCCGACGGCCCCGTCGATGAGTTCGCGCAGGATGTCCGCGTGCCCGGCGTGCCGGTGCGTATCGCCGGTCACGCGGACGACGGCGTGGAGCAGCGTCACGTCGTCGCGGCCGGACGGCCACCAGGGCACCCGGCCGACCGTGTCCAGCTCCAGCGCGTCGAGCGTCGCGTCCGCGTGGGCCCACGCCCGCCGGTAGAGGCCCACGATCTGCTCGCGCGACTCCTCGGGGGTGGCCCACATGTCCGCGTTGGCCTCGGCGCCCTCCGCGACCCAGGGCAGCGCCTCACCGGACGGCCGCCCGAAGGTATCGCCGAGGTAGCCGAGTTCGACGCTCGCCACATGCTTGACCAGGCCCAGCAGATTGGTGCCGGTGGGCGTGAGGGGGCGGCGGATGTCGTACTCCGAGAGCCCGTCGAGCTTCCAGAGCAGGGCGTCACGGGCGGCCTGCAGGTAGAGGCGGAGGATGTCCTTGGGGGCTGATGCATTCATGGGCCCAGCATGTCGGGCGGCCCGACCGGGTTCACCGGGATTTCGCGTGCCGGGATCGCGGGGCGCCACGCTGTGGCGTCGCCCACAGCGGACCCCGGCCCCGTGCTCCCGGCGCGGCGGCTTTTCCGTGCCGTGACGGGGGAGCGGTACGGCACCCGTCCCCCGGGCCGCATCGCGCCGTGACCGGGATCTCGTTCTGTCCGGGCCCCGGCGCTGGCACGCTGGTCGGGTCACCAAGGGGGCGGGGCCCCTGCCGCAGCCGTACGAAGAGCGAGACGCCCATGACCGCGACCAGCGCCGCAGGAAACGCCCACCACGCCCGCCGGGCCCGTACCGGTGGCCCCGAGGACGGCTCGAAGCTGATGGAGCACATCGCCGGCTGGGCCTTCGTCGTCGTGTTCGCGATGCTCGTCACCCAGCTCGGCCTGCTCTAGGAGGTGTCTTGGGCCCGGCGTCGAACTGCCGCCGGAAACGGCTGTGGGGGGTGGCGAACCGCCACCCCCCACAGCCGCGCGGCCGGCTAGTCGATCGCCTTGATCAGCTCGCCGTTCGTCGTGTCACCGCTCAGCTCCCAGAAGAACGTGCCGCCGAGGCTCTGCTCGTTCTTGTAGGTCATCTTGGTGCCGATGGTCTCCGGGGTGTCGTAGCTCCACCAGTTGTTCCCGCAGTGCGCGTACGCCGTGCCCGCGACCTTGCCCGTGGCCGGGCAGCTGTCCTTGAGGACCTTGTAGTCCTCGATGCCCGCCTCGTACGTCCCCGGCGCGGCGCCCGTCGCGCTGCCGCCCGGCTCGGACTGCGTGACGCCGGTCCAGCCGCGGCCGTAGAAGCCGATGCCCAGCAGCAGCTTCTCCGACGGGATGCCCAGCCCCTTCAGCTTGGAGATCGCGGCGTCGGAGTTGAAGCCCTCCGACGGGATGCCCGGGTAGGAGGTCAGCGGGGAGTGCGGGGCCGTCGGGCCCTGCGCCGAGAACGCGCCGAAGAAGTCGTACGTCATCGGCAGGTACCAGTCGAGGTGCTGCGCCGCCCCCGCGTAGTCCACCGCGTCGATCTTGCCGCCGTCGGAGCCGTCCGCGGTGATCGCCGAGGTGATCAGGTTGTCGTTCCCGAAGGCCTTGCGCAGCTCGCCCAGCAGGTTGCCGTACGCGTCGCGGCCGCTGGTGTCACAGGTGAGCCCGCAGGCGTTGGGGTACTCCCAGTCGATGTCGATGCCGTCGAAGACATCGGCCCAGCGGGGGTCCTCCACCAGGTCGTAGCAGGACTTCGCGAACGCGGCCGGGTTCTGCGCGGCCTCACCGAAGCCGCCGGACCAGCTCCAGCCGCCGAAGGACCACAGGACCTTGAGGTCGGGGTGGAGCTTCTTCAGCTTGCGCAACTGGTTGAAGTTGCCCCGCAGTTCCTGGTCCCAGGTGTCGGCGACCCCGTCGACCGACTCCTCGGCGGTGTAGGCCTTCTCGTAGTCGGCGTAGGAGTCGCCGATCTGGCACTTGCCGCCGGTCACGTTGCCGAAGGCGTAGTTGATGTGGGTCAGCTTGTCCGCGGAACCCGACGTCTCGATGTTCTTGACGTGGTAATTGCGGTCGTACGTACCCCAGTTGGTGAAGTATCCGATCACCTTGTCACCCGCGGCGGCCGTGGGGGCGGCCTCCTTCGCGGCGGCGGCGTCGGACCGGGCGGTGGGGGTCGCGCCGGCCGGGGACGTGCCCGCGACGCCGAGCAGGGTGGCGCCGAGGGCCGCCGTACAGGCGGCCGCGGCGAGCGCCCGGAGCCGGGCGCGGGGACGGTGCAGCTTGAGCATCGTGGCTCCTCGTGGGGGAGGGCTGGTGCGTGGGGGGTGCTGGCCGAACACCGGGCAGGTGCGCCCGGTTTGACATGAACGCGGTTGGTGTTGGGGGGAACCGTAGAAGGACTAGACCAGTTGGGTCAATGGTTCGGACCAATTCGCTGATCGTTTCTGCCCTCTTCACGCCTCCGACCTGCCTTTTGCCCCCGTGACGGAGGGCGTCCGATCGGGCATACTCAACCCGCCACAGCCGATGACCGCGCCACCCGTGACCCGGGAGGGCAGGATCGGCTGCGCAGTCTGCTTTTCCCGGGACCATCTCCGGGAGATCACCCGGCGGCGCCTCTCCCACCCCGAGCGCGCGACCGCCGCAACGCCCGACAGGGAGGAGAGCGCCGTCATGTCCGACCGTGCCCCGCAGCCGGTGGAACGCCGTCTGCCCACCGAGGAGTCCCGGCAGCTCGTCGCGCTCGTCCGCGACATCGTGTCCAAGGAGATCGCTCCCCGGGCGGCCGAGGAGGAGGAAGCGGGCGTCTTCCCCCGCGAGGTCTTCACCCTCCTGTCCGAGTCCGGACTCCTCGGACTCCCGTACGGCTCCGACCACGGCGGCGGTGACCAGCCCTACGAGGTCTACCTCCAGGTCCTGGAGGAACTGGCCGCCGCCCGGCTCACCGTGGGACTCGGCGTCAGCGTCCACTCGCTCGCCTGTCACGCGCTCGCCGGATACGGCACCGACGAGCAGCGGGCCGCGCACCTCCCGGCGATGCTCTCCGGCGGCCTGCTGGGCGCCTACTGCCTCTCCGAGCCCGCCTCCGGCTCCGACGCCGCCTCGCTGCGCACCAAGGCCGTACGGGACGGGGGCGACTGGGTCATCACCGGGACCAAGGCGTGGATCACCCACGGCGGGGTCGCGGACTTCTACACGGTGCTGGCCAGGACCGGCGTCGAGGGTGCCCGTGGCATCACGGCCTTCCTCGTGCCCGGCGACGCCGAAGGGCTGAACGCCGCCCTCCCCGAGAAGAAGATGGGGATGAAGGGCTCGCCCACCGCCCAGCTCCACTTCGACGGCGTACGGGTCGGCGACGACCGGCGCATCGGCGAGGAGGGCCAGGGCTTCGCCATCGCCCTGTCCGCCCTCGACTCCGGGCGGCTCGGCATCGCCGCGTGTGCCATCGGGGTCGCCCAGGCCGCCCTGGACGAGGCCGTCCGCTACGCCACCGACCGGCGCCAGTTCGGCCGCCCCATCGCGGACTTCCAGGGGCTGCGGTTCATGCTCGCCGACATGGCCACCCAGATCGAGGCCGGCCGGGCGCTGTATCTGGAGGCGGCACGGCTGCGGGACGCGGGGGAGCCCTTCTCCCGGCAGGCCGCCATGGCGAAGCTGTTCTGCACGGACGCTGCCATGCGGGTGACCACCGACGCTGTCCAGGTGCTCGGCGGATACGGCTACACGCTCGACTTCCCGGTCGAACGGCTGATGCGCGAGGCGAAGGTGCTCCAGATCGTGGAGGGCACCAACCAGATTCAGCGCATGGTCATCGCACGCCACCTCGCGGGCCCCGAGACGCGCTGAACCGCAGCGGCCCCTCCGACCACGCGGGCAGGGCCGCGGCCTGGGTCCACTCCGGGTCGCGGCGCCCCGGCACGGTTCTTCCGGCACTCTCCCACTGTCTGAGCAGAGCGCTGTAGATCGGTGGATCCACGGGGGCTCCCATGGGTGAGTTCCCCGTGGAGCGGGGCAGCGGCTGAGCGGGCGTTCCCGGCTGCGGAACCGATTCTTCGGGGGCGGGTGCGGCGAGCCGGCGGCGACCCGAACCGACTGGTGAATGCAGCGTGGTCATACGGGGCCAACGCCTCGGGGCGGGCCGGGGTAACTGTCCCGTCGATTCGAGCGCTCGTTCGCGGGGCCCACGTCCCGGGCCGAGGGCCGGGGGAGCCCGCGGGCACCACGGCGGCGGGCCGTCGTGGTGCTGGGCAGGACGTACGGGGTGCGGGTCAGGCCGCCTCGCGCCGCATCCGCGGCACGCGCAGCGGGCGGGAGCCGGGACCTCCGGCGTGCGAGAAGGGCTGCATCCGCCAGTCGAGGCCCTGGGGGAGCGTCAGCAGCAGCCCGGCCTCCTGCTCCTGGAGCTCCAGCGTCTCGTCCGCGGGCCGGGCCTCGCTCGCGCCGCGGCCGGTCCCGGCGCAGACGGTGAGCACGAAGGGGTTCCACGGCGTGGGGCACCGGGCGTGCTCCGGCAGGACGTCCTCGTCGGCCAGCAGCGCGATAGGCTGGGCGCAGTCCGGGCAGATCACCCGGAACATCTCGAACATGTCGTACGCGTCGAAACCGTCGTCGTCCGGATCGACAGGCTCCGGTTCGGTGCGTTCGGTGAGCTTCAGGCTCTGCATGGAAATTCCCCCCTCGGGTGGGCCGACAAGGCGACACGGCCTCGGCCACAGCAAGCACTTCCCGCCGCGGGTGGCCGATAACCGCGAGGCGGTCCGCTACCGACCCGCGAACCTGTGGCGTTCGTCACATGCCGCCCGCAGGTGCCGTTCCGTGACCCGTGCGACTGTGCCGAGCGGTGCCCGGGGCCATAGGTTGATCCGCATGGAGGAGCTGGACCGTCAGATCGTTGAGTTGCTCGTCAAGGACGGGCGGATGAGCTACACCGACCTGGGCAAGGCCACGGGCCTGTCCACCTCGGCGGTTCATCAGCGTGTCCGCAGGCTGGAGCAGCGCGGGGTGATCCGCGGCTATGCCGCGGTCGTCGACCCCGAGGCCGTCGGGCTGCCCCTCACCGCGTTCATCTCGGTGAAGCCGTTCGACCCGAGCGCCCCCGACGACATCGCCGAACGGCTCGCCGGGGTGCCCGAACTGGAGGCCTGCCACAGCGTCGCCGGGGACGAGAACTACATCCTCAAGGTGCGGGTGGCGACCCCGCTGGAGCTGGAGCACCTGCTCACCCGGATCCGTACGCTCGCCGGCGTGTCCACCCGGACCACGGTCGTCCTGTCCACCCCGTACGAGGCCCGGCCCCCGCGGATCTGAAGCCGCGGAGCTCCAGGTCCGGGTCCGGGACCCCGCCCCTCCGGAGGGGGCCGCGGTCCGGGCGGCCCCCGCCAGGCGCGAGACTGGTCCCATGAGCCAGAGCACCGCCCCCCAGAGCACCCCCGACCACCGCACCGTCCTGCTGCGCGGCGGAGACGTCCACAGCCCCGCCGACCCGTTCGCCACCGCGATGGTCGTCGAACGCGGGCACGTCGCCTGGGTGGGGTCCGAAGGGGCCGCCGACGCCTTCGCGAGCGGCGTGGACGAGGTGGTCGACCTCGAAGGCGCCCTGGTCACCCCGGCGTTCACCGACGCCCATGTGCACACCACCGCCACCGGCCTGGCCCTGACCGGGCTCGACCTCTCGGGCGCCCGCACCCTGCCCGAGGCGCTCGGCCTCGTCCGGGCGTTCGGCCACGGCCGCGCCTCCGGGGACGTCCTGCTCGGACACGGCTGGGACGCCGCCCGCTGGCCCGAGCGGCGGCACCCCTCACGCGCCGAACTCGACGAGGCGGCCGGCGGCCGGGCCCTCTACCTGCCGCGCATCGACGTGCACTCCGCGGTCGTCACGACGGCCCTGCTGGACCTGGTCCCCGGCGTCACCACGATGAGCGGGTATCACCCGGACGGTCCGCTCACCGGCGACGCCCACCACGCGGTGCGGGCCGCCGCCCACAACGCGCTTCCGGCCGCCCAGCGGGCCGCCGCCCAGCGCGCCGCCCTCGACCACGCCGTCTCCCTCGGCATCGGCAGCGTCCACGAGTGCGGCGGGCCCGAGATCTCCGACGAGGAGGACTTCACCGCCCTCCTCGCCCTCGCCGCCGAGCGGCCCGGACCCCGCGTCTTCGGCCTCTGGGCCGAGGAGATCGCGGACGAGAAGGACGCCCGTCGCATCCGCGAACTCGGCGCGATCGGCGCGGCCGGAGACCTGTTTGTCGACGGCTCCCTCGGCTCGCACACCGCCTGCCTGCACCAGCCCTACACCGACGCCCCGCACACCGGCACCGCCCACCTGGACGCCGCCCGGATCGCCGCCCACGTCACCGCCTGCACCGAGGCGGGCCTCCAGGCGGGCTTCCACGCCATCGGCGACGCAGCGGTCACCGCCGTGGTGGACGGGGTCAGGGCCGTGGCCGGGACGCTCGGCCTCGACCGGATCCGGGCCGCCCGGCACCGTGTCGAACACGCCGAGATGCTCACCCCCGAGACGATCGCCGCCTTCGCGGAACTGGGCCTCACCGCCTCCGTCCAGCCCGCCTTCGACGCCGCCTGGGGCGGCCCGGACGGGATGTACGCCGCACGCCTCGGCGCGGAGCGGGCCGCCTCCCTCAACCCGTACGCCGCGCTGCTGCGCGCCGGAGTGCCGCTCGCCTTCGGCTCCGACAGCCCCGTCACCCCGCTCGACCCCTGGGGCACCGTGCGGGCCGCCGCCCACCACCGCACCCCGGAGCACCGCGTCTCGGTCCGCGCCGGGTTCACCGCCCACACCCGGGGCGGCTGGCGCGCCATCGGCCGCGACGACGCGGGCCTCCTGGTGCCCGGCGCCCCCGCCGACTACGCCGTCTGGCGGACCTCCGAACTGCTGGTCCAGGCCCCCGACGACCGGGTCGCCCGCTGGTCCACCGACCCCCGGTCCGGCACACCCGGCCTGCCGGACCTGACTCCCGGGGCCGACCTGCCCGTCTGCCTGCGGACCGTGGTCCTCGGACAAACGGTCTACGTGCGACCGAACGAGTGACGTCGGGACATTTCGTACCGCCGATCGATGGCCCGATCACCGGTCCACGACCTGCGCCGCTTCGGCACTGACCAGGCCATTTCGGTAAAAGTCGCAGGTCGCACAGGTGTTGACAGAAAGCGCCCACGGGCCGGTAGGTTCGGCCGGGTCCACCACAGGACGTCCGACCGGTTAAACCTCCACGTAGTCGTCGAACGCCGCTGGGTCATGAGGCGGTGTGCCGCACCGGCGCACCACCGCTGACAGCCAGGTTCAGCGCCCGCGCCTCGGGGGCGAGGGAAGGATTCAGCCGGCGGAGGGTGGGATCCGGGTGGGGCCCGGACGTTCAGTAGACAACGGCTTTCGGTCGACCCGCAGCCAGCGGGTCCCAGGTCGGCCCGAAGGGCGCCGGGCCCCGATCCGCAGTTCCCCCGTGGGGGCGCGACCTTCCGGCCGGTGCGCTGGATATGGTGTCCCCCTGTGTTCGGACTCTAAGGGGCAGTAGTGAACGACGGCGGTCAGAGGCAGTTCGGCCCGCTCGGCAAGGTTCTGGTGATCATTCCGACCTACAACGAGGTCGAGAACATCAAGCCGATCGTCGACCGGGTGCGCACCGCCGTCCCGGACGCCGACATCCTGGTGGCCGACGACAACAGCCCCGACGGCACCGGCAAGGCGGCCGACGAGATCGCGGCGGCCGACGACCAGGTCCACGTCCTGCACCGCAAGGGCAAGGAAGGGCTCGGCGCCGCCTACCTCGCGGGCTTCGCGTGGGGCTCCGAGCACGGCTACGGCGTCCTCGTCGAGATGGACGCCGACGGCTCCCACCAGCCCGAGGAGCTGCCCCGGCTGCTCACCGCGCTCAAGGGCGCCGACCTGGTCCTGGGATCCCGCTGGGTGCCCGGCGGGCGCGTCGTGAACTGGCCCAAGAGCCGCGAGGTCATCTCGCGCGGCGGCAGCCTCTATTCCCGGCTCGCCCTCGGCCTCTCCGTCCGGGACGTCACCGGCGGCTACCGCGCCTTCCGCACCGAGACGCTGAACGGCCTCGGGCTCGGCGAGGTCGCCTCGCAGGGCTACTGCTTCCAGGTGGACCTCGCCCGCCGCGCGGTCGAGGCGGGCTACCACGTCGTCGAGGTCCCCATCACCTTCGTCGACCGGGAGATCGGCGACTCGAAGATGAGCCGGGACATCCTCGTCGAGGCGCTCTGGCGGGTCACCGGCTGGGGCATCACCTCCCGCGCGAACAAGGTCCTGGGCCGCAAGACCCTCTGACACCTCCGGGGCCCGCGGCCGAGGGCGGCGCCGGGACTCGCGCCCGGTCGCCCGCCCGACCGGTCCGCTTCATGATCACCCCCTTACGCCGCTTGCACGCCGGTACGGGCACACTGGGGGCATGACGACCGGCACTCCGCCCCCGACCCGTCCCCGGCGCTCGCGCGCCCGTAGATTCCTGCCGCTGGCCCTGGCCGCCTGGCTGGTCCTGGAGATCTGGCTCCTGACCCTGGTCGCCTCGGCCGCGGGCGGCCTCACGGTCCTGCTGATCCTGGTGGCCGGAGCCGTGCTCGGCGCCGTGGTCATCAAGAGCGCCGGCCGGCGCGCCTTCAAGAACCTCACCGAGACCCTCCAGCAGATGCCGGGACAGCCCGGCGCTCCCGCCACGCCGCCGGAGGCCCCCGCGGGCGGCAAGGGCACCCGGGGCAACGGGCTGCTGATGCTGGGCGGGCTGCTGCTCCTGATCCCCGGACTGATCTCGGACGCGGCCGGACTGCTTCTGCTGGTCCCGCCGGTGCGCACCATGATCAGCCGGTACGCGGAGCGCTCGCTGGAACGCCGGATGCGGGCCGCGACGCCCGGCAGCCTCGGGGACGCGTTCCAGCAGGCCCGGATGCACCGTCCGGACGGAAAGGTCGTCCAGGGCGAGGTCATCCGCGAGGACGGCCCCCGGGCGTCCGGCGGGCCCGACGACGGCCCCCAGGGGCCTCGCCCGCCCCTCACGCCCTGAGGGGGCGTACGCACACGAGCCGCGGGCCGTGACACACGTTCTGTGTCACGGCCCGCGGCTCGTGATGCTGTGCGGTGCTACGCGGTCAGGCAGACTTCCTGCTGTCCCGCGGGTGCACGGCGATGTTCATGGCTCCGGAACGGAGAACCGCCAGCCTCTCGGCCAGCACCTCTTCCAGCTCCTCGCGGGTGCGCCGCTCCATGAGCATGTCCCAGTGCGTGCGCGCCGGCTTGCCCTTCTTCTCTTCGGGGCCGTCCCCGTCCACCAGGAGTGCCTGGGCGCCGCACGCCTTGCACTCCCACTCCGGCGGAATCTCTGCCTCTACCGAGAACGGCATCTCAAATCGATGTCCGTTCTGGCATGCGTACTCCACCGCCTGGCGCGGGGCCAGATCGATGCCGCGGTCCGTCTCGTAGCTGGTAACCACAAGTCGCGTGCCGCGGAGAGCTCGCTCACTCATGAATCGTGCCTCCCGGGCTTGTCGCCCACAGGACAAAATGTCGCTGTCGTCGTCATCCGGTCAACGTCCGGTCGGCGGTAAAGATTCCCGTTGCGGGTCATACGTCGCCCGTCGTGCCGCTGCTTTATCTGGGTTGAGTACCCGCCCATGCCCGGTTTGTAACCTCTGGTGGATGTTGTCACTCAACGGTTGAGCCGTTTCCACTGGCAGTAACGGTCCTCCGGGCAGGCCAAAGACGTATACTACCGGCCTTTGACTTCAACGTCTAAATCCGTTCCGGCACGGGGTTGCCCGCGGCCTCCACCGCACGCCTCACCGGGACCCGCGCGAGCAGCACCGCGCCGAGGGCGAAGAACGCCACCAGCGAGATGATCGCGTCCCGGTAGCTGCCGGTCAGCTGGTACGCCAGGCCGAACACCAGGGGCCCCAGCCAGCTCAGTCCGCGGTCGCTCATCTCGTACGCGGAGAAGTACTCCGCCTCCTTGCCGCGCGGCACCAGATGCGAGAACAACGACCGGGACAGGGCTTGGCTCCCGCCCAGCACCAGGCCGATCGCCGCCGCCAGGACGAAGAAGAACACCGGCGCGTCGGCGGGCAGCAGGTAGGCCGAGAGCAGGATCAGGGTCCACACGATCAGCGATCCCAGAATCGTGCGCTTCGCGCCGTACGTCCGGGCGAGCCGCCCCATGCCGAGCGCCCCCGCCACCGCCAGGATCTGCACCAGCAGCACCGCGACGATCAGCGTCGTCTGGTCCAGGCCCAGCTCCTCGGAGCCGTACAGCGAGGCCTGCGAGATCACCGTCTGGATCCCGTCGTTGTAGACGAGATAGGCCAGCAGGAACGAGAGCGTGAGCGGGTGGCGCCGCATGTCGCGCAGGGTGGCCCGCAGCTGCTTCCAGCCGGAGCCGACCGCCCCCTCGCCGTCCGGCCGCACCCGGCGGTCGCGCAGCCGGCGCAGCGGTACGAGGGTGAACGCGCCCCACCACACACCGGCCGAGGCCAGACAGATCCGCACCGCGTCGGACTCCGCGAGGCCGAAGGAGTCGTGACCGGTGTACAGGACCAGGTTGAGGACCAGGACGAGGGCGCCCGAGGTGTAGCCGAAGGCCCAGCCGCGCGAGGAGACCGCGTCGCGCTCCTCCGGCTCGGAGATCTGCGGCAGATAGGCGTTGTACAGGACCATCGACACGGAGATCGACGCGTTCGCCACGATCAGCAGGAAGGCGCCCAGCAGGTAGCGGTGGCCGTCCAGGAAGAACATCCCGGCCGTGGCCGCCGCCCCGGTGTACGCGGCTGCCGCCAGCAGTGGCTTCTTGCGCCCCGTACGGTCGGCCGCCGCGCCCACGATCGGCATCAGGACCACGGCCACCACGATGGACGCCGAGACGGAGTACGCGAACAGCGAGCCCGCGCGCACCGGTATGCCCAGCGGGTGCACGAAGCCGTCCGGGTCCGCCGCGGCCTTGGCGATCGACGTCAGATACGGACCGAGGAAGACGGTCAGCACGCTGGTGGAGTAGACGGAGCACGCGAAGTCGTAGAAGTACCAGCCCTGCTGCTCGCGCTTGCGGGCGGCGGCGGACGTGCCGTCCGGTGGCTGCCCCGAAGTACCGGCCTTCCCCGCTGTCCCCGTGTTCATCCCCGCGTCCCCTCGCTCGTCCCCGGTGGACGTGGACGGACCGGGCGTCAGGACCAGGCCCCCCGCTCGCTCAGCACCGTACGCAGCGTCTCGATGTGATCGGTCATGATGCCATCCACTCCGAGGTCCAGGAGCGCCGCCATCCGCTCCGGTTCGTTCACCGTCCAGACGTGCACCTGGAGCCCCAGCGCGTGCGCTGTGCGGACGAAGCGGGCGTCCACCACCGGGACGGGGCCCTGCCGCTCGGGGACCTGCGCGCACACCGCGCCCGCCCGCAGCGGCGCCGGGATCCCGTACGAACGCAGCCGCAGCGCCAGGACGCCCCCTACCCCGTACGACGTGGCCAGCCGAGGGCCCACCAGGCGCTGTGCGCGGGCCACCCGAGCTTCCGAGAACGACCCGACACAGATCCGGTCCCAGGCGTCGGTCCGGCGGATCAGGGCGAGCAGCGGCTCCAGCGCCGATTCTGCCTTCAGATCCACGTTCCAGCGGGCCTCGGGGAACTCCTCCAGCAGCTCCTCGAAGAGCGGGAGCGGTTCGCCGACCCCGACCCGGGCCCGGCTCACCTCGCTCCAGGGGAGTTCGGCGATCCGGCCCCGGGCGTCGGTGACCCGGTCCAGCGTCGCGTCGTGGAAGGCGACCAGCCGGCCGTCCGCGGTGGTGTGGACATCGGTCTCGAAGTAGCGGTAGCCCGCGTCCGACGCCCGGCGGAAGGCGGTCACGGTGTTCTCCACACCGTCCGCCGCCCCGCCGCGATGGGCGAAGGCGATCGGCGTCGGGTGGTCCAGGTAGGGGTGGCTCGGCTTCACTGCGGCAGTATGGCCTGCCCGGACGTCGGAGCGGCAACGGGCCCGGAACCGGCGGCCGGCGCGGGGGTGGACGGCTCGCGCGGGGCGACGACGACACCCGGGCCGGAAGCCTCGGGGAGCGCGAACAGCCGCAGGAACAGCTGGGCCAGCGGGCCGATGGCCAGCGCGTACAGCACCGTGCCCGCCCCCAGTGAACCGCCCAGCAGGAAGCCGGTCACCACGACCGCCACCTCGATCGCCGTCCGGACCAGCCGGATCGAGCGGCCGGTGATCTGGTTCAGCCCGGTCATCAGACCGTCCCGGGGGCCGGGGCCGAACCGGGCCGCGATGTACAGCCCGGTCGCCACGCCGTTGAGGACGATGCCGAGCACCATCACCGGGATACGGACGCCGAGCGCGTCCAGATCGCCGACCACTGCGAGCGTCCCGTCCATCGCAAGCCCGACCACGAAGACGTTCGAGACGGTGCCGAGCCCCGGCCGCTGGCGCAGCGGGATCCACAGCAGCAGCACCACCGCCCCCACGATGATCGACACCACGCCGATCGAGATCCCGGTCCGCTCCGCGAGGCCCTGGTGCAGCACACCCCACGGCTCCAGACCCAGTCCCGCGCGCACCAGGAGTGCCGAGCTCGCCCCGTACAGCGCCAGACCGACGTACAGCTGGACCAGCCGCCGGGTGAGATGAGTGGTGCTCCGGTCGGTGGTCCTGGCCACGTTGTGCCCCCTGACGTAGTGGTGGTGGACTGCTTCATGTCACTCTGTGGCAGGGGATCGGCCACCAACTATGGCCAATTCGAGGAAGGTGGACTGATTTCGATGGCGCAGTGGACATCGACGGTGGGAGCGGCCCAGCTCGCCCGGCAGCTCCGGTCGCAGCAGGCCCGGCCCACCGGCCCTGGCGGCCGCAAGCCGCCCGCGTACCGCGCGCTCGCCGACGGGGTACGGCTGCTCGTCCTGGAAGGGCGCGTTCCGGTCGCCGCGCGGCTCCCCGCCGAACGCGAACTGGCCCTCGCCCTGTCGGTCAGCCGCACGACCGTCGCCGCCGCCTACGAGGCCCTGCGCGCCGAAGGCTTCCTGGAGTCGCGGCGCGGCGCGGGCAGCTGGACCGCCGTCCCGGCCGGCAACCCGCTGCCGGCCCGCGGCCTCGAACCACTGCCGCCGGAGTCGCTCGGCTCGATGATCGACCTGGGCTGCGCGGCGCTGCCCGCGCCCGAGCCCTGGCTGACCCGGGCGGTCCAGGGGGCGCTGGAGGAGCTGCCGCCGTACGCCCACACGCACGGCGACTACCCGGCCGGGCTGCCCGCCCTGCGGCAGATGATCGCCGACCGCTACACCGCCCTCGGCATCCCGACCATGCCCGAACAGATCATGGTCACCACCGGCGCGATGGGCGCCATCGACGCGATCTGCCACCTCTTCGCCGGCCGCGGCGAACGGATCGCGGTCGAGTCCCCCAGTTACGCCAACATCCTCCAGCTCATGCGCGAGACGGGCGCCCGCCTCGTCCCGGTCGCCATGCAGGAGGGGCTCGGCGGCTGGGACATGAACCGCTGGCGCCAGGTGCTGCGGGATGCCGCGCCCCGGCTCGCCTATGTGGTCGCCGACTTCCACAACCCCACCGGGGCGCTCGCCGACGAGCAGCAGCGCCGCGACCTGGTGGAGGCGGCCCGGTCCGCCGGAACGGTCCTGGTCGTCGACGAGACCATGAACGAACTCCGCCTGGACGCCGGCATCGACATGCCGCGCCGGGTCTGCGCCTTCGACCCGGCCGGCAGTACGGTCCTGACCGTCGGATCGGCCAGCAAGGCCTTCTGGGCCGGTATGCGCATCGGCTGGGTCCGCGCGGCCCCGGACGTCATCCGCAGCCTGGTCGCCGCCCGCGCCTACGCCGACATGGGCACGCCCGTCCTGGAACAGCTCGCCATCAACTGGCTCATGGGCACCGGCGGCTGGGAACAGGCCGTCGAGGTCCGGCGGAGCCAGGCGCGGGAGAACCGGGACGCCCTGGTCGCGGCGGTGCGCCGGGAGCTGCCGGACTGGGAGTTCACCGTGCCGCGCGGCGGGCTGACGCTCTGGGTGCGCACCGGCGGCATCTCCGGGTCGCGGCTGGCCGTGGCGGGCGAGCGCGTCGGCGTCCGGGTGCCGTCGGGCCCCCGCTTCGGGGTCGACGGGGCCTTCGAGGGATACGTACGGCTGCCGTTCACGGTGAGCGGGCCGGTCGCCGACGAGGCGGCCGTACGCCTGGCCGCGGCGGTGGACCTGGTGCGCTCCGGGGCGGGCGCGGGGGCCGACACCCCGCGTTCCTTCGTGGCCTGAGGAGCCGGTACGACGACGGCGGGCGGGGAGCGGGCCTGATGGCCCGCTCCCCGCCCGCCGCGCTGTTCGCGTGCGCCGGATCAGCTCTCGGCGCCGGCCGGCTGCGCCTTCGCCAGCGGCTCGGCCGGCCGGGCCTCGGCCACCATCGCCTCCACCGGAACGGCCACCGTCTCCGCGGCCACGGGCACCGGTGCCGTCGCCGGGCCCTCGTCGGCGGGCTCCGGCACGGGCGCCGCCTCCGTCACCTCGCCCCGGCCGGGCAGCAGGTCGAGCACCGCCTGCCGGTGCGCGTCGCTCGTGGCGTCGTCGTACGGGTCCGGGGTGGCGGGCACCTGGAGCCGCAGGACCGGGCCCGCGCCCAGCCGGACGTAACCGCGGCCCGCGGGGACCTCGGGCGGCGGAGTGGTGTGCGGTCCGGCGCCCAGGACGGCCTCGATCTGCTCCGGGAAGGCCGTCCCGAGGACAACGCGGGCGCGGGTGTGGGTCCGGACGGTCTCCGAGAGGGTGTCCAGCGCGTCGAACTGCTCGGCCAGCACGACGGTGACCTGGGCCGCCCGGCCGTGCCGCAGCGGGATCCGCAGCAGTTCCTGCGGGTCGGGCCTGCCGTCGGCCGCCGCGAGATGGCCGAGGACACCGGGGCGGTCCAGCAGGATCCACAGGGGGCGGCGGATGTCGTCCGGTGCCGGGCGGCCGCTCTGGCGGGCCAGATTGGCGGTGATCAGGCGGCGCTCCGTCTCGTGCGCCGCCCACTCCAGGGTGGCCAGCGCCCCGCCGAGGCCGGACTCCACGGCGAGGACGCCGTTCCGGCCGGTGAGAGCGGCGTACTCACCGCTCCCGCCGCCGTCGACGATGATCACGTCACCGTGCTGGAGGGCCTGCAGGGCGATCGAGCGGACCAGGGTCGTGGTGCCGCCGCCGGGCTGTCCGACGGCCAGCAGATGCGGTTCGGTGGAGCGGCCGCCGGTCCGCCAGACGACCGGCGAGGCGTCCACCGTGGTGTCGCCGTCACGCACGGGGACGGTGCGCGAGACGGAGTCCGGGTCGGTGAAGCCGAGGACCGTCTCGCCGGGCGCGGCGACGAAACGCTGGGCGGCGATCGTCGTGGGGAGGGCGTCCAGCACGGTCATGACGAGGCGATTGGCCTCCTCGTCCCAGTCGAAGTGGTACTCGCGGCCCCGGCCGGACTTGGTGTGGAGCAGCTGCTCGATCCGGGAGCGGGCGGCTGCCTCGCCGTCCATGAAGTACGCCGGGTAGGAGATCCGGAGGCTGGTGAGCCGCCCGTCCTGATCGAAGGCGTACGCGTCGAAGGCCTTCGTCCAGTCGCCGCCGTGGGCGAACAGCGGATCGGGGTCGTCGGCCGTGGAGAAGTACGGCACGAGCGCCTCGTACAGCGACCGCAGGCGCGCGGTCTCCGACTCGTCGGGCCCGGTCCGCACGGGGGTCCGCTCCCGCCCCTTCCACGCGGCAGCGCCCATCACCGTGATCAGGGCCAGGATCGGCCCGTACGGGACGAGCGCCACCACCAGCACGCAGGCCGCGCCGAGGAACAGCTTGGGACCACGCCGTTCCTTGGGGGTGGCGATCCACTTCTGCCGGCCTGACACGGCCAGCAGCCGCAGTCCGCGGACCACCGTGATCAGCGGATGGAGGACATCGGTGGCACTGTCGGCGGCCGTGCGCGCGATCTCTCTGCTGCGAGTGATCGAAGCGCTGCCGCTGCTCAGAATGCGGGGGAGTGGTCGCCGGGCCACGTCGGTCTCCTGAAGGGGTGGGAGCGGTTGCGGAGCGTCAGAACTTGATCCCGCCCAGCAGGCCGGCGAGGCTCGCCCCGCCCGCCGTGATGCTCGGTGCGATGGCGGTGCCGGCCAGGTAGAAGCCGAACAGGGCACAGACGATGGCGTGGGACGCCTTGAGCCCGTCCTTCTTGAAGAACAGGAAGACGATGATGGCGAGCAGTACCACGCCCGAGATGGAAAGGATCATGAGCGGTTCTCTCCTGGTTGAAGGGGACAGTCACCATGAGTCCTTCCAGGATCACGGGAAGTATCTATACGACAAAAGGTGCAATCGAGTGAATATCCCGCGCTTTCACTTGACTGGCTCACAGAAGTCGGCTCCCGGGGAGCGGCATCACCCGGTCCGTGCCGGGCAGGGATCAGCCGCGATGATCCCTTGCCGCATCCGGGCCGGGTCATGTCGGCCCGGGAGCAGTACCCTGTCGATTCACTCGTACGGCCCCCGCCGTACTCCCCACCAGGTCAACCACGGCGGCGAGCAGCCGTGGCAGCAGTCGAAGGAAGGCGGCCCGTCCCGATGAGCGAAACCCCCGATCCCGAGGTGGTCGAGCTGGCGACCAAGGTCTTCGACCTGGCCCGCACCGGCGACACCGAGGCACTCACGGCGTACGTCGAGGCCGGAGTCCCCGCCAACCTCACCAACGACCGGGGCGACACGCTGCTGATGCTCGCCGCCTACCACGGGCACGCCGCCACGGTCGCCGCCCTCGTCGCCCGCGAGGCCGACCCGGACCGGGCCAACGACCGGGGCCAGACCCCGCTGGCCGGAGCCGTCTTCAAGGGCGAGGACGCCGTCATCGACGCGCTGCTCGCCGCCGGCGCCGACCCGGCCGCCGGAACACCGTCCGCGCTGGACACGGCCCGGATGTTCGGCAAGTCCGACCTGCTGGAACGCTTCGGTGCGCGGTGAGACGCCGGCGGGGGCGCCGCTGGGCGCGTCCGCCGTGGGCTTCGCTGACCGGTCCGTCGTAAATGTGGTCGCGGTGGCGAAATGGCTGGGTCATCATGACGTCGCGGGCCCGCTCAGGGCCACCGACGAGAGGCAGAGGAAGATGCTCTACACCAGGCGAAAGACGGCGGTCGGCCGATCATGTCACTGCGCGGCGTAGCGGTGTCCCCCGGACACCCCCACGTGCCGAGAGGCACGGGGCACTGCACAGTCCCGGTTGCGTCGACAGCTTGATGTGAGGCTTTCTCCCATGTTCGATCCGTTCATAGCGCCGAGCGGCACCCTGCTCGGCCTGCTGCAGAGGGGCCGCGGCGACGGCACGCTCCACGCGCTCGCCGCACCGCGCCCCGAGGCCCTCGCGGCCCTCAACCACTGCGTCGTGAGCGACCCCCGCCACGACTGGCAGGTGGAGAACCGCTCCCTCTACTACGCGCGCCTCTACCTCGACCTCGACGGCGGTATCGAGGAGATCGAGCGGCACCTCGCCGATCCCGACGACCACATCGATACCGACGACTCCCGCACCGGTCTGGCGCTCTCCGTCCTCGGCCACCTCGCCTCCTACGGGCGCGACGACGCCCTGGCCCTGCTCCGCCGCTACGCGACGACCGGCGCCAACTGGACCTGGGCCCTGGACGAGCTGGCCCTGCGCGACGACGACGCCGGCCTGCGCTCCCTCGCGCTGCCCGTCCTCGCCCGCTTCCCGGCCACCGACCAGGGCGCGGCCGACCTCGCCGCCGCCGTACGCGACTCGTTCGAGCCGCGACCCTGGCGCCTGTGGGCCGACGACCCGCGCGAAGCGGTCGGCGCCCGCGTCCGGGCCGCCGGCGAGCAGGGCTCGTTCGACCGATGGCAGCGCCAGATGCGCCCCGGGGGTCCCCGCCCCGGCTGGAGCGTCCAGGCCGTCTTCGACTGGGCCCAGCAGGCCCTGGAACGCGGCAGCGAACTGCACGTCCCCGCGGCCCGCTGCCTCACCGCCGTCGCCGGGCCCGACGACCTTCCCCAGATCGTCGAGGCCGCCCGCAGCGGCCCCGAAGGCGCCCGCTGCGCCGCCCTGCACTACCTCGCGGAAGCCGGCGAACCCGTCGTCCTCGACCTCATCGAGGCCGCCGCCCTCAGCCCCTCCCGTACCGTCGCCCACACGGCCATCGCCGCCTTCGAGCGGATGACCGGCGCCGACGCCGTCGAGCGGGCCAGGCGCTGGGCCCACCGCCCCGACGCACTCGGAGCCTCCGCCGCCGGAGTGCTCGCCTGCCGAGGCACCGCCCAGGACGCTCCCCAAGTCCTCGGCGCGCTCCGGGAGGCCGTACGCGGCGACGGACCCGACGCCTCCCGGCTGTGGACCCTCGTCGACGGAGCCGGCCGCCTCGGCATCGGCTGCGCCGCCCCCGTCCTGCGCCACGTCTACCGCGAGACGTCCTCCTCGCACCTGCGGGGCAGGGCCGCCCGCGCCCTGGCCGCCACCGACCCGTCCTTCGCGACCGGATTCGCGGTGGAGTGCCTCTGGGACTGCGAGGAGACCACCCGCGAGGTGGCCGCCCTGCACGCCGAGACCGGCGACATCCGCGTCGCCGAACGCCTGCGCCGTCTCGCCGCCGACCCGGCCGAGGAGGCCGAGGTCCAGACGGCGGTACGCAGCCGGATCGGGCCGGACGCGTCGGCCGTCTGAGGCCAGAGCTCAAGGATGCCGGAGGAGGGTCGTTGTCAGACCCTCCTCCTAGGCTTTTCACCATGGACAGCAACGAGTGGTGGGGGCTCGTCGAACGGGCTCGTGAGGCGGTCGGGGACCGGGCGGACGACCGGGACGCGCCCGACGATCCGCTGCCGGTCGCGCTGACGGACGTGCTCGCCGCCCTGGAGCCGGAGCGGATAGCGGCGTTCGCCGTCACGGCGGTCGGGGTGACCGATTCCGCCTGCCGGTGGCCCCTCTGGAACGCGGCCTACCTGATCGAGGGCGGCTGCGGCGACGACGGCTTCATGGACTTCCGCGACGGGCTCGCCCTGCTCGGGCGGGAGACCTTCACCCGGGCGGTCGCCGACCCCGATTCGCTGGCCGCCTTGCCGGTGGTGGTCCGGATGGGCCGCGGCGAGCGGGGCTGGATCGGATACGAGTCGCTGAGCGTCCCGGTGACCGAGGCCTACCGGCGCGTCCGGGGCGAGACCGACTCGCTCGACGCCGCGGTGGAGGCGGCGCTGCGCGAGCGGATACGCCCGGCGGCACCGGCGGGCGAGAGCTGGGACGCCGAGGACGACGAGGCGAACCGCAGGCAGCTGCCCCGGCTGGCCGCGCTCTTCCTGGACTGAGAGCCCCGCCAGGACTTCCGCTCCTGCGAGGTCATGGGCGCGGGCACAGAATGGCGCCATGACCGGACGCTGGGAGTTCTGGATCGACCGGGGCGGCACCTTCACCGACATCGTGGGTCGCCGCCCCGACGGCCGGCTCATCACCCGCAAGCTCCTCTCCCACGACCCCGGCCGCTACGACGACGCGGCCGTCGCAGGAATCCGGCTGCTCCTCGGCCTGGACCCCGGCGAACCGGTGCCCGCCGACCGGGTCGCCGCCGTCCGGATGGGCACCACCGTCGCCACCAACGCCCTGCTGGAGCGGCGGGGCGAACCGACCGTCCTGCTGATCACCGAGGGCTTCCGGGACGCGCTGCGGATCGCGTACCAGAACCGGCCGCGCCTCTTCGACCGGCACATCGTCCTGCCCGAATCCGTCCACGAGCGCGTGATCGAGGTCCCCGAACGTATCGACGCCCACGGCCGCACCGTACGGCCCCTGGAGCTCGGCTCCGTACGCGAACAGCTGCGTGCCGCCCACGCCGGGGGACTGCGCAGCGCCGCCGTCGTCCTGATGCACGGCTACCGCCACCCCGCCCACGAACGGGCCGTCGCCGAGGCGGCCCGGGAAGCGGGCTTCACCCAGGTCAGCAGCTCCCACGAGGTCAGCCCGCTGATCAGGCTCGTCCCCCGGGGCGACACCACGGTCGTCGACGCCTACCTCTCACCCGTCCTCGGCCGGTACGTCGACGAGGTCGCCGCCCGCCTCGACGGCATCCGGCTGATGTTCCTCCAGTCCAACGGCGGCCTGCGCGAAGCCGCCCGCTTCCGGGGCAAGGACGCCGTCCTCTCCGGACCGGCCGGCGGCGTCGTCGGCATGGTCCGCACCTCGCAGCAGGCCGGCCACGACCGGGTCATCGGCTTCGACATGGGCGGTACCTCCACCGATGTGTCGCACTACGCCGGGGAGTTCGAACGCGAACGGGGAACCCAGGTCGCCGGGGTCCGGATGCGCGCCCCGATGATGAGCATCCACACCGTCGCGGCCGGCGGCGGCTCGGTCCTGCACTTCGACGGCAGTCGCTACCGCGTCGGCCCCGACTCGGCGGGCGCCGACCCCGGCCCCGCCTGCTACCGCCGGGGCGGCCCCCTCACCGTCACCGACGCCAACGTGATGCTCGGCCGCGTCCAGCCCGCCCACTTCCCGGCCGTCTTCGGGACGGACGGCGACCTTCCGCTCGACGCCGACCGCGTACGCGAGCGGTTCACCGAGCTCGCCGACGAGGTGGGGCAAGCCACCGGACGGCGGCCGGACGAGGCGGAGGTGGCGACGGGCTTCCTGGAGATCGCCGTGCTCAACATGGCCAACGCGGTCAAGAAGATCTCCGTGCAGCGCGGCCACGACGTCACCCGCTACGCGCTGACCGGTTTCGGCGGCGCGGGCGGCCAGCACGTCTGCGCGGTCGCCGACGCGCTGGGGATCGACACCGTGCTCGTACCCCCGCTCGCCGGGGTGCTCTCCGCGTACGGCATCGGCCTGGCCGACGCGACGGCGATGCGCGAACAGTCGGTGGAGGAACAGCTCGACGCGGCCTGCCGGGAGCGGGTCGAGCGGCTCTGCGCCGCACTGGCCGACCGCACCCGCGAAGCCCTGCGCGCCGACGGAGTGCCCGACTCCGCGATCACCACCCGGGCCCGGATCCTGCTGCGGTACGCGGGGACGGACGCGGCGCTTCCGGTGGTCCTGGACACGGAGGCCGCCATGGCCGAGGCGTTCGCGGCCGCCCACCGGGCCCGGTTCGGCTTCACGATGGACAAGCCCGTCGTCGTCGAGACGGTCTCGGTGGAAGCCACCGGGGCGACCGGGGTCACGGACACCACGGGGACCGCCGACGCGACCAACGGCAGCGCGCCCGCCACCGGCTCCGGCCCCGACTCCCACAACGCCCCGCCGCCCCCGGCCGACACCGTGGACCTGTACGCCGAGGAGCGGTGGCAGCGCGCCCCGCTCCACCGGCGGGCGGATCTGCCCGTCGGCGCCACCGTCACCGGGCCCGCGATCGTCGCCGAGGACGACGCCACCACCGTCGTCGACCCCGGCTGGCAGGCCGAAGCGGCTCCCACCGGACATCTCGTCCTCACCCGTAGCACGCCCCGCCCCGAACGCACCGCCGTCGGCACCCGCGTGGACCCCGTGCTGCTGGAGGTCTTCAACAGCCTCTTCATGTCGATCGCCGAGCAGATGGGCGTCCGGCTGGAGAACACCGCCCACTCCGTCAACATCAAGGAACGCCTCGACTTCTCCTGCGCCCTGTTCGACGCCGAGGGCAACCTGATCGCCAACGCCCCGCACATCCCGGTCCATCTCGGCTCCATGGGGGAGTCCATCAAGGAGGTGCTCCGGCGGAACGAGGGCACCCTGAGCCCCGGCGACGTGTACGCCGTCAACGACCCGTACCACGGCGGCACCCACCTGCCCGACGTCACCGTGGTCACGCCCGTCTTCGACGAGGGGAAGCTCCGGTTCCTGGTCGCCTCGCGCGGCCACCACGCCGAGATCGGCGGCATCACCCCCGGCTCCATGCCCGCCTTCAGCCGGACGATCCACGAGGAGGGCGTCCTCTTCGACAACTGGCTGCTCGTCCGCGACGGCCGGCTGCGCGAGGAGGAGACCCGGGACCTGCTCGCCTCCGCCCCGTACCCCTCCCGCTCCCCGGACACCAACCTCGCCGACCTGCGCGCCCAGATCGCAGCCAACGAGAAGGGCATCGCCGAACTGCGGCGGATGACCGACCAGTTCGGGGCCGACGTCGTGGACGCCTACATGGGGCACGTCCAGGACAACGCTGAGGAGTCCGTACGCCGCATCGTCGCCGGACTGCGTGACGGCCACTGCCGCTACGAGACCGACAGCGGGGCCGTGATCCAGGTCCGCCTCACCGTGGACCGGGACGCCCGCAGCGCCCACCTCGACTTCACCGGAACCTCCCCCCAGCAGCCCGGCAACGCCAACGCGCCCCGCTCGGTCGTCATGGCCGCCGTCCTCTACGTCTTCCGCACCCTCGTCGGAGCGGACATCCCGCTCAACAGCGGCTGCCTCGAGCCCCTGGACGTGACCATTCCGGCCGGCTCCATGCTCGACCCCAGCTATCCGGCGGCGACCGTCGCGGGCAACGTGGAGACCTCCCAGGCGGTCACCGGAGCCCTGTACGGGGCGATCGGCGGCCAGGCCGAGGGCTCGGGGACCATGAACAACCTCACCTTCGGCAACGACCACGTCCAGTACTACGAGACGATCGCCAGCGGCTCCGGAGCGGGGGACGGCTTCGACGGCGCCGACGCCGTACAAACCCATATGACCAACTCCCGGCTCACCGACCCCGAGATCCTGGAGTGGCGGCTTCCGGTCCGCCTGGAGTCCTTCGCCGTACGGGAGGACGGCGGGGGAGCGGGCCGGTGGCACGGCGGCCACGGCGTCGAGCGCCGCATCCGCTTCCTGGAACCCGTCACGATCGCCCTGCTCTCCGGCCACCGCCGCGTCCCGCCGTACGGAGCGGACGGCGGGGAGCCGGGAGCGCTCGGGGAGCAGTACATCGAGCGGGCGGGCGGCGAGGCGGTCCCGCTGGAGGGCTGCGACACCGCCGAACTGGAGGCCGGAGATGTGCTCGTGGTGCGCACACCGGGCGGCGGGGGATACGGCCCCGCAGGGGCGTCGCCTCCCCGTACGGGACCGGTCGCATAAACGCCGTTTCGACCGTTGTCAGTGCGAGGACCTAATCTGTCCCACGTGACTTCGCCTGCCAACACGGACACCACTGCGCCGCAGCTCAGCGCGGGGCCGCGGCCTGCCCCGGGGCCCGCCGCCGACGAGGGGCTCTCGCGGCGGCTGCGCGCGCTGGCGTGCACGGCGCCGCTGCACGACCTGGACGTCCGCAAGGCGAATCTGGCCGGCGAGTACACGGTGTACGCCATGGCGGAGGTCGCCCTCGCCGCGATCGACCACGTCACGCTCAACATGGACTTCGACACCGGGGCCGACCACGACCAGATACTGGCCAGGCTGCTGCCGCGCGTCGCCGCCCAGGCCCCCGGCCGCCCCGTCGCCGAGCACGAACGGGTCGCCCGCTGGGTCCTGGAGAACCTGATCAACGTCGGCAGTGTCGACCGGGGCTTCCGCGCGGTCTACGGCACCTTCAACACCGACGGGGTCTACGTCCGCCGCGACTACGACTTCAAGCTGATCGAAGAGGTCCCCGGCTACGGCGGGACGGTCTACCTCCGCGCCACCGACGAAGCGGTCAACGTCCTCGTCGGCGCGCTGGACACCGATGTCACCAGCGCCCAGATCGCCGCCGAGGTCAAGCTGGAGGTCCTCATCAGCCGGGGCCGCCTCGCCGACGCCCAGCTCGCCGCCGAACAGGCCCGCTACCGCACCGTGCAGTACGCCGAGACCCTGCGCCGCACCCTGGAGGCCACCCGGCGCAACGTCCGCGCCGTCGACTGGCTCCACACCGTCCCGGACATGATCGCCGAGGCCCTCGACCACGTGGCCGACCGCTACCGCCACGAGAACGCGATCCTCACCAACATCCGCAAGGCCCGCGACGAGGCCGAGGACCCCGAGCACAAGCGCCGGGCCGCCGAGCTCGTCGACATCGTCAAGGACTGCATCCGCCGCCACACCCAGCTCCAGTCACGGCTGCTGGAGGCGGGCCCCCTCTTCCGCGCCGAGCAGGACCGGCAGGCCTTCGCCCCGCCCGCCCCCCACGTGGGCCTCGATCTGTACGGGCAGCTCCTCGCCCCGCTCCTCCCGCTCCCCGTCGAGCAGTCCACCCGGGCCACCGACGCCTTCTTCGCCCACGGCACCGGACTGCGCACCCCCACCTCCGTACGGATCGGGGACCTGGTCGACCTGCTGCTCACCCCGCCCCTGGAGCGGGAGCACCTGGGCGCGGAGATGCCCGAGCCCGATCTGATCGCCACCCCCGACGACAGCCGGTTCAGTGAGGAGCAGCTCGCCCGGGCCATGATCCTTCTCGACCTGGAGCACGACGCCCCGCGCCGGCTCTCCGGACTGCTCGCCGAGGCCCGCCGCACCGGCGACACCGACCTGCCGTACCTGGTCGCCCTGCTCGCCGTCCACGCCGCCAGCCCGCCCGTCGGCACTGCCTACCGACAGGGCGAGCGGCGCCTGCTCTTCGCCGTGGACGACGGAGCGGAGCTGGACGACCCCGAGTTCGGCGGCGCCGACCTCATCGTGGGCACCGCGCTGCTGGACGCCGTCGGGATGGCCGCCGACCGCCAGGAGGCCTCGTGACCGGCCCCGCGCCCTCCGCCGCCGTTCCCACCGCTACCGGCCCCGCCGCCTGTTCCCCCCACCTGCACCACCCTTTCCGTACCGAGGAGTCCCAGCCGTGAGCGACCACGACGCCGAGCACCCCGACGCGTGGACCGAGCCCTCCGCGCACGCCGGCCCCGCCACGACGTACGGGGCTCCCTCCACGGCGTACGGGCCCGACTCCGCGCACAGCTCTCCGCACACCAGCTCTCCGCACACCGCCGAGCCCGCCGGACCGACCCCCGTCACCCCGGCCGACGCCGCCGACGCCGCCCGGCTCGTCTCCTTCGGGCTCCAGCCCAAGCTGCTGCCCGCCCGCGACGCCGAGTACGCCGACCTCCTGCGGCGCTACCGGGAGGAGAGCGCCTTCGCCCGGCTCGCCGACGCCGTCGCCACCGGCCTCGGCCTCGTCGTCCTGGAGGTCTCCCCGCGCGCCGGGATGGCCGTCACGGCGGGCGAGGACTCCGTCTTCGCCGTCCGCATGGGCGACTACGCCCGCCGCGCCTCCTCCGACGCCGCCGACCGCTTCCTGCACGGCCTCGCCCACCTCGCCGTCGCCGCCCTCGCCTTCCCCCGTCCCGAGGACCTCGCCGACGACGCGTACATCGGCCGCATCACGGTCAACGGCGTCGACGCCTTCGTACGCCAGGCCTGCCGACGGCTGGAGGAGCGCGCCGAGGAGCAGGGCGACAACACCGACCCCGCCAGCGACGCCCCCGGGCTCGAAGCCGGCTGGCGGATCTACGCCCGCCGCAGCGCCACCGGCGCCACCAAGGACGCCCGTCGGCTCGCCGGATCCACCACCGGCATCATCGGCAAGGCCGTCGCCTTCCTCACCGACTCCGGCTTCCTCCAGCGCACCGGCGACGACGCGGGCGGCGCCTACCGCACCACCGCCCGCTACCAGCTCCAGGTCCGTGACCTGGCGGGCAGCGCCGCCATGGCCGAACTGCTGGAGCTCGGCGTCGTCCCCGTCACCGACGGCTCCGCCACCCTGCTGCCGCCGCCCGACCCCGACAGCGTGGAGCTGGCCGCCGACGCGGGCCTGCCCTTCCACTCCTGACCCCGACCGACCCGCACACCCCCCGCCGCACCACCCCCGCTCACCGAACGACGAGAGTCCGCCGCCATGTACGAGTTGTCCCGGGTCCGCCTCTACTCCATCGGGCCTGCCGGTGCGCGCTACGCCGACACCGTCCTCGACCTGCGCGGCGTCGGCGCACCCGTCCCCAACCCCGCCCCCGCCCAGGCGGAGTTCTTCGAGGACGAGCCGGTCGGCCCGCCCCGCCGCCCCGCGCCCGCGGGCGTCCTCTTCCTGGAGAACGGCGGCGGCAAGTCCGTCCTGCTCAAGCTGATCTTCTCCGTGATGCTCCCCGGCCACCGCAACACCCTCGGTGGGGCCAGCTCCGGCGTGCTGCGCAAGTTCCTCCTCGCCGACGACTGCGGGCACGTCGCCCTGGAGTGGCAGCACACCCTCACCGGTGAGTGCGTCGTCGTGGGCAAGGTCAGTGAATGGCGGGGCCGCCAGGTCTCCAACGACCCGCGCAAGTTCGCCGAAGCCTGGTATTCGTTCCGTCCAGGCCCCGGGCTCAGCCTGGACAGCCTGCCCGTCGCCGAGGCCTCCGCCGTGGGCCGCCCCGCCGAAGGCGTCTCCGGCGCCCGTGGCAGGCGGCGCACCATGAAGGGCTTCCGCGACGCGCTGATGGACGCGGGCAAGTTCTACGCGCACCTCGACGTGCACTGGGAAGAGATCCACGACCGCTGGAACGAACACCTCGGCGACCTCGGCCTCGACCCCGAACTCTTCCGCTACCAGCGCGAGATGAACGCCGACGAGGGCGAGGCCGCCGGCCTCTTCGCGGTGAAGAAGGACTCCGACTTCACCGACCTCCTGCTCCGCGCCGTCACCGACACCCGCGACACCGACGGCCTCGCCGACCTGGTCAGCGGCTTCGGCAACAAACTGGGCCGGCGCGCCGAGCTGACCGCCGAACGCGATTTCACCGCGGGCTCCGTCGACCTCCTCGGCCGGATCGTCGAGGCCACCGACACTCGCACCCGGGCCCGCGACATCCACGCCGGGGCCGAACGACGCACCCGCACCCTGGCCCGCCGGCTCTCCGCCCGCGCCGCCGAGGAGCGCGGGCGCACCGCCGAGCTGGCCGAACGCGTCACCGCCGCCGCCCACACCGTCACCGAAGCCGAGTCCACCCGGGGCCGCCGCGCCCTGATCGCCGCCGAACTGGCCTACCGGCACGCCTCACTGGCCCTCACCGCGGCCGAGAAGAGCGCCGCCGCCGGACGTAAGGAGCTGGTCGAGGCCCGCACCCTGCACGCAGCCTGGCAGGCCGCCGAAGCCGTCCTGCGCCACCGCGCCGCCGCCGACCGCTCGGCCAGGGTCGCCGCCGCCATCCGCGAGGCCGAACGCGACGCCGCCCCCGCCCTCGCCGCCCGCTCCGCCGCCGCCACCGACCTCGTCCGCGCCCTGCACAAGGCCGCCGAGGAGGGCGAACGCCTCGCCAACGAGGAGGAGGAGCGCTCCGACACCCTCCAGGCCACCGGCGAACGCGCCCACCGCGACGCCACGGTCGCCGCCACCGAGGCCCAGCGCGCCCGCAGCGAGGCCGGACACCTGCGTCAGCGCCTCGCCGAGGTCGGCCAGGAGACCGCCGAAGCCGTCCGGGCCGGCTGGCTCGACGACACCGCGCCCGACGCCGACCCCGCCCGCGCGGCCCTCGCCGCCAGCGACGCCGAACAGTCCGCCGTCGCCGCCTGGGACACCGCCCGCGAAGCCGCCCGCTCCGCCGCCGACACCGCCCGCGAGGCGGCCGCAGCCGAGAGCCGCGCCGAACTGGCCGCCGCCCGCGCCGCCGACGGTGCCAAGGCCGCGGAGCGGGCCTACGAGGACGAGTACCTGGCCGCCGCGTCCATCGCCGCCGACCCCCGCCTCGCGGACCTGCTCGGCCTGCCCTCGGGCACCGGCGTCCCGCACCCCCGCCGGGAGTCCGGCGACGAGACGCCGGGCCAGGACCAGGGCACCGCCCGCACCACGACCACCGGCGACGACACCACGACGACCGGCCACCGGAGCGACGGCACGGGCACCGCGCCCGACGCCTCCCCGGACCGCGCCGTCGCCCTCGCCGACCAGCCCACCGCCCAGCAGCCCCTGACCGCCGAGGAGTTCGACCGCAGCGCCGACGAACTGCGCGACCTCCTCGACCAGTCCGTCGCCGCCGCCGAACGCCGCCTCTTCGACCTGCGCACCGCCGCCGCCGACGACGCCCGCATCCTCGGCGCGCTCGGCGAGGGCGGGCTGCTGCCGCCGGGCCCCGACGTCCTGGCCACCGTCGAATATCTCGGCGAGCACGGCATCCCCGCCCTGCCCGGCTGGCGTTACCTCGCACAGGCCGTCGACCCGGCCGACCACGCCGCCGTCCTCGCCGCCCGCCCCGAACTGGTCGACGGCGTCGTCATCACCGACCCCGACGCCCACACCCGCGCCCGTGAAGTCCTCGCCGGGGCCGCCCTGCTGCCCCGATCGGCCGTCGCCGTCGGTACCGCCGCCGCTCTCCTCGCCCCCGTCCCGGCCCCCGGCACCGGCTCCGAGTCCGCGAGCGACGGCGTCTTCCTCGTCCCGCCGAACCCGGCCATGCACGACGAACACGCCGCCGACGAGGAGCGCCACGCGCTGCGCAGCCGTGCCGCCGCCCGCGACGAGGACATCCGGACGCTGGCCGCCCGCCTCTCCGGCGACCGCGCCCTCGCCTCCCGGATCGGCTCCTGGCGTGCCGACTGCCCGCCCGGCATGCTCGCCGAACTGGCCGAGGCCGCCGCCACCGCCCGTACGGCAGCCGAGAGCGCCGAAGCCGTCCTCGCCGAGGCCCGCACCGCCCGTGCCGAGGCCGACGAGGCCGCCGCCGACACCGCCCGGGTCCGCGACGACCGCCAGGAGGCCGCTCAGCGGGCCCGCCGCGCCGCCGACGCCCTCGCGGGACTCGCCCACCGGCTCCGCGAGCGCTCCGGCTGGCAGGCCCGACTGCGCGAACTGGTCGACGAGGCCGCCGAGTCCGAGGCCCGCGCAGCCGTCTGCCTCGACCTCGCCCGCGCCGCCGACGAGGACCGCCGCGCCGCCCAGCGCGCCGGGGACGACGCCCGCCGCACCGCCCGCGCCCTGCGGGCCGAGCGTGCCGAGATCGCCGGTGTCCCCGAAGTCCTCCCCGAGGAGGACGGGTCGAAGGCCCGTACCGCCCTGCCCACCCTGCGCGAGGCCTACCGGGCCGCGTCCCAGCTGTACGAGAAGGTCGGCGTCGGCGCCGACCTGCGCGCCGAACAGGCCCGCGCCGAGAGCGACGAGAGCGCCGCCCTGGCCGAGCTGGACCGCCTCACCAACAAGGTCCGCACCCGCGCCGCCCAGCTCCTGGAGGGCACCGACGGAGCCGACGGCCCGTCCCGCCAGGCCGCCGCCGCCCGCGCCGAAGCACACGTCCAGCTCCTGGAGACCCGCGCCTCCACGGCCAGCGAGCACCTGGGACGGCTGCGCGGCGAGGCCGAACGGCTCGCCCCCGAGGACGAACGCCCCCACCACACCGAGCTGCCGGACGGCCTGGTCCCGGCCGACGCCGAAGGGGCCCAGGCCCTCCTGCGTACCGCCAATGCCGAACTGGCCGACGCCACCGCCACCCTGGACACCGCCCGCGCCGCCCACAGCGAGCTGCTGCACGCCCACCGCACCGCCGAGGACTCCGCCGGCGGCTTCGACGAGACCGCGGCCCTCCTGCGGGACCTCCTGCGCGACCACGGCGTGGAGGAGCGCACCGAGGACCCCGACCCGTACCCCGGCAGTCTGGAGGAGGCCCGGCAGTCCGCGGCCGAGTCCCGGCGCTCCCTGCGCGGCTGCAACGCCGACCTCTCGGCTGCCGAGAGCGCCGTGAGGGAAGCGAGTGACATCCTCGTCCGGCACGCCAACTCCACCCGGTACGAACAGGTCCGTACCCCCGCCCGTCAGCAGATCCGCGAACTGCCCGCCTCCGCGCTGCCCGAGCACGCCCAGAAGTGGGCCGACGCCTTCGCCCCCCGGCTGCGTGTCCTCACCGACGAGCTGGTCCAGCTGGAGCGCAACCGCGACTCGATCGTCGACCGGCTGCGCGGACTTGTCGAGTCGGCGCTCACCACCCTGCGCTCCGCCCAGCGGCTCTCCCAGCTCCCCGAAGGACTGGGGGAGTGGTCGGGTCAGGAATTCCTCCGGATCCGCTTCGAGGAACCCGACCAGGCCACCCTCACCGAACGCCTCGGAGAGGTCATCGACGAGGCCACCAGCGCCGCCCTCAAGAAGAACTCCGATCTGCGCCGGGACGGCATGTCCCTGCTGCTGCGGGGTGTCGAGGCGGCCCTGCGGCCCAAGGGCATCGCGGTGGAGATCCTGAAGCCGGACGCCGTGCTGCGCGCCGAGCGCGTCCCGGTCGGGCAGATGGGCGACGTCTTCTCCGGAGGCCAGCTGCTCACCGCCGCCATCGCCCTCTACTGCACGATGGCGGCCCTGCGCAGCAACGACCGGGGCCGCGACCGCCACCGGCACGCGGGCACCCTGTTCCTCGACAACCCGATCGGCCGCGCCAACGCCACCTATCTGCTGGAGCTCCAGCGGGCCGTTTCGGACGCGCTGGGCGTCCAACTCCTGTACACCACCGGCCTGTTCGACACGACCGCGCTCGCCGAATTCCCCCTCGTCATCCGGCTGCGCAACGACGCCGACCTGAGGGCCGGGCTGAAGTACATCAGCGTGGAGGAGCATCTGCGGCCCGGCCTGCCGCAGCAGGACCCGGAGGGCGAGACGGTCCACGGCGAGATCACGGCGACCCGGATGTTCAAGCGGAACGAGCAGACCACCCCCGAGCCCCCGGCGACCACCCCCGAGCCCCCGGCGACCACGACCGAGCCCTCGGCGGCCCCGGAGCCCCCGGCCGCCCCGGAGCCCGAGGCGTAACCGCCGGGCCGGGAGCAGCCGACGGTGGCCCGCCGGGCCGGCAACGGCCGCCGGTCGTTCCGGCGTGGGCGCGGGCGGCGGCGGTGCCCGTCAGGCGCGGGAGAGGTCGCCGGTCCTCCGGCGGCCGCCTATGCCACCGCCCGTGCCGTCCCGCTCGGCCGCCCGCTCGGCCCGGCGCGACCGGCGCCGCTCACGGCGTATCTGACGGGCGGTGCTGCTCGGCACCGACACCACGCCGTTGCGCTGGTTCCACACCTGCCGGGTGACCCAGACGTCGAGCACCGCCCAGGTGGCGACCACCGTGCTGGCCACACTGCTGAGCACCATCGGGAAGGCCAGCCAGGAGCCGGTCAACGTGCTCAGGAAGGCGACCATCGCCTGGATGATCGTCACCGACATGATCAGAACGGCGCGCACGGCGGCCGTCCGCACCGCGTCGGGCATCCGCCGCTTCGAGGCCGGCTCCTCCACCCACAACTGCCGCGGGACCCGTGCCCCCTCCGCGGCTTCCGTCCGCGCGGCAGCCGATGCTCCGGCGCCCCCGCGTTCCTGCGTACTCAAGGTCTTCAACTCCCCGCCACTGTCCGACTTCAGGGTGGCTGCCCGGCTTGCGCCGGTTCTACGCGGGCGCAACACGTCCGTCCTGCCGCGCACGACCCCACCGTGCGCCTACCCCGTACATATGGACGAACCACCCGTCCCGAAGATTCCCCTGAAAAACCACGCGCAGGGCACAGAAGGTCACGGAGCGAAGAATTCCAGCCAACTGAGACGTGCCGGTGCTGAGGAGCCCGGCCGGTACTCTCTGTCGCTTTCGCGAATTTCATCTCCGGGAAAATGGGGACAACTCATGATCAACTCCAAGGTGGACGGCTGAAAATCATCCGGACGTGTCTTCGAGTTGTCTCTGTGTCAGTAGTAGGCTCGCGCCGTTTATTGACGGAGAAGACAACCCGCGCAGCAACGCGCGGGGGCGATCCCCGCAGCCGCCGTGCGGGGCCGATCTGGGGGAGGCCATGCGCTTTCGCGGGAAGTCCATCCGCAGGAAGATCGTGGCGTTGCTGCTGGTGCCGCTCGTCTCCCTCACGGGCCTCTGGGTCTTCGCCACCTACATCACCGGCCGTCAGGCCGACGAACTGATGAGCGCCGGATCCATCGTGGAGAAGGTGAGCGAACCCCTGGAGGACGCCGTCCGCGCCGTCCAGGACGAGCGGCGGCAGACCCTGGTCTTCCTCGCCGACCCCCGTGCCTCCGACGCGCTCCCCGTCCTCATGGGCCAACGCGCCGCCACCGACCGCATCGTGGGCGAAGTCAGGGAGAACGCCCGGGAACAGGACGTCCGGGACTCGCTGAGCGCAGCCGACAGCAGCCGCCTGGACGCGATCCTGAGCGCTGTCGACGGACTGGAGGCGCTGCGCGAATCGGTCGAGAAGCGCACCATCAGCCGGGCCAAGGCACTGGACTTCTACAACGGCCTCGTCGACCCCTCGTACCGCTTCCTCAACGGCCTCCACACCCTCCAGAACGTCTCGATGGACAAGCAGATGCGGGCCCTGGTCGGCATCTCCCGGGCCCGCGAGATGCTCTCGCGCCAGGACGCGCTCATCGCCTCCGGCCTCATCGCCGGCCGGTTCACCACCGCCGAACTGCGGCAGATATCCGGCCTCGTGGCGCAGCGCGAGCTGCTCTACGAGGTCAGCCTGGAGAACCTCCCCGCCGCCGAACGCCGTCGCGTCGAGCAGTTCTGGGGCAGCCCCGACACCGAACCGCTGCGCACCACCGAGGACGCGCTGATCGAGGCCGGGCCGACGAAGCGCCCCGGCGCCGTCGACGCCGAGCGCTGGGAAGAGGCGGCCGTGCCCGTCCTCGACCGGCTGGCGGGCGACTCCACGGAGATGGGCAACCGTTTCCAGGACCGTGCCGAACCGGCCGCCTACCGGGTCCTCGCCCAGGCCGGGATCGCCGGGATCCTCGGATTCCTGGCCCTGATCGTCTCGATCTTCGTCTCCGTCCGCATCGGCCGTGAACTCGTCCGCGACCTCTCCCGGCTGCGCAAGGACGCCCACGAGGTCTCCGGCGTCCGGCTGCCGAGCGTGATGCGCCGACTGGCCGCGGGCGAACAGGTCGACGTCGAGACCGAGGCCCCGCACCTCAGCTACGAGCCCGACGAGATCGGCCAGGTCGGCCAGGCGCTCAACACCCTCCAGCGGGCCGCCGTGGAGGCCGCGGTGAAGCAGGCGGACATGCGGCGCGGCGTCTCCGAGGTCTTCGTCAACCTCGCCCGCCGCAACCAGGTCCTCCTGCACCGTCAGCTCACCCTGCTGGACGCGATGGAACGCCGCACCGAGAACAGCGACGAACTGGCCGACCTGTTCCGCCTCGACCACCTCACCACCCGTATGCGGCGGCACGCCGAAGGACTCGTGATCCTCTCCGGCGCCGCCCCCTCCCGCCAGTGGCGCAAGCCCATCCAGCTGATGGACGTGGTGCGGGCCGCCGTCGCCGAGGTCGAGGACTACGAACGCATCGAGGTCCGCCGCCTGGCCCGGATCGGCGTCGGCGGACCCGCCGTGGCCGACCTCACCCACCTGATCGCCGAACTCCTGGAGAACGCCACCGTCTTCTCACCCCCGCACACCGCGGTCCAGGTGCACGGCGAACGCGTCTCCAACGGCTTCACGCTCGAAATCCACGACCGCGGTCTCGGCATGGCCCCCGAGGTCCTCCTCGACGCCAACCTGCGGCTCGCCGAGACGCCCGACTTCGAGCTCTCCGACACCGACCGGCTGGGCCTCTTCGTCGTCAGCCGGCTCGCCCAGCGCCAGAACGTCCGGGTCTCCCTGCAGAAATCGCCGTACGGAGGCACAACCGCGGTCGTCTTCATCCCGGCGGCCCTGCTCACCGACGCCCCCGACACCCACGGCACCGGGTTCCGCCTGGACCGCCGGGCCGAGCGCGCCATCGGCAGCGGCCGGAACCCCGGGACGGCACCGGGCGCGCCCGGCACGGCCCCGGGCGGGGAGCGCCGTGTCAACGGCAGGTCCGCGGTCCTGTCGCCGGTTCCCACCGGGCTCACCGGACCGGGCGTCCTGGACGGGCCGGTCGAGCTGGAAGCCCCGGTCGGCCCGCTGGACTTCGCCGGCGACCCGCTGGACCGCTCACCGGATCCGGCCCTGGACCCGGCCCTCGGCCCCGTCCTGGACGGCGTGTCCGATCTGGAGGACACCGAGAGCGAGCGCGGCGGCATCTTCCGCGCCCGGGACGTGCGCCGCGACGGCGACCGGGAGGCCCGCCGCGACAAGCCCGGCGCCCGCCCGCGCCGGGACACCGACCGGGACCAGCACCAGCAGGCCCGCGACCACGGCGACGAGCCCACGGCGGAGGTCCGCCCGATGCGCCCCGCCGGGCCCGTACCGCTGCCCCGCCGCACCCCGCCGACGCTGGTCACCGACCGGGGCCGCCGGGTCGACGCGGCGGACGACGACGCGACCACGCCTCCCGCGAAGGCCACAGGGCCGGTCCCGCACACCGCGGACCGCGTCCCCGAGGAGGCCGACGGGCCCCGTACCGCCGACGCACCCTGGACCGTGCGAGCCGCCGCCCACCGCGGAGCACCAGGCATCTCCCGTACGTCGGACGCCTCCCGCACCACCGGGCCGTCCCGCCCGGCCGAGCCGTCGCACGCACCCGAGCCACCCCGCACGCCGGATTCCGGGCGCGAGGAGGCCCCGGTGCCGGCCGCCCCGCCGGCGCCCGAGACCATCGGCGGACTGCCCCGGCGGGTCCGGCAGGCCAGCCTCGCCCGCCAGCTCCGTGAGGACTCGGCGGAGCGCACGGTGCAGCGGGCGCCCGTGGACACGTTCGACGACGCCGATCGCGACGCGGACGAGGTCCGCAACCGTATGGCCTCGCTCCAGCGGGGCTGGCAGCGCGGCCGCCGGGAGAACGCCGAGACCACCGAGAACGCGGCGCACACCGGGACGACCGGGAACACCGCGTCCACCACGACCACCGAAACCGCCGAATCCGCCGAGGGCACCGCGAACGCCGGCGACCCCGGTGGCACAGCACCAGGAACCACTCCGGGAGGGGACGGTCGATGACCGCACCGAACGCCGCAGCACACAACCCCGCCCGCCACGGCTCGGGCGAACTGAACTGGCTGCTCGACGAACTCGTCCAGCGCGTCGCCAGCATCCGCAAGGCGCTGGTGCTCTCCAGCGACGGACTCGCCACCGGCGCGTCGGCGGACCTGACCCGCGAGGACAGTGAGCATCTCGCCGCCGTCGCCTCCGGGTTCCACAGCCTCGCCAAGGGCGTCGGCCACCACTTCGACGCGGGCCGGGTGCGCCAGACCGTCGTCGAACTGGACGAGGCGTTCCTCTTCGTCACGGCGGCCGGCGACGGCAGCTGTCTCGCCGTGCTGGCCGACGCCGACTCCGACGTGGGCCAGGTCGCGTACGAGATGACGCTGATGGTCAAGCGCGTGGGGGCCCACCTGGCCAACGCCCCACGGACGACCGGTACGCCCGCCGGAGGGTGAGTGTGGCGGGCATGAGCGCTGACTCCCCCCGGGGCACCGGCCCCGGATCCCCGGACGGGACCGTCGACCCCCAGGCCTCCCGGTGGTACGACGCGGACGCGGGGCCGGTGGTCCGCCCGTACGCGATGACCCGGGGGCGGACCAGCAGCGCCTCCCGTCACCGCCTCGACCTGATCGCGCTCGTCGTGCCGGAACCGGCCGCGGACGACCCCGGCCGGGACCAGACGCTCGCCCCCGAACACGTGGCGATCGTCGAACTCTGCAGCGACAGGCCCCAGTCGATCGCCGAGCTCGCCGCCGAACTCGACCTCCCCGTAGGGGTGGTACGGGTCCTGGTCGGCGATCTCGTCGAGGACGAGCTGGTGCACGTCACCCGTCCCGTTCCACCGGCCGAGCTGCCGGACGTGAACATTCTTCGCGAGGTAATCAATGGCCTTCGGGCGCTCTAGCCGCGTCAAGCAGCGGCCTGTCGAGCCCGTCACCCTGAAGATCCTGGTGGCGGGAGGGTTCGGCGTCGGCAAGACGACCGCGGTCGGCGCGGTCAGCGAGATCAGACCGCTGCGCACCGAGGAACGCCTCAGCGAGGCGGGCCGCCCGGTGGACGATCTGGCAGGGGTCGAGTCCAAGACGACCACCACGGTCGCCATGGACTTCGGCCGGATCACGCTGCGGGAGGACCTGGTCCTCTACCTGTTCGGCACCCCGGGCCAGGACCGCTTCTGGTTCCTCTGGGACGAGCTGGCGCAGGGCTCCCTGGGCGCGGTCGTCCTCGCCGACACCCGGCGTCTTGAGGACTGCTTTGCCGCGGTCGACTACTTCGAGCGCAGGCGGATCCCGTTCACGGTCGCGGTCAACACCTTCGAGGGCGCCGAGCGGTTCCCCACCGAGACCGTACGGGCCGCCCTCGACCTCGACCCCGAGGTCCCGCTGCTCGTCTGCGACGCACGGGACCGGTCCTCCGTGCGCGACGTCCTGGTCGCGGTCGTGGAACACGCCCTGGAGCGTGCGGCACGGGCCCGCGAACCCGTCGCCACCTGAGCCGGGAAAGCGAGCTCCGTTCCCCGGTACGCGTACGGCCCGTACCCCCGCCGACAGGGGTACGAGCCGCACGTCGCCCGGCGCGCCGGGTCCTGAGTGTTCTGCTGCGGTGACGGGCAGTCAAGCCAAGCGCAGGGAAAACCTGTTGAGACGCCGCTGTGGATCAGCGGACCACGACCACCGCCGAACCGTGCCCGAACAGTCCCTGGTTCGCCGTGATGCCGGCCCGTGCGCCCGGCACCTGCCGCTGCCCCGCCCGCCCCCGCAACTGCCGGGTCAGCTCGCAGACTTGCGCGATGGCCTGGGCGGGGACCGCCTCGCCGAACGAGGCCAGACCGCCGCTCGTGTTCACCGGAACCCGGCCGCCCGGCGCGGTCGCCCCCGAACGCAGGAGCTTCGTCCCCTCGCCGGGGCCGCACAGCCCGATGTCCTCGTACCACTCCAACTCCAGTGCCGTGGACAGGTCGTAGACCTCGGCCAGCGAAAGGTCCTCCGGCCCGATCCCCGCCTCCTCGTACGCGGTCCGCGCGATCGAGGCCCGGAAGCTCTCGGGCGACGGGTCCACGGCCACCGCTGAATCCGTGCCGATGTCCGGCAGATCCAGGACGGTCCTCGGGAAGGTCGGCGTCACGGTGGAGACGGCCCGGATCCGCACAGGGTCACGCACCCCGCGCCTTCGCGCGAACTCCATGCTGCACAGCACCAGCGCGGCCGCCCCGTCGGACGTGGCGCAGATGTCCAGCAGCCGCAGCGGATCGGCGACCATAGCGGAGGCTGCGACCTCCTCCGCCGTCACCACAGTGCGGTAGCGGGCGTACTCGTTGAGCGCCCCGGCCGCCGCGTTCTTCACCTTGACCAGCGCGAAGTCCTCCGGTGTGTCCCCGTACAGGGCCATGCGGCGGCGGGCGTAGAGCCCGAAGTACGCCGGGTTCGTCGCCCCGAGCACCCGGAAGCGCAGCCAGTCCGGATCGTCCGGCCGCTCCCCGCCGGCCGGGGCGAAGAACCCCTTGGGCGCCGCGTCGGCCCCCACCACCAGCACCACGTCCGCCAGGCCCGCCAGGATCTGCGCCCGCGCCGTGTCGATGGCCTGCGCCCCGGAAGCGCACGCGGCGTACACGGACGCCACCCGCGCCCCCTGCCACCCGAGCGCCCGGGCGAACGTCGCCCCCGCCACGTACCCCGGATAGCCCCCGCGCACCGTCTGCGCGCCGACCACCGACCGGACCTCGGGCCAGCCGATGCCCGCGTCAGCGAGCGCGGCGTGCGCGGCGATCCGCCCGTACGTGACGAAGCCGCGCCCCCACTTGCCCCACGGGTGCATCCCGGCCCCGAGGACCGCCACATCGCCGCTCATGAGGCGTCCCCGTCCGCCGCGACCGGCCGCCAGTGCCAGGTCGCGTGCACGGTGCCCGTCGCCCGGTCCTCGTCCAGGACGCCCGGCACCACCTCCACCTCCGAGCCCACCGGGAGATCGGCCACGCCCACTCCGGGGGCGGCCTGCCCCAGCACCACCATGCGCTCGACGGCCAGCTCGACGGCGACCAGGGTGTACGGAGTCCAGGGGGCGTCGGGGTCGCTGACGTACGGGGGAGGCGGCCGGTAGCGCCCGTCGGTGCAGGACCACACCGTGCCCCGCTTTGACAGCGGTGTCTCCTCCAGCTCACCGCCGGAGCAGTGCGGGTTGCGGCAGCGGCCGTCCTCCCGGGGGAAGTGGACCGTCCGGCAGCCGGAGCAGCGGGTGCCCAGCAGCCGGAAGTCCTCCTCCGCGGCGTCCTCGGTGAACCAACCGGCCACCACGGGTGTACGCGTGCGCGACAAAGCCCCTCCCGGCACTGAATCTGACGGAACGTCAGAAGTGTGCCACGGGCGCCGTCGTCCGGCGAGGGGTCCGGCCCCAGGGCCTCAGCCGCCCTTCCTGTCATCCCCGTGCTCGGCCAGCCACTTCGCCGCGGTCTCCGCCAGCTCCGCGTCCCGGCCCGCGAGCATCGTCCGGATCATCTGCGCGTCGCCGCGCAGCGACCACACCGGATGCCCGAACGTGGCCGGGTTGTTCTTCTCGATCAGGAAGTGCGCGGGCCACGCCGTGCCGTACCCGATCAGCGGCAGGGCCGCCAGATACCGTTTCCGGCCCCGCGCGAGCCCGTATGCGCCAGCGCGAGCCCGGTCAGCGTGCCGGTCAGATGGACCCACCGGGTGGCGGCCCGGGAGTGCATCGCGACGTAGTACGGCCAGAATTCCTCGTACGTTTCGAACGTCTGCTGTGACATACGGGCACCGTAGCCGCCCGATCGGCAACCGAACACGCCCCTTTCGCGTCCGAGATGAAGAACGGGCGGCCGGAGCCCACGGGGGTGGTCCCGGTCGCCCGTTCCGTTCAGTGCCTGCCGACCGACCCGCGCTCCACCGGGAAGTCGAAGTAGGTGTCCGGGAACAGCTCGGGTTTGTGGGTGAAGTGCCACCACTCCTCCGGCAGGTTCACGAATCCCACCTCGGTCAACGTGCGCTTGAGGAACTGCCGGTTGGCGCGCTGAGCGCCCTGGATCCGGGGATCGTCGGTGTGCGAGAGGGTGTCGAAGCAGTCGTAACCCGTCCCCATGTCCACCGAGTTGTCGGGGAACCGCTCATCCTTCGGCGCGAAGCAGGGGGTCAGCCGCTCGCCCGGACGGTGCGGCCTGGTCGGCAGGGCCGGCAGCCGTACCAGGGTCAGGTCCACCGTGCTGCCCCGGCTGTGCCCGGACTTCTCCGCGATGTAACCGTCCTCGAACAGACGCGACTTGTCGACCAGCGGATAGAACTCCCGCTTCATCGCCTGGTCGTCGAGATCCTTCGCCCACCGCACGAAGTGGTCCACGGCCCGCTGCGGCCGGTAGCAGTCGTACACCTTCAGTGAATACCCCTGACGCAACAGCCGCTTCTGCGCCAGGTGCAGGGCGCGCGCGGCGGGCCGGGTCAGGATGCACACCGGCTGCCGGTACCCGTCCACCCGCTCGCCCATGAAGGTGTGCGCCGTGGTGTAGCGCATCTCCTGGATGATCGTCGGATCCACCGAACGCAGCGCCACGAACTCCTCGGGCGCTCGCGGTTCGGGACGCGCCTGCGCGGTGGGGGAGAGGGCGGTGGCGGCGAGAAGGGCGGCGGCCGTGACGGCCAGGGCACGCAGAGCGGTACGCATTCCTGTCATGGGCACACCGTCTATCAGCTGGGCGGCCCCCGCGGAAGAACCCGTCGGATACAGTCCGCCCGTGTCCGAACCCGGCAACCGCCCTTCCCCGACCGCCCCGCAGCAGCCGCCCCGGTACGTACGGGACTCCCACTGCGGCACCTGCGGCGCCCCGTACACCGCCCTCCCGCCCGCCGACACCTGGCCCCGCACCTGCACGCACTGCGGAACCACCGCCTACCGCAACCCGCTCCCCGTCGCGGTGGCCCTGCTCCCCGTCGACGGCCCGAGCGCCACCGGACTCGTCGTCATCACCCGCACCATCGAGCCGCAGAAGGGCGGCGCGGCCCTGCCCGGCGGATTCATCGACCACGCCGAGGACTGGCGTACGGCGGTCGCCCGCGAACTCCGCGAGGAGACCGGCATCGAGGCCGCCGCCCGGGACGTACGGCTCGCCGACGTCCTCAGCGACACGGCCGGCCACCTCCTGGTCTTCGGCCTCCTCCCGCCCCGCCCCCTCGCGAGCCTGCCGCCGTCGGCCCCGACCGACGAGACATCCGGCTACGAGATCCTTTACGGCCCAAGGCCGTTGGCGTTCCCGCTGCACACGGAAGCCGCCGACGCGTGGTTCGCGGGCCGCTACGGCTGAGGGCACCGCGCCGGGAACGGCTCCGGCGCCCCGCCCGACGCGTACAGACGTTCGTCCCAGGCCCCGGGGAACCACCTACGGGGCGTCCGCCACTCCCCGCACCCGCACCCGGCAGTCGACCTCACCCTTCCCGCCGTCCCGCTCCACCACCACGCGGTCACCCTCCCACCGCGTCGCGTACCGCTCGACCTCCGCCTCCGCCCACCCGTCACCCGCGTCCCGCACCACCAGGCCGCCGCCCGTGCGCCCCGGCGCGGGCGCCCACACCTCCAGCTCCGGTTCGCCGTCCGCACCCCGTACCGGAATCACCGCGCCCGCCCGCGCCAGCACCGGCACCCCCGACAGCGGGGCGTCGACCAGTACCTGGCCCGGCCCCTCGTACGCCCGCCCGGTCGCCGTGTCGTACCACCGCCCCCTCGGCAGCCGCATCGCCCGCCGCCGTACCCCCGGCTCCAGCACCGGAGCCACCAGCAGCGCGTCGCCCAGCAGGAACGCGTCCTCGCACTCCCGCAGCGCCCGGTCGCCCGGCGCCCCCCACCACACCGGCCGCACATACGGCGCACCCGTCAGCCGCGCCACCTGCGACAGCGACACGAAGTACGGGTGCAGGCGCTCGCGCTCCACCAGCGCCGCCCGCGCGTGCTCCAGCACCTCGGGCCCGAACTCCCACGGCTCCCGCCGCCCCGCGTCGATCGCCGAGTGCGTACGGAACAACGGCAGATACGCCCCCAGCTGGAACCACCGCAGATACAGCTCGGGCGACGGGAACCCGTCGAACCCGCCCACGTCCGGACCCGAGTACGGCACCCCGCACAGGCCGAGCCCCAGTACCAGCGACAACGACGCCCGCAGCCCCTGCCACCCCGTCGACACATCACCGGACCAGGTGCCCCCGTACCTCTGCATCCCCGCCCAGCCCGACCGGGAGAAGAGGAACGGCCGCTCCTCGGGCCGCAGCCGGAGCAGCCCCTCGTACCCGGCCCGCGCCATCGCCAGCGCGTACACGTTGTGCGCCTCGCGATGATCGCCCCCGGCGCCCTCCAGGACGTGCCGGGCCGAACGCGGCAGCGACGGATCCCCGAACGCCGCGAAGGACACCGGCTCGTTCATGTCGTGCCAGATCCCCGAGAAGCCCTGCGCAAGCCGCTCCTCGTACAGAGATCCCCACCAATCCCGCACAACCGGATCAGTGAAGTCCGGATAGACGCACGCCCCGGGCCACACCTCCCCGACCACCACCCGCCCCCGCGCGTCCCGGACGTACGCACCGCGCTCACCCACCTCCCGGCCCGCGTCGAACACCGCGTCACCCGGCTCCGCCTTCACCGCCGGATCCACGATCGACACCAGCCGCACCCCGTCCCCGCGCAGCTCCTTCGCCAGCGCGGGCAGATCGGGGAACCGCTCCCGGTCCACCGTGAACACCCGGTGCCCGTCGTAGTGATCGATGTCCAGATGCAGCACGGACAGCGGCAGCCCCCGCTCCCGGTACCCGTCGACGACCCGCCGCACCCCCTCCTGGCTGCCGAACCCCCACCGGGCGTGCTGCGGACCCAGCGCCCAGGACGGCGGCAGCGCCGGAGCTCCCGTCAGCGCCGTCCACCCCTGGAGCACCCGGGCCGGCGTCCCCACCACCACCCAGCAGCGCAGCGGCCCGCCCTCCATCCGCACCTCGCAGGCGCCCGGCCGGTCATGCCCCGAACCGGCGCCCTCCTCGCCCTCCCGCAGCACCACCCGCCCCGCCCAGGAGTTGTCGTGAAACGCCAGATGCGTCCCCGCGTCCGACACCACCACCTGCACCGGCATCGTCAGATACAGCGGATCGTCCCCGGGACCGAAACGCCCGCCCGGATCCGTGTTCCACAGCCGGTACACCCCGTCCCGCAACCGGGGCCCGCCCGCACGCCCGCCCAGCCCGAAGAACCGCGCGTCCGCCGGCACCTCCGAGCGCTGCACCCACCGCACCGGACCCCCGCCCACCGGCTCCCACCAGCGCGGCGGCAGCTCACGCCGCAACAGCACCCCGCCCGGCGTCCGCAGCTCCACCGCCCCGGTCCGCGACACCACCACCGTCAGCCGCTCCGCAACCACCTGCCAGCCGCCGTCCTTGCCCGGCTCCAGCACCGCCCGCTCGTCCGGCGCGGGAGCATCGCCCGCCACCGCGTACGACGGCAGCGGGTCCGCCCCGTCCCACGCCCAGAACGCCGCACCGCCCACCGACACACGGATGCGCAGCTCCGAACGGGCGAACCGCACCACACCCCCGCCCGGCCCCGGCTCCGCACCCGTCGCCGCACCGGGCACCCGGGCCCGCTCCGCGCCGCGCGCCGGCAGCGCCGCCGCGTCCGCGGCCCTGCGCCGCCACGCCGAACGCACCGTGCGCAGCCCCCGCACCGAACCGACCAACCTCACCCGACGCACCAGGTCACGACCGTCCATGGCGCACACCCTGCCACCCCGCCCGACCCGCAGAACCCTCCGTTCAACTCCCGTTCACCCATGTCGGCCGAGGCTCCCCGGCCTCCCCGGGGGCGGAGCCACCCTGGTGCCGAAGACGATCACATGGCATCGTCCGTGTCAGCCGCTCACGCGCACACCCCAGCCCGTGCGCGCCGACGCCCACCCCGCGTACCCGTACAGCCAGGGAGCAGCCCTCATGACCGCAGCCACGCCCGACGCCCCGCTCTGGCAGCCCGGCCCCGACCGCATCGAGGCCGCGGCCGTCACCCGCTTCCAGAACTGGGCCGCGACCCGGTACGGTGCCCCGGCCGACGGCGGGTACGCCGCCCTGCACCGCTGGTCCGTCGACGAGCTCGACACCTTCTGGCAGGCCGTGGCCGAGTGGTTCGACATCCGCTTCTCCACCCCGTACGAGAGCGTCCTCGGCGACCGCGCGATGCCCGGCGCCACCTGGTTCCCCGGCGCCACCCTCAACTACGCCGAACACGCCCTGCGCACCGCCGAGGACCCGGCCCGCGCCGACACCCCGGCCCTCCTGTACGTCGACGAGACCCACACCCAGATCCCCATCAGCTGGGCCGAACTCCGCCGTCAGGTCGGCGCCCTGGCCGCGGAACTCCGCGCCCTCGGCGTCACCCCCGGCGACCGCGTCAGCGGCTACCTCCCCAACATCCCGCAGGCCGTCGTCGCCTTCCTCGCCACCGCGGCCGTCGGCGGCGTCTGGACCTCCTGCGCCCCCGACTTCGGCGCCCGCAGCGTCCTCGACCGCTTCCAGCAGATCGAACCCGTCGTCCTCTTCACCGTCGACGGCTACCGCTACGGCGGCAAGGAGCACGACCGCACGGAGACCGTCGCCGAGCTGCGGCGCGAACTGCCCACGCTGCGCGCCGTCGTGCACATCCCGCTGCTCGGCACCGACGCCCCCGAAGGCGCCCTCGCCTGGGCCGCCCTCACCTCCGCCGACACCGAACCGGTCTTCGAGCAGGTCCCCTTCGACCACCCGCTCTGGGTGCTGTACTCCTCCGGCACCACCGGCCTGCCCAAGGCCATCGTCCAGTCCCAGGGCGGCATCCTGCTCGAACACTTCAAGCAGCTCGGCCTCCACTGCGACCTCGGCCCCGAGGACCGCTTCTTCTGGTACACCTCCACCGGCTGGATGATGTGGAACTTCCTCGTCTCCGGCCTCCTCACCGGCACCACCGTCGTCCTGTACGACGGCAGCCCCGGCCATCCGGACGTCAGCGCCCAGTGGCGGGTCGCCGAACAGACCGGCGCCACCCTCTACGGCACCTCCGCCGCGTACGTCATGGCCTGCCGCAAGGCCGACATCCACCCGGGCCGCGACTTCGACCTCTCCCGCGTCCAGTGCGTCGCCACCACCGGCTCCCCGCTCCCGCCCGACGGCTTCCGCTGGCTCCACGACGAGGTCGCCGAGGACCTCTGGATCGCCTCCGTCAGCGGCGGCACCGACGTCTGCTCCTGCTTCGCCGGAGCCGTCCCCACCCTCCCGGTCCACATCGGCGAACTCCAGGCCCCCTGCCTGGGCACCGACCTCCAGTCCTGGGACCCGTCCGGCAAGCCGCTGATCAACGAGGTCGGTGAACTCGTCGTCACCAACCCGCTGCCGTCCATGCCGATCCGCTTCTGGAACGACCCCGACGGCAGCCGCTACCACGACAGTTACTTCGACATGTACCCCGGCGTCTGGCGGCACGGCGACTGGATCACCATCACCGACCACGGCTCGGTGATCATCCACGGCCGCTCCGACTCCACCCTCAACCGCCAGGGCGTCCGCATGGGCTCCGCCGACATCTACGAAGCCGTCGAACGGCTCCCCGAGATCCGCGAATCCCTCGTCATCGGCCTCGAGGAACCCGACGGCGGCTACTGGATGCCGCTCTTCGTCCACCTCACCGAAGGCGCCACTCTCGACGACGACCTGCGCGCGGCGATCAAGCAGACCATCCGCGACAACCTCTCCCCGCGCCACGTCCCGGACGAGGTCATCGAGGTCCCCGCCATCCCGCACACCCTCACCGGCAAGCGCATCGAGGTTCCGGTCAAGCGCCTGCTCCAGGGCGCCGAGCTGGCCAAGGCGGTCAACCCGGGCTCCGTCGACAACCTCGACCTCCTCCACTTCTACGCCGACCTGGCGGCGAAGCGCCGCGCGTAACGCCACTGTCAGTCCCCCTGATTACGCTGAGTGAGCAAGTATTCACCGCGCACAGGGGGACACATGGCGCAGACCGACAACACCAAGCAGAACGCCCAGCACAAGGCGACGCTCAAAGCGGCACACCGCAAGAAGCACGGCAGGAGGCACGGCACCCCGCGCACCACCACCCTGCGACGCACGTTGCGCCGCGAAGCACCCAGCACCGTCGGCCTCCTCGTCGACGCCCAGGACTTCGCGGCCATGCGGCGCTACAGCACCTTCCCCTTCGACGACCACACCGCCTACCTCCAACAGGTCGAGGCCCTGCTCAAAGCGCTCGCGGCCCAGGGCGTGCACACCACCGTCGCCCTCTTCGACCCGGAGGACTACGAGGAGTTCTGCGCCGAGTCGGGCCTCGACACCGACAGAGGGACCAGCCGCAGCCGCTTCACCGCGGAGATCGCCGCCGCCGGAGCCACGGTCGCCTACACCGGCCAGGGCATCGACGAGCTCATCCCCGTCCTCGTCTCCCGCGCGGTCCGCCAGGCCACCTGGGAGTACGCCACCCTCCTCCTCGCCGACCTCGGCACCTGCGCCGACTGCGGCCAGGACATCGGACGCGCGGCCTTCGACCGCGCCTCGCACCTCCTGATGCGGCTGCTGGAGACGGCGGGACCGGGCACCCACCACCTGGTGTGCAGCGTCCCGACGGACAACGACCAGCTCCTGGCCGTGCTCCACACCCACCGCGACAGCACAGGACCGGCCCGCCTCGACAGCGCGGAGGGCGCCGAGTTCGCCACCGTCCTCGCGGTGGCCGTGGCCCTGGAATCACGCGGGGGCGTGGTCCTGCGCACCAGCGCCCCCGACAGCCCGGACCGCGTCCACGGCTGGCGCCTGGCCCACGGCGGCCTCGCCCCGCTCACCGCCGGCGAGGTCTTCAACGCCTACTGCACGGACGCGGACACCGGAGAGCCCGTCTCCCCGGAATCCGGCGTCGAGTACTGCGCGGGATTCGACATCGGAGCCGAACCCCCGGAAACCCACCACTGACAAAAGAGGGAGGGGCCTCCCGCCAACGGCGGGAGGCCCCTCCCCGGAACCCTTGCTGGTCTACTCGTCCACTCGCCTACTCGCCCGAGAGCACGGCCTGCGCAGCGCTGCGCGCCTCGTCGGCCGAGTCGGCGGACCGAGCGGCGTTCGCCGCCCGCTCGCACTGCGCCAGCGTGTACTTGGCCAGCGTGGCCCGCACATAAGGAATGGACGCCGCACCCATGGAGAGCGAGGTGACCCCCAGACCCGTCAGCACACAAGCGAGCAGCGGATCGGCGGCGGCCTCACCACAGACACCGCAGCTCTTGCCCTCGGCACGAGCGGCCTCGGCCGACAGCGCCACGAGATCCAGCAGCGCCGGCTGCCACGGGTCCTGGAGCCGCGACACCGCGCCCACCTGACGGTCCGCCGCGAAGGTGTACTGCGCCAGGTCGTTGGTGCCCAGCGACAGGAACTCCACCTCCTGGAGGATCGACCGCGCCCGCAGAGCGGCCGACGGAATCTCCACCATCGCGCCGAACTTCGCCTGCAGCCCGGCCTCACGGCACGCGTCCGCGAACGCCTTGGCGTCGATGCGGTCGGCCACCATGGGCGCCATGACCTCCAGGTACACCGGCAGCCCCTCGGAGGCCTTCGCCAGCGCGGTCAGCTGGGTACGCAGCACATCGGGGTGGTCCAGCAGGCTCCGCAGCCCACGGACGCCGAGCGCCGGGTTCGGCTCGTCGGCCGGGGTCAGGAAGTCCAGCGGCTTGTCGGCACCGGCGTCCAGCACCCGCACGACGACACGTCCCTCGGGGAACGCCTCCAGCACCGCACGGTAGGCCGCGACCTGCTTCTCCTCGGAAGGAGCCTGCTTGCTGTCGTCCAGGAACAGGAACTCGGTACGGAACAGCCCGACACCCTCGGCCCCCGCCTCGACCGCCGCGGGCACATCGCCCGGACCGCCGACATTGGCGAGCAACGGTACCTTGTGCCCGTCCGATGTGGCACCGGGACCGGTCGAGGCGGACAGCGCGGCCTTACGAGCGGCGGCGGCGGCCTCCATCTCGGCCCGCTTCTCCGCACTCGGGTCGACGAAGATCTCACCCGTGCTGCCGTCCACCGCGACGACCGTGCCCTCGGCCAGCTCACCGGCGCCGGGGAGCGCCACCACGGCCGGAACGCCGAGCGCCCGCGCCAGGATCGCGCTGTGGCTGGTGGGCCCTCCCTCCTCGGTGACGAAGCCGAGCACCAGCGTCGGGTCGAGGAGCGCGGTGTCGGCCGGCGCCAGGTCCCGCGCGATGAGGACGTACGGCTCGTCGCTGTCCGGCACGCCGGGCATCGGCACACCGAGCAGCCGCGCCACGATCCGGTTCCGTACGTCGTCGAGGTCCGCGACCCGCCCCGCCAGGTACTCCCCGGCATTGGCGAGCAGCGCACGGTACGCGGCGAACGCGTCGTACACGGCACGCTCGGCGGTGCTGCCCACGGCGATACGCCGATCGACATCGGACATCAGCTCGGGGTCCTGCGCCATCATGGCCTGCGCCTCGAGCACGTGCTGTGCCTCGCCGCCGGCCAGATTGCCGCGCGCGACCAGATCGGCCGCCACGGCTTCCACCGCCTGCCGGGCACGCCCCTGTTCGCGCTCGGCCTCTTCGGCGGGAATCGATTTGGCGGGCGGCTCCAGCACCGCCGTACCCATGTGCCGAACCTCGCCGATGGCCACACCGTGGCTCACGCCGACGCCTCGCAGCGTTGTCTCCATTTCACCCGTCTCCGGTTGTGCGGCGACCGAGTCACCGCGGTGTTTGTGCAACTGGCTGGTGACTGCGCCCGAGGCGCTACTGCCAGCCGAACAGCGTGTCGCCGATCTTCACGTCCCCGTCCTCACGGACATCGGAGAGCGACTCGGCGGTGGCCTCCAGGGCCACGATCGGGCAGATGGGTGACTTGCCGGCGGCCTCGACGGCGACCGGGTCCCAGCGCACGATGCCCTGGCCCCGGGTCACGGTGTCCCCCTTGTTCACGAGAAGCTCGAAGCCCTCGCCGTTGAGCTGGACGGTGTCGATACCGAGGTGGGTCAGGACCCCGTGCCCGTCGGCGTCGACGACGACGAACGCGTGGGGGTGGAGGGAGACGACGATGCCGTCGACCGGGGAGACGGCCTCGGAGGGCTCACGTACGGGGTCGATGGCGGTGCCGGGACCGACCATCGCGCCGGAGAAGACCGGGTCGGGAACCGCGGTGAGTCCGATGGCGCGTCCAGCAAGAGGGGACGTCACGTTGGTCATGGGGAGCCTCCCAGGGGGTGGAGATTCAGGTGTCGCCGCCGCGACTGATGGGGGACGGCGTACTGCTCAGCAGAGTAAGTCATATGAAGTCCCGGTTCCGCCCGAGACCTACCGCTTGGCGGGCCTAGGGGTGCACCAGAAACGATTTGCTTCGGTCCCCGGCGACCTGTACAGTCGTACTCCTGCCTGACCCCAACGCGACTTTGAGTCGTGGGTCGGCGGCGACTTTCAAGCCCAGATCCTAACCATGACCCTTCCTTCGGCGTGCCCGCAGGCCGTGGTCAAGGGGACGGAAAAGGCCTGATAGAGTCGGACTCGCCGGAAAGGGAAAACGCGAAAGCGAAGAACCTGGAAAGCGAAACTGCATGGCCCGCTTCGACCGGGAATCGGACACGAAAGAGTCTGATAGAGTCGGAAACGCAAGACAGCAGGACAAAGAAGTAAAGACGAAGGGAAGCGCCCGGAGGGCCCCGGTGATACGGGACCGAAGGAAGCGTCCGTTCCTTGAGAACTCAACAGCGTGCCAAAAGTCAACGCCAGATATGTTGATACCCCGTCTCCAGCATCACGCTGGGACGCGGTTCCTTTTGAAATACACAGCGAGGACGCTGTGAACAACGGGTCTTATTCCGACCGGTTGTTCCGCTCTCGTGTGTGTGCACCCGATTACGGGTAAACATTCACGGAGAGTTTGATCCTGGCTCAGGACGAACGCTGGCGGCGTGCTTAACACATGCAAGTCGAACGATGAAGCCCTTCGGGGTGGATTAGTGGCGAACGGGTGAGTAACACGTGGGCAATCTGCCCTTCACTCTGGGACAAGCCCTGGAAACGGGGTCTAATACCGGATAACACTCTGTCCCGCATGGGACGGGGTTGAAAGCTCCGGCGGTGAAGGATGAGCCCGCGGCCTATCAGCTTGTTGGTGGGGTAATGGCCTACCAAGGCGACGACGGGTAGCCGGCCTGAGAGGGCGACCGGCCACACTGGGACTGAGACACGGCCCAGACTCCTACGGGAGGCAGCAGTGGGGAATATTGCACAATGGGCGAAAGCCTGATGCAGCGACGCCGCGTGAGGGATGACGGCCTTCGGGTTGTAAACCTCTTTCAGCAGGGAAGAAGCGAAAGTGACGGTACCTGCAGAAGAAGCGCCGGCTAACTACGTGCCAGCAGCCGCGGTAATACGTAGGGCGCAAGCGTTGTCCGGAATTATTGGGCGTAAAGAGCTCGTAGGCGGCTTGTCACGTCGGATGTGAAAGCCCGGGGCTTAACCCCGGGTCTGCATTCGATACGGGCTAGCTAGAGTGTGGTAGGGGAGATCGGAATTCCTGGTGTAGCGGTGAAATGCGCAGATATCAGGAGGAACACCGGTGGCGAAGGCGGATCTCTGGGCCATTACTGACGCTGAGGAGCGAAAGCGTGGGGAGCGAACAGGATTAGATACCCTGGTAGTCCACGCCGTAAACGTTGGGAACTAGGTGTTGGCGACATTCCACGTCGTCGGTGCCGCAGCTAACGCATTAAGTTCCCCGCCTGGGGAGTACGGCCGCAAGGCTAAAACTCAAAGGAATTGACGGGGGCCCGCACAAGCAGCGGAGCATGTGGCTTAATTCGACGCAACGCGAAGAACCTTACCAAGGCTTGACATATACCGGAAAGCATCAGAGATGGTGCCCCCCTTGTGGTCGGTATACAGGTGGTGCATGGCTGTCGTCAGCTCGTGTCGTGAGATGTTGGGTTAAGTCCCGCAACGAGCGCAACCCTTGTTCTGTGTTGCCAGCATGCCCTTCGGGGTGATGGGGACTCACAGGAGACTGCCGGGGTCAACTCGGAGGAAGGTGGGGACGACGTCAAGTCATCATGCCCCTTATGTCTTGGGCTGCACACGTGCTACAATGGCCGGTACAATGAGCTGCGATGCCGCGAGGCGGAGCGAATCTCAAAAAGCCGGTCTCAGTTCGGATTGGGGTCTGCAACTCGACCCCATGAAGTCGGAGTTGCTAGTAATCGCAGATCAGCATTGCTGCGGTGAATACGTTCCCGGGCCTTGTACACACCGCCCGTCACGTCACGAAAGTCGGTAACACCCGAAGCCGGTGGCCCAACCCCTTGTGGGAGGGAGCTGTCGAAGGTGGGACTGGCGATTGGGACGAAGTCGTAACAAGGTAGCCGTACCGGAAGGTGCGGCTGGATCACCTCCTTTCTAAGGAGCACTTCTTACCAGGCTTCGGTTTGGTCAGAGGCCAGTACATCGGCGAATGTCCGGTGCTGGTTGCTCATGGGTGGAACGTTGACTATTCGGCACGATGATCTGGTCACTACTAGTACTGCTTCGGCGTGGAACGTGGTGAACGGGGCATCGGGCCGGGCACGTTGTTGGGTATCTGAGGGTGCGGCCGAATGTGGCTGTCCTTCTGATCCGGCCCCAGTGAACTCGTCTGCAAGGACGGGGTGGTGGGTGGCTGGTCGTTGTTTGAGAACTGCACAGTGGACGCGAGCATCTGTGGCCAAGTTTTTAAGGGCGCACGGTGGATGCCTTGGCACCAGGAACCGATGAAGGACGTGGGAGGCCACGATAGTCCCCGGGGAGCTGTCAACCAAGCTTTGATCCGGGGGTTTCCGAATGGGGAAACCCGGCAGTCGTCATGGGCTGTCACCCGCTGCTGAACACATAGGCAGTGTGGAGGGAACGAGGGGAAGTGAAACATCTCAGTACCCTCAGGAAGAGAAAACAACCGTGATTCCGGGAGTAGTGGCGAGCGAAACTGGATGAGGCCAAACCGTATGCGTGTGATACCCGGCAGGGGTTGCGCATGCGGGGTTGTGGGATCTCTTTTTCATAGTCTGCCGGCTGTGAGACGAGTCAGAAACCGTTGATGTAGGCGAAGGACATGCGAAAGGTCCGGCGTAGAGGGTAAGACCCCCGTAGCTGAAACATTAACGGCTCGTTTGAGAGACACCCAAGTAGCACGGGGCCCGAGAAATCCCGTGTGAATCTGGCGGGACCACCCGCTAAGCCTAAATATTCCCTGGTGACCGATAGCGGATAGTACCGTGAGGGAATGGTGAAAAGTACCGCGGGAGCGGAGTGAAATAGTACCTGAAACCGTGTGCCTACAAGCCGTGGGAGCGTCGCTGGCAGCACTTGTGCTGTCAGTCGTGACTGCGTGCCTTTTGAAGAATGAGCCTGCGAGTTAGCGGTGTGTAGCGAGGTTAACCCGTGTGGGGAAGCCGTAGCGAAAGCGAGTCCGAACAGGGCGTTTGAGTTGCACGCTCTAGACCCGAAGCGGAGTGATCTAGCCATGGGCAGGTTGAAGCGGAGGTAAGACTTCGTGGAGGACCGAACCCACCAGGGTTGAAAACCTGGGGGATGACCTGTGGTTAGGGGTGAAAGGCCAATCAAACTCCGTGATAGCTGGTTCTCCCCGAAATGCATTTAGGTGCAGCGTCGTGTGTTTCTTGCCGGAGGTAGAGCACTGGATAGGCGATGGGCCCTACCGGGTTACTGACCTTAGCCAAACTCCGAATGCCGGTAAGTGAGAGCGCGGCAGTGAGACTGTGGGGGATAAGCTCCATGGTCGAGAGGGAAACAGCCCAGAGCATCGACTAAGGCCCCTAAGCGTACGCTAAGTGGGAAAGGATGTGGAGTCGCAGAGACAACCAGGAGGTTGGCTTAGAAGCAGCCACCCTTGAAAGAGTGCGTAATAGCTCACTGGTCAAGTGATTCCGCGCCGACAATGTAGCGGGGCTCAAGCGTACCGCCGAAGTCGTGTCATTCGTACATATATCCCCAACGGGAGTACGGATGGGTAGGGGAGCGTCGTGTGCCGGGTGAAGCAGCCGCGGAAGCGAGTTGTGGACGGTTCACGAGTGAGAATGCAGGCATGAGTAGCGATACACACGTGAGAAACGTGTGCGCCGATTGACTAAGGGTTCCTGGGTCAAGCTGATCTGCCCAGGGTAAGTCGGGACCTAAGGCGAGGCCGACAGGCGTAGTCGATGGACAACCGGTTGATATTCCGGTACCCGCTTTGAAACGCCCAGTACTGAATCAGGCGATGCTAAGTCCGTGAAGCCGGCCCGATCTCTTCGGAGTTGAGGGTAGTGGTGGAGCCGATGAACCAGACTTGTAGTAGGTAAGCGATGGGGTGACGCAGGAAGGTAGTCCAGCCCGGGCGGTGGTTGTCCCGGGGTAAGGGTGTAGGACGCACGGTAGGCAAATCCGTCGTGCATATAGTCTGAGACCTGATGCCGAGCCGATTGTGGTGAAGTGGATGATCCTATGCTGTCGAGAAAAGCCTCTAGCGAGTTTCATGGCGGCCCGTACCCTAAACCGACTCAGGTGGTCAGGTAGAGAATACCGAGGCGTTCGGGTGAACTATGGTTAAGGAACTCGGCAAAATGCCCCCGTAACTTCGGGAGAAGGGGGGCCATCACCGGTGATAGCACTTGCTGCTTGAGCTGGGGGTGGCCGCAGAGACCAGCGAGAAGCGACTGTTTACTAAAAACACAGGTCCGTGCGAAGCCGTAAGGCGATGTATACGGACTGACGCCTGCCCGGTGCTGGAACGTTAAGGGGACCGGTTAGCTGCCTTTCGGGGTGGCGAAGCTGAGAACTTAAGCGCCAGTAAACGGCGGTGGTAACTATAACCATCCTAAGGTAGCGAAATTCCTTGTCGGGTAAGTTCCGACCTGCACGAATGGCGTAACGACTTCTCGACTGTCTCAACCATAGGCCCGGTGAAATTGCACTACGAGTAAAGATGCTCGTTTCGCGCAGCAGGACGGAAAGACCCCGGGACCTTTACTATAGTTTGATATTGGTGTTCGGTTCGGCTTGTGTAGGATAGGTGGGAGACTTTGAAGCGGCCACGCCAGTGGTTGTGGAGTCGTCGTTGAAATACCACTCTGGTCGTGCTGGATGTCTAACCTGGGTCCGTGATCCGGATCAGGGACAGTGTCTGATGGGTAGTTTAACTGGGGCGGTTGCCTCCTAAAGAGTAACGGAGGCGCCCAAAGGTTCCCTCAGCCTGGTTGGTAATCAGGTGTTGAGTGTAAGTGCACAAGGGAGCTTGACTGTGAGACCGACGGGTCGAGCAGGGACGAAAGTCGGGACTAGTGATCCGGCAGTGGCTTGTGGAAGCGCTGTCGCTCAACGGATAAAAGGTACCCCGGGGATAACAGGCTGATCTTCCCCAAGAGTCCATATCGACGGGATGGTTTGGCACCTCGATGTCGGCTCGTCGCATCCTGGGGCTGGAGTCGGTCCCAAGGGTTGGGCTGTTCGCCCATTAAAGCGGTACGCGAGCTGGGTTTAGAACGTCGTGAGACAGTTCGGTCCCTATCCGCTGTGCGCGTAGGAATATTGAGAAGGGCTGTCCCTAGTACGAGAGGACCGGGACGGACGAACCTCTGGTGTGCCAGTTGTCCTGCCAAGGGCATGGCTGGTTGGCTACGTTCGGAAAGGATAACCGCTGAAAGCATCTAAGCGGGAAGCCTGCTTCGAGATGAGTATTCCCACCCTCTTGAGGGGTTAAGGCTCCCAGTAGACGACTGGGTTGATAGGCCAGATGTGGAAGCCCGGTAACGGGTGGAGCTGACTGGTACTAATAGGCCGAGGGCTTGTCCTCAGTTGCTCGCGTCCACTGTGTTAGTTCTGAAGTAACGAACAGCCGTGTAAACATCCGGTGTTCATAGTTTCATAGTGTTTCGGTGGTCATTGCGTTAGGGAAACGCCCGGTTACATTCCGAACCCGGAAGCTAAGCCTTTCAGCGCCGATGGTACTGCAGGGGGGACCCTGTGGGAGAGTAGGACGCCGCCGAACAATTTTTGGGGAAAGCCCCGCACCTTCTGGTGCGGGGCTTTTCTGCGTTCCGGACCCTTTCCCGAGGTCCACCCTCCACCCCGCTGCACCCGACGCTGGAAGCTGAGGGTAAGGTCAGGGGGCATCATTGGCACGTTCTTCACAGGAGGCTCCCGGGTGGAGGTCCAGGAGACCCGGGTCCAGACGGACCGGGTCCTCACCATCCCCAACATCCTCAGCATGGCTCGCCTTGTCGGGGTACCGCTCTTCCTGTGGCTGATTCTTCGCCCCGTCTTCGGAGGGCCCAACAGCGACAACTGGGCGCTGCTGGTACTGATGCTCAGCGGCATCAGCGACTACCTCGACGGGAAGCTCGCCCGCAAGTGGAACCAGATCAGCAGCCTCGGCCGGCTCCTGGATCCGGCGGCCGACCGCCTCTACATCCTTTCCACCCTCGTCGGCCTCACCTGGCGGGAGATCCTGCCCCTCTGGGTCACCGCGCTGCTTCTCGCCCGGGAACTGCTGCTTCTCGTGATGGTGGCCATCCTGCGCCGCCACGGCTATCCGCCGCCGCAGGTCAACTTCCTCGGGAAAGCTGCAACCTTCAACCTGATGTACGCGTTCCCCTTGTTGCTGCTCAGCGACGGGAGTGGTTGGCTGGCCACACTGGCCGCCGTTTTCGGATGGGCGTTCGCAGGATGGGGTACAACCCTCTACTGGTGGGCAGGAATCTTGTATGTGGTTCAGGTCCGCCGACTGGTGAAGGCGGACGCAGTAGCCGATTGAGCTCGTTGATGCGGTGCCGCGCAATGTGGCCGGCCCGCGGCAGATGGTGCGAATGATGCCCCGACGGGCGCAGTCGGCTGACCGTCGTCTCTTGTAGGAGGACGTTTCCGACATGAAGGCCGTCGTGATGGCTGGCGGCGAAGGCACACGCCTTCGCCCCATGACCTCGAGCATGCCCAAGCCGCTCCTCCCCGTGGCCAACAGGCCGATCATGGAGCATGTCCTGCGGCTGCTCAAGCGGCATGGGCTCAATGAAACCGTAGTGACCGTCCAGTTCCTTGCCTCCCTCGTCAAGAATTATTTCGGGGACGGCGAGGAGCTCGGGATGGAGCTCACCTATGCCAACGAGGAGAAGCCACTCGGCACCGCGGGCAGCGTGAAGAACGCCGAGGAGGCGTTGAAGGACGACACGTTCCTCGTCATTTCCGGTGACGCGCTCACCGACTTCGACCTCACCGATCTCATCGCCTTCCACAAGGAAAAGGGCGGGCTGGTCACGGTCTGCCTCACCCGGGTTCCCAATCCGCTGGAATTCGGCATCACCATCGTGGACGAAGAGGGCCAGGTCGAACGGTTCCTCGAGAAGCCGACCTGGGGACAGGTCTTCTCGGACACCGTGAACACGGGCATCTACGTCATGGAGCCCGAGGTCTTCGACTACGTCCAGGCCGACACCTCGGTCGACTGGTCCGGTGATGTCTTCCCTCAGCTGATGAAGGAGGGCAAGCCCATCTACGGCTATATCGCCGAGGGCTACTGGGAGGACGTCGGCACCCACGAGAGCTATGTGAAAGCCCAGGCGGACGTCCTGGAGCGCAAGGTCGACGTGGAGCTCGACGGCTTCGAGATCTCCCCCGGCGTATGGGTCGCCGAAGGAGCGGAGGTCCACCCCGACGCCGTGCTGCGCGGGCCGCTGTACATCGGCGACTACGCCAAGGTCGAGGCCGACGTCGAGATCCGCGAGCACACGGTCGTCGGATCCAACGTCGTCGTCAAGACCGGGGCCTTTCTCCACAGGGCCGTGGTGCACGACAACGTCTACATCGGACAGCACAGCAACCTGCGGGGCTGCGTGGTCGGCAAGAACACCGACATCATGCGTGCGGCCCGTATCGAGGACGGCGCGGTCATCGGTGACGAATGCCTGGTCGGCGAGGAGTCGATCATCCAGGGCAACGTCCGGGTGTACCCGTTCAAGACCATCGAGGCCGGCGCGTTCGTCAACACCTCGGTCATCTGGGAGTCCCGAGGCCAGGCGCACCTCTTCGGCGCGCGCGGGGTCTCCGGAATCCTGAACGTCGAGATCACCCCCGAGCTGGCCGTACGCCTGGCCGGCGCCTACGCCACGACCCTGAAGAAGGGGTCGACGGTCACGACCGCCCGTGACCACTCCCGAGGCGCCCGCGCCCTCAAGCGGGCCGTCATCTCGGCCCTCCAGGCCAGCGCCATCGACGTACGCGACCTGGAGAACGTACCGCTGCCCGTCGCCCGCCAGCAGACCGCCCGGGGCAGCGCCGGCGGCATCATGATCCGTACGTCGCCCGGCGTGCCCGACTCCGTGGACATCATGTTCATCGACGAGCGGGGCGCGGATCTCTCGCAGGCGCAGCAGCGCAAGCTCGACCGGGTCTACGCACGTCAGGAATACCGCCGTGCCTTCCCCGGCGAGATCGGGGACCTGCACTTCCCGTCCAGCGTGTTCGACTCGTACACCGGGTCCCTCCTGCGGAACGTCGACGTCGAGGGCATCGCGGAATCCGGGCTCAAGGTCGTCGTCGACGCGTCCAACGGCAGTGCCGGGCTCGTTCTGCCCAGCCTGCTCGGACGGCTCGGCGTGGACGCGCTGACGATCAACCCCGGGCTCGACGAGGCGCGGCCCACCGAGTCCGCCGACACCCGGCGGGCCGGTCTGGTGCGGCTCGGGGAGATCGTGTCCTCCGCGCGGGCGGCCTTCGGAGTGCGGTTCGACCCGGTGGGCGAGCGGCTCTCCCTCGTCGACGAACTCGGCCGGATCATCGAGGACGACCGGGCCCTGCTGGTCCTTCTCGATCTCGTCGCCGCCGAGCGGCGCAGCGGCCGTGTCGCCCTGCCCGTGACGACCACGCGCGTCGCCGAGCAGGTGGCGGCCTACCACGGCACCCAGGTGGAGTGGACGACCACCTCGCCCGACGACCTGACCCGGGTCGGCCGTGAAGAGGACACCATCTTCGGAGGAGACGGGCGCGGAGGGTTCATCGTTCCCGAATTCAGCAGCGTCTTCGACGGGACCGCCGCCTTCGTCCGGCTCATCGGGCTCGTCGCACGCACCCAGCTCACCCTGAGCCAGATCGACGCGCGCATTCCCCGGGCACACGTCCTGCGCCGCGACCTGGCGACGCCGTGGGCCGTCAAGGGGCTCGTCATGCGCCGGGTCGTCGAAGCGGCCGGAGACCGCAGCGTGGACACCACCGACGGGGTGCGGGTGGTCGAGGCGGACGGCCGGTGGATCATGGTCCTGCCCGACCGGGCGGAAGCCGTCACCCATCTGTGGGCGGAGGGCCCGGACGACGCCTCGGCCCAGGCGCTCCTCGACGAGTGGGCCGCGGTCGTGGACAGCGCGGGGGACTGATGTGAGAACGGTGCGCCGCGACACCCCGGACAGGGGGCCGCGGCGCACCGGTGGGGCCATTCGGCGGTAGCCGTGATGACGTGCGACGATGTGCGGCATGTCGCAGCAGTCCCCCGATCGGAGCACCGCCCCGCCGTCCGCACGCCCCGACGCCTCCATGTCGCTGCTGAACAACGTGATGGACCACAGCCTCGACGACGGGTACGCGGAGGCCTCGGCGCGGCGCAAGGCCGACGGGAGCGCGGGGCTGCCCCGGACGCTCCAGTCGAAGCTCGGCCTCGCGGCCGGACTGGTGGTGGCCGCCCTGGTGGTCACCCTCGGTGCCGCGGAGGCGCGGATCTCGGCTCCGGTCGTGGCCAAGGAGCGCGAAGAGCTGATCGACCGCATCAACGCCGAGACGGAGGCCGCGGACACCCTGGAGTCGAATGTCGACAAGCTCCGCGCCGATGTGAGCGAACGCCAGCGCAAGGCGCTCGAGCAGCACGGCGGGGACCAGGGGCAGCTGGTGGCCCTGCTGGCCGGGGCGACCCCGGTCGAGGGCCCCGGTGTGAAGCTGGTCGTCGACGACGCGAAGAACACCGACCAGGGAGGCGGCGGGCCCCGTGAGTCCTCGGGATTCGCCGACACCGGACGGGTGCGCGACCGGGACATGCAGCGCGTGGTCAATGGTCTGTGGGAGTCCGGCGCCGAGGCCATCGCCATCAATGGGCAAAGGTTGACGGCCCTGTCGGCCATCCGGGCCGCCGGCGACGCCATACTGGTCGACAACAGACCGCTCGTACCGCCGTACACGGTGCTCGCGGTGGGGGACGGGAAGAAGCTCGCGACCGCGTTCCAGGACAGCGCCGACGGCCAGTACCTGCAGGCGCTCAAGGAGAGCTTCGACATCCGCACCAGCATCTCCGACCAGGCGAAGGTCCAGCTTCCGGCAGCGCCGAGCCTGATCGTCCGTACAGCAGAGCCGAAGGCCGCCGGCAGTGGTGCGGCAGACACAGGGAAGGGCACATCGTGATCGCCGTACTGGGCCTCGTCGTGGGAGTCGTGGTCGGACTGTTGGTCCGGCCCGAGGTACCGGCGGTGGTCGAGCCCTACCTGCCGATCGCGGTGGTCGCCGCGCTCGACGCCGTGTTCGGCGGTCTGCGGGCCATGCTCGACGGCATTTTCGTCGACAAGGTCTTCGTGGTCTCCTTCCTCTCCAACGTCGTGGTGGCCGCGCTGATCGTCTTCCTGGGGGACAAGCTGGGCGTCGGCGCCCAGCTCTCCACGGGTGTGGTGGTCGTGCTGGGCATCCGGATCTTCTCCAACGCCGCCGCGATCCGCCGGCACGTCTTCCGGGCGTGAGGCCGATGAACAACGAGCCGATGAACAGCGACGAGAATCCCCGCAGCGAACAGCCCGGGGGCGGCGCGTACGCCGTCCCGGACGCCCCCGTGCCGCCGGACCCGGCCAAGGAGGCGACCGGCCGGCAGCGGCTCAAGGCGGGTCTGTGGCCACCGCGGCTGAGCCGGGCCCAACTGATCGTCGCCGTGCTGCTGTTCGGCCTCGGACTGGGGCTCGCCATCCAGGTGCGGTCCACCAGCGACGACAGCGCGCTGCGCGGCGCCCGGCAGGAGGACCTGGTCCGCATCCTCGACGAGGTCGACGACCGGACCCAGCGCCTGGAGGACGAGAAGCAGCGCCTGGACGACCAGCGCACCGAGCTGGAGAACAGCTCCGACCAGGCGGAGGAGGCCCGGAAACAGACGCTGGAGAAGGAACGCCAGCTCGGCATCCTCGCGGGCACCGTCGCGGCACAGGGCCCCGGCATCACCCTGACGATCACCGACCCCGCGCGCGCGGTCGCGCCCGACATGCTGCTGGACGCCATTCAGGAGCTGAGGGCGGCAGGGGCCGAGGCCATTCAGGTCAACGGGGTGCGGGTGGTGGCCAACACCTACTTCTCCGGGGACGCAGGGGACGTCCAGGTCGACGGAAAGAAGATCGAAGCACCGTACGAGTTCGCGGTGATCGGCAAGCCGCAGGATCTGGAGCCCGCCCTCAACATCCCCGGCGGTGTGGTCCAGACGCTGGAGAAGGAGCAGGCCACCGTGCTCGTGGAGCGGTCCGACGACATCGTCGTCGACGCCTTGCGACCGGCGCAGCGGCCTGACTACGCTCGGTCGTCCTCCCCGTGAGCGGGGCGAGCGCGGGGGCCGCTCGACCGGGTCGAACGGTTGCGGGGGGTCGCCGCACCGGATTGGTGGTGCGTGGTGGAAACTGTCGGGTGGATACGGACGTTGTGAAGATGTCCGGGTCGGCAGGTGTGTTCAATCAGGGTTCGTCCTGCCCCACGGGCGGGTCTATGTCGGTCAAGGGGAATCGCCCGTGAAGTTGTTTGCGAAGTTGTTCGGGAAGAGTGCACGCGAGGACAGCAACAGTGCTGCCCGCCACCGCGCTCCGCGCCACGCCCAGGGCGAGGAGCAGGAGGCGGAGCGTCCGCTCTTCCGCGACGAGGTGTCCGGAGCCCCGGGGGGTGACGGCGTGTCGTCTGTTGACCCTGCCGGTGCCGGGCGCATAGGTTTCGGCGCACCATCAGCCTCGAGCACGGGTGGAGGGTTCACCCCGGAGGGCTCGTCGATGCCGGTCTGTACGAGGTGCGGTCACCGCAACGCGGAGGCCAGCAAGTTCTGCTCCAACTGCGGTGCGCCGCTGCGGGGCGGCGTTCCCGAGCGTCCCTCGGAGACGACGTCCACGATCTCCATCTCCGGTCTCGAGGCGTACGAGGCGGAGGCGACCGGCCAGACCGCTCTGCCCTCGCTCTCCCCGGAGGCCCAGGCCGCGGTCGACGCCCTGCCCGCGGGCTCGGCACTGCTGGTCGTGCGGCGCGGTCCGAACTCCGGCAGCCGCTTCCTGCTCGACAGCGATCTGACCACGGCCGGCCGTCACCCGCAGAGCGACATCTTTCTCGATGACGTGACCGTGTCGCGGCGTCATGTGGAGTTCCGCAGGAGCCCGGAAGGTAGCTTCACAGTGGGCGATGTCGGCAGCCTCAACGGCACCTACGTCAACCGTGAGCGCATCGATTCGGTCCCGCTGTCCAACGGCGACGAAGTCCAGATCGGGAAGTACCGCCTGGTCTTCTACGCGAGCCCGCGGGGAGTGTGACCAGCCCCGGACCTCGTCCGGGGGGACCCCCAGGAAGGCCCATGCTGCGAACACCGACAGGCGGTGCCGGTCACGGCACCGCCACCGCGGAAGCGCGACCGATGAGCATCGGAACGGTGCTCATCCAGCTGCGCGAGGAGTTTCCCGAAGTCACCATCTCCAAGATCCGGTTCCTGGAGGCCGAGGGGCTCATCGAGCCGCAGCGCACTCCTTCCGGATACCGGAAGTTCGCCCCGCGTGATGTGGAGCGCCTGGCCCAGGTGCTCCGCATGCAGCGGGATCACTATCTGCCACTGAAGGTCATCCGGGAGCACCTGGACGCGCTGGCCCGGGGGGAGCAGCCCGTGCTGCCCTCGCCGGGTGCGCAGCGCGACCTCACCGACGGGGTGTGGGAGGTCGGCCCCGGTGGGCCGACCGCCGCCCGGATCGGGCGGGCGGAGCTGCTCGCTGCCGCCGAGGTCGACGAGGAGCGGCTGACCGAGTGGGAGTCCTACGGGCTCATCGTCCCGTCCCCGGACGGCGGCTACGACGCCGAGATGGTGACCGTCGCCAGGCTGGTGGCGGATCTGGGTCGTTTCGGTCTGGAACCACGTCATCTTCGGGCCATGCGGGCCTCGGCCGACCGGGAGGCGGGCCTGGTGGAGCAGGTGGTCGCACCCTTGCGCCGGCACCGTAATCCGCAGACCAGAGCCCATGCCGAGGCCACCGCGAACGAGCTCGCCGAGCTGTCCGTCCGGCTGCACGCGGCGCTCGTGCAGAGCGCTCTGCGCACCCGTCTGCACTGACCTCGGCGGTGCCCGACTACCCAAACATGGCGAGCACGTCCTAGGGTTGCTGTGTGAACGAGCTCGACGTTGTCGGTGTCCGGGTGGAAATGCCCTCCAACCAACCGATCGTTCTCCTGCGTGAAGTGGGAGGCGACCGGTACCTCCCCATTTGGATCGGTCCGGGGGAGGCGACCGCGATTGCCTTCGCCCAGCAGGGCATGGCTCCCGCCAGGCCGCTGACCCATGACCTGTTCAAGGATGTGCTCGAGGCCGTGGGCCAGGAGCTCACCGAGGTCCGCATCACGGACCTGCGCGAAGGGGTCTTCTACGCGGAGCTCGTCTTCGCCAGCGGAGTCGAGGTGAGCGCGCGGCCCTCCGACGCCATAGCGCTCGCCCTGCGGACCGGCACGCCGATCTACGGCAGTGACGGCGTGCTGGACGATGCGGGCATCGCGATCCCCGACGAGCAGGAGGACGAGGTGGAGAAGTTCCGCGAATTCCTCGACCAGATCTCTCCGGAGGACTTCGGTACGAACAGCCAGTGACCGTCCCGCAAGGGGGGTGCCGTCAGCGCATCCGGCAAGCCTTTCCCGGAAACGAGACACGGGAAACCACCCTCAGGGTGATTATCACTCGGCGTGCCGAGTGTGGCGATCGTTGACGCACCCCGAGTGACTGCCTACCTTCGAGTGGGCAGGTCAAGGACGGAGGTCGGCGTGAGAAGCAGCGGCGACGGAGCGGCGGCGGGTGGGCCGTATCCGCAGCACGGCAGTGGAGCCGACCACGCCATCAGGCAGCCGGTTCAACCGGCGGCGGTGGCAGGGGGCGGCGAGGCAGTGGCGAGCGATGCCGGCGACATCGGCTATCGCGGACCGACGGCGTGCGCGGCGGCGGGGATCACCTACCGCCAGCTGGACTACTGGGCCCGTACGGGACTGGTCGAACCCAGTGTGCGCCCGGCCTACGGGTCGGGGACCCAGCGTCTCTACAGTTTCCGGGACGTGGTCCTCCTCAAGATCGTCAAGCGGTTCCTGGACACCGGGGTCGCGCTCCAGAACATCCGCACCACGGTCCAGCATCTGCGGGACCGCGGTTTCCAGGATCTCGAGCGTATGACGCTGATGAGCGACGGCGCCTCGGTCTACGAGTGCTCCTCGCCCGACGAGGTCGTCAGCCTGCTCCAGGGCGGGCAGGGGGTCTTCGGGATCGCCGTCGGCGTCGTCTGGCGGGACGTGGACGCGGCGCTCTCGCAGCTGCACGGCGAGCGGGTCGACACCGGCGAGACGCTCATCGGCCACAACCCCGCGGACGAGCTGGCCCGGCGGCGTAACCGAGCGGGCTGAGCGGCCCGGCGAGCAGTACGACGCGACAGAACGACGGACACGGGACGGTCCGGGGCCTCACGGGGTGCCGGACCGTCCCGTTGTCAGTGCCGTAGGGCAGCATCGACGGTGTGAGACCCGCGCCCACCATCCTTCACCTGGACATGGACGCCTTCTACGCGTCGGCGGAGCAGGCGGCCAAGCCGAGTCTGCGCGGCAAGGCGGTCGTGGTGGGCGGCCTCGGCCCGCGCGGAGTGGTCGCCACCGCCTCGTACGAGGCCCGGCGGCTGGGCGTGCACTCGGCGATGCCCACCGCGCAGGCCCGGCGGCTCGCGCCGAACGCGGCCTACCTGGTGCCCCGCTTCTCCCTGTACCGGACGGTGAGCGACCAGGTGATGGAGCTGCTGGGGCGGCTGTCTCCGCTGGTGGAGCCGCTCAGCCTGGACGAGGCCTTCGTGGACCTGGAGGCCGGCGGGACGGCGGACGACTCGGCCTCGGCCCGCGCCACGGGGGAGGGGCTGCGGGTGGCCATCCGCGCCGTGACCGGCCTGAGCGGGTCCGTCGGACTCGCGGGCTCCAAGATGCTCGCCAAGATCGCCTCGGAGCAGGCGAAGCCGGACGGACTCGTCCTCATCGAGCCGGGCACGGAGCGCGAGCTGCTCGCCCCCATGTCCGTTCGCATCCTGCCGGGGGTCGGCCCGGCCACCGGCGACCATCTCCGGCGTGCCGGGATGACCACTGTCCACGATCTGGCCGAGGCGGGCGAGGCGGAGCTCGTGCGGCTGATCGGCAAGGCCCACGGTCACGGGCTCTTCCGGATGGCGCTGGGCCTCGACGACCGGCCCGTGGTCGCCGAGCGGGACGCCAAGTCCGTATCGGTGGAGGACACCTTCGACGTGGACCTGCACGACCGGGTGCGGGTGCGCGCCGAGGTCGAGCGGCTGGCCGTGCGGTGCGTGGAGCGGCTGCGCGCCGCCGACCGGTCGGGCCGCACGGTGGTGCTGAAGGTGCGCCGCTACGACTTCTCCACGCTGACCCGCTCCGAGACGCTCAGAGGCCCCACGGACGACCCCACCGTGGTCCGCGAGGCGGCGGCGCGGCTGCTGGAGTCCGTCGACACCACGGGCGGCGTAAGGCTGCTGGGGGTCGGCGTCACGGGACTCGCCGACTACACCCAGGAGGACCTGTTCGCCCAGGCCGCCGACGCCCGGGAGCTCGCACAGCGGGCCCTGGAACACCACGCGCCGACCGCTGAGGGCGGTGAGGAGGAAGCCGTCCCGGAGCCCGAGGCGGACAGCGCCGAGCAGCTCGCCGCGCGCCGCTGGCCCGCCGGACACGACGTGCACCACGAGGAGCACGGGCACGGCTGGGTGCAGGGCAGCGGGATCGGCCGGGTCACCGTCCGGTTCGAGGAACCGTGGAGCGCGCCCGGCCGGGTCCTCACCTTCCGGATCGACGACCCGCAGCTGCGGCCCGCCGATCCGCTGCCGCTCGTCCGCGAGAGCCCCGACTACTCCTCCTGGCCCGCCAGCCTGCCGAAGTCCCGGTCCTCGGGCGCCGCGGCCTCCGGGGGCGGTGAGTCCAGCCCGTAGTGCCGGTAGAGCTGCAGCTCCTGCTCGGGCGACAGGTGCCGGCCGACGCCGAAGTCCGGCGCGCCCTTGATCAGCGCCCGGTCGAAGGGGACGCGCAGCGCGTCCTCGACGAACTCGCTGGGCTCCAGCGGGACGAAGGCGTCCCTGCTGAACAGGCCGGTGCGCACGGCCGCCCACTCGGGCACACCCGTCGCGTCGTCGAGATAGACCTCATCCACCGTTCCGATCTTGGTGCCCTTGCGATCGAAGGCCTTGCGGCCGATCAGGCGGCGCGGATCGATATCCGTCTGCACGGTGCCTCCCACTGGTCGCGGACTGCTCAAGGCGGTCCTGTCGCTCCACCAGCACCAGACAAATGCAGATCCGTGGTGTCGGCCACTCGAGAGCTCCGGCGCGGAGGCCGCTGGTACGCTGACAGTGGCTGCTGACCCCGTGCGGGAGAGTCCTCCGGTGGAGAATCCGGAGGCGCCGAAGGAGCAACTCCTCCCCGGAATCTCTCAGGCCCCCGTACCGCACGGACGAGGTCACTCTGGAAAGCAGGGCGGATCCGTGCGGGCGCAGGCCCGGGTGGACCCTGACCCTCACCGACGGTGAAAGCCGGCACGCCCCCCGGGCGGGCCGGTGAAGCTCTCAGGTTGAGATGACAGAGGGGGAGGCCGTTCGGGCACCCGCGCCGTGGTGCCCCTCGCAGGTCGTGACAGACCAGGAGGCCTCCACCATGACCCCCCGTCGCACTCCGCTCTCCCAGCTGGAGCAGGGCATTCCGTTCGAGCAGCGCCACATAGGGCCCGATGCCGAGGCCCAGGCGAAGATGCTCGCCCAGGTCGGCTACGGCTCCCTCGACGAGCTGACCGCCGCCGCGGTGCCCGACGTGATCAAGAGTGCGGAGGCCCTGAACCTTCCCTCGGCGCGCACCGAGGCGGAGGTCCTGGCCGAGCTGCGCTCGCTGGCCGACCGCAACGAAGTGCTGGCCCCGATGATCGGCCTCGGCTACTACGGCACCTTCACGCCGCCCGTCATCCTGCGCAACGTCATGGAGAACCCCGCGTGGTACACGGCCTACACGCCGTACCAGCCGGAGATCTCCCAGGGCCGGCTCGAAGCCCTCCTGAACTTCCAGACGATGGTCGCCGAGCTGACCGGGCTGCCCACCTCCGGCGCCTCCCTGCTCGACGAGGGCACCGCCGCCGCCGAGGCGATGGCCCTCGCCCGGCGCGTCGGCAAGGTCAAGAAGGGCGTCTTCCTGGTCGACGCCGACACCCTGCCGCAGACCGTCGCGGTCATCGAGACCCGCGCCGAGCCGACCGGCGTCGAGGTCGTCGTCGCGGACCTGAGCGACGGCATCCCCGCCGAGATCGCCGAGCGCGGCGTCTTCGGCGTCCTGCTCCAGTACCCGGGCGCCTCCGGTGCCGTGCGCGCCATCGAGCCCGTCATCGAGCAGGCCCACGAGCTGGGCGCGATCGTCACCGTCGCCGCCGACCTGCTGGCCCTCACGCTGCTCACCTCGCCCGGCGCGCTCGGCGCCGACATCGCGGTCGGTACCACCCAGCGCTTCGGTGTCCCGATGGGCTTCGGCGGCCCGCACGCCGGTTTCATGGCGGTCCGCGAGAAGTTCGCCCGCTCCCTGCCCGGCCGCCTCGTCGGCGTCTCCGTCGACGCCGACGGCAACAAGGCCTACCGTCTGGCCCTCCAGACCCGTGAGCAGCACATCCGCCGCGAGAAGGCCACCAGCAACATCTGCACCGCGCAGGTACTCCTCGCCGTGATGGCCGGGATGTACGCGGTCTACCACGGCCCCGAGGGGCTGCGGACGATCGCCCGCCGCACCCACCGCTACGCCGCGATCCTCGCCGACGGCCTGCGCACCGCCGGGGCCGACGTCGTGCACGGCGCGTTCTTCGACACCCTGACCGTCCGGGCCCCCGGCAAGGCCGCCGGAATCGTCGCCGACGCCCGCGAGCGCGGGGTCAACCTCCGCCTCGTCGACGCCGACCAGGTCTCCATCGCCTGCGACGAGACCACCACCCGCTCCCAGATCTCCGCCGTCTGGGCCGCCTTCGGCGCCGAGGGCGACATCGAGGCCCTGGACGCCACGGTCGCCGACACGCTGCCCGGCGCGCTGCTGCGCTCCGACGACATCCTGACCCACCCGGTCTTCCACCAGCACCGCTCCGAGACCGCGATGCTGCGCTACCTGCGCAAGCTCGCCGACCGCGACTACGCGCTCGACCGCGGCATGATCCCGCTCGGCTCCTGCACCATGAAGCTGAACGCGACCGCCGAGATGGAGTCGATCACCTGGCCCGAATTCGGCGCGCTGCATCCCTTCGCCCCGGCCGAGCAGGCGCAGGGCTTCCTCACCCTCATCCGTGAGCTGGAGGAGCGTCTCGCCGAGGTCACCGGCTACGACGCGGTGTCCATCCAGCCCAACGCCGGTTCCCAGGGCGAGTTCGCGGGTCTGCTGGCCGTCCGGGCGTACCACCGGGCCAACGGCGACGACCAGCGCACCGTCTGTCTCATCCCGTCCTCCGCGCACGGCACCAACGCCGCCAGCGCCGTCATGGCGGGCATGAAGGTCGTCGTGGTGAAGACCGCCGACGACGGCGAGGTCGACGTCGCGGACCTGCGCGCCAAGATCGAGCTGCACCGCGACGAGCTGGCCGTGCTCATGATCACCTACCCGTCCACGCACGGGGTGTTCGAGGAGCACGTCGCCGACATCTGCGGCGAGGTGCACGACGCGGGCGGCCAGGTGTACGTCGACGGCGCCAACCTCAACGCGCTGGTCGGGCTGGCCAAGCCGGGCAAGTTCGGCGGCGACGTCTCGCACCTGAACCTGCACAAGACCTTCTGCATCCCGCACGGCGGCGGCGGCCCCGGCGTCGGCCCGGTCGGCGTCCGCGCCCACCTCGCCCCGTACCTCCCCAACCATCCGCTCCAGCCCGCCGCGGGTCCGGAGACCGGTGTGGGCCCGATCTCGGCCGCCCCGTGGGGCTCCGCGGGCATTCTGCCGATCTCGTGGGCGTACGTCCGTCTGATGGGCGGCGAGGGCCTCAAGCGGGCCACGCAGGTCGCGGTACTGGCCGCGAACTACATCGCCAAGCGCCTGGAGCCGCACTTCCCGATCTTGTACAGCGGCCCGGCCGGACTGGTCGCGCACGAGTGCATCGTGGACCTGCGCCCGATCTCGAAGGCGACGGGCGTCTCCATCGACGATGTGGCCAAGCGCCTGATCGACTACGGCTTCCACTCGCCGACCATGTCGTTCCCGGTGGCCGGCACGCTGATGATCGAGCCGACGGAGAGCGAGGACCTCGCGGAGCTCGACCGGTTCTGCGACACCATGATCGCGATCCGCGCCGAGATCGAGAAGGTCGCGTCGGGGGAGTGGAGCGCGGACGACAACCCGCTGTCCAGCGCCCCGCACACCGCCGCCGCGCTCGGCGGTGACTGGGAGCACGGCTACAGCCGCGAGGAGGCCGTCTTCCCGGCCGGGGTGTCCGCCGCCGACAAGTACTGGCCGCCGGTCCGCCGCATCGACGGCGCCTTCGGCGACCGGAACCTGGTCTGCTCCTGCCCGCCGCTGGACGAGTACGACAACTGAATCAGCCTGTCGTGAGGCGTGCGCCGGGCGCGGCGCGCGCCGGACATGCGTGGGGGCCGGTGCGGAGATCTCTCCGGGCCGGCCCCGTTTTCCGTATGGCTTCTTCCGTACGGACGTTCTCAGGCGGCCTTCACCACGCGGCCGGATGCCAGCGGCCGGTGCGGGGCGATGATCTGTCCGTCGGGCAGCAGTTCGCCGGTGTCCTCGAAGAGCAGGACGCCGTTGCACAGGAGGCTCCATCCCTGTTCGGGGTGGTGGGCCGTCAGGCGGGCGGCCTCCCGGTCGGGCGAATCGGCGGTGGGGCAGGGTGGCTGGTGCTGGCACATGGATGGGTTCTTTCGCTGCGTTGAGTCGAGTGTCCTGCGGCTGGATGAGTCGTTCATGGCCGCCCCCGTATCAGTCGGTCCGGTCCCAGTGTTGCCCTACGGGGGAGAATCCGCAGGGATTTCGCTGCAGCACCCGTACTCCTCCCATGACGCATCACCCGCGCGGACGGTTCACCGCAACTGCACTGTCCCTTCGGGTGGTTCGGGGTGGCCGGATGGGACTAGTCCGAACGGGCAGCACAGTGCCCCCGCAGTGATCCCTCTCCGCCGCCCGTCGTGCGGGGGCGGATCGGGGTCGCCCCGGGGGCGCTGTGCCCGGGCCCTGCCGGCGTCGGTCAGGCCGAGCTGAGGAGCGGCCCCGGGGCCACCCGCAGCGAGATGACGGGCAGCAGATCGGCGACCCGGTGCGGGCGGTGGGCCGCGATGCCCGGCGGGGCCGGCGCCAGGGGCACCAGGACGTCCGTAGGCGCGAGCACCCCGCCGGAGGGATCGGCCTCGGTGTCGCCGTGCAGCCACAGGGTGAGCATGTACAGCTCCGGGATCGACAGCAGCCGCGCCTGGCAGCCGGGCGCCGAGGCCTCCGCCTGCCGGACGGCCAGCTCGGTCGAGGCGAGGTAGGGCCCCTCGAAGAAGTGCGAGAACGTCCAGCCGTCGGGGGTGAGCACGGTGTCCGCCGCGGCGACCGCGCGGCCCTCGCTCCGGATCAGGAAACGCCAGGCCGCCAGGCGGGTCAGCGGCGCCGTCCCGGTCGGAGCGATCCGGTCCAGCACATGCACGGGAAGCGGTAGTTCGGGGCTCAGCGGTCCCTGGACGGACCGGAGACCGGGGGTTCGGGCTTCGCGGACGGCGGTGGGAGAACCGAGGGCCGCGAGAACGCTGCGCAGGGCGGGCGCGGGAGCCGGGGGAACATGCAGCGGCATAGTGGGTCGCCTCTCACTTCGGAGACACGGTGGAGCGTGGGCGGGTGCAGACGGCGCTGTCGGCGTGCGGGCCAGAGGAGGCCGGTGACGGGCGAGTCGTATCAACGCTCTGCCTCGTTGAGCGGAGTTTATATGAAGCGTGTTCACACAGTGTTTCCGCTAGCAGTCGCGGATATGTCGCGCAAGGCTTCATCCGGCCTTCGAATCGCGGTATTCCTGCGGATTTCACCGGCTGCGGTCGATGGCGACCTGGCACCCTTCCGATGACACGGACGGCCGAAACTCGTCGGTGTTTTCACCACGCATGAACCAGCCGAAAATGCTCCGTGCCGCATGCCGTAGGAATGTGCCCCCGGTCTCCTGCAACCAGACTATCGGGTATCGGAGGCCCGTGGGGGCGTTACGGATCACTCTCGCTGGGCACTATCGATCGTGATGCGAGCGGCCTGGGCCGCGGGCCGCCCACTGGAGGAGGGACCCCTCGATGGGGGAGAAGGTCGTGGCGGGAGCCCTTGACCTGTCCGATCGACAGGCGTATCGGACGAAGCTCAACCGGTGCCTGGAGGGGCTGGGGAGGCTTCTGGAGGAGCGGAGGTTCGACCGTCCGCGGAATCTGATGGGGCTGGAGATAGAGCTGAATCTCGCGGGTTCCGACGGGATGCCCCGCATGATGAATCAGCAGGTGCTCCAGCGCATCGCGAGCCGGGATTTCCAGACCGAACTGGGGATGTTCAATCTCGAAGTGAATATCGTCCCGCACCGCCTCGGCGGCCGGGTATTCGATCAGCTCTCGGAGGAGTTGCGGACCGGCCTCGCCTATGCGCACCGGAAGGCGGGGGAGGTGGACGCGGGGATCGTGATGATCGGAATCCTGCCCACCCTGGGGGAGCACGACGTGGTGTCCGCAAATCTCTCGGACGTGGACCGCTACACCCTGCTCAACGATCAAATGGCGGCCGCCCGGGGGGAGGATTTCGCCCTGGATATCGAAGGCGTCGAGCGGCTGGTCTGTACCTCGCCCTCGATCGCCCCGGAGTCGGCCTGCACCTCGGTCCAGCTCCATCTCCAGGTGACGCCGGAGCGGTTCGCCGACGTCTGGAACGCCGCGCAGGCGATCACCGGCGTCCAGATCGCGCTGGGTGCCAACGCCCCGTTCCTGTTCGGCAAGGAGCTGTGGCGCGAGTCCCGGCCGCCGCTGTTCCAGCAGGCCACCGACGTACGGCCGCCGGAGCTGGCGAACCAGGGTGTACGCCCCAGGACCTGGTTCGGGGAGCGCTGGATCGGCTCCGCGCGCGAGCTGTTCGAGGAGAACCTGCGGTACTTCCCGCCGCTCCTGCCGATCTGCGACGACGAGGACCCCCTGGAGGTGCTGGACGAGGGAGGGGTGCCCGAGCTGGGCGAGCTGGTGCTGCACAACGGCACCGTCTACCGCTGGAACCGCCCGGTGTACGGGATCGCCGACGGCGTTCCCCATCTGCGGGTGGAGAACCGCGTCCTGCCCGCAGGGCCGACGGTCACCGACGTGATCGCCAACGCCGCGTTCTACTACGGGCTCGTGCGGGCACTCGCCGAGGAGTCCCGGCCGGTGTGGAGCCGGCTGCCGTTCGAGGCCGCGGAGGAGAATTTCACCGAGGCCTGCCGGCACGGCATCGAGGCCGAGATGCTCTGGCCCCGGTCCGGCCGCTCCGGCGGACTGGCCAGGATCCCCGCCGTACAGCTGGTTCTGGAGGAGCTGCTGCCGCTGGCCGCCGCCGGCCTGGAAGCCTGGCACATCGAACCCGCGGACCGGGACCACTATCTCGGCGTGATCGAGGAGCGGTGCAGGCGGCGCGTCAACGGGGCCTCCTGGCAGGTCGCCACGTACGACCGGGCCCTGGACGCCGGGCTCGGGCGGGAGGCGGCCCTCGCGGCCATGACGCGGCGCTACGCCGAGCTGATGCACGCCGGAGAGCCGGTGCACACCTGGCCGGTGGGGTTCCCGGCGCCCTGAGGCGCGGACGTACGCGAGGGAGTGACGGGACCTGCTCGCGGCCCGTCACTCCTGGGCGGCGCGGCCGGTGAGGGCGGTCATATCTGCGCGGCGCGGCGTGGCCGGTCAGGGCGGTCACTCCTGGGCTGCGCGGCCGTTCTGTCCCGCCGCCATGATGGCCTGGAGGATCACCGCCTGGATCTCCGCCGGGTCGCTGACCTCGTAGCCGTCGCCGCCGGTGACCCGGGCGATCTCGGCGACCTCGTCGCGGTCCGCGTCCGGGCCCACCGCGATCGCGATGACCGGGACGGGGCGCTCCGGGTCGACGAGCTCCTCCAGCTCCGTGACGAGCCCGCTCCGCGAGATGCCGTCCGTGTCCTGGTTGGAGCCGTCGGTGAGGATCACCAGTGCGTTGAACTTCCCCTTCACATACGTCGACCGGGCCTCCTTGTACGAGGCCAGCGTCGTGTCGTACAGCCCGGTCGCCCCGCCGGGCACCGGCTGGAGTCCCGCGAAGGCGGCGGTGAGCTTCTCCCGGTGTGTCCCGCCGTCCGCGGAGCGGTCGCCGAGCCGCTTCGTCTCCATGAGCCGCCGGTAGTCCTTCTGGCCGTCCAGCGTGGTGGCGAACTCCCACAGCCCGATCTCGTCGTCGGGCGTGAACTGGTCCAGCGCCTGGATCAGCGACTCCTTGGTGACGTCCATCCGGGACTGGTTCCGGCCCGGCACGAGCGTCGCCATGGAACCGGAGGCGTCGACCACCGTGGTCAGCCGTGCGCTCTGCACGGTGATCGTCCACATCCCGAGGGTCTCCCGGAGCTCCTCGGCCGAGGGCGCCTCGGCGGCCGGTTCCGCGTACGGCTGGGGCTTCCTGCCGCCGGCCGCCGCGACGAGGGACTCCTTCGCGCGGCCGTCACCGGCCCGGAAGCCGTGCTCGGCGAACGTGGCCTGAGCCTCCCGGTCGCCCAGCAGGTTCATGAAGCGCAGGGCCGCGCGGGACTCCGGGGTGCTCAGCCGCGCCTCGTTTACCAGCGTGTACGGGTAGTCCAGCAGCGGTGTGCCGTCTTCCGGGTAGAAGAGATCCAGCTTGCTGGCGCCGGTCGCCTCCGCGTTGTGCGTGAAGGCCGCCTGCTCGGAGAGCAGGACCGCCTGGTTGCGCTTCGGATTGCCCTCCTCGGCCCCGGACGTGCTCCGCGCCAGGGTCTCCAGCACCTGTGCGTCGCCGTCCGACATCCGCTCGGCGAGCACCTTCGCGGTCTGGGCGACCCGGGTGTCACTGTCCCCGCCCTGCCGCGCGGACGAGGCGCCGATGCCGGCGAGGGCCAGCAGCCCGGTGGCGCTGCGGGCCGGGTCCGCGGCGCCGAGGCGCACCCGGTCCGAGCCCAGCGCCCCGGCCACCAGCTCGGCCCAGGTGTACGTCTTACGGGGCCAGCCCAGGGCCCGCGAGGCGGAGGGAACCATGGCCAGGGCCACGGGGGAGGAGGCCACCGAGTCGGACGGGGAGACGGGGACGCCGTCGCCGAGCCCCTTGGCCCGCTCCAGCCACAGGTCGGAGTCGGGCAGCCAGACCTGGAAGCCGGGTTCCGTGTCCCCTGCCGCGAGGGCCTCGGCGACCTTGTGCGCGTCGCGGGCCAGCACCTCCACCACGAGGCAGCGGCCGTCGGCCTTCAGCTCGTCGGCGCGGGCCTGCTCGGCGATGGAACGTACGGCGGGGGCGATGTCCGGGGACGCGACCACGGACAGGTGTACCGCGGAGTCCTCGCAGGACTCGGAGAACGACAACAGACCGCCCTTGGCCGCGACAGCCGTTCCCGTCGCCACGGCGAGGACGAGCAGGGTGGCGACGGCGACCGTACGACGCCGACGCCGGGTGCTCAGGTGGCCCCGGCGTCCCTCCGCCGCGTGGCTGTCGGGCAAGCTATGACGTCCCATGTCGGTGGTACCCCTCCTTGAGGATCAAACAAGGAAAAAGGGGACCCGACCATCAGCGATGGTGGTCGTCCCCCGGCCTGTCGCGCATGATCTTCGTACCTGTATTCGAGACCCTAGCGGGACGGTCGGTGGGATGAGACGCGATTGCAGAACAAAAGGCAGGTGTGCAGGTGGAGGTCGGGCGCGTGGCTGATTCTTATCCCCAAGAGGCCGTGTCACGAAGGATCTTGCGGTCCGAGGTGGTGCTGGTCCTGGCGCTCTCCCTGGGCGCCAGCGCACTGTCGGCCCTCATCAGTTTTGTCGGATCCCTGACGAAACCGGGAGGATTGAAGGACCAGGCGGCGACGCTCAACGGCTCGTACGCTCCGGGCCGTCCATGGCTGGATCTGGCCTGGCAAATGTTCGGGATCGCAACGGCTCTGGTGCCGGTCGCACTGGTCGCGCATCTGTTGATCCGGGAGGGGGCGGGCCTGCGGGCCATCGGCTTCGACCGTACGAAGCCCTGGTTCGACCTCGGCCGGGGAACCCTGGTCGCGGCCGGTATCGGCAGCGCCGGCCTCGCCTTCTACCTCGTGGCCCGCGCCACCGGGTTCAACCTGACGGTCGTTCCCGAATCCCTGCCCGACGTCTGGTGGAAGTTCCCCGTACTGATCCTCTCGGCGATCCAGAACTCCGTGGTGGAGGAGGTCATCGTCGTCGGGTATCTGCTGCGCAGGCTCGGACAGTTGGGCTGGACGCCGATGGCCGCCATGGTGGCCAGCTCCGTCCTGCGCGGGTCCTACCACCTGTATCAGGGGATCGGCGGCTTCATCGGCAACGTGGTGATGGGCGTCGTCTTCGTGCTGCTCTACCGGCGCTGGGGCCGGGTGGGCCCGCTGGTCGTCGCGCACGCGCTCCTGGACATCGGGGCGTTCGTCGGGTACGCGCTGCTCGCGGGCCGGGTGGGCTGGCTGCCGACGCCTTAGGGGCCTGCTCCGGGTTTCAGAAGGTTCCGCGGTTCAGATGCTTCCCGGGTTCAGAAGGTGGTGAGCAGTTCGCCGTCGATCACGGTGACCGCGGTGCCCGTCAGGAGGGTGCGCTCGCCGCGCAGCGCGGTGCGGACCAGCCCCGAGCGGGCCGACGCCTGGAGCCCGGTGAGGTCGTCGCGGCCGAGGCGGGCCGACCAGAAGGGGGCCAGCGCGGTGTGGGCGCTGCCGGTGACCGGGTCCTCGTCGATGCCGACGCCCGGGAAGAAGCCGCGCGAGACGTAGTCGTAGCCCCGGGCGGGGTCCTCGGCCGCGGCGGTGGCGATGACGCCGCGCCGGGAGTGGGCCGCCAGGGCGGTGAAGTCCGGGGCGAGCGCCCGTACGGCCGCCTCGTCGCGGAGTTCGACGAGCAGGTCACCGACGTGCTCGCCGGTTCCGTGCACCGAGACGGGGTCGCCCCCGAGGGCGTCGGCGAGTCCGTACGGCACCGGCTCCTCGGACAGCGGGGCGGTGGGGAAGTCGAGGGTGAGGCTGCCGTCCAGGTGGGCGGTCGCGCTCAGGATCCCGCAGCGCGCGGTGAAGCGCACCGGGCCGGTGGCCAGGCCCGTGGTGTGCAGGACGTGGGCGGTGGCGAGCGTCGCGTGCCCGCACATGTCGACCTCGGCGACCGGGGTGAACCAGCGCAGCGCCCAGTCGGCCGTGCCGCCCGGCGGCAGCGGGTGGGCGAAGGCCGTCTCGGAGAGGTTGACCTCGGCGGCGATCTCCTGAAGGCGTTCGGCGGCCGGGAACGCACCGCCCTCCAGCAGGAGCACGCCGGCGGGGTTGCCGGAGAAGGGGCGGTCGGTGAACGCGTCGACGATGCGAATCCTCATACGCCGACCGTAGAGCGCCGGAACGGGGACCGGCCAAGGCCAATTCGCGGTGTCTGGCTCCTGGGATTCCGGCTGCTCCGAGACGGCCGGAGGCTCTTGGGCCTCACGCGGCTCCGAGACGGCCGGCGTCTCACAGGCAGGAGGTGCCGTCGTTGCGGTGGGGGAGGCCGGGCCGGGTGTCCAGCGACCAGGTGTGCGTACAGCGCGGGCACTGGAGGTGCAGGACCGGGCCGTTGTTGGCGATCAGATGGCGCCAGTGCTCGCCGCAGGAAGGCGTTCTCGCCCGACGGTCCGGCCCGGCTCGTGCCGGACCGTCGGACGAGGTCGCGTCAGGCGACGGCGGTGCCCTCCAGCTCGACCATCAGCCCGGGGATCGCCAGCCGCGTCACCCCGAGCATCGTGCTGGCCGGCGCCACCCCGGCCGCGCCCAGCCGTCCCGCCAGCATGCCGTAGTGCTGGAAGAGCAGACCGACGTCGGTCGTGTAGACGTTGAGCCGGACGAGGTTCGCGAGAGACATGCCGGCCTCGCTCAGGACGGCCTCCAGATTGTCGACGCTCAGCGCCAGCTGGGCCGCCATGTCACCGTCGTGCTGGGGCTTGCCGTCCTTGCCCGTAGCGGTCTGCCCCGCGATGTAGAGGGTCCGCGACTGTCCGGAGACGAGTTCGCCCTGGTTGAAGCCCAGGTCCACCGACCAGGTCACCGGGTTGACGGCGGTTCGGTCCACTGCCACTTCAGCTCCATTCGATTCGACCGAGAAGGTACGAGGGGAGCCTTCCAACAAATGATGACGCCCTTGGTCAGGTATTTCGTTAGGGTTCCCGCATGCGTGCCGACCGACTGGTCTCGCTGGTCCTGCTGTTGCGGCAGCGCGGCCGGCTGACCGCCGACACCCTGGCCCGCGAGCTGGAGGTGTCCACCCGCACGGTGCTGCGGGACATCGAGGCGCTGTCCTCGGCCGGCGTCCCGGTCTACGCCGAGCGCGGCCGGCACGGCGGGTTCGCGCTGCTGCCCGGCTTCCGGACCGAGCTCACCGGGCTGAACCACGACGAGGCCCTCGCCCTGCTGGCCGCCGGATCGGGGCGCGGGGAGCAGGTGTTCGGCCTCGGGGCGGCGCTCGCCTCGGCCATGCGGAAGGTGGTCGACGCGCTGCCCGAGAGCCATCAGGCCGCCGCGGGCGACGCGGCCCAGCGGTTCCTCGTCGACCCGGAGACCGATCTGCTCTCCCGCCGCACGGTCACCGACGAGGTGCCCGACACCACCATGCTGGCGGTCCGCCGCGCCGTGCTCGCCGGGCACAAGCTGCGTATCCACTACGCGCCCGCGGGCCGGGCGCCGCAGTGGCGCACGGTGGACCCGATCGGCCTGGTGACCGTACGGGACCGGGGCTATCTGCTGGCCACGCGATCCGGCGAGGACCGCACCTACCGGCTGTCGCGTGTGCTGGCGGCCGAGGAACTGCCCGATCCGGCGGAGCGGCCCGACCGCGTCGACCTGGACCGGATCTGGCGGGAACGTTCCGCGCGGTTCCTCTCCGACGACCACATCACCGCGCTGGTACGGGTGAGCCCGATGCGACGCGAGGAACTGCTGGGCACCGTCCGGGCCGTCCGCGCGGAGGGCCCGGAAGCGGACGGCTGGTCGCGCCTCGAGGTCACCTTCCAGGACGCGCGGCACGCCGAATGGGCGGTATGGCAGCTCGGCACGGACGCGGAAGTCCTGTCTCCGCAGTCCTTGCGTACCGCCCTGCGCGACCGCGCGGCCACGATCGTGGCCCGCTACCGGGGCGCGCCCTGAGAGAGGGGACTCACCGGGCCGTCTCCTGCGGGCCCGGTCTGCCCGGCCTGCCCGCAGGAGACGGTCCGCCCAATCACAGTCCGGGGATCCCGTTTCGCCGCAGGTGCAGTTCGGAGCGGACGAGTTCGAGGAGACGGCCGGTCCAGTTGCGGCCGCGACCGGCGTCGTCGCCCCAGAAGGTCGAGTCCATGTCGTCGTAGATCAGGGTGGCGTCGTCCGTCGCCAGCAGGATCTCGGCCAGCTCGGGATGCTGGTCGTACTTGGCGCGGAGCAGGCCGGTCATGACGGCGGTGCGGACGTGCTCCCAGCCCTCACGGCGGGGTGCCGCGGCCGCGAGCTCGCGTGCCGTGTGAGCGGTGTCCGCCGCGGTGATCGCGCTGCTGATCTCCGGCTGCGCGACCGACAGGGCCCAGTAGGCGTGGGCGACGGAGGGGTGGAGGACTTCCCCGACGGTGATGGGGGCGGGGTAGTCGTTGCGCAGTCCGCGGTGGCCGGGGTCGGCCTCCGGCTTGTCCGGATACGACTGGTAGAGCTGGATCGCGGGGGCGTGCGGGGTTGCCGGTCCGTCCGCCGGGACGCGTGTGTCGTACTCCCGCCTCCAGTGGGCGCGCTCCTCGAAGTACGCGAGGGCCCGGTCGTGGTCCTCCTGGGAGACCGGCGGGTCGCCCGGCAGATAGGTCCGGCCCCCGGGCCCTGCCACCAGGACCCGCAGCGGCCAGTCCTTGCTGTCCATGTCGCCCAGCGCGTAGCGGCGCTGGGAAGCCGGGACGGCGAGGAACGCGGCTTCCGCCGCGGCTCGGTTCTCCTCGGTCCGGTCCGCGAGGAAGACGTCGACGGCGGCCAGAGCGCGTCCGGTCGAGTCGGGCCGTTTGTTCAACTGATCGATGGTGTCGCGGACTTCGGCGATGACCAGCTCGGGGGTGAGCCGGCTCTGCGGCTCGCTGAACCTCCAGCTCGCCAGATGGTGTGCGGAGGCCTCGGCGCCGTCGGGGAGTGTGGTGGCCACCCAGCCGGTCCGCAGTTTCTCCTCGAACTCCTCGATCGTGACCAGGCCCCAGCAGTCGATGAGTCCGTCGGCGTAGATGAAGAGGTCGGTGAGGAAGTACCTGCCGTTGCGGATGAAGGCGTGCCGCCAGGTACCGGGTATGCGGACGCCGTCCGCGATGCGATAGGTGATCCGTCTGCCGATCATCCCGCGATTGTGTCGCAGCGGCCGCCGGGCGGACCTTGATTTTTTCTGTCAGGGGGCGGGGCGGGCAGCACGGGCGGTCCACGCCCCGACGGTCTTGTCATCCGATAGTTTCCGATATATCGTTGACGCATCGCGACAGATCAACGGTGGAAGGAGCGTAGCGATGCGTTCACACGGACATGGACACGAGCACGGGCCGGGGCACTGCGGGCCCGGTCATCACGGTCGAGGCGAGGGTGACGGCCGGCGAGCCGCTTTCGGGCCGTTCGGGCCGCCCTTCGGCGGCGGTCCCTTCGGGGGCGGTCCCTTCGGGGGCGGGCGCGGCCGGGGCGGCGGCGGTCGGGGGAGGGCGCGGCGCGGTGACGTGCGGGCGTCGATCCTGGCTCTGCTGAAGGACCGCCCGATGCACGGTTACGAGATGATCCAGGAGATCGGCGAGCGCAGCGGCGGGGCCTGGCGGCCCAGCCCGGGCTCCGTCTACCCGACGCTCCAGCTACTGGAGGACGAGGGCCTGATCGTCAGCGCCAGCGAGGGCGGCAAGAAGCTGTTCACGCTCACCGAATCCGGGCGGAGCGAGGCCGAGACCGGCCCCGAGGCTCCCTGGGAGGAGGCGGGGCGTGGTGTCGACTGGGAAGGCGTCAACGAGATCCGGCAGGCTGGGTTCGGTCTGATGGAGGCGTTCGGGCAGGTCTGGAAGACCGGCTCCGCCGATCAGCGGCAGAAGGCGCTGACCGTCATCAATGACGCGCGCAAGAAGCTCTACCTGATCCTCGCCGACGAGCACTGAGCCGTGCGCGGTTATGCGGCGCGGAAGGTATGCGGCGCGGCAGGTGGTACGTGAAGGGCCCCGCGGGAACGGATTCCCCCCGGGGCCCTTTGCGTACCGTTCAGGCGTGGGTCACGCGGTCGCGAGACCGTCGAGCTTCCGCAGCGACTCCTGGAGCGCCGCCGTCGCGGAGTCCGTGAGTTTGCCGCCCATCAGCGAGACCGCCGCGCCGGTGAACTCCCCGTCGATGCGTACCGTCGTGGCGTCGCCCTCCGGGGTCAGGGAGTACCGCATCGCCAGGTTGACCCCCATCGGGCCCTTGCCCCGGGTCGCCAGCAGGCGGCCCTGCTCCAGGGCGTCGACCGTCCAGGTCACCTCGGCGGGGAAGCCCATGAGCTTCATGTTCTCCTCGTAGGCGGCCCCGAGCTTCAGCTCGGCCGGCCCGCCCCCGGGGAAGCTGGTGTGAGTGGCGTTCCACTCCCCGTACGACCCGTAGTCCGTGAGGTGGTCCCAGACCTTCCCGGCGGGTGCCTCGATCCGTGCCTCGGCGCTGACTTCAGCCATGCGACCACCCCTGGTTCGTCCGGTATCGGTTCGCGGAACGTAGCGGGGGCCGCGCCAACATTCAATACTGATGAACCGTCAGATCTGCTGGGGCTGCCGGTGCCGCCAGATCACCGCGGCGTCGAAGCGGTCCGACGCGCGGGGATGGGGTCCGTCGTCGTGGCAGTGGAAGGCCGTCCAGAAGAGATCGGCGGGCAGGGCGTCGTCGGGTGCGTACACGCGGTAGACGTACTGCAGCCCGTCCTGGGCGAGCAGGGCGACCATCCAGAACACCCGTTCCTCCCCTCCCGTCCCCGCTCGTGCGCTGTGGCGTCTGGGACGTGCGCGCGGGGGTTCGCGGTTGCCAGGGGGGCGTGCGGTGCAAGGCGGCGCGCCCCGGGCGTCTCATGCTTGTGTCCCCTCGGGGCGATCTCATCCGCAAGGATGACGGATCGCACGGCCGTCCCCAACTTCGGTGGGATGCTCAATGGGTCGCTCCGGCGATGCATTCCGGCCCCGGGACTGATGGGGTAGAGAGGTGCAAAACCGGACGCCGCGGATCCTTGAGCAGCCCGCACCGAACCCCCCCGAACTCGATGCCCGTTTCACCGACGAACTGGCAGCGGTGCTGACCGGTGCGCGCAGGCGTGCGCTGCGGGACGGGGACCGCCAGATCGACACCGCCCACCTTCTGCACTCGCTGATCGAGGCGGACCCCGAGGTCCGTGAGGCCTTCGACGGCGGGCCGCAGCTCGCCAGGGTGCTCGGCTATCTCGTTCAGCGCAGCATCGGTTACGGGCTCCGTTGGCAGGGCTCCGTCGAGGACTCCGGTGCCGTTCCCGTGGTGCGCGACCCGGCCGCCGACGGCTGGTCGCCCTCCGCGCTGGCCGCGCTGGACGACGCGCTGTACCGCGCGGCGTCGCGCGGCGAGGACCGGGCCGCCGGTCTCGACCTGCTCGCCGCGCTGGCCGCCGACGCCGAGTCGCGCGCGGTGGAGGTGCTCGCCCGTGGAGGCGTGGACGCCCGGTGGCTGGCCGACCGCGTCGCGGGGGTGCTCGCGGCCGAGGAGTCGCGGCGCGGCTGAGGTTTCGTGGTGCTCGCCCCCGAGGGCGTCGTCTCGACAGGTGTCACGAGGGTGACGGTGCTGTCGACTGCTGCCATGATGTGCCGATGCACGCGTCTTCGAGGTTCCAGGGCAGAAGCGCAGGGCTGGGACTCGCCCTGCTCTCCGCCTTTGCGTTCGGCGGTTCCGGAGTGGCGGCCAAGCCGCTGATCGAGGCGGGACTCGACCCGCTGCACGTGGTCTGGCTCCGCGTCGCGGGCGCCGCCCTCATCATGCTGCCGGTCGCCTGGCGCCACCGGAGCCTCGTACGGGAACGCCCCGCCCTGCTCGCCGGGTTCGGCCTCTTCGCGGTGGCCGGGGTCCAGGCGTTCTACTTCGCCTCGATCTCCCGTATCCCGGTCGGGGTGGCACTCCTGGTCGAATATCTCGCGCCCGCGCTGGTCCTCGGCTGGGTCCGCTTCGTGCAGCGCAGGCCCGTCACCCGGGCCGCCGCCGTCGGTGTGGTGCTGGCCGTCGGCGGACTCGCGTGTGTCGTCGAGGTCTGGGCCGGGCTCAGCTTCGATCTCCTCGGACTGCTGCTCGCCCTCGGCGCCGCCTGCTGCCAGGTGGGGTACTTCGTCCTGTCCGACCACGGCGGGCAGGACGGCCGGTCCGGTGACGGCGCCGAACCCCCGCACCCCGTCGGCGTCATCGCGTACGGGCTGATCGTCGGCGCGGCCGTCCTCACGGTCGTCGCCCGCCCCTGGGGCATGGACTGGGCGCTGCTGGGCGGCAGCGCGGGCATGAACGGCGACGAGGTCCCCGCCTGGCTGCTGCTCGGCTGGATCGTGCTGCTCGCCACCGTCCTCGCGTACGCCACCGGGGTCGTCTCGGTCCGGATGCTCTCGCCGCAGGTGGCCGGGGTCGTCGCCTGCCTCGAAGCGGTCATCGCCACCGGGCTGGCCTGGGTGCTCCTCGGCGAGCATCTCTCCGCGCCGCAGCTCATCGGTGGATTCGTCGTGCTGACCGGTGCGTTCATCGCCCAGTCCGCCGCGCCGAAGCCTCCTTCCGGTCCGGTCGCCGCCGGGGCCGGCACCGGGGCGGTCGCCGGGCCGGTCGAGGACGAGTTGTCCCACGGCCGGGCCCCGCATTAGTGTGCCGACCATGCATCTGACTGTGCTGCCGCCGCCTGCCGCCTAGCGCGCGCGGCCACTCCTGACGAAGACCGGGCTCGGGCAGTCCCCGAGCGGTTCGTCGCTGCCCGCGTGCGGAGCCGAGCGATCCGTCGAACCCCTGTCTTCCGCTGGAGAAGTCACATGTCCTTCCCTGTCCCGTCCGCGCTGCCCGTCGGGCGGAGCCTGCTGTACCTCGTCATCGCCGGAGTCGCCTGGGGCACCGCCGGCGCGGCCGCGTCCCTGATCTTCCGGGTCAGCGATCTCGGCCCCCTCGCCCTGTCCTTCTGGCGCTGCGCGGGCGGTCTCGTCCTGCTCGCCGGGGCGCTCGCGCTGCGCCCCCGCCGCACGCCCCGGGAACCCGAACCCCGGCGACGCCGGCTGCTCCGCATCCTCGGCACCGGGATCGGGCTCACCGTGTTCCAGAGCGCGTACTTCGCCGCGGTCGAGGTCACCGGGCTCGCCGTCGGCACCGTCGTCACGCTCGGCGCCGGGCCGGTCCTGATCGCCGTCGGGGCGCGTGTGCTGCTGGGCGAACGCTTCGGCCTGGGCGGACTGGCCGCCGTTGCCGGGGCGTTGACCGGGCTCGCCGTGCTGGTCCTGGGCGGTGAGGGCGGCGACGTCGTACCGGCCGGGGTGCTGCTCGCGCTGCTGTCCGCCTCCGGGTACGCGGCGATCACGCTGCTCACCCGGTGGCTCGGGCGCGACGGCGGCGGCGGTGACGCGCTGACCACCAGCGCCTGGGCGTTCGGCATCGGAGCGGTGGGCCTGCTGCCCATGGCCCTGGCCGAGGGGCTGGTGCCGCACACCGCCGAGACCGGGCAGGTGCTGTGGCTGATCGTCTATGTGGCGGCGGTCCCCACCGCCCTCGCCTACGCGCTGTACTTCGCCGGAGCGGCCGCCGTCCGCGCGGCCACCGTATCCGTGATCATGCTCCTGGAGCCGGTGAGCGCGGCCGTCATCGCGGTGACCGTCCTGCGGGAGCGGCTGACGGCGGCCACGGTCCTCGGCACGCTGCTTCTGCTGGCCGCCGTGGCCGGACTGGCCCTCGCGGAGGCGCGCGGCGCGGCGGTCGCCCGCCGGAAGGAGCCCGTGGCCGTGTGACGGGCCCGGCCGGAGCCGGATGACGTCGGCGGATGCCTCCGCGCCGTTGCGGTCGGCCTCCGCCGCCGTCAGAGCGCCGACAGGTAGTCCGGTACGCCGATGGCCGGGTCCAGGTCGTCCGCCGGGACCGGCGGGGCGTAGCCCCGGGTGAGCGGGACGATGCCGGTCCAGTGCGGGAGGGCGCCGTCCTCGGGCTCGTCGTTGGGGCCGCCGGTGCGGACCTTCGCGGACACCTCGTTCAGGTCCAGCCGGATCACCGCGGTCGCGGCCAGCTCCTTGCCGTTGGCGGGGCGGGAGTCCTGGGAGCGGCCGGGCACCACCTGGTCCACGATCGCGTCCAGGGCGAGCCGCAACTCCTCGGGGTCGGTCACCGTCACGGCCGTGCCGTGCACCACCACCGAGCGGTAGTTCATCGAGTGGTGGAAGGCGGACCGGGCCAGCACGAGGGCGTCGACATGGGTGACCGTCAGGCAGACCGGCAGTCCCGGGGCCGTGCTCTTCGCCGCCCGCAGCGGTCGCGAGCCCGTCGAGCCGTGGACGTACAGCCGCTCGCCTATCCGGCCGAAGAGGGTCGGCAGGACGACCGGGGCGCCGTCACGCACGAAGCCCAGATGGCAGAGGTAGGCCTCGTCGAGGATCGAGTGGACCAGCTCCCGGTCGTAGGAGGCGCGGTCCCTGGACCGGGTGGGGACCGTGCGGTCGGTGGGCAGGTAGGGGGCGGCCACGTCCTGTCCCGCGCTGTCGGGCGTTGCGGTGTGCTGCATGTGCTGAACTCCATTGCACTAGTGCATAATGTGGTTTGTGCTAGGAGAGTATCGGATCAGTGGGCGGCGTGCATCGGAGATTGCCGCCAGCGTCGAGCGCGGGGTCGGCTCCGGGGACCTTCCGCCGGGCCATGTGCTGCCGCCCATGAGGGAGTTGGCCGCGCGGCTGGAGGTCAACCCCAACACCGTGGCGGCCGCCTACCGGACGCTGCGCGAGCGCGGGGTGATCGAGACGGCGGGCCGCCGGGGGAGCCGGGTGCGGGCCGCCCCGGCCAGCACCTCGCGTGGCTCCCTGCGGATCGAGGCGCCGCCGGGCGTCCGGGACCTCGGCGAGGGCAATCCCGATCCGGAGCTGCTGCCCGACCCCGGGCCGGCGCTCGCCGCGGCCGCCGCCGCCGACGCGGTGAGCCGCGGTCTGTACGGGCAGGCCCCCGTGGTCCCGGAGTTCGCCGCGTACGCCCGCGCCGCGCTGGACGCCGACGGGGTTCCCGCCGGGCCGGTCGCCGTGACCTCCGGTGCCCTCGACGCGATCGAGCGGGTTCTCGCGGCGCACCTCAGGCCGGGTGACACGGTGGCCGTGGAGGACCCCGGCTGGGGCAGCGTGCTCGACCTCGTACCGGCGCTCGGGCTCCGTGCCGTACCGGTCGGGGTGGACGACTCCGGGCCGCTGGCCGCGGATGTGGAGCGGGCGCTGCGGTCCGGGGCGCGGGCCCTCGTCGTCACGTGCCGGGCGCAGAACCCGACCGGCGCCTCGGTGGACGCCCGGCGCGCCCGGGAGCTGCGCGCGGTCCTCGCCCGCCACCCGGACGTGCTGCTGATCGAGGACGACCACGGGCACGCCATCGTCGACCTGCCGCTGCACCCGCTGGCCGGGGCGACGGTCCACTGGGCGTTCATCCGCTCGGCGGCCAAGGCGTACGGTCCGGATCTGCGGGTCGCCACGCTCACGGGGGACGCCGTCACGGTCGACCGGGTGGAGGGGCGGCACCGGCTCGGGCCCGGCTGGGTCAGCCGCCTGCTCCAGCGCGCCGTGCTCGAACTGTGGACCTCGGGCGCCGTCGACACCCGTACGGTCGCCCGGTCCTACGGTGACCGGCGGGACGCGCTCATCCAGGCACTGGCGGAACGCGGTGTCGGCGCCCGGGGTCGCAGCGGGATGAACGTGTGGGTGCCCGTGAGCGACGAGACCGGAGCGGTCGCCCGGCTGCTCCACGCGGGCTGGGCCGCCGCCCCCGGCGCCCGCTTCCGGCTGAACACGCCTCAGGCCGTCCGGCTCACCGTCTCCCCGCTGACCGCGGCGGACATCGGGCCCCTGGCGGACGCGGTGGCCGCCGCGGCGGAGCCCGCGCGGCCGGTCAGTTACGGCTGAGGCGGGCGGGGGCCGCGTCCGGCGGCCTCGACCGGAGGCGATCCCGGGGCCGGAGCGGCGGGCAGGCTGCCCTCCGGGGCGGGGGTCGGGATCGGGGCGGTGGCTGCGGTCCGGCGGGGGCGGCTCTGGGTGAGGGCCGCCCCGACGAGGACGACCAGTGCCCCGACCGGGGTGTTCCAGCTCAGCTGTTCGCCGAGCAGCGCGACGCCCGCCGCCGTCGCGATCACCGGGATGAAGTACGTGACCATCTGGGCCGTCGTCGGGCCGACCTCCTGGACCAGGCCGTACTGGAGCAGCACCGCGAGGCCCGTGCCCAGCGCCCCCAGGGCGAGAACGGAGAGCGTGGGCAGAAGCGGGAGGGAGGTGGGGGCGGAGGTGAACAGCGGTGTCACCACCGCCAGTTGCACCGTGGCGAGGCACAGCTGGCTGCCCGTCAGCGCCAGTGTTGACGAGCCGGTCCCGGCCAGGGTGCGGCGGACGTAGATCCAGCCGACCGGATAGCAGAACGAGGCGAGCAGGGCCATGCCCGTGCCCGGCAGGTCCAGGCCGGAGAAGCCCTGCCAGGCGCCCAGCACCGTGAGGACGCCGAGGAAGCCGACGCCCAGGCCGGCCACCCGGCGGCGGGTCGGTCGGTCCTCCGACAGAGCGACCACCGACAGCGCCATCCCCCACAGCGGTGAGGTCGCGTTGCAGATCCCGGCCAGCGTCGAGGGGATCGTCAGCTCCGCGTAGGAGAAGAGCGAGAACGGCAGCGCGTTCAGGAGCAGCGCCGCGACCGTGAGGTGGCCCCAGGTCCGGGCCGAACGCGGCAGCCGCTCCCGGCGCATCGCCATGGCGGCGACCAGCACCGCCGTACCGGCCAGCAGGCGGCCGAAGGTGACCTGGAACGGGGCGTACCCCTCGGTCCCGACCTTGATCAGCAGAAAGCTGAACCCCCAGATGAGCGAGAGCCCCGCGAACCGGATCCGCCAGTCGAGAGCCGGCCGCCGGGCGGCCGGGGCCGACGCCGATGCCGTGGTCGTCGCCGACGGCACGGGCGGGACGGGAGGGGCTGACGCCGGGGCCGTGGCCCTCGGCTCGCAGGGAGCGCTCATGCGGTCCAGCCTGACGAAGACGACGTCGTAGGACAAGCGAATGTTACTGCGGTGGATCGCGTAGCATCGCTTACATGTTGAACCTGGAGCGGCTGCGCACCCTGGACGCCCTCGCCCGGCACGGCTCGGTGAGCGGGGCGGCCGACGGGCTGCACGTCACGACGTCGGCGGTCTCGCAGCAGATGGCCAAGCTGGAGCGCGAGGTGGGGCAGCGGCTGCTCGCCAAGAACGGCCGCGGCGTCCGCCTCACCGACGCCGGCCGGCTGCTCGCGGACCACGCCGCGCGGATCCTGTCGCAGGTGGAGCTCGCCCAGTCCGACATCGAGGCCCAGCGGGGCGAGGTCGTCGGCGAGGTACGGATCTGCGCCTTCCCGACCGCGGCCCGGGGGCTGTTCCCCGCGACGCTCACCTCCCTGCGCGCGGACCACCCCGATCTCACCGTCCGTACCCGGGAGCTGGAGCCCGAGCAGGGGCTGCGCGCGGTGTTCCGCGGAGACGTCGACCTGGCCGTCGTGCTCGACTGGAGCAACAAGCGGCTGCCCGTGCCCGGTGGGCTGACCAAGGCCGAACTCCTCGACGACGCACCGGACATCGCCATGCCCGCCGGGCATCCGCTGGCGGACCGCGACGAGGTGGACCTGGAGGACTTCGCGGACGATCCGTGGGTGTCCTGGCCCGAGGGCGAATTCTGTTACGACTGGCTGATGTTCACCCTCCGCTCCCGGGGCATCGAGCCGCGCATCGCCCACCTGGCCGGTGAGCACCACACGCAACTCGCCCTGATCGCTGCCGGTTTCGGCGTCTGCGTGGCCCCGCGGCTCGGGCGCGGCCCGGTTCCCGACGGGGTGCGGCTGGTCCCGGTGCGACAGACGATGCGGCGGCACGTCCACGTGGTCTGGCGCACGGACGCGGACCGCCGTCCGTCGGTCCGGGCCGCGGTGGCGGCGCTGCGTGCGGCGGGTGCGGGCGTGGCGGCCGCAGGCGGGTGAGCCCCTGAGAGGAAGCCCGAAGGGCAGCGGCCCCCGGGTTCAGGCGAGACCGGCGAGCTTGCGGAAGTCCCAGGAGGTGATCTTCTCCGGGGTGAGCCGCAGCCAGGCGTGCCGTTCGTCGTGCGGCATCTCCGTGATGCCGAAGTACTTCACCGGGAACAGCCGCTCCGGCTCCACCAGTTCGGTGCAGGGTTCGCCCGTGCGGGGCGCCTCGCCGACGAACTCCGCCCGGCCGGTGAGCTCCACGCCGCGCAGCTCCTCGTACCCTTCGCCGTCGTCCACGACCACGGCGATCCTGGGATCCTTGCGCAGCTGCGACCAGCGCAGGCTGCGCGTGATGGAGTACAGCCAGAGCGAGCCGCCGTCCCAGACGAACCACAGCGCGCCGATGTGCGGAGCGCCGTCCGCGCCGAGCGTCGCCACCCGGCAGGTGCGCTGTTGGCCGAGATAGGCGTCCCGCTCCTCGGGCGTCATCATGATCCGGCGGCCTCGTCGCTGGGTGTCGGTCATGGCCGCCCTCTCCTCGAAGTCCATGGTGCTGACCGGGTGTCAGAAATCATGGACGCTCTTCCTTCATGGCGCAATGGCCGCTACTCTCGCGCGCCCGGTCCGGTGACCGAACCGGCCCCGGAGACAGAAGAGGAGTGCCCGTGCCGTCGAGGGAATCGCATGAGCGGCTCACCGCGCTGCTCGACCCCGCCACCACCGTTCTTCTGACCGTCGAGTGCCAGCAGGGCGTCGTGGGCCCGGACAGCGCCCTGCCCGAACTCGCCTCCGCCGCATGCTCGTCGGGCGCGCTGGCCAACATCGCCCGCCTCGTCGCCGCCGCCCACGAGAGCGGCGTCCAGGTCATGCACGCGGTCGCCGAGAGCCGGCCCGACGGGCGCGGCGGCAACCGCAACGCCCGGCTCTTCCGCGCCGCCGCCCGGCTGCCCGTCCAGCAGCACACCGGCAGCACCGCCGTCCGGGTCGCACCTCCCATCGAGGTCGCCGACGAGGACCTCGTCGTCCGCCGGCTGCACGGACTCTCGCCCCTGGCCGGCACCGACGTCGACCCGCTGCTGCGCAACCTCGGCTGCCGCACGCTCGTCGTCACCGGCGTCTCGGCCAACATCGCCATCCCCAACGCCGTCTTCGACGCGGTCAACCTCGGCTACACGGCCGTCGTCCCGGCCGACGCCATCGCGGGGGTGCCCGCCGAGTACACCCCCGCCATCGTCCGTAACACTCTGGCCCTGGTCGCCACCGTCACCACCACGGACGCGGTCCTCGGCGGCTGGAAGCGACCCCGCAGACAGGGGGCGGCGGCTACGCCAGCCTGATCGAGTCGCCCTCGACGGTGATCTCACGGGCGGGCAGCGGCTGGGTGGCGGGCCCGCCGGTGGGGCTGCCCGTGGCGGCGTCGAAGGTGGAGTTGTGGCAGGGGCAGGTGATCGTCCCGGCCGAGACGTCCTTGACCGCGCAGCCCTGATGGGTGCACGTGGACGAGAACGCTTTGAACTCGCCCGGTTTCGGCTGGGTCACCACGACCTTCTGCTGCGCGAAGACCTTTCCGCCCCCTTCCGGAATGTCGGCGGTGGCGGCGAGCACCGCACCGCCCTGCTGTTCGCCCCCGCTGCCGGGCTGCTCGACCGTGTCGGAGCCTCCCTTGTCGTCCGATCCGCCGCCGCACGCGGTGAGGGCGGCAGCCGCTCCGGCCGCTCCCACCGCGGCGACGACCGTGCGGCGTCCGAGGAGGCTCCGGTGCTCCTGCGTTGTGCTCATCGCGGCATTCCCTTCGTCGGTGTCCCCGTCTCGGGCACGTCGGTCAGAGGTACGTGCCCTGCGACCGCGGTGTTCACGCCGACGACCGCGCCGTACGCCGGTGGCCCGGGCCGTCAGGCCTCAGCCCGTCAGGCCTTACGGAGGCGGGCGACGATCCCGTCCAGGTCCCGCCGGAACAGATCGGGGCGGACGAAGTGGCCGCCGGGCACCTCGTGCCACTCGTGCGGAATCCCCGCCGCGCCCAGACTGCCCCGGAACTCCCGCTGCCCGGCGAGGACTTGTGTCTCGTTGACCGTGTCGAACCAGTTGACCGGGTCGGGGCTGGTGCCCGCCACCAGGAACACCCGCTTGTTCCGGTAACTCCCGACGCGCTGCACCGGATTGTCGGCGCTGACCCGCGCCTCGTCCCACAGCGGCGCCCCGTAGACCGTACCGCCGCCCAACTCCACGGCGGCGGACGAGAGGTTGGCCCAGTGGGTGACGAGTCCGGCGTCACGGCGCAGGCTGGCCGGGCCGGAGTGGGAGCTGACCGAGGCGAAGTGCCCGTAGTACTTGGCCGCGTACTTCAGCGCGCCGAATCCGCCCATCGAGAAGCCGGAGACGGCCCTGCCGTCGTACTCCGCGTACGTACGGAAGTTGGCGTCCACCCACGGGAGCAGCTGAGCGATGTGGAAGGTCTCCCAGTTGCGGGGGCCGACGTTGGAGGCGACCGGGTTGGAGTACCAGCCCGCGGCGCCGCCGTCCGGCATCACGACGATGAGCGGCTTTCCGGCGGTCCAGGCGCGGATGCCCATCCGGTCGAAGGTGATGAAGTCCTGCCCGGTGCCCCCTCCGTGGAACAGGTACAGGACCGGATACCGGCGCCCGCCGGAGTGGTAGCCGTCCGGCAGCAGGACGTTGACGCCGGGGTTCCAGCTGATCGCGTCGGTCGCGAAGCGGAAGTAGCGCATACGGGGATCGCGCTCGTCGCGGTCCACGATGCGCAGACCGAAGCCGTCGCCCACCGCATGGGCGGCGGACGCCGACGCCAGGACGCCTCCCGCGCCGAGCGCGGTGGTCGCGGTGATTCCGGCGGCGGCCTTCAGGACGCCTCTGCGGGTGGGCCGTCGGGTGCTCAACGTGACCTCCTGGTCAGGGGAGTGCGGGATGCGAGGTGTGGGGTGCGGGGCGTCAGGCGGAGTAGCCCTTCGGCGGGATCAGGGTGGCCAGCTGGTCGAAGGAGATCCAGTAGATCTGGTTGCCGCCGAAGGACGCGGGGTCCGCGATGAGGACCGTGCGGTCGACCGCGTCGTAGCCGAAGACGGTGAAGTAGTGGTAGATCGTCTGGTCCGGCGGGTAACCGGGCGGCTGGTTGCCGGGCGGGGCGACGATGTTGGCGACCAGCGGATAGTTGCGGTCGATGTCGAACACGATGTCGTGCCACAGGAGATCGCGCTGCGCCTGGGTCGGCGGGTCGTTCGGCATCTCCTTGGTCTCGTACCAGCCCCCGCCGAGACGGGCGTTGAGCACGGCGGTGACCTGGCCGATGTGATCGGTGCCCGCCTCGGTCGTGCCGAGCTGCGCCGCCAGTTCGCCCTGGCTCGGCGCGGCGGTGCGGGCGGAGAGCGCGATGCGGGTCGCGGCGGGACCGCACCAGTAGCCGGTCTGCTGGACCTGGTAGTCGATCTCCAGCCACCGGGCGGCGCTCGTCCGCCCGGCGTCGACGCGCAGTTCCGTTCCCGGCTCGTCGTATCCCGAGGCGAGGGCGGTGCCGGCCGTCGAGTCGTGGGCCCGTACGTCCACGACCGGGACGGCGGGGGCGGGGGCGGCCTGAGCGGTGCCGGGGAGCAGAAGTGCTCCGAGGGTGAGTGCTGCGATCACACCGGGGACAAGTCTCGCGCGCATGAGGGCTCCTGTGGGGGGCGGGGCCGTACGGGAACGTCGCCGTGCGGGGCCGGGAGGGTGGGGCCGTCCGGCCGGGCGGTGCGGTGACCAGGGGACAGCGTGGTGGCCCGGCGGCGACGGGCACAAGCGCTGTAAGTCCTGTCTTACGGGCGCGGGTTGGCGCCGGGCCCGCGTCCCGCCCGGCGGTCCTCGGCGGCCAGCAGCGCACGCCCCTCGGCGGTCGCGACGTGAAAGGCGCGGCCGGCCGTGCGGACGGTGGTGGTCAGCCCCGCACCGCGCAGGACGTTCATGTGCTGGCTGACGGCCGGGTGGGTCACCTGGAGCATCCGGGCCGCCTCCACGGTCGAGCATCCGGTGCGGGTGGCCCGCAGCAGATCGGCGCGGGTCTGCCCGAGGAGGCGGCCGAGAGGGCTCCGGCCGGTCGCCGGTTCCGTGGCGCCCGCGGTGTCCGCCCAGCCGGCCGCGTGCTGGATCGGATGCACCAGGACGGGCGGCAGGTCACTGTCCGCCAGGGTGGTCGGGGTGGGCCAGCAGAAGAACGACGGCTGGAGCACCAGGCCGCGCCCGTTCAGCCGCAGGTGCTGGTCGACCGGGTAGGTGACCTCCAGCACGGGCGGCCGCCAGTGGACGTCGGGCCCGAGACCGGTCAGCAGCGCCTCGGTTCCGCCGTCCATCAGATGCCGTGTCCGCAGCGCCCGGTCGGCCTCCAGCGCCACGCGGACATGCCGCCAGTGCGGTACGAGTGCCTCGACCTGGTAGGCGTGGAGCGCCTTGCCCAGCCGTGCGAGCGTGTCCGGGTCGCCCTCGGCCAGCGCGGCGGCCCAGTCGGGCAGCCGCCTCGTCCCGGCCAGCCGGGTCAGCTCCGCCCGCAGCCTCGGGCGCGGGGTACCGAGCAGGGCGTCGATGGCGGCCCCGAGCGTGGTGCGGTCGCCTGAGGTGGGGGTGAGGAAGTCGGGGGAGTACCCATGGGGCGGCAGGAGCGGGGAGAGCAACCGGCGGCTCTCCGGGAGACGCGGCCGCACCCAGCGCCGCCAGGCGCCGAACACCCGCTCCCCGTCTGTCCGTTGCAGGGTCTGCACGCTGTTGGTGATCTCCCACAGGAAGTCCGGCCCCGGGGCCACCCTGACCCGCGTCAGGTCCTCGGGGGTGAAGTGGATCCGCAGCATGGACGCTCCATGGGAAGGCGGGCCGGGCCACCGCACACGCGGCCCGGTCGGCTGCACGTGCCCGCGACCTGGCAGGGACCAGCCGTGCGGACACCGGCGGGGAACGGACCACTGACCCGCTCGCCGCACCGGCGGAGAACAGGCCACTACCCGCCACCGGGACGGGGTATGCCGGGCCCGGGCCGGGGGCGTCCGGCGGACCGGCAGCCGCACGGGACCGTCGCGTTCCTCCGGGGCGCCGGACACCCGCTGCGCCACATGGCGCGGGGCGCCTTCCGCGACGGACCTCGGAGGAATCAGGGCTCAGACCGTCGCCGCCACCCGGACGAGATCGGCCACCGGCCGCGACCGGCTCTCCGGCAGCCAGGCGAGCACCGCCGTCACCGGCGGCGCGTCCGTCACCGGCACGGCGACCAGGTCCCGCCGCAGGTCGACGGCGGCCGAGGCGGGCAGGACCACGGTGGCCCGGCCGAGGGCGATCAGCTGGAAGAGCTGGGTCAGGTTCCGCACGGCGACCCCGGGGCCCTCGGGGCAGCTGCCGTCCGGGGCGGGCCAGCGGGCCGGGGGAGGACCGGGCGCGGCGGACACCTCGGCCTGCGACACCGCCGTCCGGCGGGCCAGCGGGTGGTCGCCGGGCAGGACCGCGACCTGCCCCTCGGTCAGCAGGGCCTCCGTGTCCAGTCCGGTGACGGCGTCGAACGGCAGGTGCAGCAGCGCCACGTCCGCCCGCCCCGAGCACAACAGCTCCCGCTGCTCGTGCGCCTCGCACAGCAGCAGATCGACCGCGCACGCGCCGGGATGCGCGGCGTACGCGTCGAGCACCTTGGCCAGCAGCTCGCCCGCCGTACCGGCCTTGACCGCCAGGGCGATACGCGGCCGCCGCTCGACCGCCTCCCGGGTACGGCGCTCGGCCGCCTCCGCCGCCGCGAGGATCGCCCGCGCCTCCGTCAGCAGCACCGCTCCCGCATCGGTGAGCCGGACCCGGCGGCTGGACCGCTCCAGCAGCACCACCCCGAGCCGTCCCTCCAGGCCGGCGAGCGCACGGGACAGCGCCGGCTGGGCGATCCCCAGCCGCTCGGCCGCTCTGCCGAAGTGCAGTTCCTCCGCGACCGCGACGAAGTACCGCAGCTCACGCATCTCCATGTCGGCACCGTAACCCGCCCGCACCACGACCGATGCCGTGAAGGCATCGCTGTCAGGCCCGTACGGTGTTGGTCCCCGGCGCAAGGCCGCCGATGCTGGCGGACATGAGCGAACAGACGATCGCGCTGGTCACCGGCGCGAACAAGGGAATCGGATACGAGATCGCTGCGGGCCTCGGCGCGCTCGGCTGGAGCGTCGGCATCGGTGCCAGGGACCGGGAGCGCGGCGCGCAGGCCGTCGCGGCGCTGTGCGCGAGGGGGGTGGACGCCTTCGCCGTCCCGCTCGACGTCACCGACGACGCCGACGTGAGGGCCGCCGCCCGGCTCGTGGAGGAGCGCGCGGGCCGGCTCGACGTACTCGTCAACAACGCGGGTGCGGCGGGTGGTTGGCCCGACGAGCCGACGTCGCTCGATCCCGCCGCCCTCCTGCGGCTGGTCGACACCAACGTCGTCGGGGTCGTCCGGGTCACCAACGCGATGCTGCCCCTGCTGCACCGCTCCGCGCATCCGCGGATCGTCAACCAGTCCAGCCACGTCGCCTCCCTGACCCTGCAGACCGACCCCGGCACCGACCTCGGAGGGATCAGCGGGGGCTACGCGCCGACGAAGACCTTCCTCAACGCGGTCACCGTCCAGTACGCCGCGGAGCTGCGCTCCACCCCGATCCTCGTGAACAACGCGTGCCCCGGCTATGTGGCCACCGACCTGAACGGTTTCAGCGGGACCCGCACCGCCGAGGAAGGGGCACGGGTCGCGATCAGGCTCGCGACCCTCCCCGACGACGGGCCGACCGGGGGCCTCTTCGATGACCAGGGCCCTGTGCCCTGGTGAAGAGGCGTCCCCCCCCGGCGTCCCCCGGTGAGGCGGGCCGGGGCCGTCAGGTGGTGCCGTCGCTCATACGGCGCTGCAGTTCCCACAGGGACCGGAAGAGCCCCGGCTCCCGGGTGAGCTGGGCGTAGGTGCCCTCCTGAACGATCCGGCCCTCGTCCAGGACGACGATCCGGTCGGCGACCGCCACGTTGGTGAGGCGGTGGGTGATCAGCAGGACGGCGCGGTCCTTGGCCAGGTCGCGCAGGCCGGTGAAGATCCGGTGCTCCGCGCGGGCGTCCAGCGCGGCCGTGGGTTCGTCCATCACCAGCAGTGCGGCCTGCCGGTGGAAGGCGCGGGTGAGGACCAGGCGCTGCCACTGTCCGCCGGAGAGCTGCTGCCCGCCGAACCATTCGCTGGTGAGGAGGGTGTTCAGGCCGGAGCGGAGCTCCGGCAGGATCTCGGAAGCACCGGACGACTCGCACGCGGCGAGCACGGCCGCGTCGCCGGTGTCGCCCTGGCCGAAGGTGATGTTGTCGCGCATCGTCAGCGGCAGATACGTGAACTTCTGCGGCACCAGGGCGACATGCTCCCAAGCCGCCCACGGATCGAGGTCCACAGTGGAGGCGTGGTCCCAGGCCACGTCCCCCTCGGTGGGCAGCAGCAGCCCGCACAGCAGGCGGGAGAGCGTGGACTTGCCGGAGCCGTTCTCCCCGACCAGCGCCACGATCTCGCCGCGCTTCACCCGCAGCGAGACGTTGCGCAGGCTGTCCTTGGGGGCGCCGTCGTAGCGGTAGGTGACGTCGCGGACCTCGAAGCGCCGCGGGGCGGCGGCCGGAGAGGCGGTGCCACGGGAGTCGGTCATGGCCTGGCCGTGGGCGTTGTCGAGGAAGTTCTGCCAGTCCTGCACGTACCAGCCGGTGCGCACCAGGCGGGCCCCGCCGCTGATGATGCCCCGCACCGAGCCCGTGGCGGTCTGGAGAGCGAAGACGGCGCCGCCGCCCGCCGCCAGGTCCATCCGCCCCGAGGCCAGGAGCCACAGCAGCGCCGCCCACACCGCGATCGAGGCGACTCCGCCGGCAGCGGCCCCGGCCAGTCCCATCCAGGCACCGGTGTTCGCGGCGCTGCGTTCGGCCGCGTTGACGGTGGCCGCCAGCTTTCGGTAGCGGCCGGTGAGGAAGGGACCGGCCAGACAGGCCCGCATCTCCTCGCTGGACTCCATGTAGGCCATGTGCCAGCGCAGTTTGCTCAGCATCCGGCGCCGCCCGGAGGTCTCCAGGCCGGCGAGGTAGATCACGCGGGCCGAGCGGACGTAGGCGGCGGCCTGCGGCAGGGTCGCGAGAAGGAGGAGGGGAAGGAGCAGCGGGTGCAGGACGGTCAGCACGGTCGCCCCGGCGGCGAGGGTGGCGGTGGCCGCGAGGACGTCCTGCGCCTCCTCGACGAGGTCGGGGGTGACCTGCGCGCCACGGTCGGCGATGTCGTAGGCGTCGTTGTAACCGGGCTTGTTGTTGGCGGCCAGCTCCGCGCCGAGTGCCGCCTCGATCATCGTCAGCTCCGCGGCCCGGCCGAGCACCGGGCGCAGCCGGCCGGTGAGCCAGACGACGGTGATGCCCAGCAGCGCGCGCAGACCGGCGGCCGCGGCGATGACGGCGAGCTGCGGGGCCGCGTCCCACAGGCGCTCGGTGATGTCGCCCGAGGAGACCAGCGCGGTGATCGTGCCCGTGACGGCCAGCAGGCCGAGAGCGGCGAGGACGCCGGTCCCGATCTGGCACACCAGCAGGCCGACGGTCGCGCCGCGGTCCACGTGCCAGGCCATCCGCACCGAGCGCCGGACGAGGGCGGGCAGGCGCCGTGCCATGGTCCGTGAGGTCAGCTGGGATCCGGCCCCGAGCCGGGACTCGTCCCGGTAGAGATACTCCTCCTCTCGAACACCGGCCTCCTCCGGCGGGCCGTCCGGCGAGCCCCCTCGCGGTCGTTGCGGCGGTTGCTCCTGTGTGATGGCCGACGTCATCGTTCCCCCTCGGACGGTCGCTGCGGCAGAGTCACGAGGTACAACGAGGCGACCGCAATATCGAACACACGTCATCCGGTCGTGCTGTGAGGCCCGTGATCCCCGGCGTCAGGAACCCGCGGGCGCGGGACCCCTGGTGGGGCCCGGAGCGCGCCCGGGCAGGAAGTGGCCGAAACGCCGACACCACCGCGGCACGAACCGAACCGTTCGCCGGGGGAGCCGGTGCCGAGGCCGGCCCGCCCGGTGATCACCCCCGGTTTAAGATGCTCACTTCACAAGGGATGGGTGGCCCGAAGAAATGCTAGAAGAGGTCATTGCGACCCGCTACGTCACGCCCCTGCGTGAGGGCGGCTCGCTCCCCGGCATCGTCGAGGCCGACGATCTCGGTACGTACGTCATGAAGTTCACCGGGGCCGGACAGGGCCGCAAGACGCTCGTCGCCGAGATCATCTGCGGGGAGCTCGGCCGGCGGCTGGGACTGCGGGTGCCCGAGCTGGTGACCATCGAGCTCGACCCCGTCATCGGACTCGCCGAGCCCGACGAGGAGGTGCAGGAGCTGCTCCGGGCTAGTGGTGGGCTGAACCTCGGGATGGACTACCTGCCGGGCTCGTTCGGGTTCGACCCGCTCGCCTACGAGGTCGGGGCGGCCGAGGCCGGGCGGATCGTCTGGTTCGACGCGCTGATCAACAACGTGGACCGTTCCTGGCGCAACCCCAACCTGCTCGTCTGGCACGGCGACCTCTGGCTCATCGACCACGGCGCGACCATGATCTGGCACCACAACTGGCCGGGTGCCCAGGCCTCCGCCGCCAAGCCGTACAACGCCTCCGACCACGTCCTGGCCCTCTTCGGGCCGGACATCGCGGCGGCTGCCGCCGAGCTCGCCCCGCTGGTCACCGAGGAGCTGCTCACCGAGGTGGCCGCCGACGTACCGGACGTCTGGCTGGCCGACGAGCCCGGGTTCGACTCCGCCGACGAGGTGCGCCGGGCCTATGTCGCCCCGCTGCTCGCGCGGGCCGCGACCATTCACGAGCGGATCACGCTGGACGCGCCCACGGTGACCCGGCCCTCCCAGGCCCCGGGCTGGCTCACCGACCGGCTGCCACCACGGCGGAAGCAGGCCGCGGGCGACGACCGCGCCGCAGCGGCCGCCCGTACCGGCGAGGAGGGCGGCCGATGACGCGGCGGGATGTCTTCGAGTACGCGCTCCTGCGCGTCGTGCCCCGGGTCGAGCGGGGGGAGTGCTTCAACGCCGGGGTGCTCGTCTACTGCCGGGCCCACTCGTTCGTGGCCGCCCGGACCTACCTCGACGAGGCGAAGCTGAAGGCGCTCGACCCGGACGCCGACGTCGTCGGGGTGCGGGCCGCCCTGCGCGCCGTCGAAGGGGTCTGCGGCGGCGGTGCGGAGGCCGGTCAGGCGGCGGGCGACGACGCCGGCCGGCGGTTCCGCTGGCTGATCGCCCCGCGCTCCACGGTCGTCCAGCCCGGGGCGGTGCACAGCGGGCTGACCACCGACCCGGCCGGTGAGGTGGAACGGCTCCTCGACCTCCTCGTGCGCTGATCCGCGCCCCGGTGGGACCACGACGGCACAGCGGCGAACGCTCCCGCCCGGTGTGACGTAGGGCCCGCCGGGGCGTGCGCCGTTGACACCGGGTGCCAGGGCTTCTAGCGTCTCGTCTGCTGAAGGTACTAAGCGGTTGCTCAGCAATCGGAGGTCTCTCCGCCAGGGAGTGTCAGGGCTGGCGGGGAAGCGCCCCGATGTCCGCTGAGCCGCTATCCAAGGGCGAGGAGAACCAAGCATGTCCACCACCGAGCAGCGCGTCGCCATCGTGACGGGAGCGGCGCGGGGCATCGGCGCCGCCACCGCCGTACGCCTCGCGGCCGAGGGCCGCGCCGTCGCCGTACTCGATCTCGACGAGGCGGCCTGCAAGGACACGGTCGAGAAGATCACCGCCGCCGGGGGCACCGCGCTGGCCGTCGGCTGCGACGTGTCGGACGCCGGTCAGGTGGAAGCCGCCGTCGCGCGGGTCGCCGCCGAGCTGGGCGCGCCGACGATCCTCGTGAACAACGCGGGCGTGCTCCGCGACAACCTGCTGTTCAAGATGAGCGAGTCCGACTGGGACATCGTGATGAACGTGCACCTCAAGGGCGCGTTCCTGATGGCCAAGGCCGTCCAGGCGCACATGGTCGAGGCCAAGTTCGGCCGGATCGTCTCGCTCTCCTCCTCCTCGGCCCTCGGCAACCGGGGCCAGGCCAACTACTCCGCGGTCAAGGCGGGGCTCCAGGGCCTCACCAAGACGCTCGCCAAGGAGCTCGGCAAGTTCGGCGTCACCGCCAACGCCGTCGCGCCCGGCTTCATCGTCACCGAGATGACCGCGCAGACCGCCGAGCGCGTCGGCATGGGCTTCGAGGAGTTCCAGGCGGCGGCCGCCACCCAGATCCCGGTCCAGCGCGTCGGCCGTCCCGAGGACGTCGCGAACGCCATCGCCTTCTTCGCGGGCGACGACGCGGGCTTCGTCTCCGGCCAGGTCATGTACGTGGCCGGCGGACCCCTCAACTGATCCGAAGGGCAGCGGACATCATGACGGTGCAGGACAGCGGAAAGGTCGCCCTCGTCACGGGAGCCAGCCGGGGCATCGGCTACGGGATCGCCGAGGCGCTCGTCGCCCGCGGCGACCGGGTCGCCATCACCGGGCGGGGCGAGGACGCCCTCAAGGAGGCCGTGGAGCGGCTCGGCGCCGACCGGGTCATCGCCATCCCCGGCAAGGCGCACGACGAGGCGCACCAGGCCGCGGCGGTCGAGCGCACGATGGAGGCGTTCGGCCGGGTCGACTTCCTGGTCAACAACGCCGGGACCAACCCGGTCTTCGGCCCCATGGCCGAGCTCGACCTCAACGTGGCCCGCAAGGTCTACGAGACCAATGTGATCTCGGCGCTCGGCTTCGCCCAGCAGACCTGGAAGGCCTGGCAGAAGGAGAACGGCGGGGCGATCGTGAACATCGCCTCCGTCGCCGGCGTCGCCCCCTCGCCGTTCATCGGCGCGTACGGGATGTCGAAGGCGGCCATGATCAACCTGACCGCCCAGCTGGCGCACGAGTTCGCCCCGGTCGTCCGGGTCAACGCGATCGCCCCGGCCGTGGTCAAGACGAAGTTCGCCGAGGCGCTCTACGAGGGCCGCGAAGCGGAGGCGGCCGCCGCCTATCCGCTGGGCCGGCTCGGTGTGCCCGAGGACATCGGAGGTGCGGCGGCCTTCCTGACCTCCGCGCAGTCCGACTGGATCACCGGTCAGACCCTCGTGGTCGACGGAGGAATCCTCCTCAACGCGGGCGTGGGCTGAGAGCGGCCTGGACCGATTTGGCCCTGATTGAGTCAAGTGCCCCGCCGGGTCTGCGGATTGACCTGGTGGGGCGCTGCGGTATGGTCTGCCGACCCATGGCTGATCGAGGAGCGTGCGCGTGTTCTACCGGGCCAGTCTGCAGGCTGCTGCAGCCCTAGCTTCCCTTTCTCTGCTGGCCGGCTGCGGTCTCCTTTCCGACAGCGGATCGGAAACGAACCAGAAGATAACCGTCGGGACGACCAGTTCCCCGTCCACGCTCGATCCGGCGGCGGCCTGGGACGGTTCCTGGGAATTGATGCGGAACGTTTACCAGACCCTGGTGAGCTTCCCCACCGGCAGTACGAGCCCGGAGCCGGACGCGGCGGAAGAATGCAAGTTCACCGACGCCACGAGCATGGCGTACCGGTGCACGCTCAAGAAGAACCTCAAGTTCTCCAACGGCGAGAAGCTCGACGCCGAGGCCGTGAAGTACTCCATCGACCGCATCGTGGACATCCACTTCAAGGGCGGCCCGGCCGGGATGCTCGGCTCGCTGGACCGGATCGAGACCAAGGGCGACGACACGGTCGTCTTTCACCTGAACAAGTCCGACGCCACGTTCCCGTTCATCCTGGCCACGCCCGCCATGTCGCTCGTCGCCCCCGGCGACTACCGCAAGGACAAGATCCGCGACGACGGCAAGGTCACCGGCTCCGGCCCGTATCTCCTGGAGTCCTACGAGGGCCAGAAGACCGCCGAGCTGAAGAAGAACCCGGACTACAAGGGCTTCGCCAACCGGAAGAACGACGCGGTCACCATCCGCTACTTCGAGAAGTCCGCGGACATGGTGAGCGCGCTCAAGGCCGACGAGATCGACGCCACCTACCGGGGTCTGACCGCCGAGGAGGTCGTCAGCCTGGAGGACAACAAGGACGACAACGCCGGCCTCCAGATCGTCGAGAGCACGGGCGCGGACATCCGCTTCCTGGTCTTCAACCCGAAGGACCCGGCCGCAGCGAACCCCGCCGTCCGCAAGGCCATCGCCCATGTCGTCGACCGCGACGCGCTGGTCGACAAGGTCTACCGGGGCACCGCCGAGCCCCTCTACTCCATGATCCCCAAGGGCATCGCCGGACACACCACGAGCTTCTTCGACACCTACGGCGACCCGGATGTGAAGAAGGCGAAGAACATCCTCTCCGAGGCCGGTGTCACCGAGCCCGTGAAGATGACCTTCTGGTACACCACCGACCGCTACGGCTCCGCCACGGAGCCCGAGTTCGAGGAGCTCAAGCGGCAGCTGGAGGAGTCCGGACTGTTCAAGATCACGCTGCGGGGCGAGCCCTGGCGGAAGTTCCAGGAAGGCTTCAACAAGGGCGAGTACCCGGTCTTCGGCCGCGGCTGGTTCCCCGACTTCCCGGACCCCGACAACTTCGTCGCCCCGTTCGTGGGCCAGGAGCCCGTCACCGGCAGCCCGTACATCAACAAGGAGATCACCCAGCAGCTGATCCCCGCCTCGCGGCAGGAGAGCGACCGGGGCGCGGTCAGCAAGCAGTTCGAGCGGGCCCAGGAGATCCTCGTCGACGACGTCCGCCTGCTGCCGCTGTGGCAGGGCAAGCTGTACGTCGCCGCGGGCGAGGACATCGGCGGCGGCGAGCGGGCACTGGACCCGCAGACCGTCATGCAGATGTGGGAGCTGTACCGCAAGGCCAGCTGGTAGTACCTGGTGGCAGGGACGACGGGCCTCCTCGGGGGCCCGTTGTCAGTGGTGAACGGTAGGTTCTGGGATCAAGAACCTGTTGCTCACCGGAGGTTGTGGACGTGACCGATATCGACCTGCTGCCCGAGTCCTGGCGCGGCGTCCTCGGCGAAGAACTGCAGAAGCCGTACGTCAAGGAGCTGGCGGACTTCGTCGAGGAGGAGCGGGCCAAGGGCCCGGTGTATCCGCCCCGCGAGCAGGTCTTCGCCGCCCTGGACGCCACGCCCTACGACCAGGTGAAGGTCCTCGTCCTCGGCCAGGACCCGTATCACGGCGAGGGCCAGGGGCACGGGCTCTGCTTCTCCGTGCGGCCCGGCGTAAAGACGCCGCCGTCGCTGCGCAACATCTACAAGGAGATGCACCAGGAGCTGGGCCTGCCCATCCCGGACAACGGCTATCTGATGCCCTGGGCCGAACAGGGCGTTCTCCTGCTCAACGCCGTGCTGACCGTCCGGGGCGGCGAGGCCAACTCCCACAAGGGCAAGGGCTGGGAGAAGATCACCGACGCCGTGATCCGCGCCGTCGCCGACCGGCCCGATCCGGCGGTCTTCGTGCTCTGGGGCAATTACGCGCAGAAGAAGCTGCCCCTGATCGACGAGGAGCGCCACATCGTGGTGAAGGGCGCGCACCCCTCGCCGCTCTCCGCCAAGAAGTTCTTCGGCTCCCGCCCCTTCACGCAGATCAACGAGGCCGTGGCCGCCCAGGGGCACCAGCCGATCGACTGGCGGATCCCCGACCTCGGCTGACGGGGCCCGCCGCCCGTGTCTGACCGGTTATGCGGAAGGCCGGCGTTAGCGTCGGACGGACGGGTGACCGGCCGGACGGGCGACGAGGAGAGCGCAGTGGTGGAGCAGCAGGAGGCGTCCGAGGACGCCGTCATGACCAGAATCGGCCAGGCGATCATGCTGCTCCACGGAGGTGACCGGGAGGAGGCCCGCAACCGCTTCGGCGCGCTCTGGTCGGAGCTCGGAGCGGACGGCGACGCCCTCCACCGCTGCACCCTCGCGCACTACATGGCCGACACCCAGGACGACCCCGGCGACGAGCTGGCCTGGGACCTGCGCGCCCTGACGGCCGCCGAGGGGGCGGGCGGCGGGTGGTCGGCGGAGCACCGGGACCTTCCGGCCGTCCGGGCGTTCTACCCCTCGCTGCACCTCAACCTCGCGGCGGACTACCTCAAGCTCCAGCGCCCCGACTCCGCCCGTATCCACCTCCAGCGGGCCCGCGCCGCGGCCGAGTCCCTCGCGGACGACGGGTACGGCGGCGGGGTCCGCGCCGCCATCGACCGCCTGGAGCTGCGCCTGCGGGAGCAGTGACCCCCGGGGACCCCGCTGGACCCTCGGGGGACAGGAGCGTCAGCGGCCGTACGCCTCCGAGCAGATACGGGCCTGCGGGCTGCCCGCGGGCCAGCCGCCGTACCCCCGGCCGAGCGCACAGACGTCCGCGCCGCCGCCGGGGACGCGGGGGAGGGCGGGCACCGTGACGGACGGGACCCTCGGGGCCCGTTCGGGCGCCCGCCGCGGCGGGTCCGCGCGCTCGGGCCGCCGGGCGGCCCCCACCGGCCCGGCGGGCCGGGCCTCCGCGGGGGAGCCGGTGGCCGGAGGAGCGGGGGAGGAGGGCCGAGCGGGCGGGCGGCTCGGATCCGGCACGACCTCCAGCCCCTCACGGGCGGGAGGCTGCACGATCTGCGGAGCCACGTCCTGGGCGGGCCCGGTGGCGCCCGGGCCGGGCGGCGGGGAAGAAACGGTCCCGGGCGCCACCGAGACGCATCCGGAGACGGCGGTGACCGCTAACCCGACCAGGAGTCTCGCGGTGATTCTGGTTCTCTGCACCCGGCCAACTCTGCGCTGCGGCCCGGCCCCGGTGGGCCCGGTGGGCGGGGAATGGCCCGCACGAGTGACCCGGTCAGCACGGCGCCCCCCACCGCGCTGACCCGGGGCCACCGGAGCCCGGCGGCGTTCGCCGACGGCTCGGGACGGTCAGGCCCGGGTGGCTCCGCCCACGCGCTCGCGCACCAGGTCGGCGTCGCCGTTGTGCCGGGCGTACTCCTCGATCATGTGCGTGCATATCCACCGCAGATGGAACGGCTTGCCCGATCGTGGCCCATGATCATGAGGCTGGCCAGGGGTTTTGTCAACGGACCGGCAGCCGGGCCCCGGGCGGCGGCGACGTATGCTGCCGGGGCGCGAACAGCCGCGCACAGCGGCCCGGCACGGCGACAGGGAGACCCTCGTGAAGATCGGTTGCATCGGACTCGGCGATATCGCGCAGAAGGCGTACCTGCCGGTGCTCACCGCCGTACCGGGGGTCGAACCGCATCTGCAGACCCGCACACCGGCCACGCTCCAGGCGGTCGGCGACGCCCACCGCGTTCCGGCCGAGGGCCGTCACGAGACCCTCGACTCCCTTCTCGACGCGGGGCTGGACGCGGCGTTCGTGCACGCCCCGACCGCCGTGCACCCGCAGATCGTGGAACGCCTCCTCGACGCCGGCGTCGCCACCTATGTCGACAAGCCGATCGCCTACGAGTACACCGAGTCCGAGCGGTTGGTGAACCTCGCCGAGGAACGCGGTGTCAGCCTCGCCGTGGGCTTCAACCGCCGTTTCGCCCCGGGCTACGCGCAGTGCGCGGAGCACCCGCGCGAGCTGATCCTCCTGCAGAAGAACCGGGTCGGGCTGCCCGAGGACCCCCGGACGATGATCCTCGACGACTTCATCCACGTCGTCGACACCCTGCGTTTCCTGGCCCCGGGCACCGTCGACCACACCACCGTGCGGGCCCGGATCGTGGACGGACTGATGCACCACGTGGTGCTCCAGCTGTCCGGCGACGGATTCACCGCGATCGGCATGATGAACCGGCTGAACGGATCGACCGAGGAGATCCTCGAAGTCTCCGGCCAGGACACCAAGCGCCAGGTCCTCAACCTCGCGGACATCGTCGACCACAAGGGCGAGCCCTCGGTGCGGCGGCGCGGCGACTGGGTCCCCGTGGCCCGGCAGCGCGGCATCGAGGCCTGTGTGCACGCCTTCCTGGACGCCGTACGCCGGGGCGAGACGCTCAGCGCCCGGGACGCCCTGGCGACCCATGAGCTGTGCGAGCGGGTGGTCCGGGAGGCCGTGGAGCAGGCCGCCTGAGCGCCCGCAGCCCCTCGACGGCGCACAGCGCGGCGAGCGCCGCGAACGCCCCGTACACCGGCCAGTCGCCGAACCGGCCGTAGAGCGTCTCCCCGCGGGCCAGCGGCAGGTCGAAGACCTCCGCCGCGCTCGCGTCCGTGCCGAGCGGGCGGCCCACCCGCTCGCCCCGGGGCCCGTACGCCGCGCTGATCCCGGTGAGCGTGGCGTGGACCATCGGGCGGCCGTTCTCGGCGGCCCGCAGCGCCCCCAGCGACGCGTGCTGGGCAGGGGCCCAGCTCTCCTGGAACGTCGAGGTGGCGGACTGGGCCACGAGCACCTGCGCACCGTCGCGCACCAGCCTGCGGCTCATGTCGGGGAACGCCGTCTCGAAGCAGACCAGCGGGCCGATCCGCAGCCCCCGTGCCCCGTCCGGCAGGGTCATCACCACCTGGCGGTCGCCGCGCAGCCGGTCCTCGCCCGCCGCTTTGCCCACGGAGGTCGCCCACCCCAGCAGGGAGCGGGCCGGGACGTACTCGCCGAACGGGACAAGACGCATCTTGTCGTAACGGTCCCCGGTCGGCCCGTCAGGACCGACGAGCACGGCCGACTTGAAGATCCCCGACCGCCCCGAACCGTCCGTCTGCCGGGCGTCCACATTGACCAGCAGATCCGCGCCGACCAGACGGGACAGCTCCGCCAGCCGCCGCGCGGTCTCCGGGTTCTCCCACGCCCCGGCCCCGATGCTGCTCTCGCCCCACACCACCAGGTCCACGCCCCGGCCCGCCAGCGGACGGGTCAGTTCCTCGCCCCGGTCGAGGCGGCGTGCGACGCTTCCAGGACCCTCCACCACCCCCGGCTGCACGACGGCGATCCTGACCGTGCCCGCGCTCTCGGGCCGGGGCGCCCAGGCCCACATCGCGGTCACGGACAGGGCGCACACCAGGAGCGCGACCCCGGCGGCCGTGCGGGCGCGGGGTACGGCGATCAGCAGCGCCACACCGGTGTTCACCGCCAGTACCAGCAGGCTCACCAGCCACACCCCGCCCACCGAGGCGACCCGCAGGGCGGGGGAGACCTCCCACTGACTCGCGCCGAGGAGCCCCCAGGGACCGCCGAGCCCCTCCCAGGACCGGACCAGTTCGATCAGCAGCCACCCCGAGGGCACGACGACCACGGCGGCGACGGCGCGCCGCGCGGAGGGGGAGCCGCCGAGCAGCCGGGACACCAGCAGGCCCCAGGGGGCCCAGAGCAGCCCGAGCAGGGCGGCCAGCAGCACGATGAAGACATGGAGGCTCGGCATCAGCCAGTGGTGCACGGCGATGACGAACCCGATGCCGCCGATCCACCCGTCGAGCGCCGCGCGGCGCGGCGTGCGTGCCGTGCGGATCAGCAACAGCCAGGGGACCAGCGCCACGTAGGCGAACCACCAGAGCCCGGGTGCGGGGAAGGTGAGCGCGGGCAGCGCCCCGGCGAGCAGAAGCACGGCCGCCCGGGTCCAGGGGGACGCGAGCCGCCCGGCACCGGTGGAGTCCCGGCCGCCTTGTGTGGACCCGCCGCCGGGCGCGCCTCCTGCGGACGTGCCGCCGCCGGACGTGCCATCGCCGAAGGCGCTGCCGCCGGGCGTGCCGGAGCCGCCGTTTCCGGAGGGGTCGGCCGCGTTCCGGCCGACCGGGAGACGCCCGCCCCGGATTCGCATGCCGTGCCCTCCTCGGTCCTGCGCGGGCGGGCGATCGCCCGCGCCGCGTCGACCCCTGGATACCCAGTGTGGGGGAGGTGATCCCCGCCGGACACAGGACGCGGGCCGAGCGGGGCACGGCAGAAGGCTCCAGGGCCGGGCGGCGGCCCGGCAGGCGGGACTCGGACGACGGCAGGCTCTACGGGGCCCGGCGCCACTTCTCGCGGACGGTGACCGTACGGATCAGCCAGCCCGGCTCGGCGCGGCGCAGCGTGAAGGTGTAGCGGCCGCCGGTCACGAAGTCGGGCGTGGCGGCACCCGCCTCGCCCGGCGCGCCCGCGTCCGGACCGCTCGCCGCCTGCCGGGCCAGGCACATCGGATTGAGGTAGTCGGCCCGCACCTCGGCCCGGTCGCCCGTGTAGCCGCCCAGGTCCTCCAGATCGACCCGGCGGTTGACGATCAGGTGCTGGCGTACGGGGAAGAGACGCATCGTCTCCTCCAGCCACCGGGCGACCTCCTCGGCCGGGCCCTCCACGCCACCCGCGCCCCGGTAGTCCACACGGCCGTCCGGAGTGAACAGGGCACCGTAGTCCGACCAGGCCCCGTCGTCGACGGCCACCGCATACCCGGTGATCAACGCGTCGATGGCAAGCCGGTCCAGCACGGTCGCGAGCGCCACACGCTGTGTCATCGGTCAAGTCTCGGTCAAGCCGCCCGCCAGGCCAAGAGTCCTGCGCCGACAGGAGACGGAACAGCCCCAGATACGGAACAGCCCCGGAAACGGAACAGCCCCAGAAACGGAACAGCCTCAGCAGGGGACGACGGCGACCGGTCCCAGCGCGTGCGTGACCGCCGTCTGCGCCACCGGGGACAGCCCGAGCCCGAGCGACTCGCCGCCCTTGCGGCGGCCGATCACCGTCAGGGCCGCCGTCGCCGACGCGGTCACCAGGGTGCGCGAGGCGGAACCGTTGACCGGCTCCCGGACGATCTCCACCTGCGGGTACTTCTCGTGCCAGCCCGAGGTCAGCTCGGCCAGCGTCCGGGCGGCGGACCCCGCCGCCTCCTGCCGGTCGAGGACGGGGCCGCCCGCGAGCATCGAGGAGAACATCGTCCAGCCGTGGACGATCCGCAGCCGGGCGCCCGGCCGGGAGGCCGCGGTGGCGAAGGCGAACTCCAGGACCGCCTCACTGCTCTCGTCGGCGGCGACCCCCGCCACGATGTCGGTGAAGGCGTCCGCGTCGGAGCCCCGGTCCTCGTCCCCCTCGGGGCGGTCGTCCTGCACCACGACGACGGGACAGCTCGCCATCGACGCGGTGGCGAGGCTGTTGGAACCGATCATCAGCGAGCGGAAGCCGCCGAGTCCGCGCGATCCGACCACGACCATCGACGCGTCCCGGCCCAGCGAGACCAGCGCCGCCGACGGGAAGTCCAGCGGGGCCAGCGTGGAGGGCCGCAGCTCGGGGGCGATGAGCGCGCTCCGCCGTACGGACTCGGCCAGGAGCGCCTCGGCCTCGCGCCGTCCGGTCTCCTCGTCGACCTGCCGGGTGAGCGGGCGGACGTGGACGATCAGCAGCGGCAGTCCGCGCCGCGCGGCTTCGCGGGTGGCCCAGTCCAGCGCCTGCCGGCTGTGCGTGGAGCCGTCGACGGCGGCGATCACGGGAAGATCGTTGGTGGTCATGACCCCGAGCGTACGTCGCCGGGCCGACAGCACTCGTCCCTGGTGCCCGAGAGGCCCCCGGTGGTCCGGCGGCCCGTCAGTCGTGGTTGTGGGTGGAGGAGGTGTCGTCCGGGGGCACGCTGCGCCCGCCGTCCCTGCCGCTGGCCACGACGGCGACCAGGGCCACCACGATCGCCACCACCGCGAGCCGCCCGCCCAGTCGCAGTGCCCACCCCGTACGGGCCTTGGCGGTCTCCCCGGGCCTGCCCGGCAGCTTCTCGGAGCGGCGGGCGGGCCGCAGCAGCCGCAGGAGCAGCAGGGCGGCGATCGGGAGCTGGAGCAGCCAGACACCGGTGCGGAACCAGCCGTCGTACCAGACGTTGGTCCCGTACAGCAGGGTGTGCCAGACGCTGAGGACGTAGACGACGATCACGCAGCGGTGCAGGACCCGCCAGGTCTTGGGGCCGATGCGGTGGCGTACGTAGAAGAGCAGGCCGAGCGGGATCGCGAGGTAGAGCGCCGCCTGGCCGACGGGGATGGCGATCCGCCCGGTCCCGGAGTCGTAGCCGCCGGGGACGAAGACCTCCACGAAGGCGGTGGCGACGGCGGAGTTCCAGGCGGCCGTGTCGTGCCGGACCAGTTCGGCCGCGAAGAGCAGGGCGTGGGCCGCGATCAGGGCGATGGTGTTGAGGCTCGTGGTGCGGTGCAGGCGTTCCAGCCGGGGGCCCGACAGCGGCAGGCGGCCCGGCCGCGGTCCGGAGAGCATCAGCCCGAGGATGACCGTGCCCCAGGCCCAGAGCAGGGCGGACCAGCCGAACGCCTGGCTGAGGAAGTACATCCAGAAGCCGCCCGCGTCGGCCATGAACGGCATCACGGTGACCGTGGAGGAGGTCTTGTTGCGGATGCGTATGTAGAGCAGGACGAAGACCGCGGCGGTGATGACGAGCGCCACAAGACCGTCGGGCCACGAGGCCCGCAGGTCGGAGCGGAGCGTCGGCCGTCTCGGCTCTCCCGGCCGCCGGGGGCCGGGGACCTGAGGATCGCCGGATGCGGTGCTTTCAGGCGTCTCGGTGGCCGCTGCCGGTTCGGGGGCGGGGGGCGGGTTCGTCATGCGGCCTCTTCGGGGCGGGGATGGGGGCGGATGCGGCGGCCCCGGGCCACGAGGCGTACGCAGACGCGTTGTTGGAGCAGTCGGGCGGCGGGGAGGAAAAGTTCCCCGCAGCTTCATGTGACATGGATCACACGTGGTGCTGGTGGGGCAAACGAGGCGAACTCCCGTTGTTTCGGCATCTGGTGCTCTTCTCGCCGGGGTGGGTACGGCTGGCACCATGGCTGCCATGGGAGCCGGAACCGCACTCCGACTCGGGCGCACCGCGCTGTTCGCGGTCGTGTGCGTCGCCGTGTCCGGGCTCGGCCACGCGCTGATGTCCGGCGCGCCCCTGCCCCTGCTCGTCCAGGCCGCCGCGCTGCTGCCGGTGTGCGGGGCGGGATGGTGGCTCGCCGCGTGGGAACGGAGCGCTCCGGCGACCGTCGCCGCCCATGTACTGGGCCAGTTGGGGCTGCACGCCTACTTCTCCACTGCCGGATCCTGGCTGCCGTCCGGCGCCGGCGCGCACCACGCGGGCGGTGGACACCATGGGGCGGGGGCGATGGGCCACTCCGCGCACGAGGTCCCGATCGGCGGCTCGTCGGACCTGATGGGGCTTCTGGCCGCCTTCGACGGAACGGTGTTCACCCTCGGCATGGCCGTCGCCCACGCGCTGGCCGGGCTGGTCTGCGGCTGGTGGCTGTGGCGCGGCGAGGTCGCGCTCGCCCGACTGGGCCGCTGCCTGGTGCTGTTCGTTCGGGCCCCGCTGCGGACCGCCTGGCGCCTGTGGTCCGCGACGCCGCCCGCCCCGGTGCCGCCCGCCCGGCGCCGCACCCGACGCCGGGCCGGCCGCCGCCCCCAGGACCTTCTCGCCCTGCACGGCATCTCCCGGCGCGGGCCCCCGCTCTCCCTCCGCTTCCTCTGACCTCCATCCGCCCTCCGGCCTCTGCGCGCCGGAGGCGGTACGGGTGTGCGCCCTCGCACACACCCGTGACAGGCATGCCGGTTCCCCGGGCCCGCCCCCAGCGGCGCGCCCGGAACCGAACCGGTCACCGGAGCCGGGCGACCGCTGCCGCGGCTCCGCAAGGACGCGAAGGACTGCTGTGACACTTCCTGCTCCCGCACTACCAGCCGCCGCCGCATCACCGGCTGCCGCGCCGCCCGTCCGGCCCCCCGCCCTGTCGGCCGCCGCCGCGCAACCCGCCGCCGTGCCCCTGACCGCCGTCCGGCCGGCCGTCGCATCACCGCCCGCCGTCGCATCACCGCCCGCCGTGCCGCCCGCCCGGCCCACCGTCTCCCGGCCGCCGGTCCTCCAGGTGTCCGCCACCCGGCCGCCCCACCCCCGTCTCCCGGCCGCCCGGCAGAACGACGGGCAGATCACCGACTGGGCGCTGGCCGCGGGCGGCGGGGACCAGGAGGCTGCCGACCGGTTCGTCCGGGCGACCTACGAGGACGTCCGCCGGTTCGTCGCCTACCTCAGCTCCGACGCCCCGGGCGCCGACGACCTGGCCCAGGAGACCTACCTGCGGGCGATGAGCGGACTGGCCCGGTTCGCGGGGCGGTCCTGCGCCCGGACCTGGCTGATGTCGATCGCGCGGCGCGTCGTCATCGACCGGCACCGGGCGGCCGCCGTCCGCCCCCGGACCGCCGACACCGCGGACTGGCAGACCGCGGCGGAACGCGCCCAGCCCCGCCATCTGCCCGGGTTCGAGGAGTCCGCCGCGGTGCTGGACGCGCTGCGCCGACTGGACCCGGCCCGCCGCCAGGCCTTCGTCCTCACCCAACTGCTGGGCGCGTCCTACGAGGAGGCCGCGGCCGCCGCGGGCTGCCCGATCGGTACGGTCCGCTCCCGGGTGGCGCGAGCCCGCCGCGAACTCGCCGGACAGTGGCGCGCGGAACCGGCCGACCCCGCCGACCTCGTCCGAGCGGGCTAGGACGGGTCCGGCGGATCAGGGCCGGACACCCCCACTGAGGTTCAGACACCCTCCGCCCGGGGCCCCGCACGGCCCCGGGCGGTACGGCGGCGGAGCAGCAAGGCCGACGGCAGCAGCAGGCACTGGAGGCAGACCACCGCCCAGAACGCCCGCGCCGAGCCCGCCGCCTCGGCCGCCCCGTACAGCTGACCGCCCACCACCCCACTGGCGAACGCACCGATGCCCGCCGCCAGTCGCTGCCGCCCGAAGACGCTCGCCGGGGCGGCGGTCGAACGGGCCAGCGCCTCCAGGTCGTTCTTGAGGAAGAGCACGATCTCCCCGAGGCACAGCAGCACCCCGCCCACCGCGATCCCCGCGTGTCCGCCGACCCCGATCGCCGCCATCCCCGCCGCCATGGCCCCGAACCCCCACCGCAGCGCGGCCGGGTGGCTCAGCGCGGCGACCCGTTCCGCCAGCAGTGGCTGGGCGACGACGAGGAGGGCCGCGTACCCCGTCAGAACGGCCCCGTAGAAGGCGGCCGACGTCCGAGGGACCGCGTATAACGCCAGGTAGTGCTGGAAGAACATGAACGCGTACACGCTGAGTACGGTCACCAGGAACGGCGAGAGTCCGGAGGCCCGTTCACCGGTGTCGCGTGCCTCCGCTGGGGTGGGTTCGGCATCGCCCGGCGGCCGGTCCGGCACCCCGTGCGGCAGCAGCGCGTGCCCGGCCCCGATCAGCGCGAACAGCCCGGCGACGCACGTGAACAGCACCCCGGGGGAGCCCAGGACGAGCGGCGCGGCGGCGGGTGGGCCCAGCGCCATCCCCGCGTTGAACGCCGAACTGCTCGCCGACAGCAGCCGAGGGCGGCCCGCCTCGGGCACCCCCTCCACCAAGTACGCCTTGTTCGCCGGGAGATACAGAGCCGCGCCCGCCGACACCAGCAGCAGCGCCCCGACCGCGAGGACCGGACTGGTCAGCCCGGGCACGAACGCGGCGAACCCCGCCGTACGCAGCGCCAGCGCCAGCAGCATCGCGCGCCGCAGCCCGATCCGCGCCACCACCGGACCCGCGACGACACCCCCGGCGAACTGGATCAGCGAGGCCACCGCCAGCACGAGACCGACCGTGCCGAGGCCGATACCCAGCCGCTGGTGCAGCAGCACCGACATGTAGGGCAGCACGGCGAAGCTGCCCAGCGTGATCAGGAACGAGCCCGCCAGCAGGAACCGTTGAGGACCGGAGAACGGCTGCCGTACGCGGGACCCGGGGGGCGCCTCCGCGCGCAGCGGCCTCACCGCCCCGGGCTCACGGCTCGTCCGCGACGACCGGGCGGACCCGGACGGCCGCGCTCCATGCCCGGTGCTGGGCCAGCTCCGCCGTCCGCCCCTCGGCCAGCACCATGCCCGTACAGCCCCGCTGGTCGCCGACGTGGACGACGCTCTCGCCCGGCTCGCGTACCGGGAACCACTCCACCGACCCCGGGAACGCGGCGAGTTCGTCGATGCCGAGCCAGCCCTTCAGCACCCCGGGCCGCTCCGGGTACACCAACACGAAGCCGTAAGCGGGGCCTTCGGTGTCGAGCGGGGCGTCCAGCAGCGCCGGGCGGCGGCCCAGCGCCTCGTCCGTCATCGCCGTGTAGACGTTGGTCCGCAGCGTGCGGCACAGCACCTCGCCGACCAGAGCGCCGCCGATCCTCCGGTTGATCTCGACCAGTTCGGGCCCGTCGGCCGTCAGGATGAACTCCACATGGGCGAAGCCCCGTTCATGCCTGGCCGCCGCCAGGACCCGGCCCGCCCACGCCTCGATCCCGGCCCGTTCGGCCTCCGGCAGTGCCACCGGGAACGCCGCCGTCTCCTCCCGCACCACCGCCGCCCGGGACGTCTGGCGGCTCAGCACCCCGAGCAGCCGGGTGGTCCCGTCCCAGCTGAGGGTCTCCGCGCTGTACAGGGGCCCGGCGAGGAACCCTTCGGCGAACAGCGTTCCTGTCAGGCGCTGTTCGGCCGCCTCCGCCAGGGCCCGGTGCAGGGCCTCCTCGTCGTGCACGATCCACACATGGCGGGACGAGGTGCCCGCCGAGTCCTTCAGGACCGCGGGCAGCCCCACTGCCCGCAGCACCTCCCCGGCGCCTTCGGGACCCGGCGGGACAGCTAGGGCCGTACTGCGGCTCAGCCCGTGCGCGTGGAGCGTCTCCCGGACCCGGCGCTTGTCCCGCAGCAGTGTCACGGACTCCGGATCCGGCCCCGGGAGCCCGAGTTCGCGGGCCAGTTCGGCGGCCGGCAGGCTCCAGGTGTCCGTCGTGTTGATCAGACCGGCCAGGTCCGGCACGGCGGCCAGCGCCCGGCGGACGGCGTCCTGGTCCCACGTGTCGACATCGACGACGTCCAGCGCCTCCGGCGGCAGCACCGCCAACTCGTGCCGGTAGACCGCACGGTCACCCGTCAGCAGGCACAGCCGGTGCCCCGCATCCGCGGCGGCCTCCGCCATCCGCCCCAGGCCGAAGGACAGGGACTCCAGTGCGACGATCGTCATGGCAGCAGCTCCACGCTCGGTACGGAGGAAGGGGAGGGAGACGGGGACGGGGAGGGGATACCGCCCTCGGAGGTCCAGGAGCCTTCGGCGGTCCTGGCGGCCTCCGGAGCGGCGCGCCCGGCCCACTCCAGCACCGACCACGGCGGCCGCAGTTCGTCCGGCGACGCGATGATCCGGGGTCGCAGCCCCGCCGGGTCCAGCGCCTCGGCATGGCGGGCGAACACCCGCTCCGCGTACCGGTGCCCGGTGTCGGCGCCCAGCACCAGATGCAGCCGCCCGGGATCACGGGCCGCCTCCCAGGAGGCCGTGAGATGGGCCGCCCCGGTGGAGAGACCCGCGAACACCGCGTGCTCCCGCAGCAGTCCGACCGCCCCGGCCATCGCATGGCGGAAGTCCAGCCAGTGGACGGTGTCGTACAGCTCGTGGCGGACGTTCCCGAACGGGATCGAACTGCCGATTCCCGCGATGATCGCCTCCGGGTCCTCGAACCGCTCGCTGCCGAAGGTCACACTGCCGAACGGCTGGATGCCCACCAGCCGCACCGACCTCCCCGACTCCCGCAGCGCACGCGCCAGTCCACCGGTCGACGCACCCGTGCCCACCGCGCCCACCACGGTCAGCGGACCGTCCGGCAGCGCCCCGGCCAGCAGCTCCGCGAACTCCCGGTAGCCCTCGTGGTGGACCCCGTCGTGGTACTGCCGCATCCAGTGGAAGTCGGGCCGCTCGGCGAGCAGCCGGCGCACATGGCGGACGCGCAGCTCCTGGTCCAGGCGCAGGCTCTGCGAGGGCGGCATCGCGTCCACCGTCGCGCCGAGGATCTCCAACTGCGCCCGCATGGTGGCGTCCACCGTGGTGGAGGCGACGATGTGGCAGCGCAGCCCGTAGCGGTGGCAGGCCATGGCGAGGGCCAGCGCGTAGATGCCGCTGGAGCTGTCGACCAGGGTCTGCCCGGCGACCACCCGGCCCCGGCGCAGCAGCGAGCGGACCGCGCCGAGCGCGGCGTACACCTTCATCGTCTCGAAGCGGGCGAGGACGATGTCGTCGGTCAGCCGGATCAGGTCCGGGGTCTTCACCGCGTCGGTGATGTGGCCGTGCACGGTGGCGGCAGGCGTGGTCGCGGTGCGCGGACGGGCGTCCGCCCCCGCCCTCACTTGCGCCGCCCGCGCACGATGAGCCGGTCCGAGCGCTGGTCGTAGCCGGACGCGTCGAACCCGCCGAAGCACTCAACGTCGGTGAAGCCCGCGCTCTCGAAGAGGGCGTGCAGCTCGGCCGCCGAGTAGAGCCAGGAGGTGATGGAGGCGGTGCGGGCCGTCGTGCCGCGCACCAGCGTCCAGTCCGTGCGCAGGCGCCGCCAGCTGTCGAGCACGGTGTCACGCTGGACGACGTAGGCACCGTCGGGCAGATCGACCGCCTTCGGCCGTCCGATCCAGCCCGCCAGCACCTCCTTGCCCATCACGTCCACCAGCAGCTGCCCGCCCGGCGCGAGGCTCTCGTGGGCGTTGCGCAGCACCTGGAGGTTGTCCTCGGCCGCGTCGAAGTAGCCGAACGACGTGAAGACGTTCAGGATCACGTCGAAGGCGCCCGGCTCCCGGTACGTGAGCATGTCGGCGCGCTCCAGCCGGACCGCTGCGCCCGCCGCGTCGCAGGCGGTACGGGCGCTCTCCAGCATCGACGGGGACAGGTCGACGCCCGTCACCTCGTATCCGCGCCCCGCCAGCGGCACCACGAAGAGGCCGGGGCCGCAGCACAGGTCCAGGACTCTCGTACCCGGTGGGAAGTCCAGCAGCGGGGAGGACGCGACCAGGGCGGCGGCGGACTCGGCCCGTGCCGGTGGGAACATCGTCGCGGCGAAATCCGACCAGAGCGCGTCGTCCTCGTACCAGTGCATGCCTCGCGGTCTCCTCCCGGGCCCGGGGCCCCGTGGGTGTACTGCGGCGGTCATCCCGGCGGCCGTGCAGTCGCACCGGCCGCCGCTTCCGTCACCGGGACGTCGTCCGCACCCGGTGTCTCTCCAGTAGTCGGCCGCCCCGGCCGGGAAGTTCCCGCGTGATCACCGTCCGATGTCCTGCCCGGCCCTTCCCCGTGATCACCGGGCGACGCCGGGGCCCGCTGCCAGGAGGCCTCACCGGAGGTTCCCGGCGCCGGGGGCCCACTGCCGGGCAGCCTCACCGGAGGTTCCCGGCGGGTGTGCAGGCGACGTAACCGGCGTTGTCCGCCCGGTGTCATCCCTGGGTAACGGGCCTTTCCTAGATTCGGGAGCGACCGCCGCCCGCCCCGCGTCCCTCCGGGAACGCCCGCCCCCGAAGGGCCCCGCACATGACCGTGCCGACCCCGCCGCCGGACGCCCCCGCCACCGACCGGGTGCGTACGGTCTGCTCGTACTGCGGTGTCGGCTGCGGGATCGTCCTCGACATCGCCGCCGGACCCGACGGCCGCCGCACCGTCGTCAAGGCGTCCGGCGACAAGGAGCACCCCTCGAACGCCGGCCGGCTGTGCACCAAGGGCGCGACCGGCGCGGACCTCCTCGCCGCCCCCGGCCGGCTGACGACCGCCCTGGCCCGCGCCGACCGCAGCGAGCAGCCCGCCCCGCTCGGCCGGGACGCCGCCATCGCGGAGACGGCGCGCCGGCTGCGGTCCGTGCTGGACACCCACGGCCCGGACGCGGTGGCCCTCTACGTCTCCGGCCAGATGACGCTGGAGGCGCAGTACCTCGCCAACAAGCTGGCCAAGGGGTTCCTGCGGACCAACACCATCGAGTCCAACTCCCGGCTCTGCATGGCGAGTGCGGGCAGCGGCTACAAGCTGTCCCTCGGCGCGGACGGGCCGCCCGGCTCGTACGAGGACTTCGCCCACGCCGACGTCTTCCTCGTCACGGGCGCCAACATGGCCGACTGCCACCCGATCCTCTTCCTGCGGATGATGGAGCGTGTCAAGGCGGGTGCGAAGCTGATCGTCGTCGACCCCCGGCGCAACGCCACCGCCGCCAAGGCGGACCTGTACCTGCGGATCCGGCCCGGTACCGACCTGGCCCTCCTCAACGGCCTGCTGCACCTCCTCGTCGAGAACGGGCACACCGACTCCGCGTTCATCGCCGAGCACACCGAGGGCTGGGAGCAGATGCCCGCCTTCCTCCGCGACTACCCGCCCGCCGTGGTCGCCGAGATCACCGGCATTCCGGAGGACGACATCCGGCAGGCCGCCCGCTGGATCGGCGAGGCGGGCGAGTGGATGAGCTGCTGGACGATGGGGCTCAACCAGTCCACCCACGGCACCTGGAACACCAACGCCCTGATCAACCTGCACCTGGCGACCGGCGCGATCTGCCGCCCCGGCAGCGGCCCGTTCTCCCTCACCGGCCAGCCCAACGCCATGGGCGGCCGCGAGATGGGCTATATGGGCCCCGGGCTGCCCGGCCAGCGATCGGTCCTGTCCGACGAGGACCGCGCCTTCACCGAGGAGCTGTGGGGCGTCCCGCCCGGCACCCTGCGCGCGGACGGCTCGGGCAGCGGCACCGTCGACATGTTCCGGCGCATGGCCGAGGGGGAGATCAAGGCCTGCTGGATCATCTGCACCAACCCCGTCGCCTCGGTCGCCAACCGCCGGACCGTCATCGAGGGCCTGGAAGCCGCCGAATTCGTCGTCACCCAGGACGTGTTCGCCGACACCGAGACCAACGCGTACGCCGATATCGTCCTGCCCGCCGCGCTCTGGGCCGAGTCCGAGGGCGTGATGATCAACTCGGAGCGCACCCTCACCCTCTCCCGCCGCGCCACCGACCCGCCCGGGGAGGCGTGGCCGGACTGGCGGATCATCGCGGAGGTCGCCTGCGCCCTAGGGTACGAGGAGGCCTTCGGCTACACGAGCGCCGAGGAGATCTTCGCCGAGATCACCCGGGCCTGGAACCCGCACACCGGCTACGACCTGCGGGGCGTGACGTACGAGCGACTGCGCGGGACGCCCGTCCAGTGGCCGAGCGCGGACGCCGAAGGCCCGGCCCGCAATTCCGTGCGCTACCTCAACGACGGCGTCAGCCAGGAGCTGACCGTACGACCCGACGGAACGGTCCCGAGGCTCGCCTTCCCCCTGCCGGACGGCCGGGCCGTCTTCCGCGCCCGCCCGCACCTGCCGCCGGCGGAGATGCCCGACGAGGACTTCCCGTTCGTCCTCAACACCGGCCGTCTCCAGCACCAGTGGCACACCCTCACCAAGACCGCCAAGATCACCAAACTGAACCGGCTGGACCCGGCTCCCTTCGTGGAGATCCACCCCGACGACGCGGCCGCCCTGGGGCTGGCCGAGGGCGACGGCGTCGAGGTCGCCTCGCGGCGCGGGCGCGCGGTGCTCCCGGCGCGGATCACGGACCGGGTCGCGGCGGGGGAGTGCTTCGCGCCGTTCCACTGGAACGACCTGTTCGGCGAGTACCTCGGTGTGAACGCGGTGACGAACGACGCGGTCGACCCGATCTCGTTCCAGCCGGAGCTGAAGGTGTGCGCGGTCCGGCTGGCGAAGGTCGCGGCCCCGGCGGTCATCACAGAAGGCCTGCCGGACACCTCGGACCTCGCGGGCACCTCAGGTCTCGCGCACACCTCTGAACTCGTGGACGCCCTGGGGCTCGCGGAGATCGCCCCGCCCGTCCTCAGCGACGCGGAACGCCGCTATCTCGCCGGATTCCTGGCGGGCCTCGGCGCCCGCCCGGCAGGCACCCCGGTCCTCCCGGCGGGCGCCCCGTTCGCCCCGGAGACCGCCCTGTGGGTCAACGGCATGCTGGCCGGCGCCCACTCGCGGCTCCCGGAGCCCTCGGGCCCCGGGGTCGCGCCCGCAGCGCCGGAGAGCGCCCCGGTGGAACAGGGCGGCCGCCCGGTCGTCGTGCTGTGGGCCTCGCAGACCGGCAACGCCGAGGAGGTCGCCGCGACGGCCGCCCGGACGCTGGCCGCCGAGGGGTACCGCACCACGCTCCTCGGCATGGACGAAGGGACGCCCGACGCCCTGCCGAGCCCGGCCGACCTCCTCGTCGTGACCAGCACCTTCGGCGACGGCGACGCCCCCGACAACGGCTCCGGCTTCTGGGAGTCGCTGAACACGCCCGGGACCCCGCGCCTGGAAGGCGTCCGCTACGCCGTACTGGCGCTCGGCGACTCCACGTACGACGACTTCTGCGGCCACGGCCGTCGCCTGGACGAACGCTTCGGCGAACTGGGCGCGGAGCGGCTGGTTCCGCGCACCGACTGCGAACCGGAGTACGAGCAGCCCTTCGACCAGTGGTTCGAGGAGGTCAGGGCGGCACTGGAGACGACGACACCGGAAGGAACGACGGGGCCGGAAGCCACACCGACAGCGGCACCGGCGTCACCGGCCGAGAAGCAGCCCGCCCGCCCCTCCAGGCCCGAGCCCGTCACCGCTCTCCTCACCGGGAACCGCCTCCTGAGCCTGCCCGGTGCGACGAAGGAGGTGCGCGCCTTCACGATCGACACGCGGCACGCCGACACCCCCCTGACGTACACGGCCGGGGACGCCCTCGGCGTACGGCCGCTCAACTGCCCGGACCTGGTGGCCGAGTGGCTCGCGGTCACCGGGCTCGACCCGGCGGCCGAGGTGGACATCGACGGGCACGGCCCGGTCGCGCTGGAGACGGCCCTGCACCGCCACCTCGACATCACCCGCATCACCCCGGACCTGCTGCGCCTGGTCGCCGACCACACGGGGGACCGGACCCTGAAGAAGCTGCTGCGCCCCGACAACAAGGGCGAGCGGGACCGGTGGACGTGGGGGCGGCAGGCCGTCGACGTGCTGGCCGAACACCCGGTACGGGCCACGGCCGCCGCCTGGGCCGAGGTGCTGGGACCGCTGCGCCCCCGGCTGTACTCCATAGCCTCCAGCCCTCTGGAGGACCCCCACCGGATGCGTCTCACGGTCTCCGTGATCCGCTACGAGAGCGCCCTCGGCCGGATACGGAAGGGCGTCGCCTCCACGTTCCTCGCGGACGCGGAACCGGACAGCCCCGTACCGGTGTTCGTCCAGCGCAACGACCGCTTCCGCCCGCCCGCCGACCCGGCCACCCCGATGATCATGGTCGGTCCCGGTACGGGGGTCGCCCCGTTCCTGGGCTTCCTGGAGGAACGCCGAGCGCTCGGCCACTCCGGGGCCAACTGGCTGTTCTTCGGCGAGCAGCACCGCGCCACGGACTTCTACTACCGCGAGGAACTCGACGCGATGAGCCGCTCGGGCACCCTCACCCGGCTGGACACCGCCTTCTCCCGCGACCAGCGGGCCAAGGTCTACGTCCAGGACCGGATGCGCGAGCACGGAGCCCAGCTCTGGTCCTGGCTCCGCGACGGCGCCCACCTCTACGTCTGCGGCGACGCCTCCCGCATGGCCAAGGACGTCGACCGGGCGCTGCGCGACATCGCCGTCGCCCACGGGGGGCTCGAACCCGACACCGCGGCCGCCCAGGTCAAACAGCTAGCCTCGGACCGCAGATACGTACGGGACGTGTACTGACGGGACGAGGGAGTACGGGGATGGCCTGGGCGGAAGTACCGGTGGACACGAAACCACCGGCGGCGGGCGCGGTCCTGCTGACCGGCATCCCCGGCAGCGGCAAGAGCACGGTGGCCTCGGCGCTCGCCGCCCGGTTCGCCGCCTCCGCCCACATCGAGGTGGACGCCCTCCAGGCACTCATCGTCTCCGGCGGCCGTTGGCCCTCGCCCGACCGGGACGAGGAGGCGGACCGCCAGATCTTCCTCCGGGCCCGCAACGCCTGCCTGCTGGCGGACAGTTTCCTCGCCGCGGGCTTCCTCCCGGTCATCGACGACGTCGTCGTACGCCGCGCCCACCTCGACTTCTACCGCGCCACGCTCTCCGGCGGACCGCTGCACCATGTCATCCTGGCCCCGGGCGCGGCGAAGGCCCGGGAGCGCAATCTCGCCCGGGACAAGACCCTCACGACGGACTGGTCGTTCCTGGAGACGGCGATGCGCGACGAACTGGCCGACGAGAAGATCTGGATCGACAGCGCGGAGCTGACGGTGGCCGAAACGGTCGACGCGATCCTGTCCGCCACCGGCCTGACGCCCCGCCGGCCCTGACCCCCAGGCGTTGTCAGACCCCCGCCGTACGGTGGAACCATCTATCCGCGCTGCTGGCTGCTGCGCTGCTGGATCGCTCCGCCCGGCTGCTCCCGGGCGGGGCGCACACCCCTCGGGTCAGCCCGCCGACTCACCCGCGTGCGGGCTCAGCGCGCCCGACCAGACCAGGGCGAAGATGAGGATGCCGAGCAGAATGCGGTAGATGACGAAGGGCATGAAGCTCTTGGTGGTGATGAACTTCATGAACCACGCGATGACGGCGTAGCCGACGAAGAAGGCCACCAGGGTCGCGAAGATCGTCGGGCCCCAGGAGACATGTCCCTCGCCCACGTCCTTCAGCTCGTACGCGCCCGAGGCGAGCACCGCGGGGATCGCCAGCAGGAACGAGTAGCGGGCGGCCGACTCGCGGGTGTAGCCCATCAGCAGGCCGCCGCTGATCGTCGCGCCCGAGCGGGAGACGCCGGGGATCAGCGCCATCGCCTGACAGAACCCGTAGATCAGACCGTCCTTGACGCCCAGGTCCTTGAGCGTCTTGCGCTCCTTCACCACCCGGTGCTTGCCGCCCGTCTCGTCGCGCGCGGCCAGCCGGTCGGCGACGCCGAGCACGATGCCCATGACGATCAGCGTCGTCGCGATCAGCCGCAGATCGCGGAACGGGCCCTCGATCTGGTCCTTGAGGGTGAGGCCCAGCACGCCGATGGGGATCGATCCGACGATGACCAGCCAGCCCATCTGGGCGTCGTGGTCGCTGCGCATCGCACGGTCCGTCAGGGAGCGGAACCAGGCCGACAGGATGCGCGCGATGTCCTTGCGGAAGTAGATGAGCACCGCCGTCTCGGTGCCGATCTGGGTGATCGCGGTGAACGCCGCCCCCGGGTCGTGCCAGCCGGCGAACGCGGCCGTCAGCCGCAGATGCGCGCTGGAGGAGATCGGCAGGAACTCGGTGAGTCCCTGAACAAGTCCCAGGACGAATGATTCGAACCAGCTCATGGGGCTTAGGCCATCCCGGAGGTGATCGTGCATCGGCCACGGGCGGCTGGGGCCCGTCGGCTGCGTGCAAAGTGCGGAGTGCGGTCAAGGACATCGGGGTCGCGGGCAGCGTATCGCCTGAAGGTGAACGTCAGGCCGACTGCACCGGTCATCCACCTGCCGCCGTACGCTCAGTCCTCCGGCGTGGCCCGGCCCAGCCGATGGCGTCGGCGCCAGGCCACCAGCGCCCCGCCGAGACCGGACAGCACGATGAAGCCCATGGCGGCCAGGAACACCGGCGAGGTCGGCGACGCGGCCTCGCTGCCGGCTATCACGTACGCCGCCGTGTTCGGGATCGACCCGAGACCGGTCGCCAGCAGGAACGGCGGAGCGCCCATCCGGGAGGTCGCCGCACAGTAGTTGGCGGCGGCGAACGGCACGCCGGGGAAGAGCCGCAGCGCCAGGACCGACCGGAAGCCGTGCCGGCTCAGCACCCCGTCCGCCGCGGTGAGCAGCCTCCCGCGCAGCAGGGTCCGCAACGCGTCCTGACCCAGCACCCGGCCCAGCATGAACGACACGCCCGCACCCAGCACCGTGCCCGCCAGCGCCGCCGCCAGACCCGTCTGCGCGCCGAACAACGCGCCCGCGGCGATGTTGAGCAGCGGGCGCGGCACGAACGCCACCGTCAGCGCCCCGTACGCCAGACCGAAGAGCATCGCGGCCGTGCCGCCGGTCAGCTGGGTCGGCCACCCCGACTCCAGCAGCCGCTGTGGTTCGAACAGCAGCATCGTCGACGCGGCGCCCAACAGGACGACGACGAGCAGCGAGAACCGGGACCACGGCGACAACAGCGCCCGGGAGAGGCGCAGGGCCGGACCCGAGGCGGGCCGGGCGGCGGGGACGGGGTCGAACATTCGGGGAGAGTAACCGAAAAGGATGTGTGATCGCCGTAATGTGCGTCGCGTGACCCCCGACGCCGACCCTGCCGCCGACGCCCCCGCCCCGCCGGTCAGCACCCTCGCCGACACCGTCCTGGAACGGCTCGTCGCCGCCTACGCCCCCGCCGCCGACCCCGTACGGGCCGAGGGCGCCGCCGCGTACATGAAGCACGTCGCACCCTTTCTCGGGATCCCCACCTCCGAGCGCCGGGCCCTGTCACGGACCGTGCTGGCGGGCACCGGGCGGCCGGACGAGCGGGACTGCACGGCGATCGCGCTGCGCTGCTGGCTGCTGCCCGAGCGCGAGTACCACTACTTCGCCGTCGACTATCTGCGCCGCCACGCGGGCCGCTGCACCTCCGCCTTCCTGCCCGTCCTGCACCACCTGGTGACCACCGTCCCCTGGTGGGACACGGTCGACCTGCTGGCCGCGCATGTCGCGGGCCCCCTGGTCGCCGCCGACCCGGCGCTCGTCCGGGCGATGGACCGGTGGATCGACGACCCCAGCCTCTGGGCCGCCAGGACCGCCCTGCTGCACCAGCTGCGCTACAAGGAAGCCACCGACGCCGACCGGCTGTTCGGCTACTGCCTGCGCCGCGCGGACCACCCCGACTTCTTCATCCGCAAGGCGATCGGCTGGGCCCTGCGCGAGTACGCCAAGACCGACCCCGCCGCCGTACGCGACTTCGTCGACGGCGCGCGGACCCGCCTGTCGCCGCTCTCCGTGCGCGAGGCGCTCAAGAACCTCTGAGCCTCAGAAACCCCGTAGCCGTCCGAAAACCATTCGACCCGGCCGCCGTGCCCGGCCATGATCAGGGGCATGTTCCGGTACGCCTTCCTCGCAGCGCCGTCCGCAGTCGCGGACGCGCCGAAGGCTGCCGTGAACGACGCGGTCGCCGAGGCACTCGCCCCGGCCGCGGCAGCAGGTGCCGCAGCAGCAGTCGCATCGGCGTTCGCCGTTGCCGCAGCGCCCTTCGGCGGCGCCCGAAGCTGACCCTCCCCCGACAGTCCGGCGGACCCCGCAAGGGGAGGGTCGGCGGGGCCCTGGGGTCTTCATCTCTTCTCAGCTTCGAGTGCTTCAGAAGGAATCAGCCATGTCCAAGACGGCTTACGTGCGCACCAAGCCGCACCTCAACATCGGCACCATGGGCCACGTCGACCACGGCAAGACCACCCTCACCGCCGCCATCACCAAGGTCCTCAGCGAGCGCGGCGGCAGCTCCACCTCCTACGTGTCCTTCGACCGGATCGACCGGGCCCCCGAGGAGGCCCAGCGCGGCATCACCATCAACATCGCGCACGTCGAGTACGAGACCGACACCCGCCACTACGCTCACGTCGACATGCCCGGACACGCCGACTACATCAAGAACATGGTCACCGGAGCGGCGCAGCTCGACGGGGCGATCCTCGTCGTCTCCGCGCTCGACGGGATCATGCCGCAGACCGCCGAGCACGTCCTGCTGGCCCGTCAGGTCGGCGTCGACCACATCGTCGTCGCCCTCAACAAGGCCGACGCGGGCGACCCCGAGCTGACCGACCTGGTCGAGCTGGAGGTCCGCGAGCTGCTCTCCGCGCACGGGTACGGCGGCGACACCGTCCCCGTGGTCCGGGTCTCCGGGCTCAGGGCGGTGGAGGGCGACCCACGGTGGACGGCGGCCGTCGAAGGACTGCTGGACGCCGTCGACACGTACGTACCGATGCCGGTGCGCTACACCGACGCGCCGTTCCTGCTGTCCGTCGAGAACGTCCTGACCATCACCGGCCGGGGCACCGTCGTCACCGGCGCCGTCGAGCGCGGCACCGTCCGCGTCGGCGACAAGGTGCAGGTCCTGGGCGCGGACGTCGAGACGGTCGTCACCGGACTGGAGACCTTCGGCAAGCCGATGGAGTCCGCCGAGGCCGGGGACAACGTCGCGCTGCTGCTGCGCGGGGTGGAGCGCGACCGGGTCCGCCGCGGCCATGTCGTGGCCGCGCCCGGCAGCGTCACGCCCAGCCGCCGGTTCACCGCGCAGGTGTACGTGCTGTCCGCGAAGGAGGGCGGCCGAACCACCCCGGTCGCCACCGGCTACCGGCCGCAGTTCTACATCCGTACGGCGGACGTCGTCGGTGACGTCGACCTCGGCGAGGCGGCGGTCGCGCGCGCCGGCGACACGGTCACCATGACCGTGGAGCTGGGCCGTGACGTGCCGCTGGAGTCCGGCCTCGGCTTCGCGATCCGCGAGGGCGGCCGCACGGTCGGCGCGGGGACGGTCACCGAGCTGCTCTGAGACCGCCCGTTGCCTGCCACCCCTCGGTTCGGGGGTGGCGGGCAACGGCGGCGACAATGGAGAGGTGAACGAGCCGATACCCGTCATCCGCGAGGTCGACTGCGGCACCGCCCGGCTGCTGCCCGACGTGGACCGCGACCGGGCCTGGCTGCTCACGGTCGACGACGCGCCCCAGTCCTACGTCGACCTCGACGACCCGTCCCACCTGGAATTCGAGTACGTGCGGCGGCTCGCCCACGTCGTGGACGGTGCGGCGGAGCCGGGCGCGCCCCTGGACGTCCTGCATCTGGGCGGTGGCGCGCTGACCCTGCCCCGCTATGTGGCCGCGACCCGCCCCGGCTCACGGCAGGACGTCGTGGACGCCGACCGGGGGCTGCTGGGGCTGGTGCGGGAACATCTGCCGCTGCCTGAGGGGAGCGGCATCACCCTGCACGCGGCCGACGCCCGGGCGCGGCTGGAAGCGGCGGCCCCCGCCTCCGCCGACCTCCTGATCGCGGATGTCTTCGGCGGCTCCCGGGTTCCGGCGCACCTCACGTCCGTCGAGTACGCGCGGGCGGCCGGACGGGCCCTGCGCGCGCACGGGATCTACGCGGCCAACCTGGCCGACAGTGCGCCGTTCGCCTTCCTCCGCTCGCAGTTGGCGAACTTCGCCGCCGTCTTCCCGGAGCTGGCGCTGGTCGGGGAACCGGCGGTGCTGCGCGGGCGGCGCTTCGGCAACGTCGTGCTGCTCGCCTCGTACACGCCCGTCGATGTGGACCCGCTCGTCCGCCGCTGCGCCGCGGACGCCTTCCCCGCCCGGGTCACCCACGGTGCCGCGCTGGCCCGGTTCATCGACGGGGCCCGCCCGGTGGCGGACGCCGACGCGGTCGCCTCGCCCGAACCGCCCGCCGGGGCCTTCAGCGTGGGCTGAGGCGCCCGGCGGGCGGGGCGGTGCGGAAGGGTGGCGCGGGAACGCGGTGCGGGTGTCAGCTCGTGGGCTCACCCGCGAGGCGGACCGTGCTAAGGATCTGCTGGATGGTGGTGTCCGGCAGTTCGTCCTTGACGCCGGTGGCGGCGTACAGGACCCAGGTCGAGAAGTCACCCTTGGAGTTCTTGAAGGAGAACGCGATCGACTTCCCGTCGCTGTCGCACTTCTCCTTGTTGGCCAGCTCCAGGGCGGTGGCCTGCGCGACGCTGCCGGAGAGACCCGACTTCGTGGTGAAGGGCTTGGCCTTGCCGATCTTGACCTTGGACTTCGGGTCCAGCTGGGAGTAGGCGGCCCACACCCAGTTGGCGGCCTCGTTCCGCGCGGCCTCGTCGGTGTTCTTGGCGCCCTGGGCACCCTTCGTCCCGACGCCGGCGAGCCCGGTGTCCTCCTGGCTGCCGTCCCCGTCGGAGTCGTCGACGCACCACTTGCTCTTGTAGTAGGCAGGTGCGGAGAAGCCGGCGACCGGCGACCCGTCCTCCTTCTTGGCGTCCTCGAAGCCGGCGAACGTTCCCGAACTGGCGACCTCCCAGTCACCGGGAACGTCGAACTGCGTGCCCCACTTGGGGTTGGTGACGACCTTCCAGCCCGGGATCAGCGGCTTGGGGTCGCTGTCGGAACCCCGTGGGTTCTCCCCGGGAGGCGCGGCGTCGGTGGCCGATTCGCTGGGCTTGGCACTCGGCGACGCGGACTTCTTGTCGTCGGCGACGTTCTTGCTGTCGTCGTCGTCCTTGCCGAGCACGAGGAATCCGGTGACGCCCGCCGCGATCACGACGGCCAGCGCCGCGACGATCGCCACGATCGTCGTCTTCTTCTTGTCGTCGCCGGGCGTCGGCCCGCCGGGCGGACCCGGGACGGCGTACTGCGGGACCGTCGGCTGCTGGTAGGGATTGGGCTGCTGGTAGCCCGGCTGCCCGCCGGGCGGGCCCTGCGGGTACCCGTAGCCCGGCTCAGCGGGCTGCCCCGGCTGGCCCTGCGGCGGATATCCCGGTTGCTGGTAGGGATTCGGCTGCTGGTACCCCGGCTGCTGGTACGGGTTCTGGTTCTTGTCCTGCGGGTTCTGCTCGCCCCCGGGCGGCTGCGTTCCTGGCCACATGGCCAGTAACCATAGATGGGCCGTGCGCCCACTTCTACGGCCGCCCTGTACCGGAGCCGTCACAAGGGGATGGCCAAACGGTTCTACTGGTGAGTAACCTTCGGGCATGAGCGCTGAACAGATGACCGTCGGCGAGATGCTCGTCGCGACGGTTCCGATGGCCCGGACCCTCAACCTCGCATTTCTGGAGACCACCCCGGAGCGGGCCGTCGTCCGGCTGCCCGACCAGGCGGATTACCACAACCACGTCGGCGGCCCGCACGCCGGAGCGATGTTCACGCTCGCCGAGTCCGCCAGCGGCGCGATCGTCATCGCCGCCTTCGGCGACCAGATGTCGCGGGCCGTGCCGCTCGCCGTGAAGGCCGAGATCGGCTACAAGAAGCTCGCCATGGGCGACGTCACCGCCACCGCGACCCTCGGCCGCCCGATCGCCGACGTGGTCGCCGAGCTGGACGCCGGCCAGCGGCCGGAATTCCCCGTCGCCATCGAGATCACCCGCGCCGACGGCGCGGTCACCGGTGAGATGACCGTCGTGTGGACCCTGCGCCCCAACGGCTGACCACCGCCGTACGCACAGGAGACCGGGCCGCCGCCCCTCCGGGAACGGGAGGGGCGACGGCCCGGGTGCCTTCCAGCGGCCTGTGGGCGGGCGTCAGCCGCCGTGCGCCTCGCGGTGCGCCTTCGCCAGCTCCACGTACCCCGCCGCGTTGAAGCGGATGCTCTCCAGCTCCTCGGCGGTCAGCGGCCGCTTCACCTTCGCCGGCACCCCCGCGACGAGCGAGCCCGGCGGCACCTGCATTCCCTGCGGCACGAGCGCCTGCGCCGCGACCAGCGAACCCGCGCCGATGTGCGCGCCGTTGAGCACCGTGGCGCCCATCCCGACCAGCACGTCGTCCTCGATCACACAGCCGTGCAGCACCGCGTTGTGGCCGACCGAGACCCGCGCGCCCACGGTGAGCGGGAACCCGGGGTCGGTGTGCACGCTGCAGTTGTCCTGGATGTTGCTGTCCGGGCCGAGTGTGATGGGACCGCAGTCGGCGCGCAGCACGGCCTGGTACCAGACGCTGGAGCCCGCGGCGAGCGTCACCTCGCCGATCACCACGGAGGTCGGGGCCAGATAAGCGTCCACGTCGATGTCCGGCTCCTTGCCGCCCATGCCCGTGATCAACGCCTGCTCCGCCATCGCCTGCTCCTTCGCGCCGGTGTGGTGCTCCTGGGCCCTCTCCACCGGATCAGGCCGACTCTCACGGTAGGCGACGGCCCCCGGCGGGCGTCGCGCAGTGGGGTGAACATCACAGGTCACCGCGGGGATCGCCCACCGCGTCGCCGACTACCGTGAGCGCGTGCCGAAGAACCGAAACACGTTCTCCTTCCTCGCCCGCTGGCCGCGCAGCGCCGCCTCCCGCGCGGTCCACCTGGGCTGGGCCTGGGCACAGCGGGCGGGCGCGGTCACCGCCGAGCACCCCGGGCGGCTGCGGTTCGGCGCGATCGGCGCGGGCACCCGGCTCGCCTTCCCGCAGGGGACCGTGTTCGGGGAGCCGTGGATCGAGCTGGGCGCGCACTGCATCATCGGCGAGCAGGTCACCCTCACCGCCGGGATGATGCCGGACCTGGACCTGGGACCCGATCCGATCCTCACCCTGGGCGACGGGGTGGTGCTGGGCCGCGGCAGCCATGTGATCGCCGACACGACGGTGACCATCGGCTCGGACACGTACTGCGGTCCGTTCGTCTACATCACCTCGACCAACCACAGCTACGACGACCCGCACGAGCCCGTGGGCAAGCAGTGGCCCCGGATGGAGCCGGTGGCGATCGGCCCCGGCTGCTGGATCGGCACCGGCGCGGTGATCCTGCCCGGGGCCCGGCTCGGCCGGAACGTGGTGGTCGCGGCGGGCGCCGTCGTCCGGGGCGAGGTCCCGGACCACGCGGTGGTCGCCGGAGCCCCCGCCCGCGTCGTACGCAGCTGGGACCCGGAGAAGGGCTGGCAGCCGCCCCTGCGAACGCCCGCCCCCGTGCCGATCCCGAAGGGCGTCACGCCCGAGCAGCTGCTGGCCCTCGCCGAGCTGGACGAGGTGCGGGAAACCCCGTAAGCCCCGGTGGGGCGGCGGTACGGCCCGGCGGACGGGGGAGTGCGGCGGGAGAGTGCACCGTACGGCAGCCGGCAGTGCAATATTCTTGACCGCGTTCTCGACCATCCACCGCAGGGACGGTACGTGTCCGACCTCGACCAGCTCACCCAGTCGCTGGCCCGCAACCTCAAGCGCTGGCGGGGTGAGCGCGGCTTCACCCTCGACGCCCTCGCGGCCCGCTCCGGAGTCAGCCGCGGGATGATCATCCAGATCGAGCAGGCGCGGACGAACCCGAGCGTCGGCACCACGGTGAAGCTGGCCGACGCGCTCGGCGTGCCCATCACCACCCTCCTCGACCACGAACAGGGGCCCCAGGTCCGGCTGGTCCCGGAGAGCCGGGCCGTCCGCATGTGGTCCACCGAGGCGGGCAGCTCCACCACCCTGCTCGTCGGAACGGAGGCCCGCGGCCCGCTCGAACTGTGGACCTGCCGGCTGATGCCCGGGGAGGGCACCACGTCCGACCCGCACCCCGAGGGCACCGTCGAACTCCTCCACGTCACCGAGGGCGAACTGACCCTCCTCGTCGACGGTCTCGTCCTTGCCGTTCCCGCCGGGACCTCCGCCACCTTCGAGGCGCACGTGCCGCACGGCTACCGCAACGAGGGCGGCGAACCGACGGTCTTCACCATGGCCGTCGCCATCCCGCCCGTCCGCTGAGACGCCTTCGCGCAGGCTCCTTCGCCGAGGCGCCTCTCGCAGGCATGCCCGTCTCCTGAGACGCCCGGCCGGCACCGCTCCCGCCGCTGTTAGCGTGAGCGCCATGCGCGCACCCATCGGCACCTTCGAGGACGCCGCTCCCGCCGCGGAACGGCTCGCCCTGCTCCCCGCCCCCGTCGTCGCGGCGCTGACCGCGGGCTGGGGCGAGTTCACCGCCGAGCAACTCGTCCACGTCGACAGCGACCCGGCCGTCGCCGACACCGCCGTCTTCGCCGAGCACCACGGCGCCGAACTCCTCGACATCTCGGCCAACTGCGTGGTCGTGGCGGGCAAGCGCGGCCAGGACGTCACCCTCGCCGCCTGCGTCGTCCTCTCCCGCACCCGGGTCGACGTCAACGGCGCGGTCCGCAAGCACCTCGGCGCCCGCAAGGCCTCCTTCGCCCCGATGGACACGGCGGTCGGCGAGAGCGGCATGGAGTACGGCGGCATCACCCCGATCGGCCTGCCCGCCGCCTGGCCGCTCCTGCTGGACCCCGCCGTCGTGGACCAGGAATGGGTCCTGATCGGCAGCGGCAGCCGGCGCGGCAAGCTCATCGTCCCCGGCAAGGCGCTCGCCGCCCTCCCGGGCGCGGTGATCGTCGAGGGCCTCGGCGTCTGAGCCTCCCCTTCCCCCGAACGGCCGGGGGCGGCCGGGTCAACTCCCGGCCGTCCGGTGCTCCGTGAGCCAGGCCGCGGCGAAGTCGACGGCGGGGCGCAGCCGGACGAGCCGGCACTCCGCCGCGCCCACGCGCCCCACCCGTACGTCACCCTCGCCCGAGGTCTCCTCGAACGCCGCGCCCAGCGCCGCGAAGTCCCCGTCGTCCAGGGCGACATCCTCGTACTCCCACCACCGCCGCACCCCCCGCGACGCCACCACACAGCGGTAGCTCCGGCGCGGCGGGCCGGGCATCCGGTACTCGCCCAGGTGGAACGCCGTACACGTGGCGTAGCCGGTGCCGAGCAGCAGGATCCGGGCATCCGCCTCGTACAGCCGGGCCAGCGGCGAGTCCTCCCCGAGGTGGCAGTCGGGGCGGTGCCCGGCCAGCAGCCGCGCAGCCCCGGGGCCGAGCGCGGCGAACGAGGTCTGCGGATGCGCGCTGCGCCCGGCCCCCGTAGCCGTCCGTACGGTCTCGGCCAGCGCGCCCATCGACGGCGCGGGCGTCAGCGCCGGGTCGTACGCCGGCATCGCGGCGCGCACGGCGTCCACGGCCCCGGCGTCCAGGCCCCGCACCCGCTCGCGGTAGTGCGGGGAGGTGTCGGAGTTCTCCGGGGTGAAGGCGGGAACCACCACCGTCCCCGCAGGCCCGACGGCCCGGCGCACCGCGTCCAGCACCCCCCGTGCCCCGCCCGCCACCGGCCCCAGCGACCGCAGCGAGGCGTGCACCAGGAGCACATCACCGGGCCGTACGCCGAGCGCGGTCAGCGCGGCTGTCGTCCGGGCCCTGTCGGTCACATCGAGTACGTCCTTCACGGCGGGGATTCTGCCCACCCCGAAGCGTCCCGCACACCCGGGCAGCTCAGGCGCGAGCACCCAGCCGCGGGATCTCGATCGCGGGGCACCGGTCCATGACCATGTCCAGGCCCGCCGCGCGCGTCCGCCCGCAGGCCTCCGGGTCCACGACGCCGAGCTGGAACCACACCGCCTTCGCGCCCGCCGCCACCGCCTCGTCCGCGACGGCGCCCGCCAGCTCGCTGTTGACGAACACGTCCACCACGTCGACCGGGAAGGGGATGTCCGCGAGCGAGGCGTACCCCTGTTCCCCGTGGACCGTTTCGGCCTTCGGGTGGACCGGCACCACCCGCTTGCCGAACCGCTGGAGGACCTGAGCCACTCCCCACGCCGCCCGGGAGGAGTTGTTCGACAGCCCGACCACCGCCCAGGTGTCGCCCGTGTCCTCGAGAATCCGCCGGATGGTCGCGTCGTCCGCGTACGAGTCCACCGCGCTGCCGCCGTCCGCGGTGCCGCCGTCCGTGTTGCCGTCTGCGTTCCTGCCGTCTGCGTTCATGCCGGGACAACCCACGGCCCCCACCTCCCCATTCCCGCCGGGACCCGCCCTCGCGGCGGCGCATAGGGTGGACGGATGCAGGAGCAGTACCGGACCGTCGCCCGCGCGGGCGTGCACGAGAGCGAGATCAACCGATCCCGTTTCCTCTGCTCGCTCGCCCCCGCCGCCACCGAGGAGGAGGCGCAGGACTTCGTCGCCCGCGTCCGCAAGGAGCACCCGACCGCCTCCCACAACTGCTTCGCGTACGTGATCGGCGCCGACGCCTCCGTACAGAAGGCGAGCGACGACGGCGAACCCGGCGGGACCGCGGGCGTCCCCATGCTCCAGATGCTGATGCGGCGGGAGATGCGGTACGTCGTGGCGGTCGTCACCCGCTACTACGGTGGGGTCAAACTCGGGGCGGGCGGACTGATCCGGGCATACGGGGGAGTGGTCGGCGAAGCCCTCGACGCGCTCGGCACCCTCACCCGGCAGCGCTTCCGGCTCGCCACGATCCACGTCGACCACCAGCGGGCCGGAAAGCTGGAGAACGATCTGCGGGCCACCGGGCGGGACGTCCGCGAGGTGCGGTACGCCGAGGCCGTCACCATCGAGATCGGACTGCCGGACGGCGATGTCGAGGCGTTCACCGCCTGGCTGGCCGACACGACCGCGGGGACCGCGACCCTGGAACTGGGCGGCGAGGCGTACGGGGATGCGACCGCGTGAACCGCGTGAACCGCGTGAACCGCGTGAACCTCGTGAGGTGAGGGCAATCCCACGGGCGCCCACGGGGGCCAAAATCATGATCGATGCGGGTTCGGCGGCCCGGCGGCGTTAGCGTGGTCGGTGCCGAGCGGGATCACGGGCCGCCGGTGCGCGGCCCACGGGGTGGAGGACGACGATGCAGGCCAAGACCGGCGGAGTGATGGCGTGAGGCTCCTGCACACCTCGGACTGGCACCTGGGCCGGTCCTTCCACCGTGTCTCCCTGCTGGACGCGCAGGCCGCCTACCTCGACCATCTGGTCGCGACCGTCGAGGAGCGCGAGGTGGACGCCGTCCTCGTCGCGGGCGACGTCTACGACCGGGCCGTACCGCCGCTCACCGCCGTCGAGCTGTTCGACCGGGCGCTGCACCGGCTCGCCGCCGCCGGCGTCCCCACCGTCATGATCTCCGGCAACCACGACTCGGCCCGCCGGCTCGGCGTCGGCGCCGGGCTCTTCGAACGCGCCGGGATCCATCTGCGGACCGACCCCGAGGGCTGCGCCACCCCCGTCGTCCTCTCCGACGACCACGGCGACGTGGCGTTCTACGGACTGCCCTACCTGGAACCGGCCCTGGTCAAGGACGTCCTGGGGGCGGGCAAGGCCGGTCACGAGGCGGTCCTCACCGCCGCCATGGACCGGGTCCGCGCCGACCTCGCCACCCGTCCCGCCGGAACCCGCTCCGTCGTCCTCGCACACGCCTTCGTGGCGGGCGGTGAGCCCAGCGACAGCGAACGCGACATCACCGTCGGCGGGGTCGCCGCCGTCCCCGCCGGGGTCTTCGACGGCGTCGACTACGCGGCACTCGGCCACCTCCACGGCTCCCAGCGGGTCACGGCCAGGGTCCGCTACTCCGGCTCGCCGCTCGCCTACTCCTTCTCCGAGGCCGACCACCGCAAGACCATGTGGCTCATCGACCTCGACGCCGACGGGGGCATCGCCGCCGAGGAACGGATCGACTGCCCCGTGGAGCGGCCCCTCGCCCGGCTCCGCGGCCGCCTCGACACCCTGCTGGAGGACCCCGCCCTGGACCGCCACGAGCACGCCTGGGTCGAGGCCACCCTCACCGACCCGGTCCGCCCCGCCGACCCCATGGCCCGCCTCGCCCGGCGCTTCCCGCACACCCTCAGCCTCGTCTTCGACCCCGAACGGCCGCCGGACGACCCGGGGGCCTCCTACGCGCAGCGCCTCAAGGGCCGCGACGACCACCAGATCGCCGAGGACTTCGTCGCCCACGTGCGCGGCGGCAGCGGCCCCAGCGACCTCGAACGCACCGTGCTGCGCGCCGCGTTCGACGACGTACGGGTGGACGAGACCGTGCGCGAGGTGTCCCGGTGAGACTGCACCGCCTGAGCATCACCGCCTTCGGGCCGTTCGGCGCCACTCAGGAGGTCGACTTCGACGCCCTGTCCTCCGCCGGACTCTTCCTGCTCCACGGCCCCACCGGCGCGGGCAAGACCTCCGTCCTGGACGCCGTCTGCTTCGCCCTGTACGGGACCGTCCCCGGCGCCCGGCAGAGCCCCGGGGCCTCCCTGCGCAGCGACCACGCGCCCGTGGACCTGCCCACCGAGGTCCAGCTGGAACTGACCGTCGGCGGCCGCCGCCTCGAAGTCACCCGCAGCCCCGCCCAGCCCCGCCCCAAGAAGCGGGGCGACGGCTTCACGATGGAGAAGGCCCAGAGCAGGCTGCGCGGTTACGACCCCGAGCGCGGCTGGCACGCCCTCAGCAAGTCGCACCAGGAGATCGGCGAGGAGCTGACCCAGCTCATCGGCATGAGCCGGGACCAGTTCTGCCAGGTGGTGCTCTTGCCGCAGGGCGACTTCGCGCGTTTCCTGCGCTCGGACGCCGAGGCCCGTGGCAAGCTCCTGGGCCGGCTCTTCGACACCCGCCGCTTCGCCGCCGTCGAGGAACGGCTCGCCGAACTGCGCCGGGGCGCCGAGGCCAAGGTCACCGCCGCCGACGAACGGATCCTCGCCCTCGCCCAGCGCATCGCCCAGGCCGCCGGACCCGCCGGGGCCGAGGCCACACCGGTCGCCGCCCGGCCCGGCGAACCGGGCCTCGCCGCAGCGGTGCTGGAGTGGGCCGCGATCGCCCGGTCCACGGCCCGCGAACGGCTCGACATCGCCGACCGCGTCGTCGCCTGGGCCGAGGGCCGACAGCGCGAGGCCCGCCACGCACTGGACGCCGTACGTGAACTCGCCCGCCTCCAGCAGCGGTACGAGGAGACCCGCCTGCGCTCCGCGGTGCTGGAGGAACGGCGCCCCGAACACGACCGCTGCCAGGAGGAGTTGGAGCGCGCCCGCAAGGCGGACCGGGTCGCCCCGGCGCTGGAGCTGCGGGAGGATGCGGAGCGCGCCCACCGCCGGGCGGCCGACGCCCTCGGCCGGGCCAGGGCACAGCTGCCGCCCGACCTCGCCGACGCGGGTCCCGGCCAACTCGCCGAGCTGGAGCGCCGGTTCCGGCAGGAGCTGGGCGGCCTGGAGTCCGCACGCCGGGCCGAGGCGCGCAGTACCGAGATCGACGAGGAGCGGGACCGGCTGGAGCGCGAATCCCGGGCCGACGACGCGACCGTCCGGGACACGGAGGTCTGGCTCGCGGGCTGGGACACCGTCCACACCGGGCTCCGGGAGTCCATCGCGACCGCGCAGGAGGCCGCGACCCGTGCCGAACAGCTCGCCGGGCTCCTCGCCCCGGCCCGCCGCCGACTGGAGGCCGCCCGACGCCGCGACACCCTGGCCGCCGAGGTGCGGGCTGCCCGGGAGGAGCTCGCCGGGGCCCGCGAGCGCGCCCTCGCCGCCCACGAGACCTGGCTCGGGCTGCGGGAGCGGCGGCTGCGGGACATCGCGGCGGAGCTGGCCGCCGGACTCGTCGACGGCGCGCCCTGCACCGTCTGCGGCTCCGCCGAGCACCCGGCCCCCGCCACGGAGGGCGACGGCCATGTCGACCGGGCCACCGAGGAGAAAGCCCTCGACGCCCACCGCGGCGCGGAGCAGACCCGTACCCACGCGGAGCAGGCCCTCGGGCTCGTCCGCGAACGCCACGCCACCGCCGATGCGGAGGCGCGTGAAGGGGAGGCCCGCGACGGGGACGACCGTGACGCGGATTCCGGTGGCATGGAGGCGTCGACGGCGAGCAGCGGCCACGGGGCGGTGACGGACCCCGGCCCGTCCGTCGAAGAACTCCGCGACACCGTCGACCGGTTGACCGCCGAGCACGCCGAGGCGCACCGCCTCGCCGCCGGGACGCACGCCGCCCGCGAGGCCCTCGACGCCGCCGAGCGCGAGCACGCCGGCCGCCTCGAACTCCGGCAGGAGGCCGAGCGCCGGGCCGCCGCCCGCACCTCCCGACGCGAGGCGCTCGACCGCGAGCAGGGCGCGCTGCACGACGAACTCACCGCCGTCCGGGGCGAGTCCGGGTCCGTCGCCGCCTACGCGGACCGCCTCATCCGCCGGGTGGAGCTGCTGGCGGAGGCCGCCGAGGCCGTACGCACCGAACAGGACGCGGCCCAGCGGCGCAAGGAGGCCGACGACCGGCTCTCCGACGCGGCGTTCCGGGCGGGCTTCGACACCCCGGAGGCCGCCGCCGCGACGCTCCTCGACGCCGCGGCCCAACGCGACCTCCAGCACCGCATCGACGTCTGGCAGGCCGAGGCCGCCGCGGTGGCCGACCGCCGTGCCGAACGCGACGCCCGCGAGGCCGCCGAACGGCCCCCCGCCCAACCATCGGCGGCACAGGGAGAGTTCGAGACGGCGGAATGGCTGCTGCGCGAGGCGTCGTCCGCGCTCGCCGCCGCCGACGAGCGCTGTGGCGAGCTGACCCGGCTCTCCCGGCAGGCCGCCGAGGAGGTACGGCGGCTGGGGCCCGTACGCCAGGAGTACGAGCGGATCGCCCGGCTCGCGGGACTGGCGGCGGGCACCTCCGCCGACAACGAACGCAAGATGCGCCTGGAGGCCTACGTCCTGGCCGCCCGCCTGGAACAGGTGGCGGCCGCCGCCACCGCACGGCTCCAGCGGATGTCCTCGGGCCGCTACACGCTGGTCCACTCCGACGCCCGCACCGGCGGTCGCCGCGCCGGGCTCGGGCTGCATGTGGTCGACGCCTGGACCGGCAGCGAACGCGACACCGCGACGCTGTCCGGCGGGGAGACGTTCTTCGCCTCGCTGGCCCTCGCGCTGGGCCTGGCCGACGTGGTGACCGAGGAGGCCGGTGGCGTACGTCTGGACACCCTCTTCATCGACGAGGGGTTCGGCAGCCTGGACGACCAGACGCTGGACGAGGTGCTCGACGTGCTGGACTCCCTGCGGGAGCGGGACCGCAGCGTGGGCATCGTCAGCCATGTGGCCGACCTGCGCCGCCGGATCCCGGTCCGGCTCGAAGTGGTCAAGGAGCGGCAGGGCTCGTCCGTCCGGCACCGCCTCGTGTGAGCCGGGCCCCCTCCGGGCGGTTCAGCGGCCGATCGCGCGGCGGGGGAGCGGTGAGGAGTACACGACGCTCGTGGTGACGGAGCCCAGCGCCCCGATCCGCCCGGTGGTCTCCTCCAGATGCTTCATCGAGCGGGCCGTGACCTTGAGGACGAAGCAGTCGTCGCCGGTGACGTGGTGGGCCTCGATGATCTCCGGCGTGTTCTCCAGCAGATCATGGAAGGGCTTGTAGTTCCCGTTCGGATAGCGCAGGCGTACCAGGGCGAGGATGGGCAGCCCGAGCCGCTCGGCGTCGACCACCGCCGCGTACCCGCTGATCACCCCCAGCTCCTCCAGCCGCCGCACCCGCTCCGTCACGGCGCTCGGGGACATGGCGACGGCGCGGGCGAGCTCGGCGAAGGTGGCGCGGCCGTCGCGCTGGAGGACGTCGAGGATGCGCCAGTCGGTGGCGTCCGGGGAATAGTCGGTCACCTCCCCGAGGGAACAGGGATTTTCCCGGTGATTCAAGAGGGGTGCCGGGGAATCTCACTTCCCGGGCCGGTTTTGCGGCCATAGATTCGTGGTCATGACCTCGCACCTCACGGCCCTGGCCGACCACCCCGTCCTGCGCGTCCCGCCCGCCTCGCCTGCCGCCGCGGCCGCCTACTTCGGTGCCTCGCTCGCCTTCCACGCGGACGTCTCCGACGTCGCATCGGCGCTCGCCGCCGACGGCGACCCCGGGTTCGTCGTCCTGGACAGCCGCTCCGCCGCGTCCTGGGACCAGGGGCACATTCCCGGGGCGGTCCACCTGCCCACCGCCCTGATCCCCGAGCAGGCGGCGGCGCTGCTGGACCCGGCCGTGCCCGTGGTCACGTACTGCTGGGGTCCGGGCTGCAACGGCGCGACCCGCGCGGCCCTGGCCCTCGCCCAACGGGGTTTCCAGGTCAAGGAGATGCTCGGCGGGTTCGAGTACTGGGTGCGCGAGGGGTTCGCCTACGAGACCTGGGAGGGCGGCGAGCGGCGCGCGGCCGATCCGCTGACCGCTCCGGTCGACGCGGCCGACTGCGGCTGCTGAGCGCCCCGGGTTCAGGCGGAGGCGCCCCGGTCCCCTGCGGGGCTCAGCGTGCCCCGGCGGTGGCGAGCGCGGTGAACAGGTCACCCGTCGCCGCCCCTGCGGGGAGTCCGCTGACCTGGCCGTCGCCGACCTCGACCACCCGCCACACCCCGTCCTCGCGCAACGCCAGGTCGGTGGTCACCCAGCGCAGCCCGAGACGGCCCACCGCCTCCCGCACGGAGGGGAGTTCGGGGGAGGGGCGCCGGTCGGGGGTGTCCGGGTGGGCGGTGACGAGCACCGCCTCCCCGTCCACCCACCACACCCGTGCCTCGCCGCCCGCGACGAACGGCTCGAAGGCCCGCAGCACCAGACCGCCCGCGAGGAAGTCACCCTGCAACTCGACGAACCGGCCGACCACGGAAGTCAGGTGTCTCCGGTCCCCGAGCTCCGGCACGTAACAGGCCTCGTGCCACTCGTGCTTGCGGGACTTCACGAAGTCCTTCACGATGCCGGGCCCCGGCCCCAGCGGCGCCGCCAGCCCGGCCAGCTCCTCGGCGGAGGGCGGTGGCGCCCCCGGAACCATGGCGCACCAGACACTGTGCGGCGTCAGCCCGTCGAAATCTCCGTACCAGCAGGGGAGTTCATGCGCCCGCCGGTAGCCGACGGCGTCGGTGAGCAGGGTGCAGCCCCGCGCGCCGAGGGCCCTCTCCAGCTCCGCGTACCGGGCGGAGGGGATCATCCAGCCGCGGTACCAGTACGGTCCGGAGTCCCGCGCGACCCGGGCCACCGCCCCGGCCGCGTCTCCGGAGAGCAGCGCGTCATGATCGAGCAGGGCGATCCGGCCGCCCGCCGCCCGCGCCGCCGCGACGTCCCCGGCGAACTGCGGATCGGGCCGCGACGCCCTCAACGGGTCGGCGCAGAAAAGGAATCCGCTGCGCTCGGTCATGACAGGCTGCCTTCCTTCACCTGAGGAGACTCCGGACCGTACGTACCGCCGGCCCGGTCAGAGCCGCGACAGCTCGTCCACCAGATCGTCCAGGCCCAGCGACCCCTGGGAGAGCGCCGCCATGTGCCACGCCTTGAGGTCGAACGCGTCGCCGTGCGCGGCGCGAGCGTTCTCCCGGCCGAGCAGCCAGGCGCGCTCGCCGAGCTTGTAGCCGATGGCCTGGCCGGGCATCGACAGATAACGGGTCAGCTCGCTCTCCACGAAGTCGGCGGGGCGGCCGCTGTGGTTGCCGAAGAACTCCTGGGCCAGACCGGGGGTCCAGCGCTCGCCCGGGTGGAAGGGGGAGTCCGCCGGGATCTCCAGCTCCAGGTGCATGCCGATGTCGACGATCACCCGGCAGGCGCGCATCATCTGGGCGTCCAGGTAGCCGAGCCGCCGCTCCGGGTCGGGCAGGAAGCCCAGCTCGTCCATCAGCCGCTCCGCGTACAGCGCCCAGCCCTCGGCGTTCGCGCTGACCATGCCGACCGAGGCCTGGTAACGGGAGAGGGTGTCGGCGACATGCGTCCACTGCGCGAGCTGCAGATGGTGGCCGGGCACGCCCTCGTGGTACCAGGTGGAGACCAGGTCGTACACCGGGAAACGGGTCTCACCCATGGTGGGCAGCCAGGTACGCCCGGGGCGGGAGAAGTCCTCGGAGGGGCTGGTGTAGTACGGCGCGGCGGCTCCGCCGGGCGGGGCGATCCGGGACTCCACCTTCCGTACCCGCTCGGCCAGGTCGAAGTGCGTGCCGTCCAGCGCCTCGATCGCCTCGTCCATCAGGCCCTGGAGCCACTCGCGGACCTCGTCCACCCCTTCGATGTGCTTGCCGTGCACATCGAGGTGGGCGAGCGCCTCCCAGGGACCGGCCCCGGGCAGCACCTTCTCCGCCTCGGTCCTCATCTCCGCGAGCAGCCGGTGGTACTCCGACCAGCCGTACGCGTACGCCTCGTCGAGATCCAGGTCGGTGCCGTTGTACAGCCGCGACCAACGGGCGTACCGCTCCCGGCCGACCGGGTCGGGGGCGCCCTCGATCGCCGGGGCGTACACGTCGCGCATCCAGTCCCGCAGCGCGAGCACCGAGGCCGTCGCCTGTCCGGCCGCCTCGTCCAGCTCCGCCCGCAGGGATGCGGGGCCGGGGGCGACGAACTCGGCGAAGAACCCCTCGCCCTCGCCTTCCCCGCCCCACTCCGTGAGCTGACCGACGAAGGTGGCGGTCGCGCGCGGGCCGCCGTACAGCTTGCGCTCCAGACCGAGCGCGAGCGAGGCCCGGTACCCCTCGTACGCGGCGGGCACCGCGCGCAGGCGCTCCACGACCGCCGCCCAGTCCTCGTCCGTCGCGGTCGGCGTGAGGGTGAAGACCTCGGTGATGCTGTGGGCGGGCGACGACAGGTTGGAGACGGCCCGCAGGCCCTCCTCCGCCTCGTGCACGGCGAGTTCCGCCGTCAGGCGCTCCCTCAGGAGCCGTCCGCAGCGCCGCTCGGCATCGCTGTCCGCACCGGGCAGTTGCTCGGCGGCGTCCAGCTTCCGCAGCGTTTCGCGGAGGAGGCCGGCGGACACCTCCTGGCCGGCCGGTGAGAAGTCGGGCAGCCGGCGCGAGCTTGCGGGCACACCCAGATAGGTGCCCGTGATGGGGTCGAGTTCGATGAGTGCGTCGACGTAGGCGTCGGCGACCTGACGGGGCAGCGCGCTGCTCGAAGTGTCTGACATGCGGACATCCTCGTACGGAGGCGGCCCTTCCGTCATCACCGGGGGCCGCCCGGTGTCCGAACCCGGCCGGTCAGTTCGCGGCGGGCGGCAGCAGCGGACCGCACTCCCACTGCTGGAAGATCAGCCGCGTGTCCACCCGGGCCACCTCCCGGCGCGAGGTGAACTCGTCCAGGACCAGCCGCTGCAGGTCCGCCGCGTCGGCCACCGCCACCTGCACCAGATAGTCGTCGGGGCCGGTGAGGTGGAACAGCGCGCGTGACTCCGGCAGCGACCTGATCCGGTCGACGAACGGCCCGATCAACTCCCGGCGGTGCGGCCTGACCTGCACCAGCAGCAGCGCCTGGAGCCCCCGGCCGAGCTTCGCCGGATCGAGGCGCAACTGGTCCCCGAGGATCACCCCGCTGCGGCGCAGCCGGGCCACCCGGTCCAGACAGGTCGAAGCGGCCACGCCGACCTCGGCCGCCAGCTCGCGGTACGTGGTCCGCGCATCGTTCTGCAGCAGCCGCAGAATCTGCAGATCCACCGGATCGAGAGCGACAGAATCGGACATGTGGCGAACGTAGCACGGGTATCGGCCGCTACGAACCGGTAACTGTTCAGAGTGACGCCATGGACAACGAAGTCTCGATGACGCCCCCTGCTCCCACCCCGTCCAGGGCTCTCGCCACCGAAGCCGTGCACGCCGGACGCGACGACCTCGCCTCCCTCGGTGTGCACGCCCCGCCGATCGACCTGTCCACCACCTACCCCTCCTACGACTCGCGCGACGAGGCGATGCGCATCGACGCCTTCGCCACCACGGGCACCCTCCCGGACGGGCCGCCGGTCTACGCCCGGCTCGACAACCCCACCACGGGCCGCTTCGAGACGGCGCTCGCCCGGCTGGAGGGGACCGACAGCGCCGTCGCCTTCGCCAGCGGGATGGCCGCGCTCACCGCCGTCCTGCTCGCCCGCGCGAGCCAGGGGCTGCGCCATGTCGTCGCGGTCCGCCCGCTCTACGGCTGCAGCGACCATCTGCTCGGCGCCGGGCTGCTGGGCACCGAGGTGACCTGGACCGATCCGGCGGGCATCGCCGACGCCATCCGCCCGGACACCGGTCTGGTGATGGTCGAGACGCCGGCCAACCCGACCCTGGCCGAGGTCGACATCCGGGCCGTCGCCCACGCCTGCGGAACCGTGCCGCTGCTGGTCGACAACACCTTCGCCACCCCCGTCCTGCAGCGCCCCGTCGAACACGGCGCCCGCATCGTCCTGCACAGCGCCACCAAGTACCTCGGCGGCCACGGGGACGTCATGGGCGGGGTCGTCGCCTGCGACGAGGAGTTCGCCGCGACCCTGCGCCAGGTGCGGTTCGCCACCGGCGGGGTGCTGCACCCGCTGGCCGGCTATCTGCTGCTGCGCGGTCTGTCCACGCTGCCGGTACGCGTCCGGGCGGCGTCGACGAGCGCCGCCGAACTCGTCCGCAGGCTCACCGCCGACCCGCGGATCGCCCGGGTGCACTACCCGCGGATCGGCGGCGCGATGATCTCCTTCGAGGTGTACGGGGACCCGCACCGGGTGATCTCCGGGGTGCGGCTCATCACGCCCGCCGTCAGCCTCGGCAGCGTGGACTCGCTGATCCAGCACCCGGCCTCCATCAGCCACCGCATCGTGGAGGAGGGAGACCGGCGGGCGGCCGGTGTCGGCGACCGGCTGCTGCGGATGTCGGTCGGCCTGGAGGACGTCGAGGACCTGTGGGCGGATCTGTGCCGGGCGCTCAGCGACGGGCCCGTTCCGTCGGCGCGGACGGCCGTGCGGCCTCTTCACTCGACAGCCGGGCGGTGATGACGAGCGTGCCCTCCTCGATCTGGTAGTCGAGGGGCAGCTCCAGCGCGCGCATCGCGGCCACCATGCCGGTGTTGCGGGACTGCGTCACCGCGTACACGCTGTCGCAGCCCGCCTCCTCGGCCAGCGCCACCAGGCGGCGGAGCAGCTCGGAGCCGATGCCCCGGCGCTGCCAGTCGTCCTCGACGAGGAGGGCGACCTCGGTCTCGTCGCCGTCCCAGAGGAGGTGGCCCAGCGCCACCAGCCTGCCCGAAGCCGTCTGCACCGCCAGGGTGCGGCCGAAACGGGGGCTCAGCAGATGGTCGAGATAGCGGTCGGCGTCCGCGACGGGACCGTGGTAGCGCAGGCCCAGTGTGTCCTGCGAGCAGCGGTCGTGCATGGCGCGGGCGGCGGCGAGATCGGCGCGGTCCGCGCGGCGCACGGTGATCTCGTTGCCCTCGGGCAGCGTGAGGACGTCCTCGCTGCGCGGCACGCGGGGACCGAGCCGGGCGTCGAGCTCGACCAGGGCGCGGGCCCGCGCGAACTCGGTCGGTGTGAACGGCAGATAGGGCCGCTCGACGGAGATCACCCCGCCGGACGGGTCCCGCAGCCGCATCACCGTCTCCTCCAGCACGCCCTCGACCGGGGCGCTCTGGCCGGTCGCCCGGCCCGTCACGGAGACGGCGGGCAGCGAGTGGATGGTGCACCGGCCGAGCAACTGGCGCAGGGCGAGCGGCAGCTCGGCCGCGTCCAGTGCCGTCCGGGTGGCCAGCGACAGCACCCGGGTCGGGGTGTCCACCAGATCGTGGGCGTCCGCCCGCTCGATCCAGGTGGAGGCGCCGCCCGCGGCCGCGATCTTCCGGGACAGCTCCTGCGCCTGGAGCGAGGCCGGGGCCCGCAGCAGGAACTCGTCGACGGTGCCCTGGGCGAGCGGGTGCGTCTGGAGGGTGAGGATGTCGACGCGGAGCCCGGCGAGCGCCGTGCACAGCGCGGCCAGACTGCCCGGGGCGTCGAGCACCGTCGTCCGCATCCGCCACAGCGTGGTCCCGGTCTCCTCGGCGCCGACGATCCCGCCGGCGCCCTCGGCCCCGCCCGCCGACGCGCCGGTCCCACCCGCCGCGCCGGCCCCTACCGGCACGGCGTCCGCCTCCTCGGACGGGGGCGCGTGACTGTGGCGCCGGGCCCACCACGTGTGGAACGCGGCCGTGGCCACGAGCGCCACCGCCGACGCCATGAGCAGGTAGGGGCCGTCGGGCTGGTGTCCGATCAGGTTGGCGATCGCGTCGGCCACGGCCACGGCGGTGAACAGGGCGGCCAGTTCGATCAGGTCCCGCCGCCAGTGGTGCGGACGGCGGGCGCTCTTCGCGGAGGTCACATCAGTCATATCCTCACTGTGAACGAACGGTGTTGCCTGATCACGAACGCCTTGTGACTGATGGGTTACGTGTTGATCTGGTCCCCTATCGTTGCTTTTCGGTCAGATCCCGGGACCGGTCGCTCCTCGATCTCCCGGTCCCCGAACGTGGCGAGCAGCCGGGCGGCCTGGCGGACCGTCTGGGACGAGCCCTTGCGCCCCGCCGTCGCCGCGAGCCCCGGTATCGGCTCGATTCCGCCCGTACCGCAGCGCTCGGCGCACTCGGCCGCCACGGACAGCAGGTCCCCGAGCCCCCGGGGCGTCCTCTCGTACGCCAGGAGACCGGGCAGCATCGCCGCCAGCACGGTCAGCACCGTCCGGCAGGCGCCGGTGGCGGCCGCCGTGCCGAGCGCGTCGGCCGTGCGGTTCACCTTCACCAGGTCGCGGTCGACCAGGATCGCCAGCTCCCGCCCGAGCATCGCCCCGTCCAGCCGCCCCCGCGCGGCCAGCACCAGCAGCGTGTCCACCGCCGCCGTCCGGTCCTCGGGGTGCCGGGCGCCGAGCGCGTAGGCCAGCGCGAGATGCATCGCCCCGCCCGTCTCGCCCGCGCTCTCGGCCAGCGCGGGCAGGAACCCGGCGGCTCCCCGCTGCCCCTGATCGGCGGCGAACAGCAGATCAGGCATCAGCCAGGCGGCCAGCGTCTCCGGGTCGCCGGGCAGGGTGGCCGTCCAGTGCGAGGACCGCTCGGGTCCCCAGTGGTAGCACTCCTGGGCGCGGGGGAGCTGGGCGCGGCCCAGCCAGTGGAACGCCTCCGGGAAATCGCGCTGGATCACCAGCCGTTCCCGGGTCGCCGGCAGCACCTGGCGGGCGCCGGTCGTCGTGCGCTGCCACCACGTGCCGGCCGACGGTCGGGAGAGGGTGGTCGCCGGATGCCGCAGAACCGGGGCCACCGAAGCCTCGGCCCGGATCCAGGCGGCCAGCCGGTCGCCCTCGCCGGTGCCCAGCGCCTCGGCCGCCGCGGCGGCCTCCGCCCGCTCGGGACCACTGCCCCGGCGGACCCGCAGCAGGGCCTGGGCGAAGTCGGCGGGCCCCGGGCGGACATCCAGATCCCGGTAGGTCCGCAGCCGCTCCACGAGCTCGGCCGCCTCGACCGCCCCGGTGTGCCAGGTCGGCGTCGCCAGCAGGAACGGCACCCGCCCGGCGGCCATCGCCTCCGACGCCTCCCACACCCGGTCGAGCAGCACCCCGTTCAGCGCGGCATGAGCACAGGCGTCCGCCCCCGTCACGACCGTCTTCGCCCGCCAGGCGACCCTGTCCCGCTCGGACACCAGGCCCAGCAGCGAGGCCACCACGACCGAGAGCCCGTGCGAGGTCGAGACGCCGCGCGGATCGACCATGTACGGAGACAGACCGTGCTCGACGAAATGCACCCCGGCCAGCGCCTCCCGCAAACCCCCCGTCAGCTCCTCCCGGTCGCTCCGGGCCAGCCGGACGAGGCCGTCGAGCGCCCGCTCGAATCCGGTGATCCCGGCCGAGGTGTCCAGAACGGCCGACGCCGGAATCCAGTGCTCCGACGCGTGCGCCTTCACCCGGGCGGCCACCTCCTCGACGAGCTCGGCCACGGTCTTCGGAGCGGGCTCCAGACGCCGCAGCACCGGCGCCGGCGGCAGCAACTCCTCGTACGCCACCTGCGGCGCCTCTTCCACGAGACCGCCGAACAGGGCGGTGACCGTCTCCCGGTGCACGGGGCCCAACTGCGCGGCGGCCGATGCCAGCAGCTCCCGCACCTCCGGACCGGCGGCGGGAAGATACCGGGCGACCAGCTTCAGGGCCCGCTCCTGGATGTCGATGCCCTCATGGCCGAACGCCTCGCCGACCGCCGGAAGAAGCTCGCCCGCCGTCGAGGAGTCCCGGCGCAGCACCTTGCCCAGCAGCGTCAACTGGGCCCGTACCAGCTTCTTCTCCGGCCGGAAGAGCAGCGCCCCCGACACGTCCGCCAGCTCCCGGGTCGGCAACGCGCCCCGCGCGTCGAGCCGTACGAGCACCTGCTGGGCATGCGAGGCGACCGGCGCGATGCCGTCCGCCGCCATCGCCGTCCAGTCCCGCAGGTGCCGCTGCTCCTCGTCCTCCGTCGCCTCCAGCCGTTGGAGAACGGCCAGGAAGAACCGCTGGTCGACGGATCTGCCGCCACGCATCAGACGCGCCACGCACCGCTCCACCAGATACGACCGGTCCAGCACCCCGTCCCCGGCCAGCGCGCACAGCGCCCCGGGCCAGTGGTCCTGTGAATCCGGCGCGTCGTAGAAGTCGACCTGCGGCGGCAGCTCGGCCATCTCGAACAGCCGGGGCGCCAGCACGGCGCTGTGCGGATCGTCCCGCAGGATCTCGGTCAGCGGGCGGCGGGTCCGGCGCCGCCAGCGCGCCGCGCCGACCAGCTCCGTCCAGCCCGTCACGAGGTTGTCCGTGACAGGAAGCGGGACCCGGGCGATGCGGGTCAGCTCGCCGACGAAGGTGTACTCCGCCTCGGAGAGGGCCGAGCGCACCGCGAAGCGGCGGGCGAGATCGCCGAGCCACGCCGGATCGCGGTCCTTCAGCGAGGCGAGGATCAACGGATACGGGGAGCGGGTCCAGTCCCGCAGATCACGGCCGCCGATCCAGGCGGCACACCCCGCCGCCCCGGTGTGACAGCCCGCACCGGCCACCAGCAGCGCCTTGCGGATCTTGTCGCGCCGCTGCCAGTCCCAGCCCCGCACCTCCTTGCGCAGCTCCTTCAGCTCGGCGAGCGCGGACCGGCGGCCGGGCCGGTCCAGGGCGAGCACCAACGGCGGCACATCGTGGTGACGCCCCGCCCGCACGGCGGTCAGCAGCTCCTTCATCGCGCACCTCCGGCGACCGTCGCACCCCGGCGGACCATGCGCACGGCGAGCGCGTGCTTGCAGGGACCCCGCCGCCCCCGGTAGCCCGCCCACCACTGACACGTACAGCTGAACGCGGAACCGCTCTCCCGTACTTGGTAGCGGCGGTCCCCGGAGACGACCGTCGCCCGCGAACCGTCGAGCGACACCGCGCCCTCGCCGGCCAGCCGGCGGGCGGCCACGAGACGCGGATTGTGCCGCTCCGCCCGGTCCGCGTCGTACGGCAGCTCACGGTGGAAGTACGCGGCGTCCGACAGGTCGTACCCCACGCGGCCCGCCGTGCCCAGCCGGGTCAGCGCGGCCCGCACCCGCTCCACGCTCAGCCCCGACTGCTCGGCCAGCGACGCCGGTTCGATCCGGGGCTCCCAGGCGAGCAGCACCGACACCAGCTCGGCGTCGGCCGCCGCGTCCTCCGTGGCCAGCGCCTCCAGGACGCCGCCCTCGCCCGAGAACCCCCGAGCGGAATCGGGGGAGAGCGTCAGCGTGAGCCGCATCCCCGGCAGCACCACCTCCCAGGCGCTCGCCGCCGCCGCACCGTCGGCCACCGGCCCGTACACCCGCAGGGCCGTCGCGTCGCGCAGCACCCGCTGCAACGCCACCAGCCGCTCCGGGCCCGGCAGGCACACCGCGCCCGGGACCGGCCGGGTCGTGGGGCGCAGGGACCCGCCCGACGCCACCACCCACCGGGCGCCGCGCCCAGCGTTCCCCGAGGACGGGGTGCGGGGCAGCGACCGCAGGAACGCCACCGCCTGTGCCGCCGTCAGCTCGGCCCGCAGATCGAATCCGGCCGAGGCGACCTGAGCCTCCGCGAAACCGCGCAGCCACCGGTCGGGCAGCGGAACCTTCTTCTCCACCACCGGACCGTCCAGGGTGGTCACCGCCAGTTCATCGGGCCCCACCCGCAGATGCAGCGGATCGTCCGCCGTGATCCGCGAAAGCGCCTCCCGCAGCGGAGCGTTCACATCCACATTCGTCGTTCCGTGGCCCGTCTCCTGCCCGTCCAGCCCTTCCCGGAGCACATCGAGCCGGGCATACACCCCGCAGCAGCCGGAGAACGACTCGAAGCGCAGCCGGTCTCCGTTCCCCGTCACCACCGGGTCCAGCGAGGCGGGCAGCGTGCGCTGGTAGTAGCGGGCGGCGGCCACGTCCGCCACCGCCAGCAGCCCCCGCGCGGCTATCCGCGGATCGGAGAGGAAACCGGCGAAGAACCGCGGGTGCGCCTCCGCTCCGCGCGGGGTGAGCCCCCCTGCGGTCTCCAGACCGAGGGAGGGCCCCACCTGCGAGGACGCCAGGGCGGACGGGCGTGCGTAGGCCAAGGCCTGAACGGATCGGGTCATGAAAAAAAGCGTAGGACCCAGCACTGACAACGGCCGTCGCCGAAGCCGTCGTTCGCTGCGGAACGCCGCGTTCACCCGCCCCTGTTCGCTCCGAAGCCGTTCGCCGCCGCTACTGGCCGACGCGGCCCGGCCTGAGCACCTTGGTGAACAGCACCGACCCGCCTTCCGCCCGCAGACGCACCGTCAGCTCCGCACTTCCCCCGTCGATCTCCACCTCGCCGAAGTACTGCGGCGACTCCATCGGCGAGACATTGGCCCGGTCGGGGGCCCGCACGAAGACCCGGTCGGGGCCGAACGTGCCGTCCAGCGCATTGGCCGGGAAGCCGCCTGCGGCCAGCGGGCCCGACACGAACTCCCAGAACGGGGCGAAGTCCTTGAACGCCGCCCGCTCCGGCGCGTAGTGCTGGGCCGAGGTGTAGTGGACGTCGGCCGTCAGCCACACGGTGCCGGTGATCCTGCGGTGCTTGACGAAGCGGAGCAGCTCGGCGATCTGGAGCTCCCGCCCGAGCGGGGCCCCGGGGTCACCCTGCGCCACGGCCTCGAAGTTCGTCGCACCGTCCGGGACCACCAGGCCGAGCGGCATGTCGGCGGCGATCACCTTCCACTCCGCCCGGGAGGCGGCGAGCGAGCGCTTGAGCCACCGCAACTGCTCGGCGCCGAGGATGCCCGTCGCGTCGTCGGCCTGCCGATTGGGGGAGTTGGCGTTGCGGTACGACCGCATGTCGAGGACGAACACGTCGAGCAGCGGCCCGTGGTGGACCACCCGGTACATCCGCGACCGCCGCCCGGAACCGTGCGACGGCGCGAGTGGCACGTACTCCTGGAAGGCCCGAACGGAGCGCGCCGCGAGGATGTCCACGTTCTTCTCGGTGTAGCGGGCGTCGTCGAGGATCTGGCCGGGATACCAGTTGTTGCGCACCTCGTGGTCGTCCCACTGCACGACGGAGGGCACCTGCGCGTTGAAGCGGCGGACGTTCCGGTCGAGCAGGTTGTAGCGGAAGTTGCCCCGGTACTCGTCCAGCGTCTCGGCGACCTTCGCCTTCTCCTCGGTCATGACGTTGCGCCAGACCCGGCCGTCCGGCAGCGCCACGCTCTCCTCCAGCGGACCGTCCGCGTAGATGCTGTCGCCGCTGCACAGGAAGAAGTCCGGGTCCAGGCGGCGCATCTCCTCGTACACCCGGTAGCCGCCGATGTCCGGATTGATGCCCCAGCCCTGGCCCGCGATATCGCCCGACCACAGGAAACGCACCCCGGACCGGCGCCGCGCCGGAGCGGTGCGGAAGGTCCCGTACACCGGTTTTCCGGTACGGCGCGGATCGGCCGGATCGGCGAGCGTCACGCGGTAGTGCACCTGCTCGCCCGGCGGCAGCCCGTACAGCGGCGTGGTGCCCGTGAAGTCCGTTCCGGGCCCGATCGACGGCCCGTGCCACCTGCGGACCCGCCGGAACGACTCGGTCGCCGAGGTCTCCACCAGCATCCGGGCCGGCCGGTCCGAGCGCACCCACAGCAGCGCCGACGAGGAGGTGACGCCGCCCACCTGCACACCCCAGGAGGCCTCGGGCCGCCCCGCCAGGTGCAGCGCGGGTGCCGCCGATGCGACGGCGGGCGAGAGGGCGACGGCCGCCGGGGCGATCAGCGAACCGCGCAGGACGGCACGACGGCCGGGAGAGGACACGAGCGGACGGTGCGGACGGTGGGGCATCGAAGCGCCTCCAGGGAGGTGGTCGGGCGGTGCACCGTACCGGGAAGGGCGCGGCCCGTCCCGGTACGGAACCGGTCTGCGCCATGCCTAGTGCCTCGCGGCGGCCGGGGACCGAACCCCGGGTGAACGACGCCCGTCGGGCGCGGCGCTGTCCGGCCGCTCAGCCGGAACCGGCCCGTCCGGTACGCCACGCCTCCGCCAGCGCCGCGACCCCCCGGGCGATGTCCCCGGGGGCGAGATGGGCGTACCCGAGGACGAGCGGCAGGGTGCCGTCCTCGGAGCCGGCCGTTCCGCAGTCGCGCAGCGGCCGCAGGGCGATGCCCGCCCCCGCCGCCCGCTCCAGGAAGACGTTCTCGGGGCCGTACCGCGCGGGCAGCCGGGCGATGACGTGCAGCCCCGCCGCGATGCCGCTGACCGCCGTGCCGGGGAAGTGCTCGTCGAGCGCGGCCACCATCGCGTCCCGCCGTTCCCGGTAAGCCCGTTGGCAGCGCCGCAACTGCCGGTCGTAGCCGCCGCCCACGATGAAATCCGTCAGCACGGCCTGGTCGAGCACCGGGTTGCCCAGGTCCATCGTCCGTTTGCGGGCGACGATCCGATCGGTGAGCGCGGCGGGCGCGATCAGCCAGCCGAGCCGCAGACCGGGGGCCAGCGACTTGCTCACGGAGCCGGTGTACACGACCCGCTCGGGATCCAGCCCCTGCAAGGCGCCCACCGGGGCCCGGTCGTACCGGAAGTCCCCGTCGTAGTCGTCCTCCATGATCACGGCGCCCGCGTCCCGCGCCCAGCCGAGCAGTTCGCCGCGCCGCTGCGCGGAGTAGCCGATTCCGGTGGGGAACTGGTGCGCAGGCGTGGTCACCACCGCGCGTACGCCGGAGCGCTCCAGGGGCGCGAGGGCGAGTCCCTCGTCGTCGAGGGGGAGCGGGACCGTGCCCAGGCCGGTCGCCGCGAACAGCGAGGAGTGTTCCGGGCTGCCCGGATCCTCCACCCCGACCGACACCACGCCCTCGTCCCGGAGGACGAAGCCGAGCAGGGTCGTCGCCTGGGCCACCCCCGAGCAGACCACCAGCCGCTCCGGATCGGCCACCACACCCCGGCGCCGGGCGAGCAGTCCGGTCAGGGCCTCGCGCAGCTCCGGCAGCCCGCGCGGATCGGGGTAGCCCAGCGCTCCGTGCGGCAGCCGGCCGAACACCGTCCGCTGGGCGGCGGCCCACGCGCTGCGCGGGAAGAGGGACAGATCGGGGGTGCCGGGCCGGAAGTCCACGCGTGCGCCCGCCGCGCCCGGCGCACGGTCGCGTACAAGGCGCTCCGCAGCGCGTACACCCTCGCTCACCCAGGTGCCCGCGCCCCGCCCGCTGCGCAGATAGCTCTCCGCGGTGAGCTGCTCGTACGCCTCGGTGACCAGACCCCGCGACACCCCCAGATCGGCGGCGAGTTCACGGCTGGACGGCAGCCGCGTGCCGCCCGCCAGACGGCCGGAGCGCACCGCCTCCCGGAGCGCGGACCGCAGCGCACGCCCCCGCCCGCGCGCCGGAGCGGCAGCGGCGGGCAGCAGCAACTCCCAGGCCGGAGAGAGCGATTCCGCCGCCGGGCGACGCGGACCGGACCCTGGAGCGGCCCCCGGACCGGCTTCCGAGTCGGCACCCGCCTCGGAGCCCACCTCGGCCCCCGCCTCCGCCCCCGAATTGGTCCCCGAACTCGTCATGGAAGTGGACCTTAAACCGGTCCGTCGCCGACCCTAGCGTCGGACCCATGAACGCAACCTCTCTGCGCGGGGCCCTCCTCGCGGCCCTCGCGTGTGTGCTGGTGGGGGCATCTTTCACGGCCAACAGTGTCCTCGGCGACTATCCGTTCGCGGGCGGCCAGGCGCTCCGGTACGGCCTCGCCGCGCTGCTGCTCATCCCGTTCCTTCGCCGCGATCCCGACTCCGCGACGGCCCGGCTCCGACGCCTCACCCGCCGCCAGTGGGGGCGGATCGCCCTGCTCGCCGCCGTGGGCATGGTCGGGTTCAACCTGGCGGTCCTGACGGCGGAGCAGACGGCGGAACCGGCTGTTCCGGGCGTCTTCGTGGGCTGTGCGCCGATCGTGGTCGGCGTGCTCGTCCCGCTGCTGGACGGCCGACGTCCGTCCCGCGTCACGCTGTACGCGGCAGGCCTCGTCGCCGTCGGGGCGTTCACCGTCCAGGGCTGGGGGCGCACCGACCTGGCGGGCGTGCTGTTCTCGGTGGGCGCGCTCGCGGGCGAGGTCGGCTTCGCAACCCTGGCCGTCCCGGTCCTGCGGCCGCTGGGCCCGAAGCTCCTCTCCGCGACGGTCTGCGGCGTCGCGGCCGGCGAGTCGGCGCTGCTCGGACTGCTGCTGGACGGCGGCTCGTTCCTGCGGGTCCCGACGGGCGGCGAGGCTACGGCGCTGCTGTGGCAGGCCGTCGTCGTCACCGTGATCGGGTTCGTCTGCTGGTACAGCGGGATACAGCGCATCGGGGCGGAACGCGCCACGCTCTTCTCCGGGCTGATCCCGGTCTCCGCCGCCCTGACCGCCCCCTTGGTCGGAGCCGGGACGTACGGCCTCGCCCAGGGCGCGGGAAGCCTCCTGGTCGGCGCCGGTGTGGCGTACGGCTCCGGCGTCCTCGGGCGGCGCGGGGCCTCCGGCGTACGGCCCGGGAGCCGTACGCCGGAGACCCCGCGCGACGGCTCAGCGGCTGGTGTCCAGGATGACGCGGGCCACGAGCGCAGGGTCGTCGTTCATCGGAACGTGCCCGCAGCCGGGCAGCCGCACGAGCCGGGCGTCCGGGATGACCCGCTTGGCGCGGACCCCCTGCCGGCGCAGCAGGATCCGGTCGCGGGTGCCCCAGGCGACGGTGACGGGGACACCCTTCACGTCCTCGTCGAAGACCGCGCCCCGGCCGACCTCCAGCGTCTGGTGGAAGCCGGTCGCCTCACGCAGGGCGAGCGTCTCGGCGACGACGGCCTCCGGTGAACGCCTGCCGGGCCGGGCGTAGATGGTGCTGGTGAGGGCCGTCCGGCCCGCCGCGCTGCCCGACAGGCGCTCGATCAGCGGCACCGGCAGAGCCAGCGCGCTCCGGCGCATCGCCCGCAGGGTGCCGAAGGCGTACCGCCGCTCCGCCTCCGTCCAGAAGCCCGCCGGGGACAGCGCGGTCACCGACCGGACCGCGTCCGTGCGGCCGAGCTCCAGCGCGAGCAGCCCGCCGAGCGAGTTCCCGGCCACATGGGGGCGGTCCAGGCCGAGTTCGCCGCAGAAGGCGGCGAGGACCGGGGCGACGGTCCCGAGATCGTACGGAACTCCGTCCGGCAGCGCGGGCGAGGTCCCGAAGCCGGGCAGGTCGACGGCGATCACGTCACGCTCGGCGGCCAGGATCCGCGTCACCGGGTCCCAGGCCCGCAGGTGGTGGCCGATGCCGTGCAGGAGCAGCAACGGTTCGCCCGAGCCGGTCCGTTCGTACGCGACCGAGACCGGACGGGGGCCGTCGGCCGTTGCGACGGTGAAGGAGGCCGTTGTGGTCATGCTGCTGCTCCCTGGAGTGGTTAGACATCTCGTCAACAACAATTACCGCCGGGTAGCTTGTAGTTCAAGAGGCCCGGCGATTCCCGCTGGACAGCCTGTGGCCCGTGGGCTGGGATGGATCGATGACCGCCGACGCCGCGACCGAGATCTTCGAAGAGCACCGGCCCGTACTCACCGGGGTCGCCTACCGCATGCTCGGCCGCGTCGCCGACGCCGAGGACGTCGTCCAGGAAACGTGGCTGAGGTGGTCGGCGGCGCCGCGCGAGGACGTCCGGGAGCCGCGGGCCTTCCTGGTGCGGATCGCCACCCGGCTGGCCATCGACCGGCTCAGACACCTCCGGTCGCGCCGGGAGACGTATCCCGGGACCTGGCTGCCGGAACCGGTCGTCACGGACTTCGACCCCGCCCCGCCCGACACCGCGGAACGCGCCGTCCTCGCCGAATCCGTCTCACTCGCCGTGCTGGTCGTCCTCGAATCGCTCTCGCCGCTGGAGCGCGCGGTGTTCGTGCTCCGGGAGGCCTTCGGATTCCCGTACGCCGAGATCGCCGCCGCCCTGGACCGCACCGAGGCGGCCGTCCGGCAGCTCGCGGGCCGCGCCAGGCGGCATGTGGAGGAGCGCAAGCCGCGCTACGACGTCGACCCGGCCGAACGGCGCGACCTCACCGAACGCTTCCTGGCCGCCGCCTCCGGAGGCGGCATCGAGCAGCTGCTCGCCCTGCTGGCCCCGGACGTCCGGCTCGTCAGCGACGGCGGCGGCAAGGCGAAGGCGGCGCTGCGGACCATCGAGACCGCCGACAAGGTCGGCCGCTTCCTCTTCACGGTGGCGGCCGGACTCGACCCCGACGGAGAGATCCGCGTCATGGAGCTCAACGGTGGACCCGCCGTGGTCTTCTTCACCGGAGGGAAGGCCGACACGGTCTTTCAGATCGAAGTCAGCCAAGGTGTCATTCAATGCGCCTATATCATTCGTAATCCGGACAAGCTCTCCGGATTGCCCGTCGAATAGCTGCACGCGCCACGGACCCGCTCGGGCCCCATGCGCCCCACCGGCCTGCCGCGTGCCTGGTCAGAGCCCCGCCGTCCCCTGCGATGGCGGGGCTCTGTGCTGCGCCCGCCTCACGGCACCACGAACGTCGTGTGAACGCTCTGCGCCAGAGTCCCGTTTCACTGCGTTACGGAATAAGGATTGGTCTTGACCAAGGGGGTATGCCGTCCTAGGGTCTCCAGTTAAGGCAGGAACCTTTAATAAATAACGTCGCGGAAATGGCGCCGGGCGATTGCGGAGGATCAGGGTGGGGACCACGCAGCTGGAATCGGTACAGGAGCCGAAGTACTGGCACCTCAAGACCGTGCTCAGTGAGGCACTCGACTCGGACTTTGCGGTGGGGGAGATCCTGCCCAACGAGCGGGACCTCGCGGCGCGGTTCGGTGTCGCGCGAGCCACGCTCCGGCAGGCCCTGGAGCAGCTCGAACTCGAAGGCAGGCTGCAGCGCCGCCGCGGTGTCGGAACGACCGTCGCCCCGCCGCGCGTGGGCGTCGCCGTCTCCACCGACCAGCGGGAATGGGCGGACGGCGTCGGCGGCGAGGCCTGGCAGCCGCTCGACAGCACCATGGTCAAGGCCCCGGCGCCGGTGGCCGCGATGCTCGGAACGGACCCCGCCGAGCCGGTGCACGTGGTGCGCCGGATCCGCGACACCCAGGGGCAGGCGGTGGCGGCGGAGCTTCTCTACGTCCCCGCCTCCTCGGTTCCCGACCTCTCCGCCATCGAAGCCCCGTCCGGCCCGGTCCGCGCCCGGAGCGTCCTGCGCGAGCTGCACCGCCTCGGCCTCCAGGGCCAGGACCGCTCCGTCGAGCTCGGCTCCGCGCGGGCGGACGACGCCAAGGAGCTGGACCGGCTCCCCGGCGCCCCCGTCCTCGTCGTCACCACCCGCTACTTCACCGTGGACGGTACGGCGGCCGTCTCCGTCGCCACCTACCGCGCGGACACCTGCCGGCTCACCTTCGGGGACTCCGGCGCGCTGGAGATCAGCCACGACGAACAGCCGGAGCGCCAGGCCTCCTGACGCTGCGGCCCGCTCGGCCCCGCGCCCGCCGTTCTCCCCGACGACTCCGGTCCTCGGGGAGAGCATCGGGCGCGCGTCGTTCAGGTCCGCGTCTGCCGCAGGGGCAGCGGCGATCCGCCCGCGTCTGCCGCGCTCCGTCCCGGCCCGCCTGCGCCCTGCCGCACGGTCAGCGGCGGGCCGTCACGGCTCCCTCGACGGCGAACAGCTCCTCTTCGACATGGTCCAGCGCGAGCCGCAACGCCCCCGTCGCGACGGCGGCCTCACCGAGCAGCGACAGTGTCACCCGCGGCGGGCGCAGACAGTAGCGGGCCAGCTCCTTGCGCAGCGGCTCCAGCACCCCGTCCAGTCCGGCGGCCCAGCCGCCGACCACGACCAGCTCCGGGTCGAGCGCCAGCACCAGCGCCGCCACATCGTGCACCAGCCGCTGAAGGAACCGTTCGACCGCCGCCTGGGCCCCCGCGTCGCCCTCCTTGGCCTTGGCGAACACCACGGCCACCGCCTGCTCGTCCAGCGGGTCCAGCGGGGTGTCCGTCGTCGACAGCAGATGCTCCGGCGTCAGTTCCCTGCCCAGCAGGTGCAGTGCGCCGATCTCCCCGGCGGCCCCGCCGAACCCCCGGTGCAGCCGCCCGCCGATCAAGGACCCCGCACCGGGGCTCAGCCCCGCCAGCACGAAGACCACGTCGTCGGACTCGGTGGCCGCACCCTTCCAGTGCTCCGCCACCGCGGCGGCGTTGGCGTCGTTCTCGACGAGTACGGGGCAGCGGAACGAACGGCGCAGCCGCTCCCCGAGCGGGAGGCCGGTCCAGTCCGGCAACGCCGTACCCAGCCGCACGGTGCCGTCGGTCTCCACGATCCCGGGGCTGCCCACGCCGACCGCGCGCAGACTGCTCCGGGCCACTCCGGTGCGGCGCAGCACGTCCGCGATGACGGCCCGGACCTGGTCGAGCCGGTCGTCCGCGCCCGCGGTCTCCGACACCACGCGGGAGCCGGCCCCGATGATCCGCCCGTCCAGCCCCGAGATGAGCGCCGAGACCCGGTGCGGGCCGATCTCCACACCGAGCAGGTGCCCCGCCTCGGCCCGGAAGCGGAACCTCCGGGCAGGGCGCCCCTGGCGTCGTGCCTCGCTCTCGTCGGGCACGGCCTCGACCACAAGACCCGCTTCGAAGAGCCCCTCGACGACCCCTTCGACCGTCGGCCGGGACAGCCCCGTGATCCGCGTCAGGTCCGTCAGCGTCGGCGCGCCGGCCCCCCTCAGCGCGTGCAGCACTACCGCGGAATTGATCCGCCGCAACAGCGACGGGTCCCCACCGGTCAGCCGGCCCACGGTATGTCCTCCCAGCTCGTGCGCATGTTCTGCCGGATCGTACTCGCTGGCCGGGACCCCTGCGACCAGCGAGGGAAGCCGGTATCGAGCCGCAACCTGGGTCGCCCGGAAGCGACGAATCCGGACAACGCGGGTTACGAGCCGGGCCGGTCGGGCGCGGCCTCCCGGAGCCGGGCGTACTCCTCGGCCATGGTCCGCACCGTCCAGTGGGCGTTGAGGCCGCTGGGGTTGGGGAGGGCCCACACCCGGGCCCCGCCGATCGTGCGGTCCTGGGGGCCGATACGGGCCTTGGGCTCGCCGAAGGCCGTGCGGTAGGCGGTGATGCCGACCACCGCGAGCCACTGCGGGGCGAGCCGTTCGACCTTGGCGGTCAGGGCGGCCCCGCCCTCGCGGAACTCCTCCGCGTCCAGCTCGTCCGCCCGGGCCGTGGCCCGCGCCACCACGTTGGTGATCCCGAGTCCGAGGCCGAGCAGCTCGCCCTGCTCCGCCGGACGCAACTGCCGCGGGGTGAAACCGGAACGGTGCAGCACCGGCCAGAACCGGTTCCCCGGATGGGCGAAGTGGTGACCCGTCACCGCGGTCGTCAGGCTCGGGTTGATGCCGCAGAAGAGTACGCGCAGACCGCCCGCGGCCACATCGGGGACGATGCGGCCACGGGCGGCGTTCAGCTCTTCCGGCGTCATACGGCTTTCGGTGTCATGCGGCCACGGGTGTCAGGCCGCCTTGCGCGTCCTACGGTGACGGCGGTGCCGGTCAGAGGATCGAGCCGGGGGTGTAGCCCGCGGCCTCGGGGTGCTGCTTGGTGATCTCCTCGATCCGGGCGACCAGCGAGGTCACCTGGTCACCGGCGGCACCCGTGAACGAGAGCTTGTCGGCCATCAGCTCGTCCAGCTGCGCGCGGTCCAGCGGGATCCGCTCGTCCGCGGCGAGCTTGTCCAGCAGCTCGTTGCGCTCGGCGCCCTGCTCCCGCATCGCGAGGGCGGAGGCGACCGCGTTCTCCTTGATCGCCTCGTGGGCCAGCTCTCGGCCGACCCCGGCCCGTACGGCACCCATCAGGACCTTGGTGGTGGCCAGGAAGGGGAGGTAGCGGTCCAGCTCGCGCGCTACGACCGCGGGGAACGCGCCGAACTCGTCCAGCACCGTCAGGAAGGTCTCCAGCAGGCCGTCGAACGCGAAGAACGCGTCCGGGAGCGCCACCCGGCGGACCACGGAGCAGGACACGTCGCCCTCGTTCCACTGGTCGCCCGCCAGCTCACCGGTCATCGAGGCGTAGCCGCGCAGGATCACCATCAGCCCGTTGACCCGCTCGCAGGAGCGCGTGTTCATCTTGTGCGGCATCGCGGACGAGCCGACCTGGCCGGGCTTGAAGCCCTCGGTCACCAACTCGTGGCCCGCCATCAGCCGGATGGTCTTCGCCACCGAGGAGGGCGCCGCGGCCAGCTGCACCAGGGCGGTGACCACGTCGTAGTCGAGCGACCGGGGGTAGACCTGGCCGACCGAGGTGAACGCCTCGGCGAAGCCGAGATGACCGGCGATCCGCTGCTCCAGCTCGGCGAGCTTGCCCGCGTCGCCGCCGAGCAGGTCCAGCATGTCCTGGGCCGTGCCGACCGGGCCCTTGATCCCGCGCAGGGGGTAGCGGGAGAGCAGGTCCTCCAGACGGCCGTAGGCGACGAGCAGCTCGTCGGCGGCGGTCGCGAAGCGCTTGCCCAGCGTCGTCGCCTGCGCGGCGACGTTGTGGGAGCGTCCGGCGATCACCAGCTCGCGGTACTCCGCCGCGAGCTTGCCGAGCCGGGCCAGCACGGCCACCGTGCGGTCGCGCATCAGCTCCAGCGAGAGGCGGATCTGCAGCTGCTCGACGTTCTCCGTCAGGTCCCGGGAGGTCATGCCCTTGTGGACCTGCTCATGCCCTGCGAGGGCGTTGAACTCCTCGATCCGGGCCTTCACGTCATGCCGGGTGACCTTCTCGCGCTCGGCGATGGAGGCCAGGTCCACCTGGTCCAGCACCCGTTCGTAGTCGGCGAGCGCCGCGTCGGGCACCTCGATCCCGAGGTCCTTCTGAGCGCGCAGCACCGCCAGCCACAGCTGACGCTCCAGCTTCACCTTCTGCTCGGGGGACCAGAGGACGGCCAGCTCCGCGGAGGCGTAGCGGCCGGCCAGGACATTGGGGATGCGAGGCTTCGCAGACACGGCGTTCACGTAAACGGATTCTACTGGCGGTTCGTGCAGGCCAGCGCCGCGCCCCCGTTTGTGGCTTGCTACGAAGGAGGGCCGGTTACGAGGGAGGGCCGGTCATGAGGGAGGGCCCGACTACGAGGGAGCGGGGGAGGCGGCGCGCCGCCACTCCGTCACCGGGCCGGGGTTCTCGGCGTCGGCGGGCGTGATCCAGAAGGCCTTGCCCGTCGCGGCGTCGAACTGGGCGCCCGAGCGTCCGTCGCCGGAGGAGCGGCCGGTGAGCCGTCGTCCGATCCAGGGGGCCAGGTGCTGCCGGGCGAAGCGGACGTCCTCCGTTCGCCGGGCCGCCCAGCGCGGCGGTGCGGTCGCGGGCATCCGCGCCCGCCAGTCCAGCTCGGCCGGCAGCCCCAGCGTCTGCCAGACGGCCTCGGCGACGCGCCGGTGGCCCTCGGCGGTGAGGTGGAGCCGGTCGACGTCCCACATCCGGGGGTCGGCGATCGAGGGCGCGGAGTAGAGGTCCACCACCACGGCGCCGTGCCGCCCGGCCAGATCGTCGATCAGGGCGAACAGTGCCTCCACCCGGGGGCGGAACCGGTCGAACACCGGCCCGCTGCGCCCGGGGCTGCGCATCAGCACCAGTTGCTTGCAGGTCGGTGCGAGACGCTCCACGGCCTCTTCGAGCCGGGTCCTGACCATCCCCATGTCGCACTTGGGGCGCAACGTGTCGTTGAGCCCGCCGACGAGCGTGACCACATCGGCCTGGAGCGCGGCCGCCGCCTCCACCTGCTCGTCGACGATCTGGCCGATGAGCTTCCCGCGTACGGCGAGATTGGCGTACCGGAAACCGGGGGACCGGACCGCGAGCCGGGCGGCGAGGACGTCGGCCCAGCCCCGGTACGTACCGTCGGGGAGCAGGTCGGACATGCCCTCGGTGAACGAGTCGCCGACCGCGACGAGACTGGTGTAGGAGGCATTCAATTCCATGGCCCGTTGAGCGTACCGGCCGGTAGGTCGGGTAGGCCAGTCGGGCGGCCGGTCAGCGGGAGCCCGGCCGTCCGACGAGTTCGCGCAGTACGTCCTCCATCGTCACCATGCCCGCCAGCTTCCCGTTCTCGTCGAGGACCGCCGCCAGGTGGGTCCGGCTGCGGCGCATCGCGGTCAGCGCGTCGTCCAGCGGGGTCGCCGCCCGGACCCGGGCGATCGGCCGCATCGCCGACACCGGGAAGGGCACGTCGCGCGGCATCGCGTCCAGGGCGTCCTTCACATGGAGGTAGCCGAGGATGCGCTGTTCGCGGTCCATCACCGGAAAGCGGGAGAAGCCGGACTCGGACGAGAGCCGCTCCAGTTCCTCCGGGGTCGTGCCGACCCGGGCGTACAGCACCCGGTCGACCGGCATCACCACATCCCGCACGGGCCGGCGCCCCAGCTCCAGAGCATGGTGGAGGCGCTGCGCGGAACGGTCGTCGACCAGTCCGGCGTCCCCGGCGTCCTGCACCATCCGGGCCAGTTCGTCGTCCGAGAAGGTCGCGGAGACCTCGTCCTTCGCCTCCACCCGCAACAGCTTGAGCAGGGCGTTGGCGAACGCGTTGATCGCGAAGATCACCGGCCGCAGGGCCCGGGCCATCGCGACCAGCGGCGGGCCGAGCGCCAGGGCGCTGCGCGTCGGTTCGGCCAGCGAGATGTTCTTCGGGACCATCTCGCCCAGCAGCATGTGCAGATAGGTCGCCACGCTCAACGCGATGGCGAAGGAGAGCGGGTGCACCAGACCGTGCGGCACCCCGACCGCGTCGAAGACCGGCTCCAGCAGATGCGCGATGGCCGGTTCGGCGACGATGCCCAGCACCAGGGTGCAGAGGGTGATGCCGAGCTGGGCGGCGGCGAGCAGCGCGGAGACGTGCTCCAGGCCCCAGATGACACTGCGGGCCCGCCGGTTCCCGGCCTCGGCCTCCGGTTCGATCTGGCTGCGGCGCACCGAGATCAGGGCGAATTCGGCTCCGACGAAGAAGGCGTTGGCCACCAGGGTCAGCAGGCCGATGAAGAGCTGGAGAACGATCACTGTCCCTCCTCCTCGCGGTCCTGGGACCCGGGGAGAGGGGCGTGCAGCAGGGCCCGTGCGGCCCGGCGGCCCGTGGCGTCGAGCACGTCGATCCGCCATCCTTCCAGTTCGAGCGTGTCGTCGGCCGTGGGGATCCTGCCCAGTTCGGCAGCGATCAGCCCGGCGAGGGTCTCGTAGGGCCCCTCCGGCACCCGCAGACCGATCCTGCGGAGCTGGTCGGTGCGCGCCGCCCCGTCCGCCGACCACAGGGTGCGGCCGTCGGTGTCCTCCCCCGCGGCGGCCAGATCGGAGGTCTCGTGCGGATCGTGCTCGTCGCGTACCTCGCCGACGACCTCCTCGACGATGTCCTCCAGCGTCGCGACCCCGGCCGTACCGCCGTACTCGTCGATCACCACGGCCATGGCGAGCTTGCCGGACAGCCGGTCCAGCAGCTTGTCCACGGTGAGCGTCTCCGGTACGAGCAGCGGCTCGCGCAGCAGTTCCGAGACGCGGGTGCGGGGCCGCCGGTCGGCGGGGATCGCCAGGACGTCCTTGATGTGGGCCACGCCGACCACGGTGTCCAGGCTGCCCCGGTAGACGGGGAAGCGGGACAGCCCGGTCGCCCGCGTGGCGTTGGCGACGTCCTCGGCCGTCGCCTGCAGGTCCAGGGCGGTCACCTGGACCCGCGGGGTCATCACGTTCTCCGCCGTCAGCTCCGAGAGGTTCAGGGTGCGGACGAACAGCTCGGCCGTGTCCGCCTCCAGCGCGCCCTCCTTCGCGGAGTGCCGGGCCAGCGCCACCAGCTCCTGCGGGCTGCGGGCGGATGCCAGCTCCTCGGTCGGCTCCAGGCCGAAGCGGCGCACGATCCGGTTGGCGGTGTTGTTCAGATGGCTGATGAAGGGCCGGAACACCGCCGTGAACCCCCGCTGCGGTGTCGCCACCGCCTTGGCCACGGCCAGCGGGGAGGAGATCGCCCAGTTCTTCGGAACCAGCTCGCCGACCACCATCAGAACCACCGTGGACAGCGCCGTACCTATGACGAGCGCCAGGGTGGACGCGGCGGCGGGAGGCAGACCCGCCGCCTCGACGGGGCCGCGGATCAGCTTGGCGATGGACGGCTCGGAGAGCATGCCGATCACCAGGTTGGTCACGGTGATGCCGAGCTGGGCCCCCGAGAGCTGGAACGTGAGACTCCGGACGGCCTTCAGCGCGCTCGCGGCACCCCGCTCGCCTCGCTCGACAGCCCGTTCGAGTTCGCTGCGCTCCACCGTGGTCAGGGAGAACTCCGCCGCCACGAACGCGCCGCAGGCGACGCAGAGCAGCAGGGCGACGAGCAGCAGAAGCACTTCGGTCATCGGTTCACCTCCGTCCCATGATCGGGCAGGGGCGGGGGGACCGCGCGGTGTCGGTGGAGCATGGTCATCGTAGGCGTCTGCCCAGCGGCGCCCCCTCCTACCGCGTCAGTCCGTCAGATGCTTCACCCAGCGGCTCCACTGCGGCTCGGGCCCGTACCCCGCGGCGCGCCAGGCGTGGTGGGCGGAGGTGTTGCGGTCGAGGACCATGGCGTCGGCGCGCCGCCCGCCCAGAGCGGTGAACCGTTCCTCCGCCGCCGCGAGGAGGGCGCTGCCCACGCCCCGGCGCCGCTGGTCCGGGCGGACCGCGAGGCGGTAGAGATGGCAGCGCCAGCCGTCGAAGCCCGCGATGACCGTGCCGACCATTTCCCCCTCCCGCTCGGCCAGGATCAACGCCTCGGGGTCCCGTTCCACCAGGCGGGCTACCCCGTCCCCGTCGTCGCTGATGCTGGTGCCCTCGGCGGCCCCCTTCCAGAAGGCGAGGACCTCGTCCAGATCGGCGGGTGCCGCGGACCGTATCGACAGGGAAAGATCGTTCATGGCGGCCATCCCACCATCCGCCGCGCCGGGGCGTCGATCGCATTCCGCAGGGCGGTCGCACGCTCCCCTTGCCGGTGCTAGCGCGACCGCGCTAGCGTGGTCAGGTGCCCAAGACCCAGCTGAACGTCCGAGTGGACGAGGCCACCGCCGAGGCCGCGCGGCAGCGCGCGCTGCAGAGGGGGATGAGCGTGAACCGCTACATAGAAGAACTCGTCCAGCAGGACGCGGGCGAGGTGGGACACACCTTCGTCGAGGCCGCGGCCGACTTCATGAAGCAGTACGAGTCGGTGTTCGCCGAGGAGTTCGGCCCGGAGCGCGAAGGCACCCGTTGAACCTGCGGATCGATCTTTCCTGGCTGCTGATGGTCGCCGAGCACAAGACACCCGGAGACCCGCAGGTCGTCGACTGGGGCGCGCTCGTCGCCGCCGTGGCACGGCATGACGCGGAGATCTTCGGCAGCAGCGTCTACAGCGACCCGCACGCACGGGCGGCCGCTCTGCTGCAACTGCTGCTGCACGTGCCCGCGCTCGAACACTCCAACGCCATGTTCGCCTCGGCCGTCGCGTACGGCTACCTCGTCGCCTCCGGGCTCAAGGTCATCACCTCGCCCGAGCAGGTCCGCGATCTGGCGCTGCTGGTGAAGCAGGGCAAGGCGGATGTCCGGGCCATCGCCGACGAGCTGCGTCAGTGGAGTGTGTGAGGCTCAGCCCCCGTTCTCCGTGAACGGTTTGCGGGCCACGCCCAGGACACAGGGCGACGACGGCATCTGAAGACCCTTCTCCGGGATGCGCAGCCTGCGGTACGTGCCCAGCTGGAAGCCGGCCGCCTCGATCGCGGCCAGCGGGTCCCGGGCCGTGTGACAGCCGCCGAAGAGCAGCGGCCACAGGGTCCGGTCGGCCGCCCGCTGCGCCGTCGCCAGCGCCCGCCCCGGCGCCAGCCCGTGCTCGAAGAACCGCAGTTCGCCGCCCGGCCGCAGGACCCGCTTGATCTCGGCGAGCGCCCGGGGCAGATCCCGTACGGTGCACAGGACCAGGGACGCCACCGCCCCGTCGAACGCCTCGCTCTTGACCGGCAGCGCCTCGGCGGCCCCCGGCACCACGTCCACCGGCACCTCGGCGCGCAGGGCGGCGCGGACCGCGAGCTGCCGCAGCGAGCGTTCCGGCTCCAGGGCCACCACCTCCGAGACGGCGCCCGGGTAGTGGGCGAGGTTCAGCCCGTTTCCCGCACCGACCTCGATGACCCGGCCGGAGAGCCCCGACAGCAGCTCCTCGCGGTACGCGGCGACGCCGCCCTTCACATCCGCGGCCTCGCTGAACCGGGCGTAGAAGCGGGCGAAGACCGGGTGGTGCACGGCGTCCCGGGGCAGCTTCCTGCTGCGCAGCTGCATGACGGACCTCCGTTACGGAGTGGGCGTGAGGCTCCTGGACAATTCTCCCCCGAATTGCCTGCGGATAGCCCCCGGGACCGTCCCCGAACGGCCCCGGGGCTCCGGCCCGGGGCCTCGGAAGCCGTCGCGGAGCTCTTGGCCTCTCAGCGCCGCCCCGGGGCCCAGCTCCCGCCCAGCTCCGGCGCGAGCCACCGCGCCGCGCCGGCCGCGAAGTCCGCGCCCGGCAGCGCACCCGCACCGGCCGGTACCGCGCCCAGCAGCGGCGCACCCGCCGCCACCGGCAGGTCCTCGACGTTGCACCGGGACGCGAGGTCCGGCTCCGCCGGCATGCTGCCGATCACCACACCCCGGCAGCCGAGGCCCCGGCTCCGCAGCGCCTCGGCCGTCAACGCGGTGGCGTTCAGCGTCCCCAGACCCGCGGGGGCCACCACCAGCACCGGCGCGGACAGCAGCCGGGCCGCGTCCGCGAGCGTGGAGCCCTCGTCGTCGAACCGTACGAGCAGCCCGCCCGCACCCTCCACCAGCACGAGGTCGTGCTCGGTGGCGAGCTTCTGAGCCGCCTCGGCGACCTCGAACGGCCGCACCGGGGCGAGACCCGCCCGCCGGGCGGCCGTGGCCGGGGCCAACGGCTCCGGGAACCGGGCCAGTTCGACCGCCGTCACATGGCTTCCCGCCAGGCGCGCGACCTCGGCCGCGTCGCCCGGCTCCCCGGGGGCGAGACCCGTCTGCGCGGGCTTGAGGACCGCGACCCGGCGGTCCCGCGCGGCGGCCGCCACCGCGGCGGTCACCACGGTCTTGCCGATCTCCGTGCCCGTACCGGACACCACCAGAATCGTCGACATAGCGCTTCAGCCCTCCCGTGCCGCGGCGCACACGGCCCGGCAGATCCGGGCCACGTCCTCGTCGCCCGTGACGTACGGCGGCATCGTGTAGACGAGATCGCGGAACGGCCGCAGCCACACGCCCTCGCGCACGGCCGCGCGGGTCGCCGCCGCCATGTCCACCTCGTGGTCGAGCTGGACGACCCCGATCGCCCCGAGGACGCGTACGTCCACGACTCCCGCGAGGCCCGCGGCGGGCGCGAGCCCGGTGCGCAGCCCCGCGCCGATCCGCGCGACCTCGCCCTCCCAGTCCTGCCCGAGCAGCAGGTCCACCGAGGCCGAGGCCACCGATGCGGCCAGCGGGTTGCCCATGAACGTCGGCCCGTGCGCCAGCACCGGAACCTCGCCGCTGGAGATGCCCTCGGCCACCCGGGTGGTGCACAGCGTCGCCGCCATCGTGAGATAGCCGCCGGTCAGCGCCTTGCCGACGCACATGACGTCCGGCGAGATCCCGGCATGCCCGGCGGCGAACAGCGTGCCCGTACGCCCGAAACCGGTCGCGATCTCGTCGAGGACCAGCAGGACGTCGTGCTCGTCGCACGCCTCGCGCAGCACCCGGAGATAGGCGGGGGAGTGGAACCGCATCCCGCCGGCTCCCTGCACGACCGGCTCCACGATGACCGCCGCCAACTCCTCGGCGTGCGCGGCGATCAGCTCCCGCAGATGCGTGACGTACCCGGCATCCGGCTTCGCGTCGAAACCGTCCGGCGGGGCGTCGGCGAAGACCTGCCGGGGAAGGGAGCCCGACCACAGCTCGTGCATCCCGCCCTCCGGGTCGCACACCGACATCGGCTGCCAGGTGTCCCCGTGGTAGCCCCCGCGCCAGGTCAGCAGCCGCCGCTTGGCCGGACGGCCGGCCGAACGCCAGTACTGCAGGCACATCTTGACCGCTACCTCGACCGACACCGAACCGGAGTCGGCCAGGAAGACATGCTGGAGCGGCTCCGGAGTGATCTCCACCAGCCGGGTCGCCAGCCGGACGGCTGGCTCGTGCGTGAGCCCGCCGAACATCACATGGCTCATCCGGTCCAGCTGGCCGCGTGCGGCCTCGTTGAGGACCGGGTGGTTGTAGCCGTGCACCGCCGACCACCAGGACGACATGCCGTCCACCAACTCGCGCTGCCCCTCCACGGGTTCGGCGAGCCGGAGCCGTACCCCGGAGGCCGACTCCACGATCAGCGGCTCCTGGCGGCCGGGCATCGGACCGTACGGGTGCCAGACGTGCGCGCGGTCGAGCGCCCGCAGTTCGTCGGGGGCGTACGGCTTCGGCGCGGCGGCTCCGGAGTGCGCGGCCTGCCGGGGGAGCGCGGGGGCGTACGGCTCAGGCATTGGGGGCGAGATCCGTTCCCGCACCGCGCCGGCGGACCGCCACCAGATCCGTGCGCGGCGCGCCGTTCGCCTCCGTACGCCCGGCCGGAACGTCCGCGTCCGTGTCGGCGACCGCCACCGGTTCCTGCTCCGCGTGGCCGCCGCACGGTCCGCAGCCGCCATCGCCCCCGTGCGAACCGCACCCCGCGGACTCCTGCGTTCCGCACCCGGCTGGCTCCGCCGCCGTACCGCAGCCGCCGGCCAGTGCGTCGGCCCGGTGGCGCGGCAGCGTCGTCGTGCCCGCGCCCTCCACCTCGAAACCGGCGTCCGCGATCATGTCCAGGTCGGCCTGACCTGCCTGGCCCTCGCTCGTCAGGTAGTCGCCCAGGAAGACCGAGTTGACCAGGTGCAGCGCCAGCGGCTGCATCGACCGCAGATGCACTTCACGGCCGCCCGCGAGCCGCACCTCGACGTCGGGGCAGACGAAGCGGACCATCGCCAGAATCCGCAGGCAGCGCTGCGGGGTGAGGTTCCACTCCTTGGCGAGCGGCGTCCCCTCGAACGGGATCAGGAAGTTCACCGGCACCGAGTCCGGGTCCAGGTCGCGCAGCGCGAACACCACGTCGACCAGGTCCTTGTCGCTCTCGCCCATCCCGGCGATCAGCCCGGAACACGCCGAGAGCCCGGCGGCCTGGGCCTGCTGCACGGTCTCCACCCGGTCCGCGTAGGTGTGGGTGGTGGTGATCGCCCCGTACGTCTCCTCGGACGTGTTCAGGTTGTGGTTGTACGCGTCGGCGCCCGCCGAACGCAGCCGGTCGGCCTGGCCGTCGGAGAGCAGACCGAGGCAGGCGCAGACCTCGATGCCCTCGTTCTCCTCCTTGATGGCCTCGATGGTCCTGGTGACCCGGTCCACGTCCCGGTCCGTGGGACCGCGTCCGCTCGCCACCAGACAGACCCGCTTCGCGCCGCCCGCGACCCCGGCGGCGGCGGCCTTGGACGCCTCCTCCGGCTTCAGCCAGGTGTACTTGAGGATTCCGGCCTTCGAGCCGAGCCGCTGCGAGCAGTAGGAGCAGTCCTCGGGGCAGAGCCCGGACTTCAGGTTGACCAGATAGTTGAGCTTGACGCGCCGCCCGAACCACTGACGGCGCACCTTCCCGGCGGCGGCCACCACGTCGAGCAGCTCGTCGTCGGAGGTCGCCAGTACGGCGAGCGCTTCTTCGCGGCTCGGCAGTTCGCGCCGCAGCCCCTTGTCCACCAGCGTGTTCAGCAGGTCCATGAAAGATGATCCTGGCCTACGGCACCGCCTCCAGCCAAGGAGGAACCAGACAGGAGACCCGGGCGGGGGTGTGTGTATTGCCACACCCTGACCTGCTGCGCACCCGGCTAGGGTCTGTGGGCTGCCTACAAAGACAGGGACCGCCCCATGTCCTTCGCCCCGTTCGACTGGATCGACGCCGAGGCCCGCCGCCGGGCCGCCGCCGGACTCGTACGCACCCTGCGTCCGCGCGACGCCGAGCCGGAGCTGCTGGACCTCGCGAGCAACGACTACCTGGGCCTCACCCGGCACCCCGAGGTCACCGCCGCCGCGGCCGCCGCCGCCCACCGCTGGGGCGCGGGCGCCACCGGCTCCCGGCTGGTCACCGGCTCCACCGCCCTGCACGCCGAACTCGAACGGGAGCTGGCCGCGTTCTGCGGCTTCGAGGCGGCCCTCGTGCTCTCCTCCGGGTACGCGGCCAACCTCGCCGCGCTGACCGCGCTGTCCGGGCGCGGCTCCCTCATCGTCTCCGACGCGGGCAACCACGCCTCGATCGTGGACGGCTGCCGGCTCTCCCGCGCCGAGACCGCCGTCGTCCCCCACGCCGACCCGGACGCCGTCGCCAAGGCGTTCGGGGCCCATGAGGGGCGGGCCCTCGCGGTCACCGACTCGGTCTTCTCCGTCGACGGCGACGCCGCCCCGCTCCCGGCCCTGGCCGAGGTCTGCCGCTCCGCGAACGCCGCCCTGCTGGTCGACGACGCCCACGGCCTCGGCGTCCTGGGCGACGGCGGACGGGGGGCGCTCGCGGCGGCCGGACTGGCGGGCGGCGACGGGGTCGTGGCCACCCTCACCCTGTCCAAGTCGCTCGGCAGCCAGGGCGGAGCGGTTCTCGGGCCCGCCCGGGTCATCGACCACCTGGTCAACACGGCCCGGACGTTCATCTTCGACACCGGACTCGCCCCGGCGGCCGTCGGCGGTGCGCTCGGCGCCCTCGGAGTGCTGCGCCGGGAACCCGAACGGGCGGCCCGCGCCCGGGAGGTGGCCACCGCGCTGTACACGCGGCTCACCGCCGCCGGGCTGGAGGCGGTGAGGCCCGACGCGGCCGTCGTCTCCGTCCGGGCGCCGTCGGCGGACGCGGCGGTGCGCTGGGCGGCCGACTGCCGCACGGCCGGAATGGCGGTGGGCTGCTTCCGCCCGCCGTCCGTTCCGGACGGCATCTCCCGGCTGCGGCTGACCGCGCGCGCCGACCTGACCGAGGAGCAGATCACGACCGCGGTGGCCACGATCGTCGCCACCGCCCCCCGGCAGGCGGGCGCCGACGTCAGCTGACGGGCCCGGGACCGGCTCCGCGCGCACCGAGCCCGTCCACGAAGGTGGTCCAGGCCGCCACCGAGAACCGCAGCGGCGGCCGGTCCACGTCCTTGGAATCGCGTACGGCAAGGAGCGCGTCGGCGAACCGTGCGGTCTCCACGCAGTTGTTCATCCCGGTCGACCGGCTGCTGCGCCGCCACTGCGGGGCGGGCGGCGGGGTGGACGGCGGTGCCATCGATGGCGGCGGTGCGGCGGGCAGTGCGCGTCGGTCTGACATGGCGGCCCCCTCAGCTGCGTCTGAAGCTACGTCCGATCTCGGTGATGAGGTCCAGCGAGCGTTCGGGCGACAGCGCATGCGCCTGCAAGGTACGGAAGGCCGAGCTGTACGCCTCAAGGTCTTCTCTCCGCTCCAGATAGAGGCTACTCGTCAGGTGGTCAAGAACGACCACATCCAGATCAGAAATGTTCGGAAAGGAGAAGATGACGAAAGGGCCGGTGAGTCCGACGTACCCGCCCACCGAGAACGGCAGCAACTGGAGTTCCACGTGCGGCAGTTGAGACACCTGAGCCAGGTGCTGCAGCTGGTCCCGCATCACTTCGGGACCGCCTACCTCACGATGGAGCACCGCCTCGTCCAGCACCGCCGTGAACCGCAGCGGCGGGCTCGCGCGCAGCACCCGCTGACGGGTCAGCCGGACCTCGACCAGGGAGTCGAGGCGGCCGTCCGGTAACCCGTCCAGCGAGGCGCGGGTCACGGCGCGGGCGTACCCGGCGGTCTGGAGCAGCCCCGGCACCACCGACGTCTCCAGCGTCCGGACCGTACTGGCCTGCGATTCCAGACTGATGAAGTCGCGGTACTGCGGAGGGATCAGCCCCCGGTACGCGTGCCACCAGCCGGAACCACCGCCGCCCGCCGACCCCGCGAGGACTTCGAGCAGGGAGCGCAACTGCGGGTCGCACACCGCGTAGACGTCCAGCAGCCGCGCCACATCGGCCGGGGTCACCCCGCTGGCACCGGTCTCGATACGGCTCACCTTCGACTGGTGCCAGCCGAGCAGCCGTGCCGCCTCCCGGCTGGTCATCCCGCAGGCGTGACGCAGGCTCCGCAGCTCCTCACCGAGCTTGCGCCGCCGGACGACGGGGCCGTGCAGCATGCCGGTCTCCTTCCGCTGTCGGGAGGGGCCGAGCCGTCGCCGGGGCCGACCCGCAGAGGGGCCAGTGTGCCGTCCGTCCACGCCGTACGGGTCCCGAATTCACCGCTTCGAGCGACAGATATATGCATATCTTGGCCGAACCTCGTTACAGGGAGCTGCATCAATGGCAATCTGGCGCGAAGCACAAGCCCGGCCGACCGTCGCTCGGCCCAGGGCGGGAAAGGGGCGGTGTCGCCATGGCGGACCATCAGGAAGCAACCGTCACTCTGCCGAGCGATCCGGTCTCGGTCTCCGTGGCCCGCAGACATGTCGCCAGGACCCTGGCCGAATGGGGCCTGTCGGAGGACAGCGAGCTCGCCGACACCATCCGGCTGATCGTCTCGGAGCTGGCCACCAACGCCGTGCAGCACACGTTCGGCCAGTCGCCCACCTTCACCGTGGACCTGCGCCTCGAACGCGACGAGGAGCTCTATCTCGGCGTCACGGACAGTCACCCCCGGTGGCCCCAGAAACTGCCCGCCGCCGTACGGCAGGACAACGGCCGGGGCATGGTCATCATCCGGATGCTGGCCAAGGAGCGCGGCGGACGGCTCCAGGTCACGCCGACCGCCGAGGGCGGCAAGACGGTCTGGATCGCGCTGCCTTGGGTCGTCGCGGTGCAGGGCTGACCTGGTCGGGGCCGGGCTCGATGGGCTGACCGATCGGCGCGGGCCACGCGGGCCGGCGGGCCCGCCGGAGCGGCTCACCGGCCGGAGCGTACCCGGCACCGACCGGCCGCCGCCCCGACCGGTCGGCGCGGACCCGGTGGGGCGGCTAGCCCGCCGGAGCCCGGTTCGGCCCCGGGGCCGTGCCCCCGCGGCCGAAGCCGCTGCGCAGCAGAGCGAGCAGCGTCGCCGCGGCCGAGCTCGACCGGTCGCCCCGGTGCACCACCGAGATGGTCCGGCGGAACGACGCGGGCTCCAGCCGCCGGACGGACAGGGGGGCCGGTGCCATCGAGGCGACCATCTCCGGCACCACCGCCACGCCGAGCCCCGCACTGACCAGCGCGCACACCAGCGCGTACCCGGGTGACTCGCAGACCACCGCGGGCGTCGCCCCGGCCTCGGCGAGCGCGTCCTCGACCCCGCGCCGGGGCGGATGGGTGGGCGCACTGCTGATCAGCGGGCGCCCCGCCAGCTCGCCGACCGGCAGCCGCCCGGTGCCCTCGGCGAGCCGGTGCCCGACCGATGTGACGAGCACCAGCTCCTCGACCAGAAGCGGGTCGACGAGCACGCCCGTCGGCGGTGGCCCCACCGCGCCCGGTGCGTAGGCGTGCGTCAGGGCGAGATCCACCTCGCCCGCGGCGACGGCGGCGATGCCGCCGGGCGGCTCGTGGTCGGCGACGGCCAGCTCGACCTCGGGGTGGGCCCGCCGGAAGGCGCTCAGGACGGGCGGCAGCAGATGGATCCCGGCCGTCGTGAACGTCCCCACCCGCAGCCTGCCGCCCGAGAGCCCGGCCAGCTGCGCCAGCTCGTGCCGTGCCTGGTCCAGTTCGTCCAGCACCCGCCGGGCCCGGCCCGCCAGCAGCTCGCCCGCCGCCGTGAGCCGCGCCCCGCGATGGTGGCGCACCAGCAGCGCCGCCCCCGCCTCCCGCTCCAGCTTGGCCAGCTGCTGCGAGAGCGCGGGCGCGGTGTAGCCGAGGCGGGCGGCCGCCCGGGTGATCGATCCGGCCTCCGCGACCGCCACGAGCGCCGCGAGCCGTGTCGGGTCGTACATGAAAGCGTTCCTTTAGGCAGACCCAGAAGATTGCAAGTACACGCTAAAGGCTGCGCAGGTCCAAGGTGGACCTCATGGACGCACAACTGATCGCCTTCACCGGGGTCGCCGCCGGCATGGTCGCGCTGCCCGGCGCCGACTTCACCGTCGTCGTCCGCAACGCCCTGGCCTCGCGCACCGCGGGCCTGGCCTCGGCGTTCGGCGTCGCCGGAGGACTGCTGGTGCACACCGCCCTCGCGGTCGCCGGACTCGCCGCGGTGCTGGTGACGATGCCCGTGCTCTTCCGCGCCGTCCAGCTGCTCGGCGGTGCGTACGTCCTCTACCTCGGGCTCAGCGCGCTGTACGCGATCCGCCGCCGCCCGGCGCAGGACGGATCCGGTACGCCTTCGGGGGCGCCGGAAGACGAGCCGGAGCGACCCGCGCCCAGGGAGTTCGGACGCGCGTGGCGCCAGGGGTTCCTGACCAACGCGCTCAACCCGAAGGCCCCGGTCCTCTTCCTCAGCCTGCTGCCGCAGTTCGTGCCCGACGGTCAGCCGCCGCTGCCCAGGACCCTGTTGCTCGCGGCCCTGGTGGTGGTGCTGGCGCTGATCTGGTTCCCGGCCGTCGCCCTGCTCGTGGACCGGCTGGGCCGGTGGCTGCGCCGCCCGCGTACCGCCCGCGCCATCGAGGGCGGCAGCGGGGTGGCGCTCACCGGACTGGGACTCGCCCTGGTCACCGGCCCGCTGCTGCGCTGAGAGCGGAGCCCGGCAGGGGCGGTGCCGGCAGGGGAGGGCGGCAGGGGAGGCGGCCGGGGCCGGTGGCGCAAGGAAAGAGCGTCCGGTCGGTGGGTCAGCGGACCCGTCCGTACCAGACGCTCTTGGACCAGATTTTCGCCAGTCGCACCACGTCCCCCGATTTGGGGGAGTGCCAGATCTTCCCGGCCCCGGCGTAGATGCCCACGTGGTAGACGCTGCGCCCCGAATGGAAGAAGACGAGGTCGCCGCGTTTACGCTGCGACTTCGCGATATGGCGCGTTTTGTTGTACTGCTGCTGTGCCGTGCGGGGAAGCTTCTTGCCGGCCTTCTTGAACGAGTAGAGCGTCAGCCCCGAACAGTCGAAGCGGCTGGGGCCCGACGCTCCGTACTTGTAGGGAGCCCCCTTCTTCGATGCGGCGACCTTCAGGGCCTTCGTCGAGTGGGCGGTGGCGGCCTCGGCATCGCTCACCAGACCGGGCGCCAGCATCGAGGACGTCACGGCCAGGGTGAGCGCCGAAGCCGTACCGACCCGGGCGAACAGAGACGGGACATGAACCTGCGCAGACATGCGCAACCCTTCGTCAGCCGCCTGTGAAGGATGACCTGTCGGGTTCGGGCTGGCGAAGTTGCCCGGCCGCGTCGCGGCTTCACCCCGAGGGCTTCCCGGTCTCCCGGTCGGCCCGTTGTGCTCGGGTCCTCCACTCCTGCCGATCCACTTCTGTCGACCAGTCATCCGGGCGGCGGCAGGACTCGGCGTCCGCCCGGACCGCCCCGCCGCGGCGGCGGGGGCTTGTCGTCCCAGGGATCTTGACGCACTCCGTGCCGGATTTCCGAGCTGAAACGGCGATTTGTGAGTCTCCTCACCACTGATCCATTCAGGTGGACAGGCCGGATTCGCGCTCGCCGACGAGCCCGGCGCACACCCTCGCACCAGGGACGAAAGCATGCATTTCGAGTACGGGCCGCGCTCCGAACGCAAGTTGGGCCGTCGCTCGCGCGGGTGATGGCCTACGCCGAACGAGCGAGGAAATGTGATCGAGGGATCGGGCGTGTCGTGCGGCGGCCCGACCGGTCCGCTCCCGTAAGGCGCTCTCGGTGCGCCGGGCGGGTCGGTTCACCGGTGGTCAGTTCACTTCGGGTCAGTTCACTTCGGGTCGGTTCACCGGTGGTCGGTCACCGGCGGAGGCATCGCGACCCGGCCCGCCCGGCGCTCCCCGTCCAGGACGCGCAGGGCCCGCGCCAGGGTGGCGGCGTGGAGCCGTGACTCGCCGCGCTCGTGCATCAGGGCCAGGGCGTCGCGCAGGGCCGCCGCCCCGGAGGCCAGGGCCTGGGCGGCCCGCAGCGCGCTGTAGGTGTCGCCGCCGTGCGCCGGGTTGATCCGGCCCACCTGGTCGAGCACGGCCAGATAGCAGTCGACGAACTCGCCCTCGGCGCGGGTCAGCGCGGGCAGGGGCGGGAACTCGGGTGGCTCCATCGGCGTCTCACCTCGCGTCGTAGGGCGCCGGTCGTACGGCGGCCGGGTGGGTCAGCGGTTCTCCACGACGTGGTCGACCAGCCCGTGGGCGAGGGCGGCCTTCGCGTCGAGGATGGTGTCGCGCTCGATGTCGGCGGTGATCTGCTCCGCGGTCCGGCCCGTGTGCCGGACCAGCATGGCCGCGAACATCTCGCGGGTGCGCACCAGTTCGCGCGCGTGGATCTCCAGGTCGGACGGCTGGCCCCGCATCGGCTCCTCCAGTGCGGGCTGCTGAATGACTACCCGCGCGCCGGGCAGTGCATGTCGCCGCCCCTTCGCCCCGGCCGCCAGCAGAGCCGCCGCGTAGGAGCCGGCCTGCCCCAGGCAGAAGGTCTCCACCTCGCAGGTCAGGAACTGCATCGTGTCGTAGACCGCCGCCATCGCCTGGAACGAACCGCCGGGGGAGTTGATGTACAGCGACAGGGGACGGTCCGGATCGGCGTGCTCCAGATACATGAGCTGGGCGATGAGATCGGTCGCGGCGGTGTCGTCGATCGGGCTCCCGAGGAAGACGATCCGCTCGGACAGCAGCTTGGAGTACGGGTCCTGCGTCCGGGTCCCGGTCGCGGTGCGCTCGGTGAACTCGGGAAGGACGTAGCGGGCGGCGGGGCGGATCATGGCGTGCCTCTCTCCTGGAGCTGACCATCCGTCTGGGTGTCCGGCCATCCGTAAAAAATGTACAGGACGTACAGAAGGTTATGATGGTGACTATGGCCTACGAGATTCCGGTGACGCAAGCACGGGCGGAGCTCGCCGAACTGATCAACCGTGTCGTCTACGGCGGCGAACGCGTCGTGGTGACCCGGCACGGCAAGCCCCTCATCGCGCTGGTCTCCGCCGCTGACCTGCAACGACTCGAAGCGGAGGAGGCTGCTGCCGAGGAGCAGGTGATCAGCTCGGTCTCCTCGATCAACTCCGCGCCCTCCTCTCAGGGCGAACGGCGCCGGTTCGGTATCGCCGCCGAGCACCGCCCCCACGGCGGCAACGGCAACGGCGACGACCGGGACGCCTGACGCTCGGACCGGACGGCGTCCGCGCCGGACCGCGCTCGCGACAGCACGAAGCCGGGCAGCCCCTCCCTGAGGAGGGGCCACCCGGCTCGGCGCGTCCGGACCCGGTGCTCAGCCGGTCAGGGCCGGCTCCCGGGCGGGCTCGGCGGGGGCCGCTTCGGCGGGCTTCGGCGTCCGCCGGGCGAGCAGCACCGCCGCCAGTCCGAGGGCCGACCAGAGCGTGAGCGTCAGGACGGGCCCGCCCGCCGCGCTCCCGTCGAAGAAGGCGACCGAGCGGAGCAGGGAACCACCCGCGCCCGGCGGCAGCCACTGGCCGATCGCCCCGACGGGCTCGGGCAGCAGCTGCGGTGCGCTGGTGACACCGGAGAAGGAGTTGCCCAGCAGCACCATCAACAGGGCGCCGAGCCCCGCCACCGCCGAGCCGATGGCCAGCACGGTGAGCGCGAGCACGCCCGCCTCCGTCCACCAGTCGCCCGTGATCACGCCGAGCCAGCTGTGGGCCACGGCCGCGGCGGCGAGCCCCACCAGTGCGGACGCCGCCAGCAGGGTCAACGCGCCGCGCGCCCCGCGCAGCCCCATGAGGGTGACGACGGCTCCGGCCGCCATTCCCGCCAGGGCCAAGGGCAGGACGCTCGCGCCGAGCGCGCTGCCGCGCGGGTCCCCGACCGGTGCGGCGACCACATCGGTGACCTCGACCTGCGTGCCCTCCGGGACGGACGCGGTCACGGCCTCGCGCAGCAGCTGGGAGACGACCGGGCTCGCCGCCGACGCGGTGAGCAGGTGCGGCCCCTGCGGGGTGGCGACGACCGCTCCGTATACGACCCGGTCCTCGATCGCGGCCCGGGCGGCGGCCTCGTCGGCGTAACGGTGCACCTCGAAGGCGCCGTCGCGCTGCTCGAACCGCCGCTCCAGCTGCTCGGCGGCCGGCGCCGCGCCCGCGACGCCGACCGGGAGGTCGCGCGGCGCGATCCGGGCGGCGGGCCAGGCGAAGGCCCAGAGGGCGAGGGTCACCATCAGGGGGATCAGCAGGATCACCGCTACCGCGCGGCGGTTGGGTGCGGTGGAGGAGGCCGCCCGCATGACGCCGCCCCCCCCACCCCGGACGCGTTGCTCAGCCGGGTGCTCGGCGGGGTGCTCTCGGGTCAGGTGCACGGACTGGAACGCCGTATCTTCGCCGCGCTCGTGGTCCAGCTCGCGTCCGAGACGCTGCGCGACGAGCGGCTCGCCGCACTCCTCGACGAGGGGTACGCCATCATGCGTGTCGCCTGGGGGGGGGCTCGTCGATGCCTACCGCTCCACCGGGATCCTGAGCAGCGACGTGCCCGGCGACCATGTGGCGCGCACGATGATCGCGACGGCGCAGGGCTTCATCGTGCAGGAGGCGCTGTTCGGGGACGTGCGCCCCGAGGTGCTGGAGGGTGGGTTGCGCGGTCTGATGTCCATCACCCCGCAAAAGATCAGTTAACGCAATGGAAAAACTTCCGCCCTAACGTGCAATGCCTGGTCGCGAGACCTCCGTTCCCGTTCAACGAGTTGTTGAACGGGGATAGGGTCCCGCTGCGTCCGGAGCCAGGAACCGGGCGGAAGACGATGAGGTGGAAGCGTGCAACTGACCCCGCACGAGCAGGAGCGCCTGCTCATCCATGTGGCCGCCGACGTGGCCGAGAAGCGCCGGGCGCGCGGGCTGAAGCTCAACCACCCCGAGGTTGTCGCCCTGATCACCGCCCACCTCCTGGAAGGCGCCCGGGACGGCCGCACCGTCGCCGAACTCATGGCATCGGGGCGGAAGTTGCTCACCCGGGACGACGTCATGGAAGGCATCCCGGAGATGCTCCACGACGTCCAGGTCGAGGCCACCTTCCCCGACGGCACGAAGCTCGTCACCGTCCACGACCCGATCGTCTGACGGGGGAGCGCCGATGATTCCCGGAGAGATCCTGTACGGGGACGGGGACATCCCCGTCAACGAGGGGCGACCGGTCACCCGCCTCACCGTCCTCAACGCCGCCGACCGCCCCGTCCAGGTCGGCTCCCACTACCACTTCGCCGAGGCCAACCCCGGGCTGCACTTCGACCGCACCACCGCCCACGGCCTGCGGCTGAACATCGCCGCCGGTACGGCGGTCCGCTTCGAACCCGGCATCCCCACCGACGTCGAACTCGTCCCCCTCGCCGGCCGCCGCGTCGTCCCCGGCCTGCGCGGCGAAACCGGAGGTGCCCTCGATGCCTGACCTCAAGCGGGCGGTGTACGCCGACCTGTTCGGGCCCACCACAGGCGACCGGATCCGGCTCGCCGACACGGATCTGCTCGTCGAGATCGAGGAGGACCGCTCCGGCGGCCCCGGAAACGCCGGCGACGAGGCGGTGTTCGGCGGCGGCAAGGTGATCCGCGAGTCCATGGGCCAGGCCCGCACCACCCGGGCCGAAGGCGCGCCCGACACCGTCATCACCGGCGCCGTCGTCATCGACCACTGGGGCATCGTCAAGGCCGACATCGGCATCCGGGACGGCCGGATCACCGGCATCGGCAAGGCCGGGAACCCGGACACCATGGACGGCGTCCACCCCGACCTGGTGATCGGCCCGGAGACCGAGGTCATCGCGGGCAACGGGAAGCTGCTCACGGCCGGGGCGGTCGACGCCCACGTCCACTTCATCTCGCCCACCCTCGTCGACCAGGCGCTCTCCAGCGGCATCACGACCCTCGTCGGAGGCGGCACCGGCCCTGCCGAAGGCACCAAGGCCACCACCGTCACCCCCGGCCCCTGGCACCTGGCCCGGATGTTCGAGGCGCTGGAGACCTTCCCGGTCAACATCGGGCTGCTCGGCAAGGGCAACACGATGTCGCAGGACGCCATGCACTCCCAATTGCGCGGCGGGGCACTGGGATTCAAGATCCACGAGGACTGGGGTGCCACGCCCGCCGTCATCGACGCCTGCCTCACCGTCTGCGAGCGGACCGGCGCGCAGCTCGCCATCCACACGGACACCCTCAACGAGGCCGGGTTCGTCGCCGACACCCTCGCCGCCATCGCCGGCCGGACGATCCACGCGTACCACACCGAGGGGGCGGGCGGCGGGCACGCGCCCGACATCATCAGCGTGGTCTCCGAGCCGCACGTCCTGCCCAGCTCGACCAACCCCACCCGGCCGCACACCGTCAACACCATCGAGGAACACCTCGACATGCTGATGGTCTGCCACCACCTCAACCCCGCCGTCCCCGAGGACCTGGCGTTCGCCGAGTCGCGGATCCGGCCCTCCACGATCGCGGCCGAGGACATCCTCCACGACCTCGGCGCCATCTCGATCATCTCCTCGGACTCCCAGGCCATGGGGCGGATCGGCGAGGTGATCCTGCGGACCTGGCAGACCGCCCATGTGATGAAGAAGAGGCGCGGAGCCCTGCCCGGTGACGGCCGGGCCGACAACCACCGGGTCCGTCGCTATGTCGCCAAATACACCATCAACCCGGCCGTCGCCCAGGGCATGGGCGGCGAGATCGGCTCCGTGGAGACCGGCAAGCTCGCCGACCTGGTGCTCTGGGATCCGGCGTTCTTCGGCGTGAAGCCGCAGACCGTCATCAAGGGCGGTCAGATCGCGTACGCGCAGATGGGCGACGCCAACGCCTCCATCCCGACGCCCCAGCCGGTGATGCCCCGGCCGATGTTCGGCGCACTGGGCCGGGCGGCCGCGCGCGGCTCGTTCAACTTCGTCTCCGCCGCCGCGATCGAGGACGGACTGCCCGAACGGCTCGCCCTGGACAAGCCGTTCGTGCCGATCACCAGCACCCGGGGGGTCACCAAGGCGGACATGCGGGAGAACGACGCCGTGCCCCGCGTCGACGTCGACCCGGACAGTTTCGCCGTCACCATCGACGGCGATCCGGTCGAGCCGGCTCCTGCGGCGGAACTGCCCATGGCCCAGCGCTACTTCCTCTTCTGAGAGCCGGCGGACCACAGCCATGTCACGTGCAGCTCTCCTCGTCCTCGCCGACGGCCGGTTCCCCGCCGGAGGCCACGCCCACTCCGGTGGCGCCGAACCGGCCGTCGCCGAGGGCCGCGTCCGGGACGCCGACTCCCTCGCCGCTTTCTGCCGGGGCCGTCTGCACACCGCGGGCCTCACCGCCGCCGCCCTCGCCGCGGCGGCGGCCCACGGCCTCGACCCGCTCGCCCTCGACGAGGCCGCCGATGCCCGTACGCCCTCGCCAGCCCTGCGGGCCACCGCCCGGAAGCTGGGCCGGCAGATGATGCGGGCGGCCCGCGCCACCTGGCCCGGTCCCGAACTGGACGCGCTCGCCGCGGCCCGGCCACGTGGCGCCCACCAGCCCGTCGTCCTCGGGGTCACCGCGCGGTCGGCGGGCCTCGGCCCCGAGGACGCCGCGCACTGTGTCGCGTACGAGACCGTCAGCGGCCCCGCCACCGCCGTCGTCCGGCTCCTCTCCCTCGACCCCTTCCACGCCACCGCCGTCCTGGCCCGGCTCGCCCCGGACCTGGACCGGGTCGCGGAACAGGCCGCCGAGGCAGCCCGGCAGGGCATCGACGCCCTGCCCGCCGCCTCGGCCCCGCTCCTCGACATCACCGCCGAGGCGCACGCCGCCTGGCCGGTCCGCCTGTTCGCCTCGTAACCCTCCAAGAAAGCTTCCTGAACCTCCAAGAAACAGGAGCAGCCCCATGCACCTCGGCCACACCCACGACGGCCCCGCCGCCGTCAGCGCCGACGCCACCCGCCCCGACGGCACCCGGCGCGCCCTGCGCATCGGCCTCGGCGGCCCCGTCGGCACCGGTAAGACGGCCACCGTCGCCGCCCTCTGCCGGGAACTGCGCGACCGTCTCTCCATCGCCGTCGTCACCAACGACATCTACACCCGGGAGGACGCCGACTTCCTCCTGAACAACGCCGTCCTGCCGCCCGAGCGCATCCAGGCCGTCGAGACCGGCGCCTGCCCGCACACCGCGATCCGCGACGACATCTCCGCCAACCTCGAAGCGGTCGAGGACCTGGAGGACGCGGTCGGCCCGCTCGACCTGATCCTCGTCGAGTCCGGCGGCGACAACCTCACCGCCACCTTCTCCAAGGGCCTGGTCGACGCGCAGATCTTCGTCATCGACGTCGCGGGCGGCGACGACATCCCGCGCAAGGGCGGCCCCGGCGTCACCACCGCCGACCTCCTCGTCATCAACAAGACGGACCTCGCCCCGTACGTCGGCTCCGACCTGGAGCAGATGGCCCTGGACGCCAAGAAGCAGCGCGGCGACCTCCCCGTCGCCTTCACCTCCCTGACCTCGGCCGAGGGCGTAGGACCGGTCGCCGACTGGGTGCGCGCACAGCTCACCGCCTGGACCGCGTGAGCGTCCACGCGCGCGCCCGGCTCCGCGCGGTGCCGGACGGGCGGGGCGGCACCGCCCTGCCCGTCCTGGAGAGCGCAGGCCCGCTCGCCCTGCGTCGCACCCGTTCCCCGCACCCCCCGTACGCCCGGGTCACCGTGGTCGGCGCGATGAGCGCCCCGCTCAACGGCGACCGCCTCGCCATCGAGGCCGAGGCCGCCGACGGCGCACGCCTCACCGTCGATGCGGCGGCGGCCACCGTCGCCCTCCCGGGCCCACGACCGGACGCCGACCCGTCCTCGTACACCGTCGACCTGACCGTGGGGGAGGGGGCGATCCTGCACTGGCTCCCCGAACAACTGGTCTCCGCCCACGGCAGCCGCCTGCACCAGGCCACCCGGGTCCAACTTGCCCCTACCGCACGCCTCCTGCTGCGCGAGGAACAGATCCTCGGCCGCCACGGCGAACCCACCGGCGCCCTCACGACCCGCCTCACCGTCCACCGCGCGGGCCGCCCCCTCCTCGACCAGCAAGTGGCCTACGGCCCCGACGCCCCCGACGGCTGGGACGGCCCGGCCGTCCTCGCCGGCCACCGGGCCGTCGGGCAACTCCTCCTCGCCGACCCGTCCTTCGAGGACGCCCCGCTCCCGGCCCGCCTCCTCGGCCCCACCGCAGCGCTTACCCCACTGGCGGGCCCCGCCGTCCTGGTCACCGCGGTGGCAGCGGACGCCCGCCTGCTACGCGGGATTTTGGACGACGCGATGCGAGAACTGCTGGACGGGCTGAAGGAGAGTTTCGAGGACTGAGTCCGCTCAGCGAACTTCCTTCACCGGTTATGGGTTCGGTAAAGAAACAGGTGTACGCCCTGGCCCCAGGTGCCCCACAGACGAAAGGATCCCCGCGACGTACCGATGACCACTCCGCCCCCTCGGCGGCGGATCGGATGAAGGGGGATTCACGTGAGACGTACGACAGTGCTCGGCTCGGCCGGGGCTCTCGTCGCGGGCACGCTCATAGCGGGGGCCATGGCCGCACCCGCGGCGAGCGCCGACGGCCGGCACCACGGCCGGGGCGACGCCGAGGCGCGCGGGGTCGCCGTCGCGGCGCAGCGGGCGGCGAAGAGCGGGATCGACTGGAAGGACTGCCCGGAGGACTGGGGTCTGAGCGCCCCCATCCAGTGCGGCTGGGTCACCGTGCCGCTCGACTACGCCAAGCCGCACGGCAAGAAGATCAAGCTCGCCGTCGACCGGCACGTCAGTACCGGCACGAAGGCCGAGCGGCAGGGCGCCCTGCTCTACAACCCGGGCGGGCCCGGCGGTTCGGGGATGCGCTTCCCCACCCGGATCACCGCCAAGAACCCGCTCTGGACGAAGACCGCGAAGGCGTACGACTTCGTCGGCTTCGACCCGCGCGGCGTCGGCCACTCGGCCCCGATCTCCTGTGTCGACCCGCAGGAGTTCGTGAAGGCGCCCAAGGCCGACCCGGTCCCCGACAGCGAGGCCGACAAGCGCGCCCAGCGCAAGCTGGCCCGCGAGTACGCCGAGGGGTGCGGCGAGCGCAGCGGCGCGATGCTGCCGCACATGACGACGCCGAACACGGCACGCGACCTGGACGTCATCCGGGCCGCGCTCAGGGAGAAGAAGCTCAACTTCCTCGGCGTCTCCTACGGCACCTACCTGGGCGCCGTCTACGGCACGCTCTTCCCGACCCACGTCCGGCGCATGGTCGTCGACAGCGTGGTCGACCCGTCGCGGAAGAACATCTGGTACCGGGCGAACCTCAACCAGGACATCGCCTTCCAGATGCGCTGGGACGACTGGAAGGCGTGGGTCGCGCAGCACGACGATGTCTACGGCATCGGCGACACCCCGCAGAAGGTCGAGAAGGCCTGGCTGGAGCTGCGGGCCGCCGCGAAGAAGAAGCCCATCGGGGGCGTCGTCGGACCCGCCGAGCTGATCTCCTTCTTCCAGGGTGCCCCGTACTACGACTCCGCCTGGGCCCCCACCGCCAAGACCTGGAGCGCCTACCGGGCCGGTGACACCCAGGCGATGATCGACGCCGCCGCCCCCGACATGAGCGACCTCGCGGGCAACGCCGCATCCGAGAACGGCAACGCGGTCTACAGCGCAGTCGAGTGCGCCGACGCCAAGTGGCCCACCGACTGGCGCACCTGGGACCGGGACAACACCCGGCTGCACGAGAAGTACCCGTTCATGACGTGGGCCAACGCCTGGATGAACCTGCCCTGCGCCACCTGGCCCGCCAAGCAGCAGACCCCGCTGGACGTGAAGACCCGCAAGGGCCTGCCGCCGGTTCTCATCGTGCAGTCCACCCGCGACGCCGCCACCCCGTACGCGGGCGCGGTCGAGCTGCACAAGCGGTTCAAGGGCTCCCGGCTCATCACCGAGAAGGACGCCGGATCCCACGGCGTCACCGGGCTGGTGAACCCCTGCGTGAATGAGCGGGTGGACACCTACCTGCTCACCGGGAAGACCGACCGGCGCGACGTGACGTGCACCCCGCACGCCACGCCGAAGCCGTAGGACGCCCCTGCGGTGGACGACCGGGGCCGCTCAGCGGCGGCCCCGGTCGTGCGCCGCCAGCCAGGCGTCCTCCGCCGCGTAGTCGAAGAGGCCCTCGCCGTAGCTCTTGAGCATCTTGGGGAACGCCTCCCGCCAGTCGCGCCCCGTCAGCTCCCCGGCCAGCCACTCGACCGTCTCCGGCAGCGATTCCTCATACCCCGTCACGGGGCGGTAGCCGAGCTGTTCACCGGCGGCCGTCATGTCGTAGACCACCGGGTGCGCGCCGCTCCACGGTGTCTCGCCCACCTGCCCCTCGGGCGCCGGGCCGTCGATCAGTACCGTCTCCGTCTCCCGCCCCAGCACCGCGTCGATCGCCGCCGCGATCTCCGCGACCGTGGGCGCCTCGGGGTCCGCCGCGTTCAGCACACGCGAACCCGGCTCCCCGGCGGCCAGGCGGATCGGCTCCGCCGCGTTGGACACATGCACCGGGTGGAAGCGGCTCTCCCCGCCGTACGCGAGGACCCGGCGCCGCCGCCCGTCCAGCAGCCGCTTCACCACGTACAGCTCGCGCGGTGTGCGGCAGTACGGGCCGTGGACCGCGCCCGCGCGCAGCAGTGTCACCGGCAGCGCCTCGCCCGCCGCCAGCAACTCCTGCTCCAGCAGGACTTTCCGCGTGCCGTACGTGGCGCCCCCCGGCGCCACCGTGGCCTGGTTCTCCGGCAGCGGCACCGGGTAGCGCGGGAAGCCGTCCGGTTCGGCCTGGGTGTCGAAACTGCGGCCCCGCTCGTCCTCGTACACCGCGCCGCTGGAGATCACGACCGCCGAGCCGATCCGGCCGGCCAGCCCGGTCAACTGCCGGGCGTGCGCCCCGTCGAACGCGACCATGTCGACCAGGACGTCACAGCCGTCGCCCAGCGCCTTCCCCAGCGCCCCTTCCGCGTCGCGGTCGAGCGCCACCGTCCGGACCCCGGCGTCCCACGTCTCGTCCCGCCCTCCGCCGCGCGAGGCCGCGGTGACCTCCCAGCCGTCGGCGGCCAGCGCGCGGACCGCTGCCCGCCCGATCTGGCCCGTCGCTCCCAGCACCCATGCGTGTCCGTTGCTCATGCATCCGACGCTAGGGGAGCGGGGCCTCCCGGACGAGACCGCTCTGCCGGTGGCGAATCCGCCCTCAGCGTCGCAGCTTCGGGAACTTCCTCGCCGGCGCTGCTGCCTGCTCGGCCGCCTTCACCTTGGCCGCGTACTCGTCCACGTACTCCTGGCCGGAGAGTTCGAGGATCGCGTACATGATCTCGTCCGTCACCGCACGGATCGCGGCTTTCTGATCCTCCATGCCCGCGTAGCGCGAGAAGTCCAGCGGCTCGCCGAACCGGATCGCGACCTGCTTGATCTTGGGGAGTTTCTGGCCGGGCGGCTGGATCTCGAACGTGCCGAGCATGGCGCACGGGATCACCGGCACCCCCGCGGTGATCGCCATGACCGCGACCCCGACCTTGCCCTTGTAGAGCCGGCCGTCGTGCGAGCGGGTCCCCTCGGGATAGATCCCCAGCAGCTCGCCCTTGCTCAGCACGCCGAGCCCCTCGCGGATCGCGGCCTGACCGGCGTCCTTGCCGGACCGGTCCACCGGGATCTGGCCCGCGCTGCGGAAGAAGGCGGCCGTGAGCCGGCCCTTGATCCCCGGGCCGGTGAAGTATTCGGCCTTCGCCAGGAAGGTGATGCGGCGCTTGAGGATGGCCGGCATCAGGAAATGGTCGGAGAAGGAGAGGTGGTTGCCCGCGACGATCGCCGCGCCGCCCGTAGGGATGTTCTCCAAACCCTCGATACGGGGGCGGAACAAGAGCCGCAGAACGGGTCCCAGAACGACATACTTCAGGATGTAATAAAACACCTTGTGGGTGCACCTCGCTCTGCCGGGCCGACTCAGGACTGCGTACTACCAGGTCATGGTGGTGCCGGGACCCTACCCGCAGGGTCCCGGCACCACCAGGGACGGTAAGCGCTGTCCCGACGCGTACCCGGCTCCGGGTCCGTCAGGCGTGGTCACCCGCCGTGACGGCTCACGTGTCCTGCGTGGCCAGCATGCCGATGGTGCACAGTCCCAGCACCACCCAGCCGAACCAGAGCCAGCCACTGCTTCCCAGTGCCACCGTGTACGCGGTCACCGCGACCAGCGCCCCGACGGTCATGTATCCCATGGTCTTCGTCGATCCGGACATGCGCGCACGCTCCTCGTCGGCCGCGCGGCCGTTGTCCCCATGGTCACCCCGTATGCGCCATCCGCGCTACTGTCCGCGCGCCTGCAAAGAGGCGAGATAGGCGTTGTACGCCGCCAGCTCCTTGTCGCCGTCGCGGTCGGCGGCCCGGTCCGAGCGCCGGGCGGCACGTTGTTCGGAGTTGTACCACTGGTAGACCAGCGCGATCAGCACCAGCACCGAGGGGATCTCGCTGAACGCCCATGCGATGCCGCCCGCCCAGTTCTGGTCGCTCAGGGCGTCGATGCCCAGCGAGGCGGGCGGATTCTCGTACGTCTTCACCATCGGCGTCGACGCCATCATCAGCGCGATCCCGAAGAACGCGTGGAACGGCATCCCGGCGAACAGCTCCAGCATCCGCATCACATAGCCGGGGCGGTGCGGACCCGGATCCACGCCCATGATCGGCCAGAAGAAGACCAGGCCGACCGCGAGGAAGTGCACCATCATCCCGATGTGGCCCGGCTTGGAGCCCATCAGGAAGTCGAAGATCGGCGTGAAGTAGAGCGCGTAGAGGCTCGCGATGAACAGCGGGATCGTGAACACCGGATGCGTGATGATCTTCATGTAGCGGCTGTGCAGCAGCTTCAGCAGCAGCTCGCGCGGCCCGGTCCGCCCCCGGCCGGCCGGGGGCAGCGCGCGCAGCGCGAGCGTCACCGGGGCGCCCAGCAGCAGCAGGATCGGCGACAGCATGCTGATCACCATGTGCTGCACCATGTGCACGCTGAACATGACCATGCCGTAGTCGTTGAGCTTGGTGCACATCACCAGCGCGATGCTCAGCACGCCCACCGTGAAGAACACGATCCGGCTCACCGGCCAGCCGTCCCCGCGCCGACGCAGCCGCACCACGCCGTACCCGTACAGGGCGAGCGCGAGGATGCAGCCGGTCAGGAAGAACGGTTCGACGGAGAGCTCCAGCCCCCGTCCCAGCGTGAACGGCGGCAGATCCATGTTCATGCCGTGCCCGCTGTGATCCATCTGTTCACTCCCGATGGGGACACGTCCCCGTTTCGTGCCGGTTGTCCGGTCCAGAGTAGAACTGCCCCCGGCCGCTCTTGCGGCCGGGGGCAGTTCTGGGACGACGTGTTCCTACAGCACGCACTCCGCCTCGGCGTACCGCTCGGCCGGGACCGTCTTCAGCGTCTCGACCGCCTCCGCCAGCGGGACCATCACGATGTCGGTGCCGCGCAGTGCGGTCAGCATCCCGAACTCGCTCCGGTGCGCCGCCTCCACCGCGTGCCAGCCGAAGCGGGTCGCGAGGACGCGGTCGTACGCGGTCGGCGTGCCGCCGCGCTGGACATGGCCGAGGATGACCGGGCGGGCCTCCTTGCCGAGCCGCTGCTCCAGCTCGCCGGAGAGCTGCGTGGCCACCCCGGCGAACCGCTCGTGGCCGTAGATGTCCTTGACGCCCTGCTCGAACTGCATGGAGCCCTCACGCGGCTTGGCGCCCTCGGCGACGACCACGATGGCGAACTTCTTGCCCGCCGAGAACCGCTTGCCGACCAGTGCGGTCAGCTCGTCGATGTCGAAGGGGCGCTCGGGCACCACGATCGCGTGGGCGCCGGCGGCCATGCCCGAGTGCAGGGCGATCCAGCCGGTGTGACGGCCCATGACCTCGACGATCAGCACCCGCTGGTGGGACTCGGCGGTGGTCTTCAGCCGGTCCAGCGCCTCGGTCGCGACACCGACGGCGGTGTCGAAGCCGAAGGTGACGTCGGTGGAGGCGATGTCGTTGTCGATGGTCTTCGGGACCCCGACGATGGGCAGCCCGGCCCCGGAGAGGAGGTTGGCCGCCTTCAGCGTGCCCTCGCCGCCGATCGGGATGATGGCGTCCAGGCCGAGGTCCGCGACATGACCGCGGGCGCGCTCGACCCCGTCGCGCAGATGCGCGGGCTGGACGCGGGAGGATCCGAGGATCGTGCCGCCGCGGGCCAGGATGCCGCCCACCGCGTCGAGGTCGAGCTTGCGGTAGTCCGCCTCCAGCAGGCCCTTCCAGCCGTCGTGGAAGCCGATGACCTCGTCGCCGTGGTCCACCACCGCGCGGTGCACGACGGAACGGATGACGGCGTTGAGGCCGGGGCAGTCGCCGCCGGAGGTGAGTACGCCAATGCGCATGGCCCGGGAACCTTTGCAACGTGTAAGTCGACGACCGGACCACGCCGTCCGGTTGGATCCCCGCCACCCTACCGGCGCAGAGTGGCGGGGCCGAACCGGCCGTCCGCCTGCTGGACTTCGCTCAACCGAGCGGAAAACCCCTCAGGCGGGCCGTCGCTCAACCGAGCGTCAGCCCTCTCAGGAGGGCTTTGCTCATGCGAGCGGAATGTGCCTCAGGCGGGCTGGGTCGCCGAGGCGATCCGCTCGGCGCGCAGTGCCTCGTACCAGCGGTCGTCGGTGGGCGGCAGCGCGTTCACGTCGAGGGCCAGCTTCAGCAGCAGATCGGCGATCTGCGGGTTGCGGGCCATCACCGGACCGTGCATGTACGTCCCGAAGACCGTGTCGTTGTACGCGCCCTCCGTGCCGTCCCCGGTGCCGTTGCCCCGGCCGAACTGGACCCGGGCGAACGGCCGCGCCGTCGGGCCGAGATGGGTGACGCCCTGGTGGTTCTCGAACCCGGTCAGGGGCGGCAGCCCGAGCTGCGGGTCGATGTCCGCCAGGACGTCGCCGACGCACCGCGCGCCCTCGCCGCGGGTGGAGACCACGTCGAGCAGACCGAGACCCTGCTCGCGCTCGCCGAGATCGTTGACGAACTCGTGGCCGAGGATCTGGTAGCCCGCGCAGACCGAGAAGATGATCGCGCCGTTGGACGCGGCCCGGGCCAGCCCGCCGTCGCGGCGCAGCCGCTCCGACGCCAGGCGCTGCGGCCGGTCCTCACCGCCGCCGATCAGATAGATGTCGCCGGACGTCGGCACCGGCTGGTCGCTGCGCACGTCGACGCGCTGCACGTCCAGACCGCGCTGCCGGGCCCGCCGCTCCACGACCAGGGCGTTGCCCTGGTCGCCGTAGGTGCTGAGCAGGTCGGGGTAGACCCAGACCAGACGCAGACCGTTGTTCATACTTCGTCCTCTCCGGAGATGGCCGGGGCCGGGGTCAGTTGCCGACACGACGGCGCAGATCCTGGAAGGCGGTGTAGTTGGCGATGACCTCGATGCGGCCGGGCGGGGCGTACTGCACGGCCTCGTCGAGGTTCTCGCAGACCCGGAAGTCGAGACCGGCCACTTCGAGGCGGACCGCGAGGTCCAGCTTCCGGTCGCCGAGCACGAAGATCGGGTGCCCGGCCAGCTGGGTGTAGTCCACGTCCCACAGCCAGGAGGTGTCCGTGCCGTCCGCGCCGCGGGCGTTCACCGAGAGGATCACCGGCGTCGGAGGCGGGTCGATCAGCGAGAACGTCTCCAGCCAGCCGGCCGGGTTCTTCGCCAGCAGGAGCCGCAGCTCACGGTTCTGGAAGGTGACGACGTCGTACCGTCCGGCGACCGCCTGCACCTGGTACATCCGCTCCAGCGCGACCTGCGGCGGCACACCGAAGACGGCGGCCACGGCGGCCGAACTGGTGGCGTTCGCCTTGTTCGCGCGGCCCGGCAGCTGGAGGTGGATCGGCCACGCCGAACCGTGCGGGTCCAGGACGTAGTCGCCGTTCAGCGCCCAGCTCGGGGCGGGGCGGCGGAAGCCGCACTGCCCACAGAACCAGTCGTCGCCCGGACGCTGCATCACACCGCCGCAGGACGGGCAGGACCACGCGTCGTCCTTCCACGCCTGACCGGCCGCCACCCACACCACGTTGGGCGAGGAGGAGGCCGCCCAGACGACCAGCGGGTCGTCCGCGTTGGCGATGATCACGGCCTTCGAGCCGGACAGGCCCTCGCGCCAGTGCTCGGCCATCATCCGGGTCTCCGCCGCGCGGTCCAGCTGGTCGCGGGAGAGGTTGAGCAGCGCGATGGCCTTGGGCGTGGTGTCCCGGGCCACCCCCGCCAGATACTTCTCGTCGACCTCGATCACGCCGAACTTCGCGTCCGAGCCGCCGGCCAGCGCCGAGGTGATGCCCGCGGGCATGTTCGCGCCGAGCGCGTTCGACACGACGGGCCCGGCGGCCCGCAGCGCCTCGGCGATCAGCCGGGTGGTGGTCGTCTTGCCGTTCGTCGCCGACACGAGGATCACGTCCAGGTGCTGCGCCAGCCGCCCCAGCAGGTCGGGGTCGAGTTTGAGCGCCACCCGGCCGCCGATCACCGATCCGCTGCCCCGCCCCGCGGCGCGTGACACCGCCGCCGCGGCCTTGCCCGCCGTCACGGCCAGTTTGGCCCGCGGCGACAACGGCTCCGTGTTGCCTGCCATCGTCCTAGATCCTCCTTGCATCGGTCCGCGCCCAGCCTATCGATGTCCGCCGCATCGACCGCACCGCGGCACCACGGGAACTGACCGGCCCCGGCGGAACGTACGCTTGCCGCCATGCGAAACCGCCCGATCCCCGGCAGTTCCGGACTCGTCCGTGAGATGAGTCTGCTCGGCGACCCGGTGCTCCACCGGCCCTGCGAGGACGTCACGGACTTCGGCCCGTCGCTCGCGAAGCTGGTCGAGGACATGTTCGCCACGATGTACGCCGCACAGGGTGTCGGGCTCGCCGCCAACCAGATCGGCGTCCCGCTCAAGGTGTTCGTCTACGACTGCCCGGACGACGACGATGTCCGCCATCTGGGACACGTGGTCAATCCCGAACTGGTCGAGGCGGACGGACTCACCGTACGCGGACCGGAGGGCTGTCTGTCACTTCCGGGTCTGGAAGCGGGCACGGAACGCTTCGACCACGCGGTCGTCGAGGGGCTCACGATGACCGGCGAGCCGGTCCGGATCGCCGGGACGGGATGGTTCGCCCGGTGCCTCCAGCACGAGTGCGACCACCTGGAGGGCACCGTCTACCCCGACCGGCTGACCGGGCTGCGGCGCTCCCGGGTACTGCGCGCCGCGCGCAAGGCTCCCTGGGCGCGGCAGGGCTGAGCCCACCCGGGGCGCCGGTGTCTCAGGACCTCAGAACCCCGGGCCGCCCTTGACGTCGCGGTCGCCCGCCTCCGCCAGCCGCCCCCACAGCAGATCGGCGAGGCTGCTGACCAGCCGCTCGCGGGAGCAGGGCCGGTCGGCGAGCCACCAGTCGCCCGCCGCGTGCATCATGCCGACGATCCCGTGGCCCCAGATGCGGGCCATCTGCTCGCTGTCCGGCCCCAGGTCGACCCGCTCGACGATCACCTGGCCCAGCTCCTCGCCGAGGCGGCGCAGCAGCGGTGCGGAGTGCCGGCCGACGTCGAAGCCCTGCTCGGCGGAGGGGGAGGCGTCGGCGGTGCCGTCGGCCCCGTCGGCGGGGTGCATCAGGAAGCGGTAGACCTGCGGGCGGGCCTCGATCGCGGCGAGATAGGTGTCGAGCGTGGCCTCCACCCGGGCGCGCCGCTCCGCGGGCGCGTCCAGCGCGGCGCGCAACGCGCTGAGCAGGGCGTCGGTGTGGCGCTTGGCCAGCGCGCGGTAGAGGCCGCCCTTGTCCCCGAAGTGGCGGTAGAGGATCGGCTTGGTGATCCCGGCCTCGGCGGCGATGGCGTTCATCGAGGCCTTCGGTCCGTCTCTGAGCACCACCCGGTCCGCCGCTTCCAGCAACTCGCGGCGGCGGCGCTCGGCCGCGGTCCGCTGTCGCTCGGAGCTTCGTGCGGTCTCCATGTCGTCTCTCCCACCCCTGGCCACGCGATGCCGTCGCACCGCTCCTGCACGCCCGCGCAACGTAACACTCCACGGGGCGGGCGCCGGATCGGCTCCATGACGGTTGACAGTACCTACTTGCCGGTAACAGACTGTGGTTACCGCGAGTAACGCATGGTTTTTCACCGCAGTGCCTGGAGGGGAAACATGGCCGAGTTCACGCTTGAGCTCAACGACGACCAGAAGCAGGTCAGGGAGTGGCTCCACGGCTTCGCGGCGGATGTCATCCGCCCCGCCGCCGCCGAGTGGGACGAGCGTGAGGAAACGCCCTGGCCCGTCATCCAGGAAGCGGCCAAGGTCGGCATCTACTCCCTGGACTTCTACGCCCAGCAGTTCTTCGACCCTACGGGTCTGGGCATCCCCATGGCTATGGAGGAGCTCTTCTGGGGCGACGCGGGCATCGGCCTGTCGATCGTCGGTACCGGCCTGGCGGCCGTCGGCGTCCTCGCCAACGGCACCGAGGAGCAGATCGGCACCTGGATCCCGCAGATGTACGGCGACGCCGACGACGTGAAGGTCGCCGCCTTCTGCTCCTCCGAGCCCGACGCCGGCTCCGACGTCGCCTCGATGCGCACCCGGGCCGTCTACGACGAGGCCAAGGACGAGTGGGTCCTCAACGGCACCAAGACCTGGGCGACCAACGGCGGCATAGCCAACGTCCACGTCGTCGTCGCCGTCGTCGACCCCGACATCGGCTCCAAGGGCCACGCCTCCTTCATCGTGCCGCCGGACACCCCCGGCCTCTCCCAGGGCCAGAAGTTCAAGAAGCACGGCATCCGCGCCTCCCACACCGCCGAGGTGGTCCTGGAGGACGTCCGCGTCCCCGGCCACTGCCTGCTCGGCGGCAAGGAGAAGCTCGACGAGCGCCTCGCCCGCGCCCGGGAGCGCGCCAAGGCGGGCGGCGAGCGGGTCAAGAACGCGGCGATGGCCACCTTCGAGGCCTCCCGCCCGGCCGTCGGCGCCATGGCCGTCGGCACCGCCCGCGCCGCCTACGAGGTCGCCCTCGACTACGCGAAGACCCGCAGCCAGTTCGGCCGCCCGATCATCGACAACCAGGGCATCGCCTTCCAGCTCGCCGACATGCGCACCCGCATCGACGCGGCCCGGCTGCTGGTCTGGCGCGCCTCCTGGATGGCCACCACCGGCAAGCCGTTCACCTCGGCCGAGGGCTCCATGTCGAAGCTGTACGCCAGCGAGACCGCCCGGGACGTCACCGCGCAGGCGATCCAGATCCTCGGCGGCAACGGCTTCACCCGCGAGTACCCCGTCGAGCGCATGCACCGCGACGCGGCCATCTACACCATCTTCGAGGGCACCAGCGAGATCCAGCGCCTGGTCATCGCCCGCACCCTCTCGGGCATGCCGATCCGCTAGCGGACAGCCGGAAGGGGCCGCCCGGAGACCTGCTCCGGACGGCCCCTTCCCCTGTTCAGGCGGGCAGGTGCGCCTCGATCGCCGCCACGACCTCCGTGGACTCCGGCTCGGAGCGCGGCCGGATCCGGGCCACCGGCTCACCGGCCGGCGAGATCACGAACTTCTCGAAGTTCCACTGGACGTCCCCGGCCTCCCCGTCCGCGTCCGCCAGCCGCGTCAGCTCCGCGTACAGCGGGTGCCGGTCACCGCCGTTGACGTCGACCTTCTCCAGCAGCGGGAAGCTGACCCCGTACGTCGTCGAGCAGAACGTCTGGATCTCCTCCGCGCTGCCCGGCTCCTGCCCGGCGAACTGGTTGCACGGGACGCCGAGCACGGTCAGACCCCGGTCCCCGTAGTTCTGCTGCAGCCGCTCCAGGCCCTCGTACTGCGGGGTGAGCCCGCACTTGGAGGCCACGTTCACCACCAGGACGGTCCGGCCGCTGTACGCGCCCAGCGTGGTCGGCTCGCCCGTGAGGGTGCGCAGCGGAATGTCGTGCAGCGTCATGAAGCTCTCCCTGTTCCTTGCGTGGTACCGCTCATTGTGCCGCCCGCCGCTCACGGAGCGGCGAGCTCCTTGTAGTAGAAGGTCGTCGGCTTCAGGCTGCCCGCCGGATCGGCCGCGTATCCCGGCACGCTCCCGACCTCTGTCCACCCCGCCCCGCAGTAGACCTGCTCGGCCAGGCTGCCGGTCTCGGTGTCCAGGATCAGCAGCGTGATGCCCTCGCTCGCCGCGTACGCCTCCACCGCCGCGAGCAGCGCCCTGCCCAGCCCCTGGCCGCGCGCGGAGGGGCGCACCATCAGCTTGGCGACCTCCGCGCGGTGGCGGGCGTTCGGCAGCGGGGCGCGGACCAGGGCGATCGTCCCGGAGACCCGGCCGCCCTCGCGGGCGATCCAGATGCCGATGCTCCCGGCCTCCACCGCGGCGGCCCGCTCCCGCCACCAGATCGCGGCCGCCTCCCGGTCCAGCGGGGCCAGGAAGCCCACCGAGGACCCCTCATCGACGGTCTCGACCAGCAGGCCGGCCAGGTCGTCGGCGTACGTGACCAGCTCGGGGGCGGACACATGGACGATCTCGGTCATGCGCGGGGTCCTTTCACGGCGGAACGGTCGAAGGGGCGCGGCGGCGCAGCCGGGAGCGGGCCGCGCGCCCCGGGGCGGAGGCTGCCTCCAGGGTGCACGGTGTGCGCCACCCCGGCGACCGTCACCTCCACCGGTGCCGTCCACCCCCTACCCGGATGCGCTGCTCGCCACCGGTACGGATGACACCGGTACGGGAGATCTCACCCGGCCTCCGGCCGTACCCCGCCCCGGTCCGCCGATGCGGGCGTCAGCCGGAGGGTGACCACGTACGCCACCACCACCGCCACGATCACCAGAGGCATCACGGTGAGCCCCTCCCTGCCCAGCAGAAGCGTCGCCAGGAGCACCGAGGTCATCGGCAGCCGCAGCATCGCCACGCACATCGCCCCGACGCCCATCGCGAACCCCGCCGTGAGAGGCAGCCCCGGCAGATGGGACAGCGCGACACCGCCCACCGCGCCCACGAACATCGCGGGGAAGACCGGGCCGCCCCGGAAGCAGCTCAACGAGGCGCAGTAGGCGAGCGACTTGCAGACGATGAGCAGGACGAGCGCGCCGACCGAGTACTCCGCGCTCGTGGAGAGGAGGTGGCCCAGCTCGTGCTCGCCCGAGTACAGCACCTCGGAACCCTCCTTGCCCGACGTCTCGGCGTACACCAGCGCCAGTGCGCCGACGACGAGGCCCATGACCGCCGTGGCCACCACCGTCCGCCGCTCCACGCGTTCCTGGAGGGCCAGCGAGAGCCGGCGGATGCCCGCGCCCGCGAAGGCCGCCGCGACCCCCAGGACCAGCGCCCACCCGAACCCGGCGGCATCCGGGGTGGCCGCCGGCGGCACCTCGCCCAGCGTCAGGGAGTACGTCCCCAGCCCCGTCCAGGACCCCAGACCGGTGAAGATCAGCGCGCCGATGCCCGCCGAGAGCAGCCCGGGCACCAGGACCACGCCCAGCATCGGCCCGGCCAGACCCGCCACCTCCATCAGCAGGAACGCGCCCAGCAGCGGCGACCCCAGCAGGGCGCTCACCGCGGCGAAGCTGCCCGACGCCCCGACCAGGGACCGCGCATCCGGTGCCAGGTCCCGTTTCACGCGGTCCGCCGCCCAGACGGCCAGCCCGCCGCCCAGCGCGATCAGGGGCGCCTCCGGCCCCAGCACCGCGCCCACGCCCAGCGAGACGAGCGCCGCGAGCACGATCCCGGGCAGATCCGCCGCAGGAGGCGCGCCGGTGGAGACCAGCCCCTCCGCCGGCCGGTGCCCGCCCCCGCCCGGCAGCCGGCGCACGACGAGCCCGACCAGGAGCCCGGCGACGCCGAGCAGCGGAACGGGCCACCACGACGGGGTCGCATCGAACCCCAGCGCCTTCGGCAGTTCCGTGTACGTCAGCGACTGGAGCTCCGAGACCAGCGCCAGGAAGCCGAAGGCGATCGCGGAGACCGGCACCCCGAGGACGGCCGCCATCAGCAGCAGCCCCGCGTACTTCCGCGTACGGACCGCCGCGTACGGGTCCTTCGGTGCGGTGACGGGGGTGGCCGGAGGCGTGGTCGGCATGGGCGCGGCTCCTCGGCGTGACGACGGTCGGGAAAGGGGCGTCCCCCCGGCCGTCGGGCAGGGGCACACCCCACCCGGCCGTCGGACATCGGAAGAGGGCATCCCCCACGGCTTCACGCCGGGATACCACGCGGCGGCGGACCGGGCCGCACTCCGCCGCCGGGAACACACCCTCCGGTGCGGAAGGTCAGCCGCCCGGCCCCGGAAGACCGTCCGCGCCGGCCGCGGGCAGCCGCCCCGCGGCCACCGCGTCCACCAGTGCCCGGTGGTCCAGCTCGTTGCGGTCCGCGTACGACTCCGCGAACGTGGCGATCGCCCGGTCGAAGACGTCCTTGGAGCCCAGATAGCCGGCGATGGCGATCCGGTCCCCGGACCGGGCATGGGCGCGGGCCAGCGTGGCCCCGCACACCTCGCCGAACACCCGCATCCCCTTCGGCGCCATCGCCTCCGGTTCGGCGATGCCCTTCCAGTCGCGCAACTGGCGCACATAGAAGTCCCGGCTCCGGCCGTCGAGGCCGTCGGCCCGCTCCCAGCCGAGGAAGATGTCACCGGCCGCCTGCATCAGCCGCTGCCCGGCGACCACCCGTTCCCCCTGGTTCGCGTACCGGCTCGCCCCGGCGAACTCGGCGAGCACCGAGGGACCGGCCTCCTTGGCCTGGAGCAGGAGGGGATCCCCGCCGTCCCGGCCGAGCAGCAGGACGATCCAGCACCGGGTGCCGACACTGCCCACGCCGACAACTTTCCGGGCCACGTCCACCAGGGTGAAGTCCTCCAGGAGGCTGCGCCGGTCGGGCGGCAGGCTGCACGCGTACCCCGCCAGCATGGAGCCGAACTGCCGGAACACCGCATCCCGGTCCACCCCCGGCGTCAGATCGGTCAGCGGGACGACCATCGGCGGGTCCGCCGCGATCCGCAGCCGCCCGTCGACCACCTCGGCCAGCTTCCCGAAGGCCTGCAGACTGTCCCGGGACCGGGCCTTCCCCAACGCCCGGTCGACATTCCTGCGCCCCCGCCCGCCCAACTGCTCCGCGGCCACCGTGCGCAGCCGCTCGGCATCCGTCCGCGCGTACCAGACGTCCAGATTGCGCATGCCCGCGTACCGGGCCATCGCCTCCCGGTACGAGCGGACCGAGGCCCGCACGATCCCGGCCCGCTCCCGGTGCGTGAAGCCGTTCGCCCGCCCCGCGATGACGAGGCTGGCCGCGAGCCGCTTGACGTCCCACTCCCAGGGTCCCGGCAGCGTCTCGTCGAAGTCGTTGATGTCGAAGAGCAGGTTCCGCTCGGGGGAGGCCAGCAGCCGGAAGTTCAGCAGATGGGCGTCCCCGCACAGCTGCGCCCGGATCCCCGAGACCGGGGTGCCGGCCAGGTCGGCGGCCATCAGCGCGGCCGCGCCCCGGTAGAAGCGGAACGGGGACTCGGTCATCCGGGCATAGCGGATCGGGACCAGTTCCGGAACGCGCTCCGCCGACTGCGCTTCGAGCACGCTCAGCGGATCGGGCCGGTGCGGCGACGGGGAGAACTCCGCATGACTCGACCGCGGAGCCTTCCGGCGGGCGGCCCTGCCCAGCGCCGCGCGTTCGGCCGGCGTCGCGTTCGGTGCGGCGCGCAGTCGCGCCTCGGCTTCCCGGTCCATGAGGTGGCTCCTTCCGGTGTTCCTCAGGTGCTCTCGGCGAGTCGGCGGTCGCGGCGCAGGCGGATCCGCTGCCAGATCGTGCGCTGGGCCTTGAGCGTGGCCGTGCCCACCACGATCAGCACGAGGATGTTCACGGCGAGCTGGATGGCCGAGCCCCGCACATCGGACCAGCTGGTGAAGGCCGAGGAGACGGCGATGTCCGCGGCGGCCGGGATCGTCGTCACGGAGATGAACACCCCGAGCAGGGCGCTGGTCCTGGCCTCGGTGAGCGACACGATCCCGACGATCCCGGCCAGGGTGGCGACGGCGACGGAGAAGAAGTTCGGCGTGTTGATGAGGTTGGAGACGGGCCGCAGCCCCCGGTCGAACGCCGTCGACTCCAGCCCGAAACCCCGGATGAGGAGGGCGAAGAGGAAGGTGACCACGATGGTGAGGAGGAAGCCGGCACCCAGCGCGGCCAGCCCGCTGCGCACCATGGACCGGTGGCGCCGGTCGATCCCCAGCGCCACGCTGACGATCGCCCCGTACTCCGGACCGACAACCATCGCCCCGACGATCAGGATCTGCGAGTTGGTGACGATGCCGACCGACCCGATCAGACCGGCGATGACCAGGTAGAGGTAGAAGCTCGGCGGGTACCGGCCCCCGGACCTGATGCGTGCCTCGACCTGTTCCCAGACCGGCGCCCGGCTCAGCGGCCCCAGCTCGCGCTGCCCGCCCTCGGTGGCCGCACCGGAGAAGGCCATGTCGACGGGTTCGATGACGAGGGAGCCCCGCCGGTCGAGGTGGACGGCACGCAGCCGGTGCAGTACGTCGTTGGCCGCCCCCGTCAGTACGTCGCAGGCGATGGCGTCGCCGTCGGGGCGTCGCGCGGCGTCGCGCTGGACGATCAGGTTGAGGACGCACGGGTCGGCCGCGAGCAGGCCGACGACCTCGTCGGTCAGGTCCGGCGGGCTCACCGCGCGGATGTGGATCATGTCCATCCCGGCACCTCCGCGGCTCCCGGCCCCGTCGCACGGAGCTGTGCCCGGCAGGCGGCCCGGGGCTCACTCCAGTAACGCGGCCCCGGCACCGTTCGGCAAACCGGGCGCCCCGGCCGGAAGGCCGGGGCCGCGGGCGGCGGCCCGCCCGGGCTGGGATCATCGAGGGGTGGACACACCCGATGCCTTTCCCGAACCCCTGCCCGGGGCCGACGAAGCGGTCCGCGAGGAGTCGGCCACCGACGACGGAACGCCGGAGGGCCGCCGCCTCGTCCGCTGCCGGCTCTGCGGCCGCCCCCTGACCGGGACCGACTCGCGGCGGGCCGGCCTCGGCCCGTCCTGCGACGCCAAGCTGCACCCGGCGCCGCCGGACATCCGCACCCGCCGCCACGAGGTCGACCAGGACCCGCTGCCGGGCACGTAAAAGGCTGCTCTAGTCGCTCGCCAGCCGCCGGAAAAGACCCTCCTGCACCACCGACACCAGCAGTTGCCCCGAACGGTCGTAGATCCGGCCCCGCGCCAGGCCCCGGCCGCCCGTCGCGATCGGCGACTCCTGGTCGTACAGGAACCACTCGTCCGCCCGGAACGGCCGGTGGAACCACATGGCGTGGTCCAGGGAGGCCATGTCGAAGCCACGCGGACCCCACAGCGGCTCCACCGGGATACGGACCGCGTCCAGCAGCGTCATGTCGCTCGCGTACGTCAGCGCGCAGGTGTGCACCAGCGGGTCGTCGCCCAGCGGGCCCACCGCCCGCATCCACACCGCGCTGCGCGGATCGGCGTCCTGGATCTCGTCCTTCGTCCAGCGCAGCCGGTCGACGTAACGGATGTCGAAGGGCTGGCGACGGGCCATCCGCTCCAGCGCCTCCGGCAGCGCGCCCAGATGCTCACGCACCTCCTCGGCGACCGTCGGCAGCTCCTCCGGGTCCGGGACGATCCGGGCCGGCGGCAGCTGGTGCTCGAAGCCCGCCTCCTCGGGGCGGTGGAAGGACGCCGTCAGGTTGAAGATCGTCCGGCCCTCCTGGACCGCCGTGACGCGGCGGGTGGTGAAGGACCGGCCGTCCCGCACCCGCTCCACCTGGTAGACGATCGGCACCCCGGGACGCCCCGGCCGCAGGAAGTAGGCGTGCAGCGAGTGCACCGGCCGCTCCCCGTCGGTCGTCCGGCCCGCCGCCACCAGCGCCTGGCCCGCGACCTGCCCGCCGAAGACCCGCTGCAGGGACTCCTCCGGGCTGCGGCCCCGGAAGATGTTGACCTCGATCGGCTCCAGGTCGAGAAGATCGACCAGATGCTCGGCCGGGTTCGTCATGCCGTACCTCTCCCGTTGCGCGTCGGAGTCCGGTTCACAGCTGGCCGACCTCGGTGACCCGGACGACCGCCCGGCCCTCCTCGTCGGACGCCGCGAGATCCACCTCGGCCTTGATGCCCCAGTCATGATCGCCCGCCGGATCGGCGAACGCCTGCCAGACCCGCCACAGCCCGTGCGCCGGGTCCTCCTCGATCTTCAGCAGCTTCGGGCCCCGCGCGTCCGGACCGGTCCCGATCTCCTCGTGCGCGTCCCAGTACGTGTCCAGGGCCTCGCCCCACGCGTCCTCGTCCCACCCGGAGTCACCGTCCAGCTCGCCCAGGTCCCGTACGCGGTCCAGCGCGGCCAGCTCCACCCGGCGGAACATCGCGTTGCGCACCAGCACCCGGAAGGCGCGCGCGTTCGCGGTGACCGGCTTGACCTCGTCCGCCTTCTCCTGCGCCTGCTCCGCGGTCTCCACCTCGGGGTTGGCCAGCTGCTCCCACTCGTCCAGCAGACTGGAGTCCACCTGACGCACCATCTCGCCCAGCCAGGAGATCAGGTCCTGGAGGTCCTCCGACTTCACGTCGTCCGGGATCGTGTGCTCCAGCGCCTTGTACGCGCTCGCCAGATACCGCAGCACGATGCCCTCGGTGCGGGCCAGCTCGTAGTGCGAGGTGAACTCCGTGAAGGTCATGGCCCGCTCGTACATATCCCGGATCACCGACTTCGGCGACACCGGGTGGTCGTTCACCCACGGGTGGCTCGTGCGGTACACGTCGTACGCGTGCCACAGCAGCTCGCTCAGCGGCTTCGGATACGTGACCTCCTGGAGCCGCTCCATCCGCTCCTCGTACTCGACCCCGTCCGCCTTCATCTGCCCCACGGCCTCGCCGCGCGCCTTGTTCTGCTGGGCGGCCAGGATCTGCCGGGGATCGTCCAGGGTCGACTCGACGACCGAGACCATGTCCAGCGCGTACGACGGCGATTCGGCGTCCAGCAGGTCGAACGCGGCCAGCGCGAACGTGGACAGCGGCTGGTTCAGCGCGAAGTCCTGCTGGAGGTCGACCGTCAGCCGCACGATCCGGCCCTCGGCGTCCGGGGTGTCCAGCTGCTCCACCACCCCGCCGTCCAGCAGCGAGCGGTAGATGGCGATGGCCCGCCGGATGTGCCGCAGTTGCGCCCGGCGCGGCTCGTGGTTGTCCTCCAGCAGATGCCGCATCGCCTCGAACGCGTTGCCCGGGCGCGCGATGACCGCGAGCAGCATCGTGTGGGTCACCCGGAAACGGGAGTTCAGCGGCTCCGGCTCGGACTGGATCAGCTTGTCGAACGTCGACTCCGACCAGGCGACGAAGCCCTCGGGGGCCTTCTTGCGGACCACCTTGCGCTTCTTCTTCGGGTCGTCGCCCGCCTTCTTCAGCGCCTTCTCGTTCTCGATGACATGCTCGGGGGCCTGCGCCACGACGAACCCGGCCGTGTCGAACCCGGCCCGCCCGGCCCGCCCGGCGATCTGGTGGAACTCCCGCGCCCGCAGGGTCCGCACCCGGTTCCCGTCGTACTTGGTGAGCGCCGTGAACAGCACCGTACGAATGGGGACGTTGACGCCGACGCCGAGCGTGTCCGTCCCGCAGATCACCTTCAGCAGCCCCGCCTGGGCCAGCTTCTCCACCAGCCGGCGGTACTTCGGCAGCATCCCCGCGTGGTGCACCCCGATCCCGTGGCGCACGTAACGGGAGAGGTTCTGGCCGAACTTGGTGGTGAAGCGGAAGCTGCCGATCAGATCGGCGATCTTCTCCTTCTCCTCCTTCGTGCACATGTTGATGCTCATCAGCGACTGCGCCCGCTCGACGGCCGCCGCCTGAGTGAAGTGCACGATGTAGACCGGCGACTGCCGGGTGTCCAGCAGCTCGGTGAGCGTCTCGGTGATCGGGGTGAAGCGGTACTCGTAGCTCAGCGGCACCGGGCGGGTCGCCGAGCGCACCACGGAGGTCGGGCGGCCGGTACGGCGGGTCAGGTCCTTCTCGAACATCGCGACGTCGCCGAGCGTCGCCGACATCAGCACGAACTGCGCCTGCGGCAGCTCCAGCAGCGGGATCTGCCAGGCCCAGCCCCGGTCCGGCTCGGCGTAGAAGTGGAACTCGTCCATCACGACCTGGCCGATGTCGGCGTACTTGCCGTCGCGCAGCGCGATGGATGCCAGCACCTCGGCGGTACAGCAGATCACCGGGGCGTCCGCGTTGACCGAGGCGTCACCGGTCAGCATGCCGACGTTCTCGGTGCCGAAGAGCTTGCACAGGTCGAAGAACTTCTCCGACACCAGCGCCTTGATCGGAGCCGTGTAGAAGGTGACCTTGTCCTGCGCCAGCGCCGTGAAGTGCGCGCCCGCCGCCACCAGGCTCTTGCCCGAGCCGGTCGGGGTGGACAGGATCACGTTCGCCCCGGAGACCACCTCGATCAGCGCCTCCTCCTGAGCCGGGTACATCGTGATGCCCTGGCTCTCGGTCCACGAGGAAAAGGCCTCGAAGAGGGCGTCCGGGTCGGCGGTCTGGGGAAGCTGGTCGATGAGGGTCACGCCCCCATCTTGCCTGTCTTCCGGCCGGATGAGGGAACCGGCCGACGCGACCAAGATCATGGGCGATACGCTGCGGTCTCAACCTGCCCGCTCCATAGCGGTGATGGGCGCACGAACCACTGGGGGCGGGAAAAGATCATGATGGGACCGGCACATTCGCTCTCAGGAGCGGCGGCCTGGCTCGGGGTCGGCGCGGCGGCCGCTGCCACGGGCTACACCATGCCCTGGCCGGTCCTGCTCGTCGGGGCCCTGATCTCCGCGGGAGCCGCGCTCGCCCCCGACCTCGACCACAAGGCCGCGACCATCTCGCGCGCCTTCGGCCCGATCTCCAAGGCTCTCTGCGAGATCACCGACAAGCTCTCCTACGCCGTCTACAAGGCCACCAAGAGCACCGCGGACCCCCGCCGCAGCGGCGGCCACCGCACCCTCACCCACACCTGGTTCTTCGCGGTGCTGATGGGGGCCGGCTGCTCCTTCGCCGCCGTCACCGGAGGACGCTGGGCGGTCCTCGCGATCCTCTTCGTCCATCTGGTGCTCGCCGTGGAGGGTCTGCTCTGGCGAGCGGCCCGGGTCTCCAGCGACGTCCTGGTGTGGATGCTCGGCGCGACCAGCGCCTGGATCCTCGCGGGCGTCCTCGACCAGCCGGGCAACGGGGCCGGCTGGCTGTTCGACGCCCCCGGCCAGGAGTACATGTGGCTCGGTCTGCCCATCGTGCTCGGCGCCCTCGTGCACGACATCGGCGACGCCCTGACCATCTCCGGCTGCCCGATCCTGTGGCCCCTTCCGATCGGCGGCAAGCGGTGGTACCCCCTCGGCCCGCCGAAGTTCATGCGCTTCCGGGCCGGCAGCTGGGTGGAGATCAAGCTGCTGATGCCCGCCTTCATGATCCTCGGGGGAGTGGGCGGGGCGGCCGCCCTCAACTTCATATGACGTACCCGGCGCGCGGCGGGCGGGCGGCGCGCCCGGCGCCCTTCCGGCGGGCGGCGCGCTCCGCCCCGTAGCACCATGGGCGCATGCTGCTCGCCGAGCTCGCCCAGGTGTCCCTGGAGGTCGCCGCCACCTCCGCCCGGTCCAAGAAGGTGGCGCTCCTCGCCGGCCTCTTCCGGGACGCCGGACCCGAGGACGTCCCCGTCGTCATCCCGTACCTCGCCGGACGGCTGCCCCAGGGCCGGATCGGGGTGGGATGGCGGTCCCTCGGCGACCCCGTGGAGCCCGCGGCGGAACCCACTCTCACCGTCACCGGCGTCGACGCCGGGCTGACCGCCCTCGCCGCCGTCTCGGGACCCGGCTCCCAGGCCCGGCGCAAGGAGCACCTGCGCGCCCTCTTCGCCGCCGCCACCGAGGACGAACAGCGCTTCCTGCGGGCCCTGCTCACCGGCGAGGTGCGCCAGGGTGCCCTGGACGCCGTCGCCGCCGACGCCCTGGCGCATGCCGCCGACGCCCCGCCCGCCGACGTCCGGCGGGCCGTGATGCTCGCCGGATCGCTCCAGGAGGTCGCCGGGGTCCTCCTCGCGGACGGGCCCGAGGCGCTCGCTGCCTTCCGGCTCACGGTCGGGCGGCCCGTCCAGCCGATGCTGGCGCACACCGCCGCCTCGGTCGGCGAGGCCCTCGGCAAACTGGGCGCGTGCGCGGTCGAGGAGAAGCTCGACGGCATCCGGGTGCAGGTCCACCGCGACGGCGACCGGATCCGCGTCTACACCCGGACCCTCGACGACATCACCGATCGGCTGCCCGAGCTGACCGCCGCCGTCGCCGCCCTCCCGGCCGGCCGCTTCATCCTGGACGGCGAGGTGATCGCCCTCGGGGAGGACGGCAGACCCCGGCCGTTCCAGGAGACCGCCTCCCGGGTGGGCTCACGGCGCGACGTGGCGGAGGCGGCGGCGCACGTGCCCGTCGTCCCGGTCTTCTTCGACGCGCTCCTCGTCGACGACGAGGACCTGCTCGACCTGCCCTTCACCGACCGCCACGCGGCCCTGGCCCGGCTGCTCCCCGAGCACCTCCGGGTCCGCCGCACCCTCGTCCCCGACGCGGAGGACCCGCAGGCCCGCGCGGCGGCCGACGCGTTCCTCGCCGACACCCTGGAGCGCGGCCATGAGGGCGTCGTCGTCAAGGACCTCGCCGCCGCCTACAGCGCGGGCCGCCGGGGCGCGTCCTGGCTGAAGGTGAAGCCCGTGCACACCCTGGACCTCGTGGTGCTGGCCGTCGAGTGGGGCAGCGGCCGGCGCACCGGCAAGCTCTCCAACCTGCACCTGGGCGCACGGCGCTCCGACGGTACGTTCGCGATGCTCGGGAAGACCTTCAAGGGGCTCACGGACGCCGTGCTGGAGTGGCAGACCGAGAGGCTGGGCGAGCTGGCCACCGACGACGACGGCCACGTCGTCACCGTACGCCCGGAACTCGTCGTGGAGATCGCCTACGACGGACTCCAGCGCTCCACCCGCTACCCCGCCGGGGTCACCCTCCGCTTCGCCCGCGTCCTGCGCTACCGCGACGACAAGACCGCCCAGGAGGCGGACACCGTGGAGACGGTGCTGTCCCGGCAGCGGTGAGCGCGCCCCCTGTCCTGAAGGGGCGCGCTCGTACAGGGCTCGGCGGCTCAGTGCTTGATGACCGTCGCCGCCGTGTGCTCCTTGATCTGCTCGGGCGTCAGATACACGTCCGTGTACTCGAAGTCCCGCAGCGTCGCCGGCTTTCGGGACTGGAACCCGGTCCGTACGAAGTCGTCACCGGCGACCGCGTTCAGCATCCAGTTCGTCATGACCCGGGTCTTCGCCACGTTCGTCCGCAGCGCCGACCAGTGGTAGCCCCGGGCCACCGCCTGTGCGGGCAGCCCGTGCAGCTCGATGCCCAGAGGCTTGGACACGGCGTCCTTGCCGCCGAGGTCCACGACGAGCCCCAGGTCCTTGTGCACGTAGTCCTTGAGCGGCTCGTGGCGCACCGAGGCGATCAGATTGTCCGCCAGCACCCGGCCCTGGCGCATCGCGTGCTGTGCGGTGGGCGGGCAGACCGCCCCGTCGCCCTTCGCCAGGTCGGGCACCGCGGCCGCGTCGCCGAGCGAGAACACCCCGTCCGCGCCCGGCAGTTGCATCTGCGGGGTCACGGCGAGCCGACCGCGTACCGTCTCCGCGCCGAGCGTGGCGACCAGCGGACTCGCGGCCACCCCGGCGGTCCAGATCAGCGTCCGGCAGGGCAGCACCCGGCCGTCGGTGAACGTGACCTCCTCCGGCCCCGCCTTGGCGATCGACACCCCGAGCGACACCTCGATGTTCCGCTTGCGGAGCACCTCCAGCGCGGCCAGGCCGAGCTTGTCGCCGAGCTCCGGCATCAGCTTGGGCGCGATGTCGATCAGATGCCACTTGATCAGGCGCGGGTCCAGCCGCGGATAGTGCTTCACCGCGTTGGTCGTCAGACGCTGGAGGCAGGCGGCCGTCTCCGTGCCCGCGTACCCGCCGCCGACCACCACGAACTGGAGCCGGGAGGCCCGCTCGGCCTCGTCGTGACTGGCGTCCGCCAGGTCCAGCTGGGCGATGACGTGGTCGCGGACGTACGCGGCCTCGGCCAGCGTCTTCATCCCCCGGGCGTTGTCCAGCAGCCCGGGGATGTCGAACGTCCGGGTGACGCTGCCCGCCGCCAGCACGAGGTAGTCGTACGGCTCGTTGACGATGTCGTCCGTGATCTTGCGGATCACGCAGACCTTCGCCTGCGTGTCCACGCCGATCGCGCCGCCCGGCACGATCCTGGTCCGGTGGCGGCGGCTGCGGCGCAGCGACACCGCAACGGACTGCGGCGTGAGCACCCCGGAGGCCACCTGGGGGAGCAGCGGCAGATAGAGCTGGTAGGAGAACGGTGTGACGAGCGTGATCTGGGCCTCGCCCGGAGCGAGCCTGCGCTCCAGACGGCGTACGCACTCGACGCCTGCGAAGCCGGCGCCGACGACGAGAATCCTGGGTGGTGCCACGGTCTGCGTCCCTTCTCGGGCTTGCGTGGTTCTGCGCTCGCCTGCCCCGTTTACCGGGTGATTCACCCCTCATCCTCACCGGATGCTCCGGCATCCGCCTCCTGGCAGGGGTGAAACGGGGCCCGGTCAGAGGGGCGGGGCGGCCGACAGCTCCCGCAGCCAGTAGGCGCCCTCGGCATCCCCGGACACGCCCGGACCACCCGGCGGTACGGTGAACATCCGCCCCCACGATGCGGCCCGGCCCAGCGCCGCCAGCCGCCACGCCAGGCGCACCGCACGGCGCAGCCCGGCCGTCGTGACACCCCCGCCGGTCCACGGCTCCAGATAGGCGTCCCGCAGCCGGGGCAGCACCTCGGGGCCACAGCGCTCACGGGCCGCCCGCGCGGGCACCAGCAGACTGCAGAACGGATGCCCGACCAGGGCGTCGCCCCAGTCGAAGAACGCGTACCGCCCGGCCACGGGTGCGAACAACTGCTTCTCGTGCAGATCGGCGTGGTCCAACGAGTCCGCCACCCCCGACGACGCCAGCTCCTCGCACCAGTCGGCCACCCGGGGCCGCAGTGCCTCCAGCGCCGCCCGGTCCTCCCGGGTCAGCGCGGCGCTCCCCGCGACCAGCCGGTCGAACAGCGCGGGCAGGTCGCGCGGCCGGGCCGCCGGAACCCCCAGCGCCTCGATCGCCTCCGCGTACGGGGTCAGCTCCCGCTGCATCGCGGCGTACTGCCGCAGCGGCTCCTCCCAGTACCCGGGATCAGGGTCGCCGGGCCGTCCGTCGAGGACCTCCGACAGCACCGGACCGCCGTCCGGAGTCAGCGTCCAGCCCCGTGCCGCCTCGACGGCGAGCGGGGCCAGCACCTGGGCCGGGACCCAGCGTGCCAGCGCCTCCGTGAGCCCCGCCTCGAAGGCCGCGGCGGGCGGAACGGCCTTGAACCAGACGGGCGCGGACCCGGCGACGGTCAGCCGCACCAGCACCGACCAGGGGCGCAGCCGCACCGCCCGGGGGCCCGACTCCACCAGCCCCTGAGCGGCGAGGCCCTCCGCCACCCAGGCGAGCGCTTCCGCGCGCCAGACCGGGTCCTCCCAGGGCGTCACGGCGTCCGGGAAACGTCCCCGGTCAACGGTCGTGGTCGTGGTCGCGTCGGCTCCGGCCACGGCAGGCGTGGTCACGGCGGTCATGGCCGCTTCGGGCCCGGGCTTCTCGTCTCTGCGCACCTGATCATGGGACCACCGGCCCCGGCGCGGACGCACCGCAATTTCCGGGAACTTCCGTTCCCGTCCTGCCCGGATCGGTTGTCCTCCCCCTCCGGCCTCTGGAACGGCGGGAGTTCGGCCGCCCGCCCCGTGCGAGGATGCTGCGGTGACCACCTCGCCCTCCTCGCCCGTGGCCGACGGCTCTCCCGTGTCTTCCGTGGACGACGCCCCGCCCCGCGGCCAGGGGCTGAGCTCCCGGGCCGCGGCGGTCCTCGTCTTCGGGTCCTCGGCCGCCGTCCTCGTGGTCGAGATCGTCGCCCTGCGGCTGCTGGCCCCGTACCTCGGTCTCACCCTGGAGACCAGCACGATGGTGATCGGCATCGCGCTGACCGCCATCGCCCTGGGCTCCTGGCTGGGCGGGCGCATCGCGGACCAGGTCGATCCGCACCGGCTCATCGCCCCCGCGCTCGGGGTGTCGGGCGTGGTCGTCGCGCTCACCCCGCTCCTGCTGCGCACCACCGCGGAGTGGTCGCCCGCGCTGCTCCTGCTGGTCGCGTCGGCGACCCTCCTGGTGCCGGGGGCGCTGCTCTCCGCGGTGACCCCGTTCGTGACGAAGCTGCGGCTCACCAGCCTCGCCGAGACCGGGACGGTCGTCGGACGGCTGTCGGGCGTCGGAACCTTCGGAGCCATCGTCGGCACCGTGCTCACCGGATTCGTCCTGGTCTCCCGGCTGCCCGTCAGCTCCATCCTGATCGGCCTCGGTACGCTGCTGGTCCTCGGGGCCGCCCTGGTCGGCTGGCAGGCCCGGCGGTGGCGGCGCGCCACGGCCGTGGCCCTCGCCACGGTCGTCGCGGGCACCCTCGCCACCGGGTTCGCCCCCGGCGGCTGCGACGCGGAGACCCGCTACCACTGCGCCCGGGTCGTCGCGGACCCCGAGCGGGAGAGCGGCCGCACGCTCGTCCTGGACGGTCTGCGCCACTCCTACGTCGACGTGGCGGACCCGGCGTACCTGAAGTTCGCCTACGTACGCGCCTTCGCCTCCGTGGTCGACACCGCCTTCCCCGAGGGCGAGCCGCTCACCGCCCACCACATCGGGGGCGGCGGCCTCACCTTCCCCCGCTACCTCGCGGCCGCTCGCCCCGGGACCCGCAGCCTCGTCTCCGAGATCGACCCCGGGGTCGTCCGCATCGACCGCGACCGGCTCGGCCTCGGCACTCCCGCCGCGACCGGCATCGACGTACGGGTGGAGGACGGGCGGCTCGGTCTGCGGCGGCTGGAGGAGGGCAGCCACGACCTGGTCGTCGGCGACGCCTTCGGAGGCGTCAGCGCGCCCTGGCACCTCACGACGTCCCAGGCGCTCAAGGACGTACGCCGGGCGCTCGACGCGGACGGTCTGTACGTCACCAACCTCATCGACCACGGCCGGCTCGCCTTCGCCCGCGCCGAGGTCGCCACCCTCGCCGCGACCTTCCCGCATGTCGCGCTGCTCGGGAAGCCCGCGGACATCGGCCTGGACCCCACGGCATCGAGCATCGGCGGCAACATGGTGGTCGTCGCCTCCGCCCGGCCGCTCGACGCCCCCGCCCTCCAGGAAGCCATGGACGCCCGGGACGTCGGCTGGAGGATCGCCACCGGCGACACCCTCACCACCTGGACGGGGAACGCCCGGGTGCTCACCGACGACCACGCGCCCGTCGACCAGCTCCTCCAGCCCCACCCCGTCCGAACGGCCCGGTGACGCCCAGGGCGGCTCGGTGACGCCCGAACCGCCTGTGATATCCGGACTCCTCGGTGACGCCGAACGGCCCGGTGACCCCAGGCTGTTCGGGCGGGGGTCACCGGGCCGTTCCGACGCGCTGCCTCACCTGTGCCAGGACCGCCACAGCGACGCGTACGCGCCGCCCGCCGCCACCAGCTCGTCATGGCTGCCCAGTTCGCTGATCCGGCCGTCCTCCACGACCGCGATCACATCCGCGTCGTGCGCGGTGTGCAGCCGGTGCGCGATCGCCACCACCGTACGGCCCTCCAGCACCCGGGCCAGGGAACGCTCCAGATGGCGGGCGGCCCGCGGGTCGAGCAGCGAGGTCGCCTCGTCCAGCACCAGCGTGTGCGGATCGGCGAGCACCAGCCGGGCCAGCGCGATCTGCTGCGCCTGCGCCGGGGTCAGCGCGAACCCGCCCGAACCGACCTCGGTGTCCAGCCCCTTCTCCAGCGTCTTCGCCCAGCCGTCCGCGTCGACCGCGGCCAGCGACGCCCACAGCTCCGCGTCCTTGGCCCCCTCGCGGGCGAGGCGCAGATTGTCCCGGAGTGAACCGACGAAGACATGGTGCTCCTGGTTGACCAGGGCCACATGCTCACGGACCCGCTCGGCCGTCATCCGCGACAACTCGGCCCCGCCGAGCGTCACCTCGCCGGTGCGCGGTGCGTAGATCCCCGCCAGCAGCCGGCCCAGCGTCGACTTGCCCGCGCCGGACGGGCCGACCAGGGCGAGCCGGGTGCCCGGAGCCACGTCGAGCGACACCTGGTGCAGGACGTCGACGCCCTCCCGGTACCCGAAGCGGACCTCGTCCGCCCGTACGTCCCGGCCGTCGGGGCCGACCTCGGCGTCGCCCGCGTCCGGCTCGATGTCCCGGACGCCGACCAGCCGCGCGAGCGACACCTGGGCGACCTGGAGTTCGTCGTACCAGCGCAGGATCAGACCGATCGGGTCGACCATCATCTGGGCCAGCAGCGCCCCCGTCGTCAGCTGCCCGACCGTCAGCCAGCCCTCCAGCACGAACCAGCCGCCGAGCAGCAGGACCGCGCCGAGGATCGTCACGTACGTCGCGTTGATGACGGGGAAGAGCACCGAGCGCAGGAACAACGTGTACCGCTCCCACGCGGTCCACTCGGAAATCCGCCGGTCCGACAGCGCCACCCGGCGGCCGCCGAGGCGGTGCGCCTCCACGGTCCGCCCCGCGTCCACGGTCTCCGCGAGCATCGCGGCGACGGCGGCGTAACCGGCGGCCTCCGAGCGGTACGCGGAGGGGGCCCGGCGGAAGTACCAGCGGCAGCCCACGATCAGCACCGGCAGCGCGATCAGCACGGCCAGCGCCAGCGGGGGAGCGGTCACCGTCAGCGCGCCGATCAGCAGACCCGCCCACACGACACCGATCGCCAGCTGCGGCACGGCCTCGCGCATCGCGTTCGCCAGCCGGTCGATGTCCGTGGTGATCCGGGACAGCAGATCGCCCGTCCCGGCCCGCTCCAGCACACCGGGCGGCAGTCCGACGGACCGGACGAGGAAGTCCTCGCGCAGATCCGCGAGCATCTCCTCGCCCAGCATCGCGCCGCGCAGCCGCATGGAGCGGGTGAACACGACCTGGACGACCAGCGCCACCGCGAAGATCGCGGCCGTACGCTCCAGATGCAGGTCGGTGACCCCGTCCGAGAGGTCCTCGACCAGACCGCCCAGCAGATACGGTCCGATGATCGAGGCGATCACCGCCACCGCGTTGACCACGATCAGAATGGTGAACGCCCTGCGGTGCCGGCGCAGCAGACTCCGTACGTAACTCCGCACGGTCGTCGGTGTGCCCACGGGCAGCGTCGTCGCCGACTCCGGGGCCGCGGGGTCGTACGCCGGGGGTGCGACGCCGATCATGCCCTCTCCTCGATTTCCTCGATGCTCTTCATGGCGGGGACGTCGTCGCTCTTCGGGGCGGGGACGTCGCCGACGCCGTTCGCCGTGTCCGCCGCGGCCGCCTCGTCGTCGGTCTCGCGGGTGACGACCGCCCGGTAGCGCGGTTCGGTGCGCAGCAGGTCGCGGTGGTTCCCCACGGCGACGACCGTGCCCTCGTGGACGAGGACCACCCGGTCGGCGGCGTCGAGCAGCAGCGGCGACGAGGCGAACGCCACCGTCGTACGTCCCTGGCGCAGCTTCGCGATCCCGTCGGCGACCCGTGCCTCGGTGTGCGAGTCGACCGCGGAGGTCGGCTCGTCCAGCACCAGCGCCTCCGGGTCGGTGACCAGGGACCGGGCCAGCGCGAGGCGCTGGCGCTGACCGCCGGACAGGGACCGGCCGCGCTCGGTGATCCGGGTCCGCATCGGGTCCCCGTCGTTGTCGGCGGACGCCTGGGCCAGGGCGCTCAGCACATCGGCGCACTGGGCCGCCTCCAGCGCCGCGTCCGCGGTGACCAGGCCCGAGGACGGGACGTCCAGCAGCTCCCGGAGCGTGCCCGACAGCAGCACCGGGTCCTTGTCCTGGACCAGGACCGCGGCCCGTGCGGCGTCCAGCGGGATCTCGTCCAGGGCGACCCCGCCGAGCAGCACCGACGGGGCCGCCGCGGCAGCCTTCTCGTCCTCCTCGCCGGTCTCCGCATGCCCGCCGAGCCGGTCGGCCAGCCGGCCCGCCTCGTCCGGGTCGCCGCAGACCACGGCGGTGAACTGCCCGCGCGGGGCCATCAGACCGGTCGCCGGGTCGTACAGATCACCGGTGGGCGCCACCCCCTCGACGGTGGCCTCCTGCGCACTGCGGTGCAGCGACAGCACCCGCACCGCACGCTGGGCGGACGGCCGCGAGAAGGAGTACGCCATCGCGATCTCCTCGAAGTGGCGGAGAGGGAACAGCATCAGGGTGGCCGCGCTGTAGACGGTGACGAGCTGGCCGACGTCGATGCGGCCGTCCCGGGCGAGCGTCGCCCCGTACCAGACCAGGGAGATCAGCAGGATCCCCGGCAGCAGCACCTGCACCGCCGAGATCAGCGCCCACATCCTGGCGCTGCGCACGGCCGCGCGGCGTACCTCCTGCGAGGCGCGGCGGTAGCGGCCGAGGAACAGCTCCTCACCGCCGATACCGCGGAGCACCCGCAGCCCGGCGACGGTGTCCGAGGCCAGCTCGGTGGCCTTGCCCGCCTTCTCGCGCTGCTCGTCGGCGCGGCGGGTGGCACGCGGCAGCAACGGCAGCACGGCCAGCGCGAGCACGGGCATGGCGAGCGCCACCATGAGCCCGAGGGACGGGAGGTAGAACGCCAGGCCGACACAGATCACCACGAGGGCGGTGGCCGCGGCGGCGAACCGGGAGAGCGCCTCGACGAACCAGCCGATCTTCTCCACATCGCCGGTCGACACGGCGACGACCTCACCGGCCGCGACCCGGCGGGTCAGCGCGGAGCCCAGCTCGGCGGTCTTGCGGGCGAGCAGCTGCTGGACCCGCGCGGCGGCGGTGATCCAGTTGGTCACGGCGGTCCGGTGGAGCATGGTGTCGCCGACGGCGACCAGCACGCCGAGGGCCACGATGAGGCCGCCCGCCAGGGCGAGTCGTCCCCCGGAGCGGTCGATGACGGCCTGGACGGCGAGCCCGACGGTGACCGGCAGACCGGCGATGGCCAGCTGGTGCAGCAGCCCCCAGGAGAGGGACTTCAGCTGCCCGCCGAGCTGATTGCGGCCGAGCCAGAACAGGAAGCGAGGACCCGAACGGACATCGGGGTCGCCGGGATCCGAATACGGAAGGTCGCGAATCTGCATGACGTCCCAGGGCTCGTGAAACGGAGATCCGGACGGACCTCGAAGACAGGGTGACGTGCAAGAGTCCCTGTTCGTCCCGTTCCGGGGCAACCGGTTTTCTCCCGGTCGCCCCGCCCCGCGGGTCCCGGGCCCAGCAGGCCCGGGACCCCGGAGACGTCACTCCGCGGGCTTCTCCGAGTCCATGCCGGACCGGGCCTTCTTCCACTCGCCCCGGGTGAAGTCCGGGATAGGCAGGGGCGCGCCCTTGGCCTTGATGGACAGATGGCTCAGCGGCACGGGGGCCGTCCAGACCGCCGCGTCGTACACGTCGAAGTCGGGCACCAGACCGAGCCGCATGCACTGCATCAGGCGGAACACCATGATGTAGTCCATCCCGCCGTGGCCGCCCGGCGGATTGGCGTGCTCCTTCCACAGCCAGTGGTCCCACTCGGCGTACTTCTTGAAGTCGTCCCACTGGTGGTTGGTGTTCGTGGGTTCCAGATAGATCCGCTCCGGGTAGTCCTCGAACACGCCCTTGGTCCCGCCGAGGCTGTTGATCCGCGAGTACGGGTGCGGCGACGACACATCGTGCTCCAGCCGGATCACCCGGCCCTTGGCGGTCTGCACGAGGCTGATCGTCCGGTCGGCCCCGATGTACGACTCCTTCCAGCTCGGGTCGCCCGGAGGCATGTGCTCCTCGCGGTACGCGGCGAGCCCCAGGGGCGTGGTGCCGACGCTGCTGATGCTGACGACCCGGTCGCCCCGGTTGACGTCCATGTAGTTGGCGACCGGACCGAAGCCGTGGTTGGGGTAGAGGTCACCGCGGAGCCGCGTGTGCCACAGCCGCCGCCACGGACCCTCGTAGTAGTCGGGGTCGAACATCAGCTCACGCAGATCGTGGTTGTAAGCCCCCGCGCCGTGCTGCAGTTCGCCGAAGAGACCCGCGTGCGCCATCCGCAGCACCCGCATCTCGTTCTTGCCGTAACAACAGTTCTCCAGCTGCATGCAGTGCCGCCGGGTGCGCTCGGAGAGATCCACGAGCTGCCACAGCTCTTCCAGGCGCATCGCGATCGGGCACTCCACCCCGACGTGCTTGCCGTTCAGCATCGCCGTCTTCGCCATCGGGAAGTGCAACTCCCACGGCGTCACCACGTAGACGAAGTCGATGTCCCCGCGCCTGCAGAGGTTCTCGTAGTCGTGCTCGTCCTTGGCGTAGATCGCCGGGGCGGGCTGACCGGCGGCCGTCACCTTCTTGGCGGCCTTCTCCGCCTTGTCCCGGACCGTGTCGCACACCGCCTTGACCTGGACGCCCGGGAGGGCGAGGAAGAGGTCGATCATGCTGTCGCCGCGGTTGCCGAGGCCGATGATGCCGACCCGGACCGTGGAGCGCCGCTCGAAGGGCACGCCCGCCATGGTGCGGCCCTGCCGGGGAGGGGCGGCGGCCACGGCTTCCGCGGCGGTGACGGCCTCGGGGCCACGCGCCCCGGCCGCCGACGCGGTGCCTGCGCCCAGTGTGCCGAGGCCGAGTCCGGCCCCGGCCACGCCCGCCGTGGTCCACAGCACCGAACGGCGGCTGGGATCCTGCCGGTTCACCTCGTCGGCCGCGCCGCTGTGCGGGGGGATGTCCTGCGGTTCCGGTGCGGGCCGGGCGTCGTCGTTCATCGAGCCTCCAGGTGGGGTGTGGGGGTTCAGACGGTGCGCGAGCACGCCCGGTCCCGCCGTACGGAGTACGGGCGGGACCGGGGCTCGGTAAGGACCCTGGAGGGTGAGGCTGATGGTGCGCAAGGGAAGTATTTGGACTCTTGTCCTCAAACCTTGGACTTTTCTCACGGCACGCCGAAGCCCCGACTGGTGCAACCAATCGGGGCCGTAAGACGCTCATCTGTGCAGGCCGGAGCGGGTGTTGGCGCCCGCCGTCACCGATTCACGGGAGAGTCGGCCGGGTGGCGTGTTCCAGTTCGATCAGCGCCGAGCGGTACGGGTGCCCGGTGGCGCGTTCCATGCCGATCTCGCACATCCGGTTCGCCGACAGATAGGCGTCGTAGGGGCGGCGGTCGACCTCGGCGGCCTCCTTGGCCGTCGCCGAGTCCGTCAACTCCTTGTGGAGCATGCCCCGGTCGCCCGCGAACGCGCAGCACCCCGCGTCGTCCGGGACCACGACCTCCTGCGCACAGGCCTCGGCCAGCGCCCGCAACTGCCCGACATCTCCCAGATGTTCCATCGAGCAGGTCGGATGCAGGACCGCCGAGCCGGCCGTCCGGAACACCGTCAGATGCGGCAGCAGCTCCTCGGCCGCCCACACCAGCGAGTCCACGACGGTCAGTTCGCGGTGGAGCGCCCGGTTGTCCTCGGTGAGGTAGGGCACCACCTCCTCGGCGATGCCGAGCGTGCACGAGGAGGCGTCCACGACCAGCGGCAGCGTCCCGCCCGCTGTCCAGCCCCAGGCGGCCTCCACGATGCGGTTCGCCATGATCCTGTTGCCCGCGTCGTATCCCTTGGAGTGCCAGATCGTCGCGCAGCAGGTCCCCGTGACGTCCTCGGGGATCCACACCGGCTTTCCGGCCCGCCCGGACACGGCCACCACCGCCTCGGCCAGGGAGAGTCCCGGCCCCGCGTCGCCGTCGTCCGGCCCGGCGAAGATGCGGTTGACGCAGGCCGGGTAGTACACCGCGCTCGCCCCGACGCGTGCCGTGTCCGGCAGTTTCCGCGCCGCCGCACCGGGGATCTGCGGCAGCCACTCCGGTACGAGATCGGGGCGCACGGCCTTGCGGGCGAGCCGCGTCACGGCCTGGAGCGGCGCGTCGCCCACCCGGTTCCCGACCGTGTCGGCCGCCGCCACGGCCAGCCGCGCCGAGGCCTCCACCGCCCGGAAGTTCTTCGCGGTGAGGGCCGCGATCCGCTCCTCGCGCGGGGTGTGCCGGCGATGCCGGAAGCCCTTCATCATCGCCCCGGTGTCGATGCCGACCGGGCAGGCGAGTTTGCAGGTGGAATCGCCGGCGCAGGTGTCCACGGCGTCGTAGCCGTACGCGTCCAGCAGGCCGGCCTCGACCGGTGAGCCGTCGGTCTGCCGCATCATCTCCCGGCGCAGCACGATCCGCTGGCGCGGAGTGGTCGTCAGATCCTCGCTGGGGCAGGTCGGTTCGCAGAATCCGCACTCGATGCACGGGTCGGCGACCGCCTCCACCTTCGGAATGGTCTTCAGGCCCCGCAGATGGGCCCGCGGATCCCGGTCCAGCACGATGCGCGGGGCGAGCACCCCGGCGGGGTCGATGACCTGCTTGGTCCGCCACATCAGCTCGGTGGCGCGCGGCCCCCACTCCCGCTCCAGGAACGGCGCGATATTGCGCCCGGTGGCGTGCTCCGCCTTGAGCGACCCGTCGAACCGGTCCACCACCAGCGCGCAGAACTCCTGCATGAATGCGTCGTACCGGGCCACATCGGCCGGCTTCGCCGCGTCGAACGCGAGCAGGAAGTGCAGATTGCCGTGCGCCGCGTGACCCGCCACGGCAGCGTCGAACCCGTGGCGCGACTGGAGCTCCAGCAGCGCGGCGCAGGCGTCCGCCAGCCGGGCGGGCGGCACCGCGAAGTCCTCCGTGATCAGGGTGGTGCCCGAGGGCCGGGAGCCGCCGACGGCGGTGACGAACGCCTTGCGGGCCTTCCAGTAACCGGCGATCGTCCCGGCGTCCCGGGTGAACGCGTTGGTCACGGACGCCGCCGGACGGACGAGGTCCAGACCGGCCACGACCGTGTCCGCCGCCCGCTCGAACGCCGCCTGGCCCGCCTCGTCGGCTGCCCGGAACTCCACCAGCAGTGCCGTCGTCTCCCGGGGCAGCGCCGCCCAGTCCGCCGGGACGCCCGGCACGCTGACGGAGGCGCGCAGGGTGTTGCCGTCCATCAGCTCCACGGCGATCGCCCCCGCCTCGTTGAACCGGGGCACGGCGGCCGCGGCGGCGGTGAGGGAGGGGAAGAACAACAGGGCGCTGGAGACCCGCCGGTCGAGCGCGAGGGTGTCGAACACGACCTCGGAGATGAAACCGAACGTCCCCTCGGAGCCGACCATCAGCCCTCGCAGGATCCGCACCGGCGTCGCCCCGTCGAGGAAGGCGTCCAGGCGGTAGCCGTTGGTGTTCTTGATCGTGTACTTGGCGCGGATCCGGGCGGTCAGCTCCGCATCCGCCTCGATCTCCGCCTTCAGCTCCATCAGCCCCGCGCACAGCTCCGGTTCCGCGTGGGCCAGCTCCTCGTCGGCGGCGGGGTCCGCGGTGTCGACGACGGTGCCGCTCGGCAGGACGAAGGTGAGCGAGGCGAGCGTCCGGTAGGAGTTGCGGGTGGTGCCCGCCGTCATGCCCGAGGCGTTGTTGGCGACGACCCCGCCGAGGGTGCAGGCGATGGCGCTGGCCGGATCGGGGCCGAGCAGCCTGCCGTACCGGGCGAGCGTGGCGTTGGCCCGCATGACGGTGGTGCCCGGCCGGATCCGGGCCCGCGCCCCGTCGTCCAGCACCTCCACGCCGGTCCAGTGACGGCGTACGTCGACGAGGATGTCCTCGCCCTGGGCCTGGCCGTTGAGGCTCGTGCCCGCGGCCCGGAACACCACGGAACGGCTCTTGCCATGGGCGTACGACAGGATCGCGGACACGTCGTCGAGGTCCTCGGGGACCAGCACGACGCGGGGGAGGAAGCGGTAGGGGCTGGCGTCGGAGGCGTACCGCACGAGGTCGGAGACCTTCCAGAGCACCTTGTCCGCGCCGAGCAGGGCGATCAGGTCGCTCCGCAGCGGCTCCGGGGTGCCGCCCGCGCTGCGGTCGGTCACCCGGTCGGGGGCGGGGTCCCGCGCCGTTCCGGGGCGCAGGGCTTCCGGATCGGGCTCCAGCAGCGGCATGTCGGCCTTCCCCTCGGCTCGGCGCTCAGCGGTGGCACGCGGCAACGCCGCTCAGCAGTGGCGCTCCGGCATTCCGTCGACCAGAGCGGACAGCAGCTCACCGAACACCTCGCGCTGATCGGCGGTCAATGGAGCCAGGATCTCCTCTGCGGCGGCCCGGCGCGCGCTGCGCAGGGACCGCAGCGTGGCGCGCCCCTCGTCGGTGATCTCGATGCGGACCACCCGGCGGCTGTCGGGATCCGGGGCGCGGCGCACCCGGCCGCTCGCCTCCAGGCCGTCGACCAGCGTGGTCACGGCGCGCGGGACGACGTCGAGCCGGCGGGCGAGATCCGCCATCCGGGGGGCCGCGTCGTAACTCGCGACCGTCCGCAACAGCCGGAACTGGGCCGGAGTGATGTCGATCGGATCCAGCTGGCGGCGCTGGATGCGGTGCAGCCGCCGGGTGAGCCGCAGCAGCTGCTCGGCGAGCAGGCCGTCGGGGGAATCACGAGAATCGCGGGAACCAGGGGAGTCAGGGGAGTCGGAGGGGTCGGGGGAATCCGGGGCGTCCATACGGGAACAATATCAGGACCTTGTTCATTGTGAGTAGGGGTAACAATGAGCTAGGCTCTCACTGTGCGGGACCGGGACTGCCCGGCCCCGCCTCACGCCCGACGAAGGAGCCCATGAAACCCGACGAACCCACGTGGACACCCCCGCCCGATGCCCGCACCGACGCCGACCGGCGGCCCGCCGAGGTGCGCCGCATCCTCCGCCTCTTCCGCCCCTACCGCGGCCGCCTGGCCGTCGTCGGCCTGCTGGTCGGCGCATCCTCCCTGGTCGGGGTCGCCTCCCCGTTCCTGCTGCGCGAGATCCTCGACACCGCCATCCCGCAGGGGCGCACGGGCCTGCTGACCCTGCTGGCGCTCGGCATGATCCTCACCGCCGTGATGACCAGCGTCTTCGGCGTGCTCCAGACCCTCATCTCGACCACCGTCGGCCAGCGCGTCATGCACGACCTGCGCACCGCCGTCTACACCCAGCTCCAGCGGATGCCGCTCGCCTTCTTCACCCGGACCCGCACGGGAGAGGTCCAGTCCCGCATCGCCAACGACATCGGCGGCATGCAGGCGACGGTCACCTCCACCGCGACCTCGCTGGTCTCCAACCTCACGGCCGTCATCGCGACCGTCGTCGCCATGCTCGCCCTCGACTGGCGGCTCACCGTCGTCTCGCTGCTCCTGCTGCCGGTCTTCGTCGCGATCAGCCGCCGCGTCGGCAATGAGCGCAAGAAGATCACCACCCAGCGCCAGAAGCAGATGGCCGCGATGGCCGCCACGGTCACCGAGTCCCTCTCGGTCAGCGGCATCCTCCTGGGCCGCACAATGGGCCGCTCCGACTCCCTCACCCAAGGCTTCGCCGAGGAGTCCGAGCGCCTGGTCGACCTCGAAGTGCGCTCCAACATGGCCGGCCGCTGGCGGATGTCCACGATCGGCATCGTCATGGCCGCCATGCCTGCCGTCATCTACTGGGCGGCCGGACTCACCTTCGCCTCCGGGGCCGCCGCCGTCTCCATCGGCACGCTCGTCGCCTTCGTCACGCTCCAGCAGGGGCTGTTCCGCCCGGCGGTCAGCCTGCTCTCCACCGGCGTCCAGATGCAGACCTCCCTCGCCCTCTTCCAGCGCATCTTCGAATACCTCGACCTCACGGTGGACATCACCGAACCGGAGCATCCGGTCCGCCTGGAGAAGATCCGCGGAGAGATCGCCTTCGAGGACGTCGACTTCAGTTACGACGAGAAGAACGGCCCGACGCTGACCGGCATCGACGTGACCGTCCCCGCGGGCGACAGCCTCGCGGTCGTCGGATCCACCGGCTCCGGCAAGTCCACCCTGAGCTACCTGGTACCCCGGCTGTACGACGTGACCGGCGGCCGGGTCACGCTCGACGGCATCGACGTCCGCGACCTGGACTTCGACACCCTCGCCCGGGCCGTCGGCGTCGTCTCCCAGGAGACGTACCTCTTCCACGCCTCGGTCGCCGAGAACCTGCGCTTCGCCAAGCCGGAGGCCACCGACGAGGAGATCGTGGCCGCGGCCCGCGCGGCGCAGATCCACGACCACATCGCCTCCCTGCCCGACGGCTACGACACGATGGTCGGCGAGCGCGGCTACCGCTTCTCGGGCGGCGAGAAGCAGCGCCTCGCCATCGCCCGCACGATCCTGCGCGACCCTCCGGTGCTGATCCTCGACGAGGCGACCAGCGCGCTCGACACCCGTACGGAACAGGCCGTGCAGGAGGCGATCGACGCCCTGTCCGCCGGACGGACCACGCTCACCATCGCGCACCGGCTCTCCACCGTCCGCGACGCGGACCAGATCGTCGTCCTGGAGGACGGCCGGGTCGCCGAGCGCGGTACGCACGAGGAACTGCTCGACCGCGACGGCCGGTACGCCGCCCTGATCCGCCGCGACTCCCACCCGGTCCCGGCCCCTGCCCCCTGACCGCTCTTGTCGGGCCGGCCCTCGATCAGGCCGCCCCTGACGTCACCGCCAGGGCCCGCATACGGCATGATCGCCGCGCATGAGAGCTCTCCTCGGGGTGGAACTCCCCGGCTACCGCACCGTCGACACCGATGCTTGGCTGAACGACCACGGGGATGTGCTGTCGCTGCACTTCTTCGACCTGTCGCCGGACCTGCCGGCCGCGCTGGACGACGGCCCGACCCTGCGGCACGGTCTGACCCACTTCACCGCCCGGGCGGGCGGCGGACTCATCGAGGCATCGGTGAAGCGACTGGGCGAGCTGCCCGCCCTGCGGCAGATACTCAAACTGCCGCTGCCGAACCAGCCCAACGGCCAGGCATTCATCGGCAGCTTCACGGTGCCGCGCGCCGGATGCAGCACCGTGGTGAAGATCCAGGCGGCGGAGCGCGGTATGACGGGCATGCGGGAAGCCGTGGTGATGGCCAAGCTCGGCCCCGACCAGTACTTCCGGCCGCACCCCTACGCCCCCGAGGTCCAGGGCGGGCTGCCCTTCCACGCGGCGGACCACGCCCAGTGGGACACGGAATTCCCGGACCACCCGCTCACCCGGGTCCGCCGGACGCTCGACACCCTCGCGGCGGCGGTGACGGTGGCGCCCGAGTTCGCCGCACTGCCGCCCTTCACCGGACCGGCCGCGGCGAACGGCTGAGCCGAACGGCGGCGTACCCGCAGCACCACACACGGCGGCGCCGCCGCTCCCGTGGGACGGGGAGCGACGGCGCCGGGCGGAGCAATGGTCAGACGAGCCAACCCACGAAGTGGACGACGCCGGCAAGCAGGTTGGTCAGGAAGTTCATCTGGTCTTTCTCCTTGTACGTGGTGCATCTGTGGGACTGCGCAGTAGCGGTCTGCAGCCCGTTGACTGCGCTCTGCAATCATCACGCCCCGGACGAGTGAAGAGCAACGAATCCCCTGACGATCACGCGTTCCAGCGAACACCCGATCCCTTGTTCGTGTGTTCCGGCTACGGGTGTTCTGCTCGCGCCGTACGGCGTTCGTGTCGCCGGAGCCGACGCCGTGGTCGGGCTACCGGCCGTGGCTCGCACCCCGGGTTAACGTGCCCGCATGGTGAACGAGTCCCCGGACGCCCGCCCCCGTCGCAGACTCCGCCCGACCCGCCGCGGAAAGATCGTCCTGGCCGTCGGCGCACTGCTCGTCGTGTCGGCCGCCGTCCTGATCCCGCTGTCCCTGACCGGATCGGACGAGCCGCCAAGGAAGCGGGAGAGCCCGCAGAACACGCTGATGATCCCCGAAGGCCGCCGTGTCTCGCAGGTGTACGAAGCGGTCGACAAGGCGCTCGACCTGAAGCCCGGCAGCACGCTGAAGGCGGCGTCGACGGTGGACCTGGAGCTGCCCGCCCAGGCCGAGGGCAACCCCGAGGGGTACCTCTTCCCGGCCACGTATCCGATCGACGACGCGACCGAGCCCGCGGGCCTGCTGCGCTACATGGCCGACACCGCCCGCAAGCACTTCGCCGCGGACCATGTGACGGCGGGGTCCCAGCGCAACAACGTCTCCGTCTACGACACGGTCACCATCGCCAGCATCGTCCAGGCGGAGGCCGACACCCCGGCCGACATGGGCAAGGTGGCCCGGGTCGTCTACAACCGGCTGCTCAAGGACATGCCGCTGCAGATGGACTCCACCATCAACTACGCCCTGAAGCGCTCCACCCTGGACACGACGACCGCCGACACGCAGCTGGACAGCCCGTACAACAGCTACCGGATCAAGGGCCTGCCGCCGACGCCCATCGGCAATCCGGGGGAGGAGGCGCTGCGTGCGGCCGTCAGGCCCACGCCCGGCCCCTGGCTCTACTTCGTCACGCTCGGCCCCGGCGATACGCGCTTCACCGACAGCTACGACGAGCAGCAGAGGAACGTCGAGGAGTTCAACCGCAGCCGCGGCTCCGCCACGACGGGCTGACCGAATCGGCCGACGAGAGGGGCGAGGCCGACGGGACCCCGCGCAACAGGTTCGAGTTCACGCCCTCGGGACGGACACGGCGACGGCCGCCCCGGCCGGCCCCGCTTCCTCGCCGGCCCGCACGCCGCCCGTCTCCTTCAGCAGCCGCATGACCGACCGGACCGCCGCGCGGCCCGCGCGGTTGGCGCCGATGGTGCTGGCGGAGGGGCCGTACCCGACGAGGTGGACGCGCCCGTCCCGTACGGCACGGGTGTCCTCGGCCCGGATGCCACCACCCGGCTCGCGCAGCTTCAGCGGTGCCAGGTGGTCCACGGCGGGCCGGAACCCGGTCGCCCAGAGGATCACGTCGGTCTCGACGGTACGGCCGTCGTCCCAGGCCACACCGGTCGGCGTGATCCGGTCGAACATCGGCAGCCGGTCCAGCACCCCCTCGGCCCGGGCCCGCCGCACGGCGTCGTTCAGCGGCAGCCCGGTCACGCTGACCACGCTCTTCGGCGGCAGCCCGTTGCGTACCCGCTCCTCCACCATCGCCACGGCCGCCCGCCCCCACTCCTCGGTGAACGGCCCCTCGCGGAATATCGGTTCGCTGCGGGTCACCCAGAAGGTGTCGGCCGCGTGCTCGGCGATCTCCATCAGATGCTGCGTACCGGAAGCGCCGCCTCCGACCACGAGGACGCGCTGCCCCGCGAACTCCTCGGGCCCCGGGTAGTTCGCCGTGTGCAACTGCCGCCCGCGGAAGGTCTCCTGGCCCGGATAGCGCGGCCAGAACGGCCGATCCCAGGTGCCGGTCGCGTTGATCAGCGCCCGCGTCGCGTACGTCCCCTCGGACGTCTCCACCAGCAGCCGCCCGCCGCTTCCCTCCCGTACGGCGCTCACCTCCACGGGCCGGTGGACCCGCAGCTCGAAGCGCTCCTCGTACGCGGCGAAGTACGCGCCGATCACCTCCGACGAGGGCCGGTCGGGGTCGGCCCCGGTCAGTTCCATGCCCGGCAGCGCGTGCATCCCGTGGACCTTGCCGTACGTCAGCGAGGGCCAGCGGAACTGCCACGCGCCGCCCGGCCGGGGTGCGTGGTCCAGCACGACGAAGTCGTCGTCCGGCTCCAGCCCGACGCGACGCAGGTGGTAGGCGGCGGACAGCCCCGCCTGACCCGCGCCGATGACGACCACGTCCAGCTCGCGTGCCCCAGAAATGTTCACGCTTCTACTAACTCGTCGGGCGCCCGGGATCTTCCCGAGCGCCCGACGAGCGTCACCGCACGGCTCAGCGACCCCCGGCGAGCAACAGGGGAGCCCCGCCAGGCGCCGTGGCGGTCCGGCTCTCTGCACCGTTCACGCCCAGCAGCGGCGACGCGGGCACGGTCGGCAGCAGCCCACGGCGGGACAGCTCGGGGGTGACACCCTCGCCGAACCAGTACGCCTCCTCCAGATGCGGATATCCGGAGAGCACGAAGTGCTCCACGCCCAGCGCGTGGTACTCCTCGATCCGGTCCGCGACCTCCGCATGGCTGCCCACCAGCGCGGTCCCGGCCCCGCCGCGTACCAGACCGACGCCCGCCCAGAGGTTCGGCGCGATCTCCAGCTTGTCCCGCGAACCGCCGTGCAGCGCCAGCATCCGCTGCTGCCCGACCGACTCGCTCTTCCCCAGCGCCTGCTGCGCCGCCGCGATCGTCTCCGGATCGAGGTCGCCCAGCAGCCGGTCGGCGGTGGCCCACGCCTCCCGCGACGAATCCCGCGAAATGGTGTGCAGCCGGATGCCGAACCGGACTGTACGACCCTGCTCCTTGGCCAGAGAGCGAATCCAGTCGATCTTCTCCTTCACGGCGGCCGGCGGCTCGCCCCAGGTGAGATAGACATCCGCGTGCGCGGCGGCGACCGGCCCGGCCGCCGCCGACGACCCGCCGAAGAAGATCTCCGGCAGCGGGTCCGGCGGCAGCGCGGTCAGCCCGCCCTCCACCTGGTAGTGCTCCCCGTCGAAGTCGTACGGCTGCCCGCTCCAGGCGCCCCGCACCACCGACAGGAACTCCGCGGTGCGCGCGTACCTCCGGTCATGGTCCACATGGTCCCCGAAGCGCCGCTGTTCGGTCGAGTCACCGCCCGTGACGACATTGAGCAGCAGCCGCCCCCGGGTGATCCGCTGATAGGTGGCGGCCATCTGCGCGGCCAGCACGGGCGAGATGACCCCCGGCCGGAACGCCACCAGGAACTTCAGCCGCTCGGTGTGCTGGGCGAGCGCCACCGTGGTCAGCCAGGCGTCCTCGCACCAGGTTCCGGTGGGCGTCAGCACGGCCTCGAAGCCCAACTGCTCGGCCGCCTTGGCGATCTGGGCCAGATACTCGATATCGGGGGCACGCACCCCGCTCACCGGCGTGATCCGGTCGCGCTTGATACCGCCGTCGGTGTACGCGTGCCGGTCCACGAGCGTCCGGCCGTCACCGCCCGTGGGCAGGAACCAGTGCAGATGGACGTTCATGAGGAGGCCTTTCCGTAGGAGCGCGGCGTGGTGGAGGAAGGAGGAAGGTCGCGGTCGAACCGCGTGTCGACGTAGTCCTCGAAGTCGAACCGCCTTGGGATCAGCTTGAGTTCGGCGAAGGTGTCGGCGATCTCCTGCTCGGAGGCGATGGCGGCGTCGTCGATCGCCACTGGCACGCGGGTGCCGTAGGAGCGCTTCACTGCGTCCAGCGCCACGTCGTACGGAAGCCCGGTCTCCTTCGCCCAGACCTTCGCCCACTCCTCCGGGTGCTCGAACACCCACTTCTGGGCCCGCTCCAGCCGGACGAGCAGATCGCCGATGGCCTTGGACTTCTTCGCGTTCTTGAGCGAGGCGGGCGAAGCCACTTGGAAACCGAGGCCGTTGACGACGCCCTCGCCGGTCGTGAGCACCCGGGCGTCCGCCGTGCGCAGGACCTGCGAGGTGTACGGGTCCCAGATCGCCCAGGCGTCGACCTTGCCCCGGCTGAACGCGGCGAGCGCGTCGGCGGGCTGGAGGTAGTTCAGCTCGACGTCCCCGATCCCGAGCCCGGCCTTCTTGAGCGAGGCGACCAGCTGGAAGTGGGCGGAGCTGCCCTGGGCCACGGCGATGGACTTGCCCTTGAGCTGGGCGGGCTCCTTCAGCGGGGAGTCCTCGGGCACGACGATGACCTCACCGGCCGGCGAGCCGTGCGTGGCGCCGACGACGGTGATGTTCGAATCGGCCCCGGCGGCGAAGACGGGCGGCGTGTTGCCGACGCCGCCGATGTCGACGGCCCCGGCGCTCACGGCCTCCAGCAGGGGTGGCCCTGAGGTGAAGGTGGACCACTTGATGCGGTAGTCGAGGTCGTCGAGCTCTCCGGAGGCCCGCAGGATCGCCTCGTAACCTCCCTTCTGGTCACCGACGTTGAGCGTGAGGCTGCCCTTGCCGTCGGTGTTGCCGCCCGAGTCGGCGGACGAGGCGCCGCCGCACGCGGAGAGGAGCAGGGCGAGGGGGAGGAGCAGGGCGGGCAGGGTGCGGCGTTTCATGACGGGTCTCCGTGACGGGGGTGGGGGCGCGCGGGCGATGGGTCGGGGCTCTCCGCGCTCTCCGTACGGGCCTGGGCATGGCCGGCGTCCTCGACGCCGAGGCCGGTGGCGCGGCCGGCGCCCTCGACTCCCAGTTCGCTCAGCAGCCGGGAGCGCAGATCGGTGAAGCCGGGCGAACCGACCTCGCGCGGCCGGTCCAGCGCGACGGACGTGTCGTAGGCGATCCGCCCGTCCCGCATCACCAGCACCCGGTCGGCCAGCAGCAGGGCCTCGTCCACGTCATGGGTGACCAGGAGCACCGCGCAGCCGCGCCGCTGCCAGAGTTCGGCCACGAGCTGCTGGGCCTTGATCCGGGTCAGGGCGTCCAGCGCTCCGAAGGGCTCGTCGAGCAGCAGCAGATCGGGCTCGCGCACCAGGGCCCGGGCCAGCGAAGCCCGTTGGGCCTCGCCGCCGGACAGCGTCTTCGGCCACGCCCCGGCCCGCTCCGCAAGACCGACCTCCGCCAACGCCTGCTCGGCGACGGCACGTTCGGGCTTCCCCGGCAGCCCGAGCAGCACGTTGCGCCACACCCGCTTCCAGGGCATCAGGCGCGGGGCCTGGAAGGCGACGGCACGGCGGCGGGGGACCAGGACGGTGCCCGAGATCTCCCGGTCGAGCCCGGCCAGCACCCGCAGCAGGGTCGACTTGCCGCACCCGCTGCGTCCGAGAAGGACGGTGAACTCGCCTGCTTCCAGGTTGAGATCGAGGTCGTCGATGACGGCACGCCCGTCGAAGGAGCGGGTGAGCCCTTCGACGCGTACGGCGGCTTCGGCGCCGTTGTGGGACGCCGGAGGAGAGGTGTCGGCGGGGCCGGCTTCGAGGAGGGTCTTCACTGGCCGGTGAAGGTCGGTCGCCATTGCAGCAGCAGCCTTTCGAGGATCCGGACGATGACGTCGGCGGTGAGGCCGAGGAAGGCGTACACGACGAGACAGACGACGATCACATCGGTCCGGAAGAACTCCCGGGCCTGGTTCATCAGGAACCCGATCCCGGCGTCGGCGTTGATCGACTCACCGAAGACGAGGGCGAGCCAGGCCGTCGCCAGCGAGTAGCGCAGCCCTGTCATGGCCCCGGGCAGCGCCCCCGGCAGCACGACATGCCGCACCAGACCCCATCGCCCGAGCCCCAACGACGTACCGGCTTGGATGAGTTGGGCATCAACACCCCGAATGCCCGCGTACACGTTCAGATACAGGTGGAAGGCCACTCCGAGGGCGATGAGGGCCACCTTCGGCGCCTCGCCGATCCCGAGCCAGATGATGAACAGCGGGATGAGCCCCACCCAGGGCACGGTGCGCAGCATCTGCACGGTCGCGTCGACCAGATCCTCCCCGAGCCGCGAGAGCCCCGACACGAGCGCGAGCGACGTCCCGATCACCCCGCCGAGGAGGAGCCCCACGACCACCCGCTGGAGCGAGACTCCCATCGCGGCGGGCAGCGTCCCGTCGGCCATCAGATCGGCACCGGACCGGGCGATGGTCCCGGGCGAGGCGAGGACATCGGGATCGAGCACCCCCGTGGCACTGAACACCTGCCACAGCACGAGCAACAGCAGCGGCCCCACCGCACGCCGCACCCACCGCGGAGCGGCTCGCAACCGCGACCGCCGGACGGAGGCCGGGACGACGGCCTCCAGCTCGGGCGGCGTACGCGTCGGCGCGGAGGGTTTCTCGAGGGGTGCGGGCATCGCGGACGGCGGTGCGTGGCTGACGGTCATGGCGGCTCCAGGAAGGGACGCGCGGATGCGCACAGAGGGAATGCGGGCGAGAAGAGGGGCAGGCGGGCAGCGGGCCAGGGCGTCACGGACATGCCGGAGCAACCCCGTGACCACGCATGCACAAGGACCGACGGAAGGCCGGCGAAGGCGAAGCGGGAGACGAAGCGGGGAAGCTCAGCGGATGCCGGTGCGGATGCGCAGCGGCACTGAGCCGTACGCGACTACGGCAGAAGGAGCGACGGAATACGACAGGCAGCGCGGGCGCGGCCCGGAAGTCGCCGAGGGAACGTCAGCAGCCGCGACAACACGCGGCGGAAGCCACTCGCAGCAGGTCGATGTGACCGCGCGAAGTGAGCAGAGCTGATCGGAACATGGCGCTGAACGTAGCCATCCGGTCGGGACACGGTCAATGGCGTCTCGGAGCGTGGACGCCTCATCTCACCCTGGTGAGGTGATGATGGAGGCATGTCCGATTCCTTCACCACCACGGTCCTGAACATCACCACGGGTACGGCCGAGACGGTCACGGACCTGACGCGCGCCTGCGAGGAGTTCCTCACCCGCACCGCCCCCGGCCGCGACGGCCTCCTCAACGTCTTCGTCCCCCACGCCACGGCCGGCATCGCCGTACTGGAGACGGGCGCGGGCAGCGACGACGACCTCCTGGCCGCCCTCCACCACCTGCTCCCCGCCGACGACCGCTGGCAGCACCGCCACGGCAGCCCCGGCCACGGCCGCGACCACGTACTCCCGGCCCTGGTCCCGCCCCACGCCACGCTGCCGGTGATCGGTGGCCGACTGGAGCTGGGGACGTGGCAGTCGGTCTGCCTGGTGGATACCAATAAGGACAATGCCAACCGTCAGGTCCGGTTGAGCTTCTTCGGTGGGTGAGCCGATCTGGTCGCGTTCTGTGAAGGGGCGGGGGCGGCCTGGACGGAGACCGCCCCCGCGGAGGAGCCAGCGGCTCGGGAGGCAGCGCTGGCCGGCCTTGGGGGCCATGGTCACGTGGTGCCTGCTGCCGACCGGCCCGGGCGCGGCCGGCAGCAGGGCTCGAAAGGACCGGCGCGAGGAAGTGGTCGTGAGCCACGCCGTTGACAGAGGTGGGTGGCTGCCCCGACAGAGCCGGTCTTGCTGTTGGTCCCCCTCAGTCAATGTCTCCGAGTCCTGCGACTCAAGGGCATGTACGCGGTCCTGACGGCCCTCTGACGGAAATCATCCGAAGCCCGGAAGGGTGGAGATGACGAAGTCGATCAGCTTGATCCCGACGAACGGGAGGACCAGGCCGCCGAGCCCGTAGACGGCGAGATTGCGGCGGAGCAGGTCCTCGGCGGATGCGGGCCTGTACCGCACGCCGCGCAGGGCGAGCGGGATGAGAGCGATGATGATCAGCGCGTTGAAGACGATGGCCGAGGTGATGGCCGACTGCGGGCTGTGCAGGCCCATGATGTTGAGCTCGTCCAGGCCCGGGTAGGCGGTCGCGAACATCGCGGGGATGATCGCGAAGTACTTCGCCACGTCGTTCGTGATCGAGAAGGTGGTCAACGCGCCCCGGGTGATGAGGAGTTGTTTGCCGATCTCGACGATCTCGATGAGTTTGGTGGGGTTGGAGTCGAGGTCCACCATGTTCCCGGCCTCCTTGGCGGCCGAGGTTCCGGTGTTCATCGCGACGCCGACGTCGGCCTGGGCCAGGGCGGGGGCGTCGTTCGTGCCGTCGCCGGTCATCGCGACGAGCTTGCCGCCGGCCTGTTCCCGCTTGATGAGGGCCATCTTGTCCTCGGGCGTCGCCTCGGCCAGGAAGTCGTCGACCCCCGCCTCCTCGGCGATCGCCTTCGCGGTCAGCGGGTTGTCACCCGTGATCATGACCGTACGGATGCCCATCCGGCGCAGTTCCTCGAACCGCTCCCGTACGCCCTCCTTCACCACGTCCTTGAGATGGATGATGCCCAGCACCCTCGGCCCGTCCCAGTCGTGAACGGCCACCAGAAGTGGGGTGCCGCCCGATACGGAGACGGCCGCCGACCACTGTGCGGCCTCGGGCGGCACACAGCCGCCGCGCTGCTCTACCCACTCGGCGATCTGTGTCGCCGCGCCCTTCCGAATGGCGCAGCCGGCCCCGTTGGGCCACGTGAGGTTCACGCCGCTCATCCTGGTGCGCGCTGTGAATTCGACGAAACGGGGGTTGCTCAGCTCCTCCTCCCGGGGCGCGACCAGGCCGTAGCGTGCGGCCAGCGCGACCACGGACCTGCCCTCGGGGGTCGTGTCGGCGAGGGAGGACAGCTGGGCCGCGTCCGCGAGCTTCGTGTGGTCCACACCCGGCATCGGGGTGAAGGCGGCGGCCTGCCGGTTGCCGAAGGTGATGGTTCCGGTCTTGTCGAGGAGCAGGGTGCTGATGTCCCCGGCCGCCTCGACAGCCCGCCCGCTCATCACCAGGACGTTGTGCTGTACCAGACGGTCCATTCCGGCGATGCCGATGGCGGACAGCAGCGCGCCGATGGTGGTGGGGATGAGGGTGACCAGCAGGGCCACGAGAACGGTTGTGGACTGTGCAGCCCCGGCGTAACCGGCCATGGGCTGCACAGTGATCACGACGAGAAGGAACACGGCGGTGAGCGCGGCGAGCAGGATGTTCAGGGCGATCTCGTTGGGTGTCTTCTGCCGTGAGGCGCCCTCCACGAGCGCGATCATTCGATCGATGAAGCTGTCGCCCGGCCGAGCGGTGACGCGGACCACGATCGCGTCGGACAGTACGGTCGTGCCGCCGGTGACTCCGGACCGATCGCCGCCCGACTCCCTCAGCACCGGGGCCGATTCACCCGTGACCGCTGATTCGTCCACCATCGCGGCTCCGTCCACCACATCGCCGTCGGCGGGGACGGTCTCGCCGGCCCGGACGAGGACGAAGTCGAAGGGCTGGAGTTCCGCGGGTGTGACGGCTTCGGTCCTGGCGTGCCGCGGGTTCGCACCGTACGTCCAGTGCTCCAACCGCAGCGCGATCGTTTCCGTGCGCGTCCTGCGCAACGACGCCGCCTGGGCGCGGCCCCGGCCTTCGGCGACCGCCTCGGCCAGATTCGCGAACAGGACCGTGAGCCAGAGCCAGCAACTGATGAACCAGGAGAACACGGAAGGGTGCGCGACGGCGGAAAGAGTGGTGAGTGTGGACCCGACGGCCACCACCAACAGCACGGGTTTCCGCACCAATTCGCCGGGGTTGAGCTTGCGCAGCGCATCTCGTACACAGTGGGCGAAGTGCCCTTCGCGGAGAATGCTCACCGCGCCTGGACGTCTGCGGGACGTCGGGGAGGGCGAAGACGGCGGTGCTTCCCCTGTATTCGGAGGAGAGCTGTGCAGGACGGCGCGAGGCATGGGAACGCCTTCTCGGGAGAATCAGAGGGACACCCACCGCCGCGAAACCGGCGCGGGCGAGGAAAGAGGAGGGCCGCCGGGACCTTTCGCCATCGCCCCCCACGGGCTGTCATCTGCGATGCGGGTCACCGGCGGCCGAAGAAAACTTATCGCCTCCGCCCAGGCAATTGCATGGCCGCGACGGGGAATTGGCGCTCCTCTGACGGCTGGACGGGAGATGACGTCAGGATGCCGTCAGGAATGCGTCAGGGCGATTCGGTGGTGACCCGGAAACGCAGTCGGCAGATGATCGCCGCCGTGTCCCGGCGAACGGCGTGGGCGATGACGGAGCCTCGCTGATTCTGCAGTAGCCGCTGCCAGACGTGGGCCGGTTCTGTTTCCGGAATGAGCACGGTGACGTGGAATCCCGGATGCGACTCGCCCAACGTGCGTATGTACGCGGAGAAGGGGCTGCCCAGCTCCCGGCGTTCGGAGTGGACTTCGACCAGTTCCACCCCGGGTTTCCACAGTTCCCAGTCGCGCCGAAGGGCCTCCGCCGACCGACGGTCCTCGTCGCCCGGGTGGGTGACGGTGACCGCGAGGACGCTGTCGCCCAGGGACCGGGCAGCGGTCAGCGCCTGGCAGGTGAGCTTCGACAGGCCGGAGACGGGGACCACGACCAATGACGGGGACCGGTGCGGAGGCTCGGGTATCCGGCCCAGTTCCAGACGGGCGCCGATCCGTTCGTAGGCGCGGTGGATCCTGCCGAAGGTGAGCACCAGCAGAGGCAGGGCCAGGACGATCAGCCAGGCGCCCTCGGTGAACTTCACGGCGGTGACGACGACGGCGGAGACACCGGTGAGCGATGCCCCGAAGCCGTTGAGGGCGGCCTTGACCCGCCAGCCGCCGGGCCGCAGCACGTACCAGTGGCGCACCATGCCGACCTGGCAGATGGTGAAGCCGACGAACACCCCGATGGCGAAGAGCGGAACAAGGGTGTTCGTGTCCCCTCCGGAGAGGACCAGCAGAACACCGGAGACGGCGGCGAGCCACATCACGCCGTGCCGGTGCACCTGCCGGTCGGCCTTCAGCGCGAAGACGTGCGGCAGGTAGTTGTCGCAGGCGAGCAGGCTCATGAGCACCGGCAGTCCGCCGAACGAGGTGTTCGCGGCCAGTGCCAGCAACACCATGGTGGCGAACTGGACCACGTAGAAGGCCGCGTTGTGCCCGAAGGAGGCGTCTGCCAGCTGGGCCAGCACGGTGACGCCCTCGACCGGCTGGAGGTGGAAGCGGCCGATCAGCACGGACAGCCCGATGAGCATCACCCCGAGCAGAGCGCCGAGCGCGACCTCGGTGTGCTGGGCCCGTCGTGCCGCCGGGGCGCGGAACGAGGGGACGGCGTTGGCCACGGCCTCGACGCCGGTGAGGGCCGAACAGCCGGCCGCGAAGGCCTTGAGCAGCAGCAGGGCGCCGACCGTGGTGGCGCCCTCCCCGAGTGCCGAGGCGTGCCCCGCGGCGGATGCGGTGCTCGCCGGACCGTCCCGGAAGAGACCGACCGCGATCATCACCAGGATCGAGCCGACGAAGACGGCGGTCGGCACGATGAACGCCCTCGCGGAGCTCACCACCCCGAACAGATTGACCGCCGTGACGAGCACCAGGACACCGAGGCAGATCCACGTCCGCTCCCCGTACAGCTGAGGGAACGCCGACGTCAGAGCGGCCACACCGGCGGTTACGGAAACGGCCACGTTCAGCACGTAGTCCAGGATCAGCGAGGCCGCCGCCACCAGACCGGTCCGGCGGCCCAGGTGCCTTTTGGCGACCGCGTAGGAGCCGCCACCGTCCGGGAACGCGGCGATCACCTGCCGGTAGGAGGCGACGAGCACGGCGAGCAGGACCGCGATCGCGAGGGTGACCGGAAGGGTGAAGCCCAGTCCGTACGCGCCGGCCGCGGCCAGGACGAGCACGATCGACTCGGGGCCGTAGGCGACCGACGCCATCGCGTCCAGCGACAGGGCGGACAGCCCTTGGAGAGCCGTCAGCCGGTGACGTTCGCCGGCTGCCCCGTGGCGGGTGTCGGGCGGCTTGTTCGAGCTGGGCGTCGGCCGGACGGCCGCTATCGGGTCACCTGGATGTACGGACATGGCAGTGCCTTCTGACGAGAGACGAGTGGGGATGAGGAAAGCGTCGGACCTCTCCGCGCCACCGTCGACGGGGCTTGGCGCGATTCGTACGCGCGGCCCGGCTGCTTTTCACGCTTTCGATACGCCGCTCCTGCGCGACCGGCGCTAGGGCTGCGCCAATGAGCCGGTACGCGGAGCGCGCGCGGCCCGGTGGCGGGTGACGATGGGCCTGTGGATCCCGCCGGGCCCCCACATGACGAAAGGGAACGCTGATGGACGCGGAGAACGTGGTCGGGCTGATCGTCGCCCTGTGCCTGCTCGGGTATCTCGTCGTGGCGCTGGTGAAGCCGGACAGGTTCTGAGCCGGAGAGGCTCCTATCGCGGTGAGCGGCCCCGTCGCACGCTGCTGCTGTGCGCCCCTCTGTCACCGATGGGAACGCTCCGTAATCGGTCTCTGCTCGGCGTTGTCAGATTGGCGTCAAAGGATGACCGGTGTTCGTATGAAGCCCGTAAAAATGGCGCATCGATGAGCTGAAGTCGAGGTTTGCTCGTATCCGGCCACACGGCCGGTTTCCATTCCCACGTCAATCAGGAGCTCGCGATGGCCGATCTGGCCTTCGTCGTCACCATAGTCGCGGTGTTCGCGCTGGTGGCTTTCGTCGCCCGGGGGGTGACCAAGCTGTGAGTATCGAGAATGTCGTCGGCCTCATCGTCGCCGTCTCCTTGGTCGGGTACTTGGTGCTGGCTCTCCTTTACCCGGAGAGGTTCTGAGTTCTGATATGAGTTCCCAGATCGCTGGTGTGCTCCAGCTCACCGTTCTTATCGCTGCCCTTGGACTGGCCTACCGTCCGCTGGGCGACTACATGGCCAAGGTCTACTCCTCCGAGAAGCACTACACACCGGAGAAGTGGATATACAAGGCCATCGGCGCCAATCCGGCCGCCGAAATGCGCTGGCCCGCCTATCTGCGCGCCGTGCTCGCCTTTTCGGCGGTGAGCGTCCTGTTCCTGTACCTGATGCAACGGGTGCAGGGTTCGCTGCCCGGATCGCTCGGCTTTTCCTCGATCGACCCGGACCAGGCGTTCAACACCGCCGCTTCCTTCGTCGCCAATACCAACTGGCAGTCGTACTACGGCGAACAGGCCATGGGCCACGTCGTACAGACCGGCGGCCTGGCGGTGCAGAACTTCGTGTCCGCCGCCGTCGGTATGGCCGTGGCGGTGGCCCTCGTACGGGGCTTCGCCCGGTCCCGTTCCGGCGAGCTCGGCAACTTCTGGGCCGACCTGGTGCGCGGCACCGTCCGCATCCTGCTTCCGATCTCGGTGATCGGCGCGATCGTCCTGGTCGCCTGCGGGGCGATCCAGAACTTCTCGGGCATCCACCAGGTCGGCCAGTTCATGGGCGGTACGCAGGAGTGGAACGGCGGCGCGGTCGCCTCCCAGGAGGCCATCAAGGAGCTGGGCACCAACGGCGGCGGATACTTCAACGCCAACTCCGCCCACCCCTTCGAGAACCCGAACCCCCTCTCCAACCTCTTCGAGATCTTCCTCATCCTGCTGATCCCGTTCGCGCTGACGCGGACCTTCGGCCGCATGGTCGGCTCGCTGAAGCAGGGGTACGCCATCCTCGGCACGATGGCGGTGATCTGGGTCGGTTTCGTCGCGCTGATGATGTGGACGGAGTTCGCGCACCGCGGGCCCGCCTTCGAGATCGCGGGCGGGGCCATGGAGGGCAAGGAGACCCGCTTCGGGATCGCCGGCTCGTCGTTGTTCGCGGTGAGTACAACGCTGACGTCGACGGGTGCCGTCAACTCGTTCCACTCGTCGTACACCGGGTTCGGTGGCGGCATCACGATGCTGGGCATGCAGCTCGGAGAGATCGCTCCCGGCGGCGTCGGCTCCGGCCTCTACGGCATGCTGATCATGGCGATCATCGCCGTGTTCATCGCCGGTCTCATGGTCGGACGCACACCCGAATACCTCGGCAGGAAGATCGGCACCCGGCAGATCAAGTTCGCCGCCTGCTACATCCTCGTCACCCCGGCGCTCGTGCTCGGCTTCACCGCGGTCGCGATGGCCCTGCCGACCCCCGCCGACTCGATGACCAACACGGGCGCGCACGGCTTCTCCGAAATCCTGTACGCCTACACCTCCGGCGCCAACAACAACGGCTCCGCCTTCGCCGGGCTCAACGCCGACACCCAGTGGTTCAACACGACCATCGGCATCGCGATGCTGCTCGGCCGGTTCCTGCCGATGGTCTTCGTCCTGGCCCTGGCCGGTTCGCTCGCCGAGCAGAAGCCGGTGCCGGAGACCGCGGGCACGCTGCGCACCGACAAGCCGCTCTACGTGGGGCTGCTCGTCGGCACGATCCTCATCATCACCGGACTCACCTACTTCCCCGCCCTCGCGCTGGGTCCGCTCGCCGAAGGGCTCGCCTCATGAGCACCGTCACTCCCACTCCCACCCGAGCTCCGCACGGAGACCTGTCGCCTTCCGGGGGCGGTGTCGGCGGGGGGCTGTTCGACCCGAAGCAGTTGCTGAAGTCGTTCCCGGACGCGCTGCGCAAGCTCGATCCGCGCGTGATGATCAAGTCGCCGGTGATGTTCGTCGTGCTGGTCGGCTCGGTGGTCACCACGGTCCTCGCGCTCACCGACCCGACCGACTGGTTCGGCTGGGCGATCACCGCCTGGCTCTGGCTCACCACCGTCTTCGCCAACCTCGCCGAGGCGGTCGCGGAGGGCCGGGGCAAGGCGCAGGCCGACACGTTGCGCAAGGCCAAGACCGACACCGTCGCCCGCCGGCTGGCCGGTGCGGACGAGGAGCAGGTCCCGGGGACCGATCTGCGGATCGGGGACCTGGTGGTCTGCGAGGCCGGGGACGTCATTCCCGGTGACGGCGATGTGGTCGAAGGCGTCGCCTCGGTCGACGAGTCCGCGATCACCGGTGAATCGGCGCCGGTCATCCGGGAGTCCGGCGGGGACCGCAGCGCGGTGACCGGTGGTACGAAGGTGCTGTCCGACCGCGTCGTCATCAGGATCACCACCAAGCCGGGCGAGACCTTCATCGACCGGATGATCGGCCTGGTCGAGGGCGCCGCCCGGCAGAAGACGCCCAACGAGATCGCCCTCAACATCCTGCTGGCGTCCCTCACGATCGTCTTCCTGCTGGCCGTGGTCACCCTGAAGCCGTTCGCGATCTACGCGGGCGCCGACGACCAGACCTCGCTGATCGTCCTCGCGGCCCTGCTCGTCTGCCTGATCCCCACCACGATCGGGGCGCTGCTGTCCGCGATCGGGATCGCCGGGATGGACCGGCTGGTCCAGCGCAACGTCCTGGCCATGTCCGGCCGCGCGGTCGAAGCAGCAGGCGACGTGTCGACCCTGCTCCTCGACAAGACCGGCACCATCACCCTCGGCAACCGCCAGGCGGCCGCGTTCGTCCCGGTCCAGGGCGTGAAGGAGACGGAACTCGCGGATGCCGCGCAGCTCTCCTCCCTGGCCGACGAGACGCCCGAAGGCCGGTCGATCGTCGTGCTGGCCAAGGAGAAGTACGGGCTGCGCGGGCGGGACCAGGGGGAACTGACCGACGCCGAGTGGATCGCGTTCACCGCGCAGACCCGGATGTCGGGCGTCGACCTGGCCGAGGTCAAGGTCCGCAAGGGCGCGACCGGCTCGGTCGCGGCCTGGGTCAAGGAGCGGGGAGGGAGCGAATCCGAGGACGCGCAGGCCATCACCGAACAGATCTCCCAGGCCGGCGGCACACCGCTGCTGGTGGCCGTGGAGGACGCCCGCGGGGCACGCGTGCTCGGTGTCATCCATCTCAAGGACGTGGTGAAGGAGGGCATGCGGGAGCGGTTCGACGAGCTGCGTCGGATGGGGATCAAGACGGTCATGATCACGGGTGACAACCCGCTGACCGCGAAGGCGATCGCCGAGGAGGCGGGGGTCGACGACTTCCTGGCCGAGGCGACGCCCGAGGACAAGATGGCCCTCATCAAGCGGGAACAGGCCGGCGGCAAGCTCGTCGCGATGACCGGCGACGGCACGAACGACGCCCCCGCCCTGGCCCAGGCCGACGTCGGCGTCGCGATGAACACCGGAACCTCGGCCGCCAAGGAGGCCGGGAACATGGTGGACCTCGACTCCAACCCCACCAAACTCATCGAGATCGTCGAGATCGGCAAACAACTCCTCATCACCCGGGGCGCGCTCACGACCTTCTCGATCGCCAACGACGTCGCGAAGTACTTCGCGATCATCCCCGCCATGTTCGCCGTGGCGTACCCGTCGCTGGACAAGCTCAACATCATGGGCCTGACCTCGCCCGAGTCCGCGATCCTCTCCGCCGTCATCTTCAACGCCCTGGTCATCGTCGCCCTGGTACCGCTCGCCCTCAAGGGCGTCCGTTACCGGCCCGCCAGTGCGGACAAGATGCTGCGCCGCAACCTCGCCCTGTACGGACTCGGCGGCCTGATCGCCCCGTTCATCGGCATCAAGCTCATCGACCTGCTCCTGACCCTCATCCCCGGAATCGGCTGATCCGCCATGACCAACAACACCGCCAGCAGCACCGCGCGCGTGCTCGGTGCGGGGCTCCGCGCCCTGCTCGTCCTGACCCTCGTCTGCGGAGTGATCTACCCGCTCGCCGTGACCGGCGTGGCCCAGGCCCTGTTCAACGACAAGGCCAACGGCTCCGAGATCAAGGACAAGGAAGGGCAGGTCGTCGGCTCGTCCCTCATCGGCCAGCGCTACGACCTCCCGCTGAAGGAAGGGGAGGAGTCACCCGCCCCGGACCTGAAGTGGTTCCAGCCCCGCCCGTCCAACGGCCTCGGCACCAACAGCGTCAACACCCAGTACGCCCTGCTCCTCTCCGGCGCCACCAACCGCTCCGGCGACAACGAGGAACTGATCCAGTGGGTGAAGGACGCCAAGGCCGCCGTGGTGAAGGACAACTCCACCCCCACCTACAAGGCGAAGCCCGCCGATGTCCCGGCCGACGCCGTCACGTCCTCCGGCTCCGGCCTGGACCCGGACATCTCACCGGCGTACGCCGAACTCCAGGCCCACCGGGTCGCCGAGAAGAACGGCCTCGACGTCAAGAAGGTCGAGGACCTCGTCAAGGACCACACGACCGGCCGGCTCCTCGGCTTCATGGGAGAGCCCCGGGTGAACGTCCTGGAGCTGAACACCGCGCTCCGAAATCTCGTCCAGGACTGATGGAACCGAGCCGACAGAACGTGAGCCGGTGGGATACGGAGAGTCCGCATCCCACCGGCTCCTTAGCTGTCCACAACCAAGGGGAAAGTGCACAGTCCATGTCCCGGGTACTCGTCGTGGAGGACGACGTACAACTGGTACGCGCCCTCAGAATCAACCTCCAGGCACGTGCGTACGAGGTCGAGGAGGCCCTCGACGGCGATGCGGCGATGCGGCTGACCGCATCCCTCATGCCCGACGCCATCCTGATGGACCTCGGGCTGCCGGACATGGACGGTGTCGAGGTCATCAAGGCCATCCGGGTGTGGAGCCAGGTACCCATCCTGGTCCTGTCCGCCCGGCACCTGTCCGAGGACAAGGTCCGTGCGCTGGACGCGGGCGCCGACGACTACGTGACCAAGCCGTTCAGCATGGACGAGCTGCTGGCGCGGCTGCGAGCGGCCACCCGGCGACGCCGGACGGGAGCCGGGACGGAAACCTCGCCCGTCGTCACGACGGACGGCTTCACCATCGACCTGGTGGCGAAGAAGGTCTACCGGGACGGCGCCAACGTCCGGCTGACTCCGACCGAGTGGCACATCCTCGAAATGCTGGTCGTCAGTCCGGGCCGTCTGGTCTCCCAGCGCGCCCTCCTGCGGGAGGTCTGGGGACCCGCTTATGCGGAGAACACCAACTATCTGCGGGTCTACATGGCCCAGCTGCGACGCAAGCTCGAAGCAGACCCGGCCCATCCCCGCTATCTGATCACCGAACCCGGTATGGGCTACCGGTTCGAGCTCTGACGGCCCATCCACCACGGAAGAACGAGAAGTCATCATGGGACGCGGAAAGCTGCGCATCTACCTCGGAGCCGCACCGGGTGTCGGCAAGACGTACGCGATGCTGTCCGAGGCGCACCGCCGGGTCGAGCGCGGCACCGACGTGGTCATCGCCTTTGTGGAGCACCACAGCAGGCCGCGCACCGAGGTGATGCTTCACGGACTGGAACTCCTCCCGCGCCATGAGCTGGAGTACCGGGGCAGCACGTTCACCGAGATGGACGTCGACGCGGTCCTGGAGCGCGCCCCGACCGTGGCGCTGGTGGACGAGCTCGCCCACACCAACGTCCCCGGCTCCCGCAACGCCAAGCGCTGGCAGGACGTCGAGGAGCTGCTCAAGGCCGGCATCGACGTCATATCCACGGTCAACATCCAGCACCTGGAGTCACTCGGCGACGTCGTCGAGTCGATCACCGGCGTCCGGCAGCGCGAGACGGTCCCCGACGAGGTGGTCCGCCGGGCCGACCAGATCGAGCTGGTCGACATGTCGCCCCAGGCGCTGCGCCGCCGGATGGCGCACGGCAACATCTACCAGCCCGACAAGATGGACGCCGCCCTCTCGAACTACTTCCGCCCCGGCAACCTCACCGCCCTGCGCGAGCTGGCCCTGCTCTGGGTCGCCGACCGGGTCGACGAGTACCTCCAGCAGTACCGGGGCGAGCACAACATCCGCACCACCTGGCAGGCCCGCGAACGCATCGTCGTCGGGCTGACCGGCGGGCCCGAGGGCCGCACCCTCATCCGCCGGGCGGCCCGCCTCGCCGAAAAGGGCGCCGGCGGCGAGGTGCTGGCCGTCTACATCGCGGCCAGCGACGGGCTCAAGGCGGTTTCCCCCAAGGAGCTGGCCCTTCAGCGGACGCTGGTCGAGGACCTCGGCGGCACCTTCCACCACGTCATCGGCGACGACGTGTCCGCAGCCCTGCTGGAGTTCGCCCGGGGCGTCAACGCCACCCAGATCGTCCTCGGCGTCAGTCGTCGCAGGACCTGGCAGTACATGCTCGGCCCCGGCGTCAGCGCCACCGTGGCCCGGGAGTCGGGCCCCGACCTGGACGTCCACATCGTCACGCACGACTCCGTCGCCAAGGGCCGAGGTCTGCCCATCGCCCGAGGCGCCAGGCTGGGGAAGGCCCGGATCATCTGGGGCTGGCTGGCCGGGGTCGCCGGTCCCGCCCTCCTCACCCTGCTGCTCAGCACCGTCGTGCCCGACCTCGGGCTCGCCAACGACATGCTGCTGTTCCTGACCGCCACCGTCGCGGCCGCCCTCCTCGGGGGAATGCTCCCGGCCCTCGCGTCAGCCGCGTTCGGGTCTCTGCTGCTGAACTACTTCTTCACCACCCCGCTGCACCGGTTCACCGTCTCCGACCCCAAGAACATCGTCGCCATCGTCATCTTCGTCGCGGTGGCCGTCTCCGTCGCCTCGGTCGTCGATCTCGCGGCCCGCCGCACCCACCAGGCCGCCCGGCTGCGCGCCGAGTCGGAGATCCTCTCCTTCCTCGCCGGCAGCATCCTGCGGGGCGAGAACTCCCTCGACGCGTTGCTGGAGCGACTCCGGGAAACCTTCGCCATGGACTCCGTCGCCCTCCTGGAACGGACCAGCGAGGTCGAGCCCTGGACGTGCACGGCGGCTGTCGGCACGCCTCCGGTCGACCGCCCGGAGGCCGCCGACGTCGACATACCGGTGGGGGAGAACCTGGCCCTGGTCCTGAGCGGCCGGGCTCTTCCGGCCGAGGACCGCCGGGTCCTGGGTGCCTTCGCCGCCCAGGCAGCGGTGGCACTGGACCGCCAACGACTGGTCGGACAGGCCGAGGAGGCGCGCAAACTCGCCGAGAGCGACCGCTTCCGCACCGCACTGCTCGCGGCCGTCAGCCACGATCTCCGCACCCCCCTGGCCGGCATCAAGGCCTCGGTCACCTCACTGCGCTCCCACGACGTCGACTGGTCGGAGACCGATCGCGAGGCGCTCCTCGAAGGCATCGAGGACGGAGCCGACCGCCTCTCGGCGCTCATCGGCAACCTCCTGGACATGTCCCGCCTCAACACCGGGACCGTCGTCCCGCTGATCCGGGAGACGGACCTCGACGAGGTCGTTCCCATGGCGCTGCGCGGCGTCCCCGACGGCAGCGTGGAACTGGACATCCCGGAAACCCTCCCGATGGTCGCCGTCGACCGCGGCCTGCTGGAACGCATCGTCGCCAACATCGTCGAGAACGCCGTCAAGTACAGCCCGGAAGACCGGCGCGTACTCGTCTCCGCCAGCAGTCTGCGCGACCGCGTCGAACTCCGCGTCGTCGACCGCGGGCCCGGCGTCCCCGACACGGCCAAGGAGCACATCTTCGAACCCTTCCAGCGACTCGGCGACGCCCCGCGAGGCGCGGGCGTCGGGCTCGGCCTGGCCGTCGCACGAGGCTTCACCGAAGCCATCCAGGCCACCCTCACTGCCGAAGACACTCCGGGCGGCGGGCTGACCATGGTCCTGACGCTGCCCCGGGGAGACACCGCGAGACCGGGCGACGCCGGTCATGCCGGTGACGCCTGAGAGCGTGGTGGCCGGCCACGGTCCGCGCCCCCGAGCCACACCGTCAGAGGGGCGTAAGAGGAGTGCTGCCGTGCTTGTCTCCGGCAACGGCAAGGGATTCCATGGAGGGGTGAACAGCACCTGGCTCCTGCTCGACCGGCCGCCTCATCAGGCGTCGTCCGGCCGCGCGGCCTGCTGTTCGGAAAGTGAGCGTGTCGAGGGCTGACGCCCCGCAACCCGACCTTCCGGCCCCGCGAGCATCGTGCCGCGGGGCCTCTTCGTTCTCATCGTTCCCAGAATCTTGGATGACGCATGTCTTCTTCCCTGTCCGGACGCACCGTTCTCGTCACCGGAGCCACGACCGGTATCGGCCATCAGACCGCTCGGCTGCTCGCCGAACGCGGAGCGACGGTGCTCCTGCACGGGCGGACCGCCGAGGAGGCGCACGCCGCCGCCGACCGGCTGATCACCCTCTCGGACGTGCCCGCCGAGCGACTCTGCGCCCACGGGGCCGACTTCGCCCGACTGGAAGAGGTCGAGCAACTGGCTCAGCAGATCCTCGCGAAGCACCCGCGCCTGGACGTCCTCGTCAACAACGCCGGAATGGCCGCCCCCGAACGGCACACGACCACCGGGGACGGGCACGAGATCGCGTTCCAGGTCAACTTCCTCGCCCACTACCTCCTGACACACCTCCTCGAACCGGCCCTCACGGCCGACCCCGGGGGCCGCGTCGTGAACGTGTCCTCCTCGCTCCACCGCGCGGGTTCCATCCAGTGGAACGACGTCAACAGGACCAAGCGCTACTCCCGGCTCGCGGCCTACGCCCAGTCCCAGCTGGCCCTGACCGTCTTCGCCGCGGACCCCCGGGTCGCCGCGGTCTCCGTACACCCCGGGGTCTGCGTCACCAGCCTGCTGCCGCTCTACGCCCACGAGGGCGGAGCGCCGGCCGAAGGAGCGGCCCATGTCGTCCGGCTCTGCGACCCGGCGGTGGAGATCGTCAACGGCGCCTACTACGACCGCGATCAGCGTGTCCCTCCGGCCGCCGTCGCCGAGGAGCCCCGCGCGGTCAAGCGCCTCTCCAAACTCGCCGACTCGCTGGTCGGCCAGACCGTCTGAAAGGCGGCCCCACCATGTCCCGACGGGGGACTCCTCGGCGGGGAAAGGGGCCGGGCTGATCAGATAGCGGCTGCGCTCGGGCGAGGGCTCGTTGGTGATCCGGCGCACCAAGACGTCACGCATCTCGCCGATCAACGAAGTGAGTTCGTCCCGGCTGAGCCACATCAGGTGCCGGCGACAGCCCACCAGATCGGCGGCCGGATCGGCACCAGGTCGGTCGAGGTGGGCAATGAACTCGGCCAGCAGGGTCGCCATCGCCACGGCGAACACCTGCCGGTGCCCTTCGGCCGGAACCGGGGCAGCTGTGTCGGCGCCGATCACGGCCCGCTCGCGCCGCAGCCGATAGAGCCGCCCAACAGCCTCCCGGCGCCCGCTGCTCGCCCTCGACCTCCAGCGCGCTGCCGTCGGCCAGTAGCCTCATGTACCGGTACACGGTGGCCTTTGACACGTCGGATCCACTCGAACTGGATGTTTGGGCGTTGCTGCCGGATTCGTCGGTGACGAACCGGATGGTGCGGCTGGCGGTGTCACGGAGGAACCGTCGCGCAATTTCTCCACTTCGGTATCGGTGACGCGATGTTCGAAGTCCCGGGCGAGGCGGGGCAGCAGCGACAGGCCCATGACGCCCGCGGTGAAGCAGGCGTCGATCGTCACGGCGTCGGCCCGGTCCTGCCCGCGCACCGTCCCCGCCCGCCCGCTTGGCCCCCGGGAGTACCCCTGATGCAGACGAGTCCTTCGTATCACCGGTACTCGGTGATACTGTGTAGTGGTACTCGGTACTACGGAGTACCGAGCGGGTGAGGAAGGCACCGCCATGGACGGCCTGACGGAGATGTTGAAGGGCACGCTCGAAGGATGCGTGCTCGAAATCATCGACCGCGAGGAAACCTACGGGTACGCCATCACTCGCCAACTGAACGACCTCGGCTTCGGTGACGTCATCGAGGGGACGGTGTACACCATCCTGCTGCGGCTGGAGAGGAACAAGCTCGTCCAGGTGACGAAACGGCCGTCCGGGGTCGGTCCGCCGCGCAAGTTCTACGCGCTCAACGACGCCGGCCGCACGGAACTCGCGACGTTCTGGGCGAAGTGGCAGTACGTCTCAACACGCATCGACAAGCTCAAGGAGGGCGGGCGATGAGCTTCTGGGAGACCACCACCGGCAGCGATCTCACGAGGGAGTGGAAGGCGTTCGAAGTCAGGGCTGCGGTTCTGCCGGACGACCACCGGGAGGCGTAGGGGCGGATCAAGGTCCACCTCCTGCCCCACGGCAACTTCACCGGCCGCAATGTGATGCCGATCCTGGATCCCGCGCTGGGGCTCCTCGAAGAAACAGCTGCGGACGGGCAGGGCGCCAAGGAAGTGCTCGGCGACGATATCCAGGGATTCTGCGCGGCGTTGGTCGGTGGCGCAGGCGCGCGAGCCTACCGCGACCGGTGGCGTGAGCAGTTGAACCGGAACGTCGCAAGGAAACTGAACCGGCTGGGAGGCTGACGTGGGCATCCAGGACATCATCGAAGGCAAGAAGCAGTGGCGCGCGCACACGGCTCGCGTCAAGACACTTCCGCCCGACTACCGGATCGTCTGCCAGGAAATGCAGAAGTACTTCTTCAAAGTCGGACCGGTCGACCTGCCCGACGGACCTCTGCTCCCCGGGATCGTCGATTTCTTCGAGGAGGGCGTCGCTGCGGGCAAGGGGGTCCTGCAACTGATCGGCACGGATGTCGCCGCCTTCTGTGACGGCTTGATCAAGGAATCTCGTACCTACGCGGACATCTGTCAAGAGTCCGCCAGTAGGGCATCTGGCACCACTGAAAAGTAGGCCCCGCCTCGCTCCGGCGGGCCTGCCCCGCACGTGATTCCTCAGCCTCGGACAACGCGATCAGACGTGGTCCGAGCCCACCGCGTGGTGCCGCGATCCTGTGCGCCGACGTAGCCGATTCCCCTGACCGATCAGGAAACCATATGCCTCCATCTGTCATGCACGAATCAAGGAGGGGCGACGGTCGCCCGGCGCCGGCCACGCTCTCCGCCGTCGGGCTCCGCAAGTCCTACGGCGACAAGGCCGTCCTGGACGGTATCGACCTTTCGGTGCCGCAGGGCACGGTCTTCGCCCTGCTCGGCCCGAACGGTGCGGGCAAGACCACCGCCGTCAAGATCCTCTCCACCCTCATCACCGCCGACGCCGGTGAACTGAGCGTCGGCGGCCACGATCCGGCCGCCGATCCGCAGGCCGTGCGTGCCGCGATCGGTGTCACGGGTCAGTTCTCCGCCGTCGACGGGCTGATCACCGGCGAGGAGAACATGCTGCTGATGGCCGACCTGCACCACCTGTCCAAGCGTGAGGGGCGACGCGTCACCGCCGAACTGCTCGAGCGCTTCGACCTGGTGGACGCGGCCAAGAAGCCCGCCGCGGGCTACTCCGGGGGCATGAAGCGCCGCCTCGACATCGCCATGACTCTGGTCGGCGGGCCGCGGATCATCTTCCTCGACGAGCCGACCACCGGGCTCGACCCGCGCTCCCGCCACACCATGTGGGGCATCGTCCGCGAGCTGGTCGCCGACGGTGTGACGGTCTTCCTCACGACCCAGTACCTGGAGGAGGCCGACGAGCTGGCCGACCGTATCGCCGTCCTCCACGGCGGGAAGATCGCCGCCGAGGGCACCGCCGAAGAGCTCAAGCGGATCGTCCCGGGCGGGCACGTCAAGCTCCGCTTCACCGACCCGGGCGCCTACCGGTCCGCCGCCTCCGCCCTGCGCGAGGCCGTCCGCGACGACGAGGCGCTGGCGCTGCAGATCCCCAGCGACGGCAGCCAGCGCGAACTGCGCTCCATCCTGGACTGGCTGGACTCGGCCGGTGTCGAAGCCGACGAACTCACCGTCCACACCCCCGACCTCGACGACGTGTTCTTCGCCCTCACCGCCTCCACCGTCCCGGCCCAGCACAACCAGCCCAAGGAGAACGCCCGATGAGCAGCCTTTACCTTGCTGCACGCGACTCGAGAACGATGCTGCGCCGCAATCTCCTGCACGCCTGGCGCTACCCGTCCGGGACCCTGAACCTGCTGCTCACACCCATCATGATGCTGCTGCTCTTCGTCTACATCTTCGGCGACGTGATGAGCGCGGGCATCGGTGGCGGTGGCGCGGACCGCTCCGAATAATTGCTTATATCGTCCCCGGTCTGCTGTTGATGACCGTGGGCAGCACCGTGATCGGAGCCGCGGTGTCCGTCTGTTCGGACATGACCGAGGGCCTCACCGCCCGCTTCCGCACCATGGCGATCTACCGGGGGTCTCTGCTGGTGGGGCATGTCGTCGGCGGCGTGCTGCAGTGCGTGATGAGCGTGGTCCTGGTCGGCGCGGTCGGGGTGGCGATCGGCTTTCGCACCACGGACGCCACCCTGCTGGAGTGGGCCGCGGCACTCGGGCTGGCAACGCTGTTCGCCCTGGCACTGACCTGGATCGCGGTCGCGGTGGGCGCGGCCAGCCCCAACCCCGAGGCGGCCGGAAACATGGCGATGCCCCTGATCCTCCTGCCCCTCATCTCCAGCGCCTTCATCCCCGCGGCGACCATGCCGGGATGGTTCCAGCCGATCGCCGAGTACCAGCCCTTCACCCCCGCAATCGAAACCCTCCGCGGTCTTCTCCTCGGCACCGAGATCGGTAACAACGGCTGGCTCACGATCGCCTGGTGCGCCGGCCTGACCGCACTCGGGTACCGCTGGTCGACAGCGCAGTTCAACCGCGACCCGAACTAGGCGGTGTCTTCAAATGATCATCGTTGGTGGATCATGGTGTCGTGATACGTCGTCATGAACTGTCTGATGCTGAGTGGGAGTTCGTCCGGCCGTTGCTGCCCGTGTCGTTGCGGGGGCGGAAGCGGCTGGATGACCGCAAGGTCCTGAACGGGATCGTGTGGAAGTTCCGGACCGGGACGGCCTGGCGGGATGTGCCCGAGCGCTACGGGCCGTGGGCCACGCTGCATACGCGTTTTCGCAGGTGGGCGGCGGACGGGACGTTCGAACGGATGCTGCGGGCCGCGCAGGCGAGGGCCGACGCGGCGGGCGACATCGAGTGGCTGGTGTCGGTCGATTCCACGGTCGTCCGGGCTCACCAGCATGCTGCCGGGGCTCGAAAAGGGGGCTCTGCGACCCGGCCCTCGGCCGGTCCAGGGGCGGTCTGACCAGCAAGGTGCACCTGGCCTGCGACGGCCGGGGCCGTCCGCTCGGCTTCGTCGTGACGGGCGGCAACACCAACGACTGCACCCAGTTCACCGCCGTGATGGACGCGATCAGGGTGCCCCGGATCGGCCCCGGCCGTCCCCGCGTCCGGCCCGATCACGTCCTGGGCGACAAGGGCTACAGCTCCAAGGCGATCCGCACCTGGCTCCGCCGCCGCGGCATCCCCCACACGATTCCCGAGCGGCCGACCAGATCGGCAACCGGGCCCGGCGGGGCAGCCGCGGTGGCCGCCCGCCGGCCTTCGACCGCGAGGCCTACAAGCACCGCAACGTCGTGGAGCGGTGCTTCAACCGTCTGAAGCAATGGCGCGGCATCGCCACACGCTACGACAAGACCGTCCAGTCCTACGAAGCAGCCGTCACCCTCGCCTCACTCCTGATGTGGGCGTGACATTTGACGACAGAACCTAGCGGGGTTCGTTGACTGGCTCTATCCTCGGGTTGCCTTAACGGAGTTTGGTGGATACGAACCGTGACAACCCGGACCGCCAGGTGCGGCTGAGCTTCCTCGGCTGACCAAGGCTGTTCAGCTGGGACGTGCCCCCGACTACGACTGGGAGGTCTCCGGCACCACGGATCCTGTGAACCGTCCCGGTCAGGGCCCGTGGCTCCGTGACTTGAGGGACCGTACGACGGCTTGGCCGCCGCAGCGTTGGACCGGCTCGGCCGCAATGTCGTCGACTGCCGGAACACCGGCTACAAGGTGCGGGGCGAGAACAAGACGCTCGTCAAGTATGGGCACGACGGCGCCTGGACCGTGCCGACGAGAACCGTTTCACCATGGAGGCCTGGGGCGCGCAGACGGAACTGCGCGCGATCCAGGAGGGCTGCCGATACGCGGGCCAGTCAGCCATTGTGATGGCTTCCTCCGTGCGGCCGGAGGAGGCGATGCCTGCCCAGAAGCTGCTGCCGTTGATGGACGACGCCACCATTTCCCAAGCTGTGACGGGTCGTTCTGGGACAACCCGTAGTCTCGCGGTTGTTCGGGACGGACTCGCCCCGAACAACCGCGATGACGGAGTCCGGCCGCAATTAGCAGGCCAGAGCCGGCGTTCTGTCGTCGAGCATCGCGCAGAGCGTTGTGCGTGCTCGCGACACCCGGGATCTGATGGTGCCCACGGGGCACGCGCTGGTGCGGGCCGCGTCGTCGTACGGCATGTCCAGGAGCTGGGTCAGGACGAACGCCTCGCGGCGGTCGTCCGGCAGCGCCTCGACGAGCGACATCAGGGCGATGCCTTCGTCGAAGCCGGGCAGGTCGCGCGGCTGGCTGCACTCCGCGATGAACTGCCAGTCCGGGGTGTCGGCCAGGCGGGGGCGGGAAGCGGCGCGTCGCAGGCTGTCGGCGACCGCTCGTCGGGCGATGGTCAGCAGCCAGGCGCGGGCCGAGCCGCGTCCCTGGAAGAGGTGGACGGTGGACACGGCACGCAGGAACGTCTCCTGGACCAGGTCCTCGGCCACCTGTGAGTCGTCGGCCAGGGCCGTGACATAGCGGCGGACGTCGTGGTGGAGGGCTCGGAAGACATGCTCGAAGGCGTCGGCGTCGCCCGCTGCGGCGCCGAGAGCCCAGGCAGTTACTTCGTCCTCCGTCGCCCCGGTGTGTCTTTGGGCAGGAAGCATGGGACTGCGGTTCCTTCCGGGTGTCCGGACAGGGCGCGGCCTGTGGGCGTGTGCCGGTCCGGAGAATGAGAGATCGCACCCGCGCAGGAGACACGGGGGTGCACGTCGGCGGCGTTGAGCGGCGGACGTGAGCCGGCTGTCAGTGGACAGCGATCTCTCGGGGCGGTCCCCGGGTGACGTGGGTGTCGGAGAGCAGGCGCGACTGCGGGCGCGTGACGGAGCGGTCGTAGGCGGAGGCCGGGGGCGCGGAAGGCAGAGGGCGGAGCGCGTCGAGCAGGAAGAAGGGAAGGGCGACGCGTTCCGCGAGGGCGCGGAGGATCTGGAAGGCGGCACGCTCGCCGCGCGCCAGCCACAGTCCGCACAGCAGTGCCGCCACGACGTGTCCCAGGAGCATGCCCCAGGAGGCGGTCCCGGTCATCGCGGTCATGTCGTGTGCGGACTGGGCCGCGTGGGCTCCGTGGGCGGCATGGGCTCCGTGGGAGGCGTGCCCCATGGCCGCTATGGCGGAGGAGCCGCCTTCCAGATTGGGCAGCGGCATGCTTTCCGTCAGCCCAGCCTGGGCGGCGACGTCATAGGCGCGGGCCGCGGCAGCGGTGTTGCTGTGGGGGCCGCACAGCAAGGCGTCCGCCCATCTGGCTGCGAGGGCGGACTCGCCGTCGGCCCCCACAGCTGTCTGCTGCATGGTCTGGGCGAGCGTGAAGGCCGCGTGCAGGGCCGCCTGCACCGCGACGGTGAACGCGATGACGCCGGCCTGGCCTCGCTCCCTTCCCGCGACGAGCCAGGTCAGCGTGCCCACTCCGGCGAGGCTCAGCCCCAGAGACCACCACGGGAGCGGGGCGTCGGACATGAGGGCGTGACCGAGGGCAGCCAGCGAAACGCACACGACCGCGAAGAGCGCGGACCGTGTGGCGCGAAACCGCCATCCCACCGACATGTTTCCCGATCCTGGCACTGCCCCGCCCACACCTCCATACCGGGTCCCCTTCGGCGTGTTCCGTGCTTTGCCCTGCTGCCCGAAAGCCCACCTCGCCGACATCCGAATGGTCGTACGGCACCGGCTTCCAGTTCCCGGCCATCCGAGAGTTCCGGGTGCATCGGGTGCACGCGGCCGATGCGCCGTGCCTCCACGCTCGGCATCGACCGAGCTTGTTGCCCGGAGGTGCTGGGCATCACCTCGGTACTCGGGCTCCTGGCTCTGCCCGGGGCCGATGGATGTGGAGGAGTGGACGATGACCGGATCACCCGAACCGCTGGCCACCTTCTGCGGCAACTGCAACTGCGGCTGTCCGGAACTGTTCGTCGACGAGGCCGCCCCGCCCGAGCGCCGGATCGTGATCACCGACGACTTCGGGCAGCGGGTGCAGATGAGCGCGGACCAGTTCGGGTCCCTGATCGAGGAGGCCAAGGCCGGCCGCCTCGACGCAGCCGTCAGCGCATGACGGCCACGCGGGTCCGGGGAGTGGGGCTTCCCGGACCCGCGCCCAACCCCGGACCCGGGCGGTGCGGAGATCATCGCTCCGCATCGCGAACCGTGGTGTCAGACCCCTACCGGCTCGATGACGGTGTATCCGGCCTCGGCGATGGCCAGGCGGATCCGGTTGTCGTCGAGGTCTTTGCCGCGGACCTGGACCGTCCCGTCGGGAAGATCGACCTCCACCGCGTCGACGCCCGGTACCTCGGCGACTTCCTCGGTGACACTTGCCACGCAGTGGCCGCACGTCATTCCGGCGACGCGGTAGCGGTTCTCGTTCATGCTCTGCTCCTTGTGTGGGTCCCCTGCCTGTACGGACAGCGGGGGGTCGGCGTTCACCGGCCGCTCGGGCGGCAGTTTCGGTGAGCCGGTCACCACAGGGGTCGTTCGCCGACCCGGGCCTGCTCCCTCCTTCACCCGTACGGGCGCTGTGACGCTGTTCACCCGGCTGCCCAGGAACTTTCGCCGGTTTCTCTTCGACTTCTGGAATACCGCGAGCCGTTGTGTATCGGTTCGTGTCCCGAACGGCGAGGAGCCACCTGTGGAGCAGAAGGCAGACCCTTGGCCCGGGGCGAAGACCGCCCGTTCGCTCCCGCCACCGGCGTTTTGGGCGTTCCTCCTGCTGCTGGGTGTGGTGTTCGCGGGGGCCTACGCGGTGGGCCGGGCCGTTGGGCCGGTCGCGCCGGGGATGCATGGCCCCGGGGTCACGAGTGACTCGCCCTCACGGGACGCGGATACGCCGACGGAGCACGGGGGCGGTCACTGATGGCGGCTGACGTGGTTCCTGTTGTCGTCGCCACCGACCTCACGGTCGGGGGGATGACGTGTGCGGCCTGTGTCCGGAGAGTCGAGCGCAAGCTGGGCAAGCTGGACGGTGTCACGGCGGAGGTGAACCTCGCCACCGGTCGGGCCCGGGTCAGCCATCCGGCGGAGGTGACAACGGAGGAGCTGATCTCCGCGGTTGTCGCGGCCGGTTACACCGCTGAGTCGGTGAAGCCGCGAGAGGAGGAACGGCCCGCCCAGGCCGATGAGGCGTCCGGCGAAGAGGCGCGGCGGGAGAGGGAGCGTCTGCTCGTCACCACCGTGCTGTCGGTCCCCGTGCTCGTGCTGTCGATGGTTCCGGCCCTGCAGTTCGACAACTGGCAGTGGCTGTGTTTCGTCCTCACCGCCCCTGTGGCGACGGCCAGTGCCTGGCCCTTCCACCGTCGTGCGCTGAGCGGTCTGCGGCATTCGACGGCGACCATGGACACGCTGGTCTCGCTCGGCGTCCTCGCGTCGTTCGGCTGGTCCGCGTACGCCCTGTTCCTGGGCGGTGCCGGTATGCCCGACATGCGTATGGGGTTCAGCCTGATCCCCTCGGCCTCCGACGGCATGGCGCACGTCTACCTGGAGGCGGCGGTGGGCGTACCGCTGTTCGTCCTGCTGGGCCGGTTCCTGGAGGGCCGGGCCCGGCGGGGGACCGGGGCGGCGTTGCGGTCACTCGCCCGCCTCGCGGCGAAGGAGGTCACCGTACGCCGGGGTGGCGCGGACGAACTCCTGCCGATCGAGCAGCTGCGGACCGGCGACACCTTCGTGGTGCGCCCGGGGGAGCGGGTCGCCACGGACGGACAGGTGACGGAGGGCAGTTCGGCCGTCGACCTGTCCCTGGTCACGGGGGAGTCCGAACCCGTGGAGGTGGGGCCGGGGGCCTCGGTCACCGGCGGTGCCGTGAACATGGGCGGCCTGCTGCTGGTGCGGGCGACTGCCATCGGCGCGGACACCCAGCTGGCCCGCATCACCCAGCTGGTCACCGACGCCCAGGCCGGCAAGGCCCGCGCCCAGCGGCTGGCCGACACCGTCGCCGGAGTCTTCGTCCCCGTCGTCCTGGCGCTCGCGGCCACGACGCTCGGCTTCTGGCTCGGCGCCGGCGCCGACCCCCAGGCCGCGATCACCGCCGCTGTCGCGGTGCTCGTCGTCGCCTGCCCGTGTGCGCTGGGGCTCGCGACCCCGACGGCACTCATGGCCGCCACCGGACGCGGGGCGCGGCTGGGCGTTCTGGTGAGTGGACCGCAGGCACTCGAAGGGCTCCAGCACGTCGACACCGTCGTGCTCGACAAGACGGGGACCCTGACCTCCGGACGCATGAGCGTCGGCCGGGTCACCGCCGCGCCCGACGGCCCGGGCGCGGACGCGACCGTTCGGCTGGCGGGTGCGCTGGAGCAGGGCTCGGAGCACCCGCTGGGCCACGCGATCACGGCCTTCGCCCGGCGCGCCGCCGGAAACGACGGCCTGCCCGTGGTGACCGGCTTCCGCGCCACGGCGGGCCACGGGGTGAGCGGAACGGTGGAGGGGCGCGAGGTCGAGGTGCTGACACCGGACGGCTCCGAACTGCCCGCCCCACTGCGCGCCGCATGTGAGCAGGCCGATGAGTCCGCCCGTACGGCGGTGCTGGTTCGCGTGGACGCCGCCGCCGCCGCGATCGTGGAGGTCACCGATCTCGTACGGCCCGGCAGTTACCGCGCCGTAGACCGGCTGCGCAGGCTCGGCGTCCGGCCGGTGCTCGCCACGGGTGATCGGGCCCCCGTCGCACGGGCGGTCGCCGAGGAACTCGGCATCGCGGAAGTCCACGCCCGGTGCACTCCCCAGGAGAAGGCCGAACTGGTGCGCCGACTGCGGGCCGAGGGGCGTCGGGTCGCTGTCGTCGGGGACGGCGTCAACGACGCCGCCGCACTCGCCGGGGCCGACCTGGGCATCGCCATGGGCACCGGGACGGACGTAGCCATCGGCGCCGCCGACGTCACCCTCGTACGCGGCGACATCGAGGCACTCGCGGACGCCGTCCGGCTGGCCCGGCATACCCTTGGCACCATCCGCACCAATCTGGTGTGGGCCTTCGGCTACAACGCCGTGACCATGCCCCTGGCCATGGTCGGGCTGCTCAACCCCATGGTCGCGGCCGTCGCGATGTCCCTCAGCTCGGTCCTCGTCGTGGCCAACAGCCTGCGGCTGCGCACCTGGCAGCCCTCACCGGCCGGTAAGTCCCGTCCCCGCCCCCGTACCGCCGCACGGAGCATGGTGTGACGCGCACTGATCCCACCCACGACGCTCCACCGCAGCTCATATCCGTCTCTCGCCGAGGAACCGCGCGTACATGAACTCCTTACCTTCCGCTTCCTCCCGTCTGCGCCGTGCACGCGAGGCGACCGGCACCGGCCTGGTCGTCGCCCTGGTCTCACTCGCCGCCATCGGCTGCCTCTCGGCCTGGGCAGGTGCCGGCCATGCGGGCAGCCCCGCGAAGATCGAGGTCAGGGAAGCCCGGGTCCTGCTACCGGTGATGCCGGGCCGGAACACCAACGCCTACTTCCGCATCGTCAACACCGGTGGTGCGCCTGACCGGCTCCTCTCGGTCACCTCGCCGGCGGTCTCGGCCGCCGAGCTGACCGTGCACCGCATGAACGAGGAGAACGGGGCCTTCCGGGAGAGCTCCGGGAGCGTGGAGGTCCCCGCGGAGGGGGAGGTGGCGATGTCCCCGCACGGCTCGGCGGTGACCGTCCGCTCCGATCCTTCGTGGCGGCCGGGGGAGCGCGTCGCGTTCACTCTCGCATTCCAGCGGTCCGGGACGATCACGGTGGAAGCCGACGTCCGGCCGGTCACCCTGGGGTCCGCACCCTGAAGGCGAGGCGAGTGAACGTCCTTCGTGGTCTTTCGCGATCCCGGCGAAGAATTCCGTCGAGCCCGGGAACCCGGAAGCTCTTGCGCCCGACTTATGGGACAGCGCGGTAGCTGATCCGACGGGACGTCGTCGCTTTCCCTTGAGTCCGCTTCCGGGCGGTGAGGGCGAGTAGGCCAAGCGAAGATCACGACGGTCTCTTCCGTCGGCTTAATTGCCACGCGTTTTCACGCATGTGCCATGGCCGATTCACCGGAGGAGATTTCCGTGCAGGTCGCGATCGTTCTCTACCCCGCATTCACCGCGCTGGACGTCATCGGCCCCTATGAAGTCCTGGGGCGCCTGCCAGGGGTCCGGACCGTATTCGTCGCCGAGAACCCCGGGCTCGTGACCAACGACCTGGGCAGTCTGTCGATCGACGTGGTGAAGCGCTTGGATGAGGTGCCTGCCCCTGATGTGGTGCTGATCGGCGGTGGTCCCGGGCAGGCCGAGCAGATGACGGACGGCGCTCTGCACGCCTGGCTGCGTGATGCCGACCGGACGGCGACCTGGATGACCTCGGTCTGCACGGGCTCGCTGGTGCTGGCCTCCGCCGGGGTCCTGGCCGGTCGGCGTGCTACGACCCACTGGGGAGCGCTGGACCAGCTCACCGAATTCGGCGTGACGCCCACGCCTGAACGCGTCGTCATCGACGGTCACTACGCGACCGGTGCCGGCGTGTCGGCCGGTATCGACATGGCCCTGACGCTGGCCGGTCAGATCTCCGGCGACGACGTGGCCCAGGCCGTGCAACTTCTCATCGAGTACGCGCCGCAGCCGCCGTACAACGCGGGAAGCAGGGAGACGGCCTCGGACGAGGTCGTCCAGACCCTTTTCACCGTCTTCGGCTCCGACGCGCAGGAAGAGAGCGGCTGAGCCACGCTGTTCCTTCTCCGTCGTGTGCAGATTCGATCAGTTCTTTCGCCCATGACGGGAACTCGACCGGACCCCCGTTCGACTTTTGATACGAAGCGGCCACCAACCCTCGATGAGGTCGCTGCCGCTAAGGATGGGTCTTTATGGTCCAGACCTTTTCGGCTCGGGCGGGAAGGAATGCGTGATGCAGACGACGGACGAGCAGTTCGCCGCTATACGTGCGGAGTTCGGCCCCGACTCGCTGGCGCGGGTGGAGGAGATGATGGCGCCAGGTGGAATTCCGAGACATCCGCTCCAAGCGGGCGCGAAGTGGATTCTGCCGGGAATCTCGCAGCGGCCCTGGCACGATCCGCGGAGCGATCCGGCCATCGGCTCGCTGGTCGACGCGCTGGAGAGCGCGCACGGCGCGATCCGTGCCGAGCACGAGCGGGCGTGGCGTACCCGGCGTACGGCGTTCTCCGACTACGAGCACTACCTGACCCGCCAGGATGACTGGCAGTCCCTCTACCTCTACCAGGACGGTCAGCTCAACGTGGCGTCCGCCGACCTGGCCCCCACCGCGTTCGGCGTCATCAGGGACGTCGGCGTCGCCGACAGCCTGATCTGCCCTCTCCTGGAAAGCCACTTCTCCACCCTGCTCCCGGGGTCCCGCATCGCTCCCCACAGCGACCTGTGGAACTTCAGCATCAACCTCCACTTCGCCGTCGACATCCCGGCCGACTGCGACATCACCGTCGCCGGGGAGACCCGCGGTTGGGAAGAAGGACGCTGTCTGCTCTTCGACTACTCCTTCGAGCACCACGCGGAGAACCGCGGTGACCGGCCGCGGACCTGTCTCCTCGTCGACCTCTGGCACCCCGAGACGACCCTGGCCGAACGCCGGGCACTGACCGTCCTGGTGACGGAGGTACGGAAGCTCCTCGCCGACATGTGATCCCTACCGCGCCCCGCACAGGGCCCACCGGCCCCTGCGGGACGTGCTCCCGACGCCCCCTCACGCCCGACGCCGGGGCGGTCTCCGGCATGCCCGCACGCACCGTCCGCTCCTTCCCGGCCCGTACGCCGGATCCACTCCCAGAAAGGGACGATCATGTCCGCGACCGCCGCCGAGCCGACAGCGGGGCGCCGACGCCTCGGCCTCCCCGTGGTCGTCCTGGCGCTCGCCCAGCTCGTCATCTCCCTCGACTACAGCATCGTCTACGTGGCCCTGCCCGAGATCGGCGCGGAACTCGGGTTCTCCGACCACGACCTCCAGTGGGTGGTCAGCGCGTACGTCGTCACCACGGGCGGCTTCCTGCTGCTCGGCGGGCGCGCGGCCGATCTCCTGGGCCGTCGCCGGATGTTCGTCCTCGCCACGGCGATATACGCCGCCTCCTCCCTGGTAGGAGGGCTGGCCCAGTCGCCCGGAGTGCTGCTCGCCGTCCGCGCGGCGCAGGGCATCGGCGGCTCCCTGCTGTTCCCCGCCACGCTGTCGCTGATCAACACCACGTACGCCGAAGGCCCGGTGCGTAACCGAGCGCTCGCGATCTGGGGCGCCGCCGGAGCGGGTGGCCTGTGCTTCGGCTCGCTGCTCGGCGGTGTCCTGGTCCACGGGTACGGCTGGCCCTCGGTGTTCCTGGTCAACGTTCCCGTGGCCCTCGCTCTGGCAGTCCTGGGACGGATGCTCTTTCCGGCCGATCAGCCCCGGGACCGCACACGCCGCTTCGACGCGGCCGGGGCCCTGGTCGCCACCGCCGGACTCACCCTGGTCGTCTTCCTGCTGGTGTACGCGCCCGCCCAGGGCTGGACGCGTTCCGCTTCCCTTGCCGCGGCAGGGATGGGGCTGGTCTTCCTTGTCCTCTTCGCCGCCATCGAGCGCCGAGCGCCCGACCCGCTGGTGCCCGTGCGCCTCTTCCTGAACCGGGGGCTGGTCATGGCCACGGCGGTCGCGGCCCTGTTCAGCGCGACGTTCAGCTCGCTGCCCTATTTCCTCACCCTGTACTTCCAGGCGGTGCGGGGCTACGACGCGTTCGTCACGGGCCTCTGCTTCCTGCTTCCGGCCGTCGTCGTCGCGGCGGGCACCCAGGCAGGGCCGCCCGCTGTCGCCCGCTTCGGGATGCTGCGGCTACTGGTGGGCGGACTGGCAGCCGGCGCCGTCGGCGCACTCGCCCTGATTCCCGCCGTCTCGTCGGACGGCTCCTACCTGTCGCTGCTGCCGGGGATCGTGCTCATCAGTCTGGGGCAGGGCTCCGCGTGGACGGCCCTGTGGATCGCCGCGGCCTCAGGGATCGCTCCGGGGGACCAGGGCATCACCTCCGGGATCGCGTCCACCTCGCTCCAGGTCGGCGGTGCCGTCGGCCTCGCGCTGCTGGTCGCCGCAGCCTCCGGCATCGGCCAGCAGTCCTCGGCGGCGGACCTCCTCGACGGCATCCGGACCGCTCTGTTCGTGATGTCCGGGGCCTTGGCGCTCGGCGCGCTCACCGCCCTCATGGCCCGGAGGGCGACCTCCTCGTGAACGCTCCGACACCCGCTTCCCCACCACTGGCCAGGAGAACGATGACTGTGTCTTCCGCCGAGCGGTCCGACCGCGCCGCCGTGCTGTGCGGCGTCGGAGGGGTGCTGCCCCGACGCAGGGTCGACAACGCCGAGCTGGCTGCTCGGCTCGACACCGACGACGCCTGGATACGCACCCGGACCGGCATCCGGTCCCGGCACATCGCGGCCCCGCACGAGGCCACCTCCGACCTGGCCGTGGCCGCAGGCGGCCGGGCCCTCGCCAACTCCGGTATGGACAGGGCCGATGCCGTCGTGGTGGCCACCACCACCCCCGACCGGACCTGTCCCGCCACGGCTCCGCTGGTCGCCGCGCGGCTCGGACTGACCGGGGTGGCGGCATTCGATGTCGGCGCGGTGTGCACCGGGTTCGTCTACGCCCTGGCCGCCGGCGCGGGCCTGATCACCTCGGGCGTCGCAGATCGTGTCCTGGTCATCGGCGCGGACGTGTACTCCCGCATCGTGGACCCGGACGACCGGCAGAACGCGGTGGTGTTCGGGGACGGTGCCGGAGCCCTCGTCCTGCGCGCCGGGTACGCCGACGAGCCCGGGGCGTTGAGTGCCTTCGACCTCGGCAGCGACGGCGCCCACGAAGACATGATCACTGTCGCGGCCGGCGGCTCCCGCCTCCCCGCCGACCCGTCCCGTACCGCACACGCTGAACGCCACTTCGCCATGCGGGGCAAGGAGGTCTTCCGGCATGCGCTGACCCGGATGACGGAATCGGCGCGCACCGTGCTGAAACGCTCCGGCCTGACCCCGGACGACGTCGACCGGTTCGTACCGCACCAGGCCAACCTCCGCATCCTGCGCACCGTCGCCATCGACCTCGGCCTGCCCGCCGACCGCTGCGCCAGGCATGTGGAGCGGGCCGGAAACACCGGAGCAGCCTCCATCCCGCTAGCCCTCACCGACGACCACACGCACCGGTCCCTGCGACCGGGCGACCGGGTCCTGCTCACCGCCTTCGGAGGCGGCCTCACCTGGGGCTCCTGCCTCCTTACGTGGCCGGATCTGCCCCCGGCCGCCGAACCCGCCCACCACGAAGAGGAATCCACCCCGTGACCGCCACCTACAAGCAGTTGGTGTCCATCCTCACCACCCTGCACGGAGCTCCCGCCGACCACTTCCGGCCCGAGGCGACCTACGCCGACCTCGACGTCGACTCGCTGACGATGGTCGAGATCAGCATCCACATCGAGCGCCACCTCGGCGTGACCGTCGACGACAGCGAGCTCGTTCCCGACCTCACCCTCGGCGCCACCGCGGAGCTGATCGATGCCCGACTGGCCGCCTGAACCGACCACGGCCCGTACCCCCGCCACCGAACCGGAAGGAGCGCCACCATGCGCATCACCGACACCACCACCGCCATCGGCGCGTCCGTAGAGGACTTCGACCACACCTCGGCGTCCGAGGACGACATCTCGGCTCTCAAGGAGGCCGTCTACCGACGCAAGATCGCCGTCCTCAAGGGACAGGACCTCTCCCCGCAGGCGTTCCTGGAGCTGGGCCGCCGACTCGGCCGCCCCGAGACGTACTACGAGCCGATGTACCAGCACCCCGACGTCTCCGAGGTGTTCGTCTCCTCCAACGTCCCCGAGAACGGCAAGCAGATCGGCGTCCCCAAGACCGGCAAGTTCTGGCACGCCGACTACCAGTTCATGCCCGACCCGTTCGGCATCACCCTGATCTACCCCCAGGTCATACCGGCCAAGAACCGTGGCACGTACTTCATCGACATGGGCGCCGCCTACGAGAGGCTCTCGAAGGACCTCAAGGACGAGATCGACGGCACGCACTGCCTTCATTCCGTGCGCAAGTACTTCAAGGTCCGCCCGCACGACGTCTATCGCCCTCTCTCGGAGATCATCCAGGAGGTCGAGGAGAAGACCCCCGCCGTCCGCCAGCCCACTGTTTTCACCCACCCCATGACCGGCGAGAAGGTGCTCTACCTCAGTGAGGGGTTCACCGTCGGCATCGAGGACGAGGACGGCAACCCGCTCGATGAGGAACTGCTCCAGCGGCTCTTCGAAGCGACCGGGCAGCTCGACCGCTCCTTCGAGCACGAGAACATCCACCTCCAGAGCTTCGAACAGGGCGACCTGCTCGTCTGGGACAACCGCAGCCTCGTTCACTGCGCCCGGCACACCACCACACCTGAGCCCACGGTCTCCTTCCGCGTGACCGTCCACGACGAGCGCAAGCTCCACGCGGGCCTGGAGGCGGCATGACCGCCACGGACACGACCGCGACACGGTTCTTCGCCACGGACGAGGACCTGCTGCCCCGGGTGCTCGCCCCGTACAAGGACCACTGCCGCTATCTGCTGAGTGCCGAGGTGTCCGCCCTGCCCGGCGGGCTCACCCGGGTGCGCGCGACCTTCGCGATCGCGGAGTCCTGCTACATCGACGACACCGGTCATCTGAACGCGGTCGAAGTGAACATCGCCTACAACCAGATGATGTATTACCTCGTTGCCAAGTCGGTCAAGGAAGGGCTGCTGACCGGCTTCGAGAGCTGGACGCTGGAGGACTTCTGGCGTCACCAGCTCCCCGACATCCTCATCGCGCGCTTTGCCTCCCGCTTCCAACGGCCCATCGACGCCAGGGACTTCCACGGCGAGATGGAGTTCCGCTCCGTCGAGCGACGTGCGCCCGGCGGCAAGCCGCTCCTCATGGCCACCACCGCCTACCGCTACGGCGACGCCCGGGGTGGCCGGTGCGACGGCGACGGCACCCTCGCCTTCGTCAACATCACCTGACCCCTCCCCGCCCGCCAGCGCGGGCCGGCACCGGACGGACATCACGCATGGCATCCCCCGACAGCCCGCAGACGGGCGACCGGCTGCACCACGGCCTCACGACACTGACCGACACCGCCCGCTTCCACGCCGAACACCGGCCGGACACCCCGGCCGTCATCTGCGGCGACACCACCCTCACCTACGCGGATCTGCACCGCGAGAGCGACCGGGCCGCGCGGGCGTTGCGTGCGGAGGGGCTGACGGCGGGGGACCGGGTCGCCTACCTCGGCAAGGAGTCCGAGCGCTATTACGAGGTCCTCTTCGCCTGCGCCAAGACCGGCACGGTCCTCGTCCCGGTCAACTGGCGGCTCACCTCACCCGAGGTGAGCCACATCCTCCAGGACTCCGCCACCCGGCTCCTCTTCCTCGAGGAGGAGTTCCGCACCGTCGTGGACGGCATGCCCACCACCTCGCCCGAACACATCGTGGCGCTCGACACGGACGACGGGTACACCCTCTGGAAGGCGACCGGCACCGGAGTCGGCGAGGCGTACCCGGCCACCCGTGACACCCCGGTGGCCCAGCTCTACACCAGCGGCACCACCGGGCTCCCCAAGGGCGTCGTCCTGGCCCACCGCAGCTTCTTCGCCATCGCGGACGCCATGGCCGAGGCGGACGTGGACTGGATCGACTGGCGGGCCGGGGACATGGCGCTGATCGGCATCCCCGGGTTCCACATCGGCGGCCTGTGGTGGGCCACGCAGAACTTCAACGCCGGCACCACCGTCGTGTCCATGCCCGCCTTCGACGCGGCCCTGGCGGTCGAGCTGATCCACCGGCTCGGCATCACCACCGCCTGCGTCGTTCCCGCCATGCTGCGAATGATGCTGACCCGGCCCGGCGTCACCCCGGCCGACTTCGCCACCCTCCGCAAGATCGTCTACGGCGGATCCCCGATCTCCGAAACCCTGCTGGAGCAGAGCCTGGCCGTGTTCCGCTGTGAGTTCGCCCAGATCTACGGCCTCACCGAGACCGGCAACACCGCCGTCTGCCTGCCGCCTGCTGTCCATGAACCCGGGTCGCCCCTCATGCAGGCCGCGGGCCGCCCTTACCCGGGCGTGCGCGTCCAGGTGATCGACGACCACGGCACCGCGTTGCCGCCCGGAGCCGTCGGCGAGGTCTGCCTCGCCACCCCGGCGCACATGGTCGAGTACTGGAACCTCTCCGACAAGACCGCCGAGACCCTCGTCGACGGCTGGATACGCACCGGGGACGCCGGCTTCGTCGACGAGGACGGCTACGTCTTCATCCGCGACCGGATCAAGGACGCCATCCTCGTGGCCGGGGAGAACGTCTACCCGGCGGAGATCGAGAACGTCCTGGAACACCACCCCGGCGTCGCCGAAGCCGTGGTCGTCGGCGCGCCGGACGAGCGGTGGGGCGAGTACGTCCACGCCTTCGTCGTCCCCGCCGACCGGGGCGGAGCACCCGTCCGCGCCCGCGACCTCCACACCTTCCTCACCCCCCGGCTGGCCGCTTTCAAGCTGCCCGCGAAGTACGAGTTCATCGACCACGTGCCCCGTAACCCCAGCGGGAAGATCCTCCGCCGCGAACTCCGCGACCGCTTCTGGGACAACGCCGACCGCAAGGTCAACTGAGCGCTGCCCACCGGCAACCGCACACCGCGCACGGAGAAGGGACCACCATGCCCGCAGCCCTCACCCTCCAGCAGTTCCGGGCCGATCTCGCCGAACTGCTCTACCAGGAGCCCGAAGAGGTCGACCTCGACGACAACCCCGTCGGCGCGGGGCTCGATTCCCTCCGCCTCGTCACGCTCACCGAGCGCTGGCAGGAGTACGGCATCGACGTCTCCTTCATCGACCTCGCCGAACTCCCCACCTTTCAGCACTGGTGGCAGCTCCTGGACGAACGGCAGCGAGCACGACAGGAAGCAGGAAATCATGGCACCGCCTGAACACGCTCTTCGCCGCCACCCGCTGCTCGGTGCCCAGGAGGGCATCTGGACCGGGCACCAGCTCGACCCCTCCAGCCCCGCCTACAACACCGCCGAGTACGTGGTGATCGAAGGCCCGGTCGACGTGGACCACTTCGAAGCCGCCCTGCGCCGGGCGGTCGAGGAGACCGAGGCACTGCACTGCGTCTTCACGGCGGACGAGGAGGGCCGCCCCGGGCAGGTCGACACAGCCACACCCGGGTGGCACCTCCACACCGCCGACCTCTCCGAGGCACCCGACCCCCACGCCGCCGCACTGCGCTGGATGGACAAGGACATCGCCCGCCCCGTCGACCTGACCCACGGCCCGCTGTTCGGCCATGCCCTGTTCCGGCTGGCCCACGACCGGCACCTCTGGTACCACCGCGTCCACCACATCGCGCTCGACGGCTTCGGCCTCTCCCTCGTCGCCCGCCGCGTCGCCGACCTCTACACCTCCCTCGTGGCCGGCACCGAGCCGGGCCCGAGCGGCTTCGGCACACTCGCCTCCGTACGGGAGGAGGAGGCCGCCTACCGTGCGTCCGAGCAATTCGCCCGTGACCGGGACCACTGGAACCGCAGGTACGCCGACCGGCCCCAGGTCGCCACCCCCGCAGGCCGCTCCGCACTCCCGGCCGCCTCCTTCCTCCGGGACACAGCCGATCTCGACGCGGGAGAGACGGCAGCGCTGCGCGCCACCGCCCGCGCCCTGAAGGTGTCCTGGTCGGAGATCCTCCTCGCCGTGACCGCCGCCCACCTCCACCGCGCCACCGGGGCACCGGAGATCGTGCTCAGCGTGCCCGCGATGGGCCGCTTCGGATCGGTGTCCCTGCGCGTGCCCGCCATGGTCCGCAACGTCCTGCCGCTGCGCGTGCCCGTCGGCCAGGACGACAGTCTGCGGACCCTGGTCACCACCGTCTCCCGGGAGATACGCGCCGCTCTGCCGCACCAGCGCTACCGCTACGAGCAGATCCGCCGCGACCTGCGGCTCGTGGGCGGCGGGCGACGCCTCTCCGGCCCCGGCGTCAACATCATGCCCTTCGCCTACGATCTGCGCTTCGCCGGACACCGCAGCACCGTCCACAACGTCTCGGCCGGCCCCGTCGACGACCTCGCCGTCAACGTGTACGACCGTTCCGAAGGCACCGGCCTGCGCTTCGCCGTGGACGCCAACCCCGACCTGTACACCGCCGACGACGTGAGGGAGCACCGCAGGGCGCTGTTCACCCTGCTGACGGAGGCGGTCGCCGAGCCCGAACAGCCGCTCACCGCCCTGCCCTCCGCGCGGACCACCAGCGGCACACCACCGATCCACGTGCTGGAAGGTGACCCGCTGCCCGCGCCGCCACTCCCCGTGCTCTCGCTGATCGCCGACCACGCGGCCCGCCGCGGCGGTGCGGTGGCCGTCGAGGAGGGCGGGCGGAGCCTCACGTACGCCGGTCTCTTCGGCGAAGCCCGCCGCTTCGCCCACCGACTCGCCGGACGCGGTGTGAGCAGCGGCGACCGGGTCGCCATCGTACTGCCCCGGGGCATCGAAGCCGTCACCGTCCTGATCGGCACCATGGCCGCCGGGGCCGTCTACTGCCCCTTCGACCCGAGCGCCCCGGCGGACCGTACCGCCGCCCTGCTCACCTCCGCCGCCCCCGCCCTCGTCGTCACCGAACAGCGGTACGCCCATCTCTTCCCCGACAGCGAGATCCTGCTGACCAACGGCCCGCGAGGTACGGAGCCCGAGCGCGCGGGACTCACCGCGCCGGGACCGGACGACCTGGCCTACCTGCTCCACACCTCCGGCTCCACCGGGCAGCCCAAGGGCGTCGAGGTCGGGCACGGCGCACTGGCCCACTTCATTGCCGCCGCCGGCCTCCGCTACGGGCCCGGGCGCACCGACCGCGTCCTCCAGTTCGCGCCCCTCCACTTCGACACCAGCATCGAGGAGATCTTCCTGACGCTGTGCTCCGGCGCCACCCTGGCGATCCGCGAGCCGGACATGACGGACTCGATCCCGCACTTCCTCGCCGTGTGCGAGCGCCTGGCCGTCACGTTCCTCGACCTGCCGACCGCGTACTGGCACGAAGTGGCCTACGCCCTGTCCACCGGTGCGGCCACACTGCCGGGCAGCGTACGTACCGTCGTGATCGGCGGCGAGGCGGCCCTGCCCGAGCGGGCGGCCCGGTGGCGCAAGGCCGTCGGGACGGACGTTCGCCTGGTCAACACCTACGGGCCGACCGAGGGAACGGTGGTGGCCACCGCAGCCGACCTCAACGACCCGGCTCTCGCCCCCGATGACACCCCCGTGGGCCGCCCACTGCCCGGCAGCCGGGTCGCCGTGATCGACGGCGAGCTGTACCTGCTGGGTCCCGCGCTCGCCCACGGCTACCGCAACCTGCCGGAAGAGACCACCGCGCGATTCGTGCGGCTGGACGGTCTGCCCGCCGCGCCACGCGCCTACCGCACCGGCGACCGCGTGGAGGTCGGGGCGGACGGTCTCCTGCGCTATCTCGGCCGCGTGGACGACGAGTTCAAGATCAGCGGCCACCGGGTCCAGCCTGCCGAGGTCGAGAGCGCCCTGCTCGCCCACCCCGGCATCAAGGACGCGGCCGTGGTGGGGCAGGTGCTGCCCGACGGTGCCCGCAGGCTCACCGCACACCTGGTCCCTGCCGAGGACCCGCCCTCGCTCTCCGCGGTACGCGACCACCTCAAGGCCCGGCTGCCCGCGGCGATGATCCCCACCTTGCTCAGCTTCCTGCCCCGCCTGCCGCGCACGGCGTCCGGCAAGACGGACCGCACCGCCCTGATCGAACGGATCCCCTCGCCGGGAGCCGCTGACGCCACCTCAGGGGACGACACGCTGACGCAGGCCGTCACCGATGTCTGGCGGCAGGTACTGGCGGCCGGTGACCTCACCGAACACGACGACGTCTTCGACCGCGGGGCCCAGTCCCTCCAGGCCATCCAGGCCGCCAACCGCCTGGCCACCGAGCTGGGGAGGGAGGTGAAGGTGGCCTGGCTCTTCCAGCACGCCACTTCCGCCGCCCTCGCCGCGTTCCTGGCCACCGAGTCCGGCTCCCGTCCGGGCGACCCGGCGACCGGGTCCGTACTGCCGTCCACCCTGGCCGCCGACACCGTCCTCGCCCCCGACATCCGACCGGGGGGCGACACGGCCGCCTGGCCGCCCCGGAGAATCCTGCTCACGGGGGCCACGGGCTTCGTCGGTACCCACCTGCTCGCCGAACTGCTGCGCCGCACCGCTGCCGAGGTCGTCTGCGCCGTACGGGCGGCAAGCCCCGAAGCAGCCCGGGAACGTGTCCACTCGGCACTGGTGGCGGCCGGCCTGTCGCTGTCGCCGGACCAGCACCGCCGGGTGATCCCGCTCCCGGCTGACCTCGCCCGGCCTCTTCTGGGCCTGGAGCAGGGGCAGTTCGACGACCTCGGGACCACCGTCGACGCCATCGTCCACAACGGTGCGGCGGTGAGTGTCGTCCGCGACTACACCGCGCTCCGCCCGGCCAACACCGACTCCACCCACGCCCTCCTGCGGCTGGCCGCACCGCGACGCGTCCCGCTGCACTACGTCTCCACCCTCTCGGTCGGCCCGCCCCGTGCCCTGAGCCCCGAGTTCCCGGAGTCGTTCCTCGCCGCCCACAACGGGCTGCGCTACGGATACCAGCAGACCAAGTGGGCCTCCGAACGCCTTCTGGAACAGGCCGCCGAGCGCGGTCTGCCTGTGACCGTTCACCGGCTCGGCCGCGTCGTCGGACCGATCGGTACGGGAACGGTCAACCGCCAGGACTTCCTGTGGACGGTCCTGCGCGCCGGAGTACCCGTCGGCGTCGTGCCCGACCTCTTCACGGAGGAGTCGTGGACCCCGGCCGACCGGGTGGCCGCCGAGATCGTGGCGACCGGCCCCGGAACGCGGCGCCCGGCCGCGGTGGTCCACCACCACGCGGGAACCCCGGTACGCCAGCAGGACCTGCACCGCTGGCTGCGCGAGTACGGCTACGCGGTCGAGACGCTCTCCCTGGACACCTGGCGGGAGCGGATATCCCAGGACACCGAGGACGCCGCAGCGGTCCTGGCGTTCTTCGACTCCCTGCCCGAAGCACCGATCGGCACGGACGGAGACCTCGCCCTGGCAGCCGTTCAGGCCGACCACGTGCGCACCGGCCTCACGGCAGCGGCAGGTTCTCTCCCGCCCGATCACCCGGTGATCGTCCGGGCTGCCTTCTTCCGGCAGCTGGACCACTGCGTGGCCCGGGGCGATCTCCCGGCCCCGACCGCGCCCGGCTCCCATGAGCCGGGAACTGGCGCCGACTCCCGTCCGACTTTTGATGCGAACCCCGGCCATGGGCCGGCCATGAACTAGGAGCACACATGTCCACCAAGCGGATCGCCGCCCTCGGAATGATGGCCGTCGTCGGCCTCGCGACCGCCGGATGCGGGGACTCGTCGGACGGGAAGACGGCGGCGGCCGAGAAGCCCGCCGCCTCGTCCTCGTCCGGCGGCTACCCGGTGACGCTGGAGAACTGCGGGGTGCGGCAGACCTTCACCAAGGCCCCCGATCGCGTCGTCGTCATGAACGGCGCCTCGGTCGCCGAGGTCTCCACACTGCTGTCCCTGGGGCTGAAGGAACGCATCGTCGTCAACCAGCAGACCTACGGCATGTCCGAGGTCCCGGGCCGCGCCGACGAGATCAAGAAGCTGCCGAAGGGCGACATCAAGCTCAACGACGCCTTCGACATCCCCCGCGAGGCGATGCTCGCCCAGCGCCCCGACCTCGTCCTGTCCACCACCGCCTACGGCTTCGACGCCAAGAACGGCTTCGCCACCCGCGACCAGCTGAAGCAGGTCGGCGCCAACAGCTACATCTCGCCGCAGGGCTGCGACCAGGACGCCGCCAAGATGACCATGGAGGACAGCCGGACCCTGCTGCGCGACATGGGCAAGGTCTTCGGTGTCAGCGACCGGGCCGAGAAGCTGATCGCCGCGTCCGACAAGCGCATCGCCGAGGTCGCCGAAAAGGTCAAGGGCGAGAAGAAGCCCAAGGTCATGGTGCTCTTCTCCAACATGAGCATGGGCGGTAACGACTTCAGCTCCGTCGTCGCCAAGGGCATCTACAACGACGTCCTCGCCAACGCGGGCGGCACCAACGCCTTCGAGAACGCGGCCAAGGGCTCCTTCGCCGACCTCAGCAAGGAGAAGGTCGCCGCCGCCGACGTGGACGCCCTCGTCGTCATCAGCTACAACGACCCCGACCCCACGGCGTACGCCAAGAAGCTGCTCAAGGAGTTCCCTCAGTGGACGGCCTCGAAGAACGACGCGTACGTGGTGCTGTCCGACTCGATCTACCTCGGCCCCAGCAACGACCTGGCCGTGGAGAAGATCGCCGAGGCACTCCACCCCGACGCGTTCTGACGGGGCTGCGGCTCTCCCTCGGCGTCACCGTCCTGCTCGTCGCGCTGATCGCCGCCATGATCACGGCGATCAGCATCGGCGCGGTGACGATCCCGGTCGCCGATGTCTGGACCGTCGTGGCCCACCACCTCACCGGACAGGGGGCCACCGACGACCCGGCACTGGACCAGATCGTGTGGAACTTCCGCACGCCCCGGGTTCTGCTCGCGGCCCTCGCAGGTGCCGGGCTTGCGGTGGCCGGTGCCGTCCTACAGACCCTCGTCGCCAACCCGCTGGCCGACCCGACCGTGCTCGGCTTCTCCTACGGAGCCTCCTTCGGCGCGGTCCTGGTCATCACCCTCGGCGGGATCGGCATCGGGGGAGTGGGCGTGGCGGGAGCGGCCTTCGTCGGCGCTCTCGCCACCGGGGCGGTGGTCTTCGCCCTGGGCCGCCGCCGAGGCCGCCTGGCTCCCACCCGCCTCGTGCTCGCGGGGGTCGCCGTCGGATACGTTCTGCTCTCCGCGACCAGTTTCGTCCAGCTCTGGGCCACCCCCACCGAGCTGCGCACGGTGATGTTCTGGATGCTCGGCAGCGTTGCCGGAGCCCAGTGGGACCAACTGCCCGTCGTCGCCACCATCGTCCTCACCTGCACGGCCCTGCTCGGGCTCTTCGGCCGGCAGCTCAACGCCGTCCTGGCGGGCGACGAATCCGCCACCGCCCTCGGCGTGGACGTCAACCGGCTGCGTGCCGTCCTGCTGGTCATCACCGCGCTGCTCACCGGCTCGGTCATCGCGGTGGCCGGCGGCATCGGCTTCGTCGGGTTGATGATCCCCCATCTCGTACGCCTCACGGTCGGCGCCGACCACCGGCGGCTCCTCCCGCTCACCGCGCTGCTCGGAGCCGTCTACCTCGTCCTCGTCGATCTCCTCTCCCGCACCCTCATCCGCCCGAACGAACTGCCGCTCGGCATCCTCACCGCGCTGCTCGGCGCCCCGTTCTTCGTCTGGCTGCTGCGCCGCAACAAGGGCTTGGACACCGTATGAAGCTCACCGTCGACCAGGTCCACGTCGAACTGGAAGGCACACCCGTCCTCCAAGGGGTCGACCTGGAAGTCCTGCCCGGAGCGGTCGTCGGACTCGTCGGCCCCAACGGCAGCGGCAAATCCACCCTCCTCCGCACCGTCTACCGCTCACTCCGGCCCACCAAGGGTGTCGTGAGGGTCGGTGACGACGACGTCTGGCGTCTCGCGCCCCGCACCGCCGCCCGCCGTACCGCCGCGGTCCTCCAGGACCCGGCGGGCAGCACCGGTGGCCTCACCGTGGCCGAGATCGTCGAGCTCGGTCGCACTCCCCACCACGGGCTGGTCGGCCGCGAGGGCCCCGACGACCGGCGCGCCGTCGCCGACGCCATCGACCGCTGCGGCATCCGCCTCTTCGCCACACGCGAGTACGCCTCCCTCTCCGGAGGCGAACGCCAACGCGTCCTCCTCGCCCGCGCCCTGGCCCAGGAGCCGCGCCTGCTGGTCCTGGACGAGCTGACCAACCACCTCGACATCCGCGCCCGCTTCGAACTCCTCCACCTCATCCGCTCCACCGGCGTCAGCACCCTGGCCGTCCTCCACGACCTCGACCTCGCCGCCCGCCTCTGCGACCTGATCGTCGTCCTCGACCACGGCGCGGCGGTCGCCGCCGGCCCGGTGCTCGACGTCCTCACCCCCGCGGTCATGCGCGAGGTCTTCGGCGTCGAAGCCACCACCACGCGGCACGACGACGGGATCGTGCGGATCGCGTACGGAGCGCATCCGCTGGCAGAGACGAGGGAGGCCGGTCAGGCACGGGCGTCACTATGACCACGCAAGCATCTGGTGATCGGCGGGAACTATCCGTACCGGCCCACCGACTACTCCCGCGGTGGGCGATCCCCCACCGTGCCATGGCTACCGTCCGCCAGGAGTGTCCGTGCTACGACCCCGCGCCACCCTCGTCGTCCTCGCCGCCTCGACCGTGCTGATCGGCGGGTGCTCCGCCGGCCCCGGCACATCGGGCTCCACCAGCACGGTGCTGCGCGTCGGCCTGAGCGAGGAGTCCGGGGCCCTGGACCCCCATGCGTTCACCGGCAACTTCGTCCTGCTCGACGCCGTCTACGAGCCCCTCGTCACCTACGCGGAGGGCGGGAAGCTGAAGCCGGGACTCGCGGAGTCGTGGAGCGTCGCCGAGGACGGCAGAAGCGTCAGCTTCGACCTGCGGGACGGCGTCACCTTCACCGACGGAACGCCCTTCGACTCCGCCGCCGTGAAGTGGAACTTCGACCGGTGGGTGGGCAACAAGAAGTTCACCTTCTTCCGGGCCTCCCAGGTCATCTCGGCCGTGGAGACCCCGGACAAGGACACCGTCAGGCTAACTCTCTCGGAGCCGTACGAGCCGCTGCTGCAGGAACTGTCGATCATCCGGCCGGTACGACTGCTCAGTCCGAAGGCGGCGAAAGCCGACGGCACGTTCCAGAAGGCTGTCGGAACCGGGGCGTGGAAGCTGGAGGCCAACTCCGCGACCGGGGCCAAGCTGGTACGCAACGACGACTACTGGGGAACCCGGCCGAAGCTGGAGCGGGTCGAGTTCAAGGTCATACCGGACTCCCAGGCCCGGCTCGACGCTCTGAGCAACCGGGAGATCGACCTCATCGGCGGCGCCTACCAGGCCCCGATCACACCGGTCGAGGCCAAGACACTGAGCGGGCGCGGAGACATCACGTCGCTCGTCGGCGATCCGGACGTCTCGATCATGCTCGGGTTCAACGCCGGCGGCCCGGCCGGAGACCGAGCCGTGCGCGAGGCGGTACGCCAGGCCATCGACACCAGCGCCCTCACCAAGGCCCTGTTCCAGGGCTACGGCAAGCCCGCACGGCGGGTGTTCCCCCCGAACGTGCCCGACTCGGGCACCGACCTGCCGGACTACTTCGACCAGGCAGCGGCCCGCAGCACACTGGACGCCGCCGGGTACACCCTCGACGGCGGAAACCGGGTCAAGGACGGAAAGCGCCTCTCCCTCAAACTGCTCATCCCCGCCACCCCCGCCCAGGGACAGCTCGACCCCCGCTCCATGGCCGAGGCCGTCGCCGGATCCCTCAAGGAGGTCGGCATCGCCGTCGACATCTCCCCGGTCGACGCCGCCGCGTACTACGACGAGCGGGCGGAAGGAACCTACGACATCACCTTCTTCGAGGGACTCGGCGCGCCCTACGACCCCTCGGGTTCGATCGTCTCCATGTTCACCTCCGGAGCCCGCGGCCCGCTCTGGGTGACCAAGGCCACCGAAGACCTGGTCGACAAGGCGGTGTTCGCGGACGATCCCACCGCACGCGCCGCCGCGTACCAGAAGCTCTACGACGAGGTCGCAGCCGACGCCGGATTCGTCCCCCTGGTCTACCGGCCGCGCATCTACGCGACCCGGGACACGGTGAAGGGATTCGCCGTCCCGCCCACGGACGTGGACCTGGATCTCACCGGGGTGACGGTCGGGTGAGACCGCTGGGCCGGCTGGCGACCGCCGGCGGTCACGTCGCCCGGTGGACCGTGGACACCGTCGGCGTGCTGCTGGCGATGTCGGTGGGGACCTTCGCCCTCGTCCTGCTCGCGCGGGGCGACCCCGCGGCGGTGCTGGCGGCGACCCGGGCCGGCCGCCCCGCCACGCCGGAGCAGATCGAGGCCGTCCGCGGGGAACTCGGGCTCGACGACCCGGCACCCGTGCGCTACGTACGGTGGCTCGCCGACGCCTGCACCGGCGATTTCGGGCGCTCGTTGCGTACGGACGCCGCGATCGGCCCCGAAGTCGCGGACCGGCTGAGTGTCACGCTGGCGCTGGTGGGCGGATCCGCTGTCGTCGCCGTCGTGGTCGGCGTGGGCGTCGGCGTCGCCGGTGCGGTACTCCGGCGCGGGGTCCTGCGCGGGGCGCTGCGCACCGGCGCGCTGCTGGTCAGCTCGATCCCGTCGTTCTGGCTGAGCTATCTCCTCGTCCTGTATCTGGCGATCCGCCTCGGGCTGCTCCCGACATCAGGGATGGCGGGCCCCTCGACGTGGCTGATGCCGATGGCCGTACTGGGCCTGCCCGTTGCCGGTGTCCTCAGCCGCGTGGTCGCCGTCACGCTGCGCGATGCCCTCGATCGGCCTTACGTACGCGCGGCGCAGGCACGGGGCAGTGGAACGCTGTCGATCGTCATCCGGGACGGACTGCCCAATGCCGCCGGACCGATCCTCTCCGTCGCCGCGTTCGGCATCGGCAGCCTTCTCGTGGCCACCGTCGTGGTGGAACAGATCTTCGGCTGGCCCGGCATGGGCGCCTACTTCGTCCAGGCAGCCGGTTCCCGGGACGTCCCGGCGCTCCAGGCGGCCACCCTCGTCATGGGAGGCGGCTTCATCCTCGCCAACCGCTGTGCGGATGTGCTCCAGGGGCTCATAGATCCCCGCTCCCGGCGGGGCGGGGACGCCCGTTCCCGCCGTCGGCCCATGCTCCCGTGGAGCAAGACCTCGGGTACGGACGCGGCGCTCCGCGAACCGGTCGGTGTTCCGGGAGCGCGAACCCGGAAGGAGCTGCCATGACCGTTGAGGCACGAAGTCCGGGGCGCCGCGCGTGGATCGGCACGGTGCTGCTGGCACTGCCCTTGATCCTCTTCGCGGTCGTCGGGGTACTGGCCCCGGTCGTCTCCCCGGCCGATCCGACCGCCAACGACCTCACGGCCGGGCTGCTGCCGCCGTCCTCGGAGCACCCGCTCGGTACCGATCAGCTCGGCCGGGACCAGCTCAGCCGGATCCTGCACGGTGCTCGGATCTCCCTTTCGGTCACCGCCGCCGTGCTCGCGGTCGCCCTGACGGCCGGTACCGTCATCGGGGCCGCCGCGGGCTATCTCGGCGGATGGTTCGACCGGGCCGTCTCCCGGGTGATCGACGTGGTGGTCTCGCTTCCCGGAATGCTGGTGACCCTCGCGGTCATCGGCGTACGCGGTCCCGGTGTGGAGAACCTGATCCTGGCGCTGTCCCTCTGGTCGTGGGCGCCGTACGCGCGGATCGCGCGCGCCCGCGTCGCCGACCTGCGCAAGAGCCCTCATCTGGACGCACTTCGTCTGCTGGGCGCGGGCCGTGCGCGCATCCTCGGCAGGCACCTGCTCCCGCCGGCACTGGCGCCCTGCCTCGTCTACGCCAGTACCGATGTCGGCACGATCGTCCTGGGCGTGGCCACGCTGAGCTTCCTCGGCCTGGGTGTCGCGCCGCCGAACGCCGAGTGGGGACAGATGCTCGTCGAGGGCAGGGCGTTCATGGACTCCGCGTGGTGGCTCGCCTATCCGCCCGGCATCGCCATCACGGCAGTGGTGTTCGCCAGCAACCTGCTCGGTGAGCGGCTGGCGGCCGGCGAGGAACGGCCCTCCGTCCTCCGCCTGGTCCGGCCGACACGAACCGGGTCGGCGTGGCCGATGCGCCGGAAGGCCGCACCGTCCGCGCCCCGCGCCGCCGAGCGTACGACATCCTCCCCACCGGAGACGCTGCGAGGACGCCCCGAGGTGACCCCGGTCCTCCGCGTGCGGGACCTCACCGTCACCTACCCGCGGGACGGTGAGCGGCGTCGCGTCGTCGCGGGCATGTCGTACGAGGTCCGCCGGGGCGAAGTCCTCGCCCTCGTCGGCGAGACCGGCAGCGGCAAGACCACGGCCGCATTGGCCCCGTTCGGCCTGCTGGACCCGTACGCGGTGGTCACCGGCTCCGCCGCGCTGGCGGACGGCGCCGGAACGTGCGAGATGGTCGGGCTCACCACGGCGGAGCGCCGCCGGATCAACGGCCACAAGGTCGGGGTGGTCTTCCAGGACAGCGGGGCTGTTCTAAACCCGCTCAGGACGATCGGGGCGCACGTCGACGAGGCGGTCCGCAATGCGGGCCGCGGAGGGCGGCGCCCCGCGACCCGCCGGGTCACCGAGGAACTCCTGCACCTGGCCGGCCTGCCCGACCCCACCACGGTCGCACGCAAATTCCCCCACCAGCTGTCCGGCGGAATGCGTCAGCGGGCGCAGATCGCCATGGCTCTGGCCTGTGAGCCCGAGCTGCTGATCGCCGACGAGCCCACATCCGCCCTCGACGTCACCGTGCAGGCCCAACTGCTCGACCTGTTGGCCCGCCTGCGCGAGGAGCTGGCCATGTCCATGGTCGTCGTCAGCCACGACCTCGGGGTGGTGACCCGGCTGGCCGACTCAGTCGCCGTCGTGTACTCCGGCCGGATCGTGGAGACGGGACCCCTCGCCGCCGTGCTCACCCGGCCCGACCACCCGTACACGCGGGGGCTGCTGGACGCGGTCCCGCGCCCGGGCACGGCACCCGGTACCCGGTTCCGTACCATGCCGGGCCAGGGAGGCACCGGCCCGGACGACGCCATCGGTTGCGGGTTCGCCCCCCGCTGCCCCCTTGCCGTGGCCTCCTGCGTGGACGCGGCGCCTCCTCTGGAAGCACTCGCAGGAGCGGCCACGCACTGGTCGGCCTGCCTTCGGCACCCCGGTGGGCCGACGGTCGCCGTGGGGAAGGGAGACACCTCGTGCTAGAGATCGTGGAGGTGAGCGCTCGTCACGGCGGTCCGAACGCCGTGACGGTGGTCAAGGACGTCACGATGAGTGTCGCGGCCGGTGAGATCGTGGGGCTGGTCGGCGAGTCGGGCTGCGGCAAGACGACCCTGGCGCGCGTCGTGACCGGGCTGCACCGCCCCGATACGGGGGTGGTGCGCGTGGGAGAGGCGGACGTACACGCGATCCGGGGGCGGCGCGCTCTTCGCGCGCACCGGAGACAGGTCCAGATGGTGTTCCAGGACCCTTCTCTGACGCTCAGCGGGCGCCAGACGGTACGGCAGGCCATCGAGGAACCTCTGCGCATCCACCGGCTGGGCGACGCACGGTCCCGGTCGGCGCGCGTCGCTGAACTCCTCGACCTCGTGGGGCTGAACCCGGAGGTGGGGGACCGCCGCCCCCGCCAGTTGTCCGGAGGACAGCAGCAGCGGGTGGCGATCGCCCGCGCACTGGCTCTGGAACCCCGGCTGCTCATCTGTGACGAACCGGTCACGGCACTCGACGTATCCGTCCAGGCGAAGGTCCTCAACCTCCTGTGCGATCTGCGGGAACGACTCGACCTCGGATGCCTGTTCATCACCCATGACCTCGCCGTCGTCTCGCAGTTGGCGGACCGGATCGCCGTCATGCAGGACGGCCGCATCGTCGAGCAGGGCCGCACCGAGGATCTCACCTCGCGCCCCCGCCACGCCTACACCCGCAGTCTCCTCGCGGCCATCCCCACCCTGGAGATACGAGCGGCCGAGGACGCCGTTCGGAGCTGATCACGGATCATTCCGGGCAGCCCGGTCCACACGGGCGGGAACTGCCTTCGGATCCGCTTATAGCGGGAACTTTCCCGGACATGGGACCGACATGTAGGTATGACCATCGCCTGTCTTGAGATGCTCTCCTTCGGCCTCGCCCACCTCGCCCGCGCCGCACACGAGTCGGGCGAGCGACTGGTGCTGCTGACCGGTGTGGAGCCGCTGTACCTGCACGAACTCGCCACCCTGCCCGCCGGATCCGTCGAAGTCGTCGCGGTCGACACCGGCGACCGAAAGGCGGTCACCGAGGCTCTCACGTCGATCGAGGACCTTCGCGGCCTCATCAGCTCGACGGACACCTGGGGCGTGGCCGGTACCGAACTCGCCGCCGAGTTCGGCCTGCCCGGCATCGCCCCGGCCGTCATCCGCCTCGTACGCGACAAGGCCCGCGTCCGCGACCTCCTGTACAGCAAGGGACTCAGCCCGTTCGGGGCCATGCCGGTGGAGGAGGCGGCCGCGGTGGATCTGGAACGGCTCGCCGCGACCGTCGGGCTGCCCGCCATCGTCAAGGACACGGCAGGCACCAGCAGCCAGAACGTGTGGCTCATCCGCAACGCTCAGGACCTCTCCCGCTTCCACCGGGAGGCCGAGGGCGCCTCCCTTTTCGGAGGACTGTTCGCCGAGCCGTTCCTCGCCGGACCGGTCTACAGCGCGGAGACGGTGACCTGGGCGGGGGAGACGAGGCTGCTGGGCCTCTCCAGCCGCCTCATGTCCGCGCAGCCCTTCTTCCGGGAGGACGTGACGGCGTTTCCCGTGGCGCTGCCGCCGGCCGAGCTGAGGGAGATCGAGGCGTGGCTCGGGGAGGTCCTCGCGGCTCTCGAATACACCGACCGGTTCGCCCACATCGAACTGTCGATGACGGCCGACGGGCCACGGCTGATCGAGGTGAATCCCCGCATCGGCGGGGCGCTGGTCGGGGAATCCATGTGCCGCGCGCTCGACGTGAACGTGTACGGCGGCCTGGTCGACCTCGCACTCGGCGTCCGGCCACGGCTGCTCGACGCCCCCTTGTCCGGAGGCCCGGCTGTCGCGTTCGTCCTTGCCTACCCGACACAGGCGGGCGAACTCGTCGCCGTACACGGTCTTGAGGACATCTCCCGCTACCCGGGGCAGCCCACCTGGTATCCGACGAAGGCGATCGGAGCGAACATCGACCAACTGACCGACGGACGCGGCTATGTGGGCATCGTGCTCGCCGAGGGCCCCACCGCGGAGATCGCCACGCACCGTGCGGTCACCGCGGCGGGAGCCGTGCATGCCGAGACGCGCCCGCGGTGTTAGGCCGCTTCCGACCCGCGACTGCCTCGCACGATCAGCCGTCGGGCGTGATTGTCGAAGGGCTCGGCGTCGAAGCCACCGAAGCACTCGACGTCGGTGAACCCCGCCTCGACGAGCATCGTCTTCAGCTCGAACGCGCTGTAGAGGGTGTGCTCGACGAACGCCGTCCGGGCCCGCTCGCCCTGGACCAGGATGAAGTCGTCCCGGAACCGTTCCCAGTCACCGAGGATCGTGCCACGGACGATCATCGTGCCGCCCTCGACATCCAAGATGTGCGGCAGACCGCCGTCCCGGGCCAGGATCTCCTTCCCGTACAGGTCGATCAGGAAGTGACCTCCCGGCTTGAGACTCGCCCGCACATTCCGCAGGACCCCCATGTTCTCGTCGTGATCGGCGAAGAGACCGAAAGAGGTGTACATGCTGATGGCCAGATCGAACCGGTCAGGCTCGATGAACTCACGCATGTCCGCTCGGACGAGCCGCAGCTCCACTCCGGCTTCCGACGCCCCCTCCTTCGCGCGCCGGAGCAGAGCCTCACTGAGATCCACACCGGTGACCGCGGCCCCGCTCCCGGCCAGCGGAATCGCGTACGCCCCCGGCCCGCAACCGAGATCGAGCACCGCGGCACCGGCAGGCACCCGCAGCAGCGGCGACGAGCCGACCCTGGCCCGGGCCTCCTCGGCACGTCCGGCGGAGAACAACACATCCGAGAAATCGACCCACAACGTCTCGTCCTCGAACCATTCCATCGCCATCTCCTTCACTCGTCACGCGTATCCCTTGTGAAACAAGTCGGCACAGAGACCCGCCAAGTTCCAGAAGACCTGAACGACCGAGAGAGGCTCACCCATGGATCATGATTCCGGCAGGACCGAACTCGCCGTGCGACGCGAGTCCTTGCAGCTCATCGAGACGGTGAAAAGCTCCCGAGGCGAGATCAACTCCGTCGACACCTGCATGGTCACCCTCACGTACGACGGGATAACCGCCTTCGGCGAGGGCACACCGACCGAGTACAGCGGAGTGACCGCCGACGACGTCGTGGACGCGGTGGAAGCCGAGGGCGTGCAGATCCTCGGGCCGAACCTGAACAACCCGCAGCTCGCCCTCGACCGCATCGAGAACTGGGACGCGCCGGCCGGCGCACGGATGGCTTTGGACGGTGCGGTGCACGACTGGATCGGCAAGGCCGCGGGCCGGCCGACCTGGGAGCTGTTCAACATGCCCAGAACCCTGGGGCCTACGGTTTACACCATCAGCATGGCGAGTCCGGACGAAGCCGTGAGCGCGGTCCGCAAGGCACCGGAGGTGGGTGCGCTCAAGGTGAAGGTCGGAGGGCCGGACGACCTGGAGGCGCTGGAGGCGATTCGGGCAGTGACGGCGCTGCCCGTCCGTATCGACGCGAACGAGGCGTGGGACCTTAACACCGCACGCGCGCTTACACCCCGCCTGCGCCAACTGGGTATCCAGCTCATTGAGCAGCCCTTCCCCACCACGGCCGTAGATGACTACCACCGCTACCGGGAGTTCCCGGACCGGTTGCCGGTCTTCCTCGACGAGGGGTGCACCGACGTCGCCAGTGTTCTTGCCGCACGCTCGTACGCCGACGGCATCGTCGTCAAGCTGTGCAAGGCCGGCGGGATCCGGGGGGCTCGCAGGGTCATGGAGGCCGGCCGGGAAGCCGGGCTCCGGACCATGCTCAGCTGCATGTGCGAGTCCGAGCTGGCCATCAGCCAGGCCGCGCAGCTCGCTCCGCTCGCCGACCACATCGATATGGACGGACACCTCTACCTCAGCGACCCCCCGTTCCGAGGACTCCGTCTCTACGACCGCAGTATCGTCCTGGGCGACGAACCGGGCCTGGGCGTCCGCCCGTCACGCTGACCGCCACCCGGAAGCGGGAACTTCTCCCGCTCGCGGCACGACATGTAGAAGGGACGCGCGTTGCGTCGCACGACGGGAGGGGAACGATGGACTGGTACGAGGACCTGAACCTGTGGTCCGGCTTCTCTGCGGTGCTCTTCTCGCCCGAGAGGGAGCGGCGGGCCGCCGAGGTGGTGACCACGTCGCCGCTGCTCGCTTTCCCGGCGGGCAGCCGCGTGCTCGACCAGTGCTGCGGCGTCGGGGTGTACACCGTGCCCCTGGCCGCTCAGGGTTACCGGACCACGGGTGTGGATCTCCACAGCGAACTGCTCGAACGAGCTGCCGTCGTCTGCGCGGACGCCAAGGTCGAAGCCGCGCTCGTCCAGGCGGACGCGCGCGAGTACGTGGCACCGGGGGCATTCGACGTCGTGCTGAACATGTACACCTCCTTCGGCTACTTCGAGGACCCCGAAGAGAACCTCCAAGTCCTGCGCAACGCCTACGAGTCACTGGCACCGGACGGACAGTTGATCGTGGACCTGCTCAGCAAGGAGACGTATGCGTCCTGGGTCGGCCCACCGAAGATCGTCGACATTCCGGGAGGCATGGTCGTCATGCGCGACACCATCCTGGACGACTGGACCCGGTACCGGACCGACTGGACGATGGTGCGGGGCAACACGGCCGAGCACTCCTCCCTCACCTGCTACGTCTACAGCGCCAGGGAACTGCGGGACATGTTCCAGCAGGTCGGCTTCGAGGAGGTCGAGTGCTTCGGTGACTGGGACGGCCGGCCGTACGACGGCGGAGCCACCCGCCTGATCATGCGGGGGAAGAAGGCACGGACGGCGTGACGTTCACTCGACGTGAGGCGCCGGGCGGTTCCGTACTGTCCGGCGTCCGCTCGTTCACCGGCACACAGCGCGCCCTGCTCGGCAGCGGATTCCTCGTCAACGTGATCAGCTTCTCCGTCTACCCGTATCTGGCCATCCTCCTGCGTGACCGCATGTCACTCAGCATGGGCCAGGTGGGAGTCGTCCTCGGACTGGCCACCTTCGTGCAGTTCGCCGGCGGCGTGCCGGGAGCTGCCCTCGCCGAGCGCATCGGGTTCCAGCGCTGCCTATTGATCTCGATGATCCTGCAGACACTCGGATCGCTGGGATTCGTCGTCGGCGGTGCCTGGCCGACGGTGACCATCGCCGCGCTGTTCCTACGATCGGCTGCCACGGCTCTCTACTCGCCGAGCGTCAGAGGGTATACCGTCCACGGCGCGAGCGAGACCGAACGACCACGCCTGGTGGCCGCGAGCTACGCCACGGGCAACGTCGGCGTCGCACTCGGCCCGGTGGTCGGTTCCCTGCTCATCCACGAACCCGGCGGGATGTTCGTCGCCGCCACCGTGCTGCACGCGCTCATGACGGTCGGCCATGTGTTCCTGCCCCGGGAGAGCAGGGACGACCACGTGGTGGTCGAGCCGCTGCGCCGGGCCCTCCGGGGGCTCGCCGTCCTGCCCTTCGCCGTAACGGCTCTGACGCTCTACTTGCACATGCACTTCTACCAGTACCTGTCGTCCTACGCCGAGGACCGGGTCCCCACCGTGTTCTACGGCGCGGCCATGATGGGCTACTCCCTGGTGTTGGCCGTGCTCCAGCCCCTGATTGCCGACCGTGTCGAGCAGATGCGCTACACCAAAGCGATGGCGCTCGGCTTCGGGGGCCTGGCAGTCGGCATGATCGCGTTCACCGGTGGCAACGAGGTGGCGTTCACCGTCGGCATCCTCGCCATCGGCGCGGGAAACTCCGTACTGCTCCTGAAGAACGTCCTCGAAGCACTCGCCCGCTCGAAACGCTCCCCAGCCGTGGTCTTCAGCCACCAGCGCCTGGCCGAAGGTGTCGGCGCCTTCCTCAGCGGGTTGGTCGGCGGCGGGCTCTACTACCAGTTCGAGACCGCCGGACAACTGCCCGGATTCTGGGTGGCCGTCGCCGCCCAGTGCGTGCTGATTCCCCCGGCCCTGCTTCTCATGCACCGCCGGTTCCGGCGCCCCCAGCGTGAAAGGACAGGCTCGTGATGAACCCCGCAGACGCTGTCACCACCGCCCGCGCCGTCGCCGAGCGGTTGCGGAAGGACGCGGTCGAGAGACAGCACGCCAACCAGCCGCCGCTGGCCGAGATCCAGATGCTGCGCGAGAGCGGGCTGCTCGCCGTCGATCCCGACGACCACCGCACGACGCACGCCGTCACCCGGCTCGTGTCCGCCGGCGACGCCTCGATCGGACACCTCCTCGGCTATCACTACCTCCACCTGTGGCGTGCCTCGCTCTACGACAACGGCGAACTGGCCTGCTCACTGCGGCAGGAAGTCGCGGCCGACCAGTTGTTCGTGGCCGCCGTGAGTAACCCGCGCGACACGATCATCGCCACCGAGACCGGCGACACGCTCTCAATCTCCGGCCGAGGCGCGTTCGCCACCGGCTGCGCGGTGGCCGACCGCATCTTCGTCAGCTCGACCCGCGCTGATCGCGCGGCGCGACTCGTGGTCGTTGCCCGTCGGGGTACAGGCGGCATCTCGCACCCGTCGGACTGGGACAACCTGGGCCAGCGTCTGAGCGCGAGTGGGAGCATCGTCTTCGAGGACGTCCGAGCCGACCCCGGTGATGTGCTGGGCACGTTCCCAGCCGACGAGGACGATTCGAGCACGCGCTGGCTTCGCCTGTCACTCGTCTCCCTGGCCTTCCAGGCGGTGCTCACACAGGTCCTCGTCGGCATCGTCGAGGGCGCCCTTGCCGAAGCCGCCCAGTACACACGCGAGATTTCGCGCCCCTGGCCGGTAAGTGGTCTGGAGAACGCCGTCGACGACCCGCACATCCTCGCCGGGTACGGGCACCTCGACGCTGACCTCCGTGCAACACAACTCCTCGCCGACGAAGCGACCCGTGCCTTCTCGGACGCCGACGCAGCTGGTCTCGCGCTGACTTCGGCCGAACGTGGCCGGGCCGCACTGGCGGTCTCCGCTGCCAAGGTTGTGTCCTCCCGCACGGCGACGGAGACGACCAGCCGCATCTTCGAACTCACCGGAGCTCGGGCGACGGCACGCTCCTCGGGCCTCGACCGGTTCTGGCGCGATGCCCGAACGCTCACCCTGCACGATCCCCTCGTGTACAAGGCTCAGGAACTTGGTACGTCCCTTCTCACCGGCAAGGTCCCGCCGATTACGGCGTACAGCTGAAGACACGGCCTAGCCGCCCCGCCCCTGCGCGCGCCGCCAAGGGCTTCCATCGCCGAGGTCGATGAGCGGGGGCTATCCTCGGGGTTGCCTTAACGGAGTTTGGTGGACACCAATAAGGACAATGCCAACCGTCGGGTACGTCTGTCGTTCCTCGGGTGAAGCTGCCACTGCCGTCACTGGAGGACCGATGTCCGGCCGCACCAGGTCGCACCAAGGGGAAGAGCCCAGCTGTGGGCGGAGTGGGCGACCCGAGATAGGTCGACGCTGCGGCGCCTCCGGTGGCTTTCAGGGCACCTGGGGCGCCGCATTTCGTTCAGTTCGCTGCGCTCCGGGACCGAGAGCCGTTCGACATCGTTGCCACGCGGTTTCCAGCACATCGGCGGTGCGGCCAGCTCGCGCTCGGGCGTCATTCGGCGGGAGAACCCCCGTCGAAGGGCCAGGACCGCCTTGGTGGAATCGGTCGTTCTATACCGGTCCTTCGTCGTGCCTCACCACGCACAGGGCCCAGATGACGAATCCCGACATCGCGATCACCAGGATCGACCAGGCCGGGTAGTAGGGCAGGGAGAGGAGATTGGCGATGATGACGAGGGCGGCGATGCCCACGCCGACGACGCGTGACCATGTCGAGGCCCGGGACAGCCCGAAGCTCACGAGGATCGCCGCGATGCCGAGGGCCAGGTGTATCCAGCCCCATGAGGTCAGGTCGAACGTGAAGACGTAGTTGGGCGTGGTGACGAAGACCTCGTCCTTCGCAATCGCCATGATGCCGCGGGCGATCCCGGCCAGGCCGGTGATCCCGAGGATGACAGCGGCGAAGACGGTCAGGCCACCGGCCCAGGCTTGGCGCGCGGAGTCCTTTCGCCGGGTGGTGTGTACGGAGGTCATGGTGATCCCTCGCTTCTCGATCGAATGGTCGGGATTGGTCGACATCTGAGAGCAGAGGCGGACTGGGTGGGCAGGTCGAACGGAGCCTGGGGCCGGCGGTGAACACGTCGTGGGTCATCACCTCGAATACCGTGCGGTACAACATTGACGACCTCTTTCCCGGAGCGCTCTTCCCCCGGAATCTCCACCCTGCCGTGTGGAGCCGGCCTCGGGGCAGTGCCGAACGGTCCCTATCGGGGACGGTCGGCCCTGCTCCGACGCCGGTCGTGGGCACGTAGGCCGACTGCTCGGCTCTCCCAAGGGCCCGGAAGGCCCCTGGCCGCGACCCTTCTCACCGGACGCTCGGGCCTGGCATGCCCCGTTCCGCGACGCGAAGGCCCTCAGCGCGACTACGCCGGCTGGAAAGGCACCGCGCTCCAGAACTCCGTCGTCGCCAAGGGAGGCGGCTTCGGCGGCGACAGCGCGGGCCACCGCATCAAAAGCGCCGTCGTCTACGACGCCTGCGGCGGCAGCGTCACCTCCGACGAGGCGCTCTACGACCCCTACGACCCGGCGATCACTTTCACCACCGGCATGTTCTCCTGGCCGAACTACGCGGGCACCATCAACGACTCGCACTTCGTCTCCCGCGACCGTATGGGCCGCAGCATGGCCTTCGTCGCCCGAGCCATCGAGGACGGTCTCACCACGGGCGGAGCCGCGTGGGGTGTCGGTGCTGACGACGGCATCGACAAGAACGGCCTGGCCACGGCAGCCGGAGTCGACACCTTCGTCGTACTGGGCGACCACCGTCCCGCGCAGGCCGACCCCGACCGCTACCTCACCGACGACGACTACAGGATCTGGCGGCTGCGCCCCGGCGGGACCTCCGACTTCAAGAACCGTCCCACCTGCGGCTACTACCTGCGCAGCGTCGTCGACGGCATTCCGGACCGCGACCTCTGCAACGGGACGCCGGTCACCAACTGCGGCTGCAGTCCGAGCAGCGTCTTCACCCCGCCCGGCGCAGCGTCAGCATCCGGCCAGCGCAGTCGCCGGGCGGCAGCTCGGCGGGGATGTCGTACGCGGCCAGCGATACCTGGGCCACCCCCCCCATGATCTTGAGGTACGAAGCCTCGGAACGCGCTCTCGCCACCACCGCCTTCCACTTCCTGCGCACCTGTTCTGTCCGGCGTGATGTCCGGCCGCACCAGGTGAGAGAGGCCCAGCTCCGGGCAGGGCTGGGCGAGCGGAGCTGCTGCGTGGTGGCGTACACCCGGGGAGTCACCGCGAGAGGTCGGTGACATCTGTCGCGGGCTATGTCCTGGCCTACCGGAAAGCCTCCCGCTCGCTCCTGGTCCCGCCGCACTCGCCGACGCAGCCGGTGACGTCGCGGCGTACGCCTCTTCCCTGTTCCAGGGCGTGTGGACCGCCGGCCCGAGTCGGCCTGGCGCCCCGACCTGTGACCTGCCCGAGCTATATCACGCTCGCTGGAGCTCTGCACACGCTGATGGTCTGTTGAAGCTCTTATAGAACATCTTCAAGGGGAAGTGAAACCGCGACGTCGTCCTTGGCGGAATCCCTCGCACAGACTCCAGTCAAGGAGTCCCGTAGAAGGGAACTTTCATGACTCCTCGGCCCATCACGGCAGCGCTCACCCTGGCCACCGCCACGGTCATCGGAGCGACCGCGGCCGCCCCCGCAGTGGCGGCGCCCGCTGCCGCCAAGGACGACCAGGCCACCGTCTCGGTCTTCCACGCCGTACCCGGTCTGAAGGTCGACGTCTTCGCCAACGGCAAGGAACTGCTGCCCGACTTCGCGCCCGGCACTCTGACCGACCCGCTCAAGCTCGACGCAGGCAGCTACGACATCAAGGTCTTCAAGGACGGCGAGGGCCCCGACGGCACGCCCGCCATCGAGAAGAAGGTCGATGTGCCCGCCGGAGCCAATGCCACGCTCGTCGCCCACCTGACCGCTGACGGCAAGCCTGCCCTGAACGCCTTCGTCAACGACCTGTCCAAGGTTCCCGCGGGCAAGGCGCGACTGACGGTCCGCCATGTCGCCGCCGCTCCGGCCGTCGACGTGCGCGCCGGAGGCACCCCGGTCTTCGAAGGCCTGGTGAACCCGAAGGAGGTCAAGGGAGAGGTCGACGCCGGCACCGTCAAGGCCGATGTGACCCTGGCCGGCACCGACACGGTCGCCATCGGCCCCGCCGACCTCGACCTGGCCGAGGGAACCAACACCGTCGTCTACGCGTGGGGCAGCGCCGACGACAAGAACCTTGCGCTCAAGACGCAGACGTTCAAGGACCTTCACTCCGCCCCGCACGGAGTCCCGGCAGGCGAGACGGGTGAGAACGCGGTGAACACCACCGGACTCCCCGGCTGGTCCCTGGCGCTCGGTGGCCTGGCTCTCGCGGGTGCGGTCGTCGGCGGACGCCGACTGTTCGCCTCGCAGCGCTGAACAGCGTCGACACCCGGCGGGACGGACGCGCGCAGCTGACTGATCCGTCCCGCTGCCCTCCCCCTCGTCCCTTTCCGAAGCAGAGGTCTTCGTCGATGAAGCATCGTTCCCCACGTAAACGCTGGGGGTTCCTCGCCGCCGCCCTCACGGTCCTGTTGATGCTTGTCGTCTTCGCGACGGAGCGGCTCACCGACGACGACGTTCCGGCGGACTTCGGGGCTCCGCTCGACCCCCGGCCCACCATGACGAGCCGGGGGCCGTCGGGCTCCTCGACGCAGCCCTCCGCGCCGGGTGCCGAGCCGTCCTCGAGTCCATCCAGGCCGGTGATCGCCTCGCCGCGCTCGCTGGTGATCCCGCGCCTGGGTGTGGAAGCGCCCGTCGACGCCGTCGGGGTGGCACCCGACGGCGAGGCAGAGGTCCCCGACGACGCCCGCCGAGTGGGCTGGTACCGCTTCGGTCCGGCCCCCGGCGCCGCCGAGGGGTCCTCGGTGATTGTCGGCCACGTCGATTCGCAGACCCAGGGCCTGGGGGTGCTCGCCGAGCTCAGCGACGTCGAGCAGAACGACCGTGTCGAGGTGCGTGCCGCGGACGGGGCGACTCGCGTGTACCGGATCGCCTCCCGGGAGACGGTGCCCAAGGAAGAACTCGCGGATTCCGGTGTCTTCCGAAGGGACGGCCCGCCCGTCCTCACCTTGATCACCTGCACGGGGCCGTACCTGAAGGACCGAGGCGGCTATCAGGACAACCTGGTGATCACTGCTGTACCGGAATCGAGCTGACGATGTCCTGGGGTGGACCTCGGGTTCTGGCTACTAGTCTGTACGGCGTGCCGACGACGGATGAGGATATTGCCAAGGGGTTTGCTCTGGGCGATGAAGCGTGTCTGGCCGCGGCCTATCGCCGATGGGGGTCCCTCGTCTACAGCGCGGCCAGCCGCGCGCTGGGGGACTCGGAGGAGGCGAAGGACGTGGCGCAGCAGGTCTTCATCGGAGCCTGGCGGGGGAGGGCGGGGTTCCTGCCGGAGCGGGGCACGCTTCCCGGCTGGCTGATGGGTATCACGCGCTTCAAGATCGCCGACGCTCTCGATCAGCGGTCGCGCCGTCGGCGTGAACTGGAGGCGGTGTCCGCCGCCAAGGCCGAGCACACCCTGGTGGCCGAGGCCACCCCGAACGCGGTCGTCGATCAACTCCTGGTGCGGGAGTGTCTCGCCGATCTCTCCGATGCCCAGCGTCAGGTGCTCGAGATGACCTTCTTCGACGATCTGACCCAGATGCAGATCGCCGAGCGCACCGGACTTCCCCTGGGCACGGTGAAGACGCATGCACGGCGTGGACTCATCGCGCTGAAGCGCAAGATGGAGGAGGTGGACGGTGCAGCACAGTGATCTGGACGAGTTGGCGATGCTCGCCCTGGGCGACGTACCGCCGCCCTCCGTCGCGGCTCATGTACTCGACTGCACCGAGTGTGCGGCGGAGCTGGCCGACCTGCGCCGGGTGCTCGATGTCGGCCGATCGACTGCTGAGCCACTGGAACTCGTGGAGCCGCCGCCGGAGGTGTGGTCGGGCATCTGCGCGGAACTGGGGTTGTCTTCCAAGGGAGCGGACTCGCCCACCCCCGGCGAGGATTCCCCGACGTACGGTTCGCCGCCGAGCTCGGTGGAAGATGTCGGTACCGTCCCGGACGGTAGGGCCGGGGGCGACGGAAACGGGCGCAGGCGGCGGCGCTCCGCTCTCGCGCTGGCGGCTGCGGCCGCGCTGCTCGGCGCCGCAGCGGGCAGCGGTCTCACCTGGTGGGCGGTGGATCGCCAGGAGCCGTCCACCGTCGCCGGAACGAGCAGGGCACTCGACCCCTTGCTGCCGAGCGCGCTCGGCTCCGCGCGGATGGGGGACGCGGCGGGGCAGCGCAAGCTGGACATCAAGGTCGAGGGACTGCCGAAGACCACAGGCTACTTCGAGGTCTGGCTCATGGACCGCAGCCACAAGAAACTCATCTCCATGGGTGTCCTGGGCGCCGACGGCCACGCCGTCCTGCCCGTGCCGGACAACGTTGACCTGGGCGAGTACCCGATCGTCGATGTATCGGTCCAGGAGTTCAACGGCAGTCCCGAGCACTCGGGCAACAGCGTGGTCCGCGGAGCCTTCGCCTCCACCTGATTCCAGAGGTCTCACCCTCGCTCCGGAACCAGGGGGGCGGGTTGGGGCCCGCGGCCACGCCGCGGGCCCCAACCGGCCTCAGGGAGTGTTGGTGCCGTCCCCTCGTACCAGCGGGTGTCGGCGTTCCGGGCCGGGCTGTTCCACCGAGTCCGTGGCCGACGCGATGGCGATACGGCGTTTGAGGGCCGCCTCCCGAGCAGCCTCGCGCGGGTGCCGCCTGCGCCAGTAGGGATTGTCGTGCGACAGCTTGCTGGAAACCCGCCCGTACATGCCGAACGTCAGAATCAGCAGCCCCATGACGAAGCTGAAAATGACGTTCGTCATACCGAAGTCGAGGAAGTTGGCCGACCTGTCCAGAACGAACAGATGATAGAAGCCGCTCAGGATGAAGAGCGCTCCGATTGTCATGTTCAACGTGGAGGCGAAGTTTCCGCCCACTGCGGCACCGGCGAGCAGGGCCAGGCCGACGATGACGGAAACCCAACTGAGAGCGATGTTGGTCGCCATGCCCGCGATGCGGTCGCCCGACGTGTTGAAGGGGCTCAGAGCGTCCGCGAAGCCCAGACATCCGAAGACGAGCAGAATGCACCCGCACACAGCGGCTCCTACCCGGTACACCCTGACCAGATGGTGATCGGTGGGGAGTTCGTCCTTGAGTTTCATCGCGCTCCCACCCATCGACGTACAGCGGTCGAGGAAGCAGATGCGTGTTCTTGCCCCCCGACCCTCATGAACACCATGCTTTTCCTTTCGAACGTGAGCACCAGTACCCCTTGCCTCTGTGACGGACGGAACTATCCGTGACTTCGCGGAGATTCATGATTCGGATGCAGGTGGAAGGTGTTGAACACGCAGAATTCGTCCGATCGGGCGGGCCGCGGTGCTTCCGGAGCCGGGCACCCCTACCGCGCTGCTCACGTGGGTGCGGTGATGGAACAATTCGTGATCTCTGATGGCGGATAGCGTGCCGAAGCCGCCTTGCGTGAGGAGAGACAGGTACTTGTGACAGACGCCGACATCGTCATTGTCGGGGCGGGGGCCGCTGGGCTGTCGCTCGCCTACCGGTTCACGTCCCCGCCCGCCCGCCTCGGTGAGGCATCTGCGATCCGCTGCGGTCGGCCGGCCCCACGTGTGCTTCTGATCGATGCTCCGCCGGGCCCTCTGCGGCCTCCGGAGCGCACGTGGTGCTTCTGGGAGCGGGGGCGCGGTGACTTCGACGACGTGGTGGTCCGATCGTGGGAGCGGCTGTCCGTCCGCGGGCCGGACGGGCGGGAGTGGGAAAGCCGGCCGCACCCTTGGCGCTACAAGATGATTCGCTCATGTGGTTTCGAGGAGTTCGTCGATCGCCGGCTGGCAGGTTCCTCCCTCGTGGAGCGGCTGACCGCCACCGTCGACCGTGTGGCGGATCTGCCCGACAGCGCCCAGATCACGGCCACCACACCTGACGGGAAGCAGGTGCAGTTGCACGCACGCTGGGTGTACGACTCGCGGCCGCAGCGGGAACTGCCGCCCGGCCGCACCACGATGCTGCAGCACTTCCGCGGCTGGTTCGTCCGTACCGATGCCCCCCTGGCCAGTGCTACCGCGCCCCTCGCTGAAGACACCGCCTGCCTCATGGACTTCCGCACCCCGCAACCGGCGCGCGGGCTCTCGTTCGGCTATCTCCTCCCCCTCGGACCCGACCGGGCACTGGTGGAGTACACGGAATTCTCCGCGGCACCGCTGTCGCGGGCGTCCTACGATGCCGCGCTTGAGCACTACACGACCCAGATCCTCGGTCTCGGGTCGTTCGAGGTCTGGGACACCGAGCAGGGCGTCATCCCGATGACAGACGCACGGTTTCCGCGGCAGACCGGGCGCCACACCTTCCGCATCGGCACCAGCGGAGGCGCGACCAGGCCCGCGACCGGCTACACCTTCGCCTCCGTGCAGCGCCAGAGCCTCGCGATCGCTACCGCCTACCGTCGGGGTGCGCTGCCCGCTCCACCACAGGCCCACTCCCGGCGTTCGCTGGCCCTGGACGCCGTCATGCTGCGCGCTCTCGACAGCGGACGCGTGGCGGGTGCGGACTTCTTCACTCGCCTCTTCGAGCACGTTCCCATGGAGCGGATGCTGCGCTTCCTCGACGGCCGGACCAGCGTCCGTGAGGATCTCACGATCGGTTTCGCCACTCCCGTGCTGCCGATGCTGCGCACCGTCGCAGAGATGCCCTTTCTGCGCCGCGGGGCTTCGTGATGAACGGGTCGTTCGCGGTCAGGTCCGCCGGTTGGCCGCAGACCTGCGCTTCTGAGCCCGGCCTGTGTGCTCCGCACGCGCGACTGCCCTCCCCATGCCCTCTACTCGTCCGCCGCCTGACAAGGAACACACAGATGTCACCACGCTGGAACGCTGACCGCAGTACCCCTCGCCGGGGAAGGGACAGGCAGGCGGAGGTTCTGCGTCCGAAGCCGGGGCTCTCCCGGTTCGCCGGTGACGCGCCACGCGTGGCGGTGGTCGGTGGGGGCATCGCCGGTCTGGCCGCCGCGACCGGCCTCGCCGAGCGCGGCGCTCACGTCACCCTGTACGAGAGCGAGGCGACGCTCGGCGGCCGGCTCGCGGGCTGGCCGGTGGAACTGGCCGACGGTTCGAGGGCCACCATGAGCCGTGGCTTCCACGCGTTCTTCCGGCAGTACTACAACCTCCGCGGCCTCTTGCGTCGTATCGACGGCAATCTCGGCATGCTGACGTCCGTACCGGATTACCCGCTGCGGCACAGTTCGGGTCTCTACGACAGTTTCGCCAAAGTCCCTCGCACGCCGCCGTGGAGTGCGCTGGGCTTCGCGGCGCTCAGTCCCAGCTTCGGCTGGCGCGACATGGCACGTATGGACCCGCGTGCCGCGCTTCCGCTGCTGGACGTCCGTGTGCCGGAAGTCTACGGACAGCTCGACTCGATGAGCGCTCATGACTTTCTGGCCGGTATCCGCTTTCCCGAGGCAGCCCAGCATCTGGCCTTCGAGGTCTTCTCCCGCAGCTTTTTCGCCGATCCGCGGGAACTGTCCGCCGCAGAACTGGTCCTGATGTTCCACATCTACTTCCTGGGGTCCAGCGAGGGCCTGCTCTTCGACGTTCCCGACGAGCCTTTCCCGCAGGCTCTGTGGGATCCACTGGCCGCCTATCTGGAGAGTCACCGCGTCCAGTTGCGCACCGGCAGCTTCGTGGAGACGGTCGCAACGCAGCGCTCGGGCGGCTACCGGATCACGGCCGGCGAAGCCGCCGAGCACTTCGACGCGACCGTTCTCGCCCTGGATGTTCCGGGCTTGCGGCGGCTGGTCGAGGCATCGCCCGACCTCGTCGACACCGAGTGGCGTGACGGCATCTCCCGGCTTCGCAGCGCCCCGCCCTTCCTGGTCTCCCGACTGTGGCTGGACCGTCCGGTACGAGCCGACAGAGCGGGCTTCCTCGGCACGGGCGGCTACGAGTCGCTCGACAACATCAGCGTCCTGGAGCGCTGGGAAGGGGAGGCCGCCCGATGGGCCGCCCGCACCGGAGGTTCGGTGGTGGAGCTCCACGCCTACGCTGTCGCACCGGGTGCCGACAGGCCGGTCGAACAGGAACGGCTGCTGAACCAGCTGTACCGCGTCTATCCGGAGTGCCGGGACGCGAAGATCGTCGACGCCCGGCACGAGTGGCGAGCGGACTGCCCCCTGTTCCCCGTGGGCTCCTACTCCGACCGGCCCGAGGTGCGTACCGCGGATCCCACGCTCGTGCTGGCGGGTGACCTGGTGCGGACCGACCTGCCCGTCGCTCTGATGGAGCGCGCCGCGACCAGCGGATTCCTCGCCGCGAACGCCCTGCTCGAAAGGTGGGGAGTGCGGGGGCAGGCGTTGTGGACGGTGCCGCGCAGCGGCAGGTCCCGGGCGATGCGTCTGCTCGCCGGGATGGCCACGAGCGGATGACCCTCATCCGCTGACCTGAGGCTGGGACCGTCGGCAGTTCCGACGGTCCCAGCTGGTGTCCTGAGGGCTGAGAGACTCTGGCTCTTACCGCTCCGCACCGTTGCTCAGCCCGGGAACTTTCCCTTGCTGCGCAGGTGCCAACGCCGCTCCGCGTAGGCCAGATCGTCGCGCCACAGTCGTCCCGCCGTGCTGCGCATCAAGGGCCGAAGCAGCGGCGCGGCTGCCCTGGCGATGGCGAACCCGGGGCGGCCGGAGGTAGCGATGACCGCCTCGATGACTGCTGTGCGAGGGTTGCCGAGCGCGTCGGGCTCCAGCGGGGTGGCGTGCGTCTCGACGACTGAGCCCTCACCCTCACCCTCGGTGATGTGCATGACCACGGTGCGAGGCTCTGGCGTGGTGAAGACCGCCCGCACGGGCATGACGGCACGGCCGGCGACTTTGAAGGAGACATCGACCGCGAAGCCGTCCTCATGGTCAGGCGATGATCCGTGTGACGTGTCGAGGACTTTCAGGTCGATGAACGAGTACGGGTGGAACCAGGCGCCGTGCCACGGATCCAGCCGGTTGGCGATGATGTCCTCCGGTTCACAGGTGCCCACGGTTGTGTAGACGGCGGCGACGGAACCCATGAGATCGGGTCGCGCCGGCAGTACGGGCCGGTCAAGGGGGGCTTCCCCGCCGGTGGCGTCCAGACGGACCCAGACCAGCACGCCGTCGTCGTACACCGGATAGGGCGTCCACCCGGCGAACGCGTCGCCCTCCAGGGCCAGTCCATGCCAGTGACAGACCAGAGTTCCGCACACCACCGGGCTGTCCCGCAGCGGAGCGCCCAGGTGCGGGCAACTGCCGGGGCCCGCCTTGAGACGGCCCTTCGTGTCTCTCCAGACGACGACATCGGTTCCCGCGACGCTCCGGCCGAAGGGCTTCTGCCCTCCGATCTCCCGGCTCGCCCCGATCACGTACCAGTTCCCGGAGGGCAGCGCGTTCGCCCGCTTGAGAGCCCCCGCGATGGTCGCCGGTTTCGCCTCGCGCCAGGTGGCTCCTTGCCGGTGCCAGGCAACCGGCTTCCGTAGACGCAGCGGAACACGGTTGCGCAGGCTGCGGTGGCGTTCCGGCCGACTGGATCCGCCGCCGTTGTCCGGTCCTGTCATGTCGGGATCTCTCCTCATGAGGTCGCTGTACATAGCCCGCGAGGCCGGTTTCCCCTTCGCGTCGGACCGAACCCCGAAGGTCACGGGTGAGGCGGTAGCCGAGGCAGCTCCTTCTCCTGCCGCAGTGCAGACTGCCGGTGAAGGAACGGCTCTCCTCCCGGGGCGTCCGGGGCAGTGTCGCGCAGGCCCCGCGGATGGCCGCCGCCCGCGCGTCGGGCCGTTGCCATCCGGATCGCCCCCGCGAGGGCGACCGCAGCCCTGCGTCGCCGCGGCACCACCGAACGGCGGTGTACGACCTGGAAGCCGTCCGCCTCGATCGCTCCCAGGATGTCGCGGTAGAGCGTGAACGCCGTTCGCATGCAGGGCCGAGTGACCGGATCGAGCATGTCCAGCCCCGGTTCCGCCTGCCGGTAGACGTCTTGTGTCAGTGCCACGACGTCCAGGACGGCCGCCCGGATCCGTGGGTCGTCCCGTCCGCTTCTGCGGCTCCACAGCAGAAGTTCGCGGTCCACCCCGTGGGCTGACAGAAGGTCGGCCGGCAGGTAGACCCGCCCCCGGTCGAGATCCTCGCCGACATCTCGGAGAAAGTTGGTGAGTTGGAAAGCGACACCCAGGGCCGCCGCATGCGGCGCTGCCTCCTCCATGGGCGTCACGGTCCCGAGCACCGGCAGCATCTGCAGACCGATCACCGCGGCCGAGCCGTGCATGTACCTGGCGAGATGCTCGTACGTGGGGTAGTCGGTGACGTCGAGGTCGCTCAGCATCGAGGCCATGAAGTCGACGAAGTAGCTGTGGTCGATGTCGTACCGCACGGCTGTGTGAACGAGTGCCTGAACCACCGGTTCCTCGCTCCTACCGGTGCGCAGACCGGTGTCCAGGCGGTCCCGCAGCGTGTGCAGGGCCCTGTCACGCTGGGCTCGCGTGGCGTTGCCGCTGAGATCGTCCACGATGTCGTCGGCCCAGCGGGCGAACCCGTACAGGGCGTGAACGGCGGGCCTGCGGGAGACGGGCAGCAGACGAGTGGCGAGGAAGTAGGTCTTGCCGTACCGCGCGTTGAGTCGCCGGCAGTGCGTGTACGCCGCGCGCAGTGCGGGCTCATCGATGCCGGCGGCGTCGAGCTCTCGTCGCGTCATGAGTTCACAGCCTTGGTGGAGGCTGTCCGGGCGGGAGGGCCGCTGCGTCGAGCCGCGGACGTCCCGCGTGGTGTGCCGGTACGCCCGGTGACGCGGGACGCTGCGAGTTTGCCGGAGATCAGCACGGTGGGCACGCCGACGCCGGGGGTGGTGCCGCAGCCCGCGATGACCGCGTTGTCGATTCCGCGCAGCAGGTTGCGTGGCCGGAAGGGGCCGGTCTGGGCGAAGGTGTGTGCGGCCGAGAACGGTGTACCCGCCACATGCCCCTGGGCCGTCCAGTCGGCCGGAGTGACGAGGCACTCTTCCTCGATCGACGCGCCGAGGTTGTCCAGGCCACGGCGTTCCAGCTCGGTGACGAGGCTGTCGCGGTACCGCGGCGACAGGTCCTGCCACTCGCTCACCCCGGGGCCGATGTCCGTGTTGGGGCACGGAGCCAGGATGTAGTGGAGGTGTTTGCCCTCGGGAGCCAGCGAGGAGTCGTGCGTCGTGGGCCGGGTGATCAGGAGCGAGGGGTCGCTCATCACGCGCCCGTCGACGGTCAGCTCCCGGAAGGTGGTCTTCCAGGCCGCGCCGAAGGAAATGGTGTGGTGGGCCAGCTGAGGCCAGGTCCGGTCCGTGCCGGCGTGCAGGATCACGGCGGACGGAGAATGCTGAAGCTTCACCGCTCGTCGGGGAGCTCGCTCCAGCAGCCGGTAGACGACGGGAAGATCCGGGGTGAGGACCACGGCGTCGCACGGGATGCGCTCACCTTGCGCCGTCACCACGGCGGTGATCCGGCTGCCGCTGTGTTCGAGGCGCTCGACCTCGGTACTCCAGCGGAAATCCGCTCCCGCCCGCGCAGCCGATTCGGCCATGCCGCGAGGGAGTGCGTGCATCCCGCCGCGAGGGAAGTACACGCCCGCCACGGTGTCCATGTAGGCGATCACCGCATAGGCGGCCAGTGCACGTTCGGGGGCCACGCCCGCGTACAGGGCCTGGAAGGAGAACACCCGTCGCAGGCGCTCGTCCGAGAGGAAACGACCGATCTGGGGATCCAACCGTCCGAAGGCGCGTAGACGCGCCAACCGTGCCAGGTCGGGGTGCATCAATTGCAGGGGTGAGTCGAAGTTGGTATCGATGAAGCGCCGCATCTGCGCGGCGTACAAGTCGGTGAGCCAGGATCGCAGACGTCGGTATCCTGCTGCCTCACGGTCGCCCGCGAAACGGCGGATCTCCTCTTCCATGGCATCTGCGGAGGTGTGCACATCCAGTTGGGCTCCGTCTGCGAATTGCGCCCGGTAGGCGGGATGTAGCTCCAGCAGCTCGACCTGGTCGGCCAAGCGGTCGCCGACGGCGGCGAAGGCTTCGTCGGCGATCTCGGGCATGGTCATCACGGTGGGTCCGCTGTCGACGCGGAACCCGCCCATGTCGAAGCGTCCTGCGCGTCCGCCCGGCGACGCCTCGCGTTCGATCACCGTGACACGACGCTGGGCACCAAGAAGATGCAGCGTCGCGGAAAGACCTGCCAGACCTGCTCCGACGACGACCACATGATCCGTCGGTCCCGGTACTGATTTCACCTGATTCCCTTTCCTGGTGAGGGAGCTTTCGTTGTCTCGCGGCAGGTGCTGGAGGGCCGCTGTCCGACCACGTCGCCGTCAGGGGCCAGGTAGGCGAGGGGCATTCCGACGACTGACCCGATCAGAGCGGAGAGCCGCCCGTGCACAGGCGCGGACAGCGCGGCCCTCAACAGATGTTCCTGACTGTCCGACACGAGGCGATCGATCTCCACCTCTGTCGCCCTGCGAGCCCCCGTGTGCTCCAGGGTTCGGCGCAGCTCGTCCAGCCCGGCACCGGATAGAGAGGAATCGCCCAGTGATCGGTTCAGCACGTGCCGAGCGGCGGCGTCCCCGGCCTCTTCCGACAACGTCCGCGCCACCGCGGTCAGGTACGTGAGTTTCCCGGCGCGAATGTCCTCCCCAGATGGCTTTCCGGTAACCGACGAGTCGCCGAACACGCTCAGCAGGTCGTCGTACAGCTGAAAGGCGATACCGGCGCTGCGCCCCGCGGAGCACAGAGCGGACGTCGTCCGGCCGTCGGCTCCGGCGAGTGCCGCGCCGAGAGCCAGGGGCCGTTCGACCGTGTAGAGAGCCGTTTTCAGACAGGCGATGCGCAAAGCCCGATCCGTGGTGGATGAGCCGTCCGCTTGGGCGCGCATGTCCAGATATTGGCCTGCGACCATCTCACCGCGCATTGCACGCCACAACCTCTGGACGTCTTCACGGTTCGCTGATCCGGTCAGGATGTCGGCGACAAGGTCGTCCGCCCAGGCCAGGGCCAGGTCGCCGGCCAGGATCGCCGCTGCCCGCCCGTGAGCATTGTGGTCTCCCCGCATGCCGGACCGTACGTGGTTGTCGGCGAACTCGACGTGGAGTGCCGGCGATCCGCGCCGCAGGGACGACCCGTCCATCACGTCGTCGTGGATGAGCGCGCAGGTCTGGATCAACTCCAGAGCGGCTCCGAGCCGGAGGGCGGACTCGGCGTCCTTCCCGGTGGGGGAGCCGCCACCCGCACGCCAGCCCCACCAGGCGAATCGTGCCCGCATGCGTTTGCCGCCGCGCAACGCGAAGAGCCGCACTCGTTCAGCGACCTCTCGCGCGAACAACGGGTCGACTGTCCGGGCGTCGCGTACGCGCTGCCCGGTGTAAACGTCCAGCACGTGCTCCACGGCTCTCGCCGTGTCGGAGTCAGGGTCTGGGCCGAAGTCGGCTGACGGCCTGTCGGGATGGCCCTCGGCTTCCGTGGCGTGGCCTTCCTTCTCATGCTCACTTTGAGCGTCCTGCGGGGCGGAGTGAAACGCCTCCTTTGCTCGCACTTCTTGGGCGTGGCCGTGGTGAGTTGCGTACGGGGAGGCTGGAGCCCGCACAGCACGGTGGTGTGACATGCCTTCACCTCTTATGGGGGTAGTTGCTCACCAGGGGACTAAGGACTGACGCTGCATCGGCCGGAGTACGAGCGAGCCCCGACGGAGCCGGTGTGCAGTCTTCATGGCCCTCGGGAACGATCTTCCCCGCGGCGGTGAGGCGCCGCCATTCGAGCGGTAGGGGGGACGCCGCGCTGCCAAGCCCTTCACCCAAAATCAAATTAGTTCGTCTCGCTAAATTCTCAATCGTTGAAACAGTAACACGGAGATCGTCGGCGAGTGGGTCGGGGAGGACGTCTGGCGTCGCGGCGATGAGGTCGGGGATGCATCCAAACAGACCTCCAGCGCTGAACACACAGTGCTGTAGACCACCGAGCAAGGAGTGATCGTGACTGCTTTGATCCGACGCGCCGCGGCTGTTGCTGTCAGCACCGCTCTGGCGCTGGCCGGCGCCGCCGGCGTAAGTGCCGCCGACTCGCAGCAGGTCAGCCGGGTCGATCTCGGCCGGTATGCCGGTACCTGGTACCAAATTGCGGCAGTGCCCCAGCTGTTCGAGATTCAGTGCAAGAAGAATGTGCGGGCCGAGTACACCCCGCAGTCGGATGGGGGCGTCGCTGTCCGGAACTCCTGCACCACGTGGTGGGGGTCCACCAGCGAGGTGAACGGCGCGGCACGGTCGCTGGACGAGTCCAACACGCGCCTCAACGTCTCTTTCGCACCCAGGCCCGGCGGCGGCTTCGTCCACGGCAAAAATGCCAACTACGTGGTGGTGGGGCTGGCCCCTGACTACTCCTGGGCAGCCGTGACCAACGAGGAGCGGTCCGCAGGGTTCCTCCTGTCCCGGACACCGGCCTTGGGGTCCGAGGCATCGGCCGCAGCGATCGAGGCATTCACCGATGCCGGCGTCGACCCGTGCGAGCTTCGCCTCACGCGTCAGGACGGCGGCGTTGCCCGGCCGGCTTCGCTGTGTCGCTGACTGCGGTGCTGACCGCTGACCGTTGACGGTCGACCCGGGGGCGGATCGGAATCCGACAAGATCCGCCCTCGGCGTAGAGGCAGAGGCCGCCATCTGGTCCGCCGTCCGCGAAACGGGGTGGCATCGCCTCGGACGGCGTGCGCCTGCCGCGTCCGCCGCTCGCTCGCGGGTCATGAGCGGACGTGGCTGGGCGATTGAAGGGCTCGGCGATGGCCGCCCGTCCCGCAATCCGCTTCTCTCGGCACGGACGCATAGTGATCAGCCAGCGCCTGAGCCATGGCCGTCGACGAGTACGTCGAGCGGACGAGCTTCTGGGCCCGGCGTGCCATTGCATCGGCTTTCTCGTCGTCGATGCTGACCAGGCGACGCAGCCCTTCGCCGAGAGTGCGTGAGTTCGAGGTGTCCAGCAGGAGGCCGTTCGTTCCGTCGACGAGGTAGTGCGACACGCCCCCGCGCTTCGGACCCGCAACCATCAGTCCGGCCTCCATCGCTTCGAGCACCGCGAGACCGAATTCTTCCTTCGCGCTCGGACACACATACCGGGCGCGAATGCGCCTCGCTGGGTCCGCCAGGGAATGCTCCAGCAAGCGCACCTCCGCATTGGACAGGGCCGGCAGGAGGAGCAGCCGCTTCCTGGCCTCGGGGGAGGAAGCGACGGCCTCGCCGATGCGGTCGCGCATGGAACGCTCCACGGCGTCCTCGTCCTTCGGCGGGCTGCCTCCTACAAGGACGAGAACCGACTTCTCACAGCACCCCGAATCCACCCAGGAACGCACAAGGAGATCCTGCTGTTTGACGGGGTGCAACCTGCCTACGCTGAGCAGAACTGTTGGTATGCGGGCCGGGTCGGCAAGGGCGATCGCATCGATCCCGGCGAGAAGCTGCCGGCGGCGGCGAACCTCGTTCGACGGTGGCCGGTAGGGAGGGATGCCCTCCGGCGTCGTGCGGACCGGTCCCTTCCCGGCCAAATCGCTCAGTTGCGGAAAGTATGAGCGCAGTCCGGTCGATCCCTCGTCCCCGGCTGCGATTCCGAGGACAAGGTCGGCTCGCTGGATCAGCCGATCCGCGAGAAAAACCCGGTGCAGGTCGTGGCGGAGGCTGTTGGGTTCCGCACCGGCCACGTCGTGCCGTTCGGTGATCTGGCGGTGCGGGTCCGGTGTCGCGGTGAACACCAGCCCCAGCCCCGCCCTGCGTGCGGCTTCGGCGACCGCAAGCGATCCGTCGTCGGCGTAGCGGACGTGAAGCACGTCGATCGACCTGCCCAGCATCGCGAAGAGTTTGGCCGCCCACCATGCCATCGCCTCCCGGTGGCTTCCCATCTCCTCGGGTCGTACGCGGCGGGGGCTGTCCACGGGAAGTCTGAGGATCCAGTGCCCGTTCGCCCTCCGGAGCAGAAGCACCGGATCCGCTTCCAGTTCCGGTCGGCTCGCGGTCACCACGGTGATTACGCCGGCGACACGTCCGGTCTGTGCCAGAGCGTCTCCCAGGGAGCCCAGAAGAACGCTGAGACCGCCGCTGAGACCCTCGCCCGGGCGGTCCAGCTGTCCGACGAGCATGGACTGAGCCACGAGGATTCCGGGGGGCAGGGCCACGGCATCGGCGCCTTGCAGAGGGACGTTGCGCAGGGCACCTTTTAGTAGCCGCTCGTAGGGGTCTTCCTGGTGCTCTGCTCGGGTGGGCAGGAGATGGATGCGGTCGTAGGCGGCGATAAGGCGCCAGGCGGCATGGCGCACTGCCCGGTGCCTTCCCACCGACAGCGCCAGCAGTTGCGCCTCGGTCAGTGGGCGCAGGCGCGAGGATGCGGCCAGATCGAGCAGGAACCGCACGGAGTCGGGATCGCGGGCTTTTCGCAGGCCGTGCTCCAAGGCGGCGCTGGCGCTCCTCGGCCCATGGCGCCGGACGGCATAGGGCCATGCGTCGAAGACGGCTGCCCCGGTCAGGGCACCACCGGCGAGAAGCCGGATGCACTCCAACGGCGGTGGTACGTTCGCGGACCGCATCCGGTGACGCAATCGGGCCAGAGCCATATCCCTGCGGGAGGCAAGCGTCGGCGGACCATCCGTACCACCATCCGGTCGGTACTCGGCCTGAACGAGTTCTGCCAGCAGGTTCGGATGTGGCGCGCGCCATCCTGGAGGGTCACAGGTCGACCGTCGCCAGTGGTCCGCCCTGGCCGCCACGAACGGATCGGACGCGAACGCCGCGCAGCTTCGCGGGGTGCGATCAGCGCTGGTCGCGGCAGGGTGCGAGCGATTCATCGGAACTCCTCGACGACGACGGTCGGCTGGTAGTGCTTCGTCGCCGAGCCAGAGAATGGATGCGCGAGCCGCAGAGAGGTCAGACTTTTTCCCTCGCGGCCGTGAGGAGGAGTGAGGGACCGTGCATCCGTGACATCGACCCGGGGCGAATGTCTCGGCATGAGGTCCTTGCGTCACGCCCGGCGGCCCCGCGTCGCGGTCGTCAGTCCTCCCTTCCTTTCACACGCCCAGCCCCTGTCCGTGTTGGCGGGCGCGCTCGCCCGTTGCGGTGCCGACGTGTATTTCGGCAGCGCGCCCTCCTTCGCGCCGCTCGCCCGTTCGGCGGGCGTCGAGTTCGTCTCCCTGACCGTCAGCCCGAACGCGAACACGGGAATCGCCCAGCGCACCCGGCAGGGCGCGCGGGAGGCAGAGCGACTGGAGGAATTCCTCGGTTCGACCCGGGACGGTGCGATCGCGGCACTGCTCACCCAGTCCCGGCACCGCGGGGAGGACATGCTCTCGGATCCGGTGGGGGTGCTCGCCGGGATACGGACCCTGGATGCTCGGCTGTCGCCGGACTGGTACGTCGTCGACCAGTTGAGCTACCCGGTCACGCTGGCGCTTCACTGCCTCGGGCTGCGCTATGCCACGTTCTGTCCAGGGCACCCGACGTACGTTCCCCAAACGGCGGACACTCTTTTCGGCGTTCCCTACGCCTGGCCGCGTGCGATCCAGCCCGCCCCGGGCCGTGTCGCCGAGCTGCGGCGGGCGGCGAGAGCCAACGACGTGGCGTTCACGCAACGATTCGCGGAAGTCGTGCGCACGCACGCGCCCACGGTCCGGACACCTGTTCGAGCCTTCGCTCTCGCCTCCCGGCATGCCGTGCTGTTCAACTATCCGCGATTCGAGTGGCTTCCGGAGCATCCACGGAACGGCACGAGGTTCTTGTACGGGGGCCACTGCGCACCGGCCGCGGAGCCGAGCCCCGGCGAGGCGTGGGAGGGTCTCGTGCACAGGCTGAGAGAGACGCACAGCCGGTTGGTACTCGTGGCTCTCGGCACCTTCCTGTCGGCTCGTGACGACGTACTGGCAAAGCTCGTACGAGGTGTGCTTCTCGAGGTCCCGGAGGCAGCGGTTGTCGTCGCCGCGGGAGAAAGCGCAGCAGCGCTTGCCCATCTCTCCGCTCCGAACGTGCACATCGCGGATGTGGTCCCCCAGCGGTGGCTCCTCGGGCGGGCCGACGCCATGGTTCATCATGGTGGGAACAATTCCTTCACGGAATGCCTGGCATCCGGCACTCCAGCGCTCATCCTGCCGTTCTCCAGCGATCAGTTCTCGATCGCCCACGACGCCGAGAGGGCCGAGGTCGCGACCTGTCTCGACCCGTCCCGGCTCAGTCCGCGCATGGCCGGAAACGCGGTGCGGCAGCTGCTGACGGACCTTCCCGCTGGTCTGCCGCGCTGGACGCGGGAGGTCGGACAGCGCGGACCGGACTGGATGGCAAGTCGGCTGATTGAGGCCATGGGCGGCATCACTGAGGACTCCTGAGTCATACCTTCACGCATGTTCATCGAGGCGGCGGGCGAGAGCCCTGAGCCCCCGTCTGGTGTGACTCTTGACCGTCCCCAAAGGCAGGTCGAGAAACCGTGCAATCTCCGGCTGTGTCAGGTCCAGGTAATAGGCCAGGAGGAGCACCTCGCGCTTTTGGTCCGGCAATTCCGACAGGAAGGATGCGATGTGCAGCCGCTCGACGGCTCCGGCGCCGACGTCAGGGTTCGCGGCGACGGGGCTCCTGATCAGACGGCGCAACCCCTCGTACCTGCGGGCGACAGCGGCAGACGCGTCGGCGGCCTTGTGCACCGTGATGCCGTACATCCAGGGGCCGATCTCCCCTCGGCGAGGGCAGTACCTGCCGGAGTAGCGCCAGACGTCGGCGAACACCTGCTGCGCGACATCCTCGGCTTCCTGCGGATCGACGCAGCGGCGCTTGGCCCAGCGAAGCACCTGTGGATGCCAGCGGGTGTAGATGCTCTCGAAGGACTCTCGCACGGTGTCGCCGTGAGCTGGGGCGCCGCAAGCGTTCGGGCAAGAGTCGGACGTGGTTGTAACAGTTCGCTCGGACACCAGCCGTCTCCGGATGGGCTCGGTGGATTTGGGGAGGGGTCGCGTTGCCGGCGGCCGTAGGGGGTCCCTCGGGACGAGGCCGTGGCGAAGTGGTGCCCGTGACGTCAGGCGACCACGAAGGCTCGGCGGGCGCATCTCGGCCGGTCCGTTCGTGCGAGGGAGACGCCTGACGCCATGCATTCAGCCGATGCGAGTTCTTGGAGGCCGGCCCGCGAGTTCAGCGGAGTCCGCGGCAGTGCCCGGGAGGCGGTCATGTGCTCTCTGCCAGTGGCAAGGGCCGAGCCGGGGTACACGTCCGTGAACCCCGGCTCGGCCGCAGCGGTGAGGTTGGCCGCAGCGCGGGTGACACGCTCTGGCTGAGGTGCTGCCATCACGACGCGGACGATGTCGGGGGTGTGGTCGGCGTAGGTCAGAGCCTTTCAGATGCTGCTGTGATCGGTGCCACCTGCTGGGGCTACTGCACAACCTGGTCGCAGCGAGACCGGGGCGGCTGACCATAGTTGGGGTTGATCAGCGGCGGCTGCCGGCGGCGCAGGCGAAGTACCCGCCGCCGAGGCTGCGGACGTTGTGGCCGTGCCGGGTCGGGGTGTGCTCGCGCAGTCCCACTTGGTAGTGGAAGATCAGTGCTCCGTCTGTGCGTGGTTCCCGGTGTCGGTCCTCACGCGCCGGTTCCCTTCAGGGAGGCGAGGGCGGCGTCCAGGCGGAGGGTGGCTTCCCGGGCCACGGGCGCCATCGCGTCGAGTCCGGTCAGCGTGACCATGGTGCCGGGATCGACGGCCTGCACGACCACCTGGTCGCCGTCGGCGCGCACGACGACGTTGCACGGCAGCAGCAGGCCGATCGAGCGGTCGGCTTCCAGGGCCTGGTGTGCGAGGGGCGGGTTGCAGGCGCCGAGGATCAGGTAGGGCTCCATGTCATGCCCGAGCTTCGCCTTCAGTGTGGCCTGCACGTCGATCTCCGTCAGGATCCCGAAGCCCTGCTCGGCCAGTGCGTCACGGACCTCGCTCTGAACCTGCTCGAACGTCCCCTTCACGCTCACGGTGCGGTCGTAGCCCATTGCCTGCCTCCTTGTTCGCGGGAGCGGTCGGCCGGAGCACCGGCCGGTCTGCCGTGCGGATGACTGCTGCCACCCGAGTCGAAATATACCCCCGGGGGTAAGGGTGCTACGGTGGATTGCATACCCCGGGGGGTAATTCTCGCACGGAAGGAGCATCACGGTGTTTTTCGTTGACGTGATCGAGCTGGAGGGTCTGGGCAACCGCAGCTATCTCGCCGGCGGTCCGGCGGCCGCGGTGGCCGTCGATCCGCCCCGGGACATCGATCAGGTGCTGGCAGCGGCCGCCCGGCGCGGGGTCCGTATCTCGCACGTGGTGGAGACCCATATCCACAACGACTACGTCACCGGCGGACTGGAGCTGGCCCGGATCACGGGCGCCGTCTACCTGGTGCCCGCCGGTGCGCACGTCTCCTTCGCCCGCACTCCCGTGCACGACGGGGACACGGTCGACATTGACGGCACCGCCGGCCTGGACCTGGCGGCGATGGCGACTCCCGGGCACACTCCGCACCACACCGCGTACGTGCTGCGGGAGGCGGGCCGGCCGGTGGCCGCGTTCACCGGCGGGTCCCTGCTGATCGGTACGGTCGGTCGTCCCGATCTCGTCGAGCCCCGTCTGACCGAGGAGTTGGCGCGTGCCCAGCACGCCTCGGCGCACCGCCTGGCCGAAGTGCTGCCCGACGAGACGGCCGTGCTGCCCACCCACGGGTTCGGCAGCTTCTGTTCCTCCGCGCAGGCCGACGGCGACAGCACGACGATCGGCAAGGAGAAGACGGCGAACGCGGCCCTGACGGTGGACGTGGACACGTTCGTCGCCGACCTGCTCGCCGGACTGGAGGACGTGCCCGCCTATTACGCGCACATGGGCCCGGCCAACGCCGGCGGGCCCGACCCGGTCGACATGACTCCGCCCGCGGTCGCCGATCCGCGGGAGATCGCCACCCGGCTCGCGGCCGGGGAGTGGGTCGTGGACCTGCGTAGCCGGATCGCCTTCGCCGAGGGGCATGTCGCGGGCTCGTTCAACTTCGAGCTGGACGGCAAGCTCGCGACGTATCTGGCCTGGATGATTCCGTGGGGCAAGCCCGTGACCCTGCTCGCGGAGAGTGCCGAGCAGTTGGCGGCGGCCCAGCGGGAGCTGGTCCGCGTCGGCATCGACCGGCCCGCCTCCGCCGCGACCGGTGGACCGGCGCAATGGCTGCGTGAAGGGGAGCGTCCTGCCTCGTTCGCCCGCGCCACCTTCGCCGAGCTGGCAGGTCAGGACCTGGACGAGGTCGTGGTGCTGGACGTGCGCCGCGATTCCGAGCGGGCCGAAGGCTGGATAGCCGGCTCGGTGCACATCCCGATCCACCAGGTGCACCAGCGCATCGGTGAGGTACCGGACGGGACGGTGTGGGTGCACTGCGCGGGCGGAATGCGCGCTGGTATCGCCGCCTCCCTGTTGGACGCCGCCGGTCGGCGGGTGGTGGCCGTGGACGACGGCTTCGACGCTGCCGAGAAGGCCGGGCTGACCGTCGTGACGGGCTGACCAGGCACCAGCACCAGGCGGGCGCCCCCGCACGGGGCGCCGACGAAAGATGAGGCGAGTATCTGATGTTCCTCTTCCGCAAGAGCCGAAAGCGCTTGTCCGTCGACGAGGCGCAGGACATCACCGATGGTGATCAGTCCGATGCCGTTCTGCTGGACGTGCGCGAGAAAGACGAGTGGAAATCCGGGCATGCCCCCAACGCTGTGCACGCCCCGCTGACCGGCCTGGTCACGGCTGGGGCCCTGCCCGCGACTGCGCAGGGCCGGGCGCTGGTGGTGATCTGTCGCAGCGGGCACCGCTCGCAGCAGGCCGCGAAGCTCCTGGCCGAACGGGGCGCGGACGCGGTGGACGTGGAGGGCGGCATGAACGCGTGGGCCGCCGCCGGGTATCCGGTCGTCGACGAGCGCGGGAACAGCGGCTCGATAGCGTGAGCACCCTCATACTCGCCCTCGTCGCCGGGGCTGTCATCGGTCTGGCCCTCGGCGCCCTGGGTGGTGGCGGCAGCGTCCTCGCGGTCCCCGCGCTGATCTACCTGCTCGGTTTCTCACCGGCCTCGGCCACCACCGCCAGCCTGATCATCGTCACCGCGACTTCCGCCACTGCCCTGTACGCCCACGCCCGCGACGGCAACGTCGCCTGGAAGACCGGCGCCCCGTTCGCACTCGCGGGCATCGTGCCCGCCTTCCTCGCCGGGGCCGCCTCCGGGCACCTGCCCGCCGCCGTACTCACCGCAGCGTTCGCAGCCATCGCCGCCCTGGCCGCCCTGCGCATGCTGCGCCCCACCGGATCGGCGCCGCCCGAGCGGATACGTCCGGCCAAAGCGGCCGCCACCGGAGCCGGGCTCGGCGCCGTCACCGGGTTCCTCGGCGTCGGCGGTGGGTTCCTCGCCGTCCCCGCCCTGGTCAGCGCCCTCGGGCTGCGGATGAAGCAGGCAGTGGGCACCAGCCTCCTGGTCATCACCGTCAGCTCCCTGGCCGCCCTCACCGCCAGAACAGGGGCTGGAGGAGCCGTGCGCTGGGAAGTGATCGCCCCCTTCACCGCAGCGGCGATCCTCGGCGCCTGGGACGGAAAACGCCTGTCCACCAAGATTAGCGGGCAGCGCCTCCAGCGCATCTTCGCCTACGTTCTGCTGGCGGTGGCGCTCTGGATGCTCATAGACGTCGTCATCTGAGCCGAGCGGTGAGCACCATCACCGCCGCGCTCCGGTCGGCCTCATCAGGCCAGGGACAGGAACAGCTTCTCCAGCCGGGCGCGCATCTCATCCCGGTCCTCGCCGGAGCGACTGCCGTCCTCCATCTCGGTGAGGCACTGCTGGAGCCCGGTGGCGATGATCGCGAAACCCGCCCGGTCCAGAGCCCGGGACGCAGCCGCCAACTGCGTCACGACCTCCTCGCAGTCCCGCCCCTCCTCGATCATCCGGATCACCCCGGAGATCTGCCCCTGCGCCCGGCGCAGCCGGTTCAGAACCGCTTTCAGCTCCGCGCCCGCCAGATCAAGCTCCATCATCACTCCTCATCACATACCCCCAGGGGTAAATATACTCCCCCCGTGTGGGAGCCCCGCCGACAGCAAAGGATGACACCCGCCATGACCACGCCCACCGCACTCGGTACCGGTGAAGCCCGCACCCGCCTGCACGAACTGACCGTCATCGACGTCCGCACCCCAGGCGAATACGCCGCAGGTCACCTGCCCGGGGCCCTGAACATCCCCCTGGACCACATCCAGCGCGCCCTGTCCGACATCCGCGACGCTGCACACCGCAAGGACGTACTGGTCGTCTGCGCATCCGGTGCCCGCTCCGGAAACGCCTGCAAGATCCTCGCCGAGAACGGCATCACCACCTCGACCCTCTCCGGCGGCACCGGAGCCTGGGCTGCCGGCGGCCACGAACTCCACCGTCCGCAGGGCTCGGCCCGCACCGTGTGGGGCATGGAGCGCCAGGTCCGTCTCACTGCCGGTGCCCTCGTCCTGCTCGGCCTTCTGCTCGGCGTTCTCATCCACCCGGCCTTCCAGATCCTGTCGGCCGGCATCGCTGCTGGGCTGGTCTTCTCCGCGCTCACCAACACCTGCGGCATGGCAGCGATCCTCGCGAAGCTCCCGTACAACCGACCCCGCGCCCTCGACTTCGACCGCACGCTGGCGGAACTGCGCAGCCGCTGACCGAGCACGACGGGGAACGGGGCGGCATGCGCTCGTACCCGTTGCTGCGTATTGATGTGGGTGCTTTGACCGAGGAGGGGGCATGCGGCCCTGCCCGGTACCGATCAGCCCACAGCGCACCCAGTCCTACCGCTCCTGGGTCGGTCGGAGAGAGGTGGGGACCGACCGGCCCTGGCCCGGCACGGTGCCCGGTGCCAGCCTGGGAGAAGTCAATCCTTCGAAGAAGGGTGGTGGGCATCATGCAGGCGCCGCTGGTGGTGGGGGTCGACGGCTCTGAATCCAGTCTCCAAGCGGTGGACTGGGCCGCTGACGAGGCCGCGCGTCATGCGACTCCGCTGAGGATGGTGTACGCCTCGCTCTGGGAGCGGTACGAGGGAGCGGTACCGACGGGCGGCCTGGAACGGCCGGCGGGTCGTGTTCTCGCCGAGAACATCCTCGGCGCCGCTGCCGAGCGTGCACGGCTCCGCGTGCCCGCTCTGGCGGTCTCCACCGACGTCCTCGCCGAGGACGCCACCAGCGCCCTTCTGAGAGAGGGCGCCTCGGCCTCGGCAGTTGTCGTCGGTTCACGGGGACGAGGTCAACTGGCCTCCGTGTTGCTGGGCTCGGTGAGCCTCGTGGTGGCGGCCCGCAGCGTGTGTCCCGTGGTCGTGGTGCGTGGGGACGAGGTGGCGCTTGCCTCCCGACACGAACGTATCCTCCTGGGGGTGGGCGGCAGGGATGTCGGGGCTCCTGCGGTGCGCTTCGCCTTCCATGAGGCGGCCACTCGCGGGTGCGCACTCCACGTGCTCAAGACGTGGCGCCAACCTGCCGGGAGACCTGCCGAGCACCAGCTCGTCACCGGCGATCCGGCAGACTCGGCGGAAGCACGCGCCGCCGCCCTCCTCGACAAGGCACTCGAAGGACCGGCCCGGGAGTACCCGGATGTCCCGGTGAGCAGGGCCACCCCGGAGGGGCCGGCCGCCAAGATCTTGGTCGAGCGATCCGCCGCAGCCGACCTGCTGGTCGTCGGAGCACGACGTCAGGGAAGCTTCATCGGCCTCGAGCTCGGCAGGGTGGTCCACCGAGCGCTGCACCACTCCGCGTGCCCCGTCGCCGTCGTGCCCCAGCGCGTCAACGATGCTGCGACGACAGATGCCTGAGTCCCCACACCGCACCGCCCTCCGCGCTGCGTCCGCTCCTGGCTCTGGCTAGCGTGAAGTGCAGGACCCGCTCGGAGGGAGAAGCCGAGGAGTAAGGAGCCAGCGATGTCCTCAACGCCACCTCCGGCCAAAGGCGACCTGGGCCGACGCATCGCGGCACGCCGCCTCCAGCTCGGACTGTCACGGCAGGACGTGGCGCTGCGGGCAGGGGCCGCGCCCGGTTATATCGAGTACGTCGAGGAACAGCCCGCCACGCCGGGCGTCGGCTTTCTGCTCAGGCTTGCCGACGCGCTGGAGACCACGGTTCAGGAACTGTCAGGGGGTGCGGGCGACCTGCCGCCCGCCGTTGGCCGCGGAGCCCGTAGAGCTCGGATGGTCGAACTCGACGAGGGCACGTGCTGGACGCGGCTGGGAGACCACGGCGTAGGACGGGTTGCCCTGACTCTGGAGGACGGACCCGTCGTGCTGCCGGTCAACTACCAGGTGCTGGACGGCGAGGTCATGTTCAGGACGGGAGACGATTCCCCGCTCGCTGCTGCCGCGGACACGGAGATCGCCTTCGAGGCCGACCATTTCGACGACGCCTTCAGTAGAGGCTGGAGCGTGTTGATCGTGGGAACCGTTCGACCGGTTGCGGACGGTGATGCGTCCCGGCAGCTCAGGGAAGCGGCATTCTCGACTCCCTGGGCAGGACAAGAGCGTGAACACGTCATGCTCCTGAGGGCCAGGCGCATCACGGGGCGGAGGATTCTCGTTCCCGATGCCCCGGGAGACGCCTACTGACGCGGCCCGTGCGGCCCTGGTGCTTCGGCCTGGCTCGAAGCCAGGGAGATGCTGCCCACGGCTGAGGTCAGTCATACGGGCACTACGGCCACCGGCGCGGAGGCGTGGTGGATCACAGCATGGGCGACGTGGCCGATGTGGGGACCCACATGTCGGCTGCCGCGCCGTCCGACCACGACCAGCTCGGCTCCCCGGGACGCCCGGACGAGCTCACTGGCCGGCGGAGCCATGACCAAGGTCTCGGAGACGCTGACCTGCGGAAACTTCTCCCGCCAGGGGCGCAGCATGTCGTTCAGTTCCTGGGCGGCGTGCTGACCGACTCCACTGCCCACGCTCGGGTCCAGGATCGCTGCGTATGTGTACGTCGCCGGGAGAGACCAGCTGTGTACTACCTGCAGTCCCGAACTTGCGCGGGCCGCTTGTTCGAAGGCGAAGGCGAGCAGAGGGTCGCAGGGGTGGGAGACGTCGATACCCACGACAATCCCCGGGTTGCCGGCAGAGGCTTCCTCGGTGGGGGAGGCGGTATCGGTCCCCTCCGGACGTACGAGGACGACCGGGCTCCGCGTCTTCGCCACGACACCCAGAGAAACCGAGCCGATCAGGAAGCCGACAAGTGATCCGAGCCCCCGTGAACCCAGCGCGGTGACCACCGATTCGTCCGCGGCGCGCGTCAGCTCGTCGATGGCCCGGCCCTGCACCAGTTCCGTGGTCACCTCAAGACCGGGGTGGTCCCGGCGGGCCCGGTCCGCAGTCTCCTGCAGCAGGGCTTCGTACCGTTCGACGAGTGACTGTGTGAAGGTCTGCGGTATCTCCGGAGTGACCGGCCACTCCTCCACGTGTACGAGATGCAGCGGGGCGTCGCGCAGCATGGCCTCACGAGCGGCCCACCGCGCTGCCGCGAGACCCTCGGGGGATTCGTCCAGGCCGACAGTGACGTGGCGTGTCATGACAGTGCCTCCTCGGTGTACGGGGCTCCTGGTGCGGAAGTCTGTGACCAGCTTCCCGCCGTGATCCGGAAGGTGGGGAGGGCCGACAGGTCTCGATCGGGACCGAACGGCCCATGTCTGCCATGCGCCGCGGTGGAACCGTGGTGAGGGCAGGTCTCTGGACCATTCCGAGGAGGAGTCATGACCAGCGCAGCTCCCCGCCCAGTCGAACTCGGGCCCCTTGTCGTCGGTGTGGACGCGTCGGCCCCGGCGCGCACGGCCGCGCTGTGGGCTGCGGAGGAAGCGGACCGTCGTGGTCGGCCCCTTCATGTCGTCCATGCTGCTGACACCGACCACCGCATGCTCTACGCGGGTGTGGAAGCCATCCAGGCGATCCGCGAGGCGGGCAGGGACCTGCTGATCGATACGGCGGAAGCAGTGGGCCACCGACACCCCGGCCTGACGGTGACGCGAGAGTTGAGTCGTCTGAGCCCGGTGAGCGGGCTGCGCGCGGCGGCTGGTGAGCGGGGCACCATCGTCGTGGGCAGCAGAGGCCTGGGCGGCTTCGATGCCCTGATGCTCGGGTCTGTCGGCTTGGGGCTCGTCGCTCGGACCGAGGTTCCCGTGATCGTTGTGAGGGGCGAGCCGGACCGGCCTGCGACCGGTGTGATCACAGCTGCGGTGCGCGGCTCGTCCGACCTCGACTGGCTGATGCTGGCAGCCGCCGAGGCTCAGGTCCGCAAGGCTTCCCTTCGCTTGCTGAGCGTCTGCAACGTCCTGGCTCAGGTCGGTGCGGTCACCACCATGCTCGACAGCCTCGGCGAGGTCGCCGAACAACAGGTGCACGAGGTATCGGCGATGGCGATACGGATACGGGAGACGTGTCCCGATCTCACGGTCACGCACCACGTCGAGACGGGGACCAGTGTGCCCGGAATCCTGGTGGAGGCCTCGAAGCACACCGATCTGATGGTTCTGGGCAGCCGTCGCCACGTGCTGGGCCTCGGTCCGGCGCTCGGCAGGGTCAGCCATGCCGTTCTCCATCACGGGCACTGTCCCATCGAGATCGTCCCCCCTCAGTACGTGGACCCGGGCGACCAGGAGTGACTCCGCACCTGCGGGGCGGGTCGGCCTCGCCCCCGGGGGTGCGCCCCACCGGTGCTGATGATCTACCGCCTACGTACGCGCAACCACGGAGACTCCCATGACGTCGCGGCACTACGTGATTCCGTTCGCGGAGCTCGGCCGACAGGACATCCCGAGCGTCGGCGGGAAGAATGCCTCGCTCGGTGAGCTGACCGCACACCTCGGCGCCGCAGGTGTGCGCGTCCCGCCCGGATTCGCCACGACTGCTCAGGCGTACGAGGAACTCCTGGCCGCGCACGGCCTGCGCGCCTCCATCGAGGACCAGATCGCGCGTCTGCGTGACGGCACCCCGCTGGCAGAAGTCGGGCGGGCCATCCGCGCGCTGATACTCCGCGAACCACTGCCCCCGTCGCTTCCCGGCGAAATCGTCACGGCATACGAGGATCTCGCTCGCGGCACGGGCGGCGAGGCCCCCTCCGTAGCCGTGCGCAGCAGCGCCACTGCCGAAGACCTGCCCGAGGCCAGTTTCGCCGGTCAGCAGGATACGTACCTCAATGTGCGCGGGCCTGAACAGCTGCTCGAATCCTGCCATCGCTGCTTTGCCTCGCTGTTCACCGACCGTGCCATCGACTACCGGGAACGCATGGGCTTCGACCATCTGTCCGTCGCGCTGTCGGTGGGTGTCCAGGTCATGGTCCGCGCAGACCTGGCCGGCGCAGGAGTGATCTTCACCCTGGACCCCGAGACCGGATTCCCCGACGTGATCGTGGTCAGTGCGGCATGGGGACTCGGCGAGACGGTGGTGAGCGGGCAGGTGGATCCTGATGAGTACACCGTCTTCAAGCCCAGCCTCAAGAACCCCTCCCTGAACCCGCTGATCGATATGCGGGTGGGCGCCAAACGTCGCAAGACCGTGTACATGGACAGCGGACTCACTCACACCGTGGACACGACTCCGGCCGAACGGGCACAACGGGTGCTCGGCGACGACGACATCCGCCTCCTCGCCGGATGGGCCAGAGCTGTCGAGGAGCACTACGGCTGCCCGATGGACCTGGAATGGGCCAAGGACGGAGTCACCGGAGAGCTCGCGATCGTCCAGGCCCGCCCCGAGACCGTGCAGTCCCGACGGCGCCTCACCGCGATCCGTGAATGCCGGCTGGAGGCTGACCCCGGCCGGCCACTGATCGAAGGTACAGCCGTCGGGGAGGCGATCGGACAGGGACCGGTCGTACGGCTGACCGCCCCGGTCGCCCGGGAGACGTTTCCCGAGGGCGGCGTCCTGGTCACCTCTCTCACCGACCCGGACTGGGAGCCTGTGATGAAGCGTGCCTCGGCGATCATCACCGATCACGGCGGACGCACGTCCCACGCTGCCATCGTCAGCCGGGAACTCGGAGTCCCGGCTGTCATCGGCACCGGCTCGGCGACGCGTGTCCTGACGCAGGGGAGCGACGTCACGGTGTCCTGCGCGGAAGGAGACCGCGGGCGCGTCTACGACGGTCTGATCCCGTACGAGGAGCGCGAGACCGATCTGTCGGCCGTCGCGAAGACGCGTACGCGCATCATGCTCAATCTCGCCGACCCGTCCGCCGCCCTGAGGTGGTGGCGCCTTCCGGCCGACGGGGTCGGGCTCGCCCGGCTGGAGTTCATCGTCGCTCATCAGGTGAAGGCCCATCCCATGGCGCTGCTTCACCCGGAGGAGCTCGACGCGGACGACCGCCGCGGCATCGAGCGACTCACCGAGGGATACCAGGACCGGGGTGCGTACTTCGTCGACCGGCTTTCCCGGGGCGTCGCCCGGATCGCCGCATCGCGCTGGCCCGACCCCGTGGTGGTGCGTACCAGCGACTTCAAGACCAACGAGTACGCGCGACTGCTCGGAGGCCGCCCTTTCGAGCCGGACGAGGCGAACCCGATGATCGGCTGGCGGGGGGCCAGCCGCTACTACAGCGACGGATACCGCGAGGGATTCGCCTTGGAATGCCGCGCCTTGCGCCGGGTCCGCGACGAGATGGGCCTGACCAACGTCGTCGTCATGATTCCGTTCTGCCGGACGCCCGGCGAGGCCGACCGGGCGCTCGACGTGATGGGCGAGCAAGGCCTCAGGCGCGGCCACAACGGGCTGAAGGTCTACGTCATGGCTGAGATACCCTCCAACATCATTCTTGTTCGGGACTTCTCCGAACGGTTCGACGGCTTCTCCATCGGAAGCAACGACCTGACCCAGCTGACGCTCGGCGTCGATCGGGACTCGGAAGCGCTCGCCCATCTGTTCGACGAGAGCGGACCGGCTGTCACGCGCAGCATCGAGCGCCTGGTGGCCGGCGCGCATGAGGCCGGTCGTGGAGTCGGTCTGTGCGGTCAGAGGCCCAGTGACGATCCGGCTTTCACCGAGTTCCTCGTGAAAGCCGGTATCGACTCGATCTCTGTGGCTCCGGACAGCTTCGCGACGGTGAAGCAACACGTGGCGCGCGCCGAGAGCACCCGCACACAGGGGGACGTTCCCGCGGAGATACAGGATTAGGTGTCTGACATGCCTGGCACACGACTGCTGATCGCCTACGGAAGCAAGCACGGAGCGACACAGGGAATCGCTGAGGAGCTGGGAGAGGAACTCCGCTCCAAGGGGGTCGACGCGGTGGTGATACCCGCCGACCGTGTCAACGATGTGAGCGACTACGACGGTGTGATTCTCGGGGGCGCTGTCTACGCCGGACGCTGGCACGTCGAGGCCCGCCGATGCGCCCGCCGCCATGCGGACGAGCTGAGGAGGCGGTCCGTCTGGCTCTTCAGCAGTGGTCCGGTCGACGATTCGGCCGAGCGGCGCGATATCGCGCCGGTGCGCGGGGTCGCCCGCTGGATGCAGCGTCTCGGCGCCCGGGAGCACATCACGTTCGGTGGAGCGCTCACAGAGCAGACGCCCGGCCTGATTGCCCACAGCATGGTCCGGCACGGGAAGGGCGGCGACTTCCGCAACCCGGAACGCATCCGCCGGTGGGCCGATCACATCGCATCCCAACTCGGCTCGTCCAGCTGATCTGTCGCGCGGTGCTGGGCCGTTGCGAGGCAGGAGGACAGCATGGTGAAGGGCACCGACTACGAGCCGTCTGGTGACGACGGCCGCTCCACGGCTCTGCCATCCGTGCGGCCCTTCGGCTCGTCCGACGAGGTCACGCGACGGGGCCAGCGATGACGCAGACACCGACCGGAGGCCAGGGCAATGCCTTTCCCACCCCGGGCGAGGCATTCGATCCCAGCGAGCCCGTTCCCCGTCTGAGACGTGAACTCTCCACCGGTCCCGAGGGGCTCTCCGCGCGCGAGGCCTCGCGGCGCCTGGCTGTCCACGGCCCCAACGAAGTGCGGTCCAAGGCGCGTTCCTCCATCATTCGCGACGTGTCAGCTCAGCTGGCCCACCCTCTGGCCCTCTTGCTCTGGGCTGCCGCGGCCCTCGCCTTCGTAGCCGGACTGGGCGTGCTGGGCTGGGCGATCCTCGCCGTGATCGCGGTCAACGCCGCCTTCGCGCTGCTCCAAGAACGTCAGGCCGAACGGGCCGTCGAGACCCTCGCCCACTACCTGCCCGAACAGGCCTTCGTCGTGCGGGACGGCAGGACACAGCAGATCGAGGCCCGGGACCTTGTTCCGGGCGACGTGATCCTCCTGGAGGAAGGGGGCAAGATCCCGGCCGACGCGCGGGTGACCGAGGGCGGAGTCGAGGTCGACCTCTCCATGCTGACAGGGGAGTCCGCGCCCGTGGAGAGGACGGATGCCGCCGGTCGGGCGGGGGCTCCGCTCATCGAGGAACCCAACCTCGTATTCAGCGGGACGACCTGTCTGGGAGGGCAGGCCCGGGCCACGGTCTTCGCGACGGGGGACCGCACGGAACTCGGACGTATCGCGGCACTCAGCCAGCGTTCCCGACGTGAGCCGAGTCCTCTGGAACAGCAGGTCAAGAAGGTGGCTTGGCTCATCGCCGCTGTAGCTGTCGCGATGGGAATGGTCTTCCTCGTCGTCGGGGTGGCCGTCGGTTTGCCTCTCACCGACTCCTTGACGTTCGCGATCGGCCTCCTGGTCGCCAACGTACCCGAAGGCCTGCTCCCGACGATCACGCTCGCACTCGCGGTGGGCGTACGGTCACTCGCCCGCCGGGGAGCGGTGGTGAAGCGGCTGAGTGCTGTGGAGACCCTGGGCTCCACGGACGTCATCTGCACCGACAAGACCGGCACACTGACCCTCAACCGAATGCGGCTGCAGGCGGTGTGGACCCCTGCTCATGGCGCCTCGCCCGGCCCATGGGCGGCTGAGCTCGCGCACACCGCCTCGCTGTGCACCACTGTCACCCGTACGGAGAAGGGGGCCCTGCAGGGCGATCCCACGGAGAAGGCCCTCGTCGAAGGTGCGGCCGACCGGGGCATGCCCCTGGACCTGGCCGAGCGTGACGCGGGGCGGCAGTCGCTGTTCCGGTTCGACCCACGGCTCCGGTTGATGTCGGTCGTTCAGAGGAGCGAGGGGACCGTGCCTTTCCGGGTCGTGGTCAAAGGAGCCCCCGAAGCCGTGCTGCCCCAGGTCCACGCCCAGGCGGACGTGGCGCCGGCACGTGAGGCCGCGGAGAGCATGGCGAGGAAGGGCATGCGCGTCCTCGCGGTCGCGGGCCGGGAGTGCCCCATGGGCGCGGAAGCCCCGTCGCAGCGCGAGGACGCCGAATCCGAGCTGACGCTGCTGGGGCTGGTCGGGCTCTACGATCAACCGCGCACGGAGGTTGCCGAGGCCGTACGCCGTTGCCACGAAGCAGGGATCCGCGTGCTCATCGTGACCGGCGACAACGGTGCCACTGCGGCTGCCGTGGCTCGTGAAGTAGGGATAGGAGTTCCGCGTCTGCACGTCGTAGCCGCCTCCGAATCGATCACCGACGAGGAGCTGGACCGCCTTCTGGTCGAGGACGACGTGGAAGTGGTCTTCGCGAGGTCCTCGCCGGAGACGAAGCTCAAAGTGGCCGACGCCCTGCGTGCCCACGGCCGGATCGTGGCGATGACGGGGGACGGCGTGAACGACGCACCGGCTCTGCACCGAGCCCACATCGGTGTGGCCATGGGCAAGTCAGGCACCGACGTGGCTCGTGAGGCCGCCACCATGGTGCTGACCGACGACGACTTCGCCACCATCGTCGCCGCGGTCGAATCCGGACGACGTGTCTACGACAACGTACGCAAGTTCATCGTCTACATCTTCGCGCACACCACACCCGAGGTGGTGCCGTTCCTCGTGTTCGCGCTGTCGGCCGGAGCCGTCCCGCTCCCGCTCACCGTGCTGCAGATCCTCGCCATCGACCTGGGCACCGAAACCCTGCCCGCACTGGCCCTGGGCCGCGAACGATCCGAGCCCGGCACCATGAAACGCCCGCCCCGACCGCACCGCCAAGGAGTCATCTCCCGTGACATGCTGATACGCAGCTGGGGCTACCTCGGTCTCGTATCGGCGGCCCTGGTCATGGGAGCGTTCTTCTACGTGCTCTGGCGCTCGGGCTGGACCCCCGGAGCACCCACCGGCGACGGGGCGGCCCTCCACCACGCCTACACCATGGCCACCACAGCCACCTTCGCCGGCATCGTCACCTGCCAGGTCGGCACCGCGATCGCGGCCCGCACCGACCACGCCGCCCTACGGGACATCGGCCTGTTCACCAACCCGCTGCTACTGGCAGGCATCGCCTTCGAACTCGTCTTCACCGCAGCCCTCGTCTATCTCCCACCGCTCCAGGACCTGTTCGGCACGGCTGCGCTGCCCTGGGACGTCGTCGCGCTGGTCGCCACCTTCCCCTTCATCGTCTGGGGAACGGATGAGATGCGACGCGCACGCAGGCGTCACAGCCGGCCGGACGCGGGATCGGCAGAGCCGGTCGGCCCGGTACGCTCCTCCGGCCGGCCATGATGCCTCCGTGACGCGAGCCGCTCCCGCACCTGCGCGGTGACCTCCTCCAGCCGCGCCGAGGACCGTGGCACCGGTGGCACGGGCTCTTCGACGCGCCGGGCGTCCGGCGGCAGTTCGGCGAGGTCGGCTTCGAACCGTGCACGGGCCGCGCCCAGATCATCGGGCGGCCCGCTCCGCACCCCGTCACGCATGACCGTCCGAAGCAGCGGCTCCGTGTCTGCGGGCGGCTCTTCGGTCTCCAGGCCGATGACGTCCTGGAGACCTGGACCACGGAACACCTGCTTGGGCGCGGGAGCGGTGACCTTGGCCGAGGAGAGCTTCATGACCGGTGTGCCGTCGTACTCGACCAGCTTGTACGCAGCGTCGAGATAGGGCGCGTCGGCGGCGACACCGACGCGTGTACCCAGGGCGAAGACGTCAATGGGTGCTCCGCCGCGCACCAGGGCGTCGACCCCGTACTCGTCCAGACCTCCACTCGCGATGATCCTCACGTCTCGCAGCCCGGCCGCGTCAAGCGTCTCGCGGGCCCTGCGCGCGAGCAGCCCGAGATCGCCGCTGTCCAGCCGGATGCCACACCCCGGGCCGCGCGCCAGGTCCGAAAGGACCCGGGCGGCGGTCTCCACCCCCCGGTCGGTGTCGTACGTGTCGACCAGGAAGGTCAGGGGCCCCCGGTGAGTTCGGGCGAAAGCCCGAAAGGCCTCTTCCTCGGAGCGGAAGCACTCGATGTAGGAGTGAGCCATGGTGCCGGACGCGTCGATACCGTACCGGGCCGCGGCGGCGACGTTGCTGGTGCCCGCGAAGCCCACCATGGCGCACAACCGGGCGGCTTGGGAGCCTGCTTCCGGACCGTGGCACCGCCGCAGGGAGAAATCGACGAGTGGACGTCCCGCCGCCGCAAGGACGCACCGTCCGGCCTTGGCGGCGACCGCCGTCTCATGACAGACCAACGACAAGAGGTACGTCTCCACCAACTGGGCCTGCGGCAGCGGGGCGGTGACCTCGAGCAACGGCTCTCCTGCGAAGACCAGCCGTCCCTCGGGAACAGCCCGGACCTGGCCGCCGAAAGCCAGTCCTCGCAGCGGCGCGAGGTCCTCGGGCGGGAGGTGGAGCACGGACGCGAACTCGTTCGCGTCCGACGCCTCGACCCGGAACCCGGAAAGGTAGTCGAGTGCGGGTTCTAGCCCCGCCGCGACGAGGAATCCCCGTCCGGGAGGCAGGTTTCTCGCGAAGAGGCTGAACGTGGCAGGTGCCTGCATGCCCTCATGCACGTAGGACAGGGCCATCGTGACCTCGTACAGATCTGTCGTGGTCACCTGGGACATGCTTCGAGCATGCGCCTCCCATCAGAGGTGTGCACGGCGGCACGGGTGCCGGTCACCGGGTTTCGGCGGCGGTCAGCTCGCACCGAACGTCGACCACTCCTGCGCATGCCCGTGCCAGACGGGCTGCCACCGGGATCAGGCGTGCCTCCCTCACAAGGCCGGACATTGTCACGACGCCCGCATCGGCCTGGACGCTCACCTTCTGCTGCGATACAGGGAAGAGCCGCGCGACCACCTGCTCCCGTACGTCCTCGGCGATCTCGTCGTCGGGCCTGAGGAAGACCTTCAGCAGGTCCGACCTGCTGACGATGCCCCTGAGGACGTCCCCCTCGACGACCGGCAGGCGTTTCACTCCGCGGGTCGCCATCAGCCGGGCGGCCTGTGGCAGAGTTGCGTCCGGGCCGATGGTCAGGGCCGGCCGTGTCATCAGGTCCTCGGCGGTCAGGGAGCCTGCCTTGGCTGTGGCGTCGAGGCGGTGCATCTGTTCCAGGAGGCCAGGACTCCGCTCGTGGAACTCCTCCTTCGGTAGCAGGTCGGCCTCCGAGACCACCCCCACGACATGGCCTTCCCCTTCGACGACCGGGAGAGCACTGACGGACCACCGCGACATCGCGGTCACGATGTCCTTGAACGACGCCGTCCGCGCGACTGCGATGACCTTCCTCGTCATGACGTCGGCCACGGTGTACGGGTGTGGAGTCATGATCCTCTCCTGTAAGACGGCCGCAGGTCAGCGGTGTGAACGCGTGGGGCCGGGCCGTTATCGCATTCGGTCATCGGACCAGCACGGCTTCTCCGGAGCGTGGGACGACGGCGGTCCAGCCGAGCTCGTCGGAAATACGGGCGCGCAGCGTCTCGGCGGCCGACGGCTCGCCGTGTACCACGTACGTCGTGTGCGGGGGCGGGGCGCCGCGCAGCCAGTCGAGGATCTGACTCCCGTCGGCGTGTGCCGAGAAGTGCGGAACATCTGCCACTTCGGCGCGGACGGGGATGTACTCGCCGAACATCTTGAGCGCGGGTACGCCGTTCACCAGGTCTCTGGCGCGGGTTCCGGCTGCGGCGAAGCCGACGACGACGACGGTGTTGCGCGGATCGGGCAACAGCCGGCGCAGGTGGTGCAGGACTCGGCCGCCTGTGGCCATTCCGGCCGAGGAGACGATGACGCACGGGCCGTGCGTGCTGTTGATGGCGATGGACTCCTGGACCGTGCGGGCCGCCAGGAACGGGTCAGGGCTCAGAGCTCCCGCGCCTTGGTCCATAACGTCCGGTCTGAGCTCCGGCGACCGGTCCCGCACCGCTTGCCGGTAGACGTCCAGCGCCGCGAGGGCCATGGGGCTGTCGACGTACACGGGTACCGCTGCCGGCAGGACGCCGGCCGCGCGTAGCTCGACGAGCTCGTGGAGGACGACCTCGGTCCGGTCGATGGCGAAGGCAGGGATGAGGACGGTGCCACCTCGTGCGAGGGTGCGTCCTATCGTCGAGGCGAATGCAGCGCGACTCTCGGTGGGGGCGTGCCGGCGGTCGCCGTAGGTGCTCTCCACCAGCAGTACGTCGGCGCCGGAGAACGGCTCCGGGGGAAGCAGCAGAGGGTGACCCGGGCGTCCCAGATCGCCGGACACCGCCAATGCGTGACCGTCCTCCAGGGTGAGACGTGCCCAGGCGGAGCCAAGGATGTGGCCTCCGCGGTGCAGTGTGAGGCGGGTGCCCGCCATGATCTCGACGTCGCTGCCGACCGCCACGGGATCGAAGAAGCTCAACGTCTTCTCCACGTCGGCGTCGTCGTACAGCGGCTTGGCGGGGCGGTGTTTGGACCAGCCGTGGGTGTTCGCGTGCTGGGCCGATTCCATCTGCAGCCTGGCGCTGTCGCGCAAAACGATCTCGGCGAGCCGTGCCGTGTCGGCGCTCATGAGGATCGGGCCGCGGAAGCCCTGCCGGACGAGGCGGGGGAGATACCCGCAGTGATCGAGATGGGCGTGGGTGACCACGACCGCGTGGATGTCGGCCGGGGGCCGGGCGAACTTCTCCCAGTTGCGGCGGCGCAGATCGGCGAAACCCTGGAAGAGCCCGCAGTCGACGAGGATGCGGGCGTGGTCGCTCTCGATCAAGAACTTGCTGCCGGTCACGGTGCTCGTGGCACCGAGGAACGTGAGCAGTGCCGCACGGGAAGCCGGGGGGACGGGTGGCGGCGTCGGCTGCGACATGGAGTTCCCCCTTGCTGTCGGTGCGGGGCGCACTCCCACTGTCCCATCGGTACTCCAGGACATCAGGGCCTGGCAGGGGCTCTGATGGGTACCGACCGGCCCATGCGGGCCACTGGTCGGCGGAGTCAGTCTGGAAGCGACTCCGTGGAACTGAGGCAAGGAAGAGGCCATGCCATGAAGGCACTCGTCTTTGAGGAACCGGGCCGCACGACCTGGCGGGATGTTCCCGATCCGGACATCGAGGACGCCGCCGATGTCATCGTGCGTGTCGAAGCGGTCACTATCTGTGGTACCGATCTGCATATCGTCAAGGGTGACGTGCCCGAAGTGACGCCGGGGCGGGTGCTGGGCCACGAAGCGGTGGGCACCGTGGTGGAGGCCGGCGGCGATGTACGGACCGTACGGCCGGGGGATCGGGTGCTGGTCTCCTGCATTTCTGCCTGCGGGAGGTGCCGCTACTGCCGGGAAGCCCGCTACGGACAGTGCCGGGGCGGAGGCGGCTGGGTGCTCGGCCACACCATCGACGGCACACAGTCGGAGTATGTCCGTGTGCCGTTCGCCGACCTCTCGGTCTATCCGCTGCCCCATTCCGTCGACAGTGTCGACGCCGTCCTCCTGGCGGACATCTTCCCCACCGCCTACGAGGTCGGTGTCCGCAACGGCGGCGTGAGCCCGGGTGACACCGTCGTCGTGGTCGGCGCAGGCCCGATCGGTCTGGCCGCCATCGCCACCTCCCGTCTCTACTCGCCCGAGCGGGTCATCGCGGTCGACCTCGCGGACGCCCGGCTGGAGGCGGCCCGATCTCTCGGCGCCGCAGCCACCGTCCGTGCCGACGAGGAGCCTGGGCAACTCGTCGCGGACCTCACGGACGGGCTGGGGGCTGATGTGGTCATGGAAGCGGTCGGCGTACCAGAGACCTTCGAGACGTGCACCCGGATGGTCCGGCCCGGCGGCCGGGTCGCCAACATCGGTGTTCACGGCAAACCTGCCACCCTCCACCTGGAGGATCTCTGGATCAAGGACGTCACCATCACCACAGGACTGGTGGACACCGCATCGACTCCCATGCTGCTGCGGATGCTGGCGAACGGCAGGCTGCCATCGGCCGAGTTGGTCACGCACCGGTTCGAACTGGAGGAGATGGAGGAGGCGTATGACGTGTTCTCCCGGGCGGCGGACACCGGAGCCTTGAAGGTCGCCCTCCATGCCCCGCAGTGACCCACGGATGCCTCACCTGCCGCCGTCACCCTCCGAGGAGAGCGGCGCGGGAACCGCGACCGGTGCCGCTCCCGGCACACGCGGCGTCGTCTTCGACACCGACGGTGTGCTGCTCGATTCCGCTTCCCTGCACGCCGCTGCCTGGAAAGTCGCGTTCGACCACTGCATCGAGAAGCTGCGGCCCGACGACCTGCGACAGCCTCCCTTCGACGCGGATGCGGAGTACCGACGCCTCGTGGACGGCAAAGCACGGCTTGACGGAGCCCGCGCCTTCCTGGAGGACCGAGGCATCGTGCTGCCGGCGGGCGCACCGGACGACCAGCCCGGCTGCACCAGCATCTGGGCGGTCGCCGCCGCCAAGGAGCAGGCCTTCACCCATATGCTCTCGACCCGGGCGGTTCCCGTATTCGACGATGTGGCTCCCGCGCTGCGATCCCTTCGCGCCAAGGGAGTTCGGTGCGCCGCAGCCTCCGCCTCACGGCATGCCGGGGACCTGCTGGAGGCGGCAGGCATCATCGGCTTTTTCGACGCCGTGGTCGACGGCAGGGACGTCGCACGCCTCGGGCTTCCCGGCAAACCGGATCCCGCGCTGTTCCTGGAGGCCGCTTCCCGGATGGGGCTGCGCCCGGCCGAAGCCGCAGTGGTCGAGGACGCGGAGGCGGGGGTGGCCGCGGGCCGCCGTGGCGGCTTCGGTCTCGTCGTCGGGCTGGACCGGACACCGAGCGCCGGCAGGGCCGTCGCGCTGCACACCATGGGGGCGGATGTCGTGCTGCGCGACCTTGCCGCTCTCGTCGACGAGCTTCGGGCGGAACGTCCATGAACGACGCCTGGAGCTGGAACTACTCCGCCTATGACCCGCACACGGAGCGGCTGGTCGAGGCGCTCTGCACCGTCGGCAACGGCAGATTCGCCACGCGGGGCAGCGCTCCGGAATGCGCGGCGGACGACGCGCACTATCCGGGGACCTATCTGGCCGGCTGCTACGACCGCCTCTCATCCACCGTCGCCGGGAGGACGGTGGAGAACGAGGACCTGGTCAACCTTCCGAACTGGACGCTGGTGCGCTATCGCTGCCTGCCCGAAGACGGACCACCCGGGCAGTGGCTCACGCCGGACTCCGCCGAACTGAGACGTTGCACCACGCATCTGGACCTACGAGCCGGTGTCCTCACCCGCCGTCTGCTCTACCGAGACGGTGCGGGGCGCGGTCTGCGCGTCACCCATCAGCGGTTCGTCCACATGGGAACCGATTGCCTGGCCGCTCAGCGCAGCGCGTTCAGAGCCTACGGCTGGGCCGGTCGCCTCGAGGTCGAGTCGATTCTCGACGGCGCTGTCACCAATGCCGGAGTGGAACGCTACGGCGACCTCGACGGGCAGCACCTCACCGAACACCGCAAGGGAGCGGAGCCCGGGGGAGTCGCCTGGCTCACCTGCCGGACTGTCCAGTCGGCCGTCCACCTGGCTCTCGCCGTCCGCACCACCTCCAGCCCGGCACGACCTGCCGAGTACGTTCACGCCGCCCGTGCTGCCGTGCAGCGGTTCATGCTCCCGGTTTCCCCCAGCAGTTCGGTGACGGTCACCAAGACGGTCGCCCTGCACACCTCACTCGACCGCCCCGCCGGTGACCCGCTGGCCGCAGCGCTGGAGTGCCTCGCCCACGCCCCCGTTTTCGGCCGACAGCTCCGGTCGCACAGGTCTGCGTGGCAGCGCATGTGGAACCAGGCGGAGCTGCACGTACCCGGGGAGAGCGGGCACGTGCTGCGCCTGCACCTGTTCCATCTGCTGCAGACCCTGTCGCCGCACACGGCGGAGCTCGATGTCGGAGTGCCGGCCCGCGGGCTGCACGGAGAGGCGTACCGGGGCCATGTGTTCTGGGACGAACTCTTCGTCCTGCCCTATCTCACCCTTCATTTCCCCGAAGTCGCCCGAGCGATGCTCATGTACCGCCACAGGCGGCTGCCCGCAGCCCGAGCGGCTGCCCGACGTGCCGGGGCGCGTGGAGCCATGTACCCCTGGCAGAGTGCCAGTTCCGGCCGTGAAGAAACCCAGGCGATGCACCTCAATCCCGTCTCCGGCCGGTGGCTGCCGGACCATTCGCACCTCCAGCGCCATGTGGGGTCCGCGGTGGCGCTCAACGCCTGGCGGTACGCACAGGCTGCGGGTGATCCAGGGTTCCTCCACGCGGCCGGGGCGGACATCCTGCTGGAGGTGGCCCGGTACTGGGCGAGCACGGCGGCCTTCGATCCCGGCCGTGGCCGCTACCGGCTGCGGGGGGTGGTCGGCCCCGACGAGTACCACGACGCGTATCCGGGCGCGGACCGGCCGGGCATCGACGACAACGCCTACACCAACGCGATGGCCGCATGGGTCCTGGCCCGGGCCCTGGAGGTCTTCGACGCCCTGCCCGATGCCAGGCGTGAGGAGCTCGCGGAGCGACTGGCGATCGACGCGCAGGAGCATGCGCGCTGGGAGGACGTCTCCCGCCGCCTTTACGTGCCCTTTCATGACGGTGTGCTGAGCCAGTTCGAGGGTTTCGGGGACCTGAAGGAACTCGACTGGGAGCGCTATCGGCGCCGCTACGCCGATATCCGGAGACTGGACCGGATCCTGGAGGCGGAGGGTGATTCGGTCAACAACTACCAAGCGTCCAAGCAAGCCGACGCTCTCATGCTCGGCCATCTCTTCCGGCCCGCCGACCTGACCGCTCTCTTCGGCCGCCTCGGCTACCGGCTCGACGACGAGATCTGGAACGGGACAGTCGCCTATTACCTGCCGCGCACCAGTCACGGGTCGACGCTCAGCAGTCTGGTGCACGGCTGGGTACTTGCACGTCAGAAGGGCCCGGAGGCCTGGAGGTACGTGGAGGAGGCACTTCTGAGCGACGTGGCCGACCTTCAGGGCGGGACGACCGGCGAGGGCATCCATCTCGGTGCCATGGCGGGCACACTTGATCTGGTCGAGCGAGGCATCACGGGTCTGGAAGCCGGTGAGGAGGGTCTGCGTATAGACCCCGTGGCCCTCAGAGAGATTCCTCGATTCTCCTTCACTTTGTGCTTCCGGGGACACAGGGGGGTGCGGATCCGGCTGCTCCCTGGGCGCATCGGCATCAGCGTTCCCTCTTCGCCTCAGGGTCCACTCGTGGTGCTGCTCCCGGAGGGCAGAAGGGTAGCGGTGCTGCCGGGGAGGGAGCACTGGTTTCATCTGCCGCTTCAGGAATCCCCGAAATGAGCGTAGACAGCACCGGGCGAGTGCCGTTGTCAAATGATCTCCAGAATCTCCGTGACGGGTCGTCTCGGCGTTTCCGGGCCTGACGGCCCATACCCGAACCGGATGATCATTTGCACGAAGCCCATCGTGGAGTTCGGGTCACGCGTCAGGTGCCGAAGCTCGGGCCACTCCAGGGGCTGCGAGATCACGGAGGTCGCAAGCCCGTCGAGAGTGGCCTGCAGGAGGATCCGCTCCATGGCCTGACCTGCCCTGAGCCAGTCCGCAGCGAGGTCTGACCTCGTCCCCAGCAAGGCGATCTGCGGCCGCTCTTCGAAGGTGGCGGACGCCCGGTCCCGTGAGCTTCGTGGCACGTCGAAATCCCGCACCGGGGCCGTCACCCCGTGCTGACGTGGACCGAAGGCGTACGAGGGGACGCCCTCGGTGTCCGGGCCCTCCCCGGCTTTGCCCGTGCGGGTCCACGTGATGATCTCGGCTCTCATGGCTTCGTTGGCTGATTCGTAGAGCTCCGCGTCGTGTACCAAGTCCAGGACGGCGTCGGCGTGCCAGACTCCGGGAACGATGAGCCGCGCCCCCTCCAGGAGTGCGGCCGCGCTCAACTCGTCCAGGATCTCGGGTGCGACCGCCTCTTCGGTGAACGGGTAGCGACTGGTGTGCCGTAGCCGCACGGCAGGATGCAGGTCGGCCAGTTGAGGGTCCGTGTTCCCGGAGTCCTCCAGCCTGACGTCAGCGAGACGCCATGGGTCGCGGTGGTCGGGCAGAAGCTGGGCAAGGGGTTTCCAGCCGCGGTATGCCGCGGCTACCCGCAGGTTCAGCAGCGCTGCCCCGCATCCGATGTGCAGGCCACGGTGGTCGGGGTCGCCGACGGGCATTGCCCGATCAGGATCTCCGTACAGAGACAGGAGGTTCGTCCCGGAACGGTGGACGAATTTCCAGGGTTGCGCGTTGTGCATGGACGGCGCGGTCACGGCCTCCTCGACGAGCGACGGGACGACGGCGGTGATGCGTTGCTCGATCGACAGCATGATCTTCCTGTCTCGTGTCGGTCATGCCCTCGTGCTCCGAAGAGGGGGCGCCGGAGCCTGTCTCGGGTGGATCAGGAAGCGGTTCCCGGTCTCTTCGGGGAATGCGTGCCGTCGGTCTCCACCGAGATGCGGTTCACCACGGCGACGACTCCTTCGGTTCGAGAGGTGAGCGCGAGGGCGATTCGGATCAGGCTTTGCTGCGGCAGTCTGCCCGTGAGAACGACGACACCGTCGAGCACGTGCACCTGCACGGCATCGGCCTGTACCCGCAAGATTTCGCCGAGTATGCCGTCCCGGATCCGCAGCACCACCTCGGCGTCGGGCCGGAGGAAGAAGCCCAGGAGGTCACGTCGGGTCACCATGCCGACCAAGCGCTCCTCATCGTCGATGACAGGGAGTCGCTCGCAGCCACGACGGACCATGAGCCGGGCGGCCTCCGCAACTGTCTGCTCCGCGTAGACGGTGACAGCCGGGGACGACATCATTCCGCCGACCGTGGCAGCAGACCGACTCGGCAGGTCACTGGCCGAAATCAACCCCACGACGTGATCGTCCTCGCCCACCACCGGGACGCCGTTGATGCCGTGCCGTGCGAGCAGGCCGACGACGGCCGCTGATGGCGTCGCCGAGCTGACCGTGAGCACTTCGTCCGTCATCAGGTCGCCTACTCGGAGATGTCGCATCCTGCTGCGCCTCCACTTCTCCCCACAGCGCGGAGCGCTTCCGGTACCACCTTCGAACACCGCCGCATGCCAATTGGAGGGGCCGAACGGTCCCGTCCGGAGGCCGACCGGTTCCCCCTGTCTGCCCCCGCCGGGGACGCCTGCGGCATGGGTCCTTCGGTCCCCGGGTTTGCACCCGGCGGCCCCTTTCGAGAAGGAGACCGGCTGTCAGCCTGGAAGAGTCACCCCATTCGGTGTGAGGCGCGCTCCCGTAAAGGGGACTCGTCGGGGTGTTCATTGCCAGGATGGCGATCATCGGAGCACGCTATGAGCAGCGCAGAGATTCGTCAGGAAGTCGTGGTGGGTGTCGACCCTCGCGGGGACTGGCACCCCGCCGCCACCTGGGGCGCCGACGAGGCTCGCCTCCGCGGGCTGCACCTTCGCCTAGCCCTGTCCGTCCCTCCTTTGCACGACACCCAGCACGTCGACGATGCCCCGCACCACTGGACACTCTCGAGGGAGGGCCGACGGACCCTGGAGGCCGCGATCTCCTGGACGCAAGGACGATGGCCCGATATCGAGATCACCGGTTCGCTCCTCGACGGTTTCCCAGGGCGACAACTGGCGCTCCTTTCCCACCGTGTGCGTCTGGTAGTGCTGGGTTCGCGGCATCTGCACCGTGCCGAAGAGATTCTCAGTTCCGCCTCGGTGGTCATTCCGGTCACCGCTCAGGCTCGCTGCCCAGTAGTCGTCGTGGGCGACCCTCCGGGCGCCGGCAGTCCGGATGCGTCCCGTCTCGTGGTGGGCGTCGACGGCAGTGAGCCGTCCAACGCCGCCCTGGCCCTCGCCTTCGAGGAAGCTGCTCTCCGAGGATGCGCTCTGTACGCGCTAGCCGTCTGGCAGCCTCCGGTCTTCTCGCTTCGTACCGGGGACACGCTGTTCCACAACCAGCGCCGTCTGCTGTACGAGACAGTCGCGAGGTGGGAGAAGCAGTATCCCGACGTACCGGTGCACCACGATGTGCAGATCGGCTCCCCGGTCGAGGTCTTGGCAAAAGCGGGTGAGCACACACTGGGCATCGTGGTGGGGCGGCGAGGTGAAGGCGGCTATACGGGGATGAGGCTCGGATCCGTCGTGCACGGACTTCTGCACCGGGCCCACTGTCCTGTGGTTACGGTCCCTGTCTTGTGAGCGGATCGTCATGTCTGCTGCGGAGGGTCGAACGGACGTCGGTCTTCGCCGTCGGATGCCGGGGCTCACCCAAGCCGAGGCAGCACACCGGCTTGTCGAGGTGGGGCAGAACGAAGTCGCCGTCCGAAAGGCGCGCCCGCTCTACTCCAGGGTCCTCGCCCAGCTCGGGGACCCGCTGGTGATGGTGTTGATCGCAGCCGTCGCCCTGACCCTGGCGATCGGTGATCACGCCGATTCCGTGGTCATCGGACTCGTGATCGTGGTCAACACCACGGTGGGTGTCGCTCAGGAGATACGGGCCGACAATGCGGTGGCGGCTCTGTCCGCGCTCTCCGCGCCCCACGCGCGGGTCCGTAGGGAGGGGACGGACCACGACGTCCCCGCCGCCACCGTCGTGCCCGGAGACGTCCTCCTCCTGGCCGAGGGCGACATCATCGCCGCCGACGCCGCGCTCGACGAAGCGGCCGCGCTGTTGGTCGACGAATCCATGCTCACCGGAGAATCCGTTTCCGTGGACAAGGACACGGGAGCGCCGCTGCATGCCGGAACCGTCGTCGTCCGGGGCAGAGGCGTCGCGACCGTCACCGCCACCGGGGGAGCGTCCGCCCTCGGTCGCATCGCCGCCCTCCTGGACGACCGGCGTCGGCCCACGCCCCTGCAACTGCGGCTCGCCTCCCTTGGACGCGTGCTCGCCATGGTGACGCTGGTCCTGTGCGTGCTGGTTCTCGCGCAGGGACTCATACGAGGGCTGCCCTTGGGCACGATGGCAGTGACCGCGATCAGTCTCGCTGTCGCCGCGGTGCCGGAATCGCTTCCCGCCGTCGTCACCCTTGCCCTGGCTCTCGGCGCACGACGTATGGCAGCCCGCCATGCGCTGGTGCGGCGGCTCCCCGCAGTGGAGACGCTCGGCTCGGTATCTGTGCTTGCCACCGACAAAACCGGGACGCTGACCGAGGGGCGCATGGTGGTCCAGCACGTCTGGACGCCCCACAGCACCGTCGAACTCAAGGGGGTCGGCTACGAACCGGAGGGGGACATTCTGGCCCGTGGGCGGGCCGCGAGTCCGGCAGAACGGCATGAGGCACAGGAAGTGCTCACAGCGACGGCCCTCTGCAACGACGCCGCCCTCAGGCCCCCGTCATCCGCGTCCCCCGGCAGCCGCTGGGAGGCTCTCGGTGACCCCATGGAGGGCGCTCTCCTCACGGCCGCGCTCAAAGTGGGGTGCCCGGACCGCACAGAGCTGGTCTCCACCCACCCCAGAGTTGCGGAGGCACCGTTCGACAGCGTCCGCAGGAGGATGAGCACCATCCACACGGTGCCTTCCGGAGGCGTTCTGGTGTGTCTGAAAGGGGCTCCCGAAGCCGTCCTCGTTCCTTCGGTCCTCACCGACTCCCCAGAGACCCTGCGTCTGGCGCGCGCGGAAGCGGCACGGTTCGCGGAGGACGGGTACCGCGTGCTCGCAGTCGCCTCAGGCCCCCGTCAAAAGACGCCGAAACCGGTCATGGCCGGGGAGACAGACCTCCGGCTGCTCGGCCTGGTGGCATTGAGTGACCCACCGAAACCACACGCGACCGCCACGCTGGCGTCGTGCAGGGCCGCGGGGATCACACCGATACTCGTCACCGGTGACCACCCGGCCACAGCGCGTGCGGTGGCCGACCGCGTCGAACTGCTCGGAGCGCAGAATGCTGCCGATCACGTCGTCACCGGCGAGGACGTGGCCTCAGGAAGCGTGCCCGACCTCACGGCGGTGCGAGTGTTCGCCAGGACGGACCCACAGCAGAAGCTCGACATCGTGGCCGCCTGGCGTGCCCGCGGCGCGATCACCGCGATGACCGGTGACGGCGTCAACGACGGCCCGGCACTCCACCAGGCCGACATCGGCATCGCCATGGGCGGACGCGGCACCGAGGTCGCCCGCCAGGCGGCGGACCTCGTGCTCACGGACGACGAGCTGTCGACCGTGGTCGCCGCGGTCGAAGAGGGGCGCCGGGTGTTCGACAACATCCGGCGATTTCTCGTCTACGGTATGGCGGGCGGTGCGGCGGAGATACTCGTCATGCTGATCGGACCACTCCTGGGCCTCCCCCTGCCCCTGAGCGCCGGACAAATCCTCTGGATCAACCTTCTGACCCACGGGCTGACCGGCGTGGCCATGGGAGCGGAGCCGGCTTCCCCGGGAGTGATGCGACGTCCCCCGCGCCGGGCGGACCAGCACATTCTGGGAGGGGGTGCCTGGCAACAGTTGTCGCTGACAGCAGCTGTCGTCACCGTAGTCAGTCTCAGTGCCGGGCTTGCGGCTCGGGCCTGGGACGAGCCGTGGCAGAGCGTCCTCTTCCTGGCCCTCCTCGCCGCCCAGCTGGGAGTGGTCATCGGCCTCCGGGACCGGCCCATGACGGCGGAGAACCCGTTCCTCCTGGTTTCCGTCCTGGCCTCCGCGCTGCTGGCCGCGGCCGCGCTCTACCTCCCGCCGCTGGTTGCCGTACTGGACACGGAGCCCTTGGGGTGGAGGGCCGCCGCCCTGGCGATCGCCTGTGCCCCGGCAGGATTCCTTGCGGCCAGGCTCGCGCGCTTCGGCTTCCGCTCCGGGAATGCGCGACACCTCCACCAGCGTGGAGCCGAACAGGCCCGACATGAGGAGATCGAGCCCGAGAGTTAGATTGGAACCGCGTTGGATTCACGCCCGTACGTCGCTCTCGCGGCCCGTCGGAGGTGCTCCATGGCCGATGTCGGTAACGGCGATCACCGGCTCCCTCGGCTGAAACTGGACGAGCTGCTCGACGAGCTGCAGGTACATATCGACCGGGTTCGGGGAGCCCGGGACCGGCTGAACGGCTTGCTGGACGCTGTCATGTCGGTGGGACGGGAATTGGCCCTTCCCCAGGTCCTGCGTGACATCGTCGAAGCCGCCGTCTCCCTCGTCGATGCCGAGTACGGAGCCCTCGGTGTGGTGGGGAGCGATCAAAAGCTCGCTGAATTCCTTCCTACCGGTATCGACGGCGAGACATGGCGACAGATCGGCGGCCTCCCCACAGGACACGGAATCCTGGGCGAATTGATACGCCACCCGGAACCGCTGCGGTTGTCCGAACTCTCCGACCATCCGGCGTCTGCGGGATTCCCGCCGCACCATCCGCCCATGCACTCCTTTCTGGGAGTCCCCATCCGCGTGCGCGATGAGGTGTTCGGCAACCTCTATCTGACAGAGAAGCGTGGGGCTTCTGATTTCGACGCGGAGGACGAGGCTGTTGTCTCGACCCTGGCTGTCGCAGCAGGAATAGCCATCGAGAATGCCCGCCTCTACGAGGAGAGACGCATCAGAGAGCGGTGGCTCGCAGCCAGTTCCGACCTCACCCGTGCCCTGTTGTCGGGCGAGGACGAGACAGAGGTTCTCGAGGAGATGCTGGCCCAGGCGGTCGACATAACAGGAGCGGATCTCGGTGTCTTCTACCTCATCGGTCCTGCGGGGGAGATGACCGGTTCGCTGGCTCTGGGAGAGAAGGCCGAGTCTCATCGGGGCGTCGTCCTCCCCAGCAGTCGGGGCACGCTCGCCGCCGCAGCTCTTGCTGAAGAGGGCCTGATCACGGTAGAGAACGTCAGTAGCGACCCGCGAGTGCAGGTACAGCCTGAGCGGTGGGACGGCTTCGGGCCCGCGGTAGCCGTCACGGTGGGGACCAAGGAACGGCTGAGCGGAGTCATGATTCTCGGACGCGTCCTGAACAGGCCGGCGTTCGTGCACGCGGAGATCGCAGCACTGCCCGGATACGTTGGGCAGGCAGCCTTGGCACTCGAACTGGCCGACCACCGAAGCGACTCCGAGCGGATGAGTCTGCTGGCCGACCGTGAGCGGATCGCCAGAGACCTGCACGATCTGGCCATTCAACGCCTGTTCGCCACCGGAATGACGCTGCAGAGCGCCCGCCCCCTGGTGGAACACCCGGAAGCGGCAGAGAGACTGGCCCGTGCCATTGATGATCTGGACACCACCATCAAGATCATCCGAACCACTGTTTTCGGTCTCAGAGAGCGTGAAACTCCGGGACAAGGGTCGAAACTTCGCTCCCGATTGGTCCAGACAGTGGACGCTGTCACCCCCGCCCTCGGATTCGCACCAGCCCTCCGCATGGAAGGGCTGATCGACACCGAGGTCCCGCGAATGGTGGCCGACCATGCGGTCGCGGTCGTGGCCGAAGCCCTCAGCAATGTCGCCCGACACGCGGGGGCACGCCGGGCTGAAGTCTCGGTCGTCGCCGACGACGGCGTTCTCACGGTGACGACGAGCGATGACGGGGTCGGTTTGCGCGTACCCGACGATCGGGGGCGCGGCGGCATCTGCAACCTCACGGAACGGGCTGAGGGGTTGGGAGGCACTCTTTCTGTCCGCGCGAAGCCGCATCCACGGAAAGGCACCGTGCTGGAATGGCGGGTACCTCTTTCCCCACCCACACCTGACTGACGTGAAAGCCGTCCACCGAAGCCCGGAGGGTGCCATCACTGCCCGTGCTGCCGATGTTCCCTGGCCTCGGCTGAAATGACAGCTGCCTGCACCCGCCGCTCGACCCCGAGCTTCCCGAGCAGGCGGGAAATGTGGTTCTTGACGGTCTTCTCCGACAGATACAGCCGCTTGGCGATCTGCCGATTGGTCAGTCCTTCGCCGATGAGATCGAGAACGGAGCGCTCGCGCTCGGAGAGGACAGAGAGCCGCTCGTCCTCCGGCGGCGCATCTGCCTCGGCCTCGCGCAGGGACCGCATGAGCCTGGCAGTGGTCGACGGGTCGAGCATGGACCGTCCTGATGCCACGGTACGGACGGCCGACACCAGATCCGAACCGTTGATCTGCTTGAGCACATAGCCGGCCGCGCCCGCCATGATCGCGTCGAGAAGCGCGTCCTCGTCGTCGAACGAGGTGAGTATCAGGCACGCGAGGTCGGGCATGCGTGATCGCAGTTCCCGGCAGACAGCGATGCCGTTCCCGTCGGGCAGCCTGACATCGAGTACGGCTACGTCGGGTCTCAGCGCCGGCCCGCGGGCCAGGGCTTGGTCCGCTGTGGACGCCTCGCCGACGACAACGAGATCCTGCTCGGCCTCCAGGAGGTCCCGCAGTCCACGGCGAACGACTTCGTGGTCGTCCAGCAGGAAAATGCGCGTCACGGCGGTGTCGGTGTGCGTTGGTGTATCGCCCATCTCCGGTCCTTGCCATCGGATGCGACTGCTGAGCCCCTTCTGTCATTGTCCCAGGAGGGAAGGTCCGGGTGCATGCGGTGGACCGGTCCGTCGATCTCACACGGCCGAGAGGGATGTGGCCAAGAGCTGTCCCGTAGGGTTCCCGCTTGCCTATCCGGTGACTTCGTTCCGGCGGTCGGCGCCCTGCGCCCGCTGCTCCGACCGGGACGCACCCGGGTTGGAGGAGGATGGCCAGCAGGACTGAGGCGCCGGTCCCCTCGGTCCTGTGCTCAGCGCCCGGTGGCGGTCGGGACGGCAGTGCGGGCCGCGGTGTCGTGGAGCCCCAGGCGCAGATGCTCGACGTGGTAGAGGGCTTGGTCGAGAAGCTCGGCGACGTGGTTGTCGTAGAGCGAGTAGACGATGGAGCGGCCCTGCCGCTCACCGGTGACCAGGCCCAGGTTGCGCAGGAGCCGGAGCTGGTGGGAGCAGGCGGAGGCTTCCATGCCGACGGCCTCGGCGAGCTCGCCGACCGCGCAGGGCCCTTCCTGGAGGCGGGCCAGGATGTAGAGCCGGGAGGGTGTGGCGAGGGCCTGGAGGGTAGCGGCGACGTCGGCGGTGCCGACCGCGTCGAGACGTTCGCGGGTGCTGGCGCTGCTGGTGGTGGTGTCGCGTCCGTGGCCCATGGCCCCATCATACCGATGACACATGAAGAGCTGTTCATATGTTCCTGTGCGGTGGAGGTGTAGCCCCGTCCGCCCGTGAAGGGTTGTTTTGTCATGCCTTCTGTCCTGGACCAGCAGCGGTCCGCGCCGCCCGTCGGCACCGTGCGCCCGGAACCGCCCCGACGTCGCACCCGCCTGCTCGCGCTGCCGCAAGCCCGCTGGGCCCTCGCGGCCCTCGCGCTGTTCCTGCTCGCCCTGCCCCTCTGCCTGCTGGACGGCCCGGCCTGGCTGTGGGGCACCCTGTTCGCCGCCACCTACGTCACCGGCGGCTGGGAGCCGGGCTGGGAAGGCATCAAAGCCCTCAAGGACAAGACGCTGGACGTGGACCTGCTGATGGTCGTCGCCGCGCTCGGCGCGGCCGCGATCGGCCAGATCCTCGACGGTGCTCTGCTGATCGTCATCTTCGCGACCTCCGGAGCCTTGGAAGCGGTCGCGACCGCCCGCACCGCGGACTCGGTGCGCGGCCTGCTCGATCTCGCGCCCACCACCGCCACCCGGCTCCTGCCCGACGGCACCGAGGAGACGGTCGGCACCGAGCAGTTGGCGGTCGGGGACATCGTCCTGTTCCGGCCGGGCGAGCGGGTCGGCGCCGACGGCCGGGTCCTCGACGGAGCCTCAGACGTCGACCAGGCCACCATCACAGGCGAGCCGCTGCCCGTCGCCAAGCAGGCCGGGGACGAGGTGTTCGCGGGCACCGTCAACGGCACCGGCGCCCTGCGCGTCCGCGTCGAGCGCGACCCGTCGGACTCGGTGATCGCCCGGATCGTGAAGATGGTCGAGGAAGCCTCCGAGACCAAGGCCCCCACCCAGCTGTTCATCGAGAAGATCGAGCAGCGCTACTCGATCGGCATGGTCATCGCGACCCTCGCCGTTTTCGCGGTCCCGCTCGCCTTCGGCGCGACCCTGTCCTCGGCGCTGCTGCGGGCGATGACGTTCATGATCGTGGCCTCGCCGTGCGCGGTGGTGCTCTCCACCATGCCGCCGCTGCTCTCGGCCATCGCCAACGCAGGACGCCGCGGCGTCCTCGCCAAGTCCGCCGTCGTCATGGAACGCCTCGGCCAGATCGACACCGTCGCCCTGGACAAGACCGGCACCCTCACCGAAGGCACCCCCCGGGTCACCGACCGGCACTCGCTGCCCGACAGCGGCCTGGACGAGGACGCGCTCCTGGCGCTGGCGGCGTCGGCCGAGCACCCCAGCGAGCATCCGCTCGCACGCGCCATCGTCGCCGCGGCCCGCGAACGGGGCCTGTCCCTGAGCGACACAGAGGGCTTCACGTCGACCCCGGGCCAGGGCGTCACCGCCACCGTCGGCGGCCGGACCATCACGGTCGGCGCCCCGGCCCGGCTCCTGAACGACGACGCCCACCAAGCGGTCATGGCCGAGCTGGAGGAGGCCGGACGCACCGTGGTCGTGGTCGTGCGCGACCAGGTGGCGGTGGGCGTGCTCGGGATCACGGACCGGCTGCGACCGGACGCGGCGGCCACCGTCGCGGCCCTCACCCGCCTGACCGGGCACACCCCGGTCCTGCTGACCGGCGACAACGAGCGCGCCGCCCGCCACTTGGCCGCCGAGGTCGGCATCACCGACGTGCGTGCCGGGCTGCTGCCCCAGGACAAGGTGGCGGCCGTGAAGGAGTGGGAGGCCCAGGGACGCCGGGTGCTGGTCGTGGGCGACGGCGTCAACGACGCCCCCGCGCTGGCCGCCGCGCACTCCGGCATCGCGATGGGCAAGGCCGGCTCCGACCTCGCCCTGGAGACCGCCGACGCCGTCGTCGTCCGCGACGAACTCGCCACCATCCCCTCGATCGTGCAGCTCTCCCGCACCGCCCGCCGCCTCGTGATCCAGAACCTGGCCATCGCCGGCACGTTCATCGCCGTCCTGGTCGCCTGGGACCTGATCGGCACCCTGCCGCTGCCCCTCGGCGTCGCCGGCCACGAGGGATCCACCGTCATCGTCGGCCTCAACGGCCTGCGCCTGCTGCGCGAAACAGCCTGGCCCCGCCCCACCAAGGACGCCACGTGAGCGAACAAACCCGCCGCGCGGCCCACCGTCACCGTATGCCGAGGCTGCTGCTGCGGCACCCCCAAGGTTCCCGGCCTCGATCACACCGCCCTCGTGGCGTTGATTGGTCGAGGTACTCGCGGATCCTGTCCACGATGGTGGTCAGCGGGTTCATGTCGTCGTCCACGGCGGCCTCCGTCTCGGTGCTCAGGCGGGGGAGGCCGGGCAGGACCTTGGCCGTACCTGGGCGGCATCGCCTTGATGACCCGCCGCATCAGCCGAGGCGCCAGCGGCCTTGCCCGCCTCCCCGTCACATCACACCGGCCCCACCGGGTCACCTGATTGCGGCGCCCTCCGGTGTCCACCGGTCAGGGGGCCAGCTTGAGAACCACATGACCCGGCAGACGGTGGCCGGGGAGATCTTGAACAGCGGGGCGACCTGCCGCATCGTGAGGTTGGTCCGGTAGTAGACGGCCACCAGCAGGACCCGGTCCGCCAGCGGGACCATCCCCTCCCCGCTCCCGTACTACCTTCACCAACTTCTCGAACCGTCCCACATCGGCTCAGCCTGCAACATCCCACCCATACAGGAGGAATGCCCTATCTCAGACGTTCCGCAACAGCCTTTAGCCGAGATCCATCCGTACGTCCACGACTCCTTCGACCGCCCGGGCGGCCCTCGCCAGGACGGGCACCATGGAACGGTCCGCCATAGAGCCCTTCAAGGTGACCACGCCCTCCTCCACCGTGGCGTCGAGATCCGACGGTGGGGAGATCGGTTGGAGTACCTCTCTTCTGATCTCGGCGAGGAGATCCTCATCCGGTCTGAGGAAGACTTTGAGCAGATCGCCTCGGCTGACGACTCCTTCCAACATGCCCTCCGAGTTGACCACCGGAAGACGTTTGACGTGTTTGCGCGCCATAATGCGGGCCGCCTCGGCGAGTGGGGCGTCCGCGTGCACGGTGACTGCCGGGCTGGACATGAGGTCCTCCACCAGCACTGCGGCGGACTTGAAAGCTTCGTCGAGTTGCGCGGCGGCAGGCGGACCACTCCCACGAAAGGCTTCCTTGTGAAGCAGATCCGCTTCCGAGACCACTCCGACGACACGTCCTTCGCCCGCGAGTACCGGCAGCGCACTGACCTTCGCCTCCGCCATCAGCTCCACCACCTGTCGGTAGGAGGCATGGCTGCCGACGGCGACGGGGGCATGGGACATGACGTCACTGACGGTGTGCGGAGTGACAGACACGATGACCTCCTCCTGTTCACTGTCCAGTCTCTGTTCTCCCCCGGGTGCGCGGAAGGGGCCGGTCGGCCCCTCCCGCGCACCCGGGGGAAGGGCCGATCTGATCGTCAGGACGAGGCGCATGCCCCTTTCCAAGGCGTCTCGGGGATATCTCTTAGGTGCCCTGGGGGCCGGGGTCACCCGCCAGGGGGTGATCCTCTTCCGCCGGCGCAGGAGCGAGGCGGAAAACGGGAAGATTCGCGTGTCAGGCCCGGACGAGATGAAGAGACATGAGATGAGCGAAGAGACCTCCGGACGTAGCCGGGGCGGCACCTTGTCAGGGCCGGGCCTCAACGGCGCGCATCGTTCGCGCAGAGGGGCAGCGGCGGTAGCGATTGTGCGCGCCGTGTCCGTCGCCGTTGGGCTGGTCACCGCCTACTACCTACTGCCTTTGGACGAGCGACTCACGCCTGGCACGGCGGTGCTGTTGGTGTCCGGGCTGCTTGTCGTCCTGCTTGTCTTCTGTTGGGAGGTGCGAGCGATCACGCGTTCTCCGCACCCCCGCCTGAGAGCCGTCGAGGGCCTGGCTGCCACGCTGGTTCTCTTCCTGGTCCTCTTCGCCGCCTCCTACTACCTGCTGGACCGCTCCGAGCCCGGATCGTTCAGCGAAGCGCTGACCAGGACGGACGCGCTGTACTTCGCCCTGACTACCTTCACCACTGTCGGCTTCGGCGACATCACAGCACGCTCTCAGACGGGACGCGTGCTTACGATGGCGCAGATGGCAGGGGGACTGCTGCTCGTCGGTGTCGCCGCCCGGGTGCTCGCGAGCGCCGTACAGGCGGGGCTGAGCCGCCGGCACCGGGAGCCGCCGGATCCGACTGGTGCCGGTGTCGTGCCAGGGCAGAAACCTGACCGGAACGGCCCCCGGTGACGTCACAGACACCCTGCTTCTCCGGCAGCACCCAGGTAATGAACCTATGGTTCCTGGGCCTCTGAGCGGGGCGCGCGGTGCCATCCATTGGTTCAGGCTCGTCAGGTGCGGCTCGTGAGGACCACGCCGCCGTGAAGCGCGTACTCGTCGAGCAGTCGAAGCCGGGTTCCCTGTAGTCGGTAGGCGAGCACGGACGTCACCCAGTTGCCGATCATCGCGCCGAAGGCAGGGTCCTCGTTCATGGCCGTCCGGACTGCTGTCGCGTCGAATTCGTCGGCGCGCACAGGCGTCTCGGCCTCGGCGCTGTTATGCCATATGTAGGGCCGGAGCAACCACGACCAGCCGACGAGTTCGCCGGGACCGAGCCGTTCGATGATGGCCGACCCCCGGCCGGGCACACGCATGTCCAACGTGACCGCCCCGGATCGCACGATCCAGAAGCGGTCGGCGACGCTGCCTTCCTCGAAAAGCCGGTTGCCCTGGGGGAAGTTGTGCTCACGACCGTACTCCATGAGCCGCTCGCGATCCTGCGCGCTGAGTGCGTTGGCCAGCCGGGCGGGAGAAAGAGTTCGCATCATCGGCCTCCGATCCGTACCCCCCCCTTCCAGTGTCCCTTGGTGAGTGGCACAACGAGGGGGCCGAACGGTCCACTGGGAAGCGCACAGATAGAGCCTTCTGTGGTGACGCCTCCGGTCATGCGGCGCCGGGGCTGTCCTTCTCGAATCGATGGAACCCCGACGTCCGCATTTCACGGCCGTCCGGGAAGAGCGCGAGCGCCTCGTAGCCGGTCATTGACCCCAGCCAGTCAAGCGCGTCGCAGCCTCGGGCGAAGGCCGCGGTGGCGAACGCGTCGGTCATGGTCAGGCCGGGGCCGAGGACCGTCACGGACGCGAGATCGGTGACCGGGACGCCGGTGTCCGGGTGAAGGATATGGCAGCCGCGTTCGCCGGTGCCCGAGGTCGCGATGGCCAGATCATGGTGAACGGTGATGACCGTGGCCATGGTGCCGGGGCGCAGTGGGTGGGCGATGCCTATGTGCCATGGCGCACAGGCATCTGCCCGACCCTTGACCTGGAGGTCGCCTCCGCCGTTCACGCAGAAGTTCCGCGCGCCCGCGTCAATGAGGAGCTGCGACGCGGCATCGACCGCCCAGCCCTTGACGAGCCCTGAGGGGTCCAGGCGCCCGGCGGGCGTCATGCTGAACCAGCCGTCGGACAGAGCGGTGGCCAGATCGCAGAGGCGCATCACCTCGCGGACCTGCTGCGGGCAGTCACCGAGGGGAATCTCCTGACGGTCCAATCGGCTGATGTGACTTCCGGGCCGGTAGGTGGAGAACACCGCGTCGATGCGGTGGAGCAGTCGTACGGCGTCCGTGAGGGCATCGCGGATGGATGAGGTGGGACGGTCGCGGATATCGAAGGAGAAGACCGTTCCCATGACCGGTTCGGCGTGCCGCAGTGCTGGCGCTGACTCAGCCATGGGCCTGGTCCAAGGCGCTCTGCAGCGACTGTATGTAGCCCTGACTGGTATAGCTGGCGCCGGACACGGCGTCGATTTTGGTGCTCTGAGCTTTGATGGCTTCGTGGGTGAGGCGGGGCAGGGAGTAGGCGGCGATCTGCTGGTCGCGACCGTTCTGATCCGGTGCCTTGAGTACCTTGACCGCGGTGATGCGCCCGTTGGTGAGAACGGCGGCCACCTGCACGGCACCGTAGGGTGTGTCGATGGGAGCGCCGGTGAACGTACCGTTGGCGGTCGTCCTGCCCGGCGTGGTTCCCGACGCCGATGGAGCCGGGGCGGTGTGGGGTGGGCTGGTGGTCATGGGGGCCGGGTGATGCGGCTTGAGCGAGAGCAGCGTAACGATCAGGGCGCTCGTTCCGGCGGTGGCGAGAGCGGCTCGGCGTATGGTGGCTCCTCCTCAGAACGCGAACGACTCGTAGTGGATACGCCAGGCAGGTATGCCCACCTGCCTCAAGGCGTTGATGGCCGCCCGGGTCATGCCTTCCGGCCCACAGAGGTAGACGTCGTGTGAAGCGAGGTCCGGCACCAGAGAACTGAGACCTGCGGCGCTGAGCCGTCGAGCCGTCACGGACGGTTCGTCGTCGAGGATGTAATGGACGACGGCTCCGCGGTCGGCGGCGATACGGTCCAGCTCGCCGCGCAGGGCAAGATCATGCGGACGGCGGGCCCGGTAGATCAGTGTCAGCCGACCGGGCAGCGTCTCGAAGAGAGCGCGGAGAGGTGTGATGCCGACACCGCCGGCCACCAGCAGAACGCGGGATGCTGAGACGCGATCCGCCGTGAGGGAGCCGTAGGGTCCCTCGGCCCAGACCCGGGTTCCGGGAATCAGGCGCGAGAGCGCGGAACTGTGGCCTCCGGCGGTCTTCACGGTGATCCGCAGGTGCCGGGGGTGCGGTGGAGCTGAGAGCGAGTAAGGGTTGGCGGCCCACCACAGGCCGCGGGTCAGGAAGCGTCAACGGAAGAACTGCCCCGGCTCCGCCCCCAGCTCCTCCAGATGCCGTCCGCTCAGATGCACCGATACCACGTCGGGTGCCTCCTGGTGGATGGCGGTGACACGGAGGCGGTGGCGGAAGCCCCGCCGGATCGGGACGGCGAACCGATACCAGGCCACCAGCGCGGCGACCCCGAGGAACAGGCTGTACCAGGCGATTCGGGCCGGAAGGTCCCCGACGAAGTCGGCTCCGTCGGAAAGCTGGTGGCCGAAGGCCAGGAAGACCGTGACGTACGTGGCGAAGTGAAGGTAGTGCCAGGTTTCGTAACTCATCCGGCGGCGGGCGGCGCGAGCGGAAAGGACCGCGGTGGCCACGAAGAGCAGCAAGCCCACGGTGCCTTTGAGCAGATCAGGGTAGTACGGGACGGGCGTGGTGGTCTGGCGGACCGGATCAGTGCGCGAGGTCAGGGAATAGCCCCAGATGATCAACAGGGTGTGCGCGATGATCAGCGAGATCGTGCAGCGTCCGCCCAGCGCGTGCCATCGGGCGAGCCGGTCGGTCCCGATGCGGTGATCGAGAAACGGAATTCTGGCCATCAGAAGCAGAAGGACCGCGCAGGCGTACCCGGCCAACAGACCCGTGATGCGTCCGGCGCCGGTGAGCCAGTCCGCAGGGCCGACCACGGAGGATGTGTTGCTCCACCACAAGGCCAGGACAGCTGTGGCACCTGACCAGATGCTCAGTTGCACCACGAAGGGGGTGGCGGGGCGGCCTGAAGCGCGACGACGTACGGGGGGCGGGGCGGACGCGGTGGACTGCGGGGCTTTCATGTGCTCCTCTGGCGGCGACAGGCCGACTGCGGCGACGATCGACCCAGCCTCACAGCTCATCCTCTGCACACCCTCTGAAACAGCCCCGGGGGCCGGTCCCGGCGCCGATTCAGAGGAAACTCAGAGGCACGCCTCCCTCCGTCGGCGCGCCCACCGGGGGATGCCGAAGTAATCATGGAAGAGACACACGAGGCACCCCGCCTCCGCAGCCCGGGTGGAGAACCGGTCCGGATCCTGGTCGTCGACGACGAACCCGACATCACCGATGTCCTCGCCGCCGCCCTGACTGCGGAGGGATGGGAGGTCCGAACCGCCGCCGACGGCGCCAGCGCCCTCGCGGCGGCAGACGTCTTCCACCCGGACGCGGTGGTCCTGGACCGGATGCTGCCCGACCTGGAGGGCCCGCAGGTCCTGCGCCTGCTCCGCCGGACGGACCCCGGGGTCTGCGTGCTGTTCCTGACCGCCCGCGACGAAGTGGAGGACCGGATCGCCGGTATCACCGCGGGTGGCGACGACTACGTAACCAAGCCCTACAGCCTGGAGGAGGTCCTGGCCCGGCTCCGCGGCCTTCTCCGTCGAGCCGGGATGGCCACCGAGCCCGGAGCGCACCGGCTGACCGTAGGAGAACTCGTGATGGACGAGGAGGCCCGGGAAGTCAGCCGGGGCGGGACGGATCTCGAACTGACCAGGACTGAATTCGAACTGCTGCGCTTCCTGATGCGCAATCCGCGACGGGTGCTTTCCAAGGAACAGATCCTCGACCGCGTATGGTCCTACGACTTCGGCGGACGGGCGCACATCGTGGAGCTCTACATCAGCTACCTGCGCAAGAAGATCGACGCAGGCCGTCCCCCGATGATTCATACGGTGCGCGGCGTCGGCTACGTCCTGAAGCCGGAAACCTCTTGAGGAGGCTCCTGCCGCGCACGCTGCGCGGCCAGCTGACGCTGGGGCTGGTCACGCTGCTCGCTCTCGCCTGCCTCGCGGTCGGGGTCACCACGGTGCTCGCCCTCCGCGGATTCCTGATGGGCCGTCTGGATGAGCAGTTGTACGCTTCCGGCGGCCGGTTCGCCGCCAGCCTGGAGCGCGAGAGCGAACCCGACGCGGACAACCGGTCGGACACCCGTGGCCAGGCGGAGCGAACGCTCGGAGCCCGGATCACGGACGGCAGGGTCAGCGAGGCCGCCGTCGTCGAGGACGACACCGACCGGCCGCTTCCCATGACGGCCGAGGACCGCCGCGCCCTGGAGGACATCCCGCTGGACCAGGGGGCGCACACCATCTCCCTCTCGGGCCGCGGCAAGTACCGGGTCACCGCCGTGCGCGGTGATGACAACGACACCCTCATCACCGGCTTCCCCCTGCGCCCGGTCGAAGAGACGGTGCACCGCCTCGCGGCGGTCGAGGCGGCCCTGTTCGCAGGCGCGATCGTCGTCACCGGCATCGCGGGAGGCTTGTAGGTCCGCGTTTCGCTGCGCCCACTGCGGCGCGTCGGCGAGCAGGCCGCCGAGGTGGCCGACCTGCCCCTGGCCACGGGCCGGGTGGCTCTGCCCGGCCCCCTGCCCGATGCCGATCCCCGTACCGAGGTCGGCGGGCTCGGCGCTGCTGTCAACAGGATGCTGGGCCACGTCGAGGACGCCTTGGTACGCCGTCAGGCCAGCGAGGAAAGGCTCCGCCATTTCGCGGCGGACGCCAGTCACGAACTACGAACGCCGGTCGCCAACATCCGTGGGCACGCAGAACTCGCGCTGCGTCACCGTGGCCCCGTGCCCGGTGAGGTGAGGCACTCACTCGAACGCATCGGCAGCGAGTCGAGGCGTATGACACACCTGGTCGACGATCTTCTGCTCCTCGCCCGCCTGGATGCCGGGCGCCCTCTTGAAGAGCGGCCGCTCGACCTGACTCTCCTCATCCTGAACGCCACGGAGGACGCGCGCGCCGCAAGCCCGGACCACCACTGGCGACTTGACCTCCCGGACGCTCCGGTCGTCATCACCGGAGACGCCCACCGACTCCACCAGGCCATCGGCAACCTCCTGGCCAACGCCCGTACGCACACACCCGCCGGCACGGAGGTCTCCATCGCACTGACGGTCTCTGCGACAGACATCGGGATCAGTGTCAGCGACGACGGACCGGGTATCCCCGACGAGCTTCAGCCGGAGGTGTTCAGCCGCTTCGTCCGGGGCGACCAGGCCCGCTCCCGCAGCACAGGGTCCACCGGACTCGGCCTTGCCATCGTTCGAGCGGTGGTCACCGCACACGGGGGGACCGTGCACGTCACCAGCCGTCCCGGCCGCACCACCTTCCGTCTCACGGTGCCCCGCTGAGACTTGCGCGGCCGACGTTCCGGTTCCGGCGCACCCGGCCGCGTCGGCGTCTACGCCCTTGCCCAACCGTGCGTCGCGCGTCGCCCCGCATCTCTGGTCAGGAAAAAGCACAATCGGTGCATGCCGGATGATCGCGATAAAAGTCGCGCCGCGGAGGGCAGTCCCACGTCCGGGATGCCCAGCCCCGCCGACGTACTCCCGGAGCTCGACGACCGCCAACTCGACCTCCTCCGTCGGGTCGGTCAGGAGTGGACCGGAGCCTCGCATTATCCGGCGGGCGTTGGGCGGTCCCTGCCCGTGGACCCTCGACTCGGTGTACTGCCAACCGCCGACCTGGTCACCCCGGAAGGGTTCGGCCGACTGGTCACCATCGGGGGGCCCGCCGGAGGAGCGACGAGCGCGGTTGAAGGGTCCGAGGTGCCGCGCGCGCCAGGTCCGACCGGTCGTGCCCGGCGAGCCCTGCTCGGGCCGCCGCTGAAGAGCACGGCTCTGGCTCGGGAGAGCATGCGCAAGCTCGTCGCGCTGCCGGTCCTCTCCGCGGACGCCCTTTCCTCGGTCGCCTACGGACCGGAGGCGATGCTGGCCGTCCTGGTCCTCGCCGGGGCTGCTGGTCTCGCCCTGTCCCTCCCGATCGCCGGCGCCATCGCGTTCCTGATGCTCGCCGTCAGCCTCTCCTACCGGCAGACAGTTCGAGCCTACCCGCGAGGAGGAGGCTCCTACATCGTCGCGAGCGACAATCTCGGCAGGCTGAGCGGGCTGGCGGCAGCAGCCGGTCTGATGACCGACTACGTGCTGACCGTCGCCGTTTCGATCGCCTCGGGAGTAGCCGCCATCACCTCAGCTCTGCCAGGCCTGGGGGGTGCGACCGTGCCGATCGGTGTCGGGGTCATCGCCGTGCTGTTCGCCGGCAACATGAGAGGCATCCGGCAGGCGGGAGCCCTCTTCGCCGCCCCGACGTACGCCTTCCTCCTGGCCATGTTCGCCCTGTTGGCCGCAGGGGCGGCCGACGCGTACCAGCGTGGCTTCCAGACCATCTCCGCCCCGGCGACCGCACACGCCGCCGAAGGGCTCGGGCTCCTGCTCATCATGCGGGCCTTCGCCTCCGGAGCAACGGCGATGACCGGGATCGAAGCCATCTCCAACGCGGTGCCCGCTTTCAAGCCGGTGCGTTGGCGCAACGCCCGCGTCACCCTCACGGTCATGGCGACCCTCCTCATCACCCTCTTCGCAGGCGTCATGTTCCTCACCCACATGACGGGAGTGGTACCCAACGGCCGGGAGACGGTCCTGTCCCAACTCGCCCACCTCCTGGCCGTTCAAGCGGCCACCGCGGCGGTTCTCCTCCTGGCCGCGAACACGGCATACAACGACTTTCCCCGCGTCCTGTACCTGCTTGCCCGCGATCGCTACGCCCCCCGACTCTTCCTTCGGCTCGGAGACCGTCTGGCCTTCAGCAACGGCATTGCCCTGCTGTCCGTGGCCGCAGGCCTCGTCCTCGTCGCGTTCAGCGGCTCTACAGCTGAGCTCATCCCTCTCTACGCCGTCGGCGTCTTCCTCGCGTTCACCCTGTCCCAGGCCGGCATGGTGGTCCACTGGTGGCGCCTGCGCGACACCCACTGGCACAAGAGCCTGGTGTTCAATGCCATCGGCTGCCTGCTCTGCGCCCTCGTGCTCGTCACCGCCGCGATCACCAAGTTCGCCGCGGGAGCATGGGTCGCCCTCGTCATCATTGCGCTCTTCCTCTTCGCCACCACCCGAATCCGCCGTCACTACGACGAAGTGGCCCGCGCACTGCGCCTGCACCCCGACTCTGCAGAACGGCCCGGACACACCCTCGTCACCTCCCACCGGGCCGGTTCAGGCGCCCTGACCGAACCATCCCGCGGAGAGCAGGAGGAGACACCCGCTGCGATTCACCACCTCGCCGTGGTGGCCATCGCGTCGCTCGACCTCGCCGGACTACGGGCTCTGGCCTATGCCGCCGCACTGCAACAGCCGATGCTCGCCCTGCACATCAGCCCCAGCGACGAGGAGGCCGCACGCTTCCGACGCTACTGGGAAGTATGGGGCGGCCATCTGCCGTTGCGAACCTTGGTCTCCCCCTACCGCGCCATCGCCGGTCCGCTCGTCCACTACGTCGAAGCCATCCACCGCGAGCACCCCGACCTCACGGTGACCGTGATCCTCCCCGAGATCGTCACCCGCCGGTTGCGCCATCGCCCCCTCCACAGCGGCATCGCCGGCCGGCTGCGCCGAGCCCTCAGGCCCCTGCCCAAGGTGGTCGTCACCACCGTCCCATTCCACATCGACTGACGCCCGCTTCTCCTACGCCCTTCAACTCCCGTTCAGGGGCAACCCCCATCACCCGAAAGGCAGTCCTCATGGCGGCTGACGGACGACCGCACGACGAGCCCCACCACCCTTCCCTGGGGCGGCGCCTCAACTGGCTCCGGGCCGCCGTGCTGGGAGCTAACGACGGAGTGGTCTCCACCGCGGGCCTCGTCATCGGCGTCGCGGGAGCCACCGCGTCCCACGCAGCGCTGCTCACGGCCGGCCTGGCGGGCCTGCTTGCGGGATCCATGTCCATGGCGGTGGGCGAATACGTGAGCGTGAGCAGTCAACGCGACTCCGAGCGCGCCGCGCTGCGGCTCGAACAGCGTGAACTGGACGAGACACCCGAAGCCGAACTGGACGAACTGACGGGGCTCTACGAGGCGAAGGGGCTCCCCGCCGCAATGGCCCGAGAAGTGGCCGAACATCTGACCGCCAGGGATCCACTCGCGGCGCACGCCGACGCGGAACTCAAGATCGACCCGCAGGAGCTCACCAGCGCCTGGCATGCGGCCGGAGCGAGCTTCGTCTCCTTCACCGTCGGCTCCCTCCTGCCCCTGACCGTGATCCTGCTGGTGCCGGCCTCGTACCGGGTAGCCCTCACCGCCGCTGCGGTTCTGGCGACTTTGTGGTTCACCGGAACCGCGAGCGCCCGGCTGGGCGGCGCCCCCGTGAAACGGGCCGTCCTCCGCAACGTACTGGGCGGCGCACTCGCGATGGCGGCCACCTACGCGGTGGGCACCGCCCTGGGATCGGCGGGAATCTGACTCATGCGGGCCACGGAAGACCCCGGCGGGGCATCCTGCACCCGGCAAAGCCTGTCGACCGGTGTCAGTTCCCCGTGGTGCTGAAAGACCCTTGCCACACGGACTTGGCGCCCGAGTCTCCGATCCGGTACACCTGCACAATCGAGCCCGCTGCGACCGCGACCGACAGGACGGCGGCGATCACCCAGACCAGGGTTCGTGGCCGTGCCATCGCAGCTGCGTCGAGCTCGGTGCTGAAGGAAGGGATCCCCGAAGAGGACGCGCGCCGGTAGGCGAACCAGATCGCCGTCGCGGTCACGAAGACGCCGACCGCCCACGGAAGCAGCCCATCGCCGAGCTCCGTGTGTTTCTCCAGGAGCGACGTCTCCTGGACCCTTTCCTCCAACCACTCTCCCGCGTTCGTGGTCAGGGCACGAAGACGAGCGCGACCAGCGCCAGGGCCGGCAGAGCCAGTCCGAAGCGCCGCATGATGGGGGGCCAGGCCGCACACGCGACCAGACACAGCGCGGCCAGAGGCAGCAGCACGACCACGGCGTGTACCAGAAGCGGGTGGGCGGGAATTCCGTTGATCAGTGTCGGTTCCATACTGACTCCTTCACAGTCGGCCTGGCCAGGAAGCGATATACCGCAAGCCCGCACATAGGGTCGGTCGTAAGGGGTGCAGCAACGAGAACCCTCTCCACAAGACAATCGGCCACCACCGATATGGCGCAGCAGGGGCGTCGTGCCTCCCTCGTCACGAGCACGCGTGGCGGCGTCGTGCCGGGGCGCGCGGGCACAGGAACGAGCGCGTGAGACGGCACCCCGCTCCGTGCCGCCAGCCTGAGTGGCGGAGATACAGGGCCGGTCGGCCCTACCCTGCGGCGGGTCTGGTACGGCAGCCTCGACAGTAACCGGGAACTCTCTACGCGGGATGCCCTGGTCAGGCGATGTCGCGTTCTTACGGCCACTCGCCGATGCTCACCCTGGTTTGGAGCGAGACATGACCATCTTGATCATCACCCTGGTTGTTCTGTTCGCCCTGGGACTGATCACGCTCGCGATGGCGGTACGGATTGTCCGGCAGTACGAGCGGGCTGTGCTCTTCCGGTTCGGTCGGCTGATCGGCACGCGCGAACCCGGGCTGCGCTTCATGATTCCGTTCGTCGACGTCTTGCATCGCGTTTCGCTGCGCATTGTCACGATGCCCATCCAGTCCCAGGGCATCATCACCCAGGACAACGTCAGCGTCGATGTCTCGGCGGTGGCCTATTTCCGTGTGGTCGACGCCGTCAAGTCGGTCATCGCGATCGAGAACGTCAACTCCGCGATCAACCAGATCGCCCAGACCACGTTGCGTAAGGTCGTCGGACAGCACACGTTGGACCAGACGCTGTCCGAGACGGAGCGCATCAACCTGGACATCCGTCAGATGCTTGACGTGACGACTACTGAGTGGGGCGTCGAGGTCACGTTGGTAGAGCTCAAGGACATCCAACTACCGGAGTCCATGAAACGTGCGATGGCCCGACAGGCCGAGGCCGAGCGGGAGAAGCGTGCCAAGATCATCGGTGCTGAGGGCGAGTCCCTGGCGGCCGCTTCCCTGGGCGAGGCCTCCGACACGATGATGGATCACCCGCTCGCCCTGCAACTTCGCAATCTGCAGAGCCTGGTGGAAATTGGTGTGGACAAGAACACCACCGTGGTCTTCCCCGCACCGTTGATGAGTACGATCGGGGACCTTGGAGCCTTTCTCGACCGCGAAGCGACGGCAGCTACGGCATCACCCGGCTCCGAGCCCGGATCAACAGTCGCGCTGGGCAAGCCGACCGGCGATGCGGCGCAGGGCGAGGCGGCCGGGACCATGCGTTCTACGTAGGCGCGCGCACGGTTCACCCAGCAGATCCCTTAACCGCTTCAAGCGTTGTCGTCGCATCTGGATGAGCATCATCGTCGACTGGACACAGGGGCGAAAGCACTGTTGCCGGGGCGCCACGGCATGATCAGGACCGCTCCGCTTAGGGGCCGGGAGCATACGGGCCGGTGTGGGAGCGGCGGAACCGGAATCCGAGCAGGCCCTGCTGGGGCGGGTGCGTCACCCCGGCAGATGGGCAATGCCACTGCTGATCACCGCTTACGGCGGAAAGTTCCAACGGTTACCCACCCGTGGTCGAAGGACCACCTCGCGGAGCGGAGCCGGGTCATGGCCGCGACCACCAGCCGCATCGCCCTCGTCGTTCAGGCAGAACTCGACGGCGCTGAGTACCCCACCGGCATCCGCGTCAACGACGACGAGATCGCCGCAACGCCCATGACCTGCCATTGCTTGCGCGGTGACTGGGCACATCCAAAGGATGGGCCTGGCAGGTTGAGTTCTTTGGCGCAGCTGTCCGGTCGTCTTTGTGGTAGCTGTTGGCCGCCCCGTCTCTTGAATGTGCTGAGGGCGCGACCTACTGGGTTGCGGTCCTTGCACAGCGTGTACCTATGGCCGACCGAGCGCCCCCGACATCCCTTCTCCCTGCGACTGGCGGTCGGTCGGCCTCTCCGGAATTGCCGCCTTGATGTCGCCTCTGCGCAGTGGGCGCGTTGGGCAGGGCTGGAGTACGCCTTGTTTGCGGCAACCGCGTCCGGCCGGCCACATGGAACGGCTGACCGGGACACGCACCGCTGTCTTGCAGAGGACCGGGGGGCGTGGGCGGTCCGCGGCCTGCCCGCCGGGGGGGGCAGCATCGCTCGACCGCGAGGTGGCCCTTGCTGGTGAGTCCGGAATGAGAGTGGCCAGTTCGGCGGCTTGGGGCGGCCGCCAATTTGTCATGGGATGCGCGGGTTTCGCTGGCGGGCGCTCCAGCGGTGGAAAGACCAGGGGGGTTGATCAGGCAGCGGACCGTGATGACGGTGCGGGGATCCCGCCAATGGCTTTGGGTCAAGTCCGCTTGCGGCTCGCGATCTCCTCGGATAGCCGCTGCACGAGGGCGGGGTCCGCGGACCGGGTAAGGGCGACGTAGTGGTCCCTGACGGTCGGCCGATAGAGCACGGGCAATGTCTGTCCCGGGGCGAGTCGGGCGAGCTCGGTGATCGTAAGGTCCTCATCTGCGATACCGCGGAACGAACTGCCGTCGGCGGTCTCCACGTCCAACATCAAGACCACGCGCGGGTTGCTGTTGACCTCCCGCCAGTCAACGAGAACGCCGAGCGCAAGCTCTCCCTTACGCAATTCCGCATTGCGCTGCCGTGCATCACTGCTCAGGAGCGGGTTCGGGGCGACGCCCGGGAATTCGGGCCCGACACCGAGCGATTCCCGACTTAGGTCGGGTCTGAGCTGTGCCATTACATCGTTGAGCTTCTTCTGCGCACTGAACATGTTGAGGGTGAGCTTCTTCTTCGAATCGAACATCCTGACCCCTTCCTCACGCCGGTGCCGGAATCTCGGCCGGGTACTTCGCGCTCCGCACGATTGTACGAGCGTATCGGCAGTCGGTGCTGGCAACAGAGCAGGGCACGGTTCACCCGGTTATGGAGTTCCCTACGCTTCATGATCACCGAGCGATCCGTGCCTGCCGTCCCATCGCGCACCTCGCCCCGGTCCCTCGGCGATCAGTTCCTCGCGCCCCTGCCCGAGCGCGAGGACCGGCACCCGTTGGGCTGTCTCTAACCCCGGATCAGCGACGCCGTTGTCTCCGACAGGCTGGTGCAGGTCCCTGGTCTTCGGCTGCGGATACGAACGCGCCGCCGACGAACACTGCTCGGTCACCACTTTGCGCCGACGCCGTGACGAGTGGACCTCCGTAGGCGTGATGGAGAGGAGAGCCTGCGGCTGCTCTCCCTCACCGCCTACGACTGCATGATCAGCCTCGAACATGACCGCCTGAGCGCGGACGGCTGCTTCACCGAGCCGCCTTCCGGCGGTTCGAGCGCCGGGAAGAGCCCGGTCGATTGAGCCAAACTCGGTTGGAAAAGCTCGCAGTTGACCGACTGCTCTGGTACACCCCTGGTCGTCGAGCCGGCACCGGCCAACGTCCGCGACCACGCCCTGCTGCCCGGCACCCTGACCGCTTCAACCCCCTCGAACAGGTCCTCGGACCGCTGCCGGAGTATCCGCCTGTTGCTCTGGGCACCGGCTACGACTACCGAATCCACGACGACCTGGCCGGCCGCGAGATCGATGCCCGTATCGCCCTGCGCGGCGCGAAGACCACTGACCGGACCGGCGCCGGTGGGTCGTCGGGCGTACGAACTCCTGGATCCCGCGTATGCGATGACCTCACTGGCAGATTCCCTTACGCGTCTCTCTGGACTACTGCCTCCCTTAGAAGCCATCTCATTTGGGCGACTCGCTACTCTGTGAGTCATGGTGGGGATCGTTGAGCGGCTGGTGCCGGACGAGTTGTGGGAGTTGTTCCAGCGGGTGGTGCCGGAGGCGCCGTCGCGGCCGCAGGGCGGTGGCCGGCGCCGACACGGCGACCGGGAAGTGCTGGCCGCGATCGTCTTCGTGGCCACGTCGGGTTGTACCTGGCAGCAGCTGCCTTCGGCGTCGTTCGGCCCGTCCGGAGCGACCGCCCACCGGCGGTTCTCGGAGTGGTCGAAGGCCAGAGTGTGGGCCAAGCTCCACCGCCTGGTCCTCGACGAACTCGGTGCCCGCGGCGAGCTGGACTGGTCACGGTGCGCGATCGACTCGGTGAACATGCGCGCCCTGAAAAGGGGGACCTGACGGGTCCGAATCCTGTCGACCGGGGCAAGTACGGCTCGAAGATCCACCTGATCACGGAACGGTCCGGTCTGCCCATATCCATCGGCATCTCCGGGGCCAACCTGCACGACAGCCAGGCCCTGATCCCGCTCGTCAAGGGCATCCCGCCGATCCGCTCACGCCGCGGACCCCGGCGACGCAGGCCCGCCAAACTCCACGCCGACAAGGGCTACGACTACGCCCACCTGCGGCGATGGTTACGCCAGCGCGGCATCACCCACCGCATCGCCCGCAAGGGAATCGAGTCCTCACAACGGCTGGGCCGCCACCGCTGGACCGTCGAACGCACCATGGCCTGGCTCGCCGGCCACCGTCGCCTACACCGACGCTACGAACGCAAAGCCGACCACTTCCTCGCCTTCACCAGCATCGCCTGCACTCTCATCTGCTACCGCCGACTCACCAAATGAGATGGCTTCTAAGGGCTGTCCCGTAACTGGGCGCTGCCCCCTTGCTGATCCCCAATCGGACAGTGTCGGTGGCTGGTGACAGGATCGACGGGTGCTGATCAAGGGATACGACGTCGGCCCGTTGGTGGCGGGCGAGTCATTGCCGGCCCGCCCGGGCTTCTGGTCGAACTACCTCCTGTCGATGTGCAGCGCCGGGGGGTGTGCCGAGCGGCCGGTTCCGGAGTGGTTCGGTGAGGACGGCGCCGGTGCCGATGCCCTGTCCGAGGTCCTCTTCGATCCTGAACGCTGGCCGGTGTTCAGAGTGCCGGCAGAGGACGGCCCCGGAGTCGTGGTGGTCTACCGCAACCTGGATGGCGACTACGGCACCGACTACCTCCTCACCCATCCAGCCAGAAACTACGTCGAGCAGATCGCCAGCTGGGACGGCGACTTCTCGGGCACTGGGCTGTCATGGCGCGAATTGATCCGGATCGCCGACAGCCCGTCCCTTGCGGCCGAAGGCGTCCAGGACACGGCCATCCGCTTCCTGCTGCTGCTTCCCCTCCTCACCGACCCGGACGTGCCGGAAACAGCATCGGCAAGGCTCACCGCCGCCCTGGCCCTCATCGGCACGCCGCAAGACACCGCCTCCATCGCGGCGGAGCACCTACTGGCCCACCTCACGAGGAGGTCCCGACACGACCCCACATGGGCGTCTCCGCTGAGCGGCAGCTGAGAGGCGGGCCGAGCCGCCAGTCAACCCATGGAACGATCTTGGTGTGGCTGGTGTGATCATGGCGTCGGAACCGTCCTGGATAGCCCCGTTCTCCGGGCTGAGCCCTCGCGCTTTCGGGAAGCTGGTGACGGTACTGCGTCGCCAGGGTGCGGACGCAGTTCGTAGGGGCCGGCCCTGGAGCCTTCCTCTGGAGGACCGGGCCCTGCTGGTCGCGGCGTACTGGCGCACGAACCTCACCATGCGCCAGCTCGCCCCGCTGTTCGGGGTGTCCAAGTCGGCAGCGGACCGCATCATCGACCACCTCGGGCCGATGCTCGCTCTCCAGCCCCGCAAGTGGTTCGCGAAGGACACCGTGCTCATCGTGGACGGCACTCTTGTCCCCACCCGCGACCACACCATCGCCGAGCGGTCGAAGAACTACCGGTACTCCACCAACCACCAGGTCGTCATCGACGCCGACACCCGGCTGGTTGTCGTGGTCGGCCGGCCGCTCGCTGGAAACCGCAACGACTGCAAGGCATGGGAGGAATCCGGAGCCAAGGCCGCCGTCGGCAAGACCCTCACGATCGCCGACGGCGGACGCCGAGGGGCGGCTGCTGTTCTGCAGTCCGGCCGAGCCTGTGAGCTGCGCGGACATCACGCACGCCCGGAAGCTGGGCCTGGTCGAGCTCCTGGCCGACGGTCCGGCCGTGGAGATCCTCGCCGATGCCGGCTACCAGGGCCTGGACGCACAGACCGGCGGCCGCGTGGTGACGCCACCGCACCGCAAGTTCAAGAAGAACCCGCCCGAGTGGTACGAGGAGATGCACGAGCGTCAGCGCAAGGCCCACTCCTCACGACGCATCCGGGTCGAGCACGGCATCGGCCATCTGAAAAACTGGCGATCCCTCGCCCGCCACCACGGCCGCCGCGAGCACATGAGTGACACCATCCAAGCCGTCGCCGGACTGCTCTCGCACCAGCAGGCCGCCACGGCCAGCGGTACACGAACGTGAACACATCCCCCGGCCCTCGGCTCTCGACGCGCTACCGCCAACCATGCACGAGGTCGTTAGGGCGCGTATCGGAAGTGGCTTGAGAGGCTGTTGGTTCGTCAGTCCTGAGACAGGATGGTGAGCCAGCGGTCGTCCTGAAACTGGGCTGGGACTTCGTCCTCACACGGATCGATCCCGCGGCGTTCCAGTTCGTCGAACCATCGGTCCCGCTGTGATTCGGGGAGGCGTCGTCCGCACCAGGGGCAGAAGTCGATAGTGATGCTCGATGTGCCACCGTCGTGGATGATCAGCCCGTACTCCTGGAACTTGGCGCTGAACTTGATCAGCGCGTCCGGACAGGCGAAGGGGTCGTCGTGCTGGTCGCAGGGCACGTTCACGCGGCGGCTCATCGCCTCGCAGCAGTGGTTGGTCATGACCTCGGCTTCTCGTTCATCGGCACCTTGCCCAGAAGTAGATCACGGTCTGTGATGATCACCGGATGGCACGTGGAGATCTGACGGATACGCAGTGGACCCGGCTGGAGTTGTTGTTGCCAAAGGGCAAGAAGCCGGGCCGTCCGCTGGTATGGACCCGGCGGCAGCTGATCGACGGCATACGGTTTCGCACCCGCACTGGCGTCCCGTGGCGGGATATGCCGGAGCGTTACGGGCCCTGGGCTCGGGTGTACGACCTGTTCCGCCGCTGGCAGCGGAACGGCACCTGTGGATCTTCAGCGAGCTTCAGGCCCAGGCCGACGCCAGGGAGCTCATCACCTGGGACCTCAGCATCGACTCCACCGTGTGCCGGGCTCACCAGCACGCCACCGGGGCGAGGAAAAGGGGGATCTGCAGGCCGAGCCGCCCGGCGGCATCGCCGTTGAGCCTGACGACCACGGGCTCGGCCGCTCGCGCGGCGGCCTGACCACCAAGCTTCACCTGGCCGTCGAGCAGGGGCAGAAGCCCATGTCGATCGTGATCACTGCCGGGCATCGCGGTGACTCCCCGCAGTTCGAGCCCGTCCTGAAGAAGGTCCGTGTCGCTCGTCTGGGTTCGGGGCGTCCGCGGACCCGGCCCGACCGGGTCCGCGCCGACAAGGCGTACGCCTCCCGCAAGAACCGTGCCTAAGGGTTGTCCCGTAAATGATCTTGTGGTCGCCTCGGGCAGGGTGGGCCGTCGCGCCCGCCGCCCTATCCGGCGAGGGCGAGGTTGTACATCCGGGCGATGCCGAGCATGGCGTGGTGGACGCCGTCGCCTTTGAGGCGGCAGTCGCGGAGGATCTTCCAAGTCTTCATGCGGGCGAAGACGTGCTCGACGCGGGCTCGGACGTGCTGGTGGGACTTGTTGTGTTCCTCTTTCCAGGCCGGCAGTTCGCTCTGGCCGCGCTTTCTGCGGTGTGGAATGACGAGTCCGGTGCCGGGGTAGCCGCCGTCGGCGACCGTGAGAGTGTTGCCGACGGCTGTCTTGGCGCCCGACTCCTCCCACGCCTTGCAATCGTTGCGGTTCCCGGCGAGCGGCCGACCGACCACGACGACCAGGCGGGTGTCGGCGTCGATGACCACCTGGTGGTTGGTGGAGTACCGATAGTTCTTCGACCGCTCGGCCACAGTGTGGTCTCGGGTGGGGACCAGGGTGCCGTCCACGATGAGCACGGTGTCCCTCGCGAAGCGCTTGCGGGGCTGGAGAGCAAGCATCGGCCCGAGGTGGTCGATGATCCGGTCTGCCGCTGACTTGGACACCCCGAACAGAGGGGCGAGTTGCCGCATGGTCAGGTTCGTGCGCCAGTAGGTCGCGACCAGCAATGCCCGGCCCTCCAGCGGAAGACTCCACGGCCGGCCCCTGCGGACCGCGTCTGCCCCCTCGCGCCGCAGCACCGTCACCAGCTTCCCGAACTGCCGCGGGCTCAGCCCGGTGAACGGGAATATCCAGGACGGCTCCGACGCCGTGATCACACCAGCCACAGCAAGATCATCCCAGTTGTCCGCCTGCCCGCCAGGTCCTGCCCACAGCACGGAAATCAGGCGACCGGTCCTGCCCCATCATCCAGAATGACCCCATGAGCCTAGACCTTGTGACGTTCCTCCACGCACGGCTGGACGAGGAGGCCGACCTGGCCCGACGCTGCGACGGGGACGGCTGCGGGGAGTGGAGCGCTCAGGGGCACACCGTCGACTTCTGCCAAGTAGAACTCTCCGGCTTCCATCCCACGATCGCCCTGCACGTCGCGCTGCACGACCCGGCTCGCGTCCTGCGGGAGGTCGAAGCCAAGCGACGCGTGCTCGCCCGCCATGCACTCAGTCCCGCCACGGGCGACCCCGAACTGCCGTGGGCCAACCGCGATGACTGCCAGTACGACGGCGAGACCTGGCCATGCGAAGACCTGCTCGACCTCGTGGCACCTTACGGCGATCACCCTGACTACCCCCGACGCCCCTGAGACCGAGATCGTTTACGGGACAGCCCTTAGCCTGACTCATAAGGGGTCCCGGCGGCCCGAGAGGCCGATGCCACGGCGCCCCATGATTATCAGCAGACCGGCGGTGCGGGCAGATCACGACCTGGCCCTTCTGCGGGAGCTCTCCCCGCAGAAGGGCCGGACCGGCGGCGAGTGGAATCGGTCGATCTCCGTCGGCAGACCTTAGTCCCGCTTCACCACGCACAGGGCCCAGATGACGAATCCCGAGATCGCGATCACCAGGATCGACCAGGCCGGGTAGTAGGGCAGGGAGAGGAGATTGGCGATGATGACGAGGGCGGCGATGCCCACGCCGGCGATGCGTGACCATGTCGAGGTCCGGGACAGGCCGAAGCTCACGAGGATCGCGGCGATGCCGAGGGCCAGGTGGATCCAGCCCCACGAAGTCAGGTCGAACTTGAAGACGTAGTTCGGCGTGATGACGAAGACATCGTCTTTCGCGATCGCCATGATGCCGCGGACGATCCCGGCCAGGCCGGTGATCCCGAGCATGATGGCGGCGAAGACGGTCAGGCCACCGGCCCAGGCCTGTTGGGCGGGTTCCTTCTGCCGGGTGGTGTGTACGGAAGTCATGGCGATCCCTCGCTTCTCGACCTAATGGTCGGGTTGGGTCGACGGCTGAGAGCGGAGGCGGGCAGGAGCGGAATGCGACCGGTCCAGGTGCACATGGTCGTCACCTGTGAGCCGAGCGGGCGGCACGGCTGCCGACGGACACCCTGGCACTCTGGCCGGACTTCCTGTGGCCCGAGCTGTGGTGTCTTGGTGCGGCATGTCCTTGGTGGCGATGTCCGTAGCGATGGAGATCTCGGAACCGGAACGGCACCGACTACTGGCAGGAGCGCGACGATCGCATGGAGTGGCCCTTCGGAGATAGCGCCCTGGCCAGGAGGAACACGACAAAACGTCTGCCTCGGACACCACGTGGCCCGCGGCCCTCGGCCGACAGCACGGGAATTGGACTGACAGCCCAGCGGTGCATCGGCTACATGATCTCCCTGACCGGTGCATCGTGCCCGGCAAACACCGCATCACGTTGTCGACAGTCTGTGGGTGCTCCATGGCGCTCTCCGGTCGTCCACGCTCCGTGTTCTGCTGCGAGGGTGCCGCCACAGGCCGGAAGGCGACAAGGGCCGAAAGGGGCACGCCGGGGCCCGGGCGGCTCTGGTACGCAGCGTTGCCCGGTGGCCCTCTACAGCAGAAGGCGGGCCAATCCAGGCCACGAGGACGCTGCCTAAGGGCTGTCCCGTAAATGATCTCCAGTGGATGGGCCCGGTCCAGCCGCAGACCATCGGGGCCTCCTGAGCGTTGTGCTGCTTCAAGCTTCAGTTGCGCGGGGAAGTCGGGGTGGCTGGTGCAGGGCGAGGCCGGATCCAGCGCGTCGGCATACGGCCAGGGTCGCGGGCGTGACGGTCCGGGATACGCCGGACCAGGTGAAATGATCTTTCAGTGGCTGGTGTGATCACGGCGTCAGAGCCGTCCTGGATAGGCCCCTTCTCTGGGCTGAGCCCGCGCATCTTCGGGAAGCCGGCCACTCGCCGGTAACCGAAACGACTGCAAGGCATGGGAGGAATCTGGCGCCAAGGCCGTAGTCGGCAGTACGGTCACGATCGCGGACGGCGGCTACCTGGGCACCGGACTGGTCATCCCACACCGCCGCGAGCGCGACCGGACCGAACTCCCGGCCTGGAAAGAAGCTCACAACAGGTCCCACAAGCAGGTCCGGGCCCGGGTCGAGCACGTCTTCGCCCGGATGAAGACTTGGAAGATCCTCCGCGACTGCCGCCTCAAAGGCGAGGGTGTTTACTACGCCATGCTCGGCATTGCTCGGATGCACAACCTCGCCCTCGCCGGATAGCCCGGCGGACACACCTTGACCAGTAACTGATCGTTTCAGAATGGGGCCGACGGTCAGTCGTCGTCGAGCCGCTGAAGGACCTGCGTGAAGTCACCACAATCGAGCAGACCAGTCAGCACGTTCGTGATGTTGTCGATGCCTGCGTCTCGAACGATGAGGCCGTCGGAGCACCAGAAGTAGCGGCCGCTCAGGGACTCGCCGGTTCTGGAGTCCTTTTCCATGAGGCGCTCGACCTCAGCAAGAGTGAACACGGTCGCGCTCCAGCGTGATTCGTCCGCTGTCAGCCGGACCTCGACATCGACGTTGCAGACGGCATCCAGGGGCTCGTCCGCGCTGGGCAGGAATGATGCCTGGAAGCGTTCTGTTCGGACGCGATACCAGGGAGCGTCCCACCCCTGCTCAGTGGCTTCGGCCCCGTTGCTGGTCATGCGGGGAGTATGTCGAGCTGGCCCGGAGGACACAATCGGATTCTCTGGCAGGCTTCAGCGTCGTGACCAGGAACCTTGTCCCCGACGAACTGTGGGATCGGATAGCCCCGCTGCTGCCAGCACGACCCGTGCGCCGACATCGCCACCCCGGGCGGCTCCCCGTGCCGGACCGGGTCGCACTGGCCGGCATCATCTACGTCCTCCGCAAGGGTGTGGCCTGGCGTGACGTACCGAGCACCGTCGTGGGTTGCTCCGGTGTGACAGCCTGGCGCCGGTTGCGTGACTGGACCGAAGCCGGTGTCTGGCCGCGCCTGCATGCCGCCCTGCTGGGCGAACTGCGCCGCGCGGACTTGCTGGACATGGACGACTGTGCCGTGGACGGCTCGCACATCCGGGCTCTCAAAGGGGGGACCATGTCGGCCCCTCACCCGTCGACCGTGCCCGTCCCGGTTCCAAACACCACCTGATCGTCGACCGCCACGGAACCCCGCTTGCCGTCACACTTACCGGCGGCAACCGCCATGACGTCACCCAGCTCCTGCCGCTACTCGACGCCATCCCGTCGATCCGAGGTATGCGGGGACGCCCCCGCCGCAAGCCCCGCCGCCTGTATGCCGACCGGGGCTACGACTTCGACAAGTACCGCCGCCTGCTTTGGGAACGCGGCATCAAACCGCTGATCGCCCGCCGCGGCGAGGCCCACGGTTCCGGACTGGGCAAGGTCCGCTGGGTCGTCGAGCGCACATTTGCCTGGCTGCACCAGTTCAAACGACTCCGCATCCGCTACGAACGACGCGCCGACATCCACCAAGGTCTCCTGCAGCTTGCCTGCAGCATCATCTGTCTCCGACGGCTTCGGGCGGCATTCTGAAACGATCAGTAAAAGAGCGTTTTGCTCCGGCTTAGGTGCTTCATTGCAGTTCGGGCGACGGGCCGCTTCAGGCTGGCTGAGCCAGCAGACGTCTCTTGTGACAGGTGATGCGGATGACGGCTTTCGAGGGTCCGCTTCGGTCCGTTCGCTCCTGTCTGATCCCAACACGCCCCCGCTCACGCCTGTTTGCGCCCTGTAGCGGGACGGCGGCCATCGGTACTACGGAAACATGCCTCGCCGACAGCGGCCGTACCCGAGTGACCTGTCCGATGCTCGTTGGGAACTGCTCGAACCAACCCTGACAGCCTGGCGAGCAGAACGCAGAGGGAAGGGCCTGGACATCGGGCGGCCGCCCGAACACGACCTGCGCCGGATCATGGACGCCATCCTCTACGTCGACCGGACCGGCATCCCCTGGCGCTACCTCCCACACGATTTCGCCCCGTGGGAAACCGTTTACGGATACTTCGCCGCCTGGCAGAAGGACGGCGTCTTCGACCAGCTCAACGGACTCCTGCGACATCTGGTCCGGAAGGCCGAGGGCCGAGACGCCGAGCCCAGCGCCTGCATCCTCGACGCCCAGAGCATCAAGACCTCGGCCAACGTGCCCGCGGCCGGCCAGGGCATCGACGCGGGCAAGAAGATCGCGGGCCGCAAACGCCACATCGGCGTTGACACACTCGGCCTCCTCCTGGCCGTGCTGGTCACCGCCGCCAGCGTCTCCGACAACGCCGGCGGAATCCGCCTGCTCTCGAACATCGCCGAAGGCAGCCCCCGCATCACGAAGGCGTGGGCCGACAGCGGCTACCGCACCAAGGCCATCGACCACGGCGCCCGCCTCGGTATCGACGTCGAAGTCACCCGCCGCGACCCCGCCCAGAAGGGCTTCAAGGTGATCCCGCGGCGCTGGGTCGTCGAGCGGACCTTCGGCTGGCTCATGCACCACCGCCGCCTCGCCCGCGACTACGAAACCCACCCTCACCGCTCCGAAGCCATGATCAACATAGCGATGATCGACCTCATGAGCCGCAGACTCACCCGCGAATCGACCCACAACTGGCGCGACAGCTGAACGGCGGCAGCGTCGGGCTCCTGTGAATCACAGCAGGTAGGGCCACAGGCTGACGCTGTTCCGCTCCACGCTGATCTCGACCCACGTTCCATCGACAGCAGTCGATGGCGGCGGGTCGGCGAGGTCGAAAAGGATGTGGGTTCCGGCTACTTCCAACGTGGCTCCGCCATCGCCCGTCAGGCCCAACCGCCCCCGAAAGACGATCCGGTCGCCTTCCTTCTCATCCACCCCGGGTGAAATTGAAGTGGCCGGTCGAGTGTTGCCGCCCCAGGCCGCGTCCTCTTCAACCGTCCACTCCACGTGATGTTCGCGGCCCACTCCCGTCGGACCGCCGCACCAGAACGCCGCGGCGGCACCCACCTCCGAGCGCACCCGAACCGTCGCGCGCCCGTCGGCGACCTTCCCCACCGCTTCCACTTGGACCAACACCCCGCAATCATCCACGCCAGCGCTGCGTTCCCAAACACTCCTGCCAGGACAAAACGCTCTTTAAGTCAGAGCGACCCGAAGATCATTTACGGGTAAACCGCATTAGAGATCAAAATCGTCAGGCACGTGCGGGATCGTTTACACAGAGTCCGACGGCTGGTGCGGGTACGCCAAGATCTCCGACACGCCTGCTGCGAGAGGACGGCCCGCGATCCAGCACGGGGACCTCGTGGCATCCCGGCACGGTAGGCCGGCAGGCGATTCTCTCCAGCTCCAGCCACTCGGCGGGGGTCCACCCGACGATCGTCGGATGTCCCAGGAGACGGCCGGTCTTCCAGGCTGGTGGCATGACGCCGTGCACACGGGCAGGAGCTCGCCACCACACATGGGCGATTGGCCGGTGCGGCGGACCGTCGTGACGCAGGCTACGGCGCGTGCCCTGTCCCAGCGGCAGATCACGTAGGAAAGGAATCTTGTGAACACCGCATCCGCCCCCGGGACGACGGGTGCCGGTTCCACCCGCGCCCGCGAGACGCTCAGGGCGTTGTACGGATACGTCCGCCCACACCGGGGGGCGGTCGCACTCGGTCTGTTGTTGGCGCTGGCAGGGGCTGCCGGTGGGTTGCTCCAGCCTTTGGTCACGAAGGAACTGGTCGACCGGCTCTCGTCCGGGGGCATGATTGCCACCATCCTGCTGGCCATGACGGTGCTGGTGCTGCTGAGCTCTGTGGCTGAGGCATTCGGTGCATATGTCCTGGAGCGGACGGCGGAGTCCGTGGTCCTGGCCGCTCGCCGCAGCCTCATCGGCCGGCTGCTGCGGCTGCGGCTCGCGGAGGTGGACCGGATGCAGCCGGGCGATCTCATGTCGCGGGTCACCTCGGACACCACGCTGCTGCGGGCGGTCAGTACCCAGGCCGTGGTCAATGCCGCGACGGGGGCGGTCACGCTGGTCACGGCGGTCGTGTTGATGGCTTTCCTCGATGCCGTCCTGCTCGGTGTCACGCTCGGCGTGGTCGTGGTCGTCGGCGCCGGTGTCGCCCTGGTCATGCCGAAGATCGGCCAGGCCACCGAGCGTTCGCAGGCCGCGGTCGGGCAGATGTCCACGGGACTGGAGCGAGCCTTCGGCGCTTTCCGCACGGTGAAGGCATCCGGCGCCGAGGATCGGGAGACCGCCCGCGTCGAGGCGGCGGCCCGGCGGGCGTGGCGCCACGGCGTGCGCAGCGCGAAGTGGGAGGCCGTGGTGGGTACGGCGGACAACGTCGCTGTCCAGCTGGCGTTCCTCGCGGTGCTCGCCGTTGGCGGAGTGCGGGTGGCGTCCGGGGAGATCCCCGTATCCACGCTCATCGCTTTCCTGCTGTACGTCTTCTACCTGATGGAACCGGTGTACAGGCTGGTCGAGGCCGTCTCCAGTTACCAGGAGGGCGCGGCCGCGATCTCCCGGATCACGGCGGTCGGTGACCTGCCGGCCGAGCCGTCGGTCGCGCGGGGGCCGGTCCGGCCCGAGGACTGGGCCGTCGTGCAGTACCCGGCGTCGGTCCGCTTCGAGGACGTGTCCTTCCGCTACGCGCCCGGCCTGCCGTACATCCACCAGCAGGTGGACTTCGAGGTTCCCGGTACCGGGATGACGGCGTTCGTCGGCCCCTCGGGGGCGGGCAAGTCGACGCTCTTCACGCTCATCGAGCGGTTCTACGAGGCGACCGGCGGCCGGATCCTGGTCGACGGCAAGGACGTGCGCGACTGGCCCCTGCCCGAGTTGCGGTCCGTCATCGGGTACGTCGAGCAGGACGCGCCCGTCGTTGCCGGAACACTGCGGGAGAACCTGGTCTTCGCCGCACCCGGCGCGACGGATGACGACATCCGCAGCGTCCTCGCCCGGACCAGGCTCGACACTCTCGTCGAGCGTCTCCCGCACGGCCTGGACACCCTGGTCGGGCACCGCGGCTCGAAGCTGTCCGGCGGCGAGCGCCAGCGCGTCGCGATCGCCCGCGCCCTGCTGCGCAGGCCCCGGCTGCTCCTCCTGGACGAGGCGACCTCGCAGCTCGACGCCGTCAACGAGCTGGCGCTACGAAACGTCATCGCCGAGGCGGCACGCGAGACCACCGTCTTGGTCGTGGCTCACCGCCTGTCGACAGTGACGGACGCCGACCGCATCGTCGTCATGGACGCCGGCACGGTCCGCGCGATCGGCACCCACGAGGAGCTGGTGGCCAAGGACGAGCTGTACGCACAGCTCGCCGCGACCCAGCTCCTGACCCCGGCGGGGCGCCCCGCCGGGTGAGAAGTGCCGGGCCAGAGTGCGGCGACATCGCCGCCCGTTGGCTGCCCCCACGGCACGGCGGGGGCAGCCCGGCTGTGTGGTGGGCCGGACACCCGCCGGGTACCCGCGGAAGGCACGATTCCTGAGGCTGCGGACATCACTCCGGGAGTCGTGCGGGGTCCGCAGACTGCACACCACCGCCCCCTCAGCCGCAGAAGAGCCTTCGCTCGCGCCCCTACGGCTTCGCTCGACCGGCCCGGTGCACCTTGCCGCCCAAGGCCCCCGCCCTGCACTGCTCACGGCGGGAATACCCGCGCAGCCGACGCCTGGGCCATCACGTCCATCGCCCTACCGGAGACTTGCAACGACCTTTGCCTACCTGCCCCAAGCCATCGAGCGCTATGGCTCGGACGCTCGCCCTGTCTCCGCACCATTCGGCCCCCAAGGGCACCCGTCACACCGGTCACTGGTTCGCAGCACACGAGGACTTCGGGGAAGCCCTCGCTCCCAGGCGGTCGGCCCCTGGCGCGCGGCCGAAGCCCGCAAGGGCTGATCCCCTTGCGGGCAGTGAGGGCTGTCAAGGCCGGGGCGCGTTGGCCGACCGCCCTCAGCCCCGCTCTTATCGGACGTACTTCGCCAGCTTCGTGGAGGCGCTGAGCAGCGACTCCAGCGGTCCGCGACGGAAGAACCGGGACCAGAGCGCGGCGAACACGATCGCCCCGAGGATGAAGGTGAGTACGGGGAGCCACGACACTTGGCTGCTTTCGCCGGTCGGCATGTCCACCGCGGACTGCACGACGAAGTGGCCGACGTAGGCAGTCAGGGACATGGCGCCGACGGCGATGATGGGTTTCGCCAGGCGGCGCAGGAGCGGCAGACGGTCCATCAGCACCGTCGTGGATACGATCACGAGGATTGCGATGCCCACGCTGCCGATGATGTCGAACGTGGTGCCGCTGTGTGGCCCGGCGGTCAGCAGGTCCGAGGCTGCCCCCTGGGCCTCGAAGGATCCGCTGCCAAAGGAGGCCGGCTTGGGGCCGGCGGACGGCTTCCCGCCCTCCGCCATGCTCGCCAGCGCGTCCTTGCCCGCCAGTAGCAGGGACGTGCCGTACGCGGCCACGGTGAGGGCGGCGCCGAGCGCGGCCAGGCGCCACTGGACGGCGGGAGCGGGCAGGTCCAGGCGGGCCAAGGTCATCCCGGCGACCACGAACGGCATCCAGGTGAGAGCTGGGTAGAAGCCGGTGAGCAGCAGATCGAGAACTCCCACGTCGCTGAGCGCTTTGAGCGGGTCGTAGGCGTTGACGCTCTGCTGGACGGACTCGCTCAGCAGCGCCTTCAGGGCGAACGCCATCTGTGGTGTGACCAGGGCGAGCCCGGCCGCGATCAGCGCGAGCGTCCCGGCGGGCAGCCGTACCAGGGGCAGGGCGAGGAGGAAGTAGACGCCGTAGAAGGCGAGGATGATCACGCCCCCGTACTCCATCGCCAGGGCCGTGCCCAGAACGAGCAGAACCGCAGCGCGGATTGCGATATGCGCTTTGGCCTGGCGGCCGGCCAGGCCGGTCTTGGGCTTCCTGCGGCCGGCGATCAGCATCAGAGAGAACCCGGCGAGGGTGGCGAACAGGACCGACGAGTGGCCGTCGGCCAGGTAGCGTACCCAGCTGCCGACTCCGTCCGTGGCCGACAGCGGGGGCCCGATGTGGACGATGTACATGCCGAACACCGCCAGCGCGCGGGCCACGTCCAACCCGACCATGCGCCCCAGGGACCCACCGGCCGAGGCGGGCCCGGCGGACTCTGCCGAGGTCCGGGCTTGCGGAGGGGAGTGCTCCTGCGGCTCTGATGTCCTATGCGGCGGCTGCGTGTATGTCATGGAGACAACCTCATGACGAGGCCGGGTGACGGACCATCCGGCAGCCTTCGGTGACCGCCCCGCCAGTCGGCCGGGACCGCCCAGCCGAACGGCGGGGCCGGACCGCGGACCGTCGCCTCGGAGCGGGTCACCCACCGCGCCCGTGAGGAGACGCCCGCAGCTACCCGGCGACCGGCACCTCTACTTGATCAGGGCGTTGGCCACCACGACAGCCAGGCCGAGGAGCGCGTCCGCAGTGCCGATCTTCAAAGAGGAGCCCCAGGTGCGGCCTCCAACGCAGGCGGCAAGCAGGCCCCAGGCGAACAGCAGCACCACGTTCATGGCGAGTGCCACGTCCTCGACGGTCACCAGCCCCACGCCGCGCCGAACAGCAGGACGAGCGTCGGTGCCGTCGCCAGGACCAACGGCCATTCGGACATGAACAGACGTGCCGCGGCGCGCACACCGTGGACGGTCTGGTCGGCACGCCAGGCGATCAGATGCGCGTAACCATGCGCCAGGGCGGAGGCGACCACCGTGACCGCAAGCCACTTCGCGTTACTGAGCCGGTCGGCGGGCGCGGCCGCACCCTGTTCGGTCAGGGCAGCAACCATGGAGCTGGCCAGCACCGCCCCGTACACACCGCCGAACAGCACATGGGGCCGCGCCACGCAATGACGCGGAACGCGGGCGGACTGACGCAGGCGCGGAGTCGAATGGGGCATGGGGTGGTGGTCCCCTAACGGGTACGCAAATCGGCTGCGGCCCGTCGGTCCGGGCCGACCACCCACCGATCCCACCGCAGTAGGGCGACAGGTCTCATCCGCTGAGGTTCGCCCACCTGCCCGCCGAAGGGACGGAGCGCTCCCCCCGAACGGCTGGGACGGGTCTGCCGGGTGGCGGGCGTCCCGCGCGATCGAGCCGACGCGCGCTGTCGCGGACGTACGCTCGCAGCGAGCGATCTTCGTACGAGAGGCAGAATGCCCTGCGCCGCGTACGGGTCGCCGAGAACACAGACAGGGCAGACGAGTGTGAGGCGGAACGCCGGTGATCCGGGTAGTGGTGGTGGACGACGAGGCACTGGTGCGATCCGGCTTCCAGATGATCCTGAACGCATCCGAGGGCATCAGGGTCGTGGCGACCGCGGAAGGAGCGCAGGCGGCTGACGTGATCCGCCGCGAGATGCCGGACGTGGTGCTCCTCGACATCCGCATGCCGGACGTGGACGGTCTGACCGTCCTGCAGCAGATCCATACACTGCCCGAACCACCGCACGTGGCCATGCTGACCACGTTCGACACCGACGAGTACATCCTGACCGCGCTGCGCTCGGGGGCCGCCGGCTTCCTGCTCAAGGACACCGAGCCCGAACAGCTCGCCCAGCTGGTGCGCACCCTGGCCGCAGGCGGGGTGGTGATGTCTGCGAAAGCCTCCCGTGCCCTGCTGCGCGGCCACCCGGGGGCAGGAGCGCCCCAGGACGCGGACGTGGCGCGCGTGGGCCTGCTCAGCGACCGGGAACGTGACGTCCTCGCCCTGGTCGCGGAGGGACTGTCCAACGCCGACATCGGCACCCGAATCCATCTGAGCGCGGGCACCGTCAAAGACCACGTCAGCTCGATCCTGACCAAGCTGCGGGTCTCCAGCCGTGTTCAGGCGGCACTGCTCGCGGAGCGGGCCGGACTACTCGGCAGGAACGGCGACGACGCGGTACGGGACAATGGGCGATGAGCACGAGCCGGGCACTGAGACACGGGCTGCCGCCCTGGGCCGTCGACATGGGCCTCGTCGTGCTCGCCGTGCTCGACGCCTGGCTCAACCTCTTCGACGAGGGCACCCCCCTCGTCTGGTCCTGCGTCGCCATCGGGAGTGCAGGGCTGTTCCTGCGCAGGCGGTTTCCGCTGACCGTCTTCCTGCTGACGCTGCCCATGACCGTCTTCATGGACGTGGCGGTAGCGCCCATCGCTGCCCTGTACACATTGGCCGCAGCCACCCGCGACCGCCGGCTGCTGGTCGGGTGCGCTCTGCTCCACGCGGCGGCGGGCACCCTCGCCTGGCCCTTGACCGACTCGTTCACCGGTGACCGGACCTGGACGCTCATCCAGTTCGTCTACACGCTGGCCACGGCCATCGCCCCGGTCCTGTGCGGCCAGCTCGTGCAGGCCAGGCGCGACATGGCACGCCAGCTCGAGGAGGTCGAAGAGGCCCGGGAGCACGAACGCGCCCTGCACGCCCAGACCGTCCTCGCCCGCGAACGAGCCCAGCTGGCCCGCGAGATGCACGACGTCGTCTCCCACCAGGTCAGCCTCATCGCCGTCCAGGCCGGAGCGCTTCAAGTCGCCTCCAAAGATCCCGACGCCCGAGAAGCTGCCCGCACCATCCGCTCCCTGAGCGTGAACACCCTCGACGAACTCCGCCACATGGTCACCCTGCTCCGCGCATCCGGCGGCAGGGAAACCGAACTCGCCCCCCAGCCCACCCTCGCCGACCTCCAGCAACTGATCACCAACAGCGGCATCGAGACAACCCTGACCGGCAAGCTACCGCCCGACATCAGCACAACCGCCCAGCGCACCGTCTACCGCACGATCCAAGAGGCCCTCACCAACGTGCGCAAGCACGCCCCCGGAGCCCGCGCCGAAGTACACCTGTGGCACGACGCCCACCACTACGGCGTCACTATCACCAACACAGCCCCCACCCGCCCGGCCGTCCCCCTGCCCAGCGCTCGCCAGGGCCTGATCGGCCTGCGAGAACGCGCCGAACTGCTCCACGGCACCTTCACGGCCGAACCCACCCCCCAAGGCGGGTACAAGGTCGAACTACGCGCCCCCGCCCGGCCCGACTGAAACCCTGCATGAGATCGAAGCCAAACCACGCATCCTGGACCGTCACGCCCACGACCCTGGCCGTATGCCAACGCGCTGGATCTTGCCTCGCCCTGCACCAGCCACCCCGACTTCCCCGCGCAACTGAAGCTTGAAACAGCACAACGCTCAGGAGGCCCCGATGGTCTGCGGCTGGACCGGGCCCACCCACTGGAGATCATTTACGGGACAGCTCTTAGAACTCCTAACGAAATGAGCACTGGAGGACGGTAAGGTCGGTGGTCATGAGCCAGAGTGGTGCGGAAGCGGCGGCGTTCTTCCGCGACGTCAGCCAGAACAGCGCGGTCTGGCTCGTCCGGGGTGACGATGGAAGCCCGACTCACCTCTCTGCGGATGGCACGCGAAGTCTGCCTTTCTGGTCGACCTCGTCGCGGGCCCAGAGGGCAGCAAAGATCTGGGGACATGGGCTTCGCATCGATTCCATGCCCTTGGACACCTGGTGCGATCACGTGCTGCCCGATGCCGCCCGGGATGGACTCGTGATCGGGATCAACTGGAGCGGGCCGCGCCTGGTCGGTTGGAGCTTCACCCCCGACGAAGTTGTCAACCGTCTGGCGGCGGCTCGCACAGTGACCTGATTTGCCGGTGGGTGATGAGGCAGCAGGCCAGTTTGAGGAAGGCTTCGTGAATGTCGGCTCGACGTTCCCAGCGAACGCGGAGTCGTCGGAAGCCGTGGAGCCAGGCAAAGGTCCGCTCTACCACCCAGCGGTAGACGCCGAGTCCGGTGCCGTGGCGGGTGTTTCGGCGTGCGATGGCGGGGACGATGCCGCGGGCTCGGACTTGGTCGCGGTAGATGTCGTGGTCGTAGCCGCGGTCCGCGAAGAGCGAGTCCGGCTTGCGTCGAGGATGCCCGACCCGGCCGCGGACGGGCGGGATGGCGTCCAGCAGCGGCATGAGCTGGGTGACGTCATTGCGGTTGCCGCCGGTGAGGAGGACCGCCAGCGGGGTCCCGTGGCCATCCGTGATCACGTGGTGCTTGGAGCCTGCCCGGCCCCGGTCGACCGGCGACGGGCCCGTGTGGAGCCCCCTTTTAGCGCCCTGACGTGCGAGGAGTCGACTACGCAGCGGGACCAGTCGAGCCGGGCGGCCGCGTTGAGCTCGGCCAACAACGTCTCGTGGAGCCGCTGCCAGACGCCGGCCTGGTTCCAGTCCCGCAGTCGGCGCCAGCACGTCATCCCGGAGCCGAAGCCGAGTTCCTTGGGGAGGTGTTCCCACTGGATGTCGGTGTGCAGGACGTACAGGATCCCGCACAGGACCTGGCGGTCCGGGACCGGACGTCGACCGGGGTAGCGGAACCGCCGCTCCTTCTTGGGCAGCAGCGGTTCGATCCGCTCCCACAGGTCATCCGGCACGATCCACGGTGAAGTCCCCACGGTCCGGACAACGCCCAACTCGCCTACGAGGCACGGCCACCGGGGCTGATGTAGCTCATTGTGTTAGCCGCTCTTACTGAGGTTGAACTTGTGGTGTCGTAGGGGCTGACGGCTCCTCGCCGGTGCGGTATCACCGGGGCATGCGGTATCCACAAGGGGGCGGGCTGACCGCCGAGCGGCAGCAGTTCCGCGAGGAGTTACGACTGAAGGCTGCCGAGAGGTTCGCCCAGGGCGAGGCGAGCTCGGTGATCGCCAGGGACCTGCGGGTCAGCGTCCGCTCGGTGCAGCGGTGGCGGCGGATGTGGGACGAGGGCGGGCCGCGGGCTCTGCGGTCACAGGGCCCGGCATCGCTGCCGAGGCTGAGCGAGAAGCAGTTCGCCCAGTTGGAGGCGGAGCTGGCCAAGGGACCGGCCGCGCATGGCTGGGAAGACCAGCGCTGGACCCTGAGCCGTGTGAAGACGGTGATCGGCCGACGCTTCCACCTGACCTACACGATCCAGGGCGTGCGCAAGCTCCTGGTGCGCAACGGCTGGTCCTGTCAGGTCCCGGCCCGACGCGCCATCGAGCGGGACGACGAGGCGGTGGCCGGGTGGGTCAAGGAGGTGTGGCCGTGCGCGGAAGACTCGCGGCGGCCCGTGGAGCCTGGCTCGTCTTCGAGGACGAAGCCGGTTTCTCCATGACGCCGCCGCAGGCCAGGACCTGGGCCCAGCGCGGCCGGACCCCGGTGGTGCGTGTCCGCGGCCGTTCCCGCAGACGCATCTCCATCGCCGCGCTGACCTGCTACAAGCCCGGCCACCGGTCCCGGCTGATCTACCGGCCACGCCGGGACGACGACCGACGCGACAGTCGCAAGAGCTTCTCCTGGCGCGACTACCGGGACCTGCTGATCGCCGCCCACCAGCAGCTCGGCGGGCCGATCGTGCTCATCTGGGACAACCTGAACGTCCACAAAGCCGCCGGGCTGCGGGAGTTCGCCGCCTCCCGGGACTGGCTGACGATCTACTACCTGCCGCCCTACGCACCCGACCTCAACCCCGTCGAAGGGATCTGGTCCCTCTTACGACGCGGCTGGCTCTCCAACGTCGCCTTCTCCACCCCCGAACACCTCGTCCAGCGCATCCGACACGGCCTACGCCACATCCAATACCGCAGCCACCTCATAGACGGCTGCCTCGCCGAGACCGGCCTGACCATCAGACCCACCTGAGCAACCCAGCGACATCACGAGTTCAACCTCAGTAGAGGCGAAACATCTGATTCATGGACCAACTGCGATTTGTGGCGGAAATAGGCTGCTCCAATGACCTCTCCGACTCCGAACGGGGCTCGAGCGCGTTCCGCTATAGCTCAGGGTCGGGACGACGCCCCGGCATGACGCCGACGAATCGCCCGCGTGGACGGCACGCCCACCCTGTGCCGTCGCCATGGACGGAGGGTGCTCGACTCATCTGATGTGTTTCGGGACGCCCCTTCGATCCTGCCGAGGTCAGAAGCCCCGGAAGACACCGTTGTCGGTGGCATTCTCGAAGTCCTCCCAATCCATGTTGGCGAGGGAGATATTGTTCTCGACGGACCACAGTTCTGTGGCTACGACTCGGAGTCGGCCGTGCTCCTGCCCGGCCTCACCCTCCCCGCTTTCGTCGTTCTCGTCGGAGAGCAGGAGGGCCAGCAGCGGCATCTCCGGCGCCGTGAGGGAGGTCTTGTCGGCCACGATGAGAAGGTCGGTGTCCAGCTCGCGTGCGGCCGAGAGGATCTGTTCGGTCGTCAGGTCGCGATAGGCGAGTTCGTCCACGGGGTGGACGTTCGCCAGGAAGCCGTCCTGGTTCGGTGTGGTGACGGTCGTGAGCAGGGCTTGCCAAGCGGTCGGGTCGGAGAAGTCGGTGCGGATCAGCAGGGTTTCGTCCGTGTCCGGCAGGCTCTTCACGAGTCCTCCCCTTGCGGGCGGGTTCGGGGCGGCGGCGGGCTCGGCCACCGCCTCGCCGTCGCGCCAGACGATGGTGCCGTCGGCACGGCACAGGATCACTCCGCCCTCCTCGACACGCAGTTCGTCGGCCGGTCCGCCCAGCGGTGGGCGTTCGTCGCCAAGAACGCGCAGCATGCCGTCCTCGTCGAGCCGCAGTCCGGGCTCGGCCGCTTCGCCGAGGTGCGCGTACCAGAGCCAGGTCTGGTCGGCCCCGAACAGAACGAGGCGGCGTTCGTCCCAGTGCCCGAGCACGGTGCTTCCGTCGAGGGAGGTGAGGGAGTGCCGTCCGAGTGTCTGTCCTCGGCGCAGCACGGCACCCCGCGGGGCGTCGGCCGCGGGCCCGTGGCATCCCGTGTGGATGCCTGTGGACCACACCGACCGGCCGTCCACGTCACGCAGTTCGGCGCGACCGTCATCTCCGACCACGAGCCGGCGGGCTCCCGAACCGGATGGGCCGGAGCTCCACACCGGGACACCATGGGTGTTGCGGACTGAGAGGACGCCGTCCTCGGAGAGCTCGGCCCATCCTCCGTCCACCCATCCCGTGCCGGTCGACCACACGGCACGGGACTCGGTGTGGCAGTACAGAGTCAGGTCGCCGTTGCCTTGGTGGGCCAGGGTGTGCGTACCGCTGGGAGACGTCAGGGACTGGTTGCGCAGGCGCCCTCCCGCCTCCAGCGCGGGCCCACCGTACGCGTAGGGCTCTCCCAGGGGGACCGGTCCATGCGGGCGTTGGGTGCCCTCGTGCCACAGGACGGTCCCGGCGGAGTCGACCAGGCACAGCAGCAAGCTCTTGGACTTCGAACCACCCGCCAGGTGCCGGCGCCAGGTGAGCACGGTGTCTTCCTGTTCGAACCAGTCGACCAAGGGACGGGTCAGCGCGTAGCTCTTTCCCCCGCTCTTCCCGTACTCGCAGACCCGCAGCCATCCGTCCTGCTCGCGGGCCACTGTCCGCCGCGTCTTCCCCTCCTTGACGAGATAGGTGTCCCGGGTGATGGCAGCCGCGGGCGCGGCGTCTCCGAGCGGCACAGGGTGGGTGAGTCCGGTGCGTATGTTGCCCAGGCGGACGTGTGTGCGGTCCAGGAGTTCCAGTTCTCCGGCGTCCGTGAGGGTGAGGTACTGGGCCCCGGGCGCGGCGAAACCGGAGCGCCAGACCGTTTCGTCGTCCTCCCCGCCCTCGACGACGACCTCGTACCCGTGTCCGAGAAGCAGTTGTCCAGTTGCGCCCGCACGCCAGACGACCTGATCGCGGTCGGTGTCGGTGATCACGGCGATACCCTCCGAGTCGCACCGCAGCACGAACCTCTCGGAGGGGGACGTCAGCTGGACATCGGGGTAAAGACGTTCGAACATGGGCAGTTCACGCACAGGAACCCTCTTCTCCTACCGGGCGACGCCAGGTCAGGGTGGCGTCGGTGAAACGGATTCTGCCGGACGCCACTGACAACGGGCCTGGTTGGCCTGACGGCCCTGCCCTGACACCCCTGCCGCACACCCTGAGCTGCCCCGAGTTTCGTAGAGATCCGGTGATCTTGGTTCAGGCGGGCCCCGGGGTCTGCTCCTTGCTTCGCCGGAGGGCTCCCTCGTACTCGGCGGGCGAAACGTAGTCGAGCGCGGAGTGAAGACGTTCTCCGTTGTACCAGGTGATCCATTGGAAGATCGCCCGTTCGACCTGGTGACGTCCTTCCAGGGGTGCTGCGTCTCTATGAGTTCGGCCTTGGAGGTGTCGTTCAGTGCCTCGGCCATCGCGTTGTCATACGAGTCCGCGCCCGACCCGACGGAGGCGAAGGTACCGATGTCTGCGAGCCGGTCGGTATACCGAATTGACACGTATCGCGACCCGCGGTCGCTGTGACGGATGAGGTCGGAGCCCCTCGTGATCCTCGGCCTCCACAATGCCATTTCCAGTGCGTCCAGCGGCAGTTCCGTTCGGGTCCAGCATCGCGAAGACGGCCTGTAGGCAGTCGGTCATGGCGGTCATGCCTCTCGAAGATGCTTGCCGGGAATCGTTCGTGCCAGCATCGAGCGCCTTTCCTGTCGACGGCTGGCCGGGGTCCTCGTTGTCCATGGCATGGAGGTGGGGCGGCAACTGGTGCCAGACGGGTTGTTGGGAGCTTTTCCTTTGCGTGATCCCCGGGGCGCGTGTCCCATGACTAACAAAATGTCCGCCGAACTGACCGAAGAATCCGTCCCAACCTGGCGAATGGAAACGGATATATCCCCTACATCGGCGTGAGCATCTGATCAGATGCCCTGCTGGTGGTGTGTGCTGATGCGGCGGATGCCGTACGTGGCTGCGCCGATGAAGAGGACGGCGGCTCCGGTGAGCACGGAGGACGGCGGCAGGGCGAGGGCCAGGACGAGGCATCCCGCCACGCCGGTGACTGGGACGATCCGCGCCGGGCGGCCTTCGGCGGGGGTCAGGGTCCAGGCGGAGGCGTTGGCGATGGCGTAGTAGGCCAGGACACCGAATGAGGAGAACCCGATAGCTCCTCGTACGTCCGTGGTTGCGGCGGCCACGGCGACCACGGCGCCGACGAGGAGTTCGGCCCGGTGGGGGACTTTGAAGCGCGGGTGGACGGTGGCCAGGGCGTGGGGGAGGTGGTGGTCGCGGGCCATGGCCAGGGTGGTGCGGGAGACGCCGAGGATGAGGGAGAGCAGGGAGCCGAGGGCGGCGACGGCCGCGCCGACGCGTACGACGGGGACGAGCCAGTCGGCGTCTGCTGCCCGGGCGGCGTCCGCGAGCGGGGCCTCGGAGGAGGCGAGTGGGCCGGGGCCGAGGACGAGGAGGACGGAGACGGCGACGAGGGCGTAGACGACGAGGGTGATGCCGAGGGCGATCGGGATGGCCCGAGGAATGGTGCGGGCCGGGTCAAGGGCCTCCTCGCCGAGGGTAGCGATGCGGGCATATCCGGCGAACGCGAAGAACAGCAGCCCGGCCGCCTGCAGTACACCGGTGACCGTGGCGTCGGCGCCGATCCCCAGGCGCGCCGTGTCCACCCCGTCGGACACCAGGGAGGCGGTCGCGACGGCGGCGAGCACCGCCAGGACGACCGCCACGATGCCGCGGGTGAGCAGGGCGGACTTCTGGATGCCCGCGTAGTTGACGGCGGTCAGGGCCACCACGGCGGCCACCGCGACCGCGTGCGCCTGGCCCGGCCAGACGTAGGAGCCGATGGTCAGCGCCATCGCCGCGCAGGAGGCGGTCTTGCCCACGACGAACGCCCAGCCGGCCAGGTAGCCCCAGAAGGGGCCGAGCCGTTCGCGCCCGTAGACGTAGGTGCCGCCCGAGGCCGGGTAGAGGGCGGCGAGCCGGGCCGAGGAGGTGGCGTTGCAGTAGGCGACGACCGCGGCCAGGGCCAGTCCGAGCAGCAGGCCGGATCCGGCGGCGCGGGCTGCGGGGGCGAGCGAGGCGAAGATCCCGGCGCCGATCATCGACCCCAGGCCGATCATCACCGCGTCCGGCACGCCAAGGCGCCGCCGGAGTTCGTCCGGGAGCCCGACTGCGGGCGGAGGCATGCTGCTCACGGCGTTCTCTCCTTGCCGAATGCGCACCGCGGACAGTTCGGCGGTGCGCGGGCACGATAAGCGATCGACCTGAACAGCACGCGGCTTGCCCCGCCTGTGGGCCGGGGTACTGGTGTCGAGCGGGTCGCGCCTGGGCCTTCTTCGGTCAGCAGTTGGACCAGCTCGTCGGGGCGCCCCGGTTGGTCACGAGCTGCAGCAGCCGCCTGCTGGAGCCTCTTCGGCAGTTGCGCCGACCGTGGCGGGAGTGCCGAGCTGGGCGAGAGGCGGGGTGGTCGCGCAGCAGCCTTCGCTGTCCGTTTCCCTGGTGTCGGAGGTGTCGAAAAGGCCGGCTCCGCCGCAGACTCCGGTCTCGGGGAGGGTGAGTTCGACGCGGTCGGCGGAGGCGAGGTCGCCGGCGATCGCGGCGGCTACCGAGCGGACCTGCTCGTAGCCGGTCATCGCGAGGAACGTCGGGGCGCGGCCGTAGGACTTCATACCGACGAGGTATACGCCGGGTTCGGGGTGGGAGAGCTCGCGGTGGCCGTGGGGGTAGACGGTGCCGCAGGAGTGCTGGTTGGGGTCGATCAGCGGCGCGAGCTCGGCCGGGGCCTGGAGGCGCTCGTCGAGGTCCAGGCGCAGTTCGTTGAGGAAGGACAGGTCGGGGCGGAAGCCGGTCAGCACGATCAGCTCGTCGACGGAGTCCAGGCGGCGGCCGTCCTCGCCGACGAGGGTCAGGCGGCCGTCGGTGTCGCGTTCGACCGCTTCGGTGCGGAAGCCGGTCACGGCGTCGGCGTGGCCCTCGTCGACTGCGGCCTTCGCTGCGAGGCCCAGGGCGCCGCGGGCGGGGAGCTGGTCGGCTTCGCCGCCGCCGAAGGTGGAGCCGGAGATGCCCCGGCGCAGGATCCAGACGCCCTTGGTGCCTGTGCCGTCCTTGGACTTGGCGAGGTCGGCGAGGTAGGCGAGGGCGGTGAACGCGGAGGCCCCGGATCCGATCACGGCGGTGCGCCTGCCTGCGTAGCGGGCGCGGGTGGCGGGGTTCTTGAGGTTCGGGATGCGGTAGGTGATCCGGTCGCTGGCCGCGTGTTCCCCGAGGGCGGCCAGGCCGCTGCCGCCGGCCGGGCTGGGTGTGGCCCATGTGCCGGAGGCGTCGATGACCGAGCGGGCGAAGATGCGTTCCTCGCGGCCGTCGGCGTGGGTGAGGTGCACGACGAAGGGCTGCTGCTCGCGGTCGGCGTCGACGATGCGGTCGCGGCCGGTACGCGAGACGCCGGTGACCGTGGTGCCGAGGCGGACCCGGTGGCCGAGGGTGTCGGCGAGCGGCTGGAGATACTGCTCGGCCCAGTCGCCGCCGGAGGGATAGGTGTCAGGGTCGGGGCGGGTCCAGCCGGTGGAAGCGAGGAGCTTCTCGGCAACCGGGTCGATGACCTCGCCCCAGGTGGAGAACAGTCGCACGTGAGCCCACTCGCGCACTGCGGCGCCGGCCTGCCGGCCGGCTTCCAGAACGAGGGGTTCGATGCCCTGGTCGAGCAGGTGGGCGGCGGCGGCCAGGCCGGAGGGGCCTGCTCCGATCACGGCGACGGGCAGCTCGGGGGTGGCGGGCGCGTTCACGGTGGCTCCTTGCGTGGTTCGACATCTGTCGATGGCTTGCGCGGCCCAGCGTCGCACCTGTATTGATGGGTGTCAACATAGACGTATATCGAATTCGTCGGATGGTTCACGGAGCACATCAACGTCGCCGTCATCGGTGGCGGCCAGTCCGGACTCGCCACCGCCCGCGCGCTGCTGGGTCGCGGGCTGCGGCCGATGGTGGTGGAGGCGTCCGACCGTGCGGCCGGATCGGGGCGGCGCTCCTACGACAGCCTCACGCTGTTCTCGCCGGCCCGGTGCAACTCCCTGCCCGCTATGCCGTTCCCGGCGCCGACCGGGACCGCTGCCCGCATCGCGACGAGGCCGTCGCCTACCTCACCGGCTGTGCCGACCGTCTGGACGCCGGCATCTGCGTCGCTGCACGGTGTCGGCCGGGAGGCGGAGCAGATCGCCCGGCGCGTGGCCGCCCGGCTCGTGTGCCGATGGCGACCCTCCCCAGGCTGGTTCGACGTGTGTCAACATAGGCTTATGTCGAATGTGCAGGAGCTGCCGCTCCTCGACCCCACGGGTGGCCAGGGTGTGGTGCCGTGCTGCCCGCCGCTGACCGAGCGCCCCATGAGTGCCACGGAGGCCGAAACCGCTGCGCGGATGTTCAAGGCGCTCGGTGACCCGGTGCGGCTGCGGCTCTTCTCCGCCGTCGCCTCGCACGAGGGCGGGGAGGCGTGCGTGTGCGACATCTCCGACGTCGGCGTCTCCCAGCCCACCGTCTCCCACCACCTGAAGAAGCTCAAGGAGGCCGGTCTGCTCACCTCCGAGCGGCGCGGCACCTGGGTGTACTACCGGGTCGAGCCATCGGTGCTCGCGGCGATGGGCCAGTTGCTGGCCATGCCGGCCGCGGCCTGACAGCCAGACGGAAAGGGGGCGGGTGCGGTGGGCGGGGTACTGAGTGCGGTGGTCGTGCCACTGGCGGCGGAGCACGCCGAGCAGGTGCTGGCGATCTACCAGGCGGGTGTCGACGAAGGGAACGCCACCTTCGAGACCACCGCCCCGGCGTGGGAAGCGTTCGACGCGGCGAAGCTGCCCGAGCACCGCTTCGCCGCCGTCGAGGGGAACGGGAAGGTGCTGGGGTGGGTTGCGGCGAGCCGGGTTTCCGACCGGTGCTCGTACGCGGGGGTGGTCGAGCACTCCGTCTACGTCCATCCGGCGGCTCGCGGTCGCGGGATCGCTTCCACCCTGCTCAGGGCGCTGATCGAATCGACCGAGCGGGCCGGTATCTGGACCGTCCAGTCCGGGATCTTCCCCGAGAACGCCGCCAGCCTCGCCGTGCATGAGCGGGCCGGCTTCCGGGTCATCGGCACGCGGGAGCGGATCGGGCGCCATCACGGCGTCTGGCGCGATGTCGTCCTTGTCGAGCGCCGCAGCCCGGCCATCACTTGAGCGTCAGCTCGACTGTACGGTCTTATGTGCATCGCGGGCAGGGCGACCGACGCCGATGAGTGTGGCTGACGCCGGGCCGGTCCGGTCGCCTGAGCCGAGCCGCTCCAGTATCCGATCGGCTGAGTGGCCAGCATGTCATCGGTGGCGGCAGGGTTCGCCGGTGCCTGGTCAGCGGCCGTAGCCATCAGCGATTCCATGATCGCGACGCTACATTTTCCCCGGAGCGCTGAACCACCGGAATGGACTATTCACTGCAACTCGTCCTGGGTGTGAGCCGGAACGCCGACCACCGTCATCCTCAGGGCCGCCGCGGCCTCACGACATCCGACCCGGCCCGACGCGGCGACTGCTGACGACCGCTCGCCCCCCGCGGCCAGCTGGTCGATTCACGAAACCGCAGTGGACTATTAGGACGTCGGGAAGGAAGGGCGCGTCCAGTTGCTCGTGGCGCTGATGACCGCACGGGCTCGCCAGGTGCCCGCGTCGGCCTCGACCCGGAGCGTCGCGGCGCACGGCGCCCGCGCGGGCGCCGTGCAGGATGGTCAGGCGCGTAGCGCTTCTCGTAGTCGGCGAGGTAGTCGAGGCCGCGTCAGCGCAGGTGGTAGCCGGCGGCAAGCCCTGCCTGGCCGCCGCCGACCACCACCACATCCGTGTGCTGGGTCACGGGGAGGTCGTCACCGCGCCCGGGGCGAACTTCCGTCGCCAGGCGAGCGCGACGTAGACCAGGCCGATCAGGACCGGGACCTCGATGAGCGGTCCGACGACGCCGGACAGCGCCTGGCCGGAGGTGACGCCGAAGGTGGCGATGGCGACCGCGATGGCCAGCTCGAAGTTGTTGCCCGCCGCGGTGAACGCCAGGGTCGTGGTGCGGTCGTAGGCCAGGCCCAGGCCCTTGCCGAGGAGGAACGTGCCGAAGAACATGACCGCGAAGTACACCAGCAGCGGCAGCGCGATCCGGGCCACGTCCAGCGGCTGCGAGGTGATGGTCCTGCCCTGGAGGGCGAAGAGGATGACGATCGTGAACAGCAGCCCGTACAGGGCCCACGGGCCGATCATCGGCAGGAACTTCGCCTCGTAGTCCTCGCGGCCCATCTTCTGCTCGCCGATGCGGCGGGTCAGGAAGCCGGCCAGCAGCGGGATGCCGAGGAAGATGATCACGTTCAGTGCGATGTGCCAGACGGACACGTCCAGGCCCTGGCCGTCGCCGAGGTTCATCCACCGGGGCAGCAGGTCGAGGTAGAACCAGCCGAGCAGGCCGAACGCGATCACCTGGAAGACGGAGTTCAGGGCGACCAGGACGGCGGCGGCCTCACGGTCGCCGCAGGCGAGGTCGTTCCAGATGATGACCATGGCGATGCACCGGGCGAGACCGACGATGATCAGACCGGTGCGGTACTCGGGCAGATCCGGCAGGAAGATCCACGCCAGGGCGAACATCACCGCCGGGCCGACGATCCAGTTGATGACCAGCGAGGAGACCAGGAGCTTGCGGTCGCTGGTCACGCGGTCGAGCCGGTCGTAGCGGACCTTCGCCAGGACCGGGTACATCATCACGAGCAGGCCGAGGGAGATCGGCAGGGAGATCCCGCCGATCTCGATCTTCGCGAGCGCGTCGTTCATCCCAGGGATCAGGCGGCCCAGGCCCAGACCGACGGCCATGGCGAGCAGAATCCACACCGCGAGGTAGCGGTCGAGGGCGGAGAGCTTCCTTACGATCGAGTCGCCGCCCCCACCGCCCTTCGGAGCGGAGGCGGTGGTGGGCTCGGTGGAGGTCACGGGCAGGCCCTCTTGTTCTCGGCGGCGCTACGGGCCGAGGCAGCGAGCTCGGCGAACTGCTCGGACAGGCCGGCCAGGACCTCGGGCTTGAGCTTGTAGTAGGTGAAGCGGCCGCACGGCTCGGTCTCCACGATCCCGGCCTCGCGCAGCACCTTCATGTGGTTGGACAGATTGGTCTGCTTGGCTCCGGTCTCCTCGACCAGGTGCGTCGTGCAGAGCGTCTCGCGCGCGAGCAGGGTCACGATCTTCAGGCGGAGCGGATCGCCCAGCACCCGGATCACATCAGGATCGACTGAAGTCAGCATGCGCTGATACTCTCACATCACTATCTGCTGATACCAGCAGGGGCTGAAGTCATTGGCGGCTGGGTTCCGCCATGCGACGAGAGAGAGCGATCACCATGGCCGACAAGCCGTCCGTCCTGTTCGTCTGCGTCCACAACGCCGGCCGCTCCCAGATGGCCGCCGCGTGGCTGACCCACCTGGCCGGCGACCGCGTCGAGGTCCGCTCCGCAGGCTCCAACCCCGGCGACCGGGTCAACCCGGCCGCCGTCGAGGCCATGGCCGAGGTCGGCATCGACATCTCCGCCGAGACGCCGAAGATCCTCACCGTCGACGCGGTCCGCGAGTCGGACGTCTGCATCACCATGGGCTGCGGCGACACCTGCCCCGTCTTCCCCGGCAAGCGCTACCTCGACTGGAAGCTGGAGGACCCGGCCGGCCAAGGCGTCGAGGCCGTCCGCCCGATCCGCGACGAGATCAAGACCCTGGTCGAGGGCCTGATCGCCGAAATCGCCCCGGCGAAACCGGAGGCGGCGGCGTGAGTGGGATACGCGACGCTGTCATCATCGGCTCCGGCCCCGCCGGATACTCCGCCGCGCTCTACGCCGCCCGAGCCCAGCGGCGGCCCCCTGCTTTCGGTTAGCGGCATCGTCATCGGTGGCTCCCTCACGACCACCACCGAGGTCGAGAACTTCCCCGGTCTCCCCGACATGGTCTCCGCGACGGGTATGCCGAGCCGGGACGGGGGCTCGCCACTCTCGAGGCTGCGCCATGGCGGGCGACTGGCGAGACCGGTCACGGGCCGTTGGTTCCGTGCTGCGGATGGGCCAACGCGAAAGGAGACCCTGATCGACCTCGGTGGACGGCTGACGCTCTTTCCGGCCCGCGCTTCCCTTCGCTGGGTGCCCGGTTTCCTTCACCGCCCCGAGCAGGACTGAGCTGGAGATGGCAACCGGCCGGCATCGACCGGTTGAGAGCGGCGGCGACGCTGCGCCTGCTCGCCGGCGCCTCGCGGTTGGAGGAGGCCGCAACCCGGATGCGGGAGGCATGGCAGACCTCACCGACGAGGTGTGGTTACCGGACAGGGCTGCCGTTGCCGAAGGCGCCCGAGCTCAACCCGGCAAAAGTGTCCGTCCGGAACGGCGCGCAAGCTTTGCTCGGACCTGGCACCGGCGAGGTCACCACAGAGCAAGATCAGTTATGGGACAGCCCTCAGTGTCGGGCCATGTCCTCGATCAAGTGCCCGCGTTGACTGAAAACGCGGTGCGTGCTGTGGCCGCCGTTCGTCGGCTTCGTGATGAGTGGCAGCCAGAGGTAGGGCGCGGTCGCGGCGCATGTTCCGGGTCTGTCCTCGCCCGGCGACGCGCTCCTCAGCGGAGGTGAGAGGGCTGGCGAGGGCAACGATCCCACCCGACCCCTGCGCGCGCCGCCAAGGGCTTCCATCGCCGAAGTCGATAGGCGGGGCTGTCCTCGGGGTTGCCTTAACGGAGTTGGGTGGACACGAACCGGGACAACCCTGACCGCCAGGTGCGGTTGAGCTTCTTCGGTGGGTGAGCCGATCTGGTTGCACGAGAGGCGGGAAGTCCGGCCGCACCAGCGGGACGCTCGGACGGTATGTCCGAATCATGATCCGCTGGGCAATGATCGGCATCATGGGTCGGCGGATCACGCGCACCGGCCCCGCCACCCGGCCAGGTCCCCGACCACTCACCCCAATCCCGGTATTCGGGGCAGACGACCGGCTCATCGGTGATCGGCCGGCTCGGTCCTCATCATCACCGAGAAGGAGCGCCTCCAGCGCGAGCAGATCCGCGTCATCGAGTTGCGGTACCGTCCAGCCGCTTGCCTGAGCATGTGCGATGAACGGCGGGTCGAGCGCCACGTGGTAGTGCTCGACGTAGTGCGCCAGGTCCGAGTACCAGAACCAGTGCCCGTCCGTCAGCAGGTGCAGCCCGCCGATCACAGAGTTGCCGGGGGTGAGAACGTCATGCACGAGCGTGGTTGTCGCGGCCAGCAGGGCACCGCTCAGCAAGTATGTGACCAGTTCACAGGCGTTTGAGGGCGCCTCGGCCCCGACTGCGGAGCGCAGCGACGGACCATCTGGGCTGCCGTGCTCAAGCTCTCCGAAGTCGCCGACGAAAGGGACTCGTGCATGACTCACCAGCAGAGGCTAGAGCCTGTCTGGCAATTCCCCTCCAGTCAGCGAGGTTCGGCCGAGTTGGCAATCGGGAGGTGCGCCGACCGTCCGGCGGGGTTACCGGGCAGGGCCTACGAACGGCGGGCCAGCAGATGGGCGTCGAGGAAGCCCCTTTCGGAGGCTGGATCGTGGAGCAACCGGGCGAAGGGAACGAGCCCGGTGTCGGCCAGCAGTTCGGCGAGGCGATCCGTCGGCCAGCTGTAGGCGGGCGCCACCTTGTGGTCGAAGCGGACCGGTTCTTGTTCGTCGGTCCCGAAGAAGGAGACCAGGAGCAGACCATCCGGCGCCAGGACGCGTGCCTGCTCGGCGATCAGCTCCGGTAGTTCTCCCGGAGGGGTGTGGATCATTGAGTAGTGGGCCAGTACGCCGCCGAGGGCGGCGTCCTCGATCGGCAGGGATTCCATCCGCGCCTCTTGGAAGCGCAGCGCCGGGTGGGCCTGTCGGGCGTGGTCGATCATGCCGGGGGCGAGGTCGAGTCCGAAGGCGTCCAGGCCGAGTTCGTGCAGCATGGCTGTCAGATGTCCGGGCCCGCACCCGACGTCCGCTGCCCGCGGGTTGCCTGTCGCGCGCACCAGTTCGGCGAAGGTGCCGATCATGGCCCGGGAGAAAGGCTGTGTCTCCAGCCGGTTTGCGAACAGCGATGCGTACAGCTCGACGACTCCGTCGTAGGCCGTCCTGGTCTCGTCCTGATGATTCACCACGGGCAGGACTCTATAGCCGGTCTGATAATTGATCTTGTGTCAGGTCGAGGTGAGTTGACGGAGGCGGCATGGGGGCGGATAGAGCACCCTTTTGCCCAAGGCGGACGGACGGGGCCGTCCGTGGCGTGATCACCGGCAGGTGGTCAACGGAGTGCTGTGGCGGCTACGGACCGGGGCTCCTTGGCGCGACCTGCCCGAGCGGTATGGGCCGTGGCAGACCGTCTACGAGCGGTTCGCCCGCGGGGAGGCCGATGGCACGTGGGCGAAGCTGCTGGAGCATGTCCAGGTCCATGATGACGCGGGGGGCCGGGTGGAGTGGATCGTCGCCGTTGACTCCACGATCAACCGGGCCCATCAGCACGCCGCGGGCGCCCGTAAAAGGGGGACGCAGACAGGGACGAACCGGAAGATCCGGGCCGCTCGCAGGCGCATCAGGCACTCGGTCGGTCCCGGGGCGGGCTGACCGCCAAGGTCCATCTTGCCGTCGACGGCCGGGGACTGCCGCTGTCGATCGTGCTCACACCCGGAAACGTCAACGACGCCTCCGCGTTCGCCGACGCACGGGGTTCGCACCCCGTGCGTCGGCACGGGTCGCCCGCGCACGACACCGACCGTGTGCTGGGTGACAAGGCATACTCCAGCAGGGCCGTCCGTCATCTGCTGAGGCGTCGGGGCATCGCCGCCACGATCCCGAGCGCCGCGACCAGGTGGCCAACCGCCGACGCAGGGGGCGCGTCGGTGGCCGGCCACCCGCCTTTGGCAGGGAGATCTATCGCGACCGCAACGTGGTCGAACGATGCTTCGCTCGCCTCAAGCAGTTCCGTGCGATCGCAACCAGGCTCGACAAGCTCGCGGACCGCTACCGCGCGGGAGTCGTCCTCGCCTCCCTGATCCTCTGGTTCCGCGAAACGGCCAGGTGATCATTTGTCGGACAGGCTCTAGAGCACCTCCTCACTCGCGTTCCATTGGAGATCTCAAACGCGGCCTCAAAGAGCGTTTTGCTCCGGCTTAGGTGCTTCATTGCAGTTCGGGCGACGGGCCGCTTCAGGCTGGCTGAGCCAGCAGACGTCTCTTGTGACAGGTGATGCGGATGACGGCTTTCGAGGGTCCGCTTCGGTCCGTTCGCTCCTGTCTGATCCCAACACGCCCCCGCTCACGCCTGTTTGCGCCCTGTAGCGGGACGGCGGCCATCGGTACTACGGAAACATGCCTCGCCGACAGCGGCCGTACCCGAGTGACCTGTCCGATGCTCGTTGGGAACTGCTCGAACCAACCCTGACAGCCTGGCGAGCAGAACGCAGAGGGAAGGGCCTGGACATCGGGCGGCCGCCCGAACACGACCTGCGCCGGATCATGGACGCCATCCTCTACGTCGACCGGACCGGCATCCCCTGGCGCTACCTCCCACACGATTTCGCCCCGTGGGAAACCGTTTACGGATACTTCGCCGCCTGGCAGAAGGACGGCGTCTTCGACCAGCTCAACGGACTCCTGCGACATCTGGTCCGGAAGGCCGAGGGCCGAGACGCCGAGCCCAGCGCCTGCATCCTCGACGCCCAGAGCATCAAGACCTCGGCCAACGTGCCCGCGGCCGGCCAGGGCATCGACGCGGGCAAGAAGATCGCGGGCCGCAAACGCCACATCGGCGTTGACACACTCGGCCTCCTCCTGGCCGTGCTGGTCACCGCCGCCAGCGTCTCCGACAACGCCGGCGGAATCCGCCTGCTCTCGAACATCGCCGAAGGCAGCCCCCGCATCACGAAGGCGTGGGCCGACAGCGGCTACCGCACCAAGGCCATCGACCACGGCGCCCGCCTCGGTATCGACGTCGAAGTCACCCGCCGCGACCCCGCCCAGAAGGGCTTCAAGGTGATCCCGCGGCGCTGGGTCGTCGAGCGGACCTTCGGCTGGCTCATGCACCACCGCCGCCTCGCCCGCGACTACGAAACCCACCCTCACCGCTCCGAAGCCATGATCAACATAGCGATGATCGACCTCATGAGCCGCAGACTCACCCGCGAATCGACCCACAACTGGCGCGACAGCTGAACGGCGGCAGCGTCGGGCTCCTGTGAATCACAGCAGGTAGGGCCACAGGCTGACGCTGTTCCGCTCCACGCTGATCTCGACCCACGTTCCATCGACAGCAGTCGATGGCGGCGGGTCGGCGAGGTCGAAAAGGATGTGGGTTCCGGCTACTTCCAACGTGGCTCCGCCATCGCCCGTCAGGCCCAACCGCCCCCGAAAGACGATCCGGTCGCCTTCCTTCTCATCCACCCCGGGTGAAATTGAAGTGGCCGGTCGAGTGTTGCCGCCCCAGGCCGCGTCCTCTTCAACCGTCCACTCCACGTGATGTTCGCGGCCCACTCCCGTCGGACCGCCGCACCAGAACGCCGCGGCGGCACCCACCTCCGAGCGCACCCGAACCGTCGCGCGCCCGTCGGCGACCTTCCCCACCGCTTCCACTTGGACCAACACCCCGCAATCATCCACGCCAGCGCTGCGTTCCCAAACACTCCTGCCAGGACAAAACGCTCTTTCAGAGAAGGCCCCCGTCAGTGATCTCGATACCGGGAAAGGCCGCCTCATAAGGGGTCGCTGTCTCCAGGTCCATCACCGCCTCCTGCGTATTGACGACGACCCGGGGCAGTCCCGGGAAGCGGTCCCGAAGCTGACGCAGTGCCTCGACATCGCGCCAGAGTGGGGTACAAAACTCCACAACACCAGGCAGTTCTGGTACGTCCGACGTTGGGAGCGGGATCAGGCCAGCGTAGGAAAAGGCGCTTGAGGAAAGGGAGTTGTGTGACCTCCTGCCAGTCCTCGTCGGTGAGTGCCGTCGCGAGCGACTCAACGACGACTGACCGTCGGCTCCACTCTGAAACGGTCAGTAAGGAGCCCAGTCCAGGGTCTGGGCTCACGGTTTGTCTTAACGGAGTTTCGCGGATACGAACCGGCGCAACCTGGACCGCCAGGTGCGGCTGAGCTTCCTCGGCTGACCAAGGCTGTTCAGCTGGGACGTGCCGCCGATTCCCCGTACCACGCGCGCTCGAACGGAGAGAAGGAGTGCGTGGCAGGGACGCCAATGCGATCGAACGGCTCTACCGCGGTTCCGTCTACCGCGAGGCGTCCTCCAGCGTCTGCACCTCCGGGGGAAGCTCCGTCCCGTCGTAGGACACGAAGATCTCCACGTCGTCCGGACCGTCGCCCACCGCGATCGCCACGTCCGCCGAGACACCCTTCACCTCATAGGCCGCCTTGTCCGGCCCTCTCTTCTCCCTGTCCGCTCCATGCTGATCGCATGTCGGCTGGACGGCGGTACCGACGTGCCTGCCGGCCTCGACGGGGAAGTCCCCGACGTCCCGGTACTCCCTGCCCTCGAAGGTGAAGTACCGGGCACAGGTCGACGACTTCTGCGTACTCGTCCCGCTGTCCGGTCCGCAAGCGGTGCCGCCGCAGACGAGAAGCGCGACCATCAGCGTGCGCACGCAGTGCTTGGCGAACATCGTTCCGCCTCCTAGGCGAATCAGCCGGTCCTCAAGGGCGTAGTTGACCGAGTCGACCAGCTGACGCCCCTTCTTGAGAATCGGCTCGCCGGGGCTTCGGGTCGGCTGGCGCCCATGGCATCAGCATTCCCGCGGGGGCGTGGACCAGGCCGCACGGCACCGGGGCCGAGTCCGTGATCCGTACCGTGTCGTGCCAGAAGTCGGTGTGCCCGGATGAAACTCAAGGAACTGGCCCAGCGCGGCGTCTGCGGCGCGACCCCGGCTGTCCGGCGGGCGGGGTGATCGACGGCCGGGGAGCGCGCGAGCGATGGCCGGTCAGAGAGGCCGACGGCATGGTGGAGTGCACGCGTGGTGTGCCGATCGTCCTGCATCGGCCATCGGTCATCGGCCCCTTGGCGTTGGGCGGCCGACGGGTCGCGGTTCACCGCCACGGCCGTGACGCGGTCCTGGGCATCGCCTGCTCGGACCGCGACCTGGTCGAGCGGTGAGGCATCGCAGCGGGACGTTTGCCCCTCCGGGCCTGGGCTGGGGAGTGGGGACCCGGGGCCTTGACCCCGGATGTTGAACACACGAGACACTGGGTCCTGAGGATCTGAGAACGGACATCTCGTGGTCATGAAGAACTATCCGCCGGAGTTCAAGGCGGATGCGGTCGCGCTGTACGAGTCGCGGCCGGAAGCGACGATCAGGTCGGTCGCAGCTGATCTGGGGATCAACCCGGGGACGCTGCGGAACTGGGTTCGGGCAGCTGGGGTGAGCCGTCCCCGAGGACGGCGGACGCAGGAACCGTCGCTGCCGCCGGCACCGCTGGAGGCGGAGAACGCCGCCTTGCGGAAGAAGGTCCGTGAGCTGGAGGAGGAACGGGAGATCCTGCGGAAGGCGGCGAAGTATTTCGCCGGGGAGGCGCGCTGGTGAACCGCTTCCAGTGTGTCGCCGACCTCCAGCGCCGTTACGGCGTGAAGCGGCTCTGCAGCATCCTCGGCGTGAGCCGCTCGAGCTTCTACTACTGGCGCCGGACGGCTGCGGACCGGGCCGCCCGGCAGGTGGCCGACGCCCGCCTGGCGGCCCGGATACGGGCGGTGCACCAGGAATCGGACGGCACCTACGGAGCCCCGAGGATCACCGCCGAGCTCCGCGAGGAGAACGGTGTCGCGGTCAACCACAAGCGCGTCGCCAGGATCATGCGGGCGTCCGGGATCGAAGGAGTCCGGTTGCGCCGCCGGCACCGCACCACTGTCCCCGACCCGGCCGCCGCCAAGGCCCGGGACCTGATCGGCCGCGACTTCACCGCAGGCCAGCCGAACACGAAGTACGTCGGCGACATCACCTACCTGCCCATCGAGGGCGGGAAGTTCTGCTACCTGGCGACCGTCATCGACCTCGCATCACGCCGTCTGGCCGGCTGGGCTATCGCCGACCACATGCGCGCGGACCTCGTCACCGACGCCCTGGCCGCGGCGATCCGAACCCGCGGCAGCCTCGCCGGATCGATCATGCACACCGACCACGGAGCTCAGTACACGAGCAGGATTTTCGCCGAAGCCTGCAGGTCAGCAGGGGTGCGGCGAAGCATGAGCGCGGTCGGGTCCAGCGCGGACAACGCACTCGCCGAGTCCTTCAACGCGACCTTCAAACGCGAGACCCTGCAAGGACGAAAGAGCTGGCCGACCGAGCGCGAGGCCCGACTCGACGCCTTCCGATGGCTCCATCGCTACAACACCCGACGCCGACACTCCCGCCTCGGACAACGATCACCCATCGCCTTCGAGAACGCCCTCCACCGCACACCAACTACGCTGGCACAAGCCGCATAACCCGTGTTCAGGATTCGGGGTCAAGGCCCCCGTGTTGGTGTGGCGAGGGCTTTGCCGGCCCGAAGCGGTTGCCTCGGTGGGATGCATCATCCGATTGGTCTGGGGTTGTCCACAGGGAGTGTGCGGGATGGGGGCCGGGACGACCCGGACCGTCAGGTGCCGTTGCGTCTCCTGGGCTGATCGCGATCACTGCTGGAGGCGCCCGGATCCTGTCGGCAGCTGCACTTGCCGATTGGTAACCCATGGGTTACCAATAAGGGGTGGACCCGTTCATCGCACTGGCCGACCCCGTACGCCGTGATCTGCTGCGCGCACTCGCCTCCGGCCCGGCCCGGGTGGTCGACCTCGCAGCACGGCATCCGATCAGCCGGCCCGCGGTGAGCAAGCATCTGCGACTGCTCACCGAGGCAGGGCTTGTCACGGTCGAGGACCGCGGTCGCGAGCGCCACTACGCACTCGCCCGCCCGGGTCTCGCCCCGGTCCGCGCCCTGCTCGACGAGCTCGCCGGGCGCCGCCCCCCGATCCCCGAGAGCGCCTTCGACGCCCTCGACCTGGAGGTCCGCAGAACTGTCCACGACCGCCGGGCCGGCACCGACGCCGTTCCCGGTACCGGAAGAACTCAGGAGGAATCCGCATGACCAGCACCCCCACCGGGCGTCGCGTGACCATCGACGGCCTGGACAGCATCGCCTTCGACCGCACCTTCCGGGCCGGCATCGAGGACGTCTGGGCGGCGGTCACCGAGTCGGACCGTCTGGCCCGATGGATCGGCGAATGGACCGGCGACCCGTCGACCGGCTCGGTCGACTTCCGGATGCTCTACGAGGGCGACGAGCACCAGGCCGAGGTCTTCACCATTCAGGAGTGCCAGGCCCCTCGCCGGCTGGTCCTCATCTCGCAGGTGCCTGGCGAGGAAGCCGTCTGGCACATCACTCTCACGCTCGTCGAGCACGAGGGCGCCACCACGCTCACCTTCACCCAGTCCGTCGGTGACGACCCGGCGATGGCGGGCGGCGTGGGCCCCGGCTGGGACTACTACCTCGACCGGCTCGTCGCCGCCGAGACCGGCGGTGACCCGGCATCCGTCGATTTCGGCGACTACCACCCGGTCCACCAACAGCACTACCTCGACCTGTTCAGCTGAGCTCAAGGACGGCGCCCTGGCCGAGGAGCCGGTTTCCGCTTACCGGGAAGGCGGGTCGGCCACGTCCGGGCCGCGATGCCCGTCGGCCGAGCCGGTGAGCAGGCCCGCGTTCTGGGCGCGCAGCACCGCGCTGAGCCGGTCGGCGGCCCCGAGCTTCCGGTACAGCGCGTTCAGGTGCTTGTGGACGGTGCGCGGCGAAATGCCGAGCCTGCGGCCGATCACCTCGGCGGTCAGCCCCGTGGCCAGCAGATGCAGCACGTTGGTTTCGCGTGGGGTCAACGGTGTTGCCAGAGCGTGGTTGGCCTGCCGCCTGTGATCGCTGCCGGAGGACTTGCGCAGTGCCGTCAGGAGAGCCCGGTGCGCCGTCGCGGCCTTGAGGAGCGGCTGGACGCGTGCGCCGTAGCGCTCATCGTGCCGGGAGAAGTCGCCGCCGGAGCGGTGCACCAGGAACCCGCTCACGTGCGGTCCCCTCTCCGGCAGCGGCAGGCCGAACACGTGCCGTGTCCCGAACGCCTGGCGCAGAGCGTCGGCGGTCGGACTGTTCTGCCAGGTCCGCGTCCCCACCACCCGTGCGGCGCTCTGCGGTGTCCAGTCGGAGCTGGCCCCGTAACGGTCGATGAAGGGGTACCCCGAGCGGATGTGAGCCTGCACCGAGTCGTCGTCGACGCCGGCTTCCGGCAGAGGTCGCGGGGACCGGATCACCACGCTGCCCTGCTCAGGTGTCCACGGCACCTCCTTGACCACGATCAGCTCCCCGTCGAGCGCCGTGAGCAGTTCTCCGGTGAGCAAGGGCCAGACGGACTCGGGGGCCTCGGCGCTCATCACCTCGACCGCCAGGTCCAGCATGCGTGCGTACCGATCCGGCATGACGACTTCCCCCGATGTCCCCGTGAATGTCCCGCTTCACCGTAACCCGCCGTTGTCCATACGCAGTTCTCCCCATGGTGCGGCACAAGGCGCCCCGCCACCATCGGCTATGTCCGGCGGACCACGGGGGCCGCCGGACATACGGGGAGATCACACATGTCCGAAGAGCCACAGCTTGTCGCCGAGCACGTGGTGGCCGGAGCAGCCTGACGCCCTTTCAGGTGATGGGTGACAGTACCGAGTCGTACTCCAGTGGCCTGCGCGGCAATGGCTCGTTCACCGGGCAGGTCCCGTACGTCGGCGACACCCTCGACGACGCCGTCACGTACGTGAAGGTCCGCCGCGGCTGACGCCGCGACCGCCAACCACTGAAAGGACATCCGCACCATGAGCTCACTGCGTTCCGTCCTCACCTCACTCACCGCGGCATGCGCCCTCGCGGCCGGCCTGGCCGTCGCCGGGCCCGTCGCCCCGGTCCAGGCTGCCGCGTCGGACTGCACGGGCGGCGCCCGGGGCTTCCGCGACCACCCGGACAACGCCTCCGGCGACACCGACAAGCCTCGCAGCCTGGACCTCGGCGGCGGGGTCGTCATCACCTTGGAGAAGGGGGTGTACGGGGGCCAGCAGATCGCCTTCGGGAAGATCAGCGGCCCCACTCGGCCGGGCGACAAGGTGTGGATGGACTGGCGTGCCGCCGGATGGGACGACGGGGGCAGGCCCGAATGGCCGATCCACCCCTGGCTCCAGTGTGGACCTTTCACCGTTCAGAGTCACGGTCAGAGCCTGACGACTCCTTTCAGGCGCACCAGCACCGACCCCAACTACCAGTTCCGGGTCTGCGGTTCGCTCGCCACGAACGGTGTCGTCCGCTGTGCCACCAAGAACGGCGTCGACTGGTGGTGACCCGCCGACACCGCTGAGGTACGTCACCGAGGACTGTCCCGCCCTGCCCATCCCTTACGTAAGAACCGAGGATGACCGTGCCCCTGTTGTCACACCGACGTCTGCCCGTGAGCGCGGCCCTGGTCGCCGCTCTCGCCGGCGTCCTGGCCCCCGCCACCAGTGCGTCCGCAGCCCCCGCCGCCATCCGGACCCAGGCACCCGCACCCGACATGGCCGGCATCGTCGCCGCACTCGAGTCCGCGATGGCCAACGGGGCGCCGGGTGCGATGGCCCGCTACTCCGGTCCGGAGGGGGTGAGAGGAAGAGCGGTCGGCGTCCGTGACCGGGAGTCGGGCGCGGCCATGGACACCCGGGCGCGGTTCCGGATCGGCAGCGTCAGCAAGACGTTCTCCAGCGTCGTGCTGCTCCAACTGGTCGATGAGGGGCGGCTGAAGCTGGACGCGCCCGTCAACACGTATCTCGAAGGGCTCCTGCCCGACGACCGGATCACGGTCCGTCACCTCCTGACCCATCGCAGCGGCCTGGCCGACTACACCAACGCCATGTTCGAACAGACCGTTCCGGGCTTCGAGGCGGTGCGCAACCGGGTGTTCAGCTACCAGGAGCTGGTCGACCTCTCCCTCGCCGAACCCCGGACCACCGAACCCGGTGCCGCGTACGCGTACTCGAACGCCAACTTCGTCGTCGTCGGCATGCTCATCGAGAAGCTGACGGGACGCCCGGTGGCCGATGCCTACCAGCGGCGCATCATCAAGCCGCTGGGGCTGCGCGACACCGCCTACGTCCACCCCGACACGCGCATCAAGGGCACCCACGTGCGTGGCTACCTGCACCCCGACGAGTCCGGTGCGCCGCTCGTCGACTCCACGGAGCAGACCGTGTCCTGGGCACAGTCCGCAGGGGCCGTCATCTCCAGCCCCGCCGACCTCAACAGCTTCACCGGTGCCCTGATGCGGGGTCGGCTGCTGTCCCCCAAGGCACTGGAGGCCATGACCACGGTCACGCCGACGGACGGCACCAACACCCGGTTCTACGGACTCGGTCTGCGCCGCTACGACCTGTCCTGCGGCACCCGGGTGTACGGGCACACCGGCACCGTCCAGGGCTTCTACACCTACGCCTTCTCCACCCGCGACGGGCGACGCAGCCTTTCGGCGCTGGCCAACACCTCCAACCACGGTGCCGCGAACACCGCGCTGGGCAACACCCTGGAGGCCGCCTTCTGCGGCACGAAGCCGGCATTCGCCCCAACCGCGCGCTCCACAGCGCCCTCCGGCACCGCTGCCCACGTACCGCTCCCCGCCGAGCGTGACCTGCCCGAGCGCCACTGAGGCCCGGCACGGTTACCGCGTCCACGGTCTGCGCGCAGGATGCGGCGCAGGCCGGAGCCCGGTGGGCACCGCACCCGTCGTCACCGTCCCGTCGCGACGGGTGCGGTGCCGCCGCAGGACGCGCGGATGATCAGGTTGGGCCACAACTCGACCCGGTGGACCGGGCGTTCGACCGGGTCGACGGCGCGGGCCAGGGCCATTTCGGCAGCCAGGACGCCGAGCCGGTACTTCTGCGGGCGTACGGCCGTCAGGGGAGGGTCGGCGGCCGCTGCCACCTCGTCGTCGTAGGTGATGACGGCGAGGTCCTCGGGGACGGCGAGTCCATGTTCGTGGGCGCGCTCCACCAGGCCGACGGCCTCGCCGTCGGAGTGGACGAACAGGGCGGTGGCGCCGGCCTCGCGGCAGCTGCGGAGTGCGCCGTCGTAGGCGTCCGCCCAGCCGGGGGAGCCGTAGGGCGGTACGTCGTGTGCGAGGCCGTCGTGGGAGGGCAGGCCGAGAGAGGCGGTGGTCTCCCGCCACCCCTCGCGCAGGGCCTTGGTGGTGGGGCTGAAGCGCGCGGTGATGAAGGCGATACGGTGATGGCCCAGGGTGACCAGATGCCGTACGGCCAGGCCCGCACCGAGGCTGTGGGCGGTGGTGACGGCGTCGAGCGGCAGGGTGGGCAGAGTGGGCGGCGGCAGCCGTTCGACGAGGATGACGGGGACGTTCAGCGAGCCCAGCCAGCGCAGCAGGTCCTGGCCCGTCTCGCCGGTGTTGGTGGGGGCGACGAGCAGCGTGCGCACACCGCGGTCGAGGAGTCCGGTGATCTGGCGGCGGTCCTCTGCCGCGTCGTAGGCGGACGCGCGCAGGACCAGCCGTCCGCCGGCCGCGGCCACCGCCGACTGGGCGCCCTGGATGACGGCCGGCCAGTAGTACTCGACGGTGGGGACGACCATGCCGACGAAGGCCTGGTCGGGCAGCCGGCCGTGGGTGAACACGCCCCGGGTGGCCCGCTAGTAGGCCGTCGGCCCGCGATAGGGGAGGGTGACGCCTCCGTGGACGCGCGACACCAGCCCCCGGTCGGCCAGGATCGTGACGTCCCGGCGAACCGTCACGGCGGTGACGCCCAGCCGCTCGACCAGATCGGCCAGGCGCACGGTGCCGCGTTCCCGCACGGTGGCGAGGACGAGCTCCTGCCGTTCCGATGCGAGTGCCATCCCCGGCCTTTCCTTCTGATCGAACAGTATCGTTCGCCTTCTTGTGGATTCCTTCTGTTCTATCGCAGGTGCCGCCGATCCGGGAAGCTGTTGGGCGATGTGCCGGAAATGGCCTGCGAAGAGGAGGGTTGCCGGTCGGAGTCGGGTCCTCCCCGAGTCTGGTTGATCTTTGCTTTGCTATCGATCCTGATCGATTCATTTCGCTACCGTTGGCCGAAAATCGCCCAGGGGCTGAAGTGTGCGAACACCTTCCTGCACGAAAGGAAACCCCTGGTGCTCGGCTTCTCCTCCGACGCCGGTGACAGCGCACGCGCCCCTCGGACGCACCGATCGCGGAGGTCCCTGCTGCGGACCTCCGCGGGCCTGGGGACCGCGCTTCTCGCCGGCGGCACACTCACCGGCTGTTCCGGCCGGACGTCCGGAACCGTCCGGGTCCGTATGTGGTCGTGGCTGACCGGCACGGACCAGTACGTCGCCGCGTTCAACTCCTCCCAGCGCGACGTGCGGGTCGACCTGAGCGTGATCGCCGCCGGTACGTCCGGGGGCTATGCCCAGCAGACCAACGCGATCCGCGCCCACAACGCCCCGGACATCCTGCACGTCGAGTACCAGGCGCTGCCGCAGATCGCGACCACCGGCGGGCTGCGCGATCTGAGCGCGGACGTGGACGATCTCGCCGACGGCTTCCTGCCCGCCGCCTGGCAGAGCGTCCGCCCCGGCGGGAAGACCTGGGCGGTGCCCATGGACTTCTGCCCGATGGCGTTCTTCTACCGCAAGGACCTGTTCGACCGGGCCGGCATCGAAGTGCCCCGTACCTGGGAGGAGTTCCGCCGGGCCGCCTCCGCGGTCCGCACGGCCGACCGGGGCGCGCGGATCACCACCTTCCCGCTCAACGACGGTGCCTTCTTCGCCGGGATGGCGTGCCAGGCGGGCGACCCCTGTTGGGACATCGCCGGGAACGCGTGGCGGGTCGGGATCGACGGTGCGGGCACGATGCGCGTGGGCGAGTACTGGCAGGACATGGTGTTTTCCCGACTGGCCGCCCGCGACGCCACCGGCACCCAGAGCTGGATCTCCGCGATGCACCACGGCCGCACCTTCCACCCGGAGAACCCCAGGCCTTCGGCTACATCAAGTGGGGCCTGTACCGCCCCGCCTCCTCGACGGAAGCGGGCGATCCCGCGACACGCGTGGTCCGGCACGACAACGTCCGAGTGATCGACCTGGGATGAACCCGGCGCTGCGTGATCGCCTGCCGCAGGCGATCACGCAGCGGTCACGTCGACCGGACCCCTTGCCCCGGTGCACGATGACCACCTTGGCGTCGGTGGCCCGGGCCGTACCGCGGACTACTTGAGGCCGCTGTTGATGGCCGTCACCAGTTCGCCGTCGGCCGTGTCCCCGTTGAACTCCCAGAAGAACGCGCCACCCAGGCCCTGGCTCTTGGCCCACGCCATCTTGGTGCCGACGGTCGCCGGGGTGTCGTAGCTCCACCAGTTGTTCCCGCAGTGGGCGTACGCCGTGCCCCCGACGGTGCCCGTGGCCGGGCACGTCGTCTTGAGGACCTTGTAGTACTGGTTGCCGGGCTCGATTCCGGCCGCCGGGCCCGTGGCGGTACCACCCGGAGCCGACTGCGTCACACCCGTCCAGCCACGGCCGTAGAAACCGATGCCGAGGAGCAGCTTGGAAGCCGGGACGCCCTTGGCCTTCAGTTTGGCGACGGCGTCGGCCGAGTTGAAGCCCGCCGCCGGGATGCCGGGGTACGAGGTCAGCGGAGAGTGCGGGGCCGTCGGGCCTTGCGCCGCCCAGGTGCCGAAGTAGTCGTATGTCATCACGTCGTACCAGTTGATGTACTGCGCGGCGCCTCCGTAGTCGGCGGCGTCGATCTTGCCCCCGTCGGAGCCGTCCGCGGTGATGGCCGCGGTGAGCAGGTTGTTCGCGCCGAACTTGGCACGCATGGCCTGCATCATGTTCTTGAACGCGGCCGGGCCGCTGGTGTCACAGGTCAGACCGCAGGCGTTGGGGTACTCCCAGTCGAGGTCGATGCCGTCGAAGACATCGGCCCAGCGGGGGTCCTCGACCAAGTCGTAGCAGGACTGGGCGAACGCGGTCGGATTCTGGACGGCCTGGCCGAAGCCGCCGGACCAGGTCCAGCCGCCGAAGGACCAGAGGATCTTGATGTGCGGGTACTGCGCCTTCAGCTTGCGCAGCTGGTTGAAGTGGCCCCGCAGCGGCTGGTCCCAGGCGTCGGCCTTGCCGTCGACCGACTGGGCGGCGGTGTAGGACTTCTCGTAGTCCTCGTATGCGTCGCCGATGGTGCACTTGCCGTTCTGCACGTTGCCGAAGGCGTAGTTGATGTGCGTGATCTTCTCGGCGGAGCCTGAGGTGACGAGGTTCTTCGCCGTGTAGGAACCCCAGTTGGTGAAGTAGCCGAGGTTGATCTTCCCGTTGCCACCGGGGTTCTCGCCGCCGCCACCGCCGCCGGTGGTGCGTACGGAGGTCGCGGCGGAGGCCGGGCCGGTCTGGTCGGCGGTGTCGCGAGCCACCACGGCGTAGCTGTAGTCCGTGCCCGCGCTCAGATTGGTGTCGGTGTACGTGGTACCGGTGACCGTTGCGACCGTGGAGCCGTTGCGCTTGACGTCGTAGTTCTTGACGCCCTTGTCGTCCGTCGCGGCTGCCCAGGACAGCTTCACCGAGGAGTTGGTGATGTCGCTCGCGGTGGGCTTGCCCGGAGCGGAGGGAGCGTTGTCACCGGGGTTGGTGGAGCCGCCGTCGCAGGGGTTGCCGTTGAGCTTGCAGCCGGAGGGCGCGCCGGAGCCGGAACCGTTGAAGCCGAAGGAGACGGACGCGCCGGGGGCCAGGGTGCCGTTCCAGCCGAGGTTCTTGGCGGTCCAGTGGTTCGCGGAGTTGGTGACGGTGGCGTCCCAGGCGGAGGTGACCTTGGTGTTCGCCGGGAAGTCCCACTCGACGGTCCAGGTGCTGAGCGTGGTGGTGCCGGTGTTCTTCACCGTCCACTGGCCCTCGAACCCGCTGCCCCAGTCCGACTTCTTCGTGTATACGGCGGTGGCCGAGGTCGCGGCCTCCGCCGGGGACGCGAGGCCCACCATGGCGGCCAGCGGCAGGAGAAGTGCCGTGGCCCCCGCGATGGCCTTGGACCGCTTGCCCGGGGAGGCGCTCTGCTGGGATCTGGTACGGCGCCATCGTGTTTCTGTACTCAAGGCTGCTCCATGAGTGGCTCCATGAGGTCAGGGGAATCCCTGACCCGTCAACCCTGCGTTGCCATGAGCGTGTAGCTCTCTCCTCGGCACCCGCGCAGTGTTGGCGTGACCCTAAGAAGGCCTAGACCAATCGTCAAGAGGTATGGACCAAGGAAAGTCTGATTCGTCGGCGGGACGGTCGGGCTGACGGCCCTCGACGAGGTGCTGAGACTCCGACCGAAGGGGCCGAGGGCGGTGCCCGCCAAGGAGACGGGCCGAAAGGAACGGGACAGCGCGTCCGGTGAGGTCGCCCGGGACGGCCTCTTCCCCGACGAGCACGCCCGGGCCCTGCTCGACGTAACGTGATCTTCTGCCGCATGGAAGGTCCATGTGTCCGGCCGGCCCGTGCGCAGGGCTCCGGAGGCGAGCGAGGGGACCGTGATGAGCGAACTGACGAAGCCGGTGGTCGAGGTTCCCGGAGGGGACGCGCCCACCGAGCTGACGATCCGGGACCTCGTGGTGGGGGACGGGCCCGAGGCGCTGCCGGGCCGAGTCGTCCGGGTCCACTACGTCGGGGTGACGTTCGCGTCCGGGCGGGAGTTCGACTCGTCCTGGGAGGAGGACCGGCCGTTCAAGTTCGCCGTGGGCGGAGGCCGGGCCATCAAGGGCTGGGACCGGGGAGTGCGGGGCATGCGGGTCGGCGGCCGGCGCGAGATCATCGTTCCCCCGCGCCTCGGCTACGGCAAGCAGTCACCCTCCGCGCTGATCCCGCCGGGCTCCACGCTGATCTTCGTCGTGGACCTGCTCACAGTGGTGGGCGGCCCGGGCGCAGCCGCTCAGCCCCCCCGCTGAGCGCCTGCCGCCGTGCCGGACATCGCCGGGGCCGCGTGGAACAGCGCGTGGACGGCGGAGGTGACCTGGGCGGTGACGATCTCGGGGGTGGAGGAGTCGAGCTTCCCGTCGAGGTGCAGGAACGCGAGGCCGTGGACGAGGGCCCACACCGTGGTCGACAGGGCGTCCGCGTCCACACCGGGGAAGGTCGCGGCGACGATGGTGCGGACGTACTCCGAGATGGCGGCGATCGCGGCGACGCGCTCCTCGCTCGTGGGGTCGCAGGGCTCCGCGAACATCGCCCGGAACAGGGCCGGGTGCTCCAGGGCGAACCGTACGTACGCGACGGCGACGGCGGCGAGTTCATCGAGGGTCGAGGGCGCGGGGTGGGCCCGCGCCAGGTGGGTGGCGAGCTCGCGGTACCCCTCGGCGGCCACCGCGGAGACCAGCGCCTCGCGGTCGGCGTAGTGACGGTAGGGGGCCGTGGCCGAGACCCCCGCCCGCCGGGCGACCGCGCGCAGCGAGAGTCCGGCGCTGCCGTCCTCCTCCAGGAGCTCACGCGCGGCACGGAGGCAGGCGGCGCGCAGATCGCCGTGGTGGTACGTGCTGCTGCTCCGGGACATGGGCCGTGCTCCTTATGTTTGCCATGTCCACATCTCCTCCCTGATGTGAACGATGTATACATCTTAGGTGATCGGAAAGGAAGAAGAAACCGAGGCCGTCTGCGAGCGGGTCCGGCACCGATTCTCCGGGGGTGCCGGCACCGCTCGACCGGATCCGCTGCCGCGGCGTGACGCGGGGCAGCCGCTGTCGCTGTCGCTGTTCAGCGCATGCCGACCGCCTTCATGACCTTGAGCGCGCCGGTCAGCAGGTCGGCCCAGGTCTCGGTGGAGATGCGGGACGGAGGATAGAAGCCCTGGAGGCGCTGGTGGGCGACGGTCTGGGGCTCGGTGTACTTGAGAATGCCGTCGGCCCCGTGGCGGCGGCCGAGGCCGGAGTCGCCCATACCGCCCATCGGGGCGTCGATGCTTCCCCACGCGGCGGCGAAGGCCTCGTTGACGTTGACGGTTCCGGCGTGCACCTGGGCGGCGACGGCGCGGCCCCGGGCTCCGTCGCGGGACCAGACACTGGCGTTGAGGCCGTAGAACGTGGCGTTGGCCAGGGCGACGGCCTCGTCGACGTCGCGGTAGGTGGAGATCGAGACGACCGGGCCGAAGGTCTCGTGGTCGTACAGGGTCATGTCGGGGGTGACGCCGGTGAGGATGGTCGGTTCGTGGAAGAGAGGGCCGAGGTCGGGACGTGCCTGGCCGCCGGCGAGGACGGTGGCGCCCTTGGCGACGGCGTCGCCGACGTGCTCGGTGACGGTCTGCAACTGGGAGGGAGTCGTGAGGCTGCCGACGTCCGTGCTGTAGTCGTACGCGGCGCCGATGGTGAGCTTCTCGGTCCGGGTGGTGAAGGCGGCGATGAACGCGTCGCGGATGGATTCGGCGACGTGCAGGCGCTCGACGGAGACGCACAGCTGGCCGGCGGAGGGGAAGCAGGCGCGGCGCCTTCGGCGGCCTTCTCGATGTCGGCGTCGTCGAGGACGATCATGGGGTTCTTGCCGCCGAGTTCGAGGGATGCGCCGACGAGGCGCCGGCCGGCGTCGCTCGCGATGTGGCGGCCGGTGGAGGTGGAGCCGGTGAACATCATGTAGTCGGCGTTGTCCATCAGCGGGGTGCCGATGGAGCTGCCGCGGCCGATGACCATCTGCCATACGTCCCGGGGGAGTCCGGCCTCGTGCATGAGGTCCATGGACCACAGCGCGGTCAGCGCGGTCTGGGTGTCGGGCTTCTGGACGACGGCGTTCCCGGCCATCAGTGCGGCGATGGTGTCGCTCGCGGCCATGCTGAGGGGGTAGTTCCAGGGTGAGATGACGGTGACGACGCCCTTGGGGTGGCGCAGTTCGGTGGTGTGGGTGAGGAGGGGGATCGCGCCGCGGCGCCGCTTGGGGGAGAGGTGCTGGGCGGCGTTGCGGGCGTAGTAGCGCGAGACGATGCCGATGTCGACGACTTCCAGGAACGCGTCGCGGCGGGTCTTGCCGTTCTCGGCCTGCACCAGGTCGAGGGCTTCGTCCCGGCGGGCGAGGACGAGGTCGTGGTAGCGCAGCAGGATCCGCTTGCGTTCACTCAGAGGGTGGCGGCCCAGGCCTTCTGCGCGACCCGGGCGCGGGCGAACGCCGCTTCGACCTCCTCCGGCGTCGAAACCGGGAGGTCGGCCAGGGGCGGGCCGGTGTAGGGGGCGTTGGTGGTGACCCGTGCGGCGTCCGGTGTGGCCGAGACGCGTGCGGTCAGCCGCCTGAGCAGAGCCGGGGTGGTGGACGCCGGCAGAGCGGGTCCGCGGGGCGTGGTGGGGCGGATTGCTTGTTCGGTGGCCATGGCGGGGCTCCTTGCTCACGTGCTCCGGGGCGCGACGGAGGTGGGGACCGGCATGTGCAGGGCGGCCTGGCCCTCGGTCATGACGTCGAACTGGATGGTCCGCTTCGGCTTGAGCGAGCGCAGGTCGTCGGACATGCGGCCTTCGCCGAGCTGGAGGGTGACCCGGTTCTTCAGCACCTGCCCGGAGCGCAGGGGCAGCGGTGAGAACAGCTCGCCGGTCATGTCGATTCCCTCTTCCTCTTGATCGCCTACGATGTGTACAGCACTCACATTAGCTCGCGAATGTAATCATCGTAAACATCGGGTGGTGTGGGGTACGTCGCACTGGTCGGCCACTGGTCGGCAGCCGGGCGTGGCCGGCGGGCCACCAGCCGTTCGGGTGCTTCCCGCCTGCGGGGCCGCCGGTCGTCCCGGACTGTGGAGACCATGAAACAGAGCACCTTGTCCGAGGTGAAGAGTGCCGTCACCCCCCGGGCCACGCTGCTGGTGATCGGGGTCGTCGCCCTCCAACTGCTGTTCGTGGTCTCCTATGTGGGCGCGTTGCACGAGCCCAAGCTGAAGGACGTCGCCTTCGGAGTGGTGGCCCCGCCGGCCGCGGTCGAGCAGACGGTGCAGCGCCTGGACGAGCTGCCCGGCTCGCCGCTGGACCCGCGCGCCCTGCCCGACGAGGCGGCGGCGCGGAAGCAGATCGAGAACCGGGACATCGACGGTGCGCTCGTGGTGCGCCCGGGCGGCACCACCGATACGCTCCTCGTCTCCTCGGGCGGCGGCAGAACCCTGGCCGTCGCGCTGGATTCGCTCACCGGCGACGTGCTGGGGGCCCAGGGGCGTACCGCACGCCTGGTCGACGTGGCTCCCGCGTCGACGCACGACTTCAACGGGCTGTCCTCGTTCTACCTGGTCGTCGGCCTCTGCGTCGGCGGGTACCTGTGCGCGTCGATCCTCGCGATCAGCACGGGGGCCCGCCCCGCCAACCCGACCCGCGCGGCCACCCGTCTCGGCACGATGGTGCTGGTCGCCCTGGCCGGCGGACTCGGCGGCGCGATCATCGTCGGACCGGTCCTGGGCGCTCTGCCGGGCAGTGTGTGGGCGCTGTGGGGGCTCGGCGCGCTGATCGTCTTCGCCGTGGGCGCCGCGACGCTCGCCCTCCAGGGCCTCTTCGGCGTCATCGGCATCGGCCTGGCGATCCTGCTCATCGTGATCATGGGGAACCCGAGCGCCGGCGGAGCCTTCCCCGCGCCGATGCTGCCGCCGTTCTGGGAGGCCATCGGCCCGGCCCTGCCACCGGGAGCGGGCACCTGGGCGGCCCGTTCCATCACCTACTTCGACGGCAACAGCATGACCTCGTCCCTGCTGGTGCTCTCCGCCTGGGCGGTCGCCGGAGTCGTCATCACCATGCTCGCCGCCGTACTGCGGCAGCGTCGCGCCACGGAGCCGGGCTCGCCCGGGGAGACGTCATGACGAAGGTGCTGTCCGTCGTGTCGGCGGCCGATCGCTGAACACTGCGGGGCGGAGGTCCATCCCTCGGGTTCCGGAGTGAGAGGTGTCCGACGGACACCCGCATCACGGTCCGCGCACACGCCACGGAGCACCGGCCCGCCCGGTTGCGCGGGTACGGCAGACGGGGAGCATGGAAAGGGGCCTGCCGCCGACAGGGCAGGCGGGCCTCCGGCCCTCAGCACGCGACATGTCCCCCCAGGAGGTCGACATGAGCGAGCCCGGTGATCCTCTCGCCCCGTGGACGGACCGGCTGCTCCGGCTCGGCGACGGCGTCCCGCCCGAGGCCGCCCGGAGTTTCGTGCACGACCTGCACGTCCGGGCCCAGGCCGACATCGACAAGGAGCGGGCGGAAGCCGAGTTCGAGCGGGAGGAGTGAACCCATGGGCGACCTGTCACCGGGGTTCCGGGGGAGGACCCACGCATTCGCCGGCCGGCTGCCACCGGGGCAGTATCCGACCGAGTCGTTTCCCGTCCTCTCCGCGGGGCCTACCCCGGACATCCCCACCGACCGATGGTCGTTCACCCTGACCGGCGAGGCCGGCGAAAGCCGTTCGTGGACCTGGGACGAGATGATGGCACTCCCGCAGGAGGAGCCCACCGTCGACATCCACTGCGTGACCCGGTGGTCGAAGTTCGACACCCGTTGGCGGGGTGTCCCCCTGGACGTGTTCCTCGAAGCGATGGAGACCGCGGCGGACTTCGTCGTCGCCGAGTCCTTCGACGGCTACACCACCAACCTCCCGCTGGAGGACGTCACCGACGGCAAGGCCTGGCTGGCGCACTCCTTCGACGGCTTCGCGCTCTCCCCGGACCACGGCGGACCGGCCCGGCTCGTCATCCCCCACCTGTACTTCTGGAAGTCGGCGAAATGGGTCAAGGGACTCCGGCTCACCCTCGACGACGAACCCGGCTTCTGGGAGTCGGCCGGCTACCACGACTACGGCGACCCCTGGCGCGAACAGCGCTACCGGAGCGACTGATGCGCGGCTGGCGGCGGGCCCGCCTCACCGAGCGGACGAAACAGACGGCGACCGGCCGCACGCTGACCTTCGAGGTGCCGCACTGGCCGGGACACCTCCCGGGCCAGCACGTCGACGTACGGCTCACCGCGGACGACGGATACCAGGCCGTACGCAGCTACTCGCTGGCCGCTCCCGCCGGCGCCGATGACGACCGCATCGAGCTGGGGGTTCAGGCGACCTTCGGCGGCGAGGTCTCCCCGTACCTGGCCGACGACCTCCCCGTGGGCGCCGAGGTCGAGGTCATGGGACCGCTCGGAGGCTGGTTCGTCTGGACGCCGCAGGACGCCGGCCCGCTCCTGCTGATCGCCGGAGGCTCCGGTGTCGTACCCGTGATGGCGATGCTCCGGGCGCGGGCGGCATCCGTGTCGGGCGACCCCTGCACACTCCTCTACTCCGTCCGCACCGCCGACGAGGTCTGGTACGTGACCGAACTCGACGCCGTCGCAGAGGGCGTCCGCGTCCGGCGCCTGTACACCCGCACCGCACCGGAGGGATCGCGGCGCCCCGCCGGACGCATCTCCGCGGACGATCTCCTGGGCATGCCGCCTCCCGCGGACACCCGCTGCTACGTCTGCGGCCCGACCGCCTTCGTCGAACACGTCGGCGAACTGCTCCTGGCCGCCGGGTACGGACCCGACCGGATCCGTACCGAACGTTTCGGCTGACCCATCCGCGTCGCACGGTGAGGAACCCCCGCCATGACCGAACACCCCCTGTACGTCGACGGCAACGCCCTGGCCGGTCCGCTCGGCGAGGTCTTCGCCGTCGACCCGACCACCGCATGGCGCCTGTGCCCCTCCTGCCGACTGCCCGCGACCCTGGCCCAGTTGCACGTCTACGGCCCCGAGCCCGGCCTGACAGCCCGCTGCCCGGGGTGTGCCGCCATCGCCCTGCGGGTCGTCACCCAGCCCGAGTACCTCTGGCTCCAACTCGGCGGGGGAGCGGGCGCTTTCCGTTTCACCCTTCCCGCCGTGCCGCCCGATGTCAGGCGTCCTTGAGGTGCCGCCCCGGTCCGGTCCCGCCTCGCCATGACCGTCGGCCGTCCACCGGTCCCGCCGTGGCATGAACGCCTGACCGGGTCCCGCGCCGGTTGCGGGGGACGAATGGGGCGCGAAGGATGGAATCGCTCATTGCCGTTCGGGGCGAGCACCACCTCGGCCTCGACGACTGACGCTTCAGCGGCCGACCGGGTCGCGCACACGGCACGCAGCGTGCCCACGACAGGGAGTCGACATGACCGATCTGCCCCCTCCTATCACCCCCTACCTGGAACCCGCGGCGAAGGAACTGTGCGAGGCCACGGATCCGCATCCGCGGATCTACGAGGTCCCCCCGGAGAAGGGTCGCGACATCCTGCTCAGCCTGCAGAGCGACCCGAGCGTGCCCCGCCCGGACGTCGACGAGGAGTGGGTCGACGTGGACGCGGGCCAGTGGGGCACGGTCCGCACCCGGATCATCCGGCCCAAGGGAGCCACCGGACCGCTGCCGGTGGTCTTCTACATCCACGGCGCCGGCTGGGTCTTCGGCGACGACAAGACCCACGACCGCCTCTTCCGCGAACTCGCCGTCGGCGCCGGGGCCGCGGGCGTCTTCCCCGTCTACGACCGGGCGCCCGAGGCCAAGTACCCCACCCAGGTCGAGCAGAACTACGCCGTGGGCCAGTGGGTCCTGGAGCACGGGGCGGAGCACGGACTGGACACCTCGCGGATCGCGGTCACCGGCGAGTCGGTGGGCGGCTGCATGTCGGCGGTGTTCGCGCTGATGAACAAGGAGCGCGGAGGCATCGACCTCAAGGCGCAGGTCCTGCTGTACCCGGTCGCCGACGCCGACTTCAACACCCCTTCGTACCTCCAGTTCGCCGAGGGCTACTACCTCACCCGCGACGGCATGAAGTGGTTCTGGGACGCCTACATCGGCAACCCCGCCCACCGCACCGAGGTGTACGCCGCGCCCCTCCACGCCTCCCTGGACCAACTCCGGGGCCTGCCCACCACGCTGGTCATCACCGACGAGGCCGACGTCCTGCGCGACGAGGGCGAGAAGTACGCCAACCGGCTGCGCGAGGCCGGTGTGGACGTGACCTCCGTCCGCGTGGCGGGCATGGTCCACGACTTCCTCCTGCTGGACAGCCTGCGCGACACCCGCGCCGCGAACGTCGCCCGCACCCTCGCCGTCGACGCCCTCAAGAAGGCCCTCCACGACGGCTGAGGCGACCTGTCGCCGGACCCGGCCACTCTCGCCGCGCCCTCTCGGGTCAGGCCGTCCGCGCGGATTCCTCGGCGGGGAGCCGGGTGCCGACCCGGGTCATCAACAGCCCGGCGAGCGCCGCGACGGGGTAGGCGAGTACGCCGTAGACGGCTGCGGGCACGGCCAGGCTGACGCTGCCGAGCACGCTGATCGCCAGTGTCATGGCGACCGCGCTGTTGTGCACGCCGATCTCCATGGAGCAGGCGATCGCCTGCCGCTTGCCGACGCGCGCCAGGCGCGGCACGAAGTACCCCGTCGCCAGGCTCAGCACGCAGAAGAGCAGCGCCACGGGTCCGGCGTCCGCGAGGTAGCCGCCGATGTTGCTCCGCTCGGCCAGCACCGCGCCGATGATCACCGCGATGAGGACGACGACCGACAGGAGGCGCACCGGACGGTCCATGCGGAGCGCGAACGCCTCCGAGTTCCGACGCACGGCGAGGCCGATCACCACCGGCACGAGCACCAGGGCGAAGACCTGGAGCACCTTGTCGAACTGCAGCCCGAGGCCGTACTGCCCGGTCCCCGGCTCGAAGTGGAGCAGGGCGACGTTGGTGATGACCGGCAGGGTCACGATGGCCACGACCGCGTTGATCGCCGTGAGCGTGACGTTCAACGCCACGTCCCCGCCGAAGAGATGGCTGAAGAGGTTGGCCGTCGTCCCGCCGGGAGAGGCGGCCAGCAGCATCATGCCGACCGCGAGTTCGGGGGAGAGGCCGAAGGCGACGACCAGGCCGAAGCACACGGCGGGCAGCAACAACGCCTGACAGGCCAGCGCCACGACGACGGCCCGCGGATGCCGGCGCACCCGCCGGAAGTCGTCCGCGGTCAGGGACAGCCCCAGCCCGAACATGATGACGGCGAGAGCGAGCGGGAGCATGACGGTGGCGAGGGGCGAGTCCATGTGCGGCTTCGTCTCCTGGGCGGTGAAGGGACGGCGGGGCTGCCGCATGAACGACGGCGGGGCTGCCGCATGAACGTAACGTCGCGATGTGAACACCGTCAACACTCTGGCGGGCGGATTCCGGCCGCCGGGAGGGCCGGGGCAGCGCGCCATCGTCCGCGACGAGAGGGAAGCCGAAACCCAAACCAAAGCCGAAACCGAAGCAGGGCCCCGGGAACACCGAGCCCCGGCGGCACGGTTACCTCCACCGAGGGCCCGAGCCCCGGAGCCGCGGCAGGCCCGCCGCTCACTCGGGCCCCGACCTGACTCCTTGGAAGGACCTCTTCATGACCGACCGGCCCCTGACCCTCATGGCCGTGCACGCCCACCCCGACGACGAGGCCACGGGAACCGGAGGAGTGCTCGCTCGCTATGCGGCGGAAGGCATCCGCACGGTTCTCGTGACCTGTACCGACGGCGGTTGCGGTGACGGGCCGGGAGGCGTCAAGCCCGGTGACCCCGGGCACGATCCGGCGGCCGTCGCCGCGATGCGTGGCCAGGAGCTCAGGGCGAGCTGCGACGTCCTGGGCGTGAGCGACCTGGAGACGCTGGACTACGCGGACTCCGGGATGATCGGCTGGCCGAGCAACGACGCTCCCGGATCCTTCTGGCAGACCCCCGTCGAGCAGGGCGCCGCCCGGCTCGCGGAACTCATGCGGCACTACCGGCCCGATGTGGTCGTCACCTACGACGAGAACGGCTTCTACGGGCACCCCGACCACATCCAGGCCCACCGCATCACGATGGCGGCGCTGGAGATGACCGAGCTGACACCGAAGGTCTACTGGACGACGATGCCGCACTCGGCGATGCGCCGGTTCGAGGAGATGATGCGCGAGTCCCAGGAGGACATGCCGGAGGCGGACCCGGCCGAGGTCGCCGAGATGGAAAAGATCGGTCTCCCCGACGACGAGGTCACCACCTGGGTGGACACCACCGCGCACAGCGGCCAGAAGTTCGACGCGCTGGCCGCGCACGCCAGTCAGGGCGAGAACATCTTCTTCCTCAGGATGGGCAAGGAGAGGTTCGGCGAGCTGATGGGCATGGAGACCTTCGTACGGGTCAAGGACACCACCGGTGCGGCCGTTCCCGAGAAGGATCTCTTCGCCGGACTCCGCTGATCCGCCGCCCACCGGGGCCCGTACGGCCAGGGGCGTGCGGCCGTGTCATCCCTGCCGCGCCCCCGCCAGCCGGCCCCGTGCCGCCGCCTGGATCTGGGAGGGTCCGAGCCCCCATTCCAGGGTGCGTCCGACGGCCGTCGCCAGCGGCCGGTCCCAGCCGGCGCGGACGGCGGCAGGGCGGCGGATGCCGAGTTCGGCGCGGGCCCAGCCGGGGAGGAGCCCGGTCGAGGCGTTGGTGAGCAGGCGGACGGCCAGCCGCTCCTGCGGCGTGCGTCCGAAGGCGCGGAGGAACCGCACCGAGTCCAGCGCGGCCGGGGCGGCGTGGAGCCGGGGGCGCATCCGGGTCAGGTAGCCCTCCACCTCGGACGCGGTACGCGGCACCTCCCGCGCGCCCAACTCCTCCGCCACGGGCGCGGCCTGGCGGTAATAGGTGTCGCACTCGGCGGGGGTGAGCCGGTGCGCCCGGGGCGCGTACACCTGGTGCCCGGCGAGGAAGCTGCGTACCTCTGCGGTGTGCACCCAGGTGAGCAGGTCGGGATCGTCCGCGCGGTACGGCCTTCCGTCGGGGGCGGTGCCGTGCACCCGGGTGTGGATGCGCCGGACGAGACCGATCACCTCGCGGGCGGCGGGCGCGGAGCCGAACGTGGTCGTGGTGATGAACCGTACGGTCCCGTTCAGCCGCCCGACCGGATCCGCCCGGAAGTCCGAGTGCTGGTCGACCCCGGCCATGGCCAGCGGGTGCAGCGACTGGAGCATGAGGGCGGCGAACCCGCCGGTGAGCATCCCGGTGGCCTGCCCGTGCACCCGCCACACCGGGTCTGCCGGGGTGATCCCGAACAGCCCCGGATCGCCGGGCGGAGCCGCGTACCGCTCCAGCTTGAGGTCCCCGCCGTGCAGGGCCGCCGTGAGCTCCGCCGCGATCCGGTCCCGCAGTCCCACCAACGCCTCCCGGCTTTCACTCCCGTACCTCTCGGCCGAGGGTATCGAGCCGCCACACCTGCGGGCCTGGCTGTTCCAGTCTCACGACGACCATGACCGGGAGGTCGGTGTCCTGCTGGATGACACCCGCCGTCAGGATCCGGCCGTCGAGGGTCCACTTCTCCACCTCGATGAACTCGTCCTCGTCGGCCTCCGTCCGCTCGGCCGCGAGCAGGTGACCGGCTAGCGGGGACCCCTCGATCTCGGGCAGGAAGCCCGCCAACACCCGTTCGCCCTGCTCGTAGACGGCATCCAGGTCGTCGAAGTAGCCCGACGCATCGACGTCGCGGATCCAGACGGCGAACGACACGCAGACCGCCCCGTCGCCGAACGTCTGGAGCCAGGCCGAGACGCCATCCCTGTCCCATGACGTCTCCACGCCGTTACGGGGTCTGCCCCCGGGCGTCCATCCGTGAGCCGCGAATCGTGCCGCCGCACCCCCGGCCATCAGCGGGCTGAGGGCCCTGAACTCCTTCAGCAGGGCGATCACCGCGGCCAGGGAACGAGCTCCGATCATCGGTTCACCCGTCGAGCCGGGTTCAGTGCTCACAGAGGGAGAACTCGCGTTCGTAGAGCTGCTCGTTGTGTTCGTCGACGAAGAACTTGCGTTCCCGCATCAGCTCTTCGCGATAGCCCTCGGCCTGTTCGCGCGTCATGGTCGAGGTGGCGCACCCCGGCTGCTGCGGCGGTACGTCGGATGTCGAGACGATCTTCTTCGACGGGTCGACCAGGAAGAACGCGAGGATCTTGCGATGGCCCGGGCGGGTGGGGTCCGTGAGACGGAACGAGCCGACGCGATGCTGCAGGACGTTCGGGAACGCCAGGCACCGGCCCGCCGGGGTGGCCGCCGAACCCAGGATCTGGTTCAGCGCCTCCTCGTCCTCCAGGCCGTAGACGTCCCGCAGGCCGTTGTCGTCGTTCTGCTCGTAGCGCGGGTCGTCGAGGGCCGTACGGAAGCTCAGCCGGCTCTCGGTGATGTTCTCGCTGTCCCAGTAATAGATACCGGTCGAGACGATCCGCTCGTTCAGCATGCCCTCGACATGCCAGGAGCCGCCGGCGTACTCCGGCTTGTCCGGGGTGAGATGGATGGTGGCGAGCTTGACGATGACCTGGAGGCGGCGGCCGCGCAGGTCCACCCGGGCCGACGCGTCGGGCGCCGGGGGCGGGGTGAAGTCCGGGGCGTCCGGGATGACCGGGCGGCGGTTCTCCCACCACGCGTCCTGGTTCACCTCCCAGGCGCGCAGGGCCTCCTGGTAGGCCTCGTCATCGGCGTACGACGCCTTGTCCGGGTATTCCGGCTCCGAGTCGTACCACCCGAAGGGATCGGCCTCGATCCGCAGCGGCCGCGGATGGCGCAGATCCGTGAGCACGTTCTCCAGCAGCGGACGCATGCGGGTGAACACGTCCGGCAGGACAGCGGCCAGTTGGCGATGGGTCTCGGGGTGGACGTTGTTGACGTACGAACGGAAGACCGTGTCGCCGTCGGCGGTGACCTCGACATCCGTGGGCAGCCACTGGAACTTCTCCGAGAACTCGTAGGCCGCGTAGCGGTGGTCGGTCTCGTTCCGCCAGGCCTGCTCGGGGGCGTTGCTCACCCCGCGCACCAGACAGAAGAGCGAGGGATGCACCAGGTCCAGCACCTGTCCGTCGGATCCGGGATGCCAGTCCCGCTCCGCGGCGGGGACCTCCTCCAGGACCCGGACCGCCTCGCGCAGCCGGGACCTGAGCGCGTCGTCGACCAGGGTGTCCGACTGCCACACCCCGTCGACCGCGGACACCTCGATCCCCGTCCCGGCGTCCCGCAGCGCGGCGTAATGGGAGAGTTCGGCCAGGACGTAGCGGATCTGCGCCTCGGTGAGCCCCTGGGCGGCCGCCTCCCGCGTCCACCTGGCGACGATCCCGCCATCGTGCATCTTGTCGAACCAGCCGGGCTTCGCCCTGATGTGTGCGCTGCACCGGATCATCTCCATCTCCCGCAGCGTCCGGGGCGTCGCGAGCGCTAGGGAGCGGGAGGTGTGAAAGGGCAACGGGAAAGCAGACAGGCCGGTCAACGCTCGTGATCCTCCGCGTCGGTGAATGGTGGCGGGAAGACTACGCGAGCGGACTGACACCGCCGTCGTCGTTCCCTGCCGTCACCTGCCGGAACCGACGGTGGGGCCGGTGCGCGAACGCACCGGCCCCACCGCCGGACCATGCCGGTCGTCCCTGGAGCAGGGGCGACCGGAGGGGGTCAGACCAGGTCGTAGCGGTCCAGGTCCATGACCTTGGTCCAGGCGGCGACGAAGTCCGTCACGAACTTCTGCCGCGCGTCGTCGCTCGCGTAGACCTCGGCGAGGGCACGGAGCTCGGAGTTGGAGCCGAAGACCAGGTCGGCGCGGGTGCCGGTCCACTTGACCTTGCCCGATGCGTCGCGCGCCTCGAACTCGTCCTGTGTCGACGACGTCGACTTCCAGGTGATGCCCAGGTCGAGCAGGTTCACGAAGAAGTCGTTGGTCAGCGTGCCCGGGCGGTCGGTGAGAACGCCGTGCTTCGAGCCGCCGGTGTTGGCGCCCAGCACCCGCAGACCGCCGACCAGGACGGTCGTCTCCGGGGCGCTCAGCGTCAGCAGGTTCGCCCGGTCCAGGAGCAGGTACTCGGCGGGCAGCCGGGCCGCCTTGCCGGTGTAGTTCCGGAAGCCGTCGTACGCGGGCTCCAGCGCGGCGAAGGACTCGACGTCCGTCTGCTCCTGCGTGGCGTCGACGCGGCCCGGGGTGAACGGGACCTCCACCTCGACACCGGCGTCCTTGGCCGCCTGCTCGACCGCCGCGCTGCCCGCGAGGACGATCAGGTCGGCCAGCGAGACCTGCTTGCCGCCCTTGGCGTTGAAGGAATCCTGGATGCCTTCGAGGGCGCGCAGGACCTGCGCCAGCTCGTCCGGGTTGTTCGCCTCCCAGCCGCGCTGCGGCTCCAGACGGATCCGGGCGCCGTTGGCGCCGCCCCGCTTGTCGCTGCCGCGGAAGGACGCGGCCGAGGCCCAGGCGGCCGAGACCAGCTGCGCCACCGTGAGGTCCGTGCCCAGCACCTGCTCCTTGAGCGCGGCGATGTCCGCGGCGCCCAGCACCTCACCGGTGCGCGCGGGCAGCGGGTCCTGCCACAGCAGCACCTCGGAGGGCACCTCGGGGCCCAGGTAGCGCTGGATCGGGCCCATGTCACGGTGCGTCAGCTTGTACCAGGCGCGGGCGAAGGCGTCCGCGAACTCCTCCGGGTTCTCCTGGAAGCGGCGCGAGATCTGCTCGTACGCCGGGTCGAAGCGCAGCGACAGGTCGGTGGTGAGCATCTGCGGCTTGTGCTTCTTCGACGCGTCGTGCGCGTCGGGGATCGTCGACTCCGCGTCCTTGGCGACCCACTGGTGCGCGCCGGCCGGGGACTTGGTCAGCTCGTACTCGTAGGCGAAGAGGTTGTGGAAGAACTCGTTGCCCCACTGCGTCGGCGTGCTGGTCCAGGTCACCTCCAGACCGCTGGTGATGGCGTCCCCGCCCTTGCCCGACTTGTACGAGTTGCGCCAGCCGAGGCCCTGCTCCTCCAGCGGGGCGCCCTCGGGGTCCGCACCGACGCTCTCGGCCGGGCCCGCGCCGTGTGTCTTGCCGAAGGTGTGGCCACCGGCGATGAGGGCGACGGTCTCCTCGTCGTTCATCGCCATCCGGCGGAAGGTCTCGCGGATGTCGCGGGCGGCGGCGACCGGGTCCGGGTTGCCGTTGGGGCCCTCGGGGTTGACGTAGATCAGACCCATCTGGACCGCGCCGAGCGGGTTCTCCAGCTCACGGTCGCCGGTGTAGCGCTCGTCGTCGAGCCAGGTGGTCTCGGGGCCCCAGTAGACGTCCTCCTCCGACTCCCAGACGTCCTCGCGGCCGCCGGCGAAGCCGAAGGTCTTCAGGCCCATGGTCTCCAGGGCGACGTTGCCGGTGAGGATCAGCAGGTCGGCCCAGGACAGCGCCTGGCCGTACTTCTTCTTGACCGGCCACAGCAGCCGGCGGGCCTTGTCCAGGTTGCCGTTGTCCGGCCAGCTGTTCAGCGGGGCGAACCGCTGCTGACCGGCGCCCGCGCCACCGCGGCCGTCGCTGATGCGGTACGTGCCGGCGCTGTGCCAGGCCATCCGGATCATCAGCGGTCCGTAGTTGCCGAAGTCGGCCGGCCACCACTCCTGCGAGGTGGTGAGCACCTCGGCGATGTCCCGTTTCACCGCGGGCAGGTCCAGCGCCTCGAACGCGGCCGCGTAGTCGAACTCCTCACCCAGCGGGTTCGCCACGGCGGGGTTCTTGGCCAGGATCTTCAGGTTGAGTCGGTCCGGCCACCACTGGCGGTTCCCGCCGCCCTGCGTGGGGTGCGGCGCGCGGCCGTGCGCCACGGGGCAGCCGCCGGCCTGCGCCTCGGGCTTCTCGGGGACGGCCGTCTCGGGCGAGTCCGGGACGACGGGGTCGAAGACGTGCGACTCGTTGTTCTCGGTCATGGGTGATCCTTCCGGACCCGGCGGGTCGTGGGGCGCTGAACGGGGGAGGAGGATTCGGTCCGTACAGAAGGGGCACGCTGATGTCCGGGTCCCGCCGCGGGTCGCCCGAGCGCCTCGCGGACCACCGCACCCGGCGATCCCGGGCGGTGCGACGACGGCGCTGGGCCGACGGGCGGCATTGCGCGGTCGACCGGTGTGGTCCCCTCGCGTGTCTCTGCTGCCGTACCGGAGTCTTCCTGTCTCTTGGATGTCGCCGGGATCGATCCTACGATGGACTTCGTCCAAGTCAAGAAGCAAGCTAAAACCATAATGACGGGGGCGCGGCGTCGGCGCATTCTTTGCGCGGGCCGCCCGCCCCCTCCGGCGAGCGGAGCAGGTGAAACGAGATGAGCGACCTCCTGGGGCGGCTGCGGGGCCGTGGCTGGCGTATGACCTCCCAGCGGCGTGTCGTCGCGGAGGTCCTCGACGGCGACCACGTCCACCTGACGGCTGACGAGGTGCACCTGCGGGCCGCCGCGCGACTGCCGGAGATCTCCCGCGCGACCGTCTACAACACACTGGGCGAGCTCGTCGCGCTCGGCGAGGTGCTGGAGGTCTCCACCGTGGGCCGCGCCAAGCGCTACGACCCGAACGCGCGCAACCCCCACCAGCACCTGGTCTGCTCCGGCTGCGGCACGGTCCGCGACGTCCACCCGGTCGGCAACGCCATCGGTGATCTGCCCGAGGAGGAGCGGTTCGGCTTCGCGGTCGGCTCGGTGGAGATCACCTACCGCGGGCTGTGCCCGGCCTGCGCCTGACCAGCGGCGGGGCCGGCCTCGGGAGCGGGGAGTCCGTCATCGGTCCTTGATCGACGTCACGTCGTAGACGAGCGCGGAGCTGTTCGCCGGTCCGCGGCAGGTCAGTTGCCGTGCCGGTGTGCGACGGGCCCGTACCTCGACGTCCAGCAGCCTCGCGTGCGGCGCCCGGCCGCTGACACTGACCCGCCAGCCGTCGTCGGCGGCGACCGTCGCGGTGACCGCGTAGTCGTGCCTGCCCGCCGGGCCGAAGCGCCGGAGCACCGCGGCGACCGCTGCCTGCTGCGGCGGGCGGAGGGTGGTGTAGCCCCGCAGGTGGTCGGCGCGGATACGGTCGGCCAGGTGGTCCTCCACCACCGTGACCGCCGAGCGGGCGTCCAGACTGCCGTAGTAGACGCCGTCGGGCACGACGACGACGTTGGCGGCGAACCGGTCACCGCCCACGTGCGTGCACTCCCACACCAGGTCGGGCCAGCGTGCGCTGAGGGCCTGGCCCACGGGCCGGCCGCGCACCGCGCAACAGGCGTCGTGCAGGCCGTGCGCGCAGACGAGGACGACGGGGGCGAGTCCCGGCTCCCCCGGGGAGTCCAGGGCGGTCACGATCTGCGCGAGGTCGCGGTCGCGGTGCCAACTGCCCCACCGCTGGCGCAGCGCGCCGGAGCTGTCGTGGTGCAGCACCGCCCACCGGTCGCTCCCCTCCGGGCGGCGGCGTCCGTGCCGCCTGACGAGGAGGATCCGGGCCCGGTTCGCCCGGGCCGCGGCGAACACGAGGGTCTTGGTCTCCGGATCGAGGTCGAGGCCGTCGAAACCGTCGGCGGGCCAGGCGCGCCGGTACTCGATGAGGACCCAGACGGAGCCGAAGGGAGCCGTGCCGACGAACGGGTCATGGCGGGCCCTGGCCGCGTCGGCGCAGAAGAACCGGCCCGATGGGTTCACCGGTCCGCGGGCACCAGCACGCCCGCCCGCAGCAGCCGCCCGGCGAGTGCGAGGCCGAGGTCGCCGGCGGTGCGGACCCGGCCGTCGAGCAGCCGGGCCACGGGTACGAGGTCGGGTGCCGGGAAATCGAGGTACCCCACGCGGGTGAACAGGCGCGTTCCCTCCAGCCGTGGCTCCAGTGCCTTCCGCAGCCGTACGGGTGAGGTCGTCGCGAGACCGCTCAGAGCGGCGAGCTGGGCCACCGGCCCCAGTGGTGCCGGGCGGGCCTGGGACCGGCGGGCGCGGTGGAACAGCGGGGCGGGGTCGGCCTCCGCGACGGCGGCCAGCAGGCGCTCACGGACCAGGTCCAGGACGCCGTCCGTGCCGTCCGCACCACCTGGTCCCTCCGGCCCCGCCAGGGGGAGGGACCGGCGCATGGCCGGATCCTCGCCCAGTACCGCGAGGGCGGCCCGGGTCAGATGCTCGGCCAGTGCGTAGCGGGTCCAGGCGTGGACCCCCAGCGTCAGATGGATCGAGACCTCCCCCTGGGCCTGCGCCGAGTGCAGCCAGCCGCGCGGAAGGTAGAGCACATCGCCGGGGCGGAGCATCGTGTCCAGATGGGGCGTGCCGTGTGCGGCCCGGTCGGCGACGGCCGCACGGTGATCCGTCCACGGCTGATCGCGCAACGGATCCGGCAGAACGGGCTCGTGGACCACCCACCGCTTCGCCCCCTCGATCTGGAGGACGAACACGTCGTGCACGTCGTAGTGCGCGTCGAACCCGCGGTTCTGCGGCGGGGTGACGTAGGCGTTCGCCTGTACGGGATGACCCAGGTCCGTACTCAGTCCGGAGACCAGGTCCGCCACCGGCTCCCAGGTGCGGTGCAGCGCCTGCAGCACGAGCGTGGCACCGTCGGCGAACGCACGCCACAGGGCCGTGTCGTCGAGTTGGTCGGCGACGGTCGCCCCCACTCCGGCGGGTGCGGTGAAGGACGACGACGGAAGCGTGGCGCCGTCCTTCGCGACCCGGAGGAAGGGCGTACGCAGCCCCCGGCGGGAGATCAGCTCGTCCACGGCGGACGGGGAGAAGACGTCCGAGAAATCGCTCGCTCCACGCGTCAGCGACGCTGTCCGGCCCCAGACGTCGCGGGCGAATTCCTCCCGGCCGAGCCCGGTCAGCCGGGACTCCAGGATTCCGGCGCCTTCACGCGCGCCGGAATCCTGGAGCTCGGTGCGGGACAGGCTCAAGAGCGGCTGCCGGCCCCGCCGTCGGCGCCACCGTCGGCTCCGCCGTCGTGGACGCCGGGCGTTCCGGCTGCTCCGCCGTCGGCAGGCCCCTCGGCTCCGCCGTCCGCGCCGCCGTCGGCCCCGCCGTCGTGGACGCCGGGCTTACCGGCCGCTCCGCCGTCCGCGGGTCCCTCGGCTCCGCCGTCCGCACCGCCATCAGCGCCGCCGTCGTGGACCCCCGGGGTGCCGGCCGCTCCGCCGTCCGCAGGTCCCTCCGCTCCGCCATCCGCTCCGCCGTCGTGGACGCCGGGCGTACCCGCCGCTCCGCCGTCCGCAGGTCCCTCGGCTCCGCTCGCGTCGTGCTCGGTCATCATTCCTCCTGGGATCACACCACGGGGACGATGGATTTCCGCTGTCCGGAAACCCGGTCGCCGGGACGTCGATCTGCACTGAAATGGCCAGTAATCACCGTATCTCTGCGACGGGAAAACATCGATTCGAGCGGTCCGGAGTCGTCCGAATGCCGGAGCTCACTCTCCGTTTCCGGTGCCGGCGGGGCGCGGCTTGTCCGCGAACACCCACCGGTTGCCCGCCAGCGCGTCGTTCGGCTCGGGCAGGGGGCCGCGTCCGTGCAGGCGGGTGAAGTCGAAGGGGGTGTGGACCGAGGTGGACCAGCCGCGGTCCGTCAGGCGGCCCGCGGAGTCGGGGCGGGGAGCCAGGTCGAACAGGTCCAGCAGGTCGATGCCGATCTGGTCTCTCGTCGCCGTGTACAGCGGGCTGTCGCGGTACGCCAGCAGGTCCTTCTCCAGCTTCACCTCGAAGGCCAGCGCGCTTCCCCCGGCGCTCAGCCCCTCCACCGTGTCGATGAGGTAGGTCTCGGCGGCCGGCGGCAGGTAGAACAGCAGCCCCTCGACCAGCCAGACGCTCGGCGCGGCCGGGTCGAAGCCGACGCGGGGCAGCGCGTCGGCCCAGTCGGCGCGGAGATCCATCGGGACCGGGACGCGCGCCGCCTTCGGGGTGGCCGAAAGACCGCCGAGCACCCGGTGCTTGAAGGCCAGCACCTCCTCCCGGTCGATCTCGAAGACCGCGCAGCCGGGAGGCCAGTCGAGGCGGAACGTCCGCGCGTCCAACCCCGCCCCGACCAGGACGACTTGGCGGGCGCCCCCGGCGTGTACCGACCGGAGGAGGAAGTCGTCGAGGACGCGGGTCCGCAGCCCGAAGTACCGGGCGAACCGGCCCCACAGCGGGTTCGCGTCCCCGCCCGGGACCTCCCGGGGGTGGACCGGCCAGTCGGCGGACGCGGGGGCCGAGCGTACGAAGTGCTCCGCGTAGACGTCCCGGGCCAGGCTGTCGGGGCGGTGGGTCTCCAGCGCCCGCGCCGCCGCGACCAGGAGAGCGGTCACACCGACCCCTCCTGCCACGCCCTCCACACCGGTGCCGTCGGTGTTCCGATGTGCCGTGTCGACCATGTGTACTCCTTTGATAGGCGTCGAAGTGATAGGCATCGAAGGGCGGGAACGCGTGGTGCGCGGAGGGCGTGCTTCCTACGGGATCAGCACCGGCTTCACCACCCGGCCCGCCTCGCAGTCCGCCTCGGCCTCGTTGATGTCGGTGAGCGGGTACGTACGGATCAGCTGGTCGAAGGGGAACCGTCCGGCCTGCCACAGCCCGGTAAGCCGGGGGATCATCAGGGCCGGGACCGCGTCCCCCTCGCAGATGTGGGAGAGCCTCCGGCCCCGGTCCAAGGTCCCCGTTTCCAGCGGGAGTCCGGTGTGCAGGCGGGCCACCAGACCGAGGTGACCCCTTGGGCGCAGCGACCGGAGCGCGTCGTTGATCAGCGGGGCGGAGCCCGTGGTGTCGAGGGCGAACTGCGCCCCGCCGTCGGTCAGCCGTCGGATGCGGTCCGGCAGATCGCCCGATGCGGCGTGCAGCGCGGCCGCGCCGAACTTCTCGGCCAGGGCCAGCCGTTCCGGGTGCCGGTCGATCGCCACCGCGACGGCCCCGGCGGCGGTGGCCGCCATGACCGCCGCCAGCCCCACCGCCCCGGCGCCGAGAACCGCGACGGTGTCGCCGGGGCCCGCGCCGAAGGAGTTGAGGACCGCCCCGGCGCCGGTGAGGAAGCCGCAGCCGAGAGGGCCGAGCAGTTCGAGGGGGAGCGCGGGGTCGACCCGTACGGCGTTGCGGGCCGGGACCATCGCGTACGCGGCGAAGGAGGACTGGCCGAACCACCGCGGTGCCAGCGTGCCCCCGGTCGCGTCGGTGAACCGCGCCGCGTTCTCGGTGCGTCCCCCGAAGAGGTTGAGCGCGGCGAAATCGTCGCAGTAGGCGGGGGCCGCGCCCAGACAACTCCGGCAGTGCCCGCAGGAGTCGAAGCTCAGCACGACGTGGTCGCCGGGGCTCAGCCCGGTGTCCGCCCCGCCCGTCTCGGCCACCACCCCGGCCCCCTCGTGGCCGAGCACCGCGGGCAGCGGGGAGCGGCCCGCCGAGCGCCGGACGGCGAGATCGGTCCGGCACATACCGCACCCCGCGATGCGGACCAGCACCTCGCCGTCGCCCGGACCCGCGTTCAGGATCACCTCCTCGACGGCGAACGGATCCTCGTACGAACGCAGCACCGCGGCGTCGAACCTCATGGCCGGTCCTCCAGGGGGCGGTGCACGACAAAGGGGGCGAGGTTGCCGTACAGCCCCCACGGCCCGCCCGCGACGCCGACGCCGCTCTCCTTGACCCCGGCGAAGGGCTGGGCGAGGGAGAGTTCGGCGTGGTGGTTGATCCACACCGTCCCGCACTCCAGCCGGCCGGCCACCGCCTCCGCGCGGTCCAGGTCCGTTCCCCACACCGAGCCGCCCAGCCCGAAGCGGGTGGCGTTGGCCGCGTCGACGCTCCCGTACGGCAGCACCGGCAGGACCGGGCCGAACTGCTCCTCCGTCACCACCGGGCTGTCGGGCGGGACATCGGTCAGGACCGTCGGGGCGTGGAACCAGCCCGGCCGGTCCAGCCGGTGGCCCCCGGCGGCGGCCCTGGCCCCGTCCGCGAGGGCCCTCGCCGTGTACCGCTCCACCCGGGCCAGCTGGGCGGCGTTGGTGAGCGGCCCCAGCTCCGTACCCTCGTCGAGGCCCGCCCCGACGACCACCGCCTTCGCCCGTTCCGCCAGGGCCTCCACCACCCGGTCCTGGAGCCGGGCGGGGGCGTAGACGCGTTTGACCGCCATGCAGACCTGGCCGCAGTTGCGGAACGCCGCCCAGAACAGCCGGTCCGCGATCCGCTCCACGTCCACGTCGTCCAGCAGGATCGCGGCGTCGTTGCCGCCCAGCTCCAGGGTGATGCGGGCGAGGCCGGACGCCGCGCCCGCCGCGACGGCCCGCCCGGTGGGCACCGAACCCGTGAACGTCACATGGCGGATCCCCGGGTGCGAGGCGAGGAGCGCGCCGAGGGGTTCGCGGCCGGTGAGCACCGTCAGTACGCCCTCGGGCAGGGCGGCGGACAGGACGGACCCCAGCAGCCGGGTGGCCAGCGGTGTGAACGGGGAGGGCTTGAGCACCACCGTGCTGCCCGCGGCGAGGGCGGGCGCGAACTTCGCCGAGGCGAGCTGGAGCGGGAAGTTCCACGGGACGACGGCGGCGACGGGCCCGAGCGACCGCCAGCGGATCTCGCTGTGCACGGCCCGCCCGTCCCCAATCGTCCGGGGCTCGGGGGCCGACGCGGCGAACCACCGCAGCCGGGCCGCCGTGCGGGCGATCTCCGCGGACGACTCGGTCAGGGGTTTGCCCTGCTCGCGGGTGAGCAGGGGCGCGAGCTCCGGCCCGGCCGCCTCCACGGCGTCGGCCGACGCGAGCAGGGCGGCGGCACGGGCGGCGGGGTCGGATCGCCAGCTCCGCCAGGCCTCGTGGGCCCGGTGGACCGCCGCGTCCAGCTCCTGGGCCCGCTGGTCGGGAGCCTCGTCGAAGGCCTCGCCCGTCGCCGGGTCGAGCACGGCGAAGCGCTCACCGGCAGCTGTCGGCTCCGGGGCGGGCTGATAGGGCGCCACGCCGGCGGTCAGCTCGCGGCCGGGGTCGCCGCGTGTTCCCGGGCGTGCCGGTCCATCTCCGCCCGGAACTCGGCCACCAGCCGCGGCTGGATCCGCCCCGCGTTGCGGTCGCCCCCTTCGCAGACCGCCCCGCGTACGCCGACGATGTCCGTCCCGATCCGGGTCAGCAGGGCGAGATCCTCCCGCTTCACGCTGCCCGCGAGCGCGGCGAGCAGCCCGGCGTCGTGGGCCAGCCGGACGAACTCCCCGCAGGCTTCCGGCGGCACATGGTCGAACAGCCGGGTCCCGTCCTTGATCGCGGTGTCGAGCATCGCCGCGTCGGAGCCGGAGCGGCGGGCGATGTCGGGCAGCGCGAGCGGGCTCACACAGCCGATGCGGTGGGCGTCGGCATAGCCCGAGGCGACGACGAACGCGTCCGGCCGGAAGTCCTTGACGGCCCGGACCACTCCGCGCATCACCTCGATGGCCTGGTCGGGCGTCGTGCACCCGTAGAGACCGACCTTGATGTAGGTGGCTCCGGAGACCGCCGCGCCGAGCGCCGCCTGCGCCACCGTGCCGGGCTTGTACGGGACGTCCCCGACCGTCGCCGACACCGGCTTGTCCGACGGGACCGCCCCGCGGATCTCCCGGATGACCCACGGGAAGTGCGCGCCGAGCGAGCCCTCGTCGGGCTTCTTCACATCGACGATGTCGAGATGGTCCGCCGCCTTCGCGCACGCGAGTGCTTCCTCGACGCCGTCCGGGGAGATGAGCAGCAGCAACGTGGATTCCTTCCACCGTTGACACCCCCTGGGGGGTGTCTTGCCGATCAGGTCCGGATCATCGTCGCCGCGCCACCCGACCACCCGGCAGGGCGCGAGGGAAGGCGAACGGGGCACTGCTCCGACACCCTCACGCCCCCCGCGGCGCGCCGTTCACCCCAGCCTCCGCCGGATCACGTACGGCCCGAAGTCCCGGAGCCACACCCGAAATCCCGGCACAGCGCCCGAAATCACCCACACACCGGTCACACGGCCCCGGGGTTGCCGTAATAGGCTCCCGCGCCGTGTTTACGGGTGAAGTGACGGTCCAGCAGATGCTGAGGCGGCTGGACCGCCCCCAGGGAGAGCGTGTGCAGCGCCATCTCCGCGACCGCCTCGCAGATCACCGCGTGCTCCAGCGAGGCGTCGGCGTCCGCACCCCAGGTGAAGGGACCGTGGTGCGCGACGAGGGCGGCGGGCACCGTCCGGGCCCGTTCGTCGTCGCCTTCGAGCAGCTTCACGATGACCTGCCCGGTGTTGAACTCGTAGTCGGCCGCGCACTGTTCGGCGCTGAGCGGATCGGTGACCGGCACCGGGCCGTCGAAGGTGTCCGCGTGCGTGGTGCCGAGCACCGGGATCGGGCGGCGGGCCTGGGCGAAGGCCACGGCGTGCGGGGAGTGGGTGTGCGTGATCCCGCCGATCGACGGGAAGGCCCGGTAGAGGCTCCGGTGCGTCTCGGTGTCCGTCGAGGGACGCAGATCCCCCTCGACCACCCGGCCGTCGTCCAGGGCGACGACGACGAGATGCTCCTCGCTCAGCCGGTCGTACGGCACCCCCGACGGCTTGATGACGAACACGCCGGCCTCCCGGTCGACCCCGCTCACATTGCCCCAGGTCAGGGTGGCCAGACCCGCCTGGGGGATGCGCAGATTGGCGGCGAGGACCTCGCCGCGCAGCGACGCGAAAGCGGAGCGGGACATGGCGGGGCCTCCTGGCCGGGGTGGGGGAGCGGTCGCCCGGACGGTGCCGCTCACAGGGCGTCGGCCAGTCGGTGGTAGGCCTGGTTCCAGCGGAGTTCCTGGGCGAACCGGCGTACGGTCGTGTCGGCGTCGATGAACGCGAGCTCGACGGCCAGCATGTCGGCCAGATCCTCGAACTCCTCGCGGCCCAGGGCCGTGGTGAGCACCGTGTGATGCGGAGCCCCGGCGGTCAGCCACGCCTCCGTGGAGGTGCGCAGATCGGGTTCCGGGCGCCATACCGCCCGGGCCACGGGCAGCAGGGGCAGCGGTTCGGGCGGCCCGACCACGTCGATCCGGTTGGCGACCAGCCGGAAGCGGGAGCCCATGTCGGCCAGCCCCACGACGACTCCGGGGGCGGGGGCCGCGTCGAACACCAGGCGGACCGGGTCCTCACGCCCGCCGATGCTCAGCGGGTGGATCTCGCAGGAGGGCGTGGCGGCGGCGAGGGACGGGCACACCTCCAGCATGTGCGCCCCCAGGACGAGCCCGCTGTCCGGAGCGAGGTCGTAGGTGTAGTCCTCCATGAACGAGGTACCGCCCGGCAGTCCGTACGCCATGGCCTTCGTGGCCCGCAGCAGCGCCGAGGTCTTCCAGTCGCCCTCACCCCCGAAGCCGTAACCGTCGGCCATCAGCCGCTGGACCGCGAGACCGGGCAACTGCCGCAGGCCGCCGAGGTCTTCGAAGTTGGTGGTGAACGCGGTGAAGCCGCCGTCCGTGAGGAAGCCGCGCAGCCCGGCCTCGATCCGGGCCGCGTACCGCAGGGACGCGTGGCGCTCCTTGCCGGGGAGCAGCTCGGGAGCCAGCGTGTACCGGTCCGCGTACTCCTCGGTGAGCGCCTGGACGGCGCTGTCGTCCACGGCGTCCACGGCCGCCACCAACTCGTTGACCCCGTAGGTGTTGACGGACATGCCGAACCTGAACTGGGCCTCGACCTTGTCGCCTTCGGTGACCGCGACATCCCGCATGTTGTCCCCGAAGCGGGCCAGGCGCAGCCGGGCGAACTCGGCGCGTCCGACGGCGGCCCGCGTCCAGGCCGCGATGCGGTGGGACACGTCGGGCGACGCGACGTGCCCGGTCACGGTCTTGCGGGCGACACCGATACGGGACTGGATGTGACCGAACTCGCGGTCACCGTGGGCCGCTTGGTTCAGATTCATGAAGTCCATGTCGATCGTGGACCAGGGGAGGCGGCGGTTCGCCTGGGTGTGCAGATGAAGGAGTGGCTTCCGCAGAGAGGCGAGGCCGGTGATCCACATCTTGGCGGGGGAGAAGGTGTGCATCCAGGCGATGAGGCCGATGCAGCGGTCGTCCGCCTCGGCGTCCAGACACATCCGGCGGATGGCGTCCGCCTCCGTCAGCACGGGCTTCCACACGATGCGCACGGCAGGACCAGCTGCGGTATCGGCGGCGATCGTCTCGCATATCTGCCTCGACTGGGCGGCTACTTGGGCGAGGGTGTCCTCGCCGTAGAGCGCCTGACTACCGGTCAGGAACCAGACTTCGCTGTCGGTGGGGGCGAGGGGCATGAAGACAACTCCCTGGTCGGGGTGCGGGGCAGTGTGTGGGTGGCGCGAGGTGCGCGGGGCGGTGTGCGGTGAGAGTGCGCTGGAGGTCAGCGCGCGGTCCCGTGGGCCCGGGCGCGGTTGCGGAGCCTGCGCAACCGGTGCAGCAGGAGATCGCCGCCGGTGCCGAAGTGGTCGTGCAGCGCGCGGTATTCGGCGTACAGCTCGTCGTAGACGTCGGCGTTGTCCGGGTCGGGGAGATGGGCGTTCCGCTCGACGCCGCCCATGCGGGCGGCGGCCGCCCGGACGTCCGGGTACGCCCCGGCCGCCACCGCCGCGTGGATCGCCGAACCGAGCGCGGGCCCCTGGTCGGAGATGGCGAGGGACACGGGGCGGCGCAGGACGTCGGCGTAGATCCGCATGAGCAGCGGGTTCTTCTTGAGCCCGCCCGCCGCGATGAACTCCGTTACGGGCACCCCGTGTTCCTCCAGGGCCTCGACGATGACGCGGGTACCGAAGGCGGTCGCCTCCAGCAGGGCGCGGTAGACGTCCTCGGGGCGGGTGTCGAGGGTGAGGCCGACCAGGACCCCGGAGAGATGGTGGTCGACGAGCGGGGAGCGGTTGCCGTTCATCCAGTCGAGCGCGATCAGGCCGTGCGCCCCGACCGGTTGCCCGTCGCTGAGCCGGGACAGATGCTCGTGCAGGTCCTCACCGGCCGCCTCGGCGGCGGCGCGGTAGTCGTCGGGCACGCCCTGGCGCAGCCACCAGGCGAAAATGTCACCCACTCCGCTCTGCCCGGCCTCGTAGCCGTACGCTCCCGCCACGATGCCCCCGTCGACCACCCCGCAGACACCGGGGACGTCGGCCGGCTCGTCGCTGTTGACGACGTGGCAGGTGGAGGTGCCCATGATGGCGAGCAGGTGCCCGTTCTCCACCGCCCCGGCCGCCGGGGCCGTGACATGGGCGTCGACGTTCCCCACCGCGACCGGGGTGCCCGGCCTGAGCCCGGTCAGGGCCGCGGCTTCGGCGGTCACGGTCCCGGCGCGGGAGCCGAGGGGGAGCAGCGGATGGTCGAGCCGGGTGGCGGGGAAGTCCGCGAAGTCCGGGTGGAGTCCGGCGAGATAAGCGGGCGAGGGGTAGGCGCCGTCCTGGTGGATGCCCTTGTAGCCCGCCGTGCACGTGTTGCGCGACTCGGTGCCGGTCAGCTGCCAGACGATCCAGTCGGCCGCCTCGATCCAGCGGGCGCAGGCCTCGTACACCAGCGGATCCTCTTCGAGCACCTGGAGCGCCTTCGCGTACTGCCATTCGGCGGAGATCCGGCCCCCGTACCGCCGGATCCAGGGCTCGCCCCGCTGATGCGCCAGGGCGTTGATGCGGTCGGCCTGGTCCTGGGCGGCGTGGTGCTTCCAGAGCTTCGGCCAGGCGTGGGGACGGTCCGCCCAGGCGGGCAGCTCGGCCAGCGGAACGCCGTCCGCCGTGGTCGGCAGCACCGTGCAGGAGGTGAAGTCGGTGCCGATACCGATGACGTGGGACGGGGCGACCCCTGCTGCCGCGAGCGCTTGCGGTACGGCGGTACGGAGCGCCTCCCGCCAGTCGCGCGGGTCCTGGAGGGCCCAGTCCGGGGGCAGGGGGGTGTCCGAGCCCGGAAGGCTGCGGTCGATGACGCCGTTGCGGTAGGTGTGCACGGCGGAGCCGAGCTCCGCACCGTCATGGACCCGGACCACGACGGCACGTGCCGAGAGCGTGCCGAAGTCGACGCCGACCGTGCAGGCGTCGGGCCGGCCGTCGAGAGGGCTGCCGGGAGAGCCGGCGGGAAGGTCACCGGGGGAATCGGGCTGAGGGGTCACGAGCGAGACTCTCTGCTGCGGGAGTGGGTGCGGGGAGCATCACCGCCCCCTGATTGTTAGCGCTAACAATCGCTGGAAGCAAGAGGCCCGGGCTCTCGGAGTGGCGTGAGGCGGGACTTCCGGGCGCGTGCCGTACGGATTCAGGGGTCGCCTACGGCGCGGAGTGCCGGAGCGGTGTGCGGTACGGGTGCCGGAGTGCTGTGCGGAATCCGGGGCGGCGTGGCGTACGGGTGCCGGAGTGCTGCAGGGAGATTCCTGGAGCGGCGTGCCGTACGGATGGCCGGGGCGGCGTACGGCTCAGGCGCCGTCCTGCGACCGGGTGCTCGCCCGGACGATGAGCTGCGGCTCCACCACGATGTGCTCCACGCCCGCCGCGGTGCCCTCGATGTGCTCCAGCAGCAGCTGGATGCTCCGGCGGCCGATGGCCGTGAAGTCCTGGCGCACGGTCGTCAGCGGGGGAGGGAAGAACCCCGCCTCGGGAATGTCGTCGAAACCCGCGACGGCCACCTGCCGCGGGGTGCGGATGCCCGCCTCCCGCAGGGCGCGCAGAACGCCCAGCGCCATCTGGTCGTTGGCGACGAAGGCCGCCGTCACCGGGGCCGCGCCCCGCCCCGCCAGGGCCAGCCCCGCCAGCTCCTGCCCCGCGTGGTAGCCGGACAGCGGGCTCCAGTCGCCCCGCAGCACGCGCGGCGGGCGGATCCCGTGCTCCTCCAGTACGGCACGCCAGCCCTCGGTGCGCGCGGCGCTCTCCAGCCAGTCCTCGGGCCCGGCCACATGCCAGACCGTCTCGTGACCGGTGGCCAGGAGGTGTTCGGTGACGAGGCGGGCGCCCAGCTCCTGGTCGAGGGAGACGCCGGGGATGTCGAGCCTGTGGCTGCCCTCCACCGTGACGACGGGAAAGGGCGGGGCCAGCCGGGCCAGGGCCTGCACGCTGGAGCGCTGGGGGGTGATGGCGACGGCACCCTCGACGCCCCAGGCCGCCAGATGGTCGAGCGCGTCCTCCAGCGCGTGGCCGCCTCCGCTGCGCAGGGTGACCGTCGAGACCAGATACCCCTCGTCGCGCGCTGCTTCCTGCAGGCCGGCCAGGGTGCTCGCGGGGCCGTAGAGCGTCGGGTCGACCGCGATCACGCCGATGGTCCGCGAACGCCGGGTCACCAGCGCCCGGGCCGCCGGGTTGCGGCGGTAGCCGAGCCGTTCGATCGCGGCCGTCACCTGCTCCCGGGTGGTGGCCCGGACGTTGGGATGGCCGCTGAGGACCCGGGACACGGTCTGGTGGGAGACGCCCGCCTCCCGGGCGACGTCCGCCATCGTCGGTGGGCGGAGGGCCTCGGTGGGGCGGGTCATGCCTTGCTTCCTCCGGACGACGGCCGCGGCCCGGCCCGGCCGCGGGACGCCCCGCGAGGGCGACGGGCCCACCTCGAATTCGAGAAACAGCTTAACGCCTCTTGCCCCCAACGTGTGTGAGCGCTAACAATCCAGTGGCCGGTGGGCGGATCCCCGGTCGACGGCGCCCGCGAGCGCATCGACGACGGGGCCCGTCGGCTTCGCACCCCTGCCCAGAGCCGCCCCGATACCCCGCCCCGACGCCCTGCCCCCCCAGAGCCGCCCCAACGACGGGAATGCCAGGTAACGACCATGACGAACCGACGAGCCGCTCTTCCCCTCCTCGCCGCCGCGACCGCGTGCGCCCTGCTGCTGACCGCCTGTGGTCAGAACAGCGAGGGCGGAAGCCGTGAGAAGTCCGGCGACGACGCCCGGACCATCGGCATCGCGATGCCGACCAAGTCGTCCGAACGCTGGATAGCCGACGGCAGGAACATGACGGCCAGCCTGAAGAAGGCGGGCTTCCGGACCACGCTCCAGTACGGCGAGGACGACCCCGACCAGCAGGTCTCCCAGATCGAGAACATGATCACCCAGGGGGTGGACGCCCTGGTCATCGCCGCGATCAACGGCGAGGCCCTCTCCAACGTCCTCCAGCAGGCAGCCGACGCCGACATCCCCGTCATCTCCTACGACCGGCTGATCCTCGGCTCCGACCACGTCGACTACTACGCCTCGTTCGACAACGAGAAGGTCGGGGAACTCCAGGCGGGCTACATCGTCGACAAGCTCGAACTGAAGGACCGGCCGGACGAAGGCCCCTTCAACATCGAACTGTTCGCGGGCTCCAACGACGACAACAACACCAAGTACTTCTTCAACGGCGCCATGAAGGTGCTGAAGCCCTACATCGACGACAAACGCCTCGTCGTCCGCTCCGGACAGACCCGCCTCAACCAGGTCACCACCCTGCGCTGGGACGGCGGCACCGCCCAGAAGCGGATGGACGACCTCCTCACCTCGACGTACTCCAGCGCCCGCGTCGACGCGGTCCTCTCCCCGTACGACGGCATCTCCATCGGCATCCTGTCCGCTCTGAAGTCCGACGACTACGGCAGCTCCGCCAAGCCCCTGCCGGTCGTCACCGGCCAGGACGCGGAAGCGGCCTCCGTCAAGTCGATCATCGCGGGCGAGCAGACCCAGACCGTCTACAAGGACACCCGTGCCCTCGCCCAGGTGGCGTCGGACATGGTCGGAGCGGTCCTGGACGGCAAGGAGCCGGAGACCAACGACACCACGACGTACGACAACGGGAAGAAGGTCGTCCCCGCGCACCTGCTGCCGCCGGTGAGCGTGGACAAGTCCAACTACCGGTCCGTGCTCGTGGACTCGGGCTACCTGAAGGCCGAGGACCTGCGGTGACACCGAAGGCCCCGGCCACCGGCCCGGAGCGGGACACGGCCGACGGCCCCGTGCTCGACATGCGGGCCATCAGCAAGACGTTCTCCGGCGTGAGGGCGCTGAGCGAGGTGAACCTGCGGGTGCGCCGCGGCGAGGTCCACGCGCTGTGCGGCGAGAACGGCGCGGGCAAGTCCACGCTGATGAAGGTCCTCTCCGGCGTCCACCCGCACGGCAGTTACGAGGGAGAGATCCGCTACGAGGGCGAGGAGTGCCGGTTCCGCGACATCCGCGCCAGCGAGCGGTCCGGCATCGTGATCATCCATCAGGAGCTGGCCCTCGTCCCCCAGCTCTCGATCGCCGAGAACATCTTCCTGGGCCACGAGCCCGCCCGGCGCGGCGTCATCACCTGGCCGGCGACCCTGCGCCGGTCCGCCGAACTCCTGCGTCGCGTAGGTCTCCACGAGCATCCGCAGACCCGGGTCGCCGACATCGGGGTGAGCAAGCAGCAACTGGTCGAGATCGCCAAGGCACTGGCCAAGGACGTCGGACTGCTGATCCTCGACGAGCCGACCGCCGCGCTGAACGACGAGGACAGCGCCCAACTGCTGCGGCTCATCGGTGAACTGAAGAACCAGGGCATCACCTCGATCATCATCTCCCACAAGCTGGGCGAGATCGCCCAGGTCGCCGACTCCGTCACCGTCCTCCGCGACGGCCGCACGGTGGAGACCCTCGACCTCAAGGATCCGGAGACCACGGAGGAGCGCATCATCCGCTCGATGGTGGGCCGGAGCCTCGACAGCCGCTTCCCCGACCGCACCCCCTGCGCGGCCCCGCCCGCCTCCGCCCCGGCGCTGGAGATCCGCGACTGGACCGTGGGCCACCCCGTCGACCACCAGCGCAAGGTCGTCGACGGGGTGTCGCTGCGGGTGGAGCGCGGCGAGATCGTCGGCATCGCCGGGCTGATGGGCGCCGGCCGCACCGAACTCGCCATGAGCGTCTTCGGCCGCTCCTACGGGCGGTACCTCTCCGGGACGGTGCTCAGGGACGGGGCCGAGGCGCGGACCCGTACCGTGCCGGAGGCCGTCGATGCGGGCATCGCCTATGTGACGGAGGACCGCAAGCACTACGGCCTCGACCTCCAGGACTCCGTCAGCCGGAACATCTCCCTCGCCTCGCTGTCCCGGCTGGCCCGGCGCGGGGTGGTCGACGCCCACCAGGAGCGCGTGGTCGCCGAGGAGTTCCGCCGCACCATGAACATCCGCACGCGCACGGTCTTCGACCAGGTGGGCCGGCTCTCCGGCGGGAACCAGCAGAAGGTCGTCCTGAGCAAGTGGATCCTCGCCGGGCCCGAGGTCCTCATCCTCGACGAACCGACCCGGGGCGTCGACGTCGGTGCCAAGTACGAGATCTACACGGTGATCGACCGGCTCGCCGCCGAGGGCAGGGCCGTCCTGATGATCTCGTCCGAGCTGCCCGAACTCCTCGGCATGTGCGACCGCGTCTACACGATGGCGGCCGGCCGGATCACCGGCGAGAGCTCCCGAGCCGAGGCCGACCAGGAGCTGCTGATGCGGTACATGACGCACGACCCCGCCGTTCCCGCGCCCCGGCACCCCGCACCCCACGAAGGACTCACCGATGAGCACTGACCTCAGCCCCACCCCTCCGGCCGCCGCGGACCCCGGGGCACGCGGGGCCGCCCCGGCGGTGGCGCGCCTGCTGGTGGAGAACGTCCGGCGCAACACCCGGCAGTACGGGATGCTGTTCGCGCTGGGTCTCATCGTGCTGCTCTTCCAGATCTGGACGGGCGGCGACCTGCTCCTGCCGCGCAACGTCTCCAACCTCGTCCTGCAGAACAGCTACATCCTGATCCTCGCCATCGGCATGATGATCGTCATCATCTCCGGCCACATCGACCTCTCCGTGGGATCGCTGACGGCCCTGGTCGGCGCGGTCGCGGCGGTGCTGATGGTGGAGCACCAGCTCGCCTGGCCGCTCGCCGTGGTGGTGACCCTGCTGATCGGCGCGGCCGCGGGGGCGGTCCAGGGCTTCTTCATCGCGTACGTCGGCATCCCCTCGTTCATCGTCACGCTGGCCGGGATGCTGCTGTTCCGGGGACTGACGGAGATCTTCCTGCGGGGACAGACCCTGGGCCCCTTCCCCGAAGGGCTGCAGAAGGTGGCGAACGGCTTCCTGCCGGAGGTCGGCCCCGTCACCAACTACCACAACCTGACCCTGCTGCTCGGCCTCGGAGTGATCGCCCTGGTGGTCAACCAGGAGATCCGCAACCGTGCCCGGCAGGCGGAGTTCGACCTGGCGCCCCTGCCGAAGAACCTGTTCGTCCTGAAACTCGTGGCCCTGGTCGCCGCCATCACCGTCGCCACGCTCCTGCTCGCCAGCTACAAGGGCGCGCCCGTGGTCCTGATCGTCCTCGCGGTCCTGCTGGTCTGCTTCGGTTACGTGATGCGCAACGTGGTGGTGGGACGGCACGTGTACGCGATCGGCGGCAACCTGCCCGCGGCCAAGCTGTCGGGCGTCAAGGACCGCAAGGTGACCTTCGCGGTCTTCCTGAACATGGGGATGCTGGCGGCCCTGGCCGGGCTGGTGTTCGCGGCGCGGTTCAACGCGGCCTCGCCGAAGGCGGGCATCAACTTCGAGCTGGAGGCCATCGCCGCCGCCTTCATCGGAGGGGCGTCGATGAGCGGTGGTGTGGGCACGGTGCTGGGCGCCGTCATCGGCGGGCTGGTCCTCGGGGTGCTCAACAACGGGATGAACCTGGTGGGCATCGGCACCGACTGGCAGCAGGTGATCAAGGGCCTGGCGCTGCTGGCCGCGGTCGGCTTCGACGTCTGGAACAAGCGCCGGGCGGGCTCCTGACGGGCGCCGGCCGTGATCGGGCCCGGCCCGGCACGGTCCGGCCGGGGAGCGGGGTCCGGCGAGGGACCGGGCGCGGCCGGGGCCGATCACGGCCGAGGAGCAGGGCCCGGTCGGGGGCCGGGCCTGGCCAGGGGCCAAGGCGCGGCCGCCATCAGGTCCGGACCGTTGATGATCGTCCTTTCGGGGGACGGCCCGGTGGTCCACCATGGGAGGTACGTCGACATCCGTCTGGAGGCGTCACACCATGCGCCGTGAAGATCTCCCGGCACCGGCGTCGGGCCTGCTCCTCACCCACTTCCTCACCGTCGCGGACGTTCCCCGCGCACGCGCGTTCTACGCCGACGTCGTCGGCGGCGAAGTGGTCCTCGACGAGAACCCGTGCATCATCAAGCTTGCGAACAGCTGGCTGATCATGAACCCCGGGGGCGGCCCGACCCCCGACAAACCCGATGTCACGCTCCACCCGCCGACCGATCCCGGCACGGCGACGAGCTTCCTGAACATCCGGGTGGCCGACATCGAACGCTGTTACCGCGAGTGGAGTGCGAAGGGCGCCGAGTTCCTCACCCCGCCGATCGACCGGAAGGCCGAGATCCGCTGCTACCTGCGCGACCCGGACGGCTATCTCATCGAGGTCGGCCAGGCCACGGGGCTGCTCGAAGGCATCCTGGCCGATCCGCCCGCCGGACAGGGCTGACCGGGACAGCGAACTGCTTGATCGTCTCCGGGCGGGGTAGCGAATCGGTATGACCACTGACAGAACATCGCCCGCGACCGGCGGGTACGTGCAGCCGGAGATCGACGTCCGGGCGCTGACCGAGGTGCTCGACGGCGAGTACGCCGAGGTCCGGGACCTGGTCCGGGCCAATCTGACGACGTACGCCTCGGTGCTGGACGAGGCCGACGAGCTCGGCATCGACGCGTTCCGCGAGCGGGTGCGTGAGCTCGTGGTCGAGATGGCGGCGACGGGCCAGACCGGCATGGGCTTCCCGAAGCGGTACGGCGGAGGTGGCGACGTCGGGGCCTCGATCGCCGCGTTCGAGACGCTCGCCTTCGGCGATCTGTCGGTGCTGGTGAAGGTCGGGGTGCAGTTCGGGCTCTTCGGCGGCGCGATCCTGCATCTGGGGACCGAGCGCCACCACGACGCCTATCTCCCGGACCTGATCACCGGGGAGCTGATGGGCTGCTTCGCGATGACGGAGACCGGGCACGGCTCCAACGTCCAGGCGCTCGGCACCGTCGCGCGCTACGACGCCGACGCCCAGCAGTTCGTCATCACCACCGAGGGCGACCAGGCCCGCAAGGACTACATCGGCAACGCGGCCCGACACGGAGAGCTGGCGGTCGTCTTCGCCCAGCTGGAGGTGGGCGGGGAGTCCCAAGGAGTGCACGCGTTCGTCGTGCCGATCCGGGTCGACGGCGAGGCGGCCCCCGGGGTCCACATCGAGGACGACGGCCGCAAGATGGGCCTCAACGGCGTGGACAACGGACGCCTCCGGTTCGACGGTGTGCGGGTGGACCGCGAGGCGCTGCTCAACCGCTTCGCCGACGTCACCCCGGAAGGCGTCTACGAGAGCACGATCGACAATCCGAACCGTCGCTTCTTCACCATGCTCGGCACCCTGGTGCAGGGCCGCGTCAGCGTCGGCGGCGCCGGGGTCAACGCCGCCAAGGTCGCCCTCGCGATCGCCACGAAGTACGCCCTGCGGCGACGCCAGTTCGCGGCCGGTCCCCAGGGGGAGGAGCAGTTGCTCCTCGACTACGGACTGCACCAGCGGCGTCTGCTGCCGCTCATCGCCCGGACGTACGCACTGCACTTCGCCCAGGACGTCGTCCGCACCCAGCTCCACGACGTCTTCTCCGGCCTGGAGGACGACGCGCAGGCGCGACGCCTGCTGGAGGCCCGGGCCGCCGGAACCAAGGCGCTCGCCACCTGGCACGCCACTGAGGTGATCCAGGAGTGCCGCGAGGCGTGCGGTGGCGCCGGCTATCTCGCCGTCAACCGGTTCGCCGCGCTCAAGGCCGACAGCGACATCTTCACCACCTTCGAGGGCGACAACCACGTCCTGCTCCAGCTCGTCGCCAAGGGCCTGCTCACCGACTACGCGAGCGAGTTCGAGGACCTGGACCAGCTGGGCATGGTCCGCTACGTCACCAACCTCGCCGTCGAGACGGTCATCGAGAAGACCTCGGCCCACAAACTGCTCGAACGGGTCCGGGATCTCCTGCCGGGCGGCGACGAGTGGGACCAGGAAGCCGGACTGCTCGACTCGGAGTACCAGCTCGCCATGGTCCGCTACCGCGAGGAGCACATGCTCGCCGGGGTGGCCCGCAGGCTCAAGAGCGGCATCGACCGCAAGCGCGACGCGGGCGCCGTCTTCTCCGAGGTGCAGGACCATGTCATCGCCGTCGCCCGCGCCCACATGGAGCGGCTGGTGCTGGAGGCGTTCGTCGAGAAGATGCGCACGCTGCCCGAGGGCGGCAACAAGGTCGCCCTCGGCCTGCTGTGTGACCTGTACGCCCTGTCGACGATCGAGGCGGACCGCGCCTGGTTCATGGAGCACGGCCGGCTGACCGTCCAGCGCTCCAAGGCGATCACCCGCGAGGTGAACGACCTCTGCCGCAAGATCCGGCCCCTGGCCGGCGAACTCGTCGACGCCTGGGGGATTCCGGACGCCATGCTGCGCGCCCCGGACCTGGTGGGCGGAGCCTGAGCCCGGCGATGACCGTGACCCCGGGCCCGTCGGGTCCGGGGTCGGTCAGTGGTCCGTCAGCCGGTGAACAACTGGGTGGCCTTGCGGATCAGTTCGTACAGCCCGTAGGCGAGCGGGGCGCCCACCCACAGCCAGGTGAAGGCGATCAGCGGCCGCCGGTCCTTCCCTGTGGCGACGTCAGGCGGACTCTGACTGCTGCTGTCGGACATCGGGCGCTCCCTTCTGCGCGGTGACGTCGCCGAGGTGGTGGGACGGGTGGACCGGGCGGACCAGTTCGTTGGCCACGAAGCCGATGACGAGCAGGCCCATCATGATGAGGAGCGACGTCCCGTACAGATCCGCGCCGTCCTTCCCGGCCTCCTCCTGCCGGTCGGCGATCCAGTTCACGATCAGCGGCCCCAGAACGCCCGCGGTGGACCAGGCGGTGAGCAGACGGCCGTGGATCGCGCCCACCTGGTACGTGCCGAACAGGTCCTTCAGATAGGCGGGGATCGTCGCGAAGCCGCCGCCGTAGAAGGAGAGGATGACCAGCGCGCACAGCACGAACAGCGGCTTGGACGAGTCTCCCACCAGGGCGATGAGCGCGTACATGAGCGTGCCCGCACCGAGGTAGACGCGGTAGATGTTCTTGCGCCCGATCAGGTCGGAGGTCGAGGACCAGCCGATCCGGCCGGCCATGTTGGCCGCCGACAGCAGGGCGACGAACCCGGCGGCCGCGGTGACCGACACGGGCGTCGAGGTGCCCGAGAAGAAGTCCGTGATCATCGGCGCGGCCTTCTCCAGGATCCCGATGCCGGCCGTCACGTTCATGCAGAGGACGACCCACAGCAGCCAGAACTGCGAAGTGCGCAGCGCCTGACGCGCCGACACCTGCGGCCCGGCGGCAGCGGCGGGGCTGCCGTCCGCCCGCTGTTCCTCCGTACGCGGGCGCGGCACCCGTACCAGCAGGACGCCGAGCAGCATGAAGACCGCGTAGGACAGTCCGTGCACCAGGAAGGCGAGGGCGATGCCCTTGCTGTCGCTGCCGAAGGACTCCAGCATCTGGGCCGACCAGGGCGAGGCGATCAGCGCACCGCCGCCGAACCCCATGATGGCGATGCCCGTGGCCATGCCCGGACGGTCGGGGAACCACTTGATGAGCGTCGACACGGGAGAGATGTAGCCGATGCCGAGACCGATGCCTCCGACGAATCCGTACCCCAGGACGATCAGCCAGAACTGCTGGGTCGCCGCGCCGAGCGCGGAGAGCAGGAAGCCGGAGGAGAAGCATACGAGGGCGACGGTCATGGCCCATCGGGGCCCGCGCCGCTCGACGAGCGTGCCGCCGAAGGCGGCGGAGAGGCCGAGCATGACGATGCCGAGCTGGAAGGGCAGGGCGCTCTGCGTGCCGCTGAGGCCGAGCGCGTCCTCCAGCGGCGGCTTGAACACGGACCAGGCGTAGGCCTGGCCGATGGAGAGGTGGATCGAGAGGGCGGCGGGGGGCACCAGCCAGCGACTCCAGCCCACGGGGGCGATGGGGGGACTCATGGGTCCCTCACCGTAGTGACGGGTGATCCTGTTGAGAAGACTGTTGATTAAACTTTCACCTTGTTCGATGCGCGTGATGGCGGAGCGTGCCGGTGAAGCCTGGCGGGGATGGCTACTTGCCGGGCGCGGGCGCGGGCGTCGTCGCCGCGAGCACCAGCTCCACGCAGTGCGCCTCCAGCCGCTCGCGCGGTACGTCGAGCGTGCCGTGGAGCCACCCCGCGAAGAGGTTGGCCAGACCGCCTACCAGGGCGTGCGCGGCCAGACGGCGGTCGATGTCGTCCCCCGGACCGGCGAGCTGGCCGCCGACGAGGTCGGTGAACACCGGCATGAGCAGATGGCTGCGGGCCCCCAGCACCGGGTCGGCGAAGGGCTCCAGAAGCAGCAGGCGGCCCTTGTGCGGCGCGTCCAGGACCAGGCCGACGAAGGCGGAGACGGCGGCCCGGGCCCGGACCTCGCGCTGCGGGCCGCCGGTCGCCACCGCTCCCTCCAGCGCGCTCCGGGCCTCGTCGGCGACCCGCTCGAAGGCGGCGAGGAGCAGGTCGTCGCGGCCGGTGAAGCTCTCGTAGAAATAGCGGTCCGTCAGGCGCGCCTCACGGCAGACCGACCGGACCGTGACGGCCGCGCACCCCTCCTCGCCGGCCAGCCGCTCGGCGACGTCCAGCAGCGTCTGCCGACGGGCGGCGCGACGATCGGCGAGCTTGGTGCCGCCCCAGCTCCGTTCCGTCAACTCCGGTTCCCCCGTGTTCTGTTCACGTAGTCGTGTGCTGCTCGCGCAATTGACGACAGATGTCCGCACATTTTAACCTGAGGACAGGTGTCATCAGATTGCTCTCGACGGCCTCGCAACGGAGAACCCCAGCGGAGGTACACGTGACAGCGTCAGCGCACGGCCCCGGCCCGACCGGCCCGAGACCCCCCGAACCGCTCGGCCCCGACTCCCTCACCTGGCGCTGGTTCGGCGACTGGAGGGGCCTCCTCCTCGCCCCCTGGGCCGGATCGATGCAGAACATGCACCCCGAGCTGGGCGCGGGTGTCGCCGAGCACTCACGCTTCTTCGAGGAGCGGTGGGAGCGCCTCTTCCGCTCGCTGTACCCGATCGGGGGAGTGGTCTACGACGGCCCGCTCGCCGCCCGTACGGCCCGCGAGGTGCGCGGCTACCACGCCGCGATCAGCGGGGTCGATGCGCACGGCCGCCCGTACCACGCGCTCAACCCGGGCACGTTCTACTGGGCGCACGCCACGTTCTTCATGCTGACCGTGCAGGTCGCCGAGCGTTTCGGCGGCGGCCTCACCGAGCCACAGCGGCGCACGCTCTTCGACGAGCACGTCCGCTGGTACGCGCTGTACGGCCTCTCGATGAAACCCGTGCCCGGCAGCTGGGAGGAGTTCCAGCGGTACTGGGACCACATGTGCGCCGACGTCCTGGAGGACAACCGGCCGACCCGGGACGTCCTGAACATGCGCCGTATCGCCCGGCCGCCCCTCCTGCGGTGGCTGCCGCCGCCGCTCTGGGCCCTCGCCCGCGTCCCGCTCGTCCGGATGACGCTGTGGATCACGGTCGGCCTGTATCCGCAGACCGTCCGGGACCGCCTGGGCCTGCGCTGGACGCCCCACGACGAACGCCTGCTGTGCCTGCTGGGCCGGTCGGTGCACCACGCCTGGCGGTACGTCCCCGAGCGGCACCGCTTCCATCCGCGCGCCCGGGCGGGCTGGGACCGCGAGCAGGGGCGGCCCGCGTCGGCCCCGGTGGAGACACCGGCCCGGAACCTGCCGCCCGAAGAACGCCGAGGACTCCCGCAGCACTACGTGCCGAGAGGTGGCCCGCGCGACTGACGACACGGTGTCCCGAGAGCCGGCCGCCTCGACTGACACGGCCGGCGGGCGAGCCCCGCCCCGGGCGTCCCGCCCCCTGTACGTCACCCGCTTTGCTCCGCCCTACCGCCCTGCGACTAGTTTGGGTGCAGCACGGAGGAGCAGGCCCGTGGTGGCGGAGACGGACGCACGGGGGACGGGAGGTCGGGGAGAGTGTCGCTGCGCGGAGGTGACCCAGCCGAGATCGGCGGCTATCCGCTGGAGGCGCGGCTCGGTTCGGGTGGCATGGGCACGGTCTTCCTGGCCCGGACGAGTTCCGGCCGGTCCATCGCGATCAAGCTGATCCACCAGCAGTTCGCGGGGGACGACGAGTTCCGCATCCGGTTCCGGCAGGAGGTGGCCGCCGCACGCCGGGTGAGCGGAGCGTTCACCGCCGCCGTGGTCGACGCCGCCCCCGAGGCCGACCAGCCGTGGATGGCGACGACCTACATCGAGGGCCCCACGCTCGCCCAGCGCATCACCGACGAGGGCCCCCTGGGCGGGGCGGAGCTGCGGAGACTCGCCGTCGGTCTTGCCGAGGCGCTGCGTGACATCCACCGGGTGGGAGTCGTCCACCGCGATCTGAAGCCCTCGAACGTCGTCCTCTCGGCCGAGGGGCCCCGCGTCATCGACTTCGGCATCTCCCGCGCCGTCGACCAGCAGACGCTGACGATGACCGGGCGGGTCATCGGTACGCCGCCCTTCATGTCGCCCGAGCAGCTGCAGGCGCCGCGCGGCGTGGGGCCGCGCTCCGACGTCTTCTCGCTGGGGACGCTCCTGGTGTACGCGGCGACGGGCCACGGGCCCTTCGACGCGGACAGCCCCTACATCACGGCCTACCAGGTGGTGCACGAGGCGCCGTCGTTGGGTGCCGTGCCGGACGCCCTGCGCGCGGTCGTCGAGCCGTGCCTGGACAAGGATCCCGAGCGGCGCCCCTCGGTGGACGAACTCCTTGTGCTCCTGCGCGATCTGCCGTCCGACCTGGGCGGCACCGCCACCGGCGAGCCGGGGGCCGGCCGGACCCGCGACATGCTCACCCAGCACCACCTCATGACGCCGGACACCCCGCCTCCGACGACCCCCGCACTCGCTTCCTCGGCCACTTCCGCCGCCCCGCCCGCCCCGGCCGCTTCCGGCCCGCCCGCCACCGGTACCGCGATCGGCGGCCGGCTGCGGCGCCGGTGGCAGCCCGTGCTCGCCGCGGTGGTCGCGGTGGCGGCGATCGGCGGGGGAATCGCCGTGCTGACGACGGGCGGCGCCGACGGGGACGGCGACGGCACGGACGGCCGGGGCACGGGCGCCGGGCGGAGCGCCGCCGCACCGGGCGGCACCCTCCCGGACGGCTTCGAGCCGTGGCGCACGACCGTGCCGGGCGGCCGCGAGGACATCCCCGACGAACTGCGCTGCGTCGCCCGCGACGACGCGCTGTTCTGCGGGGGCGGCGGTGTCATCGCGACCCGCGTGAACCCCGCGGACGGATCGCGGGTGTGGACCGCGAAGAGCCCCGGCATCCCGGTCCAGGGCATGCACATGGTGGGCGCCACCGACGGCACCGTGATCGGCTACCGCATCGCCGACCAGGACGCCCCGCAGGGCCCTACCCAGGAGGTCGTGGCCCTCGACGCGGACAGCGGTGAGGAGTTGTGGTCCACGCCCTCCGGTGCCCAGTCGACGGCCGTCACCGGCCGGACCCAGGACGCCGTCGTGGCCGGCTCCGCCGTGGTGACCGTCGACGCCTCCAACTCCCGCTTCGAGGCCCGGGACGCCCACAGCGGCAAGGTCGCCTGGACGGCGCCGTTCCCCGACGGCACCCAGTGCGCGCCCGTCCCGGCGGGCCCGCGGCTTCTCGCGATGTGCGCGACCGACGCCGAGGTCGACGCCCTCGAACAGCGCAGCCCCACCCTGCGGGCGCTCGCCCTCGACTCCGGGGAGCTGGGCAGGCCCGTCACGGTCGACGGACCCGCCGTGCCGGTGGGCGACGCCGACGGCTCCCTCGTCCTCCTCTCCCCGCACTACGAGGGGACCGCGCGGACCGGGTACGACGGGGTGGTCCGCGTCGACCCCGCTTCGGGCAAGGTGACCCGCTCCCGGTTCGACCAGGTGTACGACGGCACCCCCGGCATGGTGGACGGCACCGTCTACGTGAGCGGGCAGACCGGTCGCGTCACCGCGTTCGACCCCGCCTCCGGCCGCAAGAAGTGGGCGCGGCAGACGGGCGTGGAAGGCGCGTCGGGGCCCGCGGCGGGTGACGGAGCGGTGTACTTCAGCTCGGCCACCGGCCGGGTCGTCGCGCTGTCGCCGGACGACGGGAAGAAGCTGTGGTCGACGGACCCGCAGGCCGACGGGCTGACGGGGGAGCAGAACGCGAGCCCGCGCGTGGCCGTCGCCGGCCGCGCGCTGTTCGTGGCCGCCGACGACAACACCCTCTTCGCCTTCGACGCACGGAAGCCGCCGAGGTCGGGCTGATCCCGGCGGCTTCCCCGCCGCCCCACCCCGTGGGAGCGGCGTTCAGGCCCGGCGCAGGACCGTGGCCTCCGCGCCCCAGCCGAGGGCGACGGTCCGTTCGACCCGCCAGCCCGACCGCTCCGCGAGAACGGCGGAGTCGCGCAGCGGGCTGCCGGTCGCGGTGAACGCGTGCAGTGCCGCCTCGGCCGCGTGCGGGCTCAGCCCGTCCGGGCGCGAGGCCCCCACCAGCACTGCCGTCCCCGTCCAGGCGGCCAGCCGCGTGAGGAGCCGTACGGCCTCCTCGTCGGTGCGGTACGCCAACGCCTTCGCGGCGACCGCGACATCCGCGGGGCCGCCCGCCCAGTCGATCCGGTCCGGCGCCGGAACGTGTCCGGGCAGCACCTCGGCCGGTGCGGCCTTCTCCGCGATCCGCAGCAGCGGCCGCCGTCCGGCGTCGTCGAGGGCCGCGACCATCGAGGCGCTGCCCGGACCGGTCAGGAGACAGGTCTTCACGCCCTCCCAGAGGGGATCGGCCGTCAGGCCGGTCAACAGGAACACCAACTGCTCGCACGCCTCGACCAGTTCGCCGTAGCGCTACGCTTCGTCGGCCACCGTGTCGTGCAGGGTGGCGCCCGAGGCGAGCCGCCACGGCGATGTGCCGTCGCGGAGCGCGGGGGCGAGGTGCGCGAGGGCGAGCAGCAGCTCGGCCTCGTGACCGGTGTACTCCTCGCGCTCGTGGTCGTCCAAGAGTTCTTCGCCCGCCGCACCGAGACGCAGCCCGCTGCCGTCGGCGGGCTCTATGAGACGGATGCTGGTGCTGCTGGGCATGGGCCGGTCCTCGTCGGAATGATGGGTAGGACCGGCCCAACCTGTGCGAGCGCCTCAGGGCACCTTCACCCAGTCGAGCGTGCGCTCCACCGCCCGCTTCCAGCCCGCGTAGCCCTCCGCGCGCTGCTTCTCGGACCACTGGGGCGACCAGCGCTTCGACTCGTGCCACTGGGCGCGCAGCTCGTCGGTGTTCTGCCAGAAACCTGTCGCGAGCCCCGCCGCGTAGGCGGCGCCGAGAGCGGTCGTCTCGGCGACCACGGGACGGCTGACCTCGACGCCGAGGACGTCCGACTGGATCTGCATGCAGAGGTCGTTGGCGGTGACGCCGCCGTCGACCTTGAGCACGTCGAGATGGACCCCGGAGTCCTGCTCCATCGCCTCGACCACATCGCGGCTCTGGTAGCAGATGGCCTCCAGCGTGGCCCGCGCCAGGTGGGCGTTGTCGTTGTACCGGGCCAGGCCGACGATCGCGCCGCGGGCGTCGGAACGCCAGTACGGCGCGAACAGGCCGGAGAACGCGGGCACGAAGTACATCCCGCCGTTGTCCTGGACGCTGCGGGCCAGCTCCTCGCTCTCCGGCGCCGACTTGATGATCTTCATCTGGTCGCGCAGCCACTGCACCGCGGATCCGGTGACGGCGATGGACCCCTCCAGGGCGTAGACCACCGGTTCGTCGCCGAACTGGTACGCCACCGTGGTGAGCAGGCCGTTCTCCGAACGGACCAGCTCGGCACCGGTGTTGAGCACCAGGAAGTTGCCGGTCCCGTAGGTGTTCTTGGCCTCGCCGGGGGAGAAGCAGACCTGGCCGACGGTGGCCGCCTGCTGGTCGCCGAGGACGCCGCCGATGGGAATGGCGGCGCTCAGCGGCCGGGAGGTACGGGTGGAGCCGTAGGCCTCCGGGTGCGACGAGGGGTTGATCTTCGGGAGCATCGCCCGGGGGATGCCGAAGAAGTCCAGGAGTTCCTCGTCCCATTCGAGGGTCTCCAGGTTCATCAGCATCGTGCGGCTCGCGTTGGTCACGTCGGTGGCGTGGATGCCGCCGTTCGGGCCGCCGGTCAGGTTCCACAGGACCCAGGCGTCCGTGTTGCCGAAGATCGCGTGACCGGCCTCGGCCGCCTCCCGTACGCCGTCGACGTTCTCCAGGATCCACTGGATCTTGCCGCCGGAGAAGTACGTCGCCGGCGGCAGCCCGGCCTTGCGGCGGATGACCTCGCCCTTGCCCGAACGCTCCAGGTTCGCGGCGATGACGTCCGTACGGGTGTCCTGCCAGACGATGGCGTTGTAGTAGGGCCGCCCGTTGCGCGGGTCCCAGACCACCGTGGTCTCCCGCTGGTTGGTGATCCCGATCGACACCAGGTCGGTCGGCGAAAGACCGCCGTGCCGCAGGGCGTTCTGGATCACCGAGTTGGTGCGCTCCCAGATCTCCACGGGATCGTGCTCCACCCAGCCGGAGCGGGGCAGGATCTGCTCGTGCTCCAGCTGGTGCTTGGCGACCTCGTTGCCGCCGTGATCGAAGATCATGAATCGGGTGCTGGTGGTCCCCTGGTCCACCGCGCCGATGAAGTCCGCCATGATGTGCTGCCTCTCCGGGCGCTGTGGTTCAGTCTTGGGACGCCGGGACGCGACCCGGCGGTTCGGGCTCCGCGGACGGCAGGAAGCGTCCGACGAGGAACTTGTAGAGCCCCGCGCCCAACAGGCCGCCGAGCAGCGGGCCGATGATGGGCACCCAGAAGTAGAGATTCCCGTACTGGTCCCGCCACGCCCCGCCGTAACCGGTGAGGAAGCTCGCCAGCCGGGGGCCGAAGTCACGGGCCGGGTTGATCGCGTACCCGGCGTTCGTTCCCCACGCCATACCGATCGCGACCACGACCAGGCCGATGATGAACGGGCCCATGTTCGAGCCGGGCGGGGTGTTGAGCATGTCGGTGATGGCCAGGATCAGCAGCAGCAGGATGGCGGTGCCGATGATCTGGTCGCGGAAGGCGCCCCACTCGTGCACCGGCAGCGCCGGGTTGCCGTTGGCGGGCAGGGTGGAGAACACCCCTTGCGTCTTGATGGTGTGCCCGGGGTCCGCCTTCGCCAGCGCCTCGCTGTAGTTCCAGCGGACGATCAGCGCGGCCACGAACGCCCCGGCCGTCTGCGCCACCGCGTAGGGGGCGACCTTCTTCCACGGGAACCCCTTGAAGGCGGCCAGCGCCAGGGTCACCGCGGGGTTGAGATGGGCCCCGCTCAGCCGCGCCGCGACATAGACGCCGAGCGTGACGCCCAGCCCCCACGCCCAGGCGATGCTGTCGTGGTCCCCGAGGCCGCCGGGCGGATCCGTGAGGGCTCCGCCCGCCGAGACCTGGGCCACGACACCGCAGCCGAAGAGGATCAGGATCATCGTGCCCGCGAACTCGGCCGACAACTCGCCGACCAGTCCGGACTTCTTGCGTAGCTCAGCCATGGAAGCTCGCCCTCCGCCGACCGTGCCGGCTGTCGACTATCCGAGCAGTGTCAGCAGGCTAAGGCGATTCGGCGAAAGGGGCATATCGGGGGGAACGGGGCGGCTGGTGGGCGGTCCCGGCGGTGGACCGAACGGGTGAGAACGGGCGTGGGCCGAGCTGCCGGGACAGATCGCCGGACGCCCGCCCGGTCGGGGGCCCGATGCGTCATCCGTGACCGGTCGCGCCCCGCCTCAGGACCGCGACCGCCGGTCTGAGACGCTGTCCCGGCACGTACCTGACCAGCCGTTCCGCCCGGCGGGCGCCCACCGCACCTGATCCACCCGCAAGGAAGACATGCAGGGAGTTCTCACCGGATTCACGGTGATCGCCACCGTCATCGCCGTCGGGTACGTCATAGGGCGCCGCGGATATCTGGGGCAGGACGGCCGCACCGTGCTGACCCGGCTCGCCTTCAACGTCGCGACCCCGGCCCTGCTCTTCACGATGCTCGCGGGCGCCGACCTGTCCGTCGTCCTGTCACAGCGTCTGCTGGTCACCGCCATCGCCACGGGTGCGGCGGCTGTCGTGTTCATCGCGGTGGCCGGGCCGTTCCTCCGCTGGGACGCCGGACGGATCACCATCGGCGCCCTGTGCTCCAGCTACGTCAACGCCGGGAACCTGGGCATTCCGATCGCCGTCTACGTCCTCGGCGACGCCTCGCTCGTCGCGCCGGTCCTGCTGCTCCAGCAGATCGTGATGACCCCGCTGGCCCTGACCGTCCTCGACCTCAGCCGTCCCGGGGAGCCGGTGTCGCTCCTCCGGCGGCTGACCACCCCTCTACGCAACCCCATGGCGATCGGATCGCTGTCCGGGGTTGCGGTGGCGGCGTCCGGCCTGACCCTGCCCGGCCCGCTGCTCGAACCGCTCGTCCTCATCGGCAACATGTCGGTCCCCGCGGTCCTTCTCGCCTTCGGGATATCCCTGCGCGGCGCCGAGCGGCCCGGCCGCGGGGAGGACCGGGGCGCGCTGTACCTGTCCGCCCTGCTGAAGACCGTCGCCCAGCCGCTTGTCGCCTGGGCCGTCGGCGCGGGCCTCTTCGACCTACGGGGCGAGGCCCTGCTCGACGTCGTCGTGATCGCGGCCCTCCCGGCCGCCCAGAACCTCTTCACGTACGCCTCGCACTACCGCGTCGCCGAACGGTTCGCGCGGGACTCCATCCTGCTGTCCACGCTGCTGTCGGTCCCGGCGCTCATCGCCGTCGCGGCGCTGCTGGGCTGAGAGCACGAGCCCGCCGAGTTCCCCCGGAACCCAGGGAAAAACTACCGATTTCGGGGACATGGGGCGGATAGGGCGGGGCACGAGGCTGTCAGCGGTTGATGAGGAAAAGGAAAGCCCGCCCGGACAACGACCAACCGGCGTCGGCAACCGTCCGCCAACTGCTTCGAATACCTCATGCATTTCCGTGCGAACGAAGGAGTTTTTCATGTCCGAGAACCTGTGGGGATACCAGCCGACCGCCGGTCACACCGTCGGCACCGACCTGATCGGCTACAAGGTCGAGGCCACCGACGGCAGCATCGGCAAGGTCGACAAGCACTCCGACGACGTCACGTCCTCGTACCTGGTCGTCGACACCGGCGTATGGATCTTCGGCAAGCACGTCCTGCTCCCGGCGGGCACGGTGAGCCGCGTCGACAACGACGACAAGAAGATCTACGTCGACCTCACCAAGGACCAGATCAAGGACTCCCCGGAGTTCGACAAGGACAAGCACGTCGGCGACGCGGACTTCCACCGCACGACGGGTGAGTACTACGGCCGCCACCGTCGCGTCTGATCTCTCGCGCCGTGGGCACAGCGGGCGGGGCCCGACGCATCACGCGTCGGGCCCCGCCCGCTGTGCACGCCGTCGTTCCCTCACCGCTCGCGCGGTGAGGCGAGGACGTAGACCGTCTCCTCGGGGATGTGCCGTGTGTCGCGGCGGGCCAGCAGCCAGTACAGGACAGCCGGTACCACGAGGCCCACGATCCAGGAGATGTCCGCGCCGCCCAACGGGTCCACCAGCGGGCCTGTGTAGAAGTGGGTCACCAGGAACGGGAGTTGGGCGAGGACACCGATCCCGTAGACGGTGAGCGCGTCCCAGCGCCAGGCGCCGTACCGGCCCCGGGGGTCGGAGAGCGCGGGGATGTCGTACCGCTCCCGTGAGATCAGGTAGTAGTCGACCAGGTTGATCGCCGACCACGGGGTGAAGAACGTCAGCAGGAACAGCAGGAAGTCCTTGAACGACGTCAGGAAGCTGTCCTTGCCCAGCAGCGCCAGTGCGGTCCCCGCCACCATGATGAGCCCGATGTACACCGCCCGGCCGCGCTGCGACAGCGTCCGCTGACCCCGGAATCCGCTGATGCTCGTCACCATCGACATGAACCCGCCGTACGTGTTCAGCACATTGATGGTCAGCTTGCCCAGCGCGATCACGAAGTAGAGGAACGACGCGATCAGTCCCGCGCCGCCGAGCCCCACCACATAGCCGACCTGGTCCGTGAGAAAGGCGTCCCCGGCGGTCGCCGCCACGAGCACCCCGAACGTCATCGACCACTGCGAGCCGATGGCCGACCCCGACAGGGTCCACCAGAACGTGGACCGCCCCGACGTCGTACGCGGCAGATAGCGCGAGTAGTCCGCGACGTACGGTCCGAAAGCCAGCTGCCAGGACGCCGAGAGCGACACCGCCAGCAGGAACATCGGCAGGTCGAAGTGGGCGTCGCCGAGCAGCGCCGAGAGGTCGACCCGGTCCAGGAGGCGGATGCCCAGATAGACGAAGGCCAGGGCGCAGATCACGCTCGCCACCCGTCCCAGGGCGTGGATGATCCGGTAGCCGACCGCCGCCATGACGGCCGTGACCACCGCGAAGACGACGATGCCGGCCGTGTCGTCCGTGTGCATGAGCCGGGCCGTCGCCTGGCCGGCCAGCACGCTGCCGCTCGCGAAGAACCCCACGTACATGAGGATGACCAGCAGCAGCGGGACGACGGCGCCCTTCACCCCGAACTGGGCCCGGGACTGGATCATCTGGGGCAGACCCAGCTTCGGGCCCTGCGCGGAGTGCAGGGCCATGACCGCGCCGCCGAGCAGATTGCCCAGCAGGAGGCCGACGACCGACCACACCACATCCCCGCCGGAGACGACGGCCAGTGCGCCCGTGACCACCGCCGTGATCTGGAGGTTGGCGCCGAGCCAGAGGGTGAACTGACTGAACGCGGTCCCGTGCCGTTCGTCGTCCGGGACGACATCGATGGAGCGGCGCTCCACCAGGTCTTCGGCTGCCATGCTGCGGCTCCCTGGTCTCTCGGTGGTGTGGTGCTGCCCGTCCGGGCCGGCGACCGCGGACCGGACGCGGCTACTTCTTGATGCCGTGCTCCGCCGCCCAGTCGTACGCGACGTCCTCGGGGTCCTTCCGGTCCTTGTCCACCAGGCGGTTCAGCTCGGTGAGGTCCTTCGTCGTCAGCACGGACCCGAGCCGGGCGAGCGCCTTGCGGACGGTCGAGTCGGCCTTGCGGTCGGCGATCAGCGGGACGACGTGCTGGCCGGGGATGAGGTTCTTCGGGTCGGTGAGGACGACCCAGCCCTCGGCGGCGATGTCGGTGTCGGTGGTGAACAGGTTCGCCACGTCCACATCGCCCTTCTTCAGTGCTCCCTTGACCAACGGGCCCGAGGAGTCGAGGGACTTGAACTCCTTGAACTCCACGCCGTACACCTCCTTGAGGCCCACCGAACCCACCGTGCGCTTCTTGACCTCGGGGGCCGCGCCGATGACGAGCTTGCCGTTGTGCTTCGCCAGGTCGGCCAGGGACTTCAGGCCGTACTCGTCGGCGGTCTCCCTCGTCACCGCGAAGGCGTCGGCGTTCTCCGCCTCGCCGTACGGGAGGATCTGCAGGCCGCGCGGCAGGAGCATCGCGAGGGCGTTCTGCATCGTGCCCTCCTCGGTGGCCGTCGCCTTGGTGTCGAGGTAGTGCAGCAGCGCGCCCTGGTACTCGGGCAGCAGATCGATGTCGCCGCCCTTGAGCGCGGGGATGAGGATCTCGCGGGTGCCGAGGTTCGGGCGGACGGTGGTCTTCACCCCGGCCGCTTCGAGCGCGGCGGCGTAGAGGTACCCGAGGACCTGGTTCTCGGTGAAGTTGGCGGTGCCGATGGTGACGCCGCCCTTGCTGGAGCCGCCGCCACCGCCCCCGGCCCCGTCTCCTTCGAGAGAGGTGATGCCGCTGCTGCACGCGGCGAGCGCGGGGACGGTGGCGGCGGCGAAGAGCCCGCCGAGGAGAGCCCTGCGGTTCATGGGGTTGATGCGGTTCTCGCGGTTCATGAGGGGCTGGCTCCTAGGACTGCGGGGCGGGGCGGTGGCGGAAGAGGAAGCGCTGGAGGGCGGAGAGCGCGAGGTCGAGGACGACGGCGACGAGTGCCACGAGCACGGCCCCGCCGAGGACCTGCACGAGGTCGCGCTGGGCGAGCCCGTCGAAGACGTACCGGCCGAGCCCGCCGAAGGAGACGTACGCGGCGATGGTCGCCGTCGCGACGACCTGGATGAGCGCGAGCCGCAGCCCGGTCATGATCAGGGGGAGCGCCAGGGGCAGTTCGACCTGGAAGAGCACCTGGTACCAGCGCATCCCCTGGCCGCGTGCCGCGTCCCGCACCTCCGGGTCGACCGCCGTCATCCCGGCGTAGGTGTTGGTGACGATGGACGGGACCGCGAGCGCCACCAGCGCGATGTAGACCGGCCACATCGACAGACCGCTGGCGAGGAAGACGAGGACCACGAGACCGACCGTGGGCAGCGCCCGGCCGAAGCTCGACAGGTTGATCGCGACGAACGCGCCGCGCCCGGTGTGTCCGATGAGCAGACCGACCGGCAGGGCGATGGCGGCCGCGACGAGCGTGGCGAGCAGCGAGTACTGGAGGTGCTCGGCGAGCCGGTGGCCGATGCCGTCGGAGCCGGTCCACTGCTCGCTGCCGACCAGCCAGGAGCCGAGGCCCTTGAGGAGTTCGTACATGAGGTCAGGCCCCCTGCTTCTGCCGGCGGGTCCACGGCGTCAGGACGTACTGGAGGGTGACGAGCAGCGCGTCCGCGACGAGCGCGAGGAGCAGGGTCAGGACGACGCCGACGATGACGGGGGTGGGGAAGTTGCGCTGGAATCCGTCGGTGAACAGCTGGCCGAGTCCGCCGTCGCCGATGTACGTGGCCACGGAGAGCAGGGAGATCGCCATCACGGTCGCGATGCGCACACCCGCCATGATCACGGGCAGGGCGAGAGGGAGTTCGACGGTGAGCAGGGTGCGCAGCGGCCGGGTGCCCATGGCCTTCGCGGCCTCCTTCGTCCGGGCGGGGACGGAGTCCAGGCCCTCGACGGTGTTCCGCAGGAGCACGACGAGGGTGTAGATCGTCAGGCCGATGACGGTGGTGGTGCGGGTCAGCCCGCTGACCGGGAGGAGAAGGACGAACACCGCGATGGACGGGATGGTGAACAGGACGTTCGACAGGCCGAGGAGCAGCCCGCGCAGCCTGCGCACCCGGTGGGCCAGCACGGCCAGCGGGAGCGAGATCAGCAGGCCGAGGAGGACGGCGGTCAGCGCGGCCTGGAGGTGGGAGAGCGTCAGGGTGGTGAGATCGTCGGTGTGGTCGGCTATCCACGACCAGTCGACACTCACGCCGCCACCGTGCTCGCCGCGCTGTGCACCTGGCCGGCGCGGGCGTGGATGTCCTCGCGGGAGGTGACGCCGGTGAGGACGCCGTCCGCGTCGACCCGGGCGATCAGGCCGCTCGGCGCGGCGATCGACTCGTTGAGCGCGGAGAGCAGCGAGTCGGTGTCCCGCAGGGGCCGGACGGGTATCTCCGCCGCGCCCTTGCTGTCGCCGTCGCGCCAGGCCAGCGGCCTGCCGCCGGCGTCCAGGGTCAGCTGCCAACGGACGCCTTCGGGCGCGGGGCTCTGGGCGACCTCTTCGAGCGTCGTGAGCGACAGCAGCTTCAGACCGCGCTCCGCGCCCAGGAAGTCCGCGACGAACGCGTCCGCCGGGCGGGCCAGCAGCTCGGCGGGGGAGGCGCACTGGACGAGATGGCCGCCGGTACGGAAGACGGCTATCCGGTCCCCGAGCCGTACGGCCTCGTCGATGTCGTGCGTGACGAAGACGATGGTCTTGTTCAACTCGCGCTGAAGCCGCAGCAGTTCGTCCTGGAGCTGAGTGCGGACCACCGGGTCGACGGCGCCGAAGGGCTCGTCCATCAGGAGGACCGGCGGGTCCGCGGCGAGCGCGCGGGCCACCCCGACGCGCTGCTGCTGACCGCCCGAGAGCTGGTGCGGGTAGCGCTTGGCCGCGTCGGCGGCGAGACCGACCGTCTCCAGCAGCTCCGCCGCCCGCGCCCGCGCCTTCCCGCGGCCCCAGCCCAGCAGCAGCGGTACGGTCGCGATGTTGTCCAGGACGGTGCGGTGCGGGAAGAGCCCGGCCTGCTGGATCACGTAACCGATGGAGCGGCGCAGCTCGGCGGCGTCCTGCTCCAGGACGTCCTTGCCGCCCACCCGGATCGTCCCGGAGGTCGGCTCGACCATCCGGTTGATCATGCGGAGCGTGGTCGTCTTGCCGCAACCGGAAGATCCGACGAGGACGGTCACGCCCCCTTCCGGCAGGTCGAGCGTGAGGTCGTGCACCGCGGTCGTGCCGTTCGGGAAGCGCTTGTGGGCCTTGTCGAATTGGATCATGAGGAGTCCCTTGCCCGGCTGCATATCATCATGCAGAGTTCTCGGTGGCTGAATAGATTGTCAATAGGTCGTCGCCGCCCGGGCGTAAATCCCTGGTTACGGGCGGCCGCAGGGCAAGACGGATCGTCCGGCAAGGGAGGTATTGCACCTGATGTCGTCTCATATCGCGGACAGGGTGGCCGATGGCAACGATGCGGTCGTCGTCCTCGACGGCCGCCGCCTGATGGTCGCAGATGTCGTACGTATGGCCGAATCCGTTGCCAGGCCCGTCCCGGCGGCCGAGGGGATGAAGCGCGTCGACGCTTCGTGGAACGCCGCGCGGGAAATCGCTTCATGGGGTCGCGTCTACGGCCGTTCCACCGGCGTCGGCGCGAACCGGAATGAGTCCGTGCCCACCGAGGCGGCCGCCGACCACGGACTGCGCCTGCTCCGCAGCCACGCCGGAGCGATCGGCGAGGAACTTCCCGCGCGCCAGGTCCGCGCCATGCTCGCCGTCCGTGCCAACCAGCTCCTCGCGGGCGGTGCCGGGCTGCGCCCGACCGTCGTCACCGCGCTCTGCGACGCCCTGGAGGCGGGCGCCCACCCGAAGGTCAACGCCCTCGGCTCGGTCGGCACCGGCGACATCGCGGCGCTCGCCCAGATGGGCCTGGCGCTCGCGGGCGAACACCCCTGGCAGGGTGCGGGGATCGCCCCCGAACCGCAGCCGCTCGACAACAACGACGCCCTCGCCCTGATCAGCAGCAACGCCCTCACCCTCGGCCAGTCCGCTCTCGCCCTGCATGAACTGCGCGCCCTGATCGGCGCGACGCAGGTGGTGGCGGCCCTCTCCCTGATGGCGATCGACGGCAGTTACGAGGCCTACGCGCTGCCCGTCCACGAGGCGCGGCGGCACGCCGGTTCGTCCGCGGCCGCCGAGCGGATGCGGCTGCTGCTCGGCGCCCCCGACCGCCCGACGCCCCCGCTCGGCCGGATCCAGGACCCGTACGGCTTCCGCTGTCTGCCGCAGATCCACGGCCCCGCGCACGATGCGGCGGACGCGCTCGAAGGGGTCCTGGAGGTCGAGATCAACGCGGCGGCCGAGAACCCGCTGATCTCGGCCGACGACATGGCCGCCTACCACCACGGCGGCTTCTACCTCGCCCAACTCGCCCTGTCGCTGGACCACTTCAGGCTGGCGGTCACCCAGGTGGCCCGGCTCTCCACCTCCCGCCTCTCGACCCTCAACGAACCGGGCTTCACCCGGCTGCGCCCCTTCCTCGCGGACGGCGAGCCCGCGTCCTCGGGCGTGATGATCCTCGAATACGCGGCCGGGGCGGCCCTCGGCGACCTGCGGGCCTACTCCGCGCCCGCCTCGCTCGGGCACGCCGTGCTCTCGCGGGGCGTCGAGGAGCAGGCCAGCTTCGCTTCGCTGGCGGCGCGCCAGACCCTGCGGGCCTGCGAGGCGTTCCGGCTCGTCGTGGGTTGCGAACTCGTCGCGGCCGTACGGGCGTTGCGTCAGCGGGAGCTGCGCCTCGACCCGGAACTGCCCGTCGGTCGCGCCTTCGAACTGGCGGCCTCGGTGCTCGACGCGGAGTCGGCCGACCGGCCGTTGACGGACGACGTGGCGACGGCAGCCGGTCTGCTGGACCGGTTCGCCGAGCTGTGGGCGGACTCGGGGGCGGTCGCGGAACCGGCCCCGTAGCCCGCCCGGGGCGGGGCGCCCTCAGGGGCGGGCGGCGCTCACGAGCGGGTGGCGATGTCGCAGCCCTCGCCGTCGCCCTCCCGCATCCGCTCCCCGACCGGTGTGCTGCGGTCGTACGGGTCGACCGCCGGGCCGTCGCCGCCGTCGGCGGTGGAGCGGTCGGCGAGGAACGCGGGGACGAGATAGCCGGTGGAGGTTCCACAACCGCCGTTGGTGGTGTCCACCTTGTAGGAGACGAGGGAGAACGTCCCCGGCTCGATCACGATCTTCTCCGGGTCGTCCCAGCTCAGCACCACCTCACGGCGCACGATGGTGCGCGCGACCTCGTCGTCGCCCGAGGTGCGCCGGACCGGGTAGACGTAGGTGACGTCGGTGGAGACCTCCACCGCGCCCTTCTCGCCCTCCCGGAAGGTGACCCGGCCGCGCGTCTTGACCACGTCCCCGACCGGCCGCACATCGGCGGACCGGAAGCGGCTGAACAGCAGAAGCGGGTCGTTCTCGCGGTCGGGCGCGCGGAACGCCTTCTTCACGTAGTCCCGCACGTCCGCCTGGTGCGGGTTGATGAGCGCCAGGGCCTTCGTGGGCCGCTCGCCGCGCAGCACGGCGGGGTCGAGGCTGGAGGCGGTCAGGAAGTCCCGGGTGCGGTCCAGCGCCGTACCGACCTCCGCCGCGCTCATCCAGCCGGTCGCCCGCGGCGCGGGCAGGTGGATGCCCGCCGCGCCGTCGGCCCACCGGGCCGCAGGGGATCCGGCGAACGGCTCGTCCTCCGTGGGAAGCGGCCCGTCCCCCTCGCGGGCGGGCGGACCGTCCGGGCGCTCCGACTCCGCGGCGAGGGGCAGGGTGTCCACCGCGTCCCCGCCGTCGAACCAGCCGACGACCCGGCCGGGGGCGACGGCCACGGCCACCAGCAGGACCACGACGACCGCGAGGCCCACCGCGAGCCGGCCCTTGCCGCGGCTCGGCCGGGGCGGCTGGTGCGTCCGCCACCCCCGCGGCGGTTCGGGCTCCTCCTGGAGCCGCCGGGTCACCATCCGGGCCCGCGCCGACGGTTCCTCGGGCGCGCCCGGGCTGCCGGCCTCGGACTCCCTCAGGAACCGCTCCCACTCCTCGTCCGGTACGGACGCCCCACCCCTGCTCAACTGACCGCTCCCGTCGCTGTTTCCGCGCCGTCCCCTCCCCAGGTCCGAGCGCTGCACGGGGCATCATCACACGGCCCGCCGACAACGACGGCGGGCCGTCCGGTCATCGGCCGGGTGCCCCCATACGCAGGCCGTCCATGACGAGATCCAGGAGCCGGCCGGCCCTCGGCTCCCAGTCCTCGTGCGGATCGATCTGCCAGAGGCCGGCGATCGCGAGGAAGAAATCGTCCGGCGTCACCCCCGGGCGGATGGCGCCGGCGTCCTCGCAGGCGCGCAGCAGGGTTCCGGCCGCTTCCATGACCGGGGTGGGGCCGGGCCTGGCGGGGCCGCCCGGCGCGCTGGTCACCAGCCGGATCGCGTCCGCGAGACCCGCCTTCGTCATCGCGAAGCGGGCGAGCCGGTCCATCCACTCGCGCAGGGCCCTCTCCGGCGGGCGGCTCTGGAGCAACTCGCACGCCGCGTCGGCGACCTGCTGCATCTCGTAGCGGTAGACCTCCAGGACCAGCGCCTCCCGGTGGGGGAAGTTGCGGTAGAAGGTGCCCTGCCCGACCCCCGCCTTCTTGGCGATCGCGCTCAGCGGGGCGTCCGCGCGCAGCGTCAGCTCGACCGTGGCCACCCGCAGGATGCGCTCGCGGTTGCGCTGAGCGTCCGAACGCATGGCGGTGTCCTTCTTCGGCTGCTGGGACACGGATCCTCCTCGGGGGCGTGGCCGGACTCGGGGTGCGTGGCCGAAACCCGTCCTTGTTAACCGGACAGCTGTCCGTTACGTTTTTCGAGGTAAGCGGACAGTGGTCCGGTTAGGGCTACCTTACTCCCGGCCGGGGCCTGCGGTCGCCGACCGAAGTCCCGGTTCTCGTCTCCCGACACCAGAGAAGGCTGAACATGGCCCCAGCGCCCTCGTCGACGTCCAGTGCGATCACCCTGAACATCAACGGCGAGAAGCATCACCTGCCCATCGACCACCGCACCACGCTCCTCGACGCCCTGCGCGAGCGCCTCGACCTCACCGGCACCAAGAAGGGCTGCGACCAGGGGCAGTGCGGCGCCTGTACCGTCCTGGTCGACCAGCGGCGCGTCGTCTCCTGCCTGAGCCTCGCGGTCGCGGCCGAGGGCCGCGAGATCACCACCATCGAAGGCGTGGCCGATGCCGACGAACTGCACCCCGTCCAGCAGGCCTTCCTCGACCTCGACGGCTACCAGTGCGGCTACTGCACGCCCGGCCAGATCTGCTCGGCCATCGCCGTCATCGAGGAACACGCGGCCGGCTGGCCGAGCGCCGTCACCGACGACCCGGCTCCCGAGGCGGGACCGCCACCGCTGACGCCCGAGGAGATCCGCGAGCGGATGAGCGGCAACCTGTGCCGCTGCGGCGCCTACGTCTCGATCGTCCAGGCCGTCGCCCGCGCCGCAGGGGAACACGCCGCAGAGGGAAGCACGGCCGGGAAGCACGCCGCAGAGGGACACGCGGCCGGGAAAGACGCCGCCGAGGAGGCCGCCGCATGAGGGAATTCGGCTATCAGCGCGCCCACGACGTCACCGGTGCGGTCACCCTCCTCGCCGCCGACCCGGACGCGCGGTATCTAGGCGGCGGCACCAATCTCGTCGACCTGATGAAGACCGGCGTGGAACGCCCCGCCCTCCTCGTGGACGTCCGCGAACTCCCCCTGGACCGCATCGAACCCACGGCGGACGGCGGCCTGCGCATCGGGGCGACCGTCACCAACAGCGATCTCGCCGTCCACCCCGAAGTCCGGCGCCAATACCCGGCGTTGACCCAGGCCCTGCTGGCCGGAGCCTCCGGGCAGCTGCGCAACATGGCCACCGTCGGCGGCAATCTCCTCCAGCGCACCCGCTGCGGCTACTTCACCGACCTCTCCCAGCCCTGCAACAAGCGCTCCCCGGGCAGCGGTTGCCCCGCCGTCTCGGGCGAGCACCACAACCACGCGGTCCTCGGCGCATCCGGCCACTGCGTGGCCGTGCACCCCTCCGACATGGGGGTGGCCCTCACCGCCCTCGACGCCTTCGTCTCCTACGAGAGCGCAGACGGACCCGGCGAAGTCCCGATCACCGACTTCTACCTCCCCGTCGGCGACACCCCGCACCGGGAGACCGCCCTGCCGCCCGGCGCGCTGATCACCCATGTGACCCTGCCCGCCGCGCCCGTCGCCGCCCGCTCCCGCTACCGCAAGGTGCGCGAGCGCGCCTCGTACGCCTTCGCCATCGGCTCCGTCGCCGCCGCACTCGCCGTCGAGGACGGCCGCGTACGCGAAGCACGCCTGGCCCTCGGGGCCGTCGCCTCCCGCCCCTGGCGCGCCCGCGCGGCCGAAGCCGTCCTGACCGGCGCACCGGCCGACGGCGCGACCTTCGCCGCCGCCGCGGACGCCGAGCTGGCCGCCGCCCGGCCGCTGCCCCACAACGGATACAAGGTGACCCTCATGCGCAATCTCGTGGTCTCCGTCCTGACCGAACTCGCCGGGGAGGACGCCCGATGACGACCACCACCCCGGGCCCCTCGGCGCTCCGCGGCGCCGTCGGCACCGCCCGTACCCGTATCGAGGGCCGTGAGAAGGTCACCGGCGCGGCACGTTACGCGGGCGAGATCCCCTTCGCGGACCTGGCCCACGGCTGGCTCGTGCTGTCCACCGTCACCCGTGGCCGGATCCTGGACGTGGAGACCGCCCCGGTCCTCGCCATGCCGGGCGTGCTCACCGTGCTCCACCACGGCAACGCCCCCCGCCTGCACACCGATTACGTCGGCATGCTCGGCACCCCGCCCGACCCGACCTGCGCGGTCTTCCAGAACGACCGGGTGCCGTTCGCCGGCTGGCCGGTCGCGCTGGTCGTCGCCGAGACCCCCGAGGAAGCGAGGGAGGCGGCGGAAGCGCTCGTCGTGACGTACGACAGCGAACCCCACGACACCGCGCTGCACGCGGAGCACCCCGGCGCCTATGCCGCCGCCGGCCACATGCCCGCCGAGACGGAGAAGGGCGACCTGGAGGCTCAACTGGCCGCCTCCGCCTTCGTGGTGGACGCGGAGTACACCACCCCCGAAGAGCAGCACAGCATGATGGAGCCGCACGCGGCGACCGCCCGGTGGGAGGGAGGCCGGCTGGAGGTCGTCGACTCCAACCAGGGCGCCGGCTGGGTCCAGGGCGAACTGGCCACGATGTTCTCGCTCGACGCCTCCTCGGTGCGGGTGCGCTCCGAACACATCGGCGGCGGCTTCGGCAGCAAGGGGCTGCGCGCCCACCAGGTGTCCGCCGTGATGGCCGCCACCGCCCTGCAACGCCCGGTACGCGTGGTGCTGACCCGGCGTCAGACGTTCTCGCTGGGCGGCTACCGCAGCCCCACCACCCAGCGGGTCAGGCTCGGCGCGGCCCCCGACGGCCGGCTGCTGGCCCTGGAACACCGCTCGCTGAACCAGACGTCCACGGTGTACGAGTTCGTCGAGCCCAGCGCCGGCGTCGCCCGGGTGCTGTACGACGCCGACGCCCACCGCACCGCCAACCACGTCGTCCGGCTCGACGTGCCGTCCCCGACCTGGATGCGGGCACCGGGGGAGGCCCCGGGATCCTTCGCGATCGAGGCGGCCCTCGACGAACTCGCCGAACGCGGCGGCATCGACCCGATCGAACTGCGCCTGCGCAACGAGCCGGACGTCGGTCCCGTCTCGGGGCTCCCGTTCAGCAGCAACAACCTCGCCGCCTGCTTCCGCGAAGGGGCCCGCAGGTTCGGCTGGGCGGACCGCGACCCGCGCCCCGGTACCCGGCGGGAAGGACGCTGGCTACTGGGCACCGGCACGGCCGCGGCCTCCTTCGGCGCCGGGGCCGCCCCCTCGACGGCCGTGGTCACGGCCGAGGCGGACGGCTCCTTCACCGTACGGATCACCGCCGCCGACATCGGCACCGGAGCCCGCACCGCGCTCACCCTGATCGCCGCCGACGCGCTGGAGACCGCACCCGAACAGGTCCGGGTCCGCATCGGCGACAGCGACTTCGGCCCCGCGATGATCGCCGGCGGATCCATGGGCACCCGCTCCTGGGCCTGGGCGGTCACGGCGGCCGCCGCCGAACTGCGGGAGCGGCTCGCGATGACCACGTCCATCCCGCCGGAGGGCATCACCGTACGGTCCGACACCACCGAGGCCCTCGGGGCGCTCGCGCGGAAGGAACGCCACTCGTTCGGCGCGCAGTTCGCCGAGGTCGCCGTGGACACCGCCACCGGCGAGATCCGGGTGCGCCGCATGCTGGGCGTCTTCGCGGCGGGCCGGATCGTCAACCCGCTCACCGCCCGCAACCAGCTCGTCGGCGGGATGACCTGGGGAATCTCGATGGCCCTGCACGAGGAGGCGGTCCGCGACCGCAACAGCGGCGGCCACTACGCCCCCGACCTCGCGGGTTACCACGTCGCCACGCACGCCGACACCCCCGCCATCGAGGTGGACTGGGTGGACGACCACGACCCGGAGGACCCGGTGGGCATCAAGGGCGTCGGGGAGATCGGCATCGTGGGCGCGGCGGCGGCCGTCGCCAACGCGGTCTGGCACGCCACCGGCGTACGCCACCGGGATCTGCCGATCCGCCCCGACCGGGTCCTCGCCGCGACGGGGCAGGAGCCCGCCGGGGGAGTGGCGGATGCTTGACATCGCCGGTGAGCTGCACCGGTGGATGACGGAGGGCCGGGAGTTCGCGGTCGCCACCGTCGTCTCCGTCGGCGGCAGCGCGCCGCGCGGGCCGGGGGCAGCCCTCGCCGTCGACAGCGAGGGAACCGCGATCGGCTCGGTCTCCGGCGGCTGTGTGGAGGGTGCGGTCTACGAACTGTGCGCGCAGGCCCTCGCCACCGGCGAGAGCCTGCGTGAGAGTTTCGGCTACAGCGACGAGGACGCCTTCGCCGTCGGCCTGACCTGCGGCGGCGTCCTGGACATCATGGTCACGCCGGCACGGTCCGACGCACCGGGGCGGGAGGTCCTGCGGGCCGCGCTGTCCGCCGCGGTGTCCGGTGAGGCGGCGGCCCTCGCCCGGGTGGTGGACGGCTCCGAAGGATTCCTGGGGCGGGCGCTGCTCGTCCGCGCCGACGGCTCCCAGGCGGGCGGGCTCGGCGGCCACCCGGAGCTGGACCGTACGGCGGCGGCCGAGGCCTCGGCCCTGCTGGACACCGGCCGCACCGGCACCGTCGCCCTCTCCGAGGACGGCTCGCACTGCCCCGGCGGACTCACCCTGCTCGTCGAGACCAGCGTCCCGCCGCCCCGCATGATCGTTTTCGGCGCGGTCGACTTCGCCGCCGCGCTGGTCCGGGCCGGCAAGTTCCTGGGCCACCATGTGACGGTGTGCGACGCCCGGCCCGTCTTCGCCACGCCCGCCCGGTTCCCCGAGGCCGACGAGGTCGTCGTCGACTGGCCCCACCGCTATCTGCGGCGTACCCGCACCGACGCCCGTACCGTGCTGTGCGTCCTCACGCACGAGGCCCGGTTCGACGTGCCGCTGCTCACGGAGGCGCTGCGGATGCCCGTCGCGTTCGTCGGCGCGATGGGGTCGCGCCGCACCCACGAGGACCGCACCCGGCGGCTGCGCGAGGCGGGCCTCGGCGACCGTGAGCTGGAGCGGCTGCGGTCGCCCATCGGGCTGGACCTCGGAGCCCGTACGCCGCAGGAGACGGCGCTGTCCATCGCGGCGGAGATCGTCGCGGCCCGGCGTGGCGGCACGGGCCTGCCGCTGACCGGGGGAGCGGAGCCCATCCACCGGGAGCCCGGCCCGGAACGACGGGTCGTCAGCCGGCTCTGAGGCCGTCGTGGATCGGGGTGCGAGGACCTCCGAGATTCCTCCTACCCGGCGTCCTGCCGGCGCACCATCTCGGCGATCCAGTCCGGCGCGTACGGGGAGGTGCACCCCGGGGAGGTCGGATAGTCCTTCAGCACCCCCAGGCGCTCACCGATGCCGACGGCCCGCGCACGAAGACCGGGGTGGTCGATGCCGATCCGGGCCAGGCAGTGGTTCATCGCCCACTGCAGACGGTCCGGGGCGTCCTTCATCTCCGCCTCGATGACGTCCAGCAGCCCCGGAAGGTCGAGGCCGTCGGGCTTCTTGCCGACGCGCTCGGTGGTGAGCGCCCAGCCGGCGCTCGCGACCACGGGATCCGGATCGGCGGACCAGGCCACGCGCAGCTCCTCGGCGTGCGGGCTCTTCTTCACCACGTAGTTCACGAGCCAGTCGTGCACCTTGGGTGCGCGGGCCTCGCGCAGCATGCGGTCCAGGGCGTCACGCCCGAACGCCTTCGGGCGGCAGATCAGGAGCGCCAGCAGCCTCGCCGCGGTGTCGTCCGTCTCCCAGAGCCGGACCGCGAGCTCCTGTTGCGTCTTGAGCCGTTTCGCGACGGCCCGCAGCTTGCCGAGGTTCACCCCGTGGTCGTCGCCGTGCTTCTCGTTCACCGCGCGGGCCCGGGGGTCCTCCAGCGCGGCCAGCTCGGCCATGACCTCCGCCACTGTCGCGTCGACCGGACTCCCTGCGGCCACCTCGGTCTCCTGTCGGTCGGTCGGAACGGGGGATTCAGCGTACGACGGTTGCACGAACAGCGGATCGTGCGTTTGGCGGAGCCGTACGGGGTCACTCCGGTACAGCGGCGCGAGCCACCGAGCACCGGACCGCCCGGTGACGGTCCCCGCGGGCTCTGCCCCGCTGGCGAGGAGACATGAACCGCTCGACGGTGGAACTACTGCTGACCGCACAGGAGGACACGATGCGTGACGTGCGCAGGATCTTGCGGGCCAAGGTCCTGAAGGCCCGCGGACTGGTCAAGGAGTCGGACGGCAAGGCGCTCGACGACCAGGGCCGCAGGGACGAGGGACGGCGTCGGCAGGCCGACGCGGACCGGCTGGGGCGGCGGGACCGCCCGGACGGGACGTCCGGCCGTTGAACGGCGGCCGAGGGGTGCGGCTCTCCGAGGGCGAGGACGACCCGGTGACTCCGGAGGTCCTGCCGGACGCTTCCGTCACGGCCCCGGCGGTGGGTGGGGCGGCCCCGCGTCCGGGCCGGGTCGTGCGGCTTCCGGGGGTGTACCGCCCGCAGACCGACACGCTGCTGCTGGCCCTGGCCATGCGCCGCGAGGGGATCGGCCCGGGTACGGATCTGCTGGATTTGTGCACCGGGACCGGCGCGCTGGCCCTGCACGCCGCCCGGCTCGGTGCCCGCGTCACCGCCGTGGACATCAGCCGCCGGGCCGTGGCGTCCGCACGGCTGAACACCGCGCTCGCCCGCCTGCCCGTCACCGTACGCAGGGGAGACCTGCTCCGGGCCCTGCCGGGCCGTACGTTCGACGCCGTCGTCAGCAACCCCCCGTACGTTCCTGCCCCCGGCCTGACCGTGCCGCGCTACGGGCCCGGCCGCTCCTGGGACGCGGGCCCCGACGGCCGGGTGATCCTCGACCGCATCTGCGACGACGCCTTCACCGCCCTGCGCCCCGGCGGTCTGCTCCTGCTCGTCCAGTCGGGGCTGAGCCGCCCGGACGAGACGGTCGGCAGGCTGTCCGCGGCCGGTCTCGATGTCTCCGTGATCGACCGGGTGACCATCCCGTTCGGTCCGGTCACCCGCCGCCGGGCCGCCTGGCTGCGCGATCAGGGCCTGCTGCGGGACCGGCCGGACAGGGAGGAACTGGTGGTGATCCGTGGCCGGAAGGAATGAGGCACCACGCCGCGTGGTGGTGAACCGGGAGGGCCCGATCCTGGTGGAAGGGCCGGTCGAGGTCGTCGGCGACGACGGTACGACGACCCGGTCCGACCGCTTCGTCGTTGCGATCTGCACCTGCCGCCGCAGCCGCGCCTACCCCTGGTGCGACACCAGCCACCGCCGCCGCAAGCCCGCCGGGCCCGCGGAAGACCGCCCCGACGGCCGACAGCCCCAGAAGGGCGAGGAGGAGCCACGACCGTGACGACCCAGGCCACCACCCCCCGCGACAGCCCGGCGGCGCCCCCCGAGCTCCCCCCGGCGCGCGGACCCCTGAGCGAGGGCGTCCTCGCCGCGCTGGCGGGCAGCGGCACCCGGCTGCCCGCCGCCGACGCGGTCCGCCGCTCCGACCCGTACGGGGACGACCTCCAGCTCCTCCTGTACGTCCTGTACGAGCTCCACTACCGGGGGTTCGCCGGGGTGGACGAGCGACTGGAATGGGACCCCGCCCTGCTCGGCGTCCGCGCGGCGGCCGAGGCAGTCTTCCTGGACGCGCTGCGGCGCGACGCCGGCTCGGGCGGGCGGGACGTGGCCGGGGCGGTGGACGAGCTCCAGGTGGAACCCGTCGGGGACGACGGCCACGGCGTCAGCCACCACCTCCGGCGGGAGGGCGAGCTGTGGCAGCTGCGCGAGTACGCCGTCGTGCGCTCCCTCTACCACCTCAAGGAGGCCGATCCGCATCTGTGGGTGGTGCCCAGGCTCCGGGGCCGGGCGAAGGCGGGCATGGTCGCCGTCGAGTTCGACGAATTCGGCGCGGGACGGGCGGAGAACGTCCACGCCCAGCTCTTCGCCGACCTGATGACCGACCTCGGCCTCGACCCCCGGTACGGCCACTACCTGGACGCCGCGCCCGCCCAGGCCCTGGCCGTCGTCAACATGATGTCCCTCTTCGGCCTGCACCGGCGGCTGCGCGGAGCCCTGGTCGGCCACTTCGCGACCGTGGAGATCACCTCGTCCCCCGGATCGAGGCGACTGGCCGAGGCTCTGCGCCGGGCGGGTGCGGGCCCCGCCGCCCAGCGGTTCTACGACGAGCACGTGGAGGCCGACGCGGTCCACGAACAGGTGGTGCGCCACGAGGTGATCGGCGGCCTGCTGGAGGACGAGCCCGGCCTCGCGGCCGACGTCGTGCTGGGCATCGAGGCGACCGGACACCTGGAGGACGTCCTCGGCGACCACCTGCTGGCGGCGTGGCGCGAAGGCCGCTCGGCGCTACGCACACCGCTGACGCCCTGAGAAGGGCGTGGCCCGTCAGGCGACACCCTGGAGCACACCGTCGCGCACGCGCTCGCAGGACTGGCTGAGCAGGCGCGACACGTGCATCTGCGAGATGCCGAGGCGTTCGGCGATCCGCACCTGGGTCATGTCCTGGAAGTAGCGGAGGTAAAGGATCGTCCGCTCCCGCTCCGGAAGCTCCCGCAGCCCCGGCTTGGCGGCCTCACGGTCGACGGCGGTGTCCAGGGCCGTGTCGCAGGACCCCAGCCGGTCGAGCAGGGGCGAACCGCCCTCCACACCCGCGGGTTCGGCGTCCAGCGAGAGGGCGCTGTAGCTCTCCAGGGCCTCCAGTCCCAGAGCCACGTCCTCCTCGCCGAGCCCGGTGGCCGAGGCGATCTCGGCGCAGGTCGGGGACTCGCCCCCGCCGCTCTGCGCCAGCTCGCGGCGTGCCACCCGCACCCGGTTGCGGAGGTCCTGGACGCGGCGCGGCACATGGACATCCCAGGTGTGGTCGCGAAAGTGCCGCTTCAGTTCCCCGGTGACCGTGGGTACGGCATAGGTCTCGAAGGCCTTGCCCCGCTCCGGGTCGTAGCGGTCGACCGCCTTGACCAGCCCCATCGCGGCCACCTGCCGCAGATCGTCCATGGCTTCGCCGCGGTTGCGGAACCGAGTGGCGATCCGGTGGGCCATCGGGAGCCATGCGCAGATCGTCTCCTCGCGCAGCGCGTCACGTTCGGGCCCGGGAGAAAGCGCCCGCAGCCGCCGGAACGCCCGGTCGGGCGATGGGGTGTCGGTAGGGCGGTCGTTCTCGGGGGCGGGTGCTGCCTGCATGGCGGTCACTCCTCGTCGACAATGCGTTTGGGCCGCCGCGGGAAGGTCGCCGGGTCGGACAGATGCGGCCCGGAATCCCACGGGCGCGCCTCTTGTCCGAAGCACAAAACCCCCCATACCCGGCTGAAGCTGTGCTAAACATGCGTACCCCGAGGCTCCGAACCGCGCGAGTCGGTTCCGCGCGTCTCAGCCGGGGTCCGCCCCGAACGGGCTGTCGTCGAGATGGTCGAGCAGATCGGCGACGTCCCGGTAGACCACGTCCGCCCCCGCCCGCTCCAGATCGGCGCGCGGGATACCGCCCGACAGGAGCGCCACCGCGCCCACCCCGGCCCGGGCCGCCGCCTCCATGTCCCACACCGTGTCGCCCACGAACACCGCCTGCTCCGGAGTGACACCGGCCAGTCGGCAGGCCAGCTCCACGGGCTCCGCGGACGGCTTGCCGCGGTCGACGTCGTCCGAGCTCGCCGTGTCCCGGATCGCCTCGTCCGCGTCCACCGCCCGCCGCAGCGCCGCGAGCTCCGCACCGCTCGCCGAGGTGGCGAGGACGACCCGCCAGTCACGTCCGGCCAGGGTGCGCAGCAGGTCGCCGGCGCGCCGGAAGGCGGGAAGCCGGTCGAAGTACGTTCCGTAGAGGACCGTGTGCGCGGAGCTGATGGCCTCGTCCTGCTCGGGATTCCGGTCGGCCCCGAGCAGCCGCTCGATCAGGTCATGGGAGCCGAGCCCGACCGCCCGGTGGATGTCCGGCATCGGCACCGTGTGCCCGGCCTGCCGGAACGCCTCCCACCACGCCACCACATGCAGGTGGTTGGTGTCCGTGAGCGTGCCGTCCACATCGAAGATCGCCGCGCCTGCCATGCTCAGCCGTTCCTCTCGCCGCGCACCGACTTTCCCGCATGTCAGCTGTCAGCTGTCGCGGTGCTGGGGGATGTCTTCCTCGTCCGTGACGTGGACGGCAGCTTCCTCGGCCGACGCGGCGCCGCCGTCGATGCCCACGTCTTCGGCGAACACGTCGTTCTCCCGCCCGGTCGCGTCGTCCGCGCCACTGAGCCGGCCTGCCCGGGGCTCGACGGTGGACCCTTCCTGGGGTTCGCCCTCGCCCTCGGCGAGGTCACCGATGCCGTCGCCCGCGGGCGGCTCCACATCGTCGACCTCCTGGGCAAGCCGCTGGTCCAGCGATTCGCCCTGGCGCTCCTCCGCCCCCGTCGTGCCGAACTTGGTCACACCCAGGGGGCGTTCGGGAGGGCTGTAGCCCTCCTCCATCTGGTCGTCCAGGTCCCGTTCGTCGAGCGTGTTCTCCAGGTCGAGCTCATCGTTCGGGGGAATCGAGCCGTCGTCGTCCTGCGGCTGGTAAACGTCATCGCCGCGTGCGTCTGCGGGCATGTCCTGCTCCTCGTCGTTCGGGCGGCTGTCCGGCCGGATGGTGCCGACCGGCAGTCAGCGCCCGAGGGCCTTGCGGAGCTGTTCCTTGTTCATGGAGGAACGCCCGTCGATGTTCTTCTTCCTCGCCTCCGCGTACAGCTGGTCCTTCGTGGGACCCTGCGCGCCCTTGTGGGAGCGTTCGCCGCCGCGTTCGTAGGCGGACTTCTTGTCCTGAGTCGACGTCTTGCTCGCCGTCCTCGACTCGCCGGACCGGGCGCGCTGCTTGTTGACGGTCCGTGCCGCGATCTCCTTCGCGCGGCCCGTCGAGGCGCCCTGTTCCTCCTGGCTCTCCTTGATGTGCTCGTACTGCCGTTCACGCTTCTTGTTCGATCCGGCCGGCATGACGTGCTCCTCACTCCGTCTCGGGGGACGACCCCCGCGTTTCCCGTACGGATCCCACTAAACAGCGCGCACCGGAACAACGCTCCTGGAGACGTGGACAGGAAGTAACTCCCTCAAGCCGGCGGACGGCGCCGATGGCTGCTTTCCCAACCGGTCGGCGCCTGAGCTCCGCGTACGCCGGATACCTGCTGCAGGAGTACCCCCGCAACGGAGGCCAAACATGCTGCGTCCGTCGTTGGGCCGTACGTGTCCGACCTCAGGTCACGGCCGGGGACGCAGACCGGGACCGCTGGTGGGAGGCGCACCGGAGATGCTGCTGACCAACTGCGCACAGAGGTCCCTGAGTTTCACGTTGCGGTGCTGCGACGCGGTACGCAGGGTCTTCAGCGCCTCCTCCGAACTGCAACGGCGCTGGTTCATCACGATCCCGGCCGCCTGGTCGATCACGGCGCGTGACTGGAGGGCGGCCTCCAGATCGGCGGTGAAGGTCCGGGTGTCCGCGAGCCGCTGGGCGAGCGCGACGGCCCCCGTCGCCTGGGCGGCCAGTGCGCGCAGTCCGCCTAGATCGACGTCCTCGAAGCCGTTCTCCTTGGGCGAGTAGAGATTCAGGGCGCCCGCCGTGTGGGAGTGCGCCGCGATCGGCAGCGAGAGCGACGACCGGGTCCCGGAAGCGACCGCGAAGGCGGGGTAGCCGTTCCAGCGGCCCTCCTCACGCATGTCGCTCACGTAGACCTCGTGCCCGTCGCGCAGCGCCTCCAGACAGGGGCCGTCGTCCTGCCCGTACTGGGCCTCGTCCAAGGGCGGTGCGCTGATGCCCGCGCTGGCTACCGTCAGCGGGCGGTTCTCCCGCTCCAGCGTGACGCCGCACCCGTCGGCCGTGGGGGACATGCGCAGGGCGTTCTCGGCCAGCGCGAGGAGAAACTCGTCCACCGTGTTCGTGTCCAGCAGGAGAGAGACGAGGTCGGGCGGCCCCGGCGTGAGCACTCCGTCGTCGGTCATGATCGCTCCCTTCCGGTTCGGGGCCCTGGGACCAGCATGGCACTGTACGGGCCGTGTCGCGCCGCCCCTTGCGTGTACCCCCTCCGGGGGCGGACACCGCCCCCGGCCTGCCGCCGTCGCACAGGTGTCGAGCGCCGAAGAATGGGCATACGAACCCGACGCAGGTCAGGAAGCGGCCGCGCTCTCAGCCCTGCTTCCCTGGAGTGCCCATGTTCCTGCTCAGCTATCGCCTCGACGCCGCCCACCTTGTCGTGGAACTCGGCGGAGTGGTCGACCTCGACAACGAGGCGGCGATCGAGCGCGAGATCGTCCGCCTACTGCCATGCTGCGGACCCCGGGCGATCATCGTGGACATCCGCACCCCCTTGCTCACCCCCCGGGCTCTGGGGCTCCTCCTGCGGGTACGGGGCCAGGCCGAGGAGCGCGGCATCTCGATGGCCGTGGTGGCCGGGCACGACATGGCCCGCGAGATCCTGAGCGCCGCCGGGCTCCACCGCGTCCTGCGGGTCGCCGCCACCCTCCCGGGCGCGGAGCTGCGCAGCCGGGGGTGCCGGCCGGAGCCGGAGACGTCCCGGAACGCCGGGCCCGGCGCCCGCCGAAGTGTGCCGCCGGCCGCCGGGGCGTCGCCGCGGCCGCGCGGTCCGTACGCCGACACGTCCCGCCCCCGCATCCCGGGGAAGCGCTGAAGGCCGGAGGCGGTGGCCGAAGCTGACGGCGGATCGACTGCACGGTGCACACCCCGCGGAGTCGACCCCCGTCGTGCTGCGGCGATTCCGGGCCGGAGCGGACCAGCTCGGCGACGCCGGGCCGACCGCGCCGGACGGGAGAGGGCATAATGAAGCGCTGGAGGTCAGGAAACGGCCCGCAAGAATTTTTCCTGCCTCCGTGGAGTTTTCCGTGAACCCCTCCCCTCGTCGCCGCGCCGCCCTCGTGGCCTCGGCACCGCCTCCGCCTGCCGACATTTCCAGCGCCGCGCGCCCGCCTCTACGGGCGCCCCGCAGCAGGCATCCCGTGACGAGAACCCACCACCCCGCAGGCGCCCCGACGGCAGCCCTCCTGCCCGCGCCCGCCCCTCTGCGGCCGCCCGGCCTCGACGACTGACCCTCCGCACCGCCTCACGCCCGGAGCCCGCTCGGCGCCGGTGCGTCGGTGGCGGCTGCCCTGTCCCGGCGGCCCGGACCGCGCCGCCCAGCTCTGCCCCGCCCTTTTCGACGGCGGGTCACCGCCCAGAACGAGATGATCATGACTGACAGGCCCGTGGCCGAGGCGCCGGACACGACCGCGCTGCTCCTGGAGACCACGTCGCTGGACGACTTCCTGCGTGCCCTCGCCCGGAGCGCCCTCGCCCTGGTCGAGGAGGCCGACGGCTGCGGCATCACGCTGGAGAGGCTCGGGCGTCCGGTCACCGTCTCCAGCGTGGGGGCCTCCGCCACGAAGCTGGACGAGGCCCAGTACGGCCAGGACGACGGCCCGTGCCTCCAGGCGATGCGCACAGGCCAGGAGGTCAGCGTGCCCGACACTCTGCGGGAGAACCGCTGGGCCGACTACCCGGCCTACGCCGCGGTCTGCGGTGCCCGCTCCTCGCTGTCGTTGCCGATCGCACCGCACAGCCACACGGCAGGAGCGCTGAACCTGTACGCGCCCGTCCCGCACGCCTTCGACACGGCCGACCTGACGGCGCTGAGGCTGCTCACCGCACAGGCCACCGGGGCCATCGCCCTGGCCCAGCGCATCGCGGACACCGAAGAGTTCGCCGCGGACCTGGAGGCCGCCCTGCGCTCGCGCACCGTCATCGACCAGGCGATCGGCGTCGTGGTCGGCCAGCAACGCTGCACCCCGGAGAAGGCCTTCGACGTTCTGCGCACGGCGTCGCAGCACCGCAACATCAAGCTGCGCGAACTCTGCGCCGAGCTGATCGCCAGCATCACCGGCGAAACCCCGCCGGAGGCACGGATCCGGCCCCGGGCCTGAAGCCCGGTCCGGGCGGTTTCGTTTGAACACCCGCACTTGGGTAGACGGCGCAGGCCCCCCGCCCCGAGCCGAAGGAGAACCCGTGTCCCGGGACCAGCGCAAGAACATCTTCATCCTCGGACTGAACGAGGCGAACCTGCGGACGCTGGAAGCCGTTCCGGACGCCCGCCACCACCGCCTCCACCCCCTGCTCAGCGTCAAGGAGCTGCAGGAGGACGAGACCACCGTCGACGAACTGCCGGCCCGGGCCCGGGCCGTGCTCGACGCACGAGGGAAGCGTCGACGCGATCGTCGGCTACTGGGACTTCCCGGTGAGCACGCTCGTGCCCCTGCTGAGCGCGGAGTACGGCACCACCAGCACCAGCCTCGAATCCGTCGTCACGTGCGAGCACAAGTACTGGAGTCGGCTGGAGCAGCGCAAGGTCATCGACGAGCATCCCCGCTTCGGCATGGTGGACCTGGACAGCGACGATCCGCGTCCTCCGGACGGGGTGGATTTCCCGATGTGGCTCAAGCCCGCTCTCGCCTACTCGTCCGAGCTGGCCTTCGGCGTCTCGGACATGCGGGAGTTCCGTACGGCGGTCGACGGTGGACCATGCGGTTCTCCCGGCCCGGCTGGGACGTCCGGGTCGAGACGAGCACCGTGCTGACGTCGAATGCCGACGCGTTCACCGTCGATGCCACGCTGGACGGTTACGAGGACGGCCGCCGGGTCTTCTCCCGCACCTGGAACGAGACCGTTCCCCGGGACCTGGCCTGATGACCCGGCACGGAAGCTGAGGCGGGACGTGTCGATCTCCACCGAGGGCGCGGTGTACGGGTGCCTCGGCATCGGGGCCTTCCTCGCCGCGACCCTGCCCCGGCTGCTCTCCCGCCTGCCGGTCTCCGTGCCGATCGTCTTCCTCGCGGCAGGGGTCGTCCTCTACCTGACACCGCTGCCGCTGCCGGCGTTCGACCCGGTCGCCGACCGGGTCTGGGTCCACCATCTCACCGAGCTCTGCGTCATCGTCTCGCTGATGGGAGCGGGTCTGGCCATCAACCGTCCTTTCGGGTGGCGGCCCTGGGCCTCGACCTGGCGGCTGCTCGGGGTGGCGATGCCGCTGACCATCGGGGCGACGGTGATCGCCGCGTGGGGGTTGCTCGGCTGGCCCGTGTCCGTGGCGCTCCTGGTGGCGGCGGTCCTGGCGCCGACGGACCCCGTGCTCGCGTCCGAGGTGCGGGTGGGCGAGCCGTCCGCCGCGAAGAACGACGAGGACGAGGTCCGCTTCGCGCTGACCAGCGAGGCCGGGTTGAATGACGGACTCGCCTTCCCCTTCGTCCTCGCGGCCGTCGCACTCGCCGCCGCAGGGGGGAACTGGACGGGAGGCTGGCTGACGCACTGGGTCTGGAGCGACGTGCTCGTACGGATCGCCGTGGGCGTGGCGACCGGCCTCGCCATCGGCCTCCTGCTGGGGCGGGTGCTCTTCCGCTCCCGCTCCCGGTCGCTGCGGCTCGCCGAACAGGGCGAGGGGTTCGTGGCGCTGGCGGCGACCTTCCTGGCCTACGGCCTCGCCGAGGCCCTGCACGGCTACGGCTTCCTCGCGGTCTTCGTCACCGCGTGCGCCCTGCGCAGGTCGGAGCACAGCCATGGCTACCACCAGGTGATGCACGGCTTCGTCGAGCAGATCGAACGATTGCTGATGGCCCTGCTCCTGTTCGGCGTGGGCGCCTACGTGGCCTCGGGCGGTCTGGCCGCGCTCACCTGGAAGGGGGCTGCGGTCGCCGTGCTCCTGCACCTCCTGATCCGCCCCGCCTCCGGCTGGCTCGCCCAGCTGCGGGGGCCCGGGCGCCCGGATGAACGTGCGGCCACGTCCTTCTTCGGCATCCGGGGCATCGGATCGCTCTTCTATCTCGCCTACGCCTGCGGTGAGGGCGACTTCGGTCCGTACGAACGGGAGATGTGGGCGGTCGTCGTCTTCGCCGTCCTGACGTCCGTGGTGGCCCACGGGGCGGCCGCGGCCCCGGTGACGTCCTACCTCGACCGGCGCTCGGAGCGCAGTCGCCCCGACCCGGGCTCCCGAACAGGGACGGCACCGGAGCCCGGGTGAGCCGCGTCTCACCCGGGCTCCACGCCTTGTCTATGCAACGAGTTGCATAGAAGGATCGCCGTATGGCCCTCGACCACGCGATCCTCGTCTCCCTGCTGGAGCGGCCCGGCTCCGGCTATGAGCTGGCCCGGCGGTTCGAGCGGTCCATCGGCCACTTCTGGACCGCCACCCACCAGCAGATCTACCGCGTCCTGGGCCGCATGGTGGCCGACGGCCTCCTCCTGGTCCGCGAGGTGGAGCAGCAGGGCCGGCCGGACAAGAAGGAGTACTCCGTCACCGGGCCCGGCCGCGCCGCCCTCGCCGCGTGGCTGCACAAGCCGATCGAGCCGGAGAGCCTGCGGCACGACCTCGCCGTGAAGATCCGGGGCGCGGCCTTCGACGACCCGGCCGCCCTGATCGACGAGGTCGAGCGCCACCGCCAGGTGCACCGCGACCGGCTCGCGCACTACCTCGCCGGAGAACGGCGCGACTTCACCGGGCCCGACGCGCCCGCGCCGCAGGACGCCGGCCAGGAGCTCCAGCACGTCGTGCTGCGGGGCGGTATCGCGTACGAGCGCATGACGATCGCCTGGCTCGACGACGTACTCGCCACGCTCCACCGGCTCGAAGCCGCGGGCCCCGGCGCCTGAACGCCGCGCCGCCCGCCACCGCCGTACCACCGACGAAACCCTCACCCTCCCGGAAGGCACCCGCCATGGCCGACTCCGCGTCGCTCCTGTTCAACCCGCACACCTACGACCCCGAGCACTTCGACCCGGAGACCCGCAGGCTGCTGCGCGCCACCGTCGACTGGTTCGAGGCACGCGGCAAGCGCCGGCTGATCGAGGACTACCGCTCCCGCGCCTGGCTCGGCGACTTCCTCGACTTCGCCGCGAAGGAGGGCCTGTTCGCCACCTTCCTCACCCCCGCATCCGCGGCGGGGAAGGACGACCAGCGGTGGGACACCGCCCGGATCGCCGCCCTCAACGAGATCTTCGGCTTCTACGGCCTCGACTACTGGTACGCCTGGCAGGTGACCATCCTCGGTCTCGGCCCGGTCTGGCAGAGCGACAACGCCGAGGCCCGCGCCCGGGCGGCCGAACTCCTCGCCCAGGGTGAGGTGTTCGCCTTCGGCCTCTCCGAGAAGACCCACGGCGCCGACATCTACTCCACCGACATGCTGCTCACGCCGGACGGCGAGGGCGGCTTCCGGGCCTCCGGCTCCAAGTACTACATCGGCAACGGCAACGCCGCCGGTCTCGTCTCCGTCTTCGGCCGCCGCACCGACGTCGAGGGCCCCGACGGTTACGTCTTCTTCGCCGCCGACAGCCGCGACGAGGCGTACCGGCTCGTGAAGAACGTCGTCGACTCCTCCAAGTACGTCAGCGAGTTCCGCCTCGCCGACTACCCGGTGGCGCCCGCCGACATCCTGCACACCGGCCGCGCCGCCTTCGACGCCGCGCTCAACACCGTCAACGTCGGCAAGTTCAACCTCTGCACCGCCTCCATCGGCATCTGCGAGCACGCCATGTACGAGGCGGTCACCCACGCGAGCAACCGCATCCTCTACGGCCGCCCCGTCACCGCCTTCCCGCACGTGCGCCGCGAGCTGACCGACGCCTACGTCCGGCTCATCGGCATGAAGCTGTTCAGCGACCGCGCCGTCGACTACTTCCGCTCCGCCGGGCCCGACGACCGCCGCTACCTCCTCTTCAACCCGATGACGAAGATGAAGGTGACCACGGAGGGCGAGAAGGTCATCGACCTCATGTGGGACGTCATCGCCGCCAAGGGCTTCGAGAAGGACAACTACTTCGCCCAGGCCGCCGTCGAGATCCGGGGCCTGCCGAAGCTGGAGGGCACGGTCCACGTGAACCTCGCGCTGATCCTGAAGTTCATGCGGAACCACCTGCTCAACCCGGTCGACCACCCGGCCGTCCCGACCCGCCTCGACGCCGCCGACGACGCGTTCCTCTTCCAGCAGGGACCGGCGCGCGGCCTCGGCTCCGTACGCTTCCACGACTGGCGCACCGCGTTCGACGCGTACGCCGAGGTGCCGAACGTCGCCCGCTTCCGCGAGCAGGCCGACGCCCTGTGCACCTTCGTCGAGACGGCCGCCCCCGACGAGGAGCAGAGCCGCGACCTCGACCTCCTCCTCGCCGTCGGCCAGCTCTTCGCCCTGGTCGTCCACGGCCAGCTGATCCTGGAGCAGGCCCGGCTGACCGGCCTGGACGAGGAACTGCTGGACGAACTGTTCGCCGTGCTCGTCCGCGACTTCTCCGCCCACGCCGTCGAACTGCACGGCAAGGACTCCGCCACCGAGGACCAGCAGAACTGGGCGCTGGGCGCGGTCCGCCGGCCCGTCGTCGACGCGGAGCGTTCGGCGCGGATCTGGGAGCGCGTGGAGGCGCTTTCGGGGGCTTACGAGATGGGGCAGTAGACCGCCTGCGGCCGGGGCGGCACCGGGGGGCCGCTCCGTTTGCGGGGTGGTGGACATCGCGTTTGAGTGGGAGGGCCCCCTCGCCTTCCCTGGAGCAGACATGTCGATGGCGTTCGGTTCCCCTCTCGGTCCTTCCGATCCGTTCAGCGATCTGCTGAACCGGTTCTTCGGTATGTCACCCGCCTCCTCGCCCCCCGCGATGCAGCGCGTCCCGATCGGGCGGCTGCTGACGGAGTCCTCCCACGAGCTGCTGGGCCGGGCGACGAGCAAGGCGGCCGAGGACGGCACCGCGGACCTCGACACCGAGCATCTGCTCTGGGCGGCGACCCAGGTCGAGCCCTCGCGCGGGCTGCTGTCCCGCGCGGGGGTCGACCCCGACGCGCTCGCCGCGCAGCTCGGCGAGGTGCTGCCCCGGGAGTCCGCCGAGCCGTCCGCCGAACCCGGGCTCACCCCGGCGGCGAAGCGGACCCTCACCGCCGCCTACGCCCGCTCGCAGGCGGCCGGGGTGTCCTACATCGGGCCCGAGCACATCCTCGGCGCGCTCATCGACGACGCGGACTCCGGGGCCGGGCGGTTCCTGGGGTCGGACGACCTCGACGTGGGGAAGCTGCGCGGCGCGGCCGACCGGGCGGCGGGCCCGGACGGGGCTCCCGGCGGGGCCAAGCAGCCCGCCACGACCCTGGACGAGTTCGGCCGGGACCTCACGGAGGAGGCGAAGGCGGGGAAGCTCGACCCCGTGGTCGGGCGGGCCGAGGAGATCGAGCAGACCATCGAGATCCTCTCGCGGCGCTCCAAGAACAACCCCGTCCTCATCGGCGAGCCCGGTGTCGGCAAGACCGCCATCGTCGAGGGCCTGGCCCAGAGCATCGTCGCGGGCGAGGTCCCCGACACCCTCAAGGACAAGCGGGTCGTCTCCCTGGACCTGTCCGGCATGGTCGCCGGAGCCCAGTACCGGGGCCAGTTCGAGGAGCGCCTGAAGAAGGTCATCGAGGACGTGCAGAAGGCCGAGGGGGAGATCATCCTCTTCATCGACGAACTCCACACGGTCGTCGGCGCCGGTGCCACGGGCGAGGGCTCCATGGACGCGGGCAACATGCTCAAGCCCGCTCTCGCCCGCGGCGAACTGCACGTCGTCGGCGCGACGACGATCGACGAGTACCGCAAGCACATCGAGAAGGACGCCGCCCTGGAACGCCGCTTCCAGCCCGTCCTGGTCCCGGAGCCCACCGTCGAGGAGACCGTACAGATCCTCGAAGGGCTGCGGGACGCCTACGAGGCCCACCACCAGGTCCGGTTCGCCGACGGAGCCCTCACGGCGGCGGCCGAACTCTCCGACCGCTACATCAGCGACCGCTTCCTGCCCGACAAGGCCATCGACCTGATGGACCAGGCCGGGGCCCGGGTACGGCTGCGCAGCGCCAACCGCTCCACCGAGGTCGTCAGCCGCGAGGACCGCCTCGCCAAGCTGCGGCGCGAGAAGGACGAGGCCGTCGCCGGCGAGGAGTTCGAGAAGGCGTCCGGGCTGAAGCAGCAGATCGCCGAGGTGGAGGGCGAACTCGCCGGGATCGAGGAGCGCCGCGAGGGCGTCGTCTCGGTCACCGCCTCCGACATCGCCGACATCGTCTCCCGCCGCACCGGCATCCCCGTCTCCCAGCTCACCGCCGGCGAGAAGGAGAAACTGCTCAAGCTGGAGGAGGAGATGCACGCCCGGATCGTCGGCCAGGACGAGGCCGTCACCGCGGTCTCCGAAGCCGTACGCCGCAACCGCGCCGGCATGGGCGACCCGAACCGGCCCGTCGGCTCGTTCCTCTTCCTCGGCCCCACCGGCGTCGGCAAGACAGAGCTGGCCAAGACGCTCGCCGAGCTGCTGTTCGGCCAGGACGACCGCATGATCCGCTTCGACATGAGCGAGTTCCAGGAGAAGCACACGGTCGCCCGGCTCGTCGGAGCCCCTCCCGGATACGTCGGTTACGACGAGGCCGGCCAGCTCACCGAGAAGGTGCGGCGCAACCCCTACAGCGTCGTCCTGTTCGACGAGGTCGAGAAGGCGCACCCCGACGTCTTCAACACGCTGCTCCAGATCCTCGACGACGGCCGCCTCACCGACGGGCAGGGCCGCACCGTCGACTTCCGCCACTGCGTCGTCATCATGACGTCCAACATCGGCGCCCACCGCATCCTCGCCCACGAGGGCGACGCCGCCGAGCTCAAGGACGAGCTGATGGAGGAGCTGCGCGGCCGGTTCCTCCCCGAGTTCCTCAACCGCATCGACGACATCATCGTCTTCCACAGCCTCACCGAGGACGACCTGTCCGAGATCGTCGACCACATCCTGGACCGCAGCAAGCACCGCGTCCACGCCCAGGGCATGACCCTGGAGGTCACCGAGGCGGCGAAGAAACTCCTGGTCGCCCACGGCTACCAGCCGGAGTTCGGCGCCCGCCCGCTGCGCCGCACGATCCAGACGGAACTGGACAACCGCCTCGCCTCCCTGCTGCTCGGCGGCGAAGCCGACCCCGGGGACACGATCGTCGCCGACGTGGTCGACGACTCCCTGCACTGCACCATCCGCAAGGACGACGGCGCCGGGGACACCCCTGCCGCCGGCACCTCCGACGGCGAGGAGTGAGCGATGTCCCATCACCACCACAAGTCGAACGAAGAGGTCGAGGGCGACCCGGACACCGGCCACAGCCGCGGGATGCCCCGCCGCCCGGACGAGAAGCGACTCGACGAGCGCCTGGAGGAGGACCGCGAGGAAATGGGCCTCGCCCCCGACGGCAAGAACCGGAAGAGGAAGACCGACTAGCGCCGTGGGAACGGCCCGGCCCCGCGAGATCCCGGCCGGGCCGTTCCCGTTTCGGGCGTCCGGCTTCAGGCGCCCGGCACCACCGTGACCTTGACGTGTTTCATGATCGGCTGGTCGCTCTGGGTGCTGTAGTCGCCCAGCGCGCACAGCACGTTCATCTCCGGCATGTACCCGGCCGCACAGCCGCGCGGGATGTCGTACGGGATCGCCGTGTAGCCGTTCAGGAACCGCCGGCTGCCGTCCTTCGCCGTGCTCGTGATGTCGACCGGACCCATGTCGGCGATCCCGCGCTCGCGCATGTCAGCCCGGTTCATGAAGATCAGCGTGCGCAGGTTCTTGATGCCCCGGTAGCGGTCGTTGTCGGAGTAGATGGTGGTGTTCCACTGGTCGTGCGACCGCATCGTGCCGAGCGCCAGCGTGCCGGGCTCGGGCACCACGTCGGGGAGCGGGGCCGCGGAGAACTCGGCGCGCCCCGACGGGGTCAGGAAGACCAGCTCGCGGGCGGGCTGCTTGATCCGGAAGCCGAGGGGCAGCCGGACCCGGCGGTTGAAGTCCTCGAAGCCGTCCAGGGCCTCGGCCATCGTGTCCCGGATCCGGTCGTAGTCCTCGATGTACCAGTCCCAGGGGGTCTCGCTGTCCGGCAGGGCTGCGCGCGCCATCCCGGCGACGATCGCCGGCTCGGACAGCAGGTGCGGGGAGGCGGGGCGCTTCATCCCGAGGGACAGGTGGACCATGCTCATCGAGTCCTCGACCGAGGTGCTCTGGACGCCGCCCCGCTGGTGGTCCTTCTCGGTGCGGCCGAGGCACGGCAGGATCAGGGCCGCGCGGCCGTGGACGACATGGCTGCGGTTCAGCTTGGTGCTCACCTGGACGGTGAGGTCGCAGGAGCGCAGCGCCGCGTACGTGGCCGGGGTGTCGGGCGCGGCGAGCGCGAAGTTGCCGCCCATCCCGACGAACACCTTCACCGCGCCCTCCTGCATCGCCTGGATCGTTCCCACGGTGTCCAGGCCGTGTTCGCGCGGCGGGTCGATCCTGCAGGTCCCGGCGAGCCGGTCCAGGAACTCCTCGGTGGGGCGGTGGTCGATGCCGCAGGTGCGGTTGCCCTGGACGTTGCTGTGCCCGCGCACGGGGGAGGGGCCCGCGCCCTCCCGGCCGAGATTGCCGCGCAGCAGAAGGAGGTTGACGATCTCGCGGACGGTGTCGACCCCGTGCTCGTGCTGGGTGAGGCCCAGGCACCAGCTGACGATGGAGCGGTCGGCCTCCTCGTACACATGCGCCGCCTTGAGGATCTCGGCGCGGCTCAGCCCGGACCGGTGCTCCAGCTCCTCCCAGGGCGTGGCCTCGCACAGCTCCCGGTACTCCTCGAAGCCGGTGGTGTGACGGTCGATGAAGGTACGGTCCAGGGCCTTGGGGTCGCTCGCCGACTTCTCCAGGATTGCCTTGGCCATGCCACGCAGCAGCGCCATGTCACCGCCGATGCGCGGCTGGAGGTTGAGCGTGCTGGTCCTCGTGGTCTTGAACAGCGCCATGTCCGTGAAGTCGTGCGGCACGATGGTGCGGGTGGCCGCCGCCTCCACCAGCGGGTTGACGTGCACGATCTGCGCGCCGCGACGGTCGGCCTCGGCGAGGGCGGTCAGCATCCGGGGCGCGTTCGACGCGGCGTTGACGCCCAGGATGAACAGGGCGTCCGCGGACTCCCAGTCCTTGAGGTCGACCGTGCCCTTTCCGGTGCCCAGGGACGCCTGGAGGGCCCGCCCGCTGGCCTCGTGGCACATGTTGGAACAGTCCGGCAGATTGTTCGTGCCCAGCTCGCGGGCCATCAGCTGGTAGAGGAAGGTGGCTTCGTTGCCGAGCCGGCCTGAGGTGTAGTACGCCGCCCGGTTCGGGCTGTCGAGGCCGCGCAGGGTGGCTCCGACCAGCTCGAACGCGTCCTTCCAGCTGATCGGGACGTAGTGGTCGGATGCGGGGTCGTACACCATCGGCTCGGTCAGCCGGCCCTGGTTCTCCAGGTCGTAGTCGCTCCACCCGTACAGCTCGGTCACCGAGTGCGCGGCGAAGAACTCGCGCCCGACGCGCTTGGGCGTCATCTCCCAGGTGACGTGCTTGATGCCGTTCTCGCAGATGTCCAGATGCAGGCCCTTGGTGTCGTCCGGCCACGCGCACCCGGGACAGTCGAAGCCGCCGTTCTCGTGGTTCATCCGCATGATCGCGCGGGGGCCGTCCACCAGCGCGCGTTCCTCCACCAGGAAGCGGGTCACGCTCTTCGCCGCCCCCCACCCCGCGGCGGGATGGCGGTAGGGCCGGAACCGCGGATCGCCCTCGGGGACGGGGCCGACCCGGGGCTCCAGGGACTCCTGCGCTTCCTCGCCGGTGCTGGCGTCCTCGTCGATGCTCACGGCACTTCCCCCCTTTCACCTGCGATGACGGCGGGCCGATGGACGTGGTGGGGCGTAACGGGTCCTTCCGGCAGGCTATGCCCGGGGTTTCCCGGCTGCCAGTCGGCTCCGGGGCTGTCGCCGGTCGGCTCCGGGGCCGTTCCCGGCCGAGTCCGGGGGCCGTTCCCGGCCGAGTCCGGGACCGCTTCCGATCAGCCGCGACACCGTTCCGGAACTGCGGGCCGGATCAGCCGCGCATACGCTGACATGGTCCGGCCCCGGCTGCGGGGAACGCCTCGCGGCACGGGCTCAGGCTCCTCGGGCAGCCACGTGAGGCCCCCCATGAACCACATGAACAGCTACCGTCGGTTCCTGCTCCCCGCCGTTCCCCGGCTCGCGGGCTCCGCTCTGGTCGGAGCCGCCGCCGGCGTCCTGGTCGGCGTCCTCCTCACCAACGTGCCGCTGGGCTTCCTCGTCGGGATAGCCCTCGCCCAGACCGTCTTCGTCGTCACGGGATGGCTCGTCCTGTGGCCGATGGACGCCGCCGCGACCCACGACAACGCCCGGCGCGAGGAGTTCCGGCCCGTCGCCGAGGAACTCGTCGTCGTCACGGCCGCCCTGTCCGGCCTGGTCGGCATCGTGCTGTTGCTGCTGATCGGCGACTCGGACCTGAGCCACACGGCGGCCGCCCTGGCGCTCGGGGGCGTATTCATGTCCTGGGCGGCGCTCCACCTGATGTACGCGGCCCGTTACGCGTACATCTACCACCAGACGCCCGGCGGCGGGATCGACTTCAACACGAAGGAGCCGCCGCGCTACATCGACTTCCTCTACTTCAGCTACAACCTGGGCATGACGTACCAGGTCTCCGACAACAACGTCTCCACCTCCAGGATCCGCGCCGTCGCCCTTCGTCACTGCCTGCTGTCGTACATCTTCGGCGCCAGCATCCTCGCCACCACGATCAACCTGGTCGCCGGCATCGTCACCGGCTGAGGAGCCTTCGACGGGGCATTCGGCGGAGCTTTCGACGAGCTGACGGGCCGAGGCGGACGGATCAGCACTCGGGGAGCGTCAGCCGCCGGGTCACGCGCAGCGCCGACTCCAGCAGCCGCGCCCTGACCTCGGTGGTCCGGTACATCCGGTCCGACCGGAACGAGATGCCGATCGAACCGACCTGGTCACCGTTGTAGACCGGCACCGCCGCGCACGTGGTACCCCGTGAGTACTCCCCGCGGTCCAGCGACATAGGGCCCGAGGGGGCGGCGTCGAGCTCCCGCAGCAGCTCCTCCCGGCGCGTGATCGTGCGGGGGGTGAGGTCGGCCAGGGCGTGCCGGGAGAGGTAGTTGGCGCGCGCCTCCGGGGCCAGCTCGCGCAGCACGCTCTTGCCGAGCGCGGTCGCGTGCCCGGCCTCCTGGAAGCTCACCCAGACGTTCACGCGGGGGGCCCGCGGGCTGTCGACGATCTCCAGGACCCGGATCTCGCCCTCGTCGTAGAGCGTCAGGTAGACGGCGGCGGACAGTCTGTCGCGCAGCGAGGACAGCAGGGGGCGGACGCGCTCCTGCGACGCCAGGCCGTCGTCGGCGGTCAGCAGCCGGGGGCCCCGCTCGTGGAGGGCGAACACACCGTCGTCCAGCTCGTCCAGATAGCCGTCCCGGGCGAGCTCGTGGAGGAACCGCCGGGCGGTGAACTCCGGCAGCCCGGCCGCCCGGGCCAGCTGCTCCACGGAGGCGCCGTCCGGGTGTGCGCCGACGGCCTCCAGCAACCGGAGGTCCTGCCGGACGGACACCGTCGGGTCGGGGCCGGCCTGGTCACCCATGGCACCAGGATGGACCCGGCGCCGGGGAGCGGCAAGGCCGGTCCTCCGGCCGGGCGCGGGCACGGCGGACGACCCGCCCGGCCTTCGGTACGCTCTCGTCTGATCTTCGGGGCACGTGCGGGCTCCGGACTGCCGTGACCAGGGGGATGGTTTCCGATGAGCAGCGCGTCTTCGACCGATCCGTTCCAGCCGCTCAAGGCCGACGACCCCGCGGTGCTGGGGGGTTACCGGCTGGCCGCCGTGCTGGGCGCGGGCGGCATGGGCAAGGTGTATCTGTCGTAACGCCCGGCGGGCGGCCCCTCGCCATCAAGGTGATCCGGGCCGAGTTCGGCGAGGACCCGGAGTTCCGGCGGCGTTTCCAGCAGGAGGTGCGGTCCGCGCAGCGGGTGCAGGGGCTGTACACCGCGCCGGTCATCGACTCGGACACCGAGGGCGCGCAGCCCTGGCTGGCCACGGCCTATGTGCCGGGTCCCTCGCTCGCGCACGCGGTGGCCCGGCACGGCGGACTGCCCCCGCGTGCTGCTGCTGACGGTCGGGGTGGCCGAGGCGCTCGGGGTCATCCACGGTGCGGGCATCGTGCACCGTGATCTGAAGCCCGCGAACGTCCTGCTCGCCGCCGACGGCCCGCGTGTCATCGACTTCGGTATCGCCAGAGCGGCCGACACGACCGCCCTGACCGGTACGGGTGTCAGTGTCGGTAGCCCGGCGTTCATGGCGCCGGAGCAGGCCGCGGCCGGCACCGTCACCCCGGCCACCGACGTCTTCGCCCTGGGCCAGATCGCCGCCTACGCCGCGATCGGCGCGCCCGCGTTCGGTGAGGGGCCCTCGCACGCGGTGCTCTACCGGATCGTCCACGAGGATCCCGACCTCAGCCGGCTGCCCGACGAACTGCGCCCCCTGGTCAGCCGCTGCCTCAGCCGCGACCCCGCCGACCGCCCCGCCCTGGCCGACATCATCGCGATGTGCCACGAGATCTCGCCCGAGCCCCTGCGCCAGGGCGAGGACTGGCTCCCGCAGGAGGTCGCGGGGTCGATCACCGAGCGGCTGCGGCTGCGGCTGCGGATGCCCGCCCCCGCGCCCACGCCGCCCCCGCAGCCGAGCGCCGCGCCGACGCCCACCGAGTTCGCCCCGGGGAACGCGCCGACCCCGCCGCCGGGAGGCCCCCACTACACCCCGACCGGTTACGCGGTCGCCTCCGCGCCGACGCAGACCGGACCGGGTGCGCCCGGTACGCCGGGCGTGCCGGGCGCACCCGGGAGCGTGCCGCCCGGCCCGTGGCAGCGACACGCGTACCAGCAGGGGCACCCCACCCCGCCGCCGCAGCCCTCCGGCTTCCAGCAGCCGGGCTTCCAGCAGTCGGGGTTCCAGCAACCCGGCTTTCACCAGTCCGGTTTCCAGCAGCCCGGTTTCCAGCAGTCCGGCTTCCAGCCCCAGGCGCCGCGCTCCAAGCGGCCGGGCCTGGTCGTGGCCGCGTCCGTCGTCGGCGCGCTGGTCGTGCTCGGCGTGATCGGGGCCCTGCTGCCGGACGAAGAGAAGTCCGGCAAGGAGGGCCGGGCCGGGGCGTCGTCCTCCAGCGGCAGTTCGGCGGACGGCGGTTCCGCCGACAAGGCCCGGGGAAAGCCGGCCGATCCCAGGCCGGTCTCGTACCAGGGCATCGACGTGACGGCGAACTACGCACTCAAGCTCGCCGACCACCCGCCCCGGCCGGTGGAGGACGAGGGCAGCGGCGTCAGTTACGGCAAGGGCGACTTCTACTTCTACCGGGACGAGCTCTTCGGCGACGAGAGGGTGGGCAGCGCCAACGGGAAACTGGTGGTGCTGAAGAACTCGCAGAAGGGCTCGCTGGAGGTCTGCCGTCAGGAGACCCGCTTCACCGAGAAGATCGAGCTCCGAACAGCTCACGTCCGGTTCGCAGATCTGTGTGCTCAGCAAGGCCGGGCACATCGCCGTGGTGACCTACCGCGGCAAGTCGGGCGCCGACGATCCGAGCCGCTACCTCACCATCAATCTGACGGTCTGGCGCAACGCCGAGGAAGCGCAGATGGACTGACGGGCAGTCAGCCCGCCCTGGTCAGCAGGTCGCGCCGGGGCGGACGGGCTTCAAGCCGACCAGATAGGCGTCGACCTTCTCCGTGACACAAGCGCCGCCGCGCCCGTACGCGGTGTGCCCCATCCCCTCGTACGTGAGCAGCATCCCGCCCGGGAACTGGTCCGCGAGGCTCACCGCCTCCTCGTACGGGGTGGACGGGTCACCGGTGGTGCCGACGACCAGCACCGGCACCACCCCGTCGGCGTCGACCCGGTGCGGCGTGCGGCCGCCGGACGGCCAGCCACGGCAGGTGAGTTCGGCGGTCACGCCGGCCGTGCCGTAGACCCCCGCCGCCTTCTCCGCGCGTGGCAGGGCGGCCCAGTAGGCGGCCAGGTCGCGCGGGTGCGGAACGTCCAGGCAGTTGACCGCGGTCAGCGCGGCGCCCTCGTTGTCGTCGGGGGTGAGGTCCTCGGCGGCACCGCTGCCCTCGTCACCGCTGTCCTCCTCGGTGACTTCGCCGGTGTCCTCCGGTGCGGGGTCCTCCTCGGCCGGGGCCGGCTCCTCCTCGTCCAGCGCGCCCAGTTCGGTCGCGTCCCCCGCGTCCGCCGCCGCCAACGCCCGGGACAGCGGCTCCCATTGGTCCTCCGGGGTGTACATCGCCATCGACACCGCGTCGAGTACGGCCGTCGCGTCCATCCCGCCGTACTCCGCGTACGAGCTGTCCTCGGAGACCGGTAGCGGCTCGCTTTCGGCGCGCGTGTACAGCCCTTCGATCAGCGCGCGTATCGCGTCGGGGCTGTCGGCCGGGCAGCTGTCACCCGCGATCTCCGCGCAGTGGTCGGCGTAGTCGTCCACGCTCCGCCGGAACCCGGCCGACTGGCTGAGTACCCGCTGCGACCAGTCCAACGACGGGTCGATCGCCCCGTCCAGCACCATTGCGCGGACCCGGCGGGGGAACAGTTCGGCGTACGCGGTGCCCAGGCTCGTTCCGTACGACCAGCCCAGGTACGTCAGTTCGCGCTCGCCCAGCGCGGCGCGGAGCACATCCAGGTCGCGGGCCGCGTCCTGGGTGCCGACGTGCCGAAGGAGGCCGCCGCTGTGCCGCTCGCAGTCCTCCGTGGCGGCCCGTGCCCCCTCGGCGGCGGCGGTGCGCTCCTCCTCCGTACGGGGGTGGAGCGGCGCGACGCCTTCCGACACGGGCGGCTCCGGCGCCTCCTCCTCGGCCTCGTCCTCGCTCGCCGTGCAGGTCAGGGCGGGGATGCTCGCCCCGACCCCGCGCGGGTCGAAGGTGACGATGTCGAAGCGGTCGCGGGCCGCCCGGCCGAACGCCTCGTCCATGCCCTCCTGGAGGGACTGGACCCCGGCCGCCCCCGGCCCGCCCGGGTTGTAGACGAGCGAGCCGATGCGCCGGTCCGGCTTCCCGGCCTCCGCACGCGCCACCGGCAGAACGAAGGTCCTGCCGTTCCCCGGGTCGTCGTAATCCCGGGGAACGGTCAGTCGCGCGCACACGTACCCCTCCGTGTCGCAGTCCGTCCACCGCAGCCGCTGGCCGTAGAAGGCCTTGAGGTCGGGCCGGGTCGCGGGGTCGGCCGAGGCGGGGGAGGCCGCTGCCCGCCCCGGTCCGGTGGCGGGACCGGCCGTGCAGGAGGTGAGCGCGACCGAACAGGCCAGAGCCAGGGCGGTGACGAGGGCGGGGCGGCGGCGGGCGGGGTGGTTCAACGGACTGCTCCCAGGGGTCGGACCGTGCGGTTCCCCGGCAGCATTCCTGGTCGATGCTTAAGGTTTGATGAGTCGGCCAGACGGCGGCCCGTTGTCGGGCTCGGCCCTCCGCCGACGGCGGCCCGGCGTCGGTCTCAGCCCTCCGCGGACGGCTGGTCGCCGCTCGGCAGGCGCAGCACGAACCGGGCTCCGCCGCGCTGCCCGGGTCCGGCCGTGAGGCTGCCGCCGTGGGCGTGCGCGACCCATGAGGCGATGGAGAGACCGAGCCCCGTCGACCGCGATCCGCTCCGGAACCGGTCGAACAGCGCCCCCGCCACCTCGGGCGGCAGCCCCGGCCCGGTGTCCTCCACCGTCACGGTCGTCGACGCCCCGGCGACGGCCACCGCGACCTCCACCTCCGCCGGGGCCCCGGGCGCATGGCCGTGGACGAGCGCGTTGCCGACGAGATTGGCCACAGCACGCCGTACGAGGTCGGGGTCGGCGACCACCACGGCCTCCCGGGCCTCGACCGTCACCCGGTGGCCGTCCGTGGGCGCGTCCTCCACCACGTCCTCCACCAGCTGGTCAAGACGCAGCGGCTCCACCGCGAGCACGGCCGTCCCCGACATCAGCCGGGCCCGGGTGAGCAGCCCGTCCACCAGCGAACCCATTCCCTCGGCCAGCCGCAGCGTGCGCCGGTGCACGTCGGTGCTGTCGGTGTCCCCGCGCAGCGCGGTCTCGGCGAGGGTCCGCAGTGAGGCCGCCGGAGTCCGCAGGTCGTGCGCGGCGTCCGCCAGGAACGACTCCTGCCGGTCCAGGGCCTCCAGGGCGGGTCGGACCGCCCGGCCCGACAGCAGATGCCCGACCAGGGCCGAGAGGCCGACCAGCAGGGCGCAGCCACCGGTCACCCGCCAGGCGAGCCGCCGGTGGTCGGCCTGCTGCGCGGCGGTGTCCGCCACGGTGACCAGGGCCCCCTGCGGGCGGGAGTCCTCCTCGGCCTCGGGCGGGTAGAACGGCAGGGCGAACAGGCGTACCGGTTCCCCCGAGGCCGTACGCCCGTCGAGGGGCCGTTCCTCGTCGGCGTTCACGGCCGCCGCGGCTGCCCGTCGTACGGCAGGGCCGTCGACGGTGAGGCACGGCCGGCGCGGCGCGTGCTCCACGACCAGGTCCGCCGGGGCGATCCGGCGCGCGACCCGCGCGGCGTCCGGCGGGACGGACAGCAGGTGGAGGGGCGGGCAGGCGGTCCCCGCCGTGTCGAGCAGCACCCCGGCGTCCAGCCGCCCGTCCTCGTCGGTCTCCAGCAGGCCGAGCGCCCAGTTGGTGTCCGCGCTCATCGTCCGGTCCAGCTGGTCGCGCCAGCGCACATCGTCGCCACGCACCGCCCAGGCGGCCATGGCGATCAGCCCCACCGCGCTGGTCAGGGCGAACAGCAGGGTGATCCGGCGGCGGAGCCGACGCACCCGGGCCGTCGGCGTCAGGGGGCGGGAGCGCCGCGACCGCAGGCGTACGGCTCCGGTCACGGGGCCGGGTCCTCCGCCACGGCCAGACGGTAGCCGGTGCCGCGCACGGTGTGGAGCAGCGGGGGAGCGCCGAGTTTGCGGCGCAGCTGCGAGACCAGGACCTCCAGCACGTTGGACCGGTGCTCGGCCATCTCGTCCCAGCAGCGCTCGACCAGCTCCGCCCGGCTGACCGCCTGGTCGGCCCGGTCGGCCAGCACCTCCAGCACCGCGAACTCCCGGCTGGTCAGGGTCAGCAGCACCCCGCCCCGCCGCACCCGCCGCCGCGCCGTGTCGATCTCCAGACCGCCGACCCGCAGCACCGGCGGGGTGAGCGCCGGGGCGCGGCGGCACAGGCTGCGGACCCGGGCGACCAGCTCCGGGACGGCGAACGGTTTGACCAGATAGTCGTCGCCGCCCCGGGCGAAGCCCTCCACCCGGTCGGCGACGGTGTCCCGGGCGGTCAGGAACAGCACCGGCACCGCCCGCCCGGAGCGCCGCAGCTCCTCCACGTACTCCACGGCGTCCCCGGCGGGCAGCATCCGGTCGAACACGACGCAGTCGTACGCGGTGACGAACAGCGCCTCGTCGGCCTGCGGCAGATCGACCGCCTCGTCGACGGCGAGCCCGGCGGCGCGCAGGGCCGCGGCCACGCCGAAGCGGAGGTTGGCGTCGTCCTCGACCAGCAGCACTCTCACGCCGTCACCCTAACCGCGCCGGGTGGCGGCGGTCGGGCGGGCCGGAGGCCCACCGGCAGTCGGGTCAGTGGCCGACCAGCTCCCCGTCCCGGGCCACGATCCGCCCGCCGCGCACCACCATCTCGCGCCGCGGCAGGTCCACCACGACCTGCGGCAGGCACTCCCCGCGCACCAGCAGGAAGTCGGCCGGCGAACCGGGCTTCAGGTCTGCCTCGGGCAGCCCCAGCAGCCGGGCCCCGCCGTCGGCCCCAGCCCGGAAGGCCGCCTCCAGCTCCTCGTCGAGGCGGGCGTCCCGCACCCAGGCCAGCAGGTGCGAGCGGTGCAGCATGTCCGCGTTGCCGAAGGGGCTCCAGGAGTCCCGCACGCCGTCGGAGCCGAGGCCCACCTCGACCCCGTGCTCCCGCAGCCGGTCGATCGGCAGCACCAGGTCCGAGGAGGGCGCGACCGTCGTCAGCGAGATCCGGGCATCGGCCAGGTCCGCCGCAAGACGGTCGAGCTCCCGCTCGGGCAGGCCGGGCACACAGAAGACATGACTGACCGTCACCTTGCCTTGTAGGGACAGTGCGTTGGTGCGGTCGATGATCGCGCGCAGGGACTCCATCCCCGTCGCGGCCCGCTCGTGCAGGTGGATGTCGACGCCCACGCCGTGCCGGTCCGCGATACCGAAGACGATGTCGAGCTGCTCCTCGAGCGCCTCGTCGAACCCGATCGGGTCGATGCCGCCGACCCGGTCGATCGCCCCGGTGCGCGCGGCCTCCTCCAGCAAGTCCTTCGTCCCCGGCGTCCGGACCACCCCGTGCTGGGGGAACGCGACGATCTCCACGTCGAGCGCGTGCCGCAGCGCCCTGCGGGCGGAACCGACGCCCTCGACGCCCACCAGGTCGTAGGCGGGAGCGACGTCGACGTGGGCCCGCATCGCCCGGGTGCCCTGGGTGACGGCATGGCCCATCAGACGCTCCGCGCGCTTCTTCAGCGGCGTACGCAGCGCGTGGTACAGCTTCACGTCCTCCTCGGTGTACTCGGCGATGGAGCTCGCCGGGTTCCGGGTCACCCACGGCTCGCCCCAGGCCGTCTTGTCGGGGTGGATGTGCGCGTCGACCAGGGTCGGCAGCGCGATCCGGCCCTTGCAGTCGACGACCTTCGCGCCGCGCGGGGCGGGTTCCGCGGTGATGACCCCGTCGACGACGGTGAGGTCGACGGGGCGCTGGGCGCCGTAGGGCCGGACGTTCTTGAACACCGTGGCGCGGGCGTGGCCGCCCGTGCGGTCGGGCTGCTCGGTGATCCGGTCGGCGGCGGCGGGTGCGGCGGCCGTCCCGGCGGGCCGGGCCTCGGCGGCCTGGGCCCCCGAGGCCGCCGAGGCGCTGAGCGTCGCCGCGGTGCCCGCGACGGCGGCGGCCCCGGCCAGCATCGAGCGTCGGGAGAGACCGGCGGAGGCGGTGGACTCGGCGTGCATCAGGAGCTCCTTCGAGGAGAGGGAAGGGGGAAGAGGAGGGGAGAAGCGGGGAGGGCGGGGAGAGAAGGAGGCCGGATCAGGCCGCCGCCGGTACCGCGAACCCTGCCCGCACCACGCGCGCCGGGCGGCTCAGCACGCCGAGGTCCGCCAGCGGGTCGCCGTCCACGACGAGGACGTCACCCGCGAAGCCCCGCGCCAGCCGGCCGGCCGTGGAGTCGAACCCGAGGAGCTTCGCCGCGCCCGTGGTCGCCGTGCGGATCGCGTCCAGGGCGGAGAGCCCGGCCGCGTGCATCAGCTCCACCTCCCGGCCGATCGGGTCGACCGTTCCGCCCGAGGAGTCCGTGCCCGCCGCGAGGGGGACACCCAGCTCGTGCGCGGCCAGGACCGCCCGCTTCAGGACCGGGAGATAGGTGCGGCCCCGCTCGGCCAGGACCGGGTCCGAGGACTCCGCGAGCCCGGCGATCGCGGTGAGCGTCGGCGTGAAGTGCGTACCCCTGCGGCGCATTTCGTGCAGCGTGCGCTCGCCGACGAACGCCCCGTGCTCCAGGGAGCGGATGCCGGCCGTGACCGCGTCGTGGCAGCCCTTCTCGCTGTAGCTGTGGCAGAGCACCCCCTTGCCCCGGCGCCGGGCCGCCGCCACGATCGTGGACAGCTGCTCGTAGTCGTACACCTGGACCAGCGGGTCCTGCTCGGGCAGCCCGGCCCGCTCGTTCACCCGGGTCTTGATCGTGTCGGCCCCGCGCGCGAGGTTGACCTCGACCACCCGGCGCAGCGCCTCCGCCGAGCGCACCCCGTCCCGCAGCCGGGCCAGCGGCGCGAGGTCCGGGTCGGCGAGGATCGTGTCGCCGAGATCCGGGGTGACGAAGACGCCCGCGGCCCGGAGGCGGGGCGCCTGCTCCGGCGCCTGCCGCGCCAACTCCCGTACGGCGATGTCCTGGTAGAAGTTGGTCGAACCGCTGCGCGCGCTCGTCGCGCCCTTGAGGACCGCGTCGCGGGCCTCCGCCGCCGTGTTGAGGTGGATGTGGGCGTCCACCAGGCCGGGCAGGATCCACTGCCCGTGGGCCCGCAGCACCGGTACGCCGGTGGGGACCCGGCCGACCCGTCCCCGGGACCCGGCCGCCCGGACGACGCCCCCGGCGATCACGACGACCGCGTCCTCCGTGACCTCGCCCGTCGCCGGATCGAGCAGCCTGCCGCCCTCGACGACGAGATCGCCGCCCCGGCCCGGCGACCCGTGCCGGGCGCCGGACGACGCGGCGGCGGCCGGGGCCGTTCCTGCCAGCAGGGCCGAGGTTCCGGCGAGTGCCGCGGCACCGGCGAGCACACCCCGCCTGGTCAGCCGGCCGGAAGGGGGCGGGGTGTTCTCGACGCACATGGGAGGGCTCCTTGGATCGCGGAAGCGAGCGGGAGCATTTTGTATACCAGAACTGTCATGATTCCGGGAAGGAGTGATTCCGCTCCCGGTGAGTACGGGAAACGTGCAGGAGAGTCGCTCTGCTCTCCCGGGATCCCTAAGGAGCGGGAGTGGCTGGTATACAAATGGTCAGGCGTCGTCGAACAGGGACCGCAGGGCCACGGCCCGGCTGTCCCGCACGTGCAGCAGCGTGCTCGCCGCGGCCGACTCCTCGTCGCCCGCCGCGATGTACCGGAACATGACCGCGTGCTGGGCCCGCATGTGCTGCGGTTCCTCCCGCATCCCGAACAGCAGCTGGAGCTGTCCGCTCAGCTGCTCCATGGTGCGGGCCAGCATCGGGTTGCCGCTCAGGGCCACGATGTCCTCGTGGAAGGCGGTGTGGGCCGCGACCTCACGCGTGCCCTCGTCGTCCGACGCCGCCTCCTCCGCCCGGTCGAGGGAGGCCCGCAGCGCGGTGACGCCCGGCGGTTCCACCGGGGCCGCCCCCGCCACCCGCCGTGCCGCGAGCCGGGATGCCTGGACCGCGAGCGGCTCCCACACCTCGTACAGGTGCTCCACATCGGCCCGCTCCAGCCGCCGCACCCGGACCCCGCTGTGCGGCAGCAGCTCCAGCAGCCCTTCGCCCACCAGGGCGCGCAGCGCCTCGCGGACCGGGACGCGGGACATCCGCAGCTCCTCGGCGACCTCGCGCTCCACGAGCCGGGCGCCCTGCGGATAGCTGCGGTCGACGATCCGCTGCCGGACCGCGTCCCGCGCCCGGGAGCTGAGCGACGTACGCTCCGGCCGGGCGTCCGCATCGGACGCCGGGCGGCCCGGAGCCGTGGTCCTCCCGCCCGGATCGCCCGGCCCCGCTCCGTTCCGCCCCGCGCTGCTGCCCGCCACGTACGCCATCCTCCGCTCGGCCCGCCTTCCGGCTTCCGGCCGAGGATACGCGGGGCGCTCAGGCCGTACCCGGCGTGCGCCCCTCGGGCAGGAACAGCACCGAGTTCACATACCGCTCCCGGCGCGGCGCGAACGCCCGGTGCAGCAGCCCCCGGTGGACCAGGTGCTCGGTCCGCTTCTGGTGGGCCACCAGGTCGAACCCGGTCAGCGGCACCCAGTCGCGGTCCGGCAGGACCCAGCCCGCGTACCCCTGACCGGTCAGCGTGGTGATCACCGGCTCGATCGGGCCGAGCCGGCTCTCCAGCTCGATCAGCAGCGCCGGGCGGTCCCGGCGCAGCAGCTCCGCCGCGCCGAGCAGCGCGGCCGCCTCCCCGCCGTCCACGTCCATCTTCACGAAGCCGACCCCGGTCAGACCCAGGCCGTCGACGGTGATCGAGGAAACCTCCACGCTGTGGGCGTGGATATCGCGCCGGGCCAGTGAGGACACCCCCCGGTCACCCTGGTCGCCCTCCGGAAACCAGAGCTGTGCCGTGCCCTCCCGGTCGGTCGCCGCGCCCTGGACCACCCGGACGTTCGACGGCAGCGTCCGCCGCAGATGCTCGGCCAGATGCGGCACGGGCTCGACGGTCACCACCCGCTCGCAGCGCGCGGCGAGCCGCCGCGACCAGGGGCCGTACCAGCCCCCGATGTCGAGGGCGACGCCGCTCGGCGGGCAGAAGTCGGCGAGGCGTCGCAGTTCGGGCTCGAAGCGCGGATACAGGGCGACGGCGGCGGAGCCGACCAGTCGTCCGGGCAGTCTGGCCGCGACCGCCGCGGCGAGCGTGGTCACGTGGCCGACGCCTTCAGCGAGGAGAGGAACCGCTCGTGGTCGACGGCGTCGACCTTTCTGCCCGAGGAGGGCAGAAGCTGCGGTATCCCGTCCACGATCGGGTAACTCAGGTGCAGCCGCGGGTTGTAGAGCGCGTCCTCCTCCGGCAGCAGGGACAGCGGCCCCTTGTCGAGCGGGCAGGCCAGGATCGTCAGCAGCGGATCGTCGGTACGCATCAGGGGCTCCTCGGGAGTCGTCGGCACAACAGCGGAAGGTACGTCGGAGGGTCAGGACGCCGCGGCGGGCTGCGGATCGTGCCGCGGCATGGCCAGCAGGACGGACAGGGCGAGCGCTGTGCCACCCACCCGGAGGGCCAGCAGCAGCGGATCCTCGGGCAGGCTCTCGCCGAACGCGAGCGTCCCGAGGACAGCGGTGAACAGGCAGGTCACCGTGGTGCACACCGGCACGATGAGGGACGCCCGGCAGCGCTGCAGCGCCGCCTGCGACATCACGAGACCGGCCCCCGCGGTGAACAGCAGCAGATACGGATACGGGGACCCGAGCAGCGACAGCGCGGCGTCGCCCAGGTCGGTGGTGGTCAGGCGGCTGGACGTGCCCTTGATCGCCAGCGAGCTGACGCCGTAGAGCAGCCCCACCGCCACGCCGTACCCGATGCCGCTCGTCGGGACCCGGTGCCGTTTGGCCGCCAGGCTCTCGACGCGTACGTACAGCCAGACGCCCGCTGCCAGCGCCGGCACACAGACCAGCAGCACCAGCGTCCACGGGGCCCCGCCGCTCACGACGTCCTCGCCCTCGCGGACCGAGGCCACCACCATCAGCAGGGCGAGCAGGACCCCGCCCAGCGCATAGCGTTCGCGCCCCGTCGACTCCTCGCCCAGCACCGCGGACGACAGCAGCAGGAGCAGCACCAGGCCGGAGACGAAGATGCCCTGCGCCGCCGCGATCGGCAGCGCGCGGTAGACGACCAGCTGCGCCCCGAACCCGGCCGCCAGCGCCAGCGCGCCGACGATCCACAGCGGACTGGTCGCCAGCACCCGGATCACCTGGAGCGGGCGGCCCGCCGACAGCGCTGGCAGCGAACCGAGGGCCCGCTTCTCCACCACGAACCCCACGCTGTACAGCGCGTTGGCGACGAGCGCCGCGCCGACACCCCACCACATGCGGCTACCTCCGCCGCGCGTGGGCCAGCAGGATGGAGGACGCCCCGGGCACCGCGCACGCCGCCCGGTCCAGCAGGCGCAGCGGACGCGGTACCCCGTGGAAGGGGGCGCCCTTGATCGTCACGTCGGTGAAACCGGACGCCGTCAGGAACGAGCGCAGCGCACGGGCCGTGTACAGCCGCAGATGCCCCACCACCTCCGAACCCGGACGGCCGTGGATCCCGCGCAGACTGACCTCCGAGAACACCGGCTGCACCCCGGCGAGCAGCAGCGCCCGGTTGTACCAGGCCGCCAGATTCGGGGTGGACAGCATCAGATGGCCACCGGGCCGCAGCACCCGCCGCAGCTCGTCCAACGCCTGGTCCGGGTCGACCAGATGCTCCAGGATCTCGCTGAACAGCACCGCGTCCGCGCACCCGTCGGCCAGCGGCAGCCCGCCGTGCTCCAGCTCGCCGCGCACCACATGCCCCATCCGGGGCCGGGCCCTGCGCAGCGCGTCCTGCGACCAGTCGACCCCGATCATCCGGTGCCCGGCGAGGAACGGGGCCGCCGTGGCCGCCGCCGAACCGTCACCGCACCCGATGTCCAGGATCACCTGCCCCGGCGCGTCCAGCGCGTCGGCCAGCAGCCGGGCCTGCCGCAGAGTGCGCCCGTCGCCCGAGGCGACGGGGACGGCCGGGTTCTCGTAGAAGTCCCGCAGCCCGGGGGAGGGGGACGTGGTGCTGGTCATATGGCCTCCGAGGACGTCGCGGCCAGGTGGCGGGTGAACAGGTCCAGCAGCCTCGCACCGTCGCGCTCGCCCAGCAGGGTGCGCGACCAGCGCAGCGCCAGATGCAGCCGGCCGCCCGTGGACGCCGTGGTGAAGGTCAGACCCCGGGGCATCCGGGCGGGCGCGGAGAACCACACGGCCGTCGCCCGGCCCGCGTCGCCGAAGTCCAACGGGTACGGAATCCGCCCGATGTTGCTCAGCAGCGTCGTCGAGGTCCACGGACCGGCCGCCACCCGCAGCCCCCGGGTGAGGGCGGCACGGGCCGCCACCGGCAGCAGCGGTACGGTCAACAGCCGAGCGCCGTGACCCAGTTGAGGGCGCGGCTGGGCCTTGAGTGCCCGGGTCCGCTCGGCGGTCGTCCGCAGCAGCGCCGCCACGTCCGTCCCCGGCGCCGGCTCGGCCGCGGTGAAGCCGACCTCCACCAGCCGGGTCCCGTTGCCGATCGGCATCTCCGGACCCCGGGTGCGGTCGTCGACCGGCATGGTGATCCGCAGCGGCCGGCGGTCCGCCCCCGGTGCGCCCTGCGCCCGGTTCCAGTCGGCCACCGTCAGGGCGGTGGCCACCATCAGCTGGTCGTTCACCGTGTACGGCGCGCCGGACTCCCGGCGCGGGACCGGGAGTTCGGCCAGCAGCATCGCGTTGCCCGGCACCGGCGAGGGCCCCGGCGAACCCGGCGCCACCTGGGCGGGCCGGGCCAGCGCCGGGGTCCGCGCCTGCCGGGGCAGCGGGGCCGCGTCCGGGCGGGCCGGGGCGGGCGACGGCGGCGGCGCGGGAGAGTCGCTGTAGATCTCCGCGGCCGTCGCCGCCAGCCGCAGGCACGCCGGACCGTCGAGGGCGGTGTGGTGCACGGTGAACAGCAGCACACAGCCCTCCCGGTCCGGTTCCCGGACCACGTCGAGCCGCAGCGGCGGCGAGGCGGTCAGCGACGGGGCGCGGTCCAGCGCCCCGGCCCGCGCCCGCTCCAGGGCGCCGGGCGCGCACGGCGGGAAGGAGACCGGGTCCGTGTCCGGCGCCTCGGTCAGCTCCCACTCGTACCGCCGGGCCAGCGGCCCCCGGGGCCGCTCCCGCATGAGCGCCCGGGGGTGCCGGGCCAGCGAGGCGGCGAACGCGGAGCGCAGCCGTTCCTCGTCGACCCGGCCCGGCAGATGGATCTCGATGTGCACGGTGCTCGGCTCGGCGTCCTGCGCGCAGTGCCGGGCCACCTCGTCGACGACCGGGAACGGCACCCGGACGGGCTCCCCGGGCGGCTGGCCGCCGCCCGGGGCCCGCTGGTGCTGCGTGGTCGCCATCAGGCGTCCTCTCCCTTCGCCGGGTGCCTGCCGTCGGCGGACAGCGTCCGGCCCGAGGGCGGTGCGGGCTGCGCCGGGAGCTGGACCGTCGGACGGTCACCGCCCGCCGGGGCGGGCTCGGCCGCGCCCTGGCCGGTACGGACCGCACGCCTGCCGAGCGGTTCCCGGCCCACCGTGACCAGCGCGGCGAACAACCCGATCAGGGCGAGGAGTTGAGCCGTGGCACCGAAAGCGCCCTCGCCCGTCGCCGTACTCTCCCCGGTGCCCACCGCGGCGACAACCCCCGCGGCGGCCATCGACGCGAACGCGACCGTAACGAGCAGCCTCGGCCGGAAGTGCGCCAGGACGGCGAGCAGCGGAACGGCCACGGCGACCGGACCCGCGATCACCACCCCCACCAGGGTGAGGGCGACCGTGCCCAGGATCAGACCCGGACCCGGCGGCGCCGGCAGCTCCTCGGTCTCTTCCCGGCCGGAGCCCTTCCGGCCCACGAGGGCCAGCACCACGAGCGCCAGGAACAGCACGCCCGCACCGATCAGACCCCAGCGGTAGATCGAGGCCGGTTCGTACTCCAGGGTGACCGTGCCGCCCTCGCCCTCGGGTACCAGCCAGGCCTGCTGCCACCCGTCGATCCGCAGCGGCGTCAGTTCCTTGCCGTCCAGGGTGGCCTTCCACCCCTTGTTGTGGTTCTCGTGGATCTGGAGGTAGGACGCCTCACCGGCCCCGACCTCGACGGTCCGCCGGTCGCCCTCGCCCTGCTTGACGTCCACCGAGCGCGGCGTCGCCGCTGTGGCCTCGGTGGTGCCGTTGCTCAGCGAGACGTCCGTGATGGCCAGCGGCCCCTCGTCCCCCGCCTGCACGGTGGTGGACGAGGCGGCCAGCTCGACCTTGCTGTCGTCGGTGCACAGCGAGACCTCGATGGGCCTGCGCTGGGTCAGATCCCGCACCCGCCCCTCGGCCTTGGTCTCCAGGTACGTACCGCCGACGGAGAGGACCGGGCCCTTGCCGCAGGGCAGGCTGAACTTCTGGTCCGGCTTCGGCTGCGGCGAACGGAACTCCTCCAGCGCCGGGATGTAGACCTCGCTCAGCCCGACCGGCAGCTGCAACTGGCCGTCGGCCACCGGGTTGTGCACGGTCAGCGGCGCCGTCTTGGAGATGGTGATGTCCATCCGGTCGGTGTTGACGGGCGAGAAGCGGGCCATGCCGTTCTCGTCCACCGAGGCCACCGCCGTACCGTCCGGCGAACTGATCTGGACCTGCTCGGCGCGGGCCGACAGACCCCCGGCCGCGGCGAACACGATCTCGCCGACCGGGCGCTTCTCCGGCCAGTTCAGCCGCAGTACGGGACGCTCGCCCGCGATCCACGCCGTGGTGAGGTCACCGTCGGTCAGGTTGCGGGGGCTGAGGTTGGTGCCCAGGCGCGCCGTGGAGTCGGCGGTCACCTCGATCTTGTCCCGCTCGCCCGTCAGCTCGAACAGCAGCTTGTCGAGCGCCTCGCCGGGCACCGGCAGCGCGGTCGCCGAGACGGTGTAGTCGCCCGCCTCGGGTGCGGTGAACTGCCGGCCGAGACCGACCTCGGCGGCCACGGACGACAGACCGCCCGGGTCGCTGCCCCGCTTCAGCGAGAACATCGTCGCGTCGGCGCCCTCGCGCGGCGCGTCGTTCGGCAGTTCCAGCATCCGGGTCACCTGCACGCCGGGGATGGCGATGTCGGTGAACCCGGCGCCGGTCAGCCCCGGGCGCCCCTGCTGGGACTCCAGGATCGTCACCTTCAGCCAGGCGGCCTGCCCGGCGGGCGCGGCCACCTGCTGCGCCGAACCGTCGGTCCGCAGCGGGCTGTCCTTGGAGCCCTTGTCGGTCTCCACCCGGATCACGGTGGCGGCGGCCCGCACATTGCCGCTGGGCAGCGGCGTCACCTGGATCGAGCCGGGGACGTCCGTCGGCGTGGAGAAGTCGACCCGCACCCACTCGTCCTTCGGCGCGCCGGGGGAGCCCTCCGCCCAGCCGGTCGCCGGGTTGCCGTCGAACGCGTTGACCGGGTCGTACTGCGGCAGATGGAACAGCCAGTTGCCCACCGAGGACGCGCTGACCGACTTCGCCCCGCGGATCACGGCCGTCGTCTGGTGCTTCGACCCGGACGTCGGCAGGATCTGCCGCGGCTCACGCCCCGGGTCCTGCGCGGACTCCTCGGCGTTGCGCTCGTCGGCGGTGTACGTGTACGAGGTGTTGGAGTTGACCAGGCCGAACCGGGTGTCGGCGCGCCGCAGTCCGTCGCCCGCCGCGTACAGCGACGGCCGTCCCAGGCCCGGGTGCGCGTCACCGGCGAGCACGGTCGGCCGGCCCGCGATGGCGCCGTTCGCCGACAGCGGCAGCAGCGACTCCGGGCCACCGCTCACCACGGCCGTCGAGGCGACCGGGGTGGCCTCCGCCCGCCCGGGGCGCTCGGTCCCCTTCGGCGGTTCGTAGATCTCCACCGCCCGCTGGCGCGGGTACAGGCCCTCGACCTGTACGGGGGTGTCCGCCGCGATCCGGCCGGCGGTCATCACCGGCCCGTACCCCTTGACGCGGCTGTAGCCGGACGCCTCCAGGGTGCGCTTCACCGTGGTGGACGGGACATAGCCCAGCTGGTCCGGGTCCAGGTCGTTGCGGACCACCACATAGTGCAGCCCGGCCCGGTTCAGGTACTCGCTGAGTCCGGGGACCTCGCCGCCGGAGGTAAGGGCCTGCTCGACGGCGTCCATCGCGCGCCGGTTGCCGGGCGTGCCGAAGGGGACGTAATCACGCTGTGCGTAAGGCGATTCGGCCAGCACGTCCAGCGGCTGGTCGATCGGGGAGCCCCAGGTGTAGATGCCGTGCGCGGTCGCCGGGACGACCAGGGCGCGGTCGTCCGGAGAATTGTTCTTGAGCCAACTCCCGGTGCTCTCCCAGTAGTCGGGGACCTTCTGGAACGAACCCGATTGAAGGATCGACCCGTTGAGGTACGGCCAGGCCAGTCCGGGCAGCACGACCGCGGCGGCGACGACCGGCGCGAGCCGGCGCATCCGGGCCGGGTTGCCGCCCCGTCGGGAAGCGGCCACCGCGGCGACGCCGGTGACGTGCGCCAGCCCCAGGGCCAGCGCCAGCGCCAGACCCGTCTGGAACTTGTAGATGTTCCGGAACGGCACCAGCCAGGTGTCCAGCCAGTCCTGCACGGTGCCGTGGAACAGACCGCCCAGCGCCCCGCCGTACCCGGCGAGGGTGACGAGCGCGACGGACAGCACGGTCAGCACCAGCCAGCGGCGCTCGGGCAGATCACGCCGCGCCAGACCCGCCAGACCCAGGGCGGCGGCCAGCGCCGAACCCAGGATCGTGACGGTGGCGGTCGCGACGGTCCACCCGGCCGGCAGCCAGGCCTCGCCGAAGTTCAGATAGCCCACCCAGTTGCCGGCGCCACGCAGCACCTCGGTCGCCGACATGGTGGTCGTGGTGGTGTACGAGGACTCCACGTACGGCATGAAGTTCTCGCCGAAGGTCCCCAGCAGCAGCAGCGGAACGATCCACCAGGCGGTCGCCATGATCACGCCCGGTATCCACCACAGCAGCAGCCCGCGCTTGCGCGGACCGCCAGGACGGGACAGCAGATACAGCCCGACCGGCAGCAGCGAGGCCAGCGTGGACGCCGCGTTGACCCCGCCCATCAGCGGGATCAGCAGCGCGGACCGGACCGCCGCGATACGCGGGGTGAGGCGCGGGTTCGTCAGCGGCAGCAGCACCCACGGCAGCAGGGCGCCCGGCAGCGCGGCGGCGGACGTCGAGCCCACCACGATGGTGTAGGTCGGCCACAGCGCGTAGACGACCGCACCGAGCAGCCGGGTGGCCGGTGAGCCCACCCGCAGCCGCTCCGCCAGCCGCAGCGCACCCCAGAAGGCGGTCGCCACGATGATCGAGAGCCACAGCCGCTCCGCGAGCCAGGTGGGCACCCGCAGCAGCTCGGCGGTGCCGTAGTACGGCAGCATCGGCACGAGATAGCCGATGTACTGGTCGGCGATCCCGCCGAACCCGGAACGGCTGTGCCAGAGCTCGCCCAGGTCGCCGAGGAACCGGCCGGGAGCCGTGACGACACCCAGCTTGGTGTCGAAGGTCATCCGACCCGGCGACACCGCCAGGAACGCCGCGAACACGGCGGCCCAGAACCCCAGGAGCCAGCGCCGGGAGCGCGCCTGCGGCGGGCCGTCGGCGGGGACGGTGGGCTCGGGACCCGGGCCGTCCGGGGCCGCGGGCCGGGGTGGGTGGACAGCGCTGGTCATGAACACCGCCGGAGAATGAGGAGGAGGTTCCAGGTGGCGAATTCCCGCAGGACGGGGATGCGCGGCACGAGCTGGGGAAGGACGGGCCAGTAACGCGAGCGTGCGGACACGACGGTCACGTCACTACGGCTCCGGACATGGCGCAGCGTCTCGCCGACGCCGATCCGGAAGAGGTTGTCACCGAGGCGGTGCTTGGCCGGGCGGCCGGTGCGGCGCTCGTAGCGGCTCCGGGCGCGCTCGGCGCCCAGATAGTGCCACGGCGCCCACTCGTGGCCGCCCCAGGGCGAGTGCCAGTTGGTGAAGGAGACGTAGATCAGACCGCCCGGGCGGGTCACCCGGGCCATCTCGCTGAGAAAGGTGTGCGGATCGGCGACGTGCTCCAGCACGTTGGAGGAGAAGCAGACGTCCGCCGCACCGTCGGCCAGCGGCAGCAGATAACCGTCGGCGACGACGGTGTCCGCGCGCTCGCCGGGGCTGAGCTCGGCCGTGTCCGGTTCGAAGAGGTAGCCGTGCGCACCGCGCCGGCGGAACTCCCGGGTGAAGTAGCCGTCGCCGCCGCCGATGTCGACGACGACCTTGCCCCGGACCGGACCGTGCCGCTCCACCTGGTCCGCGGCGTCGCGGGCCAGCAGGGTGTACGCCGTCGCCGGGTCGCCCTGTTCCCGCATGAAGGCGCGGAACAGGGCGACCGAGCGCCGGAAGGAAGGGTCTTTCACGCGCTCGCACCGATCGCCGGGGCGCTCACGCCGCTGGTCGCCTCGGCGGCGACCGCCATGAACTGCCGGACACTGCTGGTCCACCGGAACGCGGCGGCCCGCTCCCGGGCCGCCTTGCCCATCGCCTCGCGCCGCTCGTCGTCCAGGGCGAGCGCACACCAGGCCGCGGCGAAGGAGGACGCGCCCTGGGCCAGGATGCCCGTGACGCCGTCGTCGACGGAGTCGCGCAGCCCCGGCACGTCGAAGCCCAGGGTCGGGGTGGAGCGTGCGCCGGCCTCCGTGACGACCAGCCCCCACCCCTCCACGGCCGCCGGATGCAGCAGCATCCACGACGCGCAGAGCAGCCGGTGCTTCTCCGCCTCGGTGACATGGCCGGCGAACTCCACACCGGGTCCGGCGAGCCGCTCCAGACGGGCCCGCTCGGGGCCGTCGCCGACGATGACGAGCCGGCCACCGGTGACCGGCCTGACCCGCTCCCACAGCTGGAGCAGCAGATCGATGCGCTTGTAGTCGACGAGCCGGCCGAGCGCCGTGAACAGCGGGGTCTCGGACCGGTCGCCCTGCGGGCTCGGCTCCTCGACGCCGTTGTGCACCAACCTGATCCGGTGGTCGGGCACGCCCAGTTCACGCAGCGCACCCGCCGTGGACGGGGACACCGCGATCATCAGATGGTCGCGGTAGGCCCGGGACAGGGCCCAGTGCTCCAGCCGCCGTCCGGCCCGCGCCACCGGCATCGGGAACCGCATGTCCCACAGGTCGGTGTGCACATGGTTGACGAGGCACACGGTGGGCCCGCGGTGCCACAGGGGCGCGAGGTACGGCATGCCGTTGCAGACCTCGACCAGCAGGTCGCAGTCGCCGACCTGCCGGGCGAAGGCGGACCGCGCACCGAGGTAGTGACCCAGGTTGCCGCCCGCCGAGACGACTCGGTAGGGCCTGCGGGCGGCCTGGCCGCCGCACAGGAGGGTGACGTCGTGGCCCTGCTCGGTGAGGCCCGAGGCGAGCCGGTCGATCAGCAGCTCGGAGCCGCCGGCGGCCGGGTTGCCCAGGTCGCGGTGGGCGAGGAAGACGATGCGTCGCGGGGCCGCGGGGACCCTGGAGGACGCCGGGCCCTGACCCTGGCGCGTGACTGCATCGAGCAGTGGGGGAGGTACGTGCTGGGGCATTGGGCGCTCCAACTCGGCTCGGGTTGCGGGAACTCGCGGATGAGCGGAAAGAGGGGGGAGAGGGTTGTCCGCGACGGGCGAGAGGACGGAAGGGGACGAGAGGGTAGGGGAGGGGACGGGAAGGCAGGGGCGTACGGGGCGGGGCAGGGATCGCACATGATGTGACGGAAAAGGAAAGACCGGGGGGCCGTGCTCTGGTGGGGATAGACAGTTTTCGGCACGGGTTACCGCCCGGCTACTCACCGGCGCAACAACTTGGGGGTAACTCAGGTGTGCGTACTCGTCATCATGTGAGTGTTCGAGGCTTCCGGAGCCTCCCGGCGCCCCCGGACGACGAGGACGACCCCCACCACGGTGAGTACGAGGCCGATCCCGGCCGCTCCCATCGGTGCGGTCTCACCGAGCATCGCCAGCCGGTCGCTGTCCGCCGACGCCAGCTCGACCTGCTTCTTCTGGGTCGCCTCGGTGAACTCCACCCGCTTGCTCTCCAGCAGCACCACGGCGTCCTTCTTCGAGCCGGGCGCGCGCAGGGTCTTCTTCGGGCCGATCGCCGCGTTGATGATGCGGCCGGTGCGCTTGTCCACGACCAGCTCGATGCCGCTGTTGGAATACCACTCCTCGGCCAGCACCTGGGGCGTCTTCTTCCGGTCCACGAGGACCCCGGGCACCTGGCGCACCCCGGTCCTCGTCGGCTCGACCTCGCCCTTGAACAGGTAGCCGGCGTAGCCCTGGATCTCCTTCTCGCCCTCGAAGGAGAGCCGCACCACACCGCCGAGCGTGCTGTCCCACCAGCGGTAGGCGCGCTTCTCGACGTCGAAGGGGAACTTGAGGTAGGCCTCCCCGTCGAACGTCGGGGACTCCTCGCAGCAGTGCACCGGCTCGTTGGTGGTGCGGTCGGTCACCCAGCGCTCCAGCGTCCACTGGAGGGCGTCACGGGGATCGGAGGCGGGCAGCGTCTTGTCGTGGTCGACGGATGTGGACACGTCCCAGACGGCGTTGCCGCTCTTCTCGCTGTCGGCCACGTCCCCGCGCACCTGCCGGGTGATCGTGATCGTCTCGTCGTCGACCGTCTCCACCTTGCCGGTGTCGAAATAGCTGCCGGTACCGGTGAACACGGTCGTCGTGTCGGTGTCTATGGGGGTGCGCTTGGCATGCGGCTGGACATACCAGACGAGCAGTGGTGCGAGGACGAGCAGAAAGACCCCCGCCCCCAGCAGAACGAGCGAGAGGGGTGAAGCATTGCGGCGCATCCGGGCACTCCTGGGTCGAAATCTCTTCGCGGAGGTGCACGGGCCCCGGGCCGGTCAGCCCTTGATTGGCGTGAACAGTAAGCAAGGCCTTGACGAGATGTCAATGACCTGTCGACACTGTGTGCGAGCCGGAGGGGCCCGGCTCGACGGGGTGGGGATCGCCTCCAGCAAGGAGCTGACCCGACTATGCGCAGACTCATCGCCGCTCTTTCCACCGCCGTGGTGGCCGCGGCGCTCGCCGTAGGTGCGGCGTTCGGTGTCGTGGCACTGCTCGACGCCACCCCCGACCAGCCCAATACGCCGCTGATCAGCTACGACACCGCACCGGCGGCTCCATGACCCGCACAGCCTGGCAGGAGGTGCCCCGGTCCCAGCTGGACCGGTTCGCCGCCATCGCCCTGTCCGAGGCCCCGGAGCTCGCCCAGACGATCCTGCACGCGATCCGCCGGGACTACCCCTACCTCCACCTCGTCGAGGACGAGTCCGGGGAGCCGCTGGCCCTGGTCGGCATCCGCCGTGCCATCGAGGGGTTCGTCGACAACCTCACCTCCGGCGCGCACCCCCGGGTGCCGCCGGAGATGTTCCAGGAGTTCGGACGGGGTGAGGGCCTGGAGGGCCGCAGCCTCGACTCGCTCCAGGCCATCTACCGCTTCGGCGTCCGGCTCACCTGGCGCAGGCTCGCCGAGATCGGCCAGCAGGTCGACATCCCGGCGCCCGCCATGTACGAGCTGGCCGAATCGGGATTCGAGTATCTGGACGGGCTCGTGGAACAGTCGGTACGGGGCTACGCCGAGGCGGCGGCCCGGCGCGCCAGCGAACGCCTCCGCCTCCAGCGCCAGCTGATCGAGATGCTGCTCATGGAGCACCGCGTCGAATCGACCCGGACCCTGGCCGAGCGGGCCGCCCGCATCGGCTGGGAGCTTCCCGAGACGATCGCGGTGGGCGTGCTCATCCGTCCCGCCCGGGAGGCGGTGGCCCCGGCCGTCGGCCAGGGCATCCTGCTGGAGATGGAGAGCGAGCAGCCGCGCATCGTCATCCCGGACCCGGACACGGCGGGCCGCGCGGAGACCCTGCGGCGGGCCACGGCGGGCTGGTCCGGGGCGATCGGACCGGCGGTCCCGCTGGCCGCCGCCGCGACCTCGCTGCGCTGGGCGGAGACCGCGGTCCAGCTGATCAAGAAGGACCTGCTCCCGCAGGGCGAGGTGCTGCACTGCACCGAGCGCGTGGAGCAACTGGTCCTGCTGCCGGCCCAGGAGCTGATCGACGCCTCGGCCCGCCGCTGCCTCGCCCCGCTGGACGGCCTGAGCCCGACCCAGTCGCGGCGGCTGGCCGAGACGCTGCTCGCCTGGATCGAGACCCCCGGCGGCGCCCCCGAGGTGGCCGCCCGCCTCGGTGTCCACCCCCAGACGGCCCGCTACCGGCTGCGGCAGATCCGTGAGCTGTGGGGCGACGCCATCGACGAACCGGACCAGCGTTTCGAGATGCTGCTCGTGCTCCGCGCCCAGCGGCTGCGGGGCGACCTGGCCCCGGCCCAGGGCTGAGGCCGAAAGCCGGCGCGGCCCGCACGTCCTCGGACGTGCGGGCCGCGCCGGCTTTCGGCCGTCTAGACCGGGGTGACGTACGCCCCGGCGATCCCGCCGTCGACCAGGAAGTCCGTGGCGTTCACGAACGAGGAGTCATCGCTCGCGAGAAACGCCACGGCGGCGGCGATCTCCGTCGGCTCGGCGAACCGCCCGACCGGGATGTGGATCAGCCGCCGGGCGGCCCGCTCCGGGTCCTTGGCGAACAGCTCCTGGAGCAGCGGGGTGTTGACCGGCCCCGGGCAGAGCGCGTTGACGCGGATGCCGTCGCGCGCGAACTGCACCCCCAGCTCGCGCGACATCGCCAGCACCCCGCCCTTGGACGCGGTGTACGAGATCTGTGAGGTGGCCGCGCCCATCCGGGCCACGAACGAGGCCGTGTTGATGATGGAGCCCTTGCCCTGCGCCCGCATGTAGGGGATGGCCGCCTTGCAGCAGAGATAGACCGAGGTGAGGTTGACCTCCTGCACCCGCTTCCACGCCTCCAGGCCGGTGTCCAGGATGGAGTCGTCGTCGGGCGGCGAGATCCCCGCGTTGTTGAACGCGATGTCGACCGACCCGTAGGTGTCGTGGGCGGCCTTGAAGAGGGCGTCCACCTCCTCGGCGTCGGTGACGTCGGTACGGACGAAGAGCCCGGCGGCCTCCTCGGCGGCGGCCTTGCCGCGCTCCTCGTCCACATCGGCGCAGACGACATGGGCGCCCTCGGCGGCCAGCCGCCGCACGGTGGCCAGACCGATGCCACTGCCGGCTCCGGTGACGACGGCGGTGCGGCCGACCAGGCGGCGGCAGACGGAAGAAGTGTCGGTCATGGTGCTCAGGCCTCCGTGCTGATGAAGACGTTCTTGGTTTCGGTGAAGGCGGCCAGCGCGTCCGGGCCGAGCTCGCGGCCCAGCCCCGACTGCTTGTAGCCGCCGAAGGGAGTCGAATAGCGCACGCTGGAGTGCGAGTTGACGGAGAGGTTGCCCACCCGCAGCCCCTGGCTGACGCGCAGCGCACGGCCCACGTCCCGGGTCCAGACGGAGCCGGCGAGCCCGTAGTCGGTGGCGTCGGCCAGCCGCACCGCGTCCGCCTCGTCCTCGAACGGCAGCACCACGGCCACCGGCCCGAAGACCTCCTCGACGGCCACGGGAGCGTCGGGCGCGACCCCGGCGAGGACGGTCGGCGGATACCAGAACCCGGGCCCCTCGGGAGCCTTGCCGAGCATCGCCCGTACGCCGTCGGCCTCCCGGCCGCCGTCGACGAGCCCCCGGACCCGGTCCCGCTGGACGGCCGAGATCAGCGGCCCCATCTGCGTCTTCTCGTCGGCCGGGTCGCCCACCACCACGGCGGACACGGCCGGGACGAGGGCGTCGAGGAAGCGGTCGTACACGGACCGCTCGACCAGGATCCGGGTCCGGGCGCAGCAGTCCTGGCCGGCGTTGTCCAGGAAGGACATCGGGGCGGAGGCCGCCGCGGCCTCCACATCGGCGTCGGCGAAGACGATGTTGGGGCTCTTGCCGCCCAGCTCCAGGGTGAGCCGCTTCACGCGCTCGGCGCAGCGGGTCATGATGTGCTTACCGGTCCGGGTGGAGCCGGTGAACACGATCTTCGCGACGCCCGGGTGCTCGACCAGCGCGCTCCCTGCCACCGGGCCCTCGCCGGGCAGCACCTGGAAGAGACCCTCGGGAAGGCCTGCCGCCAGGGCGAGTTCGGCCAGCCGCAGAGCGGTCAGCGGGGTCGTCTCGGCGGGCTTGAGGAGGACGGCGTTGCCCGCCGCGAGGGCCGGGGCGAGGCCCCAGGCGGCGATCGGCATCGGGAAGTTCCACGGGGCGATGACCCCGACGACGCCCAGTGGCTCCAGGATCGTGAAGTCGATGCCGCCGGCCACCGGGATCTGCCGGCCCAGCAGCCGTTCGGCCCCGCCCGCGCTGTAGTCGAGCAGATCGCGGACGTTGCCCGCCTCCCACCGGGCGTTCCCGATGGTGTGACCGGCCTCCCTGACCTCCAACTGGGCCAGTTCCTCGATGTGTTCGTCGACGACCAAGGCGAAGCGGCGCAGCAGCCGGGCCCGGTCGGCGGGCGCGGCGGCGGCCCAGGAGCGCTGGGCGGCCGCCGCGCGGACCACGGCGGCGTCCACATCGGCGGCGGAGGCGGCGGGGACGGTGGCGATGACCTCGGCGGTCGCCGGATTGAGGACATCCAGGGTGGGTTGTGACACGTACGGACCCCGATCAGGGAAGCGGGTGGTGGTCAGTTGCGTTCGAGGGATCAGAGGCGTTCGAAGGAGCGGCGCAGCTCCCAGTCGGTCACCGCGGAGTCGTACGCGGCCAGTTCGACCCGGGCCATGTTCAGGTAGTGCGCGACGACCTCCTCGCCGAACGCCTCCTTGGCGATCGGGCTGGTCTCCCACAGTTCGGCGGCCTCGCGCAGGGTCGTCGGCACCTGGTCGTAGTCGGCGGTGTAGGCGTTGCCCGTACAGGCCTCGGGCAGCTCCAGCCGGTGCTCGACCCCGTACAGTCCGGCGGCGACCAGTCCGGCGACGGCCAGATGCGGGTTGACGTCGCCGCCGGGGAGCCGGTTCTCGAAGCGCATCGAGCGCCCGTGGCCGACGACCCGCAGGGCGCAGGTGCGGTTGTCGACGCCCCAGGCGACCGCGGTGGGGGCGAAGGAGCCGGGCTGGAAGCGTTTGTAGGAGTTGATGTTGGGGGCGTAGAGGAGGGAGAAGTCCCGCAGGGCGGCGAGCTGCCCGGCCAGGAAGTGGCGCATCACCTCGGACATGCCGTCCGGTCCTTCGCCCGCCATCACGTTCTCGCCGTCCGCGTCGGTCAGCGAGAGGTGGATGTGGCAGGAGTTGCCCTCGCGCTCGTCGTACTTGGCCATGAAGGTCAGCGAGACGCCCTCCTGGGCCGCGATCTCCTTGGCGCCCGTCTTGTAGACGGCGTGCTGGTCGCAGGTGGTGAGCGCCTCGTCGTAGCGGAAGACGATCTCGTGCTGGCCGGGATTGCACTCGCCCTTGGCGGACTCGACGGTCAGCCCCGCCCGCTGCATCTCGTTGCGGATCCGGCGCAGCAGCGGCTCGATGCGGCCGGTGCCGAGGATCGAGTAGTCGATGTTGTACTGGTTGGCCGGGGTCAGCCCGCGGTAGTCGCGGTCCCAGGCCTCCTCGTAACTGTCCCGGAAGACGATGAACTCCAGCTCCGTGCCGACCTGGGCCGTCCAGCCGCGCTCCGCCAGCCGGTCGAGCTGGCGGCGCAGGATCTGCCGGGGGGCGGCCACCACCGGACTGCCGTCGTGCCAGGCGAGATCGGCGATCAGCAGGGCGGTCCCCTCGTGCCACGGGACGGGCCGCAGGGTGGCGGGGTCGGGAACCATGCCGAAGTCGCCGTAGCCGTGCTCCCACGAGGACATCGCGTAGCCGTCGACCGTCTGCATCTCGGTGTCCACGGCCAGGAGGTAGTTGCAGCCCTCGGTGCCGTGCTCCAGCACCTCGTCGAGGAAGAACCCGGCCGCGAACCGCTTGCCCTGAAGGCGGCCCTGCATGTCCGGGAAGGCCAGCACCACGGTGTCTATCGACCCGTCCGCGACGCGTGAGCGGAGCTCGTCGACGCCGAGCGGGGGTGTGCGGTCTGCCACGGGATGCCTCCTTGGGTGAACCGGGAGGCATAAGGTATGACAGAGAACCATTGCTTGGGAAGGGGATCCGTCAGTGGCCACGAGCGGAAGAGCGGACGACACCCGTCCGGGGGTACCGGGAGAGGCGGACGGGATGGCGGGCGGCACGGGCGATCCCACGCCCGGCCCGCTGGACTCCGTGCTGCGCCCGGTCCGCGCGGGCAACGGCTTCGAGGAGGCCCTGGAACAGGTCCTCCAGCTCCTGCGCCTCGGCCTCGTACCACCGGGCGAACGCCTGCCCTCCGAGCGCGAGTTGTCCCAGCACCTGCGGATCAGCAGGGTGACACTGCGCGAGGTCCTCAAGGTCCTCCAGGACCAGAACATGGTCGAGAGCCGCCGCGGCCGCTACGGAGGAACGTTCGTCCTGCCGCGCACCGCCGCCCCCGACGGCAGCGGCGAACTGCGCCGCCGTATCGCCGCCGTCGACGTCGAGGACACCCTGCGCTTCCGCGAGGTACTGGAGGCCGGAGCTGCGGGCCTGTGCGCCGAGGGGCTCACGGCCGACGGCGAGGACCGGCTGCGCGGAGCGCTCGACGCCACCCAGGGCGCCCGGCTGGAGGACTACCGCCGCCAGGACACCCTGCTCCACCTCACCCTCGCCGAACTCTCCGGCTCCCGCACACTCGCCGCCCAGTACGCCGCCGTCCGGGCCACCCTCAACGAACTGCTCGACGGCATCCCGCTGCTGGTGCGCAACCTGGAGCACTCCCAGCAGCAGCACGCGGCCGTCGTCGATGCGGTCCTCGACCGGGACCCGGACGCGGCGCGCGAGATGATGCGCGAACACTGCGGCGGCACGGCGGCCCTGCTGCGCGGCTTCCTCGCCTGAGTCCGGGGCGATGACGCCCGGGCCGACGGCACCCGGCGAGGCGAATCCGTAACCACTCTTTAACGCACGCCCCTTGCCAGGCGCCGCCCCGTTCCACAAAGGTGTGCCGACGAACCTTTGATCGAAGCAGTTCCAACGATGACGTCGACCCACATCTGGAGCGCCTCATGGCTCAGGGAACCGAAACACCCGCCGGACCACCCGGTGACGCGGGCCCGGCGAAGTCCGGCTCGGACGCGTATCTGCACCGCAGGACCCTGCGGCGCGGCAGCGCCGGCTGGCTCCTGCTGACCGGACTCGGCGTCGCCTACGTGGTCTCCGGGGACTTCTCCGGCTGGAACATCGGCCTGTCCAAGGGCGGCTTCGGCGGACTCGCCGTGGCCATGGTCCTGATGGGCGTCATGTACGCGTGTCTGGTCTTCGCGCTGGCCGAACTCTCCGCCATCCTCCCCACGGCGGGCGGCGGTTACGGCTTCGCCCGGCGGGCGCTGGGCACCTGGGGCGGCTTCCTGACGGGGACGGCCATCCTCATCGAGTACATCCTCGCCCCCGCCGCCATCTCCCTCTTCATCGGCGACTACGTCGAATCGCTCGGCCTCTTCGGCCTCACCTCCGGCTGGCCCGTCTACCTCGCCTGCTTCGCGATCTTCATCGGCATCCACCTCTGGGGCGTCGGCGAGGCGCTCCGCTTCAGCCTGGTCGTGACCGCCATCGCGGTGGCCGCGCTGCTGGTCTTCGCCGTCGGCGCGTTCACCGAGTTCGACGCGGGGCGCCTCAACGACATCCCGGCCGACGCCTCCGCCTTCGGCTCCTCCTCCTGGCTGCCGTACGGACTCCTCGGGATCTGGGCCGCCTTCCCCTTCGGCATGTGGTTCTTCCTCGGGGTGGAGGGCGTGCCGCTCGCCGCCGAGGAGGCCAAGGACCCGGTCCGCTCGATGCCCAAGGCCCTGGCGATCTCGCTGGCCGTGCTGGTCTTCCTGGCCCTCATCACCTTCGTCTCCGCCACCGGCGCCCAGGGCGCGAACGCCATCAAGGAGGCCGGGAACCCGCTCGTGGTGGCCCTCCAGGGCGACGGCGAGCCGACCGCCCTGAGCCGCTTCGTGAACTACGCGGGCCTCGCCGGACTCGTCGCCTCCTTCTTCTCCCTGATCTTCGCCGGATCCCGCCAGCTCTTCGCCCTCTCCCGGGCGGGCTACCTGCCCCGCTTCCTCTCCCTCACCAACCGCCGCAAGTCCCCCTACCTCGGCCTGCTGATCCCCGGCGTCATCGGCTTCACGCTCGCCGCCTGGAGCGGCAACGGCGGCCGGATGCTGAACGTCGCCGTCTTCGGCGCCACCATCAGTTACGCGCTCATGGCCCTCTCCCACCTGGTGCTGCGCCGCCGCGAACCGGAGCTGCCGCGCCCCTACCGCACCCCCGGCGGCGCGCTCACCTCGTCCGTCGCCTTCGTTCTGGCATGCTCGGCCCTGGTGGCGACCTTCCTGGTGGACCGCGACGCGGCGTTCATCGCGCTCGCCGTGTACGCGGTGGCGCTGGCCTACTTCGCCTTCTACAGCCGTCACCGGCTGGTCGCGGGAGCCCCGGAGGAGGAGTTCGCCGCACTGGCGGCGGCCGAGGCCGAACTCGCCCGCGACTGAGCACGCCGGAGTCCCCGGCCGCCGACGCGATCCCCCGACCGAAGGAGTACGTTCCATGCCCCGGCCCGTCATCGGCATCAGCACCTACCAGGACCCGGCCCGGTGGGGGGTGTGGGAGATGCCGGCGGTCCTGCTGCCCGCCGCCTATCCGCACCTCGTCCGGGCGGCGGGCGGGCTCGCGGTGCTGCTGCCGCCCGATGACGCCGAGGACGCGGCCCGGGACACCGTCGCCGCGCTGGACGGGCTGGTGATCGCCGGGGGAGCGGACGTCGAGCCCGCCCGCTACGGCGCGGTCGCCGACCCCCGTACCGGCCCCCCGGCCCGCGAACGCGACGCCTGGGAGCTGGCGTTGATCCGGGCCGCGATCGACCAGCAGGTCCCCCTGCTCGGCATCTGCCGGGGCATGCAACTGCTCAACGTCGCCCTCGGCGGCACGCTGATCCAGCACCTGGAGGACCACACCGGCGGCCTCGGCGTCTTCGGCAGCCACCCGGTGACCCCCGTGACCGGCACCGCGTACGCGGACGCCGTCCCCGAGACCGCCATGGTGCCCGCGTACCACCACCAGGCGGTCGACCGCCTCGGCGCCGGCCTGGTGGCCTCCGCCCACGCCCCGGACGGGACGGTGGAGGCCCTCGAACTGCCGGACCCTGCAAGCCTGGTGCTCGGGGTGCAGTGGCACCCGGAGATGGGCCAGGACACCCGGGTCATGGCCGCCCTGGTCCGGGCTGCCGGGGAGCGGGCCGCTGCGACCCCTCGAACCCCGGACCGGAGTAGTCGGGCCCCGCGAACGCCGGTGAGCTGAACCGGGAGCCGCGCCCCTCGCCCGCAACCGGCGCGGAGGCCCCCGCCTCGGCCAGCTCCTGGAGGAGGAACGGCCGGATCCCCCGGTCGCGCAACGCCACGAGCCACGCCTCACGGGCCTGGGCGAGCGCGGGAGAACCGTCGGCGGAGTGGCCGGACACGGTCACCGCGTCCACCGCCGACTGCCGCGCCGCCGTCCGGTAGAGGGCCACCACGCTGACCAGGGCCGCGAGCGCCGCGACGACCAGACTGAACCAGCCGACGCCGACGAGCGTGTCCGCCAGGGCGGGCAGGGTGTCGGCGAGCCGCAGACCGTACCCGAGCAGCAGGAACGTCGCCGCGGCCACGGCGGCGAGCACCGGTGTCAGCACCCCGAGGACCGCCAGCACCCCGGGCCCCGGCCGCTCCTGGTCGCCGGGACCGGAGAGCGGCGCCGTCCGGGCGTCCCGCCGCCCGCCCTGGGCGTGGAGCCGCAGGGCCGCGTACCTCCGGTACTCCGCGTCGGCGGCGGCCGCCGTGCGCGCCACGGCCGCCAGGCCCCGGACCCGCAGCCGGGCGCCGGGGACGCCCGAGCGCTCCAGCAGGCGTCGGATCTCCGGGGAGGCGATCACCTCGTCGAGCGCGCTCGCGTAGTCGGATCTGTCCTCGTCCCCGAGCCGGGAAGGTCTGCCCATGCTGTCCCTCGGTCGATACGTATGTCGATGTGCAGTGCGGTACGGGGGTGCGCACGTGCCGCGTGCGCACCCCCGCGAAGCTGCCGGACGGGGTCAGAGGTGCTGCGTGACCGCGGGCATGAGGTCCTGGAAGGTCCGCCCGTCCGCCGCCGCGCCGATCGCGGTCATCTGCCAGCCCGAGCCGGTCCGCTGGACCTTGGCCATGATCTGGGCGGTGTGCCGACCGCCGCCGGTCAGCGTGTACCGGGCCAGCTCCTGCCCGTTGCTCTCGTCGACCAGCCGGCAGAACGCCGCCTCGACCTCCTCGAAGGTCTGGCCGGTGAACGAGTTCACCGTGAAGACGATCTGGTCCACATGGGCCGGTACGCGGCGCAGGTCGACGACGATCGACTCGTCGTCACCGCCCTGGCCCGCACCGCCGACCCGGTTGTCCCCGGTGTGCCGGACCGAGCCGTCGTCGCTGGTCAGATGCTGGAAGAAGACCACGTCCTGCGGGGCCTGGCCCGCGAAGAGCACCGCCGAGGCGTCCAGGTCGATCTCGCGGGCGGTCAGCCGCGCCAGAAATCCCTTGCGGGGAGCGGACTTCCAGCCGAGACCCATCCGTACGACATCGAGCTCGCCGCCGCCGGACTTGGTGAGGCTGACCTGCTGCCCCTTGGTGAGGTTGATCGTCATCGTTCCGCCTTCCGTGATCGCGTCCGAGCGGTTCAGAGACTGACGCCGAAGTCGGCGACGATGCCGCTCAGCCCGGATGCGTAACCCTGCCCGACCGCACGGAACTTCCACTCGGCGCCGTGCCGGTACAGCTCGCCGAAGACCATCGCCGTCTCGGTGGAGGCGTCCTCGCTCAGGTCGTAGCGGGCGATCTCCGCGCCGCCCGCCTGGTTCACCACCCGGATGTACGCGTTGCGGACCTGGCCGAAGCTCTGGCCCCGGCTCTCGGCGTCATGGATCGAGACCGGGAACACGATCTTCGCGACGGTCGCGGGCACCGAGGCGAGGTCGACCTTGACGATCTCGTCGTCGCCCTCGCCCTCACCGGTGAGGTTGTCGCCGGTGTGCTCGACCGAACCGTCCGGGCTCTTCAGGTTGTTGTAGAAGACGAAGTGCTCGTTCGAGAGCACCTTGCCCGCCTCGTCGCAGAGCAGCGCGCTCGCGTCCAGGTCGTAGTCGGAGCCCGTGGTGGTGCGGACGTCCCAGCCGAGACCGACGAGGACCGCGGTCAGCCCCGGAGCCTCCTTGCTCAGCGAGACGTTTCCACCCTTGGCGAGGCTCACACCCATGATCTTCTCCCTTGTCGGCAGCGGTGAGGAAAATCTACAGCACTGTAGATTTTTGCGGCCAGGAGACGGGCGGGTCAGGAGACGGGCGGGTCAGGAGACGGGCGGGTCGGGAGACGGGCGGGTCGGGAGACGGGCGAGCCGGGGTGCGAGCGGTCCGCGCCGGCCGGGCGTGGGCGGTCCCGCGCCTGTCGGTGGCCGGTCGCTCCGCCGGCTGGATACGATTCCCCGATGCCCGGCGGGTCCAGTGCCACGGCCGGGCGGCCGAACGGAGAGTGCCGGGCGGCCGGACGGAGAAAGGGGCCGGGCCGTGGACGCCGAAAGAGCCGGTGGCGAACGGGAGGCGCCCGCCCGCAGGCGTGGCCAGGGCGAGCTGGAGGCCCAGGTGCTGTCGGTGCTGGGTGAGGCGAGCGAACCGGTGACCGCGGCCTGGGTGCAGGAGCGGCTCGGTGCGGGCCTCTCGTACAGCACCGTCATCACCATCCTGACCCGGCTGCACGCCAAGCAGGCCGTCACGCGCACCGGACGGGGACGTCCCGTCCTGTGGGAGCCCGTGGCGAACGAGGCGGGACTCGCCGCCCTGCGGATGCGCCGGCTCCTCGACAAGCAGAGCGACCGCGACGCGGTCCTCTCCAGCTTTGTCTCCGTCCTCTCCTCCCACGACGAGGACCTGCTGCGGTCCCTGCTCGCCGAGAGCGGCCCCGACGACACCGGCGCGCCCTCGGACCGGCCGGAGCGCTGACGATGGGGGTCTTCGTCTACCTGCCCCTCGTGCTGCCCCTGAGCGCGCTGCCGATCGCCCGCCTGGCCGAACAGCATCTGCACCCCCGCAGGGCCGCCCGTCTGCTGACCACCGTCGCCGTCATCCTCGCCTCCTGCAGCCTGCTGTGCCTCGGGCTGCTGGTGGTCGTGGGCACCGCCCAGCTGCCCGGCAACCCGCTGCCCGACGGCTGGTCCGACGACGAGGTCCGCGAGGCCGTGCCGCACGACGCGTTCGCGGGCAAGGCGTCCATCCTGGCGCTCGTCGTCGTGACCGCGGCCTGCGGATTCACCGTCCACCGCCACTTCCGCTTCCGGGTCCGGGCCCACCGGGCGCTCCGGGGGCTGGGAGGGGACGACGGCGTGGCCGTGCTGCCCGACGCCGTCCCGTACGCCTACGCGCTCCCCGGCTCCCCGGGGCGGGTGATGGTCTCCACGGCCATGCTCGCCTCCCTCGAACCGGCCGAGCGCCGGGCGCTGTTCGCCCACGAGCGGGCCCATCTGACGGGACGCCATCACCGGCTGCTGCTCGCGACCCGGCTGGCCGGTTGCGTCAACCCCCTCCTGTGGCCGCTGCTCGGTGCCCTCGTCTACAGCACGGAGCGCTGGGCGGACGAGGAGGCGGCCCGGGTCACCGGCGACCGCCGGCTGACCGCCCGTGCCGTCGGCAAGGCGGCGCTCGTCGCCCGCCCGGTGCCCGGCGGCGCGGCCTTCGCCGCGTTCGCCACCGCGGGCCCGGTGCCGCGCCGGGTGGCGGCGCTCCTGGGTCCGGTGCCGCCGGACCGGAGCTGGCCCCCGGCCCTCACCCCGGCCGGGGCCGCCGCGCTCGTCGCCGCGGCCGGGACGACCGTCTCCGCGCTGTCCGCGCTGAACGCGGCCGTCGCCCTGTTCCTCGTACTGGAGGCGGCGACCCCGCTGTAGGGGCTGTCCCCGCGCGGCGCTCGACCCGGTGTGACCGCGAGAAGTATCCGTTCTGTCACTGGATGGACCCATTGGCGTACGGTTCTCGTCACGGAAGCCACCCCCGAACCGTCCATCTACTCCGCTGTAGAGTTCATGGACCGCAGGCCCGACCATGGGCAGAACCGGAAACGCACCGGTGCGGCGGAGGGGGCCGAACCCCTCCAGACAGTGGCTGGAAACCCCCAGCCGGACAGGAGCCACGCGTTGTCTGCCAGTACGGGCCCTTCGGGGCCCGATCTTCGCCCTCCGGGGCCTGACTTCCACCGCATCCGATCCGCCGACGCGGCCACGGGCCGGGCCGGGCGCCGCTCCTACGGGGCGAGGGCCCGATGATCGCCGCGCTGCTCGGCCTCCTGGCCGTCTTCGTCCTGACCGCCGGGACCGGCTACTTCGTGGCCCAGGAGTTCGCGTACGTCTCCGCCGACCGGCTGACCCTCGCCCGGGAGGCCGCGGCCGGGGACAAGCGGGCCGCCCGCGCCGTGAAGGTGCTGGAGCGCCTCTCGTTCATGCTCTCCGGCGCCCAGCTCGGCATCACCGTCACCGGGCTCGTCGTCGGCTTCCTCGCCGAACCGTCCGTCTCCGCGCTGCTGCGCCCCGCCCTCAGCGGCACCGGCGTGCCCGACGGCGTGGTCTCCGGCATCTCCGTCGTGCTGTCCTTCGTGGTGGCGACCGTCATCCAGATGGTCCTGGGCGAACTCGCCCCCAAGAACCTGGCCCTCGCCATCCCGGAGCGGATGGCGAAGTCCCTGGGCGCCTCCACTCTGATCTATCTCCGGGTCGTCGGCCCGGTGATCCACATCTTCGACAGCGCGGCCAACCGGCTGCTGCGCCGGATCGGCATCGAACCCGTCGAGGAACTGCACCACGGCGCCACCCTGGAGGAGCTGGGCCACCTCATCGGCGAATCCCACGAGCAGGGCGAGCTGCCCGCCGCGACCGCCGAACTGATGGACCACGCCCTGGAGTTCTCCGAACGAACCCTGGCCGAGGTGATGATCCCGCGCGCCGACGTCGCCTTCGTCCGCCGGGATGCCATGGCCGCCGAGGCCGTGCAGCTGATCGCCCGCCACGGGCACTCCAACTACCCCGTGCTCGGCGACCACCCCGACGACCCCGCAGGGGTCCTGGGCGTACGGGAGCTGATGCGGCTGCCCGCCGCGGAGGTCGGCCGCACCACGGTCGGATCGCTGGCCCGCGATCCGCTCCTGCTGCCCGAGCTGCTGAAGCTGCCCGCCGCCGTGACGCAGATGCGGGAGCGCGACGACGAGTTCGCCGTGGTCCTGGACGAGCACGGCTCTCTCGCCGGGATCGTCACGTACGAGGACATCGCGGAGGAACTCGTCGGGGACATCGCCGACGAGTCCGACACCGTCGTCGAACTCGCGGTCCCCGACGGCTCCGGCTGGATCGTGGACGCGGGCCGCCGCCTCGACGAGATCGAGGAGGCCACCGGGGTCGAACTGCCGCAGGAGAGCGACGACTACGACACCCTGGCCGGACTGATCATCGACCGGCTCGGCCGCTTCCCGACGGTGGGGGACCGGCTGACCGTCTCCGGCGTCCGGATCGCCGTCCGCTCGCTCGACCGGCACGTCGCCGAGTACGTCCGCATCGAGCGTGAGGACCGCACCGCCGACGCCGATCCGACTGCCGACGGTGACCGCACCGGACAGGAGCCGCAGGCATGAGCTTCCCCCTGGCCCTCTTCGTGACCGTCCTGCTGCTCATCGGCAGCGGGTTCTTCGTCGCCGCCGAATTCGCCCTGGTCGCCGCCAAGCGCCACCGCATGGAGCAGGCCGTGGCCCGCGGGCAGCGCGGTGCCAAGGCGGCGCTCGCCGGGATGCGCGAGCTGTCGCTGATGCTCGCGGGCGCTCAGCTCGGCATCACCATCTGCACCCTGGGCCTCGGCTCCGTGTCCAAGCCCGCCATCTCCCACGAGCTGGACCCGCTGCTGGAGAAGCTCGGGCTGCCCGCCGCCCTCAGTTACGGCATCGCCTTCGCGCTGGCGATGATCGTCGTCGTCTTCCTGCACATGGTGGTCGGTGAAATGGCCCCGAAGTCCTGGGCCATCGCCCACCCGGAGCGCTCGGCGATGCTCCTGAGCCCGGCCTTCCGGGCCGTGGTCAACGCCGTACGGCCGCTGATCCGGCTGATGAACTGGATCAGCAACGGGCTGGTGCGGCTCTGCCGGGTCACCCCGCGCGACGAGCTGACCTCGGTGCACAACCGGGACCAGCTCACCCACCTCATCGAGGAGTCCGAGCGGCTCGGGCTGATCAGCAAGGGCGACTCCGGCCTGATGACCCGGTCCCTGACCGAACCGCAGGCCCCGGTCTCCGCCGTCCAGATCCCCGCCGAACGGATCGTGACCGTCCCGGCCGACGCGGGACTCGACGAGGTCCTGGCCACCGCCGCCGAGGCCGACCGCACCCGCCTGCTGGTACGGGACGGGGAGCAGGTGCTCGGATCGGTGCACGCGCGCGACGCCCTCGTCGCCCGCGCCCGGTCGCGGGCGGCCCTCGCCCGGGATCTGGCCCGCCCGGTCCCGGAGCTGGCCCCGGAGGAGACCGCCGCCCACGCCGTGGAGCAACTGCGCGAGCGGCGGGCCACCATCGCCGTCGTACGGGACGGCGAGGGCCGGCTCACCGGACTGGTCAGCCTGGACGACCTGCTCGCCAGGCTCCTGCACCCGCAGGCGCCGCCCGAGGCCGTGTCCTAGGCGACGGCCCTAGGGGGTGTCCCGCTCGGCCGTCTCCCCGCGGATGACCCGGGGGGACGGCCGGTGCGGGCCGCCGTCCGCGTCGGGCTCCTGGTCCTTGAGCGCCCGCTTTTCGCTCTGGAGGATGCGCGCGGCCTTGCCGGCGGAGCGCACCAGATCCGGCAGCCGCTTGATGCTCAGGACCACCACGATCACGAGAAGAACGAGGGTGAGTTCGCCGATCCCCAACATGGCTGCTGCTTTCTCCGGAGTGGTCTACGACGGAGGTAATCTACAGGCCTGTAGAGCATGCGTTCGTGGAATCGAGGATCGGGCCACTGACCTCAGCCACCGGGCAACAGCCGCACGGTGGCGTCCGGGAGACGGCTCCACCAGTGGCCGTAGCGCCGGTAGACCTCCGGTTCGCGGCCGGCCAGGAACCCCACCAGCGACCGGGCCTCGACGGCGAGCCCCTCCCAGACCTCCTCGGGCAGCGGATGGAACGCGGCCGCCTCGATGCCCCCGTCGACCGGCCGCCACACCCCCGCCACGTACCCGTCGACCAGCAGCGTCGGCAGCACGTCCCCGTTCGCACGGATCACGACCCTGCGGTACGCGGGCGGCAGGATCCGGCCGCGATCCGCGTACGCCAGCAGAACGCTGTCCCACATCGCCATCAGCCGGGGTGGTGCGGGTGCCGTCGCGTCCGGTCGCGGAGCACCCGGCAGATCGAACAGCTCCTCGCCCTCCGGGCCCTCCAGCCGGTCCAGCTCCCCGGCCAGTTCCGCGAGCGCCGCCCGCGCCCTGGACCGCGTGACCATCGCGAACTGCGCGACGTCCGCGGCCGACGCGGGCCCGAACCCCGAGAGGTAGCGCACGACGAGGGTCCGCAGCGAAGCGGCCGACGCCTCCGCGTCCGTGCGCGGAGGGCCGGTCCGCGGCGCGATGTACGAGGGCCGGTGGCCGAACGACCACGGCGGCGCGGTGGGCGCGTGGAGCAGCGGCGTGAACTGCCGCAGCCCCCACCAGGTCCCCGGCTCCGGCGGGGCGCCCAGCCGCTCGCCCAGCCACGCCTCGCACTCGGCGGTGGTCCGGGGCCGCTCCGCGAACTCCAGCAGCCCGGGGACGAGTTTCTCGGCGTCCTCGGCGGTCAGCCCGGACGCGGTGAAGCGGGATCCCAGCCGGGACGCGCGGATCACCGGATGCATGGCCTCCCGGAACACCGCGTGGTCCTCGGCGTGCACGGCGTGGAGCGTGAGCCGCATCAGCGTCGCCTTGACGACCGTGTGGTCCGTGAACGCGGCGTCGAGACCGGCCGGATCGAAGTCCGCGAGCCGGTTCCAGAGGGCGAGATAGGGCGAGGCGGGCTGCTGCGCCTGGAGCGCCACCACGCGCCGCACCCCCTCGGCGGCGTCCAGCGGCTCGCGCCGCAGCAGCAACTGCCGGGCGAGCGTGGAGCGGTTGAGTTCGCGAGCGGTGATGGTCATGCCGTCCTTCTCCGGTCCATTCCCGCGGTGGGCCGTCAGCGTTTCCGGCCCAGCGGCCCGCCCCGCCCCGCACCCCGCCGGCGGCTCGGACCCGGAGCCGGGACGAGGCGGAACGCGGTGTTGAGGACATGGTCGGCCACATCGCGCGAGGGCTTGTCCGTGAGGTCGGTGAGCAGCCGGGCCAGCAGGTCGAGGAGGAACGGCGAGCCCATGACGTACCGGTTGAGCACCGGCTGGAAGCCCGAGCGGCTGAAGACCAGGTCGGCCGCGGTATTGCCCAGCCGGTAGTAGCGGCCCCAGCGGCGGTTCATCTCCACCGGGTAGCCGCGCAGCACCTGTTCACGGCGGGGCCCTTGGGCGTGCGCCAGGGCGAGGGCCGCGGTCTCGGCGGCCACCTCGCCCGCCTCCATCGCCTGGGCGATGCCCTCGCCGTTCCAGGGACTGACCATCCCGCCGGAGTCGCCGACCAGCAACAGCCCCCGGGTGTACAGCGGATGGCGGTTGAAACCGAGGGGCAGGGCGGCGCTGCGTACCGGGCCCTCCGCGTTCTCCTCGCGCAGCCCCCACTCCTGCGGGGTGCGGGCCAGCCACTGGTCGAGGGTGGCGCGCAGGTCCGCCTTGCCGTGCCGCCGGTGGGGGAGCGCCCCGAGTCCGACGTTGACCCGGCCGTCTCCCATCGGGAAGATCCAGCCGTAGCCGGGGAGGTACGGGCCCCCGTCGGGGAAGCGGAGGTCGGCCCACAGCTCCAGGTACTCCTCCCGGGATCGTTCGGGACTGCGGTAGTAGCGCCGGGCGGCGGTCGCGATCTGCCGTCGCGGGTCCCGCTCCAGACCCAGCGCCAGGGCGAGGCGGGCGGACGCCCCGTCGGCGGCGATGACGACCGGCGCGCGGAAGTCGACCGGCTCCGGCACGTCCGGCGAGTCCGAGGACGCGGCGACCCCGGTGACCCGGCCCGCCCGGTCCGTCAATGGCCGCTCAGCCTTCCAGCCGCTGAACAGCCGGGCCCCCGCCGCCACTGCGTGCCGGGCCAGGATGTCGTCGAAGTCGTGCCGGCTGCGGGAGAGGCCGAAGTCCGGGTAGCGGCCCAGCGCCGGCCACTCGATGTGCACCCGGTGCTTCCCGGCCACCCAGCGCATCCCACGCGAACGCGTCCAGCCCGGTGCGGTGATGTCGACGCCCATCCGGATGAGCTGGTGCACCGCCCGCGGCGTGAGACCGTCGCCGCACACCTTCTCCCGGGGGAAGCGGGCCTTCTCCAGCAGGATCACGTCCACCCCGGCCCGCGCCAGGTGGTACGCGGCCGAGGAGCCGGCCGGGCCCGCCCCCACCACGATCACCTGGGCGTCCGTATCCGTACGGGACGCCTGCCGCGCGTCCGTGTCCGTCGTCGCCGGGTCCGTCGGCTGTTCCCGCATGACCACCCTTTCCTCCCACGGCTGTTGCTCTGACCCGGGGCGGCGGCCCCGCCCGACATCATCGATCACGACGGGCCGGGGCGATACCCGGCGTCCGGATAACCGGGGGCGGGGAAGTGAACCGGCCGTCTACGCTCCGTCGGTGACCACCCCGCCGGACGACCCGATCAGCGATGCCCTCGACCGCGCCGACGCCGGTCTCCTGGCCCGGCGCCTCGACGCCCGCACCTGCCCACCGGACCTGCTCGGCCGACTGGTCCGGCACCCCGTCCCCCGCCTCCGGCACCTGGGCCTGACGCTCCTCGCCGAGCGCACGGACACCCCGAACGCCCCGGACGCCGACGACGGTCAGCTCGCGCTGGTGGCACACCTGTTGCCGGACACGGTGGGGTCGTCGCCCGAGGAGTCCCTCCTGCTCGCCGGACTCCACGCCCGGCTCGGTCCGCGGAAGCCGCGCCCCCGGCTGCCCGACTGGCGGGCGGCCGTGCTGCCCGCCCGGGTACGGATCGCCTGGCTGCGGACCGAACTCGTCGGCGACCCGGCGGTCCTGCACACGGAGCCGGCGGGCGAACCCCTCTACCGGGCCGTCCGCGAGAGCGCCGCCGCCGACGCGCACCGCCCCGACCGTCTGGTGGCCGAACTCATCGGCACCGGGGACCCGGTCCTCCAGGCCGAGGCGCTGCGACTGGCCCGCGAAGGACTGCACGCCGGACTGCTGGCACCGGCGTTCGTACACGACCGGCTGGTCCGCCTCCTCGACGCGCCGGACCACGACATCGTGACCGGTGCGCTGCGCGAACTCGCCGAGCCCTGGGCAGCGGTGACTCCGCTGTCCCCGTCGTTGCTGACCCGGTCGGCGGGTGCGCGGGGTGGTGGGGGTGGGGCGCTCGCGGCGGCCGTTCTCGTCGCCGCGGCCCGGCACGGGCACCACGCGGTGCTGTGGAACACGGCCGAGGACCCGGCCGGCGCTCCTGCCCTGCGCCGGCAGGCCGTGGAGCTCCTGGGTGAGCGGGCGGAGCGCACCGACGTCGGACGCCTGGTGGCCCTGGCCGCCACGGACCCCCTCCTGCTCGCCGGGCCGGTGCTGACCTGTCTGCGCGGACTGCACCGGCGCGGCCACTTCCCGGCGGACCGGGACGCCGGGCCCGTCCTCGGTCTGGCCCTGACCGACCACACGGTCCCGGCCGAGGACGTCGCCACGGTCCTCTACACGTGCCGTCGCCCGCTGTTCGACGCCCTCGTCGACGCCCCGCCCGCTGCCCCGGACTGGCCGCGCCGGCTGGAGCTGCTGGTCGCCCTGGAGCGGCAGGGGGTCACCGACGTCCCCATCGGCGAGACCATCGCCCGGCTGCTCCCGGCCGCCCGGAACCCGCGCCCGTTCCTCGCCGCGATCCGCGCCCTGCGCCCTCCGAACGCCGAGGACGCGGTACTCGCCCTGCTGCCCTCGGCCCCGTCGGCCGCACTCGACGCCCTGGAGGCCATCGGCGGAGACCGTACGCGATCGGCACTGGCCCGAGCGTTCGGCATCGACGCTCCGACGGACGCCCCGGGCTCGGCGCCGGACGGCCCACCCGAAGCGCCGGACAGCCCACCCCAGGCATCGGGCGGCCCGTCCCCGGCGTCGGGCGGCCGGCCCTCGGGACTCGGCGCCCCGCCCCCGGCACCGGACCGCTCACCCCGCCCCCCGATCGCGCCCGAGCTGCGCCCCGTACGCGACCGGGCGCTGGCGCTCCTGTGGCACCTCACCCGCGTACCCGAACAGCGGCGGGACCTGCTCGGCCGGCTCGACCCCCGGCACCTCCCGCACGCCGTCGAGGCCGACCTCGGCGCCCCCGACGAGCGGGAACTGGCCGTTCTGCGGGCCCGCGTGGACGCGGACGCCCCCGTGGCGGCACTCCGCCGGATCGCCGAGTACGCCGGTACGGGGGCCCTGCCCCTGGTGTCCGACCTGCTCCTGCGCATCGTGCGCGATCTCGCCGCGCCCCGCGATCCTGACGCGGGGCCGCCCCGGCCGCGGCCGCGCACGCCGTATCCCGACCTCGTATCCGCCGGGCGGCCCCGGCCCGACGGCGAACCGGAGCTGCCCGCCGAGGCGTTGGAGGCCGTGCGCGCACTCGGGAGCCGGCTGTGGCGGAGGCGGCGGATCAGGCCCGTCTGTCTGCTCGACGCCCCGGACGACACCGGCGCGGGCCACGCGTTCCTCACCGCGACGGTGCTCGGCCTGCTGGAGCGCCCCGGGCTCACCGGCGGCGAACAGGCGGTGCTGCTCAAGGCGTTGCTCCAGGTCCCCGCGACCGCGGCCACCCGGGCACGGGTGCACCGCCTGCTCCGCAGCCGCGATCCGCACGTGCGCAAGCACGTCATCGCTTTGCTCGCCCACGACGGCTCGGGCGCGGACGCCCGGGCCCTGTCCGCGACGCTCGTTCCGCTGACCTCGGACCCCGACATCCGGACCGTACGGGCGGCCCTGCTGGCCCTGGGCACGGCACGGGCCGACTGGGCGGGCGAGGCGGTCGCCGCCTGCCTCGACCACCCGAACATGAACATCAGGAAGACGGCGGCGGCCACCCTGCTCCACGCGGGAGCGCCCGCCTCCGTCCCGCATCTCCTGCGCGCGCTCGGCCGCGACGACAACCCGGGGCTGCGGACCGCCCTGACCCGGGCACTGGGGGCGGTCGTGGGCGACGCCCGCACCGCGACCCTCCTCGCCGCCGCCGAAGCGGCCGGGGACGAGCGCACGCGCCGCCTTCTGCTGAGCGCTCTCGACGGCGAGGTGACCGCCCGCGCCGTGCTCGCCCTCGACGCGGGCGCCTCGCCGGTCGTCCCCGCCCTGCTGGCGCTCGTCGCGGACGGCGGTGTACGCCTTGCCGACGGCTCCGGCTCCGTGGCGGACCTGGCGGAACCGCTGGCGCGCCACGGTGTGCCGATGCCGCAGGACGCCCCGGGCAGGGCCGCGACCGGGGCCGACCCGGATGTGGCGACTCTGCTGCGGACCGGCTGGGATCCGGACACGGCCCTGCGCATCGCCCGTCGGCCCGCACCCCCGGACACGGCGGACGCCCACGAAATACCGGCGGCGCGGGCCTTGTTGGACCACTGGCTCGGCCTGGCCGCCCGGACCGACGAGGCCGGACTCCGCAGCCGCCTGCTGCGGTGCGCCCTGCGTCTGTGCCCGGGGCCGTGGTCCGCCGACGAGGTGGCCGTGCTCGCCCGGCACGCCGGTACGGTCACCGAAGCGTTCGGCACCGCCGCGGGCGGGGGAGAGGCGGCCGGGTTCGACGGAGAGGCGGGAGAGCTGATCGACGTCCTGCACGCCGTCGCACCCCACCTGCCCGCCGGCCGGCGCCTGCCGGTCGTCGAGGCGCTCCGCGCCCTGCCGCCCGCAGGCCCGGGCGGCTCACCCCGTCCCGAGGCGGCCGCTTGCCCGCTTCCTCTGCTCCGGCGGCTCGGTGCGGTGCTCGTCCGCGCCGATCTCGACCGGGCGCTGACCGCTGCCCACCTGGGCGCCGACCCCTGGCGAGCCGCGCCCGCCGTGCTCGGTGAGGCGTTCGGCGTACCGGGTGAGGGCGTGACCACCGAGGAACCGGCAGCGTGGCAGGACGAGTTGGCAGCAGCGGCACGGACCCCCGAAGCGCTGGCGGAGTTCCGGGGGCGTAACGCGACCGCCGCGGTCGGTGCCCCGCACCCTCCCGGTGCGGAAGGGGTCGGCCGTGTGGTGGAGAGGAGCCCCCGCGCGGCGAACGCGACCGGCCCCACCGCCGAAAGGCCCGCCCACCCGCCCGCCGTGCCCCGCTCCCGGCGCCTGCTCCGCGCGCTCGTCGAGGCGTACCCGGGGGCCGCGTCCGAGGCACGGGCGCACCTCGTCGACTGGATGACCGAGCTTCAGCCGCTCGACGCGCCTGAGTGGACCATCGCCGAGACCAGGGCTGCGAACGCGGCCGCCGGTGCCCCGGCACGTCCGCCGCAAGCGGACGATCTCGACCAGCCCCGGTCGGCCGCCCAGCGGTCCCGGCTGCTGGCCATGCTGGACGCCGAGAGCCAGGAGCGCCGGACCGCCGCCGCGTCGGCCCTGCGCGACTGGCCCGAGCCCGACGTGTCGCGCGCCCTCCTGCGGGCGTATCTGCGCGGCCGGATCGACGTTCTCCCAGGTACCGCCTCCCCGCATCCGGTGCTGGACAGGGAGCTGACCACCCACGGGGTGCTGCCCGAGCGTGCGCTGCGCTGGGTGGACCGGCTGCCCGAGGACGATCTGCCCCCGCTCGTCCCGCTGCTCGTCGCATGGTGGGAGCACGGTCCGCCCGCGGTGCACGAGGCGGCCCGCACCGCGCTGCGCCGTGTTCCCGCCGATGCCCTCGCCCACCTCCTGGCGCCCCGGATCGAGGCGGGCGAACGCGGGCTGCTCGACCTGCTGACCGGCCTGCGCCTGCTGCGGACCCCCCTGCTGACCCGGTCCGAGCGCCTTCTGCGTACCGAAGGCCGCGAGGCCCTGGCCGACGCGCTCGTCCTCCTCGACGGCCCTCTGCGCGCCCCCGGGACCGCACCCGAGGACGCTGCCGCGCTCGTCTCCCTGCGCACCCCGTCGCGGGCCCCGGTGCCCCCGGCGGACCCACCGTCGCTGCCGGGGCTGCTCGACCTCGCCCGTACCGGCCCGCCCGGGCGGACCCGGGAGGTCCTGACCCGCCTCGTCGAGGAGTACGCGCCCGGGGCCCGTCCGGACCCGGAACTGCGCGCACTGATCGAGGAGTTGCTGCGCCACCCGCGTGCCGGGGTGCGGCTGCACGCGCACCGGGTCTCGCGCGCCCTGTTCGACCGGGACACCCACGCCCGGCTCACCGCGCTCCTGCTGGCCGACCCGCTGCCGGACGTGGTGCGTATGGCGGTCCGGACGTTAGGCCGCGCCGCCTGGGCGCCCGTGCTGCCCGACCTGGTCCGGCTCCTCGACCATGCGAAGCCGGCGGTCCGAAGAGCCGCCCGGGACGCGGTCGTCGGCTTCGGCGGTGCGGCGGTTCCGGCCCTGCGCCGGGCCGAGGCGCACGCCCGCCCCGACCGGCGGTCGCTCTACACGGAGGTGCTCACGCAGATCACGGACGAGCAGGCCACGAACGGACGGATCACGGACGGACGGGCGTGAACGGGCAAGGCTTCCCGGTCCGCGCGTCAGCCCTCGCCGCCCCGGGCCGCCGCCGCGGCGACCTGGTGCAGCGTCCGTCCCGTACGGGCGGACCGGGCGTGGTACGGGTCCGGTGAACCGGGCCTGCCGCGCACGGCGAGGCGGTCGTTGGCCTTGATCAGGAGCCAGGCCTCATGGCCGCCGCTGTCCGGCTCGTCGCCCTGCTGGATGCGGGTGAGCGCGAACTCGCCGTGCAGCTTCGACCCGTACAGCCAGAACGTCGCGTGACCCAGCTCCAGGGATTCGGCGAAGGGGACGGAGTCGCCCTGCCCGTCGTGTCCGAGCGGCCGGTAGGTGCCCTGGTCCCAGACGATGACCGTGCCGCTGCCGGACTCGCCCCGGGGGATGACCCCCTCGAACTCGCGGTACTCCAGAGCGTGATCCTCCGTCGGCACGGCGAGCCTGCGGTCGCTGGGGTTCTCCGACGGCCCGCGGGGGACCGCCCAGGACTTGAGTACGCCGTCGACCTCCAGCCGGAAGTCGAAGTGCAGCCGTCGGGCGTCATGGATCTGCACGACGAAGTGGGGCCGCGGTGTGTCGTCGTTCTCCACGTCGTGCTCCCTTCGCCGCCCGGTCCGTATCTCCACTCTGCCGCCGCCCGGGAGGAACCGCACGACGGGGCCGCTGCCTTCAGGTGCATATGCCGATGAAGCATGCCGTTCCTTCTCCGGTCCGGACCAAGTTATTGACGGCTCCTGTGGCACTCCCTTAAATCAAGAATTGAAATATGCGCCCGAGGTGATCGCCCCAACCGTTCACCTCTCGGCGTTGACCTGTCATGCGCATGCCCACCATGTGTGTGTCCCCCCACGCGAAGTGATGTGATGACCGTGCACCCCACGCACTCCACGGCGCGCAGCGTCTCCCGGCGCCGCCGCGTCGCCCTCTACGCGGCCTCGCTGCTCTGCTGCTCCGCCATCCTCACCGCACTCCCCGGCGGAGCGTCCGCCGCACCCGCCGCCGACTCCCCGGCTCCCGGAGCGGGAACCATGGCCGTCGCCTTCGAGGACCAGTTCGACGGGCCGGCCGGTGCCGCCGTCGACGGCGGCAAGTGGCAGACCGAGACCGGCGACAACGTCAACAACCACGAGCGGCAGTACTACACCCCGGGCAACGACAACGCCGCGCTCGACGGCCAGGGCAACCTCGTGATCACCGCCCGGAAGGAGAACCCGGGCAACTACCAGTGCTGGTACGGGGCGTGCGAGTACACCTCGTCCCGGCTCAACACCTCCGGCAAGTTCGCCGCCGCGTACGGCCATGTCGAGGCCCGGATCAAGATCCCGCGCGGCCAGGGCATCTGGCCCGCGTTCTGGATGCTCGGCGACGACTTCGGCAACGTCGGCTGGCCCGACAGCGGCGAGATCGACATCATGGAGAACGTCGGCTTCGAGCCCGGCACGGTCCACGGCACCCTGCACGGCCCCGGCTACTCCGGCTCGGGCGGCATCGGCGCCGCGTACACCCTCCCCGACGGGCAGGCGTTCGCGGACGACTTCCACACCTTCTCCGTGGACTGGGCGCCCGACTCCATCACCTGGTCCGTCGACGGCAACGTCTTCCAGCGGCGCACCCCCGCCGATCTGGGCGGCAACCAGTGGGTGTTCAACAAGCCCTTCTTCCTCATCCTGAACCTCGCGGTCGGCGGCTACTGGCCCGGCGACCCCGACGGCTCCACCCAGTTCCCGCAGCAGATGGTCATCGACTACGTCCGGGTGACGACCTCGTGACGACCGGCGGCTGAGACCGGGAGCTCCGAAGCGTGGACGGCGGCAGAGGTGCTCCTGCCGCCGTCCACCCCGTTCCCCCGCCCCGTCCGACACGAGAAGCGGAATAGCATGATCCCCATGGAACAGCGCACACTCGGCAGGACCGGCCGTGACGTCTCGGTCGTCGGACAGGGCACCTGGCAGCTCGGCGGTGACTGGGGAGAGGTCGCGGAGGGCGACGCGTTCGACGTCCTCGACGCGGCCGTCGCATCCGGCGTCACCTTCTTCGACACCGCGGACGTGTACGGGGACGGCCGCAGCGAACAGCTCATCGGCCGCTACCTCAAGAACCGTCCCGACGCGGACGTCTTCGTCGCCACCAAGATGGGCCGCCGCGCCGACCAGGTGCCGGAGAACTACGTCCTGGACAACTTCCGTGCCTGGAACGACCGTTCCCGGGCCAACCTCGGCACCGACACGCTCGACCTCGTACAGCTGCACTGCCCGCCCAGCAGCGTCTACTCCTCCGACGCCGTCTACGACGCCCTGGACACCCTGGTCGCCGAGCAGCGGATCGCCGCCTACGCGGTGAGCGTCGAGACCTGCGCCGAGGCGCTGACCGCCATCGCCCGCCCCGGAGTGGCGAGTGTGCAGATCATCCTCAACCCGTTCCGCCTCAAGCCGCTCGACGAGGTCCTCCCGGCGGCCGCCGCCGCAGGCGTCGGCATCATCGCCCGGGTCCCGCTCGCCTCCGGTCTGCTCTCCGGCAAGTACACCAAGGACACCGTCTTCGGCCCCGAGGACCACCGGACGTACAACCGCCACGGCGAGGCGTTCGACCAGGGTGAGACGTTCTCCGGCATCGACTACGCCACCGGCGTCGCCGCGGCCGCCGAGTTCGCCGAGCTGGCCCCGGAAGGCGCCACCCCCGCGCAGACCGCGCTGCGCTGGATCATCCAGCAGCCGGGCGTCACCAGTGTGATCCCCGGGGCGCGCTCGGTGGAACAGACCCGCGCCAACGCGGCGGCCGCCGCACTGCCGCCGCTGCCGCAGAGCACGCTCGACGCCGTGCGCGAGCTGTACGACCGGTCGATCCGCGCAGAGGTCCACGACCGCTGGTGACGGCGACGGGCGGGGAGTGACGGGCGAGGGAGCGGGGAGCGGGACTCAGTCGTCCTGCTCGTCCTCCCCGTCCCTGCTCCTGTCCCCGCCCTCGCCCCTGTTCCCGCCCTGCCGCTGATCGTCCTGCTGCCGGTCGCCGTGCTGTTCACCGTCCGGCTGCTGATCGCCCTGCGGCTGAGCGCCGCCGCCGTCCTGCGAGGGGGCCGCGGGGGCCACCGGGGCCGACGACGGGCTCTGGTCCGGCGTACCGGCGGAGCTGGAGTCCGGGGAGAACAGGATCATCCCCAGATACACGGCGGCCAGGAACGTCGCCGTGCCCGCGATGGCGCTGGCCACCCTGGGGCGCCGCCGGATCGCCTCGCGGGTACTGCGACGGCGGGCCGGAGCCGAACGGGCCGGCGCCTGCCGTCTGCGCCCTGTGGGCCCCGGGAGCCGGTACGTCGTCGGGCCGGCCGGTGCGGGCGGGGCCGCGGGGGAGGCCTTCGGGGTTACGGGGGCGGTGGCCCGGTGCGACAGGGGCGCCTGCATCGGGAGGGGCTCCGGCCGGCCGCGCCAGGCGTCGGTGCGGAACCAGTCGGAGACCTGCTGCGCGGTCGGCCGCTCCTCGGGCTGTTTGGCCAGCAGCCCGAGCAGATACGAGTCGAAAGCGGCGGAGATGTCCACACCGCGCTGCCGCAGCGGGACCGGCGGGGTGTCGACATGCTGGTACAGCGTCGCGGTCGCCGTGTCGGAGCGGAACGGGGGCTGCCCGAGCAGCAGTTGGTAGACGACGCAGCCCAGCGAGTACATGTCGGAGGCGGAGTCGGCGGTACGTCCCAGCGCGCGCTCGGGGGCCAGGTAGAGGCTCGTGCCGACGATGTGCCCGGCCGTCGTCAGCGCGGTCGAGGGGTCGTCGACGAACTGGGCGATCCCGAAGTCGCCGATCTTCACCGAACCGTCCGCGTCCAGCATCAGGTTGCCCGGCTTGATGTCGCGGTGGACGATGCCCTGACGGTGCGCGGCGGCAAGACCGGCGGCCGCCTGACCGGCGATCCGGGCGACCATTTCGGGATGGACGCGCTCCTGGGCGGCCAGCAGATCTCCGAGGCTCTGCCCCTCCACCAGCTCCATCACCAGGAAGAACCGGTCCTCCCAGGCCCCGAAGTCGAACACCGCCACCAGGTGCGGGTGGCTCAACCGGGCGGCGGTCTGGGCCTCCAGCCGGAAGCGGGCGGTCGACGAGGCGTCCGCCTGGTCCCCCAGCAGGAGCTTCACGGCCACGGCCCGTCCCAGGACCTCGTCCGTGGCACGCCACACCTCGCCCATGCCACCACGACCGATGGGGGATACCAATCGGTACCGACCAGCTACCAGCACCTGTGCACCTATCTCGAATGGTGGCCCGCTCCGGCTGTCGGCACCCCGGAGCACCCGGTCTCCGGCGGAGTCCTGGGCGGTGTGGTGAACGACATGATCAGGATATCGGTCCGGCGGAGCCCGATTGCCCCGACGGCCCCTTCACCAGGCTCGGCTGACGACCCGCCACACCTACCGGTCCCGCCGCGACACGGCCGCCGCTCGGGACGGGGCGTACGCCAATCGTCGAGCCGTCCACCGGAACGCCTCTCCGGTCAGCCCTGAACGGTCCCGGATCCCGGCCGGTCCCGGTCGCCCGCCGCGCGTCCCACGGACTCCACCAACGGCAGCACCCGGTGCGCCACCCGCTCGCGCAGCGCCACATCGGTCCGGGTCCTGACGACCCCCGGCAGCTGGATCAGCCGCTGGATCACGTCCTCCAGGTGCCCGTTGTCCCGGGCGACGACACGGGTCAGCAGATCGCCGCCGCCCGTCGTCGAGAACGCCTCGATGATCTCGGGCACGGCCGCCAGCGCGTCCCCCACCTCGACCAGATGCCCCTGGGTGACCTCCAGGTGGACGAAGGCGAGCACGGGGTGGCCGAGCGCGGCGGGGGAGAGGACCGGCCCGGTGCCGGTGATCACGCCGTCGCGCTCCAGCCGGTCGAGCCGGGCCTGCAGGGTGCCGCGAGCCACGCCGAGGATGCGCGCGTACTCCCGGACGCTGGTGCGCGGCTGCTCGATCAGCAGGCGCAGGATCCGGGTGTCGAGAGCGTCCACCGCCATGATCCGCAGATCTCCTTCCCAGCCGTCCTGTCCGGCCCCGACTGTACCCAGGGCGAGGGGGCCGGCCCGGCGGTCGCCCGGCCCCTCTGCCCTGTCGCCGCCGGGGAGGCTCTCCGGGGATGAGTACGCGGACTCACTCCCGGATGGTCCGTTGGCATGCTCGTGGCCGACTCGCCACCTCTTTCACTGGTCCATTGGTACAGCATATTCCTCCCGGTTTGATCCATGCGCCCGCTGGATGCTGCAATGGAGGCGTCGATGGCGCTGCGGACTTCCGCGGCGCCTTTTTCATGCGAGTTCTGCGGTGACGCGGAAGGGGCGGAAGCGTGCTGAAGAGGGTGTTCGTGGCGCCGGACCCGGGGCGGGTCCGGCTGCGCTTCGCCTCCCGTGCCGTCATCGGCATCGGCCTCGCGGTCGCGCTGTGCGGGCTCGTCGGGCATTCGCTCGTGGCGGCCATCACCGGCGGCCTGGCTGCTCTGCTCGCCCTCTTCACCGTGACCGACCCGACCGTGCGCGGGCAGGCGGTCACCACCGCCCTGCTCCCCGTCGCCGGTCTGCCCGTCCTCGCCGTCGCGGCGGTCCTGCACGACCAGCCCCTCGCCCGGGACCTGATCTTCCTCGGCGTGATGGGTGCGGGCGTGTACGCCCGGCGGTGGGGGCCGCGCGGGCACGCGCTGGGCGTCTTCGCGTTCATGATGTTCTTCGCCGCCCAGTTCCTGCACACCGTGCCCGGCCAGCTGCCCGAGCTGTACGCCGCCGTGATGCTGTCCCTGTGCGCCTCGTCCACCGTGCGCTTCGGCCTGTGGTGCTACGAGCGACGGCTGCCCCTCCCCGCCCAGCCCGCTCCGCCGGAGGTCCGGGGCCGGCTGCGCATCACCACCCGGCAGGCCGTCCAGGCCGCCCTGGGCGGGGCCTTCGCGCTCGGCATCGGGCAGGTCCTGTCCGACGAGCGGTGGTACTGGGCGGTCGGCGCCACCTGGTGGGTCTTCGTCAACACCACCTCGCGCGGCGAAACGCTCGTCCGCGGATTCCGCCGCGTCCTGGGGACCGTCATCGGCATCGTCTCGGGCTTCGCCGTGGCCATCCCGCTCGACGGCGCTGCCGTCCCGACCGCCCTCGTCGTCGCGATCGGCGTCTTCGGCATCTTCTACACGGCGGCGGTCTCGTACAGCTGGATGATGTTCTTCGTGACGCTGATGGCCGGCATGCTCTACGGTGCGCTGGGCGTCCTGGACGCCGCCCTGCTCTGGCTGCGCGTCGCGGAGACCGCCGTCGGCGCGCTCGGCGCGGTGCTCGCCGTGCTGCTGGTCCTCCCCGTCACCACCCACGCCATCACCGACGCCTGGATCCAGAAGGCGCTGCGGTGCGTCCACGCCTGCACGGCCGAGGCGGCCGACCGGCTCGCCGGGTCGACGCTCGCCGACCCCGCTCCCCGCGTCGCCGAGCTGGAGGTGCTGCTCGGCCGGGTCCGGCTCTCCCTCGCTCCGCTGGTGCACCCCCTGAGCCCGTTGCCGGCCCGTAAGGCGCGCGCCCGCCAGGTGATCGCGCTGCTGGACGACTGCGTACGGGAGGTGCGGGGGCTGGCCTCCATCGCCGCCGACCCGGACGCCTCGCACGACGCGCGGCTGTCGGCCGCGTGCTCCCGGGTGGAGGCGGCCGTCGAGGCACTGACCGCGCCCGAAGGTGTCCGGGGCTTCCACCTGTCCGAGCTGCCCGGCGTCGCCGTGGACCCGGCCCTGGCCCACCTGCACGGTCTGGAGCGGGCGCTCGCCGGACTCGTCAGCCCGCTGAGCCACGCTCCCCGAGCGGCGGCGACGAACGCCTGACGTTCGGAGGTGTGCACGTCCCTGTCCGTTCGACATGGTCCTTTTGCTCGCTTCTGTCCGTCATGGCAGCCTTCCCTGTAAGGGGAGGAGCATGGCGAGAGTTCGTTGCCGCCGTCCTTGACCGGACGGTGGCCCGAGCACGTGGAGATGGACAGCGTGGCAACATCCCTGCAGCACCAGCCTCATCCCGGACACGACCACGCGCACGGCGAAGGCTGTGGGCACGTGGCGGTCCCTCACGATGATCACGTCGACTACGCGCACGACGGTCATCTGCACCGTGAGCACGACGGCCACACGGACGAGTGCGAGGCCGCCGGGCATCACGAGCACGCCGGCCACGACCACGTCCACGGTGAGAGCTGCGGGCATGTGGCGGTCCCGCACGGTGACCACGTGGACTATGCGCACGACGGCCACCGTCATGCGGCCCACGAGGGCCACTGGGACGACCACTGACCCCCTCCCGGGCCGGCTGAAAGGGGCCGGTCGCCCACCCCGCGAGTGAGCGTCCGCCCCGGCATGACGACGTCCTGGATTGGTCTGGACCGCAGAGGCCTGCCTGCTACCGTCGCCCGTGAAGATCGCGGCGACGGTGAAGAGGGGTAGCGCGATGATCGGCAACAGCGCCGGGCGGGCATTCTTGGGGTCGTTCACCTCGGCGGGCGGGCTCGGCATCACCGCCGCCTCCGTGGACCGGGAGACCGGAGCGCTGACCGTGCTCGGGTCCACGGACGCCGTGGCCGACCCCTCCTTCCTCGCGGTCGGCCCCAGGGACGACGGCACGGTGCTGTACGCCGTCGGGGAGAGCGCCCCGGGCGTCGCCGCCGCCTTCGCCGTCGACGAGGACGTACCGACACTCCTGGGGCCCGCACAGGCTGTCGACGGGGACGCGCCCACCCACCTCGCGCTCGCCGCTAACCACCTGGTCACCGCCAACTACACCTCCGGCAGCGTCACCGCCCTGCCGGTCCTCGCCGACGGATCGCTCGGGGCGGCGGCCTCGGTGCTCCGGCACGAGGGCAGCGGCCCCGACACCGGCCGCCAGGAGGCCCCGCACGCCCACCAGGTCCTCGCCGACCCCTCCGGGAACTGGCTGGTCAGCGTGGACCTCGGCACCGACTCCGTACGCGTCTGCGCCCTGGACCCCGCCACGGGTGCCCTGCGGCTGCACGGCGAGACGGCGCTGCGCGCGGGCACCGGCCCGCGCCATCTCGCCTTCCACCCCTCGGGCACCCTCGCCTACGTCCTGGGTGAGCTGGAGCCGGTCCTCACCGTGTGCCGCTGGGACGCGGCGACGGGCCGCCTCGACGTGCTCGGGGAGACCCCGGTGCTGCCCGAGCACGAGACGGCCGACGAGGCGGTGCGCACCTACCCGTCCGAGGTGGTCGTCGCCCGCGACGGGCGCTTCCTGTGGACCGCCAACCGGGGGCACGACAGCATCTCCGTGCTCACCCTCGACGAGAGCGGCGAGAAGGCGGCCCTGGTGGGCACCGTCGGCTGTGGCGGCCGCTGGCCTCGCGACCTCACCCTCGACCCGAGCGGGCAGTGGCTGTACGCGGCCAATGAGCACTCCGGGAACGTCAGCTGGTTCGCCGTGGACGCCGAGACGGGCATTCCGCGCCACGCGGGCTCCGTCGAGGTCCCCGCGGCCTCCTGCGTCGTCTTCGCCTGACCCTCGGCGCCGCCCTCGCCCGGCCACGAGAGCCCGGGAACAGCGCGGCGGGCCCGGACCGGAGGAGAATCCCCGGTCCGGGCCCGCCGCGCTGTCCGGCTTCCTGAGCCGCCGCCCGACGGCGACGGCCTCCGGTCAGTGAGCCTGAGCTCCCTGGGTGCCCTGCGGCGTCGCGGGCGTGATGCCCAGCGTCGTGGCGTACAGGGACAGCACGAGCTTGCCGATCGCCGGGTAGGCGCCCAGCGGCTCGGCCGTCGCGCAGCCCGCCTCCTTCGCGGCGGCGTCCAGCAGGCCGGGGTCGACCTCCGGGCCCACCAGGTACGGCGCCAGCGCCAGCTGCGCGGAGCCGGAGCCCTGCAGCTGCTCCGCGATCGAGGCGACCGAGCCCTCCACGTCCAGCGCGGCGGCCATCACCGGCACGGCGAGCCGGGCGGCCAGCAGCATGCCGGTGATCCCGGCGGCCTGCACGGCCTCCTCGCCGCCCACGGTCGCCAGCACGATGCCGTCCGCGGCGGTGGCGACGGTGAACAGCCGGGCGCGGTCGGCGCGCGCGAGACCGGCCTCCGACAGCCGCACGTGCAGGGCCTCGGCGAGCAGCGGGTGCGGGCCGAGCACATCGGTCAGCTCGGCCTGCGTACCGCTGTCCATCACGGCCTGCCGTATCCGCCGGATCAGCGCGCTGTCCGGACCCGCGAGCAGCGGGACCACGACGGCGGACGGACCGGTGGGCTCGGCGACCTCACGGCCGGCCGCGACGGCCTGCTCGAAGCGGGCGACGCGCTCGGCGGCGTTGTGGGCGAGAACGGTGGAAAGGGTCGGATACTCGGCATCGTCGCCGTCGAGGTAGCCGATCCGGGCATTGAGGCCGGGCAGCTCGGAACGGGCGATGCTGATCACCTCCTCGGCCAGGCTGCGCGTGGCCGGGGAAGGGGTGCCGGGAACGGCGAGAACGAGCGCGGCGGCGCCCTCAGGTGCGACCACGGGCTCCGGGCGGCGGTGCCGTCCGGACTGGCGAGGTCGCGGCATTCGTACAGGCAGGCCGGAAGCGGGCCCAGTGGGGGTGCTCATGGCGCCGCATGCTACTGGTTTTACCTGCCCCTCTGTTCGGGGAGGGGCAGGTCGAGCGTTAACTATCCGCTTATGTCCGATGAGTGATGTACCACCGGAGTGTCCCTGTCTGTCGGCTCGTTATTCGGCCGATTCGCCCGCCTGTCCTTCTCCCTGTCACTCCGACCGGGGCTCGCTGTGCACCACCGTCTCCTCGCGCTGCCCGGTCTCCTGCTCCCGGGGCACGAACAGCATCGTCAGATGACGCGGCAGACGCAGGTCCCCGGCCGCCAGGGCGTGCGCGATCCGGAGTGCGCCCGTCAGCGGATCGCCCGTCGCGGTGGTCACCCGGGCCCCGGGCAGCAGCCGCGCCAGCTCCTCGCGCAGGGGTGCGATCAGCGGCTCGCCCATCCGGAACAGGCCGCCGGTCAGGGCCACTTCGCCGCTCGCGCCGCCCTCGCCGTCCGGCTCGGTCGGCACCGGGCACACGGCCGCCGCCGCCTCGGCGACATGGCTCGCGGCCTGCCGCAGAATGCCCGCGGCGACCGGATCCGCTCCGGCGCACGCCGCCACCTCCGGGGCGAACGAGGCCAGCACGGCGGGCCGGTCGGAGCGCGGGTAGAGCAGTCCCGGCAGCGTCTCCGCCGCCCCGAACACGGCCCGCAGCCGGTCCAGCAGCGCCGCGGAACCGCCCCGCCGCCCGTCATGGGCCCGCATCGCCGCGTCCAGCCCGGCCCGGCCGATCCACGCACCGCCACCACTGTCACCCAGAAGATGACCCCACCCGTCGGCCCTGTGCCACTCCTTGAGGTCCGTACCGAGGGCGATCATGCCCGTGCCGCCCGCGACGACCGCGCCGGGGCGCTGCCCCACCGCGCCCGCGTAGGCCGTCACCGCGTCGGCGGCCAGCGCCACCCGGTGTACCCCCAGCGCGTCCGCGAGCGCGCCGGGGAGCTCCGCCCGCAGCCGCTCGCCCAGCGTGGCCATCCCAGCGGCCCCGATCGCCACCGCCGCGACCTCGTGAGCCGATGCCTGGTCGGCCCGGGAGCCGCTGGGCCGGGCGTCGCTCCGCGCTTCGGCCGACGCGGCGGCCGAGGCCCGCTCCAGCAACTCCCGGGCGGCGGGGAGCAGCTGATCCAGCAGATGCCCGGCGTCGATGCCGCCCGGACCCGTCCGTACCGGCTCGGCGCAGACCGTCGTCGCGAGCGGCCCCGGCTCGCCCACCCGGCCCAGCGCCACCCGCAGCCCGGAGCCCCCGGAGTCGACACCGAGGACATACGCCCCGGGACCGGCCGGACCGCCGGACGGCACGGCGTGCGTCACGGAAGCCGCCAGTCCACCGGTGCCGCCCCCTGGCGCTCCAGCAGTTCGTTGACCCGGCTGAACGGCCGCGAGCCGAAGAAACCCCGGTCCGCGGACATGGGGGAGGGGTGCGCGGACTCGATCGCCGGGAAGTCGCCCAGCAGTGGACGCAGATTGCGGGCGTCACGCCCCCACAGGACCGACACCAGCGGGGTGCCCCGGGCCACCAGCGCCTTGATCGCCTGCTCGGTCACCTCCTCCCAGCCCTTGCCCCGGTGGGCGGCGGGCCGCCGCGGCGCGGTGGTGAGCGCCCTGTTGAGCAGCAGCACCCCCTGCCTGGTCCACGGAGTGAGATCACCGTTGGACGGCCTGGGCAGCCCCAGGTCCCCGTGCAGCTCCCGGAAGATGTTCTCCAGGCTGCCCGGCAGCGGCCGGACGTCGGGGGCCACCGCGAAGCTCAGCCCGATCGCGTGTCCCGGGGTGGGATACGGATCCTGGCCGACGACCAGCACTCTCACCTCCTCGAACGGCTGCTGGAACGCCCGCAGTACATGAGCCCCGGAGGGCAGGTACGTGCGTCCCGCGGCGATCTCCGCGCGGAGGAAGTCGCCCATAGCGGCGATGCGTTCGGCGACGGGTTCGAGGGCGTCGGCCCACCCCGGCTCGATGATCTCTTTCAACGGTCGTGCTGCCACGGCCCGCACTCTACTGCTGATACGACCACTCCGATCAACTGCCGTCGGTGCTCCGGCCGACCACCCGTCAGCCGAGCGCCACCGCCCGTACGCACAGGACGTCCGGCAGATGGGAGGCGAGTTGCTGCCAGCTGTCCCCGTCGTCCGCGCTGGCGTACAACTCGCCGTTGCGGTTGCCGAAGTAGACACCGGCGGGATCCACGTCGTCGGTGCAGAGCGCGTCCCGCAGCACCGTGCCGTAGTGCGCCCCGGCCGGCAGCCCCTCGGAGAGCGGCTCCCACGTGCGCCCCGCATCGGTCGTGCGGAACACCCGGCAGCGGTGCTCCGCCGGGACCCGGTCGGCGTCCGCGTTGATCGGGAAGACGTACGCCGTGTCACCACGGTGCGGATGCGCGACGGCGGCGAACCCGAAGTCGGAGGGCAGCCCCGCGCCGATGTCGCTCCAGTGGTCACCGGCGTCGTCGCTGCGGAACACGCCCCAGTGGTTCTGCAGATAGAGCCGGTCCGGGTCGGCCGCGTCCCGGGTGATCTTGTGGACGCACTGCCCGAACTCCGGGTCCGGGTCAGGGAGGAAGACCGCGGAGACGCCCTTGTTCGACGGCTCCCAGCTCGCTCCGCCGTCCTTCGTCCGGAACACCCCCGCCGTCGACACGGCGACCGTCACGGCCTTGGCGTCCCGGGAGTCGGTCAGGACGGTGTGCAGCCCCTCACCGCCGCCGCCCGGCACCCACCGCGAGCGGGTCGGGTGGTCCCAGAGCGGACGGACCAGCTCGAACGAGTCGCCCCGGTCCTCGGAACGGAACAGCGCGGCCGGCTCCGTGCCCGCGTAGACCACGTCCGGCGCCTCGGGGCCCGCAGGATGCAGCTGCCAGACGCGCTCCAGCGAAGCCCCGGTGGACTGGGGGAACTTCACCGCGGGCTGTCGCGGCTCGACCCAGGTCTCGCCCAGGTCGTCCGAGTGGAAGACGGACGGCCCCCAGTGCGCGCTGTCCCCGCCGACCAGGATTCTCGGGGTGTCCCCCCTGGTGTCCACGGCCACCGAGTAGATCGCCTGCGCGTTGAAGTGCGGGCCCGTGAGCTCCCAGGTCCCTCCGCGCCTTCGGCCGATGAAGAGGCCCTTGCGGGTGCCTGCGGTGAGCAATACATCGGTCATGGTTGTGGACCTCCCGATACGCCGTTGTGCCGGAACAGTGCCAGTCTGCACCCGGCCACTGACGGTGGCTCGCGCACACGCCAGCCGCCCGTGGTCCTGCCCGGGGTGCGCCGCCCGTGGCGCTGTCCGCCCGCGCGGTTCCCTTGACCGGGGTCCGGCGGCGGCCCTAGCGTCCGAGAGCCGTAGAAAGCGCTTGCGGTCCGGTCGGGAGGCCGTGCCGCCGAGACCCAGGAGCCCCCGTGGTGACCTTCGAAGGACTGCCCGGCGCCGTCGCCGTCTCGCACCTGACCGTCTACGACTGGCCCGCCGCCGACGGACTGCGCGGGGGCACCCCGCATCTCCATCTGACCTGCTCGGAGGGGTACGTCGTGGTCGGCGGCAGCGGCTCCGTGCAGACCCTCACGACCGCCGGATACCGGGAGACACCGCTGACGCCCGGAGCGCTGGTCTGGTTCACCCCGGGCACCATCCACCGCCTGGTCAACGAGGACGGGCTGCGTCTCATCGTGCTCATGCAGAACAGCGGGCTGCCGGAGGCGGGCGACGCCGTGCTCACGCTGCCGCCCCGCAGGCTGACGGACCCGGACGACTACCGCGCGGCGGTGGCGCTCCCGGTGGACGCCGAGGTGGCCGTGCAGGAGAAGGCGGCGCGGGCCCGGCGTGACCTGGCCGTCGAGGGGTTCCTCGCCCTGCGGGAAGCCGTGGAGGACGGCGATCCGGAGCCGCTGGCCGCGTTCCACCGGGCCGCCGCCGTCCTCGTCCGCCCCCGTACGGGGGAGTGGCGCACCCGCTGGGAGAAGGGGGCCGCCACGGCCGCCGCCGCGACCGCCGACCAGCTCGACGCCCTGGACCGGGGCGAGGCCGGCCACCTCGCCGGCGCCCGCGTCCACGCCGAACGCCCCTCGGCGTACGGCAGGTTCGGCATGTGCGGCCGCCTGGACGTCTACCGCACCTGAGCCCGGCCGGCCGCCGGGAGCCGGCCGAGCCCTGACCGCCCCGTCGAGCCGCCCCGGCCGCCACCGGGCCCGCCCGTACGCCCGGCGGCCGGGTGCTGACATCCTGGTGGCGGCCGGACGGCGGCCCGGACAAGCCTCCGGGACGGCCCGGTGGCGGTCAGGAACAGTCAGGGCCGGACAGCGGCCAGGCGCACCGAGGAGACGACGATGAGCAGCGGGACCGGGATCACGGACGCCGACGGCCGCCCGGTGCCCATCACGGTCACGGTGGACGGGCACGTGCCGGCCACGGCCACCGCGGGCGGCCCCGCCCCCGACGACGGCTCCGCCCCGACCGCCCCTGACGGCGATCCGGCCCCCGCTCCCCGTATCGGCATCCGCCTCACGCCCCCGGCGGGCGCACTCGTCTGGTCCTGCACCCCCGAGGCGGCCCGCGAGCTGGCCGCCGCACTCCTCCGGGCGGCCGAGGAGGCCGAGAACGCGCCCGCGCGGCGCCCCGTCACGGTCGGGGCGGGCGAACTCCGGCGCGGCGACGTGCGCGACGGCGACCGGGCCATGACCGTGGAGAGCGCCCGGACCGACGGCTCCACGGTCCACGTCACCTGGAAGTCCGGGGCCGGCCGCAGCTGGACGCAGGCCTACGCCGCCGATACCGCCATCACCCTCAAGCGGCGACTTCCCGAAGGCCGTTGACGGCCTGGCACTCCCGCGCCGGGCGGCACGGCAGCGCGTGGCCGCGGGGCGCCGGCCGCGTCGGTAGGGTGGCCCTTGATGTTTACCGAACAGGGCCCCACCGTGCGTGAACTGGCCGTTCAGGCGCTCTCCTCGATCGAGCGCGGCTACGACCTCCTCGCCCCGAAGTTCGACCACACGCCCTACCGCACCCCGGACCGCGTGCTCGACGCCGTCACCGACGAGGTGCGCCGACTCGGCCCCTTCGACACCGGACTCGACGTCTGCTGCGGCACCGGCGCGGGGGTCGGCGTACTCCGGCGGCTGTGCCGCGAGCGGGTGGTCGGGGTCGACTTCAGCGCGGGGATGCTCGCCGAGGCCCGGGCGGCCTTCCCGCCCGAGGGCGGGGCACCGGCGGGGCAGCATCCGGCAGCAGAGGCACCGGCAGGGGAACGACCGGCAGCAGAAGGCCAGGCAGCAGAGGGCCCCGCACTGGACTGGGTACGGGCCGACGCCCGCTCCCTGCCCTTCGCGCCCGCCTTCGATCTCGCCCTGAGCTTCGGGGCGTTCGGCCATTTCCTGCCCTCCGAACGCTTCGGCCTCTTCGCCGAGGTGCACGGATCGCTCCGCCCGGGCGGACAGTTCGTCTTCCCGATCGGCGCACCGCCCCCGGTGGGATCCCGCGCCTACTGGACGCTGCTCGGCTTCGACGCGGCGATGCGCGTGCGCAACGCCCTGTGGCGCCCGCAGTTCATCATGTACTACCGCACGTTCCGGCTCGGCGATGTGCTGGAGGACCTGACGCGGGCCGGATTCGCCGTGCGGCTCACGCCGCTCACCGAACTGGGCCGCCGCCCCGACGGCAGCCCCCGCGCCCGGCTGGTGGTGGCGACCCGGGAGTGACCGCGCGGGGGCCGGTCAGCCGTTCTCGTCCCGGGCCGCCGCCAGCAGCCCCGCCCAGTCGGGGATCTTCACCGGGCCGCGCCCCAGCGACCGGCCCAGCTCCGCCTCCGCGCGCTCGATCGACAGCCAGCCAGCCCACTCCACCGGCCGCAGTCCCCAATCCCGCAGCTCGGCCAGCGGGTCCTCCGCCGCCGTACGCCGCGTCAGCGCGGCCGCGTCCGCCAGCAGCGAGGCCACCGTCTCCTTGGCGCAGGAGCGGTTCGAGCCGATCACCCCGGTCGGCCCCCGCTTGATCCACCCCGCCACGTACTCACCCGGCGACGGCACCCCGCCCCGCAGCACCCGCCCCGCCGCGTGCGGCACGGTTCCGCGTACCGGGTCGAACGGCAGCCCCGGCAGCTCCACCCCGCGATAGCCGACCGCCCGCAGGACGAGCTGCGCCTCGACGTCCTCGTAACGACCGGTGTCCCGGACGCCCCCCGCCCCGTCCGGGGCCGTCCGGGCGAACCGGACCCCGGCCACCCGCCCGCCGCGCTCCAGCAGCTCCACCGGCCGCAGGAAGAACCGCAGCCGGATGCGGCGTACGGCATCGGCCGAGCCCGGCGCCCCGCCCTGCATGTCCCCGGCGGCCTCCACCCCGCCGCCGACCGACCAGCCGCGCAGCACCTCCAGGTTCCGCCGCACCACGGCGGGCAGCGGCAGGGCTCCAGGCAGGCCGTCCGGAGCGGCGAACGCCGGGTCGAGCGCCAGCTCGGTCGGGTCGACGACGACCCGCGCCCCGGGCAGCGCCCCCAGCTCCCGCAGCTCCTTGGTGGTGAACCGGGCCTGGGAGGGGCCCCGGCGGCCCACGATGTGCACCTCGCGCACCCGGCTCTTCTCCAGCGCGCGCAGCGCGGCGCGGGGCACGTCGGTGCGGCGCAGTTCGCCGGCACCGCGCGCCAGGATCCGGGCCACGTCGACCGCCACGTTGCCCACGCCGATCACGACGGCCGAGCGGGCGGCCAGGGCGTCCCGGGCGAACGGGTCGGTGCCGATGTCCGGGTGGGCGCTGTACCAGGAGACGAAGCGGGTGGCCGAATAGCTGCCGGGCAGGCCCTCGCCCGGAACCGCCAGCGCCCGGTCCGCCGACGCCCCGACGCAGTAGACGACGGCGTGGTACAGCTCCGCGAGCCGGGCGGGGGAGACCCCGTCCGCCCCGCCGACGCCGACGTTGCCCACGAAGGTGACCCGTTCGTCCTCCAGCACCGCCCGCAGGCTGTTCTGCAGCGACTTGATCTTCTCGTGGTCGGGGGCCACCCCGTACCGCACGAGTCCGTAGGGGGTGGGCAGCCGGTCCAGGACATGCACGCGCACATCGGGCACCAGGGACTGCTGGAGGAGGGCCTGGGCGGTGTAGACCCCGCTGGGACCGGAACCGACGACGGCGACGGAGAGCACGGCGCACCTCTTTCCCGGAGGTTCCCTCCAGGATGGCACCGCCGGGCCGATCCGCACCGCCGGGCGCAGGGAGCAGTGCAGTCGAGTGGCCCTCGCTTGCGGGCGGACCGGCCGCGCGGCTCGGCCCCGGGTCTCAGTCCATCATTCCGCGCATCCGGTTGATCTCCACGGTCTGCTGGGCGACCACATCGCTCGCCATCTCCTCGACGAAGATGTCGTTCCCCTCGGTGAGCGCCTCCGTGGCCATGGTGATCGCCCCCTGGTGGTGGGTGATCATCAGCTCCAGGAAGAGCTTGTCGAACGCCTTGCCCTCGGTGCCGCGCAACTTCTCCAGCTGGGCCTCGGTCGCCATGCCGGGCATGCCGGAGTGGTCGTGGTGCTGCTTGCGCTTGTCGCCGCCGTTCCTCTTGAGCCACCCCTCCATCGCGCCGATCTCCGGCTTCTGGCCCGCCGCTATGCGTTCCGCGAGCCGCTTGACGGTGCTCTGGGAGGCCCTTTTCGGGGCGAGTTCGGTCATCACGAGCGCCTGTGCGTGATGTTCGATCATCATCTGCGCATAGCGGAAGTCCGCGGAGTTGGCGGTGTCCTGGCCGGTCTCCTCGGCGGCCTCCTCGGCGGAGAGCGTCCGGGCGGGCTCGCCCGGTCTGCCGGGCGCGACCACGCCGGGACCCGTGTCCTTGGCCTTGTCCGACGTTCCGTCACCGCTGTCCGCGTCACAGGCTCCCAGGACGAGCGCGGCGGCAATCGCCGCCGCCGCGAGAGCGGTTGAGCGCAGAGCTGCGGTCCGGCGATGGATCAACACGGTGACCTCCTGTGCCACAGGGTTTGTTGCAGACCGTCCTAACACGCTTCCACCGGCGGAAGATCAAAAACTTCTATTACGTCTGCGTTGCCATCTGTTGATGTGTACATGTGAGGGACGATACTGCCGGGGGTTCCATAACCGTTCGACCCCGAACGGATCCTAGGGAGGACGCAGTGACCTCGTTGCACACCACCCGCGTGCGGCGCAGACGTCTGGGCGCGGTGGCAGCCGCGGCCGGACTCCTCGCCACGCTGCTGACGGCCACCACAGCGGCCGCGACCCCCGACCCGGGCGATGCTCCGGCCGAGCGCGGTTCCGTCTCCAAGAGCGACCAGGCCGAGGCCAGGGCCGCGATATCCGGGGGTGACATACCCGGCGTGGACGAGATCGTCCACAGCTCCAACATCAAGCACCTGACGAACGTGCCGAAGGGCGCCCTCCAGGGCACCAACACGGACCTCGCGTTCCAGGGGAAGTACGCGTACGTCGGGAACTACGACGGCTTCGTCATCTACGACATCAGCAAGCCGAAGAAGCCCAAGACGGTCGCCCAGGTCCTCTGCCCCGGCTCCCAGAACGACATCTCGGTCTCCGGGAACCTGCTCTTCCTGTCGACGGACTCCTCCCGCAGCGACGACTCCTGCTCCAGCACCTCCCAGCCCGCCACGGAGAAGTCCTCCTGGGAGGGCATGAAGATCTTCGACATCAGCAACAAGCGGCAGCCCAAGTACATCGCCGCCGTGGAGACCGCCTGCGGTTCCCACACGCACACGCTGGTGCCGGACGGCAAGAAGAACGTGTACGTGTACGTCTCCTCGTACTCGCCCAACGAGACGTTCCCGGACTGCAAGCCGCCGCACGACGGGATCTCCATCATCAAGGTGCCGCTCAAGGCGCCCCAGAAGGCCCGGGTCATCGACTTCCCGGTGCTCTTCCCGGACGGCGGTAACCCGGGAGCGCCCGAGAACCCCGGCGTCTCCAAGACGACCGGCTGCCACGACATCACGGTGCTGCCGTCGAAGGACCTGGCGGCCGGGGCCTGCATGGGTGACGGTCTGCTGTTCTCCATCGAGGACCCGGAGCACCCGAAGATCATCGACCGCGTCCAGGACAACGTGAACTTCGCGTTCTGGCACTCGGCGACCTTCAACCAGGGTGCGAACAAGGTCGTCTTCACCGACGAGCTCGGCGGCGGCGGCGCGGCCACCTGCAACGAGCAGATCGGTCCGAAGCGCGGCGCCGACGGCATCTACGACATCGTCGGCAAGGGCGACAAGCGCAAGCTGGTCTTCCGCAGCTACTTCAAGATCGACCGTCACCAGGCCGACGCCGAGGTCTGCGTCGCCCACAACGGCTCGATCATCCCGGTGAAGGGCCGCGACCTGATGGTCCAGGCCTGGTACCAGGGGGGCATCTCCGTCTGGGACTTCACCAACTCGGCCAAGCCCAAGGAGATCGCCTTCTTCGAGCGCGGCCCGGTCACCCTCGACCAGGTCACCACGGCCGGCCCCTGGTCGGCGTACTACTACAACGGTCACATCTACTCCAGCGACATCGCCAAGGGCTTCGACGTGCTGAAGCTGGACGACCGGCGTACCGACCCGGCGAAGCGGGTCACGATGGACGAGCTCAACGTGCAGACGCAGCCGGACTACTTCGACCGCTGATCCGTCAGCGCGTCGCGCAGCAGGTTCGTCAGATTCCGGGGCCGGTGCCTCCCGGGCGGTCACCCGTCCGCGAGACACCGGCCCCGGTGCGTACGGAGCGGAAATTCATTGACCGATGAGCGGGGTGGGGACATGCTGGATCCCTGCGCCGGCGGACCCCGCAACTCCGGTCTCCGGCGCGGTCCACGGCCGTGTCCCACGGGGCACGCCGGGGGTGTGCCCGGATCCGGCGACGCGGGGGATCGCCGGATCGGGCGCGATCTTCCACAAGCTCCTGGTCACGGGCCGACGGCGGCCGTGGCGGTCAGACGGCGGTGCGAACGCTCCCGCCGGCGGCGGCGGCCCACTCCACCAGCAGCCGCTGGTATGCGGCCTCGTCCTGCGGCGTCAGGGACCCGCCCGAACGCTGCCACAGGTCGCGGATCTCCGCGTTGACCTCGGCTGCGGAACGGGTGGACACGGACGACGGCATAGGGGACATGCCCACCAGGCTACGACCACGGGCGGCTTCCATTACCCCTTCCGCGGCGGGATATGCCTCACACCTCGGCCCGATCTCTCGTGATCTCCTCGGGTCCCTCCGGTGGGCCCCGCCCCTGCCCGCAGTGGGCCTCAGCCCGGGACCAGCCCCAGGGAACGCAGGCCGTCGGGCCGCTCCGGCACGGGCAGGTGGTCCACGAACCTGACCTCGCAGCCCAGGGCGGCCGCACCCCCGTCCGCGATCCGATTGTCACCGACCATGACCACATCGGCCGGATCCCGGCCGACCATCGTGCAGGCGATGCGGAACAGCTCCGCTGCGGGTTTCTGGAGCCCGTGCTCGAAGGACAGCACATAGGCGTCGACCAGGTCGTCGAGCCCGTGCGCCCGGAAGACCGGACGCAGGTCCCAGCCGATGTTGCTGACCACACCGACCGCGATCCCCGCCCTTCGCAGCCCTTCCAGAACCTCCACCGCGTCCGGATTGGCCTGCCAGGCGTCCGGCCGCATATGGCGGGCGTACAGCGCGTCGTAGAGCCCCGGATCGGGCAGCGCGACGGTCCGGGCCAGCCCGGTGTACGCCTCGCGGTGCAGCGCGGGGGTCAGGTCCCGGCGTCCCATCGCGTCGGCCAGCCGCTCCGGGACCCGGAGGGGAGGCGGACCGCCCGGGAGAGCGCCGGCCTCCGTGAGCCCGGTCACGTACGGCTCGAAATCCTCCGGTGGTACGTCGACGCCCTCCTCGCGCAGCACGGCGGCGAGCCAGTCCCGGACCGGTTCGATCCGGAACAGCGTTCCGGAGAAGTCGAACAGCACGCCTTTGATCACCATCGGTTCGATCCCTCCCGGGGCGCCGTGTACCGGGCGTAACCGGCGGCGCTCAACGCCACCACGGCCACCCCCAGCAGCGCACCGCCCACGACATCGGTCAGCCAGTGCACCCCCAGATATACCCGGGTCGCCGCGACGCCGACCGCCGAGACCACCGCCACGGCCAGTGCCGTACCCCACAGCCCGGGGCCGGCGCCATACAGCCGCAGCAGCCACAGGAGCAGCCCGCAGGTCACGACGGCCGTCATCGCGTGCCCGGAGGGAAAGGCGGCGAAGTTCGCGGAATCCACCGGATCGGTCCACTGCGGGCGCTCCCGGTCCACCGCGGCCTTCAGCCCCTGCTGGAGGAGCGTGGCGAGCAGACTCGTCGCGGCCGTCCACAGGGCGGGCAGGCGCGCACCGCGCCACCACAGGGCGACCACCGCCACCGCGATCAGGGCGCGCATGGTCCAGGGATCCCACACCCAGTCCGTCAGCACCCGGTTCACGTGGACCAGACCGGGGTCGGCGACCGCGTGCCGGTGCAGGGCATCGGCGACCGACCGGTCCAGGGACATCAGCGGCGACCAGCGCACCGCCACCAGCACGAGCAGCACCAGAGCGGCCGCGCCGACGACGGCTCCGGTCCACAGGGCGGGCGCGGCGCGGGGGGAACGTTCCGGTGAACGGTAGCGGAAGTGGGGGGAGGGGGAGGACATGGGGGTGATCCTCGCGGAGGACCCCGGCCGAAGGCCAACCCGGGTACGGAACCGGGTCGATCCAGGTCCGGATCCCCGGCCGCCCCGGGGCTATCCGAGGGCGCGGAGCCCCGGGACGAAGGCCACGACCACCGGGACGACCGGCACCAGCGCGGCGGCGGCCGTCAGCCGGAGCCTGCGGCCCGCCGTGAGCCGTTCGACCGGGGCCAGCAACCGGTTGACCCGGAGGGGCACTTCGGCCTGCGGAGTGGGGCAGGGGCCGAACACCCCGCGGTCCTCGTTGAGTCCGACCAGGGCGAGCGCGGTCGTCAGCCTGCCGAAACGGCGCGACGCCACGTCGTCGGCGGCCAACTCGACCAGCCGGTGCATCTCGTCGCGGAACGCGGCGAACACCGGGATCTGCGGGAAGCCGATCGCCAGCGCCGACGAACAGTGCAGCAACCAGTCGTGCCGGGCCTGGGCGTGCCCCTGCTCATGGGCGAGCACCGCATCGAGCTGACGGCCCTTCAGTCGGCCCAATGCGGCCGTGGTGATGACGAGTTGGGGTGCGGTGCCGGGCAGCCACCAGGCGTCCGGGCGTTCGCCTTCCAGCACCACGAGACGGTCGCCCCCGGGCTCCTCGCCCGGCATCAGCGGGGCGCGCACCAGCAGTTCCGCCCGGCGCTGCTTGCGGCGACGCCGCGCCCGCCGGATCTCGCGCAGGAGCATCGTGCCGGACCACAGCCCGCCGAGTGCCAGCAGCACCGCGATGACCGCCGACCACGGTCCGTACGCCGCCAGGGCGTACGCCTCGACGACGGCGTGCGGAGCGGGGGCGAAGACATGGCCGCGCACCGCCTGCCAGGCGGCGGCCGCGCTCAGCGTCATGGACAGGGCGAACGACAGGAGGACAGCGGCCACCACGCACTGCCAGACCCACAGGGCCACGACCGGCTCGCGCTCCGGCCACCGGGCCCGCGCCATCACACGCGGGGTCACCAGGGCGGTCAGTGCACCGAGCAGCAGCAGCGCGAGGGAGACCAGCATGGCTTCAGCTTATGAGGGGCGGGTCGGCCGGGGGTACGGCCGCGACGGCCAAGTGACGCAGGCCACTGTTTGACGGGGGTTCTGTCCCACTTCCCGTCTCACAGGGTGAGAAGCATGGCGAACATGCCGATGCCCATCGTCAGTCGGCAGGCCGTCGTGAGCTCGGGCCGCCCGTCCGTCCCGCCGCCGAAACCGCCCGGCCCCCGGCCGACGGTGCCCGCCCCGCCGGCCGGAGTCACGGCAGCTGCTGGCAGTAGCCGGCCGGCCGAGCCCAGCACATAGAACGCGTAGTAGACGAGCAGTACCCCGGTCAGCACGGGTATGCCCCCGGCTCCCGCCGACGCCACCCCGTGCCCGGCGTGACCGCCTCCGCTGCTCCCCGATACCGCCGGGGCCATCGCCACGGCCATGTAGACCATGGCCAGCGAGCCGACGAGGTGGTGCAGATGGTGGCCGCCGCGCAGAGCGGGCCGCAGCGCCCGCAGCGCGGCCGTGCCGAACAGCACGGCGTACACCGCCCAGGCCCAGTCCGGCGGCGACAGCACCGCCGCCGGAACGGCCATCGCCGCCATCCCGAAACCCATGAGCGCCTCCGAGCGCGCCGTGCGGCGTTCCCGAGGTGTCCCGGTGCGGGTGCGCAGAAGGCAGTAGGCGCCGCTCACCGCGCACAACGCCATCAGCAGCCAGCCGGTCGAAGCCCCTCCGTGCACGGCGCGCCTCCCCCAGGTCGGACGTACGGCACTGTTGCGGGTCGCCCCATCGCTGCCCACGCCGACGCCGCCGAACCCGGCGCGCAGGGGAGTGAAGGGAGCGCGCCGGGGCCCGCCGGGGGCGCTCCGGGTCGCGTTACTCTCGACCGGACGCGCAGCAGCGACCGTACGCACGGCAGTACGCAGACACGTACGGCAGCGGAGAAGCCCGTACGGCAGCAGAGAAACGGAGAGCCCCACCCATGGACACCGCCACGCCCGACTCGGCCCGGCTGACCTTCCGTGACGCGACCGAGGCCGACGTCCCGGCGCTGGTGGCCCTGATCGAGTCCGCCTACCGCGGTGACTCCAGCCGTTCCGGCTGGACCACCGAGGCCGACATCCTCCAGGGGCAGCGGACCGACGAACAGGGCGTGCGCGACGTCATCGACGCTCCGGCGAGCAGGCTCCTCGCGGTGGAGCGCGGCGGCGAACTCGTCGCCTGCTGCCAGCTCGAACACCGGGGCGAAGCGGCCTACTTCGGCATGTTCGCGGTACGGCCCGGACTCCAGGGCGGCGGACTCGGCAAGCTGATCATCGCCGAGGCGGAGCGCGCGGCGAAGGAGAGCTGGGGCGTCGGCGAGATGCACATGACGGTCATCTCGGTGCGCGACGACCTGATCGCCTGGTACGAGCGCCGCGGCTACCGCCGTACGGGGGCGCTCACCCCGTTCCCGTACGGCGACGAGCGCTTCGGCATCCCGCTCCGCGACGACCTGGCCTTCGAACTGCTCGTCAAGAAGATCTGACGGCTGCCGCGTCCTTACGCGGTGAAGCGACCGGTGCGGCGGATCTCGGGGAAGTCGGTCGTCGCGCCGTCCAGGTTCAGGGCCCGGGCCAGGCGCAGGTGGTCCTGGGTGTTCACCACCCAGCCGATCACCTTCAGGCTCTCGGCGTGCGCCTGCTCCACCACCTCCAGGGTGAGGCGGCGGATGTTCAGCGCGAGCGTCGCCGCGCCCGCCGCCTTCGCCCGGTCCACCACGTCCGCGCCCCAGCGGCTGGCGATGAGGACCGTCCGGACGCCGGGCACCAGCCGGGCGATCTCGGTGACGGCCTCGTCGTGGAACGAGGACACCTCCACCCGCCCGGCGAGATCGCGCTCCAGCATCACGTCCGCCAGCGCGCGGGCCGCCGCCACATCCTTGATCTCCGCCTGGAGCGGGGAGGAGACGGCCTCCAGCACCTCTTCGAAGACGGGGATCCGCTCGCCCCGGCCGGCGTCGAGCTCACGCAGCTCCGCCAGGGTCTTGGCCGCGATCGGCCCGGTGCCGTCCGTCGTGCGGTCCACGTCCGCGTCGTGCATCACGGCGAGCGCGCCGTCCTTGCTGAGGTGGAGATCCAGCTCGATGGCGTCCATGCCGGACGCCTCGGCGCGGACGAAGGAGCGCAGGGTGTTCTCGGGCTCGACGCCCATCACTCCGCGATGACCCAGGGTGAGAAATGACAAGGCGACCTCGTTTCCGTCGACGGCTTCCCGTCGACTGCTCCTGCCCGCGCTGAGGTACGGCAATACGGCACTGGGGAGGGTAACGGCCCGGGCGCGGGATGTCCCACGCCGTACGGGCCCGGTCGCCCGGATCCGAGCGGTGCTGCGGGAACTGCGCCCCTACCCGGCATCTCGCAGGAAAAACAGCGGTGACCATAGGGGGTACGCAGGATAATTTTCAGGTCTGCACTTGTCGGAAGGATCCCTGCCCGGCTACGGTGATGTCACGCGAGGTTCTCCCGTGGAGGAAGTGTTATGACGGAAATTCTTGTGCACGACGCCACCGACGGCGCGATAGCTACGGCCCAGCGGGTCGTCGAGCACCCGGCCTGGCCCGTGCTCAGGGATGCCGTCGAGGAGATCCGCCCCTGGCAGTCCAAGGACGGATCCATCGACTTCGAGGCCGACGGCGCCCCGTCCCCGGCCGACGTCGAGCGCGTCCTCGACCGGGTGATCGGTGCGGTCGAGGAGCTGTCCCCGCTCCTCCCGCACGACGCCGCCTACCACCGCGCGCTCGTCGCCGACCTGCGCCGCTGGGCCGCCGACGGCTTCCGCGTCCCCGACTTCCTGGACTCGCTGCTCGCCTTCCAGCCCGCGAAGATGCGGGCCGACGGCCTCCAGCACCTCGTCGTCTTCGCGATGTACACGCAGAACGGCAACCCCGACCGCAACCTCGAAGCGGTCGTCCTCAAGATGGTATGGCCCGAGTGGCTCGCCGACCTGGAGGCGAACCGCTACGACAACCCGCTCTTCTGCGGCATCACCTTCGAGGACTTCACCTCCGGCTACGACACCAACTCCGCGGTGCTCTTCCCGGAAACCATCGCCGTGCGCGAGGCCCCCGAGCGGTTCAGCTGGGGCGGCATCTTCTGCGACCGCGAGGCCGCCCGCTTCCGGCGCGTCACCGAGGCCTCCGTCGAGCTGCTGGGCCTGGAGCTGCCCGAGGACATCCGCGAGATGATCGGCGACCAGCAGCGCTGCGAGCAGGCGTTCGTCCTGTGGGACATGGTCCACGACCGCACCCACAGCCACGGCGACCTGCCGTTCGACCCGTTCATGATCAAGCAGCGGCAGCCGTTCTGGATGTACGGCCTGGAGGAGCTGCGCTGCGACCTCACCGCCTTCAAGGAGGCCGTGAAGCTGGAGTCCGAGGGCAACGCCCACGGCCGCGACGTGCAGTACGCCGTCCTCTTCGACCGGATGTTCCGCTTCCCCGTCTCCGGTGAGCGCGTCCGCAACTACGACGGCCTGGGCGGTCAGCTCCTCTTCGCCTACCTCCACAAGCACGACGTCGTCCGCTGGACCGACAACACCCTGAAGATCGACTGGGACCGTGCCCCGCAGGTCACCAACCAGCTCTGCGGCGAGATCGAGCAGCTCTACCGCGACGGCATCGACCGCCCCAAGCTGGTCCACTGGTTCGCCGCGTACGACCTCGTCTCCACCTACCTCGCCCCGCACCCGGGATCGCGCTGGGCCAAGGGCCCCGACGCCCTCGACCTCACACTTCCTCCTCGCAAGCTCGTCGACGACGTGCTTCCGGACGAGTTTCCCCTGAGCATGTTCTATGAGGCGCTCGCCAAGAAGCTGAAGCACGTGATTGCCTCCACCAAGGGAATCACCGCGGCGAACGACGAGCGGGCAGCCGCGTGAACCATTCTCCCGAGGAGGCGGTGGCCATGAACGGAAACGGCACGGGCGAGGGGACGGGTGCGCTCGAAGGAGCCGTGGTCGCGGTCGCCGGAGCGGCGGGACCCGCGGGCCGCGCGACCCTGCTGCGCCTCGCCGAGGCGGGCGCCACGGTGGTCGGCTGCGACGCCAACCCGGAGCGGCTCGCCGAGGCGGTGGACGCCGCCCGGTACGCCCACGGGGGCGCGACCGTCACCGGTGAGACCGTCGATCTGCTCGACCTCGACGCCACCCGCGACTGGGCCAAGCGCACCGAGGCGGAGTTCGGCCGCATCGACGGCCTGGTCCACCTCGTCGGCGGCTGGCGCGGCAGCAAGTCGTTCCAGGAGACCGTCCTGTCCGACTGGGACGCCCTGGAGAAGCTGCTCATCCGCACCGTCCAGTCGACCACGCTGGCCTTCCAGGAGGCCCTGGAGCGCAGCGACAAGGGCCGCTACCTCCTGATCAGCGCCGCCGGAGCCAGCAACCCCACCGCGGGCAACGCCGCCTACTCCGCCGCCAAGGCCGCGGCCGAGGCATGGACCCTCGCGCTGGGCGACGCCTTCCGCAAGGCGGGGGGCGACGACGGGCCGCGCACCGCTGCTGCGATCCTGGTGGTCAAGGCACTGGTGAACGACGCGATGCGCGCCGAGCGCCCGAATGCGAAGTTCGCGGGCTTCACCGACGTCACGGAGCTGGCCGAGGCCATCGCCGGCGTCTGGGACCAGCCCGCCCCCGAAGTGAACGGAAAGCGCCTGTGGCTGACCCCGCAACCGTGAGGACCGACGCACGACGTCACCACGATCCGCAGGTACGCGGCTTCGCCAGTGACAACTACGCCGGAGCGCACCCGGAGGTCCTCGCGGCCATCGCGCTGGCCAACGGCGGCCATCAGGTCGCCTACGGCGAGGACGACTACACGGGCCATCTCCAGCGCGTCATGCACAGCCACTTCGGCCCTACCGCCGAGGCCTTCCCGGTCTTCAACGGCACCGGAGCCAACGTGGTCGCCCTCCAGGCGCTCACCGACCGCTGGGGAGCGGTCATCTGCGCCGAGTCCGCGCACATCAACGTGGACGAGGGCGCCGCGCCCGAGCGGATGGGCGGGCTGAAGCTCCTCACCGTGCCCACCCCGGACGGCAAGCTCACCCCCGAGCTCATCGACCGGCAGGCGTACGGCTGGGACGACGAGCACCGGGCCATGCCGCAGGTCGTCTCGATCACCCAGAACACCGAGCTGGGCACCGTCTACACCCCCGACGAGATCCGCGCCATCTGCGACCACGCCCACGAGCGCGGCATGAAGGTGCACCTCGACGGGGCCCGGATAGCCAACGCGGCCGCCTCCCTCGACGTGCCGATGCGGACGTTCACCAACACGGTCGGCGTCGACGTGCTGTCCTTCGGCGGCACGAAGAACGGCGCGCTGTTCGGCGAGGCCGTCGTCGTGCTGAACCCGGACGCGGTCCGGGCGATGAAGCACCTGCGCAAGCTCTCCATGCAGCTCGCCTCCAAGATGCGCTTCGTCTCCGTCCAGCTGGAGGCGCTGCTCGCCAAGGACCTGTGGCTGCGCAACGCCCGGCACGCCAACGCCATGGCCCAGCGCCTCGCCGAGGGCGTCCGGGCGATCGACGGGGTGGAGATCCTCCACCCGGTCCAGGCCAACGCCGTGTTCGCCCGGCTGCCCCACGCGGTCACCGAGCGGCTCCAGGAGCGCTTCCGCTTCTACTTCTGGGACGAGGCGGCCGGAGACGTCCGCTGGATGTGCTCCTTCGACACCGGCGAGGACGACGTCGACGCCTTCCTCCAGGCGCTCAAGGAAGAGATGGCGCGGTAGCATACTACTCTCGCGTATTGCATGACTATGCGGCCGACCGGAAATCGATTGATCTCCGGTCGGCCGCTTCGTACGCTCCGGGACCATGCAGCTGAACCAGCAGTCCCCGGACATCGCCGCCTATCTGGGTGCCGACGACGCCATCGACCATGAACACCCCCGGGTGCGGGAGGTGGCGGCCGACCTGGCGCGCGAGACCGGCGACGCATACACATACGCCCGCACCGCCTTCGCGTACGTACGCGACACCGTCCCGCACTCCGCGGACTCCGGCGATCCCCGCGTCACCTGGCGCGCCTCCGACGTCCTCGCCACCCGCAACGGCATCTGCTACGCCAAGTCCATCGCCCTGACCGCACTGCTCCGGGCCCACGGCATCCCGGCCGGCCTCTGCTACCAGCGCCTCGCCGACGACGACGGGACGAACCCCGTGGTCCACGGCCTGGTCGCGCTCCGCCTGCCCGGATGCGACCGCTGGGCACGGGTGGACCCCCGGGGCGACAAAACGGGCATCGACGCGCGGTTCTCGCTGGAGGAGGAGCGGCTGGCGTGGACGGTACGCGAGCACCTCGGGGAAGTGGACTACCCGACCGTGTACGCCGCGCCGCCCCCGGAAATCCTCCACGCACTGAGGAATGCCCGGGACCGCACGGAGCTCTGGCGGACCCTCCCCACGCACCTCTGAGCCCCCGGCGTACGTGCTGCCGGGGGCTCGGGAGGAGAAGGGGCGCAGGGGGCCGGTCAGCCGAGCTCGCGCACCTCGGCGGGGGTCGGGGCCGTACCGCCGAGATGGGCCGGCACCCACCAGGTGTCGCTCGCGTCCTTCGGTCGCACCGGGTAGGCCCGCTGCGCCGCCTCCAGCAGCTCCTGGACCCGCTCCCGCAGCCGCCGGGTGATGGCGCCCGCGTACTGGTCGGTGGGCGCCTCCACGGGCTCGCCGACCCGGATCGTGATCGGGATGTGGCTGCGGGAGAAGTTGCGCGGCCTGCCCTTCGTCCAGATCCGCTGCGTCCCCCAGAGCGCCATCGGGATCAGCGGAACGCCTGCCTCCTGGGCCAGGCGCGCGGCACCCGACTTGAAGCTCTTCAGCGTGAAGGACTGCGAGATGGTGGCTTCGGGGAAGACGCCGACGATCTCACCGGAACGCAACGACTGCAGCGCGTGCGCGTACGCGTCCTCGCCCTGCTTGCGGTCGACCGGGATGTGCTTCATTCCCCGCATCAGCGGACCGGAGATCTTGTGCCGGAAGACCGACTCCTTCGCCATGAACCGGACGAGCCGCTTCTGCGGAAGAGCCCCGAGGCCGGTGAAGATGAAGTCGAGGTAGCTGATGTGATTGCTGACCAGCACCGCGCCACCGGTCTTCGGGATGTGCTCCGAACCCTGAGTGTCGATCTTCAGGTCGAGCGCCTTGAACATGGTGCGAGCGGCGCCGATGACCGGTCGATAGACGAGTTCTGCCATCTGGGGAAGACCCTTCTTCAGTGCCTGGGGAGGGTTCTCCCGGCGGAAGTTACGCAGCCGTAGGTATTCGGCATTGTGGCGATGGTGCCCCATGCGCGAGCCGCTGGCCAGTCCCGGAGGACGCGGACCGCGAGATTCTCGTCACGTGCGCGTTACCCGCAGGCTGCGGGAATGCCGGGGCGGCGGCCGGTGCTGAGCCCTTACGAAGAGCTCTGATCAGGAGGCACCAGGTGGACCGCAGGACCCACGGACAGCGACTCGACGCGGACCTGCTCGGCGCGGAGTTGGGGGAACGCGCGACGCTCGTCCAGTTCTCCAGCGCCTTCTGCCAGCCGTGCCGGGCCACCCGCCGCACGCTCACCGAGGTGGCCGGGATGGTCGACGGAGTCGCCCATATCGAGATCGACGCCGAGGCTCATCTCACGCTGGTGCGGGAGCTGGACATCACGAAAACGCCGACCGTCCTGGTGCTCGACGCCGAGGGCGAGGTGGTCCGCCGGGCATCCGGCCAGCCCCGCACGGTCGACGTCGTCGCGGCGCTGGGGCACGCCATATGACGGACCGTGACGCATCTCCCACATTCCGGAACCCGCTTGACTGCACGCACCACGCATCGTCAGTCTGACGTTATGCCGCCAGAACTCCTTCTTCACGGCCGGGTCCATGTGGACCTCGCACGCTACGCGAGTGCGCGCTGTCCGGGTGTCTGAGCACCCACGGACCCGTACGCCACTTCCGCAGAAGGACACGTCCATGACGGCAACGCCCGATCTCGCCCACGCCCCGACGGCCGCCACGCCCGAACTCTTCCGCTCGGTCTTCCGACGCCACGCCGCGGGCGTCGCCGTGATCACGGCCGCAGGGGAGCGCCCCGTCGGCTTCACCGCCACCTCGCTCACCTCCGTAGCCGCCGAACCCCCGCTGATCTCCTTCGGTATCGGTACGTCGTCCTCCAGCTGGCCCGTGCTGTCCGGGGCCGCGTACGTCGGCGTCCACATACTCGGCGAGCACCAGCAGGAACTGGCCGCGACCTTCGCCCGCAGCGGAGCCGACCGCTTCGGCCCGTCGACCGACTGGAGCAGCGGCCCCGAAGGTGTTCCGCTGCTGGCGGACGTCTCCGCCTGGCTGGTCTGCCGGGTCGTGTCCCGCGTACCGGCGGGGGACCACCGCATCGTCATCGCCGAGGCCGTGGCAGGCTCGCCCTCAGGGGCCGGCCGCCCGCTGGTATATCACCAGGGACGGTTCACGGCTCTGCGAGACTGAGGTCACGCACGCACGGGTCTGCCGCGTTGGCAAGGTCACAGTGCGGTGCGCTTGCTCAGGGGTAACAGTCTGGGTGTACTGGCGAGTAATATCGGCCTCGGAGCCTCGGTCGTCCCGACCGGATCCGGCCCGACAAGGCGCCTATGCTGCGTGCAACAAGGCAGCCCGGAAATGACGATGCAGTAGGAGAGCCGGCGTGAGCTTGAGGATCGTTGTCTGTGTGAAGTACGTGCCCGACGCGACCGGTGACCGGCGTTTCGCCGATGACCTGACGCTGGACCGTGAGGATGTCGACGGTCTGCTGTCGGAGCTGGACGAGTACGCGGTCGAGCAGGCGTTGCAGATCGCGGACGAGGCGGACGATGCGGAGATCACCGTGGTGACGGTGGGTCCGGAGGATGCCAAGGACGCGTTGCGCAAGGCGTTGTCGATGGGTGCGGACAAGGCGGTTCACGTCGAGGACGACGATCTGCACGGCACGGATGTGATGGGGACGTCGCTGGTGCTGGCGAAGGCGGTCGAGAAGACCGGTTATGACCTGGTGATCTGCGGGATGGCGTCGACGGACGGTGTGATGGGTGTGCTGCCGGCGCTGCTGGCGGAGCGGTTGGGTGTGCCGCAGGTGACGCTGCTGTCCGAGGTGTCGGTGAACGACGGTGTGGTGACCGGGCGGCGTGACGGTGACACGGCGACCGAGCAGCTTGAGGCGTCGCTGCCGGCGGTGGTGTCGGTGACCGACCAGTCCGGTGAGGCGCGTTACCCCTCGTTCAAGGGGATCATGGCGGCGAAGAAGAAGCCGGTGGAGTCGCTGGATCTGGAGGATCTGGAGCTGGACGCGGACGAGGTGGGTCTGGCGGGTGCGTGGACGGCGGTCGATTCGGCGACCGAGCGTCCGGCGCGTACGGCGGGCACGATCGTGAAGGACGAGGGTGAGGGCGGCAAGCAGCTCGCCGAGTTCCTCGTGGGCCGGAAGTTCATCTAGGCCCCACCGCCCGGGGGGCCCGGAGCGAGCCCCCCTTCCTGCCTCTCTTTCTCTTCTTCTCGTCTGGAGTGCGTTGTCATGGCTGAAGTTCTGGTTCTGGTCGATCATGTGGATGGTGCGGTCCGTAAGCCCACGCTGGAGCTGCTGACGCTGGCGCGTCGGATCGGTGACCCGGTCGCCGTGGCGCTGGGTGCGGGTGCCGAGGCGACTGCGGGTGTGCTGGGTGAGCACGGTGCGGTGAAGGTGCTGACCTCCGACGCCGCGGAGTTCGCGGACTACCTGGTGGTACCGAAGGTGGACGCGCTGCAGGCCGCGTTCGAGGCGGTGTCCCCGGTGGCGGTGCTGGTGGTGTCCTCGGCCGAGGGCAAGGAGATCGCCGCCAGGCTGGCGCTGCGGATCGGCTCCGGCATCATCACCGATGCCACCGACCTGGAGGCCGGGGATGAGGGTCCGGTGGCGACGCAGGCGGTGTTCGCCGCTTCGTTCACCACCAAGTCCCGGGTTTCCAGGGGTGTTCCGGTGATCACGGTCAAGCCGAACTCGGCCCCGGTCGAGGCGGCGGCCGCCGCCGGTGCGGTCGAAGCCCTGACGGTGTCGTTCGGTGAGAGCGCGACGGGCACGAAGGTGACCTCGCGGACGCCGCGTGAGTCGACCGGGCGCCCGGAGCTGACCGAGGCCGCGATCGTCGTCTCGGGTGGCCGTGGGGTCAACGGTGCGGAGAACTTCCCGCTGATCGAGGCCCTCGCGGACTCGCTGGGTGCTGCGGTGGGTGCGTCGCGTGCGGCGGTGGACGCGGGCTGGTACCCGCACACCTCGCAGGTCGGGCAGACGGGTAAGTCGGTCTCGCCGCAGCTGTACATCGCCTCGGGTATCTCCGGTGCCATCCAGCACCGGGCGGGGATGCAGACCTCGAAGACGATCGTCGCGATCAACAAGGACGCCGAGGCCCCGATCTTCGAACTCGTCGACTACGGCGTCGTCGGTGACCTCTTCACGGTCGTTCCCCAGCTCACCGAGGAGATCAACACCCGCAAGGGCTGATCCCCCAGCACCACCCCGCATCACCCCGCCCGGGCCGCACGGTGAACCCCACCGCGCGGCCCGGTGCCGTTCCGGGCGACCATTGACGCAGGTCGAGCGGCCTTATAACTTCACTATACGGATTGTTGATTCCGGGAAGCGGAAACAACGAGAGCGTGGAGGGTACGGTCATGGGTCAGCAGGAGAAGGTGGCAACGAGCCTCGCCGGTGCGGTCAGCGAGGAGATCAGCGCCTCCCTCACGGCGGTCGACGCGGAGCTCGCCCGCCGCTACCCAGGAGACCCCGGCACCCGCCAGCCCGTGCACACCGTCTACGTACCCGGTGACGTCTTCGAGCCCGGCACCCTGCGCTCCTGGGGCGACCAGGCGCTGGCCGCCCTCGACGAACACGCCCCCGACGCCGCCTCCTTCGCCGCCGTCCTGGGTATCCCCGAGGAGCTCGCGGGCCCCGTCCACGACCGCGTACGCGCCAAGCTGGAGCGCGAGCCCGTCGAGGACCTGCGCATCGACTTCGAGGACGGCTACGGCCCGCGCCCCGACGCCGAGGAGGACGAGGCCGCCGCCCGCGCCGCGCGCCTGGTCTCCGAGGCGTACGCGAACAGCACCGCCGCCCCGTACATGGGCATCCGGATGAAGTGCATGGAGGCCGGTGTCCGCGACCGGGGCATCCGCACCACCGACGTCTTCCTGACCGGCCTGATGGCGGCGGGCGGGCTCCCCGAAGGACTCGTGCTGACCCTCCCGAAGGTCACGTACCCCGAGCAGGTCACCGCCTTCGTCCAGCTCCTCGAAGCCTTCGAGAAGGCCCACGGCCTCGACGCCGGGCGTATCGGCTTCGAAATCCAGATCGAGACCAGCCAGTCCATCCTCGCCGCCGACGGGACCGCCGCCGTCGCCCGCATGATCGACGCGGCGCAGGGTCGCGCGACCGGGCTGCACTACGGCACCTTCGACTACAGCGCCTGTGTCGGCGTCAGCGCCGCCTACCAGGCCAGCGACCACCCCGCCGCCGACCACGCCAAGGCCGTCATGCAGGTCGCCGCCGCCGGCACCGGCGTACGCGTCTCCGACGGTTCCACCAACGTCCTGCCCGTCGGCCCGACCGACCAGGTCCACGAGGCCTGGAGGCTCCACTACGGCCTCACCCGCCGTGCTCTGGCCCGCGCCTACTACCAGGGCTGGGACATGCACCCCGGCCACCTGCCGACGCGCTACGCGGCCGTCTACGCCTTCTACCGCGAGGGCCTGGAGCCCGCCGCCGCCCGTCTCGCCGCCTACGTGGCGAAGGCCGGCGGTGACGTCATGGACGAACCCGCCACCGCCAAGGCCCTCAGCGGCTACCTGCTGCGCGGCATCGACTGCGGCGCGCTGGACACCGCCGAGGTCGCCCGGCTGACCGGCCTGACCCGCGCGGACCTGGACGCCTTCGCCTCCCCGCGCCGGGGCGACCTGACGGTCACCGCTCCGTAAGCCGAAGACGGACTCAGTAGCCTGCGGGCTCCGAGGGGATGGCCAGTCCCGCCGGGGTGCGCAGGCCCGCGACCGGTACCGTCCGCTGGCCGCCGCGCACCGGCAGCTTCACCACCCGGTCGTTGTCGAAGTCCGCGATGTACAGCGCGCCCGCCGGGTCGAAGGCCAGCCCGTACGGAGAGTTGAGCCCGACCGCCGGGACGGTCCGCTGCGGTCCGCCGCCCGCCGGCAGCCGCACCACCCGGTCGTTGCCGCTGTCGGAGACGAACAGGTCCCCTCCCCGGCCGAAGACGAGGCCGGTCGGCTGGGAGAGGCCGGTCGTGGGCACGGTCGTCTGCGGGCCGCCGTCGGCGGGGACCTTGACCACGCGGTCGTTGACGAAGTCCGCCACGAAGAGGCTCCCCGCCTTGTCCAGGGCGAGCCCGTTGGGGTGGAGCAGCCCGGTGGTGGGGACGGTGACCTGGCCGCTGCCGTCGGCGGGCACCTTCACCACCCGGTCGTTGAAGCTGTCGGCGATGTAGAGGTCGCCGTCCGCGTTCAGCGCCAGCCCGATGGGGCGGGAGAGGTCGGTGGTCGGGACGACACTCTGGGGGCCGCCGTCGCCCGGCACCCGTACGACCCGGTTGTTGCCGGTGTCGGAGATGTACAGGTCGCCCGAGGGGGCGAGCACCATCCCGGTCGGGCGGATCAGACCGGTCACCGCGACCATGACCGGGGCCCCGCCGCCGGGCGGCAGTCGCAGCACGGTGTTGTCGCTGTAGTCGGAGACGTACAGAGGTGCCGCGCCGTGCGCCGGGGGGTGCCCGTCCGCCGTGCCGGGGGTGGTCCCGGGGACGGCGGAGGCGACCGGCGCCGCGCACAGCAGCAGCGCCGCGGCCATCGCGGCGAGCCGCCAACGGGGCTGTCTGCGCCCCTGCTCCGGGGCTGAAGGGGTCGATGGGGCCGACGGGACCGATGGGATCGACCGGGTCGTGGCGGGACGGCTCATGGGTGCGTACCTGTTCTGGATGTACGGGGGCGGGGCGTCGGCCGCCGACGATAGGGAGCCGCCCCCGCCGATCCGTCGGCACCACGCCCCGACGGTCCGACCCGCCACCCCAACAGCCCCGAGGCCCGCTCAGCCGTCCCGGCGTGAGGCCGCGCCGCCGCGGGCGCGGTAGGCCCGCATCTTGTGCCGGGCGCCGCACACGTCCATGTCGCACCACAGGCCGTTCGACGACGGCGCCCGGTCGTAGAAGACCCAGCGGCATTCCGGTGCCGCGCAGGCCTTGAGCCGCGTCGCGTGACGCCCGGTCAGGCCGTCCCGCAGCAGGGCTTCGAGCACCGTCCGTACGATCCCCGCCGCCTGCCCGTCGCCGGCCGGGCGCAGGGCGAGGGAGCCGTCCGGGCGTACGGCCGGGGCGCCCGCCACGGAGCGGATCAGGTGGTTGAGGGCGTCGAGGGCCCCGGGCGAGGTCCGCTCCACGAGGAAGGCCCGCACGGTCTCCCGGGCCTCCGTGAGCGCCGCCAGGTCGGCCGGCGCGACCGCTTCCGGATACCCGTGCGCCCGCAGCCATCCGCCCGCCGTCCCCGGCCGGGCGAACTCGTCCTCTCCGTGGAGCAGGGTCGCCGTGTTGCAGAACGCCTCGACCGGTTCGAGTTCCGCGGGTGCCGGGTTCCGTCGCATGATCCCCACTTTATCAAAGTTACCGGCAATCGGCATGCTCTGGTAACGTCGAAAGTCGGACAGGGTTCTGCACCCGACATCAGGAGGAGTGTCATGAACGGCAAACTGACCAGGACGTATCAGACCCCGGACGGGACGGTCCGCTGGGACGTGCTGGGGGAGGGCGACCCGGTCGTCCTGATCCACGGCACCCCGTTCTCGTCGCGCATCTGGCGCGAGATCGCACCGGCGCTCGCCCAGGACCACCAGGTCTACGTCTTCGACCTGCTCGGCTTCGGGCAGTCGGAGCAGCGCGCGGGGCAGGATCTCGGGCTGGCCGCGCACACGCGGGTGTTCACCGGACTCCTGGAGCACTGGGGTCTGGAGAGCCCGAGGGTGATCGCCCATGACATCGGCGGGGCCGTGGCCCTGCGGGCGCTGCTGCTGGAAGGAGCCCGGTACACCGATCTCACCCTGGTCGACGCGGTGGGCTGCGGCGACTGGGGGACCGGGCTGTTCAGGCTCGTACGGGAGAACGCGCACCTCTTCGAGCAGTTGCCCGTCTACGCGCACGAGGCGCTGGCCGAGAGTCACCTGCGCTTCGCGAGCCACGCCGGCTACCGGCCGGACGTGCTGGCGGCCCATCTCGACCCGTGGCGCGGTGAGGAGGGCAGGGCCGCGTACTACCGCCAGTACGGACAGCTGGAGCAGGCGGCCACCGACGAGTTCCAGCATCTGCTGGGGTCCGTACCGGTGCCGACCCGGATCATCTGGGGGCGCGAGGACGGCTTCCTGCCGCCGCCCTTCGCCGAGCAGCTGCACGCGCTGATCCCGCACTCCGAGCTGCACTGGCTGGAGGGGGCGGGCCACGCGACGCCCGAGGACGCGCCCGCGCGGCTCCTGGCGCTGCTCACCCGGGAGTTCCGGCCGATGGCCGCCGCGGCCTGACGGCGGGTGCCCCGGGGGCGAGGGGCTGTTCGGGGGGCGGGCACTTCGCCCCGCCCCCGGGCCCGCGCGGCTCCTGGCCCTGCTGACCCAGGAGTCCCGCGCAGGGCCCGACCCGGCTCAGGAGGGCGGCAGTTCGCCCGAGCCGCGCGGGATCAGGGTCGTCGGCAGCTCCACCCGCGCCGGGGCGTGCTCCGCCCCGTCGAGGCGGCGGAAGAGATGCTCGGCGGCGGTCCTGCCGACCGCCGCCGCGTCCTGCGAGATCACGGTGATGCCGAGCAGGTCGGCCAGCTCGATGTCGTCGAACCCGACCAGCGCCACCGGCCGTTCCCGCTCCGCGATCACCCGCACCGCCGTCACCGTCACCCGGTTGTTGCCCGCGAACAGGGCGGTGACCGGTTCAGGGCCGCTCAGCATCTCCTCGGCCGCGGCCCGCACCCGCTCCGGCTCGGTGGAGCCGAGGGAGACCCAGCCGTCCCCGACGGTGATGCCCGCGTCCCGCATGGCGGCGTGATAGCCGCGCAGACGCTCGGTGGCCGTGTGGATCCGCGGCTGGTCACCGATGAACCCGATCCTGCGGTGACCGTGCGCGATGAGGTGCGCCACGCCCTCCCTGGCCCCGCCGAAGCTGTCGGAGAGCACCATGTCGACGTCCACATGGCCCGCCGGGCGGTCCACGAAGACCGTGGCGATGCCCGCCTTGATCTCCGGCTCCAGGTAGCGGTGGTCGTCGCCCGCCGGGATCACGATCAGACCGTCGACGCGGCGGGCGCACAGCGCCAGCACCAACTCCTGCTCCCGCTCCGGGTCCTCGGCGCTGGAGCCGTTGATCAGCAGCGCGCCGTGCGCGCGGGCGACCTCCTCCACCGCCCGGCTCAGCGGACCGTAGAACGGGTCCGCCAGATCCTCCAGGACCAGTCCGATGGACGCCGTACGCCCCTTGCGCAGCACCCGCGCGCTGTCGTTGCGGCGGAAGCCCAGCGCGTCGATCGCCTCCTGCACACGGCGCTCCGTGTCGGGCGTGACGCCGGGCTCGCTGTTCACCACCCGGGAGACCGTCTTCAGGCCGACTCCGGCCCGGGCCGCCACGTCCTTCATGGTCGGCCGGTTGCCGTAGCGGGTCTCGGAATGGCGGGCGGTCCGGTCCACGTGCGCTGTCCTGTCGTCGGATACGTGCGGGGCGTGCGGTGCTCCGGCCGGGGCCGAGCGGGACCGAGAAGAGGCGCCGCGCAGGTGATCGGAGGCTGTGGCGTCGAGCATAGGCCCTGGACAACGTTGTCAAGAGGATGAAGACTGTGCAGACTGTGGACGGAACCCGCAGGTCCCGCCCTTCACCGATCCGGAGAGCCCACACCGATGCATACCGACCTCGTCGCCGCGCTCGACATCGGCGGCACCAAGATCGCCGGAGCGCTGGTGGACGGCGACGGATCCCTCCTCGTACGGGCGCAGCGGCCGACGCCCGCCCGGGAGGGCGCCGAGGCGGTCATGGGCGCGGTGGACGAGGTGCTGGGCGAGCTGATGGCCTCGCCGCTGTGGGGCAGGGCCGGTTCCGTCGGTATCGGCAGCGCCGGTCCGGTGGACGCCGCCGCCGGCACGGTCAGCCCGGTCAACGTCCCCGGCTGGCGGGACTTCCCGCTGGTGGAGCGGGTGCACAAGACGGCGGGTGGGCTGTCGGTCGCGCTGGTGGGCGACGGGGTCGCGATGACGGCCGCCGAGCACTGGCTCGGCGCCGCCCGGGGCTACGACAACGCGCTCTGCCTCGTCGTGTCGACGGGCGTCGGCGGCGGCCTCGTCCTCGGCGGCACCCTGCGCCCCGGCCCCTCGGGCAACGCCGGGCACATCGGCCACATCAGCGTCGACCTGGACGGCGACCCGTGCCCCTGCGGCGCGCGCGGCTGCGTCGAAGGCATCGCCAGCGGCCCCAACATCGCCCGCCGCGCCCTGGAGAACGGCTGGCGGCCCGGCCCGGACGGCGACGCGACGGCCGCCGCGGTGGCCGTCGCCGCCCGCGCCGGGGACCCCGTCGCCATCGCCTCCTACGAGCGTGCCGCCCAAGCGCTCGCCGCCGGCATCGCCGCCACCGCGACCTTGGCGGACCTCGACATCGCGGTGGTCGGCGGGGGAGTGGCCGGGGCCGGCGCCGTCCTCTTCGGACCGCTGCGCCGCAGCCTGCGCGAGTACGCCACGCTCTCCTACCTCCGCCGGCTGACGGTGGCGCCCGCCGTGATGGGCAACGACGCGGGCCTGGTCGGGGCCGCGGCGGCGGCCATCGCCCTGCGCTAGCTGCCGGGGCCGCTACGGCTTCCAGGAGGCGCCCGGTTCGTCAGGCCGGGCGCCTCCTGGGTTACTTGGCCGTGTACCGCGTTCACTCGGTGGCGGCCGGGCGGTCCGGAGACCGCAAGGGTTTCCAGCGGACGCCCGGTTCGTCAGGCCGGGCGTCGGCCGGGCCGCATCCCGCGCCGCACGTCCCGGCCCGTATACACGGCTCTCGGTGAGCGGCGCTCCGCCGACACGTCCTAGGGGGCCGGGGCCGTGCTGCCCGCCTGCTGCTCCACGATCACCAGGAAAGCGTCCTGGTCCAGGTCCATCACGACCTCCGCGGCCAGGCCCTCACCACGCCGCCGGGCCGCGAACTCCTCCGCGGTCCTGCTGCCGCGCGGGTCTCCCGCGGGAAAGTGCTCAAGAACAGTCCGCCGCACGGCGCACCCCCTGGTCTTCCGGCCCCCGGGTGTCCGGATGCCGACGCTCCAACGAATCCGGCCCGCAGGCGCTGTGGACCGGCATGGTTACGCCTGCCCCGTAAACCGCTTCCCTATCGTGGAGAGCCCTTGCTCGTCCCGGACGCCGCATCCGACCAACGCCGTCGCTCCCGCGGGGTTTCCGCGGCAGGGTGTTGCGGGCAAGCCACAGGGGGCTACGGAAGAGGGGGAACCGTGATCGTCTGGATCAACGGTGCGTTCGGCGCGGGCAAGACCAGCGCCGCCGGCGAACTGATCGATCTGATTCCGAACAGCACGCTGTACGACCCGGAGGTGACCGGCGCGGGGCTGCGCGCCCTGCTGCCGCAGAAGCGGCTCGCCGAGGTCACCGACTTCCAGGACCTGCCGATCTGGCGGCGGCTCGTGGTGGACACGGCGGCGGCGCTGCTCGCCGAGGTGTCCGGGGTCCTGGTGGTGCCGATGACCCTGCTGCGCCAGGAGTACCGCGACGAGATCTTCGGCGGGCTCGCCTCCCGGCGCATCCCGGTCCGGCATGTGGCGCTCTCACCTGAGGAAACGATCCTGCGCAGCCGGATCGCGGGCCGCGAGGAGTTTCCCGGCGACGACGAACAGAGCGACCGGGTGCGCCGGTGGGCGTACGAGCACATCGGCCCTTACCGCGACGCCCTCGGCTGGATCGCCCAGGACGCGCACATGGTCGACAACAGCGCCCTCACCCCCCGGGAGACCGCCGAGCGGATCGCGGACGCCGTGCGCACCGGGAGCGCGTCACCGTGCCCCATCGTGCAGACTCCCGAGCCGACCGGCGAGACGGTGGCCGCCGGGGTGCTGCTCTTCGACGAGCAGGACCGGGTGCTGCTCGTCGACCCCACGTACAAGCCGGGGTGGGAGTTCCCCGGCGGGGTCGTGGAGGCGGGCGAGGCCCCCGCGCAGGCCGGGATCCGTGAGGTCGCCGAGGAGATCGGCCTCAGCCTCGACCGGGTGCCCACCCTGCTGCTCGTCGACTGGGAGTCGCCGCGCCCGCCCGGCTACGGCGGGCTGCGCTTCCTCTTCGACGGCGGCCTGCTCCGCTCCGAGGACGCCGGCCGGCTGCTGCTGCCGGGCTCCGAGCTGCGCGGCTGGCGCTTCGTCACCGAGGAGGAGGCGGCCGGCATGCTGCCGCCCACCCGGTACGAGCGGCTGCGCTGGGCGCTGCGGGCGCGCGAGCGGAAGACGGTGCTCAACCTGGAGGCGGGGGTGCCGGTGGGCTGAGCGGCACCCGTACGGGGGCCGGGGTGCGGCCGGGCCGCCGTGCGTCGCCGCGGAAGCCCTGTGCGCGCCGGACACCCGGCCGGCCTCGTCCGCCGTTCGCCGCCGCCTCCATCACCGCGGCGGCTTCCTCGGTGAGCGGGTCGCCGTGGCCGAAGCAGACGGTACGGGGCGCGAGCGCGGCCAGTCGCCGGAACGTGGCCGCCGCCCCCGCGCGGTCCACGTTGAACACGCCGAGCATCACCCGCTCCGCGGAAGCGACGGCGTCCCCGGTGAACAGCACGCCGTGGCGCGGCAGATGGAGCGCGATGGAGCCCGGGGTGTGTCCGGGGGCGTGGACCACCCGCGCACCGTCCCCGAACGGCAGCACCTCGCCGCCGGTCAGCTCGCGGTCGACCCGGGTGGGCGGGGCCTCGGGGCACGTCAACCCCTGCGCGTACAACGGCCGTTCCCAATCCAGCAGGTCCGGCTCCGGCACGGGCCGCTCGCCCCGGATCACCGGGGCGTCCAGCGCGTGGGCGAGGATCTCGGCGCCGTACCGGTCCGCCAGCTCCTGCGCGGCCCCGTAGTGGTCGCGGTGCCCGTGGGTGATGACGATGCGGCGGATCCGGGCCGGGTCGTGGCCGGGGGCCCGGACCGTGTCCTCGATCGCGGCGGCCGACGCGATGTCGCCCGCGTCGATCAGCGTCAGGTCCACCCCGTCGCGCCAGAGATACGCCTGACCGATCCGGAGGCGGAACATGTGCACCTGGGGGAGTACCTGGACGAGATCCACGCGGCGAACGTACGCAGCGGCGGACGGACGCCGCACGGATCTACGCCTCGGGCGACTTCGCCGAGGGCGTAGGTCCGTGCGGCTGAAGCCTTCCCGAGGAGCGCCTCCCAGGAAATCAGGCCTTCTTCGACGCCGCGTAGTTGCGCAGGAACAGCGCCTCGGCGACCGACATCCGCTCCAGTTCCTCGGGCGACACGCTCTCGTTCACCGCGTGGATCTGCGCCTCGGGCTCGCTCAGCCCGATCAGCAGGATCTCCGCCTCCGGGTAGAGGCCAGCCAGGGTGTTGCACAGCGGGATGGAGCCGCCCATGCCGGAGGACTGCATCTCCTGGCCCGGGTAGGCGTCCCGCATCGCCTCGGCCATCGCCGTGTACGCCGGGCTGCTCATGTCGGCCCGGAACGGCTGGCCCTGGCCCACCTGTTCCACCTTCACCCGCGCACCCCAGGGGGCCCGCGACTCCAGGTGGGCGGTGAGCAGCTTCGTCGCCTCGGCCGCGTCGTGGCCCGGCGGCACCCGCAGGCTGACCTGCGCCCGTGCGCTCGCCTGCACGGACGGGGTCGCGCCGACCACCGCCGGGCAGTCGATGCCGATGACGGTGACGGCGGGACGGGCCCAGATGCGGTCCGCGACCGTACCCGTGCCGATCAGCCCGACGCCGTCCAGCACCTTGGCGTCCTGCCGGAACTCCGCCTCCGGGTACTGGATGCCGTCCCAGTCGGCGTCACCCGTCAGACCGTCGACCGTGGTCGTCCCGTCCTCGGCGCGCAGCGAGGCCAGCAGCTGGATCATCGCGGCCAGCGCGTCCGGGGCCGCGCCGCCGAACTGCCCCGAGTGCAGGTTCCCTTCGAGGGTGTCCAGCTGCACGCGCAGCATGGTCATCCCGCGCAGCGTCGCCGTGACCGTCGGCAGCCCGACCCGGAAGTTGCCGGTGTCGCCGATGACGATCGTGTCCGCGCGGAGCAGCTCCGGGTGCGCCTCCGCGTACCGTTCCAGACCGCCGGTGCCCTGCTCCTCGGAGCCCTCGGCGATCACCTTCACCGAGACCGGGACGCCGCCGTCCGCCTTGAGGGCGCGCAGCGCGAGCAGGTGCATGATGAACCCGCCCTTGCAGTCGGCCGCGCCCCGCCCGTACCAGCGCCCGTCGCGCTCGGTCAGCTCGAACGGCGGGGAGATCCACGCCGACTCGTCCAGCGGCGGCTGCACGTCGTAGTGGGCGTAGAGCAGCACGGTCGGCGCCCCGGCCGGCCCGGGCAGGTACCCGTAGACGGACTGCGTCCCGTCGGGGGTGTCCAGGAGAGCGACGTCCGTGAACCCCTCGGCACGCAGCGCGTCGGCGACCCAGTTGGCGGCGCCTTCGCACTCGCTCCTGGGAAACACCGCCGGGTCCGCCACCGACTGGAACGCCACCAGCTCGGCCAGCTCCTCCCGGGCACGGGGCATCAGCGAGGCGACGGTCTCGGGAATCGGACGGGCGGTCATGGGCACGCTCCTCGTGGGTGCGACGTTATGGGTAGGGCGCGGTGTGTACGCGACCGTGTGCGACGCCGTGCTTGTGACGACGCATGTACGACGAAATCATGGCCGATCCTCCCACAGGAGGGCCGGCCCGAAGCGCGCCGTAGGATGCCGTGAGCAGCTTGGGGCCACTGGTCGGATCAGGAGCAGAAGCACATCGTGAGCAGCGAGAACGCAGACGCCGGACGTGAGCCGGAAGAGTCGTTGGTGTGGGATGTCGTCGTGGTCGGCGCCGGACCGGCCGGGGCATCGGCGGCGTACGCGGCAGCCGTGGCGGGCCGGAGAGTCCTGCTGCTGGAGAAGGCGGAACTGCCGCGCTACAAGACCTGCGGCGGGGGCATCATCGGCTTCTCCCGGGACGCCCTGCCGCCCGGGTTCGAACTGCCCCTGAAGGACCGCATCCACGCGGTCACCTTCTCGCTCAACGGCAAGCTGGCCCGCACCCGCCGCTCCCGGCGCATGCTCTTCGGGCTCATCAACCGTCCCGAGTTCGACGCCGGTCTGGTCGAGGAGGCGCAGAAGGCCGGGGCCGAACTGCGCACCGGTGCCTCGGTGGTGCGGGTCGAGCAGCACGGCCCCGCCGTGCCCGACCGGCGAACGGTCGCCGTGGTGCTGGCCGGTGGCGAGACCGTGCTCGCGCGCGCGGTCGTCGGCGCGGACGGCAGCGCGGGCCGGATAGGAGCCCACGTCGGGGTGAAGCTCGATCAGGTCGACCTCGGCCTGGAGGCGGAGATCCCCGTTCCGGCCACCGTCGCGGAGGACTGGGCGGGCCGGGTCCTCATCGACTGGGGCCCCCTGCCGGGAAGCTACGGCTGGGTCTTCCCCAAGGGCGACACCCTCACCGTGGGCGTCATCTCGGCGCGCGGCGACGGCGCGGGCACCAAGCGGTATCTGGAGGACTTCATCGCCCGCCTCGGCCTCGCCGGGTTCGAGCCGTCCATCTCCTCGGGCCATCTCACCCGCTGCCGCAGCGACGACTCGCCGCTCTCCCGCGGCCGGGTCGTGGTCTGCGGCGACGCGGCCGGACTGCTGGAGCCGTGGACCCGCGAGGGCATCTCCTTCGCGCTGCGCTCGGGCCGGCTCGCGGGGGAGTGGGCGGTCAGGATCGCCGAGGCCCACGACGCGGTGGACGCCCGGCGCCAGGCCCTCAACTACGCCTTCGCCATCAAGGCCGGCCTCGGCGTGGAGATGGGCGTCGGCCGCCGCATGCTCAAGCTGTTCGAGCGTCGGCCCGGCCTGCTGCACGCGGTGCTGACCGGTTTCCGCCCGGCCTGGAAGTCGTTCGCCGGAATCACCCGGGGCACGACGTCGCTGGCCGAGCTCGTCCGTACGCATCCGCTGGCGCAGCGGGCGCTCCACGCGATGGACCGCTAGCGGCCCACCCGTCGCGACCACGCCCCCGTCGCCCGTACGGCGACGGGGGCGTCGTCACGCCTCGACGGTGATACGGAAGACCGGGTGGTCCGGGGAGGCGGCCAGCAGTTCGGCGTCCGTGGACTTCGCCGTGATCCCCTGGAAGTACTGGTTGACCTCCCAGCCCCACCGCTCCAGATAGGCCCGGATGATCCGGGCCTTCTTCGCGTCGTCGGGGATCTCCACAGCGGTGAAGCGGCTGACCTTGCGTCCCAGCCGCAGCTCCCCGCCGCCCGCCACGCGCATGTTGCGCACCCACTGCGAGTGGCCGCGCGCCGAGACCAGGTACCGCTCGCCCTCGAACGTGTGGGTGTTGACCGGGATGCGCTGCATCTGGCCGCTCTTGCGCCCGCGCACCGACAGCTCGGCGGAGCCCATCAGGCTGAAGCCGTGCCGGGCCAGCCGGCCGACGACCTTGTTGAAGCGGTTGGCGGTGGCGCTCGCCCGGAGGTAGTAGGGCTGCTGCGACATGATGACTCCCAGGCTACGAGGAGAGCGGTGCTCTCGCTTGAGATCAGTGTGCACGGGACGGCAATCCAAAGCAAGAGCACCGCTCTCGTTCATGGTCAGTGCTCCGTTCGCATGGCAGACTGACCGTATGAGCACCATCCGAGGGGCCAGGGAACGCGCCCGTATCGAAGTGACCGCGGCGATCAAGGAAGAGGCCAGGAAGCAGCTCGCCGAGGAGGGCGCGCCGAAGCTCTCGCTGCGGGCCGTCGCCCGCGAGCTGGGCATGGTCTCCTCCGCGCTCTACCGCTACTTCCCCAGCCGCGACGATCTGCTGACCGCGCTGATCGTCGACGCGTTCGACGCGATCGGCGCGGCCGCGGAGCGAGCGGTGGCGGAACAGGCGGCGGGGGAGGTGCCGCCCGCCGAGCGCTGGGTCGCCGTCTCCTGTGCCGTACGGGAGTGGGCGCTCGCCCACCCCCATGAGTACGCCCTGATCTACGGCTCGCCCGTCCCCGGCTACATCGCCCCGATGGACACGGTGGGGCCCGCGGCGCGCGTGGGCCTGGTCCTCATCGACATCGTGCGCGGCGCGTACCGGGCCGGCGACCTCACTCTGCCGCCGCTCGCGGACGGGCTGCGCGCCGACGCCGAGCGGATGGCCGCCGACTTCGCCGAGGGCGTCCCGCCCGAGTCCGTGGCGGCTCTCGTCGCCGCCTGGGCGCAGCTGTTCGGCCTGATCTCCTTCGAGCTGTTCGGCCAGTTCAACCGGGTCGTCGAGGAACGTGAGGCGCTGTTCCGGCAGACCGCCGGTGAGCTGGCCCGCTCGGTGGGCCTGCGCGACGCCGGTACGGCCTGACGGACCGAGCGCTGCCCGACCGGGCCGGGTGCCGGCTTTCCCGGTGCATACTCCCCACGGAGTACGGCTGATCACCACGCACGGCGGACGCCCCCGCCCCCGCCCGCCGTCTAGCGTGGCCGCCATGGACGAACTGCAACCGCCGCACCGGGGCGGGCCGCCGTGGCTGTCCGGCACGCGCTCGCGAACCGCTGCCGGGCTGCCCTGGGTCTCGACGGCGGTGCTCCTGGTGTTCGTCATGGTCGGTACGGGCTTCGCCGAGGAAGGCCAGGGCCGCCGGCCCCTGGACCTGGCGGCCCGGCTGCTGCTGTTCGTCGCGGTCGGCGTGCTGCTCCTGCGCCGCCGCAGGCCCGTGGTCGCCGTGGCCACGACCTGCGCGGCGACCCTGGTCTACCTCGCGGCGGGCTATCCGTACGGTCCGGTGTTCGTCGCCGTCGCCGTCGGCTGCTTCAGCGCGATCGTGACCGGACACCGCAAGGCCGCCTGGTGGTCGCTGGGCGGGCTGTGGGCCGGGCACGTCCTGGTCTCCCACTGGCTCTACCGCTGGCTGCCGCCGGACGGCGACCGGGCCGCGCCCTGGACGCAGCAAGGCTTCATCACCGCCTGGGTCGTCGCCGTCGTGGCCGCCGCCGAACTGCTGCGCGTGCGCCGCGAGCAGTGGGCGGCCGACCGGGCGGAGCGCGAGGCGGCGGAGCGCCGCCGGGCCGACGAGGAACGGCTGCGCATGGCCCGCGAACTCCACGACGTGCTGGCCCACTCCATCTCCGTCATCAACGTGCAGGCCGGGGTCGGGCTCGCGCTGCTCGACTCCGACCCGGAACAGGCCCGCACCGCCCTCACCACCATCAAGGGGGCCAGCAAGGAGGCGCTCGACGAGGTACGCCAGGTGCTCGCCAACCTCCGTACGCCCGGCGATGCCCCGACCTCCCCCGCCCCCGGCCTCGACCGGCTGCCGGAACTCGTCGAACAGGCCGCGGCCGCCGGACTCACCGTCACCGTCGAGAGCGAGGGCGACCCGGCCGCCGTCCCGCCCGGCGCCGGACTCGCCGCCTTCCGCATCGTCCAGGAAGCCCTGACCAACGTCGTCCGCCACTCCGGCTCCCGTACCGCCGAGGTGTGCGTCGGCTACGGCTCCGGGCGCCTCCGTCTCCGTATCGACGACGCGGGACCGGCCACCGGCGGCGACGCGGGCGGCAGCGGCAACGGACTCGTCGGGATGCGGGAGCGGGCCGCCGCCCTCGGTGGCACGATCGAGGCGGGCCCACGCCCGGACGGCGGCTTCCGGGTCCTGGCGGAACTGCCGTTCACCGGCCCGGACCGCCACCGCCGCCCGCCCGAGCCTCCCGAGGAGACGACGTGATCCGCGTAGCGCTCGCCGACGACCAGCTCCTCGTACGGGCGGGCTTCCGCGCCCTGCTGGACGCGCAGCCCGACATCGAGGTCGCCGGGGAGGCCGCCGACGGCGAGGAGGCCGTCCGCCTCGTCCGCGAACTGCGCCCCGACATCGTGCTGATGGACATCCGCATGCCCCGCCTCGACGGGCTGGCCGCCACCCGGCGGATCACCGGCGACCCGGAGCTGAACGCGGTGAAGGTGGTCATGCTCACCACCTTCGAACTCGACGAGTACGTCTTCGAGGCCCTCCGCAACGGGGCCTCGGGCTTCCTGGTCAAGGACACCGAGCCGGAGGAACTGCTGCGCGCGGTACGGGCGGTGGTCGGCGGGGACGCGCTGCTCTCCCCGGGCGTGACGCGCCGGCTGATCGCGGAGTTCGCAGCCCGTTCCAAGGAGCCGACCGCCGCCGCCTCGCTCGCCCTGCTCACCGAGCGGGAGCGGGAGGTGATGGTGCTGGTCGGCATCGGCCTGTCGAACGAGGAGATCGCCCGCAGACTGGTCGTCAGCCCGCTCACCGCGAAGACCCACGTCAGCCGCACGATGGTCAAGCTCGGCGCCCGGGACCGGGCCCAGCTCGTCGTCCTCGCCTACGAATCGGGGCTGGTGCGGCCCGGCTGGCTCGGCTGAGCCGGTCCGTCCTCACCAGGTGACCGCGGAATTGTCCGTCCACAGCCTGGCCACCGCGCGGTCGCCGCGCAGGGTGACGGCGGTGAGCGGCAGCCGGTTCCAGAGGGTGAGGTAGAGCCCCTCGGCCGTACCGCTCAGCTCGCAGTCGGCGTCCTCCGTGCCATCGTCGCCCGCTGTGCGTACGGTCTGCGGCTGGTCCTCGGAGATCCGTACCGTCCAGGTCGCCGCCGTGTCCACGGCCCGTACCCGCAGCGTGCGCGGCTTGTCGGAGCGGACCCGGCTCCTGGGGCGGGCGTGGAAGCCGGTGAGCAGTTCGTCGATGCCGTCGACGGCCCGGTCGGCGGAGACCGGGGTCAGCGGACCGCCCAGCGCCGATTCCGCGTCCACCCGGTGCACCGTCGTCTCGTTGAGCTGACGGCGGGACCAAAAAGCCAGGGGCGAGGGGGCCGGAAGGAAGGTCCAGCACTCCAGGTCGGCGGGCGCCTCCTCCAGCGACCGGACCAGATGGCGGTGGCCCTCGCGGAACCAGGCCAGGAGTTCGGCGCCGTCGAGATCGGGCTCGCCGCCGTCGGGTTGGTACGCGGTGTGCCCCTCGGCGACGAACGCCGCCGCCCACCGGTGGACCATGCCGGTGTGGCGCAGCAGATGGCGTATCTGCCAGCCGGGGCAGGTCGGGACGGACGCCCCGGGGCCCGCCTGCTCGGCGGCCGCCGCGAGCAGCCGCCCCTCCTCCGACAACGACGCGATGTGCTCGGTGATCTGCATGGCGGCGATTGTGCCAGTGCCGCGCGGGGCCCGACCGGGGCCGGCGGCTCCCCCGGCAGGGCGGGCGGTCAGACGGGCGCGCTCGTCGTGGCGTTGCGGGCCGCGTAACCCAGGGCGGCAGCCGCGGCGGCCAGCAGGGCGACCGTGGTCAGGGCCACCGGCAGCGAGAACCAGTCGGCGAGGAAACCGATCGCGGGCGGGCCGAGCAGCATCCCGCCGTAGCCGAGCGTCGAGGCGGCGGCGACCCCGCTGGGCCCTGCCAGTTCGCCCGCGCGCCCCACGGCGACGGGGAAGATGTTGGCGAGCCCGAGCCCGGTGACCGCGAAGCCGGCCAACGCCAGCCAGGCGGTCGGGGCCAGCGAACCCAGCAGCATCCCGGCCGCGGCCGTTGCCCCGCCGAGGACCAGGGTGCGGGTCTGGCCGAGCCGTTCCAGGAGCAGGGTTCCCGTCAGCCGGCCCGCTGTCATCGTCAGGGCGAACAGCGCGTATCCGGCGGCGGCGAGCCCGGGGTGTGCGCCCAGATCCTGTTCCAGGTGGAGCGCGCCCCAGTCGGCGAGGGCGCCTTCCCCGTACGCCGTGCACAGGGCGATCACGCCGAAGAGCGCGACGATCCGGTGGGCCCGGGGCGACAGCCGCTGCTTCGGCTCGCGCGGGTCGGCGGCCTCCACGGCAGTCGGGGCCGGGCGGTGGCGGAGCAGGGAGGGTCCGGCGAACGCGGTGACCAGCAGGCCGATCCCGGCCAGCAGGAACAGATGGGTGGAGGCGGAGAGACCGCCCGCGACCAGGCCGCCGAGCCCGGCGCCGACCATCCCGCCCAGGCTGAACGCCGCGTGGAAGCTCGGCATCACCGGCCGACGCAGTGCGGCGACCAGATCGACGGCGGCGCTGTTCATCGCCACGTTCATCCCGCCGTACGCGGCGCCGAACACCAGCAGCACGAGGCCGAGGGAGAGCGCCGAGTGGGTCTGGGCGGGCAGGGCGATGCTCAGGGGGAGCAGGACGCCGCAGGCGACGGTGACGGCATGGCTGCCGTAGCGGCGGCAGAGCCGGCCGGTGAGCATCATGGTGATCACGGCACCGGCGGAGACGCCGAGCAGGGCGAGGCCGAGGGTGGAGGCGGAGGCTCCGGTCTGCTGCTTGATGGCCGGGATACGGACCACCCAGCCGGCGAAGAGGAACCCGTCGAGGGCGAAGAACACGGTCAGCGCGGTACGGAGGCGGGCCGACGCGGGTGGGGCGGTGTCTCCGCCGGGTCCCCCGGGCAGGGCCGTCCGCAGTTTGTTTAGTTGCGGCACAAACTGAGCATAGGGGCGCTCCGGCGGCGGACGCAACACCGCTGCGCACCGCGCGTTCCGGCGGGCACGGCCGTGGCCGGAACGGGATCCCCGGACCGGCCCTGGGCGTCCGGGAAGCCTCCGGATCATGGGAGACTCGCCCCCATGAACGGCAAGGCGACCACCACCCGGACCAAGTTGGAGAGGGGCCGCAGCGCGCTCGGGCCCGCACTGGAACTGGTCCACACCGGACGCGCCCCCACCCGGGCCGTCCTCACCTCCGAACTCGGCGTCACCCGCGCCACCGCCGGGGCGGTCGCCGCGGAACTGGAGGCGCTCGGGCTGATCCGGGTCGACTCCAGCCCCGGGTCGGCGGCCGGGTCCCAGGGTCGCCCCTCGCACCGGCTGTCCGTCCTGGAGACCGGCCCCGTCGTCCTCGCCGCCCAGGTGCACGCCGACGGCTTCCGGGCCGCGCTCGTCGGGCTCGGCGGCCGGATCGTAGCCACCTCGCCGGGCTGTGTCGCGGTGATGGCCGACCCCGCGCAGGTGCTCGGCGAGGTCATGGAGGCGGGAGCCGAACTGCTCCGCGCGAGCGGGCTGCGCTGCGTGGGCGCCGGACTCGCCGTGCCGTCGGCGGTCGCCGAACCGGAGGGCACCGCCCTCAACCCGCTGCACATCGCCTGGCCCGCGGGCTCCCCGGTCCGCGACATCTTCGCCGCCCGCGTACGCCGGGCGGGCATCACCGGCCCCGCGTTCACCGGCAACGACGTCAACCTCACCGCGCTGGCCGAGCACCGGCACGGCGCGGGCCGGGGCGCCCAGCACCTCCTGTGCGTGGCCACCGGACACCGGGGCGTCGGCGGGGCCCTCGTGCTCGACGGCCGCCTGCACAGCGGGAGTTCGGGCCTCGCCCTGGAGGTGGGGCATCTCACGGTGAACCCCGAGGGGCGGCCCTGTCACTGCGGCGGGCGCGGCTGCCTCGACGTGGAGACCGACCCGCTGGCCTTTCTCACCACCGCCCGCCGCGAACCCGGCCCCGAGGAGTCCCTCCTCAAGCAGGCCGGGAACCTGCTCCGCACGGAGTACGACGACCCGGCGGTGCGGCAGGCCGCCGAGGCGCTGATCGACCGCCTGGGCCTGGGGCTCGCCGGACTGGTCAACATCCTCAACCCCGACCGCATCATCCTCGGCGGACTCCACCGCGACCTGCTGGAGGCGGACCCGGAGCGGCTGCGCGCCGTCGTCGCCGACCGGAGCCTGTGGGGGCGCAGCGGCAGCGTGCCGATCCTGCCGTGCACCCTGGCCCACAACAGCCTGGTGGGCGCCGCCGAACTGGCCTGGCAGCCGGTGCTCGACGACCCGCTCGCCGCGCTGGCCTGAGCGGCCGCCGGGCGGTCATCGCGCGGGGAGGCGTGCTCCCGCCGCAGTACGCACACGGCCGCCTCGCGTACGACGCCCCGGAGCACCTCATCGCGGCAGGCTCGAAAGCGACCGCAAGGCATCACGCCATCCGCGAACGAGGGAGCTGACCGAGATGAACACCCTGGCGCACACCGGCGGACCCGGCCCCTGGATCCTGCTCTTCCCGCTCTTCTGGGCGGCGGTCGTCATCGGGATCGTCACCCTGCTGCGCCGCACCGTATGGCGCGGAAGCAAGGGCCCGTGGGCGGCTGCCCGCACGCCGCAGGGCGCCCCCGGACCGTCCTCGCCGATCGCGCTGCTCGGCCGTCGGTTCGCCGCGGGGGAGATCGACGAGGACGAGTACTGGCGCCGACTGTCCGTGCTGGACGAGCAGTTCGGCCGGACCGCGGGCGGCGGCCCGGCGTGAACCCGCCACCCCGGTTCCGCCCGCTGGGCCTACGAGGGCCCGCCGGGCGGAACCGCTCGGTCAGCCGACGACGGCCGACCGGGCGGGGAGAGCCGCGATGTCGTCGGGGGTGATGGTCACGGCCCCGAAGGGCCCGTCGGTCATCGACCCGTAGACCGCGAGCGGCGGCAGGGTCGAGGCGCCGGTGACCGCCGGCAGGGTGAACCAGACGGCCTTCCCGGCCGAGCCGATCGGCCGCACGCCCCAGCTCTCGCTGACGGCGGCGATCAGCGCCAGGCCCCGGCCCGACGTGGCGAACGAATCCGCCTCGTTGACCGTGGGCAGGCGGGGATCGTGGTCGTGGACGGAGACCGTCAGACGGTCGAGCAGCAGCTCGATGTCGACGGTGCATGACTTGTCCGGCTGTGCGTGCCGGTGAACGTTGGTGAGAAGCTCGGTGACGCCCAGGGCCGCCTGGTCGATCAGAGGATCGAGATGCCAGTAGCGCAGTTGCGCCGAGATGATTCTGCGGACTTGACCGATCCGCGACGGCAGGGCCTGGAGCTCCACCGTGCAGTGCCTGCTTGGCTCGCTGATCACGGCTGCGACTCCCCGAAATAGGTCCGGAAGAAGAGAAGAGACACGAACGGGCCCGGCGGACGACTGACTGCCGAATCCGCTCTGCTCTTGTCGTGTCTGCTCGTGTCGCGCGACCCGGTCCGTGGAGCGGATCGCTCTGTCACCGAGACTGCACCTTCAGTGACGTGGATCCAGCGTGGCCCAGGGGCTGTGGCTCCGCAACTCGCGGCGGAGCCCGACGGCCCCGGACCCGGTCGCCGTGCGCGCACCGGCGGGCCCGGCAGCCGGCCCGCCGTGAACGTACAGCCGGCTCAGTCCCGGCGACCGCGCGCGCTGCGCAGCGTCTCCAGGAAACGCCGCAGCGGAGCCGCCCCGTCGCGTCTGCGGTTGCGCTGCCCCATCGTCAACCGGTAGCGCACCCCGTTCACCCGGGCGATGACGGAATCCGCCGCGATGAACCACCACTTGCGGGCGCTGACCGTGCCCACCGGGGCGCTGTCGATCTCCCGCCCGTTGCTCGTGAGGAGCGACAGCCGGCCGTCCTTCACCACCACCTGACCGGCCCTGGTCAGCGACCTGGTGAACCGTTCGATCCTGACCCCCGACGCACTGAACTCGACGTCCGCCATCGCGGATTCGCCCCCCTTCGTCACTACTCCTGCTGTTGCAGTGTGCCCGGACGCGGGCCGGACCGCCAGAGGGCCCGGAAGCCCGCCGCCCGGCCGCCCGCACCGCCCGTCACAGCCGCCCCGCAGGCGGCGCTCAAAGGCAGGGCTATGGGCCATCAAAGTGACCGTTTGTGCAGGTGGGGTGCCTATCGTGGGAGGTGCGAGCACCGGATCGACGACCAACAGGAGCAGGCCCATGGAGACCAGTGAACACACGGCCGGGGTTGGGGCCAGGGCGACCGTGGACGTCGACCGTAGCGACCCGGAGTACCGGTCCTGGCTGAAGGAGGCCGTCCGCAAGGTCCAGGCCGACGCGAACCGCTCCGCCGACACCCATCTGCTGCGCTTCCCGCTGCCCGAGGCGTGGGGCATCGACCTGTACCTCAAGGACGAGTCCACGCACCCGACCGGCAGCCTCAAGCACCGCCTGGCCCGCTCGCTCTTCCTGTACGGCCTCTGCAACGGCTGGATCCGGCCGGGCAAGCCGGTCATCGAGGCGTCCAGCGGTTCGACCGCGGTGTCGGAGGCGTACTTCGCCAAGCTGATCGGCGTCCCGTTCATCGCCGTGATGCCGCGCACCACCAGCCCCGAGAAGTGCCGCCTCATCGAATTCCACGGCGGGCAGTGCCACTTCGTGGACGACTCGCGCACCATGTACGAACAGTCCGCGGCGCTCGCCGCCGAGACCGGCGGGCACTACATGGACCAGTTCACCTACGCGGAGCGCGCCACCGACTGGCGCGGCAACAACAACATCGCGGAGTCGATCTACCAGCAGCTGCGCCTGGAGCGCTACCCGGAACCCGCCTGGATCGTCGCCACCGCCGGGACCGGAGGCACCTCGGCGACCATCGCCCGCTACGTCCACTACCTCCAGCACGACACCCGCATCTGCGTGCCCGACCCGGAGAACTCCTGCTTCTTCGACGGCTGGACCCACCACGACCCGCACGCCACCAGCGACCGCGGCTCGCGCATCGAGGGCATCGGCCGCCCGCGCATGGAACCCAGCTTCGTGCCCGGCGCCATCGACCGGATGATGAAGGTGCCCGACGCGGCCAGCGTCGCCGCCGTCCGCGCCCTGGAGCGCGCCATCGGCCGCAAGGCGGGCGGCTCCACGGGCACCGGACTGTGGAGCGCGTTCAAGCTGATCGCCGAGATGGTGGCGCGCGGCGAGCAGGGCAGCGTCGTCACGCTGCTGTGCGACCCGGGCGACCGCTACCTGGACAAGTACTACTCCGACTCCTGGCTGGAGGAACAGGGCCTGGACATCTCTCCGTACGCCGCCGCCATCGACGACTTCCTCGCCACCGGCACCTGGCCCTGCTGAGCGCCCGCACCCGGTCCGCTCAGGGCGTCGTCGCCGCCAGCCGCGTGTCCAGGCGGCGCACGGCGTCCCGGAAGGACCGGCCCACCCCGGCCCGGCCCAGGCTCAGCACCAGGCGGAACAGCCCCGTCCCGTCTGCCGCGAAGGTCCACTGCACCCGGGTCCCCGCCCCCTCAGGAGTCAGCCGCCACTCCTCCAGCAGGGCCCGCAGACCGGGTGCGTTGGTCTCGTCGACCCGGTAGGCGTAACAGCTGCCCGGCTCGGTGGCGACGATCGTCTCGCGGAAACGGACCCCGCCCCGCAGCCGCACCTCCCGGCCCGCGCCCCCGTCGGTGGGCGTGGCCCGGGTGACGGCCGTGAACCAGGACGGCCAGGACGCGACGTCATCGGCGAGGGCGCGGTACACCACGTCCGGCGGCGCGGACACCTCGGCGGCGAACACCAGCCGCATCGGCGCCGAGTCGGTGAAATCCCTTCCCACGGTACGGAGTCGGCGTGCCATCCCGTGCACCTCCCGGCGGTCTGCGGTCGCGGTGTCGCGTCTGTGGAGCGCACACCCTAGCGCCCGGACCGTCAGTTGTCTGTACCACTGTCGGGCACCGGTTCGCGGCCGCCGCCGGGCACCGGTTCGCCCCGCTTCTCCTCCGTGGCCGCCGCCTTGGCGATATTGCGCGCCATCCCGCCGAACACCACCGAGTGGAAGGGCCACACGCTCCACCAGTACGCATGGCCGAACAGCCCGCGCGGATGGAACAGCGCGCGCTGGCCGTACACCGTCCGGCCCCGCTCGTCGCGGCGCACCGACAGCTCCAGCCAGGCCAGGCCCGGCACCCGCATCTCGGCCCGCAGCCGCAGCAGCTCGCCCTGCACGATCTCCTCCACCCGCCAGAAGTCCAGCGAGTCGCCCACCCGCAGATGCTGGGCGTCCCGCCGGCCGCGCCGCAGCCCCACGCCGCCGACGAGCCGGTCGAGCCAGCCCCGTACCGCCCAGGCCAGTGGGAAGGAGTACCAGCCGTTCTCGCCGCCGATGCCCTCGATCACCCGCCACAGCGCCTCGGGACCGACCGGAACGGCCATCTCGCGCTCGTCGCGGTAGAGGCTGCCGCCCGCCCAGTCCGGGTCCGTGGGCAACGGGTCGCTCGGCGCGCCCGGCACCGCGGCGTTCGACCAGCGGGTGTCGACCCGCGCCTCCTGGATCCGCTTCAGCGCCAGCCGCAGCGCCCGGTCGAAGCCGATGGTCCCGTCCGGCGGATCGGGGACGTACTCCTTGATGTCGTGCTCCCGGCAGACCACCTCGTGGCGCAGCGACTCCGTGAGCGGCCGGGCGATGGAGCTGGGCACCGGAGTGACCAGACCGACCCAGCGGCTGGAGAGCGTCGGGGTCAGCACCGGCACCGGCAGGATCACGCGCGGCCGCAGCCCCGCCACCGCCGCGTAGCGCTGCATCATGTCCCGGTACGTCATGACGTCCGGGCCGCCGATGTCGAAGGCCCGGTTCACCCCGGCCGGCAGCGTCGCGCACCCCACCAGATAGCGGACCACGTCCCGTACGGCCACCGGCTGGATCCGGGTCCGTACCCAGCTCGGGGTGACCATCAGCGGCAGCCGCTCCGTGAGATACCGCAGCATCTCGAACGAGGCGGAACCCGAGCCGATGACGATCGCCGCACGCAGCACCGCCGTCGGCACCTTGGAGGACAGCAGGATGTGACCCACCTCGGCCCGTGAACGCAGGTGCGGCGACAGGTCCTTCTCCGGCACCCCCGCCGGAGTCAGCCCGCCCAGATACACGATCCGGCGCACCCCGGCCGCCCGCGCCTGCTCGCCGAAGGTCCGGGCCGCCCTGCGGTCCGTCTCCTCGAAGGTCGAGCCGGTGCCGAGCGCGTGCACCAGGTAGTACGCCACATCGACGCCCCGCATCGCCTCCGCCAGGGAGTCGGCGTCGGTGACATCGCCGCGCACCACCTCGACCCGGTCCGCCCACGGGTAGTCGCGCAGTTTCTGCGGCGTTCTCGCCAGTGCGCGCACCCGGTACCCGGCATCGAGCAGTGCGGGCACCAGCCGGCCGCCGATGTAACCGGTGGCCCCGGTCACCAGGCAGCGCGGAGCGGAGTCGTCGGGTTGTCCTGTGCTGTCGCCGGGGCCGTCCTCAAGATCTGTCACCTGTCCGAGTGTGACACCTGACGGCTCCCGGGACCGGTCGAGGACTCCGTACGGCGGCATCGAGGCCATCGGTACGGTGACGGCCCCGGTACCCGCGTCGGCTCAGTGCACCGCCGTGAGCGTCCCGCCCTCGCGCAGCGACGCCGTCAGCTCCACGTCGGCGTCACGGGGCGCCCGCACCGCGAGCGTCGGCCCGCCCGCCGCGCCCCTGGCGTCCCCGGTCGCCCGGATGCCTGTCACCGCGCGGCTGCCCGCACCCAGTACGTACCACCGGCCGGAGGCGGCCCTCCAGTGCGTGCCGGCCAGGACGTGCTGCCCGAACTTGCTGCACAGAGCCGTGTCATCACGGTCGGCGACCAGCGTGGCCGGCTCTGCGGGAGAGGCGGCGGGTGCGAGGAACTGCACCAGGACCCGGCCGGGCCCCCGCCAGGTGTCGGCCCGGGTGCACACCCAGTCGGCCGACGTGCCGCCCTCGGGAAGCTTCTGCTCGGCGAAGGCCCAGTTGTTGACCGACCGCACGCCGGAGCCCGCCAGAGTCCGCAGGGAGCACGCCGTGCGAGCCCAGGCCAGCAGCGCGTCGGGGCCCGTCGCCTCACGCGGCTGGCGGGCCGGCGTACCCCGGCCGGGCTTCGGCATGTACGTCAGATGCGTGGGGGCCAGCTCGCCCAGGTCCGTCAGCAGGAACGCGTGCTTCTCCACGATCCGCTCGGAGGAGCGCAACTGGATCACCGGCCAGGCGTCGCACGCGCCGCCCGCGGCGGGCCGGGGCACCTCGGCGGTGACGCCGTCCGGGCCCACCTCCAGCGGCCGTCCGGGCGTGTCGGGAGCGAGCAGGTCCCGGGTGGTGGACTCCGCGATCCAGGGGGCGAGCAGGAACCGCGCGCCCTCGGCCGTACGGCTGACGACGACCGCCGCACCCGTGGTCACGTCCGCGTCGTCGGTGCGGGCGAAGTCGAGCGCCGCCCCGCCGGCTCCGGACAGCGGCTCCGCGTAGCGGACCACCCGGTCGGCGCTGTCGTGGAACAGCACCACGGCCGCCCCGTCCACCTCATCGGCGAACAGCAGCTGGGGCGGCTCGGCGGGCGGCACCGCGGCCGTGCCCGGGGTGGTGGAGACCCGGACCGACTCCGGCGGCTCCGCCCAGGCTCGCAGCGCCCGGCCCAGCAGTGCGTCGTCGTCCGCGCGCCCGCCCCTGGCCGGCCAGGCGGTGAAGTCGACGCGCGAGGTGTCCGCCCACCGCTCCGCCGCCGTCCGCATCAGCTCTGCCGGATCGAGCACCGGCGCGAGCACGCCTGCGGGGGATCGGTCCTCGCCGGGACCGTTCGCCCCCTGCTCGACGGCGACCGCGAGGCTCCCCGCCACCACGCACAGCGCCGCGGCCACCGCCACCGCCCGCACCCGGTGCCTGCGCCGCAGCAGGTCGCTCGGGCGGGTCTGGACCGTGCACGGGTCGAACTCCCCCGACCTGAGCATCGCCTGTGCCCCGGCCCGGTCCGGCCGCCCCAGCCGGGCCGCCCGGCGCACCGCGTCCGCGGGATCCGCCACCGCGGCCCCGGCCAGCAGCTCCCGGACCCCGGACTCGTCGAGCCCTTCCAGCAGCTGCAGCGCGAACGCCGCCCGGACGGGCCCGTCCACCGCCGACAGCGCCCGGTCCAGGGCCAGTTCGTCGACACCGCCCGCCCGGGGGAAGAGCCGCAGCCCCCACACCACCGGCAGGGCTGGACGCAGCGCGGCCGGGCCCGGGAGCCGCCCGGGCCACCAGCGGGGCCGCCGCTCGTGGGCCAGCGCCGCCCGCAGCACCCGCAGCCGCACCCACCCGTAGGCCGGATGCGAGGGGACCCGGTCCGCCGAGGCGCCCTCCGTGCTCGCCGGAGCGCCGGTCCGGCGGGACTGGGCCGGTACGCGCGGGCTCGACGCCTTGCTCCCGGCCGCGGGCAGGGCCCGCTGGACGACGGCGTGGGCGGTCAGGACCCGGCGGTGCCGGCCGAGTCCCGGCGGCAGGACGACATAGGCGAGCCGCACCAGACGCGGGTAGTGCTCCACGAGGGCGGCTTCGGCCTGCCGCACGCCGGTACGGTCGCTCTGTACGTCGGTCCGCTGCTGCGGTTGATGGATCGGCATGGAATCGGTGCCTTCCGGGGCCGTGGCGGGTGTCATACCGGCAAACGAGTCAATCGTGTGACGGTCACATCACCCCTGCGCGGCGCGTGTGCCCCCGCCCGTGCGGGCCCCCGTGTGCAGGCCCGCCCGCGGGCCTCACCCGTGCGCGTCTCCGGGGGAGGCGAGCAGGGCGTCCAGGACCTTGCCGAACATCCGTCGTCCGGCGGAGGCGAGCAGCGGGTCACCCCACCGGGGCACCAGCCGCACCCGCAGCTCCTCGACCCACACCACATGGGAACCGGAATCCGTGGGCAGCACGTCGATCGAGGCCCGGCCCAGCACCACGGCGCCCCGCTTCTCCAGTTGGCACACTCCGGCCCGGCCCCCGGCGGGCGGCGTCCACCGCACCACTTCCATCGGATCGTCGAACGCCAGCGGGCCCAGCCCCGTACGCGCCACGAAGACCGTGCCGAGCCGTGAGGGAAGCCCGGTCGGAACCGAGATCGCGGTCAACGGCACCTGCGCGGCGTGCCGTTCCCAGTCGGTCACCCGGCGCCAGGCCTCGGCTGCGGGGAGAGGGGAGAAGCGCTCGATCCGGAAGACGGCCACAGCCCGATCCTAGGGCCTGCCGCCGGACGGCGGTCCGACGACAGGCCCCAGAGGGCTGTCCCGCACACCGCGCGCCGAGCGGAACCCGCGTCAGCCCTCGGTGGCGGGCGAGGCTTCGGCGGTCTCGGCGGGAGCGTCGCCCGCCACCAGCAGACCCGGAAGATGCTCCTCGATCTCCGCGCGCAGCTCAGGAGCCAGGCCCGCGTCCGTGACCAGCGTGTCGACCTCCTCCAGCGCGGCGAACGAACTCAGGCCCACCGTGCCCCACTTGGTGTGGTCGGCCACCACCACGATCCGGCGCGCCGCCCGCACGAAACGGCGGTTGGTCTCCGCCTCCGCGAGATTGGGCGTCGAGAGTCCCGCCTCGGCCGAGATCCCGTGCACACCGAGGAACAGCACATCGAAGTGGAGGGAGTCGATGGCCCGGTCCGCGACCGGCCCGACCAGGGAGTCCGAGGGGGTGCGCACCCCGCCCGTCAGCACCACCGTCGCCGCCCCGGGCCGCGCGCCGCGCCCCCCGGCCGGACGCTGCGCGTCGTGGAACACGTCGGCCACCCGCACCGAGTTGGTCACCACCGTCAGATCCGGCACGTCCAGCAGATGCCTGGCCAGCGCGAAGGTCGTCGTCCCGCCCGAGAGCGCGATGGCGCTGCCGGGCACCGCCAGCGCCGCCGCCGCCCGGGCGATGTCCTCCTTGGCGCTCAGCTCCAGCGCCGACTTCGCCTCGAACCCGGGCTCGTGCGTGCTCGCCTCGACGACCGGGACCGCACCGCCGTGGACCTTCTCGATGACACCCTGGCGGGCCAGCGCGTCCAGGTCCCGGCGGATCGTCATGTCGGAGACGTTCAGCTTGCGGGTCAGTTCGTTGACCCGGACCCCACCACGCCTGCGCACCTCGTCGAGGATCAGCGCACGGCGCTGCTCCGCGAGCAGGTTCTGATTCTCGCTCAACGCCGGGTCCGGTCCTTCCCTCTGCCGTACCGTCCGCAGCGGTCTGCGGGCCACGCTCATCCTGCCACGCAGGCATGTCCGGCGTACCACCTGGGGAGATTCCGTGAGACCGCTCACGCGGCCGCCCCGGGCCGGGGATCGTGGCTCCGGGCGGCCCGCCGCTCCCCGCCTCCCGGCCCGCCCGCCGCCCTGCCCGCACCCGTGACCGCTGTGCCGCTTCCCGCTGTGCCGCTCGCCCGAGAAAGAGTCCCCCCTTGGCTCCTGCCACCCCGCCCCCGCCCCCTTCCCCGCCCGCCACCGAGCCCCCGCAGCACACCGGGACAGCGCTGGAACTGCTCGTCCACGGCGTCGGCGGCGCCACCCCGCAGGAGATGCTGGACGACCCGCGTACCGTCCGGGTCACCGGGGACACGACCGCCGCCGTGTACCGGCGCACCGAGGACGCCCACGGCGAGAAGCACCCCGAGCGCTACCGGGACGAGCCCGTCGCCGAGGCGTACTGCTGGTCCGGCCTCACCTCCGGCAACGGCTCCCGTGCGCTGTGGCTGCTGCTCCTGCCGTTCATGGTGGTCAACCTCGCCCACTGGATGCGTCCCACCGCCACCGGCCGCACCCGCGCGGTCCGGCTGTACGGGGTCCTGGTGCGGCTCGTCGCGCTCAGCCTCACCGTGCTGCTCACGGCGGCCGCCTGCGAAGTCGCCCTCGACCTGCTGGCCTGGCAGTGCGCCGGCGCCGATGCCTGCGCCGAACGCCGCTCCTGGCTCGGCTTCCTGTCGGAGCGTCAGGGCGGCTGGTGGTCCCAGCCCGGCCGCCGCCTCGCCCTCGCCGCCGTCGTGCCCGCGGCCCTGGTGGGACTCCTGTGGTACCTGTCCAACCGGACCTGGAGCGCGTACGAGTCCCAACGCCCGCTGGACGGCGAGGACTTCGCAGAGGACGAGTCCTTCGGGGCGGCGGTGGACCACGGCCCGGACGCCGACGACGACCCGCGCCCGCCCGTTCCGGTCCGCCCCGCGCTCGGCAGGCCCGGCTTCTGGTACGGCCGGCGGCTCGTCGCCCGGCTCCGCGCCGCCCACACGGCGGCCGGGTTCCTGACCGTCGCCGCGGCTGTCGCCGGCGCCGCCGCACGCTACGACCGGGGCACCGAAGGACCGGTGCCCCGGTTCATCGGCGCGGCGGTCGAAGGCGGCATCGTTCTGTGCGCGCTCGTCGTCGTGTGGGTCGTCTGCCGCCGGGGTCGCAGCGAACGGACCCGCGACACCCGCCTGGACGGCGCGCTGATCAGCTATCTGCCCGGCTCCGCTCTGGTCCTGCTCGGCCTCGCCGTGCTGTACGCGTCCTGGTCGCGCCCCGACTGGCAGTCCTCGGGCGCCCTGCCCGTCGAGACCGCCTTCCGGTTCCTCACCCTCGGCCAGGGTGTCCTTGTCGTCGCCCTCGCCGTGGTCGCCCTGCGCCTCTACCGGCGCATCCCCGAACCCCGCACCGTCCTGTACGGACTCGGCGGCCCCGCGGTCGCGATGCTCGCCTGCGCCCTCGGCGGTGTGATGACCGGCGGGGTGGCCCAGCGCGTCGCCGACTGGCTGGACGGCCCCGGCACCCCGGGCATGGGCCGCAGCTCCGACATCGCCGGACCGCCGGTCCTCCTGAGCTGGCAGGCCTCCGTCATCCCGGTGCTCCTGATTCTCCTGCTCGCCCCCGTCCTGGTCCTGGTCGTCCGGACCGCGCGCACCGCCCGCCGGCTGGGCCCGGTCATCGAGGCCGAGTACGCCCCCGAACCGTCCGACGAGGGCCGCACCCGCCGGATCGCCCGGATCCGCGCCGCAGCCGCCCTCACCGACTCCGCGCCGTGGATCGTCGGCGTGGTCTCCACCGCCACCCTGCTGCTCGGGGCGGGCGCGGTCGCCGGATCCTGGTACAGCGACCAGGTGCCGGGCCGGGCAGCCGACGGAAGTGGTCCGCTCCTCGAATCGTTCGCCGACGCCGCCCAGTCCACCGGCTCCTGGCTGATCGGCTTCGGCTTCATACTCTTCGTCGCCGGCGGCCGCCGCGCCTACAAGGACGCCTCGGCCCGCCGGACCATCGGCATCCTCTGGGACGTGGGCACCTTCTGGCCCCGCGCCGCCCACCCCTTCGCGCCCCCGTGCTACGCCGAGCGCGCCGTCCCCGACCTCGCCTCGCGGATGTCCGCCTGGACGTCGACCACGCCCCGGGGCCGGCTCGTCATCTCGGGCCACTCCCAGGGCAGCGTGCTCGCGGCCTCCGCCGTCTGGCAACTGCCCGACGCCACCCGCCCGCGGGTCGCCCTGCTGACCTACGGCTCGCCCCTGGAGCGGCTGTACGGGCGGTGGTTCCCGGCCTACTTCGGCCCCGGGCCGCTGCTCGGGCTGCACCGCTCGGTGCACTGCTGGCGCAATCTGTGGCGGGCCACCGACCCCATCGGCGGCCCCGTCCGCATCTGTGCCGACCCCGATCCGAGTGTCGACCGGGGCCCGCTGAAGGACCCGCTGGCCTACGGGCGGACCACGAAGCTCCCGCTGCCCGAACCGATCCTCGGGCACTCCGACTACCAGGCCGACCCGGCCTTCGCCGACGCGCGGGCCGACCTCCTCGCGGAGCTGGGCCCGCAGGTCCCCCGGCAGGCGGAGGCGCGGACTCAGAAGGGCACGTCGGGGAGGTCCTCCGGGTAGAGCAGGGTCAGGTCGTCCGTGCTCGGCTCGGCGAGCTGGGCGACCCGGCCCGCGTGCCGCTCCACCATCGACTCGAAGGTCTGGCGGGCGGTGCGGCCGTTGCCGAAGGCGGGGCCCTTGGGGAGCGCCGTGAAGTGCTTCAGGAGCGCCTCCCCGGTCCCCGCCGCCAGGCTGTACTCATGCTCCTCGGCCTGCTGCTCGACGATCCGCAGCAGTTCCTCGGGGAGGTAGTCCTGGAAGGTGATGGTCCGGGAGAACCGTGAGGCCACCCCGGGGTTGACGGTGAGGAACCGCTCCATCTCCACGGTGTAGCCCGCGACGATCACGACCACCGCGTCCCGGTGGTCCTCCATCAGCTTCACCAGCGTGTCGATGGCCTCCCGCCCGAAGTCCCGGCCGGAGTCCTCGGGGGAGAGGGCGTACGCCTCGTCGACGAACAGCACCCCGCCGCGTGCCCGGTCGAACGCCTCCTGGGTCCGGATCGCCGTCGAGCCGATGTGCTCGCCGACCAGGTCGACCCGGGACACCTCGACCAGATGGCCGCGCTCCAGCACACCGAGCGAGGCCAGGATCTCCCCGTACAGCCGGGCCACCGTGGTCTTGCCCGTCCCGGGCGAGCCGGTGAAGACGAGGTGGCGGCGGACGGACGCGGCCTTCAGACCGGCCTCCGCGCGGCGCCGGCCCACCTCGATCATGTCCGTGAGCGCCCGCACCTCCCGCTTGACGCTCTCCAGGCCCACGAGTGCGTCCAGTTCACCGAGGACCGCCGAGGAGTCCCGGGCCGGCTCCGCCGGGGCGAGGGGCTCGGGGGCGGGCTCGACCGCGCGCTGCCCGGGCAGCGCGCCCAGCAGCCCCGGCGTCGACTGCGTGGCCGTCAGCACCGGGGGAGGTGGGGCCGCAGCCGTCCGCAGACCGCTCTCGTCGCTCGTGCAGTCCCGGGCCACCGGCCCGGCCGAGGACGCCCCGTCCCCCTCGGGGAACTCGTAACCGCCCCGCGCGCACCGCTCGGTACGGCACCGGGTCAGGGTCGTGCGGCAGCCCTCCATGACATGGAAGCCGTATCCCTCACTGCCCGTCACCCGGCAGCCGTCGAAGGTGCCCCGGCCCTCGGCCGAGACGTAGAACCCGGCCTCGGCGGGCGAGGTGACCGTGCAGCGCTCGATGGTGGGGTCCGCGCCCTTGGTGACGATGACCCCGGTCTGCGCCGCGTCGATGGTGCAGTTGTTCAGCGTGCCGCCGCTGCCGTGGTCACGGAACCAGGCGCCCGTGGACGCCTCCCGGATCCGGCAGTCGTCGAGCTGCGCGGTCGCCCCGTCGCTCACCGACACGGCGGTGTTGCGGATCTGGGAGAGGTCGCTGTCGACCACATCGGCCCGCGACCCCCGGTCCAGGACGAACAGCGCGTCGGGCACGTCGTGCACCCGGCAGGCGTCCAGTATCACTGTCGCGCCGTCGCTGACCCAGACCGCCGGGTAGTCGCCCGTACTGTCGTGGATCTCGCACTGGTTGGCGTCGACCCGGGTCCCCGGATCCCAGACCGAGAGCCCGTTGCGGCCGAACCGGCGGACCGTGGAACGGGTCAGCGTGAGCACCGAACGCGACCGCAGGTCGACGGCGTTCTCCGGGATGTCGTGGATGTCGCAGTCGGCGAGCGTCAGCACCGCGTCGGTGTCCAGCGTGACGCCGTCCGCCGACGTGCGGTGCACGGTGCAGTCGGTGAGGTGGGCCGAGGCGCGGGCGGTGACCTGGATGCCGCTGCCCTTGATCTCGTACACCTCGCAGCCGAACGCCTCGAGACCGCTGCCGTCGCCGGTGACGCCGATGCCCGCCCCGGACGCGTGGTGGATCCGGCAGCGGTCCAGACGCGGGTGCCCGCCGTCGCGGACCGACACCCCGGACTGGCCCGCCGAGACGATCTCGCACTCTTCGAACACCCCGCCCGCGCCGTCCAGTACGGCGATGCCGACCCCGGCCGGATTGTCGACCGTGCAGCGCCGCACGGTGGGCCGCGCCGCGCCGCGCACCTCGATGCCCGCGGCGGACCGGGTCACGATCCGCAGGTCCGTCAGTTCCGCCGTGCCGTCCTCGACCAGCAGCGCCGGGGCCGCGGAGTCCTGGCCCTCGATGTGCAGGCCCTGCACGACCGCGGAGGCGCGCACGGTCAGCGGTACGCCGTCGAGCGGCGCGATCCGTACGGAGCCGGCCGAGCCCTCGGGGCCGCGCAGCGTCACCGCGCGCGGGACGACGAGGTTCTCCCGGTAGGTCCCGGGCGCGACGGTGAGGACGTCGCCCTCGGCCGCCGCCTCCAGGGCCGCGGAGAGGGAGGCGTACTCGCCGGTGCGGCGGCGCCATCGCGATGTGCCGGTGTGCGTCACCTGGACCGTGCCCTGTGCCATGGCGTTGCTGTGCCCCCACCTCGTGCTGTGCGCTGCCTCGGGCCCGTCCGTCGCCGGGGAGGCGGACGGGGTCGGACCACCGTAGCGCGCGTGAGGGCCCGGAGTTGACGAGTCGGCCCCGCGGGGTGATGTCGCCGGCGGCCGCGTCCGGCCGGCGGCGACCGTGGTCAGCCGCCCGTTCCGGCCCGGCCCCAGTCCGTGCCCGCCGCGGCCCACTCCCGGTCGAGACGCGCGTACCGCTGCCGCACCATGCGCCCTACGACCACCCTGCGGCCCGCCTCGACACATCCGGCGGCGAGCAGGAACGTACCGATACCGCCCAGCACCGCATGGGTCCGGGCGGCGTGCCCGTCCATCGGCGGGGCAACCGGAAGGCCCGTCGCGTCCGTCCAGATCCGCAGCGAGGACCCCGGGACGCCGGGCTTCGACGCTGTGGTCACCTCTCCGGTGCGCGGGCTGCCGTCCGGGGCCTGCCAGGACGCCACCACCCGGATGCGCGCGGCCCGTTCGGAGCCGCCCTCGGGATCACCCACATACCGGTCCCGTCCCGGCGCCCGGCCCACCACGACCGCGTCGACGGGGTGGCGCTCCTGGTGCTGGGCGCGCACCGACCGCTGGAGGGCGGCGTCGGCGACGGAACCGCCGGCCCAGCCCGCGACCGGGGCCCCCACGACGAGGAGCAGCAGCGCTCCGAGCGCCACCCAGGCCTCGCGGCGGTCGGTGGCGCGGCGCAGCGGATTGTCCCGCCCGCACAACAGCCCCCGCAGCAGTGCCCACTGCCCCCTCACACCGTGCCCCCGTCTCCCCGTCGATCGATGTCCCCGCGGCCTGCCTCGGCGGGCCCGTGGTGCGGGTGGATCGTCGAGATGCCGAGCCCGGCCTCCGTACCCCTAGACCGCTTTCAGCCGTCAGAGGTTGCCTGGTGCGTCCCCCGGCGCACCGTGCCGTACGGAGAGGGGGCGGCGGTTCAGTACCCCCGGCTCTGGTACGGCCGGTTGTACGGGTCCTCGTACGGCGACTGGGCCGGTACGGGGCGCGGCGAGGCCGGGCGCATCGACTCGTACCCGGTGGCGGGCGCGGGGCGCTGCGGCTGGGGCTGCTGCGGATAGCCGCGGACCGCCGAGGGCTGCTGCGGGATGTACGGCGCGGGCGCGTGCTGCAGCTGGGCGTGCTGCATCGGCTGCGCCGGAGCCTGCTGGTACTGCGGCATCGGCTGCTGCTGCGGGTAGCCGTAGGAGCCGGTCTGCTGCGACGGGGCCGCGGGCAGAGCAGGCAGCGCCGACGGCAGGGCCGGCAGGTAGCTGTTACCGGTGTCGTACGCGGCCGGCACACGGATGGGGGCGATCTGAGGGGTTCCCCGCTCCGCGACCAAGGAGTCGTAGATCGGAGTGTCGGGGAACGACGCGGCGTAGTAGCCGCCGCCGAAGGTGGAGCGGGGGGACGTCATGCCACCTAAGTTAAGCCCTCGACACGCCGGTTGTGGAGCCCGATAAGAGGGATGTTTTCCGCGATGTGAGTGAACCGCGATCCCCAATGCGAGCGAACTTGGCAAAAAAGGGCGCACTGACGTCTACTGATCGTGTAAAGGCCGAGTTCACGGGGGGTTACCGGGAGATCGCCGGGAGGGGGCGGGGCCGGCGGGGGCACGCTCCGGCGGACCGGGGATTAGGTTGTCGGGAAATGCCTGCGGGCAGCCGGACTCGTGATGGGGGCGAGCATGATCATGCAAAAAGGGACCAACGTTCCGGTGCCTGCCGGCGCGGTGCGCGTCGAATTGGGGTGGCGTGCCGCACCCGGCGTGCCGGACGTCGACGCCTCCGCGCTCCTGCTGGTGGCGGGCAAGGTCCGCAGCGACGCCGACTTCGTCTTCTACAACCAGCCGGCCCACGCCTCCGGAGCGGTCCGGCACGAGGGCAAGCGGACCGCCCCCGACGGGGTCACCGACACCCTCCTCGTCGACTTCGGGAAGGTCGAGCCCGGGATCGAGCGCATCGTGGTCGCGGCCTCGGCGGACGGCGGGAACTTCGGCCGGGTGAGCGGACTGTACGTGCGGGTCACGGACGCGGCGAGCGGCTCGGAGCTGGCGCGCTTCGAGAGCACGGACGCCACGGTCGAGACCGCCTTCATCCTCGGCGAGCTGTACCTCCGTCAGGGCGCGTGGAAGTTCCGGGCGGTCGGGCAGGGCTACAGCACCGGCCTCGAAGGCCTGGCGACGGACTTCGGCATCTCCGTGGACGAACCGCAGCAGGCCCCGCCCGCCCCGCAGGCCTCCACGCCGGTCGCTCCGGCCCCGGCTCCCGCGCCCGCCTCGGCCCCGGTCGCCGGCCGGCCCCCCGCTCCGCACGCGCCTTCCGCTCCCGCGGCCCCGCCCGTCACGCAGCCCGTGCGGCTGACCAAGGTCACGCTGACGAAGAGCGCGCCGTCCGTCTCGCTCGCCAAGCAGGGCGGCACCTCCGGCGCGCTGCGCGTCAACCTCAACTGGGAAGTGCGCAAACAGTTCAAAGGCTGGGGAGCGAAACTCGGACGGGCCGTCGCCATGCACGCCGATCTCGATCTTGATCTCTGCGCGCTCTACGAACTCACCGATGGGCGCAAGGGAGTTGTGCAGTCCCTCGGAAACGCGTTCGGTTCTCTGAATCAGCCGCCCTTTATCCATCTCGACGGCGACGACCGCACCGGCGCGCTCTCCACCGGCGAGAACATGACCATCAACCTCGACCACAAGAACCAGCTGCGGCGTGTACTGATCTTCGTCACTATCTATGAGGGCGCCCGGAGTTTCGCCGATCTCCACGCCACCGTCACCCTCCAGCCGCAGAACGGCGCGCCCATCGACTTCTCCCTCGACGAGTGCACCGTGCCCTCCACCGTCTGCGCCCTCGCCCTCATCGCCAACAACGGCGGCGACCTCACCGTGCAGCGCGAGGCCCGCTACCTCGTCCCCGACCGGGGCGTCAGCCCCCAGCGCACCATCGACGCCGCCTACGGCTGGGGCATGAACTGGACGCCCGGCCGCAAGTGACGACCCGCGCCTGCCCGGACCGGTATCCCGCCCCCGGCGGCATCACCGGTCGGGCGCGGCCTCCGGGCGCGCGTAGGTGCGGCCCTTCCAGGCAGCGCCCCGCCCCCGGTAGTGCTGCACCGCCGAGTCGACCGTCATCAGCAGGTACAGCACCGCCGTCAGCGGCAGCAGCGGGCCCAGCCACAGCGACTGCCGGTAGTACGCCAGCATCGGCAGATACGTCGCCGTCATCACCGCCCAGGCCGCCCCGCCCGCCCATGCCGCCGCCCCGTCACCGGTCAGCAGCCCCGCCACCAGCGTCGCGGGCGGCGCCACATAGACGAGCAGCAGCCCCGGGACCGTCCCCGCCAGCAGCAGCGGGCTGTGCCGCAACTGCGCGTACGCACTGCGCGCGACCATCCGCCACAGATCCGCGAGACGTGGATACGGCCGCACGCTGTCCACCCGCTCCGCGAGCCCCAGCCAGATCCGGCCGCCGCTGCGCCGCACCGCCCGCGCCAGCGACACGTCGTCGATCACCGCCTGCCGGATCGACTCCGGGATCCGGGCCCGCTCGGCGGCCTCCGTACGCAGCAGGACACAGCCCCCCGCCGCCGCGGCCGTCCGCGACCGGGCGCTGTTGACCCGGCGGAACGGGTAGAGCTGCCCGAAGAAGTAGACGAACGCCGGGACCACCAGGCGCTCCCAGACGCTCTCCACCCGCAGCCGCGCCATCTGCGACACCAGGTCGAAGCCGTCGGGGCCGCCGGGACCGGCCGCGGCCACCAGATCGCGCAGGCTGTCCGGCTCGTGCGCGATGTCCGCGTCGGTCAGCAGCAGGAAGTCCGGCTTGTCCCGCCGGGCCACCGCGATCCCGTGCCGCAGGGCCCACAGCTTGCCCGTCCAGTCCCGCTCCGGCTCCCCGGGCGTCACCACCGTCAGCGGGAGACCGCCGTACCGGGCGGCCAGATCCCGGGCCAGCTGCCCGGTGCCGTCGCTGCTGCAGTCGTCGACGAGGATGATCCCGGCCTCTCCCGGATAGTCCTGGACCAGCAGCGACGGCAGGCTCACCGGCAGCATCGCCGCCTCGTCGCGGGCCGGCACGACCACCGCGACCGACGGCCAGCGCGCCGGGTCGGTGCGCCGGGGGAGCCGCTGGTCCGTCCGCCAGTAGAAGCCCTGCCCCAGCAGCAGCCACACCCACGCGATCAGCGAACCCACGGCGATCCAGGCAACGGCGCTCATCCGCCGAAGTCTGCCCCACCGAGCCCGGTTCGCAAGGGCTGTCGGCTAGGGTGACCGGGTGAAGATCGCGCTCATGGACTCCGGAATCGGCCTGCTGGCGGCAGCGGCGGCCGTGCGCCGCCTGCGGCCCGACGCCGAGCTGGTGCTCTCCTCCGACCCCGGCTCGATGCCCTGGGGACCCCGCACCCCCGAGGACCTGACCGCCCTGGCCCTGGACGTCGCCCGCGCCGCCGCGGCCCAGCGCCCCGACGCGCTGATCATCGCCTGCAACACGGCCTCGGTCCACGCCCTCCCGGCGATCCGCGCCGAGCTGGAGCCCGCCCTGCCGGTCATCGGCACGGTCCCCGCGATCAAGCCCGCCGCCGCAGGGGGCGGCTCCGTCGCCATCTGGGCCACCCCGGCCACCACCGGCAGCCCCTACCAGCGCGGACTGATCGCGGAATTCGGCGGCACCGCCGAGATCACCGAGGTCCCGTGCCCCGGACTCGCCGACGCCGTGGAGCACGGCGACGAGGCCGCGATCGACCGGGCCGTCGGGGCGGCCGCCGCCCTCACCCCGCCCGATGTGCGGGCCGTCGTCCTCGGCTGCACCCATTACGAGCTGGTCGCGACCCGGATCCGCGACGCCGTGCAGCGCCCCGGCCGCCCGCCCCTCGCGCTGCACGCGTCCGCCGGGGCGGTCGCCGCCCAGGCGCTGCGCCGGATCGGCGCGGAACCCGCCCCGACGGCCGCACCCTCCGGCGCGCTCACCGTGCTGCGGGCGGGCCGGGTCGCCGCCCTCCCGGACGCCGCCCTGACCTACGCGGAGGGCCGGATCCTGGCGGCGGGGGCACCCGTCCGCTGACCGTACGGCTCGCCCGATCGGCCCCCGCAGCCCCGGCCGGCAGCCCGGAACGCGGCTACGCTGCTGAACATGACCGACCACCCCGAGAGTGCGAGGCACGGGTCGAGCCAGGCGCCGCCCACGGAGTGGAACGGCCGCGCCACCAACCGCCTCCAGTGGCTGCTGGCGCTCGCGGGCGCGGGATGTGTGGCGCTCGGCATCGAACTCGCCGTCGACGGAGCCTGGACCTCGGGCATCGCCCCGCTGCTGATGTCCGTGATCGGCTGCCTCGCCGCCGGACTGCTGATCCTCTTCGGCACGCTCGCCTTCGTCCATGTGGCCGTCAAGGTCGACGGGGACAGCCTGGAGGTCCGCTGCGGCCACGCCGGCCTGCCGCGCCGCCGGATCCTGCTCAGTCATGTCACGGGCGCGGAGTTCGTCCCCCGGATCCATCCGCGTGAATGGGGCGGCTGGGGCTACCGCTGGCGCCCCGAACAGGGCACCGCCGTGGTGGTCCGCAAGGGCGAGGGCATGGCCCTGCGCCTCGGCGACGGCCGGACCTTCACCGTCACGGTCGACGACGCGGAGACGGCCGTACGGTTCATCCGGCAGCGCCTGCACCTGCCGTCCCCCGGGAAACGGCCCGGCGACTGACCGGGCAGGCCCGGCGCCCGGCATCCCGTCCGGTGGCCGGGCAGCCCCACCGCCCGGCACTCCCGCCGGAGACCGCGCCGCTCCGGCGGCGAGCCGCCCCACAGCAGTCACCGATGACCCGCGCAGGTCAACGCCGCCGCTCACAGCCGCCCACCGTAGACTCCGGCGGGTGAGCGCCACCATGACCCCCGTCGACGATTCGCCGCCCCCGGCAGCCCCCCGGGCCGCCGGACTGCCCCGGCGGCTCCTCCGCCCGGCCGCCGCCGTACTGTCCGGGCTCCTGCTCTACGCGAGCTTCCCGCCCCGGACCGTGTGGTGGCTCGTGCTGCCCGGGTTCGCGCTGCTCGGCTGGGTGCTGCACGGGCGCCGGCTGCGGGCCGCGTTCGGCCTCGGCCTCCTCTCGGGCCTCGGCTTCATGCTGCCGCTGCTGCACTGGACCGGCGAGGACGTCGGCCCGGTGCCGTGGCTGGCCCTGGCCGCCGCGGAGGGGCTCTTCATCGCCGTGGGGTGCCTGGGCATCGCCGCCGTGACCCGCCTCGCGTACTGGCCCGTGTGGGCCGCCGCGGTCTGGACGCTGGACGAGGCGGTCCGCGCCCGCATCCCGTTCGGCGGCTTCCCCTGGGGCAAGATCGCCTTCGGCCAGTCCGAGAGCGCCTTCCTGCCGCTCGCCGCGCTCGGCGGCACCCCGCTGCTCTCCTTCGCCGTCGTCCTGTGCGGCTTCGGCCTGTACGAGGCGGTGCGCCAGATCATGGCGTACCGGTCCACCGGGAAGATCCCCCGCGCCGCCGTCGCCGGGGCCGCCGCGAGCGTCCTCGTACCCATCGCGGGGGCCCTCGCGGCGCTGCCCCTGGTCGACGACTCGGCCGAGAACGGCACGGCCACCGTCGCCGCGATCCAGGGCAACGTGCCGCGCCTCGGCCTCGACTTCAACGCCCAGCGGCGCGCCGTCCTCGACAACCACGCCCGGCGCACCACCGAGCTGGCCGAGGAGGTGAAGGCGGGCAAGGAGAAGCAGCCCGACCTCGTGCTGTGGCCGGAGAACTCCTCCGACCTGGACCCGTACCTCAACGCGGACGCCCGCCAGGTCATCGACGACGCGGTCAAGGCGATCGGCGCGCCCACGGTCGTCGGCTCGGTGGTCGAGAAGGGCTCCGACAGCCTCCGCAACACCCTGATCGAGTGGGACCCGGACCAGGGCCCCGTCGACACCTACGACAAGCGCCACATCCAGCCGTTCGGCGAGTACATGCCGATGCGCACGGTCGCCCGCTTCTTCAGCGAGGACGTGGACCGGGTGCAGCGCGAGTTCGTCCCCGGCACCGAGGTGGGCGTCTTCGACCTCGCGGGCACGAAGGTGGGGCTCGTGACCTGTTACGAGGCCGCCTTCGACGACGCCGTACGCGACACCGTCACCCACGGCGGGCAGATGATCGCCGTGCCGAGCAACAACGCGACGTTCGGCCGCAGCGAGATGACCTACCAGCAGCTGGCCATGTCCCAGGTGCGAGCGGTCGAGCACGGCCGGGCCGTCGTCGTCCCCGTCACCAGCGGGGTCAGCGCGGTGATCCGGCCCGACGGCACGATCGTGGAGAAGAGCGGGATGTTCACCCCCGACGCCCTCGTCGACGAGGTCCCGCTGCGCTCCTCGCTCACCCCCGCCACCCGGATGGGCCCGCTGCCCGAGGGCGTCATCGCGCTGCTGGCCCTGGCGGGGCTGGGCTGGGTGAGCGTCTCGGCGCTCCGGGCCCGCAAGGTGCCGGGCGCCGGGAAGTAGCACCACAACCGGCCACGTAGGCTCGGATCCATGGCTACTCCCGACTTCATCCGTGACATCCGCGCCACCGCCGGGCACCAGCTGCTCCTGCTGCCCGGCGTGACGGCCATCGTGCTCGACGACGAGGGCCGCGTGCTGCTGGGCCGGCGCGCGGACACGGGGAAGTGGTCGGTCATCGGAGGGATCTCCGAGCCCGGGGAGGAGCCGGCGGCGACGGCGGAGCGCGAGGTGCTGGAGGAGACGGGCGTGCACTGCGTGGCCGAACGGGTCGTGCTCACCCAGGCGCTGGAGCCCGTGCAGTACGCCAACGGCGACCGCTGCCAGTACCTGGACATCACCTTCCGCTGCCGGGCGACCGGCGGCGAGGCGCGGGTCAACGACGACGAGTCGCTGGAGGTGGGCTGGTTCCCGCTGGACGGGCTCCCGCCCCTCGGCGAGTTCGCCCTGTTCCGGATCAAGCAGGCCCTCACCGAGGGTCCCGCCTGGTTCCAGCCCACCCCGCGCACCACCTGAACCTCTACCGCACGGTGAGGGTTCCCGTCACCTCTACTCCACGGTGAAGGTCCCGGTCGCCCCGGTGAACGGTGTGATCTTCCCGAACAGGTTCTTCGCGTCCCCGTGGTGGACGATCCGGTAGGTGCCGGGTGCGGTGTCCGCCGCGATCTTCCAGGTGATCGTGGCCTTCGAGGTGCCGGTCAGACCGTTGAGCCGGGTCCAGCGGTAGGCGGTCTCCCAGTCACCATCGTCGAGGACCCGCTTCCAGGTGCCGTTCTCCAGCCGCTGGACCTCCAGGAAGGTGGAGCCCCGGCGGACGTTGTTCTTCGGGTGGCCGGTGGCGAACTCGGCGGTGGCGGTGGAGCCGCGCGCGTACGAGCTCTCCGGGGCCTTGAGGACTCCGCCGAACGCCTTGCCCGAGGGCGGGTTGTCGTACACGACCCCCGTCTGGAAGGTGAACTGGCGCCCCGACTCGTCCGCCGGCAACGTGCCCCGCTCCAGGGCCGTGCCCGCGCGCAGGGACTGAGCGACGCGGGCGTACTCCTGCTGGTAGGCGGGCAGGGTGTAGCGGCCGTACAGCGTGGAGCCGCCCTCGTAGTTCTGGGTGTCGTACTCCTCGGGCGTCGTGACGTACTGGCTGTAGGCGTTGGCGTACCCCTGGAGCAGGACGCGGTCCAGCGGCACACCGAGCTGCTCGGCCACCGTGCGGCGCACGCGGAGTCCGGAGGCGATCGTGAACTCGCCCGGGGCGGCCACCAGGTGCAGCTCCCCGATCTTCATGATCTGCAGGGGGAGCCGCTTCGGGGTGACCGGGTGGACGTTGCTCAGCAGGCCCGTGGGGATCAGGCTCGCCTTGGGGTACTGGCAGGTGGCGAGCCAGGACGGGGTGTCGACGCGCAGCGCTTCGAGGATGGGGGCGACCGGGGTGCGCATGCCCTCCTCGAAGAGCGGGATGGCCGGGCCGTCCTCCACGCTGCCCGCGAGCGTGGACGCGCCCACGACGGCGGGGCAGGTGCGGTGCTCCTTGCCGTCCGGGGTGTACTCCGGGCGTACGGTCACGTTCTCCATGTCGACATACGTGAGCCGGGAGTCGACCCCTCCGGCGACGGGCCGCGCGTCGTCGTAGATCTCGCGTGCCTTGTCGAGCTGGCGCTCGCCGATGATGCGCGCGTTCTCGAACTCGTCCTCGGTGGGCCCGGAACCGGGCTTCAGATTCAGGTTGGGGGACATGTCGCCGGCGTTGGTGTTGGGGAAGGCCGCGACGAACCCCGGGGTGTCGTCGAGGTAGCGGACGCCTTCGTGGTCGTGCTCCCAGGCGTAGGAGGCGTAGCCCTTGTTGTCGGGGCTGATGAGCGTGTTCTTGTTGGTGATCGAGGTGTTGTGGGTGGCGAACCAGCTGATCGCGCCCGCGTCCTTCTCACCCTGCTTGAAGCGCAGCACGGTCATCGCCGGGTCGATGCCGTCGGGGAAGGCGGCCCGGTCGGCGGCCGGATTGCGGTCGAAAGCCTCCCGGGAACGGTTGACGCTGGCGTTGGTCAGCGTCCCGGTGCCGAGGCTCATCGTGCCGGGCTTCAGGTCCTCGTGCGCCTCGGCCACGGACTCGGTGATGCCGTCGACGATCGCCCGGTAGGTCTCCTTCTGGAAGCCGAGGACGGAGAGGTTGTAGGCGACGTTGTGGGAGTACCCGCCGGGCCCCGAGTGAGTGTGGGTGGCCGAGAGGAGGACGTTGTCCTCGCCGTACAGGCTGCCGTAACGCTCCTTCAACTGCGCCATGACGCCCTGCCGGACGGACTGGAAGATCATCGCGAGGTCGGCGTTGACGTACACCACCCGCTTGCCGCTCGCCCGGTCCACGACGACGAAGGCGCGCGACCGCTGCCGCTGGTGGATGCCCGAGGTCTTCTGGTCGAAGCTGGAGTAGCCCATCATCCCCGTCTCGGCCGCCTCGCCCGTGACATCGGCGATGCCGCGCCCGACGAGGTAGCCCGTGTCCTCGGCAGCGCCCGACGCGGACGCGGACGCGGGGGAGGGGGCGCCGAGGGTGACCGCGCCGAGGGCGGCGGCGAGCACGGCGACGGGGAGCCTGCGCCGGGAGCGGCGGACGGTGCGGGGTGGCATGGAACCTCCTGGGGCGGGAGACGGGATGCCGGGGCCCGGTCGGCGGCTCACCGACGTGGGGCCGGGGCAGTGCCCCGACCGTAGAGCAGTGTGACCTGCGTCGCATAGATGTCTACCGGCCAGTAGAGCTCTCGCGCCCGTGCCGCGTCGGCATCCGCCTCGTTGACAGGTGCATGCCGCATTGTTCTACTGAGTGGCGGATCAATTGGGCAGTACGGGAGGAGGATATTCATGCAGGCAGTCGAGGAAAAGGTCCAGAGCGGAACGGACCGGAACGCCGATGAGGTATTCGATCTGGTGATCGGCGATCTGGAACAGGAAATTCCGCCGCTCGCCTCTCCGACGAACTCGGGCAGCGGCACCGCCTGTGGTACGTGCGCGGGCGTCTACTGCTGTTGATGCGTGGCGGGTGGCGTCGGCCTGGTCCGGCGTCACCCGGTCGCGCCGTCCGTCCATCGGTGACGAGTCGGAGGCTGCTGTGCCGGATTCCCCCCTGGACCCCCGGGCGCTCTGGGGGATGCGCGCCCCGGGCGAGGTCACCGGAACGGGTGCTGACCGGGGCGTGACTCCCCAACTGTCACCAGCGGCACGGCGGATCGTCGACGCGGTCCGCAAGGGTGAGGCCGGCGGAATGTTCCCGCCCGTGGTCGCCGCGGGCCCCGAAGGGACCGTCGCGGTCGACCGGCTGCTCGGCGGCGAGAGCGACGCGCGGATGATCGAACATGCCCTCCGCGACCGGCGGTTCGCGCCGCTGCTGGAGCTGTGGGAGCGGCTCGACGGCTGGTGCGCCCATTCCCGGCAGCGCTATTCGTCCGTTATTTCTCCCGAAATACTCGATATCACGAACGCCGACCTATTCGGCCCCGCGGTATCCGAGGCATTCGTCGCCTGTGCTGCGGGGAAGCCGCACTACGCCCGCGACCGGGTGGCCGAGTGGGCGGTGCGCTGCCAGGAATTCCTGACGCTCTTTCTCGACCGGTTGCTCCGGGACATGGACGCCTGCTGGCCCGACGAACCGGCGTTCCGGGGACCGGTCGTCGGAGTCTGGACCCACGGCGAGGAGACCCACAACGGACGCCAGCGCGTCCTGCGCCTCGACTGCGCGGGCGGCGGCCGGATCGCCTACAAACCCCGTCCGGCCTCCGGTGAGCTGCTGTTCACCCAGGCTCCCGGAACCGGCGGGACTGGTTCCCCCGCCTCACTGTTCGACCTGCTCAACCAGGCGCCCGCCGCGTCCGGCGGGATCCGGCTCCCCGTGCTGTCCTGCTGGCCCGGGGCCGAGCCCGGCTACCTCTGGCAGGAGTGGATCGAACCGCCCACCCAATGGGGAACGATCCGCACCTCCGGGCCGTGGGAACTGACCGGCACCCGGCTCACCCCGGCGGAGTCGGGGCGGTTCTGGCACCGGACCGGTTCGCTGACCGCCGCCACGTTCGCCTTCGGGATCACCGACCTGATCGGCGGCAACGTGGTCACCGGGAGCAGACCCGGCGACCCGGAGCCGCTGCTCCATCCGATCGACCTGGAAATCTACTTCTGCCGGGTCCCGCGCCTCTACGACACCGGCCTCCTGCACGACGCGACCGCCGAGATCGACCAGCACCACGTCGGCCTGGAACGCGCCGCCCGCTGGTGCAGCGCCGAGGGCCCGCCGGTGGTTTGGAGCGCTCGGCCGACGGGCGCGCTGATCCTGCACCGCCGCCGGGTCTCCTTCGTCCGGGACGAGACCAGGAACGTCGTCGCCGACACCGACGGGCGGACCGGCTACGGGCCCTACCTCCCGGCCATGCTGCGCGGCATGTTCGACGCCTGGACCCTGATGTGCCGGCAACGGCCCGCCATCCGGGACTTCCTGGCGACCGCCACCGCCGGCCACTACGTCAGGGTCCTGCGGCAGCCCACGTTCCGGTACTTCGACGCGCTCGTGCCCCGCTGGCTGTCCGGAGGCGGGGCCGCACCCCGCCCCGCCGAACCCGACGTCCAGTTCGACCGGCCCGAGACCGACCAGCTGCGGCGCATGGACGTGCCCTACTTCGTCCGCTCGCTGGAGGGCGGCCCGGTGCTCAGCGTCGAGCCCCCGCCCGGGCCGTTCGGCACGTCCCGGGTCGCGGCCCGTGCGGAACCCGAGGGCGGCTGGCCCCCGCTGCCCCACCTGCTGACGGGGGAGAACCTCACCCTCGCCGGTCTCGGTGTGGCCCTGCGGGACGCCGTGGAGCACGTCTTCGACGATGTGACCGACCACATCGTCACCGACGCCTCGCTCGGCGTGCGCCTGCATCTGCAGAGCCCCTCCGAGGGCCGGGTCTCCTTCGACTGGCCGGAGGCCGGACGGCGGATCACCTACCTCTGGGACCGGCAGAAGGTGCGGCTGAGCGTCGACCCGATCGACGCGACCGAGGCCCCCGTCGAGCCCGCGCCCGCCGGGGAGATCCGGCGCAGACTGCTGAGGCTGGACCGGCTCGACGGCACGATCCGGACGCCGTGGGCCGACGGCGGCATGCGCGACGAGAGAGCGGAACGCCGCCTGCGGGAACTGACCGACGCCGGAATCGCCTGGCTCACCACGGTCGTGGCCGACCACGGATGGCCGGGACACGCCCTCGTCGGCGCGGAGGCGGCCGCCGCCGCGAGCCGCCTCGTACAACACACCAGGGAACACCTCGACTTCCGGCGGCACTGCCTGGAGCTGATGCGGGACGCGGCGGAGCGCCGCGATCTGCCGTGGCGTGAAGTCGCCTATCTCACGGACGAATTACGCGTCGACGAAGGGCGCCCCCAGGTCTACGGGACCAAGTTCGAGCCCGTCGCGGGCGAGCTGGTGCCCTGGCCGGTCGAGGAGCCGGAGCAGGTCGACCGGCGGCGCGCCGCGCTGGGCATGGAACCCCTGGCCGATCACACGGACCGGATCCGGCGGCGCTTCCCCCTGGGGGACGCCGGGCGGACCCCGGCCGGAAGGGAAGCGACATGAGCACCCTCGCCCCCGAGACACGGCGGACGCCGCCCGACGGAGTCGACTGGGAGCTGTTCGGGCAGCGCTACTGGGACCGGCGGCCCGTCCGGCTGCACGCCAGGCCCCCGTTCGGCTTCGACGCGGTCCACCCCCTGAACGTCGCCTCGTGCGCACCCTTCCGCGCCGGAACCCGGTTCTGGGTGATGCCCGATGTCCGGTTCCTCGTCGGCGACGGCTGGCTGCGCGCCCCCGGCGCCCTCCTGCCGGACACCACCGATCCGAGCCTGGACGCCTACCTCGACCGGCTCGACTCCGACAGCGGGCGCCAGGGCTACCTGCTGACGGTGCGTCAGCCGCTCCTCCTGGACCACGCGCTGTGGTCCGCCGTACGGGACACGGTCAGCGGGCTGTGGCGGCAGGTCGGCTGGCCCAACCTCCCCGTCGTCGCCGAGGTGCTGACCGGCGACCGGTTCACCCAGCATGTCGGCGCGACCGAGGCCCCGACCCACGCGGCGCTGACCTGGGTGCTGCACGGCCGGATGGACGTACGGCTGTGGGAAGAGCGCGGCGGCCCCCCGCCCCCGGACATCGCCGACCCGGACCGGGAGGTGCCCGGAGTGCGCACCCTGAGCGCGGGGGCCGGGGAGCTGCTGTACTGGCCCGGCGACCAACGGCACGTGGACACCTACCGGGACCGCTGTGTCGCCCTGCGCCTGCGGATCCCCGTCGACCGGACCCTGCCGTTCACCGCCCTGCGGGACCTGCTCGCCGACCTGGTGCACGCCGGACAGGGCAACGACGAGACCGTGCCGTACTTCCCGTTCGGCCCCGGAACCGGCATCGACGACCAGGACGGCGTGCTGCCCCGGCTGACCGGGCTCGGCGACGACCTGCGCACGGTCGTGGACGGCGAACACCTGCGCAGGACCCTGCGGATCCGCTGGGCCGCGCTGCGTTCCGCCGCCGGCCTCGAACCGATCCCGGTGCCCCGCGAGGGAGTCACCATCACCCGGTCCACCCGCTTCCGCCGCACCGGCGAGATCGTCCGGATGCCCGACGGGCCCGCGCACGAGGTCTGGGCGGTGGAGGGGAACGTCTTCACCCTGCCGCGAGCAGCGGGCGACCGGGTGTACGCCGCGCTCGGCGACGGAGAGGAGACCAGGGCCGGCGAGGTCTGCCGCGCGCTGGCCGCGGGCGACGACGACCGGAACGCGGCGACGGTGCTCGCGCTGCTCGACAAGCTGTACCGGCTGCGCGGCATCGACCTGGCCGAGGAGGGGAAACGATGACGCTGACCGTCGAGAAGTCCTTCGACTGGGACACGTTCACCGAGCGGTTCTGGGACCGGCAGCCCGTGCTCTACAAGGCCGTCGACGCCGTCCCGTTCGCCGAGTCCGAGGTGTTCCGGTCCGCGGTGCTCGGCAGCCGCCCGCCCCACCCGCTGGCCGTACCGGGCAACCTCCAGTTCCTCGTACGGCGTCGGCAGCAGACCCGGCCCCACGACTATCTGCCCGAGCTGTCCGACGGATCGTTCGACGGCTACGAACAGCGCATGGCCGACCGGCTGGGCGCACAGCGCTACGCCCTCGTCGTCCACCGCTTCCACTCCTTCTCCCACCCGCTGTGGGACCGCGCGCAGCGGTTCTACGCCGGACTGTGGGAGCGGGTCGGCCAGCCTACGCACAGCGCGGGCTCCACGATGTTCCACGGCTCCTACGAGCACAGCCCGGTCGGCGTGCACCAGGACCGCTTCGCCACCTTCATGTTCTGCGTACGCGGCACGAAGCGGATGCGGTTCTGGGCGGAGCGGCCGTGGTCGGACCCGGTGCACACGGTGCTGGACTACCAGCCCTACCTGGCCTCCTCGTTCGTCGCCGAGGTCGAGCCGGGCGACCTGCTCTACTGGCCCTCGCGCTACTACCACGTGGGTGAGAGCACCGGGGACGCCCCGGCGACCAGCGTCAACGTGGGCGTCCCGCGCCGCGAGCACCGGCCGTACTACGAGATCAAGGACCTGTTCCGGGGCACCCGGCCCGCCGCGTCCGCCCCGCTGTTCACCCCGGACGCCGCCCCGGGCGGCCGCCTCGCCGCCGAACTGCCCACGGCCCTCGCCGACGCCGTGGACGCCTTCGCGGCCCGCCTGGACCAGGACCGGTTCACCGACCGTGCCACCGAGCTCGCCCTGCGGGTGAGGACGGCGGGCGGCTTCTGGCCGACCGAACCGCCCGCCGAGCCCCGCCCCCTGGACGACGACACCCCCGTACGCGGCTGCGCCCCGCTGCTGCCCGCACCCGGCGAGGCCCCGCGCCGCTGGGCCACCGGCGGCCATGTCACCTCCGGCTCGACCACCGCCGAAGCCCTCGCGGTCCTGCGCCGACTGGACGCCGGGGAGGCGGTACGGGTCGGCGGTCTGCCCGAGACCGGCCGCGCCGAGGTCCGCCGCCTGCTGCAGGAATTGGAGAGCTTCCGTGCCGTCATCCGCGTCGACGCCCACTGACCGCTCACCCCGCGAGCGGGCCGGCCGGGAGGCCGCCGCCGGGAACGCCCGCTCGTCGTCCGAGCCGACGCACCGGGAGGCCGCCGCCGGGAACTACCGCGAGCCGGCGCACCGGGAGGCCGCCGCCCGGGTCGTCGCCGAGGTCGCGGACCGGCTGGCCGACACCGAGCGGGTGGCCCGGATCGCGAGTGTGCCGGACAACCTCATGCACTACCCGGGCGATCCCCAACCCGTGTGGGATCCGCTCCAGCTCTCCGACGGTCACCCCGGAGTCGCCCTGTTGTACGCCGAGTTGGCCGTCACGGACCCGGCCCTGCGCGACCGGGCCCACGCACACCTGTCAGCAGGGCTCGCGGCCGGGATCAGGCCGGTTCCCCAGTCGCTGTTCGGCGGCATGGTGGCCCTCGCGTACGCCGGACACACGACGGCCGTCGGCTCCGGCGGATACACCACGATGCTCGCCGGACTGGACCGGCACATCCTCGACCGGGTCCATACCCGCGCCCGCGCCGACCTGGAGCGGTCCCGCGCCGGGGACCCTGCCGGAGCGTGGAGCCGCTACGACGTCCTCGCCGGCACCGCCGGAATCGGCCGCTATCTGCTGGCCCGCCATCTGGCAGCCGACGGGCAGGAGGCGCGGGAGGCGGCCGGAACCGCGCTGACCGAGGTGCTCACCTCCCTGGTGACCGTGGCCACCGCCGACGACATCACCCGGCACGGCTCCCGGCTGCCCGCGTGGTGGGTCACCGACGGGCTGGACCACGGGCTCCCCGAGCACGTCAACCTCGGCCTCGCCCACGGTGTCCCCGGCCCGCTGGCCCTCCTCGCCCTCGCCTGGCGGGCAGGGGTCCGGGTGGACCGCCAGGACGAGGCCGTCGAACGGATCATGGCGCTGCTGACCCGCCTGCGCACCCGTGACGAGACGGGCCCGCGCTGGCCGCACCTGATGTCACGGGAGCGCATCGAGAAGGGGGAGCCGCCGGAGCGCGGACGGGACTCCTGGTGCTACGGAGCGGCCGGTGCGGCCCGCGCCGTCCACCTCGCCGGAACCGCCCTGGACCGGCCGGACTGGCGAGCCGACGCGGAGGCGGCGCTGCGCGGGGCGCTGGCGGTGGCGAGCGACGCGTCGATCCGTGACTCCGCGCTGTGCCACGGCTGGGCCGGCCTCCTGCAGATCGTGCTGCGCACCGCCGAGGACACCGACGACCCGGAACTCCACGCCATCGCCGACCGCTTGGCGGCCCGTGTGCTGGACGGATTCGACCCCGGGTCGCCGTTCGGCTTCCGCTACGCCCACGCGCTCGCGAAGCGCCCGCTCGACCGCCCCGGCTTCCTGGAGGGGGCCGCGGGCATCGCCCTGGCCCTGCACACGTACGCCACCGGCTGCGCGCCGGTCACCTCCTGGGACAGCGCCCTGATGCTGAGCTGAGCGCGGTCGTACGCCGGTGCGATAGTTAGGGGCCACCCCGTCAGGTCCCGACCGGAGGAATCGCCCGTGCACTACGAACTCGCCGACCGGCTGGTCATCGGGATCGCGTCCAGCGCTCTGTTCGACCTGACCGAGTCGGACGCCGTCTTCCGGGAGCAGGGCGAGGAGAGCTACCGCGCCTACCAGGAGAAGCACGTGGGCGACCCGCTCCGCCCGGGCGCCGCGTTCCCCTTCATCCGTCGGCTGCTGTCGCTGAACGACCTCGGCGAGGTGAACGACCCGCTGGTCGAGGTGATCGTCCTGTCCCGCAACGACCCCGAAACCGGGCTGCGGGTCATGCGTTCCATAGAGAGTCACCACCTGTCCATCAGCCGGGCCGTCTTCACGCAGGGCCGTTCGCCCCACCGGTTCATGCCCGCCTTCAACCTGTCCCTGTTCCTGTCGGCGCACGAGGGGGACGTCCGGGAGGCGGTCGCCGCCGGACTGCCCGCCGGGCATGTCCTCGGCGCTCCCTACGAGGACGACGCGGACGACCACGACCTGCGGATCTCCTTCGACTTCGACGGTGTCCTCGCCACGGACGCCTCGGAGCAGGTGTTCCAGGAGGGCGGGATCGAGAAGTTCCGCGCCCATGAGGTCGCGAACGCCGCCGTGCCGCACGACGCCGGGCCGCTGCGGGACTTCCTGGCGAACGTGAACCGGATCCAGCATCGGGAGGAGCAGGAGCGCCGCAAGGATCCCGACTACCGGATCCGCCTGCACGTCTCCATCGTCACGGCACGCAACGCGCCCGCGCACGAGCGGGCGGTGCAGAGCCTCAAGGGGTGGGGCGTGACCGTCAACGACGCGTTCTTCCTCGGCGGCATCGACAAGGGCCGGATCATGGGCATCCTGAAGCCGCACATCTTCTTCGACGACCAGCAGGGCCACCTGGCCAGCACCTCGCGGACCACCCCGAGCGTGCACGTACCGTTCGGGAAGCTCAACGAGCCGGCGGCCGCGGTGGCCCCGGACGCCTGAGCGCGTACGGGACCGCCTTTACGTGTACGGGACCGCCGCCCGCGCTCAGCGCGGCGGCCCCCGCCACAGGTTCCGCACCCGCAGCCACACATCGCGCGCCTGACGGCCCGCCGCCGTCCGGCTCCGCGCCACCAGCTCGCGGGCCTGCTCGGGGGTCTCCACCATCGGGCCCGAACCGCGCAGCGGCCGCCCCGCCGTCTCGTGCAGGAAGAAGGTGGCCACCAGACCGATCCCCCCGGCCACCATCAGGTAGTAGGCGGGCACCATCTCGTTGCCCGTGGCCTCCACCAGGCCCGAGACGAACAGCGGGGTCGTACCGCCGAACAGCGACACCGAGATGTTGAAGGCGATCGACAGCGCCCCGTACCGCAGCCGCGTCGGGAACAGCGCGGGCAGCGTCGAGGCCGCCGTTCCCGCGAAGCAGACCAGCAGCAGCCCGAGCACCGCGCACCCCAGCGCCGGCAGCAGGATGCCGCCCTGCCGGATCAGCAGGAAGGCGGGCGCGGCCAGCGCGATCAGGGCCACGCTGCCCGCCATGAAGACGGGTCTGCGACCCCACCGGTCCGAGGTCCGGCCCACGGTGGTGATGAGCAGCACCACCAGCAGCATGGTGCCGAGCACCAGCAGCTGCGAGGTGGTCTCCGGCTCGCCCAGGGTGGAGGACATGTACGTGGGCAGATAGGACGTCACCATGTAGTTCGTGACGTTGTACAGCAGCACCAGACCCATGCAGATGAGCACGGCCTCCCAGTGCTTCGTGAAGATCTCCTTGAGCCGTCCCTTGCCCGACTGCCGGGCCTCCTCGACCGGATCGTCCCCGGAACCGGAACCGGAACCCGAGCGCTCGGCGGCCTGATAGGCCTCCTCCTTCTGGAAGGCGGGCGTCTCCTCCAGCTTCAGCCGCATGTACAGCCCGATGATGCCCATCGGGCCCGCGACGAAGAACGGGATGCGCCAGCCCCAGTCCGTCATCCCGTCCGTGCCGAGGACGGCGGTGAGCACGGTGACCAGACCCGACCCCAGTGAATAGCCGACGAACGTGCCGAAGTCGAGCCAGCTGCCCAGGAACCCGCGCCGCTTGTCGGGGGCGTACTCCGCGATGTACGTCGTGGCGCCCGCGTACTCGCCGCCGGTGGAGAAACCTTGCACCAGGCGGCAGACCAGGAGCAGCAGCGGGGCGGCGAAGCCGACAGCCGCGTACGTGGGCAGGAACCCGACGGCGAAGGTGCTCGCCGCCATCATGATCATCGTGAGCGCGAGGACCTTCTGCCGCCCCACCCGGTCGCCCAGCGGACCGAAGACCAGACCGCCCAGCGGGCGTACCAGGAAGGCCGCCGCGAAGGTCGCGAACGTCGACACCACCTGGGCGCCCGGCGAGCTGGAGGGGAAGAAGACCTTGCCGAGCGTCCCGGCCAGATAGGCGTAGACCCCGAAGTCGAACCACTCCATGGTGTTGCCGAGGGCCGCCGCCGTCACGGCCCGCCGGACCTTCGGCGGATCGGTGACGGTGACGTCGTCCTCCTGGTACGACTTCTTCCGCCGCCGGATGAGGGTGCGGACCATGCGCTCCACGGCCACGTTGTCACGTTCGTGCCGAGGGGTACGCCCCCGACGTGCAGGTCCCGCCATCGGTCCGCCCTCTCCGCCCGCGAGGACGGCCGCCGCGGTGGGGCACGGGGCGTCCCGGAGCTCAGCGCCTCCGATTCTGGCCCCGCCGCCGCGGACCGGCCTCCTGGGCGGTGCGCATGGGTGAGGGGTACGGGGGAGAGGAGCGGCGACGTGCCTACTTCACACTGCCCGCCGTGAGCCCCGACCGCCAGTACCGCTGGAGCAGCAGGAACGCGATCACCAGCGGCAACAGTGCCAGCAGCGAACCGATCACCATCAACGGGTAGTAGTCGGGGTTGATGGGCGCGGCCGCGTTCCAGCTGTACAGGCCGAGGCTGAGCGGATACAGCGACTCGTCGGACAGCATCACCAGCGGCAGGAAGAAGTTGTTCCAGATCGCCGTCAACTGGAACAGGAAGATCGTCACATAGCCAGGGGCGATCATCCGGAGACCGACCGAGAAGAAGCTCCGCAGCTCGTTCGCCCCGTCCACCCGTGCGGCCTCCAGCACCTCGTCCGGCACGTAGGAGGCGGAGAACATCCGGGCCAGATAGACGCCGAAGGGGTTGAAGAGCACCGGGATCAGGACCGACCACACCGTGTTGGCGAGGCCCAGGTCGGAGGCGAGCAGATACATCGGCAGCGCGAGGACGGTCGCCGGGACCATGACGGAGATCAGGATCAGCGCGAACAGCGGACCCTTCCCGGTGAACTCGAACTTGTCGAAGACGTATCCGGCGGCGGTGCTGATCAGCGCCCCGACGGCCGCGCCGCCGACCGCGTACAGCAGGCTGTTGCCGTACCAGCGCAGATACGCCCCGTCGTCCTGGGCGAGCAGCGTCCCTATGTTGTCGAACAGCGCGAAGTGGGACAGGTCGAAGAAGTCGGAGGCGAACAGCGCCTCGGAGTCCACCGCGGAGGCGACGAGCAGCCACAGCAGCGGCAGGAGCGCGTAGAGGGCGCTGACCCCGACCACGAGGTTGGCCGCCGCCGGGCCGTACCAGCCGGTCCGGCGCGGGCGGACGGGCGGACGCCGGGTACCGGGCGAGGAGCCGGCCGGCGCGGTCGGCGCCGACGGGGTGGTGCGGACCGACGTACTCACGGGCGGGCCTTTCTCGAAGAGGTGACACGTGTCTTCCGTCGCGCCGAACCGGCCGAACCACGCGTCACGGCGAAGGACAGGGCACAGCAGACGATGAGGAGGAGGACGGAGGCGGCGGAGGCCAGGCCGTAGTTGTTCCGGGTGAACGCCGCGTCGAAGATGTACATGTTGGGCGTGTAGCGCGGGCTGATCAGCGGGGTGGCCTTCGCCAGCAGCATCGGCTCGGTGAACAACTGGAGTGCGCCGATCGTCGTGAAGATCGCGACCGTCGAGAGCGTGGAGCGCACCAGCGGCACCTTGATGGTCAGCGCGGTGCGCACCGGGCCCGCCCCGTCCATCGCGGCGGCCTCGATCAGCTCGCGGGGGATGGCCTTGAGCGCGGCGAAGAAGATGACCGCCGTGTAGCCGAGGCCGCTCCACAGCGCGATGTTCACCAGCGACGGCACGATCATCGTCAGGCCCAGGAAGTTCACCGTGATGTCGACGCCTTGGAGGGCGTCCAGCACGGGGGAGATCCCCGGGGTGTAGAGGTACAGCCAGATGACCGTGGCGATGATGCCCGGCACCGCGTGCGGGACGAACAGCACCGTCTGGGTGAGCTGCCGGGCCCGGATCAGCCCCGAGTCGAAGAGCAGCGCCAGGGCGAGGGCGCCCACCAGGACCAGCGGGATGAACACCACCGCGTAGAGCAGGGTGATCCCGACGCCCCGGACGAAGCTCGGGTCGGACAGGACGGCGGTGTAGTTGCGCAGCCCGGCGAAGGCCGTGCGGGCGTTGCCGAAGCCCAGGCCGCTGTGCGAGGTCGAGAAGAAGCTCAGGTAGACGGCGTACAGGGTCGGGACGACGAACACCGCGACCAGCAGAACCCCGAACGGACCGAGGAGGGTGGAGACGGCCAGCCGCTGAGGGCGGCGCGCAGGGCGGGAGTCGTTGGCGGTGCTCATGCCTTCGGCGGCGGTTCTCATACGTTCGGTGGCGGTGCTCATGCTTGCCTCACAGAAAGACCCAGGCTGCGCAGGTCGGGCAGCGTCTCGGATTGGGCGGTGCGCAGCGCCTCGGCGATGGTCGTGCCGTACTCCAGCCGGGCCAGCCCCTGGTGCAGCGAGGTCGCGGTCGCCTGCATACGCGGACCCCACGTCCAGCCGGTACGCAGCAACTCGGCCTGCTGCTCCACGAGTCGGTAGACGTCCTGGCCGCCGTAGAACGCCGTGTCGAACTCGCGGGAGGCGTTGGCCACCAGACCGGCATCGGCGGGCAGGATGCTGGAACGGCCGCCGGAGAGACGGGCGGTGATCGCCTCGGGCGCCGTGGTCATCCACTCCAGGAACCGCATCGCGCGTTCCTTCTTGTCGCTGTCGGCGGTGATGGCGTGCACGGAGACCCCGTCGGTCCCCACGACGTCCTCGCCGCCCTCCCACCGGGGCAGCGGCGCCACCCGCCAGCGCCCCGACGTGCCCGGCACGGACCGGACGAGCGCGGCGAGCCCCCACGGCCCCACGAGATGCGAGGCGACCGCGCCCCTGGCGAGCGCGGACAGCCACTGCTGGCTGGAGCCGGGGGCGAACATCAGCACCTTCTCGTCGACCAGGCTCTGCCAGAACTCCGCGACCCGCCGGCTCGGTTCGCCGAGGAAGTCCAGCACCCAGGCGTCGTCCTCGATGGCGAACCACTGCCCGCCGCTCTGCATGGTGTGCCCGGCCAGCACGTTGTACGCGTTGGGGTGGAAGGTCGCGAGGTCGACGCCCGCGTCCCGCTTCAGCCGACGGGCTGTCTCCCCGAACTCCTCCCAGGTCGTGGGTGGTTCGATACGGTGCCGGGTCAGGATGTCCTCGCGGTAGGCGAACAGCATCGGGCCGAGGTCGACCGGAATGCCGTACGTCCGGCCGTCCAGCACCCCGTTGGTCCACGCCTGCGGACCGAGCCGTTCACGCAGCCGGGGCGTGACGAGGTCGGTGACGTCCGCACAGACGCCGTCGATGGCGAAGGACGGCAGATCGGCGTCGACGAGCGTCACGATGTCCGGCGCGTTCCCGGCCCGCGCGGCGTTCGACAGCTTCGCGTTGCCGCCCGCGAGCCCGGACGTCATCGGAGAGAAGTCGACGGGCTCCTCGGGGTGCAGCTCGTTCCAGGCCGCGACCAGGGTGTCCGTGCCGCGCAGCGCCGACCACAGGGTCAGCGGGCCGTCGGGACCGCTCGGCCCGGCATCGGAGCCACCCCCGCACGCGGTGGCGGTGACGCCGGCCAGGGCGGTCCACAGCCCGGCGGAGAGCAGGCGTCTTCTGCTGAGCGCCGGGCTAGCCATGACGGACCCCCGGGGCGGGAACGGTGACGGTGGGACAGGAAGAACGCATGGAGAACCCCTTTTCGTGGGTGGGGAGATGAGGACGGAGACGGGTACGCGCGCCCTCAGGCGGCGTCGAGGACCCGGTGGAAGGCGGGGAGCGCCTCGGCGAGCGGAGCCGCCTCGGGGTACCAGGCGCGCTCCCATTCGAGGCTGATCCAGCCGTCGTAACCGAGACGGCGGAGCTGTCCCAGCACATCGCCGAGCGGGAGCACACCCCGGCCGGGCGGGACCGGCCGCAGATCGGTGGGCGAGGCGACGTCCTTGAGCTGTACGTGGCGGAGCCAGGGCCCCAGCAGTTCGGCGGTGCGCTCCGGGCTCTCGCCCGCCCGCCACGGGTTGACCGCGTCCCACACGGCCCCCACGGCGGGAGAGCCGACGGCCTCCAGCACCTCAGCCACCTCGGCGCCCGTCAGGAACTCGTCGTGGGTCTCCAGCGCGATGCCGACCCCGGCCGTCGCGGCGAGAGGCGCAGCCGCGGCCAGATGACGCATCGCCCGCTCCCGCCGTCCCCTCGGCAGCCCGGCCCCGCCGCCGAAGACCCGCACCTGGCCCGCGCCGAGCCGGGCCGCGAGGGTGATGTGCCGGGCCAACTGCCCGATGACATCCGGCCCGTCGGCGGCGACCTGGACGTACGAGGCGAGCACCGGCACCGCGAGACCTGCCCGGCGCAGCGCCCCCGCGATGCGGTCCGCCTCGGCCGGATCCGACCCGGGGTGAATCAATTGGCCTTTGCAGCAACGGAGTTCGACTCCGGAGCAGGGGCCGGTACGGGCCAGTCGGACCACCTCGTCCAGGTCGGCGCCGGGGCAGCCCAGGGTGCTGAACGCCCGGGGGGTCACGGGGCCACCCGTTCGGCAGCCACTTCGACCCGCTGTCCCCGCTCGGCGGACTCGTACACCGCGAGTGCGGCGGCGACGACACCGCGCCCGTACGCGCCGTCGACGTAGTGGCCGGGGCCGCCGCGTGCCGCTGTCACGAACCCGTCCAACTGGGCACGGAAGGAATGTTGTTGGTGGCCCGGGTCGGCCTTGAGGAGGTGCGTGGCCTGCCCGTCGCGGAGGACGAAGAGCCCCTCGGTCGCGGATATGCGCAGTGTGGCCTCGTCGAGCACGACCTCGGTCTCGTCGAAGTACGGCATGCCCCGGCTGGTGAGCGCGATGCTGGCGTTGATGCCGTTGTCGAGCTCCACCAGCGCCAGGGCGTCGGTCTCCACCTCCAGCCCGGGGCGGCCCCGCACGACCCCGCTGACGCGGCGGACGGCGGAGTCGGCGAACAGCTGGATGCGGTCGAGACCATGGGTACCGACGTTGAGGACGATGCCCCCTCCGGCGACCGCCCGGTCGAAGAACCACGGAGGGCGGGAGCCGGGCTCGTAGTGGGAGGAGCGCCGGTGCGTGATGAGCAGCGGCTGTCCGTACCGCCCGGAGGCGATGAGGGTCCGGGTCTCGCGGACGACCGGGTCGAAGTGGATGACATGGGCGACCGCTAGCAGCACACCGGCCGCCTCGCACGCCTTCGCCATGAGGGCGCAGTCCTCGGTGGTGGTGGCCATCGGCTTCTCCACCAGGACGTGGAGTCCGGCCCGCGCGGCCTCGACGGTCATCGGGGCGTGCAGCGCGTGCGGTGCGGCGATCACGACCGCGTCGAGACCGGCCTCGGCGAACATCACCCGGTGGTCGCTGTAGGCCGGCACGGCGGCGGAGTCCGCGAGGGCCTGGGCCGCGGGGCGGTTGGTGTCGCAGATCGCCGCGATCTCGTAGTCGGGGGCGCCGGCGGCCGCGAGCACATGGGCGGCGCCGACACCTCCCGCGCCGAGGACGCCGATACGGAACCGGCCGGCGGACGGGGCGGGGGGCATGGGGATCTCCAGAGAGGTGAGGTACGGGGCAGGTCAGGAGAAGAGGAAAGCGAGGTCAGCGGTCGCGTGGCGCCGCGCCGCAGGACGCCCGGACGATCAGGCGCGGCTGTACGTCGACGCGGTGGGACACCGCGCCCGACCCGAAGTCCATTCCGCCCAGCAGCAGTTGGGCGGCCAGCGCTCCGACTTCCTCCTTGGGCGGGGAGATCGCCGTCAGCGGGATGTCGCCCACTTCGGTGACCTCGTCGTCGTACGCGACGACGGCGAGGTCCTCGGGGACCGACAGGCCGTGCCGCCGGGCGGCCACCACCAGGGCCGCCGCGTCCCGGTCGCCGTGGCAGAACACCGCTGTGATGCCCGCGTCGACGCAGTGCCGCGCGTAGGCGGCGATGCCCTCGGCGGACCAGATGTCCGCGCGGGCCACCGCGCCCTCCACCACGTCGGCGCCCAGCAGCGCCGCGGCCTCGTCGAACCCGCGCGCCACGGCGTCCGACGTCCCGGTGCGCAGCCGCCCCAGATGACCGATCCGCTCATGGCCGAGCGAGCGCAGATGGCGGACGGCCAGAGCGACCCCGCCGGGGTGGTCCGTGGCCACGTAGGACGTGGGATCGTCCGGCGCCGGAGAGGGGGGACGCCGCTCGACGAGGACGTACGGCACGGTGAGCCGCCGCAGGTCGTCCACGTACTCCTGCGGCTCGTCCAGCAGATGAAGATTCGGCACGAGCAGCAGCCCCTGCACGCCGCTGTCGAGCATCGCCCGCACCTCGTCGCGCTCGATGCCGAGGTCGTACTTCGAGGAGGCGAGGACGACGCCGACGCCGGCGTCCCGCAGCACCCGCTGGATACCGTCGACGACCCGCGGATAGTAGTACGTCGTCGAGGGGACGAGTACGCCCACCAGGCGGCGGCCCCTGGGTGAACCGGCCTCCGCGGGAGCGGCCTCGGGCGACGGCGACACGAACGTGCCCGCCCCCTGCCGCCGTTGCACGATGCCCTCGTCGACGAGTTCGCTGACCGCCCGGCGCAGCGTGTTGATGCTGACCGCGAGCGTGTCCGCCAGCTCCCGCTCGACGGGCAGTTGCGCCCCGGGCGCCCAGGAGCCGCTCGTGATCTCCCTGCGCAGCCGCTCGGCGACTTGCAGGTATTTGGGCCCGCGAAGGAATGAATCCTTCTTCTCTGCCGATTTCATGCCGGTGAGATTGCAGCAATCAATCTCTTGCGTCAACCACTTGGCGGTGCTTTTGTAACCCCAGCGTCAAGAAATGCGGAAATTCATTCCTTTCAAGGGAATGAATTGGGTGGGAGAATGCGATGAAGGAAATCCGGAGCGGCGTCCCGGACCTCGAAGAGGAACTGGGCCGCCCGGGACCGGCGCTGGTGGCCGAGGCCGCCGACTGGCCCGGCGATGTGGTGGTCCTGGGAGCCGGCGGCAAGACGGGAGCGGGCATCGCCGCGATGGCCCGCCGGGCACTGGACGGGGCGGGCCGTGAGGACGTCCAGGTGCTGGCGGTGTCCCGGTGGACGGACGCGCGGGGCCGGGCCGGACTGGAGAAGCTCGGCGCCCGCACCCTCGCCGTCGATCTGTCGGACCCTGCCGCCGTGGACGACCTCCCGGACGCGGCGGTCGCGATCCACCTGGTCGGCGCGAAGTTCGGCACCGCCTCCGCGCCCGAACAGGCCTGGATGACCAACACGGTGCTGCCCGCCTTCGTGGCCCGGCGCTACCGGGGCGCCCGTGTCGTCGCACTCTCCACCGGCAACGTCTACGGCATGACCGCCCCGGTCACCGGCGGCTCGCGCGAGACCGACGAGCCCCGCCCCGTCGGTGACTACGCCGTCACCTGCCGGGGCCGGGAGCAGGTCTTCACCCACGCCGCACGCATCGAGGGCACCCCCGTTGCCCTGATCCGCCTCAACTACGCGGTGGAGCCCCGCTACGGCGTCCTCGCCGACCTGGCCCGCACCCTGCTCGCCGGCCGGCCGGTGGACCTCGGCGCGGGCGCGGTGAACGTCGTCTGGCAGCGGTACGCCAACGAGGTCGTCCTGCGCAGTGTCGGCCACGCGGCCGCACCCGAGCCGTTCGTTCTCAATCTGACCGGGCCCGAGACGGCGGGAGTGCGCACCCTCGCCACCAGGCTGGCCCACCACCTCGACGTCGTACCGGAGTTCACCGGCAAGGAGCCCGCCACCAGCCTGCTCGCCGACGCCACGCTCTGCCACACCCTCTTCGGCTACCCGGACCGCACCCTCGGCCAACTCGTCGAACTCCAGGCCCGATGGATCACCGAAGGCGGCGAACTCTGGGACAAGCCGACCAAGTTCGAGCGACGGGACGGCTCGTTCTGATGCCCGCGTCCGCTCCGCTGGCTCCGGCGGCCGCCGCACTCCTCCACCGGGGAACCGTCATCCCCGCCCACCCCCTCGCCCTCACCGCCGACCGCACCGTCGACGAACGGCGGCAACGCGCCCTCACCCGCTACTACCTGGAGGCGGGCGCCGGGGGAGTGGCGGTGGGCGTGCACACCACCCAGTTCGCCATCCGCGGCCACGGCCTGTTCCGGCCCGTCCTCGAACTCGCCGCCGAGGAAAGCGCGTCGGCCGTCGCGAGCCGCCCCTTCCTACGGATCGCCGGAGTCGCCGGACCCGTCCGCCAGGCCGTCGAGGAGGCCGCCACCGCCCGCGCACTGGGCTACGACGCCGTCCTCGTCTCGCCCGCCGGGCTCCCGCACGCCACGCTCGACGACCTCCTGGACCGCAGCGCCGCCGTCGGCGAGATCCTCCCCGTCATCGGCTTCTACCTCCAGGAAGCCGTCGGCGGACGCGAACTGCCCCGCGCCTACTGGCGGGCGCTCGCCGACCAGGAGTCCACCGTCGCGGTCAAGGCCGCTCCCTTCGACCGCTACCGCACCCTGGAGCTGGTCCAGGGCATCGCCGACTCCGGCCGGGGAGCCGATGTCGCCCTCTACACGGGCAACGACGACACCATCGTCGCCGACCTCCTCACCCCGTACCACGTGACCACCCCCACCGGCCCGGCCGTCCGCCGCTTCGTCGGCGGGCTGCTCGGCCACTGGGCCGTCTGGACCCGCTCGGCGGTCCGGCTGCTCGCCGACGTCCACGCCGCCGACGCCGGGGACGAAGCGGCCCGGCAGCGGGCGCTGGCCCGGCTCGCCGGGGACACCGACGCCAACGCCGCCGTCTACGACGTCCGCGGCTCCTTCGCCGGAGTCATCGCGGGCGTCCACGAAGTGCTCCGCCGCCAGGGCCTGTTGAACGGCGTCTGGTGCCTCGATCCCGCGGAAGGCCTCTCGCCCGGACAGGCGCGGGAGATCGACCGCGTGCACTCCACCTACCCCTGGCTCGCAGAGGAGGACGCGTTCATCGCCGGCGCCCTGCCGCGCTGGCTCGCCTGACATCACCCCGCACCCACCCACGGGGAGACGCCCGCCCCACCGGGCATCCCCACCCCACAGGGAAGAGGAACGATGAAGACGAAAACCCTGCTCCTGACCGCCGCAGCCGCGCTGCTCGTCCCCGCCGCCGTCCTGGCCCCGCAGGCCACCGCCGGACCCGCCCCGGCGGCGAAGGCGCCGACGTACAAGGTCAACACCTTCGAACGCCCCGCCGCCGGGAACGGCTACCCGCTCGGCCAGTGGGCCACCGACGGCTGGACCGCGCCCTGGCAGCAGGGCATGGAGACCCGGGCCCGCATCGACGACACGACACCCGCGCACGGCGGTTCGAAGTCGCTGCGCATCCACTACCCCAAGGGCAAGATCGGCCCCGAGGACTCCGGAGCACAGGCCCCCTTCGCCCTCACCAAGGCGCGCGAGTACTACCTCTCGTTCTGGGTGAAGTTCAGCGGGGACTTCAGCTGGGGCACCACCGAGTACGCCGGCAAGGTCGGGCTCGGACTCGCAGGCGGGGCCTCCTGCTCCGGGGGACAGGTCTGCGACGGCACCAACGGCTTCAGCTCCCGCATGATCTGGCGGCAGAACAACGGCCAGGCGGCCGTGTACTACTACCACATGGGCCACGCGGGCCAGTACGGCGACTACGCCGTCCTCAAGAAGAACGGCGCCGACATCCACTGGCCGAAGAACCAGTGGGTCAACGTCGCCCAGCGCGTCAAGGTCAACACCGTCACCGGCGGCAACGCCAACCCCGACGGCGAGATCGAGGTCTTCTACAACGGCCAGTCCGCGGCGAAGGTGACCGGCCTCCGCTTCGTCACCAACAACGACCAGGTCGACCGCGCCTACTTCTCCAGCTTCGCCGGCGGCGCGACCCCCTCCTTCGCCCCGAACAACGACAACAGCTTCATCTGGTACGACGACCTCAAGGTCTCCACCGACCGCAACGACATCTGCGAGCTCAGCTCCTGCACCTGACCCGCACGTCGCCGGGTGGCGCGGGGCTCCGGCCCCGCGCCACCCGGCCACACCTCCCGCCCCAGCACCCCGGAGCCCCACCGTGCCCGTCACCCCCTTCCCCGCCCCGCGCTCCCTCAAGACGACCCCCGGCGGCGCGGCCCTCGACGCCCCGGTCCACGTGACCGCCGACCCGGACCTCCCGCCCCAGGGATACCGCCTGCGCACCGGCCCCGAGGGCGTCACCGTCGACCACCGCGACGCCCTCGGCCTGCGCTACGCCCTGCGTACCCTGGACCAGCTCCGCGCCGGACACGACTACACCGCCACCGGCTACGACATCAGCGACCACCCCGACTTCCCCGTACGCGGCTTCCTCCTCGACATCAGCCGCGACCGCGTCCCCACCCGCCGCACCCTGGCCCGCTGGATCGAGATCCTGGCCCTGGCCCGCTTCACCCAGCTGGAGCTGTACGGCGAGCACACCTACGCCTTCCGCGACCACCGGGACGTCTGGCAGGACGCCTCCCCGCTCACCGCCGAGGACCTGCGCTGGCTCGACGCGCGCTGCGCCGCCGCCGGCATCGAACTGGTCGCCAATCAGAACACCTTCGGCCACATGGAACGCTTCCTGCGCCATCCCCGCCACACGCACCGAGCCGAAAACCCCGAAGGCTTCGAACGCGGCGGCGTCCACCGCCCGCCCAGCACCCTGGAACCCGCCGACGACAACGCCGCCTTCGCCACCGCCCTGGTCGCGGAGGTCGCCCGCGAGGTCCGCTCCCGGCGGCTCAACATCGGCGCCGACGAGCCCTTCGAGCTGGGACGCGGACGGTCGGCGGAGCGGGTGGCCGAACAGGGCGTCGGCGAGGTCTACTTCTCCTTCGTCACCCGGCTCATGGCTCCCTGGCTGGAGGCCGGGTACACCGTCGAGTTCTGGGCCGACGTCTTCGCCGACCACCCGGAACTGATGGACCGGGTCCCGCCGGGAGCCGTCCCCGTGGTGTGGCAGTACGACGGGCCCCGGCTGCTGTCCGAGGTCATCGACGGCGACACGCCCGAGGCCCGCACCTGGCAGCGGCTCGGCGCCGACCTCGACAACCTCCGCGAAGGCTTCCGTTCGCGCGGCAAACTCCTCTCCGAGGCCGGCGTGCCGTTCTGGGTCGCCCCCGGCGCGAGCAACTGGAACTCCCTCCTCGGCCGGATCGACAACGCCGTCGACAACATGCTGGACGCCGCCGAGACCGGCCGCGAGAACGCCGCCCAGGGATTCCTGCTCACCTCCTGGGGCGACCACGGCCACTGGGACGCGCCCTCGGTGGCGTACGGCCCGGTCGTCTTCGGCGGCGCGGTGAGCTGGTCCCTGGAGGCCAACCGGGACCTCGACATCGCCGCCGTCCTCGACGACCACGTCCTGCTCGACGAGGCCCGCCTGACGGGCGGCGTCCTGATGCGCCTCGGCCGGGTCCACCGGGACCTGGGGGTGCCGCTGCTCAACGCTTCGCCGATCGCCCGCGCCCTCTTCCCCGACCCCGCCGTCCCGCTGCCGGCCCTTCCGGCACCGGAGGCGTTGGACCGGGTGGCCGTGACGCTCGCCGCCTGCCGGGACGACCTCACCGCCGCCGACCCGGCCGCCGCCGACGGCGACGTCGTGCGGCGCGAACTCCACCACGCCGTCGCGCTGGCTCAGTTCGCCCTGGACGTTCTGCGCGCCCGCGCCGCCGGACCGGCCGACGCCGGCTCCGTTCCCGGCGCCGACGCGATCGACCCGGCGACCGCGCGCCGCCTGCTGCGCCGGATCGAGCCGCTGCTCGCCGAGCAACGCGCCTGCTGGCTCCTCAGGTCCCGCCCGGGCGGCCTCGACGACAGCATCCGCGAGCTGGACCGGCTCCGCCACCAGCTCACCGCGGCGGCCCACGTATGACCGGGCCCGCGGACCGTCCCGCCGGCCCGGAAGCCGCCGCAGGGCAGTGGCTGGCCGCTCTCGGCGGACAACCCGCTGTCACCACCGTCGCGGACCCGACGCCGCCGACCGGTGCGGAACTGGCCGAGCGGATGGACCTGCTGGCCGTCCCCGGCCCCGACCGGGAAGAAGTGGCCGCCGGTCTGCCGGACCCCGGGCACGACCCCGTCCGTTGGGAGGCGCTCGTCCGCTGCCACCAGCAGCTCCACGCCGACCCCGGCCCCGACGCCCCGCCGACCGTGCCCGACTGGCCGACCGCGCCGGCCGCACTCGGCAGCGCCGGCCGGTACTTCTACGTCCACCTCTACCTCCTGGCCCTCCCGCACGCCCTGGAGCGGCAACGGCGCCTCGGCATCCCGGACGACATCGTCGCCGCCACCTTCGCCGACCTCGGCGCGAAGCTGACCACGTACCGGCTCGGCCACGGCACCGGCGGCTTCGACCGCCAGGGGTGGATGGTCCGGCACTTCCGGGGCACCCTGCACCGGCTCGGCCGCCTCCAGTTCGAGCGGGGCGTCCTCGACGCCGACGCCTCGGGCGGGGACGCGGCGGCCGCCGGGGGCCCTGCCCACGGAGACCCGGTCCTCCAGGTACACATCCCCGGCGACGGCCCGCTCGACCCCGGCGGCTGCGACGCCTCCTTCGCCGCCGCCCGGGAGTTCCAGGCCCGGTACTTCCCCGGCGCCCCCCACCGGCACGCCACCTGCCACTCCTGGCTCCTGGACCGGCAGCTCGCCGACCACCTCCCGGCCGGCTCCAACATCCTCGCGTTCCAGCGCCGCTTCACGGCCTTCGGAGCCCGGCCGGTGGGCGACGACGACGTGCTGGATTTCGTCTTCCACACACCGCCGGGGACGGCCGACCTCGACCGCCTGCCGCAGACGACGACCCTGCACCGCGCCCTGGTCCGCCACCTGCGAACGGGAGGCCACTGGCGTACGGCCCACGGGTGGACCGAACTGCCGTGAGCACGCCCCCCGGCGGCCCCCACCCGGCTCGACCGGGAGGAGGACGACATGGGAGATTGCTTTCCTGCGGAACCGGGGGGTTCCGGGTACGGGGGAGGGGCGGACCATGGATCTGTTCGACGGGGAGCTGCGCGGTCGGGACGACCAGGGGCTGGACACCGGAGGCGGCTGGTCGTGGTGCGGCGTCATCACCGTCGGGATCTTCATCCTGCTCGCGGTGCTGATCAGCTGGATCTTCGGCCTTGTGGGCCGGATCTTCTGAGCGTCCGCCCGCGGGTCCGCCCGCCCCGCCCCGCCATCGCTGCTGCGTGGAGCCGGGGCGCGCGGTACGGTCGCCGGCAGGGGGCCGGTCGGTGTGCGTCCGGTCAACCGCCAGGTACGGAAAGCCGGTAGAGGAGATCCATGAGCGTCGACGACGACGAATTCCGCCGCAGCGTCCGGTCCGACATTCCCCACTCGGCGCGCGTCTGGAACGCGTGGCTGGGCGGCAAGGACCACTACCCGGTGGACCGGGAGCTGGCCGAGGCGGTGAGTGCGGCCTACCCGCAGATGGTCGACATCGCCCGTGCCTCCCGCGCCTTCCAGATCCGCGCGATCCGCCATCTCGCCTCGGTGGGGGTACGCCAGTTCCTGGACGTCGGCACCGGGCTGCCGGTGGCGAACAGCACCCATGAGGTGGCGCAGAGCATCGCGCCGGAGTCCCGGGTCGTCTACGTCGACAACGACCCGATCGTCCTCGCCCACGCGGAGGCGCTCCTGACCAGCGCGCCCGAGGGACGCACGGCCTATGTGGCCGGCGACCTCTCCGCGACGGACGCGGTGGTGGACGAGGCGGCGAAGACCCTCGACCTGTCCGAGCCCGTCGCCGTGCTCCTGCTCTCGACCCTCGGGCATCTCGTTCCGGCCGAGGGCATCGAAGTCGTCCAGCGGTATCTGGCCCGGATGCCGTCGGGAAGCCATCTGGTGCTCTGCGACACGGTGAAGACCCCGCAGACGCTCGCGGCGCAGGAGGCGTACGCGTCGGGCGACAACCCGCCCTATCTCGTGCGGGAACCGGAGGAGATCACCGGCTGCGCCGAGGGGATGGAGCTGCTCGAGCCGGGCTTCGTCCCGATCGACCGCTGGCGGCCCGAGGAGGACGACGCGGTGCCGGTCGACCAGTGGGGACTCGTCGCGCGCAAGCCGTAGCCGGCAGCCGTACGGCTGTTTCTCGCCCATCTGCGGGAGCGAGGCCAGGACCCGGGCATGACTTGCTCTTCGGCGGGCATGCGAAGAGCACCTGACCTTGATCCCCCGCTGTCCGCCCCCGCGCCCGCTCAACGACGAGCCGCGGGGGCGGATAGCGCGTCGACATGAGCAGTACGGACGAGAAGGGCTGCCGCCACGATGACCCACGAGCCTCGGAACGCCGGCGCACCGATGGACACGACCTTTGGCCTGCTGTTGGAGAAGATCCGGTACGAGGGCGCCTACCCCACGCGCGAACGCGCCGAGGAGAGCCTGCGTGCCGTGCTGGGCGCGCTCGGCCGCCAGATCACCGGTGACGAACGCGTCGCCCTGGCCGCCGCCCTGCCCGAGGAGGCCGCCCGTGTGTTCACCGCGGACGTCCCGGCCGTGAAGCAGTTCGCCGGGGCCGCCTTCGTCGGCGACCTCGCCGAGCGCACCGGGGGCACCCAGGCGACCGCCCGGTGGGACGCCGGGGTGGTCCTCAGCCAGATCGCCGCCCTGGTGGGCGACGACCTCGCCGCCGAGGTCGTCGGATGCCTGCCGCCCGGCTACGCGCTCCTCTTCGGCCGCGCGGAACTCCTCGCCCAGGCCGCCTGAGCGGACACGGCCGCGCGGGGCCCGGAATCCGGGCCCCGCGCAGCCGTACGGCGAAGGTGTCCGGGCTCAGCGGCCCCCGGCCGGGCCCAGGACCCACAGCCGGTGGTCCCAGCCGACGTCCTCGCGGCGGCGGATCCGCAGCCCAGCCCGCTCCACCGGGGTCTCCAGCTCCTCCTGCGTGCGCAGCCCCGAGCCGAACAGGCAGGCCAGCCGCAGGTGTTGGAGCGCGGCATCCTCGTCCGGGTCGGCCGGGCGGATCTGCTCGACCAGCAGCAGCGTCCCGTCGGCGGGCAGTGCTTCGGCCGCCTCCGAGAGCGCCAGAACCGCGTCCTCGTCGGCCAGCCGCTCCAGAAGACGCGAGACCAGGACGGTGCTGCCCCCATGCGGCACCGGCCCGGTCCGCGGGCTCCGTTCGACGCGCGGAGCGACGTCGGTGTCGAGGAGGGCCGCGGCGAGCGGGCGGCGGCGTATCGAAGAGGACACAGTTCACTTCTCCAGCGTGAGGGTGCGGCGGCCCAGCGGAAAGATCTGGGGCTTGGCCGTACGGGGATGGGGCACGACGACGCAGTTCAGACCGAACACGTCGGCGACGGTTTCCTCGGTGAGCACATGCTCGGGGGTCCCTGGTGCACGATCCGGCCGTCGCGCATGGCGACGTTCGAGGAGGCGTACAGGGCGGCCTGGTTGAGGTCGTGGGAGACCAGCACGATCGTTTTGCCGGTCTGTTCGTTGAGGTCGCCCAGCAGGTCCATGACCTCGAACTGGTGGGCGATGTCGAGGTAGGTGGTCGGCTCGTCCAGCAGAAGCACCGGGGTGTCCTGGGCCAGCGACAGGGCGATCCAGACGCGCTGGCGCTGGCCGCCGGAGAGTTCGTCCACCGGACGGTCGATCAGCTCCGCCGTCCCGGTCGCCAGCAGCGCGTCCGTGATCAGCTCGTCGTCCGCCGCGGTGCGCCGCTGACCGAACCTGCGGTGCGGATGCCGGCCGCGCCAGACCAGATCGCCGACGGTGATGGACTCCGGGTCGATCGGGGACTGCGGCAGGATGCCGAGCTTCCGGGCCACCTCCCGCGTCGGCATGGCGTGGATGTCGGCGCCCTCCAGCAGCACCCACCCCGCCGCGATCGGCAGCAGCCGGGCCAGCGACTTCAGCAGCGTGGACTTGCCGCAGGCGTTGGGGCCGACCAGCGCGGTGATCCGGCCGGTCGGGATGGCGGCCGAGAGGCAGGCTCAGCGCGTACACCGCGGCCAGCAGGACGAGCGACCCGGCCACCGACGCGAGCGGCGCGCCGAAGGGGAGCGCCGGGGCGAACAGGAGCACGGTCGTCGCCCCGGCCCCGGCGCCCGCCGAGATCCCGACGATGTCCGGGGTGGCCAGCGGGTTACGGATCAGCCGCTGGTACAGCGCGCCCGCCAGCCCGAACAGCGCACCGGCGAGCAGCGCGGCCAGGGCGCGGGGCACCCGGATCCGGAAGATCATGTAGTCGGCCAGTCCGGTCCGCATCCCGAACGCCGCGGGCAGCACGTCGGCGGGGTCGCCCCGCCCGAGTCCGCCCAGCAGCACCGAGGCGACGAGCAGGGCGGCCAGCACCACCACGAGCACCGAAACGGTCAGGACCGTACGGCGCGACCGGGACCGCCGGTCGGCGCGCAGCCGGGCCAGGGTCGCGGCGCGCAGCGCGGCGTCGGTGGAGGGGACACGTGTCAGCAGATCCATCACACACGCACCAGATTCCGGCGGCGGGCCAGCCAGACGAAGAACGGTGTGCCGACGACCGCCGTCATCACGCCCACCTGGATCTCGCCGTGGTCCAGCACCACCCGGCCTGCGATGTCCGCGCCGATGAGCAGGATCGCTCCGCACGCCATCGACAGCGGCAGCGACCAGCGGTGGTCGGCCCCCGCCAGCATCCGGGCGCAGTGGGCCGCCACCAGCCCGACGAAGGCCACCGGCCCGACCGCCGCGGTCCCCGCCGCGTACAGCAGCACCGCCACGGCCGCCCCGAGCAGCTGGGCGCGTTCGACCCGGACACCCAGCCCGCGCGCGGCCTCCTCGCCCATGCTCAGCATGTTGAGCGTCCGCCCGAACGGCAGGGCCAGCAGCAGCCCGGCGACGGCGAACGCAACGATGTCGTCGAGGACCGCGGCCCGGCCGGTGAGCTGCCCCATCGACCAGAACCGCAGGTGCGTGTAGACCGCCTCGTCCCGCACCACCAGCAGCGTGATCAGCGACGACATGACAGCGGCCAGCGCCACTCCCGCCAGCACCAGACCGAGGGGGGAACTGCCCGCGTTGGTCCGGGTCCCGATCAGATAGACGAGCGTCTGCGCCGGGGGTTCCGCGCCGAGACGGGCCTGGCGTTCTCCGAGTGGCGGACCCGGCTGCGCCTCAACCACTCGCTCCACCTGCTCGCCGCCTGGCACATGGTGAGCACGGTCGCCGCCCGGGTGGGGTTCGTCTCCACGAACGGCTACATCCTGGCCTTCCGGCGCTACTTCGGCGAGACGCCGGGCGCTTACGTGAAGCGCTCGGCGTTCCGTACCGCTGCCTAGAGGAGCCGAACCTACTGGCGGATCGTCACCGGCTCGATCTCCGCGTTGTTGTGCCGGCGCGCCCAGTTCTCCAGGGCGATCCGGCAGGCGTGGTCGAGGTGGCGCAGTCCGGTGAGGTCCAGCTCTATGGGCTGATCCTGCGGGAGCTTCTCCAACTGCTCCAGGATGCGGGGCAGTCGGAGGAAGGTGGCGTTCCCCGTGAGGGTCACCACGACCCGGCCGCCGGTGAGCTCATGGGTGGTGAGCTGGACGTGCGAGGTCTCCCAGGCCGACTTGACGACCGCCAGCAGCAGGCCGAGCACGACCCCCTCGAAGAGGTTGGTCACCACGATGGCGACCGCGGTGATCGCCAACAGGATCGCCTCCCCGCGGTGTTCGCGCCACAGCGGGCCGAAATCCTTGGCGGGCACCAGCTTGCACCCGGCGTGCACGAGGACTCCGGCGAGCGCGGCCAGCGGGATGACCCCGACGGCAGCGGGCAGCAGCGCGGCGAAGAGCAGCAGCCACAGACCGTGGGCGACCCGGGAGAGCGCGGTGGTCGCCCCGGCCTGGACGTTGGCGGCGCTGCGGACGATGACCGCGGTCATCGGCAGGGCGCCGAGCGCCCCGCAGATGGTGTTGCCCACGCCCTGGGCCACCAGCTCCTTGTCGTAGTCGGTACGGGGGCCGTCGTGCATCCGGTCGATGGCCGCCGCGCTGAACAGGCTCTCCGCCGAGGCGATCAGGGCGAAGGCCAGAACGGTGCCGATGACCGCCACATCGGCGAGCCGGGAGAACTCCGCCCCGCCCGGCAGATCGATGGCGTTGAGCAGCCCGTTGACATCGGCCACGGCGGGCCGCAGGCCGGCCAGCGAGGCGACGGCGGTGGCCAGGGCCACCGCGGCGAGGGGCGCCGGGACGATCCGGGCCCGGGCCGGGAGCTTCGGCCACAGCAGCAGCACGGCGATGGTTCCCGCGCCGAGGCCGAAGGCGGTCAGGGCCTCCTGGTTCGTGACGATGTCGACGGCGAGACCGGGGAGTCCGGCCAGTTTGGCGAGTCCGCTGCCCGGCTGTTCGAGGTCGGCCATGGCGTACACCTGGCCCAGCACGATGATCAGGCCGATGCCGGCGAGCATGCCCTGCACCACGGAGACGGAGATGGCGCGGAACCAGCGGCCGAAGCGCGCGAGACCCAGCACGACCTGGAGCAGTCCGGCCGCGAGCACGATCGGGCCGAGCGTGCCCAGGCCGAATTCCTTGACGGCTTCGAAGACGAGGACGGTGAGCCCGGCGGCGGGGCCGCTGACCTGGAGTTTGCTGCCGGGGAGGAGGCCGACGACGAGTCCGCCGACGATGCCTGTGACCAGGCCCAGTTCGGCCGGGACTCCGGAGGCGACGGCGACGCCGACGCACAGCGGCAGCGCGACCAGGAAGACGACGAGTGACGCCAGCAGGTCACGGCGTACGACGTGGGGGTTCTTGAGGTCCTTCGCGGAAATCACGATGGCTTCCCTTGTGGGGTACGGTCGCGCCCGGCCGGGGCCGAGCGCGGGGACGTGGGGGGAGGGAGAGCCGTCACAGGCGGGCGAACTCGGTGCCGCGCTCGGGCCGGTGCACGCTGACGGAGCCGGTGTGCACCTCGTAGTACCAGGCGTGCAGGCCGAGGGAGCCATCGGCGAGCCGCTCGCGCACCGCGGGGTAGCCCCGCAGGGTGTCGAGCTGGGCGAGGGCGTGGGCCTGAACCGCGCCGGGGAGGTCCCCGGCGTCGGCGGGGGGTGTGCGGCCGTCCGTGGAGTGCTCCAGCCAGTGGCGGACAGCCGGCATGGCGGAGAGGTCGTCACCGCGGAGGATCGCCCCCACCGCGCCGCAGTGGGAGTGCCCGCAGACGATGATGTCGCGCACCTGGAGCACGCACAGCGCGTACTCGATGGTGGCGGCCTCGCCGGTGGGCCGGTCCCGGCCCGGATAGGGCGGGACGATGTTGCCCGCGGTACGGAGTTCGAAGAGCTGACCCGGGCGGGCGCCGGTGATCAGCGAGGGGACGACACGCGAGTCCGAGCACGTGACGAACAGTGCTTCGGGGGTCTGGCCGTCCGCGAGACGTTCGAAATCCTTTGCGTTCGCGGCGACGTGCTCGGTGAATGTCCGGGCGTGTTCTACGAGGGACTGCATGGTGGCCTGCCTCCTGCATCCGGCGGTGCCGGGGAGCGGTGTGGTCGGGTCATATTGACGAATGCGTTAGTTGTATCCGTATACGTGTTCGGAATAGATGAAGGGTTCCTCACCTTGCGGTTTGCCGGACGGCAGCCGTGATGAGGTCTGCTCCGGCCGCTCCGTACGGATACGACTACAGCCCAGCATATAGACCAGAACTTTGCTATCGCATTACCTTCTCGTGAAGGAACGTGAATGCGCCACCCAAGTCATTCATTCGGCTTGTTCTTTGTTATAGCCAATGGGTGGGAAGTGTGGAGAGTTTCGAGAGGTGGGACTGTGCCGTCAGATGCGTCGGCCGTGCACGAAGACGTGCGGCTCGGGTGCGCCTGCCGGGTGGTCCGGCGTGAACAGCGCGCTGAGCGTCCACTCCACGGCGACCCCCGCCGATGCGATCAGGGCGGTGAACTCCTCGGCGCCGAAGCTGGAGACCCGGACCGGCTGCCCCATGAACACCGCGTCGACCCCCGAGACGTCCACCGGCACCGTCGCGGCGACCAGCAGCCCGCCGGGCCGCAGCGACCGCACGAGCCGCTCCAGCAGCCCGGCCTGCTCGTCGCGCTCCAGCTGCAGCAGCGAGAAGTACACACAGACCGCGTCGAACTCGGCTTCCGCCAAGGGGAGATCGCGGATGTCGGCGCACCGGAACTCGGCCTCCGGAACCTGCCGCGCCGCGAGCGCCGCCATCACCGGCGACACGTCGACGCCCAGCACCCGGTGCCCCGCATCCGCCAGGGTCTGTGCCGTGGGCCGGCCCGTCCCGCTGCCCACGTCCAGCACCCGGCTGCCCGGGGCGAGATCCGTCAGCAGCCGCTCCAGCGACTCCCGGTGGGCGGCCGAAGCGGCGAAGGCCCGCTCGTACTCCGCGCCCAGCGCGTCGAACACGGCCGCGGCCGGACTCCCGTGACCCTCGCCCGCACGTCCCTGGCTGTCACCCATCGAGGCGGTCCTTCCGTGGTCCGGCGGCCGGCCGGGAGCCGTGTGCCCGGCCGCTGTGAGCGTCCCCCGACGGGCGCCTGAGTATGCCGGTCCTCCGCTCCTGAGTACGTTCCCCGATGTCCGGCTTCCCGGGCCGCTGTTCGATGGCCGTATGACCTCCGAAGCGCCGCGCCGCCCCCGTATCGAGCACGTCACCACCGCCGGCTCCGCCCTGGCCGTCACGCTGCTCCCGCTGGTGGTCGGCGTACTGCTGGCCAAGACCATGGCGGCGGACCCGATGGCCTCGGTGAACGCGCTCGTCACCAACGGGCACCGCCCGCGGGTGTCGCCGAAGGAGTGGAGCCGGTGCGGCGGCCACGCCCTGCGACGGCTGCGGACCGCCGAGCGGCCTTCCTTCGCCCGTGTCGGCACGCGCTGACGCCGCCCGGCCGGTGAGGTCCGGCCGGACGGTGTCAGCGCGCGCCGACACGGGCGTGGGCCCCGGGTCAGCCGACCGGCTGGACCGGTCGCTCCCCGTCCGAGGACGGCCGCTCGAACTGGGTGCGGTACAGCTCCTCGTACCGCCCGCCGGCCGCCAGCAGTTCCGTGTGCGTGCCGCTCTCGACGACCCGGCCCGCCTCCAGCACCAGGATCCGGTCGGCCGCCCGTACGGTCGAGAGCCGGTGGGCGATCACCAGGGCGGTCCGCCCCGACAGCGCCTCGGCCAGCGCCTCCTGAACGGCCGCCTCCGAGGTGGAGTCGAGATGCGCGGTCGCCTCGTCCAGGATCACCACCCGCTGACGGGCCAGCAGCAGCCGGGCGATGGTGAGGCGCTGGCGCTCCCCGCCGGAGAGCCGGTAGCCGCGCTCGCCGACCACGGTGTCGAGGCCGTCCGGCAGCGAGGCGATCAGCCCGTCCAGCCGGGAGCGGCGCAGGGCGTCCCAGATCTCGTCCTCGGCGGCGTCGGGCCGGGCGATCAGCAGGTTGGCGCGCACCGACTCGTGGAAGAGGTGCCCGTCCTGGGTGACCATGCCGAGCGTGTCCCGGATCGAGTCGGCGCTCAGATCACGGACGTCGACCCCGTTCAGCCGTACGGAACCGGCGTCCGCGTCGTACAGCCGGGGCAGCAACTGCGCGATCGTCGACTTGCCCGCTCCCGAGGAGCCCACCAGCGCGATCGTCTGGCCCGGTTCGGCCCGGAAGGACACCTGGTGCAGGACCGGTTGCCCGCCCCGGTCGTCGAGCGTGGCGACCTCCTCCAGCGAGGCGAGGGAGACCTTCTCGGCGGTGGGGTAGCCGAAGGACACCTCGTCGAACTCCACGGAGACCGGTCCTTCGGGCACCCGGCGGGCATCGGGCTTCTGCTCGATCAGCGGCTTCAGGTCCAGGATCTCGAAGACCCGCTCGAAGCTGACGAGCGCGCTCATCACCTCGACCCGGGCCCCGGCGAGGGCGGTGAGCGGCGCGTACAGCCGGGTCAGCAGCAGTGCCAGCGCCACCACGGCCCCCGGGTCCAGGCTGCCGCGCAGGGCGTAGAAGCCGCCGAGCCCGTAGACCAGGGCCAGCGCCAGGGCGGAGACCAGGGTGAGGGCGGTGATGAACGCCGCCTGGGCCATCGCCGTACGGACGCCGATGTCACGCACCCGGTCGGCGCGGGCGGCGAACTCGGCCGACTCGTCCGAGGGGCGGCCGAAGAGCTTGACGAGCGTGGCGCCGGGAGCGGAGAACCGCTCGGTCATCTGGGTGCCCATCGCGGCGTTGTGGTCGGCCGCCTCCCGCTGGAGTCCGGCCATCCGGGCTCCCATCCGGCGGGCCGGTACGACGAACACCGGGAGCAGCACCAGCGAGAGCAGGGTGATCTGCCACGAGATCGTGAGCATCACCGCGAGTGTCAGCAGCAGCGTGACGAGGTTGGAGACGACGCCGGAGAGCGTGTTGCTGAACGCCCGCTGCGCGCCGATCACGTCGTTGTTGAGCCGGCTGACCAGGGCGCCGGTCCGGGTCCGCGTGAAGAAGGCCACCGGCATCTTCTGCACATGGTCGAAGACGGCGGTGCGCAGGTCCAGGATCAGGCCCTCGCCCAGCGTCGACGACAGCCAGCGGGTGAGCAGACCCAGACCGGCCTCGACGACGGCGATGAGCGCGATGAGCAGCGCGAGCCGGGTGACCGTGCCGGCGTCCTCGCCTTTCACGATCGCGTCGACGACCTTCCCGGCCAGCAGCGGAGTGGCCACCGCGAGCAGCGCGGTCAGGACGCTCAGCAGCAGGAAGCGGTGGATCCGCCGTCGGTGGGGCCGGGCGAAGAGCATGATGCGGCGCAAGGACGCCCGGGAGAAGGGCCGACGGTCCTCCTGGGCGTTCATCGCGCTGTGCAGCGAATGCCACGCCGTGACTTCCATGTCCATGGGGCGCTCCGAAGTCGATGGCCCCCGGATCGCCCGACGGCCTGCGGATCCCCGTCGGCCGTGCGGCCCCGGGTTCAGCGAGAACGCTAAAACCTGAAGTTTGCTTGAGGTCAAGCGCTGAGGGGCGTTCGAGGGGCGGGGGTGCGAGCCTGGCGGGGACGGCCCCGACGAGCGGATGAGGGAGAAGCGGCGTGCGTATCGATCTGACGGGCAGGAACGCGGTGGTGACCGGGTCCTCGCAGGGCATCGGCCTCGCCATCGCCATCGGACTGGCCGGGGCGGGTGCCGGGGTCGTCCTCACCGGGCGGACCCAGGGGCGGCTGGACGAGGCGGTGCGGTCGGTGCGTGCCGCGGTGCCGGACGCCTCCGTGGCCGCCGTGGCCTGCGACCTGACCACCGAGGAGGGCGCTGAACTGCTGTCCGCGGCCGTCCCGGCGGCCGACGTCCTCGTCAACAACCTCGGCATCTTCGGATCCCGGCCGCCGCTGGAGATCACCGACGCGGAGTGGAAGACCTACTTCGACACGAACGTGCTCAGCGCCGTGCGCCTCATCCGCCACTACCTTCCCGGGATGACCGGGCAGGGCTGGGGCCGGGTGCTGAACATCGCCAGCGACTCCGCGATCGTGATCCCCGCCGAGATGATCCACTACGGCATGTCGAAGACCGCGCTCCTCGCCGTCTCCCGGGGCTTCGCCAAGGAGGCGGCCGGCACCGGTGTCACGGTGAACTCCGTGATCGCCGGCCCGACGCACACCGGTGGCGTGGAGGACTTCGTCTACGAGCTGGTCGACAAGGAGCTGCCCTGGGACGAGGCACAGCGCGAGTTCATGCGGCTGCACCGGCCGCAGTCCCTGCTCCAGCGGCTCATCGAGCCCGAGGAGATCGCGAACCTGGTCGTCTACCTCAGCTCCGCGCAGGCCTCGGCGACGACCGGGGCGGCCGTGCGGGTCGACGGCGGTTACGTGGACTCGATCCTGCCCTGAGCGGGGTGGCCGGGCGCCCCGCGGCCGGTCGGAGTGGTCATGCGGGGCTGGCATGATCGAGGGATGAACGAGAGCATCATCGCCGCGTGTGACGGGGCGTCGAAGGGAAATCCGGGACCGGCCGCCTGGGCGTGGGTCGCGGCCGACGCGCAGGGCAACCCGGTGCGCTGGGAGGCCGGTCCGCTCGGCACCGCGACCAACAACGTCGCCGAGCTCACCGCCCTGGCGGAGCTGCTGGAGTCCACCGACCCGGCGGTGCGCGTCGAGGTGCGGATGGACTCGCAGTACGCCATGAACGCCGTGACCAAGTGGCTGCCTGGCTGGAAGCGCAACGGCTGGAAGACCTCCGGCGGCAAGCCCGTCGCCAACCGTGAGCTGGTCACCCGCATCGACGCCCTGCTCGCGGACCGCTCGGTGACGTTCCGCTATGTTCCCGCCCACCAGGTGAACGGCGACCCGCTCAACGCGATCGCCGACCAGGCGGCCAGCGAAGTGGCGGTCACCCAGCTTCCGGCCGGTACGGCGCACGGTGCGACGGCTCTGCCGGTGCCCGCGCCCGCGCGGTCCACGAAGGGGCGTACGGAGGCGTCCGGGGCGGCGGGCGGCTCGAAGGGGAGGAGCGCCGGGGGCGCGTCCCGGAGCGGGCGGTCCGGCACGATCAAGGCGCGCTTCGCGGGCCGGTGCCACTGCGGCAAGCCGTACGCGGCCCAGGAGCCGATCGCGAAGAACCCGAACGGCTGGGGTCACCCGGAGTGCCGTACGGCTCCCGCCTGATCAGGCGGGGGCGAGAAGTCTCAGAGGTCGGCCCAGACGAGCCGGCCCGCCAGTGCCGCGCGGGTGCCCCAGCGGGCCGCCAGCGCGTCGACGAGCAGCAGGCCCCTGCCGTCCTCGGAGAGATGGTCGAGCGCGTCGTCGCCTGCGAGGTCGGCCGCTGCGGGGGCCTGGCCGACGGGGAGGCCCGCCGAGTCGGCCGGGGAGGCCGGGGCCGGGATCCGGGCCCGGCCGCGGTTCCACACGCAGATGCGCACGCCCGCCGTGGAGCGCAGGAGCCGGCAGCGGATCCGCCGGGTGCTGGTGTGCTGCACCGCGTTGGTGACCAGTTCGGTCACTATCAGAGCCGCCGCCTCGACCCGTTCGGCCGGTTCACCCCAGGCCCGCATGGCCTCCTGGACCCGGTGCCGGGCCTCCGGCACCCCCCCGGGCAATCGGGGAACCCACCAGCTGTGTGCACCTCGGGCACCTCGGACACCTCCGTCATCGGGGGCACGCTCCGCGCAACTGACTATTTCCGACATGTATGCACTCTCGACGCAAAACGCATACTTTGCAAGCGACAGAGTGTGTAATGCTCCGCCACGGGGCTCGACGAAGAAGGTATGCGCATGCGAGCCCGGTCCGGCCCCACGGTGGAACACCGCGTCCTCGCGGTCCGCCTCCGCATGCTGCGGGAACGCGCGGGCGTCAGCCTGCGGGCCGCCGCCGAGGCACTGGACGCCCACCCCGCCACCGTACGGCGTATCGAACGCGCGGAGACCGGACTCGACGCCCGGCAGGTCGGCGAACTGCTGCGCTGCTACGGCGTGCCGCCCGCCGTGGCCGGGCCCATCATGGCCGGGCTCGCGGCCGCTAACCTGCCCGGCTGGTGGCACCGCTGGCGGGACACCATGGAGGCCTGGCAGCAGGAGGTCATCGGCGTGGAGTCCTCGGCGAGCCTCGTGCGGACCTGGCACCCGGCGCTCGTGCCCGAACTGCTGCGCACCCCGGCGTACGCCGCCGCGCTCTACCGCACGCAGTACCCCGGGGACAGCCCCGCCCGCCGGGAACGCCGGGTCGAGTTGCTGCACGAGCGCCGCCGCCGTCTGTGCGAGCGCGGAGCCACCCTGTGGGCCCTGCTCCCGGCGGCGGCCCTCCATACGCGGGTCGGCGACCGGGAGACCATGGAGGGGCAGCGGGCCGCGCTGGCCGAGGCCATGCGGGAGCAGCACGTCACCGTCCAGGTGGTGCCCCTGGACCACCCGCCGCATCCCCTGACCGGCGTACCGCCCCTGCACATCCTCCGGGTGCCCGCACCCGAGATCGGGGACCAGGCGGTGCTGGAGACCCCGGGCGTCCGGGTCGACCTCATCGACGATCCCGAGGCCGTGACGGCCCACCGCATCCGGCTCGACGCCGCCTGCGCCGCCGCGCCGGGACCCGGGACCCCGCTGCCGGAGTGACCGCGTCCGGCCCGCCGCCGGGATGCGGCGGGACCCGGTCCCGTACAGCGTGGGGGAGTGGTGCAGCTGCGCAGGGCCAAGTGGATCCCGTTGGGGGTCATCGTGCTGGGCGTCGTGCTGGACCTGGTGACCCCGACGGACGTCACCTCGGCGCCCCTGCTGATGGCGGCGCCGGTCGCCGCCGCGCCGCTGCTGAGTCTGCGCGGCATCATCGCGATCGGGGCGCTCGCCATGGCCGTCCACGCGGTCCTCGCCCTCTACGACGGCACCTTCGGCTGGCAGCGCGGCGTCGCCAACCAGCTCACCCTTCTGGCCGTAACCGTGCTGGCCGTCCTCATCAACCGCTCCCTGGAGGGCCGGGACGCCCGGACCCGGCGCGCCCGGCACATCGCCGCCGTGGCCCAGAGCGCCGTCCTGCCCCGCCCCCCTTCGCGCCTCGGGGAGCTCAGGATCGCCGCCCGGTATGTGCCCGCCGAGGACGAGGCCATGATCGGCGGCGACCTCTACGTCGTCCAGGAGACCCCGCACGGGGTGCGCGTGATGGTCGGGGACGTCCGGGGCAAGGGCCTGGGTGCGGTGAGCGCGGTCTGCGCGGACCTGGGGGCCTTCCGTTACGCGGCGGACGAGGCGGAGGACCTGCCCGGCCTGGTCGCCGCGCTGGAACGGGCCCTCCAGCGCGAGGGCGGCAGGCGCGGCGGCCAGGAGCAGGAGGAGGGGTTCACCACCGCGCTGATCGCGGAGTTCGCCGACGACCTCGGCACCGTACGGGTCGTCAACCGGGGACATCCACCGCCGGTGCTCCTGGACGCCCAGGGCCGGGCCACCGTCCTCGAACCCTCCGAGGAGGCACCCCCGCTCGGCATGAGCGGCCTGGGGACCTGGTCGTGCCCGGTCGACACGTTCCCGTTCCCGCCGGGCGCCACTCTCATCTGCTACACGGACGGGGTCACCGAGGCCCGCGACGAGTCCGGGGTCTTCTACGACGCGTCCGTCCGGCTGCCGTTCCTCGTCCACCACCGCGCGCTGGTCGGCGACCCGGCCTCCCCGGCACAGATCCTCCACCTGCTGATCGAGGACGTCGGCCATCACACCGGGGGCCGGATCCAGGACGATCAGGCCCTGCTCGCCCTCCACCGCCCTCCGGTCCCCCCGCACGCGTAGCCGGCCCTACGCGCTGCGGCGGCCGGTTCTGTCCGCCCGATACGTGTTTGAGGCGTCGATCATCGGTCACCCGCACGGAAGACACGTACGGCAACCGACTTACGACGTCACGACATTCGGGAGTGAGCAGAGTTGAGCAGCACCGAGAACTGGCGCCTGCACGCCGCCTGCCGCGAGGAGGACCCGGACCTGTTCTTCCCCATCGGGAGCACCGGCCCCGCGGTCGTCCAGACCGAGGAGGCCAAGGCCGTCTGCCGGACCTGCCCCGTCCAGGCGGCCTGCCTGGAGTGGGCCCTGGAGAACGGACAGGACTCGGGTATCTGGGGCGGCCTGTCCGAGAACGAGCGACGCGCCCTGAAGCGGCGCAGCCGCAGGCGCGCGGAGGCCCGGGGACGCGGCGCGGCCTGACCCGTACGCCGCGGAGTGCCGCCGCCCGGAGAGGTGTTCGTGATCCGGGAACGAGTGGGTACACGATGAGCCATGGACACCACCGCTTGGCTCGTTCTCGGCGCCGTGGCCGCGCTGATCATGCTGGCTCTGGCCGTCGTGCTGCTGGTCCGCGTCTTCAGGGCCAGGAAGCTGCTGGTCGACGCCGGCATCCCGCTGCGCAGCAAGGCGCTCGTCTGGGCCGCCGTCATCTACACCGTGTCGCCCGTCGACCTGCTGCCCGACCCCGTCTACCTCGACGACATCGGCTTCCTGCTGGTCGCCCTGCGTTCCCTGCACTCGGCGGCAGCCGCGGCCGGAGTGCGTACGGGAACGGGCACGCGGGCCAAGACCCCGGCGGCCCCGGTGGAGCGCCGCCCCGACGCCGTGGGCTGAGGGGCGGGCGGACCACCGTTCTTCCTGACCGGCTCAGCCGAAGGCGGGTGCGCCCGGCGGGGGTGTCCCCGCGCCGGGCTCCTGCGGGGCCCCGGTGTCCGGGGCGGGCGAGCCCGGCGGGTCCTCCGGCGCGGGCTCCGTCCCCGGGTCGTCGGGCGGCGGCTCCGAGGTCGCCGGGGCGTCCGGCGGGGGCTCGTACGTCGCCGGATCCTCACCGGGCTGCGACGTACGGTCGTCCGGCGCCGGCTCCGACGGGGTGGTGTCCCCGGACGAGGTGGGACAGGGGTCCGACCCGGGCGGGCAGGGGGACTCGGAGGCGTTCTTCGGCGGATCCGTCTTCTTGTCGCCGTCGCCCGTGTCGCCGGCCGGCCGCTTGAACCAGTCGCCGTTCTCCGGATCGACCATCACGAACTCTTTCACCGGCTTCCCGGACGGCTCCACCACGACCACATCGGAAGCCCGGTAGCCCGGCCACGCCTTGCCCGTCTGCCGCGGGTCGTCCTGGGCGACGGGCGGCAGCAGCGGATTCCCGCACGCGCACCGCCCCCTGGGGACGCCCCGGTCGTCGACGAGGACGGCCGTACCCGCCTGGAGCACGGCCTGATAGGCGTTGGCCTCGCCGTCCCGGTAACCGTGGTTGGTGACCCGGGTGTCCATGCGCAGCGTCACGGGGGTGAGCCCGCGCAGATAGCCGGGGACGGCGGACGGCTCGATGTCCTGGACCGAGGCGAACGCCCGGTTCTCGTCCGGCGTCGCCTGCAACACCTTGACCTGCTGCTCCACATCGCAGCTCGCGATCTTCTGCGTGCCTCCGTACAGCCCCGGGGCCGCGCCGTCCACGCCCCGCGTCACCTGCGCGCCGGTCTTCGACGGGCTCGGCGCGACGGAGGGGCTGGCGGTCCCGGGCGCGGGCGCGTCGTCGTTCGCCGTGGACTCCGTGAACGGATCCGGCCCGGACTCGCCCGCCGCCTGGAGGAAGACCTCGCCGCCCTCCTTCGACCCGTCGCCGCCCTCGGGCCGGGTCAGCACGACCACCAGCACCATGTGCCGAGTGGCGCCCGCCGTCGAGGTTTTGGCCGTCCGTCGTCGGGGGGTCGCTCCGGTATCCGGGCCCGGTTCCGCGGTCCGTCCGGTATTCCGGGGCCGGTCCTCAGCGCGGCACGGTGGCGAGGATGACCTTCCCGCCGCTCACCGTCCGGCGGACCCGCACCTCCTGGGCCAGCCGCTGGACCATGGGCCAGCCGAACCCGCCGGTCCGGCCGGTCAGGTCGGGCGTCCGGTCCTGCGGGTGTGCCGGACTCGGGTCGGTGACCCGGACATGGACGCCCCTGCGGTCCGCGGTCAGCCACAGCGCGGTGACGGCCCCCGCGTGCCGGACGGCGTTGGTGACCAGCTCCGACACGAGGATCAGGAGGTTCTGGACCATGTGCGAGTTCGGTGCGGGATGCAGCCGGGCGACGAAGGCGCTGACGGCGTCCCGCGCGTCGGCGGCCTTCTCCGGCCGGCAGACGAAGTCGGTACGGGTCTCGCCGTCCGGTGAAAACGTCATCAGGATGCGGTCGTTCATTGCGTTCACCCCGTCGCGTGAGCCTTCTGTCTGGCCGTTCGCGTACCCCCGAATCGGCGTTTCATGGAGACCCGGCGGTGAAACGTGCGCTCAGTGTGCCGATTGGCCCAGCCTTCGCCCCTCCTCGGCCGGTCCCCGCGGCCGCATCGTTCCTGGTGTGAGGCCCGCTGTTTCTATCGTTGAAAATTTCGCGTGCACGACCGTTGTGCAGTGTTTGGTGTTGTGGCTCAATGTTCGACTATGTGCAGTGCCTCGCTGGTTGGAGGCACCCCCGGCTCTTCGACGAGGACGACGCCTTGAGACGACAACACCCGCGCCCCCGTGCCCTGTTCAGGGCCCTGACCTGCGCTGCGGCGCTGCTCATACCGGTCGGTGCCACCTTGGTCCCGACGGCGGCCGCCGCACCCGCCGTACCGGCCGAAGCCGCCGCGAAGGCCTTCACGGCCGACGACCCGGTCACCGATGTCCACGGGCTGAAGGGCGAGTACTTCAGCATGTCCGCCCCGGGCGCCCGCGACTTCGCCGAGCTCGGCGCCACCACCCTCGACCCCGACATCAACTTCCCCGGACTCACCGGCGCGTTCGAGTCGGCGACCGGGAAGACCGAGCACACTACGGCCCGGTGGACCGGCCAGATCGAGGCCCCCGAGACCGGCGAGTACATCTTCTCCGCCATCGGCGACAACGGGTTCCGGCTCTTCCTCGACGGCAACGTTGTCATCGACCACTGGGAGCCGGACTGGGACAAGGAGCAGCGCAGCGAGCCGATCTCCCTGAAGGCGGGGGAGAAGCACGACTTCAAGCTGGAGATGTTCCAGGACACGGGCGGCGCCAGCATGTTCCTCCGCTGGGAGGCCGACGGCCTGAAGAAGCAGATCGTCCCCGAGTCCGCGTTCACCCCGCCCGCCGACTTCGAGGTCTACCCGGTCGCCCTGAGTGTCGCGCAGAACGGCAAGCGCCTCCAGGCCACCTTCAGGGACCGGGTCGCGGACTGGCGGAAGGTGAAGGAGCACCTCACGATCGAGGTCGACACCTCCCCGATGCCGGTGAAGTCGGTGAACCGGGCTTCGAACAACCCGAACGCGCTGGTCATCGACCTTGCCGCGCCCGTTCAGAAGGACCAGCGCGTCAAGGTCGCCTACGACGGTCAGGGCGGTCTGAAGTCCGGGTCGGAGACCGTGCCCGAGATCGGGCGGACCGCGAAGAACCTCTCCACGCACCGCCTCACCACCCCCTGGGGCGACAAGCTGGACAAGAACCACCCGCTGCCCGAGTACCCCCGGCCGCAGCAGGTCCGCGACCAGTGGAAGAACCTCAACGGCCCCTGGGAGTTCGCCGGGGCCGCCGAGGGCGAGCAGCCGGTCTTCGGCAAGAAGCTCGACGAGAAGATCATCGTGCCGTTCCCGGTCGAGTCCCAGCTCTCCGGCCTGGAGCGCGACGAGGACCACATGTTCTACCGCAAGCTCGTCACCGTGCCGAAGAACTGGTCGATCGGCAAGGGCGGTAAGGGTGCGTCCGGCAAGGACAAGCGGCTGAAGCTCAACTTCGACGCCGTCGACTACCGGTCCACCGTGTGGGTCAACGGCACCAAGGTCGCCGAACACACCGGCGGGTACACCGGGTTCACCGCCGACATCACGGACGCGCTCAAGGGCAGCGGCCCCCAGGAGATCGTCGTCGCGGTCACCGACAAGACGGGCCCGAACCAGCCCAAGGGCAAGCAGTCCACCAACCCCGGCGGCATCGTCTACACCCCGACCTCCGGCATCTGGCAGACCGTGTGGATGGAGCCGGTCGCGCCCGCGGCCATCGACTCCCTGACCACCACCCCGGACATCGACACCGGCCGCCTCGCGGTCACCGTCAACTCCGCGAAGGCGTCCCCCGACGCCCGGATCACCGCTGTCGCCCGCGACCGCAAGGGCAAGGCCGTCGGCACGGTCAGCGGCCCCGCCAACCGCAAGCTCAGCCTCCAGCTCAAGAACCAGCACGTCTGGTCGCCCGACGACCCCTACCTGTACGACCTCGACGTCTCCCTCACCGACGGCCGCTCCAAGGACAGCGTCGAAAGCTACTTCGGCATGCGGCAGCTAAAGGTCGACAAGGTGGGCGGCTACCAGAAGCTCGTCCTCAACGGGAAGCCGTTCTTCTCCCTCGCCATGCTCGACCAGGGCTTCTGGCCCGACGGGCTGTACACCCAGCCCAGCGACGCGGCCCTCACCTTCGACCTGAAGGCCCAGAAGGACCTCGGCTTCAACGCCGTACGCAAGCACATCAAGGTCGAGTCGCCGCGCTGGTACTACCACGCAGACCGGCTCGGACTTCTGGTGTGGCAGGACTTCGTCAACGCCGACATCGACAACGACGCCGGCAAGAACGCCTTCCTCACCCAGGGCAAGGAGTTGATGAAGCAGTTCCACAACTACCCCTCGATCAGCGGCTGGATCGTCTTCAACGAGGGCTGGGGCGAGTGGGACCGCACGGAGACCGGCAAGATCGCCGAGGACGTCAAGGCGCTGGACCCGTCCCGCGTGGTCAACGCGCACAGCGGTGTCAACTGCTGCGCCTCCAAGGGTGATTCCGGCAAGGGCGAGATCATCGACCACCACGACTACGTGAACAACGACCCGGCCTTCCCGGACGAGCACCGCGCCGCGATGGACGGCGAGCACGGCGGCTTCACGCTCCGGACGCCCGGTCACATGTGGCCCGGGGCACCGGCCAACATCTACTCCGGCGTGGCGGACAAGGCCGCCCTCACCGCGAAGTACGTCGACAACACCCGTACGTACTACCTCGCGGCCGCCGGCGCGGAACTGTCCGGCTCCGTCTACACGCAGGTCAGCGACCTGGAGAACGAGCTCAACGGGCTCTGGACATACGACCGCCGGGAGATCAAGGTCGACCCGAAGAAGGTCCGGGAGATCAACCGCCAGGTCATCGCCGCCGGGGCCAACGCCGGTCAGCGCGACGAGCTGAAGGGCGGCGGTTCCTGGTCGCTCGACGAGAACAAGGGCACGACCGCCCGGGACAGCGGCCCCAACAAGGCCCATCTCACCCTGCAGGGCGGCTCGTCCTGGGCCCCGGGCGTCACGGGCTCGGCGCTGACGTTCGACGGCGAGGGGAGTTACGCGCAGAGCGCCGGTCCGGTCGTGGACACCACCAAGGACTACACCGTCTCCGCGTGGGCCTCGCTCGACGCCGTACCCGGCAACTACGCCACCGTCGTCAGCCAGGACGGCCGGCGCACCGAGAACCCCTTCTACCTCCAGTACGGCCAGGGGGCGTTCGCCTTCTCCACCCCGGGCGGCAAGCGCGCCCGCCTGGAGATCACCCCGGAGACCGGGAAGTGGTACCACCTGGTCGGGGTCCGCAAGGGTGACGCGATCACGCTGTACGTCGACGGGAAGCCCGCCGCCACCGCGGAGGCCGGGCCGGCCGATGTGAGCACCGGCCCGCTCTCCGTCGGCCGGGCCCAGTACGACGGCGCCAAGGTCGACTTCTGGAACGGCTCCGTGGATCAGGTCGAGGCGTACGACAAGGCCCTGACCGCGGAGGAGGTGTCCACGCTGCACGGCCGTCAGAAGCCGTAACCCGCAAGGACCGGGGGACCCCCTTCCGGCGCATCCGGAACCCCCGGGCGCGCCGGAAGGGGAGCGGACCCCGCAAGGGCGTGAATGGTTCTCCAACTCGCGGACCATTCACGCCTTTTGCCGTCATTCCCGAGACGTAGAGGAGTTGGGGCCCCGGGAGGGATACGCAGACGTACAGAGGTCCGACAAGATCCTCCTGTCCGAACATGCGACCGGAAGGATCGATATCGTGCGCAGACGACGTCTCGCGCCCCTGGTGGCCGTGAGCGCCCTGGCGACGCTGGCCCCGGCGTTCGCCGCCTCGACGGCCACCGCGGCCCCGGCTGCCGCCCCCTCGGCCGGGACCCCCTCGGCCGGCTCCTCGCCCGCCGCCAAGAGCGTGCTCGACCGGTACGTGAAGCAGAAGCCCGCGTGGAAGCGGTGCGACGCCGAGACCTCCGCGGCGTACCAGTGCGCCACCGTCAAGGTTCCGCTGGACTACCGCAAGCCCGGAGGCAAGCGGATCGACCTGGCGATATCCCGGATCAAGACCGCCGAGCCCGGCAAGCGGCGCGGCATCCTGCTCTCCAACCCCGGCGGCCCCGGCGGCGAGGGGCTGTGGATGCCACTGATGATGAAGGAGGAGCTGCCCAAGTCCGTACTGAAGAGCTACGACCTGGTCGGCTTCGACCCGCGCGGTGTCGGCCGCTCCAGCCCGGTCTCCTGCAACCTGACGCCGGAGCAGGAGAACTGGCTGCGGCCCTACAAGGCGGAGACGTACGCCAAGGACGTCGCCTGGGCGCGCACGGTGGCGGACAAGTGCCGCAAGAAGATGGGGGACCGGCTCCCGCACATCACGACCCGCAACACCGCGCGCGACATGGATCTGGTGCGGGCGATCCTCGGTGAGAAGAAGATCTCCTACTTCGGTTACTCCTACGGCACCTATCTGGGGGCCGTCTACGCCCAGCTCTTCCCGGCCCGGGCCGGGCGGTTCGTGCTGGACAGCGCGGTCGACCCGCAGCGTGCCTGGCGCGGGATGATCCAGTGGTGGGCCGAGGGTGCGGAACCCGCGTTCGACCGGTGGACCGAGTGGGCCGCTGCGCGCTCGAAGACGTACGGCCTCGGCAACACCCCGAAGAAGGTCGACCGGACCTTCTGGGATCTCGTCGCGCGGGCCGACAAGGACCCGATCGAGGTGGACGGACAGCCCACCAGCGGCGACGACATCCGCCAGGGGATGCGTGCGCTGTCCTTCACCCCGCAGGCCGCATCCGAGGCGGTCGTGGAGCTGAAGAAGGCCGCGGCGGGCAAGCCAGCCTCCGCGAAGAAGCTCGCCAGGATCACCGAGGACGGCGGGAACCCGGCGCCCGAGTGGGCCGGGAAGGCCGCACTCGCCGCCGAGACCCCCGCAGACAACGGGACGGCCAGCTTCTGGGCCGTGGTGTGCGGCGACAATTCGGCCGTGTGGTCGCGCGATTCGGAGACCTACCGGCGGGACGCCATCGAGGACAAGGGCCGCTACCCGCTCTTCGGGGACTTCGCGTCCAGCATCAAGCCCTGCGCCTTCTGGGGGAAGTCCGCCGAGCCGGTGACCGTGGTCAAGAACAAGGCCGGCTCCCTGGTCGTCCAGAACGAGTGGGACTCGCAGACCCCGCTGCCCAGCGGCCAGGCCCTGCACGCGCAGCTGAAGGGCTCGAAGATGGTCACCGTCCTCGGCGGCGAGGGCCACGGCGTCTACCCGAGCGGCAACGCCTGCACGGACGGCGCGGTCAACCGCTACCTGTCCACCGGCAAGCTGCCCGCGAAGGACGTGACCTGCAAGGCGACCGCCGCGTCGAACGCGCAGGCCCGCCAGAACGAGAAGCCGGACGCGCTCCCCGGGTCCCCGGTCCCGGAACGCGCCCCGAACCGCTTCTGATCCGCTGAGCCCGGCCGTACGGCTCACGCAAAGGGGCCCGGCGGCGATGGAGGGAGTGTCCTCCGCCGCAGCCGGGCCCCTGCCCGTGCCCCTGGTCAGGTCAGGTCACGGCGCCCACGGAGCGTCCACCGCCCACGTCGTGTCCTCGGTGAACAGCGCAGGGCTGTCGAAGGGCTGCCCCCCGCCCGGCGTGGCGAGCCACACCTCGGAGTCGATGTGGCGCAGATAGCTGCCCGGCAGATTGGCGCTGGTGAACCGCACCCCGCCGGTGCCCGCGACCGCGCACCACGTCGCATCCGCCTTGAACAGCGCGGAGTTGTCGTTGGCGTCGCGGCGGACCCGGAACTCCCGGTGCCGGAGGAACTCGCCGGGGTAGTTCCGGGACTCGAAGGAGTAGCAGTTGCTGTTGGCGAGCCCGGTGACGATCTTCCAGGTGGCGTCCGCCTTGAGCACGGCCGGACTTCCGCTGTTCACCACCTCGGTGAAGGCCAGCCCGTCGTAGTGGCGCAGGTGCTTGGTGGTGTGGCCGGGGGTGGTGACCCGCAGCGACTTGTTCTGCCCGGTGGGGAGGTTCACCGGCGGGGCGGGGTTGCGGGACGCCTGGATGAGGGCCTGGTTGGCGGCCTTCACCCGGGCCGTGTCGACCTTCACCACCTGGCGGTCGTACGTCAGCAGCCCGTTCGCCTCGTTCTCGACGTCCGTGATCTCCGTGTAGACCGACGCGGAGAGCCCGGCGGGCAGTTGGCCGATCCGGATGGCGTCCAGGAGACCGACGAACCGGTTGTTGAGCGCGGCGATGCTCGGCTGGTCCTCGTAGCTGAAGCCGCCGCCCGGATACCACTCGTGGCCCGGCGCCTTGTAGCCGAGCCCGCCGAACTCGCCGAGCACGGCCGCCCGGGTGGCACTCGGCGCGGTGTTCCCGGGGCCGACGTAGATGTGGTTGTCCACCACGTCGCCGTTGCCGCCGTCGACCGAGCCGCAGCAGTTGACCCCGCTCATGTTGTTGACCAGACGCGAGGGGTCCTGGGCCTTCACCTCGTCGGCGATCCTCGCCTGGTCGTACTGCCCCCAGCCCTCGTTCTGGTTGACCCACATCACCACCGAGGGTGAACTGCGGTGCTGGTCGATGATGGTGCGGTACTCCGCCTCCCACTGGGTGCGGGCCGGTCCGTCCGGCACCTTGCCGGTGTCCATCGACGGCATGTCCTGCCACACCAGCAGACCCAGCTTGTCCGCCCAGTAGAACCACCGCTGCGGCTCCACCTTGATGTGCTTGCGGACCATGTTGAACCCGAGGTCCTTGTGCGCCTGGAGGTCGTACTTCAGCGCCGCGTCGCTCGGCGCGGTGTAGATGCCGTCCGGCCAGTACCCCTGGTCCAGGGTGCCCGTCTGGAACACGAACTTCCCGTTGAGCACCGGCCGCAGGATGTTGTCGACCTTGGCGATCCCGATCGACCGCATGCCGGTGTAGCTGCCCACGGTGTCGGTGACGGCCGAACCGTCCAGGAGGTCCGCCTTCACGTCGTACAGGAAGGGATCCTCGGGCGTCCACAGCCGGGGGTTCGGTACGGGTACGGAGATCTCGCCGCTCACCGCGCCGGTCGCCGTGCCCACGACCGTACCGCCGCTGGAGACGGTGATCCGGGCGCTCCGGCCCGCCGCGCCCGCCGTCTGGACCTTCACCCGCAGGGTGTTGTCGCCCAGGTTCGGCGTCATGTCGAGGCGGGTGATGTGCGCGGAGGCCACCGGTTCCAGCCAGACCGTCTGCCAGATGCCGGAGGCCGCGGTGTAGAAGATCCCGCCGCCCGGGTGCGGCTTCACATCGTTGATGCGCTGCTTGCCGACCGCCTGGCCGCCGGTCTGGCTCGGGTCGTAGACGGAGACCACGACCGTGTTCGTCCCGCCGTTGAGCTGCGGCGTGATGTCGTACGCGAACGAGTCGAACCCGCCCTTGTGCGCCCCGACCTGGGTGCCGTTGACCCAGACCGTGGTCTGCCAGTCGGAGGCCCCGAAGTGCAGCTTGACCCGGCGGTTATTCCAGTTCGCGGGGACGGTGAAGGTCCGCTTGTACCAGAGCTTGTCGTTCTCGGTGATGCGGCGCTGGATGCCGGAGAGCGCCGACTCGGCGACGAACGGGACCCGGATCTGCTCCGGGAACGTGGCCGGCTGCCCGGCGTCACGGCCGGTGACCGCGAAGTCCCAGATTCCGTTGAGGTTCGTCCAGTCGGGCCGGGTCAGCTGCGGGCGGGGATACTCCGGCAGCGGCTTGTCGACGGGGACGCTGTCCGTCCACGGCGTCGTCATGGGCGCGGGCTTCGGCTCCCAGGCGGCGGGCGCGGCGGCGGCCGGGGCGGTGCCGGTCCCCACGAGGGCGGTGGCCACCAGGGCGAGAAGGCCGGTGGTGGCCGTCAATCTCCGCCACCAGGTGCGGCGGCGGGGTGCGGGTGCTGGTCGCATGGACATCCCTTTCTACGGTCGTACGGGGCTGGAAGGGGGTACGTCGGGGAGGGAAGGGAGAGGAGCGCTCAGAGCAGCAGCCGCCACAGATGGTCGGCCGTCCCGTTGTCGTCGTACTGCACGACGTGCGCGCTGTCCGCGGTGGACATCCCGTCCACGCCGAGCACCTTGTCCGAGTTCCGGTTGCGGATCCGGTACCAGCCGCCCCCGTCCGGAACGAGCTGCCACAGGTGGTCGGCGGTGTCGTTGTCGTCGAACTGGACGATGTGCGCGCTGTTCGCCGTCGACATCAGGTCGACGCCCAGCACCTTGCCGGAGTGCCGGTTGCGGATCCGGTACCAGCCGTCGCCGTTGGCGACCAGCCGCCACAGATGGTCCGCCGTGCCGGTGTCGCCGAACTGCACCACGTGGGCGCTGTTCGCGGTCGACATGCCGTCCACGCCGAGCACCTTGCCGGAGTGCCGGTTCGCGATCCGGTACCAGCGGTCCGCGAGCCACGGCTCGGCCTCCGGGGCGGCCGTCGGGAACGACGTGATCCGCAGCCGCGCCGCGCCCATGGGCACGAGCGTGACCTCCTCGACCGGCTCCGTCGAGCGCGCCGGGCTCGGCTGGAGGGGCGCGACCACGTGCTCGTCGTCCGCCGTCCACTCGGGGATGCGGCGGGCGCGGGCGGTCATGGTGAGCGGGGTGCCGTCCAGCGTGAACGGGTTGTCGCCGGGGGCCCGGCCCGTGGAGCGGCGGCGCAGGGACGCCGCCGGCCGGGCGGGGTCCAGGACGAGGCCGTAGTTCCACGGGGTCGTGGCGTGGACCGCGTACTCCGGGAAGCTGTCGCTGCCGCCGATCCGCTCGTACTCCTCCCCGATCCGCAGCGAGTACGTGAGCGGCCCGTGGTCCACGCTGACGGAGTCGTGGTTCTCCGCCCAGGTGCGTACGGCGGTGCGCTGCGGCAGCCGCAGGGTGACCCGGTCGCCGCTGGACCAGGTCCGCTCGATCCGGGTGAAGGCCGGGCCGACGGGCGCGGCGACCCGCTGTCCGTTGACCCGGACGTCGGGGTCCGCGCACCAGGCCGGGATGCGCAGGACCAGCGGGAAGGCCAGCGGCATCGGTGCGGTGAGGGACAGGGTGACGGTGTCCGTGAAGGGATAGCCGGTCTCCTCGACGAACGTCACCTCTGTTCCGTCCGCGACCTTCGCGGTGACCTCGCTGGGCGCGTACATCGCCGCCGCGAGCCCGCCGTCGGGGGTGGCGAGCCACAGCTCCTCGGTGAAGTACGGCCAGCCCATGCCGTAGTTGTGGGGGCAGCAGCGGTACTGGTCCACGCCCGGCAGATACGCCAGCATCGCGAACGGGTTCTGGAACTGGCGGTCCCGCTTGGGCTCGTTGTCCAGGTCCACGCTGTTGGCGCCGGTGATGTAGTGCACCGCCTTGCCCGACGGGTCGAGCGAGGCCGGCAGCGAGTTGAACGCCAGCTCCTCGCAGCGGTCGGCCCACAGCGGGTCCCCGGTGATCCGGGTGAGCAGCTGGTGGCTCGCCATGAACTCGACGATTCCGCAGGTCTCGAAGCCCTGGCGGGGGTCGCCGTGCCCGGGCCGGGCGTTCTCGTCCCCGGCGAAGCCGCCGCCGGGGAACTGCCCGTAGGCGTCCATGGCCTTCGCGTACGTGCCGTAGGTGTTGCGGGTGTCGGTGGCCGAGCCGCTGCGCAGCGCGAACTGGGCGGGCTCCCGGAAGCCCTGGGCGATGTTCACGTTGTGCGGGTTGACCAGGTTGTCGCCCCAGTCCGCCCCGTACCGGTGGATCTTGTCGACGAGGTCCAGGAGGAAGGCGTCGCCGGTCCGGTTGTAGAGCCACATGACGCTGTCCAGGCCGTCGCCCCAGCGTAGGGCGATCCAGCTGGTGTCGAAGGCGCCCGGGCCCTGGGCGTTCATGTAGCGGAAGAAGCGGCTGAGGAAGGGGATGATCCGGTCGTCCTCCGTGTACTCCTGCCAGGAGCGCAGGGCCTGGATCAGGGGGAGGAACGGCCAGAAGTCGGGCCCGCCGTTGAGCGAGGTCCGCAGCGCCTGCGGGCCGAAGAAGCCGTCGCTCCGGCCGGTGGCGAGGATCGCGTCGATCCAGCGGCCAGTGGTGGCCAGAGCGGTCGCGTCACCGGTGACGATCGCGAGATCGGCGTAACCGCGCAGCCAGTACGGGACTTCCTCCCAGCCGCCCCGGTCCGGGCGGACCCAGCCGGTGGCCGTGAAGTCGAGGAAGTGCGAGAACTCCTCGTACCGGCCGCACAGCCCCTCCAGCTGGAGCTTCAGCTGTCCGGCCAGCCAGCCGTGCGCCGTCACCTTGCCCGGGGGCAGCTTCAGGAAAGCGGTGGGGTGCAACGGGGCGGCATTGGGGGAGTAGTGGCCGCCGCGGGCGCCCGGGACCCGGTGGCGGTCGGGCGTCGCGGCGGTCGCCCACCGGCTCGTGACGCCGGTGGCGACGGCGGTGGCCACCGCGGTGGTGATGAGCTGCCTGCGGTTCAGGGGCATCGGTGCGGCTCCTGCTCTCGGCCGCGACCGCCTGTGCCGCGGCCGGACTCGGTGGGGGTGGCTGCACGGCACCGAGGCCGTGCAGGGCGGGGCTGCCGGTGGTACGCAAGTGACCTGAGGTGCGGGGGCGGAGCGGCGGGCCGAACGGCCGGGCGCATGCCGAGGACCGCCGTCGCGCGCGGGGCGGTCGGACGAGAGCCGTTCTTGCAACGTTAGAAATCAGGCGTCCGGCGGTATGACAGCACGGTGTCGGGCGGGTGTCCAGACCCCGCGCAGAGCCTGTGCCGCCCGGTGGGCCGCCGGTCGTGGAAGCGCCCGGGCGGTCGGCCGACACTTTTTGGAAACGCATCGACAACGCTCTTGCCGCCCGTGCCGCACCGCCTATATAACGTTGTAAACCGAGCCGCCGACAGGCTGCGCAGGCTCTCACGACCGCTGTTCCCGCAGTCCGGAGCAGGGGTGTGAGGAATGCAGTGGCATCAGCTGCCCCGTGGCCGATGCCTCGTCCCGCATGCCCGACCGCACGCCGATCAGCGTGCCGTCAACCCGCCAAGGAGCGTTCCGCGCATGATGATCCAGCGTCGATCCCGTACCCTCGCCGTGGCCTGCGTCCTCGCCGCCACCACGCTGGCCGCCGCCGGCTGCGCCAAGTCGGAGACCTCCAACAACGCGGGCGGCGACAGCAGTCAGGCGGCCCAGGAGGCCAAGACCCCCGAAACCTCGTCCGGTTCGGGCTGCACGCTGGAGACCTACGGCGCGCCCAAGCTGGACCTCAAGAACGCGGTGGTCGGCTTCTCCCAGTCGGAGAAGGAGGCCAACCCCTTCCGGATCGCCGAGACCCAGTCCATCAAGGACGAGGCGAAGAAGATCGGCGTCAAGAAGCTCCTCACCACCAACGCCCAGTCCCAGCTGTCCAAGCAGATCAGCGACATCCAGGACATGCTCTCCCAGGGTGCGCAGTTCCTCATCGTCGCCCCGCTCAACTCCGACGGTCTGGAGCCCGCGTTGAAGGCGGCAGCCGCCAAGAAGGTCCCCGTCCTCACCATCGACCGCAAGGTCAACTCCACCGCCTGCAAGGACTACGTCGCCTTCCTCGGCTCCGACTTCGTCGAGCAGGGCAAGCGCGCCGCCGACGCGATGATCAAGGTCACCGGCGGCAAGGGCAAGGTCGCGATCCTGCTCGGCGCCTCCGGCAACAACGTCACCACCGACCGCACCAAGGGCTTCGTCGACCAGGTGAAGGCCGAGGCTCCCGGACTGGAGATCGTCGCCCAGCAGACCGGCGAGTTCGCCCGCGACAAGGGCCAGCAGGTCATGGAGCAGCTCATCCAGTCCAAGCCCGACATCACCGCCGTCTACGCCGAGAACGACGAGATGGGCCTCGGTGCGGTCACCGCGCTGAAGGCGGCCGGCAAGAAGCCCGGCAAGGACGTCAAGATCGTGTCGGTCGACGGCACCCGCAACGCCGTCCAGGCCCTGGTCAACGGCGAGTACAACGCCGTCATCGAGTCCAACCCGCGCTTCGGTCCGCTCGCCTTCGCCACCGCGCAGAAGTTCTACGCCGGTGAGGGGATCCCCGAGAACGTCATCATCACCGACCGCGAGTACGACGAGGCCAACGCCAAGGAATCGCTCAACGGAGCGTACTGACCCGGCCGGCGCTCCCACCGGAACCCGCACCGGCACTCCGACCGGCACTCCGGCCGCCGCCTCGACCCCGGGCATCCCCCCCCGGGGCGACGCGGCGGCCCGGGACCGTTCCCGTACCACCGGAAGGCCAGGATCCATGGCACCCACCCACGCGACACCCCCGCACCCGGAGACCTCCGGGGCCGGGGCCGCTGTCGCCGAACCCGTCCTCGAAGCCCGCTCCGTGAGCAAGCGGTTCCCGGGCGTCGTCGCCCTGGACGACGTCTCCTTCGCCCTGCGCGCGGGCGAGGTCCACGCGCTCGTCGGCGAGAACGGGGCCGGCAAGTCCACCCTCATCAAGGTGCTCACCGGCGTCTACCAGAGCGACGAGGGCGAGGTGCGCGTCAGTGGCGAACCCGTCCGCTTCGCCCGCCCCTTCGAGGCGCAGCAGGCCGGGATCTCCACCATCTACCAGGAGGTGAACCTCGTCCCGCTGATGAGCGTGGCGCGCAACATCTTCCTGGGCCGGGAGCCGAAGAACCGCTTCGGGCTCATCGACTTCCCCCGGATGAACCGCGAGACCACCGAACTCCTCGACGGCTTCGGCGTCCGCGTCGACCCCAAGCGCCCCCTGCACACCCTCGGCATCGGCACCCAGCAGATGGTCGCCCTCGCCCGGGCCGTCTCCGTACAGGCGCAGGTCGTCATCATGGACGAGCCGACCTCGTCGCTGGAGCCCCGCGAGGTCGAGACCCTGTTCCGGGTCATCGAGAACCTGCGCGGCCAGGGCATCGCCGTCCTCTACGTCAGCCACCGTATGGACGAGCTCTACCGCATCTGCGACCGGGTCACCGTGCTGCGGGACGGCCGCCACATCCACACCGGCGAACTCGCCCCGCTGGAACGCATGCAGCTGGTGTCGATGATGCTCGGCCGCGACATGGCCGAGGTCCGCCGCGACGGCCTCACCGGCTTCGCCGCCGAGGGCCACGACGCCGCCCGCACCCCCGTCCTCACCGCGACCGGCCTCGACCGTCGTCACCAACTGCACGACATATCCGTCGAGTTGTACGCGGGGGAGGTGCTGGGACTCGGCGGTCTGCTGGGCTCGGGGCGCAGCGAGACCGCGAAGGCGCTGACCGGCGCGCTGCCCCTGGACGGCGGGGAGATCACCGTCGACGGCAAGCGCATCGGCCGGCCCACACCCGCCGCCGCCATCCGCGCGGGCATCAGCATGCTCCCCGAGGACCGCAAGGCCGAGGGCATCGTCCCCGGACTCTCCGTCCGCGAGAACATCGTGCTCGCCGCCATGCCCCGGCTCTCCAAGGCCGGGATCGTCTCCCGCGCCAAGCAGGACCGCATCGTCGACGTCTTCATGAAGCGACTGCGGATCAAGGCGTCCAGCCCCGAACAGAAGGTCGGCGAACTCTCCGGCGGCAACCAGCAGAAGGTGCTGCTCGCCCGCTGGCTCTGCCTGGAGCCCAAGGTCCTGCTGCTCGACGAGCCCACCCGGGGCATCGACGTCGGCGCCAAGGCCGAGGTGCAGTCCCTCATCGACGAACTCGCCCGCGAAGGGCTCGCCGTGCTGCTGATCTCCTCCGACATCGAGGAGCTGATCGAGGGCGCCGACCGCATCGTCGTCCTGCGCGGCGGCGCGGTCGCCGGTGAACTCGCCGGCGACGAGGTGGACGAGAGCCGCCTCCTCGAAGTGCTCGCCGACCACACGCCCGGCGACCACACGTCCGACCCCGAGGCCGCCGACGGTAGGCCCGACGCGGTGCTCAGCGACCGTACGCCCGGCACCGCGCCCGGTGATCACACGCCCGAACCCGGCGGGAAGGTCCCGGCCGGCCAGGAGGACCCCCGATGACCACCCAGGCCACCCTGCCACGCCCCGCGAAGCCGCTGGCCCGGCTCCGCGACCCCGCCTGGTACCAGGAGTACGGGGTGTACGCGGCCGTCGCCGTCGTGCTGCTGTTCAACGCCCTGTTCACCGAACACTTCCTGACGGCCGACAACCTGCGCACCCAGCTCGTCCAGGTCGCGCCCATCGTGATCGTCGCGCTCGGCATGGCCCTGGTCATCGGCACCGAGGGCATCGACCTCTCCGTCGGCTCCACCATGGCGCTCGCCGCCGCCCTGCTGCCGCTCTACCTCGGTTACGGACTTGTCCCCGCGCTCCTGATCGCCCTGCTCGCCGGGGCGGTGGTCGGCGCGATCAACGGGACGCTCGTCTCCCTCGTCGGGCTGCAACCCATCGTCGCCACGCTCGCCCTGTTCGTCGGCGGCCGGGGGCTCGCCCTCGTGATGGCGGACGGCCAGCTCAAGCAGATCGTCAACCCGGACATCCTCGCGCTCGGCACCGGCTCCTTCCTCGGCATCCCGACGGTCGTCCTCATCGCGGGCGTCCTCGCGCTCGCCGTCGCGTTCCTGGTGCAGCGCACCACCTTCGGCCGGCAGATCGTCGCCATCGGCGGCAACCGCTCGGCCTCCGCCCTGTCCGGACTGCCCGTCAAGCGCGTCCTGATCGGCGTCTACATCCTCTGCGGGGTGATGGCCGCCCTCGCCGGCATCCTCGCGACCGCACGGCTCACCGCCAGCGACCCGTCTTCCCTCGGCACGCTCATGGAGCTGTCCGCCATCACGGCGGTCGTCGTCGGCGGCACCCCGCTGAACGGCGGCTCCATCCGCGTGCTCGGGACCGTCGCCGGAGCCCTGCTGATGCAGCTGCTGCGCGCCACCCTCGTCAAGCACGACCTGCCCGACTCCACCGCACAGATCGCCCAGGCGGCCATCATCATCGCCGCCGTCTACGTCGCCCGGGAGCGTAGGTCCCGATGAACAAGACCACACCGGCCACCGTGCCCGCGGCCGAGGCCCCGGCGCCGCTGAAAAGCGCCCCCTCGCGCCCCGAACCCCGCCCCGAGCGCTCCACCGGCTCCCGCATCGGGGAACTCGTCCAGCGCCAGGGAGTCCTCGCGGTCCTGCTGACCGTGATCCTCATCGCCTCGTTCGTCTACCCGACGTTCGCCAGCCTCGACAACGCCCGGGGCGTCACCGTCCAGGCGTCGTTCCTCGCGATCGTCGCGCTCGGCATGACGCTCGTCATCATCACCGGCGGTATCGACCTCTCCGTCGGCTCCGTCTTCGCCCTCGGCGGCGTCCTCGCCGCCTGGGCCTCCCCATGGGGCTTCTTCGCCGCCCTGCTCGTGCCTCTGGTGGTCTGCGGCGCGATCGGCCTGGTCAACGGGCTGCTCATCGCCCGCGCCAACATGGCCCCCTTCATCGTGACGCTCGCCAGTCTCCTCGCGGCGCGCGGCATGCTGCTCGCCTTCACCGACGAGGGCGCCACCACCTATCTGGTGCCCAAGGACTCCGCCTTCGCCGAGCTGGGCCAGGGCAGCGTCTGGGGCTTCGGCTACCCGATCCTCATCGCGCTGGCCCTCTTCGGAGCGGGCGGCCTGCTCCTCCAGCGGACCTCGTTCGGACAGACGCTGTTCGCGGTCGGCGGCAGCAGCGACGCGGCCACCCTGATGGGACTCCCCGTCGCCCGCACGAAGATCCTCGTCTACACCCTCAGCGGGCTGCTCGCCGGACTCGCCGGAGCGCTGAACGCCGCTCGCCTCTCCTCCGGCGTCACCATCGTCGGCGTCGGCATGGAGCTGGACGCGATCTCCGCCGTCGTCATCGGCGGCACGCTCCTCATCGGCGGCGCGGGCTCGATCAGCGGCACCCTCTGGGGCGTCCTGCTGCTCGCCGTGATCCAGAACCTGATCAACCAGATCGGCTCGCTCAACTCCTCGTACCAGTCGGTGGTCAGCGGCGGCTTCCTTATCGTTGTCGTGGTGGCGCAGCGTTACCTCGCACGCAGCCGGAGAACCACCTGAGCCGTACGGATCGGGCCCAGTCGAACCAGGAAAAACAAGGAGTGCCGTGGGCGTCAGCCTCAAGGACGTAGCTCAACGGGCGGGCGTGTCCATCAAGACCGTGTCGAACGTGGTCAACAACTACCAGCACGTCACCCCGAAGATGCGGGCCAAGGTGCAGCAGGCGATCGACGAGCTCGGCTACCGGCCGAACCTCACCGCCCGTCATCTGCGCAAGGGCCGCACCGGCATCATCGCGCTGGCCGTCCCCGAGTTCGGCAACCCGTACTTCGCGGAGCTGGCCGGCGAGGTCGTCGACGCGGCGGCGCGGCACGACTACACCGTCCTGGTCGACCACACGGCGGGCCAGCGCGAGAAGGAGCTGCTGGTCTGCCAGGGATTCCGCTCCCACGTCATCGACGGGCTCATCCTCAGCCCCATCCACCTGGAGACCGAGGACCTGATGGCCCGCACCGAGACCGCGCCGCTGGTGCTGCTCGGCGAACGCGAGTACGAGGCCCCGTACGACCACATCGCCATCGACAACGTGGCCGCCGCCCGTGAGGCCGTCGCCCACCTGATCGCGCTGGGCCACCGGCGTATCGCCTTCCTCGGCTCCCGTACCGGGCGGGAACGCCAGCCCGCCCATCTCCGGCTGCGCGGCTGGCGTGAGGAGCTGGCCGCCTCCGGCATCACCCCCGACGAGTCCCTGGTCGTCGTCACCGACGGCTACGGCCGTGAGGACGGGGCCGCCGCGATGGCCTCCCTCCTCGACCGGGGCGAGCGGCCCGACGCGGTGTTCGCGTACAACGACCTGATCGCGATCGGGGCCATGCGCACCATCACCGAACGCGGCCTCACCGTCCCGGACGACATCGCCGTCGTCGGCTTCGACGACATCGAGGAGAGCCGGTACGGGGCCACCACGCTCACCACCATCGCGCCGGACAAGACGGCCATCGCCCGGCTCGCCGTCGACAGCCTCGTCGAACGCCTCGCCGGCACCCCGGTCGCCGAACCCCGGCGGCCCCGCCCCGGCTACCGCCTCGTCGTCCGCGAATCCACCACGCCCCGCGAGGCCTCCGGCCCGGCGAGCTGACGCACCCTCGCGAGGCCCCTTCCGCACCCCCAAGGAACTCCTCATGCCCACCGTGCACCGCAAACCGTTCGGCCGCGCCCACGGGCAGAGCGAGACCGACCTCTGGACCCTCGAATCCGGCACCGGCGTCCGGGCCGAGGTCCTCACCTACGGCGGTGTCCTGCACAGTCTCACCGTGCCGGACACCGCGGGCGAACCCGGCCCGGTCGTCCGCTCGCTGCCCGCGCTCGACGACTACACCGACAAGAACCCGTACTTCGGGGCGATCGTCGGCCGGTACGCCAACCGGATCGCCCACGGCCGCTTCACCCTCGACGGCACCACGCACCACATCCCCGCCAACGACCGCGGTCACGCCCTGCACGGCGGGCCCGACGGCTTCCACACCAAGATCTGGGAGGCCGCCGGGCACCGCACCGACACCGCAGCCGTCCTCCGGCTCACCCTGCACAGCCCCGACGGCGACATGGGCTTCCCCGGAGCGCTCGACGTCACCGCCACCTACACCCTGGACACCACCGGCACCCTCGCCGTCGACTACACGGCCGCCACCGACCGGCCCACCGTCGTCAACCTCACCAACCACTCCTACCTCAACCTCGGCGACGACGACATCCTCGGCCACACCCTTGAGGTCGACGCCGACGCCTATCTCCCCGTCGACGCCGGCTCCATCCCCGAAGGCCCGCCCGCCCCGGTGACCGGCACCCCCTTCGACCTCACCACCCCGCACCGCATCGGCGAACGCCTCGCCCACCCGGACGCCCAGCTGGACCAGGCCGGCGGCTACGACCACTGCTGGGTCCTGCGCCCCGCCGCCCCCGGCACCCTGCGCCGCGCCGCCCGCCTCACCGCGCCCGGCGACCGTCGCACCCTGGAGCTGTGGACCACCGAACCGGGCCTCCAGATCTACACCGCCAACCAGCTCGACGGCGCCTTCACCGACGGCACCGGCCGCCGCCACCAACGCCACGGCTCGCTCTGCCTGGAGACCCAGCACCTGCCGGACTCACCCAACCGTCCCGGCCACCCGAGCACGGTGCTGCGCCCCGGTGAAACCCTGCGCAGCCGCACCGAATGGCGCTTCCCGCACCTGCGGGCGCGGTAGCCGCGCACCCGGGCGGCCGGGCCGGCCGGGTCCGCTAGTTCAGATACGGTCCCGCCGCGCCGATCTTCCCCGGCGCCGCGTTCTTTCCGCCGAGGTCCAGGACGTACACGCGCAGGTTGCCCTTTCCGGGGGCCGGGACCGTGAGGGTGCCGCCGGTGACCACCTTGGTGTCGCCCGTGACGGCGTCCTTGTACGTGCCGTTGGGGATGCCGGTGTACGTGGCGCTCCCGGAGACCGTCACCAGGGCGAAGCTGTCCGTGCCGCTCGCCGCGTCGGTGTAGCGGCGCTTGTACGCCATCGAGCCGCTGATGCCCTCCGTGGAGTACTGGCCCATCTGCAGTGCCGGCACGGCCCGCCGGATCTCGTTGAGCCGCTGGAGGTGCCTGGCCAGCGGCGCGGCCAGGGTGTCGGCGACCTTGCCGGTGGCCGAGGAGACCTTTCCGAAGTCCGAGGCCGTCACCTCACCGGCCAGGTGTTCCCCGAAGTAGGCCCGTCCGGTCGTCGCCAGGGGACACGTCGGACCGCAGTCGATCTTCTTGCCCTTCTGGAACTCGATCTCGGAGCCGTAGTAGAGCGTCGGAATGCCCCGGAAGGTCCACATCAGCGACATGTTCTCGGCCCAGGCGTCCGTACCGCCGGCGTAGCGCTCGCTGCTCTTGTTGGGGCCGTAGTCGTGGCTGTCGACATAGACCACGTTGTACGTGGGGTCGTTGACCGCGTCGTCGGAGTCCCTGCCGTTGTGGAACGCGTTGTCCGCGTCACCGAAGTTCATGTGCATCCGCATGTCGATGATGTTCATCCCGGAGAACCGGCTGCGGTCGGGCGCGTGGTAGGCGTTGCCCTTGAGGAACGCGTTGTCGGAGACGGGCTGGGCCGCCGTGCCCTGCTGCTGCTCGTAGTCGTACATCTCCAGGGCGGCCTTCTCGTCTTCCGCGCTGTACTCCCCCCGCTCCTTCCAGGTGAAGAACTGCGCCGAGTGATTGACCGAGCCGCGGTTCCACTTGTCGTTGACGAAGGCAGCGACCTCACCGAAGACGAAGAAGTTCTTCGCCGCCTAGGCGCCGAACCGCTGCGTGACGCGCTCCTGGATCGCGGGCAGGAAACGGCGGTTCCAGGTGGTGCGGGGGATGTGCACCGCCGTGTCGAGCCGGAAGCCGTCGACACCCATGTCGATGTACTTGTTGTACGCGCCGATCAGATAGTTCTGGACCTGGGCGTTCTCGGTGTTGAAGTCGGCGAGGTCGTCGTGCAGCCAGCAGGAGCGGGAATCCTCGCCCTCCCAGTTGCCGATCCAGCAGGTGTGGTAGAGCGCCTTCGGGAACATGCCCGAAGTAGGGCTGGGCCACTGGCAGTTGTAGATCCGGTAGCCCTCCGGCGAGGTGTGCCCGGTGGGCGCGCCCCAGCCCACGCAGGTGTTGCCCGTCGGCTCGGCCGTGGACCACAGGTCGCCGTTGTAGTACGACTTCCCGGACTTGGGCTCGACGGTGAGGCCGTCGTACGTGAACCCCTCGTTCTTCTCGTCGTAGTACCAGCTCCACTGCGTGTCGCGCACGCCGTACGCCTTCGGGGTGAACAGGCCCTTGGCGCCCCACCTCGAGGAGTGGTTGTGGACGACGTCCTGGTAGATCTTCATGCCCTTGGCGTGGGCCGCGTCGATGAGGTCCTGGTAGGAGGCTCCGGCCGACTCCAGTCGAGGGTCGACCTTGTAGAAGTCGTAGCCGTGGTAGCCGTGGTAGTCGTAGTCCGAGCGGTTGAGCACGACCGGGGTGATCCAGACCGCGGAGAAGCCGAGCCCCTTGATGTAGTCGAGCTTCTGCACCAGCCCCTTGAAGTCGCCCCGGAACATGGGATCGTCGTTGGCCGCGTTGCCGGACTTCGCGTGCTGGCTGCCGCCGCGGTTGTTCGTCGGGTCGCCGTCGTTGAAGCGGGCGGTGAGCACGAAGTAGATCGGGTCCTTGCGGGGATCGGTGCCCAGCGGTGTGCCCGTGGCCGGGGCGGTGGGCTTCTCGCCGGTGGTGACGGAGGCCGGGGCGGACTCGGCCGAGACGTTCCCGGCTGCGTCGACGGCCCGGACGGTGTAGCGGTAGGCGGTCTTCGCTTCAAGCTCCGTGTCGGAGAAGACGGTCGAGGTGGTGTCGGTGACCACCGTGCCCTTCGTCCCACCGGTCCTGGTGACTTGATACTTCGTCACACCTCGGTCATCCGTGGCGGGTTCCCAGGTGACCACGGCCGCCACCCCGTCGGCGGTGGCCTTCACCGCGGTGGGCACGGACGGCGCCTCGGTGTCCGGTTCCTCGGCGGCGCACGGGTCCTTCGCCGAGGCCGTCACTTTACGGTCCTTCACCGTGGTGAGCCCGGATCCCAGGGTGTAGTCGCTGCCGTTGTTGTTGTCCCTGACGCCGTTGCCGTCGTTGAACGCCGCCTGGAGCCCTGCGGCGCTCCCGAGGTCGACCGTGCGCTTCACCCAGCCCGTACAGGCGGCTTCCATACCGATGCCGGGGACGGCCGTCCACGCTCCGTCGTGCGGGCGGTAGTGCAGATTGACGGTGGACCAGCCGACGGTGGAGGTCGCGTAGTAGACGGAGGCCGTGTTCGCCCCGCCCGGCTCTTCCGGCTCCTCGGGACCCGCACCCGCGCACGGGTCGCTGTGCGCCACGGTCCCGTCCTGGACCGTGATGTTCCCGGTGCCCAGGTCGTAGTTCCTGCCCGCGTTGTTGTCCCAGGTGCCCGAGCCGTTGGTGAAGGTCGCTTTCAGCCCGCCCGCGCTCCCGAGCGGGACCGTCAGCTTCACCCAGTCCGTGCAGGCGGCCTCCATCCGGGTGCCGGGGACGGTGGTCCAGGAACCGCCGTCGGGAGAGTAATGCAGGTAGTACGCCGACCAGTTGCGGGTCTTCGTGGAGTAGAAGACGGTCGCCGTGGTCGCGGCGGCGGCCGAGGAGGCGACGGGTTCGCTCGCCGGGGCGGAACGCGCTTGCGGTACGGCGGTCAGAAGCCCCAGCAGCCCGGCCGCTGCCACGGCCGCCGCGAGCGGACGGCGCAGCAGCCGGTGAGGAGTGCGTCTCATGCGTGTCTCCAGGGGAGGGGAGAACCCTGACGCGCCTCGGGGTTCGGTGAGTGAACGCGATCCGGCAAGTTCTGCCGGAATGTTGCTGCAATTCCTTGCGAGTGGAAGTTACCGGTACATGACAGGTGCGTAAAGGGATCCGGCACCCCCGGTCCGCCCGGAATGGACGGCCGGGCCCGGTTGTTCGCACGGTCATGACCTTCTCCGTTGATGTGACCGTGCGCGGCTACGAGCTCGACACCCAGGGCCACCTGAACCAGGCCGTCTACCTCCAGTACGCGGAGCACGCCCGCTGGGAGCTGCTGCGCGCCGCCGGACTGCCCCAGGAGAAGCTGCTGGCCGACGGAATCGGCCCGGTGCAGCTGGAGGTGACGGTCAAGTACCGTCGGGAGCTGCGCGGCGGCGAGCGCGTACGGGTCACCTGCCGGTTCGACTACGGCACGGGCAGGACGTTCACCATGGAGCAGCAGATCATCAAGGAGGACGGCACGGTGGCCGCGGAGATCACCGGAGTCGCCGGCGTCCTCGACCTGACCGAACGCCGCCTCGTCCCGGACCCGCAGGGCCGCCTGGCCGCGCTGGCGGGCAACCCGGACCTGCTGACGGGCTGAGCACGGGCGGGAAGGGCGGAGGCCGCTTCCTCGCGCGCACGAAGGGAGGGCGCCCCGCCCGTCACGGGCGGGGCGCCCTCCACCAGCCGGTCAGGGGTGCCCGGTCAGACGGGCGTGCCGACGACCAGGTGGTCCCCGGGGATACCGGCCTTGCCCGGGGCGTAGTAGTCCTTGATCCCGGTGACCCAGGTCTCCACCCGGATCCGGTCCCCGTCCGTCGGCTCGAAGGCGTCGAAGAGCGCGTCGATGTTCTCTGCCTCGAACCCGATCGCCCGCATCAGCGCCATGAACAGCGGGCGTTCGATCAGGCCGTCGCCGTCCGGGTCGCCCAGGGCGGCCAGCGCCTCGGCGAACACAGCGATGGTGGCGTCGAACCGCTCCGGCGACAGCACGCACGCCGTGAACTCCTCGAAGCTGATCTCGCCGTTCCCGTCGGCGTCCAGCTCGGTCAGCAGGGTCGTCCAGTACCGCCTGAACGCCGCGCGCATCGCGTCCTTCGCCGCCTGGTCCGACGCGTGTGCCTCGCGGACGACCCGCTCGGCCATGAGATCGAAGTCGTCCTGCTCCAGGACGCCGTTGGCATTGGCGTCGAACAGGGAGAAAACGAGCGCGACCCGCCTGGTGGCCTCAGTGCCCATGAATCCGTCACCCTTCTCCGCACGTCACGTTCCACCGGCCACGGCCCTGTTGCCGGGCCGGCCCACCCACTGTCCGGCCGGGCGAAGGCGTACGCGGCGAAAGCGGTGACCCCTTCACCTGAAGGACGTACCCGGGCCCGCGTAAACGTCGAGTCGAGGCAGACGGAGGGGCTCACGATTCCCGCACGCCCCCCGGTGCGGGCCGAACGGAAGGCTCTATCCTGGGCGGATGCACCACCCGTCCGCCGCGAGCGGTTCCCGTATCCTCCAGGGCCGCCTCCCATGACCAGGGAGACCCGCACGCTTCCCGCGCTCGCGCCCGGCTCGGTGGAGACGCCGTTCGTCATCAAGGACTACGGCGAGGTCGTCTCCCACGACACGCACTGGGACGCGCACTCCCACCCCTTTCACGAGCTGCTCTGGAACGAGCGCGGCGCCTCCACGGCGGTGGTCGGTGAACGCGTCTGGACGATCACGCCGACGCTCGGCCTCTGGATGCCCGCGGGCACCCTCCACACCGGCGCGGCGACCGCCGGTACCTGGCTGCGCGCGAGCTTCTTCGGCTTCCGGACCACCGCGTCGATCTCCGACACCCCGGTCGCCGTCGAGATCACCCCGCTGCTGCGCCTGCTCCTCGAACGGCTCGGCGAACCCGGCCTCGCCGTGTCCTCGCGGGCCGCGACCGAGGCGCTGGTGCTCGACGTGCTCACCCCGTCGCCCCGCGAACTGCTCGTCCGGATCCCGGTCTCCGACCTGCTGCGCCCGATCGCCGACGCGGTGCGCGAGGATCCGGCCGACCAGCGGACGCTGACCGACTGGGCGTCCGCCCTCGGCGCCAGCACCCGTACGGTCGCCCGGGCGTTCACCGCCGAGACCGACATGAGCTTCGTCCGCTGGGTCGCTGCGGTCCGCGCCCAGCACGCGATCGGCCTGCTGGCCCGCGGATGGGACGTGGAGAGCGTGGCCGAACAGGTCGGCTACCGCTCGGCGAGCGCGTTCGGTGTCGCCTTCCGGCGTACGACGGGACTCACACCGGGGACCTTCCGACCGGCCTGACCGCCGACCTGGATGTCCGTATCGCTACAGCGGATGTCTCAAACGCTTGATTGCGACAGCTCGGCCCCTCTCATAAGGTTCCAAGGCAAGCCTTACCTAAGCCAGCGATGATCGCGTCAGCCACTGACGTACGCGTCCCGCCGCGGCCCCGACATCCGGAAAGCCGGGTACACACCCATGTCTTCACACCGCCTTCGCCTGCTCGTCGTGGCGGCCGCCCTCGTCGGCGTGTCCGCCTGCGGCGGGTCCTCCGACACCGGGAACAAGGACGACGAGAGCCGCTCCGGCGGCGCGTTCCCCCTGACCGTCGAGCACGCCCTGGGCAAGACCACCATCCCCGCCAAGCCCAAGCGCGTCGCGACCGTCAACTGGGCCAACCATGAAGTCCCGCTCGCGCTCGGCGTCGTACCGGTCGGCATGGCCGCGGCCAACTTCGGCGACGACAACAACGACGGTGTGCTGCCCTGGGTCGAGGAGAAGCTCGACGAGCTGAAGGCCAAGACGCCGGTGCTGTTCGACGAGACGGACGGTATCGACTTCGAGGCCGTCGCCGACACGAAGCCGGATGTCATCCTCGCCGCCTACTCGGGTCTGACCAAGAAGGACTACGAGACCCTCAGCGAGATCGCCCCCGTCGTCGCCTACCCGGACGCCGCCTGGGCGACGCCGTGGCGCCAGATCATCCGGACGAACAGCAAGGCGATCGGGCTGGCCGACGAGGGCGAGAAGCTGATCAAGAAGCTCGACGGCGACATAGCCAAGACCGCCGCCAAGTACCCGCAGCTCAAGGGCAAGTCGGCGATGTTCATGACGCACGTCGACCCCAACGACGTCAGCGAGGTCGGCTTCTACACCACGCACGACACCCGTACCCAGTTCTTCCAGGACCTCGGGATGAAGATCCCCGGCTCCATCGCGAAGGCGTCCGAGGGCACGGACAAGTTCGCCCTCACCAAGAGCGCCGAGCAGATCGACGCCTTCGACGACGTCGACATCATCACCGGCTACGGCGACGACACCGGTGAGCTGCTGAAGACCATCACCAAGGACCCGCTGCTCTCGAAGATCCCCGCCGTCGGGCGCGGCTCCACCTACCTCCTGCCCGGCAGCAGCCCGCTGGCCACCGCCGCCAACCCGACGCCGCTGTCGATCAGTTACGTGCTGGACGACTACGCCGCCGCCCTCGCCAAGGCCGCGGACAAGGTCAAGTGACCACGCTCGACACCCGCACCCCGCCGGACGCCGTCACCACCAGGCGTCCGGCGGGCGTGCGCCTGCTGTGGGTCCTGCTCTCCGTGCTCGCCCTGGCCGCCGTCATGGTCGCCTCCGTCGCCTTCGGCTCCCGCGACGTGCCGTGGTCCGATGTCGTCGCGGCGTTCGGCGGCTCGGACGACACCCTGGGGCAGGCGGCCGCGACCAAGCGCATCCCCCGTACGGTCCTCGCCGTCGTCATCGGCGCGGCGCTCGGCCTCGCGGGCGGCGTCATGCAGGGCGTGACCCGTAACCCGCTCGCCGACCCGGGCATCCTCGGCGTCAACATGGGGGCCTCCCTCGCCGTCGTCACGGCCGTCGCGTTCTTCGGGCTCACCTCGCCGACCGGCTACATCTGGGTCGCCATCGTGGGCGCCGCGCTGTCCGCCCTGTTCGTCTACACCGTCGGTACGCTCGGCAGGGGAGGGGCCACCCCGCTCAAGCTGGCGCTCGCCGGGGCCGCCACATCGGCCGCCTTCGCCTCGCTCGTCAGCGCGGTCATCCTGCCGCGCAACGACATCGCCGGAAGCTTCAAGCTCTGGCAGATCGGCGGCGTCGGCGGCGCTTCCTTCGAACGCATCTCCCAGGTCGCGCCGTTCCTCGCCGTCGGCTTCGCCGTCTGCCTGCTCTCCGCCCGGGCCCTCAACTCCCTCGCCCTGGGCGACGAGTTGGCCGCAGGTCTCGGTGAACGGGTCGCCGTGGCACGGGCGGTGGCCGCCCTCGGAGCCGTACTGCTCTGCGGAGCAGCCACCGCCGTCGCCGGACCGATCGGCTTCGTCGGCCTCGTCGTCCCGCACACCTGCCGGCTCCTCGTCGGCGTCGACCACCGCTGGCTCCTGCCGCTCTCCACCGTGCTCGGCGGGGTCCTGCTCACCGCCGCCGACGTCGTCGGCCGGATCGTGGCACGCCCCTCCGAGATCGACGTCGGCATCGTCACGGCCCTGATCGGGGCCCCGTTCTTCATCTACATCGTCCGCCGACAGAAGGTACGTGCCCTGTGAGCGCGCCCGTCCTCACCCGGCCCGCCTCCGTCGAGGCAGCCACCCGCCGCCGCGTCCGGGGCGCCTCGCGCCGCCGCCGGGTCGTCCTGGTGCTGGTCCTCCTGGTGGTCGCCGCGTTCGCCGTGACCCTGATGGCGGGCCGTACCTACTACCCGCCCGGCGACGTGCTCCGGGTGATCCTCGGCGAACAGGTGCCCGGCGCGTCCTTCACCGTGCGACGGCTGCGGCTGCCGCGCGCGGTCCTCGCCCTGGTCGCCGGATTCAGCTTCGGCCTGGCCGGCGTCACCTTCCAGACGATGCTCCGCAATCCGCTCGCCAGCCCCGACATCATCGGCATCAGCTCCGGGGCGAGCGCCGCCGCGGCCATCGCCATCGTCACCCTCTCCCTCGGCGAGGTGCAGGTCTCCGTCCTCGCCATCGCCGCCGGACTCGGCGTCGCCCTGCTGGTGTACTCGCTGGCGTTCAAAGGCGGAGTCGCCGGCACCCGGCTCATCCTCATCGGCATCGGGATCTCCGCGATGCTCGACAGCATCACCTCCTACGTCCTGTCCCAGGCCGCCGAATGGGACCTCCAGGAGGCGATGCGCTGGCTGACCGGCAGCCTCAACGGCGCCACCTGGGACCAGGTGGTCCCCGCCCTCGCCGCGGCCGCCGTCCTCACCCCGCTGCTGCTGGGGCAGGCCCGTAACCTCTTGGCGCTCCAGCTCGGCGACGACACCGCCTCCGCCCTCGGCGTACGCGTGGAACGCACCCGGATCACCGTGATCGTCGCCGCCGTCGGGCTGATCGCCTTCGCCACGGCGGCGGCCGGACCCATCGCGTTCGTGGCGTTCCTCTCCGGGCCCATCGCCGCCCGCATCGTCGGGGCGGGCGGCTCGCTGCTCGTGCCCGCCGGACTCGTCGGCTCGCTGCTCGTCCTCGTCGCCGACTTCACCGGCCAGTTCGCCTTCGGCGAGCGCTACCCCGTCGGCGTCGTCACCGGCGTCCTCGGAGCCCCCTACCTCGTCTACCTGATCATCCGCACCAACCGGGCGGGAGGCTCGCTATGACCATGCACCACTGACTGACCGCCGAAGGACTCACCCTCGGCTACGGCGACCGCACCGTCGTCGACTCCCTCGACCTCGCCGTACCACCCGGCCGGATCACCGTCATCGTCGGCGCCAACGCCTGCGGCAAGTCGACCCTCCTGCGCTCCATGTCCCGGCTGCTCGCACCCCGGGAGGGCCGGGTCGTCCTGGACGGCAAGGAGGTGCACCGGCTCCCCGCCAAGGAACTGGCCCGCACCCTCGGCCTGCTGCCCCAGTCACCGGTCGCACCCGAGGGCATCACCGTCTCCGACCTGGTCGGCCGCGGCCGCCACCCGCACCAGGGGATCTTCTCCCGCTGGAACGAGAAGGACGACGCGGCCGTGGCCGCCGCCCTGGAGGCCACGCACACCGAACCGCTCGCCGAGCGCGCGGTGGACGAGCTCTCCGGCGGCCAGCGCCAGCGGGTGTGGATCGCGATGGCGCTCGCCCAGCAGACCGACCTGCTGCTGCTCGACGAGCCGACCACCTTCCTCGACGCCAGCCACCAGATCGAGGTCCTCGACCTCCTCACCGACCTGAACCGCTCGCGCGGCACCACCATCGTCATGGTCCTGCACGACCTCAACCTCGCCGCCCGCTATGCGGACCACCTGATCGCCCTCGCCGACGGCGGCCTCCACGCCTCCGGCACCCCCTCCTAGGTGCTGACCGAGGAGACCGTCCGGGCGGTGTTCGACCTCGACAGCCGCATCATCGAGGACCCCGTGTCCGGGCGGCCCCTGATGCTCCCGATCGGCCGCCACCACGTGCTCGACGGCGCGGACCGGACCACGGCACCGGTCGCTCAGGAATCGAGCAGAGCCGAGCCGTACCAGTCGGAGGTGTCGGCCACCCCCGGCAGCACGAGGAAGTAGCCGCCGCCCGTCGTGGTGCTGAAGTCCGCGAACCGCTCGCCCTCCAGCCGCTTCTGCACCGTCGCGAACTGCCGGTCGACATCCCGCTGGTAGCAGCAGAAGACCAGCCCCACATCGAGCGACCCGTCCGGCGCGAGGCCCCGGTCCACGTTGTAGCTGCGGCGCAGCAGGACCGAGTCCTCGCTCCCCGGGGTACGGGGGTTGGCCCGGCGGATGTGGGAGTCCAGCGGCGTCACCCGGCCCTGCGGATCGCGCCCGTAGTCGAGCGGGTCGCTCTCCTTCTTCCCGTCGAGCGGCGCGCCGGTCGACTTGCGCCGGCCGAAGATCCGCTCCTGCTCGCCCAAGGGGACCCGGTCCCACGCCTCCGCCTCCAACCGGATCGTGCGCAGCACCTGGTAGCTCCCGCCCCGCGCCCAGTCCGGCCCCTCCGGCCCGACCCAGACCAGCCGGTCCATCTCCCGCGCCGACGTCGTGTCCGGGTGTGCGGTCCCGTCCTTGAAGCCGGTGAACGACCGGGGGCTGCCCTCGGGGCGCGGCGGGTTCACGAACCCGTCGGCCCGCCACCGGGCCCGCAGCAGCCCCGTGGTCTCCCGCGCCAGATCCCGTACGACATGGAGGACGGCGTCCGGGTGCTGCGCGCAGACCTGCACCGAGAGATCTCCGTGGCAGCCTCCCGGTTCGAGCCGGTCCCCGGGGAAGCGCGGCATCCGGGTGAGGCCGGGCGGCCGCGCCCCCGCCAGCCCGAAACGCCCGTCGAACAGCGAGGCGCCCACCCCGACCGTGATGGTCAGCCGGTCCTCCGGGCCCCGCACCGCCGCCACGTCCGGATCCTTCGGGGTGACCCCGGCGGTGAGGACACGGGACCGTAGGGTCAGCTTCCGGAAGAGCGCCGCCAGCTCCGTCCGGTCCCGTGCGAGCACGTCGAACGCGACGAAACCGCCGAACCGCTGCTGCGGGGTCAGGATCCCCGCCTGGTGCGCTCCGTGGAACGGCACCCGGTCCTCGTCCGGGGCCGCCGAGGGGACGCCGGAAGCCGCACCCGCCGACACCGTGCCGGCCAGCCCCGCGCCTCCCACGACACTCGCGGCACCCCGTACGAAGGTTCGTCGGCCGAGACGCGCGTCCCGGTATTGGTCACTTTCCGTCATGGTCGTTCCCTTTTCGCGAGGCGGACTGGCTGCTCTGTCCCCCTCACCTCTACCGCGCGGAGCACCAGATCAGCGCCGCTTCCTCCGTGCGGGGCGGTTCGCCTGGGCCGGGAGGCCGAGCGCCGGGGCGTGCGCCCCCCCTGATCGGCTGACTGCGAACAGTGAGTGACATGTTTCGCGATCCGACGGGGGACACAGGGGAGGTCTGTTCCCGGGCCTGGCACCGGGATGTCCTGAACACCCCGAACCGGCCATGGGGAGAACCTCGGTGGAGAACACCTCGGTGCATCACAAGGAATCCGTACGGACCTGCCCGTTCGACTACGCGCAGCGGCTCGAGTTCGACCCCCAGCTCAGGCAACTGCTGACCGAGGAGCCGGTCTCCCGCATCCGGATGGCGTACGGCGAGGGCGAGGCCTGGCTCGTCACCCGCTACGAGGACGTCCGGACGGTCACCACCGACCGGCGGTTCAGCCGCAGTGCCGTCCTCGGCCGTGACTTCCCCCGGATGACCCCGGAGCCGATCGTCCAGGCCGAGTCCATCAACCTCATGGACCCACCCGCCAGCAGCCGGCTGCGCAGCCTGGTCGCCAAGAGCTTCACCCCCCGCCGCGTCGAGCAGATGCGCGGCGGGACCCAGCGCGTCGTCGACCGGCTGCTCGACGAGATGACCGAGGAGGGCGCACCGGCCGACTTCGTCGCCCGGGTCTCCTCACCGCTGCCACTCATCACCATCTGCGAGGCCCTCGACATCCCCGAGGCCGACCGCCCCTGGCTCCGCGCCCACGCCATGACCATGATGAACGTCGGGGCCGCCGGCAAGCAGGACGCCGTACGCGCCAAGGCGGAGCTGCGCGGCTACTTCCAGGAGCTGACCGCCGACCGGCGCCGCTCCCCGGGCGAGGACCTCATCAGCACCCTGGCCACCGCGCGGGACGGCGCCGAACTGCTGGACGACGACGAACTGGCCGTCATGGCGATGGTCCTGCTCATCACCGGCCAGGACACCACCACCTACCAGCTCGGCAACATCGCCTACACCCTGCTCACCCGTCCGGAACTCCTCCACTCCCTCCAGGCCGAACCGGCGCGGCTGCCCCGCACCCTGGAGGAGCTGCTGCGCCACATCCCCTTCCGCAAGGGCGTCGGCATCCCGCGCATCGCCCTGGAGGACGTGGAGCTCGGCGGTGTCCTCATCAAGGCCGGGGACGTGGTGCACGTGTCCTATCTGACGGCCAACCGGGACGCCGCCAAGTTCGACCGCCCCGACGAGCTGGACCCCGACCGCCCGTCCATCCCCCATATGACGTTCGGCTGGGGCGCCCACCACTGCCTGGGCGCGCCGCTCGCCACCATGGAGCTGGAAGTGGCCTTCTCCACGCTGCTGACCCGCTTCCCGGCCCTGCGTCTGGACGTGCCGCCCGAGGACATCGAGTGGAACACGACGTCCATCTGGCGCTACCCGCTCGCCCTGCCCGTCACGTGGTGACGGGAGCCTCCGCTCCGAGATACGAGGAGAACCCATGGCGACCCTGTGCAGACCCGCCATCGCTGTGCCCGAGCACGTCATCACGATGCAGCAGACCCTGGACCTGGCCCGCGAGACCCACGCCGGGCACCCGCAGCGCGATCTCGTCCTGCGGCTCATCCAGAACACCGGCGTCCAGACCCGGCACCTCGTGCAGCCCATCGAGGAGACCCTGAAGCACCCCGGATTCGAGCTCCGCAACCGGGTGTACGAGGCCGAGGCGAAGAGGAGGGTGCCCGACGTCGTCCGGCAGGCCCTCGCCCACGCCGAGACCGACGCGTCCGAGATCGATCTGATCGTCTACGTCTCCTGCACCGGCTTCATGATGCCCTCGCTGACCGCGTGGCTCATCAACACCATGGGCTTCAAGCCCGGGACCCGCCAACTGCCCATCGCCCAGCTCGGCTGCGCGGCGGGCGGCGCGGCCATCAACCGCGCGCACGATTTCTGCGTGGCCTACCCCGAGGCCAACGTCCTCATCGTCTCCTGCGAGTTCTGCTCGCTCTGTTACCAGCCCACCGACATCGGCGTCGGCTCGCTGCTCTCCAACGGGCTGTTCGGGGACGCCCTCTCCGCCGCCGTCGTCCGGGGCCAGGGCGGCACCGGGATGCGGCTGGAGCGCAACGGGTCGCACCTGGTGCCCGACACCGAGGACTGGATCTCCTACGCGGTCCGCGACACCGGATTCCACTTCCTGCTGGACAAGCGGGTCCCCGGCACGATGGAGATGCTCGCCCCGGTCCTCCAGGATCTGGTCGACCTGCACGGCTGGTCCGTCCCGGACATGGACTTCTTCATCGTCCACGCGGGCGGGCCGCGCATCCTGGACGACCTCTGCCACTTCCTGAAGCTGCCGCCCGAGATGTTCCGCTACAGCCGGGCCACCCTCACCGAACGCGGCAACATCGCCAGCTCCGTCGTCTTCGACGCGCTGGCCCGGCTCTTCGACGACGGCGGAGCCGCCGAGTCCGCGCAGGGCCTCATCGCCGGTTTCGGACCCGGCATCACCGCCGAGACGGCCGTGGGCACCTGGACCAACGACGACCTCCGACCGTCCGTAGCGGCCGGCATCGACGAGCTGGAGCTGACCGCCGGCGTTGCGCTGTCCGGCTGAACCGGCTAAGGCGACCGGCGGGCGGGGACGAAGGAACGGGTGTTCGCGCTTCGCGGATGCACTCGCTCCGCGAACGGATCCCCATCCCGAGGAGAATGCATGCGCCTGCCCGCCCGATGGGCCACGGCCGCCCTGCTGCTGATCGCCCCGATGATCGCCATCCCTGCCCCGGCCTCGGCCGACAGCGGACCGGAAGGGGTCGTGGTGGAGCAGTCCACCCGGGCCGTACCCGGGCAGTACATCGTCACCCTGGAGCCCGAGCTCTCGCCGGACACCGTCCTGCGGGAGCTCGGGCTCGACCCGTTGTTCCGTTACGGGAACGTCCTGCACGGCTTCGCCGCCACGCTCACCGCCGCCGAACTCGAAGCGGTACGCACCGTCCCCGGCGTCCTCGCCGTCGAGGAGAACGCCGAGGTCGCCGTGGAGGCTCCCCGGACGGGAAGCCTCTTCCGGGCCCCCGCGGCCGGCTGGGGCACCGACCGCATCGACCAGCGCGCCCTGCCGCTGGACGACACCTTCACCACCACGGCCACCGGCGACGGCGTGAAGGTGTACGTCGTCGACACCGGGATCGACGCCGCGCACAGCGAGTTCGGCGGCCGGGTCGTCAACGGGTACGACGCCGTGGGCGACGGCCGCGACGGCATGGACTGCAACGGACACGGCACCCATGTCGCCGGCACCGCGGGCGGCGCGACCTCCGGCGTCGCCGAGGACGCCTCGCTGGTGAACGTCCGCGTCCTGAACTGCGAGGGCCGGGGCACCTGGGCCGGCATCCTCGCCGGGTTCGACTGGGTCGCCAAGGACGCCGAGCGCACCAAGGCCCCCGGGGTGCTGAACGCCTCGCTGGGCGGGGCCCGCTCCAGCGCGGTCGACGCGGCGGTCGAGGCTGTCGCCGACGCGGGCGTGCTGCCCGTCGTGGCCGCCGGGAACGACGACCGGGACGCCTGCGACGTCTCCCCGGCCGCAGCCGACGGCGTGGTCACGGTCGGCGCGAGCGACCGGCAGGACCGGGAGACCTCCTTCAGCAACTGGGGCTCCTGCCTCGCGCTGTACGCCCCCGGGGCCGACATCGTCTCCGCCCGGCTCGGCGGCGGCACCGTCTCGCTGAACGGCACCTCCATGGCCAGCCCGCACGTCGCGGGCGTCGCCGCGCTCTACAAGGAGGAGAACCCCTCCGCCTCGCCCGCCGCCGTCGCGCGGTGGCTCAACGACACGGCCACCCCTGACGTGCTCTCCGGCCTCGGCCAGGGCTCGCCCGACCGGCTGCTGTACACCGGCGGCCTCTGACGATCCGTCGAACGGCCTGTCCGGTTCCCCGAAAGCGGGCCGGACAGGCCGTCCGGCTGTTGTCGGAACGGTGGACGGTCTCTCATTTCTCTGCAACTCTCTGACGGCACAACGCAAAACAGACCGCAGCATACGCAGAAATCCGTGTTCCTTGGCTGCGGTCGCAGAGCCGCGCCCTCGGCGCGCCCCGCGCCGAGGCCGAAGATCGGGGAGCTATGAGAGCCCAACGCTGGAGATGGCGGGCGATATCCGCCCTCGTCACGACCAGTCTTCTGATGATCGGCATACCGTCGCTCGCCGCCGCGGCAGCCGACGGACCCAACCTCGCCGCGGGCCGGGCCGCGGCCGCGAGCAGCGCCCACGCCGAGTACGGCGCGGCCAACATCACCGACGGCAACCGGTCGACGTACTGGGAGAGTGCCGGAGGCGGACTGCCCCAGTGGGTCCAGACCGACCTGGGCGCGGGCACCCGCGTCGACGAGGTGAAGCTGACCCTTCCGGCGGGCTGGGAGACCCGCACCCAGACCCTGTCCCTCCAGGGCAGCGCGGACGGCACCAGCTTCGCGACCCTGAAGAACTCCGCGACGTACACCTTCGCCCCCGGAGCCGCGAACGAGGTGACCATCCCGTTCCCGGCGACCCTGACCCGCTTCGTACGCGTCAACATCACCGCCAACACCGGCTGGCCGGCCGCCCAGCTCTCCGAGCTGGAGGTCCGGGGCGCCTCGGACTCCTCGGCCGACCTCGCCCAGGGCAAGACCCTCACCGCCAGCAGCAGCAACGGCTCACAGACCCCGGCCAACGCCAACGACGGCAATCGTGACAGCCACTGGGCGAGCCGGAACGACCAGTTCCCGCAGTGGGTCCAGGCGGACCTGGGCGCGTCGCTGGGCGTGGACCGGGTGGTGCTGCGGCTGCCCGACGGCTGGGCGGCGCGCAGCCAGACCCTGAAGCTCCAGGGCAGCGCCAACGGCACGGACTTCACCGATCTCACCGCGTCCAAGGCCTACCGCTTCGACGCGACGGGCGGACAGTCGGCGACGATCAGCTTCGACGCCACGACGACGCGGTACGTCCGAGTCCTGTTCACCGCCAACACCGGTGCACAGGCTGCCCAGTTGGCTGAGCTGGAGATCTACGGGCCCACCACCGGCGACACCCGGGCTCCGACCGCGCCGGCGAACCTCGCCCTCACCGAGCCCGCCACCGGCCAGATCCGGCTGACGTGGAAGGCGTCGACGGACGACAAGGGCGTCACGGGCTACGACGTCTACGCGAACAACACCCTGCTCACCAGCGTGGGCGGGGACGTCACCACCTACACCGACACCCGTCCGGCCGGGCAGAGCGTCAGCTACTTCGTCCGCGCCAAGGACGCGGCGGGCAACGTCTCCGCCAACAGCAACACCGTCACCCGCGCGGGCGACACCGGCGACACCCAGGCCCCCACCGCCCCCTCCGCGCTGGCGTTCACCGAGCCGTCCGCCGGCTCGGTCAAGCTGACCTGGCAGGCGTCCACCGACAACAAGGGCGTGACCGGCTACGACGTCTACGCCAACAACGTGCTGCGCGGCAGCGTCGCGGGCAACGTGCTGACCTACACCGACACCCGGTCGGCGTCCACCACGGTCAGCTACTTCGTGCGTGCGAAGGACGCGGCGGGCAACGTCTCCGGCGACAGCAACACCGTCACCCGCAACGGGCAGAGCGGCTCCGCGTCCAACCTCGCCGTGAACAAGCCGATCACGGCCTCCTCCGTGGTCCACACCTACGTCGCCGAGAACGCCAACGACAACAGCACCTCCACCTACTGGGAGGGCGCGGGCGGCAGTTACCCCAACACGCTCACCGTGAAGCTCGGCTCCAACGCCGACACCGAGAACGTCGTCGTCAAGCTCAACCCCGACAGCAGTTGGGGACCGCGCACCCAGCGCATCGAGGTGCTCGGCCGGGAACAGAGCTCCTCCTCCTTCAACTCCCTCTCCGTCGCGAAGGATTACGCCTTCAGCCCCGCGTCCGGGAACACGGTGACCATCCCGGTCTCCGCCCGCGTCGCGGACGTCCAGCTGAAGTTCACCGCCAACAGCGGCTCCGGCGCCGGCCAGGTCGCCGAGTTCCAGGTCCTGGGCGCCCCGGCGGCCAACCCCGACCTCCAGGTCACCGGCATCACCGCAGCTCCCGCCGCCCCGGTCGAGACGGACGAGATCACCCTGACCGCGACCGTCCGCAACACCGGAGCGCTCGCCGCCCCGGCGAGCAAGGTCGAGCTCCGGCTCGGCTCCACCAAAGTCGCCACCGCCTCGGTCGGCGCCCTCGCGTCCGGCGCCTCCACCCAGGTCAGCGCCTCCATCGGGGCACGGAACGCGGGCAGTTACGAACTGAGCGCGGTCGCCGACCCGGCGGGTGAGATCATCGAGCAGAACGAGACCAACAACACCTGGACCAGCGCCTCCCCGCTGGTCGTGAAGCCGGTCTCCAGCTCCGACCTGGTGGCCGCCGCGGTCACCACCTCGCCGTCGGCCGCCTCCACCGGCGACACGGTCACCTTCTCCGTCGCCCTGAAGAACCAGGGCACGGTGGCTTCGGCGAGCGGTGCGCACGGCATCACGCTGACCCTCGTCGACAGCAAGGGCGCCACGGTCAAGACCCTGACCGGCGCCCACAACGGGGCCATCGCGGCGGGCGCCACCACCGCACCGGTCCCGCTGGGCACCTGGACCGCCGCCAACGGTTCGTACACCGTACGGACCGTGATCGCGGCCGACGCCAACGAACTCCCGGTCAAGCGCGAGAACAACACCTCCACCCAGGCCCTCTTCGTCGGACGCGGCGCGAACATGCCGTACGCCATGTACGAGGCGGAGGACGGCACGACCGGCGGCGGCGCCCAGGTCGTCGGCCCCAACCGGACCGTCGGCGACATCGCGGGCGAGGCGTCCGGCCGCAAAGCCGTCACCCTCAACAACAACGGGAACTACGTCGAGTTCACCACCCGGGCCTCCACCAACACCCTGGTGACCCGGTTCTCCATCCCCGACGCCCCGGGCGGCGGCGGCATCGACTCCACACTGAACGTCTACGTCGACGGCGTCTTCCTCAGGGCGATCGACCTCACCTCGAAGTACGCCTGGCTGTACGGGAACGAGACCGCTCCCGGCAACTCCCCGGGCTCCGGGGCGCCCCGTCACATCTACGACGAGGCGAACGTGATGCTGGGCAAGACCGTCCCGGCGGGATCGAAGATCAGGCTCCAGAAGGACAGCGCCAACACCTCCACGTACGCGATCGACTTCATCAACCTGGAGCAGGTCGCCCCGGTCGCCAACCCGAACCCGGCGACGTACACCGTACCGGCCGGCTTCACCCACCAGGACGTCCAGAACGCCCTGGACAAGGTCCGCATGGACACCACCGGCACCCTGGTGGGCGTCTACCTCCCGGCGGGGGAGTACAGCACGGCCAGTAAGTTCCAGGTCTACGGCAAGGCCGTGAAGGTGGTCGGGGCCGGGCCCTGGTACACCCGCTTCAACGCACCGGCCACGCAGGACAACACCGATGTCGGCTTCCGGGCCGAGGCCAGTGCCAAGGGGTCGTCGTTCGCGAACTTCGCGTACTTCGGCAACTACACGTCCCGGATCGACGGGCCGGGCAAGGTCTTCGACTTCTCGAACGTCTCGGACATCGTGATCGACAACATCTGGAACGAGCACATGGTGTGCCTCTACTGGGGCGCGAACACCGACAACGTCACCATCAAGAACTCCCGTATCCGCAACATGTTCGCCGACGGCGTCAACATGACCAACGGGTCCACCGACAACCTCGTGACCAACAACGAGGCGCGGGCCACGGGTGACGACAGCTTCGCGCTCTTCTCGGCGATCGACGCTGGGGGAGCGGACATGAAGAACAACGTGTACGAGAACCTGACCTCGATCCTCACCTGGCGTGCGGCGGGCATCGCCGTCTACGGCGGGTACGACAACACCTTCCGCAACATCCATATCGCCGACACCCTGGTGTACTCCGGGATCACGGTCAGCTCGCTGGACTTCGGCTACCCGATGAACGGATTCGGGACCGCACCGACGACGATCGAGAACGTCTCGATCGTGCGCGCGGGCGGTCATTTCTGGGGATCGCAGACCTTCCCCGGGATCTGGCTGTTCTCGGCGTCGAAGGTGTTCCAGGGCATCCGTATCAACAACGTGGACATCGTCGATCCCACCTACAGCGGGATCATGTTCCAGACGAACTACGTCGGCGGACAGCCCCAGTTCCCGATCAAGGACACCGTGCTCAGCGACATCTCCATCTCGGGGGCGCGCAAGAGCGGTGACGCGTTCGACGCCAAGTCCGGCTTCGGGCTGTGGGCCAACGAGATGCCGGAGGCCGGACAGGGCCCGGCTGTCGGTGAAGTCACCTTCAACGGGCTGAAGTTCAGCGACAACGCGCAGGACATCAAGAACACCACACCCGGCTTCAAGATCAACATCAACCCGTAAGCGAGGAGAGGAGTAGCGGAGTGATCGCAAGGGGGCACTTCCTGATGGCCGGGAAGTGCCCCCTATGTGTGCATTCCTTGCGTTCATAAGTCAATTGTTTGCGCTGCTTGCGCTAACCTTGCGGCATGACGCGACGACTTGCTCAAGTTGCCAAGAAGGTTGGGGTCAGCGAGGCCACGGTGAGCCGGGTGCTCAACGGAAAGCCCGGGGTGTCCCGGGCCACCCGGCAGTCCGTGCTGACGGCCCTGGACGTCCTCGGCTACGAGCGCCCCACCCAACTGCGGGGCGAGCGCGCCCGGCTCGTCGGCCTCGTCCTGCCCGAACTGCAGAACCCGATCTTCCCCGCCTTCGCCGAGGTGATCGGCGGTGCCCTCGCCCAGCAGGGGCTCACCCCCGTGCTGTGCACCCAGACCAAGGGCGGGGTGTCCGAGGCGGACTACGTGGACCTGCTGCTCCAGCAGCAGGTCTCGGGGGTGGTCTTCGCCGGCGGCCTGTTCGCCCAGGCCGACGAGGCCCACGAGCACTACCACCGGCTCGCCGAGCGCCGTATCCCCGTCGTACTGATCAACGCCCCCATAGAGGGGCTGGACTTCCCCTGCGTCTCCTGCGACGACGCCGTCGCGATCGAGCGCGCCTGGCGTCATCTGGCCTCCCTCGGCCACGAGCGCATCGGCGTGGTGATGGGCCCCTCCGACCACGTGCCCTCCCGCCGCAAACTCGCCGCGGCCCGGTCCGTCGCGTCGGCCACCGGAGGCGAGCTGACCGAGGCGCACGCCGAACGCTCGATGTTCTCCCTGGAGGGCGGCCAGGCGGCGGCCTCCCGGCTGCTGGAACGGGGCGTCACCGGCATCATCTGCGCCAGCGACCCCCTCGCCCTCGGCGCCGTTCGCGCGGCCCGCAGGCGCGGCCTCGGCGTGCCGTCCGACGTCTCCGTCGTCGGCTACGACGACTCGGCGTTCATGAACTGCACCGAACCCCCGCTCACCACCATCCGCCAGCCCATCGAGGCCATGGGCCGGGCCGCCGTCGAACTGCTCTGCGCGGGCATCCAGGGCGGATCGCTCCCGCCGGACGAGCTGCTCTTCGAGCCGGAGCTGGTGGTCCGGGGCTCCACCGCGCAGGCGCCCCGCTGAGCCCGGGCCGCCGGTCCATCCGCCGCCGTCGGGGCACGCCAGGATCGCGGGGTGCGTGCGGCTGCGGCACAGTGGGCACATGGACGACCTCAACGCACTGGCCGAGGAACACCTGACCGCCGCCCGCGCCTCCGCACACGGCCGCAGCGCCCACCTCGTGCTCCAGGAGCCCCCCTTGCGGCAGACGGTGATCGCCCTCACCGAGGGGACCGCGCTCGACGAGCACAACGCGCCGCCCGCCGCCTCGCTCCTCGTCCTGCGCGGCGGCGTCCGCCTCACCGCCGCGTCCGGTGACGCGGAACTGCCCGCCGGGACCCTGCACCCGATCCCGCAGGAACGGCACGGGCTGCTGGCGCTCAGCGACGCCGTGGTCCTCCTCACCGCCGTCAACGACTGACCGGACACCGATCGCCGGACACCCCCAGGTGTGCCCCGGCCACGACGTGGCAGGAGAGGATCGAGAGGGGTCGGCACGTCCGGGAACGGGCAGGTCACCCCGGTCACCGCAGCCACCCACGTCCCCGGAGTGCCAGCTTGCCCACCCAGACCGCGTCCGCCGCGGACAGCACCGCCCCCGCCGACGGGCATGCCACGCCGCCCCGCTCCTGGCTCACCGCTCTGCGCCGTACCCCGGTCTCGCTGTGGAACGACGACATCACCGACTGGGCCGCGGCCCTCACGTACTACGCCATCCTCGCCCTGCTCCCGGCACTCCTGGTCACCGTGTCCGTGATCGGCCTCGCCAACCCCGACGCGACCAGCGCCCTGATCTCCGACATCACCGCGTTCGCGCCCGCCGAGTCCGGGGAAGCGCTGCGCAGGCCGCTGGAGGCGGCGACCGAGCAGCGCTCCGCCGTCTGGCTGCTCGTCGCCACCGGGTCGGTGAGCGCCGTCTGGTCCGCGTGCAGCTACCTCGCGGTCTTCCGCCGGGCGATGCACGCGATGCACGGCGTCCGGGACAACCGCCCGCCCCTGCGCCAGGCGCACATCATCGTCGTCTCGGCGATCGGCCTGCTCCTCCTGCTGATGACCAGCGCCTTCGCCCTCGTCATGACCGGCCCGCTGGCCCGCTGGCTCGGGCGTCGCGTGGGCCTGCCGCGCGAGGGGGAGACCCTGTGGGCGGCGCTGAAGTGGCCGCTGCTGGTCCTCCTCGTCGCCTGCCTGATCATGGTCCTCTTCAGCACCGGCCCCCGCTCCGCCCGGGGTGTCCGCCGGGGCCTGCCCGGCGGGATACTGGCCGCGCTCTGCTGGCTCACCGCATCGGCGCTGTTCGCCCTCTACGCGACCCAGGTCGGCAGCTACAGCCGGCTGTACGGATCGCTCGCCGGGCTCGTCGTCTTCCTGATCTGGGTCTGGTTCGCCAATCTCTCCCTGCTGGCCGGAGCCCAGTTCAACGTCGAGCTGCGGCGGCCCGAACCGCAGCGGGATCCCGGCACGGACGCGGACGGGTCCGCCCCCGCAGGCTGAGCCGGGCCGGGGACCCGGGGCCTTCCTCGGCTCAGACCTTGGTGCGGTACCCGGCGACGACCGGCATGGTCTCGCGCAGCACCCGTACGCCGTCGTTGTCCGCGTCGCCCAGCCGGTGGCCCTGCCACGTCCCCGTCGCGCTGGAGAACCGGCTGATGCGGCGACAGTGGTCCCCGCACGCGGAGCGGTACGCCATGATCGTGTAGCGCTTGCCGTCCTCGGTGACCCAGCCGGTGTTGTACGGGCGGTTCCGGCTCACGCTCATCGAGCCGTCCGGGTTGCCCGCCAGCGTCGTACGGTCGTGGGCGAGGCCCAGGTTGTGGCCGATCTCGTGGCTCGCCGAATCCAGGTCGATCCCGTCGACGTCGACGACCGCGTAGGCGTACTCGTCCGTGGTGCTGCCGAGGGCGGGCGTGTAGTCCGCCGTGCCGCCGCCCCGCTCCGGCCGGTCCACGACCAGCGTGACCAGATCGGCCCCGTACCGCGCCCGCTGCTCGTGCGCCTGGCGTCCGACCCCCGCCGACGTGTGGTCCTTGAGGAGAGCGTGCGCGGCACGGAACTCCTCCGGCCCCTCGTAGCCGGTCACCGTGTGCGGGTGGACGACGCGGATGATGCCGCAGAGTCCGCCACCCGCCAGGGACCGGTTCATCCGGGTCGCGATCCGCTGGGCCGAGGCGGGCACCCGGTGCTCGCCGCCCACCTGCCGCGCGGCCTTCGGTGTGTAGAGGACCAGCACGTCGACCACGGGGCAGGGGGCCGCCCTCGTCGCTTCCGCCGAGGCGCGCCCGGTGGCGGAAGCCGCGCAGAGCGACGCACCGATGCCGACGGCCAGGACTGCCTTCACAAGGTTCGCGCGCATGGGGAGTCGACTCCGTCCGGAAGGGGCGCCGCCCGATAGCTGAGAGTGACTCATTTTTAACACTCCGTGACGTTGCGCGCCTGTTGTGCCCGCAATCGCCGACGGGCCGTCTATTCGCTGGCCAGAGGGGTGTGGCGGCGAGGAGGTGGGCAGGTACACGTGTACGAACTCGCACGAATGGAACGGCAGTCGGCGCAGAGGGGCGTGTGTGACGTGACGGAACAGAGCGAATGGCGGTTCTCCGACGACCGGGGTCAGCAGTCGACGGCGCCCCGGCCGCCCGGGCGGGTGCTGGCTTACATCCAGGCAGGGGCGACCCTGTGGGACCTCGGGATCCGGCCGGTGGCCGTCTTCGGCTCCGACCACGACGGACCCGACCCCGACACCGCGAAGACCGGCACCCTGCCGCTCACCGGCGTCGAGTACGTCGGGGCGGGCAGCGCCCTGGACGTCGAGCGGCTACTGAGTGCCGAGCCGGACCTCGTGGTGGCCGTCAGCTACGGCGGCGGCCATGTCTACGGGCTGGCCCCCGAGACGGCCAAGCCCCTGGAGGAGCGGGTCCCGGTGGTCGTCCTCGACGTCAGCCAGGCCCGTACGTTCGGTGAGATCGGGGACCGGTTCGCCGAGCTGGCCCGCTCGCTCGGCGCCACCGGGCGGCCGGACGCTGACCAGGACCTCGACGCCGCCCGGGAGCGGCTGCGCGCCGTGGTCGCCGCCACCTCCGCCGACGCGCCCCGGGTGCTCGCCCTCTCCCCGGCCGGCCCGGACCAGGCGCATGTCGCACGCCCCAGGATGTGGCCCGAGCTGCGGGTCCTCACCGAACTGGGCGTCCGGCTCGTCGAGCCCGCCGAAGGCCCGGGGGCCAACTGGTCCACGCTCGACCGCGCCGACACCTTCGCGCTGCGCCCCGAGGTGATCCTGACCGACATCCGCGCCCACGCCACGCCCCTGGAGGAGCTGCGGGGGAGTGAGGGCACGCCGACGCCCGTCGTCCCGTGGAACCCCGAGCCCCTCTACGGGCCCCGCGACCACGCCCGCTTCCTGGGCCTGGTCGCGGACGCCCTGGAGGCGGCGCGGGCGAGCTGAGTCCCGGGCTCGACGGAGCGTTCCCCGGTTCTACGGGGCGGGGGCGAGGCCGTCGGCGACCAGTCCGGCGAGCACCGCCTCGCCCAGCGCCTGGACGGCGGAGGCGGGGCGGACCATCACGGTGAACTCCTTGATGCGTCCGTCCTCGTCCAGGTGCACCAGGTCGATGCCGTGGATCTCCTTGCCCGCGACCGTCGCCCGGAAGAGCAGGACCGCCGACGGGGCCTCGGTCCCGTCGGCGCTCGTCTGCGAGGAGCCCGCGAACTCACCGACGTAACGGAAGTCCTCGAAGGTGCGCAGCAGGACGCCGAACAGCCCCAGCACCGCCGGCCGGCCCTCGAACGGCGTGAACTTCACCGGGCTGTAGAGCCGGATGTCCTCGGTGAACAGATCGTCCAGGGCGCCGAGGTCGCGGCTGTCGACGGCGGCACGGAAGCGGTCCACTGCGGTGGTCATGTGTCCTCCTCGTAGTCAAGAAAGTGACTAGTCAGTTTCATGACTATCATGAGGGTCGGCGTTCCGGACAGGGGTGGACGGGGATCCGTCCCGGCCCGGTGGAGAGGGAGGCGGTCCGATGGCGTTGCGCCATGCGGTGCTGGCGGCGCTGCTCGACGAGGAGCTGAGCGGCTACCAGCTGACGAAGGCGTTCGCGGCGGGCGTCGCGAACTTCTGGCACGCCCTGCCGCAGCAGGTCTACGCGGAGCTGGCCAGACTGGAGAAGGAGGGGCTGGTCGCCGGGCGCGAGGTCGTCCAGGAGGGGCGTCCCAACAAGCGGCTGTTCCGCGTCACCGGCGAGGGGCTGGCCGAGCTGGAGGACTTCGCGTCCGCCGCCGCCAAGCCCGCGTTCCTGCGGGAGGACCTGCTGGTCCAGGTCCAGGCGGCCGACCATCTCCACACCGATGTACTGATCGAACGGCTCGCCGAGCGGTACGCGTTCGCCGAAGCCAAGGCCGCGCTGTTCGAGGAGCTGCTGCGCAGGATGCGCGGCAGCCTGGACGAGGCGGAGTTCCTGCTCCGCGGGGCACGCGTCGGCCCGTATCTCACCTGCCGCCGCGGGCGGGACTTCGAACGCGCCAACCGCGACTGGTGCCGGGATGTGATGGAGGTGCTGCGAGCGCGGCAAACGGCCGGAGAAGAGGCCTGACGGCCGACTCTTCGAGTTTCCCAAAAATATTCTGCAAAAACTCTTTGGGAAAGTGCTTCCGTCTGCCTACGCTGCTGCCATGGATAGCGAAGACAGCCGTCGCGTACTCGATCCGGCGCAGGACGGTGCCGCCCTCAAGGCTCTCACCCACCCCCTGCGCCTCACCCTGCTCGGACTGCTGCGCCAGCACGGCCCGGCCACCGCCAGCGAGCTCGCGGTCAGGACCGGGGAGTCCTCGGCGTCCACCAGCTACCACCTGCGGGTGCTCGCCAAGTACGCGTTCGTCGCCGAGGCCGACCACCGCGACAGCCGGGAACGCCGCTGGAAGTCCGTGCACGACGTCACCTCGTGGAGCAACGAGGCGATGCACGCCAGCCCCGGCGGCAGCGTGGTCCTCAGCGTTCTGCACCGCCGCCAGATCGAGCACCTCCAGCAGTCCCTGGACCGCCACGAGGCGGACCTGGACAGCGGCCGGCTGGGTGAGGAATGGCAGGAGCCGTCGGGGCTCAGCGACCTGATGCCCCGGCTGACCCCGGAGTCCCTGGCCGAGCTGTGGGAGGTGTTCCGCGCGAAGACGGCCGAGCTGACCGCCCGTGACGCCGAGGACCCCCGCGCCGAGCAGGTCGTGCTGTTCACCGCCGGACTCCCGCTGGCTCCGGAGGCCGCGGATGCCGGAGAAGGCTCATGACCAGCCGGCCGGTCCCCGCCGCCGTCTCCGCGGGCCACGGCGGCCTGGACGGCGCGACCGCGCGCCGCCGTTACGTCACGGTCTCCTTCCTCTTCTGGCTCCCCATCGGCATGTCCATCGCGACGGGCGTGCTCCTCTTCACCGAACGCGGCATGGGTATCGCCGCCATCGCCGGCTTCTACGCCGTGCACTCCCTCACCGCCGCCGCGTTGGAGCTGCCCACCGGCGGCCTCTCCGACGTCATCGGGCGGCGCCCCGTCCTGGCCGTCGCCGGGCTGCTCAACCTCACCGCCTTCACCCTCATCGGCCTCGGTGCGGCGGGCTGGGCCATCGCGCTCGGCATGGGCCTGATGGGTCTCGCCCGCGCCCTGTCCAGCGGACCCGCCGAGGCCTGGTACGTCGACACCGTCCACGCCCACGCCGGACCCGACGCCGACCTGCGTACGGGCCTGGCGCGCGGCAGCTCCGCCACCTCGGCCGCCCTCGCGCTCGGCACCCTCCTCGGCGGCGGGCTGCCCTGGCTGCTCGGCCTCGCCCCCGGTGCGGGGGAGTGGCTGGCCAACACGACCGGTGGCCTGGCCATCCCGCTCTCCGTACCCGCCCTGCTCGGCGCCCTGGTCGAAGGCGTCTTCGTGCTGTACGTGCTCAGCTCCCTGCCCGAACCTCCCCGGCCCCGGACCACCCTGCGCCGGGTCATGGGCGGTGTGCCCGCCGCCATCGCCGCCGGGCTCCGGCTCGGCGCCCGGGACGCCCTGATCCGCCGCATCCTGCTCACCGCGAGCGCCGCCGGGGCCGCCCTCGCCGCCGTCGAACTCCTCACGCCCGGCCGGGCCGCCGCCCTCATGGGCACCGCCGAATCCGGGGCCCTGGTCTTCGCCGGGCTCGCCTGCGCCGGGTTCCTCTGTTCCGCCCTCGGCAGTCAACTCGCCCCGCTCGTCGCCCGGTTCACCGAAAGCAGCGAGCGCGCGGTGCTCACGAGCCTTGGCCTGGTGACGCTGGGGCTGACCCTGCTCGGCCTCACCACGCACACGATGAGCCCGCTGGCCACGACGATCGCCGTCACCGGCTACGGACTCGTCTACCTGGGCCTCGGAGCGGCGGGCCCCAACGAGAACGATCTGCTGCACCGCCGCGTCGACGCCTCCGGCCGCGCCACCGCCCTCTCCGTCCAGTCGCTCTGCCTGCAGCTGGTCGCCGCCGGCGCGGGACTGGGCGCTGGCGCCCTGCCCCCGGGCCCGCTGCCCTGGCTGCTGGCCGCCACGGCCGTACTGGCCGGCGCGCTGCTCTGGGTCAGGCGTGCCGCCCCGGCCCCGGTCCCGCCCCACCCCGGCTCCTCGGCGACCGGGGGCCCGGTCGCCGCCCCCGTTCCCGCCGGACCGCTCCACGACACCGCACCCGAGGAGATCCACCCCCATGCCCGACCGACTTGAGCCGCTGGTCATCGGCGAATGCGTCGCCGACATCGTCCGGCAGCCGGACCAGGCCGACCGGGTCCACCCCGGCGGCAGCCCCGCGAACGTCGCGTACGGACTGGCCAGGCTCGGCCACCACCCCACTCTGCACACCCAGTTGGGCGCCGACGGCCACGGGCGGCTCATCCGGGACCATCTGACCGCCGCCGGGGTCGAGGTCCGGACCGACGACGCCGCAGGGTCGACCCCCTCGGCCGTGGTCACCCTGGACGGCCAGGGGCACGCGACGTACGCCTTCGACGTCGGCTGGACCCTGGGCCCGGTCCCGCTCGACCGGGTGCCGGGGCATGTGCACACCGGCTCGATCGCGGCCGTCGTCGAACCCGGGGCGGCGACGGTCCTGGCGGCCCTGGAGTCGCTGCGGGCCGCCGCCACCGTCAGCTACGACCCCAACGTACGGCCCGAGTTGATGGGCGAGCGCGCCCCGGCCGTGGCCCGCGTCGAGCGCTGCGTCGCGCTGAGCGACGTCGTCAAGGCCAGCGACGAGGACCTGCGGTGGCTGCACCCGCACGAGGAGCCGGAGCGGATCGCCGGGCGGTGGCTCGCCGCCGGACCCGCGCTCGTCCTCGTCACCCGGGGCGAGGCGGGCGCGTCCGCCCTGTTCCCCGGTGGCCGGATCACCGTCGAGGCCCCGGCGGTCGAGGTCGCCGACACCGTCGGCGCGGGCGACGCCTTCATGTCGGGGACCCTCCACGCCCTCGCCGCGCACGGGCTCCTGGGCCCGGACGCCCGGGACCGGCTGCACGCCGTGGGCCGGGACACCGTCGCCGACGTCCTGCGCCACGCGGTCGCCTCCGCGGCCGTGACCGTCTCCCGGGCCGGGGCCAACCCGCCGGGGCCCGACGAGCTCCGCACGGCGCTCGGCGTCAACTGACGCCACGTCATGACCCGTTCGGCGCAGTCGAACGCACCCTCGTGAGACGTTCCACCGTTCGTCAACCTGATGCAGTACGACAACGGGATCGGGGCGACGGGTGGCAACGGGGCGACGGGTGGCGAGGAGACGGGCGGCCGACAGCGGGACGGAGCAGGGGACGCGGGCGGGCGTCTTAGCGGCCGGGACACGCACGGCGGTGCTCCAGGGCGTGGCGGGCTGGGTGCCGGGGGAGCCGGTCGGCAACGAACGGCTGCCCGCCGACTGGGGCGTGGACGACGCCTGGGTCCGCCGCCGCACCGGCATCGGCAGCCGGCACCGTGCCGGAGAGGGCGTCGCCACCGGCGACCTCGCGTTCGAGGCGGCCTCCCGGCTGCTGGTCCGCGCCCCGGCGGCGGGTGAGGTGGACGCGGTGGTCCTCGCCACCGCGACGCCCGACCACCTCTGCCCCGGCACCGCTCCCGCGCTCGCGGCCCGGCTGGGGCTCGGCACCGTACCGGCGCTGGACATCGCCGCCGTGTGCAGCGGCTTCGTCTACGGACTCGCCGTCTGCCACGGTCTCGTCACCTCGGGCCTCTATGAGCGGATCCTGCTCGTCGGGGCCGACGTCTACTCGACCTGGCTCGACCCCGCCGACCGTTCGGCGGGCGTCGTCTTCGGCGACGGGGCGGGCGCCGCCCTGGTCGCGGCCGGGCGCCGGGGCGATCCCGGGGAACTGCTCGCGTTCGACCTGGGCAGCGACGGTACGGGCTACGACCTGATCACCGTCCCCGGCGGCGGGGCCCGCGCGCGGGCGTACGGGAAGCCGCCGGGCCTGACCGACGGCTTCTTCCGGATGCAGGGCGGCACCGTCTACCAGCACGCCGTGGAGCGGATGACCGGCTCCTGCCGGACGCTCCTGGACCGGGTGGGCTGGGACCCGGCCGAGGTCGACCGCTTCGTGCCGCACCAGGCCAACGCCCGGATCCTGCGCGCCGTCGCCGAGCGGGTCGGCATCGCGCCCCAGCGCTGCGTGACCCACCTGGAGCGGGTCGGCAACACCGGCGCCGCCTCCATCCCGCTGGCCCTGGCCGACGCGGCGGACGACGGGCTTCTGCACCCCGGCGACCGGGTGCTGCTCACCGCCTTCGGGGGCGGACTGACCTGGGGCTCGGCGGCACTTCGCTGGCCCGGGACCCCGCAGACCATGTGCACGGAATCTATGGAAGGAACACAGCATGTCGCTCCCCGCTGATCAGGGCACCGAGGCCCGAGCCGGCACCGCCGTCGCGGTGACGGGGGTCGGCCTCGTGACACCCGCAGGGGCGGACGAGCACAGCTTCTGGGAGGGGCTGTGCTCCGGGCGGTCCACTGCCCGGCGGATCGAGGAACTCGCTGGCCTGCCGGTCGACTTCGCCTGTCCGGTCGACGGTATCGACCTGGACGCGGCGGTGGGCGGCCGGTCGGTGTGGCGGATGGCCCGGTTCGTGAAGCTGGCGCTGGTGGCCGCCCGGCAGGCCGTCGCCGACGCCGGCCTCGACCCGGCCCGATGGGACGGCACCCGGGTCGGCGTGGTGCTCGGCGTGGGCGTCGGCGGCGTCTCCGTACTCGTCGACAACGCGGCCAAGCTGGCCTCTTCGGGCCCCGAGGCGGTCTCCCCGCTCCTCGTGCCGATGATGATCCCCAACGCGGCGGCGGGCGAGGTCGCCATCGCGCTGAAGGCGGGCGGCCCGAGCCTCGCCCCCGCCACCGCCTGCGCCTCCGGGGCCACGGCCGTCGCCGTCGCCCGCGATCTGCTGCTCGGCGGCAGCTGCGACGTGGTGGTCGCGGGCGGCGCGGAGTCGGTGCTGACCCCGCTGGTGGTCACCGCGTTCGCCCGGATGGGCGCGCTGTCCACCCGCACCGGTGAACCGGCCGCCGCCTCACGCCCGTTCGCCGCCGACCGGGACGGCTTCGTCATCGGCGAGGGCGCCGCCATGCTCGTCCTGGAGCGCGAGGAGGGGGTACGCGCCAGGGGCGGCCGGACGCGCGCCCTGCTCGCCGGGGCCGGCTCCAGCACCGACGCCCACCACCCCACCGCCCCGGCCCCCGACGGACACGGTGCCCAGCGCGCGGTGCGGGCGGCGCTCGACCAGGCGGGCTGGACACCCGGCGATGTCGACCACATCAACGCCCACGGCACCTCCACCCCCCTCAACGACGCCATGGAGACCACCCTCATCTCCCGGCTCTTCCCGCACCGGCCGTCGGTCACCGCGCCCAAGGGCGTCACCGGACACACCCTGGCGGCGGCGGGCGCGATCGAGGCGGTGGCCACGGTCCTGACGCTGGAACGTTCCGCCGTCCCGCCGATCGCCAACCTGGACGCGCTCCCCGACGCCTTTCCGCTCGACTGCGTGACGAAGGAGCCCCGTCACCGGCGCGTCGAGACGGCGCTCAGCCACTCCTTCGGCTTCGGTGGCCACAACGTCGTACTGGCCTTCCAACGCGCTTGATATACGGGGGCATTTCGGGACGGCGGGGGTGTCCTCGCCGTTCCTTGATCGTTACTTTGTTGTGACCGTACCCACGAACGACGCGGCCTCGCCGTCCACGAACGATTTGCTCACCGCAGTGCTCTTCGGGCCGAATTTCCGTCGGGAGCACGGATTCTGGCGCCGCCTGCTGACAACAGAACCGTTTCGCCGCCCCGGTGGTGGCACCCCCGACGAACGGCTCGCCCTCTCCTACCACCGGCTGCGCATCCTCAACAACGCGCTCGACAGCGGCGCACGGCTGGCCGCCGACCCCCGGGCGCTGGCCGCCCTCCACGAGTGGCTCGGCCCCGTCGACCCGGCGCTGACCACCGTGGCGGGCATCCACTACAACCTCTTCCTCGGCAGCCTCCTCGACCACGACGCCGACACCAGGCGCGACTTGTCGGACTTCCTCGCGCTGCGGCGGGTGGGCGCCTTCCTCTGTACGGAGGTGGCCCACGGCAACGACGCCGCGGCCATCGAGACGACCGCGACGTACGACCGTGAACGCGACGGCTTCGTCCTGCACACCCCGCACGCCGGGGCGCAGAAGTTCATGCCCAACACCAGCCCGGCCGGGGGCCCCAAGTCCGGTGTCGTGGCCGCCCGGTTGCTCGCCGACGGCGCCGACCACGGGGTCTTCCTCTTCCTCGCCCCGCTCACCGACGCCCACCGCGCCCTGCCCGGCGTCCGGGTGCGGCGGCTGCCCGCCCGGATGGGCTCCCCGGTCGACCACTGCCTGACCTCCTTCGACCGCTGCTTCGTCCCCCGCGAGGCGCTGCTCGCCGGACAGCAGGGGCGGATCGGCGACGACGGCCGGTTCCACAGCGAAGTCCCCAACCGCAGAAGGCGGTTCCTCACCTCCATCGGCCGGGTCACCCCCGGCAAGCTCTCCATGAGCGCCTGCGCGGTCGGCTCCGCCCGGGTCACCCTGGCCATCGCCGTGCGGTACGCAGGCCACCGGATGATCTCCGGATCGCGCGCCGCCCGGCGGATCCCGGTGTACGCGCACCGCACCCACCACGGCCCGCTGGCCGGAGCGATGGCCACCGTCTACGCGATGAGCCTCCTGCACCGCAGGGCCCTGGACGGCTGGGAGTCGGCCTCCGGGGCCGACCGGGACGAAGCGGAACGCCTGGTCGCCGTCACCAAGGGGTGGATCACCTGGCAGGCCCGCGACGTCATCGTCGAGTGCCGCGAACGATGCGGAGCCCAGGGTCTTCTGGAGAACAACGGAATGACCGAGCTGGTCACCGGCATCGAGGGCGCGATCACCGCCGAGGGCGACAACCTCGCCGTCCACGCCAAGGCCGCCGCCGAGATGCTCTTCAGCGCCACCGACCGGGACACGGCCGACGGCGACGGCCCCGGAGACCTGGACGACCCCGCCTTCCTCGGCCGGCTGTTCGCGGCCGTCGAGGACCTCTGGTTCGCCCGCGCCCGGGCGCGGATGAGCGCCGCCCCGCCCGGCGACCCGCTCGGCCGCTGGAACGCCGCGTCGTCGGCCGCGCTGCGCGGCGTCGAGGCGTACGCCTACCGGCAGGCGGACGAAGCGTACGCCGAGGCCGTCGCCACCCTGCCCGAGGGCGCGGCGCGCGAACGGCTCACCGAGCTGCGCCGGCTCTTCGCCCTCCGGTGGATCGCCCGCAACGGCGGCGACCTGCTCGCCGCCGGACGGCTGACCGCCGATCAGGTCACCTTTCTGCCCGACGCGGTGGAGGCGGCGACCGTCGTCGTGGCCGAACACACCCCCGCCCTGGTGGCGTCCTTCGCCCTGCCCGAGCGGCTGATGTCGGACTGGCCGATCGCCGGACCGCGTTACGCGGACGTCTACGACGACCCCGATGCGGCCTGGCACCGGAGTCGCAGGGCGGGAATCCGGGGGCGGGCGGCGGAGTTCCGGCGGCCCGTCTGCGGCAGCCGGAGGCGTCCGCTGCGTGAGAAGGTCGCGGCGCTCGGCACCCGTGGGGTCCTCCTGGCGTACTGGGGAACCACATCGGTGCTCTCCCGATGGTTCGAGAAGCCGCAGGTGAGCGTAGATGAATCGGTTCACCGGAAGGCGTAACCGGAAGATCGTCATCCAGTTATTTCGGGAGGTGGGCAGCACCGTTTTCCCCCGCCGCTCGGACGATCTCGACGAACCCGATGAGAGGAATCACCATGAAGACCATTCACCCCAAGATCACCGAGGTGCTGACCGGGACGTTCAAGGTGCCCGCCCACGAGGTCCTGCCGGAGTCCACCATGGACAGCCTGGAGATGGACTCCCTCGCGGTCGCCGAGTTCGCCGTCATCATTAAGGAGACCCTGGGCGTCGACGCCGACTCCGAGAAGCTCTACAAGGACGCCACGCTGGCCGACATCTCCGCGTACATCGACGAAGCCGTCGGCAGCACGGCGGCCGAGGCGACGGTGCCGGTGAGCAACACCCGATGAAACGACCCGCCATCGCCGTGACGGGACTGGGGATGATCACCCCGGTCGGCCACACCACCGACACCACCTGGGGCGGAGTCCGCGCCGGCCTCTCACCCGCCCGCACCGTCCCCGAACTGCAAGGCTGCGCCGTCGACTTCGCCTGTACGGTCTCCGGCATCGACCTCGACGACGCGGTCGGCGGCAGGTCCGCGTTCCGGATGGGCCGGTACGTCAAGTTCGCCCTCCTGGCCGCCCGGGAGGCGGTCGCCGACGCCGGGCTCGACCCGGCGCACTGGGACGGGACCCGGGTCGCCGTCGTGGTCGGCACCAGCAGCGGAGGATCCGCCGGACTCACCGAACAGGCCGTCGCCCTGGAGCGACGCGGCCCCGAGGCCACCTCGCCCTCGGGCATCCTGCTGACCATCCCGAACATGCCTGCGGCCGAGATCGCCATCGCGATGAAGGCCACCGGACCGAGTCTGGCCCCGTGTACCGCCTGCTCGTCCGGGGTGACCGCGCTGTCGGTGGCCCGGGACATGCTCACGTTGGGCCAGTGCGACATCGCCATCGCCGGGGCCACCGAGTCGATCGTCTTCCCCGTCGCCATGACCGGTTTCGCGCGCTCCGGCGCCGCGGCACCGCGGGACGGCGACCCCGCCCGCCTCTGCCGCCCCTTCGCCGCCGACCGGACCGGGATCGTCATGGGCGAGGGCGCGGCGATCATGGTCCTGGAGCGGGCCGAGGAGGCCCGCGCCCGAGGAGCCTCTCCCCGAGCGCTGATCGCGGGCGCCGGGGCCACCACCGACGCCCATCACCCCACCAGCCCGCACCCTGCCGGGGAGGTCGCACGGGCGGCCGTCGACGCCGCGCTGCGCGACGCGGGCTGGCGGGCCGAGGACGTCGACCACGTCAACGCGCACGGCACGTCGACCCCGCAGGGCGACGCCACAGAAGCCGCCCTGATCGGCCGGGCCTACCCGCACCGGCCGCCCGTCACCGCCCCCAAGGGCGTACTGGGCCACTGCATGGGGGCGGCCGGCGCCATCGAGGCGGGCCTGACGATCCTCACGCTCCAGCACGGGGTGATCCCGCCGATCGCGAACCTGGACGCCCCCGAGCCCGGGTTCGCCATCGACTGTGTCACCAAGACCCCGCGCGAGGTCCCCGTACGACGGGCCGTCAGCCACTCCTTCGGCTTCGGCGGCCAGAACGCGGTGATCGCCCTCCAGGCTCCGTAGGGGCCGGCGTCACCTTCCCGTCTGCCGGGCGACGACGGGAAGGTGGCGCCAGGCCCTGGGCCTGCCCGAGCGGAATCCGCACAGCCGGTACGGCGGGCCGACCCCGCGCCGTACCGGCCCCGCGCCGTACCGGCCCCGCGGCCGTGACCCACCGCACCGCGCCCGAGCTGCGAGAAGACGCGTGATAGCTTGCCGGGGCCAGTCGAACCCCAGCGACGGGGTCAGGGAATCCGGTGCGAATCCGGAACTGACGCGCAGCGGTGAGGGGGACGGGCGGGGCCACGGCCACTGGAGCACACGCGTGCTCCGGGAAGGCGTCCCGCCCGGACGAACCCGAGTCCGAAGACCTGCTGGCACCCGCGCCCGCACCGGGGCACGGGAACCGTACGACGGGCTCCGCGGCTGGGCCCAGAGACACAGAGGTCCTTCGTGCTGTCCACGGCCACCCCCGCTCCGATACGTACCGCCGCCCTGCTCGCGGCCGGACTCCTCCTGCTGACCGCCTGCGGCGAGGGCGGGAGCACCGGAGCCACCGACGGGAAGAAGGCCGAGGGCTTCCCGCTCACCCTGAAGAACTGCGGGCGCACCGTCACGGTGAAGGCGCCGCCCCAGCAGGCCGTCTCCGTCGACCAGGGGTCCACCGAGATCCTCCTCTCGCTCGGCCTGGCCGACCGGCTCGCCGGTACCGCCACCTGGAGCGACCCGGTGATGAAGGGGCTGGAGAAGGCCAACGCGGGCGTCGAGCGGATATCGGAGAACCGGCCCTCCTCGGAGAAGGTCCTCGACAAGGAGCCCGACTTCCTCTCCGCCTCCTTCGCCTCGACCCTCGCCAAGGGCGGCGTCGCCCCGCGCGAACAGTTCGAGAAGCTCGGCGTCCCGACCTACGTCTCGCCCGCCGACTGCGTCGGCAAGGACAACAGCGGCAGCGGCGACGGGGCCCGCACCGCACCCCTGACGATGGACAGCGTCTACACCGAAGTACGCGAACTGGCCCAGGTGTTCGGTGTCCCCGAACGCGGCGACGCCCTGGTGAAGAAGCTCCGGGCCCGGGTGGAGAAGGCCACCGACGGCATCGACGCCTCCGACGCCTCCCTCCTCTACTGGTTCTCCGACTCCAAGGCCCCCTATCTCGCGGGCTGCTGCGGTGCCCCCGGCGTCATCACCAAGGAGCTCGGAGCGAAGAACGTCTTCGACGACACCCATGACGAATGGCCCCAGATCAGCTGGGAGACCGTCGCCGACCGCAACCCCGACGTCCTGGTCATCGGCGACCTCAGCCGCACGACGCAGACCGCCGAGAGCGCCGAGAAGAAGATCGAGTTCCTGGAGTCCAACCCGGTCACGAAGACGATGGACGCCGTCAAGAACCGCCGCTACGTGCTGCTCAGCGGCCAGGCCATGAACCCCACCATCCGGACCGTCGAGGGACTGGAGCGTGTCGCGGCCGGACTGCGCGACTTCGGGCTCGCGGGGTGAGCACCGACAGCCGTACGGCCGCGAAGACGGCCGACGCGCCGCCTGCCGCCCGCCCGGACGTTCCCGCCCGGGTCGGCGCGCCGCTCACCGTCCTGCTGTGGGGCGGCGGACTACTCCTCCTCCTGGCCTCCGTCGCGGTCGCCGTCACCATCGGGCCCGCCCGGATCTCCGTCCCCGACGTCTGGTCGACCGTCGCCGCGCACCTCGGGTTCGGCGCGAGTGACCTCAGCCCGATCCGGGACGGCATCATCTGGAATCTGCGGATGCCGCGTACCCTCCTCGCCGCCGTGTGCGGCGCCGGGCTCGCGGTGTGCGGCACGGTGATGCAATCGCTGCTGCGCAACCCGCTCGCCGACCCCTTCGTCCTCGGTGTCTCCTCCGGCGCCTCCACCGGGGCGGTCGTCGTGGTCGTCCTCGGGGTCGGCGGGGGAGCGGTGTCGCTGTCGGCCGGAGCGTTCGTCGGGGCGCTCCTCTCCTTCGCCCTGGTGCTGCTGCTCAGCCACACCCTCGGCGGCTCCACCGACCGCGTCGTCCTCTCCGGCGTCGCCGCGATGCAGCTCTTCTCCGCCCTCACCTCCTTCGTCGTGATGACCTCCGCCGACGCCGAGCAGACCCGCGGGGTGCTGTTCTGGCTCCTCGGCTCGCTCAGCGGCGTCGGCTGGAGCGAGGTCGCCCTGTGCTCCGCCGTCCTCGCCGTCTGCCTGGTGGTCTGCCTGGCCCACGCCCGTACGCTCGACGCCTTCGCCTTCGGGCAGGACGCCGCCGCCGCGCTCGGCGTGAACGTCGCCCGCACCCGGATCGTGCTGCTGTGCACGACCGCCCTGCTGACCGCCGCCCTGGTCAGCGCGGCCGGGGCGATCGGCTTCGTCGGCCTGGTCCTGCCGCACGCCGCCCGCGCCCTCACCGGCTCCGGACACCGGCGGCTCCTCCCGGTCACCGCGCTCGCCGGGGCCGTCTTCCTGGTCTGGGTCGACACCCTCGCCCGGACCGTCCTCGACCCGCAGGAAGTACCGGTCGGCGTCGTCACGGCCCTGATCGGCGTCCCCGCCTTCGTCCTCGTCCTGTACCGCACCAGGAGCACGTCATGAGCGTTTCCACGGGCCTGCGCGCCGAGCGCGTCGGCCGGGCGGCGGGCGGCCGGCTCATCCTCGACGGCGTCGACATCACCCCGCCGCCGGGCTCCACCATCGGGCTCCTCGGCCCCAACGGCTCCGGCAAATCCACCCTGCTGCGGATCCTCGCGGGCCTCCTCGCCCCGGACACCGGCGTCGTCACCCTGGACGGCGACCCCCTCGCCCGTCTCGGCCGCCGCACCGTCGCCCGCCGGATCGCCGTCGTCGACCAGCACGCGGTCACCCAGGTCGACCTCAGCGTCCTGGACGTCGTACGCCTCGGCCGCATCCCGCACCGGCGCGCCTGGTCCGCCCCCGACAGCACCGACGAGGACGCCGTCTCCGACGCGCTGCGGCGCACCGGGCTCACGGACCGCGCCGGGCAGTCCTGGCACACCCTGTCCGGCGGCGAACGCCAACGCGTCCAGATCGCCCGCGCCCTGGCCCAGCAGCCCCGCGAACTCCTCCTGGACGAACCGACGAACCACCTCGACATCCAGCACCAGCTGGACCTGCTCGCCCTGGTCGCCGACCTCCCCGTCACCAGCGTCGTCGCGCTGCACGACCTCAACCTGGCCGCGATGTTCTGCGACCGGATCACCGTGATGAAGGCCGGCCGCGTCGTCGCCGGAGGCACCCCGGCCGAGGTCCTCACCGAGGAACTGATCAGGGACGTCTACGGAGTGCGGGCGGTCGTCACCCCGGAAGGTCCCGACGGCCGCCCCTCGGTACGGTTCCTGCGGCGCCGCTGACCGGCTGGGCACAAGGACAACGCCCCCGGACAGCCCGCCGGGCGGACTCGAAGCTACGAGCCCGCCCGGCGGCCGAGGACGTGGGAGCGGCCTTCCGGCCACCTGAGGTCGTGCGGGTCAGCGGCGTCGCCCCTGGCCGAACTCGCCACCGGCGTCCTTGCCGGTGCCCATGTCCTTGCCGTCCGCGTAGTCGATCTTCTCCTTGCGGATCTCGGCGGAGACTTCCTTCTGCTCGGTGACCCGGTTGGTCTCCAGTCGGACCCGCTCCACCGGCACGGCCTCCTTGCGTACGGTGGCGCGCTCCGCGTGCAGCGTGACCTCGACGTCCTGCTCGCCGAAGTCCGTGGTCCCGGTGGTCTTCTCGCCGGGCTGGAGCGGTTCACGGACCACTCGCACCTCTTCGTGGGAGACCGGCACCGTCCGGGTGACCTCCTCGGTCACCACGTACTTGTGCAGCCGTGCCTTGCCGCTCTCGTACTCCTCCTTGCCGACGTGCAGCTGCTCCTCGGAGCGGATCATCTCCTCCTTGCCGCTCATGTCGGCCGCCCGGGACGTGCCCGCACCCGCGCCCGCCAGCGGGCGTTCCGTGGTGGAGGCCTCCGTGTCGCGGTGCCTGCCCGTACCGCTGCCTGCTCCTGCCATGCCCGCAGCTCCTGTCGTTCCCGCGCCGGCCGTCCCGGCGCTCGTCCCGGCGGTGGTCGCCTTCCCGGTCGCCTTGGCGGTGGGGGGTGTTCCGGTACCCCGGGCCGCGCCCGCGGCGCCGGCGGCACCCGCCGCGCCCATCGCCCCGGTCCCGGCGACGGTCGGCGCGTCCATGCCGCCCGGCCGGTTGTCACCGAGGTTGCCGGACTTCCTGCTCAGGCCGTAGTGCCGGTACAGCTCCTCTTCCTCGGCCACGGAGAGGTGCGCGTCCGCGTCCACCCGGGGCGCGTCCTTGACGCTCTCCTTCGGATGGGCGACGTGCAGGTCGGAACCCACTCGACGGGCTCCGGCGAGCGGGACGAAGCTCTCCTTCATACCGAACATGCCGGTCTTGACCGTGACCCAGTCGGGCTTGCCGGTGTCGTCGTCGACGTACACCCGGCCCACACTGCCGACCTTCTCGCCGTCGTTGTCGTACACGGTCAGACCGTCGAGTTCTCCGGAATCCGTGAAACCGTCAGCGGCTCCCATAACCGATTCCTCCTCTCGGGCACGCCCTGTGGTTGGCTCCACCGGAGGTGGCGCGTCCGGATTCCATCGCGCCTCACCCGCTTGGACGCTGCAACCGCCCGCTCGCCCCGATCGTGGCTCCGGCAAGCCCGGTGCGGGGCCCCGGCCCCGTGCGGCGGTACCGGGCCGCTCCGGACGGCATTAGGCCAATCGGGTGAGCCGCCGGGGCTCGCATAGGATCGGCGGACCGCGGCGGCCGCAGGGCGGACCACCGCCGACCCGCCGAGCCACCAGGGGTGCGCCATCTCTTCCGTACGTCTCGGGCTGCCCGCGCAACGCGGCGAACTGCGCGACCGGCGCGAGGACGGGCACCACCTCCACCACCTCGTGTGGCGGCTGGGGCCGGGCGTGCGGGTGTGCAGCAGCGCGGTCCTCGGCGGGGGCATCGGCCCCCGGGACTGGATTCTCAACGCCCAGGTCCCCGGCGGCTACCCGCGCCTCGACCCGGACCGTCACCTCGCCGAGATCGCCGCGGCGGAAGGGCTCTCGGGCCCGGGCGCCGGGCTGATGACCGCCGCCGACGTCGCCGCGTACACGACCGCCCGGGACGGCGGCGTCACGGCGACCGTCACGGCGGGCCTCGGCGTACGGGGCTGGGCGGCGGCGCCCGACGACGACCGGGCGCCCGCGTTGCGGCCGGGCACGGTCAACATCGTCGTCACCCTGCCCGCCGCGCTCTCCGACGCCGCCCTCGTCAACGCCGTCGCCACCGCCACCGAGGCCAAGGTCCAGGCCCTCCTGGACGCCGGACTCGACTGCTCGGGCACCCCTACCGACGCCGTGTGCGTCGCCGCCCCCGAACCGGGGCCCGACGGCGGCGAACCCTTCGCCGGACCCCGCTCCACCTGGGGCGCGCGCATCGCCCGCGCCGTGCACAGCGCCGTACTGGCGGGAGCCCGCCCGGCCGTGTGACGGGCCGGGTCCACCACCGAAGGGGTTCAGGTCACCGTCACCGGGTGCCGCACCACCGCGTCGAACAGATAGCCCTGGGTGTTGTGCGCGGTGGCCACCGGCTGCCTGCGCCCCGAACGATCTGTCGCCCTCGCCAGCAGCACGGTGGACCCCCGCTCCCTCGGCACCCAGTCGGCCGTCCACCGCACCCAGCTCCCGGCCCGCGGCTCGTCCCGCAGCCGGGCCGCCCGCCAGCGCACACCCCCGTCGGTGCTGACCTCCACGGCCCGTACGGGCGCCCCGCCCGACCAGGAACGCCCGGTCAGCAGCGCACGCCGGTGGGCGGGGAAAGCGGCCCCCGGGGCCAGCTCGAAGGCGCTCTTCAGCGACTGCCGGGTCAGCGGCGGGCTGCCCTCCGGCGGATGCCCGGGGCCGAACAGCCGGTAGAGGCCCGTGTTCCACGGGGTGAGCAGCGGCTCGGCGCTCACCTCGATGTCGCCTACCCACTTGATGTTGGCGATGCCCACCCACGACGGCACGATCAGCCGGACCGGATGGCCGTGGTCGGGCGGCAGCGACTCGCCGTTCATCTCGTACGCGAGCAGGACGTCGTCCAGCGCCTTGGCCACCGGCAGCGGGCGGCGCACCCGGCCCAGGTTCACCCCGTCGGTGACCACCTCGGCGTCCAGCCCGCGCGGCAGCACGTCCACCGCGTGCCGCCGGATTCCGGCCCGGCGCAGGACGTCCGCCAGCCGCACCCCGCGCCAGCGCGCCGTGCCGATCGCCCCGAGCGTCCACGCGGTGCCGCTGACCGTCTGGCCCTGCTGCGAGGTGAAGTAGCTCCGGCCGTTGCCCGCGCACTCCACGAAAGCGGTACGGGCCACCTGCGGCAGGGCCAGCAGATCCCCGAACGTGAAGTCCACCGGCCCGCCCCGCAGCCCGTCGCCCCACACCGTCAGCTTCCAGTCCGCCCGGTCGATGCGCGGGGTGGCGGTGTGGTTGCGGACGAAGAACCGGTCGGCGGGGGTGAGCAGCCCGGTGCCGTGCAGGGCGTCGAAGTTCGTCTCCGCGTTGGTGCCGCGCAGCGTGAACAGCTCCGACGGCAGCGGCTTGACCACGCCGGGCAGCCCGTCGGCCGCGCGGGCGGGTGCGGCGACCGAGGCCAGCGGCACGGCGGCGGAGGCCGCCGCCACGAGTTTCAGCAGATCGCGGCGGTCGATCCCGGCCGAACGCGCCCGGCCGCGGGACCACTGCCGCATCCGTATCCGGTCGTAGACGTCCTCGGTCGTCACCGGGCTCATGAAAACTCCTCGTGGGTCAGCTCAGGGGTGATGTGGGGGTGGAGGAAGGGGCGTGGGCGGCACGAGGCTGCGGGAGCGGCGCCAGCAACTCCCGTACGAGCGCCCCCACCTGCTCCGTCTCGATGAGGAAGCCGTCGTGCCCGTACGGCGAGGCGATGGTGTGCGCGGCGCCCGCCCCCGGCAGCAGCGCGGCCAGGCGTTCCTGCTGTGCCAGGGGGTACAGCCGGTCCGAGTCGACGCCCGCGACCAGGGCGGGCAGCTCCGCGCGGGCCAGGGCGCGGGCGATCCCGCCCCGGCCCCGGCCGACATCGTGGCCGTTCATCGCCGCGGTGAGCGTCACATAGCTCCCGGCGTCGAAGCGGCGCACCAGCTTGTCCGCGTGGTGGTCGAGATAGGACTCCACCCGGTAGCGGCCGCCGTGCGCGGGCTCCTCCCCGGGCTGCGCCTCGCCGCCGAAGCGGGAGTCCAGTTCGGGTGCGCTCCGGTAGGTGATGTGGGCGATGCGGCGCGCCTGCCGGAGGCCCCGGTGCGGTCCCTCGCCCGGCGGCGCGCGGTGGTAGTCGCCGCCCCGCCACCCCGGGTCGGAGCGGATCGCGCCGATCTGCGCCGAACCCCAGGCGATCTGGTCGGCGGATGCGGCGGCCGGGGCGGCGAGCACGAGCAGCGAACCGGTGCGCTCGGGCCTGCTCACCGCCCATTCCAGGGCCCGCATGCCGCCCATCGACCCGCCGATGACGGCCGCCCACCGGTCGATGCCCAGCACATCGGCGAAGGCCGCCTCCGCCGTCACCTGGTCCCGCACGCTCAGATACGGGAACAGGGACCCCCACGGAGTGCCGTCGGGCCCGGGGGAGGAGGGGCCGGTACTGCCCTGGCAGCCGCCGAGGACGTTGGGTGCGACGACGAACCAGCGGTCGGTGTCGAGCGCCCGGCCCGGACCGACCAGCGCGTCCCACCAGCCGGGCGTCGGATGCCCCGGACCGGCGGGACCGGCCACATGGCTGTCGCCCGTCAGCGCGTGCAGCACCAGCACGGCGTTGGACCCGTCCGCGGCCCGCCGCCCCCAGGTCTCGTACGCCAGGCGCACCCCCGGCAGCCTGATCCCGGACTCCAGGGGCAGCGGGTCCTCGATCGCCGCCCAGCGGCGACGACCGGGCGGATCCCCCTCCCGCCGGCCACCGGAGGCCGGCGGGAGGGGGAGTGCGCGGTGCGGGTCCTTCCGGTTCAGGACGCCGCCTTCGCCGCCCGGAAACCCGCCTCCAGGTCGGCCTTGAGGTCGTCGACGTTCTCCAGCCCCACCGACAGCCGGACAAGACCGGGTGTGGCGCCGGTGGCGATCAGCTGCTCCTCGGTGAGCTGGCTGTGCGTGGTGGAGGCCGGGTGGATGATCAGGCTGCGGACGTCACCGATGTTGGCGAGGTGGCTGAAGAGCTCGACCGCGTCCACGAACCGCCGGCCCGCGTCGGCCCCGCCCTTCAGCTCGAAGGCCAGCACGGCCCCGGCCCCGCGCGGCAGATAGCGCTGCCCGGCCTCGTACCAGCGGTTCGACTCCAGGCCCGCGTAGTGCACGGCCGCCACCTCGTCGCGCCGCTCCAGCCAGCGGGCGAGCTCCAGCGCGTTGGAGGTGTGCCGCTCCAGCCGCAGGCTCAGCGTCTCGATGCCCTGGAGCAGCAGGAACGCCGAGTGCGGCGAGAGCGCGGGCCCCAGATCGCGCAGCAGCTGCACCCGGAGCTTCACCGCGAACGCGCTCGGGCCGAGGTCCGGCCAGTAGCGCAGCCCGTGATAGCTGGGGTCGGGCTCGTGGAACTCGGGGAAACGCCCGGCGTGCGCCCCGAAGTCGAACGTACCGGCGTCCACGACCACGCCGCCGATCGTCGTGCCGTGCCCGCCGAGGAACTTGGTCGCGGAGTGGACCACGATGTCCGCACCGTGCTCGATCGGCCGGAGCAGATAGGGCGTGGGCACGGTGTTGTCGACGATGAGCGGCACCCCGGCCTCGTGCGCGGTGTCCGCGACGGCCCGGACGTCCAGCACGTCGCCGCGCGGATTGCCGAGCGTTTCGGCGAAGAACGCCTTCGTGTTGGGCCGGACCGCCGCCCTCCACGCCGCCGGGTCCTCCGGGTCCTCGACGAACGTCACCTCGACGCCGAAGCGGGGAAGCGTGTGGCGGAAGAGGTTGTAGGTGCCGCCGTAGAGGGACGAGGAGGAGACGACGTGGTCGCCCGCCCCGGCCAGGGTCAGGAGCGCCAGCGTCTCCGCCGCCTGGCCCGAGGCCAGCGCGACGGCCGCGATCCCGCCTTCCAGCGCGGCGACGCGCTGCTCCAGGACGTCCTGGGTGGGGTTGTGGATGCGGGTGTAGATGTTGCCCGGCTCGGCCAGCGAGAACAGGTCGGCGGCGTGCTTCGTGTCGCGGAAGACGAAGGACGTGGACTGGTAGATCGGCACCGCGCGGGCGCCGGTCGTCGGGTCCGGGGCCGCGCCGGAGTGGATCTGCTTGGTCTCGAACGACCAGGCGGCGCCGGGATCCTGCCGGTCCTGGTCCTCGGGGGTGTGGCCTGCGGTGACGGAGTCGAGGGGCTGGCTCATGTGGTTCCTCGCACGGGGCGGTGACGGGCTGAATACGGACCGTAGGACGCACTCCGCACCCTCGGAAGCGTGTCGCCCGCTTGGCCACGAACCCGCAACGGCCCGTCATGGCCCGCAATACGGCGGCAACGCGCATGCCATGCCCCGGCCGTGGGGCGGGGCGTGGCATGCGCGCGCGTTCAGCGGACCGCCGGGATCTCGGCGATCGAACGGCCCGCCCACGCGGGCGCGGGCTCGACGAGCGAGGCCAGCCGTTCCCGTACGGTGTCCGGGAACGGGGCGGTGCGGCCCGCCCGTTGGTCCACATGGAGCGCCAGCAGTTCGGTCGTCGCCACCGGGACGGCCTCCGGCTCCGGTACGTCGTCGGGGGCGCCGACCACGTACAGCTCGTGGCAGAAGCGCGCCTTCTTCGCGTCCACGCCCAACAGCCGGGTACGGACGGCGAGATGGGATCCCGCGGCCACCTCGCGGAGATAGCGCACATGCGCCTCGGCGGTGTAGAGCGAGCAGCCGGTGCTCTCCCGGTAGCCGGCGTGCAGACCGGTCTCGATCATCATCGCGTCGGTGGCGTACCCGAAGACCAGGACGTAGAACGCCTCGCTCATATGGCCGTTGTAGTCGATCCACTCGGGCCGTACGGTCCGGTGGAACAGGGGGAGCGAGATGTCGTCGTCGGCGGCCGCGGCGGTCTGCTCGGTCACGGCGGTCTCCGCGTGCGTGGGCTGCTCGCTCATCGGGTCGCCTCCTCGGCGGAACGGGGCAGGCGGCCTGTCGCCCGCAGGATGTCGATGACGCCCCGGTCGCGTGTCGCGACCAGGTCCGCGATGCTCCGGCCGTCCGCGGCCTCGTCGCAGCCGGCCACCACCGCCTCGTACAGGGCCCGGTCGAGCTCGGGTGCTTCGAGCCGGGTCCAGGGCGACTTCAGCGACGGGCCGAAGTGGTCGAGCATGTGGGCCATCCCGCCCTCGCCGCCCGCGAGCGCGAACGTGAGCATCGGCCCCATCACGGCCCAGCGGAGTCCCGGTCCCTCGGTGATCGACGCGTCGATCTCCGCCACCGTCGCCTCACCGTTGGCGACCATGTGCAGCGCCTCGCGCCACAGGGCCTCCTGGAGCCGGTTGGCTATGAAGCCGGGCACCTCGCGGTCCATGGTGATCACGGACTTGCCCGCGACCTCGTAGAAGCGCGAGGCCCACTCCACCGCTGCGGGATCGGTCCGTTCACCGCCGACGACCTCGACCAGGGGGATGAGGTAGGGCGGGTTGAAGGGGTGTCCGACGACGAGCCGCCCGGGGTCGGCGGCCTCGGTCTGCATGTCCGTCATCGGGTAGCCGGAGGTCGACGAGGCGATCACCGTACCCGCCGGTGCGGCGGCCTCCAGCCGGGCCAGCAGATCGCGCTTGAGGTCCAGCTTCTCGGGGGCGCTCTCCTGGACGAACTGGGCGCCGGCCAGGGCCTCTTCGAGCGTCCCGGTGACGGTCAGCCGGTCCTGCGACGCCCCGTCGGCCAGGCCGAGCTGTTCCAGCGCCGGCCAGGCCGCGGCGATGAGCCGGCGCAGCCGGACGGCCGCGTCGGGGGCCGGGTCCCAGGCGATGACGTCGTAACCGCGGGCGAGGAAGTGGGCGGCCCAGCCGCCGCCGATCACCCCGGCCCCGACGCACGCCACACGGCGTACGTCCTCCGGGGCGCAGGGGGCGGGGGGACCGGGGGGCGGGGTGGGGGAGGGGATGACGGTCACGGGCGACACTCCGGAAAGACGGTGAGGGGGGAGGGGAGTCGGTAGAACGGGGGAATCAGGCGCGCGGGCGCAGGCCGAGCGTCTCGCGGGCCTCGTCGGGCGTGGCGACCCGGGAGCCCAGGGACTCGGTGATCCGCACGGCGCGCTCGACCAGCTGCCCGTTGGTGGCCTTGACGCCCTTGCCCAGATAGAGGTTGTCCTCCAGACCGACCCGGACGTGTCCGCCGAGCAGGATGGACTGGGCGACCCAGGGCATCTGCATGCGGCCGAGCGCGAAGCTCGCCCACTGGGCGCCCCGGGGAAGCATGTTGACCATCGACTGGAGGACGCCCGGATCGGCGGGCGCGCCCCACGGGATGCCCATGCAGAGCTGGAAGACCGTGGGATCGTCGAGCAGTCCTTCGGCGAGGAGTTGCTTGGCGAACCACAGCTGCCCGGTGTCGAAGATCTCCAGTTCGGGCCTGACGCCGAGTTCCTGGATGCGCTTCGCACCGGTGCGCAGCATGTCGGGGGTGGAGACGTAGAGGTTGCTGCCGTCGCCGAAGTTGAGCGAACCGCAGTCGAGGGTGCAGATGTCCGGCAGCAGATCCTCCACGTGCGGCAGCCGGTCGAGCCCGCTGACCAGGTCGGTGCCCGGGAGCTGACGGAGCGGTGCCTCCGGGTCGATGACCAGGTCCCCGCCCATTCCGGCGGTCAGGTTGATGACGACGTCGGTGCCGGTCTCCCGGATCCGCTCGACGACCTCCCGGTAGAGCCGGGGATCGCGGGAGGGGGCGCCGGTCTCCGGCTCGCGGACGTGGATGTGGACCACGGCCGCGCCGGCCCCGGCGGCCTCGACGGCGGAGGCGGCGATCTGCTCGGGCGTCACCGGGACATGGGGGCTGCGGCCGACGGTGTCGCCGGCTCCGGTGAGGGCGCAGGTGATGATGACGTCTTGGTTCACGGGCATGCGGAAACATCTCCTCCGGGGGAGCTGGCAGGGCTGGGGAGCTGAGGGTTGTGGGGGTCTGCTTGTCGTCGTACGGGGGTCAGTCGGCCGTGGGGGCTGTCAGGCAGGCGTCCACATGGGCGATCAGCGTGTCGTGCATGGCCTGCGCACCGGTGCCCGGGACTCCGTCGTCCTGGCCGTCCGTTTCGGTTGCCAGGACCTGGGAGGCCAGTCCGTCGATCAGAGCGGTGAGGGCGAGGGCTGCGCCGTCCGCGTCGACCGGGCGGAACACGCCCTGCTCGACGCCGCGCCGGATCACGCCGGCGACCGTTCCCCGCCACTGGCGGTAGTACTCCACGTGGAGCCTCCCGATAGTGGTGGACCGGGCGGCCTCGGCCCACAGGTCGAGCCAGACGCACCATTGCCGCCGTTGCCGCTCGGTGCGAGGCGTCTGGAGTTCGATCAGCAGGCGCAGTTCGTCCCCGGCGTGCCGCGTACCGGCCGTGGCGTCGGCGCGGCGACGGGTGTCCTCGTCCATGCACCAGCGGACCGCGGCTTCGAGCAGTTCGTCACGGCCGGGAAAGTGGTAGTGGATGGCCGCCGTGCTGGTGTGGCAGGCCGCGGCGATGTCCGCGACCCGGACGGCATGGAAGCCGCGCTCGGCGATGAGCCGGACGGTTTCGCGCACGATCTGCAGGGGTCTGCCGCCCTCCGGCGAGGGCACCGGCGGGCGAGGGGCCGACGGAGAACGTACGGGCGACGCCGTCCGGGCCGCACCGGCCGCCGTACGGCCCGCCGCGTCCGTGTCCGCGCCGGCTGCCGCACCGGCCGTCGAGCCGAGCAGCCAGCCGACGTCGACGGCGCCGATGTCCGCGATCCGGGCCAGTTCGGCGGCGGTGAAACGGCGGGTGCCGTTCAGGGACCGGGACAGCTTCGACGGATCGATGACGATCCGCCGCGCGAACTCGCGCGCGCTCACACCCGCCGCGTCGATCACCTGCCGGACCCGTGCGGCCACCTCGTCCTGCTGCTGCATGGTCAGCCACCGTAACGACGTGTTGAGAAAACCTCAACATGAGCGGGGTGCGAACCATGAAAGAGGAGGGGTGTTGCGGTTCTGACTGATGCATCAGTCAGAACCGCAACACCCCTCCTGCCCGCTGTTCGCCCCGGCGGCGGTCACTCCTGGACGAGCATCCCGCTCCGCAGCTTGCCCAGCATCCGGCTCAGCAGCCGGGACACGTGCATCTGCGATATCCCGAGCTCCGCGCCGATCTGCGCCTGGGTCATCTCCTGGCCGAAGCGCATGTCGATGATCCGGCGCTCCCGCTCGTCCAGTTCGTCCAGCAGGGGCGCGAGGGCGTGGAGATTCTCCACGGCCTCCATGGCGGGGTCCGGATCTCCCAGCACGTCGGCGAAGGTCCGCCCGGCGGTCTGGCCGGGTCCGGCCTCCGAAGTGTCGGTCGGCATGTCCAGGGAGCCCGCCGTATAGCCGTTGGAGGCGACGATCCCCTCCGTGACCTCGGACTCCTCGATCCCCAGGTACTCCGCCAGCTCCTTCGCCGTGGGGTCCCGGTCGAGGACGCCGGCCAGGGACTCCTTCGCCTTGGCGAGATCGACCCGCAGCTCCTGGAGGCGTCGCGGCACGTGCACGGCCCAGCTCGTGTCACGGAAGAACCGCTTGATCTCCCCGACGATGTACGGCACCGCGAACGATGTGAACTCGACCTCCCGGGAGAGGTCGAAGCGGTCGATCGCCTTGATCAGCCCGATGGTGCCGACCTGGATGATGTCCTCCATGTCGCCGCTGCCCCGGTTGCGGAAGCGGTTGGCGGCGAAGCGGACGAGGGACAGGTTCATCTCGATGAGGGTGTTGCGCGCGTACTGGTACTCGTGCGTGCCCTCCTCCAGGACCTGGAGGCGGTCGAAGAAGAGACGCGAGAGCCGACGCGCGTCCAGCGGGGCGATCTTCCCGGCATCCTCGATCCACGGAAGCTCCTCGGTGGTGCCCGTCCGCTCCGCGCCGGCGGTCTGCGCGGTCTGTGCGGTGTGCACGGTCATGTCGCTTCACGCTCCCTGGTTCCTGGTTCGTCAGCCCTGAGGTCTGTTCGCCTTCCCGGCGGTGCGGCTCTCATGCGTCGCGGATGGAGTTGATCTGGCCACACGGATCGAGTTGGCCGGAAACAGGCCCGGTTCGGTCCTGAGGAACCGTCACGCCCTGCTGCCCGAGGGGCGCGAGTGACGGGTGCGCGTGGCGGACCGCATCTGAGGGGCGTGAGCGTGGAGGTACGAAGAACCGCCCCACCGGTACGGGGGAGCCCGGTGGGGCGGTCGCCACCAGAGTGCCACAGGCGGAGGGCCGTTGGGACCGCACCGGCACGTATTGGCCTAGGGATGGGTTGATTTCGCCGCTCGTCCGCGTGCGGGCACGCCCCGCGACGCCCCCGCACGCCTCCCGATGATTGCGGCGCCATGAACAGATGTGCTTCGCGGAATACCCGCCGTATCCGCTGGCCTTTCCTCCGGCGGGGCGCGCTGCTCCGCACGCCGGAGGCCCGCCGCCGAGGAAAGCGCACGTTGCACGGAACGAGACCGAGGAGACCATGACCCAGAACGACACCCGGCCCCGGACCGATGCCCCTGCCCGGCTCCACCCGCTGGACAACCCCGCCCGGTCCTCCCTCACCGGTCCGCACGCCCACGTCGCCGAGAGCCGTGGGCGGGTCCTGCGCTATCCCGTCGACGTCTCCCCCTGGATCGCGCTCCCCGACGCCCCGGACGCCCAGGACTGGGCCGATCTCGCGGCGCTCGCCGGGCCGGGCGGCTCCGTCGCCCTGGCCGCGCTCCAGGCGCCGCCACCGCGGGACTGGGAGATCGTCTTCCGGGGCGCCGGCGTCCAGCTGGTCGACGCGGCGGTGGACGCCGCACCCGACCCGGAGGCGGTTCCGCTCGGCCCGCAGGACGTGCCGGAGATGCTGGACCTGGTGGCGCGCACCCGCCCCGGCCCGTTCCTGCCGCGCACGGTCGAGCTGGGCACGTATCTCGGCATCCGGCGGGGCGGCGCCCTGGTGGCGATGGCGGGGGAGCGGCTGCACCCGCCCGGCTGGACCGAGATCAGCGGCGTCTGCACGGACGAGTCCGTACGGGGGCAGGGGCTGGCGAGCCGGCTGGTCCTGGCGGTCGCACACGGGATCCGGGAGCGCGGCGAGACGCCGTTCCTGCATGCGTCCGCCTCCAACACCGGCGCCATCCGGCTCTACGAGTCCCTCGGCTTCCGGCTCCGCCGGCGTACGGAATTCCTTTCCGCCCTCGTCCCCGCCACGTTCCCCTCGGCCCACGGGACCTGAGGCACCCCGGCCCGGGACCGAGGTCCCGGGCCGGAAGTCCCGAACGGGACCTTCGGCACCCCCTCGGGGTCCTATGGCCTCCTGTGCGCGGGCCCGCCTCCCGCTCAACTGGAAGGGACCGGCCGAAACTGCGGGCGGCGCCGAGGCACCACCGGGAGGACAGGCCGTGCCCATGAGGTTGCTGGACATGGCACAGAAGCCACAGAAGCCGAAGAGGCGGAGCGACGTACGGCACCGGGACGGTGCCGTACAGAGCCCGGACGCGAGCATCACGGCGGTGTCCCAGGGCCGCATCGGCAACTGGGCGCTGCTCGGCGGGCTGACGCTGCTGACCCTGCTGGTCGTCTTCCTCGACGCCAGCACGGGCAACGACCTGCGGGTCGTGCCCCTGCTCGTGGTCGTCCCGGCCCTGGCCTCCGTCTACTGCAGCCTCCGCCAGACCATCTGGGTCGCGGTGTGGATCACCACGATCGTCGTCGGCTTCCGGGCCGGCGCGGACGGCACCTTCTGGGACTTCGTCTTCGGCATCGGCTTCGCCGTACTGGCCTGCGCCCTCGGGGTCGCCGCCTGCGCGGCGCGTATCCGGCATGCCACCGAGATGGCGCGGCTGCGGTCCGCAGCCGTCACCCTGCAGCGCCAGATCCTGCGGCCGCTGCCCGTCGTGACCGACCACGTCTTCGCGTACGGGCTCTACGAGCCGATCGAGGAGGACCGCTTCGTCGGCGGAGACATCTACGAGGTCGTCGAGTCGCCGTACGGGACCCGGGTGATCATCGGGGACGTCCAGGGCAAGGGGCTCGCGGCCATCGGCGCCGGATTCGCGGCCATCGCCGCGTTCCGTGAGGCGGCCATCCGTGAACCCACGCTGACCGGAGTGGTCCAGGCGCTGGAGGACGCGGTCGTCCGGCACAACGAGTTCTCCGCCCAGACCGGCGAGGCCGAACGCTTCGTGACCGCGCTCCTGCTCGGGTTCGACGAGGGCGGCCGGGTGGAGGCCGTGAACTGCGGCCATCTGGCGCCGCGCCTGCTGCACGACGGCCGGACCTCGGCCGTCACGCTCCACCGGACCTCCGTCCCCCTCGGCCTCGCCGCACTCAGCCGGGAGGCCCGTACGGCCGAGTCCTTCGACTTCCCGCAGGGCGCGACGCTGCTCGTCGTCACCGACGGGGTGACCGAGGCCCGTGACGCCACCGGCGCCTTCTACCCGCTGGACGAGCGGGTCGTGGCCTGGGCCGGGCACGATCCGCGCGAGCTGCTCGACGCGCTCCACGGCGACCTGGAGGAGTTCTCGGGCGGCATCCGGCGCGACGACGTCGCCGCGCTGGCGCTGCACCGCGCCCCCGCAGCCGCCCACTGACACGTCCCCTGACACGTCCCTCTGATGTCCCCACGAGACGAATGTCGCGTGGGGACATTTTCAGGTGTACGGTACATGTATGAATCCGGAACGGAAGATCCCGGAGCGGCGCAGCCGTAAGGCGCGCCGCACCCGCGACACCCTGGCGCAGGCCGCATTCGAGCTCGTGCTCGACCGGGGGCTGCGGAACGTGACGGTCGAGGAGATCGCGGAAGCCGCGGACGTCGACCGCCGTACGTTCAGCCGGTACTTCCCGAGCAAGGAGGCCGCCGCCCTCGACTCCCTGCGGGGCGACGGCGACCGCATCAACGAGGCCCTGCGCGCCCGCCCGGCCCCGGAACCCCCGCTCCTCGCCTACCGGCGGGCCGTCCTCGACTGGCTCGCCGACCCGGAGGCGGAGGCCTGGCACCGCCGTCCCCGGATCTTCGAGCTGCTGGTGGTCGCCGAGGAGGAGCCGACGCTCTACGCCGTCTTCCACCACATCCGGGTGGACGCCCAACAGGACTCGATCGCCATCGTCGCGGACCGGATCGGCGTCGATCCCCGGCAGGACATCCGGCCCGCCGTGACCGTCGCCGCCGGAGCGGGCGCGCTGCTCGCGGCCCAGGCCGCCTGGGTGCGAGGGGGCCGTCCGGACGCCCTGCCCGAACGGGTCGCCGAGGCCTTCGACGCACTGGCGGAGACAGCCGGAGAAGCAGCAGAAGCAACAGAAGCAACAGAAGCAGCATCGGAAACAGAGGCATCCTCATGAGCACCGAACACAGCTCCATCCCCGCGAACGCGACCGCGAACACGGGCACGCACACGAACGCGGCCGCGTCCGCGGCCGAGTTCGCGGGCCGCACGGCCCTCGTCACCGGCGGCGCCTCGGGCATCGGCCTCGCCCTGGCCCGGCGGCTTGCCGCCGGCGGCGCGGCGGTCGTCGTCGCCGACTACGACGAGGAGAACGCGCGCAAGGCCGCCGCCGAGCTGGAGAGCACCGGAGCCAGGGCCGCCGCCGTCGCGATGGACGTCACCGACCCGGCCTCCGTGGAGGCGGCAGTGCGGTTCGCGGTGGACACCTTCGGCGCCCTCCACCTGGCCGTGAACAACGCCGGTATCGCGGGCCCCAGCAGCCCCACCGGTGAGTATCCGGTCGAGGACTGGAACCGCGTCGTCGCCACCAACCTCAGCGGCGTCTTCCACTCGATGCGCTACGAACTGCCCGCCATCGTCGCGGCGGGCGGCGGCGCGATCGTCAACATGTCCTCCATCCTCGGCACCAACGGCTTCGCGGGCTCGCCCGCCTACGTCGCGGCCAAGCACGGCGTCGTCGGCCTCACCAAGACCGCGGCGCTCGAATACGCCGCGAGGAACGTCCGGATCAACGCGGTCGGCCCCGGCTTCATCGACACCCCGCTCCTGAGGAACGCCGACCCGGCGGCCCGCGAGCACCTGATCTCCCTCCACCCGGCCGGACGCCTCGGGACCGCCGAGGAGGTCGCCGAACTCGCCGCCTTCCTCCTCTCCGACAAGGCCTCCTTCATCCACGGCAGCTACCACCTGGTGGACGGCGGCTACTCCGCCCCGTGACCGAGGCCCCGAGTGGCGGGCGGGGAGCACGAGGGCGACAAAGGAACAGGGGGGGCGGCGAGGACAAACAAGAAGCAAGGAAGAAGCGAGGAGATCCATGAAAGCCGTTCAGTACCGAGCCGTCGGCGCCGCCCCCGAGGTGGTCACGGTCCCGGATCCCGAGCCCGGCCCCGGCCAGGTCCTGCTGAAGGTCACCGCCGCCGGCGTCTGCCACTCCGACATCGCCGTGATGAGCTGGCCCACCGACCAGATCCCTTTCCCCCTGCCGCTCACCCTGGGCCACGAGGGCGTCGGCACGGTCGCCGCCCTCGGTGACGGCGTCGACGGCTTCGCGGTCGGCGACTCCGTCGCGGTGTACGGCCCCTGGGGCTGCGGCACCTGTGTGAACTGCGCCGAGGGCAAGGAGAACTACTGCCTGCGCGCCAAGGAGCTCGGCATCATGCCGCCCGGCCTCGGCGCCCCGGGCGCGATGGCCGAGTACATGATCGTCGACGACCCCCGCCACCTCGTCCCGATCGGCGACCTCGACCCCGTGAAGACGGTGCCCCTCACCGACGCCGGACTCACCCCGTACCACGCGATCGTGCGCTCCCTGGCGAAGCTCGTGCCCGGTTCCACCGCTGTTGTCATCGGCACCGGCGGTCTCGGCCACGTCGCGATCCAGCTGCTGCGCGCCATGACGGCCGCCCGGGTGATCGCCCTCGACGTCACCGAGGACAAGCTCGCCCTGGCGAGGACCGTCGGTGCGCACGAAGCGGTCCTCTCCGACGAGAAGGCGGCCGCCCGCGTCAGGGAACTGACCGGCGGCCTCGGCGCCCACGTGGTCCTCGACTTCGTCGGAGCGCCGCCCACCGTGCAGACCGCCGGGGCCGTCGCCCGCGTGGACGGCGACGTCACCATCGTGGGCATCGGCGGCGGCGCGCTCCCGGTCGGCTTCGGAACGCTCCCGTACGGGACGAACGTCTGCGCTCCCTACTGGGGCTCGCGCAAGGAACTGGCCGAGGTCCTCGACCTGGCCCACGCCGGAGCGGTGGACGTCCACGTGGAGACGTACTCCCTCGACGAGGCCCCGCTGGCGTACGAGCGCCTCCACAACGGCAGGGTCAACGGCAGAGCCGTCATCCTGCCCAACGGCTGACCTCCCGCCGTCGCCGGTCCCCGCCCCGCCCCCGGGGCGGGGCGGGGCGGCCGGAAAATCCCGTCGCGGGGTGGCCGCCCGCCGCTAGACTGGCCGACATGGGTTCGTACCGCTTCTACTTCTTCCGCTGATTCCCGGCCCGGACGGCCGCGGCGCGCCGCACCGCGTGTCCTTCTGAGACGCCCCGGTGCCCAGGTCTCCATGACGCGTGACGATGTCCCGGTCATGGTGACGTCGATGTCACCCCGCGCCCGCCGCCGTCCCTCCGCCGTCCGGCATCCACGCCCCGCCCCCGCCGCGCTTCGGCGCGCGCCGCCGCGGGCCGTCACCCAGGGAAAAGGCACCCATGCACCCCCAGCGCGACCGCGCTCAACTGGCCATGAAGGACGTCTCCAAGGCGTACGGGGACCGCTCCGTACTCGACCAGGTGACCCTCACCGTCCGGCCCGGTGAGAAGACCGCCGTCATCGGCGAGAACGGCTCCGGAAAGTCCACCCTGCTCCGCCTGCTGGCCGGGGCCGAAGCCCCGGACACCGGTGAGATCACCGTCCGGTTCCCCGGCTCCACCGGCTACCTCGCCCAGACGCTCGACCTCGACCCGGCCGACACCGTGCAGGACGCCGTCGACGCGGCCCTCGCCGACCTGCGCGGCCTCGAACACCGGATCCGCGAGGCGGAGGCGGGCCTCTCGGAGCGGAAGCCCGGCGACCCGGGGCCGACCGACGCGGAACTCGCCGCGTACGGGGACCTCCTCACCGCCTACGAGGACCGCGACGGCTACCGGGCGGACGCCCGTACCGAAGCGGCCCTGCACGGCCTCGGCCTCGCCCATCTCACCCGCGACCGCCCGCTCGGCACCCTGTCCGGTGGCGAGCAGTCCCGGCTCGCCCTCGCCTGCGTGCTGGCCGCCGCCCCCGAACTGCTGCTGCTCGACGAGCCGACCAACCACCTCGACGCCCGTGCCGTCGGCTGGCTGGAGGACCACCTGCGCGCCCACCGGGGGACCGTCGTGGCGATCACCCACGACCGGGCGTTCCTGGAGCGGGTCACCTCGGTGATCCTGGAGGTCGACCGGGACCTGCGTACGGTCACCCGGTACGGGGACGGCTGGGACGGCTACCGCACCGCCAAGGCCGCTGCCCGCCGCCGCTGGGCCCAGGAGCACGAGGAGTACCTCGCGGACCTGGCCCGCACCGAGGAACTGGTCGAGGCGGCGGGTGCGCGGCTCGCGGCCACCGGGGGCGACCCGAAGCAGGGCTTCGGCAAGCACCGCCGTTCCAGCGAGGCCAAGCTGTCCGGCCGGGTCAGGGCGGCCCGGACCCGACTGGACGCCCTACGCAGGTCTCCCGTGCCGCCCCCGCCCCGCCCGCTCGCCTTCACGGGCCGCCCGTCGGTCGCCGGGGAGACGGGCGGAGCGGGCCACGCCGCAACCACAGCCGCGAGCGGACCCGCAAGCCGTACCGCCGGGACCACCGGCACGACAGGTGGCCCCGCGAGCCGGGCGAGGCCCCTCGTGGAGCTGGACTCCGTCTCCGTCGGGGACCGGCTTCACCTCCCTTCCCTGCACGTCACCTCGGGAGCCCGGCTCCTGGTGACCGGTGAGAACGGGGCCGGGAAGACCACCCTGCTGCGGGTCCTCGCGGGCGACCTGACCCCCGACACGGGAACGGTCACCCGCCACGCCCGCATCGGCTACCTCCCGCAGGAACTGCCCGCGCGCCCGACCCGGCGCACCCTGCTCGCCACCTTCGCGGCGGGCCGGCCCGGCTTCCCCGACGAGTACGCCGACGACCTCCTGGCCCTGGGCCTGTTCCGCCCCGAGGACCTCGACGTGCCCGTCGCGTCCCTCTCCGTCGGCCAGCAACGCAGGCTGGCCCTGGCGCGTCTGGTGACCCGGCCGGCCGATCTGCTGGTGCTGGACGAGCCGACGAACCACATCGCGCTGAGCCTGGTCGAGGAGCTGGAGCAGGCCCTCGACCAGTACCGGGGCGCGGTCGTCGTCGTCTCGCACGACCGCAGCTTCCGGGCCCGCTTCACCGGCGACGTCCTGGAACTGCGGTCGGGCCGCCAGGTGGGCAAGGTACCGGCCCCGGCCTACGCCTCGGGGGAGGTGGCCGCCCCGCGCACCTGAGCGCGCAGCCGGTCGACGAACACCCGCTGACCGGCGATCAGCCGCTCGGCGGCCTGCTCCGGCGTGCACCAGGCGAACCGGTCCATCTCCGGGAACTCCTGCTGCACGCCGGACCCGCGCGGCCACTCCATCGTGAACGTCCCGGGCACGAGGGACGCGAGGTCCAGCTCGGCCTCCAGGGCCCACACGGTCACCGTCTTACCGCTGCGCTGCCGCGCCTCGCCCAGCGCGATCCACTCACCCGGCGGGACGGGCACCCCCAGCTCCTCCGCGAACTCGCGGCGGGCGGCCGCCTCCGCACCTTCCTCCGCCCCGTACTCGCCTTTCGGCACCGACCACGCGGCCGCCTCCCGCCCCGCCCAGAACGGGCCGCCCATATGCCCGATCAGCACCTCGACATCCCGCTCGCCCACGTCCTCGTCCTCCGTGACCCGGAAGAGAAGGAGCCCCGCACTGCGCCTGCCTGTCGACATGTCGTCAAGTCTGGGGCGACGGAGTGCGGGGCGCCACGCGGGGGCGTTCAGCCCGGGGGCTGGACCCTCTACGTCTTGCGGTAGCCGTACGCCTCCGAGGCAGCCGCCTCCACGGCCGCGAGGTCACCACCGGCCGAGGCCGTCACCACGGCGGCCACCGCGCCCTCGACGAACGGCGCGTCCACGAGCCGGGTGTTCTCGGGCAGCTCGTCGCCCTCGGCGAGCATGGACTTCACCGTGAGGACCGCGCTCCCCAGGTCGACCAGGACCGCGACGCCGGCGCCCCGGTCCACCGAGGCGGCGGCCCGCCCGATCAGCTCCGCGCTCGTCCCGAGCCCACCGTTGGGCAGCCCGCCGGCCGGGGCGACCGGCGCGGTCACCCCTCCGGCGGCAAGCCCCCGGGCCAGCTCGGCGACCGACTCGGCGACCGGACCGCTGTGGGAGACCAGCACGATGCCCACCTGCTGCTCGTCGCTCACGCGTCCACTCCGCCCGTCGCCGCCGCCGTTGCCGCGAGCGCCTCGACCAGCAGCGCGGCCGAAGTCGCGCCCGGGTCCTGATGCCCGATGCTGCGCTCGCCGAGATAGCTGGCCCGGCCCTTGCGCGCCTGCATCGGCACCGTCGCCACGGCACCCGCACGGGCCGCCTCGGCGGCGCCGTCGAACGAGGTGGCGAGGGCCTCCGCCGCGGGCAGCAGCGCGTCGAGCATCGTCTTGTCCCCGGCCTGGGCCCCGCCCAGTTGCCCCACCGCGGCCACCCCCGCCGCGAACGCCTGGGCGAACTGCGTCTGCGTCACCTCGTCGTCGTCGCCGAGCGCCTTGCCCGTACGGCGCAGCAGCGTCCCGTACAGCGGGCCCGAAGCCCCGCCGACGGTGGAGATGAGCTGCCGTCCCGCCAGGGTGAGCACCGCACCGGGAGTGGCGGGGGCGTCCTTCTCCAGCACCTCCGTCACCGCCGTGAAACCGCGCTGGAGGTTGCTGCCGTGATCGGCGTCCCCGATCGCCGAGTCCAGCTGGGTCAGATCGTCCGCCTCACGCTCCACGGACGCCGCGGCAGCGGTCATCCAGCGGCGGAAGAAGTCGGTGTCGAGCACATGATCTCCTGTTCCTCTACCGGTCCCGGGCCCCGTCGGCGGTTCAGCAGCCCCAGCGGAGCGCAGCCGTCCGCACGGGTGCGTCCCACAGGCGCAGCAGTTCCTCGTCGACCTGGCACAGCGTCACCGAGCAGCCTGCCATGTCGAGCGACGTCACGTAGTTCCCCACGAGCGTACGAGCAACCGGGACCCCTCGCTGGGACAGCACACGATGGACCTCGGCATGGAAGCCGTACAGCTCCAGCAGGGGTGTCGCCCCCATGCCGTTCACCAGCGCCAGCACCGGGCCGGTGGGGCGCAGGTCCTCCAGGATCGCGTTCACGGCGAAGTCGGCGATCTCCCCGGACGTCATCATGGGGCGCCGCTCACGCCCCGGCTCACCGTGGATGCCGATGCCCAACTCCAGCTCGCCGGCGGGCAGGTCGAAGGTGGGGCTGCCCTTGGCCGGTGTGGTGACGGCGCCGAGCGCCACCCCGAAGCTGCGCGAGGCCCCGTTCACCTGCCGCGCGACCGCGGCCACCCGGTCCAGCGGAGCGCCCTCGTCCGCCAGCGCCCCGGCGATCTTCTCCACGAACAGCGTCGCTCCCGTGCCGCGCCGCCCGGCGGTGAACGTACTGTCGCTCACGGCCACGTCGTCGTCCACCACCACCTGGGCGACCTGAACCCCCTCGTCCTCGGCGAGCTCGGCGGCCATCTCGAAGTTCAGCACGTCACCCGTGTAGTTCTTGACGACGAACAGCACTCCGGCCCCACTGTCGACGGCCGCGGCCGCACGCACCATCTGGTCCGGCACGGGGGAGGTGAACACCTCCCCGGGACAGGCGGCCGACAGCATCCCGGGCCCGACGAACCCGGCGTGCAGCGGCTCATGCCCGGAACCGCCCCCGGAGACGAGCCCCACCTTCCCCGCCACGGGCGCGTCCCGCCGGGCGACGACCCGGTTCTCCACATCGACGGTGAGCTCGGGATGCGCGGCCGCGATACCCCGCAGAGCATCGGCGACCACGGTCTCGGGAACGTTGATGAGCATTTTCATGCCGGTCTCCTGGTGTGCGTGGCAGAGGGCTTCGTGACCTGCGTTTTTGCAGGTCGGCAAGAGTGTGGCCAGTTGTGGGTCTTGGCGGTCCGTGGCGGCTTGCTGCGCCGTGTGGCGGTACTGATGCTGACTGCTTGCTGAGTTTCCTGGCCGGTCGTCACCTTGCGGGTGGGTGCATTTTGATCTTGAGGGGAGGCTCCCGGGTGCTCCAACGTGATGATGCCAACGTGGCGTGGCCGATGCCACCGCAAAGGCGGCCTGCAAGCGTCGGAGCTTGAGGCAGTCGGCTTGGACCCAGGAGGAGGTGGGTGATCGTGGGCTCCAGCGTGGCGTGGGCGATGCCACCGCGAAGATAGGAGAAATCCCCCATGAAACACGTCTCCACCGCCACCGCCACCGCCCGCGCCCTGGCCGGCCTCGGCCTTGTCGCCGCATTAGGCGCGGCTCCCGCGGCCTTCGCCGCTCCTGCTCCGGCCCCTCCACCTCCGTCGGCTTCGCCGCGTACAACGGGTCGGGCGAGAACGCCGCCGCGAACCAGGCGTTCTTCGACGCCGTGATGAAGTCGGTCGCTGAGAAGCGGGCCGCCAACCCGGGGGCTCAGGCCGTCACCTACAGCGCCGCCTCCGCACTCAGATAGCCAACAGCACCCGCATCTGGAACAGCTCGGTCTCCAACGTCCGGCTCCAGGAAGGCTCCAGAGCCGACTTCACCTACCGTGGGGGCAATGACGCGCGGTTCGTACGCCTCGATCAGACGGACACGGCTAGGGCTTCATCTTTCTGGACTACCGGCAGAACCAGCAGTGCAATTCGACCCGCGTCACCACACACGAGACCGGGCACGTGCTGGGTCTGCCGGACACCTACTCCCGTCCTGCACCAATGCGCAGCCGGACGCCAGAGAGCGGGCCCGCGTGAACCAGCTCTGGCAGAACGGCCTTCGCAGCCGCGCTCGCCGGGCCCGCCTCCTGACCAGCCAGGCCGGCACGCCGACCGACGCGATCTGCCTGCTTCACCTGCACGAGCGGGGGCCGTTCCGGGCGCGGAGCGGCCCAGCGCTTTACCCATCGGCCGACGGAGGCCCGCCTAAGAGCTGGTGCGCGGCCCAGGCTTGTGCTGATTGGCCCGGCGCACCACCCGGTCGTTGCGCGCGCTGCCCCAGGCCCGGACGAGCTTCGCGATCGGGTTGCGCGGCTCCCCGGCCTCGGCGCCCTGGCGCAGGGCGCCCGGATCCGACGCGGACGGCAGGAGCCGGGCGGCGACGCCGCTGAGCCGGGTCGTCAGGCCGGGCGCCACGCCGTGCGCGAGCTGGGCCGCCTTGGCGGGCGCGGTGAGTACCAGCCGGGTACGCCGCTGGATGACCGCGTCGACGATCCTGCGGGCGGCCCGCTCGGCGTCCATCGACAGCAGCGGGGCGCCCGCCGCAGTGCTGAACCAGCCGAACTCGGCAGCCGTGTCTCCGCCGAACTCGGCCTGCCGGTGCGATCCGGTCCGCATCAGTCCCGGGTGAACGGCGGTGACGCTCACGCCGGAGGCGGCCGCCTCGGCGTGCAGCCCCTCGGCGAGCGCCCCGATCGCGGCCTTGGCGCACGAGTAGGGCAGCAGATGCGGCACGCCGAGGAGACCGCCGACCGACCCGATGAGGCCGAGACGGCCCCGGGTCTCCTTCAGGTACGGCAGCGCTTCCAGCGAGGTGTGCAGAGCGCCGTAGAACATGGTGTCCATGGCGTCACCGAACTCCGCCGCCCCCACCGCCTCGAGGGGCGCGACCTGGATGACCCCGGCGTTGGCGATGACGAGGTCAAGGCCGTCACGCTGATGGACCTCGCGCACCAGGGCACGTACGGCGTCCCGGTCGCGTACGTCGCACACGGCGGTACGCACGGTCGCCCCGGTGCCCTCCCTCAGCTGCGTCGCCGCTCGCTCCAGTTCGCCGGCATCCCGGGCGGCGATGGTCACGATGCACCCACGCTCCGCCAGCTGCCGGGCCATGAACAGCCCGAGGCCCCGGGAGCCGCCGGTGACCAGAGCCCCTGGGCCCTTGGTCCGATGCGGAAGGCGGCTGCGATTGGTCATCTCATGGCCCTTCTGCGGGTGCGCTCGGCGGGTGGCGGGCCGACGCCGAGGAGCGGATGTGCCCCGAGTGCCCACACCCCGCCGCCTGTAACGTCCCCACGGGAAAGCTGTGGGCAACGCGTGACGGCGCATCTACGGGTCTCATCCAGGCGGAAGTGGAACCGGGTGAGTCAGCGCCGCTCGGTGAGTTGGGATCTTCTTGATGGCGTTCGGATGGTGAGCCCGCCCTCGTCCGGAGCTGGAGCCGTCCTCTCCACCTGGTCCGTGCGTCTGGACTCCACCCGCCCTCTATCGGCCGATCAGGGCACGTTCGGCATATGCCCGTGTCGTATCGGACTTTTCATATTTTTTGTGGCACTTATTGGGCGATCAGGTGACCAGTATGACAATCGTCTCGGCTTGAAGGAGCCTTCATGCGCATCTCCAGTTCCGTCCCCCTCCGCAGCGCCCGTACAGGGGCCAAGGTCGCCGTTGCCGCCGCGATCGCCGGCGCCTCCCTGGCCGCAGCGCCCGCCGCCTACGCCGCTCCCGGCGACAGCGGCAACATCGACGTCCGCTCGGTCAGCTGGCACTCCAACCGTGACGGGGTCGAGGTCTGCAAGTTCGTGCTGTCGGCGAGCAACTTCGAGTCGTTCCCCTCCGTACCCTGGACGATCACCGAGCAGCCTCCGACCGTACCGCCCGGCACCACTCTGATGGACAGACTCCCGCTCATCAACGGCAGTGCGCGCAGCGAGGCGTACCTGCTCCCGGAGGGCACCTACCAGCTGGTGTGGGTCGTCCCCGCGGGCCCGAAGCAGCGGAGCTTCAAGGTCGAGTGCGACCGCGGTAACCACGGCAGCAAGCCGCACAAGCCGCAGCAGCCCATCGGCGGTGTTCCTGCGGGCGGCGGCGGTGTCCCGGACATGGAGCCCGTCAGCTCCGAGAGCGACTCGAACGCCACAACCACCGGTGCGTGGCTGGCTGCTGGGGCGGTGGGCGCCGCGGGTCTGATCGTGATGCGCCGGTCCGCACGTCGCCGTGCTCGTGGTGAGGCGTAGCTCTCGCTGCCGAGGGCGACGACGAGGGCCGACGCGCGCGTGCCGTCTCACGATGACGCTGAGCGTGACGTTCTCTCTGGTGGCCGGCATCGTCTGGGTGTCCTCGGACTCGTCCGAGGACACGGTGCCGGCCGCCGCGCGCGGAGGTGACTCCGCGGGGGGGGGCCGGGAGCCGTTCCGTCGGGCACCGCACGAACCGGATCAGCACGTGCCCGCCTCGCACGCGCCTCTGGTGCCCTCACGGCCATTGAAGGTCGCCATCCCCGCCATCTACATCGAGGCGGCGGTCACCGGGCTCGGTCTCGATGCGAAGGGCAGGCTCGGAGCCCCGCCGCTGAGCACGCCCAAGCTGACGGGCTGGTACGAGAAGGGGCCCTCACCCGGTGAGAACGGAACGGCCCTGCTGGTGGGCCACCGCGACACCAGGACGGGCCCTGCCATCTTCCTCAATCTCAACGCATTGCGCCGCGGCGACAAGGTCAACGTGGTGCGCGCGGACCGTAAGACTGCGGTGTTCACGGTGGATGCGGTGAAGACGTACACCAAGGACAAGTTCCCCGACGACAAGGTGTACGGGGAAACCGGGCGGCCCGAACTGCGGCTGCTGACCTGCGGAGGTCGCTTCGACGAGAAGGCGGGCTACTCGGCGAACGTGGTGGTCTTCGCCCACCTCACTTCACTGGAGAAGACGGCCTGAGCGGAGCGTTCAACGGAGGGCCGGTACCTCGGGGACAAGGTACCGGCCTTCCGTCATGATCTGCGGATGGCTGAACCAGGCCGGTGTGGTCCGTGCAGTTTTCTGTGGCTGGATGCAGGACAACCGACTTACGCAATTTCTTCATTTCTATGTTCACTCATAGAAGAAGGCGGCTGGCCGGTTCCTGCGTCCTCCCTCTGATGGTGCGAAGCGCGAGCCATTTCTCCAGCTCTCGCGCAGTCATGTTGACGGCATCACCGAAGTGATCAAGGGTCTTCTGCCGCTCTTGGTCACTACCCTCGCTCATGAGCCGGCCCCGTTCTTTTTTCTTCGCTTCAGTGACGCCGGACGGTGGACGGCCTTTTTACCCGTCTTGTCACTCCGTACCTCGTACTGCGGCTCTTCCTTCGATGCGTCGACTTTCCGGCCGGCTGCCTCGGTCCTCCTGTCGACTTTCCGGGTCACCGAACCCTCGACGCGATGCCCGTGGCTCCGCCAGGAAACTTCGTCTCCAGCGGACAGGTCTTTCCTTCTTTTCGCCATGCAGACCCGCCTGCCTTCTCTTCTGCTGCCAGGCCGCCGTGTGCTTGCCCGGCTCCGCCAGGATCGTTGCTCAGGGCCTTCCTCGCACCACGGGCTATTCGACGCTCTGCCCAATCCACACCGTGCAGAGCGTTTCCAGGCGGTCATTCCGAGTGCTGGGATCCGACCGCCCTCCGGTGAACGAGGCACGCGAGCGGTTTCTGAACGGGCGACCGGGCTCTGCCCGACCCGCCTGGTCGAGGGCGGGGAACGCCGCCGCGCACCGGTACGAATCTCAAGCCACCGTTTGACGCCCTCCACCCCCGCGCGGCGGCAAAACGGCACAGCACCCCCAGGCGACGGAGACTCCCGCGATCTTCAGGCACCGGAACCAGCCGGTGAACGTTGTGCGGAAAGGGATTGCGCCGGACAGGTCGGCAGCGAGACGGCAGACAGTCGCGGCCCGCATAGAGCTGTGCCGGGGTCTGGGACCATGCCTGTCTTCACCGACAGGGGTGATGCCGTAGCGGGCCAGGATGCGGGCGGTCTGAGGGTCGAGGCCGGGCAGGGCGAGACCAGCCTCGTGCACAGGACGGCAGCGGTCTCGTGCGGGCTTGTCGGCCCGTGGCTGGGCGAGGTCCCACCCGTAGCTGCGAAGGAGCGTGGGCCTCCCGCAGGCTGAGCGGGTGACGCCAGGGCGGAAGCTCCACGGGGGAGTAGATGCCGTTTCAAAGGGTCGCCGCGATCTTTCTGCGTGTTTCATCAGGTGTCTCATGGGAACCCGGCGCACTCGTCCACGAGTACCAGCGAGGGAAGGGAGCGGGCCGTGCGCGCATTGACCTATCAGGGAAAGCGGGACGTCCGGGTGGAGACTGTCCCGGATCCGCGTATCCAGGATCCGACGGACATCATCGTCAGGATCACGTCCACGGGGATCTGCGGCTCCGATCTTCACCTGTGCGAGGTGCTCGGCCCCTACCTCGACCCGGGCGACGTCCTGGGCCACGAACCGATGGGGGTAGTGGAGGAGGTCGGCCGCGAGGTGACCGCCTTCGCCGCGGGGGACCGGGTCGTGATCCCCTTCAACGTGTCCTGCGGCCACTGCCACATGTGCGGGCAGGGCCTGCACTCCCAGTGCGAGACGACCCAGGTGCGCGAGCGCGGCATGGGAGCGTCCCTGTTCGGGTTCACCAAGCTCTACGGCCAGGTGCCCGGCGGACAGGCGGAGTATCTGCGGGTGCCCTTCGGCAACGACCTGCCCATCAAGGTCCCGCACGGCCCCGCGGACGACCGGTTCGTCTTCCTCTCCGACGTCCTGCCCACCGCCTGGCAGGCCGTGGAGTACGCGGACATCCCGCCCGGCGGCAGCGTCACCGTGCTCGGCCTCGGCCCGATCGGCGCCATGGCCGCCCGGATCGCCCTCCACCGGGGCGCCGGCCTCGTCATCGGCGTGGACTTGGTTCCCGAACGTCTCGAACGGGCGAGCAGGCACGGTGCCACCTGCCTCGACCTGCGCCGTTACGGCAAGAACCTCGGGGACGCCGTCCGCGACCTCACGGACGGGCGCGGCACGGACGCGGTGATCGACGCCGTGGGCATGGAGGCCCACGGCTCGCCCGTGGCCAAGGCGGCGCACACGGCGGTCGGGCTGCTGCCCGACGCACTCGCCCAGCGCCTGATGGAGACGGCGGGCATCGACCGCCTCGCCGCACTGCATACGGCGATCGACCTGGTGCGCCGGGGCGGAACGATCTCCCTCTCCGGCGTTTACGGAGGCGCCGCCGACCCGATGCCGATGCTCACCCTGTTCGACAAGCAGATCCAGCTCCGTATGGGCCAGGCCAACGTCAAACGCTGGGTCGACGACATCCTGCCCCTGCTCACCGACGACGACCCGCTCGGCGTGGACTCCTTCGCCACCCACCACCTGCCGCTCGAAGAGGGACCCAAGGCCTACGAAACGTTCAGGGAGAAGGCCGATGGCATGATCAAAACCTTGCTCATCCCCTGAGCCCATGAGTCCCGGCCCGGCGACGAGAGGGAGCAACCTCCGCATGGAGGACAGCCGCCGGCATCCGGGCAAGCGGATGCCGGCCACGGGCGCCACCGGCACCGTGGGAACCACCGCGGTCCGCGCGCTCGCCACCGACCAGCATTTCGGATCGGTTCTCGGACCCGCCCTCAGACAGCCCGACCTGCTGACTGACAGGAGCGCGAGGTGCAGGGCCGGCAGCCCTTACCGCGGATGTCGCTGACGCCCTTCTGCGCGGCGTCGGCACCGCCCGGGCCGAGAACACTGCACTGTTGGAAAGGCCGAAGGCTCGGCTGAGCGGCCCCAGTCAGCCAGTCGTGCTGTCCGCAGAGAACCTGCTTCACCGGTGTGGCCCAGGCCGCGACGGTGTCCGGAGCACCAGACTTCCGCCACGACCAGAAGGAAAAGCCATGCCAGGCAGTGAACAGCCGCAGGACCCCAATACGCTCCATCCCCGCCCCGACTTTCCTCAGCAGGACCAGGCGCACCCGGGCTGGACCGGCCCCATGGACCCCCCGCCGGATCATGGCGAGGACTCCTACCGCGGCTCCGGCCTGCTCGACGGCCGGAAAACCGTGATCACCGGGGGTGACTCCGGCATCGGCCGTGCGGTGGCGCTGGCCTTCGCGCGTGAGGGCGCAGACGTCCTGCTGACCCACCTGCCCGAAGAGGAACAGGAGGCGCATGAGACCGTCCGCCTGGTCGAACAGGCCGGACGCGAGGCAGTCCCCGTGCTCTGCGATATCCGGGACGAGAAGCAGTGCCGCTCACTCGTCGAACGCGCCGTGTCCGAGTTCGGCCGCATCGACGTGCTGGTCAACAACGCGGCCTACCAGATGTCGCAGCCCGACGGCATCTCCGCGATCTCCACCGAGCAGTTCGACCGCGTGGTGCGCACCAACCTCTATGGCATGTTCTGGCTCTGCAAGAGTGCGCTGCCGCACATTCCGGCGGGCGGCTCGATCATCAACACCACATCGGTTCAGGCCTACAAGCCGAGCCCGCACCTGCTCGACTATGCCATGACCAAGGGAGCGATCGTCACCTTCACCCAGGGCCTGGCCCAGATGCTGGCCTCCGACGGCATCCGCGTCAACGCCGTCGCCCCCGGCCCTGTCTGGACCCCTCTCATCCCGGCGACCCTCCCCGACACCGCCGAATTCGGAAAGCAGAGCCCGCTCGGCCGGCCCGCCCAGCCCGCGGAGATGGCACCCGCCTATGTGTTCCTCGCCTCCCAGAGCGCCTCCTTCATCACCGGCGAGATCATGAACGCCACCGGCGGTACACCGCTTCCTTAGTACCGGGAAACGCCTGGTCAGCGAGAGTCGTGCGGAAAGGCGTACCAGAGAATGTTCATGGATCATCATGAGGCGCCCGTTCTCGAAGCCCTTGCTGCTTACCGGGACCGGGACGAGCTGGGCTTTTCACCGCCCGGCCACAAGCAGGCACGAGGGGCCTCTCCGGCGGTGCGTGCCGTGCTGGGCGACGCCGTGTTCGCCCCCCCGGGTGGTCCTGGCCCGCCTTCGCCCGAAGCGTCTGGGGACGGCGAAGCGCCGGTAGAAAGTGGCGAACGACCCCATGATCACCTTCGCGAAAAGGGCTCCGAAGGCGCAGAGCTCCGCCTACCCGATCGCGAGACTCATCAGAGCGCGGGGCCGCGCACGCAACGGCTGTGCGGCGCCCCGGCCCAGCCGGCAGAAGCCAGACCACACGCCAGATCCTGATCTGGGGATCACTGGCTTGCCCAGCCGCAGCAACCTGCCGTTGGGCTGCAGTTTCGAACTCGTGCTTGCGGGAACCCAGGGTGGGGCCCGACGACAATCCGGCGACGGAGCTGGGGGCCGCCTTCGGGACGGCGGGCCCAGATCCGCCGTCTATGTGACCTCAGCTTCGAGGTTCAGGAGGCACGAGTGACGACCGATCGTCCCGCGCAGGATGAGCATCTGCTGTCCCCCCTCAGCCCGGAGTTTCGCGCAGGTGACCTCTTCACGAACTTTGTGGCAGAAGAGGCCGCGCAGATCCCGTTGCCCGGCGAAGCGACCGTTGCCCGCTTCGCTGCGCTGTCGGAACTGGGCCGCAGGGACCTGTCCCTGGCCCGGCTCGCAGAGGGCCATCTCGACGCTGCGGCGATCCTGCACGAGATGGAGCGTGCACTCCCCTCGCCGGCCGAGAGGTGGGGAGTGTGGGCGGCACGACCCCCGGGCCCCGGCCTCGCGGCCCGACTGACGGGAGCAGGGTGGCGGCTGGACGGCATCAAGCCGTGGTGCTCCGGGGCCCGCTTCTGTACCCGTGCGTTGGTGACCGCCGAAGCCGAGGATGGCTACCGGCTCTTCGCGGTCTCGCTCGACCAGCCGGGGGTCCGACCGGTGGCCGGAACGTGGCCGGCGATCGGCATGCAGGGCAGCGACACCCTGGATGTGGCCTTCGACAATGTGGCCGCGCGGCCCGTCGGCGATCCGGAGGGCTATTTGCGGCGCCCTGGCTTCCTGCACGGCGGGATTGGGGTCGCAGCATGCTGGCTCGGCGGTGCGCAGGCCGTTGCCACCACCCTCTACGACAGGGCCGCGAACGGCCGGGTCGACGATCACGCCGCGGCACACCTGGGCACGGTCGACCTGCTCCTGTCCACCGCCGAGACAATCGTGCGCGAAGCCGCCAACGCAATCGACGCAGATCCGCTGAACGAGCACGGCCAGGCTGCGCTGCGCGGGCTGCGGGTGCGGGCCCTGGTCGAGAAAGTGTGCACCGAGGTGATGGAGCACGTGGGACGCGCCACGGGTGCAGGACCCCTGTGCCATGACGCGCGGCACGCGCGCGCCGTCGCGGACCTGACCGTGTACGTACGCCAGCATCACGCGGAGTCGAATCTCGCCCAGCTCGGCCGGTTGGCGGCGCGCCACGGCGTACAGGAAGTGCGATGAGCAGGCGCGCAAGTTCCCGGCAGGAGGCTGCGGCGCTCATCGACGCGGCAGGAACCGGCGAAGCCGACTGGATCGCCGCGGACCTGGAAGAGGCGCTGCCGCAGGTGAGGGCCCCCCACGGGCCGGTCGTGATCGTGGCCGCGCACCCGGACGACGAAGTGCTCGGCTTCGGCGGCACCATCGCCACCCTCCTGGCGGCCGGCGTGGAGGTGCACACCGTGTGCCTGACCGCCGGTGAGGCCTCGCACGGCACCGGAGATCCCGGGGCGATGGCCCGCCTCGCAGTGCGACGACGAGCCGAACTCACCTCGGCGCTGCGCGCGCTCGGCCCACTGCCGGACGCGATCCACGCCCACCTGCCCGACACCGGTCTCGACCGGCACGAGGAGACCGCCCGCACGGTGATCGCCGAGGCGCTCACGCGCACCGGCGCCACGCTGTGCGTGGCGCCGTGGGAGGGAGACCTGCACAGCGACCACGAGGCAGCCGGACGCGCCGCACGACGCGCGGGCAGCGACAGCGGGGTCACCGTATGGACGTACCCGATCTGGATGTGGCACTGGGCGCGCCCCGGCGACCAGCGGGTGCCCTGGCACCGGGCGGGCGTACTGCCGGTGACCGGGGAGGCCCTTGACCGCAAGAAGACGGCGCTGGCCCACTTCATCAGCCAGCTTCAACCGCGGGGCCCGCAGCAACCCCCGGTTCTTCCTCCCGTAGAACTCGTCCACCACACCCGCGCGTTCGAAACGGTGATCCTTTGAACACCCCTGCCGACTACTTCAAGGGCCAGTACGCCCGCGCCGACGACCCTTGGCAGCTGGCCGAGCGGTGGTACGACCGGCGCAAGTACCAGCTGACCGTCGCAGCGCTTCCCTACGCCCGCTACCGCAGGGCGTTCGAGCCCGGCTGCTCCGTCGGCGTGCTCAGCGAACTCCTCGCCCCGCGTTGCGAGTCCTTGCTGAGCGCCGACCGGGTCACTTCAGCCGTCGGTACGGCGACGCGCCGGCTCTCTGGCCTGCCCCAGGTCAGGGTCCAGCAGATGGCGGTCCCGGAGGAATGGCCAGAGGGGCCCTTCGACCTGGTCGTCCTGTCCGAGCTGCTGTACTACTTCGGCCCGGCAGCACGCACCCGGATGCTGCGGCAGAGCGCCGACAGCCTCAGCGACGGCGGGCACCTGATCACCGTCCACTGGAACCACCCGGTCGATGAACACACATGCACGGGCCAGCAGATCGCCGGAGAAGCCGACGCGCTCGCGCACCTGCGCCCACTGGCCCGGTACGACGATCCCGACTTCACCCTCACCGTCCACGAGCGGGGCACCGGCCCCGGCACGGCTCTGTCACCTGCCTGCGGCGAAGGCCTGGCATGAACATCGCCGCTGTGGCCGTCGTGGTCCCCGCACACAACGAGGCCGAACGCATCGTGGCCTGCGTCCGAAGCATCAGGGCGGCCGCGGACCAGGTGGCACCGTTGCCGGTGCGCACCGTCGTGGTCGCAGACGCCTGCACCGACACCACCGCACACCTCGCGGCACGCGAAGGCGCCCACACCGTCAGCATCAACCGGCGCAACGCGGGAGCGGCACGCGCTGCCGGTGTCCTGCACGCCCTGGCACTCCTGGGCTCCACCTCGGATATCTGGCTTGCCATGACCGACGCCGATTCAACCGTGCCAGCACACTGGCTGACCCGGCAGACCGCGTGGGCCCGACGCGGCCACGACGCCGTACTCGGCACCATCCGGCTCGCCCCCGACCTCCAGGGCGCGTGCACATACGCCCGCAGCGAGCACGACGCCGCCTACTACCGCACCCGGCCAGCCGCAGAAGACACCACGGCCTGGGAACACCCCCATATCCACGGCGCGAACATGGGCGTGTCCGCCACCGCCTACCGCCACGTCGGAGGCTTCGCACCGCTCACCTCCAGCGAGGACCATGACCTCGTCGCACGCCTTGCACAGGCCGGACACCGCATCGCCCGCACCGACGACCACCCGGTACACACCGCCGGCCGACTGCACGGCCGCGCCCCGGCCGGCCTGGCTGCCCTCCTCCGCTCCCTGCACCCGACAGCGAGAACATACGCGCTCACCGCGCCCCCGGACCCGGTCGAAGAGCACTTCCCGCCCCCGCACGCTGCGACCGAAGCGTGACGATGTCCGCAGGGTTGGCCTTCTGCGGTACGAGCGAGAGATGTGGGCGGTGGTTGTCTTCGCCGTCCTGATATCCGTGGTAGTCCACGGGGTGGCGGCGACCTCGGTGACCGCGTACCTCGACCGCCGCGCGGCCGAGACCTCGGCCGGAGCGGAAGCTTCCTAGTGAAGCGGCGTGCCGCGATGGACTGCTTGAAGCGCTTCAGGTCGCTGGTGGCCTGGCGCTTGACGAGGCCGAGCTTGACACCGACCGTCTCAACCAGGCCCTCGGGGGCGCAGTCGAGCTGCAGCATGACCTTGGTGGTGTTGTGAGGGAAGAGCGCTTCGCCGGGGCCTTTGCGTCCGGCCCTTCTGAGAATCCCCGCAGTCATCCGCTCCGGTTTGCGCTGCTACGTCCGGCGGTTCGGGAGGCTCGTTCTGGAATGATTGGCAGGGGAGTCCAGCCGGCCGTGGGTAGGTGTGGGGTCTTGGGCACGGTGAAGGTCTTGGAGGAGCGAGCGGATGTCCGGGTCGGATGAGCGGCGGAACGTGTCGGCGCAGGGCACTCCCTGCTGGGTCAACCTGATGGTCGCTGACCTGGCGGTGGCCCGCGCGTTCTACGGCGAGGTCCTCGGCTGGAAGTTCCGCTCGAGTTCCCTGGACGATCAGTTCCTGGTTGCGACGGCAGGCGGCCATCCGGTGGCGGGGATCGGGGCCCGGAGGCCCGGCCTCGCACCGGCTTCCGTGTGGACGCCGTACTTCGCGGTGCGGGACGCCGATGTGACGGCGGCGAGGATTCGTGAGCGCGGTGCCACGGTCGCGGTGGGGCCGATGGCGATGGGCGATGGGCGGGTGGGTCTGGCGGCGGACCGGGACGGGGCAACGTTCGGTTTCTGGGAGGGCTACACGCTGGCTTGGTCGCCGGGGGAGGGGCAGGCGCCCACCCGGATCGACCTGCAGACCCGTGACGTGATCGACGCGGCGGTGTTCTGCGGGGAGGTGTTCGGCTGGGCGGAGGGTGAGGACGTCGACGTCGCGTACCGGAAGGACCATGTTCTGGTGCAGCTCGGGGGCCGGGTCATTCTCTCTCTGCGGGGCGGCGGTGTGCAGACCTCTCCGCTGGCTCATCTGCGTCCGCGTTGGCTGGTGAACTTCGCTGTTGATGATGTCGAGCGGGCTGTAGCCGCCGCCATGAGCGCCGGAGGCGTCAGCCCCGAGCCTTCGCCGGCCACCTGGGCCCCTTCGGGGTTCTCGCGGACCCTGCAGGACCCGGACGGTGGCCTGTTCACGCTCTCCCAACGCGATGTATGAGGCCGCGCCCCAGCGGTCCTCCCGGGCGGTGCCCCGAGGGGGGCGCCGTTGCGCGGGAAGTCACCATGCGGATGGCGGCGTGTTCTGTCTCGGGTCGGTTTCGGCAAGGGCGTTTTCTCTGATTCGGCGACAGGATCCGGCGATCAGGCGCGTTACGAGCATCTGGGAAGCGCCCAGTTCGGCGGCGATGGCGCGGCGTCCTCGATACAGCGGGTGAGTGCGTGGAGCCGTGGTCCGGAGACAGCCGGTTCACATGCCTGCGGAGCTCGGCCTGCCAGCGGCGTGCGATGGAGGACCGCACCACCGCGGGCCAAGAGATCGTTGATGTGGCGCTCCACACCGGAGAGCTGAAGGCACTCACCGGGCTCGTGGCAGAGGGCTCCGTGCTCCCACGCGATGATGCCAACGTGGCGAGCCCGATGCCACCGCAGAGGCGGTCTGCACAGTCCAGGGCTCAAAGCGTCGGAGCTTGAGACCGTCGGCTTGGATCCGGGTGGAGGTGGGTGATCGTGGACGTCCGAGTCCGAGGCCGCCGAGTGGTGCGGACAACCTGGACGCAGCGCGGAGCGGCTCTTGCGGGAGGTGGGGTGTCGCGGGCGGGCCGGACATCTTTCACGCGGAAAGGTCAGGAAGCCGGCAGCGGCTGGGTTGAGGCCGACTCCTCACAGGGCCTGCCGGAGCTCCCGGGCGGGTCACGCTGTCACGCGGCCCGGGAACTCCGGTACGACAGTCGCCTTGCGCCAGATTGATGATCCAGTCCAGAGCGGTGGTACCCGGACTGTAGGCAGGAGCTGTCCGCCAGATCTGAACGAAGGCGCCTACCAGAGCGTCGTCGGCCTGATCCGCGGTCGCACGCCGAGAGCGCAGGAGCGCGAGAAGCAGCGGTGCCACGAGGTCGTACAGCTCGGCCAGTGCTTTGACGCTCCCGTGTGCGATCTGCACCAGCAAGTCATCAGCACGTGCTGTCGCCCTTCCGGGGACGAGGCACGCGGCATCCTGCGCATGGTCGCGATCCGGATGGTCCTGCCGGATCCCGGGCTCCGTATTCTTCACGTCTCGTACCCTATCGGTGCTCCGGCTCCGGGTTTCCGCGTCGGAGACCGGCTGGGTCTGCCTGCCTCCGGACATCGGCAGGGCTCTCGTGCGGCTGCGGGCCGGATGGTCCTGTGCGGTGGGCGGCTCGGGTGTGCGCGTTCAACTCCGGCACCCTCGCCCCTCCGGGAACCTCGCCGTCAACGCCGGTCCGAACGCCGGATTCGACATCTGCTTCTCCCACCGGACGCGGACCAACCACGACGTCGGTCCGGTCCTGTACCGGCCGACATCGGTCTGTGCGCCGTCAGCTCCGCTCGACTCATCCGAGAGTGATGCGCCGGAAGCGGATCAGCGCGAGGAGCATGAACACGCCGGTGATGACGATGGCACAGGCCGCGGCATACGGGAGCGCGTGCACGACGGGCCAGGCGTCGCTTGCCGGCAGGCCGGTGGGCGGCGGGTTGCCGAAGAGTCCGCGGACCGCGGTGGCCGTGGCGGAGACCGGGTTCCACTCCGCCACGGTGCGCAGCGGGCCGGGCATGGTGTGCGGGGAGACGAACGCCGCGGAGACGAACGTGACGGGGAAGAGCCAGATCAGCCCCGCGCTCTGCGCGACCTCGACGCTGCGGGCCATCAGCCCGATCGCGGCCCCCACCCAGGACATGGCGAAGGCGAAGAGCAGGATCAGCAGATAGGCCGCGAGCGCCTCGGCGGGGGAGGCGCTGATGCGCCAGCCGACCAGCAGGCCGCACAGGGAGGTGACGACCAGGGTCACCGCGCTCATGGTCAGGTCGGACAGAGTCCGCCCCAGGAGCACCGCCATGGCGGGCATGGGGAGGGAGCGGAAGCGGTCCACGATGCCCTTGTCCATGTCGTTGGCCAGTCCGAGCGCGGTGAAGGCGGAGTTGAAGGTGACGGCCTGGGCGAAGATGCCGCCCATGAGGAACGTCCGGTACTCGGCCCCGCCGAGGCTGCCGCCGAAGACATAGGCGAGCAGCAGCACGAACATCACCGGCTGCACGAGCGCCGCGATGACCGACCCGGGCGTCCGGCGCAGGTTCAGCAGATTGCGCCAGGCGATGATCGAGGAGTCGCGGCCCAGCCGCTGGACCGCTGTCATCGCGCACCTCCGCCGACGGCCGCGACGCCGGGAGGGGGCGCTGCCGCGTCCGGCGCGATGGGACGGCCGGTGAGGGAGAGGAACACATCGTCCAGGGTCGGTGGTGCCAACCCCACGTCCTGCACGGCTATTCCGGCCAGCCGAAGGCAGCTCAGGGCGTACTCCAGGCTCTGTGCGCCGTGGTCGGTGGCGACGGTCAGCCGTCCGGTGCGCTGGTCCAGGTCGGGGAGGTGGTCGCCGAGCGCGGCCAGGATCTCCGTGGCGGTGCTGCGATGCCGTGGCTCCGCGACGGTGAGGGAGAGCCGCTCGCCGCCGACCCGTGCCTTGAGCTGGGCCGCGGAACCGCGGGCCACCACGGTGCCGCTCTCGATGACGACGATGGCGTCGGCCAACTGGTCCGCCTCCTCCAGGTACTGGGTGGTGAGCAGCACGGTGGTGCCCTCGGCGACGAGGTTCCTGACGGCCTGCCAGGTGTCTGCCCGGCCTCGGGGGTCGAGACCGGTCGTAGGCTCGTCCAGCACCACCACGGGGGGCCGCGCCACCAGGGCGCCGGCCAGATCGAGACGTCTGCGCATACCCCCGGAGTACGTCTTGCTCGGCAGGTCGGCCGCGTCTTCCAGATCGAAGTCGCTGAGCAGCTGACCGGCCCTGCGGCGGGCGGCATGCCGCCCGAATCCGTAGAGCCGCGCGACCAGGTAGAGGTTCTCCCGGCCCGAGAGCTTCTCGTCGACCGCCGCGTACTGCCCCGAAAGACCTAGGTCACGGCGTACGGCCTCGGGGGCGGAGAGGACGTCGTGACCGGCCATCCAGGCGCGGCCGCCGTCCGGCCGCAGCAGCGTGGACAGGACTCTCACCGTGGTGGTCTTGCCCGCGCCGTTCGGGCCGAGGACCCCCAGCACGGTGCCGGGGGCCGCTTCCAGATCCACACCGTTCAGCGCCTGCTTCTTCCCGAAGCGCTTGGTGAGGCCTTCGGCCCGTATGGCCGGGCGGGTCGGAGGGGAGGTCATGGACGCCTCTCGTAGATGAGTGCACAGCACGGGTTCCCCGCGTGCCGGTGCCCGTGCGGGGCCGGGCCCGGGGTCATGCCACCCGCGCGCGGGCGCTCCTGGGCGTGATGTCGGGCCAGTGGACCTCCACGTACTCCAGGCAGGCCGTGTGCCCTGCCGGACCGAAGACCTCGTCCCAGCCGGCGGGAACCGGCGCGAACGACGGCCACAGGGCGTGCTGGCCCTCGTCGTTGACCAGGACGCGGTGCTGGGTGTTGGGGTCGTCGAAGGGGTTCGTCATGACAGGTCTCCTCGTTCGGTGTGGTGGTCGGCCGTGAGCACGGCCGTGACGGTGGTGCCGATCTGCTCCCGCGCGGCGGGCTGCATCATCTGGGCGTGCGCGCACGCCACGTCGTGGTTCTCGACGGGACCGGTGATGTAGGGGTCCCACAGGGACAGGTCGAAGGTGTCCGCGGGGCGGCCCTCGGTGGCGGTGAAGAACAGTGCCGGGCCGTGGAACACGCGGGGGGTGTACCTGCGCATCAGCCGGGCCTGACCGGCGAAGTTGTCGACCATCGCGTCGATCGTGGCCGGCTCCAGCGCCCCGAGAGGGCTCCCGTTCGCACGGAACTGGTCGCGTACGGCGGCTGCCTCGACCGGCCCGTCCCCGTCCAGGGCCTCCTGGCCGACGCCCATGTTGGAGAGGAGGGCGCGGAAGACGGTGTCCCGGCTCGCACTGTCCAGGTCGTCCAGCGGGGCGAGCGGGAAGGCGTCCAGGATCGTCAGCAGGGCCACCTCTTCGCCCGCTTCCTGGAGCTGGACGGCGACCTCCTGGACGACGTTGCCGCCGAAGGACCAGCCGAAGAGGTGGTACGGGCCGTGTGGCTGGACGGCCCGCAGCTCGGCCACGTACACGGCGGCCATCGCTTCGATGCTGTCCGGGAAGGGCCGGGTGCCGTCGAGGTTCGGGGTCTGGAGTCCGTAGAGCGGCCGGTCGTTCTCCAGGTGGGGGAGCAACCCGGCGTACGCCCAGGCCAGGCCGCCTGCCGGGTGGACGCAGAACAGCGGGGGCAGGGTGCCCTTGGTGCGGAGCGGCAGCAGGGTGGCCAGCGGGTTGTCCTGGACACCGGCGCCGATGCGTTCCGCCAGTGCGGCGACCGTGGGCGCCTCGAACAGACTGCGGATGCTGACGTCCACCCCGAGTGCGTCACGGATACGACGGATGAGCCCGGCCGCCAGCAGCGAATGCCCGCCCAGTTCGAAGAAGTCGTCGTCGATGAGGACGCGTTCGAGCTCCAGCGTCTCGGCGAACAGCGTGCACAGCACGTCTTCCCGAGGGTTGCGGGGGCTGCGCCCGTTTCCCGCGTCGGCCCGTGGTGCGGGCAGGGCCGCCCGGTCCAGCTTTCCGTTCGGGGTCAGAGGGATGGCGTCCAGGGCGACCCAGCCGGACGGGACCATGTACGCGGGCAGCCGGGAGGCCGCGTGCTCCCGTATCGCGTTCAGTCGTTCGCCCTCGGACCGGGCCGTTCCGGTCGGACCGGACGGCGCGGCGGGGCCGGTGAGTACGACGTAGGCCACCAGGCGCGAGCCGCCGGGGCCTTCGCCCTGGGCCACCACCGCCGCCTGGGTGGCGTCCGCATGCTCCGTCAGAACAGCGGCGACTCCTTCCGGCTCCACCCGGAAGCCGCGCACCTTGACCTGGCCGTCGGTGCGGCCGGCGAACTCCAGAGCGTCGTCGGACCTTCGAACGGCCCGGTCGCCGGTGCGGTACATCCGTGCGCCCGCCGGGCCGTGGGGGTCGGGCACGAAACGGGTCGCGGTCTCCGCGGGCTGCGCCTGGTAGCCGAGAGCCAGGCTGTCGCCGGCCAGGTAGAGCTCGCCGGTCACCCCGACCGGAACCGGCCGCAGCCGGTCGTCGAGGAGCCGTACCGAGGTCCCGTCGACCGGGGAGCCGAGCACAGGCCGTTCGGCCGCCCGGAGGTTCGCGATGAGGGTGTCGACCGTCGCCTCGGTGGGGCCGTAGAAGTTCCAGGCCGTGAGGCCCGGCCGCGACCGCAGGTCGTCCCAGAGCGCGGCCGGGACGGCTTCGCCGCCCAGCGCGATCACGGACGGAACGGGACCGTCCTCGGCGAACAGCCCGGCGTCCAGCAGCTGACGGACGTGCGTCGGCGTGGACTCCAGAACGTCGAACCCGTGGACACGCGCCGCATGGACCAGGGCTTCGGGGTCGCGTCGTGTCAGGTCGTCCAGGACATGCAACCGGTGTCCGTCGATCATCCACAGCACCGGGTCCCACGCGGCGTCGAAGGACAGGGCGGCCGTCAGCGCGACGTCGAGCTGCGGCTTCCCGGCCGCCCGTACGGCGGGTGCGAAGACATGGCGGCGGTGGTGTTCGAGCAGCCGGGCGAGGGACCCGTGGCCGACCAGGACCCCCTTGGGACGGCCGGTGGACCCCGAGGTGTGCAGGAGGTAGGCCGGCTCGCCGGGTCCCGGGCGCCTCGGCTCTCGCGGGAGCGCGGAGCCGTCGGAAAGCGCGCCGGAGCCCTCCGGGGAGTGCAGGTTCAGCCGGCGCCCATGGCCCCGGGCCCGCTCGTGCGTGCTGCCGGCTGTGAGCACGGTGTGCGGGCGGGCGTCCGCCAGCACCGCGTCGATCCTGCCCTGCGGGAGGGAGTCGTCGACCGGTACGTAGACGGCTCCCGCCTTGAGCACGCCGAGCAGGGCGGCGATGGAGTCGGTGGAGCGCGGCAGCAGGACGGCCACCGGATCCCCGGAGCCCGCGCCGGCCCGCACGAGCAGTGCGGCGATACGGTCCGAGCGGGTGTCCAGCTCCGTGAACGAGAGACTGCCGTCCGGGGCGGTCACCGCGATGTCACCGCTGCGCGCCGAGGCCACCGTGGCCGCGAACCGGTCCAGCACGGTCGTGAAAGGCGCGGCGTCGTCCATGGACGAGCCATGGCTTTCGCCGATGGCCAGCAGGCGTCGCTGTTCCTCGGCGCCGACCAGCGGCAGGTCGCCGACGGCCGTGCCGGGATCGCCGACGGCGTGGGCGAGGAGGAGGGCGAAGCGCTCGGCGATCCGTACGGCCGTATCGGCGTCGAACAGGTCGCGGCTGTACTCCAGCGTTCCGTCGAGGCAGCTCCCGTCCCCTGTGGCCGACGCCCGCTCGGTGAAGGAGAAGGAGAGGTCGAACTTGGCGCCTCCGGTGTCGACCGCCTCCAGCCTGGCCTGGAGACCGGGGAGGTCCAGGCGCGGCGGCCGGTGGTTGTTGAGGGTCAGCATGACCTGGAAGAGCGGGTGGCGGGAGAGCGACCGCGTCGGCCGGACGGCCTCCACCAGCCGTTCGAAGGGCAGTTCCTGGTGGGCGTATGCGGCGAGGTCCGTCTCCCGTACCCGGGACAGCAGCTCGGTGAAGTCCGGGTTGCCGCCGAGGTCCGTCCGCAGAGCGAGCGTGTTGACGAAGAAGCCGACCAGCGGGTCGAGTGCCTCATCCGTCCGCCCGGCGACCGGGGTGCCGACGAGTACGTCGTCGTCGCCCCCCATCCGGTGCAACAGGGCCGCCAGGGCGGCGTGCAGCACCATGAAGGTGCTGCTGGCCGTCGACTTCGCCAGCCGTGCCACACCGGCCATGGTCTCCTCCGGTACACGGACCGCGACCGTCCCTCCGAGACCGCTCGGCGAGGTGGGCCGGGGGCGATCGGCGGGCAGGGCCGTCTCCTCCGGGGCGGCACTCAGCCGGTCCTCCCAGTAGGCGAGTTGGGCCGACGCGGTGGACGTGGGATCGGCGAAGTCGCCGAGCAGGTCGCGCTGCCACAGGGTGTAGTCCGCGTACTGGACCGGCAGCGGGTTCCAGCTCGGCGCGCGGCCGGCCGTCCGTGCCGCATAGGCGCCGGCCAGGTCCTGAGCGAGCGGCCCCATGGACCAGCCGTCCGCCGCGATGTGGTGCACGGTCACCAGCAGGGTGTGCCGGTCCGCCGCGTTCCGGAACAGGACCGGCCGCAGGGGCACGTCCCGCTCCAGGTCGAAGGGCTCGGCCGCGGCCTCACGCAGCGCCCCGCCGAGCTGTGCCTCCTCGACCGCCACGAGCGGAAGTTCCGGCCGTGCGTCACCGGGTGTGAGGACTCGCTGGCGGGGGCGGCCGTCACCGGGTTCGACCACGGTGCGCAAGCTCTCGTGCCTGGTCAGCACATCACCCAGAGCGTTCCGCAGAGCGTTTTGGTCCAGGGCGCCGGTGAGCCGCACCGTGAACGCCATGTGGTACGCGGCGGCCCGGGGGTCCAGCTGGTGCAGGAACCACAGGCGCTCCTGCGCCGGGGAGAGAGGCGGCTGCTCCGTGTGCCGTGCCCGGTGCAGGGCGGGCCGTGCCGAGCCCGCGTCCGCGAGCCGTTCGGCCAGCGCGGCGGGGGTCGTGGACTCGAAGAGTGCCCGTACCGGGAGCTCGACGCCGAACGCGGAGCGGATACGCCCGACCAGCCGCGTCGCCAGCAGGGAATGGCCCCCCAACTCGAAGAAGTCGTCGTCCGGCGAAACCTCTTCGTGGCCCAGACTCTCCGCGAACAGGGCACAGAGGATCTCCTCCGGGGCCGACCGCGGTGCCCGCCCAGCCGCCTTCGGACTCCCCGCCGGTGAGGCCGACGGCAGTGCCGGGAAGTCCACCTTCCCGTGCGCGGTCAGCGGAAGGGAGTCCACGGGAACGATCAGCGAGGGGACCATGTGGGCAGGCAGCCGACGCGCCACGAAGGAGCGCAACTCCCGGAGGGACAGCTCTCGACGACCGGCCGGCACCACCCAGCCGACCAGCTGCGCCTCACCCGAGCCGGGGTCGGAGCGGACCGCGACAGCCGACCGTGTGATGCCCTCGTGCGAGTCCAGAGCGGAGGCGACCTCGCCGGTCTCGACCCGGAAACCGCGGATCTTGATCTGTCCGTCGGCCCGGCCGAGGTACTCCAGGCGGCCTTCGACCCGGCGCACCAGGTCGCCGGTCCGGTACATCCGTGAGCCCGCTGCTCCGTGGGGATCGGGCAGGAAGCGTTCCGCGGTCGCGGCCGAACGGCCCTCGTAGCCGCGCGCGACGCCCGGGCCCGACACGTACAGCTCGCCCGTCACCCCGGGGGCGACCGGCCGCAGCCGCCGGTCCAGGACGCGGGCGCGGGCACCGGTCACCGGATGGCCGAGGTGCGGTCCCACGCCCGGCAGGACACGGCCCATCACGCTGTCCACGGTGGTCTCCGTGGGCCCGTACAGGTTCCACACCGCGACATCGGACAGACCCGCCAGCTCCCGCCACAGTGGGGCCGGTACGGCTTCCCCGCCCAGCGCGAGCACCCGTGGCCGGGGGCGCCCGGGGGCGAACAGGCCGCACGCGCGGAGCTGTTCGAGGTAGGAGGGAGTGGTCTCCACGACGTCGATCGCACGCTCATGGAGAAGAGCGGTCAGCGCCTCGGGGTCGCGGCGCGTCGTGTCGTCCACGAGATGCAGCTCATGGCCCGCGATCATCCACAGCAGAGGGTCCAGGGAGGCGTCGAACGTCATCGCGGCCGTATGGGCCACCCGCAGGGGCAGCCCGTTGTTGGCTGCCTCCGCCGGGCCCATGAGCCGGTCGCGGTGATGGGCCAACAGCGCGGCCAGCGAGTGGTGCTCGACCACGACGCCCTTGGGCAGCCCGGTCGACCCGGAGGTGTACAGCACGTACGCGGCGTCCCGGCCGCGCGGCGGCGCGGGCAGACCCGCCGCAGAAGGGGCTGCCTCCTGCCCGGCTCCGTCGAGCAGCAGAACGGCGACCGTGTCCGGGAGAACGGCCCTGGTCGCGGCGGTGGCGAGCACCAGGTGCGGGGCGGCCGTGTCGAGAACCAGCTCGGTACGGGCCGCGGGCTGAGCCGTGTCCAGCGGTACGTACACGGCGCCGGCCCGCAGGATCCCCAGCATGGCCACGACGGCGAGGGAGGTCCGGGGCAGTGCCACCGCCACCCGGTCACCGGGTTCCACTCCGCGGTCCACGAGGGAGGCGGCCAGCCGGTCGGTGCGCAGGCGCAGTTCACCGAAGGTGAGGCGGCCGTCGTCGGCGACGACGGCGGTCCGGTCCGGCTGGACGGCCGCGCGCGTCGCGAGGACGTCCAGCACCGTCCAGTCTCCGCCGACAGCCTCCGTGGTCGCGCTGAGCGGCCTTGTCGTGCTCCGCGAAAGCTCGTCCAGTGCTGCGGCGCGCTGTGACGGGGTGAGGAAGTCGAGGTCCGTCACCGGACGGTCCGGCTCGGCGAGCAGAGCGCTCAGGAGGCGGGTGAAGTGTTCGACGAACCGTTCCGCCGTCGCCTTGTCGAAGAGGTCCTCGTCGAACTCCAGCTCACCGGTGATCCCCTGCGGACGGCCTTCCCCGTCATGCTGCTCGGACAGGTCCCAGCTGAGATCGAATTTCGAGCCCGTCCGGCCCACGGCCATCTCGCGGCTGACCGAAAGACCGTCCAGGTGCGGACGGGGCGCGGGCGTGTTGTTGAGGCTCAGCATCACCTGGAACAGCGGATGGCGGGCGAGCGACCGCGGTGGGGCCAGCTCCTCGACGACCCTTTCGAACGGGATGTCCTGGTGCGCGTAGGCCGCCAGGTCGGTCTCCGCCACCCGTCGCACGAGCGTACGGAACGACGGCGCGCCGGAGACGTCCGCCCGCAGGACCAGTGTGTTGACGAAGAAGCCGACGAGTTCGCCGAGCGCCTCGTCCGTACGTCCCGCCACCGGGGTGCCGACGGCGATGTCCTCACCCGCGCCCAGCCGCGACATCAGACCGGCGAGCGCGGCGTGCAGCGCCATGAAGGAACTCGCCTCGGACACCCTGGCCAGCTCGACCAGCATCCGGTGGTCGTCCGCCGTGATCTGCACGGGCACGGTGCCGCCCCGGCCCGAGGGCCGTTCCGGACGCGGCCGGTCAGAGGGGAAGACCGACTCCTCCGGCAGTCCGGCCAGCGAGTCCGCCCAGGCGGACAGCTGGCGGCGGGCGAGGCTGTCCGGAGCGTCCGGATCGCCGAGCAGGTCACGTTGCCACAGCGCGAAATCGGCGTACTGCAGGGGCAGCCGTTCCCAGCCGGGGGCTCGCCCGGCGCAGCGTGCGCCGTAGGCGGCGGACAGGTCCCGCATGAGTGGTCCCATGGACCATCCGTCGGCGGCGATGTGGTGCAAGGTCACGACAAGGACGTGGTCCTCGGCGTTCGCGGAGAACAGCCGGGCGCGCAGCGGGATCTCGCGCTCCAGATCGAAGGGAACGCCGTCCGGGGCCGCCGGCTCGCCGACGGGCATCACGCGCAGCAGCGGACTCGGAATCCGCGGCGGCGGCAGAATGCGCTGGCGGGGGCCCTCCGGGGCTGCCGTCACCACCGTGCGCAGCACCTCGTGCCGCTCCACGATGTCGCGCAGCGCCAGCTCCAGGGCGTCTCGGTCCAGGGAACCGCGCAGACGCAGAGCCACCGGCAGATGGTAGGAGGTGCCCGCGTCGCCCAGGCTCTCCAGGAGCCACAGACGCTGCTGGCCGAACGACAGAGGGAGCTGCTCGGGGCGCGGGACGACCGCCGCCACCGGACGCCGGGCCGCCCCCGCCCCGCCCAGTGCGGCCACCAGGCCGGCCGGGGTGGGCGAGGCGAAGAGGGCACTGATCGGAATTTCCACGCCGAACTCACCGCGGATCCGGCCGATCAGCCGCATCGCCAGCAAGGAATGCCCGCCCAAGGTGAAGAAGTCGTCGTCCCGGCCTACCCGAGACACCCCCAGGCACGCGGCGAACACCGTGCACATCCGGGCCTCCTGAGCGGAGCGCGGTGCGCCGCCGCCGGAGGCGACCGGCACGGCGGGAGGCAGAGCCGCCACGTCGAGTTTCCCGTTGGGAGTGAGAGGAAGCCGCTCCACCGTCGCCCAGGCGGTGGGAACCAACGGTCCGGGCAGCAGAGCGGCGACCGTGTCGCGTGCCTGAGCGTGGGCGGGGGCATCGGGACCCGCCACCAGGAAGGCGGCGAGACGTTCGGGTCCGTCGGGCGCGGTCGTCAGGGCGACAGCGGCGTCCTCGACGCCGGGAAGGGAGCGCAACGCGGCCTCGATCTCCCCGGTCTCCACCCGTACGCCCCGCACCTTGATCTGCCGGTCACTGCGTCCGAGGAACTCCAGGGAACCTCCCTCGTCCCACCGCGCGAGGTCACCGGTGCGATACATCCGCGCCCCCGGAACGCCGAAGGGATCGGGCATGAAGCGCTCCGCGGTGAGCCCTGGCCGCCCCGCGTAACCGCGGGCCAGGCCCTCACCCGCGAGATACAGCTCGCCCACGGACCCGCGCGGCAACGGGTGCAGTGACGGGTCCAGCACGTAGGCCCCGGCTCCGGCGACCGGGCGTCCGATCACCGGCGAGCGGCCGGTGATCCTGGCGGTCACGGCGTTGACGGTGGTCTCGGTGGGGCCGTAGAAGTTGAACACCAGCAGGTCGGGATCGGCTGCCAGCTCCTCCCACAGCCCCTCGTCGACCGGTTCGCCGCCCAGAGCGATGACGCGAGGCCGGTGGGTCCCCGAGGTGAGCAGGCCCGCGGTCATCATCTGCCGCAGATAGGTGGGGGTCGTCTCGATCGCGTCGATGTGGTGGTCGACGAGGTACCGCACCAGGGCCTGGGGATCGCGGCGCACATCGTCCGCGATCACGTGCAGTTCGTGTCCGGCGACCATCCACAGAACCGGGTCCCAGGAGGCGTCGAAGGAGGTCGCGGCGCTCAGGGCCACGCGCAGCCGTCGCTCGAGGGCCTCCTCGGCCAGGTGGTGCGCCTCCCGCCGGTGGTGCTCCAGGAGGTTGCTCAGCGACCGGTGTTCGACGACCACACCCTTGGGTCTGCCGGTGGAACCGGACGTGTAGATGACGTAGGCGGCGTCGTGAAGCTCGGGCCCGGGGACCCCGACGGGCCCACTCGCGCCGTGCGGGACCGTGCCCGGGTCGACACGGGGGATCCAGGCGCGGGGATCGATGGCGTGCGCGGATGACGCGGTCGCCACCAGCGCCACCGGCTGTGAGTCCTCGATCATGAAGGCGAGCCGGTCCGCCGGATACGAGGGGTCCAAAGGCAGGTAGGCCGCCCCTGTCCGCATCACGGCGAGTATCGCCACGACCAGGTCGATCGACCGGGGCAGGCCCACCGCGACGCGGGTGCCCGGGCGGGCGCCCTGGGCGCTGAGCTCGGCCGCGAGGGCGTTCACCCGCCGGTTGAGTTCATCGAAGGTGAGCGTCGCGCCGTCGCAGACGACGGCGGTGCGGTGCGGGGTCTCCCGCGCCTGCCGGTCGAAGAGTTCGGGCAGAGGGGCCGGTATCGCCGCGTCATCGCTCGACGGCCGGGCGGCCCCGAGGCCGAGGACCTGTCGCTGTTCGTCCTCGGCGACGGGGCTCAGGGCCCCGACGCTGCGCTCCGGGTCCGCCACGAACGCGTCGAGCACGCGGCAGAGCCGCTCGTGCGGTCCCACCAGGTCCTGCTGACCGTAGCGCTGGGCGTTGCCCAGCAGATCGATGTCCAGGCCGCCGTCGCCGAAGGAGGCGTGCACCGCCACTGCCAGATCCTCGACCGGTCCGATCGACAGGTTGTGCAGGGTGGCCCGGTGGGGGCCGAAGCGCAGGGTGTCGTCGAAGGCGAGGATGTTGACGGACGGCCCGGTCAGCGGAGCCCGCGTTCCGGTCAGACCCGACTGGTGGCGCAGAGCCTCCGCCGGCCTGCGCTGGTGCCGGAGTACCGACCTCGCCTCGGCGGAGGCCCGCCGGGCCAGATCGCTCACGCGGTCGGAGGGGGAGACGGAGAGCCGCATCGGCAGGATCGAGCTGAGCATGGTGGGCGTCGACCGGGCGGCCGGAGTGCGGCGACCGGTGACGGGCAGGCCGAGCACGACCTCGCCGAGCCCCTTCTCCCGGTGCAGGCACAGCGCCAGCGCCGCCATGACGAACGTCGGCCACCCGGTCCCGGCCCGCTTGGCCGCGGCCTTGAGGCGGTCGGCCTCCGCCCGGCTGTAGGTGCGCCGCACCGACACCGTCCCGTACGCCTTCCCGTCGCCGGTTCCCGCCGGGGCCTCGGGCGGGTGGGCTCCGGCGAGGTGCGCCGTCCAGAACCGTTCGTCCTCCACGGCCTGTCCGGAGGCCAGGTAGACGTCCTCCTCCTCGATGAGCTTCGCGAGGGAAGCTGCGGGACGGTGGTCGGGCGTCGTGCCCGGCGCGAGCGTGAGCGCGGTGTACACCTCGGCGATCCGGGAGAGAGCCAGGACCGCCGCGTAGCCGTCGAGTGCCAGGTGGTGCACCTGCTGGTGAAAGAGGTGGTGCGAGGGAGAGAGCCGGTAGAGGGTGACCCGGACCAGAGGGCCCGCCGACAGGTCGGCGGGCTCCGCCAGGCAGAGCCGCATGCGCCGTAGAGCCTCGCCGTACGGGTCCTCCTCGCCGGAGAGATCCACCAACGGCACGGCCAACGAGGCGCGTTCTTCCACCCGTTGGAAGGGAACCCCGTTCCGCTCGCCGAAAGTGCTGCGCAGGGCTTCCATCTCGGCCGCGGTGTGGTTGACGGCCCGGCTCAGGAGGCTGGTGTCGACCGGGCCTTCGATGTCCGCGTACTCGGCGATGTTGTACGAGGGGTCCAAGGGGGCGAGTCGTTGCGCGAACCAGACTCCCCGCTGAGCGGCGGTCAGGCGCACGGTGCCCGCCGGAGTTCCGTTGTGGGATACGTCGGTCACGCGAATTCACCTCGGTGGGGGATGCCTGCGCCGTCAGCGCCGGGGCGCGCGGGTGCGGCAGGGCGGAACATGGCGGGAGGGGGGAGACGACGGGCGTCGTCGGCGGGGATGGGCGGATGCGCGTCTACATGGGTGTCAGCACGTCGGCTGAGCTACTTGCGAGGCCTGGAACTCCTGCGCATCGCGAACGTGAAGCATTCGCTTTGATGGGCTGATGCACGCAGGCCGCCTCCTCGGAGCTGACGTTGCCCCAAGTGGGCTGTCACGCCAGTGATTCGAAGTCACAGCAGCCTCGGATTGCCCATGTGACGCACGACACGTCGCAGCGGACGTCTTTTGCAGTTCGCTGGCGCGTATGAGCCAATCGCCTGGCGGATTTACGCCCACGGCCCATCCGGAGGGCGGTGTCGCACCGAAGAACGCAGTGTCCGGACGTCTCGCCGGATCTTTTTGTTCCCCATCAGAATTGGAGAACCCTGTGAAACTTCCCGTACCCGCTCTGCGCTGGCAGCTCGTAGGAGCCCTGGTCGGCGCCACCCTGCTGGCGGCTGCTCCCGCGGCATCTGCGGCGCCCTCTCCCCAGGCCGCCCCCCGTCAGGCCCAGGCGGTGCCCGGCGACGCGGCTGCTCCTGGACCGGCTGCCTTCTATCGCGGCATACAAGGAGGGAACCTCTGTCTGCTGGCTCGCTGCACAGTCGGCGATTCCGGAACCGGAGGCCACTCCGGGCCCAGTAACACCCAGGGATTCAACCTCTGCCTGCTCGCCTTGTGCACCGTGCGCCCCTGAGTGGCGGCAAGCATGAGAAGGGCCCCGAGTCGGTGAAGATGACTCGGGGCCCGGCCCGTTCGGGGTTTCCCGCGCGGTGCGTGGGGTGTGTGTCAGCTCTTGGGCATGAGGACGGTGTCGACGATGTAGACGGTGGCGTTGGCGGTGGGGACGTTGCCGCAGACGACCTTGGAGGTGTCGTTGACGGTGTAGTTCTCGCCGGAGCCCTTGGTGGTGAGCGAGGACTTCTGGAGGGTGTCGTAGGTGCCGCTCTCCAGCTGCGTGGGGGAGAGCTTCTCGCCGACGACGTGGTAGGTGAGGATGTTGGTGAGCATCTCCTTGTCGGCCAGGACCTTGTCGAGGTCGGCCTTGGGGATCTTGGCGAAGGCGTCGTTGGTCGGCGCGAACACGGTGATGTTCTGGGCGTTGTTGAGCGTGTCGACGAGGCCGGCCTTCTTCACCGCCGTGACCAGGGTGGACAGGGCCGGGTTGTTGGAGGCGGCGGTCGCGACCGGGTCCTGGGCCATGCCGTCGAAGGAGCCCGCACCGTCCTTGGGGACGGTGGCGCAGGCCGGACCGAACGGGCCGTCCGCGGGGGTGCCCTCGGCGGGTGCGCTCGACTTCTCCTCCGCGGGGGCGGAGGACGAGGCCTTGTCGGCGGCCGCGTCGGAGGAGCTGTCGTCCCCGCCGCAGGCGGTCAGCGTGAGGGGCAGGACAGCGGCGGCGGTGAGAGCGAGGGCGGCGCGGCGGTAGCGGAAGGCAGTCACGAGATATCTCCAGCGTGTTTGTTCGGTAGCGCTGCGTGTTCGCCGACAGGTAGGAATCGGCATCGTGTCCCGCAGTGCTGACGTCGGGTCGGGTGTCACCCCGGCGCGGGGCGACTCGGGTCAGAGCGCTCGTCCGCCAAGCGGGTCGCGCGCGACGTCCGCTGGGGGGCGGATCGGTTGGGCGGCTCTGATCGTCATGTCTGCTATCCGGAGCCGCCGCGAAGACGGATTGGTCAGAAGACGAGAAACTTCATCCGGTCGCGCCCGACGTCTGGTCGTCCGCCCGGGGTTAGCCCGACCGGGTGTCGTGCCGGGACCGACCAATCCGGCGCACTGGCCTTAGCGAATACCCGATGTGAGCGGCTGTTCGGAGGAAGCACCGCACACGCCGAGGTTTCCATCGGGGATGGTTGCCTCACCCGTCCTCCACGGTGGTAAGGCCCGCGGGGGACGGCTGTCGCGGGGTGCACTCTCCTGGGCGCCCCGCGACAGGCATCCGAGGTGTGGTGGCGTGCCCCCTCGCCTCGTACAGACCGCCTGTGTTCCCGGCACCGCGTGTGGCGCGGTGCGATGATCCGCAGGAATCAGCCGTTCCCGGCGGCTGCCCGCAGCGTCAGGCCCAGGCCCACGGCGATGACGAGGACTGAGGTCACGACGGGACCGGTCCGCGCCAGTTTCCTCAGCACGAGGTTGTGGCGGAGGGTTCGGGCCCGGTCATGGCTCTCGATACGTTCGCGCAGGTGTACGAGGAGGAGTCCGGCGAGGGTGAGGGTGGCAGCCATGCCGAGTCCGTAGCCGATGACGAGGAGCACGCCGAAGGCCGTACGCCCCAGGGCGACGGCGCCGAGGAGCACGACGAGGGCGGAGGGGCTGGGGACGAGGCCGCCGGCGATTCCCATGCCGATCAGGCCGGAGCGGCTTGTACGCCGAGCGTCTCGGGAAGCCGTTGACGTGTCCGCCGAGTGGTGTTCGCGGTCTGGCCGGGCGAGTGTCGCGATCGCGGCGGTGGCCTGGAGTTCCCCGGTCGGCGCGCTGTCGCCTGCGGATGCCGGGGCCACGGGCCCGTGGTGGTGAGGGCTGTCGGCCCCGTGGTCGTGATCATGATGGTGGCCATGGCCGTGGTCATGGTGGCTGTGGCTGTGGCTGTGACCCGGGCCGTGGTGATGGTGGTTGTGTTGCGGCCTGCCCCGGACTGCTCCCGTGAGGAGCCAGAGGCCGATGCCGGTGACGAGGAGTCCGCTGGCGGCTCCGAGCCACATCAGGACGGTTTCTCCTGCCAGGTGGGTGGAGACGGGCAGGGCGAGGCCGAGGACGAGGACGCCGGCAGTGTGCGTCAGGGTGACCGTGGCCCCGACGGTGAGGGCGTCCCGCCTGGTGCCGCGACGGCCCGCGAGGTAGGCGGCCATGATGGTCTTGCCGTGGCCGGGCATTGCCGCGTGGGATGCTCCGAGGACGAGCGCCAGGAGCAGAGCCAGCAGCCCCACGGGCAGGGTGATCTCCCGGGCGCCGACGAGCGAGTCGAAGGCCCCGGTGACCTTCGCGAGCACCCCGCCGATCACACCCGCGCCGGGGAGGTCCGCCACCACCGCCGGGACGGCCGCCCGGCCCTGACCGGGCTCACTGCGCAGGGTCGCCGAGCGCTGGTCGAGCGGGGAGGCGAGGGGATCCGCCGGATACTGGCGCAGCTCGCGGGTGGTCGAGGTCGCCGGTACATCGGTCCGGGTGATCCTCACGCCCTGGCCGGTAGCGGTCATCTCGTGCCAGCCGACGCGCCTGGTGTCGTAGTCCGTTTCGGCCCGGATGCCGGCGGGCTCGGTGAGGTCGGCCGGGCTGGTCAGTGAGCAGGTGAGGCGGCTTGTCCTGAGGCCCGCCTCCCCGTTCTCGTACACCAGGGTGGCCGAGGACCGCCTCCACTCCGCCTGGGTACCGCCCACGCTCAGGTGGAGCTGCCCGCTCAGGTCCGAGCAGGTTTTCTCGGCGTGGACGCGCGATTCGTCGTCGCTGACCTTGCCATCGTGATCGGTGTCGATGGCGGAGCGTTCCTGAAGGGCCGAGATCTCCGCATGGTCGACCACGACGTGGGCGTCGATCCGGTCGGTCCGAAGGACGAGGCCGGTGTGGTAGTTGACACTGAAGTTGCCCAAGGGGTGGGCGGTGGCGGCGGGGGCGGACGCCGCACTGGCGACGGCGACGAGGGCGCCCGCGGCCAGGGTGGTGAGGGCTCGGCGCAGGGTGTTGTTCATGATGTGGTGTCGATTCGCTGGAGCAGGTCGCGGGCGGCGTCGGCGTGCAGGGGGTGGAAGCCCGGCTCGCGCAGCGCCTCGGTCAGATCGCGGCGAGCCGCTTCCGGGTCGCCGAGGGCGTGGTGGATGGCGGCGCGGTGGTAGCGGAAGAGTGCGCTGCGGGTGCCTTGGGCCAGGGCCTTGTCGGCCTGGACGAGGGCCTCGGAATCCCGGCCGGCTCGGTGCAGGGCCCAGGCGTACGCGTCGTGGACGGCGACGAAGGGGCGGTTGCGGAGGGTCTCTTCGGCCAGGGTGACAGCGCGTCGCGGGTTGCCGTGATCGGCTTCGAAGAGGATGGCGTCGGTGTCCGCTGGATCGCCGGCGGCTTCCCGGATACGGTCCTGCGCGCGCAGCAGGTCGTAGTTCTCCGCCGCCCGTTCATGGTGGCCCAGTGCCTGCTCCAGTTCGCCCAGGCCCAACAGGTAGTGCGGCAGCGGGGCGATCGCGATGGCCGCCCGGTAGTCGGCGACGGCCTTGGTGGTGTCGCCCAGGGCCAGGTAGGCGCGGGCACGACTCTCCAGGAGGGCCGAATCCGTCGGGGCGGTCCTGAGGGCGGTCTGCGTCCTGGCCAGGGCCGCGCGGGGGTTCGCGTCCTGGAGGTCGAGGCCTGCCAGAACACTGTGGGCGAAAGCCTTGTCGGCAGGGGTGGCCGCCGCCGCGAGGGACCGTTGCATCAGGGCGCGGGCCCGGGCGGTGTTTCCCTTGAGCTCGAAGGCGTAGGAGGCGCGGGCGAGGGAGGCGGCGTCCGGACGTAGATCCGTCATCGTCTGAACGGCATCGTCGGCTTCGTCGTAGTGACCGAGTTGGGTGTGGGCGTCGGCTAGGACCCCGTAGGCGGAGGAGCTGTACGGCCCGCTTGTGGTGGCCTTGCGGGCCCAGCGCAGCGCGGAGGGGAAGTCGTGGCGGGCCGCTGCCAGGGCGCCCATGGCGGTCTCCGCGTCCGTGTTGCCCTCGCCCTGTACGGAGAGAGAAGTCCGTAGCGCCTTCTCGGCCCGGTCGTAGGTGGCCGGGTCCGCGGTGCTGCGCGCCTGCTGGACATAGGCGATCCCCAGGGCGGCCCAGCCGCCGGGATCCTTCGGCAGCCGGGCCACCCGGGCCTGGAGCGCTTCGATCGACCCGCGGGGCGCCTCGTCCGTCCGGCCGTGGCCTGCCGGACGAGGCGCGGTGTTCCCGCCGGGGGTCAGCATGACCGCGCCGACGGCGAACATCGTCGCGCCCAGGGCCATCGTGACCACGATGTTGCGCAGCCGCCGGCCGCCGCGCGACAGGGCCGACGGCGGCGTGGACATGGGTGTGGTGTGGTCCGGGTGCACGAAAGGTCCTCCCCATGGTTCGGCGATGCCCGGGCCGGGGCGGTGCTCCCCGGCCCGGACGCCTTCGTTGCGTCTGTCCGTGTTCTGCTGGGGCCGGTTCAGCTCTCCTTGCGGCGGCGGCGAAGGCGGAAGCCGCCGACTCCGAGGAGGAGCGCGCCGGCCCCGGCGAGCGCCGCCGCTTGGGTGGGCTGGACGGCGGTGTCCGCCGCGGTGTTCTCCGTAGCGGTCTGCTCGGCACTGCGTCCGGTCGCGCCGGGGCCGCGGTTCACGTTCTTCGTGTGGGGGAGCGCGACGTACGGGAACGAGGTGCCGAAGGGGACCTCGTTGGTGTCGACCTTGTCGCCGTCCGCGAGCGCCGGGACGAGGACGCCGGTCTGGGCGGCGCCTTCGACGGCCTGGAGCGAGATGTCGATGACGTCGTCGGCGAGGCGGCGCCCGTTCGGGAAGCCGGCCAGGTCGCCCGCGAGGACACCGAGCCGCTGGGGCTTGGCCGTGGGCGGCACCGCCATGTTCAGACGCAGCTCCTCCGCCGGGACGATCTTCCTGAGCACCGCGTCCTTGTTGAGGCGGTGGGCGTTCAGGTCGGCCTTGATCGGACCGCAGACCTTGCAGATGCCCGTCAGGTAGATCTCGGCGAGGTCGTTGCGGGGCGTCTTGGGAGCCGGGACGCCGTACACCTGCTGGATGAGCTTGGGCAGGATCGGGTCGTACACCTTGTCGACGACCGGCTGGACGGTGCGGTCCTGGCTCGGGTTGAGGGTGTTGAACGCGTCCTTGAACTTCAGCGGGACGACGACCTCGTTGACCAGCGGGTTCCCCAGGCGGGACACCTGCCTCCACTGCTTGTTGACCTTCGCGTCACGCGAATCGTTGACGGTGACGCCCGCGCGCTCGGTGGTCGACCACACCCCGATGACCGGGTTGCGGGAGGAGTTGCCTCTCAGTGCGAGCTGCTTCTTCGGGACCTGGATGGCGATGGTGTTGACGTTGTAGCCGGCCAGGGTGTCCTGCCCCCGCTCGCTCAGGTCGCCGCCGTAGAGGAGGTCGAAGACACGCAGGTCGGCGAAGAACGGGTCCTCCGCCTGGCCTGCGTACGTCTTGCCGCCGCCCGGCAGACCGAACGTCGCCTGCTTCCGCAGGGCCGCGTAGTCGGGCATCGACGCCTGGCCCGTACGGGACGGCGCGGCCGGGACGCCCCGCAGGACGGTGCGGCTCTTTCCTCCGGTGGTGACGACGAGGTCGTAGACCTGGCGGAAGTTGAGGTCGGGGTCGTTCAGCGAGGTGACCTGGCCGGTGTTGTAGAGGAACTGGTTCGCGTCATCGCGGTAGCTGCTGCGGAAGCGCCAGCTGTAGGTGACGTCAGCGAAGCCGTCACCGGTGTTGTCGATCTTGATGTTGTAGCGCAGGTCGTCGCCGAACGCGTAGAAGTTCGGTCCGCCGTTGGGCTCCTCCATCGGGATCCAGTTCGCCACCATCGTGACGGTGTCGGACTTGTCGGGGCTGGTGAACGCGTACACGTCGGTGTTGTCCGCCCGCGGGTCCCCGGCGATCAGGGGTGCCTCGCGGTGGCTGGAGGCCGCACTGAGGCCCGGGGCGAGGGTCATCGCTCCGAGTCCCGCGGCCAGGGTGGTGGTACCGAGCACGAGCAGGGACCGGTCCAGGACGCGCCGTGAGCGGGGCTTTGACTGAGAATCCTTCACGCTGTTCCTTCTGTCTGCTGGCTCCCCGCCCGGCATGTGTGAGGGCATGCGGAAGCGGGGGGTGGGCGGATGAGTGGTGTGGCGTTTCGGAGCAGTGGCGGGAAGGCTCGCCCTGACCGGGTGACAGGAATGGGGCGGATCAACGAAGTGATCCGTGACCTGGTCCCTCGTCGAAGAGCTGCGCGTGGGAGGCCGCGCATGGAGGAATGACGCGTCGAAGAGCCGCGCAGCCGTAGACAAGCACGTCGAAAGCACCTCCCGTGCACACTCGGGTCCGATTCGCGGGTCGGCCGAGCGGCTCACGGAGGGAGAAAGGGCCGGTGGGACGGGACATCGGTGCGACGGACATCCCGCGAAATATTGGGGCGACACAGTCCCGGGCCGCTGGGCCGAAAGGGTAACGACCCCCTTATTGCAAGCTATTCGCAAGAGGACAGTTGTGGGACTTCACTCGGTCGGCGGACCGCGTTCATCGGATATTCGGAGGTCGGGGGCATTCGGTCCGCCGCTTCGATGGCTTGGAGTATGTAAACCGCTGCAAGGAGGCGGAGTCCGGAAGGAGCTGCCATCGGCTCCGCCGGTCTCAGCCCTGGTACGGGCGGCACCCGCCCGCACGTGCTCGCCGCTCATCCCGGCTCATGGCTCCAATGGGGTGACTTCCAGGGCTTCTTCCCATCCGCGGGTGCCCGGGCCACGAACCCGTCATGAACCCGCTCGCCATTCCGCGGGACACCACGATCTCCTTGGAGCATCATGCGTACGCGTAGAACCGTCGTGGCCGCCGTCTCGGTCGCCGCAGCCGCCGCCCTGTCCGCTCCGGCCCTGGCATCCGCGGACGGCCGCGACGGACACGACATGAACCACCGAGGACACGAGGCGCTCACCGCCGTCGGGCTGACCCCGGACCAGCGCCTGGTCGAGTTCACCGTCGACCGGCCCGCCAGGACCACGGACATCGGAAGGGTGTCCGGCCTGCGCGGTGACACCAAGGTCGTCGGCATCGACTTCCGCGTCCAGAACGAGAAGCTCTACGGTGTCGGTGACAGGGGAGGCGTCTACACCCTCAACACGGCCAACGCCAGGGCCACGAAGGTCTCCCAGCTCACGGTCGCCCTCGCAGGCCGGCAGTTCGGCGTCGACTTCAACCCGGCGGCCAACCGGCTGCGTGTCATCAGCAACACCGGGCAGAACCTGCGGCACAACATCGACGACAGCGCCGCCCCTCTGGGCACCACGACCGACGGCACGCTCACCAACCCGACCACGCCGCCCACCACCGCGACAGGCGTCACCGGCGCCGCCTACACCAACAACGACCTCAACGCCGCCACCGCGACGACCCTGTTCGACATCGACACCATGGCCGACCGGGTCTCCCTGCAATCGCCTGCCAACGCCGGCACCCTCGCCCCGACCGGGAACCTCGGCGTGAACGCAGGCCCGGACGCCGGCTTCGACATCTACTTCTCCCCCAAGCACGGCACCAACCGGGGCTTCGCCACCCTCAACACCGCCGGTACCGCACGTCTGTATGAGGTCGACGTGCTGACCGGGGCCGCCCGCGACCTCGGCGCTTTCTCCCAGCGCCGGCAGGTCACCGACCTGGCCCTGCCTCTCGAACAGGGCTGATCCACAACCGCCGGCGGACAGTCGGACTCGCTCCCCGCGGTCGAAGGCCCGCGGAGGGCGGCTGTTGTGGGGCGCCACTCTCCTGGGCGCCCCACAACAGATGGACCGGTTCCTAGGGGCGGCTGCCGGTAAGAGTGGCGTAGACGACGACATTGTCGGCGTACCGGCTGTCGGACGCGGAGTACTCGCCGCCGCAGGTGATGAGGCGGAGGCCGGCATGGTCGAGATTGCGGTAGACCTCCACCGTGGGGAACTCGTCCTTGGGGTAGACGGCCGTGCGGTCGACGGTGAAGGCCGCTGTGCTGCCGTCGGCGCGCCGGACGTCGATGCGGTCACCGGGGTCGAGTTCGGTCAGCTTGAAGAAGACTGCCGGAGCGCCGTCCCAGGTCACGTGACCCGCGATCACCGAGGGGCCCACGGAGCCGGGCGTCGGGCCCGGTGTGTACCAGCCGGCCTTGTCCGGATCGCGGGGTGTGTCCATGGCCCTGTTCCTGCCCAGGCCCAGGTCCTCCAAGGGGGAGGTCACGTCGATCGCGGGGATCGTGATACTCAGGGGCCGAGAGGCGGACAGGGCCTCCGTACGCGGTCCGCTTCCCGAGGGGCTGGACGTCTCCGCGCCGGCTGAGGGCGTCCGCACGGGCGGGAAGCCAGATGCGCCGGCCTTGTTCTCCGCGGCGGGCGGGGCGGGTTGCTGGCGGCCGATCCCCAGGCCCAGCAACAGCCCGCCGGTCAGCAGCAGGGCCGTGACGGCGGCGGTGAGCACGAAGGTCCATCGCCTGTGTGATGCCGAAGGCTCGTCGTTCGGGTCGCTGCCGTTCATCGGGATCGCCTCTCCCTCATCGCTGCCGTTGCGGAGCCTTGAACAGGTCGTTCGGCCGGCGGGCGTCAGGGCCGCCCGCCGGCCGAACGGGTCTGATGGTCAGCTGTCGTCGTGGTCGGCCGTGCGGGTGCGCCGCCGTACGGCGAAGAGACCGCCGGCCGCGAGGAGAGCCGTACCGCCCGCCGCGAGGAGTCCCGGGGACTGGACGCCCTCCGTGGTCGCGCCACCGGTCTCGACGCCGCCCACCGGCATGGAACCGACGGCGGCGCCCTTGACCATGCCGCAGCTGGCCGGGGCGGTGGCCTCCTGGGGCAGCTTCGGGTCGAGTTCGCTCTTGCCCGCGCCGAAGTCGTACTTGCCGTCGTCGTTGCGGTCGATGCCGTGCTGGACGACGTGCAGGTCCTTCAGATGGTCCGCCACATCCTGGGAGACGGTGATCGTACGGGAGTACGTCAGCTTGCCGTCCTTGTCGGCGACGGGCATCCGGTCCACCGCGAGGCCGCTGTCCTTGGACGTATCGCCCTTGGTCGTCAGGGAGATGTTGATGTCCCCGTACATGGGGAGGCCCTCGGCGGTGGTGACGATGCCGTCGCCGTCCTTGTCGGCGCTCTTGTCGGGGCAGCGGAAGTCGTGGCCGTCGGTGGAGCCGTGGATGTGCTGCGCGTGGGGCTGCCCGGGGACGAGCCCCCGGGCGTCTATCTTCACGGTCAGCTTGTCGCCGTCCAGGCTGACCAGGGCGGCCCCGGTGGCGCCCGAATCGTTGAGCTGCTCCAGATCGATCTGGTAGGTGTCGCCGTCGGCCGCCTTCGTGGTGCCGGCCGGGTGTCCCTCGTGAGCCAGGGCGGGCACGGACACCCCGAGGGTGAGTGCGGCGGGCAGAGCGAGCAGTGCGGCGAAGCGAGTTGTACGGCGAGCTGTCACGAAGACACATCCCCTTCCGGAAGTCCCGGCGGCAGCCGGAACGACGTTCGGTCGCTGATGTTGTCCATTCGGAGCCTTCCGGCGTACGGATTGGTCTGAGCATGACCGGTGAGGCTCGTGAGGCTCCGAGGGCCGGCTCATCCGAAGGTGAAGGCGTACGCCTCCAGCCCTTCGTCCAGGCGCAGTTCGAGGCGGGCGGTGCGCGAGGGGGCCGTGTACGCCCTTGCCGACGGCGAGGAGGAAATCAACTACAGCCCGATCCACCGGGACGTGGAGTCTCTGGTGTACGCGCTGACCAAGTTCGGGGCACTGCTCCAGGAGCTCCAGCGTGACAGAAGAGGAGTCGGCGAACGTGTGGACGCTCTGCGCGGTGAGATCACAGAGTTCGATCCACTTCCCTTTGCCGACGAAGAGTCACCGTGGAATCCCGTCTTCGAAGAGGTTGTCGACGGCATCTGGTGAGCCACGTGTGTCTTTCCGTGATGTCAGCATCAGCATGCACACAGACGATTTCCCGTTCGACCGAAGGACTGAGCCGTGCCCGACCGGCCTGAGATTGTCTGCATCTGCGGCTCGACCCGATTCCTGCACCAGATGCGTAGGGCGAACCGTGATCTGACCTTCGCGGGCGTCATCGTCGTCGCGCCGGGCGAAGCCGACGAGTTGATCACCGATGAGCAGAAGGCCGCGCTGGACGCCCTCCACCTGCGCAAGATCGACCTGGCTGACCGGGTTCTGGTCGTCAACCCCGGCGGGTACATCGGCGAGTCCACGCGCAGGGAGATCGCGTACGCCCACGCCGCCGGTAAGCCGGTCTCTTTCACCGGTCCCGTCCCGTCCGATCAGTAGACGCTTCCTGGTGCGCACGGGGCATTCGGTCACACGGACACCCGAAAGACAGGCAGGCGCACTGCCATGAGTAATCTTTTCCCCACCAGAGCTGCCTCTCCCATCGCGACGTTCGGAAACCCGCCCATGCGACCGCTGCTGTTGCCCCGTACCGCTTCGCCGGCCTCCGGCGTGCTGCGCGGTGTGCGTGCTGCGGTTCTCGCTGTGCTGTGTGTCCTGCTGCCGATGGCGGGACATGCCCTGACCCTGGGGCACGCGCCGCAGTGGGCCCTCGTGGCGATGGTGGGGCTCGTAGCCGTGCCGGGAGCGGTGTTCCTGACCCGGCGCAAGCTCACCGACGGGCAACTGCTCGGGGTGCTGATCGCGGCGCAGGTCGCCCACCACGCCACGTACGCCCTGCCCGGGATGTGCCGCGCGGCGGCCGGAGCCGACGCCGCCTCGGATCTTCCGGCGTGGGTGGAGCACGGCGCGACCCTGCAACTGCCCGAGGGAGTGCTGCTCTCCGGCCATGTGATCGCCCTGGTGGTGGCTACCCGGGTGCTCGGGCTGACCGAGCAGATGCTGTGGCGGAGCAGGCCGCTGCTGGACCTGGTGCTGCGCCTGCTGGCCTTCGTCCGGCCGCTGCTCGTCGTGCGCGGCAACGGCCCGCAGCGGGGGCTCCGGACGGCCGGGACGCTGTTGAAGCCGGCCGTTCTCGTGCGGCTGCGCTCCGGCCGGGCGCCCCCGCGTGCGGGTGGTCTTCTCGTCCGTTCCCGGCTGGTGCCGGTCGGCCGTCCTGTCGTGTCCTGACAGACGTACCTCTGCGGGGGGACGACCGGCGTGCGCCGGTCCCCGCACCCCCAGAGGCCCTCATGAAGAAGCTGCACAAGAACCTGATCATCGCCGCCGTCCTGGTCGCCTGTTTCGCGGCAGGTCTCGGCTCCTATCTCCTGCTGCGTCCCGACACCCCGTCCGACAGCGCCACGAACGTGCAGCCCGCCGCGCAGGCCCTGCCCGTACGGGACACCAGCCACCGCCTCAGCGAGCCCGAACGCAGCGAGCTGACCGTCGTCGAGTTCCTGGACTTCGAGTGCGAAGCCTGCGGCGCGTACTACCCGGCCGTCGAGAAGCTCCGCGAGGAGTACGGCGACCGGGTCACCTTCGTCGCCCGGTACTTCCCCATGCCCGGCCACCGCAACAGCGAGCTCGCCGCCCGCGTCGCCGAAGCCGCAGCCCGGCAGGGCAAGTTCGAGGAGATGTACAGCAAGCTCTTCACCACGCAGAAGGAATGGGGCGAGGCGCAGGAGAGCAAGGAGAGCGTCTTCCGCGGCTACGCGGAGCAGCTCGGCCTCGACATGGAGAAGTTCGACACGGATCTCGCCGACCCGGCCACCGCTGAGCGCGTCAAGGTCGACCAGCGCGACGGCCTGGGCCTCGGCGTGCAGGGAACCCCGACCTTCGTCGTCGGCGGCACCAGGATCCAGAACCCGGCCTCGTACGACGAGTTCAAGAAGCTCATCGACGACCGCCTCGCCGAGTGACCAGGAGGCCGGCACCGCCACGCGCCGCGCCCCGCACGTCCGCGTCCTCCGCCTGCGGTGAGCGTCCTTACTATGGAGGGGCTGGGGGAGCGCAGGTGCCGGGAAGCGGGGAGTGGGACGGGGAATGCGACGGCTCGGAGAGCTCGAGGCCGAAATCATGGACTGCCTGTGGACGTGGGGCAGGCCGGCGACCGTCCGCGAGATCGTCGACGACATCAACCGTCGTCGGCCGTCCGCCTATACGACGGTGATGACCGTGGCCACGATCCTCTACGACAAGGGCTGGCTGACCCGGCGGAAGCAGGGCCAGGCGTGGCTCTACACGCCGGTCCGCAGCCGCGAGGCGTACTCGGCCGCGCTGATGGAGGACGCGCTGGGGGCGAGCCGGGACCGGTCGGCCGCGCTCGTGCACTTCGTCGAGCGCATGACGGACGAGGAGGTCGCCGCCCTGCGCGAGGCGCTGCGCGCGACCGGCCGCGACGGTGAGCTGTGAACGCCGCCCCCTTCTTCCTCGGTTACGCGGCCGCCGTCGGCGGGCTGGCCCCCAGGCTGGTGCTCCGCAGCAGCTGGCCGCAGCGGTCACCGCTGCTGGCGGTGGCCGTGTGGTTCGCGCTGGCGGCGTCCTTCTCGCTCTGCGTGGCGCTGGCGGCCCTGCACCTCGCGACGCCGGGGGCGCATCTGCACGGTGTCCTCTACTCCTGCCGCGTGGCGGTGGGCCTGGAGGCCCCGTCCACCGACGGGCTGCTGCCCGCCCTGGGCGGCGCGGTGGCCCTCGTCGTGGTCGTCGGCCATATGACCGCGTTCGCCCTGCACGCCGGGCGCGCGTACGCCGCGCGTGCCCGGCACCGGGACGTCCTGGACAAGGTCGGCCGCCGTTCGGCCTGTTCGCGGGCGACCGTGCTGGAACATGCCGAGCCCGCCGCGTACTGCCTGCCGGGCCGTGACCCGAGGATCGTCGTCAGCAGCGGAGCCGTCGGGCTGCTGTCCGCCGAGGAGCTCAGTGCCGTCGTCGAGCACGAGCGGGCCCATATCCACGGCCGCCACCACCTCGTCCTCGCGGCGGCCGCCGCCTTCGCCCGGGTCTTCCCCCGCCTGCCGCTCGCCCGCCATCTCCAGGAACAGGTGCCCCTGCTCCTGGAGATGGTCGCCGACGATCGCGTACTGCGCCGCTGCTCGAGGGGCGCGCTGGCCGCCGCCATGTTCACCCTGGCGTCGGGAGAAGCGCCCCGCGGTGCGCTGGCAGCGGGCGGGGAGACGGCGTTGGTCCGCCTCAAGCGGGTCCTGGCGCCGGCGCACGACACGCACCCGGCCGTGCGCTGGGCGGCCGGCACGGGCGCCCTGGCGACGTTCGTCCTGCCCCTCCTGCTGACCTGCCATGCCGGACTGGGGTAGCCGCCCCGCATGAATCAGACCGGAATCAGATCCGTACGCCCCACATGAACGGCATGCCGCTGCGGGCGATGGACTCGTAGCGCACCTGGGCGCCCGGTTTCGGTGAGTGGAGTATCTGGCCGTTCCCGGCGTAGAAGCCGACGTGGCTCAGGTCGGTGCGCATGATGATGAGGTCGCCGGGCTTGAGGGCGCTGAGTGCATTGATCCGGGTGCCGAAGTTGGCCTGGGCCTGGGAGGTGCGCGGCAGCGACACGCCCGCCTGCCGGAACGCCCAGGAGGTCAGACCGGAGCAGTCGAACGACCCCGGTCCGGCGGCGCCCCACACGTACGGCATGCCGACCCGGCTCTTCGCCGCGTCGAACGCCGACGCCGTGCGCCCGGACGCACTGGCCTCGTCGCCGAGGTCGACCCGCTCGCTGTTCCGGTTGGCGCGCTGCTCCTCGGCGGCCCGCTCGGCCCGCTCCTCGGCCGTCAGCGTGTTCAGGAGCCGCTGCGCCTGCGCCAGCTTGCCCTGGATCTCCGCCTTCTTCTCCCCGAGCTCCTCACGGGTGTCCTGGAGGCTGCCGAGCTTCTCCGCAGCCTCCCCGCGCTGCTGCTGCAGAGCGCGCTGCTGGGAGAGGAACCGCTGGAGGGTCTCCGACTGCCGTGCGCTGAGCCGGTCGAGGCCCGAGGCCCGGTCCAGATAGGCGTCGGGGTCCGCCGAGAGCAGCAACTGGAGGGAGGGGTCCAGCCCGCCGGTGCGGTACTGGGCGGTGGCCACCGAACCGAACTGGCGGCGCAGCTCGTTGAGGGCTTCCTGCTTGCGGGCGACCGACTCCTGGAGGGTGTCGGCCTCCTTCTTCAGCGTTCCGGCCGCTTCCTGCGCCCCGTTGTACTTCTCCGTGGCCTGGGTGGCTTCCTCGTACAGCCGGTCGATCTGCGCCTGCACGCCCTTCTTGTTCGGGTCCGGCAGCGGATCGGCCGAGGCCGACTGCGCCGAGAGGGCGACCGTCACCGCCGCGGTCGCGGTGAGCACGGAGGTGTATCCGTGGCTGGGCTGCTTGGGACGACGGTGGGACGCCACTGAGGCGGGCTCCTTCTTCCTCGGCCGCTGTCGGGCGGTCTGGGGGCCGGTCAACTTCTTCCGCGATGCGGGGGATTCGGCAACACCTCCACCGGAGTTCCAGGCGGATGACCGGTCGTACAGAGGCTGAGCCACGCATACTAATCAACTTAGTGGCTGGGATCCAAGCGTGATCAGGGAACGCGTGCCGTCGGGGGCCGAACGAACGCCGCGCCCGCCCGTGCTCACCCGATCCGGTGAACTGCGCCCCGGAGGGCAGGTGATGGAGGGCCTCGCTCCGACCGGCGCCCGACCCGCACCGACCGGGCGGCCGCGCACCCCTTCGGGGGTGGCTGGGCAACCCCACTTATCGGCGCTTTACGTGATTGATCGATTACCTTTCGTGATCGTGGTGATCCGGTCGGCGTTCCGTGGGCCCCACCCGGTGCCCCGGCCCCGGGTGGCGCTGTACGTCGTCCTGATCGCGCTGATCCACGTGCTCGGCTGCTCACACGGCCCTGCGGTGGGGGCCGTTGTCGTTCGTGCGGACACCCCGCTGCCCGCCTCGGTCACGGCCGTCGAGACCCCGGCGGCCGAAGCCCCGTACGCGACCGCCCCCGAAGCGGCCCGACCTGAGGCCCCCGGTCCGTCGAATGCGCCGACGACGAACTCTCCGTCCAGGGACCCCGGTGCACCGGCCTGCCCGAGCCGGGCCCCACCGCGACGACGCCCCGGTCGGACCTCGCCGTCTCCACCCCGGGGACGACACGCGCCGGCCCGCCGGGCGCCGGCGATACCGTGCCCTTCCCGATCCACCGCTCCCCGTCCGTGCTGAGCGTGTGGCGGACCTGACCGGCCCAGGCAGGTTCCGTCCTCACCGCCCGCCCGCACGCACCGGCCGGTCGCGCCCCGTCGCACCGGCACTGGGAGAAGCACGCCATGAACATCCAGGACCGCAGCATCGCCCCCGCCTCGCCGGCGCAGTTGCTCGCCGACACCAAGCGCCCTCTGCACACCCCTGCCGGACTCGTGGGCGACACCCCCCTGTTGTGGATCGGGGAACCCTTCACCCACGGCCGAGGAGGGTTCTGGGCCAAGCTCGAAGGCCACAACCCGGGCGGCATCAAGGACCGGACCGCGCTGCACATGGTCCGGGCGGCACGCCACCGCGGCCGGCTCCTGCCCGGCGCCCGTATCGTGGAATCCACCTCCGGCACCCTCGGACTCGGGCTCGCCCTGGCCGGGGTGACCTTCGGGCACCCGGTCACCGTCGTCGGCGACCGGGGCATGGAACCCCTGATGACCGGCCTGCTCACCGCCTACGGGGCCGACGTCCAGGTCGTCGACGCCCCGCACCCGGTCGGCGGCTGGCAGGAGGCCCGGCGCGAACGCGTGGCACAACTCCTCGCCGCGTCCCCGGACTCGTGGTGCCCGGACCAGTACCACAACCCGGACAACGTGACCGCGTACGCACCGCTCGCCCATGAACTCGTCGCCCAGCTCGGGCGCATCGACACCCTGGTGGTGAGCGTCGGCACCGGCGGCCACTCCGCGGGCATCGCCACCGTGCTCCGTGACTACTTCCCCGCCCTGCGTGTCGTGGGCGTCGACACCACCGGCTCCACCATCTTCGGACAGCCCGCCGCGACGCGGCTGATGCGCGGTCTGGGCAGCAGCATCCATCCCCGCAACGTCGCCTACGAGCTGTTCGACGAGGTCCACTGGGTGGCTGCCCCGGAAGCGGTCTGGGCGGCGCGGCGGCTGGCCCGTGCGCACTACGCCACCGGTGGCTGGAGCGTCGGCGCGGTCGCTCTCGTCTCCCGCTGGCTGGCCCGCACCCTGGCGCCGGAGAACCGGATCCTGACCGTGTTCCCCGACGGGCCGCAGCGGTACGTCGGCACCGTCTTCGACGACACCTACTGCCGGGAGCACAACCTGCTGGGCCATCCGCCCGCCGAGGACCCCGACGAGATCACCCGGTCCGAGGACCGGGTCGTCACCCGCTGGACCCGATGCACCCACGTCACCGACCCCCTCGCCGCCGGGACGGAGCCGCTCGACGTGCAGGTGCTCTCCGAGGCCGGCCGATGAGGGCGCTGTGGCGGCAGACCCGCACCTTCTCCGCCCCCACCCGGCTGCTGATGGCCAACCAGTTCGCCATCAACCTCGCCTTCTACATGCTCATGCCCTACCTGGCCGCCCACCTCGCCGGTCCCCTCGGGCTGGCCGCCTGGGCCGTCGGGCTGGTCCTCGGGGTACGCAACTTCTCCCAGCAGGGCATGTTCCTCATCGGCGGGACCATCGCCGACCGGCTCGGCTACAAGGCGCCCATCATGGCCGGCTGTCTGCTGCGCACCGCCGGGTTCGGACTGCTCGGCCGGGTCGACAGCCTGCCCGCACTGATCGCCGCGTCCGCCGCCACCGGATTCGCCGGCGCGCTGTTCAACCCGGCCGTACGCGCCTATCTCGCCGCCGAGGCGGGAGAGCGCAGGGTGGACGCCTTCGCCACCTTCAACGTCTACTACCAGGCGGGCATGTTCCTGGGCCCCCTCGTCGGCCTCGCTCTGCTCGCAGCCGATTTCCGGACCGTGTGCACGGCCGCCGCCGCGATCTTCGCCCTCCTCACCGCCCTGCAGTGGCGCGCGCTGCCCGACCGTCGCACCGCGCGTACGGATGACGTGTCCGAGCCGGCCGAGAGCGTCCTGGCGCAGTGGCGATCGGTGCTGGCGAACCGGCCGTTCCTGCTGTTCTCCGCAGCCATGATCGGCTCGTACGTCCTCACTTTCCAGGTCTACCTCGCGCTCCCGCTCGCCGCCGGGGAGTTCCTGGGACCGAACGCCACGGAGGTCACCAGCGGCCTGTTCGTCGTCTCCGCCGCGGTCGCGGTGGTCGGGCAACTCCGCCTGACGGCCTGGGCGAAGAAGCGCTGGAGCTCGCACCAGGCGCTGGCCGTCGGACTCGCCCTCATGGGTCTGGCCTTCGTCCCTCTGGCCTTCACCCCTCACGACGCGCCCGTCATGGCTTTCACCGCCCTGGTGACCGCCGTGGTGCTTCTCGCTGTCGGCGGGGCGATCCTCTACCCCTTCGAGATGGAGATGGTGGTCGTCCTGTGCGACAACCGGCTGGTCGCCACCCACTACGGCCTCTACAACACCGTCTCCGGCCTCGGCATCACCCTGGGCAACCTGGCCGTCGGAGCCGTATGGGACTTCGCGCGGAGCCATCGGGCGGAGTGGCTGACGTGGGGAGCACTCGTCGCGACGGGACTCGCCTGCTCGGCATCGGTCATCGTCCTGGCCCGCACCGGAATCCTCACCAGGCGCCCGGCGCTTGAGGTCAGGCAGGCGTGAGCAGGCAGAACTCGTTGCCTTCCGGGTCGGCCAGGATGGTCCAGTGGATCGAGGACTGGTCGATACCGGGGTCGGTGGCGCCCAGCGAGCGCAGCCGGTCCGCCTCTGCCGCCGGGTCGTCACCGGGGTAGGGGCGGACATCGAGGTGGACGCGGTTCCACCCGCTCTTGGTGTCGGGCGTACGGAGAAACTCCAGGTAGGGCCCGACGCCCTTGGCGGAGCGCATGATCGCACCGTCGTCGGTGACCTCGTGCAGCGTCCAGTCCATCGCCTCGCCCCAGAACCGGGCCATCTCCCGTGGATCGGTGCAGTCGACCACCACGGCGGCGATCGGCCCGGTGTCCCGGTAGACCGGGCGGGGCTCCAGGACGCAGAACTCGTTGCCCTCCGGGTCGGCCATCACCGTCCAGGGGACGTCGCCCTGCCCCACGTCGACGGGCGTCGCACCGAGGCTCTTCAGGCGTGCGACCAGCTCTTCCTGATGGGCCGTCGAGGTGGTGGCCAGGTCGAGGTGCACACGGTTCTTGACCGTTTTGGGTTCCGGGCGGGCGATGAGGTCGATGCAGACGGCCGCGGGGTCGGGGTAGGTGAAGCCCACGGGTTCGAGGTTGGTCACCCCGGGCCCCTCGCTGTCGATACCCCAGCCGAGCGCCTCCGCCCAGAACCGGCCGAGCGCGGCGTCGTCATGGGCCTTCATGTTGATCTGCACGAGTCGTGTCGCCATGCCGCAGATCCTAGAAGTCCGGCCGGCTCCCGGAGATCACCGGGGGAGCGGATGCCGCCGATCCGGCGGCGGCCCGCTCGATCTTCGCGCGGTACGCCGCGCGGGCTTCCTCGTCGATCGGCTTCTCGTGTTCGGGGCGCAGCCCGGTCCGGCCGTCGAGCCCCTCGCGCAGGATGTCGGCGTGCCCGGTGTGCCGGACGGTCTCGCCGAGGACATGGACCATGACGGCGAACAGGTTCGTGTCGGAGTGAGGCTCGGGCCACCACGGCACATGGCCGGGGGCGTCGAGGGGAAGCGCGTCGATCGTCGCGTCCGCGTGTTCCCACGTGCGCCGGTAGAACCCGGTGATCCGGTCGCGGCTCTCGTTCTCGGCCGCCCACAGATCGCTGCCGTCGTGGTCCTGCCACCGGGACAGCGGTTTCGGGGACGGGCGGCCGAAGACCTCGCCGAAGTACCTGGCCTCGACGGTGGCCACGTGCTTGACCAGGCCCAGAAGGTTGGTCCCGGTCGCCGTCAACGGCCGTCGGGCGTCGTATTCCGACAAGCCGTCGAGCTTCCAGAGAAGCGCCTCACGGTCCCGTCGCAGTCTCCCGTGCAGGGTGTCCTTCGCGAACTCGTCGATCATGCGGCATGAGCCTATACCGGCCTGGGTGAGCGTTCCTGGGACGGTTGGCCGGGAGCGCCCTCCACGCCGATCTGGCCCCCGAAGCGGCGGGCAGCGGCGGCTTCGGCCGGCTGATGTCCATGCCGGGGCAGTTCCACGGCTTCCCCGTTCCCGTCGGCGGCGCCGGGGCCCTCACCGCGGTACTGGTCGGGCGGTTGCGGAGCCGCGGGGGAAACGTGCGGGCCCGGGCTACCCCTCGGGTGAAGGGGAGGACCGGGAGACCCGGTAGGAGTTCCAGTCGGCCTGTCCTCCGGCTCCCAGGACCTCAGCGGGTGCGGACAGCGTTTCGCGGTGGTGGCTGTGCAGTTCGCGGCGGGTGATCCGGGCGACGAGCGCCGGGAACAGGGGGCGCAGAGGCTGACACCAGCGGAGCCAGGGCGGGGAGTAGATGTGGGCGGCGCGCCGGGTGATGCCTCGGGTGAGCCACTGGGCGACCCGGGCGGGGGAGTGGACGCGGCGGGCCGGGCGGGGCTGGTTACGGCGCAGCGCTTCGAGGACGGGATGATCGTCGATGCCGGTGAGCATATCGGTGCCGGTCCAGTGCAGGTAGGCGATGCCGACCTGGACGCCGTCCGGTTCGACCTCGCCGCGCAGAGCGAGGGCGAACGACTCCGCCCCGGCCTTGGAGGCGCAGTAGGCGCTCATCATGGGCGCCGCGCCGAACGCGGCGGTGGACGCGATTTGGAGGAAGTATCCGCGGGTGGCGGTGAGCTGGGGCAGGAAGGCGCGGGCGGTGTTCGCCGAACCGATGAGGTTGACATCGATGACCCGCTGCCAGAGTTCGGCGGCGGTACGGCCGAAGGGGCCGCTCACCGCGATGCCCGCGTTCGCCACGACCACCGACGCGGGCCCGAGTTCGGCTTCCACCTGGCGCGCCGCGTCCGCCAGCGCGTCGCGGTCGGTGACATCGCACTCGACACAGATGCTCGGGCCGGCCAGGGACGCCGCCGCTTCCTGCAGGGTGGCCTTCTCCCGCCCCAGCAGCGCCACGTGCATCCCGGCCCCGGAGAGGCTGTGCGCGAGCGCTTCACCGACGCCGCGGGCAGCGCCGGTGACGACCGCGACCCGCCCGTGCAGAGGACGGGCGGGCTCACGGCTGATCCCGCGCCCGCTCGGGCTGTCGTACATCGTTCCTCCTCGGTCGTCGCGCTCGCCGCTGTGAGCCCGGCTGCCCTCGCACCACCGTCACGCCACGAGTCGGCCCCCGCAACCGGGCCGGTCGGTGGCGGTCGGCGGGCGAGGACGAACGGGACCGGAGCGGAAGGGGAGCAGACGCGGCACCGGCAGGTTTGACGGGCCGGTGAGCGGTCACCCGTGCGCGGACCGCAACGCCGGGCACAGCAGGGTGTGAGTGTCTCGGGCGCCGATGAGGAGGTTCGGGCAAAGGCCGGGCCGTGCCGCACGCGCGGAGCGGCCGGGCAGAACCTACCGCCACTCAGGTGCGCGAGGCCGATCAGGCCGGGTCCGGCAGCGGACAGCGGGATACGGTCGCAGGGCGCGTACCCCGCGTGCTGCTTCGTCCGGAGGGCATCGACTTCTCTCCCGCCGCCGGGGTCCGTACACGTCCGACCGAGAGGGAACCGTGCCAGCCGACTTTGATGTGGTCATCGTGGGAGCCGGAGCGGCCGGGCTGAGCCTGGCGTACCGTCTCTGCGCGCCGGACAGCCCCGTATCGCTGTCGGTCGCCCTCGTCGACGCCCCGCCGGGACCACTGAGGGCGCCCCCGCGGACCTGGTGCTTCTGGGAGCCGCCGGGCGGGGCCTACGATTCGATCCTGGCCGCCTCGTGGTCTCGCTTGCGGGTCAGGGCGGCAGACGGGGTTCCTACGGTCACCCGGCTTTCCCGGCTGCGCTACAAGATGGTGCGATCGGACGCCTTCGAGGCACTGGTCGGACAACGGTTGTCCCGTACACCGACTCTGGTCAGGATCGAGGCGACCGTGAGCGGCGTACGTGATGGTCCGTCCGGCGGCGAGGTCCTCACGCAGGGCGACCATGGCGAACGCGTCCTCCTGCGGGGCCGTCTCGTCTTCGACTCCCGGCCGCCGCGCCGTCTGCCGCCTGCCCGCACCACCCTGCTCCAGCACTTCGGTGGCTGGTTCGTCCGCGCCGAGCGTGCCGTGTTCGACCCGACGACCGCGGATCTGATGGACTTCCGTACACCGCAGCCCGCCCACGGGCTCTCGTTCGGCTATGTCCTGCCGCTGGACCCGCACACGGCGCTGGTCGAGTACACCGAGTTCTCCCCCCTCGCCCTGGACGCCGACGGCTACCGGCGAGCTCTGCGCCACTACACCCACCACGTCCTGGGGCTGGGGCGTTTCCGGATCACAGCCCAGGAGCACGGGGTGATCCCCATGACGGACGCCCGCTTCCCGCGCCGCGGGGGGCGGTCGGTGTACCGCATCGGCACCGCCGGAGGTGCCACCCGCCCTTCCACCGGTTACACGTTCGGCGCCGTGCAGCGGCAGAGCCGGGCCATCGCTGCCCGACTGCGCACCGGACGACCGCTGCGCGTGCCTGCGCCCTACGGACGACGGGCGCGGATGATGGACGCGGTCATGCTACGAGCCCTGGACAGCGGCCGCGTGGACGGCGCCGACTTCTTCGGCCGCCTCTTCCGGGGCGTTCCCGGCGAGCGGCTCCTGGGCTTCATGGACGGCAGTTCGCGGATGCACGAGGACCTGCTCATGGGCCTGCGCACACCCGTCGTCCCCATGCTGCGAACCGTCGTCGAGCTTCCGTTCAGGCCCCGGCGCGAGCGCCCCCCGGCCCTCGTTCCCCCCGCACCGACCGACCACGAAGAGAGCACCTCATGACTCTGCTGTGCGGTGACGCTCTGTCAGCGGCTTTCGACCACGGCTCCGTCGCCTATGACCGGCTCGTCGCGGCCAGCCCCGGTTACCACGCGCACCTGCGCCGCTCCGCACGCCGACTACGCCTTCCGGAAGGGGGGCGCGGGCTGCGCGTGCTCGACCTGGGATGCGGCACGGGCGCCTCCACGGCGGCGCTCCTCGCCGCCGCCCCGCACGCCCGGATCACCGGAGTCGACGCGTCCGCGGGCATGCTGGACCGTGCCATGAGCAAGAGCTGGCCGCCCGGCGTCGACTTCGTGCACGCTTCCGTCGAGGAGCTGGCCGGCCGGTGGCGGCGCGGCTCCTTCGACGCGGTGTTCGCCGGCTACCTCTTCCGCAACCTCGACGACCCCGACAGCGCGCTCGCCCTGGTACGTGACCAACTCGCCCCGGACGGCCGTCTCGCCGTCCACGAGTACACGCTCGGCGGTTCACCCGTTCACCGTGCCGTCTGGAACGCCGTCTGCTCGGTGATCATCCAGCCCGCCGGACGGCTCGCCGGTGACCCCGAGCTCTACCGTCACCTCCGCGACAGCGTCGCCCGGTTCGACGCGGCTCCCGCGTTCGCCCGGCGATTGCGCCGGGCGGGCTTCGCCGGCGTACGGGTCCTGCCGCTGCCCGGCTGGCAGACCGGGATCACCCATACCTTCGTCGCCCGTTCCACCCCCGCGGGGAGGGAGCGGTCGTGATGTCACTGCGCGACAACGGTGCGGGCCACCGGCGTGGCCGGGACCGGCGGGCGGCCGTCGTGCCGGCCCCGGACGGCCGCGCCCGGTTCACCGGTGAGGCCCCCGCGGTGGCGGTCGTCGGTGGAGGTATCGCCGGGATCGCCGCGGCCACTCTCCTGGCCGAGCGCGGCGTGCGCGTCACCCTCTACGAGCGTGAACCCGGCCTGGGGGGACGGCTTTCGGGGTGGCCCACCGAGCTCGCCGACGGTACTCCCGTGACGATGAGCCGCGGGTTCCACGCCTTCTTCCGGCAGTACTACAACCTCCGCGGCCTGCTGCGCCGGGTGGACCCCGGCCTCGGCTCGCTGACCCCGCTGCCCGACTATCCGCTGCGGCACAGCTCCGGCCTGCACGACAGCTTCGCCCGGGTGCCGCGCACGCCTCCGCTCAGCGCCATGGGATTCGTCGCCCTCAGCCCCACCTTCGGTCTGCGGGACCTGACCCGGATGAACCCGAAGGCGGCTCTGCCGTTGCTGGACGTGCGGGTTCCCGAGGTCTACGACCGTCTCGACGGCATCAGCGCCACCGACTTCCTCGATCGCATCCGCTTCCCGGAAGCCGCCCACCACCTGGCATTCGAGGTGTTCTCCCGCAGCTTCTTCGCCGATCCGCGGGAACTGTCCGCGGCCGAACTGGCGCTGATGTTCCACATCTACTTCCTCGGGTCCAGCGAGGGCCTGCTCTTCGACGTTCCCGCCGAACCGTTCCCGGCCGCCCTGTGGGACCCGCTGCACCGCTACCTCGAAGGCCACCGCGTCGACGTGCGGACCCGGACGCCGGTCCGGCAGGTGCGCCCCCGGCCGGACGGCGGTCTCGACATCGACACCGGCGACCGCACCACGCGCTACGACGCCCTCGTCCTCGCCCTGGACGGCGGGGGCCTGCGGCACGTCGTCGCCGCCTCACCGGACCTGGGCGACGCCGACTGGCGCGCACGGATCGCACGGCTGCGCACCGCGCCGCCTTTCCTGGTGTCACGGCTCTGGCTCGACCGGCCCGTGTCGCTGGACCGCCCGGGCTTCCTGGGCACCAGCGGTTACGGGCCCCTGGACAACGTGAGCATCCTGGACCGCTGGGAGGGAGAGGCCGCCCGCTGGGCCCGGCGCACCGGAGGGTCGGTGGTCGAACTGCACGCCTACGCCGTCGCACCGGACGCCGACCGGTCCGCCGTGCAGGACGAGTCCCTGCGGCAACTGCACCAGGTCTATCCGGAGACCCGCAGCGCCCGCGTCATGGACGAGCGTCACGAATGGCGCGCGGACTGCCCGATGTTCCCGGTCGGCGGCTACCGGAACCGGCCGGGCGTGCGCAGCCCCGACCCTGCCGTCACGGTGGCCGGGGACATGGTCCGCACCGGGCTGCCGGTGGCCCTGATGGAACGCGCGGCCACCAGCGGTTTCCTCGCGGCGAACGCCCTGCTGCAACGGTGGCACGTGCGCGGGCAGACACTCTGGACCGTCCCGCGCAGGGGACGCTCGGCCGTTCTGCGCCGGTTGGCGGCGCTGGGGGAGAAGTAGGCGCTGGGGGAGAAGCAGACGCCGCTTTCCGGGCGATGGGCGGCGCTCATCAGCCCGGGAACCTCCCGCCGGCGCGCAGTTCCCAGCGCCTCTCCGCGTACGCCAGGTCGTCCCGCCACAGCCGGCCGGCCGACGCGCGCATCAAAGGGCGCAGGAGCGGCGCGGCCGCCCGGGCCACGGCGAACCCGCGCCGGTCCGACGCCGCGACCAGCGCCTCCGTCACGGCCGTTCGGGGGCGCCCCGACCCGTCCGGAGCCAGGGGCGTGGCGTGGGTCTCCACCACCGACCCCGCGCCCTCGCCCTCGATGATGTGCATGACGACCGTGCGGGGCTCGGGCGCGGAGAACCGGGCCCGGACCGGCACCACAAGCCGCCCGGCCACCTTGAAGGACACGTCGACGGTGAAACCGTCGTCGTCCGCCGGGTCGTCGGCGGGTGTCCCTGTCACCGTCAGGTCGACGAAGGAGTACGGGTGGAACCACGCGCCGTGCCACGGATCGAGGCGGTTGGCCACCACATCCTCCGGCTCGCAGCGGCCGACGCCGCGGTAGACCGCCTCCACGGCGTCCCGCGCCCTGGGCCGCACGGGTACGTACGGCCGCTCCGAAGGAGGTTCGCCGCCCACCCGGTCGAGCCGCACCCAGAGGAGGACTCCGTCGTCGAAGGCCGGATAGGGCTCCCACCCGGCGAACGGGCCGCCGTCCAGGCTCAGTCCGTGCCAGTGGCAGACCAGCGTGCCGCAGTGCACGGGGCTGTCGCGCAGCGGCGCCCCCAGGTGGGGGCAGGCTCCCGGACCTGTGCGGAGCTTCCCCTCGCCGTCGCGCCACGCCACCACTTCGGTGGAACCGACCGTGGCCCCGAGCGCCCGCCCCGGAGGAAGGTCGCGCGAGGCGCCGATGACGTACCAGTTGCCCGAAGGCCTGCTCTGCGCCTGCTTGAGGGCCTCGGCGATCAGCGCCGGTTTCGCATCCCGCCACGTCGGTGCCTGCCGCTCCCAGGGAACGGCCGTGCGCCGCAGCCGCAGCGGAATGCGCCGGGGACGTCCCGGCGCGGGGCTCACACCGCCTCCTTCCGCACCGCGCGTGCGGTGCCGGTCACCGCCGGACGGGCGGCGGCGGAGATCCGCCCTGCCGCAGCCGGCTCTTCCCGCAGCCGGGCCACCGCGCGTGCGGTGAGCACCCGGGCCAGCCCGTCCAGTGCCACGGCGGCCCGTCGACGGCGCGGGACGACCGCCCGGCGGTGCAGTACCGCGTAGCCGTCCGCCTCGATCGCGTCGAGAATGCCGCTGTACAGCACGAACGCCGTCCGGATACAGGGCCGCGACACCGGGGCCAGCATCGCGATCCCGGGCAGGGCGTCCCGGTAGACGGTCCGGTTGTGGTTCCCGGCGGCCCGCAGGACGTCGGTGATCCGTCCGTCCCGCCTTCCCGTGCTCCGGCTCCACTCGAAGCGGTCCCGGTCCACCCCGTGGGCTGCCAGCAGATCGGTGGGCAGATAGAGCCGGCCCCGGTCCAGGTCCTCGCCCACGTCCCGCAAGAAGTTGGTCAGCTGGAAGGCGACGCCGAGCGCGGCCGCGTGCCCGGCCGCCTCCTCGCGCGGACCCACCGTCCCGAGCACCGGCAGCATCTGAAGGCCGATCACCGCGGCCGAGCCGTGCATGTACCGGCCGAGCTCCTCGTACGAGGCGTACCCGCCGACTGTCAGATCACTGCGCATGGAGGCCAGGAAGTCCGTGAAGTGCCGGGATTCGATGCCGTACCGGTCCGCCGTGTCGGCGAGAGCGCGGATCACGGGCTCGGCGGACCGGCCGTGCCGCAGCCCCGACTCCAGCTGGGATTCCAGTTCGACCAGGGCGCGGGCGCGCTCCTCGGGGGTGGCAGTGCTGTCGAGGTCGTCGACGATGTCGTCCGCCCAGCGGGCGAAGCCGTACAGCGCGTGCACGGCCGGCCGCCGGTCGGCGGGAAGGAGCCGTGTCGCGAGGAAGTACGTCTTGCCGTGCTGTGCGTTGAGGCCGCGGCAGCGGGTGTACGCGGCTCGGAGCGCGGGGTCCTCGATGCCGGCTGCGTCGAGTTCGCGTACGGTCATGTGCTGGTACCTCTCGGGGCAGAGTGCGGGGCGGGTCGGGCGTTCCGTGCGCCGGTGATCCTTTCCGCTGCCAGCTTCCCGGAGATCAGGACGGTCGGCACGCCGACGCCGGGCGTGGTGCCGCATCCGGCGAGGACGGCGTTGGCCGTGCCCCGCACCAGGTTGCGCGGGCGGAAGGGACCGGTCTGAGGGAAGGTGTGGGCCACGGAGAACGGGGTGCCGGCCGCATGCCCCTGCGCGGTCCAGTCGACCGGCGTGACCAGACCCTCCTCCTCGATCGCCGCGCCGAGACCGGGCATCTCGCGGCGTTCCAGCTCGGTCAGCAGCTCGTCCCGGTAGCGGGGGCCCAGCTCCCGCCACTCCCGTACGCCGGGCCCGACCTCGGTGTTCGGACAGGGAGCCAGCACGTAGTGGAGGTGCTTGCCCGGTGGGGCGAGGGAGGGGTCGGTCGCGGTGGGCCGGGTGATCAGGAGGGAAGGGTCCGACATCAGCTTCCCCGAGCGGGTGAGCTCGTGGAAGGTGCTCTTCCAGGCCGCGCCGAACGAGATGGTGTGGTGCGCCAGGTCCGGCCAGGTGCGGTCCGTTCCGGCGTGCAGGATCACCGCGGACGGCGAGTGACGCAGGGGGCGCGGGCGGTGCGGGGCGCGGCCGAGAAGCCGGTAGCTGACGGGCAGATCAGGTGTCAGGACGACCGCGTCGCAAGGAATGCGCTCCTGGTCGGTGACGACGGCGGTGACCCGGTCACCCGAGCGCTCCAGCCGGGTGACGCTCTGTCCGTAGCAGAAGGAGGCGCCCGCGTCGGAGGCCGCGTCCGCCATCGCACGGGGCAGCGCGTGCATACCGCCTCGGGGGAAGTACACCCCGGCCACCGTGTCCATGTAGGCGATGACGGCATATGCGGCCAGCGCCCGCGCCGGAGGCACCCCCGCGTACAGGGCCTGGAAGGAGAAGACCCTGCGGAGCCGTTCGTCCGAGACGAAGCGCCCGATCCGTGCGTCGAGCCGGCCGAAGCCGCCGAGTGCGGCGAGCCGGACGAGGTCGGGGTGGGCGAGCTGGAGCGGCGAGTCGAAGTTGGCGTCGATGAAGCGGCGCATCTGTACCCGGTGGAGGCGTTCCAGCCAGATCCGCAGTCGCCGGTAGCCGACAGCCTGCCGGGCACCCGCGAACTGTTCGACGGCGGCCTCCATCGCCGCACCTTCGGCGTGCACGTCGAGCTGGGACCCGTCGGCGAAGCGGGCCCGGTAGGCGGGGTCCAGCCGGACCAGATCCAGCCGGTCGGCCATGCGCTCCCCGACGGCGGCGAAGGCCTCCTCCACCAGGTCCGGCATGGTCAGCACGGTCGGCCCGGTGTCGATGCGGAAGCCGCCCGACTCCAGCAGCCCGGCCCGGCCCCCGGGCGCGGGATCCCGCTCGACGACCGTCACGCGGCGGCCCGCGCCCAGCAGATGAAGCGCGGAGGCCAGTCCTGCCAGACCGGCGCCGACCACCACCACGTGGTCGACGGGCCCCTTGACGATGATCATCGGGTGCGGCCTCCTTCGACCGTGGCGAAGCCCGTCGCCGGCCCCGCGTTGTGGTGCGGGTGTGATGTGCCGGTGGCGGGTGAGCCGGGGGACCGTCCTCCCGACACCGTGCGCAACAGGTCCAGCAGCCGGCCGCCCACGCCCGTCTCGACGTCGACGGCTTCGCCCAGCCGGTGCGCGGCCTGCTCACGGAGGCGTTCCGCTTTCCTCTCCACATGAGCTCGCGCGCCCGTCACTTCGAGGATGCCGCGTACGTCCGCGAGGTCCTGTTCGTTCAGCTCGTTGTTGCCGACGACCCGGCCCAGCACGGCCAGCGCCGCGTGGTCGCCGGCCGCCTCGGCCCGCGACCGGGCGACGGCGAGGAGATAGGTCGACTTGCCCTCACGGATGTCGTCCCCCGAGGGCTTCCCGGTCACCCACGGATCACCGAAGACCCCGAGCAGATCATCCCGCAACTGAAACGCGATACCGGCGTACTTGCCGGCGGAGCACAGCGCGTCGGTGGTCCGCTCGTCGGCCTCGGCGAGGGCGGCGCCGATCGCCACAGGCCGCTCGACCGAGTACAGGGCGCTCTTGAGACAGGCGGTCCGCAGGGTGTGGGCCTCCGAGGAACCACCACCGGCCTGTCCGCGCAGATCCAGGTACTGGCCCGCGACCATCTCGGTGCGCATGGCGCGCCAGAGGCCGCCGATCCGGCGGCGCTGGACAGCGGACAGCACGGTCTCCGCCACGGTGTCGTCGGCCCAGACGAGGGCGAGATCCCCCGCCAGCACGGCCGCTGAGGTGCCGAACGCGGAGCCCTGCTCGGAATCCGGCGAGAGACCAGCACCCTCGGCCAGGCCGATGTGGACGGCAGGCTTCCCCCGGCGTAACCGTGAGTGGTCCATCACGTCGTCATGGATCAGCGCGCAGGTCTGGATCAGCTCCAGCGCCACTCCGAGCCGAAGAGCGGCCGTGGTCTCCGCCGCACCGCAGGCCCGCATCCCCCACCACAGGAGGCGGGGCCGCATCCGCTTGCCACCGTCGAGGGTGAAGTCGACGACCCGTCGGGCCAGCTCGTCGGAGAACGACGGGTCGCATACGGCGGCTTCGGCGAGCCGTCCGGCCAGAACCTCCTGCGCGGTTCGGACGACAGCGCCGGTCACGTCCGCGTCGACGCTTTCCGGGGTGTCGACGCTTTCGGGGGTGCGGGGCGGCGCCGCATCGTGAGGGCGCCCGCTCCAGGTCGAAGCCGATTGCCGGGACTCGGCGGCGAACGAGTGGTGGTCCGTGGGCTCGGGACGGCCCATCCTGACGCCCTTTCGACGGGTACGGGTGACGAACGGTTCGTCACTTCGCACGGACGCGTACCCCGTTCGCTTTCGTTTGCGCATCACCTGGATGAGTTCGCGACCGATCGGCGTGCGCGCCGCGCGACAGCGGGCACCGAACAGAGACGATCACCACAGTCCTGCGCCGCCGGGGGAGAAGCACGCCGGGCACGCCAGGAGGTCTGCGGCCACGCCCGTTCGGCCCATGGGCGAGGCATCACAGAACTTCCCCTGACCGCCCGGAGCCGCCCTCACCGCGCGCGCTCAGAGCACGCGAGGAGAGCCTCCGCCCGAGCCGGACCCGCTCTGGCCGTCGGAATCGTCGTCATCATCGTCACCGGGGATGTGGACATCGAAGACGACGATGTTGATCTCGACGACCTCCAGCCCCGTCATCGTTTCCACGGCTTCGGTGACGTTGTCCCGGATCCGGTCGGCGAGCTCGTGGATCGGCGTGCCGTACTCCACCTTGACGTCGACGTCGATCGCGGCCTGCTTCTCACCCACCTCCACCTTGACGGCGCGCCCCGCGGCGGAGGAGCTCGCGGAGCCGGGCATCCGTCCGGTGACGGCTCCCAGGGCCTTCGACGCTCCTCGCCCCGTCGAGTGGACGCCCTCGGTCTCCCTTATCGCGATGCCGGCGATGGCGGCGACGACGTTGTCGGCGATGGTCGTCCTGCCGCGGCCGCGGGATCCTTCCGAGCCGCGGTCGGTCGTGGTGCCTGCGTTCAGGGTTTGTGTGTCGGCCATGTCTGCCTCACAGAGAGTCATTGCCGCGGGCCTTTCCCCCTCCCGGCCCGTGCGGTCCCCTCCATCACTCTGCGCCTGCCCGACCGCGTACGCCATTCGGGTCGGCCGGCGGCCGGGGAGTGTTCCCGCCCCGCCTTGATTCGAACGAATATGCGAACATGGGGTTAGAGTGCTTCTTTCTCATCACGATGAATCTTGATGAATCGGGATGTGCTGGCAGAGATCCGTAAAGGGGGGTCATGGGTAACAGGAGGTGTGTATGTCGTTTACGCACCTCTATGCGGCGAGCGGCTACTCGCTGCGGTACGGGGCCAGTCACCCGTCCGCGCTGGCCGAGCGGGCCGCCGAGCGGGGCCTGGACGCCCTGGCGTTGACCGACCGGGACTCCCTGGCGGGCGCGGTGCGCTTCGCCAAGGCGTGTGCGGAGGCCGGGATCCGGCCGCTGTTCGGCGTCGATCTGGCGGTGCCCGGCGTACCGGCGCCCGGGCCGGCGCCGGGGAAACGGCAGCGGACCGCTCCCTCCCGGGGCGGTGCGTTCGTCACGGAGTCGCCGCAGCGCGCGGTGTTCCTGGCCCGGACCGAACGCGGCTGGGCCGAGCTGTGCCGGCTGGTGACGGCGGCGTCGGACCAGGGCGTCACCTGGGATGACCTGTCCTGTCCGGACGACGAGCTGTTCGTCCTCCTCGGGGCGGACTCCGAGGTGGGGCAGGCGCTGGCATCGGGACGGCCGGACCGGGCCGCGGTCCTGCTGGGCCCCTGGCGAGAGCGGTTCGGCCGGTCCTTGCGTATCGAGACGTCCTGGCACGGGCGGTCCGGCACCGGCCCGGGGTCGCTGCGGCTGGCCGCGCGCATGCTGGGCTTCGCCGGCGAGCAGCAGGTGACCCCGGTGCTCACCAACGCCGTGCGCTACGCCGACCCGGACCGGGGCGAGGTCGCCGACATCCTGGACTCCGCCCGCCTCCTGGTGCCGATCGACGCCCGCGACGCGTCCCGGCTCGACACCGGGCAGCGGTGGCTGAAGGACACCGGCGAGATGGAACGGATCGCCGGACGGATCGCGGAGGCCGCGGGCGGCCGGAGCGGGGACGCGCGACGGCTGCTCGCGGCCACCGAGGAGACGGCCGAGGCCTGCGTGGTCGATCCGGGCGGCGCGTTCGGGCTCGGCCGGCTGAACCTGCCCGAGCCCGAGCTCGTGGGCGCGAGCGCCGAGTCGGTGGACCGGGCGCTCGCGGACCGGTGCGCGGCGGGCATGCTCGGCCGTGGCTACCACCGGGAGGGGAAGCGCTGGGACCGGCTGGAGGACGAGTTGCGGATCATCGCCGGGCACGGCTTCGCCGGATACTTCCTGACCGTCGCCGAGGTCGCGGCACAGGCCCGGCGGCTCGGCGTCCGCGTGGCCGCGCGCGGCTCGGGCGTGGGCTCGCTGGTCACGCATCTGCTGGGGGTCAGCCCGGTCGACCCGGTGGCGCACGGCCTGGTGATGGAGCGCTTCCTGTCCGAGCACCGCTCGGCCCTGCCCGATATCGACCTGGACGTCGAGTCCGCCCGTCGTCTGGAGGTCTACCAGGCGGTACGGGAGCGGTTCGGGGCCGACCGGGTGGCGACACTCGCCGTCTACAAGACCTACCGGGCGCGCGGGGCGATCGAGGTCGTCGCCCGCGCCCGCGGCATGGCCCCGGACCGGGCGGCCCGGCTGGGCAAGGCGTTCCCGCACATCCGGGCCAAGGACGTCAGGGCCGCGCTCGCCGAGCTGCCGGAGCTGCGCGAGGTCGCCGCCGAGGACCACGGGCGGCTCTGGGAGCTGGTGGAGGCGCTCGACGAGCTGCCGTTCGAGGCGGCGATGCACCCGTGCGGGCTGCTCGTCTCCGACGCGGCGCTGGTACGGCGTACCCCGATGGCGCCGACCACCGTGGAGAACATCGCCATGTCCCAGTTCGACAAGGAGGACATCGAGGACACCGGGCACCCGAAGATCGACGTCATCGGCGTGCGGATGCAGTCGGCGCTCGCCCACGCGGCCGCCGAGATCGAACGCGTCACCGGCGAACGGCTCGACCTGGACGATCCCGCGCAGGTGCCGCCGGACGACCCGGCCACGTACGACCTGATCTCCTCCGGGGACACCCTGGGCACCTTCCAGCTGGAGAGCCCCGGGCAGCGGGAGCTCGTACGGAACCTGCGGCCGCGGTCGTTCGGCGACCTGGCGCTCGACATCAGCCTGTTCCGGCCCGGGCCGGTCGCGGCCAACATGGTGGATCCGCTGATCAAGGCCCGGGACGGCCGGAGCGTGACCCGTTACGCGCACCGCGACCTGCGGAAGATCCTGGCGGAGACCGAGGGGCAGGTGGTCTACCACGAACAGGTGATCGAGATCATGAAGGTGATGACCGGCTGTGACCGGGGCACGGCCGACGAGGCCCGCCGCGCCCTGTCCGTCCCCGAGCGGCAGGGCCGGGTCCGCGCCTGGTTCGCCGACCGGGCGCGCGGGCGCGGCTACTCGGTCCAGGTCGTACGGGACGTGTGGAAGACCCTGGAGAACTTCGGCAGCTTCGGCTTCGCCAAGGCGCACGCCGCGGCCTTCGCGCAGCCCGCCTACCAGTCGAGCTGGCTCAAGGCCCACCGGATGGCGGCCCTGCTCGCCGGGCTGCTCACGCACGACCCGGGGATGTACCACAAGCGGGTCCTGGCCGCGGACGCCCGGCGTCACGGGGTGCCGCTGCTGCTGCCCGACGTCAACCGCTCCCAGGTCGCACACATAATCGAACTGGTGTCCGGTAAGTGGGGGGTGCGGATCGGTCTCGCGCAGGTGCGCGGCATCACCGAGGCCGAGAGCGGACGCATCGTGGCCGGGCAGCCGTACGCCTCGGTCGAGGACTTCTGGCAGCGCGCCCGGCCCAGCCGCCCGCTGGCCGAACGACTCGCCCGGGTCGGCGCGTTGAGCGCGTTCGGGTCCCGCCGCGAGCTGCTGCTGAAGGTCGCCGAGCTGCACCGCTCGCGGCGCGGCGCGGGCGGATCCGCCGCCGGTCAGCTCCCCATGGCGGAGGCGGGGGGCGCGGAAGACGCGGGGGACACTCGCTCCGAGACGGAGGGCGACAGCACGGCCGACGCCGTCACGGGCCTGCCGGCCATGGACGCGTCCGAACAGCTCGCCGCCGAACTCGACGTCCTCGGCATGGACATCTCCCACCACCTCCTCGACGAGCACCGCTCCCTGCTCGCCGACATCGGCGCGACCCCCGCCGCCGACCTGGCGGGCCTCCGGCACGGCTCCACCGTGCTCGTCGCCGGCGTCAAGGTCGCCACCCAGACCCCGCCGATCCGCTCCGGCAAGCGCGTCATCTTCGCCACCCTGGACGACCCCACCGGCCTGTCCGACCTGGCGTTCTTCGAGGACAGCCACGGGCGTTGCGCCCATACGGTGTTCCACAGCAGCCTGCTGCTCGTACGCGGCACCCTCGCCCGCCGTCCGCCGCGCGCCTTCAGCATCACCGGCACGGCAGCCTGGAACCTGGCCGAGCTGATCGACCTGTACCGCGAGGGCGGCCCCGCAGCCGTCGCCGACCGGCTCACCCGCGCCGAGTCCACCCCGCGCAGGGCCGCGCCGCACCGCACCCTCACCCAGCCGAACGGCTTCGCCCTGCACCCCTGGGCCGACCTCCAGCCGCCCGGAACCCCCGCCTCCGCCGGTCTGCCCGCCCTCGACGCGCTCGACGGACGGTCCTTCCACCACGCGAGCCCCGGAAGCGCGGGGTGACCGGGATGATCCTCTACCTCCACTTCGGTGACCCGCAGCCGGGCCCCGCCTACCGCCGACTCCTCGACATGGTCGGCGAGTTCACCCCCGTCGCCCAGGCCCTGCCGCCGGACGCGGCCCTCGCCGACGTGTCCGGGAGCACCCGCTACTTCGACCGCGACGCCGCCGGGCTCGCCGCCCTGATCCGGATGCGCGCGGCGGCGCTCCACGGCCTCGACGTGACGGTCGGCATCGGTCCCAACCCGCTGCTCGCCCGGCTCGCCGCCCACCGGGGGGAGCCCGGAGCCATCCGCACGGTCCCGGACGACCCCGAGGCCGTCACCCGCTTCCTCGCCGGGCTCCCCGCCTCCGCGCTGCCCGGCGTCGGCCCGGCCACCGCCCGCACCCTGGCCTCGTACGGCCTGCGCACCGCCGACCGGATCGCGGCCACCCCGCTGCTCACCCTCCAGCGCATCCTGGGCGCGGCCTCCGGGCGTGAGCTGCGCGACCGCGCGGCGGGCATCGACCCCACCCGCGTCACCGCCGGCGCCCCGCCCCGAACGGTCGACGCCGAACACCGCTTCGCCCAGGACGAGTCCGACGCCGCCCGCCGACGGGCCGCCCTGACCCACCTGACCGAACAACTCGGCGCCCGCCTCCGGGACGAGCGCCAGACCTGCCGGGTGCTGACCCTGACCGTCCAGTACGCCGACCGTACGGGGCAGGCGTCGATCACCCGCAGCCGCACCCTGTCCGAGGCCACCGCGCACACCCCCCGACTCCGCGCCACGGCCCACGCGCTGCACGGCGCTCTGGGACTCCAACGGGCCCGGGTCCGCTCGCTGGCCCTGCGCGCGGGCGACCTCGGCGACGCCGCGTCCGCCTCCCGGCAGCTGACCTTCGGCCCCTACGACGACCGGGCCCGCCGCATCGAGGCCGCGGCCGACCGCGCCCGGGCCCGTTTCGGGGCGGGCGCGGGACGGCCCGCCAGTACGGCGGGGATGCGGTGAGCGTCCGGAGCCAGGCCCGGGCCGCCGGAACCCGCGACCGCAGCGCGCGGCCATCATGGCCCCATGACCTCCCCATCGCACGGCTGGGCGCGGGCCGAGCGCCTCGACGCGGTCCGGATGCTCGATGCCCTCCATGCCGAGACCGGTGTCCGGCTGACCCTGGACGGCCCCTGCCCGGGCGGGCAGGTCGGCGCCGCCTATGTGCGCCGGGCGGACCGTCGCCGCTCCGTGTTCAAATGGCGGCCGCGCACCCGCGTGGCGGACATGGAGGCGGGGCCGCTCACCGTCAGCCGGGTGCTGCGGCGCGCAGGCTGTCCGGTTCCGGACACCGAGCTGGTGGCCCAGGTGGGCCACGCGGTCGTGACGGTGCAGGAGCTGCTGCCCGGTACGGCGATCGCCCGCCTCGACCACCGCGGTCTGGTCCAGGCCCTCGAACTCAACCGGTCGCAGGCCGGCCGGCTCGCCGGGCATCCCGATGTCCCCGCCGCGGAGCTGTTCCTGCGTCAGGACGGCCCCGGCTACTGCCTGCACGAGCCGCTGCGCCGGCACAACCGTCGCAGTGCCGCGCTGGAGCGGTGGGTCGCCGCCGTCGGTGCGGGCCATCCCGGCCGGCTGGCCGGCGACGATGCCGTGCACATGGACTTCCACCCCGGAAACCTGCTGGCGGCCGGCGGTTCGATCACCGGCGTCATCGACTGGGACGGAGCCGCGCGCGGCGACCGCCGGTTCGACCTGGTCACCCTGCGCTTCGGCATCCACGGCGGGGGAGCGGACCCCGGGGTGGCGCGCCACCTCGACGCCGTCCTCGACGCGCTCCCCGCGGACGTCCTGCGGCCCGCGTGGGCGCACATGAGCCGGCGCATGGTCGACTGGGCCATCCGGCACCTCACCCCGTCCGAGGTGGAGCACTGGCTCGACCTGGCCGAGCAGCGCGTGAGCTGACGGGCGTGCTTCAGCCGCCGAGGTGTTCCGCCCGGTGCGCCGCCCAACGCTGCATCAGCGAGCCGAGCTCCTTCTCCAGGAACCGGAAGAACTCCAGGGTGTCGTTGATCCGGCGGCCCTGCGGGGTGTCGAGGCCGAACTGCTCCACGCCCTCCCGCATCGTGGTCTGCCAGTTCCTCAGGAAGGCGTCCCGTTCGAGCAGGGCGTCGTACCACTGGTCGTCCTGGACGCGATAGCGCTCCCGCCGGGACCCCGGCTCCCGCTCGCGGCTGACCAGGTTGACCTGGGCGAGATAGCGGACAGCTCCCGACACGGCCGCCGGGCTGACCTTCAGCTGCTCGCTCAGCTCGACGGAGGTGAGCGCGCCCTGCTCCGAGGAGAGCAGGGCGGCGAAGATCCTGGCCGGCATGCGGCTCATGCCCGCCTGGACCAACTGGGCGGCGAACCGCTCCACGAACCGGGAGACGGCCGCCGCCTCGTCGTCGCCGTCCGCGCGGTTGTCCGTCCGCCGCTCATCCATGTTCCGACCCCGGTCTCCGTGGCTCCCGGCGCTCGCGTGCCGACCGCGCCTCCGGCCAGTCTACGAGCGATTCATACGCTTCCTTAACTTCACACATTTCTGAAAGAAGCGTAGCTTCGAAACATGAAGAAGGCCATCACCGTCTCCGGGCTGCACAAGTCGTTCGGCCCGACACACGCCCTCACCGGTCTCGACCTTGACGTGGAGGCCGGCGAGGTCCACGGCTTCCTCGGACCCAACGGGGCGGGCAAGTCCACGACGATCCGCGTCCTGCTGGGTCTGCTGCGCGCCGACTCCGGAGCCGTCCAGCTCCTCGGCAAGGACCCGTGGCAGGACGCGGTCGAACTGCACCGGCGGCTCGCCTATGTCCCCGGGGACGTCGAGCTGTGGCCGGGCCTCACCGGAGGTGAGGCCATCGACCTGCTGGCGAAGCTGCGCGGCGGCCTCGACCGGCGGCGGCGCGACGAACTCATCGACCGGTTCGACCTCGACCCGCTCAAGAAGGGCCGCGCCTACTCCAAGGGCAACCGGCAGAAGGTCGCCATCGTCGCCGCGCTCGCCTCCGACGCCGAACTGCTCCTCCTCGACGAGCCCACGGCGGGCCTCGACCCCCTGATGGAGGTCGTCTTCCAGGACGTCATCCTCCAGGCGAAAGCAGCGGGGAAGACCGTGCTGCTCTCCAGCCACATCCTGGCCCAGGTCGAAAAGCTCTGCGACCGCGTCAGCATCGTCCGCCAGGGCCGCACCGTCCAGTCGGGCACGCTCGGCGAGATGCGCCACCTCACGCGGACGACCGTCGAGGCCGAGACCGAACGCCCGGTCACCGGACTCGACGCCCTGCCCGGTGTCCACGGACTGAGGGCGACGGACCTGCGGGTGCACTTCGCCGTCGACGGAGCCCACCTCGACGCGGCGATCCGCAGGCTCGGCGAGTTCGGCATCCGGAGTCTGACCAGCCACCCGCCGACGCTCGAAGAGCTGATGCTGCGTCACTACGGCGACGAGCTGGCGCTCTCCGCCTCTTCGTCCGGCTCGGGGGGTGTTGCCCGATGACCGGTGTCGCCACGCCCCTCGACGCCCCCGGCAGGTCCACGTCCGCCAGGATCCAGCCCGCTGCCTTCACCGGCACCTGGACTCTTCTCCGGTTCAACCTGCGGCGCGACCGCGTCCGCATGTCCGTATGGCTGCTCGCCCTCACCCTGGGCACCCTGGTCACGGCGGCCGAGTACACGTCGCTGTACTCCACCCCCGAGGAGCGCGCCGCGGCCGTCAGCTCCATGGACAGTCCGGCCGCGCTCGCCATGACCGGCCCCCGCCCCTATCTGGCCGACTACACCGCGGGCGCGATGCTCGGCCACCAGATGCTCGGCTTCATGGCCGTCCTGGTCGGCCTGATGAGCGTCCTGACCGTCATCCGGCACACCCGCGACGAGGAGGAGACCGGCCGAGCCGAACTGGTCCGCTCCACCGTCGTCGGCCACCACGCGCACCTCGCCGCCGCCCTGGCGGTCGCCCTCGTCGCCGACCTCTCCCTCGCCCTGCTGCTGGCCCTGGGCCTCACCGCGACGGGCATCGACGGAGTCGACCCGGGCGGGGCGCTGCTCTACGGCCTCGCGCATGCCGCGATCGGACTCGTCTTCGCCGGTGTCGCCGCGATCACCGCGCAGCTCACGGCGCACACCCGGGGCGCGTCGGGCCTGGCGCTCGCGACGATCGGCGTGGCCTACGTGCTGCGGGCCTCCGGCGACGTGGGCAACGACGCCCTGTCCTGGCTGAGCCCGATCGGCTGGATCCAGCGCACCTACGTCTTCGTCGACGACCGGTGGTGGCCGCTCGCCCTCTGCCTCCTCCTCGCCGCCGCGACCGCCTCGTACGGCTTCGTCCTGAGCACCCGGCGCGATGTCGGCGCGGGCCTGCGCCCCGCGCGGCTCGGCCGGCGTACCGCCTCCGAGGCACTCACCCGGCCCTTCGGCTTCGCCCTCCGGCTGCACCGGGCGACCTTGCTCGGCTTCGCCGCAGGGCTGTGCCTGATGGGCGTCATGTACGGCTCGATCCTCGGCGAGGCCGCCGACATGGTGGAGAGCGTCGAGCAGCTCCAGGAGGCGCTCAAGGACATCGGCGGCGCCACCGTGGCCGAGTCGTTCGCGTCCATGGTGATGGTCGTCGTCGCGGTCGTCGCCGCCGTGTACGTGGTGATGGCCGCGCTGCGACCGCGCGCCGAGGAGAACGCCGGCCGCGCCGAACCGCTCCTGGCCACCGGTCTCTCCCGCAGCCGCTGGCTCGGCAGCCATGTCGCCGTCGCCCTGACCGGCGGCACGGCGCTGCTGGTCCTGGCCGGGCTGTGCTTCGGCGTCTCGGGCGCGGCGTCGGCGGGGGACGGGAGCCTGGTCCTCGAACTGACCCTGGCGGCAGCCGCGTACGCCCCGGCCCTGTGGGTCACCGTCGGTGTGGCCGTCCTGCTCTTCGGCTGGTTCCCGAGGGCGGGGGCGGTGGCCTGGATCGTGCCCGTGTACGCGTTCCTCGTCGGATACCTGGGGCCCGTCCTCCAGCTCCCGGACGGGCTGACGAACCTGTCGCCCTTCGGCCATGTGCCCCGACTCCCGGCCGCGCCCATGACCTGGACCCCGCTGCTCGCGCTGACCGCCGTCGCGGCCGGCCTGATCGCGCTGGGACTGGCGGGCTTCCGCCGCCGCGACCTGGACACCAAGTGAGGGCCGCTCACCACGGGCCGGGCCTCACCACCCGGTCCACAGCAGGTGGTTGACGAGCAGGGCCGGAACCGCCGAAGCGACCAGCCACCACCGTACGCCCCGGCGGGGCAGCAGCGCCGCCGCGGGCAGCAGCCACAGCAGGAACGGCTGCCAGATGCGCTCCGTCTCCGCCTTGCTCATCCCGGAGAGGTCGGCGGCGAGCAGCGCCACCAGGGCCGCCAGGACGAGCAACGCCAGCCGTCCTTCCGGGGAGGCCGCCCCGGATCCGCCCCGCAGGGCCCGTACGGCACCGGGCGCGGCCACCACGCTCCGGCGCAGCCCGGCGACGGCGGCGAGCCCGGCCGCGACGGTCGCGCAGGCCAGGTTGGCCCAGACCCAGTAGGCGTACGGGCGGACGCCCCCCGCTCCCTGGTAGTAGCGCTCGACCAACAGGTGGTAGGCGGTCCACCAGTTGAACCCGGCGAGGGTGAAGGCCACCGGGACCACGAGCGCGCCGAGCAGGAACACCGGCACCGGGCGGGCGGTCCGGGCGAGCAGCAGGACCGCGAGCAGGACGGCCGCCATCAGCCCCAGCCCGTAACTCAGGTAGCAGGTCCACCCGAACAGCAGACCCCCGCCGGCCGCCGCCAGGGCCGGGAAGCGGACCCGGCGGGTGGCTGCCAGGGCGAGCAGCGCCACCGACCAGGCGGCGACCGCCGCGAAGTACCCGTCGGCGGAGACGCCCGCCCAGACGGCGGCCGGGGCGAGGACGAGGAAGGGCGCGGCACGCCGGGCCAGGCGCTCGTCGGCCAGCACCCGCACGGTGATCAGGGCGGCCAGCACCGCCGAACTGCCCACCACGACACACCAGACGGCCGCCCAGGCGCCGCCGCCGAGCCCGATGCGGTCCAGCCAGACGAAGGTCAGCGTCGCGCCCGGCGGATGCCCGGCGACATGGGCGGGCCAGTTGGCGGGCGCGTCGAACAGGATGTGGTCGGTGAAGCCGCGGAGCGTGGCGGGGATGTCCGCGAAGCGGTCGATGACCTGCAGGTATTCGTGCTTGGTGGTGAGGCGCCGCTCGACACCCCGGTACCAGCCGTCGATCAGCGCCATCGAGAACACCCAGGCCGTGGACCCGGCCCAGGCCGCCGCGAGGAGGCCGCGCCAGGGCAGCCGGGCGGCGAGCGACGGGCCGTACGCGACGACCAGGACGGCCATGGTGAGCGCGGCGGGGGTGCCGGGGCCCAGGTGGGGATCCCAGGAGGCAAGGAAGGGTGGCCACTGCGCGAACAGGGTCTGGTCCCGGTCCTGGATGACCCGGCCGATGAGCACGGCGGCGGCGACCAGCAGCACGCCCGCCGCGGCGGCGGCCAGGTCGGCCCGCCCCGCGCGCCGCGCGCGTTCGTCGATGCGGTCCGGCGGTGCGGGCGGGCCGTGTCCCGTGCCGTCGGCGGTGTCCGTGGGGGTGACGTCCTCGGTCTTCACGCTGGCACGTTATGCACATCGGGCGGCGATCGGGCGGTCCGGCGGGGCCGCGTCACCGAACCGTCAGATCCGCTCCTGCCGCTGCTTCTCGTGGTGACGTCCGTTCGTGGTGGCGTCCGTCGCGTCTCCGGCCGCGACGTCAGAATTCCGTCAGGAGTCGTACCCGCCCGTGGACGGTGCTCCGCGCTTAGCGTCGGACCATGCCCGAACGCCGCCCCACCCGCACCCTCCCCGGCGCCCTCCGCTCCCTCCGTACGCCCTCGGATCCGGGGTTCTGGCGCAGCCCCGTCCGAGGGGCGCGCTTCACCGCCGTCCTCGGCATCGTGCTGCTTGCCGGACTCACGCTGCTGTTCGTCACCGGCCTGCTCTCGTACGCCGCCTACAACCCGGACCTGAACCCCGTCAACGACAAGACCCCGGACAAGGGCCTGCTGGGCTTCTACCTGTTCTCCTGGCCGACCGGCCCGCACTGGCTCTACCGGCTCACCCAGGGGCTGCACGTCACCGTCGGCATCGTGCTCGTGCCCGTCCTGCTCGCGAAGCTCTGGTCGGTGATCCCCCGGCTCTTCGCGCTGCCGCCCGCCCGCTCCGTGGGGCACGCCCTGGAGCGGCTCTCGCTGCTGCTGCTCATCGGCGGGGCGTTGTTCCAGTTCATCACCGGACTGCTCAACATCCAGCTGGACTACCTCTTCCCCGGGTCCTTCTACACCCTGCACTTCTACGGCGCCTGGGTCTTCCTGGCCGGGTTCGTCACCCATACGGCCCTCAAGGCGCCGCAGGCCGTACGGGTGTTGCGCAACGGCATCCCGCGCGGCGAGCCGGACACCCTCGCCGCCCCCGAGCCGCTCCCCGCCACCCTGTCCCGGCGCGGCGCGCTGGCCATGGTGGGCGCCGGCTCGCTCCTGCTGCTGATCACCTCGGCCGGCCGGAGCTTCGACGGGCCGCTGCGCCGCATCGCGCTCCTCACCCCGCGCGGCGGCACCGACCCGGGGCCGGGACCGAACGCCTTCCAGGTCAACAAGACCGCCGCCGCCGTACGGATCACCCCCGCCGACACGGGGGAGCGCTGGCGGCTGACCGTACGGGGGCCCGCCGGGGAACTCCGCTTCTCCCGGGCCGAACTGCTGGCCATGGAACAGCACAGCGCGGCGCTCCCGATCGCCTGCGTGGAGGGCTGGTCCACCTCGGACCAGCAGTGGCGCGGGGTGCGGCTCTCCGATCTGGCGGCGCTCGCCGGATTTCCGGACCGGCCGCCGGGCGTGTTCGTCGAGTCGCTCCAGCGGGGCGGCTCCTTCCGCAAGGCCGCGCTGCGCGACAACCAGGTCCGTGACGGCCGCTCACTGCTCGCGCTGGAGGTGAACGGCGCCCCGCTGTCGCCCGACCACGGCTACCCGGCCCGGATCATCGTCCCCGCCGCGCCCGGAGTGCTGAACACCAAGTGGGTCGAGACCCTGACGTTCGGAGAGCTGTGATGTCCACCCGAGCCGTGCCGCCGGGCTCCGCCGCCCCCCGTCGCCCGCGCTTCTCGCCGCGCCGCCTGTACGGCGAGGGCCCGCTCCACCTCATCCTGCTCGCCGCCTCGTTCTGTCTGGCCGGCTACGCGGGCGTACGGCTGCTGGACGGGGACACCGTCGGCGTTCTGCTCTGGTTCGCCGGGGCGGCCGTCCTGCACGATCTGGTGCTGCTGCCGGTGTACGCCGGGGCCGACCGGGCGCTGCGCGCCGCGCTCGGCCCCCGGACGGCCCTGGTGAACTTCGTCCGGGTACCGGCGTTCCTCTCCGGACTGCTCCTGCTGATCTGGTTCCCGCTGATCGCCCGGCGGACCGAACGGCGGTACGAGGCCGCCGCCGGTACCACCCCGGACGTCTACTTCGGCAACTGGCTGCTGATCACCGGCATGCTGTTCGCGCTCTCCGCGCTCTGGCTGCTGGTCCGGGCGCTCCGCTCCCGTACCGGGCGGCGCAGCGACACGAACGTCCGCCCCTCCGAGCCCCACTGATCGGCGGTACGCCAGCCGCACGCTCGGGCGTGCCGCAGCAGGGCGGGCGTCCCGATCCGCGCCCAGGGAAACGGCTCGGCGGCGGCCCCGCACACGGTGGCGGGGGAGGACTCCCCGGGCGGTCCGCCCCGGCCGTCGTCGAGCCGGACCCGGACCCGTTCGTCCACGTCGACGGGGGCGGTCTCGGCGATCAGCAGCCCGCCGACGCCGAGCAGATCGGCCGCCCGTGCCAGCAGCGCGGCCGGGTCGCCGCCGATCCCGATGTTGCCGTCGAGGAGCAGCAAGGTACCCCAACGGCCCTCCCCGGGCAGCGGGTCGAAGACGCTGCGGAGCAGGGCCGCACCCCCGAGACCGCGCGTACGGGCCACCGCCGCCTCGCTGACGTCGATGCCCAGCGCCCGGTGCCCGAGCGAGGTCAGCTCGGCGACCAGCCGCCCCGGCCCGCAGCCGATGTCCAGCACCGGCCCCTCGCACCGGTGCAGCGCGGACAGATCGGCGGAGCCGGCGTCGGAGCACCAGCGCTCCACGTCCAGGGGCAGCAGCCAGCCGTCGCTGCGGCGCAGGAACAGCGGACCCCGGCCGGTACGCAGGGCGTTGGCGTACGGGTCGGCACCCCAGGAAGCGGTGCGCGGTGCGGCCGGACCCGTCCCGGCTTCGGTGATGTCGGCCGATTCGGCGGATTCGACGGATTCTGCGGGGGCCGGCGCCGCGAGCCCGGACGAGGGCACGGTCGTACTCATCGCACCCCCGCCCCGGTCAGCCGGTCGAGCACCGCGGCGAACCGGCCGCCCGGCGCGGCCGCCGCGACCCGGTGGGCGTCGGCCGCGGTGTCCACGTCGACCAGCACCGGCAGATCGCGCACGGCGAGCCCCGCCTCCACCAGCCTGCTCCGCTGCACCGCACCGGTCTCCGGGAGCGACATCGGCACCCCGCGCAGCAGGGCCGGATCCGGTTCCGCCAGGCCCAGGGCCCAGAACCCGCCGTCCTCGGCCGGACCGAACCAGGCCCCGCAGCCGTCCCAGGCGTCCGGCGCGAGTGCGGGGGCGAGCAGACCGGCCGTCAGCTGCGGGGTGTCCATGCCGACCAGGAGGGCCGGCCCGGTACACCCGCCGAAGGCGGCTGCGAGGCGCTCGTCCAGACCGCCCGCGCTCTGCGGCACCACCTCGAACCCGGGGGGTGCCCAGGGGCCCGGCCGCCCGTCGAGGACGAGGACCCGCCGCCGGGCGGGAAGGGTGAGCAGGGTCTCCAGGGTGTCCGTGAGGGCCGCGGTCGCCAGCTCGGCGGCCTCGACGGGGGAGAAGGGCGGGCAGAGCCGGGTCTTGACCCGCCCGGCCACCGGCTCCTTCGCGATGACCAGCAGTTCCGTCGGCCCCGTGGGCATCGGCTCGTACAGGCTCATCGCAGGGCCCCCGTCCCCGCGCGCACAACCCCACCGGTGGCGGTGTCCGCCGGTGGCTCGCGCAGGACGCCCCGCATGTCCCGCACCGCGTGCCAGGTCCCGCGCCAGGTGCCGGTCACCTTCGACTTCCCGGTGCGCGGCCGGTAGGGGACGTTGCTCTCGGCGACCCGCAGCCCGGCGTCCGAGGCCCGGACCACCATCTGGAGCGGATAGCCGCTGCGCCGGTCGGTGAGGTCCAGCGCCAGGAGATCGGCGCGGCGGGCCGCTCGCAGCGGGCCGAGGTCGTGCAGGCGCAGGCCGGTACGGCGGCGCAGCATCCGGGCCAGCGCCAGATTGCCGGCGCGCGCGTGCGGCGGCCAGGCGCCCCGGCCCTCGGGGCGGCGGCGGCCGAGCAGCAGATCGCACTCGCCGTCCGCGAGCCGCCGCACGAAGCCGGTCAGCAGCGCGGGGTCCAACGAGCCGTCGCAGTCGCAGAAGCAGACGAACTCGGCCTCGGCGGCGAGCAGCCCGGCGTGGCAGGCCGCGCCGAACCCCCGCCGTTCCTCCGTGACGACGGTCGCGCCGAGGGACCGGGCGAGCTCGGCCGAACCGTCGGTCGAGCCGTTGTCGACCACGATCGCGCGCCACCCGTCGGGGATGCGATCGAGTACCCAGGGCAGGGCGGCGGCCTCGTCGAGGCAGGGCAGAACGACATCGGCCGTCGGCAGGCCGGTGTGCGGATCGGGCGGACACGGAAGGGCGGCAGAAGAATCAGTCACCCGCATCACCCTACGGAGGCAAAACGGGCATTCGGGGCAACAGGTTCTTACGAAACAGGGACGTCGGCCGGATGGGGGGTGCTCGGGCCCCGGCGCGCGGGGGCGGGGTGCCAGAGTGGAGACCATGGAGAACACCCCGCCCGACTGCCCGCCGCCCGGATCCCCGGGAACGCGCGGCCGGATCCTCGTCGTGGACGACGACCCGACCGTCGCCGAAGTCGTCGTCGGCTATCTGCGCCGAGCCGGATACGCGGTCGAGCAGGCCGACGACGGGCCCGCCGCCCTGGGGCGGTTCGCGGCACGCCGGCCCGATCTCGTCGTCCTGGACCTGATGCTCCCCGCCATGGACGGGTTCGAGGTCTGCCGCCGGATGCGGGAGCACGGGCCGGTCCCCGTCATCATGCTCACCGCCCGCGGTGACGAGGAGGACCGCATCCTCGGGCTGGAGACCGGTGCCGACGACTACGTCACCAAGCCGTTCAGCCCGCGCGAACTGGTCCTGCGGGTCGACTCCGTGCTGCGCCGCGCCAGGGCCGCCGCACCGGCGGACGGCACCGGCCCGCTCTCCATGGGCGGGCTGAGCCTCGACCCCGCGTCCCGGCAGGCCTCCCGTGACGGGCGGGGACTCGCCCTGACACTGCGGGAGTTCGACCTGCTCGCTTTCCTTCTCCGGCACCCCGGAAAGGCATTCGGGCGGGAGGAGCTGATGCGCGAGGTCTGGGGATGGGACTTCGGTGACCTCTCGACGGTCACCGTCCACATCCGCAGGCTGCGCGGCAAGGTCGAGGACGATCCGGCCCGCCCCCGGCTGATCCGCACCGTGTGGGGCGTCGGATACCGCCTGGACCTGGCTCCGGAGAGGCCGGGGGCGGAGGCGCGCCGGCCAGCAGACCCCGCCGCCCCCGCCGTGCCGTCGACCGGGGGCCGGTCGCGGTGACCGACGTCCTGCTCATCGCGCTCTTCGCCTTCCTGGGAGCAGCCGCTGCCGGGCTCATCGGCGCAGGCGTCCTGCGGCGCCTGCGCCACCGTTCGCTGATCGTCTCGCTGAGCGTCGTCGCCGGGGTGGCCGTGGCGGCGATGCTCGCGGGGACGCTGACGGTCGCCTGGGCGATGTTCCTGTCGCCGCACGACCTCTACGTCGTCACGACCGTCGTCGCGATGGCCGCCCTCATCTCCCTGGCCACCGCCGTCCTGCTGGGCCGCTGGGTGGCCGACCGGAGCCGTGAACTGACACTGGCCACGCGGTCGTTCGGCGATGGCGGTACCTTCGCCGCGCCCGCCGGACAGCCCACCGCCGAACTGGCCGCGCTCGCCCGTGAACTGGCCGCCACCAGCGCGAAACTGGACAGCTCGCGGGAGCGGGAACGGGCGCTGGAGACCTCGCGGCGCGAACTCGTCGCGTGGATCTCGCACGATCTGCGCACCCCGCTCGCCGGACTCCGCGCGATGGCCGAGGCGCTGGAGGACGGCATGGCGGCCGACTCCGGGCGCTATCTGCGGCAGATAAGGGTCGAGGTCGAGCGGATGAACTCCATGGTCGGCGACCTCTTCGAGCTCTCCCGCATCCAGGCCGGTTCGCTCACCCTCGCGCCGGCCCGGATCTCCCTCCACGACCTGGTCGGCGACGCGCTGGCCGGCGCCGACCCGCTCGCCCGGGAGAACGGGGTGCGGCTGGTCGGGCACCGGATCGACGAGGTGCCGGTGGAGGTCGACGGCAAGGAGATGAGCCGGGTCCTGGGCAACCTTCTGATCAACGCGATCCGCCGCACCCCGCCCGACGGCACCGTGGCCGTCGCCGCGCACCGCTCGGACGGCGGTGTCGTGGTGTCGGTGACCGACGGCTGCGGCGGAATCCCGGAGGAGGATCTGCCCCGGGTCTTCGACACGGGCTGGCGCGGCAGCCACGCCCGTACCCCGCCGGCCGGGGCGGGCCTCGGCCTCGCCATCGTGCGCGGCATCGTCGAGGCGCACGCCGGCCGGGCCGAGGTCCGCAACGTCCGGGGCGGCTGCTGCTTCTCGGTCACGCTCCCGACAGCGTGACGGCGCTCTCCTCGCGGCGGCCCCGGCTCTCCGGTCCGCCGCCCCGGGCATCGCGCAGCGGGGCGGACGCGAAGTCCTTCATCCCCTCGGCGAAGGACACCCGGGGCCGCCAGCCCAGCTCCTCGCGCAGCGCCCGCGAGTCCGCCGTGACATGGCGGACGTCGCCCAGGCGGTACTCCCCGGTCACCACCGGGTCCGGCCCGCCGTGTGCGCCGGCCAGGGCGGCCGCCATCTCGCCGATGGTGTGCGGTTCGCCGCTGCCGGTGTTGTACGCGGCGAAGGACGCGGGCCGCCGCTCCCACACCGCCTCCAGGGTCACCGCGTTCGCCGCCGCCACATCGTGGACATGGACGAAGTCGCGTCGCTGGCCCCCGTCCTCGTAGACCCGGGGTGCCTCGCCCCGTGCCAGGGCCGAGCGGAAGAACGAGGCGACACCGGCGTACGGGGTGTCGCGCGGCATCCCCGGCCCGTAGACGTTGTGGTAGCGCAGGGACACCGCCCGGCCGCCCGTGGCCCGCGCCCAAGAGGCGGCCAGGTGCTCCTGGGCGAGCTTGGTCGACGCGTACACGTTGCGCGGGTCCACGGGTGCGTCCTCGGCCACCAGGCCGGGTGTCAGTGCCGTGCCGCAGTGCGGGCAGCGGGGCTCGTAGTCACCCGCTCGCAGATCGGCCTCCGCGCGCGGCCCGGGGCGGACCGTGCCGTGCCGGGAGCAGTCGTAGCGCCCCTCGCCGTAGACCACCATCGACCCGGCCAGCACCAGGTCCCGGACCCCGGCCGCGGCCATCTCCGCCAGCAGCACCGCCGTACCGAGGTCGTTGCACCCCACGTACAGCGGGGCGTCCGCGAAGTCCTTGCCGAGACCGACCATGGCCGCCTGGTGGCACACCGCGTCCACCCCGGCCAGCGCTTCCGCCACCGCCTCCCGGTCCCGGACGTCGCCGACGACCGTCCGGACGCCCGGCAGCTGTGGCGGTGTGCCGCCGGGGTGGGCCGAGGGCAGCAGGGCGTCCAGCACCACGCTCTCGTGCCCGGCCGCGGCGAGGGCGGCGACGACATGTGACCCGATGAACCCGGCTCCGCCGGTGATCAGTACGCGCATGACCGCCACGCTAGGGCCGGGCGCGGCGTCGGGCGGGGTCCGGCGCGCAGGCGTCACGGGACCGTAAGGACGTGCGGGTACAGGAGCGGCCGGTCGGCAAGGCCGGGCCGAGGGGAGCGGGTCATATAGTTGCATCTTGAACAACACGGCGTGCGGGTGAAGGAGCGGATCGATGGACGACCGGTCGGCCGGTGGAGCGGGGAGTGACGCGGAGGCCGGGGCGTCGGAGGCCTGGGCCGAAGCCGTGGTCGCCGGGCTCGACGGAGCGAAGGCTGCGGAGCGTGCTCTGGCGGACGCGCTGCGGCCGGCCATGTCCCTGAAGGAGGAGAAGGCGCAGCGGCGGGCCGAGGCGGTCCGGGCGGCGGCCATGGGGCTCGGCACCGCGGGCTGCGCTTCCGCCGCGGGCGTCTCCGAGCGGCTGCTCGCCTCCTGGCGTGCCGAGGACCCGGTCTTCGACGCCGCCCTGTCGACAGCCAGGTCCCTGGCGCATGTGCACGACGTGGTGCCGGACGTCGCCACCAACCCGGCTGTGCTCAGGGTGGCCCTGGACGCCATCCTGAGCGGCGTGCCGTTCATCGAGGCGGGCGCCCTCGTGGGGGTGAAGCGGGACACGTTCTACCGTCTGAGGCGAGGCAACCCCCAGCTCGGTGCGCTGTTCAGCGCGGCGCAGAACCTGCGCCGCAGGGGCGCGTCGCCGGGCCGGAAGCGGAAGACGGGACTTAAGGGGTACCGGCTGGTCCGCCTCGACGCGTCGGAGCCCCCGCGCGCCGATCCCGACGCCTGAGCACCGGACCGCCGGCTTCCGGATCCATGGCGTGCATTTCGGCCGTACTCCGGCAGTGGCCGGTCCTGGGTGTGCGTGGGGGCTGCGGGGCGGGGCCGCGAGGCGTCGCGCATGGCGCGGTAACAGCGCTTATTTCCGGCCATGATTGACAGATCATCACCGTGATGGCGTCCCATGTGCCCTATCGACAAGGCGAGTTGATGAGCTTAGGCTCACCTAAGTTTGGGTGCGTGACCCCCGTCGGCGTGCCCACTTACCGAGCCCTTCCCCTCACGCCTGACAGGCGGCTTTCCCGGATGATGGGAGTGACATGTCTCAGGGTCTTCCTGGCGACACACCACTGGTCCACGACCTCATCGGCATCGGCTTCGGCCCGTCCAATGTGGCCATGGCTATCGCGCTGAGCGAGCACAACAGCAAAGTCGGCAGGCAGGATTCGGTCACCGCTCACTTCTTCGAGCAGCAGTCGAGCTTCGGCTGGCACCGCGGCATGCTCATCGACGACGCCACCATGCAGGTCTCCTTCCTCAAGGATCTGGTGACGCTCCGGAACCCGGCCAGCGAATTCAGCTTCCTCTGCTATCTGCAGAGCCAGGGCCGGCTGATCGACTTCATCAACCACAAGAACCTCTTCCCGCTGCGGGTGGAGTTCCACGACTACTTCGAATGGGCCGCGGCCAAGGTCGACGACCTGGTCTCCTACGGACACGAAGTCGTCGCGGTCACTCCGTTCGTGCACGACGGGACCGTGGAGTACCTGGACGTGACCGTCCGGTCCGCGGAAGGGCTCTCGGTCCACCGGGCCCGCAACCTCGTCATCGGAACCGGCCTGCGTCCCCTCATGCCGGACGGCGTGGAACGCGGCGACCGGGTCTGGCACAACTCCGATCTGCTGCGCAAGGTCGACGGGCTGGAAGGCGACTCGCCCTCCCGGTTCGTCGTCGTCGGTGCCGGACAGAGCGCCGCCGAGAACGTCGCCTACCTGCACCGCAGGTTCCCCGACGCCGAGGTCTGCGCGGTCTTCTCCCGTTACGGCTACAGCCCCGCCGACGACAGCAGCTTCGCCAACCGGATCTTCGACCCCGACGCGGTCGACGACTTCTTCGCCGCCCCCGAGGAGGTCAAGAGGCGGCTGATGGCCTACCACGGCAACACCAACTACTCCGTGGTGGACATCGACCTCATCGACGATCTCTACCGGCAGATGTACCGGGAGAAGGTCCTCGGCACCGAACGGCTGCGCTTCCTCAACGTCTCCCGGGTCACCGGGGTGGTGGAGAAGCCCGACAGCGTCCGCGCCACCGTGAGGTCCCTGGTGACCGACGAGGAGTCGGAACTCGACGCCGATGTCGTGGTGTTCGCCACGGGCTACAGCCCCGCCGATCCGCTCGGCCTCCTCGGCCAGGTCGGCGAGCACTGCCTGCGCGACGACGAGGGCCGCGTCCGCGTGCAGCGCGACTACCGGATCTCGACCGACCCCGCCCTGCGCTGCGGCATCTACCTCCAGGGCGGTACGGAGCACACGCACGGCATCACCACGTCGCTGCTCTCCAACACCGCGATACGGGTCGGCGAGATCCTGGACTCGCTGCTCGACCGGCGGGTCAAATCCACCTCCGACGAGTCCCGGCCGACGGTCCAGGCCGTCGAGGGCGCAGGCGGCCAGGCACGGCCGTAGCAACCTCCGAAACAAAGCGAGTTCAGCGCCCGGCCCGCCCGATGGCCCATCGGGCGGGCCGGGCCCGACCGGTCCGATCAAAGGGATATCGTTCGTCGTCATGTTGACCACCGCAGTGGAGCGCCCCGCCCCGGAAGGGGCGACGGACACCCGTCGGCGCCGGGTCGTGGGGCTGGTCGTCCTCACGGTGACCCTGCTGGTCGCGGCGACGGTGTCCCTGGCCGTCGGGGCGCGCGCGCTGAGCCCCGCCGAGGTCTGGCACGGGTTGTTCGCGGAGCCCGAGCCCGACCAGAAGCTCACCGAGATCCGGCTCATCGTCCAGACCGTGCGCGTGCCCCGGACGGTTCTCGCGATCGTGGCGGGCCTGGCCCTGGGGGTCGGCGGGGCGCTGATCCAGGGGTACACCCGTAACCCCATCGCCGACACCGGACTGCTGGGGGTGAACGCCGGGGCCTCCTTCGCCGTCGTGTCGGTCATCGCCGTGTTCGGGTTCACCGACCCGTTCCAGTACGTCTGGTTCGCCTTCGTCGGCGCGGGTCTCGCCGGTGTCGTCGTCTTCGGTCTGGCCAGTATCGGCAGGGGCGCGGGCAACCCGCTGACCCTCGCCCTGGCCGGGCAGGGCGTCACCGTGTTCCTCGCGGCGATGACCGCGGCGGTGGCGCTCTCCGACAAGGAGTCGCTGAACGCGCTGCGGTTCTGGAACGCGGGCTCCGTCGCCGGGGTCCGCTTCGACGTCATCTGGCCGGTGACCGGGTTCATCGCCGTCGGGCTGGGCCTGGCGCTGATCACCCTGCCCGCCCTCAATCTGCTCAACCTGGGTGACGACGTGGCGCGGGCGCTGGGAGTGAACATCGCGGCGAGCCGGACCCTCGGCATCGTCGCCGTCACCCTGCTGGCCGGGGCCGCCACCGCCGCCTGCGGCCCCATCGCCTTCCTCGGGCTCATGGTGGCCCATGTGGCCCGCTATCTGACCGGGCCCGACTACCGCTGGCTGGTGCCGTACGCCGGTCTCCTCGGGGCCGGTGTCCTGCTGGTCTGCGACATCGTGGGCCGGGTGGTCGTACGGCCCGGCGAGCTGGAAGCGGGTGTCGTGGTCGCCCTCCTCGGGGCCCCCTTCTTCGCGGTCCTGGTGTGGCGAGGGAAGTTCAAGAGCGCATGAGAAAAGTGCAGGAGCGCATGAACGGGACCGAAGTGGCCGGTGCGGCCGGTGGGGCCGAAGTGAAGGCGTCGATGCCGCCCGGTGTGCGGCTCGGCCGGGTGTCGTTCGTCTGGCGGCCCTGGCTCGTGCTGGTCACCCTGGTGCTCGCGGCGGCGGCCTTCCTGATCTTCTGCCTCTCCATCAGCGTCGGCGACTTCCCCATCGGCCTGTCCCGGGTGATCGCCACCATCCTCGGCCGCGGCGAACAGGTCGACGAGTTCGTCGTCATGGACCTCCGCATGCCCCGGGCCCTGGCCGGTCTCGTCGTGGGCGTGGCTCTGGGCGTCTCCGGGGGGATCACCCAGTCCATGGCCCGGAACCCGCTCGCCAGCCCGGACATCCTCGGGATCACCGCCGGGGCCGGCGCCGTCGCGGTGTTCCTGGTGACGGCGACGGGCGGGACCACCGCGGCGATCACCGGCTCGGTCGGGCTGCCCGCCGCCGCCCTGCTCGGCGGTCTCGGCACGGGGCTGCTGGTCTACTTCCTCGCCTGGCGGCGCGGCGTCGACGGCTTCCGGCTCATCCTCATCGGCATCTCGGTGACCGCCGTCATGCAGGCGATCACGACCTGGCTGCTGGTCTCGGCCGACATCCGGGACGTGGCGCGTGCCCAGGTGTGGCTGGTCGGCTCCCTGGACAACCGGTCCTGGGACGAGGTCAAGGTGGCGTTCTGGGCCACGCTCGTCCTGCTGGCCGTCGTGGCCACCGTGGCCTTCCCGTTCAAACCGATGCACCTCGGCGACGACGTCGCCGCCGGGCTGGGCGTGCGGTTCGGCCGGGTGCGGGCCGTTCTGCTGCTCTGCGCGGTCCTGCTGGCCGCCGTCGGGGTGAGCGCGGCGGGACCGGTCCCGTTCGTCGCGCTGGTGGCCCCGCAGGTGGCGATGCGTCTGGCGCGGTGGCCCACACCGCCGTTGATCGCCTCCGGCATGGTGGGCGCGCTGCTGCTGATCGGCTCCGATCTGATCGCCCGCGCGGCGCTGCCGATCGGTCTCCCGGTGGGCGTGGTCACCGCCGTGATCGGCGGCCCGTTCCTCGTCTACCTGTTGGTACGGGCGAACCTCCGCTAGATGGTAGAAGTAAGGCTGACCTCAACAAGGGGGGCTCGTGGCCGCTCAGTTCACCGCCCGGACCGACGTCGGCGTCAAGGACGCCCCACGGCTGGCCGCCAGGGGCGTCACCGTCGGGTACGGCGACCGGACGGTCATCGACCAGCTCGACGTGGCCATTCCGTCCGGGGTGATCACCACGATCATCGGCCCCAACGGCTGCGGCAAGTCCACCCTGTTGCGCACCCTGACCCGGCTGCTCAAACCGGCCGGCGGAACCGTCGTCCTGGACGGCGAGGACATCGGCACGCTCCGGACCAAGGACGTGGCGAAGAAGCTCGGCCTGCTGCCGCAGGCACCGGTCGCCCCGGAAGGGCTCACCGTCGCCGACCTGGTCGCCCGGGGACGCCACCCGCACCAGAGCTGGCTGCGGCAGTGGTCGTCGGACGACGCCGACGTGGTGCGGCGCGCCCTGGCCATGACCGGGGTGGCGGACCTCGCCGACCGGACCGTGGACTCCCTGTCCGGCGGCCAGCGCCAGCGCGTATGGATATCGATGACCCTCGCCCAGGGCACCGATCTGCTGCTGCTGGACGAGCCGACCACGTATCTGGACCTGGCCCACGCCATCGACGTACTCGACCTGGTCGACGATCTGCACGAGTCGGGCTGCACCGTCGTCATGGTGCTGCACGATCTCAACCTGGCCACGCGCTACAGCGACAACCTCGTCGTCATGCGCGGGGGAGCCGTCCTGGCCCAGGGGCACCCCCGGGACGTGATCACCGCGGAGCTGCTCCACGAGGCGTTCGGGCTGCGGGCCAAGGTGATCGACGACCCGGTGGGTGACCGGCCGCTGATCGTTCCGATCGGCCGGGCCCATGTGCGGACCGAAGCGTAGTCCGATAATCGAACAGAAGAGCGCTTGAGGGATCTTGGCGCAATGACAGGTTCAACTCGTCCTGACCAGTCGAAAGTTGACCGGTTAGGCTAGGCTAGCCTCACTTGCTCGGGGTACAGTCTGGCTGCCCTCATACCGGGGCGCAGTGGACAGCGCGAAAGCAAGGGATTTGACGGATGCTTCTCCATCGAACGACGCCCCTGAAGCCGTGGCAGAGACTGGCCGCGGCGGTGTCCGCTGCCACCCTCGGCGTCGGCCTCCTCGCCGGATGCGGCAGCGACTCGGCCGACGAGAAGAAGAACGACGACGCCCCCGCGGCGGCCGAAGGCGTGTTCCCGGTCACCGTGGAGCACGCGTTCGGGTCCACCGAGGTGAAGAAGGCCCCCCAGCGGGTCGTCACCGTCGGCTACACCGACGACCAGGCCGTCCTGGCGTTCGGCATCAAGCCGGTCGGCATGGTCGACCAGTACCCGAACCCGGCCGGCCAGACCCCCGACATCAACACCCAGTGGCCCTGGGTGAAGGACAAGTGGGGCGACGCCCGCCCCGAGGTCGTCATGAAGAACGGGGACGCAGGACCCAACTTCGAGAAGATCGCCTCGCTGCGCCCCGACCTGATCATCGCGGTCTACTCCGAGGTCGACAAGGCGGCCTACGAGAAGCTCTCCAAGATCGCCCCGACCGTCGGCCGCACCAAGGGCGAGAAGGAGCTCTTCAGCGCCCCCTGGCAGGACAACGCGGCCCACATCGCCAAGGCGCTCGGCAAGGAGAAGGAGGGCGCCGAACTGATCAAGGGCATCCAGACCCAGCTGGACGCCGCCAAGAAGGCCAACCCGGACTTCGGCGGGCAGAAGGCCGTCGCCCTGTCCTGGTACAAGGACTCCATCTCGGCCTTCACCTCCACCGACGTACGCGGACGGCTCGTCACGGGCACCGGATTCACCTACCAGACCGAGATCGACAAGATCGCCGACGGCGGCTTCTCCACCGAGCTCTCGCCCGAGCGCATCGACCTGATCGACGTCGACCGCATCTTCGTCGTCAACGACAAGGCCGACACGGAGGCGCTCAAGAAGTCCGAGCTGTTCGCCAATCTGCCGGCCGTCAAGAGCGGCAAGGTCTCCTACCTCCTGGACAGCGAAGGCCCCGCGGTCGGCGCCGCGATGTCCCAGGGCACCCTGCTCTCCCTGCCGTACGCGATCGACGAACTCGTCGAGTCGGCCAAGTAGTGATGGCCACCCGACGGCCCGTCCCCCGGCGAGAATCGGTCTCTGCGTGACTGTCACCGACACCCCCGTCGCCCCCACGACCCTGCGCACCGCGACGGGGGGAGAAGCCGCCCGCTGGGTGGCCCGGCACTGCCGGCAGGCCCCCTGGCTGTCGGCCTCCACCGTCCTCACCACGCTGGCCGGGGCCGCACTCCAAGTGCTCCCCGTGCTGCTGCTCGGCCAGGTCGTCGACGGGGTCGTCGGGGGCGAGTCACGCTCGATACTCCTCACCGTCGGCATCCTGATGGTGGCGGCCGCCCTGTTCGGCGCGGCGGCCACCGCGGCCTCCACCTTCCTGATCGGGAAGCTCGGGGCCGAACTGCTCGCCCGGCTCCGCGAGGAAGCCGTACGCGCCGTGCTCGGCATGCCCAGCGCGCGCGTCGAGGAAGTCGGCCGGGGAGACGTGCTCTCCCGCGTCGGCGACGACGTGGCCGTCATCTCCAAGGGCATCCGCACGGCCGTCCCCACCGTGTTCTCCGCGGGCGTCCTGGTCGTCATCGCGACGATCGGCATGTTCGGCCTCGACTGGCGGCTCGGCCTGGCCGGAGCCTGCGCCCTGCCCGCCTACGCGCTGGCACTGCGCTGGTACCTGCCCCGCTCCGCGCCCCTCTACCGCAAGCAGCGGGCGGCCCAGGCCCACCGCGCCCAGGCCCTGATCAGCGGACTCAACGGCATCGACACGGTCCGGGCCTACCGCCTGGAGGACGCCGTACGCGAGAAGGTCACGGACGAGTCCTGGCGGGTGCGCAACCTCGGCATCGAGGTGTTCCGCTTCTTCGGCCGGTTCGTCGGCCGCGAGAACCGGGCCGAGTTCATCGGACTCGTGCTGATCCTGGTCGTCGGATACGCCCTGCTGGAGGCCGACGCCGCCACCCTCGGCGAGGTGTCGGCGGCCCCGCTGATGTTCCACCGCCTGTTCACCCCGCTCGGCGCCATCATGTTCACCTTCGACGAGGCCCAGAAGTCCGGCGCGAGCCTCACCCGTCTGGTCGGCGTCTTCTCGGAGCCCTCCGAGGCGCGCCTGGTGGGCGACGCCTCGGTCGCCACCGCCGCCGTCGCGCCCTACCCGGTCACCGTCCGGGACCTGACGTTCACCTACCCCGGGGCCGAGGACCCGGTGCTGCGGGACGTCTCCCTGTCCATCCCGGCCGGCGGCTCGCTCGCCCTCGTCGGGGCGACGGGCGCGGGCAAGTCGACCCTGGCCGCTCTCATCGCCGGCATCGGCAGGCCGCAGGCCGGGTCGGTGCACATCGGGACCCACGACCTCGCGGGCATGGACGAGGCCGGGGCCCGCGCCCTGGTGAGCATCCTGACCCAGGAGACCCACGTGTTCTCCGGACCGCTCGCCGACGACCTGCGGCTCGCCGCATCCCTCGCGAGCGACGACGACCTGATGGACGCCCTGCGCACGGTCGGCGCCGGGGAATGGGCCGCCGCTCTTCCCGACGGCCTGAACACCCAGGTCGGCGAGGGCGGCGAACGCCTGGACGTCACCAAGGTCGCCCAACTGGCCCTGGCCAGACTGGTGCTCGCCAGGTCGCCGGTCGTCGTGCTCGACGAGTCGACCGCTGAGGCGGGCAGCGAGGGCGCCGCCGAGCTGGAACGCGCCGTGCTGGCCGCCTGCTCCGGCCGGACCACCCTGTTCGTGGCCCACCGGCTGACCCAGGCGATGGCCGCGGACCGGATCGCCGTGCTCTCGGCGGGACGCGTGGTGGAGGAGGGAACCCACAGCGAACTGGTCGAGCTGGGAGGCCAGTACGCCCGGCTGTGGCGCGCCTGGCGCGAGGGAAGTTAGCGGAGAACCAGACCAACGCTCGTTCAACTCGCACGCCTCGAAAGGATGCTGAGACTTCGATGTCGGAACCGGGCGCTTCTCGCATACTGCTTTCCCCCACTCGGCTGGCCTCGTTGCGTCGGCGGATCGGCGACCACAGCGAACGGACCGTCGTCGAGGCGTGTGCCGTCGGGCTTGCGTACTGGGCGACCGGCACCGGCCCCGACGGCATGGACCTCACCCCCGCCACCCCCTTCCCCGACCTCCTCGGACGGTTCGACAACGGCACGAGCAGCACCGGGGGGTGGGAGACCGACGTACAGACCCTCGGCATCACCGTGCCGCCCGGCGTCGACCGGTCCGACGCGCAGCGGGCCCTGGACGACCTGGCCGACTTCCCGGACCGGCCCCTCGGCACCATCGGCCCGTCCGACCCCCTGACGCGCGCCGAGGAACTGGCCCGGTGGAACGACACCCGGGCCGACCGGGCCCGCCCGACCGTCATGGAGCTGTTCGCCGAGCAGGCACGCCTGCGGCCGGACGCCGTCGCGATCGTCGACGAGCGCCGCTCACTGACGTACCGCGAAACAGCCCAGCTGTCCGCCCAGTTGGCCCACCATCTGGTCGAGCGCGGCCTCGCACCCGAGCAGGTCGTCGGCATCTCCCTCGGCCGCTCCGCCGAGATGGTCGTCGGCCTCCTCGCCGTCCTCCAGGCCAAGGGCGCGTTCGTCCCCCTCGACCCCCGGTGGCCCGCCGCCCGCCGGTCCGTCGTCGCCGAGGACGCCCGGATCGTCCTCCAGCTCAACGCCACGGGCAAGGCCGACACCGGGGAGCCGGACGCCGTCGCCGTCGACCTCGACGACTGGAAGTACGGCGCCCACCCGACGGACGCGCCCGACACGACCGCCCCCGGGGACTCACTGGCCTACGTCATCTTCACGTCCGGTTCGACCGGGCGGCCCAAGGGCGCCATGATCCGGCATGAAGCGATCAGCGAGCGCCTGCTCTGGCAGTCCCGCGAGATCCTCCGGTTCGGCCACGACGACGCCTCGCTCTTCAAGGCCCCGCTCTCCTTCGACATCTCCGTCAACGAGATCTTCCTGCCCCTCACCACCGGCGGCCGGCTCATCGTCCTGCGGCCCGGCGGTGAACGCGACCCGCACCACCTCCTCGGCGTCATCGCCGAACAGCGCGTCACCTTCACCTACCTCGTCTCCTCCATGCTGGACGTCCTCCTGGAGCTCGTGGGCGACTCCGGCCGCCTCGACAGCCTGCGGCACGTCTGGTGCGGCGGCGAGGTCCTCACCCCGGAGCTGTACGAACGCTTCCGTACCCGCCTCGACATCCCGCTGTACCACGGCTACGGCCCCGCCGAGACGACCATCGGCGTCTCCCACGTCATCTACCGGGGAGCCGCGACACGCCTGTCGACGTCGATCGGCAAGGCCAACCCCAACACCCAGCTCTACGTCCTCGACGAAGAACTGCGCCCCGTCCCGGTCGGCGTCGGCGGCGAACTGTACGTCGGCGGCCTTCTGCTGGGTCGCGGGTACGTGGGCGCGCCCGGCCTCACCGCCTCCCGCTTCGTCGCCAACCCCTTCGCCACCGACGGCTCCCGGCTCTACCGCACCGGCGACCTGGCGCGGTACGCCCCGGACGGATCACTGGACTTCCTCGGCCGCGCCGACAACCAGATCAAGATCCGGGGCATGCGGCTGGAACTGGAGGACGTCGAGGCCTCTCTCGCCGAGCACCCCGGCGTACGGCACACCTGCGTCGTCGCGAAGAAGAACACGGCGGGCGGCACCTCCCTGGTCGGCTACGTCATCCCGGCAGGCCGCGACGAGGACCTGAGCGCCGACGACGTCAAGGCGTGGGCCGCGGCGAACATGGTGGAGTACATGGTGCCCACCCACGTCGTCGTCCTGCCGGAGTTCCCGCTCACCGCGAACGGCAAGGTCGACCGGAACGCGCTGCCCGAGCCCGCGACAGACACCGGCGCCCTCCAGGCGCCGGCAACCGAGAACGAACGGCTGGTGTGCGAGGCCGTCGCGGCGGTGCTCCGCCTGGACGCCGTCGGCGTGGACCAGGACTTCTTCCAGCTCGGCGGCGACAGCATCCTGGCGATCTCCCTGCTCAGCGCCCTGCGCGAGGTCGGTCTCCATGTCAGCGCACGCCAGATCTTCACCCACACCGTCGTGGGGGCACTGGCGGCGGTGGCGAGCCGTGAGTCCGTCGCCCCCGTGGACCACGGCGACGTCGCGACCGGCACCGTCGTCGGATCACCCATCGTGCAGTGGCTCGGTGAGACCACCGACTCCATCGACGGGTTCGTGCAGTCGGTCGTCCTCACCACCCCGGCCGAACTGACCCCCGAGGCCCTCGACGGCCTCCTCACCGCCGTGCTCACCCGGCACGACATGCTCCGCGCCCGGCTGGTGCGCGGTGAGCGCTGGGGCTTCGACATCCCCGAGGCCGGTGCGACTGCCCGCTGCTGGGAGCAGAGCGACGCCCCCGTCGAGGACTGCGTCGCCCTCGCGACCGCCGCGCTCGACCCGGACCACGGCGTCATGCTGCGCGCCGTCTGGCGCCGGGCAGACCGCCAACTCGTCCTGGTCGCCCACCACGTGGTCATCGACGGTGTGTCCTGGCGCATCCTGATGGACGATCTCGCCACCGCCTGGCGGCAGCTCTCCTCGGGCGAGGCCGTCGAACTGCCGGCGGTCGGAACGTCGTTCAGGCGGTGGACGCAGCTCCTGGGCCGTACCCCGTTCGATGCGCACCGTCCGCACTACGCCTCCGCGCTGCCCGCCGCCGACGCCCCGATCGGCAGGCGGGCTCTCAGCGCGGCCGACACCGTGGCCCGCGAACGGACCCGGACGGTCTCCGTCGGCCCCGCCACCACCGCCGCACTGCTCGGGGAGATCCCCGCCAGGTTCCACGCGGGCGTCAACGACGTCCTGCTGACCGCCCTCGCCGTCGCCCTCGCCCGCCTGCGGCGGGACCAGGGGCAGGACCAGACCTTCGCCCACATCGAACTGGAAGGGCACGGCCGCGAAGGCCGTTTCGTCGCGCCCGCGGCCGGCTTCGAGCCCGAACTCTCGCGTACCGTTGGTTGGTTCACCACTCTGTTCCCGGTCACCGTGGACCCCGGTGCGGCGAGCGACCTCACCGCACCGGCCTACCTGGCCGCCGCCCTCAAGGCAGTGAAGGAGGACCTCGCCCGCGTACCGGCGGGTGGCCTCTCCTACGGGGCCCTGCGCTATCGAGACGCCGACGGACCGACCGGCGCCCCCGCACCGCAGGTGCTCTTCAACTACCTGGGCCGCTTCGACGCGGGCAGCGCGGGCGACTGGCAGCTCGCGGGAACGACAGGGCAGTTGGGCGAGAGGCGCGACCCCCACATGCGGCTGCCGCGTGCCCTGGAGTTCAACGCGATCGCGGAACCCGACGCGAGCGGCGCGTACGAACTGGTCACCACCATCTCCTGGCCCGAAGGCGTGTTCACCGAGGACGACATCACCACCCTCGGCGACCACTTCCGCTCGGCCCTCACCGCACTCGCCGCGCTCGAAGACGGCGGCCACACGCCCAGCGACTTCCCCCTGGTGCCGCTGACCCAGGCCGACGTCGACGCCCTGGACGGCCCGGCACTGCACGACATCCTGCCGCTGACCCCGTTGCAGGAAGGCCTCTACTTCCACTCCGTCTTCGACGACGACGCCACGGGCAGCTATGTCGAGCAACAGGTGATGACACTGGACGGCGACGTGGACGCCGACCGGCTGGCGGCGGCGGCCACCCGGCTGCTCACCCTCCACCCCAACCTGGCCGCCCGCTTCACGGCCCTCGCCGACGGACGGGTCGTCTCCGTCGTCGAACACGGCAGGCGCGCCCCCTTCACCACCCTGGACGGCCCCGCCCGCACCGACGAGGAGATCCGCGCCCTCGCCGAGCGGGACCGCCGGGCCGGGTTCGACCTCGCCACCGGCCCCCTGATGCGCTACACGCTCATCCGCTCCGACACGGGCCCCTGGGTCCTCGTCCAGACCGTGCACCACATCATCGCGGACGGCTGGTCGGTGCCGCCGATGCTCCGCACCCTGCTGACCGAATACCACGCACCGGGATCGGTGTACGCGCGCGGCGGCTACCGCGACTACGTGGACTGGCTCGCCGCCCGCGACCAGGACGAGAGCGACCGGGTCTGGCGCGAGGAGCTCGCCGGACTGCCCGGCCCGTCCCTGGTCGCCGAGGGCCACACCCCCTCCGAACGGTTCGCCGGCGTCACGGCGGAGCCCGACGAGGACATCGACGTCGCCGCACGCTCCGCCGGAGTCTCCCTGAGCGTGGCCGTGCACAGCGCGTGGGCGGCGACCCTGGGCGGGTTGCTGCGCAGCAGGGACGTCGTCTTCGGCTCCACCGTCTCCGGACGTGACGCCGACGTCCCCGGCATCCGCGACATGGTGGGCCTCTTCATCAACACCATTCCGGTGCGCGCCCGTTGGTCCGCGACCGACACGGCGTACGACCTGCTGGACGCCGTGAAGCGGCACCAGGGCGCGGTCCTGCCGCACCAGCACGTCTCCCTGGCCCGGACCGGCCGGCAGAGCGGCACGGGCACCCTCTTCGACACCCTGGTCGTCTTCGACGTCGCCACCGACCTGGCCACCCTGCGCGGACCCGACGACACCCTCGTCATCACCGGCATCGTCAACGAGGGAGCACCGCACTACCCGTTGACCCTCGTCGTCGAGCGCGCACAGAACGGCCGGGTGCGCTTCAACCTCATCTACGACGGTCAACTCCTGCGCCCCGCAAGCGCCGAAATCATTCTCGACACGTTCACCCGGACCCTCACCGGACTGCTCGGCCGCCCGGACACACCGGTCGACTCCCTGCTTCCCACGCCGGGCAGGGCCCCGGCGCAGGAGGCGGTCCCGGCCACCCTGGGCGAGCTGTTCGACGCCGCCGCGCACCGCGACCCGGCGGCCACCGCCGTCACCCGGTGCGCGCTGGACGGCACCACCCGCTCCCTCACCTACGGTGAACTCGCAGCCGAAAAGGACGCGTTGGCTTCGGCCCTGCGCGCGGCCGGGGTCCGCCCCGGGCAACGGGTCGCCGTCGCCGTCCCGCGCTCCCTGGAACAGGTCGTCGCCCTGGTCGCCGTCGTCACCGCAGGAGGCGCGTACGTACCGCTGGACCTGGCCTACCCGGACGAGCGGCTGGAGTACATCCTCGCCGACTCCGCCCCGCAGGTCGTTCTCGTGGACCGGGAACAGCAGGGCCGCTTCACCGACCTGCTGGAGAGGGCCGGGGTGACGGCCCGCGTGCTCGTCCAGGGCGAGGACCTCCCGCAGTCCGCCGGGCCCGCCGCGCCCGACGTCCGCCCGGGAGACCCGGCGTACGTCATCTACACCTCGGGCTCGACCGGCAGGCCCAAGGGCGTCGTCGTCCCGCACTCCGCGGTGACGACGCTCCTCGCCAACACCCGGCCGGACATGGACTTCGGACCCGGCGACGTCTGGGTCCAGTTCCACTCATTCTCCTTCGACTTCGCCGTCTGGGAGCTGTGGGGCGCACTCGCCCACGGAGGCGAACTGCTCGTACCGGAGTACGGGCTGACCCGCTCGCCGGTCGACTTCCACCGGCTGGTCCGCGAACGCGGCGTGACCGTCCTCAACCAGACCCCGTCCGCCTTCCACCAGTTCATCGAGGCCGACCTGCACGCCGAGGAACCGGTCACCTCGCTGCGCCGCATCGTCTTCGGTGGCGAGGCGCTCGACCTCGGGCGGCTGCGCGGCTGGGTCGAGCGGCACGGCACCGGTACGCCCGAGCTGGTCAACATGTACGGCATCACCGAGACCACCGTCCATGTCACCCACCGGGTGCTCACGGACGAGGACTTCACCCGGGGCGACGGCGCCAGCCCCATCGGCGGTCCGATCCCGGGCCTGACCGTCCATGTGCTCGACGACCGGCTGCGGCCGGTGCCGCCGGGCCGGGTGGGCGCCATCTATGTCGCGGGCGACCAGGTGTCCCTCGGCTACCTGGGCCGCCCCGGGCTCACCGCCCAGCGCTTCGTGGCGAACCCGTTCGCCGCCGACGGCTCGCGGATGTACCACACGGGCGACCTCGCCCGCCGGACGCTCGACGGCGAGCTGAAGTTCGCGGGCCGGGCGGACGACCAGGTGCAGCTCAAGGGCTTCCGCGTCGAGCTGGGCGAAGTGGAAAGTGCGGTACAGGAGTTGACCGGGGTCGTCGATGCGGCCGTCACCGTGGCGGACAGCGGCGACCACCTCGTCGCCCATGTCGTCGGGGAGCCGCCCGCTGACGTGAGCGCCCTGCTCGCCGCCAAGCTCCCCGCACACATGGTGCCGGGCCGGGTCCTGCCGATCGACGCGCTGCCGCTGACGGTCAACGGAAAGCTGGACCGCAAGGCGCTGACCGACCGGGCCGCACGGCAGGACGCCGCCCGGGACGAGACCACGCCGCCCCTCGGTGACTCCGCCCTCACCGCCCTGACCGGCATCTTCGCCGAGACCCTGCCCGGCGCCGCCGTCGACGCCGACACCGACTTCTTCGGCGCCGGGGGTGACAGCATCGTCGCCATCACGGTGATCAACCGTGCCCGGGCACTCGGCCTGCCGATCGCACCCCGGGACGTGTTCCTGTTCAAGACGCCGCGCGCCCTCGCCGGCCACCTCGCGACGCGCGCCCCGGCCCCCGAGCCGTCGGCACCCTCCCGCCGTGAGGACGGCCCCCTGCCCCTCACCCCGATCATCCTGCGCCAACGCGAACTGGGCGGCTCACTCGCCCGGTTCGCACAGGCCAGGGCCCTCACCGTCCCCGAAGGCACCGGCCTCGCGGACATCCGGCGCGCGGCCGAAGCCGTCGTGGCCGCACACCCGGCCCTGCGGCTGCGCTTGCACATCGAGCACGGCGTCTGGTCCCTGCGCACCGAACCCGCCCGCGGGACCTCCGTCGTCACCGGGCACACCACCGACGCGACCGCCGCCGCGAACGAGGCGGCCGGGCGGCTCGACCCCACCACCGGGGACGTCATCGCGTTCTCCTGGCTCGCCGCGAGCGGCACCCTGGTCGTCACCGTCCACCACATCGCCGTGGACGCGGTGTCCTGGCTCCTCCTCCTCGACGACCTGACCACCGCCCTGAGCAGCGGGGCCGCCCTGCCGCCGCCGACCACCTCCTACGCCGCGTACGCGGAGGCGCTGGCCCTGCGGTCCGCCGAGACGGCCGACGGCCTCGGCCACTGGCTCACCACTCTGGATGCCCCGGCGCTGACGCCCACGGTCCGCGATCTCCGGGAGACCACCGTCGTCCTGCCGCCCGGCGCGAGCGACCGGGTGACCCGCAACGCGCCCGGCGCACTCGGCCTCGGACTCACCGAGCTGCTCTGCGGAGCCCTGCGCACCGCGCTGACCCGGATCCAGACCGAGCCCACCGATCTCGCCGTCGACCTGGAGCGGCACGGCCGCGTTCCGGCGCGGGACGACCACGACTACTCCCGCACCGTCGGCTGGTTCACCTCCATCGCCCCCGTACGCCTGACCGCCCACACCGACCCCGTCGCCGCGGCCCGCGAGACCGCCGAACGCCAGCCGGACGAGGACGGGCACATCGCGTACGGCAGGCTCCGCTACCTCAACCCGCAGACGGCCCCGCTGCTGACCGCCCGGCCGCAGGTCCTCTTCAACTACCTCGGCCGGGGCAGCGAATCGGAAGCCCTGCGGATCACCGGCGCCGACCAGGGTGACAGCCCGTACGCCGTCGAGGTCAACGCCTGGACCGACGAGAGCACCGGCTCCCTCCACGCGGCCTTCACCCTCGCCGACTCCGTTCCCGACGCGATCACCGGCCACTGGCTGACCGCCCTGGAGCAGATCGCGGACGCGTCCGTGACGGCCGAGCGCACCGCACCCGTCACCCCGCTCCAGCGAGGCCTGTACTTCCAGGCTCAGCTGGCGGGCACGGGTCCGGGCACGGGCATCGGCACCGGCACGGAAGCGGCGGGCACGGCCGGGCACTACGTCGCGCAGAGCTGGTTCGCCTTCGACCGTCGCCTGGACCCCGACGCGCTGGCCGAGGCGATGGCGTACGTCATCGGCCGCCACCCCGTCGTCGGCGCGGGCTTCACCACCGACGAGGACGGAAACCCGGTCCAGCTCCTCGCGGCGGGCCGCCGGGTCCCCGTCCGCACCCTCGACCTGGCCGACGACGCCGAGGTCGATGCGGTGCGCACCCGCGACCGCGAGCAGGGCTTCGACCCGGGGCAGCCGCCGCTCGTCCGGATGACCGTGGCCCGGCTGCCCGACGGCCGCGACGGGCTGCTGCTCAGCTACCACCTGCTGCTCTGGGACGGCTGGTCCCGCGAGATCCTGCTGCGCGACCTGTTCGACGCGTACGAGGCCGTCGTCGCCGGCGAACCGTGGGACGCGACGCCCGCCGTGCCCGGCTTCGAGGAGTACGCCCGGCAGCTCGCCGCCAAGGACCCGGCCGTGGCGGAACGCTTCTGGGCGGAGCACCTGGCAGGTCTGGCCGGGCCGACGCTCCTCGCCGGACCGGCCCCGGCCCTGGCCGACGCGCTGCCGCGGCCGCTCGTGCGCTCCCTCTCCGCCGAGCTGTCGGAGCAGCTGCGCGAGGCGGCCCGGACCCGGGGTGTCACGCTGAACTCCGTGCTGACCGGAGCCTTCGGTCTCCTTCTCGGAGCCCGTACCGGCCGGAGCGACGCGGTCTTCGGCGTCACCGTCTCGGGGCGTGAGGGCGAAGGGCACGGCGACATCGTCGGTGTCCTGCTCAACACCGTCCCCCTGTGGACGCGGGCCAGGCCCGACGACTCGGTCGACGCCTACCTTTCCTCCGTACAGGCGGCGCGCGTGGCGGCGATGGACCACGAACACCTCGGCCTCGGCGAGATCCAGCGGGCCGCCGGACACGACACCCTGTTCGACAACCTGTTCGTGCTCCAGAACTTCCTGGACCTGGACGCGTTCGCCGAGATGAACGCCCGCCACGGCATCACCGAGGTCCAGGCAGACGACTCCACGCACTACCCCTACACCTGGGTCGTCACACCCGGCGACCGGCTCACGGTCAAGCTGGAGCACCGCCACGGCGACACCGACAGCGCCCGCAGCCTCCTCGACGACTACCTGCGCGTCCTGGAGGACCTGGCCCAGGCCACCGGCCCGATGGGCGCGCTGCCCGGCCTCGGCCCGGACCCCACCGCCGCCGCGCGCACCGAGGTCGGCACCGACACCGTCGTCGACCGGTTCGACCTCGCGGCCGACCGTGATCCGGACCGGACCGCCCTCGTCGCCGACGGCGCGACCCTGACCTTCGGCGAACTCCAGGAGCGCAGCCGGGCCGTGGCGGGCGTTCTCGCCGCACGCGGCATCGGGCCCGAGACGACGGTGGGCCTGGCGATCCCGCGCTCCCTCGACTGGATCGCCGCGCTGTTCGCGGTGTTGCGTGTCGGGGCCGCGTACGTACCGCTGGAGCTGGACCACCCCGACGAGCGGATCGCCGCGATCGTCGAGGACGCCCGGCCCGAGGTGATCCTCACCGTGAGCGCGGTGTCGCCCCGGCTGACCGGCGAACTCATCGAGCTGGACCGCCCGTTGCCGGAGGCCGCGCCGTACACGACGTTCGCGCCGGGTGACCCGGACCGGCTGCGCCACCCCGCGTACACCATCTACACCTCCGGATCGACCGGGAAGCCCAAGGGCGTGGTGACCGAACACGCCGGTCTCACCAACATGCTGATCAACCATCAGCGCCGGATCTTCGAACCCGTTCTCGCCGAGCACGGCCACCGGACCTTCCGTATCGCGCACACCGTGTCGTTCGCCTTCGACATGTCGTGGGAGGAGCTGCTGTGGCTCGCCGACGGTCATGAAGTCCACATCTGCGACGAGGAGTTGCGCCGCGACGCACCCCGGCTCGTCGCGTACTGCCTGCGGCACGGCATCGACGTCATCAACGTGACACCCACCTACGCCCAGCAGTTGGTGGCCGAAGGGCTGCTGGAGGACCCCGAACGGCGTCCCGCGCTCGTCCTGCTGGGCGGCGAGGCCGTCACCCCGACCCTGTGGCAGCGTCTCGCCGAGACCGAGGGCACCGTCGGCTACAACCTCTACGGGCCCACCGAGTACACCATCAACACCCTCGGCGTCGGCACCTTCGAGTGCCAGGACCCGGTCGTCGGCGTGGCCATCGACAACACCGAGGTGTACGTCCTGGACCCCTGGCTGCGACCGCTGCCCGACGGCGTCCCCGGCGAGCTGTACGTGTCCGGCATCGGCATCGCCCGCGGCTACCTGGGCCGCAGCGCCCAGACCGCGCACCGCTTCGTCGCCTGCCCCTTCGGCGCGCCCGGGGAGCGGATGTACCGCACCGGGGACCTGGTGATCCGCCGGCCCGACGGGAACATCGCCTACCTGGGCCGCACCGACCAGCAGGTCAAGATCCGTGGCCACCGGGTCGAACTCGGGGAGGTCGAGGCCGTGTTCGCCGCCCACCCGGCGGTGCGCTTCGTCGCCGCCGTCGCCCAGCCCGACCCGGGAGTCGACGGGGCGTACCGACTGGCCGCCTATCTCGTCCTCACGGGCCCCGCCGATCTCGCGCAGGTCGCGGGCGAGGTGGGCGCCGGGCTGCCGGACTTCCTGCGCCCGACGCACTACGCCCAGGTCGACAGCATCCCGCTCACCGTGAACGGCAAGGCCGACACCAAGGCGCTCCCCGAGGCCAGGCCGCTCGGCGCCCTCACCACGGCGGGGGAGCGCGGCCCCGAGACCGAGACCGAGAGCGTCGTCTGCGAGTTCTACGCCGAGGCGCTCGACCTCGACGACGACGAGGTCAGCGCGGTCAGCGACTTCGTGTCCCTCGGCGGGCACTCCATGCTGGCGGTGCGGCTCGTCGGACTGCTCCGCCGCGAGTACGGTCCTGTCATCACCATCCGCGACCTGTTCACCCTGCGAACCCCCGAAGCGATCGCCCGCCACCTCGACGAGAACTCCTGACCCTGATGAAGACTCCTGACACCGAGCGGCCCCGCCCCGGGGCCGCCATCCTGCGGACCGCGCTCCGCCGCAACATCGGCGCCATGATCGCGGGCACCGTCCTGATGGGCCTGTACCAGGCGGCGGAGACCGCGTTCCCCATCGCGCTCGGACTCATCGTCGAGCACACGATGCAGGACCGCAGCCTCGGCTCCCTCGGCGTCTCGATCGGCTCGCTCGCCGTGATCATCACGACGGTGTCCCTGTCGTGGCGGTTCGGCATGCGCGTGCTGCAGAAGGCCAACACGACCGAGGCACACCGCTGGCGGGTCCAGGTGGCCGCCTGCGGGCTCCAGCCGGTGGCCAGGGACGTGGGCCTCAAGTCCGGCGAGATCCTGACCGTCGCCACCGAGGACGCCGACCAGACCGCCGACATCATCGAGGTGGTGCCGCTGCTGATCAGCTCACTGGTCGCCATCGTGGTCGCGGCTCTCGCCCTGAGCCTCGCCGACCTCCGGCTCGGCCTGCTGGTGATGGTGGGCACCGTCGCGATCCTGTCGGTCCTCGCCGTGATGTCCAAGCGGATCGGGGCCAGTACGCAGGAGCAGCAGGCCCGGGTGGCCCGGGCGGGCGCCAAGGTCGCCGACCTCATCATCGGGCTGCGCCCACTGCACGGCTTCGGCGGCAACCACGCGGCGTTCGGGGCCTACCGCGAGGTCAGCACGGACGCGAAGCGCCAGGCGATCACCGTCGCCCGGGTGAACGGCACCTACGCGGGCACCGCGCTGGCTCTCAACGCGGCCCTCGCCACGGCCGTCTCCCTGACCGCCGGCTGGCTGGCGTTCGAGGGCCGGATCACCATCGGTGAACTCGTCATGGCCGTGGGGCTCGCGCAGTTCATCATGGAGCCGCTCAAGATGTTCTCCGAGATGCCCAAGTACGTGATGATGGCCCGCGCCTCGGCCGAGCGCATGGCCCTCGTCCTCAACGCGCCCCCGGTAATGACACCGGGCCCCGAGCGCCCGGACGCCGGCGGAGCCCTGGAGGTCGACGGTGTCCACCACGGGACGCTCCAGGGGGTCAAGTTCGCCGTCGCCGCAGGCGAGTTCGTGGCCGTCGCCGCCTACCAGCCGCGCGCGGCGGCCGACCTCGCCGCCGTTCTCGCGGTGAACGCCGCTCCCCGGACGTACGGGGGAGTGGTCCGGGTCGGCGGCCGGGAGATCGGTGACCTGTCGATCGAGGCGGTCCGCGCACACCTGCTGGTGAACCCCTACGACGGGGAGATCTTCGCCGGCACCCTCCGGACGAACATCGACCCGTCGGGCAGCGGGCGGGAGATCGCGGAGGCCGTGGAGGCGTCCATGCTCACCGACGTCGTCGCCCTCCACCGCGAGGGGCTCGACCACGTGGTACGTGACCGGGGGGCGAACCTCTCGGGCGGTCAGCGCCAACGGCTTTCCCTGGCACGCGCGTTGGCCGCCGACACCGACGTGCTCGTCCTGCACGACCCCACCACGGCCGTGGACGCGGTCACCGAACAGCTCATCGCGCGCAACGTCGCGAAGCTGCGCCGGGGCCGTACCACGCTCGTGCTGACCAGCAGCCCGGCGCTCCTGGACGCGGCGGACCGGGTGCTCGTCCTGGACGGGGGCGTCATCACCGCCGAGGACACCCACCGCAACCTCCTCGCGGGGGACGAGGCGTACTGCCTGGCGGTGGCGCGGTGAGGCACCGGTAGGGGCGAGGCCTCAGGCACCGCCCCTACCCGGCGGCTCGGCCACCGCCCGCCTCTGCCCGTGGTTCAGCCCAGGGCCCAGGCGACATCCCTGAGCAGGGCGTGCCGCCAGCCCGCCCGGTCATGGTCCGAGGCGGACCGTGAGACCCGCACGGTGGCACCGGACCGCTCGGTGAGCGACTCGGTCAGCTCGCAGTGGGGCAGCATTCGCGTCTCGTGCTCCCCGACGTCGAACGCGCACCGCAGCCGCGACAGGTCGGCCCCCCGCCGCAGCCGCTCGGCGACGGCACCGCCGACCGCCCCGCCCAGCGGATCCGGCAGGTCCACGGCCCCGGGCGCCCACCAGAAGGACCCCGACTGACAGGCGACCCGCGCGACCAGCTCCGGGAACTCCAGCGCCGCGTACAGCGCGCTCAGCCCGCCCAGGCTCTGCCCGGCCACCACCAGCCGGTCCAGGCCGGCCGGCACACCGCAGTCGCCCACCAGCGGCAGCAGCTCGTCCCGGACCGCCTCCCACAGCTCCGGGCGGCAGCCGAACTCCGCCTCCCGGTCCTTGGCCGGCAGGAACACCAGGGTGACCGGAGGAAGGTCGCCCGCCTCGAAAGCCGCGTCGAAGGCGGCCGCGGCCGGATGCAGATACAGCCAGTCGTCCCCGTCGAGCAGCAGCACCACCGGACCGCCGCCGCCCACCGGATGGACCCGCACGGTACGCCGCCCGCCGAGCCGGTCGCTGCTCCAGCGGATCCGGGTCCGGGGGAGGGGCGGCACATCGTCCGGGCCGAGGGCGGGCCAGTGGGGCTGGGGCGGGGCGTCCGGCGTCGCGGCGACGGAACGGTCGGCCCCCGCGCCGACCGCGTTGAACGGATCGGCATGAGCCTCGCCCGCCACGAGGACGCGGTAGGTCACCCGCATGCGCGCGGGCATGGACACCTCCGCGTACCAGCAGTCGGTGTCCTCCCAGCGCCGCAACGGCACCGGCGGCGACCAGCTCTCGAAGTCGAGTACGGCCGCGGAGCCGCGCCACAGGAAGAGGGTCCGCCAACCGCCGTCGGCGGGGACCGGCGCGGTCGTGCGCGCCGCCGCCCAGAACGCGTCGGTGCCGGGGCGGCCCGGCAGACCGAAGGCGGCGAAGGGGCTCTCGGCGTCCACCGGAGGCATGAACGTCTCCTTGTGAGAAGGGAAGAGCGGAGAGGCAGGCCGAGATGGGCTCCACCTCTTGTAAGGCGAGCCTAACCCAACGGCCCTGAACGGCTGTTGGGGATGTGACACGGAAAAGCGGCCGGGCTCAGTACGCGGCGAGCCGCTCCATCAGGACCACGCTGTGCGCGAGCTGCCGCTGCTCCTCGGCGGTGAGTTCGAGGTCGATGGCCCGCGCCAGCCAGTCGGCCCGCCGGTCGCGCTCAGCCTTCAGCGCTGCCCGGCCGACCTCGGAGAGATCGACGAGCGACTTGCGGCCGTCCGTCGGGTGCGCCCGGCGGACGACGAGGCCCTGTTCCATCAGGAGGCCGACCGCGCGGGCCATCGACTGGGGCCGTACGCGCTGGTCCGCGGCGAGGTCGCTGGTGGTCATGGCCCCGTCCCGGTCGAGCACGCCCAGCACGGCGACCTGGCCGTGCGGAATCCGGTCCTCATGCTTCACCCGCCGAGCGAGTTTGCCCATGGCGGTGCGCAGATCGGCGGCGACGGTGGCGGGTTCCGGGGTGGGCATAGGGCACTTTAACCCGCGGTTGTGGGCGCGTCCGCCCAGGTGGCCGGCCCAGGGAGGCCCCCGGTGAAACTCGACAGCACAACTGCACAGCCAAGCTAAACAGTCAATCTGAACAGCATTGCTGTAGAGTTTTGCTGTCGCGGCTCGCGCCGGCGCTGTCGCACCAGTGCCGCGACAGGCACCTACGGAAGGACCTCGCATGTCCCGCACGACAGCAGAGCCCACCGCCATCCGGTCCGTCACCGCCCGCCGGATCATCGACAGCCGGGGCAACCCCACCGTCGAGGTCGACGTCCGCCTCGCCGACGGGTCCCTGGGGCGCGCGGCCGTCCCGTCCGGCGCCTCCACCGGTGCGCGGGAGGCCGTGGAACTGCGTGACGGGGACGCCGGGCAGTGGCACGGCAAGGGAGTCGACCGTGCGGTCGGCCACGTCAACGGCGAGATCGCGGCCGCGGTCGCGGGCCGCGACGCGGACGACCAGGCGGGCCTGGACGCGGCGCTCGTCGCGCTCGACGGCACGCCCGGCAAGTCCCGGCTCGGGGCGAACGCCGTCCTCGGGGTCTCGCTCGCCGCCGCGAAGGCCGCGGCGGCGGCCCACCGCCAGCCGCTCTACCACTATCTCGGCGGCGCCGACGCCTGCCTGCTCCCGCTGCCGATGATGAACATCATCAACGGCGGGGCGCACGCCGACAATCCGCTGGACTTCCAGGAGTTCATGATCGCGCCGGTGGGGGCGAGGACCTTCGCGGAAGCCGTCCGCATGGGATCCGAGATCTTCCACACGCTGCGCCGGGACCTGCTCGCGGCCGGTCACGCCACCGGCGTCGGTGACGAAGGCGGGTTCGCCCCCGCGCTGCGCACCGCCGAGGAAGCCCTCGACTTCGTCCTGAGCGCCGTCGAACGGACCGGATACCGTCCCGGCGAGGACATCGGCCTCATCATGGACCCGGCGTCGTCGGAGTTCTTCCGCGACGGTGCCTACGTGTACGCGGGCGAGGGGGTCCGCCGTACGCCCTCGGAACAGGCGGACTACCTGGCCAGGCTGATCGACGCGTACCCGATCGTCTCCATCGAGGACCCGATGGCCGAGGACGACCTGGACGGCTGGCGCGAGCTGACCGCCCGCGTCGGCCACCGCTGCCAGCTCACCGGCGACGACGTCTTCTGCACCGACGAGGCGCAGGTGCGCGAGGGTATCCGTACCGGCGTCGGCAACTCGGTCCTGGTCAAGGTCAACCAGATCGGCACCCTGACCGAAGCTCTCGCCACGGTCGCCACTGCCCGGCGTGCGGGCTGGAGCGCTGTGATGTCCCATCGCTCCGGTGAGACGGAGGACACCACCATCGCGGACCTGGCGGTGGCGACAGGCTGCGGGCAGATCAAGACCGGCTCGCTGTCCCGCTCCGACCGCACGGCCAAGTACAACCAGCTGATCCGGATCGAGGAGGAGCTGGGCGATTCGGCGCAGTACGCCGGCGGGGCGCTGCTGTCCCGTTCCTGACGGGACCTCGAGCCGGGCGGGCGCATCTCCGGGTGCGCCCGGCCCCGCAACGCGGAACGGGCGGCCCCCGGCGGACGGTTACGTCCACCGGAGGCCGCCCTCCGTTCGCGGCAGGCCGGTCCGGGCCGCCGGACACCGGACCTGCTCACCGCTCCCGGGTCACCGGGTCCCGGCCGAATAAGCCTGGTTCTAGGGGAAGTTGGTGACGGTCGAAGGAATCGTCGACGTTCCCGACGTCGGCGAGCCGATGTTGTTGATGACGTGCTGGTACTGACCGTTGCCGCCCAGCGAGACGACCAGCAGGTTGTGGAACTTCACGCCGGGCTTCACCGGTGCCTTGAAGCCGTGCTCCTGCACGATGGTCGGGTCGACGTTGTAGTAGCAGTAGCTGCCCATGCCCCAGCCCTCGTGCTGCTCGACCGAGTCGTCGACCCGGTAGGCCGCGTAGCCCTTTGTGTTCCCGTTCTGGATGGCGGCCTGGTTGGGTGCGTCGTACGCCTTCTCGTTCTGGAAGAAGATCGTGCGGCCGCGCTCGCCGTACCACTCGACGTCGTACTTGTTGAAGTGCTCCACGAACAGCCCGGTCGCCAGGACGTCGTCACCGTTCACGCGGACCCCGTAGTCGGCCCGGTTGGTCTCCCAGCCCCAGCCCTCGCCGTGGTCGGCCCGCCACACCCAGGTGTGGTCGATGATCACGTCGTCGCTGTTCACCACGATGCTCGTGGTCGCCTTGCCGGGGCCCGCGCCGCCGATCCGCACGAACACGTCCTGGAGCGACGTCGGGTTGGCCGCGTGGTCGGCGGACGCGCCCTGCGGCCCGACCTCCAGCAGCGTCGGCGAGTTGACCGGGCCCGCGTCGATGAGGAAGCCCGCCAGCTTCACCCCGTCGACATCGGCGACCTTCATCGCGGTCACCCCGTTGTCCGGGATGATCGTGGCCAGGCCGAGGCCGAGGACGACGGTGTTCGCCCGGTTCACGTTGATCGTCTGGTCGATGTGGTAAACCCCGGGCGTGAACAGCAGGTTGAGGCCCTGCGCCAGCGCGGCGTTGATCGTCGCGGCCGTGGCGCCCTGCTTGACGACGTAGAAGCGGTTCAGCGGGATGGACTCGCCCGGCTGGGTTCCGCCGTCCCACGAGACCCCCCGCGCGTTGACGCGCTTGGCGGGGACGAAGACCTTGTACTCGTTCCCGTCGAGGTAGAGGAACGGCTTCTCGCGGGAGATCGGGGTGGTGTCCAGCGTGGTGTACGGCGGATTCGGGTAGCTCGCCGCGGGGGCGCCCTGGACACCGGAGAACGTCATGTTCCACACGGCGTTGGTCCAGCCGCCGACGGAGCTGTCGCGGGTGTACCACTGCTGCTGGGAGTACGGGCCGACCGTGCCGTCGATCTTGGAGTCGGCGATGTAGCCGCCGCTGGCCCAGCCGTAACCGTCGGGCGCGAGGTTCAGCCCGCCCTTGACGTGCATCCGGCGGAAGGGCGCCGCCTGGGAGACCGCCCAGCGGTTGGTCCCGTTGACCGGGTTCAGGGTCAGGTTCTCCGCCGAGCGCCAGAAGTTCTGCGTCGCGTTCCCGTTGAACCAGCCCGCGTCCACGGTCACATCCCCGTTGAACGTGGTGTCGTTCGGGTTGAGGCCGAGACCCGCGATCTGCGTGTAGAAGCCGATCTGCGCGTTGATGTTGTTGTACGTCCCCGGCTTGAAGAGGAGCGCGTGCCGGCCGCTGCCGAACTGGGCCTCCTCCTGCTGTTGGAAGATCTCGTCGACCTTGCCCTGGATGTTCGGCGTGGACGGGTCGAAGACATGGACGTTCGGGCCGAGGTCGCCGCCGCCCGGAATCTCCGGTCCGCCGCCCCCCTCACGCGTACCGAAGACCTTGAACTCCCAGAGCGAGTAGCCGTAGCCGGTGGCCCGCTCGGTGCCGGTCAGACGGACGTACCGGGCGTCGCCGGAGACGGTGAGGGTCTCGTTGCCGCCCGCCGATGTGGTGGTGCTGTAGGCGGTCGTCCAGTCGTTGCCGTTGGTCGAGAGCTCGATGCGGTAGCTCTTGGCGTGCGCGGCCTCCCAAGCGAGTTCGACCCGGCTGAGGGCGGCCGGGGAGCCGAGGTCGATCCGGATCCACTGGGGGTCGGCGAACGCGCTGGACCAGCGGGTCCCGCCGTCCCCGTCGACGGCGTTGCCCGCCGCGGTGCCGCCGTTCTCCTGGCTGGAGGCGGTCACCGTGCTGCCCTGGGAGAGCAGGACGGGTGCGGCCTGTGCCGGAGCCGCCTGCACGGCCGCGAGCAGGGTCGCGACCAGGGCGGTGATGACCGCGAGGGCCGGCGTGCGCCGTCGGCGGGGTGCGGCCAGGGGAGGCCGCGAGGGTCTGACGAGGGCAACGGACATGTCTGATCTCCTGAACGGTCAGGTGGGCGGGGGTGGTTCAGCTGCGGGCGCGCCTCCACAGAGGGGAGAGAGCGCTCTCTCGGTAGCCGAATGATTCTCCCGTGTTTCCGTCGCGTCAAGAGTTGTGCACAGGATTGGCGCCTCGGCTCCTCCGGCGGAGTCGATGTTTCATCTCCTGAAAGCTCGGCGGTAGCTGACTGGACATCAGCGTGACAAGTCGGACGCCGTCGCTGTGGCACCTGGAATCAACTCGGCCGTAACCCTTGACGGTTCACTCCGCTCCGGCCACGCTCCCCTCTGCGGGGGAGCGCTCTCTCGGCCTCATCCCCTCACAGAGCAAGGAGTTCGCATGGAAGCCCGTGGAACACCACGGTTGCGCGGTGCCCTGGCGGTCATGGCCGCCGTGGCCCTCCTGTTCACCCTCTCGGTGGCCGTCGCCCCCGAACGCGCCGCCGCCGCGGCCGTTCTCGTCTCCCAGGGAAAGCCGGCCACCGCCTCCAGCACCGAAGCGCCCTTCACGGCCCCGTCCGCCGTCGACGGCGACACCTCCACCCGCTGGTCCAGCGGCTTCACCGACGACGAGTGGATCCGTATCGACCTCGGCGCGAGCACCTCGATCGGACAGGTCGTCCTCACCTGGGAGGCCGCGTACGCCAAGGGCTACCGCCTGGAGGTCTCCGACAACGGGGCCGACTGGCGGACCATCCACTCCACCACCACCGGCTCCGGAGGCGTCGAGACCGTGACGGTCTCCGGGACCGGCCGCTACATCCGGATGCACGGCACCGAGCGCGCCACCCCCTGGGGCTACTCCCTCCACGAGTTCCAGGTCTACTCCGCCACCGGCGGCACGGCCCCCGGCGACGACGTCCTGCTGTCCTACGGCAGGACCGGTTCCGCCTCGACGTCCCAGCATGACGGCACCTGCTGGGAGTGCTCCCCGGACAAGGCGTTCGACCGCGACCCCGCCAGCCGCTGGGCCACCAGCCCCGAGGGCGGCTGGACCGACCCGGGCTGGATCGCCGTCGATCTCGGCGCCCGCGCGGAGATCAGCCGGGTGGTCCTCCAGTGGGACCCGGCGTACGCCAGGGCCTACCGCATCGAGGTCTCCGACAACGGGAGCGACTGGACGACGATCCACTCCACCACCACCGGCACCGGCTTCAAGGAGACGCTGGACGTCAGCGGCACCGGCCGGCACGTGCGCCTGTACGCCACGCAGCGCAGCGGTGAATACGGCTACTCGCTCTGGGAGTTCCAGGTCTGGGGCACCGGCGGAGCGCCGATCCCCGCACCGCCGCTGCCCGCGGACCCCGCCTACGACCGGCTGGTGTTCAGCGACGAGTTCAACGGCCCCGCCGGCGCGGCGCCCGACCCGGCCAAGTGGGTCCCGGAGACCGGCACCGGCCCCAACAACGAGCTGGAGTACTACACGAACAACAAGAACGCCGCCCAGGACGGCAACGGCAGTCTCGTCCTGGAGGCCCGCCGCGAGGCGACCCCCGGTTCCGCCTGCCCGCCCGACCCGCTGAGCGGCAGCACCACGTGCCAGTACACCTCGGCGCGGCTCAACACCTACGGGAAGTTCCAGTTCACCTACGGCCGGGTCGAGGCCCGCATCAAGGTCTCCGGTACGCAGGGGCTCTGGCCCGCGTTCTGGATGCTGGGCGCGGACTACTTCGACCAGGGGCGTCCGTGGCCCTACACCGGTGAGATCGACATCATGGAGCACGTCGGCAAGGAGCCGAACACCACGTACTCCACCCTGCACGCACCCGCGTACAACGGTGCGGCCGGCTACGGAGCCCCGTACTCCCTGCCGGGCGGGGCGAACTTCGCCGACGACTTCCACACCTTCGCGGTGGACTGGAACAGCAAGGGCATGACCTTCCGGGTCGACGGCAACGTCACCCACACGGTCGACAAGGAGGAGCTGGAGAGCACCCGCGGACCCTGGGTGTTCGACCACGACTTCTTCCTCATCCTCAACAACGCGGTCGGCGGTGACTGGCCCGGCCCGCCCGACGCCACCACCCGCTTCCCGCAGAAGATGAGCATCGACTACATCAAGGTCTGGCAGTAGGAAACCCGCAGGTCGCGGGCGTCCGGACGGTGTGTTCCCCGCACCGTCCGGACACCCTTTCCGGGCTTCAGCCGCGCGGCGCGTACAGGATCCACAACGGTCCCTCGGCGAGATCGACGCGGCGCCCGTCGGGAGTGCTGAACACCGTGTCCGCGTCGGCGGAGCTCCGGGACCACCGGGCGTCGTACGCCCGGCCGTCCCGCAGGACGACCGCGTCCCCCGACCCCACGGTCTCGGTGAACGGCGTGTTGTTCCCCGACCGGTCCCGGAAGTCCGACTCCCGTACGTCCACGTCCTGGACGACGACCGTGCCGGCCCCGATCCGCTCGCCCTCGACCGTACGGGCGGGGGAGCCGTCCAGCGAGACGAGCCACCGCTCGCCCTCGGCGGACCAGGTGAACGTCACCGACGCGGACGGATAGCGGACCGAACGGCTGTCCTCCGGCTCCCCGCCGGGCGGCGGCGCTCCGACCTTGAGCCCGAGTTCCGCCACGGCATCCACACCGGAGGCCGTGAACGGGATCCTTTCCGGCCGCAGATACAGGTTGTGCGGCGCGGGCCGGTCCGGGCCCCGGAAGTACGCCTGGGGCGCCTTCGAAGGCGGTACGGGGTCCAGCGGCGCGCGGTCGATGACCGGCAGCAGCCTGCTCTGGGCCCCCGAGAAGGCCAGCGTCGGCCGGTCGAACTGCCGCAGCAGCTCCAGATCGGTCTCCCGCGCGCTGCGTACGGGGCCGATGACCGGCGGCAGGTCGGAGGAGTACACGGCGAGGATCCGGCTCAGGCCCGCCTCCACCTGCTCGACGTAGACGATGTCGGCCCGCTCCAGCCCGGTGTGGGGGCGTGCGGGCGCCACATTGTCGATCTTCACGGCTAGTACGTCGGTGGCCCCGCCCGTACGGGGGGACGGGCTGGTGGAGGAGGCCGACGAGCCGTCGCCGCCCGAGCACGCGGCGGTCACGGCCAGCACGAGCACGGCGAACAGCGCTGCGGCCCGGTTCTTCACTCCGGCTGCGGACATGACGACCGCCCTTCCGGGGCGCCGGCCGGCGACATCTGCGGAACGTCGTCGTGTCGCGGTCCCTCGTCCATCATCCACCATCACGTGTCCGGTGCGCCCGGTCGCGCGGGAGGCCGTGCCCGGCCCGGACGGTCGCGGCACACCGGACACCGTTCCCTGCCGTCCCAGGCCTCCCACCCGAAGGACTCGGGCGAGAACGCGCGGTCCTTCAGCGCCCCGCGCACCGACACCCGGTAGGCCCAGGCCAGGTCGAGGTAGGGGTGGTAGGCGTCGTGGATCCTGCGCCTGGGCTACGCCACGCAGCCGGGTGTGGCATTTCCCCACGGCGGCGATGAACTCGATGTACACCGAACGCCGCCGCTCCTTCGCTTCCCGGTCCCTCTCATGGCGCTGGCGCAGCCGGTCCGCCAGTACGGTGCCCGATATCGCGATGAATCCGCCGCTCACGGTGGCGATGAGCGTGCCCCAGTCCACTGCTGTTCCCCTCGGAGGCGATCACGGTGTCCGCGTTCCCGAATCTATCCCCGCCGGACCCTCGCCACCCGGTTTTCGGGCGGCGAACCGTACGGGTGCACGGAAGCGCGCCTTGCGCGCGGCCCGGCGGAACGTGGTGAGGACGGCGGGGCCCGCCAGCATCACGCAGACGAAGTTCGTGACGGCACGTCCGGTGTCCCAGCCCAACGACGTGGCCACGTCGAACGCCAGGTAGCGCTGCCACTGTTCGGTGAAGGGCAGCCCCGGAAGGTAGGCGATCGAGCTGTTCGGGTCCACCGAGAACGGCCAGAACGACAGGTTCAGCAGAAAGCCGAAGAGATAGCCGGAGAGCGATCCGTAGACGGCGAGCATCAGGACCTCGCGGCGCCCCGTGGCCCGGGGCAGCAGACCCGCGAGCATGCCGACGAACGCGCAGCCGAACATCTGGTACGGCATCCACGGGCCGACCCCGCCGGTGATCAGCGCGGACGCGAAGAGGGATGTGCAGCCCAGGGTGAAGCCGAAGCCGGGGCCGTAGACCCGGCCCGCCAGGACGAGGAGGAAGAACACCGTCTCGATCCCCGCGGTCCCCGCCCCGAGCGGGCGCAGCGCCGCGTTCACGGCGGACAGCACCCCGAGCATCGCCAGTGCCTTGGAGTTGATGCCGCCCTCGGCGATCTCGGAGATCACGACGCACAGGACGAGGACGAGCAGCACACCGAAGATCAGCGGCGGCGCGTAGGCCGCGCCCAGCTTGCCGGGGGCGACGACGAAGGGCCAGAAGAAGGCGACGAGACCGAGGAAGGCCGCCATGGCGATCACGATTCCGGCGCGCGGGGCGATACGGATGGCGCCGGCGGATCGCTCGGTGAGGTCGTGGACGTCCTTGGGACCGCCGAGGTTCTTCATGCGTCCGCCTCTCCGCCCGGCAGCACCGCGGTCACCTGGCCGACCGTCAAGTACGGCAGGGGTGCGAGGATCTTCGCCACCTGCGGGGCGAAGACCGGCGAGGCGACGATCACTTCGGTGGTCGGTCCGTCCGCCACGATGTCGCCCTCGGCCAGCACGACGACCCGGTCCGCGGCGCGCGCGGCGAACTCGACGTCATGGGTGGAGACCACCACCGACCGCCCCTCGGCGGCCAGTTCGTCGACCATCGCGATCAGCTGGGTCTTCGCCCGGTAGTCGAGACCGCGCGTCGGTTCGTCCAGCAGCAGCACCCGGGGGGCCGCCGCCAGTTGGATCGCGAGGACCAGCGCCAGCTTCTGCCCCTCGGAGAGGTCGCGGGGGTGTGTGGCCCCGTCGATGCCCGGAGCCAGCCGGTCGAGGATCGCCCGGGCGGACGGCCCCGTGGCGCGGGTCGCGGCCTTAGCCCCGGTCGCGGTCCCGGACTCGGTGTCGGCCTGGTCGAGCTCCTGCTCGACGCTCTCCAGATAGAGCAGGTCGGTCGGGGTCTGCGGAACCAGCCCGACCAGCCGCCGGGCCTCGGCCGCCGACAGCTTCTTCGGGTCGCCGCCCTTCGCCGCGCCCGGCGCCCCGGACTCGTCCAGGCCCACCCGGACCGTCCCGGCCGTGCGGGGCCCCGAACCCTGGAGCGCCCACAGCAGGGACGACTTGCCCGAGCCGTTGCGCCCCATCAGCGCCGTGATCTCCCCGGCCCGCAGATCGAGGTCGACCTCGCGCACCGCCGGGACACCCCGGTAGGCGACCGTGATCCCCCGGGCCCTGAGCAGGGTCGCACCCGGTGCGTCCGGTACCGCGCGCACCGGCGGGGGAGCCGCGCCCTCCAGTGCCGTACGCAGCGGACGGGCGGCCCTGCGGGCGTCGCGTACGGACAGGGGCAGGGGCGACCAGCCCGCCGCCCGGCCCAGCTCCACGATGGGCGGGGCGATCGACGACGCCGTGAAGATCTCCGACGGCGCCCCCGACACCACCCGGCCGTTGCCCGGCAGATGGATGACCCGGTCGGCGTACTGCACCACCCGCTCCAGCCGGTGTTCGGCCAGCAGCACCGTCACCCCCAGGTCGTGGACCAGCCGGGTCACCGCGGCCAGCACCTCCTCGGCCGCCGTCGGGTCGAGCGCGGACGTCGGCTCGTCCAGCACCAGGACCCGCGGGTGGGCGGTGAGCACGGAACCGATCGCGACCCGCTGCTGCTGACCGCCGGACAGCTCGTGCAGCGCCCGATGGCGCAGATCCGCGAGCCCCAGCAGGTCGAGTGTCTCCTCGACCCGCTTGCGCATCACCGTCGGCGAGATCGCCAACTGCTCCATCGCGTAGGCGAGTTCTTCCTCGACCGTGTCCGTGACGAAGCCGTCCAGCGGGTCCTGGCCCACCACGCCCACGACATCGGCGAGTTCACGCGGCGGATGGTCGGCGGTGTCGCGGCCGTCGACCGTGACCGTGCCGTACAGCGTGCCGCCGGTGAAGTGCGGGACGAGCCCGTTGACCGCGCCCAGCAGGGTCGACTTGCCGACCCCCGTGTGGCCCACCACGAGGCACAGTTCCCCCTCGTCGACCGAGAGGTTCACGTCCCGCAGGACCGGCTCGTCGGCGCCGTCGTACACGACGGACACCCGGTCGAAGGTGATCATGCGGTTTCCTCGGTGCGCGGTGCGGTGATGTGCGGGATGGGCGGAGCGGAAGGGGCCGGTGGGCTCGGCGGCGGCGCCAGGAACCCGGCCGCTCCCGCCAGCAGGATCGCGGCGGCCGGGACGAGTGGCAGCGTCGGCCAGCTCAGCGGATAGATGGACGGGTTCAACTCCGCCGGGTCGTAACCGACGTTGACGAACAGCAGCACCGCTGAGAGCACCCCGCAGGACGCCACCGCCCACTCCGTGAACCGCCACGGATCCGGCCGGTACGTCGTCCGCGTCACCCGCCGCCCGCCGAGCCGCAGCCCGGCCAGGCACAGCACCGAACCGGCCGCCAGCGCGGGCAGCCCCAGCAGCTTGGGCGCCGACGGGTCGAGGAGCCCGTACGCCCCGGCGCACAGTCCGCACATGCCCAGCAGCATCAGCGCCCCCGTCAGCCGGCGCGAGCGCGGCGTCGCCGAACCGGCTCGCCCGTACCCCCGCGAGTCCATCGCCGCCGCCAGCCGCAGCGACCGCTCCAGCGCGTCCTCCAGCACGGGCACCACGATGCCCCGCAGCGCCTTCAGCCCCTTGTTGCGCCCCGCCCGCAGCCGCCGGGCCCGGGCCACCCGCTGCACGCTCTGCACCAGTTGGGGAGCGACGCTGATCGACACGGTGACGGCGACGCCGAGTTCGTACAGCGCGCCGGGCAGCACACGCAGCGCCCGCTTCGGGTTGGCGAGGGTGTTCGCCGCGCCGATGCAGCACAGCATGCAGGCGAGCCGCAGACCGTCCGTCGCGGCCGACAGCAGCGCCTCCAGCGAGACCGGGCCGCCCAGTTGGATGCCCGCGTACCAGTCCGGTGTCGGGATGTGCGGGAGCGAGAAGAGGTAGTGGTCGTCGGGGGTCATCCCGGTGGCGAACACGGCCCGGAACACCACCCGGATCGCGACGACCGTCAGCGCCAGATACAGGTAGTACTTGAATCCGCGGGCCCACGGCGCCTCGGTCCGCCGCACGGTGATGACGTAGCCGAGCACCGCGAGAACCAGGAAGAGCAGCAGCGGGTTGTTGGTCCGGCTCACCGCCGTGGCCAGGGCGAGCGCCCAGATCCACCAGGCGACCGGGTGCAGGGTGCGCGGTAGCCGCCGCCCGCCGGTGTCCGGCGTGGCGGCGGTGCGCCCCCCGGCCGTGCGGGCCGCGTACGGACTACTGCTCACGGCGGCGGCGCTTCGCGGCGAACACGGCCGCGCCGCCGATGACCACCACGAGACCGGCCGTCGCCGCCACCGGCACGATCGACCCGGAGTCGTGCTCCGCGTCGGCCGCCGGGGCGGCGTCCACCACCTTGGCCCCCTTCTCCGGCGCGGCCACCGCCGCCTCTGTCGTCACCGAAGCGGACGGGCTGGGGGAGGCGGTGGCGGAAGCGGACGGCGACGCCGACTTCGAGGGCTTCTCCGAAGGCCTCTCGGACGGCTTCTCGGAGGGCGGCGGCGGAGCCTGGTCGCCGTCCGCCGGCCGCTGCGCGGTCCGTACGGGGTCGGGCTTCGGCTCGGGCCTCGGCGCCGGATCGCCTCCCACAGGACGGGAGTTGTGGGCGCGCAGCTGGTCGGGGGTGGCGGTGGGGCGGCCCTTCGTGCCCTCGATGTTCGTCCCGCCGAAGATCCACAGGTCCACGCTGCCCGGCCGGGGCCGGTAGCTCATCGCGCCGAGCTGGCTGTACTCCCAGGTGTTCTCGCCGGGGTCGGCGTGCCAGTACGACCAGTAGGCGGAGGCGGGCGGGGTCAGCACGCAGTCCTCCTGCTGGGAGGTGGGGTACTGCTTGCCGCCCTGGTGTCCGCTGTAGCCGATCCGGCAGATGAACGCCGGGCCGTCGTGCCCGGTGCCGGTGGTCCGCCAGCCGCCCTGGTTGAGCAGCTCGTAGCCGGTCGTCGGCGTCGTACCGCAGGAGCGGTAGACGGGACCGCCCCAGTGGCTGAAGTCGACCGCCAGCACCACGCCCGAGGAGATGGTGCACCGGCCGATCGGCTGCGGGGCCGCCGAGGCCTGGCCTGCGGGAGCGAGGGCCGCAGCGCCGGTCAGGCCGAGGACGGCCAGGGCCCGGCCGACGGTACGGAGCAGGCACGGGTTCACCGCTCACCGCCCGCCGCCGCGCCACGCCGGTTACGGGCGGTCACGACCGTACGCCAGCCCGCCAGGACCAGCACCGCGGCGGCCGCCGCGAGGCCGAGCGCCTGCGCACCGGTCGACGCGAGGCCGCCCCCGCCGCCCGGACCGTCGGCGTTCACGATGCCCCCGCCGCCCGTGCTGTCCCCGGGGGTGACGATCACCGGGGTGGAGGAGGACGGCACCGGGTTCGGCGTGGTGCCCTCCAGGCTGCGGACCAGGGTGCCGAAGGAGATGCCGGTGGCGCCGCCGACGGCCTGCGCCGAGGCGCGGATGTCGGAGCCCGGCTGCCCCTCCTTCGCGACGTTGAACCCGCCGTCCTTGTTCTGCTGCGAGGCGAGGAACTTCAGCGCCTTCGTGATCTGCTTGTCGTACTTCTCCGCGTCCAGGGACAGGCCCTGCACGGCCAGCGCCGCCGAGTTGACCGAGTTGCCGGACGCGCCGGGGAAGCCGCCGTCCGGCAACTGCCGCGCGGCGATCCAGGCCAGCGACTTGTCGACGGCGGCCGCGTGCGCGTCACCCGGGACCAGGTCCAGGGTCATCGCGGCCATGGCGGTCGAGTCGACGTCCGAGTCCCCCGTGGAGGGGATCAGACTCGGCCAGGCACCCGAGGAGGCGTGCTGAAGGCTCGCCAGATACGCGATCGGGGCCTCGGCCGCCTTCTCCTCGCCCGCGCGCACCTGCGCGATGATCCCGAGGGACTGGGCGAAGACGGACGGTGAGTAGGTGTAGGCGCCCTTGGCGGGGCAGCTGCGGTCCGGGGCGGTGCTCGGCTTCTCGCAGACGGCGTCGGTCACCGCGGCGATCAGGTCCCGGCCGCCGAAGTCCCGCGGGTCGCGCTCGACGGCCTGCGCGAGCAGGGCCGCCTTGCCGATCCTGCCGCCCTGCGCGTACTTGCCGCCGATCCCGGACCAGTCCACCAGCGTCCGGCCCGTGCGGTCCTTGCCGCCGCCGGAGAGGAAGTCCACGACCGTGCGCAGCGCGTTGTTGTCGTGCCCGGTCGCGGCCAGGGCGAACGCCCCGTCGATGGTCATGCCGAACTCGGCCTGGCCCTGCCCGGCCCCGTCGTCGTAGTAGCGGCCCTGCAGCAGGTTCGCGGGGTGCGTGAGGAAGCCGACACCCTTCTTGAGGTCCGGGCCCCCACCCGGCGGGCGCATCGTCGGCTTCGTCGTGGGGCCGCCGGTCGTCGGGGGAGTGGTCGGCGGGACGGTCGGCTCGGAGGCCTTCGCGACCAGCCTCACCAGGTCCGTGCCCGACCCCGCCAGCACGGCGGGGGCCGTCGCATACAGCCCGGCATCGGTGGCGCCCTCGTCCAACCCGAAGCCGCCGCCGTCCAGTTGCTCCCGCGACAGCCAGGCGACCGCCGCGTCCGCCGCGCCGCCGTCACCGAGTGCGCGCAGTGCCTGCGCCGCGTAGGCGGTGGCCGCGACGGAGCCGGTGGGCGACCCGTTGTAGGCGGGGAACGCGCCCGACGACAGCTGGGCCTTTTCCAGATACGTACGCATCTTGGCGACGGCGGCCTCATGCCCGCCCGCCTCGTCCAGCACCAGCGCCACCAGCCCGGTGGTCGCCGGATCGCCGTCGCAGTACTCACCGGGGCTCAGCAGGATGCCGGTCACCGAGCCGTCCTGGCAGACCAGCTGGGTCAGCCGCTCCTCGGTCCCGGCGGGCCGCTCGACCCGGCCACGCAGGAGCGCCAGCACGGCCAGCGCCTGGCCGTCGGCGTACGTCGCGCCGTGGAAGTCGCCCTTGGCCGTGCAGCCGGGCGTGGGGCTGCCGGACTCGGGTCCTGCCGGGCAGACGTTCTCCGCCAGGTCGCCGAGCAGGTCGTGCCCGCCGAAGTCGCGCGGGTCGCCCTCGGTGATCTCCGCGAGCAGCGCCAGCCGGGCCGCCGCCGGGGCGGCGGGCGGCTCGTCCGCACCTGCCGGGTAGGCGTAGGCGTCCGTGCGGCCGGCCAGGTGGGTCACGACCTTGTCCAGGGCCGCACCCTTGCCGTTCGCCGCTGCGAGCGCGTACGCGGCCTCCGTGGTCAGGAAGTCGTTGGGTGTCTCGGCTCCTTCGTCCACCACGTGGGTGCCCTCGCGCAGTTGGCCGCTCACCCAGCGGGCGGCTGCCGTTACGTCGATCTCCCCGGCCGGCACGGTCGGCCCGCCGGTCGGGTCCTCGGTGGGGCCGGGCGTCGCGCCCCCGCCGGCGCGTACCTCGTCGGGGGTGAAGGCGGGGCGGCCGGTGGAGCCCCCGACGTCGGTGCCGCCGAACACCCAGGCGTCCACGTCGCCCGCCTGCGGCTTGCGGCTCATCGCGCCGAGCGGGCTGTAGGACCAGGTGTCCTGGCCGGGCGAGGCGATCCAGTACGACCAGTAGGCGGTGGCCTGCGGGGTCAGCACGCAGTCCTCGGTGGCCGGAGTCGGGTACTGCGTACCCGAGTTGAAGGAACCATTACCGATCCGGCAGATGAAGCCGTCGCCGTCGTGCTGGGTGCCCTCGGTGGTGAACCCGCCCTCGTGGAGGAGTTCGTAGCCGGTGGTCGGCGTGGTGTCGCAGCCGCGCACCACATCGCCGCCGAACGGTCCGAAGTCCACCGCGACGATCGCGCCCTTCGTGGCCGTGCACTCCGCGACCGGGTCGGCCGCCGCCGGGCCCGCGCCGGTGACGAACGCCACGCTCGCGGCGAACGTCACGGCGGCCGCCGTGAGCAGCGACAGAAGTCTCTTCTTCCCGACGTGCCGGTCCTGTTGCTGTGCGGTCCCCACCACGGCCCCTCGTGTCGTCCGGGCGGGTCGTGCGTGGCAGAGAGCACCCGGCGAGGGGCGGCCGCAGAGGGGCCGCCCGCAGGGGGCTGTTCGAACCACGCCGTAGTCCGCGACGGCGCTTCTCGCTGTGATTCCTGGTCCCAGGCAGTCCGGCTCGCCCGCGCGATGCGGGCCTACGGTTGCGGGTCAGCGCCGGAATTCGACCGGCTTCCCCTGGGGATGAGTGCGTATCAGGCGGATTGGAACACGCTCTCGAAGAGGCCGTCAAGGTGGCCTGTGTCTCCTTCGCCGACGCTCCGGCGTACGCCCGGCCGTCCCTGGCGCGCCGGTGCCCCCTGGGGTAGCGTCCTGGCCTGCCGTAGGGGGGAACCCGGTGCGAATCCGGGGCTGACGCGCAGCGGTGTGGGACGGCAGGGGGCCGTTCCCGAGCCCGAATGCCCAGACGGTGGTTGTCCCAGGAAAGCCGTACCCACGCGTCCGGGCGTCGGCCACCCCCAGCCTGCCCCGACCCGCCGCGCGCGGCCCGGGAGGCGGCGCGGTGCCGTGCGCCCCTCACCTCAGGAGCAGGCACATGCCGCGTTCTGTCCCCTCCCGCACCTCCCGTACGCCGCGCCGCTTCGCCCTCGTGGCGCCCGCCGTCCTCGGGGCGTTCGCCCTCACGGCGCTGCCCGCCGCCGCGACGTCCACGCCCGCCCAGATCGCCACCTCGAAGACCAACGGTGTGGCGTACGTCAAGTCCCTCCAGGCGGCGGACGGTTCGTACGCCGGTTCCGGGCTCTCCAACGAGTGGGCGTTCAGCGCGTTCGCCGCCGCCGGAACGGCTGCCGTGGACGTCACTCCGGGCGGCGACGCCACCAAGAACGCCCGTACCGTCTACCGCAACCTCCTGGCCACCCCCGGCTGGCCCTCCGCCACCCCCGTCGTCACCGACTACCAGCGCGGCACGCTCAACGCGTACGCCGCCGGGATCGACCCCGCCCGGGTCTCCGCCTCACGCAACCTGATCGCCGACATCTACGGCTACTGGCAGAACGCGGAGGCCGGCTACTTCGGCCCCTCCGCCAACTACAACGGCACCGTCTTCGCCGCCCTCGCCCTGGGCGGCGCGAGAACCCAGGCGGGCGGCCAGCGGGTCCCGCAGGCGCTCGTCGACAAGATCGTCACCCGCCTCCGGGCCAACCAGCACAACGACGGCGGCTGGACCTACGCCAAGGCCGAGGGCAACGCCACCGAGCTGGCCAAGCCGGGCGACGTCGACATGACCGGAGCGTCCATGGCCGCGCTCTGCGCCTCCGGCGTCCCCAACACCGACCCCGACATCCTCCAGGCCAAGGCGTTCCTCAAGAGCAAGCTGATCAACACCTCCGGCGCGTTCAACGCCATGTACGGCATCAACACCAGCTCCAACGGCTGGGCCGTCTCCGGGCTCAACGCCTGCGGCATCAATCCGCAGACCGGCGACTTCCTCACCCCGGCCGGCAAGACCCCGATCGACTTCCTGATCGCCCAGCAGTACAACCCGGGCGGCGGTTTCAAGTACCAGCCGTCCGACACCTCCCCGTCCGCCTACTCCTCCCTCGACGCCCTGCGCGCCGTCGCGGGCGGCGGATTCACCGCCGCCCCGCCCACCCCGGTGACCCCGGGCGCGCCCAAGTGGGTCGCGGCGGGCGGCTTCACGGCCGGTACGGCGACGAAGCTGGCGCTCACCGTGGACGACGGCACCGGCGCCTTGAAGGTCTGCTCGGCCGCCTTCACCCCGACCGGCACGACCACCACCCTCGGCGCCGTCCTGGCCGCCGCGACGAGCGCCGCCACCCCGGCGGGCTGCGTCACCTCGGTCGTTCCCGCCTCCGGCACCGGAACGATCACCTCCGTCAACGGCAAGGCCAACGCCGGGTCGGCGACCTGGAAGGTGTCCGTCGACGGCTCGGCGTTCGCCGGGGCCGCCCGCAACAAGGTGATCGGGGTCGGCGACACGATCGCCCTGCGTTACTCCTGACCCGTGATGCACACCGGTGAAGGGGGCTCCTAGACGGGCGTCCCCTTCACCGGGTACGGCACGAACGTGCTGCTGTTCTCGTCGATCGCCAGCGGCTGCCCCAGCGGCGGCACCGCCCGCTGCGGGCAGTCCAGGCGTTCGCAGATCCGGCAGCCCATCCCGATCGGGGTCGCGGCCGAGGCGTTGTCCAGGTCGAGGCCGTCGGAGTAGACCAGCCGCCCCGCGTGCCGGATCTCGCAGCCCAGACCGATCGCGAACGTCTTGCCCGGCTCGCCCCAGCCGCCCCGGTGCCGGGTCACCGCCCGTGCGGTCCAGAGGTAGCGCTGCCCGTCGGGCATGGCCGCGATCTGGACGTGGATTTTGCCGGGCGCGGCGAACGCCTCGTACACGTTCCACAGGGGGCAGGTGCCGCCCGCGCGGGAGAAGTGGAACCCGGTCGCGGACTGCCGCTTCGACATGTTCCCGGCCCGGTCGACCCGGACGAAGGAGAACGGCACCCCGCGCAGCCGGGGCCGTTGGAGCGTGGACAGCCGGTGGCAGACCGTCTCGTAGCCGAGCCCGAACCGGTCGGTGAGGCGCTCGATGTCGTACCGCACCTCCTCGGCCGCCGTCTGGAAGGCCCGGTAGGGGAGGATCAGCGCGCCCGCGAAGTAGTTCGCGACCCCGATCCGGGCCAGCGGCCAGGTCGCCGAGCCCTCGTCGTAGTCCTCCGACGCCAGCCGGTCGATCTCCGGGCCGTATTCGAGCAGGGCCAGCTGCGTCGCCATTCGGAACGCCTGCTGCCCGGGCCGGAGACGGCCGGACAGATACAGCACCCGGGCGTCCCGGTCGTAGTGGTGCAGCCGCCCGGTGCCCGCCGCACGGCCTTCTCCCTCCTGCCGCCGGTCCGGTCGCCCCCGGTGCGCGCCGGCTCCTGGCCCGCCCGGCCGTTCCGAGGCGGTCGACAGCCGGATGCCGTGCCGTTCCGTGAGGCGCGCCGAGAGCGCCCGGACGACCTCGCCGGGCCGCACGCCGATGTCCGCCGCCAGCTCCTCGGCCGCCAGGTCCGCCTCGTGCAGATAGTTCTGGCGGCGGTAGAAGAACTCGCGGATCTCCTCGTGCGGGGAGCGCGGCAGATCCGGCCCGCCGCCGCCCCGCAGCTCGGCGGCCTCCGCGAGCCGCCCTGCCAGCGCCTGGTTGCGCCGCCCGAGATCGAGCAGCACGTTCGCCACCCCCGGCAGCCGGGAGGCCAGCTCGGACAGCTCGGCGGCCGAGACCCGCGCCGCGCCGACCTCGTCCGCCAGCGCTTCCCGCAGATCCGCCAGCACCCGTGCGGTGTCCCGCTCCGAGAAGAAGCCCGGATCCACCCCGAAGGTCTCGGTCAGCCGGAGCAGCACCGGCACCGTCAGCGGGCGCGAGTCGTGCTCCATCTGGTTGAGATAGCTCGGCGAGATCGCCAGCATCCGGGCCAGCTCCGCCTGGCTCAGCCCGCGCTCCTCACGGAGCCGGCGCAGTCGCGCTCCCGCGTAGGTCTTGCTCACTTCGGGGTCTTTCCCGCCGTCGTCGACATGTCGGCAACCTTATCCGCCGCGACACCTCCAGGACCCTTCGCAATCTTGGCAAAGCGCGCCGAAAGATGTGCAGAACTTGGCAGACGTACCCCGTTGATGGCACTCAGTGCCACTGTCAGAGTTCTCGGTGCGGCCCACCGGACACCGGCTCCGGACCGAGGCCCCGAGCACGATTTCATGCCCTGACGTCGTTCTCCTCGGGATCTCGGACCGATCCGCCGGGCGCATTGCTTACCGTTCCACCTCGGAGGTCGGGTGGGCCGCACCAGCAAGTCCCGTCACTCGGTGACGGAGGCTTCGCACCCTTCACACGATCGACCCCCACGACTTCGGGAGACACGCCATGGCGCAGGCAAGGACGACGGCGGAAGAGCTGGCGCGGCGGTGGGCGAACGACCCCCGCTGGAAGGGCATCGAGCGCACCTACACCGCCGAGGACGTGGTCCGGCTCTCCGGCAGCGTCCGCGAGGAGCACACCCTCGCCCGGCGCGGCGCCGAGCGGCTGTGGCGTCAGCTGCACGAGCAGGACTACATCCACGCGCTCGGCGCACTGACCGGCGGCCAGGCCGTCCAGCAGGTCAAGGCCGGCCTCCAGGCCATCTACCTCTCCGGCTGGCAGGTCGCCGCCGACGCCAACCTGGCCGGCCACACCTACCCCGACCAGAGCCTCTACCCGGCCAACTCGGTCCCGAGCGTGGTCCGCAGGATCAACAACGCCCTGCTGCGCGCCGACCAGATCGCCACCGCCGAGGACGCGGGCGACACCACCGACTACCTGGCGCCGATCGTCGCCGACGCGGAGGCCGGATTCGGCGGACCGCTCAACGCCTTCGAGCTCACCAAGGCGATGATCGAGGCGGGCGCGGCCGGCATCCACTACGAGGACCAGCTCGCCTCCGAGAAGAAGTGCGGCCACCTCGGCGGCAAGGTCCTCGTCCCCACCGCCCAGCACGTGCGCACCCTCAACGCGGCCCGCCTCGCCGCCGACATCGCGGACGTCCCGACCCTGATCGTGGCCCGCACCGACGCACTCGCCGCCAACCTCATCACCAGCGACGTGGACGAGCGCGACGCGCAGTTCATCACGGGCGACCGGACCGCCGAAGGCTTCTACCGCGTCCAGAACGGCATGGCCCCGGTCATCTCGCGCGGCCTCGCCTACGCCCCGTACGCCGACCTCATCTGGGTCGAGACCGGCACCCCGGACCTGGCGCAGGCCCGTGAGTTCGCCGAGGCGATCCACGCCGAGCACCCGGACCAGATGCTCGCGTACAACTGCTCGCCGTCCTTCAACTGGCGGGCCGCGCTGGACGACGGCCAGATCGCCAGGTTCCAGCGGGAGCTGGGCGCGATGGGCTACCGCTTCCAGTTCATCACCCTGGCCGGCTTCCACTCCCTCAACCACGCCATGTTCGACCTGGCGCGCGGCTACGCCGAGCTGGGCATGACCGCCTACGTCGACCTCCAGGAGCGGGAGTTCGCCGCCCAGGCGCAGGGCTTCACCGCGGTCAAGCACCAGCGCGAGGTCGGCACCGGCTACTTCGACCAGGTCTCCACCGCCATCAACCCCGCCTCCTCCACCACGGCCCTCACCGGCTCCACGGAGGAAGAGCAGTTCCACTAGGCCCATCGTCACATTCCCGCCTGCCGGGCGACGACGGGAATGCTACGACAGGCCCTAGAAGTCCCGTCCGGTCGCGGGGGCGCCGAGCCCCCGCGACCGGGGCCGCCGCCCCCGCTCGCACCCCGCTGAGGAGAACCGCATGACCACCCTTGCCACGACCGGCCGCGTCCAGGTCCTCGGCGTCCCGGGGGACCGGCACGAGGAGGTCCTCACCCCGGAGGCCCTCGACTTCATCGGCCGCCTCGACGCGGCCTTCGCCGCCCGCCGCTTCGACCTGCTGACCGAGCGCCGCCGCCGCTCCGCCCTGCTGCGCGGCGGCACCCCGCTCGACTTCTCCCGGGCCACCAAGCCGATCCGCGACGACCCCGACTGGCGGGGCGCCCGCCCCGCCCCCGGTCTGACCGACCGCCGGGTGGAGATCACCGGCCCGCCCGAGCGCTCCATGGCGGTCAACGCGCTCAACTCCGGCGCCCAGGTGTGGATGGCCGACTTCGAGGACGCCACCTCGCCCACCTGGGAGAACATCGTCCGGGGCCAGCTGACCCTGATCGACGCCATCGACCGCCGCATCGACTTCACGACCACGAGCGGCAAGGAGTACCGGCTCTCCGACCGGCCCGCCACCATCATGGTCCGGCCGCGCGGCTGGCACCTCACCGAGAAGCACCTCGTCATCGACGACCGTCCCGTGCCCGCCGCACTCGTCGACTTCGGCCTCTACTTCTTCCACTGCGCCCGGCGCCAGATCGACGCGGGCAGCGGACCGTACTTCTACCTCCCCAAGCTGGAGAACCGGTACGAGGCCCGGCTCTGGAACGACGTCTTCCTCCTCGCCCAGGACCTGCTGGACATCCCCCGGGGGACGATCAGGGCCACCGTCCTCATCGAGACGATCACCGCCGCGTTCGAGATGGAGGAGATCCTCTACGAACTGCGCGAGCACAGCGCCGGACTCAACGCGGGCCGCTGGGACTACCTCTTCAGCCTGATCAAGAACTTCGCGCACCGCCCCGACTTCGTCCTCCCCGACCGGGCGACCGTCACCATGACCGCCCCGTTCATGCGGGCGTACACCGAACTCCTGGTCCGCACCTGCCACAAGCGCGGCGCGTACGCCATCGGCGGCATGGCCGCCCAGATCCCGGGCGGCGAACCGGCCGCCCGGGAAGCCGCCCTGGCGAAGGTCCGGCTCGACAAGGAGCGGGAGGCGGAGGACGGCTTCGACGGATCCTGGGTGGCCCACCCCGGGCTCGTCCAGATCTGCCGGACCGTCTTCGACGAGGTGCTCGGCGACCGGCCGCACCAGCTGGAGCGCACCCGCGACGACGTGCACATCACCGCCGAGCATCTTGTCGCCGTCCGCCGCACGGCGGGGCGCCCGACCCCGGAAGGCGTCCGCGACAACATCGCCGTCGCCCTGCGCTACTACGACGCCTGGCTGCGCGGACAGGGGGCCGTCGCCCTCAACGGGCTGATGGAGGACGCGGCCACCGCCGAGATCGCCCGGGTCCAGATCTGGCAGTGGCTCAAGCACCGGGCGGTCGACCGCGAGACGGTCCTCGCGCTGCTCGACGAGGAGCTGGCCACGCTCGGCGCCACGTACCCCTGGGCCCAGCTCGACCAGGTCCGCGACCTGTTCGAACGCACCGCGCTCGGCAAGGAGCTGCCCGCCTTCTTCACCACGGAGGCGTACGCCCGCCACCTCGTCGGCCGTCCGGCGGTGCTGGCATGAGCGCCGCCATCGCCCGGGTGGGCGTCGTCGGCGGCGGCCAGATGGGGGCCGGGATCGCCGAGGTCTGCGCCCGCGCCGGGCTGGACACGATCGTCTGCGAGGCCGACCGCGCCGCCGCCGACCGGGCCCGCGAGCGCGTGGCGGTCTCCCTGGAGCGGGCCGTCCAGCGCGGCAAGCTCGACCGCCTGAGCGCGGAGGACGCCCTCGGCCGGCTGACCTTCACCGGCAGCCTCGACGACCTGGCCGACCGCCGGCTCGTGATCGAGGCCGTCGTCGAGGACGCCGCCGCCAAGACGGAGATCTTCACCGCCCTCGACAAAATCGTCGAGGACCCGGAGGCGATCCTGGCGACCAACACCTCCGCCATCCCCGTCATGCGCCTCGGCATGGCCACCCAGCGCGCCGACCGCGTGCTCGGACTGCACTTCTTCAACCCCGTGCCGGTCCTCCCGCTCGTCGAGGTGGTGACCTCGCTGCACACCTCCGCCGAGACGCTGACCGCCGCCGAGGAGTTCGCCACCACGGCCCTCGGCAAGACGGTGGTCCGCTCCCAGGACCGGGCCGGCTTCGTCGTCAACGCGCTCCTGATCCCGTATCTGCTCTCCGCGATCCGGATGGCCGAGTCCGGGTTCGCCACCGCCGCCGACGTGGACGCCGGAATGGAGCTGGGCTGCGCCCACCCGATGGGCCCGCTCAAGCTCGCCGACCTGATCGGCCTCGACACGGTGGCCTCCATCGCCGCGTCGCTGTACGACGAGTTCAAGGAACCCCTCTACGCCCCGCCGCCGCTGCTCCAGCGGATGGTGGAGGCGGGGCTGCTCGGCCGGAAGACCGGGCGCGGGTTCCACATCCACGACCGGGGCTGAGGGGCCCGGGTTCCAGGTCGCGGCTGAGGGGCCGCGACCCCTGACCGGACGGGGTGGGAAGCGGTTGACTGTGCCGCTGCCCACCCCGCCGCGGTGTCCGCCGCACTGTTCCGGGCGGACGGCTCCCGACCGGCGTTCTGGTCCAGACCTCTTGACCGAAGGTCTGGACCATTCTAGCTTTTGACGGGGTCACGACATAGGGCGGGTCGGGGCGAACCTTTCGCACCGGCGGCGGCTGACCCGGGCAGGAAGGACATCCGGATCATGGGGCGTACATCACGACTGCTGGGCCTCGGCCTGGCCGCGGCGCTCGTCGTACCGATGCTGGTCGCAGCCGCACCGCCGAAGCCCGCGGAGAGAGCCGGTGCGGCCGCCGAGACCTGTGCGGTCAAGTCGAAGCCCACGGGCAAGGTGCTCCAGGGGTACTGGGAGAACTGGGACGGCGCGGCCAACGGCGTGCACCCGCCGCTCGGCTGGATCCCGATCACCGATTCCCGCATCACCCAGCACGGCTACAACGTCGTCAACGCGGCCTTCCCGGTCATCCGCTCCGACGGCACCGTCCTCTGGGAGGACGGCATGGACAGCACCGTCAAGGTCGCCACCCCCGCCGAGATGTGCCAGGCCAAGGCCGCCGGCCTGACCGTCCTCATGTCGATCGGCGGAGCGACGGCCGGGATCGACCTCAGCTCCAGCGCGGTGGCCGACCGGTTCGTCGCGACGATCGTCCCGATCCTGAAGAAGTACAACTTCGACGGCATCGACATCGACATCGAGACCGGTCTCGTCGGCAGCGGCAACATCAACCAGCTGTCCCCCTCGCAGACCAACCTCATCCGCATCATCGACGGCGTCCTCGCCGCCATGCCCTCGAACTTCGGCCTCACCATGGCCCCCGAGACGGCGTACGTCACCGGCGGCAGCGTCGTCTACGGCTCGATCTGGGGCGCGTACCTCCCGGTCATCAAGAAATACGCCGACAACGGCCGCCTGTGGTGGCTGAACATGCAGTACTACAACGGCAGCATGTACGGCTGCTCCGGCGACTCCTACTCCGCCGGCACCGTCGCGGGCTTCACCGCCCAGACCGACTGCCTGAACAAGGGGCTCGTCATCCAGGGCACCACCATCAAGGTGCCCTACGACAAGCAGGTCCCCGGTCTGCCCGCGCAGCCCGGCGCCGGTGGCGGCCACATGTCCACCGGACTCGTCGCGCAGGCCTGGAACCGCTACAACGGTTCGCTGAAGGGGCTGATGACCTGGTCGCTGAACTGGGACGGCTCGAAGGGCTGGACCTTCGGCGACAACGTGAAGGCCCTCCAGGGCCGTTGACCCCCCGCCCGTACGGTTTCCGCGCCCCCGGTCCGCCGATGACCGGGGGCGCGGCGCCGCTCCGGCCGGGAGGCGACACGAGGAAGGCGTGAACCGGTCGCACGCCGGAGCGGTCGAGAGAGCAGAATCGGGTACGGACCCGGGTGATCGCTTCCCGGTGCGACGGGCCCGTCTCCCCACGGGCCGGCCGAAGACGAAGACGAAGACGTACGAGGAGACCCGATGGTGCACGAACGGGCCGGTCACCCGGCACAGTCCGCAGACCTGGTCGACGTGGCACGGCTGGTGACGGCCTATTACGCCCTCCACCCCGACCCGGCCGACCCCGCCCAGCGCGTCGCCTTCGGCACCTCAGGCCACCGGGGCTCCGCCTTCGCCGCCGCGTTCAACGAGGACCACATCGCCGCCACCACCCAGGCGATCTGCGACTACCGCGCCCGCCAGGGCGCCGACGGGCCCCTGTTCCTCGGCGCGGACACCCACGCGCTCTCCGAGCCCGCCCGGGTCACCGCCCTGGAGGTGCTCGCCGCCAACGGGGCCACCGTCCTCATCGACAGCGACGACGGCTACACCCCGACCCCGGCCGTCTCGCACGCCATCCTCACGTACAACCAGGGGCGCACCGAGCACCTGGCCGACGGCATCGTGGTCACCCCGTCGCACAACCCGCCCGCCGACGGCGGCTTCAAGTACAACCCGCCGAACGGGGGACCGGCCGCCTCCGACGCCACCTCCTGGATCCAGGACCGGGCGAACGCCCTCATCGAGGCCGGACTCGGGGAGGTCCGCCGGATCCCGTACGCCCGCGCCCTGGCCGCCGACACCACCCGCCGCCACGACTTCCTGACCGCGTACGTCGACGACCTGCCGTCCGTCCTCGACCTCGACGCCGTACGGGACGCGGGGATCCGCATCGGAGCCGACCCGCTCGGCGGCGCGTCCGTCGCCTACTGGGGGCGGATCGCCGAGCGCCACCGGATCGACCTCACGGTGGTGAACCCGCTGGCCGATCCCACCTGGCGGTTCATGACGCTCGACTGGGACGGCAAGATCCGCATGGACTGCTCGTCGCCGCACGCCATGGCCTCGCTCATCGAGCAGCGCGACGCGTACGCCATCTCCACCGGCAACGACGCGGACGCCGACCGGCACGGCATCGTCACCCCCGACGGCGGGCTGATGAACCCCAACCACTACCTGGCCGTCGCCATCGACTACCTCTACACCCACCGTGACGCCTGGGCCGCCGGGACCGGCATCGGCAAGACCCTGGTCTCCTCGTCCATGATCGACCGGGTCGCCCAGGACCTCGGCCGGACCCTGGTGGAGGTCCCGGTCGGCTTCAAGTGGTTCGTCGACGGCCTCTACGACGGCAGCCTCGGCTTCGGCGGCGAGGAGTCCGCCGGGGCCTCCTTCCTGCGCCGCGACGGCCGGGTCTGGACGACGGACAAGGACGGCATCCTGCTGGCCCTCCTCGCCTCCGAGATCACCGCCGTCACCGGTTCCACCCCCTCCGAGCACTACGCCCGCCTGACCGACCGCTTCGGCGACCCGGCGTACGCCCGGATCGACGCCCCCGCCACCCGCGAGGAGAAGGCCGTCCTGGCGAAGCTCTCCCCGCAGCAGGTCAAGGCCGACACCCTGGCCGGCGAGCCCGTCACCGCCGTCCTCACCGAGGCCCCCGGCAACAGCGCCCCGATCGGCGGCCTCAAGGTCTGCACCGACAGCGCCTGGTTCGCCGCCCGCCCCTCGGGTACCGAGGACGTCTACAAGGTGTACGCGGAGAGCTTCCAGGGTCCCGGCCATCTCGCCCAGGTCCAGGAGGAGGCCCGGGCGCTGGTGTCCGAAGCGCTGGGCGGCGCCTAGGCGTCGGGCCGGCCGTCGCGTCGCCGCCGGGCGCGTTCCAGCTCGGCGGCGTCCGGCAGCCAGGAGCCGTGTCCGTCGAGTCCGGCCCAGCCACCGCGGACGTAGGCGCTCACCAGGGCCCGGTACCCGCTCATCCCGTCGATGAGCGTGTACTCGACCCGGTACTCCGGATCCGACCCGCCGAGGCCCTTGCGCACCGTCATGACCCGGGCGGCGGTGTCGGCGTAGAAGTGCAGCTGGATCCCCTCATCCAGCTCCTCGTCCTCGACGGTGAACACCTCGTTGTCGCCGGCGGAGCGATCACCGACGAACTCCCAGAACTCCGCAGAGGCGGTGCGGCCGCCGCCCGCGCGCCACTTCTTCTCGACGCCCTTGTCGTCGGTGAAGGACAGGACGGTCTTCCTCTTCCCCGCGTCCTCGCCGGGGCCGCCGGCGGTCTCCTCGTCATCCTCCAGAGGCGCGTTCCTGGAGCGAGCGGCGGCTTCCGAGCACATCAGGAAGCTCATGGTGCGCACGGCGTCGGCGGCGAGATCCGGGTGCGCCCGGCGCACGGCGGCGTCCACCGCCGTCTCCATCCGGCTCCAGTCGCGCTTGTCCGTGGCGCGCTTGCCCCGCCGCGGGTCGCGGCCGATCCGCATTCCGGCGCACGCCTGCTCAGCGGTGGCGAGCACCCGCACGACCTCGGGCAGCAGCGCGGGGTCGACCGCGTCCGGCATCCGCTTCGGAATCGTCGCGCCGTGAACGTACTGGCCCGTGTACTTCAGAAGTGCCGTATCGAGCGGGCCCAGGACCACGCCGCGCTCGGCGCGACGGCGGTTCGCGTGATGCTCCTGAGCCCGCTTTCCGTCGGACGTCTCCGTCGCCGCGCGCATCGCCGCGCAGACCTGACCGCGCTCCAGCAGATCGATGTCGGCCCCATGGGCGATGAGCCGGCCCCGGTCCCACGGGACGCGCCCGAAGAGCGCGTCGACGTCGGCGGGCGCGGCGAGGAGAACCGGATCGAGGAGCGCGACGGCGGCGTCCTCGTCGAGCCGGCCCCGGGTTCCGGCGGCATCGCACAGCGGAAGGACCGCACTCCACAGCAGCAGGTGCCTGCCCAGGTCCTCCCGGATCACCGAGAGATGGGCTTCCCGGATCGGGAACGTGAACTCACGGGGCGAGTGGTTGGCGTCCGCCCCGGCACCGAGCATCAGCTTCAGCTCGCCGTCCTCGCGGATCACGTTCGGGATCCAGCCGCTCGCGCGCGTGAAAACGATGTCTCTCATGGCCCCAGTCTTTCCCATCGGACAGGGCCGGCGGCCCGGGCCCCACGACTACGGCGCCCGGGCCGCCGGCACCGCTCCTTCCGGTGCTCGGCGACTCCAGGGCATACGCGTCGGACGTACAGGTACGCCAGCGTCAGCCGGTCACACCCAGCAGCGGTGCCCAGGCCTCCAGCGCCGGCTTCTCGGCGAGGTCGGCGAAGGCCACCTCGATGCCGTGGTCGCGACGCCAGGCGGCGGCCAGCGACATCAGGCGGACGGAGTCGAGACCGTAGTCGACGAGGTTCTCGTCCACGGGGATCTCCTCGGGGTCCTCGCCGAGGATGTCGGCGACATCGGCACGGAGCTGGTCGAGCGTGAGCGCCACGGCGGTCACTTCCCTTCGAAGACGGTCCGGGCGGTGGTGACGACGGCACACTTGCCCGCGGCCCACCGCAGCGCCATCGCATGGTCCTCGGCGGAGAAGTCCGCCACCGCGTCGGCCACCACGAACGCCTGGATGTCCTGCATCCAGGCGTCGCACGCGGTCATCAGCACACCGATGTGGGCGTAGACACCGGTGATGACGATCTGGTCGCGGCCCTGTTCGCGCAGGCGCTCCAGCAGATCCGTGCGGACGAAGCCGCTGTACTTCCACTTGGTGAGGACCGTGTCGTCCGCGTCGGGCGCGACCTCGTCCGCGATGGCCGCCAGATGCTCGTCGGCCGGCAGGCCGGGGCCCCAGAAGTCCTGCTGGAGACCGCGTTCCTCCGCACGCTGGCCGCCGGGCTGCGCGGTGTAGAGCACCGGGACCCCGAGCCGTGCCGCGTCTTTCTTCAACTCGGCGACGTGGGAGAGGAGTTCAGGGATGGGCGCGGCCTCGCGGTCGTACGCCGTGAGGAAGTAGTTCTGCAGATCGTGGACGAGGAGCACCGCGCGCGCCGGGTCGACGGTCCAGTCGACCCGGTTGGCGGGCAACGCGTCGGCGGACGGCATGGGGTAGGGGACGATGGCGGGCAGAGCCATGGTGGAGAGGGTTCCGTTCGGGGAGTCGTTCAGTGGGACGGGGAGGGGGCGGGGACGGTTATGAGGGCGAGGACGACGGGGCCGTGCGGGCGGCGGCGTTGCGCAGATCCTTCTTGGAGACCTTGCCCACGCCGGTCTGCGGGAACGCGTCGACGAACTCGACCCGGTCCGGCACCTTGTAGGCGGCCAGGCCCCGTTCGCGGACGAACCTCTTGACGGCCACCGCCTTCAGCGGGCCCGCGCCCGAGCGCAGGATCACGTACGCGCAGGTGCGTTCGCCCAGATACGGGTCCGGCTCGGCCACCACGTTGGCGTCGTGCACGGCCGGGTGGGCCAGGATGTGGTTCTCGACCTCCTCGGCGGCGATCTTCTCGCCGCCCCGGTTGATCTGGTCCTTGGCGCGCCCCTCGACGACGATGTGCCCGCTCCCGGTGACCCGCACGATGTCACCGGTGCGGTAGAAGCCGTCCTCGGTGAAGGAACGGGCGTTGTGCTCGGGGGCGTTCCAGTAGCCCCGGATGGTGTACGGGCCCCGGGTCAGCAGGTGGCCCGTCTCGCCCGGTGCCACCTCCTGGTCCTCGTCGTCGACGACGAGGATCTCGTCGTCGGGCGAGATGGGCCGGCCCTGGGTGGTGACGATCGTCTCGACCGGGTCGTCGAGACGGGTGTAGTTGACCAGCCCCTCGGCCATGCCGAACACCTGCTGGAGCGTGCAGCCCAGCGCGGGCCGCACCCGGCGGGCCGCCTCCTCGCTGAACTTGGCCCCGCCCACGAGCAGCACGTCCAGGCTGCTGAGATCGTGCGCGGTGCCGGGCGCGGCCTCGGTCCAGAGCAGGGCCAGCGGCGGCACGAGCCCGGTGATGGTGACGCCCTCGCGCTCGATCAGCGGGAACGCCACCTCGGGCGAAGGCCCGGGGCACAGCACCACACGGCCGCCGGCGTACAGCGTGCCGAGCGAACCGGGGGAGGAGAGAGGGAAGTTGTGCGCCGCGGGCAGCACGCACAGGTAGACGCTGTTCTCGTCGACCGCGCAGATCTCGTTGGAACCCCACAGCGAGTAGATGTAGTCGTCGTGGGTGCGCGGGATCAGCTTCGGGATGCCGGTGCTGCCGCCGGAGAGCTGGAGGAAGGCCAGGTCGTCCGGGCGGGGCCCGCCGTAGCCGACCGGCTCCTCGGCGACCTCGGACAGCGCCTCGAACTCGCCGGGGTCCCCCTGGGCGACGAACACATGGCGCAGCGTGCCCACATTGGCGTGGGTCTTCGACGCCAGCTCACGGTAGTCGTAGCCGCCGTGCTCGGCCGCGATGACGTACGCCACCGCCTCGGTGAACTCGCAGAAGTAGGTGATCTCGCTCTCGCGGTGCGCGGGCAGCGCGAAGACCGGCAGCGCGCCGATCCGGAACAGCGCGAAGATCACCTCGAAGAACTCGGCGATGTTGGGGAGTTGCACCACCACCTTGTCGCCCTTGACGATGCCCCGGGAGAGCAAGCCCGCCGCCAGCCGGTCGGCGCGCCGGTCGAGATCGGCGTACGTCCACCGGCTGCCCGCCACCGGGTCGACGATCGCGACCCGGTCCGGATGCTCCTCGGCGCGCTGCCGCAGCATCTCCCCGAAGGTCTCCCCGCGCCACCAGCCGGCCGCCCGGTACCTCTCGGCGAACTCGGCGGGCCAGGTGGGCGCCGCTTCCGTACTCACAGCTCGGCTCCCACGGCGCTCAGGAAGGTGCGGAACTTGGCCGCGGTCTCGGCGGTCTCCGCCTTGGGCTCGGAGGCGGCGACGACGCCCGCTCCGGCGTACAGGCGCAGGGTGCGCTCCTCCGCCTCGGCGCAGCGGATGGTGACGACCCAGTCGCCGTCGCCCTCGGCGTTGCCCCAGCCGATCACGCCGGTGAAGAAGTCCCGGTCGAACGGTTCGGTCTCCGCGATGACCTGACGGGCCGTCTGCGTCGGCGTGCCGCACACGGCGGGCGTCGGGTGCAGCGCGAGCGCCAGCTCCAGCGCCGAGGTGTCGGGGGAGCGCAGGGTGCCGGTGACCGTGGTGGACAGGTGCCACATGGTGGCGGTGCGGATGAGCGTCGGCCGGGCCGGGACGGTCAGTTCCGTGCAGTGCGCCGCGAGCGCCTGGTGGACGGCGTCGACGACGACGGCGTGTTCGTGGAGATCCTTGACGGACTCCAGCAGCGTCGCCGCCCGGCGCACGTCCTCGGCCAGGTCGGCGCTGCGCGGGGTCGAGCCGGCCAGCGGGTTGGCGACGACCTGCTTCCCGTGGCGGGAGACGAGCAGCTCGGGGCTGGCGCCGATGAGGGTCCGCCCGGGGGCGGTCGGCAGGGCGAACGTGTAACCGGAGGGGTCGCGGCGGGCGAGGCGCTGGAGCATCGCGGGCAGGTCGACCGGGGCGTCGGAGGTGAGTTCGAGGGTACGGGCCAGGACGACCTTGCTGAACTCGCCGCGCCACATGCGTCCCACGGCGGCGGCGACGCCCTTGCCGTAGATCTCCGGTTCGGGCACCTGGCGTATCTCCCAGGTCCCGGCGGTGGGCGCGGTGGCCGGCAGGGCGATGAGCGGGTCGGAGGCGAGCGCGGGCGCGGTGCGCACCGACTCCGGGACGCTCAGGGCGGCCGGGGCGGTGTGGTCGAAGGGGATGGCGCCGATGACCACCGGTGATTCCTGGCCGGCGGCGGCCGCCGCGGCGAGTGTGGCGTCCACCCGCGCGGTCAACGGTCTCTCGTCGTGCGGGACATGGCGTCCCGGTCCCCGTGCGAGCAGCGTGCGTCCGGGAGTGGCGAGAAAGTGGTCGCCCGGTGCGTAGGCGTCCAGAAGCGAGGTGGCCGCTCCTACGGCCGGGTGGGCCGGATCGGCCGGGGCGGTGTGCGTGGCGACCTGGGATGCCGTCGACACGGGAACTCCATTCTCGATGGTCCCGTCAGCGGGTGCGGGGGGCTGGATGGGAGGTGAAGGCAGGTGAAGGCAAGGAAGGAGGGGCGGCCGGGCGGTCAGCGCAGGGTCGCGCCGCCGTCGACGTACAGCTCCTGCATGGTGATGTGGCGGGCGCGGTCCGAGGCGAGGAACGCCACCGTCTCCGCGATGTCCTCGGGGTCGGCGATCCGGCCCAGCGGAATGCCGGTGCGGTACGTGGCGGGGTCCCCGTCGATGACGCGCTGTTCGGCGCCCGGGTCGGTCCACAGCGCGCGTTGCATCGGTGTGTCGGTGGAGCCGGGCGCGACGACGTTGCAGCGGACGCCGCTGCCGGCGAGTTCGAGCCCCAGACACTTGGTGAACATGGCGGCGGCCGCCTTGGAGGCGGCGTAGGCGGCCATGCCGGTGCGTGGGATCCCGGCGGCGTTGGAGCCGACGGTGACGACCGCACCGGATCCGCGGGCCGCCATGAGCGGGGCGACGGCCTGGGAGACATGGAAGACGCCGGTGGCGTTCACCGCGAAGGTGTCCGCCCAGTCCTGCGCGGAGAGCACGGCCGCCGGGCCGGTGCGCAGGACGCCCGCCACGTTGACCAGGACGTCGACCGGGCCGAGTTGGCGCTCGACGCGGGCCACGGTGCTCTCCACCGAGCCGCGGTCGGTGACGTCCATCAGATACGGGTCCAGACGGCCTGCCGAACGCTCGTCGTCGGGCAGTTTCTCCTGCGTCCTGGTCCACTCGGCGGCTGTCGCCTCGATGCCGGGCAGGGCGCGATCGGTGGCGGCCACGCGGGCGCCGAGGGTGGCGAGCAGGTCGGCGACTGCCGCGCCGATGCCTTGGGCGGCACCGGTGACCAGAGCGGTGCGGCCGATGAAGTCGCCGCTTCTGCCCGGTATGTGCTCAGGCATGAGCAACCTCCTCCAGGTGTTAGGTAAGGGTAACCTAAATTGAACCGACCGCCCAGAAGTGGTCGAGCCGTCGATGCCTACTTAGGCTAGCCTCACCTTATGCAAACGCCGCGCACGGGGACCACGGCCTCGGCTCCCGAACATGACTCCTCGACCGTTCAGTTGGGCGGAGGCGAAGTCGACCGGACCATGGAGGCCGCCTCCGCCGGACACGGGGAAGCATCTCCGGGAGCCGAAAAGGGAACAACGCCGGAAACCGGACAGCCCCCGGGGCCCCGGCCCGTTCCCGACGCCGCCGCCCAGGCCGACGGCTCCCGCGCCACGGCCGACCCGCGGCGGCGCACCGTGGGGGTGGCCGTCGCCGGACTGGCCTTCGCCGTCCTGCTGTTGACGGCCCTCTCCCTCTCGATCGGCGCGGGCGAGGTCGGCCCCGGCGGCGTCCTGGACTACCTTCTCGGCCGGGACGGCGCGCGCGGCAACGCCAGGCTCTCCCTCGTCGTTGGCGATCTGCGCCTGCCGCGCACCTTCACCGCGCTGCTCGTCGGGGCCGCCCTCGGCGTCGCCGGGTGCCTCCTCCAGGCGGTCACCCGTAACCCGCTGGCCGAGACCGGACTCCTCGGCGTCAACGCGGGCGCATCGCTCGGCGTCGTCGCCGGCATCGCGCTGCTCGGCTTCGATTCCGGTTACGCTTATCTCGTCTGCGCGTTCGTCGGTGCGGTGGTCGCCAGTGGTCTCGTCCTGCTCATATCCGGAAGACGCGGCGGCGGCTCTCCCATGCGGCTGGTCCTCGCCGGCGCGGCGCTCGGGGCGACCTTCGGCGGGCTCACCAGCGTCATCGTCGTCAACTCCGCGGAAACCTACGACAGATTCCGTTTCTGGGTCCTCGGCTCTCTCGCCGGAGTCGAGGGCTTCGGCGAACTCGGCCGCCTCGCCCCGGTCCTCGCCCTCGGCTTCGTCGTCGCCCTCCTCGTCGCCCGCCCGCTCTCCGCCCTCGCCCTCGGCGACGACCTGGCCCGCAGCCTCGGCCACCGGCCCCCCGTGATCCGTACGGTCGTCGCCATCGGCGTCACCCTGCTGACCGCGGCCGCCGTCGCGCTCGCCGGGCCGATCTCCTTCCTCGGCCTGCTCGCCGGCTTCCTCGCCCGCGCCCTCGCCGGCACCCGGCTCGCCGCCCGCATCCTGCTCGCCGGGCTCATCGGCGCCTGCGTCCTGACGGTCTCCGACATCGCCGCCCGCGTGGTCTCCCGGCCCTTCGAGGCGCCCGTCTCCGTCATCGTCGCCCTCATCGGCGCCCCCGTCCTCATCGCCATCGTCCGCTCCAAGCAGCTGGCCTCGATGGGCATGACGGAACCGGCCACCGAGGAACGCGCCCCCGACCGCCCCCGCCGCTTCCGGATCACCCTGCCCCGCCCGGCCCGCCGCATCCCGAAGGCCAAGACCCTGCGGGTCCGCCCGGCCGACACCCTCGTCCTGCGCCGCGGCCCGCTGTCCCTCCTCGTCACCCGGCGCGCCGCCCTGGCCGCCCTCGTCCTCGCGGGGGTCCTCCTGCTCGCCGTCGTCCTCTCCGCCTACGCGGGCCAGAGCGACATGGGCGTCGCCCGTACCTTCCGCGCGGTGTTCGGCCAGGGCGACCGCTTCGACGTGCTGCTCGTCCAGAAGTTCCGGCTCGGCCGCATCGTCGCCGGACTCACCGCCGGAGCGGCCCTCGGCCTGGCCGGCTGCCTCACCCAGACCCTGGCCCGCAACCGCCTGGCCACCCCCGAACTCCTCGGCGTCAACGACGGGGCCACCGCCGCCGTCCTCCTCTCCGTCACCCTCAGCGCCACCGGATCCTTCGGCGCCTGGTGGGCCGGGCCGATCGGCGCACTGGTCGCCGTCATCGTCGTCACCACCGTCTCCGGCGGCCTCGGCCAGCGCGGCTACCGCGTCCTCGTCGTCGGCCTCGCCATGTCCGCCCTGGCCTCCGCCATCACCCAGGTCGTCCTCTCCCGCCGGTCGCTCTCCTCCGCCAGTTCGCTGTACGTGTGGACCTCGGGCAGCCTCAACGGGCGCAGCTACTCCGTCGCCGTCCCCGTCCTCATCGGCCTCGCGGTACTCGTCCCGGTCAGCCTCGCCGTCGCCCGCCATCTGGGTGTCCTGCGCTTCGACGACGCGACCGCCTCCTCGCTCGGCTCCGCCCCCGGCCGGGTCCGCGCCCTCGCCCTGCTCCTCGCCGTCGCCCTCGCGGGCCTCGCGGTGGGGATCTGCGGGCCCGTCGGCTTCGTCGCACTCGCCTCCCCGGTCATCGCCTCCCGGCTCGCCGGACCCCTGCGCGTGCCGCTCGTCGGCTCGATGCTCACCGGAGCGGTCCTCGTCGTCGCCGCCGACACCCTCGGCCGCATCGTCCTCGACGGTGCCGAACTCCCCGTCGGCATCGTCACCACCGTCCTCGGCGGCCCCTTCCTGCTCTGGGTGCTGCTCGGCCGCTCGGCCGCCACCCGCGTGTAGCGGACCGCCACCCGCGTACAAGAAGCCCACGTACAGGAAGTACGAGAGACCCATGACCTACCCGCCGCGCAGGAACCCGCCGCCCCCGCCCGTGTCCAAGGGACCGGCATCCACGGGGCCGATATCCGCCGGGCCGACCGAATCCGAGGCCACCGCCGTGCGAAGCCCCCTGTTGCGTACGCTCCTCGCGGACGTCCGCGCCGGCAAGCCCGACGCCGAGGAGGCGTTCTGGCGGTACGCCGCCGCCACCGGCACCCCCCTCGTCGAACCCGACCCGGAGGGCGACCCGGACCACCGGCTTGTCACCTTCGTCCGCCGCGAGGACACCGCGCGCCCCGCCACCCATGTCCTGGCCCTCGTCCACACGGTCACCGACAAGGACCGGCACGCGGGTGATCTCGCCCCACACCTGATGGACCGGATCGACGGCACCGGCGTATGGGCGATCAGCCACCGGCTGCGCGCCGACCACCGTGCCTCGTACCAGTTCCACGCCACCGGGGGCACACGCGAGGACGCCCTGCGCGCTGACCGTTCCTCCTGGCTCGGGGTCCTCGACCACGCCGAACCCGACCCGCTCAACGACTCCGCCCCGCTGCCCTCCCGGGACGGCCGCAACCCCGCCTCCGTCCTCGAACTCCCCGATGCCCCGCCGCAGTCACGCATCCGGCGGCGCGACGACGTGGACCGGGGCCGTACGCTCGATGCCGAGGTCGACGGCCGCCGGATCACCGTCCACCTGCCGCCCGGCCACCGCCCGGACGGCGGCCCGTACGCGCTCGCCGTGCTCCTCGACGGCGAGATGTGGGGGCCGGTCCTCGGCGTCGGCGACATCCTCGACAACCTGCACGCGGATGGGGATCTGCCGCCCACCGTGGCGGTCCTGGTCGACACCATGGGCCGGCGCATGGAAGACCTCGCGTGCAGCGCCCCGTTCGTCGACTGGCTCGCCGACACCCTGCTGCCGTGGGCCGGCCGGGAGTACGGGGCCGGGGCGGACGCCGCACGGACCGTCGTCGCCGGACAGAGCGCAGGCGGCCTCACCGCCGCGTTCGCCGCCTTCCAGCGCCCCGACCGCTTCGGTCTCGCCCTCTCCCAGTCGGGTTCCTTCTGGTGGCCCGACGACGAACGCGGCAGCGAATGGCTCACCGGACAGTACGCCTGGGCCGACCGCCGACCGGTGACCCTCCATCTGGAGGTCGGCCTCCAGGAGTGGATGCTCCTCCAGGAGAACCGCAGGCTCCGCAATGTGCTGCGCGCCCGCGGATACGACGTCCGCTACCGGGAGTTCAACGGCGGCCACGACTACGCCTGCTGGCGCGGCGGCCTCGCGGACGGGCTGGCCGCCCTGCTCGGCGAAGGCTGAGGCGAGCGCGTGACTCCGCATCCCGACCACGCGTGAGGGGCGGGCGGCATCCCCCTCCGGATGCCGCCCGCCCCTCACGCGTATGCCCGCTCAGCCCTTCGCGACCGGGGCCTCCTGAGCCGCCAGGCCCTCACCGGGCGGCTCAGGAGCGTCCTCGTCGTCGAACGGCGGCGGCTGCGGGGCCTCGCGCGGCAGCCGCAGCGCGATCAGCGCGCCCACCGCGACGAGTCCCGCCGTCACCCAGACCGCCGTACGGTACGGGCCCGGGTCGGCGGAGGCCTCCGTCACGTGGCCGCCGCCGATCACCGCCGCACAGGCGGCGATGCCCAACGCGCCGCCCAGCGTGCGGACGATCTGGAACAGTCCCATCGCCTGCCCCATGTCCGGGGGAGCGATCGACTCGAAGCCGGAGATCTGCACGGTCAGCACCGCCGTCCCCAGCACCAGGCCGATCAGGAACATCAGCCCGCGCACGCTCCACGCGTTCTCCGCCACTCCGGGCACGGCCAGTGCGCCGAAGACCGCCGCCGCGACGAGCAGTGCCGGCACGGTCAGCAGCCGGGGGCCGAGCCGCGGCAGCAGCCGGTCCACCACCTGGGAGGCCAGCATCAGCCCCACCGCCTCCGGGAAGACGCTCAGCCCGGCGTCCAGCGCCGAAGCGCCCAGGCTCGCCTGGTAGAGCAGCGGGAAGACGAACAGGACCCCCATCAGCCCGGCCGCGGTCACCCCGGCGAGCGCCGAGGCCGACCCGTACACCCGGTCGGCGAGCAGCCGCAGCTTCAGCAACGGCGTCTTCGCCCGCGTCTGGTGCACGACCGCCGCCACCAGCAGGACGGACCCCAGCACCGCGCTTACGGCGACGGCGGGCTCCGTCCAGCCGTGCGAGGGGCCGAAGCCCAGCGCGTACGTCAGCAACCCCAGCGCCGGGGTCGCCAGCCAGAAACCGACCGTGTCGAACTTCCCCTCCGGGCCCTCGACATGCTCACGCAGACCGAAGACGCCGAGCAGGACGGCCGCCACCCCGATCGGCACGTTCACGAAGAACAGCCAGTGCCAGGAGAGGTGTTCGGTGAGCAGACCGCCCAGCGGCGGGCCGAGCGCGGGCATCAGCGCCGTCGGCACGATCAGCACCTTCGCCAGCTTCATCCGCTCGTGCGGCGGGAACGCCCGGAACAGCAGCGTCATCCCGACCGGCGTCAACAACCCGCCCGCCAGGCCCTGTACGGCCCGGGCCACCACGAGCGTCGTGAGGTCCGGGGCCAGACCGCAGACCGCCGAGGCGATCGTGAACGCCGTCAGCGCGCCGAGGAACACCCGCTTCGTCCCGAACCGGTCGCCCAGCCACCCCGCCACCGGCAGCCCCACCGCGAGCGCGACCAGGAAGGCCGTCTCCACCGTGTTGGCGGCCGACAGCGGGCGGCCGAAGTCGCCCGCGATCGTGTAGAGCGCCGGGTTCACGATCGTCGAGTCCAGGCCGTTCATGCACATCGCGGCCGTGTAGACGAGGACGACGGCGACCCGGGGACGTATCCGGGGCCGGATCAGCAGCCCGCTCACCGCGCGGCGGCGGCGACGGGGCCGTCCCCGTGCGCGGTGATCCAGTCCAGCGCGTCCTGCCGGGCGCACGGGCCATGAGCCGTCGACCAGCCCTCGGGCACCGCGGCGAACAGCGGCCACAGCGAGTGCTGGCCCTCCGCGTTGGTCAGCACGAGGAACTCCCCGTCCGCGTCGAAGGGGTTGGCGGATGCGTCGCTCATCGGTGTCACTTCTCCAGCTCGGTCAGTCGGTCGGCGACCACGCGCGCGATGTGCGCGATCGGCTCGGGCAGGGTCATGTCCTTGTGCGAGCAGGCGACATTCGTGTTGTCGATGCGCCCGCTCACGTACGGGGTCCAGGTCTCGGGCGTCAGGGTGTCGTCGATCGTGTCCACCGTGGCCCGGAAGAACAGCACATCGCCCTGGAACACCCGGTGGTCGTAGGCGCGTACGAGGTCGTTGGTGTTGAGGTACACCTCGCCGAGCGCCTCGATCTTCGCGGCGGACAGCGCGGCCAGCGGGGAGCCCTCGCGACGCAGCACCTCCACCACGTTCGCGGTGTTCAGCTCCTTGTCGCCGAGGCTCTCGGGGCCGTAACCACCCATGGTGAGCAGCGATTCGAGGGCTTCGGCCTGATCGGGCACCGGCAGGTCGCGGAACCCCTCGGCGGGGTACGCGTCCAGGATCGCCAGCAACTCGACCTCCTGGCCCGTCTCCTGGAGCACGGCCGCGATCGCGTGCGCGATGATGCCGCCGGTGGACCAGCCGAGCAGCCGGTAGGGGCCCTCGGGCTGGACCTCCCGGATCCGGGACGCGTAGTGCGCGGCGAGCTCCTCCAGCGTGGTCGGCAGCGGCTCGTCCGCCGTCGCCTCGCCGACGCCCTGGGCCTGAAGCCCGTAGATCGGCACATCGGCGGGCAGGTTGCGGATCAGGCCGGCGTAGCACCAGCTCAGCCCCCCCGCCGGATGCACGCAGTGGACGGGGGCGCGGTCGCCGGGACGGGCCGGCCGCAGCGGCAGCAGCACATCCAGCGGGTCCTCCTCGCGCGAGACGTCCAGCGCCGTGTCCAGCGCGGCGGGCGTCGGCGCCTGGAACACCGTCCCGATCGACACCTCGATGCCGAACGCCGACCTGATCCGCCCGGCCAGGCGCACCGCGAGCAGCGAATGCCCGCCCAGATCGAAGAAGTTGTCCTCCACCCCGGCGGACGGCAGCCCCAGCACCTCCGCGAAGATCGAGCAGAGCTGCTCCTCGCGGACCGTGCGCGGCGCACGACCGGCGGCGTTCACCGGCACGCCCGGCGCGGGCAGCGCCTTGCGGTCCAGCTTGCCGTTGCCCGTCAGCGGCAGCCGGTCCAGCACCACCACCGCCGAGGGCACCATGTGCACCGGCAGCGTGGCGGCGGCGTGCTCGCGCAGCGCCGCCGGGGCCGGGGCCGTACCGGGGGCGGCGACGACATAGCCGACCAGCCGCTTGTCGCCGGGCTGGTCCTCGCGCACCACGACCGCCACATCGGCGACCTCCGGGTGTCCGGCCAGCACCGCTTCGATCTCGCCGAGTTCGATACGGAACCCGCGGATCTTGACCTGCTGGTCACCCCGGCCGAAGTACTCCAGCGTGCCGTCGGCGCGCCGCCGGGCGAGGTCGCCCGAGCGGTACATCCGGCGCCCGCTCTCCCCGAAGAGATGCGCGAACGGGTCGGCGACGAAACGCCCCGACGTCAGGTCCGGGCGGCCCAGATAGCCTAGGGCCACGCCCTCACCGGCGACGTACATCTCGCCGGTCACCCCGGGAGGCACCGGCTGGAGCCGGTCGTCCAGGACGTAGACGCGCAGGTCGGGGATGTTCACGCCGATGGTGCTGGAGATCCCGGAGGCGGCGGTCGCCCGGTCCAGCGCCAGATACGAGACATGGACGGTCGTCTCGGTGATGCCGTACATGTTGACCAGCGTCGGCGCGTTCTCCCGGTGGCGGGTGTACCAGTCGGCGAGCCGCCCCAGCTCCAGCGCCTCCCCGCCGAACACCACGTAGCGCAGGGCCAGTTCGTGGCCCGGGGCCTCCCGGTCGGCGGCGGCCAGCTGGTAGAAGGCGGACGGCGTCTGGTTGAGGACGGTCACCCGCTCGTCGGCCAGCAGCCGGAGGAAGGCGTGCGGGTCACGGCTGGTCACATGCGGCACGACGACGACCCGGCCGCCGTACAGCAGCGCGCCCCACAGCTCCCACACCGAGAAGTCGAACGCGTAGGAGTGGAACAGCGTCCACACGTCGTCCGGCCCGAACGAGAACCAGTGCTCGGTCGCCGTCAGCAGCCGCGTCACATTGTGCTGGGTGACCACGACGCCCTTCGGGCGGCCGGTGGAACCCGAGGTGTAGATGACGTACGCCGGATCCTGCGGGGTCAGCGGCCGGGTACGGTCCGCCTGGCCGATCGGCCCGTCCGGGAACCCGGCCGCCTCGTCCACCGTGATCAGCGGGAGATCGTGGGCGGGCAGCCGCTCGGCCGCCGCCGGGTCCGTGATCAGCGCTGCCGGTCGGGCGTCGTCCAGCATGTAGGCGAGCCGGTCCGCCGGGTAGTCCGGGTCCATCGGCAGATACGCGGCCCCCGCCAGCGACACCGCGAGCAGCCCGGCCACCAGGTCCAGGGAGCGCGGCAGCGCCAGCGCCACGATGGAGCCGGGGCCGATGTTCCGGTCCGCCAGCAGCCGGGCCAGCGACTGGGCCCGGGACGACAGTTCGGCGTACGTCAGCGAGTCGCCCTCGCAGCTGACCGCGACCCGTTCCGGGTGGCGACGCGCGGCGGCCCCGTACACCTCGGCGAGGGTGAGCGGAGCGGGCCGGTCGCCGGACGGTACGCCGTTGGCCTCGACGAGGGCGCGGTGCATCTCGTCCTCACCGAGCACGGGCAGCAGACCGACCGGCGTCTCCGGCCGCTCGGCGGCCGCCGTCAGCAGCCGGGCCAGCCGGTCCGCCAGGGCCTGGGCGGTCGACCGGTCGAAGAGGTCGGTGCGGAACTCCAGGAAACCGCCGATCCCGCCGCCGGGCAGCTCGCCCGCGTTCAGGGTCAGGTCGAACTTCGCGGTGCCCGACGGCACGGCGGTCAGCCGCGCGGTGGCGTCCGGGCCGAGGGCGACGGGCCCGTCCGCGATCGACTGCCAGGCCAGCATCACCTGGAACAGCGGGTGCCGGGACAGCGAGCGCGGCGGGTTCAGCGCCTCGACGAGGTGGTCGAACGGCAGCGCGTCGTGCTCGTACGCGGCGAGCGTGGTCGCCCGCACCCGGTCCAGGAGGTCACCGAAGGCCGGGTCGCCGGAGGTGTCGGTGCGCAGGACCACGGTGTTGGTGAAGAAGCCGACGAGCCCGGCCGATGCGTCGTCGTCGCGGCCCGCCACGGGGGTGCCGAGGGGGATGTCGCTGCCGCAGCCGTGCCGGGTCAGCAGAGCGGCGAGCCCCGCCTGCACGGTCATGAACACGGTCGCCCCGTGCGCCCGCGCGAGCCGGCGCAGTGCCTCGTGCGCCGTGGCGTCCAGGGCGAAGGGCACGGTGTCGCCCGCCGAGGTTGCCACCGGGGGCCGGGGCCGGTCGGAGGGCAGCTCCAGCTGGTCCGGCAGCCCGGCGAGCGCCTCGCGCCAGTGGGCGAGCTGGGCCTCGGCGAGCGCGGTCGGCTCGGCAGGGGAGCCCAGGAGCAGCTGGAGCCGGGCCGCGTGGTCCACGTACTGGCCGGCCAGGGGCGCGAACTCCGGGGCGCGGTCCGCCAGGCGCGCGGTGTAGGCGGTGGCCAGGTCGCGGGCCAGGGGAGTGGTGGAGGCTCCGTCGCCCGCGATGTGGTGGAGCAGCAGGAGCAGGGTGTGGTGGTCGGGCCCGTCGCTGAAGAGGACCGTGCGCAGCGGCGGCTCGGTGGCGAGGTCGAAGCAGTGGCGGACGGCCTCGGTGAGATCGCTGCCCGGCTCCGCGAGATGCAGCACCGGCCGGGCCGCCTCCTGGCCCGGAGGAAGAATCAGCTGGTGAGGGGTGCCTTCCCCGTCGGCTCCGGGCCCGTTGTCAGTGGGCGGATATACCGTTCTCAGTGTCTCGTGACGGTCCACCAGATCGCGCAGGGCGAGCTGGAGCGCGTCCCGGTCCAGGGGGCCGTTGACGCTGAGCACGAGCGGGATGTTGTAGGTCGGGCTGGGGCCTTCGAGGCGGTGGAGGAACCACAGCCGCTGCTGGGCCGGAGAGAGCGGGAGGGGACCGGTGCGGGGCACGGGGGAGAGCGGTACGGCAGCGATGGCCGCTCCGCTGCGGGCGCGGACCTGCGCGGCGAGCGCCGCCGGACTGGAGTGGCGGAAGACGTCGGCGATGGAGAACGGGACGGCGAAGTGCTCGCGGACGCGGGCGGCGAGCCGGGCGGCGAACAGGGAGTGCCCGCCGAGGTCCAGGAAGCCCGCATCGGCGGCCGGGGGCTCCGCGATACCGAGCACGTCGGCGTAGAGGCCTCGCACGATCTCGGTGTGCGGGTTGCTCTCGCCGGCGGCCTCCGCCCCGGCGGCGGGGGAGAGGGGTTCGGGGTCGGGCAGCGCCCGGTGGTCCAGCTTGTCGTTGGCGGTACGGGGGAGCGCCTCCAGCAGCGTCACGGTCGCGGGGACCATGTGCTCGGGCAGTGCGGCTGCCAGGTGGTCGCGCAGCTCGCCCGGTGCGGGCGGCGTGGCGGCGTCCTTCGTCGGTACGGCGTAGGCCAGCAGCCGCTTGCCGTGGCCGGTGTCGCGGGCGATGACGGCGGCTGCCGCGACCTGGGGGTGGGCGGCCAGCCGGGCCTGGATCTCACCGAGTTCGATGCGGAAGCCGCGGATCTTCACCTGGTCGTCGCTGCGGCCCAGGAACTCCAGCGTGTGGTCGGCGCGGCGGCGCACCAGGTCGCCCGTGCGGTACATGCGCCCCCCGGGCTCGCCGTGCAGCGCGCCGAACGGGTCCGCGACGAAGCGCTCGGCGCTCAGGTCGGGGCGGCCCAGATAGCCGAGGGCCAGGCAGGCACCCGCGACATACAACTCACCCGTCACCCCGGCGGGCACGGGACGGAGTGAGGAGTCCAGGACATAGACGCGTGAGCCGCGTACGGGGCGGCCGTCGGGTCGGGCGGCGGTCTCGCCCGGCACCCAGTAGTAGGCGTCGACCGTCGTCTCGGTCGGCCCGTAGAGGTTGACCGGGTGGACGGCCGCCGCCTCGGTCAGCCGCTCCCACAGGGCCGGGGGGACGGTCTCCCCGCCGACCACGATGCGGGCCGGGTGGTGGCGGCCCTCGTCCAGCAGGCCTTCGGCGAGCAGCGCTTCGGCGTAGGAGGGGGTGACATCGAGATAGTCGACCAGGTGCGCGTCGACGTACGCGGTGAGGGCCGCCGGGTCCCGGTAGGCGGCGTCGTCCAGCAGATGCAGTTCGTGCCCGTGGACCATCCACAGCAGCGGGTCCCACGACGCGTCGAAGGCGAACGAGGCGCTGTGCGCGACCCGCAGACGCTCCCGGCCGGTCCGTGCCACGGCCGGGGCGATGTGGTCCGTGCCGTGCCCGGCGCAGAGGTTGGCGAGCGAGGCGTGGCTGACGAGGACGCCCTTGGGACGGCCCGTGGAACCGGAGGTGTGGATGAGATAGGCGGGGTCACCGAGCGCGGGCCCGGCGGGCGGCGGCCCGTCGGGGCAGGCGGCCAGGGCGTCCGCCGTGGCGGGTGCGTCGAGCGCGACCTTCGGCAGCCCGTGGCGGGGCAGCGCGGCGAGCGTCTCCGCCGTGCCGATCACACACAGCGGGCGCGCGTCCTCCAGAACGGCCAGCGTGCGGGCGGCGGGGTGGCCGAGGTCGAGCGGCTGGCAGACCAGGCCCGCCTTGAGCACGGCCAGCAGCGCGACGACCATGTCGGCGGTCCGGGGCAGCGCCAGTGCGACCGTGCCGCCCGCGCCTTCGGCGGTTCCCGTCCGACCGGAGGCGCCGAGTCCGGTGAGCAGGTGGGCCAGGCGGTCGGAGGAGGCGTCCAGTTCGGCGAAGGTGAGCCGGGCCCCGGGCGCGGCGGCTTCCGTGGCACCCGCTCCCGGTCTGGTAGGCGCGCCTGCTCCGGCATCCGCCGTCGAGGCCGCCTCCGCGCTGGTCCCCCGGAACGTGCCTGCCACCGTCGATCGCACCGCCACGGCGTCGGGCGTCCGGGCCGCCTGCGCGCTGAACGACTGCGGCAGGGGGAGCGCGGCGGCGGGTTCGGTGCGGCCGGACGTGGCTTCCCGCACCTGGTCGCCGGTGAGCAGGTCCAGGGAGCCGATCGGCCGCGCCGGGTCGGTGAGCAGCAGCTCGGCCAGCCCGTCCAGATAGTGCAGCCAGGTGGCCTCGTGGGCGGCGAGGTCCTCGGGCCCGTACGCGGCGGGGTCGGCGTCCAGGGTGAGCCGCAGGCCTCCGTCCGGGCCGGGGGCCGCGCCGACCGCGAGCCCTTCCACGGGCCCGGCGGCGAGATTGCGCACGGTGCCGGTGGCCCCGGCGAAGTCCAGGGCGACGTCGAACGGCTTGACGTTGACCAGCGGGCCGGTCAGCGGGGTCTCGGCCGACTCCAGGGCGAGATCGCGGCGCAGGTCCGCCTGCGGATAGCGCTGGTGGCGGCGGACCTCACGGATCTCCAGCACCACCCGGCGCAGCAGCTCGGCCCCGGTGTCGCCCGGGCGCAGGGTGATCCGCAGCGGCAGCACGTTCACGGTCATGGCCGGGGTGCGCAGGGCCGAGGGCCCCCGCCGGTTGCTCAGCGGCAGGCCCAGCACCACGTCCTCGGCGCCCGTGAGCCGGTGCAGGTGGCCCGCGGTCGCGGCCACCACCAGCTCCGCCCAGGTCGCCTTCGCCGCTTGCGCCGCCGAGGACAGCCGCTCCAGGGCCTCGGCGGAAAGATCGGTGGTGCGGTGCGGGCCACCACCGTCCGCCGCCTCCCCGGCGATTGCGGCGGCAGGGGAGCGGCGGGGCACCGCCACGGCGGAGCCCGCCATGCGCGCCGACCAGAACGCCCGGTCCGCCGCGTACTCCTCACCGGCCAGATAGGAGCCCTCCTGCTCGGTCAGCTCGCTCAGCGGGGCGAACCGGCTTTCGTGCAGCGGCTCTTCGGCCACCAGCGCCCGGTAGAGCTCGGCGACGCGCTGCCCGATGAGGGAGAGGGCGTAGGCGTCGACGGCTATGTGGTGCACCCGCTGGTACCACCGGTGGCGCCCCTCGCCGATCCGGATCAACGCCTGCGTCATCAGCGAACCGTCGGCGGCGAGGTCCACCGGCCGGTCCAGGTCCTCCCGCATCCACGCCTCGGCTTCGGCCTCGGTCATCTCCAGCCGGTGCACCGCGGGTTCGGCGGCGGGCACGATCCGCTGCACCGGCAGCCCGTCGGTCTCCGTCACACGCAGGGCGAGCGTCTCGGCCTCGCCCACCGCCTGTCTCAGCGCCGCCACGAACAGATCGGGTTCCAGCGGGCCGTCGATCTCCACGCAGTCCGCCGTGTTGAACTCGGTGCCGAGGGGCGCCAGCTGGTGCGCGTAGTAGATACCCGACTGGGCTGTCAGAAGGGGGAGTCCGGGGGAGGGTGCGCCGCCGGAGTGCGCTGCCGAAGTGCTGGTCGGGCGGTTCGGACGCTCATGCATGTGGGTGACGACTCCCCTGAAGACAACGGACACCGGGCCAACGGGCACACGGCGCATACTTAGGTAAGGCTAAGTTAACCTATTTCCGACAGTGCAGGCGACCGCCCCGGGGCGGTCCGGAACGCCAGGAGAGCCCATGACCGTCCCCGCAGCCCCACGCCCCGATATACGGGCCGACGAGAGGGCCGACCAGGGGCTCGACGAGCGGGCCCGCGCTCTCAGGGCCGCCGTGCGGGAGGCGGTCGGCGAGCACGCCCCGGCCCTGATCGACCTCAGCAGGCGCCTGCACGCCGAGCCCGAGACCGCCTTCGAGGAGCACAGGTCCGCCGCGCTCTGCGCCGAACTCCTCGCCGCGCACGGCTTCGAGGTCACCGCACCCGCCCACGGCCTGGACACGGCGTTCCGCGCCACGATCGGCTCCGGACCGGTCACCGTGGCCATCGCCTGCGAGTACGACGCCCTGCCCGGCCTCGGCCACGCCTGCGGGCACAACCTCATCGCCGCCGCCGGAGTCGGCGCGGCCCTCGGCCTCGCCCCCCACGCGGACGAACTCGGCCTGACCGTACGGGTCATCGGCACCCCCGCCGAGGAGCGCGGAGCCGGCAAGGCGCTGCTGCTGGACGCCGGGGCGTTCGACGGGGTCGACGCCGCGATGATGGTGCACCCCTGCCCCTTCGAGATGGCCGACTTCCGCTCCTTCGCGCTCGGCACCCTCGACGTCACCTACACCGGCCGCGCCGCGCACCCCAGTCTCAACCCGCACGAGGGCCGCAACGCCGCCGACGCCCTGACCGTCGCCCAGGTCGCCCTGGGCCTTCTGCGCCAGCAACTTCCCCCGCAGTGGCGGGTGCACGGCATCACCACCGCCGCCGGGACCGCGCCCAACGCCATACCCGACCGGGCCACCGCCACCTACGAGATACGGGCGCTGGCCGCCGAGGACCTGCGGGAGCTGCGGCAGCGGGTCGAGGACTGCTTCCGCGCCGGGGCGCTCGCCACCGGCTGCGAAGTGACCCTGGAGTGCCCCGAGCCCGACTACCTGGACTTCCGGGGTGACCCGGAGCTGATCCGCCTCTGGACCGCCAACGCCCGGGAGCTGGGCCGGGCCGAACCGGTCGAGCGCCCGCCGTTCGCCTGCACCGACATGGGCAACGTCTCGCACGCGGTGCCGTCCATCCACCCGGTGCTCGACATCAGCGGGGGAGCCTGTGGCCCGCACGAGGCCGCGTTCGCCGAGGCGGCCGTCTCCCCGGCTGCCGAACAGGCCCTGCTGGACGGGGCGGTGGGCATGGCGTGGACGGCGGCCGACTTCGCCGCCGCCAGGATCTGAGCCCAGGGCCGACGCCGTGCGGCCCGTACCGGGAGCTCCCGGTACGGGCCGCACGGCGTCGCCGTCACCCGGAGGTCACTTGGCGGAGAGCGCCTTGACGTAGTCACCCAGGACGACGTCCGCCGCGAGCGGGCCGCCGCGCGTGGACCACACGGAGCCGTCGACGGTCACGGCCTGGCCGTTCTTCACCGCGCCCAGCTCCTTGTAGGCGGGCTTGGACTGGACGTCCTTGAGCGCCTTCTCGCCGTCCGAGGTCAGCGTCGAGAGGAACAGCCAGTCGCCGTCGATCTCGTTGATCTTCTCCAGGCTCAGCGACGGTGTGTGCGCGTTGCCGTCCTTGTCCTGGGACTTGGGCCGCTTCAGCCCCATCTCCAGGGCGACGCCACTGGCGAACTGCTTGTTCTCCATCCAGCTGGGGCCGTCCGGGTTCCAGCGGACGATGGAGACCTCGGCGCCCTTGTTCTTTCCGAGATTCTCCCCGGCGGTCTTGGCGGCGGCCTCGTGGTCGGTGATGAACTTGTTGGCCGCGTCGAGCTTGTTGACGGCGTTGCCGACACCCCGGAAGAACAGCTTCCAGTCGTCGGTCGGCGCCATCGTCACCAGCGTGGCCGGAGTGATCTCGCGGAGCTGCTTGAGCACCTGCTCGTCCTGCATGTCGCCGGCGAGGATCAGGTCGGGCTTCGCGGCGACGACCTTGTCCATGACCGGCTGGAGGAGGTTGCCGACGACGTTGATGCCCTCGACCTTGTCCGCCAGGTAGGCCGGCGGCTTGTCCAGACCCTGCCCGTTGGTGATGCCGACCGGCTTGATGTCCAGCGCCAGCACCGCGTCCAGGTCCTCCTGGGTCAGCGTGACGATGCGCTTGGGCTCCGCCGGTATCTCCACGGCCTTGCCCGTGGCGTCCTTGACCGTACGGGTCGCGGAGGAGGCGGTGTCCGCCTTGCCGGCCTTGTCCCCGGAGGACTTGCCCGAGTCGGAGTCCGTCCCGCAGGCCGTCAGGAGGAGGGTGGCGGCGCCGAGCGCGGCGACGGCTTGCGCCGCTCTTCGGACGGCGGTGCGGGCGGGACGGCTGTGCAGGTTCATCAAGGGCTCCGGGTTCAACGGGACATGAAGCGTCGACGGCCGTACGGTCACGCGTGTGCGGCCGTCGGCTCGTGAGCGAGCTAAGGTTAGCCTTACTTTAGCCCCATCGGGCAAAATGCTGTCCAAGTCCTTCGGAAAGGCCGGTCTCCGTGGAAATCCGTGTCGAACAGCTCACCGCTGGATACGCCGGTCATACCGCCGTGGATCAGGTCGACCTGACGGTTCCCTCCGGTCAGGTCGTGGCGATCGTCGGGCCCAACGGCTGCGGCAAATCGACCCTCCTGCGCTCCATGGCCCGACTCCACCAGCCCCGCACCGGCACGGTGTTCGTCGGCGACGCCGACGTCTGGAAGCTGCGCCAGCGCGACGCCGCCCACCGCATCGCCCTGCTGCCCCAGGCCCCGCAGGCTCCCGAAGCGGTCACCGTCGCCGGACTCGTACGGTACGGACGCCATCCGCACCAGGGGCTGTTCCGCCAGTGGTCGCAACAGGACGAGGAGGCCGTCACCCGCGCCCTGGAGGCCACCGGCACCGCCGCCCTGGCCGGACGCCGCCTCGACCAGCTCTCCGGCGGCCAGCGCCAGCGCTGCTGGCTCGCCATGGCCCTCGCCCAGGAGACCCCCGTCGTCCTGCTCGACGAGCCCACCAGCGCCCTCGACATCGGGCACGCCGTGGAGGTCCTGGATCTGGTCCGCGAAGTCGCCGCCGAGGGCCGCACCATCGTCATGGTAGTCCACGACCTGGCCGCGGCCGCGCGCTACGCCGACACCCTGGTCGCCATGCGCGACGGCAGGATCGTCGCCTCGGGGCCGCCCCGCGAGACCGTGGACGCCGCGCTCGTGAAGGAGCTCTACGGCATCGAGGCGGAGATCCTCACCGCGGCCTCCGACGGGGCGCCCGTCGTCGTACCCAGGGTGAGCGTGCCCACGGCCGGCGTCTGACGCCGGCCCCGCGCTCCTCACGGGCACCCGAAAACACCGAGGGGCCCCTCCGTCCGGGGGCCCCTCGGTCTGTGTCCGCGTCCTGCGCCGACGCGCTCAGGCGGACGTTCCCGTGCCGCCCTCGCGAGGCGACGGCCCGCCGCCGTGGAACGCCCCGAGGATCTCCTCCGCCGCCAGCGTCGCCGTCAACGTGCCCTCCCGGACCCGCTGTTCCAGCTCCGGCACGAGCTTCCGCACCGACGGATGGCTGTACAGGCTGTCCAGCAGCTCGTCCCGGACCATGGCCCAGGTCCAGTCCACCTGCTGGTCGCGACGCTTGGCCGCCAGCCGGCCGGTGGACTCCAGGACCCTACGGTGCTGCTCCAGCCGGTCCCACAGCGTGTCGAGCCCGGTCGACTCGCGGGCGCTGCACGTGAGCACCGGGGGAGTCCAGGCCGCGTCCGCCGGATGCATCAGCCGGAGCGCGCCCGCCAGTTCGCGCGCCGCCGAGCGGGCGTCGCGCTCGTGCGGGCCGTCCGCCTTGTTCACCGCGATGGCGTCCGCCAGCTCCAGGACGCCCTTCTTGATGCCCTGCAGCTGGTCGCCGGTACGGGCCAGGGTCAGCAGCAGGAACGTGTCGACCATGTTGGCCACCGCCGTCTCCGACTGCCCGACCCCCACCGTCTCCACCAGCACCACGTCGTAACCCGCCGCCTCCATCACCACGATGGACTCCCGGGTCGCCTTGGCCACCCCGCCCAGCGTGCCCGCCGTGGGGGAGGGGCGCACGAACGCGGCCGGGTCCACCGCCAGGCGCTCCATCCGGGTCTTGTCACCCAGGATGGAACCGCCCGTACGGCTGGAGGACGGGTCGACCGCCAGCACCGCCACCCGATGGCCGAGCCCGGTGAGCATCGTGCCGAGCGCGTCGATGAACGTGGACTTGCCCACGCCCGGCACCCCGCTGATCCCGATCCGCCGGGCCGCCCCAGCGTGCGGCAGCAGCCGGCTCAGCAACTGCTGGGCCAGCACCCGGTGTTCGGCCCGTGTCGACTCGACGAGCGTGATCGCGCGCGCCACGAACGCGCGCTTGCCGTCGAGCACTCCCTGCACATAACCGTCGATGTCGATCTTCGCAGCCATCCGGTCAGCGGCTCACAGCTCGTGGCCGAGCGCGGCGCCGAGCCGCGTCACCAGGTCGTGGGCCGCGTCCGGGATCACCGTCCCCGGCGGGAAGACCGAGGCCGCGCCCGCCTCGTGCAGGGCCTCGATGTCCTGCGGCGGAATGACCCCGCCCACCACGATCATGATGTCCTCGCGGCCCTCGGCGGCCAGCTCCTCGCGCAGTGCGGGCACCAGCGTCAGGTGTCCCGCCGCCAGCGAGGAGACGCCGACGATGTGCACGTCGGCCTCGACGGCCTGCCGCGCCACCTCGCCCGGCGTCTGGAAGAGCGGGCCGACGTCCACGTCGAAGCCCAGGTCGGCGAAGGCGGTGGCGATCACCTTCTGGCCCCGGTCGTGGCCGTCCTGGCCCATCTTGGCGACCAGGATGCGCGGCCTGCGGCCCTCCGCCAACTCGAACGCGTCGACCAGCGCACGGGTCCGGTCCACGGAAGGGGACTCTCCTGCCTCTTTGCGGTACACACCGGAGATCGTACGGATCTGCCCGGCGTGCCTGCCGTACACCTTCTCCAGCGCGTCCGAGATCTCGCCGACCGTGGCCATCGCGCGCGCCGCGTCGACCGCCAGCGCCAGCAGATTGCCCTCGAGACCCGGACCGGGGTCGCTCTCGGCGGCGGCCGTCAGGGCCCGCAGCGCCTCCTGGCACTCCACCTCGTCGCGCTCCTCGCGCAGCCGGCGCAGCTTCTCGATCTGCTGGGTGCGCACCGAGGAGTTGTCGACCTTGAGCACGTCGATCTGCTCGTCGGTCTCCACCCGGTACTTGTTCACGCCGATCACCGGCTGCCGCCCGGAGTCGATCCGCGCCTGCGTCCGCGCGGCCGCCTCCTCCACCCGGAGTTTGGGGATGCCCGCGTCTATGGCCTTCGCCATCCCGCCGGCCGCCTCGACCTCCTCGATGTGCTGCCAGGCCCGCTCCGCGAGGTCCCGCGTCAGCTTCTCCACGTACGCGCTGCCGCCCCACGGGTCGATGACCCGGCAGGTGCCGGACTCCTGCTGGAGCAGGAGCTGGGTGTTACGGGCGATCCGCGCCGAGAAGTCGGTGGGCAGTGCCAGCGCCTCGTCGAGCGCGTTGGTGTGCAGCGACTGGGTGTGCCCCTGCGTCGCGGCCATCGCCTCCACGCACGTACGTGTCACATTGTTGAACACGTCCTGCGCGGTGAGCGACCACCCCGAGGTCTGCGAATGGGTGCGCAGCGAAAGCGACTTGGGGTTCTTCGGGTCGAACTGCTTGACCAGACGGGCCCACAGGAGCCGGGCCGCCCGCAACTTGGCGACCTCCATGAAGAAATTCATCCCGATCGCCCAGAAGAACGACAGGCGCGGCGCGAACGCGTCGACGTCCAGGCCCGCTTCCTGTCCGGCGCGCAGATACTCCACGCCGTCGGCGAGCGTGTACGCCAGCTCCAGATCGGCCGTCGCTCCGGCCTCCTGGATGTGATAGCCGGAGATCGAGATGGAGTTGTAGCGCGGCATCTTCTGCGAGGTGAACGCGAAGATGTCGGAGATGATCCGCATCGAGGGCGACGGCGGATAGATGTAGGTGTTGCGGACCATGAACTCCTTCAGAATGTCGTTCTGAATGGTCCCGGTCAGCTTCTCGGGCGGTACGCCCTGTTCCTCGGCGGCCACGATGTACAGCGCCAGCACGGGAAGCACCGCGCCGTTCATCGTCATCGACACCGACATCCGGTCCAGCGGAATGCCGTCGAACAACTGGCGCATGTCGTAGATGGAGTCGATCGCCACCCCGGCCATGCCGACGTCACCCGTCACCCGGGGATGGTCGCTGTCGTAACCCCGGTGGGTCGGCAGGTCGAAGGCGACCGACAGACCCTTCTGCCCGGCCGCGAGGTTACGCCGGTAGAAGGCGTTGGACTCCTCGGCCGTGGAGAACCCGGCGTACTGCCGGATCGTCCAGGGCTGGTTGACGTACATCGTCGGGTAGGGGCCGCGCAGATACGGGGCGATGCCCGGGTAGCTGTGCAGCGCGTCCAGGCCCTCCAGGTCCTCACCGGTGTAGAGCGGCTTGACCGTGATTCCCTCGGGCGTCTCCCAGAGCGGGGCCTCGGCGCCGCCGGCGGCCTTGGTCACAGCCGCCTGCCACTCCCCGGCCGAAGCGGCGGAAGCGGGGGAGCCGGCGGACGCGGGAGGCGTGAGCGGCACCTCGGAGAAGTCGGGAACGGAGGCTTTACGGTCCGTGGGCGAGGTCGGCATCACGCCACTCCCATGCGGTCGAGAACGGAGGTGAGAGCGGAGACCGCGTCGCAGCCCGCGAAGACATAGGCGTCGACATCGGCGTACTCGCCGGGGCGCCCCGCGAGGAACACCTGCGCCGCACCCGCCGACTTCAGCGCACCGGCCACCTGCTCCGCGTGCTCGGCGTAGAGCGCGTCCGACGAGCACAGCACGGCGACCGACGCCCCAGAGGCGGCCAGCGCACCGGCGGCGGTGTCCGCGTCCACGGAGACCGGGTCGTGCACCGCCTCGATCCCGCCCGCCCCGAAGAGGTTGACGGCGAAGGAGGCCCGTGCCGTGTGCGCTGCGGCCGGGCCGAGCGCCGCGACGAACACCTTCGGGCGGCTTCCGGTCGCCGCGAGGTGCGCGTCCGACCGGGCGCGCAGCGCCTCGAACGCCTCGTCGCGCCGGACCCGGGGCAGACCGCCCGGAGCACCGGCGTACGGGTCGGGTGCGGGCTCGCGCTCCACCGGGCGCTCACCGGGCATCGGGAACTCGCTGACCCCGGTGATCGGCTCCTTGCGACGCGCCAGCTTCGCACTCCGCGCCGCCCAGGTCGCGGCCAGCCGCTCCGCGACCGTCCCCGAACGCAGGGCCGCGGGCAGACCGCCCGCCCGCTCGGTCTCCTGGAAGAACGCCCAGGCGGCCGCGGCGAGTTCGTCGGTCAGCCGCTCCACGTACCAGGAGCCGCCCGCCGGGTCGATGACCCGCGCCAGATGCGACTCCTCCATCAGGATCGTCGAGGTGTTGCGGGCGATCCGCCGCGCGAACGCGTCGGGCAGGCCCAGCGCGTGATCGAACGGCAGCACCGTCACGGAGTCCGCGCCGCCCACCCCCGCGCCCAGCGTGGCGAGCGTCGTGCGCAGCATGTTCACCCACGGGTCGCGGCGCGTCATCATCACCGGCGAGGTGACGGCGTGCTGCCGCTGCGGCCCGGCGGCGGGAGCCCCCGACGCCTCGGCGACCCGCGCCCACAGCCGGCGTGCCGCGCGCAGCTTGGCGATGGTCAGGAACTGGTCGGCGGTGGCCGCGTACCGGAACTCCAGCTGCCCGCAGGCCGCCTCCACGCTCATCCCGGCAGCGGTCAGGGCCCGCAGATAGGCGACGCCGGTGGCCAGGGAGAGCCCCAGTTCCTCGCCGGCCGAACCGCCCGCCTCGTGGTACGGCAACCCGTCCACCACGATCGCGCGCAGCCCCGGGTACTCCGCGTCGCACCGCCGGGCCCAGCGCACGGCGGGGGCGAGATCCGCCTCGACGCCCGTCCGCGCCTCATGGCCGAGCGGATCGGCGCCCAGCGTGCCGCGTGCCTCGCTCCTGGCGACGCCGCGCTCCTCGTACAGGCGCAGCAGCTCCGTCGCGGCGGCGTCCAGGTCGGCCGGGGCGTCGAGGGCGACGGGCGCGAGATCGAGGTACACACCCTCCAGTGCCCGCGCGAGCCCCTCGACGGGGACGCCCGCCGGGCCGCCCACCGTGAGCCAGAGCGAGGTGACCCCGTTCTCCAGATCGCCGAGCAGCGCCTCGTTGAGCCGGGCGGGATCGGTCAGGGCGTGGCGCTGGCGCACGTCCCAGCCGCCCGCCGCGTTCCCCTCGGCCCTGCTGCCCCGGGTGAAGGGGGCGAAGCCGGGGAAGCCGGTGTCCGGCGACTCGTCGTTCGCGGTGTAGAGGGGGCGGGTGGTGAGCCCGTCCTCCAGTGTGGTGGACAGCGCTTCCTCGGCGGCCGATCCCGTGACTTCCTTGCCCGACTTGCGCAGTACGCCTTCGACGAGGCTCTGCCACTGGTCATGGGAAGGGTCGGGGAACGCGGCGGTTGGAGAGAGCCCGTCAGCAGGCTGGACCGTCATGGTCAGATGCTAGGCCAGCGCGCGGAACGAGCAGCAGGGGCACGTGCTGTGACCTTGCCCTCTCGGGTATGCACTTGATCCTTTACATACGGTCACGTAACCGGCACGGCGGACGGATGTTCGGGGCAACACGACGATCCTCGACATCGGGATGAATCGGGACACTGATGCATATTATGTGCGAAGTTTCTGATTTCTTATGTCATCCCTGGAATGCCGTATCCACCCCGGTGCCCGTTGCGGCCGCCGGGACACGGAGAGGACGCGACCGTGGCCGTCGGACCTGTGGAATACCTCGTCATCGCCTTCCCCGGCAGTCGCTTCACCGGGGCGGTCGCCCCCGCCCTCGCCGACGCCGTGTCGTCCGGCGCCGTACGCGCCGGTGACCTGGCCTTCCTCCGGCGGACCGAAGGCGGTGCGCCGGCCCCCGTGGACCTGCGGGAGCTGGACCCCGAGGGAGTCGTTCCCGCCGATACCGCGGAGGGCGGGGCGGCGGCGGTGCTGAGCGCGCAGGACATCGACCGGCTCGACCAGGGCGTACCGGCGGGCGATGTCGTCGCGATCGTCGTCCGGGAGGACCTGTGGACCACCGAGCTCGCCCGGACGGCCCGTGAGGCGGGCGGCACCTTCGTCGCGCACGAGCGCCTCGGCGCCGACGGGACCGGGACGGACGAGAGCGCGGGCGACGACATCATCAACCGGCTGGAGCGGCTCGCCGAACTGTGGAAGCGCGAGATCCTCACCGACGCCGAGTTCGTGGAGCAGAAGACCAGGCTTCTGTCGGACTGACGCGTACGTCCTGACGCGTACGACGTTGATCCTGGTATGGGGAATTCCTGGAACTCATCGGGGAAAGAGGCAGTTCATCGTGCAGACCGCCCGGACCGTTCCGGCCGCCACCGTCGTCAATCTGCGCGACCTGGGAGGCATCGCCCTCGGGCGTGACCGCCGGGTTCGGCAGGGCGTCCTGTTCCGCTCGGGTCAGCTGAGCGAACTCGACCCGGCACGCGACCGCGCGGTGGCCGCGCTCGGCATCCGCACCGTCGTGGACCTGCGCACCGCCGACGAGCGCCAGTGGGCCCCGGACCGGCTGCCGGACCGGGCCCGGCTCTTCGTCGCCGACGTGCTGGGCGACCACCCGGGCGTGGCGCCCGCCCGGCTGCGCTCCCTGCTCGCCGACCCGGCCGAGGCCGAGCGGACACTCGGGGGCGGCCGGGCCGAGGAACTCTTCGCCGAGACCTACCGCAAGATGGTCCTCTCACCGGGCGCCGCGGCCGCCTACCGGGCCTTCCTGGAGACGGCGGCCGACCCTGCCGCGCGCCCGGTGCTCTTCCACTGCACGGCGGGCAAGGACCGTACCGGCTGGGCGGCGGCCGTCCTGCTGATGATCCTGGGAGCGCCCCGCGCGACCGTGCGCTCCGACTTCCTCGCGGTCAACCCCGCCGTACGGGCCGCCTTCGCCCCCCAGGTGACGAAGTTCCTCGACGGCGGCGGCGACCCCGCCGTCGCCGCGGCGATCATCGAGGTCCGCCCCCGCTACCTCGACGTGGCGCTCGACGCCATGGACGAGCGGTGGGGCGGCCTCGACGGCTACGTCCGCAACGGCCTGCGCGTGCCCGACGCCGTACTGGAACGGCTGCGCGAGGGCCTGGTGGTCCGCGGCTGAAGCGGACGGCCGAGGCGTCGCCACAGGTGAAGGGGCCGGTCCGGCCGAGAGAGCTCTCTCGGCCGGACCGGCCCCTTCACACGGTCGTACGAACCCCGTCACAGGCGTACGAGGCGCTCCGTCAGATCGCGGTAGTGCTGCAGGGCGATCCGCAGATCCTCGGTGTCCGCCCCAAAGTCCGCGCCGCTCCCGTCCTTCCCGGACCGCAGCCGCCGCCCGCGTTCCGCCAGGGCGGCTCCGAGGTCCGCGACGACCTCCTCGAACGTGGCGTCGGCGTCCCGCACCGCCCGGTGCGGGTCCTCCACGAATCCGGTCACCGCCTGCTGGATCCGGGCGGAGAAGGCCTCCTGCTCGGCGGGGGCGAACAAGGGCTTGCCCAGTCCGGGGGCGTCCTCGGAGGGCCGCGCCACGGAGTCGGAACCGGCCTCGTGGCCCGTTTCGCCGGGCGCCGTGCGCGGATCCGGGGGCCTGACGGCCGTGGGGTCCGGGGTGCCGCCGACGGAGGTCTCCTGGGCCCCCTCGGCGTGCCCTGCGGAGCCCGGGGCCTGCGTGGGCGGCCGGACCGGTTCGGTCTCCTTGCCCGTGACCGTCCTCGTGGCCGGGTCGGGCGTGCCCGGGCGCCTGACAGGCGTACCCGTGTCGATGGGCCCGGCGCCCTTGGGGAGCCCGGTCCCGGCGGTGGCGTCCGTCCCGTCGTTCGGTGTGCGCGTCATGACGTACCCCGTCCCTTCACCAGATTCCGGTTGCTGTGTTCACGCCCGGAGGCGCCGCCCGCGAGCAGGGCGTCGAAGAGCTTGCGGGCCTCGATGAGGGCCTCGCGCCTGTCCTCGGTGCTCGCATCTCCGTTTCGGGCGGTGTGCACCCGGCGGTATCCGTCGACATGCGCGGCGTGGTGCACGGAGATGGCGTCCGTGCGGTCCTCGAAGTTCTCGCCGTCCGGGAAACCACGCTCGCGGGACAGATCGGCCAGCAGCGCGTCGGCCTCGGTGAGGGAGCGCTTCGGCGATTCGACGAACAGTTCCTGGGCGCCGGCCCAGCGGGCGGCGTAGCGCGCGCGGGCCTCCTCGGTCAGCGGGTGCTCCTCGATCGCCCCGTGTCGCTTCACCCGGTCGTCGAGCTCCCGCTCGGCCGCCTCGGTGTCGCCGCCGTGCCGCGCGACCACCCGGTCGTACTCCGGCCCGAAGCGGCTGCGCAGACCCCGGCCGCCGCCGGCGAGGCGCCCACGGAGCAGGAAGAACGCGGCGACGGCCACCACGGCGACCACGGCGATGATGATGATGGCTGTCGTCACGGCTACCGCCCCCACCGTTCATCGCCCGGTACATAGCTCTGCTGTCGCACAGTGGTCAACCCCTCTCGGTCCGGGCCCGGCGGCAATCGCCGGACGGCGTGCTGGAGTTCGTGTACCCCCGGATTTCCGTTCGAGGCAGCCGTCTGCGACGGAAGGCTTCGCGCGAGTCCCTGTGTAGGGTGAAAACGTCGGATCGACGGCAGGTCGGAGGGGCACGCGATGACGGAGCGCAAACCACCGGGGGTCAGTTTCGAGTCCTGGGTCGACCGGCAGATCCACGAGGCGCAGGAGCGCGGCGACTTCTCCCGGCTCCCGGGCTTCGGCAAACCGATCGCCGGCCTGGAACGCCCGTACGACGAGGCCTGGTGGATCAAGCAGAAGATGCAGCAGGAGGGCGTGTCGATGCTGCCGCCCGCGCTGGCCCTGCGCAAAGAAGCGGAGGACGTCCCCGCCGCGGTGGCCGCGGCCCGCACCGAGTCCGAGGTGCGGCGCATCCTGACCGAGGTGAACGAGAAGATCGAGCGCGCCTTCACGATGCCCCCCGAGGGCCCGCCGCTGCACCTCAAGCCCTTCGACGTCGAGGCGAACGTCCACCGCTGGCGCGAGGAGCACCGCCCGGCCTGAGTGCCGCCGCCATCGGGCGGTGCCTGATAATCGACGTATGGAACCGGGCGGTGCAGGACGACGACGCGGGCGCGCCCCACGGCGTGCCGACGTGGTGATCCGCCGGGCCGTGGCGCGCGACGCTGCCCGGCTGACCCGGCTGGTCCGCACCTCACGCGCCTACGAGGGCCCGTACGCCCCGATGGTCGCGGGCTACCGGGTCGGACCGGACTACATCGAGGTGCACAGGGTCTTCGTCGCCGCGGACGGTGCCACGGGCCAGGTGCTCGGCTTCTATGCGCTGCTCCTCGACCCGCCCGAACTGGACCTGATGTTCGTCGCCGACGCCGCCCAGGGGCTCGGCATCGGCCGGCTGCTCACCGACCATCTGCGCGAGGAGGCCAGTGGCGCCGGCCTCACGGGCGTCCGGATCGTCTCCCACCCGCCCGCCGAGGGCTTCTACCGGAGCATCGGCGCCGAACCGGTCGGCACGGTCCCGGCGCGCCCGCCGGCGGTGATGTGGGACCGCCCCGAACTCCTGCTCAGGACCGGCTGAGGCCCCCGGTCCGGGACGTCACTTCCCCCGGTGCCGGTCAGCCGCCGTACGGTCGGGTGATCAGCTCCAGCCAATGACCGCCGGGATCGGGGAAGTACACGCCCCGCCCGCCGTCATTGCGGTTGATCTCGCCGGGGTGCTTCCGGTGGGGATCGGCGTAGAACTCGATTCCCAGCGCCTGGATCTTCGCGAACGCGGAGTCGAACTCCGCCTCCGAAATGAGGAACGCGTAGTGCTGCGGGGTGATCGAAGCGGCGGGAACCGTCGCGAAATCCAGCGTGACGCTGTTCGCGAGAACGACCGGAATGAACGGACCCCACTCCTCGCCGACCGTCAGATCCAGCAGATCGGCGAAGAATTCGGCGGACTCGCGGTTGTCCTTGCAGTGGACGATGGTGTGGTTCAACTCGACTGACACGGTGGAATGCCTCCAACGGGCATCTCACGGGCTACCTCCACGCCTCACCCTGCCGGTGACCGACGCGCGATGCCCTGCGGCGATCTTAGACGCGCCGCACAGTCAGGTCGAGCGCGTTCGGGAATGGCCCCGCGCCGCCGGGGCACCTGTAGTCCCGAATCGAACGTCTGTCTAAGCGCCCCGGTCGGGTCGAGACGAGGAGAACACCGATGACGGAGACCCATGGCAGAGGCCGCGAGGAGACCCAGGAGGAGCGGGCGGACCGGCAGTGGTCCGAACTCCTCCAGGAACTGCGCGTCGCGCAGACCGGGGTGCAGATCCTCTTCGGCTTCATGCTCGCGGTGGTCTTCCAGGAGCGGTTCGAGGACCTGGCGGACGTCGACCGGAACATCTATGTGGTGACCGTGATGCTGGGTGCGGCGACCGCGGCGACGCTCATCGGCCCCGTCTCGTACCACCGGCTCCTCACGGGCCGCCGGATGAAGCCCCAGACGGTGATCTGGGCCTCGCGCATGACCGTTCTCGGCCTGGTCCTGCTGTTCTGCACCATGTGCTCGACGCTGCTGCTGATCATGCGCGTCGCCCTGCACAACCAACTGGCCCTCTGGCTGGTCGGCGGGATGGCGCTGTGGTTCCTGCTCTGCTGGTTCGGCTTCCCGCTGTGGGCCGTCGCCAAGGGGCGCTCCGGCCCGCGCGTGGGCGACCCGTCCGACCGGGGGAGCGACCAGGCCTGAGGGCCGGTCAGGCGGGGCTGCGCACATCGGTCACCGCGAACAGAGCGCCGTCCGGATCGCGCAGCGTGACCTCGGTGCCCTCGAAACCGGTGCGGTCCTCGACGAGGGTGCCGCCGTGCCGCTCGGCCGCGGCGACCGTCTCCGCGAGGTCCGCCACCGGGAACTGGACCTGCCAGTGCGGGCGCACCAGCGGGTCGGCCGCGGCCTCCACGGCCCCGGAGCTGATCCGGGCCAGCGGATGGCCCTCGCACCGCACGATCACCTCCTCGCCCTCGTACGCGACATCGCAGCCCCCCGGCCGCCCGCTCGCCCAGTCGAGCACCTCGCCGTAGAAGATCGCCGCGTCGAAGGCGTTCCGGGTCCGCAGCCGCAGCCAGGAGTGGGCGTGATCGGCGGGGGCCGGCGGCGACGTGGAGGGTTCGGTGCGCTGCCACAGGCCGAAGGACGCCCCGTCCCGGTCCGAGGCCAGCACCCCGCGCCCCTTGCCGAGCGTCAGCGGGCCCACCGCGACCGTCCCGCTGCGCTCGCGGATCCGGGCGGCGGCCACGTTCGCGTCCTCGACCGAGAAGTACGGCGTCCAGGCCACCGCGACCTGGAACGCCGAGGAGACGGCGAAGAGGCCGGCCACCGGGACCTGACCGCGGTAGGCGACCGAGAAGTCGGACCCGAGCCGCCCGGGGCGGAACGACCAGCCCAGCACCTGGGAGTAGAACCGCTCGGCGGTCTCCCGGTGCCGCGTCATGAGGGTGACCCAGCACGGTGCGGCCGGCCCCGTCAGGGGCGCTGCCGAGGAGGCCGTACGGGCATCGCTTCCGGTCATGGTCCACTGCCTTCGTCGGGGAGCGGCGTCCTGCCCGGCCGCTGCGGTCCAGGAACCAGCCTCGACCGGCCCGCCCGGTCCCGCAACGCGGGCCGTACGCCGGACCCGGTCACAGTCCGGCGCGCGGCGGGGCGTTCGTGACGTCGAGGAAGACCTGGTCGGCCTGCGGCCACCGGTCGGCCATCGCCTCGCGGATGCGCATCGACACCTCCTCGATGCGCTCGCTGTCGATACCCGGGGCGAGGTCGATACGGGCGGCCACCAGGACCGAGTCCATGCCGAGGCGCATCGTGAGCAGCTCGGCGACGTTGTCGATCTCGCTCTGGCGCATCAGGAAGCCCACCAGATCGCGGCGCAGCTCCGGATCGACGGCCTCGCCGATCAGCTGGTCGCGGGCGTCCCGTCCGAGCCGGAAGGCCACGTAGACGAGCAGCAGTCCGATCCCCAGCGAGGCGGCCGCCTCCCACACCACACTTCCGGTGGCGAGACGCAGGGACATGCCCGCCATCGCGAGGGTCACGCCGAGCACCGCCGTGCTGTCCTCGGCGATGACGGTACGCAGCGCCGGGTCCAGCGAGCCGCGCTTCTCACCGCGCGCCTGGTGCAGGGCCCGCGTGAGGGAGGTGGCCTCGGCGACGAAGGCGACACCGAGGACGATCAGCCCCGCCGTGTAGCCCTCGGGGGATTCATCGGACCTCCTGGACAGAGGGGCCGGCGTGACGCGCCCCCCCTGGGGGACGGGCGGGTCAGTTGCGAGGCTGTTCTTCGTCGGGCGGCATCGGGTGGTTGCCGTGGTCCTTCAGCTCGTACGGCGACAGGGCGTGGCCGTCCTCGGGGAAGCGGTCGGAGGAATGCGGGTCGGTCTGCTCGATGTGCGTACGCCGCTCGGGCTTCTCCGGCTGCTCATGGGGCTGGGGCGGCGGCGGCTCGGCGTCGTGCTTGCGCTTGCTGAGGAGGAAGCCGCCGATCAGCAGGGCCACGACGGCCAGTGCCACGACGCCCATGAAAATCCCCAGAGCCCCCGTGCCGTCCGCGAGCGTGATCCCGTCGGGCCCATCGGCCGCATTGACTGCCATCAGAACATCCATGTCATCGGCATACCCCGAGAGAAGGGCATCAGTCAGCTATTCACAGCAATTCATGTTTTATGGGTATCTCAGGGGAAACCGGTTTCACCACCGCGGGTCAGGACACCCCTCCTGCCCGCACTCCGAAAATTCAGGCACCTCGGAAGGAACCACGGTGAACAGCACTCCCGAGCAGAGCGGCGAGGAGCACCCGGCAGGCCGGGAGGTGGTGGTCTCGCTCAGCCGCTGCGACACCGAGGACGCCCGGACCGTGTTCGACGTGCTCGCCACCGGCTTCGCCTCCGACCACCCGATGGGCGAGACCCCCGAGCAGACCTCCGGCCCCCGTCCGACCGTCTGGGTCACCACCGTCGACGTGTCCGAACCGAAGGCCGACGCCACCCCCGCCCACCTCGGCGCACCGGTCACGGTGGACGCCCAGGGCGGCTACTGGGCCGTCGACCGGCTGCGTACCCATCTCACCGGCGCCTTCGCGGTGAGCGTGGTCGGCACGGCCGCCGGGGACCAGGAGCAGGAGGTCCGGCTGCGGCTGCAGAGCCGCTGACCGGCCGGACGAGGACACACCCGGAACACGACCGGGGGCGAGACCTGCCCCGCGGCGAAGCGAAAGGCGCGCGCATGGATTCCCTCGCTCTCGGAGCGGACCTCGGACCGGAACCGGTCGTCGACGAACACTCCACCGTGACCCTGTTCGTCAACGGCGAGGAGACGACGCTGACCGTCGACCACCGCGCCACGGTCCTGGAGACGCTCCGGGAGCGCTTCGGCCTCACCGGGGCGAAGAAGGGCTGCGACCACGGCCAGTGCGGGGCCTGCACGGTCCTCGTCGACGGGCGGCGCATCAACAGCTGCCTGCTGCTCGCCGTCACCCAGGACGGCGCCACGGTCACCACGGTGGAAGGGCTCGCCGACGGTGAGAGCCTGCACCCGGTGCAGCAGGCGTTCGTCGAGCGGGACGCCCTCCAGTGCGGCTTCTGCACCCCGGGCCAGATCTGCTCGGCCGTGGGCATGCTCCGTGAGGCCGCCGACGGGCACCCCTCGCACGTCACCGAGCCGGATACCGCGACCGGGCCGGTCGCACTCGACGCCGACGAGATCCGGGAACGCATGAGCGGCAACCTGTGCCGGTGCGGGGCCTACCCCCGGATCGTCGAAGCCATCGAGGACGTGATCGAGTGAAACCGTTCGGCTATGCGCGCCCCGCCTCCACCGACGAGGCCGTCCGGCTCTGCGCGGCCGGTCCCGGCGCCCGCTTCCTGGGCGGCGGCACCAATCTGGTGGACCTGATGAAACTCGGCGTGGAGACGCCCCGGATCCTCATCGACGTCTCCGGGCTGCCCCTGGACCGGGTGACCCGGACGGCGGACCGCGGCCTGAGCATCGGCGCCACCGTGCGCAACAGCGACCTCGCCGCCCACCCCGACGTGACGGAGAACTACCCGGCCCTGTCCCAGGCGCTGCTGGCCGGGGCCTCCGGCCAGCTCCGCAACGCCGCCACCACCGGCGGCAACCTGCTCCAGCGCACCCGGTGCCGCTATTTCCAGGACGTCTCCAAGCCCTGCAACAAACGGGTTCCCGGCTCCGGCTGCCCCGCGCTCGAGGGAACCCACCGCGACCTCGCGATCCTCGGGCACTCGCCGGAGTGCGTGGCCACCAACCCGTCCGACATGGCCGTGGCCCTCGCCGCGCTGGACGCGACCGTGCTCCTCGTGGGGCCCGAGGGCGAACGGGCCGTACCGCTCACCGAGTTCCACCGCCTGCCGGGGGAGAACCCCGACCAGGACACCGTGATCAGGCCCGGCGAGCTGATCACCGAAGTGGTGCTCCCGCCGCCGGTGCCCGGGGCGGCCTCCCGCTATCGCAAGGCCCGCGACCGCGCCAGTTTCGCCTTCGCCCTCGTCTCCGTCGCCGCCACGCTCCGGGTGGCGGCGGGCCGCGTGGAGCACGCCACGCTCGCGTTCGGCGGCGTCGCCCACCGGCCGTGGCGGGCCCGCAGGGCGGAGGCCGAACTGCGCGACGCCCCGGCCACCCCCGCCGCCTTCCAGCACGCCCTGCTCGCCGAGCTGGCCGAGGCGCGTCCGCTGCGCGACAACGCGTTCAAGGTGGACCTCGCCCGCCGCCTCGCCCTGGACGTGCTCGGCGAACTCACCGAGCGGCAGCCGACCCGGACCGGCTGAGCCCGTTCGTACCGGCTGAGCCGCCGTCCCGGACCGGCTGAGCCCGCCGTTCCGGACCGGCTGAGCCCGTCCGTACCGGCTGAGCCCCCGCCGTCCCGGCCGCTCCCGGCGGTAACGGCCGCCCTCCCGCACCACCGACCCCCGAGGATCCCCGCCATGACCACGCAAGCCCCGCAGTTCCCCGGTGCGCCCGTCGTCCGCAGAGAGGCCCGGGACAAGGTCACCGGCACCGCCCGCTACGCGGCCGACCGCACCCCCGCCGGCTGCCTGTACGCCTGGACCGTCCCGGCCACGATCGCGGCCGGACGCGTCACCGCCGTCCGGGCCGTCGACGCCCTCGCCGTACCCGGCGTCCACTCCGTCCTCACCCACGACAACGCGCCCCGGCTCCAGGAGCCCGACGACCCGATTCTCGCCGTGCTCCAGGACGACCGCGTTCCGCACCACGGCATGCCGGTCGCCCTCGTGATCGCGGATTCGCTCGAAGCCGCCCGGACCGGAGCCGGGGAGCTCCACATCGAGTACGAACGCGACCCGCACGACGTCACCCTCACCGAGGACCACCCCGGCCTGTACACGCCCGAGGAGGCCAACGGCGGGTTCCCCGCCGTCCGCAACCGGGGCGACGTGGAACGGGCCCTGGCGGCGTCGCCCGTCCAGACCGACGCGACGTACCGGATGGACGCGCTGCACAACCACCCCATGGAGCCGCACGCCGCCACCGCCGTATGGGCCGACGGACATCTCACCGTCCACGACTCCAGCCAGGGCTCCGACAAGGTACGCGGCAGCCTCGCCCAGGCGTTCGGGCTCGACCCTGAACGCATCACCGTGGTCTCCGAGCACGTCGGCGGCGGGTTCGGGTCGAAGGGCACCACCCGCCCCCAGGGGATCCTGGCCGCGATGGCCGCCCAGCACACCGGGCACCCCGTCAAACTCGTCTTCCCCCGGGCCCAGCTCGCGGAGGTCGTCGGTCACCGGGCCCCCACGATCCAGCGGGTCCGGCTCGGCGCCGACCTCGACGGCGTGCTCACCGCCGTCAGCCACGAGGTGGTCACCCAGACCTCCACCGTGAAGGAGTTCGTCGAGCAGGCCGCCGTGCCCGCCCGCGTCATGTACGCCTCGCCGAACTCCCGCACCGGGCACCGGGTGGTCGCCCTCGACGTGCCCAGCCCCTCCTGGATGCGCGCCCCGGGGGAGGCCTCGGGGATGTACGCCCTGGAGTCCGCCATGGACGAACTCGCCTCCGCGCTCGGCCTCGACCCGGTCGAGCTGCGGCTGCGCAACGAACCCGCGACCGAACCGGACAGCGGTCGCCCCTTCAGCAGCCGCGGCCTCGCCGCCTGCCTGCGCGACGGTGCCGCACGGTTCGGCTGGCGCGACCGCGCCCCCCGCCCCGTCGCCCGCCAGGAGGGCCGCTGGCTCATCGGTACGGGCGTGGCCTCCGCGACGTACCCCGTCCTCGTCTCCCGGTCCACCGCGAGCGCCCACGCCGCCCCGGACGGCTCCCTGACCATCCGGGTCAACGCCACCGACATCGGCACCGGGGCCCGCACCGTGCTGGCCCAGATCGCCGCCGACGCGCTCGGCACCGACCCCGTGGCCGTCCACGTCGACATCGGCTCCACCGACCTGCCCACCGCCCCGCTGGCCGGCGGCTCCTCCGGCACCGCCTCCTGGGGCTGGGCCGTGCACGAGGCCGCCGCCGACCTCGCCGCCCGCCTCGCCGGACGCTCCGGGCCGCTCCCCGCCGAGGGGATCACCACCACCGCCGACACCGAGCAGGAGACCGCCGAGGAGTCCCCGTACGCCCGGCACGCCTTCGGCGCCCACTTCGCCGAGACGGCCGTCGACGCCGTCACCGGCGAGGTGCGCGTCCGCCGGCTCCTCGGGGTGTACGCCGCCGGGCGGATCCTCAACGCCCGCACCGCCCGCTCCCAGTTCACCGGCGGCATGGTGATGGGCATCGGCATGGCCCTCACCGAGGGCTGCGGCATCGACCCGGTCTTCGGCGACTTCACCGCCAAGGACCTCGCGTCCTACCACGTGCCCGTCTGCGCCGACACCGCCGACATCCAGGCCCACTGGATCGAGGAGGACGACCGCCATCTGAACCCCATGGGCAGCAAGGGCATCGGCGAGATCGGGATCGTCGGCACCGCCGCCGCCATCGGCAACGCGGTCCGCCACGCCACCGGCGCCCGGCTGCGCGAACTGCCCCTCACCCCGGACACCTTGCTGCCCTACCTGCTGTGACCGGGCACCGCCTCCCACCAGCACGGACGGCCCAGCTGTTGCGCGTCCGGCGTACCGGCCTCACCCTGAGGAGTGACCCAGAAGTGATAAGTGCTCACGCTTCGTGTTCGGGGGTTGTTCGTACGACGGGGTGAAGTACGACGGGGTGAAGCACGTGGGCCTCGTGGTGAGGAGCCTCGACGATGACCGTTCCACTCGACCGGCACTACTCGGTCGAACTGCAGGTATCGGCAGAGCGCGTTTCCCAGCTGCGGCGGATCGTCGCCGCACACCTCCGTCACTGGAGTCTCGATCTGCACGTCCGGCCGGTGTGCCGGGCCCTGGACGAACTCCTGACCAACGTTCACCGGCATGTCGGCGACGGCAACACCTGCGTCCTCGAACTCCGCTGGACCGGACGGCACGTGACCGTGTCCGTCGCCGACAACAGCGCCCGGATGCCACGGCTGCTGCCGGCCGGCGGCGGGCTGAGCCGGGTCATGGCCCTCAGCGACAGCTGGGGCACCTGCCGGACCACGGACGGCAAAGTGGTCTGGTTCACCCGCTACGCCGAGGCGCCGAACGCCGCGGGACTGCTCCCGCACGCCCCGCTGCCCGGCGTCCGCACCGCCCGTGCCGTCCCGGTGGCGGTGCTCGTGTAACCGCCCCGAGCAGGCGGCCCGCACACCGGCCGACGCGGATCGTGTCCCCTGGGCACGCATGATCCGCGTCGGCCGGGTATGTGCGGGGGAGGGAGAGGGCCGCGTTGCCCGGACCGGTGCGGCGCGGCACGGTCGGACTACCGATGCAAGGAGGCCACTGCCATGCCCATCGCGACGGTCAACCCCGCGAACGGCGAACTGATCAGGTCATTCGACGCCCTCGGTGACGAGGAGACCGAACGCCGGATCACCGCCGCCGCGGAGACCTTCCGCCAGTACCGCACCACCCCCTTCGAGCAGCGCGCGGCCTGGCTGAACCGGGCCGCCGACCTCCTCGACGCGGACCGCGACACCATCGCCCGCACGATGACCGTCGAGATGGGCAAGCCCATCACCGCGGCTCGTGCGGAGGCGGCCAAGTGCGCGAAGGCGATGCGCTGGTACGCCGACCGTGCCGAGGGCCTGCTCGCCGACGAGCACCCGGACCCCGCCGACGTGACGGACTCCGGCGCCTCCCGCGCGCTGGTCCGCTACCGTCCCCTCGGCGTGGTCCTCGCCGTGATGCCGTGGAACTTCCCGCTCTGGCAGGTGGTGCGCTTCGCCGCACCCGCCCTGATGGCGGGCAACGTCGGGCTCCTCAAGCACGCGTCGAACGTCCCGCAGACCGCCCTCTACCTGGAGGACCTCTTCCACCGGGCCGGATTCCCGGCGGGCTGCTTCCGTACGCTGCTGATCGGCTCCGGCGCCGTCGAGGCCGTCCTGCGCGACCCGCGGGTCGTCGCCGCCACGCTCACCGGCAGCGAACCGGCCGGGCGCGCCGTCGCCGCCACCGCCGGTGACGAGGTCAAGAAGACCGTGCTGGAACTCGGCGGCAGCGACCCCTACCTCGTCCTGCCCTCGGCGGACGTGGAGAAGGCCGCCGCCACCGCCGTCACCGCACGCGTCCAGAACAACGGCCAGTCCTGCATCGCCGCCAAGCGCTTCATCGTCCACGCCGACGTGTACGACGCGTTCGCCGAACGCTTCACCGCGGGCATGCGCGCCCTGACCGTCGGCGACCCGCTGGAGGAGGCCACCGACATCGGGCCGCTCTCCACCGAACAGGGCCGGACCGACCTGGAGGAACTCGTCGACGACGCCGTCGGGCGCGGGGCCGAGGCACTGTGCGGGGGACGCCGTCCCGACAAGCTCGGCGGCGGCCTGGAGAACGGCTGGTTCTACGAGCCCACCGTGCTCGCCGGCATCACCACCGCCATGCGCATCCACCGCGAGGAGACCTTCGGCCCGGTCGCCACCCTCTACCGGGTCGCCGACCTCGACGAAGCGATCCACCTGGCCAACGACACCCCCTTCGGCCTCAGTTCCAACGTCTGGACCCGCGACCCGGGCGAACAGGAACGCTGCGCCCGGGATCTGGAGGCCGGCGGAGTCTTCTTCAACGGGATGACCGCCTCGCACCCCGCCCTGCCCTTCGGTGGCATCAAGCGCTCCGGTTACGGCCGCGAGCTGGCCGGGCACGGGATCCGCGAGTTCTGCAACGCGACCACGCTCTGGTACGGGCCCGAGGCCTCCTGACGACCGCCCGAGCCGGGCCCCGTACGGCCCGGCCGGGGCGATGCGCGATCATGGGCGGCGACCCTGCCCGGCCGGAGAGAGGCTGCCATGAAGCTGCGCTGCGCCGTCATCGGGGACTTCCAGTCCGTGGCCACCACCGTCGTCGACTGGTCGCCCGTCACCGACGACGTCGAGATCGTGACGTTCACCGAGCACCTCGCGACGGTGGACGAGGCGGCCGCCGCCCTCGACGGCTTCGACATCGTGGTCACCCTGCGCGAGCGGGTGCCCTTCCCGGCGGAGCTGTTCGCCCGGCTGCCCCGGCTGCGGCTGCTCGTCGCCTCCGGTATGCGCAACTCCGTGATCGACTTCGACGCCGCGCGGCGGCACGGTGTCGAAGTCTGCGGCACCGCCAGCTCCTCCACCCCGCCCGTCGAGCTGACCTGGGCCCTGCTGCTGGGCCTGGCGCGCGGGATCGTCCCCGAGGCCGAGGCCCTGCGTACGGGCGGGCCCTGGCAGTCGACCCTCGGGGCCGATCTGCACGGGCGGACGCTCGGCCTGCTGGGGCTCGGGAAGATCGGAGCCCGGGTGGCGCAGGTGGGCCTGGCCTTCGGCATGGACGTGGTGGCCTGGAGCCGCAACCTCACGAAGGAACGGACCGACGAGGTCGGGGTGGGACTGGCCGCGTCCAAGGAAGGCCTGCTGGACTCCAGCGACTTCGTCTCCGTCCACCTGGCGCTCGGCGAGCGGACCCGGGGGCTGATCGGCGCGGCCGAACTCGCCCGGATGCGCCCGACCGCGTACCTGATCAACACCTCCAGGGCCGCCATCGTCGACACGGACGCCCTGCTCGCGGCCCTGGACGCGGGCACCATCGCGGGGGCAGCGACCGATGTGTTCGACGTCGAGCCGCTGCCTGCCGACGACCCGGTGCGGACGGCCCCGCGGCTGCTGGCCACCCCGCACCTGGGCTATGTGTCACGCGCCAACTACGAGACGTACTACGGCCAGGCGGTGGAGGACATCAGGGCGTTCCTCGACGGGGAGCCGGTCCGCCGCCTGGGCTGACGGCGCAGCGACCTCTCCTGAAGGCGCTTCAGTAGCGCAGGGCCGCCGCGATCCGGCCGTGCTCCGCCAGCGAGTCGTCCTCCACGAAGACGACGTCGGCGCCGCTGTCCAGCGCGGCTTCGACCAGTTCGTCGACGATGTCCTCGCGGACCGCGCCGTCCGCGCTCTGCGTCGTCCCCTCGGGCACCGGCTCCAGATGCTCGTCGGCCACCCGCACGGTCGCCTGGAAGTGTTCCTCCACCGCGACCAGACCCGCCCGGCCCTCCCGGACGGCCGCCCACACCTCGTCGAGCCCGCCGGCGAAGGCGTGGGCGCTGCGGGCGTTGTCCAGCCGGTTCTCCACCTCGGCCGCCGCCTGATGCGCCCCCTCCTCCAGGGCGGGCCGCAGCTCGCGGAGGACCTCGGCGGGCGGCAGGTCGGCCGGCGCCCCCTTGGTGACCCGGGCGATCGCGGACCGCGAGCTCTCGCCGACCTCGTCCAGCAGGGCGAGAGCGGGGGCCAGGCCCATCAGGTACAGCGGACGCGGATCGTCGGCGAGCACCGTGCGCAGCTTCTCGTCGACATCGCGGAAGAAGTTCCGGGTCTCCTCGTCGGTGAACGTGCTCGGGGTGTCCCCGATCCGCTCCTCGCGCTGCGGGTTCGGCGGCTCCTTCGGCGCGGTCAGCGGGAAGCCGTCGGTCTTCTCCTGACGGATGGCGTCGCCGGTCCCGATCCACAGCGTGGCGTGGTCGGCTGCGACGGTCAGCGCCCGGAACGGCCGTGTCTGCGCCTTGGCCGCGACGAGGTTGCGGGTGAGGAAGGTGTCGCTGAGCACCACCCGTTCGGGTGCGGTACGCGGAAGCCGCCAGATCCGGTACTCGTCGGTGGTGACCAGCAGCACCAGGGAGTCCAGCGCCCCGCGCGGGTCCACCTCACCCGCCGCCCGCTCCAACTGGGCCCGCAGAGCGGCCGCGACCTCACGGCTGACCTCCGGGTCGGCGTCCAGCCGGTGCCCGGCCTCTGCCACCAGGTTCCGCAGCCGGACCGGGTCCTGGGCGTTGTCCGGGGCCTTGCGGTGGGTCGGCATGGTCAGGGACAGCGCCGGATAGGGCCGGGTCGCCCGCAGCTCCCGCAACAGGTCGGCGGTCAGGGCGTCCGTATCCATCGTTCCCTCCCAGGGCTCGGCCCGCTCCCGTATGAAGCGGATGCTTCGACGAGTCAATTCATACCTTTTGATCCTAATATGGGCGAGTTGTTGCTCGGGAGTGCAGGAGGGTGCGCGATGTCCACGCTCACGGTGTGGAAATTCCGGACGGCCGACGGCGCGGAGAACGTCGAGGAGGCCCTGAAATCCCTTCAGAAGGAAGGGCTGATCAAGATCCTCGACGCCGCCGTGGTCAGCTGGCCCGCCGACCGGGCCAAGCCGCGCACCAGACAGCTGCTGAACCTCGTCGGTGCCGGAGCCCTCAGCGGCACCTTCTGGGGCATGCTCTTCGGGCTGATCTTCCTCATGCCGCTGCTGGGCGCGGCCATCGGGGCCGCCGCCGGGGCGCTCGGCGGGAAGCTCGCGGACGTCGGCATCGACGACGACTTCATCGCCGAGGTCAAGGAGAAGGTGACGCCCGGAACCTCGGCGCTCTTCCTGCTGACCATGAACGAGGTGCCCGAACGGATCGGCGCACAGCTGCCCGGCGACGGCGCCGAACTCCTCCACAGCAATCTCGACACCGAGCGCGAGGCGAAACTCCGCGACATCTTCGGCGACGAGACGGCCTGACCTCCGCACACACCCCACACTTGGATTGGACGGACCGTCCGTGAAAGCGAACCTCCCCTCGCGCGCCCTCGCCCCCGTCGCGATCGCGGCCCTGCTGCTCGCCGGTACGGCGGCCTGCGACTCCGACACCACCAGTGAAGGCACCGACCAGGGCGTCCACACCCTGACGCCGGAGCCGGAGGAGTCGCCGTCCGAGTCCCCGAGCCCGCGCACCCAGGAGAGCTTCGCCGCCTCGGTGTCCGCCGAGTCCGAACGCGTACGGCAGGAGGCGGTCAAGCGTCTCGACGAGGTGGAGGGGCGGGGCAACGCCGTCGCCGACGTCTCGGTCACCGGGCTGCCGCTCAGCGGGTCCGAGGAGGTCCGCAGCGCGCGCGTCCGGGTCACCAACCCCACCGACGAGGCCGCGTTCTACGCCGTGAAGGTGGAGTTCGTCGACGCCGAGGACAAGGTCCTGGACACCGTCGTCGTCGGCGTCGAGGACGCGCCGCCGGACCGCACGGTCGACGCCCAGGCCAACAGCCGCAAGGCCGCCGGGGTGAAGACCTTCCCCCGGGTCGCCCAGGCCGAGCGCGGCTGAGGGGGCGCGGCCGTGAGCGCAGCCGACGCGGTGACCGACTCGCTGGAGAACCTGCGCGCCCGGTTCATCGGCGTACGGGACGGGAAGCCGGCCGACTACATCCCCCAGCTGGCCCTGGCCGACCCGGACGCCTTCGGGCTCGCGCTGGTCAGCATGGACGGACACCGCTACAGCGCGGGCGAGGCCGACATCCCCTTCACCCTCCAGTCCGTCTCGAAACCGTTCATCTACGCCCTCGCGCTCTCCGTGCTCGGCCTCGACGAGGTGAGCCGCTGGGTGGGCGCCGAGCCGAGCGGCGAGGCGTTCAACGCCATCAGCCTCGAACCCGGCACCGGCCGGCCCGCCAACGCCATGGTCAACGCCGGCGCGATCGTCACCACCGCCCTGATCCCCGACACTCCCGACGAGCCCGCCTTCGACGGGATCCTGCGCTGCCTCGGCCGGTTCGCCGGACGGGAACTGGACGTCGACGAGGAGGTGTTCAGCTCAGAGTCGGCGACCGGGGACCGCAACCGCGCGCTGGCCTACCTGATCCGCTCCACCGGCACCATGCCGGTCGACCCGGTCCTCGCCGTCGACCGCTACTTCCGTCAGTGCGCGACCCGCGTCACCGCGGTCGACCTTGCCACCATGGCTGCGACGCTCGCCTACGGCGGCGTCAACCCGGTCACCGGCGAGGAAGTCGTCTCCGCCGAGGTCGCCTCCCGGGTTCTCGCCGTCATGGCGACCTGCGGCATGTACAACGGCTCCGGCGAGTGGCTGCTGCGCGTCGGACTGCCCGCCAAGAGCGGGGTGTCCGGCGGCCTCATCGCGGTGGGACCCGCCCGCTTCGGGGTCGCCACGTACAGCCCGCCGCTGGACGCCACCGGCGGTTCGGTGCGCGGCCACGCCGCGCTGGAGGCGATGTCGCAGCGCTACGGGCTCCACCTCATGCTCAACCCCGCGCTGCCGGGCTCCACCGTCACCCTCGTCACGACCGCGGACGACCTGCCGTCGGCCCCCTCCGCCGAGAACGAACGGGTCCTCCACGAACAGGTCGGCGTCGTCGTCGCCCAGGGGGCCATCGACTTCACGGCCGCCGAACGCGTGCTGTACGCCCTGGACGAGTCGGGGCCGAACGGCGGATCCGTGGTGCTCGACCTGCACGACGTCACCGCCGTCGACCCCGTGGCCCTGGCCATGCTGCACACCGGACTCGCGCGGCTCCTGTCCGACGGGCGGCCCGCGGCCGTCGTCGACCCACGAGATCTGCTGGGCCCGCCCGACGTCCTCCGGGAAGGGGCCGGCCAGGACCTGCCGCGCTACGCCACCCGTGAGGACGCCGTCGAAGGCTGCGCGCAGGCCCTGGCCGGGGAGGGGTGAGCCGGGGGCTACCAGATGGCGCCGACCCACTCGGGGTGGTCGATGAACGGGTTCCGGTTGTGCTGGAACTGCTCGAATATGACGTCGTTGCGGCGCTTCTCGAAGGTGTCCGGCGGGTCCTCCTGGCTCCACTGCTTGAGGACGGACAGCTTGCCCATCTTCGGCGCGGACCCGTTGTCCACCTGGTCGTTGGGTTCGAGGTCGGCGAAGGAGTCGTTGCCCTCGTAGCGCACGGCCATGTAGAGGATCATGCGGCCGACGTCGCCCTTGACCTCGTCGCGCGGCTCGAAGGAGTCGCCGTCGGTGAAGTTCCCCGGGGCGTCACCCAGTTCGCTGCCGCCGTTGTCGAAGTCCTTGTTGCCCCGGGTCGAGTTGACCTGGACGTCCTCGGGCCGCAGGTGGTGGATGTCGGTTCCCGGACCCGTCGACGTACCGAAGTCGCCGTGCGACTTGGCCCAGACGTGCTCCCGGTTCCACTGGCCCGAGCCCCCGCCGTTGTCGTTCTTCGACTGGGAGCGCCCGGTGTACAGCAGGACGACGTTGGAGGAGTTGGCGGGATCCTCGTCGGTCGCCTTCAGGGCGTCCCACACCTGGTCGTAGGAGAGCTTGGTCTGCTCGCTGATGATCGTGTGCAGGGCGGCTTTGAGCTCGGCGCCGGTCTTGCCGACGGCGTCCTGGTAGTAGGTGTCGTCGAGGGCGGCGGCGGTTGTGGTGTACCCGCCGGGCGAGGAGTCCGCGGGGGCCGCGGCCGCGGTGCCGGCGAGCACGGTGGCGGTGGCCACGGCGACCAGCAGTGGACGCGCGTAGAACGAGTGACGACGGGACATGTGGGGTGTCCTCTCCGGAACGCGGGCGTCGCGGCGGGACCCTGGGTGGGGGCGTTCGCGCGGCGGCCGTTCGGTAGGTGGTCAGCCGGGAGCCTTCCACACGCACCGTGGCCCAGGTGTGAACACGCTGCACCTATCATGTGCAGGTCAAGCGTCGCCGTGTCGTCACCCCTCGCGGACGGCCCTCCGCGAGGGGTGGTATCCGGGTGCTATCCGGCCGCCCAGTCCCGCAGGGCCCGGACCGAGCCGAAGTCGGCCACGTTCCGGTCGAGCGGATCGTCGGTGTACTGGTGGATGCGCCAGTCCGCCTCGATACGGGGCTTGCCCGCGGAGACGTAGTCGGCGATCCACAATCCGTCGCCCGCGTAGCTCGTGGTGTCGTGGTTGAGCCAGAAGGAGCGGTTGCAGTACAGCAGGACCCGGTGGCCGGGCCGCTCCTCCTTCACCGCGCGGATGAACCGGTCCTTCTCCGCGTTGCTCGCCCGCGTCCCACCGCCGGTCTGTTCCCAGTCGACCGCGAGCAGATCACCCGCCTTCTCGGGGGTCTTGCTCAGGAAGTAGTCGACCTGGTCCGCCACGTTCCCCGGCCAGAGGAAGTGGTAGAAGCCGACGACGCACTCGGCGTCCCTGGCGCGCTTCACCTGCGCGTCCAGACGCGGATTGACGTAGGTACGGCCTTCGGTGGACTTGATGAGGACGAAGCCGAGACCGTCCGTGTCGTAGGAAGGCTGATAGGCGCTGACGTCGACACCGTGGAGCATGGGCACCCGCCTCGGGAGTTCTGGGACAACGATCTCCCTCTCCTGCCCACTCCCCGGGCCCGCCAAGGGCCGATTCACCCTCCCGGGTAAGGGGCGTGCGCTCATCGGATGCGGCCGGGTCCGCGGAGGGTGAGAATTGCCGCAAGGACGAGGAGGCGGCATGAGCGAAGAGTCCGAATCCGTATCCGGGGCCCTGGCCGGACCGGAGGGCGTCACGCCCGACCGGCTCCTGCACACGGGCGCGAGCGACCGGCCGAGCCCGGAGGACCTGGTGCTGGCCTCAGGGCGGGACGTGACGCCGGAAACCCTGGAGTGGGCCCGGCGCAAGCTGGCCGCCGAGGGGCGGTCGGCCATCGACAAGCAACTGCCATGACACACCCCCCGGGCGTCCGCAGGGGTACCCGGCGGGCGGGCGCGCGGAGCCGTACGCCGCTCCGTACACCGAGGTGAACGCGGCCGAGGGGCCGGGGACCGTGTGGGGCGCCCCCGGCTCCCTCGGCTAGCCTGAGTCACCTATGAACAGCTTGACGACCCCCCAGGGCACGTTCGATCTCGCCCGCTTCCCCGAGCACCCGCGCGACCCCTTCCGGGCGTGGGACGCCGCCGACGAATACCTGCTCCGGCAGCTGACGGACCCCGAGGCGGGCCCGGTCGACCTCTCGGGGACGGTCGCCGTCGTGGGGGACCGCTGGGGAGCCCTCGCCACCGCGCTGGCCGCGCATCGGCCCGTCCAGATCAGCGACTCCTACCTGGCCCGGCGCGCCACCCTCGCCAACCTGGCCCGCAACGGCGTCGACCAGGACGCGGTACGGCTGCTGTCCTCGCGTGACACCCCGCCGGACCGGATCGACGTCCTGATCGTCCGCGTGCCCAAGTCGCTGGCGTTCCTGGAGGACCAGCTCCACCGGATCGCGCCCGCCGTCCACGCCGGCACCGTGATCATCGGCACCGGTATGGTCAAGGAGATCCACACCTCCACGCTGAAGCTCTTCGAGCGGATCATCGGCCCCACCCGCACCTCCCTCGCCGTCCGCAAGGCGCGGCTGATCTTCTGCACCCCGGATCCCGAGCTGCCCCGTAAGCCGAGCCCGTGGCCGTACCGTTACGAGCTGCCCGCCGACGTGGGCCCCGTCTCGGGCCTGACCACCGTCAACCACGCCGGGATCTTCTGCGCCGACCGCCTCGACGTCGGCACCCGCTTCTTCCTGAAGCACCTGCCCACCCGCGGCGGGGACATCCGGGTCGTCGACCTGGGCTGCGGCAACGGTGTCGTCGGGCTCTCCGCCGCCGTCGCCAATCCCGACGCGCACATCACCTTCGTCGACGAGTCCTACGGGGCGGTCGCCTCCGCCGAGGAGACCTTCCGGGCCGGGGCGCCGGACGGCGCGAAGGCAGACTTCCTGGTCGGCGACGGACTCGCCGGCCTCGAACCGGGCAGCGTCGATCTGGTGCTGAACAACCCGCCGTTCCACTCCCACACGGCGACCACCGACGCCACGGCCCGCACGATGTTCGCCGGCGCGCGGACCGCCCTGCGGCAGGGCGGCGAGCTGTGGGTCGTGGGCAACCGGCACCTCTCGTACCACACCCACCTGCGCCGGATCTTCGGCAACTGCACCACGGTCGCGGGCGATCCGAAGTTCGTGGTCCTGCGCGCCGTCAAGCGCTGACGACGAACCCGACGCCCCGGCCCTTCCGGATTCTTGCAACAGGTTCTACTGTGTGCGCCGCCGCACACGGACGACGCCGACGCGAGACTCTGGAGGGGCCGTGCACCTCGAATACACGCCTGAGCAGCAGCGGTTGCGTACCGAACTGCGGACCTACTTCGCGGCCCTGGTGCCCGACAACGCCTACGCGCGCTACGCGGAACCCGCCGCCCAGAAGCGCTTCTACCGCGACACGGTCCGCAGGCTCGGCGCCGACGGCTGGCTGGGGGTCGGCTGGCCGAAGGAGTACGGCGGCCGGGGGCTGACCCCGATGGAACAGTTCATCTTCTTCGACGAGGCAGCCCAGGCAGGCGTACCGCTGCCCCTGATGGCCCTGAACACCGTCGGTCCCACGATCATGCAGTACGGCACCGGCGAGCAGAAGGCCCACTTCCTGCCCGGAATCCTGTCGGGGGAGATCGACTTCGCGATCGGCTACAGCGAACCGGACGCGGGCACCGACCTCGCGGCCCTCAAGACCCGCGCGGTCCGCGAGGGCGACACGTACATCGTCAACGGCCAGAAGATCTGGACCACCAACGGCGACACCGCCGACTGGGTCTGGCTCGCGGTGCGCACCGACCCGAACGCCCCGCCGCACAAGGGCATCACCATGCTCCTCGTCCCCACGAGCGACCCGGGCTACTCCTGCACCCTGATCAACACCCTCGCCTCGCACGACACGACCGCGAGCTACTACGAGAACATCCGGGTCCCGGTCTCCCGCCGTGTCGGCGAGGAGAACAAGGGCTGGCGGCTCATCACCAACCAGCTCAACCACGAGCGCGTCACCCTCGCCGCCCACGGCACGATGGCGGTCCGCGCCCTGCACAACGTCCAGCGCTGGGCCGCCGACACCAAGCTCGCCGACGGCCGCCGGGTCATCGACCTCGGCTGGGTCCGCGCCCTGCTCGCCCGCACCCACACCCGCCTCGACGCGATGAAACTCCTCAACTGGCAGATGGTCGCCGCTCTCCAGGACGGCACCCTCACCCCGCAGGACGCTTCGGCGGTCAAGGTCTACGGCTCCGAGGCCCGCCGGGACGCGTACGCCTGGCTGATGGAGATCGTCGGCTCCGCGGGCGCCCTGAAGGAGGGCTCGGCCGGCGCGGTGCTCCACGGCGAACTGGAACGCGGCTACCGCTCGGCCGTGATCTTCACGTTCGGCGGCGGCAACAACGAGATCCAGCGCGAGATCATCTCGTGGATCGGGCTGGGGATGCCGCGCGTGCGGCGGTGATGCCCTGTCACACGGCCTGTGGCGCGTGAAAGCCCTGCCGGGATGACCGGATGGCCGGGATCAGCCTTCCGGTCCGTCGGGACTCCAGACGTGGACGACGTCACGGGACGGGGACAGCGTCGACCAGAGACCGCCGCCCAGCGCGGTCGGCTCGCAGGAGACCGGTGAGGGGTAGTCGACCGGCACGAAGCCGTGTGCCGCCGTGGTGTCGACCAGCCAGTGGCGGTACTGCCCGCAGTCCTCGTCGCTCTCGGTGGTCGACGCGATCAGGGTCGTCTCGTCGAGGAAGCCGCCGGCCCAGTCCCAGCAGACGGGCAGCTCGTCCTCGTCGGCGGAAGCTTCCGGGTGCCGGGGTATCGCCGCGTCGGCGTCCCAGTCCAGCGCCTCGACGACGGCGCCACGGGAGTCCCGTACGGCGAGGGAGTCCTGATCGTGAGAGACCGTCATGAGCCGGTCGCCCGACGGGCTCAGGCTCAGCAGGCACAGGTCGCCGTCCAGGCAGTCCACGGTCAGCTCCTTCCCGTCCCACCGGCCCCATCGCAGCCGTGCACCGTCCTGGCCCTCGCCGATGCTCAGCCCCATCTGCGCGGGATCGGTCGGATGGGGCAGGTGAGCGCTGCCGGCCGCAGCCGCTTCGGCGTCGGCCCGCGCGAGCACGCGACCGTCCCCGGCGTCGATGACCAGCCACTCGTCCGCCGTGTCCGGGCTCAGCTCACCCCCGGGCAACGGGCCGCGTACGTGCGCCCAGACGAGCCTGCCGTCCGCCGAGAAGCCGACCGAGCCGCTCTCGGGGTACCGGTGGTCCCGCCGGTCAGCGTACGACTCGTACGACGCGTGGATCTCCTCGCAGCCGCCGGACCAGCACCCGTGGCGGACCTCCCAGCGTGTCGCCCCCGACGGATCCACCGCGCGCACGGCATGGACTCCGGCGAAGACGGCCCACATCGCGTCCGGCGCCACCTCCCACGTGCCACGGCGCCGCGGCCACGGCGCGGGGAAACGGGCGATCGCTCCGGCGCGGGCGGCGAAGGCGTCGGCCAGAGGCTGGGCCACGATCGCGTCGTCGCTCCGCTGGACGAGCAGCCGGTACCCCGGCAGCCCCGTGATCTCCGGGGGACCGGCCTGGGCCAAGGGCAGCGGAGCGGGCACGGTGGCACGGAGCCGAGCACGGACGGACAAGCGAATCTCCCGGGGCAGGCGAACTCGGGGAAGAGTACGACGGGCCTCCGCGCTGCGACCGCTCGCGGTCCTGGTTAGCGTGAGCCGTGGGGGACGCACGTCGACAGTGAAGGAGCCCCGCGATGCCCTCAGCACCGCAGTCGGCCGGCGGCGACCTGGGCCGGCGCATCGCGGCACGCCGCCTGCAGCTCGGTCTGTCCCGGCAGGACGTAGCCCTGCGGGCGGGCGCCGCGCCCGGCTACATCGAGTACGTGGAGGAGCAGTCCGCCACCCCGGGCGTCGGCTTCCTGCTCCGGCTGGCCGACGCACTGGAGACGACGGTGCTGGAGCTGACGGGCGGGGCGGTCGAGCTGCCGCGCGGCGCGGGCCGGGGCGCCCGGCGCGCCCGGATGGCTGAACTCGACGAAACGATGTGCTGGACGCTGCTGGGTGACCACGGGGTGGGGCGGGTGGCGCTGGCCCTCGGCGACGGGCCGGTCGTCCTGCCGGTGAACTACCAGGTGAGCGATGGCGAGGTGGTGTTCAGCACGGCGGAGGACTCCCCGCTGGCCACCGCCGACGACACCGAGATCGCCTTCGAGGCCGACCACATCGACGACGCCTTCAGCAAGGGCTGGAGCGTCCTGCTCGTCGGAACCGTGCACGCCGTCACCGACGAGGAGGCCGCGCGGCAGCTGAGGGAGGCCGCGTACGCGACCCCGTGGGCGGGCGCCGAGCGCGAACACGTCATGGTCCTCGCGCCCCGGCGGATCACCGGGCGCAAGATCGTCGTCCCCGACGCCCCGGGCGAGGCCGGCTGACGCCGGGGGGTGCATCCGGTTCCTGCGGCGGAGGGACGCGCCCGTCTCACGTGACCTCAAGGACCTCCGAGACCGGCCGCCGGGGCGTGGCCGGGCCCGCGGGCCCGTAGCCGAAGCGGAACACCATCTGCACGAAGCCGGTCCGGGAGCGCGGATCACGCGCCAGGTCCCTGAGCTCGGGCCATTCGAGAGGCTGCGAGATCAAGGACGTCGCGAGCCCGTCGAGTGTGGCCTGCAGCAGCACGCGCTCCATGCCCTGGCCCGCCCGCAGCCAGTCGACGGGCAGATCCGCCGCGGTACCCAGCAGGGCCGTCTGCGGCCTCTCCTCGAACACGGCGGCCGCTCGGGCGGGAGAGCTGTGCGGTACGTCGAAGTCCCGTACCGGGGCCGTCGTCCCGTGCTGGCGGGGGCCGAACGCGTACGACGGGACACCCTCGGTGGCCGGGCCCTCCCCTGCCCTGCCTGTGCGGGTCCAGCTGATGATCTCGGCGCGCATGGCGTCGCTGGCCGACTCCAAGAGCTCCGCGTCGTGCACGAGGTCCATGACGGCGTCGGCGTGCCAGGTTCCCGGCACGATCAGCCGGACTCCTTCCAGCAGCGCCGCCGCGCTCAGCTCGTCCCAGATCTCCGGCGGGATCCGCTCGTCCGAGAACGGGAGCCGACTGGTGTGCCGACGCCGCACGGCGGGTTGCAGGTCCGCCAGCCGGAGGTCGGTGGCCCCCGGGCTCTCCTCCAGCAGCACGTCGGCGAGGTGCCAGGGATCGTGGCGATCGGGCAGCAGCTCGGTGACAGCCGTCCAGCCGCGGTGCGCGGCGGCCACCCGCAGATTCAGCAGTGCCGCCCCGCATCCGATGTGCAGGGCGCGCTGGTCCGGGTCGCCGACCGGCAGCGTACGTTCCGGATCGCCGTACAGGCAGAGGCGGCGGCTGCCGGAGCGGTGGGTGAACCTCCACGGCTGCGCGTTGTGCATGGAGGGCGCGGCCACGGCCTCCTCGACGAGCGAGGGGACGATCGCGGTGGCGCGCTGTTCGGTGGGGATCATGGTCTTCGCGTCTCCTGTCGTCCAGAAGGTCTCCCGATCGCCCGTGCGTGCCATTGTCCCAGGAGCGCCCGGCCGCTCGCATGCGGTGGACCGCCCGGGCGCGCCCGCAGGGGGCCGGGCCCCGCCTCCACGGCTGCCGCACCGCCCGATGGCCGACGCGGGACACGGCCAGGACCCGGTAACCGCCCCGCCGCGTACACACTCCGCGTACCGGCAGCCATACTGGACGGGCCGGGGAGGGCACAGCACAGCGGCTGGGAACACGGGGAACAGGGAACAACGGGGGCGGGAAGCGGCAGATGGCGGACACCAGGCTGATCCAGAGCCGGTACCGGCTGCTCGAACTCATCGGGCGTGGCGGTATGGGCGAGGTGTGGCGCGCCCTCGACGAGTCGCTGGGCCGCCAGGTCGCCGTGAAATGCCTCAAACCGATGGGCCCCCAGCACGACCAGGCGTTCACCCGTGTGCTGCGCGAGCGCTTCCGGCGCGAGGCCCGGGTGGCCGCCTCCCTCCAGCACAGGGGTGTCACCGTCGTGCACGACTTCGGTGAGTACGAGGGCGTGCTCTACCTCGTCATGGAACTTCTCGACGGACAGAACCTGAGCCAGCTGCTGGAGGAGAACCAGCAGCACCCGCTGCCCGTCGAGCATGTCGTCGACATCGCGGAGCAGGTCGCCGACGCCCTCGGCTACACCCATCGGCAGGGCATCGTCCACCGCGACCTCAAGCCCGCCAACATCATGCGGCTGACCGACGGCACGGTGAAGATCTGCGACTTCGGCATAGCGCGCCTCGGCCACGACATCAGCATGACCTCCCGGCTGACCACCACCGGCCTCGCCATGGGCACCCCGCACTACATGTCGCCGGAGCAGATCAGCGGCAAGGAGGTCGACCACCGCAGCGACCTCTACTCGCTCGGCTGCGTCCTGTACGAAATCGCCACCGGTGTACCGCCGTTCGACCAGGAGGATGCCTGGGCCGTGCTCGTCGGACACCGCGACACGCCGCCGGAACCGCTGCGCACCCACCGCGCTGAACTGCCCGGCTTCTTCGACCGCGTCGTCCTCGACCTGCTCGCCAAGGCCCCGGAGGAGCGGCCCGTGGACGCGGGCGACCTGCGCCGCCGCATCGTCCTCGGCCGGACCGGCGAACAGCCCGCGCTCGGACCGGGACCCCTCGCGCACCCCGGTCCAGGGCCGCTGCCGGCCCCGCGCGAGAGGGCGCTGCCCGCCTGGACCCGGTCCATGACCGCCGGTCACCGGGCGACCGGAGCGACCGGCCCGCACGCCGAACGCGCCGACCCGGCCGCCGGGCTGACGGGGCAGTGGACCACCGCGCGCGCCACCGCCCCGCACACCGACTCCTTCGTCTCCGTGTCGGCCGGGCCGTCGGCCCCGGACCTCCTCGCCGGTCTTGAGGGCCGCCACAGCGCGGGTATCGACCTCGGGCGCCTCGGCCGTTGGGAGGAGGCGGGGGAGGTGCACCGCCAGGTCGCCGAGCAGCGCGGGCGTGTCCTCGGCCCGGACCACCCCGACACCCTCGCCAGCCATTACGAGATCGGCCTCACCCTCAGCCGTACGGGCCGGGCCGAGGAGGCGCTGAGCGCGTTCACCCGGGTCGCCGAGGGCCGCGAGCGCGCCCTGGGCGCCGACCATCCGCAGACGCTCGCCGCCCGCCAGGCGACCGCCCACGCCCTGGGACGGCTCGGCCGGCACGCCGAGGCCCACCAGGTGTACGAGACGGTCCTCGCCGCCCGCGAACGCGTCATGGGCCCCGACCACCCCGACACCCTGCGCTGCCGCCACAACCTGGCGTTCAACCTCTGCCGACTGGGGCGCCCCGAGGAGTCCTGCCGGATCGCCGGGAAAGTCGCCGAGGCCCGGGCCCGCGTGCTCGGACCGACGCATCCCGACACCCTCGCCACCCGCTACGAAGTGGCGTACACCCTGGGCAGACTGGGCCGCTGGACGGAGGCCCTGGCGACCTACCAGGACGTCGCCCGGGCCCGCGCCGACGTTCTCGGGGCCGACCACCCCGACACCTTCGCCGCCCGCTACGAGGCAGGCATCAGCCTCGGCCGGCTCGGCCACGACACGCAGGCCCTGGAGCTGTACCGCTCCCTGGTCGCCGACCGCACCCGGACCGCCGGAGCGGCCGACCCCGAGACACTGCGGGCCCGTCACGGCCTCGGGGTCAACCTGGGGCGGCTGGGCCGCTGGGATGAGGCGCTCACGGAGGCCCGCGAGGTCTGCGCCCTCCGGGAACGGGCCCTGGGACCCGACCACCCCGACACGGTGATCAGCCGCCGGGAGGTCGCCGCCGGGCTAGGCTGGCTCGGCCGCTGGAGCGAGGCCCTCGTGGCGTACCGCCAGGTCGCGGAGGCGCGCACCCGGACGCTGGGCCCCGACCACCCCCAGACGCTCGCGGCCCGCGACGACGAGGCGCACTGCCTGGAGCGGCTCGCCCAGGCCTGAGGCCGGACCGCCCCGTCGAGCCGCCGCCTCTGGTGGGGACGGCGCGCGGCGTGTTACGAAGGTGCATGCCCGCACCTCAGAGCCCCGCACCCCGGACAGCCGCAGGTCAGCACCGACCCCAGGAGGGTTCCGGGCCCGGCGCGCCCGCCCGGGACCGCTACGACGCCGTGATCGTCGGCGGCGGTCACAACGGCCTGGTCGCCGCCGCCTACCTCGCGCGCGCCGGACAGTCCGTCCTCGTCCTGGAACGGCTCGGCACCACCGGAGGAGCGGCGATCTCGACCCGCCCCTTCGCCGGGGTCGACGCCCGGCTCTCGCGCTACTCGTACCTGGTCTCCCTGCTGCCCGACAAGATCGTCCGCGACCTCGGACTCGACTTCGCCGTGCGCAAGCGGACCGTCTCCTCCTACACCCCCGCCGTGCGCGACGGCCGCCCCACCGGGCTGCTCGTCGCGGGCGAGGGCACCCGGGAGTCGTTTGCCGCGCTCACCGGCGGCGATCGCGAGTACGCGGCCTGGCAGCGCTTCTACGGGATGACGCAGCGGGTCGCCGAGCGCGTCTTCCCCACGCTCACCGAACCGCTGCCCGGCCGTGACGCGCTGCGCGAGCGGATCGACGACGCCGACGCCTGGCGGATGCTCTTCGAGGAACCGCTCGGTGTGGCCGTCGAGGAGAACTTCACCGACGACCTGGTGCGCGGGGTCGTCCTCACCGACGCCCTGATCGGCACCTTCGCCGACGCCCACGACCCCTCGCTCCTGCAGAACCGGTGCTTCCTCTACCACGTGATCGGCGGCTCCACCGGCGACTGGGACGTCCCCGTCGGCGGCATGGGCGCACTCACCGACGCCCTGGCCGGGGCCGCCCGGGCGGCGGGCGCCGAGATCCGCGTACGGCACGAGGCGACCCGTATCGAGACCGACGGGAGCGCCGCCGAGGTCACCGTCCGCACCCCGGACGGCGAACGGGTCGTCGCCGCGGGCCGCGTGCTCGTCAACGCCTCCCCGCAGGCCCTCGCCGCCCTGCTCGGCGACACCCCGCCCCCGCCCGCCGAGGGCGCCCAGCTCAAGGTGAACATGCTGCTCACCCGGCTGCCCCGGCTACGCGACCGGTCCGTCGACCCCCGGCAGGCCTTCGCCGGGACGTTCCACATCGCCGAGGGGTACGGGCAGCTCGCCGACGCCTACCGGGACGCGGCGGCGGGGCGGCTGCCCACCGCCCCGCCGTCCGAGATCTACTGCCACTCGCTGACCGACCCGACGATCCTCGGCCCCGAACTCGTCGCGCGCGGCTACCAGACCCTCACCCTCTTCGGCCTGCACGCCCCGGCCCGGCTGTTCGCCTCCGACAACGACGCCGCCCGCGCCGCCCTGCTCAAGGCGACCCTCGCCGAACTGGACGCGCACCTGGAGGAGCCGATCACCGACTGCCTGGCCCTCGACGCCGACGGCGAACCCTGCATCGAGGCCAAGACCCCGCTCGACCTGGAGCGTGATCTGCGGCTGCCCGGCGGCCACATCTTCCACCGCGACCTCGCCTTCCCGTACGCGGACGAGAGCACCGGGCGCTGGGGTGTGGAGACCGCGCACGCCACTGTGCTGCTCTGCGGGGCGGGCGCGGTGCGCGGCGGCGGGGTCAGCGGGGTACCCGGCCACAACGCGGCGATGGCCGCGCTCGGGGAGTAGTGAGGGGCACTCCCTAGCGCAGGTGCCGGGGGTCCACGGCGGCGGCGATCGCCGTGTGCCCCTCGGTGCCCGGGTGCAGCCCGTCGCCGCTGTCGTACGCGGGCAGCAGCCGGGAGGGGCGGCCCGGGTCGCGCAGGACCGCGTCGAAGTCGGCGACGGCGTCGAAGATCCTCCCGGTGCGCAGGGACTCGTTGACCTCCCGGCGCACCGCGTCCGCCTCCGGCGTCCAGCGGGTCCACCCCTCGAACGGGGTGATGGTGGCGCCCACCACCCGCAGCCCGGCGGACCGGCCGCGCAGGGCGAGCCGGCGGTAGGCGGCCACCATCCGCGCCGGGTCGCGCTCGACCGGCAGATGGTGGAGGTCGTTGACGCCCAGGTGCACCAGGACCGTCCGCAGCCCCGGCAGCGACAGCACGTCCCGGTCGAAGCGGGCCTGGGCGCTCGGTCCGAAGCGGTCGCTGTCGAGCAGCAGCCGGTTGCCGCTGATGCCGAGGTTGGCGACGGCGGAGCCGGACAGCCTGCGCGCCAGCTGGTCGGGCCAGCGCAGGTCCGCGTCGTCGGGCGTGCCGGTGCCCTCCGCGATGGAGTCGCCCAGCACGGCGAGGACCGGGCCGCGCGCCCCGGTCGTCTCGACCCCGGTCAGGAGGAACACGGACCGGGTCCGGACCCCGTCGACGGTGTGCCAGGCGTGCGTGTTGCGGTGGAAGGACAGCGGGCCGGTGGGGCCGGGGAGCCGCGTCCCGACGGTCAGCAGGGAGCCGTCCGGCACCCGGAGCCCCGCCACCGGGTCGCTGGTGAGCGAGGCGCCCGCCGCCAGCCACGCCTGGGGCCGCCCGCCGAAGGTGACCGGCCGCCCGTCGGCGGTCACCGGACCCACCAGCACCTGCGCGGTCCCGAAGGCGTGCGCGTACCGCAGCCGGACCTGCCCGCCCGCCGAGAGCCGCAGCCGCGTGGTGCAGAGCCCGTCGGTGAGCCCGGCGGACGCAAGAGGGTCCTCCGCCGTGGGCGCGGTCTGCGCGGTGGCCCAGGAGGTGGTCCAGGGCGTGCCCGGGCGGGGGAGACCAGGGGCGGGGTCCGGGGCCGCCGACGCGAGCGGGGCGGGGGCGAAGGCCGCCGCGAGCCCGGCCGCCGCCGCGTACAGCAGACTCCGTCTGGTCGGTGCGGGGGCCCGGCCGGTCACCGGGAGAGCACCGGGTCGAAGGGGGCGGGGTGCCGGACGCTGCTCATGGTGTGCCTCCTGGAATCGACCACGGGAGCGGGTGGGCCGAGCGGCTCGCCTACGGCTCGTTCCATCCAACGGCCCCCGGGTGAACCGGTGGTGACGTCGGTACGCACCGGACGCGACGCCATTGTGGCGGGGGCGTCGGGCGGGCGCCGGCACACCACGCGCGGCGCCCCGCCCCGCCGCTCAGTCGGCCGACAGCACCCAGCCCGTCGCCCCGATCCGCCCCGCGTCCCGGGGCCGCTCGGAGTCGAAGACCGTGCGACCCCCGTCCCGCACCCGCAGGGCGTCCACATACGCGCCGCGCCCCACGTACAGCTGGTCCGTGGTGTATCGCCACCGCAGCTGGAGGCTCGTGCCACGCCAGGCCGACAGGTCCGCCTCCAGCCGGTGCCACACCCGCCCCGACCAGCCGGTCACCGAGCCCGCCGGGTGCGGCAGCGGGTCCGGGCGGTGGCCCGGGCGTACGGTGGTGAACGGCACCCGCTGCCAGTCCTCCCCGCCCGCCGACGCCTCCAGGAAGAGGCCGTCGGAGGCCGGTTCGGTGTCCCACCACAGCGCGCACTCCAGCCGGGCCCGTGCCGAGTCCAGGCGCAGGGCGGGCAGCGTCAGGGTGGCCGTGGAGGCGCTCGCCATCCCGGAGAACCAGGCCGTGCGCCCCCGTTCGGGCCGGACCGGAACGGCCCGGGCCAGCTGATTCGCGGTCGCCACCCGGGGTGCGCTGCCCGAGCGCCAACTCCGCACGGGGTGGACGGAGTTGCCCAGCACGATGAGGAAGGTGTCGGTCGTCGGGTCGAGGACCAGGCTGGTCCCGGTGAATCCGGTGTGCCCCGCGCTGCGCGGGGTCGCCATCGCGCCCATGTACCAGTGCTGGTAGAGCTCGAAGCCCAGGCCGTGCTCGTCGCCGGGGAAAGCGGTGTTGAAGTCGGTGAACAGCAGGTCCACCGACTTCTCGGACAGGATGCGGGAGCGGCCGTACACCCCGCCGTTCAGGAGCGTCCGGGCGAGCACCGCGAGGTCCCAGGCGCAGGAGAACACCCCGGCGTGCCCCGCCACCCCGCCGAAGCCGAAGGCGTTCTCGTCGTGCACCTCGCCCCAGACGAGGCCGCGCTCCAGACCGGACCAGGGCAGCCGGGCATCCTCGGTCGCCGCGATCTTCGGCTTCCAGGAGGCGGGCGGGTTGTAGCGGGTGCGGTGCATCCCGAGCGGAGCGGTGATCTCCTCGCGGAGCAGGACGTCCAGCGGGCGCCCGGTGAGGTGCTCCAGGATCAGCTGCAGCGAGATCAGGTTGAGGTCGGAGTAGAGGTAGGCGCTGCCCGGGGTGCTCGCCGGGATCTCGTCCCACAGCATGCGGAGCTTGCCCTCCCGGGTCGGCTCCTTGTACAGCGGGATCCAAGACCGGAAGCCCGAGGTGTGCGTCAGGAGCTGACGGACCGTGATGTCCTGCTTGCCGCCGCCCGCGAAGTCCGGAAGATACGAGACGACCGTGGCCTCCAGCTCCAGCGTGCCGCGCTCGATCTGCTGGACCGCCAGGAGCGAGGTGAACAGCTTGGAGATCGAGGCGAGGTCGAAGACGGTGTCCTCGGCCATCGCGATCTGCCGGTCCGCCGGGAACTCCACCCCGGTGCCGGTCTTCTCGTCGTACGCGCAATAGCGCACCGCCTTGCCGATCGGCCGGTGCAGCGCCACCGTGCCGCCGCGCCCCGCGAGCAGCACCGCACCCGCGTACCAGGGGTGCTTGGGGGAGTCCGCGAGGAAGGCCTCGGCGTCCCGGACGAGCTGGTCCAGCGGCTCCTGGAGCAGCCCGGCGCGGGCCGCGCTGCCGCGCCGCAGTGTGGGCCGGTGTGCCCCTGACTCCATGCCCGCTCCCGTGTCCGCCGCACTGCCCGGCCCGCTCCGGGCGGCGGCTCCCGCGAGAGGAATCGGTGTCAGCGCGAGCGCCCCGCCCAGCGCCAGTATCCCGCCGCCCAGCCGCCGCCGGGCGATGCCGCTCCCGGCGGTGCGTGGGGTGTTCTCCAAGGTCCGTCCGTACCCCTGCGTGTCCCCGGTCATCCGCAACTCCTTCCCGCGCCTGACGTCCGGTCACCGGGTCGCACCCGTATGCCGGAGCCCGCGCGAAAGTAACTTCCGAAATCTCGCCGAGCAGTGAAAGTTCCTGCCGCCGCAGAGGTTACTGTCACCTCCGCGTTTCCGGGCGGGTCCAGGCCCGCAAAGAATCTGACACTGCATCAGAAAAGCTCTTCCCTCGACCGCACCGCTGCGGCATCCTGCCGCCCATGGAGACGGAACTGAGCCGCCAACTGGGAATCGAGCACGCCATCTTCGGCTTCACGCCGTTCCCCGAGGTCGCCGCGGCCATCACCAGAGCCGGCGGCTTCGGCGTGCTCGGAGCCGTCCGCTACACCGCCCCCGACGACCTCGCACGCGACCTCGACCGACTGCACGAGCACGCCGACGGCAAGCCCTACGGCCTCGACGTGGTCATGCCCGCCACGAAGGTCGAGGGCGTCACCGAGGCCGACGTCGAGGCGATGATCCCCGAGGAGCACCGCGGATTCGTCCGGGAACTCCTGGCCCGTCACGGCGTGCCCGAGCTGGCCGAGGGGGAGGCGTCCGGCTGGCGTATCACCGGCTGGATGGAGGAGGTTGCCCGGGGCCAGCTCGACGTGGCCTTCGACTACCCGATCAAACTGCTCGCCAACGCCCTCGGCTCGCCGCCCGCCGACGTCATCGCCCGCGCCCACGACCACGGCGTACTCGTCGCAGCCCTGGCCGGCAGCGCCCGGCACGCCCGGCGCCACGCGGAGGCGTGCATCGACGTCGTCGTCGCCCAGGGGTACGAGGCGGGCGGCCACACCGGTGAGATCGGCTCCATGGTGCTGGTCCCCGAAGTCGTCGAGGCCGTCGCCCCGCTGCCCGTACTCGCCGCCGGAGGCATCGGCAGCGGCGAACAGGTCGCCGCCGGACTCGCCCTCGGCGCCCAGGGCGTCTGGCTCGGCTCCCTGTGGCTCACCACCGAGGAGGCCGACCTGCACTCCGAGGCCCTGACGGCCAAACTGCTCGCCGCGGGCTCCGGGGACACCGTCCGCTCCCGCGCCCTGACGGGCAAACCCGCACGCCAGCTCCGTACCGCGTGGACGGACGCCTGGGACGACCCGGCAGGGCCCGGAACCCTGCCCATGCCGCTCCAGGGGCTGCTGGTCGCCGAGGCCGTCTCGCGGATCCAGAAGTACGAGGTCGGCGAGCTGCTCGGCACACCCGTGGGGCAGATCGTCGGCCGGATGACCAGCCGACGCAGCGTCCAGGCCGTCGTCGACGACCTCACCCGCGGATTCGAACGGGCCGTCACCCGCGTCAACCGCATCGCCGGAAGGAGCGCCACGTGAACCAGCCGCCCAACGGCTTCTGGGCCCAGGCCGCAGCCGACCCCGACCGCACCGTCCTGATCGCCCCCGACGGCGAGGAATGGAGCGCGGGCCGGCTCCACACCGACGTCAACCGCATGGTCCACGGGCTGCGCGGGGCGGGACTGCGCGAGGGCGACGCGTTCGCCGTCGTGCTGCCCAACGGCGTCGAACTCCTCACCGCCTACCTCGCAGCCTCGCAGGCCGGCTTCTACCTCGTGCCCGTCAACCACCACCTCGTCGGCCCCGAGATCGCCTGGATCGTCGCCGACTCGGGCGCCCGTGTCCTGATCGTCCACGAACGCTTCGCCGACGCCGCGACGGCCGCCGCCGACGAGGCGGGGCTGCCCGCGAGCCACCGCTACGGCGTCGGCGCCGTCCCCGGCAGCCGCCCGTACGCCGACCTCCTCGACGGCCACCCCGCCGGCCCGCCCGAGGGCCGCACTCTGGGCTGGGTCATGAACTACACCTCGGGCACCACCGGCCGCCCGCGCGGCATCCGCCGGCCGCTGCCCGGCAAACGCCCGGAGGAGACCTACCTCGGCGGGTTCCTCGGCATCTTCGGCATCCGGCCCTTCGACGGCAACGTCCACCTCGTGTGCTCGCCGCTCTACCACACCGCCGTGCTCCAGTTCGCGGGCGCCGCCCTGCACATCGGCCACCCGCTGGTCCTGATGGACGGCTGGGCACCCGAGGAGATGCTCCGCCTCATCGACGCGCACCGGTGCACCCACACCCATATGGTCCCCACTCAGTTCCACCGGCTGCTCGCCCTGCCCGAGGAGGTGAGGGCCCGCTACGACGTCTCCTCGATGCGGCACGCCATCCACGGGGCCGCACCCTGCCCCGACCACGTCAAACGTGCCATGATCGACTGGTGGGGAAGCTGCATCGAGGAGTACTACGCGGCGAGCGAGGGCGGCGGAGCCTTCGCCACCGCCGAGGACTGGCTGAAGAAGCCCGGCACCGTCGGCAAGGCCTGGCCGATCAGCGAGCTGGCCGTGTTCGACGACGACGGCAACCGGCTCCCGGCGGGCGAACTGGGCACCGTCTACATGAAGATGAGCACCGGCGGCTTCAGCTACCACAAGGACGAGACCAAGACCCGCAAGAACCGCATCGGCGACTTCTTCACCGTCGGCGACCTCGGCGTGCTCGACGCGGACGGCTACCTCTTCCTCCGTGACCGCAAGATCGACATGATCATCGCCGGGGGCGTCAACATCTACCCCGCCGAGATTGAGTCCGCCCTGCTCACCCACCCCGCCGTCGCGGACGCCGCCGCCTTCGGCATCCCGCACGCCGACCGGGGCGAGGAGGTCAAAGCCGTCGTCGAACCGGCCGAGGGCCACGCGCCGTCGGACGCCCTCGCCGCCGCGATCCTCGCCCACTGCGAGGAGCGGCTCGCCGGGTACAAACGGCCCCGCTCCCTCGACTTCATCACCGCCATGCCCCGCGATCCCAACGGCAAGCTCTACAAACGGCGACTGCGCGAACCGTACTGGGAGGGCTTCGAGCGACCGCTGTAGCCGGAGCGGGTTGCGGGAGGGGCGTGCGGGCGGGGCGCCCCTCCCGGACGTGCGCTACCGCCGCTCGTGCACCCGCACCACCCGCAGGTCCGGCGAACGTGCGATGTCCTTCTCGCAGAACCGGGACGTCACCCAGCGCTCACCCGCGTACAGCCGGGTCTGGTCGCTGAAGTGCGGGGACTTCGGGTTCTCCGACTGGGAGTACGTCAGCAGCGTCCGCGCCACCGGGCAGCGGCTGTCGTCCCAGCCGACCGCCTGGATGTAGCTGGAGCCCGACGACACCTCCGTGTAGCCGCCGCCCGCCGCGTTCCACACCGGCTCGGTCTTGTTCCAGATGCCCAGCGACTCCGTCCCGCCGCCGATCGGCAGCCGCTTGCCGTTGCGTACGACGAACTGGTGCTTGCCCAGCGGCGCGTCCAGCGCGATGCCCGCCGCCCGCAGCTCCGCCACCGCGTCCGCAAGGGCCCTGCCCACGCCGGGCGCGGTGGTGTTCAGGCCGCGCGGGGTGCGCACCGGATCGGCCGGGTCGAACGGCGTCCTCCACAGCTCGGCCGCCGGCACCGCCGACGTCTTCCGCCAGAAGCGGTCGAAGAGCAGCGCGCCCCGGCTGTCGCTGTCCACGCTCCGGTCCCAGCGCCGCAGCACCGTGCAGGCGTCCGACACGTCGACGGGAGCACCGCCGGTACCCACCGCCGTACCGCCCGGCAGCGCGGCGCACCACTTCGCGACCTCCGACGCGGCCAGCTCCCCGGCCGGCGCCCGGTTGGCGAACTGCTGCCGCTGAAGGTCCGCGACCCTGAGGCGGCCCTTGTCCGCCATCGACGCGACGTCCTCGATCGCGCCGCGCGTCCGCATCGACCGGGGTGTCGCGATCGTGCCGAAGACCCGCTCGTACCCGGTCAGCGGCCGGTCCGCGTTGGTCAGCCACGCGCTGTCGTTGGAGTTCTCCACGTACGGCTGGTTCTTCAGCACCGGCATCCGGCCCGGGCCGAAGATCCCCGGCTGCACCGCGTCCCGGTCACTGCCCAGGGCGCAGTCCTTCCGGGAGCCGTCGAGCACCGCGAGGCCGGAGGCGGGATAGGTGGCCCGGCCCAGCGGGGTCGAGCAGCGCTCCGCCAGGTCGTCCGTGATCCTCGGCAGCACCTGCGACTGGGCGAAGAACGAGTGCCCGGCCCGGTCCGCCGCGATCGTGTTCACCCACGGCATGCCCTGATTCCGGTGCAGCGACCGTGCGACGTCCTTCGTGCCCCGGGCCTTGCTGAAGCCGAGGCCCGTGTCCGCCATCCGCAGATTCGTCGCGTTCGGGTCGTTCAGCGCGTACGCCGTCGTCGCCGTCCACGGCAACGGGAGTGCCGCACCCATCGACGTGGTCACGGGCCCGTAGCGGGTCCACCACTGGGTGCGGGTCACGTCGGCCGCGCCCTTCACCGGGACGCTCACCGTCCGCTTCGTCATCCGCTCCCGCTTGCCGTCCACCAGATAGACGGTCGGGTCGGCCGGGTCGAGGGCGAGCTGATGGAGGTTCAGCGTCACCCCGGTGGCGACCGTATGGCTCCACGCCACATCCGCGTTGTGCCCGATCGAGATCGTCGTCGCGCCGAGCAGCGACGCGCCCGACACGTTCAGCTCCCCGGGGATCGTCTGCTGCGACTGCCAGAAGCGGCGTCCGCCCTGCCACGGGTAGTGCGGGTTGCCCAGCAGCAGCCCGCGCCCGTTGACCGAGGTGGAGCCGTCGAAGGCCACCGCGTTGGACCCCATGTCCGCGTTCTGCGCCGACAGCAGCCGCTTCGCCGCCGATGCCGCCTCCGCGGGGGTGACCCCGGCCGCCGGGGGTGCTGCGGTCGGCGGCTGCGCGGCGGTGATGCCGTCGATCCCGCGCCCCTGGCCGCCGAGCACCGCCAGGGCATACCCGCGCGCCGCCACGTCCAGCGCCGTCACCGGGCGTACCCAGGAGGCGCCCCGGCAGGCCGGATCGGTGATCCGGTTCTGCGCGATCCACGCGTTGTACCCGGCGGCGAACCCGCGCATCGTCTCCTTCACGTCCCGGCTCGGACCGGCGGGCGCGGGGACCTTCAGCAGCTTCTCCACCGTGCCGCTGTCCCGGACGCCCCGGAAGTACAGATCGCTGGAGAGGTTCGTCGCCGCCGAGGACAGCGAGAAGTCCGTGGCCGCGTCCGGCCCGAAGAACCTCGACCGCTCCCCACGCACCGTGAGGAAGCCGTCCGCCAGCGTGCACACCTGGTCGGCGGCCTGCGCCCAGCCGGTGCCGAAGCCGAGCTGCGCGTAGTCCTTGGCCACGATGTGCGGAATGCCGTACTCCGTGTACCGGATGACGGCGGAGAGCCCGCCGCCGGACGGGTGCCGTTCCTGACCCGCTCCGGAGGCGGTGGCCGGCGGCAGCGACGCCGACACGGTGAACAGGGCGAGACCGGCAACCCCGAGCAGTCTCAGACGGTTTCGCAATCTCAAGGTGTTCCTCCCAACGGTGCGGGTGGCACAGGCGGTTGACCGGACCGTCCGGACAGCCACGCGCCACTCAGCCAGGGCGCCCCGGCAACTGTCAACCGGCTGGTCGGTATCCGGCTTCCTCGGGGGTCGCGACAGCGACGTTCGCGTGGCTCCCCCCCCGGGCCTGTTGCAAGGGCCCGCACGCCCCGTGACAGGGGTGTGCGGGCCCTCGGCCGATCGGACGCCGGGTGTTCAGTCCGTGTCGGCAACCGACTGCAGCGTGCCGTCGTCGACGACGAGCTCGTGGTAGCCGAAGCGCTCACCCAGCTCGTGGTACCGCAGATACCGCGATTCCGTGATCGGGACCATGTACGCCTTGAGGATCCGCAGGAAGAGGCGGAAACCCAGGTCGGGGTCCACGTGGACGACCACCTGCTCCACCGCCGTCACCACGTCGGCCCCGCCGGAGTGGCCGGCGGCGCGGACGGCGTCGACCACGGCCGCGGCGACCTCGCGGACCTCCCGCAGAACCGCTTCTCCCAGCATCCCGTTCGCCGGTGGCTGCGGCGATGCGGGGGTGAAGGAGGGATCGTCCTGGCGCACTCGTGCCACGCAGAGTCCGATGATCTCGTCCAGCCACGCGCGTCCTTCGACCGGTACGGCGCCCGGGTCGTGGGGAAGCCCGATCGCCGCACACCACAACCGGTCGATGACCGGAGTCGGCACAGGGGACTCCAGCAGCCGCCGCGCATCCTCCAGGAGTGTCGGCGCGTAGGCGCCGTCTCCCCAGCTCGCCGCCTCGGTGACGAGCTCCTCGGGCGTGACCTCGCCGGCCCATGGGGCGGCGAACCACTTGGTGAGCCCGCTGAGCCCGAAGTCGATCCACATGTCCTGGCGTCGCACGGTCACCTCACGGCCTCGGTCCCTTGGGATAGGAGGTGTACACCATGTAGCCCGGCTTGTGCGCGGACCTCTTGAGAGTGATCGACACGATGTTCTTGGCTGCCCAGCTGTCACCGGTGTGGTGATAGATGGTGCCCAGCGATGCCGGATTGTTGAGCGTCACGTCGAACGAGAGGAGATCCGTGGCCCTCTCCGAGTCCTTCGGCGTGGTCTGCATCCACTTCTGCAGACGCTTCTGGTTTGCCGCGTTCTGGCTGGGCGACATGCCCGTCAGCCACTTCAGCATGGCGTCGTTCACGGCTTCCTGCGCTGTGTCCAGATTCGTCCAGACACCGGTCACACCAGGGTGGTTGGGGTTGTTTGCGAGACCGTCCCTGGCCTTGTCCTTGGCCCGCTGGGGCGTGGTGTCCACGTGGTCCCGGATCGTGTGCGCACCGCGATCGCCCTCGTGCAACGTGAGCTGCACGCAGTTGTGGACCAGGACGTCACGTGCCGGTGCACCCGGCGCTCCCTCCGCGCCCACATAGAAGGTGTGGGTCCCGTCGACGGTGATGTCGTACACCGTGCGGGGCGCCAGATCCGACCGGTCGTCGAGCGCACGCACGGCGCGAGCCGTGCCGTCCGGTCCACGGAGCCGGTCGCCGACGCGCAGGTCGGCCACGACGGTCCAGCCCCGCTCCGCCACGAACACCCGGTGCCCTGCCGTACTGGTCAGGCGGTACCCGTCGGCGAAGGACACATCGACGAGACGACGCGCATCGTGCCGGTACGTGTCGGTGACGGGCTGGATCGCGTGGACGCCGGTCTCGGCGTCCGTCGCGAGGACCAGGTCGCCCTGGCGCACGGCGTCGATCGGCCGACGCGTGCCGTCCGCCATCAGCACCCGTGTCTTTGCCGGGAAGCTGTTGACCCGGCAGCTCGTCAGGGCGTCCTCGACGATGTTGACCTGCTGCGAGATCTTGGCGAGTGTCGCGGGGTCCACGTCGAGGGTCTTGAGGGCCTTGTAGGCGTCGGCGATGCCGATGCCGGTCTTCAGGGCGGCGTCCAGGGCGTTGATCGCCTCGGCGATCTTGGCGAAGGCCTTGCCGGGGACGAAGTTGGACGCGGCCCAGGCGCAGCCGCTGACGCTGCCGTGCCAGCAGTCGACGAAGTCCTGGATCAGGACTGTCTTGAGGATCCGGTAGACGACGGTCTGCTGGATCAGGTCGAGCTTGCTGAAGTAGTTGGTGACGTCCTTCTTCAGCCCCGTGAAGGGTTCGGACCTGACCAGGACCGTGTCGGCCTGCGGGCAGCCGGTCGCCGATGCGGGGACGTCCGGGTCGGTGCAGAGGAAGAAGTCGACGGTCGCGTTGAACGTGACCGTGAAGGTGACGGTGCAGCCTCCGAAGCCGATGTCGATGACGCAGTCGTTGAGCTGCTTGGCGTCGGTGACTTCGACCGTGCTCTCGTCGACGACGTACCAGGTGCCGCCGATCCCGGTGCCCGCGCCGCTGCTGACCTGCTGGTTGGCCTCCTTGCGCTCGGCGGACTCGGCCGCTTCCTGGGCCGACTCCGCGTACTTCTGGGCGTCCTTGGCCGCCTCCTCCGCCAGGGTGGCGGCGGTGTCGGCGCGGGTCGCCGCGGCGCGTGCGTCCTTGGCGGCCTGCTCTGCCGCGGCTGCGGCGTCGCGGGCGGCCTGGGCGTCGAGCGCGGCCGCGTCGGCGGACGAACGGGCGTCGGTGGCGTAGCCCTCGGCGCGTCCGGCCGCCTTGTCCGCTGCGGCCGCGTCCTCGCCGGCCTTGCGGTCGTACTCGATGGTGCGCGCGAGGGACTGCGACGCCTTGGACGCCGCGGTGGCGGCGTCCGCCGCGTAGCCGAGTGCCTCCTTCGCGTAGGTACGGGCGGTCGCCGCGTGGCCCGCCGCGTTCGCGGCGTGCTGGTAGGCGGCCTTGGCGTCGCCCTGCGCGGCCGCCGCGATGGCCTTGGCCGCGGCGGCCTCCTCCTGTGCGTTCTTGGCGTGGGCGTCGGCGACACTCTTCTGCTGCTCGGCGATCGACTTGGACGACTGGCCCGCCAGCACGACGAGGGAGGCGGCGGAGTCGGTCGTCACGTAGGGGGAACCGAGCTGGATGGCGTCGTTCGCCGGCTTGGCGACCTGTTCGGCCGCGTTCCCGGCGTCGACGGCGGCCTGCGCCGTGACGTGGGCGAAGCCGGCGGCCCTGGCTGAGGCGACGAGCGCCTTGCCGGCCTCCTTGTGGGCCTCGTCCGCATGGGTCTTGGCGGTCTTGGCCTGTCGCTCCGCTTCGTCCGCCAGCTCGACGGCGGTCTTCGCCTCCGAGGCGGCGTGATCCGACGCCTTGATGGCGTCCGCCGCCGCACTGGTGGCGGTGCGCACCGCGGCCTCGGACTTCAGCTTGGCGGCCTGGGCCGCGTCCGAGTGGGCGCGGGCCCGCTTGGCGGCCGCCTCCGCGCGGGTGGCGGCGGCGTCCGCGTCGGCGGCGGCCTGCGTCGCGGCGTTCGCCGCGGTGCGGGCCCGGCCGGCTGCGGCCTCGGCGTCGTCGGCGTGGCCTGCCGCGGCGTTCGCGGCGGCACGCGACTCCTGGGCGTTGGCGTCCGACTCGTGGGCCTGGGCGAACGCCTCCTTGGCGTCGGCCTTGGCGCGTGCCGCGTCCGCCTTCTGCTCGGCGTCCCACGCGTCGTCGCGCAGGTCCTTGGCCTTGTCGCGGGCGGTCTCGGCGGCCTTCTGCTTCTGCACCGCGGTGCCTTCCGCGGCCTCCGCCTTCTCCTTGGCGTCCTTCGCGGTGCCCGCCTCGGCCTCCGCGGTCCTGCGGTGCTGAGCCGCCTCGGCCTGCTTGGCCGCCGCGGTCTCCTTCTCCTTCTTCGCGGTGGCCTCCTCGGCCTCCGCGGCGAGCCGCTTGGCGTGCGCCGTGGCGGCGGCCGCCTTGGCGTCGCTCTCGGCCTTCAGTGCCTCGGCGAGCTTCGCCTCCGCGGTCTCCTTGTCCTTCTTGGCGTTGTCGCGGTGGATCTTCGCACCGTCGGCGGCCGCCTTCGCCTGCACTTCGGCGGCGTAGGCTGCCTGCCGACGGAACTCGGCCTTGGACTGTGCGGCCTGGGCCAGCGCCCGCTGCGCGATCGTGTCACTGTCCGCGGCGGAGGCGCGGGTCGCCGCCTCGGCGGTCTCACCGGCCTTCACCATGGCGTCCAGCGCGGCGACGGCGCCCTTGGTGACCTGAGCCTTCTGCTGGGCGGCCAGCAGACCGCGGCCCCGGGGCGAGCCCTGGGCGTCCGCGATCGCGTAGGCGGCCTTCTCGGCGGTGTCACTGGTGGTGGCGGCCTTCTTCGCCGCTGCCGCCTGTGCCTTGAGTGCGTCCAGTTGCTTCCTCGCCGCGGCTCGGGCGTCCGTGATGCCCTTCGCGGCTTTGTCGAACTGGGCCTTCGGCGGGACGGAGCCGTTGTTGCCGGACACCTTGACCGTGAACTGCTGCGGTCCCGTGGGGCCGCAGGTCGCCTGCACGGCGTTGACGCTGTTGTCGAACTTGGGCAGGTTCACGCACTTGCCCGTGCCGACGTTCTTCAGGATCGTCTTGGCCCGGACGTTGTAGTCCCAGGTCTGCGCCGGGGAGCTGTTGCAGGTCCAGATCTGGATCTTCGCACCGTCGGCGGTGCTGGTGTTCGAGACGTCCAGACACTTCTGGGAACCGACGTTCCGCAGGTGCAGACCCTTGTCGTCGCCCTCGACGACCCACTGTTGGGCGGCGCCGTTGTTGCAGGTGTAGACCTGGACGGGGGTGCCGTTAACGGTCTTGCCGCCCTCGACATCGAGGCACTTGCCGGTGGAGGCGCTCACCTGGAGGGTGGTCGGCTTGGTGCCGATCCAGCCGACTCCGCCCGCGGACCAGTAGTCCTGGAACTGGGTCAGGTGGTCGGCCACCCAGGAGTGGCCGATCAGGTCGCCGAGGAACTTCGACCCGGTGGCCAGGGCCTTGGCGGCTTCCTTGTTGGCGGTCAGCAACTGGTTGCGCTGGGTCGCCTGCGAGGAGATCTCCTTCTGCCACTCCGTGGCGGCAGTGTCGGAGATCGGGTCCAGGACGTCGTTCGGGTCGATCGGGTCCCGCCACGCGCAGGCGGCGAAGCGGGTCTTGAGGTCCTCGACCGCGATCCGGTGCTCCGGCGAACCGGGCTGGGGAGCGGTACGCGGGAAGCCGCCGGACGCCAGGAAGATCCGGGCGTTGTCCGCGCCCGTGGGCTCCAGGGACCAGTCCGTCAGGTGCTCGTACGCGCCGTGCTCGGCGAGGGCACGGTTCCAGTCGGGCGAGCTCGGGTCGGGGTCCGTGCCGTACAGCGGGGCCCCGAGGTCCTTGACCGCCTTGACGGTCGCCGCGTCGGCGGGCGGGGTCGGGTCCTCGTAGAAGTCGCGCTCGTCCTTCCAGAACCGGTCGGAGGTCCATTGGGTCAGACCGGTCTGCTCGTAGAAGTCCTGGCCCTCGCGGGTACCGGGAGGCCACGCGAATGCGGTGACGGTGAAGCCGGCCGGGTTGGTCAGCCCCTGGAGCGGCTTCTGCCACCCGTCGCGCAGGGCGTGCAGCGCGTCGAGTTCCTTCAGCGCCGCGTCCCGGTCGCTCTGGTAGGCCGTGGCGAGCGGGGTGTCCTCCCAGTGCTGCCGGTCGGCGAGTTCGCGGAGCTTCTCCGGCGTCTGGTCGAGTCCGCTCTGCGCGGTGGCGGCCATGGACGGTCCGCCGAGCCGCAGCACGCCGTCCATCAGGCACTGGTCCTGGCGGAGCAGTTCGGCGGGGGTCTCCTCGTTCCAGTCGCTGCCGGCGCCTGCTGGGGCTGTACGGTCGGCCCGGTCCGGCGCGGCGGCCACGGGCTGCGCGCCCAGACCGCCGAGGACGGCGAGCGCCGCCACAGAGGTGACGACAGGGGTGAGGATCGGTGATCGGCGTGGTCCGGGTCTGAACAATCCTGGTTTGAGGCGCAAGGGAGCAATCCTTCGTCGCGATCGATGACAGGCGGGGGTGCTGGTGCGGCGGGTGGAGGTTCGGGCGGTCAGCCCTGTGCGGCGGCGCGGACGGCGAGACCGTCCGGCTCAGCGAGCCGATGGTGCGGCATGACGGCGAACCTCCCCCGTGGCGGATCCGTCCCCCGGCCGCCGTGTGATGTGCGCGTCCCGTGGCCGAGCGGTCAGGTCCCGCCACGCGCGCGGCGCTCACCATACGTCCGCTGCCGCACGGGAGTCCGACCGATTTCCGGAGCGCGGAGCACCGTTGCGGAGTGTCCGATGTGCGGTGAGCCCGTCACTCGCCCAGGCTGGCCTTGTGTCCATGACAGGAGTGACCTGTGAGGGGAATGCGAAGATCGAGCTGAGAGTTGGCCGTATTTAGTCATAAGTTGACTGAGAATGAGCCGGGGAAAGGGGGAAATCCCCTACCCGGCAGTAGCCGCACCTGACCCGCACCCACCTCGCCGTCACCGAGGCAAGGGGAGATGAGGGGGACCCATCGCGCGTCCGCGAAGCCCACCGCCTTGAAGGTGCCTCAGCACATCGTGTTCGTCGACGAACTGCCGCGCAACGCCGGCGGAAAGATCATCAAGCGGCAACTGCGGGACGAACTGACCTGACCTCTGTTCCCTAGGGCCTGTCGCCCTGGAGCCGCCCCGCCGCCACGATCCGCCGCAGGAACCGCTGCGTGCGCTCCTCGCGCGGTGCGCCGAACACCTCCTCGGGCGTGCCGCGCTCCAGCACCACCCCGGCGTCCAGGAAACACACCTGGTCGGCGACCTCACGCGCGAACGCCATCTCGTGCGTGGCGATCACCATCGTCATGCCGTCCTCCTTCACCTCCCGGACAAGACCCAGCACTTCGCCCACCAGCTCCGGGTCCAGCGCCGCCGTGATCTCGTCCAGGAGCAGCAGCCGGGGGCGTACGGCCAGCGCCCGCACGATCGCGGCCCGCTGCTGCTGCCCGCCGCTGAGCCGGTCCGGATACTCGTCCGCCTTCGCCCCGAGCCCCAGCCGTTCCAGCAGCTCCCGGGCGTCCGTCTCGGTCCGGGCCCGGGAGAGCCCGTGGACCCGGTGCGGGGCCAGGGTGATGTTCTGCAGCACGGTCAGATGCGGGAAGAGGTTGTACGCCTGGAACACCACGCCGATCCGGCGGCGCACCGCGTCCGCGTCGGCCCGGGGATCGGTGATCTCCTCGCCGTCCAGGAAGATCGCCCCGTCGTCGACCTCCTCCAGGAGGTTGGCGCAGCGCAGCAGCGTTGACTTCCCCGACCCGGAAGCGCCGATCAGGGCGGTCACCGTGTGCGGGGCCACCTCCAGGTCCACGTCCCGCAGCACCAACGACGCACCGAACGATTTGCGGACCGCCTCCATCCGCAGCACCGGAGCCGTTCCCGCATCCGTGCTCATACCGGCCCTCCCTGCGCCCGCCGCCGGTCCATCCGGGCCGTCACCCAGTCGGTGAGGCGGGTCATCGGGATGGTCAGCGCCACGAAGACCAGCCCCGCGACGACGTACGGCGTGTAGTTGAAGTCCTTGCTCGCGATGATCTGCGCCGCGTACACGGCGTCCACCGCCCCGGCGATCGAGACGAGCCCGGTGTCCTTCTGGAGCGACACCAGGTCGTTGAGGAGCGGCGGCACCACCCGCCGCACCGCCTGCGGCAGCACGACGAAGCGCAGCGCCTGCCCGCTGCTCAGCCCCAGCGAACGGGCCGCCGCCCGCTGCGAGGGGTGCACGGATTCGATGCCCGCCCGGAAGACCTCCGCGACGTACGCCGAGTACGTCAGCACCAGCGCGCTGCCGCCCAGCAGCACGGGATCGGTGGTCACCCCCTCCAGGCGCAGGGCGGGCACCCCGAACACCACCATCAGCAGACAGATGATGAGCGGCAGCCCACGGAAGAAGTCCGTGTAGGCGGTGGCCAGCGCGCGCAGAGGGAAGAACACCGGACCGCGCAGGGTCCGTGCCACCGCCAGCAGCAGACCGAGCACCAGCACGGCCGCACCGCAGACAGCCAGCAGCCGCAGATTCAGCCACAGCCCCTCCAGGACCTGCGGGAGGGCGACGCGCGCGTAATGGGCGCTGAAGAACGTCTCCTTCGTACGGGTCCAGCCCGGCGAGTTCGTGATCAGCACGAACAGCGCCGCGCCCACCACCAGCGTGCTGGTCGCGGCGATCGCGGTGGCCCGCCGGGTGCGCCCCCGCCGGTAGCGCTCGCGGGCGATCCGGCGCTCGGAGGGGACATAGGCGTCCTCGGCGGCCGGAGTCTTGTGCAGGGTCACTTGAGCACCGGCGCGCCGACGGCGTCGGAGAGCCACTCCTTCTCCAGGCCGGCCAGCGTGCCGTCCTTCCGCAGGGCGTCCACCGCCCCGCTCACGCAGGAGGTCAGCGCGCTCTCCCGGTCCAGGACTAGACCGAACTGCTCGGGCTCACCGGGGGATTGGGCGAACTGGCCCACCACCTCCGCCTCGGGCACCTCGGCCCCGGTGATGTAGAAGGCGGTCGGCAGGTCCACCACGATGGCCTCCACCTGACCGGTCTTCAGCGCCGACTTGGCGAAGTCGTTGCGCTGGTAGACGGCCGGCTTCTCCTTGGGCTTCACCAGGTCGGTGATGAAGTCGAGGCTGGTGGTGCCCACCTGCGCGCCCAGCTTCACATCCTTGAGGTCGGCGACGCTCTTCGCCTTCGCGGCCTTCGACGACTTCAGCGCGACGACGGCCTGGCGCACGTCGTAGTAGCCGGAGGAGAAGGCGACGGCCTTCTTCCGCTCCTCGCTGATGGAGACCTGGTTGATGTCGAAGTCGAACTTCTTCGCACCGGGCGCGAACGCGCTGTTGAACGGCGTGTGCTGCCAGACCACCGCATCGCGGCCGTACCCCAGCTCCTTCGCCACGGCGTACGCCACCGCCGACTCGAAGCCCTTCCCGTTGGACGGCTCGTCGTCGGCGAACCAGGGGGCGTACGCGGGCTTGTCGGTGCCGACGGTGAGCTTTCCGGGCACCTGGGTGGCGAGCTTGCCGGGCGCGCAGGACCCCGTCGCACCGGGCCCGTCCGACGCCCCCTTCTCCTCCGCTTGCGGGGCACAGCCCACGAGGGCGGCGCAGAGGACGACGGCGGAGCTCAGAGCGGTGAGGACCAGGGGCCGGTGGGCGAGATGCATAGCGGGAGACTCGCAGGGTCCGGCCCCCTGTGTCGAGACGTTCCGGCAGCTGTCCGCATAGTGGGAACGGGTGTTGCGCGGGTGTGAACAGCGCCGGTCAGCGCCGCTGTTCACCTCGTGCGGCGCTCCTTCTCCCGCAGGTCGACGATCCGCCGGATCTTGCCCACCGAGCGCTCCAGCGTCTCCGGATCCACGACCTCCACGTTCACCGACACCCCGACGCCGTCCTTCACCGCCGCCGCGATGGCCCGCGCCGCCTTCTCCCGCTCGTCGGTCGTCGCGTCCTCCCGCGCCTCCGCGAGCACCGTCAGCGCGTCCAGCCGCCCGTCCCGGGTCAGCCGCAGCTGGAAGTGCGGAGCGACGCCCGGCGTCCGGAGCACGATCTCCTCGATCTGCGTGGGGAAGAGGTTCACGCCGCGCAGGATCACCATGTCGTCGCTGCGGCCGGTGACCTTCTCCATCCGCCGGAACGTCCGCGCCGTCCCCGGCAGCAGCCGCGTCAGGTCCCGGGTCCGGTAGCGGATCACCGGCATCGCCTCCTTGGTCAGCGAGGTGAAGACCAGCTCCCCCTCCTCGCCGTCGGGAAGCACCTCACCGGTGAACGGGTCCACGACCTCCGGATAGAAGTGGTCCTCCCAGATGTGCAGCCCGTCCTTCGTCTCCACGCACTCCTGTGCCACCCCCGGGCCCATCACCTCCGAGAGTCCGTATATGTCCACCGCGTCGATCGCGAACCGGTCCTCGATCTCCCGGCGCATCCCCTCGGTCCACGGCTCCGCGCCGAAGATCCCCACCTTCAGGGACGTCGTACGGGGATCGACGCCCTGCCGCTCGAACTCGTCGAGCAGCGTCAGCATGTACGACGGCGTGATCATGATGATCTCGGGCCGGAAGTCCTGGATCAGCTGGACCTGCCGCGCGGTCATGCCCCCGGAGGCCGGGATCACCGTGCAGCCGAGCCGCTCCGCCCCGTAGTGCGCCCCGAGCCCACCGGTGAACAGCCCGTATCCGTACGCCACATGGACCTTGTGGCCGGGCCGCCCGCCCGCCGCACGGATAGACCGGGCCACGACATCCGCCCAGGTGTCCAGGTCCCGTTCGGTGTACCCGACGACGGTCGGCCGCCCCGTCGTGCCGCTGGAGGCGTGGATCCTGCGCACCTCGTGCTCCGGCACGGCGAACATTCCGAAGGGGTAGTTGTCCCGCAGATCCGTCTTCGCGGTGAACGGGAAACGGGCCAGATCCGCGAGCGTCCGGCAGTCCTCGGGCTTCAGCCCCGCGCGGTCGAAAGCGTCGCGGTAGAAGTGAACGTTGTCGTACGCGTGCCGCAGCGTGGACCGCAGCCGTTCCCGTTGCAGGGCCTCCAGCTCGCCCCGGCCGAGCCGTTCCGCCGCGTCCAGCATGGCCGTCATCAGGACCCTTCCTCTCCCGGACCGGGCGACCGATCATTCGGTCGATCTTCCTGGGAGCAGTAATTCAGGCGGCCGGGGGTGCTGGCAAGGGGCGCGCGGCGTCCGGAGCCGATCAGCCCGCGGCGAAGTCCGCTGTGCCCGCTCACGGCTTCCTGTTTGGATGGGGCGTATGCCGACCTTCTCCGCGTACGACAAGACCCCGCTCGCCTACCACCTGCTGGGCGAGGGGGAACCGCTGATCTGTCTGCCCGGCGGGCCGATGCGGGCGAGCGCGTATCTCGGCGACCTCGGGGGGCTCGCCGCCCGGCGCCGGCTCGTCCTGCCGGACCTGCGCGGCACCGGCGCGTCCGGTGTGCCCGGGGACCCCTCGACGTACCGCTGCGACCGCCTCCTCGACGACGTCGAGGCCCTGCGTGAACACCTGGGCCTGGAGCGGATCGACGTACTGGCGCATTCCGCCGGAGCCGACCTGGCCCTGCTGTACGCCGCCCGCCACCCGGAGCGGCTGCGCACCCTGACCCTCGTCACGCCCAGTACCAGGGCCGTGGGCATCGAAGTGACCGCTGACGACCTGCGCGAGGCCGCCGAGCTGCGGCGCGACGAGCCCTGGTACCCCGAGGCGCGGGCCGCCCAGGAGGCGCTGCTCGCCGGGGGACCGTTCGCCGAGCTGTGGCCCGCGGTCCGGCCCCTCACCTACGGCCGCTGGGACGAGCCGGCCCGCGCCCACGCCGAGGCATCCGCCGGACAGACCAACGCACAGGCCCGCGAACGCTACGCCGAGGAAGGCGCCTTCGACCCCGCCGCCACCGCCGCGGCCCTGCGCGGACTCACCGTGCCGGTCCTCGTTCTCGCCGGGGAGTACGACGGCCACCCCAGCCCGGACCGGGCCACCGAGCTCGCCGCGCTCTTCCCGGGCGCCGAGTTCGTCGTCCAGCGCGGGGCCGGGCACTTCCCGTGGCTGGACGACCCGGGAGCCTTCGCCCGTACGGTTGCGGCCTTCCTCGACCCGGAGGTGTCGAGCGTCCAGGCGGGCGGGGTCCGGCTCGCCTACCGGGTGTGGGGCGCCCCCGAGGCCCCGCCCGTCGTCCTGCTGCACGGCCGGGCGGGCTCCAGCGAGACCTGGACCCGGATCGCGCGGGACCTGGCCGCCGACCACCGCGTGTACGCCCCCGACTTCCGCGGCCACGGACTGAGCGACTGGCCCGGCCGCTACTCCTTCGAGATGTTCCGCGACGACCTGCACGCCTTCCTGGAAGCCCGCAACCTCGCCGGAGCGACCGTCGTCGGACACTCCATGGGCGGGGTCGCCGCCTACCTCCTGGCCCAGCGGGAACCGGGCCTGATCGGGCGGCTCGTCATCGAGGACGCCCCGCCCCTCCTGCCGCTCGACCCGCCCCGGCCGCCCTCCGTCCGCCCCGAGGGCGACCTCGACTTCGACTGGCCCGTCGTCCCCGACATCGACGCGCAGATCAACGACCCCGACCCGGCCGTCCGTGAGCGCTTCCCGGAGATCACCGTGCCCACCCTCGTCATCGGCGGCGGGCCCGACAGCCACATCGACCAGGAACAGCTCGCGCAGATGGTCCGCGCGATACCGGACGCCGAGCTGGTCACCGTCGAGGCGGGACACCTGATCCACACGGACCGGCCGGAGGAGTTTCTCGCTGCGATCCGGGCGTTCGGGCTCCGCTGAATCCGGATGCCGTCCACCACCCGCACCGCACCCCTTCCCGACCTGGAGCGGGCCCCCGGACGGCCGCCGCTGCTCCCCGCAGACCCCGGCGGCGACGCACCGGGCTGGATCGCGAGCCACCGCCAGGCCCTGCGCGCCGCGGTGACCGAGCACGGCGCCGTCCTCGTCCGGGGACTGGACCTGCGCGACGCGTCCGGCACCGCAGCCGTCCGCGGCGCGCTCGGCGCGCTCCCCCTGGCGGAACGCGAGACCTTCGCCGCCCGGGAGCCGTACGGCGACGGCGTCCTCTCCGCCACCCCGTGGCCGTCGAACCAGCCGATGTGCATGCGACCATGAGCTGAGCGGCGCCCTGGAGTTCCCCGGGCTGATGCTGTTCGCCTGTCTCCGGGCGCCCGAACGGGGCGGAGCCACCGGGGTGGCCGCCGCCGCCGTACTGGAGGCCCTGCCGGACGGGCTGACCGCCCGCTTCGAACGCGAGGGCTGGCTGCTCACCCGCAGCTTCAACGGCGAGATCGGCGCCGGTCCCGCCGAGGTCTTCGGCTCCGACGACCGCACCGCGATCGAGGCGTACTGCCGGGCCAACGCGATCCGGGCCACCTGGCGCCCGGACGGCGAACCGCGCACCGAGCAGCGCCGTCCCGCCGTTCTCCGCCACCCGGCCGACGCACGGCGTTACTGGTTCAACCAGGTCGCCTTCCTCAACGAGTGGACGCTCGCCCCGGAGATCCGCGCGTATCTGATCGAGGAGCACGGAGCCGACGGGCTGCCCTTCAACACCCGATAAGGAAACGGCGAACCGCTCCCCGAGGACGTGGTCCGGCTGATCAACGAGGTGTACGAGGCCCACACCGAACGCCGCCCGTGGGAGACCGGCGACCTGCTGATCGTCGACAACCTCCGCGCGGCCCACAGCCGGGAGCCGTACGAGGGACCCCGCGAGGTCGTCGTCGCCCCGGCCGCCCCCATGGCACCGGCCGACCTGCCCACCCGCTTCACCCGCACCGAGATGAGCGCATCATGACCACCGCCCGCGCGATCACGCCCTCCTCGACCAGGTCATCCCCGATCAGGCCCTCCCCGCCGACGCCCGGCTCGGTGGCAGCCGTCCCGTCCGACGGCCGGCCCGCGGTGCCGCCCTTCGCGGTCATCACCGGCGCGCAGGTCCAGCACGCCCTGCGGGGACGGGAGAAGGACATCGTGGCGGTGATCGAGAACGCCTACCGGCTCCACGGCTCCGGAGCCTCGGTCGATCCGCCGTCCTCCTTCCTCCGGTTCCCCGACCGGCCGACGGCCCGGATCATCGCGCTGCCCGCCTCGTTGGGCGGCGACGTCCAGGTGGAGGGGGTGAAGTGGATCTTCAGCTTCCCGGAGAACGTGGCGGCGAGCATTCCCCGCGCCTCCGCCGTGCTGATCCTCAACGACCACACCACCGGTTACCCCTTCGCCTGTCTGGAGAGCTCCGTCATCAGCGCGACCAGGACGGCCGCATCCGCGGCGGCGGCTGCCGACTGGCTCAGCCGTGACCGGCCGCGCCCGGTCCGGATCGGCTTCTTCGGCGCGGGACTGATCGCCCGCTACATCCACACCTTTCTGGAGGGGACGGGCTGGTCCTTCGACGAGATCGGCGTGCACGACCTCGCGGCGAGCAGTTCCGCCGGGTTCCGTCTCTACCTCGAACAGGCGGGAGCCACCGGCCGCGTCACCGTGCACAGCACCGCCGAGGAGCTGATCCGCCAGAGCGACCTGGTGGTCTTCGCCACCGTCGCCGGAGCGCCGCACGTCCTCGAACCGTCCTGGTTCGCGCGCCACCCGCTGGCACTGCAGGTGTCGCTGCGCGACCTGGCCCCGCAGGTCCTGCTGACCGCGACCAGCATCGTCGACGACGTCGCGCACTGTCTGCGGGCCGCCACGTCGCCGCATCTGACCGAACAGCTCACCGGCAAACGGGACTTCCTGGACGGAACGCTGGACGACGTGATGTCCGGCCGGGTCGGCGTCCCCGCCTGCCGCACCGCCGTGTCCTCCCCGTTCGGCCTCGGCGTGCTCGACCTCGCGGTCGGCAGTTACGTCTACGACGAAGTGGCCCGCACGGGGGAGCTGCGGATCATCGACGGCTTCTTCCACGAACTGTGCAGATACGGGTGACCGGCATCGTGGCGCCCAGCTCGCACGCCCCGCTCACACCATTCGCCCGCTCACCCCGGAGGAGGACACGGTGCCTGTCATCTCCGTTTCCCAAGCCTTCAACGAGGAGGATCTGCACGTCGACCTCCGGGCGGTCATCGGCCGCGCGCTCTTCCTCAAGTGCGAGGGTTTCAACTTCGCGGGGCCCATCAAGCTCAAGGCCGCGGCCGAGATGGTGGCGGCCGCCGAGCGGGAGGGGGCCCTGACCCGCCGGTCGATCCTGGTCGAATCGTCCTCGGGCCATCTCGGTGTGGCGCTCAGCATCATCGCGGCAAGGGCTACCACTTCCTGTGCGTGACCGATGCCCGCTGCCACCTGGCGACCCGGCTCATGATGGAGGCGCTGGGCAGTCAGGTCCACATGGTCTCCGGGACCGAGTCCAACGGCGGATTCCCCGGCGCCCGGCTCGACTACGTACGTGACCTGCGCGCCACGGACGACCGCTGCGTCTGGCTCAGCCAGTACACCAACCCGGCCAACTGGCGGGCGCACCACCGCACCACGGCCCCGGCGATCGCGCGGTTCTTCCCCGATCTGGACGTGCTGTTCGTCGGCGGAGCTCCCCGGCGCCGCATGATCCCCGGGCTCGGCATGAGCGTGCGGCCGCCGCTGCTGGACGACGCCCATGTCGACGACGTCCTCGTCGTCGAGGAGGCCGACACCATCCGCGCCTGCCACCGCATGGCGGCTCGCGGCTTCCTGTTCGGCGGATCGACGGGCACGGTGGTCAGCGGTGCGGCGGGCTGGCTGGAACGGTAAGGACACCCGGGCATGACCGCCGTGGCGATCGCCCCCGACCTCGGTGAGCGGTATCTGGACACGGTGTACCAGTCGACCTGGGTACGCGACCTGTACGGCGACGACCTCGACGGCGACGCCCGCGAGCCGGTGCTCCCGCCCAGGGGGGGGCCGGGAGGGGAGCGTGAGGCCGATCGGCCCCAGCCCTCCCGGCCGACCGTCAGCCCTCGGCCCCCGCCGCCACCGCCTTCGCCCACCGGTAGTCCGCCTTGCCGCTCGGCGAGCGCCGGATCCGGTCGGCGAGCACCAGCGCCCGGGGGATCTTGTATCCGGCGAGCCGGGTCCGGCAGTGGGTCTGCACATCGTCCAGGGTCAACGCATCGGCTCCCTCGCGAAGTTGGACCACCGCGGCGACCCGGTTGCCCCAGCGCTCGTCGGGGACGCCCGCGACGAGCGCGTCGTACACATCCGCATGGGACTTGAGCGCCTGCTCGACCTCCTCCGGATACACCTTCTCCCCGCCGGTGTTGATGCACTGCGAGCCCCGGCCGAGCACCGTGACGACGCCGTCCGCGTCCACGGTCGCCATGTCGCCCAGCAGCACCCAGCGCTCATCGCCCCGGCGGAAGAAGGTGTCGGCGGTCTTGGCCGGGTCGTTGTAGTAGCCGAGCGGGACATGTCCGCGCTGGGCGATGCGGCCCGGCTCGCCGGGGGCCACCGGCTCGTACGTCACCGGATCCACCACCGCCGTACGGGCGTTGACCTGGACCCGGAATCCCTTCTCGGGGCCCGAGTCGGCGGTCGCCGTGCCGTTGAAGCCGGACTCGGAGGAGCCGAAGTTGTTCAGCAGCAGCACCGACGGCACGAGCGCCTGGAACTCCGCCCGCACCGAGTCCGACATGATCGCCCCGGAGCTGGAGACGGAGAACAGTGACGAGCAGTCGGTCCCGCGCAGCGCCCCCTTCAGGCAGTCGATCAGCGGGCGCAGCATCGCGTCGCCGACCAGCGACACGCTGGTGACCTTCTCCTTCTCGATCGTCCGCAGCACCTCATCGGGAACGAACTTGCGGTGCACGACCACGCGTTGGCCGAAGTTGAAGCCGATGAACGCGGTCAGCGTGGAGGTCCCGTGCATCAGCGGCGGGGTGGGGAAGAAGGTGATGCCGTCGCCGCCCGCCGCGACCCGTTCCGCCAGCTCCTGCGGGGTCTTCACCGGCTCGCCGGTCGGTGCCCCGCCGCCCAGTCCTGAGAAGAACAGGTCCTCCTGACGCCACATCACCCCCTTGGGCATGCCGGTCGTGCCGCCGGTGTAGATGATGAACTGGTCGTCGGCGGAGCGCTGTGCGAAGCCGCGGTCCGGGGAGCCCGACGCCTCCGCCTCGGCGAAAGGAACGGCCGCGGGCCCGGGACCCGCCGCGGTGGCAGCCGCCCCCACCCGGACCAGATGACGCAGTCCAGGGGCCTGCGGGGCGGCCGCGGCCACGCGCTCGTCGAACTCGCCGTCGAAGACCAGCGCAGCCAGGTCCGCGTCCCGGTAGAGGTAGACCAACTCCTCTTCGACATAACGGTAATTGACGTTGACCGGTACGATCCGCGCCTTGAGTGCGCCCAGCACCGTCTGGAGGTATTCCACCCCGTTGTAGAGGTGCAGCCCCAGATGCTCACCCGGCCGGATCCCGGCGTCGGTCAGGTGGTGGGCGATGCGGTTCGCGGCGGCGTCCAGCTGCGCGTAGGTCAGCCGGCGCTCCGCGCCCGTACCGGGATGGTCGACGTACAGGAGCGCCTCGCGGTCGGGCACCGCGTCGACGACCGACTCGAACAGGTCGGCAAGGTTGTACTCCACCGTTCCTCCTGACCCCGGGTGACTGGCGACTCGGCCGTCATTAGAGCGCCGGTCGGCACAAGTGGGAAGAGGTGGCGTCGCAACAATCTGACGAGCTGTCAGAAAACTATTGAACTGCGCCCCCTCCTCCTGCAACCTGTTCCAGATCCGGAGAACAGGAGTCCGTCATGGGCGGTACGGAACACCTCACCGTGCGGCGCGAAGGCGCCACACTGGTGCTCACCCTGAACAGACCACAGGCCAGGAACGCGCTCTCGTTGCCGATGCTCGTCGGTCTCTACGACGGCTGGCTCGCCGCCGACGCGGACGACACGGTCCGCTCGGTCGTCCTCACCGGCGCGGGCGGCGCGTTCTGCTCCGGCATGGACCTCAAGGCGCTCGCGGGCGACGGGATGGCGGGGGAGGAGTACCGCGAGCGGATGACGGCCGACCCGGACCTGCACTGGAAGGCGATGCTGCGCCACCACCGCCCCCGCAAGCCGGTCATCGCCGCCGTGGAGGGCCCCTGCGTCGCGGGCGGCACCGAGATCCTCCAGGGCACCGACATCCGCGTCGCCGGAGCCGGAGCCACCTTCGGGCTCTTCGAAGTCCGCCGGGGCCTCTTCCCGATCGGCGGCTCCACCGTCCGGCTGCCCCGCCAGATCCCCCGCACCCACGCCCTCGAAATGCTCCTCACCGGACGCCCGTACACGGCCGAAGAGGCCGCCGCCATCGGGCTCATCGGCAGAGTGGTGCCCGAGGGCACCGCCCTGGAGGAGGCCCTCGCCGTCGCCGAACGCGTCAACGCCTGCGGCCCGCTCGCCGTCGAAGCCGTCAAGGCCTCCGTCTACGAGGGCGCCGAGCTGACCGAGGGCGAAGCCCTGGCCGCCGAACTCAAGCGCGGCTGGCCCGTGTTCGCCACCGAGGACGCCAAGGAGGGCGCCCGCGCCTTCGCCGAGAAGCGCCTGCCCGTCTACCGGCGCGCCTGACCCCAGGAGAGAGCCATGCCCGACGTCCTCAGCGCCCCGCTGGTGGTCGAATTCCCCTTCACCCGCTCGCTCGGCCCCGTCCAGAGCGCCTTCCTCACCGGACTGCGCGAACGCACCGTACTCGGCGTCCGGGCGGACGACGGCACGGTCCTCGTGCCCCCCGTCGAGTACGACCCGGTCACCGCGAACGAACTGGGCGACCTCGTCGAGGTCGCCCCCACCGGCACCGTCACCACCTGGGCCTGGAATCCGTCCCCGCGCCGCGACCAGCCCCTCGACACCCCCTTCGCCTGGGTCCTCGTCCGCCTCGACGGGGCCGGCACCGCACTTCTGCACGTACTCGACGCACCCGGACCCGACGCCGTACGCACCGGGATGCGCGTCCGCATCCGCTGGGCCGCGAACCGCACCGGCGCCATCACCGACATCGCCTGCTTCGAACCGTACGAGAGCGAGCCCGGGCCTGCCGAACCTGCCCCGCACACCGGCGAGTTCGCCGACCCCGTCACCGGCATCACCGCCCCGGCCCGCCTCGACTACGTCCACACCCCCAGCCGCGCCCAGAGCGCCTACATCAAGGCCCTGGAGGAACGCCGCACCGTCGGCGAACGCTGCCCGTCCTGCCGCAAGGTCTACGTACCGCCGCGCGGCGCCTGCCCCACCTGCGGGGTCGCCACCGCCGAACAGGTCGAGGTGGGCCCGCGCGGCACGGTCACCACCTTCTGCATCGTCAACATCAAGGCGAAAAACCTCGACATCGAAGTCCCGTACGTCTACGCCCACATCGCCCTCGACGGCGCCGACCTCGCGCTGCACGGCCGCATCGCCGGAATCCCCTACGACCAGGTGCGCATGGGGCTGCGCGTCGAGCCCGTCTGGAGCGAGGGCGCCCGCCATGTGGACCACTACCGGCCCACCGGCGAGCCCGACGCCGACTACGACACGTACAAGGAGCTGGTGTAGATGCGGGACGTGGCCATCGTCGCCTTCGCCCAGACCGTTCACCGGCGGCGCACCGACGAACTCTCCGAAGTCGACCTGCTGATGCCCGTCCTCCACGAGGTCCTGGGCGCGACCGGGCTCAAGGCCAACGAGATCGGGTTCACCTGCTCCGGCTCCGCCGACTACCTCGCCGGGCGGGCCTTCTCCTTCACCATGGCGCTCGACGGCGTCGGAGCCCACCCGCCCATCTCCGAGTCCCACGTCGAGATGGACGGGGCCTGGGCGCTGTACGAAGCCTGGGTCAAGATCCAGACCGGCGAGGCGGACACCGCGCTCGTCTACTCCTACGGCAAGTCCTCGCCCGGCCGGGTCCGCGACGTCCTCACCCGCCAGCTCGACCCCTACTACCTCGCTCCCCTCTGGCCCGACTCCGTCGCCCTCGCGGCCCTCCAGGCCCAGGCCCTCATCGACGCGGGCGACACCGACGAAGGAGCCCTCGCCGAGATCGGCGCCCGTAACCGCACCGCCGCCGTCGACAACCCGTACGCCCAGCTCACCGGCGACGTCCCGGCGGGCGGCCACCTCGTGCACCCGCTGCGCACCGGCGACTGCCCGCCCGTCGGCGACGGGGCCGCCGCCGTGGTCCTCGCCGCCGGGGACACCGCCCGCGCCCTGTGCGGACGGCCCGCCTGGATCCGGGGGATCGACCACCGCATCGAGGCCCACAGCCTCGGCGTCCGCGACCTGACCGACAGCCCCTCCGCACGGCTCGCCGCCGAACACGCCGGAGCCTTCGGACGGCCCGTCGACACCGCCGAGCTGCACGCCCCGTTCACCTCGCAGGAAGTCGTCCTGCGCAAGGCGCTCGGGCTCGGCGACGAGGTCAGCGTCAACCCCTCCGGCGGCGCCCTCGCCGCCAACCCGATCATGGCCGCCGGACTGATCCGGCTCGGCGAGGCCGCCGCCCGCATCCACCGCGGCGAGTCCGACCGGGCACTCGCCCACGCCACCTCCGGGCCCTGCCTGCAGCAGAACCTGGTTGCCGTCCTGGAAGGGGAGAGCACTCATGAGTAAGGAGCCCGTCGCCGTCGTCGGCATCGGCCAGACCAAACACGTCGCCGCCCGGCACGACGTCTCCATCGCCGGACTCGTCCGCGAGGCGGCGGTCCGCGCCCTGGAGGACGCCGGGCTGAACTGGGCCGACATCGACGCCGTCGTGATCGGCAAGGCGCCCGACTTCTTCGAGGGCGTCATGATGCCGGAGCTCTACCTCGCCGACGCTCTCGGCGCCGTCGGCAAACCCATGCTCCGCGTCCACACGGCGGGCTCCGTCGGCGGATCGACGGCCCTGGTCGCCGCCAACCTCGTCGCCGCCCGCGTCCACCGCACCGTCCTCACCCTCGCCTTCGAGAAGCAGTCCGAGTCCAACGCCATGTGGGGGCTCTCCCTGCCCGTCCCCTTCCAGCAGCCGCTGCTGGCCGGCGCGGGCGGCTTCTTCGCCCCGCACGTGCGCGCGTACATGCGGCGCACCGGAGCGCCCGACACGGTCGGCTCGCTCGTTGCGTACAAGGACCGCCGCAACGCCCTGAAGAACCCCTACGCGCACATCCACGACCACGACCTCACCCTGGAGAAGGTCCAGTCCTCGCCCATGCTCTGGGACCCGGTCCGCTACTCCGAGACCTGCCCCTCCTCCGACGGCGCCTGCGCCATGGTCCTCACCGACCGGGCCGGCGCGGCCCGCTCCCCGCACCCGCCGGCCTGGGTCCACGGCGGGGCGATGCGCAGTGAACCGACCCTGTTCGCGGGCAAGGACTTCGTCTCCCCGCAGGCGGGCAAGGACTGTGCCGCCGACGTCTACCGCCAGGCCCGCATCACCGACCCGCGCCGCGAGATCGACGCCGTCGAGATGTACGTACCGTTCTCCTGGTACGAACCGATGTGGCTGGAGAACCTCGGCTTCGCCGTCGAGGGCGAGGGCTGGAAGCTCACCGAGGCGGGCGTCACCGAACTCGACGGCGACCTCCCCGTGAACCCCTCGGGTGGCGTGCTGTCCACCAACCCCATCGGCGCCTCCGGCATGATCCGCTTCGCCGAAGCGGCCCTCCAGGTCCGGGGGAGGGCCGGGGAGCACCAGGTCGACGGCGCCGCCAGGGCGCTCGGCCACGCCTACGGCGGCGGGTCCCAGTTCTTCGCCATGTGGCTCGTGGGAGCCGAGCCCCCGCCCGGCTGAGGAACGCGGCGGGCCCGGTCCCGCGCGGCCCGGGCCCGGCTCCGCAACGTGAGCCGGGACACGTACCATGGGCTCCATGTCCTTCCTCCGCCGCCGTAGCGCCGCCACACCCGCGGGCCCGGACTTCGACGTCCTGGCCATGGACCCCGGGGACTGGCCCGGCAACCTCGGCGCCGGTCTGCTCCCCGCCCCCGACGGCAGCTGCCAGGGCGTCTTCCTCCGTTACGACCTGTACGGCGGCCGGGGCCCGGCGATGATCATCGGCAACCTGCCGGAAGGCTCGCCCGCCCGCGAGACCGAGGAGGGCCAGGTCCCCTTCGAGGTGGCCCAACTGCTCCTCGCCCTGGAGAACGACGAGCCGATCGAGGTCGTCAGCTCCGAGGACGTCCCCGTCATGCAGGGTGACAATCTGCTGATCGTCCGCCGCGTCAAGCTCTCCGAGAGCCGCATCGCCTGCGTCCAGTTCGACCGCAGCGACGGCGTCCTCGTGACCATCGCCAGCTGGGACCGGCCGATCACCGACGACCTCTACACCCTGCTGAAGCCCTTGCCCGCGGAGCTGTTCCAGCAAGGCTGAAACGTATCTCCCTAGGCCGCCCGCATATGCCGGGCGGCCTTTTTTCCTGCCCGGACCACCCCGGCGTGGCCGCGATGGTCCGCGCCCGGTGGACCTACGTCTACCGGGGCTCGGACCGCCACGCTCTCCGCGGCCGTCTTCTTCTCCCGCCTCTTCTTCGCGCCTACCATGATCGTCGTGATGGGACTGGTGGAGAAGACAGTGCCGCCCGCCGCCCTCACCGAAGGGATGACCTGGGCGATCACCGGCCTCAGCGTGGGTGCCGCACTCGGCTCCTCGGTGTCGGGCGGTATGGTCGACCGCTTCGGCCCCTCCGGCGGCTTCGCCGTGGCCATCGCCGCGGGCGGCGCGACGGTGCTGCTGGCGCCGACCGCCCAGGGCCCGCTCAACCGGAGTCTGCGGGCGCGCGCCGTCGAGAGGCCCGCCGACGAGGGGCGCGCGAAGTCGGTCCTGTAGCCCCCGGCCTCAAGGGAACGGCACGCCGCTCCCACCCCGCTCGACCACGACGCCCGGAGGGCACGATGACCACGTCACCGACCGACGGCCGCCTGCTCAAGGGCGAGCTCCGACGGCAGGAACTCATCGAGGCCACCCTCCAGGTGGTCGCCCGCGAGGGCGTCGCGGGCGTCAGCCACCGGGCGGTGGCGCGCGAGGCGAACCAGCCCGCCGCCGCCTACTACTTCAAGAGCATCGACGACCTGCTCACCGCCGCCCTCACCGTCTGTGTGGACCAGGACGCCGAACGGATGCGACGCCTGGCCGAGAGCGCCGACGGCAGCCGCGAGGGCCTCACCGCCCTCGCCGAGCTGCTCGCCAGCGTGATGGGCGGCCCCGGCCCGCTCCTCGCCGAGTACGAGCTCTACCTGCCCGCCGCCCGCCGGCCGGAGCTGCGCACCTCCACCGGGCGCTGGCTGGACGCCATCGCCGGATACGCCCCGCGCTACACCGACGACCCGGTCCGGGTACAGACCTTCAAAGGCGTCATCGACGGGCTGCTCCTCCAGGGGCTGCTCACCGACACCCCGCCGACGGCGGCGGAGTTCGAGGCCGTGCTGCGGCACGTCCTGCTCTGACCGGACCGCTTCGAGGCCCGCGCCCGGAAACGGCCAGGGTCCGTCGTGGGAATCCCACGACGGACCGTATTCCCGGAAGCCGTCCGGCCCGGGTCGCTAGCCCCGGCTGCCCGCCAACGGGGCCATCATCCGGGTCACCTGCGCCGCCGACGTCCCCAGGCCCGTGGGCCCGCCGAGATGCCAGGGCGCGGCGTGGCCGCTCCGCAGATCCTCCTCGCGGTAGCGGCGGCAGCCCCGGTGCCAGATCAGGATGCCCGCCAGCCAGTGCTCCAGTTCCCGGACGTAGCCCGCCAGGACCTCCCGCGCCTCGGCGTCCAGGCCGAAGTCGTCGTACAGCACCGGGAGTTCCACCTCGGCGACATGCCGGAACTGCCTCAGCCGCGAGTTCATCAGGTCGTGCACGATCGCCACGCCCGTCGGATAGTCGACGCCGAAGAAGTTCTGGACGACCAAGGCGCCGTTGTGCACCTCACCCTCGTACTCGATCTCCTTCTGGTACGAGAACAGGTCGTTGAGCAGACACGCGTAGTCCGCCGCCGCGTTCTCCAGGGAACGCATCGGACCGCTGCGGTAGACCGCCTCCGGAACCTTCCGGCCGTGGCCGAGCCGGCACAGGCTCATCGTCAGGTCCGAACCGAACGTCGCGCGCCGCATCTCCACGTAGTCCACCGGATCGGGGATGCGGTTCTGCGCCTGGTTCGCCAGCTCCCACAGCCAGCTCTCGGTCATCGTCTCGATCGCGGTACGGAAGGTGCGCCGCGCGTCCGCGTCCATCGGGCCGGCCGTCCTGCGCCACAGGTCGCCCAGGCTCCGCTCCAGCGCGTTCACCGGCTCCGGCGTTCCCTCGTCGTCCAGCGGCATGAAAAGCGAGAGCCGGTCGTTCGCCAGCCGCGCCCCCGCCAGGTCCCGGGTCCGCCCGTGCACGACCGGGAACCAGTCGTCCCCGTACGTCCCCCAGGCCAGCCAGCCCGAGGACAGGTCCAGCTCGTCCGGGTTCGCGTCGGGGTGGATGCCCGCGGCGCAGAGCGGCAGGTCGATCGCGCGGATCCGCTCCTCGTCCCAGATGTGCGAACCCGGCACGCCCGGCTGGGCCTCCAGGATGCCCATCCGCCGAGCCCAGTCGACCAGCCGGACGCGCGCCCCCTCCAGGTGGGGGCTCAGCGTGGTGGTGAAGGGCAGGTCGAAATCGGGGAGCAGCGAGGGGCCCACGTGCTGGTACGGCACATGGCTGTGGCTGCGGGCCCGCGCGGTCTCCGAGCGGAGCGTGAGTTTGATGGAGGCGGCGGACATGCCGAAGCCGGGCACGGCCTCGCCCGCGCCGCCGCCGTTCATGTAGCGGCTGGAGCGCATGTGCCATTCGTGGCCGCCGGACTGCCAGTCCTGGAGCCCCTTCGCGTACGCCAGCACGGCGGCGGTCTGCGCCGGGTCGAGGGCCTTCTCGGCGCAGAGCGGGCCGAGTTCGGTCAGCGCGGTGTTCTCGAACTGGTGGAGCCGTGAGGTCAGCAGGTCGTTGACGGCTTCGGCGGCCTCCTGGGTGGAGCAGCCGAGGAACTTCTCCAGTACCAGCACGCCGTTGCTGTTCTCCCCCTCGTCCTCCACCTCACGCTGGTAGGAGAAGAGGTCGTTGCGCAGGTGCACGGCGTCGGAGAAGGCGTCCCGCAGCACCCGCAGCGGCCGGGACCCGGAGACCGACGCCGGGACCTCCGCGTTCGCCGCGTACTCGACCAGGCCTGCGGACCAGGGTGCGCCGCCCACCTTGCGGCGCATCTCGATGTACTCGACCGGGTTCGCGATGCGGCCCTCGTGGATGTTGGCGAGCTCCCACAGGGACTCGTTGAGGAGGTTCTCCGTCGACTCCGCGAACCGGGCCCGCCAGTCGTCCGTCATCGCGGGCACGGTCCGGGCCCACAGATCGGCGAGTCCCGCCTCGACGGGATTCTCCGGTTCGGGTGTCGCGGCTCCGCGCTCCATCGGCATGAAGGCGGGCAGCCGGTCCAGATACCGCTTGCCGCCCTCCCGGTCGGGCGTGCGCTTGAACAGTTCCAGGAAGTGGTCGTCGAAGAAGAAGACCCACACGTACCAGTCGGTGACGAGGCTGAGTGCCTCCGCCGAGCAGTCGGGGTGGGTGTAGGCGCACAGGAGGGCGTAGTCGTGCGCCTCCAGGTCCTTCTCCTCCCAGATGCCGGATCCCTCCAGCATCCCCATGGAACGGGCCCACTCCCGGGTGTGGGTGCGTGCCGCTTCCACATGAGGGTTGAGCCGGGCCGGATACGGAACATAGAAGTCCGGCAGTGAGAAGGGCTGTGCCATGTGCGTCAGGCCTTTCCAGAAGCCTCCGCGCGGGGATTCGCGCGGACCGGTGGTGTCCGCGCAGCACTACCCTTCGGCCATCCGGGGCACGCACGATGACGATTAGTCACATCATCGGCACGTCGGGGGTGTCGGCTCAGTAGGCGGAGTCGACGTTGTCGATCGAGCCGTACCGGTCCGCGGCGTAGTTGGCGGCGGCGGTGATGTTGGCGACCGGGTCGGTGAGCTTCTTCGGGGTGCCCTTGACGTGGTAGGCGTCGAAGGTGGGCTGGATCACCTGGAGGAGACCCTTGGAGGGAATGCCGTTCTGCGCGTTGATGTCCCAGTCGTTGACGGCGTTCGGGTTGCCGCTGGACTCGCGCATGATGTTGCGGTGCAGCCCCTCGTAGGAGCCGGGGATGTTCTTCTTGTCCATGATGTCGAGCGACTCGCGGATCCAGCCGTCGAGGTTGTTCGCGTACTTCTTCGGCGTGACGGCCTTGCGCTCGGTGGAGCGGTTGGCGGCCTGCTTCTCGGAGCGCTCCTTCTCGGCCGCCTTCTTCGCGGTCGCCTTCTCGGCGAGTGCCTTGGCGGCGGCCTTCTTCGCCGCGGCTTCCTTGGCGGCGTTCTCCTTCGCGGCCTTCTCGGCCGCGTCCTTCGCCGTGGGGACGCCCGCGGCGGCGACCGGCTCCACGGAGACGGAGGACCGGGTCGCGGTGGTCTGCGCCTCGCTCGGGCCGCCGGTTGCGGTTATGGCGGTGACGGAACCGGCCGCGACGAGCACGGCGGCGGCGATCTTGTGCGAGCGGGTGATGCGCAGGGTGGAGATGCGGGGCATGCGTGAGCTCTTCCTATGGGGGACGGGCTTCGCGGCCTTCGCGCCGCGTCGGCGGGTTCCGGACCGTCCGGGCCGCGGTCGCCGGTGGGCGATCGACGCGGACTCGAACCCGGTGCCTGCCGGGATCCATGGTTAGCGGGCACCGACATAGGAAGCAATGACCGCCTTTACTATGCTTCATCGTGAGATGCCAATTTATGAGCCATATGGGCGGTTCGTTACGCCGGACGGGAGGGCTCGCGTCTCCTACCGGAGGTCGTAGGTGACGTGGGTCTCGTGGCGGGCCTCACCCGTGAGGCACCCCGGAACGACACAGGGTCAGCGCTCGGTCACCGAACGCAGAACAGCGCGCTGCGGGACCGGTGTGTCGGCACCGGTCCCGCAACGCGCTTCTTCTTCACAGTGGTCTGGGCTCACAGAGGCCTGGGCACTGTGGTTTTCGATGGGCGGGCCCCGCCCGCCCTCCTGTCCGGCTCGGCGTCGCCCCGCCTCAGCGGGTGCCGACCGCCGCCCGCACCGCCCTCCGCGCCATGGCGCAGTCGTCGTGCAGCCTCCGCAGCAGCAGCCGCTGCTCCTCACCCGAGGAGAGCGCCCCGGGACGGTCCCCTCCCGCACCCACCGCGGGCGCCTCCCGCATGGTGCGCTGCACCGCCGTCTCGTAATTCCGGATCTCGCGGGTCAGCACCAGCATCAGGTTCACCAGGAACGCGTCCCGCGCGGCCGGGCCCCTGGCCTGCGCCAGCTGACTGATCTGGCGGCGCGCCACCGGGGCGTCACCCAGTACCGCCCACAGCGTCGCCAGGTCGTATCCCGGGAGGTACCAGCCGGCGTGCTCCCAGTCGACGAGCACCGGTCCGGTCGGCGACAGCAGGATGTTGGAGAGCAGGGCGTCCCCGTGACAGAACTGCCCCATGCCCTGCCGGCCGCCCGCGTGGGCCAGCCCGTGCAGCAGCTTCTGCAGGTCGCCGAGGTCGCGGTCGGTGAACAGACCGAGCTCGTGGTAGCGGGCGATCCGCGAGGCGTAGTCGAGCGGCGCCTCGAACAGTCCGGGCGGCGGCCGCCAGGCGTTCACCCGGGCGATCGCGCCAAGGGCGGCGCGGATGTCGGCGCGCGGCGGCGCCTCCGCCGGGTGCCGGGTGAGGGCGGCGACCCGGCCGGGCATCCGCTCGATCACCAGCGTGCAGTTCTCCGGATCCGCCGCGATCAGCCGGGGCACCCGAACCGGGGGCCGGTGCCGGACGAACGCGCGGTACGCCGCTATCTCGTGCCGGAACCGCTCGGCCCACGCCGGCGAGTGGTCCAGTAAACACTTCGCCACGGCGGTCGCCCGCCCGGTCGTTCCGACGATCAGGACCGAACGGCCGCTGCGGCGGAGCACCTGGACCGGGTTGAATTCGGGGCAGATGCGCTGCACGGAGGCGATGGCCATCCGCACCTGCGCGCCCTGCGGCCCGGACAGGTCGATCCTTCCGCTGAGCGGTCCGGCGCCCGGTCCCGCGACCCGTCGGGCCCGGCCCGGACCCTGCACCGGCGCGCCGGCGTGAGGAGCGAGATAGGGCCCGCCGCCCGCGCCCATCGGGCGGAGCGGACGGGGCGGGGCGGACACGGAGGACGATGCTGTGTACATGGGCGAGACAGATCCCTTCGTGCGCCGACAAGGTACGTGCGCCAACCCGGCCGACGGCCGTTCGGCACCCTGGGGAGTACCTAGGGCTGCCGGGCGGGGTGGCGCACTCCTACCTGACAACGGGTCACGGGTGGCAGACCATCTGGCGGACCCTGGCGAACCCTGGCGAATAGTCACAGCGCATCTGACAGGGGGTTAGTGTCAAGTCAGCCGAGAACCTGGGGGCTTGAAGTGACCGGAGAACCCAACACCCGTCTCAGCGACCTGTTCGGCCTGGCCGGCTGGTCCAAGGGCGAACTCGCGAGAATGGTGAACCGGCAGGCGGCGGCCATGGGCCACCCGCAGCTGGCCACCGACACCTCGCGCGTCAGGCGCTGGATCGACATGGGGGAGTCCCCCCGTGATCCCGTGCCCGAAGTGCTGGCGGCTCTGTTCACCGAGCGGCTCGGCCGTGTCGTGACCATCGAGGACCTCGGGTTCGGCCGACGCGGGCGTGTGGGGAAACGGCGTGACTCCGGGACGGAACACAATCCCGATCAACTGCCGTGGGCGCCCGAGCGGACGGCAGCGGTCCTCACCGAATTCACGGGAATGGACCTCATGCTCAACCGACGCGGCTTGGTGGGTGCGGGCGCCGCGCTCGCCGCCGGCTCAACCATCGCCGGCCCCATGTACGACTGGCTGCACAGCGACCCCGCTCTGGCGGCCGACGCTCCACGGACCAACGGTCCCCTGCACGCCGATCCCGCCGGTTTCGACCGGTACGAAGCCGCACCGGTCGGCTCCGAGGAGATCGAGGCCCTGGAGCATTCGGTCGAGGTCTTCCGCGCCTGGGACGCGTCCCGGGGCGGCGGACTCCAGCGCAAGGCGGTCGTGGGCCAGCTCAACGAGGTGGGCGGCATGCTCGCCTACCGCCACCCCGATCATCTCCAGCGGCGCCTGTGGGGCGTCGCCGCCAACCTCGCCGTCCTGGCGGGCTGGATGTCCCACGACGTCGGCCTCGAACCCACCGCCCAGAAGTACTTCGTCATCGCCGCCCACGCGGCCCGCGAGGGCGGCGACCGGCCGCGCGCCGGAGAGGCGCTCTCCCGGGCGGCACGCCAGATGGTGCACCTGGGCCGCCCGGACGACGCACTCGACCTGATGAAGCTCGCCAAATCCGGCTCCGGCGACGAGACCCTGCCCCGTACGCAGGCGATGCTGCGCACCATCGAGGCCTGGGCACAGGCGTCGATGGGACGCGGCCAGGCCATGCGGCGCACCCTCGGCGAGGCCGAGGAGCTGTTCGTCTCGGACAAGAGCGATGTGCCACCGCCCAGTTGGATGCAGATGTTCGACGAGGCCGATATGCACGGCATGCAGGCGCTCGCCTTCCGTACGCTGGCCGAGCACGACCCGGGAGCGGCGATCATCGCCCAACGCCACGCCAAGCAGGCGCTGGAGCTGCGGGTCAACGGGCGCCAGCGGTCGAAGATCTTCGACTACATCTCGCTGGCCTCGGCCTGCTTCATCGCGAACGACCCCGAGCAGGCCGACCGTTACGCCCGCCTCGCGCTGGTGTCGATGGGGGAGACCTCCTCGCACCGCACCTGGGACCGGCTCCGCGAGATGTACCGGCTCACCGGTCAGTTCGCCGGATACGCCGGCATCCAGGATCTGCGCGAGGAGATCGAGCTGTCGCTGCCGAGCCAGAAGAAGGCCAGGGGTACGCAGATCTGAACCGGCCCCGCCGCGCCGCTCGGCGCTCCTTCACACCCTGATGCGTGCGTGCCCCTGCACGCGCCGACACACAGCGCGTGCTCCTTGAGGCACTGACACAGGGCACACTCCTGCGCGCTCCGACGCGCAGTCCGCGTTCCCTCACGCCCCGATACGGGCGACCAGTACGCACGCGTCGTCCAGGCGCTCGGTCCCGCCGAACTCCTCGACGACCCCCCGGACGCACTCCTGTGCCGTACGGGACTCTGCGAACCGGGGGGCGAGGGCGAGCAGTGCCTCCGGGCCCGCACCCCGGTCGCCGAGTCGGGTCAGCCCGTCGGTGTGCAGGACGAGCACGTCGCCGGGGAGCAGCCGTACCTCGTCCTGCTCGAACACGGCCTGGGGAGCGGCGCCCAGCAGTATCCCGTCCGGCGGGGGCAGCAGCCGTCCCGTACCGCCGCGGAAGAGGACCGGCGCGGGGTGACCCGCCTGCGCCCAGGAGAGAACGGAGGTTCCGGGGTCGAAACGGCAGCACAGGGCACTGCCCAGCGCGGGCTGTATCGACGTCTCCAGCACCTGGTTGAGGTGCCCCATCAGCGCGCCCGGCTCGATGCCGGCGACGGCCATGCCCCGCAGCGCGCCCAGCAGCATCGCCATCGCCGAGGTGGCGGGGATGCCGCGGCCGGTGAGGTCGCCGACGGTGAGGAGGGTGCGTCCGTCCGGCAGCTCCATCGCGTCGTACCAGTCGCCGCCGATGAGCCCGCTGGACGCGGAGGGGAGGTAGTGCGCGGCGATGTCCAGGGCGCCGGGGCCCTGCGGCGGGAGGCGCAGCGATCCGCGCCACGGCGGCAGGACGGTCTCCTGGAGCTCCACGGCCATGCGGTGCTCGGTGCGCTCGATGTGCTCCTCGCGCTGGACCGACGCGCGGCTCCTGGTCACGTCCTGCTCGCTGCGGCGCAGCTCGCTGACGTCCCGCAGGACCGCCCACATGGAAGCGGTGCAGCCTTCCGTGTCGAGGACCGGCTCGCCCGTCATGTGCAGCGTGCGCGTGCCGCCGTCGGGGCGCACGATGCGGAACTCGCCGTCCATCGGCCGGCCGTCCACCAGGCAGCCCGTCACCATCGCGGTGAGCACCGGCTGGTCCTCGGGCAGCAGCACGGACGGCAGGTCGTCCAGGGAGAGGGGGGCGGAGCCGAGCGGTCGGCCGAAGATCTCGTACAGCTCCTCGGACCAGCTGGACTCGTCGGTGAGGAGGTTCCACTCGGCGCTGCCCACCCGGCTCAGCAGGGAACCTGCCCTCGGGTCCTCCGGCGCCTCCTCGCCCTCGGGGGCGGAGGTGCCGGAGGGCGGGCCCGGCAGACCGGCCCTGAGCTGGCCCAGGTGTTCGTCGAGGGTGTCCAGGTGGTGCACGGCCAGCTCGCACAGGGCGCGCTGCCAGCGCAGCTGCGGGTCGTCCTCGTCGAACATGACGGCGTCCCGCCGCACGGCGTCCACGTCCCCGCGCAGCCGGCGCGTCCGGTGGATCAGATCGTCGACGGCGTCGTGCGCGGGAAGCTGTGGTGCGGGGCGGTCCGCGAAGAGGGGGGACGGCATCTCGTACTCCGTTACAGGCGCGGCCTAGCCGGTTCTGAAGGGTGGACCGCTACCGACTGTCGCACAGGCCGCGGCGGGCCGTAAGGGATTTGGCAACACTCGATGCGTAGTTGCTTCTGGCATATGCCAGCGGCTGTCCGGGCCGGTGACTATCCGAACAGGCTTGCGTGTAGGGCGAGTTGGCTGCGGCATCGCGGGGTGTGGAGGTGCGGGAATGCCGAGCGGACGGCCCGCGTTACCCGACCAGAACGAAAACGAATCCCATTCCCGATAGGGGGCTGGGGTCGTCGGAGATCTCTGGGAGGTGCCCGTGGCGCGCAGCGAGACCAGGCCCGTCGTCACTCTCCGGTCCACCGCCGGAACAGGCCGCAGCTATGTGACACGCAAGAACCGCCGCAACGACCCCGACCGGCTGGAGCTCCGCAAGTTCGACTCCGCCGTCGGCCGCCACGTCCTGTTCCGCGAGGTCCGCTGACCGTCCGGAAGAGGCACGTCACCCTGTACGCCACCGCTGTGCGCGGTGAGGAAGGAACGCATCGATGAATCCCCGTATCCACACCGTGTCCCGTCCCGTGGTCTTCCGTGACCGCGCGGCCGACGTCGCCTTCCTGATCCGCTCGACCGCCGACTCCGGCGAGCGTGTGGAGTGGCAGGACGGCAACACCTACCCGGTCATCGACGTGGAGACCTCGTCGGCGAGTCATCCGTTCTACACCGGCGGCACCCAGGTGCTCGACACGGCGGGCCGCGTCGAGCAGTTCCGCCGCCGTTACGGCACCGGCGAGACGTCCGTCGGCTGACGCATCCGCACCCTGACCAGGGGGAGAACCGGGAATCCCGTGTCGTGGATCACATCCGCGGGGGCGGATTCCCGGGAACACCCCGGGATGGTTTATCGTTCATCTATACGTGGGTGTGAGGGGGACGGTGTCCCCGGGCCTCACCTGTAGCCCATGGGGACGATCGGTACCCGCCGAAGCCCCATGGAGCCCTCCGCCGAGAGGCGACCGCCCTTTCACGCCCGCACTCAAGCCGCCCCGGCTGGATTCCCCCGATCCGGCCGGGGCTTCCCCTTGCCCGGCCGGAACCGGCCGCCCCGTCCCGGGACCGTCTCCAGGACCAGCGCACCGGCGGCCATCACCGCCGCCCCCAGCGCGGCCCCCGGGCTCCACCACCGCTCGGCCAGCGCCGCGACCGCCGCCCCCGCCACCACCGCGGCCAGCCGCCCCAGCACCCAGCCGTCCCCGCCCCGCAGCTCACGCAACGCCACACGACCGGCGAGCGAGGTCAGCGTCCCGGTGAAGTAGTTCGTCGGCGTCACCCGTACCCGCCCCTGGACGCCCATCGCCACCGCCACCAATGCCAGCAGCCCGAGCCGATCCCCGGACGACGTGACCAGCTCAAGACCCCACAGCGCGGCGGCCGCCCCCAGCAGGACCACCTCCACCCCCAGCAGCGCCGGAACCCGAAAACCCCACCGCCCGGCCATCAGCGCACCGGTCGCCACCCCGCAGAAGTAGGCCGCCAGAGCGACGACGACCTTCAGTGCCACGCCGTCCTCGCCCGCACCGGCGGCCGAAGCCCCGAGCAGCACCAGGTTTCCGGTCATCACGCCGGCGAAGACCTGCCCCACGCACAGGAAGACGAACGCGTCCGCCGCCCCGGAAGCCGCGGACAGCAGAAGCAGCGCCGCTTCACCGCGCGACGGTGCGTCACCGTCCCGGGAGGTACCGGCAGCGGAAGGCGGGGACGGCGGGAGCGCCGGGGGAGCGGAGGACACCCGAGCATTCTCGGCACGCGCCGCTCCCCGACCGGCGCGTCGCCCGCTGTGCGGCGCGCCGCGCAGCACCGCCCCCGGGCGGGTCACACGATCTCGTGGAGATCCTTCGCATAGTGCTCGATCGCCCGCCGGTACTGCTGGACGTACGGGTCCTGGCTGGTCGAGGCCGTCAGCTCCAGCAACAGCCGCATCGCCTCGTCGTGCTCGCCGGTGTTGAAGAGCGCCATCGCCAGGAACGTCCGCAGCGCACCGTCGTCCGGGTACTCCTCGACGCCCCGGCGCAGCGTCTCCACCGCCTGCCCGTACCGCCCGAGGACCCGGTAGGTACTGCCCAGCCCCAGCAGCGACCCGCGCCGGTCCTCCGTGGCGAGCTCCGGATGGGCCAGTGCCCGCTCGTAGTACGGCACCGCCTCCGACTCCAGGCCCAGCGCGTCGTGGATCCACGCCGTCCGGCAGGCCACCTCGGCGTCGCCCGGATACGCGGCGGTCAGGGCGAGCAGCCGCTCCCGCGCCTCCTCCGGCTTGCCCTCCTTGCGCAACCGCTCGGCCTCGTCCAGCAGGTCCTTCTTCTTGTCTGCGCTCATGCGCACATCGTCGCAGGCGGAGCCGGACGGTCGTACGAGATTTCGCTCCATGGCCCGACCGGGTGTGTGTTCCGGCCGGACGGGGGCATCTGTCGCCCATGACAGCAGAGGCGAATCCCCCTGTACGCCAGGGGACATGGGTACGAGTGCTGGTACGCGGGCTGGTGCTGGCGGCGGCGCTGGTGGGACTGGTGGCGTTCTCCGTCCTGCTGGCCAAGGTGACGCTCACCCCCTCACCTGCCTCCGAGGACATCGTCACGTCGAACCTCCAGCCGGGGCGGTCGCTGCGCCAGTACGCCGAGGACTACACCTTCCTCGCCGCGTGCAAGCAGGCGGGCGGAAACGTGCTGCTCGGCGTGCCGTTCGGACTCCTGCTGCCGTTCTTCGTGCCGCGCCGTCTGCGGATGATCCGGACGGTACTGCTGGCGGCCGTCGCCATGGCCGTCGTCGAGCTGATCCAGGGAGCCCTGGTCCAGGGACGCGCCTTCGACATCGACGACGTCATCCTCAACACGACGGGCGCACTGCTCGGGTACTTCGTGCTGGGCCGCCGCATCAGCCACCGCTATTACACGTACGCCGAGGTTCCCCGGCCCTCCGGGCAGCGCGATGAGCCCGAGCCCACGCCCGAGCCGAAGCGCACGCCGGGGAACGCCGCCGGTACGAAGCCGGCCTGGAGGAAGGCCGCCGATACGAAGGCCGGTGGTACGAAGACCGCTGACACGAACGGCAGGGGTACGAAGACCGCGAGCACGAAGACCGCAGGCGCGAAGGCTGCCGGTGCCAAGGCCGCCGCCAAGAAGGCGACCGGCACGAAGGGCACGGGTGCCAAGGCCACCGACACCAAGGCCCCCCGCCCCCTGCTCGACCGGCTCCGCAGGCGCTGAGCCCGGGCACCCGTTCGGACCGGGCCGTTTGCGAGCGGCCCGCCCCGGACGCACGGTGGGGACACGTCCTGCGTGCGGATGCCGTACGGATCCCCTGCCGAGGAGGAGCGACATGGCCGAAGGCCAGTGGAGCCCGGGCCGCAAGGAGGCGGACGCCGACGAGTTCAGGCCCGTCCTGGACATCGTCGAACCGGCACGCCAGCGGCGGCTGACCGTACTCCTGCGACTCCTGCTGCTGATCCCGCACTTCATCGTGCTGTTCTTCCTGCACATCGCGGCGTTCTTCACCGTCATCGTGGGGTGGTTCGCCGCCCTGGTGCTGGGGCGGCTGCCCGACCCCGTCTTCCGCTTCCTGACCGGTGTCCTCGGCTACGACATGCGCGTCTCGGCGAGCGACATGCTGCTCATCGACCGCTACCCGCCGTTCGCCCTCACCCCGCCGGCCGACTACCCGGTGCAGATCGAGGTGCGGCCCACCCCGCTCAACCGGCTCGCGGTGCTGTTCCGCATCTTCCTGATGATCCCGGCGGCGATCGTCCAGAGCCTGGCCGTGTACGGATGGTGGGCGCTGGCCTTCGTCTGGTGGCTGATCACGCTCTGTCTCGGCCGGATGCCCCGGCCGCTGTTCGAGGCGACGGCGGCCACCTTGCGCTACCGGATGCGCTTCTCCGCGTACGTCATGATGCTCACCCCCGCCTACCCCAAGGGCCTGTTCGGCGACGACGCTCTCGCCGTGGCCCCGGAACAGTCCCGCTCGGCCACCCGCCCCCTGGTGCTGAGCAGCGCCGGCAAGTGGCTCGTCGTGCTCTTCCTGGTGCTCGGCCTCGCCGGACACATCACCTCGTCCGTGACCGCCTCGACGACCGACGACACGAGCGACACCCGGCTCGTCGGCCGCTGAGGTCCTAAGGGGCACCGGACCCCGGGGAGCCACCGTGCCCCTCGCCCGCCGCGACGGCGAAGCGGCGCGCCAGATCGGCGAAGGCGTTCCTGAGCTCGTCGGGTGCCACCACCTCGATGTCCACGTCGAACCTGCCGATTTCGGCCGCCAGGCCGGGCCACGACCAGGCGCCCAGGACCACCCGGCAGCGGTGCGGGCCGTGCTCCTCGACGATGCCGTCGCGGATGTGGCCCGCGACCGCGGAGGCTGGCGCGTCAAGGAGCACCTCGCCGCGGCAGGGCCACGCGCCGGGGGCGTCGAAGCCCTGGAACCGGGCGGCGACGAACGCGGCCACATCGCCTCCGGGCACCTCGCGGGCGGGGAAGCGGGGGCCCGTCGGCGTGCGCGGCTTGATCCGGTCCGCGCGGAAGGTCCGCCAGTCCTCGCGTTCCAGGTCCCAGGCGACGAGGTACCACCGTCCGCCCCAGGTGACCAGCCGGTGCGGCTCCACCCGCCGCACCACGGGCGGCGCGTCGTCGGTCGCCGGGGCGTACGCGGGGGAGTAGTCGAAACGCAGCTCCTCCTGGGCGCGCACCGCGTCGCTCAGCGCGAGAAGAACCCGCGGATCGGCCTGGGGCCGCGGCGGGCCCCCCGTCCGTTCGACGGCGGTGACGTTCAGGGCGTCGACGCGATGGCGCAGCCGGGCGGGCATGACCTGCCGGACCGTGGTGAGCGCGCGGGCCGCGGCCTCCCCGATCCCGGCGCCGGTCGCGGTGGCGGTCCGCAGGGCGACCGCCAGCGCGACGGCCTGATCGTCGTCGAACAGCAGCGGCGGCAACCGGGCGCCCGCGTCCAGCCGGTATCCGCCGTCGGGGCCCTTGAACGCCGTGATGGGGTAGCCCAGCTCCCGCAGCCGGTCGACGTCACGCCGTACCGTGCGCGGGCTGATCTCCAGCCGCTCGGCCAGCAGCTGCCCCGGCCAGTCGCGGCGCGCCTGGAGCAGGGAGAGCAGCGCCAGCAGTCGTGCTGAAGTCTTCGGCATGACACGAGTATGAGCGGAGAAGAGGCCGCATCCTGGCCGCTTCTCCTGAGAAGGTCGATCCGTACCGCCGACAGGAACTCCGGAAGGACCCGATCGCCATGACCACCCCCTCAGCGTCCCCCGACCCCGAGCGCACCGACCTGCTCGCCGCCCTCGCCGAGGCGCGAGCGGCCCTGACCGCCTCGGTGCGGGGCCTCAGCGACGAGCAGGCCGGCCGGACCCCGACGGTCAGCGCCCTCTGCCTGGGCGGCCTCGTCAAGCACGTCACGGCCATGGAAGAAGGCTGGCTGAACTTCGCGACGGAGGGCCCCTCGGCGATGTCCTTCGCCCTGCCCGACGGCGTCACCTGGGACGACCTCATGGCCGGTACCGCGCGCGAGTTCCCGACGTGGATGGCCGACCGGGAGAAGGAGTTCCGGATGCTGCCCGGGGAGACGGTGACGGGGATCCTCCAGGCGTACGAAGAGGTCGCCGCCCGCAGCGAGAGGATCATCCTCGCGGCCCCCGACCTCTCGGCCTCGCACCCGCTCCCCGAGGCGCCCTGGAACGAACCCGGCGGCGAGTGGAGCGTACGGCGGGTGCTGACCCACGTCATCGCCGAGACCTCCCAGCACGCCGGGCACGCGGACATCCTGCGCGAGGCGCTCGACGGGCGGACGGCGACGTGACCGTCCTGGACGACCGGGCCCTCAACCGCGCCGCCCTCGCCCGCCAGTTGCTGCTGGAGCGGGCCGACCGGCCGGTCGTGGACGCGGTGGCCCACCTCTGCGGTCTCCAGGCGCAGGAACCGCAGGAGCCCTTCATCGGGCTCTGGTCCCGGCTGACCGCCTTCGATCCGGCCGTTCTCTCGGACCTGCTGACCCGGCGGAGTGTGGTGCGCACCCACCTGATGCGCCGCACGGTCCACCTCGTCACCGCCGACGACGTCCTCGCCTGGCGGGCCCGCCACGACGCGATGCTGCGCCAACGGGTCCTCGGGGTGTACCGCGACGAGCTCAAAGGGGTCGACCTCGAAGAACTCGCCGCAGATGCACGGGAGTTGATGTCCGACGGCGAGCCCCGCGCCGCGGCCGAGATCGTGCGCGCGCTCGCCGAGCGCTGGCCCGGGCCGGGGCCGCGCCCCCTGGCCGAGATGGTGGTCGCCGGCCTCGTCCCGATGGCGCAGGCGCCGCCACGGGGGCTCTGGCGCACCAAGGGCGGGGCGCGCAATGTCGCGCTGTCCTCCTGGCTGGGCCGCCCGGTCGATCCGCCCGCCCCCGAAGGCGCCGACGACCTGGTCGGGCAGGCGCTGGTCAGGCGCTATCTGGCCGCGTACGGGCCGGCCGCGACGGCCGACCTGCGCGCCTGGTCCGGCCTGGCCGGACTGCCCGGCGCGGTGGCCGCCGTACGCGACGAACTGGTCCGCTTCCGCGACGAGCGGGGACGGGAACTGCTCGACCTGCCCGACGCGCCGCGCCCGGACCCGGACACTCCCGCGCCGGTACGGTTCCTGCCCGCCTTCGACAACGCGATCCTGGGCTACCAGGACCGCGGCCGGATCATCGACGACGCCCACCGTGGCCTCTCGGTGGCCGGTGAGCGCGTCGTGCTGGTCGACGGCCGCGTCGCCGCCACCTGGACCGTCGCCGAGGACGTCGTCACGGTGGACCCCCTGCGCACCCTTTCCCGGCCTGATCGGGCCGCCGTCGCCGACCAGGGGAGAGAGCTCGCCGCGTTCCTCTCCGACGGTGACAGCGACCGCGTACGGGTGGCGGCCTCACCGAGCTGAGCGGCCCCGGGCTCCGGGACGTGGGTGGCGTCCGGGTGTCTGCCCGTCCGTACCGGAACAGGCCTATTTTGCAGAGGAGTTTGAACGAGAGGCGACGCGAGGCGGACTGAAAACACCGGATACGGGTCACACGCAGAACATGACGTCCAGCGACGTAACCACAGAGCCCGCGCCGCACGGCGACCGGAAGCGCACCGCCCGCCCCTCGCGGGGATGGCTGAAAATCCTCGGCGCGGCCGCGGCCGTGCTGGCCCTGCTGTTCGCCGGCAGCAGGCTCAGCCTGCTGCCGGGGCTCGACGACTTCTTCGGCGAGGAGACCCACGACCGGTCGGGCCCTGCCGTGCTCAAGTCCATCCAGGACATGAGCTCGTACGAGGCCGCCTCGGGCAACTTCCAGGTCGTCGTCGACCTGGAGAAGGACACGAAGTACGTCCCCGACGCCCTGCGCGGCACCCGCACCCTGTTCGTCGGGGCCGGCACGGTCGGCTCCTCCGTGGACCTGGGCAAGGTCACCGAGGGCGGTGTCAAGGTCAACGAGGATCGCACCGAGGCCGAACTGCGCCTGCCGCGCGCGGTTCTGGGCAAGCCGGCCCTCGACCCGGACCGCTCCTACACGGTCTCGAAGCAGCGCGGCTTCTTCGACCGTCTGGGCGACTTCTTCTCCGACAACCCGGGCAGTGAGCAGGCCGTCAACAAGCTCGCCGTCCAGCACATCTCGGAAGCGGCGATGGAGAGCGAACTGACCGCCCGGGCGGAGAAGAACACCGCCGACATGCTGAAGGGTCTGCTCGGCTCCCTCGGCTTCGAGCGGGTCACGGTCCGCTTCGGCGACGACCAGGAGTGATCGCGTCAACCGGGCGGCCGCACGCACCGCGTGCGGCCGCCCGCGCGGCTCCGGGGGCGGGGCCCCGTCGGTCCTCACCCTTGACGTGCACGCGTCGGTAGGTATGGTCTAGTCCAAGTGCAAGGCCTTTCCGGACACCTGTCATCAGGCTTGTCCGGCAAGGGACTTGCAGCCCTTCGCGCCTCTTGGCCCCACACTCGCGAGGCCTCGCCGTCGAAGCCGGACCCCCCACGGTCCGCCACCGCGCGGTGCGGTCTCATGTGAAGGAGAAGCATGCACGCGAAAAGGAAGACCGCACTCGCCGTCGGCGCCGTACTCGCCCCGGTCCTCGCCCTGAGCCTCCCGGCGAGCTCCGCCAGTGCCCACGGCTACATCTCCAACCCGCCGAGCCGTCAGGCCCAGTGCGCCGCCGGAACCGTCAGCTGCGGCTCGATCACGTACGAACCGCAGAGCGTCGAGGGCCCCAAGGGGCTGACCAGCTGCAGCGGCGGCAACAGCGGCTTCGCCGAGCTGGACGACGACTCCAAGGGCTGGGCCGTCACTCCGGTGAACCGCTCCCAGCAGTTCGAGTGGAAGCTCACCGCACGCCACTCGACCAGCACCTGGCAGTACTTCGTGGGCGGTGAGAAGATCGCCGAATTCGACGACGGCGGCGCGCAGCCCGGCGCGACCGTGACCCACCAGGTCGACTTCGGCAACAAGACCGGTCAGCAGAAGGTCCTGGCCGTCTGGAACATCGCGGACACCTCCAACGCCTTCTACGCCTGCATCGACGTCAACGTCAGCTAGCAGCCGTACAGGCCGGGGGTGCACACCCGGCCGGGCCGCCACGCCCCGGACGCGCACCGTCGCGACCGGGGCGCGGTGCTGTCCGGCCTGGCCGGAAAGCGGCATGGCGCGAATCCTGGAAGTAGCCGAGCGGTTACCCTACGTCAGCTGTCCTGATGGATCATCAGTGCTCAAGGGGACTCCTGAATGAACCGTATGCGTACCGCACTCGCCGCCCTCGGCATCGCCGCCGGACTGATCACCGCACCGACGGCGAGCGCCGCACCGGGGCCCGAGAAGCCCGCTCCCGCCGCCGAACGCCACGAACAGTGCACCGGAGAGTTCCGCGGCGACGCCCGCCTCGGCCCCAAGTGGCTGCCCAACAAGCGGCTCGCCCCGGTCGGCCCGCTCCTGAACGGCTACCAGCGCACCGGAGACCTCACCCCGAAGGACTTCCTGAAGAAGTACTGGGAAGGGCCCGCGGACACCGGCAGCTGGAAGTACCCGCCCAACGACGGCTTCGCCGAGGTGAACGGCGAGATCGACAAGGAGCCCGTCAAGCTGCGCACCGGCCAGCGCCTGGACCGCTTCGGCTCGGAGTACGGCGGCTACCTGGCCCCCGCCGGTGACGCCTACGCCGAGCGCGCCCTGCCCCCGCAGAACCTCAGCACCCGTGACGCGGACACCCCGTGCGACTACCGCGTCTACAAGGTCGCCAAGCCCTTCTGGGTCTGGCAGGGCTCCATCGCCCCGTGGTTCGAGCAGCCCGGCGGCGGGCAGCAGATCAAGCTCGACGCCGTGTTCCTCGACCCGGGCGCGGGGCAGCGGCTCAATGTGAAGTGGCTGCTGGACAACGCCTATCTGACGCCCGCGGGCGCGTAACCCGGTATGGACCGCCGGGCCCTGCACGCCGCACTCGTCGAAGCACGGATCCCCGGCGGCTATTACCGCATCGAGGGCGTCCACGAGCCCGTCCCCGCCTCGCCGGACTTCCTCTTCGTCCGACGGGGCGGGGACGGCGGCTGGGAGACCGGGGCGTACGAGCGCGGAACGTACGACGTCATCGCCCGCCACCCGGACGAGGCCACCGCCTGCGCCCACCTGCTGAGCCTGCTCGTCTGAACCCTCCCCGGGCTCGTCAGCAGGGCGTGCCGGGGGTCGCCGCCGTCGCCCGCAGAAGGTCACGGACAAGCTCGAAGTCGATCTTCTGCGGCCGGCGGAACCGCAGGCAGCCCTTGCCCATGTCGTGCGAGGACAGCCGGTCCGCGAACGCGTCGCGGACATCCGTGCGCAGCAGATAGAACGAGATGTACTGCTTCTGGTCGGCGAAGGCGATCTCGCCCTTCCCCTCCCGTTCGTAGGCGGGCATGCCGTACGCCATCACCTCGCGGAACCCCGTCAGCTCCTGGCGGCACAAAGCGCGCAGCCTCGTGAGGGCCTCCCGGCGGGCCTCCGGGGCCTCGGCGAGATACTGGTCGACATCCTGCGCGCTGCTCTGCACCATGAGCCGATCGTACGGCGGTGTGTCGCACCCCGGGCCTCCGACGCCCGGTGAGCGACAGTGGGCGGATGAACACCGCAGGCATGCTGGCCGAAGCGTTCGACCGGGTCGGGGAGGCCGTCCACGCGGCGGTCGAGGGGCTGCCGCCCGACGACCTCAACGCCCGGCTCGACGAGGGGGCCAACTCCATCTCCTGGCTCGTCTGGCATCTCACCCGCATCCAGGACGACCACATCGCCGAAGCCTCCGGCACGGCACAGATCTGGCTCACCGAAGGCTGGGCCGACCGCTTCGCGCTCCCCTTCGATGCGACGGACACCGGCTACGGGCACAGCAGTGACGAGGTCGCCGCGGTCCGTGTGGACTCCGCCGAACCCCTCCTCGGCTATTTCGACGCCGTACAGGAGCGGACGCTCGACTTCGTCGCGGGACTGGAGGGCCACGCCCTCGACCGGATCGTCGACGAGGGCTGGTCGCCCCCGGTGACTCTGGGTGTCCGGCTGATCAGCGTCGTCGCCGAGGATCTCCAGCACGCGGGCCAGGCCGCGTTCGTCCGCGGAGTGCTCCGGAGGGGCTGAGCCCGGGGCCCGTGGGCCGGCGCGCACGGACCCGTGCACAGTCCCACCGGCGGTGCCATACTCGAAGGAAATCGGCCGGACAAGCAGTGTCATCGTCCGAAAGGTGACCATCATGAGCTGGGCATCCTGGACGACCAGCGGGGTCTACACGGGCACCGGCGGAGTGCGCACCGAAGAAGCGGGCATCCTCAGCGGCGACCTCACCGTGCATACGACATGGTTCGACGGACAGGCGTCGGTGGCCGTGCAGTACAGCGGCTCCTCCGACTGGTTCACCCTCGTGGGCAGCCCCGTGCCCTGCCCCTCCGAGGAGGAGAGCCGCAGCTTCCACCAGAGCGTCGTCGAAGCCGTGCGCGCCGGAGAGGGCGCGAGAGTCCCGCCGGTCGGCGCGGAACCCGCATAGCGACTGTCGTCGCGCTCCACGCCCCATAGAGTGGATCACCGGACCCGTCCCCGGAGGGACGGGCACAGGCGGTTCACGGGGCGAGGAGCGGTGGCATGGGGCGTGCGGGAGCGCGGCGTTCGAGGACACGGAAGAAGCGGCCGTTCTGGGTGGAGCTGCCGCTCCTGGTCGTCATGGCCCTGGTGCTGGCCCTGCTCATCAAGACGTTCCTGGTGCAGGCCTTCTCCATCCCCTCGGACTCGATGCAGAACACCCTCCAGCGGGGCGACCGGGTCCTGGTCGACAAGCTGACCCCCTGGTTCGGCTCGGAACCGGAACGCGGCGAGGTGATCGTCTTCCACGACCCGGCCGACTGGCTCGCGGGCATGCCCGTGGACGAGCCCAACACCGTGCAGAAGGTGCTGAGCTTCATCGGGGTGATGCCCTCAGCCGAGGAGAAGGACCTCATCAAGCGCGTCATCGGCGTCGGCGGCGACACCGTGGAGTGCGCGGGCGACGGCCCGGTCAAGGTCAACGGCACCGCCCTGGACGAGCCGTACATCTTCCCCGGCAACACCCCCTGCAGCAACGACGAGGACGGGGGCCAGTTCAAGGTCACCGTGCCCGACGGCAAGCTGTGGGTCATGGGGGACCACCGCCAGGAATCCGCCGACTCCCGCTACCACCGGGACGACCCCAACGAGGGGATGGTCCCGGTCGACGAGGTCGTCGGCAGGGCCGTCGTCGTCGCCTGGCCGATCGGCCGCTGGGCCACCCTGCCGGTGCCCGACACCTTCAAGAACGTGCCCGGCAAGCCCTGATCCTCAGCGCGGTGCGAAGTTCCGTACGTACCGGCGCTGCCACGGCGTCTCCACCGCCCGCGGGTGGTAGCCGGCACGGACGAACGCGACCGCCTCCTCGGCGGGCACCCCGTCCAGGACGGCCAGGGCGGCCAGCGCCGTCCCGGTCCGGCCCATCCCGCCGCCGCAGGCCACCTCGACCCGCTCGTCGGCCGCACGCTCCCACACCTCGCGGAGCAGGACCCGCGCCTCCTCCCGGTCCGCCGGGAGCCGAAAGTCCGGCCACCGCAGCCAGCGCGACTCCCAGCGGACCGGGGGAGGGGTGCGGCCCAGCAGGTATACGGCGAAGTCCGGTTCGGGGCCCGGGGGGAGCGGCTTGCGCAGACCCCGCCCCCGGACCAGCCGCCCCGACGGCAGGGCGAGGACGGCGGGGTCGGCGGCGTTCCAGTGTTCGGTCACGTCCCCAAGCTACGGGGTGTCCTGCCGGTCAGGCGGCGGTATCGAGATCCTGCGCCAGCAGCTCTGACAGCTCCTCGACCGCCGCCTGCGCCCCATCGCCCTCGGCGCTCAGGACCACGGCCTCCCCGTACGGCGCCGCCAGGGCCAGCACCGCGAGCATGCTGCGGGCGTCGACCGGGTCGCGCCCTTCACGGGCGATGGTGACCTTGACCGGCTGACGGGCGGCGGCCTTGACGAACAGCGACGCCGGACGGGCGTGCAGCCCGCTGCGGGAGCCTATGACGACGGTCTGCTGGTGCATGGATCACTCCTGGGTGAGAGGGACGGTGGTGTCGTGCGGGGGTGGTGAGGTGCTCAGGCGGCGACCGTGACCCGGGAGTCGTCGGAGCCCGTGGCCCCCGCCTCCCCGGCCGCGTCCGGTGCCGCCCGGCGTGCGCCCTTGAGCAGGACGACGAGCGCGGTCGCCACCAGCGTTCCGGCGGCGATGGCGAGCAGGTAGAGGAACGGCTCGCCGATCAGCGGGACGACGAAGACGCCGCCGTGCGGAGCGCGCAGCGTCGCGCCGAAGGCCATCGACAGCGCGCCGGTGACCGCGCCGCCCGCCATCACGGACGGGATGACCCGCAGCGGATCGGCGGCGGCGAACGGGATCGCGCCCTCGGTGATGAACGAGGCCCCCAGCACCCAGGCCGCCCGGCCGTTCTCCCGCTCGGTCTTCGTGAACAGCTTCTTGCGTACGGTGGTGGCGAGCGCCATCGCCAGCGGCGGGACCATCCCGGCCGCCATGACCGCGGCCATCACCTTCAGGCTGCCGTCGGTCGGATCGGCGAGACCGCCGACCGCGAAGGCGTACGCCACCTTGTTCAGCGGGCCGCCCATGTCGAAGCACATCATCAGGCCGAGGACGACACCGAGGATCACCGCGTTGGAGCCCGACAGGCCGTTCAGCCAGTCCGTCAACGCGTTCTGCAGCGAGGCGATCGGCTTGCCGACCACGATGAACATCAGGAAGCCCACGACCGCCGACGCGATCAACGGGATCACCAGCACCGGCATGATGCCGCGCAAGGTCGCATGGACCGGCACCCGCTGGATCGCCATCACCACCGCACCGGCCAGCAGACCGGCGACCAGACCGCCGAGGAACCCGGCGTTCACCGTCAGCGCGATGGACCCGCCCACGAAGCCCGGCACCAGCGCGGGCCGGTCCGCCATCCCGTACGCGATGTACCCGGCCAGCACCGGCACCAGGAACGCGAAGGCCGCCGAACCGATCTGGTTGAGCAGGGCCGCCCAGCTGTCCGCCTCGCCCCACACGAAGTGGTCGGCCACCGACTTGGCGCTCGCTGTCTCGTAGCCGCCGATGGCGAACGACAGGGCGATCAGCAGACCGCCCGCCGCGACGAACGGAACCATGTAGCTCACGCCGGACATCAGATACGTACGGAGCCGGACGCCGAAGTGCGCGTGGTCCGCGCCGGATATGTCCTCGCCCCCGTCGCCGGAGCCCCTGCCGCCGTCGGCCTCGGACAGGGCGGCGATCTCTCCGCGTTCCGCCTTGCGGCGGGCCTCGGCGATGAGTTCGGCGGGCCGGTTGATGCCCGCCTTCACCCCGACGTCGACCACGGGCTTGCCGCGGAAGCGGGTCTTCTCCCGCACTTCCACGTCATGCGCCCAGATCACGGCGTCCGCCGCCGCGATGACAGCGGGGTCCAGCTTCTTGAAGCCGCCCGAGCCCTGGGTCTCCACCGTGACCTCGACGCCCTCGGCGCGGCCCGCCGCGGCCAGGGACTCGGCGGCCATGTAGGTGTGGGCGATACCGGTGGGGCAGGAGGTGACGGCGACGATCCGGAAGGGGACGCTTCCGTCCGCTTCGGCGGTCTCGGTCCCGGGTTCCGCTCCCTCTGCCTCGGGGGGCGGCTCCTCGCCCCGGATCAGCGCAGCCACCGCCGCCGGGTCCGTACCGGCGCGCAGCGCGGCGGTGAACTCCGGGTCCATCAGCCGGCGGGCCAGCCCCGACAGGATGGTGAGGTGGTCGTCGTCGGCCCCGGCCGGGGCGGCGATGAGGAAGATCAGGTCGGCGGGACCGTCGGCAGCTCCGAAGTCGATGCCCGCCGCGCTGCGCCCGAAAGCCAGCGTCGGGGCGTTCACATGCTCGCTGCGGCAGTGCGGGATGCCGATCCCGCCGTCGAGGCCGGTCGGCAGCTGTGCCTCACGTGCGGCGACGTCGGCCAGGAAACCGTCGAGATCGGTGACGCGGTGTGCGGCCACCATCCGCTCGGCGAGCGACCTCGCGGCGGCGTCCTTCGTCGTGGCGGACAGATCGAGGTCGACCAGGTCCGCGGTGATCAGCTCACTCATCGCGGTGCTCCTTGCTCGGGGACCGCCGGGGCGGCGGCTCGGGGGGACGGGGCGGAGCTCGCGTACGGGTGGGGACCGTACGGGAGGTCCGGGGATCGTGGGGGCGTGGACGGTGCGGGGGTCATGGGGCCGGCTCGCTCAGTGCGCGGTCCACCGGTACGTCGGAGGTCGTCACGACCGACGGCAGATCGAGGTCGGCCGGGGTGGGCATGAGGCTTCCGGCCAGCTGCACGGCCGCGGCCCCGTGGGCGACGGCCGAGGCGAGCGCTTCCGGGCCCCGCCCGCCCGCCGCGAGGAAGCCGGCCAGCGAGGCGTCCCCCGCGCCGACATTGCTGCGTACGGCGGCCACCGGGGCGGTCGCGAAGTAGGCGCCCGACGCCTCGACCAGCAGCTGTCCGTCCGCGCCCAGACTCGCCAGCACCGACCGGGCGCCGCGCTCGCGCAGCTCCTCGGCGGCCTTGAGCGCGTCGCCCACCGTGGCCAGCGGACGGCCCACGGCCTCGGCCAGCTCCTGGGCGTTGGGCTTGATCACGTCGGGCTCTTCGGCGAGCGCGGCGGTGAGGGCCGCACCCGAGGTGTCCAGCGCGATCCGGGCACCGGCGCGGTGGCTCCGCTCGACCAGCTCCGCGTACCACCGCGGCGGCAGTCCGCGCGGCAGGCTCCCGCAGCAGGCGATCCAGTCGGCGGCGGCCGAGCGCACCCGTACCGCTTCGAGGACGTCCTCGGCCTCGGCCGGACTCAGTTCGGGGCCCGCCGCGTTGACCTTGGTGAGGGTGCCGTCGGGTTCGACGAGGGTGACGTTGATCCGGGTGTTCCCGCCGATCGGCACCCCGGCCGCCTCGATGCCCAGGTCGCCGAGGAGCCTGGTGAGCAGGGCGCCCTCCGGACCGCCCATCGGGGCGATGGCGACGGTGCGGTGCCCGGCCGCCGCGACCGCACGGGAGACGTTGACCCCCTTGCCGCCCGGGTCGACGCGGTCCGCCGTGGCGCGCAGGACGGTGCCGCGCGTGAGGCCGGGCAGCTCGTAGGTCCGGTCCAGGCTGGGGTTGGGGGTGACGGTGAGGATCATGCGCGTACTACTTCCGTGCCCCGGCTCTCGATGGAGCGGGCGTCGTCGGGGCTGAGGCCCGTGTCGGTGATGAGCAGGTCCACATCGGCGAGGTCGCCGAAGCGGGCGAAGTGCTCCTGTCCGAACTTGCCGGAGTCGGCGAGCAGGACGACCCTGCGGGCCGCCTTGATCACGGCCCGCTTCACCGCGGCCTCGGCGAGGTCGGGTGTGGTCAGACCGCGGTCGGGACAGAAGCCGTTGGTGGCGAGGAAGACCACGTCGGCGTTGATCTCGGCGTACGAACCCAGCGCCCAGGCGTCGACCGCCGCGCGCGTACGGTGCCGGACCCGGCCGCCCACCAGATGCAGCGCGATGCCCGGGTGGTCGGCGAGCCGGGCGGCCACCGGCAGCGCGTGCGTCACGACGGTCAGCGCCGCGTCGACCGGTACGGCGGCGGCGAGCCGCGCGGTGGTGGTCCCGGCGTCGACGATCACATTGCCGTCGGCGGGCAGCTCGGCGAGGGCGGCCTGCGCGATGCGGTCCTTCTCGTCGGCGGAGAGGGCGTCGCGCTCGGCGAGGTCGGGCTCGAAGTCCAGCCGCCCCACCGGGATCGCCCCACCGTGCACCCGGCGCAGCAGCCCCGCCCGGTCCAGGGCCTTGAGGTCCCGCCGGACGGTCTCGGCCGTCACCTGGAACTCCTCGGCCAGGGACAGCACGTCGACCCGGCCGCTCTCCTGGGCGAGGCGGAGGATCTCCTGCTGACGCTCCGGTGCGTACATGTGGTTTCGTTTCCGTTTCATGCCCGAGTCTGTGGTTTCGCGCTCAGGTTACGTCCGGGGTGCGGGAATGTAAACACATTCGGGCGACGTGTGGGCATGAACGGACGCGGCGGGCTCCTGCCGGGGCGTGGGCGCACGTGCGGGCGGGGCGCACCGGTCACCGGTGCGCCCCGCCCGACGGGTCCGGTCAGCGCGTGCCGGGCGCGTCCTCGGTCAGGGGGCGGGCCAGCAGGGGAGCGCCGGGGACCTGGTGGCCGCCGCTGGCGAGCATGCGGACCTCACCCCGGTCGCTGATCTCGGCGCGGACGATCCCCGTCTCGTCCTCGTACACCGGGAATCCGCCGGCCCCCAGCCGGTCGGTCAGCCGGACACGCACCACGTCGTCCGCGGCGCCGGACATCTGGAAGATCAGCTCGTAACGCTCGGTGTGCACCATCTGGTTCATGACGTTCTCCCGGCCGTGCGCGGAGAATACGGCCCTGCCGCCATTGTTTCGCACCCGGGCGTGGACCGCCCGGGGAGCGACGGCCAACGGGCGGAGCCGCCCGGTCGATCGGGTGACTCCGCCCGGGAGGACAACATGACGGAAGGCCTCAAGGGCTAGGCATGCGTGCATGAGACTTGAGCCTCGACGAATGAACAGTGCCTCCTCCCGTTCCCGCACTCTCAAGGCGGTCGGCGCCCTCTCCCTGGCCGCGGCCACGGCCCTCCTGATGACCGGCTGCGGTCAGAGCTCGGACAGCGCGAGCAGCGCGGCCACCTCCGAGGCGGCCAAGGTCGTCCCGCAGAAGCAGACGACGTCCCCGTCGGCCACCGCCCAGCTCACCGAGGACCAGCAGGAACGCAAGACGGTGCTCGACGCCACGAAGGTCACCTTCGACGACGCGGCCACCACCGCCACCGGCGAGGTCGCCGGAAGCAAGCTCGTCGATCTGGACCTGGAGGGTGTGGACGACGACGACAACCAGAGCCCCAGCCCGACCGCGACCGGCAGCCCCACGGGATCGCCCAGCCCGACCGGCTCCCCCAGCCCGACCGGAACCGGCAGCCCGAGCGCGAGCCCGGGCGCCGACGGCCCGGTCTGGGTCGCGGAGGTCGCGGAGAAGGACGGCACGATCCACACCGTCCGGATCAACGCGGTCGACGGCAAGGTGATCGAGGCCCGGGTCGACGCGGACCAGGACGCGGACGACAAGAAGCAGACGGCCGACTGGCTCGCCCAGGCCACCCAGACCCCGCAGCAGGCCGCCAAGGTCGCCACCGAGAAGAAGAAGGGGACGGTCACCTCCGTCAGCCTCGAGGACAACGAAGGCGACGGCGTCATCTGGCAGGTCGACGTGGTCGGTTCCGACTGGAAGAAGACGACCTTCGACGTGGACGCCAAGAACGACACCATCGTCCGCGAGGAGACCGACGAGGACTGACCGCCTCACCACCCGACCCGCGAAGGGGTACGCCGGACACCCGGCGTACCCCTTCTTCCTGTGCGCGCCGCCTTGTCGCGCGATTTTGCCGTAATGGCAACTCTGATCGCGTCGGACGGGGACCGCGCCGCATGATCGCCGGGTACCCGCATCCGTCCCCGAGCCGAGGAGAAACGCCCATGCAGCCCGGATCTTCCGCCGCACCGCGCCACCGAACCGTCGAAGCGCCGGCCGGACGACTGCACCTGGTCGAGCAGGGCTCCGGCCCGCTGGTCCTGCTGGTGCACGGCTTTCCCGAGTCCTGGTACTCCTGGCGGCACCAGCTCCCGGCCCTCGCCGCGGCCGGCTACCGGGCGGTGGCGATCGACGTGCGCGGTTACGGCCGCTCCTCCAAGCCGGCCGAGACCGACGCCTACCGGATGCTGGACCTGGTGGCGGACAACATCGCCGTCGTGCGCGCCCTCGGCGAGGAGGACGCGGTGATCGCCGGCCACGACTGGGGCTCCAACATCGCCTCCGCCTCCGCCCTGCTCCACCCCGAGGTCTTCACCGCGGTGGCCCTGCTGAGCGTTCCCTACGCGCCGCCCGGAGGCCCCCGCCCCTCCGACATCTTCAGCCGGATCGGGGGCGCCGATCAGGAGTTCTACGTCTCCTACTTCCAGGAGCCCGGCCGCGCGGAGGCGGAGATCGAGCCCGACGTCCGGGGCTGGCTCGCGGGCTTCTACGCCGCCCTGTCCGCCGACACCATGCCCGCCCCGAACGACCCCGACCCGCACTTCGTCGCCCGTGGCGGCGGCCGGCTGCGCGACCGCTTCCCCACCCAGGCGCTTCCGGCCTGGCTGAGCGAGGACGACCTCGACGTCTACGCCGGGGAGTTCGAGCGCACGGGAATCACCGGAGCACTGAACCGCTACCGCACGATGGACCGGGACTGGGAAGACCTCACCCCGTACCGCGGAGCCCCGGTCGAGCAGCCGTCCCTGTTCATCGGCGGCGCCCTGGACGCCTCCACCACCTGGATGTCCGACGCCATCGACGCCTACCCCACCACCCTGCCCGGGCTCGCGGCCTCCCACCTCCTGGACGGCTGCGGCCACTGGATCCAGCAGGAGCGCCCCGACGAGGTCAACCGGCTGCTGACCGACTGGCTCGCCACCCTCCAGGGCTGAACCGGGCGGGCTGCCGGTCCACGATGACCCGGTCTAGTACGCGCCGCCCGGCTTCCGGCGGTCGAGCAGCCGGCAGACGAAGTCCTCCTGGAGCTTGCGGAGGGTGGCCAGCAGCCGCGGGTTCGTCGAACTGTTCACCTGGGAGGTGAGGGAGACGGTCAGGGAGCGTTTGCCGTCCTTGGTCGCCGCGGCCAGCTGGGTGTAGCCGGGGAAGTTGCCGGTGTGGCCGTACACGGTGCCGCAGCGCGTCGCGTACGAGAAGACGGCGAGACCGGCCTTGTTACGCCCGGGACCGGCGGGTTCGGAGCTGCCCGCCACGAACGTCAACTGCTGCTTCCGGACCGCCGGGCCGAGCCCCAGCCCGCCGGCGTAACCGCGGATGAAGGCCCCCAGGTCCCGGGGCGTGGAGACGATACCGCCCGACGCCCACACACCCGAGGCGCTGAGCACCGTGCTGACGTCCTCCGGCGCGCCCGGCTGGTCCACCGCGTAGCCGTGCAGATAGGGCGAGGGCAGCCGGTAGCCCTGCGGGAGGCTGGTGTCGCGCAGGCCGAGCGGCCGGTAGACGAGTTCGGCGAGGAGCTTCTCGTACCGCTGACCCGCCACCGCCTCGGCCATCAGTGCCACGGCGATGTTGTCGGAGTTGGAGTAGCGGTAGGCGGACCCGGGCCGGAACCGCAGCGGGTCCCCGGCGACGTAGTCCAGCAGCCGGCGGGAGTCGAAGTGCCTGCGGGGATCGGCCGTCAGCTCGGCGATGAACGTCGGGTCCTCGGTGTAGTCGGGGAGTCCGCTGGTGTGGTTCAGGAGCTGGCGCAGCGTCACCCGGTGCCAGGCGGCGGGCAGCCTGGGCAGCCGCCGGCCGATGGTGTCGTCGAGACCGAGCGCGCCCCGCTGGGTGAGTTGCAGGGCGACCGAGCCGCTGAAGGCCTTCGCCGTGCTGGCGATCCGCATGTGGTCGGTGGTCCGGGGCGGTCGCCCGGTGCCGAGCTGCGACGTACCCGCCCGGTACACCTCGCTCCGGCCGTCGGCCGTGAGGACGGCGATGGCGCCGGGCGGCCCGCCCGGGGTGTCCACGAGCGCCTGGAGCCCGCGCCGCAACGCGGGGTCGGCCGGTCCGTGCGGGCCGCCGCCCCCGTCCGGGCCCCGGTCACCGCCCGCGTGGGCCGGGCCGCTCATCAGCCCGGCGAGCGATGCGGCGGCAAGGGCGACGACGACGGCGCTCCGTCGGCGGGGCCGAGGGCGGGGGAGCGGGGCGTCCGAGTGGGAACGTGCGGGCACGGGGGCCTCCTGAAGGCGGTGGGCGAAGGGCGGAGCGGTACGGTCCGCTCCCGCGAGCCCCAGCATCGGGCGGCCGGACCGTGCTTGCCCCCGAGGTGGACCATCCGGGCGACCACCGCCACACCCCCGGCGTCAGACCGCGCGCCCGGCCTCGCCCGCTCTGCCCCGCTCCTCGCCGTCGCTCTCTCCGGCGCGGCGGTCAGCGGGCCGGGGGAGCGCCCTCGCTCAGATCCAGGACGTACCGCCGCCCGGGGCGGTCGCCGAACATGACGTCCTCCAGCGGCTCGAACCCCGTACGCGCCAGCACCGCTCGGGAGCCCGTGTTGTCCAGCGTCGTCTCGGCGCGCAGCGAGGTGAGCCCGTACTCCTCGACCGCCAGCACGCAGATCCGCTGGACCGCCCAGGTGGCCAGCCCCTGGCCCGCTGCCTTCTCCGCTATCCGGTAGCCCAGCTCGGCCGAACCGTCCCGCACCTCGACGAGGTTGATCCGGCCGAGGACGCCGCCGTCGCCGTCCTCGATGAGGTGGAGGTGGTGCAGCCCCGCGTCCTGCTCGGCGAGCAGGACGCGATGGCGTTCGGTGAACTCGGCGAAATAGGCGTCGCCCCGGTCGGTGATGGACGCGGCGAAGTAGGTCCGGTTCTCCCGCTCGAAGGCGAGCAGAGCCTCGGCATGGTCGGGGCGGAGTCGGCTGATCGACGTCATACCCGGATGCTAAGCCCACGCTCCCCGGGGGTGTCTCCCCGATTCACGGGCCAAGTCCTGCCGGACTGTCCGACGGGAAGGGCCGGACACCCTCCAGGGCCTGTCGTCAAACTGCCGCCTGCCGCCTGCTGAGCTCCGGGCGACGACGGCAGGTTGACGACAGGCCTAGCCGGGGTTCCCGCGCTCCAGCGCGAGGGCCAGGCCGCGTTCGGCGTCGTCGGCCGAGGCGCGCCGGTAGGCCCGCTCGTACGCCGAGTCGCCCGCGGCCTGCCGGGCCCTCAGCTCCCACTGCTCGCGGATCGCCCCGAGCTCCGGGGTGCCCCGGTGCGGGTGGCCGATCATGCGCCAGTAGGCGTGCCCCGCACCGGACGCCCGGGCCGCGGCCACCCCGTTCCCCTGCGCGGCGATGGCCCCGGCGAGCAGATCGAGACCGAGCGCGATGCCGAGGCTGTCGTGGAGTTCGTGCTTGCTCGCGAGCATCGCGCGAGCGTGGCTCTCCGCATGGCGGGGACGGCCCTGGAGCAGGTGTATGAGGGCGAGTTGATGATCGGCGTACGCCCGCGCCCAGTGCTCGCCGAACCGCAGACTGATCCGCTGGAGCCGCATGGCCTCCTCGTACGCCTCGTCGAGCCGGCCGAGCGCCGACAGGGCGAACAGGCGTATCACCCGGCAGCGCAGCTGCGAGGGCGTGTCGGCCGGGTCCCCCGGGTGGTCCTCCAGCGCGCGGTCGCTGACGGAGTACGCCGTGAGCGGCCGGCCCATCATCAGATACGTGAAGCTCACGGAGTGCGCCGCGAGGAGCACCGACTCCGGGGCCTCCTCGCGGCGGGCCGCCTGCTCGCACTCCTCGCCGGTGCGGCCTGCCGCCTCGTGGTCGCCCTGGAGCGTCAGCGTGATCCCCAGGGCCCAGAGAGCCCGGGTGCGGTGCGGACCGGCGGAGAGCGGCAGGGCGAGCACCCGTTCCAGGTACGTACGGGCCTGGTGCAGATGGCCGCAGCAGCTCCAGAAGAGACCGGCGCACCCGGCCATCTCCATCGCCATCTCAGGGTCCTCGGCCAGCAGATGGTCCAGGGCCGCGCACAGGTCCGCGTGGGTGTCGGCGATGCGGTGATACCAGAGGACCTGCGAAGGACCGAGCCACCCCGCGTACGCCTGGACGGCGACATGGGCGAAGTGCCGGGCGTGCCGGTCGGCGAGGAGCGCGTCCTCCGCCAGCTCCGCCAGCCACATCGCCCCGTACTCGCGCAGCGTGTCCAGCATCCGGTAGCCGTTCCCGGTCCGCCGGAGCACGGACTGGTCGGCCAGACGTTCCAGAGCGGGCGCGACGGCCTCCGCCTCCAGCGGCCCGCCCGCGCACACCGCCTCCGCGTCCAGCGCCGTGATGACGCCCCGGAAGACGGAGAGCCGTGCCCACAGCAGCCGCTCCAGCGGGGCGCAGAGCTCGTGGCTCCAGCCGATGGTGGTGCGCAGGGCCCGGTGGCGGCGCGGCCAGACCGTGTCGTCGGTGAGGTCCTCCGCCCGGGAGGCCAGCCGCCCGGTGATCTCCTGCGGGGTGCTCTCGCGGAGCTGGGCACAGGCCAGTTCGACGGCTAGCGGTATGCCGTCGAGGCGGCGGCAGATCTCGGCGACGGCGGCCGCGCTCGCGGGATCGTCGAGCGAGAGCTCCGGGGCGACGGCGGCCGCGCGCTCGTGGAAGAGCCGGACGGCCTCGTCGCCGTCGTCGCCCGCGGACAGCGGGGGCACCTCGACGCACCTCTCGCCCGCCGAACCCAACGGCTCCCGGCTGGTGGCCAGGACCGTCAGCCCCGGGGCCCCGGCGAGCAGTTCGGTGACGAGCCGGCCGCAGGGGCCGACGATCCGCTCGCAGCAGTCGAGGACGAGGAGCAGCTCTTTCCCGGACAGCCACTCACCGAGCGCGGCCACCGGTCGGCGCGGACTGTGGTCCAGGAGCCCGACGCCGTCGCAGACCGTCGTGGCGAGCAGCTGGTCGTCGTGGAGATGGGACAGGTCGGCCCACCAGACGCCGTCCGCGTACCGGCCCCGGGCACGCTCGGCGATGCGCAGGGCCAGCCGGCTCTTGCCGACCCCGCCGCTGCCCGTGAGCGTGACCAGCCGATGATCTCGAAGTGCCCGTTCGATGCTGACCAGTTCGCCGGTGCGGCCCACGAAACTGGTCGTCACGACGGGAAGGTTGCCCATCACGGGGACATCCTGCCTCGCCAGGGCCCACCGCCTCCGTTCATAGCGAAAAGCAGTCAGAAACGGCCGACAATGCATCCCTTTCGATCGGAGAGTGCCATCAGTCGAAAGGTGTTGCGGTGACTCAGTTGGTTTGGCGGGCCTTACGCGTCGAGAACGGCCGCCAGTGAAGCGAGGGCTCCCAGCGGATCGGGGCCGACCGGAGCCAGCACGGTGTCGGTGACGCCCGCCGTCCGCAGCCCGTCGAGACGGGCCCGGGCCTCCGCCGGCGTCCCGGCCACGGCGAGCCGGGCGACCCAGCCGTCGGGCATGCGCGCCACGAACTCCTCGCGGCTCGCGCACCCGGCCCGCAGCGCGACCAGTTCGTCGGCGAACGGGAGCGGCGCGATGTGCGCGTGCCAGTCGGGCTCGCCGATCCACTCCAGGCCCGGGCGGGCGGCGGCCAGCGCGGTGACCGGATCGGCGTCGACGGACGCGATGTTGTACGCGACGAGCCGGTGCGGGCGGTCGGCGGCGATGTGTCCGAGCGCCGCCCGCGCGTACTCCGGGGCGACCGGCTCCGCGAGGACCGTCCCGTCCGCGACCTCGCCGGAGAGCGCCAGGGACTTGGGGCCCCGTACACCCGCCAGGATGTCGGGCACGACGTCGGGCAACGCGCTGCGGTCGAGCTGTACGCCGTCGAGGTGCACGTACTCCCCGTGCGGCTGCACCAGCTCGCCGCGCAGCAGGGTCCGCAGGGCGTCGACGTACTCGCGAAGGAAGGTGAGCGGGCTGCGGGGCCACTGACCCACGCTGCGCATCCAATGGGGCATGCCGTGCCCCACGGTCACGTCGATCCGGCCGGGGAAGAGCTGCGCCAGCGATGCGATCTCCAGCGCTGCGAACGCCACGTTGCGGGCTCCTGCGGGCAGCAGTCCGATGCCGACCCGGATCCGGTCGGTGGAGGCCAGCACGGCGGCCGCCTGCGCGATGCCGCCGCGGAAGCCGAGGTCCTCGACCACCCAGACGGCGTCGAACCCCAGCTCCTCGGCCCGTCGCGCATACGGCAGTACGCGGTCGGCGGGCAGGTCGCGCGGCAGCAGGACGCCCACGGTCCGGTCGGCGGCGGGGGAACGCACAGGTGCTCTCCTTCGGTCGGCGGCCGGGCGGCGGCGAGCACCTCGCCCGCCACTCCGTCCCGGTCTGCGAGGACAGACAAGCAGACAGCGAGGCGCCGGGGGCCCGCGGGGCGGGGGACGGCGACGGCGAGGCGTTGTCAGACCCCTGCGCTACGTTGCTGGCATGACGCAATTCGTACTCGTGGCAGGGGCTTGGCTCGGTTCGTGGGCGTGGCGCGACGTGGAGCCCGACCTGCGCGCGGCCGGTCACGGGGTCCACTCGCTGACGCTGTCGGGGCTCGCCGACCAGCGGGGGACGGCGGCGGGGCTGCAGACGCACGTCCACGACATCGTCGACGAGGTCGAGCGCCTCGGCCTGCGCGATGTGGTGCTCGTCGGCCACAGCTACGCGGGTATCCCGGTCGGGCAGGCGGCCGAGCGGATCGGCGACCGGCTCGCCCGCGTGGTCTTCGTCGACTCCAACGTTCCGGTCGACGGCGAGTCGTTCGTCTCCTGCTGGCCGGACGGCCGGGCCGGCGTGGAGGCCGCCATCGCCGCCAACGAGGGCTTCTGGCCTTCGCCGACCGCCGCCGACTGCGCGGACCAGGGACTCACCGACGAGCAGATCGCCCGGTTCATCGGCGGCTCGACACCCCACCCCGGCGCCACGCTCACCGACCCCGCCGTCCTGGCAGGTCCGTTGGGGATGCTGCCCGCCACGTACGTCAAGTGCCTGCTCGACTGGCCCGAGCCGAGCCCCGAGGTGGCCGAGCTGCTGACGGGCGAGCGCTGGCGGCTGGTCACGATGGACACCGGCCACTGGCCGATGTTCTCGCAGCCGCGCGAGCTCGCCCGGATCCTGCTCGACGCGGCGGGAACGGACGGATGACGATGCCGAGCTCACCGGAAGAAGCGGCCGCGGAGCACCCGGAGATCACTTTCATCGGTTGCGCGCGGTGCGGCACCCTCATCGCGGGCCTCGACGGGCGGTACGCCTGCTCGGGCTGCGGCTGGGTCAACGAGTGGACCGAGGGCCACCGCCCCCTGCCCGAAGCCCGGCGCCGCCGCACCTGAGCCCCTCAGAGGAGCGGCACCCCGACCGTGGACACCATGGCCGACGACACCCCTACCTGACGACCTGACGACCTGGCGGCCGCCGGGCCACAGAGGAGACTTCGCCATGCCCCACCCGCACGAGGCCGACCCGGTCCGCGCCTCCCTGGCCGAGATCGCCGCCCTGCTCGCCCCGGCGCATCCTGACGTCGCCGAGGAGGTGCTCCGTGCCCACGACAGCCCGCACGACTACGTGAGCGCCTTCGGGGACCGGTTGGACGACCGGGGCATCGACGAGCCGTTCGACGGCCTCGCCTGGATCGCACTCGTCGACGCGCTCGCCGTACACGGTCTGCTCGCGGAGTTCGACTGGAAGGAAGACCCCCAGGAGATCCGGGACCAGCTGCGGAAGCTGGAATCACGGCCCTCTGTGGATACATGGGACCTCTTCAAGGCCGACGCGGCGACCACCCTGCCGACCCACGAGTTCCTGGACGCCTGCGGCCGCCACTACCGTGAGATCGGAGCGGCCCTGGCCGTCCTCGACATCGAATCCGACTGCTACCCGGTGGTCGGTCTGCGGGCGGCCCGGGCCGACGAGCTGACCGCGCTCGCCGCCCGGGCGGGCTTTCCCGTGCACCACCTCGGAACGGACCCCCGCAGGCCGTGACGGAGATCTCGCCCGCGGCCTCCGGGCCGCTACGGACCGCTGTTCCAGCAGGTGCGGCGGGGTCCGCGCCCCGGAACGGAATCGCGACCGCCGCCGCCCACCACGTACACTCGCCCCCGCCTCCGCTGACCGGCAGAGGTGTTCCGCACCCGACCGACGGGGAAACAAACCGCATGAGTTCCGCAGACAGCACCGAAGCACCGATCTACGCCGGCCTCGTCGAGGAGCAGGGCGACGTGCCCGCCGAAGTGCGCCGGGTGGCCGAGGAAGTCCTGCGCGAGGCCGACCGCGCCCTCGACTTCGGCACCGTACGAGCGGCCGCCGCAGCCCGCTAGCAGCGAGCCGCCGGAACTCCGGTCGCAGCCGCCCGAGTGCGGCCATGTCCATCACGGGACGATAAACGTCCTGCAACTATTGCCATATTCTTGCGTTCGCGACGCGATGGTTTGCTGAACAGCCGTCGCCGGTGGACGTGGGTGAGGCCGCGGTAGGCCGGGCGTCCGTACGACGGGCCCGATACCACCGCGGCCCCCGGCCGCCCGCTGCGATCGCCCCGGCGGCCGTGCTTCGGTGAGCGGTCCACGCACCCGCGTGGAGAGCGCTCCCAGCCGGCCGCCGAGGGGCGGGAACTCGCTCGTCCTGCCGCCCGCGCCGCGTCTGCGGGCGGTGCGGGCCCCGTGAAGCGCCGCCCGCCGGCGTCAGCCCGCACGTTTCCGTCCTCGTGATCACCCCGCGGGCGGCCCTCGGTGATTGCCCGAGTGGCACCCCGTGCTTGCTCCGAAGCCGCCCTTGCTCCCCGCCCGCTTGCCGCGGAACCGCCATCGATCCGACCGCTTCCGTCAGTCGTCGCAGCATCCCACCGGCAGGGTCTGTCAAAGATTTACGAAACCCGCGCGACATCTTGCGGACATCCGTCGGCGGTGGTTGAGTGTGGGTCGCCGCACAGCTCGGGGCTGTCGGCTTCCCGCACTCCTGCCCTAAAGGGGTCCACCGATGAGAAGTTCTGTTCTTCGTCGTACCTGCACCGCCGCCGTCGCCACTGCACTGGCCGTCACCGGCCTGGCCGCCTGCAACTCCGAGGGCGACAGCGCGGCGGACGGCAAGACGCGCATCACGGTCAACTGCTGGCCCCAGCCGAGTGCGAAGATCGACCACAAGCGGTTCGACGAGGACGTCAAGACGTTCGAGAAGCAGAACCCCGACATCGACGTCGTCGCCCACGACGCCTTCCCGTGCCAGGACCCCAAGACCTTCGACGCGAAGCTCGCCGGCGGTCAGATGGAAGACGTCTTCTACACGTACTTCACCGACACCGAACGCGTCGTCTCCATCAACCAGGCCGCGGACATCACCGAGTACGTCAAGGACCTCAAGGCGTACAAGGACATAGCCCAGCCCCTGCGGGACGCCTACACCGTCGACGGCAAGATCTACGGCATCCCGCGGACGAACTACTCCATGGGCCTGCTCTACAGCAAGCCGCTCTTCACCAAGGCCGGGCTCGACCCCAGCAAGCCGCCCACCACCTGGGCAGAGGTCCAGACCGCGGCCAAGAAGATCGCCGCGCTCGGCGACGGGACCGTGGGCTTCGCCGAGTACAGCGCGCAGAACCAGGGCGGCTGGCACTTCACCGCCTCGATCTACTCCCAGGGCGGCGCGGTCGTCAGCGAGGACGGCAAGAAGGCCACGGTCGACACCCCCGAGGGCAAGGCCGTCCTGCAGAACCTCAAGGACATGCGCTGGCGCGACAACTCCATGGGTGCCAAACAGCTCCTCATCATCAACGACACCCTCCAGATGATGGGCTCCGGCAAGCTCGGCATGTACCTCGCCGCCCCCGACAACGTCCCGCGCATCGTCAAGGAGGCCGGCGGCACGTACGAGGACCTCGCCTTCGCCCCGATGCCCGGCGGCAAGGGCACCCTCATGGGCGGCGACGGCTACATGTTCAACAAGAAGGCCACCCCCGAGCAGATCAAGGCCGGCCTCAAGTGGCTGGAGTGGACCTTCCTCACCCCGGGCCAGGGCTACATGAACAACTACGCCCGCGCCGCCTCGGACAAGTCCCCGGTCGGCCTGCCCGAACCGCGGCTGTTCACCGGCGCCACCGACGCCAAGGACCAGGAGCTGAAGAAGGCCTCCGCCAACGTCCCGGTCGAGAACTACCAGGCCTTCATCGACGGCGGTCAGCAGCTCGACATGAAGCTGGAGCCCAAGCACGGCCAGCAGATCTACGCGGTCCTCGACGGCGCCGTCTCGGCCGTCCTGACGAAGAAGGACGCGGACATCGACGCCCTGCTCAAGGACGCCCAGTCCAAGATCGACGGAATCCTGGCCCGAGGCTGAACGCCATGAAGACCACCTCCCACCCCGCAGCGCCCGCGAGAGGGCGGTCCGCCGGTGCGACGCCTCCCCCAGGGGACGCGCGCCCGGCGGGCCGCGGGCCCCGGCAACCGCTGCGCAGGAAGATCGCCGACCAGGCCACCGCGTACGGGTTCCTGATCGGCGGGCTGCTCTGCTTCATCCTGTTCTCGTGGTACCCGGCGGTCCGGTCGGTGATCATCGCGTTTCAGAAGTACACCCCCGGCTCCGACCCCGAGTGGGTCGGCTCCGCGAACTTCACCCGGGTCTTCCAGGACCCGGAGTTCACGGCCGCCTGGCGCAACACGCTCACCTTCACCGTGCTCGCCCTCGTCATCGGGTTCGCCATTCCGTTCGTCATGGCGCTCGTCCTCAACGAACTCCGGCACGCCAAGGCGTTCTTCCGGGTCGTCGTCTACCTCCCCGTGATGATCCCGCCGGTCGTCAGCGCCCTGTTGTGGAAGTGGTTCTACGATCCGGGCGCGGGCCTGGCCAACGAGGTGCTCGGCTTCCTCCACCTGCCGACGTCGAACTGGACCAACGGCGCCGACACCGCGCTCGTCTCGCTGGTCATCGTCGCCACCTGGGCCAACATGGGCGGCACCGTCCTCATCTACCTCGCCGCCCTCCAGGGCATACCCGGCGAGCTGTACGAGGCGGCCGAGCTCGACGGCGCCTCCGTCTGGCAGCGCGTCCGGCACGTCACGATCCCGCAGACCCGCTTCATCATCCTGATGCTGATGCTCCTTCAGGTCATCGCGACGATGCAGGTGTTCACCGAACCCTTCGTCATCACCGGCGGCGGACCGGAGAACTCCACCGTCACCGTGCTCTACCTCATCTACAAGTACGCCTTCCTCTACAACGACTTCGGCGGCGCGTCCGCCCTCAGCGTGATGCTCCTCCTGGTGCTCAGCGCGTTCTCCGCCCTGTATCTGCGGCTCACCCGCACCGACTGAGAGGAGCGTCGCCCGCCATGACCCAGACAGCTCCGCCCCCGGTGGCCGAGCCGCCCGCCGTCCGCGCCAAGCGCTCCGGCGAGACCCCGGCCGCCCGCTCCGTACGCACCGTCATCTCACCGCTGGCGCTCGCCAGACGCCGCGGCAAGGTCACGTACTGGTCGGTGTTCACCCTCGTCGTCCTGCTCTTCGCGTTCGCGTTCCTCTTCCCCGTCTACTGGATGGTCACGGGTGCGATGAAACCGCCCGAGGAAGTGGTGCGCACCCCGCCCACCCTCGTCCCCGAGCAGTGGCAGGTGAGCGGCTACACCGACGCCTGGGACCTGATGCGGCTGCCGACCCACCTGTGGAACACGGTCGCCCAGGCGACCGGCGCCTGGGTGCTGCAGATCGTCTTCTGCACCGCCGCCGCCTACGCCCTCTCCAAGCTCAAGCCGGCCTTCGGCAACGTGATCCTCGGCGGCATCCTCGCCACCCTCATGGTCCCGGTACAGGCCCTCGTCGTACCGAAGTACCTCACCATCGCCGACATGCCGCTGATCCACGTCAACCTGCTCAACGACCCGCTGGCCATCTGGCTGCCGGCCGTCGCGAACGCCTTCAACCTCTATCTGCTCAAACGGTTCTTCGACCAGATCCCGCGCGACGTCCTGGAAGCCGCAGAGATCGACGGGGCCGGCAAGCTGCGCACCCTCTGGTCCATCGTCCTGCCCCTGTCGAGGCCGGTGCTCGGCGTCGTGTCGATCTTCGCGCTGGTCGCCGTCTGGCAGGACTTCCTCTGGCCGCTGATGGTCTTCTCCGACACCGAGAAGCAGCCGATCAGCGTCGCCCTCGTGCAGCTCTCGCAGAACGTCCCGCTGACCGTCCTGATCGGAGCCATGGTCATCGCGAGCATCCCGATGGTCCTGATGTTCCTGGTCTTCCAGCGGCACATCATCGCCGGAATCAGCGCGGGCAGCACCAAGGGCTGACCCACGCCACCCCCGGTGGCGCAGCCACCCAGGACCCGCCGCCGTCCCCGGCCTTCCCGCCCCGCTCCGGGGCGGCGGTGTCAGACCCGCCAGCTCCCTCGCTCCTCCCTGTCGCGCGGACCGGCCCACCCCGCCGGCGACCGCGCCCGCCCGAAAGGAACCCGCCTTATGGAAGGCAGCCAGCTCGCCGCCGACGACTGGTGGCGCTCGGCCGTCGTTTACCAGGTCTACGTCCGCAGCTTCGCCGACGGCGACGGCGACGGCACCGGCGATCTGACGGGCGTACGGTCCCGGCTGCCCTACCTGGCCGAACTCGGCGTCGACGCGCTCTGGTTCACCCCCTGGTACCTGTCGCCGATGGCGGACGGCGGATACGACGTCGCCGACTACCGGGCCATCGACCCCGCCTTCGGCAACCTCGCCGAGGCCGAGAAGCTCATCGCCGAAGCCCGCGAGACCGGCATCCGCACCATCATCGACATCGTCCCCAACCACGTCTCCGACCAGCACGTCTGGTTCAAGGCGGCACTCGCCGCGGGCCCCGGCAGCCCGGAGCGTGAACTCTTCCACTTCCGCCCCGGCCGCGGCGCACACGGCGAACTGCCTCCCAACGACTGGGAGAGCGAGTTCGGCGGGGTGCCCTGGACCCGCGTCGAGGACGGCGAGTGGTACCTCCACCTGTTCGCCACCGAGCAGCCCGACCTCAACTGGGCGCACCCTGCCGTACGCCAGGAACACGAGGACGTCCTGCGCTTCTGGTTCGAGAGAGGCGTCGCCGGGGTACGCATCGACTCCGCCGCCCTCGTCGCCAAGGACCCGGCCCTTCCGGACCTCGAAGGACACCAGGGGCCCCACCCGTACGTCGACCGCGACGAGCTGCACGACATCTACCGGCGCTGGCGGGCCATCGCCGACGAGTTCGGCGGCATCTTCGTCGGCGAGGTCTGGCTGCCCGACGCGGAGCGCTTCGCCCGTTACCTCCGCCCCGACGAACTGCACACCGCCTTCAACTTCACCTTCCTCAGCTGCCCCTGGGACGCCGGGCTGCTGCGCCGCGCCATCGACGACACCCTGGCCGAGCACGCCCCCGTCGGAGCGCCCGCCACCTGGGTCCTCTGCAACCACGACATCACCCGCACCGTCACCCGCTACGGCCGCGAGGACACCGGATTCGCCTTCACGGCCAAGGCGTTCGGGGTCCCCAGCGACCTGGAGCTCGGCACCCGCCGCGCTCGCGCCGCCGCCCTCCTCTCGCTCGCCCTGCCCGGCTCGGTCTACCTCTACCAGGGCGAGGAACTGGGCCTGCCCGAGGCCGACGTACCGCTGGACCGCATCCAGGACCCCATGTACTTCCGCTCCCAGGGGAGGGCACCCGGCCGCGACGGCTGCCGCACCCCCCTGCCCTGGGCGAGCGGCGAACCCTTCGCCGGCTTCGGCTCCACCGTCGAACCCTGGCTTCCGCTGCCCGCCGACTGGCCGTCCCGCGCGGCCGACCTCCAGGAGCCGGACCCCGGCTCCATGCTGGCCCTCTACCGCGAGGCCCTGCGGCAACGGCGTTCCCTGAGCGCCCTGCACACCGAACCGCTGAGCTGGCTGAGCGAGGAGCCCGGCCTCCTCATGTTCGCCCGGGGAGAGCACCTGGTCTGCGCAGTCAACCTCGCCGAGCACCCCGCACAGCTCCCCGCCCACACCGAGGTCCTGCTCAGCAGCGGCCCCCTGGAAGCCGACGGCCGGCTGCCCCGGGACACGGGGGTGTGGCTGGCCGTCTGAGCCGCGGCGCCCCGGTGCGCCCGATGCGAGGGCGATCGCCCCAGGAGTCCTGAGTATCCGCACTCAGGCCCCCGGCCCCGCCCGCCACGACGATGAAGGCGTGGCGGGCGAAGCCGGGAAGGGCGGGCCCGGCACCGCACCGCCGTCCACCGGGACGGCCGCGCCCGCCGGACCCAGGGAGAACCGTGCTCAGCCGCATCGCCGCCGCCGTCGTCCCCTCGCTCGGACGCCTCACCGTCACGTCCGACCACGCCACGGCCCCCGCCGCCGGCAGCATCATCGTCGCCAACCACACCTCCCTGGCCGACCCGGGCATCGTCCTCGCCGCACTGCTGCGCCTCGGCGTCGAACCCGTCGTCATGGCCACCGCCGGCCTGTGGCGCATCCCGGTCCTCGGCCGCCTCCTGGAGCAGGGCGGCCACGTGCCCGTCCACCGCAACACCCACCGGGCGGCAGGCTCCCTGGACGCGGCCGCCGTCGCGCTGGGGGAGGGCCGCCATCTGCTCATCTACGGCGAGGGACGACTGCCCTGCCGCCTGGACGCGGCAGAGGCTCCGCCGGAGGGCTTCCGCAGCGGCCTCGCCCGCCTCGCGCACGCCTCCGGAGCACCCGTCGTGCCGCTCGGCCAGGCGGGCGCCCGCCGGGTGACCTCGGGCCGGTGCGTCAAGCAGATCTCCGGGCTCCTCACCGCCCCGGCCCGCCGCCCGCGCCTCCACGTCCACATCGGCTCCCCGCTCCACCTCCCGCCGGAGGTCGAGACGGCGACCGCCACGGCCCGTGCGGCCGTCACCGCCGCCTGGCGCACCGCCGCGCACCACCTCGGCGAACCCGCGGCGCGCACCGGACGCTGACCGCGCCGCAGGCCCGGACCCGACCCGCCGCACAACAGGCCCGACGCACCGCACGACAGGGGAGTGGCTACTTCGCGTCCCGGGCCGCCTGCTCCAGACGCTGCCGGTAGCCCTCCCACCACGCGCGGTCGCCCGCCGGCATGTTCTCGTTGCCGGACCGCAGCCCGACCGACCCGTCGACGAGCTCCCGTACGACGTCGGCGTGCCCGGCATGCCGCTGGAGGTCGGAGATCACATGGACCAGGATCTGGTGCAGCGTCACCCGGCTCCGCTCGTCGGGCCACCACGCCACCCGACCGACCGCGTCGAGCGGCAGCTCGGCGATCGTCGCGTCCGCGTGCTCCGTCACCCGGCGGTGCAGCGCCAGGATGTCCTCACGGGATTCGTCGGCGGTCGCCCACATGTCCTGGTTCGCCTCGGCGTCGCCCTCGAAGGCGGGCACCACCTCGCCGAACGGCCGCCCGAACGTCTCGCCGAAGTAGCCCAGCTCCACCCCGGCGGCATGCTTGACCAGTCCGAGGAGATTCGTGCCCGTCGGTGTCAGAGGGCGGCGGACGTCGTGTTCCGACAACCCTTCCAGCTTCCACAACAGGGCATCGCGAGCGGACTGGAGATAGCGCTGGAGGTCGGCCTTCGGCTGCGAAAGGGTCATGCGTGCAGTCTGTCACCGGGCACTGACCATCCGCCCCGGGCCCCGGCCGGGGCAGCGGCGCGCACCCCGTCCGTCCCGGGACACCTCCCGGGTGGCGGCGGCGCCCGGGGCGGCGTAGGTATGGAGGCGTGCTGCTCCGAGGACGTACGACACCACGGAGCGTACCGGTCTGCGAACGGCCGGTGACCAGCGGGCCCACCCGGCCGGACCGCCGTCGGCGTCCGCCGGTTCACCACCGGGGGCGAGGAGACGGATCCCGATGACCGAGGCAGAGCAGAGCACCCCGGTGCACGGGATCCCGTGCTGGGTCAGCCTCATGACCCGGGACCTGCGGGCCGCCCAGGACTTCTACGGGACCGTTCTCGGGTGGACCTTCCGCTCCGGCACCCTCGGCGAGGGCTTCTCCGTCGCCCATGCCGACGCCCTGCCCGTCGCCGGCATCGGGCAGATCGCCCCCGGCCTGCCCACGGCGGTCTCGTGGACCCCGTACTTCGCCGTCCCGGACGTCGACACCGCCGCGTCCCGCGTCCGGGAACGGGGCGGCACCATCGCCGTCGGCCCGATCCGGATCGGCCCCGGACGGGGGGCCATGGCCGCCGACCGGGAAGGGGCCGCGTTCGGCTTCTGGGAGGGCCGGACCCCGCCCTGGTCGTTCGGCCGCGACAGCGCGCCGGCCTCCCTCGAACTGCGCACGAGCCACGCCTTCGACTGCGCGATCTTCTACGCCGAGGTGTTCGGCTGGGCCTCCGAGGACCCCGGGGGCTGCGAGGTCGGCTACGCCTACCGGCAGGACACGGTCGTCGTCCGGCAGGGCGGCCGCACCGTGGCCACCCTGCGCGGCGGCGGGGACGCGTCGTCCCCCGACCCCCTGCTGCGCCCGCGGTGGCACGTCCGCTTCCAGGTCGAGGACCTGGAAGCGGTCACCGAGGCCGCCCGCGCGGCGGGCGGCACAGCCGGCCCGCCGGTGGACTCGCCCGCCGACGGAAGCGAAGCGGTCATCAGGGACCCCGACGGCGCCGTCTTCACCGTCTGCGCCCACCCGGCGTGACCGCCCCGTCAAGGTTTCAGCAGGTGCGGAACGCGTATCCGGGCCGACCGGCCGGGACCACGTCGAGATCCCGGCGCACCACCGAGACCTTCGCTCCCACGGACGAACAGGCCTTGGCGAAGTCGCGGTCCGTGTACTCCACGACGAAGACCTTGTTGCCGTAGGCGGAGGCGTAGTCCGCGCATTCGTCGTAGCGGCCGCACTCCTCGGCGACGGCGAAGTCGAACCCGATCTTCTTCCGCTGCCCCAGCAGGTCCGTGGTGTTCTTCTGGCCGATCGCCAGACCCGCCGTGTGCGCACGGTCGGCCAGGAGCTTCGCGAACGCCGCGTTGTGCCCACGGGTCAGCAGACCGTCGGAACGCTCGTAGGAGTCGAGGTTGTCGGGCTCCACCGCCTGGAACCCGGATGTGGCGCAGCCGCTGATCCAGCCGCCGACGATCTTCGCCAGCCGGGTGCGCTTGCCCGCGGTCGAGGTGTCGAGCAGCGCCTCGCCCCAGGCCTCGTCGTTCACCAGGTCGCCGTCGGCGTCCCGGAGCAGCAGATCGGGGTTGTTCTTCTCCCACCAGTCCAGGGCGTCGGGCTGGGTCTGGAAGGCGTTGACGTAACAGACGTTGTAGAGGCCCTTGGCGGGCTTGGCGCCGCGGTCCCGGGAGAGTGCCTTGACCCCGGTGGGCGGGGTGTACGCGCCGCCGATCTGGTAGTCGAAGGCCGCGTTCGCCGTGGGCGGTACGACCTTCGGCGCGGCCTTCGCCGGGGAGCTCGTCGCGGAGGCGTGGGACAGGAGCAGCCCCGCTCCCGTCGCCAGCGCGGCCCCGCCGGCCAGGGCGGCGAGGGTCCGCTTGCGGCGGAGCAGAGGACGGACGGCGTGCTGGGGCATACGGACTCCCGTGCGTGGGCTTCGAACCTTCCCCCGCATCATGGACGGCCGATCATGAGCGAATCGTGAGGGCGGGGCCCCCGCCGCGCCTGCGGCCCGTCCGCGAGCGGTCGGGTGCGAGCCGCAGCACGAACTCCGCGCCGCCGCCGGGACGGGCCCGGACGGTGAGTTTCCCCCGGTGCACCTCCGCGATGCGCCGTACCAGCGAGAGGCCGATCCCCGTGCCCCCGCCCGGGGAGCTGAACCGCTCCATCAGCTCCGGCAGCCGGTCCGGATCCACCCCGGGGCCCCGGTCGGCGACCCACACCTCCGGCCCTCGCACGGTCACCACCAGCTCCGCCCCGTCCGGCGCGCCCGAGGCCCGTCCGTGCCGCACCGCGTTGTCCACAAGATTGCGGACCGCGACCCGCACCAGGGCGGCGTCGGCCTCGGTCACCGACTCCTCCAGCCGCAACCGAGGACGGGGCCCGCTCTCCGGCAGCTCCGCGCACACCTCTTCGACGAGCTGGTCCAGCCGCAGCGGCTCCGTCCGTACGGTGTCCACGGCAGCCTCCAGCCGGCCCCGGGCCAGGAGGTTCTCCACGACGTCGGCCATCCGGTCCGCCGCCCGCCGGATCCGGGGCAGATGTGCGTCGAGAGCACCGCCCGGCGCGCCCGCGGCCACCTCCACCGAACCGCGCATCACGGCGACCGGGGTCCGCAGCTCGTGCGCGGCGTCCGCCAGCAGCCGTTCCTGCTGCTCCAGCGTCTGCCAGGCCGGGCGCATGCTGCGCCCCGAGAGCACGTGCCCCGTCACCGCGGCCAGGGCCGTCAGCGCGCCGGCCCCGACGATGAGGGAGACGACCAGACTGCGGTGCTCGGCGGCGCCGTGCTCCGGATCGCCGACCGCGACGGCCGCGCCCGCCACCTCGTCGGTGGCGTCGTGGTAGAAGGGCACGGCCAGCAGCCGCACCGGTTCTCCCGAGCGGTCGCGCGCACCGGCCCGCACCGGGCCTTCCGCCTCCATCGCCGAACGGGCCACCGAGTCGATCGCCCCGGGAGCCACAGCGAACTGCGTGGTGCGGCCCCGGAACACGGTGACCGGACCACCGTCGGGCCGTTTCTCCAGCACCATGATCTGCGGGGTTCCGGTGGTCGCCTCGTCGTCCTGGAGGCCGTCCAGCCGGATCCGGTCGTCCTCGTAGTAGACGAGCGAGGCGGCGACGGAGGCCCGGCGGCGCATCTCGTCGTACTCCGCGTCCTCCCTCGCCCGGTCGTCGGTGCGGATCACCACCCAGGACAGGCACGCCAGCCCGACGACGGTGATCAGCGTGTACGCCGCGGTCAGCCGCAGTTGCAGCCGACGCAGCCGTCTCCTGGCAGGGGAGCGCCGCCGCGGGGAACTCGCCATCAGCAGGGCCCCGGCTCCGCCGACAGCAGGAACCCCCGGCCGCGCACGGTGTGCACCAGACCCGGGGAGCCCAGCTTGCGCCGCAGGCCCGCGACGACGGCGTCCACCACGTTGGAGACCGGGTCGGCCATCTCGTCCCAGCAGTGCTCCAGCAGGCCGGTGCGCGTGACGACGGCGTCCCGGTGAACGAGGAGCTGCTGGAGCACGGCGTACTCCTTCGGACTCAGCGACAGCAGCACGCCGCCGCGCCGCACCTCGTGCCGTGACACGTCCATGACCACGTCCGCGCAGGTCAGGAAGGCGGGGAGCCGGTCCGGGGCCCGTCGGCTCAGGCCCCGCACGCGCAGGACGAGCTCGCGCATCGCGAACGGCTTGGCGAGATAGTCGTCCGCCCCGCTCTCCAGCCCCCGCACCCGCTCGTCCAGCGAATCCAGGGCGGTCAGGCAGAGCACCGGCACCGACCAGCCGGCCCGGCGCCTGCCCTCCAGCGGGGCGAGGGTGTCGCCGGAGGGCACCATCCGGTCCAGCACCACGCAGTCGTACGCGGTGAGGTGCAGAGCGACGTCCGCCTCCGGCCAGTCGGCGGCGCAGTCCACGGCGAAGCCCCCGTCGCGCAGCCCGGCCGCGATCACCTCCCGCAGATCGTCGTCGTCCTCCACCAGCAGCACACGCACGGGGAGAACACCTCTGCATCCTGGTCCGGGAAGGCCCCTCGTCCGGAGAACGGAGGGGAGGGATCCGCCATCCTAGGCCGTCCCGCGCAGCGGTGCCGAGGCGGTCCGTCAGGCCGGTGAGGCCTGGATGATCTGGAAGATGTTGGGCGCGGGCAGTGGCGTCACGCTGCGCAGGAGGAAGCCGCCCGCCGTGCACAGCGAGGCGAAATCGTCCGCGGTCCGTTCCCGCCCGCCGACGTTGACCAGCATGGTGAGGTCGCTGAGGTAGACACCTCCCGGCGGGTCCGCCGGCACGGTGGCGGGCAGTACCGGTTCGACGATCAGGCGCGAGCCGTGGGCGGGGATGACGTCCCGGATGCGCCGCAGGATGGCCGCGCACCTCTCGTCGTCCCAGTCGTGGATGATGCTCTTCAGCAGATAGAGGTCGCCGCCAGGCGGGGCCGAGGCGAAGAAGTCGCCGGTCTCCAGGGCGACGCGCCCGGTCAGGCCTTCGTCGGCCAGCCGCCTGGGTGCCTGCGCGAGCCCCTCTGCCGTGTCGAACAGAATGCCTCGGAGCTTCGGATGCTCCCGCAGGATCGAGGCCAGCAGGGTGCCGTCGCCGCCGCCGATGTCCACCAGGGTGCTGAAGCGTCCGAAGTCGTAGGGGTGCGGCACGGTGTCGGCGGGCAGCCGGGTGCCCTGGCTCATCGCCTCGTTGAACGCGGCGGACAGCTCGGGGTGCTCCTTGAGATGGCCGAAGAAGTCGGTCCCGAACACCGTCTCGAACGTGGTCCCGCCCGTGCGGACGCTCTCGTCGAGCAGGTCCCAGCCCCGCAGCATGACCGGATCGGTGAACATCCGGGCCATCGCGGCCATCGAGCCGGCCGTGCCGGTGCGCAGGAAGTCACCCGCCGCGGTGGTCCGGAAGAGGCCCGGTTCCGTCTCGGACAGCAGCTGGAGTCCGGCCAGGGCGCGCAGCAGACGCAGTGTCGCCTGCGGATGGGTGCCGAGGGATTCGGCGAGTGCGTCGGCGGCCAGTTCGCCGGGACCGATCCGGTCGAAGACGTCGAACCGCACCGCTGTGCCCAGCGCCTGAGCGGTCATCTGGCCGAGCACGAGCCGGGACAACATCCCGCGTGCCTGCCAATCCACCCGCGCTTCCTGGCCGTTGCGGGTCTCCTGGCCCTGACTGTCCGTCATGTTCGGCAAGTCCCAGTTGGGTTAGGTAAACCTAACCTCGAAGGGGGCGAGGGGCAATCGGCCGTCCGCCCGCGAGCGTGTCGGCGGCCTCCGCCGCCACCGCCTCGGCCACGGTCGCCAGGGCGGGTGAGTCCAGCTTCCACTGCTGCCAGTGCAGCGGTACGTCCACGGTGCGGTCCGGGACGAGCAGCACCAGCCGGCCGTCGCGCAGCAACGGCCCCGCCTGGACGTCGGGCACCATGCCCCAGCCCATACCCGCCGCCACGGCGCTCGCGAACCCCTCCGAGCTGGGCATCAGATGACGCCGGGAGCTCGCCCGGGCCCCGGGGACGAGCCGGCGCACGAACGAGTCCTGCAGGTCGTCGCGCCGGTCGAAGCCGACCACCGGGGCGTCCTCGATCAGCTCGCGGACATCGGCGCCCGTCCGCCTCCCCAGCCACCGGTCGGCGAAAGCGGGTTCGGCCACCGGCAGATACCGCATCCGGCCGAGCCTGCGCACCGAGCACCCCGTCACCGCCTCCGGCGACGAGGTCACCGCGGCCATCACCAGCCCCTCCCGCAGCAGGGTGGCCGTATGGTCCTGGTCCTCCCGGTGCAGTTCGTAGGCGAGGTCGAGACCCTGCGGTACACGCCGCAGGGCGGGCAGGAACCAGGTCGCCAGGGAATCGGAGTTCACCGCGATCGACAGGGGGGTCGGCTCGCCGGGCCCGGACATCCCGAGCGCCGTCCGCGCGTCACGCTCCAGCCGGGCGAGCTGGCGGGCGAAGCGCACCACCACCTCACCGGACTCGGTGGGCCGCACCGGCTTCGTACGCATCAGCAGCACCCGGCCCGTGCGCTGCTCCAGTGCCTTCACCCGCTGGCTGACCGCCGACGGTGTCAGCCGCAGGACGTTCGCCGCCGCGTCGAAGGTGCCTTCGTCGACCACGGCCAGCAGCGTGCGCACCTGATCGAGAGGAAGCTCGGACATCATGAGTGCTAATGATACGTAAGAATCTTTAGCTGGACGCCACAATGCCGTATTTCGTAGCGTCGGCCGCATGACGAACGCCCTGACCACCGCGGCCACCGGATTCGGTACCGGCCTCTCCCTCATCGTCGCCATCGGCGCCCAGAACGCCCTGGTGCTGCGCCAGGGAGTCCGCCGGGACGGCGTGCTCGCGGTGGTCGGCATCTGCGCCCTGTCCGACGCGGTGCTCATCACGCTGGGGGTCGCCGGGGTCGGCGCGGTCGTCGTCGCCTGGCCCTCGGCACTGACCGTCGTGGGCCTGCTCGGCGGCCTGTTCCTGATCGGCTACGGGCTGCTCGCCGCCCGCCGTGTACTGCGCCCGTCCGCCCTGCACGCGGGCGACGCCCCGGCCGCGTCGCGCCGGGGTGTCGTGCTGACCTGCCTGGCGATGACCTGGCTCAACCCGCACGTGTATCTCGACACCGTGTTCCTGCTGGGATCCGTCGCCGCTGACCAGGGGCCCCTGCGCTGGACCTTCGGCCTCGGCGCGATCCTCGCCAGCCTGTGCTGGTTCGCGGCGCTCGGCTACGGAGCCCGGCTGCTGAGCGGAGTCCTCGCGCGGCCCTCCGCATGGCGGGTGCTGGACGGCCTGGTCGCCGTGATGATGATCGGCCTCGGTACGAAACTGGCGCTGGGCGCCTGAGCGCCCGCCCCGCACACGGAGCGTGCGGGGCGGGCGTGCCGCGTCCTACGACACCACGAGGACGAGCTTGCCGGTGGTGCGGCCCGTCTCGCCGAGCGCGTGCGCCTTCGCCGCCTCGGCGAGCGGGAAGGCCGCCTCGACATGGGCGCGCAGCTCTCCGGCCCGGACCAGGTCGGCGATGGCCGTCATGCCCGCGTGATCGGCCTCGACCAGCAGGTTCTCCACCCGGATCTCCCGTGCGGCGGCCTTCGCCGCCTCCGCCAGGTCGCCGCCCGGCAGCAGCGACACGAGCGTGCCTCCCGGGCGCAGGACGTCCAGTGAACGCGCCCGCGTCTCGCCCGCGAGCGGGTCGAGCACCATGTCGACATCGCTCACCGCGTCCCCGAAGTCCACGGTGCGGTAGTCGACGACCTCGTCCGCCCCGAGCCCGCGCACGAAATCGTGCTTGGCGGCGCTCGCGGTGCCGATGACGTACGCCCCCAGCGACTTGGCGATCTGCACGGCGAGGTGGCCGACCCCGCCCGCGGCGGCGTGGATCAGGACCCGCTGCCCGGGGCGCACGTCCGCCGTGTCGACGAGCGCCTGGCGGGCGGTGAGCGCGGCGAGCGGGAGGGCTGCCGCCTGGACGTGGTCGACGCCCTCGGGCTTGTGGGCGAAGGCGCGGGCCGGGCCGACCGTGAACTCGGCGTGGGAGCCGACGCCGTACGGGTAGGGCAGCATGCCGAACACCTCGTCGCCCGGCTTGAACAGGGTCACCCCGAAGCCCACCGACTCGACGACCCCGGACACGTCCCAGCCGAGGACGAGCGGCAGCCGGTCCAGGAACATCGCCTGGCCCCGGTGCTTCCAGTCCGTGGGGTTCACTCCGGCCGCCCGGACGGCGACCACGATCTGACTCGGTCCCGGCACCGGCCGGGGGAGCCGGACCTCCTCCAGTACCTCGGGGCCTCCGTAGACGCTCTGGCTGATGGCGCGCATGCTCTCGTTCTTCGTCATACGTCCAGCCTCACGCCTGGCCGCCCGGCGTACCATGGCATGATTGCCATCTTTCGACAGGATCGTGCCATGGGAAACGTTCACCGCGTCGTCGTACTCGCCCTGGACGGCGTGTATCCGTTCGAGCTCGGCATCCCGAGCCGTGTCCTCGGCGCGGCCGACGGCCGCTACTCCGTGGTGACCTGCACGGTGGACGGCCGGCCCGTGCGCACCAACGCCGACTTCTCGGTCACCGTCGAACACAGCCCGGAGGTACTGGCGACGGCGGACACCCTCGTCATCCCGCCCTTCGACACCTCCCTCCTCACCCGGGAGGCCCCCGCGCACGCCGTGGCGGCGCTCGCCGCCGTACGCCCCGGCACCCGCATCGTCTCCATCTGCACCGGCGCCTTCGTCCTCGCCTCGGCCGGACTGCTGGACGGCCGGCGGGCCACCACCCACTGGGCGCTCGCGGAGCTTTTCCGGTCCTGGTACCCCCAGGTGCTGCTGGACCCGGACGTCCTCTTCGTCGACGACGGGGACGTGCTGACCTCGGCCGGCGCGGCGTCCGGGGTCGACGTCTGCCTGCACCTCGTCCGAGCGGACCACGGCAGCGAGGTCGCCAACCGGGTCGCCCGGCTCTGCGTCGTACCGCCGTGGCGCGACGGGGGACAGGCCCAGTACATCGAGCAGCCCGTGCCCGCTCCGGCGGCGAACGGCACCGCCGCGACCCGCGACTGGGCCCTGCGGAACCTCCATCAACCGCTGAGCCTGGCGAGCCTCGCCGACCACGCCCGGATGAGCCTGCGCACCTTCGTCCGGCGCTTCAACGAGGAGGTCGGCATGAGCCCGGGCCGCTGGATCGTCCAGCAGCGGGTCGACCGGGCCCGGCACCTTCTGGAGTCCACGGACCTGGCGGTGGACGAGATCGCCGGCCGGGTCGGCTTCGCCACCGGAGCGTCGCTGCGCCAGCACCTGCACGCCGCCATCGGCGTCACTCCACTGGCCTACCGGCGTACGTTCCGCGGCGCGGTCCTCGCGGCGGGGCAGCCGTAGGGGTCGGTCGGGCCCCGGCCCGTTCAGTCCTCCGGGGCCAGGCGGCTGAGGCGTTCGGCGTGCGCGGGGGTCAGATCGAGGGCGGTGAGGATCGAGGGCGCGGCGATGCTGGGGAGTATGTGCTGCTGCAGCGTGATGTGGCGGCGCTGCAGATCGCGGTAGTTGGTGAGAGTCTGGGATACGGCCTGGGTGCCCGCGAAGGCGGCCACGTACAGGTCCGCCGTCTCGGTGGGGTTGACGTGGGGGAGCAGCTCACCGTTGTGCTTGGCCTGCGCGAGGAGGTGATGGGTGGCTTCCTGCCAGCGGAGGAAAGGGCCGCTGCGGTCGAGGCCCTGCGCCTGCTGGTCCATGGAGAGACGCACGCCCGCCCGGGCGAGGAGACTGGTCTGCAGGCGGTGGCTGAACAGCATCCCCAGATCGATGAGTTCCTGGAGCTTGAGGGAGTGCTCCGGAACGGTCTGCGGCGGCTCCTGGGCGTCGAGAACACCGAGCGCGAGATCTTCCTTGGACGGGAAATGAAAGTAGAGAGCGCCTTTCGTGACGTCGGCGCTTTTCAGTATTTCCGTGATCGTTGCGGCTTGATAACCGTATTTCTCAAAAGCCTGCGCCGCTGCCATCAGGATTGCCTGGCGGGTGCGTATCGCCCGATCCTGCTTGGCCATCCTGTCTCCTTTGCTGGGCCGGATGGCCCGGGAAACGGCCGGGACGGAGTGGGGAGGGGCGACCCTGCCGAGGATAGAAAAAAAACCGCTGAGTCTGTATCTTATCAGCGCACGTGCATCGCAGGAACGGCTCGCCATCACATGACCCCTGGGGGGAGTTGTGCCCGAAGCAGCAGCCCTGATCGACTCGGTGCCGGCAATGGATTCGGAGGCCGACATGGTGCATCCCGTGGGGATCGACATGGTGCACCGGACGAGGCCGGAGGACGCCTTTCCGCGTAACTGGGTGCGCCTGGCGCACGATCGGTTCGCGGTGGCGGCCGTCCTGCCGCACGATCACCCGTTCTTCGCTCCGGTCGGCGGCGACCGGCACGACCCGCTGCTGGTCGCCGAAGCGATGCGCCAGGCGGCCATGCTCGCCTTCCACGCCGGCTACGGCGTTCCGCTCGGCTACCACTTCCTGATGGCGGACCTCGACTACGTATGCCATCAGGACCACTGGGGCGTCGGCGGCGTCCCCACCGAGATAGACGTCGAGGTGTTCTGCTCCGACCTGAAGTGGCGGAGCGGACTGCCCGCACAGGGGCGCGTGGCCTGGGCGGTGCACCGGGACGGGGAGCTGGCGGCCACGGGGATGGGCGCGACCCGCTTCACCAGCCCCAAGGTGTACCGGCGGATGCGCGGCGACGCCCCCGCCGAGGGGATATCGATACCGGAGGCGGCACCGGTCGCGGCCGCCCGTGCCGGCCGGAGCAGGACCGAGGACGTGGTCCTGTCGGACACCGGCCGCGAAGGCGTCTGGGAGCTGCGGGTGGACACCCGGCACCCGACGCTGTTCCAGCGCCCCAACGACCATGTCCCGGGCATGCTGCTGCTGGAGGCGGCCCGTCAGGCGGCCTGCCTCGCGGCGGGGCCCGGCGGCATCGTTCCGGCGGAGGCGAGCAGCCGGTTCCACCGGTATGCCGAGTTCGGCAGCCCGTGCTGGATCAGCGCGGTGATCCAGCCGGAGGAGTCCGATGACACGGTGACGGTCCGGGTGACAGGCCGTCAGGACGACCGACCGGTCTTCTCCACACTTCTGTCCGGCCCGCGGGCCGGAGGCTGAGAGGTTCCACGCCAGTGATTCTCGTGACGGGTGCGACCGGGGCCGTGGGCCGCGAGGTCGCCGGACTGCTGGCGGCTGCCGGTCCCCTGCGGATTCTCGCCCGCCGTCCGGAGCGTCTGACGGTACGAGGGGACGGGATCGAGGTGGTCGAGGGGGCGTACGGGGACCGCCCCGCCCTCGACCGGGCCCTGCGGGGCGTCGACTCGGTGTTCCTGGTGACGAACAGCCCCACGGAGCCCGACGACGAGCGGGTCGCCGGGGCGGCTGCCGCGGCGGGCGTACGCCATCTGGTCAAGCTCTCCATGATGGCCGTGGAGGAGCCGGGCGCCGACGACTTCATCACCCGGCGGCAGCGGCAGAACGAAGAGGCGATCAGGGAGTCGGGGGTTCCGTGGACGTTCGTCCGCCCCAGGACGTTCATGTCCAACACGCTGTCCTGGGCGCCCGGCATCCGCTCGGCGGGAGTGGTGCGCGCCCTGTACGGCGACGCCCCGGTCGCGTGCGTCGATCCCCGTGATGTCGCCGCGGTGGCCGTCGCCGTACTCACCGGTGCGGGCCACGAGGGCAGGGCGTACGCCGTCTCGGGTCCGGAGGCGATCACCGCGCGGGAGCAGACGGCTCAGCTCTCCCGGGTGCTGGGGCGGCCGCTGCGTTTCGAGGAACTGGGTCCGGACGCCGCACGCACGGCTCTGCTGGCGAAGTACCCGAGGCCCGTCGCGGAAGCCTTCCTGGAGAGCGCGGAGCGGCAGCGGGCGGGCGCGAAGGCGGCCGTTGTGCCCACGGTCCAGGAATTGACGGGATTTCAGGCCCGGCCGTACCGCACCTGGGCGACCGATCACGCGGACGCGTTCGCGGCCGAATAGGGTCACTGCCCGGGATGGGCGAGGCGTCTCGACTCCCCGCCGGACCACGGAAGGGTCCGATCGCACACATCTCCCCATCCCGGTCTGTTTCCGTGGCTCACAGGGCGGATATGGCCGAAAAGAGGGCCTGGGAGCCTCTGGCGCAATCTTCCGTTCCCTGGAAATGAAACCGGTAAGTTGGTTTGATAACTCCATGACCAAACAGGAGCGCGCCACCCGGACCCGCCAGGCGCTCATCCGATCCGCCGCCGTCGTCTTCGAACAGCACGGCTATGCCCAGGCGCGGCTGGCGCTGATCAGCTCCGGCGCGGGTGTCAGCACGGGTGCGCTGCACTTCCACTTCGAGAACAAGGCCGCGGTCGCGGAAGCCGTGGTGGCGGAGGCGTCCCGAGGGCTGCGTGATATGTCCGCCGCGATCCGGCGCAGGACGGACACCGCCTTGCAGGCACTCGTCGACACCTCGCACGCCCTCGTGGAACGGCTGCGCGGGGACCCGGTGAGCCGGGCCGGATTCCGGCTGAGTTGCGACGGCGAGCGGGCCGCCGCCCCCGACCTGCGGATGGAGTGGCACCACCGCGTACGGGAGCTGCTGGACGAGGCGGCCGCCGCCGGAACACTCGCCGACGACATCACCCGCGAGGATGCGGCCGCCGCGACCGTCGCCGTGACAGCCGGATTCGAGGTGCTCGGCCGCCACGACGCCGAGTGGCTGTCCCCGTACCGGCTCACCGGTTTCTGGCAGCTGCTGCTGCCCCGGCTCGTCACCCCGGAGACACTCGTACGCATGGACCCGTCCGGCACGGCCACGGTGCCGCCGGCCCGGGGACCCGCGCTCGCGGGACGTGTCGTGAGCGAGGCGGACGTGCCGACGGAGGCGACAGCGGTGGCGGCCGAGGCCAACTGACCGCAGACGGACGTCAATCGACTGCCGGTCGAGGTCAACTGATCGCAGACGGGGGTCAATCAACTGCCGGTGGAGGTCAACTCACCGCAGGCGGGGGTCATTCGACTGCCGACCGAGGCGAACTGACCGCAGACGGAGGCGGGGGCGCCGCGTGGAGCGCCCCTGTACCTTCCACCACATGGCAGACGAGATCTTCGCGAACCCGCGACTGGCCGCCCTCTACGATCCGCTCGACCCTGGTCGCGGCGACCTGGACCCCTACGTCCGCCTCACCGAAGAAATCGGGGCGCGGCGGGTCCTGGACATCGGCTGTGGTACCGGCGTGTTCGCCCTGCTGCTGGCGGAACGGGGGATCGAGGTCGTCGGCGTCGACCCCGCACAGGCGTCGGTCGACGTGGCGCGCGCCAAACCCGGCGGCGACCAGGTCCGCTGGATCTGCGGAAATGCAGCCGCTCTTCCCCCGCTCCAGGTGGACCTGGCCACCATGACGGCCAACGTCGCACAGGAAATCTTCGACCAGGACGACTGGCAGGCGACCCTGCGCGGCGCGTACGCGGCGCTGCGGCCCGGCGGGCATCTGGTCTTCGAGACACGCGACCCGGCACGGCGCGCCTGGGAGGCGTGGAACCGGGAGAGTTCCCACCGCGTCACCGAGATCCCCGGAGCCGGCCCCGTCGAGAACTGGGTCGACGTGACCGCTGTCGCCGGGGCGCTCGTCTCGTTCCGCCGGACCTATGTGTTCGCGGCCGGCGGAGAGGTCCTGACCTCCGAGTCCACCCTGCGCTTCCGGGAGCGTCAGGAGATCGAAGCGGACCTGAGGGCAGCCGGATTCGTGGTGCGCGAGGTGCGCGACGCGCCCGACCGGCCGGGCAAGGAGTTCGTGTTCATCGCTCGTCGGCCGGACCCCGCCGGGCACCGCTGATCACGTCCGCCCCGGCGGCGTCGGATCCCCAACTCGCCAGCAGGCGCAGGGCCTGGGCCGACTCCGAACCCGGCTCCGCGTGATAGGTCACCAGATGCTGTTCCTCGTCGTCCGGGAGGTTCAGCGTCTCGTACGACAGGGTCAGGTCCCCGGCGAGGGGGTGCCGGACCAGCTTGACGCCGTGCCCCTTCTCCTTGACGTTGTGCGTGGCCCACAGCCGCCGGAACTCGTCGCTCTTGACCGAGAGTTCGCCGACCAGCGCTGACAGCTCCGGATCGTCGGGGTGGCAGCCCGCGTACAGCCGCAGATAGCTGACCATGTCCGAGGCCTTGGAGTCCCAGTTGACGAACAGGTCCCGGTAGCCGGGGGAGAGGAACACCAGGCGCGCCCAGTTCCGCTCGCCCGCCGGCAGCGCCCCCCAGTCGCCGAACACCGCGGCCGCCATCGCATTCCAGGCCAGGATGTCCGAGCGCGCCCCGGTCACGTAGGCGGGGATGCCGTCCATGTTGTCGAGGAGATACAGCAGCCCGGTCCGCACCCGCTGCACCCGGGCCGGGCGGCGCTTCTTCTTGTGCCGCGCCGGCCTCGCCAGGTGGGTCAGATGCGCGTGCTCGGCGTCGGTGAGCCGCAGCGCACGCGCGATCGCGTCCAGCACCTCGGCCGACACATTGCGCCCGTTGCCCTGCTCCAGGCGCGTGTAGTACGCCACGGAGACCCCGGCCAGCTGCGCCAGCTCCTCCCGGCGCAGACCCGGCACCCGGCGGTGCCTGCCGAAGTCCGGCAACCCCACGTCCTGCGGCTGGAGCTTCGCCCTCCGGGTACGCAGGAACTCACTGAGCTCGGCCCGCCGGTCCAGCGGCTCGGGAGCGGCGGCCTCCGGCTGATCGTCCATGCCCTCCATTATTCCTGGCGATCCTGGTCGTAGGGCCCCGAGCCTGTCCCCGTCAGTAGTAGGACCGCTGGACATAGGCAGAACGGTGACCTGGGTAAACGTCGGACACGGTGTGACGCTGGAGAACGTTCCTACCGCATCACCCAGAGGAGAACCTCCGGCATGACCACCGTTGCCGCCTACGCCGCTCCCCGTGCCAAGGCCCCGCTGGAGCGCACCACGATCGAGCGTCGTCCGGTGGGCGAGTTCGACATCCTGATCGACGTCAAGTTCGCCGGAATCTGCCACTCCGACATCCACCAGGCCCGTGACGGCTGGGGCGAGGGCATCTTCCCCATGGTCCCCGGCCACGAGATCGCCGGGATCGTCGCCGAGACCGGCTCCGGGGTCACCCGGTTCAAGCTCGGCGACCGCGTCGGCGTCGGCTGCATGGTCGACTCCTGCGGACAGTGCGACGCCTGCCTGATGGGCCGCGAGCAGCACTGCGCCGAGGGGAACACCCAGACGTACAACGCGCTCGACCGCAGCGGCGAGCCCACCTACGGCGGCTACTCGACACACCTCGTCGTGACCGAGAAGTTCGCCGTCTCCATCCCCGAGGGCATCGCCCTCGACGAGGCCGCGCCGCTCCTGTGCGCGGGCATCACCACGTACTCCCCGCTCAAGCGCTGGGGCGCGGGCCCCGGCAAGAAGGTCGCCGTCGTCGGCCTCGGAGGGCTCGGCCACATGGCCGTCAAGATCGCGCACGCGCTCGGCGCCGAGGTCACCGTCCTCTCCCAGTCGCTGCGGAAGAAGGACGACGGGCTCAAGCTGGGCGCCGACCACTACTACGCGACCAGCGACCCCAAGACCTTCGAGGAGCTGGCCGGCACCTTCGACGTCATCCTCTCCACGGTCTCGGCCCCGCTGGACTTCGGCGCCTACCTCGGCCTGCTGCGCACCGAGGGCACCCTGGTCAACGTGGGCGCCCCCGAGGAGCCGATCTCGCTCAACCTCTTCTCCCTGATCCTGGGCAACAGGGCGATCGCGGGTTCGGCGATCGGCGGGATCAAGGAGACCCAGGAGATGCTGGACTTCTGCGCCGTGCACGGGCTCGGAGCAGAGATCGAGGTGATCGAGGCCAGCCAGGTCAACGAGGCGTACGAGCGGGTTCTCGCGAGCGACGTCCGCTACCGCTTCGTGATCGACACCGCCACCATCTGAGCGCGCCGCCCACCGGGCGGTCCTGAGCCGAGAGCGTCCGCCCCGAGCACGTGAGGTGCTCGGGGCGGACGTCTTCGGCGGTTCCTCCCTCGTCGCGCGCGGGCGGCCCGGTCCGGCCGACAATGGCGGAAGACGGCCGGGCGGACCGCGCCGGAGGGATCGGCCCCGGGAGAGGAGCGTGCCGGATGAGCGCACAGCGGCTTGGCTCGGGCGGGAGCTTGCGGGACGCGCGGGGGCTTGCCCCGGGCCGGACCTCGCGGGACACACAGCGGCTTCCTTCCGGCGCGGCCCGGCGGAGCGCCCAACGCTTCTCCGGGGGCGAGGTCCCGCCGAACCCTTCGCGGGCCGGCGTCCTCCGCCCCCAGCCGCCCCCTCAGGGGGCGGCAAGGTGATCGCCGGGCCGCAGCGCGCGACGATCCTCCGCCGGGCCGTCCGGGTCACCGTCGCGGCGAGCGTGGGCTTCTACCCCCTGCTGTACGGAGCCGGGCTCCCCGTCGCCGCCCTGTACGCGCTCTTCGCGCCCATCGCCATGGGCCTGCTCTCCGTGGTCCCCGGCTCCGGCCCCCAGCGGGCCTCCGTCATGCTCCGCGCGCTGCCCCCGGCACTGGTCCTGGCGACCCTGGGAACCCTGCTCGCGGTCGACACCTGGGCAGCCGTCGGCGGCATGCTCGTCATCGGATTCCTGCTGGCGTTCGTGGCCGTGGCCGGACCCCGCCCGGCCGGAATCGCCCCCGGCCTCCAGCTCTTCTACATCCTGGCCTGTTTTCCGCCCTACGCGCCCGACACGCTCGTGGAGCGGCTGGCGGGACTCACGGCGGGCGCCCTGCTCCTCGCCGCCTGCGAGACCCTGCTGCCCGATCCGGCCGCGCCCTCCTACCGGGAACGGCTGGCCGCCGCCCTCGACGAGGCGGCGCGCGGGGCCGCACCCGGAGGCGCACCGCCGCAGCGGCTGCGGGACGCCGGATCGACCCTGCGCCTGGCGGACGTACCCCCGGCGGAACGGCCGGCCGGCGCCGGGCGTGCGGACCGCGCGCTGGAACAGGCGGGCCGCTCCGCCCGCAGACTCCTCGACCAGCTGGCGACCCTCGCCGAAGCCCCGTCCGCCCCGGCCGACCCCGAGACCACCGCGCTCCTGGGCCGGGTCGCGGAGCTGTGCACGGCCTGCGCCCGGTTCCTGCGCACCGGCAGCCGCCCCCCGCCCGCCGGCGCACTGGAGAAGGCGATGCGGGGCTTCCAGGCCGACCGGGTGCGCCTGGCCTCCGGGCCGCCCGGTGAGCGGCTCCCCGCCGATGTGCTGCGACGGCAGTCCCGAGTGCTGGCGCTCGCCGAATCCGCGCGGATGGTGGAGATCACCGTCGACATCGCCACACACGGGAGACCCACCGAACCCGCCGCCCCGCGCGAACTGTTCTGGTACGCCGAGCTCTCCACGCCCCGGTTGTGGGCCCGGCGCGTCCTCGGCAACGTCACCTTCCGGTCCGTGCTGTTCCAGAACGCCGTACGGACCGCCCTCGGCCTCGCCGCGGCCCGGGCGGTGGCCGGCTCCCTCGACCTCGCCCACGGTTTCTGGGTGCTCCTCGCCGTCCTGACCCTCGGACGGACGACCGCGGGCGCGACCTGGCGGGCGGTCCGCCTGGCGGTTGCGGGCAACGCGGCGGGTGCGCTGGTGGCGGGGGCGCTCGTGATCGGGCTCGGCCGGCACACCGACGCGTACGCCGCCCTGCTCGCCCCCGTCATGCTGGTGGCCTTCGCCCTCGGCCCGCTGCTGGGCATCGCATACGCCCAGGCGCTGTTCACGCTCGTCGTCGCCACCGCGTTCGCCCAGATCGCGCCGGTCACCTGGCGGCTCTCGGAGGCGCGGATGATCGACGTCGTCACCGGCAGCGTCATCGGTCTGCTGTGCGGCCTCCTGGCCTGGCCGGCCGGGGCCCGGCGGGAGGTCCACCGGGCGATGGCGGGGCTGCTGAGAACGTGCGCCCCGCTGGTGCCGGTGACGGCACAGGCACTGCTCGCGCCACCGGGCGGCTCCCGCACCGCACCGGAAACCCTGCCGGGCGTCCACCGGCTGCGCCTCGCCGAAGCGGCGTACGCCCAGTTCCGCGCCGAGACGCCGGTCGATGGGAAGAGCGACCGCGCCGACTGGCACGCCGTGCTCATCGCTGCCAACCACATGCTGCTCGGCGCGCAGTGGCTGCCGCGCTTCGGCCTCCGCCCGGCCTCCGGCGCCACCGACGCGTCCGCGGCCTGGGCCCGGGGAACCGCGTCCGGCCTGGTGGCGCGGACCGACCGGATCGCCCGGCTGCTCACCGCCGAGCGTCCGGGGCCCGCACCGGCACCGGAGAGCGCCCCGGATCGCGATCCGCCCTCGGCCCTGTCCGTCGACCTGGAGGTGTGGATGACGAGCCTCGCCCACCAGCTCGCCCGTATCGAGTCCTCGGTCACACCACCGCCCGGCAGGGAGCTGCCCGTCGCCCGCCTGCGATGACGCCCGACGTACCACCGGCTGCGTCGGCCGTCACCCCGCGGCGTCGAACAGCACGCCCGGGTTGAGGATCCCGGCCGGGTCGAGGGTGCGCTTGGCGGCACGCAGCACGTCCGCGAAGGGCTCCGGGCGCTGCCGGTCGTACCCGGGCCGGTGATCGCGCCCCACCGCGTGGTGATGGGTCACGGTCGCCCGGTGCTCGCCCAGGGTCCGCATCGCCGCCGCCTTGATCTCGTCCCACTGGGCGGCCTCCGACCCGCGCCGGCCCGGGGCGATCACCGTGAAGTAGGGGGCCGGGCCGTCCGGATAGACGTGCGTGAAGCGGCAGTTGATCAGTGCCTCCGCACCGGTCGCCGCGCGGACGGCTGCCCCCACCTCCCGGCGCACCGCCTCGTACAGCTCCGGGAACCGGTCCCAGGTGCAGGCCGTCTCGAACGTCTCGCTGATCACGCTCATCCGGGCCAGCCCGTCCCGGACGTACGGCATCCGGAGGAACGCCGAGCGCCAGGCGCCCACCGCGGAGCCGTCCGATCCGGATGATCCGGCTGATCCGCCGAGGGTGGTGCCGCCGTGGTCCCGGGCCAGGGCGACGAGTTCGGCCAGCCGGTCGTCCACCGGATGGTGCGCCGATTCCGCCCCCAGCACCAGAACGCTCCTGCCGTCGCCCGCCACCCCCGACAGCGCCGCCTCGCCCGGATCGAGCAGCCGGCAGTTGGCCGGGTGGAGGCCCGACTGCGCGATCGCCCGGACGGCGTCCACCGCGACCGGGAAGCGGTCGAACACCACCGAGGCCGACGCCTTGTGGACCGGGCGGTCCTGGAGCCGCATCCACGCCTCCGTGATGATCCCGAGGGTGCCCTCCGAACCGAGGAAGAGCCGGTCGGGGGACGGCCCGGCACCCGAACCCGGCAGGCGCAGCGACGCGCTCACCCCTGCGGGCGTGACCACGCGCAGGGCGGCGGTCAGGTCGTCGATGTGCGTGTGGAGGGTGGCGTAATGCCCGCCCGCCCGGGTGGCGAGCCAGCCGCCCAGCGTCGAGAACTCGAAGCTCTGCGGGAAGTGCCGCAACGTCAGTCCGTGCGGCCTCAACTGTGCTTCGAGGACGGGTCCGAGGGCTCCCGCCTGGATCCGTGCCGACCGGCTGGTCCGGTCGGTCTCCAGCACCCGGTCCAACCCCGAGAGATCCAAGGAGAGGACGCCCCTGTGCTCTCCGGCCCGGTACTCGACCCCGCCGACGACCGAACTGCCCGCCCCGTACGGGATCACGGCGACGTCCGCACCGGCCGCCCAGTCGAGGAGATCCACCACGTCCCGCTCCTCCCGGGCAAAGGCGACGAGATCCGGAGCCGCCGCCAGATCGCCGCTGAGCGCGCGGACGACGTCGCGGAAGGCCTTCCCGTAGGTGTGGGCCGCGCGGTCGGCCGGGTCGGACGAGACCAGGTGGGCGAGCGCGCCGGGCGCGCTCACCCGGACGGGCGGCAGCTTCAGGGAGGTGACCGAGGGGACGGGCAGCGGGGTGCTCGCGGCCCCGGGGACGAGCGCCGCGAGCGCGACGCACTCGGCGTCCGGCAGCGCCCGGCCGGGGTCGCCCCAGCCCCACCAGGACCGGGAGGGGGCGGCGCCGGGTGGCCGCCAGGGGGAGGTGCGGTCCGCCATGGGGTGTGACCTTCCGGTAATTTACCTCTGGGTAATTTACCGGAGCGTATAGTTCGAGCATGAACACGGCAAGAGGCTCGTCGCCCGCCACTCCCTCCCCGTCCGGGCCGCGCCGGACTCCTTCCGGCGCCGCCCCGGGCGCCGGGACGAAAGGGGTCCCCCGGGCGCGGCGCGAGGCGCAGATCCTCGCCGCCGCCGTGGAGGAGTTCGGCCGGCACGGACACGCCTCGGCGTCGATGGACTCGATCGCCCGGCGCGTCGGAGTGACCAAGCCGCTGCTGTACACGTACTTCGGCTCCAAGGACGGGCTCTACCTCGCCTGTCTGGAACACATCGCCCACCGGCTCGTCTCCGCGATCGAGGGCGCGATGGAGCCGGACCCGCATGATGCCGGACCAGCCGCCTCACGCGTTCCCGCGCGCGTCCTCGCAGCCGTCTTCGACGTACTGGAGGAGCAGCGCGAGGCCTGGTTCGTGCTCTACGACCGCACTCTGAAGCCCGGCTCCGACCTGCACGGCGCGGCACACGCCCACCGCGCGGCCATCGACGGCCTCGCCGCGTCCGGCACGGCGGACGTCCTGCGCGGGCAGGGCAACGAGGACCCGCTGGACGCCGACGCCCTGAAGCATCTGTGGACCGGCACGGTCGGCGCGCTCGTCGGCTGGTGGATCTTGCACCCCGAGCAGTCCGCGGCGGAGATGACCGCACGCTGCGCCCGGCTCCTGGCCGCGATCCGCGCCCCGCGCTGAGTCCGCCCCGCCTGCTCCCGGCGGCGTACGGGGCGACTCCCCGCGGAGGATGCCGGGCCCCGCCGCCCTCCGTACCGTCCGACGGACCGGGCGACGTCCGCCCGGAGAAGTCGGGAGGCCGTGGTGATGAGAGTCCTGCGAAAGGCGGTCGCGTGGGTCACGGGCCTGCTGCTGGTCGTCCCCGGTACGACGGCGGCAGCGGCCCCGCCCGATGGCGCGCCGGCCGGGATCGAGGTGACGGGGGAGCGGTGGATCGGCGACCGGCTCCTCGAACTGACCGTACGGTCGAAGGCGTTGGGCGGACCTGCCACGGTCCGGCTGCTCACACCGGACGGCTGGGAGGACCGTGCGCCCGGTGAGCGGTGGCCGGTGCTGTATCTGCTGGCCGGGGGCCACGGAGACCCGGAGGCCTGGACCGAGGACTACGCGGTCGACCGGCTCCCGCACCTGCGCGACGTCCTCGTGGTGATGCCGTCGATGCCGCTGTTCGGCTTCTACAGCGACTGGTGGAACCACGGCGACGGCGGCGCGCCGCGCGTGGAGACCTTCCACCTCGGCGAAGTGCGCCCGATGCTGGAACGCTTCTACGGCGCCGGGAACGGGCGGGTCGCGGCGGGGGAGTCCCAGGGCGGCTTCGGCGCGCTGGGATACGCGGCACGGCACCCCGGGCTGTTCCGCGCGGTGGCGGGCTTCAGCGGCTACGTCCACCCGCTCCAGCACCCCCGGGCCGTCCGGGCGGGACTGGACTACCTCGGCATGGACCCCCTGGCCCTGTGGGGTGACCCGGTGGCCCAGCGGCGGATCTGGCAGGCGCACGACCCGTACTACCGCCCGGACCGGCTGCGCGGCGTCGCGGTGCACCTGGCCAGTGGCGACGGCCGGGCCGGGGCCCTGGACCCGCCGGGCACAGAACCGGATCCGCACGTACCGGGCCTGGAGGACCCCGAGAACCCCTTCCCGAAGGACGTCCTCTCCCCGACCGAGGCCATCATGGGGGCGGAGAACCGGGCGATGGCCGCCCGGCTGCGCGCCCACGGGGTGCCGGTCACCACGCACTTCTACCGGGGCACCCACTCCCCGCCCTACTGGGAGCGCGAGTTGCGCAGCGCGCTGCCGGCGCTGCTGCGCAACCTCGGGCGCTGAGGGTGCCGGTGAAGGCGTCCTACGACGGGGCGGGCGAACCCTCGGGCAGTTCCTCGGGCTCCGGCTCCCGGGGATCCTCCACGAGCTGTTCGCGCAGGTAGTTCCAGATCACCGCGAGCACCGCCGCCACCGGCACGGCGAGCAGGCTGCCCACCACCCCGGCCAGGCTGCCGCCCAGCGTCACCGCGAGCAGCACGACCGCCGCGTGCAGGCCGAGACCCCGGCTCTGGATCATGGGCTGGAACACGTTGCCCTCCAGCTGCTGCACCACGACGATGATCGCCAGCACGAGCAGGGCGTCCATCAGGCCGTTCGAGACCAGGGCGATGACCACCGCCACGAACCCGGCGAACAGCGCACCCACGATCGGTACGAACGCGCAGACGAACGTCAGCACCGCCAGCGGCAGCACCAGCGGCACCCCGAGGATCCACAGGCCGAGGCCGATGAAAACCGCGTCCAGCAGACCGACGAACGCCTGGGACCGGACGAACGCCCCCAGGGTCGCCCAACTGCGCGAGGCCACCTCGGGGATGTCGGTGGCGAACCGGCCGGGGAGCTGACGGGTGAGCCAGGGGAGGAAGCGCGGGCCGTCCTTGAGGAAGAAGAACATCAGGAAAAGCGCCAGAACCGCCGTGACCACCCCGTTGACCACGGTGCTCACCCCGGTGACGGCGGTGGTGACCACACTGCCGACACTGTTCTGGAGCCGGTCGGTCGCGCTGTCGAGGGCACCGGTGATCTGGTCGTCGCCGATGTTGAGCGGCGGACCGGCCGCCCACTCGCGCAGTTTGTCGATGCCCGCGACCACCCGGTCGGCCAGCTCCCCGGACTGGTCCGCGACCGGCACCGCGATCAGGGCCACGATGCCCGCCCCCACGAGCAGGGCGAACACCGTCACCACCGACGCGGCCAGCGCCGGCCACCAGCCGTGCCGGCGGAGGAAGCGGGCGAGCGGCCAGGTCAGCGTGGTGAGGAACAGACCGACTATCAGCGGCCACACGACCGACCACATCCGGCCCAGCACCCACAACGCGACCGCCGCCGCCACGAGGACCAGCAGCAGCTCTGCGGAGACCCGTGCCGACGTGCGGAGAGCGGCCGCGGTCTTTCTCGAACTCAATGGCGAAGACATGGCGTCACCCTATGGGTTCGGCAAGCCTGTTCCGGCCACTCCCGCGGCCCGTCGACGCCCGGCACCGGCCGGGCGGGCAGCCCGGCCCGTCAGCGCAGCGCCGACGGCAGCCCCTCCCGGTGAACGATGCCGAGGCGCTGGGTGGCACGGGTGAGCGCCACATACAGATCGCTCGTGCCGAACAGGCCGGGCTCCACGACCAGCACATGGTCGAACTCCAGCCCCTTGGCCTGGCGCGGATCCAGCAGCACGACCGTCCGCGTCAGGTCCGGGGCCTCTCCCGCCGTCACCCCGTCCAGCGGGGCGGCGATCTCCTCGTGGAGCGCCCGCGGCGCGATCACCGCGAGGCGCCCCTCCCGGGGTGTCAGCTCCGCGACGGCCTCGGCGACCGCGCCCGCCAGATCCTCCCCGGCGTCCCGCCTCCACGGCTTCTCCCCGGTCGACCGCACCGACACGGGCGCGGTGAACGAAGGGTCCTTCTCCCTGAGCACCCCGGCGGCCAGTTCCATGATCTCGGCAGGCGTACGGTAGTTCACCTCCAGCGTCACGTGCTCGAAGCGATCGCCCACGTACGGGGCGAGAATCCGCTCCCAGGATCCGACGCCCGCCTCCTCGGAGGTCTGGGCCGGGTCGCCGACCAGCGTCATCGAGCGGGTCGGCGACCGCCGCATCAGCAGCCGCCACGCCATCGGCGACAGCTCCTGCGCCTCGTCGACGATGATGTGCCCGAACGCCCACGTACGGTCGGCGGCGGCCCGCTCGGCCGCCGTGCGGTGGTCGGCCTCCTCGTGCCTCTCCGCCATCCGCTCGGCGTCGATGATGTCGTGCGCGGCGAGCACCTCGGACTCCTCGTCCTCGAACTCGTAACTCTCCGAACCGCGCGACAGCTCCAGCACTCCCTGCGCGTAGCCGACCCGCTCCTGCCGGGCGGCCTCCGCGGCCGCCCGCTCCGCGCTGTCGTCGACGCCGAGCAGCTCGGCGGCCTCGTCGAGCAGCGGTACGTCGGCGGGGGTCCACGCCCCGGCGGCGGGGCCGCGCCGGATCGCTTCCGCGTCCTCGTCCGGTACGTACACCGGGTCGGCCAGATAGTCGGCGAGGAAGCCCTCGGGGGTGAGCGGCGGCCACAGCTCGTCCGCGGCCGCGTGCACCTCCTTGCTCAGCGCGACGTCCCGGCCGAGCTGGGCCACGTCGTCGGGACCGAGGAAGTTGGGCCCGCCGTACGGGTCCGCGCCGATGCGTTCGACGAGCTGCGCGGTGAGCGCGTCGATGACCCGGAAGACGAAGTGCGGACGGGCGAGATTGTGCGGCAGCCGGGTGTCGCGGGCCGCCTGCCGGGCCTCGTAGGCGATCTCCCAGTCCAGGACCAGATCCCCGCCGTCCTCGTGCGGGATGACCATCGCCGCCCCGGGCTCCGGCAGCCGCTGCCGGTCGCGTACGGCCAGGGCGAGGGCCTCGGCCATCGGCTCCCCGCCCTTGACGGCGGCGGCGCGCGGGGTGTCCGTACCGGTGGCGTGCACCCCGGGGAACAGCTCGGCCTGCGTGGCGAGCAGCACTCCGGTCTCGCCGAGCGACGGCAGGACCTCCGCGATGTAGCGCAGGAACGCCGGGTTGGGGCCCACGATGAGCACGGCGCGCTTGGCCAGCAGCTCGCGGTGCTCGTACAGCAGGAACGCCGCCCGGTGCAGAGCGACGGCGGTCTTTCCGGTGCCGGGGCCGCCCTCGACGACGAGGACACCGCGGTGCGGGGCCCGGATGATGCCGTCCTGCTCGGCCTGGATGGTCCGCACGATGTCGCCCATGCGTCCGGTGCGCGCGGAATTGAGCGCCGCGAGCAGCACGGCGTCGCCGTTCGGGTCCTCGAAACCGGTGCGGTCGTCGTCCCCGAGGTCGAGGATCTCGTCGTGGAGCTCGGTGACCGTGCGGCCCTCGGTGGTGATGTGCCGACGCCGGCGCAGACCCATCGGAGTGTGCCCCGTGGCCAGGTAGAAGGGACGCGCCACCGGCGCACGCCAGTCGATCAGAACAGGTGTGTGGTCGGTGTCGTCCTCACGGATCCCGATCCGGCCGATATGGTGCGCGAGCCCGTCGGAGCGGTCGATGCGGCCGAAACACAGAGACCCGTCCACCGCGTTCAGCGCCGCGAGCAGCCCCGAGCGCTCCGCGACGAGGATGTCCCGCTCCAGCCGCGCCTGCTGGCCCGTGCCGACCGGCGTCAACGCGTGCTCGACATCCTCGGCCGCCACCCCGCGCAGTGCGTCGACCCGGGCATGGAGGCGATCGATGAATTCCTGCTCTTCTCGCAATTCGTCGCTTTCCCGGTTTGACAAAACGGCTCCCCGCCAGATATATTCGTATCCATAAGGCCCCCGAGCGGGGCCTTTCTGCATGTGCGCAGAAGAATCCAATATACGCGCCACAATCCCCGGACCGCAATGACGGTCCGGGGATTCTTGTGTGTGGGGAAGCGCGTAGGAAGCGGGGGCCGCCGGATGCCGGGCTCCTCGGCGTGCGCTCCCGGCAGGCCCGTCCGACACTGATGGCGGACAACGGATTCGGCCTCCAGACCGGAGAGAGCCATGAGCACACAGTTCGAAGCGACGGTCGACATCGACCGCCCCGTTGAGGAAGTCTTCGCCTATCTCGCGGACGGTCGGCACGACCCCGAGTTCAGCCCACGGGTCCAGCGCATCGAGAAGACACCGAACGGCCCGACCCACGTCGGCACCGTTTTCCACAGCACCGTCAAAGACGCGGGCATGACCACCCGGCGTGATTTCGAGATCAGCGAACTGGTCGCTCCGACCCGTATCCGCTGGCAGGAACAGTCCAAAAACCTCATCACGGCGGCCGAGGGCGGCTACGACCTCGAAGCCACACCGGACGGCGGCACGCACGTGAGGCTCTTCAACGTCCTGGAGGGCCACGGAGTCGGCAAACTGCTGGTCGGTTTCGCGGGAAGCGCGGCCCGCAAGGACGCACCCGCGTTCGGGCAACGCATCAAGGAGGCCGTTGAAGGGACCTGATACGGCGTCAGTCCGGCAGGGGGACGCGGATCACCGGGTCGAACGGGTGCTTGTTGAAGCCGCTGCGCACATTGCGGCACTCCGGCGCCTCGCACATGAAGAACTCGTCGACGCTCCGGCGGCCCGTCCGGCCGCGGAGCCAGGTCTTCTCCGTGGCGGTGAGGGAGCGGTGCTGTTCATCGGAATCACACGTGTAGCAGTACATGGCGCGGGCCGGCACGGGACCTCCTGAAGCGGGCGAACAGGCGGGAGGGCGAAAGCATATGAGGGCGCGCCGGGCAGGGGCAGGGTGCGACGCGCCCGAATCCGCCCGCCCGGCGCACGCGCCCGACACGCCGGCGTGTCACCACACTCCGCGCCGGGAAACACGCGCCACGGCGGCTCCCCTGTCCGGAGAGCCGCCGCGACCCGGTCGCCCGCGTCAGCGGGTCAGGGAGAACACCTGGGCCGAGGAACCGGAGCAGGGCTGCTGCGAGATCCTGGTCCCGTTGGCCGTCGAGGAGTTGTCGACGGCGAGGCACTTGCCACTGTGGCGGGCGACGAAGCGGTACTGCCCGGCGCCGGCCAGCGCCTCCGGACGCCACTGCTGGTTGACACCACCCTCGTAGGACCACAGATGCACCCTGGTGCCGTCGGCGGTCGCCCCCGGACCGCCGTCGACGTCCCACGCCTTCGCGTTGTGCCGGTTCACCACCTGGTAGTGACCGGAGTCGGTCGGCCGGAACTGCCAGCCCTGGTTGGCCCCGGTCCCGCAGGCCCACTGCTGCAGCGCCGTCCCGTCAGCCGTACCCCAGTCGGCCGCGTCGAGGCAGGCACCGCTGTTGGCGTTGCGCACCTGGTACCAGGCGGCGGGGTCGATGGATCCCACGGGCGGCTCGGTCGTCCCGCCGCTCCCGTCCCAGGTGAAGGTCGCGACGGCCCCCGCGGGCAGGGTGTAGGCGAGCGACCTGCCGTTGTCGGTCAGGGAGAACCGCTGCGATCCGGAAGCGGTGTTGACGACCACGGCCGCCCGGCTGCCATCGCTGTTCTGGAAGGCGACGTTCTGCACCCCACCCGCACCCTGGCTGGTGGAACCGATCCGCACCGCCCCCGCCTTGATGAACTTCGAGACATGGCCGAGGACATAGAACTCCGCGTTACGGGTGACCTGGCCACCGTCGATCTCGACGATGCCGTTGCAGCGGTTGGTGCAGTGCCCCTGGTGGGGGCCGCCGTTCCGGTCGAGGGCGAGGTTCCAGTTGATCACCGTCTCGCCGCCGTTACGCATGTTCTGCACGACGAGGTTCTCGGTGTGCCACTTGAGCGTGTCGCCGAACGTCGTCGCCGGGTTCGCGCTGTCGGTGCCGGAACACTCCGTGAAGAAGACCCGCTTTCCGGCGTCGGCGATCTGCTTCTGCGCGGCGGGCGCCCCGCCGTAGCAGTGGAACGCGGCGCCGATGATCCGCTGGATGCCGCCCGTCCGGGCGAAGACGTCCAGCGGGTAGTTCGGGTGGTCCCAGTTGTGGTCGTAGGCCAGGATGTTGGTCGGCAGGTTCGCGGCGGTGAGCGTACGGTCCAGGACCCGCAGGAAGTCCGCCTGCTGGGCCGAGGTCATGCTCATCGACGGGTAACTCGTCGCGAACTCCGGCTCGTTCTGCGCCGTGAGATCGGTGAGCGTGATGCCCTCCTGCCCGTACGCCCTGATCGCCTTGACCAGGTAGTCGGCGTAGGCCTGGTAGTGCTCGGTGCGCAGGCTCCCGCCGTTGAGCGAGTTGCTGGTCTTCATCCAGGCCGGGGGCGACCAGGGCGACCCCATGAAGCGGATGGCCGGGTTGACGGCGGTGGCCTGCTTCAGGACCGGGATGATCTGGCTCCGGTCCCGGTCGATGGAGAACGCGCCCCGGGTGTCCTCGTACGTGTACGGGTTGGTGTTCGCGTCGAAGTCGGTGCTGCCGAGGGGCTGGCGCAGGTAGTTGAGCCCGATGCCGTCGCCCTCCGCGGAGAAGAGCGACTTCAGCAGTGAGGTGCGCTGTGCCTGGGGGAGGCCCTGGAGGAGATGGGCGGAGGCGCCCGTCACGGAGGCCCCCGCGCCCGTGAACTTCTGCCCCTTGCTGTTCGCGTCGATCCGGATGTCGATCGCCTGCGGGGAGCCGGTGAAGGGGACGTTCCCCTCCGGGGTGAGCTTCTTGGACCCGTCGGGTGTGGTGACCCACACCTGGGCGACCGGGTCGGCCGCCCGGGCGGTTGCGACGGCGCCGTTGACGCCGAGTGCGGCGACGGTCACGACGAGCGCGGCGCCTGCCGCGCGCGCTCTGAAACGCAGGGGAGTGGAGCTTGGCATGGTGGCGGCTCTCCTTGGGTTCGTACCTGCTGACAGGCGGCACCCCGGCGGACGGATGGCGCGGCGGTCGCCTCGCTCCGGGCGTGCCGGTCTCAAGAGGGCGGGACAACGGCATGAAAGCACACCCACTAAGTGGTTAGTAAGTAGTCGGCCGCGGTGTTCTCGCGCGCTGTCCTGAAGATCTTCACCAGGGCTCCGGCAGGCTTAAGCTGATCCGGTGAGCAACCAGTCAGTGAGCAGACCGGCACGCAGCCCGGCGGGCCCCCGCACGCCGCGCAGCCCGGAAGCCCGGCAGCGGCAGCAGGACATCCTGGCCATCGCCATGGACACCTTCGCCGCCCGTGGCTACAACAACGCCTCGCTCGCCGAGATCGCGGACCGGGTCGGCCTCACGCAAGCCGGGGTGCTGCACTACTTCCGCTCCAAGGCCACGCTCCTCACGAGCGTGCTCGAACTGCGCGACCAGCGGGACATCGAGCAGCTCGGCCCCGACCGCCCCCAGGGGCTGGACTTCCTGCGCCACCTGGTGAACACCGCACTGCGCAACGCGGAACGCGAGGGCATCGTCCGGCTGTACGCGGTGCTCTCGGCGGAGTCCGTCACCGACGACCACCCCGCCCAGGACTACTTCCGCGACCGCTACGACGGACTGCGCGCCTTCGTCTCCGACGCCCTGCGCGAGGCCTGCGAACTGCCCGCCGACCGCGCGGAGTCGGCCGACAACGCGGCCAACGCCATCATCGCGGTCATGGACGGACTGCAGGTCCAGTGGCTTCTGGCGCCACAATCCGTGGACATGGCCGCCTCGACCGATCTCGTGGTCACCTCACTGCTGGCGGCCCTTGCCCCCGAACGTTTCGGCCCGAACACGGCAGGCTGAGGGCAGGGAGGGCGGACGCCCCGCCGCGGGCGGGCCGGGCCGACTACGCGCGGGCGACGGAAACCGGCGCCTCACCGACGGGCCCGCGGCGCGCACCGCCGTGGCCGGCCGCCACCTCCACCTGCGCCTCCAGGGCCGCGAGGAGCCAGGCGTGCGCCGACCCCGGAGTCGGCTCGGGAGGACCGCCGGGAGCGCTGATCACCACGGCCGTCAGCTCCCAGTACCGGTCGATACGTGGATCGTCCGCGAGCCGGCCCGCCAGTACGCGGCGGAAGGCGGGCGTGTCGCGGGCGCCGTACGTGCTCGCGTACGCGTCCACGAATCCGTCCAGCGCCTCACCGGGAGAGGGCTCCGCGCCACGGCGCAGTTCCGTGCCCGCCAGGTCGTACGCCTCCGCCAGGCCCGCGTACAGCACGGCCGACGCCCGGGCTCCCGTGACGCCGTGCGCCCGGGGCTGACAGGAGCCGGCCCCCGCAGCGCCGCCGCACGGCCGGGTCACGAAGGCGTGCAGCCGGGCGAAGGCGAGGACCTGGGCCGGCAGCGGGTCGTCGGGCGGGGGCGGAACAGCGGCCTCCAGGAACGCGGTGACGGACCGGGCGGGCATGCGGGGCGGCAGCCACGAACGCCAGAACCGGGCCAGTGAAGCGGTGTTCGGCGGGGCGGCGACCGCCCCGACCAGCCGTAGCCGGTCGGGCCGTTCGGCCGGCGGGCACTCCTGTACGAGCCTCAGCGCGGCCTCCCGCCAGCGCAGTGCGGCGAGTTCGGACCCCAGGACCCGCAGCCGGCCGGCCACGGCGTCCTCCAGCGCGCCACCGGCCCCGGCCCCCTCCCGTCCGTTCTGCGCGTCCTGTTCGTCGAGGATGCGGCGGACTTCGGGAACCGGCAGATCCAGGCCGCGCAGTGAGCGGATCAGGCCCAGCCGCTCCACGGCGTCCGGACCGTATCTGCGGTGTCCGCCGGCGCTGCGGGACGCCTCCGGCAGCAGCCCGCGGTCCGAGTAGAAGCGGACGGTCTTGACGCTGACGCCCAGGTGCTCGGCCAACTCACCGATGGTGCACAGGCCGTCGTGCGACGAGAACACTTGAACCTCCACCAGGGGGAGTTCCTACGGTACCGGCGAGCGCGGCCGGCAGCTTCGGGGCCGGTGCGCGGGAGTCAGTGTGACGAGGAGGGGCCATGACTGTATTCATCCTGGTGGCCGGGGCGTTCACCGGACCGCACGTGTGGCGGGACACCGCCGCACGACTGACTGCGGAAGGCGCCGAGGTCCACACCGTGGTGCTCACCGGACTGGGCAGGCGCCCCGCCGACAGGGGCGCGGACGTCGACCTGGAGACCCACATTGCGGACGTGCTCGCGGTGATCGACTCGGTGATCGACGGGGCGGGGGAGCCCGGCGGGGAGATCGTACTCGTCGGCCACGACTACGGCATCCACCCGGTACTCGGCGCGGCCGACCGCCGGGCCCGGTCGATCGCCCGGATCGTGTACCTGGACGCGGGGATGCCGCAGGACGGCGTCCCCGCGCTGGCGGCCGTGCCCGACCAGCTCCTGCGCGAGGAGGTGGCGGAACGCGCCGCAGGCAGCGGGGACGAGGTGGCGGGAGGTGAACTCCCGCCACCGGCCAGGGCGGCGTGGTCCCGGTGGGGAAGCACCGCGGGCCTCTCCGAGGCGGCGCTCGACGGGCTCACCGCCCTCGCGGCACCGCAGCCGCTGGGCACACTGCTCCAGCCGCTGCGGCTGACCGGCGCCGTGGCCGAGGTGCCCGCGACGGGGGTGCTGTGCACCGCCAACGGGCCGGGCGTCGAGATGCTCCAGATCATGGTGGACGTCGGCACCCCCGCCCTCGCGGCCCTCGCCGACGCCCGGGTGACCTTCTTCGAACTGCCCACGGGACACTGGCCGATGCTCTCCTGCCCCGACGCGCTGGCCGAGACCCTGGCCGAGGCCGCGTCCGGCGGAGGGCACCTGCTGACCCCCGTCGGCGCCGGCCGTACGCCCGCCCATCTGCGGCCGTTCCTCCTCGACGTACCCGAACGGCCACGCGAGCGGACCGGGAACACCGACCTCTACCTGCCGGACGGTCCGGGGCCGCACCCGGCCGTGGTGTTCGTGCACGGCGGTCCGGTGCCCGCCGAGGCGAGGCCCACGCCCCGGGACTGGCCGACCCTGACGGGGTACGCACGCCAGGTCGCCGGACAGGGAGTCGTGGGCGTGACGCTCGACCACCGTCTGCACGCCGTGACCGACTACGAGCGGGCCGCCGCGGACGTGGCCGACGCGGTGGAGCGGGTGCGCGCCGATCCGCGCGTGGACGGGGACCGGGTCGCGCTGTGGTTCTTCTCGGGCGGGGGCCCGATCACGGCGGAGTGGCTGAGGGACCCGCCGATGTGGCTGCGCTGCTTGGCCGCGAACTACCCGATTCTCGCGCCGCTGCCGGGCTGGGGGCTGACCGGCTCACGCTTCCACCCCGTCCGGGCGCTCCCTCGCGCCGGTGACCTTCCCGTCGTCCTGGTCCGGGCGGGCCGGGAGAGCGCCGAGATCGCCGCGACCGTCGAGGAGTTCGTGGCCGAGGCCGCCCGCCGCGGGGCGAACCTGGAGATCATCGACGTACCGGAGGGGCGGCACGGCTTCGAGACGCTCGACCCGGCCGACGGGGCGCGTGAGGCCGTGCACCGCGCGGTGGGTGCGGTGCTGGCCCGCCTGAAGGGGTGAGAGGCCGGGCCACGGCTCTCTCCGGGCCGTGGCCCCAGCCTGCCACCCCCAAGGTCAAGGCGTCCGCGCGGTCGGCTACTCGATGACCAGCTCGACGTCGATGTTGCCTCGCGTGGCCTTGGAGTACGGGCAGTAGGCGTGGGTGGCCTCGACCAGCTTCTGCCCGGTCTCGCCCGCGAGGGAGTCCGGAAGCTCCACGCGCATGATGACCGCGAGCCCGAAGCCGTCGCCGTCCTTGCCGATGGAGACCTCGGCGGTCACGGAGGCGTCCTTGGTGTCGAGCTTCATCTCGCGGCCGACCGCCGCCATGGCGCTGGCGAAACAGGCCGCGTAGCCGGCGGCGAAGAGCTGCTCGGGGTTGGTGCCCTTGCCGTTCCCACCGAGGGCCGGGGGCATGGCCAGCGGCAGGTCGAGCTGGCCGTCCGAGCTGACGGCACGGCCCTCGCGACCGTTGGCGGTGGCGGCGGCGGTGTACAACGCGTCCATGGGATGACCCTCCTCTGGAGCCCCGACCCGGCTGGTCTCGGCTACGGATATAAAGATTGCACACAATTTAATTCTGTGCAACTCAATGATGCGTGCGGCGGTACGCTGGTCCCATGACCACTCCTTCGAGCGCCTCGCCCGACCTCTCCGCCGTCCCCGACGCGGAGCTGCTGCGACTGGATCACCAGGTGTGCTTCTCGCTGCACGCCGCCTCGCGGGCGTTCGGTGGCTACTACCGGCGGGCGCTGAAGGATCTCGGCCTGACCTACTCGCAGTACCTGGTCATGCTGGTCCTCTGGGAGCGGGGGCCGCAGTCGGTCAAGGCCATCGGTGAGCGTCTCCACCTGGATTCGGGAACCCTGTCGCCGCTGCTGAAGCGACTGGAGGGCGCCGGCCTTGTCCGGCGTGAACGCAGCCGCGAGGACGAGCGCTCCGTCGTGATCGACCTGACCGACGAGGGCGCTGAGCTGCGCGAGCGAGCCCTGTCCGTTCCTCGCGGCGTGCTCGCCGCCACCGGCCTGTCGCTGGAGGAGGTCCTCGGGCTGCAGGAGATCCTGGGCCGCCTCACGGGTGCGCTGGGGGAAGCGGTCGACGCCGTCTGAGCCGGGGCCCGCCGTTTCTCAGCCCTAGTCCTCGGTGCCGCCGTCCTGGGTCAGTGCGTCGGCGATCCGTTCGGCGACGGCCCGCCGCATCTCGGAGGTGAGCTGCTGCGAGGTCAGGGAGTCGTACAGCCACAGGCCGTCGGCGGCGAGACGGATGATGAACCGGTCGAGCGCGGCCGCGTCGTCGCCTGCCGATGCCGGGGGCGGCGCCCACCGCTCGGTCACGGCCTCCCAGACGGCCGAGTGCGCCGCGTCCGTCGAGCCTTCGAGCATGAGCAGGAGTTCCGCGCGGGTGGCGCTCTGGGTGGCGACCTGGGTGTAGGCGGCCAGCCGTTCGTCCCTGGTCGCCTCGGTCGCGTGCTTCCCCGCAGCCGCGACCAGATCGGCTTCCCATCGGTCGGCCAGGTGCTGGTGGATCGCGAGGACGAGATCGTCGCGCGAGGCGAAGTGGTAGAGAAGCCCGCCCTTCGTCAGCCCGGCCTCCGCGGCGACGGAGTCAAAGGTGACGCTCTTGACGCCCTCCCGCTGTACGACCCGGGTGGCCGCTTCGAGGATCTGGCTTCGCTTGCTGGTTCGCATGGTTCGCTCCGATGGCGTCAGGTCAGTGGTGTGCGGGGCCGGAAAGCGCCGAGCCGGGGCCGTGCCGACGCAGAAGGACGCCGGTCACGAGGGCGCCGACCGTGAGGGCGGCGGCCACCACGACCATCACGGCGAGGTAAGCGCCGTCGAACGCCTCGGACGCCGCCCTGATGAGAGCCGTATGGGCTCCCGCTCCTTCTCCCGCCAGTGTGAGCGCGCTGTCGAGGCTGTCGCGCGCCCGGTCGGACACCCCGGCCGGGAGGTCGATCGTCGCGGAGTACACAGCGGTCAGGAGGCTGCCGAGGAGGGCGACCGCGATCAGGCCGCCGAATTCGTACGAGACCTCCTCGACGGACGATGCCATGCCCGCCCTCCGGGCCGGGACATTGCCCATGATCGCGCTGGAGGCGACGGACATGGCCGCGCCGAGGCCGCTGCCGGTGATGATCAGCCCGGTGACGAGCAGCCCCATGCTGGTGGAGAAGTTCATCAGGACCAGCACGGTACCGACGGCCCCCAGGGCCAGACCTCCGGTGATGAGGGGCAGCAGGCCGACCTTGTGGAGGACCGCACCCCCGAGCATCGCGGTGGGGAAGGCGCCGAGGGCGACTGCCGCGACGAGAAACCCGGCCCGCAGCGGCGTGAAGCCCTCCACGAGCTGGAAGCGCTGGGTGGTGGCGAGCTGAATGCCGGAGATGGCGAACAGGGCGAACCCGGCGGCCAGTACCCCCGCCAGGAAGGCGCGGTTGCGGAAGATCGCGAAGTCCAGCAGGGGGTAGGTCAGCCGCCGCTGACGACGGGCGAAGGCCCATCCGCCGGCCACCGTCGCGAGGACGGCGGCCGCGATGACCACGGGAGCGGGATCGGCCTTCGCGGTCTCCTTGATCGCCAGGACGAGACCGACCAGGGCGACGAGCGCCAGCAGCGAAGAGGTGAGATCCCACTGCTTGGAGGGGTCCGGGTCGTTCGGCGGGGCGAGGACCAGGGTTGCGACGGTCGCGGCGACGACCACGGGGACGTTGATGATGAAGGCCGACCCCCACCAGAAGTGCTGCAACAGGATCCCGCTGATGATCGGGCCGAGGGCGCTGCCCACGACCGCCATGGTTCCCCAGACCGCGATGGCCATGTTGCGTTCGCGTTCGTCGTCGAACGTGACCCGGATCAGGGCGAGCGTGGCAGGCATCATCGCGGCCGCCCCGACGGCGAGGAAGGCGCGAGCGGCGATCAGCGCCTCCGGAGTGGTGGAGAACGCGGCGACGAGCGACGCCGCACCGAAGGCCGCCAGGCCGATCACGAACATCCGCCGGTGCCCCACGCGGTCACCGAGCGTGCCGCTGCCCAGCAGCAGACCGGCCATCACGACCGGATAGGCGTTGATGATCCAGAGGCCCTCGGAACTGCTCGCGCCGAGATCCTTCACCAGCGTCGGCAGGGCCGCGTACAGGATGGAGTTGTCCAGCGTGATCAGCAGGAGCCCTGCGCTCACGACTGCCAGGAGCAGCCAGCGCCGCCTCTTGCTGATGATCATTTCCCTGAACCTCACTGTGAGAGCCGCGCCGTTTTCGTAACTGTACCTTTCGAAAGGTACAGTTACGAATCGCGCTGACATGAGATGCTGTCCCAATGAGGTAATGACAAATAGAGCTGACGATGTAGCATGTGACAGTTATAGTTGTCGCATGGACGATGTGAGGCCGATCCCGACCCCTGATCAGAGCGACGAGAACTTCTGGGCCACGGTCCTGACCCCGGTGGACCCCGCCTGGAACGAGCCCGGAGACGACGACACGTTCGCCATGGACGAGCAACTGCTCGCAGCCGTACGGTCGCTGGCCGAACGGATCTCGACGCGCTCGCTCGCCTACCGCACCGCCGGAAAGCCCTTCGACGCCGCGCTCATGGCCGCGCCCGACGTTCAGCTGGCGATGCTCCGGTCGCTCTACGAAGCCAAGCGCTCCGTCGACCGGCTGGCCGAGAGCGCGGCCACCGTCGCCGGACGCGGTGGATCCAGTTACGCGCAGCTCGGTGCGGCCTGGGGCGGCATCAAGCGCCAGTCGGCCCGCCTCAAGTGGCCCCACGCGGTGCCGAAGAAGTCCGCCAGCGAGTCCATCCCGCTCCACTACGCGGGTGGCGACGCCGTGATTCACCACGATCCGGGCGCCGACGCCTGGTGGTACACCGCCACGGGCGCCGATTCGCAGGAGGACGAGTCGGAGGCCGTCCACGGCACGTCCGCCGAGGCCATCGCGCGGGCGACCGAGTTTCTGCTGACGCACGCCCGGCCCACGCGGCACGACACCACGTGACCGCGTCGCAGGGTGAGGGGCCGGGCTCAGCCGCCGGAGACCTCGGGAGCACCGGCGGCCCCGCGGGGGAAGTCCCAGGCCTCGATGGAGCGGTAGTGGATCGGCCCGGGGCCACGGCCGATGTTGCTGCCGACCAGATGGAGGCGCCCGGCCTCCCAGTCCCGTCCGGCGAACGCGGCGAGTGAGGCCGCGGCCTCCACCGTGTCCGCGTGGTCGCCCCGGCGGGACCGGGCCAGCGTCAGATGCGGCCGGAGCGGCCGCTCGGGGAAGGAGACGCCGCACTCCCTGACGAGGGTGCGTACGTCGACGGCGAGGCGGTGCAACTCGTCGAGGTCACCCGTGACCCCGGTCCACAACACCCGCTCGTCGAAGTGTCCGCCGCCGCGGAGCGCCAGCCGCAAGGGCCGTTGCCTGGCGGCGAGCCCGGCCAGCGGAGGCATCAGGGGCGGAACGGCGGTGACCGGAAGTTCCCCGAGGAACGCCAGGGTGATGTGCCAGTCCTCGATGCGGTTCCACCGCATGCGGGGGTAGGCCTCATAGGCCGGACGCAGCACCTGCTCCAGCTCCACCTTCGCGTCGTCGGGCGGGGCGAGCGCCAGGAACACGCGGGTCGTCAGGACCGGGACAGGTTCGCCCGCAGGGTGTCCGGTCACGGCTTCGAGCGGTTCGTTCACCTGCCGTACCGTACGTGCCGGCCACCTTCCCACCGCGACGCGGGGCCCACGACGGCCTCCGGCGCGTGCCGTGCGCGCCGGTCAGCCGACGTCCGCCCGTGACCGTGCCGGCGCGGGTGAAGGTCCGGCAAGCTGCTCAGCGCCCTCCGTAGGCCGCGCGGAAGGCCGCGGCCCCCGGACCAGAACGTAGAGGAACAGAGCGGCCATCACGGCGACCCCGCCCACATGGCGTTCTGCCAGCCGTCGACGAACGCCTCCCGTCCGGCGCGGATCAGCTCCTGGGCGTAGGGGCCCGCGCCGTTCGCCGCCTCGACGGCGTTGGCGGCCCCTCCCCGCGCCGTCTCCGCCGGGCCCTCGGGGACCCCGGCGAGCCGGTCGTCGATGGCGCCGCGATAGCCGGCGGACAGCAGCGCGCCGAGGAGGGCGACACCGAGAGCGGTACCGAACTCCCGGGTCACGTCGTTCAGCGCGGACGCGACCCCCTGCCGCTCACGCGGCAGCGCACCGGTGATGGCTTCGGTGGAGGGCGTCATCGCCAGGCCCATGCCGAGCCCCATCGCCAGCATGCCGGGAAGGAGGGACAGGTAACCGCCGTCGACCGAGACGATCCCGGCCATGAGCGCCAGCCCCGCGCCCGCCAGCAGGATCCCCGTGGCCATGGTCGCGCGGGCGCCGATGCGCCCGGCGAGCTGCGGCGCGAGACCCGAGGCCAGCATCATCAGGACGGCCATGGGCATGAGAGCCAGCGTGGACAGCAGCCCCGACCAGCCGAGCACGGCCTGGAGGAACGGGAAGAGCACCACGAAGATGCCCGCCTGCACCCCGAAGACCACCAGCAGGGTGACCGAACCCCCGGCCAGTGCGCGCTCACCGAACAGCCGGACGTCCAGGAGCGCTCCCTCCCCGCGGCGCAGCTCCCAGGCCACGAAACCGACGGCGGCGGCCACTCCGACGACAAGAGCGAGCAGCGTCACCGGAGCGGTCCAGCCGCGCTCCGGCCCTTCCTGCAGCACGAAGATGAGCCCGACCACCGCCACGACGGAGGTCAGCGCGCCACGGACGTCGAACCCGTGCCCGGACCTCTCGCGGGAGTCGGGAACGGACCGCAGCGTCATGACCAGAGCGACGGCGCCCAGGACCAGAGGCAGGACGAACAGCCACCGCCAGTTCGCCACGTCGACCAGTGCCGCGGAGAGGAACATGCCCAGAACGCCGCAGCCTCCCGCGACCCCGGTCCACACCCCGATCGCCCGGCCCCGCTCCTTTTCGGGGAAGGTCGAGGTGATCACGGCGAGGGTGATCGGCATGATCATGGCCGCGCCCACCCCGCTGAACAGCCGGGCGACGAGCATGACCTCGGCCGACGGCGCGAGACCCGCCACCGCAGCCGCCAGGCCGAAGACGACGAGACCGGCCACCAGCACGGGCTTGCGGCCCAGGCGGTCGCCGACCGCACCGAGCGGCAACAGCAGGGCGGCCAGGCCGAGGGTGTAGATGTTGATGATCCACAGGACCGTGCTCTGCGAGGCGCCGAAAGCGACGGCGAGGTCGGGCTGGGCGACGTTGAGCCCCGAGACCGAGGCGATCACGGCCATCAGCGCGATGCACACGGTGATCAGGATCGTGCGCCGCTGACGTGCGTCGGGCGCGCCCTCGCCGGGCTCACCCGGGACGTCGTCCGGATCGACGGCCACCGGACCGGGCTGGTTCGTACTCATGGATTCCTCTTCCGTGCGAGCCCACCTCTGCCGGGGCCGACCACGGACGACGCTAAGCGCACCTTGCATCAATGGCATACGCTCATGCCTATGACGCAAGAAGATGGTGAGCTGGACAGCCTGGTACGCACACGGATCCGCGCCCTGCGCGTGGCCCAGGGCTGGTCCCTGGAGGAGCTGGCCGCCCGGGCGAAGGTCAGCCAGTCCACGCTCAGCCGCATCGAGAACGGCCGGCGCCGGCTGGCCCTGGACCAGCTCGTCACGCTCGCCCGCGCGCTGGACACCTCGCTCGACCAACTGGTCGAGACCGCGTCCGACGACATCGTCTCCAACCCGATGATCGACGGAGCCCACGGTCAGATGCGGTGGCCCATCAAGGCGGAGCCCGGGATGACGGTCATCCGCCAGCGCATGACCGAGCCGCCGCCCGACAACCCCTCGCGCCTGCGCGCGCATCCGGGCCGGGAATGGCTCGTCGTCCTGTCCGGCACCGCGATCCTGCTCCTGGGCAACCGGCGCCTGCGGATCGAGACGAACCAGGCGGCGGAGTTCCCCACGATGCTCCCGCACGCGATCGGCGCCGAGGGCGGTCCGTGCGAGCTGCTGGGCATCTTCGACCGGGACGCCCGCCGCGGCCACCAGCGCAAAGAAGCTACGGAGAAGCGCGGGGAAGGCGCGGACAAGGACGGGCCCCGCCGATCACCATGATCGGCGGGGCCTCGCCCTCCCCGGCCCACGCGGTCAATGTCGCGCGCGGGTCAGCCGTTCACGCGGGATCGACGCGGGAGACGACGCCGTTGCTGCCCAGCACGTACAGCTCGCCGTCACCGCCCTCCACGAACGAGATGACCTCGCCGCCGCTGACGCCGAGGTCGCTCACGCCGGTCACCTCGCCGTTCTCGATCTGGAGCGTCCGCAGGGTGCCGTCGCAGTAGTCGCTGAACACGTAGTTCCCCCGGAGGTCCGGGAGTGCGTCGCCGCGGTAGACGAATCCTCCGGTCACCGAGCAGCCGAGGCCCGTACGGTCGTACTCGTACACCGGCGGGACATGGTTCGCGGGCTCCGTGCCGCCCCGGAAGGGATGCGTGCCCTCCATGGAGGCCCAGCCGTAGTTCTCGCCGCCCTCGCTGTCCGCCGGGGCCCAGTCGATCTCCTCCCAGTCGCTCTGGCCGACATCGCCGATCAGCAGGTCCCCGGTGCCCGCGTCGAAGGAGAACCGCCAGGGGTTGCGCAGCCCGTACGCCCAGATCTCGTCCTTCGCGTTCGCGTCGTCCACGAACGGGTTGTCCGCCGGGATGGCGTACGGTTCGCCGCCGCTCGGGTCGATCCGCAGCAGCTTGCCGAGCAGGGTGTCGAGCTTCTGCCCGTTGCCGTGCGGGTCGCCGCCCGAGCCGCCGTCCCCGAAGGCGATGTACAGATAGCCGTCGGGGCCGAACTTGATGTCGCCGCCGTTGTGGTTGGCGTACGGCTGCGTCTGGGTGAGGACCGTGCGCCGTGTCTCCGGCTGGAGTTGGCCGCCCTCCACCGCGAACTCGTCGATCGTGCTCGTACCTTCGAGATCGGTGTACGAGATGTAGAAGTGCGCGAACGTCTTGTCGAACGCGACTCCCAGCAGGCCGCGTTCACCGTCGGTGGTGGTCTCGTCGGAGATGTCGAGGACGGGCTCCCCGAGCCCTGAATCGTCCAAAATCCTTACGGTGCCCGCGCGTTCGGCGATCCATACCGTGTCGTCCGGCCCGGCCGCCCCGGCGGACGGCCCCTGGGCCCTGGCCACTTCGGTCAGGGAGGCGGTCACCTGCTGAACGGGGGCGTCGGCGGGCTCCTCCGCCGACGCCGTGGCCAGCGCCAGGGACGTGACGAGGCAGAGCGTTCCGATGATCGCCGAGCTTCTGGTGCGAAATTTCACCGTGGCCTCCTGGAGGCGGCGAATGGGGGGAAGTCACCCGGCTGCTCGTACGGAGTTGAGTGGGGGCACGTGCCGGCAGGCAACCTGGGTGGGGGATGGTGTGTCACCGGCTACGGGCGAGGATAGAGGGACCTGCGCGGCTTGGACTAGACCATCGTCACGGCATCTTCGGTCACGAACTGCTGGTCCTCCTGTGCGTGGGAGCGCTCCAATCACGCCAACTGCCGTACTGCACAAGGTAATCAAGCCGCGCGGCTTGACAGTCATCGGATGCCGCGCCACTTTGGGAGCGCTCCCACGCAGCGTTTCCCCCACCCGAACCCCTCACCTCCCGAGCGTCACGGACCCCCGAACCGTCCGTCGACACCCGCGACGGACGTACGAGAGGAGCACGGAGCCGCAATGAGAAGCAAAGGCACCACCACCCCGCACGCACTTCAGCACACCACTGTCCCGCAGGCGTCCCGCCGAAGGACCGCTGCCGCGCTGTCCGCCCTGATCATGGGCGCATCGCTCGCCGTCGCCGTCCCCGGACAGGCGTCGGCCGCGGCCCGCATCGACAACCCCTATGCCGGCGCCACCGCGTACGTGAACCCCGACTGGTCCGCCAAGGCCGCCGCGGAACCCGGCGGGTCCGCCATCGCCGACGAGCCGTCGTTCGTCTGGATGGACCGCATCGCCGCGATCGGCGGCACCCCCGGCGCACGAGGCTTACGAGCGCACCTCGACACGGCCGTGAGCCAGGGAGCCGACCTCTTCCAGGTCGTCATCTACAACCTGCCCGGCCGGGACTGCGCCGCGCTCGCCTCCAACGGCGAACTCGGCCCCACCGAACTCGACCGCTACAAGAGCGACTACATCGACCCCATCGCCGACATCCTCGACGACCCCGCCTACGCCTCCCTGCGCATCGTCACGCTCATCGAACCGGACTCGCTGCCCAACCTCGTCACCAACGCCGGAGGCACGGCCGGTTCGACGCCCGAGTGCGCCACGATGAAGGCCAACGGCAACTACGAAAAGGGCATCGGGTACGCCCTGCACACGCTCGGAGCCATCCCCAACGTCTACAACTACGTCGACGCGGCCCACCACGGCTGGCTCGGCTGGGACTCCAACTTCGTCCCCGCCGCACAGCAGTTCAAGAAGGCCGCGACGATGGAAGGCGCCACCGTCGCCGACGTGCACGGCTTCATCGTGAACACGGCCAACTACTCGGCGCTCGAAGAACCGCACTTCGCGGTGACCGACTCCGTGAACGGCACCACGGTGCGCCAGTCGCGCTGGATCGACTGGAACCACTACGTCGACGAGCTCTCGTTCGCCCAGGCCCTGCGCACCGAACTGGTCCGCCAGGGCTTCGCCTCCGACCTCGGCATGCTCATCGACACCGCCCGCAACGGCTGGGGCGGCTCCGCCCGGCCCACCGGCCCCGGACCGCAGACCAGCGCCGACGCCTACGTCGACGGCGGCCGGACCGACCGCCGCATCCACACCGGCAACTGGTGCAACCAGAGTGGCGCGGGCATCGGCGAACGGCCCACGACCGCACCCGAGCCGGGGATCGACGCCTACGTCTGGGCCAAGCCCCCGGGCGAGTCCGACGGCAGCAGCGAACCCGTCGACAACGACGAGGGCAAGGGCTTCGACCGGATGTGCGACCCGACGTACACCGGCAACGGCCGCAACGGCTACAACCTCACCGGCGCCCTGCCCGACTCCCCGGTGGCCGGGCACTGGTTCTCCGGACAGTTCCAGGAACTGCTCCGCAACGCCCACCCGCCGCTCGACTGAGGCAGCGGTACCGAGGGCCGGTGACACACGCGGGCCGTGGCCGACGGGAACCGCTCCCGTCGGCCACGGCCCGCGCGCGGTTCAGCGCACGTCGACGCGGTCACCGGAACTGGTCGTGCCCAGACGGGACGAGGTGGCCGTGAACTGCGCCTTCCACGTGCCGTCCTTCTTCGCCGTGAACCCCTTCGAGAACACGCCCTTGCTGTTCGTCCTCACGGTCGCCAGCTTGCTCCACCTGCTGGAACCGTCGGCCTTGAAAAGGATGCTGACCGACTGGCCGGAGGTGTTCTTCCAGGTGCCGTCCAGGCTGCGCAGGGTGCCCTTGACCGTGATGGTGCGGCCCTTGCGGACCGGCTCCGGGGAGGCGTTGAAGCCGGACACCGCCGTGCGCAGCTTGACGTCCACGTTGTCCGAGGAGCTCACGGCCGCGGCCCGGTCGGCGGTTCCCGCGTAACGGGCCCGCCAGGTGCCGTCCTTGACGGCGGTGACCGACGCCGTGGCCACACCCTTGTTGTCCGTGGTGACCGACGTGGCCCGGCTCCAGGTCTTGGCGCCCTTGGCTCGGAACTCGACCACCACGGGCGTCTTGGCCAGCGGACGCCAGACGTCGTCCGTGGCGCCGACGGTCTGGAGCGTACCGACGACCTTCAGCTTGCTGCCCTTGCCGACCGGCTCGGGGGAGGCGTTGAAGGAGATGATCCGGGCGGGCACGGCGGACACCGTGAGCGTCGCGGCCGACGTGGCGGTCTCACCGGACGCGTTGACGAAGACCGCGCGGTAGCGGTGGGCGTTGAGCGCGGCGCTGGCCTTCACCGACAGGGTGGTGGCGGTGGCCCCGGGCACGGTGCTCCAGGTCACGCCCTTGTCGGAGCTGCGCTCCCAGCGGACCGAATCGGCGCCGTCCGCGGCGGCGGTGAAGACGGCGGAGGTGCCCGAGCGCACCTTACGGGAGACGGGCTGCTGGGTGACGGTGGCGGGCGGGACCTCGACGCCGAACGTCAGCGGCTGGGCCACGTCCTGGGCGCGGGACGGCATCCAGGTGGGGTCGGCGCTGTCGTGCGAGTTGAAGCTCGTGACGAAGCAGGCGGTGGTCCGGCAGTCTACGGCGGGGGCCCCGGAGGGGGTGAAGGTCTCGGTGAGCTTCGCCGTGACGCTGAAGGTGCCGTCCGCGCCGACCTGGCGGACGTACACCGCGTTGCCGAAGACGCTGGGGTACGTGGTGCCGGGCATGGCGATGGACTGCGCCAGGTACACCCCGCGCCCGGGCTGGTAGCCCTTGCCGCTGACGGTGACCTGGGTTTCCGTGCCCAGCCCGGTGACCTGGCTGACCGTCAGCGTGGGGACACTGACACCGCCGGCGATGGCGAGCGGGTCCAGCGCCGTGCCGGCCGGGTACATGGGCCTGCCCTGGAAGGAGAAGATCGCCTCGCCCTCGTCCGTGAGCGAGGCCGTGATACCCGACCAGTCGAGGGTGCTGCCGTCGAGGGCGCCGGCGGCCGCCGTGAGCGTGGCGAACGGCACGCCGGCCGTGGTGACCGGGTCCTGGCCGGCGACGAGATCGGTCGTCACGTCCATGTGGAGCGTGCCCTGGCCGTTCTTGAGGACGACACGCGGGTTGGCGAGAGTGATCGCGGTGATCCCGTGGCTGGGTATCGCGTACGTCACCGAGCCGCCGAAGCGCACGTCGGCCGAGCTCTTCGCCGGGTCGACCGAGCCGTGCTTGACGGGGTAGTCGACCTTTCCGGCGGCGTCCGCGGTCGCGCCGCCGCCCGCGGTCACCGAGCCGCTGAACATCCCGACGTACCGGACCCAGGACTCCTTGAAGCCCCAGGAGGACCGTCCGCTCACCAGGATCGGGGCGGCCGCCGACGTCGTACCGGGGGCCTCGGCCCGCGCGGCGGCGTGGACGCCCGGGGCCGCGGAGGCGGGAACGGCGAGGGCGCCGGCGCCCACGGAGATGACGGTCAGGGCGGCGAGAGAGGCCAGGCGGCCGTGGCGAGGCATGGACATGCGCTGCATGTCTCCTTCGGGGGAGGGGGGCGGCGCGCGTCGGAACGGAGCCGTGCCCGGGCGAACGAAAGAACGGGGGATACCGGCTTCTTGGCGTGTGGGGACCCGAAGACGACAGTCGCATATTAGGTTAGGCTTACCTAAATGTCACCACGAGGGTGACCGTCCCCCCCCGTACCGGCCGGGCGGACGTCATATCCGCGCGGGCGGGTAGGAGACCGGACGGAGGGCGGCGAATGACGACCTCACTTCCCTGACCGACGAAGGAGAGGCAAGGTCATGGCCGATTCCGAGATGAGAGCGGTGGGCTGGGCGCAGTCCTTCCCCATGTCCCAGGGGGTACGGGCGGGGCGCCACTGGGCGCGGGGGCATCTCGACTCGCTGGCGTGGACGCGGAGCGCTCCCGATCTGGTGGACTCGGTGCTCCTGGCCGTGTCCGAGCTCATCACCAACGCACACAAACACGCGCACAGCGACGCCCAGCTCGTCCTGACCTGGGACAGCACCTGCCTGCATGTCAGCGTTCACGACTCCAGTCCGGTGCTCCCCGCCGCGGTCGACCGCGGCCTCGACGCGACCGGCGGCCGGGGCCTCGCCATCGTCGAGGCGCTCTCCGACAGCTGGGAACAGCACCCCCAGCGGGACGGCAAGACCGTGACCGCCTGTTTCGTACCCCCTGGGAACCCGGACCCGGATCACGGTCCCGGCGGCACCGCCTGACGTTCGCTCACCGGAGGCTGGCGTTGAGCCGCGCGGCCTGGCGCGTCAGATGGTCGCGCTCGGCGAGCGTGGGGGCCTTGTGGGCGGCTTCCGTGTACAGCCGTGCAGCCGTCGGCAGGTCGCCGTCACGCTCGTGCAGATACGCCGCGACCGCCGTATGACGGGGCAACGAGTCGCTCAGCGCGGCGAGTTCGGCCAGCCCGGCGCGCGGACCGTCGGCCTCGCCGACCGCCACAGCCCGGTTGAGCCGGACGACCGGGCTGTCGGTGAGGCCCGCAAGCTCGTCGTACCACTCGACGATCTGCACCCAGTCGGTCTCCTCGGCGGTCGGCGCGTCCGCGTGGAGCGCCGCGACGGCGGCCTGGGCCTGGAACTCGCCCAGCCGGTCCCGGGCGAGGGCCGCCTGCAGGATGTCCACGCCTTCGGCGATCATCCCGGTGTCCCACCGCCCCCGGTCCTGCTCGGCGAGCGGGACCAGGCTCCCGTCGGGCCCGGTCCGGGAGGCGCGCCGGGCGTGGTGGAGCAGCATGAGAGCGAGCAGCCCCGCCACCTCCGGGTGGTCGATCGCGGCGGCGAGCTGCCGGGTGAGCCGGATCGCCTCCGCGGCGAGGTCGACATCCCCGGAATAGCCCTCGTTGAAGACCAGATACAGCACGCGCAGCACGGTGGAGACATCGCCGGGCCGGTCGAACCTCACCCCGGAGACGGTGCGCTTCGCCCGGCTGATCCGCTGCGCCATGGTCGCCTCGGGCACCAGATAGGCCCGGGCGATCTGCCGGGTCGTGAGCCCGCCGACGGCGCGCAGCGTGAGCGCGACCGCCGACGACGGCGTCAGCGACGGGTGGGCGCACAGGAAGTAGAGCTGGAGCGTGTCGTCCACCGCAGGCGCGGGGCCCGGCTCGGGCTCCTCGTCGAGACGGTCCTCGCGCCGCCGCCGGGAGGCATCCGCCCGGGTCGCGTCGAGGAACCGCCGCCAGGCCACGGTGACCAGCCAGCCCTTCGGGTCCCGCGGCGCGTCGCCCGGCCATACGCGGACTGCCTCGACCAGGGCGTCCTGCACGGCGTCCTCGGCCGCCGCGAAGTCGGCTCCGCGGCGCACGAGGACGGCGAGCACGCTCGGGGTGAGGCTCCGCAGAAGGAGTTCGTCCATCGAGGCGTCACTCCGTGACGGTGGGCGGCGCGGTCAGGAACGGGCGCACCTCCAGCCACTCGTGGATCGGCCTCCCGCCGGCCCCGGGAGCGGCGGACAGCTCCCCGGCCAGCTCGACGGCCCGGTCGTGACCGTCCACGTCGATGATCATCCAGCCGGCGATCAGATCCTTGGTCTCGGCGAACGGCCCGTCGGTGACCGGCGGGCGGCCCTCACCGTCGTACCGGACCCAGGATCCCTCGGGAGCGAGTGCCTGGCCGTCGACGAACTCCCCGGTCTTCTCCAGCCGGTCCGCGAAGTCCTGCATGTACTGCATGTGCGCCGAGATCTCCTCGGGCGTCCACCGGTCCATCGGTACGTCGTTGACCGCTGCCGGGGCGCCGCGGTAGTGCTTGAGCAGCAGGTACTTGGCCATGATGTCTCTCCTCGGTGCCGGGCGGCCCATTCTGGCCGCTCTCACTACGGGGACGGAGCCGGATCCGGGTTCTCGACACCGCCGCCCGAAGAACTCCTCGACTTCTTCCGACGGCCCGAGGACGTCCCGCGGAGGGACCGCGAACGGCCCGCGTTCACTGCTCGCGCAGACCCCACGGAGAGCCGTACTCCACCAGCAGATCGAGGAACGGACGCGGGTCCAGCGCCTCGGCGCCGAGCACCCCCGTGCCGCTCCATACCCCGCCCGCCACCAGCTCAAGGGCGATCACCGGGTTGATCGCCGTCTGCCAGACCACGGCCTGGGAGCCGTACTCGCGCATCGACCACTGATTGTCGACCACGTGGTAGAGGTACACCTCGCGGGGCGCGCCGTCCTTCGTGCCCTTCACCCACGTACCGGCACAGGTCTTGCCCCGCATCAGCTCGCCCAGCGACGCCGGGTCGGGCAGGCAGGCCGCGACCACGTCACGGGGCGACACGGCGCCACCGGGCACGGTCACCTCGTCCGTGCGGTCGAGGCCCAGCCGGTGAAGGGTCTTGAGGGTCTCGATGAACTCCTCGCCCAGCCCGTACTTGAACGTGACGCGCCGCGACTCCACCCAGCGCGGGATCAGCAGGACCTCCTCGTGCTCGACGTTGACGCACTCCACCGGACCGATGCCCTCGGGGAAGTCGAACACCTCCGGCTCGCTGAACGGTGCCGTGGTGAACCAGCCCCGGTCCTTCTCCCAGATCACCGGCGGATTGAGGCACTCCTCGATGGTGGTCCAGATCGAGAACGACGGGGCGAAGTCATAGCCCTCGACGGTCAGATTCGCACCGTCCCGGACACCGATCTCCTCGATCTGGTCGAACAGTTCGTCCGCCGCGTACCGGGCGAAGACATCGGAGAGCCCCGGTTCGACACCCACCCCGACGAGCGCCAGCCGCCCCGCCTCCTCCCACGCCGCGGCACGCTCGAACTGCCCGTCGCCGAGCTTGATCCCGCACTCCTCGTACGGACGCTCCGGATGCGGGGAGGACAGGGACATGGCCATGTCCAGATAGTCGACCCCGGCGGCCAGCGCCGCGTCGAACAACGGCATCACGAACCGGGGGTCGGTGGCGTTCACGAGGATGTCGCACCGCTGCTCGGCGATCAGCGCGGTGACCGCCGCCCGGTCCGAGGCGTCGACGCGCAGCGCGGAGAACCGTGCCCCGCCCTCGCCGAGCGCGGCCACCGCCGCCTCGGCCCGGGAGAGGTCGTAGTCGGTGACGACCATGTGGTCGAAGAAGGAGCGGCGGGCGGCGATCCTGGTGATCGCCGTGCCCACGCCACCTGCGCCGACGAGGAGTACACGCATGGCGGATGTGCCTTTCGTCGAGGGGCCGGGCCGTACGGGCCGGTGCCCTTGGATTCGTCCATGAAAGGGGCGCACTTGAGTAAGGTCAACGCTGTTGGCATAAGGTGAGCAGATCCCGGCATCGACATGGGGGAGAGGCGCGGATGGCGAAGAAGGTGGTCCCGGAGGAGGAGCGGCGGCGCAGGCGGCCGACACGCCAGGGCGTCGTCGTCACCCAGCACCTGATCGTCGAGACGGCTCTGCGGATGCTCCACGAACACGGCAGGGACGGACTGACCGTGCGCCGCCTGGGCCTGGCCCTCGGAGCCGACCCGAGCACGCTGTACCGCTATTTCCGCGGCATCGACGACCTGACCCTGGCCATCGCCGACGAACTGATCGGACGCGCGATGCGCGGCTGGCGGCCCGCCGGACGGTGGCGTACCGACCTGCGCGAGATCGGCCTGCGCATCCACACCGCCTACCTGGCCCACCCGGAGGCCGCCGTGCTGACCGCCAGCCGGGTCAGCGGCCGGGCCAACGAGATCGCCGGCGACGAGACGCTCCTCGGCATCCTGCGATCGACCGGACTGCCCGACCCGGACGTCGTACGGATCTACCAGGCGTTCGTCGACCAGGCACTCGCCTTCGCCGCACTGGACGCCGCGAGCCTCGCCCTGCCCGAAGCGGCCCGCGCCGCCGACGAACGGGTCTGGCACGCCACCTACGCCGAGCTGCCGGCGGAGACCCACCCGAACATCGCCGCCCTCGCTCCGCTGCTGGTCGCGAGGATGAACGAGAGCGCCTACCCCACGGCCCTGGAAATGCTGCTCGACAGCGCCGAGGCGAGCATCCGGCGCGCGCGGCGCGACAGCGACCCGGCCGACACCTGAGATCCGCGCCATGGCGACTCGTGTGGCGGCCCCGGAGGCCACCGCGCAGACTGGCCGCAGAAGGCGGGAACGACGACAGCCCGGAGAGGCCTGGACGATGGGTGAGTACGCGGACCTGCCCGGTGTCAGGACCTGGTACGAGACCGAGGGCGCCGGCGATCCGCTGGTCCTCCTGCACGGCGGCTTCTGCACCAACGACACGTGGGGCGCCCAGCGCGCCGACCTCGCCGCCGCCTACCGCGTCTTCCTGCCGGAACGGCGCGCCCACGGGCACACGGCCGACGTGCCCGGCCCCCTGACCTACCAGGACATGGCCGACGACACCGTGGCCTTCCTGGAGACGGTCGTCGAAGGACCGGCGCACCTGGTGGGCTGGAGCGACGGGGGAGTCGTCGCGCTGCTCGTCGCCCGGGACCGCCCCGACCTCGTCCGCAAGGTCGTCGCGATCGGAGCCAACTTCCGCCCGGGCCCCGAGTGTTTCGCCGAGCCGTCGATGCTGGACGAGATGGTGCCGTCCGGGCCCGACCTGGCGTTCTTCCGGGAGCTGTACGAGCCCGTCGCACCGGACGGTCCGGACCACTGGCCGGTGGTGGCCGCGAAGGTGCTCGACATGTGGCGGACGCAGCCGACGCTGACGCCCGAGGACCTGGCCCGCATCGAGGCGCGCGCCCTGGTGGTGTCCGGCGACGACGACCTGATGACGCTGGAGCACACGACGGCCCTGTACCGCGCGATCCCCGACGCCGAGCTGGCTGTCGTGCCCGGGGCGTCCCACCTGGTCCCTCTGGAGAAACCGGCTCTCGTCAACCGGTTGATCCTCGACCACCTGGCGCAGGAGGCAGCGGAGACGATGATGCCCATCCGCCGCGCGAAGCCCGGGACCACCGCACCCTGACGGCCTTCCCCGCCCACGGACCTGCGGTTCACTCGACTCGCAGGAGGGTTTCCTTCGCCCCGCGGACCTCGGCGACGGTCCGCGCCTCCGTCTCCAGGGCCCGCCGCACCGAGGCGGGCAGCGCGTCGAACCCCGTCACCGTCACCTCCACGCGCCGCCCCGAGGCCCGGGCACGCCAGGTGCCGACGATCGCCGACCCGGCGAGCACGGCCCCCGGCCCTCCGATGGCCCGCCACAGCTCCTTCTGCCGGTCCTTCTCGGGCAGGAGCAGCGACCGGTCCCGGGCTTGGAGGAAGGGATCGCCCGGCGGAAGCAGCCGTACGGCGTCGGCGCGCGGCGCCCCGCGCAACGCCTCCACCTCGGACTCCGGAAGCCAGGCCGACGTACCGTCCACCGAGACCTCGACGAGCCCCTCCGGCCAGACCGGCCGGATCGCGGTCGGCCGTGTCCCGAGGAACGCGGCCACCTCCGCCCGGGTGGCCGGACCGAGGAAACGCAGGTAGGCGCGGACCAGGTCCTGTGTCCCCGACGCCGCCTCCGGGACAGGGAACGGCGCCCCGAGCGGCGACAGCACTGTCTTTCCCCGCTCGGCGCCGACCCGCACCGACCCGAAGAGCCCGGCCTGCTGGAAGAGCAGACCGGAGATGTGCCGCGCCCCGCACGGGGTGCACCAGAACGTCAGGGATTCCGGTACGGCCGCGCTCACCGCCGTACTGGCCTCACCCTTTCCCAGCGGCTCGACCACGGTCCGCCGGAAGGCCTCCGCCGTGACGCGGAAGGCCGCCAGCCCCAGCTTCGCCCCCTCCTTGATCGCCGAGGTGCTGATCCGGGCCGTGGCGTCGGCGTCGTCGAGCGGCCACAGGGCACCGGCCAGTGCCGCCAGCTCCGTACGCCGGTGCAGATGCGGCGCGCCGCGGAAGGACCAGAGGCGCTCCAGCCCACCGGAGGAAGCCCCTCGCGCGGCGAGCGCCACCGGGGCCGAGCCGTGCGGGGTGTCCTGGACACCGAGAGCCAGGACACCGGGCGTGGGCGAGGCGCGGTCGAACCCATGGGCCGCCACGCGGTACCGCAGGACCTGCTCGCGGCTCACATCGATCCGGGCGGTGCCGTTCACCTGACGCCTCCTCATCACAGGTTTCGGTACGCTACCGCCGCCGCCCGCCCGCGGCACCCGCCCGGCCGCCGACAGGAGGCACGCAAGGCCGAAGCAGACGGAGAGCAGTGCAAGGCGAGATGCCCCGATTTATGCTCACTGAATGCGATCTGCTCCTTGGTGGGCCTTGGTCTGCTCCGGGTGCGCCCCGGTCCTGCTGGTCGGCGCCTGGATGATTGCGCAGGTGCGCCAGGGACCGACGTACGACCCCGCGGCGGACACCCTGAGCGTGCTCGCCGCCTACGGTGCCACCAGCTACTGGCTGATGACGGGGATGCTGCTGGTGCTGGGGACGTGCTACGTGGCGACGGCGCACGCGCTCCGGCAGGCGGCGCTCCCCGGCCGGGTGGCACTGGCCGGCGGCGGACTGTCCGCGCTGGCCCTGACCCTGGTCCCCGCCCCGAGCAGCGGCGGGGCGCTGGAGCACGGGGCGGTGGCCACGGTGGGCGTGGTGCTCCTGGCGGTGTGGCCGCCACTGGCCGCCGTCCGGAGCGGGAGCCCGGTGCCGTGGGGGCTGCGCCTGGACGTGTCGCTCGCCGCGAGCGCGCTGATGTTCGCGAGTGCCCTCTGGTTCGTGGCGGAACTGCAGACCGCGCGCGCCCCGGGAGTCGCCGAGCGCGTCGTGACGTTCCTTCAGGCATTGTGGCCGTTCCTGGTGGTCCTCTCCTGCCGGAGGGGCGTCGCCCGACAGGCTGCGGGCTGAAGACCGGTCAGGCGACCGGAGGTGCTACGCGCTCGCCCAGCGCCGCAGCCAGGCGTCGAGGACCGCGTAGTCGCCGTCCCTGAGCCCCTGCCGCGGCTCCACCCGGTGGAGCAGGGCGGGACCCGGGTGGTGGACGGCGACCCAGGACCGGTCGGTGCCGGTGATCTCGTCATCGACCCAGGCGAACGGCCGGCCGCCGGCCCGGGCGACGAGGGTACGGGTCTTCCAGTGCAGCCCGTTCCGCACGTCCTCTTCGTCCTCCTCGTAGCCGACGGCGCCATCGGCCTCCAAGGCCCCCGGCAGGCCGACGACCGGCAATGACGGCAGGCCGATACGAGGAGCGACCCAGGTGTTCGCGTCCTCCATCCATGTGGTCGCCCAGACGAGTTCGCAGGGCAGAGCCGTGAGCCGGGGCCCGTGCTGGGGATTGATCCTGGCCAGGAGCGGATTCTCAGGGGCGCCCGGGTCCTCGGGGCCGGTCTCGTAGGTCGGGTACGGCCCTGAGGCGCCGAAGGGGATGAGCGGTCCGTCGACGTCGAGGAACAGCAGCGGACGCTGGGCTGTGGAGGTCACGCGGGCACGATAGCGACGGCCCCCACCGGATCTCGACCTCAGGTCGTAGCCCGGTGGGGGCCGATGGAGCGCGGGGCGGGTTCAGGTGAGGGGCTCGACCCACACGTTCCGGTAGCGGATCTTGCTGCCGTGGTCCTGGAGCTTGATCGCCCCGGCTGTCGGTCCTTCGGCCGTTCCGCCGCCGGTGGGCCCGTCGACGGCGACGTCGTCGTGGACGGTGACGCCGTTCCACACGACGGTGACCCGGGCGTCCTCCGTCTTCGCCCCCGAGGCGTCGTAACGGGCGGCGCGGAAGGTGATGTCGTACGTCTGCCAGGTTTCCGGTGCCGTGGCCGCGTTCACGTCCGGGGCCTTCTTGGTGTAGATCGCCCCGGCCTCGTTGTCCGCGAGCGTGGTGTCACCGTACGAGTCCAGGATCTGCACCTCGTAGCGATCCTGGAGGTAGACGCCGCTGTTGGCGCGGTCCTGACCGGTGACGTCCGGCGGAAGGTTCGGCAGCCAGAACTCCACATGCGCACGGAAGTCCTGGAAGCCCTGCTTGGTGCGCAGGTCACCGCCCGCCACCTCCATCGCCCCGCCGTTCACCGGCCACTCGGGCTTACGCCCGTCCGGGTGCTGCCAGGCCGCCTGGTCGGTGCCGTCGAAGAGCTGGATGCGGGCGCCCTTCGGGTGGACGGTGATCATGTCCAGGTTGACATGGCCCGTGTCACCGCTGTCGTAGGAGTAGGTGACCGTGTTGCGGCCCTCGCGCAGCTCCAGCTGTTCGGTCCCGGTCGACCAGGTCTTCCAGTCGGTGGTGGAGAGCAGCTTGGTCTGGCGCACCTTCTCCCCGTTGACGTGGACGCTCACCGTCTTCGTGCCGGGCGCCGGGTTCGGCCCGTTGGAGTAGCGCAGACCCACGTCGTACGTTCCCGCCTTGCCCGCCTCCACGTCGAAGGTGACCGCCGCGCCCTCCTGGCCGAAGTTGTCGACGAAGCCGCCGCCGGAGTAGCCCGCGTGCTCGGTGTCGAAGCCCGCGCCTCCGCTGAGGGCGGCTTCCTCCGCCTCGTACTGGGTGGCGGGGGGCTGATCGCCGGGCAGCGAGTTGAGGGTGTACCAGGCCTCCGTGCTCCACAGCTCGGCGCCGTCGGCAGAACTGAAGGGCCGCGGCGAGCGGATGTGCACGACCCGGTTCGCCTTGAGCCCGGGAATGGTCAGCGTGACCTTCTTGCCGTCCTCGGAAAGGGTGGCCTCACTGACCCCGAGGGCCTCCTCATCGATCTTCGGACCCCCGTACGCGGGCGTCGGGGCGTACGTCCACTGCTCGACGCGATAGCTCTCGGCGAGCTTCGCCGCGGTCTCCTCGGAGACCGGCTCGGTGTACTCCAGTTCAAAGCCGCCCGGCTTCGCCCGCATGGCCAGGATGTCGAAGGCCTTGTCACCGCTGGGGGAGAGCTTCTGGAGCCCGTAGGTCAGCTTGCCCTCCTGACCCCAGTTGCCGCCCGCACCGAGGCCACCGGCGTAGATCGCGCCGTCCGGCCCCATGCTGATCCGGTTGACACCGGCTTCGAGACCCTGGGTGAAGCGGAACACAGCCCCCTGGTACTCGCCGTCGACCTTCTCCAGGTACGCGCGCTGGATGCCGCCGTACGTGACGTCCCCGAACAGCATCTGCCCGGCGAACCGCCCCTCGGTCAACTGCAGGGGAGTGCTGGGCGAGTTGGCTATCTCGTTCTGCGGCAGCCACAGCACCGGCTTGGTGACCGGCTTGTCGTCGAAGGGGCCCGAGGGGTTGGTGTAGTGGTTGAAGAAGCGGTCCTGCTTGATGTGGAGCAGCTTCGAGGAAGGCAGCCAGCCACCCTGGTTGTCCAGGACGAACATGTCGCCCTCGGGGCCCCAGCCGATGCCGTTGGGCGTACGCAGACCACCGGCGATGTAGTCGACCTCGCCGGTCTCCTTGTTCACCTTGATGGTCGAACCCCGGTTCGGCGCCGGCTGCGGATCGGTGGTCGCCCCGCCCAGGTCGATCGCCACGGACAGGTTCAGGTAGAAGTACCCGTCCCGGTACAGCAGCCCGAAGGCGAACTCGTGAAAGTTCCCGCCGTACGGCCACGTGGCCACCGTCCGCCGCTCATCGGTCACATCGTCGCCGTCGGCGTCCGTGAGCTCGGTGAGTTCGTGCTTCTGGGAGACGTAGAGCTTGCCGTCGACGGCCTTGATGCCCATGGGCTCCTTCAACCCGTCGGCGACCTTCTTGGCGGTCACCTTCCCCGCGTCGGTCCCGCCCTGGACGTTGTCGAGGAGGTAGACCTCGCCGGTGGTGTTGTCGGTGCCGCCCCAGGTGGTCACGGCGAGCCGGCCGTCGGGCAGCCAGTCCATCGCGGTGACCTGCGGCTCGAAGCCCGCCGGGCGCAGATCGGTGAGCGCGTAGTCCGGGTGCGTCCCGGTCAGCGGCAGCCCGTCGCCGGGGGAGTCGAGGGCGCCTTCGCACTCCTTGCGACCCGGTGCAGTCACCCGTACGACGTCGGCGTCGGTGCTGAGCACGGAGTTCGGCACGACGGCGAAGTCCGCGGCGCCGGGCGGCTTCCACTGGAGGGTGACCTGCTGACCACCGGTCCGGTCGAAGTGGTCGATGCGCAGAGCATGGTGACCAGACGTCAGTTCGGCCGACCCGTCCTTGGGCTCCGCACCGTGCAGCCCGTCGTGGTCGATGACGGTGGAGTCGTTGATCCGCAGCCGCGAACCGTCGTCGCTGATCAGCCGGAAGGCATACGTGCCGGCCTCCGGGACGGTCAGATTGGCGGTCACCTGGGAGACGAAGTGGTCGTCGAAGCCGAAGTCGTCCGCTGAACTCCAGTCGATGCCGGGCATCAGCTTGTCGACGTTCGGCGTCTGTCCGGCCTTGATGTCGCACAGCTTGTCGAGGGGGACCTGCACATCGAAGACGCGCAGGGTGACGCCCGGTTCCTGGGGCGGGAGTTCGTCCTGAGGCCTCGGTGCCGGCGCGGCGGTGGCCGGTGAGGCGGCAAAGGCGCCGATGAGAAAGGCGGAGACCAGCAGACCGGTGAGGTGTCTGCGGCAACGGTGGAGCGGCCGTGGATGCATTCTTCCTCCTGGCCCCTCGCAGCGAGGGGCGCGTCGCGGCGGTGGGTGGGGCCACCCGGCGCCCGGGGGTGAACGTGCGGCTCGTGCTGGTGGGGCAGCGCTGCGTCCGGACAAGGGGGCTCCGGTGGCTGCGCCGAGAACAGTAGGAGGCTTCTACCGGTGCCGTCCATACTTCGTCACCACAGTGTTCAAAGTTCGCAGGTGTTGATGGAAAGTCGCCAAACCCCTTGCCGTACACAAAACCTGTTACCTCGTCAGGTCGCATCGGCGACGATGGGGCCATGGAGTCCGGCCGATGGGGGAGGCTATGGCGCGGTCATGGAGAAGACACGCGGCGGCGCAGGGAGGCGCAGCGTTGGACCGGTACGCCTACGCGTTCCTCGCGGGAGGTCGGCAGCGTGTGGTCGAGAGTGCTGTCGTCGCGCTGGCCGAACAGGGGGTGCTGAGCCTGCGTGCCGCTCGGCTCCGTGCCACCGGTGAAGTCCGGTCGGGACATGCGGTCGAGGGAGCGGTCATGGCGGCCTGCCCGCGCAGCAGACGCGTCCAGGAAGTGATCGATCGCGTCGGCTGCTCCCAGCCGGTCGACGACATCGCCCGGCGGCTGGTCCGTCTCGGCCTGCTGAGCCGCAGGCGGCAGCGGGTCACGCGCCGGGGCCGGCGACTGCTGGTCGCCGCCGTCGCGGAGGGCGGCCTTCCCGCGTACGTGCTCGAAGGCCCGGCCACTCTTCCCACCGGCCCCGTCCGGCACGGTCTGCTCGCCGCTCATCCGATTCCCGACGGTCTGGGCCGCGCTCTGCGGTCCGTGGGACGGGCCCTCGACGACCGCCACGATGCACCTGCGGGCGATACCGGGGACGGTGGATCGTCAGGAGGCTCCGGATGGGGTGGTGGATCGGGAGGGGGCGGGGACTAGGGCCTGTCGTCAAACTGCCGCCTGCCGCGCGACGACGGCAGTTTGACGACAGGCCTTGGAGCGGCGCCGGCGTTCCGAAGCCGCGGCCGAAGGCGCGGTGCCTTACGGGGTGCCCGTCGCTGCGACGTTCGAGGGACGGCTCGATGGCTGTGAAGCGGTGGAGTTCGCCGTCCCGCCATCCGTCCAGGAGGAACTGGCGGTGCGAGCAGGACGTGCTCCGCTGCTGGAGGAACCACTCGCTCTCACCCTCGCCGCCGCCCGGACGGCTGCCGACATTGTCGCCGAGGCCGGCGTCGTCTCCCACCTCGTCCTGACCAAGAGATACCACCCGAGCACCCGCACCTTCCTCGCCCGGGCTGCCGGCACTACCTGCACGGGGCCTTCCTCGAAGGCGAGTTCGCCACGTCCTGACGCCTGGCACGAGACCGGTGCGGTCGGCCGAGCCTCTCTCGGGCGCTGTGAAGGTGTTCCGCGCTCAGGTCCGTACGACGCGTCGCGGAGCCGCCGAGGAACATCGGACGCCGGTGACGAAGAGGCCGACGTCGTCGAAGGCACCGCCCCGAGAAGCAGCGAGAACCGGCTCCCCCGCGGGCTCCCGCGGAACCTCCGTACGAGGCCGGTTACGCTCCAGCCACCGGGCGCGGGGGCGTGCGAGGCCGACGCGTGTGGACCACACGGAGGCTGACAAGGGGGGAGGCGGAGTCATGCGTACACGGTCGTTGCGGGCGTCGTCGGTGAGCACGCGGATGACCGGCGCGGCGATGGTGGTGGCGGTGAGCGCCGCACTGACGGTGGGCATCCTGCCGTCGCCGCCGGGGACGGAAGCACGGGATCTGCGACTCGCTCTGGTCGGTTGCTCCGTGGTGTGCGTACTGGTGTGGATGACGGTTTCCGTGCGTGCCCGCAGCGTCGGCGGGGTCGAACTGGACAAGCCGGCACGGCCGGAGCGCCGTCCCTCCCGGTGGCTGCCCCTCCTGCTCGCCGTTCTGCTCCCGTTGGCGAGCGGCGCGGCGCTGGTCCAGGCGGTCGGCCCGGACGGAGATCAGGGGCGCTGGGTCGCGGAGGTCTACGCGGCCGGAGGCGAAGTCCATGAGGTTCGGATCGACAGGGTGGTGAGTGGGCCGCGGCCGACGGGCGTGAACGTGAACGACACCGACGAGTACGCGGCTGATGTCGTTGTGACTCTGGGATTCGAGGACAGCCCGCGCAGAACCACCGTCCGCGGCGCGAGGACCCTGGGGGTGCCGCAGCAGGGTGACACGGTTTCCGTTCTCTACGCTCCCGCCCGCCCCGGGCTCGGTGGGAGGTACCACGGCTCCGGGTTCTTCAGCGGAGGCGGCGCAGCACTTCTCTGGATCTGGGCGGTGACTCTGTTCGCGGCGGCGTTCGGCTGCGGGCTCCTCGACCGCGCCCGGGTTCACGCTGCCAGGCGGTTTCGTGGTGACGTCCATGGAGTGGCGGCGCTGCTGCTCGGCCTGGGGATGCTGTGCCTGCTGCCCGGCGCGTTCTTCCAGACGCCCACCTGGGCGGGCTGGCTGCTGTCGTTCTTGGCTGCCTGCACTCCTTGGCTGGCCATGACCTGGGTCGTGAAACGGCTTTAGGCCGTGTATCGGAAGTGCCTGGTAGCGGCCTGTGGGGCATGGTCGAGAATCCTGTAGCTGCTCGTATCGCGGACCTGCGATGGTGTCCGTCATGGATTCTGAGCCGCGCATTGATCTCGCTCGTCACTACGACTCAGGGGGCTGGTTGGCTCGGTTCGCGGGCCGGATGCATGTGGTCTGTCCGCGATGCGAGGGCCGTGCTCTCGTGATCTCCCGGCCTGGCCTTCCTGATCCCAGATACTTCAGCGAGCTCCTGTTCCAGCCGCGTCGTCTGGCTTGTGGAAGGTGCGGTGCCGTCGCCGACTGGAAACCTGAGGTACAGGGGGCTGGGCTGGTCGGCGCGGTGCTGGGTGGTACTGAGGATCCGTTCTTCCAGCGGCCTCTGTGGCTGCAGACCCGTTGCGCCGGTCACATCTTGTGGGCCTACAACGAGGAACACGTTGACGAGCTGTCCGCCTATGTCGGGGCGCGATTGCGAGAGCGTGGCGGCGTACAGTCGACGATGTCGATGTTCGCTCGGCTGCCGGCATGGATGAAGGTGTCGGACAATCGCGCGGAGGTGCTGGCTGGCCTGGAGACGCTGCGAGCGCTGGCCGAACAGATGGCACCTGCCGACCGCTCCGATGCCGCGCACAGGCACGGTGACCGTCCCCGAGCGCGCAGGAGTATGTACTTCCGGGGTGGCCCTTATGAGTCTTGAAGGCCCTGGTCACAGCCATTCGTTGATGGTTGCGATGAGGACGGTTGCCTCGTATCGGACCGCGAGCTTGTCGTAGCGCGTGGCGACCGCCCGGTGTCTCTTGAGGCGGTTGATCCCGCACTCCACCGCGTGCCGCTCGCGGTAGTCGACCGGGTCGAAGCGCGGTGGCCGACCGCCGCGAGGTCCGAGTTTTTGGCGGTTGCGGGCTTGGTCGGCCATGTCGGGAATGGTGCAGCGGATCCCGCGGCGGCGCAGGTAGGCACGGTTCTTGCGGGAGGCGTACGCCTTGTCCGCGCGGACCCGGTTGGGGCGGACGCGTGGCCGGCCCAGCCCGATGCGGGGCACACGGACCTTTGCCAGAACGGGTTCGAACTGCGGCGAGTCCCCGCGCTGCCCGGCGGTGACCACGATCGACATGGGCTTCTGGCCCTGCTCGACGGCTAGGTGCAGCTTGGTGGTGAACCCGCCGCGCGACCGTCCCAGTCCGTGATCTCCGGGCTCTTCATGGACACCGCCCGGTGGTTCCTTTTGCAGGTCACCCTGTCTTCGGGCCCCGGCCGCATGCTGATGGGCGCGGCAGACCGTGGAGTCGACGCTCAGGTCCCACACGATCGCCCCCTTCGCGTCGGCCAGGGACTGGAGACGGGTGAGGATGTGGTGCCAGGTGCCGTTCCGTTGCCATCGGCGGAACAGGTCGTAGACCCGGTTCCACGGCCCGTACTCGACGGGCACGTCCCGCCACGGAACACCGGTCCGGACCCGGAACCGTATGCCGTCGATCAGCTGCCGCCGGGGCCAGACCGGTGGCCGCCCCGCCTTCATCCTCCTCGGCAGCAACGGCTCCAGCATTGCCCACTGTTCGTCTGTGAGATCTCCCCGACCCATGAACCGTGATCATTCACAGCCCAAGATCCACTTTCGATACACGGCCTAGAGGTCCTCCAGGACCTCGGTGGTGGTCCGGCTCGGCGGAGCGGCTGTCCTCCTCGCCGTCCTCCCAGTCCATGATCATTTCGAGGGAGCTGCTCCCGGGGACGAGGGTTCCGGCGAGTCGAGCAGCCGCGTGGGCGCCGAGGTGTCGGGCTCTCCCCGCTGCACCCGGATGAGCCTGTGCTGCTCGGGCGTCAGCCCCAGTTCCTCCACGGGCAGTTTGTCACGCAGGAGCGCCGCTTGTGTGGACTGCGCCAGCGACAGCGTTATGCCGATCGCTTCGAGTTCCGCGACCGACACCATCCCCTTCAACGGCACCACCGACGGTGGAACGACGGGGGCGGGAGGCTGACCGGACGGCGCCGCCGTAGCGGTCTTGACCTGTTCGGGCACGACCCGCACGCCGAGCCGTTCCGTCAAGAGCTCCGCCACTTCCCGCAGCCAGCTCGCCGCGCCGTCCGGGCCGAGGCCGGGCCGGACAGATTCGCTCCTGTAGCGGCTCAACTTGTCGTTTATCGTCCACCACTTCAGCTCAGGGTTCCACCGGACCTCGCCGGACCCCCGGCTCATCCCGGGCTCCGACCGTCCGGACTCCCCGAACCAGGACGCGATGCCCGTGTGCCCCAGCCCGTCCAGGCCCTTCCGCAGTCCGTCCGCCGTCACGTCCGGAGCCACGCTCCGCATGCCAGCGAGCAGCGCGTCGAACTGCTGCGGCGTGATGATCCCGTTCGGCTGCTCGCTGCCCAGCAGGATCTGTCCGTCCTCGGTCACCGTGTAGATCCACACGGTGTCCGGGTTCGCCGTGACCAGCAGATCGGGATCGACATCGTCCAGGGGGATCCACAGCGGATTCACCCGTACGTCGCCCTCACCGTCAAGCTCCTCGGGCTTGACGCGCTTGGGGGCCACGCTGTCGCCGTAGACGAGCAGGTCATGCGCTTCGGCGCTGCTCCCGTTGTAGTGGTCCACGCCGTTGTAGTGCACCTCGATCACACGGGATGCGCCGCTGGGGCCGGCCCGGCGGGTGTCGGCCAGGCGACCGTCCCAGGCCACCTCGACCCGGGCCCCGAAGGTGTGGGCGAGCAGGGGCAGGAAGATCTCGCCCACGTCGGTGATGTAATCCTCCTCCCAGCGGGCGACAGCGCGCATGACCGTACGCATCTCCGCGTCGTCCAGTGGAACCGCGCTCGTCGGGTACAGAACGGCTAACTCCGCGCGCAGTCCCGCCTCCGAGCGGTCGATCAGCATGTCCGCGTCCACACCGTGGTGCGCGAGCAGCGAGACGAGCCCCGCCCGGTGCAGTCCCGCGATCCGGGCCCCGAACTCCGCCGTCGTCGAGAGGCGCAACTGCCCGATGACGGATCGGGGCAGACGGCCTCCGCTCCCGGTCACATGGGCTTCGACGGCCTTGCGCATCGCGCTCACGACGGCGGTCTCAGGGCCGCCCGGGTAGTGCCCGGTGGTGGACTGGACGACCGCTCTGCCGCTGAGCCCCCCGCGTACGGCGTCGGCGTCGCCGAGCCAGGCGTACGCGGCGGGGCCAGACTCCGCCAGAGCGGGCAGCCGGCTGCGTACGTATCCGGGGTCGCTCGCGATGAATGAGTGGAAGAGACACTCCCCGGTGACCGGAACCCGAACGGGCCGGCCCCTGGCCGCAGCGTCCGGAGGCAGGGCAGACGACGGCTGCACCGGCTTCGGCTCCGGCTGAGTCCTGGCCTCCGTCTTGTCCTGGACCTTCGGCTCCGGCTGAGCCCTGGCCTCCGTCTTACCCCCGGCCTTCGGCTCCGGTTTCGCATCCGTCGCCGCCCCCTCACGTACCGCCAGTCGGTAATGGCGGTCCGCCAGGCTGAGCACCACGTGCGGCCGCGGGCCGCCGGGCGGCAGGCCCAGGGTCCCCGCCAGGTGACCCGTGGGATCGGACGGTCCCGGGCCGAAGTCCTGGAAGCGCCCCGCGTCGTCCACGACGGTGATGTCCACCCCGAACGTCCGGGCGGCCAGCACCGGCAGCAGGTCGGCCGCCCCGTGGTTCCAGCCCGCCTCGCCCTCCGTGTTCCCCGGGCGCATCAGCTGGGCGACGGCCAGCGCGGCCCGGGCCGCCGGGTCCCGGGTCACGGAGTGCGGCATCAGTCCGCCCAGCCCGTCGAACTCGCGGCCTCCAGGAGTGTCCGCCGCCAGCGGCCCGGCCCCCCGCAACCCCGCCCCGGTGACTTCGGCGTCGCTGAAGGCATCCCAGACATCGGGGGCGACGGCTTCGAGCAGGTCCGCGTCCGAAGGGTCCATGAGCCTGGCGGTGAGCATCCGCAGCACCGCGTCGGCCGCCGCACGCCGGTCGCCGAGGTCCACCCCCTGATCGGTGAGCAGGCCGGGCGCGCTCCTGCTCAGCCCCTCCACCAGCGCGTGCAGGAAGGCGTCCCCGTCCTCCGGCACCTCGTGCAGGGCGTACGTGACCTCGTCGGGCGAGGTCAGCCGGGCGTCCGGACCGGTGCCGGTCCTCGTGTACGCCGGGAGCGCGGGCGGCACCGGGGGCGCCGGCACCGCGGGCTTCAGGTATGTGACGGCCGGGGGCTCGGTCCTGCCCTCTAGGCGCTTCCGGCCCTCGACGGTGGCCGCTTCCTGGTGCCACCGGGTGAGCTGGTCCGTCCCCGCCCTCACCCGGTGGTACTCGGCCGCGGCGTCCTCCGCCGTCGTCCTCAGTGTGCCGAGCAGCGTGCGCCGGTTGCCGAAGGCTGTGACGGCGGCGTCGTGCCGCCGGGCGGCCGCCCCGACCCGGCGGTCCGCGGTGGCAAGCGCCCTTTCGGCCGTGTTCACCCGCCGGTCGGCTGCCGCCTTACGCTCCCGCAGGGCGGCGATGTGGACCTCGGCGGGCGAAAGCCGCTCCCGGGAGGTCCGTTCGGCGGCCGCCAGGGCCGCACGCGCCTCCGCCATCTCCTGGCGTGCCAGCTCCGCCCAACCATCGTGGGCGGCCTCACCGGTGTCCGAGGCCTCGGCGGCTTCGAGGGCTTCGAGGGCCTCGCGTATCGACTGCTGACCGGCGCCCCGTATCCGGTCCATGCGTTCCTCCGCGGCCTCCACGGCGTTATGGGCCGCCTCGGCCACGTCGTACGACTGGGCCAGCCTTCGGCGGGCCGCCCCGGCGGCGGTCTCCGCGTCGTCGAGCGCGATCCGCGCCGCGTCCCGCTCCTCCCTCCGGCCGATCGCCGAACGGCGCTTCTTCCAGTACGCCTTGTCGGCGTCGACCCACGCCTTGCTCGCCTCGCCCACCGCGTCCCACGCGGCACCCACCCGGGCGGGGAAGTTCGTGTCGTCGATCAGGCCGAGTTCCCTGGCGACATCGTCCCTGACCCAGGTCAGGGCGTACGCCTCCGAGCCGACCGCCTTCGGGCCGGGCCTGACATGGCCGAAGGTGCCTCCGACGAAGCGTCCGACTCGGGAGTCCTTGATGCCCCGACGCACATCGGCGACGCTCAGCCACGAGGTGGGAACGGCGAACAGGAACACCCGGCCCGTCTTGGGTTTCGTGTTGATGGAGGTCAGCTGGTCCGCCGAGGTGGGCAGGGTGTCGCCTTCAGCGGCATACGGCCCGGTGCCCGACCCGCCCATCTGGTGCATGCCCGTCTTGTCGGAGCTGATCAGCACGCCCGCCCCGAGCGCGGAGTCCTGGACGTTCTCCCGTCCCACGGACGACGCCGCGCCGGCGCCGGTCCGCCGGAGCATCTCCATCTTCTGGCCGTCGGCGACGGTCAGCAGCCGGGCGCGGCTGAAGTCGGGCTTGGCGTACAGATCGAGCTGAGCGCTCTCGGTGCTGGCGATGTTCTTCTCGGTCAGCCCGGGGACGCCGTATCCCTGGGGCGTCACCGCACGGTGGTAGTAGGCCGTGAGCGCGGCGTTGCCGGTCCCGTCCTCCAGCGCCTGGGCCGAGCCGGAGCCCAGCCGGGTCAGGCCGGTGTCCCTGGCCCGGCGTGCGGCATCGGGTCCGTCCACGGAGAACCCCGCGTCGTACGACAGGGCCAGCGCGTAGGTGTTCGCCACTTGGATGTCCGCGAGGCCGACGATCCGGCGCACGTCGAAGCCGGTGGCGGGGAAACGGAACGGCTTGAGGGTGCCGTCACCGTGCACGGTGTCGGGCCCCAGCACGTACGGCGGGACGCCCTGCCTCGGTGCGGCGAGCCCGGTCAGGTCCGGGGGCGGCAGCATGTCGGCGTCCGGCTCCCCGTCGGGGGCCATCAGGCTCAGGGGGACGTGCTCGCGCAAAGTCCCGGCGGGGTGCGCCACGCTGATGACCTGCTTGCCGCGGAACCGGTCGAACCCGGTGCGTACGGGCCCCCGTCGCCCCGGTGCCGGGTCGTCCGCCTCCAGCGTGATCCGGAGCGTGTAGGGCGTGGCGATCTCCGCGTACGGTTCCGTCGAGGCCGCCCGGAACACGGTCAGGGTGGATTCCGTACGGCTCTCGCCGCTGGACTTCCGGTCGGAGCCGGTCTCCGTGAACGTCGGTCCCGCCGCCACGGCCCCCGTGGGGTTCTCCGTGTGGACGGCCTCCCCGACGAGGTAGCCGAAGTCGGCACCCTTGGTGGACTCGGCGCCTTCGGTGACCGTCTCGATGGCCCGCCGGTTCTCCTCCATCTCCACGCTGTGGTCCAGCATCTCGAACGTCGGCGTACCGGGTTCGAGCTGGACCCTGATCCGGATCTGCCGCTTGCCGATCCGGACGCTGTGCCAGCCCCACGCTCCGGTGCGGGCCGGGACCGAGGAGCCGCCGCCCGTGGTCTCCTTGTCCAGGGATCGCAGGACCCGGGACGAGACCAGGGTGCGGACGCGCTCCCGGGCGGCGTCGTCCAGCCCGAGCACGGCCACCTGCTGTTCGAAGGCGGCGAGCGCCGCGGTCGGGTCCAGTGCGTTGACGGCGTACGTACCGAAGTGGTCGTCCCGCAGCCACGGTTGCGGGGACCAGCTGTGGCGGGTGTAGCGCGGCACCTCGCCCATGCCGTCGTCGATCAGCCCAACGAGGTGGGCGCTCTTCTCCGGCACATGGGCCAGCCAGCCACCGGGCACGGTCGTCATCCGTCCGGCCGCCGCGGCGATCCAGTCGGGAACGAGCGGCCTACCCGCGGCACCGGAGCCGAGCAGGCTCGCCGTCAGGGCCAGCCAGTGCTCGGCGGTGCCCGACACGAGGACCTGGTGGCCGAAGCCCTTGCGGTTCATGTCGTGGACGAAGGAGCGGGTCACGGTCCTGCTCGACTGGTCCGCCGTCGACCAGGGGCTGGCGACCAGGCCGTAGGTGCCGAGCAGTCCGGGCCCTGCCGCGTGCGAGCGCGCGTAGACGAGTTGCCCGCCGACGAAGAAAGTGCGGGTCTTCGTCAGCTTACCCGCCGTCTGGCCGGTGCCGCCCAGCACCATTTCCGTGTCCATCGGCACCGACCCGGTCAGCGCCTGGATGCCGTCCACCGCCGTCAGATGCCGGAAGGTGGCCCAGAGCGTGGCGTACGGGCCCTTCCCCATCAGCCCTGAGGCACTCCAGCCCAGCGGCCCGGAGCTCTGGTCGAAGTTGGCAGTCAGGTACTGCGGCTGGAAGGCACGGAGTACGGCCTCGCGGGTCGGCGCACCCTCCTCGGTGAGCTGCCAAGCGCCGCCTGACCCGGCGGCCATGGCCTGCCCGAGTGCCGAGACCAGGGCCGGTGACGGCGTCACGCCGATGGTCAGGAACGGATGGTTCTGCAGGTCCCGGAACATCTGCGAGCCCCGGCCGTCCGGTGTCACCGGGCCCGGGTCCCCCACCAGGTCGGAGGCGCGCACCAGGCTGCCCGGCCTGGACAGGTCGCCGAGGGCGAGTGCCCGCGCCCGGTCGGGCCGCAGGGTGCGTACCGGCTGGAGAGCGACGCTCGCGTAGGGGTTGGCAGCAGCCCGGCGGTGCGGGTCCACGGCTGGCGCGTGCGTGCCAGGGATGCTGATGAGCACCTGCCCGGTCCGGGGCCCGCCGCCCACCTGACGGCCGCCGGGGGCCGTACCGATGAGCAGGTCCTGCGGCTGCCGGAAGACGAACGGCTGGGTGCCGAGCAGCCCCAGCGTCGCTGTTCCGCGCAGCAGGCCCCGGAACCGCCAGTACCCGCCGCGGTCCACGGTGATCGAGAGGTCGTAGCGGTAGAGGTGAGACGGACCGGCACTCACCGTCATCGGCTCGTACGTTGCCGTCGCGCCGAAGTTGGTCTCCTCGTCGGCCTGCCAACCCCAGCGCACGCCGGCGCTCGGCCCGCCCGCGTTGTTCGGTGCGCCGATGTCGTCCGTCAGGGGGTCACGGAAGGCGATCAGCCCCTCGACGCCCGCCTCCCCGATGCGCTTGGCGCTCTTTTGGCCGTCCACCCGCTCCACACCGACCGAGCTGTAGCGCAGCTTGAAGTCGTCCTGCACGCCCTCGAAACGGCGGTTGGTCAGCTCCCCGTGCAGCCAGATGTAGCGGTGGCCCTGTCCGATCCGGCCTGGCTCGTTGAACCGGATCCGGATGCCGGTCGTGGTCAGCGCCTCCAGGTTTCCCGCCATGCTCCGGTACGACAGGGCGCTGAGGACCTCCAGGGTGTTGGCGAGGGCCGTGCGGTACTCGTCGTCGTTCTTCCACCGCGTCGTCGGCGCGGGGCGTGCGTCGGCGGACGGACCGGGCGGGCCCAGAACTGCGTTCGCTCGCTCCCGCCAGGTCCTGTGCTCCGGCGGCGCCAGCTGGTCGAGCCGTGCGACCAGCCCGGGATAGGCCGCCGCGAGAGCCGTCAGCACCTCGTCGGTGAGGGTGTCCAGGAAGGTGCGCTCCCGTTCCGGGGCTCCGGTCGGCCCGGTCTTCGTACCGTCGCCGAAGGCGAACTCCTCCACCCGGTGCATGCCCAGGGTGGGCGGCTTGTCCGGGGTCAGGTAAGCGGGGGCGAACGGTTCTGGTGCTCCCGCGCGCGGCGCACGCCGCAGGCCGTCGTCCCAGCCCGCCAGCCGACGCGCCTCCGTGCGGGTCATCCGGTCCACGCTCCAGGTGTGGAACTGCTGCGGCCGGGAGCCGCTGCCGCTGCGCTGGACGTACACCGTCTTCCGGACGAGGTAGAGACCCGTCGCATCGCCCTTGACCTGGCCGGCCGTCTTGATCGCCCCGGAACCGCCGAGGCCGGCGGTGCGCGACACGGAGAAGAGGTATCGGAACGCCGCGCCGAACTGGAGCCGGAGATTGAGGGCGCCGTTCCCCAGGTCGAAGAAGTTGAAGGCCGGGCCCGCGACGCCGTCGATTCCGAAGGCCGCCGTCTTCTGGACACTCCGGTCGTTGCGTACGGCCAGGGTGTTGATGTCGCGCATCTCCGCGTCGGGCGTCTCCGTGATCAGCGTTGCCCGGCCCGGCACCACATCGACCACGAAGACGCCCAGCGGCGTACGGGTCCTGTCGTCGGCGAAGAGAGGCACGGTGGTGACCCGTCCCCTGGACAGTGCGGGGCTCTGCCGCTGGAAGCTCAACGAGGTGAAGAAGGAGTTCAGTTCAGCGTAGGCGGTACTGCCCGGTGCCACGCCGATCTCCTGGGCCGCCCAGTCCCGCATCCGGGAGACGGGGCCGAACCCCTCCGTCCGGACCAGCCGGTAGGCCGACTGCCGGCCGAGCTCCATGGAGCGGGGGATGCGCCCGGGGGCGGCGGTCGCACTCATCACGCTGTCCGGCAGCCGTACGGACAGCCCGTCCCTCACCGCGAACCCGAAGACCGCGGGCTCGGGACCGGTCACGATCCTTCCGTCCGCATCGGTGACCCGCAGGTCGTAGTAGACGTGGTCCAGATACACCCGCGAGCCGTCGAGCGCGCGGGTCTCCGTCTGGCTCGTCCCCTGTTCGGTCTGTCCGTATCCCACCCGGTCGGTGAAACCGAGCCGCAGACCGAGCCGGCCGAAACCGCTGAATGCGGCCGCGCCCACGGGCCCGATGGGCCCGCCGAGCGCGACCTGGAACGCCGACTGCATGGTCTTGCTCTGCCCGGCGGTGAAGACCGAGCGGTGCATCCCGTCCACCTTCACGGGGCTGCCGTAGGTGTCGGTGAACTGTTCCCAGTCGCCGTAGTGGCGCGCGACGACCGACAGCTTCCGCGCACTGCCGTCCTGCGCCGTGTACGGGAAGACGCGCCCATCCCCGGCCAGTGTCTTAGGCTCATGGGTGAAGGCGTACGTGACGTCGGCCATCAGGTTCGAACCGGCCGGGCGGCCTTTGTTCGGCTGCTCAGGCCGCACCCCGTCGGACCCTGTGGACAGCAGTCGGCCGATCTCGGCCAGCGCCTCGCCGGTGCTGCGCAGGACGACGTCGCTGTGCCCGAAGGTCATGCCGCCGGAGACCAGTTCGAGAAGGACCTCCGGAGGGGCGTCCTGCACGAGCTCCTGCACGTCGTCGATGTACGCGGGCATCCGGGAGCCGTCACCGAAGCCGGTCCGGTCCCGCCGCCCGCCGAGCGGCCGGGGCAGGTCCCGGTCCAGCACGGGGGGCCGGGTGCTGGGGAGCACGGGCGCGTACGGCTCGGCACCAGTGGCACTGCTGGTGGTGGCCGGACGGCGGACGGGCGGCGGGGAGGCCACGGTCGCCGTCGCGGACACGGTTGCCGTCGCGGTCGTGCGCGCGGATGCGGATCTGGGCGTCCTGGTGGGTGTGGGCGAGAGGTCCCCGACGAGTGTGCTGATCAGCTGCAGATGGCGGCCGCGCAGCCCGCCCTGGGCCAGCCCATCGGGGGCCGGGCGCCGGTAGTCCCCCAGGAGGCTCCCCTCCACGTCCGGGCGTTGAGGTGCGACCGCGTGCCGGGACTCGTCGCGGAGGCCGAGCATGTGCGTGATCTCGTGCGCGTAGTCGACGGGGTCGGCATCCGCCCACCAGGCGGACCGGGTCATCTGCTGGTCGCGGCCGACGAATTCGACGTTGAGCCCGTTGTGGTGCGGGTCGCTCTCGACGCGCACCACCGTCACATGCAGGAGGTCACCGTTCGGCAGCCGATGGCCCGGTGCGTTGATCGCGGTATCGACGCCGCTGAGCACCTTCGCCCAGACGCCGTCGGGCATCCGGTCCGGGCTGCCGACACCGACTTCGACGGTGAGGTCGGTGACATGGTCGCTGCCCACCCCGAAGCGGCGTACTTCGAACTTCGACCTCACCACGAACTGAGTTGTCCGACCCTGCTGTTGCGGATCCGGTGGCGTCGACACCGGGTCGACCCAGGTGTGCGAGCGCAGCACCGGTTCCACCCCGGCGCGCGCCGCCTCCCAGGCGGGCGACCCGGGGGCGGCGTCGGCGGCGGTCCCTGAGACGGGGCCGGACGCCCCTACCGCCTCGGCCCCGTCCGGGGCCAAGTCGGCATCCGGGCCGGTGAGTCCGGGCAGGTCCCCCTGCTGGGGCCCTGCCCCCGGAGCGGGCAAGGACGAAGAAGAAGTCGCCAGAGCGGTCGGCGAGGAAGAGGAAAGGGGCGGGGAAGACGAAGGTGAGGACATGCCGGGGAAACTCGACGGCGTAGCGGACCGGCCGTGGGACGCCTCGGCCGACGAGGTGTCCGGCGACACGGCCGGTGCTTCCGGCGCCGCTGTCGGCACCGCCGGTACGTCGTGGGTCCCGGCCCGCCGTTGCTCGGGGCGCACTGGATCGGCGATGGGCAGGGAGTGCTCCGGCGTCGGCCCGGTGAGCGCGTCCGCGCCTGTTTCGACGTCCGTGCCGGTGTGCTCGGCAGGGGCTTCGCCGCTCAGCGGTGGCGCGTCCGGTTGCGGTGCTTCGGAGGAGGTACGCAGCCCTGTCGAGGGCGCCGGGTCGCCTTCGGGCACGGTCGTGATCGTGGTCGTGTTCGTGTCACGGGGTGCCGGGGTGAGCGACTGGTCCGTACCGTCGGACAGGTACTCCTGACCGTTTCGGTCGGCCTGCTGGTCGTCTGTCAGGCCTGTCGCATCGGTCCCGTCTGTCAGGGCGGTCCGGGAGGACTGCTGTGACTGGCTTCCCGGCGTACCGGGCGATGTGTTGTGAGTTCCGGGGGCGGATGCGGGTGCTGTCGTGTTCGAGCCGGCCGAGGTGCCCAGGGGCGTCGGCGCTGTGACGGTGTCGGATTCGGCGTCGGTTGCCGGTGGGGCGGCGTTCACCTGCTGGTGTGTGCCGCGTTCCGTGCCCGGCTGGGCGCCGGTGTTCCGGGCAGGCTGTTCTTGCCCGGGCAGGTCCTGCCCGGTGGTGTCGTGAGGGACGTCCCGTGTCCCGTCCTGGCCGAACGGTGCGTCGCCCGGTTCGGTATCCACGTCCGTGGCGCCCATACCGCCCGGGGTGTTCGAGTCCGGTGCGGTGGCGGAGCCCTTCGGCGTGGTGAGCCCCTGGAGGAGGTCACTTGTCGATCGTGGCACGTTCGAAGGCGTGTCCGGCGTGAGGCCGTCGGTGAGGTCCGGTGTCGTGAGGTCGGCGTTCGAGACGGCCGACGGCCCGGAGGCCCGCCCGGGCGGCAGCGTGGACGGGGTGAAGGCCGACGAGGTGGACGGCGGCACGTAGGGGGCCGGTGGCCCGCTCGGGTCGCTGAAGCTGTTGCTGCCGTTGAAGCCATTGCCGCTGTTGAAGCCGTGGCCGCCGAGGTTGCTTGCGCCGTTCGGGCTGTTCGAGTCCCGGGTGGTGAGGTCGAAGGGTCCGGACAGTACATCGCGGCCACCGGTGGGCAGGATGTTCAGCGCGGACGGCGGCGGGGGCGTGTACGTAAGCAGCGGGATGCTGAGACCGCTGCCAATCCCGCTCGGGAGTTCGGTCGATACGGTGTTCGGGAAAGGCACCGCGGGACCCGGGGTGAACAGGTTGCTCTTCACCGTCGACGGGCCCTTGACGTCCGGGCCCACATCCGGCTTACCGGACCCCGAACCGCCTCCCAAGCGGCTGTGAGGGCCGGGCAGTTCGTTGGCGTCGGTGAACCGATGGTTGTTGTTGTAGATGGAGAAGGCGCCCGCTCCGACGGCCAGCCCCGCGCCCATGTCGAACACGGTGCTGGTGCCGGAGCCGACGAACGTCTCCCACTTGAAGTCCCACTTGTCGTAGAAGGCACCGTTGATGATGACTTCGGCGGTGCTCTCGGCGGCGCCCCCGACGACGAAGACGGTAACGACCGTGGGAGGGCCATTCACCAGCCCCTTGAACAGCAGGCTGTTCGGGTCGATCTTGAACTTCCCGAAGATGTCCCCGAGGAGATCCTTGAAGATGTTCTCGATGGGCTTCAGGAACTTGCCAAAGATCTCCATGAAGCCACCGGTGAGCGCGCCGAAGGCCGCCGCGACACCGACGTCCTTCCAGTCCACTCCCCCGGGCTTCCGACCCCCGGTGTTCAACCCGATCTGCGCCAGCCGGATCCCCAGCGCCACGATGGCCTCATGGATCGCCTGACCCAGGGGCGACCCCATGGGTGACATCCGCAGCAGGCGGTCGATGATGATGAGGATCGCGAGCTTGCTCCGGGCCCGCGCGAGGAACATCTGCGAGACCGAGGCGCCGCCGGTGAACGCGATCAGCGCCGCCAGGATCGCCAGTTCGGCGATCAGCATGATGATCTCGGCGATGATCTCCCACTTGGACGCCTGGATGTTCTGCGAGTAGTCCACCTGGCCGTTGGCCAGCTCGTCGAGCTGGAACAGCAGCTGCTGGACGGGGTCGGTGCCGCCCGGTTCGTCGGTGAGCATCCGCACACTCTCGATGTACGGACGCGCCACCTCGGGCGGCAACGCCGCCTCCACCATCTGGATCGTCTCGCGCGAGGCCGCGCGCAGATCGATCAGGCCCTTCTGGAGGGCCAGGTAGAGCTCACGACTTTCCCACGCCAGATTCTCCCTGGCCTGCAGGGGCATCTCGCCCAGCAGGATCCAGAGCATCGTCCGGACGTCCGGCGGAAAGTCGATCTCCTCCACTCAGCGTCTCACCAGCCCACCGACGCAGTGAAGTGCCTCGTCCGTCTTGCGACCGTGAGACCGGATCCGATCGACGGCGTCGTTGCGGGTGCTCTCGACGTACTCCAGATCGGTGAGTACCGCCGGGACCAGCGAGTGCAGTGCCCCGTACAGCCCCTGGGTGACATTGGCGCACAGGGCCTCTGGTCCGCCCTGCACTTCGGACGCACCTGCCGGGCGAAGTCGTCCGCCCAGCCTGTCCACGCCCTTGGTCAGCGGAGCCCGCACCGTCCGCAGCTCCGCCTCGGCACTCCGGGCGGACACGGCCACGCGCTCGGCGCCCGGCGCCACAGAGGCCGACAGGGCGGGGAGTTCGACGGAGTCCGCGCCATCGGCGGGCGTGACAGGGATCGTCACCTCTGCCGTCACAAGGGCGGCGAGAACTGCCGTCGATCCCGTTCCGGCCAATGCACGCGGGCAGCAAGCTCGTCGCATGGTGCACACGCTAGATACGTCAGATGACGCCGGGGCGACACGCACAGCACGGCGCCGCAACCACCAGTGCCGCGGTGGACATGCGCCGTTCCCCCGCCCGTAAGGTCCCCCTTTCAGGGCCCGCATGTTCACCGAGTCAATCGCGCACCGGGACCAGTCCAACTCGCCGCGGGCCCCGAGCTCGTCCAGGACAGGCCGGCGGGGTAGACACGGGTGCAGACCGCTGCCGGCGACGGCCTGCGGGTGTCGCGGCCCCCGCCGCCGGGCGCCCGGGAGGAGGGCAGCGGCGGGAGCGGGGTGCTGATGATGCCTCAGCCGGTCACCTCGAGTGAGGACTCAGCTGCGTGTCCTTGTGCGGGCAGAGCACCAGCAGGCAGTTCCGGATTGGGACGGCGTCGACGGCGGGGCCATGGAGGCCGGTCGTGGTGCTGGTGAAGTCAGCGTCGCCGAGGTATCGAGCACCGTGGTGAAGTACGCGGTGCGCTGTTCCCAGCCCATGTCGCGGGGGCCGCGGCCGGTGGTGTCGAAGGTGAGGTCGTCGATGAGTGCGCCGTTGACCCTGACCTCTCCCGTCTTGACCACGGGCGCCGCGCCGGTGTTGCCGGCCAGCTTGTATGTGACGACGTAGGTAGTGAGCGGGAGCGCAGCGATGGTCCGGGAGATGCTGCCTGGAGCGCCTCCGCTGAGGTCGACGGACTGGTCGCCTTCGGCGCCGTCCCCGAAACGGTCGGAAACCAGGTCGATGCTGCCGCCGGTGACCGTCCAGGGGCCGAAGGTCTGGCCGGCGGCGATGCCGGTGAACGGCTGCGGGGCCGGGACGACCGGCTGTTCGAAGCCGTCGGACCATACCTGCGTGGTGAGGGTGGCGGGGGACGGTGCAGCAGAAGCGGTCGCGGCGGTGGTGCCCAGCAGAAGTGCCGCCGCGGACAAGGCGGTTATGGACATACGTAAAAACGCATCAGGGCCTTCCGATCGGGGTGACGCCTCACGGTGGGGCCCATGCGAGAACCCAGTCGGAGTGTGCAGGGGCCGCCGGAGCCCGCCAAGGGCACGGTCCTTGCGCCGGTTCCGTGTCACTGCCACCGCGACTGCTCCATGTGGGGTGCGGCGCGAGGGCGGCGACGTGTGCCGCCGAGGCCGGCCATGGAGCCTGCCGCTGGAGGACCGGGTGCTGCTGGTCAAGGCGTACTGGCGCACCAATCTGACCCTGCGCCAACTTGCTCCGCTGTTCGGGATCTCGAAGTCAGCTGCCGATCGCATCATCGTCCGCACCGGTCCGTTGTTGGCGCTGCAATCCAGGAAGCGGTTCCGCAGGGACACAGTTCTCATCGTCGACGGCACGTTGGTGCCCACCCACGACCACAAGATCGCGGAGCAGTCGAAGAACTATCGCTACTCCACGAACCACCAAGTGGTCATCGACGCCAGCACCCGCCTGATCGTCGTCGGCCAGCCCTTGCCCGGCATCCGCAACGACTGCCGGGCCTGGACCGAGTCCGGCGCCAAAGCCGCCGTTGGCACCACGACCACCATCGCCGATGGCGGCTACCGGGGAACAGGGCTGGTCATCCCACATCGCCACCACGCGAAGACCCAGGAACTGCCCGCCTGGAAGCAGGCGCACAACAAGTCCCACAAGCAGGTCCGGACCCGTGTGGAGCACGTACTCGCCCGCATGAAAACGTGGACGATCCTTCGCGACTGCCGACTAAGGCGACGGTGTTCATCTCACGGATCCATATCGCCGTTAGTCCAGTGGGGTGTGACGGGGCCATGCCCTGCCCGTGCGGTCGATTGCGGCGGCCCGAAGCAGCCCTAGGGCGTGTCCGCAATGTCGTTTGGTCGTTGGGCCGTTCGTGGTGCGTCGTCATGAAGTGACTGATCAAGCGTGGGAAGTGGTCGGGCCGTTGCTGGCTCCGCCTCGGATGGGTCGTCCGGTGCGGGACCGGCGGCAGGTCCTCAACGGGATCCTGTGGAAGCTGTCCACGGGGGCGGCCTGGCGGGATCTGCCGGATCGGTACGGGCCGTGGAAGACAGTCTACGAACGGTTCCGTCGCTGGTCGGCGGACGGGACGTGGGACCGGCTCCTGGCTCATGTCCAGCAGCACTCGGATGCGGTCGGGAAGGTCGACTGGTCGATCGTCTGCGTCGACTCGACGATCGTGCGGGCCCACCAGCACGCGGCCGGGGCCCGAAAAGGGGGCCCTGCACCGGCGAGGCACTGGGCCGGTCCCGCGGCGGGCTGAGCACGAAGATCCACCTCGCCTGCGACGGGCAGGGCCGACCGCTCGCCTTCACGATCACAGGCGGAAACGTCAACGACTGCACGCAGTTCGAGCCGGTCATGGCCCGCATCGCCATCAAGCGGGACGGGCCCGGCCGGCCCCGCACCCGGCCCGACCGGGTAGCCGGCGACAAGGGCTACTCCTCCCGAAAGATCCGGGCCTACCTGCGCAGACGCGGCATCGCCTGCACCATCCCCGAACGCACCGACCAGATCAGCGGCCGCCGACGACGCGGCGAGACCCCCTGCCGCCTCGACCGCACCGCCTACCGACGCCGCAACGTCGTCGAACGCTGCTTCAACAAGCTCAAGCAGAACAAAGCCCTCGCCACCCGCTACGACAAACGCGCCCGCCACTACCAAGCTCTCGTCACCATCGCCTGCCTACGACTCTGGCTCCCCGCGGACATTGCGGACACCCCCTAGGCCGTGTGTCGAAAGTGGATCTTGTGCTGTGGATGATCAAGGTTCATGGGTCGGGGAGATCTCACGGACGAGCAGTGGGCGGTGCTGGAGCCGCTGTTGCCGAAGGGGGCCAGGGCGGGGCGTCCGCCGGTCTGGCCTCGGCGGCAACTGATTGACGGCATACGGTTTCGGGTCCGGACCGGCGTTCCGTGGCGGGACGTGCCCGTCGCGTATGGGCCGTGGGGCCGGATCTACGACCTGTTCCGCCGATGGCAGCGGAACGGCACCTGGCACCGGATACTCACCCGGCTCCAGTCCCTGGCCGATGCGGAAGGTGCGATCACATGGGACCTGAGCGCCGACTCCACGGTGTGCCGCGCTCATCATCATGCGGCAGGGGCCCGGAAGCAGGGCGACTTGCAGAAGGAGCCGCCGGGCGGCGTGTTCACCGAGCCTGGTGATCATGGGCTGGGACGCTCGCGCGGCGGGTTCACCACCAAGCTGCACCTGGCCGTCGAGCAGGGCCAGAAGCCCATGTCGATCGTGGTGACCGCCGGGCAACACGGGGACTCGCCGCAGTTCAAACCCGTACTGGAGAAGGTCCGCGTGCCCCGCATCGGGCCGGGCCGGCCACGCGTCCGCCCCGACCGCGTGCGGGCCGACAAGGCGTACGCCTCCCGAGAGAACCGCGCCTACCTGCCGCCGCGGGATCCGCTGCACCAGCCCGGACAAGGCGGACCAGGCCCGCAACCGCCGGAAGCTCGGCTCCCGCGGCGGCCGGCCGCCGCGCTTCGATCCGGCCGACTACCGCGAGCGCCATGCAGTCGAGTGCGGGATCAACCGTCTCAAGGGGAACCGTGCTGTCGCCACGCGCTACGACAAGCTGGCGGTCCGCTACGAGGCGACTGTGCTGGTCGCAGCGATCAACGAATGGCTATGACCCTGACTCGCGCGTCATGACGTAGGTGTTCCCGATGTCGGGATCGCCGTAGAAGAAGAACAGCTTCAACTCGTCGTGCTGATCGCGGTCCACGTAGAAGGACCATGCGTACGTCGACGGGGTTTCAGGAGCGGGGGTGTCGGTAGCCGGCAAGGGGGAACGGCTCTCCACTCGGGTCCGGGCTGTCAGTTCGAGTCGCACGACCTGTCCGCCGTCGTCGCCCGCCAGTTGCCAGGTTCCCTTACCGGAGGGGCGCCAGCCGTCCTCGAAGTCGAAGTCCTGCCCGTCGAGCTTCTCGAAAAGGGCAGTCCCGTCTTTCCGGAGCAACACGCGGGTCCCCTCGACGTTCTCCCATACCCCAGCGACTTCGGCCGCCGTGGTGTCGTGGATACCTGTTCCCTCGTAGTACTGATAGGGGGTGCACGCCGTCAGAGTAGCCAAGACCACCAAAAGGCCACTGAGAGGCGCCCACCACACCCGAAGCCTGCTTCCGGCCGCCATCAGGACCTCCCACCCTCAGCCCGCATCGGCCAACCACAGGAGTGGGCCGTGGAGAGACACCCTGCCAGACTCGTTGAACGTGTTCACCTTTGGGGATGGGGGGATGGCACGTAGGACCCTGGCTCGCGCATCCAGCGCTGCCCGCAGCCACCGATGAGCACCGCGAGCAGAGTTTTCGATACACGGCCTAGCCGGGTGCACGGCTGGGGCGAGTTCTTCATGCTCGGCTACATGATCCGGCTCGACGGCATCACGCCCGACCCGCTCCTCGGACGGCGGCCGGCGCCGGAGGGGCGGGAACAGCCAGGAACAAATGATCTCCGGCCGGACCGCTCCAGCTCGGCCCCTGGCCCCTCGGCCGTGACGATCACGTCGGCATCGCCGCAGTGCACTGCCTGCACTGTGCACCGGTACAAGCGGTCATGCCCCACCCAGAACACCACGGTCAATATGAACGAACGGCCATTCCCGTCGTGAATGTCGACCGACGGCGACTCCCTGGTCCCCGTGCCCTTGAGTACGTCGGTTCTGCGGCGATCCACCTCGGCGGCCCGATCCGCGTGCACGCAGCTGTCCCTTTCGCGGTCGCCCTACCATGTCCGCGCGTCGTTGTGGCCGTCGGCCTGGCCCGGCAGGCCAAATCCTGTCGCGTTTCCGTCGCGCCGGGCATCGTGATCCCGCAGGGCAATCAGGGACGCCCTCCCCGATCACGGCTGAAATCCGCCGGTGCAGGGGCAAACGCCCCTCGGGCGCGATCGTCGTATCGAGCTAATGTCAGCGGATTCCCTTGGTCCGGAGGGCGAAAGGGCCCTTAGTGTTCCCCTGGATCTGGAGGGTTCTCCTCCTTATCAGCCCTTTTCTCAGCTTTTCCATCCTTACGAACGGTCGCGTCCCCTGACGCGCGTCCGCGCCCGACCAAGGAGAGCTTGCCCGATGACAGTTGACTCGAGCTCGGAAGCACGGCTGGAAGTGCCCCGGCAGTCCAGCCTGGGGACGGCCGCCGCACGCAACCTCGCCAGCACGACGAAGTCCGCCCCTCAGATGCAGGAGATCACCTCCCGGTGGCTGCTGCGCATGCTCCCGTGGGTCGAGACCAAGGGCGGCGCCTACCGGGTCAACCGACGGCTGTCCTTCACGGTGGGCGACGGACGGGTGGAGTTCGTCCAGGACGGGGCCGCGGTCCGGGTCATCCCCCAGGAGCTGGGCGAACTGGCCCTGCTGCGGGACTTCGACGACGTCGGGGTGCTGACCGCCATCGCCGACCGGTGCGAACAGCGTGACTTCCGGGCGGGGGAGACGCTGGTCGAGCGGGGTGCGGCCGCGGACCGGCTTCATCTGGTCGCGCACGGCCGGATCGGCCAGACCTCCGTCGGCAACTACGGCGACGACGTCACCCTGGACGTCCTGGCGGACGGAGACCACTTCGGGGAGCACGTCCTGCTGGACGACGACGCCCGGTGGACGCAGACCGCCACCGCCGAGACCGCGGGCACGCTGCTCACTCTCTCCCGCACGGACTTCGCGGCCATCGTGTCGACCTCGCCGGAACTCCGGGCCCACCTCGCCGAGTTCACCGCACGCTCGCAGCAACGGCAGAACCACCGCGGTGAGGCGGAGATCGCCATGTCGGCCGGCCACGTCGGCGAGCACGAGCTGCCCGGAGCGTTCGCCGACTACGAGCTGAAGCCGCGCGAGTACGAACTCTCGGTCGCCCAGACCATTCTGCGGGTCCACACCAGGGTCGCCGACCTCTACAACGGTCCGATGAACCAGACCGAGGAACAGCTCAGGCTCACCATCGAGGCACTGCGGGAGCGCCAGGAGCACGAGCTGATCAACAACAGGGAGTTCGGTCTGCTCCACAACGCCGACTTCAAGCAGCGCATCCAGCCGCACTCCGGCCGGCCGACCCCGGACGACCTGGACGAGCTGCTCTGCCGCCGCCGGGGCACCAAGTTCTTCCTCGCGCACCCCCGGACCATCGCGGCGATGGGACGCGAGTTCAACGCACGCGGCCTCTACCCGGACCACACCGACCTCGGCGGCCAGCAGGTTCCCGCCTGGCGCGGCGTGCCGATCCTGCCCTGCGGAAAGATCCCCATCACGCCGGAGAAGACCAGCTCGATCCTCGCCATGCGTACCGGCGAGGAGAACCAGGGCGTCATCGGCCTCCGGCAGACCGGTCTGCCGGACGAGTACGAACCGGGCCTCTCGGTCCGCTTCATGGGCATCGACGAGAAGGCGATCATCTCCTACCTCGTCAGCACCTACTACTCCGCCGCCATCCTCGTGCCCGACGCGGTCGGCGTGCTGGAGAACGTACAGATCGCCCACTGGCCCAAGTAGTGGTCGCGGCGCGGCACCGTGAACCGGACCGCGCGCCCGGACGCCGTCGAACACCTGCCCACCTCATCAAGGAGAGACGCATGCCCGTGCCCGAGCTGCCGCCTCCGCGTTCGAACCTGCCGGAGGCCGTCACCCGCTTCGGAGCGACCGCACTCGGCGCGGTCGCGGCTCGCGCCGACGAGACCGGCGCCGCCGTCGGCGCATTCTCCGGCGCGCACACACTGCCGACCCTGCCGGCCAGCCTCCCCTCCGGTCCGTCACCGACCGCTCTGCCGCCGACGGCCGCTCCATCGGCGACCGGCTCGCCCGGGCCGAGCGGCGGGCTGGAGCGGCTGCTGCGCGGCCCTCACGGCCTGGGCACGGCCGGTCTGCGGCTGACTCCCCGCGAGGAGCCTCCCGCGCCGGTGGCCGCGGAGAAGGGCCGACCGATCCCGGGCCTGTACCACCACCCGGTCCCCGAGCCCGACCCGGGGCGCGTCGACGAGGTCAGCCGCAGGATCAAGGCCTGGGCGCTGGACGAGGTCTCCCTGTATCCCGAGGAGTGGGAGGAGCAGTTCGACGGCTTCTCCGTGGGCCGCTACATGGTCGGATGCCATCCGGACGCGCCCACCGTCGACCACCTGATGCTCGCCACCCGCCTCATGGTCGCCGAGAACGCTGTGGACGACTGCTACTGCGAGGACCACGGCGGATCACCCATCGGCCTCGGCGAGCGGCTTCTGCTCGCGCACACCGCACTCGACCCCCTGTACACCGTGGGGGAGTACCAGCCGGACTGGGCGGCTTCCCTCCACGCGGACGCCCCCCGGCGCGCCTACCGCTCCGCCATGGACTACTTCGCCCGCGCGGCAGGGCCCTCCCAGGCGGACCGGCTCCGCCACGACATGGCGCGACTCCACCTGGGGTATCTCGCCGAAGCGGCCTGGGCCCAGCAGGATCAGGTCCCGGAAGTCTGGGAGTACCTGGCGATGCGCCAGTTCAACAACTTCCGCCCCTGCCCCACCATCACCGACACCGTCGGCGGCTACGAACTCCCCGCCGACCTGCACGCCCAGCCCGACCTTCAGAAGGTCATCGCCCTGGCCTCCAACGCCACGACGATCGTGAACGACCTCTCGCTCGGCGGCCCGCAGGACAGGGAGAGCGAGAACAAGCTGATCGCCGAGCTCCACCGGCTGGAGTCGGCGCAGGCCGATGTCCTCCTGGGGCACCTCGGTGACATCGGCCGCGGTGACACCCTGGTGGACGCGGGCTGCGGCCGCGGCGGCTCGATGGTGATGGCGCACCAGCGTTTCGGCTGCTCGGTGGAGGGCGTGACCCTGTCGGCCAAGCAGGCCGACTTCGCCAATGGGCGCGCCGCTGAACTGGGCATCGAGGACCACGTCCGCGCCACGGTCTGCAACATGCTCTCCACGCCCTTCGCGACCGGCTCCGCCGCGGCCTCGTGGAACAACGAGTCGAGCATGTACGTGGACCTGGACGACCTCTTCGCCGAGCACTCCCGCGTCCTGAAGGTCGGCGGCCGCTACGTGACCATCACCGGCTGCTGGAACCCGCGCTACGGCCAGCCGTCCAAGTGGGTCTCGCAGATCAACGCGCACTTCGAGTGCAACATCCATTCGCGCCGCGAGTACCTGCGCGCCATGGCCGACAACCGCCTCGTGCCGCAGGCCGTCATCGACCTCACCCCCGACACCCTGCCCTACTGGGAGCTGCGGGCCACGTCCTCACTGGTCACGGGGATCGAGGACGCGTTCATCAACTCCTACCGGGACGGATCCTTCCAGTACGTCCTCATCGCGGCCGACCGCGTCTGACGGCGCCCCTGCCCAAGGCCGGTCGGCACCGGGGAGTCTCCCGGTGCCGACCGGCCATGCTCGGCGGGGGCGCGGTGCGTGCACTGGTCGGCGGGTGTCGGTCATCGGCCCGGTCGGGCCCAGGGGTCCACCGACGGCTTGAGGCCGAACCTCCGGTTCAGCGGCGCCACCATCTGTCCGGTCTCCTGGGGGGGACCGGACCGTTCTACCGTCCTTCGGAACCGAATCCAGGACCCTTGATCAGGCCCGCAGGGGCCTGGTGAGCAGTTCGGCCATCAGCCTGGACCGGGGGATCATGCGGACAACCTCCACGTATTCGTCCTCGGCCTGAGCTCCCGCGTCCACCGCTCCCAGCCCCTCCAGCGTCGGACAGCCCGCGGCCGCAGCGCAGTCGAGCACGCCGGGCCCCCGCGATGGCCGTGGCCACCGACCACGGCCCGGCTTCCAGCGAGCCCCTCACCCACACTGTGTCGTGGTCCCCCTCCAGCAGCACCCATGCGTGCCGAAGGCCCAGGGCAGATGGGTCACTTCGTCGATCGCGATGCTCTTGAGAGCCGTCCCCAACAGTTTCGTTGCCAGGGCGCCGACCACCTCGGCGCTCCGGGCGAGCACGGCGTGGTCGGCCGAGTGGGACTCGCGCAGCGCACCAGCGTCCCCAGGTCGGCGGGGGTCGCGGACAGCGGTCCCCGACTCTCCCGAATCAACTTCTCTGCTCCGCCGCGGCGGGTGATAGGGCGGTGCGATCGCGAGTTGGCATCATCCCCGGCAGGTGTCTGCGCCTTCACACTCTCCCCGTACCGCCCCGCGCCCCGTCCGCTGAGCGGACAAACCCCAGGACGCGGGTTCATCGGACAGTAGGAGAAATCCCCCATGAAACACATCTCGACCGCCACAGCCCGCGCCCTTGCCGGCCTCGCGCTCGTTTCTGCGCTGGGTGCGGCTCCTGCGGTCTCCGCCGCTCCTGCTCCTGCCCTCTCCACGCCCGCCAGCATTGCCGCCTACGACGGGTCGGGCGAGAACGCCGCCGCGAACCGGGCGTTCTTCGACGCGGTCATGAAGTCGGCCGCCGAGAAGCGGGCCGCCAACCCGGGGGCTCAGGCCGTCACCGTCACCTACAGCGCCGCCTCTGCCCCCAGCTTCCGCACTCAGATAGCCAACAGCACCCGCATCTGGAACAGCTCGGTCTCCAACGTCCGGCTCCAGGAGGGCTCCAGAGCGGACTTCACGTACCGCGAGGGCAATGACCCGCGCGGTTCGTACGCCTCGACCGACGGACACGGCCGGGGCTTCATCTTTCTGGACTACCGGCAGAACCAGCAGTACAACTCGACCCGCGTCACCACACACGAGACCGGGCACGTGCTGGGTCTGCCGGACACCTACTCCGGCCCGTGCAGCCAGCTGATGTCCGGTGGCGGTCCCGGCCCGTCCTGCACCAATGCGCAGCCGGACGCCAGAGAGCGGGCCCGCGTGAACCAGCTCTGGCAGAACGGCTTCGCGGCAGCGCTCGCCGGGCCCGCCTCCTGACCGGCCAAGCCGGCAGACCGACCGGCGCGAGCTGACTGCTTCACCTGCACGAGCGGGGGCCGTTCCGGACGCGGAACGGCCCCCCCGCGGAGCCCAGTGCGAACGAGGGGTGTCATCGGCCCGGCGGCTTTCGCACACGCTGCTGAGCAGAACCACGGCGGTACCACCGACTCCCGCCGGGTCCCGCTCCACCTGTGCGTGCAGGGTGCCGGCGCCGCCGCGCAGCCGGAAGCCGGCGGCCGGTTCGTGATCGCCGTGCCCGTCATCGTCTGACGAACGCCCGCACGGCAGGAAGCAGGGCCCGGGGGTCGAAGAACGGCGGCGGTGCGTTTCGGCGTTGCGCCCCGCCGCCGTCACCGGCCCCGTGTGGCGGCCGGTCCCGGGGTCACCGCCTCCCGCGGCGGCCCCGGAGTCGGGAGGGCGGCTCAGCCGGGGAGCGCCCACTTCTGGTTGGCACCGGTGTGGCAGGTCCACAGGTGAAGCTTGGTGCCGTCCACCGAGGAGACCCCGGAGGCGTCCAGGCACTTGCCGGACGCCGGGTTCTTCACCGTTCCGTCGGCCTGCGGCGCCCACTTCTGGGCGCCCGTGCCGTTGCACCCGTACAGCTGGATCTTGGTCCCGTCGGCCGTTCCCGCACCGCTGATGTCCAGGCACTTGCCGAGTGCTCGCAGCGTGTCGTCCGTGCCGACCGACCAGTTCTGGCGGGCCGTCCGGTTGCACGTCCACAGCTGGATCTGCGTACCGTCGGCGCTCGACCCGCCTGCGACGTCGACGCACTTGCCGCCGATGCCGGTGACGGCGCCTTCCCGGGGTCCGGTCGCGCCGCCGAGCTCCTTGATGCGGATGTTGCGGAAGGAGACGTCGTCGCCCTCGCCGTGGTTCTGCAGGCCGATGTGCCCCTGCTGGAGGCTGCGGGCCGGGTCGGTGTTGGTGAAGTCGTTGATCTTGCGGCCGTTGAGGAAGAGCTGGAGGCGCTCGCCCTCGACCCGGATCTCATACGTGTTCCATTCGCCCGGCGGATTGAGGGCCGCGTCCCGGGCGGCGAGGTCGGCGGACTTGAACCCGTAGACGGAGCCGGTGGTGCGGTCGGGGCTGTCGGTGGCGTCGATCTGTATCTCGTACCCGTTGTTCACGGCCGACCACGGGTCGTCGGAGGCCGGGAAGCCCACGAAGACACCGGAGTTGTCGTCACCGGCCTGGCGCCAGTCGAGCTTCAGGGAGTAGGACCTGTACTCCTTCGCCTGGTACCAGAACAGGCCGAGGCCGCCCCGGGAGGTCAGGGTGGTGTCGGTGTCGGCGAAGGAGCCCGGACCGGCCTGCTTCCAGCCAGTGGTCCCGGAGGAGCCGAAGAGGGGGGTGTAGCCGGTCTCCGGGCGGCAGTCGGCCTCCGTCATCTCCGCGGCCCATCGGATGCCGCCGAGCAGATGGCGGCGGAAGACGGGGTCGGCGTAGGAGTCCTCGGTGTGGCCGCCGCCGGTGTAGAAGGCGCGCCCTCCTTCGTAGTCCTTGCACCAGGCGATGGGGTGGTCGCCGCCCATGGTGCCGCCGCTGTAGGTGGACTCGTCGAGCGAGGCCAGGACGTGGGCCGACGCGCGGGGGTTGGTGCGGTAGTCGTACCACTCGTCGGTCCGCTGCCAGGTGGAGCCGAGGTGGGCGGTGGCGTCGTGGGCGCGGTCCTCCACCTTCACGGTCGCCGGCTGGATGTGCGGGTGGGACTTGAACAGGGCGCCGGCCAGGCCGTTCTACCAGGTCCAGTCGTACTCGGTGTCGGCCGCCGCGTGGATGCCGACGTAGCCGCCGCCCGACTGGATGTATCCCTCGAAGGCCCTCTGCTGGGCGGTGTTGAGGACGTCTCCGGTGGTGGAGAGGAAGACGACGGCCTCGTAGCCGCCGAGGTTGGCGGGAGTGAAGGCGGCGGCGTCCTCGGTCGCGGTGACGGTGAAGTTGTTGGCTGTGCCCAGCTGGCGCAGGGCGGTGATGCCTTCGTCGATGGAGGAGTGGCGGAAGCCGGTGGTCTTGGAGAAGACCAGCACGTCGTACGCGGGGTCCGCGGCCACCGCCGCCGCGCGGACGGGGGCGGCCGCAGCCGGTTCGACGGCGGTGGAGACCGCCGTGGGCAGGACGGCGGCGCCCAGCAGGCCGCAGGCGGCCCAGCAGGCGAGACGGGTGAGTCGTCGGCTCATGTCAGGGTCCACTTCTGGTTGGCGCCGGTGTGGCAGGTCCACAGGTGGAGCTTGGTGCCGTCCGCCGAGGCGGCTCCGGAAGCGTCCAGGCACTTGCCGGAGGCCGGGTTCTTCACTGTTCCGTCGGCCTGTGCCACCCACTTCTGGGCGCCCGTGCCGTTGCACCCGTAGAGCTGGATCTTCGTGCCGTCAGCCGCACCGGCACCGCTGATGTCCAGGCACTTGCCGAGCGCCCGCAGCGTGTCGTCGGTGCCCGCTGTCCACTTCTGGGCGGCGCTCCGGTTGCAGGTCCACAGCTGGATCTGCGTCCCGTCGGCGCTCGCTCCGCCGGCGGGCTCCGCGCACTTTCCGCCGATGCCCTTGAGCTCGCGGCCGGGTGCGGTGGCCCCACTGGTGGTGAAGGTGAAGTCGTCGAGGTCGAAGAGGGAGCCGCTGCCGCCCTTGAAGACGAGGAACAGGGTGGTGGTGCCCGCGGGGCGGTTGGTCAGGTCCGCGCTCACGTCCCGGAAGGTGTCCCAGCCTCCGGTGACGGGGACCGCCGCCGAGCCGAGCAGGGTGCCGGTGGGCGAGCCGGCCCGTACCTCCAGCGTGCCTCCCGCGCCGCCTGAGGAGACCCGGGCGGTCAGCTTGGTGGCGTTGCCGAGGATGTACGGGGTGAAGGAGATCCAGTCGTTGTTGTCGATGTAGCCGACCGTCTTGCCGCCGTTCGCCGTGGTCTTGTCGACGATCTGGACGCCGGCGGAGCCGCCGAAGTGCTCGGCCTGCCGCTTGCTGCCCTGGCTGACGTTCTGGTCGTGCGTGGTCAGGGCGGGCTGCCCGCCCGCCCCCTTGTCGGTGTACTCGGCGTCCCAGACGCCGAAGATGTTCGCGTTGGGGTCGTGCTCTCCGTCGGCGATGGTCTGTACGGTGCCGGAGCAGCCGGTGGCGGAGGTCTGCGGGTGGCCGTGGCTGTCGTGGCCGATGATGAAGGTGACCTTCACCTTCGAGCAGTCGATCGTGCCGTCCTCGGGGTCGGTGACGGTGACCGTGAAGGGTACGGCGGCGCCCGGGTCGATGATGGAGCCGTCGGCGGGCAGGTTGAGGGTGACGGTGGGCGCGGTGTTGCCGACGGTGATGACGACGGAGGCGGTCGCGGTCTTGCCGGTGCCGTCGGAGACGGTCAGTTCGGCGGTGTAGCGGCCGTTGGCGGTATAGGTGTGCGAGGGGTTCGCGGCGGTGGCGGTGGCCCCGTCACCGAACTTCCAGGCGTACGTGAGCGGGTCGCCGTCGGGGTCGGAGGTCCCGGCCGAGGAGAACGCCACCGCGAGGGGAGCCTGGCCCGAGGTGCGGTCGGCGGTGGCCTTGGCGAGCGGGGCGCGGCCGTCGGTCACGTACTCGATGCGGTAGACCGCGCTGTTGGCGTCCCCGTTGAAGTAGCCGGTGCCGTAGTCGAGCACGTACAGGGCGCCGTCCGGGCCGAAGGCCATGTCCATGACCTGGGTGCCCTGCCAGGGAAACGCGTTGATCGACTGAACGGCGCCGTCGGAGCCCTGCTCGATGCGCTTGATCCACCGCCGGCCGAACTCGCCGGCGAAGTAGTCGCCGTCGTAACTCTGCGGGAACTTGACCGTGGAAGTCGATGCCGCGTCGTAGCGGTAGACGGGCCCGCCCATGGGTGACTCGGAGCCGCCGCCGAATTCGGGGACGGAACCCCCGTCGTACGGTATCCAGGCGGGCTGGGCCGGGGGCAGGTCGGTCAGGCCGGTGTTGTTCGGCGAGGTGTTCTTCGGTGCGGTGCAGGAGAAGGCGGCGCCCGATGTGGAGGTGGCGAAGTTGTAGTCCACGTAGGGGCTGTTGTTGCCGACGCAGTAGGGCCAGCCGTAGTTGCCGGCCTTGGTGATGCGGTTGAACTCGACCTGTCCGGCGGGTCCGCGTCCGGCGTTCGCCGTGCCCGCGTCGGGGCCGTAGTCGCCGAGGTAGACGGTTCCGGTGGGCTTGTCGACGCTCATCCGGAAGGGGTTGCGGAAGCCCATGGCGTAGATCTCCGGCCTGGTCCTCGCGGTTCCGGGCGCGAAGAGGTTGCCGGACGGGATGGTGTAGCTCCCGTCGGCGGCGACCTTGATCCGCAGGACCTTGCCCCGCAGGTCGTTGGTGTTGCCGGAGGAGCGCTGGGCGTCGTACGCGGGGTTGCGGTTGGCGCGCTCGTCTATGGGGGTGTAGCCGTCGGACGCGAAGGGGTTGCTGTCGTCGCCGGTGGAGAGGTACAGGTTGCCCTGGGCGTCGAAGTCGATGTCACCGCCGACGTGGCAGCACAGACCGCGGCTCGCGGGGACGTCGAGGACCTTCTTCTCGCTGGCGGTGTCGAGTGTGCCGTCGGTCCTGAGGGAGAACCGTGACAGCCGGTTGACTCCGTCGAAGGGGGCGAAGTCCGTCGCGGAGCCGGTAGCGGGAGCGTCACCGGCGGGGGTGGTCAGCTTAGGCGCGTAGTAGAGGTAGACGAAGCGGTTGGTGGTGAACCCGGGGTCCACGCCCACGCCCTGGAGGCCCTCCTCGTCATGCGAGTAGACGTCCAGTTTCCCGGCGACCTTGGTGGTCCCGGCGGCGTCGGTGAGGCGCAGGGTGCCGTCCCGTGAGGTGTGCAGGACGGACCGGTCGGGCAGGACGGCGAGGGTCATGGGCTCGCCGGTCTCGGCCACCCCCTTGGCGAGGGTGACCTGCTGGAACTCGTCGGCCGTGGCGCCGGCCACGCGTTCGGGGGCCGCCGCGGCGGGTCTCTGCTGGGCGGTCAGGGCGCCCGCGGCGGCGAGCAAGGTGCAGGCGAGCGCCGCGAGGGGTCTGGTCAGTCTCCTGTGCACGCGCATCCTCCGTGTGATGACGGGGTGAGGTCTGGAGCACAGGCGCGCGCCGTCGCGCCGCGGACACGGGTGTCCCTAAGGGAGGAAGGGGCATCCGGTCCTTTGCCGTTCGGTACAGAGCAGGAAGGTAATGGCTTTTCCACTGACCAGAAAGCCCTTTGACGTACCTGGCCACATCTTTCTCTACTAGGGGGACAAAGTTGCTGGCCGGGCTTATGGCCGAGCTCCGCAGGCGGGGCCGGTCGGCGGCTCCCCGAAGCCGTGACTCCGGCACCGCGAATCGACCATGGAGCCGCCCCCTTGCCGCCGGGGGGGAGACCAACCTGACCTGCGGAGAAGGGAATTGGTCCAGACGAACACCTTGACGGACTTCCGGCGCGCTCCTTAAATCGGTATCGCCAACTGTTGAACACCGCCTCCCCCCGGGATCCCCGGATCACTTCATTTCGTGTTCGTACGTGACGGTCGGCGCACCTCGTTCTGTCATGCACGCGTCACTCAGCTGATCCCCGCTCTCCTCCCCGCACCCCCACGAAAGCGATGTGATGCCCCGTGCGCACCCCTTGGCGCCACAGATCCCTCCCCTGGCTGGCAGCGGCCGCCGTTCTCTCTCTCGCCTCCCTCAGCCCGACCGCCGTGCAGGCCGCCCCCGCCCCGGCGCCGGTATCCGCCGACGCCACCCCCCTCGCGGTGACCTTCGACGAGAACTTCGACGGACCGGCCGGCTCCGGCGTCAACGGCTCCAGGTGGCAGCTGGAGACCGGCGACAACGTCAACAACCACGAGCGGCAGTACTACACCTCGGGCACGAACAACGCCGCGCTCGACGGTCAGGGCAACCTCGTCATCACGGCGAAGAGGGAGAACCCGGCCAACTACAACTGCTGGTACGGCCGGTGCGAGTACACCTCGGCCCGGCTCAACACGGCCGGGAAGTTCACCGCCCAATACGGGCGCGTCGAGGCCCGCATGAAGATCCCGCGCGGCCAGGGCATCTGGCCCGCCTTCTGGATGCTCGGCAACGACATGGGCAACATCGGCTGGCCCGCCGCGGGCGAGATCGACATCATGGAGAACGTCGGCTTCGAGCCGGGCACCGTGCACGGCACGCTCCACGGACCGGGCTACTCCGGCTCCGGCGGTATCGGCGCGGGATACACCCTGCCGGGCGGCGCGGCCTTCGCGGACAACTTCCACACCTTCGCCATCGACTGGAGCCCCAACTCCATCAGGTGGTCGGTGGACGGGAACGTCTACCAGACCCGCACCCCCGCCGACCTCGGCGGCCGGCAGTGGGTCTTCAACAAGCCGTTCTTCATGATCCTGAACCTCGCGGTCGGCGGCTACTGGCCCGGCGACCCCGACGGTTCCACCCGCTTCCCGCAGCAGCTCGTCGTGGACTACGTGCGCGTGAGCACCGACGGCGGCACCAACCCGCCGGCCGGACGGACCATCCGGGGCATCGGCGGGAAGTGCCTCGACGTGGCGGGCGCCAGCTCCGCCAACGGCACAGCCGTGCAGCTCTACGACTGCAACGGCACCGCCGCCCAGCAGTGGGACGTACGCTCCGACGGCACCGTCCGAGCCCTCGGCAAATGCCTCGACGTGACCGGCAACAGCACCGCGAACGGGGCACCGCTCCAACTCTGGGACTGCAGTGCCGGCCCGAACCAGCGGTGGATCGTCACCGGCGCCCGGGACATGGTGAACCCCCAGGCGGACAAGTGCGTGGACGCCACCGGCAACTCCTCGGCCAACGGCACCCGCGCCCAGCTGTGGACCTGCACCGGGGCCGCCAACCAGAAGTGGACGCTCGTCTGACCAGCCCCACCGCACCTCCGGTGAACGGCCCCTGTACGGGCTGACCACGGGACGCACCACGTACGCGCCCGGGACCGCGAGCACGGTTCCGGGCGCGTGCATGAAGGTGTGCCGGGAGCTCGGAGCGGCTTGTGATCCGCGCCGACGTGGCACCGGTATCAGGCTGTGCTGTGGGGTGAGTGGGGAAGACCTGGTCCAGGCCGACGATGAGCTGTCCGCCGGGGGCATGAGTGAAGGGCCCGTGCCGGCGGCGCAGGCCCTTCACTGTCATCTCGAACTATGCGGTTGTGTGCGTGCGTTCGGTTGCCGTGGTCAGCGGACGATCCAGCCGCGCTCGGCGTCGAAGTAGGCTGCCTGTCCCTTGACGGTGGTGATCCCGTAGGGGCCGCCCAGGTTCTGGTACTCCCCGATGGCCCAGCCGGCCTCGATGCCCGCGTGGCCGGCACCGGTGTGGCCGTTCTCCCCGTTCGCCGAGGCCGGGGCTGCGGCGACGAAGCCGGCTGCGGCGACAGCTGCCAGGGTGATCGCGATGCGACGGATCATGAACGCTCTCCTTCGTGTCATGGGCATATGCCTACGACGTCATTTTGACCACAGGGCCCGTCGGACGGCGCACGCGGCACGCACGGAGCGCCGCACAGAGAACCTGATCGGCTGAATGCGGGATCGCCCTGCTCGTTGCCGTGCGCCTGGCCCCTGCTCCCGCATGGTCGTCGTAGGCATCTGAGGGCCACGGGTCTCAGCCATCCCTCCAAGCGGCTCAAGGGCCTTCCGCCACAAGGGATTCTTCGGGAACTCCTGCCCCAACGGGCTGTCCGCGCGGCACGCAGCCGTAGGGCGACCACCTCCGGTGGAACGACATGAGCCGACGGAGTCGGTACGCCACCGCGGTGCCGCAGGAGAGCGACCCCAAAGGTGCCCCGGCGGTGAAGGTTGGGGTGCGAGACGTCCGCTCAGGGGATCTGGAGGCGGTCGGCAGGTCGCTCTGAACTCAGTCATCCGCTCCGTGGCGCCGCATCGGTTCCGCAATTCGCTACCGGGGAATCCAGGGGCCATGATCCATGCTGGTGCGGGCACGAGGTGGCGTAACACCTGCCCCTGAGATGAAGGAGCGCCATGTTCGAGGCGGAGAATATTCGTGATTGGCGGGACCACGACGTTGTGGACGCCGAGGGAAGCAAGATCGGCTCTCTGGAGTCCGTCTATGTCGACACCGCGACCGACCAGCCTGCTTTCGCAGGCGTGATCATCGGGCTTCCGACGCGCAAGCGGATCACGTTCGTCCCGTTGAACAAGGCCGTGGTGGCTCCCTCGTACCTGAAGGTGGCCTGGCCGAAGCAATTGGTGAAGGACGCCCCTTCCATCGACACCGATGGGGAACTCCTGGCTGAGGAGGAGCAGGCTGTCTTCGCCCATTACAAGCTGGAGTACGGCTCCGGGCCCGGTCGACGGCTCGCCCGGCGCTGAGCGGCACGCTGCCGCCGAAGGCAGAAGGGTGGTCCGCCGCCGCTCCGGCTGTCCGAATGTTGCTGGGCATACCCACAGCCCGGTGGGACCAGCGTTCAGCAAGGGCACAGGGGACGACCTGGTCCCCCTCCGGAGTATCCGGAACGAGCGGCCCGTCCATAGGGCTTTCGCTTACGGCGAGTTCACGTCGTTCGCGATCCCCTGCACCATCGGAGAGATCAGGCGCTTCCCCGCATGCTCCGTGAGCACGTGCTGGACAAGCGGCCGTGTCGTCGAGGCGACGTGGGGGACCCGCTGGATCCGCGGCCAAGAAGTGAAAGCGCTGGAGGCCGCGGACGAGGCGCTCGGGGCAGCGCCGGTCGTCCATGGCGCAGTGCTCGCGGAGGAACTCGGGGTTCCGGGCGACCTCGTCGAGGTCGCCCGGAACAACGTCCCCGTCCTTCCGGGCCCTCGTGCCACGAAGTCGGCTTACGGGCGGGGCCGGGTGGCGGTGTCGAGGTAGAAGGCGTCGATGCTCTGCACGGCCTGCTCGAACTCGTCGAGGTTGACGGGCTTGGTCACATAGGCGTTGGCGTGGCTGGTGTACGCGCCGTTGACGTCGTCCGGGGCGGTGGATGTGGTGAGGATGACCACCGGGATGGCCTGCAGCCCCTCGTCGGTCTTGAGGACCTTCAGGAGCTCGTGCCCGTTCATGCGGGGCATGTTGAGGTCGAGGACGATGAGGTCGGGACGAGCTGTGTCGGGGGACCGAAGGTGCTCCAGGGCGGCGACTCCGTCGGTGACCTGGACCAGGTTGCGGGTCCCGCGCTCGGAGAGGGCCTCTTCGATGAGCATGGCGTCGGCGATGTCGTCCTCGACGAGCAGGACGTCGCAGGGGCGGGAGGAAGTGGTCATCGTCGGATGCTCCGTGGGTTTTTCGTTCGAGTGGTGGAAGAGCCCGGGCCAGCGGCGGCGAGCGCCTTGGCGGGTCATGTCGCAGGCAGCGCCGATCTGCGGGTAGCCGGCACCCGCACGGGCGGCGTTCGTGGCCGCCTCCCGCTGAAGTCGTTCCGTGGCCTGCTGCAACTGGTCCAGCACATGGAGCAGGGTCAATGCGTAGGCCGAGTCATCGACTGCGGGGGGCTCCGGGGTTTCCTGAAGCTGACGGGCAAGGTGATGCGCCAGATCGCTGACTCTCGCGTCCGCAAGTGCGGCTGTCTCCTGAGGGGTGGTCCGCAAAGCGAAGTTCTTGCCCGGCATACCCGGCACTGTAGGCCCCAGAACAGCCCGGCGACAACATTTGTTGTCGCGGGGTCTAGAGTGTGCTGGCCGCATTCCACGAGGGCGGCTTCCCCAGCGAGGAGCGCTCAGGATGACCGGCGATGCACAGCAACCGCCCACCCGAAGACTGACCTCATGGACGACCCGGCGCTGGCTTCGCGTAGGAGTCGCCTCGTCCTTGGTCGTGCTGACCACGCTCGGCCTGACGGGCGCCTGGATCATGGGGCGGAGCCAGTCGATCAGCAACAACCTCACGGACGTCCGCTCGCCCTCCCTGTCCACCGCCTTCCGCCTGGAAACAGCCCTGGTCAACCAGGAGACCGGCATTCGCGGCTATGGCCTGACCGGTGCAGCGGAGTTCCTGGCCCCCTACCGGCAGGGGCTCGCAGACCAGAAGACGCACACCCGGTCGCTGCGAGCACTGCTCAACGGCGACCCCGCCCGGCTGAACGATCTCGAAGCGGTGCAGGTAGCCGTGGACAGGTGGCAGGAGGCAGTCGCCAAGCCCGTCGCTGCCGTACCGGCTGGCTCCCCCTCCGGGCCGGCCGCCGAGCGGGTCGCCGGTGGTAAAGCGACCTTCGACAGAATTCGCGTCGCCCTGGAGAGTCAACAGGAGAGACTGCGCGCGGACCGCCTTCGGGCCAGAGCGGATCTGCAGTCCACGGTGACCCTGCGGAACTGGGTGTTCGGCGCCATCGCGCTGCTCATCGTCGCCCTGGCCGCTCTCGTCTTCGAGGGGCTGCGCCGCGGCATCAACAGGCCCCTGGAAGATCTGGGCGCCGACGTCCGCGTCATCGCCGCGGGCGACTTCGACCACCCCATCACTCCGACCGGCCCGGCCGACCTGCGGCGCCTGAGCGGTGAGGTCGAATCCATGCGCCGGCGCCTGGTACGGGAACTGGCCTTCACCGAGGAGGCGCGGCTGCGGCTGGACGCGCAGGCCGCGGATCTCCATCGCTCCAACGCCGAGCTGGAACAGTTCGCGTACGTGGCCTCCCACGACCTCCAGGAACCGTTGCGCAAGGTGTCGAGCTTCACCCAGCTCCTGCAGCGCCGCTACGGCGGTCAGCTCGACGAGCGGGCGGACCAGTACATCGACTTCGCTGTCGACGGCGCGAACCGTATGCAGACCCTCATCAGCGATCTGCTCAACTTCTCCCGCGTGGGCCGGGTCCACCACGCCCACCAGAGTGTCGACCTGGACAAGACGGTTGAGGAGACCCTGTCGGCGTTGAGCGTGGCCGTCGAGGAGACGGGGGCGGTGATCACTTGCGATTCCTTGCCGACGCTGGTCGCCGACCCCAGCCAGATGACCATGCTCTGGCAGAACCTGATCGGCAACGCCGTCAAGTTCCGTCGCCAGGGCGAGACCCCGCGGATCCACATCACGGCGGCCCAGGAAGGCGGGCTGTGGCGGTTCACCGTCACTGACAACGGCATCGGTATCCCGCCCGAGTACGCCGAGAAGATCTTCGTCATCTTCCAGCGACTCCACACCAAGGACACCTACTCCGGCAGCGGCATCGGCCTGGCGATGTGCAAGAAGATCGTCGAGTTCCACGCCGGCACCATCGCCGTCGACCCGGACTACCGCGACGGTGCTCGCATCACCTTCACCCTGGCCCCCGAACCGCCCCAGATTCCCGGCTCCTCGGCGATGCCCGACGACACGCGGGCAGAGGCTGTGCCGGCCCGGTGATCGCTACTGCACTTCGAGCTACCGGAGGCTCCCGCTGCAACCCAAGATGCCGCTGGCCCTAGGCGAACTGTGCACCCGGTTGCCGCGGTCAGCGGATGATCCCGTTTCGGCCGAAGTTGCGTCGTGCCGCCGGGCGATGTGACCCTGCGCGGCTTCAGACGCTGGGTGACCAGGTCGGTTGCAAGCTGACCGGCGGCACCTGGACGTCGTTCTCGACGGCCAGGAGTTCACCAGCGCCGGCTCCCTGGACATCGACCACATGGTGGCGCTCGCCGATGAGGGGGACTCCAGGGTGTCGGGCCCGGACTGTCAGTGCCGGCTCGTACCGTCGAACTACCACACTGTTTCGCAGAGTTAACAGACTCCCCGGCTGTGCCGGGAGAGAGTGGCTGAGCATCGCCGACACCATCTGGTCCGACTGCCGAGCGGACGACGCCGAGCTCGCCCTGCTTCTCGACCAGGCTGGAAAGGCGGTCACCTTCACGCGCTGATACGTCGACTGGCTGTGCAAGGCGGAGGCCACCGCACACCAACCATCGACGAACGGCTGACGCTGGGCACTGGGGCGCGCGGCGCTGCGCCGTCGACAGACTGAGTGTTCTCGTCGGCGATACGGGCCCGCTGCAACGCTCAGTCACCCCGTCTGTGACTCAGCGCTCTGCTCGGCCGGTCGGATACGGACTCAGTACCTGGCGGAGCCGGTCTACGGCGTCCCGTACGGTCGGCCTGTGATGATCAGAACAGGCGATCCCCGGAGACTCGGCGTCCCTTCCTCCGAGGCACGGTTGCACTTCGACACGGAACCGCAGGAGCTCGGCGTCGGGCCGCGGCGCCGCTTGCTCATCGTCGACGACGAGCCTGCTTTCGAGCTCAGCTTCTACTGCGGAACGTGCCCGCTCCTGTTCCGCCGGCTGGAAACCTCACGGGAGAAGCTGTCGCTGGAGAGTATGCAGGCACGGCTCCGCGGGCCACTGGACGATCCGGATGACGGTGGCGTGGTCGAGGCGTTCGGCGGACTGCTGTCGGAGGGCGAGTACCTTCCCCTGCTCCTGGACGTGGAACCCCGCCTGGTCATCCCGGGCAAGGAGGGCGACTACTTCAGCGTCGAGCAGGTCACGGCGTGGGGAATCGATCAGTTCTGGGGGCTCCCGGAGTACCCGCACACGCCGTACTACCGGACCTTCGAGACCGCGGTCGATGCGGACGCCCACCTCTACGAGTTCGTCGTGCCCATGGTTCCCCCACGTGGAACGAGAGAGAACGGGTCGAGGAGTACGTCGCGCTCATGGAGCGGGGAACGGCCCCCACGGCGGTGGCGATCTCCACGCTGGACGTATGCCAGTCCGCCCTCGGCCTGGCAGAAGACCCAGCCGCGCACTGGGGCCTGACCCACTTCCTCCTCGACGGCCACCACAAACTGGAGGCCGCAGCCACGGCCGGCAGGCGGGTGCGGCTCCTCTCCCTGCTGACCCTGGGGGAGAGCTTGGCCGGAGCGGAAGAGGCCGCCCGCCTGCCCGCCTTGCGCGCGCAACCCCGCTCGGCCCGAGCGACCGAATAGTCTGCCCGAGATGTCCCGCCTGCGCCGAGCCGGGCGCCTCCTTTACCGCGCTCACGTGACGAGGGTGGTGGCCATGCCGCAGCTCGGTCACCGCCTCCGGTCCTTCAGATTCACGCTTGGGCTCGCCCCGACGAGCTTCGCGGTGTGCCGGGAAACAGGCGGCTCTGGGAGAACCACGTTCCTGCGCGCCCCCTCCGCGCACAACGTTCTCGCGGTGCAGTTCTCCTAGCCCCGCCGAGGCGCGCAAGGACGCGCCCCGGCGAGGGCTATCAGGAGTGGATCATGCGTTCTGGGCCTCGTCGACGGTCGGGTAGACGCGGAGGAAGGCATCCGCGCCGACGACGGCGAGGAGGCGCTCCATTGTCTCGGAGGGTGCGGCGATGCGCAGGTTGGTGCGGTGGTGAGTGGCGATGAGGAGCCTGAGGAACATGGAGTCGGCGAAGGTGATACCGCTGGCGTCGAGGATCACGCCGGTGCTGTTGGCCAGCGCTGTTTCGATCTGCGCTTCGAGCGGTGGGAGCGAGTCCAGATCGAATTCGCCGCGGGGTGCCACGACGGCAAGTGGCCGGCTGCTCTGTCTGTGTTCGGGGGTCGACATGGAGGTGAGTATTCCCTGTCGTGGGGTGGTGTCAGGTGCCAGGGGCATACCCGTCGTCGCGTGAGGCTGGAGGGATGTCGTGCCCGACAGCTCGGCTGGGCATCGGTTGGGCATCGGTCAGGGTGGAAAGATGGGCACGGGGCCGGTGGCGGGCACCGGTGTTTTCAGGCGGTGCTGGAGGACACGTAGAAGTCCGGACCCTGGAGGACGGCTTCCAGGACGAGAGGATCAGCAGGCCTTGGCGTGCGGTGCCCTGCCCGAACGCAACAGAGCGACCTGCGTCGGCTTTCGCCGCCGGGGCGGGCCCCCGGAGTTCCTACCAGGCGGTCTGGCCCGAAGGGCTTCTGTCGGCGTCGTCGTGCAGGGCGATCTGCACGGACACGCGCTTGCCGACAGGTTCACGGCGGAGCTCGAAGCTCTGACAGACCGCGAGAACGAGCTCCAGCCCGTGCTGACCGACCCGGGTCGGATCAGCAGGCGAAGGGGAGGAAAGAACGGCGCCGGAGTCCCACATCGTGATGCCCAGCATGGTGCCGTCGGATTCGACATCGAGCAGACACGGACCCGGAGCGTACTTGCAGACGTTCGTGGCGAGCTCGCTGACCACCAGCTGCGCGATATCCGTCGCCCGCCCGGAAACCGTCCATGCGTGCACTGACTGACCGGTGGAGAGGAAGTCCCGTACGAAGCCGCGCGCACGAGCGATATCACGTGAGGTCATCTCGTACGCAGCGCTGCTTCGCATGACGGCCGTGGTGACCTCCTCCGCCCATCTCCGGTCTACACCCGCGTGAGCTGTCAGTTGGTGCATGTGTCCCCCGTTCTCGTCGACCACAACCGTGGCCGATAACCCCTGATACCCGCTCCTGCACATTTCAAGCCACCTGCATTGCCCTTACCCAACACGTCGAGCAGCGAGCTTTCGGGGTCGACAGTCTCAACATGCTCGTACGAGCCAGCCGGGCCGGAGACTCCCTGGCGAGTGAGGCCCGGTCTGCCAGGAACAAGGGGAGGACCACGGCTGAACGAGGCGCCGAGGGGCCACTCCGCGGTGTACCGCGCCGCTGCTCGGTCTCTTCCAGTTCTCCGGGACAGACCTCTGCGTTGCCCGTAGCCTCGGTGGTGTGAAAACCCGGACATTCCCCGCACCCCCGCCTTCGCCCGCACGCCCGCCGCCACCTGAGGACGACCGCGCAGTCGAGTCCTCCTCCGGACGGCCGTCCGGAGGAGGACCGCATGATCACCGCTGAGTATTGGATCGAGGCGCTCGGCCTGGAGGAGCACGTGGAGGGCGGGTACTTCCGCCGGACGTTCCAGGCCGATCACCGCCCGCGCATCTCCACCCCGGCGGGTGACCGGTACACCCTGACGTCGATCCACTACCTGCTGACGCGCGGGTCGCCCGTAGGCCACTGGCATCTCAACCAGTCGGACATCCTGCACTTTCACCACCACGGCGAAGCGATCACGTATCACCTCCTGTATCCCGACGGCCGCCACCACACCGCCGTGCTGGGCCAGGACCCTCACCGGGGCCAGCGCCTCACGCTCGCCGTCCCCGGTGGAGTCTGGAAGGCGTCCCACCTCACTCAGGGCGACCACGGACTGATCAGCGAAGCTGTGGCACCCGGATTCGACTACGCCGACATGACGCTCGGCCAGGAAGCCGACCTCTTGGAGAGCTTTCCCGAACAGGCAGAACTGATCCGCCGCTACTGCCGACCTGCCGCGCTGTGACTGTCCCGGCGGCGGCATTGCCTGAGGGCATGGGGAGAGGGCCGGACCACGATGCATGGCTCAGCAGGACGGGCCCCTCACCGCACACCTCGCCCGTCTCGCCCCCCGGGGGGGGCGTCGCCGGAGCACTTATGCTCCTGTTCCGCCCTCCAGTGCTCTCTGCCGCCGTCTCACCGCCCACCGCTTCTCCGTCCCAGTGCGTCGGTGGAATGGGCGGCGGCCGCGGCACCCGCTGTTGGCTTCGTTCCCTTCTGGCAGCAGTGTTTGTCCGTGGATGTGAACAGCAGACAGTGGCTGAGGGGCCGGGGACTGATCACGGGAAACGGCTCTGGCTCGACTTTTGTGGAGGGCCCGCTCCTGTGCGGAATGCGGCATCCGGCGATGTGAGATGTTTGCTGATGTGGGGAACTTCGATGCGGAGTGGGCAGCGACGCCCGAGGCGGTGCGACGCTGCTTGGCGTTGGCGTACGAGGCACTGGTAGCCGGCGTGCTGGCGGTGGGATCCGTACTCACTGATCCCACCGGCACGGTGCGGGCCGAAGGGCGTAACCATGCCTATGACGACGGCCCCGGAGAAGGCCCGCTGCGGGGTACGCCGCTTGCGCATGCCGAGATGAACGCTCTGGGCGCGGCACGAACCGAGTGGGATCTCAGCGCCCTCACCCTGTGGAGCACGCAGGAACCCTGCTCCATGTGCCCGGCTGCGGCGGCCTTCACCGGCGTAGGAACGGTGCGGAACCTGGCCCCGGACCCCTGGGCACTGGCCAGCGGGAACGATGGTTCCTCGGGGGTGGCGGGGATGGACCATCAGCCTTGGCTGGTGGCGGCCAACCTCATGTTCCTGCGGAGTGTTTCGGCAGCCGTACAAGGGGCGGAGGAACCGGCGACTATCACTCGCTGTCGAGAGCTGGAGCCGGAAACGGTCGGCCTGCAGGACGCCTTGCCGCCGGGTCTGCCTGCGGCGCGGAATGCCGAAGCGTGGCTGGAGGGCCTGTGGCACGCCATCGGTGACGCCGCGGCCACCCGCCGACTGAGGATGGAAGGCTGAGGTGCCCGTCCACCGCGGGTCTGCCGACACAACCAGCGGGTCAGCGAGACCCTCGTGATGTGGGTACGAGTGGGAGTGACGCACCACCACAGAAGCTGAGCCAGAACCATTTCTCGGCGGAATTCGGTGGCTTGGGCCTTGGGGCGATCCGGGCATGAGGACAGTGGTGGACGTGGCTCAGCTACATGGCTCCGGGCTCTGGCTGTTCATTGGTGGTGTGATCGGTGCAGGTCTCGGTCGGCGGCGCTTCGACGGGAAAGAGGATCGGGCTGATCAGGTACTGCGTGCGGTCGGGTGATGGTTCGTTGGCCAGGTGGGGGGGGCGATCGCCTCGCGCATGCCGTCGATCATGCCGTGCAGTTCTCCAGGGTTGAGCCGGACGGCATGCTGCCGGTAGCCGACGAGGTCGGCTACCGGGTCGGCCGAGTCGCGGTCGAGGTACGCGCTGAATTCGGCAGTCAGGACCGCTAGCGCGGCGGCGAACGCGCTGCGATGGTCGTCGGGCGTCGGGAGCCGCCGCGGAGGTGGGTTCATGAATGTCTCCCGGAGACCGATGAGTTCGGGGGGACGGCGGTCGTCTATATCTGTGACCGCGCACCGCGGCCCGACGCCACTCAGAAGGATCCACCCATGACCTCCACCGCGCTCTCCGCCGCCACCGCACCCGTCGTCTCCCGCCGCGCGGACCGCGCCCTGTGGGGACTGCAGATCCTGCTCGCCCTGTTCTACGGCGTCGCCAGCGCCGCCCCGAAGCTCGTGGCACACTCCTCGGCCACCGTCACCTTCGACGCGATCGGCTGGGGAGGCTGGCTTATGTACTTCACCGGCATACTGGAACTGGCCGGTGCCGTCGGCCTGCTGGTCCCGCGCTTGTCGGCGCTCGCAGCCCTTGGCCTGGTCGGCGTGATGCTCGGCGCCGAGGTGTTCACCTGGGCCTTCCTGGACGGCGTCAACTGGGCCACCCCGCTGATCGCCGCCGCCCTCCTCGGTGCCGTCGCGTACGGCCGACGCCACACCCTGACCGTCCCGCGCCGCCGCTGACCGTACCCGAAGAGCACGAAGAGCAGGAGAACGCGCCGTGACCGTCCCGCAAGACCCGCCCGCCCCAGCAGTCGGCCCTGCCGCTCGCGTAGCTGCGGCGCACGTGGTGGAAGGCGAGCGCGATCCTTACCTCCGCCGCCGATATCACCAGCTCCTTCCTCGAGCACGCCCGCCCCGCAGCCGTGGCGATCCGGGTCCGGGTCGCCGCTGTGGTCGACATCGCTGGCGGGCGTCGACGTCACCGCGACCGTCTTCGTGATGAACGACGGCGGGCGCTTCCATCGACGGCACCTGCTCGCCGAAGTCCGCCGCCACCCCGCCCTGGTCCTGCGCGGTCGCCGCCGAGACCCTGGCCTGGACGACCAGGACGTGTCCGCTGCCATCTCCACCCACAGCCTGGACATCAGCAAGCCGAAGACCGTACGCGGCCGGGAGGCCGGCTACCGCTTCTGCACCGCCGGGTGGGCCCTGTCCGACCTCCCCGCCCGCCGCCGCACGCCCGCTGTGCCCGATCCGGACCGGCGACCTCCGGCCGATCCCAGCGAGCCGGCCGGACCCGGCCCCCGGGTCAGGATGCGGGGGAGTGGGAGATCCCCCGCATCCCGCTCCAGTACGACCGTGCCGTCCTCGCCGGTGCGGCGGTCCGCGAGCAGCTGCGCACCACCACGACCGCCACGGTCGTGCGGGGCCGGGCGTACGACGTCGTCGCCCACCAGCAGGCGGCGATGCCTGAGCAGCTGCTCGCGTCCGAACCGGCCGACCCGGAGCACGACGACCACGAGCAGAAGCCCGGCCGCCGCGGGGCGCTGGACCTGACGGCGCTGCGGGCCCTGCGGGACTCCCGCACGGACGTCGAAGCCCTCGATCTCACCGCCGAACGCCTGCGCCACCTCCAGGACGTGTACACCGAAGCGGGCGAGGCCGCCCGCACCCGCGCAGTTCGCGCGGCCCGGCGCCCCACACCGAACGATGCCGACGCGGCGCACCCGATGCGCCAGCACGACCAGCACCCACCACAGCAGCCCGGACCGCACCGGGGCCGGAAGGGTGGACCCGATGGCCTCCGCCCGGTGGGCTCCACCGTGCCCGACATCCACTCCACTGGGTGGAATCCACTCCGGCTGGAGCGGATGCCGCCGTCCCCCAGCCTTCCACCCGGGCGTTTCTCCTCGGTCTGAGCTCAGGCCGAGGAGAAACGCACCGCTTTCGCCGTGCACCCCGCGTCGGGGTCGGACCGATGAAGAGGCTGGGCTCCGCGCGTCTTTGCTTGTCGAAGCGTGGGAAGCCCCCACCGTGCTAAGTAAATCTGTTTGTGTCCCTGACTGGCTGACGTACTGTGTCGCAGGTCATGTGCGGCGAGGGCCCCGCCGCACCAATCGGCGCGTTCGGCGTCGATGCGTACTGCGTGCCCGACGGGGAGGAGGTGGGAAACATGGACTGGAACTGCACAACAAGTGTTGCGGCCATAGTTGCCCCCGGCCGTGTGCCCCCGTTTGGCGCGCGGTAGAACTCTCCCCTTGGCGGCGCCTGATGTTGGTGGCCGCGTTTCTCGCGATCCTCTGTGTCGCATCCCGGGGTGTAGGACCGTGCGTCTGCTCCTACACCTCCGACACGGAATGTGATCGCTGTGACCAAGAAGTCCTCCCCCGGGGGCACCGTGCCCACGCCGGTCTCCCACACCGCCGTCAACGCGGCCGAGTTGCCCGATCCGAAGCGGTGGTGGGCTCTCGCCGTCATCGCGGCCGCCCAGCTCATGGTGATTCTCGACGGCACGATCGTGAACATTGCCCTGCCGTCCGTCCAGGATGGACTGGGCATGTCGGACGCGAGCCGGCAGTGGGTGATCACCGCATACTCCCTGGCTTTCGGCGGTCTGCTCCTGCTCGGCGGGCGGGTCGTCGATCTGGTCGGCCGCAAACGCACCTTCATGATCGGCCTGGTCGGGTTTGCCGCCGCCTCTGCGCTCGGCGGCGCGGCCGACGGCCCCAGCACGCTGTTCGCGGCGCGGGCCCTGCAGGGAGCCTGTGCGGCGCTCCTGGCCCCCTCCGCGCTGTCACTGCTGACAACGACGTTCACCGACCCCGCCGAGAGGGGCAAGGCGTTCGGGATCTACGGTGCGCTCGCCGGTGGCGGCAGCGCCATCGGGCTGCTGGTGGGCGGCCTGCTCACCGAGTACGCGACCTGGCGCTGGTGCCTTTACGTCAACGTCCCCGTCGCGCTGGCCGCCCTCGGCGGTGCGCTGGCCCTCCTCCAGGACAGCCCCGGCCGGCGGGGGGTGCGCCTCGACGTCTCCGGCGCGCTGCTCGCCTCCGGCGGTCTTGTCGCGATCGTGTACGGCTCCAGCGAAGCCGAATCAGCAGGCTGGGCCGACCCGTTGGTTCTGACCCTGTTCGCAGTCGGCGTGGCCCTGCTCGCCGTCTTCGTGTGGTGCCAGTCCCGCGCCGAGCATCCGATGCTGCCGCTGCACATCCTCATGGACAGAACCCGTGCGGCGGCGCTCGCGACGATGGGCCTGGCCACCGTCGCCATGTTCGGCGCGTTCCTGTTCCTGACCTACTACCTCCAGACCATCCTCGACTACTCACCCGTAAGGACGGGACTGGCGTTCCTGCCGATGTCCGTCACGATCGTCATCGGCGCGACGCAGATCGCCGCCCGGCTCCTGCCCCACACCGCCCCCCGCAACTTGATGGCCCCCGGCATGTTCCTCGCGGCCGTCGGCATGCTGCTCCTGACCCGCCTGAGTATGAACTCCACCTACACCACCGGGGTGCTGCCGGCGCTGGTGCTGCTCGGGCTGGGCATGGGGCTGACCTTCATGCCCGTCTATGCGACGGCGACCGCCGGGGTCGCCCCGAAGGACGCCGGCGTGGCATCCGCGACCGTTTCCACCTTCCAGCAGATCGGCGGCTCCCTGGGCATCGTGCTGCTGAACACGATCGCGTCGTCCGCCGCCACCCGCTACATCGAGGCCCACCCGTCCCGGAGCCGGGACCTGGAGGAGGGGATGGTGCACGGTTTTACCGTCGCGGCGTGGTGGTCGGCGGGCGTCCTGCTCCTTGCAGCGCTGGCTGCAGCGATGGCCAAGACTCCTGAGAAACCCTGACGAAGCGATCGGGGCCGCTGGGCCACTCCGGACCGAACGGTGATTCGGGGCATCCCGTTCGCGCTCCGCTCCGGGATCGCCGGGGAGAACCTGCCGCTGGAACTCGGTGTCGGCTTCGGCATGACCTGCTGAAGCCGTTGACCAGGCGGTCCCGGAGCCTGGCAGCATGGAGTGAACATCCCGCCAGCGCGGTGCGGATCCACCGAGGACGCGGTTGGCGGAGAGCTGCTGGACAAGGTTGGGCGCCTCCGCTCCTTCGGCGGCTGACGACGGGTCGGGCCCCAGGTCGTCGTCAGCCGCCCGGTCTGTGCGGTGGTGGTCAGTAGTCGCCGCGGTTGAGGGACGGCCGTACTCCTCGATGAGGTCGCAGGTGCACGTCCCGCCTTCGTAGGAGGCCCTGTCGCATTCGTCATGGTTGGCCATGACAGGACCATGGCCGCGATGCTGCTCACCTCGCCGTTCATGATGCTGCTCGGAACTACCGGCGCTTCGGAAGCCAGGGCATACGGAGCCACCGCAGCGCTCTTCGTCATCACCGGTCCGGTATCCAGCACGTGCACGGTGGGAGCCCGGCTCCTGGAGACGCTGATCGGCGCGGTCATCGGTCTTGTGGTCAACGCGTTCTTTCTTCCGACCGTGCACCTGTGCAGTGTGCGTGACCGCCTCGTCCGCCTCGTGCAGGAGACGGCCGATGTGCTCGGCGCGATGGCGGAAGGACTGGACACCGAGGGCGGGTTGAAGCAGTCGGAGGGCTGGGATCACGCGGCCGGGAACCTCACGGCTTCGCTGCAGAACGTGAGCGAGGCCCGGCGCTGGGCTATGGAGGGGTCGCGGTGGAACCCTGGGGGCCGGCTGCGCCGCACGGGCCCGTAACCTCCGGCGTTCGCCGAGGTCGGAGACGTCACCATCAAGTTGGCCGGCAAGCTGGTGACCTGCTACCTGTTTGCCTTCCGGGACCACACTCGGCGAGCCCACCTCCGCTCGCGCGGAGAGCACCCGATGGGACGGTTGCCGCCCATCGGCCGACGCGGCTCACCTCCGCTCGAGCGGAGGTGAGCTGATCTGCGGGCAGAGGGTCACGTCGTTGACGTAGTCCTCTCCACGCCTGCGGGGACGGCCTCGCCCGAGATCACACCTGAGGGCTGTTCTGTAGTCCTGGTGGATCAGCGTGCGCGTCAGATGCGATGCATCGTAAGGCCGTAGGGGCGTTCGCGTACTGGATGATCCCGGGCGCGGAGAACGCGGTGAGGTGCCTGAGCTGTCGTGGTGCGCCCGCCAGGGGTTACGGGGCACTCCGAAGGGCTTCGAGCAGGCGCTCGTACGCCCGCTTCGGCCGCAGGTCCGTGTCCCATGGCAGGGAATCGGCGGGGCGTGGGGGGTAGATCTTGGTGTCGGCGGTGGAGCCGTACCGGTCGGTGAATCCCCAGGTGGAGAATGATGTGCAGTTCGGCTCCTCCAGGCAGACTCGCAGCTTGCCTGCCATCTCGTCAGCCTGGGTCTCTCGGCCGTCCTTCTCGTCCTCAGCTATGGGGACGTCCATCTCCGACACCCTTGCCTGAAGCCCGAGTTCCGCCAGATCCTGGACATGGCTGCGGAAGGTCTCCGGGGCGGTGCGGTCGCCGGGTGTGTACTCATGGTTCTGGAAACCGACGCCGTCGATCGGTACGCCGCGTTCTTTGAGCCGTTTGATCAGATCGTAGAGGGCGTCCCATCGCTCGCCTTCCTCCTCGACCCCGTATTCGTTGAGAAAGAGCTGTGCCTTCGGGTCGGCCCGGTGGGCGGCCCTGAAGGCCTCGTCGATGTACTCCTCGCCCATGGCCTCGTACCACGGGCTCTGCTCGGATCGCAGGCCGAGGTTTCCGTTGGTGTAGCTCTTCTCGTCGTCGGACATGGGCTCGTTGACCACATCCCATTCTGCGACTTGTCCTTTGAAGTGCCCGGCGACGGTGGCGATGTGCCGGAGCATGGTCCGGCGTACCTCTTCGGGGTCGTCGTTCTCCCGCATCCAGTTGGGCAGAGCCTCGTGCCAGACGAGGGTGTGCGCGTGAAGCTTCATGTTGTTTGCGCGGGCGAAGCGTACGAGTAGGTCCGCGTCGCGGAAGTCGTAGACGCCGCGGCGTGGGTGGAGGAACTGTGGCTTGAATGCGTTCTCCGGGGTGAGCATGGAGAACTGGCTTCCCGCGAGTGCCCGGTAACGTGAGTCGGTGAGCAGCGGGTTCTCGGCCAGGGCGGTGCCGACGTCGAAGGGTCGTTCCACACTTGCGGCCCGGGCACGCAGTGTGTCGTCGGACTGCTTCTGGCGTAGCTGGGGGGCTTTGATCACGCGGAGCGAGTCACCGCTCTCTGGCCGCGCGATCAGTTGGGTCAGGTGCCATCCCTCGCGGCGTTCGTCTTCGCCCGTGTCCGCCTCGAGACCGAACCAGACAGTGCCCTCGGCGAACACCCCCGGGTCATGTACGGTTCCCAGCTGCCGTCCGTCGGCTTTTATGCGGAATGTGTCTCCGATGCTCGAAACGGCGAGCGTCACCGTTCCGGAGCAGCCGCAGTCGAAGTCCTTCGAGGTGGTCGGCTCATCGCCGTCGCCGTCCCATATCTGCGCCCTCACCTGTCCGTCGGCGGTCACGCCGACGCGGAGTGAGGGGCGCTCCTGCCGCCATTCGTCGTAGATGACCGGTACGCGTCCGTACAGCCGCAGCCATGAGTCGCCGGCATCGTCACCCACGCCGGACATGCGCGCGGTGACGGTGAAGTCGCCATCGGACCTGAGATGCGGGCCGGCCAGGTTCAGTGGGGGGTTGGGCTGGCCGCCGGAGGAGTCCTGCTCCACGATGCGCCGATCCGATGCGCTGACCCGCAGCACGCCGTTCCGCGCGGTGGTGCCCGGCATCTGCGTCCAGTCGTGATTCCGCAGCAGCTCTTCGTCGTTTGCGCTGCCCGCGCTTTCGCCCTGCCCCGTACACCCGGCCGCCACCGCCATGACGAGCAGCACGGCGCTCAGTCGGCGCCACGCCTCCCCACCCAGGCCCACGGTTCCCCCACTCTCCTGTTCGAGACGAGGTCAGCGTCTCGAAGCCGGGCCATAGTTCATCACGGATCAGGTGTGGCTGCCTTGTGGTGCACGTCCCAGCTCGCGCCGAGGGCGAGGAGCAGCTCGACGCCGTGCTCGGTGTTCGGCGCCGCGGGGTGGTCCTTGGTGATCGTTGGTGAGGCGCCTCTCCGCCTCGGGGGCTTCGTTCGCGCGGAGGGCTCGCAGTCGGTCAGACGCGCATGCGGACGGTTCGGCGCACCTCCGCGTCGGCGGGGAGGACGGGTGGCCATGGCCGCTGCCGAGAAGGCCGGAACACCGCCGCGTCGGCGAGAGCACGCTTCCTGGCCTGCGGGTCCAAGGGGCTCTGTCCTTGGTGCTGAAGGTGGTGGGCTGGCGACGCATGCGCTGGCCATGAGCCTTCACGCCTTCGCGGTCCGCGGCCTCGATACCCGCCCGTTGCCGGGGCCGTGTCAGCTTCGCGAGGCGCGTGTGGCTCCCTGGCCTGCCCTGAGCGGTCAGGACCTTTCGTCGTGCTGGTGCCGTCGGCGAGAGTTCGACGGACTGCTGCTGCGCTGGTGAACCGGCTGACGTCAGGGGTGTGTGAGGGCGTCGAGCTGGGCGGCGAGGTCAGGGCGGGCTGCGGCCAGGTGGGGGCCAAGGGGGAGCGAAACGCTGCGCACGTCGACGCGGCTGAGGCACTCTTTGGCGACATTGCCGGTCGATTCCGTATCAACTCGGGGGACTCACGAAGATCCGTATCATCGCCGCTGCCGTGATTCTCGCGGCCTGTCTCAGTGCATGTGGCGAGGCAGACGACGCACCACTCGACGACTCTGCAGCCGTCGAGGAGATCGACACCTCCGAAGATGACACCGTCATCGAGGAATCCGAGTCGGAGTTCGAGGAGGGCGAAGCCGTCCCCGAGACCACTGAACGCCTCCGAAGCGTGGACATCACCGACGACCTCGTCCAGCACCCGCCGAGGTCGGCCAGGTAAACAACTACGGGGTGAGCATCGAGCAGCCGATGACGGAGTTCGAGAAGCAGGGTCTCGCGATCGGGCAGATGATGAACTGCCAAGACGTGAACGCAGGGGACCGCACCTACGAGGAACTGATGCAGGAAGACATGAGCACAGGCGCCACGTGGGAGCAGGTCAGCGAGATGTACGGCTTCCTGGAGGAGTCCTTCTGTCCGCACGTGCTGCCGGAGCCCGCCCAGTAGGCGCGTGTTTCGGTCACAGCTCTACCCCTGTGGCCGGATCAGGTGCATCGTTGCCCTTGTGAGACGCCTCCTGCCAGGGCGAGGTTTCCACTCTCAGGCTCTGCCCGTCGGACCCCCAGCCGGGCTGGGCCTGCCGCTCCTCCCGGCTCCCCACGGGAGGCCAAGCGGCTGCCCGCGTTCAGGGTTGGGGAGTTTTCCGGGCATGATCGGCACGACTTTCACGTCGGTGTGGCCGCCAGCTCCGAGTCCGGTCTTCCGACTGTTGGCGCTGCCCTTGTCGTAGGCGACGGGGGATGCGCGGGCTTTGCCGGTGCTGTCGGTCCAGGTGAGGGCAAAGTCCTGCATGGTGATCGGGATGGGGGTCATCTTCGCTGTCGGGTCTGACAACGGCGTTGACGTCCTGTACGACTTCCCACCCGGCAGGGTGAAGAGGCTGCGGTTCGGTGCTGGTTGGCGCTGGCCGGCCGGTACCAAGGCTGCGTGATCAAGAAGACCGTGCGGGGCCTCGCTGCTGCCGCTCTCACCCTCTTGCCTCTGTTCTCCGCTGCGTCGGCCCAGGCCGCCGAGCCTCTCTCCCTCGCTGACGCCGTCCAGCAGCTGCCGCTGGCCGACGAGTCCCGCGAGGGCTACCAGCGCACCTCGTTCAAGCACTGGGTCGACGCCGACAAGGACACTTGTAATACCCGCATGGAGGTTTTGATCGCCGAGTCCCGTGTGGAGCCGACGGTCGAAGGCGCCTGCAAGGTGATCGGCGGCGAGTGGTACTCGTACTACGACGGGTTCACGCTGACGGAGCCGGGCGGCCTGGACATCGACTACATGGTGCCGTTGGCCGAGGCCTGGGATTCGGGCGCCTCTGCCTGGTCGGCGGACCGACGCGAGGCCTATGCGAACGACCTGGACGCCGACCGGTCGCTGGTGGCGGTGACCGCAAGGTCGATCCGCAGCAAGTCCGACCAGGACCCGGCCACGTGGCTGCCGCCGCTGGCTGACGGCCGCTGCACCTACGCCGCGGACTGGGTGTCGACGAAGCTCCGCTGGGGGCTGAACGTGGACCAGCCGGAGGCCGACGCCCTGGCCGAGCTGGCCGAAGGATGCGGCCAGGAAACCGTGGAGTACGAGCCCGTCGCCTGACCTGCTGTCCACGCCCTCCTTCGGTCTGGCTGGGGGAGGGCGGTTGCGTTCGGGGCTCTGCTACCGCGTGCGGGTGACGGTGAGTGTGCCGTGCCTGCCGGAGCCGGCGAGTACCTCGACCGCGGTGAGCGCGTCGCCGGTGCGCCCAGAGAGAACGGGGTCGAGCCGTGCGAACAGCCGGATGGGTCCACCCGGCTGTTCATGGGGTAGCTGGCCGTCCCCTTCTTGCAGGCGATCATCCCTTCGACGCCTTGCTCCTGGAGCCGGTCGTACCAGGCGACGGCGGCGTCTCGGCCGTCGGGGGTGGGCACGGCTTGGATGGGTGGTCCGAGTTTGCCGATGAGGTCGACAAGCAGCTGCCGTCGCTGGGTGTAGGGGAGTCCTGGTGCTCTCCGCGCGAGCGGAGGTGAGCCGCAGGCCCCGCGCAAGCAGTTCACGATCGGGGAGTGCTCTCCACGCCCGCGGGGATGGTCCCGGCGAAGCCCCCGACGTCATGAGACCCGGGTCTTCTCATTTGCTTGGTTCTCAGCGCGGCCAGGCGGTCGGGGTGCTCGGTGGCAGCGGGATCTCGGCCAGTCGCAATCACTGCTCCTGGCCGTTCTGGTCCGGTAGGCCGAACCGCGCATCCTGAGCGTCGTCCGACTTGTACGGGGCGTCGCCGACAGCGCGCAGGAGAGCACGGAGACGGGGGTGCGGGGCCTGCTTGCTCGGCTGCGGACGCCCTCGGACCTTAGGGCGGCCAGAATCAGGGAGGCGGTGTCCGCGCCTACGCGTGGACGGGCAGTCGCTTCTGGGTGCTCCACGATGGGCGCCAGGAACCAGGGGCGGCTGGGCCAAGGTGGTCTTCAGCCCTGAACTCCCCAGAGCTGGACCGCCCCGGGGCTGCCGGATGCCTATCCCTCTCGCGTTGAGGTCGCACAGCCCCCACCGCGGGAGGTCTTCTGCTGCTGATCCATCGCTCTTGCGACACCTGGTATCTTGTGATGCATGGTAGCCGGTGAAGCACGTAACCAGATTCCGGACAAGATCGAGATCCAGCTACGCAAAGGTGTCCTGGAGTACTGCGTCCTCGCCCTTCTGCGAGACGGGCCCAAGTACGGAGTCGAGCTGCTGAAGGACCTTCAGGAGACCGTGCTCGCCACGAGCCAGGGCACCGTCTACCCCCTGCTTTCACGGCTCCGGCGCGACGAACTCGTCATCACCACCTGGCAGGAGTCCTCCACCGGCCCGCCGCGGCGCTATTACCAGCTGACCGATGCGGGACGCACCGCGCTCGACTCCTTCACCGGCCTCTGGCCGGCATTCCGCGACACCGTCGACCACCTCCTTTCGCCCCCCAACGGGCGCCGTCACAACCCCTGAGGGGCGCAACCTTGAAAACCGATGACAACACCCTGGTCCGGGAGTACCTCGCGACCGTGGAACGCGAAAGCACGGCGCTGCCCCCGGCAGCCCGCCAGGAACTCCTCGCCGACCTCAGCGAGCACATAGAAGTCGCACGCGCAGAACGGCCCGGCGACGTCCGCGCGATCCTCCACGAAGTGGGCGACCCCCGCACGATCGCCAGCACCGCCCTCCACGAACTCGGCCACACCACCACACCCCCCACGCGCACACCGGAGCGCCGCCGCTCACCCGCCTGGCTACCGCTGCTTCTGCTGGTGCTCAGCGGTGCACTGCCTTATGCGGGAGACCACGTGCTCCTGAGCTGGATCAGCTTCGCCATGAAGATCACGGCCGTAGTGATGGTGTGCCGCTCCCGCTACTGGACGACAGCCCGCAAGTGGGCAGGTCTCGCCCTGGCCACGCTCCTGCCCGTCACGATCAACGTGATCTGGTACCTGGCCGTCGTCGCACCCCGGAACTACGCCGTGATCGACACATGGCGCTGGCCGGGAGCCGTCACGGGCCTTCTCCTCACGCTGGCGGGCGCGGGATGGCTGTGGCGCACCAGGGCTCGCTAACGGGACCAGGCCTCGCCTGCCCCCTCCCGTCTGCTAGTCGGTGGTACCAGGGACTAGCTACAATGGTGGGTATGGCAAAGCAGACGAATATCCGATTGGACGACGCAGTCAAGGCGGCGGCCGAGGACCGGGCTAAACGCCGTGGTCTGACCTTGCAGGGGTACGTGGCTGACTTGATCGAGGCCGATGTGAATCAGGCACGCGCCGCCTTCATGGCCGGCGCTGCGACGTTCCTGGCCCAGTACGCGGATGAATTCGAGGCGGAAGTCGGTGAAGACCACTACCCGGGCCTTCCGGAAGGTCTGACTGAGAGCGCGGCGCGGGATGCCGCGTGAACCTTCGCATTGATCTCGCCTGGATCCTGGCGGTGGCGCAGCAGATCCCGGGGGATCCCCAGGTCGTCGATTACGGCGTGCCGGTGGCAGCCGAAGCGCGTCATCGAGCGGAAGTCCTGGACCATGAGGTATATCCCCAGCCGCACCACAAGGCAGCGGCTCTGTTGTGCGAGCTGGCGCGAAACCCGAGCCTGGAGAAGCGGAGTCTGCTGTTCGCGGCTACGGTGACCGCGGCCTACCTGTCGGCGTGCGGGATGCCGGTCGGCCCTGGCCTGGACACCGTTCTCCCGCTGGCCCGCGCCGCCCGGGACGGTCTCCCGGTGCGGGAGGTCGCTGCTCAGATCAAGACCTGGACGAGCTGACCTTTCCGCCGGATGGCACCTCTCCGGACGCACAAGTCAGCCCGGAGGCCGTCGCGACCCTGCCGGTCCACGGCGGGGGCGCCGGGTGTCGGGGCGCGGAGTCCGCTCAGGCTTTCGTCATGCGGCAGCCGTGACCAACTGCGCGCACCGGCCGTAGGCGTCCGCACGGGGCCGTTTCACCGCAGCGAGGCGGCGAAGCCTTCGCCGCCCGTACGCGCGGTAGTCCAGCCGCATCTCGCCGCCCGGACCACCGCCGAACTCGGTACGGCGACGGGCCAGGACGCGTGGTCGTGGCTCATCGCATCGCAGGGAACCGAGACGGCCGGCCGATCGTCCTTATGGTCGCGCTTCGTGCGCTCACGCCTGGAGTCGGCCCGTGCACGGCCCCTTGCGTCGATGGCAATGCCAGGTGTGCGGCTTTCCGGCGGAAGTCGGCGCGCCATGGCGGAGGTTGCGTTGCCGCCGTCCCGGCGTCGACTGCGCAGGGCAGGTCGGGAGGAACCGGGAATCGGCGACGGCCATCGAGGGGACGTGCCCCGCCTTGTGCGGAGGCACAGGGACGGGAACCCTCAAGAAGCCTCTCGAGTTCTGGCGACAGCGCCGGAGGGAAGACGGTATGGAAACGATCATCGTGCAGCTGCCCGGTCCGTCCAGGCCGGGCGAAGACGGCGTCGGCGAACCTGAGTTGCTGCACATGGGGCCGGGGGACGTGGCCGATTTCGGGCGGGGCACGCCCGGTAGCCGGACGGTACCCATCGTCCTGCCCGACCCCGGAATCTCCCGGCGGGCGGGACGGCTGGAGGCGGCCGAGGACTACTGGCGGCTGTCGAACTACAGCCGTGACATCGCGTACGTGGTCGAGAATCTGGAGGGGGCCGGGGAGTACCTCACCGTTGCGCCAGGACGGATCGGAGCGCCGGTGCCCTTCGAGTTCTCCAGAGTCGTCCTGCCCGCGCTGGGCGGGAGCGCCGACTTCAAGGTCTTCGCCCCGCAGCACGCCTATCTGGACGAGCAGTCCTCGCCCGGCGCCGGTGAACCCACCGTGCACCCCTATGCGCTCGATGCGACGGCCAAGTACTTCCTGGTGCTGGTGGCCCTGTGCGAGCCGCGGCTGCGCGACCCCTCGGACAGTGTGCTGCCGGGCGCGGGGGACATTGCGGAGCGGCTTCGTCCGCTGGAGAGCTGTCGTGGACTGAACCGTTCCACGGTGAACCACCACATCGACTATCTCGCCTTCGCCAAGCTGCGCCTGGACCTCGGCGACGACGGCAACAGCCGCACCGGTGTCAAGCGCGCTCGACTGGTCGCCCTCGCCTTGCGCTTCGGCCTGGTGCGCGAGGAGCACCTCGCCCTGTTGCCGCCCCGCAGGCGGCCCGTACCGCAGGAGAGCGGCGCATGACGTCCTCGGGTGCCGAGGGCGGCGCCGTCCGGACGCCGCGTCTGCCCCCCGGTTTCCGTGTCGGAGACTGGCAGGTGGACGCCGTCATCGGGTCGGGCGGCTGGGGGACCGTGTATGCGGCCCACGCGGTCGCCGACGGTGCCGTCGTGGCGGTGAAGGTGCTGCCTACGGGCGCGCTGGCACCCGGTCAACGTGCCGCGCTCGGTGAACTGATCGCGCGCGAGGTGCGGTTCAGCACCGAGGCGGACCACCCCCATCTCGTACGGACGCACGCGGTGTGCACCGTGGACGCGCCGGACCTGCCGGAGCTGGACGGCGCCATGGCGCTCGTCATGGACCGGGCCGAGGCAAGTCTGCGGCAGGTGCTGGACGCCGCCACGACGGGCCGTCCGGTCCCGGACGCCGTGCGGATCCTGCGCGGCGTCGCCGCTGGGCTCGCCCAAATGCACGGCGCCGGCTGGGTGCATGGCGACCTCAAACCCGCCAACGTGCTGCTGGGCGGGGACGGAGCGGTCTGGCTCGCCGACTTCGGCCTCGCCACCGAACTGGACGGCACCCACGCCTACGTTCCACCGCTCGGCACGCTCGACCACGTGCCGCCCGAGTGGTGGTCCCAGCGCGCCGGGACGAACGGGACGATGGTGCGGCCGACCGCCGACATCTGGGCCTTCGGCGTCCTGGCCCATCAGGTGCTCACCGGTGGGCTCCACCCGTTTCCGGGCGCCACCGCCCGTGCCCGCGCGCTCGCCTCGCAGGCCTACGCCCGCAGTACCGAGCCCCTGCGTCTGGACGCCGGGATCGATGAGCGCTGGCGCCGGCTCATCGGGGACTGTCTGGTGCCCGATCACGCCGGCCGCCTGAGGCATAATGCCGCGAGCCTGTCCGCCCGCATCGAGCGGCTGGCGAGCCCGCGTCGTCGGCGTCGCCTGCTGCCGGTCGCCGTGCTGCTGGCGACGGTGCCGGCTGCCGTCATCGCCGGGGCCGCGCTGCTCGGGGGCGGCGAAGAGGAGCACGAGGGCCGGGGGCGGGGCGCACCAGCTGCCGTTACCGAAGCGGGCAGCCCGGTCGCCGGGGGCATCCCGGTGCACTCCGACGTGCCCGAGGCTCTGCGGCCGATCATCGTGAAGGCCGCTCAGCGCTGTTCCGACGCTGAGGTCACGCCAGTCTTTCTCGCCGCCATGCTCAAGGCGGAGAGCGGGTTCGACGTGGACGCGGAGCGCCCGGCGAGCGAGGAGTACGGCATCGCGATGTGGACGCCCTCGGTGTTCCGGGCCTGGGCGGTCGACGGCGACGGTGACGGCGACAAGGACTACCGATCGCCGCCGGACGCGATCGCCACGATGTCGCTGTACGTGTGCTGGCTCGACCAGCAGTTCAAGAAGGCAGGCATGCCCGTGGAGGACCTGCCCGCTCTGATGGCGGCCGGTTACCGCACGAGCGACCGCACCGTCATCACGGAGGGAGGCGTCCCCGGACAGGTGCGGCCCCACGTCGACACTGTGCTCCGACACCTCGCCGACTATCAGCGGTGAGGCGGCGGAGCCGTCGCGCAGGGCTGTTCAGCAGTCCTTGACATCCGGCAACTTGTTGTCCGGTGAGTTGACGTAGATGTTGGAGATCCAGCCGTCGTACTGGGGCAGGTACGCCCACCACTCGTTGGTATAGGGCGGTACGTTCACCACCTCGCCCCTGGCCTGGCATCCCACCAGCACCTCGACTCCGGCAGGAAGTTGGGTGATCGGTGCGTTCCCCGTACCGAGGCCGGGGCGGACGTTCACATGATCGCTCCACGTGCCGTACCGCCACCCCGCAGGCCGCGAGGCTCCGGGAACGTTCAGGGAACGGACCAGCCGGCCGATGTCCGTGTAAGCCCTTCCGTACGGCGTGCCGACGGGATGGAGCGTGAACACGGCCACGATGGACCGGTCCCCGACGCCGACGGTGCCGGTGCTGTGCAACGCCGGCCGGGTCAGGTCCACGTCCGTGGCGGCGGCCGGTCCCGCGCTCCTGGTACGTGCCGTTGCAGCGGTGCGCGGCCGGCCGCAGGTTCCCTTCTCGTACGAGGATCCCGACCAGCCCTGTTTCACCGCCCAGGGTTTCTCGAAGGACCCGGCGATGCCGAAGTGCTGGTCGAAGCCGTCCGTGGCACAGCGCGTGGACTGGCGCAGGTTGCCCAGCACGAAGTCGCGCACAGGAGAGGGCGCCGAGTCCAGGAGGTATCGGTAGATCGTCACCGTGTCGCGCGCGGAGAGTGCCGTGTAGCCCCAGTAGCCCTCGTACCCGCCGGGCGGCGGCGCCGTGTCTCTGAGGCCGAGGCGGTCGACCATGCGCGTGATGATCGCCGCACCACCGCGGTCTGACCAGTAGGCGCTGGCCGCGCCGTCGTCGCTGGCGCGCAGCATCGGCTCCAGCCAGGCCCGGTCGGAGTCCGGCACGGCGTGGTCCAGGCCCCAGAGGTGGTCCAGCGCGATCAGCACCTTGACGACCGACGCGGAGCGGAAGCGGGTGCTCGTGTTGAGCTGCTCGGTGAAGGCGCCGGTCTGCCGGTCGAAGACGGCGACGCCGGCGCTGACACCGGCGGGCACCTCGGCGGACGCGGCGGCGGGACGGGCCGGTCCCGCCGGGGCGGCGGCAGTCGCGGAGCCCGCCGCGCCGCCTGTCAGCAGCAGCGCGGCGGACACGGCGGCAAGGCGATGGTGCCTCATTGGTAGTGCTCCCTGAGGTGGAGCGAGTTGATCGGTGTCATGTCGACGTACCAGCCCTGCTGCGATGGGATGGATTCGGTGCAGTCCGTGTTGACGGACTTGCACAGCTCTGCGACGGCGCCGTCGTACTGGTTGTTGAAGACCCAGTGGTTGCCGAACTGGTTGTAGACGCGGTGGAAGCCGTAGGAGTAGAAGATGTGGCTAGGATGCGGGTTGTTGACCGGAGTCACGTTCTCCGGGTAGACGCAGACGGCGCCGTAGGGGCAGCCGTCCCAGGTGCCGCCCTCTGCCTGGGCCTGGGCGGCTCCGGTCAGAACGGCGGTGGCGGTGAAGGCGAGCGCGGCGGCGCCGCGCAGGATTCTGCGCACGGTCATACCTTTCGAGTGAATACCGGGGGGCGGGGACTGCGGGCTCGCTCTACCACCAGCCGGAGCAGCGGATCACGCCGTCGGACTTCAGTGACCCGCAGACACGGAACTGGTACTGCGGGTCGGTGCTGGTGCGGCGGAACGGTGTGGTCAGGCTCTGCCCGGCCGAGCGGACGGTGAAGGGCCCGCACTGCAGCCAGGGGGACATGGCGTTCTGATCGCGGTCCCAGCCGTCGGCACGCCAGTCCATCCAGACGTTGTCGCCGGGCCGGGTCTGGCCGCTGATCTTCCCGAAGGCGATCTGCTGGCCGACGTAGGAGCCTTTCTCCAGCGTGATGCGGACACTGCCGATGCTGAAGTCGGCGGGCTTGTCGGTGTCGCCCTCGGCGTTGTCGGGGTGGTCGCGGAAACCACGTGCGCCGCTTTCGCAGTCGGAGGCCGAGGCGTGGGCGGGCTGTACCGGGTGCGCGACGAGGACGCCTGCGGTGGCTGCGGTCAAGGCGGCAGCCGTGGCGAGAGTCGTGCGGAACGGGCGCATGAGAGCCGTCTCTTCCTGTCGGCGGAGGGTGGCCCGCAGCACCGCCGGGCCTGGAGGACGACGATAGGAAGGAGATCCGGCCGACGGTCCTGACAGATGTCAGGGTGGCGGCCGGAAGCTCACCCCGACAGCAACGTGACCAGTGCCCGGCCCGAGGCCGTGCGCCGCGCCACCACGTGCTGCCCCCGTCGCTCCCGAGTGATGAGCCCGGCCGCCTTGAGATGGCCGCAGTGGTAGGTCACGGTCGCCGGCGTGAAGTCGGATGCGGCGGCCAGGAAGCCCATGGTGCGCGGGCTCTCGAAGGATCTTGGCCCTGAGCGCGCCGACTACGAGCTTGAGCCGGTCCCTTTCGACAGTGGTCTCCCGGGTGGCCATCAGCGTGTTCAGACCGGGGACGGGATAGCCGAACCACACGACGTCGAAACGGTCGAAACTGAAGACGGAGGCACTGTAGCCCGACACGATCCCCACCAGAACCACGCGGCGGGGGCCTCGCTCAAACGTCTCGGGGTGCGGATCCGGCACGTACAGTCTCCCCGGCGAAACAGATCTTCGGGCCGAGCCCGGCGAGGACGCTCGGCAGGGCGTTGCTGACGACGGCCACCCCCACACGCTCGGTCTCCTGGTCGAGCAGGGAACCGGCACGCGCCCAGATGGGTCCGGGCCACCGTGGCGTCGGCCACCTTTCCCAGCGCTTCGACGCGATCGGTGGCCGCGGGGAGCGTGTAGATGTCCAGGCTCGAGTCGTGCCGCCAGCCGTCCTCCACCAGCGCGAGCCCGCTGAGGCCGGGTACACGGTTGTCGAGGGCTGCGACGATGCCGAGCGGGAGGTGATCGGCGAAGGCGACGTCTGGTGCACCGAGCGAACCGCGGTCGCGCACCGGTGTCGTGTCGGGCGCCAACGAGCTCGTGCACGGTAAGCGGTGGGAAGTCGATGGGCCGGGGACCCTCGGTACTCACGTCTGCCGAGCCGGGATCCGGTCTGCGGTCTGTTGGTGGGACAGTAGGCCGGCGATGGCTTGGACGGTGTCGTCCATGTGCTCGCGGCGGCCGAGGTGGCGGGCCAGTGCCCGCCAGTTCTTCAGGTGGGCGATGCCGTGTTCGACCCGGATACGGCGTGAGGAGTGAGCTTTGCGCTGGCGCTCGTGCATCTCCTCGTACCAGTCCGGGGCGTTCTTCTTGAACTTGCGGTGCGGGGGCGTCACGACGCGGCCGCCGGTCTGTGCTCCGAGTCCCTGATAGCCGGCATCGGCGAGGATCTCGACCGCCGGCCCGTCGGCCAGGAGCTTGACCAGCCCTAACTTGCGGGCGTGAGTGATGTCCGCGCAGCTTCCGGGTCTGGTCGGGCTGCAGAACAGCAGTCGCCCGTCCCCGTCGGTGAAGACCATGGCCTCCACGGCGTTCTGCTTGTTCTTGCCGGAGATGAACTTGTCCCGGTCCTTGCGGCCGGCGGCCGGGCGGCGGACACGGATCTCGGTGCCGTCGATGATGCCGGTCTTCCCGGCCTGGCCGAGATGCTCCACGACCTCGGCCAGGGAACGCAGCCGTACGCCGGGGCTGACGGTGCACCCTCGCTCGGCGAGCAGGGGCCGCACCTCACCGACAGCCCGGGTGACGGTCGAGCGGTCCACGCCGAACCAGCAGGCCAGCACATCATGAGTAACCCCATGGCGAAGGTGCACCAGCGTGGCCAGGAGCCGGTCGACGAACACCATCTGGTGCTTCGCACCAGCGCCCACGGCACGCTTCCGCTGCCTGGACGCAAGCCTGTCCTGGTGCCGTTCATGCCACAACGGGCCAACTTCAGCCACGAGTGCAGCGATCACAGCGGCCGATAAGCCCGTAATCCTCTGGTCGCTGATGATCGCTCTGCGCGTCACGTTCCCCACCACGCAGCCATGATCGCCGATCCGCGCTCGACGTCCCACCGCTTACCGTGCACGAGCTCGTTAGGGCTACTTCGCTGAGCTGAGGGGCGAGGAGCGGCCCCCCGTAGCGGGGGGACAGGAGTCCTGCTTCGCCGCAGTAGGGGCAGTGACCCCGGATATGCCGGGCGGTCGCAGGGACTCCGAGCCATCGATCTTTGCCGAACTTCCGAGTCGCGTCGGGGCTGGGGGCCATCACGGCGAGTGAACTACCCTCCGCAACCGTGACGGTGGCCTCGTAAGGCTCGGTTGAGCTGATCATGAACCGACAGATGATCACCTCCGCCGTCCTGGCCGCCGCCTTGGTCCCGGTGGCGCTCGCGCCCTCCGTGTCGGCTGATCCGACCGCTGTGCGGGCGTACGTCGACACCCGCGTCCGTGACTGCGCGGGCAGCGGCTCCGGCTGCCGCCCCGGGGCCGTGGTTCACCACTGGCACCGCCGTGGTGCGCAGGCCCGTGGGGTGGGCTGGGTGTACGCCTCCCGCGAGGGTGTCCGCTCCGGTAGGGCCCGCTGGCTGGTGAAGAAGCCCGGCGGCACGTGGAAGACGGGCGGAGGCTGGAAGCGCGCGAACCGGGTGGGTAGCCACGTGGAGACGTCCTGGGGCCGGGACGGTCACACCGGCCCCACGTACCCGCGCAATACCCGCATCTGCGTGGAGTACAGGGGGTTGTCGACGAAGGCCTGCGTGACCCTGAAGTGACCCGCTGGCCGCCGGGGGCCAGCGAGCTGAGGCGGGCGGGCGCCACCCTCGGCGGGACCTGTTCAACAGCCGTTCGCCCGGGAGGGGTTCATGCACCGTATCGAGGCCAGTCAAATCTGCACGGCTTGCTCGGGCAGGTCCACCTCCCACTACCCCGAGACCGTGGTGGTGCAGGCGTACGAGCCCGGCGGGCGCACCGTGGAAACCGTCAGCCTTCACGGCGGATACGGCTACGGCGTTCTCACTATCCCCGCGCCCTACTTCCATGAGACGGCGACCACCAAGGCCGGCCGGCGCCGGATCACCGGCTTCTACACGACAGGCACGCTGGACGACTGATCTGGGACCGGCATCAAAGCGGCCAGCCCGGGCGTTGGGCTGTTCCTCGCCGGTGCGGTGGGGGAGCGGGACGGTTTACCCGGTTCGGGGAAAGGTCGATGCGGCTCCGGCGACACCGGGTCCGTAGCGGGTCGCGGCCTTGTCGATGGCGGTTTCGAGGCGGCGGAGCTTGTCGTCGCGGGCGTCGAGGGTGAGCTGGTGGACGGTGTCCTCGGCGGTACGGAGGCGTCCCGCGCGCAGGGCGATGGTGCGGACGCGGGCTCGCTGGAGGCCGAAGCCGGAGAGGAGGGTGCGGGCGGTGTCGGCCAACGCGGGGGTGTGCGCGGTGGGTTCGGCGAGGGTCCGGGTGCGGGTGGTCTGGGAGCGGTCGGCGTAGGTAACGGTGAGCGTGAGCGCCTGGGCGATCTCCCCGCTCGTACGCAGCCGCGCGCCGAGGTCCTGAACCAGGCCGAGAACTGCGCGGTGGTGCTGGTCGGGGTCGAGCTCGTCGCGGTCGAAACGGCGGCTCGCGCTCATCGTCCTGGGCGCGGCACCGGGGACGACGGGTCGTTCGTCGATGCCGCGGGCGCGGTCGTGGGCCAGGCGTGCCGCGGTGGTTCCGAGGATGCGCTGGAGGGTGGGGAGCCTGGTGTCGGCGATGTCGCCGACCGACGTGATGCCGTAGCGGGCGAGCGTCTTGGCGGTCTTGGGGCCGATGCCGGGCAGGGCGGAGGCCGGTTTGGTGCGCAGGAACGCGGCGATCTCGTACGGGGCGTCCCGTACCACCGTGGCCGCGCCTGGCGGTGTGGCGTCGGCGGCCATTGCCGCGATCGAGCGGGTAGGCCCGGCCCCAGCCGAGCACTGCACGCCGTGCAGCGCGAGCAGGCGCAGCCGGAGCACGGCGACCAGGCCCTCGACATCGCGGCCCCAGTACGTCAGGGCGCCGGTGAGGTCGACGTACGCTGACCAGTCTGCGGGCAGGGGTTCGACGCGTGAGCTGATGCTGTCGACGACCGTGAGCAGCTGCCCGTACAGTTCCTCGCTCCGTTCGGCAGCGTGGAAATGGATCCGCAAGATCGCGCGCGGCCGCGGCCGGCTGGTGGTGTTCATCCCGGGCTCCCGGGGCTCCGGTGGCCGAAGCGGGTGAGGTCGGCCGAGCGGGTTCCCGCGGGCTGGAGGTCGCTCCAGGGGTGCAGGCGGGCGCCTGCGGTGCCGTCGGGAATCGTCCGCCCGGGCTCAGGCTGGGCCGGTGTGGGGGAGGGAGCCTGGCCCAGGAGGTCGAGGACGGCCTGGGGCCCGTGGGTGGCGCGGGCGGTGGCGAGTTCGTCGAGGTCCCAGGCCATCTGGCCGACGACGGTGCGCCGGGGGCCGCGGGCTTCGACGGTGCCGCGTACGAGGAGCAGCCCGTGGTGGAAGACCGTGTGCGCGCACCGCTCGTGGGAGTCCTCGAAGAACGCCAGATCGACCAAACCGCTGCCGTCTTCGAGCGTGACGAAGATGATGCGCTTGCCGGAGGCGATGGGCGGGGTCTGGGTGGAGGCGCGGACACCGGCGACCAGGACGCGCTGCCCGGGGTGCATCGCCCGCAGGTGTTTCGCGTCGGTCGCGCCGACCTCGCGGAGCAGCCGGTGGTGGTCTTCCATGAGGTGCCGTGAGACGTCGATCTTGAGGACGCCGAGCTCGGCGTCCAGTCGTTCCCGGGCGGTCATCTCCCGCAGCCCGGACGATCCGGCGGCGTGCGGGGTGGTGGCGAGCGGCAGCTGCCCGGCCCCCGGGCGGGTGCGGGTTTGGCGGTGGAGCTCGGTCGCCTGGAGTAGTAGGTCCCGCCGGGACGCCTCGCCCTTGAGCTGGTCGAGGGCGCCGATGCTGATGAGGCGCTCGGCGGTGGGGAGCTTGGGGTGGGCGCGGGCGTAGAAGTCCTGCAGGGAGGTGTAGGGCTGGCCGTCGGTGATCCGGGCGACCTCGTCGTCGGAGATGCCGTGGACGGTGGACAGGGAGATCCGCACTCCCCACCCCGATCCGGTCCGTTCGACCGCGTACTGGGCCTGGGAGGTGTTGATGTCGACGGGCAGGACGGGGACGTCGTGGCGGCGGGCGTCGGCGACGATGACGCGGGCCGGCCACATGCCCGGGTCGTGCTCCAGCAGCCCCGCGTAGAGGGCGGCGGGGTGGTGGGCCTTGAGCCACGCGGACTGGAGCGCGGGCACGGCGAACGCGACGGCGTGGGCCCGGCAGAACCCGTACGCGCCGAACGAGGCGACCACGTCCCAGACCTCGTCCAGGACCTCCGGGCTGTAGCCGCGGGCGCCGGCCTGCTGCCGGAACCACGCCTCGACCTTCGGCAGGCGTTCCTTGTCGCTGAGGGCGCGACGGGCGACTTCGCCGAGGGCGCGGTCGCAGCCGGTCATGACCGCGAGGATGTCGATGATCTGCTCGTGCCAGATCGTCACCCCGTACGTGTCCCGCAGGACCGGCTCCAGGTCCGGGTGCGGGTATGCCGGTGCGGCGCCGTGGCGGGCGGCGATATAGAGGGCGGGCATCCCGCCCTGCACCGGGCCGGGGCGGAACAGGCTGATGTCGGCGATGACGTCCTGCGGGTCACGGGGCTGGAGCCGGCCGACCAGGTCCTGCTGGCCGGGGGACTCCAGCTGGAACATCCCCACCGTGTCCGAGGCCTGGATGAGAGCGAACGCGAACCGGTCGTCCAGGGGCACGTGGTCGGGGTTGTCGAGGTCGATCGCCCTGCCGGTGGTGCGGCGGATCTCGGTGACGGCGTGCGCCATCGCCGACTGCATCCGCACCCCCAGCACGTCGAGCTTGAGCAGCCCGAGGTCCTCGACGTCCTCCTTGTCGGCCTGGAGCATCGGGTACTCCCCACCGGGGGTGGGCTGAACCGGTAGCCGGTCCAGGAGGCTGGTGTTGGAGAGGATCACGCCGCAGGGGTGCATCGCGATCCCGCGCGGCAGCGCGTCCAGGCTCTCGGCGAGCTCCCACAGCGGCCCGTACCGCCCGGCCTCGCCCGCGAGCTCCCGCAGCTCCGGCAGTTCCGCGAGCGCGGAGCGGATGTCGCACGCCCGGATGTGCGGGAACGACTTCGCGATCCGGTCCACGGTTGCCGGGGCGATCCCGAGCGCGAGGCCCGTGTCCCGCAGGGCGTGCCGGGCCCGGTAGGTCTCGGGCATCCCGGTGACCGCGACCCGCTCCCGCCCGAAGCGCTCGATGACCCGGTCGTACACCTCCAGTCGGCGCGCTGACTCCACGTCGATGTCGATGTCCGGCAGCGACGAGCGCCGCTCGGACAGGAACCGCTCGAACAGCAGGTGGTGCTCCAACGGGTTCGCCGTGGCGACGAAAAGCGAGTGGTTGACCATGGAGCCGGCGCCGGAGCCGCGGGCGGCGACCCGAATGCCCATGTCCCGCACGTCGGCGACGACCTGGGCCACGGCGAGGAAGTACGGCTCGTATTGGAGCCGGCCGATCACGCCGAGCTCGTAGTCGAGCTGGTCCATCGAACGCCGGTCCCGGTCGAGACCGCGGGCGGCCATGCCGCTCTCGCACCGCTGCCGCAACAGCCGCATCGCCCCACCCGGCCCCGCCTCGGCGCCGACGACGGAAGGCTCGGGGAAGTGCGGGACACCGAGCCCCAGATCCCTCACCGGGTCGACCTCGCACGCCTCCGCGACGGCCGCGGTGTCGGCGAGCAGCCGCACGGCGCGCGCCCCGCCGCCCCCGTGCGCGGCCGCCACCCGCTCGGCAATGTTTGTCATCGTCGGCCCGTCCTTGAGCCAGCGTTCCCCGCAGTCGAGCCGCCGCCGGTCGATGGGCCGCAGCAGCCGGGCCGCGTCCAGGACGTCCGCGACCCGGTGCTGGGACTGGTCGGCGTACCGTACGGCGTTGGTCAGCACGGCCGGGATGCCGAGGCGGTCGGCGAGCGCCAGGGTGTGCGAGGCCAGGCGTACCGACCCCGGGCCGGTGCCGGACAGCCCCCAGCACACGATCTCCAGCCGCAGCCCGCCGCCGACGGCCTCCTGCCACGGGGCCAGAAGCCGCTCGGCGATGTCCGGGCGGCCACCGGCGAGCGCCCGCAGCGGCTCCGAGACCGGGCCGAGCAACACCATCAACCCCTGACCGGCGTACCGGCCGAGCATCTCCCACGAAGCCGCCGGTGGCGCATCGGCGGCGAAGGCCTCGGCGTGCACGGCGGATACGAGTCGGCACAGCCGCGCCCACCCGGCCGCGTTCCGGGCGAGGAAGGTCGTCCGGAAAGGTGCCTCGGCTACGTGCGCGCCGCCGCGCACGGGGCTACGTCGGCGGGCTTCGGCCGCGGGGACGTGGGGGGCGATGCCGAGGTCGACGCCGAACAAGGGCTTCACTCCGGCGGCCGCGGCGGCCTTCGCGAAGCGCACTGTTCCGGTGACCATGTCGCGGTCGGTCAGCGCCAGCGCCCCGATCCCGCGCTCGGACGCCCGCGCGACGAGGTCATGCGGGCGCGAGGCACCGTAGCGGGCCGAAAATCCACTACTGACATGCAGGTGAGGGACGCCTTCTTGCATGAAACCCTCCGCCCATAACCCCCAAAGCGTTACTAATCGAACTCTTCTCCATCGACTGTATCGAACATTAATTCGAACACGCGAGTTCGAGGCGCGATTTTTCAGCCAGCCAGGTCATCGGGGGTGACGTCGGGGCGGAGCCGGTGCCAGGAGGGGTGGCGGAGGCGTCCGGCGCGGGTGCGGGAGGTGTATCGCACTTCGCCGACGAGCTGGGGGAGTACCCACCGGGCCTCGGCCACCGGCGGTACCTGGGCGAAGGGGCAGGCGTCGGTGGCCGCGGCCTGGAGGAGGGCGGCGAGGCGGGTGCGTTCGGCTTCGGTCCAGCCGGTGCCGACGCTGCCCGCGTAGTGCAGCAGCCCGTCGTACCGCTCGCCGACCAGGACGGCCCCGGGCAGGCCGGTCAGCCGTCCGCGTCCGGGGACCCACCCGCCGATCACGACGTCGGCGAGACGGTGGACCTTGATCTTGACCCAGGTCTTCGAGCGTGCTCCGGGCTCGTACGGGGAGGTGAGCCGTTTGGCGATCAGCCCCTCCAGCCCGGCCTCCTGGGCCATCTCCCACGCCTCGGCCCCGTGCCCGGTGATCGCCGCAGGGGTCGACCAGGAGGGCCCGGCCAGCCCGAGACCTTCCAGCAGTTCCCGCCGCTCCGCGTACGGGAGTCCGGTCAGGAGCCGGCCGTCGAGGTGCACGAGGTCGAAGAGCATCATGTGCGCGGGCACCCGGCCCGCCAGCCGCGCGGCCTTCGCGGGAGCGCCGACGAGGCCCATCCGCTGCTGGAGGCGTTCGAAGTCGCTGCGGCCCTGATCGTCGAGCGCGACGATCTCCCCGTCCAGCACCGCGCTCCGTGCGCCGAGGGCGTGGGCGAGGGGGAGGAGTTCGGGGTAGGCGGCGGTGATGTCCGTACCCGAACGAGCGCGCAGGAGGATCGTGCCGTCGCCCGGCAGGTAGACCATGGCCCGCTGGCCGTCCTGCTTCACCTCGAACGCCCACCGGTCCTCCACGCCCGCCGACGGCAACGGGCCGGGTGTCGCGAGCATCGGCTCGATCCTCGGCAGCACGGCACCCGCAGCAGGAGGAGGGTCAGGAGGCACTGCGCTTCTTCGCGGCCGTCTTCTTCGACGCTGTGGACTTCTTCGAGGCGGCTGTCTTCTTCGCCGGTGCCTTCCGGGCGGTCTTCTTCGACGGCCGCATCTCGTGCACGGTGGCGTTCTCGCCACGCTCGCCGCGGGATTCCTCGGCCGCTTTGACGGAGGCGTTCAGGGCGGCCATCAGGTCCACGACCTCACCCTTCTCCGGTTTCCCGTCTTCGGCGGGGCTCGGGAGGGGCTTGCCTTCCGCCTTCGAGGCGATGATGCCTTCGAGCGCCTCGCGGTACTCGTCGTGGAAACCGGACAGGTCCGCGATCGTCATCTGCTCGGCCAGCTGAAGGGCCTGCTTGATCTCGTCCTCGCCGACCTCGACCTCGCGCGGGGCGAGCTCGTCGGGGCTGCGGACCTCGTCGGGCCACTTCATGGAGTGCAGCACGATCGCCCCTTCCCGGATCCGGAGCAGACCCAAGCGCTCGCGGCCGTGCCACGCGAACTTCGCCACCGCGACCTTCGAGGACCGCTCCAGGGCTTTGCGCAGCAGGGTGTAGGGCTTGGCGGCGACCTGTCCGTCGGCAGCCAGGTAGTAGGAGTCGCTGATGCGGACCGGGTCGATCGAGTCGGCGTCGACGAACGCGGCGATCTCGATCGCCTTCGCCGTCGGCAGCGGCATCTGGTCAAGCTCCTCGTCCGTGACCGGGACGGTTTCGCCCTTCGCGATCTCGTAACCCTTGCCGATCTCGTCCTGAGACACGACCTCACCGTCGAGCTCGCACACCTTCCGCGTCCGCACCCGCCCCATGTCGGTGAGGTGCACCCGATGGAAGTGGACGTCATGGTCCTCGGTCGCGGACACGATCTTCACGGGGATGGTGACCAGCCCGAAACTGATCGCCCCTGCCCATAGCGGCCTCGGCATGTCTACCTCCCGGCCCCCACGAAAGTGTCAGAGCGAACGAACCGTGGACGTATCCGCGGGCAGGAGGCGTGGTCCGCTGCCTGCACCTTCGATCCTCGTGCCGGGCCAGGCTGCCCGCACCTCCACCGCGGGACCTGGTGGCGGTGCCCTCGCGCCCGACGGCCCTCTCACCCTCCGGATCAACCACCGCCTTAACACGATCGCGAGGCGGCCGCTCACTGGTACGGCACGGGAACGGGTGCTGGGGTAGCTGCCGGCTCTGTTCGGTACCGACCCCGCCGCCCGCGGTGATCCGACCGTCCTTGTGCGCTACCCGCTGCCTCTGGACTACTCTACGGGCGTCAAATTGATTGACTAAGAGCAACGATATGCAGCGCCTGTGTCTAACGTAGGGCGGGGCATGCGGGCCTCACGTTCGTGGCAGTGACGCCCATTTTTATCGTTTATGGTCGAGAAGGCAGGTTTGTCACCGTTGGAGAGGTCCAGTCTGGTCGAGCGCGCTCTGCGTGAGGCTGCTCCGCATGAGATTTTCGACGTGATCCGTTCGGTGATCGAGCGGCGTCACGGCGCCCTGGCGGTGGATCTGCTGCTGGCCGATTACGCCATGACGGAGTTGCAGCCGATCGGAGTGCTGCCCCACACGCGGGCTCCTGTCCCGGTGAGCGACAGCGCTCCGGGCCGCGCCTTCGGAGCTCAGGAGCCGCACTACGTGCACGACCGTTCCGCGTCCACGGTGAGCGCCTACCTGCCGGTCAGCGTGCGGGGGGACCGGCTGGGCATTCTCAGCGTCGAGCTGCCGGCCGCCGAGGGCGAGGGGCCGGACCGACAGGTGCTGGCGGATCTCCAGCACTGCGCTGACGCCCTGGCGCACGAGGTGGTCGTGGCGGAGCGGGACACCGACCTCTTCCTGCAGGCGCGGCGGGTGGAGCGGCTGACGCTGGCCGCCGAGATGCAGTGGCAGTTGCTGCCCGGCCGTTCCTGCTCGCGGCCGGAGTACAGCCTGGGCGGTCAACTCGAGCCCGCCTACGCCATCTTCGGCGACAGCTTCGACTGGTCCGCCTCGGCCGACGACCTGTATGTGACCGTCAGCAACGGCATGGGCGAAGGCATCGACGCCGCGCTGCTGACCAATCTCTGTGTCAACGCGCTGCGCAATGCCCGACGGGCCGGCCTGAGCCTGAGCGATCAGGCGTACCTGGCCGACCAGGCGGTGTACGGGCAGCACCGTGGGGACCAGTACCTGTCCACCCTGCTTCTCCGATTCCACCTCCCGACCGGTGAGGTAGAGGCCATCGATGCCGGATCGCCGCGTATGTGGCGGGTACGCAAAGGGGTCGTCGAGCCGGTCGAGCTGGAGGCGCAGATGCCTCTGGGCATGTTCGAGGACACCGATTACATCGCGCAGCGTTTCCGGGTCGAGCCCGGCGACCGGCTGCTGTTCATCAGCGACGGCGTCTACGACGCGCTCTCCCCGGCCGGGGAGAAGTACAGCAACCGCGCGCTGGCCGCCTCGATCAACAGCACCCGCCTGCTGCCCGCGCCGCAGGTGCCCAGGGTGATGCTCCAGGAATTGCTGGGGCACCGGGGATCGGGACCGGCGGCGGACGACTCGCTGGTGATGTGCCTCGACTGGCACGGCGCCCCAGCCAGGACTGCCGATACGAGTGCCGGGCAGGAGCAGGTGTGAGGATCCTGCACATTTCCTCTCGGTCAGGCCAGACGTCGGTTGCCCGCTGGGGCAGCACACGAGATAGTTGCCTTCAGGCAACTATCTAGTCGATGAGGTGAGGGGTCCGCCCGGCGGACCTCACGTATTTGGTTTCCACGCAAGCGCACGCCGATCAGGCCGAGACGCCGGACAGTCCATGGGGGCGGCCCCCGTATCCGGTCCTGGTCGCTGACGCCCACGGCACAGTCCTGCGGCGCAACGCCGCCGCGGGACTTCTTCTGCCTGCCGCAGGGCCGGGCGCTTCCCTGGCGGACACCGCACCTCCATGGCTCCTGGCAGCACACGCCGCTCTCAGCCTTCCCGGCCCGCATGCCGCTCCTGCCACGCCGGAGCCTCTGCGCGGAACGATCGAGGGGCGCCACTTCGAAGCCCACCCCACCGTGGGAGACGACGGTTCGGTGGCGTGGTGGCTGGTGGACGACACCGACCGCCAACTCGCCCAGGAAGCCCTGAGGATGGAGCGGGAGCGCACCGAGTTCCTTGCCAGAGCATCCAGCGCTCTGCTGTCGTCCCTGAATCTGGGTCGCTGTATGGACGTCACCGCGCAGATGGCCGCCGAGAACCTCGCGGACGCCGCCCTGGCCATCGCACCGGCCCGCGGAACCCGGTTCCCGGTGGTGACATGCCTGCGCGGCGGCGCACCCACCCCGTCGACGGTGACGGCCGACCCTGACGGCATACCCGGGCTCGGCGAGGCGCTGCGGGGGTTCCCGCCGGTGCCCTCCCGCTGGATCGACCCGGAAGCGGCTCCCGGCTGGATGATGCCCGAAGGGTTCGGTCCAGTCGGCTCCATCGTGATCACGCCGCTTCCCGGGCATGGAGTTCCGGCCGGTGCGCTCGTGCTGCTGCGGAAGTCGGACACCGGCGCGTTCAGCGCCGAGGAAGAAGTCTTCGCGCGGCTGTTCGCCGCCCGCGCCGGGGCGGCGATGTCCGCGGCCCGCCTGTACGCGGAGCAGACCGCGATCTCCGACGTACTCATGCAGGAACTCCTGCCCCCGGTGCTGCACCGCATCTCCGGGATCGACTACGCGGGCCGCTACCGGCCCTCCGCGGATCACGAGCGGATCGGCGGCGACTTCTACGACGTCCACCCCGCCGCGATCGAGGGCGAGGCATCCCTGGTGTCCCTGGGAGATGTCTGCGGCAAGGGCCTGGAGGCTGCCGTCCTGACCGGCAAGATCCGCAACACCCTGCACGCCCTGCTGCCGATAGCTCACGACCACCAGCGGATGTTGAGCCTGCTGAACACCGCGCTGCTCAGCTCCCATCACGCCCGGTTCGCCACCATGGTCCTGGCCTCCGCCGTACGGCGCGGGAACGCGGTGGATCTCAGACTCACCAGCGGCGGCCACCCCAGCCCGCTGATCGTCCGCTCGGACGGAACCGTGGAGGAGGTCGATACCCGCGGAACCCTGATCGGCGCCCTCCCGCACATCTCGACCACCACCGCCTCCGTCACCCTCGCCCCCGGCGAATTCTGCGTCCTCTACACAGACGGCATCACCGAAGCCAAGGGCGGGCCGCTGGGCGACGCCCAGTTCGGAGAGGCGCGGCTCAAGCGAGCCCTCGCCAGATGTGCGGGCATGCCCGCCGATGGAATCGCCGAGCACGTGGAAATGCTGGCCGACCAGTGGCTGAACGGCCGCTCCCACGACGACATCGCGGTCGTCGTGATCTCCGCCCCCCGCACCCACCACCTCAGCGCAGTGGACGGGCACACCCGAGGCAGGTATACCGCATGAGCACCAGCACCCCGCCCCGCCTTCCCCGGGCCCAACACCTGGACCGCCTGGTGGACGAGCTGTGGAACGCCGTCTCGGCCGTGGACGAGTACACGGCCATCGATATGGTGCTGCGGATGCTCGACGAGGGCACCGCCCCGGAAAGCGTGCTGCTCGACGTGATCGCCCGGGTTCAGGGACGCGTCGGCGAGGAGTGGGCGGCCGATCGGATGACCGTCGCCCAGGAGCACGCGGCGACCGCCATCAACGACCGGGCCGTGGCCGCCGTGAGCGTGCACCCCGCGGCCCGCACTCCGGTCACCCGCAACCGCATCACCGTGGCCTGCGTGGACGGCGAATGGCACGCCCTGCCCGCCAGGCTGCTCGCCGAGGTCCTCAAACTGCGTGGCTGGCAGGTCGACTACCTCGGCGCCCAGGTCCCCACCTCCCACCTCATCGCCCACCTCCACAGCACCCAGACCGACGCGGTCGCGCTCTCCAGCTCGATCGCCTCCCGGCTGCCCACCGCACACGCGGCCATCACCGCCTGCCAGGCCATCGGCTTCCCCGTCATCGCCGGCGGAGCCGCCTTCGGCCCTAAGGGCCGCTACGCCACACTGCTGGGCGCAGACGCCTGGGCCCCCGACGCCCGCAGCGCAGCCGACCATCTCGCCCAGGGGCGGATGCCGCGGCCCAACCCCGACCACCAGCAGCTCGACGACCTGCCCCACCTGGACGACCAGGAGTACACCCTGGTCGCCCGCACCAGCACCACGCTCGTGCAAGCGGTCTACACCGGACTCGAAGACGCCTTCCCGCCGATGCGGGCCTACGACGATGCCCAACGCGACCGGACCGCCGAAGACCTCGCCCACATCGTCGAGTTCCTCGCCACCGCCCTCTACATCGACGACGAAGACCTCTTCACCAGGTTCATTACCTGGACGGCACAGATCCTTGAGGCACGAAAAGTGCCCGCGCGCAGCCTTCCGCCGGCACTGGACCTCCTGGCCCGTGAACTCAAGGACTTCCCCCGGGCCGCCCGCATACTCACCGCCGCCAATCACACCCTCACCACCGCCGGGACCCCCGCATGAACACCCACCCCGAACAGCACCTGCAGCTGACCACCGTCGATCTCCAGGACGGCGTCCGGATAGAGATCCGCGGAGACCCGACTACCTCAGCGCCGACGTCCTCATGGAGGAGGCGTCCGCACAGCTCGCAGACCGGTCCACCCTGACTGACCTGCACCTGGGCTGCGCCGACCTGCATGCGGTCGACTCCATGGGACTGTCCGCCCTGCTGTTGATCCACCGGCGCATCACCGCGGCAGGCGTGCGGCTACACCTGGACGACAGACCGGCGAAACTGGACCGACTCCTCAGTCTGACGGGCACACTTGAGTACCTCTCCTCCGCACAGCCCCACCGCACCGGGCAGATCATGGACAACGACGCCCACACGGCCCGGCCCACCAGCCTGGACGGCACCACCTGAAACCACTGCCCGGCCGTACCCCGGGCACACGCACACACCGGGAAACCCGTGACCGCACCTGACGCCGCCCCCAGCGCAAGCCACCAGGCAGCCCGCTCCGCCAGCGCCATCACCGAACTCCTCGACGTGATGTGGGAGCACGCCCGCCACTCCAGCCCGCGCGCCACCACCCTCAGCTCCACATCCCAGCTGCGGCTGATGTACGTCGTCGACCGAGAAGCCGGCATACGCATGCGTACCGCGTGCCAACGCCTCGGCTCCGCCGCCCCCACCGTCACCCGCATGTGCGACCGCCTCCAGGCCCTCGGCTTCCTCCAGCGCCTGCCCAGCACCGACGACGGCCGCGAGATCACCCTCCAGCTCACCCCCACCGGCAAAGAACACCTGAACCGCATCCGCGAAGAACGCGACACCATGCTCCACGAAGCCATCAACGCCATGCCCCCCAGCCAGCGGCACGCCCTGGCCACCGGCCTCGCAGGACTCCACCAGCAGCTCGACACCGCCCACGGAAAGGACCACCCCGTACCCCGCAGCCGCTCCGTTGCCTGATTCACCGACAGCCAACCGCCGAATCCGCCCCCTGAGACCGCTCCCGCGAAGAAGGTCTCCGCAGACCCGGAACACCACACCCCGCGCCACCTGTCTTCCTCAGCCGACGCACTGTGCCGGGGCGAAAAGGCCAAAGTGGTGCGCGCAAACCGCAAGACCGCAGTGCTCACGGTGGAAGCGGTGAAGACGTACACGAAGGACCAGTTCTCCGACGACAAGGCGCACGGAGAGGCCGAGCGGCCCGAACTCCAGCTGGCCTGCGGCGGCCGCTTCGACGAGAAGGCAGGCCACTCGGCGAACGTGGTGGTCATCGCCCACCCTCTCCACCCTGAAGACGACGGACCAAAAGCCGGGTTCGATGCCGGACCCCACCTCGAGGACATGCAGCCCCCGGCGACACGACCGGCGGCCCTGACGCGGGGCGGCTGATCCGGCTGGTTCCCACCACGCAGGTTCCACACTGCTGGCGGACTCGCTCCACGCCGAGTCGCGTGGCGCGGCCCGCCGCAGACTCCGGCCGGTCCGCTCAAGCCCGAAGCTCCGCTGCTCCCGGCCGCCTCGGAAGTGATGGAGGCGGCCGACGCCGTCGCCGGAAACCCGCTGAACCGGGCACAGGTGAAGGATCGAGCGCTTGTGCGCCCGCTTGGCGACGATTGCGTTGTGTTCAGCCGGATAGCCGGGTTGAGGACCGTTCGGTAGGTCCCGGAGGCCTTCTCGGTTCTGGTGCCGACGGACCGTCCTCTCCCGCCCCGTATTCGCGTTCGACTTCGTCGAGCCGGCTCAACGTCAAGAAGGTGCGCACATGAGCAACTACCTCACCACCGACCAGCTGAGGGACCTCACCGTCCATGACCAGGAGGGTGAGAAGGTCGGGTCCATCTGCCAGGTCTTCGTCGACGACACGTCGCAGCGCCCGGACTGGGTCACGGTACCGACAGGCCTGTTCGGCACGAAGGAAACGTTCGTCCCGCTGGCCGGGGCTCAGGTTCGTGGTCTGGAACTGCACGTCCCCTTCACCAAGGACGTCATCAAGGATGCGCCGCGTGTCGACGCCGACGAGCATCTGGCTACCGAACAGGAGCGGCACCTCTACGCTCACTACGGCCTCACCGACCCGGCGTCCGCCGAGAGCGTGACCGGGAGGTCCGCTGTCCCGGACGACGGCACCGCACGGAGCCGCGCTGCCGGCGCCGGTGGCGAGCACGAACTGGTGCGTTCGGAGGAGCGCCTGCGCGTGGGTACGGAGGAGCGGGTGGCGGGGACCGCGCGGCTGAAGAAGGCCGTGGTCACCGAGAACGTGACGACGACTATCCCCGTCACCCATGAGGAGGTGCGCGTCGTACGTGAGCCTGTACGCGCGGGTGAAGTCGCTGCACCGGGCATCGGAGAGGCCGAGGCCACCGTCACCCTCCACGAGGAACGCCCGGTCGTGGGCAAGGAGAAGGTGGCGGTCGAACGGGTGCGGCTGGAGACGACCGAGGTCACCGAGGAAGCGCAGGTGAACGACACGGTCCGCAAGGAACAGATCGCCTACGAGGGCGCGGACGCGGAAAGCCGCCGCGACCTTCCCTGATCCCCGAGGGCACGCCATCAGGCGCCCTCCCGGTCTCCGGAGCCCCGTACCGGGAGAGGGACGGTGCGCCTGGCTGTATATGAGGCGGGCCTGCGCCGGCCCTCGCGGTCCCGTCCCGGGGGCCGCGTGAGGCCGTCGGCAGGAAATCAGCTGAGAACGCCCGGTCGGCCATTGCCGTTCACGGCTGATCTGAGGGTTCGCTGAACTCAATCGCTGCCGTGAGTTTCGTGCAGCCAGGCTGCTGGGCCCTCCGGCGTGGTGCCCCAGTGCGGCACCCGTTCCTCGTGCCCGATCGCGAGCACGCAGACGTGTCCCCATCGGCTGTTCGTTTCCCGGCACAGACGGGACAGCACCGTCACGTCGTCCGCTCGCACGGCCTGGTCATACCGGTCCTGGAAAACCTGCAGTTCGTCGCGGAGCTCTGCGCCCGAACGGAACTCCTCCCGATCCAGGAGATCTCCGATCGCGTGCACCTCCGGGTCGGCCAGCAGCGCGGCGGCCAATATCTCCGCCTCCTGCCGCGCCGCGGGTTGCTCACCGGCCCGGGCCTTTTGCACAGCACGACCGCGGCCCTCGGCGGGGCGCGCTTTCGTCTGACTGCTCCGCTCTGGGGCGGCCGCGCGGGTTGCCTCGGCCGGAGCGAACTGCTCCTGCCCCACCGGATTCTCCTGGGCGGCGACCGCGCCTCGGTCCACCTTCATCGTGGTCTCCTCCTGCTCGCCGATATCTCAACGTGCCCGTAGACCGCCGGTGCAGTCCCAACCCGCTCATGGGAGCCACCTGTGTTCGTCCCCGGCAAAGACCGCTGGGGCGCTGGTTCCGGGGCCGGCAGGAAACTGCTCGACGGATGCTTCGATGGCCGCATGATGTGGAGGTCCGCGGCGCATGTCCGCGTGCGCGAGGTGCCTGGTGTGTTCGTCGTCCAGGCGTGCGGGGAGTTCGACGCGGACGAAGTGGACCTGCTCCTTGCGGCGTGGGAGGAGGCGGACGAGCTCGCGCTGCCGACCACGGTCGTGGACCTCACCGGCTGCATGTTCGGGGACAGCTCGTTCCTCGGGGCTCTCCTGATCGCCCGCTCCCGGCACCTGGCCTCGCGGCGCCGACTGGTGCTGGCGGGCCCGCTCCAGCCGAAGATTCTGCTGCTCCTGGCCGTTTCGGGGACGATGGAGGCGTTCGACGTCACCGAGAACCTCGCGGAAGCCGTCAACCGCGGAACCGCCTAGCCGGTCTCGCAGACCCATGGAGACGGGGCGTGTGCGGGGCCGGTGGGGGAACCACGAAACGACCCGGCACACGCCCCCTCGGGGTGATGCCGACGAGCCGCCCTCCCCACAGGGACTCCCCATCCCTGCCCGGGTGCGACCGCCGACTGACGACGACAGCAGCCGGACCACCTGGTCGTCGCCGCCTTCAGCAACCCCCTCCTGCCCCCGATGACCGTGCGTGTGCCTACACGATCGGGTGAAACCAGCAGCAAGCGGCTGCCCTGCGGAAGGCGAGCAGACGAAGCCACACGATCGGATGCGAAGCCCGTCACGCCCCCTCGTAGGCTGGGAGCTATGCCCAGCCGTACCTGGGCGCCGCCCGCGCCCTACGACCTCGCCCGCACGCTGCGGGTGCTGCGGCGCGGGCGCGGGGACCCGGCCTGCCGGCAGAAGCCCGACGGGACCTGGTGGCGGTGCTCGCGCACGCCCGATGGCCCGGCCGCCCTCCGGATCAGCGACGGCCCGGACGCGGTCGCCGGACGGCTGATCACCGGCACGGCGTGGGGCCCGGGTGCCGACTGGGCGCTGGAACAGCTTCCGTCCCTGCTCGGTGCCGACGACGAGCCGGGCGCGTTCCGGCCCCGGCACCGGGTGGTGGCCGCCGCGCACCGCAAGCACGGCGGGCTGCGCCTAGCCCGGACCGGACTCGTGATGGAGTCCCTCGTCCCGAGCGTGCTGGAGCAGCGGATCACCACCGGCAGCGCCCACTACGCCTGGCGGCGCCTGCTGAACCAATTCGGGGAAAAGCCTCCGGGCCCTGCACCGGAGGGGATGCGGGTCCCGCCATCGGTGGCCACCTGGCGGATGGTGCCGAGCTGGGAATGGCACCGGGCCGGAGTCGACCGGTCCAGGGCGGCGGCGATCCTGCGCGCCTGCTCCTACGCCCCGCGCCTCGAAGAAGCCGCGACCATGGCCCTGCCGGAGGCGATGAACCGGCTCCAGCTCATACCCGGCGTGGGACCCTGGACCGCCGCCGAAACCCTGCAACGCACCCTCGGTGCCCCCGACGCCCTCACCCTCAGCGATCTGCACCTGCCTGTACAGGTCGGCTACGCCCTCACCGGCGCTCGCGGCGGCACCGACGAGCAGATGCTCCAGCTGCTGGAGCCGTACGCCGGACAGCGCCACCGGGCCGCCCGGCTGATCCTGCTCGGCGGGCGACTGCCCAACCGGCGGGCCCACCGGGCACCGCACAGCCGTATCGCCCATCTGTGACACGGCCGCGCGGCGCAGGATCCGGCAGGAGTGCGGGTCAGACGGTGCCGCGCCAGCCGCCGGTCTCGGTGCTGCGGGACTCGATGAACTGCTTGAAGCGCTTGAGGTCTCCGGTGGCCTGGCGCTTGACGAAGCCGAGCTTGTCACCGACGGTCTCGGCCAGGCCCTCGGGGTCGTAGTCGAGCTGCAGCATGATCTTGGTGGTGTTGTCGTCGATGTAGTGGAACGTCACGACACCGGCCTGCTTGGCCTCGCCTCCGACGCTGGTCCAGGCGACCCGCTCGTCGGGGATCTGCTCGGTGATCTCCGCGTCGAACTCCCGCTCGACACCAGCGATCTTCGTCTTCCAGTGCGTCAGGGTCTGCGTACGCTGCTCGATCCGCTCGACCCCCTCCATGAACTGCGGGAAACTCTCGAACTGCGTCCACTGGTTGTACGCGGCACTGACCGGGACGCTGACCTCGATGGACTCTTCAACCTGCGACACGACGCTCTCCTTCGTGGGGGATGTCCCGTTGGGGTGCCCCCGATCGCGTCCGGCACGCACCGCATCGCCCGCTGCTCACTCCCTCGCCCGGACAACCAGTCCTACGGGTGAAGGTGAGGGGTGCGGGGTCGCCGACCTTCGAGGTGGCGGCTTGTACTTCGAGGGCCGGGTCGGCGCACAGATCGGGGAGTCGCTGCGACTCGGGTGGGCCAATGGCGCTGCCCCACGGAGGCGACAAGGCGTTGAGAGGAATGCTCTGCGGTTTTTTTAGGGGACTCGGAGGTTTGCCTTCATCGTTGAGGGGGATCCGAATGTGGTCGGCTCGGCCCTTTCTTTCCCCCGCCGACTGGGGTCGGCCGTCGAAGGACTCCTCCGGTGTGAAGTAGTCCACCGGGGGAGTCCTCGCATGGGCTGGTAAATCGTGTGCTGCAACTGATCCGATTTGCTCGGTGCCGCGCAAGGAGATGACTTGGGTGCTCCTTTTGGGGTGTGAATCATGCAGCTTCCTAGGGGTACACGGAGCATCCATCCACGCTGGGAGGAAAACATGATGGACGCATCTGGAGTGGCGGCTGAGCAGGGATTCTGCAAGGCGTGCGGTACACCCGCCGGTGCGGTGAAGCTGTGTCAACCCTGCAGTCAGGTATTCCCTCAGGCCGAGGGCGGTCTGATACACGGGCAACGTGTAGGACAGCGAGAGATCAGTGAGGGCCACCTCCACAGCCCGAGCTGACGGCCGAGGCTATCTGCACCTACTGGCTGGCCGGTGGGCCCCAAGCGTTCCCCTCGCCAAGTTCTCAGCCCCTTCGGCGAAGCGAATTCGTTTGAGATGGCTGGAAAATAATTTCGCGTGCCCTGGCGTCAGGGCTGACCAGGCGCAATAACCTCAGAGCAGCGTGACCGTGTACCTCATCGTGCACGGAAAGATCATCAAATAACATAGACGGAAGATCGGATCTTCATGGATGCGATGGTGCGCGGGACTGGTCAGGAATCACTTATCGCCGCCCCGGAATGGGCGGCTGGAACCGTGCCATTCATCGTGGGCCTTTTGGTGGTGGCCTTCCGCCAGCCCCCCAAGGACGGAAGGGACAGCAGCGCAACGCCGTGTTCGTGATTCAGATCCACGACGAGCTTGCGCCTGTGGGGGTGCAACGGAAGGTCGGTGAGGGCCACGACGATGTCCCAGTCCTCGGCGCTTCCGCGGGCGATGACCCGGCCCATCAAGGTCCGTGGGTCCTCGGTTCCTGCGGTGAAGGGCTCGCTGACCACCTCGACGTCGAACCGTCGCCCTGGCCTGACTTGCTGGCGAGCCGATCAGGAAGCACCCGGGCCAGCGTGCTTCGGCGGGGGCCGCACTGCACAACTCTCCCGGACGGGAAGCCCTGTTGGTCAAGCACCGGAACTCAGCCCCAGCCCCCGGGCGCGGCGCTATCGTGGTATCGACGCCGTTATGTGACTGCCCGGGAGGCCCCGATGACCGATCAGCCGACCCGTGCCGGGCAACAGCTGGATCCCACGGCCGTCGCCGGGCTCCAGGCGCGCGCCCAACGCACGCGTGCGGATGCCGACCGATACGCCGCCGTCCTGGAGGACATCGCTGCCAACGGCCTGCCCTCGGTGGAGGAGTGCACGCCGTGGGAGGAGCTGCGCGAGGCCCAGCTCGCCCGGCTCGCAGCGCAGCGCCCGGCCGTCGCCTGATGGCCCGACAACGCGCCCGCATCGCGTTCAGCGACGCCGCCTCGAAACAGGTGGAGGCCATTACCTCCGAGGCAGAGGTTCACGCTCTGGACCGCGCCCTGGTCGTCATCTCCGTGGACCCCGAGGCGGGGGAGCTGCTGCCCGGTGACTCGGCTCAACCGAGGCTGCGTGAGTACACCGACACCGTCGAGCGCGTACGGCTCCTGTACTGGACCAGCGCGCTGGGTACGGTGATCGTGGTCGCCTACATCGAGGTGTAGCAGCACGTCAGGTGGTGTCGCCCTGCCACTCCCACCGGTCGGGGTCGTCACGGGGCTCGTAGTCGGACTGGTCGCCGTGCCCGTACGCCCCATGAGGGCTGATCAGCAGCTCATCGTAGGCCCGCTCGTCGGGCGTGAAGCTGGTGACGTCCAGGAGCTGCCTGTCGAGCGGGCCGCCGACCAGCTGCACGTACACGGGGCCGGGGGTGGGCGTGCGGGGGTTCGGGTCGTCGTGGTAGGTGCCGTAGATCCACAGGCGGAGGTCTGCCATCCGCTCAGGCTCCCAGCCGCAGGGCACCCGGAGGACGGGTTCCCCGAACTGGCCCCGTGCTACCGGCTGATGCTGCGGCACATGCCCGCCAGGCCCGGGGCGACGTCCCGGGCGGAGCGGCACACCGAGCGCATACCGCCCCCGGTCGGTACACGGGGCGTGCTCGGCACCCACCGCCGCGGATTGCGCGGGGCGGGCGGGGTGGCCTTGCGCGGGTAGGACGGACGGGCCCGCCACGGGGTCGGCACGCTCCGGCGCGGCCGGTCCGCCTGCCCGCCCGGACTCCGCCGCTCCCGTGCGCGCTCCGCAGCAGCCGGTGACGGCCCGATCCACGCCAGCTCCTCCCGCCCGCGCGGCTGTACCGGGGGAGAGGCGGGCGGAGCCGGCAGGGCAGAGGGGAGGCGTACGGCCTGCCCGGCGGGGCGGTGCTCCGGCGCTGGAGTGACCGGGGCGGGGTGGACGGACGTGCAGCCCGACAGCAGGAGCACGGCGGTAAGGACGGCGAGCGGGAGACGCATGGCTTCACCGTGGCCCTACAGGGCCTGCGGTGTCCGGCGGCGCGGCCGGACGTCACCGGTACGAGTCGATCTCGTACGAGGTGATCTCGACCGGGTGAACCGCCCTCGCCGCCCGTGACGGTGGGGCCCGCCGCGCCGGTTGAGCCGTCCATGAACCGAAAGATCATTCCCGCCGTCGCCCTGGCCGCCGTCCTGGTCCCGGTGGCCGTCGCTCCCTCCGTGTCGGCCGCGCCGACCGCCGCGCGGGCGTACGTCGACACTCGGGCCCGTGACTGCGCGGGCAGCGGCTCCGGCTGCCGCTCCGGGATCGTGGTCCACCACTGGCACCGCCGTGGCGCCCAGGCCCGTGGGGTGGGCTGGGTGTACGCCTCGCGTGAGGGTGTCCGGTCCGGTACGGCCCGCTGGCTGGTGAAGAAGCCCGGCGGGACGTGGAAGATGGGCGGGGGCTGGAAGCGTGCGGCCCGGGTGGGCGGCAGCTTCGTGGAGACCTCCTGGGGGCGGGACGGGCACACTGGCCCCAAGTACCCCAAAAACACCAGGCTTTGTGTCGAGTTCCGGAACCTGACCATGAAGGCCTGCGTCACGCTCAAGTGACCGCCCGTCTGCCAGGGCCGGGGTGCGGGGCCGTTCGGTGCAGTGCAGGATCGGGAGGTGAAGTATCCGATCCAGGTGGCCCTGGCCCGCGCGGTGCCGGTCTTGCCGGACGGGTCCGCCTGGCATTTTGAGATCAAGGTCGACGGTTCTCCAGACATCTTGGAATGTCTCATCGGAACGGTCTGGCAAACTGTCCGCCGGTCACTTGCCTGCTGCCTTGAAGTGGCCCCAGCCTTGGCCGAACGGTGGGATTGACGGTTCGTGGACACGACCTCGTACGAGCCCCCACCGCTCGGGTAAGCGCGCACGACTTGCTGGTACGACAGCACCACCACAGTCATCAGCGCGACGACCGCCGCCGCGATCAACGGCGTGAAATGCACATACGCCAGCCCGCCCAGCGTGAGCACCAACAGGATCTCCTGCGTCGCGTAAGCAACCGACGACAAGGGGTCCGATGCGAAGATCGGCAGAGCCAGACGCTTGGGAAGCAACGCCTGGCCCATCTCACTGCTGCGCAGGGCGCGGCCGACCATGAGACGCTTCGCCATCCCGGAGATCCTGATCACAGTAGCGAAGGTAGAGCGGCAGCCTGCCGATCATAGGGACCAACGCCCCGACGCACGCCAGCACTTCGTGTGCGGCCTCCGTCAGCCAGCGGTTGACTTTGAGGTGCGGCAGGAGGAGTAGGGCACCCAGGAGCTGAGTGGCTCGGGCAGGATTGGTGTGAAGCGCGGCGAGGAACCCGTGCCGAGGAGGAAGTAACCGCTGGTCAGAGCTTTGGGCAGGACGGTGAGGTCCGGCTGCACCCCCATGTCCCCGGCGTTGTACCAGCTTTCCCGTCCGGCCGAAGGCGGTCACCATCTCGTCCATAAGGAGCCGCCGACGGTCCTACGAATTGCCTCGTTGTGGCCGGGGGCGCAGCATGTAGATCACCTCGGCGGGAGGGGCCCGGCCCAGCCGCTCGCGGCCCTCGACGACGGAGGACCTGGATGGGATCGTATTTCGAGAACGGTGACGACACCCTGGTGCCGGACGCTCTGCGGGGCTTTGCCCGCGCCCATGCGAATCTGCTCACGCTCGACCCCGACCACGGGTTTCTCCTGGCGGGCGACCCTGCACCCACACGGAGGGTCGGCCTGCTCTCGGGTGGAGGATCGGGGCACGAACCCCTGCACGCCGGATACGTCGGACGCGGCATGCTGGACGTCGCCTGCCCGGGGCTCGTCTTCGCCTCACCGCACAACCGGCAGGTGTACGAGGGATCTCTCGCTGCCGCCCGGTCCCAGGGTGTGCTGCACATCGTGAAGAACTACACCGGAGACCGGATCAACTTCGGCATCGCAGCCGAACGGCTCGCCCATAGCGATATCCCCTGTGCCCGTGTCCTGGTCGACGACGACCTCGCCACCGACTCCGAGGACATCGCCGCCGGCCGCCGGGGCACGGGCGGCACCGTCCTGATCGAGAAGATACTCGGGGCGGCAGCCGACACCGGCCTCGGCCTTCCGGAACTCCAGGAGCTCGGCACCCGTCTCGCCGCGAGTTGTCGCACTCTGGCCGTCGCCTCGGCCGCCCACACCGCGCCCACGACCGGCAGGCCCGCCTTCCTCCTCGATCCGGAGGAACTGGAGTACGGCGTCGGCATCCACGGCGAGCGCGCCCCGAAGACCGTCCCCCGGGGGCCCCTCGGCACTCTCGTCGAGCGCATGGCCCTGGCGCTCCTGGAAGCACTCGCCCCGGCCCGGGATTCCTCCGTCATCGCCCTGGTCAACGGCCTCGGGGCCGTCACCCCACTGGAGCTCTACGCGGTCTACGCCGAGCTCGGCGGCCTGCTCGACGACCGCGGTATCGAACTTGCCCGTTCCCTCGTCGGCGAGTACATCACTTCCCTGGACATGCGAGGCTTCTCCATCACCCTGCTCGCCGCCGACCCTCAGATCCTGCGCCTGTACGACGCGCCCGTGCGGACCGCCGCCCTGCACTGGTGAGGCGGCGGCGGGCACGCGGCCGACCTCGACAGAGTTCCCCTGAGCACGGGAGGCACCCCATGACGAGCAGCACGTCCCCCGAAGCCTTCTCCACCGATGCCTGGATGCGCAGGTTCGTGCAGTCCGCCCACGCCGCGAAGGACCGCCTCACCTCATTGGACCAAGAAGTGGGCGACGGCGACTTCGGCATCAACCTCAGCACCGGAGTACACTCCACCCTTCGACATCTCGACGCGATCCCCGCCTCCCGCAGCGACCCCGCCGCGCCCCTCCACGCCGCGGCCACCGCCTTCTTGGACGAGGTCGGCGGCACCAGCGGGCCGTTGTTCGGCTTGCTGTTCCAGTCACTGGCCGTCGCCGTGGCCGACGCCGAGGCCGCCACTACGCCAGCTCTAGCGGCCGGAGCTGCGGAGGGGCTTGCGGCCATCCGCCGAGTGGGTGACGCAGCACCCGGCGACAAGACCCTCGTCGACGCACTGAGCCCGGCTGCGGATGCCCTCCGGGCCGCCCCGGCGGACACCTTGTCGGCAGAAGCCTTGGCTCGGGCCGCCGACGCCGCCTGGGCCGGCGTATCCGAGACCGCGCGACTGCGCGCCCGGATGGGACGCTCCAGCTACCTCGGGAGACGCGCCGAAGGCGTTCCCGATCCGGGCGCGGTGGGCATCGGGCTGCTCTTCGCCTCGGCCCGAGCAGTCGTGGAAGACCTCAGCATGCGGCTGGGCTGAGCGGCCGCCGGCTTACATCTGCGCCCTTCGGGCCGGCCAGGACTCCACCCAAGCCGACAGAGCGGGAGCGTTCAGGACCGGCACCCACAGGTCGGCCCGGGCCGCGTCCTCGGGTCGCGGGCGCGGCCCCACCCCGAGCACGCGCAGCCCGGCCCGCAGGGCCGACTCGATTCCAGTCATCGAGTCCTCGACGGCCAGGGCCTGTTGCGGTGTGGCACCGCAGAGGCGGGCCGCCGTTGCGTAGACGTCCGGCCAGGGCTTCGGGCGAACGGGCTTCCCGTCCCCGTCTCCGGAGTCCTCTTCGCTCGGGACCACAACGTGCTCGAAGTGGCTGAGCAGGCCGGCCCGGTCGAGACTCGACTCCACCGCCTGCAAGGGACAGTTGCTCGCCACGGCGAGTGGCAGGCGGCCGGAGAGCCGGCGTACGAAGTCGGCGGCTCCGGGCATCGTGACCGGATCCTTGGCGACCTGCTCCATGAAGTGGCGCAGCAGCGAGTCGGTCATTTCCGCTGCCAGCTTGGGCTTGTCTGCCTCCCGGGCCATCAGCCGGCCGCAGTCGGCGTAATGGACGCCCTTGGCTCGCTCGGCGAAACCCGGAGCGGGGTGGATACCGAAGTCCCGGAAGACCCGGCTGCGTGCGTCCTGCCAGTGGATTTCGTTGTCCATCAGAGTGCCGTCACAGTCAAAGACGACAGCCTCGGGAGACCAGCCGGTCAGGGCGTTGCTTGTGTCGGTCATGGTGTGCCGCTCCTGAGGGAGGGAGGCGGTCGGGCTCGTTGCGGGACCGCGGACTTGTGGTTGCGCGTTTCCCTGAGGCGGCTCGGACGGCTTGCTGCGCTCATCAGCTCCGTCGATATCCGGGGATGCTAGGCGTATTCCCGTCCGCATCGTGAAACGTCACCGCTGCCACGCTATGGAGGTGTTGTTGCGCGATGCAATCACTGCTTTGCGTGCTCGACCAGGCCGGCCCTGAGGTGTAAGAGCGCACCTGAGTATCTTTCGCGAAGTGCTCTGATTCTCACGCCAATGCTGCGCACTGGAAGGGGAGTTGACGAATGGGTGCACGTGAGTTTTCGTCCGGGATCCGGCGTAGAGTGATTCGCCCGTATGGCAAGCCGGCCGTCAAAAATTGGGTCAGATTCACTCTTGGGCGTGCACGCTCGAAAGTAGAAACAATAAGGCGAAGGAATCGGTTCTTTGTCACCGGCGCACGCGGGCGCACGAAATTCTCGCATCAAACGCGAAGTGAGCGGGCGCAGCGAGCCGGTGTGTCGGATTCGGCGGGTGGTACGGGCCCCGAGGCACGGGGCATGCCGTGCTCGACGGCGATCGCCGATCCCGAACACGTGAATCGGTACACAGCAGCATCAGAGGCCCGTGTCGACCGGTCGCGACCTGTAGTCATCAAGGAGTCGCGGGCCGGTGACGGCCGGTCACTTGGGAGTCCGGCTCGGCAGTCGGCTTCTTCAGGCCGAAGGGCTGCCCGAGGTCCTCGGAGGCAGGTCGGGGGGCGAGAGCAAGCTACGGGCGAAAGCCAGGGCTTTCGACTCGTCGCGAATGCCGGTCAGTACGCAGAGCGTGTAGAGCGTGCCCTCGGTTCCTGGCCTGATCGTGCAGTCCCGCTGGGATGCGTCGAGGCTTTGAAGCTCGTCGTAGCGGTTGACCAGCTCGCGCAGAATCTCGGGATCAGCTTGCATTACCACAGGTTCTCCCTGAATCCGGGGCATCTCCGTTTTCCCTACGATGGTGCGGTCCACGACGCGGCGCCGCCACTGCGGGCCTCCGGTCGATAGTCGGCCGCCACGATCCATATCGTTCAGTTGCTCATGCGCCTATGCGCGGGCCTTTGCTTCCGCGCGGCGTGAACATGATAATTCGTTTTCCGTGTTACCAGTTGGCGGTTGGGCTGGACATGAGGAGTGGACGGTGGGGATGGATCGTTCCGGACGGACTGTGGGAGATCGCGCGGCCGTTGCTGCCGCCTGACCGAGTTCGTCCGCAGGGCGGTGGGGTCGCGAACATCGATGACGAGGCCGTCTTCGCGGCGATCATCTACGTGCTGGTCAGCGGGTGTGCCTGGCCCTGGCGGGCGTTGCCGCCGTGCCTCGGTGCGTCGAAGCCGACCGTGCATCGCCGGTTCGTCATCTGGACGGAGGCGGAGTGTGGTGCCGACTTTAGAGATTCTCCAGCTTGCCCAGCCGGAGCACCAAAAGTCACGCAACCCGGTCCAGGACGGTCACCCGGCCGCAAGAACAGCCAGCCCACCGCACGCTACGAAGTGCACACCGTCGGCAAATCCGGCCCCGCAAGGCGACGAACCAAGAGGTCAACGACCCCACGCCCACGCCTCACAGGTTGAAGATCAAGTTAGCGTCGGCGCCCGGCCGCCCTGCACAGCGCGAAACCGTGAAAGCCGTGACCGGCCGGGATGCGGGTGGGGGCACGGCCGCTCACCCTGGGAGCATGACCGGTCAGAGGCCCGAGGAGTCAAGCTCACGGTCCGACGCGCTCCGTGAGCTGACCGCAGGGCGCGGAGGATTGCTGCCGTCCGCGCTGGAGCGTGCCAGATCGAGAACCGCCGAAGGGCCGGGGGCGTGGGCGCCCCAGGTCGCGGCGGCAGCCGGACTGCCGCCCTCCGCAGGGCTCGGCCCCGCCACCTTCTTCGCCGATCTCGCGGCCCCTCGCGGGGAGCGGCACGTGCGGGTGTGCACCGCGACGGCGTGCTACGCCGCACGGGGCGGGGAGCATCTGGCGGAGGTCGAGCGGACTCTCGGTGTGGTGGCGGGCACCGTCGACCAGGCGAGTTCGACCTCGCTTCAGGCCGTGCACTGCCTCGGCTACTGCTACGCGGGCCCCGCCGCCCTCGACGGCACCCTGCCCCGCACGGGCCCGGACCTGGCCGACCAACTCGGCGGTCGGACCGAACCGCGCGCGCCGGGCATCCCCGTGGCCGATACCACCGGGGCGCCCGTCCTGCTCGCCGGGATCCTGGGAGGGCACTCCGCCTGGGACGTGTGGCGCGAGGCGGTGGCCGGGCTCCGGCCCGAGGACATACGGGAGGAGGCGGCCGTCTCAGGGTTGCGCGGGCGCGGCGGCGCCGGATTCCCGGTGGCCGACAAGTGGGCCGCAGCGGCGGGGAAGCCGGACACCGTCATCGTCGCCAACGGGGACGAGGGAGACCCCGGCTCGTACGCCGACCGGCTGCTCATGGAGGAGGACCCCGGGCGGGTCCTCACGGGACTCGCCCTTGCCTGCTTCGCCTGTGGCGCCCGGCGCGGGATCGTTCTGGTGCGCTCCGAGTACCCGAAGGCCATGGCCCGGCTCCGGCAGGAGGTGGAGCGCGCGACGGAGGCGGGAGCCCTGTCACCCTCGGCTGCGGCAGCCGGTCGGCTGCCGTTCGTCGAGATCGTCGAAGGAGCCGGTTCCTATGTCGCAGGTGAGGAGACCGCCCTCATCTCCCGCCTCGAAGGCGCTCGGGGGTGTGCCCGGCCGAGGCCCCCGTACCCCACGGACCACGGCCTGTGGGACTCCCCGACGGTGGTCAACAACGTGGAGACGCTGGCGGCCGTGCCCTGGATCGTCGCCCACGGCGGAGCGTCCTACGCCCGACGCGGCGTGCCGGACGAGACCGGTACCAAGCTGGTGTGCCTGTCCGAGCGCTTCGCCCGGCCCGGGGTCTACGAGGTCGAACTCGGCACGCCCGTGGACGAGGTCGTCATCCGGTTCGGCGCCGGTCTCAAGGACGGCGCCGAGCTCGTCGCCCTCCAGATCGGCGGGCCCCTCGGCGGTTTCCTCGCCGGGACGGCGCTCGACGTCCCCCTCACCACGGCCGCGCTCGCCGAGCGCGGCGCCGCACTCGGGCACGCCGGTATGGTCGCCTTCGGCGCTGGCACCGATCCCCACGAACTCCTGCGGCATATCTGGGAGTTCGCCGACGACGAGAGCTGTGGAGCCTGTTCGCCCTGCCGGGTCGGCACCCGGCGGGGACTCGAACTCGCGCAGGGCCAGGGCGGGCCGGGGGAGACTTACGAACGACTGGGACGGCTCATGGGCGAGGCGAGCCTCTGTGCCTTCGGCCGCCGCGTTCCCGCCTCCGTCCGCAGCCTGGCCCGCGCCTACGGGCCGGCCTTGGAAGGATGGGACCGATGACCCGGCTCCAGGTCGACGGGGTGCCGGTCGAACTGCCCGCCGGGGCCTCACTGCTCGACGCGGTACGTGCCACCGGAGCCGACCTGCCCACGCTCTGCCACGACGACCGTCTCAGGCCGGCCGGCTCCTGCCGGACCTGCCTGGTCCGCGCTGACGGGCGGACCGTCGCCGCCTGTGTCACGCCCGCGACACCGGGCCTCACCGTCGAAACCGCCGAGGGAGATGTGCGGAACCTGCGCCGGGACGCGGTCGCTCTGATCGCCTCGGCACTCCCGCCGCACGCCCTCGCCGGCAGCGTGCACAGCGAACTGGCCGAGGCATGCCGGTCCTTGGGGATCCCGGAGGACTCGGCCGCCGGGGAGCCCACGCGCGGGCGGGACGAGAGCCACCCGTACGTCCACCTCGACCGGGACCTCTGCATCGCGTGCGGGCGCTGCGTCCGCATGTGCTCCGACGTCCAGGGCACGTTCGCGCTCACCCTCACCGGACGCGGTGCCGAAACGGTCGTCGCCCCGGGAACCGGCGGACCGTGGGCCGACTCCGACTGCGTGTCCTGCGGTGGCTGCGTCGACACCTGTCCCACAGGGGCGATCACTCAGCCCGGTCCAGGTAAGGGCCTCACTTCGCGGCAGTCCTCCGCTGACCGCGTGCGTACCACCTGCGGCTACTGCGGAGTCGGCTGCACCCTCGACGTCGTCGTCCGCGAGGACCGTGTCGCCGCCGTGCTCCCCGCCCGGGACGGGCCCGTGAATCACGGCCACGCTTGCGTCAAGGGCCGCTTCGCGTACGGATACCTCAGGTCCGCCGAACGTCTCACCGAGCCCCTGGTCAGAGAGAACGGATATCTGCGACCTGCGAGTTGGGCCGAGGCGATCGCCTTGGTCGCCGAAGGATTTCGTGCCGCAGTACGGGACGGCGGCCCCGACGCGGTCGCCGCGATCTCCTCCGCCCGTGCCACCAACGAGGAGAACTACCTCGTACAGAAGTTCCTGCGCACCGTCATCGGCACCAACAACGTCGACAATTGCTCCCGCCTCTGCCACGCACCTTCCGCTGCGGGACTCACCGCCTCGTTCGGACGCGCCGGCGGCACCGACCCCTTTGACGACGTCGAGACCGCCGACTGTCTTCTGGTCGTCGGCGCCAATCCCGTCGAAGCGCACCCTGTCGTCGGTGCCCGTCTCCTCCAGCGGGCACTCGCGGGCGCCTCCCTGGTCGTGGCCGACCCCCGGGCCGTGGGCCTCGCCCGCCATGCAGACGTGCATCTGCGCCCACGCCCCGGTACGAACGTCGCTCTCTTCCACGGCCTCGCCCACGTCCTCCTCGACGAAGGCATGACCGACCCGGGTTTCCTCCACGACCGGGCCACGGGGATGGGTGAACTCGCCGACGTGCTGGCCGACTACCCGCCCGAGCGGGTGGCCGGGATCACCGGCGTCCCCGCCGACGACGTAAGGGAGGCCGCCCGGCTCTACGGCTGCGCGGAGCGGCCGGCAGTCCTGTACGGACTCGGGGTCACCGAGCACCTGCACGGCACCGACGGCGTACGGACCCTGGCGAACCTCCCCATCCTGCGCGGCGCCGTCGGCGGCAGCGGCCGAGGGTTCGGCATCAGCCCCCTGCGCGGCCAGAACAACGTGCAGGGCGCCTCCGACATGGGCGCCCTGCCCGATCTGCTGCCCGGCTACGGCCGTGTCACCGACCCGGAAGCCCGCGCTCGCGCTGAGGCGGTGTGGGGCCGACCAGTTCCCGAGCGGCCGGGCATGCGCATTCCTGAGATGTTCGCGGCCGCTCGGGAGGGCCGGCTGCGGGCGCTGTGGGTCATCGGTGAGGACGTGTGCGCGACCGATCCCGACAGCCGGCGGGTCGCGCAGGCCCTCGACGCTTGCCCGCTCGTCGTCGTCAATGAGCTGTTCCTCGGGGAGACCGCTCGACACGCCGATGTGGTCCTGCCCGTGGCTTCGTGGCTGGAGAAGGACGGGACCTTCGTCAACTTCGACCGTCGCTTCCAGCGCGCTCGGCGAGCGGTGGCTCCGCCCGGAGCGGCGCGCTCCGACTTCGAGGTCGTGCACGCAGTGGCAGATTCCCTCGGAGTCGACCTGAGGTGCCGCACCCCGGCGGCGGCTCTCGCCGAGTGCGGACGCGTGACGCCCCTCTTCGCGGGTCTCTCGCATGAACGGATTGACCAGGAGGGGGATGTGCCCTGGCCCTGCCCCGCGCCGGACCGGCCGGGCGAACGCACCCTGTACGCCGACGAGTTCGCCACGCCCGACGGGCGCGCCCACCTCTCGTCGGCCCCCTATCTGCCGCCCGGCGAGGAACCGGACCAGGATTATCCGCTCGTGCTCGTCACGGGGCGCCGGTGGGCCCACTACAACTCCGGGAGCATGACCCGGCGCGGCGGCAACCTCCTTCTCGACGACTCCGACTGCCTGGACCTGCACCCCGAGGACGCCGCCCGCTATGGACTGCGGGATGGCACCCCCATCACTGTCGAGAGCCGGCATGGACAGGCGCGACTCGTCGCGCGCGTGGGGACAGAGCTTGCTCCCGGGCAGGTCTTCTGTGCGTTCCACTTCCCGGCCAGCGGCGTGAACTCCCTCACCTCGGAGCACGCCGACGCCGTGACGTCGTGTCCGGAGTACAAGGTCACAGCGGTACGGCTGCGGCCGTTTGTCTCCGACGCCTGATCGGCTCCGAGGGCAGTCGTGGGGGGACGAGGGCGACCGGCGAACGACTGTGGTGCGTAACCGAGTGGATCACGTTGCCAATGTGTGTACCCAGCGTCGGCCTCCGGGGGCACCGACCGCCACCACAAGTGCCGCGCCCCCAGGGTCTGCACCGGCTTCTGGCCGGCCGACCCGATCGTCACTCGCCCGGTCGCCGCCAGGCCTGATCCGTGCCGTCCAGGCCGACCACGACGCCCTGCGTCATGATCGTCCACCTCCTTGTTCCGTGTCGTCGATGTCGTAGGCGAGACGGGCCGAAGAGACCGAGACCACTCCGTCGACCGTTGCGCACATGCGCTCGACGGCCCGGATCATGCCGCGGAACGGCAGCTTTCCAGCGAGGTCGACCTGCCCGTCACGCACGTCGACCGTGAGCGAGGCCGGGGCTAGACTCAGTGTGTCGCCGAGCACGTCCTCGACGATCTCCCGGCGGATGTCGTCGTCCCGGCGGAGGAAGACGCCCAGGAGGTCGTGGCGGCTGACGATTCCCACGAGCCGTTCCTCGTCGTCGATGACGACGAGTCGCTTGACACCCTGGACCTCCATCAGCCGGGCCGCCTCCGCCATGGTCCAATCGAGGCCGGCGCACACGGCGGGGGCGGACATCAGCTCCTCGGCGCGCGTCCCCTCGGCCTTCGCCCGTTCCCACGCCTCAACCCCGGGTGGGGTCGGCAGGTTGCCCGGCTCGGCGACCTGCTCGGCCGTCTTGCGCAGCAGATCCCCTTCCGACACCACCCCGATCACGCGGTTCCCGCCGTCCACCACCGGCACCGCGGTCACGCGGTGCTGTGACAGCACCTGGGCGATCTCCTTGAACAGGGCATCCCCACGCACGCTGACCACTTCACGGGTCATCAGCTCGGCGATCCTGCGATGACGCATCATCCGGTCCTTCCGTGTGCGGGCGCATCGGCCTCGGCCACCAGACGAGCGGCGCAGCCGTTCCAGGTGTCGAGGGCCGGATAGTCGCCCTCGGTAAGTTCCGTTCCGCTGAGCTCGGCGAGTGCTTCGACGAATTCGAGGAAGTCCAGCGAATCCATCTCGAACGTGTCCCGCAGGGACACGCCGGGATCGAGCCCGGTGAACTCGGCACCGGGGACGACACGCTGCACGGCTTGCCGAACGAACGCCTTTGCCTGGTCGTGGTTCACAACTCCTCCGGTTGTTGCAGGAGCCGGTCCATGGCGGTCAGGAGACGCGCGCCGGTGGCTCCGTCGGCCGCACGGTGATCGGCGGACAGCGTCGCCGTCAGCACGGGACGTACTCCCAACAGCCCATCCACGGCGACCGGCCGCTCGACGATCCGGCCGAGGCCGACGAGCGCGACCTGCGGCGGGTAGACGACACCGAACACCGCCTCGACGCCCTGGTCGCCGAGGTTCGTGACCGTGATATTGGGATCGGCGGTCTCGGACGCTCGGAGCCGGCCGCCCCGTGCCCGTGCCACCAGGTCCTTGAGCGCGGCCATCACCTCGGCCACGGAGAGTGTGTCGGCGTGGCCGAGGGCGGGTGCGACGAGGCCGCCGCCCCGCAGGGAGACCGCGACGCCCAGCCGTACCTCGTCCGCCGGGACGAAGCGGTCGTCGATCCAGTGCCCGTTGAGCTCGGGCACCTTCCGTGCCGCCAGCGCGACGGCCTTGAACGTGAGTGCTGCGGGCACCAGGCGGGCGGACAGGGGAAGTTCGCGGTTGCGGGCGTGCATCCACTCCAGGGCCGCTGCCATGTCCACGGTCGTGGAGAGGTAGAAGTGCGGAATCTCCCGATTGGAGCGGCTCATGAGCCGGGCGGTGGCCGTCCGAGCCGAGTCCGGGACGGCCGGGCGCGGTGGGCCCACGACGGCTGCGGCGGAACGGACGTCCTCCGCACGGACTGTGCCGCCCCGACCCGTGCCGGTCACCTCGGCGATGTCGACGCCGAGTTCCGTGGCCAGCCGCCGTGCGAGCGGTGAGGACTTCACGCGCAGCGGAGCGGGACGCTCCCTGGTCGATTCGTCGCCGCGCACCGGCTTCGCCGACCGTGTCGTCGGCGTGATCTTGCCGCTCTCCGGTTCCGTTGCCGGTTCCGCGTGTTCCACGTCCGCACGTGTGATCCCGCCTCCAGGGCCCGAGCCATGGACACGGGCGAGGTCGACGTGCCGGTCGCGGGCGATTCGGCGGACCAGGGGCGTCGACGGCGGTGGGCTTTCGGTGGGCAAGGCTTCGGCGGGCGGGCTTTCGGGCGGGTGACTTTCAGCAGTTTCAGCGGTGGTGCCTATGCGTGCCAGCGGGGTGCCCACCGGCACGGTGGTGCCCTCGTCGACGAGGAGGGCGTCGACCGTACCGCTCTGGAAGCACTCCACCTCGATCGCGGACTTGTCGGTCTCGACGACGGCGATGACGTCGCCCCGCGTCACCTGGTCACCCGGGTGCACCAGCCACTGGGAGAGCTTGCCTTCGTCCATGTCGGCGCCGAGGGACGGCATCGTGAACTCGGCCATCTCAGCTCACCACCCGGCGAGCCGCCGCCACGATTCCGGCCGGCTGGGGGAGTGCCGCCTCCTCGAGTCGACGGGCGTAGGGGATGGGGACCTCCGCGCTGCATACTCGTTCGACGGGTGTGTCGAGTTCGTAGAATGCCTGCTCGCAGATGCGCGACTCGATCTCGGCGGACAGACTGCCGCTGCGCCAGCCCTCGTCGACGACGACAGCCCGGTGGGTCCTTTGGACTGAGCCGATGATCGCGGCGTTGTCGATAGGCCGCAGAGTCCGCAGGTCGACGACCTCCGCGCTGATCCCGTCCTCGGCCATCGCCTCTGCGGCTTGGAGCGCCTTGGGCACACAACCGCCGTAGGCGACCACTGTAACGTCGGTGCCTTCGCGGCGGACGGACGCGCGGTCCAGGGCGACGTCTTGGGCCGCAGGATCGAGCTTGCCGGCCGCGTTGTAGAGGCTGCTGTGTTCGAAGAGCAGCACCGGGTCGGGATCGGCCAGCGCGGCTGAAAGCATGTGGCGGGCGTCGTCGACCGTGGCGGGTGCCAGGACACGGAGGCCGGGGATGTGGGCGTACCAGCCTTCGAGGCTGTGGGAGTGCTGGGCGGCCAACTGCCTGCCCGCGCCCGTCGTCATGCGGATCACCAGAGGCACACCGAGCTGTCCGCCGGACATGTGCCGCAGGGTGGCGGCGTTGTTGAGGATCTGGTCGAGCGCCAGCAGGCTGAAGTTGACCGTCATGATCTCCACGACTGGCCTCATCCCGGCCAGTGCGGCGCCGATCCCGGCCCCGACGAACGCAGACTCCGACAAGGGTGTGTCCCGGACACGGTCCGGGCCGAACTCCTCCAGGAGACCGAGACTCACACCGAAGCAGCCGCCGTAGCGGCCCACGTCCTCGCCCATCAGGAAGACCCGGTCGTCCGAGGCCAGCGCCTCGCGCAGTCCCTCCCGCAGGGCCTCCCTGTATGTGATGGTGCCGTCGTCGGAATGCTCTTGCGGTCGCGTTCGCGCGCTCACGACGGAACCTCCTCGCGTCGGCCGGTGACATGGAGCAGCAGGTCCTCGGCAGACTCCTCGGGAGCCTGCTCGGCGGCCCGGACGGCCCGGTCGATGGCCTCCACGGCCTCGTGGTCCAGGGACTCCTGGGCGTCTCTATCGAGAAAACCGGCCTTGCGCATGCCGTCGGCCAGGCGCGTAACGGGGTCGTGCCGCTTCCACTCCTCGACCTCGCCCTTCGGCCGGTACCGGTCCGGGTCGTACATCGAGTGTGCCCGGAATCGATACGTCCGCATCTCCAGGAAGTGCGGTCCGCTGCCGGCCCGGATGGACTCGACCGCGCCGCGCGCCGCCTTCTCCACGGCATGTGCGTCCATGCCGTCGACGGCCCAGGCAGCCATCCCGTACGACGCCGCCCGCATCGCCAGGTCCGTCTGGGCGTGCTCGCGGGCAAGGGCCGTTCCCATCGCGTACAGGTTGTTCTCACAGACGAAGAGCACGGGCAGCCCCCAGAGTGCCGCCAGGTTGGCGGTCTCGTGGAACTCGCCCTCGGCGAAGGCTCCGTCGCCGAAGAAACAGCAGGTCACGCGTGACTCGCCGCGCATTCGGTCGGCGAGCGCCAGGCCCGCGGCGAGCGGCAGTCCGCCGCCCACGATCGCGTTGCCACCGTAGAAGCGGCGGCCGGCGTCGAAGAGGTGCATGGACCCGCCGCGCCCGTGGCTACACCCGGTGTTCTTCCCGTACATCTCCGCCATCACGGCCTCGGGGGGTACCCCGCGGGCCAGGGCGTGGCCGTGTTCACGGTAAGTGGAGACAACCGCGTCCGCTTCGTCGAGCGCCTGGTGGACGCCGACCGCCACCGCCTCCTCACCGATGTAGAGGTGCACGAAGCCGCGGATCGTCGCTGCGCTGTACAACTCGACGCACCGCTCCTCGAACCGCCGGATGAGCAGCATCTGCCGCAGGAGGTCCATGTCGTGGGCCGCCGCAGGAGTGCGGGACGGCGTCGAGGGCCCACGAGCGCGACGGGAGCGCTTCTTCTTCGATGTCCCGGCGGACGCCCCGCGGTGCGCGTCGTTCATCACGTCTCCTTCCCGGAGCGCCCGGTCGTCTCGGCCGGTTCGGGTGTCTCCAGCGTGGACACATCGCCCTCGGGCAGGCCCAGTTCGCGGGCCCGGAGCAGGCGGCGCATCACCTTTCCGCTACGGGTGTGCGGCAGACTCCGGACGAACTCGATCTCCCGGGGGGCGACGGCAGGGCCGAGGCGCCGACGGGCGAACGCCATGACATCGCGCCTCAGCTCGGTGTCGGGCGGATACTCGGGGCGCGACAGCACGAACGCCTTCACGATCGCGCCGGCCAGGGGGTCGGGGCGTCCGATGACACCGGCCTCGGCGACCGCCGGGTGCTCCATGAGGGCGCTCTCCACCTCGAACGGCCCTATGAGGTGCCCTGCGGACTTGATGACGTCGTCGGCGCGGCCCACGAACCAGTACCAGCCGTCGGCGTCGCGGCTGACCAGGTCGCCGGTCAGGTACCACCCGTCCGCGAAGCACGCCTCGTAACGATCCGGCTCGTGGAGGTAGCCGCGGAACATCGACGGCCAGCCCGCCCGCAGGGCGAGCTCGCCCTGGGCGCCCGGTTCCTGGAGGACCTGCACGTGCCCGCCGGTGACCGCGGCCCGGCCGTTCTCGCCGCACGCCACTACGGCGGCCTCGACACCAGGAAGCGGTCGGCCCATCGAGCCAGGCCGCACCGGATCGGCCGCGAAATTGGCGATCATGATGGCGCCGGTCTCGGTCTGCCACCACGTGTCGTGCACCGGAAGCCCGAGCGCTTCCCGGCCCCAGTGCACGGCCTCGGGATTGAGCGGCTCACCGACACTCGCGACGAACCGGAGCGACGAGAGGTCGTGCCGCGCTGAGGGCGTCGGGTCGCCGCTGCGCGGTGCGGCCCGCATGAGCATGCGGAGCGCGGTGGGGGCCGTGTACCAGACGGTGACGCGCTGGTCGGCGAGGATCCCGTACCAGCGGGCGGGAGCGAAGTCCCCTTCGTCGACGACGGTCGTCACCCCGAGGGCGAGCGGGGCGATGATGCCGTACGACATGCCGGTGACCCAGCCGGGGTCGGCGGTGCACCAGAAGACGTCGCCCTCGTGCAGGTCCAGGGCGTAGGCGGCGGTGACGTGATGGGCGAGGACCGCCTCGTGCACGTGTATCGCGCCTTTGGGAGTGCCTGTGGTGCCGCTGGTGAAGTGCAGCAGGGCGGGCTCGGCCGGATCGGTCGGTCCCACCGTGTAATCGTCCGGTGCGGCGTCCATGAGCGCGGGGAAGGAGAGGGTCTCCGGGGGCGGGTCGGGGCCGGGGTCGAGGAGCAGGACGTGCCGCAGGTGCGGGAGACGGGACCGCACCGGGGCCACCTTGCGTTCGTACAGCTCCCGTGTCGTGACCAGCGCCCGGGCGTCGCCCAGCTCCATGCGCAGTGCGAGGGGCTCGGGGCCGAAGGCGGTGAACAGGGGGCACAGAACTCGTCCGGCACGCAGCGTTCCGAGGACGGTGCTGTACAGCTCGGGCCGGCGTCCGAGCAGGGTGAACACCCGCTCGCCGCGTTTCAGGCTGAGCGACTCCAGCACGTGCGCGAAGCGGGAGCTGTCGGCAGCGAGCTGGGCGAAGCTGACCGACTGGACGGTTCCGTCACGGGCGATGCAGCGCAGCGCGACGCGTTCGCCCCGGCCCTCGCGCACATGGCGGTCGACTGCCTCGTATCCGATGTTGATGCCGCCGTCGGGCAGCCCTGCGAGCCGTGACCGCTCGCGGCGCCAGGAGAACGTGGCTCGGGCACTCTCGTAGTCGGGCATGACCGGTGCTGCCCACGGGGCGTTCATCGCGGTGGCTCCACGTCGAGCGCGAGGTTGTCGTAGGCGTACTCGATCGATTCGTGCAGGGCGACCACTCCGTCGACCGAGCGGCAGAGCCGTACGATCACGGGGATGTCGGCGCGCTCGTCGACCCGGCCTGTCAGTCTGACGACTCCGTCGTCGACGGTCACCCGGATCGTGTCGGGAGCGAGGCGCAGGGTGTGGGCCAAGACGTCGTGCACGATTTCGTCGCGGATCGCGGTGTCACTGCGCAGGAAGGGCCGTAGCAGATCGCTGCGGCTGATGATCCCGACGAGACGCCCCGTCTCATCGGTGACGGGTAGCCGCTTCACCCCTTTGCGGTGCATCGTCCGGGCCGTCTCCACGAGATTCCAGTTCGGCTGTGCTGTGACGGCCGGTGAGGTCATCAGCTGGGCGGCCGTCTCCGCAGCGGGCAGCCCGCGCTCCTGGGACAGCAGCCGGACGCCCGCTGGGCGGCCTTCCAGATCGGGGAGCTCGGCGGTGGCCCGCAAGAGGTCGGCCTCCGAGACCAGGCCGAGCAGGCGTCGCTCGGGGTCGACGACCGGGACCGCCGAGACGTCGTGTTCGGCGAAGAGCCGGGCGATCTGCTTGAACGAGGTCTGAGAAGTGGCGGTGACAACGTCGTGGGTCATCACCTCGAAAACCGTGCGGTGCTGCATGACGGCCCTCCTTCATGGGACGTGGCTGCCCCGGCACGTCTCACCCTGCCGCGCGGAGCCGCCCTTCAGGCAGTGCCGAATGGTCCCCTTCCGGGACGGTCGGCCCTCAGAGGGACGGCCCATCGGAGCGCATGCTGGAAGGGCAGAGTGCCGCCGGTCTCGTGAGGGCCGCGAACCGGGTGCTCGCGCACAGGGAGGCGGGAACCGTGACTTCGACCGGTGAACGGCAAGGCCAGGAGATGCCCCGCGCCGGGTTGTGGGCTCGCGTCGGTGACCGGCTGATCGTGGGTGGTGCCACGGTTAGGGACGAGGGGCGTGACGGCGAGATCGTCGGGCTGCACCATCCGGACGGGACTCCGCCCTTCGACGTCCGATGGTCGGACACGGGCCGGGTTACCGAGGTGTTCCCGGGCCCGGACGCGCGCGTCCAGCACTTTGCGCCACACGGCCCGAGGGGGGCCGGACCCGGGAAGGACGCTACGCGGTCGTGAACTCCGTCGCCGCGGCCACCACGCCGGGCACCGTCCGGGTCAGGCGCAGGGCCGGATCCGCCGGAAAGGACTGATGCAGGCGTCCGGCGAGCATCACCGCGCCGCCCTGGTCCCGTACGCTGCGTCACCTTTGGGACATTCGTGTTCGCCGCGGTCGACGGCCGCGCCGCCGGAGCGCTCGCGTCGCCGACTCCGTCAAGGACGACTCTGCCCGGGCTGTTACGGCCCTGAGACGCCTGGACACCGAGGTCGTCATGCTCACCGGCGACAACGCTTGAACCGCCGTCGCCCTCACCGCGTCCGGCGGCATCCCCCGGATCCTGGCCGAGGTGCTGCCCGAGCACAAGGCCGACGAGATCCGCCGTCTCCAAGCCGAACTCTGGACCGTTGCCAAGGTCGGCGACGGCTTCAACAACGCCCCGCCTCGTCCGATCCGACGTCGGACTCGCCATCGGCACCAGCACCGACGCCTCCATCGAATCCGCCGACATCACGATCCCTCGCGGTCGTGGTCACAGCTATCCGGCTCTCGAGGGCGACTATGGGCAACATCAAGCAGAACCTGTTCTTCGCCCTGGTCTGCAACGCCGTCGGAATTCTGCGGCGCCGTCGGAATCCCTTTGCGGTCGGCGCGCTCTATCCCCTGTGGGGAGTACTCCTCAGCCCGATCACCGCCGCGCCGGCCATGGCCCCTTCCCCCTGGCCGTGGTCGCCGCTGCCTCCCGTCTGCTGCGCTGGTACCCCGTACCACTGCCCGAGGCGGTTGGCACACCGACGCGGCCCGAAGTCGGGGCCGCCGCCGACACAACGAGAAGTAAGGACGGGACGGACGGACGCGAGACGGCCGTCGACCCCGTGTCCGGCATGGAAGTCGACCCTGCGGCCTCACCCGAACAGTAAGACAGCTCCGCAGGCCCACTGCACTTTGTTCCACCCACTGCGCCACTTCCTGCGATCCCGCTGCTGAACGCTACACGCCGTGCATCGGCCGCTGTCATCTGTAGAAAGTCGCACACCCGTGCGCAGTCCAAACCCGAGTCGCCACCGCCTCCTTACGCCATCGGGACGATGGCGACCGGCGCGGGACTGTGGTGGATGACTGCGTGGGCGACATGGCCCAGATGCGGGCCGAGAGGGGCGCTCCGACTCCGGCGTCCCACGATGACGAGTTGCGCGGTCTGTGCCGCCTCGACCAGCCGGTACGCGGGCGAGCCCAACACCGACTTGGCCTCCACCTCCACATCCGGGTAACGCTTCCGCCATGGCTCCAACAGGTCGTCCGGTCCCCCGAGGAGGTGGCTGCCCAGCTCCTCACGGATCCCTGGGTCCATGGTGGAGGCATTGCCGTACGCGGCGGGAAGCGCCCAGCTGTGGAGGAACCGCAGCGGTGTGCACTTCCGGGCGGCTTCGGAGAAGGAGAACGCGAGCAGTGCCTCGCACTGCCTGTGGATGTCTACGCCCACCACGATGCCGCCTTCGGGAGCTTCCCGGTCGTCCGTCGCGCGGACGAGGACGACCGGCTGTCGGGCCACGCCGACGACGGCAAGAGAGACCGAACCGACGAGGAAGCCGCGGACACCGCCGAGTCCGCGCGAACCCAGGACTGTCAGATCCGCTTCGTTCGCGGCGGCCGTCAGTTCCTCGGCTGCCCGGCCATGCGCATGCTCCGTGATGACCTCGAGGTCGGGATGGTGCTTGAAGACTCGGTCCGTCACCTCTTGCATGAGTCTCTCGGTCTGCTCGTCGTGGGCGAGTGTGCGGGCGTACGCCATGGGCACTTCCGGCATGCTCGGCCATTCCTCCACGTGCACCAACCTGAGGGGCACTTCGCGCAACACCGCCTGCGTCGCGGCCCAACGGGCCGCTGCAAGGCTTTCATCAGAGCCGTCCAGTCCGACGGTGACCTGGGCTGTCATGGCTTGCCTCCCTCATCGAATCCCTGTCGCCCCGTCGCGGGTCCGGATGGGACAGGACGTCTCCCGTCTCACGTTGGTGCCACGTCGCTTCCGGCAGCAGGGCTGGACAGGGCTCGATCGGGGCCGAACGGCCCATCTTGAAGAGACCCACCAAGATGCCCGAGCGGGAGATGCCCCTCTCGGGACGCGCTCTCGAGCCGGGTGCACCGGGAGGAGTAATGTCCAGCGCGATGCCCGCCCGACCGGAGTCGGCAACGTCGTCGTGGAAGTGGACCGGGCCCCCCTCCGGGCGCACGGCTCGTGCTCTGTGCCGCCGAAGAGGCCCACCGACGGGGGCGGGCGCTGCATGGCGCCGACACCGGCCGTCGGGCCTCTTCGCTGACGCCGAGACGATCCTGGCGGTGCGTGAAGCGGGTCGCGACCTGCTGACCGAGACCGCGAGTGCGGTCCGTGACCTCTTTCCGGATCTTGCCGACACGAACGGGCCGAGCCGCCAGGAGCCGATCGCCGGTTCCGGTCGGTGGTCAGCCATCGGGGCACGCTCGCGGTGGGCTGGGCAACCGAGTGCTCGGCGGCTACCCGGCTCATGCTCGGATGCGTCGGTGTCATGGTCCGCTCCGATCTCGCTGGCGCCGGGGCCGTCTTCTCCCTCGGACGCCAGGGGTGTCGGCAGCCGCTTGCGCCACGCCCTACGTGATGGCCACCTTCGCTGGCATCGTGACCTGTCAGATCTGCACGGCTTCAGGAGCCCGCACCGATCACACGGCGTTGCGCGACGGAGGGGTGTTCGAATCCCCTACTGCTCGCCAGTATTGCCTTCGAGCTCGCGTTAACGGCCGCTCCTGTCCCCGCGTCTCCGCTCCACCGTTCTGCGTGCACGCCGCTGGTGGACGAGGCGATCGTCAGATAGCGGGGGATGGCGAGCAGTCACCACTCGATCAGGACCATCGAGCGCGAGAGCCGTTCTGGGTAGGCGATGTCGAGCCGCCGGGGTGGTCGCGCTCGGATCCCTGGCCGAAAGACGGGTAAAGGTCGGTGCCGAGTGTGCCGTACGAGTTATGCAAAGCACAGCACGATCGAGTGCGGGATCACCAGGATCGATCTGACCAGCCACAACCAGCGGGACAGCCTGCTGTCGTCTTTGGCGGAGCGGGCCACAGGACTGCACGGGCCGCCAGGGGTGCCCATGTCGTCACTTCCTCAACAGGTCGTCGTCTTCGTACCTGAGCCGGTCGACGACCCCCACGACACCGTCGACGCTGTTGCAGAGCCGGAGAAGCACCGGAACGATGCTGCGGCGGACCGTGCCGCTGAGGGTGACCCGGCCGTCCTCGACCTCCACCGAGAGGGCCGATGGGCTCATCATCAGGGTGTGGGTGACCACGTCCTCGACGATCTCCTCCTGGATCGCCCGGTCCCGGCGCAGGAAGAGCTGGACGAGGTCACTCCGGCTGAGCACACCTACGAGGCGTTCGTCGTCGTCGATGACGGGCAGACGCTTGATCCTGGCCCGTTCCATCACCCGAGCGGCGCGCACCACGCTCCACTCCGGACGTGCGACAACGACGGGACTGGACATGAGCGTACCCGCCGTGCCTGGTCTGGCACCGGCGGCACGGCGCCGTATCAGGTCCGCCTCCGACACCACGCCCAGCGGCCGGTTCGACTCGTCCACCACGCACACCGCGGTGATGTCGAAATCGTTTAGGAGGCGGGCGATCTCCTTGAACGTCGTGCCCGGAACGACGCTGACCGCGGTGGGTGTCATCAGATCCGCGACGCTGCGGTGCCTCATCGCTCGTCACCTTCTCGCGCGTTCGACCGACGGCCCCCCGTTCAGGATCGCCCCCTGCTGCAGTTCTGGGGAGGGCCGTCCGGCCCCTGGGTCTGCCCGTGGTCGGCGGCCGTGCAAGCGGCGGAGACCCGATCGGTCATATGCCTTGGTGCAGGAAGCGCTCGTCGAGCACGACGACCAGTCATCCAGTGCTCTGCACAGTACCGAAGCGGAGAGCCTGACGTCCGTGTGGTGCACCCCCGGTGACTTGGTCCGGGAGCCAAGGGCATAGCGGAGCTGCCGACCCGGGGAGGTGCTCTCGTCTTCGTCATGGAAGAACTGCAACTCGGCGTGGTGCAGGAAGTCGACTGCGGTGGTGGAGGTGGAGGGGCCGACGCGAGTCCGTCGCGGAGAGCAGCGTCGGGGTCGAGGGTCTGGACGGAGCCCGGCTGTGCGCACGTGCGACAGCCCCCGACCCACGGCCACGGTCAGCGCCCACCTGGACAGCGCCCGCCGGCGTCGCAAGCCGCGTCACCCCGGCACCCTGCCCACGAGTGGCGACGGAGTTCCGCCCTTTCGGCGGCGACGGCTCCGCGCCCGTGGGCCTCGTGACTCCGGACTTGGCCAGGAAGGGACCGGAAGACCGGCAGCACGCCGTGACGGCGGAGCGGGTCATGCTGCCGCCGACGAAGGTCACGGTCGTCGGCGCGGACGATCCCCTGGCTGATCTGCTGCCGCGCATGCAGCCAGGCGTCGAACATCCGCTCGAACGGAAAGGGCTGTTCGGCACAGTCTCCGCGTCGTACGTCAGCCGCACGGTCACGTGGCTGACGACGAGCATCCCACGCGGCCACGGCGGAGGCCGGGATACGTAATACCTCTACCTTGGCGTGCAGTGATCTGATGAATGCTTGCACTGTTCGGCCCGATGGATCAGGAAGCGCCGCTCCTGTACGGGCGGACATCCCCTGTGCGCGTCCGACTCATGCGGCCGAGGAGGCCATTATGGAATGGCCGCAGTCAGTCAATCCTGATGCGGTGGTCGCCCTCCTTGTGGTCCCCCAGAGAGGACTTTCCCGGACCTACTTCTTCCGCTTCGTGTCGTCGCCTTCGCGGCGGCCCTCCGGACACGACGGAGGCAGAAACATGGCACTTGTGCGCATCCTGTACGCATCCGAGCATCACTCCACGCAGGAGATCGCCTCACGGATCGGCACTCGGCTGCGAACTCACGGTCACCATGTCGACGTGCGGTCGCTGACCTCAGCCCTCGGTGGGCAGGGCCTCCCGCGGGTTGACGCGTTCGTCATGGGGAGCGCGGTTCATGACGGAGCCTGGCTACCGACGGCGGAAGCCGCCGTCCTGGCCGGCGCCGAGGAGTTGCGTGGGCTGCCGGTGTGGATGTTCAGTGTTGGGATGTCCGCCGCCCTGCCCAGGCTCTTGCGCCTGCTGGCCGACCGCGCCGTGCAACCGCGTGTCGCCGCGCTCGTCGATGCCGTCCATCCCCTCGAGCATCGGCGCTTTTCGGGCGTGATTCGGCGGGAACACTTGGACCGCAAGGGGGCTGTGCTTTTTCGTCTACTCGGCTGTCGTTACGGAGACCACCGGGACTGGGCAGCGGTCGACGCATGGGCAGACGATATCGCAAGGCAGCTCACAGCCTTGCCCCCACTCAGTCTCGCAGACTGACGGCCTCTCCACGGCCGACCGCCCTCGCGGAGGGCGCGGCGGTCGGCCGGCAGGCGGTCGCCGTTCACGCACCGCCTTCCGCGAGGGAGGCGAGTGCTGCGTCGAGGTGGCGAGTAGCCTCGTCCACGACCGGGGCCATGGCATCGACGTCGTTGAGAGCGACCATGGTGGAGGGGGCGATCGCCTGGACGATCACCTGATCGCCGTCGGTGAAGGGCGCGGAGCATGCTGCGGGTCTGGGCCATGGCGGCCGCCGAGTGCAGGTCGTGGCCGACGACGTCGCCGATTCGCGCACCAGGGCTGGACCCTGCACTGGAGCACCGCGGGCCACCTCCCCCCGCTGCTGATCACGCCCGGCGAGCAGGCACGATACCTCCACGCCGAGCCGGGCCTGCCACTCGCCGTCATCGCCGGACAACCCCGCCCCGACCACACCCATCCCCTTCCCGCGGGCGCCACCGTGGTCTTCTTCACTGACGGCCTCATCGAGCACCCCGCCCACACTATCGACGACGGCCTCGCCGCCCTCGCCGAACTAGCCACCCTCCACGCCAGCCTCCCCCTGCAGGACTTCGTGGACACCCTGGCCGACCACCACCCCAGCGACGGTCACGACGACATGGCCATCCTCGCCCTGCGCACCCCGGAAACCTGACACGCCAAGACCCGCAAACCCGCCGGTCAGCCCTGGAACGGCTCCGCGCTCACCGCAGAGGGCGGGAGGAGCTGTTGAGCTGGGTCATCAGCTCCCGGTTGGTCACCCGCGCAGGCTCGAGGTCCTCTCGCGTTCGGTGAGCCGGTCACGGAGTTCGGCCACCTGTTGTTCGAGGTCGTCGATCTTTCTCTGGAGAGCCCCGGTGCCTTGGGGAGCACCAAGGCCGGTGGCGTTCCAGGCGTCCAGTCCGAAAGCTTCGGACGGGCGTTGTTCGAGCCGGTACACGTGCCGCGCGAGGCGGGTGTTGCGGTCGGTGAGGTTTGCCAGATCGGCCAGCAGTTACTGTCGGCTGACCTGCGGCTTTCAGGCCCCTCCCGCGGTTGTGCGGCTCGGCTCAGGACGGCTGCGTGTAGATCGCTGTACCGGTAGATCAAGCTGCGATGGACGCCCGTCAGGCGAGCGACGGCGGACACCCTGATCGGCAGGGCGTCGCGCGTCAGGTCATCGAGAGCAGCCAGGACGCGACGGCGACGGCGGGCGGAATCGTCGGCGCGGAACCCAAGGAGCCGTTCGGCCGGGGAGACATGTGAGAATTGGTCCGGTAGAGACCCCTAACGAACTCGTGCGCGGTAGGGGGTGAGACGTCGACCTCCTGATCCTTGATCATGGTCTTGTGGTGGGGACTCGACGCGTGCGGTGATCATCAGTAATCGGCGGATCACGGGCCTGGCTGTGGGAGTGATTGCTGAACTCGTCGTGGAGATAGGCCCGTTGTGGCAAGAGCGTCACCAGGCCCGGCTCACCTCCCGGCCACGGAAGCGGGCCGTGGGCGTCGGCGCAAAGCACCGGCTGGTGTTTGTCGATCGGCTGCTGGCCACGCTCGTCCATCTTCGTCACGGGGGCACCCACGACGTGCTGGCCTCCTGGTTCGGCGTGGACCGTTCCACCATCACCCGGGCCGTCGGCGAGGTGCGGCCCCTGCTCGCCGAGCGAGGCTGCACCATCAGCCCCGACGTGCGGCTGCGAACTCTGGCCGACGTCGTCGACCACCTCGGCGCGAGCGGGACGACCGGCATCATCGACGGCACCGAGATCCCGGGTCCGTCGGCCCGCCGCCGGACGGAAGAAACCGCGACAAGTTCATCTCCGGCAAGAACAAGCAGAACGCCGTCAAGTCCATGGTGGTCACGGACGCCGAAGGCCGCGTGCTGTGGTGCAGCCCAGCACGACCCGCAAGCTGCGCGGACATCACTCACGCCCGCCAATTAGGGCTGGTCAAGCTCTTGGCCGACGGGCCCGCGGCCGAGATTCTCGCCGATGCCGGCTACCAGGGCCTTGGCGCGCGGACCGGCGGCCGGGTGGTGGCACCACCACACCGCAAGTTCAAGAAGAACGCCCCGCACTGGTACGAGGAGATGCACAAACGCCAGCGCAAGGCACTCCTCAAGGCGGATCCGGGTCGAGCACGGCATCGCCCATCTAAAAAATTGGCGTGCCCTGGCCCGCCACCTCGGCCGCCGCGAGCACATGAGCGACACCGTCCAAGCCGTCGCCGGCCTGCTGTCCCATCAGCAGACCGCGGACCTGACGTCGACACGGCAGAGGTGAACACCGAGCCCCGCCGACAGCCTCGACGTCTCACCGCCTACCGTGCACGAGCTCGTTAGGTCGATGGTTCTGTACGCCAGATCGGCGACGGACTCTGTCGCCGACCCGGCCCCTGCCGGCCGGGCACGCCCGTCTGGCTGGGACCGACGGGCGTGCCCGGCGCGACCTAGGAGTGGAGCACTTTCTCTTTGGCCCGGCGGAACTCCTCCTCGGAGATGTCGCCGCTGGCCCGGATCTCCGAGAGCTTGGCGAGTTGGTCCGCCTCGCTGGCCGGGGGGTCTGTCAATCGAACGGTGTAACGAGGGTGGTTGGGGTTACTGACGGACTGCGGAGAGACGGCCGTCGAAGGTGATGTCGAAGGCGTTGAGCGCGGTCTTCCAGCGCATGGTCCAGCGGGCCTGACCTCGGCCGGTGGGGTCCAGGGACATGATGGCCATGTAGACGCACTTCAAGGCAGCGGTCTCGTTGGGGAAATGGCCGCGGGCCTTGACCGCCCGCCGGATCCTGGCGTTCACGGACTCGATCGCGTTCGTGGTGCAGACGATGCGGCGGATCTCGGTGTCGAACCGCAGGAAGGGGGTGAACTCCTCCCACGCGTTCTCCCACAGCCTCACGATCGCCGGATACTTCCTGCCCCAGGCGTCGGCGAACTCCGCGAAGCGTTCGAGGGCCGCGTCCTCGGTCGCCGCGGTGTAGACGGGCTTGAGGAGCTTGGCGATCTTGTCCCAGTCCTGGCGGGCGGCATAGCGGAAGGAGTTCCGCAGCAGGTGGACCACGCAGGTCTGCACGATCGTCTTCGGCCAGACGGTCTCGACCGCGTCGGGCAGCCCCTTCAGTCCGTCGCAGACCAGCATGAGGACGTCGTTCACGCCGCGGTTCTTGATCTCGGTGAGGATGTGCATCCAGTGCTTGGCGCCCTCGCCGCCGTCGCCGGCCCACAGCCCCAGGATGTCGCGCCGGCCTTCGGTGGTGACGGCCAGGGCGACGTAGATGGGCCGGTTGGCGACGGCGCCGTCGCGGATCTTCACATGGATTGCGTCGATGAAGACCACCGGATGGACGGCGTCGAGCGGCCGGTTCTGCCACTCGGCCATTCCGTCCATGACCTTGTCGGTGATCGTGGAGATCGTCTGGCGGGAGACGTCGGCGCCATAGACCTCCGCGAGGTGGGCTTGGATCTCGCCGGTGGTCAGGCCCTTCGCGGACAGGGAGATGACCATCTCGTCCACGCCGGTCAGGCGTTTCTGACGCTTCTTGACGATCTTCGGCTCGAAGGAGCCGTCCCGGTCACGGGGCACTGATATCTCGACCGGTCCGACGTCCGTCAGCACGGTCTTGGGGCGGGTGCCGTTGCGGGAGTTGCCGCCGTTCTTCCCGGTCGGATCGTGCTTGTCGTAGCCGAGGTGGTCGGTGATCTCGCCCTCCAGGGCGGACTCCAGCAGCCGCTTCGTCAGCAGCTGGAGCAGTCCGCCCTCGCCGGTCAGCTGCAGGCCCTCGGCCTGGGCGCGGGAGACCAACTCGTCGATCAGCCGGTCGTCCATGGACGTCGGCACCACAGCCTCAGATGGCTCGACGGTCTCGGCCTCGGCCACGTTCTCACTGGTCATCGGTGCATCTTCCTTGATCGGGAGTTACACCGAACGATTTACAGTCCCACCACCGGCAACAGGAGGGGAGCTATACCGGACCGAAAGTAGGAGGTCCCATTGTTGAGCCACGAACAAGATCGGGGTCCATTGTGGCCGCCTCCCGGCGGTCGGTAGCGGCGAGCAGCAGTAGCGACTTAACCGCTCCCACATAGTACGTATGGAGGTTTCGACCGTTAGGTCGTTCCGTCGCATAAAAAAGCCCCGCCAGTACGATGACTGGCGGGGCCTCACCGCAGGCACTTCAGGGTCGAGGATCTTTCGAGCTCGGACTTTTGATCCTAGATCGGCACGGAAATCAGATGCCGAAATAGGTAAGTCCGATCGGTTTCGCGGCAACCCGAGATAGGCTATGGATTTTCATCCATTAGCCTTTCTAGGCTATCATGCAAGCGCTCGCTTTGCAGTCTGTTGGATGACCAAGCCTGACTGGTATGCACTAGGTGCTTGGCGTCTCCTCGACTGCTCAATCCGAGATCTACGACGGCGCGAATACATTCGACTTGAGAGAGGCCCGCCTTCTTCAACTTTATCAGGATTGCCTCACGGTTAGCGTTGTCGCCAAGGTCCCCGCGAACTGAGCTTAGTGCGCTCAGGTACCTATCCATGTGGATACTCTTCCCATTGGTTGGTGAGTTTTCGCTAGCATCCTTTAGGGAGGTCAATTTCCCATTTTCCCGACTTGCCATTCTCGGGGCCTGAGCTCGTGCGAAGCCAGTTTACCTCAAGCTTCTCGAATCCTTGGGCTGTCGCCGCGTCGGTTACCTTTCTTTTAAGGGCCAAGAAATCACTTGCGCCGACAGAGCCTCGGGGGAGATCTCCGTTCGCTCCATAGATGGATATATTATCCAGCACGATCTTATTTCCATCGATTTCGACGAAGGCTCCGACGTCTATGTCCCCTTTGGCTGTGCTCAGAACCGTATGAAAGTAGGCTCCGCCTCTAAGGTCATCGATTGATGCGATACCTGAGCTGTTGTGCACGAGTACTGGTGTACTGCCTGCGAGGACATAGTACGTGTGCAGGTCTTCGACGGTCAGGTTGCGGACCTCGGCAACCTGGGCCCAGTTCTTGGTGCCCACGACGCGTGCGTGTGATCCACCGCTGGTCAACAGTGATTGCCCCGCGCGAATTTCTGCTGCATAAACCCATCTATTTTGCTCTGGAATCCAGAAGGGGTGGTTAGCCGTGGTTGTGATCGTCGTGTCAGAAGTCGAGGTTTTGGTATGTTCTACGGTGATCTCAACGAGAGTCTTCTGGCCGTTGCCGAGGATTTCCCTGGTGATCTTCTTCGGTTTGGTCTCGCCAGTTATGGGATCAGTGGCCAGGACTTCGTCCCCGACTTCTACTGCCGATATTTCCTTGTGTGTTCCGTCAGCCATGAGGACTTTGGTGTCCGGGAGGAAACTGTTGCAGTCGGGGGCTGACTTAGCCAGCTTCGCGGCCTTCGCGGCCTTCGCGAGTTTGGCGACCCAGCCTCCAATCGGAATGAATCCCACGGCAGTCCAGATGCAAGCCGTTCCGCTGCCTTTCGCGCAACGTTCCGCGTCGCGGACTCCCAGGATCTCAAGCATGTCACCCTTGCTTGGGCTGATCCATCCAAGTTCATGGGCCCTCGCACAGAAATCGCTACTGGGGTCGGCCATGCACTGGCCGTCGGCCCATTTGACGATCATCTCTGAATAGGAGACGTCGAGGTCGCCCATCGAGTAGTTCCGTGCGTAGAGCTCGGCCTTTGTTGGAATGCGTACGCCTTCGATTACCGGCTGCTTGTCGATGGGCTTGGGCTTTCCGGCACCTTCGTTGTCACCTTCGGTGTTCCCTGATCCACTGTCCTGGGGTAGCGAGGATTCGGTCTGGGTTTCTTTGTAGTCCCAGCCGTCTTGGGTTTTTGTCCAGTTGCCGGTGTCGGCTCCGCAGGAGCCGGTTCCGCCGCAGGCTCCGTCGGGGCGTAGCCCGGTCGGGTCGGAGAGGGTGGTGGGGTTGTTGTTGGCGTAGTTGTAGCCGTTCATCTGTTGGGGGTCGGCCAGGTCGAGGATCGGGTCGACGGAGATGAAGCGGCCGAGGTCGGGGTCGTATTCGCGGGCGCCGAGGTGGGTGAGGCCGGTGGTTTTGGTGTCGTCGGTGCCGCCGACGAAGCCTCTGGTGCCGGGCCAGGTGGTGGGTGTCTGGCCGCGGATTTCGCCGAAGGGCAGGGTGCGGCGCTGGGTGATGGCGAGGGTGTTGGCCTGGATGGCGAGTTCGCCGGTGCCGTGGTGGTCGGCGACGGTGAAGGAGAAGGTTCCGTCGTCGCTGCGTATGGCTGTCTGTCCGCCGCCGAGGTCGAAGTACCGGGTGGCTTCGGCCTTGTCGGCTCCCTTGCGGACGGTGACTTCGGTGTGGCCGAGGTAGAGGGTGACCTCGGTGGGGGTGCGGCCGATCAGCCGGTTGCCGCCTGCGTCGTAGAGGTAGCTGGTGGTTTTGCTGTTCTCGGTGACGGTGGCGAGGTGGCCTTCGGCATCCCAGGTGAGTTTCTGGCCTGGGCGGGTGGTGGTGTTGCCCGCGGGGTCGTAGGCGTAGGACTCGGTGTTGGTTCCGGAGGGGCCTGTGGTGGTGCGTGAGGTGAGGCTGTGGGCGTTCTTGGCGCCGGCCGGCGGGTAGGTGTAGACGCGGCTGATGTCTTTGGCGGTGTTGCCGGTGCTGTCGTGCTGGGTTTCGGTCTTGCGGTTGCCGGCTTTGTCGTAGGTGAAGGACTGCCAGTAGGGTTCCGGGCCCCCGAGTTTGTCGGCTGCTGGTGCCGCGGCACAGGTGGTGACGGGCTGGGTCCAGGCCTCGGTCAGCCGGGTGAGGTAGTCGTAGGTGAAGCACTGGTTGTCGGTGCCGGTGCGGGAGACGTCCGCGATGGACAGGATGTTGCCCGCTTCGTCGTACTGGTAGGTGGCGTGGCGGTCCACGCCTGCCTGTTCCTCCCGGTCGACACGCGTTGTAGCCAGTCGCTGGGTACCGGGCTCGTAGGAGTTGGTGATCCTGGTGAGCTTGCCGCCGTCGGTCAGAGCGACATCGTGCACGAGCGGCTTGCCGGTGTAGCTGTAGGAGGTGGTGCCGGAGATGCCCTGCCCGTAGACCTGGATCGGCCTGAGGGTCTGCTCTTCGTAGGCGTAGCCCACGGAGCCGCCTGGGAGGCTGCCGGCGGCGGAGTAGTTGGTTCCGTCGGGCAGGCCGGAGGGCAGGAACGTGGATCCGGTCTGGTAGGTCCCGGCAAGTTTGCCTTCGTCCCCTTCTGCTGCGGGGATGACGACGGAGGTTCTGACCGCACGGTAGAGAGCGTCGTACTGCGTGACCTTGGTGGTGTACTGCTTGCTTCCCACGTAGCGCGTGGAGGCGGCGAGATGTCCCTTGGCACGGCTGACGGTGTCGTACTCGTGCTTAATGCGCAGGGCGCCCGTCGCTGAACTCTCACGCACCTCAATCTGGCGTCCGAGACCGTCGTAGACGTAGGCGAGACCGGGGACGTCCGTGCGTGAGCCCTTGCTGAACACCAGCTGGCCGCGGTCGTTGTAGGTGCTTTCGGTGGGACCCTTGTCAGGGTCGGTCAGCTTCGTCTGGCGCCCGAGCTGGTCGTATTCGTAGGTCCAGCTGTTGTTGTCCGGGCCGGTGACCTTGCTGAGCTCTCCTCTGCGCGTGTGCTGGTAGAGCGTGCTGTCGTACGCGGCACTGGCGGAGCGGAGATGGTGCTGGCGCAGTTCTGTGGTCTTGCCGCGGGCGTCGGTGAGGGTCGTGGTGGCGGTGGCGCCTACGGGCGGGATGACCGTGGTTCGATCCCCTCCGTAGATGGTTCTCGTGGTGCTGAGGACCTTCCCGCCGTCGCCGTTCCCACGGACCTGCTGTGTCTCGACGGCACGGTTCAGGCCGTCGTAGGCGGTGTGGGTCTGTGTTTCGACGGACCATGCGTTGTCGGGCTTGAAGATCTTGGCCGACGGTTTCGTGGTCGTGTAGTAGGGCGCGAATGCCTTGGTGGGCAGGCCACGCTCGTCGTAGAAGGTGTCGCTCAGGATGCTTCCGTCCTCAGGACCGGGAGCCTGGGTCTGGCGCTGGCGGAGGTATCCGTCATACAGCACCCATGAGGTGACCTGGCCGCCCTTGTTGTCCAGGGTCTTCGCGGCCACCGCGACCGGCTGGCCTTCGGTGATCGTGTACTCGAACTCTTCGGTCGGCGTCTGGCTGGTCGTCCGGTTCGCCTCCCATACCTTGGCGGTGCGGCCCAGCGCGTCGTACGCGATCTGGGTGGAGTTGTTGTTGACGTCGGTCTGTTTGACGGTGCTGTTCCGCCGGGGGTCCACGGTGGTGGTGGACGTCAGGGACGACGTCGCGACACCGGCTGTGGCGGGCGGTGTGGTGACCTTGATCTGGGTGGGCAGCCCGGTGGCCGGGGTGTAGGCGGTTGTTGTGGTGAGGCCGCCGCTGCGTGCCGTGCGTACGGGAGCCGAGGTTCCGGTGACCGTGACGTCGGCAGACAGGTCCACCATGCTGGTCTGGCGCCCGTAAGCGTCGTGGGCAGTGGTGCTTTCCAGGTAGGTGGCCTTGGTCCCGTCGTGGCTCTTCAGCTTGGCGCCGGCGGTGAGGTCTCCCTTGGTCGGCGCTGCCCCGTAGGCGGCACCGTCGTAGGCGGCCAGCGCGTCGGAGACGACGTCCTTGGCCCGGTCGATCTGCGTGACGTCACATGCCTTGGCCACCGTCTCGACGCGGTAGGTGAGGCCGAGGATGTTCTTGCTCGTCACCGGGGGATAGGTCGTGCGGGTGCACTGGTCGTCGGTGGCTATCGCGTCGTCGCCGCGGTCCTCGACCTGCACGACCCGGCCGGCGATGGTGTCCTGCTTGGTGGACTTGGACATCGTGCGCCACTGGGCACCGGCTCCGTTGTCCAGGGAGATCCACTGCTTGGAGAGCGAGGCACCGGTGAAGTTGGCGGTGACGGTTCCCCAGTCGCGGACCTTCTTCGCCGTCTCGTGGTGCCACGGGCGCTGGACGGACTTCTCCAGGACCTTGCCGCCCGGCTTGTCGAACGTGACCGACTTGTAGGTGAAACCGGCGGCGGACTCGTGATCGGTGATCGGGTCGCCCTCACCGGCGCCCAGGGTGACGGCAACGTTCTTGGAACCGCCGCTCTTGTCCTTGCGGTCGCCGTCCATACCCCGCAGGAAGTAGGAGTCCTGCTGCGTCTTGAGAGGGACGTCGCCTCCGTCCCCGCCGGTCTGGACCCGGACCTGGCCGTAGCCGCGCCACTGGGACCAGGTCTTTTCCTTCTCCTTGGTCAAACCGTCATCGTCGTTGTAGTGCCAGGCGGCGTTGCCGAGGTACTGGTAGTGGGTGACCTCGTCGGGGGCGCCGCCGGTGCGGTCCTTGGTCGTGACCGACGTGGTCACGTACTTGTTGAACCAGTGCAGCTCCGCAGGTTCTGAGCTCGTGCCGCCGAGATACTGCGGGAAGCAGCGTGTGGTGTTGGTCTCCGGGGTGGGCAGCGCGGACCAGCTGCACGCGGCGGTTGAGTAGTTGGCTACGACGCTGGAGCCGTATTCGTCGTCGATGTGGTTCAGTCGGCCCTTGACGAACGGTGCGTAGCCGTCACCGGTCTTGTCCAGCCGGTTGGCGAGCTGGGTGTAGCTGAAAGTCGTTTTCGGCAGCGTGATGGTGGGCGTGGCGGATTCACCGGTGCGCTGAATGCTGTCCAGGAGGAGCTGGTAGTCGGTGTCGGCCATGCCCCACCGGTGTTCGAGCTTCCAGGAGTCGACCTTGTCGTAGGTGCCACCGGTGTTCAGGACCTGGGAGGTGATGCCGGTGAGCCGGTGGCGGGTCCAGAACGAGGGGGAGAGCCGGCCGTTGTCGCAGCTGGTTCCGGCTTTGCAGTTGAGGTCCCAGGGGGTGTCGTACCAGTAGAACGACTTCGCGTCGATGGTGTCCGGGGCGCAGGTGACTCCCGTCTGGGGCAGGCAGCGCTCAGAGTTGTGGAAGACGACCTGCGAGAGAGGCTTGGTGGCGTAGAGGTCGTTGGACTTCTGCCCGTAGTCGATGCGCTTGAGGACGCCGCCACGGGTGTACGGGGTGTCGTCGTCGGCCTTGAGGTTCCGGCCGTAGGAGTTCTCCTCCTTGGTGTAGTGGTAACTGACCGTGTTGCCGTGGGTATCGACGGCGTAGTCGAGGTTCCACCGCCACGCCTGCTGGCACCAGGAGGTAGCGAAGGTCGTGCCGTGGCACTTCTCGCCAGTGTTGTTGCCGTATACCGGGTGCGTCCAGGTCGAGTCGGTGGTGGGCTTTCCGGCAGCCCAACCGGGCAGCCGGTTGTAGCCGAAGAAGTACTGGGTGCCGTTGGACGTGGTCAGGCGCCAGTACTCGTTGTCGTTGTCCCCGTTGGCCCGGTCGGCGGATTCCAGCCGGGCGATGCGAGTGCCGTCGTCCTTCTTGAGCTTGAACTCGTCCTTCCCCGCGGGGACGAGCTCACCGCTGGCACCGTTGAAGGAGATGAACGCGTTGTCGTAGGCCCAGCACATGTCACCGGGCTCGCTGCCGTCAGCGTTCTTGACCCCATCGTCCACGCACGGCTTGTAGCGGCGCTCGATGAACCCGGGCCACAAGTCGAACCCGTCACCGACCCAGGAGCCCTGGTTGTTGGTCCCTCCGGACCGCCCGTCGATGGCCCCGGAGGAGTAGGAGAGGCCGATCTGGGGCTTGAAGCCGCCCGGTACCTCGGGGACGGGGATGTCGTAGGACCAGCTGAAGTCGCCAGTGTTGAGGCTGGTGTCCCAGCTCGACGAAGGCGACAGCGTCGTTGCCTTGAAGTCGCCCTTGTCCCCGGCGGCGGCAGCCGTGGCAGCGAGCACCGTGGGTGCCCCGGTCCGCAAGGTCATCAAGTCCGCGGTGAGCGACTGACCTGCTGTGTCATTGGTTGCCTTCAGATCCGTGGCTCGGCGGCAGTCCGCCTCGTCCGGGGTCGTCAGCGCGCAGGCGGGCAGTTGCACCAAACGCATGCGCGAGGCGTACGAGCCACCGTAGGACTCCGCGAATGCTGAGTAGTCCACCGTCACGGCCGCAGGCACGCCGGACGGAGGCTTCGCAGCGCGAGGTGCCGAGGCTGAGGCCTTCGGAGTCAGCGCGAACAGCGCGCCGTTCACACCTGCGCGCCGGGCGTGCTTGCTCCCGAAGACGCGCGATGTCACCTCTACCGGGCTGGAAGGCGCTGCTGGAGCTGTCTGAGCCTTCCCGTTCGCCTTCTTGGCCGATTGCTCTTGCCGGGCAGGAGCGATCCCTACGGGTTGCCCTTCGGGCCGGACGAAGCGAGCGGCTCCCTTTGTTCCGGCCGCCGGGAGCGTAACTGAGATTTCGCTGGCTGCGGGCGCAGCCGCGCGAGGCTTCTCCTCCGGAACACGAGGCCCCTTGGCCGCCTTCCGCGGCAGAACCTTGCTGACCTTTGCCCCGGCGACGGGCTTCTCCGAGGCGGGCATGCCGGGGAGGTTCGACGAGGCAGCCATGGCGGTGACCGGCAGGGCTGCAGCTTGCAGCAGGCTGGCGATCAGCACCGTCGACAGGACCAGCGAGGTGCGGCGGAGGGTTCGTGCTCCTGGAGGCGATGTGCGAGCGGATCTCATGGGTGGGTGTCCATTGCTCCTGGGTGTTCCGCCGGGCAAGGGGCAGAACACGAAACGTCGTGAGGAAGGCGAAGAAGAGGGGAGACTCTGGGGTGAGTCCGGCCGGTGGGCCGGCCTCACCCCAGGGCGTGCCGGTCAGCTGCCTGCGGGTACTTCCGTGGGTGTGTCGAACCAGGCCCGGTAGAGCTCACCGATCTGGCTGTCATTCAGGGCGCCCTGGAAAGTCCAGACGTCGTCGATCGCCCCTGCGAAGTACTGCCCGGGGCTGTCTCCCTGGGCACGCCCGACCTGCAGCGACTTGGAGGCTTTGAAGGTCAGTACGTCCGATGCCCAGGCCACAAGGTCCTGGCAGCCGCTTTCGTCCGCAGCCCCGTCACCATCGGCGTCTTGGCAGGCGATCTCCTGAAGGACGCCGTTGACATAGAGACTGGCTTCCTTGTTGAACCCGTCGTAGACCACGGCAAGGTGATTCCAGTCCCGGACATCCGAGAACTCGGTATTGGTCACCTGCTTGACCGCGGCGCCCGCGGCGTCCTTGTCGGCGACTGTGAGTTCCCAGCGGCCCTTCCCCTCCGGGTCGGAGGGATCGGGGTGGAAGCGGACCTCGAGGGCGCTGCGGGATGCGCCGCCTGCGCTGAGGACCGCCATGTCGTGGTCCGGCACAGCAGCAGCCTGAGCCCAGGCCGTCATCGTGAAACTGGTACCGGTGTCGACCGGCATGGTCGCCGTCGCGGCATAGGTGTCGGTGCCGTTGAGCTGGAGACTGCTGTTGTCCACCATGCCCATCCCCAGTTGCGGTGCCCCGTACAGGCTTAGACGGTTCCGCTCCTGTGAGGAGTCCGGGGTGGTCACCGGGGAGCCGGCAGTCGTCTCCTCGAAGTTCCAGCGGCTCTTGACCAGGGGGCGCTGGCGGAAGATCTGCTGGACTTCCTCCGCCGATACGGGCCGCTCGAAGAGACGGACGTCATCGATCGTCCCCGGGAAGAAGCTCCTGATGGCCGTGCCCGAAGCCCCGGCACCGATCAGCATCGACTGGCTCGCGTAGAACGCGTCGCCGAGGGTGACGGACTGGGCCTTCTGCCCGTTCACGTAGAGCGTCAGGGTTTTGGCGACGGTGTCGTGAACACCGGTGAGATGGGCCCATTCACCTGCCCGTGCGCTGGAGCCGTCCGGCTGCATGGCCCGGACCGGTGTGGCATCGGCGGTGTCGGCTGAGTACTGGTTGAACGCCCACCGGTCGTGTGTGGCCGAGTAGTACAACTCGAAGCCGGGAGCGTAGTTGCCGGTCTGCGAGGCGATGACCGCGGCCTTGGTGGGTTTCGTGGTGTTCAGCTTGGCCCAGGCGCTCACACTGAAGCTGCGTGAGGTGTTCACGTGCGGCCCGCTGGTCTGGCCGATCTTGGCGTAACCGGTGGTTCCGTTGAACTGGGCAGCCTTGCCGGCGATACCCGCGACACCGGTGGTGATACCGCCGTTGTACTTGGCCGGCAGCACGCCGCCGTGACCGCGGATCTCCTTCGAGCCGGGCTCCTCGTCGAGCTCGAAGACTGCCACGGCGGGGCGGCCCGGGTCACCTACGGTCTGCTTGAGGTACAGCTTGTCGACCTCCGGCTGGGTTATCACCTTGTCGAAGATCTGTACTTCGTCGACCGCGCCGGGGAAGAACGCCTTTGCCACGCCGCTGTAGCTGCCGGCGCCGATCTGGAGGCCCCGCCGGGCATTCCACGGGCTGGACACCGACGCCTCACCGGTGAGCTTGCCGTTGACGTACAGGCTGAGCTTCTTGGCGACGCCGTCATACGTTCCGACCAGGTGCGTCCAGGCGCCTGCCGTCACCCCGCCGGGCTGGGCCGCCATCGCCCGGATCGGTGTGGCATCGGCGGTGTCGGCTGAGTACTGGTTGAACACCCACCGGTTCAGGCTGGCGGAGTAGTACAGCTCGAAGCTGGGGCTGTGATTACCCGGCTGGGCGGCCACGATCGCCGCGCTGGAAGGCAGCCGGGACAGGTTCACCCACGAAGAGACAGTGAAGCCCCGTGTCGTGTCGACCACCGAGAGGTCGGAGGAGGCGTAGGCATCGACACCGTTCAGTTCGAGTGCGGTGCCCTTCGTTCCCGGCGCCCCGGTGACGGCCCCGCCCTGGAGGCCAAGCGTCCTGGGCGGGGTCCACCCGTCCGCCTGGGCGGCACCGGAAGGTTCGTCGAGTTGCCACGTTGCGCGTTCTGGCTGGCCGGCCTTGACCCGGAACTGGTAGGTACGAATTTCCGAACCGTTGCCCGCAGCGTCGAAGGCCTGGGCAGTGACGAAGTTGAGCCCCGGCTTGGAGGGAAGGAGTTGCATGTCTTTGGCCGCGCCCCCGGTCGTGGTGAGCTGCCGGGCCGAGGTCGGATCGTTGTTGATCCCGTACCAGTAGCGGGTCACGTCACTCGATGACGTGTCGAAGGTGAACGTGCCGTACTGGCCCACGCCGTCGAGCCAGGGATCGTTCGGGTCCTCGGGGCGGGACGCGGGGTACTCACCGGAAACGATGCTCGGCGCCGCCGGGACGGTCTTGTCGTAGACGAAGTAGCACGCTGTCGCGTCTCCCGCGGAGGACCAGGGCGAGTACTGCCCGCCGAGCTCCGAACCTGGCACTCCGTCGAGGGAGCGGACATGCCAGCTCACCGTCTTGTTCTGCGGAATCGTGGAGGGAAGGCTCATGGTGAAGCTCGACCCCGACCTGGCGAAGCCGGTCCGTTTCGACTTCCACCGCACGATCGAGCCCTTGCCGTCACCCGCGTCCCACGCAGCCTGGACCTCAACGGCAATGTTGTCGCCGTCCGGGTCCGTGACGTTGTTGATGTGGATCCGCCCGAGCGTGCGCGCCCGCGCTACATTGTCAGGGCGTTTGCAGACACCGCCGTACTCCATGACGAGCTGCGACATCTTCACCTGAGGCGGCGGCTTGTTGTAGATGACCCTCAGGTGCGCCTTGTCGGAGAACCTCTTCCAGGCGTAGCGGTCGCCCTCGTTCGCGGCACGCAACCCGAACGTCATCGTCGACGATTTGCTGTTCGCAGCTTCCTGCACCGCCGACTTCACGTTGAACTCGGCGTCCTTCGCCGAACAGCCGTCGTAGCCGTACGCGAACGACTCCGAGGCGATCTGCTTGATCCAGAACCCGGATGCGTTCTGCGAGTTCCAGGTCGTCGACGATGAGATGTCCTTGGTCCGCCACAACTCGACCTCCCTGGCCGAGCAGGACGCGGCCCAGGTGCTCCGCACGACGAACGTCGCCGACAGGATCGACTTGCCGGCGAAAAGGGACGTCGAAATCCGGTACATCAAACGCTTGGTGTCATGCGGCGCGCAGTAGCTCCACTCGCAGTAGCCCATGCCGGCGGTGGACTCGCCGTTGAACTTCCACTGCGGTGATGACGCCCAGTACTTCGAGGCCATCGTCCACGCTGTGGCCTTGGGCGCGTGCCACTGAGGATCGATGAAGACCGGGTAAGCAGTGTCCTTGCCCCGCAGAACGTCGGCGTCAGGAGTCAACACCAACTCCTTGCCATGCTCCGGAAGCGTCACCCCGACCGGGGCCAGCTTTCCCGACTCCGTGGGAGCCGGCTCACCGGCCTCCTCGTTGGCGAGCAGCGTCTTGGTTCGTGGCATCGATTGCTTTGAAACTGCTGAGTTGGCTGGAGCACTGGAGGCGGGAGTGCTTGAGTCCCACATCACAGGCCGGGGTGCCTCGAACACCGTGCCCTGAGCACCGTTGTCGATCGCCTCAAGACCGCCCGATGCGGTCTCTTTTACCTGCATGCCATCGGCAGCCAGCTTCAAGCGCAGCTCGGAGAGCTTCTCGTTCGCCGCGGCCTCCGCAGAGTTGACCACCAGCAGCTGGGTAAAGCCGTCCTCCTGTGCCTCCATGCGCAGGTCGACGTCCGGCAACACATCACGATAGGTAGCCCGGGGCCCATCGAGTTCAGGCTCCGGCAACGCGTCCGGCCACGAAAGCGCAAGCTCCCTGCCTGCCCTGGTCATCCGGACCAGGGGCTCACTGCCGCCTCCTGAGAACGACAGCCCGACCGTTGCCGCTTTGGGTGTAACACTGCCGTCCGCTGAGCGGACCAGGTCAGTCTCGACGGGCTGCCACACACCCTTCACGCGGGTCCGGATCGGCCGCAGGTACTCCCGTGCCTCCAGATTGCCCTCAGGCGTCGCAAAGACATCAGTGCTCTCACCGCGCATCGACGTCACCTCAACTGGGCGACCGGTCTGTTTCGCGGATATCTGAGCAGCTTCCAGCCCAGGTTCGCCACTGGTGGCAGCCTCAGCAGCTGCCGCCCGCTCCCCAGACGGCACAGCCGTCGCCTCCGGAGCGGGCCCAGTCAGCAGGGTCACTCCGACTCCGGCTATCACCAGCGACGTTGCACCACGAGCACGCAGACGCCTCCACACAGTCCCCACCCCACTCGAAGAAGAAACAGATCCTCGAGGATGAGGAGCTCAGCGGGACTCTATGAAGATCCTGTGTGAATATCTAGAGGGTTCGTGAGCCCCTAAGTGGCAGAAACCCGACATGCGGTATGTGAACCAGCTCACCTTCTAGCAAGGGCAGCCTCAGGGCGAACAGCACCAAGGCGAGGAGGGGGTGAGTGCCTACGCGGCTGGCCCTGAACCCTCTGACCGCTGGGCAGCCGCCCTTGACCAGCGGTATCTGGTGCACAAACCGGCCGAGGTACTCCTGAAGCCCCTGAAGTTGATGCCGGGAGCTGGCGTCGGGATCGGAGCACCGTCAAGGGAAGGGCACATAACACGGAGAACCCCTGCTTTGCCGTGGAAGCGGCGGGGTGTTGTCCGTCCCACGGCAGGGCATTCGCAGGCCCGAACGCCCTGCAAGCCGCTAGGCACTGCCGCCGTCAAGCCCGCGGGGCCAGCTCTCGCGCACCGCTCTGTGTCTAGAGCCTGAACTGGAGGTCGAGGAGGTCGGTGAGTTCGACTTCGAGTCCTTGGGCGCGGCGTCCGCTGTCGCGGAAGTAGGTTTCGCCGAGGGCTTCGGCGGTGAGCTGGAGCAGCTGGTCCTCGTCGACTCCTGCGGTCTGGGCGTCGAGGAGGCGGGCGGCGTGGTGGGGTGGGAGGGCGAGGGTGAGGTGGCGGATGCGGGACTGGTCGGTGGATCCGGCGGCGGCGGTGTAGCCGAAGCGGGCCTGGACGTCGATCATGATGCCGTCGGTGGTGGCTGCTTTCTGCCGGGCCCGGGCTCTGACCTGCGGCTGCCACCGCGTGCGGACCTCCCTTTCCAGCCGGGTGGCCAGGTGCGGGCGGGGGTGCTTGATCTGGTCCTTCACATACCGTTCCACGGTGCGCCGGCTGATGCCGAGCAGGTCGGCGACCTGCTGGGTGCTGCCGCGGTGTTGGCGCACGAGGTAACGCATCTGGGCTCCGGCGGACTTGGGCACCGGGCGCGTGAACGCCTGCTGCACGGCCCGGCCAAGTTCTTCCTCAACGGTGACCATCCGCCGCTCCCTATTCTCCGGTGTCCCGGGCGGTGACCTCACCGGTCTTGATGTACCGGGCGAGGTTGGCGACCTTGCCCTCCGCAGCGAGCTGCTCCAACACTCCGACGCCCCACAGGACGTCCTGGGTGCCTTCGTGCTTGACCATGCCGGGAGAGACCCCGAGACGGAATGACCCGGGCACGGTCTTGCCGTCCGTGTCGTAGGGCAGGACGTCCAGGGGGCTGGGGCCGTCGGCGGTGTAGACGGCGCAGTCGGACATGACCGCGACCGGGTACCGGCCGGTGGCGGCGGCGAGGGCGACCATCTTGCGGTGCATGTTGATCCGGGCCCGGGAGATGACGGCGGCCCGGATGTCGGGGCGCCACGTCGGCCGGGCCAGCGCGGGCCACGCCTGCCCCGGCACCCACCCGCCGCCCCGGGCCTTCTCCTGCAGCTTGCCGATGCCACCCTTGACGGTCATCTTCACCGCGTCCACCACGATCCCCAGCTCAGGATCCCGCCCCTTGTAGCCGTCCATCGCCTTCAGGAACTCGCCGGGGGGCAGTTTCTCCGCAACCTTGAGGTCGGCCATGGTGGTGACGTAGGCGTCGCGCAGCCGTTTGTACCAGCCGTCCAGGAACCGCCCGCTCCGAGGCCGCAGCCACGCCTCAACAGGGGTGACGTCGTAGCCGAGTTCGACGGCACACGCCACGGTCGGCGTTGCGTACCAGGCCGGTCCCTCGGGCTGTTCGCCGGTCGGGGTGAACGGACTGGGCAGCAGACCTCAAGGTCGCGCCACTGCTTGGCGACCTTCACCCGGTTCAGGTCGACGTGGGAGAGGTCCACCAGCCACGAGCCGGGCACCGCCGGGTCGAATACCGGACCGGTGACGTGCTCCGGGGGTGCGTCGAGGCCGACAACCGCGCCGTTGGCGGCCGCGCCGAACGCCAGGTTCACGTCGATGCCGGCGACAGGTCTCCCGGGCAGGTGACGTTGCCGGTGCAAGCAAGCGGCTTTGACGGCCAGACCATCGGCCTACGCGAAGGCGGCGGTGGGAAGCGGAGCCCGGAAGTCCTCCCACGAGACATGGATGCCGTGCTCGATCTCGAGGAAGCGCAGAAAGGCAACGTCGGGAGGTTCCTCGCCGGAGTATTCGAAGCCTGGCACCCTACGCTCGTCGGGTTCTGCCATATGGCGCACGACCGGCTTGTAGTAGGCCAGTACCTGGCCGTCGACGGCATAGCCGACCTCGTGTTCGCCGTTCACACTGCGGAACACGGTGTATGCGCGAGTTCCTTGCGATAGCGCCGCCAGGTGGGCAGGGGCACGGCTGGTGATGTTCTCGACGGCATAGGCCCAGCCAGGAACCGCGCCAGCGCGAACGATAGCTTCCGGATGTGAGAGGAACCCGCCCTCGGTCAGCCGTGATACCAGGCTCTCGTCCTCCCAGTCGAGAAAGCCGAGGTCATTCAAATGACCATCCTCCGGGCGCATCTGGAGCTCGGCCACCACGTCATCGGACAGCTCGTGGAGGTGATGCGGATCCGCGCCCATCCGCACCAGTAGATCCTGCGGCCCGATGCCTTCGCACAGTGTGAAGGTGTAACCCAAGTCGTATGCGGTCGATATCCACCGCAACCCGTTCGCCACGTCCGCCCCCCTCCTCGCCCCCGCCGACTCACCTGGCAATGCAGACCAGACGATGCGTGGCGATAGCACCATTACCTGACTGGTGACGCGAGGTCCACACTATGGGTGGATGCGCGTGTCTTCCGCTGATCGGCGGGTCAGGCCGGGCCTTGGGCGCGTACGAGGAGCGTGCCCAGACCTTCCCCGCCCGGTGCGGGCAGGATGCGGGCGTCGACGTCGGTGAAGCCGTGGCGCTTGAGGAGGTCCGCCCACGCCTGGGGTGTGTACTGCCAGCGCAGCACGGTCAGTTCACTCTCCCTCCCTTCGAGCCACTTTCCGTGCATCGGCTGCGGCCCGTAGACGCCGGGGGAGGGCTCGGCCTGGCTGAAGGCGAAGATCCCGCCAGGTGTGAGGTTCCTGGCGACGAGCGGGAAGAGGAGCTCGGGGTCGGTGAACCACACCGCGCCCCACACGGAGTACACCGCGTCGAAGGGCATCGTGTAGGAGGTCAGGTAGTCGCCGGCCTCAGCGTGGACGAACTCCAGGCCGGGGGTGTCCTTCCACCACCGGCGGGCGCGGTCGACCTGGGCGGCGGAAAGGTCCACACCGGTCGTCACGACACCCTGGCGGGCCAGGAACGCCGCCTCCCTGCCCTCCGCGGGCCCCAGGTCCAGGGCACGGCGCGGGTCCCCAAGAACCTCGGCTCCGGGCCCGTGGCCGGGGTACTGGGTCCACTCGAACCGGTCCGCCACCGGGGCGGGCTGCTCGCCCGCTCCGCGATAGGGCTTGTAGGTGTCCCAGTACTGGGCCGGGGTGCGAGGCTCGGGCGACATGACGTTCCTCTGGGGGCGGGGGCGGCCTTCGAGCTGGCTACCGTACCCGCGCCGCTCCACTGCCCACCGGCGAACGCCCCCGACTCACCCCCAGGGGGGCACGTGCCGGGGCCCGGCGGCGCTCACAGCGTCGCCGGGCCCCGGCCGGCCGTTACGGCTCAGTGGCAGTTCTCCCCTGGCCGGCAGGGGCCGCACTTGCCGTAGTCCGCCTCCCACAGCTTCCAGTCGACCTCGAAGCCGTTGTCGGCGATGATCTGCGCCGTCCGCTCGACGCTGCCGTCGTACTTGAAATCGATCTCCGGGATGTGCTCCAGGAACCTGCCGTCGAAGTGCCGGTGGCAGAACTCGCGGTAGTTCCGCGTGTCCAGGATGAAGGTGTGCACCGCGATGTCGACCGTGCGGCCGCAGCACATCTCCAGGCCCTGGCCCCACTTGTCGATGGCCGTGATCAAGTAGGAGACGGCGGCGCGGAAGAGACGCGTCGCCATCACCTCGTCGAAGGGGTAGTCGCGCATGAGGAGCTGGACCTCCCGGGCCCAGACCTCGGGATCCACGTAGTCCCGCGGGTCACGGACCCTGGGTTCGGCGGCTGTCGCCATACTGTCCTCCCGTGTGTGAGAGACCCCGCCTCACGCCGGGGCCACACCCCCAGCAAAGCGACCACCCACCCCGCACGGTGATCAACATGCGCCCAGTGCACACCGTTTGCAGACCCTGCACACGCCATAGGCACCCCGCCCCACGACCTCTACCGTGGACAGGCAGACCTGTCGGCTCCTGGCGAGTGGGAGGCCCCTGTGCGCACCGATTCCCTCTGGACCTCCAGCAGGGTCACCACCGCCGTCGCCCGCCAGGACCCCGGCGCCCTCATCCGGATCGCACGCCAGCACCGGGGCTGGCGGCAGACCGACCTCGCCACACGCATCGGCTGCTCCACCTCCACCGTCTCCCGCCTGGAAACACACCATCGCTACGCCGACCTGACGCTCCTTCGGCGCGCCGCCCACGAGGCGGGCGTCCCGACGGCTGTGCTCGCGGCGTCACTCGGGTTAGCCGGGCCACCAGCCGCTACAGTCGTCGCGGACGGGCCACGCCGTGACGAGGAGGACCCCATGCGTCGCCGTACCCTGCTTGCTGCCGCCGGCCTCACAGCCCCCGCCGCCCTGCTGACCGGCGTCCAGGACGCACTCGCCAGCACCCCGGCCCCCACCGGCTCGACCATCCCGCTGGACAGACGCATCACCACCGCACGCGGCTACTTCGACGCCGGCCAGCACAGCCACCTCCTCAAGGCCCTGCCCGGCCTGCTGGCCGACACCCGCGAAGCCGCCCGAAGCCGCCAGGACCTTGACTTCGCCCGCCTCTCCGCGTGCTACAGCCTCACCGCCCAAGTCCTGACGAAAATCGGCAGATACGACCAGTCCAGGCTCAGCGCCGACCGCGCCACCATCTACGCCGAACTCTCCGGCTCACCCCTCGCCGCCGCCGCAGCAGCCAGGGAACTGAGCATCGTCCTCCGCCACCAGAACCAGCCAGCCGCCGCCCAACGCCACATCCTCGACGCCGTCACCCGCGTAGAGAAGACCGGACTCCAAACACCGGCCCAGGCCTCGGCCTACGCCCAGATGCTGTGCACCACCTCCTACACCGCAGCCCGCGCCGGCGACCGGGACCAAGCACTCACCATGATCCGCGACGCCACCCGCGCCGCCCGCGACCTCCCGCACCACCCGCCCCAGGGCCGTCTCTTCCCCCTCACCCCCGCCGCCGTCGACCTGTACGCCGTCGGCGTGCACTGGGCGCTCGGTGACGCCGGCGCCGCTCTCGAAGCCGGACGCGGCCTGCACGAGGGGCAGTTCAGCACTCCGGAGCGCAAGGCACGCATGCACACCGACCTCGCCCGGGCCTGGTGGCAGTGGGGTAAACCCGAGCAGACGGCCGCCGAACTGCTCAGCGCCCTGCGGGCATCACCGGGCGAGGTCCGAGACCGCCCTGCCATCCGCACCATCGTCACCGACCTGCGCACACGGCACGCCCAGGCAGCGGGAGTACGGGAACTGGCCGCGTCCGTCGGTACCAGAGCCGCCTGACCCGGCCTCGACGCCCGCTTGGGCCCGTGGACGCGACGGGAGGCCGTTCGGCACACGAAGGCCTGGCGCCGCGCCGCAACGAGGACGGTGCAGATCCGGGCGGGGGAGGCGCTGGCAGATTTCGAGGGCCGTGCAGGTTGGTGATGGGGCCGGCTGGCGGGCTGCGCTCTTGGCCCTCAACATGCCTGGACGCCGGTTGGGCCGTAACCACCCCCGCGCAGACCAGGGAGGTGCTGCTCTTCGGTGCTGGTGGCCCCGATCCGGCCCCATCGCCAGGATTCTAGGAGACGCCTCTGACATCGCCACCGGGGCTTGAAGACGGAGGGGAAGCAGACCCGGGCGTGGACCTACGAAGCGGCACGTCAGCCCCCTGAACCAGTCGGCCGGTGCCCGGCGGACGCCTGCCCGCCGAATCGCTGAGAGGGCGTGATCGCATCGGATAACCTCTCCTTATCCGACGCGACATGACGGCTGTAAAACATAAATCGCATGTATTGCTCATAGGGGTGGGAAATGTCGAATGTGACTGTCGATCACGACGACGTGAGCACGCCGGTCGAGCGTCTGGTGATCAAGGACTCGGTGCAACGCAAGCTCTTTACGTACAGCGGCAACGAGTGCGCCTGGCCCGAGTGCGAGCAGGTGCTGGCGCCTGTGGAAGGCGGCTGGTTCGGGCAGATCGCCCATATCAGGGCGGCGGAGACCGGCGGCCCGCGCTTCGACGAGGCCATGACTAATAACCAGCGGCGCGAGTTCGGCAACCTCCTCCTGCTGTGCGCGAAGCACCACCGGCTCATCGATGACAACGAGACCGCCCATCGCTACTCCCGTGAAGCCCTTGAGAAGATCAAGCACCATCATGAGAGCCGCTTCGAGCGAGCCCTGGACGACCTCAGCCGCCAGGAAGAGCAGTACGTCGACCGCACTGCGGCGATCGCCGCAGTGCACTGCTCGACGCTGGATGCTGTCTACTCCGATGGCTTCCTTGACGAGGCGGATGTGCGGACGGAAGTCGTGCGCTTCAACCGCATCGCCGACTACCTAGCCCAGGTAACGCCTGCGGCCCGGCAACTGCTCTGCTTGGTCGTTGAGAACGAGTCCCGGATAGGCCTGGCAGAGGCGGCCCGACGTGACCGGTTCGGCACCGAGCAGAAGGTGAAAGATCTGGTTGACGAGCCCTTCAGGCTGGACCTCGCTCGCTTCGATCCCACACCGTCGGACGAGCTGGACTACGGACAGGTGGTCGGGCGCATCGAGTCCATGGACACCTTCTTCAGCAACTCGGTCTTCGAGGGCCTCCCGTTCTGGGAGGACCTGCGGCGGCTCGGACCGGACATCTTCAAGAAGCTGATCGTGGACCTCGACTTCTCTGTCCTGGACGGCCCGCCGGCTGCCGCCGGGGCGGCCAGCATCAGTGCGGCCGTCTCGAAAGAGGCTCGGTGAGGGACACCACCGGGACGATTTCAACCGGCACCAGTGCTCTGCCGAACGTGGACGCCGCCGAGCGCCAGGCCCTCGTTGATCGGTGGGCCGAGCGCCACGATGCCGCCCGCCGCCTGGCCGAGTCGCCGTGCTCCAGAGGAAACCCGGCTTAGAAGCCATCTCATTTGGTGAGTGGGCGGTAGCAGATGAGAGTGCAGGCGATGCTGGTGAAGGCGAGGAAGTGGTCGGCTTTGCGTTCGTAGCGTCGGTGTAGGCGACGGTGGCCGGCGAGCCAGGCCATGGTGCGTTCGACGGTCCAGCGGTGGCGGCCCAGCCGTTGTGGGGACTCGATTCCCTTGCGGGCGATGCGGTGGGTGATGCCGCGCTGGCGTAACCATCGCCGCAGGTGGGCGTAGTCGTAGCCCTTGTCGGCGTGGAGTTTGGCGGGCCTGCGTCGCCGGGGTCCGCGGCGTGAGCGGATCGGCGGGATGCCCTTGACGAGCGGGATCGGGGCCTGGCTGTCGTGCAGGTTGGCCCCGGAGATGCCGATGGATTTGGGCAGACCGGACCGTTCCGTGATCAGGTGGATCTTCGAGCCGTACTTGCCCCGGTCGACAGGATTCGGACCCGTCAGGTCCCCCTTTTCAGGGCGCGCATGTTCACCGAGTCGATCGCGCGCCGTGACCAGTCCAGCTCGCCGCGGGCACCGAGTTCGTCGAGGACCAGGCGGTGGAGCTTGGCCCACACTCTGGCCTTCGACCACTCCGAGAACCGCCGGTGGGCGGTCGCTCCGGACGGGCCGAACGACGCCGAAGGCAGCTGCTGCCAGGTACAACCCGACGTGGCCACGAAGACGATCGCGGCCAGCACTTCCCGGTCGCCGTGTCGGCGCCGGCCACCGCCCTGCGGCCGCGACGGCGCCTCCGGCACCACCCGCTGGAACAACTCCCACAACTCGTCCGGCACCAGCCGCTCAACGATCCCCACCATGACTCACAGAGTAGCGAGTCGCCCAAATGAGATGGCTTCTTAGTGATCCCGAAGGGATCTCTCTCTCTGGTCCCGGCAGCCCCACGGGTGACGGCTCGGAGCAGAACGGGAGAGAGACGGCTGCGCCGGAGGACGACGCTGCTTCGGCCGCTGCGGAGGTGCCCGCGCCGCGGCGTGGCAAGGCCGAGGACTGCGGGCAGCGTGCGGAGGTGCTGGAGCTGCTGCTGGGGCTGCCGGGCCGGATGCACCGGGACGATGCGGTGGACCTGCTGCCGCTGGTGGTGGACGCGTTGGCGGCGGGGTGGACGCAGCCTCGGCTGCGGGATCACCTCGCGCGGCGGTGTGACCCGGACCGCGTCTTCGACGTGGCTGCGGTCTACCGCAAGCACCTCAAGCGGCTCCCGGCGGCCCCGGCCGGGGCGAGTGTTCATCCGGCGGCGGCCGTACCAGCGTGCTCGAAGTGCAACGGGTCCGGCCTGGCCGAGGATCCGGTGACGTTCCTCCCCGTCGGCCGGTGCGAGTGCCGCAGGGCTCCCGCGTACGCGGGCACGTCCTGACCGGCCCGCACCTGCCCGTACGACAGCAGCGGCCGGAACCCTTGCCCGGCCCGGCCGCTGCGTGAATCTCGTGAACGGAGATCCACTATGAGCGTAGCCATCCCCAACCCGACCGCGCCCGGCGACCAGACGGTCTTCGAGCGGGTCCCGCCGCAGGAGCTGGAGGCGGAGCAGTCCGTCCTGGGCGGCATGCTGCTGTCGAAGGACGCGATCGGCGACGTCGCCGAGATCCTCCAGGCAGGCGACTTCTACCGGCCGGTCCACGAGACCGTGTTCCGGGCGATCCTCGACGTCCACGGCAAGGGCGAGCCCGTCGACCCGATCACGGTGGCGGGCCACCTGACACGGACCGGCGAGCTGGCCAAGGTCGGCGGGGCGCCCTACCTGCACACGCTGGTCCAGCAGGTGCCCACGGCGGCGAACGCCTCGTACTACGCCGAGATCGTCTACGCGGCCGCCGTCGCCCGGAACCTGGTCACCGCTGGCACCGCCATCGCCGCCAGCGGGTACGCCCGCGACGGCGACACCGACGAGCTGGTCGAGCGCGCCCAGGAACGCCTGTACGGCGTGGTCCGCCACCGCGGCGACGACTCGCTGCTGGACGCCTCGCACGGCATGGACGCCACCTTCGACGAGATCGAGGCGGCCGGGAAGCTCAAGCCTGGCGAGCTGACCGGTGTGCCCACCGGTTTCACCGACCTGGACCGCCTGACCCTCGGCCTCCAGCCCGGCCAGCTCATCCTGATCGCCGGACGCCCCGCGATGGGCAAGTCCACCCTCGGCCTGGACATCGCCCGCGCCGCCAGCCTCAAGCACAAGCTCTTCACCGCGTTCTTCTCCCTGGAGATGAGCCGCAAGGAGCTCCACATGCGGCTGCTGTCCGCCGAGGGGTCCGTCGGCCTGCACCACATCCGCTCCGGGGTGCTCACCGACGACTCCTGGGAGCGCATGGCCAGGGCCAAGGCCCGCATCGACGCCGGGAACCTCCTCCTGGACGACTCCCCGGAACTGACCGCCCTGTCGATCCGCACCAAGGCCCGCCGGCTCAAGCAGCGCGGGTGCCTCGACCTGGTCGTCATCGACTACCTCCAGCTGCTCCAGTACGGCGGCGGCCGCCGCCCCGAGTCCCGCCAGCAGGAGGTCTCCGACATCTCCCGCCAGCTCAAGCTCATGGCCAAGGAGCTCGAAGTGCCGGTCATCGCGCTCTCCCACCGCGGACCCGAGCAGCGCACCGACAAGAAGCCGCAGGTCTCCGACCTGCGCGAGTCCGGCTCCCTGGAGCAGGACGCCGACGTGGTGATCCTGCTGCACCGCGAGGACCAGTACGAGAAGGAATCCCCCCGCGCCGGGGAGGCGGACTTCATCGTCGGCAAGCACCGCAACGGCCCCACCGCGATCATCACCGCCGCGTTCCAGGGCCACTACAGCCGCTTCGTGAGCATGGGTTAGCACCTGAACCTCCCGGGAAGCCGCCTCGGCGGCCCTCTCGCGGGCGATTTCCCGCCCCGGGCCCCTCGGGTCGCCCGGGGCGGAGATCGGCGCTCAGCGGCCCGTACAGGCGATCTGCGGCCGGGGGCGTCCTCTAGCAGCGGTCGTCGGCAGGGCGCGCGGGTGGCGCCACGGGCCGGTTTCCGGGGGCTGTCGTGGCGCTGCTAGGCGATAGATGCCTGGTCAGGGGCCTGCGCCTAGCAGCAGCGGGTGCTAGGTCTAGCACCCCCGCTAGCAGCGCCCGTACAGCTTGGTGGCGGTCCCGGGGCGTGCGTCCTGCCGGCGGTGGGGGGTGGCCTGGCAGGACGCGTCAGGGGGCCGCCCCGGGACCCGGTGCTGCGTGTACCCGACTGCGTCAGGTCTAGACCTTTAGTCGGCCAGGGTCGGACCGGTGCCCACCTGTCCGAAGAGGGCACGGGGCGGTCCAGGTGGCGGAGGTCCCGGGGCGGCCCTTTCCGTCGGGACGGGACCCCGGCGGGGTGCCGTGTCGGGGCCGCCCCGACTCCGTCTCCGGTTCTACCCGGATCCCGGGGTTTCCTGTTTTCCCGTCCATGGCGTACTGACACGAAACCGAGAGATCGCAGTCACGAAGGCGCACTGAGGTGCCCTCCTCGTACCTTGGTGCCATGGCCATGGGTGACAGGCAGCGTCGCCGGGACGGCGTCATGAAGCGAGTCCAGCTGACGAGCGGGGATCACGGCGGGAAGAACACCGGTGGGCGCGCCAAGGGGAAAGACAAGCGGCCCCCCCTCTCCAAGGCCGAGAGGCAGGCACAGGTGCAGCGCCAGGTGGAGACCTTCCGGCAGAACATTCGCGCCAGCGAGCAGCGTCGGAAGGACCGGCAGAGTAGCGGCTCTGCCCCTGCGGTCGAGCCGCAGTCGACTGACGGCGAATCGGCTTCCACTGGTGAGCGGCTGACCTACGTGTACGGCGTGCTGCTGGCTCGCGTCTCGTCGTACGGCAAGGCCATGGACAGCGGCAGCTGGGAGACCCTGGATGAAGAGGCTGTCAAGGTTGCGGCGGCGGCCGCCGAGCTGGAGGCCGCCACGAAGATGATTACAGAGGCGGCCGGTATCGCTGATGACCCGCCGGGAGGCTGATGACCTCCGCTTGCCTTACCGTGCGGGCGCTCGGAGACGGGCATTTTCGCTAGCGATAGAGCAACTTGATTCGCAGGGAAGACTGGCCGTCGGCACGGCGTCGGCCGGACTAGGCTGTCGATGAATTCTTCCCCTGGGCACGTTGCTGAGCCGCGAGGTCGAGCTGCTTCTTCCGGAGGGTGAGCTCCTTCGTACAGATCTTCATGGCGTCCTCGTTGAGCCGCTGATCGATGACCTGCCAGCGGTACGGCTCATACCGTTCGCGCATTTCCCGGGCCAAGTAGTCCACCAGGTCGATGGAGGCGGAGAGGCCCTTCTTCGGATCTGCGTCGAGGGCCGAGGCTCGCGCATGACGGAGCAACCCGAAGCCGCGGAGCATGTTGCAGCCGTCCTCCCAGGCGTCACGGCGCAGGCCGAAGTCTTCCTTCCGGGCCTTCCCGTACAGGTAGACGCCGGTCTCGGCGTGCTGTTCGCGGGCCCACTGGCTGAGCGCCCGCAAGGTGAGCCAGGTGGCGATCTCGGAGGGGTTGAGCACCTGAACCCAGCCCATGAGGAAGAAGTTGGCGGGAACCGTGATCGTGCGAGCGGACCAGTGCGGGGCGGGCACGGTGTAGGTATCGGGGGTCTGGTGCCCACCCCGCCCGCCCTCCTTCATGAGCGAGAACTGCTCGTAGAGCCGCCGGCCGCCGTTCCTCGCCCTCGGCACCACGGCCAAGGCCCGCTCCAGCCCGAGCTTCTCCAGGGTGTCCAGAGCGGATTTGACCTGTCGAACACGCAGGTCGGGGCCTGTCCGTTCCTGCTTGGTGTCCGGCATGTATGTCCCCGAAGCGGAGTGATACGCGCCGTCGATCGCGACGAAGTCGGACCAGGAGCCCACGCCGGTGAGGGGGCGGGCGTTGGCCCACGGCTCGTTCACGTCCAGTCGGCACTGGGCTTCGAAGAGGGCCAGTAGGTAGAAGCGCAGCGCGATCCCTCGGGGTAGAACCAGCCTCGTCAGGGGGGCCCGCTCTCCATCGGGCCGCTGGATCAGTACGAATCGGAGAACGATCTCGGCAGGTTTCCTGCCGGCCTCCCACACGTCCCGGAGCGCTCTGCTGGCGCCCTCGACGGCCTTGGTCTTCTGCATCTCTCCCAGTCGCCGAAGTCGACGGGAGGTCGCGTCCCGCGTGTCAGCCATGCCAGCCTCCGTAAGCGCTTTGATCCCAACGTTTTGATCCGCATTAGAGACAACTTAACTATAACTAGTTCGTCTCTCGTGCGGATCAAAGCGTTTTCAGACTCCCGCCAAAGGGTCCTTCCACAGCGGGATCATTGTTCTTGCAGGCCCCATTGGGGCCTGGCGGCACCGCCGTTCGCACGGACATGCGAACGGCCCCGGGTACCAGCCGGGGCCGCGACAAGTGCAAGAACTCACATCACAGCGAAGGAGCCCTACGTGGCCAACGGTACAACTCCAGATCAGCCCGAGCGACTGTCCCAGCGGTGGACGCTCATCCTCCTCTCCGCTTTCGTGGCCGGGGCGGTCGTCTTCGCCCTTGCGGGGGCTCTGGCGGCGCTCGGCGCCGCAGGCGCCACGGCGGTCGGCCTGCACCAGTTGATGGCGTAGAAGGATCCAGGGGCGCCCTTTCCTCAGGGCGCCCCACCCCGCCTGATGATCTGCAGATTCTTGTCGGTGGTGGTTCTGTCGTCGCAGGTGCGGTCACAGCCGGCGGGGAGCACGACCCAGGAGCAGGCGGTCCGAGTTCTTCCTCACCACCCCGGCCCGGGGTGCTCCGGCGCGGGCCCCACGGCGGGCGCGTGTCGTGCGCGTGGGAGACGGCGGCAGCTGGTGAAGTCGCCCGGGGCGGTCGTTCCGTCGCCGACCCCACGTCGGCCGCCCGCCCCGGGCCCGCGCAGCCTCGCACAGCCGTGCGTCCCGCCCGGGACCCGGGGCCGGTCCTCCTGGCGGTGTCCGCCGGCCCCGCAGCGGACACGGGACGGGCCTGGCTTCTCCAGGGACCCTCGCAGGGAAGTAGTCGGCACCGCCCGGCCCCCTTGACCAGGCCTGTGACGTGCAGGTTTCCCCGCCACCGGCATCGGGTGGGGCAAGTTGTGAGGCAACTTGTAGGGCAAGTTGTGGGGCAAGTTGTGGGGCAAGCCGTTCGTATCGGTCCGGGTTCCTCGCGCTGAGCGGCGTACGGCATTTCGGTGACGTACCGGGTGCTCCCTGACGTCCACGGCGACGTTGGCCGCACTCACCACGGCAGGTCACAGCGCCCCCGCTCCCTGGACTCACCACGGCAGCCCAACAACTCACCACGCCACTCACCACGCCTGGGTGGGACTCACCACGCCACTCACCACCGCGTGGTGAGTGGGCCGGGCCACCGCCTGCGGTGGCCGGGTTCGGTCCCGCGTTCCGTCGGCTTCTCCCACTGGCCGTACCCCGCCATCCGTTCGGCCCGCTCCCGGGGAGTGCAAAGGGGGGTGCGGGGAGGGGTGCACAGGAGGGTGCGAAGGGGGGTGCGAAGGGGGGTGCACAGAGGGGTGCGCTCGTCCTGGGCGGCCTCTCCCGTTTACCCAGGTCAGGCCCTGGTTTCAGTGTGGTGAGTGGTCAGACTTCCTCTTCTGCTGCCCTTCCTGCTCCCGGTGTTGTGGGGGAGTGGTGGGTGGTTTGGGGCGGTGGCGGTCATCGGAACCGGCGGGGCGCTGCGCTGGCTGTTGGGGGCTGCGTCGGCCGGTGGCTGCCGCGCCTGGTGGGAGGCGCGGGGCGCGGCGTTCAGCAGCCCTCCAGGCACCGTTCTGCGCCTCTCCTGCCCGTTGACCCCTTGGGTGGTCTGGTGGGCGCTGGAGGAGCCGTCAGGGCTCACTGGGCCCTCCGCCCTCGGCCGCTCTCGTGGTTGCTAAGGGTGTTGCTAAGGGGGTTGTCAGGGGGGTTGCTAAGGGGGTTGCAGAGGAGGTTGCTAAGGGGGTTGCGCTCGTTCCGGACGGCCTCTCTCGTTTCCCCAGGTCAGGCAGCGATTTCGGCGTGGTGAGTGGTCGGACTTCCTCTTCTGCTGCCCTTGGCCCTGGTGGTGGGGGAGTGGACGGGTGGGGGCGGTGGCGGTCATCGGAACCGGCGGGGCGCTGCGCTGGCCGTGGCGTCGCGTCGGCCCGTGGCCGCCGCGCACTGGGCGTGGGGCGGCCGGTGGCGGCTCTCAGGGCGTCGACCGGACGCCACGGCCCCCCTGGGGCTGCCGGGGGCCAGCGAGGGCCTGTACAGGCGGTCAGCCGGTTTCAGGTACAAGATCCCCTCAGGGCGGGGTACGGGGAGTCTTCTCTTCGCTCCTACACTTCCGTAGCGTGTGCCAGCGTGGCGAAACCCGCCGTCAGTGGAATGAGAAGACGGGTTCCGCCACCAGTGAAGGACACCGCAGGTGGGCCCCCGAGTGGTGAGACACGAGGGGGCTCGCCGCGTTAAGCGCCCAGAACCTTCGCGAGCAGTTCAGCGAGTTGCTCGCCGGCTCCGGTTGCAAAGCCGATCAGCAGCGCGAGCATCGTCATACTGACGAGACCTTGCCGCCTCCTGCGGTCCTCCCGGCCCGTTGCGTTCTCGGACGCAAGGTCCTCCTCGTTCTTCTCGGAGCCGGTAGGCATGAGCAAAAGAACACCTCCCAATCGGTCGAGTGACATGCCGGCACCCCAGCAGCAACGGGCGTCGTCCGGCCGTGTTCCTGACGGATCGGGACCACGCATCGCTGCGGAAGTGGATGTGACAGTAGCCCCAAACGAACCGTCAGCTCAGGTCTCCGCCAGACGACTTACCTGCCGGTAGCGATTACCATGACGGTTGCGCGTGCGCGCGTCCGCGCGCGCGGGAGGCACCTGTGACGCAGCTCACTTCTTCTTGCGCTTTCGACCCGGTTTCGAAGTCTTCTTCCAGGGTGCTTTCGGCAACCGCGCCACCTCACCCACCCCTAGCCCAACCACCGGAGAGCGCACCGGCCTCACCCGGAAACCGTTCTTCTGCATCACAGCCGTACGCCTCCTCTCCCTCTGCGCAAGCCACTCAGCACGCTCGGCCGGCGACAGATGCTGAGGCGGCCTCCTACGCTTCCCCCGCCGCGCCTGCGCGACCTCCCGCTGCCGCGCCGCCTGCTCCAGAGCCTGCAACGCCGACTCGAACCACCGATCAACCGTCTTCGTGGTGTACCCGGTGATGTCAGCGAACTCCCGAGCGGAAAGCCCCACCTCCATGGCCCGCCGCACCGACGCCCGTGCCCTGGCCGAGATCCTCAACTCCGTCTGCGACATACGACGCCGACGCTCCCCGATCCGAACAAGCCGCTCCTGCGCCCTCTCAACAGGTAAGCCACGCGCCTCGACTCTTCGCTTCGCCACCCATCGCGCGACGGTCTTCGGGGTGTAGCCGGCTGCGGCGGCCGCTTCCTCGATGTTGATTCCCGAGGTCACCGCCTCCACGACATGCCGTCGAACCTCCTGCAAGTACCTCTGCTCCGCGCACCTGAATCTGCTGCGGCGCCGGTTGATGCGCACCAGGTAGACGCGCAGCTCACCCGCCACCTCCGCCTTCGTCTTCCCGTGGCTGTACGGACCCTTGACCATGCCCCCCCCAATCAGCGATGGGGGCATCCTGCCAACGGGGGCCCTGCGGCAGAGCCGTATACCTCCAACTGCACCCACGCGAGCTCGCTGAAGCAGCCCGCAGCCGGCCACTAGAGATGTGTCGGCGGTCTCCGCCATCCCACGGCAGCTCAAGGCGGAACTCCCGAGACCTCTAGTTGCTCCACGCCCAGACCATGTGACGAATAGGTCCATATTGCGGCCGGGGCGGCCTGCGTGATCGGAGCTCCCCCAAGGTTTTCCCAGGCATACCGCAATATTGGGGTTCTAATACGGGGCGTGACGGCGGACATGAACCAGCCTGATAAACTCTGCAGTGACGCTCAGGAGACCGCCAAAGCGCTCGATGTCAGTGCCACCTGTTAGACTTTAAGAGACAGATTGGGAAGAGCTGATGGGCCGTCAAGCGACAGCTCTCAGGGTAATGCAGGAGGTAGACATAGAAGCCTGACGGGGTGTAAGATGAAGAGTGAAGTAAGCGATTCACCACTGCTCTTCTAGAGCAAAACAGACCCAAGACAGACGTATGTCTCGCCGGAGGTTAAGCACCCTCCGGCATCATTATGCCCAGAAACAACTACAATAAGTAAACGAAGGATAACTATGAGTGATAACAATCGGAGCAACCGGGCCCCACAGCAGGAGAAGCCCTCTCAGGAGAGCACACAGGAGCCCGAGGAGGGCCCGCGCCGTCTCGCCGCGTCCGCTCGCTGGGGGGTGAGAAGCCTTAAGGTCATGGGTTACCTAATGACCATTGGCAGAATCATCGAGTTCATTGCAGATAATCTCTGAAAGGAAACGCACCGCCACTCTCCCAATGCAAGCCCTGCGTAATTAACGCAAGGGCCATTTTTATACCCAAAATAGCCAGGCACTTGTTTATGGCGCAGTTTCGATTCAGCAAAGGGTATAAGTTTTAAATAGGGGGAGGCAATTTCGCCTCCCCCTATAATTATGGTTTCAATTCTCTTGCAGTGGGCGAAGAGCCTGACTTCAATACTTTCGGGGTGGGGGTACGGCATCGTTTTATTCTGGGGCTCAGAAAGTCCGGTTTCGCCAACTCCGCGCCCGATTGGACCATGGATCTTCCCGGGTGTGTGGCCCGGTTCTACCAATCCAACATGCTGCATCAGATGATGCAGCCCCCGCAACGGTCAGGTCGGCGCGGCCCCAGCCGCCCTCCCCTGTAGCCAGCCCGGCCCGCGCCAGCGGGCCGCAGGCCTTGGAGGCGCAGCCGGAGGGGCCGTTGGGTTGGGGAGCGCAGCGGACCGGCCCAACCCGGTGCGGAGCGAAGCGGAGAACCGGTCAGGCCTTGCGCAGCAAGGCCCGGTCTGGGAGCGCAGCGGACAGGCCGCCACCACCCAGGCGCAGCCTGGGTGGTGGGCACCTCGCGCAGCGAGGTGCAGCGCGAACGCGGAGCGGGAGCGCAACCACCGGGCGCAGCCCGGTGGTTCGCTTGCCCATCGCGCAGCGATGGGGTACCCGCTCCGCGGG